>NZ_UAQZ01000009.1 GCF_900446215.1 Burkholderia cenocepacia | reverse complement strand
CGCGTGCACGCGCTCGGCGCCCGTCGCGACGGACCGTTCGTCGCGGTGAACTGCGGCGCATTCTCCGAAACGCTCGTCGACAGCGAACTGTTCGGCCACGAGAAAGGCGCGTTTACGGGCGCGTTGAGCACGAAGCCCGGCTGGTTCGAAGCCGCGCACGGCGGCACGCTGTTTCTCGACGAAATCGGCGACTTGCCGCTCGCGATGCAGGTCAAGCTGCTGCGCGTGCTGCAGGAACGCGAGGTCGTGCGGCTCGGTTCGCGCACGGGCATTCCGGTCGACGTGCGTGTGGTCGCGGCGACCAATGTCGACTTGCAGCAGGCGGTCGCGGCCGGACAGTTTCGCGGCGACCTGTTCTACCGGCTCAACGTCGTCCAGCTCGCGGTCCCGCCGCTGCGCGAGCGGCCGGGCGACATCCTGCCGCTCGCGCGGCACTTCTTCGACGTTTACCGCGACCGGCTCGGCGGCGGGCCGCACCGCCTCGATCCGCGCGCCGAGCGCCGGCTCCACGCACACGACTGGCCCGGCAATATCCGCGAACTGGAGAACGTGATCCATCACGCGCTGCTCGTGAGCCGCCACGACACGCTGCAGGACACCGACCTGCACATCGCGCCGCCGTGTCCGCCGGCCATCGCCGCGCCCGCGGCCGATTCGTCCGCCGACGCACAGGCGGCGCTCGAACACGCGCTGCGCGACCTGTTCGACGACGGGCACGGCAATCTCTTCGAGCACATCGAGGACACGGTCATGCGCGTCGCGTTCGAATTCAGCCATCGCAACCAGATCCGGGCCGCGCAACTGCTCGGCATCAGCCGCAACGTGCTGCGCGCGCGGCTGATTCGCGCGAAGGCGATCACCGCGCTGAAGTAGCGGCGCCCGGCTCCCGGCGCACGCCGCCGTTCCGCCCCGGCGCCATGACGCCATCGCGCCGCGATCCGCGCCGCAACGTCCGAACCTGATGTATCGTGGCGCGAAGCGTACGCTTCGTTGCCCGCCCCGCACCGGTCGTCGGTCATGCGATCGGCTGCGACAGGCAACGGCTCGCGCACGATGCTCCGCAACACGAAAGCCGTCCGGCGCCCGTGCGCGCCCGGCCGAGCCCCGTTCACCCGTCCGGAATCCTTCGCCATGAAAAAGCTTGTGAACCGCCCGTCCGACGTCGTGCGAGAAATGCTGGAAGGCATCGCGCGACAATCGCCGCATCTCGCGATCCTCGGCGACGAGCACGTGCTCGTCCGCCAGCCGCTGCCCGAGCCGTCGCAGCGGCCGGTCGCGGTCCTGTCCGGTGGCGGCAGCGGCCACGAACCCGCGCACGGCGGCTATGTCGGCGAAGGGATGCTGAGCGCGGCCGTGTGCGGCGAAGTGTTCACGTCGCCGTCGACCGACGCCGTGCTCGCCGCGATCCGCGCGAGCGCCGGCCCGAACGGCGCGCTGCTGATCGTGAAGAACTACACCGGCGACCGGCTCAATTTCGGGCTCGCCGCCGAGCTTGCGCGTGCGGAAGGCATTCCGGTCGAAACCGTCATCGTCGCCGACGACGTGTCGCTGCGCGGCCGCGTCGAGCGCAGCCAGCGACGCGGGATCGCCGGCACCGTGCTGATCCACAAGCTCGCGGGCGCCGCCGCCGCGCGCGGGCTGCCGCTGGCCCGCGTCGCGAGCATCGCGCGCGACGCGGCGGCCGAGCTCGGCACGATGGGCGTCGCGCTCGACGGCTGCACGATCCCGGGCGCCGACAAATCGGGCTTCAGCCTCGCCGATCACGAGATCGAGCTGGGCCTCGGCATCCACGGCGAGAAAGGCGTCGAGCGCCGCGCGCCGCTGCCGGCCGATGCGCTGGCCGACACGCTGCTGTCGAGCATCGTCGCCGATCTCGTGCTCGACCGCGACGAACGCGTCGCGCTGTTCGTCAACGGTCTCGGCGCGACGCCGGACATGGAACTCGCGATCGTGCTGCGCGCCGCGTTCGACAACCTGAGCCGGCGCGGCATCGTCGTCGCGCGCGCGTGGGCCGGCACGTTCCTGTCCGCGCTGAACATGCCGGGCTGCTCGATCTCGGTGCTGCGGCTGAACGACGAACGCGCGGCGCTGCTCGACGCGCCGACGCAGGCGCGCGCGTGGCCGGGCGGCGGCCTAGTGAACACGCGGATTCGCGTGGCCGCGGCCGCGTCGCAGGACGCGCCGCCGCCGCCGCTCGATGCGGCCGGCCGCGCATGGGCCGCGCGCCTGCAACCGGCGCTGCACGCCGTGGCGCAGACGCTGATCGATCACGAGCAGACGCTGACGGATCTCGATGCGGCAGCCGGCGACGGCGATCTCGGCGCGAGCATGCGGCGCGCCGCGCACGCGATTCTCGAACTACCCGACACCGCGTACGGCACGCCGTCCGGTGCGCTCGCGGCGCTCGGCGCCGCGTTGCGCCGCGCGATCGCCGGCAGCTCCGGGCCGTTCTATGCGACCGCGCTGCTGCGCGCGTCGCGCCGGCTGGCCGATCTCGCCGAGCCGTCGCCGCGCGACTGGGCCGCGGCATTCCGCGCGGCGGTCGATGCGATCGGCGAACTCGGCGGCGCGCAGGCAGGCGACCGGACGATGCTCGATGCGCTGGTGCCGGCCGTCGATGCATTCAGCCGTGCGCTCGACGGCGATCGCGATCCCACGAGTGCCTGGACGGCGGCCGTGGAAGCGGCCGAGCGAGGCGCGGAGGACACGGCGCGCATGACGCCGCGCGCGGGACGGGCCAGCTATCTCGGCGAGCGCGCGATCGGCACGCCGGATGGCGGGGCGGTGGCCGTGTCGTACTGGTTGCGGGCGTTGCTGCCGCACGTGCGCTGAACGGCGGCGGCGCGCGCGTCAGCCCGGCGTGCGCGCGTTCTTCCGCCCTGATACGAGAGAGAACGGCACGCGGGCCGCGCGGCCCATCGGCGGCCGGACCGGCATGGCGGAAGCCGTCGTCAGGTTCATGGTCGCGTCGCGCACGGCGGATGGCCGCGCTTTCGCCACGCACATGCGTGCCGCCTACCCGCTCACCCGTTCCCGTCGAACCGGTACAGCGCCGCCGGCGTATCGACCAGTACCTGTCTGCGTCCGGCCTCGTCCGGCAGCAGCGTCGCCAGATACCGGTACGCGAGCGCATCGTCGACGGCCTTCTCGTATCCGACATGCGGCCAGTCGCTGCCCCACACGAGCCGCTGCGTACCGAACGCGTCGCGCAGCGCGCGCATCGCCGTCAACCCGGACGCCTGCCAGCGATCGGCGCGGTCGTTCCGGTAGGCGCCCGACACCTTGACCCACACGCGCTTGCTCGCCGCCGTCGTCAACAGATAGCGGAAGCCGGGATCGTCGATCCCGAGCCGCGGATCGGGCCGGCCGAAATGGTCGAGCGAGACGTCGACGCCCGCGTCGAGCAGCGGCGGCATCAGCGCCGGCAACCGGGCGGCCTCCGCATGCAGCTCGACTTGCCAGCCATGCGCGCGCAGCAGCGGAAACAGCGTGCGCCACGCCGCGTCCGCGAAATCCGGATCGCGTTCGCCGATCAGGTTCAGCCGGATGCCGCGCACGCCGAGCGGCGTCCATGCGGCAACCTGCTCCGCATCGCGCGCGGGATCGATCACGACGATGCCGCGCAAACGCGCGGGTTGCGCGCGCAGCGCGGCAAGCAGATAGCGGTTGTCGGTGCCCAGAAAGCTCGGCTGGATCAGCACGCCATTCGACATGCCGTGCCGGTCGAGCATCGCGAGGTACTGGTCGAGCGACGCGTCGTACGCGATCGTGTAGCGATGGCCCGGCACGAGCGGCAGCGACTTCAGGAACACGTGCGCGTGCGCGTCGACGCCGGTAACCGTCCGCCGATCCGGCGTCGCGCCGGCGCATCCGCCCAGCACCTCGGCCATCGCGATGCCGGCGAGTGCGCGGTTGAACGACCGCCTCGAAATCATGGGTGTCTCCTGTTTTTTTCGATTGAGGGTGAACGGCGCGGCCCCGCCGGCCGCGAGGCGGCGCATCAGCCTACATCGTGCGCGCGACGAGGAATATCGGGACGAACGACAGCACCGTCGACAGCGCGACGACGAACGCCATCAGCCGATGGTTGCCGCCGTACTGCGTGGACAGCACGTACGAGTTGCTCGCGCACGGCAGCACCGAATAGAGCAGGATCAGGTTCCCGGACAACGGCGTCACGGCGAATGCCTTGGTCGCGGTCAGCGCGAGCAGCGGAAAGCCGACCAGCCGGATCGCGGTGGTCACGAGCCCCGCGCGCACCAGTGCCGCCTCCTTGCGCGGCAGCGGCAGCCGCAGCGCAGCGCCCACGCAGATCAGGCTCAACGGCAGCGCGGCGCCGCCGAGCACGTCGACGGTCTGGTCCACGGCGGCGGGCAGACGCCAGCCGGTCAGGTTCAGCACGATCCCGAACGCGCTCGCGACGATCAGCGGATTCGCCGCCACCTTGCCGACGATCCGCACGAGCCCGCGGCCGCCGGCCTGGCCATGTTCGAACGACAACAGCACGAGCGTATTCGAGATCGCGACCATGTACGCGACGACGACCGCCGCGATCCCGTAATCCGCTCGGCTCAGCAGCCCCGACGCGACCGACAGGAAGATGTAGCTGTTGAAGCGGATCGAGCCCTGGACGATCGACGTGAACGATGCGTGCGGCACCGCGCACCATCGGCAGCCGAGCACGACGGCGGCCAGCACCGCGAGCGTGAGCCCCGTCAGCAGCACGATCGTCGACTTCGACGACGCGTCGAGCGGGCCGGCCAGACCGATCGAATGCACGAGGAAGGCGGGAAACAGCACGTAGTGGGTGAGCTTTTCGGCGGACGGCCAGAACGCCGCATCGACCAGCGCGAGGCGGCGCACGGCGATGCCGATGCAGATCAGGGCGAAGGCGGGTGCGACGGCGACCCAGGCGAGTTCGGTATGCATGGTTGGACGGATTCGGTGAGGGAAGCAGCGGGTTTGTCTGCCCGGTGGCAAGGCGGTGGCTCGGGTGCGGTCGTCGCGGCATCGGGTTCGAACGGCAACCCGACGGCGGCGAGCGCCTCGTACGCGAGGGCCGGCGCGAAGCGCACGCCGGAGCCCGACGCGCCGGCCACCGCGAAGCCGTCGCGACCGATCGGCGCGACCCGCGGATTGCGGTCGGCCGTGTACCCGTCGACCGCCGTACGCGCGGCGAGATGGGCATCGCGCAAGCCGGGGAAATGACGATCGAGCAACGCGTGCGCGAGCGCGCGCTCGTCGGCGCTCGGCGCGACGCGTGCGCCGGCGGCGCAGCCCCACGCGTGCGACGTGATGCTCAGCAGCCAGCCGCGCCGCGCATGCACCGGGGCGAGAAAGGCCTGCGCGTCGGGCAGGTAGACGACCGGCGCATCCGCCGGCGGCGGCAAGCCGCGGCCGTCGACATCGAACGCGACGATCTTCTTCGTGACGATGTCGGTTCCCGCGTCGACGCCGGCTTCGCCGTCGATGGCCGGCCACGGGCCGCTGGCGCGGATGAGCCGGTCGGCGCGCAACGTCACGCCGGGGGCGACGACGGTCCAGCCGCCGGCATCGCGCGTCACGTGCGTGACCGGTGCATCGAAGCGCTCGACGGTGCGCGCGCCCGTCAGGTAGTGCGCGACCAGCCGCGGCACGTCGACCAGCCACGCGCGGCCGCCGCGCCACAGGCGCGCGCCGGCCGGCAGCGCAACGAGCGGTGTGGCGCCGGGGTCCGGCGGATCGTCGGCCACCGGCGGCGCGAGCAACGGACCGCCCGCATCGGCTGCGTCCGCAACGAAGGTGAAGGGCGCGGCGCGCACGCAGCATCCGGCCCGTGCCCACGCACCGTAGTACGCGTGCGCGACCAGCGATCGCGCGCGCCGCGCGCCGCTGCCGCAGAACGGCGTGACGACGCCGGCCGACAGCGCCGTGGCCGTCTGCACGGCCGGCCGCGCATCGAACACGGCGATGCGCAGCGCGCCCGCATGCCGAGCCGCGACGTGCGCGATCGTCGCCCCCGTCACGCCTGCGCCGATGATCGCGAGATCAAACCGCATCGGCCTGCCACCAGACGGTGCTGATCACGAGCGGCGTCGCGCCGTCGTTCTGCACCTGGTGCGAGCGGTGCGATTCGAAATACAGCACGTCGCCGGCCCGCACGCGCACGGGTTCGCCGTCGTAGGTCAGCCGGCCGCTGCCCTGCGCGATCATCCAGCATTCGCGTACCGCGTGAACGTCCAGCCGCGACGTGCAGTTCGGCTCGACCGTAAACAGGCCGCCGCGAAACGGAATCTCGCCGTCGCCGAGCCCGGCGAAATCGGCCTGGCGCAACACGACGCCCGGCACATGGGACTCCGGCGGCAGCGCGCCGACGTGCGGAAACTTACGCGCGTTCATCGTGCACCTCCTCGCCGACGAGGCCCAGTTCCGCGAGAATCGCGTCGCGGTCGCGATCGAGCGCCGGCGCGGCCCGGCGCGTGGCCGGGTCGGGGCAGCCCGAAATCTTGATCGGCGTCCCGACCAGCCGGTACCGACCGACGTCGGGATCGTCGACGTCGATCAGCATGTTGCGCGCGGCCGTCTGCGGATGGACGACGGCCTGGTCGACCCGGTTGATCGGGCCGGCCGGCAGGCCCGCGCGCGCGAACCGCTCGCACCAGGCCGCGACGCCGTGCGCCGCCAGCAGCCCGTTGAGCGTGCGTTCGAGTTCGGCCTCGTGATCCTTGCGCGCCTCGCCGCCCGCGAAGCGCGGATCGGCCGCGAGCGCCGGCACGCCGAGCGCGTCGCACAGCAGCCGGAACAGCTTGTCGTTGCCGGCCGCGATGATGAGCGGGCCGTCCGCCGCGCGGTAGACGCCGAACGGCGGCGCGATCGCCGGCCGATAGCTGCCGACCGGCCCCGTGACCTCGCCGGTCGCGAAGTAACGGCCGATGAAATATTCCATCAGCGCGAGCTGGCAGTCGAACATGCCGATGTCGACCTTCGAGCCCTGCCCGGTGCGCCCGCGCCGCACGAGCGCCATCAGCAGCCCGGTCGTCAGGAACAGGCCGGCCGCCAGATCGCCGATCGACGGCCCGACCCGCACGGGCATGCGCCCGGGCTCGCCCGTCACGCTCATGATCCCGCCGAGCCCCTGGACGATCATGTCGTATGCACGGTGATCGCGAAATGGCCCGGTATGGCCGAACCCCGACGCGCTGCCGTAGATCAGGCGCGGGAAACGCGCGTGCAGCGTGTCCCAGTCGTAGCCGATGCGCGCCATCGTACCGGGCCGGAAATTCTCGGTGACGACGTCGGCCTTCTCGAGCAGCGCGTCGAGCACGCGGCGATCGGACGGATCCTTCAGGTCGAGCGCGATGCTCTCCTTGCCGCGGTTGAGCGACGCGAAATACGCGGACTTGCCGCCGTACCACGGGCCGTACGCGCGTGCATCATCGCCGGTCGACGGCCGTTCGACCTTGATCACGCGCGCACCGTGATCGGCCAGCAGCATCGTGCAGAACGGGCCGGCCAGCACGCGCGTCAGGTCGACGATCAGCAATCCTTCGAGTGCGCCTTCCATCATGCGACCTCCCGCATGCCGGGCGGCAGGACCGCCGCCAGATCTCCCGGCGTAACCGGGTCGAAGTTCGCCAGCGGCGTGACGACCGGCGACGACAACCGTGCGAAGTCGCCCGCGTTCGGCTCGCCGCGCAAGCCGAGCGCCCGCCACGCGGTCTGCGCGAGCGCCGGCATCAACGGCCACGCGAGCAGCGCGAAACCCTTGGTCCAGCCGTACAGGTCGCCGGCCGCGCGCGCGCCGTCGAAGCGCGCGCTCCAGCGCTCGACGATGCCGGCCATCGCCGTCGGGTCGAACGTCGCGAAATCCATCGCGCGCTGCGCGTCGCGCCACGCCGCCTCCGCTGCCCGCACCGTCTCGTCGGTCGGCACGCGCGCGGCGAGCGGCCCGCCGATTGCCTCGGCCACATGCCGCCGGACCGTCGCGTACGGCCCGTTCACGAACCGGCAGAACGCATCGCGATCGAAGTCCGTGCGCCCGGCAACCGGATTGGTCGACGCGACGAAGCCGCGCACCGCATCGGCCGGCACGCGCGTGCGCGCCGCGAGATCCTCGACCCAGATCGCCCAACGCAGGCTCGTCGAGAACTTGCGCCCCTCCAGCGTATAGAAATGATTGATCACGAAGCGGTCGAACGGCTTCGACACGCCGTCGGCCATCGCCATCGCCTGGATGCCGACCAGATGCGACACGCAGTTGTCGATCCCGAAGCCGTTGACGGTGATCACGTCCGAATCGCGATCGAACGGGTTGGCGCGCAGCCCGTGCCTGCGCGCGTAGAGATCGCCGACGAAGCGGATCGCGCCGAACAGCAGCCCGTGCCCGAACAGCGTGCGCGGCTCGCCGTCCAGCACATACGGCAACCCCCAGCCGGCATGGCTCGTCAGGCGGAAACGCGCGCCGTCGCGCGCCAGATGGCGGCGCGCGATATCGAGGAACACCGGCGCGGTCCCGGTGCCCACCAGTTGCGCGACCAGCGCGGCCGGGTCCGCGATGTCGAAGAACAGGTTGTCCTGCTCGCGCATCGCGAGCGTCTCGCCCCAGCGTGCCGACGGTTCGCGCACGTCTTCCGGCTGGAAATGCGCGCCGCAGTCCTCGCAGAAAAATCCCGACACGTCGCGCGCGCACTGCGGGCAATGGCCCAGCAGAAAACTGCCGGTCACGTAACCGTCGCGCGCAGCCGAATACGGCATGCGTTCGCGCACCGTCGACACGCGCCGCTGCGCGGCCAGCCGTGCGACGAGCCCGTCGTGCGCGGCGAGGTACGCGTCGTGATGCGCATCGCCGAGCGGATCGACGAACAGGTCGACGTCGATGTTCATCGCGGCGAGATCGTCGACGATGCCCGCGCAGCTCTGCCGCGCGAGCGCCGCCGCGTCGATGCCGGCCTGCCCGGCGCGCAGCGGGATGTAGGAATCGTACGGGTCGCTCGCGCATGCGATGCGTGCGACCTCGCCGCGGCTGCGCAGATGACGCGCAAGCATGTCGAGCCGCAGGTACGGGCCCGCGATATGACCGAGGTGCAGGCGCCCGTTCGGCGCCGGCATCGCGGGGACGAGCAGGTAGTGGCGCGGGTCGCGGATCGTGTCGATCGGCATGATGGCCTCCGGGTCAGTCCAGCGTGACGGTCACGTCGGCCGCGAGCTCGCGCAGCAGCGCCACGATGTCGCGCTCGAGCTCGCACTGCGCGATCAGGTACGCGATCTCGTACGCCTTGAACACGTCCTTCGGCAACGCCATCTGCGTGCCCTTGCCGGCGACGACCTGCAGAAAGCGCAGTTCCGGCCGCCGCCACAGCCGCTCGAAGCCCTCGACGCGGGCGATGCGCCCGAGCCCCGGCGGCATCACGATGCGCTGGCCCGCGCGCGTCGACGCGGTGCCGAGCCGGTCGTCGAGCGGGCCGTCGATCGCGCCGCGCGCGAGATCGAGCACGGTGCGGTACGGCGAGAAGCCCGCGACACTGTACGGGATCAGGTGCGAGTTGATGAACTCGCCGCCGAGCCGCCCGCCGATCTCGAGAATCTTCGGGCCGTCGCGCGTCACCATCACGTCGGCGTGGAAGCCGCACCAGTCGATGCCGGTCGCCGCGACACCCGCACGCACCATGTCGCGGATCGCCGCCTGCGTGTCGGCCGGCAGCAGCGACGGCGTCACGTTCTCGTACTGGATCGGGATCGACCGGTCGAAGGTCTTGTCGATGATCGCGTTGATCGCGACGCGGCCTTGCGCGACGACGCCGGACACCGAATGCTCGCTGCCCGTCAGCTGTTCCTCGAGCAGCGCGTGATCGCCGTACAGGCTGAACATCTCGCCCTTCTCCGGCGAGTTGTACGCACGAAACGCACGATAGACCTCGACGGGATCGGCGAGCGCATCGACCGGAAAGATGCCGCGGCTGCCCGAGTTGCCGGCCGGCTTGAGCAGCGCGGGCGCGCCGATCCGCTTCAGCGCGGCGGTGAATTCGGCTTCGCTGCTGACCACCGCATAGCGCGGGTTCGCATTCGGCACCGCGTCGAGCACGCGGCGGGTCGCGGCCTTGTCGCGCACGTTGAGCGCGGCATCCGGCGCCGTGCCGCGCAAGCCGAGCCGATGCGACAGCCGGCTCGCGAGCACGACTTCGAGATCCTTCCACGCGACGACGCCGGACAACTCGACGCGATGTTCGCGCAGGTAGTCGAGAATCGTCCGTTCGGCCGCGTCGTAATCGCCGAGGCGCGTCGGAATGATGCCCGCGCAGCCGAACGAGCGGAATGCGTCGGGCGTCGGCGTCGCCACGTAGAGGTCGAGCCCGAGACTGCGCGCCGCGTCGATTTCGGCGATCCGCTCGCCCGGAAGCGCGCGTGTGTCGAGATACAGCATGGCCGGTGCATGGGTCATGGCGGTGTGCTCCTGTCAGTTCACGAGTTGTTGGGTGGCGGCCTGCGGCGCTTCGCCGTGCGGCCAGTCGACGAATCCCGGCGGCGTGCCGACTTCGTAGATGGACGCGCCCGCGATCGCGTTGGCGATCCGGCCGCTGCGCCACGCGGCAAGGCTCAGGTTCGGGTCGGCGATGCCGCGCGTCGTGCGCGCGGCGTTCTGGAAGAAAATTCGCGCGGCGCTCGGCCGGTTCCAGCGCACCGCGTAGTCGTCGTCGAGTTCCGGTGCGCCGTCGCGCGTGTGCATCTCGAAGCGCAGCGATTCGAGCGCGCCGGGCATCTGGAATTCGCTGCCCGTCGCGAGCAGCACGACGTCCGCATGCAGCGGCGCATGCACGCCGGTGCCGTCGTCGACGCTCAGCACGAAACCGCCGTCCGCGCGGTGCAGGTTCGCCATGCTGCGGCCCGGCATCAGCGCGCAATGGCCGGGACGCCCCTCGATGTGCGTGATCTCGTAGAGCCGCTGGTAGATTGCCGTCAGCAGCGGCAACGTGACGCCGTCGCTCGCGAGGCGCTGCGTCTCCAGCGCGTCGCGCTTGCGCTGCGGCGACAGCCGCGAGAAATGTTCGTTGTATTGCGGCACGAACCATTCGTTGACGAACGGCGAGTCGTCCATCGGCAGGAAGTTCTCGCGCCGCGTCAGCCAGGCGATGTGCGCGGGCGCGGCGTCGCCCGTCAGGCCGAGCAGATGCAGCGCGAGCTCGGCGCCGCTCTGGCCGCCGCCGACGATCGCGACGCGCCGGCCGGCGAGCGCCGGCCGCACGGTGCAGAACTGCGACGAATGCAGCACGTCGGCGCCCAGGTGCGGCCGCGCGCAGGCAGGCACGGTCGGGCGCAGGCCGACGCCGACCACGAGGTTCGCGGTGCGCACGACGCCGTGCGAGGTCGTGACGCGCAGCGCGCGCCCGTCACGCACGACGCTTTCGACTTCGCAGTCGAACCGCAGGTTGTCGAGCGACGCGCACACCCACCGCATGTACTGCTCGAACTCGCGGCGGCGCACGGTCGGAAAGCGCGCGTTCGCGAACGAATACAGTCGTTCGGTGCGTTGCAGGAACGCAATGAACGAGTAGCGGCTGCACGGATCGGCCAGCGTCACGAGATCCTTCAGGAAGCTGGTCGTCAGCGACGAATCCGCGAGCATCAACCCGGGATGCCAGCGGAACTCGGGCCGGCGCTCGACGAACAGCGAACGCAGGCCGTTCAGCGGCGCCAGCAGCGCCGCCAGGCTCAGGTTGAACGGACCGACGCCGATGCCGAGCACGTCGACTTCTTCGCCGGCGAATGCCCGCGGCTTCGCGCCGTCGAGCGTCTGGATTTCGAAAGGGTTCATCGCGCCTCCCCGGCACCGGTGATCGAATCGTGAAAGGCAACGTCGTCGGCGTGGCCGAGCACGCGCGCGGCCAGCGCCGCGCCGCCGTGAACGGCCGTGGCGATCCCGCTGCCGCAATAGCCGCCGCACCAGCCCAGCCGCCCGGCCATGCCGACATGCGGCACGCCGGACGCGGTGAAGCCGAGCGGCGCGGACCATACGTGCTCGACGTGCGCGTATTCGAGCGCCGGGAAATACGCGGCCAGCCGCGCGCGCAACGCGGCCTCGACGCCCGCGGGCGGCACATCGGCCGACAGGCCGAGCCGGCTGCCGAACAGCAGCCGCCCGCGCTCGTCCAGCCGGAAATAGTCCTTGTCGGCGGACAGCGTGCCGTACACGCGCGGCTGCCGCGAAATGCGGCGCTGCGTCGCGTCGTCGAGGATGCGGGTCGCCAGCAGGTGCGTGCCGTAGCGTTCGAGCGGCGGGCGCACGTCGGCCGGCAGCAGCGACCATGCGTCCTCCGCGCACACCAGCACGGCGCCGGCGTCGACCGTCGCGTCACCGAGATCGAGCACGGCCGCACCGGGCGCGGGCCGCACGGCATGCACGCGCGCGCCGCGCCGGATCCGCACGCCGAGCGTCGCGGCCCGCACCCGCATCGCATCGCGGAGCGCGCGCGGCCGGATCAGCGCGAAGCGCAGGTTCAGCAACCCGGCGATCGCGTGCGCCGCGCCGGTTTCCTGCGTGACCGCCCGCGCGTCGAGCCACGCGACGCACGCCTCCTGCTGCGCCGCATGGCACGCGAACCGGTGCGCCAGTTGCGCCGCCGACGCGTCGTCGCACGCGAGCGTGATGTGGCCGGGATGCGCCCAGCCGCAGGCGAGGTTGCGGCTGTCGACGAAGCGCTTCAGGTAGGCGATGGCCTGCGCCGCCGCGCGCTCGGCGGCCTGCGCGTGCGCGGCCGAAACCGGGCCGCGCGGCAGTGCCGGCGCGACGCTCGCGACCGAGCCGAAGTTGAATGCGCTCGGCACGTCGCCCGGCGGATCAGCGTCGCAAACGTCGACCGTCGCGCCCTGCTCCGCCAGGTGGATCGCGGCGGACAGCCCCGTGTAGCCGCCGCCGACGATCGCGACGTCGGCGGTTCGTGTGCCGGGCGTCCTCATGCGTGCTCCAGCTGGCGTTGACGCGCGTCGACGAATGCGCGGTACGGCGCGTCGAAGAAGAACGCGGGCTCGCCA
Source organism: Burkholderia cenocepacia (assembly GCF_900446215.1). Classification (GTDB taxonomy): domain Bacteria; phylum Pseudomonadota; class Gammaproteobacteria; order Burkholderiales; family Burkholderiaceae; genus Burkholderia; species Burkholderia cenocepacia. The sequence continues at coordinate 11,365 of NZ_UAQZ01000009.1, read as the reverse complement.
TCCGGCGGTTCGAGCTGGTCGAGCCAGCAGGCCGTCGCCGAATACTTCGCGAGAAACGGCCGGCGCAGCCAGCGCGGATCGCGCGCCTGCAGGAAATTCAACAGGAAGTAGCGCTGTCCCTGCAGCTCGAGCGTGCCCGCGACCTCGACCTTGCCGGGGCCTGCGCTCATCGACGGGCCGCGCGCGCTGCGCGCGAGCCCCGACACCGACGCGATCGCGGTGTTGTAGATATCGAGCGCCCGCGCGAGCGGCAGCTCGAAATAGCCGCGCGGCCCGGTATCGCGCTCGACGAACATGTAGTACGGCACGATGCCGAGCCGCACCTGCCCGACCCAGTTGCGCCGCCAGACTTCCGCGTCGTCGTTGATGTGGCGCAGCACCGGCCCCTGCGAACGGATCACGACGCCGATGCGGCGCAGGTTCGTCACGGCCTGCTCGGCGACCTCCGTCGACAGTTCGCGCCAGTGGTTCAGGTGCGCCATGACCGTCACGTTGCGCCCGGCATCGATCAGCGTGCGCAGCAGCGCGAGCAGCTCGGGCGTATCCGGATCGCTGACGAAACGGTACGGCCAGTAGGTCAGCGCCTTCGTGCCGATCCGGATGTTGCCGACGTGCTCGAGCCCGGGCGCCAGCAGCGGCATCAGGTACTCGCGCAGGCGCGTCGCGCTCATCACCATCGGATCGCCGCCCGTCATCAGCAGGTCGGTCACTTCGCCGTGCGCGCGCAGGTACGCGTGCAGCCGCGCGGCTTCGCTCGACGCGAATTTCAGCGACGCGTCGCCGACGAACTGCGGCCAGCGAAAGCAGAACGTGCAGTACGCATGGCAGGTTTGCCCGTGGCTCGGGAAGTACAGCACCGTCTGCGCGTACTTGTGCTGGATGCCCGGGCACGGCTCGCCGTCGAGCTCCGGCTCGTTGAGCCGCTGGTCCGCCGGATGCGGGTTCATCCGGACGCGCAGGCGCCCGATCAGCGCGTCCAGGTCGGCACCGCGCGCCGCGTCGCGCGACAGCATGGCCAGCTCGCCGAGATCGTCGGGCGCGAGCATGTCGGGCTGCGGAAACGTCAGCCGGAACAGCGGATCGTCCGGGACGTTGGTCCAGTCGATCAGTTGTTCGACGACATAACGGTTGACCTTGAACGGCAGCACGCGCGCGACCAGCCCGATCTGCTCGCGCATTCGCGGCGGCAACCTCGCGAGCTGCGGGAGGTCGTCCAGCTTCGACCGGTTGTACGCCTTGAACACGGGATGCACCGGGATCGGCGGCCGTGGCAGCGCGCCGTCGTGCGTGGATATCCGTTGGCCCTCGGATAGTTGGATCATTGACTCGACTCCATTCTTTTAGATGTACTAATGTAGGTCGTGTGTCTCGTCTGCTCGCCGCCGGCGGCCAGGCAGCCCGCCGGCGTTCTGCAGATACTAGAAGCAATCGCCGCGGCGAAGCATTACGCCGGTGTTATTTATCCATAAGCGTTTCGCATGCGGCTTCGCACCAATTCAACGCGGTGCGGCGGCGCCCACCGCCGGCCGCGCCGCCGGCGCGCGCGGTGCCGGACGGGTTTCCGGCATCCGCCAGTACACGATCAGCGAAATCGCCGCGCACGCCGCCACGTACCAGAAGAACATCGTCTCGTTGCCGCCCGCCTTCAGCCGCAGCGCGACGAACTCCGTCGTGCCTCCGAGGATCGCCGTCGTCAGCGCATAAGGCAGCCCGACCGCCAGCGCGCGGATCTGCGGCGGGAACAGCTCGGCCTTGACCAGCATGTGCACCGACGTGAAGCCGCTCAGCACGACGAGCCCCGCGAACACCAGCGCGAACGCGGCTAGCGGCTCGTGCACATGCCCGAGCGTCGTGAAGATCGGCACCGACAGCAGCGTGCCGCCGAGCCCGAACCACAGCAGCACCGGCCGGCGCCCGACGCGATCCGATACGAGGCCGAACAGCGGCTGCAGCGGCATGTACAGCAACAGCGCGAGCGTGCAGATCCAGGTCGCCGTTTCCTTGTGCAGGCCGACCGAGTTGACCAGGTACTTCTGCATATAGACGGTGTACGTATAGAACGCGACGGTGCCGCCGATCGTGATGCCGATCGCGAGCAGCAGTTCGCGCCAGTGCGCCGCGAGATCGGCCGTCACGCGCGTCTTCGCCGCGCGCGCCCGGCTTGCGACGAATGCATCGCTCTCGACGACGTTGCGGCGCATGTACAGCGCGAACAGCGCCAGCACGCCGCCGACGAAGAACGGAATCCGCCACGCCCAGCGCTCGATGTCGTGCGTGCCGGCGAAGATCCGCTGCATCGCCAGCATCAGGCCGAGCGCGACGAGCTGGCCCGCGACCACGCTCACCTGCAGGAAGCCGACGTAGAAGCCGCGCCGGTTCGGCGGTGCGATCTCGCTCAGGTAGGTCGCGCTGGTGCCGTACTCGCCGCCCATGCTGAGGCCCTGCAAGAGCCGCGCGGCGACGAGCAGCGCCGGCGCGAGCATGCCGATCGTCGCGTAGCCGGGCGTGACGGCGATCAGCATCGAGCCCGCGCACATCGCGAGCACCGATTTCGTCAGCGCGGCCTTGCGCCCGTGCCGGTCCGCGTACAGGCCGACGAGCCAGCTTCCCGCCGGCCGCGCGACGTAGCCGACCGCCGCGATCGCCGCGGTATTCATCAGTTGCACGGTCGGCCGGTCGGCGGGAAAGAACGACGGCGCGAAATAGATCGAGAAGATGCTGTATGCGAGGAAGTCGTACCACTCGATCAGGTTGCCGGCGAGCCCGCCGACGATCGAGCCGATGCGCGGCGGCGCGTCGCCCGCCCCCGTTGGGGAAGTTGTCACGGTTGTCTCCTGTTCGTTCTGTTTCGGGCGGCCGGCAGGCGGCCGCCCGTGCCGCATGCCGGCCTTACGGCTGCCCGGCCGCGTAGCGTGCGTCGAGCGCGTCGAAGCGCGCCTTGTCGACGAGCCGCTGCCGTTCCGCGAACGGCGCGACGAGCGCGGGGTTTTCGTCGAGCCGGCCCGTGTCGCGCAATTCGGTCAGCGCGGCCTGCATCCCGTGCACCGCGCCCTGCAACGCCGCATTCGCGTACAGCACGACGCCGTAACCGAGGCGCGCCAGTTCGTCGCGCGAGCGGGTCGGCGTCTTGCCGCCGATCACGATGTTGATCAGTTGCGGCGTATCGAACAGCGCGGGCAGCCGTTCGACGTCCTCCGGCGTGTCCATCGCCTCGATGAACAGCACGTCGGCGCCCGCTTGCGCATAGCGGTGCGCGCGCTCGATCGCGTCGTCGATGCCGTGCACGGCGGCCGCATCGGTGCGCGCGACGACCAGCAGGTTCGGATCGACGCGCGCGTCGACGGCCGCCTTCAGCTTGCCGACCATTTCCGCGGCCGGAATCACTTCCTTGCCCGCGAAGTGGCCGCATTTCTTCGGCAGCACCTGATCCTCGAGCTGGATCGCATCGGCGCCGCTGCGCTCGAGCGTGCGCACCGTATGCAGCACGTTCAGCGCGTTGCCGAAACCGGTATCGGCATCGACCATCAGCGGCAAATCGACGGCGTCGCGCACGCGCGCGGTGTGCTCGGCCAGTTCGCCGAGCCCGACGAAGCCGAGATCCGGCAAGCCGAGCGACATGTTGGTGACGCCGGCGCCGCTCAGGTACAGCGCGCCGAAGCCCAGATCGGCGGCGATCCGCGCGCTGAGCGCATTGAACGTGCCGGCGACGAGCAGCCCCTGGCGGGCGGCGATGCTGCGCCGGAAAGCGGCGCGACGAAGGGCGGTGGAATCGGTCATGCGAGGCCTCATTGGTCGAAACGAAACAGGGTGCGCGGCGAGTCGCGCAACACGCGCGCGCGTTCGCCGGCATCGGGCAGCCAGCGTTCGAGCGCCGCGCAGGCCGCGCCGAAATCGACACGTTCGCGATGCTGCGTATGCGGCCAGTCGCTGCCCCACACGAGCCGCTCCGGCGTGAACGCGCCGCGCAGCGCCTGCGCCGCGCCGAGCGCGGTGTCGGTGCCGTCGCCGGTCAGGCTGTTCCGGTACGCGGCCGACAGCTTGACCCACACGCGCCCGGTATCGGCAAGCGACAGCAGATGACGGAAGCCCGGATCGCGTTCGCCGAGCGCCGGCGACGGGCGGCCGAAATGGTCGATCACGAGCGTGCACGATTGCGCAAGCAGGCTCGCGGCGATCGCATGCAGGTCGGCCGCGTCGCGATGAATCTCGACATGCCAGCCGAGCGCGTTGATGCGTGCGAACAGCGCGCGCCACACCCGCGTGCCGAAATCCGGAATCGGCAGGCCGACCAGATTGAGCCGCATGCCCACGACGCCCGCGCGGTCGAGCGCGGCGAGCGCGTCGTCGTCGATCACCGGATCGACGACCGCGACGCCGCGAAAGCGGCTCGGGTAGCGCCGCAGCACGTCGACGAAGAACGTATTGTCGGTGCCGAGAAAGCTCGGCTGCACCAGCACCGCGTGCGTGATGCCGTGTGCGGCGAGATGCGCGACGTACGCGTCGAGCGACGCATCGTAGTCGGGCGCATGGCGCACGACCGGCGCGAGCGGCAGACCGCGCGCAAACACGTGCGCATGGGCGTCGACCGCCGCGACGGCCGTCGATGACGCGTACCACGCGGCCGTATCCGGCGCCGCTGAAACCGGTTCGACCGGCGGATTGACTGCTCGATCCATGACGACTTGCCTGCAAGAGGTGCCCGGCCCGGCAGCGGGCGACAGGGCGACGGAATGAACGAAGGACGAAAACTACAGCGATGCGCCGGCGCGCGCGTCGTCGTCGGCGCCCGGCCCGGCAGCCGCGTCGGGCAGACGGCGCCCGCGCGTTTCCGGCAGGAACCACACCGCGATCACGACGAGCCCGTACGCGATGCCCGCGTCGATGCCGAGCGCCGTGCCGAGCGGCAGCGATTCGCCCATCCGCCCGACCAGCACCGGAAAGCCCGCCGACACGATGCGGCCGAAGTTGTAGCAGAACCCGACGCCGCGGCCGCGCACGTTTTGCGGATACAGCTCGTTGAACAGCGTGCCGAGCGTCGCCGGGATGCCGGCCGAGCACAACCCGAGCGGGAACCCGAGCAGCAGCATCGCGACGTCGTTCAGCGGCAGGAACACGTACAGGTTCACCATCACCGCGCAACACGCGGCGAACAGCATCACGTTGCGACGCCGGCCGATCCGGTCCTGCAAATACGCGCTCAGGAAACAGCCGCAGATGAACGCGACGATCACGACCGCGAGATACGTGCCGGTGCCGAGCACCGACAGGTGCCGCTCGGTCTTCAGGTAGGTCGGCAGCCAGATCGTGATCGCGTGATAGCCGCCGTGCGCGCCGACGCCGATCAGGCCGCCGACCACCGTCGTGCGCAGCACCGACCGGTCGAAGATGCCCACCGTCGGCGCATCGTCCCCGTGCGCGGGCGCAGGCGTCGCGCGCGGCGGCTCGGAAATCGCGCGGCGGATATACAGCACCAGCAGCGCAGGCAGCGCGCCGATCGCGAACAGCACGCGCCACGCCCACTCGGACGGCAGCCACGCGAACACGATCATGTACAGCAGCACCGCCGCGCCCCAGCCGAATCCCCACGCGCTCTGCACGACGCCCATCGCCTTGCCGCGATGGCGCGCGCCGACCGTCTCCGCGAGCAGTACCGCGCCCGCGGTCCATTCGCCGCCGAAGCCGAGCCCTTGCAACGCCTTCAGCACCAGCAACTGCTCGAAGTTCTGCGCGAACGCGCTGAGGAACGTGAAGGCGGAGAACCAGCACACGGTGATCTGCAGCGCCCGCACGCGCCCGTAGCGATCCGCGATCGCGCCGGCCAGCAGGCCGCCGAGCGCGCCCGACACGAGCGTCGCGCCGCCGATCAGGCCGGCCTGCCCCTTGCCGATGCTCCAGGTCGCGAGCAGCGCCGGGATCACGAGGCTGAACATCTGCGTGTCGAGCCCGTCGAGCGCCCAGCCGGCAAAGCAGCCGCGCAACGTGCGCCGTTCGGTCGTCGAGAGTTCGCGCATCCAGGTCAACGGAGGTCTCCTCGTGTCGTCGCCGTGCGTCGCCTGAGCGCGCCGCTATCGGAGGCGCGGCCGGGTTCGACGACGCCCGATGTGCATCCTATGAATCATTTGGATAATTCGCTACTATGTTTCGAATAATTATTCATAACACACGCTTATGGAAATCAGGCACGTCCGCTACTTCCTCGCGATCGCGGATTCCGGCAGCTTTACGCGCGCCGCCAGCGAGCTGGGCATTGCGCAGCCGGCGCTCAGCCAGGCGCTGAACCGGATGGAAAAGGAGCTGGGGGTCCGGCTGTTCGACCGGTCGCGGCGCGGCGCGACGCTCACGCCGGCCGGGCTCGCGATGGTCGACGATCTGCGCCTGAGCGTCGCGCGGCTCGACGCGGCCGCGCACCGGGCGGGCGAAATCGGCGCGCAGCGCGCCGGGCGCCTGACCATCGGCTTCGTCAGCGCGGCGCTGTTCGACACGCTGCCGCGCGCGATCCGTGCGCTGCGCGAAAGCGCGCCCGACGTCGAGCTGGTGATGCGCGAGATGAGCAATGCCGAGCAGGCGATCGCGCTCGAGCGCGGCGAAATCGACATCGGGCTGCTGCATACGCCGGTCGCGGTGAACGGCCGGATGCGCGAGCAACTGATCCGGCGCGATCCACTCGTCGCGGTGCTGCCGAAGGCGTTCCCGCGCCAGCCCGACGGCACGGTGACGCTGGCCGATCTGGCCGCGGCCGGCCTCGTGTGGTTTCCGCACGATCAACTGCCGCTGATCCGCGCCGGTATCCTCAGCGCGTTCCGCCAGGCCGGACATCCGGTCGACATCGTGCTCGACGTGAACCGCACGCTGACGGTCGTCGCATGCGTGGCCGCCGGCTGCGGCGTATCGCTGCTGCCGACGTCGATCCACGCGTTCGCGTTCGACGGGGTCGCATACAGCCCGATCCGCGACGGCGCCGCGCTGCCGAATTTCGAACTCAGCGCGATCTGGCCCGCACGGTCGCGCCCGACGCTCGCCGACCGTTTCGCCGCGCTGCTGCCGTCGGCCGATACGCGGTCCTGAGCATCCGGCCCGCCGCCACACGGGCCGCCCCGCCACGGGAAAACCCCGATCCCCACATCGTCCTATGACATCGGGCATCGCGAATTGGCGGGATTACTTTGATCCTCGTCGGCGCCCGCCCGGGCGCATGCTGATAGCGAGGATCCCTCATGCGATACGTGCCATCGTGGACTTCCGTTTCCGCCGCGTCGTCGATTCCCGACGATGCGACCACCCAACGCGGCGAGGAGCCGCACAGTCTGCCGCGGGTCGCGATCGCGGCCGCCGCCCTCGGCAATGCGACCGAATGGTTCGATTACGGTATTTACGCGTACGGCCTCGCGTACATTTCCGCCGCGCTGTTTCCCGGCAACACCGCGAGCGCGACGCTGTTCGCACTCGGCACGTTCGCGATCTCGTTCCTGATCCGCCCGCTCGGCGGCCTGTTCTGGGGCCCGCTCGGCGACCGGCTCGGCCGCAAGCGCGTGCTCGCGCTGACGGTGCTGACGATGTCGGGCGCGACGTTGCTCGTCGGCGTGCTGCCGAGCTATGCGACGGCCGGCTGGCTCGCACCGGCCGCGCTGATCGTGCTGCGCATGGTGCAGGGCTTCTCGACCGGCGGCGAATACGGCGGTGCAGCAACCTTCATCGCCGAATACGCACCCGATTCGCGGCGCGGCCTGTGCGGCAGCTTCCTCGAATTCGCGACGCTCGCCGGCTTCTCGCTCGGTGCGTTCCTGATGCTCGGCTTCGCACTGCTGCTCGGCGATTCGGCGATGCATGCGTGGGGCTGGCGCCTGCCGTTCCTGGTCGCCGCGCCGCTCGGCCTGATCGGCTTCTACCTGCGCTCGCGCCTGGAGGAAACGCCGGTGTTCCGCGAACTCGAGGAACAGGCACACCGCCGCGAGCAAAGTGCGACGGCCGCGCTGCCGATCCGGCTGCTGCTGGTGCGCTATGCGAAGCCGCTGGTGCTGCTCGGCGGGCTCGTCGTCGCGCTGAACGTCGTCAACTACGTGCTGCTTGCATACATGCCGACCTACATGCACAAGGAACTCGGCGTCAGCGAGAACATGTCGCTGCTGATTCCGCTGATCGGCATGCTCGCGATGATGGTGCTGCTGCCGTTCGCCGGCTGGCTGTCCGATCGCGTCGGCCGCAAGACGATGTGGTGGATCTCGCTCGTCGGGCTGTTCGTCGCGGCCGTGCCGATGTTCACGCTGATGACGCACGGTCCGCTCGGCGCGTTCATCGGCTTCGCGGTGCTCGGCGTGCTGTACGTGCCGCAGCTCGCCACCATTTCCGCGATGTTCCCGGCGATGTTCCCGACCCACGTCCGCTATGCGGGCATGGCGATCGCGTACAACGTGTCGACGTCGCTGTTCGGCGGCACCGCGCCGATCGTCAACGACTGGCTGATCGGCAAGACCGGCAACGCGCTGATTCCCGCGTACTACATGATGGCTGCGTGCGCGGTCGGGTTGATCGCGCTGCTGGCGGTGATCGAGACGCGCGGGTGTTCGCTGCGCGGGGACACGCTTCCCGGTCAGCCGGGCTGACCCGCGCGCCGGCGGCGCCCGGCTTCCCATAAACGGCATCCATCGCATCGCCCGCCGTCCGGCCACGGACGGCGGGCGATGTGCATTTCGGGCGACCGAAACCGCCGCCGGATTGTTGTCGTCCGGACAACACGATGTGCCCCCGTGCGGCGCTGTCGGCGGGTGCGGGCCGTCACTACAATCGCTGACACGCTCGATCGGAATCCGGGCGCACCGAAGCGCGACCTTCACGATCGCGCTCGCGAACCGCTCTGCACCGCGCAGTGCGGACTCCCTCACTCGACGAACAGGATTACTGAACATGAACGCACCCATCCGCAACGTCCAGCCGGTTGTCGCCTGTCTGGGCCACGAAGGTTCGGGCGAGCTCGTTTCGTCCCGCTACGCCGTGCGCATCGGCGCAGTCGACGTCGTACTGATCAGCGACGGCGTGTTGCCGCTGCCGACTTCCACCATGTCCACCAACGTGAGCGAAACAGACCGCAATGCGTGGTTCGACGGCCGTTTCCTGCAACGCGACATGTTCGACTGGGCGCTCAACATCGCGCTCGTGCGCAGCGCCGATCGCCTGATCCTGATCGACTCGGGCGTGGGCGACGGTTTCGAATACTTCACGCGCGCCGGGCGCTCGGTGATGCGCCTTGAATCGGCCGGCATCGACCTGGCCGCGATCACCGATATCGTGATCACACACATGCACATGGATCACGTCGGCGGGCTGAACGTCGACGGCGTCAAGGCGAAGCTGAACCCCGACGTCCGCATTCACGTATCGGCCGCGGAAGTGGCGTTCTGGGAGAATCCGGACTTCAGCAAGACGGTGATGCCGGAAACCGTGCCGCCCGCGCTGCGCAAGGCCGCAGCGCGGTTCATGGCACTCTACGGCGAAAACATCGTGCAGTTCGATCGCACCGTGGAAGTCGCCGCGGGTGTGTCGGCGCGGGTGACGGGCGGACATACGCCGGGGCACTGCGTGGTCGACGTCGCATCGAACGGGGAAAAGCTGACGTTCGCGGGCGACGCGATTTTCGAAGTGAACTTCGACCACCCCGACTGGCAAAACGGCTTCGAACACGATCCGGACGCGGCGGTCGACGTGCGTCTCGCGCTGTTCAACGAAGCGGCCGACACCGGCGCGCTGCTGGCCGCCGCCCATGTCGCGTTCCCGTCCATCGGCCATGTTGCGCGAAACGGCGACGGATTCCGTTTCGTGCCGGTCGTGTGGGATTACTGAGTGACGATCGGTAGCCGACGCGCACCGCAGGCGATGCACTGACGGTTTGCTCGAACCGTATCCGTACCGGCAAGAAAAAACGCCGCCGCATTTGCTGAACTGAACCCACGAAGTTGGACGGTTACCGGCTAGGCCGGATGAGGCTGAGTCCTGTATTGCACAGGACTCAGCCCTTTCAGTTTGAGCTTGATGCGCTCGTGATTGTAGTACCGGATGTAGCGCTTCAAGCCGATGCGTAGCTGTTCAATGCTGCTGAAGTGGTTCAAGTAGAAGAACTCGGATTTCAGCGTGCCGAAGAAGCTTTCCATGGCAGCGTTGTCCAAGCAATTGCCTTTACGCGACATGCTTTGCGCCAACGAGCGTTGCTCGAGCATGAGCCGCCAGCCGGGCATTTGATAATGCCAGCCTTGATCAGAGTGCAACATGGGTCTTTCGTCGGGTTGCAGGCGACGCAAAGCCTTGCGCAACATGTCAGTAACCATCTGGAAGGCTGGCCGAGTATGCGTCTGGTACGCGATGATCTCCCCGTTGTACAGATCCAGCACTGGTGACAGATACAGCTTTTGGCCACCTACGCTGAACTCGGTGATGTCGGTAACCCACTTCTCGTTCGGACGGGCGGCATGGAACTGGCGCTGGAGCAGATGCGGGGCCGTCTTGCACGTGTTGCCCTATACGCACGGTACTTCTTGACCCGCACGCAGGACTTCAACTGCATCTTGCGCATCAGGCGTGCAACCGTCTTGTGGTTAATCATCTGCCCCAGACGGCGCAGCGCCAGCGTGATGCGTCGATAGCCATAGCGCCCCTTGTGCTGCTCGAACAGTGCTCGAATTTTCGCTTTCACACTCGCATGTCGATCGGGAGCGGCCAGCGCCTTGCACTGGTAATAAAACGTGCTGCGAGCCAGTCCGGCCACCCGGAGCAAGCCAGCCAGCGGGAATTGTTGCCTTAGCTCAAGCACTATTTGCGCTTTTTGCGCGGTACAGCCTGCGCCTGAACCAAGGCCCTCAGCTTTTTTAGATACGCGTTCTCCATGCGCAGGTAGTTCAGTTCCTGAAGCAGGTCCTCGCGGGTACGGGTATCCGTGCCATCGGTAGGGTTCAGAGGCTGAGCAGGCGGTGTTTTTGGCATTGCGGTTGGGCGGCGGCCTTTGGGCCTCGGCGCGAGGGCAGTCAAACCACCATCATCATAGCGGCGAGCCCATTCGAGCACCGGCGCTCGGATTGCGAATATTGAACCGCGCCGCCGCTTCCTTGCTCGACACGCCATGCTCGCGCATGTGCTGAACAACTTTGAGCCTGAACGCCACATCGTATGAGTTGTACTTCCTACGCACGCCGTCCTTACCATGAGCCTGGTATGTGGCGTACCACTGGGAAACCGTCGAGTGACTCAAGCCATGCGTTCGCGCCACCGCGCGTATGGCTTCCCCCCCGATGCACCGCTTCACTACCGATAGCTTGAACTGCTCGGTATATCTCGCCATGAAAAAAACCCAAAAGTTGGCGTCCAACTTTTGGGGTTCAGT
>NZ_UAQZ01000008.1 GCF_900446215.1 Burkholderia cenocepacia | reverse complement strand
CGCCGCTGCGCTCGAGCGTGCGCACCGTATGCAGCACGTTCAGCGCGTTGCCGAAACCGGTATCGGCATCGACCATCAGCGGCAAATCGACGGCGTCGCGCACGCGCGCGGTGTGCTCGGCCAGTTCGCCGAGCCCGACGAAGCCGAGATCCGGCAAGCCGAGCGACATGTTGGTGACGCCGGCGCCGCTCAGGTACAGCGCGCCGAAGCCCAGATCGGCGGCGATCCGCGCGCTGAGCGCATTGAACGTGCCGGCGACGAGCAGCCCCTGGCGGGCGGCGATGCTGCGCCGGAAAGCGGCGACGAAGGGCGGTGGAATCGGTCATGCGAGGCCTCATTGGTCGAAACGAAACAGGGTGCGCGGCGAGTCGCGCAACACGCGCGCGCGTTCGCCGGCATCGGGCAGCCAGCGTTCGAGCGCCGCGCAGGCCGCGCCGAAATCGACACGTTCGCGATGCTGCGTATGCGGCCAGTCGCTGCCCCACACGAGCCGCTCCGGCGTGAACGCGCCGCGCAGCGCCTGCGCCGCGCCGAGCGCGGTGTCGGTGCCGTCGCCGGTCAGGCTGTTCCGGTACGCGGCCGACAGCTTGACCCACACGCGCCCGGTATCGGCAAGCGACAGCAGATGACGGAAGCCGGATCGCGTTCGCCGAGCGCCGGCGACGGGCGGCCGAAATGGTCGATCACGAGCGTGCACGATTGCGCAAGCAGGCTCGCGGCGATCGCATGCAGGTCGGCCGCGTCGCGATGAATCTCGACATGCCAGCCGAGCGCGTTGATGCGTGCGAACAGCGCGCGCCACACCCGCGTGCCGAAATCCGGAATCGGCAGGCCGACCAGATTGAGCCGCATGCCCACGACGCCCGCGCGGTCGAGCGCGGCGAGCGCGTCGTCGTCGATCACCGGATCGACGACCGCGACGCGCCGCGAAAGCGGCTCGGGTAGCGCCGCAGCACGTCGACGAAGAACGTATTGTCGGTGCCGAGAAAGCTCGGCTGCACCAGCACCGCGTGCGTGATGCCGTGTGCGGCGAGATGCGCGACGTACGCGTCGAGCGACGCATCGTCGGGCGCATGGCGCACGACCGGCGCGAGCGGCAGACCGCGCGCAAACACGTGCGCATGGGCGTCGACCGCCGCGACGGCCGTCGATGACGCGTACCACGCGGCCGTATCCGGCGCCGCTGAAACCGGTTCGACCGGCGGATTGACTGCTCGATCCATGACGACTTGCCTGCAAGAGGTGCCCGGCCCGGCAGCGGGCGACAGGGCGACGGAATGAACGAAGGACGAAAACTACAGCGATGCGCCGGCGCGCGCGTCGTCGTCGGCGCCCGGCCCGGCAGCCGCGTCGGGCAGACGGCGCCCGCGCGTTTCCGGCAGGAACCACACCGCGATCACGACGAGCCCGTACGCGATGCCCGCGTCGATGCCGAGCGCCGTGCCGAGCGGCAGCGATTCGCCCATCCGCCCGACCAGCACCGGAAAGCCCGCCGACACGATGCGGCCGAAGTTGTAGCAGAACCCGACGCCGCGGCCGCGCACGTTTTGCGGATACAGCTCGTTGAACAGCGTGCCGAGCGTCGCCGGGATGCCGGCCGAGCACAACCCGAGCGGGAACCCGAGCAGCAGCATCGCGACGTCGTTCAGCGGCAGGAACACGTACAGGTTCACCATCACCGCGCAACACGCGGCGAACAGCATCACGTTGCGACGCCGGCCGATCCGGTCCTGCAAATACGCGCTCAGGAAACAGCCGCAGATGAACGCGACGATCACGACCGCGAGATACGTGCCGGTGCCGAGCACCGACAGGTGCCGCTCGGTCTTCAGGTAGGTCGGCAGCCAGATCGTGATCGCGTGATAGCCGCCGTGCGCGCCGACGCCGATCAGGCCGCCGACCACCGTCGTGCGCAGCACCGACCGGTCGAAGATGCCCACCGTCGGCGCATCGTCCCCGTGCGCGGGCGCAGGCCGTCGCGCGCGGCGGCTCGGAAATCGCGCGGCGGATATACAGCACCAGCAGCGCAGCAGCGCGCCGATCGCGAACAGCACGCGCCACGCCCACTCGGACGGCAGCCACGCGAACACGATCATGTACAGCAGCACCGCCGCGCCCCAGCCGAATCCCCACGCGCTCTGCACGACGCCCATCGCCTTGCCGCGATGGCGCGCGCCGACCGTCTCCGCGAGCAGTACCGCGCCCGCGGTCCATTCGCCGCCGAAGCCGAGCCCTTGCAACGCCTTCAGCACCAGCAACTGCTCGAAGTTCTGCGCGAACGCGCTGAGGAACGTGAAGGCGGAGAACCAGCACACGGTGATCTGCAGCGCCCGCACGCGCCCGTAGCGATCCGCGATCGCGCCGGCCAGCAGGCCGCCGAGCGCGCCCGACACGAGCGTCGCGCCGCCGATCAGGCCGGCCTGCCCCTTGCCGATGCTCCAGGTCGCGAGCAGCGCCGGGATCACGAGGCTGAACATCTGCGTGTCGAGCCCGTCGAGCGCCCAGCCGGCAAAGCAGCCGCGCAACGTGCGCCGTTCGGTCGTCGAGAGTTCGCGCATCCAGGTCAACGGAGGTCTCCTCGTGTCGTCGCCGTGCGTCGCCTGAGCGCGCCGCTATCGGAGGCGCGGCCGGGTTCGACGACGCCCGATGTGCATCCTATGAATCATTTGGATAATTCGCTACTATGTTTCGAATAATTATTCATAACACACGCTTATGGAAATCAGGCACGTCCGCTACTTCCTCGCGATCGCGGATTCCGGCAGCTTTACGCGCGCCGCCAGCGAGCTGGGCATTGCGCAGCCGGCGCTCAGCCAGGCGCTGAACCGGATGGAAAAGGAGCTGGGGGTCCGGCTGTTCGACCGGTCGCGGCGCGGCGCGACGCTCACGCCGGCCGGGCTCGCGATGGTCGACGATCTGCGCCTGAGCGTCGCGCGGCTCGACGCGGCCGCGCACCGGGCGGGCGAAATCGGCGCGCAGCGCGCCGGGCGCCTGACCATCGGCTTCGTCAGCGCGGCGCTGTTCGACACGCTGCCGCGCGCGATCCGTGCGCTGCGCGAAAGCGCGCCCGACGTCGAGCTGGTGATGCGCGAGATGAGCAATGCCGAGCAGGCGATCGCGCTCGAGCGCGGCGAAATCGACATCGGGCTGCTGCATACGCCGGTCGCGGTGAACGGCCGGATGCCGCGAGCAACTGATCCGGCGCGATCCACTCGTCGCGGTGCTGCCGAAGGCGTTCCCGCGCCAGCCCGACGGCACGGTGACGCTGGGCCGATCTGGCCGCGGCCGGCCTCGTGTGGTTTCCGCACGATCAACTGCCGCTGATCCGCGCCGGTATCCTCAGCGCGTTCCGCCAGGCCGGACATCCGGTCGACATCGTGCTCGACGTGAACCGCACGCTGACGGTCGTCGCATGCGTGGCCGCCGGCTGCGGCGTATCGCTGCTGCCGACGTCGATCCACGCGTTCGCGTTCGACGGGGTCGCATACAGCCCGATCCGCGACGGCGCCGCGCTGCCGAATTTCGAACTCAGCGCGATCTGGCCCGCACGGTCGCGCCCGACGCTCGCCGACCGTTTCGCCGCGCTGCTGCCGTCGGCCGATACGCGGTCCTGAGCATCCGGCCCGCCGCCACACGGGCCGCCCCGCCACGGGAAAACCCCGATCCCCACATCGTCCTATGACATCGGGCATCGCGAATTGGCGGGATTACTTTGATCCTCGTCGGCGCCCGCCCGGGCGCATGCTGATAGCGAGGATCCCTCATGCGATACGTGCCATCGTGGACTTCCGTTTCCGCCGCGTCGTCGATTCCCGACGATGCGACCACCCACGCGGCGAGGAGCCGCACAGTCTGCCGCGGGTCGCGATCGCGGCCGCCGCCCTCGGCAATGCGACCGAATGGTTCGATTACGGTATTTACGCGTACGGCCTCGCGTACATTTCCGCCGCGCTGTTTCCCGGCAACACCGCGAGCGCGACGCTGTTCGCACTCGGCACGTTCGCGATCTCGTTCCTGATCCGCCCGCTCGGCGGCCTGTTCTGGGGCCCGCTCGGCGACCGGCTCGGCCGCAAGCGCGTGCTCGCGCTGACGGTGCTGACGATGTCGGGCGCGACGTTGCTCGTCGGCGTGCTGCCGAGCTATGCGACGGCCGGCTGGCTCGCACCGGCCGCGCTGATCGTGCTGCGCATGGTGCAGGGCTTCTCGACCGGCGGCGAATACGGCGGTGCAGCAACCTTCATCGCCGAATACGCACCCGATTCGCGGCGCGGCCTGTGCGGCAGCTTCCTCGAATTCGCGACGCTCGCCGGCTTCTCGCTCGGTGCGTTCCTGATGCTCGGCTTCGCACTGCTGCTCGGCGATTCGGCGATGCATGCGTGGGGCTGGCGCCTGCCGTTCCTGGTCGCCGCGCCGCTCGGCCTGATCGGCTTCTACCTGCGCTCGCGCCTGGAGGAAACGCCGGTGTTCCGCGAACTCGAGGAACAGGCACACCGCCGCGAGCAAAGTGCGACGGCCGCGCTGCCGATCCGGCTGCTGCTGGTGCGCTATGCGAAGCCGCTGGTGCTGCTCGGCGGGCTCGTCGTCGCGCTGAACGTCGTCAACTACGTGCTGCTTGCATACATGCCGACCTACATGCACAAGGAACTCGGCGTCAGCGAGAACATGTCGCTGCTGATTCCGCTGATCGGCATGCTCGCGATGATGGTGCTGCTGCCGTTCGCCGGCTGGCTGTCCGATCGCGTCGGCCGCAAGACGATGTGGTGGATCTCGCTCGTCGGGCTGTTCGTCGCGGCCGTGCCGATGTTCACGCTGATGACGCACGGTCCGCTCGGCGCGTTCATCGGCTTCGCGGTGCTCGGCGTGCTGTACGTGCCGCAGCTCGCCACCATTTCCGCGATGTTCCCGGCGATGTTCCCGACCCACGTCCGCTATGCGGGCATGGCGATCGCGTACAACGTGTCGACGTCGCTGTTCGGCGGCACCGCGCCGATCGTCAACGACTGGCTGATCGGCAAGACCGGCAACGCGCTGATTCCCGCGTACTACATGATGGCTGCGTGCGCGGTCGGGTTGATCGCGCTGCTGGCGGTGATCGAGACGCGCGGGTGTTCGCTGCGCGGGGACACGCTTCCCGGTCAGCCGGGCTGACCCGCGCGCCGGCGGCGCCCGGCTTCCCATAAACGGCATCCATCGCATCGCCCGCCGTCCGGCCACGGACGGCGGGCGATGTGCATTTCGGGCGACCGAAACCGCCGCCGGATTGTTGTCGTCCGGACAACACGATGTGCCCCCGTGCGGCGCTGTCGGCGGGTGCGGGCCGTCACTACAATCGCTGACACGCTCGATCGGAATCCGGGCGCACCGAAGCGCGACCTTCACGATCGCGCTCGCGAACCGCTCTGCACCGCGCAGTGCGGACTCCCTCACTCGACGAACAGGATTACTGAACATGAACGCACCCATCCGCAACGTCCAGCCGGTTGTCGCCTGTCTGGGCCACGAAGGTTCGGGCGAGCTCGTTTCGTCCCGCTACGCCGTGCGCATCGGCGCAGTCGACGTCGTACTGATCAGCGACGGCGTGTTGCCGCTGCCGACTTCCACCATGTCCACCAACGTGAGCGAAACAGACCGCAATGCGTGGTTCGACGGCCGTTTCCTGCAACGCGACATGTTCGACTGGGCGCTCAACATCGCGCTCGTGCGCAGCGCCGATCGCCTGATCCTGATCGACTCGGGCGTGGGCGACGGTTTCGAATACTTCACGCGCGCCGGGCGCTCGGTGATGCGCCTTGAATCGGCCGGCATCGACCTGGCCGCGATCACCGATATCGTGATCACACACATGCACATGGATCACGTCGGCGGGCTGAACGTCGACGGCGTCAAGGCGAAGCTGAACCCCGACGTCCGCATTCACGTATCGGCCGCGGAAGTGGCGTTCTGGGAGAATCCGGACTTCAGCAAGACGGTGATGCCGGAAACCGTGCCGCCCGCGCTGCGCAAGGCCGCAGCGCGGTTCATGGCACTCTACGGCGAAAACATCGTGCAGTTCGATCGCACCGTGGAAGTCGCCGCGGGTGTGTCGGCGCGGGTGACGGGCGGACATACGCCGGGGCACTGCGTGGTCGACGTCGCATCGAACGGGGAAAAGCTGACGTTCGCGGGCGACGCGATTTTCGAAGTGAACTTCGACCACCCCGACTGGCAAAACGGCTTCGAACACGATCCGGACGCGGCGGTCGACGTGCGTCTCGCGCTGTTCAACGAAGCGGCCGACACCGGCGCGCTGCTGGCCGCCGCCCATGTCGCGTTCCCGTCCATCGGCCATGTTGCGCGAAACGGCGACGGATTCCGTTTCGTGCCGGTCGTGTGGGATTACTGAGTGACGATCGGTAGCCGACGCGCACCGCAGGCGATGCACTGACGGTTTGCTCGAACCGTATCCGTACCGGCAAGAAAAAACGCCGCCGCATTTGCTGAACTGAACCCACGAAGTTGGACGGTTACCGGCTAGGCCGGATGAGGCTGAGTCCTGTATTGCACAGGACTCAGCCCTTTCAGTTTGAGCTTGATGCGCTCGTGATTGTAGTACCGGATGTAGCGCTTCAAGCCGATGCGTAGCTGTTCAATGCTGCTGAAGTGGTTCAAGTAGAAGAACTCGGATTTCAGCGTGCCGAAGAAGCTTTCCATGGCAGCGTTGTCCAAGCAATTGCCTTTACGCGACATGCTTTGCGCCAACGAGCGTTGCTCGAGCATGAGCCGCCAGCCGGGCATTTGATAATGCCAGCCTTGATCAGAGTGCAACATGGGTCTTTCGTCGGGTTGCAGGCGACGCAAAGCCTTGCGCAACATGTCAGTAACCATCTGGAAGGCTGGCCGAGTATGCGTCTGGTACGCGATGATCTCCCCGTTGTACAGATCCAGCACTGGTGACAGATACAGCTTTTGGCCACCTACGCTGAACTCGGTGATGTCGGTAACCCACTTCTCGTTCGGACGGGCGGCATGGAACTGGCGCTGGAGCAGATGCGGGGCCGTCTTGCACGTGTTGCCCCTATACGCACGGTACTTCTTGACCCGCACGCAGGACTTCAACTGCATCTTGCGCATCAGGCGTGCAACCGTCTTGTGGTTAATCATCTGCCCCAGACGGCGCAGCGCCAGCGTGATGCGTCGATAGCCATAGCGCCCCTTGTGCTGCTCGAACAGTGCTCGAATTTTCGCTTTCACACTCGCATGTCGATCGGGAGCGGCCAGCGCCTTGCACTGGTAATAAAACGTGCTGCGAGCCAGTCCGGCCACCCGGAGCAAGCCAGCCAGCGGGAATTGTTGCCTTAGCTCAAGCACTATTTGCGCTTTTTGCGCGGTACAGCCTGCGCCTGAACCAAGGCCCTCAGCTTTTTTAGATACGCGTTCTCCATGCGCAGGTAGTTCAGTTCCTGAAGCAGGTCCTCGCGGGTACGGGTATCCGTGCCATCGGTAGGGTTCAGAGGCTGAGCAGGCGGTGTTTTTGGCATTGCGGTTGGGCGGCGGCCTTTGGGCCTCGGCGCGAGGGCAGTCAAACCACCATCATCATAGCGGCGAGCCCATTCGAGCACCGCGCTCGGATTGCGAATATTGAACCGCGCCGCCGCTTCCTTGCTCGACACGCCATGCTCGCGCATGTGCTGAACAACTTTGAGCCTGAACGCCACATCGTATGAGTTGTACTTCCTACGCACGCCGTCCTTACCATGAGCCTGGTATGTGGCGTACCACTGGGAAACCGTCGAGTGACTCAAGCCATGCGTTCGCGCCACCGCGCGTATGGCTTCCCCCCCGATGCACCGCTTCACTACCGATAGCTTGAACTGCTCGGTATATCTCGCCATGAAAAAAACCCAAAAGTTGGCGTCCAACTTTTGGGGTTCAGTTCATTGCATGCGGCGGCGTCAGCTCGCGCGCCGAGGCGCGCATCAGCACCGCTCGAACGTCACGCGACGGCCGACAGGTTCCGCTCGGCGACCTCGTCCACCGCATCCTTGACGATCGCGACGATCTCGTCAGCCTCCGCACGCGTCATCACGAGCGGCGGCGCAAAGCCGAGAATGTCGCCGTGCGGCATCGCCCGCGCGATCACGCCGCGCTGCAACGCGGCCGCCGACACCTGCGCACCGATCTTCAGCGCGGGATCGAACGGCGTGCGCGCGTCCTTGTCGGCCATGAATTCGAGCGCGGCCAGCATGCCGACGCTGCGCACCTCGCCGACGAGCGGATGCGCGCCGAATGCGTCGCGCAGCTTCGCGCCGAAGTAGCCGCCGACGTCGGCCGCGTTGCCGACCAGGTTCTCGCGCTCGAGGATCGCGAGGTTCGCGAGCGCGGCGGCCGCGCATACCGGATGACCGGAATACGTCCAGCCGTGCCCCATCGGCCCGTGTTCCTGCGAGCCGCGCGCGATCACGTCCCACACCTTCTCGCCGACGATCACGCCCGACAGCGGCGCATACGCGCTCGTCAGCCCTTTCGCGACCGTAATCAGGTCGGGCTCGATCCCGAAGTGCTGCGCGCCCATCTTCGAGCCGAGCCGCCCGAACCCGCACACGACTTCATCGGAGATCAGCAGGATGTCGTGCTTGCGCAGCACGGCCTGGATCGCGGGCCAGTAGCCGGCCGGCGGTTCGATGATGCCGCCCGTGCCCATCACCGGCTCCGCGATGAACGCGGCGACCGTATCGGCGCCCTCGCGGGCGATCAGCTTCTCGAGCTCGTCGACGCAGTACGCGACGAACTGCGCCTCGCTCATGCCGGCCGGCGCCTTGCGATACCAGTGCGGACACACCGTATGCTTCACGCGGTCGATCGGCAGGTCGAAATGCTGGTGAAAGCTCGGCAGGCCCGTGAGGCTGCCCGTCACGATGCCCGAGCCGTGATAGCCGCGCTCGCGCGAGATGATCTTCTTCTTGTTCGGGCGGCCGAGCACGTTGTTGTAGTACCAGACGATCTTGACCTGCGTCTCGTTCGCGTCGGAACCCGACATCCCGTAATAGACCTTCTTCATCCCCGCCGGCGACCAGTCGATGATCCGCGACGACAACTCGATGATCGCGTCCGACGCGTGGCCGACGTACGTGTGGTAGTACGCGAGCTGCTTCGCCTGTTCGTACATCGCGTCGGCCACTTCGGTGCGGCCATAGCCGATGTTCACGCAATAGAGGCCGGCGAACGCGTCGATGTAGCGCTTGCCCTGGTGATCCTCGATGCGGATGCCTTCGCCGCCGCGCACGATCTTGCCCGGCAGCGCGCCGGTCTCGTGGTCGTATGCGTGCGTCGACGGGTGCATGAAGTGGGCACGGTCCTCGCGCAGCAGTGCGTCGATCGATTTCGTCATGATGAGCTCCTTTGAATGGGTCAGGCCGTCGCCGCAACAGGCAGGCCGAGATTGCCGAGGCAGAAGTACTTGGTTTCCGTGAACAGCTCGAAGCCTTCGGCGCCGCCTTCGCGCCCGAGGCCCGACGCCTTCATCCCGCCGAACGGGATCGGCGCACCGGTGAATTTCACGCCGTTGACCGACACCATCGCGAAATCGAGCCGCCGCACCAGTTGGAAGATCGTGTCGATGCGGGTCGCGCACACGTACGCGGCGAGGCCGTACTCGGTGTCGTTGGCCGTTTCGACCGCTTCGTCGAGCGTGTCGAACGCGCTGACGGCCGAGATCGGCGCGAAGTTTTCCTCGTCGACCACGCGCATGCCGGGCGCGGCATCCGCGATCACGGTCGGCTCGTAGAACCAGCCACCGAGCGCGTGCGGCCGGCCGCCCGCGACGATGCGTGCGCCGCGTGCCCGCGCATCCTCGACCCGCGCCACGGTCGCGTCGAACGCGGCCTGGTGCATCAACGGACCGATGTCCACGCCCGGCTCGAACGCGGGGCCCGTCTTCAGCGCCCGCACCGCGTGCGCATACCGTTCGACGAACGTGTCGTACAGCGGTCGGGCGACGAGCATCCGGTTCGCCGCGCAGCAGTCCTGGCCGGACGTCTGGAACTTCGCGCCGACGGCAACCTGTACCGCCTGGTCGACGTCCGCATCCTCGGTCACGATGAACGGCGCATTGCCGCCCAGTTCGAGCGCGATCTTGCGGATGCCGGCCTTCGCGGCGGTTTCGGTCACGAGCCGGCCGACGCGCGTCGAGCCGGTGAAGCTCACCGCACGCACGCGCGCATCGCCGACCAGCGTTTCCATCGCCATCTGCGGTTCGCCGAGCACGACGTTGAACACGCCGGCCGGCAAGCCGGCCTCGTCAGCGAGTTGCGCGAGCGCGAGCGCCGAGAACGGCGTTTCGTGCGCGGGCTTCACGACCACGGCGCACCCGACCGCGATCGCGGCCGCCGCCTTGCGCGTGATCATCGCGGCCGGGAAATTCCACGGCGTGATCAGCGCGGCGACGCCGACCGGCTCCATCACGGTGCCGAGATGCGCGCCGTCGATATGCGTCGGGATCGTGCGACCCGCGACGCGTTTCGCCTCGCTCGCGAACCATTCGACGAAGCTCGCCGCATAGCGGATCTCGCCGCGCGCTTCGGCCAGCGGCTTGCCCTGTTCCAGCGACAGCAGCGCGGCCAGATCGTCGACGTGACGCAGGATCAGCGCATGCCAGCGCAGCAACGCCGCGCTGCGCACCGCTTGCGGCGTCCAGCGCCAGGTCTCGTACGCGCGCTGCGCGGCGTCGACGGCCGCGACGATCTGTGCGCGTTCGAGCATCGGCACGTGGCCGATCACGGCCTGGTCCGCGGGGTTCACGACGGCGACCGTCGCGGCACTGTCGCTGTGGATCCAGCGACCGTCGACATAGCAGGTCGACTTGAACAGAACGGGGTGTCCGGGCAGCATGCTGCGTCTCCTCGTTGGTGGGCACGGACTTCATTGTGTCGCGCCGGCGCATGCGGAAATTTCGGTTTGCACGGCCGGAAATGCCGGTTTTTTCCGTATTGCCGCGCGTCGGCGCGAACTTTTACAGCCAGTCCGGCGCGCCGCCGGATGCGCACTTCACGACCTTCGTCACGATGTACGTGAAGTAGCGCTCGATGCCGAGGTCTTCCATCAGCAGCGCATCGATGAAGCGCTGGTAATGGTCGATGTCGCGCGCGACCACGTGCAGCACGTAGTCGACGCCGCCACCCGTCGCGTAGCACTGCGCGACCTCGGGTGCCGCGGCCACGCGATCCTCGAAGCGCCGCATGTCGGGCGCGGTGTGCCGCGACAGCGTCACCTCGACGACGATGCGGCTGCCCGAGAACGCGCCGATCCAGTCGACGTCCGCGCGATAGCCGCGAATCACGCCGCTTTCCTCCAGCTTGCGCACGCGCTCCCATGCCGGCGAAATCGACAGGTTCACGGCCTCGGCGAGCTTCGACTTCGTGATGCGCCCGTCGCGCTCGAGCAGGCGTAAGATCGCGAGGTCGTATCGGTCGAGCTTGATCACGTCGTGCGCGTCCTCATACGGCCACCGGAATGTTGCGCTCGACGATGTCGGCCACCACCGCGACCGTGTCGCCGGGCTGTACGATGCCCGGGAAGTGCCGGGCCGCGAGCAGCCCGCGCCGCCGCGCGACGTATTCGACCGGCGCGACGCCCGTGCGGTCGACGGCGTGCACGCGCGCGAGCACGTCGCCGGCGTCGACCTCGGTGCCGAGATCGCGGCACATCTCGAGCAGCCCGTGATGCTCGCTCGTCGTGAAGCACGAACCGTCCGGCATGTCGAGCAGCGTCGTCGTACGTGGCGCGTTGCCGTCCACGACGTCCTTCGCGATCACGCCCGCATGCGCGAGAAATCCGTACACGCCGCGCTCGGCGATCGCGACGCTCGCCGCCGTCGACGTGCCGCCGCCGCCCAGCTCGGTCGACACGAACACCTTGCCGGCTTCCTCGGCCGCGCTGTCGTAGAGACCGACGCTGTCGAGTTCCAGCATGCGCATCGAATACGGCGCGCCGAACGCGCGCATCGCACGCTCGCAGCGCGCTTCCTGCTCGCGATCCTCCAGCACGTGAATCGCCGCGAACGGCACGAAGTCGAGCGTGCGCCCGCCCGCGTGAATGTCGAGCACGTGCGTCGCGAGCGGCAGCAGGTGGCGCTGGAAGTAATCGGCGATCTTCTCGGTCACGGTGCCGTCCGGCCGGCCCGGGAAGCTGCGGTTCAGGTTGCCGGCATCGATCGGCGACGTGCGGCAGCCGGCGCGGAACGCCGGATAGTTCATGAACGGCACGACGATCACGCGGCCGGTCACGTCGGCCGCCTTCAGCGAACCGGCGAGCTTCGACAGCGCGACCGGCCCCTCGTATTCGTCGCCGTGGTTGCCGCCGGTCAGCAACACCGTCGGCCCGTCGCCGCGCTTCACGACGGTCACCGGAATCATGATCGCGCCCCACGCGGAATCGTCGCGCGAGTAAGGCAGCTTCAGGAAGCCGTGCTGTTCGCCGTCCGCGTCGAAATCGACGGTCGGCGTAATCGGGGAAGCACGCATCGCCCTACTCCTTCACGAACAGCTTGCGCGGCACGTTGCAGAACGTCTCGACGCCGGTCTCAGTGATCAGGATGCTTTCCGTGATCTCCAGCCCCCAGTCGTCGAGCCACAGCCCCGGCATGAAATGGAACGTCATGCCGGGTTCGAGCACCGTCCGGTCGCCCGGACGCAGGCTCATCGTGCGCTCGCCCCAGTCGGGCGGATAGCTTGCACCGATCGGATAGCCGCAGCGGCTGTCCTTCTCGATGCCCGCGCGGCGCAGCACCGCGAAGAACGCGTTCGCGATGTCCTCGCACACGTTGCCCGGCTTCGCTGCCGCGAGCCCGGCCTCGATGCCCTCGACCACCGCGCGCTCGCCTTCGATGAAGTGCGCGGGCGGCTTGCCGAGATAGACGGTGCGCGACAGCGGGCAGTGATAGCGGCGGTAGCAGCCGGCGATCTCGAAGAACGTGCCGGCGCCGCGCGCGAACGTCGAGTCGTCCCAGGTCAGGTGCGGCGCGGCAGCATCCGCGCCGGTGGGCAACAGCGGCACGATCGCCGGATAGTCGCCGCCGAAGCCGTCCGCGCCGCCGATCCCGGTCGCATAGATCTGCGCGACCAGGTCGCTTTTCTTCATGCCCGGCTCGATCGTCTCGACGATGTGCGCGTGCATCCGTTCGACGATGCGGGCGGCCACGCGCATGTACTCGATCTCGCGCGGGGACTTCACCGCGCGCTGCCAGTTGACGAGCGCGGTCGCATCGACCCAGCGCGCGCCCGGCAGATGCCGCTGCAGCGACGCGTACGCCGCCGCGCTGAAGTAGTAGTTGTCGAGCTCGACGCCGATGCGCAGCGTGCTCCAGCCGCGTGCCGCGATCACCTCGGTCGACAGGTAATCCATCGGATGGCGCGCGCTCGACTGCACGTAATGATCGGGGTAGCCGACGATGTTTTCGTGCGCCATGAACGCGGTGCGCTTCGCGCCGTTCGCGTCCTGGCTGCGGCCGAACCACACGGGTTCGCCGTCCAGTGCAAGCAGCACGCACTGGTGCACGTAGAACGACCAGCCGTCATAGCCGGTCAGCCAGCCCATGTTGGTCGGGTCGGTGACGATCAGCAGGTCGATGCCGGCCCGCTCCATCGCCGCACGCGTCTTCGCGATCCGCGCAGCATATTCGCTGCGCGCGAACGCGAGACGCGGCGCGGCTTCGTTGGTTTCGATGACTGCGGCCATCTGTCTCCTCTCAAGTCGTGAGGTCGTTGTGAAAAATCGTGCCCGCTTCGGCCGCGCGGGCGCGCTGCAGCGCGAGCACGGCGATCGCGGTGTCCTGCGCGCCGGTGCCGGTCAGGTCGCAGATCGTGATGTCGTCGCGATGCGTGCGGCCTTCGCGCCGGCCGGCGATGATTTCGCCGAGCTCCGGAAACACCGCATCGGCCGCGACCACGCCAGCCGCGATCGCATGCGCGAGCTCGCCGGCCACGCGGGTCTGCTGCAGCCGGTCGCAGAAATAGCGTGCCGCGCCGAACACCGACGGCGCGAGTTCGGTCTTGTAATCGGCGTCCGAACCCATCGCCGTCACGTGCAGCCCGGGATGCAAGTCCTCCGCGTGCACGAGCGGCGCGCGGCTCGGCGTGGTCGTCACCGCGATGTCCGCGTCGGCCAGCGCCGCATGCACCGAGCGCGCGACCGTCGCATCGATGCCGTGCGCCGCGCGCACGTCGGCCGCGAACTGCGCGGCCCGCGCGGTGTCGCGCGCCCACACCGTCACGTGGGTGATGTCGCGCACCAACCTCAGCGCGGCGAGTTGCAACCGCGCCTGCTCGCCCGCACCGATGATCGCCGCGCGGTGCGCATCGGCGCGCGCGAGCCGGCGCGCGGCCACGGCGCCGGCCGCCGCGGTGCGCACGGCCGTCAGGTAGCCGTTGTCGAGCAGCACGGCCTCGGTCACGCCGGTGCGGGCCGACAGCACGAGCATCAGCCCGTTCAGGCTCGGCAGCCCGAGCGACGGATTGTCGAAGAAGCCGGGGCTGACCTTGATCGCGAAGCTGTCGAAGCGCGGCAGGTACGCGGTCTTCACGTCCACTTCGGCGTGGCGCGCCGGCAGCGCGAGATTCAGGATCGGCGGCATCACGACGGCGTCGGTCGCGAGCGACGCGAACGCGGCCTCGACCTGGTCGATCGCGGCGAGATCGAGCGACACCAGCGCACGCAATTGCGCCTGGCCGAGCAACGTGACGGGATGGGCCATGTCAGTGCTCCGAAACGAGCCGGCGATGCGCGGCCATGTCGATGTTCGCGCCGCTCACGACGACCACGATCGGGCCGCCGCGATCGCGGCGCACGATCCGCTCGTCCAGCAATGCGGCGAGGCCGACCGCGCCGGCGCCTTCGACGACGAGCCGTTCTTCCCGATACGCATGCGCGATGCCGCGCGCGATCGACGGCTCGTCGAGCAGCACGACGTCGTCGGCCAGCGCGCGCGTCATGTCGAACGTGTAGCGGTTGTCGAGGCCAATGCCGCCGCCGAGCGAATCGGCCAGCGTCGGCTGCTCGTCGACGTCGACCGGGCGGCCGGCCGCGAGGCTCGCATGCATCGCGGCGCCGCGCGCCATCGAGACGCCGATCACCTCGATCGGCGGCCGGATCGCCTTCGCGGCAAACGCGACGCCGCTAAACAGGCCGCCGCCCGACAGCGGCACGACGAGCGTCGCGGTATCGGGCAGCGCTTCCAGAATCTCGACGCCGATCGTCGCCTGGCCGGCGATGATGCGCGGATCGTCGAACGGCGGCACGTACGCGTAGCCTTCGTCGCGCACCAGCCGCCGCGCTTCGA
Source organism: Burkholderia cenocepacia (assembly GCF_900446215.1). Taxonomy (GTDB): domain Bacteria; phylum Pseudomonadota; class Gammaproteobacteria; order Burkholderiales; family Burkholderiaceae; genus Burkholderia; species Burkholderia cenocepacia. The sequence goes on along the minus strand of NZ_UAQZ01000008.1, from coordinate 26,445 downwards.
CCTGCGCGTCGTCCTGGCTGTCGCCGACGATCACCACGCGCGCGCCGAGCGCCGCGACCGCGTCGACCTTGTTGGCCGGCACGAGCGACGACATGCAGACGGCCGCGTCGATGCCGAGCGCGCGTGCCGCATGCGCGACCGCGCGGCCGTGGTTGCCGGTGGACGCGGTGACCACGCGCGTCACGCGCTGCGCGGCAAGTTCCGCGAGCGCGTTGGTCGCGCCGCGCAGCTTGAAGCTGCCGGTCGGCTGCAGCGTTTCGAGCTTCAGATGAACGGGGGCGCCGACCCGCGCGGACAGCGCGGCGGACGCGACGAGCGGCGTACCGTCGGCGCGCCCGGCGAGGCGGCGGCGCGCGCGATAGACGTCGGACAGCGACAGGAAAGACATGGAACGCACGCCTCGCGACGAATGTGATGCGATCCAGTCTAATGTTCCAAATCGCGCTTTCGAATGTCCTGATACATTGCGCGCGACATCGCGGCAGCGCCGCCGGTTCAGTGGAAATCGTTCAGGTGCGGATACTGTTCGAACACGCCGGCGATCGTTTCGAGCGCCGCGTTGCACGCGGCATCGGAGGTTTCGGCGCCGATGCACACGCGCACCGCGTTCGGCCGCTCCGTGCCGCCGACGAGAAACGGATCGGGCGACGTCACCGCGATCTTGCGGGTGCGCAATTCGCGCACGATCCGCTCGGCCTGCCAGTAGTCGGGCACGCGCAGCCAGGCCGACAGCGCGTTCGGGTGCGCACCGAGCACATACGGCCCCAGCGCGGCCTTCACCATCTCCTGACGCACGGCGAGCCGCTGGCGCTGCAGTTCGACGAGCCGCCGCGCGGTGCCGTCGGCGATCCAGCGCGTCGCGATCTCCGCGATCGGCGACGTCGCCATCCAGCTGCTCACGCGCAGCACGCTCTCGACGCGCAACGCGAGCCGCCGCGGCATCGCGAGATAGCCGGTGCGCAATCCGGTCAGCACCGATTTCGTCATGCTCGTGCAGTAGAAGCCGAGCTCCGGAATCAGGCTCGCGATCGGCGTGCCCGTCTTCTCGGGCAGCGGACCGTACACGTCGTCCTCGATCACGTACACGCCGTAGCGCGTCGCGATGCGCGCGATCGAGCGCCGCCGCGACTCGGTCATCATCGACACGGTAGGGTTATTGAGGGTCGGCGTGCAGACGAGCGCGCTGATCCGCTCGCCGTCGCACATCTCCTCGAAATGTTCGGGACGGATGCCGTGCTCGTCCATCTCGAGCCCCTTCAGCGTAAAACCGAGCACGTTCGCGGAGCCGATCACGCCGTGATCGGTCAGGCTCTCGCACAACACGGTATCACCCGGCCCGACGATCGACGCGAGCGCGAGAAAGATCCCGTGCGCCGCGCCGTTCGTGACCAGCAGCGATTCGCGGTGCACCGGCATGTTCAGCGACGCGAGCCACGCGGCGCCGGCGTCGCGATGCGCATCCAGCCCGGCGATCGGCCGGAACGAGCGGATCCACGGCTGGTCGTCGGTGCCGGCCAGCGCCGCGCACACGCCGCGCCACGCGGCATCGTGCTCCGGCGTGTGCACGATGCGGGCGATCGAGAAGTCGACCAGTTCGCGCTCGGTCGTATCGAGGATGTAGTTCGACATCGATTCGGTCACGCGCGCGGCCACGAAGCTGCCGCGGCCGACCTCGCAGCGGATCAGCCCCTGGCGCTCCAGCTCCTTGTACGCATTGGTGACGGTCTGCACGCTGACGCCGAGGCTCGATGCGACGTCGCGCTGCGGCGCGAGCCGGGCGCCCGGCGCGAGCGCGCCGTTCTCGATGTCGCTGGCGATCGCCTTCACGAGCCGCTTGTATTTCGACTCGATGCCGTGCACCGCGCCGATCGCGTCGCGCCAGCCTGCCGATACCTCCGTCCGTCCCATCTCGATGTCTCCGTCGTGGCTTCCGCATGGTCGCTCAGAAAGACACCCCGAAAATATTGTCCTAGTGCAATCGCGCGCGAAAGCAGGACTTACGGGTCGAAGCGGGCGATGCAATCGACGTGCCCGGGACGGAGACGAATCCGGCACCTTTATCGTTCGGACCCATGTCGCGGGCCGCCTACCCGCGCAGAATCCGCCGCGCCTTCAGGATCACCGGCATGTCGACCATCCTGCCGTCGAGCGCCACGGCCGCACCGCCGCTCGCGTCGACGGCATCGAGCACGCGCCGCGCCCACGCCTGTTCCGCGTCGGTCCATGCATACGCGCGGTGCACCGCATCGATCTGCTTGGGATGAATGCACAGTTTCCCGCCGAAGCCGAAGCCCCGCGCGTAGCGCGCATGCCGTTCGATCGCGGCCGGATCGTCGATGACCGTCGACACGCCGTCGACCGGCGGCGCGATCCCCGCCAGCCGCGACGCGAGCACGATCCGCGAGCGGAACGCGTTCAGCGCTTCGCCGTCGCCGTCGATCCCGAGGTCGACCTGGAAATCGAGCGTGCCGAACGCCACGCGCACGACGCGCGGCGCCGCACACACCTGGTCGAGCCCCGCGATGCCGGTCGCCGTCTCGACGATCGGCAGCAGTTCGAGTGCGCGATGCGCATGCGCGAGCACCGCGTCCACCTGCGCACGCGTGTCGCACTTCGGCAGCATCACGCCAGCCACGCCCGGATGCGCGGCGAGCGCCGCGAGGTCGTCGGCGAACCATGCGGTGTCGGCCGCGTTCACGCGCACCCACACGGGCCGCGCGGCATCGAGCTGCGCGACGACCGCATCGCGCGCCGCCGGCTTGCCGTCCGGCGGCACGGCATCCTCGAGATCGACGATCACCGCGTCGGCGCCGGCCGCGCGCGCCTTCTCGAAGCGCTCCGGACGATTGCCGGGAACGAACAGCCACGAACGGGCGGACGCGGACGTCATGCCGAGGCCTCCGGAAACAGCGTGCCGATCGCATCGCACGATGCGACCTGCCACGCGTCGGCAAGGAGCCGCTCGACCTCGGCGCCGGACGCCGCGCCCGAGAACGCGGCGAGCGTGCGTACCTTGCGCGCGATCTCGTCGCGCGACAGCGTGTTGCCCGGATCGCCCTTCGGCTCGTCGACGCGGCCCGTGAACGTGCGGCCGTCGCGCGTCGTGACCGTGACCTTGCCGATCCAGCGCGCCGGATACGCGCGATCGACTTCGTCGTCGAACGCCATCGACACGCGGTCGCGGAACGCGGCGACGTGGGCAGCCGCGTAATCGCGCTCGAATTCGTCGACGCCCGCGTGCCCGTGCAACGCGGCCAGCGCGAGCACGGTGCCCATGTTGAACTTCGCCTGATGCACGGTGCTCGGCACCGTGACCGCGCCGAGCACGTCGAGCGCACCCTGGTGCACGTGCGTGACGACCGTCCCGATGTCCGCCGCCGCCAGCCGCTCGCGCGCCATCACCGCGAGCAGCGCGTCGGCGGCCGGATGCGTGTGGCGGCACGACGCGTGATACTTGAACGACGTTTCCGCGGTCGCCCAGCGCGCGCCGAGCCGGTCGGTCAGGCGGGCCGGGTCCGCATCGGTGGACATGCCGGCCGCCATTCCCTGCGCGCCTTCGAGAATCCGCGTGGCGCCGCGAAACCCGTCGCGCGCAAGCTCGGCCGCCATCAGCCCGTTCGCGGCGGCCATCGCCGTATGCAGCTGCTTCGAATCGGCCGCATCGCGCAGGAATTCCCACAATCCGCTCGCCTGCGTGCCGGCCGAGCCGAACGCATCGAGCATCCGTTCCGGCGGCAACCCGAGCAGCCGCCCGGCCGTCGCGGCGGCCGCCACCGTGCCGGCGGTGCCGGTCGTATGGAACACCTTGTAGTGCGAACGCCCGAGAAACTCGCCGACGCGGATGCCGACTTCATAGCCGGCGACCGCCGCCGCGATGAAGTCGCGCCCGCTCGCGCCGCGGGCCTGCGCCAGCGCGAGCGCGACCGGAAACACGACGGTCGCCGGATGAAACACCGCGCCGTTGTGCACGTCGTCCTGTTCCGCGAAATGCGATGCCGCGCCGTTCGTCATCGCCGCGAAGTACGGTGTCGCGGGCGTGCGGTCGATCAGCACGTCGGCCGTGCCGGGCCCGCCGGGCGAGCCGCCCGCGCGGCGCGCGAACGCCGCGATCGTCTCGACCGGGCGCGCGCCCTTGCCGGCCAGCGCGGAGCCGAGCCAGTCGACGTAGAGGTTGACGGTGCGCGCGACGACGTCGGCGGGAATCGCGTCGAAGCGCAGCTGCGACGCGAACGTCGCGAGCGTGCGGCCGGGGGCGGTGGCAATGGCGGGAATCGGATGGGTCATCGTCGTCGTGAAAGCGGAATCAGATCGTGCCGTTCGCGCGCAGCGCAGCGATCCGCGCGCGGTCGTAGCCGAGTTCGGCGAGGATCGCATCGGTATGCTGGCCGAGCGCCGGCACCGCATCCATGCGCGGCTCGACGCCGGCGGGCAGCCCCGGCGGCAACAGCGCGGGCACCGGGCCCGCGGCCGTGTCGACGCTGCGCCAACGCTCGCGCGCCTGCAATTGCGGGTGCCGCCATACGTCGTCGAGCGTGTTCATCTGCGCGTTCGCGATGCCGGCCGCGTCGAGCCGCTGCATCACTTCGGCGGCCGTCAGCGTCGCGAACGCATCGACGATCAGCGCATCGACCGCGTCGCGCGCCGCATGCCGTTTCGAATTCGCGTTGAAACGCGGATCGTCGGCGAGCGCCGGCTGCCGCAGCACCTGCTCGCAGAACAGCTTCCATTCGCGCTCGTTCTGCAGCCCGAGCATCACGGTCTTGCCGTCGCCGGCCGGGAACGGGCCGTACGGACAGATCGTCGCGTGCGACGCGCCCGACGGCGCGGGCGGGCTTTGCCCGTCGATCGCGTAGTAGAGCGGGTAGCCCATCCACTCGACCATGCTCTCCAGCATCGATACGTCGATCCGGCACCCTGCGCCCGTGCGGCCGCGCATCAGCAGCGCGCTCAGGATGTTCGTGTACGCGTACATGCCGGCCGCGATGTCCGCGATCGAGCAGCCGGCCTTCGCCGGTTGCCCGGGCGAGCCCGTGATCGACAGGAACCCGGCTTCGCTCTGGATCAGCAGGTCGTACGCCTTGCGGTCGCGATACGGGCCGTCGTCGCCGTAACCCGAGATGTCGCAGACGATCAGGCGCGGATGCGTGTGCTTCAACGCGTCGTAGCCGAGCCCGAGACGCTCGGCCGCACCGGGCGCGAGATTCTGCACGAGCACGTCGGCATCCGCGAGCAGCGCGTCGAGCACGGCCGCCGCAGCGGGCTGCTTGACGTCGAGCGTCAGGCTCTCCTTCGAGCGGTTCACCCACACGAAGTGCGACGACAGCCCGTGCACGCGTTCGTCGTAGCCGCGCGCAAAATCGCCGCTGCCCGGCCGTTCGATCTTGATCACGCGCGCGCCGAGATCGGCGAGCTGGCGCGTGCAGAACGGCGCCGCGATCGCATGTTCGAGGGTGATTACCTTGATGCCGTCGAGGGGTCGCATCGTCGGCCTCCGTCAGAACGAGCGCGGCAGGTCGAGGAGGTGCTCCGCGACGTAGGCCAGGATCAGGTTGGTCGAGATCGGCGCGACCTGGTACAGGCGCGTTTCGCGGAACTTGCGCTCGACGTCGTATTCGCACGCGAAGCCGAAGCCGCCGTGGAATTGCAGGCACGCGTTCGCGGCCTCCCACGACGCGTCGGCCGCGAGCAGCTTCGCCATGTTCGCCTGTGCGCCGCACGGCGCGTGCGCATCGAACCGGCGCGCGGCGTCGAAGCGCATCAGGCTCGCGGCCTCGACGTTCACGAACGCGCGCGCGATCGGGAACTGCACGCCCTGGTTCTGCCCGATCGGGCGGCCGAACACGACGCGCTCCTTCACGTACTGCGACACCTTGTCGATGAACCAGTAGCCATCGCCGATGCATTCGGCCGCGATCAGCGTGCGCTCGGCGTTCAGCCCGTCGAGGATGTACTTGAAGCCCTGCCCCTCCTCGCCGATCAGGTTGTCGGCCGGAATCTCGAGGTTGTCGAAGAACAGCTCGTTGGTCTCGTGATTGACCATGTTCGGGATCGGCCGCACCGTCAGCCCGTGGCCGATGGCCTCGCGCAGATCGACGACGAAGATCGACATCCCTTCGGATTTTTTCTTCACGTCGGCGAGCGGCGTCGTGCGCGCGAGCAGGATCATCAGGTCCGAATGCTGCACGCGCGAGATCCACACCTTCTGCCCGTTGATCACGTAACGATCGCCGCGTCGCTCGGCGGTCGTCCTGATCTTCGTCGTGTCGGTGCCGGTGGTCGGCTCGGTCACGCCCATCGATTGCAGGCGCAACTCGCCACTCGCGATCTTCGGCAGATACGCGCGCTTCTGTTCGGCCGAACCGTGGCGCAGCAGCGTGCCCATGTTGTACATCTGCCCGTGGCACGCGCCGGAGTTGCCGCCCGCGCGGTTGATCTCCTCCATGATGATCGACGCCTCGGTGAGGCCGAGCCCCGAGCCGCCGTATTCCTGCGGAATCAGCGCGGCGAGCCAGCCGGCCTTCGTCAGCGCGTCGACGAACGCGTCGGGATAGCCGCGCGCGTCGTCGATCTGGCGGAAATACTCGCCGGGAAAGTGGCTGCACAGGTCGCGCACCGCTTCGCGGATGTCCTGGTACGGGTCGTGTTGCGTCGTCTGCATGTCCGTCGTCGATGAATGAGGGAAAGGAAGGAATCACGTCACGCGAGGGTCGCGGTGGTCTGCATCGTCAGCCAGCCGTCGCGATCCTTCGCCCACAGCTCGATCGTGCGGCCGTCGTCCGACGGCTTGCCGCACAGCGTGAACGGCTCCGAATCGAAGGTCGGGCGCACCGCGCGGAACGCGAAGCTCGCGAGCGTCGCGTCCGGCCGTTCGCGGTGCACGAGATCGACGAGCAGCGTCGCGATCAGCGGGCCGTGCACGACGAGCCCCGGATAGCCTTCTTCCTGCGTCACGTAGCGGCGGTCGTAGTGGATGCGATGGCCGTTGAAGGTCAACGCCGAATAGCGAAACAGCATCACCGCGTCGGCCGTGACCGTGCGCGACCACGTCTCGCCCGCGGGCGGCGCGACCGGCTTCGGTGCCGGAGCACCTGGCTGCGGCGCGTCGCGATAGACGATGTCGTGCTCCTCCTCGACGCACAGCGCGCCGCCGGATTCGATCCGGTGTTGCACCGTCACGAACACGAGCCGGCCGCTGCGGCCCGTCTTGTCCTCGATGTTCGCGATCGTCGATTCGCGCGTCGCGCGCCGCCCCGCACGCAGCGGCGCATGGAACGTCAGGCGGCCGCCGGCCCACATGCGGCGCGGCAGCGGCACCGGCGGCAGGAAGCCGCCGCGCTTCGGGTGACCGTCCGGGCCGAGCTCGGCCAGCGGCGCGATCGGCAGGAAGTAGAGCCAGTGCCACATCGGCGGCACGACGTCGCCTGGCGACGGGCGGTCGAGCGTGGCGGCCAGCGCGTTCAGCGGGAACGCGGTGATGTCGTCGCCGAGCGTTTCGGTCTTGCCGAGCCACGCATCGAGCGATGCGGGCGTGGCGGGCTGCGAGGATGAGGTCGACACGGGTGGAGCCTCCGGTGCGCTTGCAATGACCCTAATATGCACGCCGCGCGCGCGGCCGCGAAGTCGGCTTTGCCGAACCGGGGCTTCGAATTTGCTTAACGCGCGCGGCGGTGCGCCGGGCTGCCGGACGGTTCTCGTCTGACTATTCAATATAGTCGCCGCGCCGGATGTGGACGGTTCGGGGTCGCCCCCTTACGGCTTGACCCCGGCCGGCACGCCTCCTACATTGCTTCAGACGGGCCGGCCGGGCCGCATGCGACGTGTCATCCGGGTGACAAAAAACGATAGTTTGCTATCGAATGTTTTTGCCCCTATCATCTCGCCCATGACCAATCTGCACGACCTCCGCCTCGCCGTCAGCAGCCTGCTCGTGCTCACCGCGCGCAAGTGGCGCCGCACCAGTGACGGCGTGCTGACCGCGTACAACGTGTCCGAGGCCTGCGCGACGCCGCTCCTGATGGCCGGGCGCCTCGGCGAAGGCGTGCGGCAAGGCACGCTCGCCGAACACGTCGGCATCGAAGGGCCGTCGCTCGTGCGCCTGCTCGACCAGCTGTGCGCGGCCGGCCTCGCGCGCCGCGACGAGGATCCGCACGACCGCCGCGCGAAAACGATCTCGCTGACGGCCGCCGGCCGCGCGGTCACCGCGAAGATGGAGGAAGACCTGCGCGCGCTGCGCGCCCAGGTGCTCAAGGGCGTGTCGCGCGCCGATCTCGAGGCGACGCTGCGCGTGCTGAACGCGTTCAACGCGGCCGACCCGCATCCGCCGGCGTCGCGCCCGCCCCACTCCGACGATTCCGCGTCATGACCTATCCGAGCCTTCGCGACTGGCTGTTCTCGGGCAAGACGTTCGCCGCGTCGATGCTGGCGCTGTACCTCGGCCTGTATTTCCAGCTGCCGCGCCCGTACTGGGCGATGGCGAGCGTCTACATCGTGTCGAACCCGTTCGTCGGCGCGACGCGCTCGAAAGCGCTGTACCGCGCGCTCGGCACCGCGCTCGGCGCGGCCGCCGCGATCTTCTTCGTGCCGCCGTTCGTCGAGACGCCGCTCCTGTTCAGCATCATCGTCGCGACCTGGTGCGGCACGCTGCTGTACCTCGCGATCTCCGACCGCACCGCCCGCAGCTACGTCTTCATGCTCGCCGGTTATACGATGCCGCTGGTCGCGCTGCCGACCGTCACCGATCCGTCCACCGTGTTCGACGTCGCGATCGCGCGCACCGAGGAAATCGTGCTCGGCATCGTGTGCGCGAGCGTGGTCGGCAGCGCCGTGTTCCCGAACCGGCTCGCGCCGACGCTGATCGAGCGCACCGACGCGTGGTTCAAGGACGCCGCGTTCTACGGCCGCGAAACGCTGTCCGGGCACCTGGCGGGCAAGGCGCTGTCCGCGTGCCGGCAGCGGCTCGCCGCGACCATCACCGGCCTCGAGTTCCTGCTGAGCCAGTTGGGCTACGACCATGCGCATCCGCGCGTCCTCGCGCGCGCGCAGGCGCTCGCGGGCCGGATGCAGCTGTTCCTGCCGCTGATGTCGTCGCTCGCCGATCCGCTGATCGCGCTGATGCGCGACCTGCACGTGCGCCCGCCCGCGCTCGACGCACTGCTGGCCGACGCCGCGAAGTGGTTCGACGCACCGCTGCCGGCCGTGCAGACCGACGCGGGCGGCGACATGGCGCACGATCCGGTCGCGGACGACCTGCGCGCGCGCATCGCCGCGCTGCAGCCGCCCGACAGCGCGCTGGCGAGCTGGGACGGCGCGCTGATGTCGAATGCACTGTGGCGGCTGCGCCAGGTCATCGACATCTGGCAGGACTGCCGCTCGCTGCGCGCGCTGATCGCGAACGAATCGGGCGTATGGCAGCCGCGCTACCGGCACTGGCGGCTCGGCGGCACCGAGCGCTTCTTCGATCGCGGGATGATGCTGTTCTCGACGCTGACCGTCGTGTTCGCGATCGTGTTCGCGTGCTGGCTGTGGATCTCGTCCGGCTGGCACGACGGCGCGGCGGCCGTCACGCTCGTGGCCGTGTCGTGCAGCTTCTTCGCCGCGCTCGACGAGCCGGCGCCGCTGGTGTTCAAGTTTTTCCTGTCGACCACCGCGAGCGTCGTGTTCGCGGGCCTGTACCTGTTCGTCGTGCTGCCGCACGTGCACGATTTCGCGATGCTCGTGCTGATGTTCGCGGGCCCGTTCATCCTGATCGGCACGCTGCTGCCGCGCCCGCAGTTCAACATGGTGACGATGCTCGTCGCGGTGAACACGGCCACCTTCATCAGCATCCAGAGCGCGTACGAAGCCGATTTCTTCGTGTTCCTGAACAGCAATCTCGCGGGCGTCGCCGGGCTGCTGTTCGCGTACGTATGGACGCGCGCGACGCGGCCGTTCGGCGCGGAACTCGCGGTGCGGCGCCTGCTGCGCTCGGGCTGGGAGGACGTCGCGCGCTCCGCGTCGACGCAGCCGCTCGACGACCAGCGCAACCACGCGTCGCGGATGCTCGATCGCGTCACGCAACTGCTGCCGCGCCTCGGCGCGTCCGACGACCACCGCCATCCGTCGATCGAAAGCTTCCGCGACCTGCGCATCGCGCTGAACGCGCTCGACCTGCGCCGCTCGCGACGCCGGCTGTCGGGCGACGTGCCCGATGCGATCGATCGCGTGCTGGCCGGCGTCACCGATCACTACACGCGCTGCGCGGCCGCGAATGCGCGCCAGCCCGCGCCGCCCGCGCTGCTGGCGACGATCGACGACGCGCTGCGGCGCGTGGCCGGCCGCACCCTGCCGGACGCCGCGCCGACCGACGGCACGGCCGCACCCGCGGTGCCCGCCACGCACCGCCGGCTGCGCGACACGCTGCATGCGCTCGTCGGCCTGCGCCTGTCGCTGTATCCGGCCGCGTCCGCGCAAGCGCCGCAGCCGCCGGACGGAGCGCGCGCATGAGCCGGCTTTCCACCTTGTCCTTCCGACCGCGACCATGATCGGCGAAATCGATATCTTCGGCGTGTTCGTGCCGGCCCCGCTCGTGCTGATGCTGATCGCCTACCTGATCAACATCGTCGTGCGCGCGGTGCTCGAACGCGTCGGCTTCTACCGCCTCGTCTGGCACCGTTCGATCTTCGACCTCGGCATCTACGTATTCGTGCTGGCCGCCGTCGTGATCGTGTCCCACCAACTCGTGGCTACCTAACGTGAAAAAAACCTGGCTCTCGGCAGGGCAAGTCCTGCTCACCCTGATCGTCGTCGTCGTGGCCGGCCTCGTGCTGTGGCGCATCATCAACTACTACATGTTCTCGCCGTGGACGCGCGACGGGCACGTGCGCGCCGACGTGATCCAGGTCGCGCCGGACGTGTCGGGCCTCATCACGTCGGTGCAGGTCGCCGACAACCAGGAGGTCAAGCGCGGCCAGGTGCTGTTCGTGATCGACCAGGCGCGCTACGCGCTCGCGGAGCGGCTCGCCGAAGCGACGCTCGCGCAGCGCCGCGCGACGCTGGCGCAGGCGAAGCGCGAATACGCGCGCAACCTGCAGCTCGGCAACCTGGTCGCGAGCGAACAGGTCGAGGAAAGCCGCACGCGCGTCGAGCAGGGCGAAGCGAGCGTCGCCGATGCGCAGGTGTCGCTCGACACCGCGAAGCTGAACCTGCAGCGCACGACGATCGTCAGTCCCGTGGACGGCTACCTGAACGACCGCGCCCCGCGCGTCGGCGAGTACGTGCCGGCCGGCCGCGCGGTGCTGTCGGTCGTCGACCGCAACTCGTTCCGCGTCGACGGCTACTTCGAGGAAACCAAGCTGCGCGGCATCCATATCGGCCAGCCGGTCGACATCATCGTGATGGGCGAGCCGCATGCGCTGCGCGGCCACGTGCAGAGCATCGTCGCCGCGATCGAGGATCGCGACCGCACGCAGGGCGCGAATCTGCTGCCGAACGTGAATCCGGCGTTCAGCTGGGTGCGGCTCGCGCAGCGCGTGCCGGTGCGCGTCGTGCTCGACGAGGTGCCCGACGACTTCCGGATGATCGCGGGCCGCACCGCGACCGTGTCGATGCGCGGCGCCGACGCGCGCCGCAACGACAACGCGAAGCCGGTGGGCGCCAGCACCGCATCGGCGAGCGCGCCGGTTCCGGCTGCGTCCGGTACGGCCGCGAGCGCCACCGGAGCCTCGCAATGAAGCGGCACGGTCTGCGCGTCGCGGCAACGCTCGCCCCGCTGGCGCTCGCACTCGGTGCGTGCAAGTCGGTCGGCCCCGACTACACGCTGCCGCAGCACGCGTACGTCAATGCGCCGCTCGCGAATCATGCGCTCGACGACGCGAACGGCGCGCTGGTGTCGCGCGACGCGGTGCCCGGCAACTGGTGGCAGCTGTACGACGACCCGGTCCTCGACGGGCTCGTGCGCGACGCGTTGAAGTCGAACACCGACCTGCGCGTCGCCGCGGCCAACCTCGCCCGCTCGCGCGCGGCGCTGGTGGTCGCGAACGAACAGGGCGGATTCTCGGGCGGCGCGGAAGCGGCCGTGCAGCGCGCGCAGGAATCGGCCGAGCAATACCTGCTCGAAAACAAGCTGCCGGTCGTCAACGAAGGCACGGTCGGCATCAACGTGTCGTACGAGCTCGACCTGTTCGGCAAGCTGCGGCGCGGCGTCGAAGCCGCGCGCGCGGACAGCGAGGCCGTCAAGGCGGCCGGCGACCTCGCGCGCATCACGGTCGTGGCCGACGTCGTGCGCGCGTACGTCGAAGCGTGCTCGGCCGGCGACGAACTGGCGATCGCGAAGCAGTCGCTCGCGTTGCAGCAGCAGCGCGTGAAACTGTCGCAGCGGCTGCGCGATGCCGGACGCGGCAACCAGACCGACGTGACGCGCGGCGTGACGCAGGTGCGCACGCTCTCCGCCGACATTCCGCGCTTCGAGGGCCGCCGCAAGGTCGCGCAGTACCAGCTCGCGGCGCTGCTCGCGCGCGCGCCGGCCGATCTGCCGAAGGCCGCCGCCGAGTGCGAACGCCTGCCGAAGCTGCGTCAGCCGATTCCGATCGGCGACGGCGCGGCGCTGTTGCGCCGCCGCCCCGACGTGCGCGAAGCCGAGCGGCAGCTCGCCGCCGCGACCGCGCGGATCGGCGTGGCGACCGCCGCGCTGTACCCGTCGGTCAGCATCGGCGCGTCGGCCGGCTCGGTCGGCGTCGCCGCCGATCTGTTCTCGTCCACCACGAATCGCTGGTCGTTCGGTCCGCTGATCAGCTGGTCGTTCCCCGTCAACGGCCAGCGCGCGCGCGTGCGCGAGGCCGAAGCCGCGACGGGCGGCGCACTCGCGCACTTCGACGGCGTCGTGCTGAATGCGCTGCGCGAAACGCAGTCGAGCCTCGCGACCTATGCCGCCGACGTGCAGCGTACGGACGCGCTGCGCACCGCGTACGAGTCGGCCCGCAATTCCGCCGCCGAAACCCATCGTCTCTACGCGGCCGGCCGCGAATCGTTCATCGCCGATCTCGATGCGACGCGCACGTTGACGAGCGTGCAGGCGCAGGTCGCGGCGGCCGAAGGCCAGGTCGCGGCCGACCAGGTGCGGCTCTTCCTCGCGCTCGGTGGCGGGTGGGAGAGCGACGGCGCGACGGCTGCCGGCTCCGCCGCCGCGACGCCCGCGAGCGGCCCGTCAGCGCCGTAGCGTCATCGCCGCCGGCACGAAACGCGCGATGACAGCGAGTTTTCGTGATGCGCGTCATGGCATCCGCTGGGCGACGCCCACCCGCGTTGCCGGTACACTGGCCGATGCATTTCCATTCATCTGCTGCCGCAGCCGGGCCGGCCGCGGCATCCACCTCGGAGAATCATCATGCGAACCAGCGCCCGCAACCAATTCGCCGGCCAGATCGGCGCCGTCAAGCCCGGTGCCGTCAACGACGAAATCACGCTGCGCACGCAGGACGGCCTCGAGATCGTCGCCGTGATCACCCACGGCAGCGCGGCGTCGCTGGGCCTCGCGGCCGGCACGAAGGCGTTCGCGCTCGTCAAGGCATCGTCGGTCATCGTGATGGTCGATGTGGACAGCAGCAAGGTGTCGGCGCGCAACTGCGTGACGGGCACCGTCGCGTCGGTCGCGAAGGGCGCGGTCAATTCGGAAGTCGTGATCAAGGCCGCGGGCGGCGCGGAGATCGTCGCGATCGTCACCAACGACAGCGTCGATCGTCTCGGCCTCGCGAGCGGCACCGCTGCGTCCGCGATCTTCAAGGCGTCGAGCGTGATCGTCGGCGTCGAGTGATCGTGTGACGATCGCGATGGTGATACGTCGTGCACGTCGCATGCGTGCGGCCTGGTTCCCGTCCGGAGGCTGACGATGACCGCTTCGGCCGATCGCACGTACGAACAGGCGTTGCAGTCGCTGCAATCTGCGACAGCCAACGCCGACGTGCCCGATGCCCGGTTGTTCGGCACACTCGTTGCGGCACGCGCGGGGCGTAACGAACTGACGCTGCTGGGCTTGTCTCCCGACCAGTTCGCCTGGCTGCTGGCCCGGCAGTTTCCGCATCTGCGATCCGCCGATATCGCCGCACTCGCGCCGACGGTCACGCCGCCAGCGCTGCCGGCCACGCACGCGGCATTCGTCGCGACGCTGCACGCGCGGTTGATGGACGACGCGAATCCCGCGGTCGCTCGCGACGATGCCGACTGCCTCGCCGCAATCATCGCGCATGCGTGTCTGCGCCCCGATCATCTGTGGCGCGACCTCGGGCTCGATGGGCGCGACGCGGTATCCGCGATGCTCGAGCGCTTTTTCCCCGCGCTTGCCGCACGCAACGTCGCGCATCTGCGCTGGAAGAAATTCCTTGCGCAGGAAGTGGCCGCATCGCTCGGTGTGGCACCCGGGCCCGCCCCCGGATGCCCGGGCTGCGAGGATTTCGGTTTCTGCTTTCCTCGCGCGCGATAGTCGGCGCGGCAACGTACGTACCGTCGTCTGTTTCGCCGCGTCGCTAGCGAGAACCTGCCGTTACGCGACTTCGACGCCACATTCCGCTTCCACGAGCCGGCATCGCGCGCAACATCGACCGAATGATCGTCGAACGCGCGATCCGGTTAACGGAGCGCATTCCGCACCCTCAACGCGACCCGGTGACGAGCGGCCTTCGATGTGCGGTCGCCGGCACATGCGTCGACGACCTGTCGACGACCGGCTGTCCGCGTTTCCCATAAACGGTCACCTTGCGACGCGCGACACGCATTGCTCAAGACACGATCAATGCCGATGCCGGTGATGAATATCCGGAAAATGCGCATGGCTGTGCGTGATCGGCAAATGCACGTGCGGATGCGTGTGCGGTTCGTCGCCGTCATACGGAAAATCGTGCGAGTGCTGGTGATGGTCGTCGTGCCGATGCCGGTGCGTATGCTCGAGCCGCTCGTGCTCATGCGCGTGCTCGTGCCGTTCGCGCACGTGCAGCCAGATGCCGAGCGCCATCAGCGCAGCTGCGATCCAGAACGTCGCGGGCGGCAGCGCGGGCCAGATCAGCAACGACAACACGACCCCGAACAGCGGCGCGATCGAAAAATACGCGCCGGTGCGCGCGCTGCCGAGATGACGCAGCGCGACGACGAACAGCACGAGGCTGATCCCGTAGCCGCCGAGCCCCGTCAGCATCGCCGCGGCCGTAACCGGTATCGCGGGCAGCGTCGCGCCGGTCGCCAGCGCGATGCCGATGTTCACCGGCCCCGCGATCAGCCCTTTCAGGCACGCAATCACCATCGCGTCGTTCGCGGCCACCTTGCGGGTCAGGTTGTTGTCGATCGCCCAGCACAGGCATGCACCGACGATCAGCCACGCGCCGACCGGCACGCCGGCGCGGTCCGGCGTCCACGACAACAGCGTGCCGCCGGCGACGATCGCCACCATGCCGACGAATATCTGCGTATCGACGTTCTCGCGAAACACGACCCACGCGATCACCGCCGTCAGCACGCCTTCGAGATTGAGCAGCAACGCGCTCGTCGCCGCCGGCGTGCTCGACAGCCCGAGCATCAGCAAAGCCGGGCCCGCCACGCCGCCCGCCGCGATCGCACCGGCCAGCCACGGCAGATCGGTACGCCGTAGCGGCGCCGCATCCGCGGCCGGTGCGCGACGGCTACGCCAGCCGCGCAGCAGGATCCCGATGCCGAGCCCGACGCCGCTGCCGAAATAGAACAGGCCCGCAACCATGAACGGCGACATCGCGCCGATCAGCGCCTTGGCAAGCGGTGTCGCGGCGCCGAACAGCGCAGCGGCGGCGAGCGCGACGAAAATCGCGGAATGTCTCGGGTTCATGATCCGGGTTGTATCGACGTGGATGAAGCCGGGCGTGACTCGGGGCCGACGCGGGCTTGCCTTACTTTTCGAAAGGCTGCTTGTATCGCGGCGATTGGCTTGCCCGCAGTCCGACGATCCAGCCGTGATTATCGCGCGCCGTTTTGTCGGGATGGGCACACGGGACCGCGCGCGCGTCGATCGACGTTTTTCACGCCATCATTTCGTAAAACGAATTATCTGACTGACGCACCGGATTAATCGATGATGCGTATTATTTACGTTCCATCAGCACGGTCGAAATATCGTGTGCGCCAGGATCGAACGTTGTCCGTCCGGTCACGTTGATTGTTCGACGAGAGAGAGGGGAATGTACCGGCCGGATCGGCGCCGGTGAGGCAGTCCCGACCTGCCTCTGTCGAGGCAAGTCGGTCTGTCGTGTGATTCATCGCATGCAACCTGCATGCGAGCACGCGCCGTACGGTCGACGGCAGCGCAGTGCGGATTACTCGTTGCCGGCCGCTTGCTGCTCGTCCTGCGGCGCGACGTCGGTCTGCACCTTCGTTTCCGCTTCGGCTTCCGCCGGTTGCGGCGCGGCAGCTGCCTCGGCCTGCTGCTCGGCCTTCGGCTGCTGCGGCGCCCCCTTGGCCGACTGCGCCGCGCCCTTGTTCGGGCGGCGAGCCTTCAGGCGGCGCGCACGCGCCGCATCGTCGTGCGTCACGCGCCCGGCTTCGTTGCCCTGCAGGTCGACGCGCACCGCGTCTTCGACGAGGCAGGACCAGTAGCGATTGCCACGGCACCACGTCGACATCGCTTCGCGCAGTTCGGCTTCGCTGAGGCCGACGGCCTGCGCTTCGCGGGCGAGATCGTCCCAGATGCCGACCTTGAGCGGCACTTTGGGGGCCGGATTCTTCGGGAACGCGCGCGGAAACTTCCGCTGCAGTTTGCCGATTGCGACGATGACCGGATCGACCGGCGCCGACGGCTTTGCCGAGGCAGGCTTCGCCCGATGCTGCGCCTTCGCGCCGGCACCCGGCTTGGCGCCGCGGGACGGCTGGTCGCCGGACTTCGGCTTCGCGCCGGCGTCCGTCGGCGCTGCCGGCCGCTTCGCGTTGCGCTCCTGCTTGGCCTTCGCTGCGAGCTGCGCCCGCAATTCGGCAAGTTGTTCAAAACCCATAAATTCAATCCACCAGGAATATAAGGTGTGGTTCGTGCGGCCATGCCGCGCGGCACAAAAGCTTCGCCGCCATGCGCGCGGCCGGCCTGCCGCCGGTGCGGAATACTACGGGGCCGCATCGCGCACGCCACTCTGTTTTCAGGCACCCGGCCTCGATGCCGGACAAGGCAGGAGTGGAAGTATACCGGTACGCGGGACGGCCGGTTGACTCACCGGTCTGCATTCGCCCGATTCGGGGCACCGGAAATGCGTCCGCGCGGTCGTGTTGCGCATTATATGGATACGCTTCCGGATGTCACGCCATTCGCGGCCACGGCCGGAAATCGGGGGCGGGCCGACCGATACGCGATCTTCCGCGCGACCCACAGTCGAACGGCGGCGTATCGCATCCGCGACGCGTTGTGCGGACCTGCGACGTCGCGCGACACGCGTCCTTGACGCTCGTGTGCACCGGCATCGATACACGACTCGTTGCGTCCGCATCGATCGCGGCGCGGACGAAGATATCGGAAAGTGCGTAGTATGGCCGCATCGACTTCGTTGGCAGCATGTCTCGCCTGCTTTTCCCCACGCGCCCGGTCAGCCGGGCGCGATCCCGTTGCCTGCGAAAAGCCCCGGTTACACGAGATGGAGCGGATGCATGGTTTCCCAAGACGACACCCCACACGACGGCATCACGCGCGAGGAGATTCACCATCGGCAGATCGACATGCGCGGCTATCGGCGCAGCGACGGCCTGTTCGAAGTGACGGCCTGCCTCGCGGACCGCAAGACCAGCGATTTCACACCCCCCGGCGGCGCGCGGACGGTCGTGGCGCGGACGCCGCTCCACGATCTCGGCGTGACGCTGGTGTTCGACGTCGACATGGTCGTCCGCGCCGTATCCACGTTCATTCGTTCACATCCGTATGCGCAGTGTCCGGGCGGCGGCGACTCGCTGCAGGCGCTCGTCGGATTGAACATCGGCGCCGGCTGGAACAGCGAGGTTCGCAAGCGCCTGCCGTCCTGCGATACGTGCACACACCTCAAGGAATTGCTCGGCCCGATCGCGACGACGGCCTATCAGACGATGGTCGGCATGCGGCGATCGTCGCTCGATTACCGCGACGGCGAAGGAAAGCCGCTCAAGATCGACAGTTGCTACGCCTACGGCGCGTCGCGCGATCTCGTGAAGCGTCTTTGGCCTGAATATCACCAGCCTTCGACCACGGTAAAAGACAGCTGAAGTGCCGGGACCCGGCGGGTTCGGCGTTTGCGGAATGAGTATTGCGCGAACAGCCGCCAATCCTGTCGATGTTCATTCGGCAGATCGACGCCGCCGCATCCGGCATCAGAAAACGCCCAGCGCAAGTCCCGCGGCAAGGCCCGCACCCAGTTCGGCGCAGCGCGCGAGTGCTTCGCTGTCGATCGTCTTCGTCGCGAGAATACGTTCTGGCGTCTGCGCATGCGTG
Organism: Burkholderia cenocepacia; assembly: GCF_900446215.1. Taxonomy (GTDB): domain Bacteria; phylum Pseudomonadota; class Gammaproteobacteria; order Burkholderiales; family Burkholderiaceae; genus Burkholderia; species Burkholderia cenocepacia. The sequence continues at coordinate 8,018 of NZ_UAQZ01000008.1, read as the reverse complement.
CAGACGATCAGCCCGGGCGCCACGTTCTTCAGCCGCCATCCGGTCGCGATCCGGTCGATCTGGCGCAACGCGTTCTGTCCGTCGCTTCCCGCGCAAATCATCGCCGCATACGGCCGGCCGTTCACGCGATCGAGCGCCGCGTAGTAGCAGCGATCGAAGAAATCCTTCATCAGGCCGGACATCGCCGCAAGATTCTCCGGCGTCGCGAACAGGTACGCGTCGGCGGCCAGCACGTCCGCTGCACTCGTTGCGTCCGCGCGCTGCAACCTGACGTCGACGCCAGGCTGCTCGCGCGCCGCTGCGGCAGCCGCTGCGGCCATCTGCTGCGTGCCTCCGGTCATCGTGTGATAGACGATCAACAGCGTCTTCATGGGTCGTTGCTCGCGTCCGGCTTCGGATGCGCCGGCGGTATCGTTCAGTCTAGGCCAGATGGCCGATCGACACGGGTAGGCGCCAGTTGGCGTTCGTGCTTCCAGGGATCGGCCGGTTTGCCCGCTCGTCGACGCCGCGCGCACATCGCAGTGGCTTCGAGCTGTCCGTCGATCTGGATGCTTCCGGTGGCGCGTTCAGTCTTGCTGGCGATGCGGTGCGACGCCGTCGTCCGGTCGCGCGTAGTACGCGAGGAACATGTCGGCAGCCGATTCCGCAACTTTCTGCTGCTCCTGCGCCGTCAACGGCGGCTGGCCCATCGTGATCTGCGGCCAGAACGCGAAGGCCTTCACGGCGCCATGCAGCTGATGCGCGGCGAACACCGGATCGGTGACCGACAGGCGGCCGGCCGCCGCTGCCGCACGCACCCAGACCGTGAGGTCTTCCTCCCGCTCGCTGAGACGCTCGACCATGTCGCGCGCCCGTTCCGGCGAATGGATGGCCGCGCCGATCGCGACACGCGCCAGCGCGAGGAAGGCCTCATCATTCATCAAGCGCAACTTGCGGTCGAGCAAGGCGAGCAGTTGCTCGCGCAGCGGTACGTCGGCGCGATAGGTCGGCGAACTGCCGGTCCGGGTCGCCTCCCACAGCTTGTTCAGGATCGCGGCGAACAGCGTCTCCTTGCCCGGGAAGTGGTTGTAGACGGTGCGCTTCGACACGTCCGCGCGCGCAGCGATGCGATCCATGCTCGTCGCATCGTAGCCGGCCGCGAGAAATTCCTCGATTGCCGCATCGACGATGGCCGCGCGCTTTCGGTCGGTCAGACGCTGAGGGGGAGTGCTGGTATCCATTGAGAAATTTTACACCGGGCAGTTTACTTATCCCAAAAATAAACTACACTGTTTAGTGTACTTTATTCTCCGGATGAACCGACATGGCATCGCCTCTCGTTTTGATTCACCGCATTCTGGGTTTCGCGGCCGCCCGACGTGGCCGGACGCTGTCCGGCAGTTCGCCGCAGCACGATGGCGAGCGCTTTGCCAATGTTGCGCCGCGCCCCGCCGAAGGACTGGGCAAGACGCTGGGAATCGCGTGGAACATGCTGGTCAACAAGCCGCGTCATACGGTGCCTGCCGGCACGTTGCCGGTCGATTCGCTGACCCGCGCGGAGCTCGAGGCGGCGCCCGATCGCAGCCTCTACCGGCTCGGCCATTCGACGCTGTTGCTGAAGTTGCGCGGTGAATTCTGGTTGACCGATCCGGTATTTGCCGAGCGCGCGTCGCCGTTTCGGCGTATCGGGCCCAAGCGCTTCCATGCGCCGCCGATTGCGCTGGAAGATCTTCCGCCGCTGCGCGGCGTGATCCTGTCGCACGACCATTACGATCACCTCGATCGCGACACGGTGCTCGCGCTCGCCGCAACCACCGGCGTGTTCGTGACGACGCTGGGCGTCGGCGATCGGCTGATCGAATGGGGGATCGACGCGAACAAGGTCCGCCAGCTCGACTGGTGGCAAAGCGTGGACGTGGCCGGGGTGACGCTGACGGCGACGCCTGCCCAGCACTTCTCCGGGCGCAGCCTGTTCGACGGCAACAGTACGCTGTGGGCGTCGTGGGTGATCGTCGACGACGACCTGCGCCTGTTCTTCAGCGGCGACACCGGCTATTTCGACGGTTTCCGGGAAATCGGCGAGCGCCTCGGACCGTTCGACGTCACGCTGATCGAAACAGGCGCCTATGATACGCAATGGCCTTACGTGCACATGCAGCCGGAAGAAACCGTGCAGGCGCACATCGATTTGCGCGGGCGCTGGCTGATCCCGATCCACAACGGCACGTTCGACCTCGCGATGCATCGCTGGCAGGAGCCGTTCGAGCGCGTCACGGCGCTGGCGCTCGTGCGCGGCATCGAGCTGTCGACGCCGCGGATGGGCGAACGCCTCGATCTCGACACACCGCATCGCGGCGAACGCTGGTGGCGCACGGTCGACGAGCGCGCGGCGGCACCGGCGGCGAAATCGCGACGCTGGCAGTTTTGCACATCGCAGGCAACGAAGTAGTCCGCCAGTCGCGGCACGCACATGCCTTCCGTGAAGACGGCCGTGCCGCGATTCCAGGCGATGCACGCGTTGCCGGCCTCCCCTGCACGTCGACGGCATGCCTGTCGACCCGATTACCTGAGTGAGAAGTCATGCACCCGGCATCCGCCCGATACATATCCGGCCAACAAGACGACGACATCGCCATCGCGGCATTCGACCAGGCAAGCCACCGTTCGACCGGCCGCAGCCGCGAGAACGAACTGCGACGGACCCTCGCGGAACGCGTCGCGAGGTGGACCGAAGGTGTCGATCACCTCGACACGGCCATTCCCAACTTGAGCTTTCACCGACGGGAAGCGCCGACGCAGCCGATGGAGTGCATGGTCGAGCCGAGCTTCGGCCTCGTCGTTCAAGGTGCAAAGCGGGTCATGCAGAGCGGGGATGCCTACATCTACGATGCCGATCGCTTTCTGATCACGTCTCTCGACCTGCCCGGTTCGACGCAGATCATCGAGGCCAGCCCCGACAAACCGTTTCTCGGGCTCGGTCTCAAGCTCGATTTTCGCGTCATGGCCGAACTGATGATGCAAGTCGCGCCGGATCACGACGATGCGCCAGCAGGCCGCGGACTCGTCGTCGGCGACATGACCGAACCGCTGTACGACGCGCTGAATCGGTTACTCGCGCTGCTGGACGACCCGCACGCCATTGCGGTTCTCGGCCCGTACATCGAGCGGGAAATCTACTACCGGCTGCTGACGAGCGACCAGGGCGGCCGTCTGCGACAGATTGCGTCCACCGGCAGCCAGTGCAACCGTGTGTCGCGCGCGATCCGGTGGCTGCGCGCTCACTATGACGAGTCGTTGCGTGTCGATGATCTTGCGGCGCAGGTTCAGATGAGCAGTTCGACGTTCCATCACCACTTCCGTCAGCTCACCGGCATGAGTCCGCTGCAATACCAGAAATGGATACGGCTCAACGAGGCACGTCGGCTGATGCTGGCCGAGCGGCTCGACGCTGCGTCGGCGGCGTTCAGGGTCGGGTATGCGAGCCCGACGCAGTTCAACCGGGAATATAGCCGGCTGTTTGGTAATTCTCCGCGACGGGATATCGATAGCCTGCGAGGCGGAGCGGACGTCGCGCTGTCGATCGTGGCGAGCTATTGATTGCGGTGCGGCGGCGGAGATGTGTCGGTTTCGACGGGATTCGAAGGGCTGAAATTGGCTTCGCACACGCGACGTCGACGGGCTTGGGTTGCAGCGTTGGATACCGATATGTTTCCAGCTCGGATGAATGCTCGGCGTCTTGTATGTTCAGTACTGACCAGTACGGTAAAGTCTGGTGGTAGCCAGACGAGACCGTGCAGTTTGCCCCGCGCTTGGGTGTTGGAGCCCGTGACTGAGTACAAAACGCACGGTTGCCGTGCTGGTCTTCCTGAAGCCCGAACGGTTACGCGCGCCATTTACATCGAGTGCGCATGTACAAGCATGGGATCCGAAGATCATGTCTGCTCCTTCTGCCGTAACGGTCGGCATTGACGTCGCAAAAGCTCACGTCGATGTTTCCGTACTGGGTGCCAATCTGGACATCCGTCGATTCAACAACGATGCCGAGGGCCACTCGGCCCTGGCTGTTGCCCTTCAGCCGCTGAACGTGCAGTTGGTCGTGATGGAGGCGACCGGTGGCTACGAGACCGAGCTGGCGTGCGCCTTGCAAGGTGCGGGTTTGCCGGTCGCTGTCGTCAACCCTCGGCAAGCACGCGATTTTGCCCGCTCGATGGGACGTCTGGCCAAAACCGACGCCATCGACGCACGTATGCTTGCCGAACTGGCTTCCGTGCTACTGCGTCGGGACGATCTGTCCCGCTTGCTACGTCCCGTTCCCGACGAGCGGCAGCAGTGGCTGGCTGCACTGGTGACCCGACGGCGCCAACTACTCACCATGCTCCTTTCGGAGCGACAGCGGCTCCAGATCACGCCGGTTGGTCTGCATTCAAGTCTGCTGGCTATCATTGCCGCCATCCAGGCACAACTCGATGACATTGACGCTCAGATGGTCGCTCATGTACGCCAGCACTTCGGTGAACTCGACCGCCTGTTGCAGTCCACACATGGAATTGGCCCGGTATCCAGCGCCTGCCTGATCGCAGAACTGCCCGAATTGGGCCGGCTCAATCGCCGTCAGATTGCAGCCCTCGTTGGCGTCGCTCCCATTGCTTGCGATTCCGGCTTACGTAATGGGCGACGACGGGTTCAAGGTGGCCGCTTCGCGATCCGTCGCGTGCTGTACATGGCTACATTGACTGCCACACGCTACAACCCCGCCATCAGAGCCTTCTATCAACGCCTGAAGGCCGCCGGCAAACTGTCCAAGGTCGCGCTTGTTGCCTGCATGCGCAAGCTCCTAACCATGCTCAATGCCATGGTCAAAACCAACACGCCTTGGGACGATTCACTTCATCGGGCTTGACTCGGAAGACGGTTACTCAGTCGCTGTTGAACGTCAAACCGCAGCCGACGCGTGTCGAGCGGCCGCATCCCAGCTCGGATCTCACATTCGGCTACAGATAAATCGCCCTGAACCGACGCTCTCTGAGCGGATCGTAGCCGCTCTCTTCTGAAGACTGCGTTGTACCGGTCGCGCTGCGATTACCGGCCCACGAATGCCCGGCGTCAACTTCTATCTACTCCGAATCCCACCATTCCATGAATCGCGCGACCGACGTGTGCGTTGTCACGTGACAACTGGCGCTAAATATCGGTGCGCCCCGTACTCGATTGGAGGCTCAAGGGAATTCAATGGTAGAGCACCGATCCTCCCGGCTCATCGGCGGATCCCGCGAAGAATCAGCCGAAACGTATCAAAAACAACAAATCACATATCAATCAAAACAAATCTAGCCGCAGCCGTATCAATCTTCAATGCCCGGGCGTTGAAAACTCATACGCCCCTATTTCCCGAGGGTGCAGCATCCGTTTTGCGTGAAACAGCATGAAGAATATGGCGCAAACCATTGCCCGACAAGGATTTCCGGGCGAGTGCTTATTTTCGGGAAATGTTTCACGATCCGACCCGTTTGGGTTGTTACATGCCTCTGACGTATGGATTCAGCGCCAGTAGCAGTTCATACCTGCGGCTATCTCCGGCATCAACAGTCCACCAGCGCAGGCACCGGCTGGCGGCCACGAAGCAACCTACCCTATCGGCCGGCACGCGTGGAAACGCAGGGTCGCGCTCCTATAAATGGGGACATATCATGACAGCCCCATGCAGCCTTTGCGACAGAGCTCGGCAGCATTGCGTCCGCCCTTGAGGGTCCGCACGCCGGCAGGAATTTGGCCGCGCAACCGATCGTGCCAAGGCCTTCGCAGCCCCAAGCCGTTTCTTTGCGACAGCAACGGGGCGCTCCTCGCCATAGAGTCGCCATCGCTTGAACTTCCCGGCATCGCGTCCTGTTGTCACGTGACAACTCACCGATGGACACACGGACAAACCACCTCGGCGAAAACTATCAACTTCGTGCGTTTCCCCGACAATATGCCTCCACGCCGCGAGCGTCGACCAGCAACAACTATTCTTAACTGACCACAAATCCCCTATCCGAGACAGCACCTTGGGATTGTTTGTCACGTGACAACTCATCTTCCCAGGTAGACGTCCGCGATTTAGCGCCCGTGTATCGATAATTAGAGTGAAGCGATTACCCCGCGCTCCAGGTCGCAATCGAAAACTTTCGCTCGACGTAGCACTCGGAGGAATCGATATCCGGCGACTTGTCACGTGACAACCGGCTCTTCCTCGTTACCGGGGTCTCAGCGCCCCGGATTTGTATCGAATTTCGTCTCAGACTGAAGCACGACGAGACATCAACTCTCTGAGAAAAGGTTTCGCGATCGTTGCCGAAGACGGCGAACTGGCTCGTGCTTGTCGTTCGATTTTACAAACATGAGCGACTGACTTGTTTTCTTGGATCAATAAGTACGAGTAACGCCTTAGCCATTCGGCCCACTTGTCACGTAACGACCACAACGATCAACAAAATATCCTCTGCTTCGAACGCTTTTCTGGACATTCCGTTAATAACTGCATATATTACGAAAAACTCCGTGGAGGAATTTAATGGCTTTCAAGATCGCCGTCAGTAATCAAAAAGGTGGGACTGGAAAGACAACCATCTCCGTCAACATCGCGGCTGCCTTCGAAGCCGGCGGTAACAAGGTCGCGTTGATCGATGCCGACCCTCAAGGCACTTCCGTCCGTTGGGTCACGAGCGGCGAGAACACGCTGCCGATGACGGTCCTTTCGCTGGCTCCCGCGGGCCGCGGTATCGGCGGTGAGATCAAGAAGCAGGACGCGAACTTCGACGTGATCGTCGTCGACTGCCCCGGCAACCTGGAAGATCCGCGTATTGCATCCGTCCTCGAAGTAGCCGACTTCTGCCTAGTGCCGCTTTCGCCTTCGCCGGCCGACTTGTACAGCACCGTCGCGATGATCCGCATGATCGAGTCGATGCGCGCCGTTCGAATCCTCAACTTTCTTCCGCATTGATGCTGAATAGCGTCAATGGAAAAACTAAAATGCGTGAAGAAATTTTAAAAATTCTAAGGGCTGAAGAAATAGGGGAGCATCTGCTCGACAGCCAGATCGCGCAACGCGAGGTCTATCGTCAGACGTTCGCGCTCGCACCACGATCCATCACCACAATCGATACTGAAGGGCCTGAAGGAAGCCCGCGCGGAAATCGAAAGGCTGGTCACGGAAATGGCCAATACATCGCGTCGACGCGCGCTACCGGAGCCGCCCATGGCTAAGGACACCTCGAAAGACAAGAAACCGACCGGCAACCTGCATCTCGCGGCCGGCCTGTTGCGCGGACTCGCGCAGGAAAATGCGGCGCTCGAAACGCGGCTGCCCGAGCCGACGGCCGCACCGGCTGCGGTCGTCGAAGCGACGCCCGCCAGTGCTCCGGCCGCCGCCACGCCGCCGGTACGGCCGATCTTGGCGCGCCGCAGAAGGTGCTGGTCAAGGACTGCATCCCGAACCCGTTCAATCCGCGTGTGTTCTACTCGGAATCGAGCCTGCACGAGCTCGCACTGACGTTGAAACGGGAAGGGCAGATCGAGCCGATCAAGGTCACGCGACTCCCCGAGTTTCCCGGCAAGCTCGTCGTGATCGACGGGCAACGCCGGGCTGCGTGCGACGAGCATCAACGGCGACGAGACGATCAATGCGACGTTCCGCACGGATCACACGCCCGAGCAGCTCTATACGATCGCGTATCGCGCGAACCACGACCACGAACGCCAGACGATCTTCGACGATGCGGTTGCGTGGAAACGTCTCCTCGACGAGAAGGTCTTTTCCGACCAGACACGCTGGCGGAAAAAATCGGCAAGGACAAGGCCTCGATCAGCAAGACGCTGTCGCTCAACGCGCTGCCGAACACGCTGCTGGAGCGGATGGCCAGTGCGAACGACGTCGTCGGTCTGCAGGCGGCGTACTTCCTCAAACTGATCTATGAACGCCTGGGCGAGCCGACGGCCGACCGGCTGCTGACGGCCGTGATCGACCGGAAAAATCCGTCCGCGATCTCGAGAATTTCCTGCGT
>NZ_UAQZ01000004.1 GCF_900446215.1 Burkholderia cenocepacia | reverse complement strand
GACGTCGAGAACCATGCGCGCGTCGAAGCCGATCACGTGATCGGCGACCTGCTCGCGCGGCGCGACCCGCAGGCGGCCGATACGCTGTCGCTGATGCGGATCGCGTACAACCACCTGAAGACGTACGAGGTGCGCACGGCGCGCGAGCACGCGGCGGCGTAAGCCGGCGCGGGCGGCCGTCCGCGCCGTTCCGCGCTGCAACAAATTTGCCGTCCGGCACCGTTTATGGCCGGATTGCGCAAAAAAGTATCGGAAATCAGGCGTAAAGTTGGTGGAGCCGCGCGCTCGATCGACCTACATTGCTTCCCATGCGACCGGTCGCATCGCCGCGCGAGACACGCGGCGATGCGCGCACCGCCGAACAGGCCGGCCAGCGAACCATGGGAATGGAGACGCCAACATGATGCACCCCGATCTCGAAGTGGTCGAAGTGCGACGCGACGAGTCGTTCAAGGTCTGGTCGCATGGCTATCCGTATCGCACGATCCGCTGGCATTTCCATCCCGAATTCGAGCTGCACCTGATCGTCGCGACGCACGGCAAGTATTTCGTCGGCGATCACATCGGCTCGTTCGGCCCCGGCCATCTCGTGCTGCTCGGTCCGAACCTGCCGCACAACTGGGTCAGCGACATGGCCGAAGGCGAAACCGTCGAGCGCCGCAATCTCGTGATCCAGTTCGATCCGTCGTTCGTGCGCCGCTGCATGGACGCGTTCCCCGAATGCCGCGACGCGCAGGCGCTGCTCGACGATGCGCGGCGCGGGGTCGGCTTCGACGCGGCGACGAGCGCCGCGATCGCCCCGCTGTTCGATGCGTTGCTGACCGCGCGCGGGATGCGCCGCATCGCGCTGTTCATGACGATCCTCGAACGGCTGTGCGGCGCGGCCGAACGCACGCTGCTCGCGAGCCCCGCGTACGACCAGGCCGACGTCACGCCGACGCGGCTCAGTCATGCGCTGTCGTATATCGGCAAGAACCTCGCGTCCGAGCTGCGCGAATCCGATCTCGCGCAACTGACCGGGCAAAGCGTCAGCGCGTTCTCGCGCGCGTTCCATCGCCACACCGGCATGCCGTTCGTCCAGTACGTGAATCGTCTGCGGATCGAATCCGCGTGCCAGATGCTGCTTGCCGACGACGCGAGCATCACCGATATCTGCTTCCAGGCCGGCTTCAACAACGTGTCGAACTTCAACCGCCAGTTCCGCGCGGTGAAGGGGATGGCGCCGTCCGAATTCCGCGCGCTGCAGCGCCTGAACGCGCGCAGCCGCGAGCTGGCGCTGCATGCGGCGCCGACCGGCAATCCGCTGCCGCCGCGCGTGCTGACGCCCGGCGCCCCGGAGCTCGTGCCGCAGCCCGGATGATCGCCGGGCCGTTGCCCGCCTGAGTTTTCCTAACCGTTTCACCCCGCCGATCGCGCCGTTCACGTCGCGAGGGGCGCATTCACCCACGAAAAAGCTGCACACAATTCAGGAGACACCGTCATGACGCACGCATCGCCCGCTTCATCCCCCCGTCGCGCCGCCCGCCTGGCGGCCGTTGCCGCGCTCGCCGTCGCGGCCCTGTTGCCCGCCGCCGCGCATGCCGCGCCGCTGCGGATCGGCATGACGTTCCAGGAACTGAACAACCCGTATTTCGTGACGATGCAGAAGGCGCTGAACGACGCGGCCGCATCGATCGGCGCGCAGGTCGTCGTCACCGACGCGCATCACGACGTCAGCAAGCAGGTGAGCGACGTCGAGGACATGCTGCAGAAGAAGATCGACATCCTGCTCGTGAACCCGACCGATTCGACCGGCATCCAGTCGGCGATCACGCAGGCGAAGAAGGCCGGCGCGGTCGTCGTGGCGGTCGATGCGAACGCGAACGGCCCGGTCGATTCGTTCGTCGGCTCGAAGAATTACGACGCGGGCGTGATGTCGTGCGAATACCTCGCGAAGGCGATCGGCGGCAGCGGCGAGGTCGCGATCCTCGACGGCATTCCGGTCGTGCCGATTCTCGAGCGCGTGCGCGGCTGCAAGGCCGGGCTCGCGAAATTCCCGAACGTGAAGCTCGTCGACACGCAGAACGGCAAGCAAGAGCGCGCGACCGCGCTGTCGGTCACCGAGAACATGATCTCCGCGCATCCGAACCTGAAGGGCCTCTTCAGCGTGAACGACGGCGGCTCGATGGGCGCGCTCGCCGCGATCGAGGGTTCCGGCAAGGACATCAAGCTGACGAGCGTCGACGGCGCGCCCGAGGCGATCGCCGCGATCCAGAAGCCGAACTCGAAGTTCATCGAGACGACCGCGCAGTTTCCGGCCGACCAGGTGCGCATCGCGCTCGGCATCGCGATCGCGCGCAAGTGGGGCGCGACGGTGCCGAAGGCGATTCCCGTCGACGTGAAGGTCGTCGATCGCGGCAACGCGAAGGGTTTCAGCTGGTGAACGACGTGCGACGCGACGCGAAGGGCGGCGGCGCGGCCGACGCCCTTCGCACGGAGAAGCCGATGGACACGATACTCAGGCTCAGCCATATCACGAAAAGCTTTCCCGGCGTGAAGGCGCTGTCCGACATCGATCTGCAGATCGCGCGCGGCGAGATCCATGCGCTGCTCGGCGAGAACGGCGCGGGCAAGTCGACGCTGATGAAGATCCTGTGCGGCATCCACCAGCCGGATGCCGGCACGATCGAGATCGACGGCGCCGCGCGCCATTTCGCGGACTATCACGACGCGGTCGCGGCCGGCGTCGGCATCGTATTCCAGGAATTCAGCCTGATTCCGCATCTCGATGCCGTCGACAACCTGTTCCTCGGCCGCGAGCTGCGCAACCGCTGGGGCGCGCGCGACCGCAAGCGGATGCGCGCGGCGGCCGCGGCCATCTTCGCGCGCCTGGGCGTGGCGATCGATCTCGACGCGCCGATCCGCACGCTGTCGGTCGCGCAGCAGCAGTTCGTCGAGATCGGCAAGGCGCTGTCGCTCGATGCGCGCATCCTGATCCTCGACGAACCGACCGCCACGCTGACGCCGGCCGAGGCCGAACACCTGTTCGCGATCATGCGCGAGCTGAAGCGGCAGGGCGTCGCGATGATCTTCATCTCGCATCACCTCGACGAGATCTTCGCGGTATGCGACCGCATCACGGTGCTGCGTGACGGCCAGTACGTCGCGACGACCGAGGTCGCGCGCACCGACGTCGAGCAACTGGTGCGGATGATGGTCGGCCGCCGGATCGAAAGCAGCTTTCCGCCGAAACCTGCGCTTGCGGCCGACGCGCCGGCCGTGCTCGAGGTCGACGCGCTGCAGATCGAGCGCGACGGCCCGGTGAACCGCTTCGCGCTGCGGGCCGGCGAGATCCTCGGCTTTGCCGGCCTGGTCGGCTCGGGCCGCACGGAAACCGCGCTCGCGGTGATCGGCGCGACGCGTGCGCATCGCAAGGAGTTGCGCGTACGCGGCGCGGCGGCGAAGCTCGCCGATCCGGCCGACGCGCTGCGCGCGGGCATCGGCATCCTGCCGGAAAGCCGCAAGACGGAAGGGCTCGTCACGTCGTTCTCGATTCGCGACAACATCTCGCTGAACAACCTCGGCAAGTACCGGTCGATGCGCTGGCTGATCGACCGGCGCGGCGAGGCGCGCACCACGCACGACGTGATGCGGCGCGTCGGCGTGAAGGCGCCGTCGATCCACACCGAGGTCGCGACGCTGTCCGGCGGCAACCAGCAGAAGGTCGTGATCGCGCGCTGGCTGAACCATCACACGTCGGTGCTGATCTTCGACGAGCCGACGCGCGGCATCGACGTCGGCGCGAAAGCCGAAATCTACGGGCTGATGCGCGAACTCACCGCGCGCGGCTACGCCATCATCATGATCTCGTCCGAGTTGCCGGAAATCGTCGGCATGTGCGATCGCGTCGCCGTGTTCCGGCAGGGCCGCATCGAGGCGACGCTCGCCGGCGACGAGATCGATCCCGACACGGTCATGACCTATGCCACGGCCGGCACGCGAGGAGCGACCCATGAACCTGCCTGATTCTTCTTCCACGCCTTCCACGACGCTCGCGGCCACGGCCGGCGACGCGCCGCCGCCGCGCGCGATGTGGGCGCAGCTGCGCCGCTCGACGCTGTTCTATCCGCTCGTCGGCCTGATCGTCGTGTGCATCGCGATGATGATCGCGAGCCCGAGCTTCCTGTCCGCCGCGAACCTCGAGAACGTGCTGCGCCAGGTGTCGATCAACGCGATCATCGCGGTCGGCATGACCTGCGTGATCCTGACGGGCGGGATCGACCTGTCGGTCGGCTCGGTGATGGCGTTGTCGGGCACGCTCGCGGCCGGGTTGATGGTCGCGGGCGTCAACGCGGTCGCCGCGCTGGCGATCGGCATCGCGGTCGGCCTCGGCTTCGGCTTCCTGAACGGCGTGTTCGTCGCGTTCGCGGGAATGCCGCCGATCATCGTCACGCTCGCGACGATGGGCATCGCGCGCGGCCTCGCGCTGATCTACACGGGCGGCTATCCGATCGACGGGCTGCCCGACTGGGTCGCGTTCTTCGGCAGCGGCAAGGTGCTCGGCATCCAGGCGCCGGTGCTGATCATGCTGGTGGTCTATGCGATCGCGTGGCTGCTGCTCGACCGGATGCCGTTCGGCCGCTACGTGTACGCGATCGGCGGTAACGAGCAGGCGACGCGGCTCACCGGCGTGCGGGTCGCGCGCGTGAAACTGATCGTCTACACGCTGGCCGGCGTCACGTCGGCGCTCGCCGCGATCGTGCTGACCGGGCGCCTGATGAGCGGGCAGCCGAACGCGGGTGTGGGTTTCGAGCTCGACGCGATCGCGGCGGTCGTGATGGGCGGCACGTCGATCTCCGGCGGGCGCGGCGCGATCCTCGGCACGCTGGTCGGCGCACTGCTGCTCGGCGTGCTCAACAACGGGCTCAACATGATCGGCGTGAACCCGTATGTGCAGAACGTGATCAAGGGCGGAATCATCCTGCTCGCGATCTACATCAGCCGCGAACGATCGCGATAATGAAAAAATCATCGGTTATCCGAATCACTCAGGAAAGAGACAACTCATGACGACACCCGAAGCCCAGCCGCGCATGACCGCGGTCGTCTGCCACGGCCCCGAGGACTATCGCGTCGAACAGGTCGCGAAGCCGAATCCCGGCGTGAACGAGCTCGTGATCCGCATCGCCGCGTGCGGGATCTGCGCGAGCGACTGCAAGTGCTACACCGGCGCCAAGATGTTCTGGGGCGGCCCCAGCCCGTGGGTGAAGGCGCCGGTGATTCCCGGCCATGAATTTTTCGGCTACGTCGAAGCGCTCGGCGACGGCGCGGCCGAGCATTTCGGCGTCGCGCTGGGCGACCGCGTGATCGCCGAGCAGATCGTGCCGTGCGGCAAGTGCCGCTATTGCAAGTCGGGCCAGTACTGGATGTGCGAAGTGCACAACATCTTCGGCTTTCAGCGCGAGGTGGCCGACGGCGGGATGGCCGAGTACATGCGCATTCCGCCGACCGCGATCGTCCACAGGATTCCGCTCGGCGTATCGCTCGAGGATGCCGCGATCATCGAGCCGCTGTCGTGCGCGATCCATACGGTGAACCGCGGCGACGTGCAGCTCGACGACGTCGTCGTGATCGCGGGCGCGGGCCCGCTCGGGCTGATGATGACGCAGGTCGCGCACCTGAAGACGCCGAAGAAGCTCGTCGTGATCGACCTGATCGACGAACGGCTCGAGCTCGCGCGGCAGTATGGCGCCGACGTGACGATCAACCCGAAGCGCGACGACGCGCGCGAGATCGTCCGCGCGCTCACCGACGGCTATGGCTGCGACGTATACATCGAGACGACCGGCGCGCCGGTCGGTGTGAACCAGGGGCTCGACCTGATCCGCAAGCTCGGCCGCTTCGTCGAGTTCAGCGTGTTCGGCGAGGATGCGACCGTCGACTGGTCGATCATCGGCGACCGCAAGGAGCTCGACGTACGCGGCGCGCACCTCGGGCCATACTGCTATCCGGTCGCGATCGACCTGCTCGCGCGCGGGCTCGTCACGTCGAAAGGCATCGTCACGCACGGTTTCGCGCTCGAGGACTGGGACGACGCGATCCGCGTCGCGAAATCGCCCGAATCGATCAAGGTGCTGCTGAAGCCGGCCCGCTGACGGCCGGCGTGCGCCTCACCGGAGACATCATGGAATACGTCATAGGCGTCGACATCGGCACGCAGAGCACCAAGGCGCTGCTGGTCGACCGGCACGGCACGATCGTCGCGCGGCGCTCGGCCGGCTACCAGCCCGATACGCCGCGCCCGCTGTGGGCCGAGCAGTGGCCGCACGTGTGGTTCGACGCGGTGCTCGACTGCATCGGCGGCTGCGTGAGCGACGCGCGCGCGCAGGGCGTGCCGGCCGACGCGATCCGGGCGGTGTGCGTGAGCAGCCTGTACGGCGGCTCGGGCATCCCGGTCGACAGCGACATGCGGCCGCTGCATCCGTGCCTGATCTGGATGGACCGGCGCGCGACCGCGCAAGTCGACTGGGTCGACGAACACGTGAACGTCGAGCGGCTGCGCGTGATCACCGGCAACGGCGTCGACAGCTACTACGGCTTCACCAAGATGCTGTGGCTGCGCGACCAGCGGCCGGACGTGTGGGCGAACGTGCGCTATTTCCTGCCGCCGAACGCGTATGTGATCTACCTGCTGACCGGTGAAGTCGCGGTCGATCACAGTTCGGCCGGCAATATCGGCGGCGTGTACGACGTCGCGCGCCGCGAGTGGTCCGACGACGCGCTCGACATGCTCGGCATTCCGGCGACGATGATGCCCGAGCGGCTGGTCGATTCGACGGACGTCGTCGGCGGCCTGCTGTCGCAATGGACCGCGCAACTCGGGCTGCCGGCCGGCACGCCGGTCGTCGCGGGCGGCGTCGATGCGGCCGTGGCGACCTTCGCCGCCGGCGCGACGCGCACCGGGCAGCACGTCGCGATGATCGGCACCAGCATGTGCTGGGGCTACGTGAACCGGCACGTCGATGCGCGGCACGGCCTCGTCAGCATGCCGCACGTGTTCAACGGGCAGCGCGACCTGTACGTGTTCGGCGGTGCGATCGCGGCCGGCGCATCCGTCGCGTGGTTTCGCGACCAGTTCTGCCACGCGGAAACCGACGCGGCGCGCCTGCTGCCGCACGGCGATCCGCACGTGCTGCTCGAGGAGGCGGCCGAGCGTGTGCCGGCCGGCGCCGACGGCGTGCTGTTCCTGCCGTATCTGATGGGCGAGCGCAGCCCGGTGTGGGATGCGAAGGCGAGCGGCGCGTTCGTCGGGCTGAGTCTCGCGCACACGCGTGCGCATCTTTATCGAGCGGTGCTCGAAGGCGTCGCGTTCGCGTTGCGTCACAACATCGAGGCCGGCCGCCGGGGCGCGGCGGCGCTGGACGATCGGTTGATCGTCGTCGGCGGCGCCGCGCATTCGGCGCTGTGGATGCAGATCATCGCGGACATGACGGGTTTTCCGGTGTGGACGATCGAGCAGGACGTCGAAGCCGCGATGGGCGCCGCGCTGCTTGCGGGCGTCGGCGCAGGGCTCGTGTCGGACGATGACGCGCAGGGCGGCTGGGTCACGCTCGTCGAGCGCGCACGGCCCGATGCCGAGCGTGCGAACACGTACGACGCGCGTTTTTCGCTCTATACGGCGTTGTATCCGGCACTCAAGCCGATCATGCACAGGCTGGGCACCTCATCATGAACACACGATTCGATTTCAGCGGGGCAACGGTGCTCGTCACGGGCGCGTCGAGCGGAATCGGCCGCGCCTGCGCGGTCGCGCTGGCGCAAGCGGGCGCGCGCGTTGTCGCGGCAGGGCGCGACATGGCCGCGCTCGACACGCTCGCCGGCGAGATTGCATGCGATACGTTGCGCCTGGACGTCGGCGGTGACGAGCAATCGATCGATGCCGCACTCGCCGCGTACGAGGCGTTCGACGGCCTCGTCAATTGCGCGGGGATCGCGTCGCTCGAACCGGCGCTCGAGGTCGGCGCCGCGCAGTTCGATCGTGTGATGGCCGTCAATGCGCGCGGCGCGGCGCTCGTCGCGCGGGCCGTGGCGCGCAGGATGATCGAGCGCGACGGACGCGGCGCGGCGCACGCACGGGGCAGCATCGTCAACGTGTCGAGCCAGGCCGCGCTCGTCGGGCTGCCCGCGCATTTGAGCTATTGCGCGTCGAAGGCGGCGATGGACGCGATCACGCGCGTGCTGTGCATCGAACTCGGGCCGCACGGCATTCGTGTGAACAGCGTGAACCCCACCGTCACGCTCACGCCGATGGCGCAGTTCGCGTGGAGCGAACCGGAGAAGCGTGCGCCGATGCTCGCTGCGATTCCGCTCGGCCGGTTCGCGGAGCCGCACGAAGTCGTCGAACCGATCCTGTTTTTGCTGAGCGATGCGGCGTCGATGATCAGCGGCGTGTCGCTGCCGATCGACGGCGGGTATACGGCGCGCTAGATCGCGTCACGGAAGTCGCGGGCTGAAGTCGCGGCGCGGCCGGCGCGCGGCTAGACCGGATCCTTGCTCGGCGGCCCGTCCGGTTGCTGCGGATTGTCGTGATGACCGGGCGGCGACGCGAACGGATCGTCTTCCGGATCGCGGTTCGGGTCGGCCGGTGGCTCGGGCGTCGGGGTCGTGTGATCGCTCATGGAGAACTCGCGCGGTGCGTGACGGCGGTGGCGCGGCGGATGCGCCTCGTCTCCGTTATAGCCAATCGGGCGCGTGTTTGCAGCGCGATTCTTGCGACCGGTGGACGATCGTCGGCGAAATTCGTCCATTGACGGTGTTCGTGCGGGATCGTGCAGAACCGCACCATCGAAGTCAGCGCAAATCCGCCGGCGTATCGACGTCGCGCAGGATGCCGGGATCGTCGACATCGAGCAGGGTCACCGGCACGCTGGCGAACAGCGCACGGGCGCCCGTGTCGCCGTCGAGGGCGGCGAGCGCATCGAAATGGTGCGCGGCGAAGCCGACCGGATGGCCGCGCACGCCGCGATGCGCGGGCGCGACGATCGACGCGTTGTCGGCTTCGAGCGCGCGGGTGACGGTTTCGTAGGTGGAAGCGGCGATCCACGGCATGTCGCCGAGCGCGACGAGCCAGCCGTTCGAATCGGGCGTGGTGCGGACGCCGGCCGCGAGGCTTGCGCCCATCCCGCGCAACGCATCGGGGGCATAGACGACCTGACAGCCGGCTTCATTCAGCAGAATCGCAAGCTTTTCGGCGCCGGGACGCACGACGGCGATCACGTCGGCGGTGGCGGCCGCGAGACGGCGCGCGGCGGCGACCGCCACCGGCGTGCCGTCGGGAAGCCGGGCGAGCAGCTTGCTGTGCAGGCCGCTCGGGTCGAAGCGTTGACCAAGGCCGCCGGCGAGCAGGACGCCGGTGGCGAGTGACGCATAGGACATCGGCGCGGGGGGAGGGAGACAGGTGCTGCGATTGTGCGGGAGCCCGCGGGGATCGGCAAGTGAGGATGTTACCGAGTCACGCGTGTCGGATCGGGGAAAACCGTCATCGCGACGTTTCGTCGAGCAGGCTTTCGTCGACGGGACCGTAAATTGCGTGCGATTCGTTCTGCATGACGGCCCAATAGCGGTCGCCGTATGACCAATGCCACCATTCGGACGGGTAATTCGTGAGGCCGGCGCGGGTCAGTGCGTCGATCAGGAACTGGCGGTTTCGTGCGGCCGGGCGGCTGATGAACGGGTTATGTGTGTAGCAGGCGCCGGATGATTGGTGGTCGGTGGCATCGAGTATGCAGCCGATGTCGAGTTCGGCGGCTGCGGTCGTTTTGGTCAGACGAATCGCCGATATGCCAGAGTCTGGTGGAAGATGCGCCTCGGTTCGGCCGGCGGGGCCGGCGACGCTTACCAGAGCGTCACGATGTGCGCGTACGCGCGGATTTTTTCGTCGCGGGTGTCAGCTGAGCGCCGAGTCGCGTACTGCCCACCACACCGATGCATGCGTATCCAGCACGATCACCGCGACGTCTCCCAATCCTCTTTCGCAATCGGATCGAGAGGATTGTCGTAGCGCATGACCGAACCGCGCAATATGTCCAACGGCTGAGCTTCGCGCGAGCGATACGGCCGAATCTCGAACGTCGGTTTGCCGTGGTCGGTGACGATCAATCCCTCGCCCGACACGTCGACGAGCCGGAAGTATTCGAGTGCGCGCGCCTTGAATTCGGATTTCGATACGGGAGCGTGCGGCATCACGATATGAGCAGGGTCATTTGACGAGATCGTTTTGGACCCGTCTTTCGACGCGGCGCGACTGACTCATGCTACGCATCCGCCCACTTCCTCAACAGGTTGTGATAAATCCCGGTGAGCGAAATGACCATCGGATCCTTCGCCCCTTTTTCCGCGGAAAGCGCCTGAATCTGCGTATCGAGCTGAAACAGCAGCGTGCGATCGCTGTCGTCGCGCACCATGCTCTGAATCCAGAAGAACGACGCCACGCGCTCGCCGCGCGTCACCGGCGTCACGTGATGCAGGCTCGACGCCGGATACAGCACGAGGTCGCCTGCCGGCAGCTTCGCGCGATGCACGCCATACGTATCCTCGACGCACAGCTCGCCGCCGTCGTACGCACCGGGTTCCTCGAGGAACAGCGTCGCCGACAGATCGCTGCGCACGCGGAAATCCGTGCCGCGCAGCAGCCGGATCGCGTTGTCGACGTGGGTGCCGAACGTCTCGCCGCCTTCATAGCGATTGAACAGCGGTGGAAATACCTTGAGCGGCAGCGCCGCCGAAAAGAACAGCGGATGGCGGGCGAGTGCGTCCTGAATCGCATCGCCCACCGCACGCGCGACCGGCGAGCCTTCCAGCAATTGCCGGTTGCGTTTCGCGAGCGCCGACTGCGCGCCGGACGTTGCGTTGCCGTCGACCCATTCGGCGGCATCGAGCAGTTCGCGGCATTGCGCGACTTGCGCTTGGGTCAGTACGCCGGGGATGTGAAGCATCATGATGCGGATTCCATTGCGTGCGGCGCGAGTTGCATGGCCGCCGAACGAAAAGCATCGAGCGGCGACGACACGAGATACGCGCGCATTTTCGCGATGAACGCGGGGGTCGCGGTGGCCGGCACCCGCGCGAGCCAGACGAGCGCCTCGTCGACGCGCCCGCGTTCGGCGAGCAGCCGCGCATAGTTGAACTGGCCGCGGAAGTCGCCGGCGACGGCCGCGCGGCGATAGTGGTCGAACGCGGCGTCGGTGTCGACCGCGACGACCCAGCCGTCCTCGTAGAAACCGCCGATCAGGTTGATCGATTTCGCATGGCCGAGCGCGGCCGCGCGGCGGAACCAGTCGAGCGCGTCGGTGCGGTTCTCGTCGACGCCGTTGCCGAGGGCGAGTGCGGTCGCGTAGTTGTACATGCCCCAGTCGAGGCCCGCCTGCGCGGCCAGCCGGTACCAGTACACGGCGACCGGCGCGCAGGCGGCCGTGCCCCAGCCGAACTCGTAGCAGCGTCCGAGCATGTTCATCGCCATCGGGTGGCCGGCTCGCGCCGCGTGCCGGAACCAGTTGAACGCGGCGGCCGGATCGCGTGCGACGCCGTGCCCGTCGAGCAGGTATTGCCCGTAGACGGCCTGCGCGTCGACGATGCCGTGCTCGGCCGCCGCCGCGACCCACGCGGCGGCGCGCTCCGGCGGCCCGGCCAGGATGTCGGCGAACTCGCGCGGCGATACCGACGCGAGCGCCTTCAGCGATACGGCCTCCATCGATCAGTAGCGCGCGTTCAGCGTGACGAACGCCGAGCGGCCCGGCGCGATCGACGCATAGTGCGCCGGATACGCCTGATCGAAGTAGGTGCGGTTGAACAGGTTGTTCACGTTCAGCTGCAGGTCGAGCTTCTTGTTGATCCGGTACTGCGCCATCGCGTCGAAGCGCCAGTACGACGGTACGGCGCGCAGGTTCGCGGGATCGCCGAACACTTCCGACATGTAGAACGCGCCGCCGCCGACCGTGAATTTCGGCGTGACGTCGTAGTTCGACCACATCGTGAGGCTGTGCTTCGGCGTATTCGGGAAGCGGTTGCCGTTGTTCGCGGTGTCCTTGCCGTTGTCGCGCAGTTCGCTCTTCATGTACGTGTAGCCGCCGAACACCTGCCACTGCTTCGTGACCTGGCCGGCGAGGCCGAGCTCGAGACCCTGCACGCGTTTGTTGCCGACCATCGCGTACTGGTTGTTCGGCAGCGTCACGCGTGCGTTCGTCGTATCGATCTGGAACAGCGCGGCCGTCAGCGACAGCTTGTCGTTCAGCACGTTCCACTTCGTGCCGAGCTCGATGCTGCGGTTCTTTTCCGGCGAAAGCTGATCGGCGTTCGGGCCGACGCCGCCGCGGCCCGGCGTGAGCGACTGCGTTTCGCTGCCTTCGCCGAGCAGCATGCCGGCAGGCGTCGACGACGTCGCATACGACGCATAGATGCTGCCGTTCTGCGCGGGCTTGAACACGAGGCCTGCCTGCCAGTTGAAGAGCGTGTCGTCGCGCGTATACGTCTTGCCGCCATTCGCCTTGGTGTCGGTGAAGCGGGTCGAGTAGTCGTCGACGCGCACGCCGGCGTTGACCTGCCAGCGCGGCGTGATCTCGATCGTGTCGAAGCCGTAGATCGACTTCGTCGTGGTGCGCGCATGCGCGTAGTCGTTGTTGCGCGTGATCGAGCCGGCCCACGGATCGTTCGGGTTCGGCGACCACAGGCTCGTGCAGTTGTAGCCCGACGGCGCGCCGATGCCTTTCTGGCAGATCGTGCCCTTGTCGGTCGCGACCGTGTACGAATCGCGCTTGCCCCATTCGCGCGACAGTTCGATGCCGGTCGTGAAGCTGTGCTTGAACGGGCCCGTGCGGAATTCGCCGAACAGCTCGGTCAGGTTCGCGAGGCTGTTGATCGAGCTGTTGCGGTTGTTGTTGCGGCGCCAGACTTTGCCGTTCACCACGTTGCCCTGGCTGTCGTCCGGCTGCGTCCAGATGTAGTCCTGCGTCGATTCCGTGTAGCGCGTGGTGTTGCGCACCGTGAGGTTGGGCGTGATGTCGTGCTCGATCTTGATCGTGCTGATGTCCGACGTGGTCTTGCGGAAGTCGCGGTCGATCAGGCCGTAGAAGTTGTGGCGATCGACGGGCGCCGGATAGATCGTGTCGACGTTCGCGGGCTTGTTCGACGTCGTGTAGAAGTACGGGATGCCGCCGTCGGGCATGTCGTCCGTTTGCAGGTGGTAGTAGCTCGCGGTCACGCGCGTCGACGTGCCGAGGCCGAACGCGATCGACGGCGCGACGCCCCAGCGCTCGTTGTTGACGGCGTCGCGGCCGGCGACGTCGTTGTTGTGGCTCATCAGGTTCAGGCGGAACGCGGCGTGATCGGCGAACTGCCAGTTGCCGTCGGCGGTGAAGCGGCGATAGCGGTCGGTGCCGAGGCCCGCGCTCGCGGCGGCCGTCGTGCCGAGATGCGGGGCCTTCGTGATCAGGTTGATGCTGCCGCCGGCGCCGCCGCGGCCGCCGTACGCGCCGTCGGAACCCTTGGTGATCTCGACGCGCTCGGTGTTGAAGATCTCGCGCGTGGTGGCGCCGGTGTCGCGCATGCCGTCGACGAACATGCTGCCCTGCGTGTCGTAGCCGCGGATGAACGGACGGTCGCCGAGCGGGTTGCCGCCTTCGCCGGCGCCGAACGTGATGCCGGGCACGGTGCGCAGCGCTTCGGTCAGCGTCGCCGCGCCGCTGCTCTGGATCAGTTCCTGCGGGATCACGGTGACGGATTTCGGCGTGTCGACGAGCGGCGCGGTGAATTTCGCGGAAGCGGAAAAGTCGGCCTTGTAGCTGTGCTCGGTCTTGCCCTGGATCTCGATCGGCGCGAGATGGCCTTCGGTGCTGGCGGGCGCCGCGGGCGGCGTGCCGTCGGCGAACGCGGGGCTGGCGGCGAGCACGCTGCAGAGGGTGGTGAACTTGCCGAGCTTCAGCTCGTCGGGACGGGACTTCATGGTGCGCTTCGACCTCGCGGTGTGGCCCCGGGGCAGTGCGCTGCGGAAATGTGCATGCCGGCGGGAATTATTACGATTTGTTTTCAGGCGGCATTCTATGTAATTTCCTGTTAAATGAGAAGCGTTCTTGTTCGCGTTTGTGGGGGAATTGTTGACGAATGTGACGGGGTGGTCGCGAGGCGGCCCAGGAGGCGCAAGCATGGCCGAATGGCTGGATATGACGGACCGGCAGGTCGAATTGGACTGGCTGTGTCGCGACGCTCGCCATGACAGCAAAGTGATAGTAGGGGCGCGTCATGCCGGTGATCACCGTTCGAAATTTGCCCGATGAAGTGCACCGCGCGCTTCGGGTCCCGCGCGGCCCGACACGGGCGCAGTACGGAGGCCGAGGTGCGCGACATCCTGGAGCGGGCCGTTCTGCCGGGCGGGCGGCTCGAGCTCGGAACGCTGCTCGCGGAAATCGGGCGGGAAGCGGGCGATGTCGATATCGGCGTGCCGCGCGACGAGACGCCAACCGGTCCGATGAGCTTTGAATGATCCTTGTCGATACGAACGTCATGCCCGAACCGCTGCGGCGTGAGCCGAACGCGGCGGTGATCGAGTGGCTCGATGCGCAGAACGTCGAGACGCTGTATCTCGCGGCGATCGGTCTCGCGGAATTGCGGTCCGGCGTGGCTGCATTGCCGGAGGGCGCAGGCGGGATTGGCTGCAGCAGAGTATCGGGCAGCGTGTGCTGCCGCTGTTTCGCGGTCGGATCCTGCCGTTCGACGACGCGGCGAGCAGGGCGTACGCGAGCTTTTGCGCGCGGACGCGTGCTGCGGGCAATGCGATCGCGGTCACCGATGGCTACATCGCCGCGACGGCCGAGACAAACGGCTCGATCGTGGCCACACGCGACGTCGCGCCGTTCCAGGCGTTGGGGCTGCGCGTCATCGATCCGTGGGCCGTCCGGTTCGCGATCGCCGGTTCTTTTGGCGTGCCGAAATGCAAAACGCGCCGTGGGTGGCGGCGCGTTTTGAATCGAACCATCAGGCTCGTTCCCTGACGCAACGGCGGCAGGGCACGAGCGTTTCGCAGTGGCGTCAATCGATCCCGTGAAACACAGCGTCTTCCGGGCCGAGGTACGCCGGCGGACGCCACGTCGCGTCGCGCATCGAATGCTGGACGAGATTCTCGACACCGAGCAGCACCGCGAAGATCGCCATCCGCACCGGAATGCCGTTGTCGGTCTGCCGGAAGATCGCGAGACGCGGGTCGCGGTTCAGGTCGACCGACAGGTCGTTCGCGCCGGGCCGGCTGTCGCGCGGCAGCGGGTGCATGATCAGCGTGTCCGGCTTGCATACCGAGTCGACGAGCGCCTGGTTGATCTGGAAATCCGGCGTGTAGCCTTCGAACGACTCGTCGGTGAAACGCTCCTTCTGAATTCGCGTCGCGTAGACGACATCCGCTCCGCGCAGCCCGGCCGCGAGGTCGGTCGTCTGCTCGACCACATGGCCGTTCGTCGCGATCTGGTCGACGATGTACGCCGGCATCTCGAGCGTCGGCGGCGATACGAGCGTGAACTTCAGCCCGCGGTACAGCGCGAGCAGCTTGACGAGCGAGTGCACGGTGCGGCCGTACTTCAGGTCGCCGACCAGCGCGATGTGCGCGCCGTCGACGATCTTGCCGAGCCGCGAGAATTCGCGCTGGATCGTATAGAGGTCGAGCAGCGCCTGGCTCGGGTGCTCGCCGGGGCCGTCGCCGCCGTTGATCACCGGCAGGTTGGTCGCGCGCGCGAATTCGGCCACCGAGCCTTTTTCGGGATGGCGGATCACGAGCGCGTCGACGTAGCCGGCCATCACGCGGCTCGTGTCGTAGATCGATTCGCCCTTGGCCATCGACGAGAACGTGAAGCCCGTCGTGTCGCACACCGAGCCGCCGAGCCGGCAGAAGGCCGCGCCGAACGACACGCGTGTACGCGTGCTGGCCTCGAAGAACAGGTTGCCGAGCACGGCGCCTTCGAGCACGCGCGAAATCTTGTGGCGTCGCGCGATCGGCTGCATGACGTCGGCCACGCGGAACAGCGCCTCGACCGAATCCCGCGAGAACTGGTCGACCGAGATCAATTGCGGCTTGCCTTCGAACAGGAACTGCTTCGCGAGCCCTTGTTTGTCTACGCTTTGCGTATAGTTCTCGCCATCCGGCGCCGAGCGCTCGACAATCTCCGACACGAAGCGCTCGACGATCTCGGGCATCCCTCGCGATTCCTGCGAATCGTCGGGAAGTAGCCAGGTATCCAGCGCGCGCCGGCTGACGCCGATGCGATTCGCGAACGCCTCGCGGGTCATGTTGAGGCGGCGCATCGCGTCGCGGAGGAAGGCTTGCTGGGGAACGGTCATCGGCGGCTCCTGGGCGGAAAATATACGCGGTGCGTATATTAGTTCCTGGCGCAATGAAGTCAAGAAAAATCTGCGTGCAAGCGGGGTGTGGCGCGCATGACACTCGGCGGGGCCGTACTGGCGCGCGGCGTGCGTCTCCGTATAATCAGGTCAGGCCCCGTGTCCGGCAGCGTGCCGGGCGCCAGCCGCACACGATTCGCCCGATCGGGCATGTTGATTCGAAGGAGAATGAGAATGACGCGTACGATTGCTGCAATGCTGCTGGTGGTGACGGCGGCGCTCGCCGGGTGCAATACGGTCGCCGGCGTGGGCCAGGACATTTCGAAGGGCGGCCAGGCGATCAGCGATTCGGCTGAAAAGGCCAAGTAAGCCGACCGGTTCCGGCATGCAGAAGGCGCCGGCCTTCCCGCGGTTGCGGGGAGGCGCGGCGCCTTTTTTTGCGCCCGACTCGACGCCGGCGGCGTCAGGCGCGCTCGACGAATGCGTAGCGGCCGTCGACCTTGCGCGGCGTGAACCAGCCGTAGTCGGGGAACACCCGGTTGCGGACGAACCATACGTAGCCGACCAGCACGACCGTGATCGCAAGGCTCGGCAGCGCGGCCGACGGATCGCGCCCGAGATCGGCGACGGTCTTCGGTACCTGCAGCAGCGACAGCAGAATGAACGCGTGATACGCGCCGACACGATGGGTCGCAAAACCCCAGATGAACAGCAGCGACAGCGGCACGGTCAACGCGAGGAACACGGTGACCAGCACGCCGCCGGCGCCGGACGCGAAGAAGTAGTACGCGAGCATCAGGCTGATGACCAGCTGCGCGATGCCGAGCGCGATCAGGATCCGGATGTGCACCTTGTTCTTGCGGCAGCGTTCGGGGTCCGGGCGCGACGCGATCAGATGCGCGAGCACGCGATCCTTGAGCCCCTGTCCGGACAGCTCGGCCAGTGCGTCGGCCTTCCTCGTTCCCGCGGACAGCAGCACCGCGATTCTTGTTTTGGCTTCCTTCCTGTTCATTGCTTGATCTGGCGGATTGTTGTTCGATGGTTGTCAAAGGGTCCGGCCACGCGAATATTGCATCTTGCGCAGTCGTGCGCAACGGTTTTGCGGGGCGCGGACACATTCCTACAGTCGTCGGCTGCATGGCCGGAAGGCGGCGGTCGAAGGCGGTGCGACGGGAAGGCGCCGCCATCGTTTTCGGCGGAACCAAGGAACGCGAGTCAATCGGTGGCGGTCCGCGTGGCGAGCGTGGCGGGCGATTCGACGGGCGGCTCGCGCCGCCGCGTCGCGCCGACGAGCATGCCGGCGACGACGAGCGCGATGCCCGCGACACGCGTGCCGGTCAGCGTTTCGCCGAACAACGCGACCGCGAACAGCACGGCCGAAACCGGCGCGACCGCCGTGAACAGGGCGGCCTCGGTGCCGCTCGTGCGCGCCGAGCCCGCATACCAGCACAGGTAGCCGAGCACGGTCGGAATCAACGCGTAGTAGACGATCGCCGACACGGCGCCGACGGTCCAGCCGCTCGCCACCGCGCGCCATTCGAACGCGGCCGGCACGAGTGCGAGCACGAAGCCGAGGCCCGACATCGCGGTGGAAAGCGCCAGCGGCGGCAACGGCGCGGCAAGGCGCCGGTTGAGCAGGATGAAGACCGCTTCGCAGGCGACGGCCGCCAGCACCAGCGCATCGCCGGCAAGCGTCCGGAGCGACGGCATCGCGTGGCCCGGCGCGAACGTGACGAACAGCACGCCGGCCGTGGCGAGCGCGGCGGCCAGCCAGTCGCGCGGCGTCTGCCGCTCGCGCAGCACGACGGCCGCGATCAGCGTCGACATGGCCGGCAGCGTGCCGAGCATCACGCCGGCATCGAGCGGCGACGACAGTTTCGTGCCGCTGATCAGCAGCACCGTATAGCCGACGCCGCCCGCCGCGGCCTGGATGACGAGCAGCACGGCGTCGCGTGCGGCAATGCGCGGCCAGCGCATGCGCTGCGCACGCATCAGCGCGAACAGCAGCGGCGTCGCGATCAGGAAACGCAGCGCGGTGGCCGCGAACGGCGGCAGGCCGCCGGCCGCGAGACGGCTCGCGATGACGGTGCTGCCGACGCCCGCCATCGCGGCGGCGAGATAGAGATAGCCGATCAGTCGTGTCTTCATGCGCCGCATCGTCGCGTACGGCGGTGGGGGGCGTCTTGAACGAAATTGCAGCGGGGCGGGCGTCGAATGTGGTGCGCCGTCGACATGCACCGACGCAAGAGGTCACGGCTGACGTCTAGGCGGCAACCGCCGTCGAATGCAATGCGCGCGGCGGTCCGCGCACCGAGCACCGACAGCGCTATTGACCCGCCTGCGTGAACCGCCCCGGCGTGATCCCGAACTGGCGCGCGAACGCGCGCGTCAGGTGGCTCTGATCGGCGAAGCCAGCCTCGGCCGCGGCCTCGGCGATCGGCAGGCCGCCGGCCAGCAACGCGCGCGCCAGCCGCGTGCGCGACTGAACCAGATAGGCGTGCGGCGTGATGCCGAGCTCGCGCGCAAAGCCGCGCAGCAACTGGAAGCGGCTCACGCCGCTCAGGTCCGCCAGCTCGGCGAGCGATACGGGTACGGCCGGCGCTGCGTCGAGCCGCTCCCGGGCGATGCGGACCGCCGGCGCGACACCGGCCGCCGGCAGCGTGCGGTTGGCGTGCCGGGCGAGCAACCCTGCGACGAGCATCACGAGCGCTTCGTCGCGAGCGAGCGGCTGGGTTTCGCCTGCGACGATGCGTGCATGCAGCCGGCCGACGGCGGCCGCGAGCCGCGCGTCGCGCACGGCCGGGTGCGCAAGCTCGACGCCGCCGAGGCCTTCTTCCGCCGCGACGCCCGCGACCAGCGCCGGCGCGAGGTACAGCATCCGCCAGCGACGGCCGGTGCCGGCCTCGAGCGGCGAGCCGTCGTGCATTTCGCCCGGGTTGACCATGATCGCGTCGCCGGCCAGCGCGTCGACCTGCCCGCGGCCGCTCCACGACCGGTGCGCACCGCTGACGATCACGCCGACCCCGAATTCGTCGTGCGCGTGGCGCGGAAACGCGCGATCGGATTCGAGGCTGATCGCCTCGATGCCTTCGCCGGTGCGTCGGTAGTGGGTGACACGGTGCATGTGCGCTCCTCGCGCCGGTCGCGGCGCGGATCACGTGCACTTTAGCGCGTTCCGGCGCCGTGCGCCCTTCATCCTTTTGGCGGATACCGCGCGGCGCGCGCAGCCCGCACCATGTGCACATCGGCAGCGTACACGGCCCGCCGGGCCTGAAGCTGCGCGGGAGACGGCAGGTGGAACGACAGGATCCGGTATTCATTCAGGTGGGCGCGCTCGCGGACGGCTTCGCGCCGGAGGCGAACACCCTCGCGCCCGTCGACGCGCTCGTCGGGCGGACGCTGGCGCTCGAAGACGCATCGGGCGCATGGCGCGTCCATACGTTCGAGCCGGGCGCGCTGCAGTGGCGCGATGCGGCGACCGATACGGGCGGCCGCGCGCCGTGCCGCGTGACGCGGCTGCGCGACGGTCTGTACTTCGTCGACTACATCGATACCACTGCCCGCGCGACGTCGGTCAGCCTCGTGATCGATCTCGACAACGGCGTGTGGACGTCGGTCGTCGGTACGCTGCCGACGGAAGCCGACACGCGCATCGATGCGTTCACGCGCGTCGCGCGCGGGCTGCCGCTGACGGCCGTCGACGCGCAATTCCGGCACGGCACGCTCGGCGGCCACGCCCGGCCGGGCCCGCTGCATGCGCCCACGCGCGAGCTGATCGGCAAGCGGACGATGTACCGCTACAGCCCGACCGAATGCTACGAGCATATCTACCTGAACGAGAACTTCTACGCGTGGCAGTGCCTGCAGGGCGTGGAAGGCGGGCTGGCCGACGTCGACCGCTGTCATTACTTCAAGATGGCCGATGAGCTGTATCTGTTCGTGTGGCGCGAAAAGGTGGTGCCGACGCTCGGCGTCGTGCTGATCGACCTCGCGCAGCGCAAGACCGACGGCAAGATCTTCGGCTACCAGGGCGGCGATTTCGGCACGCTGTCGAATTTCCAGATCGGCGCTTATGCGCAGGTGCTGAACGAAACCGTGCATCCGCTCGGCGGCGAGGCGCAACGATGACTGCCGTGCTGGGCAGCGGCCGCCTGCGTGCGGATTTCGGCGGACGCGTCGTGCTCGTCACGGGTGCTGCGCAAGGGATCGGCGCGGCGATCGCGCGCCGTTTCGCGGAATCCGACGCATTCGTCGCGGTGGCCGACCTGAACGGCGAAGCAGCCGCCGCGCAGGCCGAGGCGCTGGTCAGCGCGGGCGGCGATGCACGCGCGTATCAGGTCGACGCCGCGAGCCGGGACGAACTGGATGCGCTCGTGGCGGCAGTCGAGCGCGACGGCGGCCGGCTCGATGTCGTCGTCCACAATGCCGCGTATTTTCCGCTGACGCCGTTCGAGCAGATCGACGCGCCGACGCTCGACCGGACGCTGTCGGTCAACCTGTCGGCGCTGTTCTGGCTCGCGCAGGCTGCGTTGCCGGCATTCGAGCGCGCGGGGGCCGGGCGGCTGCTCGTCACGTCGTCGGTAACCGGGCCGCGCGTCGTCTATCCGGGGCTCGCGCATTACGCGGCGTCGAAGGCCGGCGTGAACGGCTTCATTCGGGCAGCGGCGCTGGAACTGGCGCGCCGCCACGTGACGGTCAACGGCGTCGAGCCGGGGATGATCCGCACGCCGGCGGCCGGCAATCTCGGCGACGCATCGGTCGCGGCGCAGATCGCACGCGCCATTCCGCTGGCACGAATGGGCGAGCCGGAGGACATCGCGAACGCGATGCTGTTTCTCGCGTCGGCCGACGCGGCGTACATCACCGGGCAGACGATCGTCGTCGACGGCGGAGCGACGTTGCCGGAAAGCGGGGCGGTGCTGGCGGACGGGTAGCGGTAGGCCCGCGAGGGGGGAAGCGTCGAGGCCGTGTCGGCGTAGGCGTGCGACCCACGCCATGGAGGGCCGCGCTATACGCGCCCGCCGCGACTACAGCCAGCCGTTGCGGATGAACTCGACGATCGAATAGCGACGATGCTCGAGATCGTGCCGGCGGACGGCCTCGACGATGCGCGATACGCCATCCGCATAGGGCGTATCGCCGGATACGCGCGATTCGAACTGCAGGCTGCATGCGCCGTCGTCGATGCGTATCCGGTGAAGCGCATGGCGGCCGAGCTGATCGTCGCGGATACCGAATTCGCCGCGCTGCACGGCCGGGTCGCGTACGGAGCGAATGTCTGCCGGCCGCACGCCGAGCGACTCGGCGATGCCGACGGCCGTGCCGGGGACGGACGTCTTGCCGGCCTGATGCGACTCGGTCACGCTGATGTCGCAGTCGCGGAACAGGTGGCCGCTGGTTTCCAGCATGCTCATGAACTTGAGCATCAGGATGTTCGTGTTCGGACACAGCACGACCGGAAAGCCGTATGTCCCGGTTTCGAGGTCGGAGCCGGTCGACAACTCGACGAGCGGCGATGCGGTGGCCCGGCAGAACGCGATCGCCGCGGCGAGTTCGCGGCCGGAACCGGCATGGACGACGATCGACCGGGCGTCGGTTCGCGTGGCGTCCGACCACGGCATCACGCGACAGGTGGCCGGGTCGAGCCGGTGCGAGCCGAGCAACTCGTTGGCGAGCTTGCCGGTTCCGATGACGAGTACTTGCATGGGATGGACGGGTTGAGGTTCGGGATGCGCGTCCGCAGTGGCGCAGGCCGTCGGGCGGGCCACGCTGGTCCGACTGTCGTGCCGCGCGCCACGCCTAGCGTGGCATCGCGCATTATGCCCGGCCGTGCGACCGCGCGCTCGTCGAGCCGCGCCCGCGACGTCGCGGCGCCCCGCGCCGCATGGATCGCGATCCATCTCGCGATGCCGCCAACCGCGCTTGGCGCCCGGTAACCACGGCGAAACGACAGCGGAACTGCGCTGCCCACCGTCATCCCGTTCGCACGAACGCGTGAACGGCGCTACGCTGTCGGCATTTCATCCCATCACCCTCGATCCAGGAGAACACATCGATGGAACACGACCTGAACGGCAAGGCAGTCGCGATCACCGGCGGCTTCGGTCATCTGGGCGTCGCGACGGCCGCGTGGCTCGGCGCGCGCGGCGCGCGCGTCGCGCTGATCGGCCGCGGCGCGGCCCCGGCGGCGCAGGCGCTGCCCGGCGTGCCGGCCGATGCGCTGCGCATCGGCGGCATCGATCTCGTCGACCCGCAGGCCGCCGCGCAGGCGCTCGAAACGGTCAACCGCGAATTCGGCCGGGTCGACGCGCTCTTGAACATCGCCGGCGCATTCGTGTGGCAGACGATCGCCGACGGCGATGCCGCCACGTGGGATCGCATGTACGAACTGAACGTGAAGACGGCGCTGAACGCGTCGAAGGCCGCGCTGCCGTACCTGATCGCGAGCCAGGCCGGCCGCATCGTCAACATCGGCGCGGGCGCGGCGTTCAAGGCCGGCGCGGGGATGGGCGCGTATGCGGCCGCGAAGGCCGGCGTCGCGCGGCTCACCGAGGCGTTGGCGGCCGAGTTGCTCGATCGCGGCGTGACCGTGAACGCGCTGTTGCCGAGCATCATCGACACGCCGCCGAACCGCAAGGACATGCCCGACGCCGACTTCTCGCGCTGGGTCCGGCCCGAACAGCTCGCGGCGACGATCGGCTTCCTGCTGTCGGCCGACGCGCAGGCGATCACCGGTGCGTCGATTCCGGTGAGCGGCCGCGTGGCGTAGTGCGCCGAGGGCGGGCTCGTCGGGTCCGGGCGTGCGTACAATGTCGCACCGGATTGCGCGCCCCGAACCCATGACTCAGCCCACCATCCTGATCGTCGAAGACGAACAGGCGATCGCGGATACGATCGTCTACGCCCTCGGCACCGACGGCATGCAGACCGTCCACTGCACGCTCGGGCAGGCGGCGCTCGACCGCCTGCGCGGCACGCGTGTCGACCTCGTGGTGCTCGACGTCGGCCTGCCGGACCTCAGCGGCTTCGAGGTATGCCGGCGGCTGCGCACGTTCACCGATGTTCCGGTGATCTTCCTGACCGCGCGGCACGACGAGATCGACCGGATCGTCGGGCTCGAGATCGGCGCTGACGACTACGTCGTCAAGCCGTTTTCGCCGCGCGAGCTGGCGGCGCGGGTGCGCGTGATTCTGCGCCGCTTCCATCGGACGGCCGCGCCGGAACCGACACCTGCAACCGCGCCGGTCGATGCGCCGGCACCGGTCGCGTCCGGCTTCACGCTCGACACCGACGGCGCGCGCGTGTCGTGGCTCGGCCACGCGCTCGACCTCACGCGCTACGAATTCGGGCTGCTGGCGCTGCTGGTCCGGCATCCGGGGCGCATCTACTCGCGCGAACAGTTGATGGATCTCGTCTGGCACGAGGCGCTCGATTCGGCCGACCGCACGGTCGACACGCACATCAAGACGCTGCGCGCCAAGCTGCGCGCGATCGATCCCGAGCGCGACCCGATCCGCACGCATCGCGGGATGGGTTATTCGCTGCAACCGTAACGACCGGCACCACCCATGCATATCGGCCTGCGCATCTTCTTCGGTTTTTTCCTGATCGTCGGTCTGGCCGCGCTGATCACGCTGCGCGTGTTCGTGCAGGAGGTGAAGCCCGGCGTGCGCGAAGCGATGGAGGACACGCTCGTCGACACCGCGCAGGTGCTGGCGACGCTGGCCGCCGACGACATGGCGAACGGCCATATCGCCGACGGCGCCTTCGCGCGGCAACTCGGGAAACTGCACGAGCGGCCGGTCAGCGCGAACGTGTGGGGCATCCAGAAGAACGCGATCGGCTACCGCCTCTACATCACCGACGCGCACGGCATCGTCCGCTACGACTCGTCCGGCAGCGCGGTCGGGCAGGATTATTCGCGCTGGAACGACGTGTACCGGACGCTGCGCGGCGAATACGGCGCGCGCAGCACGCGCAGCGATCCGAACGACGACAGCAGTACCGTGATGCACGTCGCCGCGCCGATCCGGCGCGGCGACGAGATCATCGGCGTGCTGACGATCGCGAAACCGAACCAGACGGTCGCGCCGTTCATCGCGCGCAGCCAGCGCAAGATCATGCTGTACGGCGCGTTGCTGATGGGCGGCGCGATCCTGATCGGCGCCGCGTGCACGTGGTGGCTGGTGCTCGGGCTGCGGCGCCTGCAGCGCTATGCGCGCGCGATCGCGGCCGGCGAGCGCGCGTCGATGCCGCTGCAGGGCGCGAACGAGCTGGCCGAGCTCGGGCGCGCGGTGGAAAGCATGCATCAGCGGCTGGAGGACCGGCAATACGTCGAAACCTACATCCACACGCTCACGCACGAGATGAAGAGCCCGCTGGCCGCGATCAGCGGCGCGGCCGAGCTGTTGCAGGAAGACATGCCGGTCGCGAACCGCCGGCGCTTCACCGAGAACATCCGCCGCCAGGCCGGCCGCCTCGAACAGATGATCCGCAAGCTGCTCGCGCTGGCCGAGGTCGAGCAGAAGCAGCGCCTGTCGGTGCACGAGCCGGTCGCGCTGCGGCCGGTGCTCGAACAGCTCGTCGACGATATCGAGCCGCGCGCGCGGCAGCGCGGCGTGAGCCTGCGGATCGATGCGAACGACGCGGCCGAGCCGGCGGTCGTCGACGGCGATCCGTTCCTGCTGCGGCAGGCGCTCGGCAACCTGCTCGACAACGCGCTGGATTTCGCGCCGCGGGGCAGCACGATCCGGATCGCGCTCGAACGGCAGCCGGCGGGCAGGGCGCACGTCGCGGTCGTGCGCGTCGCCGACGACGGCCCCGGCGTGCCCGACTATGCGCTCTCGCGCGTGTTCGAACGCTTCTATTCGCTGCCGCGCCCCGACGGGCAGGATCGCAGCACGGGCCTCGGGCTGTGTTTCGTCCGCGAAGTCGCGATGCTGCACCGCGGCCAGGTCGCGCTCGCGAACCGCGCGGAAGGCGGCGCGTGCGCGACGCTCACGCTGCCGTCGGCGGGCTGACCGCGCTTCACGCCCGCCACACATTCGCTTCACGCCGGCTTCAATCGCCCTTCACCGGGGCCGCTCATGCTGACCGTACCTTCCACTCCGGTACCTCCCAGCAATGAATCGAGTCCTGTTGTTCAAGTCCATGATCACCGCGTTGCTCGCGCTGGCGATCCTGATCCCGCTGCAGATGGTCCAGAGCATCGTGCGGGAACGCGCCGACTATCGGCAGAGCGCGCTGCAGAGCATCTGGGCGAGCTATGCGGGGCCGCAGACGGTGACGGGGCCGGTGCTCGTCGTCCGTTACACGGAAGTCACGCGCGCGAGCGACGACGTGCGGGCCGGCGGCAAGGCGAAAACCGTCCTGAAAAGCGAGGCGAAACGGCTGCTCGTGTTCCCGAAGACGCTGAACGTCGACGGCACGCTGTCGGTCAGCACGCGCTATCGCGGCATCCACAAGGCGCTCGTGTACGGGCTCGACAGCCGGATGACGGGCACGCTGCCGCTGCCGGACCTGAAGAAGCTGCCGCAGGCCGACGGCCACGTGAGCTTCAAGATCGACAGCGCGGTCGTCGCGCTCGGCATCGGCGACCTGCGCGGGCTGAAGGCGCAGCCCGACCTGCGCATCGGCGGCAAGCGGATCGACGTTGAGCAGGGCACGCGGCTCGAGAGCCTGCGCCAGGGCGTGCATGCGAACGTCGATCTCGCGGCGCTGGCGGAGGCAAACGCCGGGGCGACGGTCGTGCCGTTCAGCATCGGCCTGCCGCTGGCCGGCGCGGAATCGGTCGCGTTCGCGCCGGTGGGCGACCAGAACGACTTCTCGCTGAAATCGACGTGGCCGCATCCGAGCTTCGGCGGCGAGTTCCTGCCGGCCGAGCGCACGATCGACGCGCGCGGCTTCGTCAGCAACTGGCACGTGACGTCGTTCAACACGAAGGCGCGCGAGCAGGTGGCGTCCGGCAACGGCAACGGCGACGGCGGGATCGAGATGGCGTCGGTGTCGGTGATCGAACCCGTGAACGTCTATCTGCAGGCCGAGCGCGCGACGAAATACGGTGCGCTGTTCGTGATGCTGACGTTCGCGAGCTTCTTCATGTACGAGCTCGTGAAGCGGCTGCGCATTCACCCGATCCAGTACACGCTGGTCGGCCTGTCGCTCGCGCTGTTCTTCCTGCTGCTGCTGAGCCTGTCCGAACACATTGCGTTCGGCTATGCGTATCTCGCGGCGAGCGGCGCCTGCATCGGGCTGCTCGGCTTCTACCTGTCGTTCGTGCTGCACAGCGTGAAGCGCGGCGCGACGTTCACCGCGCTGCTCGCGATGCTGTACGCGGCGCTCTACGGGCTGCTGCTGTCGGAGGACAATGCGCTGATGCTCGGCTCGCTGCTGCTGTTCGCGATTCTCGCCGGCATCATGACGCTCACGCGCCGCGTCGACTGGTATTCGCTCGGCGCGGCGTGGCAGCCGCTGGCCGACAAGCCGACGGCCATGAAGCCGGGCGCGCCGGCGAAGTAAGCCGGCGGGCTGCAGGCAAGTGCGCGCGCCGGCCGGGAGTGCCGCGACCGGGGCGCGCTTTCATGCGAGCCCGATGCGTTTCACGCAGCCGTCTCGGGACGACGGAACCGCGCCCGCGGAATCTCGGCGATGGCCGCGATCTCGATCAGCAGGTCGGGATGGTAGAGACGCTCGACCTGGATGGTCGTCGTCACCGGATAGGGGGCGGCGAAGTACGTGTTGCGGATGTCGCCGGCCTGCATGAATGCGTCGATGTCGGTCGCGTAATGGACGAGCGAGATCACGTCGCGCATCTGCCCGCCCAGTGCGGCCAGTACGTCGCGGAGATTGCCGAGTGTCTGGCGAACCTGCGCGCGCATGTCGCCGGCGCCGACTACCTGCCCGTCGCGGTCGAGCGCGACTTGCCCCTTCAGATGCACGATCCGGCCGTCGCCCTGGATCATGGCCATCGAGAACGCGCCGAACGGCGCCCAGACTTCCGGGGGATTCACGGCTTCGGCCATCGCGCAGCTCCTATGGAACGGAAACAGGACGAACGCAGCGGCATGCGGCGCCCGACGATCGCACCATGATGGACGCGTTCATCGTCGATCCGCCCGCCCTGCCGAAAGCGGCGGCGGCCCGGATCGCCCTATACTGACCACTCCACCTTACCGGACCACGACGTGCCGAACCAAGTTTCCGGAGATCCATCCGTCGACGATCCCCGTCCGACCCCGCCTGTCCAACCCGAACTGGAAGACTGCTGCAACAGCGGCTGCTCGCCGTGCGTCTTCGACCTGTACGACGAAGCGCTCGCGCGCTATCGCGTCGAGCTGGCCGAATGGGAGGCGCGGCAGGCGCAGCGCGAGCCTCACCGATGAACCGGAGGCCGACGAGCCGTCTCGCCGCGCCGCGCATGCGCCGCGTCCGTGTCACGCGCCTCCACTGACGGTGCGGATTCCGTCGCGTGTCGCGCGTCACGCATCCGCATGCAGCCGCCGATGCAGCGGGCCGAGCGCCATCGACAGCGCGATGCAGGCCAGCAACACGACCGTCAGCGTGAACATCGACGCCCTGAATCCCTGCACGTAATCGAGCGCGGCCGGATGCACGCCGAGCCGCGCGAAGAACACGCCGCCGATCGTCGCGGCGCCGACGGCCGCGCCGATCTGCAGCATCGCGCTGACCATCCCCGACGCGACCCCCGCGCGGGCCGCATCGACTTCCGCGAGCACGATCCGCACGACCGACGGCAGCACGAGCCCTTGCCCGACGCCGATCGCCGCGATGCCCGCGTAGAAGCCGGGGCCCGGCGCGCCGTCGCGGGCGAGCGCGGCGGCGATCGCGACGCCCGCCGCGAGCATCGCGAAGCCGAGCGTGAGCACGCGATAGCCTCCGAACCGGGCGACGAGGCGCGGCATCAGCAGCGGGCTCGCGAGGAAGCCGAGCCCGAGCGGCAGGATCGCGAACCCGGACGCGAGCGGCGACCAGTTCAGGCAGCCCTGCAGATAGATCCCGTAGCTCAGGAAGAACGCGCTCAGCGTGTAGAACAGGAACGCGAGCAGGAGCCCGAGCGCGACGACCGGGTTGCGGAACAGGCGCACGTCGAGCAGCGGATCGTGGCCGCGCGCGAGCCGGCGCGCTTCCACTGCCAGCAACGCGCCGAGCATCGGCAGCGCGCCGACCCCGCACGCGATCATCCATAGCGGCCAGCCGGCTTCGCGACCGTGCGTGAGCGGGTACACGAGCATCAGCAGGAACAGCGACATCAGCACCGTGCCCGGCACGTCGATGCGCTGGCCGCGCGGCGGGCGGTTTTCCGGGATGAAGCGCCAGCTGCCGAGCAGCGCCAGGATGCCGATCGGCAGATTGACGAGAAAGATCGCGCGCCAGCCGAGCCCGAACGGATGCAGGCTGATCAGCGCGCCGCCGCCGAGTTGGCCGATCACGGCCGCGAGGCCGAACGCGAACCCGTAGAAGCCCATCACGCGCACTTGCTCCTGCGGGCTGAACACGCTGCGGATCGTCGCGAGCACCTGCGGCGCGAGGATCGCGGCGAACAGGCCTTGCAGCACGCGGCCGCCGACCAGCACCGTGCCGTTGCCGGCGAGCCCGCACAGCGTCGACGCGAGCACGAAGCCGGCCATGCCGATCATGAACATGCGCTTGCGTCCGTACAGGTCGCCGAGACGCCCGCCGGTGATCTGGACGACCGCGTTCGCGCACGCATAGGCCGACACGACGAGCTGCAGCTCGGTCTGGCGCGCGCCGATGCCGTCGCGAATGGCCGGGAGCGCTAGGTTCACGATGAAGTAGTCGAGCGGCGGCAGAATGGCGCCGACCAGCAGGACCACGAGCGCCCAGCCGCGGTGGCTGCGCGGCGTCGCCGCGGTAGCCGCGCCGGCCGGCGCGCAGGGAGCGAGGGTGTTGTTCGTCATGAAAGCAGGATCCAAAAAATGAGGGCCCGATAGACGATCGACGGATGCAGGCCGTTGACCCCGTATTCTGGGGATCGCTCATGTTTCGGAAAAGCGGGAAAGAGTGGTAGCATCCATCGGGTTAATCGATGGATAAGGAATGACGATGCGCGGTTTCGATCTGGACCAGTTGCGCACGTTCGCGGCGGTCGCGGACGCCGGCAGCCTGACGGCCGCCGCGCCGCTGCTGCATCTGTCGCAATCGACGGTCAGCGAGCAGGTGCGCAAGCTCGAATCGCGCGCCGGTGTACCGCTGTTCGTGCGCAGCAAGCGCGGCGTCGAACCGACGCCCGCCGGCTCGCGGCTGCTGCAGCACGCGCGGCGCATCGTCGCGCTGAACGAGGCCGCGTTCGACGAGCTGCGCGGACAGGCGATCAAGGGCGAGCTGCGCGTCGCGATCACCGACTATTACCGGACGAATGAAGTGGCCGGCATGCTGGCGCGGCTGCGCGAGTGCTATCCGCAACTGAGCCTGCACGTGAGCGCGATGAAGAGCGTGGAGATCGAGGCGGCGCACGCACGCGGGCAGATCGATCTCGGCGTCGTGATGAACATGTCGAGCGGGCCGTTCCGGCCGGCGTCGGCCGACACGCGCTGGGTGCTGCGGCGCGAACCGCTGTCGTGGGTCGCGTCGCCCAAGCTCGCCGAGCAGTTGTCGGAGCCGCTGCCGCTGGTGCTGCTGCCGGACGACTGCATGATGCATCAGGTCGCGGTGCGCTCGCTCGACGAGCAGCACACGCCGTACGTGCTCGTGCATAGCGCGTCGGGCGTCGCCGGGTTGCAGTCGATGCTCGCGGCGGGGCTCGGGGTCGGTTGCCTGTGTGCGTCGGCGATCGGCGACGGCCTGATGCGGCTCGGCACGAAATACCGGCTGCCGCCGCTGCCCGACGCGGTGTTTTCTCTGACGCCGCCGCTGCCGGGCGAACGCGAGACCGTCACCCAGGCGCGCGAGGTGCTGTCGCGTCAACTGCTGATGTAAAACCATGCCGCGCGACATGCGGCGGCGCGTCGCCAAGCGGCGCGCCAGGGGGCCACAGGCATGAACGACGACGAACTGAAGAACCAGATGGCCGCGAAGCTGCAGCACGCGCTGGAGCGCGTGGTCGACGAGCGTACGCTGATCCACTTCCTGCGCGTGCTCGGCCATGACTGGCACACGGAGCGGCAACTCGAGGCCGACGCGCCGCTGTCGCCGTACGCCCGCGCGGCGCTCGGCTGGGAAAACCGGTCGATCGGCGAGTACCTGGAAGCGATGATCGACTGGGCGGAGGCGTCCGAAGAAGGGCTGCGTTTCTACGATGTGCCCGACAACCCGTGGCGGCGCATCGCGGACATCCTGTTCGCCGGCAAAATCTACGAATAGCGCGGCCCGCGGATTCACGCACGCCGCTTTCTACTCGGCGCCTTCGCCGTCCGCATACGCACGCAGCCCGTTGGCCAGCGCATCGAACACGGCCCGACAGCGCGGGCTCGCCCGCAAGTCCTCATGCATCACGACCCAGGTTTCCAGCCGAATCGCGGGCCCGTTCGGCAGCACGCGCACGAGTCGCGCGTCGCGTTTCGCGAGCGCCGTCTGGCAGAAGCCGATCCCGTAGCCGGCGCGGATCATCGCGAGTTGCGCGAGGTTGCTGTCGGTGCGCAGCGCGAACGCGTCGCGTTTCCACAGCGGCATGCCGCGCCCCGCCGAGCGGATGAACGGCGTGACCGTATCGAAGCCGATCAGCGCGTGATGCGCGAGCGCGTCGGTTGTCGCCGGCGCGCCGTGGTGCGCCAGGTAATCGTCGCGCGCATACAGCCCGACCTCGATTGCGCCGACGCGCCGCGCGACGAGCGCGTCCTGCGCAGGCGGCGCCATCCGGACCGCGATGTCGGCCTCGCGCTTGAGCACGTCCTGGACGCGGTCGGTCGGCACCAGTTCGATCACGAGCCCCGGATGGTCGCGCCGCAATTGCGCGAGCATCGGCGGCAGCACCTCGACGGCGATCACGTCGCTGGCCGAGATCCGCACGATGCCGCGCACGCCGGCGCCGTGGCTGGCCGCCGCGCGCTCGAACGCGGCCGCCGCGCTGCGCAACGCCTCCGCATGGCCGCGCAGCGCGAGCGCGGCTTCGGTCGGCAGCAGGCCCGACGGCGAGCGCGTGAACAGCGTCTGGCCGAATGCGGCCTCGAGCGCCGCGACATGGCGGCCGGCCGTCGGCTGGGTGATGCCGAGGGCCCGTGCTGCGCCGGACAGCGAGCCTTCCGTCAGCACCGCGAGGAAGGTGCGGTAGCGTTCCCAGTTCAGATCGGTGGTCATACATAAATGTATAGCTGATCTGCTGGGTTCAGCAATTCCTTGATGGTGATCGGCGCGCCAGAATGCGTGTCGTGACGGTTCCATTCAAGGAGGGCGGCAATGACGACGGACGCAGGCGGGACGCAACGACTGGCACTCGTGCTCGGCGCGAGCGGCGGGATTGGCGGGGAAGTCGCGCGGCAGTTGCGCGATGCGGGCTGGCAGGTGCGCGCGCTCAAGCGCGGGCTCGATGCCGAAATCGCGGAGCGCGACGGCATTGGCTGGGTGCGCGGCGACGCGCTGGATCGCGACGCGGTGGTGCGCGCCGCACGCGGCTGCGGCGTGATCGTGCATGCGGTGAACCCGCCCGGATACCGGAACTGGGCCACGCAGGTGCTGCCGATGATCGACAACACGATCGCGGCGGCCCGGGCCGCGCAGGCGACCGTCGTGCTGCCGGGCACGGTCTACAACTTCGGCGCCGATGCGTTTCCGGTGCTGCGGGAAGACGCGCCGCAGCATCCGGCGACCCGCAAGGGCGCGATCCGCGTCGAACTGGAGCGGCGGCTGCAGGACGCCAGTGTGCACGGCGTGCGGGCGATCGTCGTGCGCGCCGGCGATTTTTTCGGGCCGCAGCTCGGCAACAGCTGGTTTTCGCAGGGGCTGATCAAGCCGGGGCGGCCCGTCGCGGCCATCAGCGTGCCGGGCCGCGGCGTCGGCCATCAATGGTCGTATGTGCCGGACGTGGCGCGCGTGATGGTCGAGCTGATCGAGCGGCGCGAGATGCTGGAGCCGTTCGCGCGCTTTCATCTGGGCGGGCATTGGGATGAAGACGGCCTGCAGATGGCGCAGGCCGTGCAACGCGTCGCGCAGCGGCACGGCATGCGGCCGGCGCTGCGCGATTTCCCGTGGTGGCTCGTGTGGGCGGCCGCGCCGTTCGTCACGACACTGCGCGAATTGCTCGAGATGCGTTACCTGTGGCGCGAACCGATCCGGATGGACAACGCGCGCGTGACCGCGGTGCTCGGCCGCGAGCCGGTGACGCCGCTCGATACGGCGGTGGAGGCGACGCTGGCGGGGCTCGGGTGTCTCGGGTGAGCAACGGTGGGTAGCACGGGCAGCGCCCGGGCATGGAAACGCATCACGGCGAACCGATGAAGCCCCCGGACCACAATTCTCCACATACCCGCGTGCGTCCGATGCGCATCATGTCGGTCAACACCGATAGGGCGAAAACGGGGGCGAGATGGTGCATTTCGGATGGAAAGCGTCGGTTGCGGGCGCAATCATGTTCGCATTGAGCGGGTGTACGGATCTGGCCGGCGTGCTGTATTGCGACAACTCGCAGTTCAACTTTCCGGACTATCACTGCTTTCAGCTGTACCGGTAGGGCTGGCACGGCGACTGAACGCCGCCGCCTCCGTATGCCGTGCAGTTTCCCGTTCCCGTCAAGCCACGACCGGCAACACCTCGACCGCATAGCGATGCGTGAGACTGCGCCCGAGCACCGGATCGTGCAGCTCCATCTCGAATGCGTCGCCGTCGTCCATCGCCGCGATCGCGCCGTGCACGGCGACGGTCCCGCCATACATCGCGCAGCGCGCGGGCATCGTGCGGCGGTCGTCGAAACGCTGCCACAGCACGTCGGGCGCGAGCAGGCCGCTGACCGCGCCGTGCTGGTACGCCACCCGTTCGCCATCGCGCGCAATCAGCCACGAACGCATCTCGAGCGCATCCCAGTGATCGGCGACATCCGCATAACGCCACGCGTCACGGCCGAGCGGCTTCGCACACACCTGCTTCGACACGGCGACGCCGTATGCTTCGACTTCGCGATCCGTGTGATCGGAGCCGACCGTGACCAGCGTGCCGGCCGGGCTGTCGACCAGCACGCATTCGATCTCGCCGCCCGAGCGCGCGCCGAGCACGCCGATCGACGGCGCCTGCGTGAGCAGCGCGGACGACACGCGATAGAAGCACGGCGTGGTCGACGGCGGCGCGACGCCGAGCGCCGCGAGTTCGTCGATGTGCGCCTGGATCGCGGCCGGGTCGCGGCCGGCCCAGCCGGCGATCACGACCCGTTCGACGTCGACGTCGACGGCGGCCGGCGCGCGTTGCAGGGAAATCACGTTGAACGACAGGGTTGGCATGCGGCTATCCGTTTGAAGTGCGAAGGAATGGTCGGCGGGTGGCGGCGCTCAGTCGTCGAGCGGCCGGTGCGCGGTCTCGCGCGCGGCGACGAGCGCGATCGACGTGACGACGAGCGCGGCGGTGACGTACAGCGACACGGCCGTCGTCGTGCCCGTCTGCCGGAACAGCGCGGCGATCACGAGCGGCGCGAAGCCGCCGCCGACGATGCCGGCGAGCGTGTACGCGAGCGACGAGCCCGCGTAGCGCACGCGCGTCGGGAACTGTTCGGTCACGAACGCGCCCTGCGGGCCGTACATCACCGCATGGATCACGAGGCCGATCGCGACGGCCGCGACGATCGCCGCGGGGCGCGCGGAATCGAGCAGCGCGAAGAACACGAACGCCCACACGATGCCGGCGAGCGCGCCGGCGAGATACACGGGCCGGCGGCCGAAGCGGTCCGACAACGCGCCGAAGAACGGCACCGCGAGCGCATTGCAGGCCGTGCCGATCATCACGGCCGTCAGCGCGACCGGGCGCGACAGGTGCAGCACGGTCGTCACATAGGTGAGCGTGAACACGACGATCAGCGCATACAGCACGTCCGAACCGATGCGCGAGCCGCCCGCGATCAGCAGGCGCTTCCAGTGGTACTTCAGCACGTCGGCGACAGGCACGTCGGCGGTCGCATGCGATTCGGCGAGCTGCTCGAACTGCGGCGTTTCGTCGACGCCGCGCCGCAGCCAGAAGCCGAACACGACGAGCAGCGCGCTGGCCGCGAACGGTACGCGCCAGCCCCACGACAGGAAGGTGTCGGACGTGGTCGACAGCGTGACGAGCGCGATGCAGCCGGTGCCGAGCAGCGTGCCGAACGACGGGCCGATCTGCGTCCACGACGCGGACAGCCCGCGCCGTTTCTGGTCGCCGTGCTCGACCGACAGCAATACCGCGCCGGCCCATTCGCCGCCGAGCGCGACGCCCTGCACGAAGCGCAGCGCGACGAGCAGGATCGGGCTCAGGATGCCGGCCTGCGCGTAGGTCGGCAGCGCGCCCATCAGCGCGGTCGTCACGCCCATCAGCACGAGCGTGAGCATCAGCACCGCGCGGCGGCCGATGCGGTCGCCGAGGTTGCCGAATACGAAGCCGCCGAGCGGGCGCGA
This sequence comes from Burkholderia cenocepacia, assembly GCF_900446215.1. GTDB lineage: Bacteria > Pseudomonadota > Gammaproteobacteria > Burkholderiales > Burkholderiaceae > Burkholderia > Burkholderia cenocepacia. The sequence goes on along the minus strand of NZ_UAQZ01000004.1, from coordinate 71,819 downwards.
CACGTAGCCGACCGCATAGGTCGAGAACGCGAGGATCGTGCCGGCCAGCGGATCGACCGACGGGAAGAACAGATGGTTGAAAACGAGCGCGGCGAGCGTGTTGTAGATCGTGAAGTCGTACCACTCGAGCGACGTGCCGATCATGCTCGCGGTCGCGAGTCGGCTGTTGCGGACACGGCGGGGCGCGTGGGCGGCGGGCTGGACGAGAGTGCTCATGGTATCGGGCAGGTCGTGACGGATGACGGGATGAAGCGCGGGCCGGCGTGGGCGGCGGCGTCGAGCGTTCAGGCAGGCAGGGCGGCAGCGGTCGCGGCGGCGCGCCACAGCAGGTCGAAGGTGCGCACGTCGTCGTGTCCGGCGAGCGTGGCGGCGACGCGGTGCGTGGCCGTTGCGTCGCTGCCTTCGATCAGCACCAGCGCATCGGCGGCCGGGCGGGCGGCGGCGGCGCCGAGCGGTGCGGACAGGTCCGGTGACGTGCGGAAAAGCCGTGCGGCATGGATGCCGGGTTCCTGCAGCGCGGCGTCGAAGCGCGCGCGCAGGTGCGGCACGTCGATGCGATCGGGGGGCAGCACGAACAGCGCGAGATGCGCGCCTTCACCGTCACCGGCCTCGATCGTCAGCTCGCCGACGCGCCGCTGCGTACCCGTCATGCGCTCGAAGTTCGCGAGCGACCACGCGGTCTGCTGCGTGAACGCGCGGCGGTACGCATCGCCGCGGAACACGTCGAGCGCGTCCGTCACGTACAGCGCGAGGTATCGGCGCGGGCCGCCGTCGGTCGCACGAAACCGTCGCGCATGCGTGAAGCCGGGAATCGCGACACGCTCCTGCATGTGCTCGCGGTCGTACCACGCGTTGAAATCGGCTTCGTGCGCGGGGTCGATATCCGTCCAGACGCAAAGCTGGCCGTGCGGAAGGGAAAGGCGGGTCATTGCGGGGTTCCTCGTGACGCGGTGGGGCAGGAACTGCAGTGTCCCGAAGACGGGTCGCGCCCGTCCAACAAGAAAACAAATTCGCGGTGAACAGGTTTTCTTATGAGCGGCGCGGGCGGCGTTTTGCGGCGGGCGCGGCAGGCGGGGCGGTTTTTGTCGTGCGCTTCGTTGTCGTCGATGCGTTCGTCTTTGTCGTGGTCGCCTTGCGCGCGGGCGTTGCATCGACGAGCGTTGCGTCGACGCGCTCGGCGGCGGCCGGCTTCGCGAGATTTCCGGCAGCCGCCATCGCGCGCGCCACTTCGCTCGCGAGTTCCGCGATGCGCGCGGCGACCGGCAGCCCTTGGCTGCGGTAAGTCGCGACGAGCGGCAGCGGCGGGAATTCGGGCGCGACGTCGAGCAGTTCGAGCGTACCTTCGTGCAGCTCGCGCCCGATGATCGCCGGCGGCAGCGCGGCCACGCCGAAGCCGTCGGCGACGAGGCGGATCATCGCCGCGACCGACGTGATGCAGTTGATGCTGGCCGGCCGTTCGACCGCCGCGAACAGCCGCTCGATCGTCGCGTGCGGCCCCGAGTGGCGCGAGAAGCTGATGATCGGAAAACCGGCCAGCCGCGCGACGTCGAGCGGCTGGCCGCCGAGCCCGAGGCGCGGGCTCGCGGCCCAGCGCACCGGGAATTCGCACAGCGGCAGGTTCGTGAAGTCCGGGCCCGGCACCGGGTCGGTCTGCAGGATCAGGTCGACGCCGTCGGTGCTGAGCAGGCGAATCAGATGCAGCGTCGTGTCGCTCGTGATCTCGACGTCGAGGCGCGGATAGCGCTCGCGCAGTTGCGCCATCAGCGCGGGAAACCAGCTGTGCACGATCGATTCGATCACGCCGATCCGGATCAGGCCCGCATCGCTGGCCGCGTCGATGTCGCGCCGCATTTCCCCATCGAGCCGCACGATCCGCTCCGCGTAGGCCAGCATGCGCCGGCCCGCCGGCGTGAGCGTGGCCGAGCGCGTGTTGCGGTCGAACAGGCGCACGTCGAACGCTTCCTCGAGCGATGCGATGCGGCTCGACACGGCAGCCTGCGTCGTATGCAGTTTCTCGGCCGTGAGCCGGAAGTTTTCCAGCTTCGCGAGCCAGACGAAGGTTTCCAGAAACCGGATGTTCATCGAATTCCGAACGGTGAGGCGGTGCCGCGCCAGGCGGCGGATCGGGACGATGTTAACGGATTCGGAAGCGCGCACGCACGCGCCGCAGGTTCGGGTGGCGTCAAAGCCGGTCGAACGCGAGCGTCGGCACGTCGACGACCATCGCGCCGCCGTCCGCGACGAGCGTCGCGCCGGTCACGAACGACGCGTCCGGCGACGCCAGGAACGCGCAGACGGCCGCGATCTCGTCGGGATCGGCCGCGCGCCGCAGCGGCACGTCGGCGCTGACGCGGGCGTACGCACCGTCGAGCGAATCGCCGTGCGCGGCCATCAGCGGCTCCATTTCCGCGTCGGCCATCGGCGTGCGGACCCAGCCCGGGCAGACGGCGTTCGCCCGCACGCCGTGCGGACCGTAGTCGCGCGCGAGCGATCGCGCCAGGCCGAGCAGCGCGTGCTTGCCGACCGTGTAGCCGCATACGCCGGGCCCGGCCGCGAGCGCCGCGATCGACGCGACCAGCACGATATTGCCGCGCTGCGCGATCAGGTCGGGCAGGCACGCGCGCGCGCTGACGAATGCGGTGTCGAGGTTCGCATGCATCGCAGCGCGCCACTGCGCGTCGTCGGTTTCGTCCGCGCGGCCGATGCCGTGGCCGCCCGCGCAGGCGACAAGCGCATCGACGCGGCCGAAGCGTGCGGCGATGCGCGGCAGGAAGCCGGCCCAGTCGGCGGCGCTCGCGGCGTCGCCGGCCAGCGCGAGGCCGCCCGTTTCGGCAGCCAGCGCGTCGAGCGGCGCCTGGCGGCGCCCGATCAGCACGACGCGGTCGCCGCGGCGGGCGAAGCGGCGCGCGCAGGCGGCGCCGATGCCGGTGCCGGCGCCGGTAATGGCGATCGTGCGGGGGGGCGGGTGCGTCATGTCGTTCTCCGGAAAGGGGGCGTTCCGGCCACTTTAGGCGGCGCCGGCGCGCGCCGGTATCCGCCGAAAGGATGAACGCGGGTCGCCCGAACGGCCGGGCGTGGCGGGCACGGTGGCCTTGGCCCATTTTGCAAAGGCTGACGATGTCCGACGCCGAATCGCTCTATCCTCCACATTTTTGCGATAAGCCACGAAAGCCCGGCAAAATAGCGCGGGCGGGCGCGCAGCGACGGGCGGCGCGTCGGCCGCCGATTCCGTCGTACGAATGGCGCGGCCGGCAGGGGCGCGGCCGGCAATGGCGCGGCCGGCCGGATCGGCGCGAGCGGGCGTCCGATGCGCAGGTATCGCGTCTGCCGACGGAGCGTGTCGCCACGGCGTATCGCCCGGTTGCGCGCTGGCGCGATCGGACCATCGACAAAAGAACAGGGAGGGGCCGGCAATGAGGCTGGACGACGAAAGGGAAAGCACGAACGTCGAGGATCGACGCGGCGCCGGCGGGTTCGGCGGCGGGCGCGCGACGATCGGCATCGGCACGATCGTGATCGCGCTGGCTGCCTCGTATTTCTTCGGAATCGACCCGCGCGTCGTGCTCGAAGGTGCGTCGGCGCTGCAGGGCCGCCAGCAGCAGGCGCAGCCCGCGCCGACCCAGCACCAGGGCGCACCGGCGAACGACGCCGGCGCGGTGTTCACGCGCAAGGTGCTCGGCAACATCGAACGCACGTGGACGGGCGTGTTCAACACGCAGCTGCATGCGCAGTACGAACCGCCGAAGCTCGTGATGTTCACGAACTCGACGCCGACCGCGTGCGGCACCGGCCAGACCGCGATGGGGCCGTTCTACTGCCCGGGCGACCGCAACGTGTACATCGATCTCGGCTTCTACGACGAACTGCGCAAGCGTTTCGGCGCCGGCGGCGACTTTGCGCAGGCCTACGTGATCGCGCACGAAGTCGGCCATCACGTGCAGAACCTGCTCGGTATTGCCGACAAGGTCGACGCCGCGCGCCGGCGCTCGAGCCAGGCGCGCGCGAATGCGCTGTCGGTGCGGATGGAGCTGCAGGCCGACTGCTTTGCCGGCGTGTGGGCGAACAACGCGCAGCGCGCGAACCAGCGGTTGATGGAACCCGGCGACTTCGAGCAGGGACTGAAGGCCGCCGCGGCGATCGGCGACGACCGGCTGCAGCAGCAAGGGCAGGGCTACGTCGTGCCCGAAAGCTTCACGCACGGCACCAGCGAGCAGCGCGTGTACTGGCTGCGGCGCGGGATGGAGTCGGGCGAGGTGAGCGCCTGCGACACGTTCGCCGCGAACGCACGCTGAAGCCAGGCGCGCGCACCGTCGCGCGCCGGCATCGTCCCGGCTGAACCGGCTGAACCGGCTGAACCGGCTGAACCGGCTGAACCGGCTGAACCGGCCACCTGGCCGGCCCGGGACGATTTGCCGATTTGTGCTCACCGGCGCTTTTCGGCGCCGGTAGGCTGGCCCGGACGTTGAAATTCGACGCGTTCGCCACCCAGCCGATTTCCGATGCCGACCTCATCCGTTCCCGCCGACCACGCTCCCGCCGACTGGCCACGCGCGCTGCGCGCGTGCGTGGACGCGTTCGATGCGTTCGCGAGCCCGTCGGCGATTGTGTTCTACCGGCTCGACCAGAGCGGCGAACCGGCCGATTTCGAGCTGTTCGGGATGCCGGAATCGATGCACCGCACCTATGTCGCCCGCTACCGGATGCTCGATCCGCTGCACCCGTCGCGCTGCGCGGCGGGCGACCGCGCGGTCGTCACGCTCGCGTCCCAATTGCCTGACGAGCGACGTGACGCATCCGCGTACTGGACCCGTTTTCTGCGGCGGCACGACGTGGCCGACGTCGTCGAGATCTGGCTGCGCGACGCGGGCCGCACGGTCGGCGCGTTTTCGCTGCTGCGCTTCGGCATGGGCGACGCGAATCGCACCGGCAATGGTACGGCAGGACGCTTCGCACCCGGCGAGATCGACGCACTCGCGCGTCTGCAGCCTGTCGCCGAAGCCGCGCTGAGCCCGCTGCTGCGCGCCCGGCGCGGGATCCACCGGATCGGTTGCGAGGAACGGCTGACCTACCGCGAGGAGCAGATCGCGCGGCTCGTGCGCGACGGTTGCTCGAACAAGGAGATCGCGCGCGATCTCGCGCTCGGACAACCGACGATCAAGACCCACCTGATGCGCATGTACCGCAAGCTCGGCGTGTCGAATCGCACGGAGCTGGTCGGCGCGCTGTTCCTGTAATCGTTCTGCAAGCTGGCCCGCGAGATCGTGCAGTACCATGCGCGCTCGTCGTATCGATAACAATTCAAGAAAAGGGCCGGGAACATGGACGTCGCGATCATTGCCGCTTCGATTTTAGTCATCGCGTTGAGCGTCGCGCTGCCGATCTTCATCGTCAGGACGGTCAGAAGCGGAACCTACGACTCGCTGTACTTCCTGATCCCGCTTGCGCTCGGCGTGTATTGGCTGGACTACCAGGCGTACGACTTCCTCGCGTCGATGGCGCACGGTTTCAGAAACTGACGATTCAATGACCGGACCCCGGTCCGGCATCCAAACCACGGCAGCCCCCGGCGGATCGCGCACGTCGCCCGCGGGCCGCGTCGCGGGCTCGAACCGCTACCGCGCGCCACGCGCTGCCAATTTGCGCTCACCGGGCGTGATCCCTCGTCGATACAGTGGTCCGACGCCTGCGTGCCTCGCCCGCACGCGGTCCAGCCACGACAATCAACGAGACGCCCATGAGCAACACGAGCTTCGTCGCCGTCAGCGACACCGTGCGCACCTTCGTTGCGCGCGATTTCGGCCTCTTCATCGACGGCGCCATGCAGCCCGCGCACGCGGCCGCGCGGCTCGACGTGTACGACCCCGCGACGGGCGAGCGGCTCGCCACCGTCGCGGACGCCGACGCACACGACGTCGACCGCGCGGTCGCCAGCGCCAGACACGCGTTCGACGCGCGCGTGTGGTGCGGGCTGCGGCCGGCCGACCGCGAACGCATCCTGCTGAAACTCGCGGACCTGATCGAAGCCGACGCCGAAACGCTCGCGCAGCTCGAAACGCTGAACCAGGGCAAGTCGATTCACGTGTCGCGTGCGATCGAAGTTGGCGCGAGCGTCGAATACGTGCGCTACATGGCCGGCTGGGCGACCAAGATCACCGGCCAGACGCTCGACGTGTCGATCCCGTTTCCGCCCGGCGCGCGCTATACGGCCTATACGCGCAAGGAGCCGGTCGGCGTGGTCGCCGCGATCGTGCCGTGGAATTTCCCGCTGATGATCGCGGTGTGGAAGCTGGTTCCCGCGCTCGCGGCCGGCTGCACGATCGTGCTGAAGCCGTCGCCGGAAACGCCGCTCACCGCGTTGCGCCTCGCCGAACTCGCGCGCGAGGCCGGCGTGCCGCCCGGCGTGTTCAACGTCGTCACGGGCGGCCGCGTCTGCGGCGCGGCGCTCGCCAGCCACCCGTCGATCGCGAAGATCTCGTTCACGGGCTCGACCGCGACCGGCAAGCTGGTCGGCGCGGCGGCCGTGCAGAACATGACGCGCTTCTCGCTGGAGCTCGGCGGCAAGAACCCGATCGTGATGCTCGACGACGTCGACGTCGCGCAGGCGCTCGACGGCGTCGCCGCCGGCGCGTTCTTCAACCAGGGGCAGGTGTGCGCGGCCGCGTCGCGCATCTATGTGCATCGCAGCAAGTTCGCGCAACTCGCGGACGGCCTCGCGGGCGTCGCGCGGTCGATGAAGCTCGGCGCGGGCCTCGACACCACCGCGCAGATCAACCCGCTCGTGTCCGCGCACCATCGCGACAAGGTCGTCCAGCACATCGAAGGCGCGCGCCGTGCGGGCCTCACGTTCCTCGCGGGCGGCACGCCGGCCGACGATCTGCCCGGCTATTACGTGAAGCCGGCCGTGATCGCCGATCCGCATCCGGACAGCGCGATCGTGCGCGACGAGGTGTTCGGCCCGGTGATCGTGGTCGTGCCGTTCGACGACGCGGCCGACGCGGTGCGCCTCGCGAACGCGTCGCCGTACGGCCTCGCCGCGAGCGTCTGGAGCAACGACCTGAAACGTGTGATGAACCTCGTGCCGCAGATCGAGGCCGGCACGGTGTGGGTGAACTGCCATATTCCGCTCGATCCGTCGATGCCGTTCGGCGGCTACAAGCAATCGGGCATCGGTCGCGAATTCGGCCAGTACGCGATCGAAGGCTTCACCGAAACCAAATCCGTCTGCATCGCGCACTGACGCGCGACGCTCGAACCCGAACGAACCCGATTCAACGATCCGACAGTGGAGACTGCAATGAGCTACAACGAAGCGAAATTCTGGCACCCGATGCTGCACCCGAACGAGATGAAACAGCGCAAGCCGATCCGCATCGTGCGCGGCGACGGCTGCTACGTGTTCGACGAGGCGGGGCGCAAGCTCGTCGACGGCGTCGCGGGCCTGTGGAACGTGAACGTCGGTCACAACCGCCAGGAAGTGAAGGACGCGATCGTGCGCCAGCTCGACGAACTCGAATACTTCCAGCTGTTCGACGGCATTTCGCATCCGCGCGCCGAGGAGTTGTCGAAGAAGGTGATCGACCTGCTCGAACCGGAAGGGATGCGCCGCGTGCTGTACAGCTCGGGCGGCTCCGATGCGATCGAGACCGCGCTGAAGATCGCGCGCCAGTACTGGAAGGTGCGCGGCCAGGCCGATCGCACGAAGTTCATCTCGCTGAAACAGGGTTATCACGGCACGCACTTCGGCGGCGCGTCGGTGAACGGCAACACGGTGTTCCGCCGCAACTACGAGCCGAACCTGCCCGGCTGCTTCCACGTCGAGACGCCGTGGCTGTACCGCAACCCGTTCACGCAGGACCCGGAGGAACTCGGCCGGATCTGCGCGGAAATGCTGGAGCGCGAGATTCAGTTCCAGAGCCCCGATACGGTCGCCGCGTTCATCGCGGAGCCGATTCAGGGCGCGGGCGGCGTGATCGTGCCGCCGGCCAACTACTGGCCGCTGGTGCGCGAGGTGTGCGACCGCTACGGCGTGCTGCTGATCGCCGACGAAGTGGTGACCGGCTTCGGCCGCAGCGGCTGCCTGTTCGGCAGTCGCGGCTGGGGCGTGCGCCCGGACATCATGTGTCTGGCGAAGGGCATTTCGTCGGGCTACGTGCCGCTCGGCGCGACGGTCGTGAACGCGCGGATCGAGGATGCGTTCGCCGCGAATGCCGATTTCGGCGGGGCGATCATGCACGGCTACACGTACGCCGGCCATCCGGTCGCATGCGCGGCCGCGATCGCGAGCCTCGACATCGTCGTGAAGGAGGACCTGCCGGCAAATGCGGCGAAGCAGGGTGCGTATCTGCTCGAAGCGCTGCAGCCGTTCGCGGAGCGCTTCGCGGCGGTCGGCGAGGTGCGCGGCAAGGGGCTGATGCTCGCGCTCGACCTCGTCGCGAACAAGGACACGCGCGAGCCGATCGATCCGCTGTCGGGCTATGCGAACGCGGTCGCGGAAGTCGCGCGCGAGAACGGCGTGCTGGTGCGCCCGGTCGGCACGAAGATCATCCTGTCGCCGCCGCTCGTGATCCAGCGCGAACAGCTCGACCGGATCGTCGACGCGCTCGCGGCCGGCTTCGAGGCCGTGCCGTTCGCGTAACGGCGTGATCGCATGACGGCCAATCCGCGGCGGAAGGGGGGAACGCCGTCGCGGGTTTGCCGATTTGCGCTATGACCGGATTATTTTGCCTGCGTATTTTTTCGACATCGGATCACGCCGTGATCGACAGGGGCCCGGGATCGAAGCGCTGAAGCGCCGACCGGGGCCGACCGCAGAGCATCTGGCCCCCGGCCGCTGACGAAGCGCCGGTTCGGGCCAACCTACGAAGGAGACAACGATGTCGGGATGGTCAGGAGTGACCGGCGCCGCGGGCGATACGCCTGGCGGCTCGCCGGCTGAAGCGGGCGGCGGCACCGCGTTGAAGGCGGGGGCGGTCGGTTTTCCGACCGCGCTGGCGAGCGCCGTCGGGCTCATCATGGCGAGCCCGGTGATCCTCACCGCGACGTCGGGCTTCGGGATGGGCGGCTGGGCGTTCGCGGTCGCGATGATCATCGCGTTCGTGATGATGCAGGCGCAGGCCACCACGTTCTCCGAAGCCGCCGCGATGCTGCCGACGGCCGGCTCGGTTTACGATTACCTGTCGTGCGGGCTCGGCCGCTTCTGGGCGATCACCGGCACGATTTCCGCGTATTTCCTCGTGCACGTGTTCGCCGGCACGGCGGAGACGATCCTGAGCGGCATCATGGCGCTCGTGAATTTCGAATCGCTGAACGCCGCGTTCGAGCAGCACAACAGCTCGTGGCTCGTCGGCGTCGGCCTCGTGGTCACGTTCGCGATCACCAACATCATCGGCATCAAGGTGTTCAGCAAGCTCGAGATCGTGCTGACGGCCGGCATGTGGCTGTCGCTGATGATCTTCGGGATCCTCGGGCTCGCGGCCGCGCCGGCCGTGCATCTCGACGGCTGGTTCGGCGGCTCGGAAGTCGGCACGTCGATTCCGGCCGTGCTGTCGCTGGTCGGGATGGCGATGTTCATGTTCGTCGGCTGCGAGTTCGTCACGCCGCTCGCGCCGGAAATGAAGGCGCCGGGCCGCACGATTCCGCGCGCGATGGCGCTCGGCCTCGTCGGCGTCGCGATCTGCATGTTCCTGTACGGCGCGGCGATCCGCCGCCAGGTCGCGAACGTGCCGGTGAGCCCCGACGGCCTCACGCACCTGCTCGACACGCCGGGCGCGATTCCCGCGTTCGCGCTGCAGGTGCTCGGGCCGTTCGGCCGCGTGTGGTTCGGCATCGCGTTCCTGTGCGCGGGCGCCGCGACGATCAACACGCTGATGGCCGGGCTGCCGCGCATCCTGTACGGGATGGCGATCGACGGCGCGTTGCCGCGCTGCTTCGCGTACCTGCATCCGCGTTTCAAGACGCCGGTGGTCGGCATCGTCGCGGCGGCGATCGTGCCGATCTTCCATGCGTGGCTGATCAACGGCAATCTCGACAGCATCCTGCATCTCGTGCTCGCCGCGACCTGCGCGTGGGGCACCGCGTACCTGCTCGTCACCGCGTCGGTCGTGATGCTGCGCATCCGCCGCCCGGACCTGCCGCGGCCGTACCGTTCGCCGCTGTTCCCGCTGCCGCAGATCGTGTCGAGCGTCGGCATCGTGCTCGCGATCTGGTACATCACGCCGCCCGGCATGAACCCGCGCGACATCTACGTGCCGTTCGGCGCGATGCTCGGGCTCACCGCGCTGTACGCGCTGTTCTGGACGCTCGTCGTGCAGCGCCGGCATCCGTTCAGGCCGGTGCCGGTCGAGGACGTGCTGCGCAACGAGCACGTCGCGTCGTGAAGGCCGCGCTTGCCCCGCGGCGCGCGGCGCCCGATGCGCCGCCGCCCGGCCATCGGCCCGGCGCGATCGCCGCGCGCGTGCTCGCCGACCTGCGGGCCGTGCGCGATACGGATGTGGGCGGCGCCACGGCGCGGCTGCCGAACGGCGTGCATGTGAGCGTCGACGAGCGCGTCGAGCGCCAGTTCCTGATGCATACGGTCAGCGTGAAGGTGACGGTAGCCGCGAACGGCCCGGCGGCGCGGGGCCGCGCGCGCGTGCGGCAGACCGGCTGGCTGCGCCGCACGGGCGTCGATGCGGTGCCCGGGCCCGGATGCGACCGGGTCTTCATCGACACGCTGGCCGCGCTGCTCGCCGAGCCGTCGCTGGCCGACGCGCTGCGGCCGCTGCACCTGACCGACTGCGTCATCGACGCACACGGCGGCGTTGCCCGCGACGGCCGCTGGACGCTCGCGATCGTGCCGTTCGGCGGCAGCGAGATCGTGAACCGGATGCCGTCGTTTCGCCGCTACGTCAGGCTGATCGACGAGCAGGCCGCCGCGCTGTCGGCGGCCTGTCTTGCGTTCGAAACCGCACTACACGGGATTTTGCGAGGGTAAGCTGTGGCGATGCGTGCCGCGCAAACCCGGCGGCCGCATCCAGGAATCAGGGTTTTACCGGAGATGCCGATGCTGTTCCAGTCACGCTCACACGAAGACGTGCACGATCACGGGCTCGCGATCGCGGGCTGGCATCAGGTTTACCGTCAGATGACGCCGGGCCGCTTCAAGGGCACCGTCACGCAGGTGCTGTACGACGATTTCCACTTCTTCCGCGAAACGACCAACCGGCGCGTCGCGCAAACCGGGCTCGCACCGGTCGCGCGCACGTCGCTCGCGGTGCCGCTGTCCGTGCCGCTCGCGGGCACGTTCCAGGGCCAGCCGGTCGACGGCTATGCGCTGCTCGCGCTGCGCGCCGGCGAGGATTTCGAATTCCACACGCCGGAAGGGATGGGGCTCGTCGGGATCAGCGCGGCGTCCGACATGGTCGACGAGCTGTGCGAAGCCGAATTCGGCGCGGCCGGCGCGCGCCGGCTGCGGCACGTGACGCGGCTGTCCGACGCGCAGGGCGTCGCGCTCGGCGTGCGGCTGTCGGCGCTGATCGACGAGGCCCAGCGCAACCCGGGCTGCCTCGAATACGCGGCGACCCGCAAGATGTTTCGCGACGCGATGCTCGGCATGTTCCTCGATGCGCTCGAACAGGGTATCGGCGTCGAGCGCCGCGACATCACGCACGCCACCTACAGCGATATCGTGAGCCGCTGCGAGAAGCATCTGCGCGACCGGCCCGAAGAACCCGTCACCGTGCTCGAACTGTGTCGCGCGCTGCGCTGCAGCCGCCGCACGCTGCAAACGAGCTTCCAGCGCGTGGCCGACGTCACGCCGGTCGGCTACCTGCGCACGATCCGGCTGAACGCGGTGCGTCGCCTGCTGCGCACGACGTCGGCGCAGCAACTCGGCGTCGGCGAAGCCGCCGCGAGCTGGGGTTTTACGCACCTCGGCTATTTCGCGCGCGAGTATCGCGACCTGTTCGGCGAGCTGCCTTCCCAGACCACGCGTCCCGAATGACGCACGCGCATCGTGACGGCGCCGCACGGCGTCGTCGCGGGTCGCACCCCCCACCGTTTGCCGATTTGCGATAGAGGTCCGGAATTTTCGCTGGATAAAGTCCTGTCACCCATATCGAAAACACCATCGGTTCGCACTGCGAATCGATGATCACAGAGGGGCGGGACATGAAGAACGGACGACGACTGACCGCAGCCGCGGCCATGCTGGGCTGCCTGCACGCACACGCGCAGACTTCGGGGAGCGTGACGCTGTACGGCACCGTGGACACCGGCATCATCTATTCGACGAACCAGCAGTTCACACGCGCCGACGGCAGCACGGGCGGCGGCCATGCCTGGCAGATGGGCGGCGGCAACCTCGTGCCGTCCCGCTTCGGCTTCCAGGGCGCCGAGCCGCTCGGCGGCGGCCTCAACGCGGTGTTTACACTCGAGCAGCAGTTCCTGTCCGCGAACGGGCAGGCGCTGCAGGGCGGCACCGCATTCAGCCGGCAGGCATGGGTCGGGCTGCGCCAGGACGGAATCGGCACGCTCGGCCTCGGCCGCCAGTACGACTCGTACACCGACATGCTCGGCGCGTACGTATCGAGCAACAACTGGGCGACGCCGTACGGCTCGCATCTCGGCGACGTCGACAACCTGAATGCCGCGTTCAACTTCAACAACGCGGTGAAGTTCACCAGCGCCGATTTCAACGGCCTCACGTTCGGCGGCACGTTCAGCTTCGGCGGGCAGGCCGGCGATTTTTCCGCGAAGCGCGGCTATGCGGTGGCCGCGACGTACACGCGGGCGCCGGTGGCGTTCTCGGTCGGTTACCTCGACCTGCACCAGCCGCTCGACGCGGCGCTCGGCGGCGCGAGCGGCTATATCGGCGATTTCGCGTGCAGCAACCCGGGCGCGATGTACTGCCTGCTGCAGGATGCCGGCTCGATGCGCGCGTTCGGCGCAGGCGGGTCGGTCACGCTCGGCGCGGCGACGGTCGCGCTGACCTACACGCACACGCGGCTCGGCGACAGCCGCTATTTCTCGACCGACGCGCAGCCGCGCACGCAGGCGTTCACGTTCGACATCGGCGAGCTGAACGTCACATACATGTTCACGCCGGCGCTGCAAGGCGGCGTCGCGTACATCTTCAACGCCGCGCATACGGACGGGCGCGGCACGACGCGGTTCCACCAGGTGAACGTCGGCGCGAACTACAGCCTGTCGAAGCGCACCGCGCTGTATGCGGTCGCGATCGGCCAGGTCGCGAGCGGCACGGGGCTCGGCACCGACGCGAGCGGCAACGCGGTCAACTATGCGCAGATTCCGGTGCTCGCGAACAGCAATTCGAGCCGGCAACTGGCGGTGATGGCAGGGATTCGTGTGAACTTTTGACCTCGAACGGCGGGCGGTGGCACGCCGGTCGCGTGCCGCCGTGCGGTCTTCACGGGCATGAGGCGGCATCGGGCGATCGATGGAAAGCCTTGCTTGAAAAAAATCGTCCGTATGCTTGACTGAATGGACCCGGATCGACGGCATCCGCGCGTCAGGTTGCCCGGCTTGCGGCTTGCCACAATACCTTCACGGTCTGCGTGAACAATGGCGACGCTTCAGGCGACTTGACCCGTCGCCGGCGTTGCACACGTGTGCAACGCATGATTGTTCCGCTCCATACGCCGATCGAGAGAGACCACATGACCCTGCTGAGCCGCCTGCGCGCGCTGTCCGCCGCCGTTGCGCTATCCGTTGCCGCCACGCACGCCTTCGCGGCGGATCTCGTCATCGCGGGCCGCGACGACATCTACGGCAAGGGGCTGGCCGACGCCGTCGCCGGCTTCAACAAGCTGCATCCGGGCACCGAGATCGAGCTGCTCAAGCTGCCGAACGCGAACCTGTACCAGAAGCTCAAGCTGTCGATGCGCGAAGGCACCGGCGCGTACGACCTCGTGATGATGGACGACACGTGGGCGCCGGAATTCATCGGCAACGGCTGGCTGAAGCCGCTGCCCGCGGCGCTCGCGGACGCCGATCTCGTGCCGTCCGCCGTCGCGCTCGGCCGCAATGCGGCCGGTGCGCTGTACGCGCTGCCGATCGTCGGCAACGTCGAGATGTTCGCGTACCGCAAGGACCTGCTCGCGAAGTACAAGCTGCAACCGCCGCGCAACTGGGACGACGTGCTGAAGATCGCGCAGACCGTCGGCGGCGCGGACAAGAGCGTGTCGGGTGTCGTGTTCCGCGGCACGAAGGGCAACCCGGTCGTCACGGGCTTCCTGCCGATCCTGTGGGCGTACGGCGGCGACGTGTTCGACCACGCCGGCAACGTGACGATCGATTCGCGCGAAGCGCAGGCCGCGCTGAAGACGTTCCTCGCGCTGAAGGCGTTCGCGCCGAAGGACGTCGACGTGTACGGCGCGGCGGAAGTGCGCGACGCGCTGCAACGCGGCACGGCCGCGCAGTCGATCGAGGTGTGGCCGGCGTGGGTGCCGGCGCTCGACGACGCGAAGCAGTCGCGCGTGGTCGGGCAGATCGCGCTGCAGCCGCCGCCGGGGCAGACCGCGGGCCCGGCGCCGATGCTCGGCATCTGGCAGATGGGCATTCCGAAGGACGCGCCGCACGCGAAGCTCGCGCAGGATTTTCTCGCGTACCTCACCGCGCGCGACACGCAGACGCGCCTCGCCGGCATCGGCATTCCGCCGACCCGCCGCAGCGTGTTCAACGATCCGGCGCTGGTGCGCCAGTACCGCTGGTATCCCGATCAACTGAAGGCGCTCGAGGCCGGCCGTGCGCGGCCGCGTGTGAAGGACTGGCAGCAGGTCGAGAGCATTCTCGGCGATCAGTTGCAGCTCGCGCTGACGGGGCAGGCCGCGCCCGACGCCGCGCTGCGCCAGGCGCAGCAGAAGATCGCGCAGGCGACGGCCGCGGCTGGCAAGTGACGGCTCACGTCGATCCGCTGGCCGGAGCTCGCGCATGAAAGCGTTCGGCCGCAGCCTGCCGTTCGTCGCGCTGCTCGGGCCCGCGCTGCTGGTGCTCGCCGCGCTCGCGCTGTATCCGGTCGCGCAGGTGCTGATCGACTCGTTCTGCCGGGTCGACTACTCGGCCGGCCGCCGCGCGTTCGCGGGGCTCGCGAACTATCGCGCGGTGCTCGGCAACGACGCGTTCGCGGCCGGCTTCGGCAACACGTTGCGCTTCACGATCGTCGCGTCGCTCGCCGAAGTCGCGCTCGGCTTCGGTCTCGCGCTGTTGTTCGTGCGCGCGTTTCCGGGCCGGCGCATCGCATTGCCGCTCGCGATCCTGCCGATGATGCTGTCCACGCTCGTGTGCTCGGCGATCTGGCGCAACTGGCTGAACTTCGACGGCTTCCTCAATGCGCTGCTCGCGGCGTTCGGCATCGAAGGCGTGCGCTGGCTGTCCGATCCGCATCTCGCGCTGTGGTCGCTCGCGCTCGTCGACGTCTGGCAGTGGACGCCGATGGCGTTCCTGATCGTGCTGGCCGGGCTGCAGTCGATTCCGCCGGAACTGTACGAAGCCGCGCGCACCGACGGCGCGAGCGAGTGGCAGTGTCTGCGCGACATCACGCTGCCGCTCGCCGCGCCGCAGATCGGCCTCGCGCTGCTGCTGCGCTCGATCGACACGTTCAAGCTGTTCGACAAGGTCTATGCGCTGACGGGCGGCGGCCCCGGCAACGCGACGCAGACGCTGTCGACCTATATCTACGACACGGGCTTCCGCTTCTTCAACGTCGGGCCGGCGAGTGCCGCGTCGGTGCTGATGCTCGCGGCGTCCGCGCTGCTGGTCTCGGGGTACGTATGGCAGACGGTTCGCAAGCGGCGCGCATGACGACGCGATCGATGGGTATCCCGCGCGCCCGAACGGGCGCCGCATTCGGTCAAACGGTGCCGTGGGCGCTGCGCATCGTCGCGCTCGCACTGTTGCTGCTGCCGTGCCTGTGGATGGCCGGCGCGGCCTTCATGCCGACGCTCGAACGCCTCGATCATCCGTTGCGGATCTGGCCGGCCGCGCCGACCGTCGAGCATTTTGCGTCGGTGTGGTCGAACGGTATCGGCGCGCCGCTGTTCAATTCGCTGCTGGTCGGCTTCGGCACGACGCTGCTCGCACTGGCGCTCGCGTTTCCGGCCGCGTATGCGCTCGTGCGGCTGCGGTTTCCGGCGCGGCTCGACCTGCTGTTCCTGGTGCTCGTGCTGGCGTTGAAGCTGATGCCGCCGATCACGATCGCGGTGCCGCTGTTCGCGCTCGCGAAGCGGCTGCACCTGCTCGATTCGACGCTCGGCCTGATGCTCGCGTATCAGATCTATGCATTGCCGATGGCGATCTGGATGCTGCTCGCGTTCGTGCGCGACGTCCCGATCGAGTACGAAGAGGCGGCGTGCATCGACGGCGCGGGGCTCGCGCGGCGGCTCGTGCAGATCGTGCTGCCGCTGTGCGCGCCGGGGCTGATCGCGACCGCGATCTTCGTGTTCATCGCGGCCTGGAACGAATTCCTGATCGCGCTGCTGTTCGTGTCGACGCCGAGCCGCTTCACGCTGCCGCTCGCGATCGCCGGCTACGTGACGGAGAACGGGATCGACTGGGGCGACCTGATGAGCGCGGGGCTGATGGCGTCGCTGCCCACGCTCGCCGTGGCCGGTTACGTGCAGCGCTACCTGTTGCGCGGGTTCGCGGGCGGATTGAAGTGACGCGCGAGGTGACCGCGCCCGGTCCTGCGTCGTCACGCGCAGCTGTTTCGCACCACCTGCGTGACCGGCACGACTCGCGTGCGCGACGGGCCGTCGAACGTCTGCAGCCGGTCCGCAAGCAGGTCGATCGCCGCGAGGGCGAGGCCGCGCGTGTCCTGCCGCAGTGTCGTCAGCCGATAGGCGTCGTACTCGGCGGCGGGGATGTCGTCGAAGCCGATCACGCGCAGGTCGTCCGGTACGCGCAAGCCGAATTCTCGGCGTGCGACGTCGATCACGCCGAGCGCGAGCAGGTCGGACGAGCAGAACACGCCGTCGGGCCGCTCGCCCGTCGCGAACAGTTGCCGCGCCGCGTCGATCCCGCCGGCGTGGGTGTCGGACGGCGTGTCGAGCACGCGGACGAGCGTCGCGTCGAATGCGTCGCGTTGCGCGAGCGCCTGTTCGAACGCCGCGGCGCGCGACCGCGCGCTGTAGCTCGTGCCGCGCGGGCCGACGAACGCGAGCCGGCGCGCGCCGGCCCGCACGAGCCGCTGCGCGGCGTGGACCGCGCCCGCCGCGTTGTCGCTGACGACCACGTCCGCGCCCGGCAGGTTCGCTTCGCGGTTGATCATCACGACCGGAATCCGGTGTTCGAGATACTGCTGCGCGACCGACAGCGGCGGCGACGCGGACGTCATCACGAGGCCCGCGATCCGATAGCTGAGCAGTTGTTCGAGCGATTGCCGGATCTGGCGCGGGTCTTCCGCATTGGTCACGAGCGGCGTGAGCGCGCGCTGCCCGAGCGTGGCCATCAGGTCCGACAGCAGCCGCGCGCGAAACGGGTTCTCGAATCCGGCCGTCACGACGCCGATCATGCTGCTGCGCTGCGTGATCATGTCGCGCGCGATCAGGTTGACCTGGTAGCCCAGCGCCCGCGCGGCGACCATCACGCGTTCGCGTGTTTGCGGCGCGATGCTTGCCGTCGGCGAGAACGCGCGCGACACTGCGGAGCGTGAGACGCCGGCCCGCGCCGCGACATCCGACGCCGTGACCCACGGTTTTCTTTCCTTGTCATTCATCGATTCATGATCCCTTCGAGCCACGATACGTGCGTGCCGCCTGCCGACTGGATGTCGGCGCTCGACGACGCGCGGCCGCTGCATACGCTGACCCTACCGGGCAGCCATGACACCTGTGCGTATACGGTCGACGATTTGCTCGTGCGCACGCAGCGCGCGCCGCTCGAGGCGCAGCTCGCGCATGGCGTGCGGCTGCTCGACATCCGCTGCCGGCACGTGCGCGATGCGTTCGACATCCATCACGGCGGCATCGCGCTCGGCATGACGTTCGACGACGTGCTGGCAACCTGTACGCGCTTTCTCGATGCGCATCCGCGCGAATGCATCGTGATGTCGGTGAAGGACGAATGGCCGGCGCGTGCGTGCACGCGCGGTTTCGATGCGACGTTCGACGCGCATCGCGCGCGGCATCCGCGGCTGCGCTGGCATGCCGGCGGCACGCTGCCGACGCTCGGCGACGTGCGCGGCGCGGTCGTGCTGTTGCGGCGCTTTCGCAGCGGCCGGCCGCTCGGCATCGACCTGACCGCGTGGCCCGACAACGCGACGTTCACGATCGACCATCCGGACGGCGCGTTCGTGATTCAGGACGAGTATCGCGTGCCGGTGGCCGCATCGATCGCATGGAAGTGGCGTGCGATCGACGCGTTGCTGACGCATCTGCCGCTGCCGGACAGCGGCCGCTGGGCGCTCAATTTCTGCAGCGGAACGGGGATGGGCGCGAATCCGTCGGTGGTCGCACACGGCGATGGCCGCGTGCCGGGCATTCATGCGCGACTGGCGGTGCGCTTGCGCGAACAGCGCGGCCCGTACGGCGCGATGCTGCTCGATTTCTGCGATGACGACGACTGGGCGCTGGTGCGCGCGCTGATCGAATGCAACGCTCGCACGCCGGAGCAGGGCGTCTGGCGCAAGGCGTTTCGCTGTTAGCGGGCGGCGGGTCGCCGGGGCTGCCGCAGCTGGCGAACCCCGTGGATCGGGCGTTCGAAACGATACGTATGAGGTTTCGATTATAGTGACGGCCGTCCCGGACTGCCTGCCCGAATTGCCGTCATGCCTGCATCGATCCTGATTCGCCCCGCCACGCGGGAAGACGCGGCCGCGATGGCCGCCGTGGAAGTGGCCGCCGCGCAGCGGTTTCGCGAGGTCGGCATGGCCGACATCGCCGACGGCGAGCCGACCGATGCGGCTGCCGTGCTCATGCGGATCGACGACGGTCGCGCGTACGTCGCGGTCGATTCGCAAGGCACGTGCGTCGGGTTCGCGTTCTACCGGCTGCTCGATGCGCAGCGGCTGTATCTGGAGGAACTGGATGTCGCGCCGTCGCATGCGGGGCAGCGGATCGGCGCGCGCCTGATCGAGCGGATCATGGCGCGCGCCGCGCAAGACGGCATCGTCGAGGTCGTGCTGTCGACGTTCCGCGACGCGCCGTGGAACGCCCCTTATTACGCGCGCCTCGGTTTCCACATCATCGACGACGCATCTCTCGACGACGCGCTGCGCGCGATCCGCGCGCACCACGTCGCGCTCGGTCTCGACGAAACGCAGCGCGTGTTCATGCGTGCCGACGTGCGCGCCTGAACCCGCGCCGTCCTACCGTCAGGCCGCGTCGCTCAGCGCAGGGTAGTCGGTGTAGCCCGTTTCGCCTTCCGCGTAGAACGTCTCCGGCACCGGCTTGTTGAGCGGCGCGCCGATTTCGAGGCGGCGCGGCAGGTCCGGGTTCGCGATGAACAGCTTGCCCCAGGCGATCGCGTCGGCGCTGCCGTTCGCGAGCGCGGCCTGCGCGGTGTCGAGCGTGAACTGCTCGTTCGCGATCAGCGGGCCGCCGAATGCTTCCTTCAGGCGCGGGCTCAACTGGTCGCCCGAATACGATTCGCGCGTGAAGATGAACGCGATCTTGCGGCGACCGAGTTCGCGCGCGACGTAACCGAACGTGGCCGCCGGATCGGAATCGCCCATCGTATGGGCGTCGCCGCGCGGTGCGAGATGCACGCCAACCCGGCCCGCGCCCCACACGTCGATCGCCGCGTCGACCACTTCGAGCAGCAGGCGCGCGCGATTCTCGATCGGGCCGCCGTACGCATCGGTGCGGCGATTGGTGCTGTCCTGCAGGAACTGGTCGAGCAGGTAGCCGTTCGCGCCGTGAATTTCCACGCCGTCGAAGCCCGCTGCCTTCGCATTCTCGGCGCCCTTGCGGTACGCGGCGACGATGCCCGGAATTTCGTCGAGTTCGAGGGCGCGCGGCGTCACGAACGGGCGCGGCGGACGCACGAGGCTCACGTGGCCGCCCGCGGCGATCGCGCTCGGCGCGACAGGCAGGTCGCCGTTCAGGAACATCGGATCGGAAATCCGGCCGACGTGCCAGAGTTGCAGCACGATGCGCCCGCCGGCCGCATGCACGGCCTGCGTGATCTGCTTCCAGCCTTCGACCTGTTCGTCGGACCAGATGCCCGGCGTGTCGGCATAGCCGACGCCTTGCGGCGTGACCGACGTCGCTTCGGTAATGATCAGGCCGGCCGATGCGCGCTCGGCGTAGTAGCGCGCCATCAGCGCGTTCGGCACACGCGTCGCGCCCGCACGGGAGCGGGTGAGCGGCGCCATCACGATGCGGTTCGGCAGGGTCAGGTCGCCGAGGGTAACGGGATCGAACAGCGTGGGCATGACAGATAACCTCTTCACGAAAGGCGGGAAGCCGTCGCGTCGTGTGCGATGGCGCCCCGCATGGCCGGTTCGGCCGTTGGCTAGAGTTCGCGGCGCAGGGCGTCGTGAAATGCGTCGATGACGGCCTCGTTGCGCTGGAAGAACGCCCATTGGCCGATCCGCGTCGACGTCACGAGCCCCGCGCGCTGCAACGTCGCGAGGTGCGCGGAGACGGTCGACTGCGACAGCCCGCAGCGCGCGTCGATCTGGCCCGCGCAGACGCCGTGTTCGTACGGCAGCGTCTGCTGCGGGAAATGCTCGCCGGGCGTTTTCAGCCAGACGAGAATCTCCCGGCGCACAGGGTTCGAGAGCGCTTTCAGGATCGCGTCGATGTCGAGTTCGGTCGGCATGGAAAGGCTGGGTGTTTCGGTCAGGCTGACGGGTATCGTCGATGGGCGAATCATATATCGTGTTTTGACGATATGTTTGTAAGCACTACCGGCAATGGGGTTGATAGCGTGCGACAATCTTGGGGGCGGATCAACGCCGGACGACGCGCCTTCAACGCGGCCGCCCGGATTCAGGTCATCCCGTCGGCGATCTCATCCCGCCGCACGCGTAACATACGTGGCATCGCGCTTTACTTACGGAGTTCTTTCATGTCGGTTCGGGCCGTCATATTCGATTTCGACCTGACGCTGGCGGATTCGTCCGCCGCGATCATCGAATGCACCCGGTACGCGCTGGATCAACTCGACGCCGCCGGCCCGACACCCGCGCAGATCGGCGCCGTGATCGGACTGCCGCTGCCGGACATGTTCCGTTCGTTGACGGGCGAGACCGTGGCGGCGCGGGCCGATGCGTTCGCGCGGCACTTCGTCGCGCGCGCCGACGAGATCATGGTGCCCGGCACCCGCATCTATCCCGAAGTGCCGCCGCTGCTCGCGGCGTTGCGCGAGCAAGGACTTGCCGTCGCGATCGTGTCGTCGAAGTTTCGCTACCGGATCGACGCGATTCTCGAACGCAACGGCTTGCAATCGATGGTCGACGTGTTGATCGGCGGGGAGGACGTGCAACGCCACAAGCCGGACCCGGAAGGGCTCGTGCAGGCACTGGCGCGGCTCGGTTTGCCCGCCGCCGCCGCGATCTACGTCGGTGACCATGCAGTGGACGCGCAGGCGGCCGAGCGGGCCGGCGTGCCGTTCGTCGGCGCGGTGAGCGGGATGACGTCGTTCGACGCGTGGGCGCGCGCCGGCAAGCAGGCGGTAGCGACGCATATCGGCGAACTGCTCGGCATCGTGCAGCAGCTGCAGCGTCGAGCGGGCGAAGCGTGCGCCGACGCCGAACCGGGTGCGCAGCCGGCCGGCTGACCCGTTTTCGGCAACGGGCCGGCAGCGCGCGACGGATTCTGCGACCATCGCCGTTCAAGTCATATTCGCCACCCGAGCCGCCGCCATGTCCGCCATTTCCGCCGCCTTTGCCCGCCTCCGACGCTTGCGTGCGTTGCCGCTCGCCCGAGCCCTGTCGTTCGCCGTTCCGCTCGCGGTCGCCGCCGTCGGCATGCCGGGCGGCGCGCAGGCCGAAGCCGCCACGCCCACGCAGCGCGAACGTCTCGAAGCGCCGGTCAAGGCCGTCGCCGACCAGCGCTTGGCCGTCGACACGCCGCGGGATCGCGCGGAGCTGCCCGTCTACGCGGACCGTCCGCTCGACCAAGCCGCACCCGACGTCACGCGCGTGTTCATCGTGATTCACGGCACGCTCCGTAACGCCGACGCGTATTACGCATCGGGGCGCAAGGTCGTCGAAAAGGCCGGGGCGGCCGGCGCGGGCACGATGGTGGTCGCACCGCAGTTCCTGACCCGTGCCGACGCGCGCGCCTTTTCGTTGTCCGCATCGACGCTCGCGTGGACGCAGGAAGGATGGAAAGGCGGCGAACCGGCGCGCGAGCCGGGCCCGGTCAGCTCGTTCGCGGCGCTCGACGCATTGCTCGCGCATTTCGCCGATCGCGGCCTGTACCCGTCGTTGTCGACGGTCGTCGTGATCGGTCATTCCGCCGGTGCACAGTTGCTGCAGCGTTATGCGGTGGCCGGGCGCGAAGGCGACGCACTGGCGCGTGCCGGCATTGCCGTGCGTTACGTGGTCGCGAATCCGTCGAGCTACCTGTATTTCGACGATGAACGGCCGAATGCCGACGCGCTTGCCGGCGGCGCCTGTCCGCGCGCGACCGAATGGAAGTACGGGTTGAAATCGGCGCCGCCTTATGTCGCGTCGCAGGACGTGCGCGATCTCGAAACGCGCTACGTCGCACGCCATGTCGTGTACCTGCTCGGGCAGGCGGACACGAATCCAACCACGCATTTCATCGACCGCTCGTGCGCGGCGATGGCGCAGGGGCCGTACCGGCTGGCGCGCGGGCTCGCGTATTTCGATTACCTGAAGAAGCGGCATCCGGACGATCTCGCGCAGCAGGTGGTCGAAGTGCCGGGTGTCGGGCACGACGGCGTCGGCATGTTCACGTCCGCTTGCGGGCTGGCCGTGTTGTTCGGGCATGCGCTGCCTCGATCGTGTCCGGTCGTCGCCGGCACCGCGCCGGCGCTGCGCGCGGCGGGGCAGTGAGCCTGCATGCGACGCGCGTGAGCGACGGAAACAGATCGATCAGAAAAATGCAGGAATCCGCACGTTAAATTCATTTCCCGGTTCGGCGCTCGCGGTTCAGGATGACGGTGTTCACAGGAGCGCCCCCATGAACATCACGATCCTCGACGATCATTTCGACACGCTGTGTGCGCGGCCGAGCTTTCGCAAGCCGGATGCGCAGCCGATCCACGTAGTCCACCCGAAGGCGTCCGAGCGCGAAGCGGCGTCGCTCGAGCCGTTGATCGACGACCTGCTCGAATGGATCGGGCCCGCCGCGCGGCCGTACGATGAGGTGATCGATGCGTGGCGCACGTCGTGCCCGCGCCTGCCGGTGTGGGAGGAAGCCTGCGCGCGCGGCTACGTGGTCCGGCGTCATACACCTGGCGGCGTGGCGGAAGTGGCGGTGACCCCGGCCGGCCGCGCGCGCCTGCGGGCCCGGCGGGCGTGACCGACGCGCAGGTGTCACGCGTCCGGGTACGGCGTGCCGTCCTTGTGCAGAAACCGGCCGTCGCGGCTCGGGCTCATCATGTCGATGTCCGGGCACGTGATCACGTCGTCCGGCGAGCGCGAGCCGACCTCGAGATAGACGGCGACCGCATCCGACCGGTTGACCAGATGATGGCCGTTACCCGAATTTTTCGGAAACGCCGCGCAGTCGCCCGCGCGCAGCACGGTTTCACCACCGTCCTCGATCATCACGAGCTCGCCTGCGAGCACGTAGACGAATTCGTCCTCGTCGGAATGCCAGTGGCGCTGCGACGACCAGCCGCCTGGCGGCACGCGCATCAGGTTGACGCCGAAATCGCGCAGGCCGCCGGCGTCGCCGAGACGCTGGCGGATGCGCTGCGCGCACGGCGCATCGAACGGCCGCGGATAGCCGCTGCCGCGGCGTTCGGGCACGGTACCGAGATCGATCCTTGGCATGGACGGCTCCGTCTGCCTCGCGGGCGAAGGGGACGACAGTCATTGTAGGCGGCCGCCCGTCGTTCGCCTGCGGTGCGTGGCGGGCCGCGTCATTCGACGGTGATCGTCTCCTTCATGTACGGATGAATACCGCAGAACACCTTGTAGACACCCGGCTTGTCGAAGCGGAACGAATACGTCTCGTCCTGGTCGAGCGCCTTCGAATGAAAGATGCCGGCGTCGTTGACGACGGTATGCGGCTCCGCGTCGAGGTTCTTCCACGTGATGGTCGTGCCGGCCTTGATCGTGGTCGACATCGGCGAAAACATGAAATTGCGGATCGTCACGAGCGGGCCGTTCGGGCCCTGCGCGAACGCGGCGGGCGGCGTGCAGGCAGCGGCGCCGCACAGGATCAGCACGGCGACGATTCGGTGGCGTTGGAAGCGGATCATGCCGTTCTCCTTATATCGATCACGCGAGCGTCGCATCGTGCAGCGACGACGCGACCGGATGGCCGGCAAACTCGACGGTCGTCACGCCGAGCATCGACGGCAGCCGGTCGTGCGGCACCGTGAGCGGCACGGGGCCCGGGCCGTTGCCGGCCGTCGGCTGCGGGAACGCGGTCGAGCGGGCGGTGTGGAACGTCACGTTGCCCTCGACCTTCGACACGATCTGATGGATGTGCCCGTTCAGGACGGTGACCGAGCCGAAGCGGCGCAGCAATGCCATCGTCTGCGGCGCGTCGCCGGTGCCCCAGCCCCACGGTTCGTAGATGGTCCACATCGGCATGTGCGAGAACACGACGATCGGCGTGCTCGACGAGCGGCCTTTCAGGTCTTGCGCGAGCCACGCGAGCTGCTCGTCGCCGAAGCTGCCGAGCCCGTTCGGCTTGAAGTGCATCACGTTGACGAGGCCGATGAAGTGCACGCCCGCGTGGTCGAAGCTGTAATAGCCGCGGTTGTCCGACGCCTTGCCGAACCGGCCGAAATATTCGGCGCCCGATCCGTCGGTGACGTCGTGTTCGCCGGGCACCGTATGCAGTTCCGTCACGCGCAGCGCGGACAGCAACTGCGACGCGTGATCGAATTCCTCGGGCTTGGACAGGTGCGTGATGTCGCCGGTGTGGATCGTCAGCGCCGGCAGCGCGGGCATCCCGTTGACGAGGTCGATCGTCTGCTTCAGCGTGGCCGACACGTCCGGATTCGCGTCCTTGTTGAAGCCGATGTGCGTATCGCTGATCTGCACGAACAGCGGCCGGCCCGCGTCGGCCGGGCGCGCATCGCCGGCTTGCGCAAGCGCGAGGTCGAACGGCGTGAGGATGCCGCCCGACAACGTGAACAGCGTACCGAGGCCGCCGAAGGCCATGCATTGCAGGGCCTTGCGGCGCGACGGGCGGATGGGGTTCGATGAAGACATGTGAGCCTCGCATTCGTGTGACGAAACCGGACGGCCGGATCGTCCTGGAATAAGCCGGCGCATTCGCGTGCGATACCGGCGAAGCGGCGGATTTATTCCCGCCCGTTACGAGGTTGAACACTCGCATTGACGGCCGACGGGGCGATGCACGATTCCGCCCGGATGAGCCGTCAATGTCCTGTAAGTGACACGTCACATTTGCGTCACGGCCGCCCGATAGCCTCCCACTCCGAACCCCTCTCCGGAGCCCTTCATGCCGAACCTCGCGGCAACGGAAACGGGCGGTGCGGTCGCTCACCGCACACGCGCCCTCGGCCTCGCGCCGCTTTTTCTGATCGTTGCCTGCGGCATCGTCGGTGTCGGCATTCATCCCGGTGCCGGTCTCCGTTTCGTCAAGGATGGTGCGGTGCGGCCGTTCGCGCTGCCGGCCACCTCATACCGGGCACTGCACGGGCTGTTCTGATTCGCACCGCGAGTGCGACGCCCGGCTGCGCGACAGGCGGCCGACCCCATCGATTTTCAATTCCACACAAGACGCTACCGATGGATATCCGTTTCTTCGATCCGAATCGCACTGCCAACGCGTCGGCGTGGCGCGTGCTACCCAACCGCTGGGATGCGGTCGCGTTTCCGCTGATCATTTGCGTGCTGGCGATGGCGATCGTCGGTTTTCACGAGACGATGGCGCCGATCGGCGTACTGCAGACGCAGAAGATCTCGCTCGATCCGTCGAACCTGCCCGAATACGCGCTGCGCACCACGCTGCGGATGCTCGCCGCGATGATCGCGTCGCTCGTGTTCACGCTCGTCTATGGCACGCTCGCGGCCAAGAGCCGCCGCGCGGGCATGGTGCTGATCCCGATCCTCGACATCCTGCAGTCGGTGCCGGTGCTCGGCTACATCTCGTTTACCGTCACGTTCTTCCTCGCGCTGTTTCCGGGCCGCGTGCTCGGCGCCGAGCTGGCCGCGATCTTCGCGATCTTCACGAGCCAGGCGTGGAACATGACGTTCAGCTTCTACCAGTCGCTGCGCACGGTGCCGCGCGACCTGAGCGAAGTGTCGCGCGGCTTTCACCTGACGCCGTGGCAGCGCTTCTGGAAGCTCGAGGTGCCGTTCTCGATGCCCGGCCTGATCTGGAACATGATGATGTCGATGTCGGGCGGCTGGTTCTTCGTCGTCGCATCCGAGGCGATCACCGTCGGCAACCAGACGATCACGCTGCCGGGCATCGGTGCGTATCTCGCGCAGGCGATCGCGGACAAGAATCTCGGCGCGGTCGGCTGGGTGATCGTCGCGATGTCGGTCGTGATCCTCGCGTACGATCAGTTCCTGTTCCGTCCGCTCGTCGCGTGGGCCGACAAGTTCCGGATGGAGAACACCGCGTCGGGCGATGCGCCGCAATCGTGGCTGCTCGACATGATGCGTCGCACGCACCTGATCCATCAGTTGCTCGTGCCGGCCGGCTGGCTGCTGTCGCAGGCCGCGCGGATTCCGCTGCGCGTGCCGTCGCTGGCGGGTACGCGCGTGCGCGGCGCATCATCGCGCCGTTCGTCGCGCATCGGCGACATCGTATGGGGCGCGTTCGTGATCGCGCTGACGCTGTACGTCGTGTGGCGCGTCGTCAGTTTCGTCGCGACCGGCGTGACGATGGGCGAGGTGGGCCACGTGCTCGTGCTCGGGCTGATCACGCTGCTGCGCGTGCTGGTGCTGATCGCGATCGCGTCGGTGATCTGGGTGCCGCTCGGCGTGCTGATCGGGCTGCGCCCGAAGCTCGCCGAGAAGATCCAGCCGCTCGCGCAATTCCTCGCCGCGTTTCCGGCGAACCTGCTGTTCCCGGTGTTCGTGATCGTCATCGTCCATTTCCACCTGAACGCGGACATCTGGCTGTCGCCGCTGATCGTGCTCGGCACGCAGTGGTACATCCTGTTCAACGTGATCGCCGGCGCGATGTCCTATCCGAACGACTACAAGGAAGCGACGAAGAATTTCCGCATCCGCGGCTGGCAGTGGTGGCGCCAGGCGATGCTGCCCGGCATCTTCCCGTACTACGTGACCGGCGCGATCACCGCGTCGGGCGGCGCTTGGAACGCGAGCATCGTGTCCGAGTTCGTGCAATGGGGCGATACGAAGGTCGTCGCGCACGGCCTGGGCTCGTATATCGCGCAAACGACCGCCGCCGGCGATTTCCCGAAGATCATCCTCGGCATCGCCGTGATGTCCCTGTTCGTTACCTTGTTCAACCGCCTGCTGTGGCGTCCGATGTACGCCTATGCGGAATCCCGGCTCCGTCTCGATTGAGAGTAAGCGCGATGCAAAATTCGACCGTTATCAACGCCCCCGTCAAGACGTCCCAGCCGCTGCAGCCGCCGCGGCTCGGTGAAGAAATCCTGCGTGTCGAGCACGTGAACCGCGGCTTCAACAAGACGCAGGGCGAGCTGCTCGTGCTCGACGACGCGAACCTGTCGCTGCGCGAAGGCGAGATCGTCGGCCTGCTGGGCCGGTCGGGATCGGGCAAATCGACGCTGTTGCGCATCATCGCCGGCCTGATCGAGCCGACCGGCGGCGAAGTGACCTACCTCGGCAAGCCGCTGCGCGGCCCGGCCGAAGGCGTCGCGATGGTGTTCCAGACCTTCGCGCTGTTCCCGTGGCTGACCGTGTTGCAGAACGTGGAAGCCGGGCTGGAGGCGCTCGGCGTCGGCGCGCGCGAGCGGCGCGAACGTGCGCTCGCCGCGATCGACCTGATCGGTCTCGACGGTTTCGAGAACGCGTATCCGCGCGAGCTGTCGGGCGGGATGCGCCAGCGCGTCGGTTTTGCGCGCGCGCTCGTCGTCGACCCGACCATTCTGCTGATGGACGAGCCGTTTTCCGCGCTCGATGTGCTGACGGCTGAAACGCTGCGCACCGATCTGCTCGATCTGTGGACGCAAGGCCGGATGCCGATCAAGTCGGTGCTGATCGTCACGCACAACATCGAGGAAGCGGTGTTCATGTGCGACCGGATTCTCGTGCTGTCGTCGAATCCGGGCCGCGTGATCGCCGAGATCAAGGTGCCGTTCAAGCATCCGCGTAACCGGCTCGATGCCGATTTCCGCAAGCTCGTCGACGACATCTACGCGAAGATGACCGCGCGCCAGACCGGCGAGGCGACGAAGAAGGGGCTCGAGCTGGGTAGCTGGATGCCGCGCGTGTCGACCAACCTGACGGCCGGCCTGATCGAAACGCTCGCGATGGCGCCGTACCATGGCCGCGCCGACATGCCGGAAATCGCGCGCACGCTGCATCTGGAGGTCGATGAACTGTTCCCGATCGCGGAAGTGCTGCAGCACCTCGGCTTCGCGGACGTGCGCGAAGGCGACGTGTTCCTGACGCCGCCCGCCCGCGTGTTCGCGGAATTCGGCACGCAGGAGCGCAAGCTGATGTTCGCCGATCACCTGCTGAAGCACGTGCCGCTCGCGGCGCGGATCAGGAAGGTGCTGAACGAGCGTCCGGGCCATCGTGCGCCGCGCGTGCGCTTCGAGCAGGAGCTGGAGGATTTTCTGTCCGACGAGGCGGCGGAGGAAACGCTCGATGCGGTGATCGACTGGGGGCGGTATGGGGAGGTCTTTTCGTATAACGACAAGACGGAAGTGTTCAGTCTGGAGGATGTCGAGAGCTGACCCCTGCCGGCGGAGGGTGACGCGTCGTCACTCCGGCAAATCCCGCCGGCTCACATCCCACTCGATCCCGCCCGCATTGAGCTGCTCGATCTTCTCCATCCGCTGCCGCGCCAGTTCCGGCAGCCGGTTCGTCACACCGATCACCAGCGCTTCGGCGAGCGCCAGCGCCGGCACGTTGGTCTGCAGCATCGCGAAAGGGCGGCCCTGGATGCGCAGCACGATCTCCGCGAACTCGCCGATCGGCGAGCGCCATTCGTCGGTGATCAGCAGGATTCGCGCGCCGAGTTGGTGCGCGGCCTGCGCGAAGCGGATGCTGTCCTTCTGGTAACGGCGAAAATCGAAGATCACGAGTACGTCGTTGCGCCCCATGTCGGCCAGCGCGACGGACGCGAGATTCACGTTCGGCTCGACGTACTGCACGTGCGGCCGCGCATAGGCCAGCGTGAACGAGAACAGCGACGCAAGCGGCGCCGTATAGCGCCCGCCGCCGCAGAAGACGCGCACGTCCGGATCGGCCAGCACCGCCACGGCTGCGTCGAACGCGGCCGCGTCGAGCCCGTCGATCGTCGTCGCGAGCGATTCGGACAGCCGCTGGAAAATCGCCGCGTGACTGTCGCGCATGCCCGTTTCCGAGTGGAACGCATCCATCCGCGCGAGCGGTGAATTCATCGCGGTGTCGATCTCGTCGTGCAGCGCCTGCTGGAACGACGAGTAGTTCGGAAAACCGATCCGGACGACGAAGCGGAACACGGTCGGGTCGCTGACTTCCGCCTGCTTCGCAACCTGCGCGATGGGGCCCAGCCCCAGACTGGGATAGCGATCCAGCAACGCCTGCGCGACCTTCTGTTCCGACGGCGTGAAGCTATCCATTTGGGATAACAGCAACGCCCTGATGCTCGTCCCCATCGGCACTCCGGCTCTCTATCTGAATTGAATGACCCAATGAAACGGCAGACGGGCGTCTGCCGGCAACTGCACGCATGTTAGCCGATCGAGGGGCGGCAGGCCGCGTGCGGTTTCAAATTAGAGGGACGGATCACCTGCCCAGACGATATGTTCATATATGTAATAAATCAAACATACGCCACCCGATGTATCTCGGATGCTTCGTTTTAAATTCAGTGGTTACCCTAGGTTTTGGTACAAAAAAGCGAATGATATGATCGCGGCCTCATTGAAATGTATCGTTTATTACATGTCGAATCGGCAGCGTCGACCAACCAATTGCGCGGTCGACGCATCCCGGCATGGCCCGGTTTATTCGTCTGGAGGATTCCGTCATGAGGCGGCTCGTAGTACTCACCCTGTTGTCGGCGATGAGCGTGTGCGCGTTCGCCGCGTCGGACCCGGCGGTCGAAGCGAAGAACGGCATGGTCGTGTCGTCGCAGCACTTCGCATCGCAGATCGGCGTCGACATCCTGAAGGCAGGCGGCAATGCGGTGGACGCGGCAGTGGCCGTCGGCTATGCGCAGGCCGTGACCAACTCGTGCTGCGGCAACATCGGCGGCGGCGGCTTCATGACGATCCACCTGGCCGACGGTCGCGACCGCTTCATCAATTTCCGCGAGACCGCGCCGGCCGCGGCGTCCGCGAACATGTATCTCGATGCGGCGGGCAACGTGATTCCGGACCAGAGCCTGTACGGCTACCGTGCGGTCGGCGTGCCGGGCACGGTGGCCGGCCTCGATCTCGCGCAGCGCAAATACGGGAAGCTGACGCGCCGGCAGGTGATGGCGCCGGCGATCCGGCTCGCGCGCGACGGCTTCGTGCTGACGCGCGGCGATACCGACATCCTCGACACGACGGTCGAGCGCTTCAGGAAGGATCCGGAAGCCGCGCGCATCTTCCTGCGCCCGGACGGCACGGCGCTGCAGCCGGGCGATCGCCTGGTGCAGAAGGATCTGGCGCGCACGCTCGAGCGCATCGCGGAGCAGGGGCCCGACGCGTTCTATCACGGCGAGATCCCGAAGATCGTGGAAGCGGCGGCCAAGCGCGGCGGCGGCGTGATCACGGCGGCCGATTTCGCGTCCTATCGCGCGCAGGACATGGCGCCGCTGACATGCACGTATCGCGGCTACGAGTTCGTGTCGGCGCCGCCGCCGAGCTCGGGCGGCGTGACGATGTGCGAGACGCTGAACATCCTCGAAGGATATGATCTGCGCAAGCTCGGCTACCACTCGGCCGCGGCGGTGCACTACATGACCGAGGCGATGCGCCATGCGTACGAAGATCGCAACACGCTGCTCGGCGATCCGGACTTCATCGACAACCCGATCGCGAAGCTGACGAGCAAGGAGTACGCGGCGCAGATCCGCAAGAGCATCCATGCCGATACGGCGACGCCGTCGGTCGACGTGCAGCCCGGTGTCGGCGTGCACGAGAAGCCGGAAACGACGCATTACTCGATCGTCGACCACGACGGCAATGCGGTGTCGACGACCTACACGGTCAACGGCCGCTTCGGCGCCGTGGTCATCGCGCCGGGCACGGGCTTCTTCCTGAACGACGAGATGGACGACTTCACCGTGAAGGTCGGCGCGCAGAACCTGTTCGGCCTCGTGCAGGGCACGCGCAACTCGATCGCGCCGGGCAAGCGTCCGCTGTCGTCGATGGCGCCGACCATCGTGAAGAAGGACGGCAAGGTGTTCATGGTGGTCGGTTCGCCCGGCGGCTCGCGCATCATCACGATCACGCTGCAGACCGTGCTGAACGTGATCGACTACGGGATGACGCCGCAGGACGCGGTCGCCGCGCCGCGCATCCATCACCAGTGGCTGCCCGACGCGGTCTATTACGAAACCTACGGCCTGTCGCCGGACACGCTCGCGATCCTGCGCAACATGGGCTACAAGATGGTCGAGCAGACGCCGTGGGGCGCCGCCGAGCTGATCATGGTCGGCCTGCCGGGCACCGAAGCGGTGAGCCGCCAGAGTTCCGGGAACGATTCGTCGGTGTCCGGCAACGTGCGCGTCGGCTTCATCTACGGCTACAACGACCCGCGCCGTCCGGCCGGCTCGGCGATCGGCTACTGACGCGATCGCTTCAAGTTGAATCGCTGCCGCCGGCGTTCGCGTTGCCGCGAATGCCGGTGCGGCGGCAAGCGTGTCCGTCAGCGGGCATCCGGCAGCCGCAGCGGCGCGCCCGGTGCGCACCGAGGCACGGCGCGCGCAGCTTTCTTCCGTCAACTCCATCGCCATGCGGCGAATCCCGTCATGAACAAACGAATGTCTGCAGCAGGGTGGATCCTGCTCGCGATGGCAGCCGGCATCCTGATCGGCTACCTGATCTTTACGCAGCTTCCCGACAAGCAATCGGCCGCGGAAATCGCCGGCTACATCTCGCTCGTGTCCGACGTGTTCCTGCGGCTGATCAAGATGGTGATCGGCCCGCTGGTGTTCTCGACGCTCGTCGTCGGCATCGCGCACATGGGCGATGCGTCGTCGGTCGGGCGCGTGTTCGTGAAGGCGCTCGGCTGGTTCGTCACCGCGTCGCTGATCTCGTTGCTGCTGGGGCTGCTGATGGCG
This sequence comes from Burkholderia cenocepacia, assembly GCF_900446215.1. Lineage (GTDB taxonomy): Bacteria > Pseudomonadota > Gammaproteobacteria > Burkholderiales > Burkholderiaceae > Burkholderia > Burkholderia cenocepacia. The sequence goes on along the minus strand of NZ_UAQZ01000004.1, from coordinate 39,336 downwards.
AACCTGCTGCGACCCGGCGAGAACCTCGGGCTGCCGCTGCCGGACATCGGCGCGTCCGCGCATCTCGCGACGTCCAAGTTCACGCTGAAGGATTTCGTCGGCCACATGGTGCCGAAGTCGATCGCCGAGGCGATGGCGAACAACGAGATCCTGCAGATCGTCGTGTTCTCGATGTTCTTCGGCGTCGCGCTCGCCGCACTCGGCGAGCGCGGCAAGATCCTGGTCGCCGCGATCGACCAGCTCGCGCACGTGATGCTGAAGATCACCGGCTACGTGATGAAGCTCGCGCCGCTCGCGGTGATGGCCGCGATGGCGTCGACCGTCGCGATCAACGGGTTGTCGATCCTGCTGAAGTTCGCGGTGTTCATGGGCGACTTCTACGCGAGCCTCGTGCTGCTGTGGGCCACGCTCGTCACGGCCGGGCTGCTGTTCCTCGGTCGCCGCGTGTTCAAGCTGCTCGTGCTGATCAAGGAAGCGTTCATGCTGTCGTTCGCGACCGCGAGCTCGGAAGCCGCGTATCCGAAGATCCTCGACGCGCTCGACCGGTTCGGCGTGCGCCGCAAGATCTCGAGCTTCGTGATGCCGATGGGCTATTCGTTCAACCTCGACGGCTCGATGATGTACTGCACGTTCGCGACGCTGTTCATCGCGCAGGCGTACGACATCCACCTGTCGCTCGGCACGCAGGTCACGATGCTGCTGATCCTGATGCTGACGTCGAAGGGGATGGCCGGCGTGCCGCGCGCGTCGCTCGTCGTGATCGCGGCGACGCTGCACCAGTTCAACATCCCGGAAGCCGGGCTGCTGCTGATTCTCGGTGTCGACACGTTCCTCGACATGGGCCGCTCGGCCACCAATGCGGTGGGCAACTCGATCGCCAGCGCGGTGGTCGCGAAGTGGGAAGGCGAGCTGATGTCGGAGTCGGAAGCGCACGCGCATGCCGCGCATCTCGATGCCGAACTCGAACGGCAGAACGGCGACCCGGCCTATGGCGCCGGTCAGGCCACGTCGACCTGACGGTCAGGCCGCGAGCGCTTCGTCGATGCACGCCGCGAGCACCATCGCGGCGGCGTTGCCCGGCGTCGAGCCGAGCAGTTGCGGCGCGTAGACGCTGTCGCCGATCTCGATCGCGCGCCCCGACAGCGCGCACACGCCGCGCTTGCGCGTCGTGAACAGGCGCCACTTCTGGTAGCCGTAATGCCCGGTGCATGCATCGCACCACGAAATCATCACTGACCCTAGCCCACAAAACTGTCCCATTTGAAAGTGGAAAATTCCGGCATGACGTTGTCATCGAGACCAGGAGGTCATGCCGTGAAGAAGAGCAAGTTCACCGAAGAGCAGATCGCATACGCGCTGAAGCAGGCCGAGCTGGGTACGCCTGTCGCGGAGGTCTGCCGCAAGATGGGGATCAGCGACGCGACGTTTTACAACTGGCGGACGAAGTACGGCGGGCTGTCACCCTCGGAACTGCGCCGGCTGAAGCAGCTTGAGGAAGAGAACGCGAAGCTCAAGCGGCTCGTGGCCGATCTGTCGCTGGACAAGGCCATGCTGCAGGATGTGCTGTCAAAAAAGCTCTGAAGCCTTCCCGGCGCCGTGATCTGGTCACGGACTTGATGCAGCGTTTCGGCGCGAGCCAGCGGCAAACCTGCGCATTGTTGCAGTTGTCCCGCACGGTCTACCGTTACGAATCGGTCGCGCGGGATCAAAGCGCGCTGGAGATGCGCATCAAGGAGATCACGGAAGTGCGGGTGCATTATGGTGCGCCCCGCGTGTACGTGATGCTTCGCCGGGAAGGCTGGCGAGACAACCATAAACGCGTCGAACGCGTGTATCGGGAACTGGGGCTTTCGTTGCGCCACAAACGACCTCGACGGAACAAGTCGGCCCGGCGCCGGCAGCCAAAGCAGTCAGTGAGCGCAATCAACGAAATCTGGAGTATGGATTTTGTCGCTGACGCGCTGTTTGATGGTCGACGCTTGCGCACGCTCACGATCGTGGACAACTACACGAGAGAATGCCTAGCGATTGAAGTCGACGGTTCATTGCGTGGCGAGCACGTTGTCGCCGCGCTGACCCGGCTTGCGCAGCATCGTCCGCTTCCCCGCTATATCAAGGCAGACAATGGCAGCGAGTTCATTTCGAAGACGCTCGACAAATGGGCGTACGAGAACGGCGTGGAGATTGACTTCTCGCGTCCTGGCAAGCCGACCGACAACGCGAAGAATGAATCATTCAACGGACGCTTTCGGGAGGAATGCCTCAACGCACATTGGTTCTTGTCGCTCGAGGACGCCAGACGCAAAATCGAGGTCTGGCGCGAGTACTATAACGAGGCGCGCCCTCATTCTGCGCTGCAGTGGATGACACCGGCGGAATTCGCCCGCCAGTGCACCGATCGGGCCGATCCGGCCCGCCCCGAAGAGCCGGAATTTTCCAACTAAGACCGGGACGGAAATTGGGCCAGCCTCAGCCGAACCGATGTTCGACGCGCTGCGTGCGTTGCGCACGTCGCCGCTGCCGCATCGCGACCGCGTGCGGCGCGCGCTCGAGCTGTGCGTCGATCACGAATTCGCGGAACCGGATATCGGCATGTTCTTCTCGACCGCGGCGACGGAGGAAGGCGGGCGGCTCGATCGGCTGCAGGAACGGATCGTGCGCCCGTATCACGACGCGATGTTTCCGCTGCTGGCGGACGCGGTCGAGGCCGGCACGATCCGGCCGGTCGATCCGAACGTGCTGTTCTTCATGATCGCGAGCGCGATCGGCACGACGGTGTCGTACAGCCACATGATGCTGGAGTTCACGTCGTTGCCGACGCGGCCGGAGGCGTTCCGGCAGGCCGTGCTCGGCGTCGCGTTCAACCTCATCGGCGACTGAGCGCCGCGCGCGACGCGCGCGGTCACGTCGCGGCGACCAGCCCGAGTTCGCGCACCGCGTTGCGCGCGCTCTCGCGCAGCGCGTCGACGAGCGGCGACGGCGTGCGGTACGCGAGCGCCAGTTCGTATGCGAGCGGGCTGCCCGCATCCTTCAGTTCGCAGAACGTAATGCCTTGCGGCTGCATCGGCACGAACAGGCGCGGCATCAGCGCGACGCCGATGCCGCCCGCGACGAGCCCGGCCGTCGTCTGCATCTGGCGCGGCTGCTGGACCACCCGCGGCGCGAAGCCCGCCTGCGCGCACGCCGTCACGATCAGCGCATGCATGCCGGGCCCGTGGTGCGCGGCGAACATGACCCACGGTTCGTCCGCCAGCTCGGCCAGCGCGATGCGGCGGCGGCGCGCGAGCCGGTGGCCGTCGGGCAGCGCGGCGACCATCCGGTCGCGCAGCAGCGGTTCGACGTGCACGTCGCCGGCATCGGCTACCGGCAGCACGACGAGGCCGGCGTCGGTGCGGTCCTGACGCAGCGCGAGCACCTGCTCGGCGGTCGTGCCTTCGTCGAGCTGGAAATCGACGTTTGGATGCCGTTCCTGGAATGCCCGCAGGATCAGCGGCAACAGCGCGTTGACGGTGCTGTCGACGAAGCGCAGCCGCAGCGTGCCGCCGAGGCCGGCGCCCGCGCGGCGCGCCACGGCCACCGCGCGCTCGGCCTGTTCGAGCGTGCGCCGTGCTTCGAGCAGGAAGGCTTCGCCGGCCGGCGTGAGCCGCGAGCCGCGGTTGTCGCGTTCGAGCAACGCGACGCCCACTTCGTCCTCGAGCTTGCGGATCGCCGCGCTGAGCGGCGGCTGGGCCATGTGCAGCCGCTCGGCCGCGCGCCGGAAACTGAGCGTTTCGGCGACCGCGATGAATTGCCGGAATTGGCGCAGATCGATCATGCGATACCTTCCATGTATCAGTAGATCATCGAATTCGTATTTTACCTATCACCCTGCGTTACCGAGAATGGGGTTGTCATCCACCATCGAGATTCGGGAGGGCAGGTCATGACCGGCAATCAACAGCAGCGAACGGCGATCGTCACGGGCGGGTCGAGCGGGATCGGCTTCGCGATCGCGCACCGGCTGGTGCAGGACGGGTATCGCGTCGCGATCGTCGGGCGCGACGGGGCGCGGCTGGCGGCGGCCGTCGCGCGTCTCGGCGGCGCGGCGATCGGGCAGGCCGGCGACCTCGGCGTGCGGCGCGAAGCGGAAGCGGCGGTCGCTGCGATCGTCGCGCGCTGGCCGCGCATCGACGTGCTGGTCAACAACGCGGGGCTGACCGGGCGCGTCGGCGCGGATACCGAAGCGGCCGAGGCCGAGTCCGTCTGGGACGCGGTGCTCGACGCGAACCTGAAAAGCCTGTTCCTGACGACGATGGCCGTGCTGCCGCACCTGGCCGAGCACGCGGCGCGCATCGTCAACATCGGCTCGATCGCGGCGCGCGCCGGCAGCCTGTTGCCGGGCGGCCTTGCGTATGCGGCCGCGAAGGCCGGCGTCGAAGGCTTCACCGTCGCGCTGGCACGCGAACTCGGGCCGCGCGGCGCGACGGTCAATACGGTCGCGCCCGGCTATATCGCGGATACGCGTTTCTTCGGCGACGGCGGGGTCGCGCCGGCCATCGCGGCGACGATCCGCGAGCAGACGCCGGTCGGCCGCGCGGGGCAGCCGGACGACATCGCGGACGCGGTCGCGTGGCTCGCCGGGCCGCGCGCGTCGTTCGTCACGGGCGCGACGATCGCGGTGAACGGCGGCTGGCGCGTCGGGTGATGCAGCGCGTGCCCGGCCGGCGCGTCATTCGCAATCGGTCGGCGGCTTGTCGCCGAGCCAGCGCCGCGCGCCGGGCCCGTTGCGGCCCGCGCGGTCTTCCGGGTTGGTCAGCTTGCAGCGTTTCAGCGACAGGCAGCCGCAGCCGATGCATTCGTCGAGGTTGATGTAGAGTCGCTGCAGTTCCTCGATCCGGCTCGCGACGCGCTGCTTCCAGCCGCGCGACAGCCGCTGCCAGTCCTTGTTGCTCGGCGCGGTGTCCTCGGGCAGGCTGACGAGCTGCTCGGCGATTTCGTCGAGCGAATAGCCGATCTTCTGCGCGAACACGATGAACGCGATCAGCCGCAGCACCGCGCGCGAATAGTGGCGATGGCTCGAGCCGTTGCGGTGCGACTTGATCAACCCGCGCGTCTCGTAGAAACGCAGCGTCGACGCCGGCACGCCGCTGCGCGCGGCCACTTCGCGGATCGACATCAGCGGCCATTGCGGGGTTTCCTGGATACCCATGACGCCCTCCGGGAAAGCTTGACTTGAAGTTAACTTCAACTTTTATGCTACGCGGCAGTTTAACCCGTCGCGAGGCATCATGCTCTCCTTTTCCCTACGCAGGACGTCGCCTTTGGGCGCGGCTTGCGCCCTGTTGCTGGCGTTGTCGGGCTGTCACGACGGCAAAGGCACATCGTCGGCTCATCCCCTTCCCGAAGTCGGCGTCGCCACCGTTGCGCCACGCACCATCCGCCTCGCGGACGAATTTAACGGGCGCGTCGAAGCGGTCGACGCGGTCGAACTGCGGCCGCGCGTCAGCGGCTATCTGCAGCGCGTCGCGTACAAGGAGGGCGATGTGGTCGCGCAGGGCGCGCTGCTGTTCGAGATCGATCCGCGCCCGTACCGGATCGCGCTCGATCGCGCGAATGCGCAGCAGCAGCGCGCGCGTGCGGCCGCGAGCCTCGCGAACGTGCAGCTCAAGCGCGTGCAGACGCTGATCGATGCGCATGCGACGTCGCAGGAAGAACTCGACAACGCGCGCGCCGCCGCCGAGCAGGCGCGCGCCGATCTGCAGGCGGCCGATGCGGCCGTGGCCGACGCGAAGCTCAATCTCGGCTTCACCGAAGTGCGCGCGCCGATCGCGGGCCGTGTCGGCCGCGCGGTCGCGACCGTCGGCAACCTCGCACGCGCGGACGACACGCTGCTGACGACCGTCGTGTCGCAGGACCCCGTCTACGTGTATTTCGATTGCGACGAGCAGAGCTACCTGCGCTACAACGCGCGGCGCGCCGATCCGAAGCATCGCGCGATCGGCGCCGATCCGGTGCGCGTCGGCCTCGCGAACGAAACGGGCTTTCCGCATGCGGGCACCGTCGATTTCCTCGACAACCGGCTCGATCCGCAAACCGGCACGATCCGCGCCCGCGTGCGGCTGCCGAATGCGGACCATACGTTTACGCCGGGCCTGTATGCGCGCGTGCAGCTCGTCAGCGGCCGCGACCAGGATGCATTGCTGGTCGACGACAAGGCCGTGCTGACCGACCAGGACCGCAAGTACGTCTACGTGATCGGCCCCGGCGACAAGGCGTTGCGCCGTGACGTGACGATCGGCCGCGAGTTCGACGGCGAGCGGATCGTCGAGAAGGGGCTGCAGTCGGGCGACCGCGTGGTGGTCGACGGCGTGCAGCGCATCTACTATCCGGGCGCGCAGGTCAAGCCGAAGGCGCTGCCCGCGCGCGCCGACGCGGGCAACGCCACGCAGGCGGTCGCCGATGCCGGCGCGCCTGCCGCGCAATGACGGGAGCGAGACGATGGATTTCTCCCGTTTCTTCATCGACCGGCCGATCTTCGCGGTCGTGCTCTCGATCGTCATCTTCGCGCTCGGCCTGATCTCGATTCCGATGCTGCCGGCCGGCGAATACCCGGAAGTCGTGCCGCCGAGCGTCGTCGTGCGTGCCACGTACCCCGGCGCGAACCCGAAGGAAATCGCCGAGTCGGTCGCCGAACCGCTGGAAGAGGCGATCAACGGCGTCGAAGGCATCATGTACATGAAGTCGGTCGCCGGGTCGGACGGCAGCCTGCAGGTCGTCGTCACGTTCCTGCAGGGCGTCGATCCCGACACGGCCGCCGTGCGCGTGCAGAACCGCGTGAGCCAGGCGCTGTCGCGCCTGCCCGACGAGGTGCGGCAGTACGGCGTGACCACGCAGAAGCAGTCGCCCACGCCGCTGATGTACGTGAGCCTCTATTCGCCGGACAACAGCCGCGATTCGCTGTACCTGCGTAATTACCTGACGCTGCACGTGAAGGACGAGCTGTCGCGGCTCACCGGCATCGGCGACGTCGGCGTGTACGGCTCCGGCAACTACGCGATGCGGCTGTGGCTCGACCCGAACCGGCTCGCGTCGCGCGGGTTGACCGCGAGCGACGTGATCGCGGCCGTGCGCGAGCAGAACGTGCAGGTGTCGGCCGGCCAGCTCGGCGCGGAGCCGTCGCCGAAGAAAAACGACTTCCTCGTGTCGATCAACGTGCGCGGCCGCCTGCGCACGGTGCAGGAATTCGGCGACATCGTGCTGCGCAACGGCGACGACGGCCAGGTGGTGAAGCTGTCCGACGTCGCGCGCATCGAGCTCGGCGCGGGCGACTACACGCTGCGCTCGTATTTCAACGACAAGCATTCGGCCGTGGTCGGCATCTTCCTGTCGCCGGGCGCGAATGCGCTGGACGTCGCGAAGGCCGTGTACGCGAAGCTCGACGAGCTGTCGAAGCGCTTCCCGCCCGGCGTCGCGTACCGCCCCGTGTGGGACCCGACGGTGTTCGTGCGCGAATCGATCCGCGCGGTGCAGCACACGCTGGTCGAGGCCGTGGTGCTGGTCGTGCTCGTCGTGATCCTGTTTCTGCAGACCTGGCGCGCGTCGATCATTCCGCTCGTCGCGGTGCCGGTGTCGGTGGTCGGCACGTTCGCGTGGCTCTACCTGCTCGGCTATTCGATCAATACGCTCACGCTGTTCGGGCTCGTGCTCGCGATCGGCATCGTCGTCGACGATGCGATCGTGGTCGTCGAGAACGTCGAGCGCAACATCGCGCAGGGGTTGAGCCCGCGCGATGCCGCGCACCAGGCGATGCGCGAGGTGTCGGGGCCGATCGTCGCGATCGCGCTCGTGCTGTGCGCGGTGTTCGTGCCGATGGCGTTCATGTCGGGCGTCACCGGCCAGTTCTACAAGCAGTTCGCGGTGACGATCGCGATCTCGACGGTGATCTCCGCGATCAACTCGCTGACGCTGTCGCCCGCGCTCGCGGCGAAGCTGCTGCGTCCGCACGGCGCGCCGAAGGATGCGTTGACGCGCGGGCTCGATCGCGCATTCGGCTGGCTGTTTCATCCGTTCAACCGCTTCTTCGAGCGCAGTTCCGACCGCTACCACGGCGTCGTCGGGCGCACGCTGAAGCGGCGCGGCGTGGTGTTCGCCGTCTATGCGGCGCTGCTTGCGGCGACCGCGCTGCTGTTCAACGCGGTGCCGGGCGGCTTCATCCCGGTGCAGGACAAGCTATACCTGTTCGCGGGCGCGAAGCTGCCGGAAGGCGCATCGCTCGCGCGCACCAGCGCGGTGACCGAGCAGATGACGAAGATCGCGCTCGGCACCGACGGCGTCGAGATGGTGCCGGCGTTCGCGGGGCTGAACGCGCTGCAGGGCGTGAACACGCCGAACATCACGAACTCGTACGTGATCCTCAAGCCGTTCGACCAGCGTCACCGCAGTGCCGCGCAGATCAACGCGGACCTGAACGCGCGCTTCGCGGCGATCGACGGCGGCATTACCTATGCGCTGATGCCGCCGCCGATCCAGGGCCTCGGCAACGGCTCCGGCTACTCGCTGTACCTGGAGGATCGCGGCGGGCTCGGCTACGGCGAATTGCAGAAGGCGCTCGGCGCGTTCCAGGCCGCGGTCGCGAAGACGCCGGGGATGAGCTATCCCGTCAGCTCGTACCAGGCGAACATTCCGCAGCTCGAGGTGAAGGTCGACCGGCTGAAGGCCAAGGCGCAGGGCGTCGCGCTGACCGATCTGTTCAATACGTTGCAGGTGTATCTCGGCTCGATGTACGTGAACGACTTCAACGTGTTCGGCCGCGTGTATCGCGTGATGGCGCAGGCGGACGCCGGCCACCGGCAGACGGCCGCCGACATCGCGAACCTGCGCACACGCAACGCGAAGGGCGAGATGGTACCGATCGGCTCGATGGTGACGGTCGGGCCCGCGTACGGCCCCGACCCGGTGGTCCGCTACAACGGCTATCCGGCCGCCGACCTGATCGGCGACGCCGATCCGAAGATGATGTCGTCGTCGCAGGCGATCGCGAAGCTGCAGCAGATCGCGAAGGAGGTGCTGCCGCCGGGCATCACGCTCGAATGGACCGACCTCAGCTATCAGCAGGTCACGCAGAGCAACGCGGCGATCGTCGTGTTCCCGCTCGCGGTGATGCTGGTGTTCCTGGTGCTTGCGTCGCTGTACGAGAGCTGGACGCTGCCGCTCGCGGTGATCCTGATCGTGCCCGTGTGCATGTGCGCGGCGCTGTTCGGCGTGTGGCTGTCCGGCGGCGACAACAACGTGTTCGTGCAGGTCGGCCTTGTCGTGCTGATGGGGCTTGCGTGCAAGAACGCGATCCTGATCGTCGAATTCGCGCGCGAACTCGAGATCCAGGGCAAGGGCGTGGTCGAAGCCGCGCTCGAGGCGTGCAAGCTGCGGCTGCGTCCGATCGTGATGACGTCGGTCGCGTTCATCGCGGGCTCGGTGCCGCTGCTGATCGGCAGCGGCGCGGGCAGCGAGGTGCGGGCGGCCACCGGCATCACCGTGTTCGCCGGGATGCTGGGCGTCACGCTGTTCGGGCTGTTCCTGACGCCCGTGTTCTATGTGGCGATCCGCAAGCTCGCGGGCGGCACGCCGGCCGTCTGGAGCGAACAGCACGGCACCCTCGAAGGAGAAAACCGATGAGCGCCGCGTTCCGTCTTTCCGCGCTCGCGATGTCGGTGACGCTCGCCGCATGCGCGGTGGGTCCCGATTTCAAACGGCCCGACACCGCCACCGCCGCGCGGTTCGCGCGCGACGCCCACCCGGCGACGCAGCACGATGCGGCGCCGGCCGATACGGCGCCCGAGACGCCGCCCGACGCGTCGGCTGCCGCCGATGCCACGTTCTGGCGCGGGTTCGGCGATCCGACGCTGACGCAGTTGATCGATGCCGCGCTCGCCGCGAACCAGGACCTGCAGGTCGCCGTATCGCGCTACGACGCATCGAATGCGCTGCTGTCGCAGGCCACGTTCGACCGCTATCCGACGATTACCGCGAGCGGCCAGATCGGCCATCGGCTGATGAGCAAGGACCAGGCGTTCGGTGCGCCGCGCAGCCAGCGCGATGCGCCGACGTCGAGCATCGGCATCAATGCCGCGTGGGAACTCGACCTGTTCGGCCGGGTGCGCCGCTCGATCGAGTCGCAGCGCGCGGAAACGGCGGCCAGCGCGGCCGACGTGCGCGCGGTGCGCGTCGCGATCGCGGGCGAGGTCGCGAGCACGTACGTCGATCTGCGCGGCTCGCAGGAGCGCTTGCGGATCGCCCGCGAGAACGCCGACAACCAGAAGCAGACGCTCGCGCTGATCAATGCGCGCGTCGGCGCGGGACGCGGCTCCGAACTGGATGCGGCGCGCGCGCGTGCGCAGTACGAATCGACGACCTCGCGGATCGCCGTGTACGAAGCCGCGATCGGCGTCGACGAGCATCGGCTCGCGGTGCTGACCGGGCAGACGCCGGATGCGCTGATCGGCCGGTTCGACCTGCCGGGGACGGCCGCGTCGACCGGCACGCCGGTGCTGCTGCCGGCGCTCGCGGCCGACATCGATCCCGGCGCGCCGGGCGAACTGCTGCGCCGCCGGCCCGATGTCGCGGCCGCCGAGGCGCGGCTGCATGCGGCGACCGCGCGCGTCGGCGTCGCGACCGCCGACCTGTTCCCGCGCTTTACGCTGTCGGGGCTGCTCGGCAGCGCGACGAGCAGCTACGGGTTCTTTCGCGCGGGCAGCGACACGAACCTGATCGCGCTCGGCATCGACTGGTCGTTCCTCGACGTCGGCCGCGTGCGCGCACGGATCGCCGCGAGCGACGCGGAAGCGGCCGGCCAGCTTGCGCAGTACCGGCAGACCGTGCTCGGCGCGCTGGAGGAAACCGAGAACGCGCTGCTGCGTGTCGCCCGCACGCGCGACGAGACCGCGCACCTCGTGCGCGCGGCCGACGACAGCGCGCGCGCCGCGCAGCTCGCGCAGGCCCGGTTCTCGGCCGGCGCGATCGACTACTACGAAGTGCTCGACGCGCAGCGGACGCTGCTGCAGGCGCAGGACGCGGCGGCCGACGGGCGGATGCGCAGCGCGGCATCGACGGTCGCGCTGTACAAGGCGCTCGCGGGCGGCTGGCCGTCGGGCACGGGGCAGGGCGCGCCCGGTCCGCTCGCGCGGTCGGGGCAGTAGCGCCGGCGGCGCGGCAGGCCGATGCGATGCAGCCTGCCGCGCGCCGCATGACTACACGGTGGCCGGATCGACCTTGTCGATATCGATGCCGTAACGCCGGATCGCTTCGCCGACGCGAACCCGTTCGATCACGCCGTCGTCGGCGAGCGCCTTCAGCGCGGCGATCACGATGAAGTGCCGGTCGACCTCGAAGAACGTGCGCAGCGCCTCGCGCGTATCCGAGCGGCCGAAGCCGTCGGTGCCGAGCGACACGAAGCGGCGACCGTCGACGAACGCCCGGATCTGGTCGCCGACGATCTTCATGTAGTCGGTCGCGACGACCACCGGCCCCGCGCGGCCGTCGAGGCATTGCTGCACGTACGGCACGCGCGGCGCCGCGTCCGGATGCAGCAGGTTCCAGCGTTCCGCGGCGAGCCCGTCGCGGCGCAGCTCGGTCAGGCTCGTCGCGCTCCAGACGTCGCTCGACACGCCGAAGTCCTGCGCGAGCAGGTCGCTCGCGGCAAGCGTTTCGCGCAGGATCGCGCCGCTGCCCATCAACTGCACGCGCGGCGCGTCGGCCGCGTGCGGCGGGCCGTCGCGCAGCAGGTAGAGCCCCTTCAGGATGCCGGTTTCCGCACCGTCGGGCAGCGCCGGATGCGGATAGTTCTCGTTGAGCAGCGTGATGTAGTAGTAGACGTCCTCCTGCTCCGCGAACATCCGCCGCAACCCGTCGCGCACGATCACCGCGAGTTCGTACGCATAGGTCGGGTCGTACGACACGCAGTTCGGAATCACCGACGACAGCACGTGGCTGTGCCCGTCGTTGTGCTGCAGCCCTTCGCCCATCAGCGTCGTGCGGCCCGACGTCGCGCCGAGCAGGAAGCCGCGCGTGCGCGCGTCGCCGGCGGCCCACGCGAGATCGCCGACCCGCTGCAGCCCGAACATCGAATAGAAGATGTAGAACGGGATCGCCGGCAACCCGTGGTTGCTGTACGCGGTGCCGGCCGCGATCCACGACGCGATCGCGCCCGATTCGTTGATCCCTTCCTGCAGGATCTGCCCGTCCTTCGCTTCCTTGTAGTAGCTGAGCTGGCCCGCGTCCTGCGGCGTATAGAGCTGGCCGAGATGCGAATGGATGCCGATCTGGCGGAACAGGCCCTCCATCCCGAACGTGCGCGACTCGTCCGGCACGATCGGCACGACCAGCTTGCCGAGCTGCGGGTCCTTCAGCAGCGTGCCGAGGATGCGCACGAACGCCATCGTCGTCGACAAGCCGCGCTCGCCGGTGTCCTTCAGTTGCGCGTCGAATGCGGCGAGCGGCGGCGTCGGCAGCGGCGCGACCGCGTGGAAGCGGGCCGGCACGTGGCCGCCGAGCGCGGCGCGGCGTTCCGCGAAATAGCGTGCCTCGGCACTGCCCGGTTCCGGCTTCAGGTAAGGCAGCGCGTCGAGCTGCGCGTCGCTGACCGGCAGCGCGAAGCGGTCGCGGAATGCACGTACCGCATCCGCGCTCATCTTCTTCAACTGATGGTTCACGTTCTGGCCTTCGCCGGCTTCGCCCATCCCGAAGCCCTTGACCGTCTTCGCGAGCACGACGGTCGGCCGGCCGTCGGCGCGCATCGCCTGCGCATAGGCCGCATGCACCTTCTCCGGATCGTGGCCGCCGCGCGCCAGTTTCCAGATGTCGTCGTCGGACAGGTCGGCGACCAGATCGAGCAGTTCGGGGTACTTACCGAAGAAATGCTCGCGCACGTAGGCGCCGCTTTGCGACTTGAAGGTCTGGTAGTCGCCATCCACGCATTCCATCATGCGCTGGCGCAGCAGGCCCGTCGTGTCGCGTTCGAGCAGGCGATCCCAGCCGCCGCCCCAGATCACCTTGACGACGTTCCAGCCGGCCGCGCGGAACGTGCCCTCGAGTTCCTGGATGACCTTGCCGTTGCCGCGCACGGGGCCGTCGAGGCGCTGCAGGTTGCAGTTGACGACGAAGATCAGGTTGTCGAGCCGCTCGCGCCCGGCCAGCGAGATCGCCGCGAGCGATTCTGGCTGGTCCATTTCGCCGTCGCCGAGAAACGCCCACACCTTGCGGCCCTGATGCGCCTTCAGCCCGCGATATTCGAGGTAGCGCATGAAACGCGCCTGATACGCGGCCGTGAGCGGCCCGAGCCCCATCGACACGGTCGGGAACTGCCAGAAATCGGGCATCAGGCGCGGATGCGGATACGACGACAGTCCGTCGCGGCCGGCTTCGCGGCCGGTCTCGCGGCGGAAATGGTCGAGCTGCGCGTCGGTGATGCGGCCTTCCAGGTACGCGCGGCCATAGATGCCGGGCGCCGAGTGGCCCTGGATGTAGACCATGTCGCCGTCGAACGTATCGGTGCGGCCGCGGAAGAAGTGGTCGAAGCCGACGTCGTACAGCACGGCCGCCGACTGGTAGGTCGCGATGTGGCCGCCGACGTTCGAATGCCGGCCGGCGCGCAGCACCATCACCATCGCGTTCCAGCGAATCATCGCGTTCAGCCGCCGCTCGAGCGCGAGATCGCCCGGGTAGGCCGGCTGCCGCTCGCGCGGCACCGTGTTCACGTACGCGGTCGTCACGCGGCCGTGCAGGTCGCCATGCCGGGCCGCGTCGAGATCGGCGAGCTGGTCGAGCAGATAGTGCGCGCGCGGACGGCCTTCGAGCGCGATCACGGATTCGAGCGCATCGAGCCATTCGCGGGTTTCCTGCGGATCGATGTCGGGTAACGCGAGAGGTGCGGTCATGCAATGTCTCCAGAAGCATCAGGCAGCGCGCAGCGACGGTCGTGGCGCCGCGTCGCGCGACGAAACGCCCGCCGGTTGGCGGGCAAGTAGTTGCAATTGCAATCGTATGACGGGCATTGTTATCGAGGTAAAATTTAATTGCAACTGCAATTCAACGAAAGGAACGACCTGACATGAGCGCACCCGAACCCGATCTGTGGTTCTCGTTCGTCCGCGCGCACCGGACGATGATTCGCGAGATCGAGCGCCGCCTTGCGGCGGCCGGCCTGCCCGCGTACGCGTGGTACGACGCGCTGTGGGGGCTCGAAAGCGGGCCCGACGGCACGCGCCGCATGCACGAACTCGCCGACGTGCTCGCGATCGAGCGCTACAACCTCACGCGGCTCGTCGATCGGCTCGAACAGGATGGGCTCGTCACGCGCGCGCGGTCGGCCGACGATGGCCGCGCGGCGTTTGCGAGCATCACCGACAAGGGGCGGACGCTGCGCAAGAAGATGTGGAAGGTGTACCAGTCGACGGTCGCGGAGCTGTTTCTCGACCAGTTCACCGGCAAGGAGCAGGCGACGATGGCCGCCGCGCTCGATCGCGCGACCGCCGCCGCGCGCGACGCGGCGGCCGACGCGAAGTAACGGCGTCCGGCGCGCATCAGCTGCGCGCATGGCCGCGCATCGCCTGCGCGGCCCAGTCGGCCGGCACGCGGCCATCGTCGGCCAGCAGGCGCAGCGCGACCGCGACGATCCAGCGCGCTGTCGGCGCGCGTGCGCCGGGCCCGGCCGAATCCGCGCCGAGCGCCGTGAAGCGGGCCGGCACGAACGCACCGATCTGCGCGGCAATGTGCCGTGCATAGCCGGTCACCGCGAGCACCGGCGTGCCGCCTTCGCCGAGGCAGGCCCGCACGTGCGGAACGCGCGGGGCGTCATGCGGATGCAGCAGGCTCCAGCGTTCGGCCGCGCGACCGTCGCGCGCGAGCTGCGTATAGCTCGGGCAGCTCCAGATCGTCGAGTCGATTCGCCATTCGTCGTGCAGCAGGTCGGCCGCTTCCCTGACCTGCGCGAGCGTGCTGCCCGCGCCGCACAGCCGGATATGCGCTGCCGCGCCGGCGGCGGCACGCCGGCCGGCCCGCACCATGCCGTTGAACGCGTCGCGGGCGGCCGACGCCGACAGCGGCTTCGCATCGGGCTCGCAGTCGTCATGGCTCGCGAGATAGACGAAGCCAGGCTGGCCGGCGACGTACAGCGTGCGCAGCGCGTGGCGCAGGATCGCGATCGCTTCGTGTCCCGACGCCGGATCGTACGGCGTGCACGCGGCGTTCGCGGCGAGCCAGTGCGGGACGTCGGGCGTCACGCCCTTCGGCCATGACGATGCGGCCGTTTCCGCGTCGTTCACGAAGATCCCGCGATCAACGGTTTCGATCGACGCGAGCCGCAACCGGTCGATCGCGCGCGCATGCAGCAGGTACAACAGCGGCCGCTCGAAGCGCTTGCCCGGATCGAGAAACCGCAGCGGCCACGCACTGATGTGGCGATGCGCGTGCGTGCCGGAAACCGGCTCGCGCGCATCGGCGCGGACGATCCACACGCGCTTCGACGTCGCCGCATCGCGTTCGAGACACTCGGCGGCTGCCCGCATCGCGCCGAGCGGTGAGACCGCCGCGCCCGGCGGCACGAGCCGCCGCGTGGTCAGCCGTTCGAGGCAGGCCGCCGCGGCGCGGCGGGTATCGGGCGTCCGCACGGGCGGACCGGATCGCGCAGTCTGCATGTCCCTCCTTCGAGTACTGGCATGGCGCCGGCGTCATCGATTCCGGCATAGGATTGCAATTGCAACGATTGTAGTTGCAACGATAACCCGATGACAAGGACCGACATGACCTCGACGCACTCCCTCACGTTCTATACGGCCGACACGCCGAACGGGCACAAGATCGCGATCTACCTGGAAGAGGCCGGGCTCGCGCACGATCGCGTGCTGGTGGACCTGTCCGCCGGCGAGCAGCGCAGCCCGGCGTATCTCGCGATCAATCCGAACGGCAAGATCCCGGCCATCGTCGACCACGACACGGGGCTCGCCGTATTCGAATCCGGCGCGATCCTCGGCTATCTCTCCGCCAAGACCGGCTGCCTGCAGCCTGACACGCTGGCCGAGCGCACGGCGGTCCAGCAATGGCTGCATTTCCAGATCGGCGGGATCGGGCCGATGCTCGGCCAGCTGTGGTGGTTCCTGCATGCATCGAAGACGGTCAATGCGGAAGCGATCGACCGCTACCGGAAGGAGGCGCTGCGGCTCTACGGGGTCGTGAACGGCCGCCTGTCGGAATCGGCGTATCTCGCGTCGTCGCGGTATTCGATCGCCGATATCGCCGCGTTCCCGTGGCTGCGCACGGCGGCCGAGCTCGATCTCGACGTGACCGGCTTCCCGCACGTCGAGCGCTGGCTCGCCGAGATCGCCGCGCGGCCGGCCGTGCAACGGGGCCTGATCGCATGCCGCGCGCCGGCCGCCGAGGCGGCGCACTGACGTCGCATCGCCCGCGCCGGATGGACGGCGCGGGCGCCGGCCGCTTGGCCGCCGGGAAAACATTGTTCTCCTTCGTCGTAAACGTCTCGAATGCGTGATATTTGCGCGGCCCGATCCGGTTTAGAGTGGCCGCGAATCGATGACGATGTGTCGTATGGCCGCAGCCCCGGGCCGTACCGACGCACGAGGAGCTGGAGACAAAATGAGTGAAGGCAGGATTACGCAGGTCGAGTCGTTCGGTTTCGAGCGCATTCCCGATGCATCGCGCTATGCGCGGCCGATCGATCTGTTCCGGTTGCTGTTCGGCGGTTGCAATACGTTTTCCACATCGGTGCTCGGCAGCTTTCCCGTGCTGGTCGGCCTGTCGTTCAAGGCGGGCGTCTGCGCGATCGTGCTCGGCGTGCTCGCCGGCACCTGCATCCTCGCGCCGATGAGCCTGTTTGGCCCGCGCAACGGCACCAGCGACCCGGTGTCGTCCGGCGCGCATTTCGGCATCCACGGCCGGATCGTCGGCTCGTTCCTCGCGCTGCTCACGTCGATCGCGTTCTTCTCGCTCGCGGTGTGGAGCTCGGGCGACGCGCTCGTCGGCGGTGCGCACAACCTGGCCGGCGTGCCGGTCAACGGCTTCACGCTCGGCGCCGCGTACCTGGTGTTCGCGGTGCTCGTGCTGATCGTCTGCATCTACGGCTTCCGCTTCATGCTGTGGGTCAACAAGATCGCCGTGTGGGCCGCGAGCGTGCTGTTCGTCGCGGGCCTGTTCGCGTTCGCCGGCCTGTTCGACATGCGCTACGCGGGTACGCTGCAACAGGGCAGCGCGGGCTTCTGGGCCGCGTTCGTCGGTGCGGTGCTGGTCGCGCTGAGCAACCCGGTGTCGTTCGCGTCGACGCTGGGCGACTGGGCGCGCTACATTCCGCAGCACACGCCGAAGCGTCGCGTGATGGGGGCGGTGTTCGCCGCGCAGATCGCGACCTTCGTGCCGTTCTTCTTCGGCCTCGCGACCGCGACGATCATCGCGTCGAAGGCGCCCGCGTTCATCGCGTCGAACGACTACGTCGGCGGATTGCTCGCGATTTCGCCGCGCTGGTTCCTGCTGCCGATGTGCCTGATCGCGATCATCGGCGGGATGTCGACCGGCACGACCGCGCTGTACGGCACGGGCCTCGACGTATCGAGCATGTTCCCGCGGGTCCTGAACCGTGTGCGCGCGACGCTGCTGATCGGCACGATCGCGATCGCGTTCATCTTCGTCGGGCGTTTCTGGTTCAACCTCGTCGAAAGCGTCGCGACGTTCTCGACGCTGATCGACACGTTCAGCTGCCCGTGGATGGCGATCATGGTGATCGGCTACGTGACCCGCCGCGGTTACTATCTCGCCGACGATCTGCAGGTGTTCAATCGCGGGCTGCGCGGTGGCCACTACTGGTTCACGCACGGCTGGAACGTGCGCGCGATGGGCGCGTGGCTGCCGGCCGCGTTCGTCGGGCTCGCGTTCGTGAACCTGCCGGGCCAGTTCGTCGGGCCGCTCGGCAACCTCGCGGGCGGGCTCGACCTGAGCGTGCCGCTGTCGCTGGCGGTCGGCGGGATGCTGTACTTCGCGCTGCTGACGCTGTATCCGGAACCGGACGGCGTGTACGGCCCGCACGGGCGCCGTTTCGTGCGGGGCGGCAAGCGGAAGGCGCGCGAGGTCGGCGCACCGGCGATCCAGCCGAAGGGATACTGATTGCTGGTCGACGGATTGCACCTGATCCGGAAACGACAACGCCGCCGTGCGGGCTCAGCCGCCGGCGGCGTTGTCGTTTGGGTTGACGTTTGTGGCGAAGCGCCGCGTTGTGTCAGTGGAACGTGCTGCCCGCGAGCAGCCCGCCGTCGACGATGAATTCCGAGCCCGTGCAATACGTGGATTCGTCGGACGCGAGGAACAGCACGAGGCTGGCCACTTCGTCGGGCTTGCCGATGCGCGCGATCGGCAGGCCGCTGTAGATCGACGACGGATCGAAATCCGCGAACTCGGGCGGGCGCGCCATCACCGTATCGATGCCGCCCGGATGCACCGAGTTCACGCGAATGCCGTAGCGGCCGAATTCGAGCGCGGCGGCCTTCGTCATCCCGCGCACCGCGAACTTGCTCGACACGTAAGCGCTGCCGCCCGCGACGCCTTCCATCCCGGCCGTCGACGACACGTTGACGATCGACCCGCCGCCCGCATCCTTCAGCGCGGCCAGTGCCGACTTCATCCCGAGCCAGCAGCCGACCTGGTTCACGTCGATCACCTTGCGGTAGTCATCGAGCGAGCACGCTTCGATCGGCACGAGCTTCAGGATCGCCGCGTTGTTCACGAGAATGTCCAGCCGGCCGAACTGCGCGAGCGTGGCCTGAACGGCGGCGTGCCAGTCGGCTTCGTTCGTCACGTCGAGATGCTGGAAGCGTGCGGCATCGCCGAGTTCGGCCGCGACGCGCCGGCCGGCGTCGTCCAGCACGTCGGCGATCATCACGCGTGCGCCTTCGGCGACGAACCGGCGCGCTTCCGCTTCGCCCTGGCCGCGGGCGCCGCCCGTGATCAGCGCCACCTTGCCTTCGAGTCGTTTCATCGTGCTTGCTCCTGTGAGTGAAAGGGGGCGTGCGCGGCTCGCGTGGACGCGGCCGCCGCGTTCACGCTGCGGACCGGATCGCCACCGCGCCACGCGCGGGCTTCGGCGATGCCGTGCGCGATCAGGTCGCGCATGCCGGCGCCTTCGATCACTTCGATGCGCACGCCGGGATCGTCGGCGTCGTCGAGATACGCGACGCGTGTGGCCGCGTTGTGCGCATCGAACACGACGCGCAGGCCGCGGGCGGCGAGCCGTGCGACCGCCGCATCGAGATCGTCGACGACCCACGCGACGTGATGCAGGCCGACGAGCGGCTGCCCGTGCGCGTCGCGATACGGCGACGGCGTGTCGTTCGTCACGTGTATCAGTTCGATCTGTAGATCGCCGCGATACGCGAGCCCGACGTCCATCGTGACCGTCACCGGTTCGCCGAGATGGCAGCCGTCGAGCCGCACGTTGCGGAACACGGTCCACGGGCCGACCTCGTGGCGGGCGCGCCAGCGCGCGATGCTGCGGCCGAGGTCGGCGACTACGTAGCCGATCTGGTCGATGGGGCCGAGGGCGGGGTCGTGCATGTCGTCTCCGTGGCGGACGCACCGGTGCGTGCCGTGCGATGCATGACGGCCATGATCGCAACAAAGCGCGTGTTTCGTGCCATCCAAACGGACGAGTAGGCGCACGCAGCGTCGTGCGATGCGGCGCCCCGACGCAACGCGTGCGCGAGCTGAAAGGCGGGCAATGCGCTCGACGCGTTACCGCGCGTTCGGCCCGTTGACCGTCAGCCGGCACACGGTCGCGAGCGCGAGCAGGTTCGGGTCGCGCTCGCGACGATGCAGGAAGCACAGGCCGATCGTCTGGCGGATCGTCGGTCCGGCGATCTCGGCGTCCCGGTCGGGCAGCGCCATCAGCGACGCCAGATAGGGCCACGATCCATCGGCGCGGGCCACAGGCGGGGTATCGGGCGAGCCGATGATGAGCATCGCGGCCGGCCATCTACCGCGGCGGCCGCCGCGTCATTACGCTTGGGCGATCGTCCACTCTGTCAGGAAGGTCGCCATGTCCCGGCTCGACTACACACTGCTCGGCCCCTGCCTGCTCGCCATCGCGCTCGACGCGATGGGGTTCGGGCTCGTCTATCCGATGATGTCCGCGATCTTCAGCGATCCGCACGCGGGCATCCTGCCGGCCGACGCCGGCGCGCATGCGCGCAATTTCTATCTCGGCCTCGGCTACGGGATCTACCCGCTGTGCATGTTCTTCGGTTCGTCGCTGATGGGCGAGCTGTCCGATCGCTACGGCCGCCGCCGGATCCTGCTGCTGTGCGTGCTCGGCCTCGCGGCCGGCTACGCGATGATGGCGGCCGGCGCGTGGCGGGCCAGCATCGCGCTGCTGCTGGCCGGCCGTGGGCTCACGGGCCTGATGGCCGGCTGCCAGGGCATCGCGCAGGCGGCCATCACCGATCTCAGCACACCCGACACGAAGGCGTACAACATGAGCATCATGTCGCTCGCGTTCAGCGCGGGCGTGATCGTCGGCCCGGTGCTCGGCGGCGTCACGTCCGACCGGACGATCTCGCCGCTGTTCGACTACGGCACGCCGTTCGTGCTGGTCGCCGCGCTGTCGCTGATCTGCGCGGGCTGGACCTGGGCGTCGTATCGCGATTCCGCCGCGCCGCGCGGCGATACGCGCATCGATCCATTGCTGCCGCTGCGGATCATCTGGGAGGCCGCGCGACAGCGCAACGTCGCGTTCCTGTCGGTGGTGTTCTTCCTGATGCAGGTCGGCTACGGACTCTACCTGCAGACCATCATGCTGCTGTTGCAGGCGAAATTCGGCTATACGAGCGCGCGGCTCGGGCTGTTCAGCGGCGTGATCGGCATCTGTTTCGTGTTCGGGCTGCTGTGTGTCGTGCGGTTGATGTTGCGCGTGTGGCGTGTGATCGATATCGCGAAGACGGGCCTGCTCGTGGCCGGCCTTGGCCAGATCCTGTCCGCGCTGTTTCCGCACGAACCGGTGCTGTGGGCGCTCGCGATGGTCGTCGGCTGCTTCGACATGGTTGCGTACACGACGATGTATACGGCGTTTTCCGATGCCGTCAGCGACGATCGGCAGGGCTGGGCGCTCGGCGTCGCGGGCTCGGTGATGGCGGTCGCGTGGGTCGTGACGGGCGCGCTGACGAACCTGCTGCCCGTATTCGGCGAAATCGGACTGCTGCTGATCGGCGGCGCGGGTTTCCTGCTCAGCTTCGCGATGATGGTCGCGTACGGCCGCACGCGGCCGGGCGCGCGAACGGCCGCGCTGTCGTAAGTTGCTCACACGTACGTTGGCCCGATCCTGTCGGAGGTTGTCCCGCGCGCCGCTGTCGCATCGCGCCGCGCGGCCCGACACTGGCGCGTCGCGGCCGGAGAGGTTCCGGGCCGCGTGCGGCGGCGCCGGCCGGGCCGGCGCGCCGTTTCGTCAACGTACCCACCGAGAGAGCATGTCATGCAACATCCGACCATCCGTACCCTGGCCGGCGCGAGCGCGCCGACGTCGATCGCCGCCGCCCGCACCGCGCTGCTGGTGATCGATTTCCAGAACGAATACTTCAGCGGCCGCCTGCCGATTCCGGACGGGCCGCGCGCGCTGGGCAACACGCAGCGCGTGATCGCGTTCGCCGATCGCGCGGGCATTCCGGTGTTCCACGTCCAGCACGTCGATACGGCCGACAGCCCGATCTTCGCCGACGGTAGCGACGGCTTCCGTTTTCATGCGGACCTGCAGCCGGCGCCGCATCACGCCGTCGTGAAGAAAACGTCGGTGAGCGTCTTCCCGACGACGGATCTCGATGCGCGGCTGAAGGCGGCCGGCATCGACACGCTGATCGTCACCGGCCTGATGACGCATGCGTGCGTGGCCGGCGCGGCACGCGATGCAGTGCCGCTGGGCTATGCGGTGATCGTCGTCGACGATGCCTGTGCGACGCGCGACCTCGACGTCGCGGACGGCGGCACGGTGCCGCACCGCGAGCTCCATCGTGCGACGCTGGCCGCGCTGTCGGACACGTTCGGCGACGTGCTGACGACCGAGCAGGTGCTGGCGCTCGGCGTCGCGTGACGGCGGCCGGTTCGCGCGTCACTCGGCCCAGCCCGGCGCGGCGTACACGACTTCGCCGCGGAAGCACGTTTCGATCACGCGGGCCTGCGCGAACGTCTCGACCGGGTGCGCGAACGGATTGCGGTCGAGGATCGCGAAGCTCGCGTCCTTGCCCGCTTCGAGCGAGCCCGTGCAGTCGTCGAAGCGCAGCGCATACGCGGTGTTGACCGTGTAGGCCTCGAGCATCGTGAGCAGGTCGAGCCGTTCGTGCGGATTCCACGGCGGGCTGTCCGGCTGGTCGATCAGCCGGTGCGTGACGCCCGTCTGGATGATCTGCATCGGGTCCATCGTGCTGACTGACCAGTCCGAACCGGCCGCGAGCATCGCCCCCGCGTTGCGCAGGCTGCGGAACGGATAGTTGCGCGCAGTGCGCTCGGCGCCGAGCAGGTCGCGGTAGAGCTGTTGCTGCTCCTCGCGGGCGGCGGTCCACAGCGTCTGCACGCTCGCGATCGCGCCGAGCCGGTTGAAGCGGCTCATGTCGGCCGGATCGACGAGTTGCAGGTGCGCGAGCTGCGCGCGCCGGTCGCGCATCCCGTTGCGGCGCTGGACGGTTTCGAGCGCGTCGAGCGTCATGCGCACCGCGCGGTCGGCGAGCGTGTGGAAGTGCAGGTCGAAGCCGGCCGTATCGGCGAGCAGGCAGATTTCGTTCAGTGCGTCCTGGCTCCACAGCGCGAGGCCGCAGTCGTCGGTGCCGGCGTACGGCTCGAGCAGCGCGGCGGTTTTCGAATCGGGCACGCCGTCGACGAAGATCTTCACCGTATGCAGGCGCAGGTTGTCGCGCTCGTACTCACGGCGCCACGCGACGAAGCGTTCGACCTGCTCGCGCGGATCGCGGCGCGGGTTCGCATAGAGGCCCGCGCTCATGTAGGCCTTCAGCGTGCCGGCGCGCTGCGCGTCGGCGTAAGCCTTGAGTTCCGCCTCCTCGACGCGTGCGTCGAACCAGCCGGTGATGCCGTAGCCGTGCGCCATCGCATGGGCTTTCGCGAGCGACTTCGGGTAGCCGGCCGGGCTCAGTTGCGGAATGATCGGGCAGACGCGGTAGAACGCCGCTTCATGCACGACGCCGGTCGGCGCGCCCGACGCATCGCGCTCGATCACGCCGCCGGACGGATCGGGCGTATCGGTGCGGATGCCGGCCGCTTCGAGTCCTTTCGTGTTGAGGCAGCCGCTGTGCACGTCGAAGCCGACCACGAGCAGCGGCCGGTCGGGCACGACCCGGTCGAGCCGTTCGCGGGTCGGATACGCGCCGAACGCGGCGAGGTTCGCGCCGCCGAGATAGACCCACGGCTCGTTCGGCGTCGCATCGGCGCATGCGCGGATGCGTTGCACGATCGTGTCCGGATCGTTGATGCCGGACAGGTCGAAGTCGCCGAGGATCTGATGACCTTCGAGCGGGTGGACGTGACCGTCGATGAAGCCGGGCAGCATCAGCCGGCCGGCGAGGTCGACCGTGCGCGTTGCGGGGCCGGCCAGCGGGCGGATGTCGTCGTCGCGGCCGACCGCGACGATCTTGCCGTCCTTCGTCGCAAGGGCCTGCGCGAAGCGGCGCTGCGCGTCGCCCGTGTAAAGCAGGCCGTTCAGATAGACGGTATCGGCGTGTTGCATGTGTCTCCTCCGGATGGGGGCGTGTCGACGGGCGCACGCGTCCGACGGGCGGGCCGTGTGGCTCGTCCGGTCGCATGAACCCGGTCGGGTTGGAATGGGATGCGGAGCGTTATGTCCCGGCGCCGCGCGGCAGAGGTGGGGCTGCGCGGGGATGAAGGCCGACCACGGCTACCGGAGCGTCATGCCGGGTTCGTCGACGAGCGCGTATCGGTACAGCGGCGGTCGACGTGCACGCGGCCGCGCGGGCCGGCGTCCCTCCGGTATTCGGCATTGCGTGTCTCCGTGGCATCCGACGCGTTCCTGTCGTCGGTGGAGACAGATACTAGGAGCGGGAGCGGCGGCTGTCTGTCATCGTTTTGAGGACAACGCGCGACAAAGGAGGACGGACGGTGGAAGTCACGACGCAGTGGTGGCGGCTAGTTGCCGCGGTCTTCCGGCGTTGCTTCTTCCTCGACGCACCACGCGAAGAGCCCGGCCCGGTTCGCGACGCCGAGTTTCGCGAGCGCACGGCCGAGATAGGTGCGTACGCTGCTCGGCTTGAGCGCGAGCGTGTCGGCGATCCGCGGAACAGGCTGGCCCTGCAGCACCGCGCGGCACACGAGCCGTTCGCGCTGCGACAGCGTCGCGCCGCTGCGCGCCAGGCGCTGTTCGAAGCGCTGCAGCAGCGCGCCGTCGTCCGAGCGCGGTGTCAGGCGGGCGAGCCGCGCATGCTGGATCAGCAGCGGCAGCACGAAATCGCCGAGCTGACGCAGCAGTGCCAGTTCGGCCAGCGTATAGGACGGCTGGCCGCGCCGGCGGAACAGCGAGAACGCATAGACGTAGTCGCGTTCGCTGCCGAGCAGCGTGCAGTCTTCGCCGAGCTCGCCGAGCGCGAACTGGCGGCCGTACTCGGTCGCCGTGTCGATTTCCTCGTTGCACGAGAACACGAGCTGCGAATCGGTCGCGCGCTCGATGTGCGGAAGCAGCGTGTCGGAGCGCCAGTCGCCCTGTGTATACAGATCGAGCGCGTGGCGCGTGCCGTCCGGATCGTCGCCGCCGGCGAAGAACAGCACGTCGACGCTGTCGACCGAGTGCGACGGCGCGTCGCGACGGTAACGCGTCGCGACGCTGTAATGGGACTGCGGGTCGACGGTTTCGCGCAGCCACGCCCAGAGCCGGGCGGGAAACTGCGGACTGCCGAGGCTGGCGACCAGGTCGCCGGCGTTGCTCAGGGAAATATGGGCGGGGCTCATCGTTGACACCGTCTTCGCGAACGGCCGCGCGTGCAGGCCGTGCGTCGCGTGCGGCGGCACGGTGGCCGGCATTGCGATCATGCGAGACGGAGGCCGGCGCGGCGGCGAAGCACGATTGTAGGGGAGTTCGCCGCCGCGGGGCATCCGCGCTTGCCCGGCGGCCGGCCGACGCTCCGGTGAGCGCGATGCGGTGCCGGTCGCGGCGTGCCGCGCGCCGGCCTCGTGCATCAGGACAATCAGAACATCGTGTTCCGGTTCGCGGACGTTTCGGGTACCGGCTGGATCACGTCCCAGTGTTCGACGATCTTGCCGTCCTTCACGCGGAAGATGTCGACCACCGCTTCGCCGCGATCGCCCGGCCGCTCGGTCGCATGCACGTGCAGGTAGACGAGATCGCCGTCGGCCGCGCTGCGGACGATGCGCGCGCGCGAAGCCGGGTTCTTCTGGAACGCGCCGACGAAGTACGACACGAACGGCTGCTTGCCGTCCGGCACGTGCGGGTTGTGCTGTTTGTAGTCGTCCGCGACGACGGCGGCGGCTTCGACTGCTTCGTGCCGGTTGAAGAAGCGGTCGTAGAACGTCAGCACCAACTGGCGGTTGGCTTCCTCCGCGGCCAGGTCGCGCGTGGCCGGGCCGGCAGCCAGCGCGGCCGCCGATGATGCGGCCAGCAGAACGAATGTGGCAACGGCGCGAGCGGGGGAGCGGAACGATGACATGTAGCGTTTTCCTTGTCTGACGGTTCGTGGAGGGATGCGCGAGCGAGACGGCGGCTTTGCGCGGCGCGCGACGATCGGCGGTCGGTGCGGGCGGGGCGCGACGTGCACGCCGTATCGGCATCAACGGCGCGCCGACGAGACCACGTTGCCGCTGCCGGTATTGCGACGCCGCGGGGCATCGTCATGCTTCGTTGAACTGGCGAATCCGGGCGGCTGTCGGCCGATCGAATGGTACAGTTGCCGCGAACCCGTCACAAGAAGTCATCGCGGTGTGAACAGGTCACGCCGCGGTGACCGCGCATCGCCCTTGAAAGAGAATGCCGTCATGCCGCTTCCGTCCGCCGACGAATCCGTCGAACTCGATCAGCCATGCCCGATCCGCGATGTGCTCGACCGCATCGGCGACCAGTGGAGCCTGCTCGTACTCGAGGCGCTGGCGGGCGGAACGATGCGCTTCAACGAACTCGGCCGTACGATCGGCGATGTGTCGAACCAGATGCTGTCGCGCACGCTGAAGCGGCTCGAACACGACGGTTTCGTCAGCCGCACGCTGTTCGCCGAAGTGCCGCCGCGTGTCGAATATGCGTTGACTGACCTCGGGCGTTCGTTCCTGACGCCGATGCAGGCGATGATCCGGTGGGCCGACGAACATCATCGCGCGATCTGCGCGGCGCGCCGTCGGGCGCGCGAGCAGGAAGGCGGCGGGCGTTGAGTGCGCTGCGTGCATCGGTTCGTTGACTGGCGGTGCGCGGCAGGCGAGCTCGACGGGTTGAAGCGTGTGCGGATGCATTCGCATCGCCATCGCGTGACTTCGTTATCCGAAGGATGGCGTCGGAATGGATAGCCCGACGATAGGTTGATTTGGCACCCTTGCCGTGGCGACTGATTCCGTGGCGCGAGCGGCGGCGGTTCTCGCGCGCCGTCCGGCCCGGGCGCTTCATCGGCCGGTATCGAGCCGCTGCTTACCGCCACGAACCGTCGACGTAGACCCAGACCGGCCCTTGGCGGCGCCAGTAGCCGGGCACCCAGCGGCGCCCGGGGCGCCGTGCGACCCAGCGACCGGACACCCATATATAGCGACCGCGCTGCCAGCGCCAGTAGCCGTCCGTCCATATATAGCCGTGCGGCCGCGGCGGCGGCGGGCGACGATCGTGGCGTGCCGCCGGCGGTGCGAAGCTCGGCCGATCCGCATAGGGCGGCCCGCCCGGTACGCGGTTCGGACCGGAGGGGCGATACACGGGCGGGGCGGGCTGGGCCGAGGCGGCGCGCAGCCAGCCGGTGCCGACGAAGGCGGCAGTCAATCCGATGGCGCGCAGCAACGAGCGTCGATTCATGGCGGTTCCTGTTCGGTATTCGAGGCCGCCTTACATTAGCCTGCCGGCCCACGCGCCGGGTTACGCGGGCGGTTAAGGCTGTTACCGCGTGTCACGGCGGGGGCGAGCCGCCTGTTTTGCTTTCCGATGGCTGACGGATCTCGCCGTGGCGCAGGCGCCGCTCCCTGTTTAGGGGGCGACGCGGACGTTTTAGATGCGGGATGGCCAATATTTGAGATTGAATCGGGTAAAAATTACCGTTTTCGGGGTGCCGAACCGAATCCGCTTGTTGTTTCTATGCAACCGTCAAGACGATGACATGAAAGAATGATGCGATGAAAGCCTCCAAAAAGCCGTCGTCAAGAAGTCAAAAATAGACGTTAAAACAAATACTTATGACGCGGCCCCACTTTCATTATTTCTAGTTCTGGAAAAGCTTATTTCTTTATTTGCGGATCGCTCCCCTAGGGTACACCCCTAAACTCACGGTTCCCAAACGGGCAACTATCCGGGCGCCGCCAGCAGTACCGATGGCGCTCCCGGGCGGTTGCAGACCGTTTATGAACAAGGTCGCGAGACCTGCCTCTTTTTAGAAGGGAGCTCCACGAATGAACAAGACTCTGATCGTTGCAGCAGCTGCAGCATCGTTCGCTACCGTCGCTCACGCGCAAAGCAGCGTCACGCTGTACGGCGTGCTGGACGCAGGCATCACCTACCAAAGCAACGTCGCCAGCAAGTCGCTGTGGTCGATGGGCTCGGGTATCGACCAGAGCCGTTTCGGCCTGCGTGGTTCGGAAGACCTCGGTGGCGGCCTGAAGGCAATCTTCACGTTGGAAAGCGGCTTCAACATCGGTAACGGCCGTCTGGGCAACAACGGTGGCATGTTCAACCGTCAAGCATTCGTCGGCCTGTCGAGCCAGTACGGCACGGTCACGCTGGGTAAGCAATACGACGCAACGCAAGACTACCTGGCGCCGCTGACGGCAACGGGTTCGTGGGGCGGCACGTACTTCGCTCACCCGCTGAACAACGACCGCCTGAGCACGAACGGTGATGTCGCGCTGAACAACTCGATCAAGTACACGAGCGCTAACTACGCTGGCCTGCAATTCGGCGGCACGTACTCGTTCTCGAACAACCAGAACTTCGGCAACAACCGTGCATACAGCGGCGGCCTGTCGTACCAGTTCCAAGGCCTGAAGCTGGGTGCAGCATACTCGCAAGCAAACCTGGGTGACGGTACCAACGCCAACGGCGCGACGAACATCGCTGCACAAGGCCGTGTCCGTACGTACGGTGCTGCTGCTGGCTACGCATTCGGCCCGGCACAAGTCGGCGCTGCATGGACGCAATCGCGTATCGACAACCGCGCTGCAGGCGTTCCGTCGCTGCGCGCTGACAACTACGAAGTCAACGCAAAGTACAACCTGACGCCGGCTCTCGGCCTGGGTGCTGCTTACACGTACACGAACGCGAAGGTTGATGGTTCGAGCGCACACTGGAACCAGTTCGGTCTGCAAGCTGACTACGCACTGTCGAAGCGCACGGACGTCTACGCACAAGCTGTGTACCAACGTGCTTCGAAGAACGCTGGCGGCGCGTCGATCTACAACGGCGACCTGTCGACGGCTCCGAGCTCGTCGATCAACCAAACCGCAGCAACGGTTGGTCTGCGTCACCGCTTCTAAGCGTGACGGGCGGGGTAACCCGCTTCGCAGCATCAAAAAAGGCGCCTTCGGGCGCCTTTTTTTCGTCTGTTGACCCATCCTGAAATAGGTTGACACTTTTTCGCCGAGACGAAGAGGTGGCAAGTGGAGCAAGGGATCAAGCGGACGCAGCGAGATTACAGCCTGGCTTTTAAGCTGTCAGTGGTGGCGCAGGTCGAAAAAGGCGAACTGACGTACAAAGAGGCGCAGCGGCGCTACGGCATCCAGGGTCGCTCGACGGTGCTGGTATGGTTACGCAGGCACGGCTTGCAGGATTGGGCCGATCCATCCGGCCGTGCGCAATCGGGTTCCACCATGCCAAAGCCAGACTCAAAGCCGCTCACACCCGAGCAGCGCATCAAGGAGTTGGAGACGCAGTTGCGAGAGGCGCAGGAGAAAGCGGCGCTATTCGAGGCGGTGCTCGACGTGATGCGCAAGGACTACGGGATCACCGTAAAAAAGCCTTCGGGCAGGTCGTCGCGCAAAAGCGGATCGAAAAGCTGAGCGTCGAGCGAGCCTGCCGCTACATGGGCATCAGCCGCCAAGCGTATTACAAGCGATGTCGCAGCGAGCAGTGCCGTTGCTCGCAAGCTGAGACCGTGGCGACGCTGGTGCGGGACGTCCGGCTTCGCCAGCCGAGGCTCGGAACACGAAAGCTGCATCATTTGCTCGGGCCTGCATTGGTGGAGCGTGGGATCAAGCTGGGACGGGATCGGCTGTTCGACGTGCTGCGCGCCGCGCGCCTGCTGGTCGTGCCGCACCGGGCGTACCACAAGACGACTCAAAGCCATCATCGCTTCCGGCGTCATCCGAATCTGCTGAAACCCGGGCCGGATCAAATCGTGCCGACCGGCCCCGAACAGGTATGGGTGGCCGACATCACGTACCTGCCGACGGCTGGCCCGTTTGTGTATTTGAGCCTCGTCACGGATGCGTTCTCGCGCAAGATCGTCGGCCATCACGTTCACGAGAGCCTGCAAACCGAGCAGGTCAGTCAGGCGCTGAAGAAGGCGTTGCGCAGGCGCCAGACCCGCCAGCCCTTGATCCATCACTCCGATCGCGGGGTCCAGTACTGCGCGACCTACTACCAGGACATCCATCGGCGTCACGGCTTGCGATGTTCGATGACGGACGGCTACGACTGCTATCAGAACGCGCTGGCCGAGCGGGTCAACGGCATTCTCAAGGGCGAGTTCCTGCTGCAACGTCCCGCTGACCTCGAGCAGGCCGCCAAGATGGTCGAACAGTCCATCCGCATCTATAACCACGAGCGACCGCATGCTGCGCTGAAATACAAAACGCCCGATGCGGTGCATCGGGCGTTCTAGCGTCTGGATACTGTCAACCTATTCCAGGACTTGACATGTTGAACACGATGGCGGCAATCCGGATCGTCCGAATGCAAAAAAGCGAGGCCGGTGCCTCGCTTTTTCCGTTTTGCGCCCGTATCGCGCGGCGCTGGTCGACCGGCGGCTCAGCGCGTGTATTCGCCGTTGGCTTCCGGCTGGAACACGATCGCGGCGACCTTCATCAGCTTTTCGGCGCCGCTCGGCTGCATCACCTTGACCATCTGGCCGCGTTGCGTGCCCAGCAGCGCCATGCCGACGGGCGAGAAGACGTTCAGGCGGCCGAGTTCGAGGTTGGCGGCGTCCGGATAAACGATCGTCCAGGTGGCCTGTTCCTGGGTCGCTTCGTCGAGCAGCGTGATCTGCGAGTTCATCGTGACGACGTTTGCCTTGATGGCGTCGGGCTGAACGATATCGGCGCGTTCGAGCAGCGTGTCGAGCATCGTCTGGAAGCGCGGATTGTGCTCGGCGTGCTTTTCGAGGCGAGCGACGTCGAGTTCGGTCAGCTGGTAAAGGCGTTGTTTCATGGCAGTTCTCCAAATGATCGGCAGGGGCAGGCGTGGCGTGCCTATGAGGATCGCCCGGAGCCTGTCTAACCTGGCTCCGGGTGGAGACCGAGCGGTCAGATCAGGCGCCGGGCAGGGGCGAGCGGCGCCTGGGCCGTGCGTCGAGCGAGGGGGTGTGCCGGCTGGCCGGCACGCGCGCGCACGCCGGCCGGGCCGGACGGCGAAACCGAAAGGGGCGTGAGCGCGTACATGGTGGATGGAATATCGACTGGCGGATAGAACCTTACGATTCTACAACACAACCTTCCGGACAGGTGATCCGGCTGTTGGCCTTTCGTCAGCGATTGTTGTGTAGATGAAGCAAGTTGCAACGACCCTGTCTGGAAACAGTGTGCGATTTTTTCCAAAAATGCAACGCTGTATATTCAAACTAAGGGTTTCCCCTTGGAATGGCGCGCACTACACTGAATTCAATCGCTTCAGACAGTCCTGCCGAGGCGACGTCAAAAGAGAACATATTCCGGAGGTAAATCATGAAGTCGATCATCTACGCAGCTATCGCCGCAT
This sequence comes from Burkholderia cenocepacia, assembly GCF_900446215.1. Classification (GTDB taxonomy): domain Bacteria; phylum Pseudomonadota; class Gammaproteobacteria; order Burkholderiales; family Burkholderiaceae; genus Burkholderia; species Burkholderia cenocepacia. The sequence goes on along the minus strand of NZ_UAQZ01000004.1, from coordinate 8,204 downwards.
CCGTCCTTGCCGCTCCGATTGCATCGTTCGCGCAGTCCGAGCAGGGGTTGACCCGCGCTCAGGTCAAGGCCGAACTCGTGCAACTCGAGCAGAACGGCTACAAGCCGCTGGCGAGCGATTCGCAATATCCGAGCAACATTCAGGCCGCCGAGCAGCGTATCCAGCCGAACCAGCCGATGCTCGCGCAAGCCGACACGAGCGGTTACGGTGCCGTGGCCACGGGGGCCGCGCAAGCCGGCCGTCGCGTGACGCGGGAAGCGCCGAATCCGGTGAACTCGGTCTACTTCGGTAACTGATTGAACGTCCCCGGTCCTGCCCGAGCGCACCGCTGAATTGACGAGACGCGCGCCCGTTGCGCGCGTCGTTCGCCCGCAGGAGCAGAACCTCCGTCGCCGCATGCCGGCGGCTTTCCGCCCAGACGCTGACGCGTTTGGGCCTTTTTTGCTGGGCCGGATCAGGCGGACGTGACGGTGGGCGTGCCGTGGATATAGTGTTCGAGCTGGCTGATCGTGAACTGCTGATCGGCGATCACGCTCTTCACGAGGTCGCCGATCGAGATGAGACCGACCAGCTTGCCGCCGTCGAGCACGGGCAGGTGGCGCATCCGGTGCTCGGTCATCAGCGCCATGCACTCGTCGGTGGATTGTGACGGTTCGACGTAGCGCACCTTTGCCGTCATGATTTCCTCGACGCGGGTGGCTTTCGACGAGCGGTCCTGCAGGACGACCTTGCGCGCGTAGTCGCGCTCGGTGACGATGCCCGCGATGTCGTCGCCGTCGACGACCAGCAGCGCGCCAATGCCCTTTTCGGCCATCAGCTTGATGGCGTCGTAGACGAAGTCGCTCTTCGTGACGGTGTAGATGGTGCGGCCCGAATCCGGCTTGGCCTTGAGAATTTGCGCGACAGTCGTGCTCATTCGCTTTCTCCGTGTGCAGGTCGATGCAGGGCAGGCGGGGCGTGATGCGCGTCACCCGGTGAGCCCAGTATAGCCGGGCGGGCGGCGGCAGTCGCGTGACGTTTCCAGATTAGCGGTAAACTCCCGTCACGCACCATCCACACAACTCCTACATTCCTGAACGTTTCGATTGAATTCATGATGTCTTCGCGTCCCCAATCGCCCACGCCGGGCAAATCGAAAGTCTCATAGGAACATTCCTATCCCGGTTTTGCTCTTTTTAAGACCTTGATTTATAAGGTAAATTTACAGACCTCCGCCTCTGGCGGGGTTTTCGCGGAAGTGGTCTAAAAAAGTGGAAGTTACGCGGAAGTTACGCGGTGCGGTAAGATGATGACTATTGCTCATCATCGGGGGAACCGTGGCAGCGTCAAAACCAAGCATCCAGTCACGTACTGCTCGCGTCAAGCTTGCGCATCAGAATGAGCCGTATTGGCATAGCATTCGACGCGGATTACACCTTGGCTATAGAACGTCCACGTTAGGCCCCGGAACATGGGTCGGACGGCTGTATCTCGATAAGCGATATCACCACACAACCTTAGAGACGGTTTCATAAAGACTGGTCGGCCCGCCGAAGGGTATTCCAGCAGATCAGGCAGCAACCGAGTTTGAGGAACGCGCCGTGAATGTCTGCACGGCGCTCGAAACGAATGCGGAGACGACGGAAGTGATGCAGCCAGGCATGCGTGCGTTCAACGACCCAGCGATATTTTCCAAGGCCGCTGCCATGTTCGGTGCGGCGCTTGGCGATAACCGGCTCGATACCGCGATCGCGCAACGCGCGTCGATGCCGCTCAGAGTCGTAACCGCGATCGGCGTAGACCACGCGCGGTCTCTGCAGTGGGTGGCCGCGCAACCCACGAATTGGCGGAATCGCATCGATCAGCGGCAGCAGCTGCGTGACATCGTGAACGTTCGCGCCGGTCAGGATCGCCGCGAGCGGCGTGCCATTGGCGTCGGTGACGATGTGGTGCTTAGAACCTGGTCGCGCGCGATCGGTGGGGTTTGGCCCAGTTTTTGGCCCGCCCCAACGGCGCGAATCGATGAGGAATCGACTGCGGCTCGCGAGAAATCGATTTGGTCTGCTGCTCGCAGCTTCGCAAGCAGCAATTCGTGCAGGCGATCCCATACGCCCGCAGCCTGCCAATCGCGTAGCCGTCGCCAGCAAGTCACGCCCGAGCCGCAGCCCATCTCGGCGGGCAGGTCGCGCCAGCGCAGTCCGGTCTTGAGAACGAACAGGATGCCGGTCAGCGCGGCGCGATTCGAAACAGGCAGGCGGCCTGGGTTTTTCTCGCGCCGCGGCTTGGGTGGCGGCAATAACGGCTCGATCAATGTCCACAGTTCGTCGTCAATGATCGGCTTGGCCATCTCCTCGGTCTCAGTTGTTCCGATGCCTGAGGTTAACAGCTCGCCGCGCAAGTTAACAGCCCCACCGGGCCTTTTTGAAACCGTCTCTTAGATGGACACCCCGAATTTGAGGAAGCCCTTAAGCTGATCGGGAAATGGGCTGACAACGTTATCAGTGGCGAGCAGGAACGCAAAAGCGATCCCACTAAGCCCATAACGGTGGAGGATGCCTGTCGGGCTTACGTGATCGAGCGAAGGGCAAGTAAGGGCGATAAAACGGCCTATGACGCTTCCAATCGATTTGAACGCCTTGTCTTTGGGAAGCCGTTCGGACGTATCAAGCTGACCTCGCTTAGGGAGTCAGACGTAACGACGTGGCGTAATGCTCAATTGAGCGGGGCGGAGGACAAGCGCAAGGCTAAGGACTCCATCAATCGAAACCTGAAATCTCTTAAAGCGGCACTCAACGCGACCAAGATAAGCCATGTGCGTAACGAGCTGAAAGACGTTAAGTATTTCGCAAAAGTGGCGCAGCGGAGACAGGGATGGTTGAACGCGGATCAGCGCAATACGCTACTCGCATCTATGTCTGACGACCTGAAACAGTTTGCCACCGCGCTGTTCTTGCTCGGTTGTCGTCCCGGCGAACTGGCTAAGGCCAATGTATCTAACTACGACGCGAATAGTGGGGAACTATTACTATCTGGTAAGACGGGGCCGCGCTTTATTCGAGTGTCAGATAAGGCGCGCGAGTTGTTCGATGCGCTTGTAAACGATAGAGCGCCTAACGCGCCTCTGTTTCTCACCAATTCGCATAAGCGATGGACAGTTGACACTTGGCATAGTCGCTTTGTTACGGCGCGCGATAAAGCGAAAATGCCGACAGCTACGCTGTACTTCGCGCGTCACTCGTTCATATCTGAAGCTTTGACACAAGGAATCCCGATTCTTGATGTGGCCCGATATACGGGAACATCGGTAAAGATCATTGAACAGAACTACGGGCATCTGACTAAAGAGGGGGCGGACAGAATCAACAGAGTTGCGATTCTCTGAGTGGTGACGTTCGGGTTCCTGTCCGGATAGTTGGGCTTCGAATGCGCGAAGAATAACACTCCCCTGTTGTCGCAAGAAGAACTATTAAGTCTGTAAAATACCCTTGCTGCAAACTTGACCGGAACAAGCATCAAGATTATCCGGAAGAACTGCCACGGATACACAGCAGATATTGAAGCGCGATTGAGTAACGTTGCGCTTCCGTAAAAAAGGCCCGCTCAAGGGCGGGCCTCGTTATTTGGTTGCGGAAAACGCGCACGACTCGTCGTCCATGAACGGCAGTTGCGGGAAGTCTTCCGCCTCTTGGATAAGGTTATCAACAGAGGTATTCTGTTCCTTCTCAATAACCGTAACTTCCGCACTGAACGATGCATGACGTGCGCCGCGTTTGCCTTGCCACGAAGTGCGACTATTTAGCTCGTAGACGTTCGATTTACCCGACTTCGAAATCCGGATGAACTTGGCGTCTTTGAGCGTATCAATGGCATTACGCACCGTCCGCTCCGCAATATCCATGCATTGCGCTATCGCAGCGTGACTCATGAGCACTGCGTTAGAGCCGCGATTGGTGCGCGACATAAGAAAGAACAGAACCGCAATCGCGCTTGGTTGTTGAATCGCGAGTTTCGAGATTTCTACGCATGTGCGTTTATCTACTTGCGTCCATCCCTGAACATTTCCCCGAGCGTCCGAATTTGGATTAGGAAGGGCTACATTTTGTACCATCAACGTACCAAGTTTGTGTCGTTAAGATGCCGCTATCTTAGCGATGAATTTGTGCGGGATACAGAAACAAATCTGCATCTATGGCCTTGACATTTCATCGGGTGTGAATTTTTAAGACTAAAAAGTGTCGTCAGAATGCCGGATATCCGGCAATCCGGTGCCGGTATCTGAATGTGCCTCAAAGCCTTGCCCGTATTAGCGTTGCAGCCGATTTGTCGGAGTTTTTGGCCTATTCTTATGTTGGTCCTCTCTTTCGATATCGCTGTTTAACCGCAGTAACCCCTTGCGGGGGCAGTGTGCCCTTCGGGCAGATTGATTCTCGAATAACTCGGTTTTACAGACCTTTTTGTGCTGTACAACTTCATTCCGGTATGGTGGAATTTCGACCTATCAAAACCAAACGGGGAAATGTGATGAGAGGGATTCTGGTTGCGGTATTGGCGTTTGCTTTCGGTGCCGCAAATGCTGCGCCGTCGGATAACGAGATTGCTTACGGCATGTTCCAAGATATGCGCTTCCCGCCGGGAACGGACGAGAGCATGTGCGACGTGTATTCGAAAGCGGCAAGTCAAATCACGGAAATGCGAAACGACCGTATCACGCTCGCCGTCGCGCTTGAGGACGTAGGCCGGATTGACGTGGTAGAGCAACGTGTCGTGTTGTCGCTGATGACGCGGGCCGCATACTCGAATCAGGGACGCAAGGCATGGAAAGACCCGCGTTCAGCCGAATGGTCGGTTATGCGTAAATGCACCAACTGGCTTTACAAGACCGGCACGAAGCGGCAGGGGGACACTCCACGCAAATCCATTGCCCCGTCGCAGACAGTGAGCGTTCCAGATACGGGCGGTCCTGACTTGTCCGCGATCAAGGGCGGGGTCAATCCGCGCAACAATCCTGCGCTCATGACGGATACGCTCGATGCCAGTATGCGCGCCAACATGCAGGGGGCCGCGCAGCGCGGAATGGACATTACTAACGTCTGTGTTGGGTATGCGCGCGATTATGGAATGACAGCGCTTAATGCTCAGATAGCGAACTATCGGAAACAAGGCGGGGCAGGCGGAGCGGCAGAAGCGAGCCAAACTCCGCAATTTCAAGCGTATGCGGACGAAGTATCGAATGCCGCATACGATTATTGCGCGCGAGTAGGGGTAAAGCTCGGCGGGCAGGTATCAAACGATGTTGTATATGCCCGAAAGTGGTAATAACCTTCACATGCCGGATTAAGTGCGATACAGTGGTTGGGATTCGTATGGAGAATTGGGGTTATGGCCGTAACTATCGATTTAGGTTCCGGGAAGCGCGCAACGCTGTCTAGCGACAGTGGTTCAATTCGAACTGCGGAACAGCGCGCGAATGTCTCAGAATTAATGCTCCACTGGCCGAGGTATCCGGGACTTACGAGCGGCGCAATCGGATATCTGCGTGAGTTGGGGCTTGCCGGGTCGCTATCGGGCGATCCTGTCGCCGCGCTCAGGGCTGCGATAGAGGACGGCCGGGTATCAGTGTCGATCGACACTCCTGTAGTGGGTGGTGGCGCTGGCGGGGGCGGCGGTGGGCCGTCAACTCCACCATTCCCCAAGGCGAGCAGGTTCGCCAGTGTGCCGGGGGTAGCAGCGCTTCCTGCGGACAAGCCGCTACCATCTTGGGCCGTACCAAGCGACGTGTCAGCGGGTGAACTTATGAGTTACCTTCAAAGCGTCGTTGCCGGTACTGGCGGCGCACTGGCTGGCGGTGCGCCTCAACTGGCAAACTCGTTTGGGTCGGGGTCGCCGCTAGGTGATGCGAGTGTGTTTGACTACGCCGATAGCCCTTTGAGTGGTGACATTCAAGAGCTGGCCGCGAGCACGACCAACCCGAACTTTGCGGCAAAAATGCTTGGGTATCAACGTAAAATCTTCGGCAACATGATTCACCAAATGAAGGACGCGAATGACTTGGGAGGGGCCGATAACGTTCTCTGGCACGACAACGGAGACGTTGAATTCCAAGGCGTCGTGATCGACAACATGCACAACTACGGAGACTGACGGGCCATGAAAAAACAGCAGCTTGCACATGCGTCATTCTCTATTTCCGGTGATCGCGTCATTCCCGAATTTTGGACCGACTATTTCCGAGTCGTGCCCGATACGGCGGTGATCAAAGGGGACCGGGTAAACGATCCGACAGGACAGGCGCGGGTGATCACGCGTCGTACGGGTGTGTGGGCGGTTCGCAGTGAGAGCGCTGTCGAGAGCGATCAACTGGAACCCCATCTGCGCTACCTCATCAAGCATCTGTCTCTGCCGCGCCCGGACCTACGCGAGCTTATCGAGAGCGCGGGCGCTCGGGTCCGTATCCGCTGCTATTGGGACAACGAGAGCGGGGAGCGTGTGCCGGACGTGCCGGACGATATCCGCGCGCTCATGGAATCGATTGGAGGCGTTGTCGAAATCGATGAATATCGATAGAGCGGACCAACACGCCACTGACAACCTCTGACGTGTTCACCAAACGAAAAGCCCCCGAACCTTCACAGGCCGGGGGCTTTCGTTTTACTGCGTCACTTCGGGTTGTGCCGGTGCTGTGTCCACGGCGGTAGCCGCGTCTACAGCGGCCGTAGCGGCTTCTGTCGCGCTGTCCGACACCGAAGCATCGGGAGCCGTTGCAACGTCGGCCGGGGCGTCTGCCTCTGAATCGTCGCGGAGCAAGTCCTCAACGAACTCGACAACCTCAGAGACAACTTCTTTAACTTCCTGAATGATATCCATAATCGAAAATCCTTTAATTAACTAAAATGACACCGCGTAGCGCGGCTTCTTGATCTACCGTCGTCTGACCTGTGCACACGCGGTTCTCAGCTTCACGGCGCAACCGCAATCCCTTCACTTCCTGCAACGAACCGCCCGGACCCACGCGCGCGTACTTGTACTCAAGAATCTTCGCACATGCCTTGTTCACGTCGCCACGCAAGAGAAGGGGGCGCAACGATCCGGCATTCAACGCGCCAATTCCGAGGTTGTGCACGAAGTCGATCAAGATGACTTCCTGCCCCTGCGTAAGCGGCACGTCGTAGCCAATCGAGGCTCGTAGCTGCGCCTCGTCCTTGTTCAAATCCTTGATGAGAATCCGGCCGCATTCCTCGTTGGTGTAGGTCTGCTTGGTGATATTCTCGGTGCCGATCCTGTCGGTATGTCCCGCGCACACGGTAGAAACGCCGCCCTGATCCTTGTAGACCGTGTTGCGCCAGCCTTCCCACCCCGTGACAAAGGGCGCTGCCGCAACCACTGCTGCGCTCGCCGCACCTACCAACCATTTTCTTGATAACTGAAATGCCATATCGTGTCGCTTGTAGTCTAAAAAAATCAGGACACCCGAATGATCTTCCACAAAGCAACATACGGGTTGAGGACACCCACCGGAGTTCCGTTTCCAGTGTTGCCGACAGTGACGTTGGCGTTAGCGCCCCACGTATCGATTTCCGTGTGGAAGTTTTGGATGCTGATGTTCGCGCCCGATCCGTTAATAGATACGTTCGCGTATTGCGGCTGAATCCAGATACCCGTACCTGCCCCGTCTGTGATGCCGTCGAACTGTCCGTCCCATGAAGTGTTTCGGCCTCCACCCGTCAACGCGTTTGAACCGGCCGAATCTGTGTTTTGGGCGATTACGTGGTATGCGTGCTGGTGCCCCGGATCGTTTACGCCGTGACCGTGCGGAGACTGAGAAACGCCGTGCGCGTGTCCGCCGTCGTTGACGCCGTGCGCGTGATCCCACGCCAAGTGATGGGTGTGGGGCGTTTGTGATGCAGGGTGGCTGTGCGCGGGCAGGTTCTCCACGGCGAGCGCAACCGTCGTTGCGCCGCCAACAGCCCCTTTCTGATAGCTCAGACCTGCGCCAATCGTCATCCGGTCGCGCAAATCCGGCGTGCCGTTAGATCCGTCTGCGACCTGCCAGCCCGGACCGTACTTCGTCACGATATCCGCTTGATTGCCCCAGAAGTCCAGAACCGTCCCAATCGGAAATGATTGGTTGTTCGAAACGTCAGTGACAAACCGTTGACCGTCGAACAGGAAGCGGTACGTGCCGCCCGATTTGATGCCAGTTGCTTGGATCGCATTACCGTCCGATG
>NZ_UAQZ01000007.1 GCF_900446215.1 Burkholderia cenocepacia | reverse complement strand
GCGATTCGCCGCCGGCCAGCTCGCCGAACGACACGCCGTGCGTGTCGTTCAGGTGCACGATGCGCTGCTCGCGATCGAGCGTCGCCGCGATCACGCACAACCCGCCGAGCACCTGCGCGGCGCCGAAGCGCTCGCGCAGCACGTCGAGGTGGCGCATCCCGTTGAGCATCGGCAGGATCAGCGTCTGCGGCCCGACGAACGGCGCGAACGACGCAATCGCGTCGTCGAGGCTGTACGCCTTGCAGCTCAGCAGCACGAGGTCGAACGGCGCGACGCCAGCGCCCGCGTCGCCCGCGCGCACGGTCTGCACGTTCGCAAGCGTCAGGTCGCCGCGCGGGCTGCGGATCAGCAAGCCATCGCGGGCGAGCGCCGCGGCGCGGCCGTCGCGCACCAGGAACGTCACGTCGCGCCCCGCCGCGGCCAGCCGGCCGCCGAAGTATCCGCCGACCGCGCCGGCCCCTACCACCAGAATCCGCATCGTTGCCTCCTTTCGGTTTGGTTCGGCGTCGCGCCGCCCGTGCGGGCGCGGCGCGCACGCCATCGCCCGACAGTATAGCGGCCGCTGTTATGCATATGCATAGATGCCCGCGCTTGCGTCCTGGGCATGCGGAAATGGCCGCCTCTAAGGGATTTCCCGTCTACGGCGACACGCATGGCGCGCCGTCAAGAGACTTATCCCGTCACGCCGACCCGGCGAGCTTCCACGACTGACCGACCCCCTACCATGCGCACTCTCTCCCTGAATCAGAAACTCGCCTCGATGATCGTCATCCTGTGGCTCGGCCTGCTCGTGATCGCCGGGCTGGGCGCATGGCAGACCCGTACCTCGATGATCGCGGATCGCCGCGATCAGCTCGCGTCGCTGGTCGCGCAGGCCGCGAGCGTGACCGATCACTACTACAAGCTGTCGCAGCAGAACGCGCTGCCGGAAGCCGAAGCGAAGCAGAAGGCGCTCGAGGCGATCGCCGCGATGCGCTACGGTGCAGACGGCTATATCTCGATCAACGATTCGAAGCCGGTGATCGTGATGCATCCGATCAAGTCCGATCTCAACGGCAAGGACGTGTCGAATTTCACCGATCCGAACGGCCGGCACCTGTTCGTCGAGATCGTGAAGGCCGGCAACGCGGAGGGCGGCAAGGGTTTCGTCGAATATCTGTGGCCGAAGCCTGGCGCGGACAAGCCGCAGGACAAGACCAGCGCCGTGCAACGCTTCGCGCCGTGGGACTGGTATCTCGTGACCGGCATGTACATGAACGACGTGCGCTCGGCGGTGCTCGCGAGCGTCGGCCGCTGGCTGGCGATGACGGCCGTGCTCGGTGCAATCGCGACCGCCGTGATGGTGCTGGTGCTGAAAAGCGTGCGCGCGAACCTCGGCGGCGAGCTCGAAGTGGCGCTCGACGCCGCGCAGCGCATCGCGCAGGGCGACCTGACCGCGCGCGTGACTGTGAAGCACGACGATCGCGGCAGCCTGCTGCATGCGCTGCATACGATGCAGAGCGGGCTGATCGACATGGTGTCGCGCGTCCGGATGGGCACCGAGAACATCAACGTCGGCGCGAGCGAGATCGCCTCCGGCAACACGGACCTGTCGCAGCGCACCGAGGAACAGGCGGCCGCGCTCGTGCAGACCGCATCGAGCATGGATGAAATGACCGCGAACGTGAAGCAGAACGCGGACAGCGCCGCGCAGGCAGCGTCGCTCGCCGGCCAGGCCGCGCAGGTCGCGACGCGCGGCAGCGCGGTGGTCGACGACGTCGTGCGCACGATGAACGAGATCACCGACCGCTCGCACAAGATCGGCGACATCATCGGCGTGATCGACGGGATCGCGTTCCAGACCAACATCCTCGCGCTGAACGCGGCCGTCGAAGCGGCGCGCGCGGGCGAACAGGGCCGCGGCTTCGCGGTGGTCGCGGCCGAAGTGCGCTCGCTCGCGCAACGCTCGGCGACGGCGGCCAAGGAGATCAAGTCGCTGATCGTATCGTCGAACGAGACGGTCCAGCACGGCGCGACGCTCGTCACGCATGCAGGCGAGACGATGGCCGAGATCGTGCAGTCGGTGCGGCGCGTGAACGAAATCCTCGACGAAATCAGCCACGCGTCCCGCGAGCAAAGCGCCGGGATCGAGCAGGTCAACCGCGCGGTGGGCGAAATGGACCAGGTCACGCAGCAGAACGCGGCGCTCGTCGAACAGGCCGCGGCGGCCGCGCATTCGCTGCGCGATCAGGCCGAGGCGCTGCGCGACGCGGTGACGCGGTTCGCGTTGCCGGCCTGACGGCGCCCCGCCCGGCCCCTCACGCCGCGCTGCCCGCCCGCCGCGCGGCCTCCCCGCTACCGAGCCCCAGCCCCGCCGCCCGCTGAATCAGCTCGACGTCGTTGCTCGCGCCGAGCTTCTTCATCGCGCTGATCTTCTGTGCGCTGACCGTCTGCTTGCCCTTGCTCAGGCGCTGCGCGATCGTCTTGATCGGCACGCCCGACAGATACAGTCGAATCACCTCGATCTCGCGCGCCGACAGCTTCACGGGCGGGTCGCCGCGGGTGCCGAGCGCATCGACCGCGCGCCGGACGGACGGCGACAGATAGGCGCCGCCGCTGTAACTCGAATGGATCGCCGTGACGATATGGCCGACCTCGTCGAGCTTGCTGACGACGCTCACGCGGCCAATCCCCAGGATCGAGCGGAAGATCAGCGGATTCTCGTTGGCGACCAGCACGACGATCCCGACGTTCGGCCGCATGCGGCGCAGCCAGTCGAACAGCGCGAGGCCGTCCATCTGCTCGTCGCCGGGAATCGCATAGTCGACTAGCACGACGTCGCAGTCGACGCCGCCGAGCGACGCGACCAGTTCGGCCGCGCTCCGGTAGACCGCGACGAGCTCGATCGCGCAGGTGCTGCCCGCGATCTGCTCGATGCCGGCCAGCGTCAACGGCCAGTCGTACGCGACGACGATGCGAACATTGAATTTCCTCATGCGCAGTTTCCTGATGGTTCACCGCCGCGCCACGCGGAACGCGCGCGACCGGTTGGGCGTTGAAAGGACGTTCAGGCTATTTTTAGCCTGAACGTCGATTCTATGAACGTGCGCAAGGGCGCGATATCGGACGGCGTACGAATTGGCGGCCGCAGACGTAATACGGGTTTGATATTTGCGCCGGTTCAACGCCCGGCAGCCGGCGATCGACCGTCGCGGCATCGGCCCGACGGCCAGCGTTGCGCGCCGCACCGCCGCCCAGCGGGTAAAATTGCGCGTTTGCATGCCACCCCGGCCCGCCGGCGGCGAGCGACGCGCCGCTGCCGGCCGCGCGCCACGCCCCTTCGCCGGCTTGCCCGTACTGCCCGCTTTCCTCATGACCGATTCCGACCTGCAATCCGACGACACCTCCATCCACGAAGACGGCCTCTGGCGCGACAACGGCTGGACGGCCCGCATTATCAAGAACGAAGACGACGACGGCTGGGCCGTCGAGATGGTCAAGGACGGCGAGTCCGAGCCCGCGCTCGTCGGTCCGTGGACCATGGGCCGCGACAAGAAGAATCCGAAGCCGATGGACGCGAATGCGTTCCGCACGCTCGTGAAGACCGCGACCGAAGTGCTGATGCGGCACGAACAGCAGCGGCGCGCGATGCTGCACAAGGAGGTGACGGTGCAGGACGAAGCCGGACAGGACGTGTCGGTGACGCTCGACATCGTGCCGGACGAGTTCGAGCCGTATGCGCAGCTCAAGGCTGTCGATCCGTATGGCGAGCTGCTGGCGAACGCGAAGGTGTCGGCCGGATTCAAGCTCAACAAGGCCAGCGCCGAACGCTGGGTCGCATCGGGCTTCGAACGGCCGGCCTGAGCCCGCACGGCGCGCCGACGCACTCGATCAGGCGTCGGCGCCCCGCTCCGCGCGCGCGAGCCGGCGTGCGGCGAGCTTGCGCCGCACGAATTCCTCGAACTGCCGCGTCGCGACCTCCGGGTCGCGCGCGGCCAGCCCCAGCAGGTTGCGCGCGAGCTGGATCGGCGTCAGCACGACGCCCCACGGCAGCCCCCACCAGCCGAGCGTGGCCGACGCGAGCAGCGCGACCGCCTGCTTCCTGCGCCCGCAGCGGCGGCAGCATACGTGGCGCCGCGTCGCCCAGCGCGTGACGAACACGAGCGACACGACGCGATGCGACGCATGGACGTCGACCGGCTGCCCTTCGCGCCGGCAAATCGGGCATGGCCCGTAGCGCCAGTCGTCGACGTACTGCCGGACCTTCGCGTCGGGCACCCGTTCGGCCTCGACGACGACCGGATGCGCATGCGCGCATGCCGGGCTGCAATAGCGGCGACCGTCGATCGACCGTCCGCCGACCAGGAACGTCCTGCCGCACTGACTGCACTCTGCCACGATGACCTCGGATAAGCGTGATGCGCCGCGTGCCGGCCGCGCGCAGGTCGGTGCACGCGTGCCGGCCGGGCCGGTTCATGTCTTAACGGCTGCCGCCGCGCGGTCTTGAGCGGGTGCGTCACGGCACGTCAGCTATGCAGCCCGTGCGCGATCATCAGCCGGTACAGCGTCGCGCGCGAGATGCCGAGCTCCGCCGCGACGTCCGCATGCTGATGGCGGTGACGCAGCAGCGTTTCCTCGATTGCGTGCCGCTCGGCCTGCCGGCGCGCCTGCGCGAGTGTCGGCGGCCGCAGCGACGTGTACGGATGCAGCTCGAGATCGGCGGCCGAGATCAGCGGGCCGCTCGTCATCACGACCGCGAAGCGGATCCGGTTGATCAGTTCCCGCACGTTGCCGGGCCACCGATAGTTGTGGATCGCCTCGATCGCGCACGGCGTGAAGCCGCGAATCCGGTACGAGCCGTCGTCGCGATAGCGCCGCAACACGTCGTCGGCGAGCAGCATGATGTCGCGGCCGCGCATGCGCAGCGGCGGCTCGTCGATCCGCAGCACGCACAGGCGGTAGTACAGGTCGGCGCGAAATCGCCCGGCCTGCATCGCGGCTTCGAGATCGACGTGCGTGGCCGACACGATCCGCACGTCGACCGGAATCGACGCATGGCCGCCCAGCCGCTCGATCTTGCCTTCCTGCAGGAACCGCAGCAGGCTCGCCTGGCTCTCGAACGGCATGTCGCCGATTTCGTCGAGAAACAGCGTGCCGCCGTGCGCGGACTCGATGCGGCCGATCTTGCGCTGGTGCGCGCCGGTGAACGCGCCGCGCTCGTGGCCGAACAGCTCGGCCTGCAGCAGCGTCGTCGGGATGGCCGCGCAGTTCACGGCGACGAACGGTGCATCGGCACGCGACGACTGCCGGTGGATCGCCGCCGCCGTCAGCTCCTTGCCGGTGCCGGATTCGCCGGCGATGAACACGCTCGCGTCGGTGTTCGCGACCTTGCGGATCGTCGCGAACAGCCGGCGCATCGCGCCGCACGCGCCGATCATCGCGCCGTCGGGCGGCGCGGCCTCCGCGGCCGGGTCGCCGTCCGCGAGCTCGAGCATCCCGTATGCATGGCCGACGAGATAGCCAATCGTCGTGTAGGCCGCCGCATTGCGCACGTAGTCGAAGCAGCAATGGCGGATCAGCCGCGCGATCGTGATGTTGCGCAGCCGCTCGCCGTCGGCGAGCGCGACCCAGCCGACGCGCGGGTCACGCAGCAGCGTCTCGAACGACGCGACGTCAGGCGACGCGAAGCTGCCGAAATCGACGATGCCCGCATGCGGACGGTTCGCCTTGACGAGATTCAGCGCGTCCGCGACGGTTTTGGCGCGCCACACTTCCCAGCCGCGCGCCGCGAGCACGTCGACGAGCGCGGCATCGTGCTGCTGCGACAGGTAGACGAGCGGCCGCGACGGCGCGACATGATTGCGCCGGACCGCGAGGAACGGCAGCGTGCTCACCTCCCGTTCGACATCCTCCGCGCCCGACATGCTGAGCTGACAGCAATGGTTCACGATTGCCTCGCCGCATAAGGTTGTGTGTCGGGGCGGCCGTTGCCCGATCGCGCGCGGCGGGGCCCGTGGTCCCGCGGCGCGGCGCCGCTCCGTCCTCGAATCGATGTCGCGTCATCCGATGCGTCAGCGGCAGAACACGACGCGCTGCGTGTAGATCTGCGGCTCGATGACGGGCTTCGCCGATCCGTTGAGATCGTCGCGATAGGCGCGGTAGGTCTTGCCGTTTACCGTCACGTCCGACGCGCGGGCCGTCTCGATCTTGTCGAGCCCGGTATGCCGCCATTCGTTCACCCGGTCCGCCGCGGTGACGCTCGACTCGCCCGCGATCTTCTGCGTGATCGCGCTGCCGTCGCTCCACGGCTGCGTCTGCATGTCCTCGGTGTGCTGCATCGCGCCGACCGTCTTGCCGGTCGACTTCGGCCCGGTCTGCGCGTCGAACGGCGCGCCGCGGCCGTACACCGGCGATTGCCACGACGGCGCGTGACCGGCTTCCGGCACCATGTAGACCATCTGCGGGTCGCCGATCATCATCATCGGCGCGCATGCCGTGTTGTCGGGACGGCCGAGCGTCGACAGCGCCTGCTGGACGCTCGCGGCGTTCGCGAGGGTCTGCTCGCTCAGGATGACGAAGACCGCGGGATTCTGGAAAACCGACTGCGCAGCGGCCTGCACGCTGGCCAGCAACAAAGCGACCAAAAAGATCCTCATGATTGAGGCCTCCTTGCATCCTCGTCACGCAAAAAGAGGTGTTGACCTCGGGGATGGGCACAACACCCGTCAAACCGGAAAAGACGGTCGGGCATCGGGCCGAGCGCCTGCCGTGCGACCCGCGCTCCGGTCGCACGGCAAACCGGCCCGCATGCTCACGACGAGGTACTCGTCGAGATGACGGTCGGCGCCGGCGCGACCGGTGCTGCCGGTGCGGCCTGCTGGTCGACCGTGGCGGGTGGCAACGCTTGCGCCGGATCGGTCAGCGCCGGCGTGCCGGCGGCGGCTTGTGCAGCCGCCGTGCCAGCGGCTCCGACCGCGTCCGGCACTTTCGCGTCGGCGGCCGGCAGGTCGGCGGGTGCCGCGGCAACGGCAGGCTGCGCGGGTTCCGGTGCTGGCGCTTCGGCGGCTGCCTGCGGCGCGGGCTCGGCAGCCTTCGCGTCGGCGGCCGGCGCCGCGACGACGGCTGCCGCCGGCATCGGTTCGGCCACCGGCTCACCCGCGGCTTGCGCGGCGTCGGTCGCGGCGGGCATCGGCTCCGGGGCCTTGTCGGCGACCGGCGGGACCTGCTCCGGCGCCTGGTCGGCCACGGCCGGCGCGGGCTCGGGCGCCTTGTCCGCGACCGGCTGCGCGGGCTCCGGCGCCTTCGTATCGGCGACCGGTGCGGCGGGCGCGGGCGATGCCTTGTCTGCCACTGCCGGCGCGGCGATGACGGCTGCCGCCGGCACGGCGGCCATTGCGGCCGCCGGTACCACCGACGCCGCGGGTGCCGCGGCGACGGCAGGCGCGGCAGCAGCAGCCGGTGCCGCGGCCGCCGGAACTGCGGCGGCAACCGTCGGCACTGCGACGGCCGGAGCAGCCGCGGCGACGGCCGGAGCCGCGGCGACCGGCGCCATCACCGGTACCGGCACCGAAACGGGCGCCGCGCGCATCGACGTCGTCTCGATCGGGCGCGTCGGTGCGGGCGCCGGCGCGGCCGAGCCGAGCGGCGGCAGGCCCATCCGGTCGCGCACGATCGGATCGCGATACTTCACGTCGTCCGCGACGGTCGCTTCGACGCTGGGCGCCACGTTCGAACGCGCGAGCGGCGCGGTCGTGCCCGGGCACAGGTGCCCGGTCGCTTCCACCGCGCGCCGGTTCGCATCGCTCTGGCAGAGCAGCGCGAGCGCCACGTCGGTCAGCCCCATCGCGCGAAATTCACGCGCATCGAGACGCCGCACGCAGGCCTGGTCGACCAGCGTCGTGCCGCCCGTCGCGCCGAACCCCGGGAACGACACGCCGACGCTCACCGAGCCCATGCAGGTATCGGACAGCGTGGTCGTGAGGCCGGGCGCCTGGATCGACGGGTTCGTCTTGATCGTCTGCGTGCCCGAGTAATTGACGTTTTCCGTCGCCTGGGTGTTGTACGGGCTGGTGCCGGGTGCGCCGGCCGCGAGCGCGTTCGTGCTCTGCGGCGTCACGTTGCCGCCGGCCGTGCTGGACGGCAGCGTCACGTTGACGTTCACGCTCGAATTGCCGCTGCCGCGCACACCGCTGGAACTGGTGGCATTGCCGCCGCGCGAGCTGGTCGTATTCGTGTTCATGCTCGAGCCGCCGCCCTGGCTGATGGCCGTCGACGATGTCGACGACTGCGCGCTCGACGTCGAATCGGCGGTTTGTGCCTGTGCACCGATCGTGGTCATCGCGAACATCGCCGCACATGCCACCTTGATCCTGTTGCTGTTCATTTCACTCTCCGGACGAGGTTTGTCCTCCACCCAGGCAACCGTACTAATTCCCCTGAATGCCTTCAGTTTTCGCTGCTTCCCCGAACTGCTTCCAGCCGCTGCCCAGCTGGGACCACGAGCCGGCCGACACGCCCTGCCACTGCTGGGTGTCCGGTCCGCCGATGGCACTGCCCGACGAAAGCGTTTGTTGTTCTGACGGTTTGGTTGTCTGGTCAGGGTTGTTTGACGTCTGCATAGTCGATTGCCCACCATCGGCAGCACGGTCAGCGCCATACGCCGTCAGAGACGCGAGCATCAGAGCGGCGGCAATCAGGTTCTGCTTCATGCCAACTCCTTACGTGACAACAATGCGGAAAAGAGACCAGCGTCGCTGGGAAACTGGTCCCCCCCACACCTGACTAATGACTGCTCCCGGTCGCGCTCGAGTCGCCCTGGCTTCCGCCCGATGCGGACGGCGAACCGGCCGGACCGGTACTCCACACGGTCGACGAGTTGTAGTGATTCGAGCCCGCGATCGCGCCCGATCCGCCACTGCCCGTCCATCCCGCGGCTCCCGCGTTGGCATTGCCGTGGTCGTTCGCGCCCGTGGCCGTGTAGTGGTTCGCGCCGAGTACGATCGTGGCGGTCACCCCTCCCGAAAGCGCATTCGCGTTCTCGTTCGTGCTGCCGTTTCCAGCGAACGAGCCTGCGGCACCGATACCGCCGCCTGCCGCGAACGCGCCCCCGTTCGTGCCCGAACCGCTGGCCGTCGAAGTCGAGTTGTGATAAGCGGACGCCGTGCCGGCGGAGCCGCTGGGCGTCACGGTACTTCCTGCATTCGCGCCGGCCGTCGATGTCGAATTGCTGGTATAGCTGCCGGAGCCGACCAGCACCGAACCGGAAACACCCGCCGCAACGGATTGCGTCTGGTTGGTCGTGGACGATCCGGCCGCCAACGCAGCGGACGAAATGACGGTGAGCGCTGTCGCTAAAATGACTTTGGCTTTCATAGCAATTCCTTGCTGTGAGGAAGTTCGACGGTGGCGGAGCCGGGCCCGCCCTCGCGGGACGAAACCCGGCATCCGTACCGCCAGCCAATGACGAACGCTACGCGTCGCGGCTTAGTGGTGATACGTCCAGCCGATCGAGCCGGCGTTCGCACCGCTGCTGCCGCCCGCTTGTGCGCCGCCGAAGCCGAAGCCGCCGACCGTCGACGTTTGAGTGTGGTTCGTGTACGAGATCGAACCGCTGCTGCCGCCACCGGCCGTTGCGCCGGCTGCGCCGAGTGCCGAGCCCGAATCGGTCGCGGAGAAGTGGCCGAACCCGGCGACCCCTGCCATCGTCTGGCCACCGCTCGACGAGTTGCTGCTCGACACCGTGCCGCTGCCGGCGAACGCTGCACCCGAAACCGCCAGAACTGCTGCTGCAATCAGAAGCTTCTTCATGGTCGACTCCATAACGGCGTGGAGAGAATGAGCATGGAAGATCGCACGCCATCAATCTTCCTGCCTCGAGCAATCCTTAAAAATAAGGATCAATATCTAATAAATAAGCTATTGCTTACCCGTAAATGGCGTTTTTATTTTTGGCCAGCCGAAGTCTAGTTTTATGTTTTTAAGTTGTCCAAAATTTCCGAGTAGGTGTTTTCTATTATTTTTATGAACATTAAAATGTTCTCAAAACACCATTGATGAAATTAACCGGAATGGCGAGCACACCTTTCCGGCTCGCGATTTTCAATACCCCGTCGAAAACCGATGCCGGCACTGGCACCCGTTTCCGGAATTGAAAATCAGCGAATATATTTACAACCGCAAAATTCAGCGCCCGCGCGACGTGCGCCCTTCATCCGGGCGACGACGGGCCTGCATTGCAGCCAGACGACATGTCTGCTCCCTGAGCTGACGAAGAAAGGCCTTCCGGATAACCCGGCCGACGCGCGTTCGATCTAGTCCGGCCGGCGCCGGCACTGACCCGGCGCGATCGAAACGGCTCTGCACGGTTGAAGAGGAATCGGCGCCACGCTGTTCGGCACGAACGGCATGCCCCATCCGGGAACGCTGAATGAAGTCGAGCGCCGCTGTCGCCGGGTTGCCGCGCGAAGCGACAACCGCTCCAGCACGCGGCGCGCGCGGAGGGCAGGAAATCTGCAAGGCGCAACCGGCGACGCTGGCACTGCGCCGCAAGCCACACCCCGATCGTGCCGACTACCCCTGTGGTCCGCCAGAAACGCGCGGATCAAGCCACTGCTTATAGTGTTCATCGCCGCTTCCCCGACTGGCTCGTGACGAACTGGCCGCCCCCACATCATTGTTGCAACGTGTCGACCGCTCGCCGGTGCGTCCCATGTCGCAAACCGCATGCCACGCGATATTCCACCGAGCATTGCGCGCCGCATGCGACCGCCAGCCCTGACGATTTCGCCCGGAACGGCATTTTTTGTTTCAGGAATGTATCGCGATAACGGGATGCACTTGGCAGCGATCATTGAACACTGCGACGTAATGCCGTGATTTGACGGACGAATCCGGCGTGCCGAGGCGCCCCGGACGCCCCTGCGAACGGTTGTTTCAAACTTGAGAAGCGGCCGTCGACACCTGGCCCACGGTTCGCGCGTTTCCACTGACAAACCGCGTGTTGCGGCATGCCGGCAACCGTCCATTCCCCCCGGCGGACGGGGATCCCGGCGCTCGATGATCCCCGCCGAACGGCCGCCGATACGACCGGAACACGGGTTCACCCCGAAATACGAAACGAATTTGATTCATCCGTGAAAATACCCACACGATCATCCGGTGAAAAAAGCTTGCCTTCCGGCACGTTGCAGGCGTAATAATTAAAACAAATGTAAACCCGCGATCCCGGCAAAAACATACGCATCATTTTTTCATTTCCGTTCGATTCACCTTTCACCGCCTGGCCTCGATGAGCAATTCATTGAAGAGACGTTTTCGATCGGTTATCCGCCTAATTCTCATCACTGAAACATGCCGATTAAAAACCGCTTTCACGCCTTCAATGTCTTAAAAGCCTGATTCGACGCGCGTTTCGTCGTATCGAACCGTATCGATCCCGCGATCGCCACGGGCGCTTCCCTGTCCCCACGATTCACGCATGAAACACAAACGCGCGTGCCGAACGGCCATTGCGCGGCCACGCCCGCATCCAGCGGGACTTCGTCATTCATGGCATGCCGATTGCCTGATGTCCGGCTCTCACCGAGCGGCACGCCACGGCACACGACATACAAGCGGCGGCCCCTCGTCAATCAGCGTGTCGGGGAAAAGGCGATGAAGATCACCACCGATCGATCGACGCTTGCGTCGTTCAAGCATCAACGGGGTTGTCAGCGAAACCGGAGCGCCTGTCGCGGCGCTTCGTCGACATCGGCACATGCGGACCGGCGCCCGCCGAAGCGATACCCGTGCAGCGGGATGGAACGGGTGCGCGACGCCGTCGAGTACATCGACGTGTGGTTCCTGGAGATGCTCGACGAAGGAGAAAGCGATGAATGACAGGGTCGCGATCGACACGCGCGCCGGCCGGCGCGTACTGGTGACGGGTGGCGCAGGTTTTCTCGGCAGCTACGTCTGCGAACGGCTCGTCATGGAAGGCGCGTTCGTCACCTGCGTCGACAGCCTGCTGACGGGACGCAAGCTCAACGTCGCCGACCTGAAGGCGTCCGGCCGGTTCGAATTCGTGAAGGGCGACGTGTCGCTCGGCCTGCCGCAGCTGCAGGTGGATGAAATCTGGAATCTCGCGTGCGCGGCCTCCCCGCCCACCTACCAGATCGATCCGGTCCACACGATGATGACGAACGTGCTCGGCATGAACCACTGTCTCGCGCTGGCGCGCCGGACCGGCGCGCGCGTGTTCCAGGCGTCGACCAGCGAGATCTACGGCGACCCCGGCGTCCATCCGCAGATGGAAACCTATCGCGGCAACGTGAACACGATCGGCCCGCGTGCGTGCTACGACGAAGGCAAGCGTGCGGCCGAGGCGCTGTGCTACGACTACTACCGTTCGCACGGCGTCGACGTGCGCGTCGCGCGCATCTTCAATACCTACGGGCCGCGCATGTCGCCGCGCGACGGCCGCGTCGTGTCGAACTTCATCGTCGCCGCGCTCAATGGCGCCGCGCTCGAGATCTACGGCGACGGCCGGCAGACACGCTCGTTCTGCTTCGTCAGCGACCTGATCGACGGCTTCTTCAGCCTGATGGACGCCCCGCGCAACGTCGGCACACCGGTCAACATCGGCAATCCCGGCGAATTCACGATGATCGAACTTGCGGAGCAAGTCCTCGCGATCACGGGCTCGACCTCGGAGATCGTGTTCCGGCCGCTGCCGATCGACGATCCGCACCAGCGCAAGCCCGACATCTCGGTCGCCGCGACGGAGCTCGGCTGGCGGCCGGCGATCGATCTCGACGAAGGCCTGCGCCGCACGGTCGACTATTTCAGCCGCGAACTGTGGCTCGCGCCGGTGCTGCGCGGGACCGGAGCGGTCGCATGAAAGTGCTCGTGACAGGGGGAGCGGGCTATATCGGCAGCCATACGTGCAAGGCGCTCGCGGAAGCGGGACACGAGCCCGTCGCGTACGACAACCTGTCGACCGGTCATCGCGACGCGGTCCGCTGGGGGCCGCTCGTCGCGGCCGACATCCTCGACCGCGATGCGCTGTCGCGCGCGCTCGCCGCGCACCGGCCCGACGTCGTGATCCATTTCGCCGCGCTCGCCTACGTCGGCGAATCGGTGCTCGCGCCCGAGCGCTACTACACGGTCAACGTGACGGGCACCTGCACGCTGCTGAGCGCGATGCGCGCAGCCGGCGTGGGCAGGATCGTGATGTCGTCGTCGTGCGCGACGTACGGCATTCCGGAGGCGCTGCCGATCTCGGAGCGCACGCCGCAGCGGCCGATCAATCCGTACGGCTTCACGAAGTACGCGATGGAGCGGATGGCCGCCGATTTCGAACGCGCGTACGGGCTGAAATGGATCGCGCTGCGCTACTTCAACGCGGCGGGCGCGGACCCCGACGGCGCGATCGGCGAATGCCACGCACCGGAAACGCACGCGCTGCCGCTGGCGATCCGCGCGGCGCTGCGCACCGGCGACGCATTCCGGGTAATGGGCACCGACTACCCGACGCCGGACGGCTCGGCGATTCGCGACTACGTGCACGTGAGCGACCTTGCCGACGCCCACCTGAAGGCAAGCGCCTATCTGTGCGGCGGCGGCCCGAGCGTCGCGCTGAACCTCGGCACCGGAAACGGGACGTCGGTGCTCGCCGCGTTGCGCGCGGTCGAGGCCGTGACGGGCCGCCGCGTGCCGACGGTGCTGGCCGCGCGCCGCCCGGGCGATCCGCCCGCGCTGTACGCCGACGCGACGATGGCCGCGCGGGTGCTCGGCTGGCGGCCCCGCTTCACCGCGATCGAGCCGATGGTCGAACACGCTGCGGCGTGGTTTCAGAAGGAGCGGCAACGCGAATCCAGCAGGTAACGACGCAAGCGTCGTCACAAGCCACCCAGGGGAACAACCATGAATGTGCGGATCGCCATCGTCGGTACGGGCTACGTCGGCCTGGTCAGCGGCACATGCCTTGCCGAGCTCGGGCATGACGTCGTCTGCATCGACAACAATCGCGGCAAGATCGACGCGCTGAACGAAGGCCGCATGCCGATCTACGAACCGGGTCTCGACGCCGTCGTCGCCCGCAACGTCGAACGCGGCACGCTGCGCTTCAGCAACGACCTCGCCGCCAGCGTGCGCGATCGCGATGCGGTGTTCATCGCGGTCGGCACGCCGACGCTGCCCGGCACCGACCACGCGGATTTGCAATACGTCGAGGCGGCCGCGCGGGAAATCGCGGCGAACCTGACCGGCTTCGCGGTGATCGTCACCAAGTCGACGGTGCCGGTCGGCACCAACCGGATCGTCGCGCAGATCGTCGACTGCTGCGCGCCGGACGGCGTCGACGCGGCGATCGCGTCGAATCCGGAATTCCTGCGCGAAGGCTCGGCGATCGACGATTTCATGCATCCCGATCGCATCGTGTTCGGCGCCGAGCATCCGCGTGCGATCGAGATCATGAAGGCGATCTACGCGCCGCTGGAAGCGGCCGGCCATCTCGTGCTCGCGACCGAGATCGAGACGGCCGAACTCGTCAAATACGCGGCGAATGCGTTTCTCGCGGTGAAGATCAGCTACATCAACGAGATCTCCGACCTGTGCGAAGCGGTCGGCGCCGACGTCGAGCTGGTCGCGAACGGGATGGGCCTCGACCGGCGCATCGGCGCGTCGTTCCTGAAAGCCGGCCCCGGCTGGGGCGGCTCGTGCTTCCCGAAGGACACGCGCGCGCTGAAGGCGACGGCCTCCCAGCATGCGGTGCCGCTGCGCATCGTCAGCGCGGCGATCGAATCGAACGCGCTGCGCAAGGAGCAGATCCTCCGGCGCATCGAGAACGCGTGCGGCGGCTCGATCAAGGGCAAGCGCATCGCGGTGCTCGGCCTCACCTTCAAAGGCCAGACCGACGACGTGCGCGAAAGCCCGAGCATCGACGTAATCCAGTTGCTCGTCGGCGCCGGCGCACATATCCGCGCGTACGACCCGGCGCGTCCGCACGAGGCGTCGCGGCTGCTGCCGCAGGTGTTCATGGAAGGCTCCGCGGTCGATGCGGTACGCAGCGCCGATGCCGTCGTCGTGATGACCGAATGGAAGGCGTTCGAGACGCTCGATCTCGCCGACCTCGCGGATCACATGGCCGACCCCGTGATGCTCGACATGCGCAACCTGTTCAGCGAACGGCTGGCCGCCGACAGCGGCTTTCGCCGCTACGAACGCGTGGGCCGCTCGTGCGGCGAGCGCTCGCCGGCAGACCCGGCCGCGGAACCCGCGAACGCGAGCGCGGACACCCGGCCGCAGCGCGGCCTGCTTCAGCACTGATGGTCCGACCTTGACGGGAGAGCACCATGAAGAAGCTGGTTGCGTCGCCTGCCGGTGCGCTTGCGCCGGATACCGCCGATACCACGGACGCTCCGGACACCGAAGCAGGTCGCGCCGATGCGCGGCACGCGGCGGTTCCGTTCGTGGTCCCGCTGATGGACAGCGGGACCCGGATCGTGTTCCAGATCCTCGCGCTGGGCTGGTTCGTCGCGCTGGGCATCTTCTGGCGCTGGTGGCTGCGCGACGAGCACTATGTCGATGCGTTCCGCTTCGGCGTCAACTGCTTCGTGCTGTTCTGGACCACCTTCATTCCCGGCTATTTCATCTTCATCATCCGCTCGGCGGTCGTGCCGAACCCCGCGCTGCCCGTGCCGCGCGACTGGCGCGTCGCGATGGTCGTCACCAAGGCGCCGTCCGAGCCGTTCGACATCGTGCGCACGACGCTGCTCGCGATGCTCGACCAGACCTATCCGCACGACACGTGGCTCGCCGATGAAGACCCGTCGCCCGCCACGCTCGACTGGTGCCGCGAGCACGGCGTGTTCGTGTCGACGCGGCGCGGCATCGCCGCGTATCACCGGGCGAGCTGGCCGCGCCGGACCCGCTGCAAGGAAGGCAATCTCGCGTACTTCTACGACCGGGTCGGCTACGACAACTACGATTTCGTGTCGCAGCTCGACGCCGACCACGTGCCGACCCGCACCTATCTCGAGGAAATGCTGCGGCCGTTCGTCGATCCGGACGTCGGCTACGTGTCGGCCCCGAGCATCTGCGACAGCAATGCGGCCGGCAGCTGGAGCGCGCGCGGCCGCGTCAACGTCGAAGGGCCGCTGCACGGCACGATGCAGGCCGGCTACGCGGGCGGCCTCGCGCCGCTGTGCATCGGCTCGCACTATGCGGTGCGCTGCCGCGCGCTGCGCGAGATCGGCGGGCTCGGGCCCGAACTCGCCGAGGATCACTCGACCACGATGATCTTCAACGCGAAGGGCTGGCGCGGCATGCATGCGCTGAACGCGATCGCGAACGGCGAAGGACCGCGCACGTTCGGCGATCTCGCGACGCAGGAATTCCAGTGGTCCAAGAGCGTGATGATCATCATGCTGCGCTACACGCGCCGCTATTTCATGGGCCTGCCGCTGAAGCTGAAGGCGCAGTTCCTGTTCTGCCAGCTGTGGTATCCGCTGTGCGCGCTCGCGATGGCCGGCAGCGTCGTGATTCCGGTCGTCGCGTTGCTGACCGGCCGCGTGTGGGCGCACGTCGACTACCTCACGTACCTCACCTACGCGCTGCCGCTCACCGTGCTGATCCTGTGCGTCGTGACGTGGGCCACGCATTCGACGCAGTCGTGCCGGCCGCTGAATACCAAGCTGTTGTCGTGGGAGGGGCTCACGTTCGTGTTCGCGCGCTGGCCGTGGGTCGTGCTCGGCTGCGTGTCGGCGCTGCTCGACTGCGTGCGCGGCAGGGAATTTCCGTTCAAGGTCACGCCGAAGGGCGGCATGGTCGAGCAGGACGCGCCGCTGCGCGTCGTCGCGCCTTACCTGCTGATCTCGCTGTTCTGCAGCCTGCCGGTGGTCGCGATCGAGAATCCGCGCAACGCGGCCGGCTTCTATCTGTTCTCGACGCTGACGGGCATCCTGTATTTCGTGATCGCCGCCGTCATCGCCGTGCATCACGGCAAGGAGCAAGGACTCGACGCGTCGACGTTCACACAGATGTTCGTCAGCCGCCTGCCCGTGCGCAACGCGCTGTTCGTCTTCGCGCTGGCGATGCTGCTGACGGCCATCGGGCTGCGCGCACCGCACGGCTGGCAGGCGATGATGTGGCGCTCGGGCGTGCCGGTCGTCGCGATGGTCGAACCCGCGGCGGGGGAGCCGGTGAAGCAGCCCGCGCTCGGCGCCTACGACCCCGACGACGCGCTCGCGGCCGCGCCGGGCATCGCATTCGATCATGTATTCGTGTCGTGGAACGCGCCCGATATCGACGCGGAAATCGGCAACGCATACCGGGCCGCGCAAGCCCGCAACCGCTCGCTGATGCTGACCGTCGAGCCGTGGGCGGCGGACGGCACGCGACCGGGCACGTTGCTCGCCGATATCGCGCGCGGCCGCTACGACGCGCGGATCGCCGCGACCTGCTCGGCGCTCGTCGCGTTGAAGGGGCCGGTGTTCGTGCGATGGGGCCACGAGATGGAGACGGACACCGGACGCTATCCGTGGGCCGTCGGCGATGCCTCGGCTTACGTCGATGCGTACCGGCGCGTCGTCACCGCGTGCCGCACGATGACCGACCAGATCCGCTTCGTGTGGTCGCCGGCCGGCAACCGCAATCTCGGCGACTATTTCCCGGGGCGCGGCTATGTGGACGAAGTCGGCCTGTCGGTATTCGACTGCCCGCGCTGCGCGATCTGGCCGCCCGGCGGCCGGTTCTCGGCCGCGAGCATCCTGCGCACCAAATACGAACGGGTGGCCGACTACGGCTTGCCGGTGATGGTCGCGGAGCTCGGCGTCGACGGGTCGAACGCGCGCAAGCGCGCGGAACTCGACGAATTCCAGCGCTCGCTGTGGCGCTATCCGTTGTTGAAGGCGGTGGTCTACTTCAACGCGGTCGACACGCCCGGCGCGTGGCCCGCGCACTATGTGCCGGACTGGCGGATCGCGCCGGCGTACCTGCAGACGACGGTCGTCGCGAAATGACGATCGGCGAGCGGCCGGCCGTCAGCCGAGCAGTTCCTTCTTGCGCAGATGCACGACGTCGCGCATCGGCGGCGCGCCGAACAGCCGGCTGTATTCGCGGCTGAACTGCGACGCGCTTTCGTAGCCGACCACGGCCGCCACCGACCCGACGTCGCCGCCCTGCCGCAGCAACAGCCGCCGCGCCTCGTGCAGCCGCAGCTGCTTCTGGTACTGCAACGGGCTCAGCGTCGTCACGTGCTTGAAATGATGGTGCAGCGACGACACGCTCATGTTGACCGCCTGCGCGAGCGACTCGACGCGCATCGGCTCCGCGAAGTGATCGCGGATCCATTCGATCGCCCGCGCGATCCGGTGCGTCTGGCTGCCCGCGATCGCCATGTGCCGCAACCGCGTGCCCTGCCCGCTGATCATCAGCCGGTACAGCACTTCCTTTTCGATCAGCGGCGCGACGACCGCGATGTCGGCCGGCGTATCGAGCAGCCGCAGCAGCCGCAACGCCGCATCGAGCAGCGGCGGCGTCAGCTCCGCGAGCGCGATCCCCTCGCCCTCCGGGCCCGCGTCGGGCTCGGGCAGCCGCATCTCGGCCGCCAGCTCGACGATGCGCTGCGGGTCGAGCGTCAGCGACAGGCACAGGTACGGCGCATCCGGCGACGCACGCGTCACGCGCGACAGGATCGGCAAGTCGATCGACGTAATCAGGCAATTGTGGGTGTCGTATTCGTAAGCCTGGCCGGCCACGATCACGCGCTTCGCGCCCTGCGCGGCGATCACCAGCGCGGCGCGCGATACGCCGCAGCCGAGATCGACCGGCCGCGTGTGCCGATGCAGCATCAGGCCCGGCACGGCGGTCGAGTGCGAGCCGTCCGCGGGCGCGAAACGGCCGATCAGCGACGCCAGTTCGCGCCGCCCGGATTCGCGCGACGCCACGATATCGGTCATGTCCATGACGCTTCCTCGAATGATTTCCCGTGTCGCGCGAGCATAGCGAAACGGCTCGCGGCGTGCGGGGAATTTGCAGGATTGTTCAATAAATTTGCAGGATTGGGTAGACGCAAAAAACGATGCCTCGCGCACACTGCCGGCTAACCCGGCGCATGCCGGGTTTTCCCCACGGAGACAACAACATGCCTACCTCGTTTGTCCTGAACGGCAAGAACGTCACGCTCGACGCCGATCCGTCGATGCCCGTCCTCTGGGCGATTCGCGAACACGCGGGACTGACCGGCACGAAATTCGGCTGCGGCATGGCGCAGTGCGGCGCGTGCACGGTGCATCTCGAAGGCCAGGCCGTCCGCTCGTGCGTGCTGCCGCTCGCCGGCATCGCGGGCAAGCACGTCACGACGATCGAAGGCCTGCAGAGCAAGCCCGCGCAGGCCGTGCAGGCCGCGTGGGTCAAGCTGCAGGTGCCGCAATGCGGCTATTGCCAGTCCGGCCAGATCATGTCGGCCACCGCCTTGCTCGAACAGAACCCGAAGCCGACCGACGCGGACATCGACGCCGCGATGAACGGCAACCTCTGCCGCTGTGCGACCTACGCCCGCATCCGGGCCGCGATCCACGACGCGGCCGCGACGCTGGGAGCCTGACCATGACGATCGAACTCGACAACCCCGGTTCGGTGCGCCCGTCGCGCCGCACGTTCCTGAAGGCCGCGGGGGCCGCTGCCGCCGTCAGCCTGACCATCGGCTTCGACTGGGCCGGCCTCGGCCGCCGCGCGCTCGCCGCCACCGCGCCGGCCGGCGATTTCGCGCCGAACGCCTTCCTGCGCATCACGCCGGACGGCGCCGTCACGGTCATCGCGAAGCACGTGGAAATGGGCCAGGGCGCCTATACGGGCATTGCGACGATCGTCGCCGAGGAGCTCGACGCCGACTGGTCGAGCGTGCGCGTCGAAAGCGCGCCGGCCGATGCGAAGCGCTATGCGAACCTCGCGTTCGGCACGATGCAGGGCACGGGCGGCAGCTCGGCCATGGCGAACTCGTGGCAGCAACTGCGCGAGGCCGGCGGCAAGGCGCGCGCGATGCTCGTGTCGGCCGCGGCAGCCCGCTGGAAGGTGCCGGCCGGCGAACTGACCACCGCCAACGGCGTCGTCACGCACGCGAAGAGCGGCAAGACGGCCGCGTACGGCACGCTCGTCGCCGATGCGTCGAAGCTGCCCGTGCCCGACAAGGTCACGCTGAAGCAGCCGGCCGATTTCAAGCTGATCGGGCACCGGATTCCGCGTGTCGACGGGTCGTCGAAATCGAACGGCACCGCGCATTTCACGCTGGACACGACGTTCCCCGGCATGCGCGTCGCGCTGCTGCAGCGGCCGCCGCGCTTCGGCGCGACGGTGAAATCGTTCGACGCGACCGCCGCGAAGGCCGTGCCGGGCGTCGTCTCGGTCGTGCAGGTGCCGGGCGGCGTCGCGGTCGTCGCGACGGGCTTCTGGGCCGCGAAACAGGGCCGCGACGCGCTGAAGGTCGAATGGGACGAAACGAAGGCGGAAAAGCGCGGCTCGGACGAGCTCATGCGCGAATACCGGCAGCTCGCCGAGAAGCCGGGCGCATCCGCGCGCAAGGACGGCGATGCCGATGCGGCGATCGCCGGCGCCGCGCGCAAGATCAGCGCGACGTATGAATTCCCGTATCTCGCGCATGCGCCGATGGAGCCGCTCGACGCGGTCGTCAAGCTGACGCCGACCAGCTGCGAGATCTGGGCCGGCGACCAGTTCCAGACGGTCGACCAGGGCAACGCGGCCAAAACGGCCGGGCTGAAGCCGGAACAGGTGAAGATCCATACGCTGTATGCGGGCGGCAGCTTCGGCCGGCGTGCGAACGCGTGGTCGGATTACGTGGTCGAGGCCGTGTCGATCGCGAAGGCGCTCGGCGCGGACGGCAAGCCCGTCAAGCTGCAATGGACCCGCGAGGACGACATCCAGGGCGGCTTCTACCGGCCGATGTACTTCCACAAGCTCGACGCGGGCCTGACCGCGGACGGCAAACTGGTGGGCTGGCGCCACCGGATCGTCGGCCAGTCGATCCTCGCCGGCACGCCGTTCGAGGCGTTCATGGTCAAGAACGGCATCGACGCGACGTCGGTCGAGGGCGCGGCGAACCTGCCTTACGCGGTGCCGAACGTGTCGGTCGAGCTCACCACCACCCGGGTCGGCCTGCCCGTGCTGTGGTGGCGCGTGGTCGGCAGCTCGCATACGGCCTACGCGGTCGAGGCGTTCATCGACGAAGCCGCGCACGCGGCCGGCAAGGACCCGTACGCGTTCCGCCGCGACCTGCTCGCGAAGGAGCCACGCATGCGCGCGGTGCTGGAGCTGGCCGCGCAGAAGGCCGGCTGGGATCCGGCCAAGCCGCTGCCGAAGGGCCGCGGGCGCGGGATCGCGGTGGCCGAGGCGTTCAAGAGCTATGTCGCGCAGGTGGCCGAGGTCTCGGTCGACGCGGACGGCAAGGTGAAGGTCGAGCGCGTGGTATGCGCGGTCGACTGCGGGATCGCGATCAATCCCGACATCGTCGCCGCGCAGATGGAGGGCGGCATCGGTTTCGGCCTCGGTGCGGCGATGCACAGCGCGATCACGCTGAAGGACGGCCAGGTCGAGCAGCGCAACTTCGACGGCTACCACGTGCTGCGGATGGCCGAGATGCCGAAGGTCGAGGTGCATATCGTGCCGTCGGCCGAGGCGCCGACCGGGGTCGGCGAGCCGGGCGTCGCGCCGGTCGGGCCGGCCGTGGCGAACGCGATCTTCGCGGCGACGGGCAAGCGGCACTACGTGCTGCCGTTCGATTCGGCGGATAGCGCGAAGGCTTGATGTGACGGGACGCCGGCTGCGGGGCGAGGGGTGCCCTGTGGCCGGCGTTTTTTCGGCTGCCCATGTAGGGTTCGATGTCGGCAAAAATCTTCGCCAACCATTTGATTCAAAAAGAAAACCCGGCAAGCCCGGCAGGGTTCGATGTAGGGTTCGTTACCCATCCGAAGCCTTATCCGGCCGCCCCCGAAATCCGTCCCTCCCCCACGTTACGTCAGACGTAACGCCCGTAACGTCCCCGCCCGATGCTACGTAACAATCCTTCACCATTGCTCCAGCCCTGTCATCACGCGCCCGGCGTTGCGCGCTAAAAATTCTTTTTAAATTCAAGCTGCTCAGCCCTTCGCACCGCGTACCGCACGCCGTTACCCGCTGACAACCGCCCCCTGGCCCGAAAGTTGCAGCACAGGACCCCGCAAACACTCCTTTATGGACATGCGAGGGCCACCATGGATTGCAAATACCTGTACATCGACAACATAAAAATCAACTTCGTGCGCCGCACGATCGAAATCGACAACAAGGTCGTTGACGTCACGCCGCGCGAATTCGACGTCGTCGAATTCCTGCTCGACAACATGAACAAGATCGTGCCGCGGCAGGCAATCCAGGAAGCCGTATGGGGCCGCGAGCTCGGCGTCTCGTCGCGCACGCTCGATACCCATATCTCGCGGATCCGTTCGAAGCTGCAGCTCGAACACGACAAGAACCTGCGAATCATCCCGATCTACGCGGTCGGCTATCGGCTGGTGCTGTTCGGTGCCGCGATGACGCACGTCGAACGCCACGACGCGGCGCCGATGCTGCGCACGGCGCCGCAACCCGCGATGGCCGCCGACTACGCGTAACGCTTCACCCGCGCGCCGCCCGTTCGCGGCACGCCGGTCACGCTTGCCCCACCGCGCTGCGCGGATTCGCAGCCCCTCGCGGCCTGCCAGCCGGACGCGGCCTGCACGCCGCCCGGCCCGCCAGCCAGTCGCGCCCCAACCGCCGCCTCCGGGCGGCGGTTGCTTTCGAGGCCAGCCGTCGCGTCGCCCACTTCGGCGCACTCGGACGCACTCCACCGCACTTCGTCGCGCTTCGTAGCGCCCCGCTCCCGCCGCCTCCGCACGATGTGCGCGACTACGGATTCCGGCGCGGCACACGGCCATCGCCGTCCCTACAATCGACGCAGCAGCCGCGCGCCCCCGGCGCCGCCGGCATCAGAACAACCCGTCGAACCAACGCCGAATCCGCCCCGATCCCGCCGTGCCTGCGCTGTTCCTGACGAATGCCGACGCCGGCGACGCCGCGAACCGGGCCATGCCCGCCGCTTCCCCGCCGTCCGCCGCCGTGCCGGCCGCGGTCGCGCTCGACGCGTCGCCCTACCTGCCGCGCCTGTCCGCCGCCGCCGCGCGCGGGCTGTCGCATGCGTACGGCGCGACCGGCGCCGTCCCGGTCACGCTCGGCGAGCACGCGTACGAGGTGCGCTGGCGCGTCGACGCCGAGCCGGCCGCCGATGCGCACGCGTACCGCTTCGTCGTCGGCCCGGCCGCCGGCACGCTGTGGATCGACCCGGTCGCGGAAACCGAATGGCTCGGCGACGCGGCCGACCCCGCGGTCCCGGCCGTGATCCGTGCGGCGCTGCTCGCCGACCTGTGCGCGCCGCTCGCTGCGGTGCTGCAGGCAGCAACCCGGCAGCGCGTGGCGTTGCTGCCGCCGCCCGACGGCGCACCGGCCTGGGATGCAGCGCCGGCCGCGCTGCGGTTCGAGCTGCGACGCGCCGACGCCGCGTGGCGCTGCCACGGCGCGCTGCTGTTCGACGCGCCGGACGCGCTGGCCGTGTTCTTCGCGACCGCGCCGGCCGCGCTCGCCGACGCGCGCGCGACCTACGCGAGCCTGCCTGTGCCGCTCGTGTTCGAAATCGGCCGCACCGAGCTGACGACGGCCGAGCTGGCCGACGTCGTCGGCGGCGACATCATCGCGATCGAGCGCTGGCAGGCGCACGAGCAGAACCTGCTGTGCGTCGCGCGGCTGCCGGCCGCGCCGGCGTGGGAGATCACCGGACGGCCGTCGGGCAACCGGCTCACCGTCGAACGAATCAGGGAGATGCCTTTGGAACCGACCCGCACCGACTCCGCCCCGCCGACGACGCACGACGCGCCGCCCGGCGACGCGCCACGCTCGCTCGACGGCCTCGCGGTCGACCTGCGCTTCGAGCTGCCGCCCACGTCGATGCCGCTGGGCGAACTGAGCGCGCTGCAGCCGGGCGCCGTGATCGAGCTGCAGCAAGGGATCAACCAGAGCGTGATCCATCTCGTCGCGAACGGGATGCTGATCGGCACCGGCCACCTGATCGCGGTCGGCCAGAAGCTCGGCGTGCGCGTCGTCACGCTGACGCAACCCGCGCCGCGCGAGCGCTGAACGATGGGCAACCTGCCGAATCCGGTCGCGCTGATCGCGGTGATCGCCGCGCTCGGCATCGCGCCGTTCGCGGCGCTGATGGTGACGAGCTACACGAAGCTGGTGGTCGTGCTCGGCCTGCTGCGCTCCGCGCTCGGGATCCAGCAGGTGCCGCCGAACCTCGTGCTGAACGGCATCGCACTGATCCTGTCGCTGTTCATCATGGCGCCCGTCGGAATGTCGATCCGCGATGCGCTGCAGGCGCGCCACTTCGATGCGTCGGGGCAGTTGTCGACCTCGGACATCGGCGCGCTCGCCGATGCCGCGCTGCCGCCGATCAAGGATTTCCTCGTGTCGCATACGCGGCAGCGCGACCGCGAATTCTTCGTGCGCACCGCGACGTCGGTCTGGCCGAAGAACCGCGCGGACGGCATCAAGGACGACGACCTGCTCGTGCTGGTGCCAAGCTTCACGCTCGCCGAGCTGACGAAGGCGTTCCAGATCGGCTTCGTGATCTACATCGTGTTCATCGTCGTCGACCTGCTGGTCGCGAACATCCTGCTGGCGCTCGGGATGCAGATGATCTCGCCGACCACGATCTCGGTGCCGTTCAAGCTGCTGCTGTTCGTCGCGCTCGACGGCTGGTCGCTGCTCGTGCACGGGCTCGTGCTGTCGTACCGCGTGGCGGGGGCGGGATGAACGCGCGCCGCCTGCGCACCGCCGCCGCGTGCCTGTGCGCGCTGGCCCTGCTCGCGCTCGCGTGCCTGCCATCGCGCGTCGCGCAGGCAGCCGGCGGCGCCGGTTTCGCGCAACTGGCGCGCGCCTGCGCGCCAAACGTCGATCCCGCGACGCTCGCCGCGCTCGTGCGTACCGAGTCGGGCTTCAATCCGTATGCGATCGGCGTGGTCGGCGGGCACCTGACGCGCCAGCCCGCGTCGCTCGACGAGGCGCGCGCGACCGCGCGCGAACTGTCGTCGCGCGGCTTCAGCTACAGCGTCGGCCTCGCGCAGGTCAACGAACGCAATTTCGCGAAATACGGGCTCGACGAAGCGACGATGTTCGAGCCGTGCCGCAACCTGCAGGCCGGCGGCGCGATCCTGACCGAGTGCTTCGCGCGCTCGTCGGGCACCGGCCGCGCGACGCAGGCCGCGTTGCGCGCGGCGCTGTCGTGCTACTACAGCGGCAACTTCACGACCGGCTTCTCGAGCGGCTACGTGAGCCGCGTCGTCGCGAGCGCGCAGCGCAATGCGCGCGAAGGCGGCGTCGAACCGATCCCCGTCGTGACCGACACGCCGCCGCCGGAACGCCAGCGGCGCATGGCCGCGGCCGCCACGACGCCGCCCGAACGCGCGCGCCGCCTGCCGTCGCCCGCCGCGTCCGCCGATGCGCCGTCGTGCCATGCGCGTCCGGTGGTGATGATGTGCCGCGGGCTGCCGGCGAACCAGGCGAAGCGGCTGTGCGTGCGGTGTCTCGATCAGTAAGCAGGCCCGTACCCTCGTTCCCGCCGCCTCGCGTCGGCGCCGTTCGTAGCGACGACCCGGCGGCACGCGCGCATCGGCGGCGCGCTACGAAACGCGCTGCGTCACCGCGGCGCATGCCTTTCTACACTCCAAGCTTGACCGTAATGGCATCGTAATGCGCGCCCCGTCGAGCGCGGCGCGACCGGGAGGAGTTTGATGCTGGATATCGACGGCGTCGGCATGGGCGCCAACTGGATGGCGTTCCTCGAGCGCACGCTCGAAGCCGAACGCGCGAAAGCGGCAAGCCAGGCCGCTCAGCAATCGGGCGACCCGTCGAAACAGCAGACCGCCACGCCCCCGCCGCCGCCGATCACGGTGCAGGTCACGCCCGATACGGACCCGTCGAAGCCGACCAATGCCGAAATCGCGTCCGCGACCTCGCTGATCAGGAGCCTCGCCGAACAGTACCGGCCCAAGCCGCCCGACATCACGGTCGACGATCCGCTGACCCAAGCCGCGCAGACCGCGATCCAGGGCGCGCAGACGCAATACGACAACGCGCTGCAGGACGAGCAGGACAAGCAGACCGCGCTGACCCACGCGAAGAACGATCCGTCCACGACGAAGGACGCGCTCTCCAGCGCGCAAACCGCCTACGACAACGCGCACCAGGCCACCGCGAAAGCGGAAAAGGAGCTGGACGTCACGACCGACGCCGGCTACATGATCGCGTACGCGCAGCAGGCCGATCACGACAACGAAGCGCTCGACCCGAAACGCGCGGGCTCCGCGCAAGCCGACGCGAACGCGGCGCTCGACCGGCTGAAGGCGGCGGTCCCGGGCATCGACGATCCGGCCAAGGTGTCGCCGCGGGACGACTGGACGCCGCAGCAGAAGCAGGCCTACGACGCGTGGCAGAAGGCGGACGCGAAGCTGTCCGAAGCGAAGGCGCTTCACAACGCCGACATCGCGAATTCGAACCTCGCGTTCGCCCAGTTGCAGTCGTATGGGTCGAACGGCGATTACGCGGATGCGATGGATGCCGGCATCGCGCGTATCAACAAGCAGCTCGCGCCGCTCGATCGCGTGATCGACGTGCCGCCGGCGCTGAAGCCCGACGAGGCCCGGACGCAACTGACGCAGAGCGCCGACGACGCGAACTATGCGAACGCATGCCTGAATGCGGCGACCGACGCGGCGAAGGTCGCCGACATCCAGGGCACGTACAACGCGGTGTCCGGCAAGTACGGGCCGACCGTGATGAGCACGACGGTCGCCGCGCAGCAGGACCTGCTGAACCATGCGCAGGCCAGCGCGCGCGTGAGCGGCGGGTATCTGCAGATGCTGTATGCGAATCGCCAGGTCGACGAACAGCAGAAGAACTACGACGCCACGCAAAAGAGCGCGACGCAATGGCGCCGCGACCATCCCGGCGTCAAGCTGATGGACCCGCGCGCCGATCTCGGCGTCGAAGACGCGGCCACGCAGCTGTGGAAGGCGAAGGATGCCGCGAGCCTCGCGCACGACGGCTATGTCGCCGCGTACGGCAACGCGCTCGCGATCCACTACGACGATATCGCCGCCGGCGTGCAGAATCGGTACGACCACCGGACGATGTGCATCGCGAACGATCCGACGCCGCTCGAGATCAAGGGCCTAAAAACGATCGCGTCCGCGCTGCATCAGGCAGACGAGCGGATGACCGCGTCCGTCAACGAGCGCGCGACGAAGCAGGCGCTCGCCGATGCACAGGCGAAGCAGCAGGACCTGAAGATCAAGGTCGACGGGCTGCAGGCCCAGTACGACCAGTGGAACCGCGATCACGGCATCGGGCCGACGCCGAGCGTGTTTTCCATCGCGACACCGCAGGGAACGCCGAAGAACATCCCGTTGACGGCGCCGGTGCCGTTCGTCGTCAATCAATACGCGAAGCCGCTTGCCGATGCGCTCGCGGAACTCGATCAGGCGAACCGGGACGTCCAGCACGCGCAACTGCGCAGCGAAACGTTCCATCAGCAGGTGCTGTTCAACGAATTCGACGCGCATCTCGACGAGCGGCTGCGCAATCCGAAGACCGAATCCGATCAGAAGGACTACGCGAAGGCGCTGTCCGACTTCTTCGGCGCGCACCGCAGCGAGCTGTCGCAGTCGCTGCTCGACAAGGCCGGCGACGCGACGCGGCGCGGCACGCGGATCGACTTCGGCCTGCTGGACCCCACGGAACAGCGCAACCTCGTCGGCGTCGCGATCGGGCTGTCGCCGGACCGCGCGACCGGCGACCCGCATGCCGCGCAGTTCAGCGACGGCAAGAAGCTCGAATCGATCGACAAGGTTCGCGACGAACTGCTGAAGGTGGGCGGCGGCAAAGGCACGCGCGTCAACGTGATGCCGATCGTCTATGCGTCGAAGGACGCCGGCCTGGTCACGAGCGCGATCTTCAAGGTCACGAACGAGAACGGCGACACGCACTACGTCGACGATCAGGGCGCGAAATACTCGAGCATCGACAACTTCATCGACGACAACTCGCTGTCGTCGGACGGCACGCTCGACATCGCGACCGGCTACGACGCGAACGGCACCGCGCGGATCGACCCGCACAACACCGCGCACGACGACAGCTGGTGGGAAAGCGTGATGCACACGTTCGGTTCCGGCGACGTGAACCTCGGGATGCTGCTCGGCGGGATCGCGCTCGAAGTCGGCGGCGGCCTGCTCGACGCGACGGTATTCGGCGCGCCGCTCGGCGTCGCGCTCAACGTGGCCGGCACCGGGCTGATCTATACGTCGGCGGCGGCAGCCGTCGCGAACTCCGGCTACGACCTCGCCAATCGCATCCAGCACGATCGCACGATCAGCCCGCTCGATGCGGAAGCGCGCGCCGATTACCTGAACCTGGTGCCGGCCGGCGTCGGCGGCGTCGGCAAGATCGCCACGCTGCTGAACGATTCGAAGGGGCTCGCGACCTTCGTGCGGCGCGCGACGACGGTCACCGGTCTCGGCGGCGCGGCGGAAGCCGGCGTGCAGTTCGTGCACGATGCGGTGACGGGTCATACGGACCGGCTCGCCGGCGATGCGTCGTCGTTCATACTGAATCTCGGCCTCGCGCAAGGTCACCAGAAGCTCAAGGCCGTGACGACCGGCATCGTGCGGCGTACCGGCGGATTCGGCGGCCGCGACCTGAACAACCAGGCCGTGCAGATCGGCGACCAGACCGTGCGCATCGGCCAGAGCCGCTACACGGCGACCAACACGCTGCGCCTCGGCCGTACGCGCGCGACCATCGACGGCCGCAGCGTGACCGTGGCCGGCGACGGCACGCTGATGGTCGGCAAGCGCGTGCTGACCTACGAAGGCGTGCCGATCCGCGTATTGAGCCGCGCGAATGCGGTGAATACCGGCGCACGCGGCAAGACCGGCACCACCGCGTTCGTCGACCACGAAGGCCGCATCACGATCGCGGAACGCGTCGACGGCTCGTGGCGCACCCTCGAGCGCACGCGCTTCAACCGCTACGGTACCGATGGCCGCATCACGGCCGGCCGGGACGGCAGCCTGACGCTGTCCGACGGCATCGAGCTGCGCGCGCCGAGCCAGGTCGGCACGCCGCGCGGCGCGGGCCCGGCGCCCGCCACGCCGACGGCCGCGCCGCCGCACGACGATGGCGCCCGCACGAACGCGGCACGCGCGACCCCGTCCACGCTGCGCGCGGCAGCGGGCCCGACGGCGGCCGTGGCCGAGCCGGCCGCCGCGACGTCGCGCGCGACCGCGCAGGCAGGCCGCTCGTCCGCGCAGGTGCGCGAACGCGCCGCCGAGAACGACCAGGATGCACGCACCGCATCGCGCGCGGATCGCCGCAGCGGCGACGCGCGGACGATCCAGTACCGGCGGGTCGCCGATCCGGCCGAAGCCGGCGCCGGCGGGCCGCTCGAACCGCTGACGTTTCGCCAGCGCGTCGCCTGGACAGTCCTCCATGCGATCGAATCCTCCCCGCTCGCGCCGGGCTTCGCCGCCCGCGAGGCGGACGTCGCGGTCGCGCCCGGCGGGCCGCGCGTCGAGCAGCACAGCTATGGCGGGCGCACGCTGTTCGTCGTGCGCAACGGCCGCCCGGACGCGCCGCTGACACGCCCGGACGGCACGCCGTTGTCCGGCCACGAACTCGCGCTCGACGCGCGCCACGGGCTGCCGGCGCCGTCCCGGCTCGACGAACCGATCGTGCTCGTCGCGGAAGGTGCGGAGGCCGGGCTGGCCCCCGAACTCGCGAACGTCTGGAACCGTCCGGTATTCGTCGCACCGCGCGGCGCGCTCGCGGCGGACGGCACGATCCGCGCGACCAGCGGCTTCCTGCGCTTCGATCCCGCGCCGCATCCGGAGGTCGCGCTCGGGCCGCTGCGGGCGGACGGCCTGCAGGTATTCCATGCGGACAGCGGCAAGCCGGTGGACCTGAACGAGCATCTCGGCACGCTGCTCGGCTTCGGCGCGCACAAGGGCGGCTTCGCGCTCGGCCGGGATGCGGTCGTCGCCCTCTACGAGGATTTCAGCACGCGCGCCGAACAGGAGGCCAGCGCCGGCGCCGAACGCGCGGCGCTCGCGTTGCTGCGGCGTCGCTACGATCTCCCGACCGTCGCGATGGACGGCCCGTTTTCGCACGCCGGCCGCGTCGCGGTGCTGTACCAGCCGCGCGGCGGGCTGCATACCGGCGATGCCGGGCGTGGCTTGCTGCCGACGACGCTCGACCCCGAATCGCTGCAGACCCTGCGCACGCTGCGCGACGCGATTCAGCAGGACCGGCTCTATTTCGATCCGCAAGGCGTGTATCGCGACGGCCGGCTGCTGCTCGCGGATCCCGGCCCGATCGAGACCCACAGCGACGCATATCGTCAGACCCTCGCGGACGTCGACGATCAGATCACGCTGCTCGAACGCGGGATCGAGCGCGGCGACGTGAAGCTCAAGCGCCCGGACGTGCAGATGCGTGCCGGCGGCGCGCCGCTGCCGAACCAGGTCAGCGCGTTCGCCGAACAGTCGGGCACGCTCGCGCAGCAGATGCGCCTGCTCGGCAGCGACCGTTCGCGCGTGAACGCCGCCGGCAAGCGTCCGGGCGGCGGCCGCTACACGCGCAAGGCGCTCGAAGCCGAGGCGAGCCGGCAGCTCAATGCGTTCGAGGCC
Organism: Burkholderia cenocepacia; assembly: GCF_900446215.1. Lineage (GTDB taxonomy): Bacteria > Pseudomonadota > Gammaproteobacteria > Burkholderiales > Burkholderiaceae > Burkholderia > Burkholderia cenocepacia. The sequence continues at coordinate 633,139 of NZ_UAQZ01000007.1, read as the reverse complement.
CGCTACGACGTCGATCTCGGCAGTCGCGCCGACGCGCATCCGCGCGATGCGGGCGATCCGCCGAACGACCACGGCGGCCGCGACAAGCCGCGCGACGACGCGCCGCGCTCGATGCGCGAGATCCAGGCGCAGCGCGTCGCGTGGTCGCGCGCGCACGTCGAGCGCAACGCGTCGCCGTTCGGCGCCGCGACGCCGGCGCTCGACGCGCTGGGGCTCAGGCGACGCGGCCTCGTGTCGATGGATGAAGCCGACCGTCTCGCGATCGTCCATGCCGACACGCAGCCCGACGGCACGCTGCTCGGCCCCGACGGCCGGCCGATCGATCCGCACGGCTTCTCGCTGCTGTCGGATGCGCCGTACGCCGGCCAGCGCGTGGTGATCCTGGCCGCGCGGCACGCGAACGAAGGCGCGGCCGCGCAACTGGCGAACCTGTGGCAACGCCCCGTCTACGCGGTGCATCCGGACGCCGTCGGCGCAGACGGCGGACTGACCGACCTGTCCGGCATGAACCGCTACGTGCCGGCCGCTTACGAGCAGCCGGCGCTCGGCGAGCTGTCGGTCACCGGCGGCCAGCTGCACGTCGCGGGCGATCCCGCGCGCACCGTCGATCCCGCCGACCATCTCGGCCCGCTCGTCGGCTCGGGGCTCTACAAAACGGTATTCGACGGCGGCACGGGCCAGGCGATCGGCTTCTTCCGCGACACGTCGCCGGACGGCGTGGAAGTCGCGCACGAGGAAATCGGCGCCGAACAGGGCGGCCTGCGTGAACTGAAACGGCTCGACCTGCCCGTCAGCACGGTCGACGGACCGTTCTCGCACCTGGGCCGGGTCGGCGTCGTGTACAAGCCGGCGGCACTGCTGAGCAGCGCCGCGATGGAAAAAGGGCTCGGCCTGCCCGGCGTGGTCCGGCGCAGCGGTCTCGACGATCTCGCGAACATTCGCAACGTCACGCAGCGGCACGGGCTGCTGTACGACTTCCAGGTGCTGTTCGGCCGCCATGGCGAAGTGCTGCTGCACGACCCCGGCCAGGTACTGCACAAGGCGGACCCGGAAGGCGACGTCGTCGAGCGGATCGACGGCGTCATCGACACGATCCAGCGCGGCATTGCGACGGGCCGCATTCGCCTCGCCCATCCCGCCTACGCCGAAAGCGGCGCGTACGCGCAACGCCCGGGCATGCTCGGGCGCGTCGTGCAGCGGTTCCGCGGCCGCGTGCTGCTGATGCGCGCGCACGCGATCGCGCGACAGTCGCCGACCTTCCGCGCGCAGATGCGGCTGGCCCGCAGCGACGGCTGGACGATCCGCGTCGGCACGCCGGGCGGCGGTCATTACGCGGACGCGGACACGCGCACGATCGTACTCGACGGCAATACGCGCCGCGCCGGCACGCTCGTATTCGTGTGGGGCCACGAACTGCAGCACAGCGTCGATCTCGCGACCGGCGCGCTGGCCGCCGAGCACGCCAGCCCCGAAGCCGCCGTGGCCGCGCTGCTGAAGTCGGATGCGCGCGCGGAGGTCAACGCGTACACGATCCGCAACGAAATCCTCGCCGCCGGCGGGCCCGACATCGCGACCCACGCGACGTTGCCCGACGCGCTCGCCCGGGCGACCGAGCATGCGCTGACGAGCCGCGACCCGGCCGCGCTCGACGCCCTCGCGGACACGTTCGGCGACATGCGCACGTCGACGCCCGGCAATCCGACCTATCGCGAGTACTACGGCGAACAGGTTCGCGCGGCGGCCGGACGCCCCGTCGCGGCACGGCTCGCCGCGCCGGCACGCGCCCGCCATGCGGTCGACGGCCACGCGATGAAGCACGCACGCGCGTGGCTCGACGCGCGCGACATGCGCACGCTGACGCGCGCCGAAGGCCAGCACGCGCCCACGCTCGGGCACCTGGTGCAGCAGACCGGCACCGACACGGCGCTGCTGATCGCGCGGGCCGGCCAGCCGACGCCCGACGCGCCGCCGACGTTCGTCGCGACGGCGCACGTCGATGCGAATGGCGCGATCCAGCGCCTGCGCTTTCTCGGCAACGCGCTGAACGCCGAGGAGCGACAGGCGCTGAAGCAGGCGCTGTCGAGCGCGATGGAACGCAGCGATCCGGCCGGCACCGCCGCCGCGCGGCGCGCGTTCGATTTCCATGCGTCGCCCGTCACGCACCGCGAACTGGTCGCGCTCGGCGGCCCGGCGAAGGTCAAGCCCGCGCGTGAAGGCGAGACAGTCGAATTCACGCGGAACGGGCGCGTGCGCGACGCGTACGTCGATGCGATCGACGCGCTGTCGAATGCGCCGCATTTCGCACGCGCGAAACAGGCCGTCGCGGCGGCCGGCCACGCCGACACGATCTACGTCGTCGACAAGGCAACCGGCAAGATCGCCGGTCATGCGCGCTACGACTCGGCCACCGGTGTCTGGCAATACCGGGAAAACGCCCCGCATGCACGGACTCACGTGACGGAGCGGCCGCTCGCCGCCGCGTATCCGCAGCGCGGCCGCATCCGGTTGCGGCCGAACGGCAAACTGCACGGCGTGCCGCTCACGCGGGCCCGCACGCGCGGCATGACGTTCTTCGTCAGCAGCGTCGAACCGGCCACGCTGGCGCGGGTCGGCGACCGCTTCGACGCGCCGCGACCACCGAAGAAGGACAAGACGGAAGTCCTGCCGCGCCGCGGCCTGCACTATGGCGGCCATGTGGCGATCAGCGGCATGCACGGCCTGCGGCGCCGCTTCGCGTCGCTGACCGGCACGGGCGCCGCGATCGCACTGCGCCGCGCCCGCGCGATCGCGACGCTCGGCCGCGCATCGCCAGCCACGCGCCCGCTGCCCGCCGGCGGCACGCGCACGCCCGCGACCACCGCGCTGGCGCCGGCGCCCCGCGCGTTCGAAGCCGGGCTGCTGCCCGCCGCGTCCGGTCATGCGCTGGATTTCAGCGGTCACAACGTCGTGCACCTGCTCAGCCTCGCGAAAGCGCGCGGCCTGGTGCCCGGCAAGCATTTCATCTACGTGTATGGCGGCGGCGAGCGCATCGCGTACCGGCTCGGCAAGCCGCGCGCGGTGATCACGGCCAACGCGCAAGGCGAACTGACCTGGCATGACAACTGGCGCAAGCCCGACAGCCCCGGCGTGCCGCTCGACGCGTCGCCGATCGGCGGCGGCCCGTACGGCGGCGATACCCATCTGCTGCTGACCGAACTCGCGCCGGATGCGCTTGCGGAGCACGCGCGCGGCACCCGGCTCAAGACGCTCGAGACCCGCCTCGCAACCGTCGACGCATGGGCGAAAGACCCGTCGCCGCACATGTCCGACGCGCGGCGCGACTGGGGCGCGGCCGAGGCGCGGCGGCTGCGGTCGCAACGCCACGCGGCGCTGCAGTCGATCCGCCGCGCGAACGCCGCGGCCGCGCGCAACGGGCAAGCGGCATCCGGCCATCCGGTGCTCGACGTGCGCACCTATCAGCCGTCGCTCGTCAGCACGACGCAGGTCGAATCGCTGCAGCGCTATGGCGACGGCAACGCGTCGGCCCTGCTCGCGCACTACGACCGGATCGACGCGCTCGTGCAGCACGCGCGCGATCCGCGCGCCGCGCCGCTCGAACTCGACGATGCGGTCAACGGCGTGCCGCCCGCGATCATGGCCGACGCCCAGGCGTTGCGCGACACCGGCATGCCGCTGTACGTCGCGCGCGACTGGTCGGGCGGCGGCTCGCGCTATGCGCCGATCCCGCTCAGAAGAAAGGTGCTGAGCCGTTTCAGCACCGCGCTCGCGACCGATCGCGCGCTGCGCCGGCGCCTACTCGCCGCCGATCCCGCGTACCAGCAGCGCGTGGTGCCGATGAGCCGCGCGTTCCGGCTCTCCGACGATCCCGCGAAATTCGTCGCGCAGATCGAGCGGCACGGCGGCGTGATGCCGGCCGTGACGATCGTGATCGACCCGCACACGCTCGCGGCCACGCGCGGCGCGAAGCACGACCCCGCCGTCGTGCACGACGCGAAGTCGATCGGCGACCACAAGGACGCGACGATCGACTACTGGACCGGCACGATCACCGGTGCGAACGGCAAGTCGATGCGTATCGACGACCTGGCCGAGCAATACGTGCACAACTGGCTCGATGCGTCGTCGAAGGCCGGTTTCCTGCTGCGCTTCGAAATGGCGCCGGCGCGGGCGCTGGTGTCGTCCGTCGACCACCGGCATCAGCCCGGCTCCAACACCGGCTATCACGACCACGCGCGGCTCGGCGCGCTGCTCGAATCGTGGAACCGGACGCACCTCGGCCAGCCCGCGCCGCACGTGATGGTGACGTTCCACGGCTGGGATACGGTGCCGGAGCCCGCGTCCGGCGCGAGCCACCTGGAACTCGCGAAATCGCTGCTCGACCATCCGGCGCTGCCGTGGGTGCACGTCGGCCTGTCGTACGCGACGCATGGCTCGGACTTCGTCGCGAACCAGGAACTGACGACCGCGCTCGCGACGCTGCTCGTCGAGCGCGCCAGGGCCAACGACCCGACGCTCGCGCGACTGCACGGCGCCGACGCGCTGACGCGCGTATACGACCGCGTCGACCGCACGACGCTGATGAACCAGCACGGCCTGCTGCTCGCGGAAGTCGACCGCATCGGCCGGGCGCGCGGCATGTCGCCCGCGCGGCTGGCGGCGTTGCGCCAGCAACTGTACGAAGGCAACACCACGCAACTGCTGCATCGCGCCCGCTATGCGACGTCGCGCTTCGCGGCGGACCGCTGGGCCGCCGACCCGCGCCGCGCGCCCGCGGCCAGCGACGCCGCCCGGATGTTTACCGAACGATGGCTCACCGACGTCGGCGCGCGGCTCGCGGCGCCGGAACAGATCGTCACGACGGACGGCGGCGGCGCCGGTGTCGAACCGCTGCAGGCCTGGCGCGAAACCGTCCTCGCGCCCGCGCTCGTCGCGGCCGATACGCAGCCGATCAGCGAAAGCCGGCTCGTCAGCGCGCAGACGAACGAGCCGATGCGTCCGGACGATCCGCTCGCCGCGGCCGCGGAACTGCATGCGCTGCGCCTGCATCAGCCGGACAGCTGGATCGCCGCGCTGCTGAACCGCAAGAACCTGCTGTCGATCGCGATCGGCGCGGGGGCCGGCTTCGCGGTCCATCACTTCGGCCTGACGCCGGACAAGTTCAAGCAGGCCGCGAACGCGGCGTTCGTCGGCGTGCGGACCGGCCGGCTCGTGCAGGCCGTGCACCAGGACACCGTGCGCGCGCTGCAAAGCGGCGACCCGCGGCTGTTCGATCGCGTGATCGACCGCTTCGTCGACGGCCTGAACAATCAGCTCGACGCGCACCAGATGCATGCCGAGCAGCGCAACGCGTCGCTGATCCTGCTCGCCGAGAGCGCGCGGGCGAAGATTCATCTCCAGCTGGAATTGCACAAGGCCGCGTCGCTGCCGGCGGACAAGACGCTGGAATACACGAAGATGATCGCCAACGACATGCTCCAGCAGATGCAGGGCGTGCTCGCGGGCACCTCGATCCAGCAGCTGCATTACGGCAATCCGCGCCGCTTCATGGGCAAGGCCGGACGCGCCGCCGCGATCGCCGGCTATGCGAGCCTCGGCGAGCTGTCGCTGCATGCGCTGCTGCAGAATCCGTCGGTGGTGCCGGCGCTGGGCGCGGCCGGCGCGCTGCTCGGCATCACGTATACCGGCCTCGTGCAGGGCAGCGCGTTCGCGCACCTGAGCATCGAACGGCGTAGCCGCGTCGTGCGGGGCATCGACCTGATGTCGGATCTCGCGAGCATCGCCGGCGGTGCGATCGCGCCATTCGTCGGCCCGCATCCCGCGATCCAGTCGGACTTGCCGATCGCGATTTCGTCGCTGTCGTCCGCGACGCTGCTCGCGCTCGCGCGCATCGACACGCATTTCCCGAACCTGCCGAAGCGGCTCACCGGCTCGATTCCGACGTCGCTCATGGTCGCGCCGATCCTGATCTATGTCGGCAAGTGGATCTACACCGCGTTCGAGGACGACGACGGCAAGGCGCCGCCATCCGGCACGCAGCAGCCGGGCGGCGGGGCGACCCAGCACGCCGTCGCCGTCGAACGCCCCACAGCCCTACATCGTCGTCGATGGCGATTCGCTATGGGTGATCGCGGACCAGCATCGCCAGTCGCTGCTGGACGCCGCGCACGTATCGCGTGCCGACCAGCAGGCGATGACGCGCGGCGAACAGGATGCGCGTGCGCTGAAAGAAATCCTGCAGCTCAATCCATCGGCCGCGCGCGATGCCACGCACTTGCCGGTCGGCACGCCGCTGGTGGTCGGATGACGGTCGGCCCGCCGCGCGTCACGGCGGCGGGCACGACGATGCCGTCACGCCGCGCGCTGCGCCTCCAGCCACGCCTGGAACATCAGCACCGTCCACAACTGGTGCTGCCAGTTCATCCGGCCCGTCTGGTGCTGGCGCCACAGCCGCTCGACCGCCGCCGCATCGAAGAAGCCTTCTTCGCGCAGGCGCGACGGCCGCAGCAGCGCCTCGGCCCAGTCGCGCAGCGCGCCGCGCAGCCAGTGGTCGACGGGCGCGCAGAAGCCCTGCTTCGGCCGGTCGATCAGCGCGGACGGCACGTACCGGTCGAGCAGCCGGCGCAGCAGCGCCTTCGACTGCCCTTCGGGCAAGCGCACCGACGCCGGCACGCGCCACGCGAATTCCACGACGTGATGATCGAGGAACGGCATGCGCGTCTCGAGGCTCACGGCCATCGCCGCGCGATCGACCTTCGCGAGGATGTCGGTCGGCAGGTACGTGAGCGTGTCGATCGCCATCGCCTGCTCGGCGAAGCTCAGATGCGCGGGCCACGCGGACACCGTGTCGAGCGGCGTCGGCGGCTCCTGCCCCGACAGCGCGATGCGCTCCGGGTGATGCACCGACGACATCAGCAGCCGGTACAGCCCGATGCGGCTTTCGGCCGTCATCACATGGCCGAGCTTGTGCAGGCGATCGCCGATGCGCGACGTCGATTCGCGCGCCTCCACGCCGCCACCCCACGCGCCCTGCGCGACGGCTGCCAGCTGGTCCGCGTGGTCGGGCCGCAGCGCGTGCAACGCGGCGGCGATCCGCGCGCGCACGGCGCCCGGCACGCGATGCAGCTTGCGCCACAGGCGCGGCGTCAGGAAATAGCGCGTGTAGCCGCCGAACAGCTCGTCGCCGCCGTCGCCGGACAGGCTTACCTTCACGTGCCGGCGCGTCAGTTCGGAGACGAGAAAGGTCGGGATCTGCGACGCATCGGAGAACGGCTCGTCGTAGATCGACGGCAGCTTCGGCACGACGCCGAGCGCATGGTCGGCGGTCACGTAAAGCTCGGTATGGCGCGTGCCGAGATGGCGCGCGACGGCCTTCGCATAACCGGCTTCGTCGTAGCCGGCCTCGTGGAAGCCGATCGTAAACGTGTCGACCGGCGTCGCCGATTGCGCCTGCATCAGCGCGACGATCGCCGACGAATCGACGCCGCCCGACAGGAACGCGCCGAGCGGCACGTCGGCCTCCATCTGCCGCGCGACGGCCTGCCGCAAGATCGCGTCGAGCTGGCCGACGGCTTCGTCGGGAGTGCCTTCGAACGGCTGCGCGCGGCCCGCCTCGATCACCTGTTCGAGCGTCCAGTACGCGCGCAGGCGCGGCGTGTCGCGCGCATGTTCGAACTGGATGTACGTGCCGGGCGGCAGCTTGCGGATGCCGCGATAGATCGTGTAAGGCGCGGGCACGCTCGACTGGCGCAGGTACAGGCACAGCGCGTCGCGGTCGACCGTGCCGTCGAAGCCCGGGTAGCCGCGCAATGCCTTCAGCTCGGACGCGAACACCAGCGCGTCGCCGATCCGGCCGTAGTAGAGCGGCTTCTCGCCGATCCGGTCGCGTGCGAGCGTCAGCACCCGCGACGCGCGATTCCACAGCGCGAACGCGAACATGCCGGTCGCGCGGCGCAACGTGGCCTCGACGCCCCACGCGACGATCGCCGCGATCAGCACCTCGCTGTCGGAGTGGCCGCGCCACGCCGGTGCGCGCCCCGCACGCTCGAGCTCCGCGCGCAGTTCGCGATGGTTGTAGATTTCGCCGTTGAAGACGAGGACGTAGCGGCCGCACGCGGAAGCCATCGGCTGCCGGCCGTGCACCGACAGGTCGACGATCGCGAGCCGCCGGTGGCCGAGCGCGATGCCGGCCTCCGGGTCGACCCAGATCCCCTGCCCGTCCGGCCCGCGATGCGCGAGGCTCGCCGTCATTCGCGCGAGCGTGCCGCGCGCTGTCTCCTCATCGAAGGCGACGCTATTCAGAAAGCCGTCGATTCCGCACATTGATTTGTCTGCCCCTGTTGACCAGTTCCGTCACGCACCGCGCAACCTCGCGGCCCGCCGTCGGGCATGACGGTCGAGCCATATTACGAAGAAATAAATCAGCAATAATTCACCAGTGAATGTCGGCACCGTCCGGAAAAAAATGGACGTCAAGTGCCGCGTGCGGATGGTCGCGCAAGGGGCCATATCGAATCCGGTGAGTTGGCCGGCAAGCGTTGCGGATGAAAAAAGGGCCGTATGCCGACGGCAACGCCGCCACGCCACGCCGCCGTCAACCGGCGCCGGTCGCCCATTTCAGCAACTGCGCGACCTCGCGGAAATGCTGCGGCTGGATCGTGCCGTTCTCGGGCGTCGTCTCGTACAGCGCCTGCGCGAGCCCGACGTTCGCGAGCGTCGGGCGCAGCGCGTCGCGGGCGAGCCGCACGATCCGCTCGGCCGCGTCGCCCTCGCCGCGCGCGAGTACCCACGGCAGCGAACCCATCCCGCCGTAGTAGAGCGCGACCGCGACGCGCGGCGAATAGACGACCACCGACGCGTAGCCGATCCGGTCGGGCAGCGACGCGAACTGCACTTCGCGCGCGAGCTGGCGGCGCTTCGCCTGGATGTGCGGATCGCCTTCGTCCTCCTTGTGCTCGCGCCGCACTTCGTCGATCGACATCTTCATCTTCTGGTTGAACTCGTGCCGCTGGTGCACGATGTCGATCAACGCCATCACGATGTAGATCAGCGCGGCCCAGCCGAACAGCAGCATCAGCAGCTTCACGATCAGCGCGAGGATCGAGACCGGCCGCGTGAAGCCCGACTGCACCGACGGATCGAGCGACTCGACGATCAGCCAGCCGAGCGTCGCGACGAGCAGCGCCGTCTTCAGCAGCATCTTCGCGAGATTGACGAGGTTGCGCAGCGACCACAGGTTCTTCATCCCCTCGGCCGGGTTGAGCCGCGACAACTGCGGCACGAGGCGGCTCCACGCCATCACGCCGCCCACCTGCACGAAGCCCGCGAGCAACCCCGCCAGCAGCCCGGCCGCGACGATCTGCGCGGACAGCATCGCCCAGTCGCGCGCGGCGCCGTCGATCAGCGCCGCGAGCCGCGCGGCCGGATCGGCCGCGCCGACCGCGTCGAACACGAGCCGGAACAGCGCCTGCAACCGCGCGAACAGCGAACCGATGCCCACCGCGAGCGCCACGCACACGCCGACGAAGAACGCCGACGACACCGTTTCCGCGCTTTTCGGCACGTCGCCTTTCTCGCGCGCCTCGCGCAGGCGCTTCGCGGTCGGCTTCTGGTCCTTTTCGGCCATCGCGGCTCCCGCGCGCTCAGCCGCCGCCGTGCGCGGCGAACAGCGCGCGCAGCAGCGCCATCAACCCGCTGTCGGGGCTCAGCAGCGCATGCAGCGACGCGTACACCACCGGCAGGAACAGGATCATCATCAGCATCGCGAGCGCGCTCTTCAGCGGCTGCGAGAACACGAAGATGTTGAGCTGCGGCACCGCGCGCCCGACCAGGCCGACGCCGAGCTCGACGAGCACCAGCACGATCGTGACCGGCGCGGCGAGCTTCACCATCCATTCGAAGATCGTGTCGGTCTGCCGCACGATGAAGGTCTGCAGCATCGACGAGAAATCGGGGCCGAGCGAGCCGATCGGCCACCAGGCGTACGACTGCGCGAACAGTTGCACGAGCACCTGCAGCCCGCCGGCTGTCACGAACAGCGCGATCGCGACGAAATTCAGGAATCCGGAAGTCGGGCCGCCCTCGTGGCCACCCATCGGATCGAAGAACGCGGCGCTGCCGCTGCCGGTCTGGAAATCGATCAGGTAGCCGACGCCCTGGATCGCGAACAGCACCGCGCTGAACGCGCCCGCGAGCAGCATGCCGACCATCGCCTCTTTCGCGACCAGCAGGCACCACATCAGGAACGGCAGCGCGGCCACCTGCGCGGCATCGATCGTCGGCGCGACGAACGCGGCGATCACGACCGCGATCCCGTTGCGCACGAGGCCCGTGATGATCTGCTCGTTGAACACCGGCACGATCAGCATGACCGGCAACAGGCGCGGCATCACGTAGAGCAGCGGCCGCAGCATGCCGGCGACGTCGTTGAAGCCCGCGGCCTGGTCTAGCATCGGCGCTCCGCGGCGGCGGACGGGGCGGAATCGTCGGGCATGGCGGGTGCGTCCGATGTATCGGATGCATCGGCTTCAGCGGCAGCGGCGGCGCCCGTCTCCACGTCGGTCATCGCCGCATCGAACGCGGCGGCGGCCTCCGGCGGCGTGGACCCGTGACCGGCCGCGTCGCCCGCGCCGGCCACCCAGGTGCCGCCGGTCGCGAAGCGCCGCACCGCGTAGCCGTCCGCGACGTCGTCGGCGTCGCGCTCGACCCGCGCGGCGCGCGCGTGCAGCGCTTTCTCGCCGGCTTTCTCCAGCTTGTCCTCGGCGGCCTTCGCCTTGCGTGCGGCGCGCTGCAGGTCGGCGAGCGTCGCCTCGTGGCCGCGATGCACGTGCGCGGCCTCGCTCACCGACGCGTTCGCGGTGCCGATATGCCGGTCGAACGTGCGCGTATCGGCCGCCGCGTTCTGCAACGCGCGGGCTTCGCGCACGTCGTCGGCCAGGCGCGTCTGGATCGCGGCCTTCGCGGCGACCTGCTGCGCGAGCTGCGCCTGCGCGGCCGCCAGCGCGCGCCGGCTCTGCGCGGCGATGCCCTGCTGGCGCGCGGCCGCGACGCGCGCGATCTGGCTGCGCATCTCGCGCACGCGCTTCAGGCGGGCAAGCGTCGCGAGCACGAGGCGGTCGTCGGCTTCAGACATGATCGTTCGCCAGCTTCGTCAGTTTCGCGAGCAGCGCGTCGAAGCGCACGTCCTCGTCCGACGCCTGCGCGCAGAACGCGCCGATCGCGTCGCGCGCGCGCAGCGCGAGATCGCCGAGCCGGTCGCTGCCTTCGCGATACTCGCCGATCTGCACGAGCAGCTCGATCTCCTGGTACTTCGCGATCAACTCGCGCACGCGCGCGGCCGCATGCTGGTGCGCGCGGCTCGCGACGAGCGGCATCACCCGCGACAGGCTCGCGAGCACGTCGATCGCCGGATAGCGATTCGCGAGCGCGATCTTGCGCGACAGCACGATATGGCCGTCGAGGATCGAGCGCACCTCCTCGGCGATCGGGTCCGATTCCTCGTCGCCTTCGACGAGCACCGTGTAGAGCGCGGTGATCGACCCGTGCGCCCCCTGCCCCGCGCGTTCGAGCAGGCGCGGCAACACCGCGAACGTCGACGGCGGGAAGCTGCGCCGCGTCGGCGGCTCGCCGCTCGCGAGGCCGACCTCGCGCTGCGCGCGCGCAAAGCGCGTCAGCGAATCGACCAGCAGCAGCACGCGCTTGCCCGCATCGCGGAAGTGCTCGGCGATCGCGGTCGCGACCAGCGCGGATTTCACGCGCTCCATCGCGGGGCGATCGGACGTCGACACGACGACGATCGACCGCGCGCGCACTTCCGGCGACAAGCTGTGCTCGATGAATTCGCGCACCTCGCGGCCGCGCTCGCCGACCAGCGCGATCACGTTCACGTCGGCCTGCGCGCCGCGCGCGATCATCCCGAGCAGCGTGCTCTTGCCGACGCCGGACGGCGCGAAGATGCCGACGCGCTGCCCGATGCCGAGCGTCATCAGCCCGTCGATCACGCGCACGCCGGTCGGAAACGGCGTGTCGATCATCTTGCGCGCGAGCGGGTTCGGCGGGTCCTGCTGCGTCGACACCCACGCGGCGCCCGTCACCGGCCCGCGATCGTCGAGCGGCCGGCCGAGCCCGTCGAGCACGCGGCCGAACAGTCCTTCGCCCACCGGAAAGACATGTTCGCGCCCGGACGGCACGACGGTCGTCTCCGGCGACAGGCCGGCCACGTCGCCGAGCGGCGTGAGCAGCGTCGTCTGCCGCGAGAAGCCGACCACCTCCGCGAGCAGCGTCGGCTGGTTCGGCGTGCGCAGCTCGCAGATCTCGCCGAGCCGCGCGCGGATGCCCGTCGCGTTCAGGATCTGCCCGACCGCGTGGTTGACGCGGCCCTGCACCGAGACCGGCGAGAAGAACGCGAGCCCCGCGTCGAGCTCGCCGACCAGGCGGCCGCGATCGAACGGCGCGTCGTCGTCGCCGAACGACGGCGGATCGTCGAGCGGCGCGCTCATCGCGCGGCCCCTTTCAGCGCGTCGCGGCGGATCGCCTGGCGCAGCGCGTCGATCTGCAGGTCGAGGCTCGCGTCGATCCGCCCGGACGGCGTCTCGACCGTGCACGCGTGGCGTTCGAGCTGCGCATCCTCGACGATGCGGATCTTCTGCCGGTTCGACTGCCCGGCGAACGCGCCGTCGAGCGCGTCGCGCATTTCGTCCGTACGGCCGGGCGCGACGCGCACGATCAGGAACGCCTCGTCGCGCACGAGCGGCGCGATCCGCGCGAGCGCGGCCTCGTACAGCTTCTGCGTGCTCATCTCGCCGACGATCGCGCGCACGGCCTTCACGACGATATCGGCCATCGCATCCTTCATCGTCTCCATCGTGCGCGTCGCGGCGAGCGCCTGCGTGTAGGCCTGCGCGGCCTGCTCGCGCTGCGCGCGGCGCATGCCTTCGTCGTAGCCGGCCGCCTGGCGCTTGTCGAATTCGCGCTGCGCGTCGGCGACGATGCGCGCCGCTTCTTCATGCGCGGTCGCGATCACCGCGGACGCATCGAGCAGCGCCGCGTATTCGCGCTCCTTGAGCACCTTGCGCTCGGACAGCAGCTGCAGGTTGTCGCTCGTGATCAGAAAAGCCAGTCCCATGACGCAAGCCTCTCGGGAATCAGAAACAGGAACATCAGTTCGCCGAACTGGTCGCGCTGCGCGCGGTTCAGCCAGTACGGCGCTTCGTCGTCGATCGCGCGGTTGAATTTCAGGCGCACGCGCCGCGCCACCGCGTCGCCGGCCACGCCGATGAAATCGGCGAGCAGGCGCCCGCCGCGCGCGCGGATCACGACCGGCAGCGCGGCGGGGTCGGCGCGCCACGGTTCGAGCGTTTCGGCGAGCGCGCCGAATTCCGGCGCGCGTTCGAGCGCGAGTTCGAGCGCATCGCCGCCGAGCCGCGCCGCGACTTCCGCGCGAATGCGCCGCCCCGCCAGCGCGTCGCGCAGCCATGCGCGATGCAGTAGCAGCCCCGCATACGCGGCCAGTTGTTCGAGCGCCGCGCCGGGCAGCAGCGCAAGCCGCGCGCACGGGCTCGCGACGTCGAAGTCGTGCCGGTCGGCCACGCCGTGCAGGTCGAGCAGGTGCCGCGCGAGCAGCTTGCGGCCGGCCGCGCCGAACGCGTCCGGCGAACGATAGCGCGCGGGCCAGTCGGCCGGCACGCGCGTCACGTGCAAATAGCGGTCGGGCCGCAGGTTGAAGTCGCAGACGAGCGCATGAAACGCGGCAGCGCGCGCGGCGGGCGGCGGCGCGAGCGGCTGCAGCCACGGCAGCGGCGCCGCGTCGCCCGCCTCGCCCGGCGGCAGCGCGTGCGGGTCGCTCATGCGCCGTCGCGCGCGCCGTCCGGCGTACGCAGCCCGCCGCCTGCCTGCTGCGCGGCCGAACCACCGCCGTTCGCGCCGCGCGGTGCGCCGACCAGGCCCGCGAGGCGCGCGCCGAACATCCCGCGCCGGGCGGCCGACAGTGCGATCACCGCGCAGGTCAGCAGGATCAGCGCGAACACCAGCCAGCCGAGCGGCGAGCGCAGCCGCAGGATGTCCGACACAGCGCTGCCGATGCCGTCCACGCGCGTCGCGCGCGCGGCGGCCGGTTGCAGGAACAGCGACACGTTGTCGTACTGCAGCCCTTCGATGCTGTGCGCGACGAGATCCTTGACCATCGGCGCCATCGCGCGCAGGTCGACGCCCGGCCGGTAGCGGATGTACACCGCGGCCGACGACGGCTTGATCTTGTCCGCGAGCGGATCGTTCTCCGGAATCACGACCTGCACGCGCGCGACTACCACGCCTTCGATGTCCTGCAGCGTGCGCGACAGGTCCTGCGACACGCCGTACAGATAGCGCACGCGCTCCTCGGCCGGGGTCGACACGAGCCCCTGCTTCTGGAACAGCTCGCCGAGGCTCGCATAGCTCGGCTTCGGCAGCCCGTTCGCCTGCAGCACCGTGAGCGCCGCCTGCATGTCGCCGTCCGCGACGCTCACGAGCCACGCGTTGCGGTCCGACGTGTCGCGCGCATCGTTGTCCTTCGACGCGCTGATGCCCGCGTCGCCGAGCACCGCGACCATCTGGTTCGCATCGCGCTCCGACAGGCCCGAGTACAGCTCCTTCTGGCACCCGGCCAACAGCACGAGCAGCCCCGCGAGCAGCGCGCGCGCCGCCCGGCTGCGCCACGCATGCGTGCGCGGCGTCGAATCGATCGTCGTCATCGTTTGTCCGCTTCAGGGCGCGCGGCCGTTGCAGGCACACGCACCGGCTTTCGTCACTCCTGCGTCTTCAGCACCGTGTGCGTGAAGCCGTTCGCCGCCTGCGCAACCGACAGGCTCAACTGGTATTCCGAAATCGTGGTGGTTGCCGTCCACTGGAAATCCATCGCCTTCACCATCGTCATCAGCGGATCGCTGCGGCTGTCCGCCATCGACGTCAGCATCTCGCTGCGGTGCTTGTCGATGTTCGCGTACCGCGAATCGAGATCGTTGCCGTAGGTGCGCAATCGCTCGACGAGCGACGACTGGTTCGCCTGCGCGGGCGTCATCTGCACGGCCGGCGCCGCATCCGCCGGTGCGCGCGACATCGCGACACCGGACGAAGACGGGGGTGCGGCCGACGACGCGCCCGGCTGCATCAGCGCATCGAACTGGCGCACCTGCGCCGGATCGGACGTCGCGCCCGTTTGCTGTGCGGCACTCGCGAGCGCGGCTGCGCCCGGCGGCGCCGCGCCTACGCCTGTTACCGACATGATCGTGTCCTCCTTGACCGGCAGGGCCGGAAACGGGCCGGCCGGCACGCACCCACGCCGCACCGGGCGCCCGTCACGGGCGGCCCCGGCATCCGGCGTCGCGCGGCACGGCCGGCGACCGGCATCACGCGCGGCCGGCGGAACTCAGGTGTTGCGCGACCTGGGCGTTCGCCGTCCCCTCCTGCGCGGTCACTGCGTTGCTGGTTTCGAACGTCGCAGTCGATTGCTGAACCTGGAAGTTGATCTTCGTCAGTTCGAGCTGCGTCTTGGTCAGGTCGTCCGCCTGTTGCTGGACTTGCTTCGTGTCGGTTGCGCTACCGGTGGGGGCAGTCATGTTTCGCTCCTTTACGTGACGTTCACTTGCGTTGCCGGCGGCGGCCCCATGCCCCGCCGATGACGTGACGCGCCGCCTGCCGGCGACGTGTCGCGTGATGCGCGCAGCGCGATTCGCGCTGCGCCTGATTCGTCGCGACGCTAGTGCGCCGCCTCCTTCGTCGATACACCGGCCGCCGGCTCGCGCGGCAACAGCGTCGGCCCCGGCACCGGCTGCGCGACGCCCGCCGCCGCACCGCTCGCGAGCGGCGCCACGGGCGGCGCCGGCGCCTGCTCGGGCGCACGCGTCGACGGGCCGCCGAGCGGCATCGTGATGCGCTGGCCGTTGCGTTCGAACACGACCTCGTCCGGGCCGATCGACACGACGGTCGCGCCCTCCTTCAGCCGCGCGCCTTCGAAATAGCGGCTGCCGTCGACCGTCTCGATGTAGCGCTGGTCGCCGTCGCCGGCGAACACGGTCGTGATCTCCGGAATGCCCGCCGTGCCGCCGAGCGTCGTCGCCGTGCGCGGCGCGGCCGCATCGGCATCGCGCACGTGATCGACCACCTCGAGCGCCGGGCGCGCGTCCTTCATGTAGTTGCGGATGCGCGGCTCGATCTGCGCGCGCGCGGCCGTGCCCGTCAGCTCGATCCGGCCGCGGCCGAGATACGTGACCGTCAGCGCCGTGTCGCTGAAATAGGTCTGCGCGGTCGCCACGAGATCGCTGACCACGTAGATGTTGCCGAGCGCCGCGTTGTCGACGCCCGCGACGATCTGCGCGACGCGCTCGCGCGCGGCCGGGTCGCTCACGTAGCCCGACACGATCACGCCGTCGTCGCGCGGCGCGACCGCCAGCTCCGGATACGCGTGCAGCAGTTGCTGCAGCCGGTGCGTGCGCGCGAGCACCGATTCGTGCTGCCACGGCAGCCGCCCCGACCACGCGACGAAGCCGTAGCCGAGCGCGCCGAGCAGCACGCCGACCCACAGCGCGACCAGCGCGATCACGAGCCGCCGGCTGCCCAGCCGCCGTAGCCCGCCCGTGAGCCAGCCGAGCCACGCGGCTTCGCGCGCGGCGTCCGGCGCATCGGTTTCGTCGGGCACCGCGACGCTCGCCTGCGCATGCCGTGCGATGCCGAGCCGGATCGAGCCGACCGTCACGACGTCGTTCGGCGTCAACGAGCGGCGGCCGGTGCCGAGCGGCTCGTCGTTGAACAGCACCGGCGCGCCGGCGTCGCCGCCGTGGTTCTGCACCGTCACCGCGAGCGCGCCGACCTGCAGGCACACCTGTTTCGCGCCGATCTCGCGATCGGGCAGGATCACCTCGCAGTCGGCCGCCGTGCCGACCCAGTTCGCGCCGCGCGCGAGCGACATCGTGCGGCCGTACATCGGCCCGCTCAGGAAGCACAGGTTCCACGGCGACGCGAGCGCGGCGGCCGAGCCGGCTCCGCCCGCCGCGCCGCCGGGCAATGCGCCGTCGCCGTGCGGATCAATGATGCTCGTCGACATGCGTGACCACTCCTGCGGTCGTCGCCGCGGGCTGCGACGCCGCCGTATCCTTCGGCGGCGGCAACGCGGGCGGACCGAATTTCGTGCCGGGCAGCGGCTTCGGCGTCAGCGGCACCGTGACGTCGTTGTCCGGCGGGCGATACATCGACATCCCTTCCTGGTTCGCCGGACCGTCGACGCCCGGATTCACCGGCGAGCCGTCCGGCGCATACATCGACGCGCTCGTCACGACCCGCGGCGTCAGCAGGTAGAACCGCTCCATGTGGTTGCCCGACTTGTCGGTGTACTTGAACAGGTTGCCGATCAGCGGGATGTCGGACAGCCAGGGCACGCCGCTCTTGTTCAGCCGCACCTCGTCGTCGTTGAAACCGGCGATCAGGAGGCTCTTGCCTTCGTCGATCATCGTCTTGGTGACGATGTTGCGCTGCTGGATCACCGGCACATTCGACACCGCCTGCCCCGGCACGATGTTGCCGTCCTGGATGTCGATCGACATCATCACGCTCTGCGGGTTGCCCGACACGGCCGCCGCGTTGCGGATCGCCTCGTCGACGATCATCGGCGTCACCTTGATGCTGGTGCCGGTCGTCACGCTGTACAGCGACGAATCCTGATAGCCCGGCACCTGCACGTAGAACTGCGTGAGGTTCTCGAGGATCGCCTCGGTGTTGTCGAGCGCGAGCACCTTCGGCTTCGATCGCAGTTGCGCCTGGCCTTTCTGCGCGAGCGCGTTCACGCGCGTGAGCAGGTAGTTGCGCAGCGACCCGCCGATCGACGCGGTCAGCGCGATGCCGGTCGGCATGAAGGCGCCCGTCTGCCCGGTTTCCGACGTGCCGATGCCGAACGTCAGCGGCGGATTGCCGGCGCCGTTGTACTGCGTGTTGCCGTTCAGCGCGTTCTGGCCGTTGCCGATCTGCACGTCGCCGTGCGTCGTGTGCAGGCGCCAGTCGATCCCGAGGCTGTCGAGCGAATCCTCGTTGATGTCGATGATCGTCACGTTGATCTCGACGATGCGCGGCCGCTCGTCGAGCTGGCCGATCAGCGACTGGTAGCGGTACATGTTCTCCGGCAGGTCGCGCACGATCACCGCGTTGATCGCCGGGTCGGCGACGATCTGCGGCAGCGTGTCGCCGCCGCCGTTGTTCGAGAACGGCGAGAAGCCGCCGCCCATGCTGCCGTCCGCCCCGCCATAACCGCCCTGCCGCGGGCCGCCGGAAATGTCGGGAAAGTCGAGCCGCGGCACCGCGATCGTCAGCCCGGAGCCGAGCTTCACCTGGCGCGCGGCCTGCCCGAGCGGCGTGCTGGACGGCGCCGCGGTCGTGCCGCCGCCCTTGCCGAACAGCCGGCGCAGGATCGTCGCGACGCCCGGCACCGTCACTTCCTTGCCCGAGCGGTTGATCGTGAAGTCGGACGCCCAGCCGTATTTCAGCCGGAACGCGCGGATGTCCGCATGCGCGCCGTTCGCCGACGGATCGCCAACCGAGCCGACCGCCTGCCGCACGAGCTCGACATAGCGGCGCGGGCCGGCCACGTAAACGCTGTTCGCACGATCGTTGATCACCAGCGTGTAGCGCTTGTCCGGAATCTGCATCGCCTGCAGCGCGCGGCCGATTTCGCCGGACGCATTCGGCGGGATCGGGATCATCTGCGTCTGCGACTGGTCGGCCGGATCGACGTACAGGAACGAGCCGTCGTAGTACCACGTGAGCCCGTAGGTCGAGCAGATCGTGTCGAGCGTCTGCTGCGGCGTGCCGGAGAAGCGGCCGCTGATCACGCCGTCGACCTTCGGGTCGACCACCGCCGTCACGCCCTGCGACGACGCGAGCTCGCGGATGAAGTCGCCGATCTTCTTGCCGTTCGCGACGATCGTGAACGGCTTGTTGCGCCAGCGCAGGTCCGCGGCGCGCGCATGCTGCGCGGGCGCCATGCACAGCGACGCCGTGAGCAGCGCGGTCGCGCACACGGCAAGCGCGGCCCGTTGCAGGCTGCGCGGTTGAAACCGGATCGAGGCGACGCGTCGACGCATCAAAGGACTCCTGTGGAAGAAACGAACATGCGTTCCAGCGCCTGCTGCGCGAAGCGCAGCACTTCGCCGCCGAGCCAGCCCGACAGCAGCACGAGCGCGACCATCACGGCGATCAGCCGCACCGCGATGCCGATATTGGCGTCCTGCACCTGCGTGACGGCCTGCAGGATCGCGACGACGAGGCCCGTGACGGTCGCGATCAGCACGATCGGCAGCGACAGCAGCAGCACGAGCATCAGCGCCTGGCGCGTCAGGTCGAGGATCGTCGAGCTCGTCATTGCACGGCCCCCGGCGCGCGCACGTCGGCGCCCGCGCCAACCGTGCCGTCGTCCGGCGGGTTCTTCACCCAGCCGACCGTATGCAACTGCACGTCCTCCTCGACTTCCTGGTACGACAGCACCGCGAGTTCGGGCAGCACCGGCTGCAGGATCGTCTTCACGTAGCGGCGCGCGCCGAGCGCGACCATCACCGCGAGCCGCGCGCCACCCTGCGCGTTGCCGTGGCCGCCGGGGCCGGCCGCCTGCGCGGCCTGCACGATCGCGCGCACCTGTTCGCCGATGTCCTGCTTGACCGCGCTCGACAGCGCGAGGAAATTGCCCTGCTTGGTGCGCATCACCGCGCTCTCGATCCGCTCCTGCAGGTTCTGCTCGAACAGCACGACCCGCAGCTGGCGCGCCGTGCCCGCGTGACGATCGGTGATCATCCGGCGCAGGTCGACGCGCACGAGCTCGACCAGCGCGATCACGTCGTCGGGCTCGTTCGGCGCCCACGTGATCAGGCTCTCGAAGATCACGCGCAGGTTCCGGATCGGCACCTGTTCGGCCAGCAGCCGGCGCAACACTTCGGTCACGCGCTGCAGCGGCACGAGCCGCGTCAGTTCGCCGACGAGCTCCGGATGATCGCGGCGCACCAGATGCACGAGCGCCTGCGTCTCCTGGATGCCGAGCAGCTCGTCCGCGTGCTGGCGCACGATCTGCTCGACGTGCGCGGCCAACGCGCTCTCGCTCGACAGCCACTTGCCGTCCGGCGCCGCGCCGTCGGGCTTGATCCACAGCGCGGTCGCGAACGGGCCGAACGCTTCGGCCGGCTGGCGCTCCGCGCGCTCGGGCAGCGGCGCGACGCCGTCCCACAGCAGCCAGCCCGGCTTCAGCGCGCCGTGCGCGACGAGCACGTCCTGCAGGTAGATCCGGTACGTGCCGGCCGGCGCGCCTTCGTCGTCGTTCAGCGTGATACGCGGGAACACCGTGCCGATGTCCGCGTCGACGCGCGCCTTCGCGCTCGACAGCGCCGCCTGCAATTGCGCGAGGTTCAGGTTCGTGCGCAGGTCGTCGGACAGCGACACCGCGATCAGCGACGTGACGCCCGCCGCGTGCGACACCTTCGCGGGCTGGCCGTCGTCGGCCGCGCCCACGCGCCCCGCGACATGAATCAGGTTGAAGCTCGGCGCGGACGTCTTGCGCTTCAGTTGCGAGAACGCGAAGGCGCCGAGGCCGAGCGCGATCAGCGCGAACGACCATTTCGGGAAACCGGGCACGACGAGAAAACCGCTCAGCACGAACGCCGCGATCAGCAACGCGCGCGGATGCGCACCCAGTTGCTCGCCGAGCTGTTCGCCGAGCTGGCGCTGCCGCGCATCGCGCGTCGCGACGCGCGTCGTCACGATGCCGGCCGCGATCGACACGAGCAGCGACGGAATCTGCGACGCCATCCCGTCGCCGACCGTCAGGATCGCGTAACGCTGCAGCGCTTCGCCGATGTCCATCCCGTGCATCAGCGTGCCGACCGCGATCCCCGCGACGATGTTGATGAACGCGATCACGAGGCCCGCGATCGCGTCGCCCTTCACGAACTTCATCGCGCCGTCCATCGCGCCGTGCATCTGTGATTCCTGCTCGAGTTTCTCGCGGCGCTCGCGCGCTTCGTCGGCGCTGATGATGCCCGCGCGCAAGTCCGCGTCGATGCTCATCTGCTTGCCGGGCATCGCATCGAGCGAGAAGCGCGCGCCGACTTCGGCCACCCGCTCCGACCCTTTCGCGATCACGATGAACTGCACGACCGCGATCACGAGGAACACCACGCCGCCCACCACCACGTTGTTGCCGACCACCAGCCGCCCGAACGCGTCGATCACGTGGCCGGCGTTCGCATGCAGCAGGATCAGCTTGCACGACGCGATGTTCAGCGCGAGCCGGAACAGCGTCGTAAACAGCAGCAGCGCCGGAAACGACGAGAAGCTGACCGCCGACGGCACGTAGGTCGACACCGTCAGCAGCACGACGCTCGCCGCCAGATTCAGCGAGATCATCCCGTCGAGCGCGGCCTGCGGCAGCGGCAGGATGAACAGCGCGACGACCGCGACGATGAAGGTCGCGAGAAACAGGTCGGCGCGCGGCGACGCGCCCCCGAGGCGCCGTCCGGACACGCCGCGGCCGGCGGAAAACAACCGCTGCCAGTCGCGGGGGAGCGCCTTCGGTTCAGCCATCGTGCCGTCGTCCTGTCGTTATCGCCGGCTGGCACGGGCAACCCTTCCCCGTGCTGCGCGGACCGTTGAATGGGACGAGTGTAGCGACGGGAAACGGCCGAAAAAGAAGCGCGCCTCGTAGCGTGAAAGCGCGTTTTCCTCAGACGATCGAATCGGACTACGAAACCCGGCGGCCGGCTCGGGCACGCGCCGCCGGAACCGCTTCCATCGCGCGCGGGGCCGCCGACGCGCGCCTGCGGCAGGGGTCGGGTCAGGACGGCAGCCGGCGCGCGGCGAGGTACGCGAGCTGCGCGCGGTTCTGTACGTTGAAGAGTTTTTCGAGCGAGCGGATGTGGTGCCCGACCTTGTGCAGCGACGTGCGCAGCGCGCTCGCGATCTCCTGGTCGGACAGCCCGTGCACGAGCCGGTCGAGCACCTGCTGCTGCTCGTCGCCGAGCGCGAAGCCGCGCATGCGCGCGACCCGCGCCTCGAGGAACGGCAGCGCGACGCGATGCACGGCCAGACTGACCGACAGCGCGCCGCCGATCACCCGATCGTCGATCCATTCGGTGCCGTGCGTTTCCGACGTCACGTTTACCGCGACGCGCAGGTCGAGCCGCGGCGCCGACAGGCTGAAGATCACGCCGCTGTTCATTGCGTGCGCACGCAAGTGGCCGGCGAGCGCCAGCACCTTGCGGTCGCCGCTGCCGTGCGCGGCCGCCTCGATCTCGTCGAGCCGCCACGCGACCGGGAAGCCGCTTTGCCGCACCTGCGCGAAGCGCGGGTCGCTTTCGTACAGCATCCCTTCGATGAACGGCTGCATGAACGTCGCCGGCGCGAGGTCGCGCAGCAGATGCGCGCGCAGAATGCGCCGCCCGATCATTTCGTACGCGCCGTAACCGAGCGTACTGAATCCGATTTGCCGCAATCGCGCATGGCATTGCGCGAAATCGAATGACGCAAGGTCGGTTTTACCGGACGTGATTTGAATACCGGTAAAAACGTCACGCTCGATTGCGTGATATTCGTTCGAATAAGCGGCGGCGGCCGCTATATCGGCTTGTGAGAACCACTCGACGCGTGGTGCGCCGTCAGCATATGTCATGAGGAGCCCGCCCTTTCCCAATATGTGAAACTGCGCCCCGTCACGATCTGGTCTTTTCTTTATGATTTTCTGGTCGTCGTTATATGCGCACGAACATGAACCTTTCGCCGCAATTAGTATTACGGCATATTACCCACACACCGGCATTTTTGTACAATGCCCCCGCGTTTCGTCAGGGATGACGATCGGCGCATATCACAACGATGCTCGGTCGCACCGCCGCGAATGCCGTACACGATACGGCCGCCGCCAGGCGATGCGCGTCGATTCCGAGGGATGGCTCATGTCCGATATTGCATTGCATGAAGAAGCGGTCGCCCCAACCACCTTGTCCCGCTCGTCGCGCGGATTGAACGCCTGCGCGGACACGCTGCGCGAGCGCACCGTGCAGGTCGTCTGGTGCGACGACGTGAAACGCGGCGACGTCGCGCAGCCGCACGCGCCGAAGCTCGGCGTCGCCGATACGCTCGCGCACGCACAGAGCACGGCCGAGCGCAACCGGATCGTCACGAGCCTGCTGCATCTGACAGGCTTCTCGACGTTCGCGTACTTCGCCCTCGAATTCGCGCGCGAGCGCGTCGAAAGTCTCTACCTGCACGAAGCATTCACGCCGGCCACCTATCGCGGCGACTACGTGCGCCACAACCATCACGACGTCGATCCGCGCACGCTCGGCGCGCGCGTGTGCAACATGCCGATCGTGTGGGACCTGCAGCAATTGCGCCGCGAACACCGCGAGCGCGACGACGACTCGTGCGTGAGCCCGGCCGCGCTCGACGGCTTCCTGCAGACGATGCAGGACGACGGGATGTGCAGCGGCATCATGTATTCGATGGCCGTGCCCGGCACGCGGCTGCACGCGTTCATGAGCTTCACCGCGCCGCGCCGCACGCGCGAATGGATCACGCCGGCGACGATCGAGCAGGCGCTGTCGATCGGGCTGTCGGTACACAAGTTCGCGTCGCCGCAACTGATCTCGACGTCGCGCGAGCGCGCGGTCAACGGGCTCACGCCGTTCGAGCAGGAGCTGTTGCTCGGCATCGCCGAAGGCGCGTCCGACAAGGAGATCGGCCGGCGCCTCGACACCAGCGCGCACAACGTCGACTATCACCTGCGCAAGCTGCGCAAGCGCTTCGGCGTCGCGAACCGGATCCAGCTCACGTACCTGACGTCGAAGCTCGAGCTGATCTGACGCGCGGGCGACGGCGCGGCGCAGTTTCGTTTCGCCGATCGCGTAAACGCACATGCCGGCCTCGCGGGCCGGCATGTTTAGGGTGCGGCGCGGCGCCGGGCCGGCGCCGCTTCCTCGCGGACGGTCGCCGTTACTTCAGCAGCGTCATCTGCACGACCTTTACGATCACGAGCCCGACCGCAATCACCAGATAGCCGCGCAGCACGGCCATCCAGATCCGCGTCGCGAGCGTCATGTTCTGCGGCTCGAGCGTGTCGAGCGGCGGCATGCGCCACGTGTCGCGCAGCGAACGATCGACGGCCGGCTCGACGACGCGCTTGTTGCGGCGAATCAGCACCGTCGCGAGATAGCCGGCGATGGCGAGCACGGTGCCGCCCACCAGCACGTCGACGATCGCCTCCCCGCTGATGTCCGGATACATCACCGACGCGGTCAGGATGATCGACAGCAGCACCAGCACCCAGATCACCGCGCCCGTGAACACGTTGAGCTTCGTCGAGTTGACCCATGGCCCAAGCACCTGACGGTCGTTGCACAGCACGAGCAGGAACACCGTCGCGCTCGGCAGCAGCACGCCGGCCAGCGTCTGCACGGCTTCGGTCAACAGGCCGAGCGGGCTGCCCGGAATCAGCACGAGTGTGGCCGCCGCCGCGACGATGCCGAAGTAGACGAGATAGAAGCCCTTCGCGTCGGTCACGCCGCGGTGCAGCGAGTGACGGATCTTGAACACGTCGCCGATCGCGTACGCGGTCGACAGCGACACGGCCGCCGCGCCGATGATGCACGCGTCGAGCAGCGCGATCGCGAACAGCGTCGCGCTCGTGCGGCCCGCATACTTCTCGAGGCCGGCGATGATGCCGCCCGCGTCGGTGAAGTTGCCGGCTTCCGGATGGCCGCCGAACAGCGCCGAGCTGAAGCCGATCATCGCGACCGCGCCGACCAGCACGAACGCGATGCCGATCCAAAGATCGGCTTTTTCATACTTCATGAAGCGCGGCGTGATGCGCTTGTCGATCACGTAGCTCTGCTGGAAGAACAACTGCCACGGCGCGACCGTGGTGCCGACGATCCCGATCACGAGCAGCATCACGTCCGACAGCTTCGCGTGCGCGGGCCAGTTCGGCACGAAGAAATCGCGCGTCATCTGCGCGACGGGCGGGTGGATCGACACGAGCACCGGCACGAGCAGAAGGCTCAGCACGCACAGCCCGATCGCGAACCGCTCGAAGCGCCGGAAATCGCCGGTACTGACCGCGGCCATCGTCAGCGCGGCGGCCACGCACACGCCGGCCACCTTCGGCAATCCGAAGAAATCCAGCACGAACGTGATGCCGATGAATTCGGTGACGATGGTCAGCGCGTTGAGCAGGAACAGGTCGATCACGCTGAACGCGCCCCAGAACTTGCCGAAGCGTTCGAAGATCAGCCGCGCATGGCCGACGCCCGTGACCGCGCCGAGGCGCAGCACCATTTCCTGGTTCACGTACAGCACGGGCACGAGCAGCAGCAGCGTCCACAGCAGCGTCGTGCCGTAGTTCTGGCCGGCCTGCGTATAGGTGCCGAATGCGCCGGCGTCGTTGTCGCCGACCATCACGATCAGGCCCGGGCCGATGATCGCGAGCAGCGTACGCAGGCGCGCCCACCACGTGCCGCGTGCGCCGGTGTCGTGGTGCGGGATCGTGCCGAGCGCACCGCGGATGTCGCCCAGGTGGGCGTCGTCGAGCACGGCGCTGCGGTCGACCGCGATCGGTGGAGAGACGTTGGAGGGCGTGGACATGATGTGTTCCGTACGGCTAAGGGTTATGCGATTCGATGAGCGTGCGACCTTGGGATGCGCGCGGGACGGCCGCTCGAAGGCGGCCGCACGTGCGCATGCCGAGGCGCGCTCGGCGTGTCTCTTTCAGCGGATCAACGCTTTCAACTGGTTCAGCAGGCGGGAGAACACCCGCGGACGGGCGTCGAGCGTCAGCATCGCGTCGTAGTGGGGGCGCGATTCCGTGACGTGCGGAAGGGTCGACAGCAGAAGGCCGAAGTTCATGGTCTGGCTCCGTGCGGCGACGGCAGGCGTGCCGGCCGCGTCGTGGGCGCGGGGCCAGCCAGCGGCCTGAACGACGTGTCAGGCTAGTCGGCCGGCGTGTCCCCGCGACCCGGGTTCAAAAGGGTCTGCGTATGCAGCGGGCATAAGGGACAACTGTCACTGTCGTTCATGGCGGCTCCTGTACGGTGTTCCGGGGAACACGGTTGACCGCCGTCCGGCGTGCGGGCCGGCATTCGCGCGCCCGGGAAACGGATGCGCGAACGCGGCCGCCTGCCAGGCGGCGGTGAAACCGGACAACGCATGCGAGAACGCATCACGCTAACCGGCGCGAATCAGGGTGCACGTAGGGAGTTGCTGCGGAAATACTGCTGCGCGCACCGTTTGCCCGGGAGACAAACGGCGGCTTCGATGAGGCGCGGACGTCGGTCGCTCAGGCGGAAATTTCGTTCGAAGATCGACTACTGCAGGCGTCCAAGGCGGCGGCCCCAAGAGTGAAGATGGCGGATTCTATGGACCGCGCGAAAGTGAAGTCAACCCCTCGATACCCCGTTTTTCGAAATAAATTTCCCGCATGACGCAACTGAAAGATTTGCCCTCGAATTGACGTACCGAAACCTTTCAGCGGGCGATGACGCGATCGCGCGCCGATGCGTGCACGCAACGGTGCGGCGCAACGCGCAACCACCCGCTTTGCCGTTGCCGGGCGGGGGTGTGGCGGCCCTGGCCCGCCGCGACGCGCACACCACACGGCGCAACCGTCATGCGTTTTCTACTTGCGCCGCAGCAAAAGTCGCGACTACAATCCGCCCCAATTCATCACGGGAGTCCCTCCGTGGATACATGCTCTAGTTGCAGTTCGATGCCGGTCCAGGCCGGCCAAGCCATCGCGAGATAGCAGCCAGACGCATGTCTTTCGCCGCTAGCTCGCACTCGTCGGGTTAGCGCGCCTCCATCCGGGCCGGCCATCGCCGGTTCGGCAGTCGCACGCTCCGTTATGTTCCATCCTCCGATCGCAGGCCGCGTCACGCACCCGCGCTCGATCACGTCGTCCGGCGTCCGCCGGACGGAACGGAGGCAGCGTCATGTTCGTTCAATCGTTCGCGGTCAAGCTCAAGCGCGTCGTACACGTCGCGTGCGACCGCTCTTTTTCCGGCCGCTCGCCGCTCGCCCGGGCATTCAGCCGCTGGCGCGGCCGGGCCCTCGCCCACGTGCCGACGGCGCCCCGCCCGCTCGATTGCGTGCTGATCGCCGCGACGGCGGCCGCGCTCGCGCTCGCCGCGCTGCTGTGCTCGGTCGCGCCGCGCGTCGGCTTCGCGCAGGTCTGGCGTGTCGGCGGCTGGCTGCCGTAAGCCCTGCTCCGTGCGGGCCGTCTCGCCATGCGTCCCGCATCACGTTCCCGTTTCTTCAGCCAAACTAATCAAACTGCCAACGGAACCCAAATGAAGAATCACCTCGCACCCGTCCCGCGCAAGCGCCGCCTCGATGCGCTCACCGCGCTGCTGCTGTCGCTCGCCGCCGCGCCCGCATTCGCGCAGGCATCGTCGCCCGCCGCTGCCGAACCGGCAGCCGGCGCGAGCGATGCCGCCGCCCCCGCGCAACAGGCCGCCGATGCTGCCGCGCCCGCTCCGACCGGCTTCTGGGAGCGCTCGAACCTGCTCGGCAACATGGGTGGCCTGCGTGACGTGCTCGACGAGCACGGCGTCACGCTGAGCCTGCAGGAGACCAGCGAGTACCTGTACAACACGTCCGGCGGCACGGGTCGCGGCGGCGCATACCAGGGGCTCACGCAATTCGGTTTCAACGTCGACACCGGCAAGGCGGTCGGCCTGCCGGGCGGCACGTTCAACGTGTCGGGGCTGCAGATCCACGGCACCAACCTCACGCAGCGCTACCTGCAGACGTTGCAGACCGCCACCGGCATCGAGGCGAACTCGACCACGCGCCTATGGGAACTCTGGTACCAGCAGTCGCTGCTCGACGGCAAGGTCGACGTGAAAGTCGGCCAGCAGAGCGTCGACCAGGAATTCATGGTGAGCCAGAACGCGGCGACGTTCATGAACGCGACGTTCGGCTGGCCCGTGCTGCCGTCCACCGATCTGCCGTCCGGCGGCCCCGCGTACCCGCTGTCGTCGCTCGGCGTGCGGCTGCGCGTGAAGCCGGCCGATGCGTGGACCGCGATGGTCGGCGTGTTCGACGGCAACCCGGCCGGCCGCACCGACGGCGACGCCCAGGCGCTGAACGCACACGGCACCAACTTCAACCTGCGCAGCGGCGCGTTCGTGATCGGCGAGGTGCAGTACGCGCTGAACGCGCCGCCCGCCGACCCGAAGGCCCCGCAGCCGGCCGGCCTGCCCGGCACGTACAAGCTCGGCTTCTGGTATCACTCGCAGCACGCGGACGATCCGCGCTACGGCACCGACGGGCTGTCGCTCGCCGATCCGGCGAGCAACGGCACACCGGCCACGCATCGCGGCAACTACGGCTTCTATGCGGTCGCGGACCAGATGGTGTGGCGGCCGTCCGCCGACAGCCCGCGTTCGGTCGGCGTGTTCGCGCGCGTGATGGGTTCGCCGGGCGACCGCAACGTCGTCGATTTCGCGGCCAACGCCGGCGTGACGCTGAAGGCGCCGTTCGCCGGACGCGACAACGACGTCGCCGGCATCGCGATCGGCTACGCGAAGATCGGCTCGCATGCGCGCGGCCTCGACGGCGATACCGGCGTGTACACGACGCCCGGCTATCCGGTGCGCCGCGCGGAAACCGTCATCGAAGCGACCTACCAGTACCAGGTCGCGCCGTGGTGGCAGGTGCAGGCCGACCTGCAGCACTTCTTCCGTCCGGGCGGCGGCATCCCGAACCCGAACGCGGCCGGCGCGCGCATCGGCGACGAGACGGTGGTCGGCGTGCGCACGACGATCACGTTCTGACGCGCGCCGCATGAAAACGCGGGCCGGACGGCCGCTTGCGCGACGGTCCGGCCCGTGCGATTGCTCGCCGTGTGGGCACGCGGCCCGCGCCGCGCACCGCGCATTACTCGCCGTACAGCCCGAGCAGTTTCAGCGTGACGCCGTTGGTCCAGCCGAAGCCGTCCTGCAACGGATATTCGCCGCCGCCTCCGCCGCCCGTGCCGGTACCCTCGACCACGTACTTCTCGACGAGCTTGCCTTCGGTCGCATACACATGCTTCACGTCGGACAGGAAACGCGTGCCGATGTCCTTCGCGAGCGCCGGTTCGCCATAACGGCGCAGCCCGTCGATCGCGATCCACTGCAGCGGCGCCCAGCCGTTCGGCGCATCCCATTGCTGGCCCGTGTTCTCGGTCGTCGTCGCGAGACCGCCCGGCTGCAGCAGCGTCTTGCGCACTTCGCGCGCGGTCGCCTTCGCACGCTCCGGCCACGCGACGCCTGCAAACAACGGATACAGCGCGGCCGCCGTCACGCCGTCGCGCGGCTTGCGCAACTGCCAGTCGTAGTCGCCATAGTAGCCGCGACGGTTCCACAGGTAATGATTGATCGCAGCCGCACGCTTGCCCGCGCGCGCTGAAAAATCGGCCACGCATGCGATGTCGCGCGTGACCGCGCAGCCCTTCACGATCGTCGTCTCGAGATGGAACATCAGGCTGTTCAGGTCGACCGGCACGATCGACGTCGTGCGGATCGTCGCGAGCGTCTTGCCGTCGCCGAACCACCGCGAGCTGTAGTCCCAGCCGCTTTCGGCGCCCGCGCGCAGGTCGCGGTACACCTCGTTCGCCGGTCGGGACGGCACCGACTTCGCGGTCGTCACGTCCTCCAGATACGACTCGTCGCGCGGCGTATCGCTCGCATCCCAGTAGCGGTTCAGCACGGCGCCGTCGGGCATCGCGACCACGTGGCGCGCCGCCTGCCCGCGCGGCGTCGTGGTCTCGCCCTGCATCCAGTACGCATGTTCCTTGCGCAGCGCCGGCAGGTATTTCTGGTAGACCTTGTCGCCCTCGACCTGCGCGGCGAGCGTGACCATGTACGCGAAGAACGGCGGCTGCGAGCGGCTCGCGTAGTACGTGCGATTGCCGTTCGGGATGTGGCCGACCGTATCGATCAGGTATGCAAAGTTGTCGAGCATGTCGTCGACGAGATCCTCGCGCCCCGACACCTGCAACCCGAGCATCGTGAAATAGGTATCCCAGTAGTACCCTTCGCGGAAACGGCCACCCGGCACGACGTACGGCTTCGGCATCGGAATCAGCGAACTGTACTGGGGCACCGTGACGCTCGTGCGCGTGAGCTGCGGCCACAGCCAGTCGATGTGCTGGCGCAGCGTCTGGTTCGGCGGCGGCGTCACGCCGCCTGCCGGGGGCGGCGTGAAATGCTGGTCGACGAACGCCTTCAGCGAGAAGCCCGGCTGCGATTTCTGTTGCTGATACAACTGCACGATCGTCGCGGGGTCGGTATCGGGCGTTGCGTCGACGAAGGTCTTCTGGTCGGGATAGAGCTGCGCGGTCTGCACCGCGACGAACAGATCGCCGTAGAGCTGGCTCGGCGGCGGCGGCAGCGTGCCCGACGCGGGAGCGGCAGCCGCTGCGGTGGTAGCCGGTATCGCGGACTGGCCGACCGCTTGCGCGGCGGCCTGGTTCGCATTGTCGGCCTGCGCGGCGCAGCCGGCGACGGCGAGATACGCGATGGCCAGTGCGGCGGCCCAGCGCAGACGCGGCGCGGGCGGTGACTGACGCGACGAGAAGCGAGATGCAAGCGGTGCGGCACGACGTGACGTCATGGCGTGTCCCCTCCTTTCGATGGTGAGTGGATCGGCACGAGGTCTCGTTCGCGCGCGCGTTCGTCTCGATGGCCTTCGATCGATACGCGTCATGTTGTGGTGCGAATGGGTCCGACTGTCGCACGAAACATGCATCTCAAGCAAGTTTCGATTCGCGCGATTCCCGGAGATAACCGCGCACCGCCCGCCACGCCCGCGCTTCGAGCGCGTGCGCATCGGTTTCGCCGCGCGCGCCCGCCGCATCGACGATGCCTTTCACGATCGCGAGCAGATCGTGCGCAATCACGTCTGGCGCGGCGACGCGCGGCGCATCGCGCAACCCGAGCGCATGCAGCAAGGTCGAGTGGATGCGGTCGACGACGCGCGCGTTGCGCGCACCGAGCGGCAGCCGCGCCTCCTCGAAATCGATCAGCCGCGCGAGCACCGGCCGGCGCATCTGGTGCGCGACGGCCCCGCGCACCAGCGTGCGCAGCACGTCGTCGCACGACGACAGCGCGGCCGCCCGGTCGACGTCGTCGAGCAGATGCGCACTCTCGCGCTCGACAAGCGCAGCGGTCAGCGCATCGCGGTTCGGAAAGTATTGATAGAGGGAACCGATGCTCACGCCGGCCAGCGCGGCGACCGCATTCGTCGTGTAGCCGTCGAAGCCGTCGCGCTCCAGAATGCGCGCGGCGGCCTCGACGATCGCATCGACGGTGGCCACCGAGCGGCGCTGGCGCGGCGCCTTGCGGGGCGACAGCGGGATGCGCGAAGACGAGTCGGACATGGCGGGAATGCGAGTTTCGAATATGAGCAAACGCTCATATTCTAGAAACGCACCGCCACTCCGTCAAAAGGAATCGCCATACCGGGCAGACGTCGGTCCCGCTCATCGTGTTCATGCGCGTCGACACGCACGCCGAATGGCGAAAGCGTGGGCGACGCACCGCGCGGGAAGCCGTTCCCCGATCGCAATGTCGGGCGCGTCGACCGCCTGCCCGGCATCGAAAACGCACGCGCGCCCGGCAACGGCGATGCTGCGTCGTTCACCGGTCGGGCAACGCATTCGACACGCACGAGCAACGCGTCGCTTGCCCACGCGCAGTCGTTCTTTCCGCCCCATCCACAGGAAAAGACGACTGTTGCAACATGCGGAACAACTGTTGTCGTACGTGACGCAACGGTCACATTGTGGGCATAATGACGTCTTTACCGCGCGCCCAGCCCATGTCGCCCGTCTTTCTAGCACCGCTCATCGTTGCCTGTGCGTTGTTCATGGAAAGCGTCGACGCGAACATCATCGTCACCGCGCTGCCCGCGATGGCGAGGGACTTCGGGCACAGCCCCGTCACACTGAACATCGCGATCACGGCTTACGTGGTCGGCCTCGGCGTGTTCATCCCGATCTGCGGCTGGCTCGCCGACCGCTTCAGCGCGCGCGCCGTGTTCCGCACCGCGATCGGCATCTTCGTCGTCGGCTCGCTGATGTGCGCGGCGTCCAACTCCCTCGGCGTGCTCACGTTCGCGCGCTTCATACAGGGCGTCGGCGGCGCGATGATGGTGCCGGTCGGCCGCATCATCATCTTCCGCGCGGTGCCACGCTCCGATCTCGTGCGCGCGATGAACTACCTCGCGATTCCCGCGCTGTTCGGGCCCACGGTCGGGCCGCTCGTCGGCGGCTTCATCACGACCTATCTGCACTGGCGGATGATCTTCTTCATCAACGTGCCGATCGGCATCTACGGGATCTACCTCGCGAGCAAGCACATCGCGAACACGCACGAGCCCGATCCGGGGCCGCTCGACTGGTTCGGCTTCCTGCTGTCGGCCAGCGGCGCGGCGCTGCTGCTGATGGGCCTCACGCTGATCGACGGTTCGCTCACGTCGCGCTCGAACGCCATCCTCATGTGCGCGGCCGGCGCCGCGATGCTCGCGCTGTACGTGCCGTACGCGCGCCGCAAGGAGCGCCCCGTGCTCGACCTCAGTTTCCTGAAGATCCCGACGTACCACGCGAGCGTCGTCGGCGGGTCGCTGTTCCGCATCGGCCTCGGCGCGGTGCCGTTCCTGCTGCCGCTCGCGCTGCAGGAAGGGCTCGGCATGAGCGCGTTCCATTCCGGCCTGATCACGTGCGCGTCCGCGCTCGGCGGCGCGGTCAGCCGCTCGACGGCCACCCATACGCTGCGCCGCTTCGGCTTTCGTACCGTGCTGATCTACAACGCGGCGTTCGCGGGCCTCGCGATCGCCGCGTATGGCGTGTTCCATCCCGGCATGGCCACCTGGGCGATCTGGATGATCGTGCTCGTCGGCGGCATCTTCCCCGCGCTGCAGTTCACGAGCCTGAATTCGATGATCTATGCGGACATCTCGCCGCGCGACGCAGGCCGCGCGACGAGCCTCGGCAGCGTCGTGCAGCAGATGTCGCTCGGCCTCGGCGTGACGGTGGCCGGCCTCGTGCTGCACGTGTCGCACTGGCTCCAGGGCCATCAGGCGATGGTGTGGTCGGATTTCTGGCCGGCATTCGTGGTGGTCGGGCTGTGCTCGTTCGCATCGATTCCGATCACGCGGCGGCTGCCGCCCGGCGCCGGCGACGAGGTCGCGCGCGGCAAGCGGGCATAGGCGGCCAACGGCCGACGCAGCGAAATCGTTTTCGCCGCAATCGATCGTCCGCGTATTGCATCGCTTTTATTTTTCAATTCCGAAATTTATTCAATCGCGCGAAACGCACGAGGCACTCGCCGAATCCGCATGTCGAAATAACCTCGGCCCGAAGATCGACTGCGCATCACCGCTTTCGATATCGGCAGACGCGCCGCCACGCCTGCTCGGTCGCTTGCGCTGGCGCGTCCCGATATCGGGCATGCGAACGACTTGAAAATCCGAAATCCATTGATCAATAATGATCACTCGCATCGGCGCCGATATTGTCCCCGCGCCGAATTGCAGCAGTCGTCATAACCTCCCATCCGCTGTTTCACGTTTCGATCGCTATCTCGCCTCGAAGGGGTCTCCATGACTCAAGAGCTGATTCTGCGCGCGCCGGAAACATTCATCACCGACTCGCCCGCTGCACTGGATACGGCCCGGCCGCCATTGCCGACGCATCTCGCCGTCATCCTCGACGGCAACCGGCGCTGGGCGGACCGCCTCGGCCTGCCGGCCGCCGACGGCTATCGGGCCGGCGGGCGCAACGTGCACGCGCTGCTGTCGTGGTGCGAGGAAACCGGAATCCCGTTCGTGACGCTGTGGCCGCTGTCCACCGAGAATCTCCAGCGCGACGCCGGGGAATTGCGCGACCTGCTCGCGGTGATCGGCGACGTCTTCGACGAGCTTGCCGCCTGCGGCCGCTGGCGCCTGCACGTGATTGGCGACCTGACGCAGTTGCCGCCCGCCACCGCCGAGCGCATCCGCGCCGCGCAGCAACGCACGGCCCACGCGCGCGGGCTCGACGTGAACATCGCGGTCGCGTACAGCGGCCGCCTCGACCTGCTGCACGCGGTCCGCTCGCTGATCGCGGAGCATGTCGCCGCCGGCACCGTCGAGCAGTTGCTCGCGCAACTCAGCCCGGAGCTGATCGCGAGCCGGCTCTACACGGCCGGCCAGCCGGAGCCGGACCTCGTGATCCGCACGTCGGGCGAGCAGCGCCTGTCGAATTTCATGCTGTGGCAAACCGCTTTCTCGGAGTTCTATTTCACGCCGACGTGCTGGCCCGATTTTGGACGCGACGATTTCGAACAGGCCATCGATGCGTACGGCAAGCGCGCGCGCCGGTTCGGCAAGTAGCGCCGGACCGTCCTTCATGACACCCGTTGTCACCCGCCATCCGCGAGGCACGCCATGTCCACCGTTGAAACCGTTACCGCCGAAGCCGCCGCGCCCGCGCTCGTGCTGCCGCACCTGTTCCACCCGTTCGACACGCCCGTGCATCCCGACGCCGACCGCGCCGAAGCCGACCTGCTCGCGTGGATGAACGGCCATGGCTTGCTCGACGATCCGCGCTGGGCCAACGGCATCCGTCACGGCAAGGTCGGCGAATACTGCTCACGCGTCTATGCGCACGCGACCTTCGACGGCCTGTGCACGACGAGCCGCGCGTATGGCTGGATCTTCGCGATCGACGACGGCCTGTGCAGCCTGCACGGCGTCGCGCGCGCCCCGGGCGAGCTCGGCGCGCTCTACCTGTGGCTGTACGAAATGATCGCCGACCCGACCGGTCATGATCCGGCGCCGCTGCGCGCCGCGCTGGCGGGGCGCCTGCCGCACCTGGCCGCGTTCCTGCCCGCCCTGCAACGGGCGACGCAGGACATCTGCGCGCGTATCGCCGCTGCATCCACACGCGTGCAGTACGCCCGCTGGGTGGCGGGAATGATGACGTTCCTGTTCTCGACGCTATGGGAAACCGGCCGGTTCGCGACCGACGTCGTACCCGGCGAGGCCGAGTACCTGTCCGGTCGCACCTATAACGGCTGCGGCGAAGGCGCGTTCGCGCTGATCGACATCGCCGCGGGCTACGAAGCGCCCGCCGCGTTCTACGCAGACGAAGAAGTCGAGCGCCTGCGCAAGCTGTCCGGCCTGATCCTGTGCCTGTGCAACGACATCTTTTCGTATCCGAAGGAGGCCGGCGAATCGAGCAGCAATCTCGTCTGCGTCTTGATGCACGAACGCGGGCTCGCGCCGCAAGCCGCGCTCGACGCGGCGGCGGACATCCACAACGGCTATCTCGCGCGTTATCTCGATCTGGAAAAAAAGGTGCGTGCGCGCACCGACGATCGCGCGTCGCTGCGCCTGCTCGACGAGGCCCGCACATACATTCGCGGCAACTACGACTGGCACTTCGGTTCGCCGCGTTACGGTGCGGCGAAACACTACGACCTGTCCCGTGCGCTGCGGCCCGGACAGACGAGCGCCGCGACATGACCTGTCGCTCGGCGACGGATGAAAACCGGAAAAGCAAAAAAATCAGCGAACATCCACACGGGGCCGGTGCACAGCCGCGTGGATGTTCGCTCAGGGCTCCGGGTCTCCCGATGGGGGTTGAGAGTCCCGGATTCGCTTCCTGCGTGCCATGGACATATGTGCGTCGGAAGCGGAATCGTTGCGCGCACTTGTCGTCGCGCCATGAACTGCACTATAGGGAAACTTGCGAAACGCATCTGTCAACCATTGTCAGACGCGTTGCAGCCGCACGTCGCACGCGCGCGCCGCTTTCGCGCTAAAGTGGTTCCCGATCGCCACCCTCGACCGTCCTGCCGATGCTCACGCTCTCGCCCGCCGCCGCCCGCGCACTGCATCTCGCCGCACAGGGCCTGCTCACGCCGCCCCGCCGCAAGGCCACCAAGTCCGACGTGCTCGACACGATCCGCCGGATGGCGCAGTTGCAGATCGACACGATCCACGTCGTCGCGCGCAGCCCGTATCTCGTGCTGTTCAGCCGGCTCGGCAATTTCTCGCCGCAGTGGCTCGACGAACATCTCGCCGAGGCGCGCCTGTTCGAATACTGGTCGCACGAAGCGTGTTTCCTGCCGATCGAGCAGTTCGGGCTGATGCGCTACAAGATGCTCGATCCGTCGGGGATGGGCTGGAAATATGCGGCCGAATGGCATGCGCAGAATCGTCCCGAGATCGAACGGCTGCTCGCGCGGATTCGCGCGGAAGGCCCGGTGCGGTCGGCCGATTTCGCGCGCGAGGACGGCGTGAAGGGCAACGGCTGGTGGGACCGCAAGCCCGAGAAGCGTCACCTGGAAGTGCTGTTCACGACGGGCGACCTGATGGTGTCGGAGCGCCGCAATTTCCAGCGTGTGTACGACGTGCGCGAACGCGTGCTGCCCGGCTGGGACGATACGCGCGACCTGCCGCCGCGCGAAGCCGTGCTGCCCGCGCTGCTCGACTACACGTGCCGCGCGCTCGGCGTCGTGCGCGCGGACTGGGTGGCCGACTACTATCGGCTGCCGCGCCGCTCGTACCGCGCGGAGCTGGAACGGCTGGCGGAGGCCGGCGACCTGATTCCGGTGCAGATCGACGACTGGAAGGAACCGGCCTACGTGCATCGCTCGCTCGATGCGTGGCTGCCGGCCGCCGCGGCCGACACGTTGCGCTCGACGGTCACGACGCTGCTGTCGCCGTTCGATCCGGTCGTCTGGGACCGGCGGCGCGCGTCGACGCTGTTCGGTTTCGATTACACGATCGAGTGCTACACACCCGAGCACAAGCGGCGCTACGGCTATTTCTGCCTGCCCGTGCTGCATCGCGGCCGGCTGGTGGGCCGCGTCGATGCGAAAGCGCATCGCACGCTCGGCACGTTCGAACTGAAGGCCGTGCACGTCGAGCCGGGCGTGCGCTTCGGCACCGGGCTCGCGGCCGACGTCGCGAAGGCCGTGAAGAAACTCGCGGCGTGGCACGGCACGCCGGAGGTGACGGTCAGGCATGCACCGCCGGAACTGGTGAAGGCGCTGGCCGACACGTAACGCGCACAGGTTCGCGCGGCCGGCCCGCGCGGCGGCGTACGCGCCGCCGGCCGCGGATCAGTCGCGCAGCTTGCGAAAACGCGGCGTGCCGTCTTCGAGATTGCCGTTGAACATGGCTTCCGGCCGCACCCACAGCCCGCGCGCATGCGGCCACAGATGCTCGTAGACGACCACCGATTCCTCGGTTTCGGAATGGCGGGCAACGCCGATGTAGCGGTACAGGCCGCCCTTGTAGTGGCGGTGCGTCGCGAGCTGTTCGGCTTCCTGTTCGGTCATGGTGTGCTTCTCTTCGGCAAAAAGGGAAAGCGCGTATTGTATGCGCTGCGCCGCCCGTCAGCGTGTCGTGTAGATGTCGGGGCGGCGGATCTCCATCAGCCGCTCGGGGTTCGCCGGCGGACCGAAACCGACCGGCCGGTACAGCGCGTGCGCATCAGTCGTCGCGAGCATGATGCGGCGCAGCCGCCGCACCATCTCCTGCGCGAATATATGGTCGATCAGCGCGCGGCCGTAGCCGTTGCCGCGTTCGGCCGGCAGCACGAACACGTCGCACAGGTACGCGAACGTCGCCTGATCGGTGACGAGCCGCGCGAACCCGACGAACCGGTCGCCGACGTACGCGCCGAAGCACAGCGAACCGTCGATCGCGCGCTCGACCACGTCGCGCGGAATGCCCTGCGACCAGTACGCGTCGCGATGCAGGAAATCGAAGATCGCGTCGATGTCGAGTTCGCGCTTGTCGGTGGAAAATCTCAGCGTGGCGGGGGTGGCTGCGGGCACGTCTGTTCTCCGGTCGGGACGGAAGGCGGAGCATCGACGATACCGCGCTGGCGAGTGGCGGACAAGGGGCGCAACGATCCACCGCGGACGAACGGTCGTACTCTGCCGGCTTCGATTCGGTGACAATGTCATCGCCCGATAAACCTGCCACGCTGCATCATGACCTACCGCCTCATCGCCTTCGACTTCGACGGCACGCTCGCCGATTCGCTCGACAGTTTTCTCGCCGCGCTGTCGGAAGCGTCGCGCCTGCACGGCTTTCGCGACGCCACGCCCGAACTGCGCCCGGCGCTGCGCGGCATGTCGGCGCGCGACATCATCCGCGCGCTCGACGTGCCGATGTGGAAAGTGCCGCGCGTGACGATCGACATGCGCCGCCTGATGCAGCCGCGTGTCGCGCACGTGCGGCTGTTCCCCGGCGTCGACGAAACGTTCGACGCGCTCGCCGCGCGCGGCATCCGCATCGCGATCGCCACGTCGAATACCGAGGCGATCGTGCGCGACCGGCTCGGCCCGCGCGCCGGCGCGCGCGTCGACCATTTCGCATGCGGGATTCCGCTGTTCGGCAAGGCGCGTCGTCTGCGCGCGCTCGTTCGCGAGGCCGGCGTGCGCGCCGACGAAGTGCTGTACGTCGGCGACGAAATCCGCGATGCCGACGCGGCACGGCGTGCACGGATCGCGTTCCAGGGCGTCGCGTGGGGCTATACGGCGCCCGACGCGTTGCAGGCGCATTGCGCGACGCCGTTGCTGCCGCGCCTCGACGCGCTGCTCGAACGCGTGTAACGCGTTCGCCGCGCCACGCGCGCATGCAGCCACGGCAGCCGCCACGACAACATCACGTCGATGAAATGCGGATGACACGCACCTGCATCTCATGCATTGCATGCGCCACGCGCGCGCAAAAATTGCCGCCACCGCACGCGCATCAGGTACGCGCTACCTGCCTGCGCGCATGCCCATCGATTCGTCTTACCAACCGTTACACAAGCCACAGCACGGTTGCACCTGCTACCCGAGCGCTCTCCTAGAATCAGTCGGGCCGGGAAACACTTCGAACGCCGCCGCGGCAGAGTGGCCATCGAATCCGGCCCGGGCGCGCCCGGTCTCTCGCACAGCGACGGATCACACGATCCGTTTTTCAACCAGAGCCCCGATCGAAAGGAGGTCCCATGAACCGCTTTCCCCCCATCTCGCGCCTTGCCTTGTCTGCCGCCGGCCTGCTTCTCGTCGCCGTGACGGCGACCGCGCAAACCGCGCAACCGGCCCCCGCCGCGTCCGCCGCGCCGGCTGCCACCGCGACGCGCATCCACGAAGCCGACCAGACCTTCATCACGGACGGCACGAAAACCGTGTCGACCCAGCACGACGCCGCGCGCATCGCCGATTCGCGCACGTCGGACAGCCAGGTCAAGGCCTTCGCGCAACGCGTGTCGACCGACGATGCGAAGATCATCCAGGCGATGCGCGCGGCGAGCCCGCGCGGCGTCGACGTGCCGGCCAACGACCCGGACACGACCGTGCTGAACAGCATCAAGAGCTTGCGCGGCGCCGACTTCGACAAGGCCTACATCGAACAGGTCGCGCTCGCCGGCCAGCAAAAGGCGATCTCGGCATTCCAGGCCGAAATCGCATCGGGCCGCGACACCAAGCTGAAGGAAGTCGCACGCCAGGCGCTGCCGATCCTGCAGGCGCACTATGCAGACGCGCAGAAGCTCGCGCAGCGTCATCACCTCGCATCGGCGCAGTAACACGATGCAGCGCCGCGCATCGTGCGCGGCGCACCGCCCCCTGTCGCGTCGCCGCCTCCCCTGCCGGCGGCGCGGCACACGTTACGTCGCCAGCTTCGCGTCGAGCCGCGCACGCACTTCCGGCCATTCGTCGTCGATGATGCTGAAGCGCACCGAATTGCGCTTGCGGCCGTCCGGCATGATCCGTTCGTGACGCACGATGCCCTCCTGTTTCGCACCGAGCCGCAGGATCGCCGCGCGCGATTTCTCGTTCAGCTCGTCCGTCGTGAACTGCACGCGTACGCATCGCATCGTGTCGAACGCATAGGTCAGCAGCAACCACTTCGCTTCGGTATTCGCCCGCGTACGCTGCGCCGATTCGCTCAACCACGTATGGCCGATCTCCAGCTTGCGATTCGTGCGATCGATCTTCCAGAAGCGTGTACTGCCGATGGCGCGACCCGATGCGCGATCGACGATCACGAACGGCATCACGGTGCCGGCCGCGCGGCCCTGCAATGCCGTATCGATGTAGGCGTCGACCGTCTGCGCGCCCGGCACGACCGTGACCTTCAGGTTCCACAACTCGCCGTCGGCTGCAGCGTCCAGCAGCGCTTGCCGGTCGGACACGTCGAGCGGACGCAGGACGACACGTTCGCCGACGAGGGTCGGTTGTTCGAGGGAAGACGATGCGTCGGTCATAACGGGATTCCGGAAAATGAGGACGATGGCGGCAAAACGCCCATCATACGGTGCCGCTAGCCGAGGTGCGCGGCGAGCCGGCGGCGGATCGCCTTCGCTTCGCCGCGCAATGCATCGGCGAACGCATCGACGAGCAGGCTCTTCGGCCGGTGCTCGGGCACGATCACGCTGACCCGGTACGGAAACGACCGCGTCAGCGGCCGCACGTGCAGATCGCGGCCGACGAAATCGAGCGCCGTGAGCGGGTTGACGATCGCGGCGCCGAGCCCTTGCCGCACGAACGCGCACACCGACACCGCCGACGGCGTATCGACCACCGAGCGCGGCGCGACACCGAGTTGCGCGAACGCCTCGTCGATCAGGATGCGGTACGGATCGTTCAGCGACAGGCTCACGAACGGGCGGTCGGCGAGATCGAGCAAATCGATCGCGTCCTGCGCGAGCAGCGGATGGCCGTCGGGCAACACGCACACTTCATCGACTTCGAGCAGCGGCGTGAGCACGGTGCCGGCCGGCGCGACGTCGTGCTCGGTCAGCCCGAGGTCGTAACGCTGCGCGGTGAGCCACTCCTCGAGCACCGGCGACTCCTGCGTCGCGACCGACACGCTGACACCCGCATGCGCGTCGTGAAAGCGCCGGCACGCGCCGGGCAGGATCGCGTGCGAGAACGCCGGCAGCGCGATCACCGACAATTGCCCGTCGCGGAATTCGCGCAGGCGCGCGGCCGTCGCCGCGACGCGTTCGAGCCCCACATACGCGAGCCGCACGTCGTCGAACAGCGTGAGCGCGGCCATCGTCGGGCGCAGCCGGCCGTGCGCGCGTTCGAACAGCGCGAAGCCGACGACCTGCTCCATCCGCGCCAGTTCGCGGCTGATCGTCGGCTGCGACGTGTACAGCATCTCGGCCGCGCGCGTCGTGCTGCCGGTGACCATCAGCGCACGGAACACCTCGATATGACGGTGCGTCAGCATGATCATATATATCAGGAATGAATCGAATGAAGATAAATCGGCATTTTACTGTATAGACGATCAGGCGCATCATCCCGCTATCCGTTCATTCCATCCGGTTCATCCGCCATGTCTCTCGATTCCCGCCAGCTCGCGACGCTCGCGCAGCAATACGGCACCCCGCTGTGGGTGTACGACGCCGACGTCATCCGCGACCGCATCGCCCAACTGCGCCAGTTCGACGTGATCCGTTACGCGCAGAAGGCGAATTCGAACGTCCATATCCTCAAGCTGATGCGCGAAGAAGGCGCGTGCGTCGACGCCGTGTCGCTCGGCGAGATCGAGCGCAGCCTCGCGGCGGGGTTCAGCCCGGCAGGCGAACCGGAAGGCGTCGTGTTCACGGCCGACCTGATCGACCGCCCGACGCTCGCGGCGGTGCTCAAGCACGGCGTGACCGTGAACGCCGGCTCGCTCGACATGCTCGCGCGCATCGGCGAGCACGCGCCCGGCCACCGCGTGTGGCTGCGCGTGAATCCCGGGTTCGGCCACGGTCACAGCAACAAGACCAACACCGGCGGCCCGCAGAGCAAGCACGGCATCTGGATCGACGACGTACCGCGCGCGATCGAGATCGTGCGCCAGTACGGGCTGAAGCTGGTCGGCATCCACATGCACATCGGTTCGGGCGTCGACTACGGCCACCTGTCGCAGGTGTGCGATGCGATGGTCGATCTCGTCACGTCGCTCGGCCACGACATCGATGCGATCTCGGCCGGCGGCGGCCTGTCGATCCCGTATCGCGACGGCGAACCGCGCGTCGACGTCGGTCACTACTTCAGCCAGTGGGACGCCGCGCGCAAGCGGATCGAACGGCATCTCGGCCACCCGGTGCGCATCGAGATCGAACCGGGCCGCTTTCTCGTCGCCGAAGCCGGCACGCTCGTCACCGAGGTGCAAGCCGTCAACCGTCGGCCGAAGCACGATTTCGTGCTGATCGACGCGGGCTTCAACGACCTGATGCGCCCGTCGATGTACGGCAGCTATCACGCGGTGTCGGTACACGCGCACGATGGCGCGCTGCCCGCCGGCCGGCCGCTCGTCGATCTCGCGATCGCGGGGCCGCTGTGCGAATCGGGCGACGTGTTCACGCAGGATGCAGGCGGCGTGGTCACGCACCGCAAGCTCGCGCAGCCGCAGATCGGCGACCTGCTGTTCCTGCACGACGCGGGCGCGTACGGCGCGTCGATGTCGTCGAACTACAACAGCCGGCCGCTCGCGCCGGAAGTGCTCGTCGATCGCGGCACGCCGCGACTGATCCGCCGCCGGCAGACGATCGGCGAATTGCTCGCGCTGGAAACGTTCGAGTAACCCGCGCCCGGCGTGACGAACGCCCAACGGCCAGGCTTGCCGCTACCGGCAGCCTGGCCGTTTTGCCTTGGGCCGCGTCATCGGGTGCAGGATCGAGCGCATGTCGCGATCATGCGCATCGGTGGCAATCGGCTTACGGCCAGCCTCGCACCGGAGGGCGTCGGCCTGATGCGCGGCACGCCGCTGCGCCTGCGTCACCCCGCACGCTGCACGGGCGCCATCTTCGAGAAGTACTTCGCGCCCGCCACGCAGCCGACCACGACGACCGTCACGACCACCATCGACGGCGGCACCGTCTCGTGCAGCAGCCCGGCCGCGAGCAGGAGGCCGAAGAACGGCTGCAGCAGCTGCAACTGGCCGACGCCCGCGATCCCGCCGAGCGCCAGCCCGCGATACCAGAACACGAAGCCGATCAACATGCTGAACAGCGACACGTACGCGAGCCCCCACAGCGCGGCGGCGTCTACTCCGTCGAACGACGCGGGCCAGGTCAGCCACGTGAGCGGCAGCATCAGCGGCAGCGACAACACGAGCGCCCACGAGATCACCTGCCAGCCGCCGAGCTGGCGCGACAGGCGCGCGCCTTCCGCATAACCGAGCCCGCACGCGACGATCGCGGCCAGCATCAGCGCATCGCCGACCACCGACGCCTGCCCGCCGTTACGCAGCGCGAACGCGGCCACCGCGCCGCTGCCGACGATCGAGAAGATCCAGAACGGCAGCCGCGGCCGTTCCCCGCCGCGCCACACGCCGAACAGCGCGGTCGCGAGCGGCAGCAGCCCGACGAACACGATCGCGTGCGCCGACGTCACGTGCTTCAACGCAAGCGCCGTCAGCAACGGGAACCCGACCACGACACCGAGCGCGACGATGGCCAGCGACACGGCCTCGGCGCGCGACGGCCGCCGCTGCTTCAGCACGACGAGCAGCAGCAGGCCGAGCGCACCGGCGATGGTCGCGCGGGCGAACGTCAGGAACAGCGGGTCGAGCCCTTGTACCGCGACACGCGTCGCGGGCAGCGAGCCACTGAAAATGATGACGCCCAGCAGGCCGCTGAGCCATCCGTCGGTCGTCTTTTGCACGGTCGATCCTGAATGGGGAAATGGATGATGGATGACCGATGATCCGCCGCCGGCGAAAACGGCGTAAGCTACAGCCCAATACAATTCAGACAAACTGTACTGGACAACCGGCCGTACAGTTCATTGTTCGCCATGAGCCATTCCGCCCCGATTCCCGCTCCGCCCGCGCCGTCGCGCACGCGCGTGGAAACCGTCATGGATACGTTGCGCGCGCGGATCTCGAGCCGCGCGCTGATGCCCGGCGCGCGCGTGCCGTCGATCCGGATGATGGCCGATGCGCTCGGCGTATCGAAATCGACGGTCGTCGATGCGTACGAACGGCTCGCGAGTGAAGGCGTGCTCGTCGCCCGACGCGGTTCGGGCTTCTATGTATCGGGGCACGCACCGCCGCTCGCGCTCGCGGAACTCGGCCCGCGCCTCGATCGCGCGCTCGATCCGCTGTGGCTGTCGCGTCAGTCGCTCGAAGCGGCGCCGACGTCGGTGAAGCCCGGCTGCGGATGGTTGCCGTCGTCGTGGCTGCCCGACGAAAGCCTGCGGCGCGCGTTGCGCGCCGTGTCGCGCGACGAAGCCGATGCGCTGACCGACTATGCGACCCCGCTCGGCCTGCCCGCGCTGCGCCAGCAGCTTGCGTGGC
Source organism: Burkholderia cenocepacia (assembly GCF_900446215.1). Classification (GTDB taxonomy): domain Bacteria; phylum Pseudomonadota; class Gammaproteobacteria; order Burkholderiales; family Burkholderiaceae; genus Burkholderia; species Burkholderia cenocepacia. The sequence continues at coordinate 588,817 of NZ_UAQZ01000007.1, read as the reverse complement.
GGCTCGCGCAGCACGGCGTCCACGCGGAACCCGCGCAGATCATGCTGACCGACGGCGGCACGCACGCGCTCGACCTCGTGTGCCGCCTGCTGCTGGAGCCCGGCGATACGGTCGTGCTCGACGATCCGTGCTACTTCAACTTCCAGGCGCTGCTGCGCGCGCATCGCGCACGGATCGTCAGCGTCCCGTTCACGCCGAACGGCCCCGATCTCGTGCGCTTCGAGCAGGTACTCGCCGAGCACCGGCCGCGCCTGTACATCACCAACGCCGCGCTGCACAACCCGACCGGCGCGACGCTCGCACCGCCCGTCGCGCACCGGCTGCTGACGCTCGCGGCCGAGCACGGGCTGCTGATCGTCGAGGACGACATCTTCGCGGATTTCGAGAGCACGCCCGCACCGCGCCTCGCGGCGTTCGACGGGCTGTCGCGCGTCGTGTCGATCGGCAGCTTCTCGAAGACGCTGTCGGCCGCGATCCGCTGCGGCTATGTCGCCGCGCGTCCGGAATGGATCGACGCGCTCGTCGACCTGAAGCTCGCGACGTCGTTCGGCAATGCACAGATCGGCGCGAACGTCGTGCACCGGCTGCTGATCGACGGCACGTACCGGCGCCATCTCGACAGCCTGCGCGCGCGTCTCGCGGACGCGATGGGCGAAACGATCCGGCGCCTCGCGCGGGCCGGGCTCGGGATCTGGACGGAGCCGCGCGGCGGGTTGTTCGTGTGGGCGCAATTGCCGGACGGGCTCGACGCCGCGCGCGTCGCGCGTCATGCGCTGGACCATGACGTGGTGCTCGCGCCCGGCGACGTGTTCAGCGCGTCGCGCAGCGCGACGTCGTACATGCGCTTCAACGTGTCGCGTTGCAAGGGTCCGGCGGTGTTCGATGCGCTGGCGCGGGCGATGGAGGCGGTGCGGGTGGTGGAGCGCGGCGGCGCGCCGGCGAATGCCGGCAGCCGTGTACTGGCCGGCAAGTGACGCGAACCTGCCGCGCAGCGGCGGGATGGCCCGCCGCCTGCGTCACACCTCCCCCGCATGCGCCCTCGCCCGGACCTCGGCGAACGACGTATCGACGAGCAAACGCCCGGTGTCGAACACCGTCTCGAGCGCCTCTTCCCATTCGCCTTCCAGCACGCGATCATCCCACGCGACCGGCAACGTCACCGTCCGATACTCGCCGGTGCGCCAATTGCGCAGCAACGTCAACCGCCCCTGCTTCGAGCGCTTGCCCCGATCGGTGACCGGATCCTTGCGAACGTCGTGCCATACGCCATCACGCCGGATGGCCGAACACTTCATCGCGAAGCGCTGCGTATCGCGGTTCACGCGCTGCAACAACGCACCGCCCATGCCGAACACCACGTTGCCGGCCGCATAGCCGGCATCGTCGAGCGCGGCGAGGATCGCCTCGATCGACTGCTCGTCGACACCGTCGCCCTGGATCACGCGCACGCGGTTCAGCACGCGCCGCCCCTTGCCGTTCACGGTCGAACCGAACGACGCGTCGAGCGCGCGCACGGTCTGCAACACGATCGTCACCGGATCGCCGGAATCGGGACGCACGACGAGCGTCGCGCCCGAATCGAGCACCGCCTGCCGCAGTTCGCCACCCCACAGATCGAGCGCGGCGAACAGATCATAGGAGTCCGACACGACCGATACGATCGCACCCGGCAAACCGAAGCGCCTGATCATGTTGCGGTACGCATCGGCCTCGCCCTCGCGCCCCCACGACGTGATCGTGCTGTGCTCGGCCGCCGGCACCGAGTAGGCGGCCATCGGCTCGCGATAGAAGCGGTTCGCGGCCAGCACGCCGAGCACCGTGTCCGAGCCCATGAAATTCACGAGGTGCGCGGCGCCGCCGATCGCGGCCGATTCTGCGCTCGACACGCCGCGCGCGCCGAAGTCGTGCAGCTTGAACGGCAGTTGCGCGAGATCGTCGTCGGTCCGTTCGAGGAAGCGGCGAATCGTCTGCCGCAGGTGCCAGCTGCGGGTCGCCACCGTCACCGGATACCAGATGCGCAACAGCATCGTCTCGAGATACGACGCGAGCCAGAACACCTGCGGATCGTCGCATTCGACCGTCATCAGCACGTTGTTCACCGGCACGATCGAGCCTTCCGGCACCGCGCGGATCCTCACCGGCAGGTAACCGTCGTAGTGCTCGACGACATAGCGCCATCCTGCTTCGTTGAACGGCTCGCCGTGCACCGTGAAGAAATCGCGCGCGTCGTCGATCATCGCGTGCGTCACCGGCTTGCACAGGTACTGCTTCAGCAGCATCTGCAGGCCGAAGAACAGCGTGCGGTCGTAACGGCCGCCGCGCGATTCGACGTACGAGAACATCGCCGATGCGTCCGGCGGATACTGCAGGAAGTGGGAAGCCTTGTACGAATCCGTGTTGAGAATCGGATTGGCGAGAACCGCGGCAAAGCCGCCGGGATCGTTTTGCATGGCTAGAGCTCCTCTAGGCCGTTGAAGTGCCGCCGCGTCTGTCGCGGCGGACCGATGCGGGGAATCAGCGCGTCACAGCTTCCCCAGGAAGTGATACGCGATGTCGAAGTGATCCTCGAACATCACGTTGCGCATCTGCGCGAATTCGTTGAGCGGGACCCAGCGCGCCTTGTCGGCGTCGTCGCTGCCCTTCACGCGCGGCAACTCGCCGGTCGGGAAGTTGAACAGGCACGCATGCGTGATCGTGCGGCCACGCAGCGAACGCGTCGGGTGATCGAACACCTGGCGATCCTTGATCGAGCCGCGCAGCACGGGTTCCGGCAGCTTGAGGCCGGTTTCCTCGCGCAGCTCGCGGATGCACGCCGCATCGAGCCGCTCGTCCTGGTTCACGAAGCCGCCCGGCAGCGCCCACAGGCCGCGGCCCGGTTCGCTGCGGCGGCGCACGAGCAGGATATGGCCCGAGTGCACGACCACCGCGTCGACCGTCACGAACGTGACGGGATACGGCGCGGCCGCCCACGCCTTGCGATACGCGGCGATGAATTCGGCTTCCGACTTCAGTTGCGCGAATTCCGGCTGCGTGCGAAAACGCTCGAGCCAGCCGAACACGGGTTCCGGCACGGCCCACTGCACGAAGCTGTTGGTGCGTTCGGCGAAATACTGGTCGCGGATCTCGGTGGCGGAAATGTCTTCCGTCGCGTCGACGTCGACGAGCTCCCATTGCGGGAACATCCGCAGGTAATACGAGGTGGCGTCCTTCTCGTGGCCGATCAGCCCGACCTTGCGTTGCGCGACGTCGCCGAGCACGACGGCCACCGCATCCTGCACCCAGCGCACCCAGTCGCCGTCGTTGTAGGTCGAATCCTGCAGCGGTGCGATCGTCACGCGATCGCGCTCGGACGCGTCGAGCAGCGAAGCCAGCATCTGGCGACGCTCGTCGAACGAGAACGGATCCTTGATGGTGCGGGGCTTGTCGGTCGATCCGATCAGCACGCACACGCGCTCGGCCCGGCTCAGTGCCGACTTCAGCACGTTCAGGTGACCACGATGCGGAGGCTGGAAACGACCAATGAAAACGAGCGCGTCGAAGCGCCGGTTCTGTTGCGTACTCATGAGGCTCCCTCAAGAGATTGAAACGCTCCGGGTCTGTCCCGAAGGGTTGAGATGAATCCTAGGGGAATTCCCGAGGGACGTCAATCGAGCCGATTCGAGCCTGCGCTCGACTTGACGAAGTCTGACGAAACACGCGTTATTGGCGAGTTACACTCGATTTCATCCCAATCCGCGCCACGGCGCCCGCCCTCATGAGGATCTCCGTCAGCCGGACCGTCGGCGTCGATCGCAGACGCCTGTTCACGTGGTCGCAGGACTACGGGCGGCGGCTCGTCTGGGACAACTTCCTCATCGATGCCTATCTGCTCGACGGCACGACCGCCGACGTCGGCGTCGACGCGTTCTGCCGCAGCCAGTCGGGCGCGACGATGGTGTCGCGCTACATCTCGTACCGTCCGCCGCAGGTCGCCGCCGTCGAAATGGTCGAAGGGCCGAAGGTGCTCGAACGCTTCAGCGGCAGCTGGAACTTCACCGAGCGCACGGCCGGATCGACCGAGGTGAAGTTCACGTACCACTTCCGCGCCCAGCCGTCCTGGCTGCGCTGGCTGCTCGAACCGCTGATCGGCGCGTTCTATCTCGTGCAGACCCGCCGGCGTCTCGATTCGTTCAAGCGCTGGGCCGAAGCCGAAGCACTGCCGCGCTGACCGGCGTAAGCCGGCTGCGCCATCGGCTATTTGCCAGATTCGCCGAAGCCGGGGAAACGACAGGCGGCCGCCATCCCGCCGCGCGCCACCTGCTGCCGGACCTGCGCGTGCGTGCCGAGCGCCGCGGCGATCGCATCGACCGCGTCGGCGGCACGCGCCGCGCCGCACATGAACGCATCGACGGCCGCGAAGCGATGCTCGGGCCACGTGTGGATCGTGATGTGCGACTCCGCCAGCAGCACGACGCCCGTCACGCCATGCTCGCCGCCGAAATGATGGAAATGCGCGCCGATCACGCGCGCGCCGGCCCGTTGCGCCGCGTCGGTGAGGATTGCTTCGAGCCGCGCGGCGTCGCGCAGCAGCGCCGCATCGATGCCGGCCAGGTCGGCCAGCACGTGCGAGCCGAGCGTCGCGTCCGGCGACACGCTCCCGTCGCGTGCGGTCATTTGTGCGACCCGTACGACGAGTAGCCGCTGCGCGCCGACGAACTGCCCCACCCGCCGCCGCCCGAACCGCTGCCGCCGATCGAAGAACAACTGAACAGCGTGACGACGATCAGGCCGTAGATGCCGTAGAGAATGTACCGGATCACGCGTTGCCCCCGTCCGGCGCAAACCGTTTCCACAGCCATTCCGGCAGCCACAGCACCAGCAGGCCGACCAGCACGTAGACGGAGCGGCCGGTGAACGAGAACAGCGAGCCCATGTTGAAGATCACGAGCAACGCGCTGAACATGAACGGCAGCGGCGCGAAACTGTGCGGCCCCTTTCGGCCGAACAGGCCCATCGATTCGGTGGCGCCGGCGGCCGCCGGCGTGGCCGCCGCGAGCGCGGGCGTGCCGAAGCGCTCGGCGAGCGCGCCGGCCGACAGCGGGCGCGCGCGCGACCAGACGATCTCCGCGTCACTGCGCTCGCGCGTGAGCTTGTCCTTCTGCCAGCCGTAGTCGATGATCGACGTGCGATCGCCCGCCTGCACGCGCCAGTTGAATGCACCGACCACGTAGACGACCTCCGATTCGTATTCCTCGCGCAGCCGGTAGGTCTTGCCGTCGTCGGTCACGTTGCCGGATTCGCCGCCGATCGTCGGCCAATGGTCGAGCACCTGCACCCGTTCCCAGCGCCCGTCGCTCTGCACGAGCCACAGGAAGCCGCGTTTCGGGTTCAGCAACAGGTACTCGTCCCACGTCTCGTCGTCGCCCGGCACGCGGCAGCGCATCATGCCGATCACCGTGTACTTCACGCCGTCGAACGTGCCGATCGCGCCGAGTTCGAGCGCGCCCTTCACCGATTCGAGCTTGCGCCGCGCCGCGAACACGGTCTGCTGCTCCGCCGTGCACCGCACGCCCGCGTGACAACTGCCGCACACGACGTAGTCGGCCACGTTCGGTGCATACGACAGCGGCGCGCCGCAGCTCGGGCACGCGAACGGCACCAGCTCCGCGCCGCGCTTGTCGCGCGTATCGTTTTCGGTGTCGCGCAACCCGGTGAACGCGAGCGCGTCGAATTCCAGCGCCTCGCCCACATAGACGGCCGGGATGCCGCCGTTCGGTTCGGCGTCGGAATAGTCGTAGGTCGCGAATGCATTGCCCGTGCGCAGGTCGGCGACGCGCGCCTCCCAGCCGGCATCGACGCGAAACGGCAGCTCGCCGTCGCCGCCCGTGCAGCGCGCGGTGCGCACGTCGGACACCAGATACGCGCGGCCGCCGTGGTCGATCCGCATGCCCGGTTCGAGCGTGTCGAATGCGGGCCATGCGCGGCCCGACGCATCGTCGGGTTCGCGCACCGTGATCGCGTACTGGCCCGACGCATCCGACAGCCAGCCGAACGCGCCGTCGTCGAACACGACGTACCACTCGCTCCATGCACCGGCGTCGTAGGTCATCTGGATGCGCCCGAGCACCGTAAACGCGCGCTTGTCGTAGCGGCCGGCCGTGCCGATCTGGATCGGCGACGCATCGTCGAGCACCGTGGCCAGTTCGCCGATGCGCTCGACGTCGGCGCCGCGCTTGAGCAGCGTGCTGCGACAGAACGCGCAGACGGCCATCACCGCCGCGGCCGAGCGAAACTCGACCGGCGCGCCGCACTGGGGGCACGAGGTACGGAACATGCGCGACGCTTACCGGGTGAGCTTCGCGAGGATCTCGGCCTTCGCGCGCGAATATTCGTCTTCGGTCACGAGGCCCTTGTCGAACAGCGCCTTCAATTGCTCGAGCCGCTGCACATAATCGGTGCTCTCGGTCGGCGAGGCGGCCACCGGCGCGGCAGCGGGCGCGGGCGGTGCGGCCTGTGCCGATTGCGCGGCGCCCGCGATCTGGCCGGCCATCGCCTGCCCGATCGCCGCGCCCGCGGCGAGCCCCGCGCCGACCCCGGCGATGCCGCCCGGGTTTTGCGCGGCGAGCGGAATCGCCTGAGCGGTCTGGTATTGCGTGGCGCGCGCGAGATCGCCGGCCATCCCGGCACCGATCCGCAGGTCGAGCGCCTTCTGCAGTTCGGCCGGCAGCGACACGCTCTCGACCGCGAACGCGTCGAGCGCCAGCCCGTAGCGCGTGAACACCGGCACCAATGCCTCGGCGACACGCTGCGACAGCAGCGACTGGTTCGCGGCCATGTCGACGAACGGCACGTCGGCCGAGCCGAACGTGGTGCTCATCGCGGTGACGACCAGGTTGCGCAGTTGCTGCTCGAGATCGTCGACCGTGTATGCCGCGCGCGTGCCGCTGACCTCGCGATGGAACGCCGCCGCATCGACGATCCGATACGAGTAGATGCCGAACGCGCGCAGCTGCACGAAGCCGAATTCGCGGTCGCGGATCGTCACCGGCTGCGCGGTGCCCCAGCGCCGGCCCAGCTGCAGCCGCGTGCTGAAAAAGTAGACGTCCGACTTGAAAGGCGACTGAAAGAATTTGTCCCAGTTCCTCAGGTTCGTGAGCACCGGCAGCGTGCGCGTTTCCAGCGTGTAGAGGCCCGGCTGGAACACGTCGGCGACCTTGCCTTCGTTGACGAAGATCGCGACCTGCGTTTCGCGCACGGTCAGCTTGCCGCCGTACTGGATTTCCTGGTCTTCCATCGGATAGCGCCAGGCCAGCACGCCGTCGGTGTCTTCCGTCCATTGCAGGACGTCGATGAACTGCTTGCGGATGAATGAACCCAGACTCATGTCGGTCTCCTCGGAACGCGTGGCGCGTCAGGTCAGGCAGGCGGCATTGATGATGCCGACGACGAGCGACGCGGTGCCCATCAGGCCGCCCATCGCGACGTTGCGATCCTCGATCGCATGATTCATGCCGGGCATCACGCGCGTCAGCACCGCGTAGGCGATCAGTTGCACGATCATCGCGCCGATGGCCCAGATCACGACTTCGCCGAGCGTCGCGTTGTGCGCGATGCTGGACGCGAGCGTCAGGCAGAAACCGATCAGTGCGCCGCCGAACGACAGCGTCGCGGCCGCGTTGCCGTCGCGGATCAGCGCCAGTTCGTCGAACGGGGTGACCTTCAGGTACACTGCCGCGAACACGAGAAGCAGCACGAACGCCGACAGTAAATGAACCGCATAAAGATAGGCACTATTCATTCTTTTCCTCGGATTTTGTGCTCGGTTCGCCGCCCCGTCGCCGGCCGGCCCGCACGGGGCCGCCAGACGAAAATCCGCGCCAGTATATCCACATTGCCGAACACTGCACAACGGATGCGCGATGCTGCATAAGCGCGCGCTCGTCCTGTCGATTCTCGTGCTCGCGTCCTGCGGGCTCGGCTACGAACTGATCAGCAGCGCGCTGTCGAGCTACCTGCTCGGCGACTCGATCCTGCAGTTCTCGTCGGTGATCGGCTGCTACCTGTTCGCGATGGGGATCGGCTCGTGGCTCGCGAAGTTCGTCGAGGACGACGACGTGCTCGACCGCTTCGTCGACATCGAGCTGCTCGTCGGCCTGCTCGGCGGCGTGTCGGCCGCGCTGCTGTTCGTCGTGTTCGCCTGGCTCGCCGCGCCGTTTCGTGCGGCGCTTTACGCACTGGTGCTCGCGCTGGGCCTGCTGATCGGGATGGAGATTCCGCTCGTGATGCGCGCGTTCCAGCAGCGGCGCCAGGCGTTCCGCCATACCGTCAGCGAGGTGCTGACCTTCGACTATCTCGGCTCGCTGGCCGTGTCGCTGATCTTCCCGCTCGTGCTCGCGCCGCGTCTCGGCCTGCTGCGCACGAGCTTCCTGTTCGGGCTCCTGAACGCACTCGTCGCACTGTGGACCACGCACCTGTTCCGCGACGAGATCCGCAACGTGCGCGGCAAGCTGATGCGCGCATCGCTCGTGATCGGGCTGCTGGTCGCCGGATTCGCGCTGTCGGACCGCATCACGCATTGGGCCGAGCACGGCGTGTACGGCGACGAGACGATCTATTCGGAAACGACGCCGTACCAGCGCATCGTGCTCACGCAATGGCACGACGACATGCGGCTGTACCTGAACGGCAACCTGCAATTCTCGTCGCGCGACGAGCACCGCTATCACGAAGCGCTGATCCACCCGACGATCGAGGCGCTGCCGTGGGCGAAGCGCGTGCTCGTGCTCGGCGGCGGCGACGGCCTCGCGGTGCGCGAACTGCTCAAGCACCGCAACCTCGAACAAATCACGCTCGTCGATCTCGACCCCGCGATGACGAAGCTGTTCTCGACGTCCGTGCCGCTCGTCAAGCTGAACCAGGGCGCGCTGAAGGACCCGCGCGTGCACGTGATCAACGACGACGCGGTGCGCTGGCTCGAATCGAATGCCGACGTGTACGACGCGATCGTCGTCGATTTCCCCGATCCGACCAACTTCGGGCTCGGCCGCCTGTACTCGGTGCCGGTGTTCCGGCTGCTGGCGCGCCACCTGTCGGAGAACGGCTACACGGTGATCCAGTCGACCTCGCCGTACTTCGCGCCGCACGCGTACTGGACCATCATCGCGACGCTGCACGAAGCCGGGCTCAACACGTGGCCATACCACTGCTACGTGCCGTCGTTCGGCGACTGGGGTTTCGTGATCGCCGGCAAGCGCCGCAACTTCACGGTGCCGACGCATTACTCGGTGCCGACGCGCTGGCTCGATACGCAAACGGCCACCGAGATGTTCCACTTCCCGGCCGACATGCCGGCGCTGTCGATGTCGCCGAACGAACTCAACGACCAGCCGCTCGTGCGCCGCTTCGACGACGACTGGAAGCACGTGCTGCGCTGATGGATCGCCGCACGTTCCTCGTCGCATCGGCGGCCGCGTCGCTCGCCGCATGCGGCCGCACCGGCTGGATCGAGACGACGCCGCGCGTCGACTACCCCGGCATGCGCGAAGGCCATGCGCTGCGCGACCATGCCGCGCTGCCCGCGCCGTCCGGCACGATCGACACGGATGTCGCGATTCTCGGCGCCGGCGCGGCCGGGCTGTCGTGCGCATGGCAGCTCGCGCGCGCGGGCCATACGCGCTTCACGGTGCTCGCCGGCCCCGAATTCGGCGGCAACGCGGCCGGCGGGCGTTTCGGCGTGCTCGGCTATCCGAAGGGCGCGCACTACCTGCCGCTGCCGTCGCTCGAATCCGCGCATCTGCGCGACATGCTCGCCGATCTCGGCGTGATCGAATCTGCGCCGTTCTCCGCGCGCCCCGTGTACGACGAGCGTGCACTCGTCCACGCACCGGATGAACGCCTGTTCATCGATGGACAGTGGCAGGACGGCATCGTGCCGGCCACCGGCCTCGACGCCGACGCGCTCGCGCAGCAGGCGCGCTTCTTCGCGTACACGGACGGGCTGCGCACCGCACGCGGCGCCGACGGCCGCAAGGTGTTCTGCATCCCGATCGCGGAATCGTCGCGCGACCCGCGCTGGCGCGCACTCGACCGGCGCTCGTTTCGCCAGTGGCTGCACGACGAGGGTTACACCGCGAAGGCGCTGCACTGGTATCTGAACTACTGCTGCCGCGACGATTACGGCGCCGGCTACGAGCATGTCTCCGCCTGGGCCGGCCTGCACTATTTCTCGTCGCGCGGCGGCCATGCGGGCGATGCGAGCGACGGCGCGGTGCTGACCTGGCCCGACGGGCTGCACACGATGGTGACGAAGCTGAGCGAGTCGATCGCCGCGCGCACCGGCTCGAACACGTGGTCGCGCGATGGCTTCGCGGTGCGCGCGACCGAACGCGCGGGCGGCGTCGACGTGCTGTGCGCACGCGTCGGTCACGACGGCACGCTGTCGACGTTCACGCTGAAGGCGCGCCGTGTCGTATGTGCGATGCCGCTGTTCGTCGCGGCGCGCGTATTCCCGCAACTGCTTGCCGCGTATGGCTTCGAGCCCGCGCGCGACTTGCCGCCGCGCGCGCCGTGGCTCGTGTCCAACTTCCTGCTCGACGGCATGCCGGCCGAGGAAGCGGGCGTGCCGCTCGCGTGGGACAACGTCGTCTACGACGGCGCCGGGCTCGGCTACGTCGTGTCGACGCACCAGTTGATCCGGATGTCGCCGCCGACGCGCTCGGTGTTCTCCGCCTATCAGGCATTGAGCACGCAAACGCCGGACGATACGCGCCGCTGGCTCGCGCAGGCGAAGCCGGACGCATTGCGCGAGCAGGCGGCGATCGACCTGCAGGCCGTGTACGGACGCGAGCTGTGGAAGCATGCGACCGCGCTCGAGATCACCGTCCGCGGCCATGCGATGGCCACGCCCGACGTCGGCTTCCTGAGCCGGCCGGGGCTGCTCGCGCTGCGCGATGCCGACGGCCCCGTCGTGTTCGCGCATGCCGACCTGTCCGGACTGTCGCTGTTCGAGGAAGCGTCGTACTGGGGCATGCTGGCGGCACATCGCGTGCTCGCCTGACAACCGTCGCGCGTCATTGCGGCGTCGCCGCCACCCGCTATAATCGCGCGACATTCCGACTGCATTGAGCAGGCCGACGGCGGCGCGCCGTTCGATGCGCCGTCCGCCCTCTCGACAACAACAATGACGAACCGAACCTTCCGACGCCTTCGCCCGCTCGTGCGCGCCGCCGCGCGCATGCTCGCGTGCGCCCCGCTGCTCGGCGCGCCGCTGGCGCTGCACGCGGCCGACACCGCCGCCACGATCGTTACCGAGCCCGCGTCCGGCCGCTACATCGTCGTCGACACCGGCCATACGCCCGCGCATCCGGGCTCCACCGGCGCCAGCGGCCGCGTCGAATATCTGTACAACCTCGACCTGTCCGGCGCCGTCGCCGACAAACTCGCCGCGCACGGCGACCGCGTGCTGCGCACGTCGGCGGACGGTCGCGAGATCGCGCTCAATCAGCGCTCGACGCAGGCGCCCGACGCGAACCTGTTCGTGTCGATCCATCACGACTCGATGCAGCAGCAGTTCATCGACGCGGGCCGGCAGCGCGAATTCCGCGGCTTCTCGGTGTTCGTGTCGGAGCGCAATCCGCACTATGCGGAGAGCCTGCGTTGTGCGAAGGCGATCGCCGAGCGGCTGGTCGCGGCCGGCGAACGGCCGTCGCTGTATCACGCGCAGCCGATCCGCGGCGAGAATCGTCCGCTGATCGACCCGCAACTCGGCATCCACCGCTTCGACGATCTCGTCGTGCTGCGCACCGCGCCGATTCCGGCCGTGCTCGTCGAAGCCGGCGTGATCGTCAATCCGGACGAAGAAGCGCGGCTCGCGCGCCGCGAGACGATCCAGCGCCTGTCCGCCGCGATCGCGGGCGGCATCGACGCGTGCACGACGCCGCAATAACGACGGTCTCGCCCGTCGCGTTCAACGGTTTTCACCCAGTCAGGAGCATCACCATGAAGAAAAAGAATCTGCTCGCAGCCTGCGCGTTGCTCGCGCTCGCCGTTCCGTTCGCCGCGCACGCGGCCGGCTGCGGAAAGCCGCGCAGCGCGTTCGACCAGGTCTATTGCACGAGCACGCAGTTCTCGCAGTCCGACCGCGATCTCAACGACGAATACGGCCGGTTGCGCAAGCAACTGAGCGGCGACCAGCAGGCGACGCTGAAGGCCGGCCAGCTCGCGTGGCTGAAGCAACGCGATGCGCAGTGCAGCGAAACGCGCGGCAGCAGCTACCTCGTCGACATCCAGTGCGCGAACGACATGACGCAATCGCGACTGTCGTTCCTGCGCGAGCGTGAGCGCGAATGCTCGAGCACCGGCTGCGTGACGTCGAAGCTCGGCGAATAAGGTCGCCACGCGTGCCGTGCCGCGAAGCACGTCGCGGCACGGCACGCTGCTCGAAAGGAACGACGATGCGGCATCAATTCGCCGAAGTCCTCAACGATCTGATCGACTACTTTCTCGTCGGCGATCTTCTGCTGCTGAAACGCTACAAGGACGAACACGGGCTGCCGGACGACGTCGCATCGGCGTTCACGACCGGCGACAGCGGCGACCAGGCGGTGCTCGAAGGCATCGTCATTCCGCTGGCCGGCATCGAGAATCATCCATATACGGTCATCTTCACGCTGGACGACGGCACGCCCGAACTGTTGAAGACAGGCAGCCGCCTGCAGCATCGACGCGGCGGGTACGTATTGCGCGTCGCGCATCGTGCGGTGATGCTCTACACGTGGCGCATTCTCGAACGTTTCACCGACGACACGGTGAATGCGCTGCTTGCGCGCTATCGCGAACCAGGCAGGCCCGTCATTGAAATCGACAACGGCTGGTACGACGTCGAGATCCTCGGCGGAGAAATCGCACGCGACGGCTGGTTCGAACCCGCGTTCGAGTTCGTGCTGAAGAAAACCGACGCACCGGGCAACGCATCACACGTGGACATCCACTACCGTTTCGCCATCGACGCCAGCCTGGATCCGGCGACGTGAATCCGGCAGGCGGCAGCGCGGCAACCGGCAACCGGCAACCGGCCACACGGAGGGCGCATGGCATCGAATACGACGACGATCGACATCCGCGCGGCCACCGCCGCCGATGCACCGGCCATCGCCGGCATCCACGTCGCGTCGTGGCAAGCGACCTACACGGACATCATGCCGGCCCCGTTCCTCGCCGGCCTGTCGGTCGAAAAGCGCACGGCCGCATGGCGCGCGGTACTCGACGCGGGCCGGCCATGCGTCGCGCTCGCGTTCGCGAACCACGCACCGACCGGCTGGATCGCGTACGGCCCGACGCGCGACGCCGACAAGGACCGGGCGTGGGGCGAAATCGAAGCGATCTATCTGCATCCTGCGCATTGCGGGCAAGGGATCTGTGCGCGGCTGGTCGACCATGCATGCCGGGCGCTGCACGACGCGGGTCATGCATGGGTGTCGCTGTGGGTGCTGGTCAAAAACCGTCGGGCAAGAGCATTCTACGAACGCGAAGGTTTCGTCGCCGAAGACGACATCAAGACCTTCGAGATCGACGGTACGCCGATCGAGGAAGTGCGCTACTGGCGCGCCCTACCGAAGCGGTCGCGATGACGGCAGCGCCTCCTCCGTCGCCAATCGTTCCTGCATCAGCTGCAGCAGCGCGCGAATCTTCGCGTTGACCGAATTCCGGCTCGCGTAAGCGGCATGCAGCTGCAGCGGCGCCGGCGCCATCTCCAGCGGCACGCGCACCAGCCGCCCTTCGGCAAGCTCCACCGCGCACGCGCGTTCGACCAGAATCGCGAAGCCGATCCCGTTCACCGCCGCGAGGCCCGCCATCTCGCCGCTATTGACGCGATACCGGCTCGCCACCGGAATCTTGTGAATCCGTCCGTCGCGATCGGCGAACTGCCACGGCTGCCCTTTCAGCGTGCTCAACGTCGTGATGCACGGCAACTGCCGGAGCTGCTCCGTCAGGCCGGGCATCCCGACCCGCGCGACCAGTGACGGCGCGGCCACGACGACGCTCGGCAAACTCGCGAGCGGCCTGACGACGAACGCACTGTCGTCCAGCTTGCCGCGATTGACGATGATCGACAGGTCGATATCGTCGCGCAGCGTCGACATGCCCGCGAGGCTGGTATCGCAGTCGATCTCGACACGCGGATGGCGGCTCGCGAATTCCGCGACGATCGGCCCCAGCATGCGCGGCCCGATTTCGCCCGGGACGCAAAGCTTCAGCACGCCGCGCAATTCCGTTTGCTGCGACGTCAGCTCGCATTCGGCCTGCGTCAGCGCGTCGAGCATCGGCCGCGCACGCTCGTGCAGCAACCGCCCGGCCTCGGTCATCCGCAGGTGGCGCGTGCTGCGCTCGAGCAAACGTACGCCGAGCCGCGACTCCAGTTGCGCCACATGACGGCTCACGTTGGAACCCGGCAGCGCGAGCATGCGTGCGGCGCCGGCAAAGCTGCCTTCATCGACGACCGTCACGAACACACGCACCGCATTCAGATCCAGCTTGCTACGCATCATTATCCCGTTTTAGGTATCAAAGCCTGCCGATTTCGATGGCTTATCCCGCCAGAGACCATAATTTACGATGCTCATCCCGTCAATGCGACGCCCGGGCACGCACCCGCGGCCAGCGAGCGTTCGCACGACACAGGCAAGGAGCGTCATGAACATTGCAATCCTGGGCGCCGGCGTGGCCGGCATGAGCACCGCACTCGCGCTCGCCGGGCGCGGCCACGAGATCCGGCTGTACGAACGCAGGCCGACGGAATCGACGATGGGCGCAGGCGTGGTGCTGTGGCCGAATGCCGGCTTCGTCCTCACCGAGCTCGGCCTGCTGCCGGACATCGTCGAGGCCGGCGGCCGCCTGCATGCGATGCGGCGCATCGACCGGCACGGCACCCTGCTCAAGGCCACCGAGATCGGCGCGCTCGACCGCCGCATGGGCTTCCCGACGGTGTCGATCCTGCGGCGCGACCTGCAGGCCGTGCTGACCCGGCACCTCGCCGCGCGCGGCATCGAGGTCCACTTCGGCCACGGCGCAACGGCCATCGATACCGGCGCGGACGGTCGCGCCGTCGTTCGCTTCGACAACGGCACGACGATCGCCCCCGATCTCGTGATCGGCGCGGACGGCCGCATGAACTCCGTCGCGCGACGTCATGTGGTCGGCGACAACACCCCCGTCTATCAGGGCTTCGTCAACTGGATCGGCGTCGCGCAAAGCAATGCGCCGCTGGTCGACGAAGTGTCGATATTCGATTACTGGGGCACGCGCGAACGCTTCGGCATCGTCGCGCTGGACCGGCATCGCGTGTACTGGGCGGCGGCATGGCCGGAAGCCGACAGGTGCGATACGGCGGAAGACGATCCGCGCGGGATGCTGGAACGGCGCTTCGCGCCGTGGCCGGCGCCCGTCACGGACGTGATACGTGCGACGCCAGCGGACACGCTCACGAAGATCCGCGTGCACGATCTGGATCCGGTCGACGCATGGCACCGCGGCAACGTACTGCTGATCGGTGACGCCGCGCACGCGCCGCTCCCGACCTCCGGACAAGGCGCCTGCCAGGCGCTCGAAGATGCGTGGCATCTTGCCCGGTGCCTCGACGAATACGATTCAGCCAACGGCGGCGATCTCGATGCGGCGCTTGCGGCGTTCACGCTGCGGCGCAGCGGGAAAACCGCCGCGATCACCGAGCGTGCGCGTGAATTCGCGCACCTGTTATTCAGCGACGACGTAAGCGACAGCGCTCGACAACGGATCGATCCGGTCGCCGAAATCGAAGCGCTGACGAACGCGTGGGGCGCGCACCTGCCGATGGAACAGGCGCGCGGACGATAAGCCGTGCGGACGGCGGCATCGGCTCACAGAAACCAGCGATACTCCCGCGCGCCGATCTCATTGCGGAAATCCAATTCCTCCTGCCGCTTGTTCTCGCAATACACCATCACGAACTCGCTGCCGAGCCCGTCGCGCACGGCCGGATGATCCTGCATCGCGGCGACCGACGACAGCATCTCCTTCGGAAAATCGATCCCGCTGCCGCGATCCTCGTTGAGTGGCGCGATCGGTTCGAGGCGCGCATCGAGCCCGTGCTCCATCCCGCTGAGGATCGCCGCGAGCACCAGGTACGGGTTCGCATCCGCACTCGCGAGCCGGTGCTCGATCCGCAGGTTGCGGGCGTCCGACTCGGGAATGCGGATGCACGCGTCGCGATCCTCGAAACCCCAGCTCGCGCGGCTCGCCGCGTTGACCATCGACCCGTAGCGGCGGAACGCATTGTGATTCGGCGCGAACACGGGCATGCAATGCGGCAGCAGCGCGAGGCAGCCGGCCACCGCGTGACGCAACGGCCGCTGCCCGTCCGCCGCAAGCAGGTTGCGCCCCGCGTCGTCATACAGGCTCACGTGCACGTGCATGCCGCTGCCCGGCGCATGCAAATACGGCTTGCCCATGAAGCTCGCGCGATAGCCATGCCGCAACGCGACACCGCGCGTGCTGCGACAGAACAGCGCCGACCAGTCGGCCGCGCGCAGCGCGTCGTCGGTATGCCCGAAATTGATCTCGAACTGGCCGGGCCCGAGCTCCGCGGTGATCACCGTCGCATCGACGCCCTGCTCGCACGCGGCTTCGACCATCTCGTGCAGCACGTCGGAGAAACGCGACAGGCGCTCGATATGCATGTTCGGCTGATCGTCGCGGTCGTCGCTCAGGCGGTCGCGCGGATACTGCGGCATCCCGTCCGCGAGCTGCGCGGCGAACAGGTAGAACTCGAGCTCGAATGCGACGACCGGCCGGATGCCGCGCGCCGCGAAGCGCCGCAGCACGCGTGCGAGCACCTCGCGCGGCTCGAATTCGATCGGGGAATCGGTGCCATCGGAACTGATCAGCATCTGCGCGAGCGGTTGCCGCTCCCAGCGCACGGGCTTCAGCGTGCCGGGGATCAGGCGGCGCGGCGCATCGGGATCGCCGTCGTTGAAGCAGTAGTCGCCGATCTTGTAGAGGCCGCCCTGCGTGCCGAGCAGCACGCAGTTCTGCGGCAGCTTCAGCAGCGAGCCCGATGCGACTTTCTCGAGCGCATCGATCGGATAGCGCTTGCCGTAGAAGTGCCCGGGCAGGTCGAGGCAGATCAGGTCGACATAACGGATCTCGGGGTGCGCCTGCCGGAATGCGCGGACTTCACTGACCAGCGCGGGAACGACGTCAGCCATGTCTCATCCTTTCCATGTCTTGTATGGCGGTGCCGCGGCGCGGCGATCCGGATTCATGCGACGCACGGGGCAACACATGCCGCATCTCGATCAGTACTGCAAACAGGCTGCGCGGCGGGGCCGCCTCCAACACCGCCCGCCCCGCTGACTACTCAGGTGAATACCCAGATCACGCGCGTCGGCGCGTCGGTCAGGTTCGCGTAGCGGAAGCGCTTGTGCGCGGGCAGCTGGAACGCATCGTTCGGGCCGAGCGTGACCGGCGTGTCGTCGCCGTCGATCCAGATCGTCAGTTCTCCTTCGAGCACGAAGCCGCCCTGCTCGTCGCTGTCGTCGACCGGCCGCTCGCCGCTGCTCGCGCCCGGCCCGAGATGGCTTTCGAGGATCGAGAAACGCGACCGCATGTTCGGCGACACGAGGATGTCGGTAATGCCGGCCGCGTAATACACGGTGCGGCGTTCGTCGGGCCGCGTGACCCACGGCACGCTGCGCGGCTTGCTCAGGCTGTAGAAATAGGTGGTCGGCACGCCGAGCGCCTCGCCGATCGCGGTGAGATCCGCGACCGTCGGACGCGACAGCCCGCGCTCGACCTGCGACAGAAAGCCGACCGAGCGGCCGATCCGTTCGGCGAGATCGTTCAGCGTGACCTTGCGATGCTTGCGCAGGTCGCGGATCAGGATCGCCAGACTTTCTATCTCTTCCTGTTCGTTCATGATGGATTCCGGTGCAATCAAACGGTATCGCGCAAACGGTACCAGGCCTTGCCGATCGCCTCGAGCGGCGCGGCCAGCCGGCCGCCGCCGGGAAAGCGCGGGTTGCGGATGCGCTGGTACTGCGCGAGCAGACGGGTGTCGCCGAGCACGGCGTCGGCCACCGCGCGCGCGCCGGCGAGCGTCGGCAGCACGCCGTGCCCCGAAAAACCCTGCAGCCAGAAGCGCTGCCCGTGGCGGCCGATGTCCGGCGTGCGGCGCATGCTGATGTCGATGTGACCGCCCCACGCGTAGTCGAGCGGCACGCCGGCCAGGTGCGGAAACACGCGTTCGAGGTGCGGGCGCGTCGCCGCCGCGATATCGGCCGGGATGCCGCCGAGATACGTGCAGCCGCCGCCGAACAGCAGCCGGTTGTCGGGGCTCAGGCGGAAGTAGTCGGGCACGAACTGGTTGTCGATCACGCAACTGTTGCGCGGCAGCAGCGCACGCGCGACGTCGGGTGCGAGCGGCGCCGTTGCGACCTGATACGTGCCGACCGGCAGCAGCCGGCGCGCGAGATCGCGGTCGAGCCGGTCGACGTACGCATTGCAGGCGAGCACCAGCACGTCCGCCCGCACTTCGCCACGCGTCGTGCGGGCGACGTGGCCGCCGGCCGTCTCGCGGCAGTCGAGCACGCGACTCTGTTCGAAGATGCGGCCGCCCGCGCGCTCGATCGTCTGCGCGAGGCCGAGCGCGAGCTTCAGCGGGTTCAGGTGGCCGGCCTCCGGATCGTGAAGCGCGGCCAGATAGCGCGTGCCGCCGATCCATTCAGGCATCTCGTCGCGCCCGATCACGCGCAACCGATCGTAGCCCCAGCGCTCGGCCGCCTCGTCGCGCGCCTGCGCCAGCATCGCGACGCGCCGCGGCCGCACCGCGGCCCACAGGCTGCCGGGCCGGTAGTCGATGTCGAACCCGTGCCGCGCCGGCAGTTCGCGCACCTCGGCCGCCGCCCAGCGCATGCTGTTCCACAGCAGCCGCGCGCCGTCGCGGCCGAGCGCATCCTCGAGGGGCTGCATGTCGCACGACCAGCCGAGCAGCGCCTGTCCGCCGTTGCGGCCCGATGCGGCCCACGCGACGCGGCTCGCTTCCAGCATGACGACGCGCTTGCCGGCAAGCGCGAGCCGCAGCGCCGTATGCAACCCGCTGAAACCCGCGCCAACGACCAGCACGTCGGCGTCGACGCGTTCGTCCAGCACCGGCCGATGCGGGATCGGCGCCGGGTAGGTGCCGGCGTAGTAGCTTGCGACGTGACGGTCGGACTGCACGAACATGCGGACTCCCGTGAAAATTACGCCGAGAAATTTCATGAAAAACTAGCATGACAATTTCACGAGAGCAAGCGTGAGACCGACGGTCTATCAGTCCGACCCGACTGTCGAGATGCGTCCAACTTGGAATTTTTTCGTTCAAGTTGAAACCGACCCTAGCCTGGGTCCACAAGACTGTCCCGTTTGGAAGTGGAAAATTCCGGCATGACGTTGTCATCGAGACCAGGAGAGCATGCCGGCACGCCAGCATGGGCGCTGCAACCTAGGAGACCAGGTCGTGGCAGGTGTGAAGAAAGACGCGACATCTTCATCACCGATAAGGTGCAACAGTTGCTTTGCTCTCGACAGCCCGACGTAACGCAGTTGCGATTCACCGTGGGTCCGTTAATGCCGCGAGCTTCGTGTGTAGCGTCCTAGGCCTTCAATCAGCGGCGAACCACGTTGAAAACTCACTCAGACACCCGTGGTTAGCAGACTGCTTCGGCAAGCTCGACGTTCTTCGAGCTTGCCCAAAACCTCCACAGTGCCTTGCCTCGCGAATTTCTGACCTACACCATCGGCAACTGCCGCACCGACTTGCCGGTGAGTTGCGCGACGGCGTGCGCCACGGCTGGCGCGACCGGAGGCACGGCAATTTCACCGACCCCGGTCGGTTCGGCCGTGCTCGGCACGACGTGGATTTCGATCGCTGGCGCCTCCGCCATCTTCAAGACCGGATAGTCGGGGAAGTTGGATTGAATGACCCGTCCGTCCTTGATCTGAATCTGGCCGTACAACGCAGCGCTCAGCCCGAAGATGATCCCGCCTTCCATCTGCTGCGCGACGATGCCGGGGTTGACCACCGTTCCACAGTCCGCCACGCAGACGACGCGATGCACACGTGGCTTGCCATCCTTGAGCGACACCTCCACCACCTGTGCCACCACGGAGCCGAATGCGTTGTGCAGCGCCAGCCCGCGCGCACGCGGTGCGCCATCGGCGGCGGGCGCGAGCGGCTGGCCCCAGCCTGCCGTCTGCGCCGCGATGTCGAGCACCTTCCGCTCACGCGGATGCGCTTTGAGCAAGTCTCGCCGCATCGCCAGCGGATCGAGCTTGGCGGCGGCAGCCACATCGTTCAGGAAACTTTCGAGGAAGAACCCCGTGTACGAGTGGCCGACGCTGCGCCAGAACCCGATGGGTACCGGTAAGTCGACCACCAGATGCGCAATGTGTTCGTGCTCGATCTCATACGGTTGGTCGAACAAACCTTCGGCCGTATAGCGGTCAATGTCGAGCGACGGCGCACCGAACAGGCGCTCCAACTCGCCTGCCAGGATCGACTGGCCCGCACTGCGCGAGGCGATGGCCGTCACCCTGCCGTTCTCGACGCGAGCCTTCAGCCGTGCGATGGCCTGGGGGCGGTAGAAGTCGTGCTTGATGTCATCTTCGCGCGACCAGATCACCTGCACCGGGCGGCCTGCCGTCCTGGCGGCGATCGTCACCGCCTGCCCGACAAAGTCCGACTCCAACCGTCGCCCGAAGCCGCCTCCGATGAGCGGGATTTCGATGTGTACCTGGTCGCGGCTCACGCCTGCCGCGCGGGCTGCGACCAGTTGGGCCAGCGTGGCGACCTGCGTGGGTGCCCAAAGCTGCACTCGATTCTTGGTCACCTGCGCCGTGCAGTTGATAGGCTCCATCGTGGCATGCGCAAGATACGGCGCACTGTATTCGGCCTCGACAATGGTCGCACCCTGTGCATTCTCAAAGGCCTTCAGCCCATCACCCGTCGAACGGTAGGTGAAGCTCCCCTTGTCGCTGTTCAGCGCGCCGACGAGTTGTTGATGGATGTCAGCCGAATCCAGGGTGGCATGTGGGCCATTGTCCCACTCGGGTTCGAGTGCCCCAAGGGCTTGGCGTGCCTGCCAGTAATGGTCTGCCACCACGGCGACGCCCGGAGCGCCGCCCGTCGAGCCGTCGAACGGCACGACATACCGCACGCCGGGCATCACAAGGGCCGCTTTCGCGTTGAAGGTCTTGAGCTTGCCGCCGAATATCGGGCACATAACGACAGCGGCATACAGCATGCCGGACGGCCTCACGTCGATGGCGAAGCGGGCGCTGCCATCCGTCTTGGCGGCGATGTCGTTGCGCGGCGCAGGCTTGCCCACCAGTTGATATTGCGAAGCGGGCTTGAGCGTGACATTGGACGGCGGAGCAATCTCGCGTGCCTTCTGCGCGACCGCGCTGAAAGGCATCTGCTTTCCGCCCGGCCCGATGAGTTGCCCTTCCCGCACCGTCACCAGCGTCGACTGCACGCCCCATTCGCGCGCGGCTGCCTCCACCAGCGTGGCGCGCGCGGTTGCGGCGGCCTCGCGCACGGGTTGCCACCCGTCGGCCATGCTGCTGCTGCCGCCGGTGATGATGAGACCGATTTCGCGCGCGCTCTTGGCCATGATCCAATGCAGTGCGCGCGCCCAGAGCTTGTCCGCGTCGTCCGGATGCAGCGGCAGCGAGCTGTCGCCCATTGCGACGACATTACCGTAGATGCGTTCGATCGGCGATGACTCGATGCTCACCCGCGTCAGCGGAATATCGAGTTCCTCCGCGGCCAACATCGACAGCCCAGTGTGGATTCCCTGCCCCATCTCGACACGCGGCATGGCCAGGATCGCATTGCCTTCCGAGGTGATCTTGATCCAGCCATTCAGGGCAATCTGACCGGACGTTTCGGGAAACACCGCGGGATCACCGAGCCGGCTGCGTGGAGGCATCACGCCCCAGCCCACCACCAGCGCACCGCCAAGGCCAACCGCCCCCAGCAGAAATCGGCGCCGCCCAGGGCGTGCAATCCTGGTGTCGGCGCTCATGCGTGGCCGTCCCGCAGCACTTTCGCCGCACGCTTGATCGCTATGCGCACGCGCGGATAGGTCCCGCAACGGCACAGGTTGGTGATCGCCGTGTCGATATCGGCGTCAGTCGGATCGGGCTGTCTCGTCAACAGATCTGCCGCCGCCATCAGCATGCCGGACTGGCAATAGCCGCACTGAGGTACCTGTTCGTCGACCCACGCCTGCTGTAACGCATGGCGTTTCTCCGGCGATTCCGCCAACCCTTCGATCGTGGTGATACGCTTGCCGGCGACCGCTGCCACGGGCAGGACACAAGATCGTACCGCCGTACCATCCAGATGCACGGTACACGCGCCGCAGGCAGCGACGCCGCAGCCGAATTTCGTGCCCGTCAGGTTCAGGTGGTCACGCAGCACCCACAGCAACGGGGTAGCCGGGTCGCAGTCGACGTTGACCCGTTGGTGGTTGACGTCAAGATCCATGTATCGCTTCCTTGCCTCGTATCACAATGGCCCAGCCTACTACCCGCACCTTAAGGTCAAACCAAACTTTAATGTCAAGCGCCCGGACGCAAATAACTTTTGGCTGGTCGCACGGTGACCGGCCAGAATACGCAATCCACAAGGACGCCAGCCGAGCAGACTGCGGCTCCTGATAACGGCAGACCCAGGCGGGCACCGCGTACTCCGGAAGGCGACTGTTGCCGTCCAGTGCCCGTCCATCGACCGCATTGCAGTTTGCACCGACGCTATCTGAATCGCACTTCCGCGTCGGCGCCTACGCATGATCGCCTTCATCGGTGCGTTCATGATGAACGACCTGGCGTGACGTCGGGAACGAAGCTCCCTGGACTCCTCAGCTCGCCCTCGACCGATAACGTGCACATGAGAGTCACGTGCTTGCATCGATACCGCCGAATGATGTGGTCAGCGCGAAGCACTGCTCAGCCGAAGGAACGCAAAAAAGCTTGACCATAGACTTAACTTGAAGGTTATGGTTTGCCATGGCATGCGCTACGAGCCCATGGTCACGCTTGTGGCATCAGGCAAAGGGCGACATGTTCGCGGCTATCGCCTGTGACCGATGAAGGGAGACTCACCATGACCAAACGCATACTTCACGTTGTCAGCAATGTCGCCAACTACGCGGATCAATCCGAGCCGACCGGCCTGTGGTTGTCGGAACTGACCCATGCGTGGCACGTCTTCGCCGAACACGGGTACGACCAGCGCCTCGTCAGCCCCAGGGGTGGCGAGTCCCCGCTGGAACCTCGCTCGCTGAAATGGCCGCTCGCCGATGCCTCGGTAAAGGAGTGGCTGAACGACAAGGACCGCCAGAAGCTTTTGGCGACGACGGCAAGCCCCGATCAGATCGATCCGGCGGATTTCGATGCGATCTATTTCACGGGCGGGCACGCCGTCATGTGGGACTTTCCCGACGATGCCGGACTTCAACGGCTCACGCGAGACATCTACGAGCGCGGCGGTATCGTGTCGTCCGTATGCCATGGCTACTGCGGCTTGCTGAATACGAGACTCGCCAACGGCACACTGCTCGTCGCCGGCCGCCGCCTCACCGGCTACTCGTGGGTGGAGGAGGTGCTTGCGGGCGTCGCGAAGAAAGTGCCCTACAACGCCGAGGAAGAGATGGTGAGGCGCGGCGCACTTTACGAAAAAGCGTTGCTGCCGTTCACGTCGAAAGTCGTTACAGATGGCCGCTTGGTAACAGGGCAGAATCCCCAATCGGCAAAAGCAACGGCCGAGCAGGTCGCGGCTCTCCTGTAACGGCAGGCAGCCCGGGACGCCAGCGGACATCCTCGCCTAGCCTTTTCCGGACGGTCGGCGGCGTCCGGCCTTGCCGGCGCCCTTCGTTCGGGCCGCACCGTCCAGTTCCCTCGACTGCATCTGCGACAACAGGCGCGTTGCATTGGCGCTGCAATCGATCTCGTCGGGCTTGGCCTCGATCTCGGCCATCAACGACACGAGATGCACCTTGTTCTGCGCCAGCTTCACCTGCATGGTCTCGATATCCCGCACCTTATGACGGAGCGCCTCGAGCAGCGCACCGCGCTGCCACTGCACGAGGTCGGGCGGCAACAACATGCGGATCTCGTCCAGGCTGAAGCCGGCCTTTTGTGCTGCCGTGACCAGACCGAGCACGACCACAGCGTCCGGCGAATAGATCCGATAGCCGTTGGGTTGCCGCTCGACGGCCGTCAACAGGCCGATGCGTTCATAGAAGCGGATGCGCGACGGCGTCAGGCCAGTACGCTCCGCCAGATCCCCTATCTTCATGTCTTGGGTGCGAAAGTGCCCAGACGGGTGGGCATGTTCAGGACCAGTTGCGCGTCCTTGACGACGTCCATACGAAGCACGGTGGACGCTCCGAGTCCGTCAAGCAGCTGACTCAACGGCCCGCCGTGCCGCGACAGTTCGACGTCGCGCGGAAAGAGTCGCTGCACGAACGACAGCATGTTGGTCTGCACCAGTGTCTGGTGCCACTCGCCGTCGATCCGGTTGATCATGGTTGCCGTCGCCATATGCGACTGCGACGGAACATTGCGCAACTCGGGAAGCGGCGCACGCAAGGTCAGGTCCGGCTTGCCGCCGGGACCGGCGATGCTGGCTTTTACGTCGGCGCCGATGTGCACGCCGATTTCCGTGCGCCATTTTGGCAACTGATATCCATACAGTCCGCGCACCCGCGCGATTTCCGTGGTCACCGGCAGCGCAAGAACATGCGCGTGGAAGCTGCGGTGTCAAACGCATTTGAAATCTGAGCCACTTCGCGCCTGATCGCGCAAAGTAAAACTGAGCCAGTCGTTACTTCTTCGATGACGAGACGTGACCGGCTTGACGTTGCTGTCTCAGTCTGTAGCTGTCTCCTTTGATCTGGATGATGTGGGCATGGTGCAGGATGCGGTCGAGCATCGCTGCAGTCAGTGTGGTGTTGCCACCGAAGGTCTCGTCCCACTGCGCAAACGGCAGGTTGCTGGTCAGGATCATTGAACCGCGCTCGTAGCGTTTGGCGACGATCTGGAAGAAGTGGCTGGCCTGATCTCCCGAGAGTGGCAGATAGCCAATCTCGTCGACGATGAGCAACCTCGGGCCGAGAATGTTGTGTCGAAGTACGGCGTCGTATCGCTCCTGTCGGCGTGCGGCCTCGAGCTGCAACATTAGATCCGCCGCCGTAATGAACTTCGTCTTGATGCCGGCCTGCGTTGCAGCGTATCCGATCGCTATCGCGAGATGCGTCTTGCCCACGCCTGACGGGCCAAGCAACACGGCGTTCTCGCCCCGTTCGATGAAGCGCAGGGTGGCGAGCTCGTCGATCGTCTTGCGCGGGGCCCCGACGGCGAAGCTGTAGTCGTAGTCATCCAGTGTCTTGAGAGCGGGGAACCCCGCCATGCGCACCAGTGTTTGCCGCGAACGAACTTGCCGCGTCTCTCGTTCGTGCGCGAGCGCGTTCTCGAGGAAATCGAGGAAACTCCATTGTTTGGCCGCCGCGTCGCTGGCCAGAGCGACGTATCGGTGCATGAGCCCCTCGAGCTTCAAACTCTGGCAGTGCCCGTCGATGCGTTCCTGCTGCAAGTTCATGCGCGCACCTCGGTCAGTAATTGCTGGTAGACGGACAACGGGTGCTGGATCGACATTGCTGGATCAACGCGTGGCCGAGCGACGGCACGAGCCGGCAATCGGGGCACCGCGTAACCCGGCATATCGCGCAAGCAAGCCCGTTCGCGTTGCTCCAACAGAATCGCGGGTGCCAGCCCTGTAACCGGATGCACTCGCTGGTTAGCCACGTCGCGCAGCCATTTACTCACCTCGACGTTCGCAGTCACGGCATCGAGCATCAAGCCGGATTGCTTGAGCCGGCTCGCCAGCGGCACATAGAAATTGCCACGCAGGTAGCGGTGGAATCGCTCGACCTTGCCTTTGGTTTGCGCGCGGTACGGTTGGCACAGTCTGGGTAGGAAGCCGTACCGCTTGGCCAGATCGAGCATGCCGGCGTGCCAGCGGTGTTGACCGTCGCCATATGCATCGCGCTCGACAACGATAGTCTTGGCGTTGTCGTAAAGGATCTCGCGAGGAACGCCACCCAAGGCTTCGAACAGCGCATGATGACAGGCGACCAGCGTCTCGGCGCGTTCATCGGTGGTGAAGCGTGCCCAGCGCCACCGACTAAACCCGAGCGTGGCGGTGAAGGCGTAAAGCGGGTCGGTGCCTCGGCGGAAGACCACGAAATCGCACTGCATCTGCCGGCCAGGCTCGGTCTCGAACCTCACGACCGGGTCTGGCTTGGGCACGGACTTATGCGCGTTCATGAAAGCCTGCAGGCTTCGCAGTTGGCCCTCGTAGCCGCGCGCACGCAGCTCGCGCAGCAGCGCCGGCGCAGCGATGATCTCGGGTGCTGCGGCGCTCATGCGATCGAGGATGTACGCCTCGAACGCTCCGAGCTTGGTTGGCCGCGGTTCACGCGGCTTGTAGCGCGGCACGTCCTCGGCCGACAGGTACCGCGCCACCGTGTTGCGAGAAATACCCAGGCGCCGCGCGATCTCGCGCTCCGATACGCCTTGGGCTTTGAGCACATGGATTTGCATCCACTGTTCCTTCTGGAGCATCGCCAGCCTTTGCGCGCAAAAGGCTGACTGTACTGAAAGGTGGCTCAGATTTACTTCGCGCGAAGTGGCTCATTATTACTTTGCGCCCAACATGCGGCGTCGCATGGAAGCGAGCAGTTCCGGCGCATGGGGCCCCCGCGCCCCCGGCCGGCGGATCACCACCGCTACGGAAACTTCGTCGTAGGGGTCGTTATCGCAAACGGAATACGAGAAGAAGGTCAACGCCACGAGTCCATGGCCCGGATAGGCGCGCAGTGGCTCGAGAGGCGTCGGCAACATTGCACGCAATCGATCGGCAGGCGCCAGGAACAGCAGCTGAACGTTACTTGAGCGGTAGTAGAAGTTCGGCGCCCACGTCGGACCAACCGTGGATGTGACGAGCCGCTTCGGGATCCTGCGAAAAAAATCGATGTTTCCTGCGGCAGGGTCTCTCGCCACCTCGTCGAGATCCGGGTTCATCCGGTAACGGTCATAGTAGCCGCCGGCAGGCACCTCGACCTTGTGCTCGCCAAACTCGACCTGAATGAACCGCTTATCCATATTCGTTGACCTTTCTCGGTGATTGAACCGGCAGGCGAGCCTGAAAAGGCATACCGATTAACAGCCGGCAACAATCACTCTAAGATTGAATATGACTTTAAGGTCAAGTACTTCGCAACGAATCGGAATGAATCGATACGCGTGGTCTACGCCGCAGCCGCTGGCTTATGCGAATCCCGAACCGAACGGACGACGGGGACCTCCGGCTGCGGCGTTTGGTCAGTCACTGACGGATCCGGAACGGATATCCCAGTCGGCGCGCTGGAAGGCAAGCGCGCTCGCCGCACGGCGCGCTTGCTCGGCAGGTGTGGGGATCAGCCGGTGGTGGAACCGTCGGGCTTGCCTAAATCAGGCGTAATTCCTGCTTCGCGGAGACGGTCCAGCACGCGCTTCTTGTTGTCGACACATTCAATTCCGTCCGGCCTGTCCTCGATACTCGCGATCGCGACGACAAGTTGGGCCCGGGTATGGTCGAGACGCTTGCGGATGCCATCGATCTCCTCCACCTTCTGCTTGAGTGCATCGAGCAATGCGCGATGATCCCATGCGCCCGGGCCGACCGGTAGCAGTTGTCGAATCTGCTCGAGCGTAAACCCCGCCTGCTGCGCGATCGAGATCAACCCCAGGAGAATTTCCGCCTCCGGGGGATACTCCCGATAGCCATTCGCTTGGCGCTCCACCACCCTGATCAATCCCTCTGCCTCGTAGAAACGAATACGTGAGGCCGTCAGACCACTGCGCTTCGCCAACTCTCCGATTTTCACGCCACACCCCAAAAAACTATTGACATTAACGTTGACTTTAATCCTAAAGTTGACCGGCGACTACATGGTGAAGCCCGACTGACTCGGGGGCAAGCGACCGCCTCGCGGCCTACCGAGTATTTCGAATTGTCTCAACAAACGGAGCGCATTGTCTCACCCAGGCCGCAAATGGTGACGTCGGCCTGCGCGTCGCCGGCAGAGTGACCGGATCCCAGCGCCATCGTCACGTTGCCGTTTCGTCAGTCACCGTCACAAAAGGAGTCGCCCGCTACCGAGCAGCAACGATCGCCGTACACGTCACTGGTTGTCAACTTGAATATCGAAAAGGAGTGCTGATCATGGGATACGTCACAACAAAGGATGGCGTTCAGATCTTCTACAAGGACTGGGGTCCGCGCGACGCGCAGGTCATCTTCTTCCATCACGGTTGGCCGCTCAGCGCGGACGACTGGGATGCCCAGATGCTCTTTTTCCTGTCGCACGGGTACCGGGTCATCGCGCATGACCGCCGCGGTCACGGACGCTCCAGCCAGGTGTGGGACGGTCATGACATGGATCATTACGCGGACGACGTCGCCGCTGTCGTGAACCATCTCGGCGTGCAAGGCGCGGTTCATGTCGGCCACTCCACCGGCGGTGGCGAAGTCATTCACTACGTCGCCCGTCATGGCGAAGACCGCGTCTCGAAGGCCGTGCTGATCAGCGCTGTGCCGCCGCTGATGGTCAAGACAGACAAGAACCCGGGCGGCCTGCCGAAGGACGTGTTCGATAACCTGCAGGCGCAACTGGCCGCGAACCGTGCTCAGTTTTATTACGACGTTCCGGCCGGCCCGTTCTACGGCTACAACCGTGCCGGCGCGAAACCGTCGCAAGGCGTGATCTGGAACTGGTGGCGCCAAGGCATGATGGGCAGCGCCAAGGCGCATTACGACGGCATCGTCGCGTTCTCGCAGACCGACTTTACCGAGGACCTGAAGAGCACCACGATTCCCGTGCTCGTGATGCATGGTGATGACGATCAGATCGTCCCCTATGCCGATTCCGGCTTGCTGTCGGCGAAGCTCGCTCGGAACAGCACGCTGAAGACCTACAAGGGCTTCCCGCACGGCATGCCTACGTCCAACGCCGACACGATCAACGCCGATCTGCTCGCGTTCCTGCGAGGGTAATCGCGACGGGTGCCGGAAAAGAAACACGCCCGGCACCCGCCTGCCTCCTTCCGGGAAAGCACACTGCCTCCCCGAGAAACACTCACACATTATTCAAGTGTCCGTTCGCGCGGCTCACAGCACGCGGGAGCATTGCTCCCGGCGACCGCTCCGTGCATAGCGATACACCCACACGTCCTCATACAGGTGCTTATGTCGAACGAAGGGCAGTGCCCATTCAACCATGCCAACGGCGGCGGCACGACCAATCGCGATTGGTGGCCAAACGAATTGCGCCTGGATCTGCTCAGCCAGCACTCGAGTAAAACCGACCCGCTCGACCCTGGCTTCAACTATGCCGAAGCCTTCAACAGCCTCGACCTCGACGCGCTCAGGAAAGATCTGGCTGCCCTGATGACCGACTCCCAGGACTGGTGGCCGGCGGACTTCGGCCACTACGGTCCGTTATTCGTACGGATGGCCTGGCACAGTGCCGGCACCTATCGCATGGGCGACGGGCGCGGCGGCGCCGGGCGCGGCCAGCAGCGCTTCGCGCCGCTCAACAGCTGGCCGGACAACGTGAGTCTCGACAAAGCTCGCCGCCTGCTGTGGCCGATCAAGCAGAAGTACGGTCAGAAGATCTCGTGGGCCGATCTGCTGATTCTCACGGGTGACGTTGCGCTTACCACGATGGGATTCAAGACCTTCGGCTACGCCGGTGGCCGCGAGGACACGTGGGAGCCGGATCGCGACGTCTACTGGGGCAGCGAGACGACCTGGCTTGGCGGCGACCTGCGCTACGACAAGGGCGGCGCCTGCGAATCGCAACACGGTGGCAACGCCGGGCGCAACCTCGAAAATCCGCTTGCCGCGGTGCAGATGGGCCTCATCTACGTGAATCCGGAAGGTCCGGACGGCAATCCCGATCCCGTCGCGGCAGCGTACGACATCCGGGAGGTCTTCGGACGCATGGCGATGAACGACGAAGAAACCGTGGCGCTGATTGCCGGTGGTCATGCCTTCGGCAAGACGCACGGCGCGGGTCCGGCCGACAACGTCGGTCTGGAACCCGAGGCTGCCGGTCTCGAGCAGCAAGGGCTTGGCTGGAAGAACAGCTTTGGCACCGGCAAAGGCGCGGACACGATCACGAGCGGCCTCGAAGTCACGTGGAGCGACACGCCGACTCAATGGGGCATGGGCTTTTTCAAGAACCTGTTCGGATACGAATGGGAACTCACGAAGAGCCCCGCAGGCGCTCACCAGTGGGTGGCGAAAAACGCCGAACCGACGATCCCGCATGCACACGATCCGTCGAAAAAGCTGCTGCCCACCATGCTGACCACCGATCTCTCGCTGCGCTTCGACCCCGTCTACGAGAAGATCTCGCGTCATTTCATGGACAACCCCGACGTGTTCGCCGACGCGTTCGCGCGCGCGTGGTTCAAGCTCACGCACCGCGACATGGGACCGCGCGCCCGATACCTCGGGCCGGACGTGCCGACCGAAGAGCTGATCTGGCAGGATCCGATTCCTGCGGTCGATCATGTGCTCGTCGACGACACGGACGTTGCCCCGCTCAAGGAGACGATCCTTGCCTCGGGGCTTTCCGTGGCCGAGCTCGTGTCCACCGCATGGGCGTCGGCATCGACATTCCGCGGCTCGGACAAGCGCGGCGGCGCCAACGGCGCGCGTATCCGCCTCGCGCCGCAGAAGGACTGGGCCGTCAACGAGCCCGCACGATTGGCCAAGGTTCTGAAAGTTCTCGAGCGCATTCAGGGCGAGTTCAACAGCACGCAGCCTGGCGGCAAGAAGATTTCGCTGGCCGATCTGATCGTACTGGCCGGCGGCGCCGGCATCGAGCAGGCGGCGAAGCGCGCTGGCCACGACGTGGTTGTGCCGTTCGCGCCCGGCCGGATGGACGCCTCTCAGGAACAGACCGACGCGCACTCCTTCGCGGTGCTCGAACCGGTCGCAGACGGTTTCCGTAATTTCGTCAAGGGCAAATTCGCGGTGCCGGCCGAAGCGCTGCTGATCGACAAGGCGCAACTGTTGACGCTGACCGCCCCACAGATGACGGCGCTCGTCGGCGGACTGCGCGTGTTGAACGTCCAAACCGGCGACGAAAAACACGGCGTTTTTACCGACCAGCCCGAAACGCTGACCGTCGATTTCTTCCGCAACCTGCTCGACATGGCGACCGAATGGAAGCCGATTGCCGGCGAAGACACCTATGAAGGACGTGACCGTCGGACCGGTGAGCTGAAGTGGACCGGTACGCGCGTGGATCTGGTGTTTGGTTCGAATGCCGTGCTGCGGGCATTGTCCGAAGTCTATGCGAGTGCAGACGGCGAGGCGAAGTTCATTCGTGACTTCGTGGCGGCCTGGGTCAAGGTGATGAATCTCGATCGATTCGATCTCGCCTGACAAAAAGCGGTGGTACATCGATGCGAGCGGGCTGCCGGGGGAACCGGCCCTGTCCGCTCGCATCCAGTGGCGATGACTATCGCTGTTCGGCCCGACATGGCAAGTGCCGGGCCGTGAAGCTCGTACGCGGAGGTACGACGCGACAATGCCGCTGTTCCGAATCGTACTACTGCTTCCGGCCCGGAGTCGGGCCGGCACGCAGTCGTCACTCCAAATCTATCCGAGAAACGCAATGCCTGCTGACGCTTTCACACCTCCTACCGAAATGACCGCGATCGAAATCGTCCATCCCGGCGGTCCCGACGTACTCGTTCCAGCCCGACGTCCGGTGCCGCGCCCCACCGACGAACAGGTCCTGATCCGCGTTCACGCCGCTGGCGTCAACGGTCCCGATGTCTTCCAGCGCAAGGGCTTCTACAATCCGCCACCGGGCGCATCGGACATCCCGGGCCTCGAGATCGCGGGCGAGGTCATCGACGTGGGGAGCGCAGTGAAGCGCTTCAAGCGCGGCGATGTCGTGTGCGCGCTCGTTACCGGTGGTGGTTATGCCGAATATGCAGTGGCCGATCACCGGGTCACCATGACGCTCCCGAAGGGACTTGGTGTCGTCGAAGCCGCGGCAATGCCGGAAACGTTCATGACGGTCTGGCTCAATCTTTTTCAGCGCGGCAAATTACAAGCCGGCGAGTCGGTTCTCATCCATGGCGGCGCTTCAGGTATCGGCACCACGGCGACAATGCTAGCCAAAGCATTCGGTGCGTCGAAGGTCATGACCACCGTCGGATCGGAGGTTCATCGCGAGGCCAGCCTGCGTCTTGGGGCCAATCACGCGATCAATTACCGGGACGAGGATTTCGTCGAAAAGGTGAACGAGTTCACGAATGGAAACGGTGTCGACGTCATTCTCGACATCA
The DNA here is from genome assembly GCF_900446215.1 of Burkholderia cenocepacia. Taxonomy (GTDB): domain Bacteria; phylum Pseudomonadota; class Gammaproteobacteria; order Burkholderiales; family Burkholderiaceae; genus Burkholderia; species Burkholderia cenocepacia. The sequence goes on along the minus strand of NZ_UAQZ01000007.1, from coordinate 556,345 downwards.
TTGCCGGAGACTACGTCGCACGTAATTACACGATCGCTGCAATGAACGGCCGCATCCTGCAGGTGAGTGTATTGAAAGGCCCCGCCAAAGACCTCGATCTGTGGCCGATGATGACGAAACGCCTGACGCATATCGGTTCGACGCTGCGCTCACGAACACCCAACGAGAAAGCGGAAATTATTCGTGAACTGGAGATGCATGTCTGGCCGTTGATCCAGGCGGGAATGGTCAAACCCCAGGTTTACAAGACCTTCCCGTTGAAGGACGCGCGCGGGGCTCACGAGTTGATCGATTCCGGCGTGCACATTGGCAAGATCGTTCTCGTCACCGACGCGCTCCCGGCAGAGTGAGCCCGATCGACAGATCGGCGCGGTATCGGAAACAGGCGGCCTCTTGCTGGAGAGGCCGCCTTGACCTTTAGCTCTTGATGAACTTCAGAATGTCCGCGTTGATGACATCCGCATTGGTCGTCAGCATCCCGTGCGGGTAGCCCGGATAGATTCTCAACCTCGCGTTCTTGAGCAGCTTTGCGGACAGCACGCCGGCATCCTTGTATGGCACGACCTGGTCGTCGTCACCATGCAGGACCAGCGCCGGTTGCGTGATCTTCTTCAAGTCTTCGGTGAAATCCGTTTCCGAGAAGGCCTTGATGCAGTCGTATTGAGCCTTGATTCCACCCATCATGCCCTGACGCCACCAATTGCGGATGACGCCTTCGGACACCTTCGCGCCCGCCCGGTTGAAGCCGTAAAACGGTCCCGACGGCACGTCGAGGTAGAACTGCGCCCGGTTGGCGGCAAGCTGCTTCCTGAAGCCGTCGAAGACTTCAATCGGCGTTCCGCCGGGGTTGCGCTCGCTCTTCACCATGACCGGTGGCACTGCGCTGACCAGAACGATCTTTGAAGTCCGCTTCATGCCATGACGCGCTACGTAGGCAGCAACTTCCCCGCCCCCGGTCGAGTGCCCGATGTGGACGGCATTCCTGATATCGAGCGCCTCGGTCAGGTCCGCGAGATCGGCAGCGTAGTGATTCATGTCATTGCCGTCGGCTGTTTGCGTGGATCGCCCATGCCCACGACGATCATGGGCGATGACGCGATAACCATGCTCGACGAAGAACAGCATTTGAGCGTCCCAGTCATCCGCCGACAGCGGCCAACCGTGACTGAAGACGATCGGCTGGCCTTTGCCCCAATCCTTGTAGAAGATCTCGACGCCGTCCTTCGTCACGATCTTGTTACCACGGTCAGCCTCTCCTGCCGACGGATAAATCGGATGCTTGGCTGATGCGGCACCGGCCGTGCCACTCGAAGAAAACAAGGGCAGCGCCATCGAGGCAGCCGCTACTGCACCCGCTCCGATCATCAGTTCGCGACGAGATTTGCTGATGACGTCGACTTCATCCTTACCGATCATGACAGCCTCCTTTGGTAATCGAAAAGCGGCTACATCTGACCACCCGATACCCGAACCGCGTACGATCACGCTCCCGGTACCCCCGTTGCGCAAACTCGATGACCACGCGCCCCGTTTCCTGCTACTTGCTCTGCCGGCATCGGCAGCCAGTCAATTCGTTTCCCTGAGCCGCTTGACGACCGCCTCGGCAATTTCCTTGCTCGATTGCGGGTTTTGCCCGGTGATGATCCGGTCGTCACTGACGACATAGGATGTAAAGGGAAGAAACGCCTTCTTGTAGCGCGCACCACGGCTCACAAGTGCATCCTGCAAGAAGAGCGGAACCTGTGACTTCATGCCGGACAGCGTCTCCTCCATGTCGGAGAAGCCCGTCACCGGCACGCCCGCGAGGAGAGACTTGCCTTCGGCGTCCTGGAGCGGCAACAACGCGGATACGCCATGGCAAACGGCCGAGACGACACCCCCCTGACGATAAATCTGCTCGCTGACGGCCTTCAGCGCCGCGTTGTCGGGAAAGTCCCACAACGTACCGTGCCCGCCAGTGAAGTAGATCGCCTTGTAGTCGGCGGGATCGACGGCCGCGGCCGGCAAAGTCGCCTTCAATCGCGCCATGAAAGCAGGATCGGCCAAATGTGCGCGTGCCGAATCATCCAGGTAGAAAGACTTCAGGCTGCGCTCGTCGATCGGGACTTCACCCCCCGCCGGACTCGCAAAATCCATTTGCAGCCCGGCTGCCTGGGCGACGTCATAGAAATGAGTCAACTCGGTGAACCAGAGGCCGGTCGTATCCGATCGAGACGGATACTTCGAGTGATTGGTCATCACGACCAGAACCTTGCCGTTCAGCTGTGGCACGCCCTCGTTCCGCGCAACGTCGGCTGCATAGGCGTATCCGCCCGTCAGCACGGAAATCATGATGGCCAGGAGCCAATGCCTCAAAAGCCAACGCTTGAACATTCTCGATTCCTCATATAAGTCGGCGCGACTTCGGGTCATGACTCGATCGCACCGCACTGAAGCAACGACGTGAAAGGATGCAGACGAAATCCTAGGATTGAAGTTAAGTTGAATGTCAAGTGATCACGGTGCGCCATCGCCACACCGCCACGCGTCCGGATGCCGTGGCGCTCGGCGGCGTCCGTCTCGAGAATCAGCATCGCCACCGATCGATACGACGTTGTCGTGTCACCGATCCGGTCGCATGCCCGCACCAACCCGGCCTCGAACCGACTGAGCATCCATGGCCGTGGATCGCGTTAGCTGATGCAGGCAGGTGCCTCACCGACATAATTTTTATTAATTTAGCTTAGCTAAATACATTTCCGGCGAGAACGAGGAATGCCTTTCCCAGTCGCGAACAGTGCCGGGCATCGAGCCGTCGGGAGACCGAATACTGCAGGGTCGGATGTTCTCGCACACCGATACGCAGATGTACCGCCTCGGCGCGAACTTCAATCAGCCGCCGATCAACCGTCCGCGCGTGCGCGTCACGAACAACAACCAGGACGGTGCGCTGAACTTCGGCGACCGCAAGGGCGAAGCGAACTACGAGTCGTCAACGCTGAACGAACTCGCGCAGAACCCGCGTGACAAGTCAGAACAGCGCTGTCGTTCGCCGCGCTGTTCGGCCGCCTCGACCTGCTGCCGGTACTCGTCGCACATGGCGCGAACCCGGATCACGTCGATGCGCTCGGTTGTACCGCGCTACAGAACGTGATCCTGCAAGGCAACGACGCACGGTTGCCGCGCTCGAAAAGGTTGGCTCCGCACCGAGTGCGGATGTAACGTTGCGATCGTTGCCGTAACCGCTTGACTTTGAACTTGCCTTCAAGGTTAGCCTAGTGTCCATCGTCATTCGACACAAGGTCACGAAGGTATCCGACATGCAAACGATACTGGGAGCGAACGGTCAGATCGCCACGGAACTGGCGCGGGAATTGCGCCGCCTCAACACCGGCGAAATCCGCCTCGTCAGCCGCAATCCGCGCAAGGTCAACGACACCGATAGCTTGGTGTCGGCCAATCTGCTTGATGCGCGACAGACCGCCCAGGCGGTGAAAGGCAGTGACATCGTCTACTTCACGGCGGGCCTGCCCCCGGACACGGAGCTGTGGGAAACGCAGTTTCCGGTGATGTTGAAGAACGCGCTGGATGCGTGCCGCGCGGAAGGTGCTCGATTCGCCTATTTCGACAACACCTACATGTACCCGCAGAACAACCGGCTGCAGACGGAGTCGACACAGTTCGCGCCGGTAGGCCGCAAGGGCAAGGTGCGCGCGGCAATGGCGTCGATGGTGCTCGAAGAGATGGCGCGTAGCGACATCCCGGTGCTGATCGGCCGGGCACCCGAGTTCTATGGCCCCGGCAAGACGCAGAGCTTCACGAATGCGTTGGTCATCGACAAGCTGAAGGAAGGCAAGAAGCCGAAGGTGCCGTTGCGTGACGACACGCGGCGCACGCTCATCTGGACGCCCGACGCGAGCCGTGCGCTCGCGACGCTCGGCAACTCGCCGGACGCGTTCGGGCAGACCTGGCATTTGCCGTGCTGCGACGACCGGCCGACCTACCGGGAGTTCGTCGACATGGCCAGCGCCGCGTTTGGACGACCGCCCGCCTATTCGATCATCGGGAAAGGGGCGTTTTGGATCGCGGGCCTCTTCTCCCCGCAGGTACGTGAGATCCGGGAGCTTCTGCCTCGCTACGAGCAGGACAATCTCTTCGATTCCACGAAGTTCAAGCGCCGATTCCCCGAGTTTGAGGTGACAACTTATCGACAGGGCCTTGAACTGATTCGACGGGAATTCTAAACGTTTGGGGCACGCGGACACCGTCACCCCCTCGTTGCGCGATCCAGCGGGCTTGGCGGGCTCACCGGGCTTAGTCGTGGGGCAGCGTCACACCCGCCTCAATAAAGGAACGTCAACGATGACGCGATTCAGCGATGCGCCGATCATCGGGCAGTCGCGACAGGCGTGACATCGACCGACCCGCCCCCAACCTCGTCGCCCCTGCCACCCACTCCCAGTCCTTCGGGCTGGCAAGATATCTCGCCGCCGGCCGGATGCGGTTCGTCTGCGCCTGCCCGACGGCGACCGCCGAGCGTTCTTCAAGAATGCATCGGAAGCGTCAGCGCACCGATGCTCACCGGGCCACCGGTCAGCATGACAGGGCCATCGTCGCCGATCAACACGGTGTCGGAATGGCGAAAGCCACCGATGCCTTCAACATAAATTCCGGGCTCGATGGTCAGGCACATGCCTGGCTCGATGATGCGTTCGTAACCGTCAGCGAAAAACGGCGCTTCGCGCCCGGTCACGTCCATACCGTGCCCAGTGCGGTGCAGCAGTCGGTCACTCATACCGGCGCGCCGGAAATACGTGCGCGGGCTTGAGTGCGGTCCGCGGTTGCTCATTGCACGCGGCAAATCGACCGAAAAGGTGACGGTCAACAAGCGCAGTTGATACGCCATGTAAAGCAAGGGTTAGTACGTACGGCGGCGAGCGCGACATGCACCAGATTCATGTCGTCCATTTTTGTCTCGAATTTGACCGCGATTATGGACGCTCATATCGTGGGGCACATCGAATCGATACGACTCGCGCCGCTTCTGGAGCATCAGGGAAGCGGGAACCATCACTTCATGTCTTCCCCCACCATGAACCCTGAAGCTCTGAACTCCGATCTGGGCGCGCTCGCTCATCCCCGATCCGCGCGGTCCGCGAGCAACGTGCGTCGTGCCGTTACCACGGCCGTACTCGGCCAAATCCTCGAGTGGTACGACTTCTTCTTGTACGGCACCGCGGCCGCGCTCGTCTTCGGCAAGCTGTTCTTTCCGGTCGGCACCGATCCGCTGACGGGCACCATCGCTGCATTCGGCGGGTTCACGGTCGGCTTTATCGCCCGGCCGATCGGTGGCGTGCTATGTGGCCATATCGGCGACCGGTACGGCCGCAAGGCCGTCATGACACTTACGCTGCTCACGATGGGTACGGCCACCGTCCTGATGGGCGTTCTGCCAACGTATCGGCAGGTCGGCATCGCGGCACCCGTCATGCTGGTGCTGTTGCGCATTCTTCAGGGGCTTGCCGCCGGCGGTGAATGGAGCGGCAGTATTTTACTGATCCACGAGAACGCGCCGCGATCCAGGCGCGGTGCACTCGCCGCCTGGAGCCCCTGTGGCGCCGCACTGGGCTTCGTATTGTCCACGGGCGCGTTCCTGCTGGCGAAAAACGTTCCGGCGGACGACTTCCACAGCTGGGGATGGCGCCTTCCGTTTCTGGCCAGCGCCGCACTCGTCGTCCTCGGCCTCTGGATGCGCCGCTCGATTGGAGAAAGCGCCGCGTTCGCCGAAGTGAAGGCGACGCGCCATGAAAGCCGGATGCCTGTCATCGAAGTGTTGCGCCAATGTCCGCGCGAAGTGCTCACTGTGTTCGGCCTGCGGTTTGGCGAGGGCGCGGCATCCTACCTCTTCTTCGCTTTCTCGATCACCTACGCGCAGTTTCTCGGCATCACGTCGAGCTGGATTCTCGGCGGTCTGTGCATCTCCATGCTGCTGATGATACCCGTCTCCCTGTTCTTCGGCTGGGTGACCGACAAGGTCGGACGCAAGCCGGTCTATCTCGCCGGCGCGATCGCGATCATGCTGGTGGCATGGCCCTACTTCGTGCTGTTGGGTTCGGGCGAGTATTGGAAGGTAGTGGCCGCGCTTATCCTCGCCAACAGCGTCACGCTCGGCATTCTCCAGGGCGCACAGCCCGCGTTCATCAGCGAGATGTTGCCGGTGCACCTGCGCTTTTCGGGACTCGGCATCGGCCGCGAAGTCTCGTCCGTGCTCGGTGGCGGCCTCTCGCCGATGATCGCGACCGCGCTGCTCGCGCACTATCACAGCGCCGTGCCGGTCGCCATCTATCTGGGCGTACTCGGACTCGTGACCGTCGTCGCCACGTTGCTCGCACGCGAGACATTTCCGAAAGCGATGCGCGCTGCTGTTCGTCAGCAGCCCGAATGACATCCCCACACCAGCAACCGCGAGGTATCACTCATGCAAGACCTTCAAAGCGAAGCCATCATCGAATCGCATAACGACTATCCGCAGTATGCCGCGCCGCTATCGCTCGATGCGCTGATTGAAGAAGTCGAGCGTCGCCGTGACGAATTCGACAAGGTATCTCATGTGCCGCGCGATATGATCGGCAAGATGAAACGCGCGGGCATTTTTCGCGCGAGCACGCCGAAACGTTTCGGCGGCGATGCGCTGCCGCCGGCGCGCTTCCTCCAGATGCTCGAACGCATCGCGATTGCCGACGGCTCGACCGCGTGGGTCGCGGCGTTCGGCTCCGCCAATACCTACCTTGCGTCATTGCCGGTTGAAACGCAAGCGCAGATCTACGCATCGGGACCCGACCAGGTCTTCTCAGGGGGCTTGTATCCGCTGCAAAAGGCCGAGCGCGCACCCGGCGGCTTTCTCGTGTCGGGACAATGGCGCTTCGCCAGCGGCTGTAAAGGTGCGGACTGGATCGGCGTAGGAATCGGCGGTGTGCCTGCTGGCGCGGACGACAAGAACGCCGGCAAGCCGTTCACGGCGGTCTTTCCGGCAAGCGAAGTCGAGATCGTCGACAACTGGAACGTGGTCGGCATGCAAGGCACGGGCAGCCACGATCTGCGCCTGAAAGACAAATACGTCGACGAACAATGGACCTTCGTGCGCGGCGGCACGCCGCTGATCGATGAGCCTCTGTATCGGTATCCCGCCATCGCCTACCAGGCGCAGGTGCATGCGGCAGTCAACCTTGGCCTGGCGCGTGCCGCACTCGATCTGCTGGCGGGGATGTCTGGCGTGACGAAGACCACCACGGGCGCGCCACGTCTTGCCGATCGCGCGTACTATCGTTCAGGGCTCGCGCAGGCGGAAGCCCAGTTGCGCAGCGCGCGGGCATTCTTCTTCGAGTCCGCGGAAACATCGTGGCAAACGGTGCTGGCTGGCGATCCGGTGCTGCCCGCGGAAGCAAATTTGCTGCGTCTGTCTGCCACCCACGCGGCTCACACCTGTGCGGATATCGTGATGCAGGCGTACAAGATGGCGGGCATCGGCGCGATCTATCGCGAGAACCGCATGCAGCGTCTTGTACGGGACTCGATCGTCGTCACCCAACACGCTTTCCTCGGCGAAGGCAACTACGATGCATCGGGTGCGGTTTTCGTGGGTATTCCTCCCGTCACGCCGTATCCCTGAATATGCGCCTCTCCCCGAAAGGACAGCAGCCATGACCCACGATCAAGCGCGTGCACAGTTTCGCAACGCAATGGCCTCGCTCGGCGCGGCCGTCAACGTCATCACCACGGACGGCCCGCACGGGCGCTGCGGTATCACCGCAAGCGCCGTATGCTCCGTGACCGACACGCCACCAACGATGCTCGTCTGCATCAACCAGTCGAGTTATGTTCACGACGTACTGCTCGGCAATGGCCGCGCGTGCATCAATGTGCTGGGCGCGCACGCGCAAGCGCTGGCGCGTGTTTTCGCGGGCATGGACGGATGCTCGATGGAAGAGCGCTTTGCGCGCTGCGGCTCGCGCCCGGGCGCCCTGCAGCTCCCCGTGCTCGACGATGCGATCGCGAGTCTTGAAGGCCGCATCGTAGACAGCAAGCAGGTTGGCTCGCATTCGGTGCTTTTCGTACAGGTCGAACACATCGCCTCGCACGAAGACGGCGACGGCCTCGTGTACTTCGCCCGGCAGTTTCATCGGCTCGCGCGCGTGGCCGCTCCATGCGAGGTGGCGTGATCATGCAAGTCTGCCTGTTTCTGATCGGGGGGAGTGGACAGCCATCCCTACTGGATGTCGCGCCCCTGCAGCGCATTGAAGGATTACGCGGCCTGGTCGTGCATGAACCGATAAGCCAACGGGTCGACCCGCGCATCGCACCAACTGCCGATGCGCCGTCGAGCGTGCTGCAACTCTATTTCGACGAACTGGCGACGCTCGAGGCGGCCGCGGCCTGCGACGGTCCGATTCACCACGCTCTGCAGGCGCAATCGACAGTCGAGCACTTCACGCAGCAGGCCATGGCGGTACGCACCCTGGCACCATCCACGCCGGGGGGCGAAGCACGCGTGCAGCGGTGCACCTATCTCGTCGCTTACGACGGCCCGGCGGATGACTTCGACACATGGCTCGCGCATTACCTGCAGCATCACGCGCCGCTGATGTCGACCTTGCCCGCACTGCGCGAGCTGGAGATCTATACGCGCATCGACTGCACCATCGGCCTGCCGTGCGCGCGCGCGGAAGCGATGCAGCGCAACAAGGTCGTCTTCGACGATGCGTCGGCGCTCGCCGACGCGCTCGCTTCGCCGGTGCGCGACCTGATGCGCAGGGACTTCCACACCTTGCCGCCCTATCGAGGTGGTACGCCGCATTTTGCAATGCGCAGCACATACGGTAATCTCGCCACACATTGATGGCCGCATGGCGCGACCAGCGCTCGTTCGTGAGTCAACCCGTATGACGAAGCCCAACTCCGGTATCGCCGATCTGAACCTGCTGCGCGTGTTCCTTGCCATCTGGGATCTGCGCAGCCTGACCGCTGCCGGCGACCGTCTGGAATTGACCCAGCCCGCGGTGAGCCATGCCCTGCGGCGCTTGCGCACCATCTTCGACGATCCGCTTTTCGTGCGCACGCCCACCGGCATGGTGCCGACCGATGCCGCGCATCGGCTGTATCCGCCGCTCGCGCAGGCGTTGTCGATCATCAACGAGGCGGTCCAGCAACTCGCCAAGTTCGATCCCGCGACCGCCCGGCGCGTGTTTCGCATTTCGATGTCGGACATGTCGGAATTCTATTTTCTGCCGCCGCTGGTCGCGCTGCTGGAACGCGACGCGCGCGGCATTCGAATCGAAGCGGTCAATGTTCCGGTGGAATCCGTCAGCGCCGCCATGCGCGCCGGCGAAATCGATCTGGCGCTCGGCTACGTGCCGGGCCTCGACGCGGGATGCGTCAGCGAGACCCTATTCGTCGACGAGCATGTCTGCGTGGTGCGCGCCAATCATCCGCTAGGCAAGGCGCGGCCGACACGCGACGATCTGACCGCCTTGCGCTACGTCTACGCGAGCACCAACGCCACGGGCCATCGCATGGTCGAGCAATGGCTCGACGAGCTGAACTTCAAACGCGATGTCGTGGTACGGCTGCCGCACTTCGTCGTGGCGCCCGAAATCGTGATGAACTCGGACCTGGCGGTGATCTTCCCCAAGAGCCTTGCGCAGCGCTTCAATCGCGGGAGGGCCTTTCGCATTCTGCCATTGCCATTCACCCTGCCGCCCATCGAGATCCAGGTGCACTCACACACGCAATTCACGAGCGACCCGGGCGTCGCATGGTTGCGCGACACGATCTATTCGATGTTTCGTCAACCCGACGGCTGACGCGCATTGGCTGCGTCGATATCAGGCCATCCTTTCGGCGAATTCGACCGCGCCGACTGTCACCTTGACACTGTTCGTCATGCGAAGGCGTTTGCGGCTCCTGCATGGTGGACGTCGTGAGCGGCGAGCCGGAACATCGCGATCAGGTCCGAGTCAAGCGGAACGCTCCAGCTCCGACCGGGATCACATCGTTTTGAAACTCGCGAGGGTGTCGGTCATCAGGTCGCGCATCCACGCGTTGCCTTCATCGTCGTGAAAGTGTTCGTGCCAGTGCATCGTCACCGCGACTTTCGGCAACGGCACCGGCAGCGCGTAGATGTTGAACGCGTCGCCTTTGTTGAGAATACGCGCGAGTTTTTCCGGCAGCGTGGCGAACAGATCCGTGGCAGCCAGCACGCCGGGCGCCGCCACGAAATGCGGCAACACCAGCGCAATATTGCGCCCGACGCCCTGTGCGCGCAGCGCATCATCCAGCGCGTCATGGCTGTGTTCGAGCGAGCGAACCTGAACGTGCGACGCGGCAAGAAACTGCTCCAGTTTCAGTTTTTTGCCGTCGGGCAGATCGTCGCGTTTGCGCGTCATGCACACATACGATTCCTCGAAGAGCACGCAATGGCGCGTGCGTGGCAGTAGCGACGGCAGGTTGCCGATTGCGAAATCCAGCCGACTCGCGCGCAACGCTTCTTCGATTTCTTCGACCGGCAATGGCGCTACAACAAGTTTCACGCGCGGCGCGGCGTCATGCAGCACGGCGCAGATCGCTGGCAGATACGCCATCTCCCCCGCATCCGACAGCGACAGGCGAAATGTTCGCGTGCTGGTAGCCGGATCGAAGCGCTCGGCGTGACGCAACGCTTGCCGCACGGTGTCGAGCGCGCTCCCGACGATTTCGGCCAGCTCGAGTGCGACGGGCGTGGGCTGCATGCCCGTGCGGGTCCGGACGAACAGCGTGTCGTCGAACAAAGTGCGCAATCGCCCAAGCGAATAGCTGACCGCCGGTTGAGACAGTGCCAGACGCTCGCCCGCGCGCGTCAGACTGTGCTCTTCCACGATAGCCTGGAAAACGCGCAAAAGATTCAGATCGATATGGTCGATGGATGTCATGACGGACAGCTTGATACATGGGCCGAACTGATTTGACGGCGCGCGGTGAAGCGATTTGACGCATGGTCATCGAAAAGCGAGACCGGTGTCAACGAGAGGATTCGCCGAGCGCATCGCCAGGCTCGCGTGACTCGCCCGTCAACCCGAGCGGACATCATGTCAAAGAGAGTCGTGCTCGTGAGCGACGCGGGCTAACTCGCGGGCTTGCACAACGTCTCAGCGGGGCTTCCGGCCTGATGACGGGACGCCCGCTTCGTCACGTCCGATCGGCATTGCTCACGGCGCACGTGCATGAACCCGATTCATGCCGGCCATTATTGGCCGGAATTTGACGGCATAAAGTCGTCCTTCGATACTCGATTCCGCTCTGCGCCGCAGCGCTCGCCGACACAAGAACCATGGTGACAATTAAAACGTTCCACGCTTGAACGATGGATTCAAGGAGAGATGACAGCCATGATTTCACGGAAACACAACCCGTTGAAAAAAGCCAAAGCCTGCGCTTCACCGATGCACGATAGCGGAAGGCGTTTGCCCGTGCTGTTCGTTTCGTCAACGCTCGCCGTCTTGCTGTCAGGTTGCGGCGGCGACGGCTCCTCCGTCACTTCGGACCCCACGATCGCCGTGACCGCCGACGGCGCCGTACAAGGCACCCTGAACAACGGCGTGATCGCATTCAAGGGTATTCCGTTCGCGGCTCCGCCAGTCGGCGACTTGCGCTGGAGACCGCCGCAGCCCGTGGCCGCATGGAGCGGCGTGCGCCAGGCCACGTCTTTCGTTCATGACTGCATGCAGACGAGCGGCCCGAACGCGACGCTGACGGTCACACCGTCTGAAGATTGCCTGTACCTGAATGTATGGCGCCCGCTAAGCGGCAACGGCAAGAATCTGCCCGTCATGGTCTGGATTTACGGTGGTGCATACGTCATTGGCGGCACGTCGATGCCGACATATGACGGCACGCAGTTCGCCAGGCAAGGCGTCGTCATCGTCACCGTGAACTACCGTCTCGGCCGGTTCGGTTTCTTCGCACATCCGGCCGTGACGGCGGTCGCCGCGCAATCCGGCGAGATGTTGGCCAACTACGGCTACATGGATCAGATCGCCGCGCTCAAATGGGTACAGCGCAACATCGCGAACTTCGGCGGCGACCCGGCAAACGTCACGCTCTTCGGGGAATCCGCTGGAGGAGAATCGGTTCACAACCTGCTGACTTCACCACAGGCATCGGGACTGTTTGCAAAGGCGATCGTCGAGTCCGGCAATGGACGCGTCAACCAGTACTTCGGGCGCACGCTCTCGCGCAACGCGAAAACAGTCGGCGCGTCCGCGGAGGAACAGGGTTCCGCGTTTGCTGCAGGATTCGGCATCACCGGCAGCGACGTCCGTTCCTTGCACGCCTTGCGCGCGCTCTCGGCCGATCAGGTTCTCGACGGGCTGGACACTACGACGCTGAATACCGCACATAGCCTCGCGACGTTCTCCGGCAGTTCCATCATCGACGGCAAACTCGTGGTCGACGAACCCGAGAATCAGTACAAGGCCGGCCAGTTCGCGAAGGTTCCGCTCCTGCTCGGCGTCAACAATGCGGACCTCGGATTTGCCACGCGCGGACTCACGACCAAGGAGCAGGCCTATGCGATCTTCGGTCAGCAAAACCTGAGCGCGGCTGCCGCGGCGTTCGACCCGACGGGCACGGCGTCCGTTTCGACAGTGGAGAACCAGATCGCCCGTGTCATCACCATGGACGAACCCGCACGGTTCGTTGCACGAACCTTTACCGCGCGGGGTGTGCCGACTTATCTGTATCGCTTCTCGTACGTTGCCCAGTCGATACGCGGCAAGGTCAGCGGCGCGACGCATGCGGCCGAGATTCCCTATGTGTTCGACACGCTCTCCGCCGCGTACGGCACAGCCGTGGCCAGTCAGGACGAACAGGTCGCGCACGACATGATCGCCTACTGGACGGCATTCGCCAGAACGGGGAATCCTTCCGACGCCGGTCTGATTGCGTGGCCGATGTATAACGCCGATCTCGACAATCAACTGGCGTTCACGTCGGCGGGCACCTTGAGCGTTGACCAGCCGAATCCACTGAAAGCGCAGATCGATCTCGTCGAGCCGCTCAACGACACCGACCAAACAGCGAATCGTCAGTACCAGCCGTAGCCGCACGACTCGCGGAAATGCGGGTCGATGGTCGCGGCCAGGCACCGGATGCGCCATCGACGTCCTGCATCATCCTGCGCATGATGTGTGGGTTCGGATTGACGGAACCAGTCAACCATGTCGGCCGTTGCGCGTCGACATCACCGGTCCGCGCGCAATTTATCGAACAACGCCCCGATGTGCTAGGACATATTCAGAATCTTCTCCGAACTCATGAATCGAAAGGCGTAGGCAGTCCCCATGCGACAAATGAACCCCGCACACGGATAGGGAAAGTGCGCTGGCAAAATCAGCGTATCCGTGTCGGCATGTGCGTCAAAGAACGCTCGCCTGGCTTGGCGGGACTGATCGGGATCGACACAAAACCTCGTGCTCCAGTCCGGATTTTCCAATTGAAGCGCTGTGTGAAACAGGTCGCCGGATATAATCGCCCGCCTCCGATTGCTTTCAATGCAAACGCCGACGTGCCCCGGTGTGTGTCCGGGCAGCGGAATGACGCGAATGGACGAATCGATGACATGCCGGGAGTCGATCATATCGGCGAGTCCAGCCTCGAAAAGCGGCATGACGCTGTCCCCGATGTAGTCGCCGGTCCTTTCCAGCGGTGATCTCGCCAGCTCGCTCGACCAAAACCCGAATTCCTCGCTGACAAACAGATAGCGCGCGTTGGGAAACGTGGGGCGCCACCAGCCGTCAGCGTAGTAGGTGTTACAGCCGACATGATCGACATGCAGATGCGTGGAAAGCACCAGGTCGACATCCTCGACGCGGATGCCCGCCGCCTGCAACCGGCTCAGCCAGCCGAAACGGGCTTCATTGAATTCGCCTCGCGCTCGGGCCTTGCAGTCCCCGACGCAAGTGTCGACCATCAGCGTCGTCCCCTCGCTTTCAATGAGAAAACCCTGGATAGCGATGACGAGCCGCCCGCTGCCGACGTCGTAGAGTTTGGGATCCGCGGTCGCGATGGATGCCGACACGGACCGCTCCGTCGCGTCGGGATAGAGTTCCTGCCATCGGAGGAGCGGCGCGACCGACTCGGCGATCACGGTCACTTTGACAGCACCGACATTCAATTGATAGACAAACGGCTGATGCTGACGGGAAGCCGACAAGGTTCGCATGTTGGTTCACCAGAATCGAGTCGCAGCCATTCGCTGCGACTGTCGAAGAAACACGAGGCAACGCCGCCCACGGCAGCTCAATGCGCGTCGCTCATGATCGGCTGTTGGCGCTTTAACAGATCCAGCGCGACGTCGACGATCATGTCTTCCTGGCCGCCGACCATCTTCCGCCTGCCGAGTTCGACCAGAATGTCGACGGTCTTCAGCCCATATTTGCCGGCGGCAACTTCCGCATGACGCAGGAAGCTCGAATAAACGCCGGCGAAACCGAGCGCAAGCGTTTCGCGGTCGACGCGTACCGGCCGATCCTGAAGCGGTCGCACAAGATCGTCAGCCGCGTCCATGAGCCGGTACAAATCGCAGCCGTGATTCCAGCCCTGTCGCTGTGCCGCCGCAATGAACACTTCGAGCGGCGCATTGCCGGCGCCCGCACCCATGCCGGCCAAGCTCGCATCGATGCGATCGCACCCCTCCTCCACGGCAACCAGCGAGTTGGCCACGCCGAGGCTCAGGTTATGGTGTGCGTGCATCCCGGTTTGAGTGTCGGATTTCAACACCGCCTTAAGCGCGCGAAACCTGTCCCGTACCTCATTCATGCCGAGCGCACCACCCGAATCAACCACATAAACACAGGTGGCGCCGAACGTTTCCATCATCTTCGCCTGCTCAGCCAGCTTCTGCGGGGTGGTCATGTGGCTCATCATGAGGAACCCCACCGCATCCATACCCAGCTCACGAGCAAAATCGAGATGCTGGCGGGATACATCGGCTTCCGTGCAATGCGTAGCCACGCGTACGACCCGTGCGCCGGCATCGAACGCATGCCGGAGATCATGGGTCGTGCCGATGCCGGGAATCAGCAGCGTCGCGATCTTCGCCTTCTTGACGCTTTGCGCCGCCGCCGCAATCCATTCGACATCGGTGTGAGCGCCGAATCCGTAGTTGAAGCTCGATCCCTGGAGCCCGTCCCCATGAGCAACCTCGATGCTGTCGACGCCGGCATCGTCGAGCGCCGCGGCAATCGCCCTGACATGGTCGACGCTGTATTGATGACGGATCGCATGGCTGCCATCGCGCAACGTGACGTCCGAGATGTAAAGCTTCTTTTCTGCTGAATTCATCGCGCCGTCTCCTTGAAGCCGCGAGCGATGCCGGCGGCCATCCGGCGCCGGGCCATCATGTCTCCGCACGCGAGTGCCGCCGACGTCATGATGTCGAGGTTGCCGGCATAGGAAGGCAAATAGTGGGCTGCGCCTTCCACTTCGAGAAATACCGAGGTTTTCAAGCCGTGCCGCGGCCCGATGCCCGGCACGTTGAGCGGCATGTCCGGCGGCACCGCGTCGAATTGAACCGACTGCTTCAGGCGGTAGCCCGGAACGTATTCCTGCACGCTGCTCACCATTTCGGCGATACTCGCCTCGATAGCCGCCGGCTCCGCGTTTTCCGACAGCACGAATACGGTGTCGCGCATGATCAACGGCGGCTCCGCGGGATTGAGAACGATGATCGCCTTACCGCGCTCGGCGCCGCCAAGCTTTTCAATCGCGGCTCGCGTCGTCTCGGTGAATTCGTCAATATTCGCGCGCGTTCCCGGCCCGGCGGACCGGCTGGAGATCGACGCGACGATCTCCGCATAGTGGACTTTGGCGATGCGTGAAACAGCGGCGACGATCGGAATGGTGGCCTGCCCGCCGCACGTGACCATATTCATGTTTGTCGCGTTTTCTTCTTCCAGATTGATCGATGGAATCACATACGGCCCGATCGCGGCAGGCGTGAGGTCAATCACCTGAACCCCATGCGCCTGCAGCAATTCATTGTGACGTCCGTGCGCGCCCGCTGACGTCGCATCGAAGACGATATCGATCTCCTTGAATACGTCCAGCCGTAGCAAGCCGTCGATTCCTTCTGCCGTCGTCGCGACATCCATGCGTGCCGCACGCGCCAACCCTTCCGAATTCGGATCGACGCCAACCATGGCACCCATTTTCAGATGCCTGCCGTTTCGCATTATCTTGATCATCAGATCGGTGCCGATATTGCCGGGACCGATGATGGCGACCTTCACCCTGTCATTCATGTGCGACTCCCAAATGTGACGGTACGGCCAACCAGACTACGCTGTCCGCCGCTGATGCGGACGGCAACGAGCCTGCCGCACCCGTGATGCTCGATTCGTCTATCCGCGAGCGTGCGCGCCCGCAATCGCGACGCAGGCGCCTTCAGCGCTTCGCGCCGAAGTTGGCGCCCCCCATCCTGCCTTCCGGAAAACATGACCGGTACCTTTGCGTCGAGAAGACCTGCGCCGCATTACTTCCTGGTGTAGAAGCACGCACTGCCCAATTGTTCGATATCGACTGACACGTGCTGTCCGGGCCTGATCCATTCGGCCGGAGTCGCACCGCCGGCCATCACGATCCAGCCAGCCTGCAAAGGTTCGCCCGCTCGAGCTGAAAGCCGAGCGGCGGCTACGAGCGAACGTAACGGATGGCCCAGCAACGCCGCGGTCGATCCAACCTGCACGGCACGTCCATCGATATTCAGCGTGAGGCCGAGATTCGAAACGTCGACACGAGGATCGCACCAGGGACCGAGGACGAAGCCGCTCGACGACGCGTTGTCCGCTATCACTTCCGGCAACGTGAACTTGAAGTCCTTGTAGCGAGAGTCGATGATCTCGAGCGCAGGCGCGATGGCCTCGACAGCGGCCAACGCTTGCGGCCCCGTCACGTCGCCGTCGAGCGATCGCTTCAGAACAAACGCAATTTCGGGCTCGACGCGCGGATGCACGAATCGCGCGACATCGATCGCCGTGCCTTCCTCGATCTGCATGTCGGCCGTCAAACGTCCCCAGATCACGTCTGACAGACCCATTTGAAGCATCTTCGCGCGGCTGGTAAAGCCCATCTTGACACCCACGCGTCGATGGCCGCGTTCGACACGGCGTTGTATCGACGCTGCCTGAATCGCATAAGCCATATCGAGCGGGAGCTGGCTTTCCGGGTCGAATTGGGCCACTTCGGTCGCATGGACTGCTGCCTCGTCGAGCAGCCTGGCGTATTCCATGGTGGTGATCATTGGCGTGCCTCGCTTCAATCGTGGTCAAAAACCGCACGGACGGAGCCGAGCCCGTTGATGCGCGTCTCGAATACGTCGCCGGGGCTGACGGCAACCATCGGACCCAAGGCGCCGGACAAGACCAGGTCGCCGGCCTTGAGCGGCGTGCCGAGCGCATGCATCGTTCGCGCGAGCCATACGACAGCGTTGAGCGGGTTGCCCAGACATGCGGCTCCCGCGCCCACCGATACGAGTTCCCCGCACCGCTCCATCGCCATGCCGCAAAGACGCAGGTCGATACCCGACAGCTGGCGCGGACGGGAGCCCAGCACGTACGCGCACGACGATGCGTTATCGGCGATCGTGTCGGCGATGCGAATATCCCAGTCGGCGATGCGGCTGCCGACAATTTCAAGTGCCGGCAGCGCGTACTCGATGGCACCGAGCACATCCACGTGGCCTGGATCGCTTACCACGATATCGCGACCGATGACGAATGCGATTTCGGCTTCGATTTTCGGCTGGGTAAGGATTTCAGCCGGAATGGGTTCGCCGTCGCCGTAGCCCATGTGATCAAACAACATGCCGAAGTCCGGCTGATCGACCCCGAGCTGCTTCTGCACCGCCACGGAGGTCAGGCCGATCTTGCAACCAACGAGGCGCCGACCATCCGCCAGATGCTGGTCCGTGTTGATCCGCTGAATCGCATACGCGTCGGCGATGCTCAGTTGCTCGTATGTCTCGCGCAACGGCGCGATGTATTTGCGTGTCTTTGCCGCGTCACGCAGCGCGGCCGCCGCCTCTTGAATTCGCATGGCTTTCATGGACCTCTCAGCTGTCAGTGCCTAATAGAAGATCTGCTTGAGCGCGGCACCCGGGTTCTCGGCGCGAAGCAGCGCTTCGCCGACGAGGAAATGCTCCACGCCTGCTGAACGAAGCCTTCGTGCATCGTCCGCATTCCGAATTCCAGACTCCGAAATGACCATCCTGTCGCCGGGGATGAGCCGGCGCATCGCGACGGTTGTTTCGATATTCGTTGCGAAAGTCGCAAGATCGCGGTTGTTCACGCCGATCAGCGGGGTCTTCAACGTGAGTGCCGCGTCGAGCTCATGAGCGCCGTGAATCTCTACGATCACTGCCATGCCCAGTTCGGACGCGAGGCATTCGAGTTCCCGCATCGCGCCGCCATCGAGGACCGCCGCTATGAGCAAGATGCAATCGGCCCCCATCGCACGCGCCTCCCAAACCTGATAGGCGTCCACGATGAAATCCTTGCGAAGCACCGGCACGCTTGACGCATCGCGCGCAGCGCGAAGATCCGATGCACTTCCGTGGAAGAACACCTGATCGGTGAGCACGGAGAGGCAGGCGGCGCCGGCTTCCTCGTACGATGCCGCGATAGCCGCAGGGTCGAAGTCCGGCCGCAAAATCCCCTCGGACGGGCTCGCCTTCTTCACCTCGGCGATGACGCCGGTCAAGCCTTGCCTGGCCTTGTTGCGAAGCGCGGCGATAAAATCCCTTGAGTCGACAGTCGCCGCGATCTCGCGAAGCTCGGCTTGCGGCATGCACTCGGCTGCCAGCCGGACTTCACGAGTCTTGCGATCGACAATCCGGTCGAGAATCGTATTCATCCTGTTGTCCAAATCATTGCCGGGACCGTTATGGCCCGGCGCTCAATCAGCCTGATCCCGACTCAAAACTTGTGACGCACCCCTACCACCACGGCCGTTTGCGCATTCGTGCTCGATTTTGAAGAGAGGAACAACACGGCGGGGGCGTTGGATCCGGAGGCACGGATGTAGTTGACGTACGCATAGACGTCCGTTCGCTTCGAAAGGAAATAGTCGACGCTCACTTGTCCCTGGTTCCAGTGCGGATTCGAGACGACGCCACCGTAGCTGCCGTGCGTGTACAGGTAGGCAGCCGAGGCGAACAAGGCTGGCGTCAGCTTGTACACGCCGACGACGCTAAGGTTGTCCAGATGCAGGCTCGTGCTATCGAGATAGTTGTAGCGCACGTCGGAAACGATGGCGCCGAGGCTGAGTTTTTCGGACTCGTACTCGGCCCCCCCGGCAATCACGCGCTGTTTCCGTACGCCCACCGACGAACTGAGCGGGCTGGTATGGAACAGCTGGAACGGAGCACCTGCGTAGTCGTCGCTCACCGCGCCATTTGGATTGCCCGTGCCCGGATGGTCGATTTCGACGTAGACCAGCGCATATCGTTGCGTATGCTGGTCGAAATTGACGCCTGCGCTGAACGCACGGTTCTGCTGGAAGCTGCCGGCCTTGTTGCTGAACGCGTACAGGGATTCGAATCCGAAGCCGCCCCAGACCGGGCTCGTATACTTGACGGCGTTGCTGTAGCGGAAGTTGCCTTCGATATTGTCGTTGCTGCCGACACTGACGCCAAGGCCTGGACCCATGGCCTGTGGTTCGATACGATCCAGGTAATCCCACAGCACGTCGTACTGTCGACCGAAAGTAATTTTCCCGTACGTCGGACTCGACAGCCCGACAAACGCCTGCCGCCCGAACATCCGGCCGCCTTGCCCCAGTTTGCCGCTGTTGCTATCGAAGCCGTTCTCCAGGACTCCGATAGCGGACAGACCGCCGCCCAGATCTTCGGTCAATCTGAATCCCAGGCGATTGTTCTGATTGGCTCCGCTAATCATTGTCCAGTTGCTGTGCCCGCCCTGATTGCTGACATAACCGAGCCCGTTCGAGATGATTCCGTATAGGGTCACCGAGCTTTGCGCCGATGCCGAGGTTGACGCAACCGCCATAACCGCCAGTAGTCCTGACTTTAGTTTCATGATGGAACCCGTGTGGTTGATGCGCCGCCACGCGGCGCGATTTTCCTTCTAAAACCAGGCTCGACCAGCGGATCCTGCTGCGCCCGCGATTACGCGCCCCGCTGTCTACGGAACCTCAGATCGGCTTGCCTTCGCTCGACGCCCACTTCGTCATCAGCTCGTTGCTCGGCAATGTCTCGTCTATCAATTTCTTCGCGGTACGGATGCCGGCAACCGGCAGTCCCGTGGGATCCAGAACACCGATCTGGACGAGCACCGAAGCCTGGTCCCAGTAAATGTGCTCGTTGTACAGCTTGTCGCCACGGAAGCAGATGACTGCCAGCATCGGAATCTCGATGTACTTGCCGGTCGGCGCGAGTCCGGGCAGCATCCAGTCGATCTCGCGGTCGTGGGTGGCACAGAAAATGAATTCATCGACGATACGGTCCGCGCCGATGGTGCGCGAGATCGGAATGAAATGCGTGTCCTTCGGATTGGCGTGAACGAAGTGATACTTGTAGAACCGTTTGAGATCGTCGTAGCCAACGCCTCCCGTCATGGTCGGCACATGGTTGACGTATGGCGCGGGAACCATGGTCGGCAAGATCGAATCGACGTCGCGCGAATCGAATTCGTGATAGCAGTGCAGCTCCCACAGCGCGTTCAGGTCATAGACGGGTCCGAGCACTTTACGCAACAGCGCGATGGTACGCGAATAAGCCATCATCGCCGCCGGCTTGTCGAAATGCTCGCGTTTCGGGGTCGCGAAAGCGTGATCGCACCCGGGATACACGTATTGCTCGACCGCAGGCAGCGCGGAAAGCGCCGACTGGATCGGCTCGCGTGTTGCCTCGGGGCACAGCGCGTCTTCACCGGCGAAATGAAAAACCATCGGGCATCGAATCGACGGCACCTCTTCCAGATATGCATCGAGCCCCACACCGTAGTAACTCACGGCGCAGTCGATGTCCGTGCGAGCGGCCGCCAGCATCGCGAGTTTGCCGCCCAGGCAATAGCCGACGGCGCCGACCTTTCCGGCGTGCTGCTCGAGCGAGCGGAGGGTCTTGATCGTCGATGCGATGTCGGTGATTGCCCTGTCGACATCGAACTCGTCGTTATATCGCAGCGCCGTGGCGAAGTCCTCGCCGGTGTAGCCGAGGTCGACACCATGCTTCATGCGCCAGAACAGATCGGGCACCAGCACGACATACCCTTCCTCGGCAAACCGATCGGCCGTTTCCTTCATGTAGTCGTTGATGCCGAAGATTTCCTGCAACAGGACCAAGCCGGGGCCGGAACCTTGTCGGGGCCGCGCGAGGTACGCGGAAAAGGCTTCGCCATTGCCGGCGTCAATGTCAATGTATTCACCGTTCATCATCTCTTCGTCCTTTGCTCAATGCAATGTCGTTGCGATTCTCGGAGTCGCTCAAGGCGTCAAAAGGCGCGCGTGCAGCGCCTGGCGATCCGCGGCGAGTCCCTGCGCGATTTCTTGTGCCATCGCGCCCATGTAGACCTCGTCCGCTCCGCCTTCCAATGCGGCCAGCACGGCGTCGACTGCTTCTCGGACCGCAATCTTCGGAGGGGGAACGTTCCGGCTCATTTCCGTGTCGATCGGTCCGGGCAGCACGGAGATGACCCGAACGCGATGCGGCGCGAGTTCGGCGCGTGCGCCTTCCGTCATTCGAAGCGCCGCAGCCTTCGATGCACTCAACGACGCCATGGACGGCAGCGCGACGCGCGCGAGTATCGAAAGAACGTTGATGATGGCGCCGCCATTCGATTTGAGTGCCGGTGAAAATGCACGCATCATGTTCAACGTCCCGAAGTAGTTCACTTCCATTTCGGCACGCGCCGCTTCCGGGTCATGCGCTTCCAGTACCGGTTGCATCCGGTTCAGCCCCGCGTTGTTGATCAGGAGCGTGATGTCCTTGGCACGCGACGCCGCCCTCGCCACCTGCTCGACGTTCGTGATGTCTATTTCAACCGGCACGACGCGCGGACCAACGTCCGAAAGACATTCCTTTTTCCGGACGCCCGCATAGACCTTGCGCGCGCCCCGCTCCAGCAACGCTTCAAGCAAGCCCGCACCTAGCCCACGGTCGGCACCCGTCACACATGCCACGCAGCCTTCAATTTGCATGACGACCTCCCGAACCGGGCTCGGGCGCCAGATTGAAAAAGCGTTGCGCATTCACGCCGAGGATTTTCTCCTTCGCCGCGTCGCTCAATTGCGGATGATTCGCAACCAGATCGCCCACGACCTTCTCTCCGAGCGGGAACGGATAGTCCGAGCCGAGCAACACGCGGTCTTCGCCCATCGTCTCCACGAGCAACTGCAACGCACCATCGCTGAAAACGGCGCTATCGACATGGAAACGATCGACATACGAAGCGGGTGGATTCGGACAATTCTCGCGTACGATGTCTCGTTGCTCCCACGCGTTCTGCACGCGCCCCAACAGGAACGCAAAGCTGCCGCCGCCATGGGCGAAGCAAAGTTTGAGCGTCCTGGGAATGCGCTCGAACGCGCCCGAGAGAATCAGCGACACGATGCTCAACTGTGTTTCGGCCGGCATGGCGACCAGCCAGGGCAACATCCACTTTTTCATGCGGCCATCCGTCATCATGTCCCACGGATGCACCAGAACCGGTATGTCGTCATGTGCGCAATGCGTAAGAAACGTCACCAGTTGATCGTCGTCGAGATCGCGCGGGCCCAGGTGATTGCCGATCTGCACGCCACGATGACCGGCACGGCGCGCACGCGAAGCTTCCCGACAGGCCAGTTCGACGTCCTGCAGCGGCACTTGAGCCAGCGGCATCAGGCGCTGCGGTGCGTGCGAGCAAAATTCCAGCGCGCGATCGTTCATTCGCGTGGCCCATTCATGCGCCGCGACCGCGTCGTACCGGTAGCCGAACATCACGGGCGTCGCGCACATCAGCTGGATGTCCACGCCGCATCGATCCATTTCGGCAATGCGCGTGGCAGGGTCCCACAACGCACGATAGACGGGCCGGAAATCACGCTCTCCGGTCATGATCGTCCCGGTGGCGCCGTCCGGATCGACCCGGAGCCACGGCGCATGCTCGGGATCGAGCGTCCTTGCTTCTTCCCGCGTAATACGCGGAAAAAAGTGGGAATGCATATCGATTCGCACTGTCATGTTGGTTCGCTTTGGACAGGTTCGGTTAATCGGTTCGGCCCTGCTTGCCCGGATGGACGACGCCGCAGCGTGGGCAGCGGCGCTTCTCTTCCGATTCGTAAAAGGCATCGAAGAGCGGCGGCAGATCGTTGACGATGCTCTTGAGCTGCAGTTCGACGCGATGAACGCGCTCTCCGCATGCATCGCAATACCACTCGAATCCGTCCACGGTGCCTTCCGGACGTTGGCGCTCTATCACGAGGCATGCGCTACCCGACTCCGGCCGCTGCGGCGAGTGACGTACGTGCGGCGGCAACAAGAACACATCGCCTTCCTTCAGTTCAACGCGCTCGCGCTTGCCGTCGATCCAGAGATTCAGGTATGCGTTGCCGCGCAGTTGATAGAAAAACTCTTCGAGCGGATCGTCGTGGTAATCGGTTCGACGATTCGGCCCGCCCACCACCGTGACGATGAAATCGCTGTCTTGCCATACCTGCTGGTTGCCAACCGGCGGCTTCAACAGATGCACGTGTTCGTCGATCCAACGTTGAAAGTTGAATGGCTTTCCATAACTCAGCATGCTCGTCTCACTCAAAGTGATCGGTATGTCGATCCTGCGGTTCGCATTTCAGCGCGCGGGTACGTATGCAACTGCCTTCATCTCGATGAGCAGGTGCGGATGAGGTAACTGATGAACGGCGACAGTCGTTCGTGCGGGCCCCGACTCGTCGAAATACTCCGCGTACACTTCGTTGTAGCCACCAAAATCGCTCATGTTCACGAGGAACGCCGAGATTTCGACGAGATTCGACAGGTCCGCGCCCTCGCTTTTCAGTATGTCGCGCATGTTTTCGATGACGGCGCGCGTCTGTCGGCGAATATCGAGCGCGGCAGTGCCGAATTCGTCGGCTGACGCGCCATCTATCGTGTTGTCCGGGCGTCGTGAACTGGTGCCGGAGACGAACAGAAAATCGCCGGCTCGCGTGATATGCGGGAAGCGCCCACGCGGCGTGGCCTTGCCCGGCACGACACGCGCTGAAGTCGTCGGATTCATGCAATCCTCACGCAAACGTTCGTCAATTCGGAATAGAAGTCGAGCGAATGGCGGCCCCCCTCGCGTCCCAGTCCTGACAGTTTGGTGCCACCGAAGGGTGTGCGCAGATCGCGCACGAACCACGCATTGACCCACACGATGCCCGTCTCGATCTGCTTCGCGACGCGATGGCCGCGCGCAAGCTGCGTCGTCCAGATGCTTGCGGCAAGACCATAAGCACTGTCGTTGACGCGCTTCACGACCTCCGCTTCGTCGTCGAACGGCGCGATGTGGCACACCGGTCCGAAAATCTCTTCCCGTACGCATCGGGCGGAATCCGGCAAGCCCGTCCAGATCGTCGGCATCACAAACGCGCCGTCGTCCCGTGCATCGCCGAAGCTCGGGGCGCCACCACCGGTCACGACCGTCGCGCCTTCTTCGACGGCAAGACGAAAATACGACAGCACCTTGTCGCGATGGCCGCGCGAAATGAGCGGTCCCATCGTCGTGGCGGGATCTTCCGGCGCGCCAACGCGCAATGCTTGCGCCTGTTCCTTGAGCGCCGCGACGAAGCGCTCGAAGATCGGCCGCTCCACATACACCCGCTCACTGCACAGGCAGACCTGGCCGGCGTTCGTGAAACTGGACCGAAGGACGCCGGCAACCGCGGCATCGAAGTCCGCGTCCGCGAACACGACGGCCGCGTTCTTGCCGCCCAGCTCGAACGAAACCTCTTTCACGCCGTCCGCAACGGCCTTCATGATCGTGCTGCCGGTGCGCGACTCGCCCGTGAACGTGATTGCACTGATATCCGGATGACGCGTCAGGAATTCGCCGGCCGCGTTCTGGCCGTGCCCATGAATCAGATTGAAGACGCCGGGTGGCAAGCCGACGTCGTGCATGACTTCGGCGAGCAACGTTGCGGAGCTGGGTGTCTCCTCGGAGGGCTTGGCGACCACACAGTTGCCCATTGCCAGCGCCGGCGCCACCTTCCACGTGAACAACAGCAGAGGCAGGTTCCACGGCGATATGATGCCGATCACGCCGAGCGGCTTGCGCGTCACGTAGTTGATCAGCTCGCTGCCGTCCGCCGCATGCGTTTCGAAGTACTCACCGCTCGCGGTGCGGACAAGGTCGGCAAAGGTCCGGAAATTGGCAATGCCACGTGCGATGTCGAGGGTGCGGGCCTGCGCGACAGGCCGACCGGTATCGGCGACTTCCGCCGCCACGAATTCGTCGAAGCGGGCCTCGATGCCGTCCGCGATCTTATGCAGCCATGCCGCCCGTTGCGCGGGCGTCGTGTCGCGCCAGCCGGCCTTCTGCGCCGCGTGAGCCGCCTGTACGGCGCTATCCACGAGCGCCGCATCTGCTTCGCAAACGTCGGCAAGCTTGCGACCGTCGACCGGACTGAGGTTTGGAAAGGTTGTGCCGCTCGCCACAAACTCACCGTTGATGTAATGGCGCAACAACTGCCGGTCGCGCGAGGTCGAATTCAATTGAGTTGTCACACCCTTCTCCTGCTTGATTAATTTTGCCGTTCCGTGCACATGTCCGAGCGCGCATGGATCCTGACGCCTTCCCGCCGGCGCCACCGGCATCGTTCAACGAACCGATTTCCACCTGGGTCACGCGACGGGCAGCGCAAGAACACCGTTCTGTTCGTCGACTGCAAGGCGGACGCAGTCGCCAGTCCGCACCGCGCATTCGAGTCGCGCGATGACGGTCGGGCCAGCATCCGTCGTCACGCTTGCAAGAAGCACGTCGCCGCCGTCTTGCGCGCCGACGCGCCGGCGCACGGTCGTCAATTCGCCGACGCGGCCGTGTTCGACCACTCGCTCGCGCCAATCGGCGCCGCCGCATTCGAAACAGAAATAGCGCGCAGGAAACACCGTCGAACCGCACTGCGTGCACTGGAATACCTCGAGTTTCATTGCACACCCCGCTCAACCGCTTCCAGCACGACGGCATTCGCACACATGCCGTAGCGATACTCGACCATTCCATAGCCACTCACGACCGCGAGCCGAGCATTCGGCACCTGCCGCTCCCCCGCACGTCCGCGCAACTGGGTCAACGCCTCCACGAGCCCATGCATGCCGCCCGCGGCTCCCGCCTGCCCGGCGGACAGTTGACCACCGGATGTATTCACCGGCAGGGCGCGCGATTCGACGCGCGCGATCATTGCGCGCAAGTCGCCGTCGGGCGCGAAGCCGAGATCGTCCAGTTGCGCAATCGCCATCACGGGATAGTCGTCGTAGACCGAAACCATGTCGATGTCGTCGGGCGCGACACCTGCCTGTCGCCACAATTCGCCGGCAATCGCGGACAATGAAGTCCGAGTGCCATCCCCCGTCTGGTGATCGCTGTTGTAGCGGCATTGCAAGGAGCGCACACGGACGTTCCTGGCCTGACGCACGAGATCGGCGCGCGCGATGATCACGGCATTGGCGCCGCTCACAACGGGGACGCAATCGAATCGTCCCAACGGATCGGCGATGATCGGTGCTTCGAGATAGTCTTCGATCGTCAGCGGCGTTCGATAGACTGCGTTCGGGTTCAGCGCCGCCCACGCCCGTTGCGCCACGCACAGCGCCCCATAGTCGCGGCGGGTCAGGTCGTGACGCTTCGCGTGACGTTGCGTGAGCATCGCGAACAGTCCGTTCGGTCCACCGAGGTCGAGCGGCCGTAACCAGGTGCGCGTCGTCAGGTTGTAGTGATCGACCAGTTGCTTGAAGTCAGCCGGCTCGAATCGATCGCCGGACACCAGCGCAATCACGTTCGCGTCGCCATGCTGAATCGCGCGTATCGCGTGCTGCAGCATGTTGATGGCGCTTGCTCCACCGTGACAATCGTCCATGCTCCAGCGCGGGCTCAGCCCGAGCCGCCACGCGAGGTCGATGGCATGGTCCGGAGCCAGCGTAAAAGACGCGACGCCGAGTCCGTCGACGTCCTTCGCCGAGAACCCCGACTCGTCGAGGGCAGCGGCGAACGCCCGGGCAAGCAGGTCGCCAGTGGAATCCGACGGAGCGTGTCGCCTATACGGTACTTCCACCCCGGCTGTCAGCAGGACTTCGTCGCATTTCTCGAGTGTCATATTCGATCTCCTTGAGCGCGACGATCAACGCTCGCGACGGGCAACCGTCTCGTGGGTGAACAACAGCGAGATCACGGTGATCATCCCGAGGGCCGCCATCAGCAATGCCACCGGCCAGGCTGCGTGGTAGTGCGCAAGCAGCGCCGTCGCCAGCATCGGTGACAAGCCGCCTGCGAAGACCGACGAGACCTCGTGACCGAGCGCCATACCCGAGTAACGCACTTCCGTGCTGAACAGCTCGCCCATCAACGCGGGTTGCGTGCCGAGCATCGCGCCGTGACACACGGCATTACCGAGCAGGAAGGCCAGCCAGATGAGCGCCGGGACCTTCGTATCGAGGAGCCAGAAAAACGGAAACGCGATGATCACGACGCCGACAGCGCCGATCATGTACACGGGCTTGCGGCCCAACCGGTCGGACAGGCGGCCCCACAACATCAGCGTGACCAGTTCCACGGCCATCGAGACGATCACGCCAGCGAGCATGATCTGGTTCGGTACGCCGATGAATTTCCCATAAACGAGCGCAAACGCAATGACGATGTATGAAGCGCCGTTTTCCGCCACGCGCAGCCCCATTGCCATCAGCACTTCCTTCGGATGCTTGCGGATCACGTCGAGTACCGGCATCCGGGCTCTTCTTCCCTCGGCCTCGGCCTTCGCGAATTCGGCGCTTTCAGGCAACTTCGAACGGATATAAACGCCCACTCCGAAAATCGCGATCGACAGCAAGAACGGAATCCGCCAGCCCCACGACATGAACGCGTCCTTCGGCAACATCTGCACGAGGAAGAAAACACTAGCCGACAGCACGAAACCGCCGCCGACGCCGATCTGGCTCATGGACGCGTAAAATCCGCGCCGTTCAGGCGGCGCAGACTCGCTGATCATCAGCACTGCGCCACCCCATTCCCCGCCAGCCGCGACGCCTTGCAATATGCGCAGGACCATCAGCAGCACCGGTGCCCACAGCCCGACCTGCGGGTAAGTCGGCAGGAAGCCGATCAGGAACGTCGCACCGCCCATGATCGACAGGGTCCACACGAGCGCACTCTTTCGACCATAGCGGTCGCCGATATGCCCAAACAGCGCGCCACCCAACGGACGAGCGGCGAACCCGACGGAGAAGCCCGCGAATGCGACAAGCGTGCCCACGAGCGGATCGGTTCCTTTCGGAAAGAACAGCTCGCCAAAAACGAGCGCTGCGGCAGTGCTATACAGGAAAAAGTCATACCACTCGAGCGCGTTCCCCGCGACGGACGCGAACACGATTCGCCGCAGGGACCTTTCGTCGACAGAGACCGCTGCGGGCTCGGGCGCCACTTGAGGGGGCGTGCTCGCGGCAGAAAACGTTCTCATGCTGGCCATGGGAGGCTCCATGTGTACATTCGAGATGTACTGATTGCTGCTGTCTCAGTTGCCAAGCGTCGACGAATCGCCCTGTCGCGAACTTGTCCGCCGCGCCTTCCGGAAAATAGTGACCGTCGCGTCATCGACGCTTGAGCTGGTATCCAGACATTTCCAGATCCCACGTCGTGGCAGTCACGCCGGTCTCCCGTAACTTGAACTTCTGGATCTTTCCGTTTTCCGTCTTCGGCAGTTCTTGCTGGAAGTCCAGATAGCGCGGCACGGCGAAGTATGGCAATCGCGGTTCGCAGTAGCGGATCAGATCGAGTGGCTCCAACGCCTCGCCGTCTCGCAGGCCGATGACTGCCATCACCTCGTCTTCAGCGAGCGTCGACTTCACGGCAAACACCGCTGCCGTCTCGACCGAAGGATGGCTCAACAGCACTTGCTCGACCTCATATGACGAGATGTTCTCGCCGCGGCGGCGGATCGCATCCTTCTGACGATCGACGAAACGGAAATAGCCGTCGGCCTCGCGTATGACGCGGTCACCCGTGTGAAACCACAGATTGCGCCAGGCCTTCACCGTTTCGGCCGCCATGCCCAGATAGCCGTTCGCAAAGGAAAACGGCTCGTTGGCGCGCAGGATCAGTTCGCCCGGCTGGCCGTCAGGTACCGGCCGATCGTGCTCGTCGACGACACGCGCTTCGAAGCCTCGAGCCAGCCGGCCCATATATCCCGGGCGTCGAGCGCTCGCGACGCCGCCGATCACTGCATTGGTTTCCGTCGAGCCGTACCCGTCGATCAGGGCAATGCCGCAGCGAGCCGTGAATTCTTCCTGGAAATGTCCCGGCACGCCCGGCGCGAGCGCGACGCGTACCCGATGTCCACGCTCGCTCGCAGTTGCCGGCCTGCCCAGCAGAATGGGCACCATCGCACCGAGAACGAACGTAACGGTTGCTTGCGTGGCCACCAACGCGTCGAAGAAGCCGCTCGCGGAGAAACGCCGGCCCACGACGAGTTGAGCATCGTGCAACATGGCCTGGAAAAAGCTGTTGAGTGCGTTTGTATGAAACAGCGGCAAGCACGTGTACAGAACGTCGCCTGCGACAACGCCGAGATCATGCGCCGTGTTGTATCCCCACCAGTAGAACTGGGCATGCGGACAGATCACCCCTTTGGACAACCCCGACGTACCGGAGGTATAGAGCACGGCAAAAGCATCGCCGTCTTGGACGTTCGCGGCCGGAACCGACTCTGCTGCCGGGGGGAGCGGTGTCGTGCTGTAACGGGGCGCAAGCGAATTCGCCACCGGTTCGTCGATCAGCCAGATGTGCTCGAGGGGAAGATCTCGCGCGTCGAGCGCGTGCACGACGTCTACAAGATGCGCTTCGGCGACCAGCAAGCGCGCGCCCGAGTTACGCAGGATATGCTCGAGTTGCGGACCGCGCGAGGCGGTGTTGATCGGCACGACCACCGCGCCGAGCCAGCCGCAGCCGAGGACGACTTCCATGAATTCGGCACGGTTTCCGCAGAGCAATGCGACGCGATCACCGCGCTTGATGCCATGCGCGGCCAGTGTACCGGCTCGGCGCGCCGCGATCTCGATGGCATCGGCGCCGCTCCATACCGTGGTTCCGTCCGAAAATAGCGGTCCCTCGGCGTTTCGGGCAACGCGCGCTGCCAGCAAGGCCGGCAGCGTGCGCGACGAAACAACCGCTGGTTCGTCTGCACGCTGTTCGACGATCGTATCTGTCAGTTCCATAAACACTGGCCTCTCCTATGTGTGAGGCCAGTCTAGGTTCCGCTAAGATATCGGTCAAATCGATCAATTTTAGGGGGTACATAGACGTGATCAATTTCCATAGCATCGATCTCAACCTGCTGCGCGTGTTCCAGGTGATTCTCGAAGAGCGCAGCCTCACGCGTGCAGCGCAGCGGCTGCACTTGTCACAGCCCACGATCAGTTATTCGCTGGGACGTCTGCGCTCGCTGTTCGACGATCCTCTTTTCGTTCGCACGCCGGATGGAATGTTGCCCACGGCGACCGCGGAAAGATTGGCTGTCCCGCTCAGCAACGCCATCGCGTCGATCCGCGAAGCCTTGCGGCAAAGCGAAGAGTTCGACCCTGCGACGAGTACGCGCGAGTTTCGCCTGGCAATGTCCGACATTGGGGAACACGTTTTCTTGCCGCGCATTTGCGAGAAATTGCAACGCGTTGCACCGGAGGTGCGGCTAGCGGCCGAGCAAGTGCCGCTGCGCGAGGTCGAGGAGAAACTGCGACTTGGGCAGATCGATCTCGCTATCGGCAACCTTCCGTCGCTCATGCCGGTCACAAACCACGCGCTGTTGTTTCGCGACGAGTTCGTGTGCATGACGCGAAAACGCGCCGGGCTACCGGCCCGGAAGTTGTCACGACAGAAGTTTCTGGAATTTCTGCATGTGAGCGTCACAACCAGCGACAGCAGCCATCTTGCGATCGACGATATTTTGCGCACGCAGGGTTTGCACCGGCGTATTGCATTACGCGTACCCCATTTCACGGTTGTTCCACAGATTCTGCAGCGCACGGACTGGATGGTGACGCTCCATAAAGGCGCGGCGCTCATGTTCAATGAAACGGGCCAGTTCTCGATCTATCCGATACCTGCGGAAATTCCCGACATTGAATCCACCGTTCATTGGCATCGCAACTTCGACAATGACGAAGGAATCTGTTGGCTCCGCGAGCTCGTCATCGAGACGCTGCATCGCGGTTGACTCCGCATCGAAATTGTTCGTCGCTTCAGCCGGGTCGACCACCCGCGTCATTGCCGCGATAGCCAGCTGGGCCAGGCGCTGATCGAGTCATTTCGTCCCGGGATATCACCCCGATTCCTCCCACACATTGCTGTTCCGAACCCAGCTACCACCGTACGGGCAACGGACGTGAACTTTTTGCCGGCGCCTCGTCGGATATATGGCGTTACACAAGACACGCCGGCTTCCGCTCAAGCACATTCGCCCGGGTGGCGGAAATCGCGCTACTCTCGTTCACGCATCCAGTTTGTCCTGAATTCATCGATGTTCTGTCTCGCGGCCTCCGACGCGCACCGCCAAGGCCGCGGACCGACCCACCGTGTATCGACACGAGGAGGCACACCCGGCATGACCACCCCATTCAGGCTGGGCGACCACGTCCGCTGGAATTCCGAGGCCGGCTACGTGACCGGCACGATCATCGCGATCCATACCGCCGACTTCGACTACAAGGGGCATCGCCATCGCGCGTCGCCCGACGATCCGCAGTACGAGATCAAGAGCGACCGGACCGACCACATCGCCGCGCATCGCGGCCGCGTGCTCGAACGCATCGCCGGCAAGGACGACGCATGACGCTCCCGTTCTACACGATCGGCCATTCGAACCGCACGCTCGACGCATTCGTCGACCTGCTCGATGCGGTCGAGATCACGCTGCTCGCGGACATCCGCAAGATGACGCGTTCGCGCACCAATCCGCAATTCAACGAAGCGACGCTGCCGGACGCGCTCGCCGCCGCCGACATCGCGTACGAACACATCGCCGAGCTCGGCGGCCTGCGCGGCAAGTCGCGCGGCGTACCCGACGACGTCAACGGTTTCTGGACCAACCGCAGCTTTCACCGCTACGCGGACTATGCGCTGTCGCCGGCGTTTCATGCGGGCCTCGACCGGCTGATCGCGCAGGGGCACGAGCAGCGCTGCGCGATCATGTGTTCGGAAGCCGTGTGGTGGCGCTGCCACCGGCGCATCGTGTCCGATTACCTGATCGCGCGCGGCGAAACGGTGCTGCACATCATGGACCGCAACCGCGTGGAGCCCGCGCGGCTCACGGCCGGCGCCGCGATCCGGGACGACGGCACGATCGTGTATCCGGATGCCGAACGCAACGACTCGGCGTCGCACCCATGATCGTGCCGCGCCGGCGCGTTAGCGTTCGCGCAACGCCTCGGCTGCGCGGTTCAGCGGCTTGACCAGGTAGTCGAACACGGTGCGGCGCCCGGTGCGGATCTCCGCGGTGGCGACCATGCCCGGCAGGATCGGATGCCGCTTGCCGTCGCGGGTTTCCAGATACGCGTGCTGCGTGAGCACGTAAACACGGTAGTAATACACGCGCCGGTCGACCTGGTCTTCGATCGTGTCGGGCGAAATCCGCTCGACCTTCGCCGGCAGCGACCCGTAGATCGACGACTCGAACGCCGTGATCTTCACGGTCGCCTCCTGCCCCGGATGAATGAATGCGATGTCGCGCGGGCTGAGGCGCGCCTCGATCAACAACTGGTCGTCGAGCGGCACGATCTCCATCAGCATGCCGCCCGGCGGAATCACCCCGCCGACCGTCGACACCCGGATGTCTTTCACGATGCCGCGCGCCGGCGCGCGAATCACGGTTCGCCGCAATTGATCGGCACGCCCTTCGCGAACCTTGAGCAGCGGCTCGAGATCGGCCATCGTCTTCGAATAGTCGGCTTTCAGCGCGACGTAGTATTCGCTCTGCGCCGCTGCGAGCTTCGTCGAGAATTCGGCGGCCTTCTGACGCAACCGGAGCACCTCGACCTCGTTGGTCGCGCCGGTTTTCAACAGCGGCAACGCAATCCGGAGCTCGTCCTCGGCGAGCCGCAACTGTTCGCGCAGGTTGGCGACGTTCTCGCGAAACGCGCGCCGGTTTGCGACGAACAGCTGACGCTCACGCCCGGTCACGGCCTTCTCGTTCGCCAGTTCCGCCGGGAATTCGATGCCGGGCAGGTCGTTCATCTCCGCATACAGCCGCGCGGCACGGCCCTGCAATGCGGTGATCCGTTCCAGCGTTTCCTCCATCGACGAGCGCGCGAGCACCGGATCGAGCGTCGCGAGCCGCTGGCCCGCGTCGACGACATCGCCTTCGCGCACCGCCAGTTCCAGCAGGATGCCGCCTTCGAGACTCTGGATGACCTGCCCTTTCGATGCCGGCGTGACCTTGGCTTCGCCGACCGCGACTTCGTCGAGGTTCGCGAACACGGACCACACGAGGAAGATCGCCAGCGCAGCAACGATCAGCCACAGCATTCGCCGGGCGGGTGCCGCTTCGCGTGCGCGATGCGCCGACCACGGAAAATCGCTCATCGTGCCTCTCCCGCCATCTGCGCCGGCAACGGGCTCGACTCGCCAGCCGGCGCGCGCGAAGCCGCCGCCGGCTCCGGCGTGCCGGCACCGCGTAACGCTGCCAGCACCTCGTCTTTCGGACCGTCACGCACCACGCGCCCGCCATCGAGCACGATGATGCGATCGACGATCGACAGCACCGGATAACGATGCGTCGCGACGATCAACGTGCGATGGCCGAGCCACTGCCGCAGGCGCTCGACGATCGCGCGCTCGGTCGCCTCGTCGAGCGACGCGGTCGGCTCGTCGAGCAGCAACACGTTCGGTGCACGCAGAATCACGCGGGCCAGCATCAGCGCCTGCTTCTGGCCGCCGGACAGGCCGAGGCCGCTTTCGCGCAGTTTCAGGTCGAGGCCGTGCGGCTGCCGCAACAGCAACTGGTCCGCGCAGGCGACCTTCATCGCCGCGAGCATCGCATCGTCGGTAGCGAGCGGATTCGCGATCAGCAGGTTCTCTCGCAGCGTGCCGTAGAAGAGACTCGATTCCTGCAGCAGCATCCCGACGTCGCGACGGACGTCAGCGACGTCGATCAGCGGCAGTGGCGTGTCGTTGAACAGGATGCGCCCCTGCACCGGCGTCGCGAGTCCGCCGAGCAGCCGCAGCAGCGTCGATTTGCCCGCACCGACCCGGCCGAGAATCGCGATCCGCTCGCCCGGCTCGATCGACAGATTCGGAATACCGAGCACCGGCTTTGCCTGCGGATCGAAGCTGTATCCGACCTGCTCGAAGCGATATCGGCCGACGAGCGCCGGCTTGTGATACGCATCGACCGCCGGATCATGATCGACCGGCAGCGCGAGCAGGTTGTCGAGCCCCTTCTTGCCCGCGCGTACGTTCTGGATGCGCGACAGCACGGCGGGAATCTGGCCCAGCGGGGCGATCGTGCGGCTCGTCAGGATGGAACAGGCCAGCACGGCGCCGAACGACAGGCTCGCGTCCAGGATGCCGTACACGCCGGCGACCAGTACGCCGGCGTACGCAAGCTGCTGCACCGTCTGCGCGAGATTGACCAGCAGACCGGCCAGCCGGCGTTGTTGCAAGCCGATATCGGCATTCACGCGATTCGTCCGCGCCCACAGCTGCCGGAATCGCGGCTCCGCCTGCAACGCCTTGATGTCCTCCGCGCGATAGATGGCCTCCATCAGGATCGCGTTGCGCAGCGCCGATTCCTCGAGCCCCTGGTTCGACAGCTTCGCCAGCGGGATTTGCGCGAGCACGCCCGGCAGGATCAGCAGCGGGATCGCCGCGAGCGGCACGAACGCGAGCGGCCCGCCGAGCAGCCAGATGATGAACAGGAACGTGATGACGAACGGGATGTCGATCAGCACGCCCATCGTGCTCGACGTCAGCAGCTCGCGCAGCTGTTCGAGGTCGCGAAGCTGGGCGACCAGCGTGCCCGGCGAGCGCGGCCGCGCGTCGTTGCGGATATCGAGCACGCGCGCGAAGAACATCGCGGACAGCTTGAGGTCCGCCTGCTTGCCGAAATGATCGGCGATCGATACGCGGGCGGTACGCAGCAGCAGTTCCAGCGCGAGCGCGAGCACGACGCCTGAAGCCAGCACCCACAGCGTGTGCGTCGCCCGCGCCGGGACCACACGATCCCACACCTGCATCGCGAACAGCGACGTCGCGATCGCGAGCAGATTGCCAAACAGCGAGCCGGCGCCGAGATCGAGCAATACCTTCCATTGCGCCGAGAACAGATCGTGCAGCCAGGTGTCGGGTTTGGCGGACAGGTAGCCGTCGACGCGTTCGTCACGCCGCGCGACCCGCTCGTGGACGATCAACATGCGGGCCGGCCACGCCGGCGCCGGCGCGTCCAGATCGATCGCGCGTTCGACCGGCTTGCCGTCGAAGACGAACTGGACGACCGCACGCCCCGCCGCGACCGATACGATCACGCCGACATGCGCATCGTCGAACACGGCGAGCGCCGGCAGCATCGCCGGCGTGAGCCGTGCCGGCGGCAACGCGACGAACTGCGCGGCCAGGCCCGCGGACGCGGCGACTTCGATGACGGCGGCGTCCGGCTCCGCGACGCTCGCCCACGACGCCGCGCCACGGACCTGCTCGGGCGAAACGGCGAGACCGAGATGCCGTGCCGCGAAAATCAGCGGGTCGGTCCAGCGCGCGATATCGGCGCCGGCATCGCGCCCGGCGCGAAACGCATCATTCATGACGACTCCCCTCGTGTTCGCGCAGCAATTCGACGAATTTGCCGACTGCCACGTATGCCTTGATGCGCGCGATCGCGCCGTCGGCCAGTGCGTTGATCGCCTCGACTTCCGATTCGAAGATGTCGCGCTCCGGATTCACGACGTCGGTCAACGTACGCTTGTTCAGGATGTATTCCTGCCAGTACAGGTCGCGCGACGCGCGCGACAGCGCGGTCACTTTCTCGTAGCTGTTCAGGCGCGCGGCCGCGCCGGACGCTTCGATTTCCGCCGACTTGAGCGCGCTGCGCGTGACGAGCCGCCGGTTCTCGAGGCTTTCGCGGTTCGCGCGCAGTTCGGCTTCGGCGGCCGCGATCTGGTGTTTCGCCAGGCCGCCGAGCGAGTAGTTGCCGCTCACCGCGAAACCGATCCATGTGTCATTGGTCGCGTTCGGGCGGCCGCTCGATATCGAACGGCTCGCGCCGATACCGATCGACGGAAAGCGTTCCGCCTGCGCGACCCGCACGCGCGCATCGGCCGCATCGACGGCCGCCGCCGCGGCAAGCACCGACGGCGTGCGTTCGATGTCGCCGCCGGCGTGGCCGAGATCGCCGACGAAATCGACCGTGCCGCCGAGGGGCGCCACGCGCCGCGGGCGGGCGCCGATCAGTTCGGTGAGCTTCGCGGCGGCGACGTCGAAGCGCGTGTTGGCCTTCAGCACTTCCGCCTGTGCATGCAGGATCGCCAGTTCGACCAGATTGCGGTCCGACGAAACCGACAGTCCGGCCCGCACGCGATCGAGAATCTTCGTGCGCGTGTCGCTCAGCGCGGCGACCTGGCGCCGCGCGGCGGCGACGACGTCCTGGCTCGCGGCCAGTTCGATGAACGTCGACGCCGTCTGATACGCGACCGTCTCGATCGTGTCGGCCAACTGGTACTGCTTCTGGCTGCGCGTCGAGTCCGCCGCGGAAATCCGGCCCGACGTACGGCCGAAGTCGTACAGCAACTGCGACACGCCGATCGAGGCGCGCGTGCCGGTACGGTTGCCGTTGCTGCCGAAACTGCCGCCATAGCCGGGGCGCACGCCATAGTCGATCTTCGGGTACCAGGCCGCTTTCGCGACCTCGACCTCCGACAGGCTTTGCGCCACTTCCGCATGCGCGCGACCGATGTCCGGATGGCGCGCGATCGCGACGCCGACCGCGTCGCGCAGCGTCAGGCGATCGAGCGCGATGCGCAGCGTTTCGCCCGATGCGCCGGCGGAATCCTCTGCATCCTCGGGATCCGCTGCGTGCGCGGCGGCGGGCGTGTCGAATGCGTCCGGCAGATCCGGCGTGATCGTCGTCACCCCGTCGTGCGGCAACGGCACCGGTGATGGCAGGTCGCCCGGCGCCATCGCACGGGACAGGTTCGCGAGGACGATGCGCCGTGCCGGGTCCGCAGGCGGCAATGGCGGCGCCAGGTGCCGGCGCGGGGCGGCAGCGGCGGCGGCGGGCATGCCGGCCGGCAACGGCACGAACGACGGCGCCATCGCGGTGTGCATCGCCGGAGCGGCACCCCGGGGAGACCCCGGCGGCAACGAACGCGGGGGAGATGCCGCGGCAGCCTGGGCCGCAGGAGCCGGCACGCGGACCGCGGTCTCGAACGAATCGGTCAGTCGGCCGCTCGGCAGCGGCGACGACGATGACGCGAACGCCACCGAGGCGGTATCGAACAGCGCGATCGCGAACAACACATGGCCTGGATGAAAAACGGCACGCGCCGCGCGAGCGGCGCGACGCACTGTGAATCTGGAGCAAGCGGTTGTCTTGAGCATCATCGGGACGCCGGCGGCGAGCCGTCCGGCAAAGCTGGCCCCGCGCATGACGCGGGAACGGATATGCGTCGGGCGGGCCCGCGTCGCGATGCGAACGGGCCTGCCGTGTCGGGGAGGCAGGCCGGCCTCCCCGGGGCGCTGCGGTCAGACGATGATCTGATGGTTCGCGAGCAGGCTCTCCAGGTTGGTCGTCACGTTGTTCAGCGTGACGAGGGTTTCGGAACCGAACGCCGTCCCGGCGCCGTCGCGGTCGATGCTGATCACCGTATCGGCGCCGACGTTCGTCACCGACAGGAACTGCCCGATCGTGTCGCCCGCATCGATCGTGGGCACGCCGTCCACGTAGTGCGCGGGCCCGTCCGCGTCGGCCGTGTAGCCGACCAGCAGCTTCGACAGATCGATCTTGTCGCCGCTCGTATCGGTGGGGCCGCTTGCCAGCTGGAAGTCGGTGATGACGTCGTGGCCGTTGCCGCCGGTGTTGTCCGCGCCGACGACTTCCCACAGGAACACGTCGGTGCCGGCGCCGCCCGTCAGCGTGTCGTTACCGGTGCCGCCGATCAGGATATCGTTGCCGTTGCCACCGTTCAGCGTGTCGTTGCCGGCGCCGCCGCGCAGCAGGTCATTGCCGTCGCCGCCGTTCAGCACGTCGTCGCCGCCATAGCCGTACAGTCGGTCGTTGCCGGACGTGCCCGTGACGGTGTCGCTGCCCGACGTCCCCTCGATGATCGACGCCGACTGCGTCGAGCCGAGCAGGCTCGCGTTCAGCAACTGACCGGCGGTGGCCGATGCGGACAGCCCTGTCTTGTCGGTCGCGGAGATCGTCACGCTGTCGAGCGCGCTGATGCTGATCAGCCCGCCGTTCAGCGTGATCGAACCGAGAAACTCGTTGAGCCTCAGGTTGTCGATCGGGCCGCCGTCGGTCGCCGTGATCGTCAGGTCGGACGACGGCCCGATGATGCCGAGGATTCCGGGGTTGTTGACGACGTTGAAGTGCAGCCCCAGTTCGTTCGCCAGCGCCTGGTTCGCGTTGAATTGCAGCGCGCCGAGGCCGAGCAATCCGCCGTAGTGCAGCGTCACGTGATCGAGGTTGTTGTTGTAGTCCGATGCGGAGAACGCCTGCTGCGTGCTGAAATCGATCAGGTTGAGCAGGTTCGCGCCGATGATCCCGAGCAGGTTCCCCGATGCCTGCGCCGATACGACCGGTGCGACATTCGGATCGATCGTGAAAAGCTGCGACGTCGTCGGGCCGAGGTTGCCGGCGGCATCGACCACGCGCACCGTCGCCGTGTAGTTCGCCGCGGACAACACGCCCGGCGTGTACCAGGTCCAGTTCGTGCCATTGACGGTCGCGTTGGTCCAGTGGGCGCCGCCGTCGAGGCTGACCTGGACGACCTCGCCCGCACCGAGCGCAGCATTCAGCGTGCCGCTCAGGGTCGGGGTCGTGTCGCCGGTGATCCAGTCGTTGGGCACGCCGGTGTTGTCGGTCAGGGTCGTCAGCGTGGCCGTCGCAGTCGGTGCGGTCGTATCGACCGTGATCGCGAATGCCGCGCTCGGGGGGCTCACGTTGCCGGCCGTGTCCGTGGCAGTCACCGTGATCGAATGCGCGCCTTCACCCAAGCCTGTGGCCGGCGTGAACGTCCAGTTTCCGGACGGATCTGCCGTCGTCGTACCCAGCAACGTCGTGCCGTCATAGACGCTCACCGTGCTGCCTGCTTCCGCCGTACCGGCAAGCGTCGGGGTCGTGTCGTCCGTCGTCGCGCCAGTCGTCAGCAGGCCAACGATCGAGCCAACGTCGTCGGTCACGGTGCCGATGATCGGCGCGGCCGGCGCCGTCAGGTCTGAAACCGTTACCGACGCGGACGGGCCGGTGTTGCCAGCCGCGTCCGTGGCGGTCACGCCGATCACCGTGCCGATCGGCAGCGGGCTCGATGGTGTGTACGTCCACGCGCCGCCCGGGTCGGCTGTTACGATGGCGTCCGGCGTGCCGTCGCCGTTCGTATCGATATTGACCGTCGCGCCCGCTTCCGCCGTACCCGACAGCGACGTACCATCGGTCGCGTTCACAGTCGGTAATGCAGGAGCCGTCGTATCGATCGTCAGATCGAAGGTCGTGCTCGGGGGGCTCACGTTGCCGGCCGTGTCCGTGGCAGTCACCGTAATCGAGTGCGCGCCCTCTCCCAAACCCGTGGTCGGCGTGAACGTCCAGTTTCCGGACGGGTCTGCTGTCGTCGTACCCAACAACGTCGTGCCGTCATAGACGCTCACCGTGCTGCCTGCTTCCGCTGTACCGGCAAGCGTCGGGGTCGTGTCGTCCGTCGTCGCGCCAGTCGTCAGCAGGCCAACGATCGAGCCAACGTCGTCGGTCACGGTGCCGATGATCGGCGCGGCCGGCGCCGTCAGGTCTGAAACCGTTACCGACGCGGACGGGCCGGTGTTGCCAGCCGCGTCCGTGGCAGTCACGCCGATCACCGTGCCGATCGGCAGCGGGGTCGATGGTGTGTACGTCCACGCGCCGCTGGGGTCGGCTGTTACGGTGGCGTCCGGCGTGCCGTCGCCATTCGTATCGATATTGACCGTCGCGCCCGCTTCCGCCGTGCCCGACAACGACGTACCGTCGGTCGCATTCACCGTCGGTAATGCAGGAGCCGTCGTATCGACCGTCAGCTCGAAAGCCGTGCTCGGGGTGCTCACGTTGCCGGCCGTGTCCGTGGCAGTCACCGTAATCGAGTGCGCGCCCTCTCCCAAACCCGTGGTCGGCGTGAACGTCCAGTTTCCGGACGGGTCTGCTGTCGTCGTACCCAACAACGTCGTGCCGTCATAGACGCTCACCGTGCTGCCTGCTTCCGCCGTACCGGCAAGCGTCGGGGTCGTGTCGTCCGTCGTCGCGCCAGTCGTCAGCAGCCCGACGATCGAGCCAACGTCGTCCGTGACGCTAACAACGATCGGTGCGGCCGGCGCCGTCAGGTCTGAAACCGTTACCGAGCCAGACGGGCCCGTGTTGCCTGCCGCATCGGTAGCCGTCACGCCGATCACCGTGCCGATCGGCAGCGGGGTCGATGGTGTGTACGTCCACGCGCCGCTGGGGTCGGCTGTTACGGTGGCGTCCGGCGTGCCGTCGCCATTCGTATCGATATTGACCGTCGCGCCAGCTTCCGCCGTGCCCGACAACGACGTACCGTCGGTCGCATTCACCGTCGGTAATGCAGGAGCCGTCGTATCGACCGTCAGCTCGAAAGCCGTGCTCGGGGTGCTCACGTTGCCGGCCGTGTCCGTGGCAGTCACCGTGATCGAATGCGCGCCTTCACCCAAGCCTGTGGCCGGCGTGAACGTCCAGTTTCCGGACGGGTCTGCCGTCGTCGTACCCAGCAACGTCGTGCCGTCATACACGCTCACCGTGCTCCCTGCTTCCGCTGTACCGGCAAGCGTCGGGGTCGTGTCGTCCGTCGTCGCGCCAGTCGTCAGCAGGCCAACGATCGAGCCAACGTCGTCCGTGACACTAACAACGATCGGTGCGGCCGGCGCCGTCGTGTCTCCCGTCACCGTTACCGAGGCAGACGGGCCCGTGTTGCCTGCCGCATCGGTAGCAGTCACGCCGATCACCGTACCAGCCGGCAGCGGGGTCGACGGCGTGTACGTCCACGCGCCGCTCGGGTCGGCTGTCACGGTGGCGTCCGGCGTGCCGTCGCCATTCGTATCGATGTTGACCGTCGCACCCGCTTCGGCCGTACCCGACAGTGACGTACCGTCGGTCGCGTTCACTGTCGGAATCGACGGAGCTGTCGTATCGATCGTCAGGTTGAAGGCCGTACTCGGAACACTCACATTGCCGGCCGTATCCGTTGCGGTGACGGTCAGGCTGTGCGCGCCCTCTCCCAAACCCGTGGTCGGCGTGAACGTCCAGTTTCCGGACGGATCTGCCGTCGTCGTACCCAGCAACGTCGTGCCGTCATACACGCTCACCGTGCTCCCTGCTTCCGCTGTACCGGCAAGCGTCGGGGTCGTGTCGTCCGTCGTTGCGCCAGTCGTCAGCAGGCCGACGGTCGAACCAACGTCGTCCGTGACGCTAACAACGATCGGTGCGGCCGGCGCCGTCGTGTCACCCGTCACCGTTACCGAAGCAGACGGGCCCGTATTGCCCGCCGCATCGGTAGCCGTCACGCCGATCACCGTCCCGATCGGCAGCGGGGTCGACGGCGTGTACGTCCACACGCCGCTCGGGTCGGCTGTCACGGTGGCGTCCGGCGTGCCGTCGCCATTCGTATCGATGTTGACCGTCGCACCCGCTTCGGCCGTGCCCGACAACGACGTACCGTCCGTCGCGTTCACTGTCGGAATCGCCGGAGCCGTCGTATCGATCGTCACGTTGAAGGCCGTGCTCGGAACACTCACGTTGCCTGCCGTATCCGTTGCGGTGACGGTCAGGCTGTGTGCACCCTCGCCCAGTGCAGTAGTCGGCGTGAACGTCCAGTTTCCGGATGGGTCCGCTGTCGTCGTGCCGAGCAACGTCGTGCCGTCATACACGCTCACCGTGCTGCCTGCTTCCGCTGTGCCGCTCAATGTCGGCGTCGCATCGTCAGTACTGCCGCCGGAAATGATCGCACCAACAACAGAGCCCACGTCGTCCGTCACGGTGCCGATGATCGGTGCCGCAGGCGCCGTCGTGTCACCCGTCACCGTTACCGAAGCAGACGGGCCCGTATTGCCGGCCGCATCGGTAGCCGTCACGCCAATCACCGTACCAGCCGGCAGCGGGGTTGACGGCGTGTACGTCCACGCACCGCTCGGGTCGGCTGTCACGGTGGCGTCCGGCGTGCCGTCGCCGTTCGTATCGATGTTGACCGTTGCGCCCGCTTCGGCCGTGCCCGACAGCGATGTACCGTCGGTCGCGTTCACAGTCGGTAATGCAGGAGCCGTCGTATCGATCGTCAGGTTGAAGGCCGTGCTCGGAACACTCACATTGCCGGCCGTGTCCGTGGCGGTGACGGTCAGGCTGTGCGCGCCCTCACCCAGTGCGGTAGTCGGCGTGAACGTCCAGTTTCCGGACGGGTCTGCTGTCGTCGTGCCCAGCAACGTCGTGCTGTCATACACGTTCACTGTGCTCCCTGCTTCCGCCGTACCGGCAAGCGTCGGGGTCGTGTCGTCCGTCGTCGCGCCAGTCGTCAGCAGCCCGACGATCGAGCCAACGTCGTCCGTGACACTAACAACGATCGGTGCCGCAGGCGCCGTCGTGTCGCCCGTCACCGTCACCGAGGCAGACGGGCCCGTATTGCCCGCCGCATCGGTAGCCGTCACGCCAATCACCGTACCAGCCGGCAGCGGGGTTGACGGCGTGTACGTCCACGCGCCGCTGGGGTCGGCTGTTACGGTGGCGTCCGGCGTGCCGTCGCCGTTCGTATCGATGTTGACCGTTGCGCCCGCTTCGGCCGTGCCCGACAGCGATGTACCGTCGGTCGCGTTCACAGTCGGTAATGCAGGAGCCGTCGTATCGATCGTCAGGTCAAAGGCCGTGCTCGGGGTGCTCACATTGCCGGCCGCATCCGTTGCGGTGACGGTCAGGCTGTGTGCGCCCTCACCCAAACCCGTGGTCGGCGTGAACGTCCAGTTTCCGGACGGATCTGCCGTCGTCGTACCCAACAACGTCGTGCCGTCATACACGCTCACCGTGCTGCCCGCTTCCGCTGT
The DNA here is from genome assembly GCF_900446215.1 of Burkholderia cenocepacia. Classification (GTDB taxonomy): domain Bacteria; phylum Pseudomonadota; class Gammaproteobacteria; order Burkholderiales; family Burkholderiaceae; genus Burkholderia; species Burkholderia cenocepacia. Next base: position 512,831 of record NZ_UAQZ01000007.1, on the reverse strand, counting down.
GCCGCTCAATGTCGGCGTCGCGTCATCAGTACTGCCTCCGGAAATGATCGCACCAACAACAGAGCCTACGTCGTCCGTCACCGTACCGATGACCGGCGCACCCGGTGCCGTCGTATCCCCCGTCACCGTTACCGAAGCAGACGGGCCCGTATTGCCCGCCGCATCGGTGGCCGTCACGCCGATCACCGTACCAGCCGGCAGCGGGGTCGAGGGCGTGTACGTCCACGCGCCGCTCGGGTCGGCTGTTACGGTGGCGTCCGGCGTGCCGTCGCCGTTCGTGTCGATGTTGACCGTCGCACCCGCTTCGGCCGTACCCGACAGCGACGTACCGTCGGTCGCGTTCACCGTCGGTAATGCAGGAGCCGTCGTATCGATCGTCAGCTCGAAAGCCGTGCTCGGAACACTCACATTGCCTGCCGTGTCCGTGGCGGTGACGGTCAGGCTGTGCGCGCCCTCTCCCAAACCCGTGGTCGGCGTGAACGTCCAATTTCCGGACGGGTCGGCCGTCGTCGTACCCAACAACGTCGTGCCGTCATACACGCTCACTGTGCTGCCTGCCTCCGCTGTACCGCTCAATGTCGGCGTCGCGTCATCAGTACTGCCGCCGGAAATGATCGCACCAACAACAGAACCCACGTCATCCGTCACGGTGCCGATGACCGGCGCACCCGGTGCCGTCGTGTCACCCGTCACCGTTACCGAGGCAGACGGGCCCGTGTTGCCTGCCGCATCGGTGGCCGTCACGCCGATCACCGTACCAGCCGGCAGCGGGGTCGAGGGCGTGTACGTCCACGCGCCGCTGGGGTCGGCTGTTACGGTGGCGTCCGGCGTGCCGTCGCCATTCGTATCGATGTTGACCGTCGCACCCGCTTCGGCCGTGCCCGACAACGACGTACCGTCCGTCGCGTTCACTGTCGGAATCGCCGGAGCCGTCGTATCGATCGTCAGATCGAAGGCCGTGCTCGGAACACTCACGTTGCCGGCCGTATCCGTTGCGGTGACGGTCAGGCTGTGTGCACCCTCACCCAGTGCAGTAGTCGGCGTGAACGTCCAGTTTCCGGATGGGTCCGCTGTCGTCGTGCCGAGCAACGTCGTGCCGTCATACACGCTCACCGTGCTGCCTGCTTCCGCTGTGCCGCTCAATGTCGGCGTCGCATCATCAGTACTGCCGCCAGAGGCAATCGCACCAACAACAGAGCCCGCATCGTCCGTCACCGTACCGATGACCGGCGCACCCGGCGCCGTCGTATCGCCCGTCACCGTTACCGAAGCAGACGGGCCCGTATTGCCCGCCGCGTCGGTAGCCGTCACGCCAATCACCGTGCCAGCCGGCAGCGGGGTCGAGGGCGTGTACGTCCACGCGCCGCCGGGGTCGGCTGTTACGGTGGCATCCGGCGTGCCGTCGCCGTTCGTATCGATGTTGATCGTTGCGCCCGCTTCCGCCGTGCCCGACAGCGACGTACCGTCGGTCGCGTTCACTGTCGGAATCGACGGAGCTGTCGTATCGATCGTCAGGTCGAAGGCCGTGCTCGGAACACTCACATTGCCGGCCGTGTCCGTGGCGGTGACGGTCAGGCTGTGCGCGCCCTCTTCCAAACCCGTGGTCGGCGTGAACGTCCAGTTTCCGGACGGGTCGGCTGTCGTCGTACCCAACAACGTCGTGCCGTCATACACGCTGACCGTGCTGCCCGCTTCCGCTGTGCCGCTCAATGTCGGCGTCGCATCATCAGTACTGCCGCCAGAGGCAATCGCACCAACAACAGAGCCCGCATCGTCCGTCACCGTACCGATGACCGGCGCACCCGGTGCCGTCGTATCGCCCGTCACCGTTACCGAAGCAGACGGGCCCGTATTGCCCGCCGCGTCCGTGGCCGTCACGCCGATCACCGTGCCGATCGGCAGTGGGGTCGACGGCGTGTACGTCCAGACGCCGCTCGGGTCAGCCGTCACGGTGGCGTCCGGCGTACCGTCGCCATTCGTATCGATGTTGACCGTCGCGCCCGCTTCCGCCGTGCCCGACAGCGACGTACCGTCCGTCGCGTTCACCGTGGGCAGCGCGGGAGCCGTCGTATCGATCGTCAGCTCGAAGGCCGCGCTCGGGGTGCTCACGTTGCCGGCCGCATCCGTCGCAGTCACCGTAATCGAGTGCGCGCCCTCGCCCAAACCCGTGGTCGGCGTAAATGTCCACTTCCCGGACGAATCCGCTGTCGTCGTTCCCAGCAGCGTCGTGCCGTCATACACGCTCACCCTGCTACCCGCTTCCGCGGTACCGCCGAGCGTCGGCGTCGTATCGCTCGTCGCACCGCCGATCGTCACCGGATGTTGTGCATCGTCGCTGACGGCCGTAATCGCAGGCGTTTCCGGCACGATCGTATCCACCACGATCCCCACCGTGCTCAGCTCGCTCGTATTGCCGCTACTGTCGGTCTGCGTCACGGTGATCTGATGGGCGCCCTCCGGCAACGTACCGGGCGTGTACGACCAGCGCCCGTTCGCGTCCGCAGTCACCGCACCGATCGTCTGACCATCGACCTGGATCGTCACCGTCGTGTTCGGCTGAGCGCCCGAACCCGCGATCGTCGGCGACGCCCGCCCCGTGACGATATTGCCGTTGCCGTCGGTCGACTGCCCATCGATCGAATCGATCGCCAGTCGCGCCGGCCCGGTCGGCGTTCCTCCGCCACTGGCGCCGCTACCGCCGTCATCCCCACCGCCGCCGCTGGCCGCGGCTGCCGCAATGCCGCCGGCCGCGGCGACGCCGCCGAGTATTCCGAGCAGCGCACCGGTCGACAACCCGTCGCCGATCGGCGCATAAGTGAGCGCCGCATCGACGATGCCATCGCCGGTCGCCTGCAGTGCGGGGCCGAACTGCACAAGAAATCGCCCGTCGTCCTGAACGAAGACGAGATTGTGATAATCCGCGCCGTTCTCGAAGAACGCCTGAACGCGCACTGTTCGGCCGTCCTTGAATTCGACGACCAGGTCGTTCCCCGAACGCGCATAGTTGGCCACGTCCTCTTTGTGGGCCGACAGCAGGAAATTGGCCGGGCCTCCTGGCGACGCGACGACCTGCGACCCGTTGGCGACCGGAACATCGACGTGATTGCTCAAGACCGACGAGGAAACCATTGCCCGACTCCTTGTAGATGGATGTGACAAAACCTGGCCCGTCGATGACAGGCAAACGTTCAACCAAACAGGCGCGACGGAGCACGACGCGAATTCGCGCCGCTGCAAACCGGGTATCCGGCTCGCGCGGGACGCAACGAGCCGCTAGCCCGCCCGAGGCGGCCTATGCCGGAAAAGGAAAAATGGAGCCGGGGCTGCTACGGAATCAGGGATGAGTCCAGACGGCCGGAACAGCCGTTCGCCCTGCGTGCCGGGAAATGGCCCAATACAACGCGCCAGTCCGACGGACATACGTGTTTGATGGCCCTCGCGCCGCGGGTGTTGTCCACGCGGCGATTTTTTGTTTGATATTGGATCTGCATTTCTACCGCCCTCGCCATATTAGTTATTTCCTTTTATCGCGAATCATCAACAATTCGCTTGATCAGGGCGAATTGCCGCGGTGCACCATCACTCTCTCTATGTACCGCTCGTGCCTGCGTTTAGATTACACCGGTCTTTCACGTACATGATTGCACTCCACTGGCACTTTTACAAATATTTTCAGCCTTTCTTTCGCATATTTCCCGCCGCTTATAAAAACATAAACAATTGTCTGGATTGGTTCACCTTATTCGCTGTCGTGGCAATGAGTCATCGCGATGCGGGTTATCCCCGAAAGCACCGCTGGAAACCGAATGTTTTCGGCCCAGCCAGTGCGACAAGGCGTATGCACGCACGCTCGCACCCAACGCTGCAGGGTGAAAAATGAAATCGAACCTCACCATGCAACTATATTGAGATCGAGCATTTCGACGCGTCGGATCCTGCAAAAAACCTCTTCGACGACAAGGATTTTCGCGAGACGCTTCTCTCTTCCCGACATTCACTCAAAACTTCCGACATCCGGGCGCTTCCGACCCCAGCATCCGTTTCTGCATGGATGCCCGGAATCCAATTCAACCTTCACCGCAACCCTGTCCGCTCATACCAAAAAAACCGTCTCCCGAAAACCACACCCGATGAATCCAGAAACGAAATAAACGACCTGGTCTTTATTAATTGAATCGTCGCCGCAGACAATCGATGCTCATTTCGTCCGCGTCCTGGCCGCCATCGGCACGCCGCGTATCGTGCGTGCATCGGCCGCGGTCCTGAATTACCATCGTGCATCCCCGCCCGGCAAGCCTGGCCGTTCGCGGTTCAAGGTCGGAATATCCCGGATCCATCGATCGTGCTCGCCCTCATCATCCTCGCCGGCCTGTGGGCCGGCCTGCAGAACGCTCTCGCCGGCGGCGGCTCGTTCGTCACGCTGCCCGCGCTGATCGTGTCGGGGATGTCGCCGCTCGCGGCCAACATCACGTCGACGGTCGCACTGTTCCCCGGCCAGGTCACGACGGGCTGGGCGAGCCGGAACATGGTGAGCGGCGTGGGCAGGCTGCCGTTTCGCGCGCTGTTCGCGATCAGCGTGGTCGGCGGCGCGCTCGGCGGGCTGCTGTTGCTGAAGACGCCTTCGTCGATCTTCTCGCGCCTCGTCCCGTGGCTCGTGCTGTTCGCGACGATCGTGTTCGCATGGGGCAGCTTCTTTCGCAAGCCGGGCGCGGGCACGCAACATCTCGGCCCTGTCGCGGCCGGGGCCTCGCAGTTCCTGATCGCGATCTACGGCGGCTACTTCGGCGGCGGCATCGGGTTCCTGATGATGGCCGCGCTGACGATGGCCGGCCTGCCGCCGCGTCGCGCGATGTCGACCAAGAACGCGCTCGCGGGCGTGATGAATGCGTCGGCGGTCGTGCTGTTCCTCACCTCGCCGCACCTTCACTGGCGCGCGGCGATCGCACTCGGCGGCGGCGCCATCGTCGGCGGCCTGCTCGGCGCATGGGCGCTGCATCGCGTCAACGAACGCGTGCTGCGAATCGCGATCGTCTGCATCGGCGTGCTGCTGACCATCGGGTTGTTCGTCAAACCGATCTGACCCACGCCCACGCCTGCCGCGATCGCGGTAATTGATGAGCAAACCGCAAGACGTCTTTCGCATATCTCGTTTGCCGTCACGGCGGTGTCCGCCGACAATCCGGTTTGTCGCCATCATCGCCCTCTCGCGGGCACCGACCGGCACACCGTGGCCGCCATTTCGATTCACCGCCGGCGGCCCCGCACATCGCGTCACACACGCTCCCTCGACATCGGCGCCCCGCAGCGGCAGAACGCTTGCCGCCGCGCCGCCCGATACGTTCCCGGCCAACAATAACTAGAGGTAGGAGATGCAGGACAACTCGTTGAGGCAAAGCCTCAAGCAACGGCACATCACGATGATCGCGCTCGGCGGCGTGATCGGCGCGGGCCTGTTCGTCGGCTCCGGCGCGATCATCGCAACGGCCGGCCCCGCGGCGATCCTGTCGTACCTGATCGGCGGCGTGATCGTCACGCTGGTCATGTTCATGCTCGGCGAAATGGCGTCCCGCAATCCCGACAGCGGATCGTTCTCCACGTATGCGAGCAGCTATCTCGGCGAATGGGCCGGCTTCGCGGTCGGCTGGCTGTACTGGTTCAAGTCGATGATGACGATCACCGTCGAAGCGATCCTGCTCGGCGCGATCCTCCACGATTTCCTGCCGTGGCTGCCGATCTGGGGCGGCGCGCTGTTCATGCTCGTCACGCTGATCGCGAGCAACGCGTATTCGGTGCGCTCGTTCGGCGAAGCCGAATACTGGCTGTCGTTCGCGAAGGTCGCGACGATCATCGTGTTCATGGCGCTCGGCGCGTCGATCCTGCTCGGCTTCCAGCCGCGCATTCCCGCGCCGGGGCTCGTGAACCTCACGGATCACGGCGGCTTCATGCCGAACGGCATCTCGCCCGTGCTCGCCGGCGTGATGGTCGTGATCTTCTCGCTCGGCGGCAGCGAGATCGCGGCAGTGGCCGCGGGCGAATCGGAAAACCCGAGCAGGAACGTGATCCGCGCGATCAAGAGCGTGATCGTGCGCGTGATGGTGTTCTACGTCGGCTCGGTGTCGATCCTGATCCTGTGCATGCCGTGGACCGACAAGGCCAACCTGAAATCGCCGTACGTATCGCTGTTCGGCATGGCAGGCTTCACGGAGGCCGCCGTCGCGATGAAGATCGTGCTGTTCGTGTCGTTCATGTCGGTGATGAACTCGTTCCTGTTCTCGAACTCGCGCATGCTGTTCTCGCTGAGCCAGCGCGGCCACGCGCCGGCGGTGTTCGGCCGCACCAACGCGAAGGGCGTGCCGATGAACGCGCTCGTGCTGTGCCTCGCGATCTGCGTGTCGATCCTCGGCATTCACTTCGTGAGCGGCGGCGACCTGTTCCTGATGCTCGCGAAGAGCAGCGGCGCGTTCGTGATGATCGTGTGGATCTTCATCATCGTCGCGCACTTCGCGATGCGCCGGCAGACGAAGCACGAGCAACGCGACCCGACGGCGTTCCGCGCGTGGTTCTATCCAGTATCGAACTGGGTCGCGCTGCTGGCGCTGGTCGCCGTGCTGGGGTCGCAGGCGTTCAACCCGGATTCGCGCTTCCAGTTCTGGTTCACGGTGCTGACGGCGCTCGCGATCGTCGCGGCGTACTTCCTGCGGCGCAAGCAGCCGTCGTTCGGGCAGGCCGCCGGCGCGAAGGGGCGTTGACCGGCGGGAGGCCGACCGGCGTGCGCGTTCCGTTCAGCCGAACGGCCGCACGCCGATCAGCGGGCCGTGCAGGAACAGCGCGAACACGGCCCAGGCGACGAGCCCGGCCGCCACGGTTGCGAGGTCGCCGGCCAGCCCGCCGGCCGGATAGCGGACACCGTCGCTGCGATCCCGCGCACGCGACACGACGAAATCGACGATCGACCACACGAAGAACGCACCGAACAGCACGACCGCATGCACGGTGCCGTTCACGAGCAGGTGCGCCACCGCCCACACCATCACGCCGGCCAGCATCGGATGCCCGACGAGCGTCTTGATCCGGTTGCGCGGCACGTAGGACGCGGCGATCAGCACGAACGCGACCGCGGTCAGCATGCCCGTCAGGTGGCGCACGCCGACCGGCGACACCCACAGCAACGTCGCGCCGGCGCGGGCGATCCCGTACCCCCAGATGATCAGCACGAAGCCGACGATCGACGCGATCGCGTAGCCGCCCTTCCAGCCTTTCTCGCCGATCCGATCGATCGTCGCGGACCGCCAGCCGTCGGCGACGATCCGGACCGAGTGCACACCGAGGAAGATCGCTAAACCGAGAATCAGGACGAGCATCGGCTGTCTCCGTCTGGAATGATGAGTGGGGAAGCGTGCCGCGCGGCGTACGGTGCGCCGTTCGCGGGCCGGCGGCGAGGCCGGCGCGGGTCGCGCGACGCACGGGCGCAGCCCGCGCCGATCATAAACGTCGGGGCCGCCGTTGTGAAGCACGCAGGATGTGCGGTGCGTCACGCTCGATGCGTTCATGCGCCGGATCGCGCGGGCCAGTCGCCCGCGCGGCGTGCTGGTCGGCCGCGACGAGGCGGTCTGAAAGAAAGGAAAGCGAACCTTGCGAGGCTGTCGCGCCACGCGGCCGGTATTACGTCTGCTTGCGCTTCGCTGCCGGTTTCGGTGCCGGCGCGGATGATGATTTCGATGCCGGTTTCGCTTTCTGCGCCGACGCCGGTTTCGATGCGGATTTCGCCGCTGGCGTGGATGCCTTTTTGGGCGCCGGTTTCGCTGCAGGCTTCGGCGCCGCCCTCGATCCCGTCTTCGACACCGCCCGCGCCTTGCGCTTCGGCGGCCCGGCCAGCAGCGCCGCGCGATACGCGCTGCGGCACCAGTCGAACAGCGCGCCCGCATCCTCGAGCACGTCGGCCGGCGTTTCGTAATAGCCCTCGAGCGAGACGGTGCGCGTGGGCCGCGCATACGAGAACGGCCCCATCCCCGCCGCGACGAACGCCGGGCGATTCACGTCGTCGACACGCAGGAACAGCGACCCGCGCGACAGGAAGCCGAACATCACGCCGTCGAGCCGCAAGGCCGCCCCGCTGAAGAACCGTGCTACGGCGACCGTACCGAGCGGCGCAAGCTGATACGCAATTTCCTCGCCGTGCGCCTTCTCCGCCTGCCAGCTCATGCGGACGCCTCGCAGCGCTGCGTCCACGCATCGAACTCGGCCGCGTCGACCCCGACGGCCGCCGCGCTCTCGCGAATCTGCCGCCACGTTGCGCGGTCGACCGGAATCCCGGCCGTGCCGCGTGCGGCGCGGCTCGCCTCTTCCGGCTCGCCGGGCACCTGCACCGGCGCATCGCCGGCCCGCGGCGACGCCTTCGCCCACGCGACGAACGCATCGGCTTCGCGTTCGGCATCGGCCGCGTCGAACGCGTTCGGATCGATCAGCACCGAGAGCATCCCGTTGACGATCGCGCTCGTCTTCTGCAGCGTATCGCCGTACGTCGTATGCCCGCCCACCAGCGCGCCGCCGAAGATCTCGCACATCGCCGCGAGCGCATAGCCCTTGTGCAGCCCGAACGGCAGCAGCGCGCCGAACGGCTGCTCGTGCATCACGGCCGGATCGTCGGTCGGCTGGCCGCGATGGTCGATCAGCGACCCGGCCGGCACGCGCTTGCCCTGGTTGTACGCGACACGCGTCTTGCCGTACGCGATCGCGCTCGTCGCGAAATCGAGCAGCAACGGCGGCTTGCCCGCCCGCGGATACGCGGCGCAGAACGGATTCGTGCCGAAACGCGGATCGGTGCCGTGCAGCGGCGCGACCAGCAGGTCGCCCGGCACGTTGACGAAATGGAACGACACGAGCCCGGCGCGCGCGCACTGCTCGGCCCAGTGCCCGATGCGGCCGAGGTGATGAACGTCGCGCAGCCCGATCGCGCAGATGCCCATGCGCCGCGCGCGCTCGATTCCTTCGACCATCGCCTCGAACGCGATCACCTGGCCGAAGCCGCGCCCGCCGTCGATCGTCAGCACCGCGCCGCCGTCGCGGACGATCGACGCGTGCCCGTTCAACTGCAACTGCCCTTCGCGCCACGACGCGACGTAATTCGGGATCATCCCGATCCCGTGCGAATCGTGGCCCGCGAGATTCGCGCCGACCAGGTGATCGGCGACGAGCGTCGCCTCGCGCGGGTGGCTGCCGGCCCGTTCCCAGAGTGCCGCGACGAAGGCGTGCAGCGATTCGGCGCGCATGCGCAGCGGTTCGGTATCGGGCGTCGGCAGTGCGGTCATCGGCAACACTCCATCAAGGCGGTTCGGGTCGGGCAATCGGTACGTCGAACGTTGCGCCGATCAGCGCGCGGTCGCGATCACGTCGGCAACGGCCGCGGTGAGCTTCTTCGCATACGGTACGTGCAGGAACTCGTTCGGGCCGTGCGCGTTCGACTTCGGCCCGAGCACGCCGCACACCATGAATTGCGCTGCGGGGAAGCCTTCCTGCAGCACGTTCATCAGCGGGATCGTGCCGCCGAGGCCCATGTACGCGCAGTCGGCGCCGAAGTGGCGGCGCGACGCGGCGTCGAGCGACGACGCGAGCCACGGCGCGAGATCCGGCGCGCTCCAGCCCGTCGCGGCGCCGGCGTCCGGCTTGAACGTGACCTTCGCGTTGTACGGCGGATCGAGTTCGAGCAATTCCTTGAGCTGCTGGACGGCCTGCGCGGCGTCGACGAGCGGCGGCAGCCGCAGCGACAGCTTGAATGCGGTGCGCGGACGCAGCACGTTGCCCGCATCGGCGAGCGCCGGCATGCCGGCCGCGCCCGTCACCGACAGCGACGGACGCCACGTCGAATTCAGCAGCGCCTCGCGCGGATCGGTCGTGGTCGGCAGCACGGGCTTGCCATCCTGGCCGCACGCCCACGGCAGCCCCTTCCACACCGTGTCGCCGAGAATCGCGGCAGCGGCCTCGGCTTCGCGCACGCGGCTCGACGGAATCTCGCAATGGAACACGCCCGGCAGCAGGTTGCCGTTCTTCGCGTCTTCGAGGCGCTCGAACAGCTGGCGCATCACGCGGAAGCTCGACGGCGCGATGCCGCCGTAGACACCCGAGTGGACGCCTTCTTCCAGCACCTCGACCTGCAGGTCGCCGGACACGAGGCCGCGCAGCGACGTGGTGAGCCACATCTGGTCGTAATTGCCGGCGCCCGAATCGAGGCACACGACGAGCGACACCTGACCGAGCCGGTCGCGCAATGCGTCGACATACGGCAGCAGGTCGTAGCTGCCCGACTCCTCGCAGGTCTCGATCAGGCCGACGCAGCGCGGCCGCTCGATGCCCTGCTCGTCGAGCGCGCCGAGCGCCGCGAGGCTTGCGTAGATCGCATAGCCGTCGTCCGCGCCGCCGCGGCCGTACAGCTTGCCGTTCTCGAACTTCGGCGTCCACGGGCCGAGGTCCGCGCGCCAGCCGTCGAATTCGGGCTGCTTGTCGAGGTGGCCGTACAGCAGGATCGTGTCGGTGCTGCCCGAGCGCGTGGCCGGGGACTCGAAGAAGATCACCGGCGTGCGGCCCGGCAGGCGCACGATTTCGAGCTTCAGGCCCTTCACCGGCTGCCGTTCGGCCCACTGCGCGGCATCGGTGACGACGCGCTCGAGATATCCGCGTTTCGCCCAGTCGGGGTCGAATGCGGGGCTCTTCGCGGGAATCGCGATGTAGTCGGTCAGGGCGTGGAGGATTTCATCGTTCCACTTGCGCTCGATGAAGGTAACGAGCTTGTCATGGTCGAGGACGGGGGTAGTGTCGACGGAAGTCATGGTGGGGGTGCCTGGATCGGGCTGACGAAAACCCAGATCATACGCCGATGCGCCCCCACCGGCGCCCCTCCTGGCCGTTCAGACAGCGTTCGGAAATGCGTCGCGCAGCCCGGCCGCGCGGGTGAGCGCATCGTGCCGCAGGGACGGCTTTTCATCGTCGCGCGAGCGCTCCGGCCCGACACCCGCTACGTGCCGCCGCGATCCATCCCGCGCCGGTACGCGGCCGGGCTCGTCGCCGCGACGCGCCGGAAATGCCGGCGCAGCGACTCCTCGGAACCGAACCCGGCGCGCGCCGCGACTTGTGCGAGGGGCAGCGCGGGCTGCGCCTCGAGCATGTCCTTCGCGACGTTCACGCGCTCGCGGATCAACCACGCGAGCGGCGACATCCCCGTCGCATCGGAGAACTGACGCTGCAGCGTGCGCGTGCTCATCGCGGCCTGCGCGGCGAGCGACGCGAGCGTGTGCGGCTCGGCCGCATGCGCGCGCATCCAGTCGATCAGCTTGGCGAGCCGGTCGGTGCCGCCCGGTGCGACCGGACGCGGCACGAACTGCGCCTGGCCGCCGTCGCGATGCGGCGGCAGCACGAGACGCTGCGCGACGCGGTTCGCGATCGCGCCGCCATGATCGCGGCGCACGAGATGCAGCAGCATGTCGAGTCCCGCCGCCGAGCCGGCCGACGTGACGATCTGCCCTTCGTCGACGTACAGCGCATCGGGATTCACGCGCAGCGCCGGATAACGGGCCTGCAGACGTTCCGCATACCGCCAGTGAGTCGTCACGGTGAGGCCGTCGAGCACGCCGGCCGCCGCGAGCACGAACACGCCCGAACAGATCGAGCAGAGCCGCGCGCCGCGCCGGTGCGCGGCCCGCAGCTTCTTCAGCAACGGCTCGGGTGGCAATTCGTCCGGATCGCGCCAGCCGGGAATCACGATGGTGTCCGCGCGATCGAGCGTCGCGAGCCGGTAGGGCGCGGCAACGGTAATGCCGCCCGCCGCGCGCACCGGCCCCGGCTCGCTCGCGCATACCGCGAAGCGATACCAGTCGACGCCGAGTTCGGGGCGCTCGAGCGCGAACAGTTCGACCACGCAGCCGAATTCGAACGTGCAGAGCCGATCGTAGGCGAGCGCGACGACGAGATGATTGTGCATGGCGCGATGTTACCGGAACTTGTCGATCGCGCCACTGCCGCGACCCGCGCCGAACCGCGATACTGCCCTTCATTGCGGCGCATTTCGTGCCCGTTCAACCCGGAGAGCCTGACCATGTCCCACGTCACCGACGTCCCCGCCGCCGACAGCCCCGCCGCCCTCGCGCATTTCGAGGCCTCGCTGCGCTTCGAGACCGATTGCTGGGACGTGCACGACGCGTTCGCATCCGGCACGTCCGATTTCGTGCTGCTCGACGTGCGCGGCCCCGACCAGTTCGCCGCCGGCCACGTGCCCGGCGCGCGCAACCTGCCGCACCGCAAGATCGTCGAAAGCAAGCTCGCCGGCTACCCGGCCGACACGCTGTTCGTCGTCTACTGCGCGGGGCCGCACTGCAACGGCGCCGCCCGCGCGGCGATCCGGCTCGCGCGCCTCGGCCGCCCGGTCAAGCTGATGATCGGCGGCGTGACGGGCTGGCTCGACGAAGGTTTCGCACTGAGCAACGACGTGCAGCCGACCGACGTCGAAGCCGCCTGATCGTCACTAAAAGCGCAACAATCAATTGCCTGCACACGAACGGAAAAAGCGCGACAATCAGCCTCATTGCAGTTCGGACGGAGCAGCACCATGCATGATGCAGTCCTGATTCAAGTGGCCGGTTCAGTCGCGGCGATCGCGCTCTATTTCCTGCCGGCCGTCATTGCCGACCGGCGCGGCCGGCACGACAAGCTGACGATCGCGATGTTCAACGCCCTGTTCGCGTGGACAGGCATCGGCTGGCTGATGACGCTGTACTGGGCGTGCCAGCCGAACCCGCGCACCGACGTCGCGCAGACGATCCTCGCGAAGCGCCGCGGTATCAGCATGCGGACTTTTTCGACCGGCCTCGTCGAACGCGTGCAACGCCGTGTCGCCGCCCAGGAGCAATGGGCGGAAAAACAAGGCTGCCGGTAGGTCCCTCTTTCCCCTTCACCGACTCGCGTCGAACTTCGGCATCCTGACGTTGGTCGACGCGCGGTAATCCCACTTCAGTGCGTCACGCGGCGGCCAGCCGCCCGCGTGCAACCGCGCCGCGAATGCCCCCGCCGTGACCGCCCGTGCGATTCGCTCGCCCGGACATCCATGCGGCCCCGTGCCGAAGCCGAAATTCGGCCCCGCCGTGCGGCCGGGCATCAGCCGGTGCGGCTCGCGATGCACGGCCGGATCGCGATTCGCCGCTGCCAGCACGACGAGGATCGCGTCGCCGGCTTCGACGCTCACGCCTTCGATCGTCGTGCGTGCCGCGACGAAGCGGCGCGTGTTCTGTACCGGTGAATCGAAACGCCCGACTTCGGCGACGAATGCGTCGATCGCGGCGGCGTCCGGCACCTCGCGTGCTTCGCCGTTCCACGCCACGAGTGCATTGCCGAGCCATGCGGCGGTCGCCTCGCATGTTTGCGACAGCAACCCGACGAGATTCGCGACCAGCGCGCCGCCCGCCTGCCAGCCCGACGCGCGGGCCGCTTGCTGCACCGCGGCGACCAGCGTGCCGTCCTGCGCATGCGACTGCGCGACGCGTTCCGTCATCCGGTCGAGCAGTTGTCGCGCCGCGTCGCTCGCGCGCGCCAGCGCCGCGGCATCCGACAGCGGCGACAGTGCCGCGACGAACTCGACGACCCGCGCCGCGATGTCGTCGAGCTGGGTTTCGTCGAAGCCCAGCAGCTCGGCAACCGCGCACACGGGCACCGTCATGCACCATGCGTTCAGCGCGTCGGCATCGCCGGGCGCGGACAACCGCCGCGCGGCAATCACCTCGGCGCGATCGCGCAGCGCGGCCGGGTCGAGCGGCGCGAACGCCGCACGCAACACCTGCTTCGGTACGTCGTGTCGCGATGCACCCTCGTTCATGCGTACCAGCTCGCCGAACAGCGCGCCGGCCGTCGTGCCGCGCAACGCGGGCGGCACCGGCGCGTCGAGCGGGCGCACGCGGCAGGCCGGGTCGCCGAGCACGGCCGTCACGGCCGTCGCGCGGCTCGCGACCCACAGGCCGAGCGTGGCATCGAACGCGAGCGGCGGCCCGTCGACGAGCGCGGCGTAATAGGGATAGGGATCGCGGTGCGTGACCGCGGCAATGGGATCGGTCGGGTTCATGCGCTCAGTATCGGCGCAGTGCGCCGCCGCATGTTTCGGGATGGCGTGAAATGTCGCGGTACGGACGGCGAGCGACGAGTCACGGCATGGCTGAGGCGGCCGGCGTCAGGCCGCCGATCGGTCGCGGTGCGACTGCATGCGCAGCCGGACCCGCCCGGCCGAAATCGCGCGCGGTTCGGGCACCACCGTGTCGTGATGGAACATTTCCTGCCGGAATTCGCCGCTTTCGTCGAACCACTGGCAGATCAGCCAGTCGCCGTCGTCGAACACGACCGGCCCGGCATACGTGACGGTCATGCGCGGGCCGCCCGTTTTAAGCGTCACGACATCGCCCACGCGAAACCTCATGCGGTGATTTTCTCGGATCGTCATCGCTCTCTCAGCTTTTTATATATTGAATATATTGATATTCCCGGCGGCGCACTGACCGGCCATTGGAACGTGCCGCAGATTATCAATCAAAAAATCATCCGGCAACTGCCGCGCGCGGCAACGCTCTGAACAATAACCTGCAACAATGCGCGGGATCGTCACGCCTGACGGCCCGCCGGGCGTCAGGCGCGGCGCGCCGGCTGTGGCCGAACAGGCGGAATGCGGAGAATAGACGATGATTTTCGCGTCGTCATCGACGATTAATTCGGACGCGAAACCGGTTGATTATTGTCAATCAATGTTTCGCCGTAAACGATTCCGGCTTTTATTGGGGCTCATTCGTCGAACAAAATCGGCGAATTATCCGGCGCCGCAAACCAGCGGTTGATATCGCGCCCCGGCACGGCCGCCTGGGTAAAGGTGAAGGTGCCGTCGCGCCTCATCTCCGTCGCCGCGCGCAGGAACGCGCCGAGCGCGGCCCGCGCCAGCGCGCCGCCGACGCTGACACGCTTCACGCCGAGCGCCGCCAGTTCGTCGAGGCTCAGCAGCCCGCCCTGCAGGCCCATGACGACATTGACCGGCGCGCCGACCGCCCGCGTCACCGCCGCGATCTCGTCGGCGTCGGTGATGCCGGGCGCGTACAGCACGTCGGCGCCGGCGTCGCGATAGGCGACGAGCCGCGCGATCGTGTCGTCGAGGTCGCGGCGGCCGTGCAGGTAGTTTTCGCAGCGGGCGGTCAGCGTGAACGGAAACGGCAGCGCGCGCGCCGCGTCGACGGCCGCCGCGATGCGCTCGACCGACGCGTCGCGCGCATAGATCGGCGTATCGGCGCGACCGGTCGCATCCTCGATCGAGCCACCGACCGCGCCGGCTTCGGCCGCCAGCCGGATCGTTTCGGCCACCGTGCCGGGCGCGTCGCCGAAGCCGTTCTCGAGATCGGCGCTCACCGGCAGGCCCCCCGCGGCGACGAGATCGGCGATGTGATCGAGCATCGCGTCGCGGTCAATCGCGTTGTCGGGCTGCCCTTTCGAAAACGCGTAGCCGGCGCTGGTCGTGGCGAGCGCCTCGAAGCCGGCCATCGCGAGCAGGCGCGCGGTGCCGGCGTCCCACGGGTTCGGGATGATGAACGCGCCGGGGCGCGTATGCAGCGCACGGAAAGCTTCGGCGTGGCGGGCTTGCAGGTCGGAACGGATCATCGCGAACTCCAGGGACAGTGTTGACGGGTGAGCTTACGCCGGTCGTGCACGCGACGTTTCAGCTTTCGTCGAAATGTCATCGCGCAACAGGAAGAATGCGGCCCAACGCCGAATGCAGGCCACCCCGCGCGGCCGCCCGCGTCGGTTCACGTCGATACGGGCCGCCCGCCGTCGCTGCCGAGCAACACGTCGGTGACGGCCTCGGAGAACCGCATCGCGCGACCGTCGATCAGCACGCCGTCCGGATTCGACGGATCGCGCACCGCTGGCGGCACGCCATGCGCAAGCAGCACGCGCGCGCATGCCTCCCAGTCGGCCTCACCGGCTCCCTCCGGTTCGTTGACCGACGCCCACGACAACGTACCGAGCGCGTCGCTGCCGAACCCGTGCAGGTCGCGCCAGCCCGCACCGTGCGCGAGCAGAAACGCCAGCAGTTCCGCATCGCCGCGGAACACCGCGTGATTCAGCGCGCTCGCGTCCCAGTCGCCGCCGCGCGCGTCGATCGGCCAGCCCAGCTCGACCATCACCTTCACCGCATCGCGCGAACCCCATGCGGCGGCGTCCGGCAGCAACCGCAGCCGGTCGTCGGACAGCGCACCGGGCAGTTCGCGATGACGTGCCTGGATGCGCCGTGCGTCGTCGGCATCGGCGCGCGCGCACGCCGCCACGAACGCGTCGTGCGCATCGAGCGCCTCCTCCGCGCCGGCCGCGCGCAACAGCGCCGCGACATCGGACGATCCGGTCTGCATCGCGAGCCGGTACGCGCTGACGCCCGCGGCGGTCCGCGCGCGGGGATCGGCGCCGGCCGCCAGCAGCGCGGCGACGTGGCGCGCCGGGCAACGCACGGCGATCGCGCGCAGCAACGGCGCGCCCCACGTCCTGGTCGGCCCCTCGCCGGCCGGTTCGTTCGGATCGCCGCCATGCGCGAGCAGCAGTTCGAGCGCGGCCGCGTCCGGCACGTCGAGCGCGCGTCGCAACGCATTCGTCCCGCCCACCCGCGCGCCGTGCTCGAGCAGCAGCCGCGTGCACGCCGGGTTCTCCACCGAGTGATACAGCGATTCGCCGTCGTTCGGATCGGCGCCGGCTTCCAGCAGCATCGCGGTGAGCGCCGGATCGCGCTGGACGCCGGCGGCGCCATAGAGCGCCGACAGCGGCGCCGACGCATCGGGCGCGGCGAGCGAGGCCGGCGGATACCGGTTGCCGATCCGCTGGTTCGGATCGGCGCCCGCATCGAGCAGATGACGCGCGCACGCACGCAACCTCGCCGCGAATTCGGGAAGCTGCCCGAGCCGCGAATGCGTGACGGCGACGAGCGGCGGCAGCTTCAGCGCCCCGCCGGCGCGCGCGATCCAGCCGGGATCGGCGGCCAGCGCGGCCTTCACCGCATCGAGATCGCCGGCCGCACACGCGATGGTCGGGTCCGCCGAAACGAGATCGGGATGATCGAGCAGCAATTGCGCGGCGACGCGCGGCTGGGCCGCGTCGAAGCCGCCCGTCACGTCGGCGCCGTAAGCGAGCTCGAGCCAGCGGCGGATCAGCAGCGGCCGCGGTTCCCGCGTGAGCGCATGGGTTTCGACGAACACGCCGAGATCGGCCCACGAAGCAAAACCGTACTCGCGCGCGATGCAGGACTGCGCGTCGTGCAGGCGCAGCCCGAGCGCGAGCGTTTCGTCGTGCGTGCGATTCGCGGCGGCGGGCAGCGACTCGACGAAGCGCGCGACGGCATCGGCGTCACCCTGCCGGTACAGGCGCAACAACGCCTTGGCCTGCTTTTTCAGATGATCGGGATGGGCGTTGGGAGGCAGCTTTTTCATGCGGATCCTCGTGCATGGATGGCCGAAGGTCCGCAATACCGCCAGCACAAAGGATGGGGAAAGACCGGATTTGCCGCGACAGGTGGGTTGAACCCTTTCCGCGGACCCGGAAGCGACCTGCATCGCTGCCCGGTATCGTAGGCGACGGCCGCCGGCAACGTCAATCGTGCCGCGCGGCGGCGCTCAGCCCGCGAGTTTCTTCGTCAGGAAAATGCGGCTGTGCCCGACCGGATAATCGGGCAGCTCGCCGAAGCGGACATAGCCGCGCTTCTCGTAGAACGGTCGCGCCTGGAAGTCGAACGTGTCGAGCCACGCGCTGTGGCAGCCGCGCGCGACGGCCTCCTGTTCGGCCAGGTCCATGATGCGCGTGCCGGCGCCCTGGCCGCGCGCGGCCTCGGGTACGACCAGCAGGTCGACATGCAGCCAGCCGAACGCCGTGCCGCCCCACAGGCCGCCGACCACCGCGCCGGCCTCGTCGGTCACGATCACGGCCAGCGGCCGGAAGTCGACCGGGCCGGCCTGGCTTTCGTTGAAGCGGATGAGCGGCGCGACGATCTGCTTGCGCACCGCCGCGTCGCCCGCATCGGTCACTGCGTAGGTCAACGTCATCGAGTTGCGTCGGGTCGTGAATGAAAGTGATGCGAGGAGGCTGAAACTGCCCGCGCCGCGCCCATCAAACGACGTACGCGCCCTTCGCGTGCAGTTCCGCTTCGGTCCGCTCGAGCGCCGCGATCGCATCGCTGCCTTCGAGCGCCAGCAACTGCGCGACCAGCGCCTCGGCCATCGCATGCGCGGCCACCAGCGACGGAAAGAACGACGGGCTGTCGTGCGTGAAGATCAGTTGCGCGTCCGCGTGCAGCGCGATCGGCGACACGGCGCTGTCGGTGATCGCGACGATCCGGCTGCCCTGCGCCTTCGCGGCCTGCGCGACGCGCGTCGCTTCGGCCGAATACGGCGCGAAGCTGACGATCACGGTCACGCTCTGCTTCGCGATCGTCCGCAGTTCCATTTCGAGCGAACCGGCGACGCCGTTCAGCAGCGACACGGTCGGCCGGAACAGCCGGTAGCCGTAGACGAAACCGAACGCAACCGGATAGCACGAGCGAAACCCCGCCACGTGCACATGCGATGCCTTGCGGATCAGCTTTGCCGCATCCGCGAGCGCATGCTCGTTCTGCGCGGCGGTCGCCGACAGGTTGTGCTGCTGCGCGGCGAGCAGGTCGTGCGCGAGCGACGCCTTCGCGTCGGGCCGCACGAGCGAGCGCGCACGCTGCGTGAGCGGCTCGGGCCGCGTGCGCACGCGCGCGACGCACAGGTCGCGCAGCTCGTTCCAGCCGGGAAAGCCGAATTGCTGCGCGAGCCGCACGAGCGACGCAGGCTGCACCTGCGCGCGCTGCGCGACCTTGCGCATCGACGACGTGGCGACTTCGTCGGGATGATCGAGCAGGAAGGCGGCGCCCGCCTGGAATTGCGGGCTCAGCTCGGAAAATTGCGCCCGGATCCGGGACGCGAGTTCGTCGAAATTGGCGGCCATCTTGATGGGAACGGGAACCGGTCGTCCATGGTATCACCGGCCCCGCGCGCATCGGTCAGCGCAGCACTTCGACGTGATCGGCGTCGACCTTCACGCGGCCCGACCATTTGCGCTCGAATTCGCCGGTCAGCTTCACCTCGTTCTTGTCGCTGACGGGCTGGCCCGCCGCCCACAGCTTGTGGTCGATTTCGACGTGGATCGTGCCGGTGGCGTCGGCGAACTCGTAATCCTCGCCGCCGACGTGCTTGACGATGCGCCCCTGCAACTGCACGTGCTGGTCGTCCCGGCCGTTGGCGAGCAGTTCCTTCACGGTCGTCGTCGTCAGCGCGGACGGCCCCGTGTATTGCGCGTAGACGGCGGCGGGCAGCGCGACGAGCGCGACCGCCAGAATTCTGGCCAGGTGTTTCATGATCGTGGTCCTCTTCTTCGATGTGGCGCCGCGCTCCGTTGAACGCGACGGCGTCAGATTACGGACCGTAAGATTAAGCAAACCTGAAGGGCATGCCGAAGTGACACGGTGCCGCATTGGACGAGTACGAAAACCGCGCGGCGCCCTGCGCGCATTTAAGCTTGGTCTAAGACGCGTGCGCTTATCATGGGGATCCCGGGCGCCGCGGCGCCCCGTTTGAAGAGACACGAATTCATGCGCGTACTGCTCGTCGAGGACGATCCGCTGATCGGCAGCGGGCTCGAACAGGGCCTCAAACAGGAAGGCTTCGCGGTCGACTGGGTGAAGGACGGCGACGCCGCGTCGCTCGCGCTGCGCGCGACCGGCTACGGATTGCTGCTGCTCGATCTCGGGCTGCCGAACCGCGACGGTTTGTCGGTGCTCGCCGCGCTGCGCCGCCGCGACGAAAACCTGCCCGCGATCATCATCACCGCGCGCGACGGCGTGCCGGACCGCATCGCCGGCCTCGACAGCGGCGCGGACGACTATCTCGTCAAGCCGTTCGAGCTCGACGAGCTGCTCGCCCGCATTCGCGCAGTCAGCCGCCGCCATGCGGGTCGCGCGCAGACGACGCTCGCGATCGGCCCGCTGCGGCTCGATCCCGTCAAGCACCTCGTCTGGCTCGACGGTGACGAAGTCCCGCTGTCGCCGAAGGAATTCGTACTGCTGCACGAGTTGATGCGCGAACCGGGCGCGGTGATTTCGCGCGAGCAGTTCGAGGAACGGCTGTACAGCTGGGGCGAGGAAATCGAGAGCAACGCGGTGCAGGTGCATATCCACAACCTGCGCAAGAAACTCGGCCACGACATGATCCGCACGGTGCGCGGCGTCGGCTACCGGATCGGTGACGGCACGTGACGCGCATGGAACGCGCGGTCGAGCGCTGGCGCAACGCGTCGCTGCGGCGGCGCCTGCTGACGTGGCTGCTGCCGGCCGCGTGCGTGATCGGCCTGGTCGCGAGCGCCGGCACCTACTGGGGCGCGCTGCGCGAGCTCGACGACCTGCTCGACGACCAGATGCGCAGCATGTCGAAACAGATCGTGGTCGGCCCGAACGGCGAGCTGTCGTTCAGCAACCATGCCAAAGGCAAGCACGGCTTCGAAGCGAGCGACCCCGACGCGGTGCTGCTGCAGGTGTGGCGCAACGGCACGCTCGTGTATTCGACCGATCGCGACTCGAAACTGCCGCCGCCCGCGCAGCAGGGCATCGCGAGCGTCGACGTCGGCGGCCAGCCGTGGCGCACCTATGTGACCGAGCGCGGCGGCACGACGATCCGGCTCGCGCAGGCGCGGCATGCGCGCTGGGAAGCGATCGCGGGCATCGCCGTCCACCTGCTGTGGCCCGTGTTCTCGATGCTGCCGCTGCTCGCGCTCGGCCTGTGGTTCGGCATCGGCGCGGGGCTGCGGCCGCTGCGGGCGATCGCGTCCGGCCTGAAACGCAGGAATGCGAACAACCTCGAACCGGTCGACGTCGCGTCGATGCCGAACGAGGTCCGCCCGCTCGCCGAAGCGATCAACGACCTGCTCGCGCGCCTCGACCGCTCGTTCACGCTGCAGCGGCACTTCATCGCCGATGCCGCGCACGAGCTGCGCACGCCGATCATGGGGCTGTCGATCCAGTCGCAACTGCTGCGGCGCGCGGCGACGGCCGAGGAACGCGAGCACATCCTCGCGCAGATCCATGCGGGCACGACCCGCCTCGGCCACCTCGCCGAACAGTTGCTGACGCTCGCGCGCCTCGAACCCGATGCGCAGGCGGTCGTCTCCGCATCGGCGCCGGTCGATCTCGCCGCGCTGTGCCGCTCGGTGGTGTCCGATCGCGCACGCGTCGCCGACGCGCACCGGATCGATCTCGGCGCGATCGTCGACGTGCCGGTGATGGCCGCGGGCAATGCCGACACGCTGCGCGTGCTGCTGAACAATCTCGTCGACAACGCGATCCGCTATGCAGGCGAAGGCGCGCGCGTCGACGTGTCGGCGCGCGTCGACGGCACGACGCCCGTGCTCGAAGTCGCGGACGACGGCCCCGGCATTCCGGAAGCCGAGCGCGCCGACGTGTGGGAACGCTTCTATCGCGGCGAAGGCGCACAGGCCGCCACGTCGTCGGGCAGCGGGCTCGGGCTGTCGATCGTCAAGCGGATCGCCGAACAGCATCGCGCGACCGTCTCGCTCGGCACCACCCGCGGCGGACGCGGGCTGACCGTCACGGTGCGCTTCCCGCTGCCGGCCTGATGCGCGGGCGGCCGAAGGCTTGTCCACAGATAATGTTGGCAAGCTTGTGGACAACCTTCCATTAACAGCACCAAGCCCTTGATCGGAAAGGGTTTGTCGTGCGTGCGCGGCAAATGCGCCGGCCAGCGGCAAGCACGCACGCGCGCGTCACTTCTCGTGGACGATCCGCTCGCCCCAAAGATCGGTCGAGGTTTCACGGATGTTCGCGTGCGCTTCCACGCTGCAATACCGAAGCCCCTTCGTCTGTCGACACTCGCCCATCAATTTGACAACTAGTTGTCTATTACGTAAAGTAGTTGTCAATTTACGACCCGAGCTGGCCATGACGAAATCCGACAAGTTGACCGCCGTCGCGCTATCCGTATTCCGGTTGAACGGCCTGCTGATCGAATGGGGCAACACCTTCGCCGGGCCGCACGGCTTGACCAGCGCGCGCTGGCAGGTGCTGGGCGCGATCTCGATGGCGCCGGACGCGCCCAACATCCCGCAGATCGCCGACACGATGGGCATCACGCGGCAGGCCGTCCTGAAACAGATCAACGTGCTGACCGACGAAGGGCTGGTGCTGTCGTTGCCCAATCCGGCGCACAAGCGCTCGCCGTTGTATGCGCTGACGCCGCGCGGCGAAGCGGCCTATCAGGCCGTGGTCGAGCAGTGGCAGCGGCATGTCCGCGACATCGCCGGCGACTTCAGCTCTTCCGACCTCGACGCGGCGCTGCGCGTGCTGTCGGCGATGTCCGGCGCGCACGGCCAGGACGGCCACGCGTAGCCGCCCGCTCGCCCTCTACCTCACCAGGAGCACCCATGCCCCAGTTCAAGCCGATGGATCCGGCCTTTCCGATCCAGCAACAGATTGCGATCGACGCGGACCCGGTCGTGCTCGTCAACGTGTTCACGCTCGCGCCCGCCGACGAAGCCGATTTTCTCGCCGCCTGGAAAGACGACGCGGCTTTCATGAAGCGGCAGCCGGGATTCATCTCGACGCAGCTTCATCGCGCGCTCGGCGACAGCCCGACCTACCTGAACTACGCGATCTGGGAATCGACGGACGCGTTTCGCGCGGCCTTCACGCATCCGGAGTTCGTCGCCAAGCTGTCGGCCTATCCGTCGTCCGCCGTCGCCAGCCCGCACCTGTTCCAGAAGGTCGGCGTGGCCGGTATCTGCACGGCGTGAGCGGGCATGCGAAGCGTGGCAGTGCGTGGCATCGGCCGCCTCGCGAACGTGGAGTTCTCCACAGAAAATGTTGGCAAGCTTGTGGATATCCTGCGCACCGCGACGCTAAACCCTTGATCCGATGGACTTTGGCACGCGTGATGCAGACACGGCGCGCGCCATGGCCATCGCGCACACCGCTTCGCCGCACTTCGCATCACGACGCCACGGCGATGTAGTCCCGATGTACTCCGATGCAGTCCGATGCACGCTCGATGCGCGTCGTAACGGCCGGCGCTGCGCCACTTACCCACAGATTGTGTTGGCAAGCTTGTGGATATCCTGCGCAAGCCTGCGCTAACCCATTGATCGGTCTACGGTTCGTGCCGCGTGTCACCGTTTCGGCAGCGCGCGGTAGCGGCCGGCGCGCACGCGGACGATTCAGTGCGATCGCAGCGCGGCGCCGATACCTTGACGCCCGCGCCCGTCACCCATCAAGATCACGCAAGCCGCACGCGGCCGCGCATGGCCGGCAACGCGCGTCGGCGCCACGGGCCGGCCGTTCCGCCGGCACCGCATGACGACATTTCAATCCGAGGAAGACCATGGAACACTTCACCGCGTGGCAATTGCTCATCTCGCTCGTGCTCGTCGCCATCGTCGTCTATCCGTACGTCCGCATCGTCCGGCGCACCGGGCATTCGGGCTGGTGGATCCTGACGATGTTCGTCCCGGTGCTGAACTTCATCATGTTGTGGGTGTTCGCGTTCGCGCGCTGGCCGGCCGTCGGCGATCGGCAGCCCTGAGCGTTGCCATCGCGGCAGCGCGCGGGCTTGTCCACAGATTGTGTTGGCAAGCATGTGGATAGCCTGCGCATACCGCGATCAAGCACTTGATCCGAAAGACTTTGTCCGCGCCGCCTCGAAAACGGCACGCGAGCGGCCAATCACCGGTTATGTGCTGCCTCGACGCGTGACGCGCCGGCTGCCACGCTGCTCGCCGCGCTTGTCCACAGATTGTGTTGGCAAGCGTGTGGATAGCCTGCGCATACCGCGGCCAAACGCTTGATCCGAAAGACTTTGTCCGCGCTGCTTCAAACGCGGCACGACGGCGGGCGGCATGCCGGGCGCCGCTGCGTGCGGGCTTGTCCACACTTTTTGTTGGCAAGCATGTGGATATCCTGAGCATGCGCGATCTAAGTCGTTGATCGCACAACGTTTGATCGCGCGGGTCACGACTGCGGCACGGCGCGCCCGCGGATCTCGCCACGCACGCCGCGCCGCGTGGCTCAACCGAACGTCTGCGCGACGATGCGCGCGACCGACGCGATCACGTCGTCCTTCGCCCGCGCATCGGCTCGCGTCTGCGTGTAGTACACGGCCAGCACGATCGGCGCGCGCGACGTCGGCCAGATGACGCCCGCGTCGTTCGTCGTCCCGTAGTCGCCGGTACCGGTCTTGTCGCCGACCACCCATCCGGCCGGCACGCCCGCACGAATCCGCTTGTCGCCGACCTTGTTGCCGCGCAGCCACGCGACGAGCTGCGCACGCTGCGCGGCCGGCAGTGCGTCGCCGAGCGTCAGCACGCGTATGCTGGCGGCCATCGCGGCGGGCGTCGTCGTGTCGCGCGGGTCGCCCGGCAACGCGGTATTCAGTTCGGTCTCCCATCGATCGAGCCGGAACGCGTCGTCGCCGATCGAGCGCGCGTAGGCGGTGACCGCCGACGGGCCGCCGATCAGCTTCATCAGCAGGTTCGCGGCCGAATTGTCGCTGTACTGGATCGTCGCCTCGCACAGCGCGGCCACCGTCATGCCCGCGCCGACATGCTTCTCCGACACCGGCGAATAGTTGACGAGGTCGGCCTTGGTATACGTCACGCGCTGTTGCAGCAAGCCCGGCCGCTCGACGCTCTGCGCGAGCACCGCCGCACTCAGCATCGCCTTGAACGTACTGCAGAACGGGAAGCGCTCGCCCGCGCGATGCTCGATGACCCGGCCGCTCGCCGTGTCGATCGCGCATACGCCGAGACGGCCGCCCGCGTCGCGCTCGAGATCGGCGAGCGTCGCTGCTGCCGCGGCGGGCGCCATGGCATCCGCGGCAGCCGCCGCTGCCGCCGTGGCCGGGTCCGGCGCAGCGGCCTGCCGCGACGCGCACGCGGTGGCGGTGAGAACGAGCGGCGCCGTCGCGGCGGCCAGCAACAGGGTTCGACGTTTCGATGAGTAGGTCATGTCGGTTGTCTCGTGGTGGAATGGCGGCGCAACGGTGTCGGGAGAGGGAAAACGGCCGGCCGCCGAGACAGCACTATCGAGACTTTACGGTTGCCTGACAAGCAACGATAATTGAGCGCTGACAAAAGAAATTCTTATGACGAAGCTCCGCCCTCATCTTCCGCTCAATGCGTTGCGCGCGTTCGAATCGTCGGCGCGCCACCTGAACTTCACGCGCGCCGGCCTCGAGCTGAGCGTGACGCAGGCCGCCGTCAGCCAGCAGGTGCGCTCGCTCGAGGAGCGGCTCGGCTGTACGCTGTTTACGCGGTTGCCGCGCGGCCTCGGGCTCACCGACGAAGGGCGCGCGCTGCTGCCGGTGCTGAGCGACGCGTTCAGCCGCATCGAAACGGTGCTCAAGCAGTTCGACGGCGGGCGTTTCCACGAGGTGCTGACGCTCGGCGTCGTCGGCACCTTTGCCCTAGGCTGGCTAATGCCGCGGCTGAAGCAGTTCGGCGACACGCACCCGTTCGTCGAGCTGCGGCTGCGGACCAACAACAATGTCGTCGACCTCGCCGCCGAGGGCCTCGACTTCGCGATCCGTTTCGGCGAAGGCAACTGGCCGGCGACGCGCAACGAGCGGCTGCTCGATGCGCCACTCACCGCACTGTGCACGCCGGAGATCGCGCGGCGCCTCGCGCGGCCGGCCGATCTCGCGAACGAAACGCTGCTGCGCTCGTACCGCACCGACGAATGGCTCGGCTGGTTCGACGCCGCACGGCTCGAACCGTGGGCCGTCAACGGACCCGTGTTCGATTCGTCCCGGCTGATGGTCGAGGCCGCGATGCAGGGTGCGGGCGTCGCGCTCGCGCCCGCGTGCATGTTCGCGCGCGAACTGCAGCTCGGCCAGCTCGCGCGGCCGCTCGACATCGACGTGCGCGCGGGCGGCTACTGGCTCACGTCGCTGAAGTCGAAACCGCTGACGCCCGCGATGACGCTCTTTCGCGACTGGATCGTGGCCGAGGCGGCCGGCGCCGCGCCCGTCGAATAACGCCGCTTGTCCACAGAAAGTGTTGGCAAGGATGTGGATATCCTGGGTACCTGGCGCCTAAGCCCTTGATCACGCACGCATTAGCGTGCCGGTGCACGGCGCGGGCAGCCTTTGCGCACGGGCTTCGTGCCCCGGTCGCATTCCGGCCGGATCCTCAACCCCTGCGACGCAATCGATTGCGAGTTGTCCACAGATTTTGTTGGCAAGCCTGTGGATATCCATCAGATCGGACGCGTAACATCTTGATACACAAGGAGATTCGATCCACGGACCTTGACCGGTCAATGGTGTGGCACCGGAACGGTTGTCGAACCGCTCGCCACGCACCCGGCCGGCGGCCGGGCGGTTCTCCACAGATTGTGTTGGCAAGCTTGTGGATATCCTGCGTATCGGGCACCTAACTGGTTGAGCGCACGGGGTTTTGTGCCGCGTCTGCCAAATCGGGCAGCGCCCGCGCCGCCCGTGCATCAATGGCGGTCGAGCCCGCCGCGCAATTCGCTCGCCTTGTCGCGCAACGCTTCGTAGCCCGAACGCGCATGCTCGGGCAGGTCGGGATCGCCGATCAGTGCGCCGAGCGTTTCGATCAGGCTGAACAGGATGCCTTTCGCCGCGCCGACCGCGATGCTCTGCGATTCGATCGACTTGTGCAGGTGGTCGACCGCCGCTTCCAGATTCTCGAGCTTGTGCTCGCCGTCGTCGGGCCGGTTGTCGGTCGTCATCGTCTACCTCCGCCATCGTTCAAGGGTCATGTCACGATTCTATGCCGCTGCGCGCGAACGTGGCGCGACATCGCGCAACGTTCGCGCAGCGCCCCGCTACAGTACCGCGACCACCTTCACGCGGCCCGGCTGCTCCGCCGCCGCGACGACCTGACCGTCGACACGGCGGAACGTCAGCGATACGGTTTCGTCGCCGACGCGCAGCGCGTCGATCCGCAGCCAGTCGACGCCTTCCGGCAAGGCAGGGCGCTCGACGCGCACCTCGTGGCGCGACGCGTCGATGCTCACGCCGAGGCACGCCTGCAGCATCATGAACGGCGCGCCTGCCGCCCACGCCTGCGGCAGGCACGCCACCGGATATGCGGTCGGCGGTTCGCCGCGCCGGCGCGGGAACCCGCAGAACAGCTCCGGCAAGCGCATCTCGAAGCTCACCGCCGCCTCGAACAGCGCGCGCAGCAGATTCACCGCGGCCGTCTTGTCGCCGTAGCGCGCGAGGCCGCGCGCAATCAGCGCATTGTCGTGCGGCCACACCGAGCCGTTGTGATACGCCATCGGGTTGAAGCGCGGCTGGCCGGCCGCGAGCGTGCGGATGCCCCAGCCCGTCTGGAACAGCGCCGAGCCGAGCACGCCGGCGACCGCCGCGCCGCGCTCGGCGTCGGGCAGCCCGAACGCCAGCAGGTGGCCGGCGTTCGACGCGAACACGCGGCACAGCTCGCCATGACCGTCGAGCGCGATCCCGTAGAAATCGCCTTCCGGCATCCAGAACAGCGCGTCGACTTGGTCGCGCAGCGTCTTCGCGCGCAACGCGTAGCGCGTCGCGTCGGCCGCATGGCCGCGCCGGTGCGAGCATGCCGACATCGCGTCGAGCGCCGCGCACGCATAGGCCTGCACTTCGACGAGCGCGATCGGCCCGTCCGGGAAACGGCCGTCCGCGTGGAACACCGAATCGTGACTGTCCTTCCAGCCCTGGTTCGCGAGGCCGCGCTCCGACGTGCGCTGGTAATCGAGCAATCCGTACGGATTGCGGTCGCACTTGTCGATCACCCATTGCGCGGCGCGCTCGAGCGCGGGCCACAGCTCGTCGATCAGCGCATCGTCGCCGGTGCGTTCGAGATAGGCGCCCGCGAGCACGATGAACAGCGGAGTCGTATCGACGCCGCCGTAGTACAGCGCGAACGGCACCTCGCCCGTCGCGGCCATCTCGCTGCGGCGGAACTCGTGCATGATCTTGCCGGGCTCCGCGTCGCGGAACGCGGAGGTCTCGCGCGCCTGATGCTCGGCAAGAAAACGCAGCACGCCGCGCGCGAGCGACGGCTGCAGCCACAGCATCTGCAGCGACGTGATGATCGCGTCGCGGCCGAACGGCGTCGAGAACCACGGAATGCCCGCATACGGGTACGGCCCCGTGTCGAGCTGCGTCGTGAGCAGCCCGAGATCCGCGAGCGAACGATCGAGCCATGCGTCGAACAGCGGATTGCCGGTGTTCACGCGCGCCATCGACTCGCGCCGTGCCCGCATCTCGCGATGCACGCCGACCAGCGCGGTACGCAGCGCGACGCGGCCGCATCCGGGCCCTTCGCCCTGCTCGGGCCCGAGCGTCGCATCGACGGTCAGGTAGATCGACACGCACGCCTGCGCGGCGATCGTCAGCGTGTAGTCCGCACGATCGACCGACAGCGCGTCGGGCGCCGGCGAGAAATGCACGGTCACGTTGCGCTCCACGCCGTCGAGGCCGTCGTAGCGCAGCCGCACCGCGCCCGCGTCGACGCGCGGCGCGCCCACCGTGCCGCGCTTCGGCCGCTGCGTGCCGCGCACTTCGAACATGTCCTTGAAATCGGCCGCGAACGACAGCGACAGCGGCACCTCGGCTTCGCTCGCGCCGTAGTTCGTCAGCGTCAGCGCTTCGTACAGCACGTCGCCCGCGAGCACGCGCATGCGCTCGATATGAATCACGCCCTCGGGCGTCTCGTGGCCGCCGAGCGGCGGCAGCGGGCGGTTCGTCAGGTGCGCGGTGAACGACGCGTTGTCGGCGCTCGTCGCGCCCGACAGCAGCGACGGCGCGCGGCCGCCGAACGTCAGGCGCCATTTCGACAGCACGCGCATGTCGTCGACGAACAGGCCGTCGTCATGCCCGCCGATGTCGCCGAGCGCGTCGCTGACCACGAACGCGTCACCGGATTTCAGCACGTACTGGTTGTTGCGCGCGAGAACCTGCTGATCGGCTTCGGGCGCGATGAAGGCGGGACCCGACGCGATGGTCGGGGCAACTGGCGCGACTTGCGGCGCCTGCGTCGTCGTGGCTTCGGCGTGATTCGGCATCGATGCTCCTGTGTCGAGGCGCAACGCGCGGCGCGCGTCGCGTGTTTCGCACAGGATAGGCCAGAACCGGGCACGTGCGCAGCGACGAAACGGCCGCGGCGCCCCGCGACGTCGCTGCGTCGCGGGGCGCCGCGGACGGGTACGTCAGTTGCCGGTCAGAATTTCCACAGGATGTTGCCGAGGATCGCGTTGTCGCGCACGCCGCTGCCATACTGGCCGCTGTACGTGAGGCCGAGCGTCAGGCGCTTCGTGACGTTCGCGTCGATGCCGGCTTCGAGTACCGCGCTGTCGCGAGCAATCGGCACGCCCGACACCTGGAACGACGTGCCGCCATTCGCGAACGTGAACGCCGACGACGGCCGCACGTTGCCGAACGCATGTCGCCAGCCGACCGTCCCGCGCGCGGTGAACGTGCCGCTCGCGATCGAGCCGAGCTGCGACGCCGCACGCAGGCCGAGCGTCGAGAAGCCGACGTGGGTCGTCTCGCCGCCGGCGCGCAGCGCGGCCGCGCCGCCGGTTTCCGTATAGCCGTCGGTATGCAGGTTCACGTACGCGAGGCCCGCGAACGGCTCGATCGCGACCGGCCCGACCGGCAGCGCGTAGCCGACTTCGCCGAACACCTGCGCCGAATTCGCGTTGTAGCCGGCCGAGTCGTGATCGGAGAAGCCCGCGAAGCCCGGATAGCGGTCGCTGTTGATGCGGTACCACGTGTACGACGCGCCGCCGCGCACGCCGAGCGCGCCGTACTGCGCGCCGCCGTACAGCGACAGGTAGTAGCTGTTCACCGCCGCCGACGAACTCTGGTCGTTGTCGAGCGAGCTGTGCGTGACACCGGCCGCCAGACCCGCGCGCCACTTGTCGTTGAGCGCCATGTCGGCGCCGGCGATGAAGCCCGTCATGCTGCGGTTGATCGTCGACGCGTTGCCGTCGCCGGCAAGCCGGCTGCGGCCGCCGAACGCCTGCCCCCAGACGACCGGCTGATACGGCGTCCCGCCGTAGCACCCGTCGCGCGAGCCGATCCGGCGTTCCGGCGGCAGCGTCGGGTCGGCCACGCCGGCCGTGTTGTCGCCGCACAGCGCGGCGCCGCCCGACGACAGGGCCGCGAGCGGGCCCGATCCGGGCGCGAGACCCTGGCGGACACGATCGGTCACCGCGTCGCGTACATAGCGGCTGTCGAGCAGCAGCATGCTCTTCAGGCTCGCCTGCAGTTCGCCGTCGAGCAGCCCGTACGCGCGGCGCGCGGTGGGCGCGTCGGTCGTCAGCACCGCGTCGTACAGCGGATTGCCGGCGCCGAGCCCGCCCAGCGCGGTCGCGACCGAGCGCTGGTTCGGCGTCGTCGCGACGTCGGGCAGCGACGTGCCGTTCTGAACCAGTCGCAGGTACACGTGGCCCGGGTCGTAGCTGAGGGTCGGCGTCAGGAACGCGTAGTTCGCGCTCACCTGGGTGAACGCGCCCTGCACGCCCGACGACGCGCTGAGGATCGTGTACGTCGTGCTCGGCTGGTAAGCGCTCTGGTTCGCCAGCACCTGCACGGTGCCGCCGTTCAGCATCGCCGTGCCGCTCGCCGCGAGGCTGCCGCTTTGCTGCGGCGTGGCGGCGACCTGGAACGTCGAACCCGGCTGGAACGTGACGTTGCCGCCCACGTTCAGCGCCGCGCCCGGTTGCGTGGCAGCCGCCGTCGCGCCGTTCTGCACGACGAGGCCGCCGACCGTGCCGGTGCCGGTCAGCGTCGCGCCGCTCTGCACGGTGACGGTCGACTGGCCGAGCGAACCGTTGACGGCAAGGGTGCCCGCACTGACCGTGGTCGGCCCGCTCAG
Source organism: Burkholderia cenocepacia (assembly GCF_900446215.1). Classification (GTDB taxonomy): domain Bacteria; phylum Pseudomonadota; class Gammaproteobacteria; order Burkholderiales; family Burkholderiaceae; genus Burkholderia; species Burkholderia cenocepacia. The sequence goes on along the minus strand of NZ_UAQZ01000007.1, from coordinate 481,877 downwards.
TGTGCTCGCGCCGGTCAGGGTCAGTTGTCCGCTGCCGGCCTGGGTGAGGGAGCCGGTGCCGGACAGCACGCTCGCGATCGTCACATTGCCGGATTGATTGACGATCAGCGCACCGTTGTCGACGACGTTGCCGGCCACGCTGCCCGACGTGCCGCCGTTGCCGAGTTGCAGCGTGCCGCCGGCGGCGATCGTGGTGCCGCCCGTGTACGTGTTGCCGCCGGTCAGCACCTGCGTGCCGCTCGCCACCGTCACGCTGCCCGAGCCATCGATGGTGCCGCCGAACGTACTGCTGCCGGTGCCGTTCAGCGCCAGCGCATTCGCGCCGAGATTCACGTTCGTGCCGGCCGCGCCCGACAGCGCACCGATCGTTTGCGTACCGGTCGCGGCGCTCACATCGAACGTCGCACCGGTGCCCGCAAGATTCACCGCGCCCGTCGACGCGAGGCTCCCTCCCGCGCCGAGTGCAAGCGTGCTGCCGCCATGGATCGTCGTGCCGCCCGTGTACGTGTTCGCCCCCGTCAGCGTCTGCGTGCCGGTGCCCGCCAGCGTCACGCCCCCCGTCCCGCCGATCGTGCCACCGAACGTGTTGTTGCCGCTGCCGTTCAATGTCAGCGTATTCGCGCCGAGATTCACGTTCGTGCCGCCCACCCCTGACAGCGCACCGATCGTTTGCGCGCCGCTCGCAGCGCTCATGTCGAAGGTCGCACCCGTGCCCGCGAGATTCAGGGTGCTACCGGACGCGAGACTGCCACCGGCTCCCAGCGCAAGCGTGCTGCCGCCGTTGATCGTCGTGCCGCCGGTATATGTGTTCGCGCCCGTCAGCGTTTGCGTGCCCGTGCCGGCGAACGTCACGCCGCCCGTCCCGCCGATCGCACCGCCGAACGTACCGTTGCCGCTGCCGTTCAACGTCAGCGCATTCGCGCCGAGATTCACGTTCGTGCCGGCCGCGCCGGTCAGCGTGCCGAGCGTCTGGGCGGCCGTCGCGCCGCTCACGTCGAACGTCGCGCCCGCGCCCGCGAGAGTCACGGCGCCCCCCGACGCGAGGCTGCCGCCCGCACCGAGCGCGAGCGTGCTGCCGCCGTTGATCGTCGTGCCGCCGGTATACGTGTTCGCGCCCGTCAGCGTTTGCGTGCCCGTGCCGGCGACCGTCACACCGCCCGTCCCGCCGATCGCACCGCCGAACGTACCGTTGGTGGTGGCATTCAGCGTCAGCGCATTCGCGCCCAGATTCACGCTCGTGCCGCCCGCACCCGCCAGCGTGCCGATCGTCTGCGCGCCCGTCGCGCCACTCAGATCGAGCGTCGCACCCGTGCCGGCGAGGGTCACCGCGCCGGTCGACGCGAGGCTGCCGCCCGCACCCAGCGCCAGCGTGCCGCCGCCGCTGATCGTCGTGCCGCCGGTATACGTGTTCGCGCCCGTCAGCGTCTGCGTACCGCTGCCGGCGAGCGTCAGGCCGCCGGCGCCGCCGATCGCGCCGCCGAACGTGTTGCTGCCGTTGCCGCTCAGCGTCAGCCCGTTGCCGCCGAGGTTCACGTTCGTGCCGGCCGCACCGGTCAGTGCGCCGATCGTCTGCGCGCCCGATGCGCCGCTCAGGTCGAACGTCGCCCCGGCCCCGGCCAGATTCACCGTGCCGGTCGACGCAAGGCTGCCGCCCGCGCCGAGCGCCAGCGTGCTGCCCCCGCCGATCGTCGTGCCGCCCGTATAGGTGTTCGCGCCGGACAGCGTCTGCGTGCCGGTGCCCGCGAGCGTCAGGCTGCCCGTGCCGCCGATCGCACCGCTGAACGTGCCGCTGGCGGTCCCGCCCAGCGTCAGTGCGTTGCCACCGAGGTTGAGGTTCGTGCCCGCGACGCCCGACAATGCGCCGAGCGTTTGTGCGCCCGTCGCGGCGCTCAGATCGAGCGTCGCGCCGGCACTCGCGAGATTCATCGCTCCGGTCGACGCGAGGCTTCCGCCCGCGCCCACCGCCAGCGTGCCGGCGTTGATCGTGGTGCCGCCCGTGTACGTGTTCGCGCCCGTCAGCGTGGTCGTCGCCGCGCCGTTCTTCACGAGGCTGCCCGCACCGGAAATCGCACCGCTCAGGTCGAGCGCATTGCTGCCGCCCAAGGTGAGCGCCGCACCCGTGCCGAGATTGACCGCATTGGCCACCGTCAGGCTCGCGTTCGTATCGAGCGTCGCCGCGCCGCCCACGTTCACCGTGCCGGTGCCCAGCGCCGTATTGTTGCCGAGCACCACGCCACCGCTATTGAGGTTCGTGCCGCCCGAATAGGTGCTCGCGCCGTTCAGCGTCTGCGTGCCGGTGCCTGCGAGCGTCAGGCTGCCCGTACCGCCGATCGCACCGCCGAACGTGCCGCTGGCGGTCCCGCCCAGCGTCAGTGCATTGTTCCCGAGGTTGATGTTCGTTCCCGCGACACCCGACAGCGCGCCGAGCGTTTGGCCGCCCGTCGCACCGCCCAGATCCAGCGTCGCGCCGACGCCCGCGAGGTTCATCGCACCGGTCGATGCAAGACTGCCGCCCGCGCCGAGCGCCAGCGTCCCCGCGTTGATCGTCGTGCCGCCCGTGTAGGTATTCGCGCCGGTCAGCGTGGTGGTGGCCACGCCGTTCTTCACGAGGCTGCCCGCGCCGGAAATCGCGCCGCCCAGCGTGAGGTTGTTGCTGCCGCCGAGCGTGAGCGCGGCGCCCGTGCCGAGATTGACCGCATTGCCGACCGACAGGCTCGCATTCGTATCGAGCGTCGCCGCCCCGCCGACGTTCAGCGCGCCGGAGCCGAGCGCCCCGTTGTTGCCGAGTACCAGGCTGCCGCTATTGAGATTCGTGCCGCCGGTATAGGTATTTGCGCCGTTCAACGTCTGCGTGCCGGTACCCGCCAGCGTCAGGCTGCCGGTGCCGCCGATCGTGCCGCTGAACGTGCCGCTCGCGGTCCCGCCCAGCGTCAGCGCGTTGGCGCCGAGGCTCACGCTCGTGCCGACGCCGCCCGACAGCGCGCCGATCGACTGCGCGCTGCCCGCGCTGATGTCGAGCGTGGCACCCGCATTGACTAGGTTCACCGTACCCGTGGACGACAGGCTGCCGCCCGCGCCGAGCGCGAGCGTGCCGGCATTGATCGTCGTGCCGCCGGTGTAGGTGTTCGCCCCCGTCAGCGTCGTGGTCGACGCGCCGTTCTTCACAAGCGCGCCCGTACCGGAAATCGCGCCACTCAATCCGAGTGCGTTGCTGCCGCCGAGCGTCAGCGTCGCGCCCGTGCCGAGACCGATCGCATTGCCGACCGACAGGCTCGCATTCGTATCGAGCGTCGCCGCGCCGCCGACGGTCAGCGCACCGGTGCCCAGCGCGGAGCCGTTGCCGAGCACGAGGCTGCCTGCGTTCAGCGTCGTGCCACCGGTGTAATTGTTCGCGCCGTTCAGCGTCAGCGCGGCCGCGCCGTTCTTCACGAGACCGCCGCCACCGGAAATCACGCCGCCGAGGCCGAGATCGGTGCCGCCGCCGAGCGTCAGCGTGGTGCCCGTCGCGAGATTGACGCCGTTTGCCAGGGTCACGTTGGTCGTCGCGTCGAGCGTCGACGAGCCGTTCACGTTCACCGCGCCGCTGCCGAGCGCCGTATTGCTGCCGACGACGAGGTTGCCGCCGTTCAGGTTGGTGCCGCCCGTGTATACGTTCGTACCGGTCAGCGATTGCACGCCGGTACCCGACAGCGTCACGCTGCCCGACCCGCCGATCGTGCCGGCATAGGTCGCATTGCCGGTGCCGCCGAGCGTCAGCGAATTGACGCCGAGGTTCACGTTCGTGCCGGCCGCGCCGGCCAGCGAGCCGATCGTCTGCGCGCCCGACGCAGCGCTCACGTCGAACGTTGCACCCGCACCGGTCAGGTTGACCGTGCCGGTCGCCGACAGACTGCCGGCCCCATTCAGCGCGAGCGTACCGCTGTTGATGGTCGTGCCGCCCGTATACGTATTGACGCCGCTCAGCGTCGTGGTCGCCGCGCCGTTCTTCACGAGGCCGCCGCTTCCGTTGATCGCGCCGGTCAGCCCGAGACTGTTGCTGCCGCCGATCGACAGCGTCGAGCCGGAGGCGAGATTGACCGTGTTGCCGAGCGTCACGTTCGTGCTCGTGTCGAGCGACGCCGACGCGTTCACGTTCAGCGTGCCGATGCCGAGCGCCGAATTGTTGCCGATCACCAGGCCGCCGGCGTTCAGGTTGGTGCCGCCCGTGTAGCTGTTCGCGCCGGACAGCGTCAGCGTGCCGCCGTCGTTCTTCGTCAGCGCACCGCCACCCGACACCGTACCGGACAGCGTCAGCCCGGTCGTGCCCTGCACCGTCAGGCCCCCCACGCCGAGCGACACGTTGTTAGAGACGTTGAGCCCCGCCGTGCCCGCCTGCAACGCACCGCCGTTCCCGGTGATGTTGCCGGTGCCGAGCGACGCGTTGTCGTTGATGATCGCCACGCCGCCGCTCAGCGTCGCGTCCTGCGCGGTGGACGCGCCGTTGATCGTCCAGTTGCCGCCCTGGACGTTCAGGTGATTGAAGTTGATGTAGTTGTTGACCGCGATCGTGCCGTTCGCGGAAGCGCCCTGCTGCAGGTTGAGCGTGTTGTTGCCGCCCGAGCCGCCGTCGACGATGCCCGTCTGCGCGACGTTGAGCGTGTTCGCCCCGACCGTGATGTTGAACGCGCCCCCGGTGCCGCCCGCCGTGTTGACCTGCGAGCCCGTGATCGCATTGAACGTGTTCGTGCTGTTCGCGCCCATCGACACGCTGCCGTTGATCACGCCCGAGTTGGTGAACGTATTGCCGCCGCCGGGCGCGTTGTTCGAGCCGAACGACACGCGGCCGCTGATCGTCCCGCTGTTCGTCATGTTGACCGTGCCGCCGCCGTAGGCGGCGACCACCGGCGCATCGGCGCCGATCAGCGTCGCACCGACCAGCGCGGAAGAGCCGATCGAACCGGTGTTCGTAATGGTCGACGTGCCGCCCGTGCCGTTCTGGACCGACAGCGCCATGCCCGTCACGCCGCTGATCGCCACGCCGGTCGAGCCGTTCATCACGCCGTTGTTGGTGACGTTGACCGAGCTCGCCGCCGCGTTGCCGATCACCGCGCCGCTAGACAGCACGCCGAGCCCCGAGCCGAGCGCCGACGGGTCGATCGTGCCGTTGTTGGTCAGCGTGGTGTTGTTGCCCGTCAGCGACATCGCCGTGCCGCCGAGGCCGAGCAGCACGCCGACGCTCGCACCGGGGTTGACCGTCGCGTTGATGTTGTTGAGGTTGCTCGAGAAACTCGGCGCCAGCGGGTTCGCGACGCCGGAACAGGTCACCGTCGTGCCCGCCTGGCTGCAAGTCGCATGAGCGGGCACGATACCCGCGCCGGACAGTGCCAGGAAAACGCCCGTGGGCAACAACAGCCTCGGGAACGGTTCACTCGCCTTTTTCGAACGCGCAGTATTCATGCTTTCCCTCGTTATTGATTTCGGCCTTGGTATTGGTATTGCGACCACACTGGGTGACGCACAGCAGAAAATCACGGATGAAAGCGTCCGCTCCGGCAATCGCGGCGCGATGTCGGTTTATTCATGGATGAATTTTTAGTCAGACCGGGAATGCAAGTCGAAACTAGTCGAATGACATGATGGCGGCCCCTGTTTTTTGCAGCGACTTTCTGTTGATTTGATTACTGCCCTGCTTTTATCAGACAAGGCTATATCAAACTCAACCCGTTTTCCAGTCGATGTTTTCCCATCGGATCAAGGGCCGATGCACATGTATTTTTTACTCGCCGGAAGGCGCTCATCAATAACGACCGGCACGTCTTTCACCGGCTTGTTTCGAGTTTTCGCAAAGATATCGGACGCGCCGCATCCGTGAAAACGCTGATATATCGTCCTGATACGTTATACGCGAATCTTGCAGTGCAATATTTTTACCCTGCCGGATCAGGAAATGGATAATCCGCGCCACCAATAATCATCAGAGGAATCCGGATTTTCAAGCAATCCACGGAATTGCTTCGATTTTCGTCTTGAAACACCGTTGCAACGCGGCCGGAAGCATGTGCCGCCGCGGCTGCCGCGTCACGAAAACAGGCTCATCAGATAAAGCATCGGCCGAAACGAAACCGGCCGCGCATCGGGATTCACCCACAGCCGCACCGCATACACCGCATAGGCCGGCACCTCGCGCCAGCTCGAATAGACATCGCGCCACTGAAAGCGGCGCGGATAGGCAGCGGAGATAGTCGACCGCGCAATGCCGACGCGCTCGAACGCGAGGCGCGCCCGCGCGAGGTGGTAATACTGGCTGACGATCAGCACGCGCGACAGGCGGTGCGTGCGCAGGTAGGCCAGCGTGTGCTGCGCGGTCGCGAGCGTGTTGTCGCCCTGGTCGTCGACGGCGATCCGGTCCGCCGGCACGCCGCGCGCGACGAGGTAGTCGCGCATCGCCGTCGCCTCGTTCAGCCCGGGGCCGTCGATCGCGCCGCTGACCAGAAACGCCGGACACTGCCCCGCGCGGTAACACCGCACGCCAACATCGAGCCGGGCCGCGAGCACGGGCTTCGGCGCGCCGGTTTCGTCGAGCGCGTTGCCGAAGATCACGGCGACGTCCGCCGGATCGCTCGGCATCCGCATGCCATGGACGACGATCGCGCCAGCGGCCGCGGCCCAGACGCACGCAACGACGGCCAGCATGCGGCCGGCCCGGGCCGCGAAGCCCCGTTTGGTTCGATATTTCAAGGTAGTCGGTCTCTCTCAGGTATCGCCGCGCGCATCGGCCGGCCCGCCCCGAATGGGCGCGTCACGCTAGCACGGCGCGCTCGCGCCTGTCCATGCGACGAACCGATGCCGGCCACGCAGGCCGGCCATCGGGAGATCGAAAGTATGTGAAGGATGCGCCGCGTCGCGACGCGAACCCGGCACCGCCCCGGGTCAGTCGGCCGGGCACATCGCGAGTCGCCCCATCGCCTCGCCCGCGCCACGTACCGCGCAGGTGGCCGGCTCATCGGCGATCCGTGCGACCAGCCCGGTCTCGTCGTACAGCAGGCGTTCGAGATCGGCGAGCAGCGCGCCGCCGCCGGTGAGCACCACGCCGCGATGCGCGATGTCGGTCACGAGTTCGGCCGGCGCGTTTTCCAGCACCGACTTCACCGCGCCGATGACCTGCTTGAGCGGCGCGGCCAGCGCGTCCGCGACGTCGTGGTTGGACAGCTCGACCGAGCGCGGCAGGCCGTCGCCGATGCTGCGACCGACGGCGCGCGTGGACGTGCGCGGCACCGCGCTGGTGGCCGAGCCGATCGTCTTCTTCACGTGCTCCGCCGTCTGCTCGCCGAGCAGCACGCCGTACAGGTTGCGGACATGGTTGACGATCGCCGCGTCGAACTGGCTGCCGCCGACGCGGATCGCCTCGCGGTAGACGATGCCGCCGAGCGCGATGACCGCGACTTCGGTCGTCCCGCCGCCGATGTCGATGACCATCGAGCCGACCGGCGCGGTCACCGGCAAACCCGCGCCGAGCCCGGCCGCGAGCGATTCCTCGATCAGTTCGACCTCCGATACGCCGGCCGCGAACGCGGCCTCGCGGATCGCGCGGCGCTCGACGGCCGTCGCGTCGGACGGCACGCACAACGTGACCTCGACGCGGCGACCGAAGCGCGAGCGGGTGCGCGACATGTCGATGAAGCTGCGGATCATCTGCTCGGCCGCGTGCGCGTCCGCGATCACGCCGTGCCGCATGGGCCGCACGGCTTCGAGGTGCCCCGGTTCGCGGCCGACCAGCGCCTTCGCGAGCTCGCCGACGGCCTCGAGCGTCGGCCGCGCGTCGCTCGCGCCGCCCTTGCGGAAGCAGACGACCGACGGCTGGTTCAGCACCACGCCGCGTTCATGCGTATAGATCCGCGTACTCGCCGTTCCCGGGTCGATCGCAACGGGTTGCGCAAACAACTTTCCGAACAGCGGTGTCGACATATCAAACCTTTGTGAGGGAACGGGCCGGGACGGCCGCGCCGCACTTTTTTGCCGCGCGTCCATGCCGCCCCATCACGAGCTTAGCGGCAAATCATTCCGATACTTTAGGCAATTCCCATGATTTTTTCGCGACGAAATTGCCGAAACGGGCATTCCGCGCCCGTCCGGCTACGCAACAGCCTCTCGCGTTGGGCCTGTAAAACACGGTAATCTCTCGGTCTTGCCTGCTCCCGGCAGGCGTCAGACGCACGATCACGCCAGGTATTTTCACCATGACAGCGACCGTTTCCTTCCGCTGGGCGCCGGTGCGCCCGCTCTGCACGACGCTCGTTGCCTTCTGGTGCTGCACGGCCGCCGCGCAACCGCTGCCGGCCACCGAATCCGCCGCCGCCCAGGCCGTCGCCGCGGCGGCCAACGCGCCGGCGGCCGCCACGCCCGCTGCATCCGCGCACACCTGCTCGGCCGACGGCGGCCCGGCCGGCCGCCCGTCGATCGGCCTCGTGCTGTCCGGCGGCGGCGCGCGCGGCTACGCACACCTCGGTGTCCTGAAAGTGCTGGAGGACAACCGGATCCCGATCGACTGCATCGCGGGCACCAGCATGGGCGCCGTCGTCGGCGGCCTGTACGCGAGCGGAATGGCGGCCGACGAAATGCAGAAGCGGCTGTCGGAAGTGAACCTCGCGGATATCGCGTTCGACGTGACGGATCGCGCGGACCTGCCGCAAACCAGCCGGGAAGACGAACGCCTGTACATCAACGGACTGACGCTCGGCTTCGGCAAGAAAGGCGTCAAGGCGCCGGTCGGCCTCGTGCAGGGCAACCGGCTGCAGGCGCTGCTCGCGAACTGGACGGCCGCCGTGCCGACCAACCAGCCGTTCGACCGCCTGCCGATCCCGTATCGCGCGGTCGCGACCGACCTGCAGACCGGCCAGATGGTCGTGCTCGACCACGGCTCGCTGCCGCTCGCGATTCGCGCGAGCATGGCGATGCCGGGCCTGTTCGCGCCGGCCGAGATCAACGGGCGCGCGCTCGTGGACGGCGGCCTCGTCAGCAACCTGCCCGTCGACACCGCACGGCAGATGGGCGCGAACGTCGTGATCGCCGTCGACATCGGCTCGCAGTTGCGCCCGCTCGACGCGCTCGCGTCGCCGGCCGACGTGATGCAGCAGATGGTCGGCATCCTGATCCGCCAGAACGTGACCGCGCAGCGCAAGCAACTCGACGCGCAGGACGTGCTGCTCACGCCGGACCTCGGCTCGCTCGCGTTCACCGATTTCCAGAACGCGAAGCAGGCGATCGCCGCCGGCGAGGCCGCCGCGACCGCGGCGCTGCCGAGGCTGCGGCGTTTCGCACTCACGCCGGAACAGTATGCGGCGTACCGGTCCGCGCACGCGCAGCCGCTGCCGCCACCGATCCGGATCACGCGCATCGACATCAAGACCAGCGGCGGCGTGCCGAAGCGGGTCGTCAGCAACGCGCTGCACGTGAAACCCGGCGACATCTACGATCCGCAGACCGTCAGCCAGGATCTGCTCGGACTCACGACGGGCGGCAACTTCGAGAGCGTCACGCAGCAGATCGTGAGCCGCGGCGACGACAACGTGCTCGAGATCGACGCGCGCGAGAAGTACTGGGGGCCCAACTTCCTGCTGTTCGGGCTCGGCATGTCGAGCAGTTCGACCGACGAAGGCGGCTTCCGCCTGCATGTCGGCTACCGGCGGCCGTGGCTCACGGAGTCGGGGCTCGAATTCCGCGCGGACACGACGATCGGCAGCGACCTGCAGTCGGCGCGCGTCGAATTGCGCCAGCCGCTGCCGGCCGCATACGGCGTGTACCTGTCGCCGTACGCGGAATACCAGCGTCGCTATGCGAACCTGTACGACAACAGCAATGACGTGAAGCTGAACCAGTACCTGATGCAGACGGCGCGCGCGGGGCTCGACCTCGGCTTGCCGATCGGGCGTCTCGGTGACTTCCGGATCGGCCTCGGCTACGCGACCGGGCACGGCTCGCCGAACTACAACCTGCCGTTCTCGGCCGACGACGGCAGCAGTTCGACGCTGCTGTGGCCGAGTTTCACGTCGCAGGCGCTCATCGCCCGTGCGCGGCTCGTCATCGATCAGCTCGACGATCCGATGTTCCCGCGTCACGGCTACTACACCGAATTCCGCGTCGAACGCTCGCTGCTGTCGCACAACAGCCAGTCGGCGCAGGAATTCGACGATGCGATCTCCAACACGCCGTACACGGAGATCTACGGCAAGGCGATGATCGCGCAACAGTTCGGCCGGCACAGCATCAGCGCGACGATCGAAGGCGGCAAGAGCATCGGCGGCACCAACCTGATCAACGCGTTCAACTTCACGCTCGGCGGCTTCCAGCATCTGGCCGCCTATGCGGCCGACCAGTTGAACGGCAACGAGCTCGCATACGGCAACGTGACGTACATGAACCAGCTGATGACGTTCAACGCGTCGCCGATCAAGGCCCTGTCGATCGGCGCCAGCGCGGAAGTCGGCAACGTGTGGGCCGCCGGCGAGAAGATCGGCGGCGGCGCACTCAAGCAGAGCTATACGTTCTTCACGAGCCTGTCGACCGCGTTCGGGCCGGTCTACATCGGCGTGGCGCTCGCCCCCGGCGGCCGACGAAACGTCTACCTGCAGCTCGGCCGGACTTATTGAGCATGCGCGGATGCCGCTGCGGCGGCATCCGTGCGGCCGTCGCGCCGGCGTGTTCCCCGCTCAGAAATCGGCGGCCATCGCGACCGCACGCGCTTGCGCGCGTTCGATGCTTTCGTGCGCTCTCGCATGCCACGTGTGTTCGACGGTCAGGCTTCTGACCTCGTCCACGCCGATGAACTTCAGCCAGAATTCGATGTAATCGGCCTGATGCCCGAAGCCGGGATGGCCCGCACGTCCCGCGCCGGCCGCCTCGCCCTGCCCGCGCACATGGATGGCCAGTGCGCGCGGAATCTCCAGCAACGGGCCGTAGGCAGTGCCATCGAACGTGAACAGCATGTTCCGCTGGCTGACGAGATCGATCAGTTGCTTGAGCTTGTACGGATAGCCGAAATTCCACATCGGCACGCCGACGACGATCCGGTCCGCTTCCTGAAAGCGCTTCACGAGGGACTGGATTCGTCGCCAGATCGACTGCTCCGCCTCGTCCATCGGCACGTTGGCGACGCCCTTGTATTTCGCGCCGATCGCGTCGCCGTCAAAGTCCGGCAAATCCTCCTCCCAGACATTCAACGTATCGACGTCGAGCGTGGCGCCCGTCTGCCGGTACGCATCGATAAAGGCATTGGCGACCGCGATCGAAGCCGACTTCGCGCCGCGGGGAGAAGACACGATATTCAAAAGCCGCATGATGTGTGACCCGGACAGGAATGCATGAACAAGGGGACGGCCATCGCGGCGGCCCCGGCTTCACTGCTGCGTCGCGGGGCGCCCGCGTCCGCCGTCACGGATCGGCCACCCATATAGTTGCAATTGCAATCGTAATGCAAAGCGCGCCCGCGTGGCAAACGAATCGTCACGCGCTCGCGGTGCAGGAAGGCATCGATACGGGGAAGGTATGGCGGGAAAGGCCGGCGACGCACCGGGTCCGGCGCGCGCGGCTGCGTGCTGTCGTGTCGTTGGTGCGGCGAGGCTCGGGACGCTTGCCGCGTATCGCTAGACCGGCCAGCTGATCTCGAACCGCGCGCCGCCGAGCTCGACCGGATCGACGACCGCGATCCGGCCGTTGTGCGCGTGGAGCACCTGCCGCGTGATAGACAGGCCGAGCCCGTAACCGCCGGTGCGGCGGTCGAGGCGCACGAACGCGTCGAAGATCCGTTCGCGCTCGCTCTCGGGCACGCCGGGGCCGTCGTCCTCGACGAAGATTCCGATGTTGCCGTGCACGAGCGAGATCCCGACGACGATCCGCGATTTCGCGTACTTGCTCGCGTTGCGCAACAGGTTGCGCATCGCATACGACATCAGCCGCCGGTCCATCTTCACGCGCAAATCCGACGCGATCGCGATGCGCGACTCGATCGCACGCTCCGGATACAGCAGCTGCGCGTCGTTCACCTGATGCTCGAACCATGCGACGGGCGCGGTCGACTCGAGGTTCGACTGCAGCGAGCTGTATTCGAGCCGCGCATACGTGAGGCTCATGTCGATCAGTTCCTCGAGCTCGGTCACGTCCTGTGCGATGCTCTCGAGCGCGCCCTGGTATTCGGCCGCCGAGCCCGGTTCGCGCAGCATTTCGAGCGCGAAGCGCACGCGCGCGAGCGGCGTGCGCAGTTCGTGCGAGATGCCGTTCGTCAGATCGCGTTGCGCGGCGATCAGCCGCTCCATGCGCATCGCCAGCGCATTCAGCGTGCGCGCGAGCGGACCGATGATCACGCTGTGCGATTCGCGCGCGCGGGTGTTGAAGCGGCCGCCGGTGAAGTCGATCGCCCGCTCGCGCACCATCACGAGATCCGACCAGACCGGCCGCATCCACCGGTACGCGGCGAGCGCGGGCGCGGTGAACACGAACGCGAGCACGATCCAGATGTCGCCCGGCAACGAGTCGAACGCATGCCACACGACCTGCGGCGACAATTCGACGCACAGCGCGAGAGCGGGCACCAGTGCGGTGAGCAGCACGAGGCCGAGCAGATGCAGATAGGTGCGCACGTACAGGCGCGACCAGCTCGGAATGCGGTCGGCGCGCGTGTCGGTCCACGCGCGACGGAAATGCAGCCAGCGCCACTTGACGTAGCGCAGCGTCGGCAGCGGCGGTGCATCGGGGTGCGAACGGGTTCGTCGGATCATCGCGGCTCCCGGCCGGCAGGCGGAATGCCCGCGCGGAACGTGACGGCGTCGCGCGAGCGCGGCGTCATTCCCACGCGTGCTTGCTGAATTGATAACCCTTGCTGCGGATCGTCTTGATCCGCTGCGGGTTGCTCGCGTCGTCGCGCAGCTTGCGGCGCAGCTTCGAGATGCGCCCGTCGATCGTGCGGTCGAGGCCGTCGAATTCGACGCCGCGCAATTGCAGCATCAGATCGTCGCGGCTGACGACTTCGCCCGCATGACACACGAGCGCCCACAGCAGGTCGAATTCGGCCGACGTCAGATCGGGCGTGCTGCCGTCGGGCAGCACGACGGTGCGGTCGGTGCGGTCGATCGAGAACTTGCCGAACGCGTAGCGCTCCGGCTGCGGCGCGGTGCTCTCGACCGCTCGCGCGGGCGCACGGCGCAGTTGCGCCTTGATCCGCGCGAGCAGGATGCGCGGCTCGACCGGCTTGTGCACGTAGTCGTCCGCGCCGAATTCGAGGCCGAGCAGCTCGTCGAACGGCTCGTCGCGCGCGGTCACCATGATGATCACGCCGTCGTACTGCTTGCGCGCCTCGCGGCAGATTTCGAAGCCGTCCTTGCCCGGCAGGTTCACGTCGAGGATGACGAGATCGGGACGAATGGACAGGATCGCCGGCACCGCGGCGTCACCATGCAGCACAGTGTCGACTTCATAGTCGTTCTTGCGCAGGTAGCCGGCGATCAGCGTGGACAGGCGGGTGTCGTCTTCGACGAGCAGGATGCGAAAAGACATGGGCAGCGGTCGGATCATCGGGGAAGCCGCGGCGGCGCCGGCCGATGCCGGACGCCGGCCATCGGCCGAAACGTACCGCATGATACTGCGCCCGCCGCTTGCCTGTTTGCCGGTCTTGAAAATAAGGGCGCGATTCCGCCCGCGCTTGACGAATCGGCGCCGGGACGGTTCCATACGGGCTCGCCGGAATCCGGCCGTGCCTCTACCCTGCCTGACGCGATGAATTACCAGACGACTCTCGAACGCATCCACACCGAACTCGCCCCCTGGATTGGCCAGGGCCGGGTGGCCGACTACATTCCCGAACTCGCAAAAGTGCCCGCCGACAAGTTCGGGATGGCGGTCGTGACGCTCGACGGAAACGTTTACACGGTCGGCGATGCGCACGAGCGCTTCTCGATCCAGAGCATCTCGAAGCTGTTCGCGTGCACGCTCGCGTTCCAGCTGCTGGGCGACGAACTGTGGGAACGGGTCGGCCGCGAGCCGTCCGGCACCGCGTTCAACTCGCTGGTCCAGCTCGAAAGCGAGCGCGGCAAGCCGCGCAATCCGTTCATCAATGCGGGCGCGCTGGTCGTCACCGACGTGCTGTGCCGCCGCTTCGTGAAGGCCGAGACGGCGCTCGTCGAGTTCGTGCGGCGGCTGATCGGCGCGAACGACATCGACTACGACTCGCGCGTCGCGCTGTCGGAGTTGCAGCACGCGGAGCGCAACCGCGCGATGGCGCATTTCATGGCGAGCTTCGGCAACATGCAGATGCCGCCCGATACCGTGATCGACGCGTATTGCCGCCAGTGTGCGATCGAGATGAACTGCGTCGAACTCGCCAGCGCCGCGCTGTTCCTCGCGAACGGCGGGGTCGCGCCGGCGACCGGCGAGCGGATCGTCGATTCGAGTTCCGCGAAGCGGCTGTCGGCGCTGATGCTGACCTGCGGCACCTACGATGCGGCCGGCGATTTCGTGTATCGGGTCGGGTTGCCGGCGAAGAGCGGCGTGGGGGGCGGGATCGTCGCGGTGCTGCCGGGGGAGATGGCGGTGTGCGTGTGGGCGCCGGGGCTCGATGCGAACGGGAACTCGTTGGCGGGGACGCTGGCGCTGGAGTGGTTGACGACTTATACGGGAAGGTCGATTTTTTGAGAAGTCTCAGTGGACACTCGCGTCGTCCGGTGCCGTGACACCGGATTGATGTCGACGCGCACCACGAAGTGACGCCATTACGTCGGCGAGATTGTCGACAATGTCGTCACAACGCCGCGCGGGACGGGCACGGGGAATGGACATCGTTGCTTTGCTCGACGACAACAAGGATCCAGCGTGATGCAGACCAAGAACAGAATTCACGTCGTTTCAACCGCTCATACCAGGCACGGCTTCGTCAACCCCTTGGCCGTCGTGACGGCATTGAGCCTGTGCCTGCCGTTCGGCGGCGCACATGGGCAATCGGCGGATGCCCCACCCGACGGTAGCGGGGCGTCGCACGTCGAATCGCGAAGCCCGGCGAGCCTGACCGTCACGCAGGCGCTGCAAGGCATGCTGGAGCTGATTCGGATTAGCAATCAGGTTACCGACATGACACCCGACGCGGTGCACCGCACCTTCGGCGTGCAGACCCACGCGATCGATCAAGACAGCTTCGGCTACGGCCAACGCCTGCCCGGTAACTGGGCGGTCGGTATCCAGCGGTTCGTGGTCTATGGAAGGGGGACGCGCGTAGAACTGGGCTTTGATCCGATTCCCGGAATGCCGGCTGCGCCGCTGACGACATGCGAGCCGAATTTCGCGCAATTCACTGGAGCACTGGAGTCGATGGGGTTCAATCATCGTACCCACTACGGCGAGCACGGCCGCCGGATCTCCGAGATCTTCTGGCGCGAGCAGATGTCCGTGGAGGTCGTCCCCTACAGAGAACGCGGCGATAACGGTGAGCCGCCGGCCCCGGCTTGCGTAAGAACGGTACGGGTGCGATAGATCGCTGTCGCCGCAACACGCGATTCCGGCAAGCATCGCAACGAAACGCCGTGATCCCCTGCCGTCAAACCGCGCTGGAAATCGTTCGACTCGTTGATATCCTGAGGAAATATCCAACCGAGACTGCGCAACGCGCGAGCGCGCTGGCGCCGCCGTGACCGGCGATACGGAACAACCGACTTTCCCGACATTCCGCAGCGATTACTGGAGCCCCACGCATGAATCCGGACAACGCATCAAAAGTCGCAACGACGGCCCACGCGCACGCCGACAGTCATTCCTCCTCGTCGATCCCCCGCATCGCGCCATCCCGAACCGCGCTGCTCGTCATGCATTACCAGACCGACATCCTCGGCCTCTTTCCGTCGGTCGCCCCTGAATTGCTCTCGAATACGCGCCGTCTCTGCGACGCGGCGCGAGCGGCCGGCGTCGGCGTGTGGTTCGCGAATCTGCGCTTCAGTCCCGGCTATCCGGAAGTCAGTCCGCTGAACAAGAACGGCCAGGGCATCAAGCAGCTCGGCCTCTTCATCGACGATGCCCCCTGCCCGGAGCTGGCCAAACAGCCCGACGAGCCGCTGATCCTCGCCCACCGCGCGAGCGTGTTCTTCGGCACCGATCTGCAGGCGCGGCTCATCGCCCAAGGCGTCGATTCGCTGATCATGGTCGGCATCGCGTCGACCGGCGTGATGCTGTCGTCGATCGCCCATGCGAGCGACGCCGATTTCCGCCTCTACACGGTCAAGGATTGCTGCTACGACCCGGACCCGGTGGTCCACGAGCATCTGTTCGCCACCGCGTTCGAATCGCGCACGACGGTGCTGTCGCTCGCGGAGGCGCTGCGGCTGCTGGCGTAACGACGGCCGAGCCGCAGCATCCGCCTCACTTCGCGATGAACACGCCCGACGTCGGGCACGTACCCTGCGTATTGCCGTCCGTCACGAGCGACGCCGCGCTCGGAAACTGCGCGGTCGCGTTCGTCTTCACCGCGATCCACGCTTCGGTGAAGTAGCTCACGCCGTTCGTCTTCGTGCACTTCAGCGACACCGCGCTGCGCGTGTTGCTGCCGAACGCGCCTTCGAACGCCGACAGCAACTGGTTACGCGTGACCGTCTTGCCCGCGTTCGCCTGCAGGAACGCGTTGAACGACGTGTTGCCGAGCCGGCTGATCATGCCCGACGCCTGGTTCCAGTACGCATCGGGCGTCGCCGAGTTCGAACAGGTGCCGTGCTTGAACCACTCGTGCTTGTCGAGACAGGATGCGACGCCCGGCATGTACGTCGACAGCGTGTTGCGCGTCGCGCTGCTGATCGGGTACGCGTCCATGCTGCACCACTGGTGCGCGTTGTCGAGGTCGATGTCGTTCTGCGGCACGCCGCAGTAGAACGGCTGGTTGCCGTCGTAGCGGTTCGGCCACAGCCCGTGCAGCGACAGGCTCGTCGCCGCGTACGACCCGGCGAGGTTCGTGCATTCCGGTGTGTCGTGCGACGCGCAGAAGCCGGGCTCCCACGAGGCGGCAAGCAACAGGTAGTCGTAGCTGGTCTGCGCGGCGGCGTGCAGTGACACGGAAGCGACGGTGAGTGCGGCAGCGGCGCGGGCGAGCGTCTTGAGCATGGCGTGTTTCCTCGGAAAAGGCTTGCGGTCGCGGGAAGCGCCGCAAGGTTGTCGAATGTCTGCCCGCGATTGTTGCTGCCGCAACGTGGCACGAATGTGAAGGTGCACGAAAGAACGCGCGGGGTACCGCCGAACCTGTTACAGCCGGTACCGGTACCGGCGATTGCCTTCCGCCGCATGCGCCCCCGGCATACGCTGTCGCCACTTTCATCCTGCAACGGAGCATCCCCATGGTGACGGCCACACGGCTGGGCAAGCCGTACTGCGTCGAGATCGGAAACGGGCGCAGCGTCGTGCGCTCGGGCACCCACAAGGCAGGCAAAGGCGGCGACGCCGGCCTGCGGCCGCACGAGTTGCTCGAAAGCGCGCTGGCGGCCTGCGTCTGCATGTCGGTCGAACTGGCAGCGGAACGCGCGGGCGTGACGCTGCCGGCCTGTACGGTGGACGTCACCCTCGAACGCCGCGATGTCGAAACCGGTTTCGACATCGCCCTGCGCTTCGTGGTGCCGCTGTCGCAGGCGCAGCACATACTCGTCCGCGACGCGGTACGGGCCTCGCCGGTCGCCCGCACGCTCGGCAAGCCGATACGGATCGGGCCGGCCGCGATCGCGCACGACTGAGCTGATCGTCACGGATGCCGCATGGTCGGCACCCGTGCGTCGACGGTCGAACGGCACGCGCTTACCGCACGTGATCGCTCAGGTGCCGAGCTGCGTGCACGCGCGCGCCGACGCTTCGGGCCCCTCGAGCGCGAGAATCTGCCACACGCCGATACTGACGCGCCGGCGCGCCGCGGTCGACTCATCGGCCAGCAACGCCTCGACACGCGGTGCGACATCGGGCGCCTTCTGCTGCAGCGCCGCGTGGTGCCGCGCGCGCGACGCCGGCCCGGATTCGTACACGTCGCACAGGCGCACCATGCCGGCGAGGCCGGCCAGATCGTCGTCCTTGTCGATCGCGCGCGGCTCGACGGGCGCAAGGCCCTTGCGCTCTTCCGGCGGCAGCTTGTTGCGCGCGCCTTCGTCGATCGCCGACGCGGAAGCCGGCGGCAGGCCGCCGATCGCCGCGACGATCCTGCTGCCCGCGGCGATCATGTCGCCCTGGCACATGATCTTCTCGTCGGCCGTGACGTTCGAGCAGAACGATACCGACATCCGATACACGTCGTTGCTCATGCGCGGCACTTCGTCCATGCCCGCCTGCGCGAGGCCGGCGCTCGCCAGCGCCAGCGCGGCGGGAATCACGATGCGGAACGTTCTCGTCTTGTTCATTGTTGTCGTCTGTGGGTGCGGGTAGCGGGCAATATCGCCGGGCCGCGCCGGGCGCCCTTCGTGATGCCGGGCCCGCGTCCGGCATCACGCGTTTCACTTCATCGACGCCGCCTCCGAGCCGCCCGGCGACAACGCCGCGCTGTCCTGCTCGCGCCACGCACGCCGCGACGCCATGATCGCGCTCACCGCCGAGCGCGCCACCTTCCACCATGCGAACGGACGCGGATCGGCGAGCATGCTGAGCGCGCGCGCATAGTCGAGCGTGAGTCCGGGCGTCCACGCCATCGTCACCGCACGCTTGCGGATCTGCGCGGCCACCCACAGCTCGGGCGTGAACAGCAGCCGCACGAACGCGCCCCACCCGGCCCGCGCGCCTTTCAGCCGCCACACCGCACCGTCGAGCGCCGCCTCGAGCGCGTTCGACACGGTGCTCGAGCAGTTGCGGTGCGTGAGGTTGTACGTGACGTTCTGCCGATACGACGACCAGAACGCCTCGAGCTTGGCCGGATCGTAGTTGCGGATGCGCACGCGCACGGTCGACGGGCACCACGCTTTCGACTCGGTTGCATAGTCGGGCTGGAACAGGCCGGGCACGTCGTTCTCGCGCGTCGCGCGCAGGATGCGCGTGAATTCGTCGGGAGAACGATCGATCTCGACAGCCGGATACAGGCTGATGTAGATGCCCTCCGGCGATTCCAGCGCCGCATGGCCGGTCGAGATCGCGCCGTTGACGTCCACCGCCGCGATGTAGCGATCGATCACCGGATAGCGCTGCGCTTCGGCCTTCGACGTGCCGGTCGGGGTCCACACGTGCACGGTCAGCGCCCGCTCGCCGTCGGCCGGCGGCCCGTCCCATTCGGATTGCGCGAACTGCGGCGGGTACTGCGCATCGTCGAGATCCGGCGCCAGCGCCGGCGCGGGCGAGGTCGCGAACGCCGGATTGCGCGTCAGCCGCCGCACGCGCGCGGCGAGGCTCAGCATGTGCATTCCGCCGAACATCAGCAGCAGGCCGAGGCAGTACGGCACGGTGCCCGCGTAGTGCGTCGGGTACGGCTGGAAGAAGAAGACTGCCAGCAGGATCTCGACGACACCCCACGCGAACGCGACATTCCAGCGGCGATAGCGCACCATCCACGCGGACGTGCACTGCAGCAGCCCGTCGACGAGGAACAGCGTGCCGAAGATCATCGACAGCAGGAAGTGGCCGTGATGATGGCCGGCAAACACGAGCCCCGCGGCCACCACGACCGCGATGCCTTTCACGTAGCGCAGAATGCGCTGGCCGCCGACCCCGCTGCCGGCCACCGCGAGCGTCGCGAGCCCCTCGATCAGGAACAGCCATGCGAACAGCTCGATCGGGAAATGCAGCGCACCATCGAGCGCGTCGATGAAAATGCCGACGCCCGCCACCACCCACAGCCAGCCGAGCACGGTCAGCCCGCGCCAGCGGGTTCGCAGATATTCGATGCCCAGCAGCAGCAACACCAGTCGTACCATTGCGCCCTCGTATTTTTTCGGGATACGCGCGGCCTCGCGCCCCCTGTCGTTTCGACCGCGCGTCGGGCGACGTGCCGGCCGGAAGGCGGTCGTCGTGGCCGGCCCGTCATGTCGTCGACGTGATCGATGGCGGCCGGCATGCGCCGCTCTGGCCGAATAATAAGATATGGCGGAGCCGGTTGAAAGCCTGGCGAAAACGTTTTCGGCGGGGCGCGGACCGCCCCGGCCGCCCGCTGCCACGGCAGGTTTCGGGTTCGACAACGGGCGGCGGATACGGGAGAATCCGGCTTCCGAGGGCGAAAGCCACCCAGCCGAACCGCACAGACGGGACGAGAGCACATGCATGGACCGATTAC
Source organism: Burkholderia cenocepacia (assembly GCF_900446215.1). Taxonomy (GTDB): domain Bacteria; phylum Pseudomonadota; class Gammaproteobacteria; order Burkholderiales; family Burkholderiaceae; genus Burkholderia; species Burkholderia cenocepacia. The sequence continues at coordinate 461,653 of NZ_UAQZ01000007.1, read as the reverse complement.
ACGCCGGCACATGCTGGCCGCCACTCGCCAGGTTCCAGGCCGCCCCTGTCAGCCATGGCGCTGGCCGACGCATGAAACAGGAGCATCGACATGCCCCACCCGCCGCTTCATCCATCCTCGCTCGGCCCGCAACTCAAGCGCTGGCGCGCGCTGCACCGCGTAAAGCAAAGCCATGCAGCCGAACTGTTCCGCGTCGCGCAATCGACGATCTCCCGCTGGGAAGCCGGCCTTCAGCAGATGTCGCCCGCCGAGCGCGCGACGGCCGAACGGCTGCTCGCCGCGCGCCTCGATTCCGCGGGCGACCACGCGCTCGCGCGGCTGATCGCCGGCAGCACGGGCCGCATGCATCTCGTGTGCGACCTCACGCACCGCCTGCTGGCCAGCTCGCCGGCGCGCGCGGCCGAGTTCTCGCGGCCGCTTTCGACGCTGCTCGGCGCGTCGCTGTGGCGCTATGCGACGCCGGAAATCGCCCGCATGGAAGCCGCGCTCGACCCGCTCGGCTGGTACGACCGCGCGGGACCGCCGAGCGTCGAGTTCGATACCGGCGCGAACGCGTCGCGCGTCGTGCCGATTCGCGGCAGCCTGTGCCGATGGACGCGGATGACGCTGTCGGACGGCTCGGCCGTGCGGCTCGTGGAAACGCTGGACGCGCACTGACGCCCACGCATATTTCATGCGTGGACACCCCGCGGCCGGCCGGCGTACGCTTGGCGGTTCATCGCAAGGACGCCGACCATGAATCCCGATACGATCCGCGCGCGCCTCGATTTCCTGCGCGACGCCGAACGCCTGAAGGACGTGCTGCGCAGCGGCCACACGTCGGCCGGGCGCGCGGAAAGCACGGCCGAGCATAGCTGGCGGCTGTGCCTGATGGCGCTCGTGTTCGCCGAAGCGCTGCCCGGCGTCGATACGCTGAAGCTGCTGAAACTGTGCGTCGTCCACGACCTCGGCGAGGCGCTGCACGGCGACATCCCCGCGATCGAGCAGGCCGCGCACCCCGACAAGAGCGTGCACGAACGCGACGACCTGCTGACGCTGACCGCGTCGCTCGACCGCGCGGCGCGCGACGAGATCGTCGCGCTGTGGGACGAATACGAGGCGGCCGCCTCGCCGGAAGCCCGCGCGGCGAAAGCGCTCGACAAGCTCGAAACGATCCTGCAGCACAACCAGGGCAGCAATCCGCCCGATTTCGACTATGCGTTCAATCTCGGCTACGGCCGGCGCTATACCGACGCCGCGCCGCTGTTCAGCGCGATCCGCGAGATCGTCGATGTCGACACGCAGCGCAGGATCGACGCGGGTGGGCAGCGCGCGTAAGCTCGCGGGATCGGGCGTACCACCTTGCGCGCCCCACCCGCACCTGAGCCGACGCATGACGCAGAACATCTACGACGACCCGGCCTTCTTCGAAGGTTACAGCCGCCTGAACCGCTCGATTCACGGGCTCGACGGCGCGCCCGAATGGCCCGCGCTGCGCGCGCTGCTACCCGACCTGCACGGCCGTCACGTGCTCGATCTCGGTTGCGGCTACGGTTGGTTCAGCCGCTGGGCCGCCGACCAGGGCGCTGCCGGCGTGCTCGGCATCGACGTGTCCGAACGCATGCTCGAACGCGCGACATCGACCACCGCGCATCCGGCGATCACGTACCGTCGCGCCGACCTCGAAACGCTCGCGCTGCCGGATGCCGCGTTCGATCTCGCGTACAGCTCGCTCGCATTCCACTACGTCGTGCACCTCGACACGCTGCTGCGCACGATCCACCGCGCGCTCGTGCCGGGCGGCCGGCTCGTGTTCTCGATCGAGCATCCGATCTATACGGCGCCGCGCCGGCCAGGTTTCGTCGTCGATGCGCAGGGTAACCGCTCGTGGCCGCTCGACGGCTACCAGCGCGAAGGCGAACGCGTGACCGACTGGCTCGCGCCGGGCGTCGTCAAGCAGCATCGCACGCTCGGCACGCTCGTGAACCTGCTGATCCGCAGCGGCTTCACGCTCACGCACCTCGACGAATGGGCGCCGACGCCCGGGCAGGTCGACGCGCTGCCCGCTCTCGACGAGGAACGCGACCGGCCGATGATGGCGATCGTCGCCGCGCGGCGGTAGCGCGGTCGCGGCGGATCGCCGCCTTCACAGATCGAAACAATTGCACCGTCCGGCCCGCGCATCGATACGGCGTCCACACAATTCAGCACAATTTCCACACGATTTGGCGCGAATTCCTCGCTTACCATGAGCGCCTGATTCGATTCGGCACGCCCGCGCGATGCGTACGCGGAACCCGTCGCGGGCAACACGCCCGGCACGCGGCGCCGACCGGATCGTTCCGTTCGGCCCCACGCATCGCCGGCGCCCGCTTCATCCTCGCTGCATTCTCATGACCCAGAAGACCCATCGCCGCCGGCGCATCGTGCTGGCTACCCTTGCCGTCGTCGCAATCGCCGTCGGCGTCACGCTGAAGGCCTGCGCGCCCGACAAGCATCCGCAGTACCTGTCCGCGCCCGTCACGCGCGGCGATCTCGAGAACGCGGTGCTCGCGACCGGCGCGCTGCAGGCGTTCAGGCAAGTCGACGTCGGCGCGCAGGTGTCGGGGCAGTTGAAGACGCTGAAGGTCAAGCTCGGCGACAAGGTCACGAAGGGCCAGTGGCTCGCCGAGATCGACCCGGTGATCTCGGAAAACGCGCTGCGCCAGGCGCGCGCCAGCGAAGAAAGCCTGCGCGCGCAGCAACAATCGACCGCCGCGCAGTTGACCCAGGCCGAACTCGCGTTCCGCCGCCAGCAGGCGATGCTGCCCGACGACGCGACGTCGCGCGAATCGTTCGAGGCCGCGCGCGCTGCGCTCGACGTGCAGCGCGCGACGCTCGCGTCGCTCGCCGCGCAGATCCGTTCGGCCCGCATCCAGATCGAGACCGCGCAGGCCAACCTCGGCTACACGCGCATCGTCGCGCCGATCGACGGCGAGGTCGTCGCGATCGTCACGCAGGAAGGCCAGACCGTGATCGCGCAGCAACAGGCGCCGGTGATCCTGAAGCTCGCGAATCTCGACACGATGACCGTGAAAGCGCAGGTGTCGGAAGCGGACGTGATTCGCGTGAGCGCCGGCCAGACCGCGTATTTCACGATCCTCGGCGAACCGGACAAGCGTCACTACGGCAAGCTACGCGCGATCGAACCGGCGCCGCAGAACTACGCCGAAGCGCAAAGCCCGCTCGGCGGCGGCGCGGGTGGCGGCGCGAAACCGAACAGCGCGGTGTTCTACAACGCGCTGTTCGACGTGCCGAATCCCGAGCACCGGCTGCGCATCGCGATGACCGCGCAGGTCAACATCGTGCTCGGCAACGCGCGCAACGCGCTCAGCATTCCGGCCGCCGCGCTCGGCGAGAAGCGCAAGGACGGCACCGTGGCGGTGCGCGTGCTGCGCGCCGACGGCAGCACGGAAACGCGCCATATCCGCATCGGCATCAACAACAACGTGCGCGTCGAAGTGCTGGCCGGCCTGAAGGACGGCGAGCGCGTCGTGATCGGCGAAGCGTCGGCGGACGAGCGCGCACCGCTGTCGGACGTGGTGTAACGATGCGCCAGCCCCTGCTGAAACTCGCCGCCGTCACGCGACGCTTTCCGGCCGGCGACAAGGACGTCGTCGTCCTGAACAACGTCAACCTGTCGATCGACGCGGGCGAGATCGTCGCGATCGTCGGCGCGTCGGGGTCCGGCAAGTCGACGCTGATGAACATCCTCGGCTGCCTCGATCATCCGAGCGAAGGCACCTACACGGTCGGCGGCCGCGACACGCACATGCTCGACAGCGACGAGCTCGCGCAGCTGCGCCGCGAGCACTTCGGCTTCGTATTCCAGCGCTATCACTTGCTGCCGCACGTCGACGCGGTCGCGAACCTCGAAATGCCGGCGATCTACGCGGGCACCCCGCGCGCCGAGCGGCATGCACGCGCCCGCGCGTTGCTCGCGCGCCTCGGGCTCGCGGATCGCGCGCATCACCGGCCCGGCCAACTGTCCGGCGGCCAGCAGCAGCGCGTGAGCATTGCGCGCGCGCTGATGAACGGCGGCCAGGTGATCCTCGCGGACGAACCGACCGGCGCACTCGACACGAAAAGCGGCCAGGACGTGATCCGCATCCTGCACGAGCTGAACGCGCTCGGCCATACGATCGTGATCGTCACGCACGACAAGGCGGTGGCGCGCCATGCGCGGCGCATCATCGAAATCAGCGACGGCGAGATCGTCGCCGACCGGCCGAACCGCCACTACGCGGAGGCGCTCGCGGAAGTCGGAATCGGCGCAGCCGACGTAGCCGAAACGCCAGCCGAAACGGCAGCCGAGACGGCTTCGTCGCCCGCGCCGCACGATGCCCCGCCGCCCGCCGACACCGATCCCGGCCCACGCGCCCCCCGCTTCGCCGCCGGCACCGGCCGCTTCGCCGAAGCGTGCCGGATGGCGTGGATCGCACTCGTGTCGCACCGGCTGCGCACGCTGCTGACGATGCTCGGCATCATCATCGGCATCACGTCGGTCGTGTCGATCGTCGCGGTCGGCGAAGGCGCGAAGCGCTACATGCTCGAGGAGATCGGCAGCATCGGCACCAATACGATCAGCCTCTATCCGGGCGCCGACTGGGGCGACAGCCGCGCGGACACGATCCAGACGCTCGTGCCCGCGGACGTCGTCGCGCTCGCGGAGCAACCGTACGTCGACAGCGCGACGCCCGAAACGTCGCGCACGCTGCTGCTGCGCTTCCGCAACGTCAATGTGAACGCGCTCGTGAGCGGCGTCGGCGAACGCTACTTCCAGGCGCGCGGAATGCGCTTCGCGCTCGGCGTCGCGTTCGACGACGATGCCGTGCGCCGTCAGGCGCAGGTGGCCGTGATCGACCAGAACACGCGCCGCAAGCTGTTCGGCGCGACGCGCAATCCGGTCGGCGAAGTGATCCTGGTCGACAACGTGCCGTGCGTCGTGATCGGCGTGACCGCCGACAAGAAGAGCGCATTCGGCAGCGTGAAAAGCCTGAACGTGTGGGTGCCGTACACGACCGCCAGCGGGCGTCTGTTCGGCCAGCGCTATCTCGACAGCATCACCGTGCGGGTGCGCGACGGGCAGCCGAGCGCCGCCGCCGAGAAAAGCCTCGAGAAGCTGATGATCCAGCGCCACGGCCGCAAGGACTTCTTCACGTACAACATGGACAGCGTGGTCAAGACCGTCGAGAAAACCGGCCAGTCGCTGACGCTGCTGCTGTCGCTGATCGCGGTGATCTCGCTCGTCGTCGGCGGGATCGGCGTGATGAACATCATGCTGGTGTCGGTGACCGAACGCACGCGCGAGATCGGCATCCGGATGGCGGTCGGCGCGCGCCAGTCCGACATCCTGCAGCAGTTCCTCGTCGAGGCCGTGCTCGTGTGCCTGCTCGGCGGCACGATCGGCATCGCGCTGTCGTTCGGGCTCGGCGCGCTGTTCTCGATGTTCGTCGCGCAGTGGAAGATGGTGTTCTCGGCCGGCGCGATCGTGACCGCGTTCGTGTGCTCGACGCTCACCGGTGTGATTTTCGGGTTCATGCCCGCGCGCAACGCGTCGCGGCTCGATCCGATCGATGCGCTCGCGCGCGACTGACGAAACATGACCATCACGCATTCCTCCCCGCTTCGCCACCTCGGCGCATTCGCCTGCGCGGCCGCTTTGCTCGCCGGCTGCGCGGGTACGCGCCACGATCCGCTGCCGCCCGTCGCGATGCCCGCGAACTGGGCCGCGCCGGTCACGGCCGACGCGCCGCCCGCCGCGCGCGACTGGTGGCGCAGCTTCGGCGATCCGCAACTCGACGCGCTGATCGACGACGCGCTGCGCGCCAACAACGACCTCGCGATCGCGGCGATCCGCGTGTATCGCGCGCAGTTGCAGGCCGGGCTCGTCGATACGAACCTGACGCCCAACGTGACGCTCGGCGCGAACGGCGCCGTGTCGCGCACGCTCGATACGCACCGGACGAGCCAGTCGAGCGGCCTCAACGGTTCGCTCAGCTACGAAATCGACCTGTGGGGCCGGCTGGCCGCGCTGCGCGATGCCGCGCACTGGGAAGCCGACGCGACGGCCGCCGATCTCGAAGCCGCGCGGCTGTCGCTGATCGGCACGACCGCGGCGCTGTACTGGCAGATCGGCTATCTGAACCGGCAGATCGCGCTCGGCGACGCGAACATCGCGTATGCGGTGCGCACGCTCGCGCTCGTCCGGTCGCGGCACGCGGCCGGCGCCGTGTCGGGGCTCGATCTCGCGCAGGCCGAACAGAGCCTCGCCGCGCAACGCGCGGCGCAGACGCAACTGATCCAGCAGCGCACCGAGAACCGCCACGCGCTCGCGATCCTGTTCGACCGGCCGCCGCAGCAACTGGCGGCCGAGCCGGCGGCACTGCCGGATGCCGCACCGCCCGACGTGGCGGCCGGCCTGCCCGCGAGCCTGCTCGGCCGGCGCCCCGATCTGCGGGCGGCGGAATTCCGGCTGCGCGAATCGCTCGCGCAGGTCGACGCGACGCGCACGAGCTTCTACCCGACCTTCACGCTGACCGGCAGCGCCGGCACGACGAGCACGAGCCTCGAGCGCGTGCTGACGAACCCGGTCGGCACGCTCGGGCTCGGCCTCGCGCTGCCGTTCATCCAGTGGAACACGATGCAGTTGCAGATCAAGGTGTCGAAGTCGCAGTACGAGGAAGCGGTCGTCGGGTTCCGCCAGCGGCTCTACACGGCGCTCGCGGAAGTCGAGAATGCGCTGTCGGCGCGCGTGCAGCTCGAACGCGAGGCCGAACAGCGCGCGCTGTCGCTCGCGCAGGCGCAGCGTGCCGAACGGCTGGCCGCCGCGCGCTTCGCGGCCGGCGCGACCGCCGTGCAGCCGTGGCTCGACCAGCAACAGGTGCTGAGGAGCGCGCAGAGCGCCGACGAGCTGACCCGCCTGAACCGGCTCAACAACCAGATGAAGCTCTACCGCGCGCTCGGCGGCGGGACGTCCTGACCGGCCGTCACGCGCCGCACGCCGGCCGCGTCATTCGCACACGGCCGCCCCGCGCCGCGCCGGTGCGAACGCCACCGCGCTCGCCGTTGCGAGCAAGGCCACGCCCGCCGCGCCGTACACCATCACCCAGCCGAACCCGTGCACGAGCGCCGCGTGCAGCGCCGCGCCGCTCGGGTCGGCCTGCGCGAGCGCCGGCGCGATCGCCTGCAGCCCGTCGGTGCGGCCCGCCGCGATTTCCTGCGCGAGCCGACGCAGCGCCGCGTCGCCGATTGCGCCGGCCGGCCCGCCCTTCAGGCTCGCGACGATCCCCGCCACCAGCACGAAGCCCATCGCCGCGATGTTCAGCGCGAGCGAGATCATCCGCGCGCTCATGTCGATGCCCGACGCCATCCCGGCCCGCGCACTCGGCACCGCGCCCGTCGTCGTGTTGGTGACGGGCGTGTTGGTCAGCCCGAGCCCGATGCCGGCGGTCACGCAACCCGGCAGCATCGTCAGCCAGCTCGCGTGATCGGCCGCGCTGCCGAGTCGCATCAGCACGAAGCCGGCCGCGATCGTGAACAGCCCGGCCGGAATCACGACGCCCGGCCCGTAGCGCAGCGCGAGCCGTTCGCCGAACGGCGGCGCGATCAGCGTCGGCAGCGTGTACGCGAGCAATGCGAGGCCGGCCGTCACGCTGTCGTAGCCGAGCGCGACCTGGAACCAGATCGGCAGGTAGATCATGAACGGCCAGAAGCTGAAGTTCATCCCCATCGAGCCGAAGATCGCGCCGGTGAACGCGCGGATCCGGAACACCGAGAAGTCGAACATCGGCCGCGCGCTGGCGCGCTCCGCGATGAAGAAGCCGATCACCGCGACCACGGTCGCACCGAGCACGCCGAGGCCGGCCGCGCTCGTCAGCCCGAGTTCGGCGCCTTGCGTGATGTAAAAGGCGACACCGAGCACCGCGAGCGACAGCGTGACGATACCCGCGACGTCGAGCGCGCCCGCATGCGGATCGCGCGATTCCTGCACCGCGCCGCCGATCAGCACGAGCGCGACGGCCGCGAGCGGCGCATGGACGAGGAACACCCACGGCCAGTTCGCCAGCGCGACGATCGCGCCGCCGACGATCGGCCCGAAGCCGAGCCCGATGCCGAACACGATCCCCCAGATCCCGAATGCGCGGCCGCGCTCGCGCCCTTCGCGGAACTGGTGCGACAGCACGGCGATCTGGCAGATCAGCATCGCGCCGCCGCTCGCGCCCTGCAGCAGCCGGCCCGCGACGAGCACCGGCACGTTCGGCGCGAGCCCGCACAGCAACGACGTCGCGCCGAACAGCACGGTGCCGATCACGTATACGCGCTTGCGGCCGAACCGGTCCGCGAGCGTGCCGGCCGCCATCAGCACCGTCGTACACGCGATCGTGTACGCGTTCATGATCCACTGCATGCCGTTGAAATCGCCATGCAGCACGTGTTCGAGCGTCGGCAGGATCACCGGCACGCTCGAGATTTCGAGGCCGAACATCAGCGAAGTGAGACAGACGGCCGCGAGCGCGACCGCATTCCTGCGGGAGTCGGATAGCGTCATGCGTATTGCGCGGCGGCCCGGCGACAGGCCGCGCGCCTCCAGGTGAGTAGGATTCGCCGCGCGCGGCCGGCGACGCACGCTGGGCGGGAATCGGTACTATAGTGAGAATTCCCCTCCCCATTGACGCATCCATTTCTACGAACTGGGGAATCACAGGACGCAATCCGCGCAACCCGCTATGACCGACAGACTCGATGGCGTGACGACCTTCGTCCAGGTGGTGGAATCCGGCAGCTTCGCGCTCGCCGCGGAACGGCTCGACATGACGCGCTCGGCCGTCGGCAAGGCGATCGCGCGGCTCGAAAAGCGGCTCGGCGCGCGGCTGCTGCAGCGCACGACGCGCAGCCAGAGCCTGACCGACGACGGCCAGGCGTACTACGACCGCTGCGTACGCGCGCTGGCGGAACTGGAAGCGGCGGAAGCCGATCTCGACTGCGGTCGCAACGAGGCGCGCGGCAAGCTGCGGCTGAGCGTGCCGCTCGCGTTCGGGCACCACTGCGTGACGCCGATCGTGCTGGACCTCGCGCGCACTTACCCGCACCTGCGGATCGACGTGTCGATCACCGACCGTTTCGTCGATCTCGTCGAGGAAGGCATCGATCTCGCGGTGCGGATCGGCCCGCTCGCGGACAGCACGAGCCTCGCGGTGCGGCGGCTCGGCACGCAATACGGGAGCCTCGGTGCGGCGCCATCGTATCTCGCGCGTTACGGCACCCCGCAATCGCTCGACGACCTGAAGAACCACCGCACGATCGCGTATTCACGCTCGGGCGTCGTGCAACCGTGGTACCTGCGTGCGCCGGACGGCTCGAGCGTCCACATCGACATGCCGCACCAGCTCAGTTTCGACGACGTGCAGGCGATCGCGGCGGCCGGTGCGTCGGGGTTCGGGATCGCGTGGCTGCCGAGCTGGCTGCTCGATCACTACGTGAAGCGCGGGGAGATGGTGGTCGTGCTCGATCGCTGCTTCGTCTGCGAAGGCGACATTCATGCGATCTGGCCGAAGACGCGCTACCTGCCGCGCAAGACGCGCTGCATGATCGATGCGCTCGTGGAGGCGGTGCCGCCGATGATCGAGCGCTGAGCGCGAAAGAACCGCAACGAAATACGCGGCAACCGACGCGCCGCGCGGGCGCGTCGGCTCATCGCATCACGCCGCGCCGAGATCGGCGAGCGGATGCGCGAACAGCTTCCACGGCGACGTCAGGAAATGCCGCACGCGTTCGGCGCGCAGCTCGACGAGCGATGCGGGCGCCCAGCGCGGCTTGCGATCCTTGTCGACGAGATGTGCGCGCACGCCTTCGCAGAAATCGCCTTCCTCGATCGCGCGCGCGACGATGCCGAGCTCCATCCGGAACGATTCCGCGAGCGTCATCTGCCGGCCGCGCAGCAGCGCCTCGCGCGTCACGGCGAGCATCGTCGGCGAATGGCTCGCGAGCGCGTCGAGCGTCGCCTGCAGCCACTGGCGGTGCTCGCGCGCCAGCTCGTCGCGCGCCAGCTCCTGCGTGAGCGTCGCGACGATCCGCTCGACGGTCGAACGCTTGTCGAAGTGGCGAACGATCCACGGCATCTGGCCGTCGAGCGCCGCATGCGGCACCACGTTGCACGGCGGCTCGAACACCTTGCGCAGCAACGGCAGCGCGTCGCCGTCCCACTTGACGCTTTCGATGCGCGTCTCGAACGTGTCGAGCCACGCGGACGGCACGCACAGGTCCGCGAGCTTCGCGGTCAGCGCGTCGGCGCCCGACAGCATCGCACCGGTCAGCCCGACGTACAGTTCGAGTTCGGCCGGCATGCCCGACAGGAAATGCGTGGCGCCGACGTCGGGCACGAGGCCGATGCGCGTTTCCGGCATCGCGATCTTGCTGCGCTCGGTCGCGACGCGCAGCGCCGCGCCCTGCGCGAGGCCCATGCCGCCGCCCATCGTCACGCCGTCCATCAGCGCGACGACCGGCTTCGGGAACGTGTGGATCGCGTAATCGAGCCGGTACTCGTCGACGAAGAACGGCAGCCAGGTCTCGCGCTGCGCGACCATCCGGTACAGCTCGCGGACGTCACCGCCCGCGCAGAAGCCCTTCTCGCCCGCGCCGCGCAGCACGAGCGCGACGATCTGGTCGTCGTGGCGGCAGCGCTCGAACAGCGCGGTCAGCTCGCCGATCATCGCGTACGACAGCGCGTTGAGCGCGGCCGGCCGGTTCAGCGTGATCAGCGCCACGCGGTTCACCACGCGGAACAGCACCTCGGGCGCATGTTCCGCGAACGTGTCGTGATTCGTCACCGGCGTGCTCATCGTTGCGGCTCTCCATCGGTGCGCCACTGCGGCGCGCGCTTGCCCAGGAACGCCGCCACGCCTTCGCGCGGATCGGCCGTGTCGAACAGGTCGACGAAGCGTTCGCGTTCGACCGCGAGCGCCGCGCCGCGCGGCACGCCGCGTCGGGCGAGGCCGATCAGCTCCTTGCTGTAGGCCACCGCATGCGGGCTTTGCCGCGCGACGTTGCGTGCCAGCGCGAGTGCCGCGTCGCGCGCGGCGCCGCTGTCCACCACGTCCTCGACGAGGCCGATCCGCAGTGCGGTCGCCGCGTCGACGCGCGCGCCGGTCAGGATGATCTTCTTCGCCCAGCCCTCGCCGACGAGCCAGGGCAGCGTCTGCGTGCCAAGCCCGCACGGCAGCAGCCCGACCGACGGTTCGGGCAGCGCCATCTGCGCATGCGTCTCCGCGATCCGCAGGTCGCATGCGAGCGCGCATTCGAGGCCACCGCCCATCGCATAGCCGTTGATCGCCGCGATCGTCACGACGCGCGCGTCGTGCAGCGCCTCGAACGCCGCGCCGAAGCGCGCCGCCATCGTGCGCGCGACCGCGCGATCGCCGTCGGCGAACGTGTTGAGATCGGCGCCCGCGCTGAAGAACTTCGGGCCGTCGCCGGTGATCACCAGCGCGCGCACGCGCGGGTTCGCATTCAGTTCGGCGACGGTTTGCTGCAATTGCTGCAGCCCGTCGGCGGTAAAGGCGTTCGCGGGCGGACGCTTGAGCGTCGCGCACGCGATCGCGCCGTCGTCGACGTAGTCGAGTTCGATCATCACGCGTCCTTCTTCGTGGCCGGTTGATACAGGCGGATCACCGCCGAGAAATCGAGCTGGCCGTCGCCGCGGCTGCTCATCGTCTGGTACAGCTGCTGCGCGAGCGCGCCGAGATAGACGGGCTGGCGCGCCTGCTTCGCCGCATCGTTCGCGAGGCCGAGATCCTTCAGCATCAGGTCGGTGCCGAAGCCGCCCGAGTAGCCGCGCGACGACGGCGCGGTCTCGATCACGCCCGGATACGGGTTGTAGGTGTCCGAGCTCCAGCAGCGGCCGGTCGACGTGTTGACGATGCCGGCCAGCACCTTCGGGTCGATGCCGAGCGCGACGCCGAGCGACATCGCCTCCGACACCGCCGCCATCGAGATGCCGAGCACGAGGTTGTTGCAGACCTTCGCGACCTGCCCCATGCCCGTCGCGCCGCAGTGGACGATGTTCTTGCCCATGCCGGCGAGCACCGGCTTCACGCGCTCGAAATCCGCGTCGCTGCCGCCGACCATGAAGGTCAGCGTGCCGGCCGCCGCGCCGCCGGTGCCGCCCGACACCGGCGCATCGACGAACGCGCCGCCGTGCTCGCGCACCAGCGCGCCGAACGCCTGCGCGCTCGCCGGGTCGATCGTGCTCGAATCGATCACGGTCGCGCCCGCGCCGAGGCCGGCCAGCACGCCGTTCTCGCCGGACAGCACCGAGCGCACGTGCGGCGCGGCCGGCAGCATCGTGATCACGAACGTCGCGCCCGATGCCGCGTCGCGCGGGGAAGCTGCCACCTGCGCGCCGGCGTCCTGCAGCGCGCGCAACGCGTCGGCGCTCAGGTCGAACGCGTGCACGTCGTGGCCGGCTTTCAGCAGGTTCAGCGCCATCGGCGCGCCCATGTGGCCGAGGCCGATAAATCCGATTTTCATGTTGGTGTCCTCCGCCGCTCAGTGCAGCCGGATCGTCGTATTCACCGGGCCGGCCGTCGTGTCGTCGTCGAACCAGCGCGCGGTGACCGTCTTGGTCTGCGTGTAGAACTGCACGACCTGCTTGCCGTACGGGCCGAGATCGCCGAGCTTCGAGCCGCGCGAACCGGTGAAGCTGAAGAACGGCACGGGCACCGGGATCGGGATGTTGATGCCAACCTGGCCGACGTCGATCTCGCTCTGGAACTTGCGTGCCGCCGCGCCGCTCTGCGTGAAGATGCCCACGCCGTTGCCCATCGGGTTCGCGTTGACCAGCGCGATCGCTTCGTCGAGCGTGTCGACTTCCATCACGACCAGCACCGGTCCGAAGATTTCATGCGTGTAGACCGTCATGTCGGTCGTCACGCCGGAGAAGATCGTCGGGCCGATGAAGTTGCCTTCCTCGAAGCCGGCGACCTTCACGTCGCGGCCGTCGAGTTCGAGCTTCGCGCCTTCCTTGATGCCCATGTCGATCAGCGACAGAATCCGCGCCTTCGCGCCGCGCGACACGACCGGCCCGACGTCGGTGCCCGCTTCCGAGCCCGCGTTGACCTTCAGCGTCTTCGCCTTCGCGACGATGTCGGGCAGCCATTCGCGCGCGTTGCCCACCAGCACCGCGACGGAAGTCGCCATGCAGCGCTGGCCGGCCGCGCCGAAGCCCGCGCCGACGAGCGCGTTGATCGTCTGCTCGCGGTTCGCGTCGGGCAGCACGATCGCGTGGTTCTTCGCGCCCATCATCGACTGCACGCGCTTGCCGTGCTGGCTGCCGAGGTTGTACACGTGCGTGCCGACGGCGGTCGAGCCGACGAACGAGATCGCCTTCACGAGCGGATGCGTGCAGATCGCATCGACGACTTCCTTGCCGCCGTGCACGACGTTCAGCACGCCTTTCGGTACGCCGGCTTCCAGCGCGAGCTCGACGAGCTCCATCGTCGACATCGGGTCCTGCTCGGACGGCTTCAGCACGAACGTGTTGCCGCACACGATCGCCATCGGGAACATCCACAGCGGAATCATCGCGGGAAAATTGAACGGCGTGATGCCCGCGCACACGCCGAGCGGCTGGCGCAGCGTGTAGGTGTCGACGCCGCCCGCGACGTTCTCCGCGAATTCGCCGAGCTGCAGCGTGCCGATCGAGCATGCGTGCTCGACCACTTCGAGGCCGCGGAAGATGTCGCCTTCGGCATCGGGAATCGTCTTGCCCTGCTCGGCCGTCAGCGTCTTCGCGATGCGCTGCTGGTTCGCGCGCACCAGATCCTGGAACTTCAGCATGATGCGCATGCGCGCGGCGATCGGCGTGTTCTTCCACGTCGCATACGCGGCGTGCGCGGCCTGCACGGCCGCGTCGACTTCCGCGACGGTCGCGAACGGCACGCGTGCGAGCACCTGCTGCGTCGCCGGGTTGACGATGTCGCGCCACTCGTTCGTGGCGGACTCGACGAAGGCGCCGTCGATCAGCAGCTTGACCGTCGGCACGTCTTGCCCCGTGCGGGGCGTCGGATTCGCGTTCATCAGAGCACTCTCCTTGCAGTGGGCCGCGTGGCGTCGTGCGACGCGCGGCCGGTTCGGTTCAGCGAGGCGGCGGGCGACGCGCGGAAAAAAGCAGCACGCGCGACCCGCGGCCGGTCATTTCAGTTCGGCGGCGAAATCTTCTTCCCAGTACTCGCCGGGCATACGCTCGGTCGCGTCGTCGCCGCGCTCGATCTCGCGGCGGCGCAGCTCGACGCGGCGAATCTTCCCGGAGATCGTCTTCGGCAGTTCCGCGAATTGCAGGCGACGGATGCGCTTGTACGGCGCGAGCTTCTCGCGCGAGAAACGGAATATCTCCAGCGCGAGCGCGGGGCTTTCTTCATAGCCCTGGCGCAGCGTGATGAAGGTCTTCGGCACCGACAGCCGCACCGGGTCCGGGCTCGGCACGACGGCCGCTTCCGCGATCGCCGGATGCTCGATCAGCACGCTTTCCAGTTCGAACGGGCTCAGCCGGTAGTCGGACGACTTGAACACGTCGTCCGCGCGGCCGATGTACACGTAGTAGCCGTCGTCGCGACGCATCGCGATGTCCGACGTGCGGTAGTGGCCGTCGCGCATCGCGTGGGCCGTCGCGTCCGGATTGTTCGCGTAGCCCTTCATCAGCCCGACCGGACGCGTGACGTCGCCACCGATCGGCAGCGCGACCTCGCCTTCGGTCACCGGCGCGCCGTCCGGGTCGAGCAGCGCGATCCGGTAGCCGGGCAGCGGCCGGCCCATCGAGCCCGCGACCACCGGCTGGCCCGGCGAGTTGCCGATCAGGCAGGTCGTCTCGGTCTGGCCGTAGCCGTCGCGAATCGAGATGTTCCACGCCTTCTTCACGCGCTCGATGATCTCGGGATTCAGCGGCTCGCCCGCGCCGACGATCTCGCGCAGCTTCACGTCGAACGACGCGAGCGGCTGCTGCACGAGCATGCGCCACACGGTCGGCGGCGCGCACAGCGTCGTCACGCGATACTTGACGAGCGCATCGAGCACGACCTTCGGCTCGAAGCGCGCATAGTTGAACGCGAACACGCACGCCTGCGCATTCCACGGCGCGAAGAAGCAGCTCCACGCGTGCTTCGCCCAGCCCGGGGAGCTGATGTTCCAGTGGATGTCGCCCGGCTGCAGGCCGACCCAGTACATCGTCGACAGATGGCCGACCGGATAGGTGCGGTGCGTGTGCTCGACGAGCTTCGGCTTCGACGTCGTGCCGGACGTGAAGTACAGCAGCATCGGATCGTTCGCGTGCGTGACGGCGTCCGGCTCGAACGCAGCGCTCGCCGCATAGCCGTCGTTCATCGCGAGCCAGCCCGCGCGCGGCGCGCCGGCGACGATCTTCTGCGCGAGGCCGAGATCGGGCTGTTCGAATTTCGCGGCTTCGTTCTCGTCGACGATCGCGTATTTCGCGCCGCCGATCTGCACGCGGTCGCGCACGTCGTCGGGCGACAGTTGCGTGGTGGCGGGCAGCACGATCGCGCCGAGCTTCATCGCGGCCAGCATCGCGTCCCACAGCTCGACCCGGTTCGGCAGCATCAGCAGGATGCGGTCGCCGCGCACGACGCCGATCGCGCGCAGCCAGTTCGCGATCCGCGACGAACGCTCGGACATCTGCGCGAACGAATACGGATCGCCCGTGCCGGTCGCCGCGTCGACGATCCACAGCGCGGGCTGGTCGTTGCCGCGCGCCATCGGGTCGAAGTAGTCGAGCGCCCAGTTGAACGCATCGAGCACCGGCCATTCGAAATCGCGGTACGCGGTGTCGTAGTCGGTGCGATGGCGCAGCAGAAAGTCGCGTGCGTCCAGGAATGCCTGTACCGTCATGTGTCGTCTCCGTCCAGTCTCCATGCCCAGCGCTCAACCGGTGCAGGTGCTGCAGCACATGCCCGGTTCCGTGTTGCACGGCGCACGGTCACGTCGTTGCGTGCCGCGTTCACCGCGCTGCCCTCGTGCCCTGCGTGATGCTGTCGTCCCGGCGCGACCGTCGCGACTCAAAGCTGCCGCGCGATCACCATCCGTTGCACTTCGCTGGTGCCTTCGTAAATCTGCGTGATGCGCGCGTCGCGATAGTGACGCTCGACTTCGTAATCGACCAGGTAGCCGTAGCCGCCGTGAATCTGGATCGCATCCGAACACACGCGCTCGGCCATCTCGGACGCGAACAGCTTCGCCTGCGACGCTTCCGACAGGCACGGCAGCCCGGCCGTGCGCAGCTTCGCCGCGTGATGCACGAGCAGGCGCGCGGCGTTGATCTGCACGGCCATGTCGGCGAGCTTCTGCTGGATCGCCTGATGCTCGGCGATCGGCTTGCCGAACTGCACGCGCTCGCCCGCATAGCGGCGCGCCTTGTCGAACGCGGCGCGCGCGATGCCGAGCGCCTGCGCGGCGATGCCGATGCGGCCGCCTTCGAGGTTCGACAGCGCGATCTTCAGCCCTTCGCCGCGATTGCCGAGCAGGTTGTCTTCCGGAATCGCGCAGTTCTCGAACGTGATCGGGCACGTATCCGACGCGCGGATGCCCATCTTCTTCTCGGGCTTGCCGACGATGAAGCCCGGCGTGTCGGTCGGCACCAGGAACGCGGAAATGCCGCGCTTGCCGGCTTCCGGGTCGGTCATGGCAAAAACGATCGCGACGCCGGCGCGCTGGCCGTTGGTCACGAACTGCTTCGCGCCGTTCAGCACCCATTGGCCGTCGCGCAGCTCGGCCCGCGTGCGCAGGTTGTTCGCTTCGGAACCGGCATGCGGCTCGGTCAGGCAGAACGCGCCGATCACGCGACCGGCCGCCATGTCGGCCAGCCAGCGGTCCTTCTGCGCGGGCGTGCCGAAGCCGAGGATCGGCCCGCAGCCGACCGAGTTGTGCACGCTCATCATCGTCGCGCACGCGGCGTCGCCGGCCGCCACTTCCTCCATCGCCAGCGCATACGCCACGTAGTCCGTATACGAGCCGCCCAGCTCCTGCGGCACGATCATCCCGAGCAGGCCGAGCTCGCCGAGCTGCGCGACGATCGCGTCGGGCAGGTGCGCGTCGTGGTCCCACTGCGCGGCGTTCGGCGCCAGCATCTCGGTGGCAAAAGCGCGCGCCGCATCGCGGATCATCCGCTGGTCTTCGGTGTAAAGCTCGTCCATGGTGCTGCTGTCTCCCGCGGCCGCCGGGCGCGACCGTCCTTGCGTTTCGATGCAACAAGTGTAGGCAAGCACGCGCGACTGTTCGATGCTCGCGTCGCTCATTTACACTGAGCGTTTTTGCCACACCGGCGACACCGATGAAGCAGGAAGACAAGGGAACCGTCGCGATCAGCCTCGTCGCGTACAGCGTCGCGCTGGCCACGCGGCGCGGCGTCGCGGCCGAGCCGCTGCTCGCGCAGGCCGGCATCGCGCCCGCGCTGCTCGGGCAGCCGCGCGCACGCGTGTCCGCGCAGCAATACGGCGCGCTGTGGAACGCGATCGCGCGCACGCTCGACGACGAGTTTTTCGGGCAGGATCGCCACCCGATGCGCAGCGGCAGCTTCATCGCGATGAGCCAGGCCGCGCTGTCGGCGCGCGACGGGCTGCACGCGATGGCGCGCGCGGTGAACTTCATGCACTGCGTGCTCGACGACCTCCACGCGGAGCTCGACGCGAACCCGCAGCGCGTGCGGCTGCGTTTCGTGCACCGCAACAACGGCGCGACGCCCGCGATGTTCACGTACGCGACCTATTTCATCATCGTGTACGGCCTCACCTGCTGGCTGATCGGGCGGCGCATTCCGCTGCTGCATGCGAGCTTCCGCTGCGACACGCCACCGGCCGATCACGAATACCCGTCGATGTTCTGCGACGACATGCGCTTCAACGAGCCCGAGTCGTATGTCGATTTCGATCCCGAATTCGCGACGCTGCCGGTCGTGCAGAACGCGAAGACGCTGAAAACGTTTCTGCGCAACGCGCCGGCCAGCTTCATCGTCAAGTACCGCAACCCGAACGCGCTCGCGCAGCGCGTGCGCGCGGTGCTGCGCGGGATGCCGCCCGCCGCGTGGCCCGGCGCGGGCGGGATGGCCGCGCGGCTGCACGTGGCCGAGGCCACGCTGCGCCGCAAGCTGCATCAGGAAGGCCACGCGTACCAGTCGATCAAGGACACGCTGCGGCGCGATCTCGCGTTCGAGGCGCTGGCCGACCCCGCCCGCACGATCGCCGACGTCGCGGCCGCGACCGGTTTCGCGGAACCGAGCGCGTTCTACCGCGCGTTCCGCAAATGGAGCGGGCGCAGCCCGGCCGAGTTTCGGGAAGAAGCGCTCGCGCGCGGCGGCGGCGCCGGCTGAAGGCGCGGCCGGCCCGCCTCGCCTTCGCGCTTTGCGCCGAAACCGCCTAATCTTCAAGCATCGGGCCTACGCCCTTTCCGCCAGCCGGACGGCACGCGGCCGTGCGCCGCCCGGACGTCCCGATGCGCTTTCACCGTCATGGCCCGCCGCCGGCGCCTGCCGCGCCCGACGGCCGCCCCCGTCACCCGCTGTCCGCGCGGGTCGCGCGCGCCGCGCTGTTCGCGGCGCTGCTCGTCGTGTGCGCCGCGCTCGCCGCGCCGCCATCGGCCGACGCGCCCGCCGCGCATCCGGTCGTCGTGATTCCCGTCAACGGCGCGATCGGCCCGGCCAGCGCCGATTTCATCGTGCGTTCGCTCGACCGCGCGGCCCGCGAGCATGCGCCGCTCGCGATCCTGCAACTCGACACGCCCGGCGGCCTCGATACGTCGATGCGGCAGATCATCAAGGCCGTCCTCCGCTCGCCGGTACCGGTCGCCGCCTTCGTCGCGCCGGGCGGCGCGCGGGCGGCGAGCGCGGGCACCTACATCGTCTATGCGAGCCACTTCGCGGCGATGGCGCCCGGCACCAACCTCGGCGCGGCGTCGCCCGTGCAGTTCGGCATCGGCGGCGCGGCGCCGCCAGGCGCGAATCCCGCCGCGCCGCGACCGACCGGTGCATCGGGTGCGTCTGGCGTGTCGGACGCGGCTGCCGTGCTGCCGACCGATACGCAATCGACCGAGATCCGCAAGGCGATCCAGGACGCTTCCGCATACATCCGCGGCCTCGCGCAATTGCGCGGACGCAATGTCGAATGGGCCGAGCGCGCGGTGCGCGAGGCCGTGAGCCTGTCGGCGAACGAAGCGCGCGCGCAGCACGTCGTCGACGTGATCGCGCAGGACCCGGCCGACCTCGCGCGCCAGCTCGACGGCCGCACGGTGACGACGACTGCCGGCACGCTGCATCTCGCGACCGCGCACGCGCCGCTCGTCGTGCTCGCGCCCGACTGGCGCAGCCGGTTCCTCGCGATCATCGCCGATCCGAACGTCGCGCTGATCCTGCTGACGATCGGCATCTACGGCCTCTTCTTCGAATTCGCGAACCCCGGTTTCGTGCTGCCGGGCGTCGCCGGCACGATCTGCCTGCTGGTCGGACTGTTCGCGATGCAGTTGCTGCCGATCAGCTATGCGGGCCTCGGCCTCGTGCTGCTCGGGCTCGGCTGCCTCGTCGCGGAGGCGTTCCTGCCGACCTTCGGCGTGCTCGGGTTCGGCGGGATCGTCGCGTTCACGATCGGCGCGCTGATGCTGATCGACACCGACGTGCCGGGCTACGGGATTCCGTGGCCCGTGATCGCGAGCCTGGCGCTCGGCGGCGCGCTGCTCGTCGCGGGCGTGTCGAGCGTCGCGCTGCGCGCGCGGCGCCGCCCGGTCGTGACGGGCGCCGAGGCGATGCTCGGCAGCATCGGCGAAGTGCTCGACGACGGCCTGCAGCCGGACCAGCCACATGGCGCGACCGACGCCGCGCCGTCGGCCGCCGGCTGGGCGCGCGTGCACGGCGAGCGCTGGCGCGTGGCGAGCAGCACGCCGCTGGCCGCCGGCTGCCGCGTGCGCGTCACCGGCCGCCACGGGCTGACGCTGACGGTCGCGCCGCTCTACGACGTGCCCGCCCCCGCCCATCCCCAGGGAGAACCTTCATGATCGGTTACACGTTCGGCTTCAGCAGCGTCCTGGTCGTCTTCGTCGTGGTCCTCGTCGCATCGTCGATCCGCATCTTTCGCGAGTACGAGCGCGGTGTCGTGTTCATGCTCGGCCGGTTCTGGAAAGTGAAGGGGCCGGGGCTCGTGCTGATCATCCCGATCGTCCAGCAGGTCGTGCGGATCGACCTGCGCACCGTCGTGTTCGACGTGCCGGCGCAGGACGTGATCACGCGCGACAACGTGTCGGTGAAGGTCAATGCGGTCGTGTATTTCCGCGTCGTCGATCCGGAGAAGGCCGTGATCCAGGTCGCGCGCTTCTTCGAGGCGACCAGCCAGCTCGCGCAGACGACGCTGCGCGCGGTGCTCGGCAAGCACGAACTCGACGCGCTGCTCGCCG
Organism: Burkholderia cenocepacia; assembly: GCF_900446215.1. Classification (GTDB taxonomy): domain Bacteria; phylum Pseudomonadota; class Gammaproteobacteria; order Burkholderiales; family Burkholderiaceae; genus Burkholderia; species Burkholderia cenocepacia. The sequence continues at coordinate 441,196 of NZ_UAQZ01000007.1, read as the reverse complement.
AGCGCGAGCAATTGAACGCGGACATCCAGAAGACGCTCGACGCGCAGACCGATGCGTGGGGGATCAAGGTGTCGACGGTCGAGATCAAGCACGTCGACCTGAACGAGACGATGATCCGCGCGATCGCGCGGCAGGCCGAAGCCGAACGCGAACGGCGCGCGAAGGTGATTCATGCGGAAGGCGAGCTTCAGGCGTCGGAGAAGCTGCTGCAGGCCGCGCAGCGGCTCGCGCTGCAGCCGCAGGCGATGCAGTTGCGCTACCTGCAGACGCTGACGACGATCGCGGCGGACAAGAATTCGACGATCGTGTTTCCGTTGCCGGTCGATCTGCTGGGGGCGTTGCTGGATCGGCTGGGCCCGCCGCGCGAGCGTTGAGACGCGCATGTGCCGGCCGCACGACGCCGCGGGCCGATGCCGATGGGCGCGGGAGCCGCGGCGGCCAGCGCCCGGCGGCCCAGCGGCCCGCCCGCGTCAGGCCAGCAGCTTGCGCTCGGCCTTGCCGTACTTGATCGACTTCTCGTCCGGGATCATCAGGCCCGTGTGCTCGTCGCGGCCCTGCAGCAGGAAGCGCGCGTCCGGGTTGCCGATCTGCTCTGCCGCGAGCTTGCTGTCCGCGCCGATCTCGCCCTTCTTCATCCGGTTGACGATCACGCCGGCCGCGGTGTCCTTGAAATCGCGCAGCATCCATGCGTCGCCGTCGCTGTCGCCGAACACCAGCAGCGGGCCGTAGCCCTTCTTCGACGCGAGCACGTTGCGGATGCCCACCGTCTTGCCGGGCCCCCAGTTGAAATGCCAGCCGGCCGGATAGGTGCTCGTGTACTTGCCGTCCTGCATGTCCAGCCGCAGGCCGATCACGTTCTCCGGCGGCACGCCGTAGCCATAGTTCGGATTGCCGGCGAACACGCGCACGACGTCGTCGAGCGACGCGGTGCTCACGTACACGTCGATGCCGTTCGCCCGCAGCGTGTGCATCACCGCGCGGATTTCCTCGTGAATGCGGATGCCGTGGAAATGCGTATCGGCCACCACGCCGGCCTTGCCCGGCAGCGCCTTGGGGCTTTCGTAGCGGACCTTGCGCAGCGCGTCGCCGATCCCGTAGTTGTTCGACGCTTGCGCCATCGCCTGCAGCTCGGCGGTCGTCATGTTCTGGTAGAAGTAGATGATCCACTTGTAGCCGACTTCGAGCGGATGCGTGTCGCAGATCGCGTCGTACATGAAGTACAGCTTCGCGCGGAAATCCTTGAACTGATCGGTCTCGCGAATCTCGTCGAGGCTCTTGTCGCCGCCGAGGCCCTGGTAGTTCGCATGGAGCCAGCGGTAGTCGGATTCGACGTCGGCCGCGAGGTCCTCCATCGTCACCGGCTTGCCGTCGACGGTCGTGTAGTCCTTCATGAACGCGCCCTTCGGCACGTCCTTCCACATCACGGCGACGAATTCGTCCGGCGTCAGCTTGTACTGCAGATGGTTGATCTGGTACATCAGCAACGCCTCTTCGCAGTCGTTCATGATGCACGTGTTGTCCCAGTCGAACACCGCGTACGGGCGGCGCTTTCCGTCGTAGCGGGCGCTCGCGGCGCCATGCTGGTCGAGCACCGCCTGCAGGCGCGCGGCGTTGAACGGCGACCAGCGGCCGGGGTCCAGCGCGTCCGGCGCGGTGGCGCTCTTCGCGCCGGCGAGGCCGGCCTTGAGCATCAGCGGCGTCGCAGCGGTCGCCGCGGCAAGGGTGTTCATGAACTGGCGGCGTTGCATGGTCTCTCCGTTGATATGCCGAATCGGCCTCGGTCGCGGCCCCGCGCGACGCGCGACACACCGGCCTCGCGAAGCCGCAAAGGCTTCGAATCGGGGCGGATGATGTGACGAAATTATTTCGGCAATTTGACAGCGTCCCGCCGCGACACGACGGCGAGTTGATCCGGCGCGACATGCCGGGCCGTGCGGAAGCCTTGCATGGGGTGCCCCGACCGGTTTCCCCGTTCGGCAAGCATGAACAAGCAACGACCATCCGGCCCCGCTCGCCGGAAATCTAGAGCTTCCCCTCCATTTCGGCCCTTCATTAGGAGAAGCCCTCATCTCCGGGGGCTGGCGCGCGACGTCGAACCGGCTATGATCATTACATTGCTCAATGACACATTAAATGCTGACTGAATAACCGTGTGGCGATGGACGCCGGCGGATGCATTCCGGATCAGCACCCCAGCCTTGCCCAGGACCCGCGTTGCGCCGAGACGCGAACGCGGGCCGACACATGGAGACGCATCATGGCCGACCACCATCCGCTGCCGGAAGTCCACCTCGACGAGCTGCCGCAATTCCGCGCGGTCCAGCAACTGGCGTACCGCTGCGTCGAAACCGTCGGCGCGATGCTCTACCCCGGCATCACCGAGAAGGAAGCCGCGCGCCTCCTGACCGAATGGCTGCAGGACAACGGCGTGCACGACTGGCTGCACAAGCCGTTCGCGTGGTTCGGCGACCGCACCGCGTTCGAAGGCTTCTCGGGCCTCAAGCACATGGGCGGCTTCAATCTCGCGTTCTTTCCGAGCAACCGGCAACTCGAAACCGACATGCCGGTGATCCTCGACGTCGCACCGGTGCTCGACGGCATCGTCGCCGACGTCGGCTACGCGCACTGCCTGGGCCACAACCCGATCCTCGAGCAGTTGCAGGACGACCTGATGGACCATCGCGACATGATCGTGCGGCTCGTGAAGGAGCGCCGGTCGATGGCGGAAGTCGCGCAGGAAGTCGACGCGCTGTGCCGCCGCCAGGGCGTCGAGCCGCGCCACAAGGCCTATCCGTTCAAGGTGCTCGCGCATCGCGTCGCGAAGATCCACAAGCTGTCGAAGCCGCGCTTCGTCGCGCGCTTCGGGCTGAACGCGACGCGCAACCTGCTGCTCGACCAGGGCCGCGCGGCGAAGCAGCAAGGCTGGTCGCCGCTGTGGTCGATCGACCGCCGCTCCGAGCATGCGCCCGTGCCGGGCCTGTGGGCCGTCGAGCCGCATCTCGGCTTCGCCGGCGTCGGCGCGAAATTCGAGGAACTGCTGGTGATCACCGACGACGACGCGTACTGGCTCGACGAGGACCTGCCGCACGTGCGCCGCTGGCAGCGCCGCCAGGCCGGACGCGCGCAGGCGGCGTCGACCGTGCCGGCCGCCGCCTGACGCGCCCCTTCCTCACGAATCCCTGAACGACGGACTCACGATGCAGCCTCTTTCCGACGAAGCGCCGCTGGCCCTGTTCGAATCGGTTCACAACGAAACGGCGGTCGCCTCCGGCGACCTGACGCTCGCGGTCCGGACCTGGGGCGACCCGGCCCGCTCGCCGGTCGTGCTGGTGCACGGCTATCCCGACGACAGCAGCGTCTGGCAGCATGTCGCGCCGCTGCTCGCGCGCCGGCACTACGTGATCGCGTACGACGTGCGCGGCGCGGGCCTGTCCGGCGTGCCGACGCGCACGGCCGACTACCATCTCTCGAAGCTGACCGACGATTTCGTCGCGGTGATCGATGCGCTCTGCCCCGGCCGCGCCGTGCACCTCGTCGCACACGACTGGGGTTCGATCCAGGGCTGGGAATTCGTCACCGATCCGCGCCTGGCCGGCCGCATCGCGTCGTACACGTCGTGCTCGGGGCCGTGCCTCGACCACGTCGGCTTCTGGCTGCGCGAACGCGTGCTGCGGCCGACGCCCGCGTCGCTCGCCAAGCTCGGCGGCCAGCTCGTGCGCTCGTGGTACGTGTACCTGTTCCACCTGCCGTTCCTCCCCGAACTCGGCTGGCGGCTGTGGCTCGGCCGCGCGTGGCCGGGCCTGCTGCGCCGGCTCGAGAAAACGCCCGCCGCGCCGCGCCCGACGCAGGCCGACGACGGCGCGCGCGGCGTGCGCCTGTATCGCGCGAACTTCATCCGCTGCCTGTTCGCGCCGCGCGAACGCTACGCGCACGCACCGGTGCAGACGATCGTGCCGCTCGGCGACAAGTACGTGAGCCCCGCGCTGTCCGAAAACCTGTCGCGCTGGGTGCCGCAGTACTACCGCCGCGAAGTCGCGGCCGGTCACTGGCTGCCGCTCGCCGATCCCGCGCGCTTCGCGGATCTCGCCGGGCAATTGATCGACGCAGTCGAATCCGGCAACGAACCGCCCGCGCTCGCGAACGCGCGCCGCCGCGCCACCAGCGGGCGCTTCAGCGGCAAGGTCGCGGTCGTCACCGGCGCGGGCAGCGGCATCGGCCGCTGCGCGGCGCTGGCCTTCGCACGCGAGGGCGCGACGGTCGTCGCATGCGACATCGATCTCACGAGCGCCGAGCGCACCGCACTGCTGATCGGGCTGACCGGCGCGCACGCGCATGCGAAACGCGTCGACGTCGGGTCCGCCGACGAGATGGAAGCGCTCGCGGCCTGGGTCGGCAGCGAACTCGGCGGCGCGGACGTCGTGATCAACAACGCGGGCATCGGCATGGCCGGCGGCATCCTCGACACGAGCGCGCGGCACTGGGAGCGGATCCTGCACGTGAACCTATGGGGCGTGATCCACGGCTCGCGGCTGTTCGCGCAGCAGATGGCCGCGCGCGGCACCGGCGGGCATATCGTCAATACCGCGTCGGCAGCCGCATTCGGCCCGTCGCGGGACCTGCCCGCCTATGCGACGACCAAGGCCGCGGTGCTGATGCTCAGCGAATGCATGCGCGCGGAACTCGCGGACAAAGGCATCGGCGTGACGGCCGTGTGCCCCGGTTTCGCGGAGACGGGAATCATGGCGTCGACGCACTATGCGGGCGCCAACGCGCAGGACGAAGCGCGGCTGCGCAAGCGCGCGACGAAGCTGTACCAGATGCGCGGCCTGAAACCGGAAACCGTCGCGCAGGCGATGGTCGACGGCGTGCTGCGCAACCGCCCCGTCGTCGCGGTCGGCGGCGAAGCGCACGCGCTGCGCTTCGTCGGCCGCTTCATGCCGTGGCTCGGCCGGATGATCGCCCGCGTCAGCATGGCATCGCATTGACGGCGCACGACGCCGCACTGGGAGACAACATGACCGATACCGCCGACTATCACAAGATCAAGGCCCGGCACGTGAAGTTCGACTTCAGCGACACGCCGGTCACCTGGGTGCCGAACGATCCGGGCAGCACGCACATCATCAACACGCTGAACCTGCTGTTCCCGGAAGGCGAGCTGTGGTTCTGCCGCGTGTACAACAAGGCGCTGCCGCTGATCACCGATGCACGCCTGCGCGACGAAGCCGAAGGCTTCCTGCGGCAGGAAGCCGTGCATTCGCGCTCGCACGGCGGCGTGCTGAAGCACTACTACGACCGCCACGGCATCGACACGAAGCCGTTCACGCAGAAGCTCAACCGTTTGTTCACGCGCGTGCTGGGCGAAGCCCCGTTCGGGCTGAAGATCGGCCATACGCGCTTCTGGCTGCGGCAGCAACTGGCCGTGATCGCGTCGCTCGAGCATTTCTTCGGCTATCTCGGCAACTGGGTGCTCAACGCGCACGGACTCGACGAAGGCCGCGCCGACCCGACGATGGTCGACCTGCTGCGCTGGCACGGCGCCGAGGAAGTCGAGCACCGCACCGTCGCGTTCGACATCTACCGGCATATGGGCGGCACCTATCCGGAGCGGTGCGTGCACATGGCGTTCGTGATCCTGCTGCTGCTCTATTACATCACGACCGGCGCGAAATTCATGTACCGGCGCGATCCGGACGCCGGCCGCTACCCGGGCTTCGTGCTCGCGTGGTGGCAGGGTTCGCGGCGCGGGCACCTGCCGTCGTTCTGGAAGGTGATCGGCGCGGCGCTGCGCTATTTCAAGCCGGGCTATACGCCGCATCACGAAGGCTCGACCGAGCAGGCGCTCGCGTACCTCGCCCGCTCGCCGGCTGCGCAGGCGGCCGCGCACGGCGGCAACTGGGGCACGACGAAAGGCGCGTGACCGGGTTTTCGGCCGGCCCGGCAGGCGGCGCCCGCCGAAATGCGTACAATCGCGGCTTCATTTCCCGGAGGTGCCGCGATGGCCATGAAGAAAACCGATCTCGAAAAGAACAAGGCGCTCAAACTGACGCACGCGATGAAGCAGTCGAGCTCCGCGCGTTTCGGCAAGGGCGCCGACGAAGCGGCCAAGCTGGACCGCCGCGCGCAGCGCAAGCTCGACCAGGAACAGGGCCTCGTGCCGTTCGCGTGCAAGCTCAACGCCGCGCTCGTCGAACAGCTGAAGGCACGCGCGGCCACGCACCCGGAAGGGATGACGGGCCTGCTGTCGGAACTGCTCGTGAACGGCCTCGCGCAACGCGACGCGTAACCGCCACGTATCTCGAAATTGCCGTTGACACGGCAGCGCGGCCACGACACACTCGTTCGCATGCCTATGCTCAAGCCCGTCGCCATCGCGCATGAAAACCGAGTGAACGCCCATACGCGGCGATCACCGGAGGCGCTTGTGCGTTAGCATCGAGATTCAGTCACGCATATCACGAGGCCTCGCCGGAAACGGATGAGGCCTTTTTGTTTGGGGTGCGCGTCATCCCGACCGGCTCAACGGATGGAGATGACGATGGACCACGCAAGCCGGCTGGTTGTCTGCCCCGATCGGTGCCGCACCGATACGATCGCATTGCCGAGCGTCGAGCTGCATTTCATGGTCGCGCCCGGCAAGACGCTGACGTGGCGCGCGCAGCACGACGCCGAGATTCGCGTACACGACGCAACGCTGTGGATCACGCGGCTCGGCAGCATCGACGATTACCGGCTGCGCACCGGCGACGTGCTGCGCGTACGGCGCGGTGACCGCATCTGGATCGGCGCCGGCGACGCCCAGCCCGCCGAAGCGTCGATCGCGACCGCGTACGTGATGCGGCGCGATACGTCGCTGGGGCGGGCGATCGCACGGATGCGCGACATGCTGGGCAGACGAGGTCGAAGAACGCGCGAGTGACGCATCCTGTATCGCCCGTGCATATCCCGAAAATAGTCGTTGACAACGCCGCACGCCGACAACAAAATCGTTCGCATGCCTACGTTCAAGCTCATCGCCATCACGATGCATTGCCCGGTGAACATTCGAAAGAATGGATCACGGGAGGCGCTTGTGCGTTAGCAATCGGGCAGTACCGCATGTCACACAAGGCCTCGCCGGAAACGGATGAGGCCTTTTTGTTCTGGTGCACGTCATCCGTCCGGCTCACTGAATGGAGAAGACGATGGACCAGGCAAGCCCGCTGTTTGAACGCCGCGATCGGCGCCACGCCGGCACGATCGCATTACCGACCGTCGTGATCCGTTTCGCGGTCGCGCCACGCACGACGATGACCTGGCGCGCGCCGCAGGATGCGGAGATCCGCGCGCACGGCGCGGCGCTGTGGATCACGCGGCCGCCGAGCGTCGACGATCACTGGGTGCGGCCCGGCGAGGTGCTGCGTATCGCACGCGGCGAGCGCATCTGGCTCGGCACCGATGCCGACCGGTCGGCCGAAGCGACGATCACGACCGCGTACGTGCGGCGCGGCGAGCGCGTCAAGCGCATGCTCGCGCAAGTGCAACGTTTGCTCGTCGGGATAGGGAGAAGGAGCGGATGAGCGACGTGCCGTGTCGCACGCGTCACGCGCGCGACACGCGGAGCGGCCGCGACCGGAAACGGGCGCACCCGCGGCGCAACGCGCCGCAGGTGCGCATCGAAGGACGCGGCACGCCGGTGCATGCCGCGAGCGATCGCGCGCCGTGCGCAGCGACGGGATGCAGCAAAGGCATCAGGTGCTGGCGGCGAGACGCGGGCCCGTGCTTCGTGGAGTGGAATCGAGGTCGGGACGTTGCGCGGCCTGCGAGGTCACCCACGGATCGATGCCCTGCTTCTGCACCTCTTCGAGGAATGACACACGTGTGCGCCAGTAATCCGCCTGTAATTTCGCATCGATGACGCGCTGTTCGGCTGCGAACAGTTCCATGCGCGCCGTCACGAGCATCGACGCAGCGGTTTTTTCCGGCGTGGGGGCGTGTCGCATCGCCCAGCGGCTGATCCAGTTCAACATGCTGACCTCCGTGATTACGGACGAACCCGCATCGGGCAATCGCAACCGGCCGTGCCTGCCCAAACGCGCAACGGCCTTGACCGCCATTCACCGCCTGGCCTGCACGGACTGCGACTCCCCCGCGTCGGCAATGACCGGCCGGCGTGTGCATGCGCGGTGTATCTATCCTAGAAAGACTTGCCGGTTTACGCGATGGGGTCTTGCAATCTTTTACACAGAAACCACAGTCGTCCCCGCATCGCGAAATGACTGTTGCGCACGGGACGGCTTCGGCGCACGATAGCCCGATACCTGCAACGGCCTGGACTGACGAATGGCCGCCGCACGCCGCGGCCGCGCATCCGCATCGGCCGCGCACGCGCGTTCGCGCGCACCGCCGCCTGCACCGCGTTCGTGCAGCATGCGGGCGCTGCGTTTCAGTCGCATGTCATCGCGCACCGGCCGCGTGCGATGCCGCCAGCGTGCCGTTGCGCACGCATCGGCCCGTCTCGCCCGCCTGCCCCGCGCCGCTTCCCGTCGCTTCCCGTCGTTTCCACCGCTCCCGCCGTTTCAGCCATTTCTGCCGGCCCGCGCCGCGCGAACCGGTAAAATGCGCGCCTTCGTCGCGCGGGCGTGCTGCCAGACCGTTCGCGCGCAGGCAACCGATCGTGCCCCCAACTATATCGTCCGAGCTATCCACGCTATTACAATCCGCCGATAGCCGGACAATAGTGGCTGGTTACAGTTAGCCGGCCGCGCGCTGCCTTTACAACAATTCGGCACAACAATCAACACGACAACCCGACCGGAGAAACGCCTTCATGGAATCCATCAAGCGGTATTTCGGCTTCGCTGAAGCCGGCACCGACTTCCGCACCGAAATACTCGCGGGCGTCACCACGTTCCTGACGATGGCCTACATCATCTTCGTCAACCCCGCGATTCTCGGCGACGCCGGCATGCCGAAGGAATCCGTGTTCGTCGCGACCTGCCTCGTCGCGGCGTTGGCGTCGATCATCATGGGGCTGTACGCGAACTACCCGATCGCCTGCGCGCCCGGCATGGGCCTGAACGCGTATTTCGCGTACACGGTCGTCAAGGGGATGGGTTTCACGTGGCAGGCGGCGCTCGGCGCGGTGTTCATCTCCGGCTGCCTGTTCCTGCTCGTCACGCTGTTCCGCGTGCGCGAGGCAATCGTCAACGGCATTCCGAAATCGCTGCGGATTTCCATCACCGCCGGCATCGGCCTGTTCCTCGGCATCATCTCGCTGAAGACGTCGGGCGTGATCGTCGGCAACCCGGCCACGCTCGTCACGCTCGGCGACCTGCACAAGCACGAGACGATCCTCGCGATCGTCGGCTTCTTCACGATCGTCACGCTCGACCACCTGCGCGTACGCGGCGCGATCCTGATCGGCATCATCGGCGTGACGATCCTGTCGTTCTTCTTCGCCGGCAACCAGTTCCACGGCGTGTTCTCCGCGCCACCGTCGATCGACGCGACGCTGTTCAAGCTCGACATCGGCGCCGCGCTGTCGACCGGCATCATCAACGTGATCCTCGTGTTCTTCCTCGTCGAGCTGTTCGACGCGACGGGCACGCTGATGGGCGTCGCGAATCGCGCGGGCCTGCTCGTCGAAGGCAAGATGAACCGCCTGAACAAGGCGCTGCTCGCCGACAGCACGGCGATCGTCGCGGGCTCGGTGCTCGGCACGTCGTCGACCACCGCGTACATCGAAAGCGCGTCGGGCGTGCAGGCCGGCGGCCGCACCGGCGTGACGGCGATCACCGTCGCGGTGCTGTTCCTCGCGTGCCTGTTCATCGCGCCGCTCGCCGGCGTCGTGCCGGCCTATGCAACGGCGCCCGCGCTGCTGTACGTGTCGTGCCTGATGCTGCGCGAGATGGTCGAGGTGCCGTGGGACGACGCGACGGAAGCCGTGCCGGCCGCGCTGACCGCGCTGCTGATGCCGTTCACGTATTCGATCGCGAACGGCGTCGCGTTCGGCTTCATCGCGTACGGCGGCCTCAAGCTGCTGACGGGCCAGGGCCGCACGGTCAAGCCGATCGTCTGGATCATCGCGGCCGTGTTCCTGTTCCGCTTCTTCTATCTGGGCAGCGAGTAAGCGAAGCGCATCGCCGCGCCGCACGATGCAACGAAAAAACGCCACCTTCGGGTGGCGTTTTCGTTTTCGCACGATTCATCCGCGATCCTGACGAATCGACGCGCACGTCCCTATCGATGGTCGACCATCCCGCCCGGCCCGCATACGAAAATGCCGCCCGGCCCCACCGAACGGCATTGCGTGAAAGGCAACGTCTTCGTGCGCCGCGCTCGGTCGCGCGCGCCGCCGGACGAGCGTCGTGTCGTCAGCGCCAGTTGGCCTCGTAGAAACGCACATAGCCGCTGCGCAGCGTCACGCACTGCGCGCGCGTTTCCGACAGCAGGCGCCGTGCGGCCGCCTCGATGCGCTCGCGGTGCTGGTCGAATGCGCCGACCATGTCCTCGAAGCGCGGCGACGCCGCACCGAAGTGGTCTTCCAGCGCCTCGGCGGTGATCTGACATTGGACGCGCTCGCCATTGACCAGTGCCGTGAACCCCAGCATCAGGTCACGCCCCGAATACTCAGGCTTCTCGTTCGTGAAATGGATCTGCATGGGCGCCGCCTCGACCGGTAGAAAACGAATGACCGCGTCCGTCGTCCGCTACCGGCCGGACGAAATGTACGCGGGCTCGCCAGCGGAGGCCCCGACCGCGGGGTGTGGCGCGGTCGATGCATGCCGGTTGAATTCCACTTTAGACGGTTTCGCGCGGGACACAAAAATTTCGGTATGCGTCGTTCCGACGCGCATTTCGTCTGATCTGCGCGGCATCCGGCACCGTTTCAGCAACGGACGTCAGTGCGGATCGGTCGGCCAGATGTTGAGCGCGATCGCGGCGGTCGTGACGCCCACCGCAATCGCGGCCGCCCCGTATCTCACCGCATCGGTCAGATCGAACAGCAATCCGTGGATCGCCACGGCAATGCCGCCCAGCATGATGAAAGTGGCGATGGCCGCCAGCACGACTCTCAGTTCCGCCCGAACCATGATGCGTCTCCCGAACGGATGCATGTCGCGTCGCATGCATGTTGCACTGCGGAACACGGCGCGTGCGTGCTCCATTTCCATCATTGCAGGCGGGCGCTTAAAAGCAAGGGGATTTTGTTCGCGGTCGCGCATCGCACGTGGCGCTTGTATGATGATGCGTACCCGGACGGTCGGCCGTCGCGCCGAATGGTGCACCGCGAGCGGAGCCGCACTCCGCCGCCGATTCCGATCCGGTCGGCCCCGGGAACAGGAGACACATCATGCCGCAACCCTTCGTGCTGCCCGCCACCGCGGGGCGTACCGACCTGCTCGCGCAGGCGCATGCGCGTTCGACCGCGGTCGGCCTGCGCGCGCACGAACGCCCCGATTTCTCGCCGCTGTCGCGCGTCGCGCTGCGCGAACTGCTCGACACGAACCACACGCTGTTCTCGCACGCCCGCCCGGTGATGGAGGACCTCCACGCGCAGATCGCCGAGACGCAAAGCCTCGTGCTGCTGACCGATGCCGACGGCGTGATCCTGCACAGCATCGGCGACGCGGACTTCATCGAGAAAGCGAACCGCGTCGCGTTGTGCAACGGCGTGTCGTGGGCCGAAGGCGCGCGCGGCACCAACGCGATCGGCACCGCGCTCGCGTCGGGCCACGCCGTGGTCGTGCACGGCTCCGAACATTTCCTGCGCGCGAACCACATCCTCACCTGCGCATGCGCGCCGATCGTCGATCCGTTCGGCCGCACGCTCGGCACGCTCGACGTGAGCGGCGACCCGCGCGGCTCCAGCCCGCATACGCTCGCGCTGGTGCGAATGTCCGCGCAACTGATCGAGAACCACCTGTTCGCGAACCAGTGCGGCGAAGCGCTGCGGCTGCGCTTTCACGCGCACGAGGATTGCGTCGATTCGCTGTTCGCCGGGCTCGTCGCCTTCGGCCCCGACGGCGGGCTGATCGCCGCGAACCGCAGCGCCCAGTTCCAGCTCGGCGCGTCGTTCGACGCACTGCAGCATCAGGCGAGCGACGCGTTGTTCGGCATGCGCTTCGCCCAGCTCGCGCAGCAGGCCGCGCGCGCGCCGGGCGCCACGTTCTGCCTCACGCTGTCGACCGGCGTGCGCGTGCTCGCCCGCTGCGAATTCCCGGAAGCGCAGAAAACGACCGTCGCCGTCACGCCGCCGGCGCCGGCTGCGCGCGTGCGAGCACCGGACCCGGACGCGATCACGTTCGCGACGCTCGACACCGGCGACGCGCGCATGGCCGCCGTACTCGAACGCGTCGCGAAGATCCGCGGGCGCGACCTGCCGCTGCTGATCCTCGGCCAGACGGGCACCGGCAAGGAATGGCTCGCCCGCGCGCTGCACCAGGCGTCGCCGCGCGCGGACGGCCCGTTCGTCGCGGTCAACTGCGCGGCGCTGCCCGATTCGCTGATCGAGGCCGAGCTGTTCGGCTACGAAGACGGCGCGTTCACGGGCGCACGCAAGCGCGGCAGCCCCGGCAAGATCGCGCAGGCCGACGGCGGCACGCTGTTTCTCGATGAAATCGGCGACATGCCGCTCGCGCAGCAGGTGCGGCTGATGCGCGTGCTGCAGGAGCGCGCGGTGATGCCGCTCGGCGGCGCACGCGCGGTGCCGGTCGACGTGCGGGTGGTCTGCGCGACTCACCGCGACCTGCGCGCGATGATCGCGGAAGGCACGTTCCGCGAGGATCTGTTCTACCGGATCAACGGGCTCGCGGTCACGCTGCCGGCGCTTGCCGCCCGCACCGACCTGCCGGCGCTCGTCGAGCGCATCCTCGCGCGGCTCGCGCGCAGCGAGCCGATGCCGCGCCGTCTCGCGGCCGACGTGCTCGATGCGTTCGCGCGCCATCGCTGGCCCGGCAACCTGCGGCAGATGACCAACGTGCTGCGCACGGCCGGCATGCTCGCCGAAGACGAAGCCGAAATCACGCTCGCGCATTTGCCCGACGATTTCTGGCTCGACTGCGACGATGCGCCGGCTGGGCCAGCGGCGGCCACCCCGGCCCCATCGGCCGGCAAGCACGAAGGCACGACGCTGCAAAGCCACCAGGCCGCGATGATCGACGCGGTGCTCGCGCGGCACGGCGGCAACGTGTCGGCGGCCGCGCGCGAACTCGGCCTCGCCCGCAATACCGTGTACCGGTATCTGCGGCGGCACTGATGCACACGGCCGGCGGCCGGCGCGTTCGGGTATGCTTGGCGCGTTGCCGCCGAACCGCCGCCCGCTTCAGTCATGACCGATCCAGAACACCCGCCCGTCGTGCGCATCGAGCCGCTCGGCGCCACCTTCGACGCGCCCGATGCGCTGACCGTGCTCGAAGCCGCCGCATTCGCGCGCGTATCGCTGCCGCGCTCGTGCCGCAACGGCACGTGCCGAAGCTGCCTTTGCCGGATCGTCAGCGGCAGCGTACGCTACACGATCGAATGGCCGGGGCTCTCCCGCGAGGAAAAGGCCGACGGCTATACGCTGCCGTGCGTGGCCGTCGCGACGTCGGACCTCGTGCTCGACGTGCCCGACGCGGTCATGCTCGACTAAACACGGCGCGCGACCGCGCGCGTCGCCCTGCAACGCTCGATCCTGCATGGAGAACGTGATGGTCCAGCCAACCGATCGCATCGAAAAACAGACGCTGCTCGCCGCATCGCCCGACCGCGTCTGGGCAGCCGTGAGCAATTCCGGCGAATTCGGCCAGTGGTTCGGCGTGTCGTTCGACGGCCCGTTCGAGGCCGGCCAGTCGCTGTTCGGCCGCATCACCCCCACCCGCGTCGACGACGACGTCGCCAAGGCGCAGGAGCCCTATGCGGGCACTGTGTTCGAAATCGTCGTCGACCGTATCGAACCCAAGCAACTGTTCTCGTTTCGCTGGCATCCGTTCGCGATCGATCCGAATGTCGATTACGCGTCCGAGCCGATGACGCTCGTCACGTTCACGCTCGCGGCGCAGGCGGGCGGCACGCTGCTCACCGTCACCGAAACGGGCTTCGACCAGTTGATCGAAGCGCGTCGCGCGACCGCGCGCGACATGAACGACCAGGGCTGGGCCGCGCAGATGACGCTGATCGCAAAGTATCTGGCGCTGCACGCGTAGCGCGCCGCTACGCCGCACGTCCGCGCCGACCGGCGCATCGACGTGCGTGGCATAATCGGCGGCATCGTCGTCCACCCGCCGCCGCGCATCGCATGCTGAGTCGTCGTCTCCGGAAGATCGGCAGTCTGATCGGGATGCTCGCCATCCTGATGACGGCGCTCGCGCCGACGATCTCGCAGGCGCTGACCACGCAAGGGCGCGTCGACGCGCTGCTGGCCGGCTACTGTTCGTCCGCGCCGGCCGCCGGCACGCCGTCCGCCGATGCGGCGACGAAAAGCCTGCAGGCCCATCTCCAGGCGTGCGGCTACTGCAGCCTGCTTGCCCATACCCCCGCGCTGCCCGCGCCCGAACTGACGTTCGCGGCTCACGTGCACGCAATCGAGCATCGCGCGGCCACCCGCTTCGAAAGCCTGCGCCGCGCGCTACCGCTCACGTCCGCGCAACCGCGCGCCCCACCGTTCACGTCCTGATCCGTCGTCATTGCGCGTGATGCCGTCGTGCATCGCGCCGTCCGCGCACGCCGCCGGCGTGCGCGACGTGTCACGTTTCGAAGGACGATCATGTCTCACCCTGCTGCGCACGGCGTCGTGCCGGGCATGTGGTTGGCCGCCGCCGGTTCGGATTGCCGCGCCCGCATTCGCCCGCATGCGAATGCCTGGCCGCGCAGGTCCGCGCCGACCGGCGTCGGCATCGATGCCGCTCCGCGCAGCCGTCCGTCGAATCCGTTTTTTCATCCGATTCGTCATTCGCTCATCCAGCCATGAAAACCACCCTTTTCGTTCGCGGCGCACTCGCCGCACTCGGCTTCGTCGTCATCCAGGCCGCCCACGCGCATGCGCTCCCGAAAACGCAGGACCCGGCGCCCGACGCCACGCTGTCCACCGCGCCGCACGCGGTCACGATCGATTTCGGCGAGGCGCTCGAGCCGGCGTTCAGCTCGATCGCCGTGACCGACAGCCAAGGGCAATCGGTCGTCGACGGGAAATCGGCCGTCGACGCCGGCAACCGGAAGCGAATGCACGTCCCACTCGCGAACCTGAAGCCCGGCACCTACACGGTCGCGTGGATCGCGGTGGCCAGCGACGGCCATCGCACGCACGGCCGCTACACGTTCACGCTGAAGTAACGCATGGCACGCACGCGGTGCGCATCGGCGCTTCGTGCCGAGCGCATTCGCATCGATGCCCGCGGCATCGCACCCAATAAGGAGAACACATGATGAAACGCCCGATTCCGACCGGCCTGCTCATGGCACTGACGCTGCACGCCACCGCCACGTTCGCCGCGCCGGCCATCCAGGCCGATGCGTGCTGGATCCGCACGATGCCGGCGACGGTGCCGTCGTCCGGCTACTTCACGCTGAAGAACCACGGCGACGCGCCCGCGACGCTGACCGGTATCGACACGCCCGCCTACGGGATGGCGATGGTGCATGAAACGCAGACGAGCGGCAGCACCGCGAAGATGGTGCACGTCGATTCGGTCGTCGTGCCGGCGCACGGCTCGGTGACGTTCAAGCCGAAAAGCTATCACGTGATGCTGGAGGAGCCGCGCCAGGCCGTCGCGCCCGGCGCGAAGGTGCCGTTCCGGCTGCACTTCGCGGACGGCTCGACCGTGTCCGTGACCTGCGACGCGAAAGCGCCGACCTACGCCGGCCAGTAACGCCGCCCGCCTCACGATCGAAGGAGACGCACATGAAAGACCGCCTGCCGCTGGCCGACCTGATCGTTCGCTACCGGACACCGCTGAATGTCGCGGTACTGATCGTCTGCGGGTTGTGGGCCGCATGGATCGCGTGGATGACACGGCCTGCCGCCATCGATACACCGCCGTCGATTCCCGCGTACTGCATGCGCGACGCGCGCTGACAGGCCGGACGGCACGGTTCCGGCGGCGGCCCGAGCCATTATTGGCGTGGCATCATCGCGTCATCCCGACCGCCGGAACCGCCTCTCGGAGCGCCGCATGTCCATTCAGACCTGGATGCTGTTTACCGCCGCCTATCTCGCGACGACGCTGTCGCCGGGGCCCAACGTGCTGCTCGTGATCCGCAACACGGTGCGCTACGGCGCGCACGGCACCGCGGCGACGATCGCCGGCAACCTCGTCGCGCAGGGTGTGGTCGTGCTGCTGGTCGCGCTCGGCGTCGGCGCGGTGCTGGCCGCGATGCCGCCGCTGTTCGTCGCGATGAAGGTGATCGGCGCCGCGTACCTGATGGTCCTGGGTGTCCGGCAGTTGCGCGGCGACCGCAAGGCCGCCGCATCGAGCGGCCCAACGGAAATCGCCGTGCCCGATCGCCGCAAGCTGTTCCGCGAAGCGCTGTTCGTATCGGGCAGCAATCCGAAGACGATGATCTTCCTGTCCGCGTTCATGCCGCAGTTCGTCGTGCACGACCGGCCGCTCGCGCTGCAGTTCGTCGTGATGTACGCGACGATCGCGTGCACGGTCGTCGTCGTTCACAGCGTCTATTCGGCCGGCGTGCGCCGCCTGCATCGCGGCTTCGGCATGAGCCGCGCGGTACGCGCGCTCAAGCGCGCGAGCGGGCTGCTGTTCGTCGGGCTCGGCATCAAGCTGCTGAGTGCACGGCAGGCATGAGTCGACCCCATCCGTTCAGCGCATGCGCTCGGCCAGCGCGGCCGTGATCTCGTCGAACGACGGCCGCGCATCGACGTCCTCGTTCACACAGGCCGCCGCCAGCGCATCGAGCGCGTCGGCGTGCGATCCACAGCGCTCGAGCAATTCGCCGAGCAGATAGCCGAACGCGCGCACTTCGAGCCGCTCGAACCGGGCGCCCCATATACGCGCGTTCGGGTCGTACAGCGACGCCGCGCCGAAATCCCCGAGCAACGCGCCGCCTGCACCGTCGTGCAGGATGTTGTGCGCATACAGGTCGCCATGCATGATGCCGCGCGCGTGCAGATGACCGGCGACCGACGCGATGCCGTGCGCGATTCGCACCGCTTGCGCCGGATCGAACCTCGCATCGGCGGCGTAGACGTCGCGCGTGCAGGACGCGAAGCTCGGCGGCCCGGCGAGGTTCGTCAGCACCGGATCGACCAACGCCATCACCAGGCCGCGCGTGCCGTCCGGATGCCCGCGCAGCTTGCCGATCACCGGGATCAGGTTCGGATGACCGCCGGCATGCAGGCACGCGGCCATTTCGCAATCGGGCAGGCCGTCGCTCGTCACCGCGCCCTTGAACAGCTTGACCGCGACCGTGCGCGGCGGATGGCCGTCCGCGCGCCACTGCGCACGGTAAATGACGCCCGACGCGCCCTCGCCCAGCTTCTGTTCGCATGACAGCGCCGCCCAGTCGATCTCCGCGACGTCCGGTTCCGCGGACGCCGCGGCCTCCGGCACCGCGCCGAGCGGATTGCCGGCAACGGCGAGCCATGCGAGACGCGGCAGGCGCAGCAGCCAGTCGGGCAACGCCTCCAGCCGGTTCGCGGACAGGCGCACCAGTTCCAGCGCGCGGCACGCGGCCAGTTCCGCGGGCAGCGCGCGCAGCTGGTTGCCGGCGAGCATCAGCTTCTGCAACCGCGCACAGTCGCCGATGTCGGCCGGCAGTTCGTCGATCGCGTTGTCGGTCAGGATCAGCCAGCGCAGCGCACGCGGCAGCGCGCCATGCGGCACGGTGCGGATCCGGTTCGCCTTGAAGCCGATCATGTCGAGCTGCTCGCACGCGCCGAGCACGCCAGGGAAAGCGGTGAAGCGGTTGCCCGACGCGAACAGGATGCGCAGGCGATGCAGCCGCGGCAGATCGTCGGGCAGCGCGGACAGCGCATTACCGGTCAGGTCGAGCACTTCGAGCGTGTCGGCCAGATCGAAGATCTCGCGCGGAAATTCGGTCAGCCCGCACGCGAGCTTGAGTTGCCGCGCGCCCGCCAGTTGGCCGGCCTGCAGGTGTTCGAGGGTGTGGGTCACGGGAAGAAAACGGGTGGCGGTTGCGTTGATCGTCGGGTCGATCGGACGAATTCTACCGGGATCGATCGAGTACCCGTGCACGACCTTGTCACACCCCCTTCACAAACGCGCGATGTGACGTTAGAATTGCGCCCCTTGCAGTGCCGACGTGGTGAAATTGGTAGACACGCTATCTTGAGGGGGTAGTGGCGAAAGCTGTGCGAGTTCGAGTCTCGCCGTCGGCACCAGATGCGTTTTCCCCGCATTCCAGCATTCTCTGAAACCCGCGACAGCACTTGGCTGCGCGGGTTTTTTGTTTTCCGCTACGCCAACAATAAAAAATTCCGCACCACCGCCGACGGCTCGTCGCAGCGCGACGCAATCGCCAGCCTGGCGCGAAACCGGTTACCCGCGAACGGCCGGTACACGACCCCGGGAACCTGCACCTGCGTAATCGCCTTCGGCACGACCGACACGCCGAGCCCGGCCGCCACCAGCGTCACCGCGGACGCGATCTGCGGCGCCGGTTGCGCCATGCGCGGCTCGAACCCGGCGGCCCGGCACGCGGCGACGATGTCGTCGAACAGCGCGCCGCCGGCCGCGCGCGGCACCTGCACGAACGACTCGTCGGCCAGTTCCGCCAGCTCGATGCGCCGCCGCTGCGCGAGCCGGTGCGCGACGGGCAGCGCGACGAACATCGGCTCCTCGTCCCAGTCCGACACCCGCAGCGTCGCGGCGACGCGACGCTCGGGCCGCACGATCGCGACATCGACGCGCCCGGCCTCGAGCGCCTCCAGCAAAACCCCCGACGTCGCTTCCTGCAACGTCAGCTCGGCCTCCGGAAACGCCTCCCGAAAGCGGCGAATCAGATCCGACACCTTCGGATTGAACGCGGCCGTGCCGGTGAAGCCGACCCGCAAATGGCCGGTTTCCCCGCGCGCGGCGCGCCTGGCCGCCCGGGCCGCGCGCTCGGCATCGTCGAGCACGCGTCGCGCCTCTTCCGCGAACACCTCGCCCGCCAGCGTCAGCTCGGCGCCGCGCGCGGTCCGCTTGAACAGCTCCACGCCGAGCTCGTTCTCGAGCGCCTTGATCTGCTGGCTCAACGGCGGCTGGCCGATGCCGAGCGTTTCGGCGGCCTTCGTGAAATTCGACGCGGCCGCGACGGCCAGAAAGTAGCGGAGATGCCGGAGTTCCATGCGTGACGTGACCTCGCGGTGAGTCGGATTAACCCGTCAGCCAGTGTTAAAACATATGGCTGCGGTTCATTTCATATATTGGACATATACATGACCGTGCGCAAGAATTCGTGTATTCCGTCGCACAACGAGTGCCTTCATGTCCTCCGCTTCGATTTCCCGTTCCCTGCCCGGCGCGCAGAACACCGCACCCGATGCGCTGCCGGCCGGTGTGTCCCCGCGCTCGGCCGCGTACAAGCGCATCGCATTCGCGCTGTTCCTCGCCGGCTTTTCCACTTTCTCGCTGCTGTACTGCGTGCAGCCGCTGCTGCCCGCGTTCGCCCGCGAGTTCAACGTCGGCGCGGCGTCGAGTTCGCTCTCGCTGTCGCTGTCGACCGGGATGCTCGCGGTGTCGATCCTGTGCGCCGGCGCGCTGTCCGAACGCGTCGGGCGGCGCGGGCTGATGTTCGCGTCGATGACGCTGGCCGCGCTGTTCAACCTGCTCGCCGCGTGGTCGCCGAACTGGCACCTGCTGCTGGTCTGGCGTGCGCTCGAAGGCTTCGCGCTGGGCGGCGTGCCGGCGGTGGCGATGGCGTATCTCGCGGAAGAAATCGCGGCGGACGGCCTCGGCTTCTCGATGGGGCTCTATGTCGGCGGGACCGCGTTCGGCGGCATGATCGGGCGGATCGGGATGAGCGCGCTCGAAGAGCACTTCTCGTGGCGAACCGCGATGCTGTCGATCGGCGTCGTCGACCTGCTCGCGGCGATCGCGTTCGTGATGCTGCTGCCGCCGTCGCGACGCTTCGTGAAGCGCACCGACCTGACGCTGCGTCACCACCTGCGGCTGTGGCACGCGCAATTGCAGCACGGGCGCCTGCCGTTCGTATTCGCGATCGGCTTCCTCGTGATGGGCGCGTTCGTGACGATCTACAACTACGCCGGGTTCCGGCTCATGGCCGCGCCGTTCAACCTGAGCCCAACCGCATGCGGGCTGATCTTCGGCGCGTACCTGTTCGGGATGGTGTCGTCGTCGAGCGCCGGCGCGCTCGCCGATCGTCTCGGGCGGGCGCCGGTCCTCGTCAGCGGCATCGTCGTGTTCGCGGCGGGCCTCGCGCTGACGCTGTCGCACTCGCTCGCCGCGATCGTCGTCGGCATCGTGCTCGTGACGATCGGCTTCTTCGTCGCCCACTCGGTCGCGAGCGGCTGGGTCGGCGCGCTCGCGGGCGCCGCGAAGGGGCATGCGGCTTCGCTGTATCTGCTCGCCTACTACGTCGGGTCGAGCGTGCTCGGCTCGGTCGGCGGCGCGTTCTGGCAACGCGGCGCGTGGACGAGCGTCGCCGCGTACGTCGCGGTGCTGCTCGTCATCGCATTGCTGGCGGCGCGGCGGTTGAGCCGCGCTTGAGCCGCGCTCAGCCACGCGTGGCCAGACGCAGCGCGGCGCGATGCGCACCCTGCATCGCACGCCGGCCGCGCAGCCGTCACGACACCAGCGCATCGTCCCCCTTCACCGCATACGCCGCCTCGCGCCGCCGCAGCTTCATCGCGATCAGCGCCGCCAGCACCGCGAGCGCGACGCCGGTGAGAAACCCGCCCGTGTAACCGACCTTCGCGGTCAGCGACAGGATCGTCGACGACGCGATCAGCTCGCCGAGATCGCGCGTGCTCTGCACGGCCGTCACGTCGGTGCCGGCCTGATCGCTGCCGCCGGCGAAACGCATGCCGGCCGTCATGATCGACACGGACGTGATGCCGGTCGCCAGCGAGCCGAGCACCGTGCACAGCCACGCCCACGACGGCGACACCGGCAGCCACCCATTCGCCTGCGCGAACCACAGCAGCGCGGCCGCGCCCGCGCAACTCACGCCGGCCGTAAACGCGCGCCACAGCCCGAGCGCCCTCACGAGCCACGCGCCGCCGCCGCAACCGAGCACGACCGTCACGACGCCGCCCGCCATCCCGAGTTTGCCGATCGCGTCGAGCGACCAGCCCGCGTCGTTGAGGAACAGCTTCGACAGGCCGAAGCCCGATACGGCGGTCATCGCCGACAGCAATGCGAGCGACAGCAGCGACCACGAACGCGGCCGCTTCGCGAAGCGCACGAGGCTCGCATCGTGTTCGGGCCGGACGCGCGCGCGATCCGCGTCGCGCGGCAGCACCCACAGCACGCAGACGAGGCTCGCGAGCGGGACGGCGGCCAGCGCGAGAAACGCGGTAGGCTGGCCGAACAGGCCGATCAGCGTCAACGTGCCGGCGCCGCCGCCAAAGAAGCCGATCATCACGCCCGCGATCTGGATCGCGTTGATCTTCGCGAGCGTGTCGCCGCTGAAATGCTCGGCGGCCATCCCGTCGTTCGCGATGTCCTGCGTCGCGCTCGCGAGCGACGCGACGGCCAGCAGCCCGACCGCCCAGCCGGCCGTCGCGACGGTCATCCCGATCTGCGCGAGGCTGACCAGGCACAGCACGACGATCGTCTGCATCGGCAGCATCCAGCTGCGCCGCCGGCCGATGCGGGGCGACCAGCGGTTGTCGACGACGGGCGCCCACAGGAATTTCACGACCCACGGCAGCCCGACGAGCGGCAGGAACGCGAGCGCGTGAAGCGGCGCGCCGTCGTGGCGCAGCAGCGTCGGCATCGCGTCCATCGCGATGCCGATCGGGATTCCCTGTGACAGGTAAAGCAGCGTGATCGTGATGACCAGGCGGCGATGTTCGAGCAGGTCGCGCATCGAAGTCTCCAGTTGCATGAGGTTAAAAAGGTTCGGCGCCGGCCGGCACGCGCGCAGGCTGCATCGCGTCGCGCCGCGGACGGCGGGCCGCACGCAGCAGCAATGCGCCGAAGGCGACGAGCGCCACGTCGATCGGCCAGTACACGGGCTGGCCCGCGCCCCGCAGCGCGAGCGCGCAATGGGTCGCGCCGGCCAGCCCGTACGCGATGCCGGCCGCACGCATCAGCACGCGCAGCCATGCCGCGCGATCGGCGACACAGGCCGCGAGCGCGATCGCGCCGCCCCACACGGCCCAGAACAGCATCGCGAGCGCATGGTCGACGTGCACGCCGTCCGGCAGCGCACGGCCGGCGAACAGCAGGGCGCCGCCCGCGAGCACGAGCCCGCCGCACACGCCGACCGCGGCGGCGGCCAGCACGTCCGCCGAACGCTCGCGCTGCGCACGCCGCCGCTCGATCCACAGGTGCAGCCCCGTCGCGCACAACGCGCACGCGGCGAGTCCCATCAGGAAATGCAGCACGCGCAGCCCATCACCGGCCGCCCCCACCCAGCCGTATTGCGCGAAATGCAGCGGCTGCACCGCGATGAACGCGCGCAGCCAGAAGCCGCGGCCGCGCGACGTCGCATCGGCGAGCCATTGCCCGTCCGTCGCACGGTACAGGTGGCGTTCGAACACGGCGGTGCTCGGCAGGCCCGCGGTCGTGCCGGCAATCTCGACGCGCGCATTCACATCGCCCCAGCGATGCAGCACGACGGCTTCGGGCCGGAAATCCGGCCTGCGCACCGCGTCGCGCCGCAGCAGCGCATCGAGATCGGGCGCATGTCGCCACGGGCCGCCGGCTTCCACGGGCGGCGGCCCGCCCAGCAGTTCGGCGAACGCACGCTGCGGCTGCCCCGGATACGCGACGCCCGCGAGCGACACCGTGCCGAGCGCGCCGAGCCCCGACAACGCGCCGGTGAACGCAAACAGCACGAGCCACGGCGTGCCCCACAGGCCGATCCATGCGTGCAGGTCGAACAGCGCGACGCGCAAGCCGTGGCCGCGCCGGATGCGCGCCGCATCGGGCCAGCGCTTGCGATGCACGACGATGCCCGCGACGATGAGCACGAGCAGCACGATGCCCCACAGGCTGACGAAGATGCGCCCGGGGAAGCCGGCGAACAGCGTCTTGTGCAGCGTGACGATCAAGGTCGCCCGCCCTGCGTCGGGCAGCGGCGCGCCGGTTGCCGGATCGAGTGCGAGCGTGCATGTCTGGCGCGCGTCGCAGAAACGGATGGCCGGATCGTCCGGCCGCGGCAGCACGATGCGCGCGTCGCGCAACGCCACCCCGAGCGACGCCGCGCGCGTGACGAGCGCGTCGAGCGGCAACGTCGGCCGCGCGACGGCCACCGCCGGCGGCCGCCACCAGCCCTGCATCGAATCGAATGCGAGACTCCAGGCACCGCGGAACAGCACGACGAACAGCACCACGCCGAACAGCGCACCGGCGCCGCGATGCAGCGCGCGCCAGCGCGAACGCGACGAAGCATCCATGTCAGCGCCCTCCCCAGAACATCGCGCACGGCACGAGCACCGCGAGCCACACACCCGCGCGCCACGCGGCCTGCCGCCAGCCGGGCGCGACGAGCACCCACAGCAGCGCGGCGACGCTCGCGGCGAGCGTCAGCAACACGGCCGCATAGAGCCGGTTCAGGCCGTCGTCGGGGTAATGACGGGCCAGCGTGAGCGCGAGCGCGACCGCACCCGGCAGCACGCCGCCGATCGCGATCGCCGCCCGCGCCCCCCAGCCGGACGCCATCAGAATTGCCCGCGCACGGTCAGCATCACGTTGCGCGGTTCCCCGTAACGGTTGTTCCAGCCGGGCTGGCTCAGGCTCAGGTAGTAGTGGCGGTCGAACAGGTTGTTGACGTTGAGCGCGGCGCTCCAGTGCTTGTCGTAGCGGTAGCCGAGCCGCACGCTCGCGAGCGCGTAGCCGCCCTGGCTCATCGTGACGCCGTTCGCCTGCGCCGAGTAGCTGCTCTGCACCTGCACGCCGCCGCCGATGCTCCAGCGCCGCTCCTGCCACGGCAGGTCGTAGTTGGTCCACAGCCGGAACAGGTGGCGCGGATTCAGCAGCGGCGCGAACGAACCCGCGTTCGCGAGGTTGTCCGCATAGCGCATCGTGTCGTACGTGTAGCTCGCCCACACGCTCCACCACGGCGTGATGCGGCCGTTCGCCTCGAACTCGAAACCCTGGCTGCGCACGCTGCCGCCGTTCACGTAGTAGCAGCTCGGCCCCGCGCACGGGTGCGCGAGGTCGACCTGCGGGTTGTTGTCGAGATCGATGCGGAACGCCGCGAGCGACACGTTGAGCTTGCCGCCCGCCAGTTCGCCCTTCACGCCCGTTTCGTAGGTGCGCCCCTTCACCGGCGTCAGGATGCCGCCGCCCCACATCGACTTGGTCTGCGGCTGGAACACCTCCGCATAGCTCGCGTACCACGACCAGTCGCGCGCGAAATCCCAGATCAGCCCGCCGTATGGCGTGAACTGGTGGCCAGTGTTGTAGTGCGCGCCGAGGCTGTCCTGGTTCCACCAGCTCATCCGGCCGCCGAGCACGAGCGTCAGCGGTTCCGCGAGCTTGATGCGGCCGAGCCCGTAGACGCCCTTCTGCGAAATGTCGTTCTGCTGCGATTGCTGGTACGGCCCGATGCCGGGCTCGGGCACGCTGCTCGGGTTCCAGCGATACACGTTCACCGGCGTGCCGGCCACGTCGCCGAGCAGCGGCGCCGTCATCTGCCCGCTGCTGCTGTTCGCGTAGGTGACGCCGAACAGCAGGTCGTGCGTGAGCCCGAACGCATGCACGGGGCCCTGCACGTTCGCATCCAGGCTGCGGCTGTAGCTGCTGAACTGGTACGCGGCGCCGGTCAGCCGGCCGCCGGCGCCCGTCGCCGGATCGATCGCGCCGAACGAACCCGCGTACTTCAGGTCCGAGCGCACGCTCTGGTATTCGCCGCTGACCTTTGCTTTCCAGCCGGCGCCGAGCTTCTGCTCGACCGACGCGAACGCACGCGTCGTGTCCCAGTTGAAGCGGCCCCACGCGGTGTCGAGGAACGTCGAGCGCGACAGGCCGAGGCTCGATCCGTCGCGCGCCATCGGCACGCCGGACATGTCGGGCACCGACGACGTGGTCTGGTACTGCGCGCCGAACGTGAGCAGCGTGTCGCGCGTCACGTCGACTTCCGTGACGCTGTAGATCGAACGCGTGTCCTGCTTCGCATGGTCGTAGAAGAAGTGGCGATCCTCGTACGCGGCGACGAGCCGGCTGCGCACGGTGCCGGCCGCATTGAGCGGGCCGCCGATGTCGGCTTCCGCGCGATAGCGGTCCCAGCTGCCGACGCTTGCGGTCGCATGCGCGGAAAACTGGTATTGCGGGCGCTTGCGCACGAGGTTGACGGTCGCGGCCGGATTGCCGGAGCCGTGCAGCAGCCCGTTCGCGCCGCGCAGGATTTCCACGCGCTCGTACACCGAGATGTCCTGCGGCGCGCTCGCCATGTCGCCGATCACGACCGGCACGCCGTCGAATTCGAACGAATCGACCTTGAAGCCGCGCACGAAGTACGCGGTGGTGAGCAGCACGTAAGGCTGGACCGTCACGCCGGCCGACTGCTGCATCACCTCGTCGAGCGAGAACAGGTTCTGCTGGTCGATCCGCTCGCGCGTCGTCACGCTGACCGACTGCGGAATCTCGCGCAACGCGAGCGACATCTTGCCGACCGTCGCCACCGACGGATCGTCGGCCACGCTGCGCGACGCATTCACCGCAATCGCCTTCAACTCGCCCCCGGCAGGCTGCGCGGCGGCCGCCTCTTCCTTGCGGACTTCCGCGCCGCCCGCCGGTGCCGCATCGGCGAACGCCGCCGCCGGATGCGCGGCGATCAGCAGGCCGAGGTACAGCGACGGACGCCAGCGCCCGAAACGGGCGACGCGCGCGCCCCGCATCATCGATCTCTCAGGTTCCCGTACCTCGTACCGCATTCACGCCCCCGTATTTGATAATCATTCTCATTATCAATTAGAACCAGCAGGCGATTTTTCGATCGAGGGGCTTTTCCTATCGATTCCGGGCACGGCGGCCCGTATTGTTCACGTCACTGTTCGGATTCGGCCGGGCGGAATTCCGCGTCCGCGCCGGCGGGCGGCGCCCCGTCGGGCGGCCGTCCGGCGCGGGCGAACGTCGCGTACCACGCATCGGTCTCGATCAGTTGCGCGTGCGTGCCGGTCGCCCGCACGCGGCCCGCGTCGAGCACGACGATCGTGTCGGCGGCCGCCGCGAGCGCCGGCTGGTGCGTGACGACGATGCGCGTGCGCTGCCCGCGCAGCGCGACGAGACTGTCGCGCACGCGCCGCGCGCTCAGTTCGTCGAGGCTCGCGGTCGGCTCGTCGAACATCAGCACCGGCGCCCGCGCGAGCAGCGCACGCGCCAGGCACGCCCGCTGGCGCTGCCCGCCCGACAGCAACTGCCCGCCCGGCCCCACGTCGGTGTCGAGACCGTCCGGCAGGCGCTCGGCGTCGCGCAGCAGGCCGACCGCGTCCAGCGCGGCGCGCAGCTCGGCATCGGTCGCGTCCGGTCGCCCCATCCGCACGTTCCACGCGAGGCTGCCGCGAAACAGCCCGTTGTCCTGGAACACGAGGTTGCGCGTCGCGGCGAGCATCGCCTCGCTCAGGTGCCGCACGTCGGCGCGGCCGAGCAGCACGCGCCCGGCGCACGGATCGTCGAGCCGCGCGAGCAGGCCGAGCAGCGTGCTCTTGCCCGCGCCCGTGGGGCCGACGATCGCGACGAAGCCGCCCGCCGGACAGTGCAGGTCGATCCCGTCGAGCAGCGTCGCGCCGCCGGCCGACCGATAGCCGACGCGCAGCGCGTCGACGCTCGCGTCATGTACCGGCGTGCCGCGCTCGGGGCTGTCGAAGCGCGGCGCGTGCAGCACCGCGAGCACCGTGTCGAGCGCGCGCCAGCCGCCGCGCAGCGCCTGATCGAGCTGCGTGAGTTGCGCGAGCGGCTCGATGAAGCGCACGAGCAGCACGAGCACCGCGACGGCCGTCGCCGCGTCGAGTCGGCCAGCCGCGACGGCCCACGCGCCGCCGATCAGCATCGCGACGAACACGCCCTGCACCGCGGCCGCGAATCCGAGCTCGAGCGGCAGCGAGCGCCGCATCAGCGCCCGCGTGCGGCGATGCTGTTCGTCGAACGCGCGCTGCAACACCGCGCGTGCTTCGCCGTCCCGGCCCGCGAAGCGCAGCAGCCCCTGATGCGCGGCGAAGGTCTGAAGCTGCACGGCCATCTCGCGATCGCCCGCGGCGCGCGCCTGTTCGAACCCGAGCGTGCGGGCGCCGCCGCGCTGCAGCAGCGCGAACAGCAGCACGGCCGCCGCCGCGAGGCACAGCGCGATGCGCCAGTCGATCCATGCAAGGCCCGCGACCACCGCGAGCGGCGTGACGACCGCGCCGATCAACGGCCCGAGCAGGTGCGCGGGAATCCCCATCGCCTGCATCACCGGCCCGCGCAGCAACCCGGCCGGATGACTGTCGCGCACGGTCTGCCACGACGCGATGCGCGGCAGGTGTTGCACGAGGCGTTCGACGAGGCCCACGGCCAGCGCACCGCCCGCGCGATAGCCGCCGCGTTGCGCGACGTACAGCACGAGCGCATGGCCCAGCGTCAGCGCGCCGAGCACGATCGTCCAGTGCAGCGCGGCCGTATGCGCGCCGGCGAACCATGCGCGGATCAACGGCACGAGCAGCAGCCCGCACGCGCCGTCGAGCAACGCGGCGGCCACCGCCCAGCCCAGCCCGCGCCACAGCGCGCGGCGCGTGTCGCGCGGCAGGCACTGCAAACGTTTGAGCGATTTCGTCATCATGCGGCCTCCCCGCCTGCGGCGCCGCGTTCGCGCCAGAGCCGCGCATACAGCCCACCCGCGGCCAGCAGCGCCGCATGCGTGCCACGTTCGACGATGCGGCCGCGTTCCATCACGAGAATCTGGTCCGCGTGCCGGATCGCGTCGAGATCGTGGCTGACGATCACACGGGTACGCGTGTCGGCGCGCAGCGCGTTGCGCAACGCGCGCCCGGTTTGCGGATCGAGCGCCGACGCCGGTTCGTCGAGCAGCAGCAACGGCGCACGCGACAGCAGCGCACGCGCGATCGACAGCCGCTGCAGTTCGCCGCCGGACAGGCGCACGTCGCGCCCGCATACGCAGTCGTAACCGCCCGGCAATGCGTCGATGCGTGCGTCGAGACACGCCGCGCGCGCGGCGGCGCGAATCGAGTCGCGATCGGCGTCGGGCCGATAAAGCGCGATGTTCGCGGCAATCGACACGTCGAGCGCGCTCGCCTGCTGGAACACCATCGCGATCTGTTCGCGGCGCGTCTGCGAACTGACCAATCGCAGATCGGCGCCGCCGAGCCGCACCGTGCCGCGATCCGGGTCCATGAAGCGCGCGAGCAGCATCAGCAGCGTGCTCTTGCCCGCGCCGGACGGCCCGACGATCGCGGTGGTCGCGCCGGCCACGAGCGTCGCGTCGATGTCGCGCAGGATCGGCTCGCCGTCGATGTCGACCTGCACGCCGCGCAGTTCGATCGACGCATCGCACGGCGCCTGTGCCGCGCCGTCGGCGGGTTCCTGCAGGCCGGGCTGCGCAAGCAACGCATCGAGCCGCGCGGCGGCCGCGCGCGCGTCGCGCAGCGCATCGGCGCCATGACCGAGCGCACGCACCGGCGCCGCGACCGCCCAGATCAGCAGCGCGAACGCGCACAGCGTGCCGACCGGCAACTGTCCGGCCGTCAGCCACGTCGCGCCGAACACGACCCACGCGAGCAGCAACGGCGTGCCGAGCAGCACCTGCGTGCACGCGCCGAGGTCGCCGATGCGGCCGACCCACGCCGAGAACGCCCGCCAGAACTGCCCGCTCGACGCGAGCGCGGCCGCCTCGATGCCGGCGCCCGGATACTGCCGCACCAGCGCCGGGTTCTGCGCGAGCTGCGCGTAGTCGCCCATCAACCGTTCGAGCGCCGCGTTGCGTGCGGCGAAGGCCGGCGCGAAGCGTGCCGAGCGCATCCAGCGGAACAGCGCCGCGCCGGCGACGAGCGGCACGAGCGCGAACGCGAGCAGCGCGGGATTCAGGTAAAGCAGGCACGCGAGCGCCGCGCACGGCACGACCACGAGCTGCGTGAGATCGGCCGGCGCATGCGCGACGAGCTGGTGCAGCGCGCGCACGTCCTGGTCGACGTGGCGCGCGACGCGGTCGCTGCCCGCGCGCGCGAACCAGCCGAGCGGCAAACGCTGCAGATGATCGGCGAGGCGCTTGCGCAGGCGGTCGCCGAGATCGGCGTCGACGCGGTGCGTCAGGTGCAGCGCGACCGTCTGGCCGGCCAGCCAGAACGCACCGGCCGCCACGGCCGCGACGAGCCAGCCGCGCGCCGCCGTGTCGAGCTGCGCGCTCGCGCGCCATGCGTCGGCGAGATGCGCGAGCGCGAGCCACGGCACGAGCGACGCGATGCCGGCCAGCGCCTGCAACGCCACCGCCGCGACGAGCGGCACCGCGAACGGTCGCAACATCGAAAGCAACGGCCCCTTCATGCAGCACGCTCCAGCAGCATGCCGAGCGTCGCGGCGCGCGCATCGCCCGGCGGCTGCGCCGGAAAACCGAGTTGCGCGGTCAACTGCTGCCACACGCGCGCCACGTCGATGCTGCGCTGGTTGCACGCGTGCAGCCCTTCGCCGGACACGAGGCGATCGACGGCGCGCACGGCCGCCTGCGGCCAGCTGCGCGCATGAATCTCGCCCCACGTGTCCTGCGCGTCGTCGCAGATCTGGATGCTCGGCAGGTCGTCGCCGGCCGGCTCGCCGAAGATCGGGAACAGGCCGTCCTCGTCCTGCGCCGGCTCGCGCAGCGCGGGCGCCCACCACAGCGGGCCGTGCGGCGACGCGAGCGTCCACGTGCCGGCGTCGGTCGTCAGCGTGATGCCGAACAGCATGCTCATCCGGCCGTCGTCGGCCGCCGCCATCTCGTTGTGCACGCGCAGCGACACCGGCGTTTCGGCGAGCACCATCGCGCATTCGCGCATCGACGACAACGCCGGCCCGATCGGTTCGACCGACCACGGCCCGACGCCCTGCAACGCGGCCGCGAGCACGTCGAGCGCCGCGTAGCTCGCCTGCACCGAGCACACCACGTCCGCATGCACCGGCGCGCTCGTCTCGCGCAGCCGCCGCGCGACCGCGATGAAACGCGCGACGACCGGCAGGTTCGGATAGAAGCTGTTGAGCAGGCAACGGCGGCCCTGGCGCGACGCGGTACGCAGCACGCCGGCCCATTCGTCGGGCAGCAGCGGATGCTCGATCACGACGTCGATCCCGCGTTCGAGCAGCCGGCAGGCCAGCGCGGCGCCCTCCGCGCCGCGGGCTGCGCCGCCGACGGCGACGCACGCGATGCGCACGTCGTCCGGCAACGCGTCGACGCGGTCGAACACCGGCGCCCCGACGCGCGCGGCCAATGCGGCCGTGCGCGCGCTGCCCTGGCCGAGGATGCCGGCGACGTGATACGAACCGGACGCCGCGAGGCCCGCCGCATAGAACTGACCGAAACGGGAGCCGGCCACGACGACCGGCAGCGGATGGACCTTCATCATGCCTCCTTCAGGCGGGTGTCGACGAACGCGGCGTTCAGGCAGTCGAAATGACCGCCGGGGATATCGACGGCCGTGATGCCGCCGAGCGCCTGCGCCGTCCAGTAGTCGGTGAGCGCCGCGCGCTGCTGCGGAATCAGCGGATTGCAGCGCTCCGGCACGAACAGCCGCAGCGCGCCCGCATACGGCGCATCGCCGGCCCAGTGGCACGCCTGCACCGAATGCATGAAGAGCCGGTAGAGCCGCTCGCGCTCGTCGAGCAGCGGATGCGCGACCGCGTCCTGCATCGACAGCCCGGCCGCCGCGCGCAACACGCGGCCGAGCAGCACGTCGAGCGGCTCGCAGCGATCGCCGAAGATCTCGAGCTGCGCCTGCAGGCTGCCCGGCGCGAGCCGCGTGGGGTCGGCCTTCAATGCGTCGGCGAGCGCGTCGGCCAGCACGTACGTTTCCGGAAACCCGAGTGCGTCGAGCGGCAGCCCGAGCGTCGCCGCGAAGTTGAACAGCACGAGCCGTTCATCCTCGATCAGGTACGGAATCCGGTAGCTCGACACGATGTCGAGCGTGCGCACCGTGACGCCCAACTGCACCAGCGACTTCGCCATTTCGAGCGCGACCAGCCCGCCCGAGCAATAGCCGAGCACGTCGACCTCGCGCACGCCGCTGCGCCACAGCGCATCCGCGTAACGCCGGCCCAGCGTCGCGTTCAGGTGACGCGCCGGCAGGTCGAGATAGTCCTGCGCGTCGCGCACCGCGAAGCCGAGCACCGGGCCGAGCCGCGCGAGCGCGGGAAGCACCGGACGATACGCATGCACGGTGCCGAGCCCTTCGTGCACGATCACGCGCGGCACGCCGTCGCCGGGCGCGAGCGGAATCGGCCGCACGCCGGTGCGCACGCGCGGCGCCGGCGCATGGACGACCGCCGACCCATGCGCCATGCGCGACGCGGCGGGCGCGGCCGTCGGCGTCGCGCTCGCCGGCTGTTCGCCCGCGTCGCGCAGGCATTGCGCGAACGCGGCGGGCGTCGGCTGCGCGAGCACCCAGCGCAACAGCCGGTCGAACGGATGCGCGTGCGCGAGCGGTTCCTCGCCGCGCAGCCGCGACACGAGTTGCGCGATCAGCAGCGAATCGCCGCCCGCGGCGAAGAAGTCCTGGTCCGGCGAGACGTTGCGCGTATCGAGCACGGTCTCCCACAAGCCGATCAGCCGCGCCAGCAACGGATCGGCTGCCGGTGCGGGCACCGCTCGCACCACGGCCGGCGCCGGCTCGCGGATATCGGCGATGCCGGCCAGCGTACGGCGGTCGATCTTGCCGTTGGCGGTCACCGGCAAACGTTCGAGCACGCGCAGTTGCGACGGCACCATGTAGCCCGGCACGCGCTCGGCCACGAACGCCAGCAGCGTATCCGGCGCGATGCGCGCCGCGCCGCGCTTCACGTGGGCGAGCAGGATGTCGTAGCCGAGCGCGGCGAGCGGCGTGTCGGGCGCGACGCACCCGAGCGCGCGATCGCCCGCTTCCGCCTGCAGCCAGTCGAGCCACTGCGCATGCGGCACGAACAACCGCGCCGATGCGGCCCGCGCATCGTCAGGCGTCTCCATCATCAGCCCCTGGCTGATGCTGATTTCCGGATGCTCGGCCGTCAGCTCCTGGATCACCCACCACGCGTCGGGCGCCGACAGTGCGCGCAAGCCGGCAATCAGCGCGACCGTGTCGCGCGCATTGTTCAGCGCGCCGGAGCTGATCGTCATGTCGACCGAATGCGGCGCAATGCCCTGCGCGTCGCACGCCGCATTCATGTCGAAACGCACGAAGCGCATCCACGGATACGCAGCGAAACGCTCGCGCGCGGCCGCGAGGAAATAGCTCGACACGTCGCTGAACAGGTAATCGATGCGCGTCCCGGCTTCCACCAGCGGCGCGAGCGCCTCGACGATCGCCCGCGTCGCGGCGGCCGTGCCCGCGCCGATTTCGAGGATGCGCCACGCGCGCCGCGGTTCGCGTGCGACGACGGCGTGCACGGCCTGCGCCATCCCGCGATGCAGCGCGCGGGCGTGTTCGCCGTCGCTGTACATCGCTTCGGCGATATGCGAAGCCCCTTCCGGGAACATCAGGCCGGCCGGCGATACGCGGCCGTCGATCTGCGCGTCGAGGCATCCGGCACTGGCGCGGAAGTAATCGACGAGGACGGCCGGCCACAGCGCGGGCGATGCGTGCTGCGCGAATGCGTCCCAGCATGCACGCGCGTCGACGACGCTGGCATCGGGCCGCCTGCGCCAGCCGTCGTCCGCGTCCGCGTCCAGCACGCCATGTGTGACCAGCATCGCGAGCCAGTGGCGCAGCAGATGTCGTCGCGCCGCCGGCACACGCAGCCGCTCGCACAGCGTCGCGAAACCGGTCACGCCATCGGTCGTCAAGCCGCCGGCCGGCACGATCCACGCGGCGAGCGACGCCACGCACGCTGCGTCGAGCTGCGCGACCGAACGCGACACGTCCGCCTGCGCGGGCCAGCGCGCGGCGTCGAACGCCGTACGCACGTGCGTCGCGATCTCGTGCAGCGCGTCGTCCTGCGCCGGCGGGGGCGCTTCCGCGCCCTGCAGCGACACGAAGCTCGCAAGCCGGCGCTCCGCGCCCTCGCCGAGCACGATCGTGGCCGCCGCGCCGACGAGCGGATGCGCGGTCAGCGCCGCATCGATCTCGGCGAGCTCGATCCGGTAGCCGCGAATCTTCACCTGATCGTCCTGCCGCCCGAGGAATTCGAGCGAGCCGTCGGCGCGCACGCGCCCGAGATCGCCGGTGCGATAAAGCCTGCGCCCGTCCGGATGACGAATGAAACGCTCGTCTGTCCGCACGGGATCGTTCGCGTAGCCCGTCGCAAGCCCGACGCCGCCGATATGGATCTCGCCGCGCACGCCCGGCGGGCACGGCCGGCCGAGTGCGTCGAGCACTTCCATCGTCTGCCCGGTCAGCGCGCGGCCGTACGGAATGCTCGCGAGCTGCGTATCTTCCGGACGGATCGGATGTTCGATCGACCAGATCGACGCTTCGGTCGCGCCGCCGAGGCTGAACAGCGCGCTGTCGGGCCAGCGACGCCACCAGCGGGCCGGCAGCGTCACCGGAATCCAGTCGCCCGACCACAGCACGCGGCGCGGGCCCGGCACGTCGAGCGCCGGTTCGCCTTCGAGGTAGTCGATCAGCATCTGCCCCTGTGCGGGCACCGAATTCCACAGCGTCACGCGATGGCGCGCCATCAGTTCGGCCCAGTGCGACGGATCGTTGCCGCGCGCCGGATCGGGCAGCACGATGCACGCGCCGCGCGCGGTCGCCCCGAAAAAATCGTAGACGGACAGGTCGAAGCTCAGTTCGGCCAGGCCCAGCACCACGTCGCCCGCGCCGACCGCATGCCGCGCGCTGATGTCGGCGAGCGTGTTGCACACCGCCGCGTGGCTCAGCATCACGCCCTTCGGCTCGCCGGTGGAGCCCGACGTATAGATCACGTAAGCCAATGCATCGGGAGCGATGTCGCATGCGGCGCGCGGCGGCCATTGCGGATCGATCGGCACCGCATCGATATCGATGCGCACGCAACCGTCATGGTCGAATGCGAGCGCCTGCACGCTGACGACCGCGCGTACCCGTGCATTGCGCAGAATGGCCTGCTGCCGCAGCGCCGGCTGGCGGCTGTCGACCGGCACGTACGCGCGCCCGCCTGGACGATCGCGAGCACGGCCGCGAGCTGGTGCGCGCACTTCGGCATCAGTACCGCGACGGTATCGCCCACGCCGACGCCCGCCTGTTCGAGCGCGGTACGCAGCGCCGCCGCCTGTTGCGCGACCTCGCGGTACGTGCGCGGCCCCCGTGCATCGATCACGACCGGCGCATCGGGCGTGCGCAGCGCCTGCGCGGCGAAACCGGCCGCGATATGCGTATCGGCATCCGGATGCACGTCGGCGACGGGCGCCGCGGACGGCAGCACGATGTCACCCTCACGCGACCACCATGCGGCATCGTCGGCCAGACGACCCAGCAGCGCGACATACGCGTCGAACATCGCGGCCGGCATGCCGTCCGGAAACAGGTCGTCGCGCACGTCCCAGCCGATTTCCAGCCCGCCGAACTGGTCGGTCACCTGGCAGTCGAGCCACACCTGCGGCGTCTGGCTGATCATGGTGCGCGGCGGCGCGGCGCGCGCCGCGTGCCCTGCGTGCTCGCCGAGCAGGCGCTCGACACTGCCGATCCCGCTCGTGAACACCACCGGCATCAGCGCCGCATCCTTGCCGCGCCGCCGTGCGAGTTCGCGCATCACGTCGACGCCGGTGAACGCGCGATGGTCGAGATCGTCGAACATCCGCGCGCCGATCGTGCGGGCACGCTCGACGAAATCGCGCCCGTGCGTCGCGTCGACGGCGAGCAGGCTCAGCGCGGTGAAATCGCCGAGCACCGCATCGATGCGCGGATGCACGGGCGGACGGTTCAGCACCGTCAGGTTCAGGCAGAACGCCGGCGTCTGGCTCCAGCGGCCGACGACCTCGGCGAACGCGGCCAGCGCGACGCTCGCCGCGCTCAGCCCGAAACGGCTCGCCTGGCCGCTCAGCGCGGCCCATTGCGCGCGATCGAGCCGCGCATGCCGATGCGTGAAGCGCGGCCGCCCGTCGGTGCGCCTCGCGGGCACGACCGGCAGATCGGGACGCGCGGGCAACTCGTCGAGTCGAGCGAGCCACCATGCCTTGTCGCGCGCATGGTCCGCACGCGTGCCGGCCTGCGCTTCATGCAGCACATAGTCGCGAAACGTCGCGTCGAGCGGCGCGGGCTGCCATTGCGGATCGTCGTAACGGCGCCGCCATTCGGCGAGCAGCAATTGCAGGCTCGCGTAGTCGATCAGCGTGAAATCCACGGACAGGTGCAGCACCGCCGCCTCCTGGCCGAGGCTCACTTCCGGCTGCAGCACCGGCCAGCGGTCGAGCGCATGCACCGCATGGTCGAGGCGTTCGCGCACGCGGTTCAGGTGCGCGTCGAAGGCGTTCGCGTCGGCCTCGCGCAGGTCGTGCACGGTGAGCGGCTGCCACGGCACGTCGGGCAGCACGCGTTGCCATGCGTTGTCCTCGACGATCGCGCGCAGCATCGGATGGCGCGCGACGCACGCGTTCCACGCGGCTTCGAAGCGCACGCAGTCGAGATCCTGCGGTTCGTCGTATTCGACGTACAGGTGGCATGCGCTGCCGCCGAACTCGAACGATTCGTGGCGACCGAGCACATACGCGGCCTGCACCGGCGTCAGCGCGAACCGTTCGTGCCGGTGCGCCGGATCGTCGCGCCATGCGCCGTTCCGAAGGAAGCGGACGAACGCATCGCGTTCAGCCTTGATGCGCGCGGCGAGATCCGCATCGAGCGCGCCGGCCGGCGCGCGATAGCGCAACTGGCCGCCGTCGTCGCACCACAGTTCGATCCGCCGTTCGCGGCAGAGGTCGAGCACGTCGTCGAAACTCACAGCACGCCCTCCTCGATCGTCGCGACCGCTGCGTCGCCGTCGGCCGGCGCCGCCGGCGTCAGTTCGTCGAGCTGCGCCGCGAGACCGGCGAGCGTCGGCTGCCGGTAGAACGCGGCCATCCCGATCCGCACGCCGAGCTGCTCGCGCAGTTGCGCGAGCAGGCGCGTCGCGAGCAGGCTGTCGCCGCCGAGCGCGAAGAACGTCGCGTCGCGCGCGTTCGCCGCGCGGCCGAGCGCCTGTTCCCAGCAGGCGAGCAATATCGCGTGCCGCTCGCCGGCCGGCACGAATGCGTCGTGCGCGGCCGGCGCGTCGCCGAGTGCGCGCGCGAGCGCCTCCCCGACTGTCCGGCGATCGATCTTGCCGTTCGCGTTGAGCGGCCAGCGCGGCACGCACCACAGCGCATCGGGACGCATCGCGTCGGGCAAGCGGTCGCGCAACCAGTCGGCCAGCGCCGCCTGCGCGATCGGCTCGCCGACCCGGCGCGCGTCGAGGCAGGCGAACGCCGTCGAGCGCCAGCTGCGCGCATCGAGCGCAAAGCCGCACGCGTGGGCGGCCGCCGCGAGCGCGTCGTCGGCGAACGGCCGCGGCGGCGACGTATCGCCCGCGACGCTCGCGACGAGTTCACGCAGCGGCGAATCGCGCAGCACGTCGGCGAGCAGCAGGCGGCCGTCCCGCGCGAGCAGCGCGGCCGCGATCCGGAACGTGTCGCGCGGATCGTCGCGCAGGTGCGCGGCCGCGAAACTGATCACGCAGTCGAATGCGCCGAGATGACGTGCGGGCAGCAAGCCGTCCTGCATCGTCTGCAATGCGGGCAGCGTTCGCGTGAAGCGTGCCTGCGCGTTGTGCAGCAGGCCCGGCGACACGTCGAACAGCGTGACGTCGAAGCGCGGATCGTCGAGCACGCCGAGCCCCGCATCGAGCGCCTGGCCCGCGCGCGCATCGAGCACCGCGACGCGCAGCGCACCCGTGTGCGCCGCGGCCTGCGCGTCCAGCGCGACGGCGAACTCGCGCAGCGCACGAACGCCGTCCGGCAAGCGCGTCGCGAACGCGAGCGGCGCCACGCACGGGTCCAGCGGCACGCGTTGCGCGGCGGTCTCCGGATCGGCGGCGAGCGCGCGCAGCGCGGCCGTCAGAGCGTCGAGATCGGTTGCCTGCCAGGCGAGCCGGTCGAGCGCGTCGTCGATCGGGATCGATGCGGCGTCCTTTGCGCGCCAGTGCGCGAGCGGCGGCGGCGGCAGGCCCGCGTCGCCGTCGAGCAGCCGGGCGGCGACGGCGTGCGCGACGGCCGTTTCCGCCGGCATCGTGTCGACCATGTCGACTGCCGCGAGCAACGATGGCGCGGTGTCCGCCGCCGCGCAGTCGGCCGGCACGAATGCCGCGACGATGCGCGCGGCCTCGCCGTGGACGACGCTCGCACATGCGCCGTCGATCAACGGATGCGCGGCGAGCGCCGCCTCGATCTCGCCGAGTTCGATCCGGTGCCCGCGCACCTTCACCTGTCGATCCTCGCGGCCGAGGAATTCGAGCGTCCCGTCCGGCCAGTAGCGGCCGCGGTCGCCGGTGCGATACCAGCGGCCCGACGCGTGCTGCACGAAACGCTGCGCGGTCAGCTCGGGATCGCTCCGGTAGCCGCGCGCGAGACTGTCGCCACCGATCAGCAATTCGCCCGGCACGTAATCGGGCACATCGCGTCCGTCGCCATCGACGACGCGATACGCCTGCCCCGGCAACGGCCGGCCGTACGGAATCGAACGCCAGTGCGGCGGCACGTCGCGCACCGTCTGCACGTTCGACCAGATGCCGGCCTCGGTCGCGCCGCCGAGCGCGTGGAACGCACAGGCGTCGCCGCAGCGCTCGCGCAGGCGCGCCGGCAGGTCGAGCGCGATCCAGTCGCCGGACAGCAGCGCCGCGCGCACGCTGCGGCACGCGTCGCGCGCCGCCGGCACGGCCAGCGCCATTTCCAGCAGCGCGGGCGCCGAGTTCCACAGCGTCACGCGGTGCTGCGCGATCAGTTCGATCCAGCGTGCCGCATCGCGCGCTTCGTCCTGCGTCGGCAGCACGAGCTGCGCACCGGCGCCCAGCGCGCCGAACAGGTCGTACACCGACAGATCGAAATCGAGCGCCGACACCGCCAGCAGCCGGTCGTCCGCGCGCACGCCGAGCAGCGCATCGATCGCATCGATCGTGTTGACGGCCGCCGCGTGCGTCATCTCGACGCCCTTCGGCACGCCCGTCGAACCGGA
Source organism: Burkholderia cenocepacia (assembly GCF_900446215.1). Lineage (GTDB taxonomy): Bacteria > Pseudomonadota > Gammaproteobacteria > Burkholderiales > Burkholderiaceae > Burkholderia > Burkholderia cenocepacia. Next base: position 402,837 of record NZ_UAQZ01000007.1, on the reverse strand, counting down.
CGTATAGATCACGTAAGCCGTCGCCCGCGGCGCGACCTCGAGCGGCGCGGCCAGCGGCACATGCCGCAGCAGCGCGGCGATGCCGACATGCGGCAGCGGCCCGTCCGCGCAGGCGGTGTCGACGATCGCGGCCTTCACGCCCGCCGCGCGCTCGATCAGCGCCTTGCGCGCGACCGGCTGCGCGATGTCGAGCGGCACGTAGCACGCGCCGGCCGCCAGCACGCCGAATACGGCCGCGACCTGCTCGGGCCCGCGCGGCAGGCTGATCTCGACGGCATCGCCGTGCCCGATCCCGGCCGCGCGCAACCCGCCCGCGATCGCGAGCGCCTGCGCGGCCAGTTCGCCGCGCGTCACCGCGCGATCGCCGCATCGCACGGCGACGGCGGCCGGCTCGCGTGCGGCCAGCGCGAAGAAATCGTGATGCAGCGTGCGTGCACGGCCGGGGGCCGGCAACGCGTTGAGCGCATCGCGCACGCGCCGCTGCGCGGACGGCAACTCGACCGCGATCGGCAGCCGCCAGTCGCGATCGCACAGCGCCTGCACGAACGCGACATACGCGCCGAACATCGCGTCGATCATCCCGTCCGGGAACAGGCCGTCGACGCTGTCCCACGCAAGCAGCGCGCCGCCCGGCACGCGATAGAGCTGATGATCGAGCCATACCTGCGGCGTCTGCGAAATCATGTCGTGCAGATCGCCGAACACCTGCGCGAACGCAGCGGGCACGAACGGCTCGTCGCCGAGATTGCACGAGAACACGACCGGCGCCGCGCGCGGCGTGCCCTGCCGACGCGCATCGCGCAGCACGTCGAGCGCCGGATACGCGGCCTGCGCGATCGCACCGTGCAGCCGCTGCTGGAACGCGCGCACCGTGTCGGCCGCGCTAGCATCGGCGTGCACGTCGCATTCGACGAGCAACAGCGTCGTGAAATCGGCGATCACGCGGCCCAGATCGGGCGCATCGCCGTGCCGGTCGAACAGCGGCACGTTGAGCAGGAACGCCTGCCGGCCGCTCCAGCGCGCGAGCACCGCCGCGAATGCCGCACCGAACACCGACGACAACGTGACGCCATGCTGCGCGGCCCGCGCCTGCAGGCGCGTCAACTCGTCCGTGCTCAGCGTATGCGCGACGCGGCTGAAACGCGGCGCACGGATCGTTTCCGGCGCACGGGCGAGCGGCAGCGCCGGCCCTTCCGGCAGCGTCGCGAGCCGCGCCTGCCATGCGTCGCGCGCCGCGGCCCGCGCATCGCGCGTATCGGCCGCGCGACGCGCGAGCCAGGCCGGGAACCACGTCGACGGCGCAGCCGGCAGCGCCGACGGCTCGGCATAGGCGACGCCGATCTCCTGCATCAGCAGCCGCACGCTGTCCACGTCGGCCGCGAGCAGGTCGACGCTCAGCCACACGCGATCCTCGCCGCCGGGCATCTGCACCAGCCCCATCATGAACACTTGCGCGTGCTCGACGTCGAGACATTCGTGCGAGTGGAATGCGCGCAGCGACGCCCATTCGGCTTCCGCTTCGGCCGCCGTCCGGTCGCGCCAGTCCGCGTGCGCGAACACCGGCGCGTCCGGCGCCGCGACGATCTGCTGGCGGCCGCCGTCGAAGCGCGCGCGCAGCATCGGATGACGCTCGCGCACGCGCCGGCACGCGGTGTCCAGCCGAACCGGATCGATCGCGCGGCTGCGGAATTCGAGAAACGCGTGGCAACTCACGTTGCCGAGCACCTCGCCGTCGCCGCGGCCGAGCCAGTACGCCTGCTGCACCGCGGACAACTCGAACGGCGCGTGCACGTCGACGGCTTCGGCCGCGACGACGGCTTCCGCCCGCGCGATACGCGGCGCAGTCGCGAGCAACGCGGTCCACGCGCCGAGCGTCGGCGTACGCGCGAGCGCGTCGAACGTCAGCGCATGACCGAGCCGGTTCAAGCGCGTCTGCAGATACATCAACCGGATCGAATCGAGGCCGCAGCTCAGCAGGTCCTCGTCATCGTCGAGCGACGCGATCTCGTCGACGGCTTCGTCGAGCAGCTCGGCGATCAGCGCAACGAGCCGCGCGCGACAGTCAGTGGGAGAACAACAGGAAGGATCGGAATGGTCGGTAGTGGAATCGACAACGGTCTGGCTCATGGGCACGCCTTGTATGGGTCGTTCGACGGCGGGTCCGCGCGGCGGCGGCCACCTGTGAATGAGAATCTATCTCATTAACACCCATGAGCCCGGTCGATTCCTTTAGGCGGCCGGTCAGTTGTTTTAGATCGCCGCGCCCGTCAATTCCTCGGGATCCATTGCGTTGGGCGACACGCGAATATCGCTCGGCGAAATGCCGTAGCGCTTGCGGAACGCAATCGAAAAATGCGCGGGGCTGTAGCCGACGCGGTACGCGACGGTCGACACGTTCGCATCCTCCGCGCACAGCATCGCGTGCGCGGTCCGCAGCCGGTATTCCTGCAGATACGCGTACACGCTCGTGCCGAACACCTTGCGGAAGCCGGCCGTCAGCTTGCGCGAATTCATCCCGACGCGGCCCGCGAGCGCATCGAGCGTCGGCGGGTGCTGGAGCTCGCGCGTCAGGATGTCGCTCGCCGCATACACGCGCTCGACATCCGACGACGTGACCCGCACGTCGGCCGGCGCGGACTGCCGCTGCGTGGCCAGCAACTGCGCGCTCAGCGCGGTCAGCTCGAACGCCTTCGCCTTCAGGTAGTACTCGCGCACCGCACCCTCGAACGGGCAGGTGGCGATCTGCACGGCGAGCGCCTGCAGCGCCTTCGACGCCGGGCAACTGACGATGCGCGGATCGCCGCCCGTCGGCGCGAGCATCTTCTCCGGCAGCAGGCTCAGGTTGCGGTCGAGCGCGTCGAGGCCGAGCTGCACGATCGTGTAGCGCAGCGGCACGTCGCGGTCGTAGATCTGGTGGGTCGTGAATTCGCCGTCGTTGGCGATCACGCACAGGCCCGGCCCCTTGATGCATTGCTCGGGCTGGCCCGGCACGCGGCAGCGCAACTGCCCGCTCTGCACGAGGACGAGCTTCAGCCCTTTTTCGAGCGGCTCCTCGTACCAGTCACGGCTATCCGAGCACAGCGTGCCGCTCATGAGTTTCATGCCCGTGTCGATGTGCACCACACCCGGATGATTGCCGGGCACGAGCACCGGCGGGTGACGTCGTGACGAAGCGAAGGAGGTCGATCTCATCGGAGGTCCGTTGGTTAGGCGGCACGCGCGGACCGGCGCGCGCCGGCGGCAACCGGCCGATTGTCCGGCCGGGCCGGGCGGGTGCCGCGCGACCGGCGCCCGATCGAACGAAATTGCCGCGATATCGAAAGAAACGGCGCTATCGCAGCACCTGTTACAAATGATAATACCTCTCATTTACATTTTCTGACAACTTGCCGGAACCCAAGGTCAGCGCATGCAATCCTCCCCTTCCTCCCTGGCGGCGGCCGTGCCGGCCGACGCGCCCGACTGGCCCGACGACTTCGCGCGCCGCTATCGTGACGCCGGCTACTGGCAGGACACGACGTTCTTCGACGCGCTCGATGCCTGCGCGCAGCGCCATCCCGACGCGCTCGCCGTCGTCGACGGCGCGCTGCGGCTGTGCTATCGCGATCTGCTCGCGCGCATTCGCCGCCTCGCGGGCGGCCTCGCGCGCCTCGGCCTGGTACGCGGCGACGCGGTCGTCGTCCAGTTGCCGAACGGCGCGCGCTTCATCGAGACGTGCTTCGCGCTGTTCCAGCTCGGCGTGCGGCCGGTGCTCGCGCTGCCCGCGCACCGTCACTACGAGATCGGCGCGTTCTGCCGCTTCGCCGGCGCGCGCGCTTATCTCGGCGCGTCGCAGCTCGGCGATTTCGACTGCCGGCCGCTCGCGGCCGCCTTGCAGGCCGAGTGCCCAACGCTCGAGCACATCGTGATGGCCGGCGACGACCACGCATTCACGTCGTTCGACGCGCTGTACGACGCGGCGCCCGTGCTCGACTGCGCGGCGCGCGCCGACGATATCGCGTGCTTCCAGTTGTCAGGCGGCACGACCGGCACGCCGAAGCTGATTCCGCGCCGCCATCGCGAATACCTGTACAACGTGCGCGCGTGCAGCGCCGCGAGCGGGTTCGATGTCGACACCGTCTATCTGGCCGCGCTGCCGATGGCGCACAACTTCACGCTGTGCTGCCCCGGCACGATCGGCGCATTGCTCGCGGGCGGCCGGGTGGTGACGACCGCGCGGCCCGAGCCCGACCAGAGCTTCGCGCTGATTGCGCAGGAACGTGTCACGCATACCGCGCTCGTGCCGCCGCTCGCGCTGCTGTGGCTCGACGAGCAGCCGCAACGGCAGGCCGACCTGTCGAGCCTGCGCGTGCTGCAGGTCGGCGGCGCGCGGCTGATGGACCACGCGGCCGAACGCGTGACGCCCGTGCTCGGCTGCCGGTTGCAGCAGGTGTTCGGCATGGCCGAAGGGCTGATCTGCTGCACGCGGCTCGACGACGCGCCCGAACGGATCGCGCACACGCAGGGCCGCCCGGTCTCGGACGGCGACGAAGTGCGCATCGTCGACGCAACCGGCGCACCGGTCGCGCCCGGCGAGATCGGCGAACTGCAGGTACGCGGCCCGTACACGATCCGCGGCTACTACCGGCTCGCGGCGCACGACGCGACGGCATTCACGGCCGATGGCTTCTATCGCAGCGGCGACCGCGTGCGGCGCACCGCGGACGGCGACCTGGTCGTCGAAGGCCGCGACAAGGACCAGATCAACCGCGGCGGCGAGAAAGTCTCGGCCGAGGAAGTGGAAAACCTGCTGCTCGCGCATCCGCAGGTGCACGACGCGGCGGTCGTCGCGATGCCCGATCCGATGCTCGGCGAACGGACCTGCGCGTTCGTCGTCGCGCGCGCGCCTGCCCCGTCCCGACTCGTGCTGAAACGCTACCTGCGCGACTGCGGGCTCGCGGCGTTCAAGATCCCCGACCGCATCGAATTCATGCCGCGCTTTCCCGAAACCGGCATCGGCAAGACCAGCAAGAAATCGCTGCGCGACCTGTTGCGCCGCCAGTTGCAGGCGGCCGCATGAGCGCGCACCCGACCGATTCGAACTGGATTCGCGAGTTACGGCTGTCGCCGTGCCCGCGTGCGCAGCTCGTCTGCTTCCCGCACGCGGGCGGCACCGCGAATTTCTTTCGCGGCTGGAGCCGTGCGCTGCCGTGGGACGTCGATCTGCTCGCGCTGCAGTATCCGGGCCGCGAGGAACGCTTCGGCGAGCCGTGCCTGCCCTCGATCGAAGCGCTCGCCGGCCCCGCCGCCGACGCGCTGCAACGCTATGCGCACGCGCCGCTCGTGCTGTTCGGGCACAGCCTCGGCGCGGCGCTCGCGTACGAGGTCGCGGTACGGCTCGAGGCGCGCGGCGCCGCGCCGCTTTACGTGGCGGTGTCCGCACTGCCGCCGCCGCATCGCCAGCGCGCATCGGATCTGCACCTGCAATCCGACGACGCGCTCGTCGGCGACGTCGCCCGGCTGTCCGGCGATCACGCCGCGCTGCTCGCCGATCCGGAAATGCGCGCGATCTACCTGCCGATGATCCGCCACGACTACCGCGCGATCGAAACGTATCGGCGCGAGCGGCCGCCGCGCATCGATGCGCCGCTCGGCGTGATGCTGCCGCTCGCCGATACCGAGCTCGACAGCGACGAGGCGCATGCGTGGCAGGACGTCGCGGCGCGCCCGATCCGCGTCGAGACGTTCAACGGCGACCACTTCTACCTGCGACACCAATACCCGGCGGTGATCGCACATCTGGTCGAACGGATCGACCAATCCCTTCGTTACGGAAAGGAGTACACATGAAAACACCGGACGCCTGCACGGGGCTGCCCGACATTCGCGAAGCCATCGATCGTCTGGACGCCGACATCATCGACGCGCTCGGCCGGCGCATGCAGTACGTGAAAGCCGCGTCGCGCTTCAAGCCGGACGAAGCGAGCATCGCCGCGCCGGAACGGGTGGCCGCGATGCTGCCCGACCGGCGCCGCTGGGCCGAGCAGGCCGGCCTCGACGCCGACTACGTCGAGACGCTGTTCGCCCAGCTCATCGCGTGGTACATCGCGCAGCAAACGCAATACTGGCGACAACAGCGGGGGCTCGCATGAACGCCGGCCTTCCGCTGCTGCACGACACGTTCGCGCGTGCGGCCCGCCGCGCCGCCGCCACCGGCACGCCGACGCTCGCGTCGGTCTCGGTGCCGCTGCGCCCGCTCGACTTCTGCGACCTGATCGCCGCGTGGGACGACGGCGCGACGCCGTGGTGCTTCCACGAAGCCGGCGATGCGTCCGTCACGCTCTACGGCTGGGACTGCGCGGCCGAACTGAGCGCCACCGGGGACACGCGCTTTGCGCAGATCGATGCGCGTTGGCGCGCCCTCGTGCGCGACGCGGTCACGGCAGGCCCGCAGCCGCCGCGGCTGGTCGGCGGCTTCCGGTTCGATGCGCAAGGCCCGCGCAGCGCGCACTGGGCATCGTTTCCCGATGCGAGCATGATGCTGGCGAAGCTGCTGATCGTGCGCGAAGGCGATGCGCACTGGGCCGTCTGCCAGCAGGTCGTCGCCGCTCACGACGATCCGGCCGCGCTCGCGCATGCGTGCCTCGCGCGGATCGAGTCGCTCGGCGCGCTTGCGCCGGCCGCGGAAGACGACGCGCCGCAACTGCTGCACACGCAGGCGCTGCAGGCCAGCGAATGGCAGCACGAAGTCCGCCGTGCGGTGGATGCGATCCACGACGGCGCGTTCGGCAAGGTCGTGCTCGCCCGCGACGTGCTCGAACAGTACGCACGGCCCGTCGCGATCGCGCCGCTGCTGCGCCGGTTGCGACGGCGCGACGCGCATGCGCACCTGTTCGCGGTCCGTCGCGACGGGGCGTGCTTCGTCGGCGCGACGCCGGAACGGCTCGCGCGTGTCGCGGCCGGCGACGTGCGCACGCATGCGCTGGCCGGTACGATCCGGCGCGGCGCCACGCCCGACGACGATCGCGCACTCGGCGCCGCGCTCATGGCGTCCGCGAAGGAACGGCTCGAGCATGCGCTCGTCGTCGACGCCATCCGTGCCGCGCTCGCGCCGCTGTCGCGTGAGCTCGACGTGCCCGATCAACCGTCGCTGCACCGCTTGCCGAAGCTTCAGCACCTGAGCACGCCGATTCGCGCGACGCTGAATGCGGAGGCGACGCTGTTGCAGGTCGTCGCGGCGCTGCACCCGACGCCGGCGGTCGCCGGCCATCCGCGCGCGCCGGCGCTCGACCATATCCGTGCACACGAAGGCTTCGATCGCGGCTGGTATGCGGCGCCGATCGGCTGGATCGACGCGCACGGCAACGGCGATTTCATCGTCGCGCTGCGTTCGGCGCTGATCGCGGGCGGCGCGTGCCGGCTGTTCGCGGGCTGCGGCATCGTCGCCGATTCCGAGCCGGTCAACGAATATCAGGAAACCGAACTTAAGCTGTCCGGCATGCGGGCGGCGATCCGCGTGCGCGAGGCGGCGGCGGAGCGTCCGGGCCGCACGCAGGCGTCGGCTTCGTCGATGGTCGACTGATCGCGTCGACGATCAAAGCAATGGCAGCGTTTGCCGGATATGCTCGGCGAATGCTGCCGTCAGATGCGACGGCCGCTTCCGGTCGAACCTCAGCGTAATGCCCACCGCCGGCAACGGCGGCAAGCGCGGATCGCCGTGGACGATCGCGAGGTCGGCCGGCACGGCCGTCTGCGTCATCACCGCGAACGCCTGCCCCGAGCGCACCAGCGCGATCAGCCCGGCAAGACTGCTGCTCGCATACGCGACGCGGTAGTCGCGGCCGGCGCGATTCAACGCGTCGCAGGCCGCGAGGTGATCGAGCGTGTCGCGATCGGACAGCGCGAGCGGCAACGGATCGAAATGCGCGGGTTCGAGCCCCGGATAACCGATCCAGACCAGCGGCTCGCGGCGAATGACGTCGTCGGTCGCGCCGTCGTCCGGCACGGAAATCATCGCCAGATCGACCGCGCGCTTCTCCAGGTGTTCGACGAGCCGCGGCGTCGGCCCGCAGACGACTTCGACGATCGCCTGCGGATGCTGGCTCGAAAACTGCCGCAGCAGCGACGGCAGCCACACTTCGGCGTAATCATCGGGGCACCCGAACCGGATCGTCCCCGACAGCCCCGTGCCGCACAGGTCGGCCATCGCCTCGTCGTGCAGCCGCAGGATGCGCTGCGCGTGCACGAGCAGCCGCTCACCCGGATGCGTCAGCACGACGCCACGGCCGGTGCGCTGGAACAACGGCTGGTCGACCGCTTCCTCGAGCCGCTTCATCTGCTGGCTGAGCGCGGATTGCGTGCGGCCGACGCGCGCGGCCGCGCGGCTCAGCGCGCGCACCTCGGCGATCACGACGAACGAGCGCAGCAGGTCGATGTCGAGCGAAAGCGCCAAGGTATTAGCTCCTTTTCTACCTTGCATTAGGACTATTCGTTTCCATCAAACCAGACCCGCGCCTAGACTGCAAGCGATCCCTGCCCTTTTGCCGGAGCCGCCCGATGTCCCTGAACGACGATGCAACCTTCTGGCGCAACGCCAGGCAGCACCTGGTCCGCTACGGCGGCACGTTCGAACCGGTGATCATCGAGCGCGCGAAAGGCAGCTTCGTCTACGACGCCGATGGCCGCGCGATCCTCGATTTCACGTCGGGCCAGATGAGCGCGGTGCTCGGCCACAGCCATCCGGAGATCGTCTCCGTGATCGGCGAATACGCGGGCAAGCTCGACCATCTGTTCAGCGGGATGCTGTCGCGGCCGGTCGTCGACCTCGCGACGCGCCTCGCCGACCTCACGCCCGCCGGCCTCGACCGCGCGCTGCTGCTCAGCACCGGCGCGGAATCGAACGAGGCGGCGATCCGGATGGCGAAGCTCGTCACCGGCAAGTACGAGATCGTCGGCTTCGCGCAGTCGTGGCACGGGATGACGGGCGCCGCCGCGTCGGCCACGTACAGCGCCGGCCGCAAGGGCGTCGGCCCCGCGTCGGTCGGCTCGTTCGCGATTCCGGCGCCGTTCGCGTACCGGCCGCGCTTCGAGCGCAACGGTGCGTACGATCCGCTCGCCGAACTCGACTACGCGTTCGACCTGATCGACCGCCAGTCGAGCGGCAACCTCGCCGCGTTCATCGCGGAGCCGATCCTCAGTTCGGGCGGGATCATCGAATTGCCGGAAGGCTATATGGCCGCGCTCAAGCGCAAGTGCGAGGAACGCGGGATGCTGCTGATCCTCGACGAGGCGCAGACGGGCGTCGGCCGCACCGGCACGATGTTCGCGTGCCAGCGCGACGGCGTGACGCCCGACATCCTGACGCTGTCGAAGACGCTCGGCGCCGGGCTGCCGCTCGCGGCGATGGTCACGTCCGCGGCCATCGAGGAGCGCGCGCACGCGCTCGGTTACCTGTTCTACACGACGCACGTATCCGACCCGCTGCCGGCGGCGGTCGGCCTGCGCGTGCTCGACGTCGTACAGCGCGACGGTCTCGTCGCGCGCGCCAACACGATGGGCGAGCGGCTGCGGCGCGGCCTGCTCGACCTGATGGAGCGCTTCGACTGCATCGGCGACGTACGCGGGCGCGGGCTGCTGCTCGGCGTCGAGATCGTCAAGGATCGCCGCACCAGGGAGCCGGCGGACGGGCTCGGCGCGAAGATCACGCGCGAGTGCATGAAGCTCGGGCTCAGCATGAACATCGTGCAATTGCCCGGCATGGGCGGCGTGTTCCGGATCGCGCCGCCGCTGACCGTCAGCGACGAAGAGATCGACCTCGGCCTGTCGCTGCTGGAGCAGGCGATCACGCGCGTGCTGTAACGCTCCCCCCCACCTCACGCGCGCCGTCGCGCCGGCTCAACCTGCCGGTGCGACGGACTCCCGATCGATCACGCCGCTTGCGCCGCCCATGCTTCGGCGTCGGCGCCGGCCGGCAGCCGCAGCGGGCTCGACGGATCGGTCGCCGCGCGCCACACGGCTTCGGCAACATCCTGCGCATGGGTGATCGGCCCCGATGCATCGAGCATCCGCGCGACGGCCTGGCCGACGAATTCCGCATACGCTTCGTGGTCGAAGCCGTGCATGTTGGCCCGCGCGTTGTCCGCGAAACGCGTGTCGGGCGCGCGGCCCGGCAGCACCAGATGCGCGCGCACGCCGAACGGCTCGAGTTCGACCGCCATCGATTCGGTGAACGCATTCACCGCCGCCTTGCTCGCGCGGTACGCGCTGACGAGCGGCAATGCCTTCAGCGTGACGCTCGACGTGACGTTCACGACCACGCCGGCGCCGCGCGCGCGAAACTGCGGCAGCACCGCCTGCGTCATCGCGATCGTGCCGATCGTGTTGGTGTCGAACAGCGCGCGCACCGTGTCGAGCGGCGTGAGCTCGGCCGGGGCGGCCGCACCAAAGCCCGCGTTGTTGACGAGCACGTCGATCGGGCCGGCGGCCTCGATCGCGGTGCGAATGCTGTCCGCGTTCGTCACGTCGAGCGGCAGCACGCGCAAGCGCTCCGACGGCGGCAGCACGTCGTCGCCCGGCTTGCGCATCGTCGCGACGACCCGCCAGTCGCGGGCCAGGAAATGGCGCGCGATTTCGAGGCCGAAGCCGGAAGAACAGCCGGTAATCAATACGGTCTTCATGCAAACTCCTGGGGTGTGTTGAGCATGTGTCCGTACGATAGATGGCCGGAACCGTATTCGCTACAATCGAAAATCCGCTTTTCTTTTGCGAGAGTCCGGCAATGAGCGACCCGCTGACCGAAGTCGTGACGCTGCTGCAACCCGGCGCGCGGCACGCCAAGTACGTGCGCGGCGCGAGCCCGTGGGCGATCAATCGCGTGGTCGCCGGCGAGCCGTTCTACTGTGCGGTCCTCGACGGCGGGTGCCGGATCGCGATCGACGGGCACGCGCCGATCGAGCTGCTGCCCGGCGATTTCGTGCTGATTCCGGCGGCCTACGGCGTGGCGCTGTCGAGCCTCGACGCGCCGGCGCCGGGCGTCGAAACCGCGCCGCCCGTCCCGCTCGCCCCTGGCGAGTACCGGATCGGCGACCCGACCAACCCGATCGATACGCGGATGATGGTCGGCAACTGCAGTTTCGGTTCGCCCGATGCATCGCTGCTGGTGTCGTTGCTGCCCCGCTTCGTGCACGTACGCGGCGAGCCGCGGCTGACCACGCTCGTGCAACTGGTGCGCGACGAGTCGCACGCACAGCGGCCGGCCCGCGAGATCGTGCTCGCGCGCCTGCTGGAAGTGCTGCTGATCGAGGCGCTGCGGTTCACGACCGGCACCCACGCATCTCCCGGCCTCGTGCGCGGGCTCGCCGACAGCCGCCTCGCGGCCGCGCTCCGCCGGATGCACGAACGCCCCGCGCACCCGTGGACGATCGTCGAGCTCGCGAAGGAGGCCGCGTTGTCGCGCTCGACGTTCTTCGAGCGCTTCAGCCGCGCGGTCGGCGTCGCGCCGATGGAGTACCTGCTGACGTGGCGCATGGCGCTCGCGAAGGATCTGCTCCGCCGCAACGAAGGCCGCATCGCGGAAATCGCGGCGCGCGTCGGCTACCGCTCCGCGAGCACCTTCAGCGTCGCGTTCACGCGGCATGTCGGCCGCCCGCCCGCGCAATACGCGCGCGACGAACAGATAGCGATCGAACCATGAACCGCACCGCCCGCCCCCGTCGCCTCGCCGGCTGCGGATCCATCCCGTCACGCGATGACGACGTGCGAGGAACCCGATGACGACCGCGACGAACCGAACCGGCACGACCGACCACTGGCTCGTCGCGCGCCGCGATGCGGACACCGGCATCGAAAGCCTGCACGCGCATTTCACCGGCCATGCGTACGATGCGCACGACCACGACGACATGCTGGTGGGCTTCACCGAACAGGGCGTGCAGCGCTTCCAGTGCCACCGCTCGCTGCATACCAGCGTGCCGGGCCGCGCGATCCTGATCGAGCCGGGCGCGATGCACGATGGCCACGCGCCCGAAGCCGGCGGCTTCACGTACGGGATGCTGTACCTGCCGCAGGCATGGGTCGAGCGCGCCGCGCGCCGGCTCGACCTGCCGGGCCTCGGCAGCGTCGAAGCGACGTTCGGCCATACGCTCGTCGACGATCGCGGCCTCGTCGACGCGATCCGGAACGCGTTCTTCGCGATCCACGACAACGAAGGCCGGCTCGCACGCGACCAGACGCTCGACCGCTTGCTGATGCGGCTCGGCAGCCAGCTGGGCGGCCCGCTCGCGCTGGAAAGCGCCGTCGTGCCGCCCGCGATCGCGCGCGTGCGCGACCTGCTGCACGCACACATGGACGGCAACCTCGGCCTCGACGAACTCGCGAGCGTCGCCGGCATCGACCGGTTCCGGCTGACGCGGATGTTCCAGCGTGCGTTCGGCACGTCGCCGCACGCGTATCTCGTGCGCCTGCGGCTGCGTGCCGCGCGCAAGCTGCTCGCCGCCGGCCGCACGCCCGCGCAGGCGGCCGCCGACGTCGGCTTCGCCGACCAGAGCCACCTCGGCCGCTGGTTCCGCCGCGCGTACCGGATCACGCCGGCCGCGTACCGGCAACTTTGCACAAATGTTCCAGACTGATCGCGCGCGCCGTCCGATCATGAGCGCTCCAACCAGGAGCAAGCATGTTCGATACCAAAGTAGCGCTGATCGTGCGCGACGATCTAGCGGCGTGGCAGAAACTCAACGTGGTCGCGTTTCTCGCGACGGGTGTCGCGGCCGGTGCGCCGGACGCCCTCGGCGAGCCTTACGAGGATGCGGCCGGGCGCCGTTACAGCCGGATGCTGGGCCAGCCGATGCTGGTGTTCGCGGCCGACCTGAACGGCTTGCAGGCCGCGCATCGGCAGGCGCTGTCGCGCGAACTGACGATCGTGCCCTACGTGCGCGCGATGTTTTCGACCGGGCACGACGCGGCCAACCGCGCGGCGTTCCGCGCCGAGGATGCGGACAATCCCGATCTGGTCGGCCTGGCGCTGCACGGGCCGAAGAAGGCCGTCGACAAGGCGGTGAAGGGGCTGGCGCTGCATGCGTGAACGCCGGCGTACCCGACTCCCGTCGCCGGCTCAGCGATGCGCGAGCACGTTGACGAGCTTGCCGAACGGGTCGCGCACGTAAAACCGCCGTACGCCCCACGGTTCGTCGGCCGGCCCGTATTCGACGGACATGCCGGCCGCCCGAACCCGCGCGAGCGCTTCATCGACATCGTCGACCTCGATCGACAGATCGGGCGTCGGCGTGCCCGATCCGCCGTGCGACGCGAAGCTGATCTGCACGTCCATCTGCTCGGCGTTGCCGTAGGTCGCGATCCAGCCGTGGTCCATCAGCAGGTCGAGACCGAAGATCCGTTGGTAGAAGCGCCTGGCGTCGTCGATCGAGCGCGTATCGACGTTGGCGACGATCCGTTTGACTTTCATCGGGTTCCTTCACGAGTCGGGCAGTCTCGCGAAGCTACACCGGAATCGCGCGCGCAACCAGTGCGTCAGCGGCCGGCCGTCTCCATGTCCGCGCAGCGCGGCCGCGCGGGCCGCGCGCCGTGCTTGCCGGCCAGCCAGACGCCGATCGCGACGACGACGATGCCGACGTAGGTCGTCACCTCGATCCGGTCGCCGAACATCCATGCGGCCCACAGCAGCGTCACCGGCGGTTCGAGATAGACGAGCGTCGCCACGCGCGTCGCGGGCATGCGTTTGAGGAGCGCCCACAGCGACAGGTAAGCGATGAAAGTCGAGAACACCGTCAGCCACACGACCGACACCCACACGTTCGGCTGCGTCGGCACATGCAGGTCGCCGGTGACGAGCCCGCACGCCGCGAACAGCACGAGGCTCACGCAACCCTGCACGAACAGCGGCAGGAACAGCCCGTCCTCGTTGCTGCGCGCGGCCGTCAGCGCGCGGCGGCGCTGATAGATCGTCGCGATCGACAGTCCGAACGCGGACACCAGCGGCAGCAGGTACATCACGATCCCGACCGACCCGGCCGGCAGCGCATATTGCCCGCCGATCACGATGCCTACGCCGACGAACCCGACGACGAGCCCGGCCCACTGGCGCGCCCCGCTGCGCTCGCTGCCGCCGAACGACGTCATCGCCGCCGTGATGAGCGGCTGCAACGCCGCGACGATCGCGGCGATGCCCGGCGGCAGGCCATGCTGGATCGCGACGTACACACAGGCCAGATAGAGGAACTGCGACAGGAAGCCGATCACCGCGTGATAGCGGATTTTTTCGAGCGTCAGACGCGCGAGCTGGCGATTGAGGACGATCGCAAGGCACAGCGTGACGAGCAGGAACCGCCAGAACAGCAGATTGAACGCGCCGGCCGTCTCCGCGCCGAGCTTGGCGCCGATGAACCCGGAACTCCACGACAGGACGAAAACGAGTTGGAGCAGGAAAAGCTGCATGGCGCGACGGTTCTCAGAAAGTGGCCGGAGCCAGACGCTGGTCGCCCAGGTCTTCCGGCCGGATCGGTTCGAGCCCCAGGCGCAGGTACTGCAATTCGGCGTCGTCCCGAAGGGCACGCTGCAGCGCCAGCCAGTTGACGACGGTGCGCGGAATACCGTCGTCCGACGCGAGATGCCAGAACCCGTTGTCGTCCTCGCGCGTGGTCGGGCAATGAAACGACAGCACCAGCGACATGCGACGCCCGCCCTGAACCGGTTCGACGCCATGAAACAGCTTGCTGCCGTAGATCAGCAGCGCATCGCCCGCGTTGTCCAGATTCGCGGTCTTGACGTGTCGGCGCGCCCGATCGTGGCGATCGAACGTCTCCGCCATCGATTCGTAGAACAGAAAGTTGCCGCCTTCGTACTCGGCGCGATCCGACAACACGATGTTCAGCACGAAACTGGTGCCGTCGGTATGCCACATGCCCAGTTGTTCCTTGCCGTCGCGCTGGTCCGTCGGATAGTAGTAATTGAACTGCGAGCGCGCATTGGCCATCGGGTACGGAATCAACGGCACGCCGGCGAGGCGCGACACCCGCAGCAGGAACACGCGATCGTGCATCATGTCGTCGATGAACCGCGAGCGGCTCGTCACCGCCCGCACGCGCTTCGAGATGATCCAGTTGCTGCTCGACGCACTGCCCTCCAGCGCGCGGCCGATCTCGCGCAACGCGTCGACCGCTTCGTCGGAAAACAAGCCGCGCAGGTGACACACCGCGTTCAGCGCATCCGAGCGCGTACCGCGCATCGGCACGTCGCGATAGCCGAGATCGTCGAGGTTGCGGCGGTAGCGCACCTCGTAGCCGTCGCGCAGGCACGCGCTGGACCAGCGCATCGGTTCCGTCGACGCGTCGAGCCTGCCGCCGACGTTCGCGCCGACGGACAGCGACGTCCGCAGCGCCAGCCTCACCCGGCCGAACCCGCGCGCAAACACCGGCAATGCATTTCCCTTGTTCATCGCGTGCCTCGCTGTCGACGTTTCGCCATTCAGCCCTTGAACTGCGCAATCTGGTACACGACGCTGCCATCCCCGCTGCGCAGCTCGTCGATCACGCGGCAATTGCCGTGGCTCAGGCGAACGTGGCGGAATTGCTCCGGCGTGTATTTCAGGCAGACGTTGGTGATCAGATGCCCGTCGGCCCCCGCTTTCGACACCGGCTGCAGCGTGACCGCCACATGGAACTGGTCGCCCAGCAGATTGAGCCGCACGATCGATACGTGATGCTTGCCGAGCGGCTCGAAACCCTGCTGCCGGCTGACGATTTCGGAGAACCGCACCATGTTCTCGTTCTGGTAGAAGTTGTAGATGGGCTCTTCGCGCCCTTCCACGAGCAACTGCATCTCCGACACGACGTAAGTCGACTTGCCGCCGAGATTGCGAATCAGCCGGCCGATCGTCACCGGCAGCTCGTTGCCTTCCTGGAATCCGAGCATCGTGATGAACGTCACGTCCTGGCCCAGGTCGATATGGTTCCACTGCACGTTCCGGTAATCGTCGGCGATGTAGTTGAAACAGCCCGGCGTTTTCAGGAACGGCATGATCGCGTGCCGCATCGCGTCTTCCGACGACTCGTTGATGTCGACGGCCGTGTAACGCAGATGGTTCGGGCCGCCGCCGCTGACCGCCTTCATCAACTCGGTCGTCTTGACGGGCTCGGGCCCGAGCTCGATGTAATGCACATGGCGGCCGCGCGACAACGTCGCGAGCCGCTCGCTCAATGCGCCGATCGCTTCGCGTAACGACCCGTTACCGTCGCGATCCGCGCACAACGCCGGGCTTCGCACGCCCAGCTCGTTCAGGTTGCGCATCAGCGCAAAGACTTCGCGCCCCGCTTCCCGCCGCCGCGCATCATCGTCCGTGCGATGCAACGTCGAATATTTTTCGTGATTCTCGACCGTCCATACCGACTCCGCCTTCAGCTTCCTGTCCCGCACCAATGCATCTACGACAAAATCATTGATCGACATGAATCGTTCCCCGGATGCGTGCAACGCCCGACCGGCTGCCTGCCGTTGTCTGCCTGTTGACCCGAGAATATGGGATGCCCAATAATTCCGTCAATCGACATTACCTGAATCACTGATTCGGAAAAACCAAATCATGCCGCGTACCCTGGACGTCGACCTGCTGCGTACCTTCCACGCCGTCGCGAAGCTCGGCCGCTTCAAGGATGCGGCCGTTCATGTAAACCGCAGCCCGTCGTCGGTCACCGCGCAGATTCAGAAGCTGGAAGAGATGGTCGCGCAGCGGCTGTTCACGCGAAACAACCAGGCGGTCGAACTCACGCAGTTCGGCCACAAGCTGCTGAGCGACACCACCGAGTTCCTGCTGAGCCACGACCGGCTCGTCGAATCGCTGTCGCCGCAGATGCTGACCGGCAAGCTGCGGCTCGGCATCCCCGATTCCTACGCCGCGCACTTCATGGCCGAATTCCTGCCGCGCTTCGCCGCCGACCGGCCGCTGCTGGAACTGACGGTCGAAGCGCGCTCCAGCGAAGAGTTGCAACTGCTGTTCTCGCGTGGCCAGCTCGACATCACGATCGCCGTGGTGCCGAAAGCGCTGCAGCACGCCGAACTGCTCAGCAAGACGCATCCGGTGTGGGTCGCCGCGCGCACCTTCAAGTTCAATCCCGATGCGCCGCTACCGATCGCGGTGCAACTGCAGGGCTGCCCGTACCGCGACACCGCGCTGAATGCGCTGAAGAAGGCGAAGATCGCGCACCGGATGCTGCTCGAAAGCGCCAGCTCTCCCGCCGTGGAAGCGTGTATCGCGAACGGGCTGGCGGTCGGCCTGATCGAGCACGATCGCGTGTCGGGCAACCTGACGAGCCACGTCGCCGGCATCGTGCTGCCCGATCTGCCGCCGCACCTGATCACGGTGCTGACGGACGACAGCAATCGCGCCGCGCTGCATCTGCGCGACGTATTGAAAAGCACGTTCAGGATCGGATAACGAAGACAAGGCCGGGAACCCGGCCTTGCAAGCAGAAGTGAACCGCCGGAAAAACTGCCGCCGGCCCGTTGCAGGCCGGCGGGCTTTCTCTCGTCAACCGCCGAGATACGCCTGCTTGATGCGGTCGTTCGCGAGCAGGTTCGCGCCCGTGTCGGCCAGCACCACGCGCCCCGTTTCGAGCACGTAGCCGCGGTCGGCCACACCGAGCGCCTTGTTCGCATTCTGCTCGACGAGGAACACCGTGACGCCTTCGTCGCGGATCGTGCGGATGATGTCGAAGATCTGCGCGATCACGAGCGGCGCGAGGCCGAGCGTCGGCTCGTCGAGCAGCAGCAAACGCGGCTTGCTCATCAGCGCGCGGCCGATCGCCAGCATCTGCTGCTCGCCGCCCGACATCGTGCCGGCCCGCTGCGCCGCGCGTTCCTTCAGGCGCGGAAACAGCTTGAACACGTGCTCGATGCCGTCGTCGATCTCGTGACGGCTCGCGAAGAAGCCGCCCATCTTCAGGTTCTCGAGCACCGTCAGGCTCGGGAACACGCGCCGCCCTTCCGGAGAAATCGCCATTCCCTGCCGCATGATCTGGTGCGTCGACATCGCGGTGATGTCGTTGCCCTCGAACAGCACGCGGCCCGACGACGCGCGCGGCGTGCCGCACACGGTCATCATCAGCGTCGTCTTGCCGGCGCCGTTGCTGCCGATCAGCGTGACGATCTCGCCCTTGTTCACTTCGATCGACACGCCCGCGAGCGCTTCGACCGCGCCGTAGTGCGTATGGACCTGTTCCAGCTTCAGCATCACTCTTCCCCCAGATACGCCTTGATCACGCGCGGGTCGTTGCGGACCGCTTCCGGCGTGCCGATCACGATCGGCCGGCCGTGCTCCATCACGAGGATGCGGTCGGACACGCCCATCACGAGGCTCATGTCGTGTTCGATCAGCAGCACCGACACGCCGAATTCACGGCGCAGCTTGTCGATCAGGTGCTGCAGCTCGATCTTTTCCTGCGGGTTGAGGCCCGCCGCCGGCTCGTCGAGCATCAGCAGGCGCGGCTCGGTGATCATGCAGCGCGCGATCTCCAGACGCCGCTGGTGCCCGTACGACAGCGTGCCGGCCGGCCGGTTGGCGACCGACGTCAGCCCCATCCGGTCGAGCCAGACGGCCGCGCGTTCGAGCGCTGCCTGCTCGGCATGACGATACGCGGGCGTCGCGAACAGGCCGTGCAGCAGCCCGGCCTTCACCTTGCGATGCTGCGCGACGAGCAGGTTCTCGACGACGGTCAGCGACTTGAACAGCCGGATGTTCTGGAACGTCCGCACCAGCCCCTTCAACGCGATCTTGTGGCTCGGCAGCCCGCCAATCGCGTGGCCGTCGAGCACCACGTCGCCGCCGGTCGGCTTGTAGAAGCCGCCGACGCAGTTGAACACCGTGGTCTTGCCCGCGCCGTTCGGCCCGATGATCGCGAACACCTCGTCGCGGCGCACGTCGAAATCGATGCCGTCCACCGCGAGCAACCCGCCGAAGCGCATCTGCAGCCCGGCCACCTTCAACAGTTCTGCATTCGCGCTCATTGCGGCAGCTCCACGTGGGGACGGCTCGCGGGCAACAGGCCCTGCGGACGCCACATCATCATCAATACCATCACGAGACCGAAGATCAGCATCCGGTACTCGGCGAACCCGCGCGCGACTTCCGGCAGCACGGTCAGCAGGATCGCCGCGAGAATCACGCCGAGCTGCGAGCCCATCCCGCCGAGCACGACGATCGCGAGGATCAGCGCCGATTCGATGAAGGTGAACGATTCGGGATTCACGAGGCCCTGACGCGCCGCGAAGAACGCGCCGCCGATCCCCGCGAACGCCGCGCCGAGCGTGAACGCCGACAGCTTGATGCGCGTCGGGTTGAGACCCAGCGAACGGCACGCGATCTCGTCGTCGCGCAGCGCTTCCCACGCACGGCCCATCGGCATGCGGATCAGGCGGCTCGTCACGAACAGCGTGAAGCCCACCAGCAGCAGCGCGATCAGGTACAGGAAGATCACCATGTGCTCGCCGCTGTATTCCAGCCCGATCAGTTCATGGAAGGTCTTCGCGCCTTCGACGCTCGCCGAGCGCGCCATCTCGAAGCCGAACACCGTGGGCTTCGGAATGCTCGAGATGCCGTCCGGGCCGCCGGTGAGGCTCGTCAGGTTGTTCGCGAGCAGGCGGATGATTTCGCCGAAGCCGAGCGTGACGATCGCCAGATAGTCGCCGCGCAACCGCAGCACCGGGAAGCCGAGCAGGAAGCCGAACGTCGCCGCGGCGATCGCCGCGATCGGCAGGCATTCCCAGAACGACAGCCCGAAATACTGGTTCAGCATCGCGTACGTATAGCCGCCGACCGCGTAGAACCCGACGTAGCCGAGATCCAGCAGCCCCGCGAAACCGACCACGATGTTCAGCCCGAGGCCGAGGATCACGTAGATCAGCGCGAGCGTCGCGACGTCCACCGCGCCGCGCGAGCCGAAGAACGGCCACACGAGGCCGACCGCGAGCAGCACCCAGATGATCACGCGCTGCTGCCGCGCGCCCATCGTCGGCGCCGCCGGCAGCTTCACGACCGCTTTCGCGCGCATCAGCCACGGCTTGAACAACTGGAACAGGAACACGGCCGCGACCGCGATCCACACCGGGCGCCAGTGCGGCGTCAGCACCACCTGATAGCCGTCGAGCTTCAGTTGCAGCCCGAGCACCGGAATCGTGAGGATCGCCGTCAGGATCGCGGCGGCCACGGCGTTCTTCAGCGCCTGGCCGAACGACGCGTCGGCGGCCGGGCGGCGAACGGAAATGACTTGACTCATCTGCGTCTCCCTCAAACCTTTTCGATGTCCGACTTGCCGAGCAGGCCGGTCGGGCGGAAGAGCAGGATCAGCACGAGCAGGCCGAACGCGACCACGTCCTTGTACTCGGCCGGCATGTAGCCCGCGGCGAAGGTTTCGGCGAGGCCCAGCAGCACGCCGCCGAGCATCGCGCCCGGAATGCTGCCGATCCCGCCGAGCACCGCGGCGGTGAACGCCTTGATGCCCGCGACGAAGCCGATATACGGATTCAGCTTGCCGATCGTCAGCCCGATCAGCACGCCGCCGACGGCCGCCAGCATCGCGCCGAGCACGAACGTGAACGAGATCACGCGGTTCGTGTCGATGCCGAGCAGGTTCGCCATCTTCATGTCTTCCGCGCACGCACGGCACGCACGCCCCATCCGCGAATGCGAGATGAACAGCGTGAGCGCGATCATCAGCACGATCGTCACGCAGACGATCAGCAGACGCGCATACGGAATCGTCACGTCGTAGTCGCCGCCGAGATGGATGTCGAATGCGCCGGAGATCAGCACGGGCACCGACACGTCGCGCGCGCCCTGGCCGATCTGCACGTAGTTCTGCAGGAAGATCGACATGCCGATCGCGGAGATCAGCGGCACGAGGCGCGGGCCGCCGCGCAGCGGGCGATACGCGACGCGCTCGACCGCGAAGCCGTACAGGCCGGTGACGATCACCGACACGATCAGCGCGGCGCCGAGCACGAGCGGCAGCGGGTAGCCGGCGGAGATGCCGATGGCCGTCAGGGTCACGAGGCCCACGTACGCGCCGATCATGTAGATCTCGCCGTGGGCGAAGTTGATCATGCCGATGATGCCGTAGACCATCGAATAGCCGATGGCGATCAACGCATAGATCGCACCCAGCGTCAGGCCGTTGACCAGCTGCTGGGCGAATTGAGGAAAGAAGTCAGTCATGTGCGGGAAGCTCCCGTTGGCGCTGGGTCGCATGCCGTCGCCGGATCACGGCGCTCGGCCGCGCGCAACGCACGGTGTCGTCTCGGGCCGCCCGCTGGCGCGCATGGGGCAGATGCGCGGCCAATACGCACCCGCCCCGTCCGGGTTTCGGACAGGGCGGGTGCGCGGGCGGGTACTCCGTTGTTACTTGGCGGCGGTCTTCGTCGCGTCCTTGTGCCACGTGTACACGACGAACTTGAACGCCTTCAGGTCGCCCTGTGCGTCATACGCGACCTTGCCGATCGGCGTGTCGAACGTCGTCTTGTGCATGTACGCGGCGACCTTCGTCGGGTCGGTCGTCTTCGCGCCCGCGATCGAGTCGGCGATGATCTTCACCGCGGCGTACGACGGCATCTGGAACGGACCGTTCGGGTCGCGCTTCTTGTCCGCGAACGCCTTCACGAGCGCCGCGTTGGCCGGATCGGCCGAGAAGTCGGCCGGCAGCGTCACGAGCATGCCTTCCGAAGCCGGGCCGGCGATCGCCGTCACGTCCTTGTTGCCCACGCCTTCAGGCCCCATGAACGTCGCCTTCACGCCCTGCTCGCGCGCCTGGCGCATCAGCAGGCCCATTTCCGGGTGGTAGCCGCCGAAGTAGACGAAATCGACGCCTTGCGACTTCAGCTTCGTGATGATCGCCGAGTAGTCCGAATCGCCGGCGTTGATGCCTTCGAACAGCACGACCGGGATCTTCGCGGCTTCGAGGTCCTTCTTCACCGACGACGCGATGCCCTGGCCGTACGACTGCTTGTCGTGCAGGACCGCGACCTTCTTCGGCTTCACGTTGTTGATGATGTAGTGCGCGGCGGCCGGGCCTTGCTGGTCGTCACGGCCGATCGTGCGGAAAATGAAGTGGCGCTTCTTGCCTTCCGTCAGTTGCGGCGCGGTGGCCGACGGCGTGACCATCACGATGCCTTCGTTCTCGTAGATGTCCGACGCGGGAATCGTCGAACCCGAGCACACGTGACCGATCACGTACTTGATCTTCTGGCTGACGATCTTGTTGGCAACGGCGACGGCCTGCTTCGGTTCGCACGCGTCGTCCATCATCACCACTTCGAACTTGTTGCCGCCCGCACCGCCTGCCGCGTTGATCTGTTCGATCGCGGTCAGCGCGCCGGCCTTCACCATGTCGCCGTATTGGGCGACCGAGCCGCTCATCGGACCAGCGATGGCGATCTTCACGGTTTCCGCTTGCGCGGCGGCGGCGCCGGCGGCGAACAGCACGGCGGCGACGGAAATGGACGTAAGACGGGACAGCGTCATCTGGGAGCTCCTCGATGTTGTTTAGTCATACGGGCAAAGGCGGCATGACTTGCGCAATCGAACAGCACCCGGGGCGAGGACTGGGACACGCCCGAGACACATAGAAGACGGAACTCCGGCGGAATGTTGCGTAGCGGGGCCCGGCTCTTGCAGTCCCCGAAGGGGACGTCTGGTTCGGAAAGACATCGTGATGCGTCTTGCATTGCGCAAGCGTTTCGCCTGCCCCGCTTGCCAAATCGCTCGTTCGGAGGGATGGTCCGACAGCCATTGGCAAGGCAGTCGAAATTATATGGGCGTTTTTCAATCGTCTGTCAAAAATGCCTGTCGATTGAGGGAAAACACGTACGTTTTTGAGATGGGTGGGTGGCGATGGGGGCGCAACCGCGACGCGGCGACAACGTTTGCTTCGGGTGCAATCGGGTTGCTATTTTGGCAAGAAGGTGGGAGCGGGTTCCTTTCTGGGCTTGGCGTTCGGCGACGGGGATTTCCCGGTGATGCATTTTTTAGGTTGCCAAGGGCCCTGGTCGCTGGGGATCAATCGACTGATGATTGTGTTGGCACGCACCAGGACGGGGCGCTCAGTGAGGCGGCAAATATTACTGTTTATCTGAAAAACTAAACAATATGAAAGCTTTTTGATATTTTCATGAAATAATACGAGCTCGCTTCTGCAATCCAGCCAGCCTCCCTGCAAGTCGCGTTCGCCGCGCCTCGCAGTCGCTTCAGGGCCGCTTCGACGCCCCCTCGTCGCTCAGCCGCCAGCCAGTGATCTGCCGTTTTTGTTCAATGCACATCACCTGCTTCGGATCGCCCATGAATTGCCCAGTCCGCCTCTCTTCCGCCGCCGCGATCGCGTGCGCGCTTTCTGTTTCTGCTGCCCATGTTTCGGGACGCGATACGCTGACCGATCGGTCGGCCGGTGCCAATGTGTTTCGCTCGGAGCGGCGTGCGGCTGCTCGGGATGACGGGCGCGCGGTGAGGATGAGCCGCCCACGCGTACAGTTCGCCGCGCCTGCCGAACGTAGCCCGTTCGATACGCCGGATACGCGGCCATTGCGGGTAACGAGTGATGCGCTGGTGGCGCCGCTGCCCGCTTCTTCCGGGCGTGAACCCGATTTCGTCTTGCCGCCGAACCGCGTCGCGCTCGGCGCGGGCGGGAACGATAGTCTGGGTCGCGCAGTGCCCGGGTATGAGCAGCGCGAGCAAAACTGGCATGAATACCTGCGCGCGAACGGTTCTCGGCCTGCTGGTCGTGGCGGCTCGTATGCGCCGCAGCGGCCGTACGATGCGCCGCGTGGTCCTCACGGGGCGCCGAATCCGTTCGATCCGTCGGTGCCGCAGCCAGAGACGCGGACGTTTTATGACAATGGATCGGGGACGAAGTGCACGGCTACCGGTGGTGCGAGGACGTCGCGGTCGTCTTGCGATATTGCTTGGTGAGGTGGGATTTCGGGGTAGCGGCCGCTTACGGCCGGTCTACCCTGCCCGGCGCGCTGCGCGACGTTGCGCAGCGCGGTCGCATTTCGCGGCGTTGCCTTTTCATGTGCGTGATGATTACGCCTGCCCGGCTCAATATCAATCCGCGCCTTGCGCGCCCGGGACAAAACACGCATCGTTGATCAGCCACATTCCACGTCCCCGTCATCCTCATTCAGCGGGAAAGTCCCCATTTTATAGCTGCTCCACAAAACCCTAACGGGCCAGCTATCCGGTTTCCCTGCCAACATGCTCTTTGCGATCAGTTCGACGTCGTCTGAAACTCTTCCGGCGATGTCGGAATTTCCCGAGACTCGAAACGAGAGTTTGAATGCCTTCTCTCTAATAGAATCCAAGAATTTCTTGTCGTCAGCCACGAGGGTGAGTCTATCGACCTCGTTAAATGCCTGCATCCAGTGATCGTCGAATGATGCGGCATCCCTTTTGCCAAGTAGGCCATCGAAATCCAGTCTAGCAAAAAAATCGAAAAAGCCCGGCTTGGATATCTCCGAATCGATACTATTCAAAATCTCATTTGGCATTCAACAATCCCTGTTCCTTGTGCCGTTGGCGCCAGAGCAGCGCTACCGTCAGTATAGATTCTCACACCCTCCGGGCTGAGGGATAACTACCATTGAGCTTCCAGATCCGCCGCCCATACACGTCATACTCGAAGCGCTTGTCCTCGAATACCTTGAGCCGGTTGTGCTCGACGTAGCCACCCGGGTGATCGCTCGACACCAGGTTAGCCGCCGCATCCCAGCGAAACACTTCCGACGGCAATCCCGGCCCGCCGCCTGTTCGATGCGCCCCGTCGGGTCATACCGATAGCTCGTCGCGCCGTAGCGTTGATCGCGCTTCTGATCACGTCGCCTGCAGCAGGCGTAGTGCCACTGCTTCGCAAGCAACTCGCCGCCCGCCGTACCGTGCTGTGCGGTTTGTCGAGCACGGCGCCCCACTGCGTCATACCCGAAATGGCTCATCAGCTTGCTCTGCGTCCGCAGCACCTCGCGATGCAGATCATCCCGTTCGATGTCCGCAACCGCGGCACCGTCGAAACGAATCTGGTGCGCGTGCTCCGACCCGGAATGCAGCCAATCGATCGTGCGCCCGCCAGAAATCGTCGTGCTGACGCGGTTGCCAAGCTCGTCGTAGGTGTGTGCGAGCCAGCCGGTCGGCGTGTATTCCTCGACGACTTCTCCACGCTTGTCGTACTTCAGGCTGACGCGATTCTTCAGCGATGGTCCGCGCGCGGCGAGCGTGTACAACTCGGCCGATGTGATCCGGCCCGCCTCGTCATACCGGTATTCGCAACGTTCGTGCGCGACGTGCTTCGCCGTCAACCGCCCGATCACATCGCGTTCGTATCGCGTCTCGATCTGCCCGTCGCGCACGATCGTGCCTTGCCCGCAAACGTCGTACTCGTACGCACGCTTGTGTCCATCGAGACCAATCTGCGCGGAAACGAGATCGCGACGGTCATACTGAAAGCGATAAGTCTCACGGTTCTCGTCGGTCAGGCTCGCCAACCGGTACGCCTCGTCATAGCCGAACTGCACGACCCGCCCAGCCGCATCCGTTCGAGACGAGAGCAATCCCCGCGGATTGACTTCGTAGCGCGTGCTGCCCTGATTCGCATCAATGACCTCGACGAGACGCCCCGCCGCATCGTACCGAAACGTTAGACGCGCACCATCGACCGTCCCGATCCCCGTGCCCCCCATCGCATCCGTTTCGCACACGGTAGCCTGCCCGGCCGCATCGGTCACCCGCGTGAGCGCACCGCGTGCGTCATACGCAAACCGCGATGCAAACCGCGTGACCTTGCCGGAGCAATCGGTATACACGATCAAGCCAGCGCCGTTAAGACGGCATGCGCATTAGACATTCGCGCAAGCGCTTAATCAACTCTGGGTTTCCAGTGCAATCTATGGGGCGAATATTGTCGAGCGCCGGGACACTCGAATTTATCCACTTCTGTGCAGACTTCGGCCCAGCAACCCAGTAGATCGTATAAGCAAGATCAAGTTGACCATTTAGATCCTTGGCGAGATTCTGGACCTCTGGCAAATCCTTATATTTCGCGAAAAGATCGGAGAACTCCTTCCAGCTATCGTCGCCTGCATAATACTGTTCTAGCTGATTCAAATCAGAACCCTCCAAAGGAAATTAAATTGGCACCATCGGGATTCCGTGCCGACGGCGCAAGAATTCCATCATAGCCGTTCTGGCTGGCCCAGTCCCCCAGTTTGTGAGTGTATTCGTAGTTGTTCCCGGTGATGTCTTCAAGTGTGAACGGCATATCCATTGCCGCCGCAGTTTGCTTTCGCACGCTAGGGTCCGTCAAATCCAAGACATTATTAAGCGTCACGTCCTTGCTGATCAATTCCCGTGTCGACAGATCGACATCCCAATGCGTCACCTCAGCAAGAGCGGTCGCGGGCGAATCCGCACCATAGACGCCACCCAGACCTTTCTTGGTGTATCGATGCCGTGCCGCAACGTTCCATTCGTGCGCGTCCCACGTTGTGTCGAATCGCTCCGGCATCTCATAGCGATAGGCTCGCATACTGATCTTCTTTCCTGCTGGCTTGCATCCCTGCAAACCCAACGGATCAATCCATTGGGAGGGATCATGCACGTACGCTTGCGTCCGAGCTCCACCAAGCAGTCCGATCGGGTCCGCGCTTAGGTACTGTCCAGAATCTGGATCGTAATACCGGTTCAGGTTGTAGTTCAGTCCCGTCTCGTCATCCGCCCATTGACCGGAGAAGCGCAGAGTCGTATCGATTGAAGTCGCGCCGCAGTCCGCGTCATTGGCTGGTCGCTTGACCGGCAACAACTTTCCCCATAACGAATAGGCGGCTTTCCAGACGGGTCGCCCCTGTTCATCGAACACCGTCTTCGGCCGGCCTATTTGATCCGTCAAGATAGGGAAGAGACCATCGTCTGTCTCCTGCGCGAGCGGCAAAAAACTGCCCGGCTCGATATGCCAGGTCACGACTTGGCCCGTCGTGCCGTCGCGCTGCTCGATCCAGCGTTCGGCAAGCATCGGACCGTCCCACAGGAACTTCACCGTTTCGCGGCCACCGACTTGCTGCTTCTCGATCCGGCGATTGAAAGCGTCGTAGCGATACGCCCAAACACCGCGCTCGGGCGTAACGACCCTCACGAGCCGATTGAGCCCGTCCCACGTGTATTGCCACGTTTTCGGCCTGACCCCCGGCTGTTCGACCGTCTTCTCGATCGTGCGGCCACGTGCATCGTATTTATAGCGTGCGTAGCCAACCTGTTCCGGCAGACCTCCGCGGCGATAGTGGTGGGCATCCACGGGTGCCCGTTGCCCGTGCGCGGCAATGTTCATCACAGCGTCGTAGCGGAAGTGCTCGCTCGGCTGCAGCAGACTTTCTGCGCAGATGATCTGGCCGCGCTCATCGCGCTGGTAGGTGAGCGTATCCGCGCCGGTGTCGACTCGCTCCAGTTGCCCGGCTGCGTCGTAGTGATAGACCTGCCGCGTCAATTGCTCCAGCGCACGGGCCGGATCGGCTTGCAAGGCATCGAAGGCTACGGCAGGCCCCGCAATCTGCCGGCGTATCCGGCCGAGCGCATCGTACTGTTGCTGCGCGACAAAATCTCCCGCCTCGCGGCCAATCTCGCGCCCTAACCCATCACGCCGGATCGTCAGTTGCCCGACTTGCGTCAAAGCCCCGGATACATCGTACGCATAGGTGGTCTCGCGCCTAGGTGTCATCCGCAGACGGCGTTGTCCATCGGCGTCGTAGACGTGCCGCAACAGTTCGCCATGCTGATCTTCGCCGATCAAGCGGCCATTCCTGTCGTAGGCAAAGCGCGTCACATGAGTGTGCTCACCCTGGACCTCCGCCGACGCCAATCGGCCGCTCGCATCGTAGCGGTAGGCAAGCTTCACGTCGCCGGCATCGATCTCGATGAGTCGGTCGGATGCATCGTACGTATAGCGCCACTGGCCACCGTCGGGCAGTGTCTTCGTCAGCAGGCGACCGACGGCATCGCGGTCGTATTCGGTCGCGCGGCCTCCCCAGTCAATTTCGGCCGCGAGACGCCCGGCCGCGTCGTAGCGGTACGTGTAAGTCTCTCCCAGCGCATTGATAACCTTCGTCAGCCGGGTCGCATGGTCGTACTCAAAACGCGTTGCATGTCCGGCCGCGTCGATCGACGCCGTCAGCAGATCGAATGGACCGTAGGTTCGCTGGATCGTACGTCCTAGCGGATCGATCCACTCGACGGGCAGGCTCTCGCTGTTATAGCGTGCCCTCGATACCGAGCCATCGGGGCGCGTAACGGCGCTCAGCAGACCGCGCGGATTTGCCGGGCCGTCAGCATAGTCGTAACGCGTCACATGCCCGTCGGGCGACGTTTCCTCCAGCAGCCGGCCCAGCGCGTCTATCTTGCGCCTAAAGCGCGCACCCGTTGGCAACTCGATGTCGGTCAGCCGCAGCCGGTCATCGTAGTCCAGGCGTGTCTCGCGATCACCTTGAACTACTCGCAGCAGTTCGCCACGGGGCCCATAGCGATAGGTCGTTTTGTTGCCGTCCGGCTCGGTCCGTGCAATCAACCGAGACAGATGGTCGTACTCGAGCTTGATCGTGCCGCCGTTCGGCAAGCGCGCCCCGGTTAGGCGCTGCTCATCGTCATAGTCGAAGTCAACCGTCCTCCCCGAGCTTTCGACGACCGAAGTCAGTTGGCCTCGCTCGTCGTATCGATAGTCCGTCCGTCGGCCAAGCGGATCAATCCGGGCCATCAAACGACCAAGCTCCCATTCGGAGTAAGTGCAATGACCGAGCGGATCAGTTTCGGCCGTTACAAGGCCTTCGTCGTTATAGGCGTAGGTCCATTCGCCATCGACGTCAATCACGCGTGTGCAGCCGGCTTCGTAGATGAATCGGCCCGTGTGATAGCCCTGCCGTGTACCTGTTTCGACTACACGACCAGCGGTGTCGTACCGATATCGAACATCGGTCTGGTCTGTATCCCGCCATTGGGTCATCCAGCCGTGTTCGTCGTACGCGTAATAGAACTGCCCAAACTGGAAGCTCGCCACATGGGTAAGCATGCCGTTCTGGTAGTCGTAGCCCACAAGCGTTCTGGAACCACCGTCCGCATCATGGAGAACGATCCGTTGCAGCTGACGGTCGCGGCCAGGATAGGCAATCTCGAGCCGATAGCCATCGCTATGGACCATGCCGCTCAAACGGCCAGCAGTATCGTAGGAAAGAACGATCGCGTTGCCGTCGAGGTCCTCGACCCGTTCGAGGCGAGACGAGCGCCCGTCGACGAGCGGCGCGAAAATACGCAGTTGTCGCGTGTCACGATCGAAGATGCGCGGTTCGAGTCGGCTTCCGACCAGCCGATAACGCGGCTCACGAAGGTTGATGCCGTTGAGCGCCATATCCGGCGCGTCAAAGCCGATCACCAGGCCAGCGCCGTCGTGGAATCTCACGAAGCGGCCACCATCGAACGTCAATCGCTGCGACCAGTTGTCCGACCAGCGGTGACCGAGCAATCCATGATCGTCCGATCGAGTCCGATAGCGTCGTTTGAACTCAAGGGGCAAGATTCCGGGAATGGCCAGATCCGTACGGATCTCCAGCATTTCTCCGGATACCGGATCAACCGGGTCCTTGCACTTCGGTCGATTCTCGTCCTTGATACCCCTCTGCTCCGCCGATCGGGTGGGTTCGGGCCGGAATTTTTCGCGCACCGCCCGCAGCCCCTTGCCGCCAACTTTTCCAACTCCGCCGCCTACAATCCCGCCGATCAAGCCCGCCAGGAATTCCTGCGTCGCGGACAGCTCCGGGTTCTTCGGGCCATAATTTCCGGTCGTCTTGTCGATCCAGATACTGTTGCGCCCCGAATTGACTTTGCCGCTGCAGTGGGTCTCGTGGCCGATCCGCACCAGCGGCAGCCCGTTGACGAACACGGTTTTGCTGCCGTCGACGAGCGCCTGCGGCGCGCCGGAATGGTGATCGCATTTCACCAGGTCCGTGACACGCGCCACCTTTTTGCCTTCAAAATATACGTTGCTCGAACCGGTGACGATCTCGCCACAGTTGCTGCCCATACTTTGGCTGGCCGACGCGAGCGCACCACCAAGCGTCAGGCCGCCGGCCATGCAAGCGCCAACGATCAGCGCCCCGGCGAGTCCACCTGTTGCCACAGTCGCCGCCACTGCCACGCCAATCGCAACCCCCACGGCAATGCCGGCGAGAATCCCCATAAAACCTGACGAGTGCGCGATCCGATCGCCAATGCATGCGGGGTGTGGATCGCCTCGGCCGATGGTGAGGCCCAGTGCGTCGCCAACCTGTGTGAACTCCTTCGACAGCCAGCCGGTCACGCCAACCTTGTCGAGCGCCCAAGCTCCCCCGACTGCAATCGCGAGCGGAAGCATGACGGTGCCCGCCGCAACCGCGCCCGCACCCAGTGCCGCCCCGCCGGTCGCGCCACCCGCCAGCGCTGTACCGGCCGCACTCAGCCCGGCGGCCGTCCCCTCAACGGCGGTCAGGCCCGCATCGGCGCCAAGCATCCCATAGTTGAGGTGCTCGTAAAACGGCTGCTCGGCCGCTTTCGCGGCTTCACCGTCCTCCAGCTTGGCGATCTGATCGAGACGTTCCTGTGCGCTGCCGCTCGGTTCGTCGTAACTCGGCGTGTCCGACATTGCAGCCTCAGATCGGATCGCGCAACTGAAGGCTCTGAATCACCGCCCGGATTTGTTCGCGCTGTGTGTCACTCAGCGTACCGGGCGCAGTGAAGGTGAGCATCAGGACAACCTGCCCGTATTCCACCATCGTCAGCCGCTGGTGAATGGGCGCCTGGTTGTTCGTCCAGGTAAACTCGTGCACATGCGCGGCGCGCCCGGAAACCGTGGCGTCTTCATTTGCCACCTCGGCATAATCCGGAACCTGCTTCGCCACCTTCCGGATTTCGCTTGACACATATTCGGCGAACTTCATGCCCCACGGCAACCGCTCGCGCGTGATCACGAAACTCACACCCTCCGTGCCAGTCGCTGCCGACACAAATACGTTCATCGTTTTGTCCTGCCACTCCACGGGCAGCGCCAACGTGCCTTCCTGCATCTGGTACATGCTTTGTTATCCTTATCGGTGTTAGCCGTTCTTCGGGTTGATGTCGGTCCGAGCCGCCTGAATATTGATGTTGCTGTCATCCAGGTGGATCACCGAATCGCCCTTATAGATGTCGATCGAGTCGGCTGTCATATGGATCCGCGTGCCGCCATCGCCGCCGATCTTGATCCAGAGTTCCTTGGCTTCCAGTGTGTGCACACCCTGCGGAGTCTGGTGCAGCGTATTGCCCTGCACGACAACGTCCGACAGGTTGCCAACTGCGACGGCCGTCGTATGGTTGCCCTTGCCAACCTCGACGGTCCGGTCGCCTTTGAGAACTTGAGTCCACTGCGCGTCCTCGACAACGGTATGCATGTCCTTCTGCGCATGCATGTAGAGCATCTGTGCGCCATTGACGTCGCTCATCAGCAACTCGTTCGACCCCTGCCCCTTGTGCGTCTGGCTCTTGATCCCCATCGTCTGGCCGGCCGCGCCGTGATACGGGTTGCCCTGCTCGCCGTTGAACACGCGGCCGACGATCACGGGGTTATCCGGATCGCCCTGATTGAACGCCACCAGCACTTCCTGCTTGATCCGCGGAATCGCGGCCGCGCCCCAGCCGTCTCCCGCCCACGGCTGCGACACGCGCACCCACATCGAATCGGAGCCGTCCTTCTTGCCGCGCCGGTCCCACGGGAAATGCACCTTCACCGCGCTGCCGTTCGTATAGATTTCCTCGCCCTTCGGCCCGACGACGATCGCCGATTGCGTGCCGTGAATCACCGGCTTCGGCGTCGCGCGCGGCGCACGGTACGGAATCTTCTTCGGCAGCAGCGAGAAGCTGTTGCGGTACGGCAGCTTCGCACTGTGCTGCGTATAGTCGTTCACGGCCTCGTGACGCACGTGCAGGATCACGTACTCCTGGTTGTTCTCGAGGACGGGGTGATTCGCGACGGTCACGGCGCCGGCCGTGGTCATGCGCCACGCGTAGCCGCCGCCGGTATAGCGATGGGCTTGCGCCTCCTCGGCCTCCATCGCGAAACGGGCGTAGCGGTTGCCGTCGTCACCATGGTCGTACAGCGACTGGTGCTCGAAGCGCTCGGTCGCATCGAGCCGCGCATGCTTGAGGTTTTGCGGCCCGGCCTCGACCAGCATCAGCGGCGACGACGGATTCTGGTGATTGAAGTCGCGGAACGTGACCTTGCCGACGCCGAAGCGCCGGCCTTCGTGCAACTGATCGATGCCGCTGTCCTCGCTGGCCTCGGTCGCGGCGAACGGCACGGTGGCGAGCCCGTCGATCGGGCGGAACAGCAGGTTCGTGTCGCCGATCACGAGAAAGTGCTTGTCCTTCTCGTAGCGGTGCGTCCACACGAGCCCTTCCTGCTCCATCAGCCGCGCGCAGAAGTTGTAGTAGCTCTCCTGGTACATCACGACGTACTCGAGCGGCTTCTGGCTGGTCCGGATGTCGAACGTGAAATCGGAAAAACCGTGTTCCTGGAAGATCTCGGTGAGGATGTCCTGCGCGGTCTTGTTCTGGAAGATCCGGCAGTCGGTCGAGCGCGTGAGGAACCAGAACCACGGCACGGCCGTCAGGTGGTATTGCGTGACGTTCCCGGGATTGCCGGCCCGGTCGAACGACGCGACGTAGCCGTCGAAGTAGCGGTCGCCCTCGACTGCCCCCGACGCGACGACGCGTTCGAGCGTCGACAGGCGCGCCTGCTGATCGAATCGGATCTTGACCTGCTGGCCGATCAGATCCTCCGGGCGCAGGTCGTGGCGATGCGACAGCAGGTCGAGGTGGATTTCCGGCAACCGGTTCACGTGCTCGTCGACGACGGCCGCGCTGACCAGCAGCACATCCGGGCCAAGCGGCGTGTCGAGTGTCACGTAACGGTTGAGCTGGGTCAGGCGCGCGGGGTTGGCGGCGCCGTTGATCGCTTCGGCGATCGCGCCGGGCGTCTTGTCCATCAGCGAGAAGCCGGTCTGCGCGAGCTGCATCGCGCGCTGGACGGTGTCGACGTGCCCGGCCAGCCCGGCGAGCGGCCCGAGGCTGCCGGCCACGCTCGACGCCACCGGGCCCGCGAGGCCCCCGAGTGCGCTCAACGAGCCGAGCGCACCACCGCCCAATCCACTGGGAATACCCCCGTTCGGAGCGAAACTCATTCTTGTTCCTTGCGTGTGATCTCAGGTTCCATGAGCCGGCTCGCCGGCCCGAAGCCCCGATAATGTAGGGTAAAACCCGACTGTGCGAAAGTCTCGCGCAAACGTTTGCCTTTCGACCCTAAAACCGAAAAACCGGGCCAGCAGTGAAGCTGACTGAAGGCTATCTATCCCCCACGGCTGCGCAGTACGACGGTCTGCAATGAAAACCGTGTCAGCGCGCGTGTCGATAACCTGGACCGCCCGGAACACCGTGACGATCAACGGATGCTCGGGTGTCTGCGTGACAATGGTAAGAAACCGTCCAGACCGACCGCACCAAGGCATTCCCGGGTCGGTGTTTGAACAAACATACTAGGCAACCTGCTGGTCGGCAGGCGTGCAATCGCCATCACGGCGCACTTCCCTCACCGCGGCGAAACCACGATCGCGGCCCGCCGATTCTGCGCCCTCCCCACCGGCGTCTTGTTGTCCCCCACCGGATCGCTCTTCCCTCGCCCCACGACCGCGATCCGCTTCGCATCCAGCCCGACGTCGGCCAGTTCGACGGCAACGACTTCAGCCCGCCGTCTCGACAACTCGAGATCGTAAGCCGCCGTCCCCTCGTCATCCGAGTACCCGTACACCCGCACCCCGTTGATCCCCGCCGACCGCAACGTCCGCCCGATCCTTTCGACGATCCGCCGCACGTCCGGCTTGAGGTTGTACCGGTCGAAATCGAACAGAATCGGCCCGGTCGATCCG
The DNA here is from genome assembly GCF_900446215.1 of Burkholderia cenocepacia. Taxonomy (GTDB): domain Bacteria; phylum Pseudomonadota; class Gammaproteobacteria; order Burkholderiales; family Burkholderiaceae; genus Burkholderia; species Burkholderia cenocepacia. The sequence goes on along the minus strand of NZ_UAQZ01000007.1, from coordinate 368,853 downwards.
AACTCGAATCCCTGTCCGGTCTCCTGGAATCCGGCCGACTTCAGCGCCGTGACCTGCGTCTGCGTCAGCCCGCGATGAAGCGGCGGCGTCTTGCAGCCCCCCAGCAGCATGCACAGCAGCAGTGCGCTCCCGACGCACATCCGCCCCATGCTCACAGGAAACGAGTGGTTCATTTCGCATCCCCTTCCATTGCGCCCGCCCGGCAAGCGCTTCTTTTAACCGCCGCCGCGGCCTCGCCCGCAGCGCGAGTCGATCGACCTCACACCGGCCCTGCAACGCTCTCCGCCAGTTGCCACGATCCCGGCCGCGCGCGCTTGGCGCGGTACATCGCGATATCCGCCGCGCGCAGCAAGCCGCTCGCGTCCGACGCGTGATCGGGATACAGCGCAACGCCGGCACTCATCATGGTGGCCACCACGCGGCCGTCGGACAACTCGATCGACGGCGCCATGCCGGACAAAATCTCGTCGGCGATCCGGCACACGCTGCCCGCTTCAGGCACCGCCGCCAGCATCACCGCAAATTCGTCGCCGCCCAGGCGCGCGACGACATCGGTCTCGCGCACCCGCGTGCGCAACCGCGACGCGATGCCGATCAGCACCGCATCCCCGGCGTCGTGGCCGAGACAATCGTTGATCTCCTTGAAGCGGTCGCAGTCGAGATACAGCACGGCGACCCGCTGCCCGGTCAATGTGGCGTCGCAAAGCGCAAGCGCGAGGCGCGATTCGAACTGCACGCGGTTGGGCAACCCGGTGAGCGCATCATGCGTGGCCTTGTGTTCGAGCGACGCGTTCTCGTCGCGCAGCGTGTTCTGCCAGTCTTCGAATTCGTCGAGCAGCGCGTTGAAGTCGTCGCCGAGCTGGTTCAGTTCGGCGATCGCCGCCGGCTCGACACGCCGCGCGAACGCACGCTCGCGTCGCACCGCATGCGCGACGCCCGCCAGCGCGCGCAGCGGCGACACGATGTTGCGCAGCAGACGCTTCGAGCTGACATACGCGCCGAATACGCTGACGGCCAGGCAGCCGAGAATGCCGCCGACGCCCCCGAGCAGGAATCCGAAGAACTGATGCCCGCGGCCACGCACGACGACGTGGCCGACGATGATGCCGTCATGCATCACCGGGACGGTCACCGGCCCCGGCAGCGCCACATCGGCGACGGCGCGCTCGAGCCGCGCGACCCCGTTTCGGGCCGGTAACTGCCACGTGGCGAACAGTTGCCCGTTGCTGTCGGTGACGACCACCTGCGCGACGTCCTCGTCGCCGGCGATCATGCCGATCGCCTCGTTCGCCGCGACGCGGTCGCCGAACACGAGGGCCGCCTCGACCGTGTAACCGAGCGAGCGCGCCAGCAGGTTCAGGTTGTTGCCGGCATACGCGCGCAGCGCGATCACGGCGACGACGATCAACGACACGGCGGCCATCGTCACGGCGACGAACGCGAGGCGCAGGTGCGCACGACGCAACACGCTTTGCAGCGTCGGGCGCGGCAGGCGCGAAGCGGGAACGGGGAGCGCGGAGCGTGTCATGGCGTCACCGGCCGTCGTGCGAGATTGAGAACATTCGGATGCACGCGCACGCCGCTGCGCGCGACGGCATCGAGATTGATGTCGAACGACACGCGGTCGCCGTCGACGTTGAGACAGAACATGCCGCCCGCGGTGCAGGACGGATCGTGTTCCGCGATCGTCAGCACCGGATGGCCGGCCAATGCGGCTCTCACCCGCGCGCGCTCGTCGTTGCTCAACGTGCCGAGATAAACGACGTCGCACGCGATGCCGAGCGACGGATCGTCGAAGCGGACGCGTTGCACGTCGAGCAACGTCGAGCCGGCCTGCAGCGTGTCGGTCAGGCCACGTGCGTAGTCGGGCCGCCCGGTGACGCACAGATGCAGACGAACGGGCGTCGTCGGCCAGCGCGTGAAGCTGATGATGCCGAGCACGACCTGACGCACGGCCGTGTCGTGTGACGACATGCCCGGATCGACGGGGTTCGCGGCGGGGACGATGTGCGCGTTGTCGGGCGGGCCGTCGGCATCGGTCGGTGCCCCGGCGAGTACGGCCGGCGCGGCCCCCAGAACGCAAACGATTGCGAGCAACGCGTGGCGCAGCGAAGTGATCCGGCCGGGCCGGCTCGTGGTCCGTGCGGCGATCTCCGCCGCGCCCGTTGGCGTCGCCGCCGTCGCAAGACAGGCAGCCGCCGCGCACACTTTCGCTTCCATGATGGCAACATCCGCTGGCATCGCTCCGGCGCTGCCTCCTGCCTCCCTCCATGCGCATGCAAGCACCGAATGACGCGCACGATTTCTTCATCTTAGGTAAAAATTCGGATCACCAAGCAGTGGGAAACACCCGAGAAAACGTCGGAAAGTATGCGGATTCGATGCCACCGCCCGGGGAGGCGGCCGAACGCGCGGGCCGACGTCGATTCATCATCGACGTCGACGGATTGATCAGCGGATTGGATGCCGGTGCGCGGCAAACGTCAGACGTTCGTCAACGCTGCGACGGCTCGTGCGTCAGTACGCGGGCCACTCGTCGCCGACCCGGCCGGCAATGCATGTACGCTTGCGGCGATCATCAAGCGAGACCGGCGAGAATATCCGCGAGGCCTGCCGCGATACGTCGGCATGCCGGAGTCGGTCAACTACTGGAACGCCATGAAAGTCGAAAACTCGGAACTCGAAGCCTTCGTCGCCGTTGCGGAACTCGGTACGTTCCATCGCGCGGCGGAAAAGCTGAACCTGACCCAGCCGGGACTGTCGCGCCGCATCCAGAAACTCGAACAGACGCTCGGTGTCGAGTTGTTCCAGCGCACCACCCGCAGCGTGACGCTGACGGGTGTCGGCCGCCAGTTCCTGCCGATGGCGCGCGAGCAGATCGCGCAGCTCGGGATGATGCTGTCGTCGATCCAGGACATCGCGCAAAAGCGATACGGCAAGGTACGGCTCGCGTCGATCCCGACGGTCGTCGCTCAGGCGTTGCCCGACGTGCTGCGTCGCTACGCCGCCAAGTATCCGCACGTCGCCGTGCAGATCCTCGACGGCAATCACGACTTCGTGCTGTCGCAAGTGCGCGCGGGCATCGCCGAATTCGGCGTGAGCCTGCATCCCGGCGACGACGACGATCTCGTGTTCGAACCGCTCTTCACCGACCGCTACGTGCTCGCGGCCCACGACGCCGATCCGCTGGCGCACGCCGACGCCGTCACGCTCGGTGAACTGCGGCACGCCAAGCTGATCATCGGCGGTCGCGACAGCGGCAATCGTCTGCTGCTCGAAATGCTGATGGGCCAGGAAGCGGTGCGAACCCGCTGGTTCTATGAGGTCGAGCACATCTCGTGCGTTGCCGCACTGGTAGCGGCCGGGGTCGGTTGCGCGATCCTGCCGGAGAGTGCGCTGCGTGCTTACGGTTCGCCCGCGGTACGCACGGTGCCGATCGCGAGCCCGACGATCGAGCGCCGGGTCGGCATCGTGCGGCATCGCGCCATCTCGATGTCCAGCTTCGCGAGCGACCTGCTTGCGCTGGTGCAGGCGTCGTTCGCATAACGCCGCGGGCCACACGGCGGCGCGACAGCGCCCGCATTGATGCCGGTTTCGCATGAATCGCGAGCCGAACGGCATTGGACTCGCGAAAAATGGCTGGAGACGATGGTGGCGAACATGAACGACGGAAACGGGCGCGGCCCGGCTCCGCGCGGATTCTGGAGGAACCACCATGCATTTCGACGTGATCCTGCGTCGCGGCGAGCTGATCGACGGCACCGGGGCCGCACGCTTCGAGGCCGATCTCGGCGTAACGGGCGAGCGCATCGCCGCGATCGGCGATCTGGGCGGCGCGACGGCCTCGCACACGCTCGATGCGGGCGGCCTCGTCGTCGCGCCGGGTTTCATCGACAGTCACACGCACGATGACGCATTCGTGCTGACCGATCCCGACGTCGAGCCGAAGGTTGCGCAGGGTGTCACCACGGTGATCGCCGGCAATTGCGGAATCAGTCTCGCCCCGCTGCTCGCCAACCGCGAGGTGCCGCAGCCGCTCGACCTGCTGGGCGCGTGGCAGGCGTTCCGCTTCCCGTCCTTTCGCGCCTATCTCGACGCGCTCGACGCAACGCCCGCCGCCGTCAATACGGCGGCCCTGATCGGCCACTCGACGCTGCGCGTGCGGCACATGGCCGATCTCGACCGCGCGGCCAGCGCAGCCGAAATCGCGGCGATGGCGGCCGACGTACGCGAAGCGATGGCGGCCGGTGCGTTCGGCGTCTCGTCGGGCACCTTCTATCCGCCCGCGGCAGCCGCGCCGACGGAAGAACTGATCGACGTGTGCGCGCCGCTGCGCGAGACGGGCGGCGTATTCGCGACGCACCTGCGCGACGAAACCGATGCGATCATCGCATCGCTCGACGAAGCGTTCTCGATCGGCCGCGCGCTCGACGTGCGCGTCGTGCTGTCGCATCACAAGGTGGCCGGCAAGGCCAACCACGGCCGCTCGGTCGAAACGCTCGCGCATATCGACGCGCGGCGCAAGCTGCAACCGCTGTGTCTCGACTGTCATCCGTATCCGGCCACGTCGACGATGCTGCGCGCGGATCGCGTCCGTCAGTCGTCCCGCGTGATTCTCGGCTGGTCGAAGCCGCATCCCGAACTCGCGGGCCGCGATTTCCACGAACTGCTGCCGCTGTTCGGCAATTCGGTGGACGCCACAATCGACGCGCTACGCCCCGCCGGCGCGATTTACTTCGTCATGGACGAGGCGGATGTCGAGCGCATCATTCGGCACGAGCTGACGATGGTCGGCTCGGATGGACTGCCCAACGACAAGCGCCCCCATCCGCGGTTGTGGGGCACGTTCCCGCGAGTGCTCGGCGAATTCTCCCGCGAGCGCGGCCTGTTCCCGCTGGAAACCGCCGTGCGCAAGATGACGGGCCTCACAGCCGAGCAGTTCGGCATCGCACGGCGCGGACGGCTCGCGGTCGGTCACTACGCCGATCTCGTCGTGTTCGATCCGGCACGCGTGATCGATCGCGCAACGTTCGCGAGCCCGACGCTACGCCCCGAAGGCATCAAACACGTCTTCGTCAACGGACGGGCCGTGCTCGAACATGGCCGTCACACCGGCGCGCGTCCCGGCCGGGCGCTGCGCCGCGACGTCCAGGATCGCCTGGCGGCGACGCGCGCTCGCGCGATCGCGACAACCGGCCCCGAGTCAACCTGCACGGAGTCACCATGACGAATCCCAACGGCGCCGCCACGCCGCGCGGCTTGCACCGCGGCTCGAGGCCGCACGCCGAATCCGCCACGCCCGGGCTCGACGCACTTTATGCGCGCCTGAGCCGACGCATCATTCCGCTGATCCTGGTCTGCTATTTCTTCGGCTATCTCGACCGTGTCAACGTCGGCTTCGCGAAGCTGCAGATGGTGACCGACCTGCATCTCACCGACGCGGCCTACGGCGTCGGCGCGGGCCTGTTCTTCGTCGGCTACCTGCTGCTGCAGGTGCCGGCCGGCTGGCTCGTGCGGCGGATCGGCGTGAAGCGCTGTCTCGCCGGCTCGATGCTGACGTGGGGCGTCGTGTCGGTCGCCACGCTCGCGACCCGCGACACCGCGAGCTTCTATGCGTTGCGCTTCCTGCTCGGCGTGACCGAAGCAAGCTTCTTTCCGGCCGTGATCGCGTACTTCAGCGTGTGGTTTCCCTCGCACCGGCTCGCGAAGGTCATGGCGTTCCTGTTTCTCGCGATGCCGCTCGGCGTGATCGTCGGCGGCCCGCTGTCCGGCTGGATCATGGACGCCACGCACGGCGGCTTCGGGTTGCGCGGCTGGCAGTGGATGTTCCTGATCGAAGGCCTGCCCGCCATCGTGCTTGGCGGCTATCTGCTCGCCCGCGTGACGGAACGGATCGACGATGCAGCCTGGCTGACCGATACGGAAAAACGGATGATCCACGCGGAAATGGCTCAGGAAGCGGCCGGCAAGCGTACCCGACTCGGCGCTGCGCTGCGCGAGCCGACCCTGTGGCTGCTGTTCGCGACGTCGTTCCTCTACAACGTCGGCAACTACGGGCTCGTGTTCTGGATGCCGACGATGGTCAAGGCGCTCGGATCGCTGAACAACCTCGAAATCGGGCTGGTCAGCGCCTTCCCGTATCTGGTCGCGTCGGTCGCCATGGTCGCGAACGCGCAGCATTCGGTGCGAACCGGCGAGCGCCGCTGGCATACGGCGCTGCCGGTCGCGCTCGGCGGCGTTGCGTTGCTCGCGAGCCTCGGAATGCGCGCGCATCCCGTGCTTGCGGTCGCGTGCCTGACCGCGGGTGTGGCCGGCATCATGAGCACGCTCGCGATGTTCTGGAGCCTGCCGTCGCGGATTCTCGCGGGCGAAGCGGCCGCGGGCGGCGCCGGGCTCGTCAATATCGGCGCGGCCGTCGCGGGATTCTTCGGGCCGACGCTGATGGGCTATGCAACGGGATTGACCGGCAGCACCGAACTCGGTGTCGCGCTGCTCGCCTTCACGCTGTTCGCCGCCGCCGCGCTGATCCTGGCGATTCCGCGTCGGCTCATGGTGCGCTCATGAGCGCGGCGCCTTCGATGCGCAGTGCGCTGGCATTGGCGGCGGGCGTGCGCAGCGGGCGGGTGAGCGCGGAGTCGCTCGTGCAAACCGTGCTCGCCGACATCGCCGCGCGCGATGACGCGATCAATGCCTGCGCACGCACTTTCGACGAACGGGCACGGCGCGACGCGCTGCGCGTCGACCGCCTCGTGCGGGACGGGGACGACCCGGGCCCCTTGGCAGGCGTGCCGTTCCTCGTGAAGTGGAATGTCGACGTGGCGGGCTACCCGACGGTCGCGGGATCGCCCGCGCGCGCCGCGTTGCCACCCGCCAGCGCCGACGCGGCAACGGTCGCACGATTGCGTGCGGCCGGCGCGGTCCCGATCGGCGCAACCCACATGGACGAACTCGCATGCGGCGCCACCGGCGTGAATCCACACTATGGCGCGGTGCACCTGCCGGCCGACCCGACGCGCATGACGGGCGGCTCGTCGAGCGGCTCCGCCGCCGCGGTTGCCGCCGGATACGTGCCGCTCGCGCTAGGCAGCGATACGAACGGATCGATTCGCGCGCCGGCGGCGCTGTGCGGCGTCTGGGGATTCCGCCCCGGCGACGGGCGGCTGTCGCGGGCCGGCTGCCTGCCGTATGCCGCATCGCTCGATACCGTCGGCGGGTTCGCGAACGATATCGACGATCTCGCGGTGCTGTACGACACGCTGTGCGAAGCCCATGCGCCGCGCTCGAACCCGGTGCGCGATCCGGGCGTGCCGCTACGCGTCGCCGTGCTGACTGGCGATTTCGAAACACATGCCGATGCGGATGCGCAACGCGCCGTCCGGCGCGTGGCCGCCTGCCTGCGGGCGCGCGAATCGGTGTCTGTCGGCAGCGACGAAGTTGCGAACGTGCGCGAAGCGGCGCTCGTGATCTCGAATGTGGAGCTGGCACGCGCCCATAGCGGGTTGCTCGACGGGCCGGCGGCACTCGTATCCGAACACCTGCGCTCGCGCATCGGAATCGGCCTCGCCGTCCCCGGCGCCGTGTATCGCGAGGCGCTCGCCTGCCGTGCCGCGTGGCGCACGCGCCTCGAAGCGCTGTTCGCGTGCTACGACGTCCTGCTGGCCGCTGCGACGCCGTGCGCGGCGCCGCACTTCGCCGACGCAACCGTCGATATCAACGGCGTCGCGCTCGCCCCCGCGAAGGCGCTCGGCCTGCTCACGCAACCGATTTCATTCGCGGGGCTGCCGGTCGTCAGCGCACCGTGCTTCGCGTCGGGTGAACTGCCGGTCGGCGTGCAGTTGATCGGCTCGCCCAGCGACGACACCGCGTGCTTCGTCGCCGCGCGGCAATTCTCGGCCGAATGGCGCGCGATGGTTCGTTAGCCGGGCCCCGGTACGGCATGCCCCGTGCGAAGCGCCTGGTTGTGCGAAACGATCCTCGCCGCGCATGCCGCGCGTCGCCGCGACTGTCTTTCGCGTGCTATGTCAACGCCGACAGATCGAACGGCGTCTCCCGCAACCGCTTGCCCGTCAGCCTGAACACCGCATTCGCGATCGCAGGCGTCACCGCGGGGCTCGACAGTTCCCCCACCCCGCCCGGTTTCGCCGGATCGCCCTGCACGACATGGATGTCGGTGTCGGGCATGTCGCGCATCCGCATCACGCGATACGTATCGAAATTCGACTGCTGCACGCGGCCGTGCTTGAAATCGATGCGATCGGCGGTTGCATGGCCGAGCCCCCACATCAGCCCGCCGTACAGTTGCTCGTCGACGCCCGACGGCGACACCGCGATCCCGCAATCGGCCACGCACGTGAGCTTCTCCACCTTCACCGCGCCGTCCTGGCGCACGACCCGCGCGACCACCGCGACATAGCTGTCGTACGCCTGGTTCGTCGCCACGCCGAGCGCGACGCCGTCCGGCAGCGGCTGCCCCCAGCCGGCACGCCGCGCGGCCTCCCGCAGCACGGCCGCATGACGTGGCCGGTCATGCATGTGCGCGAGCCGGAATTCGACCGGGTCGCGCTTCGCCGCATGCGCGGCTTCATCCATCACCGATTCGACGGCGAATACGTTCGGGATGTAGCTCACCGCGCGAAACCAGCCTGTCGGCACGCCCGTCTCCATGCGGATCCAGCCGATATCGCGATGCGGCGCACGGTACGCGAACTCCCATTTGGTGAGCGCTTCGGTCGTGCTGAAGTCCATCCGGTCGGTGCGCTCGAGATAACCGGGCTCCCACTGCTGCGGCGACGCGGGCATCACGCCACGCAGCCACAGCGACGCGAGATTGCCCTGCGCATCGAGCACCGCACGCGCACGGTGGTGGCTCGCCGCGTGATAGAACAACGCGCGCATCTCGTCCTCGCGGCTGTTCATCAGCTTCACGGGCTTGCCCGTCTTCACCGCGAGCCACGTCGCCTCGAACAGCCAGTACTTCGCTTCGCGCGCGCCGAAACTGCCGCCCGACACGAGCTCGTGCAACGTCACGCGATGTGCGGGAATGCCGCCGATCACGTCGGCCGCTTCCATCGCGGTGGACGGCACCTGCAGCCCGCCCCAGTATTCGATGCCGCCGTCGTGCGCCCACACGGTGAGGTTGATCGGTTCCAGCGGATTCGCGGCCTTGTGCGGCATCGAATACGACGCTTCGATCGTGCGTGCGCCGGGCGCTTTCGCACGCGCGGGATCGCCGTCGGCGATCGTCGGTACGACGCGCGCGGTCGGATCGTCGATCCACGCCGCCTGACGCGCGGCGAGCGTGCCGCTGTCGAACGTCTCGAACAGGCTGTCCTCCCATTCGATCGTCAACGCGGCCTGTCCCTTGTGGGCCGACCAGTAATCGTCCGCGAGCACCGCGACGCCGGCCTGGTTGCCGCCGAGCACGTCGGGGCGCGGCGGAATCTGCAATACCTCGCGCACGCCGGGAATCGCCAGCGCGGCCTTCGCGTCGACGCTGCGCACGCGTCCGTCGATCACCGGCGCGCGCGTGACGACCGCCACCCGCATCCCGGGCAGCGACACGTCGATGCTGTACGGAAACGAACCATCGGCCTTCTGCGCGGCGCCGCGCTTGCTGCGCAGCTTGCCGATGTAGCGGAACTGCGCGGGGTCCTTCAGCGCGACCTGCGTCGGTGCTGGCAGTTGCGCGGCGGCCCGCGCGAGCGACCCGTATGTCGCACGGCGCCCGCTCGCCGCATGCAGCACGGCGCCATCGGCCGTCGTGCACGTCGAGGCGGGCACGCTCCATTGCCGCGCCGCCGCGGCCACCAGCATCGCCCGCGCAGTCGCACCCGCGCGACGCAACCGCTCGTATTCCATCGCGACGCTCGTGCTGCCGCCGGTCGAGAACACCTTCCACAGCGGATGGATGTAGTCGGCGAAGAACGGATCTTCCGGCGTGATCACGTCGACGCGAAACGGATCGACGTCGAGTTCCTCCGCCACCACCGCCGCGAGCGCGGTACGCGTGCCGGTGCCCGAATCGTGCTTGTGCACGACCAGCTTGATCGTGTCGTCGGGCAGCACGCGCACCCATGCGTTCGGTTCGAATTCGCCCGCGGACGGATGCGGATCGCCGCTCGCACGCTTGCCCGCGGCCGCCGCATCGGGCATCCGGAAACCGATCGCGATGCCGGCGGCGAGCAGCGCGGAAGTCTGTTTGAGAAAGCGACGACGCGGCGTGTCGTCGGTGCCCGGTGCATCCGTTGCGTGATCGTCGCGCATGTCACGCCTCCTTCACGGGTTCGGCGGCAGCCTTCAACGCCGGATCGCCGGCGGCCGCACGCCTGATCGCACGGTGAATCCGTGCATAGGTGCCGCAGCGGCAGATGTTGCCCGACATCGCCGACACGATCGCCGCGTCATCCACCGGCTGCCCGCCGTTCAGCAGCGCGGCGGCCTGCATCAGCTGCCCTGGCTGGCAATAGCCGCATTGCGGCACGTCCTCCGCCACCCATGCAAGCTGCAGCGGATGGCGCCCGTCCGGCGACAGCCCTTCGATCGTCGTCACGTGCCGCCCGTTCGCGGCGACAGCGGGGATCAGGCACGACCGCACGGCCTGCCCTTCGAGATGCACGGTGCACGCGCCGCACAGGCCCTTGCCGCAGCCGAACTTCGTGCCGGTGAGCCTGAGCCGGTCGCGCAGCACCCACAGCAATGGCATGTCGTCCGGTACATTCTCGAGCGAATGGCGTGTATCGTTCACGACGATGTCGATCATGTGCAGTCTCCTGATTCACATTCATGGGGCGGTGCGCGGTTTCGGAGCATTATCGAAACGCGATGGGCGGCCACGCCAGCGATCATTTCGTCGAATCCCTGTCAGTCGGACTAACAGATGCTCAAGCGATACCCTTCGATCCAGTCGATGCAGGCGTTCCTGCAGGCCGCGCGGGTCGGCAGTTTTTCGAGCGCGGCGCGTCAGCTGGCGCTCACGCACAGCGCGATCAGCCAGCAGATCCGCTCGCTCGAGGAATTCATCGGCCAGCCGCTGTTCGCGCGGGCCGGCGGCCGCGTGATCCTGACCGACGCGGGGACGCTGTTCGCGAACCAGTTGTCGGACGGGCTCGAACAGATCGATCGCGCGCTGTCGTCGGTCAAGGGGCGCACGACCGCGCCGTCGCTCCGGCTCGACGTCGATCCCGAACTGATGCAGGGTTGGCTGCCCGCACGGCTGCCGGAACTGATGCGCACGCTCGACGGCACGACGCTGACGGTGCTGTCCGCGCCGCGCCACGACCGCGATGCGTTCGATCGTGTCGATATTGCGCTGCGCTATGGCTACGGGGAATGGGAAGGCGTGGACAGTGCACTGGTCTGCCCCGACCGGCTGACCGCGATGGCCGCACCGGCACTGCTCGCCCGCTACGGGCTCGCCGCGCCGCTCGCGCCCGAGCAGGTGCTGGAGCTGCCGCTGCTCGGCTATACGAAGCGTTCGTGGATTCCGTGGCTCGAAGCGGCCGGGCTGGCGCCCGTCGAACCGGAGACGATCGCCGTGTTCGACAACGCGGCCGGGCTCGTCGCGACGCTGGCGTCAGGGTGCGGCGCGGGACTGGTGCGCGGGCTGCTCGCCGCCGATGCGTTGCGCGACGGCCGGCTCGTCGAGCTCTGCACGATCGCGATTCCGACCCACTACAACCTCCATGCGATCTGGCCGCGCGAGCGGCACGCACGCGTGAAACCGCTGATCGACGCGATCGGCGCGCTGGTCATGCAATCGCTCGCGCGCTGACCCGCGCGCTTCAGGCGGTGAATTCCGCCGCGACCTCGCGCACGGTATCGAGAAATGCGCCGAGCACCGCCGACGTATCGTCCGCGCGGTAACGCGCCTGCAGCGATACCTCGAGCGCCGGCGGCAACAGCGGCACGAACGCGACGCCGCCCGTCGAGATCTGCCGCGACGACGCCGGCAGCAGCGCGACGCCCAGCCCTTCGCGCACCAGCGACAGCAGCGTGTGCACCTCGACGACCTCGTGCGCGATCCGCGGCGTGAAGCGCGCATCGACGCAACTCTGCTGCAGGAAGCGCGCCAGTTGCGAATGCCGCAGGCCGAACGACACGAACTGCTCGCCGGCCAGCTCGCCGAGCGCGATCGCAGCGCGTGATGCGAGCGGATGGCCTGGCGGCAGCACGGCCACGGCCGTCTCGCGCACGACGATCTCGCTGCGGATCGACGGATCGTCCTGGAACAGCCGGAAGAAGCACACGTCGAGCCGCTTCTCCTTCAGCGCATCGATCTGCGCGGCCGGCGTCATCTCGTGCAGCGACCAGTGCACGTGCGGATGGCGTTCGGCGAACACGCGCAACGCGTGCGGGATCGGCGCGACCATCGCCGAGCTGATGATGCCGACCGCGAGGCGCCCGACTTCGCCACGCCCCGCGCACCGCGTCAGATCGATCGCGCGATCGAACTGCGCGACGATCAGCGGCACCTGTTCCTTCAGTGTTTTCCCTGCCTCCGTGAGTGCGACGCGATGCTGCGAGCGCACGAACAGCGCGGTGCCGAGCTGCTCTTCCAGCAGCCGGATCTGCTGGCTCAGCGGCGGCTGGGAGATATGGAGCCGCGCGGCGGCGCGCCCGAAATGCAGTTCGTCGGCCAGCACCGCGAAGTAACGCAACACACGCATGTCCATATCGCAAACGTATCAAGAGCGTCAGTAAAAAATATTGTACAGAGCACATTCGGCTTGTGACACTCGGTCTCAAGCAGCAGTGCACGCCGCAGTGTGTCACTCGATGCCGGCGAGGGGAAGGCGCGAAAAAAAAGCGCCTTGCAAAGGGCCGCATGAATCCGACCGACAGGTCGCTTCATCGACGTGCCTGCCCGCGACCCGGCAACCGGCTTTTCCGGTTCCTCTCAAGGAGATCGAGTAGATGATCATCGACACCAGCTGTTACCCGACGAATCTCGTCGACCTCGCGTGGCGCCACGACGGCCCGCCGTTCACCGGCGAACGCCTGATCGAGACGATGAACGGCCCGTTCCTCATCAACGGCAAGCCGCGCCGCGTGGACAAGGCGTTCATCCAGCCACCGCAAGGCAACACCATCTATACGTATACCGACGGCGAAAAGTCGGGCACCGAATCGATCGACGCGTACATGGCGTACACGGTCGAGATGGTGCACCGGCATCCCGACCGCTTCATCGGCTGCTTCGTCTACAACCCACGCTGCGGCGTGGAGAACGGCGTGAACGCAATCGATCACTACGTGCGCAAGCTCGGCTTCAGGATGGTGCAATTCCAGGCCAACATGCATGCGTACCGGCCCGACCGCGCGCTCGACTGGCTGCGTCCCGCGCTGAAGAAATGCGCGGAACTCGGCGTGCTCGTGAAGCTGCATACCGGCGACGGCCCGTACAGCATCCCGACCGAGTGGGTGCCGATGATCAAGGAATTCCCGACGGTCAATTTCATCATGGCGCACTTCGGTGTGCAGACGGGCGGCGTCTATTGCTTCGAGCCGTTCCAGCTCGCGATGGATCTGCCGAACGTGTATTGCGAATCGGGCTGGTGCCTGCAATCACGCATCGTCGAATTCGCGAAGGTGCTGCCGAAGCACAAGATCCTGTTCGGCTCCGACACGCCGCCGAACGAACCGGGCATGTGGCTGCGCCTGCTCGAAGTGCTGTGCTTCGACCCGCCGCAAGGGATGAATCTCGACGAGGACACGCTCGAGGATTACCTCGGCAACAACACGGCGCGCATGATCGGCCTCGAACCGACGCCCGCGCCGCGCACCGTCGACGAAGCGAAAGCGTTGCTCGCCGCCTGACGCGCGCCCCTCTCTCCCGATTCCGGAGCATTGCATGATCATCGATACGCACCTGCACCCCACCAACCTCGTCGACGAGGCGTGGCGCCATACCGGCGAACCGTTCACCGGCGAACGACTACTGAAGATGATGGACGGCCCGTACATCATCAACGGCAAGCCGCGCCGCATCGACATGGGGTTCATCCAGCCGCCGCCCGGCAACACCGGCTATCGCGACGGCAATCGCCGCGGCCGCGACGGCATTCGCGACTACATGGCGTACATCGCCGAACTCACGCAGAAGTACCCCGACCGCTTCATCGGCAACTTCACGTACAACCCGCGCTGGGGCCCGGAAAACGGTGCGGCGGAGCTGGAATTCCACATCAGGGAGTACGGCTTCAAGATGGTGAAGCTGCACGCGAACATGCACGGCTACCGGCCGGACCGCGCGCTTGACTGGCTGCGCCCCGCGATGAAGGTGTGCGCGAAGTACAACACCGTCGTGCTGATCCATACGGGCGACGGGCCGTACACGATTCCGACGCAGTTCTACCCGATCATCCGCGAGTTTCCGATGGTGAACTTCATCATCGGTCACTTCGGCATCCAGACGGGCGGCAACTACTCGTTCGAAGCGTTCTGGATGGCGATGGACACGCCGAACGTGTATTGCGAATCGGGCTGGTGCTACCAGTCGCGGATCGTCGAATTCGCGCGCGAGCTGCCGCGCAACAAGATCGTGTTCGGCACCGATTCGCCGCCGAACGAGCCCGGCATGTGGCTGCGCGAGCTGGAAATGCTGTGCGGGCCCGCGCCGCAGGGGATGGATCTCGACGAGGACGGCCTCGAGGACTACATGGGCAACAACATCGCCCGCCTCGTCGGCATCGAGCCGACCAGGCCGCCGAAGGATCTCGACGAAGCACAGAAGCGCCTGACGGCGACCTACGTGTAACGCGCCGGCGCCCGGACCGCGTGCCGCCGTGCACGCGGTCCGGCCTTTTCCCTTCCGCATCCGACGGAGTGCATCATGGCGTCGAGCCTTTTCGCCGAGCAGCAGGATTTTCATCACTTCGCGACCGCCTATCGCGAACGCTTTCCGGACGACGTGCTGACGATCGCGCAGCCGCTGTCCGCCGATCAGGACGTCACCGCCGTCGTCGCGTCGCTCGCCGCGCGCGGCCGGCACGAGATGCTCGTCTGCGAGCGCATCGACGGCCTGTCGACGCCGCTCGTCACCAACGTCTTCGCGTCCCGCACGCGTATCGGCCGGCTGTTCGGCGTCGACGCGAAGGGGCTGTTCGACGCGTGGCAGCAGCGCGCGAACGCGCCCGTCGCGCCGGTCGTCGTGCCGCACGGCCCCGTGCTCGATCATGTGGTCGAAGGCGACGCGGTCGATCTCGCGCACCTGCCGATGATCCGCCACTTCGAAACCGATCGCGGACCATACGTGACCAACGCGGTGATCGTCGCCGAAGATCCGGTGACGGGCATCGCGAACCTGAGCTATCACCGCTCGATGCCGCACGCGCGCAACGCGCTGGCGACGAGCCTGCATTCGCGCGGCCATCTGTGGCGGATGCTGCAAACCGCGAAAGCCCGCGGCGACACGCTGAAAGTCGCGATGGTGATCGGCGCACATCCGCTCGTCATGCTCGCGGCCGCCGCGCGCGTGCCGTTCGGCGCGGACGAACGCGCGATCGCGGGCGGGCTGTTCGGCGCGCCGTTGCAGCTCGTGCGCACGCCGCGCCACGGCATCGGCGTACCCGCCGCCGCCGAGTTCGTGCTCGAGGGCACGATCGATCCCGATGCTCACGCCGAAGAAGGCCCGTTCGGCGAATTCACCGGCTACTCGTCGGATCGCTCGACCAACAACGTGCTGCGCGTCGACACGATGATGCGGCGCGACGACGCATGGCTCGTCGACGTCGTCGGCGGCCCGTACGCGGAACACCTGACACTCGCGCGGCTGCCGCGCGAAGCCGAGATGAGCGAGAAGCTCAAGGCGCGCTTTCCGGCCGTCACCGCGATCCACTATCCGAATTCCGGCACGCATTTTCACTGCTACGTCGCGCTGAAGCAGTCGCGCGACGGCGAGGCGCGCCAGATCATGCTGGCGTTGCTCGGCTGGGACCCGTACCTGAAGAACGTCGTCGCGGTCGACAGCGACATCGACATCACCGACGACGCGCAGGTGCTGTGGGCGATCGCGACGCACTTCCAGCCGCATCGCGACCTGTTCGTCGTCGACGGGCTGCCCGGCAGCCCGCTCGACCCATCGTCGTCGGCCGACGGCACGACGTCGCGAATGGGCGTCGACGCGACCCGCGGCGCGCGCTTCGACGGCGTGCGCGCCCGGGTCGGCGACGCTGCAATGCAGCGTGCCGCGCATCTCGTCGCGCAACTCGCCGGAGCGCCGCGATGAGCGCGCGGCGGCTCGTGGTCGGCATCAGCGGCGCGTCCGGCTTCGTGTACGGGATACGGCTGCTCGCGCTGCTGCGCGAACTCGACATCGAGACGCACGTGGTCGTGTCCCGCGCCGCCGCGCTGACGATGGCGCACGAGACCGATTTCAAGCTGTCCGACGTCGCCGCGCGCGCGAGCGTGCTGTACCGCAGCGACGACATCGCCGCGCCGATCGCGAGCGGCTCGTTCCGCACGCTCGGGATGATCGTCGCGCCGTGCTCGATGAAGACGCTCGCGGAGATCGCGAGCGGGCTGTCGGCGGGCCTGATCGCGCGCGCCGCCGACGTCGCGCTCAAGGAACGCCGCCGGCTCGTGCTGCTCGCACGCGAAACGCCGTACACGCTCACGCACCTGCGCAACATGGCCGCCGCGACCGAGATGGGGGCGATCGTCGCGCCGCCCGTGCCGGCGTTCTATGCGCGCCCCGCGTCGCTCGAGCAGATGATCGACCACACGCTCGGCCGCGTGCTCGACCTGTTCGACCTCGATTCCCGCACCGTCCATCGCTGGAAAGACAGCGAATCACGGCCCCATCCGCAGCCCAACCGACTCAACGGAGACGCGTCATGACCCACATCCACACCACCCACAGCGACGTCCAGAAGATTCCGGTCACCGTGCTGACCGGCTTCCTCGGCGCGGGCAAGACCACGCTGCTGAACCATATCCTGCGCGAGAAACACGGCCGCAAGATCGCGGTGATCGAGAACGAGTTCGGCGAAATCGGCATCGACGGCGGCCTCGTGCTCGAATCGACCGAGGAAATCTACGAGATGACGAACGGCTGCGTGTGCTGCGTGGGCGCGGTGCGCGAGGATCTCGTGCGGATCGTGCGGATGCTGGTCGCCCGGCCCGACCGGCTCGATCACATCATCGTCGAGACGAGCGGGCTCGCCGATCCGTATCCGGTCGCGCAAACCTTCTTTCTCGACGATCCGATCGCGAAGGAAGTCGCGCTCGATGCGGTCGTCACGATGGTCGACGCGAAGCACATTCGCGCGCACCTCGACGATCTCGTGCTCGACGGCCGCGACAACCAGGCGGTCGACCAGATCGTCTGCGCGGACCGCATCGTCATCAACAAGGTCGATCTCGTCGACGCGACGGACGTCGGCGCGCTGACCGCGCGGCTGCGCGAGTTGAACAGCACCGCCGAGATCGTGACGTCGAGCTACGCGCAGGTCGATCTCGATCGCATCCTCGGGATCGGCGCGAACGAATTCGCGCAGATTCTCGTCGAGAGCGACGGGCTGGCGGTCGAGGCGCCGCATGCGGACGAACACGAACACACGCATGCGCACGGCCACGACGCACACGGCGATCATCCGCACGACGACCACGACGATCACCACGAACACGACGCAAGCGTATCGTCGGTCGGCATCGAAGTCGACGCGGACGTCGATCTCGACGCGCTCGAAGCCTGGCTCGGCGAGCTGCGCCGCGCCGACACCGCGAACCTGTTCCGGATGAAGGGCATCCTCGCCGTGCAGGGTCGCGCGCAGCGCTACGTGCTGCAGGGCGTGCACGGCGTGATCGAACTGCGCGCCGCGCAGGCGTGGGGCTGCGAGCCGCGCTCGTCGCGCATCGTTTTCATCGGCCGCGATCTCGATTGCGCCGCGCTGACCGACCGTTTCCATGCCTGTCTCGCCGCGCCGGTCGCGGCCTGACGGGCACGCCAGGCGGGTGCGCCATGCGCCCGCCCGATAACGAACCTCAGGAGACACGCCCATGAACTCTGCTTCACATCCCGTCGATCGGGTCCTGCCGCGCCGCCAGATGCTGACGCTCGGCCTGCAGCACATGCTCGTCGCGTATATCGGCGCGATCGCGGTGCCGCTGATCGTCGCATCGGCCTTGAAGATGTCGCCCGCCGATACGACCGTGCTGATCAGCACCGCGCTGTTCTGTTCCGGCATCTCGACGATCCTGCAAACGGTCGGCGTGTGGAAGCTCGGCGTGCGCTTGCCGATCCTGCAGGGCGTCGCGTTCAGCAGCGTCGGCCCGGTGATCGCGATCGGCCTGACGCCGGGCGTCGGGTTCGCCGGCGTGTGCGGCGCGGTGATCGGCGCGGGCATCATCACGACCTTCGCGGCGCCGCTGGTCGGCCGGCTGCGCCGCCTGTTCCCGCCGGTCGTGACGGGCTGCATCGTCACCGTGATCGGGCTGCAGCTGTTTCCGGTCGCATATCAGTGGGCCGGCGGCGGCGACGCGGCGAAGCTGCAGTTCGGCGAGCTGTCGTTCCTCGCGGTCGCGCTCGTCGTCGCGGTCGTGATCCTCGCGGTCAACCGCTTCGCGAACGCGTTCCTGCGCAACCTGTCGGTGCTGATCGGGCTGGTGGCCGGCAGCCTGCTCGCGATTGCGCTCGGGATGGGCAACTTCACGAACGTCGCGGCCGCGCCGTGGTTCACCGTGCCCTACCCGTTCCATTTCGGCACGCCCGTGTTCGCGATCGTGCCGGTGCTGACGATGGTCGTCGTGATGATCGTGCAGATGGTCGAATCGATGGGCCTGTTCGTCGCGATCGGCGACATCGTCGAGAAACAGGTGAGCGAGGAGGACGTCGTGCGCGGGCTGCGTGCGAACGGCATCGCGAGCGCGATCGCCGGCACGTTCGCCGCGTTTCCGTTCATCGCGTTCATGGAGAACGTCGGGCTCGTGATCCTGACCGGCGTGCGCAGCCGCTGGATCGTCGCGGTCAGCGGCGTGCTGATGTGCGTCGTCGCGCTGGTGCCGAAGATCGGCGCGATCGTCGCGTCGACGCCGTCGGCCGCGCTCGGCGGCGCGGGTATCGCGATGTTCGGCGTGGTCGTCGCGGCCGGCGTGCAGACGCTCGCGAAGGTCGATTTCGAGAACAACCGCTACAACGTGCTGATCGTCGGCTTCACGATCGCGACCGCGCTGATTCCGGTGATGGCGCCGAAGGTGTTCGCGCACATGCCCAACTGGACGCAGCCGTTCCTGCACAGCGGCGTCGTGATCGCCTGCCTCGTGTCGGTGCTGCTCAATGCGTTGCTCAACGGCGTGCCGGCGGCCGCCCCCGTTGAAACGCATGCCCGTGCCGATGCCGCGCCCCGCAGCCCGATGGCGCGCGAGTGCGACTGACCGGCTTCATGCCACGCGCGGCCTCACGGCGGCGCGCGGCGCACGACAACCCGTGACCCGACTATCCGAATCCGAGGAGACCCGACCATGAGCGTTCCTTGTTCTTCGCTGCTGATCCGCCACCCGCTCGCGGTCATGAGCGGCCACCCCGGCGACGCCGCGCGGCTCGGCCGGCCCGACCTGCGCATCCGCGACGGCCGGATCGAGACGATCGCACCCGATCTCGCGCCGCTACCCGGCGAGCGCGTGATCGATGCGAGCCATTGCGTCGTCTATCCGGGCTGGATCAACACGCACCATCATCTGTTCCAGAACCTGCTGAAAGGCGTGCCGGCCGGCATCAACGCCGACCTGCAGGCATGGCTTGCCGCCGTCCCGTATCCGCGCGTCGCCCGCTTCACGCCGGAGCTCGCGCGCATCGCCGCGCGGCTCGGCTTCGCGGAACTGCTGCTGTCCGGCGTGACGACCTGCGCCGATCATCATTACCTGTACCACGCGGGCGGCACGACCGAGACCGGCGACCTGCTGTTCGACGAAGCCGCCGCCTTCGGCATGCGCTTCGTGCTGTGCCGCGGCGGCGCATTGCAGGCGGCCGGCGATCATCCGGGGTTCGCCGGCACCGCGCTGCAGCCCGAGACGCTCGATCAGATGCTCGCGGATATCGAACGGCTGAAGGCGCGCTATCACGACGCGGGCGCGGCATCGATGCGCCGCGTGGTCGTCGCGCCGACGACGCCGACCTTCTCGCTGCCGCCGGACCTGCTGCCGGAAGTCGCGCGGGCGGCGCGCGGCATGGGTCTGCGGCTGCATTCGCACCTGTCCGAGACGACCCGCTACGTCGATTTCTGCCGCGAGCGCTACGGCAAGCTGCCCGTCGAATTCGTCGCCGAGCGCGAATGGCTCGGCCCGGACGTGTGGTTCGCGCACCTCGTTCATCTCGAGGCGAGCGAGATCGCGATGCTCGCGGACACCGGCACCGGCTGCTCGCACTGCCCCGTCAGCAATGCACGGCTCGGCAGCGGCATCGCGCCCGCGCCGCGCATGGCGGCGACCGGCGTGCCGGTGTCGCTGGGCGTCGACGGCGTCGCGTCGAACGAATCGGGCAGCATGACGCACGAGGCGAATTTCGCGTGGCTCGTGCATCGCGCGGCGCACGGCGCGTCGGCCACCACGATCGAGGACGTGCTGCATTGGGGCACGCAAGGCGGCGCCCGCGTGCTCGGGCTGGATGCGGTCGGCACGCTCGGGGTCGGACAAGCCGCCGATCTCGTGCTGTACGACGTGAGCGGACCGCGCTTCAACGGTTTCCACGACCATGCGATCGCGCCGGTGGCGGCCGGCGAGCCCGCGCCGGTGAAGTACAACATCGTGAACGGTCGGATCGTGGTGGACAACGGCGAGATCCCGGGGCTCGACCTTGCCGCGTTGCGCCGTGCGGCCGTCGCCGCGGTGCGGCAGTTGCTCGACTGAGCGGAGGCCATCCGATGAATCCGCGCATCCGCATCGGCATCCTGACGCCGTCGTCGAACACCGCGCTCGAGCCGCTGACGAGCGCGATCGTCGCCGGCCTGCCACACGTCAGCGTGCATTTCGCGCGCTTCACCGTGACCGAGATCGCGCTCAGCGCGGCCGCGCTCGACCAGTTCGACGCGGCGCACATCCTCGTCGCGGCGCGGCAGCTCGCCGACGCGCGCGTCGACGTGATCGGCTGGAGCGGCACGTCGGCCGGCTGGCTCGGCTTCGAACGCGATGCCGCGCTGTGCCGCGGCATCGAAAAAGCGACCGGCATCCCGGCGACGACGTCGGTGCTCGCGCTGAACGAGTTGCTCGAGCGCACCGGCGTGCGGCGGCTCGGCCTCGTCACGCCATATCTCGACGACGTGCAGCAACGGATCGTGCGTCAGTATGCGCAGCTCGGCATCGACTGCGTGGCCGAACGGCATCTCGGGCTGCGCGACAACGCCAGCTTCGCGGACGTGCCCGATACGCAGCTCGCGGCGTTGATGCGCAAGACGGCACAGGCGCGGCCGGATGCGGTGGCGACGTTCTGCACGAACCTGCATGCCGCGCATCTGGCCGGGCCGTTCGAACAGGCGACGGGCATCGCGGCTTACGACACGGTGTCGACGGTCGTGTGGAAGGCGTTGCGGATGGCCGGCGTCGATACGGGCGTGCTGGCGCGGTGGGGAAAGCTGTTCTCGATGAGTTGATGCTTGTCGGTCAGAACTGCCAATCCTGCTGATGCATGAATTCTTCGAGATCAATGCATGGGATTTCGAAATGCGCGCATACATTGGGTATCTTCGCTGCATGCGGTTTAGGCACAAGTCCGTCGCCCGCATGCAACCATCCCTCTTCCGTCACAACCGTCCCCAGACAGACCTTGGCGCACGCTATAACGAACGGATCAGCGACTGGCGTCCCTTTGAGTCGCTGCTGTTGACCGATAAGTGCCTGAAAATGTTTGATCTGCAAAATCGAAGCGACAAACCGCAATTCGTCCGCGCTCGGCGTCGTGAACAGTGATCGGTTGCCTTTCACCCACGTCAATACATCTGCACTGACAGCCTGTCGCTCGATCTCGTTCAACACTTCTCTAGTCGAAATCAATCGCCTCTGACCCACGAGCTTTTCGATGCCCTGCCAGATACTTCGGAACACACGCGGATAGAAATGTTGCAACGATCGAATGGAACTGGTGTCAAACACATAAATCATGCACCGGCCCCATGAAGAACATGCTCTTCGAATCCGGCAAAGCTTTTGGGTTTGATGCCGAGAAAGTCCGCGGCCTGCTCAAGCGTGATTTGATGCCGATAGTGGCGTCCGACGACCTCCCGAGCAAAGCGGTCACTCAGATATGCGCCTTGATTCGCATAGTAGCTTCCTCCCTTCGCCTCTCTCTGCTGCGCTGACCAGATCGTTGCCTTACGTTTGTAGAACGCCTGACTCACTCGTCCCTGGTCCAGCAATCGCCGCAGCACCGCCTCACGACTCACACCAAAATAGCTGGCCAGTTCGGCGAACATCTCGTCGGGCGCGGATTCAACGTCGGAGGGATGTCCTGCCACGAGGCGGTCGAAAGCCGATGGTGGAATCAGTACTTCCGCTGCTATGGCGTTGCAGAATCGCTCAATTTCCCGCTCCGCTTTCGGAAGCGCATCAATATAGCCGGAATCGAGCTTGCTCAACCCATTCATGCTCAGGAGCAAATGCGCCAGTTCGTGCAAAAGACTGAATATCTGACGCGTCTTCGTCGTACTGTTGTTGAGATAAATGATCGGGAATGCCTCGTCCATCAGGCAAAATCCCGAAATCTCGCGCTGCTTGAACGACGACTTGAAGACAAAGACACCAGCGTCTTCGATAGCCTTCCGCCACTGTTTGAGCGCGAGATCATCGTTACGCCACGAGGTCTGCTCATCGAGCGTGATACCCAGCAAGCGACGAACCTTGTCAGCTTGCGCCGATACAGGCTCCGACAACGAAAGCGCCAGGGATTTCCAGATCAACTTATCCGCAGGATTACGTCCGTTAAACACCTCTTTGAGCGATAGCTGGAATGCATGCGCTTGCCGGATCTGCAGATAGGTGTCGCGAGCAAGCGAGCGCATGTCCGTTTCCGGAAGCGTGCGAAACTCCCGCTGCGGAACCTTTTCCTCGGGCGGCGCCGGAAGAAAAAAAACTGCAAGCGGTCTCTTGAATACCTGATACGCGAGCTTCTCGAGTTGAGCGTATGTCGGCGCCCCGGCGCCCGTTTCCCAATCAGCCACTTCGCTCGGCGCTGCGCGAAGCATGGTCGCGACCTCGTCGATCGACAGTCCGACCGTTTCCCTCGCCCAACGCAACACCTCAGGCTGCACGCCTTCAACCGGTTCCCGTTTCATCCTTGTATCTCTATCGACTCAAGAGGCCCCAACCACCAGCATGATAGATGGGTGTCCCGCCCACGGCCGATGCGCTCAACGTCGGCGAAACGCAGGGGCCAGCGGCAATCCGGAGCGCCGCCATAGGCCCGTTCACGATTCCATTCTAAATCATGGAGTTACATGAATGGGGCGCAGTCGTCCAATGCCGTCGGACGGCCTCTGACCTTGGACTTTGCGTCCGAGCAAAATTCAGATTGTCGCAAATCGTGAAGTGCAGCCCAGCAGACCCCCAGTGATTTTGCGAATCGAATGACATCGCGAGTATCCTAATAACAAGCCGCACGGCGGCAGCTCGCGGTATTCGCTCCGACCACGATGTCGGCTCGCAACCTATATCAACCTCTCTCCCGTCATCGATGGATTTCGACGTCATCGTTCTCGGCGCCGGCATCGTCGGCGTCTCCGCCGCGCTGCACCTGCAGGATCGCGGGCGCAAGGTTGCGCTCGTCGATCGCGGCGCACCCGGCGAAGGCACGAGCTTCGGCAATGCCGGGCTGATCGAGCGCTCGTCGGTCGAACCGTACCCGTTCCCGCGCAGTCCGTTCACGCTGATGCGCTATGCGCTGAATCGCTCGACCGACCTCTACTGGCACAGCGCGTCGCTGCCCGCGTTCGCGCCGTGGCTCGCGCGGTTCTGGTGGGAATCGGCGCCGCTGCGTCACGCGGCGGCCTCGCGCGACATGCTGCCGCTGATCGAACGCTGCATCGTCGAACACGACGCGCTGATCGCCCGGGCCGGCGCCGGCGAACTGATTCGCGCGAACGGCTGGCTGGAAGCGTTCCGCACGCCGGCCGCATTCGAACGCGGCGTGGCCGAGGCCGGCCTCACCGCGCGCCGCCACGGGCTCGGCATCACGCCGCTCGACGCGGCCGCGCTGCTCGCGCATGAACCGAGCCTCGCGGCGGGCTTCTGCGGCGCGCTGCACTGGCTCGACCCGAAAAGCGTCGTCGATCCGTCCGCGCTCGTCAAAGCGTATGCGCAGCTGTTCGCGCAGGGCGGCGGCACGCTGCTGACGGGCGACGCCGCGAGCCTCGACGCGCTGTCACCCGGCTGGCAGGTGAAGACCGACGACGGCCCGGCGGCCGCGCCGGCCGTCGTCGTCGCGCTCGGCCCGTGGTCCGACACGGTGTTCGGCAAGTTCGGCTACAAGATTCCGCTGCGCGAGAAGCGCGGCTATCACATGCACTACGCGCCGTCCGCGCGCGGCGTGCCGTCGGCGCCGATCGTCGATCGCGAATACGGTTATGTGATCGCGCCGATGCGGCGCGGGTTGCGGCTGACGACCGGCGTCGAGATTGCGCGGCGCGGGCTTCCGCCAACGGGCGTGCAGCTCGAACGCGCGGAACGCGTCGCGCGGCCGGTGTTCGGGTTCGGCGAGCGGCTCGACCCGCATCCGTGGCTCGGCTTCCGGCCGTGCACGCCCGACATGCGCCCGGTGATCGGCCCCGCGCCCGCGCATCGCGGGCTGTGGTTCGCGTTCGGCCACAACCATCACGGCCTGACGCTCGGCCCCGTCACCGGCCGCCTGCTCGCCGAGATGATGACCGGCGAGGCGCCGTTCACCGATCCGGCGCCGTATCGCGCGGATCGCTTCTGAGCAGGCGATCCCCCGACGCGCCGCCCCGAATGGCGTCGAATCCGGCGTCGTCAGCGAAAGCGCAGCTGATCTCGCCCGAGCTGCGCAACGGACGCGCAGCCCATCAGCCGCATGTCCCGTTCGATCTCCGCCCGCATCAGTTGCAACGCGCGCTCGACGCCGGGCTGCCCGGCGGCGGCGAGCGGGAACAGGTAATAGCGTCCCAGCCCGACGGCCTTCGCCCCCAACGCCAGCGCCTTCAGTACGTGCGAACCGCGCTGCACGCCGCCATCCATCATCACGTCGATCCGGTCGCCCACCGCGTCGACGATCTCGGCAAGCTGATCGAACGCCGCGCGCGAACCGTCCAGCTGCCGTCCGCCGTGGTTCGACAACACGATGCCGGTACAGCCGATGTCCACCGCCCGGCGGGCATCGTCGACCGACATCACGCCTTTCAGGCAAAACTGCCCGTTCCACTCCCGCACCATCGCGGCGACGTCGTCCCATGACATCGACGGATCCAGCATGTCCGTGAAGTAGCGGCTGATCGACATCGCGCCGCCGCCCATGTCGACATGCCGGTCGAGTTGCGGCAAACGGAACCGCTCGTGGGTCAGATAGTTGATGGCCCAGGCCGGCTTCAACGCGAACTCGGTCAGCCCCGCGAGAGTCAGCCGGAATGGAATCGAAAAACCGGTGCGCTTGTCGCGCTCGCGATTGCCGCCGGTAATGCTGTCCACCGTCAGCATCATCACGTTCACGCCGGCGTCCCTCGAGCGGTTCATCATCTCGCGATTGAGGCCGCGATCCTTGTGAAAGTAGAACTGGTAGACCTGCGGGCCCTGGCTGATCGCACGCGCTTCTTCCAGGCTCACGGTGCCGAGCGACGACACGCCGAACATCGTGTCGAATTTCGCGGCCGCGGCGGCGACCGCGCGCTCGCCGTCATGATGAAACAGGCGTTGCAGCGCCGTCGGCGAACAATAGACCGGCATGCCGAGCTTCTGCCCCATGACCGTCACCGACAGGTCGACATCACGCACGCCGCGCAACACGTTCGGCACCAGATCGCAGCGTTCGAACGCACGCGTGTTGCGTCGATACGTGGCTTCATCGTCGGCCGCACCGTCGATGTAGTTGAAGATCGGTCCCGGCAACCGCCGCCTGGCGAGTTCGCGGAAGTCGTGGAAATTGTGGCAATCGTTCACGCGCATTCGTCACACTCCATTCGGCGCGCGAGCGGCGTGCCGGTCGACCGGCGCGCGTCGCTCGCAGCGCAGCGTTCGTTCTGTCCCGACGGCCGGTGCGCTCGCACGGTGCGGACGCCGCATCGACACCCGGAAGGGTCCGCGTCGCGTGCGCCGCTTCCCGACATGCAGGAAATCGATTCGTGCGCTCAGTCGAGCGCGCGGCCGAAGATGCGGATCACTTCGTCGAGATGCTCGGCCATCGCGCGGCGCGCGGCGTCCGGGTCGCGCGCGCGGATCGCGTCGAGGATCGCGCGATGCTCGAGCTCGGACCGGTGCGGCATGTCGTTCGGCATGTACAGCGACTGCAGCCGCTGGAACATCAGATCGTACTTGTGCGCGAGCAACTGCTTGATCATCAGCGCATACGCGGGGTTGTCGCTCGCTTCCGCGATGCGGATGTGGAACAGCCGGTCGCCCGGGTGCGTGAGCGAGCCGCTGCGGTTGTCGTCCTGGTTGCGCAGGAACGCTTCGTGAATCCCTTCGATCTGCGCGTCCGAGCCATGCTTCGCGGCCAGCGACGCGGCTTCCGGCTCGATCAGCCGGCGCGCCTGCAGCAGCGCGAACGGCGGGATTTCGGTATCGAGGTCGAGCGCGATGCCGAGTTCGGGATCGATCTCGACGATCGAGAACGGCGCGACCTTCGCGTCGGGCGCCGGCGCGGGTTCGGGCACGGCAGCCGCTTCCGGGTGGCGCACCTTCACGCCGTCGCCGACGCGCACGCTGACGAGCCCGTTCACTTCGAGCGCGATCAGTGCCTCGCGCACCGACGTGCGCGACACGCCGAAGCGTTCGGCCAGTTCGCGCTCGGGCGGCAGATAGCTGCCCGGCGGGAAATCGCCGGACTCGATCATCGCGCTGAGCTTGTCGGCGATCTGCTGGTAGAGGCGGCGGTTCTGAATCGGCTGGATGGACATACGTTGACGCTGGTAATCGGTTTCGTTCCGGACGGTCTGACGAATCGGCAGACCGCTCGCGCCTATTTTATATGCCGCGCTTCATGTCGCCCGGCACCGCGTAGCAACGCGCGGCCGTGCCGCCCCACAACGCGTCGCGCTCGGCCGCCGACAGCCGCGATTCGGCCCACCGCTCGACGAGCGACGCCACTTCGTCATACGACGCCGCGAGCAGGCACACGGGCCAGTCCGAGCCGAACATCAGCCGCTGCGGGCCGAACGCGTCGAGCGCCGCGTCGAGGCACTGTTCGACATGCCGGATATCCTGTCCGCGCAGACCGCGCCGCCAGTCGGCCTCGGTCACGAGCCCCGACAGCTTGCACACGACGTGCGGCAGCGCGCCCAGCTCGCGCAGCGCCGCACGCCAGCGCGGAAATGCCGTGTCGTCGCGCTCGAACGCGGCGAGCGCCGGCTTGCCGCAATGATCGAGCACGAGCCAGTGCGCGTCGTGCCGCGCGCAGAACGCACGCACGTCCGGCAACTGGCGCTCGAACACGAGCACGTCGTACACGTAACCGTTCGCCTGCAGCCACGCGACACCGCGATTGAAGCCGGGATCGGCGACGAACGCGCCGACGTCGGCTTCGTCCTGCACCTGGTGACGAAAGCCGCGCAGCTTCGGGCTGCGCCACTCGGCGACACGGTCGGCCAGCGCCGGCGCGCCGAGATCCTCCCAGCCGACCACCGCCGCGATGCGTGCGTCGTCGCGCGCGAGGTCGAGCAGGAATGCCGTCTCGTCGCGCCCGGCGCGCGCCTGCACCGCGATCGACGCGCCGAGCGCCTGCGCATGCATCTGCGGCCACAGCGCGTCGGGCAGGTAGTCGCGCGCGAGCACGCCCATGCCGGGGCCGATCCACGGATAGTCGGCCGCGCGATAACGCCAGAAGTGCTGATGCGAATCGATACGCACTGCGCCCATGATGCCCTCGTGTTCAATCGCCGCGGCGGCGACGGCCCGCATCGTCGCCACCATTCGCCACGTTCAGTCGTACAACACCGCCGTGATCTTCGGATCGTCGATATTGGTCTTGTCGTACCAGTAGAACCCGGTATCGATGACCTTCGGCAGCTTCTCGCCCTTGATCGCCTTCACGGCCGCCTCGACGGTCTTGTAGCCGATCCCGATCGGGTTCTGCGTGATCGCGCCGGCCATCAGCCCGCTGCGGATCGCGTCCTTCTGCTGCTTGCCGGAATCGTAGCCGATGATCACGACCTTGCGCTTCATCTCGCGCACGCCGTTGACCACGCCGATCGCCGAGCCTTCGTTGGTGCCGAACAGGCCCTTGAGCTTCGGATACGCCTGCAGGATCGACTTCGTCACCTCGGTCGACTTAAGCTGGTCGCCCTCGCCGTACTGCACGGTCACGACCTGTACCTTCGGATGCGCGGACTTCATCCGTTCGAGGAAGCCGTCGCGGCGGTCGATGCCGGTGCGGCTCGTCTGGTCGTGCGCGACCACGGCCACCTCGCCTTCGTCGCCGATCAGCGCGGCGAGCTTGTCGGCGGCGAGCGCGGCGGCCGCCTTGTTGTTGGTCGCGGCCGTCGTCACCGGAATGTCGCTGTCCACGCCCGAGTCGAACGCGATCACCGGAATCTTCTCGGCCTGCGCCTTCTTCAGGAGCGGCAGCGCGGCCTTGCTGTCGAGCGCCGCGAAGCCGAGCGCGGCCGGTTTCTTCGCGATCGCGGCCGACAGCATGTCGATCTGCTTGTCGACCATCGCCTCGGTTTCCGGCCCTTCGAACGTCACCTTCACCTTGTAGTCCTTCGCCGCCTGCATCGCGCCCGATTTCACGGCCTGCCAGAACTGATGCTGGAAGCCTTTCGAGATCAGCGGGATGTAGGTTTCCTGCGCCTGCGCGCCGGCCGTGACGCCGACGGCGAACGTCAGCCCGACGATCGCGTTCAACACCTTGCTCCTGATCACTTCGCGTCTCCTTGGTTGGTATCGACTGAAATGCCGGCCCGGCCGGCGGTGAAGCCCGTTCGTGCTTGCGCCCGTACCTGCGTCAGCGGCGCCGCCGGCGCAGGATGTCCACGTAGACGGCGAGGATGATGATCACGCCCGTCACGACCGTCTGCCATTCCTGCGCGACCGACATGATGCGCAGGCCGTTGGTCAGCACGCTCATGATGAACGCGCCGATGATGGTGCCGACGATGCTGCCCGCGCCGCCCGACAGCGACGTGCCGCCGATCACGACGGCCGCGATCGCATCGAGCTCGTAGCCCTGCCCGAGCGCCGGCTGCGCGGAGTTCAGCCGCGACGCGATCAGCAGGCCGGCGATCCCGCACACCGCGCCGCTGAACGTGTAGACGGCGATCTTCCACGCGTCGACGTTCACGCCGGACAGCCTGAGCGCCTCCTCGTTGCTGCCGAGCGCGAACGTGTAGCGGCCGAAGATGGTGCGGTTCAGCACGATCGACGCGCCGATCGCGACGAGGAACAGGATCAGCACCGCGTTCGGGATCGGCAGCGCGGGAATCAGGTTGCCGATCAGCGAATCCTGCGCGATCGACGTGAAGCCCGGCGTGTCGTTGAAGTAGATCGGCCGCGTGCCGGAGATCACGAGCGACAACCCCTTGAGCAACATCATCATGCCGAGCGTCGCGATGAACGGCGGCACCTTCATCTTCGCGATCACGATGCCCGACACGCAGCCCGACAGCGCGCCGAAGCCCAGCGCCGCCAGAATCCCGAGCGGCAGCGGCATGCCCCATTTCGTCAGCACGACGCCGGCCATCACCGCGCAGAACGTCATCAGCGTGCCGACCGACAGGTCGATGCCGGACGTGATGATCACGTACGTACAGGCGACGGCCAGCACGCCGTTCACGGCGGTGGCTTGCAGGATCGACACGAGGTTGTCGACTTCGAGGAAGTTCGACGACGCGAAGCTGAAGAACACGATCAGCAGCACGAGGCTCGCGAACGCGAGCAGCTTCTGCCGCGCGGCCGGGTTGAAGAAGCGCGATTTCAGGCTCGCTGCAGCGGCCGGCGTGTCGCCGGTGGCCAGGGACGGAACGGGATGCGTATCGTTGGACATGATCGGGTAGGCGTCTGAGCGTCTGATTCAGGACAATACGGTCGACTCGCGCTGCGTCGCGAGCTGCATGATCTTTTCCTGCGTGGCGTCGGCCGCGCGCAATTCGCCGGTCACGCGGCCTTCGCACATCACGAGGATCCGGTGGCTCATGCGCAGCACCTCGGGCAGCTCCGACGAGATCATCACGATCGCCTTGCCGTCGGCGGCCAGCGCGTCGAGCAGCTTGTAGATCTCGCTTTTCGCGCCGACGTCGATGCCGCGCGTCGGTTCGTCGAAGAACAGGATGTCGCAGTCGCGCAGCAGCCACTTCGCGATCACGATCTTCTGCTGGTTGCCGCCCGACAAGAGCCGCGCGGGCTGCGCGACCGACGGCGTGCGGATCGCGAGCTGGCGCACATACGACTGCGCGGCCTCGCGCATCCCGCGCGCATCGAGGAACATGCCGCGGCGCACGAAGCGGCGCATGCTCGACAGCGCGATGTTGTTCTGCACGTCCATCCCGACCGCGAGCCCGAAGTGCTTGCGATCCTCGGACAGGTAGCCAATGCCGAACTTCACGGCGTCGGCCGGCGTGCGGATCGTCACGGCCCTGCCGTGCACGCGGATCTCGCCCGCATCGACCGGATCCGCGCCGAACACCGCGCGCGCGACCTCGGTGCGGCCCGCGCCCATCAGCCCGGCGAAGCCGAGGATCTCGCCGCGCCGCAGCGTGAAGCCGACGTCGCGGATCGCGCGGCCGCGCGACAGCCCGCGCACTTCGAGCGCGATCTCGTTCGCGGACGTATCGGGCGGCGTGCGGGTTTGCGCATCGAGCTGGCGGCCGACCATCATCGAGATGATCGTGTCCATCGACGTGTCCGCCATCGGCACGGTCGCGACGTACTTGCCGTCGCGCATCACGGTCACGCGATCGGCGATCTGGCGCAGCTCGTCCATCTTGTGCGAGATGTAGATGATGCCGACGCCGTTCGCGCGCAGGTCGCGGATGATGCGGAACAGCTCGGCGATCTCCGCGTTGTTCAGCGCGGCGGTCGGCTCGTCCATGATCAGCACGCGCGAGTCGAACGACAGCGCCTTCGCGATCTCGACCATCTGCTGCTTCGCGACCGTCAGCCGGCCGACCGGCGTGCGCGGATCGAGATCGAGCCGCATCCGCTGGAAGATCGCGGCAGCGTCCCGGTTCAGCCTGTCTTCGTCGACGAACACGCCGAAGCGGCCGCGCGGCTCGCGGCCGATGAAGATGTTCTGTGCGACGCTCAGGTGATTCATCAGGTTCAGTTCCTGATGGATGATGCCGATGCCGAGCGCCTGCGCGGCACGCGGGTCGGCGATCTCCACCGGGCGGCCGTCCATCCGGATCTCGCCCGCGTCGCGCTGGTAGACGCCCGCGAGTATCTTCATCAGCGTCGACTTGCCGGCGCCGTTCTCGCCCATCAGCGCATGCACTTCACCCGCATGCAGGTCGAAACGGCAATCGTCGAGCGCCTGCACGCCCGGAAAGCGCTTGCCGATGCCGGTCAGCGCGATCAGCGGCGGCGGGGTGTTCGGGGTCGGGTCGGGTTGCATGGAACGCGGCCCTCAACTGATCGCACGATCGAGATGCGTGTAGCCGCCATCGACGAACAGCCACTGGCCCGTCGTGTGCGATGCGCGATCCGACAGCAGGAACACGGCCGTATCGGCGATCTCGTCGGCCGTCGTGAAGCGCCGGCCGAGCGGCACCTTGCCGGCAATTTCCGCGACTTTCGCCTCCGGATCGTCGAAACCGGCGATCCAGTTCTGGTAGAGCGGCGTCATCACCTCGGCGGGAATCACCGCGTTCACGCGCACGCCGTCGTCGCGCAACGCGACCGCCCATTCACGTGTCAGCGCGAGCTGCGCGCCCTTCGACGCGCAATAGCCGCTCGTGTTGCCCTGCCCGGTCACGGCCGTCTTCGACGAAATATTGACGATCGCGCCGCGCGCCGCCTTCAGGTGCGGCACGCAGTAGTGCGCCATCACGTAGTAATGGATCAGGTTGCGTTCGAGCGACGCGACGAACGCATCGCGTCCGGCGTCGAGCCCGATGCTGTCGTTGACGCCCGCGTTGTTGACGAGGCCGTCGAGGCGGCCGAAGCGCGCGACGGTCTGCGCGACGGCGTCGCGGCACTGCGCGTCGTCCTGCAGTTCGACGCTCATGCACGCCGCGCGCGGCTGCTTGCGCGCGAGTTCGCGCCAGAATGCGTCGTCGGGCGCGTGGCGCGCGAACACCACCGGTATCGCGCCCTCGCCGGCCAGCCGCGTCGAGATCGCGGCGCCGATACCCGACGCGCCGCCGGTCACGATCACGACCTTGTCTTGCAGATTCAAATCCACTTCGCGTCTCCGTCGTTCATGTTGTCGCCGCGCACGACGCGCGCGGCGCGCCGTCGCGCGTCGCCCCGCGTCAGCCGCGGAACCGGTATTGCTCCAGCGATTCGGGCTTCATCTCGATCGAGAAACCGGGCGCCGTCGGCGGCATGTACGCCGCGCCGCGCACCACGCACGGTTCGACGAAATGCTCGTGCAGGTGGTCGACGTACTCGGTCACGCGCCCTTCCTTCGTGCCGGAAATGCACACGTAATCGATCATCGACAGGTGCTGCACGTACTCGCACAGCCCGACGCCGCCCGCATGCGGACACACCGGCAGCCCGTACTTCGCGGCCATCAGCATCACCGCGAGAATCTCGTTCACGCCGCCGAGCCGGCACGCGTCGATCTGCACGACGTCGATCGCGCCGCGCGCGATGAACTGCTTGAACAGCACGCGGTTCTGGCACATCTCGCCGGTCGCGACCTGCACCGGCGCGATCGCCTTGCGGATCTTGCGATGCCCTTCGACGTCGTCGGGGCTCGTCGGCTCCTCGATGAACCACGGCCGCGCGAACGCGAGCTCGCGCACCCAGTCGATCGCCTCGTCGACTTCCCACACCTGGTTCGCGTCGATCATCAGCTTGCGGTCGGGGCCGATCACCTCGCGCGCGATCGTCACGCGGCGGATGTCGTCCTCGAGGTTCCCGCCGACTTTCAGCTTCACGTGGTCGAAGCCTTCTTCCACCGCCTCGCGGCACAGCCGGCGCAGCTTGTCGTCGCTGTAGCCGAGCCAGCCGGCCGACGTCGTGTAGCACGGGTAGCCGTCGCGCTCGAGCGCGGCGATCCGCGCGGCCTTGCCGGGCGCCTGCCGGCGCAGCAGCTCGAGCGCTTCGTCCGGGCTCAGGCAGTCGGTCAGGTAGCGGAAGTCGATCGCCCGCACCAGCTCCTCCGGACTCATGTCGGCGACGAGCCGCCACAGCGGCTTGCCGACGGCCTTCGCCCACAAATCCCACACCGCATTGACGACGGCGCCCGTCGCCAGGTGGATCGCGCCCTTGTCGGGGCCGATCCAGCGCAACTGGCTGTCCGACGTGACGTGCCGCCAGAAACGGCCCATGTCCTCGCGGATCCAGTCGAGGTCCAGGCCGACGACGAGGTGACGCATCGCGTCGATCGCCGCACAGCAGATTTCGTTGCCGCGCCCGATGGTGAACGTGAGCCCGTGACCTTCGAGCCCGTCGTGGTCGGTTTCGAGCACGACGTAGGCCGCCGAATAATCGGGGTCCGGATTCATCGCGTCGGAGCCGTCGAGCTGGCGCGAGGTCGGAAAGCGCACGTCGAGGACGCGCATCGATCGAATGATAGGCATGACGAACCGTCCGTTAAAGGGAATCAGGCCTGCACGGTGCGCTGGCGTTGCTCGCCGAGCCCGTCGATGCCGAGCGTGATCACTTGTCCGGCGCGCAGGTAGACGGGCGGCTTCTGCCCGAGGCCGACGCCCGGCGGCGTGCCGGTCGAGATCACGTCGCCCGGCTGCAAGCTCATGAAGCGGCTCAGGTAGCTGATCAGGTGCGGCACGCGGAACACCATCGTCGCGGTCGAGCCGTTCTGGTAGCGGTGGCCGTCCACGTCCAGCCACAGCCGCAGCGCGTGCGGATCGGGCACTTCGTCGGCCGTCACGAGCCAGGGCCCGAGCGGGCCGAACGTGTCGTTGCCCTTGCCCTTGTCCCACGTGCCGCCGCGTTCGAGCTGGTATTCGCGCTCCGACACGTCGTTCACGACGCAGTAACCGGCGACGTGCGACAGCGCATCGGCTTCGTCGATATAGCGGCCGCCCTGGCCGATCACCACGCCGAGCTCGACTTCCCAGTCGGTCTTCTCGGAGCCGCGCGGGATTTCGACGTCGTCGTTCGGGCCGGAGATCGCGCTCGTCCACTTGCCGAACACGACGGGCTCCTTCGGCACCTCCATCCCCGATTCGGCCGCGTGATCCGAGTAGTTGAGCCCGATGCAGATGAACTTGCCGACGCGGCCGACGCACGCGCCGAGCCGCGGCGTGCCTTCGACGAGCGGCAGCGACGACGGCGGGATGTCGCGCAGCCGCGCGAGCGACGCGGGCGTCAGCGCGTCGCCGGCGATGTCGTCGATCACGCCGGACAGATCGCGAATGTGGCCCTGCGCATCCAGCAGGCCCGGTTTTTCATGGTGTTTGTCGCCAAATCTCAGCAGTTTCATATCGTCGTCCGAACGGAAACGGAAAGTGAATGGAAAGGGGCGGTCAGTTTGATACGGTCAGTTTGACCAGCCGCCGTCGATCAGGTGAATCGTGCCGGTGGTAAACGACGCTTCGTCGGACGCCAGGTACAGCGCGAGCGCGGCCACTTCGTCCGCGGTGCCGATGCGGCCGATCGGCTGGCGCGCGACGAACGCCTGGCGCACCTCGTCGGTCGACACGTGGCGCGTGCGCGCCTGGTCGGCGATCCGCTGCTCGAGCGACGGCGATTCGATCGTGCCCGGGCAGATCGCGTTGCAGCGGATGCCCCGCTCGACGAAATCGGCGGCCACCGCCTTGGTCAGCCCGATCACGGCCGCCTTGGTGGTGCCGTACACGAAGCGGTTCGGCACGCCCTTCACGCTCGACGCGGCCGACGCCATGTTGACGATCGACGCGCCGCCGGCTTCGAGCATCGCGGGCAGCAGCGCGCGGATCAGCCGGTACATCGACGTGACGTTCAGGTTCAGCGAGAACGCCCACGCGTCGTCGTCGCAGTCGAGGATCGAGCCGTGGTGCACGTAGCCCGCGCAGTTGAACAGCACGTCGAATGCGCGTTCGCTCGCGGCGAGCGCGGCCACCTCGTTCGCGTCGGTGACGTCGAGCCGCCGCGTGACCAGCCGTCCGCCCGCGCGCTCGGCGTCGGCTTCGAGCCGCACCAGCGCGGCTTCGTTGATGTCGGTCGCCAGCACGTCGGCGCCCTCGCGCGCGAACCGCAGCGCGGTCGCACGGCCGATGCCCTGCCCGGCCGCCGTCACCAGCGCGCGTTTGCCCTGCAATCTCATGAGCACTCTCCGAAAAAGCCGGCCGCCAGTCGGCCGATTGGCACAAAGGACTAAAGGTCCAACCAATCATAGGAACGGATCCCGCGTTTGTCACGAAATCGGAATTCAGTATTTACCCGGGGCTGGCGAACCCGTCCGGCGGATAAGGATTCGGCGTGAGAGGCGCGTCGAGGCCTCGCTTGGGCGATCCGCGCAAAGCCAATACGGGCGGGCCTTTGCGCCGATTCTTCGGCGCCGTTCGGCACGGCGAGCGGCGCAACCTGACAAAAAAGTCATGTTCGCGTCAGGGTGTCAACGGGTGGCGCACGCCATCATGGCGTTGCCGGACCGCGCTTCCGGTACATCGCCTCCCCGCCCGCGCAGGATCCCTGCGGGCACCCTCCGTCCTCCGGCGATGTATCCCGTGACTGGGCGAGCAGACACGGCGCGCGGGCCGATTTTCCGCCCCGGACGTCCCCGTCCGGGGCTTTTTGTCCTTGGTTTTTCAAGAAAATAAGCGTGGATTGTTTCTAAATCGGCAAAAGGTAATTTGAGCCAGACAGGATGTTTTTTCCGGTCACAGACGCTTACATTTAGCGCACCACTCATGGAAACCCCTACGGATTCCCCCTTGGGTAGTGACACCCCACTGCCATGGCCGAACCCGCACGGGCTTTAGGAAACGGCAAAATGAAGGCCTCCAAATCCCTGCCTGCGCTCGATCCCGCCGACGTCCACGTCGAAATCCTCGAACGTTCCGATACGCTGCTCGTCGTCCGCTGGGTCGAACCCGGCCGCTGTCACTACGGCGAACAGCGCTGGCGCCGCCGCTTCGCGCAGCGCACCGGCACCTGCGCGCTGTCGCGCCAGGTCATCCATCGCGGCGACGAAGTGTTCCGCCCGGCCGAGCGCCCGGCCCCCGCGAACGCCGCCGCCATGATCTCCGCCGCCGAAGTGCTCGCGCTGGCCGGCAGCAGGTAACACCTGCCGGCCGCGCGCCGGGCTCGCGGCGCCACGCGCCAGCCCTAGAAGCGCCGGTCTAGTTCCCCCGCTTGTCTGCTCCGTCCGCCCGCACTATCGTTACACCACTCAATGTAACGATTACGTGCCGCGGCCGACCGGCTGCGCCAATGGAGGCAGACATGCATGCATGGAGCGCGCGCCACGTCCCGGCGCAAGGCGGCAAGATCGCGGTCGTGACCGGCGCCAACAGCGGTCTCGGCTGGCAGCTCGCGGAAACGCTGGCCGCGAAAGGCGCGACGGTCGTGATGGGCTGCCGCGACGCCGCACGCGGCGCGCAGGCGGCCGACGCGATCCGCCGGCTTCATCCTCATGCCCGCGTCGAAGTCGATCCGCTCGATCTCGCCGATCTCGCGTCGATCGCCCGCTTCGCCGCCGACGTCGGCGAACGCCACGGCCGCGTCGACATCCTCTGCAACAACGCCGGTGTGATGTTCCTGCCGCTGCGGCACACGCGCGACGGCTTCGAGATGCAATTCGGCACCAACCACCTCGGCCATTTCGCGCTGACCGGCCAGTTGCTGCCGGCGCTACGCGCCGCGCGCCGGGCGCGCGTCGTCACGATGTCGAGCGGCTTCAACCGCGGCGGCCGGATTCGTGTCGACGACCTGCGCGCCACGCAGCGCTACAACCGTTATCTCGCCTACTGCGACAGCAAGCTCGCGAACCTCGTGTTCGCGATCGAGTTGCAGCGCCGTTTCGAGCGCGCGGCGTTCGCCGGCATCAGCGTCGCCGCACACCCCGGCTACGCGGCGACCAACCTGCAGTTCGCGGGCCCGGCGATGGACAGTTCCCCGGCCCGCGCCGCGCTGATGCGTGCCGCGAACCGTTATCTCGCGCAGCCGGCCGACCAAGGCGCGCTGCCCGCGATCCATGCGGCAACGTCGCCCGATCTGGCGGGCGGCGCGTACATCGGCCCGTCCGGCTGGTTCGAGTCGCGCGGGCTGCCGGCGCCGGCGAGCGTACCGCGCGCGGCACGCAACGTGGCGTCGGCGGCATTGCTGTGGGAGGCCTCGGAAGCCGCGACGGGCGTGCGCTTCCTCAGCGCCGGGGCGCCCGCCGCACGCGCGCCGGGCCGGCCGTTCGATGCGGCGGCCGAAGCACGCTGAACCGCCCGCGCGCGATCTCGATATTCTTCATACTTATTACGGCAACCGAAAAGAAAGCCCGTTGAAAGACTGATTCGGCGCTCCACTGTTACCAGACAGGAAACAATCTATCGTCAAAATCAGCGTTTACCCTGAACCGCCCGGTGACTAAGATTTGATCAATCGCTCAAGACATGGTGTCGAGAGCGAACTCAATAAAACACCGGAGGTCACCATGAAATCGCTCGTTTCCGCAGTCGTTGCCGCTGCCGCCCTGTCCGCTTCGTTCGGCGCATTCGCCCAAAGCACCGTGACGCGCGCTCAAGTGCGCAACGAACTGGTCCAGCTCGAAAAGGCCGGCTACAAGCCGGGTCTGTCGAGCCCGTACTACCCGAACGACATCCAGAGCGCCGAAGCGCGCGTTCATGGCGCCGACACCAGCGGCTACGGCGCGCAACCGGCTCCGCTCGTCCACTCGGGCGCACCGGCTGCCGCGTCGTCGAACGCACGCGACTCGATCTTCTTCGGCCAGTAAGCCGACGCGCCCCCGGCGGGCGCCGCGCGTCGCGCGCTGAAGTCAAGCAGTCCGGACGAGCCCCCTTCGCGGGGCTCGTCTTTTTTGTGAAACGCATACCTCCGCCGCCCGGCAGCGGGTGGCTTCGCCCGGACGCCTGGCGTCCGGGTGCTTTTTCCCGAACAGGTGTGCGAGAAGGCGCCGTGCGTGTCAGTCAGCGCG
This sequence comes from Burkholderia cenocepacia, assembly GCF_900446215.1. Classification (GTDB taxonomy): domain Bacteria; phylum Pseudomonadota; class Gammaproteobacteria; order Burkholderiales; family Burkholderiaceae; genus Burkholderia; species Burkholderia cenocepacia. The sequence goes on along the minus strand of NZ_UAQZ01000007.1, from coordinate 330,512 downwards.
CCGCGGCCGCAGCCCCGGCCGGCGCCGATCGCGACAGCACGCGCCACCGCGACAGCAACTCGTCGCGATCGACGTAACAGCCCTGCAAGTGCCGGCGGCCCGTCGACGGGTCGAACTCGGTGCGCGCGTGCAGCACGCGCCGGTTGTCGAACGCCCACATGTCGCCTGCCCGCAACCGGCGCTGCACGCGAAAACGCGGCTCGCGCGCCAGCGCGAGGAACCGCCGATACGCACGATAGACGGCCGTCACCGCGCCGGCCGGCGCATCGAGCGGGCCGCGCAGGAAATTCGCGACACGCACTTCCGTCACATGGCCGCGCGCGTCGAGCCCGATCACCGGCGCCGAACAGCGGTAGTCGCTGTTCGCGCTCTTGTTCCAGAACTCGAACGGCGTCGATGCGAGCCGCTCGAAATCGTCCGGATGTTCGCGCCGCAACGCATCCGCGAGCGCGAAGCCATCGAGGAAAATGCTGTCGCCGCCCGTCGCGTCGTTCGCGAGGCAGTGCAGGAACTGCACGCCCGGCTGCAATTCGCGCGTCGGCAGATCGGTGTGCGGCGGAAGATTCAGCGACGTATACGCATTGCTGTCCGGGCGCGGCTTCGATTCGACGTCGAACAGCACGCCGAAATTGCTTTCGCGGATCAGGCCGACGCGGCGCGCGATCTCGTCGACACGGCCGCGCTCGGCCGGCACGCCTTCGACGAGCGTCAACCCCGTGCGCTGCAACGCGCCGAGCCATGCCAGCAACGCGCGGTCGTCCTCCATCACGTCGCGCCACGCGAACACGCCGATCGCCGTCGCATCGTCGCCGGTCCATACGTGCCGCCGATGCGCGGCCAGACGCTCCGCGCGCGATGCGTCGTCGTACGCGTGCGCACGCAACCAGCCCGGCGACCACGCACTGCGGTGCCCGTCGTTCCATTCCACATGCAGCGCGCCATCGGTTTCGACGTGCACGGTGAGCGCGGACAGATCCTCGCGCGCATCGGCGATCTCGAACACCTGTTCGCGCGTGATCGCGTGCACGCACGCGGAACACGCGCAGTTGTCGCGCAGCCAGTCGAAATGGAACGGCGAGCGTCGCGCGTCGCTCCACTCGACGTCCACCGCGCCATCGCCGATCGTCGCCGCCGCGATGGCCGCGTCGGCCGAAAACGTCCGCCAGTCCTCGATACGGTGTTGCACCGCTGCCTGCATCGTTGCCTCCCCGAAAACGCCCGCTACGCGTGTGGTGCGAGCAAGAACCCGCCGACCATCCGGTGCATCCGTGCGGCCTGCGGGCTCGTTCCGAGCGCGCGCCAGCAGCCATGCACCAGCCCCTCTCCCATCCAGCCGTGCGCGACCCCGCCGGCCGCGCGAATCCGCTCGACGTACACGCGCGCATCGTCGCGCAGCGGATCGTGCTCGGCGCCGATCGCGAGCACCGGCGGCAAGCCGTCGAAGCGTGTGGCTTCGAGCGGCACCGACGCGCGCAGCAGCGGGTCATCGTTCAGCAGCACGGCCGACAGGTCGCCGTTCCAGTACAGCGCGCGGTAGCGATGCACGTCGTCGAGCGTCAGCATCGGCGCGTGCGCTTCCGTTTCGCGCGCGGGCGATTGCGGTTCGAAACCGAGCATCGGATAGACGAGCGCGATGCCGTCCACGTTGCGTTCGCCCGCATCGCGCAGCGCGGTCGCCACCGCCGCCGCGAGCATCCCGCCCGCGCTGTCGCCCGCGAGCGTCAGCGGATGCGCGCACGGCCCGAACGGCCAGCGCGCATCGCGTGCGGCGCGCGTGACTTCCATGCAATCGTCGAGCGCGGCCGGCGCGCGGTGTTCGGGCGCCAGCCGATAGTCGACGGCGATCACGTCGAGGCCGGTATCGGCCGCCAGTTGCGCGGTGATCAGCGCATGACTGTCGAGCGAGCCGACGACGAAACCGCCGCCATGAAAAAACAACACCGTGCCGCGTGGCGTGCCGTGCGCGGACGTATAGCGCCGCAGCGCGATCGGGCGGCCGTCCGGCGCGTGCCACACGGCGTCCCGCCGCACGATGCCGGCCGGCAGCGCGGCCGGCGTCCATTCGGCCGCGAAGCGGTCGTAGAGGCGGCGCTGCTCGTCGGGCGAGCGCGCCGCCGCATCGGCCGGATACCACGCGTCGACGGCCGCGACGAACGCCGCGATTTCCGGTTCGAGCATCGTGTGCGCTCCGCGATCGAGGATGACGATGGAAAAGATGACGCGCGTTGCTAGCGCCGCGGCGGCAACCCGATCACGCGGCCCGCATAAGCAGGCGCCGCGCAATCGCGCTGCAATGCGTGCAGTTCGGCCACGCGCGCGGCCACGTCGTCGTCGAACGGCGCCGACTTCGCACCGCCGCGCGTATCGACGTGCAGCAGCATCTGCTCGCTCGCCGATACCGCGTCGTCATGCCCGTCGGCGAACAGTTCGAGATACAGATGCAGCCGCTTCGCGTCGTGCGCCAGCACGCGCGCATCGACGCGCACCGGCGTGCCTTCCTTGATCTCGTGCAGGTAGTTCACGTGCGCTTCGAGCGTATAGACCGAGCGGCCCCGCTCGCGACGCGCGGCGTCGTCGAGGCCGATGCGATCCAGCAGCGCATCGGTCGCGAAGCTGAAGATCAGCAGATAGAACGCATCGCGCAGGTGGCCGTTGTAGTCGACCCATTCGGGCCGCACCACGTCGCGGTAAATCGTCAGCGGGGTATCGCCCGTCATCGTCTAGTCCTCGAATCGCATCCCGTGCCGCGCCTTCACCGCGGCGATCGATTTCAGCACCTCGGTGATGCACTCGTCACGATAGCGTTCGAGCTCCTTGATGCTGCGCGTGCCCTGCTGTTCGGTCGTGCCTTCGACGACGCTGTCGATCAGCGCGTCGGTCAACGTCGGCGCGACCAGCTTCGTCCACGGCAGTTCGAGCGCGGGGCCGAATTGCTGCATGAAGTGTCGCATGCCCGCGTCGCCGCCGGCCAGCGTGTAGGTGAGGAACGTGCCCATGAACGACCAGCGGATGCCCGCGCCGAAGCGGATCGCATCGTCGATCTCGCCGGTGGTCGCGACGCCTTCGTTGACGAGATGCAGCGCCTCGCGCCACAACGCTTCGAGCAAACGATCCGCGATGAAGCCCGGCACTTCCTTGCGCACGTGCAGCGGCCGCATGCCGAGCTTGCGATAGATCTCCATCGCGCCTTCGACCGCTTCCGGCGACGTGCGCGCGCCGCCGAGCACCTCGACGAGCGGCAGCAGGTACACGGGGTTGAACGGGTGGCCGACCACGCAGCGCTCCGGATGCGTCGCCCGCGCGTAGAAATCGGTCGGCAACAGCCCCGACGTCGACGACGCGATGATCGCGTCGGGCTTCGCCGCGCGGCTGATCTGCTCGTGCAGTTCGAGCTTCAGCGCTTCGCGCTCGGGCGCGCTTTCCTGGATGAAATCGGCATCGGCGACGCACGCCTCGATCGTCGACACGAACCGCAACCGCGCGGGATCGGCGCCCGGTGCGAGGCCGACGCGTTCGAGCGCGGGCCACGCGTTCGCGACGTTCGCGCGCAGCCGCGCTTCGGCGCCCGGCGCCGGGTCCCACACGACCACGTCGAGACCGTGCGCGAGCGCGCGGGAAATCCATCCGCTGCCGATCACGCCGGTGCCGATGGCGGCAAACGTCTTGATGTCGGTCTTCACAGCCATGTCAACGCATCCTTCAAATCAGGGGAAATCGGGGGGCGGCCGCGCGGGGACGCACGCCGCCATGTCATTCAGTCGGCGAGACGGTGAAACGGCTCACGCGAATTCGGCAACCGCACGGCGTTCGAGCAGTCGCTCGCCGCGCGCCGGCAGGCCGAGCTTGCGGCGGCCCTCGGCCGGCGTCAGCACGCGGCCGCCGAGGCGTTCGACGATCTCGCGGGCGCGTTCGACGAGCGTGCCGTTGGTCGCATGCACGCCGCGGTCGAGCCAGATGTTGTCTTCGAGGCCCACGCGCACGTGGCCGCCGAGCAGCATCGCCTGCGCGACCATCGGCATCTGCATGCGGCCGATCCCGAAGCCGGCCCAGTGCGCGCCCGGCGGCAGGTTGTCGACCATCGCCTTCATCGTGCCCGTGTCGGCCGGCGCGCCCCACGGAATGCCGAGGCACAGCTGGAACAGCGGCGGATCGTCGAGCAGCCCTTCCTTCAGCAGCTGCTTCGCGAACCACAGATGGCCCGTATCGAAGATCTCCAGTTCCGGCTTCACGCCGAGTTCCTGGATGCGTTTCGCGCCGGCGCGCAACTGCGCGGGCGTCGACACGTAGATGTAGTCGCCGTCGCCGAAATTCAGCGTGCCGCAGTCGAGCGTGCAGATCTCGGGCAGCAGCTCCTCGACGTGCGCCAGGCGCGTGAGGCCGCCGACCAGGTCGGTCCCCTTGCCGAAGCGCATCGGGTCCTCGCCCGGGCCGATCTCGAGATCGCCGCCCATCCCGGCCGTCAGGTTGATGATCACGTCGACGTCGGCCGAGCGGATGCGGTCGACCACCTCGCGATACAGGTTCGGGTCGCGGCTGCCGCGCCCCGTCTGCGGATCGCGCACGTGGCAGTGGGCGACCGTCGCGCCGGCCTTCGCGGCTTCGATCGCGGCGGCCGCGATCTCCTTCGGCGTGACCGGAATCGCCGGATGCTTGCCGACCGTATCGCCCGCGCCCGTGACGGCGCAGGTGATGATGACTTCGTGGTTCATGCTGGATGCCTCGCTTGATTCGGGTTGTGTCGCATTGCAGATAGCGCGTGGGCGCCGGCCGTTACAGGCCGAGATACGCCTTCACGGCAGGCAGGCCGTCCTTGCCGTCGAACGTCTTGACGCCCGCGAGCCACGGATCGAGCACCTGCGGGTTCTTCTTCAGGTATGCCTTCGCGGCCTCGGCCGGCTTGGTCTTGTTCATCACCGACTGCATCAGCTGGTTCTCGAGCTGCGTCGAGAAGCGCAGGTTCGTCACGAGCTTGCCCGCGTTCGGGCAACGCGCGATGAAGTCGGGCGCGGTCAGCGTGTACACGCGCGCTTCGCCGTAGTTCGGGCCGAACGCCGCGTCGCCGCCGGACAGGTAGTTCATGCTGAACTGGATGTTCATCGGATGCGGCTCCCACCCGAGGAACACGACCCACTTCTTCTCGCGGATCGCGCGCTCGACCGTCACCAGCATCCCGGCCTCGCTCGATTCGACGAGCTTGAAGCCGCCGAGCCCGTACTGGTTCGTGTCGATCATCTTCTGGATCGTCGCGTTCGCGCTGCTGCCCGGCTCGATCCCGTAGATCTTGCCGTCGAGCTCCGCACGATGCTTCGCGATGTCGTCGAAGGTCTTCAGGCCGGCCTGGTATTCATAGCTCGGGACCGCGAGCGTCGCCTTCGCGCCGGACAGGTTCGGCGGTTCGACGACGTTGATCGACTTGCTGTCGAGGAACGGTTGCAGCTGCTTCTGCTGCACGGGCCACCAGTAGCCGAGCGACACGTCGAGCTGCTTGCTCTTGAGGCCGGCAAACGAGATCGGCACCGACGCGATCGTCGTGGTCGGCTTGTAGCCGAGCGCCTCGAACACGGTCGACGCGAGCGCGGTGGTCGACGTGATGTCGGTCCAGCCGATATCCGCGAAACGCACGGTGCGGCAGGTCGCGGCCTCCGTCTCGGCAAGCGCGGCGTGCGTGAACGCGCCGGTCGCCAGCACGGCCGCGGCGAGCGCGGCGATCTTCGTCGACTTCATGGTTCGATTCCTCCCGGTTGGTCTCGCGGCAGCCGGTGCGCGGAGTGTGCGCCGGCCTGCATCGTGGGAGTAAAAGTAACGAGCCATATTCGCCGCGAGAAGACCGGCGGCGACCTGTTCTTGCCTGTTTGCGACTATGAGTGGAAACCACTAGCTTGCGCTTGAGGCTTTCCTGACGGGGGTTTGGGGTTTTTTGGGGGATCGGCGGGATTGCCCGGAAGCGGCGCACGCCTTTCGATTCCGCCACGGCCTTGCTGACAGACTTCCGACACGTCGCCGGATGCCGTGGGCGGGCCCTATGCTGGAAGCCGCCGGGCGATCGCGCGCGGCCCGCCAGTTGCCGCGCCGCCCCGGGCCCGGGTACTGCGTATCACTGAAATGGACGGAGACGAACATGACCGGCCGTCGCGATGTCCGTCTCCGGTTTCTTCGGCCAGGAGCAATACGATGCTTGTCGCTTTCTTCGTCGTCGCCCTTTTTGCCATCATCGTGGCCATGCATCGCGGCGTGACGCGCGGTGCGAATGCGAAACTTGGCGCGCGATTCGACGCGGAAGGCCCGCGCGGCGAGCTATCGCGGCGGTTGATGCGCGACGCGGGGTACCGCGTCTGAGTCATGACGTCGGTTCGATCGAACCCGCGTGTCGATCAGGAAGCGCGCCGTTCAGCCCGCCGTCACCACCCGTGCGAACGCCTGCGCCAGCACCGTCGGCTGCGCCGGCAGCACCAGCGCGCATACCGACTTCGCGTCTTCATCGGAAATCGGCACGAACACGACGCCGTCGATCCCGACGCTCGCCATCCGCGCCGGCACGATCGCCACGCCCCGGCCGGCCGCGACGAGATTCAGCATCGACGTCTTCGGCGACACGATCCGCGCGGCCACCGGCACGAAGCCCCGCTTCAGGCACAGATCGATGACGACGCGCGCGAGGCCGCCCCGCTCGCGATACACGGCCGACACGAACGGCTCCCGCCGCAACCGCGCGATCGCGATGCGCTTGCGGCCCGCGAGCGCGTGATCGGCAGGCACCGCCACGCACAGGCGCTCGGCCGCCAGTTCGACGAAGCGCACGCGTGCATCGCGCCGCAGCACCGGCAGCCGAACGATCCCGATATCGGCATGGCCGTTCGCGATTTCGGTCACCTGATCCTCGGACGACGCGCGGTCGAGATCGATCCGCGCGCCCGGACAATCCCGCATGAAGCGGTCGAGATCCGGCATCAGGCTGCTGACGGGCACGGTACTGGAATGCAGCAGCCGCAGCACGCCGGCTTCCCCGCGCGACAATTGCGAGCCTTCGTCGGCAGCCGCCGTCAGCGTGGCCGGGATCGACGCCACGCGTTCGCGGTAGATCGCGCCGGCCGGCGTGAGCCGCACGCCCCTTGGCTCGCGGTCGAACAGCACGAAACCGAGTTCGTCCTCGAGCTGGCCGATCTGCCGGCTGAGCGCCGACTGCGCGACATGAAGCGCGCCCGCGGCCGGCGTGAAGCCGCCGAGGTCCGCCACGGTCAGGAAATACTGGATTTGCCGGAGTGATGGCATGCCGAAACGAGATGGATGAACGCCAGATTCGATATTTGCGTTATACCGGCGTGCTCCGCAGAATGAAAGCCTTCCGTGCCGGAATCACCGTTGCGGCCATCCTTGCGGAGCGTTCATCGTCGTGGCTACCCTCCTGTCTTACCTGCTGGTCGTGGCGGCCGGCATCAGCGTGGCGTTGCAGCAGGTGCTCAACGCGAACCTGCGTGCGCAGATCGGCTCACCGTGGTGGGCCGGCTCGGTCAGCTATCTCGTCGGCCTCGCCGCGATGCTGGCGGTCGCGTTGCTGTCGCCTCATCCGCGCCTGAGCGGCACGTTTTCCGGGGCGGGGTCGTGGTTCAGCTGGACGGGGGGAGTGTTCGGCGCGGTATTCGTCGGCGTCGCGATCCTGATGGTGCCGCGCCTAGGCGCGGCGACGACGCTCGCGCTGATCGTCGTCGGCCAGATGACCGGCGCGCTCGTGTTCGACCACTTCGGCATACTGGGCATCCAGCAGCATTCGGCGAGCCCGATCCGCGTCGCGGGCGCGGCGTGCCTCATCCTCGGGGTCGTGCTGATCCGCGCTTGACAGCGCGTGCGTGCGTTCCCGATCCGCCGGCCACGCACGCGCTCGCCGCGACGCTCACGCGTAGTTCATCATCACCGACTTGCTTTCCGTGTACTGGTCGATCACCGCGCGACCGAGTTCGCGGCCGAAGCCCGACTGCTTCATCCCGCCGAACGGCAGCGCGTTGTCGAGCAGCGAGTGGCAGTTGACCCACACGGTGCCCGCGGCAATACGCGGGACCAGCTTGTGGATCGCGGACAGATCGTTCGACCAGATGCTCGCGCCGAGGCCGTACGGCGTGTCGTTCGCGAGCTGCACGGCCGTATCGACGTCGTCGAACGGCATCGCGACGAGCACCGGCCCGAAGATCTCCTCGCGCACCACGCGCATCGCCTGCGTCGTATCCACCAGCACCGTCGGTTCGACGAAGAAGCCGGGGCCGTCGATCGCGCGGCCGCCCGCAGCGGCACGCGCGCCCTCGCCGAACCCCGAGTCGATGTAACCGCACACGCGCTCGCGCTGCTTCGCCGAGACGAGCGGGCCGATCTGCGTTGCCGGGTCCATCCCCGGGCCGATCTTCAGGCTCGCGGCGATCTTCGCGACGCGCTCGATCACGCCGTCGAACACCTTCGAATGGATGTAGGCGCGCGAGCCGGCCGTGCACACCTGCCCCTGGTTGAAGAAGATCGCGTTCGCGACGCCCTGGGCGGCCTTGTCGAGATCGACGTCGGGCAGCACGATCACCGGTGACTTGCCGCCGAGTTCCAGCGACATCCGCGTCATGTTGTCGAGCGCCGCGTGGCCGATCGTCTTGCCCGTCTGCGTCGATCCGGTGAACGCGATCTTGTCGATGCGCGGATCGCGCGACAACGCGGCGCCCGCCGTGTGACCGTAGCCGGTGACGATATTGACGACACCGTCCGGAAACCCGGCGGCCTGGATCAGCTCGCCCAGCCGCAGCGCGCTCAACGGCGTATCCTCGGCAGGCTTCAGCACGACGGTGCAGCCGGTCGCGAGCGCCGGCGCGATTTTCCACGCGGCCATCAGCAGCGGGAAATTCCACGGGATGATCGCGCCGACCACGCCCACGGGTTCCTTTCTCGTATAGGCGAAGATCTCGCTGTCCGGCAGGTACGGCATGCCGGCATCGATCACGCTGCCTTCGATCTTCGTCGCCCAGCCGGCCATGTAACGGAAGCACTGCGCGGCCATCGCGACGTCGAGCCCCTGCGCGACCATCACCGGCTTGCCGTTGTCGAGCGATTCGATCTCGGCCAGCTCGCGCGCGTTGGCTTCGATCAGGTCGGCCAGCACGAGCATCAGGCGCTCGCGGTCGGTGGTCTTCGCGGTGCGCCACGGGCCCGCATCGAAGGCGCGGCGCGCGGCGGCGACCGCCTGCTGCACGTCGCGCTCGTCCGCTTCGGGCACGCGCGCAATCACGGTGCCGTCGGCCGGGTTCACCACATCGAGCTGGCGGCCCGACGCGGCATCGCTCCATTCGGCGCCGATCAGCATCTGCTTCGGCTTCGCGAGAAACGCGCGCGTCGCGTCGAGCAGCGCAAAGGTTTCGTTCGTCTCCATGTTCACGTTTCCTTGATTCGTTGAGTGAGTCGGTCAGTAGCGATCCGTAACGCCGTCGATGCCGCGCGCCTGCAACGCGCGGACGAGACCGGCGCGCTCGGTCGCGACGTCGGACAGCGCGGGGCGGCGGTGCGCGGCGACTTCCGCGGCCGTATAAGGCTTGAAGTCGCGCGGCAATGCATCGCGGTTCATCGTCGTGAGCACCCAGTTCAGCACGTCGGCCAGTTCCCGATCCGACAGCGCCGAGTTCGACGCGCCGGGCACGCGCATCACGTACTCGCGCCCGGCCGGCACATGCGTGAAATAGCCGAGCGAATTCGCGAGCGGCGGCACCTTGCCGGGAATGCCGCCGCCCGTCGCCGTGTGGCAGCCCATGCAGTTGAGCACCCAGTGTTGCCGGGCGAGCGCGGCGTCGGCCGCGCCGTCGGCCCGCGCGGACGTGGCAAACGCGCACGCCGACGCGCCCGCCAGCAGCAGCCAGCCCGACACGCGACGCGCCACGCTGCCCAGCCGCGACGCCACCGCGCAGCACGTGCGCCGCGCCGGCGAGCACGCGCCGCTCACAGGCCGAGCCCCTTGATCACCACCGCGCGCTGCGCATGCACGGCCGCGCCGTCCATCGGCTTCGCGCGCGCCGCCCGGATATCGGCCGCGGTGAACGGTTTCGCATCGCCGTGCTGCGCATCGAGGTCGAACACGACGTAATTGAGCAAGTGCGCGATGTCGTCGTCGCTCGCGCTCGCGAACGACGGCATCTTGAAGTTGTAGCGCTTGTCGTGCACCTCGATCTCGCCGAACATCCCGTGCAGCAGCGTCGCGATCAGTTGGGCACGCCCGGCTTCCACCGTCGCGTACTTGCCCGGATACTCGGTCAGCGGCGGCGCGAGGCCGTCCTGCCCTTTCCCGCCCGCCTGGTGGCACACCGCGCACTGCGCGTCGAACAGGCCTTTCCCGGCCGGGTAACGCACGGTTTCCTGTGCGTTGCCCGCGCCGGGCAACGCGAAGGCCGTCGCGGCCGTCATGCATGCAACGATGCGCTTTCCTGCTTGCTTCACTTTCATTGCTTCGCCGCTCCCAGCAGAACCGAAACCGAACAGTGGTAATTCGAGTTACCGTTCGCCATGCACCAGTTGATGTCGTTGTTCAGCGACAGCTTGTACAGCGGCTTCTCGCGCTCGTTGCGGTTGCAGAAGCACTTGCCGCACGAGGTCTTGCCGCAGCAGTCGTTGTACGACACGATGTAGTCCGACCCGTCGTGCGGGTTGCGGCAGGTGCCGATCCACGTGATCGGCGAAGGCGTCGTGCCCGGCGGGCAACTGCTCGACGTGCCGCCGCAGCAGCTGCAGAGCCAGCCGTCGATCGCGCAGTATTTCCAGTAGTCGCAGCTCATCGGATCGTCGCTCGCACCCGCGGCGGCGGCGCCGGATGCGCCCGACGGACCCGACGCCGCATCGGCCGCATACGCGGTGCGATCGACGGGCAGCAACGGCAGCAGCGCCGAACCGACCAGCACCTTGCCGAGCCTTGCCATCGCGCTGCGCCGCGAACTGTGCTGCGCGACGCCGCGCGCCGACCGCTCGAACCATGAATCAAACACGCCCATGTCGTCGTTCTCCAATGACGTTGAAAAAGGTTCGGCCGGTCATGCGTGCTGCGCGTGCGCATCGTGGCTGTGATCGCCGTGCACGAACTGCTGCAGCGACGCGACGCCGCGCTCCTTCGCCTCGAACAGGCTCTCCAGGTGCTCGCGCGTGTTGACGAGCCCCTTCGCGCGCACGGTGCCGGTTTCGTCGAGCAGCACCGCGTACGGCAGCTTGCCGATCTGGTACGCGAGGCCGAGCTCCTGCGACAGCACGTACGGGAAGCGCCCGAGGTCGTGCTTTCGCGCGAAGCGCGTGTGTTCGTCGGCATCGCCGTCGCTCGCGAGCACGATGTTCACGGGCGTCGCTTCGCTGGCCTGCAGCGACGGCAGCAGCGGCAGCAGCTTCTTGCAGACGGGGCACGTCGGCGACAGGAAGAACAGCAGCGTGGCCTTGCCCGAGGCGTCGATGCCGCCGACCTTCACGTGCGCGCCGCGAATGTCGGTCAGTTCGAACGTCGGCGCGATCGCGCCGACGGCCGGCCCCTTGTCGATCATCAGCGCGCCGGCCGGCATGATGCGTTCGTACAGGATGCCGATCTGGCGCACCAGCGCGAGGCAGATCGCGCCGAGCGCGAGGACGGCCACCCACAGCAGGGCGGTGGAAACGGTGAGAGCGGTTTGCATCATGAATTCCTCAGGTGGGAAAGGCGCGGCACGTTGGCGAGCAGCACGTCGACGGTGAGCAGCGCGCAGACGATCAGCAGCACGGAGAAGAACAGCGTCAGGTAATCGAACCACACGACGGCGCGCGTGCCCGGCTCGACGAACGCGGTCGCGGCCAGCGCGACGAGCAGCAGCACGCGGCCGACATGCAGCCAGCCGATGCCGCGCGGTGCGTCCGCACGGGCGGCGGTGAAGCCGGAACAGCCGCAGTCGATGTCGGTGTGGCCGCGCAGCAGGTTGATCGCGAGCCCGGCCGCGAACGCCAGGAGCAGCGCGATCAGGCCGCTCGCGCCGGCCGTGCGCGTGTCGGGAAACAGCAGCGCCGCGGCGCCGAGCGCTTCCGCGAGCGGAAGCGCGAACGCGACGGGCGCGGTCAGCGCGTCGGGCAGCAGCCGGTAGCCGGCGAGTGCCTGGCGAAATGCGGCGGGCCGGCGCATCTTCGCGAAGGCGCCGAGCAGCACCACGACGGCCGCGCCGGCCTGCGCGCTGGTGGCGAGTACGGGATCGAGGGTCATCGCGGCCTCACGGGTTGACGAGCAGCGACGACGTGTTGCCGATCTGCTTCTCGACGTGCTGCAGCGCGCCGGTACGCGCATCCATCACGACGAGATCGGAGGTCGCCGTCAGCCCGTAGAACAGCGGCTTGTCGTCCTCGCTGACCTGGATCGACACGAGCGGCTCGACCTTCTGCTGCGCGAGATCCCAGCGCGCGACGCGCTGCTTCGACTTCAGGTCGTACACCCACACCTGCGTGCCGGGATCCTTGTGCGACCCGTCGGTGCCCTTGTGCATCAGCACGTAGTAACGGTTCTGCTTCGCCTGCACGGCCGTCTGCTGCATGCCGCCCGGCCGCCAGCCTTCGGCGCGCTCGGCGTCCGTCAGCAGCGACCACGGCTTGCCGAATGCCGGCTTGTCGCCGCTGAAATCGGCGCTGCGCACGTTGCCGCCGTAGGTGGTGAACAGGTAGTCGCCCTTGTACCGCGACGCGTTCACGAACGCCGGATCCTTGTCGACGTCGATGAACGCGTCCGACATCGTGCGCTTCGCCTCCTTGCCGTTCGCGTCGAGCGTGACGGTCAGCGCCTTGCCGCTTTCGCACAGCGCGGTGAAGCGGTCGTCGCCGGCCGGATACGCGAGCACGCATGCGGCCGTGTCGATCTCCGACAGCATCTTCTTCGATACGGCGTCGATCACGGTCACCGAGGCGGCCGGCGTGATGTTCGCGACGTACAACCGCTTGCCGTCGGCGCTGAACGCGGTGTTGTACGGCGACGGCACGTGCTGCGCATGCTTCGCCGGAATCACGATCTCGCCCGCATGATCGAGCGTCGTGTTGTCGATGATTTCGACGACGTCGGTGCGCGTGCCGTGCGAGCCGCGCGAGAAGTAGGTCGTCGCGACGACACTCGCTTTGCGGTCGGGCGCGATCGCGAAGCCGGGACCGAAGCCGCCGTCGATCTGGCCGAGCAGCTTCTTCGCGTCGGCGTCGTAGACATAGATGCGCCCGTCCGTCATCGACGGCATCGAGATGTCGACGATATAGATCTCGTGCGGATGCCACGGCGGCATCTTCTGCACGACCAGTTCCTCGGGTTTTTCCGTCGCGTTCGCGCTGCCGGCCCATGCCGCCACCAACGCCAGCGTCGCCGCGAGCGCCGCGGTTCGTCGCCTTGTCCTCATGCCGCCTCCAGTGGGAATTCACGTTATGTGGGGCGACTGTAGTTCGACAATAAATGCCGTCAGCACCCGGACCGGCAACGTGTGCGTGCCGATTCGGGATATTGGAAATGCGTGTGAAAGCCGCGCGGCCGCGTGCCTTCCGACCCTCTGAAACACCCGCGCGGAATAGCGCTCGCCCTGATTGCGCCGACCGCTCGGTCGGTTTAATCTTGCGCGGTCCGAACGATCGCCGGAGGCACCGTGCTCGTGTTACATCAGAGGTTCGACGACGCAGACCGGCATGCCGAGGCGCTGCGCGGCTGGAACCAGCGTTACGACCAGATCGGTTCCGGCGCGTATCGCAGCGCGGTCAAACACGCGGTGCTCGACGGCGTGCAGCTGTTCCAGGAAACGGCAAACGTGCGCATCATCCAGCGCGGATGTCTGCCACACGGCCATACGGTGTTCGGGATGCCGCTCACCGGCTCGGGCGCCTTCGCGTTCGGCGGCGCGCGCGTCGAGCGCGGCACGATCGTGATGGCGCGTGGCGGCACACCGTTCGAACTCCATTCACCGGACGAGATGTCGCTGATCGGGGTGGTCGTCCACCCCGAACTGATGCAGCAGATCGAAGATGCCGCCGACGTCCGGCTGGACGCACGCACGCTGCGGCACGGCGTCGTGGAGGTGCCGGTCGCCGCGCGCGAACGTGCGAGCATGCAACTCGCGACGCTGCTCGAGCGCGTGCTGTCGGCGCCCGATACGTTCGACGCGGCACGCGCGCAGTGCGCGATCCGCGCCGAGGTCGGCAATGTGCTGGTCGATCTCCTCACGTACCGGATGCCCGAGCCGCCGAACCGGCTCACGCACGCATGCCACGCCGACATCGTGCGCCGCGTGCATGACTACGTGATCGAGCACCCGGAAGCGCCCGTCGACATCCTGAGCCTGTGCACGCAACTGCGCGTCAGCCGGCGCACGATGCAGAACAGCTTCCAGTCGGTCGTGCAGACGGGCCCGCTCAACTACACACGCTCGCTGCGCCTCGCGCAAGTCCGACGCCTGCTGCTCGACACGCGGCAATCCGACCTGCCGATCAGCGAGGCGGCCGCACGCTGGGGCTTCATTCATCTCGGGCATTTCGCGAAAGCGTACAAGGCCCAGTTCGGCGAACTGCCGTCGGCAACGGCGCGCCGCACGATGCGCGACGCAAAAACGCGCTGAGCACCGGCAAAACCCGCGATAATCCCGGCTTGACCGTTCTGCGCCTGCGAACCGGGCGCGGCCCGCGCGGGCTCGCTCGGCGCGTCGCGCGATACGCGACGACCACCGGATTCGATCCCCTGCCCCGATGCCCGAGGATTTCCATTTCCTGCTACTGCCCGGCTTTTCCGCGCTCGGCTTCATGTCCGCGGTCGAGCCGCTGCGCGTCGCGAACCGCTTTCGCACCGAACTGTATCGCTGGCACGTGATCAGCGCGGACGGCGCGCCCGTCACCGCGAGCAACGGCATTCCGGTCGCCGCCGAGGCCGCGTGCGCGGACGTCCCGCAGGTCGATACGGTATTCGTCGTCGCGGGCTTCGATCCGCTCGTGTGCTACACGCGCACGCTCGGCGACTGGCTGCGCCGCCAGCACCGGCATGGTGCAACGCTCGGCGGCATCGATACGGGCAGCTTCGTGCTCGCGGAAGCCGGGCTGTTCGACGCGTCGCAGCCGCTCACGCTGCACTGGGAAGCGCTGGCCGCATTCCGCGAGCGCTATCCCGGCCTGAATGCGACGCAGGAGCTGTTCGAGATCGACGACCGGCGCATCACCTGTGCGGGCGGCACCGCGTCGATCGACATGATGCTCGACCTGATCGGTCGCCGGCACGGCGCCGACCTCGCGGCGGCGATCTCCGAGCAGTTCGTCGTGAGCCGCATCCGGCAGCGCTCGGACAGCCAGCGGCTCGAGATCGCCGCGCGCTACGGCGTGCACAACCGCAAACTGATCCAGGTGATCGGCACGATGCAGCGGCACATGGACAACCCGCTCGGCTCCGACGCGCTCGCGCGGGAAGTCTCGATCACGCGGCGCCAGCTCGAGCGGCTGTTCAGCGCGACGCTGAACGACACGCCGACGCACTTCTACCTGAACCTGCGTCTCGATCGCGCCCGCGAACTGCTGCAGCAGACCGACATGAGCATCACGTCGGTGTGCGTCGCGTGCGGCTTCGAATCGCCGTCGCATTTTTCGCGTACCTATCGCGCGCGATTCGGGATGAGCCCGCGCAGCGACCGGCGGGCGACACGCTGATCGTCGCAGCTTTTAATCACAATCCGGCGCGGTATTGCGCGTTCCGGCAGCGTTTCCCGCCGCCCGCTGAACAATGCCGGCGATTGATCGACCGACCGAAGCGATCGTCGAAAATAATTTGGAATGTCGCTGAAAATATTCTGTAACATACCAAAAAAAGTTAGATAGGCAGCCTAACGGACCGGCACGCCGCGTCTCGACGCGCATCGCGCCACGCAGGCTGCCAACCGATATCGATCCGATCCGAGGGGTATGACATGACGATGCTCGCTTCGCCGTCGCCGCACCTGCCTGCCGTTCGCATCCCTTCACGCGCGTCCCCCGCTTCGCCTGCCCGCTTCTTTTCGACCTGACATTTAGGTTTCCTTAGTCAGTCGAGACTCTCCACACCGCTTCGCCGCACCGGTTCCATCGAACCGGCGCGCGGGCCGTGTCGTGCCTGTTCGCCACGAGCGTGCGGGCGTGTCCAACCGTTGAGATGAGGATCACGTATGCAGACATCACGCAAAGCATTGCCGTTCGCCCTGGGTCTCGCGCTCGGTTTCGGCATCGTCGGCGGCACCGTGGCCGATACGAAAGTATCGAACCCGCAGGCCGCGAGCCTGCGCGAAAGCCTGACGCGCGGCGTCGCGCCGCCGGCCGCGAAGGCCGACACGGCCGCCGGGCAATTCCGCGCGGACGGCGTCGCCGTCACGCTGTACAACCCGGCCTACCGCGCCAGGAAGGCCGCCGCGACGCCTGCCGCCACCGCACGCGACTTCGTCGCGTCGCAGGCGGCGCAACTCGGGCTCGACGCGGCCGCGCTCGCGAGCCTCGTCGTCACGTCGGAACGCAACGACGCCGACTTCACCGTCGTGCGCCTGCAGCAGCAAGCCGCCGGATTGCCCGTGTACGGCAGCGAGATCGCGGTGACCGTCGCGAAGGACGGCCGCATCCTGTACGTCGCGAGCAACACGATCAACGGCGTGGTCGCGACGACGCGCAAGTCGCAGGCCGTCGACCAGCAGCAGGCGCTCGACCGCGCCCGTGCGTATCTCGGCGTGAGCGGCTTCACGCATCTCGATGCGCAACTCGTCGCGTTCGTCGACAAGGCCGGCACGCATACCGCGTGGAAGGTGCGCGGCCGCCCGCAGGACGGCCCGAAGGGCGATTGGGAACTGCTGATCGATTCGGGCAGCGGCGAAGTGCTGCGCGCCGAGGACAAGGCGTTCTACGCGACCGACGGCACCGGCTTCGTGTTCCGCCCCGATCCGCTGTCGCCGACGAAAAGCAGCTACGGCAGCACGGGCTACAAGGACAGCAACGACGCCGACTCGACGCAGCTCACGGCCGCACGCGTGCGCGTGACGCTGAAGGATCTCGCGCAGTCGGGCACCCGCTACACGCTGACGGGCCCGTACGCGGCGTGCGTCGATTTCGATGCGCCGCTCGACAAGGCGTGCCCGTCGCAGTCGACGCCCGCGTTCGAATTCACGCGCGGCAACCTGTATTTCGAGGCCGTGAACGTGTACTACCACATCGACACGTTCCTGCGCTACGTGAACCAGACCCTCGGCATCAAGGCGTTGCCGTACCAGTACACGGGCGGCGTGCAGTACGACCCGCACGGCGAATCGGGCGACGACAACTCGTCGTATTCGTCTAGCAGCGGCCGGCTGACCTTCGGGCAAGGCGGCGTCGACGACGCGGAAGACGCGGACGTCGTGATCCACGAGCTCGGCCACGGTATCCACGACTGGATCACCAACGGCGGCCTGTCGCAACAGGAAGGCTTGTCGGAAGGCACCGGCGACTATCTCGCCGCCGCGTACAGCCGCGACTTCATCCAGTGGAGCCCGTCGGATGCGCAGTATCACTGGGTCTACAACTGGGACGGCCACAACGAGTTCTGGGGCGGCCGCGTGACCAACTGGAACGTCGGGCGCACCTATGCGCAGGCGCGCGGCGCGGAGATCCACACGGCCGGCCAGTACTGGGCGTCGTGCAACCTCGTCGCGCGCGACGCGATCGGCGCGCAGGCGATGGACAAGGCGTTCCTGAAGGGGCTGTCGATGACCAACGGCTCGACCAACCAGAAGGCCGCCGCGCAGGCCGTGCTGACGGCCGCGTCCGCGCTCGGCTACAGCAGCGCGCAGCTCACCGCGATCGGCAACGCGTACAACAAGAGCTGCACGTACGGCGTGACCGTCCCGCAGAAGTCGTAATACCGCAGCAGGCGGGAGCGCCTCGCACGATCTGCGGCGCGCTCCCTTCATCGACATCGCCATCCTCACGAGATCGACCATGCCCACTCTGAAACCGACCCGCCTGAGCGCCGCGCTGGGCGGCATGCTGCTGACCGCCGCCGCGCACGCGACACCCGTCTGGATCACGCTCGGCGACACCGCGTTCCGCCAGCTTCAACGCATCGATGCGACCGCAACCGCGCAATACAGCACGACCGTCGACGCCGGCAAGGCGGCCGACGGCGCCGCGCGTCGCGAGACTGTTCACGTCGTCGAGATCGACGATTCCCGCCTCGGCGAACTGGCCCGCGCCGTCCAGCGCACGCGCGGCCACGGGCCCGGCTACGTCGTGCACGATTCGTTCGACGACGCACGCCAGGCGCTGCAACCGTTGCCGGCGACGCTCGCGAAACAGGCCGCCGCCGCGTACACGGTGTCGAACGTGCCGCAGATCGGTACGTGGGTCCAGCAACTGCAGGCCAGCAACATCGTCGGCACGATCACGTCGCTGTCCGGCTTCACGAACCGCTACTACACGACGTCGCACGGCGTCGCCGCGTCCGACTGGCTCGCGCTGCAGTGGAAGCAGCTGGCGGGGGCGCGCGCCGACATCACCGTCGAACAGGTCGCGCACACGGGCTTTCCGCAGAAATCCGTGATCCTGACGATCCGCGGCAGCGATCCGGCCGCGGGCACCGTCGTGCTCGGCGGCCACCTCGATTCGACCGTGGGCCGCACGACGGAGAACACGCGCTCGCCCGGCGCGGACGACGATGCGTCGGGCATCGCCAGCCTGACCGAGGCGCTGCGCGTGCTGCTCGCGAACAACTACCGGCCGAAACGGACGATCAAGTTCGTCGGGTATGCGGCCGAGGAAGCCGGGTTGCTTGGTTCGAAGGCGATCGCGAAGCAGTTCCGCACGCAGAATGCGAACGTGGTCGGCGTGCTGCAGCTCGACATGACGAACTACAAGGGCGATCCGAAGGATATCTACCTGATCACCGACTACACGAACGCGGCGCAGAACACCTACGTGAAGAACCTCGCGGCGACCTACCTGCCGGAGCTCGCGGTCGGCACGTCGCAATGCGGCTATGCGTGCTCGGATCACGCGTCGTGGAATGCGCAGGGGTATCCGGCGTCATTCCCGTTCGAGGCCGACCAGAACGACAGCCCGTACATTCACACGGTGAACGACACGCTGGAGAACTCGGATCGCCAGGCCAACCATGCGCTGAAGTTCGGCAAGCTGGCGCTCGCGTACGCGGTCGATCTCGGCGGCCTTGCCGGCGCGACGGTCAAGCGCTGAGCGCTCTTCATCGAGCGGTTGTCGCGTTCGGCGACGAAACGGGCGTTCACCCGCACGGGTGCGCCCGTTCGAATACGTCGTCTCCGGCCGGCTAGAATCGTCGTTCGACCACTCGCTACACGCTTTCGCACCATGACCGAATCCAACCGCTCCCTCGACGACCTGTCGCCCGCCCGCGTCACGACCGCATTCGACCTGCCCGGCCATACGACCGTCCGCTCGCTCGGCGTCGCCCAGGGCATCGTCGTGCGCTCGCGCTCGATCGTCGGTTCGTTCGGCGCGTCGCTGCAAACGATCTTCGGCGGCAACATCACGCTCTATACGTCGCTGTGCGAAAAGGCGCGCGAGCAGGCGTTCGACAAGATGCTCGCCGAGGCGTGCAAGCTCGGCGCGAATGCGATCGTCGCGATGCGCTACGACTCGACCGAGATCGGCTCGGGCGTGACCGAAGTCATCTGCTACGGCACGGCCGTGCAGGTCGCACACGCCGCCGGCGCCTGACCGTCCGCCGCGACGCGCTGGCCGCACACACTGCCATTCGACCGAACCGGGTGCCAAAAAACCGTTTTGTCGGATGATTGTCCGGCACGGCCGTCGTTTGGCATGTGACTGAAACGAGAAAGCAATTTGAAATGAACTGCAGTGAACGAGAAGCCGGCTTCACCTGAAGGCATCGGCCTCTCACGTCGGCTCAATGATCGCGCTCCAGCGACGCCATGTTCCGCAAGCTCGGGAACAGCCGCATCCACGTCAGCGCGACGGCGATCGTCGCCGCGCCGCCGACGACGATCGCCGCGGGCGCGCCCCACCACGCAGCCGTCACGCCCGATTCGAATTCGCCGAGTTGATTCGACGTGCCGATGAACAGGGAATTGACCGCGCTCACGCGACCGAGCATGTCGTCGGGCGTGCGCAGTTGCACGAGCGACAGTCGCACGACGACGCTCACGACATCCGACGCGCCGAGCGCCGCCAGCGCGACGAGCGACAGCGCGAAATGCGTCGACAGCCCGAACACGATCGTCGCGACGCCGAACGCGATCACGCCGCCGAACATCGCGCGGCCCGGCCGCCCCTTCAATGGAAAACGCGTGAGCCACAGCGTGCCCGCGAGCGCGCCGACTGCCGGCGCCGCGCGCAACGCACCGAGCCCCCGCGGGCCGACCTGCAGGATGTCGCGCGCATAGATCGGCAACAACGCGGTCGCGCCGCCGAACAGCACGGCGAACAGGTCGAGCGACAGCGCGCCGAGAATCGCCGGTTCGCGCCGGATGAACGCGATACCGGAAAACACCGAGCGCAGCGTGACCGGCTCGCGGGCGGGCGGCGCGCCGCGCAGCGGAATCGTGCCGCTCAGCATCGCCGCGATCGCGAATGCCGCGACGCTCGTGCCGAACGCGACGGGCGCGCCGACACCGTAGAGCAGCCCGCCGAACGCGGGCCCGAGAATCTGCGCGGCCTGGTTCGCGGACGTCGACAACGCGGTCGCGCGCGGCAGGTCGCTGCGCGGCACGACGGCCGGCAACAGCGACGACACCGACGGCGACTCGAACGCGCGGGCCGTGCCGACGATCGCCGCGAGTGCATACACGGCCGGCGCGGCGAGCCACCCTTGCATCGCGCCGAGCAGGAACACGCCGGCGGCCAGCGCCTCGACGCTCTGGCAGATCGTCGCGATGCGCCGACGGTCGTAGCGGTCGGCCACCTGCCCGACGACGAGCGTCAGCGCGAACATCGGCACGAACTGCGCGAGGCCGACGAGACCGAGCGCGAATGCGCTGTGCGTGAGCGCATACACGTACCAGCCGATGGCCACCGACAGGATCTGGAAGGCCAGCGACGACATCACGCGCGTGCCCCAGAAACGCTGGAACGGCGCGTGGCGGAACAGGTTGGCGGGTAACGGGGACAACGGACTGGAATCGGGCACGGGGGTAGTCATCGGGGTCTCGGCGGTTGGCGGTGCCCACTGCAACCGTTCGGGAAAAGCGACGCCGCACGCGAGTGGGCGTGCGGTAACGGTGCGGACGCGGCCAAATCGCGATGATATGCCAACGGCTGAAAACCGGCCGGCCGCCGGCACGCGCGCCGTCGAGCCGGCACACCGCACAAAAAAAAAGCGCGAACCGCGGTTCGCGCCAAAGAGAGACCTCGCTGAAGACGTCACACCACCCCACCACCCCGCTTAGAACGAATGCCGCATCCCGATCCGCACGTCGGCCTGCGTTTGCGTCGTCGACGGCGTGAAGCTGTAGCCGATCACCGCATCGACACCCTGCGACGCGCGCAGATAGTCGCCGGAGATGTACACGTCGGTGCGCTTCGACAGCAGGTAATGCAGGCCGGCCGTGCCCTGGTTCCAGTGATGGCCTTCGAAGCGCGTGTGCTGGTAGCCCGCGATGAAGCTCAACGCCGGCGTGAACTGGTACAGGCCGCCGCCTTCGTACACCTGCATGTGCGACGACTGGCCGAAGCCCTTGATCGTCGTATACGAGTAGTTGGCGTCGAGCGTCAGCTTGCCGATCGTGTAGCTCGTGCCGATGCCGAACGTGCCCTGGCTGTCGACGTCCATCGGCGTGTTCGCGAACAGGTCGGTGCGCGCGCCGGTCGCGGGATCGACTGTGACGGTCTGCTGGCCGAGGAACGTGTGCGTGCCGATCATCGCGTACGGATCGAACGCGTAGATGCCGTTCGGGTTGTTCAGGCGCGTGTACGCGGCGCCGATCGAGAAGTCGCCCTTCGTAAAGCTCGCGCCCGCGCTCCATGCGCTGTTGCGATGGAAGTTGCCCGCGACGTTGCCGAACGAGTACATCGCGCCGACCTTGAAGCCGCTCATGTCGTTCGACAGGAACTTCACCGAGTTCGGCAGGCGGTCGCCGTTGAAGCGGTCGAAGTCGCCCTGGTGGATCGCATAGCCGCTGCCCCACGCCGAGATGTTGTAGATCGACACCAGTTCGTTCGTGATGTCGAGCTGGTTACCGAACGACAGCGTGCCCCAGTCGTTCTGCAGGCCGACATACGCCTGCCGTCCGAATTCGGCGCCGCCGAAGCCGAGTTGCCCGTTGCCGAGACGGAAGCCGCTCTCGAGCGCGAACACGGCCTTCAGGCCGCCGCCCAGGTCTTCGGTGCCCTTGAGGCCGAAGCGGTTTCCGTATGCGACGCCGTCGTCGAACTTGACCACGTGCGAACCGCCCGTGTTGTTCACGTAGGTGATCCCGGCGTCGAGAATCCCGTACAGCGTCACGCTGCTTTGCGCATGCCCGATGGCGGGAATACAGGCCGCGCATGCAAGCGCGGCGGCTACGGCAACTTTCGTGTGCTTCATTGTCGACCACCCTCCCTGAACCGTTCGATGGATAGAATCGCTTCCCGACGCGTGCCGCGATGCGCCGGTGGATTCGAATTCAGACCGCCCCGCTGGCTTCGGCATTTCGTTTTCCGCAATAACGCAGCCATTGGCGAAAAATACAAACCCATATTTCGCGTCACCCGTCTGAAGGCGACACTAAATGGTCACGATGCGACGGATCGGGAAAACACGTAGACAGGCGGCACGGTGAAAACCGGCCGCCCGAAGAGAGGGAATCAGCGCGCGTCGAGGGCCGCGCGCACGGCCGGCAGGCCCGGTGCGCCGGCCGCCGTCGTCACGCCGTCGAGCCAGGCGGCAACCAGCGCGGGCTCGGCCTTCAGCGCATGCTGCGCCGCGAGCGCGGGCGACGTCTTGTTGTCGAGCATGTCGGCGATCATCCGGTTCTCGACGTCGACCGAGAACGTCATCTGCCGGAACAGCCGCGCGAGATTCGCGCACTGGCCGGCGAACCCGGAACGCGTGACCGTGTTGACCGTCGCGCCGCCGTAGTTCGGGCCGAAATACGCATCGCCGCCCGACAGATACGTCAGATGGAACTTCGTGTTCATCAGATGCGGCTCCCATGCGAGAAACACGATCCAGCGCTTGTCGCGCACCGCGCGCTCGACCTGCGTGAGCATGCCGGTCTCGCTCGATTCGACGAGCGACCAGTTCGCGGACCCGAGCGCGTGGTCGGACAGCATCCGCTTGATGTTCTGGTTCGCGGGCGCGCCGGGCTCGATCCCGTAGATCTTGCCGCCGAAGCGGTCCGCGTAGCGCGCGAGATCGGCGAACGTATGCACGCCGGCGGCGGCCACATAGTCGGGCACCGCGAGCGTGAACTTCGCGCCGCTCAGGTTCGCATGCAGCACGTCGATCGATTTCTCGTCGACGAACGGCTTCACGAGCGGCGCCTGGGCGGGCATCCAGTTGCCGAGGAACACGTCCACCTGCCCCTTCTTCAACCCCTGGTACGTGATCGGCACCGACAGGTTCGCCACGTCCTGCCGATAGCCGAGCGCCTTCAGCACGACGCCCGCCATCGCGTTCGTCGCGTCGATGTCGGTCCAGCCGGGCGCCGCCATCTTCACGTCGCTGCACGTCTGCGGATCGGCGGCAGACGCAGGCTGCATCGCCACCACGCACGCGGCGGCGGCGAACGCCGCGCCGATCCTTCGGATTGCTGCATTGCCTTGCCGTTTCATGGTTCGCTTCCTCCGTCGTTTTTCAATGACCGCGATGCCGGACGCTCAGCGCCCGACGCGCGGAAAACGCGCCATCGCCTCGAGCGTGTCGAGTTCGATGTGATTGCGCATGTAGCGCTGGCTCGCGTCGGTGAACGGCTGCCAGTCCCACGCCTGGATGCGGCCCTGCGTCGTCGCCGCGTAATGGAAACGCCGGCGCCGCTGGCTCGCGCGCACCTGCCTGTCCAGCTCGGGCAGGTTCCAGCGCTGCGCGGCGTGCGCGCGGAACGCGGCGAGCACGTCGGCGGCTTCCGGCCGGCCGGCCAGGTTCGTCAGTTCGCGCGGGTCGTCGGACAGGTTGTAGAGCTGATCGGGATCGGCCGGGCAATGCACGTATTTCCAGTCGCCGCGGCGGATCATCACGACCGGCGCGAGCGCGCCTTCCGCGAGGTATTCGCCGAGCGCGACATCGTGCGCGGGCGTGCCGTGCAGATGCGGCACGAGGCTCGCGCCGTCGACCGGGTCCGGCCAGCCGCCGGCGGGCGCGGCGCCGGCCAGCTCGACGAGCGTCGGCAGCAGGTCGACGTGCGACACGGGGCCGCGCACGCGCGCGGCGTCGAAGCGGCCCGGCGCATGCACGATCAGCGGCACGCGGCAGCCGCCTTCGAAGAACGTCATCTTGTACCAGAGGCCGCGCTCGCCGAGCATGTCGCCGTGGTCCGACGTGACGATCACGATCGTGTCGTCGGCGAACCCGCATTGCTCGAGCGCGGCCAGCACGCTGCCGAACTGCGTATCGACGTAGGACGTCGCGCCGTAATACGCGCGGCGTGCGGCGCGGATCTGCGCGTCGGTCGGCGGCGTGCGGTCGTTCTCGCAGACGAAGCGCAGCCGCTGCGAATGCGGATCGCTGTCGGCCGCATCGAGCCGCACGGCCGGCATGTCGATCTCGTCATCGTCGTAGCGATCCCAGTATTCGCGCGTGATCGCATACGGGTCGTGCGGATGGGTCAGCGACACGACCATGCAGAACGGCCGCGCATCGTGCCCGGCCGCGCGCTCGCGCGCGACGTCGTACAGCTTCTGCTTCGCGGCGAACGTGACCTCGTCGTCGAAGTCGAGCTGGTTCGTGCGCACGCACGGGCCGGCGTCGAGCACCGAACTCATGTTGTGATACCAGCTCGGCCGCTCGGTCGGGCTGTCCCAGTCGGGCACCCAGCCGAAATCGGCCGGATAGATGTCGGTCGTGAGGCGTTCCTCGAAGCCGTGCAACTGGTCGGGTCCGCAGAAATGCATCTTGCCGGACAGCATCGTCCGGTAGCCGCCCGCGCGCAGGTAGTGCGCGAACGTCAGCGTTTGCGCCGGCAATTCGGCGGCGTTATCGTAGGCGCCGATCCCCGACGGCAGCTTGCCGGTCAGCAGCGAGAAGCGCGACGGCGCGCACAGCGGGCTCGCGCAGTAAGCGGCGTCGAACACCACGCCTTCGGCGGCGAGCCGGTCGAGCGTCGGCGTGCGGGCGACGCGGTTGCCGTAGGCCGGCAGCGCGAACGGCGTGAGCTGGTCGGCCATCAGGATCAGGATGTTGGGTGTCGGGTTCGTCATCGGCGGTCGTGGGGAAAGCGGTGTTCGAATGGAACGGCTCGCCGTTCGGGCAGCGAGACGTCCGGCATGACGGAGGCGGCCTGAAGAAACTGCCGCGCGGGCGGGCCGCGCTGGCTAGAATCGCGGGAGGCCTGTCGGCCGCCACGGAGCGCGTGTGCCGCACCGTCCGCTGCACTATCGCCCGCCCGAATTCGCGCGGGTAGGCGTCCGGCCCTTATGGGGCCATTAGAGGGACTTATGTCGAAACCCGAACCGTTACCGTCGATGCAGGCGCTGCGCGCGTTCGAATCGGCCGCCCGGCTCGCGAGCTTCACGGCCGCCGCGCGCGAGCTCGGCTCGACGCAGCCGGCCGTGAGCCAGCAGGTGTATCAACTCGAAGCCGAACTCGGCGTGCCGCTGTTCGAACGCAGCCCGCGCGGCGTCACGCTGACCGCCGATGGCGAGTGCCTGTACGAAGCCGTGCGCCTGAGCCTCGACACGCTGCGCGGCGCGACCGCGACGCTGCGCGCGCGCCGCGAGCACGGCGCGCTCACGATCGTCACCGACTTCGGTTTCGCGACCTACTGGCTGATGCCGCGTCTGGCCGGGTTGAAGCGCGTGATGCCGGACGTCGACGTGCGCGTCGTCACGTCACAGGATTACGACGCGCAGCGTGACCACGGCGACATCGCGATCCTGTTCGGCGACGGCCACTGGCCGTCGTGCACGGCCGCGCGGCTGTTTCCGGAATCCGTGACGCCCGTCTGCGCGCCCGCGTTCCGCGACGCGCACCCGGGCGTCACGCGGCCCGACCATCTGCTCGCGCTACCGCTGCTGCACGTGCAGCCGACGCGCCCCGAGCGCTGGCTGTCGTGGTCGGGCTGGTTCGACGCGCACGGCCTGGAACCGCCACCCGCCGCCCGCGGCGTGACCTTCAACAGCTATGCGCTCGTGATCCATGCGGCGCTGCTCGGCGAAGGCGTGGCGCTCGGCTGGTCGCCGCTCGTCGACGAACTCGTCGCGTGCGGCCAGCTCGTGAAACTGGTCGATGCGCCCGTCGTCACGTCGCGCGGCTACTTCCTGGTGCGGCCGCCGCAGCGGCCCGAGCCGGACGCGACGCACGTGTTCCGGCGCTGGCTGCTCGACGCGTGCGCGGGGGCCTGACGCAGCGCCCGTCCCGCCGGCCCCGCTGGCCCCGCTGGCGCACCGATACCAGCCACACGGCGGGTTGGTTCTATCCCGCCCGAAATCGTCCTGATTTACTTGAGTCTCCCGCTACCCGCGCGGCGCGGCGCTGTCGTGCGCCGCCGCGCGGCCGTGCGCCCCTGCCATCCGAGGAGTCTCATGACCGCCGAGCACCGCCCCGATCAATTCGTCCTGACACTGTCGTGCCCGAGCGCGGCCGGCCAGGTCGCCGCCGTCGTCGGCTTTCTCGATCGCCATCGCTGCTATGTCGATGCGCTGAACGTGTTCGACGACGATCTCAGCAACCGCTTCTTCGTGCGCTGCGTCTTTCATCCGACGGATGAAACGCTGCAGATCGACGCGCTGCGCCAGGAATTCGCCCCGATCGCGGCCGGACTCGGCGGCCACGCCGGCGACATGCAATGGGCGATCCACGACGTCAATGCGCGGCCGAAGGTACTGATCATGGTGTCGAAGCTTGAGCACTGCCTCGCGGACCTGCTGTTCCGCTGGCGGATGGGCGAGCTGAAGATGGACATCGTCGGCATCGTGTCGAACCACCCGGACTTCGAGCCGCTCGCCGCGCAGCACGGACTGCCGTTCCGGCACTTCCCGATCACGGCCGAGACCAAGGCGCAGCAGGAAGCGCAATGGCTCGACTTCTTCGAATCGAGCGGCGCCGAGCTCGTGATCCTCGCGCGCTACATGCAGGTGCTGTCGCAGGAGACGAGCGCGAAGCTCGCGAATCGCGCGATCAACATCCACCACTCGTTCCTGCCCGGCTTCAAGGGCGCGAAGCCGTATCACCAGGCGCATGCGCGCGGCGTGAAGCTGATCGGCGCGACCGCGCACTTCGTCACCGACGATCTCGACGAAGGCCCGATCATCGAGCAGGTCGTCGAGCGTGTCGATCATGCATTGCGTCCCGAGCAACTGCTCGCGGTGGGACGTGACGTCGAAAGTCTCACGCTCGCGCGTGCGGTGAAGGCGTTCATCGAGCGGCGGGTGTTTTTGAACGGCGACCGGACGGTGGTGTTTCCGTAAGCAGACCGCCGTCGCGTTCGAAGGCGGCAGAAACGAACAAGGCCCGACCGGCGTGTTCCGTTCGGGCCTTTTTTTGCCGTCGTGTTGCGCCGGCGCTTCTCGCGATGGCCCCGTGTGCGGTTTCCGGAGCCATCGCGTGCTGCCACACGCACGCATCGGCATGCATTACCGCATCACTTCACCCACGCGAAGTAATACGACAGCCAGATCGTCAGCCCCGCACCGATCAGCGCCGCATACGGCATCAGGCTCAGCCACATCGCGCGCTGCGGCACTTCGAGCTCCATGTCGCGCTG
The DNA here is from genome assembly GCF_900446215.1 of Burkholderia cenocepacia. Classification (GTDB taxonomy): domain Bacteria; phylum Pseudomonadota; class Gammaproteobacteria; order Burkholderiales; family Burkholderiaceae; genus Burkholderia; species Burkholderia cenocepacia. Next base: position 302,685 of record NZ_UAQZ01000007.1, on the reverse strand, counting down.
CATCTGCGCGGGGAAACGGCCGCGATCCTGCCAGTAGTGGCGGAACAGGAACACCGGCACGATCAGCAGCATCGCGATCAGCCCGTTGCGCAGCGTGCCTTCACCCTGCAGGTTCGCGCCCGCGCCGACGTAGACGAGGTTCGCATAGCCGCAGATCGAGCCCGCGACGAGCAGCCAGGTCGGGCAGCGGAACGGCCGGTCCCAGTTGCCGCGATCCATCCGGTGGATCCAGCCGGACTGGAGATTCAGGAATACGAACAGCATGTAGCAGACGTTCGAGATCGACAGCACCGTCATGTAGTCCGACATCATCAGCAACACGAGGTTGAAGCCGAGATCGGTCCACATCGCGCGCGTGGGTGAGCCATGCTCGTTCACGTGCGACAGGTACTTCGGCAGCCAGCCGTCGACCGATGCCTGGTACAGCGTGCGCGACGAGCCCATCATCGACGTCATCACGATCAGCAGGATCGACAGCATCAGCATCACGACGACCGCGTTCGCGACCCACGCGCCGCCGCCGACGATCTTCGCCATCGCGGCCGCGACGCCGGTGCCGTCGCCAATCGCCGGATCGAGCATCGCCTGCGTGCCGAGCGCGCCCTGGAACGCCATCGGTACGAGCGTCATCACGACGAGACACAACGCACCCGACCAGAAAATCGCCTTGGCGGTATCGCGCCGCGGATCGCGGAATTCGCGCGTATAGCAGACGGCCGTCTCGAAGCCGTACGAGGCCCAGCCGGCCATGAACATCGCGCCGAGCGCCATCGTCACGCCCTGCCCGTTCCACGAGCCGAAGGTCGCGGCCGTGAGGTTGCCCTGCGCGTCGTGACCGAGCGGCAGCAACGGGAGCAGGTTCGACATCGGCACGTCGCCGGTGACGAACGGCACGATGCCGACGATCAGGAGCGGCGTGAGCGATGCAATCCCGAGAATGCGCTGCGTACGCGCAGCCTTCGATGCGCCGCTATGCTGAAGCTTGAACGTGATGAGAAGCAGAATCGTCGCGATGATGAACGTCGCGTTGATTCGCAGAGACAGACCCGGCTTGATGAAACCGAGATCCGCAACCTTGAGTTGCCAGTGCAGCACCGCCGCATCGGCGGGAAAGAGGCTCGTGAGCGCATAGCTCGCCGCGAGGCCACAGCCGAGCGCAAGCATCGGCGACCACGCGAGCCAGTTGCACCACACGGACACCGGGGCAATCAGCTTGCTGTAACGGACCCAGCCAATCGCGCCGTACACCGACGCGCCGCCCGATTTATGGGGAAATAGCCCCGATATTTCCGCATAAGTCGCGCTTTGAATCAGCCCCATCGTGATCGCGGCGATCCAGATCGCCCACGCGGGCTGGCCGATCGTCGCGCATACGCCGCCGATCGTGAACAGCACGCCTGCCGGCACGCCGCTCGTCACCCAAAAAGCGTCTTTCCAGGTCAGGCCACGATGCAGCGTGTGGCCCGTCGAATCATGTGAGATGGGTGTTCCAACATCACTGGTGCGGTTCGCACGCAGTCCTGCCTGACTCATCCAGTTCCTCCTGTGATGATTCTGCACAAGCGCCGTAGTGTAACAACTTACGGGCTTTTTTGCAGAATCTGAAAAAGAATTCCGGGATATGGCCGCATTACATCCTGATTGTTTCGGATTCCTGCATGCCATTCCCGGCGTGTTTTTATGATGATTCGTACGACGTATGTCGAGGTGCTTACTGCGCGCCTTCCGTCCACGAATTCACGCGGTCCGCATGGGCTGCGATCCACGCGTCGGCGGCTGCTTCCGGCTTCGAGCCGTTCTGGATCGCCAGCATCACGCTGTCGATTTCACCCGGCTTCCACTGGAATTTCTTCAGGAATGCGACGACCGGCTTCGCCTTGGTTTCGAGGCCCGGATTCACGACGCTGTCGACGTGCTCGGCGCCGCCGAACACCTTCTTCGGATCCTCGAGGAAGCGCAGCTTCCATTTCGCGAACATCCAGTGCGGCGCCCAGCCCGTCACGATCACCGGCTTGTTCGCGCCCACCGAACGCGACAACTCGGCCGTCATCGCGCTGCCCGAGCTCGGCATCAGCGTGTAGTTCAGCCCGTAGCTCTTGATCGCGTCGTCGGTCTTGCGCATCACGCCGGCGCCCGCATCGATGCCGACGATCCGGCCGCCGAAGCTGCCCTTCTCGGCGTTCAGGTCGTCGATGCTCTTCGCCTTCACGTACGCGGGCACGATCAGGCCGATCTTCGCATCGGGGAAATTCGCGCCGAGGTCGACGACCTTGGCCTTGTACTCGTCCCAGTACGAGCCGTGCGTGACCGGCAGCCACGCGGACAGCGTCGCATCGAGATCGCCGCGCGCAACGCCCTGCCACATGATGCCGGCCGCGACCGGCACGAGCTTCACTTCGTAGCCGAGCTTCTTCTCGATCACGCGGGCCGCGACGTTCGACGTCGCGACGCTGTCGTCCCAGCCTTCGACGTAGCCGATTTTCAGCGTCGGCTTCGTATCGGCGAGCGCCGATGCGCTCAATGCCACCATTGCCGACAGAGCGCCGGTCCACAACAGCTTTCCGAACAGTTTCATGGTCGATCTCCTTGGTCTGCGCACCGTGCGCGTTGTCTCTCTAGGTTCTTCAACCACAAATCCGCGGTATCGTTGTTTTCCGACGGAAGCTTGTCCGGACGCGACGCGCCCGGACAGCCGATGGCCTGTTTCGACTACTTGTCGATCACGAGATCCGACAGCGGCTTGCTGCAGCACAGCAGCACCATCCCCTGATCGATCTCGCGCTGGCGGATGCCGCCGTTGTGCTTCATCTCGACCTGCCCCGACACCAGCTTCACCTTGCAGGTGCCGCACATGCCCTGCGTGCACGAGGCCGGCAGCCGCACGCCCGACTGGCGCGCCGCGTCGAGCACGTGCTGCTCCGAGCCGCACGCGATCTCGCGGTTGCTCTTCGCGAAGCTGACCGTGTACTGCTTCGTCGTGGCGTCGACACCTTCGGCGGCCGGCACGAGTTCGGCGAGCACTTCGTCGCTCGCGGTCTGCGCGAGCGTCTCGAACGAGAAGCTTTCTTCGTGATACTGCTTGCGATCGAAGCCGGCTTCGTCGAGCAGGTCGCGCACCGCCTTCATGTACGGCGCGGGGCCGCACGTGAAGATCTCGCGCTCCATGAAATCCGGCGCGATCAGCTTCAGCAGCGGCAGCGTCAGGAAGCCCGTGACGCCCGGCCAGTTGGTACGTGCGCCGACGCGCTCGACGACGAACGACGTGCGGAAATTCGTGTGGTTCGACGCGATCAGGTCGAGCTCGCGCGCGAAGATGATGTCGTCCGGCGTACGTGCGCTGTGCACGAACAGGATGTCGCGATCCTCGGCGAGATCATGGTGCGCGCGGCTCATCGACATCAGCGGCGTGACGCCCGAGCCGGCCGACAGGAACAGGTACTTGCGCGCCGGATGCCGTGCGCACGTGAATTCGCCGGCCGGGCCGAGCACGCGTACCGCCGCGCCCGGCTGCAGGTTGTCGTGCAACCAGTTCGACACCTTGCCGCCCGGCACGCGCTTGACCGTGATCGAGATCGTGTGCGGCCGCGCCGGCGACGACGAGATCGTGTAGCAGCGATTGATCGTCTCGCCGTCGATGTCGAGCTCGAGCGTGATGAACTGCCCGGGCTCGAACGAAAACGTGCGGCCCTGCGGCGAACGGAAGAAGAAGCTCTTCACGTCGTGGGTTTCCTGCCGCACGTGGCAGCACACCAGCGTTTCCTCGACGTCGCTCGTCCAGCGCTCGGGCAGCGCGTTCCAGAACGCCGGGTGCGTCACCCGGCTGTCCGCCGGCTCGAAATTGGCCGCATCTCGCATCATGTCTTGCTCCGCATATACGCTGCTAAGTACTACGCGCCGGTTTTTTCGGCGAGCCGGCCGATGTACCAGGCCGAGAATTTTTCGACGAGACCTTCCGTGTACGGCGAATACGGGCCCGGCTCGTACGCGCTGCTGGTCGCGCCGCGCTGCGAGAATTCGACGAGCGCGCGATCCTGGTCGTTGGTCGCGTTCCACACGGCCGTGAGGTTCTTCACGTCGTAGTCGATGCCTTCCTTCGCGTCCTTGTGCACGAGCCACTTCGTGCGCACGAGCGTCTTGCCGGCCGACAGCGGGATCACCGAGAACGTCACGATGTGATCGCTCATGAAGTGGTGCCACGAGTTCGGCTGCGTCCAGAACGACAGCCCGCCGAGATCGGCCTTGTCGAAGCCGCCGAGCAGCTTCTTCGACGCGACCTTCGCATCGAGCGTCTGCGATTCGCCATGACGGTCGAGCGGCAGGCGCTGCGTGCGGAAACCCGTCACGTCGAGCAGCTTTTCGATTTCGGCGGACGGCAGGCCCATCTCGGCCCACTCCTTGCCGCGCCGCACGCACGTTTCGGCGAATGCGTCCATGCCTTCGGCGTTCGCGTCGGAACGCTGGTAGCCGAAGCCGTATTCGTACAGCGAGATCGTCAGCTCCGGATGGTTCGCGACGCAGTGATAGCACTCGCGGTTGTTCTCCATCGTGAGCTTCCAGTTGCCTTCCTCGATGATGTCGATCTGCGCGGCGATCTTCGTGTTCGGCAGGTCGTGCGGCAGCAGGTACGGCTCCATCTCGGCGCGCATCTGCGCGAAATCGACCGGTGGCTCGTCCGCGAGGCAGATGAAGATCAGGCCCGCGAGATTCTCGACGTGCACCGACTTCAGGCTGTGCTTGCAGCGATCGAACTTCTCGCCCATGTGCTCGGCGAACATCAGCTGGCCCGTCAGGTTGTAGGTCCAGCTGTGGTACGGGCACACGATGTTGCCGACCGAGCCTTTATCTTCGTTGCACAGGCGCGCGCCGCGGTGACGGCACACGTTGTGGAACGCGCGGATCGCCATGTCGTCGTCGCGCACGATCAGGATCGAATCGCTGCCCAGCTCCACGGTCACGTAGTCGCCCGGCTCGGGAATGTCCGGTTCGATCGCCACCTGGATCCAGTGCTGGCGGAAAATCGCCTCCATGTCGAGCGCGAAGATGTCCTCGCTCGTGTAGAACGGTGCGTCGAGGCTGTGCCCTTCCTTGCGCCGCTCGATCAATGCACGAATGTCTGCCGATACTTTCATCGTTTGCTCCGGATTCCTTGCATCCCTGGGTTCTTGCCGACAGGCATCAAAATCAGTAGTCGATGAGCTGATGCTCGCGCAAATACGCGAGGATCACTTGTGCTTTTTCGACCGAACTCCCTTCATTTACGACGTTGCCGCCACGGCTTTCGGTCGTCGTCGCGGACAGCATCCGCGCATGCCCGGAGCGCTTCTCGGCGGCGACCAGCTTTACGGGTTTACGCTCGACCGGGCCGACCGTCCACGCGGCCGCATCGGCGTCCGCGCCGGGCGCCGCGAGCGCGGGCCGGATCGCGCCGGCGCGCAGCCGTGCATACGCATAGCGCGGCTCCACGCTCGCAAGCGGATGCACGGCGACGACGGCCGGCAGCGCCGCGTCGACACGCCGCCGCAGCCCTTTCGGCAAAAATTGCCGAACCGCCGCGCGGCCGCCGTCGACCGTCACGTCGACGGCCGAGCCCACGAGCGGATAGCCGAGCGCCGCGGCGATGCGATACGGCAGCATCCCGGTGTCGTACGCGCCCTCGGCGCGCGTACCGGTCAGCACGAGGTCGTAGCCGTCGAGGCGCGCGGCGAGTGCGTGCACGGCATCGTCGCCGTCGCGGCAGGCCAGCACTTCGACCTCTCGCGCACCGAGCGCCAGATACTCGGCGAGCGCCGCATTCGCGGGGTCGCCGGCATGAATCACATCGAGCGTCGCGCGATGCTTGTCGGCGAGCTGCCGGCCGGTTTCGAGCGCGGCCGCATCGTTGCGGCTGTAGCGCGCGACGCCGCTGACCGGATGCCGGCCGACGGACACGAGCACCGCGATGCGTTGCAAGGGACGAGGGGCGTTCATGCGGCGACTCCTTCGGGTTCACGGGTACCGACCGCGGCCGGCGATTCGCCGCGCGCGGCCCGCGCGGCCTGGACCTGTTCGATCAGCGCGGCGATCGTCGCCTGCGCGTCGCCGACCACCGTCAGGTTCGCGCGCTTCGCGATCGGCGCGCTGCCGTCGAGGTTGACCGCGATCACGTGGCGGCAGTCCTTGATCCCCTGCAGGTGCTGCACCGCGCCCGAGATGCCGAACGCGATGTACACGCTCGCCTCGACCGTCTTGCCGGTCGCGCCGACCTGCTTGTCGCGCGTGAAGTGGCCGTTGTCGACCGCGACGCGGCTCGCGCCGATCGCCGCGCCGAACACGCCGGCCAGCCGCTCGAACGCGCCGATGTCGGACACGCCGTTGCCGGCCGACACGATGAAATCGGCTTCCTCGAGCGCGACCTGGGCTGCGTCGATTTCGTCGAGGCCGAGATCGCGGTACGGCTGCGCGGCATCCCGCGCCGGGCGGATGAAGTCGGCGGCGACGCGCTCACCCGCACCGACGAACGGCAGCTTCGCGTCCACCGCGTTCTGCGCGAGCAGGATCACGTCGGGCAGCGCCCGGGTGGCAAACGCACGCCCGGCCTGCGCATACGCGCCCACATGCTTCGCGTCGATTTCGACGACGTGGGTCGCGACGCTCGCGCCGGCGGCCGCCGCGTAACGCCGGCCGAGATCGCCATCGCCTGTCGCGTTGTCGGGCACGAACACGTGCTTCGGTGCGAGCGCGGCCACGCAGGCCTGCAATGCTTGCAGTTCGCTTTCGGGATCGAACGCACGGCGCTCGAAGCCGGCCAGCTCGATCAGCTTGTCGACGCCGAGTTCGGCGACGTCATCCTTCAGTTCGCCGAACGCGAGCAGCGCGACTTCCGTCTGCGCATCGGCGAGCACGGCGGCAGCGGCAATCGCCTGCCGCGAATGGTCGTCGAGCGCGCCGCGTTCGCTGTGCGCGACCACCAGCATCACGTGCTTCGGGTCCTGCAGCGCGCGGCGCGGCTTCGCGGCCGCGCCGCCATGACCGTGCGCGGACCACTGCGCGGCGTTCGCATCGGCGCTGCCTTCCTCGCCGAGCGTGATGCGCTTCAGGCCGGCGGCCGTGATGATGAACGGCCGGCGCGGATCGATTCGTTTGATCGTATTCATCGATTCACTCCAGCGAGGCAGCGACGAGTTCGGCGACGTCGAGCACGTCGGGGCGCGGGCCCACGACACCTTCGAGCATGGCCGTGCAGTTCGGGCACGCAACCGCGACCACGTCCGCGCCGATCGTGCGCGCGTCGGCGATGCGGATGTCCGGAATGCGCTGCTTGCCGGGGATGTCGGTCAGCGGCGCACCGCCGCCACCGCCGCAGCAGCGGCCGCGCATGCCATTGCGCTCCATCTCGACGACCTGGATGCCGATCGTCTTCAACAGCTTGCGCGGTGCTTCGATCTCGCCGTTGTAGCGGCCGAGGTAGCACGGATCGTGATACGTGGTGCGCTTCTCCTGCAGCGCCTCGACCGCCTTCGGCGCGATCTTGCCGCTGTCGGCGAGTTCGGCCAGATAGGTCGTGTGATGCTTGACCGTCACGCGCAGCCCGAGCGCACGGTATTCGTTGCGCAGGCTGTGCATCACGTGCGGGTCGGCCGTCACGATCTGCTGGTACGACAGCGTGCCGAGCGTGCCGATCAGGCGCTTCGCCATCTGCTGGAACGTCGCTTCGTCGCCGAGCCGGCGGGCGACGTCGCCCGTGTCGGTCTCGGTCGGGCCAAGCACCGCGTAATCGACGCCCGCCTTGTTCAGCACCTTGACGAACGCGCGCAGCGTACGCTGGTAGCGCATGTCGAACGCGCCTTCGCCCGCGACGAACAGCACGTCGACCGGCTTGCCCGGCTGCGCGACCGGCGCGCTCAGGTCGACCGACCAGTCGTAGCGCGCGGCCGTGTCGTAGCCGCCCATCGTGCCCGTCTCGCGCAGGTTCGCGAGCACTTCCTGGCCCTTGCCCGGCACCGTGCCGTGCACGAGCGTGCGGTTGCGGCGCATGTCGACGATCGCGTCGACGTGCTCGATCAGCATCGGGCATTCCTGCACGCATGCGCGACAGGTCGTGCACGACCACAGCGTCTGCTCCTCGATCAGGCCCGACACGATCGGGCCGTTCGGCTCGCCGCGATGCTGGCCGACCGCGAGGCCCGGCGTCGGGCTGCCCGCGTACGCCGCATCGGTGCCGCCGGCCATCCCGACCACGAGATCCTGGATCAGCTTCTTCGGATTCAGCGGCTGGCCCGACGCGAACGCGGGGCACGCGGCTTCGCACTTGCCGCACTGCACGCATGCGTCGAAGCTCAGCAACTGGTTCCAGCGGAATTCGACCGGCTTCGCGACGCCGTACTCCTGATGCTCGATGTCCGGCAGCTTCAGTGCGGTCGGCGGCGTGGCCGTGCCGTTGCCGGTGAACGATTCACGGGTGGCCGCGAAACGCTCCTGGCGCGGGTGGAACGCGAGATGCAGCAGGCCGGCGATCGCGTGCTTCATCGGGCCGCCCTTCGCGGCGCCGACCGTCATCGTGAACGCGCCGATGCCGATCAGCAGCGCGCAGAGCACCGCGAACGCGCCCGACATCGCGCCGGTCGGCACCAGCATGAACAGCACGAGGCCGAGCGCGAACGAACCGAGCAGCCAGGGCAGCGTGTTCCACGGGCCGCGCGACAGGCGCGCCGGCACGTCCTTCGCCGCGCGGCGGCGCCACACGAACACCGCGCCGACCAGCATCGCGAGCGCCGCGACGAAGATCAGCTTGTCGAGCCACGGCGAGTAGATCGCGAGGCCGTAGTTGACGAACACCAGCGCGAGCGCGCCGATCGCGCCGCCGGCGGTCGCGACGTGAGTCTTCGCGATGTACGGATCGCGGGCGACCACGTGGTGCAGGTCGACGAAATAACGCTTCGGAATCGCGAACAGGTTCGCGACGCCGAACGAGCCGGGCGCCGTCGCGCGGCCCAGACGCCAGTAGGACGAGCGCTTCGCGACCGCGAACGCGAGCCCCGCCACCGACAGCCACAACAGGGCGGTAATGAGGAAGGACGGGTTCATCTTTTAGAAATCCTTCACGAGACGCAGCGAGTCGTAGATCGCACCGTGGACGTTGTGCATCGAGATGCAGTCGCCGACACGGAACAGCAGGAAACGGCCGTTGCCGAGCTCTTCCGACAGGCACGGTTGCGGCTCGGCCGCGAACAGCGTGTGCGGATCGATCTGGCCGCGGTTCACCGATTCCGGCTTGAGCTTCCAGTACAGCTCGTCGTTCGGCGACGAACCGTTCTCGATCACCACCTGGTCGACCGCGCGCTCTTCCAGCTCCTCGGTGTACTCGTTGCGCAGCACGGCGATCATCTTGCCGTTCTCTTCATAGACGCGATCGAGCATCGTGTTCGGCGTCGGAATCACGCCGAACGCGTACAGGCGACGGTAGAAAATCGGGAACGTCGTGCCGCCGCAGTCGTCGGCCACCTTCACGTCGGGCGTCACCACCTCGACCTTCGAGCCACGGCTCGCCATGAAGTCGGCCACGCCCGCGCCGGCATGCGTGCTCACGCCGTCGAACAGCAGCACGTTCTGCTTCGGCTCGACCTTGCCGGTCAGGATGTCCCACGAGCTGACCGCGAGGCCTTCGGCCACGCCCCACGCCGGCACCTGCCACGTGAAGCTCGACCCGCCCGTCGCGAGCACGACGATGTCCGGCTTCTCGGCCATGATCATCTTCTCGTCGGCGGCCACGCCGAGGCGCCGGTCGACGCCCAGACGCTTCGTTTCCATGTCGAACCAGCGGATGATCCCCGACATCTGTTCGCGCTGCGGCGCCTTCGCGGCGATCATCACCTGGCCGCCCACTTCCGCGTTCTTCTCGAACAGCACGACGTCGTGGCCGCGCAGCTTCGCGACACGCGCCGCCTCCAGGCCCGCGGGACCCGCGCCGACCACCACGACCTTGCGCTTCGGGCCACGCGACTTCTCGATGATGTGCGGCATCGTCGCTTCGCGCGACGTCGCCGCGTTCTGGATGCACAGCACGTCGAGGCCGTTGTACTGACGGTCGATACAGTAGTTCGCGCCGACGCACTGCTTGATTTCGTCCTCGCGGCCGTCGCGGATCTTGATCACCATGTGCGGATCGGCGATCTGCGCGCGCGTCATGCCGACCAGGTCGATCATCCCGTTTGCGAGCAGGCGCTCGGCCTGGCCCGCATCGCGGATGCTCTGCGCGTGCATCACCGGAATCTTCACGACCGACTTGATGCCGGCCGCGAGGTGCACGAACGGCTCCGGCGGCAACGCCATCGGCGGCATGCAGTTGGCGATCGTGTTGTGCGTGTCGCCGCCCGAGCCGACCACGCTCAGGTAGTCGATCAGGCCCGTCTCCGACATCGCCTGCGCGATTTCCTTCAGCGCCTCGTGATCGAGGCCGTCCTCGTGGAATTCGTCGCCGCACATGCGCAGGCCGACGCAGAAATCCTTGCCGACCGCCTCGCGCACGGCCGTCAGCACTTCGATGCCGAAGCGCAGGCGGTTTTCGAGGCTGCCGCCCCATTCGTCGGTGCGATGGTTCGAACGCTTGCTCCAGAACTGGTCGATCAGGTGCTGGTGCGCGGCGGAGATTTCGATGCCGTCCATGCCGGCCGCCTTCACGCGCTTCGCGGCCGCCGCGAAATCACCGATGATGCGGCGGATTTCCTCGATCTCGATGATCTTCGCATTGCCGCGGTGCACGGGTTCGCGCACGCCCGACGGCGACATCAGGTGCGGCCAGTGCTCGCCGTGAAACGACGAGCGGCGTCCCATGTGCGTCGCCTGGATCATGATCTTCGCGCCGTGCTTGTGCATCGTGTCGGCCAGGCGCGTGAGCGGGTCGATGATCTTGTCGGTCGACAGGTTCACCGATTTCCACCAGCCCTGCGGGCTGTCGATCGACACCGGGCTCGAACCGCCGCAGATGGCCAGGCCGACGCCCCCCTTCGCCTTTTCTTCGTAGTAGCGGATATAGCGGTCGCCCGGCAGGCCGCCCGGCTCGGCGTACACCTCCGCGTGCGCGGTGCTGACGATCCGGTTGCGCAGCGTCAGCTGGTTCAGCTGCATGGGTTTGAACAGGTGGGGATAACGCATCGCTGGCGACCTCTGGCGTTCGAATGTCTCGTGTTGCGGGTGTTGTTCTGTTTCAGTGAATCAATGCGTCAGTGCGCGATCGGCGACACTTCGAAGACGCAGTGGTCGTGATGCTCGGCCGCACACTGCACTTCCTTCGATTGCGCGCGCGGCGCGCCCTTGCCTTCCGGCGTCGTGTCGTTGACCCAGTCCATCGCACCGGCGAACCAGCCCGCGAACATGTAGCAGAGCTTGCCTTCCTTGCCCGGCTGCTGGAGCACGAACGACGAGTGGCGCAGTTCGATCTTCGCGCGGGCGCTCGCCGGATCGGCCTCGATGATCGAGAACAGGCCCCAGCCGCGTTGCGACAGGCGCTTCAGGTAGTGCTCGAACACGGCCATGCCGGTCAGGCCGTGCAGCTTCGCTTCCTTGTCGCACCAGTGGTACGCGGACTTGTAGCCGGCCTTGTAGAGGATTTCGGCATACGCTTCGACGCCGAGCGCTTCCTCGACGGCGACGTGGTTGTTCGTGAAGAAGTGGCGCGGCACGTACAGCATCGGCAGCGCGTCGGTGGTCCAGACGCCGGTATCGGGATCGACGTTGATCGGCAGTTGCGGTTGCATCGTGGTGACTCCGTGAGGAAAGTGGCCGCGCGGTTCAGTGCGCAGGCGCGACATCGTCCGCGCGCCAACGCGGCAAGCGTTGGCACGTCCCGATTTTTTTATGTTGAAACGCGAGTAGCGGGTTCGGCGGGGGTGGCGCTTACGCGCCCCACACGTCCTTGAACACGCGCACCCAGTTCTCGCCCATGATCTTGCGGATACGCGACTCCTTCCAGCCGTGGCGTTCCATCGCCGCGGTCAGGTTCGGGAATTCGCCGATCGTGCGGATGCCGTCCGGGTTGATCACCTTGCCGAAGTTCGTCAGCTGGCGATAGCGGCCCTTGTCATGCGTCAGCATGTCGAAGAATTCCTTCGCGAAATCCTGCGTGAAGTCCGTGCCGATGCCGACCGCGTCCTCGCCGATCAGGTTCACGACGTAGTCGATCGCCTCGATGTAGTCGTCGATGTTCGCTTCGATCCCGCGCTTCAGGAACGGCGCGAACATCGTCACGCCGACGAAGCCGCCCGCATCGGCGATCTCCTTCAGCTGCGCGTCGCTCTTGTTGCGCGGATGCTCCTTCAGGCCCGACGGCAGGCAGTGCGAATAGCACACCGGCTTCTTCGAGAACGCGATCGCTTCCGACGACGTGTTGCCGCCCACGTGAGACAGGTCGACCATGATGCCGACGCGGTTCATCTCGGTGATCACTTCGCGGCCGAAGTCCGACAGGCCGCCGTCGCGCTCGTAGCAACCGGTGCCGACCAGGTTCTGCGTGTTGTAGCAAAGCTGCACGACGCGCACGCCCATGTCGGCGAACGCTTCGATGTAGCCGAGGTTGTCCTCGAACGCATGCGCGTTCTGGAAGCCCAGGATGATCCCGGTCTTGCCTTCCTTCTTCGCGCGGAAGATGTCGTCCGTCGTGCGCACGAGCGTCAGCAGCTCGCCGTTGTCGCGGATCTTCTTCTTCATCACGCCGATGTTGTCGACGGTCTTGGTGAAGTTCTCCCACACCGACACCGTGCAGTTCGCGGCCGTGATGCCGCCACGGCGCATGTCCTCGAACACCGGCTTCTCGAACTTCGAGATGTTCAGTCCGTCGATGATGATGCTGTCCTGATGCAGCGTGCTCATATCTGCTCTCGCTCGTGTGACTGTTCTTGTGGGGGTCGATCAGTAGATCGGGAAGCGCTCGCACAGCGCGAAGATCTCGCGGCGCACGCGCTGTTCGGTTGCGTGGTCCCCTTCCGGGTTCGCGCGCAGCGCGTCGAACACTTCGAGGATCAGGCGGCCGATCTCGCGGAACTCCGCGACGCCGAAACCGCGCGTCGTCCCCGCCGGCGTGCCGAGGCGAATGCCCGACGTGACGGTCGGCTTCTCGGTGTCGAACGGGATGCCGTTCTTGTTGCAGGTGATGCCCGCGCGTTCCAGCGCCTGCTCGACCGGCGCACCTTTCAGGCCCTTCGGGCGCAGGTCGACCAGCAGCAGATGGTTGTCGGTGCCGCCCGTGACGAGATCGACGCCGCCGGCCTTCAGCACTTCGCCGAGCGCCTGCGCGTTCGCGAGCACGTTGTCGATGTAGGTCTTGAAGTCCGCGTGCAGCACCTCGCCGAACGCCACCGCCTTGCCGGCGATCACGTGCATCAGCGGGCCGCCTTGCAGGCCGGGGAACACGGCCGAGTTGATCTTCTTCGCGATCTCCTCGTCGTTGGTCAGCACGAAGCCGCCGCGCGGGCCGCGCAGCGTCTTGTGCGTGGTCGACGTGACGACGTGCGCGTGCTCGACCGGGTTCGCGTGGCGGCCCGCGGCGATCACGCCCGCGATGTGCGCCATGTCGACCATCAACTTCGCGCCGACGCTGTCGGCGATCGCGCGAAAGCGTGCGAAGTCGAGCGCGCGCGGGTACGCCGAAAAGCCGGCGATGATGAGGTTCGGCTTGTGCTCGTGCGCGAGCGCCTCGACCTGGTCGTAATCGATCCGCATCGTGTCGCGGTTCACGCCGTACTGGACCGCGTTGAACCACTTGCCCGACAGCGCCGGCTTCGCGCCGTGCGTCAGGTGGCCACCCGCGTCGAGCGACATGCCGAGCACCGTGTCGCCCGGCTTCGCCAGCGCGAGCATCACCGAGCCGTTCGCCTGCGCACCCGAGTGCGGCTGCACGTTCGCATAGCCGGCGTTGAAGATCTGCTTCACGCGGTCGATCGCGAGCGCCTCGACTTCATCGGCGAATTCGCAGCCGCCGTAATAGCGCTTGCCGGGATAGCCTTCCGCGTACTTGTTGGTCAGTACCGAGCCCTGCGCCTCGAGCACGGCGCGCGACACGATGTTTTCCGACGCGATCAGCTCGACCTGCGACTGCTGACGCTCGAGTTCCTTCAGGATGGCGCTGCGCACCGGCGCGTCGCGCTCGGCAAGGGGCTGCGAGAAGAAAGGCTGGGTGTTCGACATAGTGCGTCCGTGACGAAGAATAAAGGGCTGTAACCGAAGCTCAAGGCCCGCCGTGCCTGGGTTTCCCGCTCGTCCAGTGCAAGGCTGCCGACGGCTCTATTCTTGTCGTTCGGATTTTCGGCGGATTGATGAATTTAGACGCGTTCTTTGCCTTTTCCGCCATGCACGTCCGTTTTATACAAGTGACCGGTCGTGCTTTTCGGGATGACCTGCCGAAACGGTATCGATGATTCACCTATGGACACGCACACCGGCAGTGCGTTTGCCGCTCATTCGGGTGCGGCCTGTCCCGGATACGGTGCAGTGCAGCATCGGCCTTACGCCCAGACAACGTATGGAGCTAGGGTTTAGCCGTATGGCACGCTTGTTGCGCTCGCTCACACAATACCGCAGCCCGATCCGTGCCCCGGGCGAAAAGCTATTAGAGATTCAAGGAACGCTCCCCATGTCGCCCGACCGCACAGCGTCGCTGTCCCACTTCGCGTTCATGCCTTTACCGAACTTCACGATGATCGCGTTCACCAATGCGATCGAGGTGCTTCGGATGGCGAACTACCTGAGCGGCCAGCCGCTCTACCGCTGGTCGGTGATCAGTCCGGACGGCGGCCCGGTCACGGCGAGCAACGGCCTCACGGTCGATACGGGCCCGGCCGAATGCGCGGGGCAACCCGACATCGTGTTCGTCTGCGGCGGCGTCGACGTGCAGCGTGCGACCACGCCTGCCCATCTTTCGACCCTGCGCCGCTTCGCGCGCGCGGGCATCCCGCTCGGCAGCCTGTGCACGGGCACCTATGCGCTTGCGAAGTCGGGGCTGCTCGCGGGCTACGCATGCGCGATCCACTGGGAGAACATGTCGGCGCTGAAGGAGGAGTTTCCGGACACACGCTTCCTGAAGGAACTGTTCGTGATCGACCGCGACCGCATCACGTGCACGGGCGGCGTCGCGCCGCTCGACATGATGCTGAACCTGATCGCCGCGCGCGTCGGCACCGCACGCGTCACGCAGATCGCCGAGCAGTTCATCGTCGAACACGTGCGCGACACGAGCGCGCAGCAGCGCATGCCGCTCGTCGCGCGCCTCGGCTCGGCAAACAAGTCGTTGTTCGAAGTGATCGCGCTGATGGAGAACAACATCGAGGAGCCGCTGTCGCGCGAGGAACTCGCGCGGCTCGCGAACATGTCGCAGCGGCAGTTGCAGCGCCTCTTCCGCGAGCATCTCGGGATGACGCCGACGCACTACTACCTGACGTTGCGGCTGCGCCGCGCGCGCGAGCTGCTGCTGCAGACCGACATGTCGATCATGCACATCACGATGGCGTGCGGGTTCCAGTCGGCATGCCACTTCAGCAAGAGCTATCGCGACGCGTTCGGCGTCGCGCCGACGCGCGAGCGCCGCAAGCAGGTCGCGCCGCTCGCGCAGGGGGCGGCGAGTGCAGCGCCGGCGTTTCCGGCGCATGTGCTGCATGTGTGAAGCGGGCAGCATTTGAAGCAAAAAAAGCGGCCTTCAATCAAGGCCGCTTTTTGCTAGCCCTTACGATCCCCACACCTGCATTTCATCGAGCGAGTACCCCCACTGCGTCGCCCGCTTCGTGCCGAGCATCCGCACGTAACGGCCCTGCCCGTTGAGGTTCGGCAGCGTCACATGGCCGTACGACACGCCGTTGCTCGTCGAGTAGATCGTCGTCCAGTTCGCATTGTCGTTCGACGTCTGGATCTGGTAGACGAGCGCGCCCGCGTCCCAGTACAGATCGATGCTGCTGATCGTCTTCGTCGCGCCGAGATCGACGGAGATCCACTGCGGATCGACGCCCGCGCCTTCCGGCGAATCCCAGCGCGTGCTCGTCGTGTTGCCGTCGAATGCCTTGTCCGGCGTGAGCGACGCGTTGTAGCTCGCCGACGCCGCGGCCGGCCGCCCCTGCGACAGCAGCGTGCGCGCCGCGGCCGGGCCGCCGTAGTAGTTCGCCCCGAGCTTCGCCTTCGTCGCATCCGCATTCACGCCGAACTGCGACAGGCTCCAGCGCTGGCCGGTCGTCACGTCGCCGACGTAGAGCTGATAGCCGCCCGCCGTCGTCGACGAGAAGAACAGGTAGTTCGTGCCACTGACAGGTGCCGGATCCGAGTTGTTGCTCATGCAGTCGTTGAGCGCCAGCGCGCTCGGCGTCGACGCCGGGTCGGCCGTCTTCGCGTAGATCTGGTCGGCCCCGCCGCTGTCCTTCCAGCGCGCGTAGTACACCATGCCGTCCGCACGCACGGTCGGGTAGTATGTTTGCAGCCCGGCCGGACGATCGAACACGGCGGTGACGCCGGTCGCGATCGTGCGCTTCATCAGCCCCATGTTCGAGCCGGTGCCGGTCGCGTAGTACACGGCGCTCGCGTCCGGCGCGAGGAACGGCATCGAGTATTCGGCGCCGGCCGGCGCGTTCGTCAGGCTCACGATCGACGTGAACACCGGGCCCGCGCTCGTGTACGACAGCGTCGCCTGCTTGACGTCGCCGTTCTGCTTGAACACGAGCGTCTTGCCGTCCGCGCTGAACTTCGGGTCTTCGTTGCGCGTGGCGCCCGTGCTGTGCGTCATGTTGACGGGCGGCGTGCCGGCGCCGAGCTGCAGCATGAACACGTTCCATGCGCCGTTGCTGATCCCCATGAACGCGAGCCACTTGCCGTCGGGACTGAACACGCCGTTCATCGGATCGGTGATGCCCCACGCGCTCTTGCTGAGTTGCGTCAGCGTGCGGGCCGAGAAATCGTAGAGGAACAGCTGGCTCGTGCCGTCGCCGTACTTGACGTAGCTGTGATAGACGAGCTTGCCGGTCAGCGCGGCGGGGAACGTCGCATTCGGCTGGGCGGCGGGATTGTTGACGCAGGCTGCGGCTGCCACGCCGCTGAACAGGTTGAGGGCGAGGCCGGCCACGAGGCCCGCGACGAGGGTCTTCAATTTCACGCTGGATACTTCCGGGTAAGGTAAGGACTAGGACGGCCGCAGAAAAGGACCCGCGCGGAAAGCGCGGGCGCCACGGATCCGCCGTCGGGCAGCGTGAATTCCGTATCGGTCGGACATCGGGAACAAAACTTGCGGGAGTGTGCCTTCTGGTCAGACGAAAGAAAAGGATCAGAGCACGCCTGAAACATACGGATCAGCGATTTGGGGCGCGCTTGCACGTGACGGCTGCCGTACTACTCTTTGTCATCGAGGCCCGATCGGCCCGGGGGACAGGCATGAAGCGCTATGCGGTGCTGGCACAGACGATCGCCGACGCCATCCGGCGCGGCGACCTCGCGGCCGGCGCGCGCATCCCGACCGTGCGAGCGGCATGCCGCGCGTATCGCGTGAGTCCGTCCACCGTGTTTCGCGCGTACTACGCGCTCGAAAGCGAGGGCCTGATCGTCGCGCGGGCGCGCTCCGGCTATTTCGTGGCGAACCTGGCCGACAAGCACGTGCGGTTCGGCCACGATCCGCCGCGCAAGCCAGGTGCGGCACAAACCGGCGACGACGACGCGTTGTTCCGCCTGCTCGACTCGCTCAAATGCGACGACGTCGTGCCGCTCGGCTCGGCATTCGCGAGCTATTCGCTGTTCCCGATGAGCAGCCTGTGGCGTCACGTCGCGTCGGCCGCCCGCAACATGGACCGCGGCAAGCTATTGGCGGGCTTGCCGCCCGGCTACGACGCGCTGCGCCGCCAGATCGCGTTGCGTTACCTGAATGCGGGCGCGTCGCTGCCGCTGGAGGAGATCGTCATCACGACGGGAGCGATCGAGGCACTGACGCTCAGCCTGCAGGCGCTGACGCGCCCGGGCGACATCGTCGCGATCGAACGGCCGGCATTCCACGCGGTGCTGCAGGTCGTCCAGTGCCTGCACCTGAAGGCCGTCGAGATTCCGGTCGACCCGCGCACGGGCCTCGATCTCGACGCGCTCGCCGAAGCGCTCGACACGCATCCGGTGCGCGCGTGCTGGTTCATGACGTCGTTCCACAACCCGACCGGCGCGACGCTGACCGACGAGCGCAAGCGCGCGCTGATCGAGCTGCTCGCGTCGCGCGGCGTGCCGCTGATCGAGGACGACGTGTATGGCGAACTGCAGTTCGGCACGGCCCCCACGCGCCCCGCGAAACTGTATGACGACAGCGGGCTCGTCCTGCATTGCGGGTCGTTCTCGAAATGTCTCGCGCCCGGGTTCCGGATCGGCTGGGTTGCGGCCGGCCGCTTCGTGCAGCAGATCCGTCAGGCCAAAGGCGCGAGCGGGCCGGCCGCCGACGTACCCGCGCAGATGGCGATTTCGAGTTACCTGCGCGACGGCGCATACGACCGGTTCCTGCGCAAGCTGCGACGCAATCTCGCCGCGCACCAGGCGCAGATGCTGTCGGCCGTGCGCGCGTATTTTCCGGCTGACACCGAAGTGTTCGCGCCGCGCGGCGGATATTTTCTGTGGATCGAACTGCCGCCGCACATGGATGCGATGCACCTGTTCGACGACGCGATGGAGAGCGGTGTCAGCATCGCGCCCGGGCCGATCTTCTCCGCGACCGGCGGCTTTCGCCGCTATCTGCGGCTCAACTACGGGCGGCCGTGGACACCGGCCGTCGAGCGCGCGCTGGAGACGCTCGGCACGCTCGCGTCCCGGCAACGGCACGGCGGCTAGCACAAGACGGGCGGCACGAAATGTGCGGCACGCGACGCGCGACATGCGCCTTGCGTTTCACGCGCGAACGACCAAGAATGAAGCGGCAGGCAGCCGCGGACGAACGGGTTCCACGCGTCCGATGTTATGGAGAATGACATGAACACCGCATGCGAACGACCGCCGATGTGTAACCCGACGATGGCGCGCGCCGGTCGCTGACGATGCGCGTCCTGCCCAACCGGCGTGTCCGCGCGCGCGATGCCTGGCGGGCCGTGCTGAACACGCGCGCCGAATCGCGGCACGCCGCTTGCTGCCGCTGCCGCGAATGCGGTTTCGTGGCGTTCCGCGCGCTCGAGCATTGCCCCGTCTGCGGTCAGTGGAACTGGCCGTTCGAGTCGATTGGCCACACACCGGCCGACGCGCGTGCCGCGCATGCGCCGCGGTCGTTCCATACATGGTCGTCGCGCATCGCCCGCGCGCTGCGCAACGCGGCGTTCCAGCGGCCGCGCGCATCGAGCGCGCCAATCCTGAGCATACTGACGCTCGTGCTGCTGGTCGGCGGCTACGTGATGGTCGACCAGACCTGCAAGGCCGATCCCGTCTGTCGGGGCTCCGGTGTGCCGGGCGCCGTCGCGACCGGAGCCGTACTTCAAGCGTCGAACGAGCCATTGATACCGGTCGTGCCGGCACCCGTCTACCCGTTTCATTCGACCGATGAAACGGCGGTGGCAGCCCGTCCGCCACTGGCCAATCCGCCACAGGACGCCCCGCTCGCCGGCAAACCCGCGCGCCGGATGGCGGTTGCACAGGCCGCGCCGTCGTTGCGCGCGCCTGACCGGACGCGCACCGGCGCGGTCCGCGTCGCCGACTGGAAAGGCAACCGCGACACCGCCCATCGCACGCGTGCGATCCGCCGCGTCAGCCTGCACACCGGGCGGACACGTCGCGCCGCGGCCAGCAACGCCGAACTCGCGAAGCTCTATCGCGGCCACTGAGCGCGCGATCCGGGCCCGCGTGCCCGTCGATTCAATTTTCTAAACCGCCCCTCACGAAACCTCGTTTGTGCCGCGACGGACGCATGACGTTCAATGGGTCATTCGCCCGCGCCGGCGCGTATCGCACGCCGGCGCAGTCCGATCCACCGAACGGAGTCTGTCGATGAATGCACTGCAGCTCGTGACCCTGGCTGCCATCTGGGGCGCGTCCTTCCTGTTCATGCGCATGGGCGCGCCGGAATTCGGCGTCGTCCCGCTGATCGCATTGCGCGTCGCGATCGCGGCCGTGCTGTTGTCCCCGGTGCTGCGCGATGCGCAAGCGCGGCACGAATTCCGCGCGCACGTCGTGCCGCTGTTCGTCGTCGGCATCGCGAACTCGGCGCTGCCATTCTGCCTGCTGACCTATGCGGCCCTGTTCGTGACGGCCGGCACCGATTCGATCCTGAATGCAACGACCCCGCTGTGGACCGCGATCGTCGCGTACGTGTGGCTGCGCGCGCCGCTGACGAGACCGCAGGCGATCGGCCTCGCGCTCGGCTTCGCCGGGGTCGTCGTGCTCGCCGGTTCGGCGCTCGGCACCGGCACGCCCGGCGCGCCGAGCGCGATCGCCGCCGCGATGCTCGCGACGCTGTCGTACGGGTTCGCGGCGCATTACTCGAAGCGCAAGCTCGCGAACGTGCGGCCGTTCGTGTCCGCGTTCGGCAGCCAGTTGTTCGCGGCCGTCGCACTCGTGCCGCTCGCGCTGCCGATGTGGCCGCACGGTCCCGTGCATGCGTCCGCATGGATCGCGGTGGTGTTGCTCGGTGCGATCTGCACGGCGGTGGCCTACCTGCTGTATTTCGGGCTGCTTCGCAGTGCGGGCGCGCAATACGCGGCGTCGGTCACGTTCCTGATCCCGGTCTTCGGCGTGGTGTGGGGCGCGATCTTCCTGCACGAGACGATCACCGTGCAGACGGTCGCCGGGTGCGCGATCATCCTGCTCGGCACGGCGCTCGCGACCGGCAAGCTCAAGGGCTTCGCCTCGGCTGCCGTGCGCGGGTCAAGCCAGTAGATCGGAGGCGTCGCGCTCGTCGCGGCCGATCTCCCGCGCCAGCCAGTCGCGGAACGCGGCGATCTTCCACTCGTGCTGGCGCACTTCGCTGCATACGACGTAATAAGAGAACTCGGTCGGCCAGGGCCGCGCCAGCACGCGAACCAGCCGCCCGGCCGCGACTTCGTCGCGCGCATAGATGTCGCGCACCAGCGCGATGCCCTGCCCGGCGACCGCGGCCCTGATCAGCAACGCATCCTCGCTGAAGCTCGCGCCGCGCGGCGCGCGTGCGTCCTCGATGCCCTGCGTGCGCAGCCACAGCACCCAGTCGGCGCGGTCGGCGTCCTGCAGCAGCGGGTACGACAGGCAATCGGCGGGGGCGTCGATCGGGCGCGCGGGATCCAGCAGTTGCGGGCTGCACACGGGCCACAGCTCCGGCGTCCAGATGCGGAACGATGCGTGCCCGGGATAGCGGCCCAGCCCGTGCCGGATCGCGACGTCGACGTAGTCGCGGCGCAAGTCGACCAGTTGCGCGCGCGTCTCGACGGTGATTTCGATTTCGGGGTACGCGGCATGGAACGAACCGAGCCGCTGCACGAGCCACGTGTTCGCGAACGACGCGGTGGTCGTCACCGCGAGCCGGACGATGCGCCGGTTCGCGCCGTGCACGCTCGCCCACGCGGCCTCGATCTCGTTGAAGCCGCCGGCGAGCTGGTCGAACAGCGCGCGGCCGGTGCCGGTCAGCTCGAGTTCGCGGCCGGTGCGCTCGAACAGGCGCACGGCGAGGCGATCCTCGAGATTGCGGACATGCTGGCTGACGGCGCCCGGCGAAATGCAGAGCAGGTCGGCCGCCTGTTTCATGCTGCCGCAACGCGCCACTTCGACGAACGTGTGCAACGCGGCGAGGGGAAGTGACTTGGCCATCCGTGGAGCGCCGCCGCGCGGCGGTGGAGGGTTCGGGAACGGGCGATGATTATCGCAGCAATTGCGCGGCCCCGCCTTTGCTCCGGCAACGAAAACGGGCGGCCCGTTTCCGGAACCGCCCGCTTCGTGTGGCGCGTGTCGAACGCTAGTGCATCACGCCGCCAGCAACCCGTGCGGGTCGATGACGAATTTGCGCGGCGCGCCGCCGTCGAACTTCTTGTACCCTTCCGGCGCCTGATCGAGCGAGATCACTTCGACGTTGACGATCTTCGCGATCGGCAGCCGGTCGAACAGGATCGCCTGCATCAGGTTGCGGTTGTACTTGAGCACCGGCGTCTGGCCCGTGAAGAACGAATGCGACTTCGCCCAGCCGAGGCCGAAGCGGATGCTCAGGCTGCCGTGCTGCGCGGCCTTGTCCTTCGCGCCCGGATCGTCCGTCACGTACAGGCCCGGGATGCCGATCGCGCCGGCCGGGCGCGTGATTTCCATCAGCGAGTTCAGCACCGTCGCGGGTGCTTCCTCCGCATGGCCCGACGAGCCGTGGCCGTGCGCCTCGAAGCCGACGCAATCGACCGCGCAGTCGATCTCGGGCACGCCGAGGATCTGCTCGATCTGCTCGCCGAGCGACGCGTCCTTGGACAGATCGACCGTCTCGAACCCCATCGCCCGTGCATGCGCGAGACGTTCCGCGTTCATGTCGCCGACGATCGTCACGGCCGCGCCGAGCAGGCGCGCCGATGCGGCCGCCGCCATCCCGACCGGGCCCGCGCCCGCGATATAGACCGTCGAACCGGGTTTCACGCCGGCGCTCACCGCACCGTGATAACCGGTCGGCAGAATGTCGGACAGGCAGGTCAGGTCGCGGATCTTCGCCATCGCCTGGTCGCGATCCGGGAATTTCAGCAGGTTGAAATCGGCATACGGCACGAGCACGTACTCGGCCTGGCCGCCGATCCAGCCGCCCATGTCGACGTAGCCGTACGCGCCGCCGGCACGCGACGGGTTCACGTTCAGGCACACGCCCGTATGCGTGTCCTTGCACATCGCGCAGCGGCCGCACGCGACGTTGAACGGCACCGACACGAGATCGCCGAGCTTCAGCGTCTCGACGTCGCGGCCCACTTCGACCACTTCGCCGGTGATCTCGTGACCGAGCACGAGGCCGACCGGCGCGGTCGTCCGGCCGCGCACCATGTGCTGGTCGGAGCCGCAGATGTTCGTGCTGACCACTTTCAGGATCACGCCGTGGCCGATCGCGCGGCCGCTCGGGTCGACCATCTTCGGATAATCGATTTTCTGGACTTCGACCTGGCCCGGTCCAAGATAGACGACACCTCGATTGCTGCTCATCGTATTGTCTCCATGTCTCGTTGGATGGCGCCGCGGCGCGCCGGCCCTTGCGGCGCACGCGCAACGTGCTGTTCGAGAGTAGTCCGGGAGGCAGGGGCGCCGATGTCTCAAACGCGACATGCGTTTGATCGGCGCCGACATCGATGGCGGAAATACGAAAGTCGGGCGGGAATCTACCGGGGGCCGGACCGGCCCTTGCGGCCGGCCCAACCTCGACGGGCCGGCGCTACCCGCCCTGATTCTCGCGGATGATCGCGGCGGCGGCCGCTTCCGCGTCGCTCGCGACGCCGTCGTGCACGCGCGTGCTGACGGCGGGCGTCGGCGGCTCGCTGTCGAGCGCGTGGCCGTTGCGGTCGTGCGTGTCGACCGTCGCGCGCATCGACAGCCCGACGCGCAGCGGATGCGCGGCGAGATCGCGCGGATCGAGCGCGATCACGACCGGCACGCGCTGCACGACCTTGATCCAGTTGCCGGCCGCGTTCTGCGACGGCAGCATCGAGAACGCGCTGCCCGTGCCCGCCGAGAAGCCCTGCACGCGGCCGCGATAGGCGATGCGCGAGCCGTAGAGATCCGACACGACCTCGACCGGCTGCCCGACGCGCATGTGGCGAATCTGCCCTTCCTTGAAATTCGCCTCGATCCACAGCCGGTCGAGCTGCACGATCGACATCAGCGGCACGCCGGGCCCGACCTGCTGGCCGACCTGCACCGAGCGCTGCCCGACCGTGCCGTCGACGGGCGCGACGATCGTCGTGCGCTTCAGGTTCCGGTACGCGAGCTTGAACTGCGCGGCCGCCTGCACGACGGCCGGGCTTTCGTCGACGGGCAGCTTGCCGCCGAGCGCGCGCGCCGCGTCGAGCTGCGCCTGCGCGGCCGCAAGGTTCGCCTGCGCACCGGCCACGGCCGCGCGGGCCCGTGCCAGTTCTTCGGGCGCGACGATCTCGACCGATGCACCCGAACGCGCGGCGAGCGCGCGCTGCGCCAGCGACAGGTCGGCGCGCCGCGCATTCACGGCCTCGACGTACATCGTGTTCGAGATCTTCGCGTTCGCGACCTGGCGCACGGCCTGCGCGAGCTGCGCCTTCGCCTGCGCGAATGCGACGGACGCCTCGGTGTCGTCGAGCCGCACGAGCGTCTGCCCGGCGCGCACGGCCTGCGTATCGGCGACCACCACGTCGGTCACGGCACCCGGGATCTGCGCGGCGACCTGCACGATGCTGCCCGCGACGTACGCGTCGTCGGTGTCTTCGTAATAGCGGTCGCTCAACAGCCAGTACGCGGTCCATGCGATCGCGGCCAGCAGCACGATCGCGAAGAACACGGTGAAGCGCTTGCGGCGCGTCGCGCGGCGCGCATCGAGGGCCGGGTCGTTCAGCGCGGCAGGCGGCGCGGCGGAATGAAGGTTGTCGTGGTGCATCAGTCGCTTTGCGTAACGATCAGACGATCGTGCTGGAAGACGGGAATCGCGGGCATCGGCGACGCGCTCCGCGCCGGACTCGCCGCGGCCGTGCGCGCGAGCACGGGCGTGCCGCGAGGCGCTGCGTCGGGACGGGTCGCGCCGACCGTCGACGGGCGCGCGGTGTCGTCGCGTCGCGCGGATTCAGGGGCGGGCGCGGCCCGCGTCGTGGCGAAGGCCGCCGACATCGCCGTGCTCGCCGTACTGGCCGCCGGCGAGTCGTTCGAAGGCCCCGCCACCGTCGCCCGGTTCGCGGCCACGGCAGTCGCGGCCCCGCGCCGGGCCGCCCCGCCGCGCGCCTGATGCACGGCCGGCGTCTGCGCCTGCGCGACCGTTGCGCCCGCATCGAACCCGCCGCCCAGCGCGCCGATCAACCCCACGCGGAGCATGCGCTGCTTGCCGAGCAACGCGATCATCTGCGTACGCTCGTCGATCAGCGTGAGATCCGCGACATCGACGTCCTTCTGCATCAGCACGCCGCGCCGATGCCGATCCGCCGCGATCTGCACGATCTTCTGCGCGGCCGCGACCGCGTCCTGCTGCTGCGCGACGAGCGTCTGCGACGTCTGCAGCGACGTGACGAGTTGCGCGACCTGCCCGAGCGCGTCGTCGACGGTCTTGTTGTACAACCCGATCGCGACGTCGGCTTGCGCGACGTCCGCGCCGAGCTTCGCCTTCAGCCGGCCGCGATCGAAGATCGGCAGCGAAATCGCCGGGCCGACGGAGCCCGCGAGCGAATCGCGCGAGAACAGCGACGCGGGCGTCAGTGCGAACACACCGCCGAGCGCGACGAGGTTCACGTCCGGATAGAACTGCGCGCGTGTCGAGTCGGCATTCGCGAACGCGGCCTCGACCCGCAGCCGCGCGGCGACGATGTCGGGCCGGCGGCCGAGCAGATCGGCCGGCAGCCGCGCCGGCACCGCGCCGCCCGCGAACGCGCCGACGCGCGGCCGCTGCAGCGCGAGCCCGCGCTCCGGGCCACGGCCGGACAGCACGCCGAGTTGCAATTGCGCGAGCTTGATCTGCTCGTCGTTCAGCGCGATCTGTTCGAGCAGGCGGCTGCGCTTGATCGACGCATCGCTCGCGTCGTACGCGTTGTCGAGGCCGCGCGCGGTGCGCTCGCGCAGCACGGCCGTCACGCGCTGGCTGATCTTCAGCTTCTGCTGCAACAGGTCGCGCACCGCGTACGCCTGGTCGAGCTGGCAATACACGGTGACGATCGCGACGGCGAGCGTGAGCCGCACCTGCTCGGCCTCGACGCCGGCCGCGTCGCGCAACGACATCAGGCTCTTCGTCGCCGCGCGGTTCTTGCCCCACAGATCCAGCTGGTAGTTCAGCCCGACGAAGATCGACGACGGCGACACGTTCGGATCGCCGAAGATCTGCACCGGCACGCGATAGCCGCCGGCCGTCACGTCGGCGATGTCGCCGGGCTTCGGCATCCGCGCGCGGCTGATCGTCGCGCCGGCCGTGCCGGTCAGCCCGGTCAGCGAATCGAACTGCTGAAGCTGCGCCTGCGCGATCCTCAGCCGCGCCTGCGCGACCTGCAGGTCGGGGTTGTGCTGCGACGCCTCGGCGACCAGATCGTCGAGTTGCGGATCCTGCAACTGCTTCACCCAGTCGGGCGCCGGCCACGCGCCGTTCGCGCCCGGGCCGGCGGTATGCACGAGCGCATCGTCGGCCGGCGCACGCAGCGACAGCGACGGCAGGAAGCCCGACGGCACGCATCCGCCCAGTGCGAGCATTGCCGCGGCGGCCGCCGCGATCAACGAACCGCCCTTCACGCCCCGCGGCACACCCGCCGCTTGCTTCGTCGGCTGCATCGTCACCCCTGTCGAACGCGCTGCGCCCGCGCGGCCAGACGCGGCCGCGTGCGCTCGAGCGGGCCGAGCCGGCCGAACAGGCCGTCCGCGACGCCGAACAGGATGCCGGCCAGCTTCGCGCGCTTGTCGCGCTCGACGAGCGCGATCTGCACGACCTGCCACACGGTCAGCAGGTTCGGCACGAGCGCCACCGGAAAGCGCAGCCCGTACTGCATCCCGAGCTGCACCGCATTGCGCGCGCTGTAGTAGCGCCGTTGCCACGAGTGATTCATCGACGTCATTTCAAAAGGGCCGATCGCGTGCCGCTGCTTCGCGCCGATCCGGTGCGGCAGCACCAGCGACGGCACGACGTAGAGCGGCACGTTGCGCGCCAGCGCGCGGAAGCTGTATTCGGTATCGACGTGATCGATGAACAGCGTCTCGTCGAACCGGCCGAGCACGTCGAACGCGTCGCGCGACACGACGCAGCCGGACGAGATCAGGAATGCGCAGCGCTGCATCGGCGTGCCCGGCTCGATGCGCAGGCGGCGCAAGCCGATGCCGTTGGTCGCGAGTTCGGGCAGGAAGCTGCGCGCGTTCTCGTCGAAGATGCGCGGGCCGGCCAGGAACGCGCGCCCCGCGAGCCCCGCGCAGACGTCGCGCATCGTCGGGAAATACGCGGCCGGCACCGACGAATCCTGGTCGAACAGCGCGACTGCGTCGACGCGGTCGCGAAACAGCGCCGCGAGCCCCGCGTTGTACGCCCCCGCGATGCCGCCGCGATTGCCGTGATGCAGCAGCGCGATGCCTTCGCGTGCGCACAGTTCACGAGCCCGCGCATCGGGCTGCGGCGTGTTGTCGACGACGAGCAGCGCGTCGCACGCGTGCCGCCATCCGCGCAGCGCGTCGAGCTGCGCGTCGCTCGGGTGATACAGGATCACGAGTGCGCCGAGTGTCGTCATGGTCCGCTCCTCAATGCCCGAACGACGCGGCCGCGCCGCGCTTGGGGCGCGTCAGCCACATCATCGCCGCGAGCGCGAGACACGTCATGCTCGCCATCCAGAACATGTCGTTGGTCGCCATCATGTAGGCCTGCTGCATCACGACGTGGTGCAGCGTCGTCAGCTCGCGCACGCCGTCCACGCCCATCGCGTTCAGCGCATGCACGAAGCGTTGCGTGTTCGCCGACGCATGCGTGACCGATTGCGACACGACGTCGTAGTGATAGGTCGCGCGGTTGTCCCACAGCGTCACGCTCATCGCGGTGCCGAACGCGGCCGACAGTGTGCGCAGGAAATTCGACAGGCTCGACG
The DNA here is from genome assembly GCF_900446215.1 of Burkholderia cenocepacia. Taxonomy (GTDB): domain Bacteria; phylum Pseudomonadota; class Gammaproteobacteria; order Burkholderiales; family Burkholderiaceae; genus Burkholderia; species Burkholderia cenocepacia. Next base: position 275,038 of record NZ_UAQZ01000007.1, on the reverse strand, counting down.
CGGCGGCGAGCCGGTCGTCCGGAATGCGCGACAGCGTCGCGGCGGTCAGCGGGATGAAGAAGCACGGCAGCCCGATGCCCTGGATCAACCCGGGTGCCGCGATCTGCGCGAACGTCATCTTCAGCGTGAAATGCGCGTCCCATGCGAGCACGGCGGCGAACACGAGAAAGCCGAACGTCGCGAGCACCCGCGCGTCGAAGCGGTGCGCATGCAGCCCGACGAGGATCGAGAACACGAGCGCGAGCACGCCGAGCGACGCGGTCGCGAGCCCCGCATGAAACGCGTTGTAGCCCATCACGGCCTGCATCCACAGCGGAAACACCACGCCGACCACGGAGAAGCTCATCATCCCGAGCGAGATGATCAGCACGCAGAACGAGAACGTGCGGTCGCGAAACAGGCTCAGGTCGACCACGGGATGCGCTTCGCCCGCTTCCCAGATCAGCAGCGACACGATCGCGAGCGCCGCGACCACCGCGAGCGTGACGATCAGCGGCGAATCGAACCAGCCGCGGTCGTGGCCGAGATCGAGCATCGCCTGCAGCGAGCCGACGCCGATCACGAGCAGCACGATGCCCGGCACGTCGATCGGGCCGGCCGCGCCGCGCTGCGCGTCGGGGCGCAGCATCGCGGTGCAGACCGCGAACGAGAACAGCCCGATCGGCAAATTGATCAGGAAGATCCACGGCCACGAGAAGTTGTCGACGATCCAGCCGCCGACCACCGGCCCGAAGATCGGCGCGAGCAGCACCGTCATCGCCCACAGCGCGAGCGCGATCGTGCGTTTGGTCGGCGCAAAGGTGCGCAGCAGGATCGTCTGCGACAGCGGCACCATCGGCCCCGAACACAATCCCTGCAGCGCGCGGCAGATCACGAGCACGTGCAGGTCGCGCGCGAGCCCGCACAGCAGCGACGTCAGCGTGAACAGCAGCACCGCGCCGACGAACAGCCGCAGCTCGCCGACGCGGCGGGCCAGCCAGCCGGTGAGCGGCACCGCGATCGCGGCCGCGACCGAATACGAACTGATCACCCACGTGCCCTGGCTGTTCGATACGCCGAGACTGCCCGAGATCGCCGGCACCGCGACGTTCGTCACGGTCGAGTCGAGCACCTCGATGAAGGTCGCGAGCGACAGCGCGAACGTCAGCAGCGCGAGCCGGATGCCGCGCACCGGCTGCGCCGCGGGCGCGGGCGCGGGCGCCGGCGCGTCGAACGCGGACGGCGCGACGGGCCCGTCGTGAAGCGGCGACGCGGCGCTCATGCGCCGGCCACCGCGACATCGGCCCGCGCGGCCAGGCGCCCGCGCCTGGGCACGAACCGTTCGATGAAACCGGCGGCCGCGTCGCAGCCGTCCGGCGCGGCCGCGAGCAGCGCGCGCGTACGTTCCGCATGCACCGCGAACGCGGGTTCGTCGAGTACGCGCGCGAGCGCCGCGCCGAGCCGCGCGCCGTCGAGCGGGCCGTCGACCCGCACGCCGCAGCCGTTTGCGACGACGCGCTGCGCGTTGTCGAACTGATCGTGCGCGAACGGCGTGACGACCTGCACGATGCCGGCTTCGCACGCGAGCGCCGCCGTGCCGATCCCGCCGTGATGCACGAGCGCGCGGCAACGCGGCAGCAACGTGCGCATCGGCACGAAGCGGCGCACGAGCAGCCGGTCGCCGCCGGGCGCCGCATCGTGCGGCGTCAGCAGGATGCCGCGCGCGCCGGTCGCGCGCAGCGCGTCCGCCACCGCACGCGCATACGCCGCATGATCGACGAGCGTCGACCCGGCCGTGAACACGACCGGGGCTTCGCCGGCCGCGAGAAACGCATCGAGTGCCACATCATCGTCGGGTGTCGCGATATCGTTGAACAACGGAAAACCGCTTTGCAGATGATTCGACGGCCAGTCGGGCTGCGGCGGCGCGAACCAGCCGGGGAACAGGCACAGCACGCCGTCGGTCGAATGCAGCCAGCGGCCGAGCACGCGCCGCGCGGGTGGCAGCCCGAGCTCGCGGCGTACCGCGTCGAGCGCGGGGCCGCACACGCGGTCGAGCACCTGCCGCTCGATCAGCGTCATCAGCGCCGATTTCACCGGCAGCGGCCAGCGCGCGGGAATCGTCAGGCGCGGGTGAGTGGGCGGCGCATGCGCGGACAGCAGTGTCGACGGCGACACCTGCACCGACACGTACGGCGTGCCGTGCAGTTCCTGCATGAAGCGCGCGGAGAACGCCCACAGCGTGCCGACCAGCACCGTGTCGGCATCGGTCAGCGCGCGCAGCGCATCGTAATGCGGGCGCAACGTCGGCGCGATCACCTGCCACAGCGTGCGGAACGACGTGCGCGGATCCCACAGCGCGGGGTTCGCCATCGCCGCGTCGTATTCCGCCGCGGTGCCGACCGGCACGAACGCGAACCCGCAGCGGCGCACGGCCGCCTCGAACGGCGCATGCGTGCAGAACACGACGTCGTGACCGCGCGCGGCGAGCGTGCGCGCGACGCCGAGCAGCGGATGCACGTCGCCCGCCGAGCCGATCGCGGTCACGATCATCTTCGCCATCGCGCGCCTCGCGGGTGTCAGTAGAAGCCGGGGATCAGCGCCGCGACCTCGCGGCGGTACTGCGTATACGCCGGCCCGAAATATCCGGTCAGCCAGCTCTCCTCGACGCGCACCTTGTACGCGAGCGACGCGAACACGAGCAGCACGCCGATCGCACCGCGCCATTCGCCGCCGATCAGCGCGGCGCCGACCAGCGCGATCAGGCAGCCGGTGTAGATCGGATGACGCACGAGCGCATACGGCCCCGTGCGCACGAGTTCGTGGTTTTCCTTCAGCGTGACCGACACGCTCCAGTTCGTGCCGAGATGCAGCCGCGCCCACACCGAAAACAGCAGGCCGGCCACCAGCACCGCGAGCCCGCACTGCGCCTGCAGCCCGAAGCGCTGCCAGTCGGGCACGAGCGCCTGCCACGACGGATCGGGCAGGATGATCAGCGCGCCGCCGACGATCAGCGGAATCGACTGCAGCGTGCGCGAGCGCGACGCCTCCTTGCGCACGGTCGTCTTGACTCCCTGCGACGTGGCGATCCAGTACGCGAGCCACGCGGCCCACGGAACGACGATGGCGATGGTCTGAACGATATTCACGGCTGGCCTGCCTCGTTGGGATGGGAATTCGGATACGCGGGACGAACGCGATGCGCGGCGGATGGCGTCACGACGACAGCGCGTGCATCGGTGCGGGTATGCACGCCGGCGCGGTCGCACGTGCGATGCCGGCCGCGACGGACGCTTCGCCACAGAAGAAATCGAGCAACGCGGCACGGGTGTATTCGCGCTGCGCACGGCCTTCGATGTCGAGGAAGTGGCCGGCGTCCGGCACCGTCGCGAACCGCGCGCGCGCCACGTGCGCGCCGAGTTGCCGCACGTCGGCCGGCGTCGTGTATTCGTCGCGCTCGCCGTTCAGGAACAGCAGCTCGCAGCCGATGTTCGCGAATTCGCTGAAATAGCGCTCGGGCTGCAGCGACAGGATCTGGTCGACGTGGAACGCGACCTGGTCCTGCTCGTCGCGCGGCAGGCGCGTCAGATACCGGTAGTTGTACAGCTTCATGATGCGCGGCAGATAACGGCCGACGGTGTCGTTCAGCAACTGCGCGGCCTTCAGGTTCTCGCCGGCCGCGATGTGGTCGCGGGCGCGCGTCACGTAGTCGACCATCGCGTCGTTCAGGAACGGCGAGAACGAACAGATCGCCGCGCGCCGCACGCTCGGGCAGCCGCGCGCGAGCGCGAACAGCGACGCGACGCCGCCCCACGACACCGACACGAGGAACGACGGCGCGAAGTGCTCGACCAGGTACTGGAGGATCGCGGCTTCGTCGTCCTTGGTCAGGATGAAGCAGCCGGGATTGTGCTGGCGCGACTGCCCCGCATACGGCAGGTCGAAGCAGATCGTGTTCATCCGCTCGCCGAGATACTGGACGGTCTGGCCGAACGACGCGGTCGTCGCGAGCGCGCCGTTGACGAGCATCGCCGTGTCGAACGCCGGGTCGAACACGTTCCGTTCGACGTAGACCTTCAGACCATTCGGCAGCGGGACCACGTGTTTTTCGGTCGGCATCGTCGTTCTCCGGTGGATGCGGCGTCTCGACGTCGCGGCATGCTGCAGGTGCGCAATGGCTGGCGCCGGCCGGGCGCGCGATCCGTCCGCGCGGCCATTGCCGACGCACCGCGGCAATGACCGGCGGCGCCATTCATTCCTCGTAGTGCGGCGCCATACTAATACGGTCGATATTACTGACTCAAGTCATTCCAAAAATCCCTCTACTCGGCCCGGAAATACACCGGATTCAAATTTTTTCATCAATTTCTATGGTATGCGGAATCCCAAAAAGAACGAACGCAATCGTTTGCGAGCAGTCCACGCCGGCATTCACAAATCCGTAAATACGCATTGTTTTCAATCAATTACATCATTTCAATCGACCGATTGAAACGGTTTTTAGAAAACCGCGCATCTTCACAATCCGATTTGACAATTTCACATCATGAATAATGTTGCAGATTTCGACACTCTTTCGATTTGTAATAGAAACAGGTGGGGAAACGGTCCATCGCATTGCGTCATTTTTTCATGAACCGTTTTAAACAGATTCAAACTTAATTAACGTTCTTTCAAGGCGTTTTTCCGCACCTGCACATGACGCTCGCGACGAACGACCGTGCCTCGTTTAGAACACCGCACCTCGTTCGGCCCCGATTTTTTGTTGATTGAACGATCAATAAAAAACCGATAAGCTCTCGACTTCCATGGACGGCCCGCCCGGGCGAAGGGAGTCGCGATGCCGAAAGTCGGAATGCGGGAGATACGCCGCGCACAGTTGATCGACGCCACGCTGCGCTCGATCGACGAAGCGGGCCTGCCCGGCACGACGCTCGCATCGGTCGCGCAACGCGCGAACATCTCGACGGGCATCGTCAGCCATTACTTCGGCGACAAGGACGGCCTGCTCGAAGCGACGATGCGACACGTGCTGCGCGACCTGTGGTCGGCCACCACGCGTCGCCGCGTCGCCGCACGCAAGGACCCGCGTTCGCGGTTGCGCGCGGTCGTCGCCGCGAACTTCGACGACACGCAGGTCAGCGCGCCGGTGATGAAGACGTGGCTCGCATTCTGGTCGCAGAGCATGCACGACCCGATGCTCAAGCGCCTGCAGCACGTGAACACGCGGCGCCTTCATTCGAACCTGTGCGCCGAGTTCGCGAAAGCATTGCCGCGGACGAAAGCGCGCGAAGCCGCCAGCGGCCTCGCCGCGCTGATCGACGGCCTGTGGCTGCGCGGCGCACTCGCCGGCGGCCCGATCGACACCCGAGCCGCGTTGAAGCTCGCCCACGATTACATCGACCTGCTGCTCGCGTCCGACTGACGCGTCACGCAGTCGCCCTCAAGGAGATCCTCATGTCCGTATACGGTTTGCAGCGCCTCTACATCGGCGGCGGTTACGTCGACGCCACCAGCGGCAAGACTTTCGACACCTTCGATCCCGCCACCGGCGAACTGCTCGCACAGGTGCAGCAGGCGAGCGCGGCCGACGTCGACCGCGCGGTCGCGTCCGCCCAGGAAGGCCAGCGCGAATGGGCCGCGATGACCGCGATGCAGCGCTCGCGCATCCTGCGCCGCGCGGTCGACCTGCTGCGCGAACGCAACGACGAACTCGCGGCCATCGAAACGCGCGACACCGGCAAGCCGATCGGCGAGACGCTCGCGGTCGACATCGTCACCGGCGCGGACGTGATCGAGTACTACGCGGGCCTCGCGACCGCGATCGAAGGGCTGCAGGTGCCGCTGCGCGCCGAGTCGTTCGTCTATACGCGCCGCGAGCCGCTCGGCGTGTGCGCGGGCATCGGCGCGTGGAACTACCCGATCCAGATCGCCTGCTGGAAGACGGCGCCCGCGCTCGCGGCCGGCAACGCGATGGTGTTCAAGCCGAGCGAAGTCACGCCGCTGACCGCGCTGAAGCTCGCGGAAATCTATACGGAAGCCGGCGTGCCGGCCGGCGTGTTCAACGTCGTGCAGGGCGACGGCTCGGTCGGCGCGCTGCTCACCGGCCATCCGGACATCGCGAAGGTGTCGTTCACCGGCGGCGTCGAAACCGGCAAGAAAGTGATGTCGCTGGCCGGCGCGTCGTCGCTGAAGGAAGTGACGATGGAGCTCGGCGGCAAGTCGCCGCTGATCGTGTTCGACGATGCGGACCTCGATCGCGCGGCGGACATCGCGGTGACCGCCAACTTCTTCAGCTCGGGCCAGGTCTGCACGAACGGCACGCGCGTGTTCATGCACCGCTCGGTCAAGGACGCCTTCACGCAGAAGGTGCTCGAACGCGTGAAACGCATCCGCGTCGGCAAGCCGACCGATGCCGACACCAACTTCGGCCCGCTCGTGTCGGCCGCGCAGCTCGACAAGGTGCTCGGCTTCATCGAAAGCGGCAAGGCCGAAGGCGCGAAGCTGCTCGCGGGCGGCACGCGCCTGACCGACGGCCATTTCGGCAGCGGCCAGTACGTCGCGCCGACCGTGTTCGGCGATTGCCGCGACGACATGAAGATCGTGCGCGAGGAAATCTTCGGGCCGGTAATGAGCATCCTCGATTTCGAATCGGAGGACGAAGTGATCGCACGTGCGAACGACACGCACTACGGGCTCGCGGCCGGGGTCGTGACCGAGAACCTGTCGCGCGCGCACCGCACGATCCATCGCCTCGAAGCCGGCATCTGCTGGATCAACACGTGGGGCGAGTCGCCGGCCGAAATGCCGGTTGGCGGATACAAGCAATCCGGTGTCGGGCGCGAGAACGGCATCACGACGCTCGAGCACTACACTCGCATCAAGTCGGTGCAGGTCGAGCTCGGCCGCTACAACCCGGTGTTTTAAGACAAGGAGATCCGTCATGACGACACGCGAATACGACTACATCATCTGCGGCGCGGGTTCCGCGGGCAACGTGCTCGCAACGCGCCTGACGGAAGATCCGGACGTCACGGTGCTGCTGCTCGAAGCGGGCGGCCCCGACTACCGCTTCGACTTCCGCACGCAGATGCCTGCCGCCCTCGCCTATCCGCTGCAGGGCCGCCGCTACAACTGGGCGTACGAGACCGATCCCGAGCCGCACATGGACAACCGCCGGATGGAATGCGGCCGCGGCAAGGGGCTCGGCGGCTCGTCGCTGATCAACGGGATGTGCTACATCCGCGGCAATGCGCTCGACTACGACAACTGGTCGACGCACAAGGGCCTCGAGAACTGGACGTATCTCGACTGCCTGCCGTACTTCAAGAAAGCCGAGACGCGCGACGTCGGCCCGAACGACTATCACGGCGGCAGCGGCCCCGTGTCGGTCACGACCAGCAAGCCGGGCGTGAACCCGCTGTTCGAAGCGATGGTCGACGCGGGCGTGCAGGCCGGCTATCCGCGCACCGACGACCTGAACGGTTACCAGCAGGAAGGCTTCGGACCGATGGACCGCACCGTCACGCCGAAGGGCCGCCGCGCGAGCACCGCGCGCGGCTACCTCGACCAGGCGAAGGCGCGGCCGAACCTCGAGATCGTCACGCACGCGCTCGCCGACCGCATCCTGTTCGACGGCAAGCGCGCGTCGGGCGTCACCTACCTGCGCGGCAGCGAGCGCGCGACCGCGCATGCGCGTCGCGAAGTGCTCGTGTGCAGCGGCGCGATCGCATCGCCGCAACTGCTGCAGCGCTCGGGCGTCGGCCCCGGCGCATGGCTGAAGGCACTCGACATTCCCGTCGTGCTCGACCTGCCCGGCGTCGGCCAGAACCTGCAGGACCACCTGGAGATGTACATCCAGTACGAGTGCAAGGAGCCCGTCTCGCTGTACCCGGCGCTCAAGTGGTGGAACCAGCCGAAGATCGGCCTCGAATGGATGCTGAACGGCACGGGCCTCGGCGCGAGCAACCACTTCGAGGCGGGCGGCTTCATCCGCACGCGCGACGACGATCCGTGGCCCAACATCCAGTACCACTTCCTGCCGGTGGCGATCAACTACAACGGCTCGAACGCGATCGAGATGCACGGTTTCCAGGCGCACGTCGGCTCGATGCGTTCGCCGAGCCGCGGCCGCGTGAAGCTGCGCTCGCGCGATCCGAACGACCATCCGAGCATCCTGTTCAACTACATGGCCGAAGCGCTCGACTGGCGCGAGTTCCGCGATGCGATCCGCGCGACGCGCGAGATCATGCGACAGCCTGCGCTCGACCGCTATCGCGGCCGCGAGCTGAATCCGGGCGCCGACTGCAAGACCGACAAGGAACTCGACGCATTCGTGCGCGCCCGCGCCGAAACCGCATTCCATCCGTCGTGCTCGTGCAAGATGGGTTACGACGACATGGCGGTGGTCGATGAAGAAGGCCGCGTGCACGGGCTCGACGGGCTGCGCGTCGTCGACGCGTCGATCATGCCGATCATCACGACCGGCAACCTGAACGCGCCGACGATCATGATCGCCGAGAAGATCGCCGACAAGATCCGCGGCCGCACGCCGCTCGCGCGGGTCGACGTGCCGTACTTCGTCGCGAACGGCGCACCGGCGAGGAATGTCGCGAAGGCCGTGCGGCAACCCGAGACGGTCTGATGCAGGCAGGCGCCTGCCCGGGCGCCGCGATACCACCCGCGCGGCTCGCGGCGTTCTCGCCGCGAGCCGCATTTCATTGCGCCTTCTCGTTTGCGCTGCGTGGCCGGGCTGCCGAAACACCCCGCATCCGCTTGGCGCGGACGATCGGGTTCCTGCGCGACGTCAGGCTCATCGCGTCACGCAAGCGGTCGAATGCGACATCTTCCTTCACCCCGAAGCGGCTGACCGCCGGCCATGCGAGCACGTGGTCGAGCCACGTTTGCCATGTGTCGCCCCAAAACCGGTGGCCGATTTCCCGAACCGTGCCCGGCGCGGCGATCACGATGCCCGCCAGCAGGTAGCAGGCCCAGAAGCTGCCGGCGCCAACGAGTCGATCGAGCCGGCACACGGCAAGTGCAGCAAGCAGCCCGTCCTTCGACGCGAGATCGGTGCGATGCGTTCTGATCGCTTGCGCGACGAAGTTGTGCCGACCGCCGTACGCCTGAATGGAAACGCCGTTGCCCGCGGCGAGTTCGGCCGCGAACATCGCGAGTGCGGCCATCTCGTCGACGCGCGCCGCGTCGTCGCGCGGGCCGCATACGCGCAACACGGTCGCATCGATGACCGCGCCGGGACGAGTCGGTGTTGCCGCGATAGCGGCCAGCCTGTCTCTCAGGTTCTTTGCAGGCGGCGTCTCGCACCGCCCGTCATGTCGAGCCGCGATGCGCGCGCCCGAGTCGCGGCCTGCGCATTCGACACCATCGGCAATCCGTTCAAGCGCGGCCCAGCCGACGTCGGGATCGTCGAACGTGCATGCATCGATCACGCCGTGCGCGGTGTCGAATACGGCGCGCGAGCCGGGGCAGCAACGCTCGGCCTCGGCGAGTTGCTGGACCGAAGGCACATGCGAGCACGCGCCGGGCGGATCGGTCGGGTCGCATGCACAACCGCCGCCGTCCGCCGCGATCCACGGGACGAGCCGATGAAAAACCGCAGTCGCTTCGCGGGAGAGGTTCGCGCCTGCGCCCGCACGGATCGCGTGCGAAGCGGCGACGGTCGCATCGCCCACGCCGGTTGCCGCCATCGCGCAAACCGCCGTGTCGAGATGGTCGATCAGGTACTGCAACCACGCGGCCGTGCGCAGCCGGTCGGGCGTCGCGCCGCGGGCATCGCCATACTTTGCTGGATCGGTCAGCATGGGTCGTCCGGGATGGTTCTGGCCAATTGGCCTGGTTTTGTTTCAATCGGATCGGGTGGCGCAATACACGCCACGCCGGCCCTGCAAGTCCGCCCGTATCGGATCGCGACACGGGCGGTCAACCGGCCGTCGCGCCGGTAAGCATGACGGCTCGCATGAATCGGAGATGCGAAAACTCGCGTATGCGCCGCACGGCTCGCATGCGCGGCGGGCGCCCCGCTTCGCGGCGCCTACTGCACGCGGCGCTTCGGCAATACATGGATGGCGGCATACACGACCACGCTGTCGGACGAATCCGGCCGCCGCGCCGATACGCGCGACGGCGCGAACCCATCGAAGCCGCGAAAACCCGCCGCGCATACCGCATGCACGGCCCTCGCGCGCGGCGGGTTCCCGCTTCGCTCGCGCGATGCTTACTGCACGTGGAACTTCGGCGACGTCAGGACCGTACCGGTCACCGTGCAGTCCGGCGTCAGCACGGAGTTGTTGAACGCCAGCGACGAGTTCGCGTCGCTCCACGCGGTCACGACCTTGCTCGGCCCGCAGGTGCCGAGCAGCGTGACGTTGACCTTCACGTTGTTGATCGACAGCTGCGTCGTGCTGTCGGCTTGCCCCGTCCACGGCGACGTGCTGCTCGCGCTGCCGCTGATCAGGCCGCACGTCGCGCCGCCCGCGAACGTCGTCGACGTGATGTTGACGATGCCGGTCGACGTGATCGTGCCGTTGAAGGTCGCGGTACAGCTGGCGTTGATCGATCCCTTGCTGAGATTCGTGAGCCCCGTCGCCGAGAACGGCTCGCCGTTCGGATTCATCGGCTGGCCGTCGGCACGCGAAACGGTGACGGCGAAAGCAGGCGCGGCCGAAACCGCGGTGAAAGCCACTGCAGCAACAAGCGATACGATTTTGCGAATGCTCATTTGAACTGCCCCCTCTCTTCACAAATGGCGGCACGCCGCCAGGAACGCGACCGTCCGGCCGGAACGATCCGGCCAGCCGGTCGCAGGAAGCCGCCGGCACGCGTCATGCGCGCCGGTCGGCTCAGAACTTGTAGGAAATCCCGACGAACGTGATCAGCGGATCGGCCTTCAACTTCGTGCGCGTGGTCGCGAGCGTCGACCCGTCGGCCGCCTTGATCACGAGCGACGAGTAGGTCTTCAGCGGCATGTACGTCAGCGTCGCCGTGAGCCCCCAGTGCTTGTCGATCGCGTAGCTCGCGCCGATGTTGTAGACCGGCGTGAACGACGACGACGCCTTGCCCTCCACCGACGTTGCCCCCGGCTTGCCGGCGCCGGCGGCGAGCACGCTGCCGAGGTTCTCGTTGATGTCCCTCGCGAAGTTGCCGTTCAGTTCGATGTTGCTGAACCAGCTGTAGGCCACGCCGATCCCGACGAACGGACGAAACTTCGCCGTCGACGAATTGAAGTAGTACTGCAGAATGATCGTCGGGCTCCACTGCCGCGCGTTCTTCACGGCCGGCTGGTTCGCCGGATTGTCCATGTTGACCGAACCGAGCGCGCCGGCCGGGCCAGGCGGCTTGATCACCCCGTGTCCGGTCAGCGTGAATTCCGGCGGCACGCCGAGCACCGACGTCACCGCGATGTGATCGGTGAAGAAGTGCGTGAGCGTGAGGCCGACCGTATCGGCGTTGTTGACCGTCAGGCTCGTGCCCGGCGACGTGAACGAACCGGGCAGGCGCAACGGTCCGTTGATCGGCATGTTCGCGAGATTCGTCGTCAGCCCGTTGGTCGAATCCTGCGGCATGATGTGCAGCCAGCCCAGCGTCGCGACGTTGTCGCCCGCCTGCTGGGCCGATGCGAGCGTCGATACGCCTGCGACGACACCCGCGACAATCAGCTTCTTCATGAAGTCTCCCCCTCATTCTGTCCGGGCGCCGCGCCTTCGCGCGCGGCGCCGCCGTGTCTCCATCCACACGCGGTCACTGCACGAACGCGCCGACCGTGAAGTACGGGTTGCTCGTATCGGCCATGTCGAGGAACCCGAACACGCCGCCGGTGAACACGAACTTGCCGGTCGCTGGCCCCGACGCCGCATCCGCATGCACGGTCGTCACGACGCCCGGCACCTTCTGCGTGTAGTCGAGGTTCAGCGCGCGCGTGAGCGCGGCCTGCGATGCGTTGAACGGATCGAGCAGCGTGGCCTGCGCGCCAACGAGCGCGGTCGCGCGGTAGTTGAACGCGCTGTCGACGCCCGTGTACTCGCCGTCCTGCGAGCCCTGCGCGATCGCCGTCCGCGGGCTCAGGAACGAGATCCCCGATTCGTCGTCCGCGCTCGGCGGGCCTTGCGTGAGGTCCGCGTTCGCGGCGCCGGTGCGGATGAAGATCGGCACGAGCTGGTTGCGCAGCTTGCCGACGATCAGGATCCCCTTGCCGGCCTTCGCCGGATCGAGCGCGGCGAGCGTCGGTGGAATCTGCGGCTGGTAGTTCAGCGACTGGAATGCCGGCGCATCGGGGCGCAGCGTGAACGGCTGATTCACCGTCGCGCTCGACGCAAGCGGCTGCCCGCCGTTCTTCTTGCCGAAGTTGTCGGTTTCCGTGTAGCTGCCATCCGCGTTGATCGTCACCTGCTGGTCGAGCGCCACCGGCTGGAAGTTCTGCGACGGCACCTGGTGATAGCCGAGCTGGTTGTACGTGCCGGCGATCTTCGTCAGGTCGGTTTCCAGCGACGAGAAGCTGATGAACGGGTAGTACGGGAACGTCGTCTTCGTGATCTTGCCGACGCCGATCACGCCGTCGAACTGGATCGTCGCGCCGGGGATCGCGCCGCCCAGCACGCCTTCGCCGAGGAACAGCCGCGCGGGCCGGCTCGGGTCGAGGCTCGCGTTCTGCATCCGGAACGTGCACTGGTTCAGCTTCACCGTCGGCAGCCCCGTCTCGTCGGCCAGCGTGCCGTCGACCACGTTCGCGGGCGCGGTGTCGCGCGTCGGCTGCACGGTACCGGTGGTGGCGGGCACCGGCGACGCGAGGTAGGTCATCCGGTACGTCATCTTCGTCGTGTCGAGCTGCACCTTCACGAGCTCGCCCGACCCGGAGCCGCCGATGAACACCGTGTTGTAGTCGATCGTCTGCGGGCACAGCCGGACCACCGGCGCGGGCGGCGGGTCGCCGTCACCGCCGCAGGCGGCCAGCACGGGCGCGAGCGACGCCGCGACCATCCAATGTTTCACATTCATAGGAATCCTCTTGAAATTCGATTCACCGGCGGCGACGCATGCGCCGCCGGTGTGACGTGTTCAATGCGGGGTTACTGGACGAACGCGCCGATCGTGAAGAACGGGTTGACCTTGTTGTTGTTGACGACCATCGCGTAGACGTTGCCGGCCGTCACGAGCCAGCCCGTGTCGCCCTTGCCGAAGATCGCCGCGTTGCCGTTCGCGCCCTTCGCGTTGAAGTCCTGCGCGGCCGTCACCTTGATCTTGCCGGGCGTGGCCTGCGTATAGTCCAGCGCGAACTGCGAGGTGACCGACGACGTCTGCGGATCGATGAACGCCGCGGTACTGCCCTGGAACAGCGTGGACGTATAGTTCGCGGCCAGCGTCGACACCGCGGTGCCGTCGTTGCAACTGCCGGCTACCGAATAGAAGGCGTTGTTGGCGAAGATGCCGGGCAGGTCCGGGTGCGGCACGTTGGGGTTGAAGCTCGGCCCCGCCGACGCCAACTTGTTCCCCTGGCCGCTGGATGTCACGATGCCGCATGCAGAGGCGCTGGTCGCGCCGATGTACCCGCCCTTCAGGGAGTTCGCGGCAATCGCTTTCGTCGACGACAGCATCGAGATGCCGACTTCGGCATCGGCGACCGATGCGAGCAGATTGACCGTATCGACGTGCGTGTAGCCGACACGAATCACGATCGGCACCAGTACGCCGTTCAGCCTGCCGACGATCATGATGCCTTTCGCCTGGCTCGGTGCAATGATCAGCGTCGAGCCCTGTCCCGCGATCGGATACCCTGCCCCGCTGGCCGGATTGCTCACGAACACATTGTCCGCCGATCCGTCCGCGTTCTTGCGCAGCGCCCACGGCGTCCCGGTCGTCTGACACGAGTAGTCGCTGCCCTGCGTGATCGAACACGAACCGTCCGCGTTCAACGTCTGATTCCAGTTGACGACGTCGGATTCCCAGCCGACCGCCCCGGTCGGGCTCTGACCGTCACCGCCGATGGGCGACAGATGGATGCCTACCTCGTTGTAGTTGCCCGCCACTTTCCTGAAGTCCGTCTCCGTGTCGGTGAAGCCGATGAACGGATAGAAATCGAAGGTGCGCGACGGTACGACGCCGAGCGTGATGCCCGGAAGCAGCGGGATACCGGCGAACGCAATCGTCGCCCCCGGAATCCCGCCGCCCACCACGCCATTGCCGACGAACAGCATCGGCGGGTCGGCGCGGTTGATCGTCACCGAATACGCGCCGTCGCTCGTCGCGCCGCTGTCGAGCACGAACGCGCAACGGTTCTGCTCGGCCGTCGGGAGATTAGTCGGATGATGGAATGCACCGCTGATCGTCAGGCCCGCGCGCGTGTTGTTGACTTGCCCCGCCGAGGTCGGCACCGACGATTCGATGAACTGCAGCTGGTAGGTGAGCTTCGTCGTGTCGAACTTCACCTTCACGTATTCGCCGCTGCCGGCGCCGCCCGTGTACGTCGTCGTGTAATCGAGCGCGTCGGGACACAGCTTCGTCACGACGGGCGGCGTCGTGTCGGCGCCGCTCGGCCCGCAGGCGCTACCCGAGCACTGCGGCACGGTGATCGGCCCCGGATCGTCGCCGCCGCCGCAACCGGCGACGAACGGCAGCGCCAGTACCGCGCACGACAGGACCGCCTTCCGCCATTCAGGAATGCAAATCATCAACCCCTCCTTTTCAGGTACGACAAGTCTCGTCCGGCCGGGCTGCATGGCCCGCCGGTTGGTATCGCGCCGCCGCACGAAGGCGCGGCGCATGACGATGCACGCAAGGCCGCCGCGATGCCGGTCAGGCAGATGCGGCACATGCCGCGGCGGCAGACGAGCGCGCTCCCGCAGCGCCGTCATGCGGCACGGCGCCGTCGGAACGATCGAAACGGAAAGTAGCTTGTCGCTACGGTTCGCCGCTACACGGCGTGGTGACGAGGCAGGCACGCGACCTGCGTCGCGCCTGCATTCAGCGAAAAATCGGGAAACGGCAGTCCGGCTGGCCCCGCGGATAGGCGTCTCATGGTGTGGTCTCCATACGTACGCTTGATTCGTTATCGTGATGCGTCGTTTGTCGAGACTATGATCGGACCATTCCCACAAGTAAATGGATGCAGAGTTCCAAACGGATGAAACCGCGCGATCCTAGCGTTCATACGGTATTTGACAGATTTTCAAACAGCCTTCATTTTATTTGCTCAGACAAATACACGGACCATGGAACACGCGTTTGAACGACGGACGACAATCCGCGCCGAGCCAGGCCAGCCGGCCCTCGGCGGCCCGCACGCATGTTGCGGCGCACCTCATACGTCGATGATCGCGAGCGTGCCGTGGCTGCCGGGCAGCACCGCGTGGCGCGTGCCGGCGCGCGCGAGATACATCTGCCCGGCGCCGACCACGACCGTTTCCGCCTCGACCTCGAGCCTCAGCGTGCCGTCGAGCACCAGCAGCCCCTCGTTGTAGTCGTGCACTTCCGCTTCGTAAGGCTGCGCATCCATGCGCAGCACCTTGATCCGGGCCGGCCCGACTTCGCCGACGATCGTGGATTTCCATGCGGCGGCCTGCGCGTCCGCCACGGACTTGAAATCGATCAAAGACATGCGCCCCGCTCCGTATCACCGTGAAAGGCACGCATTATCGCGAGCGCCACGCGTGCCGTCCCGGTACGGCGCGAGGGACGGCAGGCAGCACAGTCGGCCCGCCCGTCGAGCGGCAACGCGCTCGCGGCCCGATTCGCGGAAAACCATCCGGATTATTCGCATCATTCAAATAAAACGCCAAATCGTTGAGCGATATCACCGCAATTCCCGCAAATCCGGCGCCAGTCCAGCCCAGCCTTTCCATCAGAATGCATTTCGATCTGCCGATTGCTAATATGGCGGTCCCGCGATCCCGCACTACCCTGCCGTTCGACATGACGCCCGTTCGCCATGCCGTCCCCGGTCCCGGCCGCTTCGCAGCGGCGGCGGCGCCGGGCACGCGCGGCGCCCGCCGTCGCGCCGGGCGGCCGTGCCATCCGTGAGCATGCAACCGATCCTTTCCGTCTCCGACCTCTCCAAGACTTACGCGTCCGGCTTCCAGGCGCTGAAGCACGTGACCCTCGACATCCGCCCCGGCGAGATCTTCGCGCTGCTCGGGCCGAACGGCGCCGGCAAGACGACGCTGATCGGCTCGATCTGCGGCATCGTCACGCCGACCGAAGGCCGCGTGACGGTCGGCGGCCACGACATCCGCGATCAATACCGCGCGGCCCGCGAAATGATCGGCCTCGTGCCGCAGGAGCTGACCACCGACGCGTTCGAAACCGTCTGGGCCACCGTGTCGTTCAGCCGCGGCCTGTTCGGCAAGGCGCCCGATCCCGCGTACATCGAGAAGACGCTGAAGGCGCTGTCGCTGTGGGACAAGCGCGACAACAAGCTGATGACGCTGTCGGGCGGCATGAAGCGCCGCGTGATGATCGCGAAGGCGCTGTCGCATGAGCCGCGCATCCTGTTCCTCGACGAACCCACGGCCGGCGTCGACGTCGAACTGCGCCGCGACATGTGGAAGCTCGTCGATTCGCTGCGCGAAAGCGGCGTGACGATCCTGCTGACCACGCACTACATCGAGGAAGCCGAAGAGATGGCCGACCGGATCGGCATCATCCTCGGTGGCGAGCTCGTGCTCGTCGAGGAAAAGCGCGAACTGATGCGCAAGCTCGGCAAGAAGCAGCTGACTGTGCAACTCGAGCAGCCGCTCGCGGAGGTGCCGCCCGCGCTCGCGCCGTTCGGTCTCGAACGCGCGGAAGACGGCGCCGCGCTCGTCTATACGTACGACTCGCAGCGCGACGACGCGAGCATCGCGAAGCTGATCAACGCGCTCGGCTCGGCCGGCATCGGCTTTCGCGACCTGCACACGACGCAGAGCTCGCTGGAGGACATTTTCGTCAGCCTGATCGACAACCGCCGCAACGGCGTGCAAGGAGCCTGACCCATGAACTGGCATGGAATCCGCGCGATCTACCGCGCAGAAATGGCCCGCACGCGCCGCACGCTGATGCAGAGCATCATCGCGCCGGTGATCTCGACGTCGCTGTATTTCGTCGTGTTCGGCTCCGCGATCGGCTCGCGCATCAGCGACGTGAACGGCATCGGCTACGGGTCGTTCATCGTGCCGGGCCTCGTGATGCTGTCGCTGCTGTCGCAGAGCATCTCGAACGCGTCGTTCGGCATCTACTTCCCGCGCTTCACCGGCACGATCTACGAGATCCTGTCCGCGCCCGTGTCGTACTGGGAGATCGTGATCGCGTACGTCGGCGCGGCCGCATCGAAGTCGATCCTGCTCGGCGTGATCATCCTCGCCACGGCCGGCCTGTTCGTGCCGCTGCACATCCTGCATCCGTTCTGGATGGTGCTGTTCCTGGTGCTGACGGCCGTCACGTTCAGCCTGTTCGGCTTCGTGATCGGCATCTGGGCCGACAGCTTCGAGAAACTGCAGCTCGTGCCGCTGCTGATCATCACGCCGCTCACGTTCTTGGGCGGCAGCTTCTACTCGGTCGACATGCTGCCGCCCGCGTGGCGCGTGGTCACGCTGTTCAACCCGATCGTCTACCTGATCAGCGGCTTTCGCTGGTCGTTCTACGGGATCGCCGACGTGCACGTGTGGATCAGCCTCGCCGCGACCGCGCTGTTCCTCGTGATCCTGCTCGCGATCGTCGCGTGGATGTTCCGCACCGGCTACAAGCTGAAGAACTAACGCTGCCTGGCGTCACGCGCCGCCCGCCGATGACGCATTTCGGCAAGCGGGCGGCGCTTTTCCTCCGATGCGGCAGTTTGTGGTCGCGTCTACTGAATACGAAGCATCGGGGCCCTGGAGCATGCGCTGCGCGGCCCCTTTTTCATTTCAGAGGACGCCATGCCCGCCGCCACCGCTCCCGCCTCCGCCGCCGCCCGGCTCGAACGCCTGCCGTTCTCCGGCTATCACAAGCGCATCTTCTTCATCATCGCGATCGCGTTCTTCTTCGATTCGGTCGACCTCGGCACGATGACGTTCGTGCTCGGCTCGATTCGCAAGGAGTTCGGGCTGTCGACCGCGGCCGCCGGCCTCGTCGCGAGCGCGAGCTTCTTCGGGATGGTGCTCGGCGCGGCCGTCGCCGGCCTGCTCGCCGACCGTTTCGGCCGTCGGCCGGTGTTCCAGTGGAGCATGGTGCTGT
The DNA here is from genome assembly GCF_900446215.1 of Burkholderia cenocepacia. GTDB lineage: Bacteria > Pseudomonadota > Gammaproteobacteria > Burkholderiales > Burkholderiaceae > Burkholderia > Burkholderia cenocepacia. The sequence goes on along the minus strand of NZ_UAQZ01000007.1, from coordinate 256,861 downwards.
GGGGCGCCGCGTCGTACCTGTGCTCGACCGCGCAGAGCGTCGACGCGTTGATCGTCTATCGCGTGTTGCTCGGCATCGGGATGGGGATGGAGTTTCCGGTCGCGCAGACGCTGCTGTCCGAATTCGTGCCGACCGAGAAACGCGGCCGCCTGATCGCGCTGATGGACGGCTTCTGGCCGCTCGGCTTCATCACGGCCGGCATCGTCGCGTATTTCGTGCTGCCGCAGTTCGGCTGGCGCACCGTGTTCGCGCTGCTCGCGATTCCGGCCGTGTTCGTGCTCGTCGTACGCCGCATCGTGCCGGAATCGCCGCGCTGGCTCGAACATGCGGGCCGGCACGCGGAAGCCGACACGGTGATGCACTCGATCGAGGCGAAGGTGATGCGCTCGGCCGGCGTCACGACGCTGCCGCCGCCGTCGCGGCTCGCCGAGCCGGCCGCCGCACGCGGTCGCGGCGCGCTGCGCGAGATCTGGAGCGGCGTGTACCGTCGCCGCACGGTGATGGTGTGGCTGCTGTGGTTCTTCGCGCTGCTCGGCTTCTACGGCCTCACGTCGTGGCTCGGCGCGCTGCTGCAGCAGGCCGGCTTCGAAGTCACGAAATCGGTGTTCTACACGGTGCTGATCTCGCTCGGCGGCGTGCCGGGCTTCCTGTGCGCCGCGTGGCTCGTCGAACGCTGGGGCCGCAAGCCGACCTGCATCGCATCGCTGATCGGCGGCGGTGCGATGGCGTACGCATACGGCCAGAGCGCGCTGTACGGCGGCAGCACGACGCTGCTGATCGTCACGGGCCTCGCGATGCAGTTCTTCCTGTTCGGGATGTGGGCGGCGCTGTACACGTACACGCCCGAGCTGTACGGCACCGGCGCACGCGCGACCGGTTCGGGCTTCGCGTCGGCGATCGGTCGCGTCGGTTCGCTGATCGGGCCTTACGTGGTCGGCGTCGTGTTGCCGGTGTTCGGCCAGGGCGGCGTGTTCACGCTCGGCGCGCTGTCGTTCGTCGCGGCGGCCATCGCCGTGTGGACACTGGGAATCGAGACGAAGGGCCTCGCGCTGGAGCAACTGGCGGCAGGCGACGACGCGGGCGGCAACGGCCGGTATCCGGCGACGGCGGCGGACAAGGCGTCCTGATCACCGGCCTGGCCCGCGTACACGCTGCTGCTGTCGTCGGACATCCTGATGCGTTTCGGCGACGAGGAAACGGACGACCCGCTGCCGGCGATCGTCGATTCGATCGCACGCTCGGCCTACCTGCCGTCGCTCCCGCACCTGGCGAGCGCGCTGGATCCACGCGCTCGATCTCGACATCGCCCTGCCGATGCACGGCCGGTGATCGCGCACGACATCCCGCGCGTGCTCGCCGGCGCGCTCGCTCATCGCGAAGCCGCGCCGCGTAAGCCGCGGCGGCGGTCTTCCGGCGGCGCGACGGCCGGGGCCGGTCAGGCGCCGGCGACGATGAACTCTTCGGCCGCCTTGCGCTGAACCGCGGCCATCACCGCCAGTTCGCGCTTGCTGCGCGCGTCGCCGGACACGACGCCCGTCGCGTGCTTGGCCTTCGCACCCAGCGGGAAAAAGACGAACGACGCGCCGGCCGGGGCCGCCGGCTCCGCACGCAGGCGTTTGTTCAGGATCTTCAGGTACTTCTTCTTCGAGACTTCCTTAGCAGCCATGGCGCCCTCCGCGTAAACGTGGTGTGGACCAGCATACCAGTTTTGCCGAGGCGCTCCGTGACAGCGGCCGCGCGGATCGATCTGCTCTAAAATGGACCACGCTTACGCGACCTGCCGCACCGCCCGCGGCCGCATGTCCTCATCGGAGCGCTTCCATGCATGTCGAGTTGTTCGCGCAGCATCACGCTTGCCCCGGCTGGCAGGGCGACATGGCCCGACGCATTACCGCATTCGACTGGTCGGCCACCGGGCTGGGCCCGATCGACGGCTGGTCCGCCAGCCTCGTCGCGGCAGTCCGCGCCGTGCTTGCCTCGCCGCTGCCGCTGGTGATGCTGTGGGGCCGCCCCGGCTACATGATCTACAACGACGCGTATGCCGGGTTCGCCGGCGGCCGCCATCCGTATCTGCTCGGCCAGCCGGTCGAACTCGGCTGGCCCGAAGTCGCCGATTTCAACCGCAACGTGATGAACACCTGTCTCGCCGGCGGCACGCTGTCCTATCGCGACAAGGCGCTCGTGCTGCTGCGCAGCGGCCGCCCCGAAGACGTGTGGATGGATCTGCACTACAGCCCGCTGCCCGACGACGACGGCGCGCCGGGCGGCGTGCTCGCCGTCGTCGTCGAGACCACCGAGCGCGTGCTCGCCACGCGCCATCGCGATCGCGCGGAAGCGGCGCTGCAGGCATCCAATGCCGAGCTGCGCAACCTGACCGAAACGCTCGAACAGCGCGTGACCGACGCGATCGCCGAGCGCGCGGCGATCGAGGAACAGTTGCGTCACGCGCAGAAGATGGAAGCGATCGGCAGCCTGACCGGCGGCATCGCGCACGACTTCAACAACGTGCTGCAGGTGATCAGCGGCAACCTGCAGATCCTCTCCGTCGAACTCGGCGCACATGCGAGCGCGCAGCCACGGATCGAGAACGCGAACAACGCCGTGCGGCGCGGCGCGCAACTGGCGTCGCACCTGCTCGCGTTCGCGCGACGCCAGCCGCTTGCGCCGACCACGCTGAACCCGTGCCGGCTGATCGACGGCATGCACGAGATGCTGCACCACGCGCTCGGCGAAGCGGTGCGAATCGTCCCCGCGCTGTCGCCCGACGTGGGCAACGTACTCGCCGACCGGCACCAGCTCGAAAACGCACTGCTGAACCTCGCGATCAACGCGCGCGATGCGATGCGCGGCGGCGGCACGCTGACAATCGCCGCATACAACAGCACGCAGCCCGGCCCCGCGGCCGGCACGCGCCGCGCGCCGATGCCGCCCGGCGAATACGTGACGTTCGAGATCGCCGACACGGGTGTCGGCATGACGGCCGACGTGCTCGAACGCGTCTTCGAACCCTTCTTCACGACCAAGCCGGACGGCGAAGGCACCGGGCTCGGGCTCAGCATGGTGTTCGGCTTCGTCAAGCAGAGCGGCGGCCACGTGTCGATCGACAGCACGCCCGGCCAGGGCACCACCGTGCGCCTCACGTTTCCGCGCTGCCACGAGGCGGCCGACGAGCCTGCCCGCACGCCGCAGCACGACGCGATGCGCGGCCGCGAAACGATCCTCGTCGTCGAGGACGATGCGGATGTCCGGCTGACGGTGGTCGACATGCTCGCGCAGCTCGGCTACAAGGTCATCACGGCGTCCGACGGCGAAGCCGCGCTGCGCGTGCTCGACAGCGAGACGCCGATCGATCTGCTGTTTACCGACGTGATCATGCCGGGCCGCGTGAAGGGCGGCGAACTCGGACGCCGCGCCGCGCTGCGCAAGCCGCCGTTGCCGGTGCTGTTCACCTCGGGCTACACACGCGACGAGATCTTCCATGCGGGGCGGCTCGACCCCGGCGTGATGCTGCTTGGCAAACCTTACCGGCGCGACGAACTCGCCGCGCGGATCCGCAGCGTGCTCGATGCGCAGGCCGACGCGGCCTGACGCATTGCCGACACGGCGCCCCTCGCCATTCCGATCGCCGCTGAATTTTTTTACCCGCGATGTCGATTCGCGTCGCCGTCGCGCGTCGTGTTGTCGTAACCGATCGTTTTGCCGTCGCACCGCCGGCAAACGTCCTATTCACGTTCAAGGAGATACGACAATGCGCGTCATGGTCATCGTCAAAGCCACCGCCGATTCGGAATCCGGCCAAATGCCCGACACCGAAATCATGGCCGAAATGGGCCGCTTCAATGAAGAACTCGTGAAAGCCGGCATCCTGCTCGCCGCCGACGGGTTGCGCCCGAGCAGCCACGGCAAACGCGTGCACTTTTCCGGCAAGAGCCGCGCCGTCATCGACGGCCCGTTCGCCGAAACGAAGGAACTCGTCGCCGGCTACTGGCTGTGGCAAGTGAAATCGATGGAAGAAGCGGTCGAATGGGTGAAGCGCTGCCCGAACCCGATGCCCGGCGACTCCGACATCGAGATCCGCCCGCTGTTCGAGGCGGAAGATTTCGGCGACGCATTCACGCCGGAGTTGCAGGAGCAGGAGGCGCGGATGCGTGCGGAGGTCGACGCCCGGCAGAAGTCCTGAACCGCAAGCGGGCGGCGCACGCGAATCTCGCACGCGCCCGGACGAGCCCGTTGACGAAGCCCTGCCGAGTAACGTATCGTTTTGTCACGTTACTCGGCAGGGCTTCGTCATGCATTCCCGTTTCGACCGTTTCCGCTCGACCGCGCTCGGCGCCCAGCTCGAAGCGCTGATCGAGCAGCCCGAGCGCTATCTCGAGTTCGCGGCGCTGTCGCGCGTCGGCGTCGCCGCGATCGGCGCGATCCAGGACGAGATCGTACGCAAATTCCCCGAAGTCGAAGCCGACACGACGGCCCGCCAGTTCTGCGGCGCGATGGTCGCCGACGTGATGCGTCGCCACGGCCATGAGGTCGTGCAGGCGCGCGGGCGGCTCGGCGGCGCGCTGTTCAGCTACGGCGCGGTGTTCGCCGCGCACCCGCAGCGGCTGCCGTTCGCCGACGTCGCCGCCGCGCTGGCCCGCATGCCCGCCCGGCTCGCCGCCCGTGCCGCGCATGTACCGGCGGCGCTGGCCACGCGCCGCCCGGCCGGCACCGGCTTCTCGCTCGTCGAACATGCGTGCCACCTGCGCGATCTCGATGCGGTGTTCGCCGCACGCATCGACGCCGTGCGCACGGCCGAGCTGCCCGTGATCGAATCCGTCGACGGCACCGCGCTCGCCGCGCAACGCGACTATCTCGCGCAGCCGCTCGATCTCGCCGTCACGGCGTTCCGCAGCGGCCGCGCCGCGCTGTGCGCCACCGCGGCCACGCTGGACCCATCGCAACTCGCACGCTGCGGGCTGCGCGACGGCATTCGCCGGATGTCGCTCGACGAACTCGTGCGCGAGTTGCTCGACCACGACCGCACGCACCTGCTCGAGCTCGACGAACTGCTCGCCGAACTCGAATTGCCGCCGCTTCCTTCCGCACACGCCGCATGATCCAGCCCACGCCCGTCGTCTTCATTCACGGCTTCATCGGCACGTTCGACGTGCGCGGATGGCACGGCCCGCATCTGTGCCCCGACCTGCTCGGCTACGGCGCGCATCGCGCCACGCCGCCCGACGCGATCTCGCTTGCCGCACAGGTCGAGCACGTGCGGCAAACCGTCGAGATGCACGTCGGCATGCAGCCGGTCGATGTCGTCGGCCATTCGGTCGGCGGCGCGATCGCGATGCTGTTCGCGCATGCGCACCCCGAACGCGTGCGGCGCATCGTCAACGTCGAAGGCAATTTCACGCTCGACGATGCGTTCTGGTCCGCATCGGTCGGGCGCATGACGCCCGACGAAGCCGACGCGATGCTCGACGGCCTGCGCGCGGCGCCGCTCGACTGGCTGCGCGGCGCGATCGACGCACCGTCGCCGAGTCAGCTCGACGACGCACGCCGCTGGCTCGCGCATCAGCCGGCATCGACGCTGCGCGCGATGGGCCGCTCGGTGGTCGAGACGACCGGCGACGCGGGTTACCTGCCGGCGCTCGCGCAAGTGTTCGAGCGTCATCCGGTCTGGCTGATCGCCGGCGAACGCTCGCGCGCGGGCTGGCACGTGCCCGAATACGCGCTCGCCCGCTGCGCCGGCTTCGACACGATCGCCGGCTGCGGCCACCTGATCGCGGCCGAGCGGCCCGATGCGTTGCGCGCCGCCCTCGCGCGCATCGTATGCAAGCCGGCCGCCTGACAACCCGTAGGATTCGCCGAAATATGGTTGAAAGGCGCGGTTGCTAGAGTCGTCGCAACAGGGTTTTCCCGGCATCCGGCCGGACTGGGTCGACACATGCAAGGATCGATGCGCCTGGCACGTACCTTCTGGCTGCTTCTGCTGCTCGCCGTCACGCCCCCTGCGTTCGCATTCCATGCGCGGGTCGTCGCGATCCCGAGCGCCGCGATGAGCGAGACGCTCAAGGCCACCATCGTGCTGCCCGACGATTACGCGCACGACAACCACGGCGAACGCTACCCCGTCGTGTATCTGCTGCACGGCTCGGGCGGCGACCATACCGACTGGACGTCGAACACGCACATCGCCGCGCTGGCCGACCGCTACCGCGTGATCCTCGTGATGCCCGACGGCGGACATGAAAGCTGGTACATCGACAGCCCGTTCGATTCGGGCAGCCGCTACGAGACCTTCATCGGCGACGAAGTCGTGTCCTACGTCGACCTGCATTTCCGCACGATCGCGACCCAGCACGCACGCGCGATCACCGGGCTCAGCATGGGCGGCTTCGGCGCGCTGCGCATCGCGCTCGACCGCCCCGACACCTTCGGCGCGGTCGGCAGCATCAGCGGCGCGGTCGATCCGCGCTGCTGCACGGAGGAGCCGGGGATCGCCCACGTGTTCGGCGATCCCGACCGCCATCCGTCGTTCTGGAACCGCAACGTGATCGTCGAAAGCGCGCGGTCATTCGTGCGCGCGCATCTCGACCTGACGATCGATTGCGGCCGCGACGATGCCTTCGTCGGCTCGAACCGCACACTGCACGAACGGCTCGTCGCGCTCGGCGTGCCGCACGACTATGCGGAGCGGCCAGGCGGCCATACGTGGGATTACTGGGCGAATGCGATCCGCTATCAGATGCGGTTCTTCGCGACGTCGTTCCAGCATCGCGGCTACGCGTTCGTGCCACGCCCGCCGCGCCGGGCATGACGCGCGCGGGCCGAGGCGCGGCTACCGCCTGAGACGGCAAAGCCTGACGTCGAAAGTCGACGAAAGTCGAAACAGGATGACGAACCGGCATGCCGCGCAGCGCGCCCGGCAAGAAGATGAACGCGCGTCGCCCGACGCGCGTGGCAAACGAAAGCGGCGAACCGGTCAGTTGTCGTGCGTGGTGTCCGCGCCGACGACGCGATCGAAGAATTCCTGTGCACGCGCCAGCTCGTCGAGCGCGCGATCGAGACGCGACATCGCGCGTGCGTATTCGGCCGACGAGCCGTCGTCGTCGCTTTCGCCGCGCACCGCGCGAAACGCCTGATCGACGTTGCGCGTCGCTTCGACGAAGCGTTGTGCGGCCCGTGCTTCCGGCGAACAGATGTGGGTCGACATCGACACTCCTCCCTCAGGATTGCAGTGTGAAGCACGCCGACGCTCAGTGTGCGTGGTACGCATGTCGGCGGCGTGAACCACGACCCGTCGCGTGTCGACGCATCGGCCGCCGCACCGCGCGCTTCGTGCCGATTGTCCCTCCGCGCTCGCCGAGCCGCTACGGCGAGATTGCAACAAATTCTTGCGCGAACGGCTACGCGCGTGGCGTCACGCGCGCCCGACGCGCGGATGCGCCAGCCCCGCGAACGCGGCCGCCTCGCCCGGCGACAGGTCGAACAGATCGCCGGTGAGATCGCGCGGATGCTCGGCCGCCGGCCGGTTGCGCAGGCGCGCGACGTGGGTGGGCGGCACATACGCGGCCGCCGTTTCGAGCGGCGGCACGTCGAACAGATCGCGCGTGACGCCGCGCACGGCGTCCGTCGGCGAACGGCCGCGCAAGCGCGCGACCAGCTCGACGAAGCGATCGAAATCGCCCGCGCGCGTGGCCTTGTTCACTTCCGCGAGATCGCGCGCCTTCAGCACGCACGGCTGCGCGAGCCGCACGAAATACGGTGCTTCGAGCTCGACCGACAGCGCGAGCGGATAGCTCTTGCCCGTCTGCTCCTTCGCCCGCCCGATGCAGTCGACCACGGCCGCCCCTTGCGCGGCGCCCAGCGGCTTGCCGGTGCTCACGCTGCGCAGGTGGTCGGGAAACACGCGCAACTGCGTGCCGACCGTCAGCGCGGTGGACGACGCGCACACGAGTGCGTAGTGCTGCTCGCGACGCCGGCCCGACGGCAACGTCGAGCGGCTGGCGATGAACGTATGCGGCGGCAACGGCCGCACCTGGCCGCTTGCGTCGACCCACGCATTCCACAGCAGCGCGTCCTTGCGCTCGCCCGCGCGCGGACGCGACGCGACCGGCGAAAACAGCGCGAGCAGCGAACCCGTGCGATGCGCGGCGACTTGCGCGCTGCTGCCGAGCGGCTGGTTGATGCCCCACAGAAAACGCCCGCCCCCGAGCCGGCGCTCCCATTCCTTGCGGAGCACGACGGTCGGCAGTTCCTCGCCGGACTCGGTACCGATCTTGGTCCAGCAGAACGTGGGAGGGAGGTGTTTCAGTGTCATCAACTTTCTCGGGATACAGCCTCGCTGGTGACAGCAAGCCCATTCAACAGCCGTAACTGTATAGGTATAATGCATCGCATGGAAGCCCCGGACCAAGATTTTCCCGTTCAAGACCTGTTGCGCCGCCTGCTGGCAGATACACGCTCGTCCAGCGAAATCGCGCGACTTTCCGGGGTCAGCCAGCCCACCGTGTCGCGCCTTCGGCTGTCGAACGGGCGCCGGCTGCGCCGCAGCGCGCCATTCAACAAGCTATGCAGTTTCTACGGTGTCGACACGGAGCCGTCGCGCCGCCGGTACAACGACCTGCTGCGCGACGCGATCGTCGACGCGTGGGACGGCTCGGACGAGCACGGGCGCGCGCTGCTGGTCGTGATTCAGGGGCTGAAGGATTTGCAGGCGAAGGCGGATGACGGGTAATGGCGGCGACGGGCCCCGTCATTCATCGAGATTGAACGTGATCGGCACGCGCGCCCGGATCGGCGACGGCGCGCCGTTTTCTACATGCGTGGCGCAGCGGCGCGTGAGCCACGCATCGCGCAGCACCGCATCGAAGCGCGGATAGCCGCTGCCGGCGGCAGCGACACGCGCGGCGACGACGCGGCCTGCCGTCGTCCCGGCCGTGCCCCGTCAACCGTCGCACGTCACGCCGCATTGCGCGAGCGAATTCTCCTTGCTGCGAAAAACCAGCGGCCGTTCGTCGCGCGGCGCGCGCCGGCGCGCGAACTGCACGGCCTGTTCGACCTGGCCGTGATGGGCGGATTTCGCGCACACCGGATCGGCTTCATTCGGATCGCCGGCCAGCAGGTACGCCTGGCAGCGGCAACCGCCATGATCCACATGCCGCTCGTCGCACGTGCGACACGGCTCGCGCATCCAGTCGTCGCCGCGAAACGCGTTGAACGCGTCGCTGTCGTACCAGATGTCCCGCAGCGACCGGTCGCGCACGTTCGGCAACGCGAGCCCCGGCAGCGACCGCGCGGCATGGCACGGCAGCGCGGTGCCGTCCGGCGCCACACCGAGGAACACCGAGCCCCAGCCGTTCATGCAGGCCTTCGGGCGGCGCTCGAAATAGTCGGGCACGACGAACAGGATCTTGCAGCGCTCGCCGATCAGCTTGCGATAGCGGTTGACCGTATCCTCGGCCTCGCGCACCTGCTCGACGGTCGGCATCAACTGGTCGCGATTGAGCATCGCCCAGCCGTAGTACTGCGTGTTCGCGAGTTCCAGGTAATCGGCGCCGAGATCGAGCGCCATCTCGATGATCTGCCCCACGTGCGGCAGGTTGTAGCGATGCAGCACGCAGTTGAGCACCATCGGATAGCCGTGCGCCTTGATCAGCCGCGCCACGTCGCGCTTCAGTTCGAACGTGCGTGTGCTGGTCAGGAAATCGTTCAGCTCGCGCGTCGAATCCTGCAGCGACAACTGGATGTGGTCGAGCCCGGCGGCCTTGAGCCGCTCGATGCGCGCGACGTTCAGCCCGATGCCCGACGTGATCAGGTTCGTATAGAAGCCGAGCCCGCGCGCATGCGCGACGAGCGTCTCGAGGTCGCCGCGCTGCAGCGGCTCGCCGCCCGAGAAGCCGATTTGCGCGGCGCCGAGCGCGCGCGCGTCGCTGATGACCGTGCGCCACGCGTCGGTGTCGAGTTCCGCGCCGTGCGTCGCGAAGTCGACCGGGTTGTAGCAGAACGCGCAGTGCAGCGGGCAGCGGTACGTGAGTTCCGCGAGCAGCCACAGCGGCGCGGACGGACGGGGGGTGTCGGGCGTCATGTCAGTCCAGCCAGCCGCGCAGTCGCGCATGATCGAGAAAACGGTAGACGTCGGTCGCGAGATCCGACTGCATGAACAGGCGCTCGAGCTCGCCGATGATGTCGTCCAGTTCGCGCGTGCCGTCGCAGCGCGCGAGAATCTCGCCCGCGCTCGGGTTGAGCTTGACCATGCCCTCCGGATAGAGCAGCACGTACGCATCCTGGGCCGCCTCCCATTGCAGGCGGTACATGCCCCTGAGGCAGGGGCGCAGCGGCACGCCGCTGGCGGCTTCGATCGCGTTCATCACGGGTAGGCCTTTTCGACGGCGTCGAGCATCGACCACAGGATGTCGAGCTTGAATTGCAGAATGCCGAGCGCGCGCTGCTGCGCGTCCGGTGTCGTGAAATGCGCGAGCGTGACCGCGAGCCCATGCTCGACGTCGCGCTGCGCGAGCGGCACGCGGCTGCGGAAGTAATGCAGCCCGGCCGGCTCGATCCACGGGTAATGCGACGGCCAGCCGGCGAGCCGGTCGAGATGGATCTGCGGCGCGAACATCTCGGTCAGCGACGAGCACACGGCTTCCTGCCACGGCGCGCGCCGCGCGAAGTTCACGTACGCGTCCACCGCGAAACGCACGCCGGGCAGCACGTGTTCGAGCGACCACAGTTCGTCGCGCGTCAGGCCGCACGCTTCGCCGAGCCGCACCCACGCCTCGATGCCGCCTGCGTTGTCGCCCTGCCCGTCGTGGTCGATCAGCCGCTGGATCCAGCGGCGCCGCGTGTCGCGATCGGGACAGTTCGACAGAATCGCCGCATCCTTGAGCGGAATGCAGATCTGGTAGTAGAAGCGGTTCGCGACCCAGCCGCGGATCTGCGCGGGCGAACAGGCGCCGCTGTTGAGCCGCCGGTTGAACGGATGATGGATGTGATAGCGCGATTCGAGCGCACGCAGGCGCGCCTCGAATTCGGTCGCGGTCCAGGGCGTCGCGTGCAACGCCGTAGCGGAGATCGGTGCGTTCATCGTCAGACCTGGAATTGCATGCCGTCGTGCGCGACGTCGATGCCGTGCGCGCGCAGGTGCGCGTGCTCGACGGAATGCGGATCGAGAATCGGGTTCGTGTTGTTGATGTGCGTGAGCACCTTGCGCGTTCGCGCAGGCAGCGTGTCGAGCCAGTCGATCATGCCGGGCTGCCCGTGTTCCGCGCACTGCGCGAGATGTCCCATGTCGGCCGCGTGCTTGTGCGACAGGCCGAGATCGATCATCTCGGTCCCGGTCCAGAACGTGCCGTCCACCAGCACGAGATCGGCGCCGTCCATGGCCGCGCGTACCTCGTCGGTGACCGACGCGAGCCCCGGCGCATAGAACGCGCGCCGCCCGCTCGCGACGTCCTCGATCGACAGCGCGATGTTGTCGCCGGGTGCGGCCGACGCACGCCGCGGCGAATAAGGCGGCGGCTTGCTGTCGACCGCGATCGCGGTGAACCGGATCCCGCTCGCCGCCGGCACCGCGAACGGCTCGCCGGGCGCGATCGTATGCGCGGCGACGCCGCAGTAATGGCCGAGCAGCGGCACGAGCGGCAAGCCGGTCGACAGGTCGTCGAGCACCGGCGCGCTCGCGTAGAGCGGCAGCGGCGTCGAGCGCTCGCGCAGCATCAGCAGGCCCGTCACGTGATCGATCTGCGCGTCGCACAGCACGACGGCGGCGATGCCGCTGTCGCGGATCGCGCGTGCCGGTTGCAGGTCCGGATCCGCGCGCAACTGGGAAAGAATGTCGGGCGACGCATTGACGAGGACCCAGTCGATGCCGTCGTCGCTGACCGCGATCGACGACTGCGTGCGCGGCAGCACGTGGCCGCTTCCGCTGCGTACACGGCGGCAGTTCGCGCAATTGCAGTTCCATTGCGGCAGCCCGCCGCCGGCTCCCGAGCCGAGTATCTTGATCTTCATGGGCGTCAGCTCCCGAGGCCGCCCGCGCCGACCACGGCGAAACGGGCGGCACGCACGGCGATCAGCGGTTGGCGATGTACATCGTGATTTCGAAGCCGAAGCGCAGGTCGGTGTAAGACGGTGTCGTCCACTGCATGGTGTGTCTCCTGTTGAGTTGATGAGTTGATGTGTTGCCGGATGAATCGAACGACCGCGGCAATCGAGCGGTCGGTTCCTCTTCAGCAAGGAGCGTGCCGAAGCGGTATTTCGGCGGCGGCGCGGCGGTAGACGGCCGTCGTCCGGGCATCGGCGCGGAAACCTTACGAATCGCCGACACGATTCGCGCGAATGCGGTCCGCCACCCCGGCGACGCGATGTCCGCGAGTGGTGACAGGTGTTGAATCGTTGAACACCGGTGTTGCAACTTGACACACCGGCTGTGACAGGTCGCGCACGGCGCGACGGCCGCGCGTCAGCCCTCTTCCGACGGATGGCGTCCCGCGTCGGCGGCCGGCATCTTCCGGTAGATCGTGTTGCGCGACACGCCGAGCGCGCGCGCCGCGGCGGACACGTTGCCGCCATGACGCGCGAGCGCGGCGGCGATCGCGGACGCGGCGACGTCCTGCAGGCGCGCGTCGGCGAGCGGCAACGCGTCCGCGACGCCAGGCCCGGCGCTCGCCGCGGCAAGCGAATCGGGCGCCGCCTGCACGGGCTGCGCATCACCGCGCCGCAGGTCGTCGAAGAAGTCGTCCGGCAGGTGCTCGCGGCGGATTTCGCCGTCGTCGTCGACCATCGCGGCCGCCGTGCGCAGCAGGTTGCCGAGCTGGCGGAAGTTGCCCGGCCACGTGCAGCGCACGAACAACTCCATCACGTCCGGCGCGACCGACAGCGGCGGCCGGCCCGGCCCCGCGAACGCTTCCCGCTGCAGCATCTTCTGCACGACGACCGCGAGATCGGTGCGGTCGCGCAACGGCGGCAGGCGCACCACGAGGCCGGTCAGCCGGTAGTAGAGATCCTCGCGAAAACGGTTCTGCGCGATCATGTCGCGCAAATCGCGGTGCGTCGCGCAGATGATCGCGATGTCCACGGCGATCGTCTTCGTCGACCCGAGCGGGTTGACGAGGCGCTCCTGCAGCACGCGCAGCAGCCGCACCTGCAGCGGATACGGCATGTCGCCGATCTCGTCGAGGAACAGCGTGCCGCCGTTCGCCTGCAGCAGCTTGCCGATCGCGCCCTTGCGGCGCGCGCCGGTGAACGCGCCTTCCTCGTAACCGAACAGCTCAGACTCGATCAGCGTCTCCGGAATCGATGCGCAGTTGACCGCGACGAACGGCGCGTCGCGCCGCGGCGAGTCGTTGTGGATCGCCTGAGCGAGCAGCTCCTTGCCGGTGCCGGTCTCGCCGGTGATCAGGATCGGGATGTCCTTGCCGATCACCTTGCGCACCTTCGCGATCACGCACGCGACCTGCGCATCGCCGGTGTCGAGATAGTTGAGCCGCGACAGGCCGGCCGACGTGCCCGCCGCCGGCGCGGGCACCGCGTTCGCGCGCGCGGCCGGCGCCGCCGCGTCGTGCACGTCGGTCGGCCGGCTGCCTTCGGCGAGCGTCGCGCGGCGAAAGTGCACGCGCGCGCAGACCACCGCGCCGTTGCCGAGATTCAGCATCAGGTGCCGGTCGGTGCTCGCGCGCATGCGGTCGATCAGCTGCGCGCTGGTGACGTCGAACAGCGACGACAGCGTATGCGCGCGCAGCGCGGCGAGCGGCATGCCGAGCTGGAACTGCGCGCTGCGATTGGCCGACAGGAAGCGGCCGTCGGCCGTGAACGCGACGATCCCCTCCATCAGCGTGCCGAGAAACTCCGGGCGGCCATGGAACGACACCTGCAGCGTTTCCTGAAAGGTCGTCGTAAACAGATGATTCTCGATCATCTGCACCGACATCTTCGCGAGCGCCATCGTGTGCTGGTGATAGCTGCGGTGGTCGCCCGTCACGTCGAGCACGCCGATCGCGTCGCCGTACGGATCGAGGATCGGCACGCTCGAACAGGTCAGGAAGCGGTTCGCGGCCAGGAAGTGCTGGTCGCCGTGGACGACCATCGGACACAGCTCGGCCAGCGCCGTGCCGATCGCGTTGGTGCCCTGGCGACTCTCCGCCCAGTTCGCGCCGGGACGCAGCGCGACCTTCTCCGCGCGGCGGAGGAAATCGTCGTCGCCGATCGAATGCAGGATCAGCCCTTCCGCATCGGTCAGCACGATCATGCTCTGCGTGTTGACGATCTGCTCGTGCAGCGTCTCCATCACCGGCATCGCGTGCACGCACAGCACTCGGCTCTGCTCGCGCTTGAGCACCAGTGCCGCGTTCGACAGCACGTCGTAGTCGGGCCGTGCCGATACCTGCAGGCCGAACGTCTCCGAGCGCTCGTGGGCCTTCTGGATCGACGGCGCGGGCCAGCCAGCGGGATGCGCGGCCCGTGATCCGGCCGCCTGCTCTACGTCATCGCGCATTGTCTCCTCCGGGGGATCCTTCCGGTCAACTGCCGGACTCTTTGCCGTCGTTGCAAGCAAGCATCGGGCCACACCGGCGCCGCGGCATACATTGAAAGCTCGATGTAATGAATCGTCCGGGCAGAGCGTGTCGCGTCGCGCGACGGCCAGGCCTTCGTGATACCGTGATTTACCGACGCGTGACTACCCGTGCGAATCCGGATCTTCGCGGCTGACGCGTTTCTGGCTCGCTTCTCGCTTTGTCGCAGGGCAAGCCCGGCCACCGCCACGCCGCCGATGACTCCCCCCTCTCGTACCCTATCGACATGACGCGTCGCCCGACTCGATCCACATCGTCGCCCGCCATGCGGGTCTTGCCCGACACGCCCGCGCGCCGGCACCTGCACCGCGACGCGCAATCGATCGCATTCGCCGTCGCCGGCACTGAACAAGGCCACCCGGTCGTCGTGCTGCACGGCGGCCCCGGCAGCGGCAGCCAGGCCGGCATCCTGCGGCTGTTCGACCTCAGCCGCTTGCGCGTCGTGCTCGTCGACCAGCGCGGCGCGGGTGCGTCGGGGCCGCGCGGCGGCACGCGCCACAACACCACCGCCCGGCTGATCGCGGATCTGGAGGCGGTGCGCGAGCAGCTCGGCATTGCACGCTGGGGAGTCGTCGGCGGCTCGTGGGGCGCGGCGCTCGCGCTCGCATATGCGGGCACGCATCCGGCGCGGGTCTCGGGCGTCGTGCTGCGCGGCCTGTTCCTGACGTCGCGACGCGAAGTCCGCGAACTCTTCATGACGTCCCGCACGCGTGCGCCGCGCGAATGGCGGCGCCTGCATGCAGCGGCCGGCGGCGGCCGGCCGGATCGCCTGCTCTCGCGCTGCGCGCAGCGGTTGCGTCACGGCGCGAGCGCGGCCCGCCAGCGCGCAGTGGCGCTCGCGTGGCACGCATACGAAAGCGCGATCCTAGCGTCAGTGCGAACGCGCCGCTCGCCCGCCCACACGATCCGTTCGAACCAGACCGTCGGCCGTCTGATCGACAAATACCGGGTTCAGGCGCACTACCTGCAACATGACTGCTGGCTGGGCGAGCGCCGCGTGCTCGCGCTCGCGCGACGCGCCGCGCAAGCCGGCGTGCCGCTGTTCGCCGCGCACGGGAGGCACGATCCCGTGTGCCCGGTCGGCAACGTCGAACGTCTCGCGCGGGCCGCACCCGAAGCGGAAATCGAACGCGTGCAGGCCGGGCATCTGGCAAGCGACCCGGCATTGGCGCGCAGCGTCGCACGCGCCGTCAATGCGATGTTCGCGACGGTGCCGCTCACGTGACGGCCCCGCGCTCGTTCCTGTCATGACGCGACGACACACGCAAGCGCGCCACACGCGATCGTGCGCCGCTCAATCCCACGCATAGCGCACGCCGACCCACGCGCCGCGCGGCGCGCCCGGCCCGACGAACTGTTCGTTCACCGGACGGGCGCCGTCGAATGTATGGTTCGGCCCGTTGAAGAAATTCTGGCCGAGTGCGCCGAAGCTCGCGTAGCGCTTGTCGAGCAGGTTCGTCACGCTCGCGAACACCTCGAACCGCTTCGTGATCCGGTAACGCATGTCGAGATCGACCAGCACGTAGCCGGCAAGCCGGCCGTTCACGTCCCCGTTGTTCTCGTCGCCGCGTGCATACACGCCGCCGCGCCAGGTCACGTTCGCGCCGATGTCCCACGCGGGCGTCGCCGCGTAGTCGAGCCGCAGTTTCACCGTATGCGCGGGAATGCCGGGGATGCGATCGCCCGGCTTGACCGTCACGTTGCCGTTCGCGCCGGCCGTCGAATTCGCCGGGCTGTGTTCGGTCCACGACGATCGGTAGGTTGCGTCGACATAGCTGTACGACAGCCCGACACCGAGCGGGCCGACCCGCGTGCGGCCGGCGAGCTCGATACCCTGCCGCCGCGTATCGCCGACGTTGCGGAAGTAGCCCTGCGCGCTGGCCGGGCTGCTGATGAACTGGATATCGTCGGTCAGCGTCGTGCGGTAGGCCGCGGCGCTCCAGGTCGTCGCCGCGCCGATGCGGCCGCGCATGCCGGCCTCGAACGTCTTCGAGATTACCGGCTCGAGCGGCGGGTCGGCGATGAAGTCGTTCGGCAGCGAACACGGCGCGGCCGGGTCCGCGCACGCGAGCTCGATCGCGGTCGGCGAACGCATGCCTTCGTTGTACGTCGCATAGGCGGTCAAGCCCGGCACCGGGTTCCAGTTGAGTCCGACGGCCGGGTTGAAGCGCGAGAACACATGGCTGCCGTCGAGCAGCGGCTGCACGCCGCTCTCGTCGCCGATCCGCGCTTTCGACCAGTCGTAGCGGCCCGACAGCGTCAGCGTCCAGTGCGGCGTCAGCGACAGCGCATCGCTCAGGTACACACCGACGTTCGCATTGCGCGTCTTCGCGCTGGTCTGCGGAACGAAATCGCCGATGCCGATCGCCGCGCGCGCATCGGTAAACGATGCGTCCTGCGACGACGCGACGTAGCTCGAATTCGCGACATCGGCCGAGACGCCCGCGACCAGCCGGTTCGCCATCCCGCCGAGCTTGCCGAGCCGCGTGAGTTGCACGCTGCCGCCGTAGCTGTCGGTGACGATCGTCGATTGCGCATTGCTGCCCTGCACCGTGTCGATCGCGCCGTCCTCGTCCACCGATCCGTAGTCCGTATTGTTGTTGCTGCTCGTGTTGGTGTTGCGCAGGTGCCGGTAGTACGCGTTGCCGCTCAGCTCGACGTGCTCGCCGAAAAATCGCTCGCCCGACAGTGTCAGGTAGCCGGCGCTGTTGCGGTTACGGTCCGGATACGTATACGCCTGCTTCCGGTTGTCGAGGAACGAGCGCGGGATCGTCTGGGTGCCGGACAGCGTGTTGTCCGCGCCGCCCGCGGCAATCGACAGCGTCGTGTCCGCATCGGTGTAGCGCAGCTTGCCGAACGCCTGCCGCACGCGGCTCGCGTTATGGTCGGCCCAGCCGCCGTCGTTCGCGACGTTCGCGGTCGCGTAGTAGTCGAGGTTCGAGCCGATCGTGCCGCCCTGCTCGACGCTGGCGGTCTTGCGGCCCCATGAGCCGCCCGACACCTCCGCTTCGCCGCCCGGGTTCGACCTGCCGTTCTTCGTCGTGATCGCGAGCGCACCGCCGAGCGTGTTGAGCCCGTACACCGGGTTCGAGCCCGGAATCAGCTGCACGCGGTCGATCGCCTGCATGGGCAGGATGTCCCAGTTCACGACGTCGCCGAACGGCTCGTTCACGCGCACGCCGTCGACGAACACCGACAACCCCTGCGGCGTGCCGAGCAGCGGCGACGCGGCGAAGCCGCGATAGTTGACGTCCGCCTGATACGGGTTGCCCTGTGCGTCCGAGATCGTCACGCTCGGCAGGTTCGCGGCGAAGAAATCGGCGAGCGTCGCGCGGTGCTGCGCGTCGAGTTCCGCCGCGCGCACCGTCTGCACGTTCGCCGGCACCTTCGACAGCGGCGTGCCGATCCCGGGCAGCGGCGTCGTGCCGACGACGACCACCGCGGGCAGCACGACGGCCGGCGGCTCGGCCGGCGCAATCGTGCCGCCGTCCGCCGGCTGCTGCGCGCGCACGCTGCCGGGCGGCAAACCGAACAGCGCCAACGTGCCAACGGTCACGCCAACGCATCGCGCACGCCGGCCATGCCGCATCGCGCCGTACCACCCGGCGGCCTTTGGTCTCCTGATCATTCCGTTGTCTCCGCACTTTTATTCCGCCGGCGCGTGCGATGCACCGCACGGCGACGGGTTGTCGCGAAGCCGGCGTGCGAGAACCGTGCCAGTACCGCGAGCACGAACGGTGCACGCCGCGCCGCGCATCACTCGGGTACGCGATGCGCGCGACCGGCGCGCCGCTGTCCGGCCGACTGCGCCACCTGTCATGTTTGGCAACACTTCACGCGCGACGGTGTACCTGAATGCAACACCTGCGTCGACGTCGCCGCGCACGCCGTCGCTCGACGCATCGCCTGCGATGCGCCGGTGTGCCGCACCGTACCGGCTTCCGGCCGCGATGGCATGCGACTTGCGTAACGGGCAGGGCACTCGGCCCGGAAACCCCAACCGTGCCGGCGCGACGCAACGTTCGCGGCGGTGCGACCACAATGACCCAGGAGACAACCATGAAGAAACTCTCGGCTTCAGCGAGCCGGCTGGCGACGATCGGAATCGCGGTGGCGGCCGCCGTCGCGCTGAACCCCGGCCTCGTCGAAGCGGCCGCGGACTACCCGGCCGTGACCTACCAGCGCCTGACCGATGCACACGGCGACCCGGGCTGGCTGACCTACTACCGCACCTACGACGGCCGCTCGCATTCTCCGCTCAAGCAGATCGACGCGTCGAACGCGAAGAATCTCAAGCAGGTGTGGGCGTACAAGTTCCCGGCCGACCTGAAGCAGGGCTTCGAGGCCACGCCGATCGTCAACGGCAACTATCTGTTCGTGACGACGCCGAAGGACAACGTCTACGCATTCGATGCGAAGACCGGCAAGCAGTTGTGGAAATACGAGCCGAAGCTCGGCGCGGCCTCGTTCAAGACCGCGTGCTGCGACGTCGTCAACCGCGGCGTCGCGCTGTACGGCAAGAACGTCTACATCGCGATGCTGAACGGCGAAGTCGCGGCGCTCGACGCGCAGACCGGCAATCTCGTGTGGAAGAAGCAGATGTTCGAGCCGGGCCTCGGCTACGCGTTCTCGCTCGCGCCGCTCGCGATCGACGGCGCGATCGTCGTCGGCACGTCCGGCGGCGAATACGGGATTCGCGGCTACATCGCGGCGCTGAATCCGGAGGACGGCTCGCAGGTCTGGAAACGCTACACGATCCCCGCCGCCGGCGAAAAGGGCGCGGAAACCTGGCCCGACGGCATGCAGAGCCATGGCGGCGGCGCCGCGTGGCTCACGGGCACGTACGACGCCGCGTCGCGCACGCTGTACTGGGGGGTCGGCAACCCCGGCCCGTGGCTCGCGGCGCTGCGCCCGGGCGACAACCTGTATTCCGACTCGCTGCTCGCGCTCGATGCGAAGAGCGGCAACCTGAAGTGGCACTACCAGTACACGAACAACGACACGTGGGACTACGACGGCGTGAACGCGGCCGTCCTCGCGGACATCAAGTACAAGGGCAAGGACTACGACGCGATCATCCACGCCGACCGCAACGGCTTCTTCCATGCGATCGACCGCACGACCGGCAAGCTGATCTACGCGACGCCGTTCGTGAAGGCATTGTCGGTCACCGGCTACACGGAAGACGGCAAGCCGATCCAGGACGCGTCGAAGTTCCCGAAGGCCGGCACGACGATCGAGACGTGCCCGAGCTTCCTCGGCGGCAAGAACTGGTGGTCGATCTCGTACGACCAGGAACGCAACATCGCGGTCGTGCCGGCGCTGCATGCGTGCATGAGCCTGACCGGCAAGTCGGTCAGCTACATGGAAGGCCTGCCGTACCTCGGCGAAGGCTTCGAGATCAAGCCCGAACCGGGCAGCGAAGGCTACGGCGAGCTGACGGCCATCGACGTGAACACCGGCAAGAAGCTGTGGAGCCACTGGTCGAAGAAACCGTGGAACGGCGGCGTCGCGACCACGGCGAGCGGTCTCGCGTTCAGCGGCTCGCTCGACGGCCATCTGTACGCGTTCGACACGGCGACCGGCAAGGTGCTGTGGGAAAGCCCGCAACTGGCGAGCGGCATCATTTCGCAGCCGTCGGTGTACGAGGTCGACGGCAAGGAGTATGTCGCGGTGCTCGCCGGCTACGGCGGCGCGAACCCGATCTGGGGCGGCCCGATGGCCGACATCGCGAAGGACGTTCCGCGCGGCGGCACGCTCTACGTGTTCGCGCTGAACTGACCCGGCGCCACGCCCGAGTCGCGCCCGCATGCGCCCGATGCGGGCGCGACGCCCCACCCGCTTCAACCGGAAACACGACCATGAATACTCGTCTCACTTCCGTTGCCGTCGCCAGTCTGCTCGCCGTGGGCGTGGCGCTGACACCGGCAACCGCATCGGCCGGCGTGCGCATCTGCACGCTGCCTGGCAGCCCGACCACCACGCTCGATCGCGCCGTCGCGCGCGAAGTGTTCCGCACCGCGGGCATCGCCGCGACCTTCAACACACGTGGCGTCGACGACAACGGCGACGACGACGGCATCTCCGCCAGCGAACTGACGAAATCGCTCGAACGCGACTGCGACGTGATCGCCGGCTTCCCGCGTTCGGCCATCGCCGATGCGTCGGGATCGAAGATGACGTTCTCGCAGGGCTATCTGCGCTCCGGCTACGTCAGCGTGTCGCTGCGCGATGCACCCGCGCCGTCCGGCGCGAAGGAAACGATCGCGGCCACCTACGGCAGCCCGTCGCAGCTGATCGCCGCGCAGCAGACGAATGCCCGCTTCGATCTCGAGAACACGAGCGAGAAAACGATCGGCGCGCTCGCCGCGGGCCGCGCGCAACGCGCGATCGTCTGGTATCCGAGCGTCGTCGCGTACGAGCGTGCGCATCCGAAACAACGGTTCCAGGTGGCGGCGACGTCGTCGCCGTACTCCGACTGGCAACTGTCGTTCGCGTTCGGGCCGGGCAAGGACGCGCTGCAAAAGCGCATCGACGCCACGCTGTCGCAACTGAGCGGCAACGGCCGCCTCGCGTCGCTCACGCGCGGCTGGACGCTGCCCGACGGCATCGCGCAAGCCGCCGCCTCGCGCGTGCCCGGCCGGTTTCTCGACGGCGCGATCGCGTCCGCGCAGCGGACCGGCTTCATCAAGGTGTCGACGAGCGAAGGCAGCGGCGTCCCGTCGTTCGACCAGGCTCAGGTGCAGCACGGCAAGAAGCTCTACGGCGATGCGTGCGCGAAATGCCACGGCGACCAGCTCGAGGGCAATACCGCACCCGCGCTGAGCGGGGAATCGTTCGCGCCCGAAGGCAAGTCGCACATCACGGTCGGCGGCATCTTCCTGTACATGTCGAGCAACATGCCGGCCGATCGCCCCGGCAAGATGACCGCACAGGAATACGAGGATCTGATGGCGTTCCTGCTTTATTCGAACGGCTACGACGCGTCGAAGAGCAAGCTGACCGCCGAGATCGCCAACGCGTCGAAGGCGCCGCTGATCGCCGGGCCGCGCAAGTAACCGCTCCACCCGCTTTCGTTTCGATCGACCGCCGCGCCGGGCAACATGCCCGGCGCGCGGGCCGGGCTTTTTCCGTTCATTTCATTCAGGACCGCATCATGATCTCCCGTCATCGCAGAACCTTCTTCGTGCAGGCCGCCGGCCTGTGCGCCGCGCTCGCGGCCGGCACGCGCGCATTCGCCGCCGCTCCCCCCGTCGACGAAAACGACGCGACGGCGAAGACGCTCGGCTACCGCGCCAAGGCGACGACCGTCGACGCCGGCAAGTTCCCGAAGTACCAGGCCGGCCAGACGTGTGCGAACTGCCGCTTCTACAAGGCCGCCGCGGGCGAATCCTCCGGGACGTGCCCGATGTTCGCGGGCAAGACGGTTGCCGCGGAAGGCTGGTGCAACGTCTATGCCAAGCTCGCTTGACGCCGGGCCCGCTCGCGAACGCGACGGCGCGCCGTCGCCGTGTCGCGGCGCCCACGCCGACCGCGCCGCGCATCTGCATGCGCTGATCGCGCTCGGCATCGATCGCGGCTACGTGACGCACGGCGAAATCGCCGATGCGTTGCCCGACGACGCGGCCGACGGCGCGGATGTGGACGCCGCCGCGTCGATGCTGCGTGAGCTCGGCATCGACGTACGCGAGCATGCCGGCGCGCACACCGCATGGACGCTCGACCGTCATTTCGCGCAAGTGACGGAAGTCGCGTCGCCGCTCGCCGACGCATCGACGCCGCTCGCGGCCGACGATCTGCTCGCGGGCCGGACCAACGACCCGATCCGGCTCTATCTGCGGGAAATGAGCGCGACGCCGCTGCTCGAACGCGACGAAGAGATCGCGCTCGCGCTTCGTCTGGAAAGCGGCCGCGCGGCATGCATCGACGCGTTGAGCCGCGATCCGGCGGCACTCGCCGCCGTCGCGGCGATCGCGAACGACATCCGCGCCGGCAAGGTGGCGGCGTCGGTTTACGTGACGGGGTTTGCCGGCGATGCCGAATCGGCCGCAAGTGTGCCGACGACGTTACCCGACGATCCAAGCATGACCTCACCCGCGCCCGACGACGACGCAGGCCTTGCCCTCGACAGCCCCGCATGGCGCGATACGGTCGTCGAAGCACTCGAACGCGCCGGTGCACCGGCATCGGCGATGCAGCACGCATTGCACGCGGACGGCTTCGCGTCCACCGCTTACCGGGCGCTGCTGCGCGAGGCGGCCGCGTCGACCGGCCGCATCCGCTTCACCTCGCGCGCGATCGAGCGTATCAGGCAAGCGAACGGCGAGCGCGCGACTCAGGCGCGCACGCTCGAAAAACGGCTCGTCGACACGCTGGTCGCCACGGGCATCCCGCTCGATGCCGCGCGCCACGAACTCTTCGCGCCCTGCGACGACGTACGCGCATGGCTGCACACATGCAGCGCCGCGCATCCCGACTGCGCCGCCACCCTAGCCCGCCACGCGCCGGCGCTGATCGACGCGCGCGGCGCGCTCGCTCGCCTCGCGGCGCAGTCTCCGTTGCCGCTCGACATCACGATCGCGCTCGATGCGCGGCTCTCGCGGATCGAGCGCGCGATGCAGCCCGCGAGAACGAAGCTGTTCCAGAGCAATCTGCGGCTCGTCGTGTCGGTCGCCAAACGCTATGCCGACCGCGGCCTGCCGTTCGCCGATCTGATCCAGGAAGGCAATATCGGCCTGATGAAGGCCGTCGATCGCTACGATCACCGGCGCGGCTTCAAATTCTCGACGTATGCGACGTGGTGGATCCGGCAGGCGATCACGCATGCGCTCGCCGATCTGGGGCGCACGATCCGCGTGCCCGCACATACGGTCGATTCGCTCAACAAGCTGTCACGGCTCGCGCGCATCCATCGGCAACGGACCGGCGACGTCGCCGACGCACGAGCGCTCTCCCCGCAGATGCGACTGCCGGTCGACAAGGTGCGCGAGCTGATGAGCATCGTGCGCGAGCCGATCTCCGCCGACCTGCCGGTTTCGCCCGATCACGACCTCACGTTGTGCGACGTCACGATCGACGCCGACGCGCCGACGCCGGAAGAAGCCGCGAGCGCCGGTCAGTTGCGCGCGGCGGTTGCCGAGCTGATCGACAGCCTCCCGGTACGCGAAGCGTGGATTCTGCGCCTGCGGTACGGCATCGACGTCGACAACGAGTATTCGCTGCGCGAGATCGGCCGGCAACTGAACCTGTCGGCCGAACGCGTTCGTCAGCTCGAGGTATCGGCGCTCGAACGCATCCGGCAATTCAGGCACGCACCGGCACTTCGCTCGTTGCTCGCCTGACGCGGCGGTGCCGGACGATCACCTGCCGGCTCGCCCCGACTGCTCAGGACTGCAACACGACCTGCTGCATTTCTGAACGCCGCGCCGCATCGCGCTACCGTCCGCGATGCCGCCGCTTAGCCGGGAGCGGGCGCGACACGCCGGACTGTCGCGGCTTGCGCCGCATGCCCCCATCCGTCACGCGACTGGCACGCATGTTGCGTTTTCCCGAGCGCCGTCAGGAATCACATGAATGCA
Organism: Burkholderia cenocepacia; assembly: GCF_900446215.1. GTDB lineage: Bacteria > Pseudomonadota > Gammaproteobacteria > Burkholderiales > Burkholderiaceae > Burkholderia > Burkholderia cenocepacia. The sequence goes on along the minus strand of NZ_UAQZ01000007.1, from coordinate 232,725 downwards.
TGGAGACACGCTTGTCCAAGATCGAATCGGTTCTTCACGAAACCCGTCAGTTCGCGCCGCCCGCGGCGCTCGAGAAGACGGCGGCCATTTCCGGCATGCCGGCCTACCGCGCGCTCGTCGCCGAGGCCGAGCAGGATTACGAAGGCTTCTGGGCGCGTCTCGCGCGCGAAGGCCTCACGTGGCACAAGCCGTTCACGAAGGTGCTCGACGAGCGCAACGCGCCGTTCTACACCTGGTTCGACGACGGCGAGCTGAACGCGTCGTACAACTGTCTCGATCGTCACGTCGAAGCCGGCCACGGCGAGCGCGTCGCGGTGATCTTCGAGGCCGACGACGGCACCGTCACCCGCGTCACCTATGCCGATCTCCTCGCGCGCGTGTCGCGTTTCGCGAATGCGCTGAAGAAACGCGGGATCGGCAAGGGCGATCGCGTCGTCATCTACATTCCGATGTCGATCGAAGGCATCGTCGCGATGCAGGCCTGCGCGCGCATCGGCGCGACCCACTCGGTCGTGTTCGGCGGCTTCTCCGCGAAATCGCTGAACGAGCGGCTCGTCGACGTCGGCGCGGTCGCGCTGATCACCGCCGACGAGCAGGCGCGCGGCGGCAAGACGCTGCCGCTCAAGAGCATCGCCGACGAGGCGATCGCGCTGGGCGGCTGCGAAGCGGTCAAGAGCGTGATCGTCTATCGCCGCACCGGCGGCAAGATCGACTGGCATGCAGGCCGCGACCTGTGGATGCACGAGTTGGTGGACGGCGAATCCGACCGCTGCGAGCCGACCTGGGTCGGCGCCGAGCATCCGCTGTTCATCCTGTATACGTCGGGCTCGACCGGCAAGCCGAAGGGCGTGCAGCACAGCACGGGCGGCTACCTGCTGTGGGCCGCGCAGACGATGAAGTGGACCTTCGACTGGAAACCCGACGACGTGTTCTGGTGCACGGCCGACATCGGCTGGGTCACCGGCCACACGTACATCACCTACGGCCCGCTCGCATGCGGCGGCACGCAGGTCGTGTTCGAAGGCGTGCCGACGTATCCGGACGCCGGCCGCTTCTGGAAGATGATCGGCGATCACAAGGTCACCGTGTTCTACACCGCGCCGACCGCGATCCGTTCGCTGATCAAGGCGGCCGAAGCCGACGACAAGGTGCATCCGAAGAGCTATGACCTGTCGAGCCTGCGCATCATCGGCACGGTCGGCGAGCCGATCAATCCGGAAGCGTGGATGTGGTACCACAAGCACGTCGGCCACGAGCGCTGCCCGATCGTCGATACGTGGTGGCAGACCGAGACCGGCGGCCACATGATCACGCCGCTGCCGGGCGCCACGCCGACCGTGCCGGGTTCGTGCACGCTGCCGCTGCCGGGCATCACGGCCGCGGTGGTCGACGAGACGGGGCAGGACGTGCCGAACGGGCAAGGCGGCATTCTGGTCGTCAAGCGCCCGTGGCCCGCGATGATCCGCACGATCTGGGGCGATCCGGAGCGTTTCAAGAAGAGTTACTACCCGGAAGAGCTCGGCGGCACGCTCTATCTGGCCGGCGACGGCACCGTGCGCGACAAGGAGACCGGCTACTTCACGATCATGGGCCGGATCGACGACGTGCTGAACGTGTCGGGCCACCGGCTCGGCACGATGGAGATCGAGTCGGCGCTGGTGTCGCATGAACTCGTGGCCGAGGCAGCGGTGGTCGGCCGTCCGGACGATACGACGGGCGAGGCGGTCGTGGCGTTCGTGGTGCTGAAGCGTTCGCGCCCGGAAGGCGACGAAGCGGCGGCGCTCGCGAAGACGCTGCGCGACTGGGTCGGCAAGCAGATCGGACCGATCGCGAAGCCGAAGGACATCCGCTTCGGCGACAACCTGCCGAAGACGCGCTCGGGCAAGATCATGCGGCGCCTGCTGCGCTCGCTCGCGAAGGGCGAGGCGATCACGCAGGACACGTCCACGCTCGAGAACCCGGCCATCCTCGAGCAGTTGAACCGTTCGATGTAACGCCGCCCGCCACGGCGGGCGTATCGCTTCACCGCGGCGTCGCAGCACGGCCGCTGGCCCGTTTCCCACGCCGGGCTCGCGGCCGCGTTCGCGCCGGCGAGAAGCATCGCCGTGCGTTTCCCGACGGCACGGCATGCAGGCGGCTCGCAGCGCTTCCGCCAACGAAGGTTTAATCAGTTGTGCGTATTACAACACTCACAAAACGGAGACAGACGATGAAGAGCAGGACATGGACGATTTGCGCGGCGCTGCTGGGCGCGGCGGCAAGCACGAGCAGTTTCGCGCAGAGCAGCGTCACGCTGTACGGCGACCTCGACGCCGCATTGCTCTATACGAGCCGCTCGTTGGATTCGGCGACCGGCGGCAACGCCGGACGCCAGTTCGCGCTGACCGACACGGGCATGACGCCGACCAACTTCGGCATCACGGGCACCGAGGATCTCGGCGGCGGGCTGCACGCGCGATTCAAGCTGGAAAGCGGCTTCAACATCACGGACGGCGCGTTCGGCCACTCGAACGGCAACTTCTTCGGCCGCCAGGCATGGGTCGGAATCGACGGCGGCTTCGGCGAAACGAAGGTCGGCCTGCAGTTCTCGCCGTTCGTGCTCGCGATCCTCGGATCGGATCCGCGCAACGTCTCGCACTTCGGCGCCGCGCTGGTTCCGTACGTCGACAACGTGCTCGTCACGGGCCTCTTCAACCCGAACGCGATTTCGTACACGAGCCCGACCATCGCCGGGCTGACGGCCAGCGCGATGTTCGGCTTCGGCGGCAAGGCCGGCGACTTCCAGGCGGGACGCCAGTATTCCGGCAGCCTCACCTATACGAACGGCGGTTTCATGCTCAACGCGGCGCTCTACGACGGCAACGGCGGTACGTCCCCGACGCCGGTGCCGAGCACGGTCGCGTTCGTCGGCCGCACGATCGGTGCCGCCTACACGTTCGGGCCGGTGACCGGCAAGGCGTCGTTCACGAGCTACAAGGTCGCCGGCTCGTTCAGCAACAACGTGTATAGCGCCGGCCTCGACTACCGCGTCACGCCGGCCCTCGACCTGAACACCGGCGCGTGGTACACGACCGACCGCAACGACTCGCACAATCATTCGCTGCTGGCCGCGATCGGCGCCGACTACAGCCTGTCGAAGCGAACCGGCCTGTATGCGCAGGTCGGCGTCGTCAACAACCACGGCGCGATGAATACCGGCCTCGGCATCACGGGCGGCGCGCTGTACGGGCTGCCGGGCACGACGGTCGGCGTCAACGCCGGCATTCACCACGTGTTCTGACGCAGCGCCTGTGGACGGGCGGCCGCCACGCGCCGCCCGTCCCTCGTCACGCCGCCGCGCGGCCGCCACGGCAAACGTGGCGCAAACGTGGTGCAAACGCGCCCCGCCCGGCGCCGGTCCGGCCGTCGGGGATGCCGATCTCGATGTTTACCCGACCTCAAGTCCGCGGCCGTGCAGCCGTCAAGTCAGGAACGCACGCCCACCATCCGCCGGGAACCCGGTGCGCATGTCCTCAAGGAGACCCACCAACGTGAACTTCTTCGGAATCGGCCGCGGCCGCCGTTCGTCGCGCGCGCTCGTCGGCGACATCGCCGAACAGGCCGGCAGGCTGGGCATCGAGATCTGCGACGTGTCGGGTCACGTCGAGGAAGTCGCGGCCCGCGTCGCCCGACAGGCGGAGGTGTGCCACACGCTGCGCGAATCGGCCGCCCTCACGCTGCGCGGCAACCACCGGATCGCCGAGGCCGCGCAGCAGGTGCGCGACGTCAGCGCCAATGCGTCGAATGCGGTCCGGCAGTCACAGCAGACGATCGAGGCCTCGCTCGCCGACATTCACGGCCTCGTCGAGGGCGTCACCACGATCAGCGACCAGATGGGCGCGCTGCGTGACGCACTCGATCACGTGCGGGCCGTGTCCGAGGAAATCTCCGTCATCGCGCGCCAGACCCACCTGCTCGCGCTGAACGCCGCGATCGAGGCCGCGCGCGCCGGCGAGTCGGGCCGCAGCTTCGCGGTCGTCGCGGCCGAGGTCAAGAACCTGTCCGCGAAGACCGGGCAGGCGACGGCCCAGATCGAGACGACCCTCGCGCGGCTCGCCGAGCAGACCGAACACCTGCTCGCGGAAGGCACCGACAACGCCGCCCGCGCACATCGCGTGCGCGAGGGCACGCGCACGATCGGCGAGGTCGTGCACGCGACCGGTCACGCGATCACCGAACTCGCCGGCGAGGCCGAACAGATCGCGTCGCTGACGGACGAGATCGAGACGCAGTGCCATCGTCTCGACGAACAGGTGGGCGAGATGGCGTCCGGCGTCGAGAACTCGGCCGAGAACTTCTCGCAGGCCAAGGACCGGCTCGGCAATCTGCTCTCCGTCTCCGAGACGCTGATCGAGCTCACCGCCGCGACCGGTATCGAATCGCCCGACACGCGCCTGATCGACGCCGCGCGCAGCACGGCCGCCGCGATCGGCAAACTCTTCGAGGAGGCGGTCGGGCGCGGCGACATCGCACTCGACGCGCTCTTCGACGCGCACTACGAACCGATTCCCGGCACCGACCCGCAGCAGTTCATGACGCGCTTCACCGCGTTCACCGATCGCGTGCTGCCGGCCGTCCAGGAGCCGGTGCTCGATCTCGACGAACGCATCGTCTATTGCGCGAGCTTCGACCGGCAGTGCTACCTGCCGACCCACAACCGGAAGTTCTCGCTGCCTCAGCGCTCGGACGCCGCGTGGAACGCGGCGAATTGCCGGAACCGCCGGATCTACACGGACCGCACGGCGCGCATGTCCGTGGCGCATGACAAGCCGTTCCTGTTGCAGACCTATCGGCGCGACATGGGCAACGGCCAGTTCGCGCTGATGAAGGACGTGTCCGCGCCGATCGTCGTCGGCGGACGGCCGTGGGGTGTGCTGAGGATCGGCTACAGCGTCTGAACCGGCGCGAGCGGGCCGCGCCTGCTTACTGCTTCAGCCCCACTCCCGGCGGCCGCTGATCGCTGCGCCCGTGATCGTCGACCACCCGCACCGTATAGCTGCCGGCCGTGCGCGGCTGCCAGAACAACGCGTCGCCGGTGCGCTGCGGCCGACGTACGCATCGTTGACGAACCCGTACAGCGCATGCGCGCTCGCATCGGCGGTCGCGTTGAACGCGATGCACGTTTCGTCGGTGGTCTTCACGCGCATCGCATACGGACTGCCGTGTAGCGGCGACGTGACGCGCGGCGGGTCGCCTTCGACCTGCCCGGCATCGCGGCAATCCGGATGCAGCACGCCCCGGTCGAAGCCGGGCGCATAGACGAACGGCTTGAGCGTGGAGCCCGGCGAGCGCCGCGCGCGCGTGCCGTTCACCTGCCCGTCGATCGAGCGATCGAAGAAGTTCGCGGGGCCGCCCCGCGCCTTCACGCCCATGTCGCACGTATCGTTGCGCGCGGCGAGCGCCTGGTCGACCGCATGCGGCGCGTCGAACGGCAACGCGGACAGCGGCTTGAGCGACGCATCGCCCGGATGCGTCGTCAGCCAGCGCGCATACAGCCGGTTACGCGACGCAACCAGCGCACGGTCGATCGCGTCCTGCCCGCCACGCACGTAGGTGATCCATGCGCCGCACGCGAGCCCGTACGGATTGAAACCCGGATGCCACCGGAACCAGCGGTCCTCGTGCAGCATCACGGCTTCGACCCGTTGCGGCCCACGCGGGCGCCGTCCACGATACGTCGCCGACCCGGCAGGCGGTCGGATATCGGCTGGTCGCGGGCCGTCGCGACCCGACGGCTGCACACGGTCGCGCCACGTTCGCTAGAATGCGCGGCTCGGCAGGATCGAATCGAAATGAAAGGAAACCGCTTGAAACTCCCGTTCGAATGGCAGATCGGGCTGCGCTACGCGCGCGGCGGCCGGCGCTCGGCCGGCGACGGCTTCGTGTCGTTCATCGCCGGCGCCGCGATGGCCGGCATCGCGCTCGGCGTGGCCGCGCTGATCGTCGTGCTGTCGGTGATGAACGGCTTTCGCACCGAGGTGCGCGACCGGATGCTGTCGGTGCTCGCGCACGTGGAAATCTTCTCGCCGTCCGGCGCGATGCCCGACTGGCGGCTGACCGCACACGAATCGTTACAGAACACGGCGGTGCGTGCCGTCGCACCCTACGTCGACGCGCAGGCGCTGCTGACGAACGCGGGCAACGTGACGGGCGTCGCGCTGCGCGGCATCGATCCCGTGCTCGAGCCGCGCGTGTCCGAGATCGCGCGCAAGCTGAAGACCGGGCGCCTCGACGCGCTCGCGCCGGGCGAGATGGGCATCGTGCTCGGCGCCGCGCTCGCCGATGCACTGCACGTGAAGATCGGCGACCGCATCACGTTCTTCGCGCCCGGCAACCGTGCGCGCCTGGGCGACGCGCTGCCGCGGTTCCGCCAGTTCAACGTGGTCGGCACGTTCGAGTCGGGCCACTACCAGTACGACAGCGCGCTCGCGTACATCCACATCCGCGATGCGCAGCAACTGTTCAACGTGCCCGCGCCGACCGGTATCCGGCTGCGCGTCGACGATCTGCAGCGTGCGCCGGAGGTCGCGCTGGCGCTGTCGCGTACGCTGTCGGGCGACCTGTATATCCGCGACTGGACGCGGCAGAACCGCACGTGGTTCGAGGCCGAGCGGCTGCAGAAACGCATGCTGTCGCTGATCCTGATGCTGATCGTCGCGGTCGCCGCGTTCAACCTCGTGTCGTCGCTCGTGATGACGGTCACGCAGAAGCAGGGCGACATCGCGATCCTGCGCACGCTCGGCGCGCCGCCCCGCTCGATCATGAAGATCTTCGCGATCCAGGGAATGACGATCGGCCTCGCCGGCACGCTGGCAGGCGTCGCGCTCGGCTGCGCGATCGCGGTGAGCATCCCGGTGGTGCTGCCGGCGATCGAGCAGTTGCTCGGCATCCGCTTCCTGACGCCGTCCGTGTATTTCCTCAGCGCGCTGCCGTCGAAGCTGTCGGCGCTCGACGTGATCGAGATCGCATCGGCCGCGTTCCTGATGTCGTGCGTCGCGACGCTCTACCCGAGCTGGCGCGCCGCACGGGTGCGGCCCGCCGAAGCGTTGCGCGACGAGTAGACGCAGCCGGCTCGATTGGCGCGGCGTTACGCGATCTCGTGGAAACCGACGCTGTTGCCGCCGTCCGGCGTGTAGCTGGCGAGCACATCGAAGCCGACGTTGACGAGTTCCACGCGCATGCCGTGGGACTTGTTGCCGGACGCGTCGACGAAGATCGACGTGCCCGACGATAGCTGGCGTGCGGCGTCCAGCAACGCGAGCGTGCCGCGCGCGCTGCCGGCCGACGGCGCGATCGTCAGCGTCGTGCCGTCCTGCGTGGTGAAGTGCCCGCCGGGCGGCACGGGCGGCGGGTTGTCCGCGACCGACCGGTCGAGCAGGCTCATGAAGTGAAAGCGCGTGTCGGCGCCCTGACTCGCCGCCGCGCGATCGCTGTCCGTGAACGTATCGCCTCGCACGGCCGCACCCTGCGCGGCGATATCGACGGCCTGCTCGTGAAACGCGCGCGTCGCGAGCACGAGGCCGGCGTTCGCATTCAGCGTCGACTCGATCCATGCGCGGTCGCTGTCGGTCAACGTCGTCGACACCACCTTGATCCGGCCGGCGTCGGTCATGAAATCGAATGGCGCATCGGCCAGGTCCGGCCGCTTCGCGACGATGTCCCGCAGGCTCGTCGCGAGCGCGTCGGTCACGCCGCGCAGCTTCATCGACAGGTCGCCCACCATCGACAACTGTTTCGTCAGCGCCGCCTGCATCGCTTCCGGGTCGATTGCCCGGATGCCGATCGGCGCGTCTTGCGGCGCGCCGGACGCGGCCGCGTCCGTCGTCTGACGCCCGTCGAGCGCCGCCTGTGCCATTTGCGCGAGCGTAAGGCCGCCCGCCGCCGTGACCGGAATCGTCATTGCCCTCTCTCTCGTTTTCAGCGCGTTTTTCATTGTTTACGGACGGATGGCCGGGAAGTTGAGCGTGCATGCAACACACACGTCGAAACTTTGTTTGACCCGAACTAAAAAAGTTTGACACGGGCATTTCGCTGAGATAACTTTTGCGCAAGCTTCCGGAAAGCAATCCGGCCAGCGTGCCGACTCGCGTCGCGCTTTCCTGCCGTTGCAGCACCGCCGTTCGCAACATTCCCGCCTCATTGCATCGTGCCGTTCCGTTTCATTCGAAACCTGAAGGAATCCCGGGCATGCCCGCATTTGATTCGCAGTCCTGCATTCGCAGCGAACCGCCGCACTGACGATTTCCGTTCGGGGCGATGCACTCGCCTCGACGCCGGCCGGATGCACGCCGCCTGACCCGCGCCGGCACCGGGCGAGACGCTCATCCATCTCGCCCGCCGTTTTTTGATGGTGCAGTTCCGCTTCATCCGACGCAGCACCCGGCCAGGCCGCAGGGGGCGTATCGCGAGCCAGCCGGTTCCAGACAAACACAAGAGACGAGGTCGATTCAATGAACATTCATCGAACCGGAGTGCGGCGCGCATGGCTGCCCGCGCTCGTGGCGGCCGCGACGCTCGCCGCGTGCGGCGGCGACGACGGCGGCAGCGTGGCGGGCGTGTCAGCGCTCGCGCAGGGCCAACAGGAGGGGGCCTCCGCCGCGGCCGGCACGGCCAATACGCCATCGCTCGCGTCGCGCTTTTCGCCGTCCGGCGTGCCGTACGCGAATCCGGCGAGCGGCGGACGCTACAAGCCGGTGATCAGCAACGGCCAGGTGCAGCCGTCGCTGTCGGGCGGCACGATCGAGGAAAACGCGTGGGTCGACACGCCGGTCGATTCCGACGGCGACGGCACGCGCGACCGCATCCACGTACGCATCGTGCGGCCGTCCGAAACCGCGAACGGCGCGCGCACGCCCGTCATCGTGCTCGCGAGCCCGTATTACGCCGGGCTCGCCGACAGCCCCAATCACGACGTCGACGTCGAACTCGACGGCACGCCGCATCCGGCCGCGACCGCCGGTGCCGCGGCATCGGCGTCCGCCCGCATCTTGGCCGCGGCGCCGCAATCGCGGATGCTGCAGCAGGTCGAGGCGGCTGCCGCCGGCCGCTCGTGGATCGAAAGCTATTTCGTGCCGCGCGGCTTCACGATCGTCTATGCGGATTCGCTCGGCACCGCCGGCTCGGACGGCTGCCCGACGATCCTGACGCGCGACGAATCGGTCGCGATGGCGTCGGTGATCCGCTGGCTCGGCCGCGATGCGACCGCGAAGGACGCGAACGGCAAGACGGTCGTCGCGAACTGGTCGACCGGCCACGTCGGCATGTACGGCGTGTCGTACGACGGCACGCTGCCGAAGATGGTCGCCAGCCTGCGCACGCGCGGGCTCGACGCGATCGTGCCGATCGCCGGGCTGTCGAACATGTACGGCTACTACCGCTCGGGCGGCCTCGTGCGCGCGCCGGAAGGCTATCAGGGCGAGGACGTCGACGTCTACATCAAGGCGCTGCTGACCAACGCGCATCCGGAGCGCTGCACGCACCTGATCGACGAAGCACTGCAGCAGGAAGACCGCAAGACCGGCGACTATTCGCCGTTCTGGGCCGCACGCGACATCCCGACCGGGTTCGCGGTCGCGCCGGCGCTCGTCGCGCAGGGCCTCACCGACGACAACGTGCGCGTCGACCAGTCGACGTCGTGGTATCTGGCGATGCGACGCCAGGGCGTGCCGACCCAGCTGTGGCTGCATCGCCTGAAGCACACCGATCCGACCCGCGTGCCGGGCATGGCCGACGCGTGGACCGCGGAGGTGAACCGCTGGTTCACGCGCTACCTGATCGGCTATGACAACGGCGTCGAGCAGGATCCGCGCGCGGTGATCGCGCAGGCGGACGGCACGCTGCTGAAGGAAGCCGACTGGGCCGCGCGGCGCGCCACGCCGGTCACGTACTTCGCGGGCGGCGACGGCGCCGGTACCGGCACGCTGCTGCGGCTGCCGAGCGGCGGCCCGCTCGCGCGCTTCACCGACGATGCGCGCATTCCCGCGCTCACGCTGGCGAACACGCCGACCGGCGAAAACCGCAGCCGCTTCGAGACGGCCCCGCTGACAGCCGCCACGCGCATCTCCGGCACCGCGACCGCGCACGTCAGGCTGACCTTCACGGGCGTCGCGAACGTGACGGCGCTGCTGGTCGACCGCGCGCCGGACGGCACGGCGACGATCGTCACGCGCGCATGGACCGACCCGCGCAACCGGCTGTCCGAGTGGGTGTCGCAACCGGTGCTGCCCGGCATGCCGTACGACCTGAAGCTGACCTTCATGCCGCGCGACTACCGGCTGGAAGCCGGCCACCGGCTGGGGCTCGTCGTCCTCTCCAGCGACTACGAGGCGACGCTGCGACCGACGCCCGGCACGGGCCTGACGCTCGATCCGGCCGGCACGTCGGTGACGGTGCCGCTCGCGTCATCATCGACGGGCGCGTAGCCGTGCGCCGGCTGGCAGCCTGACGCTGCCGTCTCCCCCGCCCGCATCCGCGTCGATGCGGGCGGGGGCAACGCTGCAAGAAGGGAACACCTGCGCTAGGCTGCGGCAATCGAATGCCTACGGTGAGCCCCCATGATTCCTCTCAGCGCCAAAGCCATCGTCCGCAATGGCCGTTCCGTCCTGTTCCTGCGCAATCCCCGCGACGAGTGGGAGCTGCCGGGCGGCTGGCCCGAAGCGGGCGAATCGCTCGAAGACGCGGTCACCCGCGAAGTGGAGGAAGAATGCGGAATCGTCGCGTCGGCGATCCGCTACGTGGGCAGCCGCTCGTGCGAGGTCGTGCCGGGCAAGCGCGTACTGATCGTGTGCTTCCAGTGCGAGGTCGATCGCCATGACATCGTGCTGAGCGACGAGCACCACCAGTTCGGCTGGATCGATCTCGATGCCGACAAGCCGGCGAACCTGCCGGATTTCTACTGGACATTCTGCAAGCAGGCGGACTGATTCGACGCCGCCGCGCGGCGCTCACACCGGCGTCAACACCGGCTGCCCCGCGAAATGCCGCGCCGCGTTGTCGAGAAACTGCCGCACCGAACGATCGAGCGCCTCGGGCGACCAGCCGCCCATGTGCGGCGTGAGCACGACGCTGTCGAGATCCGTCAGCGCACGCGGCGGCTCCGGTTCGCCTTCGTACACGTCGAGCCCCGCGCCCGCGATGCGCCGTTCGCGCAGCGCGTCCGCCAAAGCAGCGGTATCGACAACACTGCCGCGCGACACGTTGACGAGAAAGCCGCCGGGGCCGAGCGCGTCGAGCACGGTGCGATCGATCAGATGCCGCGTGCCCGCGCCGCCCGGCGTCGCGACGATCAGGAAATCGGCCCACTGCGCGAGCGCGTCGACCCGGTCGAAATAGCGATACGGCACGGGCTTCTCCGACCGGTTGTGATAACCGATCTCGATGTCGAAGCCGGCCGCGCGGCGCGCGCATTTCTCGCCGATCTTGCCGAGCCCGACGATGCCGAGCTTCTTGCCCGACACGTTCGGCGGCATCGACAGCCCGTCGCGCCATACGCCCGCGCGGGTCTTCGCATCGAGCTGCACGACGTTGCGCACCGCCGCGAGCAGCAGCGCGAACGCGTGATCGGCGACGCAATCGTCGTTGGTGCCGGCGCCCGTGACCACGACAATGCCGCGCGCCTTCGCATGCGCGACGTCGATGTGCTCGTAGCCCGCGCCGAGCGCGCTGACGAACGTGAGCCGCGGCAGCCGGTCGATCTCGGCGGCGGTCAGCCCGGTGCTGCCGTTGGTCAGCACCGCACGAATCGTGCTGCCGTGTTCGGCGATCGCGCGTTCGCGCGCATCGGGCGTCGGGGCATAACGCACGTCGAACGACGCGGCGATCTCGCGATGCGCGTCGCCGCGCAGCGCGATGAGGACCAGCAGCTCGGGCTTCATGTCAGCAAATGTCCGCAGGCGGGGAACGAATTTCAGTGTAACAAGCCCGCATGACGGATGCGGGTTATCCCCACACCGGCTGTGGACACGCCGCCGCACGCGGTTTGCCAAAGCCGGCTCAGTCAAGTAACTTTCGGCGTACGCCCCCGTCCTGGAGATTGGCCCCGATGAAGCTCGCCCTGCCCGCCCGGATCCTGGGCCTCGCGTTCGCCGCCGCCATCGTGGCGCCCGGCGCGCACGCCGACACGCCCGTCGTGGTGTCGTCGAAAATCGACACCGAAGGCAACCTGCTCGGCAACCTCATTTCGCAGGTGCTGAAGGCCCACGGCATTCCCGTCACCGAAAAGATCGCGCTCGGCACGACGCCGATCGTGCGCAAGGCGCTCACGAGCGGCGAGATCGACGTCTACCCCGAATACACGGGCAACGCCGCGTTCTTCTTCAACAAGGCCGACGACCCGGTGTGGAAGAACGCGAGCCAGGGCTACGACACCGCGAAAAAACTCGACTACGCGGCGAACCATCTCGTGTGGCTCGCCCCGGCGCCCGCGAACAACACGTGGGGCGTCGCGCTGCTTGCGCCCGTCGCTCAGTCGCAGCACCTGAAGACCTTCTCCGACTTCGGCAAGTGGGTGGCCGGCGGCGGCAAGGTGAAGCTCGCGGCCTCGGCCGAATTCGTGAACAGCGCATCGGCGCTGCCGTCGTTCGAGAAAGCGTACGGCTTCAAGCTGAAGCCCGAGCAGCTCGTCGTGCTGTCCGGCGGCGACACGGCCGCGACGATCAAGGCCGCCGCGAACCAGACCGACGGCGTGAACGCCGCGATGGTCTACGGCACCGACGGCGGCATCGCATCGAGCGGCCTCGCGGTGCTCGACGACGACAAGCACGTGCAGCCCGTCTACGCGCCGGCGCCGGTGATCCGCGAAGCCGCGCTGAAAGCGCATCCGCAGATTGCCGACTTGCTCAAGCCCGTGTTCGCGAGCCTCGACCTGAAGACGCTGCAATCGCTGAACGCCCGCATCCAGCTCAACGGCGAGCCGGCGGCCGGCGTCGCGAAAAGCTACCTGAAAGCGAAGGGTTTCGTGAAATGACGGAGCGCGCGGCCGCGTCCGCGCGGCGCGTCACGCTCGACAAGGTCGGCATCCTGATCGGCATCCTGACGATCGTCGCCGTGTTCGGCCTGTCGTTCGCGGTGCTGCGGCCAAACCGGATCGCGGCCGGTACCGGGCTGTCGGTGTTCGCCGCGCTGCCGGCGATGCAGGGCGCCGCGCTCGCCGCGCTGTGGACCGTCGGCGCGCTATGGGCGATGACGGCGAGCCGCCCCGCGTGGCGGCTCGCGGCCGGCTGCGCGGGGCTCGCGACGCTCGCGTATGCGGTCGGCGCGGCCGCGACGCACGTCGTCGCGCCCGACGACATGCTGGCCCGCGTGTCGCCCGACGCCGGCGTCTGGTTGCTGCTGTTCGCGTGGGCCGTGCTCATCGCCGACGCGCTCGCGCGCCTCGCGTTCGGCCCGTGGCGGCGCCTCGCCGCGCTCGCCGTCGCGATCGCGGCGGTTGCCGTGCCGCTCGCGAGCGGCTGGTGGGACGGCCTCTCCGTGATGCGCGAATACGCAGTGCGCAGCGACGATTTCTGGCGCGAAGCGATCCGTCACGTGTCGCTCGCGGGCGGCTCGGTCGCCGCCGCGCTCGTGGCCGGCGTGCCGCTCGGCATCGCCTGTGCGCGCATCGCGGCGGTGCGCACCGTCGCGATGCCGGTGCTCAATATCGTGCAGACGATCCCCAGCATCGCGATGTACGGGCTGATGATGGCGCCGCTCGGCCTGCTCGCCGCGCACGTACCGCTCGCGGCCGCGCTCGGCATTCGCGGGATCGGCGTCGCGCCGGCCGTGCTCGCGTTGTTCCTCTACTCGCTGCTGCCGATCGCGTCGAGCGTCGTGGTCGGGCTCGAACAGGTGCCGCCGCACGTGACCGAAGCGGCCCGCGCGATGGGCATGACGCGCGTGCAGCGGCTGCTGCGCGTCGACCTCGTGCTCGCGCTGCCGGTGATCCTGAGCGGCGTGCGCATCGTGCTCGTGCAGAACATCGGGCTGACCGCGGTTGCCGCGCTGATCGGCGGCGGCGGATTCGGCACCTTCATCTTCCAGGGGATCGGTCAATCGGCCGCCGATCTCGTGCTGCTCGGCGCGATCCCGACGATCGCGCTCGCACTGGCGGCCGCCGTCGTGTTCGAAGCCGCGACGTCGCTCGCGAAGGGACGTGCAGGATGATCGAGATCGAACGAGTCGGCAAACGCTTCGGCGACGTGGTCGCCGTCGACGACGTATCGCTGACGATGCAGCGCGGCACGATCACCGCGCTCGTCGGCGCATCGGGCAGCGGCAAGTCGACGCTGCTGCGCATGATCAACCGGCTGATCGCGCCGACCAGCGGCACGATCCGCATCGACGGCGTCGATACGGCGACGGTCGCACCCGAGCAACTTCGCCGCGGCATCGGCTATGCGATCCAGGGGCACGGGCTGTTTCCGCACTGGAGCGTCGCGCGCAACATCGCGACCGTGCCGCGCCTGCTCGGCTGGCCGGCCGAGCGCATCGCCGCGCGCGTGAACGAACTGCTCGACCTGTTCCACCTCGCGCCGGCCGAATTCGCCGGCAAGCTGCCGCACGAACTGTCGGGCGGCCAGCAGCAGCGCGTCGGGGTGGCGCGCGCCCTCGCCGCCGAGCCCGCGATGCTGCTGATGGACGAACCGTTCGGCGCGCTCGATCCGATCATCCGCAACAAGGCGCAGGACGACCTGTTCGCGCTGCAGCGCCGCCTCGGCATCACCGTGGTGATCGTCACGCACGATATCGAGGAAGCGCTGAAGCTCGGCGACACGATCGCGGTGATGGACGGCGGCCGGCTGCTGCAGGTCGCGTCGCCCGCCGAGATTCTCGGCCGGCCGGCAGCGGGGGTGGTCGAACAGCTCGTCGCGGGCGTCGACCGGCCGCTGCGCCTGCTCGCGCTCACGCCGATCGACGCCGTGGCCGAAGCCGGCCACGCCGACGGCGAACCGATCGCCGCGACGCGCACACTGCGCGATGCGGTGTCCGAATTGTTGTGGCGCGGTGTCGACGCGCTGCCCGTCGACGATACCGCCGCCGGCGACCGCCACGCACACGGCCCCCGTCGCATCACGCTCGACGCGATCCGCTCGCACGCGAGGCAGCCCGCATGACGACGCGCAGCAGCGTGGGGCCCAAGCGGCCGTCGCTTCCCGCGTACGTCGCCCGCGCGGCCGCGCTCGCGCTGTTGCTCGTGCTGTTGTTGCGCCCGGCCTGGCTGCAGGGTCTGTTCGCGCCGTTCGCGGACAACGGCGCGCCGGTGATCTACGATCGCGCGAGCCTGCTCGATCTCACGCTCGCGCATCTCGGCACGGTCGCGCTGTCGAGCCTGATCGGCACGATCGTCGCGGTCTCGGCGGGCATCGCGGTCACGCGTCCGTTCGGCGCCGATTTCCTGCCGGTCGCGCGCAGCGTCGTCGATATCGGCCAGACCTTCCCGCCGGTCGCCGTGCTCGCGCTCGCGGTGCCGGCAGTCGGCTTCGGATTGAAACCCGTGCTGATCGCGCTCGTGTTGTACGGGCTCCTGCCGGTTTTCGAAAGCACGATCGCGGGGCTCGAGGACGTGCCGCGCGACGTCGTCGACGCCGCACGCGGGATGGGGATGAGCGGGTGGCAGCAACTGGTGTCCGTCGAGCTGCCGCTCGCGTTCCCGGTGATCGTCAACGGCATCCGCCTCGCGGTCGTGATCAATCTCGGCACCGCGACGATCGGCTCGACGGTCGCCGCGCGCGGGCTCGGCGACGTGATCATCGCGGGCCTGCAGACGTCGAACACCGCGTTCGTGCTGCAAGGCGGCGTGATCGTCGGCTTGCTTGCGGTGCTCGTCAGCGATGCGATCGGCGCGATTGCGCGGGTAGCGAGCGCGCGGCGCGCCTAGCAGCCGTTGCGCAATTTTCCGAAGGAGCAACCATGTCTGTCCTCGACACCGGCCCGTTTTTTCATGGCACGAAAGCGGATTTGCGGATCGGCGACTTGCTGACGGCAGGCTTCCGATCGAATTATCGGGACGACGTCGTGATGAATCACATTTATTTCACGGCCCTGCCCAAAGGCGCCGGCCTGGCCGCGGAAATGGCCAAGGGCGACGGCCGGCCGCGGGTCTATATCGTCGAGCCCACCGGCGAATTCGAAAACGACCCGAACGTCACGGACAAGAAATTCCCCGGCAATCCGACGCGCTCGTATCGAAGCACGTCGCCTTTGAAGATCGTCGGCGAACTCGATCGCTGGGAACCGTACGATCCCGAGTTCATCCAGCAGCTCAGAGCCCGCGTCGAAACCGGTATGGGCGAGATCATCAACTAGCGTTTCGTTCGCGCCGATTCGCCAATCGGGCCCGAACTGCCGCCGGCATGGGACACGCGAGCCGACGACATTGCCGCGATACCGCGGGGCGAATCGCAGGAGAGGACGGAAACGCCCGGTTCATCCGGACTCCGATGCGTGTCCGCGCAACGATCGGCGCGTCGATCGTCGCGAACGTGACAAGCCTACACGTCGCTTTCACTCGAACTCGCCCTCGACCACCGGCCGCGATTGGTCGATATACTATGCGCCTCCCATTTCCCCGCACTCGACCATGCGACGACGGTTCTTCTGGCTGATCGTGCTTTCGCTCGGCATTGCGCAACCCGCCGCGGCGCAGCAGGCGCCCGCCTTGCCTGCCTCTGCGCCCGAAGCAGCCGCATCCGCGCCAGGCGACGCATCCGCACCGCTCGCCAACGATCAGCCCAACGAAGCAAACCGCCGCATCACGTCCTACCTGACGAAGAAATTCGGCGTCGCGAAGGAACGCGCCGCGAAGCTCGCCGATATCGTGAGCGTCACTGCGACGAAATATTCGCTGCCGCCGGCACTCGTTTACGCGATTATTTCGATCGAATCGCGCTTCCAGGAAAAGGCGCGCGGCCAGCATGGCGCGACCGGGTTGATGCAGGTCGTACCGTCCGCGCACCGCGGCATGCTGCGCAACGTGAAGGATCTCACCGAGCCGAATGCGAACGTCGAGGTCGGCTCGCGCATTCTGTCGGGCTACGTGAAGGCGGCCGGCGGCAACGTGCAGGCCGGGTTGAAGAGCTACAGCGGCGGATCGAGTGCGTATGCGGCGAAAGTGATGCAGCGCGTCGATGCGTTCCGGTTCGTGCTCGAACCCGAGGACGATGCGAAAAGCGCGAATACCGGGAGCGATGCGAACAACGCGAAGGCACACATGGTGCCGGTCAGCGATCCGTCAGCGGCGCCCGCCGCGAACCGCAACGCGAAGTAAGTGCATGCAGGAACGTAAACGAGTGCGGCGGCGCATTCGCGCCGCCGCCCCATGGAATCGCCGGATCACCTCCCTCGTGCCTTGATCCGGCCCCCTCTGATCAAAGCTGCCCCGCCGCCCCCGTCCACCGCAGGTAATCTCCGCGCGTCCAGTCGAGCGACACGCCCACGCGCTTCGTCCCCGGCCGGATCTTCGGCTTGTACATCGACAGCGTCAGCGATTCCAGCGCCGGCCATTCGCGGAACGACAGCACCGCGAGATCGGCGACGAGCGTCTCCAGCAACCGCGTATGCGGCTTGTGCGCCAGAAACGACGCCACGCGCGCGCAGTACCCGTCGTAATCGATCCACTCGCCCTGCTCGCTCGGCTCGCAGCGATACCCGAGCCGCGCATCGATCACGATCGGCTGCGGCGCCTCGTGCTCGTGCGCGTGAATGCCGATCCGCGCGGGCACCTTCAGTTCGTCGACGAACACGCTCCAGCCGCGCCCGCGCAGGCGCGGCGCGTCGATCGCCACGAACGGTTCGTCGAACGGCTTCATGAGACGAGCGGCGCCGCGGCGTCGAGCATGATGCGCACGAAATAGTCGGCGAAGCTGCGACGCAGGACGATCTCGAACGTGTCGTCGCCGGTCGGGATCAGCGTGATCGGCGACTTGAAGTAGTGCGACTGCGCGCACTGGCCCGGCTTGAACACGCGCGGATGCAGGTCGAGCGGGCAGCCGCGCGCGATCACGTCGCGCACGCGTTCGCCGCTGATCTCGACGACCGTATAGCCGCTGCCGACGTCGACGGCCGCCGCGTACGAGCCCTGCACGGCCTCCGCCAGCTTCGCCTCGAGCACGCCGGCCTGAACCGGCCCGTTCGACCGCACGAGCCATTCGTCGGGGCCGAGCCACAGCACGTCGTACTCGGCGCCGCGCGCCACCGTGTTCGGCTGCGCGGGCGGCCGGCAGCCCACCACGCGCTCGAACGCGGCGACGAATGCCGGATCGTTCAACTCGCCGCGCACGTTGACGAGATCGAGGAACGGCCGCTCGCGCAGCGTGAACTTCTTCGATGCGCGCGCCTGGTGCGCCTTCAGCACGTCGGCCGCGCCGACGAACGGCGATTCAAGCGTCACGCCGCCCGCACCCGCCACCTGCGTCTGGTTTCTCGTTTCATTCCACATGCTGACGCACCCCTTCGGTATCGTAGAAAACCGGGCTCGAAATCTTCGCGGTGATGCGCTTGCCATTGGCCAGCGGAATCACGACGCTCTCGCCCATCTTGTTCAGGCCGCCCTTCACCACCGCGAGCGCGATCGAGCGCTTCAGGATCGGGCTGTAGTAGCTGGACGTCACGTGGCCGATCATCGGCGTCGGATCGACCGCCGACACCTGCGTGTCCTTCGCGACGATCTGCGCGCCTTCCGGCAGCACGAACTGTTCGTCTTCGGTCAGCAGGCCGACGAACTGCTTGCGGCCTTCCTTCGCAGTATCCGAACGCGACAGCGAACGCTTGCCGAGGAAGTCCTTCGACTTCGCGACGAGCCCGCCCATCCCGAGGTCGTACGGCGTGATCGAGCCGTCGGTGTCCTGGCCGACGATGATGTAGCCCTTCTCCGCGCGCAGCACGTGCATCGTTTCCGTGCCGTACGGCGTGATGTCGAACTCGGCGCCGGCCGCCATCAGCGCTTCCCACACCGCGCGGCCCGCATTCGCCGGCACGTTCACTTCGTAGGCGAGTTCGCCCGAGAAGCTGATCCGCATCACGCGCGCCTTCGCGCCGGCAACCGTGCCGTTGCGGTAGCTCATGAACGGGAACGCCTCATTGCCGAAGTCGATGTCCTGACACACCTTCTGCACGACCTTGCGGCTCTTCGGGCCGACCACCGCGAACGTCGCCCAGTGATCGGTGACGGACGCGAGCCGCACCTTCATGTCGGGCCATTCGGTCTGCAGCCAGCGCTCGAGCCACGTCAGCACGCGCGCCGCGCCGCCGGTGGTGGTCGTCATCATGAAATGCTGGTCGGCGAGGCGCACGGTCACGCCGTCGTCGAACACCATCCCGTTTTCGTCGAGCATCAGCCCGTAGCGGCACTTGCCGATCTCGAGCTTGTTCCACGGGTTCGTGTACATCCAGTTCAGCAGCTTCACCGCGTCCGGGCCCTGGATGTCGATCTTGCCGAGCGTCGACGCATCGAGAATGCCGACGCCGTTGCGCACCGCGAGGCATTCGCGCTTCACGGCCGCATGGAGATCCTCGCCGTTCTTCGGGAAATACCACGGCCGCTTCCAGTTGCCGACGTCCTCGAACATCGCGCCGTGCTCGACGTGCCATTCGTGCACGGCCGTCTTGCGGATCGGGTCGAGGAAGTCGCCCGTCTCGCGGCCCGCGAACGTGCCGAACGACACGGGCGTGTAGTTCGGGCGGAACGTCGTCGTGCCCGTTTCCGGAATCGTCTTGCCGAGCGCGCCCGCGAGGATCGCCATCCCGTTGATGTTGCCGAGCTTGCCCTGGTCGGTGCCGAAGCCCATCGCCGTGTAGCGCTTCACGTGCTCGACCGATTCGAAGCCTTCGCGCGCGGCGAGCAGGATGTCGGCGGCGGCAACGTCGTTCTGGAAGTCGACGAACTGCTTCGGCCCGCGCGCGGCCGCCTCGCGGCTGCCGACGAGCCACAACGGCTGCAGCGCGCCTTCGACGGTTTCCGCGACCTGCGGTGCGGCCGGACGCTGCGCGGCCGTGAAGCCCGCGGCCTTCGCCGCTTCGACGCCCGCATCCACCGCGAGCCGCAGCGCACGGGCGAGCCCGAATTCGCCGGCCGCCGCGCCGATGCTCGCTTCCGCCTGCACGGGCTTGCCCGGCAGGAAGCACGCCTTCTCGTCGTTCCAGCACGCCTTGCCGCCCGATTGCGCGAACAGGTGCAGCACCGGGCTGAAACCGCCCGACATCGCGACGAGGTCGCACGGCAGCGTCTGCAGCTTGCCGCCGGTCTGGCCGTTCGAGTAGGACGCGACGTCGACCGACGATACGCGCCACTTGCCCGAAGCGGCCGTGACGACCGCGCCGCTCATCACCGTCACGCCCTGCCGCTTCGCAGCGGCCGGCAGCGCGCCGTTCGACGACGCGCGGGAATCGACGACCGTCACCTTCGCGCCGCACGCTTTCAGGTCGAGCGCGGTCTGATAGGCGCGGTCGTTGTTCGTGAACACGACCACGTTGCGGCCCGGCAGCACGCCGAAGCGATGCACGTAGGTCGACACCGCGCCCGCCAGCATCACGCCCGGCAGGTCGTTGTTGCCGAACACGATCGGCCGCTCGTGCGCGCCGGTCGCGAGGATCACGCGTTTCGCGCGGACCTTCCACAGCAATTCGCGCGTGCCCTTGCGCATCGACACCGGCAGGTGATCGGTGAGGCGCTGCGTGACCGTCACGAGGTTGTGGTCCTGATAGCCGAACGCGGTGCTGCGCGACAGGATCGTCACGTCGGGCAGCTTGCGCAGTTCGGCCTCGATCTTCTCGACCCATTGCAGCGCGGGCTTCGCGTCGATCTCCGCGCGGCACGACAGCAGGCTGCCGCCGAGTTCGCGCTGGTCGTCGACGAGAATCACGCGCGCGCCGGCCGTGGCGGCCGCATGCGCGGCGGCGAGGCCCGACGGGCCACCGCCGACCACGAGCACGTCGCAGTGCGCGTAGCATTTGTCGTAGCGATCGGCGTCGAGCACTTCGGGCGCCTTGCCGAGGCCGGCCGCTTCGCGGATCTTCTCTTCGTACTTCGGCCACATGTTGCGCGGCCACATGAAGGTCTTGTAGTAGAACCCGGCCGGCATGAAGCGCGAGAACTTCTGGTTGATCGCGTACTTGTCGTTCTCGAGCGTCGGCTCGGCGTTCACGCTGGTCGCGACGAGCCCCTGGTACAGCTCGATCTCGGTCGCGCGCGCGTTCGGCACCGTATACGGGCCGGTTTCGAGCTGCACGACGGCATTCGGTTCCGCGACGTCCGCCGTCACGATCCCGCGCGGACGGTGGTACTTGAAACTGCGCGCGACGAAATGCACGCCGTTCGCGAGCAGCGCGGACGCGAGCGTGTCGCCCTGGAAGCCCTGGTACGTGCGGCCGTTGAACGTGAACGTCAACGGAATCGCGCGATTGATGCGGCCACCGGTGCCGAGGCGGTCTTTCTGGCTCATTTGCTCGTGCCCTCTTCGTGTGCGTTGCCGGCAGCTGCGCCATTGTTGGCAGCTCCACCGAACTTTTCGTAGCCCTTGATATCGTAGGTCACCGTGTCGCGCGTGACCTTGAACCAGCGGCGGCAGCCCTGCGTGTGCAGCCATTGCTCCTTGTGGAGCCCGCGCTTGTTCTCGCGCATGAACACGTATTCGCCCCATTCGCGGTCGGTCATGGTCTCGTTCGCCACCGGGCGCACGATGTCGGCTTCACCGCCGCACGTGAACTCGGATTCGGCGCGCGGCCCGCACCACGGACATTCGATCAGCAACATGTTTCTTTCTCCTCAGTGCGGTTAGTGCGCGACGGCAGCAGCGCCGTGCTCGTCGATCAGATGGCCCGTGTAGAAGCGGTCGAGCGCGAACGGTGCGTTCAGCGGATGCGGTTCGTCGCGGGCGATCGTGTGCGCGAACACCCAGCCCGAACCGGGCGTCGCCTTGAAGCCGCCGGTGCCCCAGCCGCAGTTGAAATAGAGGCCCTTCACGTCGGTCTTGGTGATGATCGGGCACGCGTCCGGCGACACGTCGACGATGCCGCCCCACTGGCGGTTCATCCGCACGCGCGAGAACACCGGGAACATCTCGACGATCGCCTGCAGCGTGCTTTCGATGATGTGGAAGCTGCCGCGCTGGCCGAAGCCCGTGTACTGGTCGATACCGGCGCCGATCACGAGGTCGCCCTTGTCGGACTGGCTGATGTACGCGTGCACCGCGTTCGACATGATCACCGAGTTGACGACCGGCTTGATCGGCTCCGACACCAGCGCCTGCAGCGGGTGGCTTTCGATCGGCAGACGCACGCCGGCCATGTCGGCGAGCGTCGTCGTGTTGCCGGCGGCGACCACCGCGACCTTCTTCGCCTTGATGAAGCCCTTCACCGTATCGACGCCGACCACCGCGCCGCCTTCGCGGCGAATGCCCGTGACCTGGCAGTTCTGGATGATGTCCACGCCGGCGCGGTCCGCGCCGCGTGCGAAGCCCCAGGCCACCGCGTCGTGACGCGCGACACCCGCACGGCGCTGGATCGATGCGCCGAGCACCGGGTAGCGGCTGTTCAGGTTGATGGTCGGCTCGATTTCCTTGATCTGCGCGGGCGTCAGGAATTCGGCATCGACACCGTTCAGCCGGTTCGCGTTCACGCGGCGCTCGGTGTCGCGCACGTCCTGCAGCGTGTGGGCGAGGTTCATCACGCCGCGCTGGCTGAACATCACGTTGTAGTTCAGGTCCTGCGACAGCCCTTCCCACAGCTTCATCGCCTTCTCGTACAGCGCGGCCGATTCGTCCCACAGATAGTTCGAGCGCACGATCGTCGTGTTGCGCGCGGTGTTGCCGCCGCCGATCCAGCCCTTCTCGAGGATCGCGACGTTCGTGATCCCGTGTTCCTTCGCGAGGTAGTACGCGGTCGCGAGGCCGTGGCCGCCGCCGCCGACGATCACGACGTCGTATTCCTTCTTCGGCTCCGGGCTCTTCCACTGCTTCTCCCAGTTCTCGTGATACGAGAGGCCGTTGCGGAACAGGCTGAATATCGAGTAGCGGCTCATGTTTGGATCCTTCGTTAGCATTCGATGACGTTCACGGCGAGACCGCCGCGCGACGTTTCCTTGTATTTCGTCTTCATGTCGGCGCCGGTTTCGCGCATCGTCTTGATCACGGAATCGAGCGATACGTAGTGCTGGCCGTTGCCCTTGAGCGCCATGCGCGACGCGTTCAGCGCCTTGATCGCGCCCATCGCGTTGCGCTCGATGCACGGGATCTGCACGAGCCCGCCGACCGGGTCGCAGGTCATCCCGAGGTTGTGCTCCATGCCGATCTCGGCCGCATTCTCGACCTGGTCCGGCGTGCCGCCCATCACGGCGGCGAGCGCGGCCGCGGCCATCGAGCACGCGACGCCCACTTCGCCCTGGCAGCCGACTTCCGCGCCGGAGATCGACGCGGTTTCCTTGTAGATGATCCCGATCGCCGCGGCCGTCAGCAGGAATTCGACGATGCCGGCTTCGTTCGAGCCCGGCACGAACTTCACGTAGTAGTGCAGCACCGCGGGGATCACGCCGGCCGCGCCGTTGGTCGGCGCGGTGACGACCCGGCCGCCGGCCGCGTTCTCTTCGTTCACGGCCATCGCATACAGGTTGACCCAGTCGAGCATCGACAGCGGATCGCGCAGCGACTCTTCCGAACGCGCGCGCAGGCGGCCATTCAACTCGGCCGCGCGACGCTTCACGCGCATCGGGCCCGGCAGATCGCCCTCGACCTTGCAGCCGCGCTCGACGCAGGCGGCCATCGTGCGCCAGATCGCGAGCAACCCGGCGCGCACTTCGTCGGCGGGGCGCAGCGCGCATTCGTTGCGCAGCATCAGTTCGGCGATCGACAGCCCGTGCTCGCGGCACTGGCGCATCAGGTCGTCGCCGGTGCGGAACGGATACGGCACGTCGACCGCCGCCCGCACGCCGTTCACGCGATCGCCGTCCCGGTTCACGACGAAGCCGCCGCCGACCGAGTAATACTCCTTCTCGACGAGCAACTGGCCGTGTTCGTCGAACGCCTGGAAGCGCATCCCGTTCGGGTGCACGATGCTCGTGCCGCTCATCAGCTTGCGAAAGAAGCCGATGTGCTCCTTTTCCTCGAAGCGCACCGTCTGCTTGCCGAGCAGCGACAGCGTCTTCTCCGCGCGGATCGCGGCGAGCCGCGGCTCGATCAGGTCCGGATCGATCGTGTCGGGCAGGTGGCCCTCGAGGCCGAGCAGCACGGCCTTGTCGGTGCCGTGGCCCTTGCCGGTCGCGCCGAGCGAGCCGTACAGCTCGACCCGCACGCGGCGCACGAAGCCGAGCAGGTTCGCGTCCTCGACGTGCGACGCGAAGCGGCACGCGGCGATCATCGGGCCGACCGTATGCGAACTGGACGGGCCGATGCCGATCTTGAACAGGTCGAACGCGCTGACGTTCATCTGGCTTCCTTTGGGTTGCATGCGTGAAATGTCGTTGGGCCCCAGTACATCAAAGCGTAAAATCGGCCGATAGAACAAAAACGGCATCGGCGTGGGATAGCGCCGCCAAGCGCCGCGCCGGCCGGCCCGAAAGTGCGTTTTGGCGATGGTTCGCGACGAAAAACCACAAGTCCGGCCGCGGCCGATCGGCGACGCTGGCTGCATCCGCGCCGCCCCGGCAGCCGTAACCCGCAAACCGAGTGAAACGAGTGAGACCGCCTGCCCGGCGTGACGAGATTGGCCGCGATGACCCCCGACGTACCCGCTTCCCCCCTCGCAGAACCCGCGCCGCGGCGCATCCGCTTCGGCATCGTGCTGCTGCCGAACTTCACGCTGACGGCCTTCTCCGGCTTCGTCGACATGCTGCGGCTGTCGGCCGACGACGGCGACTACAGCAAGCCGGTGCGCTGTGCGTGGAGCGTGATCGGCGAGACGCTCGCGCCGGTGCGCGCGAGTTGCGGGATCCAGATCACGCCCTGGGAGACGTTCGACGCGGCCGAGCCGTTCGACTATGTGGTGGTGGTCGGCGGGCTGCTGCATTCGGGGCCGCAGGCCGGCCCTGAAACGCTCGATTTCGTCCGCCGCGCGGCGGCGGACGGCGCGACGGTCGTCGGCATCTGCACCGGCGTGTTCACGTTGATGCGCGCCGGCGTGCTCGACGGCTACCGCACCTGCGTGAGCTGGTTCCATTACTGGGATTTCATCGAGCGCTTTCCGTCCGCCGACCCCGACCTGCTGATCGCCGACCGGCTGTTCGTGATCGACCGGCGCCGGATCACGTGCTCGGGCGGCCGCGCGTCGATCGACGTCGCCGCCGCGATCCTGCTGCGCCATTTCGATCACGCGACCGTGCAGAAGGCGCTGCGCATCCTGCTCGTCGGCGAGATGCAGAAAGGCAATGCGCCGCAGCCGCATCCGCCGGGCCTCGAGCCGGCGACGCATCCGAAGGTCAAGCGCGCGATTCTTCTGATGGAACAGCACGTCGGGCGGGCGCTGCCGCTCGAGGAACTCGCGTGCAAGCTCGACCTGTCGACGCGGCAGCTCGAACGGCTGTTCAAGGCGGAGACCGGCAAGAGCCCGCAGGCCTTCGCGAAACAGGTGCGGCTGCGTACCGCCGCGTGGCTGCTGACGAGTTCGGACCGCACGGTCGCCGATATCGCGTCGAGCTGCGGATTCGCCGATGCGTCGCACCTCGGGCGCGAATTCCGCAAGCAGTTCGGCGTGCCGCCGGCGACGTATCGCGAGCGCGGCGGCGACGTGGCTGAAGTCGCCGCGACGCCCGACGGGTCGGCCGATCCGGTCGAGGACATCGCCGACTGAACGCCCCCGGGCGCGCATCCGCCTCCCCCGTCGATTGCGGATCGACACACGTTCACATCGGTTTCGCCGCTTTTGGAACCGGTTCCAGTCAACTTAGCCGACGTTCGCCGCCGTAAAACGAGGGTTATCCCGGATGCTGATGCCCGCTCAAATTTGTATGATGACCACATCACCTTACAAACCTGAGCATCATGTTCGAGAAAATTCCCGCCCGGGCGATGAGCGACCATGTCGCGCAGCAACTGCTCAAGCAGATCGAAGTGGGCAGCTTCTCGGCCACCGGCAAGCTGCCGACCGAGGCCGTGCTCGCGCAGGAATTCGGCGTGAGCCGCACCGTGATCCGCGAGGCGATCTCGCGGCTGAAGAACGAAGGCGTGGTCGAGCCGCGCCAGGGCAGCGGCGTGTTCGTAAACCAGCACGGCGCGATCCGGCCGCTGCGGATCGACTACGCGGAAGCCGTCGAGGCGAGCTCGCTGCCGCATCTGCTCGCGGTACGCCGCGCGATCGAGGCTGAAGTCGCGGCCGAAGCCGCGCTGCACCACACCGCCGACGACATGGCCGACATCGACGACGCGCTGCGCAAGATCGACGAAGCGGTGGCCGAAGGGCGCGACGGCGTCGCGGAAGACGTCGCGTTCCACCGCACGATCGCGGCCGTCACCGGCAACCCGTATTTCCTGAAGACGCTGCAGTTCCTGAACCAGTACCTCGAAGCCGGCGTGAAGGTCACGCGGCGCAACGAAGCGACGCGCGAGGACTTCTCGCGCCAGGTGCGCGACGAACACGCGGCGATCGCCGACGCGATCCGCGCGCGCGACCCGATGGCCGCCCGCAACGCGGCGCGCACGCACATGTACAACGCCGCCCGCCGTCTCGCGGAAGCCGGCATCTGCTGAAAGCCGGCGGCGCGGCCGTTCCCGGCAGCGCCGCCGTCACGAACCTCCCCGAATCGATCAAGGTTGACCATGTCACGAAATGTTGGAGTCATCGGCCTCGGCGCGATGGGCCTCGGCGTCGCACGCTCGCTGCTGCGCGCCGGGCTGCGCGTGCACGCATGCGACGTGCGCGACACCGTGCTGCAGGCGTTCGCCGCCGAAGGCGGCATCGCGTGCGCGACGCCGGCCGAACTCGGCGCGCAATGCGACGTCGTCGTCACGCTCGTCGTCAATGCCGCGCAAACGGAAACGGTGCTGTTCGGCGAACACGGCGCGGTCGCGGCGATGAAGCCGGGCGGCGTCGTGATCGCGAGCGCGACCGTCGCACCCGAATTCGCGGTCGCGCTCGGCGCACGCATCGAGGCTGCGGGCCTGCAGATGCTCGACGCGCCCGTGTCGGGCGGCGCGGCGCGCGCGGCCTCCGGCGAGATGACGATGATGACGTCGGGCCCGGCCGCCGCGTATGCCGGCTGCGAGGACGTGCTCGCCGCGATCGCCGGCAAGGTGTACCGCCTGGGCGACGCGCACGGCATCGGCTCGAAAGTGAAGATCATCAATCAGTTGCTGGCCGGCGTGCATATCGCGGCGGCCGCCGAGGCGATGGCGCTGGGCCTGCGCGAAGGCGTCGATGCCGACGCGCTGTACGACGTGATCACGCACAGCGCCGGCAATTCGTGGATGTTCGAGAACCGTGTGCCGCACATCCTGAACGGCGACTACACGCCGCTGTCGGCCGTCGACATCTTCGTAAAGGATCTCGGCCTCGTGCTCGATACCGCGCGCCGCAGCAAATTCCCGCTGCCGCTGTCGGCCACCGCGCACCAGATGTTCATGAGCGCGTCGAGCGCCGGCCACGGCGGCGAGGACGATTCCGCCGTGATCAAGACTTTCCCCGGCATCACGCTGCCGCCCGCCCGCTGATTCGAACGACGCTTTTGCCATGACCGCTTCCGCTTCCCGTCCCCTGCTCGGCTGCATCGCCGACGATTTCACCGGCGCGACCGATCTCGCGAACATGCTCGTCAAGAGCGGCATGCGCACCGTGCAGACGATCGGCGTGCCCGCCGACGGCGCCGCTGCCGACACGATCGTCGACGCCGACGCGATCGTCGTCGCGCTGAAGTCGCGCACGATTCCCGCCGCCGACGCCGTCGCGCAATCGCTCGCCGCGTACGAATGGTTGCGCGCGCAAGGGTGCCGCCAGTTCTTCTTCAAGTACTGCTCGACGTTCGATTCGACCGACGCGGGCAACATCGGGCCGGTGGCCGACGCGCTGCTCGACGCGGCCGGCGGCGACTTCACGGTCGCGTGCCCGGCATTCCCCGAGAACGGCCGCACGATCTATCGCGGCCACCTGTTCGTCGGCGACGTGCTGCTGAACGAATCGGGGATGGAGAATCATCCGCTCACGCCGATGAAGGACGCGAACCTCGTGCGCGTGCTGCAACGGCAGACGCAGTCGCCGGTCGGCCTGATCCGCTACGACACGATCGCGCTCGGCGCGGCCGCCGTGCGCGCGCGGATCGACCAGCTGCGCGCGGAAGGCGCCCGTTTCGCGATCGCCGACGCGCTGTCGGACCGCGATCTCTACGTACTCGGCGAAGCGTGCGCAGGCCTGCCGCTCGTCACCGGCGGCTCGGGCATCGCGCTCGGCCTGCCCGCGAATTTCCGCCGCGCGGAGCAACTGCCCGAGCGCGACAACGCGGCGTCGCTGCCGCGCATCGACGGCCTGTCGGCGGTGCTCGCCGGCAGCGCGTCGAAAGTCACCAACGCACAGGTCGCCGCGTGGCGTGCGACGCGGCCGAGCTTCCGCATCGATCCGCTCGCGGCCTCGCGCGGCGAGCCCGTCGTGGAGCAGGCGCTCGCGTTTGCGCGCGCGCACCTGCCGCAGCCCGTGCTGATCTACGCAACGGCCACGCCCGACGAAGTGAAAGCCGTGCAGCAGGCGCTCGGCGTCGACGCGGCCGGCCATCTCGTCGAAAGCACGCTCGCGGCGATCGCCCGCGGGCTGCGCGAACTCGGCGTGCGCAAGTTCGTCGTCGCGGGCGGCGAAACGTCCGGCGCGGTCGTGCAGGCGCTCGACGTGAAGTCGCTGCAGATCGGCGCGCAGATCGATCCGGGCGTGCCGGCCACGGCCACCGTCGACGCGCAGCCGCTCGGCCTCGCGCTGAAATCCGGCAACTTCGGCACGACCGACTTTTTCGACAAGGCGCTGCGCGCGCTGGACGGAGCCGCACGATGAGCGACGAAGCCAAACTGCGCGAAGAGATCTGCGTGGTCGGCGCGAGCCTGTACGCGCGCGGCCATGCGGTCGGCAGCGCCGGCAACATCAGCGCGCGCCTGCATGACGGCTGGCTGATCACGCCAACCGACGCCTGCCTCGGCCGGCTCGACCCGAACGACATCGCGAAAGTCGGCGCCGACGGGCAGCCCGTCTCGGGCGGCAAGCCGTCGAAGACGCTCGCGCTGCATCGCGGCATCTATGCGCGCAACGCCGCAGCAAACGGCGTCGTCCACACGCATTCGACGCACCTCGTCGCATTGACGCTCGCGGGCGTGTGGCGCGACACCGACGTGCTGCCGCCGATCACGCCGTACTACGTGATGAAGGTCGGGCACATTCCGCTGATCCGTTACCGCCGCCCCGGCGACCCGGCCGTCGCGGCCGAAGTCGCGGCGCTGGCCGACCAGGTGCGCGGCGTGCTGCTCGATCGCCTCGGCCCCGTGATGTGGGGGCCGTCGGTATCGCACGCGTCGTATGCGCTCGAGGAGCTCGAGGAAACCGCGCGGCTGTGGCTGATGACGCAGCCGAAGCCGGAACCGCTGTCCGACGCCGCGCTCGACGAACTGCGCCAGACCTTCGGCGCGCGCTGGTAACGCGTCGCCGTCCGGATCACGCACCGCTTCCCATGCCCGCCGTGTGCGCGGGCCCTTCCGTCAGCACACACACGATCCGGCGGCGTACGCGCCGCCGGTACACGATAGTCCAGGAGACGACGATGACTGCTCTCGACGCGGCCGCAAGCCGCTCGCCCGCCGCGGCCGCCCAATCGGGCGAACTCGACCGCACCTACAAGAAAGTGTTCTGGCGCATCGTGCCGTTCCTGATGCTCTGCTACGTGGTCGCGTATCTCGACCGCGTGAACGTCGGCTTCGCCAAGCTGCAGATGTCGCAGGATCTCGCATTCAGCGAAACCGTGTTCGGGCTCGGCGCCGGGATTTTCTTCCTCGGCTACTTCCTGTTCGAACTGCCGAGCAACATGCTGATGCACCGCATCGGCGCGCGCATCTGGATCGCGCGGATCATGATCACGTGGGGGCTGCTGTCCGCGCTGTTCGCGTTCGTGAAGACGCCCACGCAGTTCTACGTGCTGCGCTTCCTGCTCGGCCTCGCGGAAGCCGGCTTCTACCCGGGCGTGATCCTGTACCTCACGTACTGGTTCCCGTCGCACCGCCGCGCGAAGATCATCGCGGTGTTCATGTCCGCGATTCCGGTGTCGGGCATCTTCGGCAACCCGCTGTCGGGCTGGATCATGGAGCGCTTCCACGGCGGCTCGGGCTTCCACGGCTGGCAATGGATGTTCATGATCGAAGCCGTGCCGGCCGTGCTCGTCGGCATCGCGACGATCCTGTATCTCGACAACAGCATTCGCAGCGCGAAATGGCTCGACGAGCGCGAGAAGCAGTTGCTCGAAGACGAGATCGCCGCGCAGCCGCAGGAACAGCAGAAGCACGGCCATTCGCTGAAGGCCGTGTTCTCGGACCCGCGCATGTGGTGGATGTCGCTGATCTACTTCGCGTTCGTCACCGGCCAGTACGGGCTCACGTTCTGGATGCCGACGCTCGTGAAATCGACCGGCATCACCGATACGCTGCAGATCGGCCTGCTGTCGGCGATTCCGTTCGTCGTCGCGATCGTCGTGATGAACCTGTTCGGCCACAGCGCGGACAAGCGCCGCGAACGCCGCTGGCACCTGATCGTGCCGGCGCTGATGGGCGCGATCGGGTTTGCGGTCGCCGCGTCGTACTCGCACAATACGGCGGTGTCGATCGTGTTCCTGTCGCTCGCGGCAGGCGGCGTGCTGACCTGCGCGCCGCTGTTCTGGTCGCTGCCGACCGCGTTCCTCGCCGGCTCCGCGGCCGCGGCCGGGATCGCGATCATCAACTCGGTCGGCAACCTCGCCGGTTTCGCGAGCCCGTACGTGATCGGCTACCTGAAGGACGTCACGCACAGCACGTCGTCCGGCATGTACGTGCTCGCGGCGATGCTCGTGCTCGGCGCGATCGCGGTATGGCTCACGCCGCCCAAGCTCGTGAACCGCTGATCCGCCGCCGGCCGATTCATCATTCGACGCGGGGCGCATGGCGCCCCGCTCCCTTCATTCACAGGACCCGCTGCCATGCCCCGCTTCGCCGCCAACCTCTCGATGATGTATACCGAGCATGCGTTCCTCGAACGCTTCGCCGCTGCCGCCCATGACGGTTTCAAGGCCGTCGAGTACCTGTTCCCGTACGACTTCGCGGCCGAGGACATCCGCGCGCGCCTCGACGCGCACGGCCTCGAACAGGCGCTGTTCAACGCGCCGCCGGGCGACTGGGCCGCGGGCGAACGCGGCATTGCGTCGCTGCCGGGCCGCGAGGACGAATTCCGCCGCGGCATCGACCAGGCGCTCGACTATGCGCGCGTGATCGGCAACAAGAAGCTGCACGTGATGGCCGGCATGGTCGCGCCGGGCGCCGACCGCGCGCGCCATCGCGACACCTACCTGGCGAACCTGCGTCATGCGGCGCAGGCGGCGGCCGCGCACGGCATCACGATCCTGATCGAGCCGATCAACCAGCGCGACATGCCCGGCTATTTCCTGAGCCGCCAGGACGACGCGCAGGCGATCCGCGCGGAAATCGGTGCACCGAACCTGAAGGTGCAGTTCGACTGCTACCACGGCCAGATCGTCGAAGGCGATCTCGCGATGAAGCTCAAGCGCGATTTCGCGGGCATCGGCCATATCCAGATCGCGGGCGTGCCTGAACGCCACGAGCCGGATGTCGGCGAACTCAACTACCCGTACCTGTTCGCGCTGATCGACGCACTCGGCTACGACGGCTGGATCGGCTGCGAGTATCGGCCGAAGGCCGGCACGTCGGAAGGCCTCGGCTGGCTCAAGCCGTACCTGTAATTCAAGCATTCCTCAGAGGGCAACCAACATGAAAGTACTGATCACCGGCGGCGCCGGCTTTCTCGGCCAGCGTCTTGCGCGCAAGCTGCTCGAGCGCGGCGAACTGACCGGCCCGGACGGTCGCAGCGAGAAGATCGACGAGCTGGTGCTGCTCGACGTCGTCAAGGGCAGCGATTTCGGCGATGCGCGCGTGACGTCGATCGTCGGCGACATCGCCGATCGCGCGGTGCTCGACAGCGCGATCGACACGCAGACGGGCGCGATCTTCCACCTCGCGGCGATCGTCAGCGGGCAAGCCGAAGCCGATTTCGATCTCGGCATGCGGATCAATCTCGACGCATCGCGCACGCTGCTCGAAGTGTGCCGCGCGCGCGGCCACCAGCCGCGTGTCGTGTTCACGAGCTCCGTCGCGGTGTACGGCGGCGCGCTGCCCGACGTCGTGCAGGACGACACCGCGCTGAACCCGCAATCGTCGTACGGCGCCGAGAAGGCGATCGCCGAACTGCTGCTGTGCGATTACGCGCGGCGCGGCTTCGTCGACGGCCGCGTGCTGCGGCTGCCGACCATCAGCGTGCGGCCCGGCCGCCCGAACGCGGCCGCGTCGTCGTTCGCGAGCGGCATCATCCGCGAGCCGCTGAACGGCGAGGAAAGCGTGTGCCCGGTGCCCGGCTCGACGCGGCTGTGGCTGCTGTCGCCGCGCGGCGCGATCGAAGCGCTCGTCGCCGGCTGTGAACTCGACAGCGCGAAGCTCGGCAACAAGCGCGTGATCAACCTGCCGGGGCTGTCGGTGTCGGTCGACGAGATGATCGCGGCGCTGCGCGACGTCGCGGGCGACGAGGTCGTCAAGCTGATCCGTCATGCGCCCGACGAACGCGTCGAGAAGATCGTCGGCAGCTGGCCGGGCCGCTGGGATACGTCGCGCGCGGAAGCACTCG
Organism: Burkholderia cenocepacia; assembly: GCF_900446215.1. Lineage (GTDB taxonomy): Bacteria > Pseudomonadota > Gammaproteobacteria > Burkholderiales > Burkholderiaceae > Burkholderia > Burkholderia cenocepacia. Next base: position 199,890 of record NZ_UAQZ01000007.1, on the reverse strand, counting down.
GGCTGAAGGGCGACGCGTCGTTCGCGGACGTGATCCGCAGTCATATCGCGGACGAACGGCGCTGATTTGCGCCGGGCCGGGCCGCCTCGACGCGGCTCGGCCGGACTTTCCGACGCGCCACGACGCGCGTCGCGTCCCGCCCGCGTGCCGGCCTACCCGGACGCTTCGCGTCGAGCGCGAGCGCCGGCATGAAGCACGCATCGGCGCCGGGACGACACCGCACCCCCGCTCCACACGATTCGTATCCGCGCGACCCGCAGCGCGCGCGCCTCGCTCTGTCGCGATGCCGGCGGTCTCTCGCCACACGGGGACATGTCGGCCCCTAGTTGCCGACCTGCGCCGGCATGCCGGGTTCGGCCGCCGGCGTCGCCGACGCCGCCATGCGCGCCCGATCCTGCTCGGCGAGCTTCGCTTCCGCGGCCTGGATGTCGGCCGGATACTCGCCGTCGTCGCCCTTCGCCGGGTCGTACCCGGCCGCTTCGAGACGCATCAGTTCGTCGCGGACCTGCGCACGCGTCAGCGGGGCGGCCGCTTGCGCGAACGCCGACTGACCGGCGAGCGCACCGATCATCATCAGTAGTGCGACATATGTTTTCATCATGAACTCCTTCAACGTGATGTACCGATCAACCATGGGACAGGCGTGAGCTGCGCATGCAGGCGGGTGGATCAGCTGCCGAAATAGATCGTGCAGAAGCTCGCGGGGCCGACGCATGCGGCGGTGCCCGGACGCGGCGACATCGCCGCCGGCTTGCCCGCTTCGGACGACAAGGCCGGATCGCTGCCGACCGCCGTGCTGGCCTGCCGCTGCGGCATCCGCTCGGCTTGATGCTGAAACAGCGGGCTCACGTCCGGATACGACGTATCGGTCACGAAGCGCAACCCGTTGTTTTCGGCATCGATCAGTTCCTGCCGGACCTGCTCGCGCGTGAGCGCCTGTGCCGACGCTTGCGTCGCGACACCTGCGAGAGACATTGCCGCCACCGTGGCGGCCACCAGCCATTGCGTATTCATGTTCCACTCCTTCATCGATCAACGAGACGACGTGCTACACCCGTATGACGACGGAGGGGTCGTGTTTATTCCCGGCTTGCCATTCGCGCCGGCCGGACATTCAACTGTCATTCATTCGTCAGCCGGCGTAACCTGACGTAACGCAATGCCCGTCGCGCTTCGGCAGACTGACCAGCACTTCATCCGGACCGCCCATCGATCGCCCATGTCCGCCGCCTACGACCATGCAGCCGCCCTGCTGCGCACGCTGTACGACCGCCATATCGACAGCGGTGCGGTGCTCGACGCGGCCGCATTCCCGGATGCCGAGCGTTTCGTGCGCGCGTGGCCCGCGATCCGCGCGGAGGCGCTGGCGGTAGCACGCGACATGCCGCGCATCCCGCGCTTTCACGAAATCATGCGCGAGCAGTACGACATCTCGGCCAACGACGCACGCGACTGGCGCATGTTCATCATGCAGGCGTACGGGCAGCCGTTTCCGCGCAACCTGTCGCGCTGCCCGACCGTCGCGTCGCTCGTCGCGGCGTCGCCGGACGTGCTGTCCGCGTCGCTGTCGTTCCTCGCGCCCGGCAAGCACATCCCGCCGCATCGCGGGCCGTTTCGCGGCATCCTGCGCGGGTATCTCGTGCTGTCGATGCCGACGCGCGCGGACGGTACGCCGGCCGCCGTGCTGAAGGTCGACGGGCACGAATACCGGCTCGACGAAGGCCGCTTCCTGCTGTGGGACGACACGTTCACGCACGAGGTATGGAACGACAGCGACGCGGTGCGGATCGTGCTGCTGCTCGATATCCGCCGCCGCGGGATGCCGCGCTGGCTCACGTGGCTGTCGAATGCGGTGATCGGCGTCGTGCGGCTGGGGATCCGGATCCGGGGGCGGTCGATTCCGGTGTAGCCGCCGCCACCCTGCACGGCGCCTTCAATGCACCTTTCGGCGCACGCCGGATCGCCTACACTACAAGCCGTCCCTTCGTGCGGCTCCTGCCAGCTACCGCCATGGCGCACCTCTTCTTCGCCGCGTCGATCCAGCGGCACGTCGAAACGCCCGAGCGCGACATCGACGCGCACACGGTCGGCGAAGCATTCGACACCATTTTCAGCGAGCAGCCACGGTTGCGCGGCTACATCGTCGACGACCAGGGCGCGCTGCGAAAGCACCTGTCGGTGTTCATCGACGGCCAGCCGATCCGCGACCGGCAGCGCCTGTCCGATGCGCTCGGGACCACCAGCCGCGTGTATGTCGTGCAGGCGCTGACCGGCGGATAAAGGGACCGATGCACGGGCGCATCCCCATACCAAGTGCCGCCGTACCAAGGCGAACCATCCGGAGACATCGCACATGAACGATCGACTGCTCGTCGCCACCCGCAAGGGCCTGTTCGTCCTGCAACCGGACGGCAACGGCGGTTGGACGCCCGGCGAACCGCATTTCATCGGCGAGCCCGTCAGCATGGCGCTCGCCGATCCGCGCGACGGCACGCTGTACGCGGCGCTCAATCTCGGTCATTTCGGCGTGAAGCTGCATCGGCTGCGCGCAGGCGCCACCGACTGGGAGGAATGCGCGGTTCCGGTTTATCCGCCGCAGCCAGCCGATGTGTCGCCTGCCCGTGCCGACACGCGCGCAGGCAGCGGCGACACCGACGACGAGCCTGCCGGATCGCCGCAACCGCCGTGGACGCTGCAGCAAATCTGGTCGCTCGAAGCCGGCGGCGCGGACGAACCCGGCGTGCTGTGGGCCGGCACGATTCCCGGCGGCCTGTTCCGCTCCGACGACCACGGCGACTCGTGGGTCCTCAACCGCGCGCTGTGGGATCGCCCCGAACGCGCCGAATGGGGCGGCGGCGGGTACGACGCGCCGGGCATCCATTCGGTGATGGTCGATCCGCGCGACAGCCGGCACGTCACCGTCGGCGTCTCGTGCGGCGGCGTCTGGCAGACCGTCGACGGCGGCGCGACCTGGCGCGTCACGGCGGAAGGCATGGAAGCCGACTACATGCCGCCCGAGCGGCGCGGCGAGCCGAACATGCAGGATCCGCACCGCGTCGTGCAGTGCGCGGCCAACCCGGACGTGCTGTGGACCCAGCATCACTGCGCGATCTTCCGCTCGACCGACGGCGGCGAACACTGGCGGCGCATCGAGGCCGAGCCATCGAGCTTCGGTTTCGCGGTGGCCGTGCATCCGCACGAACCGGATACCGCGTGGTTCGTGCCGGCCGTGAAGGACGCGTGCCGGATCCCGGTGAACGGCCGGTTCGTCGTCACGCGCACGCGCGACGGCGGCCGCAGTTTCGAGAGTCTGTCGAACGGGTTGCCGGCCGCGCCGGCGTACGACCTCGTGTACCGGCACGGGCTCGCGGTGGACGATTCCGGCACGCGCCTCGCGATGGCGTCGACGACGGGCGGACTATGGACGTCCGCCGATGGCGGCGAGCACTGGCAACAGATATCGGCGCACTTGCCGCCGGTCTATTGCGTCAGCTTCGGGTAGCGGCGCGGCGCTCATCGGGCGCGATCCGCGCCACCGCGTCGCGGGTCCGGGCGATTTCCGCTTCGAGCCAGTCGAGAAACCGCCTGACCTGCGGCTCGCGCTCCCGCCCCGGCCGGCACAGCGCGACGAAGCGCGCGCCGTCGAGCCGCACCGCGGGATCGATCGGCATCAATGCGCCGCGCTCGACATGCTCGGCGGCCAGCACGGAGCTGAGCAGCGCGACACCCTGCCCGTGCAGCACGGCCTGCAACGCGTAATGCTCGTCGTCGTAATGGCGAAACACCGCGCGTTCGAGCCACGCTTGCCGGCCCGCCGCACGGCACCACGACGCCCAGTCGACCGACACGGGCAGCGGCGTGTCCCACACGGTCTCGATCAGATCGAGCGGCGCGTCCGTGCGATGCGCATCGAACCCGGCGGCCGCATACGCGCCGAAGTACTCGTCGATCAACGCAATCTCGTGCAGCGCGGGAAACTGGCGCGACGTCGCGCGAATCGCGAGATCGATCCGTGCATCGCGTTCGAGATCGACGAGCGCGTTTCCGGTTTCGACCTTGATGTGCAGATGCGGATCGACGCGGCGAAACGCACCGAGACGCGGAATCAGCCACATCGCCGCAAAGGCCGGCGTCGTGGTCAGCACGAGCGTGCGCTCGTCGGCCGCCTCCGGACGCACCGCGTCGAGCCCGCGGCTCAACGCCAGCAACGCATCGTGACTCGCGCGAAACAGCCGCTCGCCTTCTTCGGTCAGCCGCACGCCGCCCGCGCCGCGCTCGAACAGCAGCACGCCGACGCGGCTCTCGAGCGCCTTGATCTGGTGCGACACGGCCGCCGGCGTCACGGACAACTCGTCCGCGGCAGCCTTGAACGTGCCGAGCCGTGCCGACGCTTCGAATACACGTAATGCGGTCAGGGGAATTTTCGAGAACACGGAGCCTCGCGGGCCGGATGCGGCCGGGTTGAATTGGATTCAATCCGGGTGAGATTAGGTGAATTGAAGCGGGTGCGCAACGCGGCTAGCCTTGCGGGACGTTGCGGCATGACGCCGCCGTCGAACCGGAGGAACCCGTGCAAGGCCTACCGCGCAGGATCACGCAGGCGGTGCTCTACGAAGCGATCGCCATTTCCTGCATCTCGCCCGTGATCGCGGCGATCTTCAAGCAGGACCTCGTCTACTCGGGTGCGCTGTCGGCGACGATGTCGGCGATCGCGATGCTGTGGAACCTGATCTTCAACGCACTGTTCGAGCGCTGGGAAGCGTCGCGCCGACAGCCGGCGCGTACGCTCGGGCGGCGCATCCTGCACGCCACCGGATTCGAGGGCGGACTGATCTTCATCCTCGTGCCGGTCGTGTCGGGGTGGCTCGACATCTCGTGGTTCGACGCGTTCGTCGTCGACATCGGGCTGTTCGCGTTCTTCTTCTGCTACGCGTTCGTGTTCCAGTGGGCGTTCGATCGCGTGTTCGACGTGCCGGCGGCGACGAAGGGATCGTGAGTCGGGCGCTTACGCCCCCGCGGCAATTTTCGGCAACTGCCAGCCGAAGCGCACCGCCGCCATTCGCAGCGCAAAGCACGCGACGCCGCCCAGCACGGCCGCGACGACGGGCGGGCAACCGAGTCGCCGGCACGACACGACGACGACCGCACCGAGCAGCGCCGCGCTCGCGTAGATGTCGGTGACCAGCACGACCGGTATCCGTGCGAGCAGCAGATCGCGCACCACGCCGCCCCCGCAGCCGGTCACGGCGCCCATCAGCGTGGCGATGAACGGGTGGACGCGAAATTCCAGCGCCTTCACCGCGCCCGCGACCGCGAACAACGCGAGGCCGGCCGCATCGAGCGCCGTCAGCAGCGACGGCGGGAACGACGCGACCCGCGCATGAAACACGAACGCGAACAGCCCGGCGGCGAACGCGAGCGCCGGATAACGCCAGTCGCTCACGGCGCTCGGCGGGCGGGCGCCGATCAGCAGGTCGCGAATCACGCCGCCGCCAAGCGCGACGACGAGCGACAGCACCATCACCCCGAACAGGTCGAGTCCGGCGCCGATCGCCGCATTGGCGCCCTCGATCGCGAACACCGCCGTGCCCGCGAGATCGGCGGCGAGCACGACTTGCTCGATGCGCTTCATGCGAATGAACGGCCGCGGTGCGGGATCGCCCGGTTGCAGCCAGCATCGACCGAAGCGGTCGCGCCATTCGGTCGCGTGGCGGCTGCCGATTGCCATCCGGATGTATCGAGCGTGCTGCGGGTCATTGCCGTCTCCTCGATCGGGATCGAGCAGTCTAGCGCATCGCCGGCCAGCGGTCGGGCCAAGCGCGAAGCGGGCAGCAAAAAACCGGCGCAAGCAGGGCACCCTGCTTGCGCCGGCTCATCATGCACGTCAGGTTTTGGGTCGCAACCGCCAAGCCCGACAGGTCACCGTCAATGCACGCCGAGGTACGCCTTCACCGCCGGCAGGCCCGGCTTGCCGTCGAGCGTCGTCACGCCCGCGAGCCACTTGTCGAGGGCTTGCGGATTCGCCTTCAGCCATTCGGCGGCGGCCTTGTTCGGATCCTGCTTGTTCATGATCGGCACCATCACGTGGTTCTCGATCGACGTCGTGAACTGCAGGTTCGACACGAACTTCGCGACGTTCGGGCAGCGCTGCGAGTAGTCGGGCGGCGTCGCCGTCAGCACCTTCGCCTCGCCGTAGTTCGGGCCAAACACGTCGTCGCCGCCGGTCAGGTAGTCGATCTTCATCTGCACGTTCATCGGATGCGGTTCCCAGCCGAGGAAGACGATCCACTGCTTGTCGCGGATCGCGCGATTCACCTCGACCAGCATCCCGGCCTCGCTCGATTCGACCAGCTTGAACTTGCCGAGGCCGAACTGGTTGCCGTCGATCATCTTCTTGATCAGCGCATTGCCGTCGTTGCCCGGCTCGATCCCGTAGATCTTGCCGTTGAGCTTGTCCGCGTACTTCTGGATGTCCGCGAACGACTTCAGGCCGCCCTGGTACACGTAGTCGGGCACCGCGAGCGTGTATTTCGCGCCGGTCAGGTTGGGCGTCGCGAGCACCTTGATCGTGCCGGCCTTCGTGAACGGCTGGATGATCGGGTCCATCGTCGGCGACCAGTAGCCGAGGAACACGTCGATCTGCTTGCTCTTGATCCCGGCGAACGTGATCGGCACCGACGCGATCGTCTTCGTCGGGTTGTAGCCGAGCCCCTGCAGCATCGTCGACGCGAGGCCCGTGGTCGCCGCGATGTCGGACCAGCCGACATCGGCGAAGCGCACGTTCTTGCATACGGGCGGATCGGCCGCATAAACGGCCGACATCGGCGCGGCCACCCCGATCCCGCACACCGCTGCGATCAATAGGCGCTTCATCTTGCTTCTCCTCAAAGTGATGTCGTTTGCTTGAATGCGGGATCGTTTATTGAAGCCGCGCGCCGCGATCCCGGCGACGTCGCGGACCGAATGACCGCCCGTTCAGCGCCCCGGCAGCCGGCGCTCGTAGCTCGGTGCATGGCCGAACTGCGCGCGGTATGCCTTGCTGAAATGGCACGGCGAATGAAACCCGCAGACCGTCGTCACGCGCGCGATCGATGCATCGGTCGTGCGCAGCAGGTCGCGTGCGCGCTTCAGGCGCAGCGTCAGGTAATAGTGGGTCGGCGAAACGTTCAGGTACACCTTGAACATGCGCTGCAGATGCCGCTGCGACAGCCGCACGAGCCGCGCGAGTTCCTCGAGCGACAGCGGCTCCTCGATGTTCGCCTCCATCAGCCGCACGACCTCGATCAGCTCCGCGCGCGAGAAGCCCACCCGCGCATCGACCGGAATCGGCTGCGTATCGGTCGAACTGCGGATGCGCTCGAGGATGAACTGCTCGGATACCTGCGCGGCCAGTTGCTGGCCGAAGCGCATGCCGACGAGGTTCAGCATCAGGTCGAGCGGCGCGGTGCCGCCGGTGCAGGTGAGCCGGTCGCGATCGACGACGAACAACTCGTCGGCGAAGCCCACCCGCGGAAATTCGGAATGCAGCGCGGACAGGTTTTCCCAGTGCACGGTGCAGCGATAGCCGTCGAGCAACCCGCTCGACATCAGCGCATAGGCGCCCGTGCAGATGCCGCCGAGCGGCAGCCCGCGTTCGGCGAGCGCCGCGAGCGTATCGCGCGCGCCCTCGTCGACCACGTCGCGGATGCGGATGCCGCCGCACACGATCATCACGTCGGGCAGGTTGTCGTAGTCGAGCGCCTGCGTGGGCCGCACCGCGATGCCGTTACTGGCATGCACGGGCGCGCCGTCGAGCGAGTAGATCGACCACTTGTAGTGTTCCGCCCGCCCGACGTAGTTCGCCATCCGAAGCACTTCGACCGCGCTCGAGAACGCGATCATCGAGAAGTTCGGCAGCGTCAGGAAGCCGAAATGGGCGAGGGACGAAACCGGTGAAACGCAGGCGGCGGGCGCGACAGCGACGGCGGACGTCACATCGGTCTCCTGGCGAGGAGGTTGCAGGGGGCCAGCCCCGCGGCCGAAGCCGCGGGAACCGTTATCTATTCAGGGTGTGCGGCCAGGTCGCTCCTGGCCGCCGAAGATCAGGCCTGTGCGGGCGCGGCCTTCACGCGAAACAGCTGCTTGAGGCCGGAGAACAGCGGCGCCTTCACGGTGCCCGGTGCGCGGCCGAAGCTCTCGGTGATGCGGTCCAGAATGATCGCGAGCAGCACGACCGACAGACCGCTTTCGAAGCCGAGACCGATGTCGAGGCGCTGGATACTCGCTAGCACGTCGTTGCCGAGGCCGCCCGCGCCGACCATCGACGCGATGATCACCATCGACAGCGCCATCATGATCGTCTGGTTCACGCCCTGCATGATCGACGGCAGCGCGTTCGGGAACTGCACCTTGTACAGCAGTTGCCACGGCGTGCAGCCAAACGCCTGGCCGGCTTCGACGATCTCGCGGTTCACGTGGCGGATGCCGAGGCTCGTGAGGCGCACCGCGGGCGGCATCGCGAAGATCACCGTCGACAGGATCCCCGGCACGCGGCCGAGACCGAACAGCATCGCGGCCGGAATCAGGTAGACGAAGGCCGGCATCGTCTGCATCAGGTCGAGGATCGGGCGCACGATCGCGGCGACCCACTTGCTCTTCGCGGCCCAGATGCCGAGCGGAATGCCGAGCACGAGGCTGATGATCGTCGACGACAGCGTGAGCCCGAGCGTGATGACCGTCTGGTCCCAGAAGCCGGTCGCGAAGATCAGCAGCAGCGACGCGGTGGTGAACAGCGCGAAGCGCCAGCCCACCCGCCACAGCCCGACGCCGATGAAGATCGCCATCATCAACCACATCGGGATCGCCTGCAGGCCATGCTCGACGAATGCGGCGAGCCCTTCGATCGCCTGACCGATCGCGTCGAACGTCTTCGCGTCGTGGTCGAGCAGGTAGTGAACGGACTGGTCGACCCAGCTACCGAGCGGAATCATTTCAGACATGGGAGCCTCGCGAACGCGTGATGGCCTTCAGGATGAGCGCGCGATCGACCGAGCCGCAGTAGCAGCCGTCGTCGTCGACGACCGGCAGTGCATTCGGGCTCGCGACCACGCGCGCGACGACATGGTCGAGCGACGCATCGCGCCGGATGCTTTCGATCGGCCGCACGGACGGCGTGTCCTGGCCGATCGCGTCGCGCGTGACGAAGCCGCGGATCTTGCGCTGGGCATCGAGCACGAACGCGTATTCGGCGCTGCCGTTCAGCGACGCCGCGACGTTCGCGGCATCGCACTTCGACACGAGCGGCACGGCGCCCGTCTGCATCAGGTCGCCGGCCGTGAGATAGCGGCTGGTGTCGATGCCGTCGAAGAACGCGCGCACGTAATCGTCGGCCGGGTTCGCGATGATGTCCTGCGGCGTGCCGACCTGCACGAGGCGGCCACCTTCCATGATCGCGATGCGGTTGCCGATGCGCAGCGCTTCCTCCAGATCGTGCGACACGAACATGATCGTGCGACGCTGTTCCTTCTGCAGTTGCAGCAGCACGTCCTGCATTTCGCGGCGCTTGAGCGGATCGAGTGCGGAAAACGCCTCGTCCATGATCATCAGCGACGGGTTCACGGCCAGCGCGCGGGCGAGGCCGACGCGCTGCTGCATGCCGCCCGACAGCTCGGACGGCAGCTTGTGCGAAAACGGCGCGAGGCCGACCTGCTCGAGCACTTCCATCGCGCGGCGCTCGCGCTCCTTCTTGCCCATGCCCGCGACTTCGAGCCCGAACGCGGCATTCGACACGACGGTGCGATGCGGCATCAGCGCGAACGACTGGAACACCATGCTCATGTCCTTGCGGCGCAGCGCGGTCAGCGCCGAGCGGCGCGCCGACGCGACGTCGAGCCCGTCGATCAGCACCTTGCCGGCGCTCGGATCGACCAGCCGGTTCACGAGTCGGATCAGCGTGGACTTGCCGGAGCCGGACAGGCCCATCAGCACGAAAATTTCGCCTTCCTGCACATCGAAGGAGACGTTGTGCACGCCGACGACCTGACCGGTGCGCTTGAGCACATCGTCCTTCGTCGCGCCGGCGGCGAGCATGTCGAGCGCCTGCTGCGGATTGCTTCCAAACACCTTGCACAGACCTTCGACCACAACCTTGGGGGCATCCATCGAAACCTTCTCCTCGTGTAGCGGGGACTCGCGCTTGTCATAGCGTGCCTACATAGTTGCCAGAAAAAACCCCGGCCTGCCGACGAATTACGACAAACGCTTGCGCAAATACGACACAGCCTCCGGCCCCGTCCGGCGGGCCGCGCCGCCGATTGCGGCAGCGCAATACGCGCCCGGCCAGCAACGACGGGCATCGCCCGCCGGACTTGTGCGCAGCAGCGCGGCGAACGGCACATGAGGTTTTGCGTCAGGTCGCATCGGGCACGCGTCGTTTTGCGACAAATCGACGTCCGTTCCGGCGTCGATCTGCTCAGACGAAAGCGCGCATCCATTCGCCAGTAAAAAGCATGACCGTGCAAAAAGCCGGATGGCGACACCGAACGGCGCATGCCGCGATACCGCGTCACCCCCGGAATTCGGCGCGGGCACGCTGTGATACATTCCCCGCAAACACGCCGATCGCGACGATGCCGCGGGCCTTTCGCACGAGGGCCGAGCCGCACGGCGCGCGCATGCCGGTTCGCCTGCCGGCCGTGCTGAAACCGCCTCGATCCGGTGCGATCCGCGATCGAAGGACGATAACGATAGTGAGAGGGAGCAAGGCGTTGAACTGGGCATTCGCCGTAATCGGTTTCATCGTGGGCGGCATCGCTGCCTTGATCGGGGATTTCTCGGCCGGGAGCGGCTCGCTGCTCGGGGCCGCCGTCGGATTCTGCGTCGGGCACGCGCTGCGGCAACGCAAGCAGCAGAACCCGCGCGCCACGCCCGACGCGTTCGCGGTCTCCGCGACGCCGCCGCCCCCGTTACCGCTCGCCGATCGCGTCGCGCGCCTCGAAGCCACCGTCGACACGCTCACGCGCGAACTCGACGCGCTGCGTGTGCAACTCGCGGGCGCGACGGCCGGCGCGGCGACTTCCGGCGGCATCGCGCACACGGCTTCGGCGAGCGCCACATCCGCCCCGCTGCCGGCGCACTCCCCGACACCGCCCGTACCACCCGCGCAACCTGCTGTCGCACGGGCAGGTACATCGGCCTCCACCTCGGCACCGGCGCCCGCCTCGACGCTCGCGCCGGCAACCGCCGCGCGCCCGGCCGCATCCGCGCCTGCCCCCGTCGACACCACGACGATCCCCCCGGCCGCACCGGCCCGCGCTGTCCCGCCCGCACCCCGTGAACCCGGCATCGCCGAACGCGCATTCGGCGCCGCGCGCGACTGGCTGCTCGGCGGCAACACGGTCGTGCGCGTCGGGATCATCGTGCTGTTCTTCGGTGTCGCGTTCCTGCTCAAGTACGCGGCCGACAACGACATGCTGCCGATCGAGTTCCGCCTCGCGGGCACGGCGCTCGCCGCGGCCGCGCTGCTCGCGATCGGCTGGCGCGTGCGGGCGCGTCGCGCCGCGTACGGCCTCGTGCTGCAAGGCGGCGGCGTCGGCATCCTGTACCTGACGATCTTCGCCGCGACCAAGCTGTATGCATTGCTGCCCGTCGGCGCCGCGTTCCCGCTGATGGTCGCGGTCTGCGCGCTGAGCGCGTTCCTCGCGGTGCGGCAGAACGCGCTGCCGCTCGCATTCATGGGCAGCGCGGGCGGCTTCCTCGCGCCGATCCTGCTGTCGACCGGCCAGGGCAACCATGTCGCGCTGTTCAGCTACTACGCACTGCTGAACGCAGGGATCTTCGCGATCGCGTGGTTCAAGGCGTGGCGCCCGCTGAACCTGCTCGGCTTCGTGTTCACGTTCACGATCGGCTCCGCGTGGGGCGTGACCGCCTATCGTCCCGCGCTGTTCGCGAGCACCGAGCCGTTCCTCATCCTGTTCTTCCTGATGTATGTCGGCATCGCGCTGCTGTATGCGGTGAAACGCGAACTCGCGCTGCGACACTACGTGGACGGCACGCTCGTGTTCGGCACGCCGATCGTCGCGACCGCGCTGCAGGCGTCGCTCGTCAAAGGCATGCCGTTCGGGCTCGCGTGGAGCGCGGTCGCGCTGTCGGCGTTCTACGTCGCGGTCGCCGCATGGCTCGCGCGCCGCCGCGACCGCCTCGGCCTGCTGTTCGAATCGATGCTCGCGCTCGCGGTGATCTTCGCGACGCTCGCGGTGCCGCTCGCGTTCTCGGGGCCGACGACCAGCGCCGCGTGGGCCATCGAAGGCGCGGCCGTCGTGTGGCTCGGCGTGCGCCAGAAGCGCCTGCTCGCGTTCGGCTTCGGGCTGCTGATGCAGGTCGCCGCGGCCGGCGCGTTCTTCACGAGCCTGCTGGGCCCGGCCGACACGGCCGCGCTGCCGGTGCTCAACAGCCCGTATATCGCGATGCTGCTGATCGCGCTCGTCGGCCTGTTCACCGGCTGGTGGCTGCACGGGCGAGGCGAAGCGCGCGCGTGGCACGCATGGATGCCGGAGATCGGTGTCGCGGCCGCCGCGTGGGGGCTGCTGTGGTGGGTCAGCGGCGGGCTGCACGAGATCCTCGTCTATGCGAGCCGCCATGTCGACCTGCATGCCGACCGCTTCGTCGTCGATACGACCGCGCTGTTCGCGGCCGGCACCGCATGGCTCGCGCACGTCGCGCGCCGCCGGCTCGCATGGCCGCTCGCCGAATGGCCCGCGCTCGCGCTCACGCCGGTGCTGGCGCTGCTCGCGCTGCGCGCGTTCGACGCGCACGAAGCGCCGCTGTCGGGCATGGGCGCGTTCGCGTGGCCGATCGCCGTCGGCGCGGGGCTCGCGCTGCTGTGGCGCCAGTCGCGCGGCACGACCGGCGCCGCCGCCGCGAACGGCACGGCGTCCGCCGTTGCAGCAGGCATTCTCGCGCCGCTGCATACGCTGACGTTCTGGACCCTGTGCGGACTGTTGTCGCTCGAGGGTTTCTGGCGCCTGCGCACGTTCGTCCCGGAAGGCGCGTGGAGCTGGAGCGCATGGGCGTACGGCTTCGGCGCGCTGCTCCTGCTCGTATCGGGCCCCGGCTCGCGCCTGCGCTGGCCGGTCGCCGCGTTCCCGCGTGCGTATCAGGTGTGGGGAGCCGCGCCGCTCGCGGCGCTGCTGTGGCTCTGGAGCATCGCCAGCACGGCGAGCGACGGTGACGCCGCTCCGCTCTTCTGGCTGCCACTGCTCAATCCGCTCGACGTCGCGCAGGGTCTCGTGTTCGTCGCGTTCGTCGCGTGGCTGCGTCGCCTGAAATCGCTCGGCCTCGCGTGGCATCCGCGCGTCGTCGACTATATGGCGATCGCGACCGTATTCCTGTGGTTCAACGCGCTGCTGCTGCGCACGCTGCATCACCGCTTCCACCTGGGCTACGACATCGACACCGTGCTGTCGTCGTTCGGCATCCAGCAGGTGTTCATGGTCGGCTGGAGCCTGTTCGCATTCGCCGGAATGTGGCTCACGCGCCGCGACGGCATCGCCCGCCTCTGTGCGTTCGCGTCGCTGCCGCTGATCGTCGTGATGTGGGCGTGGACCTTCTACGCGAACTTCACGCAGGACGGCGGAAGCTGGGCGCGCGTACCGCTGTTCAATCCGCTCGATCTCGTGCTCGCGGTCGTCTATGCGCTCGCCGCGTCGTGGTTCATGCGCGCGCGCAGGCTCGGCTGGTCGTTCGACGCGTATCGCGTCGAGTTGCTGGGTGCGGGCGGCGCGACCGGGTTCCTGTGGCTGAACGCGATCCTGCTGCGCACGCTGCATCACTGGGCCGGCGTGCCGTACGAATTCGGCGCGATGGCGGAGTCGACGCTCGTGCAGGCGTCGGTGTCCGTGTACTGGACGGTCTGCGCGCTCGCGATCACGATCTGGGCCACGCGCCGCGGGCTGCGACCGCTGTGGTTCATCGGCGCCGCGCTGCTCGCGCTCACGGTCGTCAAGCTGTTCCTGTTCGACCTGTCGCACGTCACCGGCATCGAGCGCATCGTGTCGTTCATCGGTATCGGCGTGCTGCTGCTGTTGATCGGCTATTTCTCGCCGCTGCCGCCGAAGGCCGCCGCGCAACAGGACGGCCAGCCATGAAACGACTCGCCGCCCTGTTCGGGCTGAGCCTGCTCGCGTCGTTCGCGGCAGCCGACGGCGCGCCGAACGCCGGCCGCGTCACGCAGCGCTTCGCGCTCGACCTCGACGGCAGCGCCGCGTATTACCAGCTCACCGTGCCGCAGCCCGTGTATGCGGCGAGCCGGCGCGACGACCTCGGCGACGTGCGCGTCTTCAACGGCGCGGGCGAGCCGGTGCCGTACTCGCTCGATGCACCCGCCGCGGCCGCATCCGGCGTGCCGCCGTCCCGCACGCCGGTGCACTGGTTCCCGCTGCCGCCCGTCCGCGCCGAACACGGCAATGCGCCGCTCGGCGTGACGGTCGGCCCGGACGGCGCGCTGCGCGCGGCCGTCGCGACGCCTTCGGACGGCAGGCACGGCGCGGATCTCGTCGACCTGTCGCATGCCGACGGCAGCATCGATGCACTGCTCGTGCACGTGGACGACGACAGCTACCAGGGGCGCGTGTCCGTCGAAGCCAGCGACGACCTGCGCAGTTGGCGAGCGCTCGGCAGCACGCAGTTGCTGAAGGTCGGCCGCGGCAACGACATGCTGGTGCAGGAGCGCATCGCGCTCGAAGGCGCGGCGCCGCGCTACCTGCGGCTCGACTGGCTCGACGGCGCGCCCGCGATCGCGTCGATCGACGTCGAGACGCATCCGCGCGACGCGCGCGGCACCGACACGGCGTCCGTGCCGCGCCAGTGGCGCGATGCCGTGCGGATACGCGCCGGCGGTGCGCCCGGCGAGTATCTGTTCGACACCGACGGCGCGTATCCGGTCGACCGCGTGCGCATCGACCTGCCGCAGCCGAACACCGTCGCGCGCGCGACGCTGCAAAGCCGCGCCGATGCGCAGGCGCCGTGGCGCGACGTGGCGTCCGCCGTGCTGTTCCGGCTGCAGGGCAAGGGCGGCGAGCAGCGCAATCCGCCGTTCGAGTTCGTCGCGAATACGGATCGCGCGTGGCGAATCGTCGTCGACATGCGCAACGGCGGGCTCGGCGGCGGCCAGCCGGCCGTCGCGATCGGCTGGCATCCGGCCGCGCTGACCTTCGTCGCGCGCGGCACGCCGCCGTTTACGCTCGGCGTCGGCGATGCGTCGCTCGTGTCGTCGGCCGTGAGCCGCGACGCACTGCTGGTCGGCATGGCGCCGGAAGTGCGGCCCGCCCGCGTCGGCGCGGCGCTGCCGGTGTCCGCGGTCGCGCCGGCGGCAGCCGCCGATGCGGATGCCGGGCGCCGCTACGTGCTGTGGGGCGCACTGGTGATTGCGGTCGGCGTGCTCGGCGCGATCGCATGGCGCCTCGCGAAAGGCGGCGGCGAGACGCGCGACCGCGCCGAATGACGCAAACACGCGTTTGCGTGCCGCTCGACGCGGCGTTCATCGAGCAGGTTCGTTCCTTCGGCCATCGCGGCGCGTGACCACACCGGTTCATCGAGCGATCCGCGCCCCGTCTTCGCGGGAAGGCCACGCGACGCGCCTGCGGCACGAGCAGGCGCCCTGCCCGCCGCTATCGCGCCACGAAGCGGCCGTGCTGACGCGGCCGCCACGGCGACGACCGACGACTGGCCGCACCGGCCGCTCGGCGCGCCGCGAAACGTCCGGCGCGACGCCAGCCCGACTCGCGCCGGGCCATCGCGACGATGCGCGGCGCCCCCGCCTGCATGACACGCCGCACCGCCGCCACGCGCGCAGCCAGCCGCGCTGCCGGCAACACGCGGCGTGCCGCACGTGCAACGGGCCGTTTGCACAGGATCGCGCTGTCGTAGCACTTGCCGGCGAAACGCATCACGTCGACCACCTCGAAACCCTGCGCACCATAGAACGCCAGCAGGTGCGCAGCGGGATGCGGCGTATCCAGCGCGAGCAGCGCATAGCCGCGCAACGCGGCCCACTGCTCGGCGAACGACAGCAGCAACGCGCCGATCCCGCGGCTCTGGCAAGCCGGGTCCACCGCCACCTGACGCACGCTCGCGACGCCTTCGCGCCGGTACAACGAGCAGGCCGACGACGGATCGGTCGCATACAGCGTGGCCGTGCCGACGACACGCCCGCCGCACACGGCGACATAGCATTCGCCCGCTTCCGCGCGGCGGCGCGTGACGTCTTCGTCCTGATCGACGCACGTGCAATTGAGCCCCATCGCACCGAGTCGCGCGAACGCGCGGTGCAGCATCGGCGTGAGTTGTGCATAGCTGTCGACTGCCGGATCGAAACGCCGGACGATCACCCGATCGGCGCACGCCAAAGGCGGTGCGGCAGGGGTGCGTTCGGCGATCGCGTTCCAGGGTATCGACATGGCCAGGCTCCGTGGTGAAGATGCACGAAGTCTAGGAGCGCGCCGGCAGCCGTCGCAAGAAAAAATGTCGTAAAAATCCCGGGGTAGCGCGGGTGGCGGAGGACGTGATGGAGACGGTGCGTTCCGATGCAGCGTGCGCGTCTTGGCGAACGCATCGAAGCACCGGTCGTTGTTCGCGCAAGCAACCGAGCACGCCATGAAGTCGCGCGGGGAGGCCCGTCCCCGGCGCGCACGCCGTTGACACGTGCCATCCCACACTCCAGACTCGCTGCTCCGTCACCGCATCGCGAGCGCCCATGATCACCTGCTTCCTTCGCTACGTCGTCGATCCGTACAAACTCGTCGAATTCGAAACCTACGGCAAGATGTGGATTCCGCTCGTCGAGCAGTTCGGCGGCACGCATCACGGCTACTTCCTGCCGTCCGAAGGCGCGAGCAACATCGCGCTCGCGATGTTCTCGTTCCCGAGCCTCGCCGAATACGAGCGTTACCGCGAACGCTCGAAGGACGATCCGGCCTGCCAGGCCGCGTTCCGCTACGCGGAGGAAACGCGCTGCATCGTCAGCTACGAGCGCAGCTTCTTCCGGCCGGTGTTCGAGTAACGGGCCGCGCCGCCGCGCATCGCACCCCGTTTTCCGGTCGAGGACGAAAAAAAGCCCCGCCTGCATCCGCGCGGCGGGGCCAACCCATGTCAGTAGAGACATCATGGAGGAGACGAGTCCATCTTATCGACCGTGGCGCACCGTCCCAACCAAGCATTTCTGCTATCGATCTGCGCGGCCGCGCACACGATTGCCCCCGCCACGCGGCATATCGATAGAACGAAAAGTCGTTTTCAGAGTGGCGACGGGGTCGTTACCATCTGGTTTTAAGCCTGTGCTTAGCCGGGCAAGCCAATCCCAGGAGCGCCCCTTGACTGCATTCGATCAACACCGCCGCCCGTTCGTCGTCGGCATCGGCGGGACCACCCGAGCCGCATCGTCCACCGAACGCGCACTGTCGTTCGCACTGCGCGGCGCGCAGGCCGCCGGCGCACGCACGCGCCTGTTCGACGGCCCGTTCCTGCATACGCTGCCGCACTACGCCCCCGAACACAAAACGCTGACCGACGCGCAGCGCGAGCTGATCGACGCCGTGCGCCAGGCCGACGCGATCATCATCGCGACGCCCGGCTATCACGGCGGCGTGTCCGGTCTCGTGAAGAACGCGCTCGATACGCTCGAGGAACTGCGCGCGGACGAACGCCCGTATCTCGACGGCCGCGCGGTCGGCCTGATCGTCACCGCGTACGGCTGGCAGGCGGCCGGCACCGTGCTGACGTCGCTGCGCTCGATCGTTCATGCGCTGCGCGGCTGGCCGACGCCGTTCGGCGCCACCGTCAACACGCTGGAAACGCGCTTCGAAAGCGCCGACAGCTGCTCGGATCCGAAGGTGGTGGCACAGCTCGAGACGGTCGGCGCGCAAGCGGCCGAATTCGCGCTCGCGTTCGCGTCGCATCGTGCGGCCTCGCACGCGGCGTCGGTCGATGCGCTCGCACCCGTGCTGAAGGTCGCCAACCAGTAACCTCCGCATTCCGCCGCGCGGCCCTGATCGACAAGATTCGACAGGGCCGCGCGGCGCGTCTTCCCGCGCATGGCGATGTGCCGGACGCGCCGTCTTCGCCTCTCGCACATACCGTTTCCGCGTACCACCCCGATAACGATTCAGCCCGCTGCGTGATTTGCATTGGCCGAAAGATTGGTTCACGCCGCCGGCAGGTTTTCGTACGCTGAAAGTCCGAACTTTTTCCGCGCACGCCATGAACCGTACGATCCGCTACAAGGGCTATGAAGTCGCTCCCGCTGCCGCCCGGTTGCCGAACGGGCTGTTCGCCGCCAACCTGACCATCGAACGCGCGAACGGCGGGCCGTCGCCGCGCTCCGTGTCGTTCGACGCCATCGATTTCTTCTTCGAGGAAGAACACGCCCTCGCCTACGCGTCGCGCTGGGGCCGCCTCTGGGTCGACACGAACGCGTGACATCCGCGGGGCCGGCGTGCCCATGGCCGCTCGAAAATACGCGATGACGGAAGCTGTGCAAGAATCTTTCGATCCGTAATCGCATAACAATAGCCATGACTGACACGCTGCAGGAAGAGCATGCAGCCGCAGATCACGCGATGCGCAACTGGACCTTCGAGAGGCAAGGTTCGGTCCGGATCGGTTCCGATGCGCACAAGCAGATGTTCTGTCGGATGCTGCTCGACACACACAACCCGTACAAGCCGGCCGTGATCGACTGGCCGGCACTCCAGCCGGCCGAACTCAGGCGGCTCACGTCGCTGCCGATCTGGGACATCGCGGTGCAAACCGAAGGCCGCGCGTCGATCCGCGTGGCGACCTACGCCGCGACGGTCGACGATCCGCTGCTGCGCCGCGCGCTCGAGATGGACGGCGGCGAGGAAGCCCGCCACAAGGTCGTGCTGTCGAAGCTCGTCGAGGCGTACGGCATCCAGTTGGCGCCCGAGCCGCCCTATCCGGCACCGAAGGACCCCGAATGGTCGTGGATGATGACGGGCTTCAGCGAATGCATCGACAGCTTTTTCGCGTTCGGCCTGTTCCGCTCCGCGCAGCGCTCCGGCTATTTCCCGCCCGAACTGGTCGAAACCTTCGAGCCCGTGATCCAGGAAGAAGGCCGCCACATCCTGTTCTTCGTGAACTGGTACGCGTGGTACTGGCGCACGATGCCGTGGTGGCGCCGGCCGTGGTTCTTCGCCCGCGTGGCGGCCGTGTGGGTGCAACTGATCCGCGACCGCATGAGCATCGCGCGCGGCATCGATGCCGACGGCGCCGCGCGTGACGCGAATTTCCCGGCTACCGGCACCGCGGACATCGGCGATGCGCTGAACCCGCGCGAGCTGATCGAGCTGTGTCTCGCGGAGAACGACCGGCGGATGGCCGGATACGACAAGCGCCTGCTGCGCCCGATGTTCGTGCCGCGGATGGCGCGGTTCGCGCTGCGGTTTCTGAAGAAGTGAAGTCGAAGGCTTGCCGCCGGTCATGCGGCAAGCCCCCGGTCGGGTCCACGCCCGTGGACCGAATGTGGCGTGCGCGATACATTCGATCAATCCCTATTTTTCTTCGATACGTCGAGCCGCCGACGGCATGACGGACAAATTGTCGCACCCTCCATCTGACATTTCGACCGCCGCCGACCCGACGCCGACCTGCGGTCTTTGACGACCTGTCGACACACCCCGCGAAACAGCCGCTCCCCCTGCCTGCTCGACTTCCGGCGTGCGCACCGATTCCGCTCTAACACCGGTGCCAACGCGATCGTCAATAGGACAAATCCGATAAATTGCCGCGAATTGTTTCATTTGTCGCTCCGTAGCACTTTTTTACAACTTCGACGGATCGGGCGGCCCGGAACGCCCGTCGCACGGGCCCCCGCGCCGGGCTGGATGCGCAGATCGGCACAACCCAATGCGCCTCGTGCCAGGTAAATTCGATTATAAAATAATCTCCAAATACAAAAACCAATTCAATTTACACCAAACATTTAACAAGTTAATAATTAGGCAAATATATTATCTCGTCATAGCCAAACAATCCTTACTGAAATGAAAGAATGCAGGGTTGCGCAAACGTTTGCTATTTCATTTGTCTTACTTTTGAGTCGATTCGATCTGTTGCCCATCGCACACAACCATCGTAAGTCATTGATTTTTATATATAATGTAGCGTCTCGCCAGAAAAATTCAAACCCTACACGACACATTCTTACATCTTTCAAATTAATTCACACCCAGTACATCAAAACTCGATGCATTAACCATTCTTTAACTTTCAAAACGGTTCATTTATCACTGTTTGTCAATCTCTAAAATCCTCCTCCAATAAACTCCGCCCATCAATTTTGAGATTCGCGCGAGCGCACGGAGTAACCCTCTAACAAAAGAGACCGGTGTGTGGCGTGCACATTTGGAGGTAGCAGGACATGAACCGCACATACCGCTCGATCTGGAACGAAGCGCTTGGCGCCTGGGTCGCGGCATCGGAACACGATTCGGCACGGGGCAAGCCGAACAAGTCGGCCGTCACTGCCGCAGTATTGGCCGCCGTCGCAATGCTCCCGTCGCTCGCCGGCGCCAATACCTTCGTTCCAGGCACGACCAACGGTAGCCAATTCACCGTTTCGTCGTGTACGTCGAGCGGTGGCAACGGCACCGTCGGCCGCACGACGACAGGCAACACCAATGCCTATCCCGTCGACGGATCCGGCACTTACTCCACGGTTGCGGGCTGTAACTCCAGCGGCAACAACAATCTCGCGGCCACGGCTTATGGGGCATTCGCGCAAGTCACCGGCACCGGCGGTACGGCGACGGGCTTCCTGTCATCTGCCGCGCTCTGGGGCACGTCCGCCGGTCTCGAGTCGACCGCCAGCGGCGCCGGTTCTACCGCGCTCGGCTTCGGGGCAACGGCCAACGCATTGAATTCGGTCGCGATCGGCGGTGCAGCCGGTAATGGCACCACCCCGCTTTCATATGCGAACTCGACCATCGCTTCGGGCGCCGGCGCGGTCGCAATCGGCAGCAACGCGACGAAGGGCGCGCAGTCTGCCGCGTCGGATGGCATCGCGATCGGCGGGCAATCGTCCGTCGCGTCGGCCGCCACGTCGGGTATTGCAGTTGGCCGTGGTGCGACGGTCAATGGTGCGTATGGCATCGCGCAAGGCGACGGCGTCGTCTCCGGCGCAACGGGCCGAAACGTGGCAATCGGCTCGTCGGGCACGACGGCGAACAGCGCGACCTCGGCCGGCGGCGCGGTCGCGATCGGCCGAGGCCAGAGCGCAAGCGGCGACGGCGCCGTTGCGATCGGCGATCCGAACAGCGCCACCGGTACGGGCGCGCTGGCAATCGGCGCGAACGACACGTCGAACGGCTCCGGCGCCATCGCGCTCGGCAACAGCAGCACGGCGACCAACAGTTCCGTCGCCATCGGCAGCTCGGCCTCGGCGACGGGTACCAACGGTGCGATTGCCGTCGGCAATGCGGCAACCGCGAACGGCACCGGCGCAATCGCGCTCGGTAACGTCGGCAGCTTTGCCGCCAACTCGATCGCAAGCGGCACGGACGCACTCGCGCTCGGTAACGGCTCGACGGCCAGCGGCAGCGCCGGCGCGGTCGCGGTCGGCGCGGCAGCCGTGGCGTCCGGAAGCTACGGCACGGCACTCGGTTCGAATTCGACCGCGAGCGTCGCAAACTCGGTCGCCCTCGGCTACAACGCGCTGACGACCAGTGCGGCAACGGCGACGTCCGGCGGCACCACCACCGTCAGCAGCGCCACGATCGGCGGTCAGACGTTCGGCAACTTCGCCGGCGCCAATTCGGCGGGCGGTGTCGTCAGCGTCGGGCAGTCGGGCTCGGAACGCCGTATCCAGAACGTCGCGGCGGGCCTCGTCACGGCCACCAGCACCGACGCGATCAACGGCAGCCAGCTCTATTCGGTTGCGAGCACGACGACGTCGAGCATCACGAGCCTGTCGACGTCGGCTTCGACGGGCCTGTCGTCGGCTAATAGCTCGATTTCGTCGCTGTCCACGTCGACCTCGACCGGCATCAATTCGCTGTCCACCGGCCTCAGCTCGGCAAACAGCTCCGTTACGTCGCTTTCGACTTCCACGTCGACGGGTCTCTCCTCGGCTAATAGCTCGATCGGCTCCCTGTCGACCTCGACTTCGACCGGCATCAACTCGCTGTCCACCGGCCTCAGCTCGACAAACAGCTCGGTTACGTCGCTTTCGGCTTCCACGTCGACGGGTCTCTCCTCGGCTAATAGCTCGATCGGCTCCCTGTCGACCTCGACTTCGACGGGTATCAATTCGCTGTCGACGGGCCTCAGCTCGGCAAACAGCTCGGTTACGTCGCTGTCGACTTCCACGTCGACGGGTCTCTCGTCGGCCAACAGCTCGATCTCGTCGCTGTCCACGTCGACCTCGACCGGCATCAACTCGCTGTCCACCGGCCTCAGCTCGGCAAACAGCTCCGTTACGTCGCTTTCGACTTCCACGTCGACGGGTCTCTCGTCGGCCAACAGCTCGATCTCGTCGCTGTCCACGTCGACCTCGACCGGCATCAACTCGCTGTCCACCGGCCTCAGCTCGACAAACAGCTCGGTTACGTCGCTTTCGACTTCCACGTCTACCGGCCTCTCGTCGGCTAACAGCTCGATCTCGTCGCTGTCCACGTCGACCTCGACCGGCATCAACTCGCTGTCCACCGGCCTCAGCTCGGCTAACAGCTCGGTTACGTCGCTTTCGACTTCGACGTCTACCGGCCTCTCGTCGGCCAACAGCTCGATCTCGTCGCTGTCGACTTCGACCTCGACCGGAATCAACTCGCTGTCCACCGGCCTCAGCTCGGCTAACAGCTCGGTCACGTCGTTGTCGTCTTCCACGTCGACCGGCCTCTCGTCGGCTAACAGCTCGATCACGTCACTCTCGACCTCGACCTCGACCGGCATCAACTCGCTGTCCACCGGCCTCAGCTCGACAAACAGCTCGGTTACATCGCTTTCGACTTCCACGTCGACCGGCCTCTCGTCGGCTAACAGCTCGATCTCGTCGCTGTCCACGTCGACCTCGACCGGCATCAATTCGCTGTCCACCGGCCTCAGCTCGGCAAACAGCTCGATCACGTCGTTGTCGTCTTCCACGTCGACCGGCCTCTCGTCAGCTAACAGCTCGATCTCGTCGCTGTCGACTTCGACCTCGACCGGCATCAACTCGCTGTCCACCGGCCTGAGCACGGTCTCGACGAAGACGGACAACCTCGGCAGCAGCACCGCCTCGGCACTTGGCGGCGGTTCGACGTACGACCCGACGACAGGCAAGGTTTCGGCCCCGTCGTACACCACATACAACGCGAACGGCACGACGTCGACCGCCAACAGCGTCGGCTCGGCGATCAACAACATCAACAGCCAGGGCATCAAGTACTTCCACGCGAACTCGACCGGCGCCGACAGCACCGCAACGGGCACCGACGCTGTCGCCATTGGCTCGGGCGCCGTCGCCAGCACGATCAACTCCGTCGCCATCGGCCTCGGCGCGGTCGCCAGCACAGACGACTCCGTCGCACTTGGCGCCGACTCGAAGACCGTCGCGGCAACGCCCACGAGCAGCGCGACCGTCAACGGCGTGACGTTCAGCGGATTCGCTGGCGCCAAGCCAGTCGGCGTCGTCAGCGTGGGTGATGCCGGCAAGGAACGACAAGTCACCAATGTCGCCGCGGGTCAAGTGACCTCCACCAGTACCGACGCGATCAACGGCAGCCAACTGTATTCGGTCGCCCAGCAAGTCGGTACTGCGACCAGCGCCATTTCGTCGCTGTCCACTTCGACCTCGACCGGTCTGTCGTCGGCTAACAGCTCGATCACGTCGCTGTCGACTTCGACCTCGACCGGTCTGTCGTCGGCCAATAGCTCGATCACTTCGCTGTCGACCTCGACTTCGACCGGCTTGTCGTCGGCTAACAGCTCGATCACTTCGCTGTCGACTTCGACCTCGACCGGCCTGTCGTCGGCCAATAGCTCGATCACTTCGCTGTCGACCTCGACCTCGACCGGCTTGTCGTCCGCGAATAGCTCGATCACCTCGTTGTCGACCTCGACTTCGACGGGCTTGTCGTCGGCTAACAGCTCGATCACGTCACTCTCGACTTCGACCTCGACTGGCCTTTCGTCCGCGAACAGCTCGATCACCTCGCTGTCGACCTCGACCTCGACCGGCTTGTCGTCCGCGAATAGCTCGATCACCTCGTTGTCGACCTCGACTTCGACGGGCTTGTCGTCGGCTAACAGCTCGATCACGTCACTCTCGACTTCGACCTCGACTGGCCTTTCGTCCGCGAACAGCTCGATCACCTCGCTGTCGACCTCGACCTCGACCGGTCTGTCGTCGGCCAATAGCTCCATCACGTCGCTGTCGACTTCGACCTCGACGGGCCTGTCGTCGGCTAACAGTTCGATCACCTCTCTGTCGACCTCGACCTCGACGGGTCTTTCGTCGGCTAACAGTTCGATCACCTCGCTGTCGACTTCGACCTCGACCGGCCTGTCGTCCGCAAATAGCTCGATCACGTCGCTCTCGACTTCGACTTCGACCGGCCTGTCGTCGGCAAACAGCTCGATCACGTCGCTCTCGACTTCGACTTCGACCGGCCTGTCGTCGGCAAACAGCTCGATCACGTCGCTCTCGACTTCGACTTCGACCGGCTTGTCGTCCGCGAACAGCTCGATCACCTCGCTGTCGACTTCGACCTCGACGGGTCTGTCGTCGGCCAATAGCTCGATCACTTCGCTGTCGACCTCGACCTCGACGGGTCTCTCGTCGGCTAACAGCTCGATCACTTCGCTGTCGACTTCGACCTCGACCGGTCTGTCGTCGGCCAATAGCTCGATCACTTCGCTGTCGACCTCGACTTCGACCGGCTTGTCGTCGGCTAACAGCTCGATCACTTCGCTGTCGACTTCGACTTCGACGGGCTTGTCGTCGGCCAACAGCTCGATCACGTCGCTCTCGACTTCGACCTCGACCGGCCTGTCGTCGGCCAATAGCTCGATCACTTCGCTGTCGACCTCGACCTCGACCGGCTTGTCGTCGGCCAATAGCTCCATCACGTCGCTGTCGACCTCGACCTCGACTGGCCTTTCGTCCGCGAATAGCTCGATCACGTCGCTGTCGACTTCGACCTCGACCGGCCTCTCGTCGGCTAACAGCTCGATCACGTCGCTCTCGACTTCGACCTCGACCGGCCTCTCGTCCGCAAATAGCTCGATCACGTCGCTCTCGACTTCGACTTCGACCGGCCTGTCGTCGGCAAACAGCTCGATCACGTCGCTCTCGACTTCGACTTCGACCGGCCTGTCGTCGGCAAACAGCTCGATCACGTCGCTGTCGACTTCGACTTCGACAGGCTTGTCGTCCGCGAACAGCTCGATCACCTCGCTGTCGACTTCGACCTCGACGGGTCTGTCGTCGGCCAATAGCTCGATCACTTCGCTGTCGACCTCGACCTCGACGGGTCTCTCGTCGGCTAACAGCTCGATCACTTCGCTGTCGACTTCGACCTCGACCGGTCTGTCGTCGGCCAATAGCTCGATCACTTCGCTGTCGACCTCGACTTCGACCGGCTTGTCGTCGGCTAACAGCTCGATCACTTCGCTGTCGACTTCGACTTCGACGGGCTTGTCGTCGGCCAACAGCTCGATCACGTCGCTCTCGACTTCGACCTCGACCGGCCTGTCGTCGGCCAATAGCTCGATCACTTCGCTGTCGACCTCGACCTCGACCGGCTTGTCGTCGGCCAATAGCTCCATCACGTCGCTGTCGACCTCGACCTCGACTGGCCTTTCGTCCGCGAATAGCTCGATCACGTCGCTGTCGACTTCGACCTCGACCGGCCTCTCGTCGGCTAACAGCTCGATCACGTCGCTCTCGACTTCGACCTCGACCGGCCTCTCGTCGGCTAACAGCTCGATCACCTCGCTGTCGACTTCGACTTCGACGGGGTTGTCTTCGGCTAATAGCTCGATCACCTCGCTGTCGACCTCGACTTCGACCGGCCTCTCGTCGGCTAATAGCTCGATCACTTCGCTCTCGACCTCGACCTCGACGGGGCTGTCGTCAGCTAACAGCTCGATCACCTCGCTGTCGACTTCGACCTCGACGGGTCTGTCCTCGGCTAACAGCTCGATCACCTCGCTGTCGACTTCGACCTCGACCGGTCTGTCGTCGGCTAACAGCTCGATCACTTCGCTCTCGACCTCGACGTCGACCGGCCTGTCGTCGGCTAACAGCTCGATCACCTCGCTGTCGACTTCGACCTCGACGGGTCTGTCGTCGGCAAACAGCTCCATCACGTCGCTGTCGACTTCGACGTCGACCGGCCTCTCGTCGGCAAACAGCTCCATCACGTCGCTCTCGACCTCGACTTCGACGGGTCTGTCCTCGGCGAATAGCTCGATCACGTCGCTCTCGACCTCGACTTCGACCGGCTTGTCGTCGGCCAATAGCTCCATCACGTCGCTGTCGACTTCGACTTCGACGGGGCTGTCGTCGGCTAACAGCTCGATCACCTCGCTGTCGACTTCGACTTCGACCGGTCTGTCGTCGGCCAACAGCTCGATCACGTCGCTCTCGACCTCGACTTCGACCGGTATCAGCTCGCTGTCCACTGGCCTGAGCTCGACCAACAGCTCGGTGTCGTCCCTGTCGACCTCCACCTCGACCGGCCTGTCGTCCGCCAACAGCTCGATCACGTCCCTGTCAACCTCGACTTCGACCGGCATCAGCTCGCTGTCCACTGGCCTGAGCTCGACCAACAGCTCGGTGTCGTCCCTGTCGACCTCGACGTCGACCGGCCTGTCCTCGGCCAACAGCTCGATCAGCTCCCTGTCGACCTCCACCTCGACGGGTCTGTCGTCGGCCACCAGCTCGATCACGTCCCTGTCGACTTCGACCTCGACCGGCATCAGCTCGCTGTCCACCGGCCTGAGCAGCACGGACAGCACGATCCTGTCGCTGTCCACCTCGACGTCGACCGGCATCGGCTCGCTGTCCACCGGCCTGAGCAGCACGAACAGCTCGGTGTCGTCGCTGTCGACCTCGACCTCGACCGCGATCAACGCCGCGAAGACGCACTACTACAGCGTCAACGACAACGGCGTGCAGCAAGCCAACTACGACAACACCGGTGCAACCGGCACCAATGCTCTCGCCGCCGGCGTGAACGCCAGCGCGGCGGGCGCGAGCAGCGTGGCAGTCGGCGACGGCTCGAACGCGCAGACGGCAGGCGCGGTCGCGATCGGCCAGAACGCATCGGCAACGGGCGGCAAGGCAGTATCGATCGGCTCCGGCAACACGGCATCCGGCGATGGCGCGGTCGCGATCGGCGATCCGAACGTGGCGACGGGTACCGGCGCCGTGGCGATGGGTGCGAACAATACGGCGACCGGCGACGGCGCGGTGTCCCTCGGCAACCAGAACACGGCAACCGGCGCCAGCGCGCTCGCCCTCGGCAGCTCGAACCAGGCCACCGCGGACAACACGATCGCGCTGGGCAGCCAGGCCACGGCCAGCGCCACCGGCGCACAGGCCTACGGCTCGGCCGCCAAGGCCACGGCCGCCGACGCGCTCGCCTTCGGCACGAACGCGCAAGCGAACGTCGCGAACTCGATCGCACTCGGCGCGAACTCGGTCACGGCCGCGGCGGTCGGCACCTCGAGCGCCACGATCGGCGGCGTCACGTACCCGTTCGCGGGCGGCTCGCCGGTCGGCGTGGTGAGCGTCGGCGCACCGGGCCAGGAACGCCAGATCACGAACGTCGCCGCGGGTCGGATCTCGGCCACGAGCACGGACGCGATCAACGGCAGCCAGCTGAACGCGACGAACAACGCGATCAACGCGCTGTCGACGTCCACCGCGTCGAACGTCGCATCCCTGTCGACCGGCATCAACTCGCTGTCGACCGGCCTGAGCACGACGAACAGCAACGTGGCCTCGCTGTCCACGTCGACCTCGACCGCGATCAACTCGCTGTCGACGGGCCTCAGCACGACGAACAGCAACGTCAACTCGCTGTCGACGTCGACTTCGACCGGCATCGGTTCGCTGTCCACCGGCCTGAGCACGACGAACAGCAACGTGGCATCGCTGTCGACCGGCGTGACGAACATCAACAACCAGTTGAACCAGTTGTCGACGTCGATCAACAACAACACGACGCGTGCAGCCAACAACAACGGCATCGCGGCCGACATGAACGGCAAGGGCACCGACGTCCCGGTCGTCACCGCCGGCTCGAACTCGGTGGCGATCGGCGCGGGTTCGAACGACGGCGGTCGCTCGAACGTGGTGTCGGTCGGTAGCGACCAGCAGCAGCGCCAGATCACGAACGTCGCGCCGGGTACGCAAGGCACCGACGCGGTGAACGTGAACCAGCTGACGCAGGTGCAGACGACGCTGTCGACGGCACTGTCGGGCCAGCAGGCGCAGATCAACTCGCTGGGTTCGCAACTGCAGCAGACCGACCAGATGGCGAAGCAGGGTATCGCGGCCGTCGGCGCGATGGCGTCGATCCCGCAGCTCGATCGCGACGCCAACTTCGGGATGGGCGTGGGCACGTCGACCTTCCTCGGCCAGAAGGCGATGGCGGTCAACATGCAGGCGCGCATCACGGAGAACCTGAAGGCGTCGATCAACGGCGGCTTCAGCGGCGGTCAGAAGGTGATCGGCGCCGGCATGCTGTATCAGTGGAAGTAATGCGTCGCGCCGCCCGGCCGTCCGGCTCGCCAGCCGGGCGGCCCGCGGCTCCGACGGCAGGACGAGCCCGCCGCGCACCGCGCGGCGGGCCTCGGTCAACCCAAGCTTTAAGGACGTCACCGTGAACAAACTCGCTCTTGCGCTCGCGCTTTCCGCAACGGCCCTCGCCGCGTGCTCGACCGCATCCGGCCCGACCTTCAGCGCCTCCGAACTGCAGCCGCGCGACGGCGTGCGCACCTTCCAGGTGGACTGCCACGGCCTGCTGTCGGGCCCGCAGACCTGCATGAAGGCCGCCCGCAAGATCTGCGGCGACGAGCCCGTGCGCGCCGTGGACTCGGCCCGCGCGCTGCGCGACAAATCCGATCCGGCCACGCTGGTCTTCCAGTGCGGCGCCGCACCGGCCGAAGCGGCCTCGGCCGCCGAGCCGGCCGCCGCCGTGGTCGAACGCGTGAACCTGTCGGGCGACGCGCTGTTCGCCACCGACCACGCGACGCTCGCGCCGACCGCGCGCGAATCGCTGGACCGGCTGCTGAGCGAGCGCGCCGACCGCACGTACTCGCAAGTGACGGTCACCGGCTTCACCGATTCGGTGGGCAGCGACGACTACAACCTCGCGCTGTCGAAGCGCCGGGCCGAATCGGTCGCCGCCTATCTGAAGGCGCACGGGCTCAAGACCGACTCGATGACGGTCTCGGGCCGCGGCAAGGCCGATCCGGTCGCATCCAACGCGACGCCGGAAGGCCGCGCCAGCAACCGCCGCGTCGAAATCCGGCTGCAGCACTGAGCCGCCTGCGGCCGCCCGTGCGGCCGCGCGATCCGGCGTGCCGTCCGCGCCGCGCCGGCACGCCGCCGGACCACCGGGCGCCGCAACGCCTGCGCCCGTTTCCGTTGGCCGGCGGCTATGTCAAAGTTCGTCACGTCCTGCCAAAACCGGCGGTTTCCATGCCACAATCGCCGCAGACAGTCGCCGGGGCAGCCTGCCCGACGCGCGCCGTGCCAGGCGTGCCCGGCGACACGCCGGAATCCGGCTGCCGCCCGCGCGAATCTCGTCGCCCGATTCGTGCACCGCGGCGCACCGGCGCGAATCCAACCATGACGATCCACGGCGCGCCGCTGCCGGCCATACGCTCGACGCGATGCCCGGACGCATGACGCCGCAGAGGAAACCAACCGGTGACGGACATCAATGAAGCCGCCGCGGGCGGCACCCGCAAGCAACGGCCGGCGGTCGGCATCTCGCTGTTTGCGCGCGACGGCCAGGCGATCTGGGAAAACGGCATTCACCAGAACATCGCGTTCCTCGCGATGATGCTCAAGCACTCGGATCGCGTCGGCCCCGTCTATTTCCTGAACGGCGGCGACGCCAACGCGCTGCCGGCCGGCCTCGAACTCGACGGCCTCGACATCCCGCTGGTGAAACCCGCCGACGTCACGCACGAACTCGACGTCGTGATCGAAATGGGCGCGCAGTTGCCGGTCGAGTGGCTGCGGCACATGAAGGCGCTCGGCAAGAAGATCGCCGCGTTCTTCTGCGGGCACGTGTATGCGGGCCTGTGCGAAACGCCGATCTTCGGGAAACCGTCGGGGCACGTGTTCAACGGCGCACCGTTCGACGAAGTGTGGCTGCTGCCGCAATACGACAAGACCGCCGCGCCGATGCTGCAGACGATCCTGCGCGCGCCCGTCCATCTGATGCCGCACATCTGGTCGCCGTACTTCCTCGAGCGCCGCGTCGCCGCGATCGCCGGCGAAGGGGCGACGTTCGGCTATCAGCCCGGCGCCCGCCCGTGGCGCCTCGCGATGCTCGAACCGAACATCTCGGTCGCGAAGTCCTGCCACTACCCGATGCTGGCGTGCGACGCGTTCTACCGCGCGCGGCCGGACGCGGTGCAGCACATGTTCGTCGTCAACGCGATGCACATGAAGGAACATCCGACCTTCGTGCACTTCGCGAACAGCCTCGATCTCGTGCGCCAGCACAAGGCGACCTTCGAACCGCGCCTCGACCTGCCAGGCTTCATGGCGCGCCATGCTGATGCGGTCGTGTCGCATCACTGGGAAAACGGGCAGAACTATCTGTATTACGACGTGCTGTACGGCGGTTATCCGCTGATCCACAACTCGACGCTGATCGGCGACGCCGGCTACTACTACCCGGACTTCGACTCGGCCGCGGGCGGCCGCGCGCTGCTCGAAGCGTGGCTGCATCACGACGAACGCCTCGACGACTACCGCGCGAAGGCCGGCCGGCTGCTGCAGTCGGTCTCGATCGACAACCCCGCGAACCTCGACGCGTTCGTCTCGCGTCTGGTCGCCTGAACCGGAGCATACGCATGTCGGACTCCAATGCCCGTCAAGCGCCCGGCGAGGGCAAGCGTCTCGTCGTCGGCGTGTCGCTGTTCGTGCGCGGCGCCGGCCAGTCGCTGTGGGAAAACGGCATTTTCCAGAACTGCCTGCTGCTGATCCTGCTGCTGCGCCAG
The DNA here is from genome assembly GCF_900446215.1 of Burkholderia cenocepacia. Classification (GTDB taxonomy): domain Bacteria; phylum Pseudomonadota; class Gammaproteobacteria; order Burkholderiales; family Burkholderiaceae; genus Burkholderia; species Burkholderia cenocepacia. The sequence goes on along the minus strand of NZ_UAQZ01000007.1, from coordinate 168,672 downwards.
TCACCGCTCGTCGCGGATGCCGTGATGGTGAACGGCGGCGAACAGGTCGCCGATCCGCAGATGATGCTCGGCGAGTGGAACGTGCCGCTGCTGTCGATGGACGAAGCGCTCGAGCGCTGCGACGTGCTGATCGAGATGAGCGCACAGTTCGGCGCGGACTACCTGCGCGCGTTCCGCGAGCGCGGCGGCAAGGTCGTCACGATGCGGGTCGGCAACGACTACGTGATCGACATCGAACGCGCGATGTTCGACAAGCCGTCGGGCTTCCTGTTCTCGGGCGCGCCGTACGACGCGGTGTGGACGATCCCCGAGTTCGAGCGCTCGTGCCTGCACTACTACCAGACGGGCCTGCGCGCGCCGGTCACGATCGTCCCGCACATCTGGCATCCGATGCTGTTCGACAAGGCGCGCGCGACGCTCGGCGCCGGTTTGTCGTTCGGCTATCAGCCCGGCAAGCCGCGCTGGCGCGTGACGATGTTCGAGCCGAACATCTGCATGGTGAAGACGAGCATCATTCCGATGCTCGTGACCGAGGAAGCGTATCGCGCGAAGCCCGCGTTCCTCGAGTTCGTGCGCGTGTGCAACACGATTCACCTGAAGGAACATCCGACGTTCGTGCACTTCGCGAAGAGCCTCGACATCGTGAACCACGGCATCACGACGTTCGAAAGCCGCTATGCGGTGTACGAGTTCATGGCCGCGTACGGCGATGCGGTGGTGTCGCACACGTGGGAGAACGCGCAGAACTACCTGTACTACGAGCTGCTGTACGGCGACTATCCGCTGATCCACAACTCGCCGTTCCTCGGCAAGGCCGGGTATTTCTATCCGGACTTCGACTGCCAGGCGGGCGGCCGCGCGCTGCTGCAGGCGTTCGCCGGGCACGACGCGAATCTCGACGCGTATCGCGAGCAGTCGAAGCACGTGCTCGACTCGGTCAGCATCTACAACCCCGAGAACGTCGCGGCCTATACGGACGCGATCGCCACCCTCTATCGCGACGCGTGACGCGCCGCCCTTTCCGGACCCCGCCCATGAACGCACGCCCGACCCTCACCCGCGCAAAATGGCTGCTTGGCTGCGCCGCCGCATCGATCGCGATCGGCGCGCATGCGCAAGCCGCCGGCGAATCGGCCGACACGCTGCTGCGCGACTCCGATGCGGTGTTCAAGCAGCTCGACGCCGGCCAGTACGGCGCGGTATGGACCGACGCTGCACCGTTCGTCAAGGCGCGCTTCAAGCAGGACCAGTTCGCGGCGCAGATGCAGCAGGCCCGCCAGTCGGTCGGCACGGTCAGCCATCGCGGCTGGGCGCAGGTGACGCGCATCCGCTACGAGCGAACGGCCGGGATGCCCGACGGGCTCTATGCGAACGTCGATTACGCGACGACGGTGGCGAGCGGCGCCACGATGTTCGAAAAGCTGAGCTTTCGCCTCGAAACCGACGGCCGCTGGCACCTGACGGGCTACGTGCCGCGTCAGACGCAAAACGCCGCGCAGTAAGCCGCGCACTGCCCGCCCCACGGAGCCGATCCGATGAAACTCAATGTCGCGATAACGATGAACGTGCAGCGCGACGCGACGCAGTCGATCTGGTACAACGGTGCGAACCAGCACTGCGTGTACCTGTACATGCTGCTGAAGCAGTCGCCGTTGATCGGCGAGGTCTGGCTCGCGCACGACAACGGCATCACCGAGTATCCACAGGCGCTGATGATGGACGCGTTCGGCGACGCGCTGCGGCCGCTGTCGGCCGTCGTTCACCAGACCGACCTGCTGATCGAGATGAACGCGTTCGTCGACCCGTCGCACACGGACGTCGTGCGCCAGCGCGGCGGCAAGTGCGTGTCGTATCGCTTCGGCAACGACTACGTGATCGCGGTCGAGACGATCAACTTCGAGAAGAACGACTGGCGGCCGAACCCGCACCGCGTGCAGTTCGACGAGATCTGGACCAATCCGCAGCACATGCACACGTGCGCCGCGTATTTCCAGGCCGTGTACCGTGCGCCGGTGATCGAGCTGCCGCATATCTGGTCGCCGTATTTCATCGAGCGCAGCCTCGACGCCGATCCCGAACTGAAGGCGCGCTTCGGCTATCGCAACCACGGCCCGGCCAAGCGCATCGCGTTCTTCGAGCCGAACCTGAACGTCGTGAAGAGCGCGATCGTGCCGATGCTCGCCGCGAACGCGTGCTACGTCGAGCATCCGGAGCTCATCGAGCACGTGTACATGACCAACACGTTCGACAAGAAGGAAAACGTCGCCTTCAAGCATCTCGCGCTCGGGCTCGAAATGGTGCGCGACGGCAAGGCCACCGCCGACGTGCGCGCGCCGTTCGTCGCGTGGGCCGCGCATCACACCGACATCGTCGTGTCGCACCACTGGGAAAACGGCCTGAACTATCTGCTGTACGACGCGCTGTACGGCAACTACCCGCTCGTGCACAACTCGCCGTTCCTGCGCGACGTCGGCTACTACTATCCGGACTTCGAGATCTTCGATGCGGCGCGTGCGATCGCGACCGCCGCGCAGACGCACGATGCACGGCTCGACGATTACGCGGCGGCCGCCCGTCGCTGCCTGCATCGGGTCGACACGCTCGCCGAGCACAACGTCCGCGCCTATTCCACGCAAATCCAGCATCTGTTCGCCGGCCGCCCGCTCGGCTGATTTCCTTCGCCCGCGCCCCTGCCCATGAATCAGACCGTCCGCAATTTCGTCGTGATCGATTCGATCCACGGCCCGTTCGTCATCAACCGGCACTGCGCATTGCAGGCCGAGGCGCTGATCAAGACCGGCCGGCCGCATATCCAGGGCGAACTCGACACGATCCTGCACGTGATCGACCAGTTGCCCGACGGCGCCATCGCCGTGGACGGCGGCGCGAACGCGGGGCTCGTCTGCGTGCCCGTCGCGCACCGGCTGCGCGAGCGCGGCGGCCGCGTCTATGCGTTCGAGCCGCAGCGCACGCTGTTTCACGCACTCGGCGGCACCGTCGCGCTCAACCAGCTCGACAATCTCCATCTGCTGAACATGGGGCTGGCCGCCGCCAACGGCACGATGAAGGTGCCCGACGTCGACTACGGGCAGGATGCCGACTTCGGACAGGTCTCGCTCGTCGACGCGCAAGCGTCGGGCGGCACGCCGACGCCGGTCGTCCGGCTCGATTCGCTCGGCCTGCCGCGGCTGGATTTCCTGAAACTCGACATCGAAGGAATGGAGATCGACGCGCTGCGCGGCGCACGGCAGTTGATCGAGGCGCATCTGCCGTGGTGCTGGATCGAATACTGGAAAGTCGGCGAGGCGCCGATCATCGACACGTTCGCCGGTCTCGACTACACGTTCTACCGGATCGATGGACTGAACCTGCTGTGCGTGCCGAACCCGCGCTGGGACCGGCAGCGCCTGTTCATCACGGGCGAACCGCTCGACGTCGGCGCGACGGCCGAACACGGCGCGGCGCCAGCAACGGCTGCGGTCGCCGATGCCGACGCACCCGAAACGGACTGGAACCGCGCGCTCGAGCATGAATCGCGCGGTGAGTGGGGGCATGCGATCGACCGCTGGCGGCGCGCACGCGGCCGCGGGCTCGACGACGAGGCGATCGCGCTGCAGCTCGCGTCATGCTACGGCTTTGCCGGCATGCCCGAAGCCGGGCTTGCGGCGCTCGACCCGTTCGGCGATCCGGCCGCGCTGCCCGACGCGGCGCGCGGGCGCATCCAGCTGGCGCGCTCGGCGCTGCTGCTGCGTGCCGGCCGACGCGACGAGGCCGCACGCGCCACCATCGACAGCGAAAACGTATTGACGGCCGCGCAATTCGGGCTGGCGACGGAGCGGCTTTACCAGGGCCAGCCGCTGCACGGCAAGCGGCTGCTCGTCCTCAGCTACGGCGGTGTCGGCGATCAGCTTCAGTACGCGCGCTATCTGCATGCGCTCGACGCGTTCGGCTGCGCCGGCGTGACCGTGGTCGTCCCCGACGCGCTGACGGGCCTGCTGCGCCAGACGTTCCCGCGCATCGAATTCGTCGGCGCGCACGGCGCGTGGGTCGACACGTCGCATCTCGCCCACGACTACTGGTGTTCGTTCCTGGTGCTCGCCGCGCAGTTCGGTTACGCGCCGGCGCCGGAAGGCGTGCCGGCGCCCTACCTGACGTGCCCGCCCGCGCATGCGGCCACGTGGCGCGAGCGTGTGTCGCACGACGGCCATGCGCCCGGCACGCGCCGCATCGGGCTGAACTGGCGCGGTCGCGACGAAAGCGATGCGCGCTTCCATCGCGCGGCCAGCCTGCGCGATTTCGCGCCGTTCGCGCGAATGCGCGGCTACACCGCGTACTGTCTCAATCGCGACCTGTCCGCGCAATCCGAGCAATCGGACCTGCCGGTCACCTTCCCGCATCGGGCCATCGGCGACTTCAGCGATCTGGCCGCGCTGATGCTCGCGATGGACGCCGTGGTGACGACCTGCACCGCGCACATCCATCTCGCCGGCGCACTCGGCGTGCCGGCCGTGCTGCTGCTCAGCCCGAAAGCGGACGCACGCTGGGAAACCGGCTCGCGCACCGCGCTCTACCCCGGCATCCGGATCGTGCGCGCCGCGCACGTCGGTCGATGGGACGATGCGATCGACCGCGCGATGGCGCTGGTGCTTGGCGGTTTCGGGAAGGATTGAGATTCGACGGGCCGCGCGAGCGGGCCGCAGCACCGGGCTCGCTCGCGCGCCGGTTGCGTTACACCAGCACCCGGTCGCCGCTTTGCGCGGCGAATGCGCGGCCATGCCGCCGCCCCATGCGCGCGAGCAGCGCGAAACAACGGGCTGCCGGCCGGCCTGCACCGCCCGATTGCCGGACGAGGCTGTCGGATACGCCGCGCGCGATCGCCGACTCGTCGCCGCACGCGCCGGCGATGACGCCCGCGTAGTAGTGCCGGGCCGCCAACTCGCGGCCGCCCGCGTCGAGCGGGCTCATCCGCTGAATGCGGCGCGCGACGATCGTCAGGCCGTCGAGATAGGGTGCGACGTCGATCGGCGCATCGGTCGATTCGGCGCCCAGCTGCCACAGCATGTCCGCCAGTTCGGCGAGCGCGACCAGGTCGCGCACGTCGGTCGCCTGCGTGCCCGTTCCGCCTCCGGCTTTCGTTCCCGCCATGCCCACGCCCCTTTGCGATTCGTCCCCACCGCCGACACGCATCCCGCGCGCGCCGCCCTGCCCGTTGCCGCGATCACGCGGCGGCCGGCGACCGCCATGAAAAGCGGATGCCCTGCGCCCACGCGACGCCGGCATCCATGATGATCTGCCGGTCGATTTCGCTTTCCACGCCTTCGACGACGACGTGCCGCGCCCCTTCATGCGCGAACGCGATCAGCCGGCGGAACTGGTAGCGCCCGATCGCGTTGCGCTTGATCAACGACAGGACCGACCGGTCCAGTTTCACGATGTCGGGATTGCCGACCACCAGGTTGTTCAACGCGCTGAACCCGACGCCGAAATCGTCGATCGCGATCCGGCAGCCAGCCTGCCGGAAGCGGTTCACGAACGACCGGCCGGCGACGGGGTTCAGCGGCCCCGTCTCCGTGATCTCGATCACCAGCCGCGCCGCCACCGAAGGCTCGCGCTCGAGCCGCCTGAAAATCGCCAGCCACGCGTCGTCGACCACCGCGCTCGCCGCCGCGACGTTGCAACCGTACACGGCGCCCGGATCCGTGCGCAGCGCGTCGATCGTGCGGCCGACCACCAACCGGTCGAACCAGCGCATCAGCCCGAGCGCTTCGAGCCGCGGCAGGAAGGCGAGCGGCGGCAACGCATCGCGCTCGCCCCACCGCAGCCGCGCCAGGCATTCCCGGTACAGCACGCCGCCCGACAGGTCGGCGCGGCACACGGGTTCGTGCGCGAAGCCGAGCCGGCTTTCGACGAAACTGCGTACCGACGCAAGGTCGGGATGATCGTCGGGCGCGCCGAACACGAGATCGATTTCATCGCGATTCGCTTTCCGATTCGCCTCCTGGCGAGCTTCGACCGCATTCATCCGGCGCTCCGGCAAATGGCGAGCCGCCGATCACGGCTCGACCTCAACACATATGCGGAACGAGCCAACCTCGACGCACTCCGCCGCCTACCCGGCCCATCCTGTCATGTCGATTTTTTCCGGGGAGCGTACTGTTCGCTTCGGCGCGCCGTCAAATTCGATATTTTTACGATATTCGATTACTTGAAATACACCACGCGTGCGCGATGCCGACAGTGCGACAGGTTACACAACGCGAATTACAAAATCCCAAAATCCGGATCGTTTATCTTTTTTGCCTAAACAGTTTTATCCGAATCGGCTTTACCCGAATTTGCTCGTCGCGCAAATTGGGGCGCCGCCAATTGATCAGATAAATACCGTGCCTCGAGGTGCCGACCGTGCTTGATATGCCGAGTCGAAACACCGACTTCCGCCCATGCCGCGCCCCGCGGAAAACCCGCTGCGGCGCGCCATTCGATCGTCGCAGCATTCAATTTTCATGTTTCAAACGATATTATGAAGTTTCGAAACGGAATCAAGTGCCGGTCAATCAATAATACCAACTTCAATTATATGAAGATTATCAATTGAAACATCTTTAACAATCTTGAAGACTTGTTAACCTATAAACTCTTTCTTGACGGACTTCCCTCGGAGCCGTCAATTTCGTGCCTTCGAAAACCGTCGAACTCATCGGGTTCGGCGGTTTCTTTTTTAACGGCAGGATTTCGTCAGACATGAGGGCGGGACAAACCCGACGGAAGGCGGCGCCTCGAACGTGCGCCGCGGAAAATCGGCGTCAGGCAGCCGGCGCGCCGATCAGGTTCGCGAGCAGCGCGTCGTACTCGGCGACGAGCGCCGGATTCGCCGACGTGTAACGGCCGAGGATCTCGCGCTGACGCCGCGTGTACGCTTGCCAGTCGTCGTCGTGCGTATGCAGCGCGCGCAGCAGCGCGTCGGCGCCCTGCTGCACGTCGTTGTCCGGATAGTAGTAGCCGAGATCGGGCGCGAGGCTCGCGTTGTGCACGAGCGGATAGCCCTGCCAGCACACGTCGAAATAGAAATAGTTCAGCGGGTTCGACCATTGGTGCGACACGACGATATCGGTCAGGTCGGCCAGGAACAGCGGCGTATCGAAACGCCCGACGAAGCTCGCCTTGCCCGCGCGCACGATGTCCAGGTAGTTCATCAGCATCACGAACTCGGGGCTGTCGTGCGCGAGGCGATCGGCGTTCGTCACGTGCGTGAAGCAGATCGCGTCGGGGTCGCGGCGATACGCTTCGTCGATGATCAGCATCGGATACACGCAGAACTTCACGACGTTGTGGTTCGGCTCCATCACCGTGAGCCGCTTGCCCGGCTCGCTGCGCGGCCGGTATTCGCCGTGCTCGGGCAGCGACCGCGCGCGTTCGGCCAGGAACATCGGATCCCACACGAACGGCACCACGCGCCCCGGGCAGCGTCGCAGCGACTGCAGGAACGGCAGCGACGACGGTGCGATCTGCGGAATCGCCCACACCTCGTCGTAGCCGCGGTTGATGAACAGCGAATCCCACAGCCGGCGGCCGAACAGCATCGACTCCATCGCGTTGATGTACTCGACGCCGCAGCAATAGCTGACCAGCTTCACGCCACGGGCCTTCAGATAGGCCGTCTGCTCGCCGTCGATCTGCCCGCCCAGCTCGATCACCACGTCGAGCGCGTCCTTCATGTCGGCGAACGCGCGCGTGTCGTAAGCGCTGCGGTCCCATGGCAGCGCATCGGTGAGCGGCACGTCGGTCGTGTTGACCAGCGTCACGCGGTAGCCGTGCGGCGACGCCATCAGCAGCTTCGCGAGGAACAGCGCGTTCTGCTTGATGCCGTTGATCCACAGGCTTTCGTCGGGGGCACGCAATCCGATCGTGATACCGATGCGCAGGCCGGTCAGGACAGGAGACGTCATCGTCGGCGGGATGGAAGGTTGAACGGGGAATGGCGCAGTGTAGCGCGCGAAGCGCCGCCCGCGTCAAGCGGCGGCAACCCGGCATTCTAGCGGAGCGCCGGCCGCACACTGTCAGGGATGGTCAGCGCCCGCTCCCGCCGTGCCAATCCGTTCGACCGTTATGCGATACTCGTGCCGCCCGGCGGCCGGTTTGCCCGGGACATTCGAGCGGGCGCCGCACGACCTCGCCGCACCACGATCAGAACAGGGCACACCGAATGGAATACGATGCCGCGCCAGTCTTCCAGACCATCCACGACGAACCGGGGCGGCGCTCGCCGCCACGCGTATCCGGATCGGGTGCCGCGCTGAAGCGCACCGCGCGGATCGTGTGCATGCGTCCCGGCGTCCGGAGCGCACGATGATCGTCGTCAGCCATTTCAGCCAGCCCGCGCCCGCGAGTCTCGAGAATCACCGCTGGTACGCGCAGGTGCACGGCTATCGCCACGAGATCGTCGACGCCTGCGGCATGCCGCAGGCGCTGCCGTTGCGACCGCTGCATCGCTACGAATCGCTGCTTCACGTGCTGCGCGGCGCGCAACCCGGCGAACTCGTGCTGCTGCTCAGCGAAGACGCGGCGATCATCCAACCCGTCGCGCTCGATCGCCTGATGGCGGGGCGCGATACGCTGTTCGTCGACGCGTTCGCGTCGCCGCTGCCGCAAGTCGACGTGCAGATCTGGCGCAACACGCCGGACGTGCGGGCGATCGTGATGCGGCTCGTGCAGCGCTGCAAGCTCGGCAGCGAGCCGAGGCTGACGTCGGAAGCCGCGCTGTTCGCGGATCTCGATACGCACGACTACATGACGCCGATCGACGGGCTGTACGCGGTCATGCCGTCCGGCCCCGACCTCGATCCGATGTGGAGCCGCGAACCGACGTTCGCGATCAGCATCGACGACACGCCGCGCGATCCCGAACGCAAAGGCGCGACGCCGCGCTTTCGCGACACGCTCGTCGCCTACGTCAATCGCTGCCGCGCCGCCGGCCGGCCGATGTTCTCGTTCGATCACGATGCGGCGGTCACGCCGGACGAACGCGCCGAGCGCACCACGTACCACCCCGGCCGGCCGATCGCGTTGATGATGCTGTACACGCCGAACATCGGCAGCTATGCACGCGTCGCCGAACGGAATTTCCGGCGCTACTGCGATGCGCACGGCTACACGCTCTATGTGCATCGCGACATTCCCGCCGAGATCGGGCTGAACGCGACCGGCAACTGGTTCAAGCCGTGGTTGCTGCACGCGTACCTGCAGCACCACGAATGGGTCGTGTGGCTCGATGCCGACGTGCTGATCGCGAACCAGCAGCAACCGCTGGAACCGCTGCTCGCAGGGCGCGACTGGCTGCTCGCGCAGGATATCGGCCAGTGGGCGTTCAATTCGGGCGTGATGGCGTTTCGCCGTACCGAACGCAACGACGCGATGCTGCGCGACCTGATGACGGCGATCGCCGCGCTGCACGACCGCTCGAGCGTCTATGCGAGCGACGGCGACCAGCTGCATTTCATTCGCGCGATGGAGCGCGACGGGCAGTTGCACGGCGAAGGCGTGACCGATCTCGTGAGCCTCAACACACCCTGGCTGTTTCGCCGTGCGGACAGCTACGTCGTGCATTACTACGGCATGTGGTCCGCGATGCGAGCGCTGATGATGGCGCACGACGACGGGCTGCTGCCCTGACGCTTCCGCCGCGACATCATCGATTGGCAAACGCGACGGGCCGGCCGGTTGCAACCGGCCGGCCCGTCGTCGCATCGGTTACCGTCGTCAGATCGCCGTGATCGTCGGCGCGACGGCCGCCGGGTCGGTGATGCTGGCCTTGCCGGTCTCGACGTGCCCCGCGATGCGGCGCGTCCAGCCGGCATTGCCCGCCACCGCGAACTGCAGGTCGTACCAGTGGCTGCTGCACGACAGGTCCCAGTGTGCTTCGATACGCTGCCCGGCCGGAACCGTCAGCGTGCGCGCCGCGCCGCCATACGCGACATCGGTCGCCGTGACCGTGAGCGGGCTCGTGCCCGCATTGGCGATCGTCACGTACACGTCGCCGTTCGCGGTGTCGTAGCACGGTGTGATTTCAGGCTTGGCCGCGGCATCCGCCGCCGCCGAACCCGCGAAGCGCCGGAAATAACCGTTCGGCCCCCACACGCTCACTAGGTAGTTGCCGTTCGCATCGAGCGCCCACGTATCGGTCAGTTGCTTGCCCGCTTCGACCGTATAGCGGCGCGGCATCGCGGTGGGGTCGCCCGTATAGACCCAGAAGTGCGCGCCCTGCGTGCCGGTATTCGCGAACGTCAGCGCATACCCTTGTACCTGGAGTTGGCCGGTGACATGCAACTCGTACGGCAGCGCGCGCGCCGGCCGCGCGCCCGGTTCCTGCGCGGTCACGACCTGCTGCGCGGTGCTGGCCGGCGCGGTCTGCGACGACGCGCGCGAGCATTGCAGGTCGGCCTGCGCGACATATGCCTGCGTGTTCGGCAGGGTCGGCAGCGTCGCATCCGATTTCGAGAAGTCGAGCGCCGACGTCAGGTCGCCGCAGATCGCGCGGCGCCACGGCGAGATGTTGGTCTCCACCACGCCGAAGCGCTTCTCGATGAATTGCAGCACCGACGTGTGATCGAACACCTGCGAGCAGACGAAGCCGCCCTTCGACCACGGCGACACGACGAACATCGGCACGCGCGGACCGAGCCCGTACGGCAGGTTGTCGGCCGTATAGGTGCCGGCTTGCGTGGCGGTCACGACGTTGTGCCGCTCGAGCGACACGTCCACGGTGCTCATGCCCGAGCCCGGCAGCGTCGGCGCCGACGGCGGCACGACGTGGTCGAAGAAGCCGTCGTTTTCGTCGTACATGATCAGCAGGACGGTCTTGCTCCACACGTCCGGGTTGGACGTCAGCGCATCGAGGATCGTCGACAGGTAGTACGCGCCATACAGCGGCGTGAACTTCGGATGCTCCGAATACGCGGCGGGCGGCAGCAGCCACGACACCTGCGGCAGCGCATTCGCCTGCACGTCGGCCTTCAGCTGCGTGATCGGACGCGTGCTCATCCCGCGCGTCTGCAGCGACGAACCGGCCGGCGCATTCACGAAGTTGTTGAAGCACGCCAGCATGTTCGTGCCGTAGTTGCCGGTGAAGTTGTCGAACCCGGTGCCCTGCTGATAGATCTGCCACGAGATGCCGGCTTTTTCGAGGCGTTCCGGGTAGGTCGTCCAGCTGAAGGGCGGCAACTGGATCTTGTCGAACTGGTTGTCGATGTAGTCGGTGTTGTCGAGCAGCGGGCCGCCGCCGGTGCCGAGCGGATCGACCATGCCCGTCATCAGGTACATGCGGTTCGGGTGCGTGTTGCCCGGAATCGAGCAGAAGTAGTTGTCGCACACCGTGAACGCATCCGCGAGCGCGTAATGGAACGGGATGTCGTCGCGAACGTGATAGCCCATCGTCATGTTCGACTTCTGCACGGCCCACTGATCCGCGCGACCGTTGTCGATCGCGCCGTGCGTCGTCGCCCACGTGTGCGGCAGGCCGCCGATGCATTGCGCGTTGACGCCCGGGTTGGTCGTGTCGTAGCGAAACGGTGCGATCACGCTCGACTTGTCTTCCTGGCGCGGCTGGAACCACACCGGCTTGCCGTTCGGCAGCGTGACCGGGAAGCGGTCGTTGTAGCCGCGCACGCCGCTCAGGTGGCCGAGGTAGTGGTCGAACGAGCGGTTCTCCTGCATGAACACAACGATGTGCTGCACGTCCTGGATCGTGCCCGTCACGGTGTTCGGCTCGATCGCCAGCGCCTTGCGGATCGATTCCGGCAGCAGTGCGGTGGCGGCGGTCGCGCCGGCGAGGCCGGCCGAGAACTTCAGAAAATCGCGTCGCGAATGAGTGGCCATGCTGGTTGCTCTTGATGGGTTTTCTGGTGGAAACGGCCGGTATCAGGAAGCGGGCGACGAAGCAGGCGCGGTGAAGCCCGGCGGGCAGCGCATCTGCGCGGTGGCGACCACGGCGCCGCCGCACGCGGCCTTCTGCTGCGCGACGGGCGCGGCGGGTGCGGTCAGGTCGTCGTTGCAAGCGCCGAGCAGCGCGGTCAGCGCGATCAGACCGACGACTGCGAAAGGCCGTAGGGCCGACGTTCGCATAACGGTTCTCCGTGAGGATGATGACGTGACGCGGACGCGAACCCCGCGCCGGTCATATCGACGCCGAGATGCTATGTTCGACTTGTTACACGACGGTGTCGAGTGGCGGGAAGATCGAGGGGCGTGCCGCGCGCGGCACGAAGAGAGATGGCAGGAACGACGAAGACCGTAAGTCGTTCGAAAGATTTTCGTTGGCCGCGCGTACTGCTTCGCGTGTGCTCGATACCGCAGCCGTGCTGCCGCGACGACGAACACACGGCGAATCGCGACGCGCTTTCTTGCGGGCCGGCCGCCGCTGCAACCGGCCCGCGTATGGCAGCAACGCTGCCGATCAGCCTTCCGCCATCATCAGCAACTGCGCGCCGTCCGCGACCTGGTCGCCGACGCCGTACAGCACTTCCGCGACGACGCCCGCGCTCGGCGCGCCGATCGTGTGCTCCATCTTCATCGCCTCCATCACGATCAGCGGCGTGCCGGCTTCGACCTTCTGGCCCGGCTCGACCAGCACCGCGATCACCTTGCCGGGCATCGGCGCGGTCAGGCGGCCGCCGCCCTGCTCCGCGTCGCCCGCATGCGCGAGCAGGTTGCGCCATTCGAACGTTTCGGCCGCGCCCTGCGTGAACACATGGAACGTGTCGCCGTCCGCATACACGCGGCCGCTGCTGCGCACGTCGCCAAGCGTCACGTCGAAATCGAGCGGCGTGGCGCCGCGCGTCCACGCGAACGGTTGCGCGGCCGCGTCGCCGATCGCGATGCGCGCGCCGGCGCCGTCGTCCTCGTACGTGACCGTCACGTCCGCTTCGCGATCGATCGCATGCCACTCGAGCGTGCGGCGATAGCCGCCGTTCAGCCGCCAGTCCGGCAGCGCGGCCCACGGCGATGCGGCCGGCGCCGCAGCGCGTTCGCGTGCCAGCAGCGCCGCGCAAGCGAGCGCGAGCGTCGCGCGCGGCGGCTGTCGCGGCGCGAACAGCGCATCGTGGTTGCGCTCGATCAGGCCGGTGTCGAGATCGGCCGTCGCGAACGGCTCGCACGCGACGATCCGCTGCAGGAATGCCGCGTTCGTATGCAGGCCGACCACTTCGCACGCGCGCAGCGCACGCAGCATCAACCCCAGCGCTTCCGCGCGGTCCGCGCCGTGGACGATCAGCTTCGCGATCATCGGATCGTAGAACGGCGTGATCGCATCGCCTTCGCGCACGCCGCTGTCGACGCGCACCGCCGCGCCGATGTCGAACTCGACGCCGGCCGGCAGCCGCAGATGCTTCAGCGTACCCGTCGACGGCAGGAAGCCGCGCGCCGGATTCTCCGCGTAAAGGCGCGCCTCGAGCGCATGGCCCCGCACGCGCAGTTCCTCCTGCTTCAACGGCAGCGGCTCGCCGGACGCGACGCGCAGTTGCCATTCGACGAGATCGAGCCCCGTGACCATCTCGGTCACCGGATGCTCGACCTGCAGGCGCGTGTTCATTTCCATGAAGTAGAACGCATCGCCCGTCATGATGAATTCGACGGTGCCCGCGCCGACATAGCCGACCGCGCGCGCGGCCGCGACGGCCGCTTCGCCCATCGCCTGGCGCACGTCCTCATGCAGGCCCGGCGCCGGCGCTTCCTCGAGCACCTTCTGGTGACGGCGCTGCACCGAGCAGTCGCGATCGAACAGGTACACGGTATTGCCGAGCGTGTCGCCGAACACCTGCACTTCCACGTGGCGCGGGCGCGTCAGGTATTTCTCGATCAGCACACGATCGTTGCCGAAGCTGCTTGCCGCTTCGCGCTGGCACGATGCGAGCGCCGCGGGAAAGTCCTCGGAGCGCTCGACGACGCGCATCCCCTTGCCGCCACCGCCCGCGCTCGCCTTCAGCAGCACCGGGTAGCCGATCTCGTCGGCTTCGCGATGCAGGTTGGCCGCATCCTGGTCGTCGCCGTGATAGCCGGGCACGAGCGGCACGGCGGCCGCGTGCATCAGCGCCTTCGCGGCGGCCTTCGAGCCCATCGCCGCGATCGCGTCGACCGGCGGGCCGATGAACACGATGCCGGCCGCTTCGCATGCGTGCGCGAAATCCTCGTTCTCCGACAGAAAGCCGTAGCCGGGGTGAATCGCCTGCGCGCCGGTCGCACGCGCGGCGTCGATGATGCGCTCGATGCGCAGGTAGCTGTCTGCCGCGGCCGAACCGCCGATGTGCACGGCCTCGTCGCATGCGGCCACGTGTTTCGCGTTCGCATCCGCGTCGGAATAGACGGCGACGCTCGCGATCCCGAGACGTTTGCACGTCGCGGCGACGCGGCACGCGATTTCGCCGCGGTTGGCGATCAGAATCTTGTCGAACATGGCTTCGATGTCGTCCGGAAGGTTGAGGTCACGCGATCATTCACGCCACGACGGCGTACGCTTTTCGAGGAAGGACGCGATCCCTTCGCGCGCTTCCGCGCCGGCGCGGGTCTTCGCGATCCAGTCGGCGGTCTGCTCGATCAGCGTCGCATCGAGCGCGCGGCCGGCCACGTCGGCGACGAGCCGCTTGCACGCCTTCACCGCGTCGGGGCCGTTCGCGACCAGCGTCGCCGCCAGCTTCGCGACCGTTTCGTCGAGCGCGTCGGCCGGCACCGCATCGTGAATGAAGCCGAGCGACGCCGCACGCGCGCTGTCGAACACTTCGGCCGTCGTGAAATAGCGGCGCGCCGCGCGCTCGCCCATCGCACGCACGACGTACGGCGCGATCGTCGCGGGAATCAGCCCGAGCCGCGCTTCCGACAGGCAGAATTTCACGCCGTCGGCGGCGATCGCGATGTCGGCCGCCGCGACGAGGCCCACGCCGCCCGCATACGCATCGCCATGCACGCGCGCGATCACCGGCTTGCCGCAGCGATGGATCGCTTCGAGCATCCGCGCGAGCTTGCGCGCATCGGCGCGGTTCTCGTCGTCCGAGTAACCGGCCATCTTCTTCATCCAGTTCAGGTCCGCGCCCGCGCAGAATGCCGCACCTTCCGCGGCGAGCACGACCGCGCGCACGCCTTCGTGCGCGTCGAGCCATTCGAACGCGGTGGTCAGCTCGGCGATCGTCGTCTCGTTGAACGCATTGCGCACGTCGGGACGCGCGAGCGTGACGGTCGCCACGCGGCCGGCTTCGCTTACCTTGATCGTTTCGTATCGCATCGGTCAGTCCTCCCGGGCGTTACATGCGGAACACGCCGAAGCGCGTGTCGTCGATCGGCGCGTTCATCGACGCGGCGAGGCCGAGCCCGAGCACGTCGCGCGTCTGCGCGGGGTCGATCACGCCGTCGTCCCACAGCCGCGCGCTCGCGTAATACGGATGGCCCTGGCGTTCGTACTGGTCGCGGATCGGCTGCTTGAACGCTTCCTCTTCTTCCGGCGACCATGCGCCGCCCTTCGCCTCGATGCCGTCGCGGCGCACGGTCGCGAGCACCGACGCGGCCTGCTCGCCGCCCATCACGGAGATGCGCGCGTTCGGCCACATCCACAGGAAACGCGGGCCGAACGCGCGACCGCACATCCCGTAGTTGCCGGCGCCGAACGAGCCGCCGATGATCACCGTGAACTTCGGCACCTTCGCGTTCGACACGGCGGTCACCATCTTCGCGCCATGCCGCGCGATGCCTTCGTTCTCGTACTTGCGCCCGACCATGAAGCCCGTGATGTTCTGCAGGAACACGAGCGGAATCTTGCGCTGGCAGCACAGCTCGATGAAATGCGCGCCCTTCACGGCCGATTCGGAGAACAGGATGCCGTTGTTCGCGACGATCCCGACCGGATGGCCCCAGATGTGCGCGAAACCGGTGACGAGCGTCGTGCCGTAGCGCGCCTTGAATTCGTCGAACTCCGAATCGTCGACGATGCGCGCGATCACCTCGCGCACGTCGAACGGCTTGCGCGTATCGACCGGAATCACGCCGTACAGGCTCTTCGCGTCGTAACGCGGCGGCTTCGGCTCGCGCAGCGCGACCGGCGGCGCGATCTTCGGCGCGAGGTGACTGACGATGTTGCGCGCGATCGACAGCGCATGCGCGTCGTTCTGCGCGAGATGGTCGGCCACGCCCGACAGGCGCGTATGCACGTCGCCACCGCCAAGATCCTCGGCGCTCACTTCCTCGCCGGTCGCGGCCTTCACGAGCGGCGGCCCGCCGAGGAAAATCGTGCCCTGGTCCTTCACGATGATCGATTCGTCGCTCATCGCCGGCACGTAGGCGCCGCCGGCCGTGCACGAGCCCATCACGACGGCGATCTGCGCGACCCCCGCGGCCGACATCGTCGCCTGGTTGAAGAAAATGCGCCCGAAGTGATCGCGATCGGGAAACACGTCGTCCTGGTTGGGCAGGTTCGCGCCGCCCGAATCGACGAGATACACGCACGGCAGCCGGTTTTCCGCGGCGATCTCCTGCGCGCGCACGTGCTTCTTCACGGTGATCGGGTAGTAGGTGCCGCCCTTGACCGTCGCGTCGTTGCACACGATCACGCATTCGCGGCCGGCGATGCGGCCGATCCCGGTGATCACGCCCGCGCCCGGCGCGTCGTCGTTGTACATGCCGTTCGCGGCGAGCTGCGAGAACTCGAGGAACGGCGCACCCGGATCGAGCAGTTGCGCGATGCGGTCGCGCGGCAGCAGCTTGCCGCGCGACAGGTGCTTGTCGCGTGCGGCCTGGCCGCCGCCCTGCGCGAGCTGTTCGATCTTCGCGCGCAGGTCGGCGACGACCGCCTCGAGCGCGGCGGCATTCGCGCGGAAGTCTTCCGAACGCGGGTTCAGTTTCGATTCGATGATCGGCATCGACAAGGCTCCGTTCGCGTGACGTGGGGCGTTACATCGTTTCCGCGAACAGCTCGCGGCCGATCAGCATCCGGCGGATCTCGCTCGTGCCGGCGCCGATCTCGTACAGCTTCGCATCGCGCCACAGGCGGCCGACCGGATATTCGTTGATGTAGCCGTTGCCGCCGAGGATCTGGATCGCCTCGCCGGCCATCCACGTCGCCTTCTCGGCCGTGTAGAGGATCACGCCCGCGCAGTCCCTGCGCACCTGGCGAATGTGGTCGCTGCCCGCCGAGTCGAGGTGGCGGCCCACTGCATACAGGTATGCGCGGCACGCCTGGAACGTGGTGTACATGTCGGCGACCTTGCCCTGGATCAGCTGGAATTCGCCGATCGCCTGGCCGAACTGCTTGCGGTCGTGGATATACGGCACCACGGCGTCGAGGCACGCGGCCATGATGCCCGTCGGGCCGCCCGACAGCACCGCACGCTCGTAGTCGAGGCCGCTCATCAGCACCTTCACGCCGCCGTTGAGCTGGCCGAGGATGTTCTCTTCCGGCACTTCGACGTCCTGGAACACCAGCTCGCCCGTGTGCGAGCCGCGCATGCCGAGCTTGTCGAGCTTCTGCGCGACCGAGAAGCCCTTCATCCCCTTCTCGACGATGAATGCGGTGATGCCGCGCGGGCCGGCTTCGATATCGGTCTTCGCGTAGACGACCAGCGTGTCGCAATCGGGGCCGTTGGTGATCCACATCTTCGTGCCGTTCAGCACGTAGCGGTCGCCGCGCTTGTCCGCCCGCAGCTTCATGCTGACGACGTCGGAGCCGGCGTTCGGCTCGCTCATCGCGAGCGCGCCGATGTGTTCGCCCGACACGAGCTTCGGCAGGTATTTCTGCTTCTGCGCTTCGGTGCCGTTGCGATGGATCTGGTTCACGCACAGGTTCGAATGCGCGCCGTACGACAGGCCGATCGACGCCGACGCGCGCGAGATCTCTTCCATCGCGACCATGTGCGCGGTGTAGCCCATGTTCGCGCCGCCGTATTCCTCGGAGACGGTCATGCCGAGCACGCCGAGATCGCCGAACTTCTTCCACAGATCCATCGGAAACTGGTCGGTGCGGTCGACCTCCGCCGCGCGCGGCGTGATTTCCTTCGCCGCAAACGTCGCGACGGCGTCGCGCAGCATCTCGATGTCTTCACCGAGCATGAATTGCACGCCGGGCAGGTTGATCATGTCTCCTCCGTCTCCAGAAAGTGTGTCGCACTCACCGATTTCTGAGTTTCGCTCAAATCGAATGAATACGCCGATTCATTGACCAATACAGCGGAAATTTTGCACAGTTTCGCGCTTCGCCGGGCTCGGCGTCAATAGTTTTTTGAGTGATACTCAGATATGATGCGAACATGACAGCCGCTCCCGCCGACACCATGACCGCCACCGCCAAAGCCGACCGCGCCGATGCGCCGCGCGCACCCGCCGGGCGCAAATCCCAGCAGCGCGTGCAGGACATCCTGCGCGCCGGCCGTGACGTGTTCGCCGAAAAAGGTTACGAGCATGCGACGGCCGCCGAGATCGCGCAGCGCGTGGGGGTGTCGGAGGCGACGGTGTTCAGCTATTTCCGCGGCAAGCGCGAGCTGTGCGCGCGCGTGATCGCGGACTGGTACGACGAAATCATCGCCGCGTTCGAACACGGGATGCCACGGGAGGCATCGGTGCAGCAGCAGTTCGCGTTCATCGTGCGCACCCACCTGCGGCTGATGCTCGTGAACGGCACGGGGCTGTGCGCGCTGGTGCTGTCGGAAGGCCGCGCGAAACAGCACGCACTGAGCGACGAGCTCACCGCGCTGCAGCGCCGCTACACGGCGCCGCTGATGGACGTGCTCGCACGCGGCCAGGCGGCCGGGCAAGTTCGCGCGGATCTGCCGCTGAGCCTGTTGCGCTCGATGGTGTTCGGGCCGATGGAGCACGTGCTGTGGGATGCGATCCTCGGGCACCGCAAGCTCGATACGGAAACGACGGCCACGCAGCTGATCGACATGCTGTGGGCCGCCGTGCAGCCGCCGGCGCCGGAACAGGCGGCGCTCGTGCGCTTCAGGAACGAAGTGGCCGAAGCCGTGCGGCGGCTGGAAGGGCAAGCGTCACGCGGGTGACGCCGGTGGGCGGCACGCCCGCTGCCCCGCCGCGGCTTCTCTGCGGTCGGGCGGAGCACCGGTGCGTAGCCGCTACGAATCCTCGCTGACCCGCAGCGGCGCGCGGCTCTGCTCGTTGTTCAAATGCACGAACTTGCGTAGCAGGCGCATCAGTTCCTGCGAATCGTCGTCGCCCATCCCGTCGAACAGCCCGGCCCGCAACTCCGTCACCGACGGAATCAGGTGGGTGAGCAGCTCGACGCCCGCCGGCGTCAACAGCAGGCGCCGCTGACGCCGCGGCAGCACTTCGCGCACGATCAATCCCTTCGCTTCGAGCCGCACCGCGAGATCGGCCGTGGTCGATGTGTCGAGCGCCACCCGCTGCGCGAGCGTCACCTGATCGAGCCCCGGATTCTCGTACAGCATCCGCAGCACCGCGTACTGCACGGGCGTCACGTCCCGGCCCAGCTTCTCGTAGAACATCGCGACCGCGATCTGGTGCGCGCGCCGGATCAGGTGCCCGGGTTCGTCGTACAGGTCGATCGGGAAAGCCGGCAGGTCGGCGGGAGTCGTTTTTTCCATGAATGAGTCGATGACATAGGCGGTGCGCGCCGGTTGCGCGCGCCGTCGGCATGGCGCTGCCTCGCGCCATTTCGCGGGAAAACCAGTATACCGCTCGCCTTGTTTCCGCCAATCTCAATGAGTACACTGAATCTCATTCAGTACACGGAATGAAGATCGGGCCGCATCCCCGGCGGCACCGTCCCGAAGGAGACAAGGAACATGTTTCTCAAGAACGCGTGGTACGTGGCGTGCACGCCTGACGAGATCGACGGCAAGCCGCTGGGCCGCAAGATCTGCAACGAATCGATGGTGCTTTACCGCGCGACGGACGGCCAGGTCGCGGCGCTCGAGGATTTCTGCCCGCACCGCGGCGCGCCGCTGTCGCTCGGCGTCGTGCGCGACGGCGTGCTCGTGTGCGGCTATCACGGGCTCGAAATGGGCTGCAACGGCAAGACGGCCGGCATGCCGGGCCAGCGCGTCGGCGGTTTCCCGTCGATCCGCAGCTTCCCGGCGGTCGAGCGATACGGCTTCGTGTGGGTATGGCCGGGCGACCCGTCCGAAGCCGATCCCGCCAAACTGCCGGCGCTGGCCTGGGCCGAGGATCCGGCCTGGGCGCACGGCGGCGGCCTGTATCACATCCGCTGCGACTACCGGCTGATGATCGACAACCTGATGGACCTCACGCACGAGACCTATGTGCATGCGTCGAGCATCGGCCAGAAGGAAATCGACGAAGCGCCGCCGAAGACGACGAGCCACGGCGACGAAGTCGTCACGAGCCGCTTCATGGAGAACGTGATGCCGCCGCCGTTCTGGCGGATGGCGCTGCGCGGCAACGGGCTCGCCGACGACGTGCCGGTCGACCGCTGGCAGATCTGCCGCTTCACGCCGCCGAGCCACGTGATGATCGAAGTGGGCGTCGCGCATGCCGGCCACGGCGGCTACGATGCGCCGGCGAACAAGAAGGCGTCGTCGATCGTGGTCGACTTCATCACGCCCGAGACCGACACGTCGATCTGGTACTTCTGGGGGATGGCGCGCAACTTCCGGCCCGACGATCACGCGCTGACCGCCGAGATCCGCGAAGGCCAGGGCAAGATCTTCGCGGAGGATCTCGAGATGCTCGAGCGGCAGCAGCGCAATCTCGAGCAGTGGCCCGAACGTACGCTCCTCAAGCTCAACATCGACGCCGGCGGCGTGCTGTCGCGCAAGGTGATCGACCGGCTGCTCGCGGAAGAAAACGCGGCGCGCCCGCAGCGGCCCGCGATTCCGGTCGCGCACGCCCGGGAGGCGTCATGAGCGACGCGACATTGACCGTTCGGGTCGCCCGCAAGTGGCACGAAGCACGCGACATCTGCGGCTTCGAACTGGTCAGCGAGGACGGTTCGCCATTGCCGCGCTTCGACGCCGGCGCCCATATCGACGTGCATCTGCCGGGCGGGCTCGTGCGCCAGTACTCGCTGTGCAACCACCCGGAGCAACGCGATCGCTATCAGATCGCGGTGCTGCGCGAGGCCGACGGCCGCGGCGGATCGCGCGCGATTCACGACGAAGTCCGGCAAGGCGATACCGTGCGAATCGGCATGCCGCGCAATCAATTCCCGCTCGCGTCCGATGCGCCGCACCATCTGTTGCTCGCCGGCGGGATCGGCGTCACGCCGATTCTGAGCATGGCGGAACGGCTGTGCTCGGCCGGCATCCCGTTCGACATGCATTACTGCGCGCGTTCGGCCGATCGCATGGCCTTCGTCGAGCGGATCAACGCGGCCGGGTTTCGCGATCGCGTCCGCTTCCACGTCGACGACGGCGACCCCGCGCAGCGTCTCGACCTGGCCACGGTGCTCGCCGCCGCGCCTGAAGGCACGCATCTGTACGTATGCGGCCCACGCGGCTTCATGGATGCGGTGCTGAACGCCGCACGCGAGCGCGGCTGGGGAGAAACGCGGCTGCACTACGAGTTCTTCGGCGGCGCGGTCGTGTCGTCCGGCGCCGATCGCGCATTCCAGGTGCGGATCGCGAGCAGCGGCAAGGTGATCGACGTGCCGGCCGAATGCACGGTGATCGCGGCGCTGGCGGCGCACGGCGTCGACGTGCTGACGTCGTGCGAGCAAGGCGTGTGCGGCACGTGCGTGACCCGCGTGCTCGAAGGCGAACCCGATCATCGCGACGCGTATCTGACCGACGACGAAAAAGCAGCCGGCGACCAGTTCATGCCGTGCTGCTCGCGATCGCGAACCGACCTGCTGGTACTCGATCTGTAGATCCGCGGGCGGGCCGCCCGGCACGCGGCGGCCAATCACCATACTGGAAACGATCGATGGCCCATCCTGCCCGGCCATCAATCAAAAGATCGCGCCCGGCGCGTGATCGAGCGGTTGCTGCTGCAGCCCGAGCGGGCTCGACCCTCGCACGCCGGCCCCCGCCCATCGCTCGACTCAATCGGCGAGCCGGCAATGCGACAGCTTCAGCCCCGGCAGCACCGGCGCATCGATATAGCCTTCGTTCACGCAACTGAAGCGGAACGCCGCCGACGTGACGAACGGCTTGATCTCGCCGCCGGGAAATTTCGGCTTCAACGCGTCCTGGTCGGCCACGTCGAAATGCGTGTCGAACTGCTCGCCGTCGGCCGTCAGCGCGCCGAAGTACGTGCCGCCCGGGTCGCCGCCCATCCGGATCACGGCGCCGACGAACGCGAGGCGCTTGCCGTCGTACTTCGTCTTCGCGGCGGCCATGTCCTGCGTGTAGGCCTCGATCACGGCGCCGTAATGCGCGTCGATCGCGGGTTCGGCGGCCAAGGCCGCGCAAGCGGCCGGGTGGACGGCCGCCAGTAGCGTGCAGGCCGCGAGCGCGGCCGCCGCGAACGGCGCGGAAATCTTCTTCAAGGGTGGTCTCCCGTCTAGCGTGGTGGTTGAAGTCATCGAAGCCCGGCGCAACGCCGGTTGAATTCGCTTCCGTTGCTTTAATCGTTCGAATGGCGGTACACGGCTGCGATCACTTCATCGCCCGCACGCTCGCGCGCGGTGCGTGGCGTCGCGCGAAACGCGACGTGACAGGAAGATGACATGGTGCGGCCCCCGGCTCTCTCGTTGAATTTCACTGCGTCTGATTTTGGCCGCTACGGTAGCAGACGGCCGACGGGCCGGCAACCGAGCGCCGCACGTGGCCGGCCATCCCATTGCAATTGCAAATGATTCTCATTACATATATCATGCGCACCCTGGTCGCCACGCAATGCCGCGGCCCGCAACACGATCCTTAGCATTCCTCTTCCTGCATCGATTCATGCCATCCCGTCGAACGCCCTGCCGTGCCCGGACCACACGTCCGTGGCGCACGCGCCTGCCTGCCCTGCTCACCCTGTGCGTCGCGAGCGGCGCGCATGCGGCCGGCGCCGAACCCGTTGCGCCCGCACCCGACGCCGCGTCGGCCGCCGAACACGCGCTCCCGGCGATCAACGTCAGCGCGTCGGCCGCCGTCGATCCAACCGTCGGCTATCAGCCGCGCACGACGAGCATCGCGGGCGGCGACGACCGCGCGCTGAAGGAAATTCCGCAGTCGGTCGCGGTGGTCAGCAGCAGTGTGATGCAGGACCAGCAGGCGCGTTCGCTCGACGACGTGCTCGGCAACATCAGCGGCGTCACGCAGACGAACACGCTCGGCGGCACGCGCGACGCATTCATCAAGCGTGGCTTCGGCTCGAACAACGACGGCTCGGTGCTGGTCGACGGCGTGCGCACGCCGGTGCTGCACAGCTATCTCGCGACGATCGATCGCGTCGAAGTGCTGAAGGGCCCGGCTTCGCTGCTGTACGGCATGCAGGACCCGGGCGGCGTGATCAACCTCGTCACGCGCAAGCCGGAAGACACGTTCGGCGGCTCGATCTCCGCGTCGCGCACGAGTCACCGCGGCAGCAACGCGCAGTTCGATCTCACGGGGCCGCTCGGCCGCCCGGGCCAGGTCGCGGGCGGCACGCTCGCCTTCCGGCTGACCGGCGAATACGACACGAGCCGCTACTGGCGCAGCTTCGGCCGCGAACGCAACGCGTTGATCGCGCCCGCGCTGTCGTGGCACGACGCGAACACGTCGATCGACGTCAGCTATCAGTACGTCGACTACACGATGCCGTTCGACCGCGGCACCGTGCTCGTGAACGGCCGGCCGGACGATGCGCTGCGCTATCGCCGCTACGAGGAGGCGTGGTCGCAAAGCAGCGGCATCCAGGAAACGCTGCGTACCCGCATCGAGCACCGCTTCTCGGATGCATGGCGCGTGCGCGCCACTTACGGCTGGGGCCGGGACCGCTACGATCAATTCATCACCCGCGCCACCGCGTTCAACAGCAGGACCGGCGCGCTGACGCGCTCGTCGGATGCGAACCTCGGGCGCAACGATTCCGACCAGATCGCGACGCTCGGCCTGCTCGGCAACGTGACGCTCGCGGGCATGCAGCACGCGATCTACGTCGGCGGCGAATACGAGCGGCAGCGCAGCTTCCGCGGCGACACGATCCGCGGCAAGGCCACGACGGGCTTCAATCTCTACGATCCCGTGTACGGGCTGCTCGCGCCGGGCGGCGTGCCGAACCCGAAGCAGAGCGATTCGCGCTCGGTCGTGCATGCGTATTCGACGATCGTGCAGGACTCGGTGAAGATCACCGACCGCCTCACCGCGGTAGGCGGGCTGCGCTGGGAGAACTGGCAGCAGGAATCGGGGATGGGCCGGCCGTTCGTGTTCGCCGACCGCTCGCGCGGCAGCGTCTGGCTGCCGCAGTTCGGGCTTGCGTATGCGCTCACGCCGGCGCTCACCGCCTATGCGAACGTGAGCCGCTCGTTCAAGCCGAACGTCGCGTCGAACGTCGCGGCGCCGCTCGCGCCGGAATACGGCCGCGTGCTCGAGGCCGGGCTGAAGTTCAGCCTGAAGCCCGCGATCACGGGCACGCTCGCCGTGTACCAGATCGACAAGCGCAACGTCGCGGTCACGGTCGACGACATCACGTCGACGATCGGCACCGCCCGCTCGCGCGGGATCGAGCTCGACGTCGCCGGGCAGATCACGCGCCACCTGAGCGTGATCGGCAGCTACGCGTACACGAACGCGAACGATCGCGACAGCAACACGCCGCTCGTCAACGTCGCGCGCCACACGGGGAGCCTGTTCGCGGTGTACGACACGGCCATCGCGAACCTGCCCGGGCGCTGGCGCTTCGGCGGCGGCGCGCGTCTCGTCGGCGCCCGCTCCGGCGACACCGCGAACAGATTCACGCTGCCCGGCTACGTGAGCGTCGACGCGTTCGCGGCGTACGAAACGACGATCGGCAAGTTCCCGACCCGCTTCCAGCTCAACGTGAAGAACCTGCTCGACAAGACCTACTATCCGTCGAGCAACAACAACCTGATCGTCGCGGTCGGCGAGCCGCGGCTCGTCACGCTGACGACGACGGTATCGTTCTGACGTCCGCGCGCGGCCGACGCCGGCGCAGCAGCCGTCGGTCGCGCAACGCCTGCCGCCTTCACGTCGCCGCGCAACGCGGCGGCGCCCGCCTCGCGGTCAATCATCGGGCCCCCGAATAGCTCCCATCCGATATCGCGATTTCCGGTATCGATCGCGCGCCCCTAGACTGGCTACGCGATGGCGACGCAGCGCTGCGGCACGGCGATGCAGCTCGCCCCCACAAAAACGATCTGGGAGAGCTCGATGTCCGACCGGCATGCGCGCCGTGACGCACTCAAGACACTTGGCCTCGCGGCCGGCACCGTCCTGCTCGCGGCGACGCGCCCCGCGCACGCCGCGGCACCCGACACCGGCACGCTGCTGCCCGGCGGCGCCGCGCGCCTCGCCGACCTCACGCGCCGCCTCGCGGCAACCCCGCGACGGCGCGACTTCAAGACGGTGCCGATGATCCTCGAGCGCCCCGACCAGTGGGACCACGCGGCGCTCACCGAAGTCATCGGCTATCGCGGCGGCCCGAAGCAGGTGTGGGACAACACCGAGCTCGGCGGCCCGTGGCTGAACCTGATGCGCAATTCGCTGAACGCGCAGATCTGGTCGTACGGCCATCCGGATTTCCTCGTCGTGTCGGCCACTCACGGCAGCGCGCATCTCGCGCTGTTCGATCGGATCGCGTGGGACAAATACGGCCTCGCGAAATTCGCCGGCGCCGCGTTCCCGACCAACACGCTGCTCGACGCCAAACCGGCGCAAGCGAAAGGCGCACAGGACCACGAACTACCGGACGGCGCATTCTCGTCGCATGACAACGGCATCGCCGCGTTGCAGCAGCGTGGCATCGTGTTCCTGTCGTGCCACAACGCGATCTGGGAACTCGCGGAACGGCTCGACGGCGCGAATGCGAACCCCGACAAGCTGCCGCTCGACGCACTCGCGGCCGACCTGACCAACCACGTGATTCCGTCCGCGATCGTCACGCCGGGCGCGGTCGGCACGCTGCCCGAGTTGCAGCAGGCCGGTTTCACGTACGCGAAATGAGCACCGCGATGACCTCGATCCGGATGAAACCGCCCCGGCAATCGTCCACGGCGCGCCGCCGCCCGCGCACGCCGCGCGCCGTGCTGGCCGCATGGCTGTGCTGCGCCTCGGCGCTTGCGCTCGCCGCCCCCGCCGACACCGATGCACGCCTCTTTCCGCCGTGGCAGGACGGCCGCAACAACGACGCGATCCATCGCGGCCTCGAATTCACGGTGCCGCAAGTCGACGTGCTCGCCGATTTCCACGGCGACCTCACCGCGCCGAAGCTCGTGCTGTACGTCGGCGGCAATTACTTCTTCGCGATGGCGCCGCTCGTCGCGAAGTTCGAGGCAGACCATCCCGAGTATCGCGGCCGCATCTACTGGGAAACGATTCCGCCCGGCCTGCTCGTCAAGCAGATCCACGCGGGCGGCACGATCACCGTCGGCAACATGACGTGGACGGTCAAGCCCGACGCGTATTTCGCGGGGCTCGGCAAGATCAACGACCTGATCGCGGACGGCACGCTCGCGGGCCCGGCCGTGCCGTACGTGACGAACCAGCTGACGATCATGGTGCGCGCCGGCAATCCGAAACGCATCGCGTCGCTCGGCGATCTCGCGCGGCCCGACGTGACGCTCGCGATGCCGAACCCGGCCTTCGAAGGCGTCGCGCGGCAGATCCGCGCGTCGCTCGTGAAAGCCGGCGGCGACGCGCTCGCACGCGCCGTCTACGACGACAAGGTGCGCGCCGGCACGGCCGAGCTCACGCATATCCACCATCGGGAAACGGCGCTGTTCCTGATGCAGGGCCGCGCGGACGCGGGGGTGCTGTGGCAGTCCGAAGCGGCGTTCCAGGAACAGGTCAGGCATCCGCTGATGCACGTCGACATTCCGGCCGAGCAGAATACGACGGCGATCTACGCAGGCGCGATGGTGAAGGACGCGCCGCACCCGGAAGCGGCGCGTGCATGGCTCGCGTTCATCCGGTCGCCCGAAGCGTTCGGGATTTTCCGGCGCTACGGCTTCGGCCGATATGATGCGAACCAGCCGACGCCGCATCTCGCGCCGGCGCAGGACGTGCCTGCCGCAAGCTGACGGTCCGGCCGCTGCACGGCGCGCGCGCCACATACACAACAAGGAGGGGACACGTGAACGACAGGGTCGCTATACGGCGAGAACCATCGCGACGCCGGTTCGCACCGCTGCTGCTCGCCGCGGCCGCGCTGCTGGCCGGCCACGCGCATGCGGACGACGCGGCGTCCGGCAAGACGATCGCGACACAAGGCACGGCGACGGGCGTCGCCGCCTGCATCGGCTGCCACGGCAGCCAGGGCGAAGGCAACGCGGCGGCCGGCTTCCCGCGCCTCGCGGGCGCGAACGCCGCGTACCTGTCCGCGCAGCTCGCCGCGTTCGCGGACGGCAGCCGTCAGAATCCGGTCATGCAGCCGCTCTCGAAACTGCTGTCGCCGCGCGAGCGCGACGCGGTCTCCGCGTACTTCGCAAGCCTGCCCGCGCCGGCCGGCGTCTTCACCCCCGACGACGCGTCGATCGATCCGGCGAACACCGGCGCGTGGCTCGCGACGCGCGGGCGCTGGTCGCAGGGCCTGCCCGCGTGCGCGCAATGCCACGGCCCCGGCGGCCTCGGCGTCGGCACCGCGTTTCCGCCGCTCGCGGGGCAGCCGGCCGCGTATCTCGCCGGTCAGTTGCACGGCTGGCAACACGGCACGCGGCCGCCCGGGCCGATGGGATTGATGCCGATGATCGCCGGCAAGCTGTCCGACGCCGACATCGACGCGGTGGCCGCCTACTATGCACGCGGCGGCGCCGCGCAAGGAGACAAGCGATGACCGATCGCACGACGCTGATCCGCCGCGCCCGCACGGCGCTGCTCGGCGCGGCGTGGCTGCCCGCGCTCGCGTTCGGGGCGACACCGCAGGACGCACCGGCCGCCGCTTCCGCACCCCCGCCCGCGCCCGCCGCCGCGCCGGCGGCGAAACCGTTCACGCCGCCGCCCGAATCCGCGATCCCCGCCGACGACTTCGGCAAGACCGTCAGGCTCGGCGAGCAGATCTTCCTGCACACGCCCGCGTTCGCGGGCAAGTACGTCGGCAACAAGCTGACCTGCGCGAGCTGCCATCTCGATGCGGGCCGCCGGCCCGATTCGAGCCCGATGTGGGCCGCTTACCTGCTGTATCCGGCGTACCGCGCCAAGAACGGCCACGTGAACACGTTCGCCGAGCGCCTGCAGGGCTGCTTCCGCTACAGCATGAACGGCAAGGCGCCGCCGGCCGGCGATCCGATCCTGGTCGCGCTCGAAACCTATTCGTACTGGCTCGCGAAGGGTGCGCCGGTCGGCACGAAGCTGCCGGGCCAGGGGTTCCCGAAACTGCCACCGCCGGCGCAGAAGGCCGACTACGCACGCGGCGCGGCCGTCTACACGCAGCACTGCGCGCTGTGCCACGGCGCGGACGGCCAGGGCCAGTCGAGCGGCGGCAAACCGGTGTTCCCGGCGCTGTGGGGCGCGCGCTCGTTCAACTGGGGCGCGGGGATGGGCGACATCCGCAACGCGGCCGGCTTCATCAAGGCCAACATGCCGCTCGGGCTCGGCGGCACGCTGACCGATCAGGAAGCGTGGGACGTGGCAACCTTCATGGACAGCCACGAACGCCCGCAGGACCCGCGCTTCACGGGTTCCGTGCAGGACACGCGCGCGAAGTTCCACGATTCACCCGACTCGATGTATGGGCGCAGCGTGAACGGGCGCGTGCTCGGCGCGCCCTGACGATCAGGCCGCGCCGGTCGATACGGCCCGCGCGGCCGGCGCGGTCACGGACGCCAGCGATACACGACGATGCTCGACCCGTTGTAGTTGTCCTTCGTGATCACGTACTCGCCGGTCGAGCGCAGGTATGCGCGCACGCCGTACATCGAATCGACGTCGTTGCCGACGTCCATCGCCGACGGGTTCGAGTTCGTCAGCGTCGTGACGAACGCACCGGTGTTCAGGTCGAATATGTCGATGTTCGGCACCGTGTGCACGTAGCCGACGAACAGGTAGTGGCCGGCGGCCGCGATCGATTTCGGGTTCGCGCTCGTCAGGTTGATCACCGGGTTCGGCGTGCTCGTGTTGCCGTTCTTCCAGCCGTGATAGACCTCGATGTGCCCGTTCATCGCGGTCCAGTCCCAGTTGCCCGCGAGGCCCTGCGCAAGAATCATCGTGTCGCTGTCGGCCTGGTAGATGATGCGCGTCACGGGCGCCACGCTGCCCGGCACGGCGGTCGTCACCGGCTTGCCCCATGACGGCTTGCCGGTCGTCGGGTCGAAGCCCGTCATCGGGTAGCGCGTGATCGCGTTGGAGCCGTTCAGTCCGGCCCACACGTCGCCGTTGCCGTCGATGTCGAAACCGGCCGTCACCTGCAGCGTCGTGTTGAACGGCTTGCCGGGCAGCGAGCCGGCCGGAATCGCGATGTAGCCGCTCGCGGTGTTGAAGTAATAGAAGTTGAAGTTGCCGGGGTTCTGGCCCGACGCAACGAGGATCCGATTGCCGCCGACCGTCACGAGCTGGCCGAAGTGCTGGCCACGCTGATAGTCGTTCATGTCGAGGCGCGGGTCCTTCGGATAGGTGAACGGATCGACCGTGTTCGCGACGAACGTGCCGCCCGCGGTGCCCGTATACACGTTGTTGCCGCTGAAGAACAACGTGCCGTCCGTCGCGGGATCGGGCGCGGCGATCCCCTCGAAGTTCAGCGCCTGCAGCTTCCATTGCAGCGTGCCGATCGGGCTGTACGAATGCAGATCGGTGCTGCCGTTGCGGCCGAGATCCCAGCCGCCGCCCCAGGCGTTGTTCAGCACGTACAGGTTGCCGGCCGCATCCTTGCCGAGCGCCGCGACGCGCGTGAAGCGCTTGTCGCCGACCTGCCCCTTGATGCCCGTCGTCGTGTCGAGATAGCCGCCCTGCACGCCGAACGTGCCGACCTGCACCGGCAGCCCGGGCAGCCCGCCGTACACCTTGATGTTCATGTCGGGCCCTTCGTCGCCCACCATCAGGCGGCCCATCGACGCATCGAAGTACAGCGACGCCGGCCGCGCGCCGGCCGCCATCTGCAGCGTGTTCATCGCCGCCCCGGTCGGACTGAACTGCGCGACGACGCCCGCGCTCTTGCGCGCGACCCACAGGTTGCCGGCCGCATCGAGCGCCAGCGCGCCGGGCCCCGTGACGCCGATGTCGCGCTGCCACACGCCATCGGTCGTATAGACGCGCACGCGGTTGCCGTAGAAGTCGCTCACGTACAGCAGGTTGCCGCCCGTCGCGAGGCCCGTGATGACGTCCGCATACTGGATGCCCGTCCACGTGCTGACCGGAATGCGCAGGTCGCGCTGGTTGGTGCTGCGGTTGTAGCGGCCCACCGAGCCGCTGCCGAACGTGCGGTTGTAGCCGAGCGCGACGAACAGCGACGTCGAATTGCCGGTGATCGCGCCGCCCTGGAATTCGTCGTGGATGCCGATCGTGCCGAGCGGCTGGCCGTTCTGGTAGATCGCGACGCCGCCCGCGTTCTCGTCCCAGCGCGACGCCGTGTAGATCACGCCTTCGGGCGCGACCCACATCGAGCGCGCGCCGTTGCCGACGTGCGAGGCGAGCGTGCCGTAGGTGTTCGCGAGCCAGTCGGTCGAGTATTGCGCCTGCGCGTGGCTCGCCGGCGCCAGCATCGCCATGCACATTCCCAGCAACACCGCGCGGATTTGTTTCATTGACATGAATAATGCTCCCAGACGAACCATGGTCGACACTGTAAATCGCGGCGCATGAAATATTGGTGATTCAGGCAAATGCGCATTCGCCGTTACCCCGAATTATTCACTGCACGCCTTTTGCCGTCCGGCGCTTTTTCGTCAATGATCGAAAAATCTGCGAACCCACGCCACGACGGCCTTCCAGCCACGCTGTCGCGGCGCATTCCCCGGCATTTTCTTCCGGGTCATCCAATGCCAATGCGTCATTTTTTCTGATATGAGCGCATTGCTTTTTCATTCCCCGGCGATCGTTTTGATTATTACAAATAGAAATTAAAATGAAAGGGAAAAAATATTATCCGGCGAGCCCGGCGCTTGCGATTTCGTGCAGGAAGGGAAAACAGGAAGGAAAGCGGAATGCAGCGGGGAAAGCCGCGCGCCGGCCGTACCGGCACGCGGCGGCGATCGTTCAGTTCGCCGGATCGAGCGTCGGGCCGTCCCAGCCGTCGACGTATTTCGGCAGCGCATCGACGACGTCGAGCACGCGTTGCCGGTAGAACAGGTGCATCGTCGGCTGCAGGTCGCCGGGCAATGGCCCGCCGTGCGCTCGCGCGGTCAGGCTGTTCGGCACGACGCGCATGCCGAGCCGGTTCGTCCCGAACACGATCTCGCCGCACGCTGCGCACCACGTACGCGCCATCGACTTCGACGGATGCGGAAACGTCGCGTGGCCGCCGTCGATCGTCACCTGCTCCGGCGGCCATGCGGTCGCGGACAGCATCGGCGTGCCGTAGAAATCGCGGCAGGTCGCGCAATGACAGTTCGCACGCGCGGCCGGCTCGCCGCGCAACGTGACGGTCACGGCGCCGCACAGGCAGCGCGCGGAAAGCGTTCGGGTCATGTCGTCTCCTCGAAAAGCGAGGCGACAGTATAGAAGCATGCATGCAACGTGACCCGCATCGGCCGCGGGCCCCGTTGCACGCGCAACGACCGCCGCGTCAGAACTTCTGGCGCAGCCCGAGGCTCACGATCGCCTGCGAGCGCGAATCGGACGAGTGACCGTTCGCCTTGTCGGACACCGACGCGGTCGCGGCCACCGGCCGGCCGAGCGCGTCGAGCGTCGTGCCGGACGCATGCTGGTACGCGCCGAGCAGGTACACGCTGGTGCGCTTCGACAGGTCGTAGACCGCGCCGAGCGTGACGTTGTGATACTGCGCGCGGTTGTCGATGCCGTCGACGTCGCTGCCGCGCGTGTAGCTGTAGCCGGCGAACAGCTGCGTCTGCGGCTGCACGTTCCAGCGCGTGAACACGCCGGCGACGTTGAACGTCGCATGGCCGGAAAACAGCGATTGCGCGCCGCTGCGGTACTGCACGTTGCTGTAGTTCACGCCGACGACGGCCGGGCCGAAGTCGTACGTCGCGCCCGTCGCGATCACCTGTTGCGACTGCGCGCTCGCATAGCCTTCGTTGATCGACGAATTGAACAGGCCGTCATCGGTGCTCTGCCACTTGCCCGCCGTCGGATCGGTCGCGCCCGTCTTGCTGTTGTCCGAGCGCTCGTAGCCGACACCCACGCGCAGCGGCCCCGCCGCATACGCGGCGCCGACGCTCCACGTGTTGCGCTGCTTCATGCTGCCCGGCTGGCCGCCGAAGCCGTACAGCGCGCCGAACGTGAAGCCCGAGTAGTTCGCGCTCGTATATTTGATCGAGCTGTCGACGCGCGCGGTCTGGTCGAGATCGTCGATGTCGCCCGGGTGCGCGCCGAAGCCGCCGATGAACGACGATGGGCCCACCGGGCTCACGAAATCGTCGAGCGACGTGTACTGGCGACCGAGCGTGATCGTGCCGTAGCGGTTGCTGCCGAGCCCGACGAACGCCTGGCGGCCGAACTGGCGGCCGCCCTGGCCGGACGTACCGTTGGAGATGTCGAAGCCGTTCTCGAGGACGAACAGCGCGCGCATCCCGCCGCCGAGATCCTCGGAACCCTTGATGCCCCAGCGGCTGCCGGACAGGTTGCCGGTCGTGAGGCCGACGCTCGAGTGCCCGGTGTACGCGCCCGCCGAGCCGACCCGCTCGTTGCTGCGATAGGTCACGCCCGCGTCGACGATGCCGTACAGCGTGACGGAGCTTTGCGCGGCGGCGATACCCGCGAGCGAGAGCAGCAGCGGCGCTGCGATCAGTTGCTTGTTCATGTTGTATGTCTCCGGGCGGTGAGCCCGTTGTTCTGGCTGGCTGTTTGCGAGTGGCGCGCGCGGGCGCCGACATCCGCCGGCGGTGCGAGACCGGCGACGTCCACGCGCGACGACGCGGCGGGCATGCCCGCTGCGGCCGGTATGGTAGTTGGAACCGGTTTCGTTCCAAAGCGGAATAATGACAACAGTTTCTTGTCGAAATTGAGATAGTTCGGGCGTGGCCGTCGCCGCTCACTGCCGCGCCTGTACAGCGAGGGCCGACGCCCCCGATAATCGAACGCGCGCCCTCCATCGGGAGTTCAAACATGCATGAAACGACCCTGCTGATCTTCGCCGCTGTCGCATTCGTCGGCATCGCGACACCCGGCCCGACCGTGCTGCTCGCGCTGACCAACGGCTCGCGCTACGGCGTGCGCCGCGCGGCCTACGGTTTCGCGGGCGCGATGCTGTCCGACTTCGTGCTGATCGTCGCGGTCGCGCTCGGGCTCGGCGCGCTGCTGATGGCGTCGGCGTTCTGGTTCTCGGTCGTGAAGTGGCTCGGCGCCGCCTACCTCGCCTATGTCGGCATCCGGCTGCTGACGTCGAAGGGAGCGCTCGACGTCGCGGCCGCGCAACACGGCACGGCAACCGAGCGCAACGCGTCGATCTTCGCGAAAAGCTTCCTGACCGCGGTGACGAACCCGAAGGGTTATCTCTTCTTCTCCGCGTTCCTGCCGCAGTTCCTCGATCCATCCGCGCCGCTCGCGCCGCAGTACGTCGCGCTCGCGGTCACGTTCGCGCTGCTCGACGGCGTCGTGATGTTCGGCTACGCGCTGCTCGGCGCACGCGCGGTGCGGCTGTTGAAACGCGCGGGCGCGCTGTGGCTCGAGCGCACGTGCGGCGCGATGCTGCTCGCACTCGCCGGTTCGCTGGCGCTGTACCGGCGCCATGCCGCGTAGGCGCCGGGCTCGATGAAAATCGCCACGCCGCCCCGCGCCGGTTTCCCCGGCCTGTCGCTCAGGCAACTCGAACGCGCGGATCTCGATGCGTGGTACGCGTACCTGTCGAATCCCGACGTTTTCCGCCACACGAGCTGGAACCTGCGCTCGCCCGACGATCTGCTGCCGCTGTTCGACAACATCGAATCGACCGATCCGGATTCGATCCGGCGTCTCGCGATCGTCGACACCGCGTCGGGCGCGCTCGCCGGGACGATCGGGCTGCATACGGTGTCGACCGTGAACCGCTCGGCGGAAATTGCGTACGACCTCGCGCCGTCGCACTGGGGGCGCGGCATCGCGAGCGCGGTATGCGAAGCCGTCACCGCGTGGGCGTTCACGCACGGCGGCTTCATGCGCATGCAGGCGGTCGTGCTGACCAGCAACGCAGGCTCCGCGCGCGTGCTGCAGAAGTGCGGCTACCGCTACGAAGGGTTGCTGCGCGCCTACAAGATAGTGCGCGGCACGCCGGGCGACTTCGCGATGTACGCACGCCTCGCGACCGACTGACGCACGGCTCGCGGCCGCGCGCGCCGATGCCGTGACGCGATTGCACGACCCGCGCCGAATTGGCGACAATCGCCATTCCCCACATCGACTTGCCGCCATGAAAATCGCCGCGCTCTCCGACATCCACGGCAACCTCGCCGCGCTCGACGCGGTGCTCGACGACGTCCGCCGCCGCGGCGCCGACGTGATCGTCAATCTCGGCGACATCGTGTCCGGCGCGCTCCATCCGGCCGAAACGGCCGACCGCCTGATCGCGCTCGACCTGCCGACCGTCAAGGGCAATCACGAACGGCAGTTGCTCACCGGCGAGCGCGACGCGATGCGGCTGTCGGATCGCTGGGCGCACGACACGCTGCGCGCCGACCAGTTCGACTGGCTCGCCGCGCTGCCCGAACGCCTGACGCTCGACGGCGACGTGCTGATGGTGCACGGCACGCCGGCCAGCGATCTCGTCTATTTCCTCGAAACGGTCACGCCCGACGGCTGCCGCGCGGCCACGCCCGATGAAGTCGCGCAGCGCGCGGGCGACACGGCGGCGTCGCTGATCCTGTGCGGCCACACGCACGTGCCGCGTGCAGCACGGCTCGACGACGGCAGGCTGATCGTCAATCCGGGCAGCGTCGGGCTGCAGGCATATGAAGACGACCTGCCGCATCCGCACCGGATCGAGACGGGCTCGCCGCACGCGCGCTACGCGATGGTGTCGCGCACGGCGGCCGGCTGGAACGTCGAATTCCATGCGGTCGAATACGACTGGCACACGGCCGCCGCCACCGCGGCCGCGCGCGGGCGCGACGACTGGACCGTCGCGCTGCGCACCGGCCGCTGCTGACGCGCTCGCGCCGCTCGTCGTCCCGCTTCGCTCCGACTACCGGAACACCAACACGCCATGCCCGCTCCATCGCAATTGCTCTTCCTGCCCGGCGCATCGGGCAGCACCGCATTCTGGCAACCGCTGGCCGGCAGGCTCACGCATCCGGCCGAGCGGCGGATCGTCGCGTATCCGGGCTTCGGCGACACGCCGCGCGATCCAGCCGTCGACGATTTCGACGGTCTCGTGCGTCATGTGCTCGCAAGCGTCGACCGGCCGACCGCCGTGATCGCGCAATCGATGGGCGGCGTAATCGCGATGCGCGCGGCGCTCGACAAGCCGGATCTCGTCACGCATCTCGTGCTGACGGTCACGTCCGGCGGCCTCGACATGGCCGGACTCGGCGCGCAGGACTGGCGCGCCGGTTTCGCCGAGGCAAACCCGCGGTTGCCGGACTGGTTCATGACGTTGCGTGCGGACCTGTCTCAGGACATCGGCCGTATCGCGCAGCCGACGCTGCTGCTGTGGGGCGACGACGATCCGATCAGCCCGGTCGCGGCCGGCCGGCGCCTGCTCGAACGGCTGCCCGATGCGCGGTTGCACGTCGTACCGGGCGGCCGGCACGATCTCGCGGCCGTGCATGCGCAAGCGCTCGCGCCGCTCGTCGACCAGCATCTGCACCGCGCGTGACGTCGCTCCCGTCGTACGCCGCAGCACGCGCCCGACACCGCGACGCTCGCGCGCCGCGTCGCATCACCCCGCGTTCCTCAGCGTCAACGTCGCTTCGAGCCCGCCGCCGTCGGGCCGGTTGCTCAGCGTGAGCGTGCCGCCCATCGCCAGCGCCAGTTGCCGCGCGATCGCGAGGCCGAGCCCCGTGCCGCCGGTATCGCGATTGCGCGACGTCTCCACGCGCCGGAACGGCTCGAACACCGCGTCGAGCTGGTCGTCCGGAATGCCGGGCCCGCGGTCGAGCACCGCGATCACCGCGCCGCCGTCCGGCGCCGCCCGCACGTCGATCTCGGCCGCGCCCGCGAACTTCAGCGCGTTGTCGACCAGGTTGCCGACGATGCGGCGCAGCGCCTTCGGCCGCGTGACGAGCGCGAGCGGCGCGCGGCTGTGCAGCGCGACGTCCTGCCCCGCATCCGTGTAGTCGCACACGATGCTGTCGAGCAGCGCGTCGACGTCGATGCGGCGTGCGGCTTCCTCGGTGCCGTGCAGCGTCCGCGCGTACGCGACGCCCTCCTTCACCAGATGCTCCATCTCCAGCAGGTCCTGGCGCAGCTTCGCGCCCTGCGTGTCGTCGTCCATCACGTCGACGCGCAGCCGCATCCGCGTGATCGGCGTCTGCAGATCGTGCGAGATCGACGCGAGGATCTGCATGCGCTCGGCCATGTACTGCGCGATGCGGTCCTGCATCGCGTTGAAGGCCCGTGCCGCGCGCGCGACTTCCGACGGCCCGTCTTCGCTCAGCCGCTCGCCCTTCAGGTCGGGGCCGAGTGCGTCGGCGGCCTGCGCGAGCTGCTTGAGCGGCCGCGTCGCGAGCCGCACCGCGAGCCAGCAGCACGCGGCCAGCACCGCGAGCTGCACCACGAGCACGGCCGGCAGCCAGCCCGACAGCGGCACCGTCGACATCGGATGAATGTCGATCGTCAGCGGCGAGCCGTCGGTCAGCCGCAGATGCACCTGCAGATGTTCGCGGTCGCCGGGGATCGAATTCGCGGTCAGCGGATAGTCGCCGCCGATACCGTCCGAGATCGAGCGCTCGACGCGCGCCGACAGCCGCGCCTCCGGCGGCGTGCCGGTTTCGCCGGGCCCGAGGATGAATGCATAGCTGCGCCGTGCGAGGCGCGGCAGCCACGCGGTGCGCTCGGCGGGCGGCAGATGGTCGAGCAACGCGACCGAGCTCGCGACCTCGCGCTCGATGTAGCCCATCATCAGGTTCGTGGTCGCCTGGTCGCGCTCGGTCACGGTGAGCCAGAACGACAGCGTCTGCGCGAGCGCCAGGCCCACGCACAGGATCAGCGCGAGCCGCGCGAACAGCGAACGCGGCCAGCGCCACAGCGTGCGCGCGCTCATGGCGTACCGTCGACGGCGGTCACGGCCGACGAGAACACGTAGCCCTCGTTGCGCAGCGTCTTGATGTAGCGCGGCTCGCGCGCGCCGTCGCGCAGCCGCTGGCGCAGCCGGCTCACCAGCAGGTCGATCGAGCGGTCGAACGGGTCGGACTGGCGCCCTTGCGTGAGGTTGAGCAACTGGTCGCGCGTCAGCACGCGCTGCGGGTTGTCGAGGAACACGCGCAGCAGCCGGTATTCGGCGCCACTCAGCGCGACCAGCGTGCCTTCGGCGTCGAGCAGATGGCGCCCGGTCGTGTCGAGCTGCCATTCACCGAACGCGAGCAGCGCGGCCGTTTCCGTGACCTGCATGCCGGGCGGCAGCATGCGCGCGCGGCGCAGCACCGAGCGAATCCGCGCCAGCAGCTCACGCACCGCGAACGGCTTGGCCAGGTAGTCGTCGGCGCCCATCTCGAGACCAATGATGCGGTCGGTTTCCTCGCCGCGTGCGGTCAGCATCAGCACCGGTACCGTGCGGAACTTGCCGGCGCGCAGGTCGCGGCACAGCGTCAGGCCATCCTCGCCGGGCAGCATCAGGTCGAGCACGATCAGGTCGGGCGCGCCGTCGTCCAGCGCGTTGCGCATCTCGCGGCCGTTCGCGGCCAGCGACACGCGCATGCCGTTCTTCTCCAGGTAGTCCGCGATCAGTTCGCGGATCGCGCGATCGTCGTCGACGATCAGCACGTGGTCGAGCTTGTCCATGAGTCGTTGCCGGTATCGGTGTCGGGGTTCGGGCGGGGCGATGTCCGCTTTTATACCGCACGGCGGGCACGCGTTTGTATCGCAATGTATCGCGGCGCCGCGACGACACACAACATTGCATACGCGCGGCTGGCCGGACACATCGCGGATACGTCGGCGCCGCCTAATGGGGCCTGTCGAAACCCGTCCGGCCGCCGCCCTCCCGCCGCGGCCCCAAAGATCAGGAGAACGCCATGCTGCCCCGCTTCAAGACCGCCGCCCTCGTCATCGCCCTCGCCGCCACGGCCGGGCTCGCCGCCTTCGCCGGCACCCGCGACGACGCGGGTGTGCAGGCAGCGCCGGCCGGCATGGCGGCGCCCGGTTTCACCGGCATCGACCGCTGGCACAACAGCGCGCCGCTGACGCTCGACCAGTTGCGCGGCAAGGTCGTGCTCGTCGATTTCTGGACGTATTCGTGCATCAACTGCATTCATACGATCCCGTACGTGAACGACTGGTATCGGAAGTATCGCGACCAGGGGCTCGTCGTGGTCGGCGTGCATACGCCGGAATATCCGTTCGAACGCGACGCGAAGAACGTGGCCGATGCGATCAGGCGCTTCGACATCCGGTATCCGGTCGCGCAGGACAACCGCTACGACACGTGGCGCGCATACGGCAACCAGTACTGGCCCGCGCTGTACCTGATCGATGCGAACGGCAAGATCGTCTATACGCGTTATGGCGAAGGCGGGTACGACAAGACGGAAGCCGCGATTCGCGGCGCGCTCGCGCAGGCGGGGGACGGGACGAAGGGTGCGACGCGCACGCCGTGACCGGGGCCGCGCGCGGGCTCGCCACGCGCCCGCGCGCGGCGGTCATGCGCTCATTCGCGCTTCGCGCCGGCCTCCGCCAGCATCGCCTCGCCGATCGCGAGCTGGCCGTCCGCGACCAGCGCTTCGCCCGCGCCGCGAATATCGGCCGCGGGCTTGTTCTGCCCGAGCTTGCGCTTGCCGACGAGCTGCGTGATCTCGATCTGCAGCCCGACGATCGCTTGCAGCATCGCGTCCATGTAGTCCTGCGGCGCGTCGCCCATCTTCCACGGCACCGGCTGCGACGCTTCGTGCGTGCGCGTCAGCCGCGCGACCACGCCTCGCACGAACTTCTCGTCGTCGCGCACCGTGATGCGGCCGTGCGCATGCACGACCCGGTAGTTCCAGGTCGGCACCTCCCGGTGCGTCGCCTGCTTGCTCGGATACCAGGTCGGCGAGATGTACGCGTCGCCCGCACGGAAGATCACGAGCACCTCGTCGCCGTCCGCGACGTCCTGCCAGACCGGATTCGCGCGGGCGACGTGTGCATGCAGCTCGCCGAGCCCGCCATCGCCCGGCATCAGCGCGAACGGGAGGTGGATCGCATCGAGCCCGCTCTTGCCGTGCGTGATCAGGCTGCCGAACGGGTGCTGCACGATCAGCTCGCGCAGCGCGTCCGGATTGGGTTCGTTGTAATCGGCGGGGATGTACATGTCGGCTCCACGGTCGTACGGGGTGGGAAAGGGGCGCGGGCGCAGGCCCGTCATACGTCGATTGTGGCCTTAAACTGGTTTATCCTGTAGAGCCGGTTTGAAACAATTTCAGCAGACCAGAATCATGGCAAGAACGGCCCGGATCGTCGAAATCCCGTCGCTCGGCGCGCTCGATCGCGCGGCCGGCGACCTGAGCCGCCAGCTCGCGCAGGCGCTGCGCGATGCGGTGCGCCGCGGCGACGTCCGGCCCGGCGACACGCTGCCGTCCACGCGGCTGCTGGCGGCGTCGCTGCAGGTGGCGCGCGGCACCGTCGTCGACGCGTATGCACAGCTCATCGCCGAAGGTTTTCTCGAATCGCGCGGCGGTGCGGGCACGCGGGTCGCGCACGCGCTCGCGGAGCCGCCACCCGTCGACGAACCCGAACCACCCACCCGCCATCAACGCCCGGTACGCGACGCCCTGCCCGAACCCGCCGCCGCCTTCGCGCGGCTTGCCGACGAATTCAACCCGCTGCCGGCGATGCCGTTCGCGATCTCGGTGCCGCTCGGCCTCACCGCGCCCGACGACATCTGGCGCCGGCTCGGCAATCGCCTGCGCGCCCGCGGCGCCGGCGCGCCGTCCGGCTATGCCGATCCGCAAGGCGCGCTGCCGCTGCGCGAAGCGATCGCCGACTACGTGCGCCGGTCGCGCTCGGTGCGCTGCGATGCCGGCCAGGTCGTGATCACGAGCGGCACGCAGCAGGGGCTGCATCTCGCGAGCCAGGTGCTGCTCGGCGACACCGACCGCGCGTGGGTCGAGAATCCGGCCTACCGCGGCATCACCGCGCTGCTCGAAAGCACCGGGCGGCGCGACGCGATGGTGCGCGTGCCGGTCGACGCCGACGGCCTCGACGTCGACGCCGGCATCCGGCTCGCCCCCGATGCGCGCGCCGCGTTCGTCACGCCGTCGCACCAGTACCCGCTCGGCATGCCGTTGAGCATGGCGCGCCGCAATGCGCTGCTCGCATGGGCGCGCACGCACCGCGCATGGGTCGTCGAGGACGACTACGACAGCGAATTGCGCTACGAAGGGTATCCGTTCCCGTCGCTACAAGGCCTCGCGCCCGATCGCGTGATCTATCTCGGCACCTTCAGCAAGATCCTGTTTCCATCGCTGCGGCTCGGCTACGTGATCGCGCCCGACGATCTCGTGCCGGCGTTCTGCGGCGCGCGCGTACTGATGGACCGCCACGCGCCGACCGCCGATCAACACGTACTCGCCGCGTTCATCGCCGACGGCCATCTCGACCGCCACATCCGCCGCGTGCGCGGCGTCTATGCGGAACAGCGCGCGCTGCTGATCGACACGCTCGGCGCGCGACTGCCGCGCGAGCGCGCGTGGGTGCAGCCGGGCGACCAGGGAATGCACGTCGTGCTGTGGCTCGCGGCCGGCATCGACGATCTCGACGTGGTCGCGCGCGCCGCCCGGGCCGGTGTCGCGGTGCGCGCGGTGTCGCCGATGTTCGCGCCCGGCACCGCGCGCCCCGGGCTGGTGCTCGGCTTCGGCGGATTCGGCCGCGCGCAGATGGAAGCGGCCGCGCAACGGCTCGCGGACGTGGTTTCGTCGGTGGAATCGCGGCCCCGCGGGCGGTAAAAGGTTGTCGGCGGGCAACAAACGTAATCGTCTGTAAATCCTGCAAGCAAACGGCCGTTTCGGCCGCCGGCGCGCGGGTTCCGTTTGCTAGGATCGCGCGTCTTCCTTCCGCGCCCCTGCCGCCTTGAATCGCTTCGTGCCGTTGCTCCGAGACGCGTGGCTCCGTTGCCGCGCCCGTGTCGCGCCATTCGCCGCCGCCTGCCGCACGCGCCTCGGTGCGCTGGGCGCCGGCGCGCTGCATCGCCTGCGCCATCCGACCCGGCGCGGCGTGGCGCTGACGTTCGCCGCGATCCCGGTGCTGGGCCTGCTGGTCCTGCTCGCGTTCGTTCCGTTCACGCCGAGCATCGGCGACATCCGCAAGGCGCGCATCGACCGCCCCGCGCGCGTGCTGTCGGCCGACGGCCAGCTGATCGCCGAGTTCCGGCCCGTGAACCGCGAATGGGTGCCGCTCAGGCAGATCTCGCCGCACATGGTCGACGCGCTGATCGCGACCGAGGATCACCGCTTCTATTCACATCACGGCATCGACTTGCGCCGCACGCTCGCGGCCGGCCTGCATACGTTCTCGGGCAGCCGCCAGGGCGGCTCGACGATCACCCAACAGCTCGCGCGCAACCTGTATCCGGACGAAATCGGCCGCGCGCCGACGCTCACGCGCAAGGTGAAGGAGCTGATCACCGCGTTCAAGATCGAAGCGGTGTACAGCAAGGACGAGATCCTCGAAACCTATCTGAATACCGTGCCGTTCCTGTACAACGCGTACGGCGTCGAAATGGCCGCACGCACCTACTTCGGCAAGTCGGCGAATCAGCTCGACATCGCGGAAAGCGCGACGCTCGTCGGGATGCTGAAGGGCAACAGCTACTACAACCCGGTGCTGAATCCGGAACGCGCGGTCCAGCGGCGCA
The DNA here is from genome assembly GCF_900446215.1 of Burkholderia cenocepacia. Lineage (GTDB taxonomy): Bacteria > Pseudomonadota > Gammaproteobacteria > Burkholderiales > Burkholderiaceae > Burkholderia > Burkholderia cenocepacia. The sequence continues at coordinate 126,561 of NZ_UAQZ01000007.1, read as the reverse complement.
ACATCGTGCTCGGCCGGATGGCGCAGATGGGCATGCTGTCGCCGCCGCAACTCGCGAAACTGCAGCGCCGGCCGCTGCGCGTCGACTTCGAACCGCAGACCGCGCAGCCGGGCCTCGCGCCGCATTTCGCGGTGCAACTGCGCAAGTGGCTGATCGCGTGGGCCGACCGCAACAACTACGATCTCTACGCGGACGGCCTCGTCGTGCGCACGACGCTCGATGCGCGGCTGCAGGACATGGCCACGCAGGCGCTGACGCGGCAGACCGAACGGCTGCAGGCGATCGCCGACGGCGCCTGGCGCGGGCCGTCCGGCTGCGGGCTGCGCAACGACCTGTTCCGCGGCTTCATGCGCCAGACGCCCGAGTATCGCCAGGCGCGCGACACGGGGCTCGCCGACGTGGTTGCGCTGAAGCAACTCGGCGCGAATCGCGAATTCATGCGGGCGCTGTGCGCGCGCAAGACGCAGGTGCAAGCCGGCTTCGTCGCGATCGATCCGCGCAACGGCGCGATCCGCGCGTGGGTCGGCAGCCCCGATTTCGGCAGCGCGCCGTTCGATCACGTCGCGCAGGCGCGGCGCCAGCCGGGTTCGACGTTCAAGCCGTTCGTCTATGGCGCCGCGTTCGCGGACGGGATGCGGCCGGGCGACACGTTCGTCGACCGCCCCGTCGCGATCCCGATCGACGGCCGCGCCGTGTGGCGGCCGACCGATGCGGAACCACCGACCGGCGAGCCGATGACCCTGCGCGACGGGCTGGCGCTGTCGCGCAACCGCATCACCGCGCAGGTCATGCAGCGCGAAGGCGCCGCGAAGGTCGCGCAGCTCGCCCGTGCGATGGGGGTGCGCGACAGCCCGCTCGACGCGGTGCCGTCACTCGCGCTCGGCACGAGCCCGGTCACGCTGAAAGAGATGGTGTCCGCGTACGGCACGATCGCGAACCGCGGCGTGTACGTCGCACCGCAGACGATCACGCGCATCGAGGATCGCGACGGCAAGGTGCTCGCCGCGTTCGGCAGCGCGCCGCCGGAGCGCGCGTTGCCGGAGGCCGCCGCGCAGACGCTCGTCGACGCGATGCGCGGCGTCGTCGACTACGGGACCGGCGCGGACATCCGCTCGCGCTACGGGATTCGCATCGACGTCGCGGGCAAGACCGGCACGACGCAGGACAACACCGACGGCTGGTTCATCCTGATGCATCCGCAACTCGTGGCCGGCGCGTGGGTCGGCTTCGACGACGGCAGCGTGACGCTGCGCAGCGACTACTGGGGCGCGGGCGCGCACAGCGCGCTGCCGATCGTCGGGTCGTTCTACGATGCGGCGTTGCGCGCGCAGGCGATCGATCCGCACGTGCAGTTCTCGCCCGACTTCCGGCCGCGCAGCGCACCGGCGCCGAGGCGGCGCGCGCAGCCGCATTCGGGCCTGTTCGACTGGTTGAGGTTCTTTCGCTGATCGGGGTGGCTGCGCGCCGGGCTACCGAGGCGTCGTCATCATGTGCCCGTCCGCGTACAGCCACACGGGCACGCCGTCGCGATCGTCATCGAACAGCGCAGCGTCGCCGAGCCGCGTGTAATGCGGCGGGTGCAGCACGGTGCCGTCCGCGCGCGGCAACGGCCTTCACGGCGCCGACGGCGAAGCGCCGCTGCGCGCGACCCGATACAGCTCGATGCCGTCGACCTGGAAGCCTTGCGTCATCAGCAGCAGGACGCCGGTGGTCGAACGCTTCGTCGTGAAGCCGTTGCCCGTGATGGACGTGACCTGGTACGGTGTCCCGATCGGCATCCTGATGATCTGGCCGCCCGGCACCTCCAGCACGCATGCGTCGGCAGGCGGCTTCTCCGGACCGTCCATATCGAGTTCAGCCACGTGCACCGGCGCCGTATCGACGCTCCAGCGCCCGGCTTCACGCGCGCGCAGCACGATGTCGCTCCCCACCTTCTCGACCCGCATCGTCGCGGGCTTGCCGGCGGCCGGCGCGTAATCGCCGAGTAACGCATCGCAGGCGGTGCCGGCTCGCGCGGACAGCGAGACGAACAACATCAGACAGAAAGCGGGAATACGCACGGTGGAGCCTCTCAGGTTCGAATTGCTATTGGAATGCCGGCGCGGGCGCGCACGGCGGCGGCGCCACGACAGGGTGCTGCCGGACGCCAATATAGCGAACACAAGCGGCGTGTGCCAGTCTGGCTCAGCCCGCCGCGAGCGTTGCAGCGAGCGCATCGAACTCCGGCGCCCACGCGGCACGCCACGCCGCCTTCGTCGCGTCGTCGACCCACGCGCCGTCGATCCCGTTCAGCATGAACTGCTTCAGGTCGGCGACGGTAAAGCCGAAATGACTGAACATCAGTTCCCACGCCTCGGCCGGATTGACCTTGTGCAACGTCGGATCGTCGGTATTCGGATGAATCTTCAACCCGAGGCCCGGCATCTTGCGCATCGGATGCAGCTCGGCCCATTGCTCCGGCGGCAGCGTGCGCAGGTAGTACGAATTCGTCGGCACGACGGTAAACACGATCCCGCGCTCCGCGTAGCGCGCGCACAGCTCGGGTTTGTCGACGACCGTATAGCCGTGATCGACGCGGTCGACCTGCAACAGATCGACGGCCGTCTCGACGTTGCGCCACGGCATCCCGAACTCGCCCGCATGCGCGGTCGTGCGAAAGCCGGCCGCGCGTGCATTGCGGTACGCCTTCCAGAACAGTTCGGGCGGCCGGTCGTTCTCGCGATAGTCGATGCCGAGCCCCGCGACTTCGTCCGCCCGATTCGCCTTCATCCACTCGACGATCTCAACCGCTTCGTCGGGGTCCTGCTCGCGATCGATGCTCGGAATCAGGCGCGCGCCGATCCCGAAATCGCGCGCGGCATCGCGGATCGCCGTCACGATCGCGGCCTGCGCGTCCGCATACGCGATGCCCGACACGCGCACCGTTCCCGTCGGATTCCAGAAGAATTCCGCATGCCGCACGTTGTGCGCGGCCGCGTCTTCCAGATACTCGTATGCGATTCGGCGCAGGTCGTCGGGTTGCGTCAGCAGGTACTTGTCGAGCGCACGCAGCACGTGCAGCACGCCGACCGGCTTCTCGCCGCGCGCGTAGAACGCGTCGATCTCCGACCGCTCGATCGGTGCGCCGCTGCGTTCGGCCAGCGCGACGAACGTGTCGTGCCGCACCGCGCCGAGCAGATGGCAGTGCAGCTCGACCTTCGGCAGCGCGTGGAAGAAGGCCCGATGGGCCGGCGTGATGTCGATGCCCGTGCGCGCGGCCGGGACGTTGCCTGGTGTTCCCTTCATCTCAGTCTCTTTTTCGGTAGTGCGATGCGTGGCGAAGCCGTCTCTCAGTGCGGCTTCACGACGGTCCAGAAGTAATAGCCGAGCGGAATCGCAAGCACGACGAGCCCCCACGACACGTCGCGCCAGCGGCCGGCCAGCAGCTTGACGAGCACGTAGCACAGCAGCCCGCCGGCAATGCCGGTGCCGAAGCTGTTCGACATCAGCGTGAGCAGCACCATCGACATCACGGGCAGCGCATCGGTAAAGTCGTCGAAATGCGTATGGCGGATCGTCGCGAACATCGACAGCCCGATCAGGATCAGCGCCGGCGCGGTCGCCTCCTTCGGGATCGCGAGCGCGACCGGCACGAACAGCAGCATCGCGGCGAACAGCACGGCGGCAGCCAGCGACGACAACCCGCTGCGGCCGCCGGCTTCGACGCCCGCCGCCGATTCGATCAGCGCGGTCAGCGCCGGAATGCCGAACACGGGCCCGAGCGTCGCGGCGAGCGAATCGACGAGGAACGGCCGGTTGATGTCCGGCAGGTTGCCCTGTTCGTCGAGCAGGTTCGCCTTCGCGCCGACCGCGAGCGCGGTGCCGAGCGTCGAGAAGAATTCCGCCGCGAAAAACGCGAACAGGTACGGCGCGGCGGCCAGGCTCAACGCGCTGCCGATATCGAGCTTGAACGCGATCGGCGCGATGCTGTGCGGCAGCGACACGAACGACGCCGGCAGGTGCGTGACGCCGAGCGGCACGCCGGCCGCGGCCGCGACGAGGATCGCGATCAGGATCGCGCCGGGCACCTTGCGCGCCTGCAGCACGATCGCCACCGCGAGGCCGATCAGCGCGACCAGCGCGCCCGGCCGCGAGAAGTCGCCGAGCGCGAACGCGTTGGTCTTCGCGTTCGCGACGACCATCCCCGCATTGCGCAGCCCGAGCATCGTGACGAACAGCCCGATCGACGCGCCGAGCCCGAGCTTGATCTGCACCGGAATCAGCCGCACCACGACGCCGCGCGCGCCGAGGATCGTCAGCAGGAAGAACAGCACGCCCGACACGCACGCGATGCCGAGGCCCGTCTGCCAGCCGACGTGCTCGGTCGTCGCGAGCGTCACGCCGATGATCACCGAGCCGCCGATACCGGGGCCGACGAGGAACGGCAGGTTCGCGTAGAGCCCCATCAGCGTGGTGAACAGCACGAACACGACGATCGTCGCGGTGGTCGCCGCGCCGCGCTCCATTCCGCCCGTCGCGAGCAGCGACGGGATCACGACGAGCAGGTACGCGGCCGCGAGGAACGACGTGACGCCCGCGATCGTCTCGGTGCGCACGCTCGTGCCGCGCGCGGCGAGCGCGAAGCGGCGTTCGAGCCAGTTGGCCGGCGCACGTGCCGGCATCGTGTCAGTCGCTGACATGGTGGTTCTCCTGTGATTCCGATTATTGTCCTGTGTCGGTTCGTGCGGCGCGGTCTTATACTGCCGCGTACCGCTTCCCGACCGTCATTGCCCGATGTCCGACCGCTCGTCGCTGCTGCCCGCGCTCACGCTGCGGCAAGTCCAGCACTTCGTAGTCCTTGCGCACGCACGCAGCTTCACGCAGGCCGCGCAGGCGCTGTCGCTCACGCAGCCCGCGCTCACCGCGTCGATCCGCCAGATCGAATTCCTGCTCGGCGGCCGCCTGTTCGCCCGCACCGCGCATCGCCTCACGCTCACCACCGCGGGCGAAGCCGTGCTGCCGCTCGCCGAACGCCTGCTCAACCAGGCGCGCGGCACCTTCGACGACATGACGCGGCTCATCGGCGAACGCATCCAGACCGTGCGCATCGCGTTCATTCCGTCGGTCGCGGGCCGCCTGCTGCCCGCGCTCAACGCACTGCGCGGCACGCACCCGACGCTGCGCTTCACGCTGACCGATTTGCCGAACAGCGCGCTCGTCGAAGCGGTGCGCGACGGCGTCGCGGATCTCGGCATCGGCGTGCGCGAACCCGATAGCGACGACGGCACGCTGCGCTACCAGCAACTGTTCGAGGACGAGATCGTGATCGTCGTGCGGCACGACGATCCGCTCGCCCGCGCGAAGAGCGTCACGTGGGCGAAGCTCGTCGATCGCGAACTCGCGGTGTTCGTGCGCGGCAGCGTCAGCGAATCGCTGCATCGCACCGGCGGCGCCGGGAAGCTGCGCCTGAACGTCACGTACCGGATGGAATACACCGAGCCGCTCTACGCGCTCGCGCGCAACGGTCTCGCGACCGCCGTGCTGCCGAGCCTCTACACGATGCATCTGCACGATCCCGAGCTCGTCGCGCTGCGTGTCGACAAACCGCGCGTCACACGTGCGATCTCGCTGATCTCGCTCGCCGCCGACGATCGCGGCCCGCACGTGCGCGCGTGCCGCGAGTGGATTGCGAAGCACATCTGATGCCGCGTCCGCCGCGCTTGCCGCATTTGCCGCGCGCGTTCAGGGCAGCTTCGCGATGCGCTCGACGAGCGTCGCGTAGAAGCGGTCCGCGTCGACCTCGTTGATCCACGTCGCGTTCGCCGCACGGCCGCTGCGCCCGTTCCAGTCGACGATCGTCTCGCCGAGCGTCCACTGCCCGGTCGTCTCGACCACCACGTTCACCTTGCGTCCGCCGAACAGCGTCGGGTCGACGAGATAGCCGACGGCCGTCGGGTCGTACATCGGCGCGTCGTCGATCCCGCGCCGCTTCTTGTTGTAGGCCAGTTCCGCTTCCATGATGTCCGCGACGATCGCGCCGCAGCGGTTGCCGAGCGCGCGGAACGGCGCGACCCGCGCCGGCGTGATCGGCGCCTTCACCGCGACGTCGCGCGGCAGCACGACGATCGGCACGCCGCTGCCGAACACGACGTCGGCCGCCTGCGGATCGACGTAGATGTTGAACTCGGCGGCCGGCGTGATGTTGCCGCGCTCGAAGAACGCACCGCCCATCAGCACGATGTCGCGCAGCGCGGCGCGAATCTGCGGCGCCTCGACCAGCGCGGTCGCGATGTTGGTCAGCGGGCCGAGCGCGCACAGCGTCACGCTGTTCGGCGCCGCGCGGCTCAGCGTATCGACGAGGTACGACACCGCGTGACCGGCGGCGAGCGGCGCGCGCGGCGCGTGCAGTTCGACGCCTTCGAGCCCCGTCTTGCCATGCACGTTCGCGGCCGTCACGAGGTCGCGCACGAGCGGGCGCGGGCAGCCCGCGTACACCGGCAGCGTCTTCGTGCGGCCAGCCCAGTCGCGGATGATCCGCGCATTGCGTTCGGTGAGGTCGAGCGGCACGTTGCCCGCCACGGCCGTCAGCGCGCGCACGTCGAGCCGGTCCTGCGCGCCGAGCGCGAACAGGATCGCGATGGCGTCGTCCTGCCCCGGATCGGTATCGATGATCACCGTGCGGCGCGCGGCGTCGCCGCCGGCCGCGAACGCGCCCGTTTCGGGGAGCAGCGCGGTGCCGGCCAGCGCGGCCGACAGTTTCAGGAAGGTGCGGCGGGATGCGATCGGATGGGTCATGGTCGGTGCTCAGAAGACGTGCCGGACGCCGAGCGTCGCCATCATCTGGCGCGTGCCGGTCGAACGCGCATACGCGAAGATCTGCGCATGATCCGCGTCGCCGGCCGCCTGCTGCGCGATCACCGTCAGCGCGACGTCGGTGCGTTTGGACAGGAAGTAATCGGCCTGCAGGTTCACCTGGTGCCATTTCGGACGCTTGTCGATCACGTCGTACTTGCCGTTCGTGAATGCATACGCCGCGCCAAGAAAGAGCTGCGGCGTCATCGTGTAGACGACGTTCACGCCCAGGTTCTGCAGGTGCAGATGCGAATTGTCGAGGTAATCGTAGCGCACGTCGGTAAACATCGCGGCGAACTGCGCGCGGCCGATCGTGTAGAAGCCGCCCGTGCCCGCGATCCGCTGCCGGCTCGCATACGCGGCCGGCGTCATCGCGCTCTTGCTGAAGATCAGCAGCGGCGACGCGTAGTCGTTCGCGATCGCGCCGTCCTGGTTCGTCGCGCTGTAAGGATGGTTGTACTGCGCATAGACCGCGCTCCAGCGCAGCGGGCCACGCTCATAGCCGAGCCCGAAGCTGTACGCGCTGTTGTTCGCGAAACCGGTCGCATTGCTGAAGCCGTACAGCGCGGTGAACTTCAGCCCGTAGTAGACGGGGCTCACGTACTTCACCGAGTGCTGCACGCGGATGTCGTTGTAACCGTTGTCGTTGTCGCCGATGTTCACGCCGTTGCTCGCGATGATCACGGGCCCGATGTAGTCGTGGATCGCGTCGTACTGGCGACCGAACGTCAGCGAGCCGTAGGTGCGGTCGGCCAGGCCGACGTACGCCATGCGCCCGAACTCGCGGCCGTTCTGCGCGGCCGTGCCCGTCATCACGTTGAAGCCGTTCTCGAGCTGGAAGACCGCGGACAGCCCCTGCCCGAGATCCTCCTTGCCCTTCAGCCCCCAGCGCGGGTTCTGGTTCGTGCCGGACAGCGCCTGCCATGCATTCTTGCCACCCTGGTTCGTCGCGAACCCGACACCGGCCGAGATCAGACCGTACAGCGTGATGCTGCTTTGCGCACAGGCATGGGTCGCGAAGGCGCCGAGCATCGCGAGCGGAGCGAGCTTGTAGAGAGTTTTCATGCGGGTCGTGTGGTCGGTGGTGGTCCAGGCGCGGCAGGGTTCCGCGAAACTGGACTCGACTATACGAACCCGGATCGGATAATAAAAGTTTGCTTTCCTTATATCTCAATAAAACGGATTTATTCTCATCCTCGCACCGCCCGCGCCCGGCGAAGCGGCGCTCAGTCCGCCGTATCACCGCCCTTCGGCAGCTTCGACCATGCGCCGCGCCCCGGCAGCGGCGACCACGCCGGGCGGGTCTTGCGGGCGCTGTCGATCACGACCAGGTAGCGGCCCGCGATCGGCGTGATGTCGCGATCGCGACGCAGCACCCACAGCGACTTGCCGGCCTCGACGCGAGCCTGGTAGTCGTCGTCGAGCAGCCCGTGCCGGTCGAGGAACGTGTTCAGCGACGCGGGAATCCGCACGCAGCCCTTCGAGTGCCGGATGCCGAGCAGCGCTTCGAGCCGGTCGGGGTCGGTCGCATGCATCTGGAAGCGCATCGGCGACACGCCGCCCTTGCCCCAGCCGCGCTCGCCGTCCACCCAGCCGAAATCGTAGATGCGCATGTCGCGGTGACCGTAGCCGCGAATGCCGTTCTCGTTCGTCGTGCCTTCCGCGCGGAAATCCATCGTGTCGGGCGAGTGATGGAACACGCCGAGCGGCGTCAGGAAATGGTCGTACTGGCCCGGCAACCCGGTGCCGACCGGCGATGCGCCGATCATCAGCCACGCATTGGCCGGTGTCGCGCGGAAGTAGATGAACAGCGCCTGCACGTTCGGCGCGCGGTCCACCATCGCGACGTATTCGCCGGCGAGATCGCCGAGATCCGCATCGGCGAGCGCTTTCTGGAGGCGGTCGCCGTACGCGCGCTGCTCGCTCGCGGGCACGTTCAGGCGGCGCGTGACTTCCTGCATGAAACGCTTGCGCATGTCGAGCGCGCGTGTCGTCGCGTTTTGCGCGTCCTCGGCCGACAGCGGCGGATGCCGACGCGGCGGCGTGGGCGGAGGCGGTTCGGCCTCGCTGGCGGGCGTGCCGGAGGCGGCCGATGCAGGTGCGCCGGCCGATGCCGCCGATGCCGCGGAAGCGGCCGACGCACCGGATGCCGTGCTTGCGGATTCAGCGCGATTCGCATGTGACGCGGCGGATGTCGGCGCTGCGGCCGATGCGTCCGACGCCGCATGCGCGGACGAAGCCGGATGCGGACGGGAGGCCGCCGAAGCAGGCGACGCGACGGATGAGGATTGCACAGCAGACGACGGAGCGTCGGACGCGGCAAAGGCAGGTCGTTGTGCGACGACGGAAATCGACACCGCGGCAGCAAGCCACACGGATGCGGCGACTGCGCGGTTGAGGCAACGCGGCTGCGCGAAGCGCCGCGTCAAGTGGGCAAGAATCATATGTTCGAAGCCATCGGCCGATCCGGCCGCCGCATGGTGCTGCTGCGAGCGGCGCATCTTCCGCGCAAGCCATCGACACGCCCGGCACATCGCGTGCGCCCGGCGCCGACGCCTCTTCGCGGCGGAGCCATTCGCTGATGCAACGCGGGCACTCCGATGGCGGCTAATGAGTCGTCAGGCCCCCTATTTTACTCGTCCATGCGCGAATCGGCCGCGGCCGGAAGCACGCTTTTACGGGGAATTGCGCTTCGTCACGCTTTGTTTCAACTCGTTGCCGCGTGCGTATTCGTGGCGTGGCACGCTTGCGTGTTCGATGCTTTCGGCACGCGGCCGAGTGCTGACGCGATGGATCCGGTTCGAGCGCGCCTCCCGGTTGATTCGCATGACAAAGCATTTTGGCGAGGGGCCGGTCCGGAAGCGGAAACCCCGGACCGCATCGCACGCATGCCGCAACGAACCGTGCGACATGCGTGCGCACCCGCCGATCACTTCGAGATGGTTTCGAGCGCGATGCCCTTCGTGCGCGGCCCCATCAACCCGATCGCGGCCATCACGATCACCATCGCGCCCGCGATGAACGCGAACACGCCGAACGTGCCGAAGCCGCGCAGCACGGCCGCGATCACGAACGACGAGAAGATCGCCGAGAAGCGGCTCCACGAATAGACGAAACCGACGGCCCGCGCGCGGATCGACGTCGGGAACAGCTCGGCCTGGTAGGCATGGAAGCTGTACGACATGATGTTGCTCGCGAGCGTGAGGCCGATGCCGAGCACGATCAGGAACGCGCCCACCGTCGTCTGGCTGAACAGCAGCCCGCAAACGACGATCGCCGCCGCCATCGCGACGATCACCGACTTGCGCTCGAAGCGGTCGGCGATCACGAGGCCGATCAGCGGACCGATCGGCGCGGCGAGTGCGATCACGCTCGAATACATCAGGCTCGACGTGATCGTGATGCCCTGCTTGATCAGCAGCGTCGGCACCCAGTTCGCGAAACCGTAGAAGCCGACCGTCTGGAACACGTTGAAGATCGTCATCATGATCGTGCGGCTGCGATACGGCGGCACCCACATGTCGCGGAAGCTGCCGCGCGGCGGCACGGGTTCGGCGGGCGCGGGCGGCGGCAGCGGTCGCCCGTATTCGGCTTCGACCTTCGCCTCGAGCGCGCGCATGATGCGGTCGGCCTCGTCGACGCGGCCCTGCTGCGCGAGCCAGCGCGGGCTTTCCGGCAGTTCGCGGCGAATCCACCACACGAACAGCGCGCCGTGCGCGCCGATCAGCACGACCCAGCGCCAGCCGTCGAGGCCGAGCGGTGCGTGCGGCACCAGCAGGTAGGCGAGAAACGCGACCACCGGCACCGCGACGAACCCCACCGCCTGCTCGCACGCGAACGCGCGGCCACGGATCTGCTTCGGCACGAGTTCGGAGATGTACGTGCCGATCGTCACCATCTCGACGCCGAGGCCGAGACCGACGACGAAGCGCCAGAAGTTCAGCCCGGCCGCGGTGTCCTGGAACGCCATCACGACATTGGCGGCCGTGTACCACAGCAGCGACCACGTGAAGATCGCGCGGCGGCCGAAGCGGTCGGCGAGGAAGCCGCACGCGATCGTGCCGATGAAGAGCCCGGAAAACAGCGCGGCGATGAAGCTCGCGACGCCCGTGGTGCCGAACAGGCCGTGCGTCGTCGCGGACAGGATGCCGCTTTTCACGAGGCCCGGCGCGACGTAGCCGCTGTAGAGCAGGTCGTAGAGTTCGAAGAAGAAGCCGAGGCTCAGCAGCACGACCAGCTTCCAGACGCTGCGCGTCGGCGGCAGGCGGTCGAGGCGGGCCGAGATGGCGCCGGGGTCGATGGAAGGGGATTGGGCAGGTGCCTGGGAAAGGCTGTCCGTTGAGGCCATCTTGGGCGCGTCTCCTGATCGTGTCGTGTTGTGCGTTGTCGTCCGGCGGACCGCCGAACCGCCGCCGGGCGAACCGCTGCATTGTACCGGCAGCCCCGTTCGACGCACGGGCAAGCCGGCAGGCCGGACGCAGTGCGGGCACCGAAGCCATTCGATGCCCCGCTTTCGCGCCTGATAATGTGTAACTTGCGTAACCGTATGTCGGGTACCGACTGCGCGTTCGCGTGGCGTTCCGCTACCACCGGCCTCGCGCGCAGGCCGCGCAGGCGGGTGATGACGGGCCTCCCGCGCTGCTTCACCTTGGTGCGCGCCGCCGGAATCGCCGCGAATCGCAACACGCAATCGGGACAACCACGCGTTCCGCGCCCCGGTAACATGCTAGCGGGCCAACTACCGGCTTCCGGCTGCCTTTCGGCAATCGGCATTGTCGGCAAATCGTAAGCATTCCATGTCCATACAACGACTCTCCACGTACGCCCGCCGGATCGCGCTGATCGCGCTGCTGCAGTTCGCGGCGATCGCGACCGCGTCGGCGTTTCCGGCGGCCGCTTCCGCGCCCGTCGCGAGCGGCGTCGGCGCCACCGCGCCGGCCATCTCGCTGCCCGACGCCGTCGCGCAGCTCAAGCAGATGCAGGCCGAGCTGGACCGCATCAAGCAGCAGACCTCCACCGCATCCAACAGCAAGGAGCTGGATGCGCTCGACGATTCGGCGCAGGAACTGAGCACCGATGTCGCGAAACTGCAGAGCGATCTCACGCCGCAACGCGCGCAGGTCCAGGCGCAACTCGACGTGCTCGGCCCGCCGCCGGCCGAGGGCGCCGCGCCGGAAACGCCAGCCGTCGCGAAGCAGCGGGCCTCGCTGGACGCGCGCAAGACGCAGATCGACGCCGCGCTGAAGCAGGCCGCCGACCAGAAGACGAGCCTCGCGAACCTGACCGAGCAGTTCGCGAAGCTGCACCGCAGCCTGCTGAAGAACCAGCTCGCGTTCCGTTCGGGCAGCATCTTCAGCGCGCAGTTCTGGCTGCCGCTGTTCCACCTGTCGCCGGACGATCGCCAGCGGCTCCAGGATTTCGACGACGAACTGTTCGACATGCTGCGCTCGTCGTGGGTGCCGGGGCAGCGGGCCATCACCGCGGTGCTGCTGATCGCCGCGTTCGCGGCATGGCTCGGCGGGCGCCGCCTCATCGAGCGCGGGCTCGCCTGGATCGCGCTGAACCGCCTGCCGCCCACCCGCTTGCGCCGCAGTGCGCTGGCGCTGTCGACCGCGCTGTCGACCTTCCTCGCGACGGCCATCGCGATCCAGATCCTCTACCTCGCCGTCGCGCGTCATTACGAGCTCACGCCGTCGCTGACCGATCTGTGGGACCAGTTCGCGAAGCTCGCCGCAACCTGCGCACTGATCGCCGGCCTCGGGCGCGCACTGCTCTGCACGAAACATCCGTCGTGGCGACTGCCCGCGCTCGCCGATCCGGTCGCGCTCGCGATGAAGCCGTTCCCCGCGATCCTGGCTGCGCTGCTGCTGGTGTCGGGCACGCTCGAATCGATCAACCGGATCGTCGACACCAGCCTGTCGGTCACGCTGTTCGGTCGCGGCATCGTGTCGCTCGTCGTCGCGCTGACGGTCGGCGCGTCGCTGTTGCGCGCGAACCGTGCGCGCGCCGCGCTCGCGGCGGCAGGCGAGGCGCCCGAGCAGCGCTCGACGCTCGCGGGCCTGATCCACGCCGGCGTCACGCTCGCGATCGTCGCGTCGTTGATCGCCCTCCTGATCGGTTACATCACGGTCGCGCGCTTCATCACGTACGAGCTCGTATGGTTCGAGATCGTGCTGTGCGCGACCTACATCCTGATCCAGTTGACGCGCGACGCGAGCGAAAGCCTGTTCTCGTCGAGCCTGTCGACGGGCCAGCAGATCAAGCACCTGTTCGCGCTCGAAGACCGCCACCTCGACCAGGCGCGCACGGTCCTGTCCGGCTTCGGCACGAGCCTGCTGATGCTGATCGCGGCGATCGCGCTGGTGACCGGCGGCTTCGGCACGACGCCGGGCGACCTGCTCGACAGCGCGGTCGCGATGATCGGCAGCCAGCGGCTGCAGAGTCTGAACATCATGCCCGACCGGATCATGAATGCCGTGATCGGCTTCGCGATCGGCTTCTACCTGCTGCGCTCGCTGCGCCGCTGGCTCGACGGCGAGTTCATGCCCGCGCTCGGCATGGACACGGGCATGCGCGTGTCGCTGATCACGCTGTTCACCAATGTCGGCTACGTGCTGCTCGTCCTGATGACGCTCGGGCTGCTCGGCGTCAGATGGAACAATCTCGCGTGGATCGTCAGCGCGTTGTCGGTCGGTATCGGCTTCGGCCTGCAGGAAATCGTGAAGAACTTCGTGTCGGGGCTGATCCTGCTGACCGAGCGCCCGGTGAAGGTGGGCGACATGGTCAGCATCGCGGGCGTCGAAGGCGACATCCGCCGCATCAACGTGCGCGCGACCGAAATCCAGCTGAGCGACCGCTCGACCGTGATCGTGCCGAACTCGCAACTGATCTCGCAGAACGTGCGCAACGTGACGATGGGCAACAGCACGCAGGGCGTCGCGACGCTGGTGCTGACGTTCCCGCTGAACACCGATCCCGAGCAGGTGCGCGACCTGCTGCTCGATGCGTATCGCGCGCATCAGGCGATTCTCGAGAAACCGGCGCCGTCGGTGACGTTCAGCCAGCTCGCGCCGGACGGGATCACGCTGAGCGTGACGGGTTACGTGTCGAGCCCGCGGATCGCGAGTTCGACGAAGAGCGATCTGCTGTTCGAGATCCTCAAGCAGTTGCGCGCGGCGGGGATCACGCTGTCGAGCCCGCAGATGCTGGTCGTGCAGAACATGCCGGCGAACGATGGCGCCACGCGGCACGAATCGTAGGCGAGCCATCGAGCGGGTCCGCTCACGATCGATCGGCGCGGCGCACGCATCGCAATAATCGGCATAGGGGACGGCCATGAGGCCGTACCCCTGCCACACCACCCGGCATGCGGGTCCGCACCGGGCGGTTCGGGAAGTTGAGGTTATGAGAGTCGGGGCACACCCAGCCGATCGAAGTACGCGAGGGTCAATACGCTATTCAGGAGCTTGCCGCTGTTACGCCACCAGTGACAGCTGTTCGCCGCCACCTGTTGCGCCACAGCGGACGGTGCGCCCAGCGCACGCAGTTCCCGGTAGATGGTCGGACCGCGGCGCCAGTGTTTGAGCTGGATGACACGCAGCCGGTGACGCATCCACTTGTCCAGATCCAGCCAGACTCGTGGCGTCTGCGCCATCTGGAAGTACGCCTTCCAGCCCAATACATAGGGCCGTAACCGTTCGACCACGTCCTTCATGCTGCGCCCGCCGCTACGGCCGGTCAGTTCACGAATGCGGCGTTTGAACGCCAGCAGCGCTCTGGCCGCCACCTTGCGCTTGATGACGCCGCCGGACGCTACCCATAGGCTGTAGCCCAGAAACTTGCGACCGAACACACTGGCGACTGCGCTTTTGGTCTCGTTGACCTTCAACCGCAGTTGCCCATACAGACGACGCAGCAGCGCCATCACCCGCTCGCCAGCACGGCGGCTACGAACGTAGACATTCGCATCGTCGGCATAGCGCGCAAAGCAGTGGCCTCGCCGCTCCAGTTCCTTGTCCACCTCATCGAGCAACACGTTGGCCAGCAACGGCGATAGCGGCCCGCCCTGTGGCGTGCCCTGTTCGCGCTGCTGAACCACGCCGCCATCCATGATGCCGCTGTTCAGATACGCCCGGATCAGCCGGATCACGCTGGCGTCCCCAATACGTTTCTGCAGTCGGTCGATCAGGATGTCGTGGTTGACCCGGTCGAAGAACTTCTCCAGATCAACATCCACCACGATTCGCCGACCCGACTGCACGTACGACTGCGCGGCAAGCACCGCATCGTGCGCACGCCGTCCAGGCCGGAAGCCGTAGCTGTGCTCGCTGAAGCCAGGGTCCAGAACCGGTTGCAGCACCTGCAGCAGCGCCTGCTGGATCAGCCGGTCCGTCACCGTCGGGATGCCAAGCTCGCGCTCGCCTCCGTCCGGTTTCGGGATCGTCACCCGCCGTACCGGACTGGGCCGGTACGTCCCCTTCAGCAACTGTTCACGGATCGCAGGCCACGCCGTCACCAGATGGCGCGACGTCTGGTCAATATCCAGACCGTCCACGCCAGCGGCTCCCTTGTTGGCCCGTACCCGTTTGAACGCCTGCTTCAGGTTCTCCCTCGTCAGCGCCGCCATCAGCAGCGATGACCCCGTGTCCCCGGATTCATGGCGCGGGCAACAGCCTTCGTCGCTCACGGGCATAGACGCAGCTTCACCGCGTATGCTTCCCGCTCGCCCCGCTCGCACGGGCATCTGACGCATTGCCTGTCGCATCGACATGACGCTGGACACTCCTTCCCGTTCGGCCCTTCGTCACCAGCTTCAGCCTCATCGACCTGTCCTGTGACTACTACGACCTCTGCTAATGGAATGGACGCCCCCGCCCGGCACGGCATCGATGTGCCAAAGTGGAAGTGTCAGCCACCACTTAACCAGAGGGAACGCTCATCATGAAGGTTACGACCGTTGGTATCGATCTGGCAAAGAACGTCTTTCAAATCCACGGCGTCGACGCGCACGGCAAAGCCGTCCTCAAGAAGCAGATCCGGCGCGATCAATTAATGCTGTTCTTCACGAATCTGCCAGCGTGCTTGATCGGCATGGAGGCCTGTGCCAGCGCGCATTACTGGGCACGACGCGTTCAAGAATGCGGACACACCGTTCGACTAATGGCTCCGCAATTCGTTAAACCCTACGTCAAGACCAACAAGAACGATGCGGCCGATGCCGAAGCAATTTGCGAAGCCGTCGCTCGGCCCAACATGCGCTTCGTCCCCATCAAGACCGAATCGCAGCAGGCCGTCCTCGCCATACATCGCGCACGTCAGAGTTTCGTCAAGGCGCGCACCGCGCAAGCTAATCAGATTCGTGGGCTCCTCGCCGAATTCGGCCTGGTGATTCCCCAAGGTATCGCCCACATCGCGCAACGCGTACCCGAACTGCTCGACTCCGACACTTGCGCCTTGCCAGGCCCGTTTCGTCTCCTTGTGCTGCGCCTGATGGAGCATCTCAAGCTGCTCGATCAGCACGTTCGAGAACTCGAGACGCAAATTCAGACCTGGCACCGCGACAATCCCGCCAGCCGCAAACTTGCCGAGATTCCCGGCGTCGGGCCAATCACGGCAAGCGCACTGGTCGCGTCGATCGGCGATGCCAAGAACTTCGAGAACGGCCGTCAACTGGCCGCTTGGCTTGGGCTGGTCCCTCGGCAACATTCCAGCGGCGGCAAATCGACCTTGCTGGGCATGAGCAAGCGAGGCGACTCCTACCTGCGCACGCTGCTCATCCACGGCGCGCGATCGGCCATCCTAGCCGCACAACGAAAGCCCGACACCGATAGCTGGCTGAGCCGCCTGCTAGGCCGACGCCATCCCAACATCGCTGCCGTAGCCCTGGCCAGCAAGAATGCACGCGTCATATGGGCGTTGCTGGCTCACAACCAGCAGTTCCGACCGGGTTATGCGACTGCCGCGGCAGTCGCATAACCCGGTCGGCTTGCAGTCGAACAAGACCGCTGCGACAAACTTTAGGAGCGACAAACCACCCGATTGCTCAGGCAAGCAATGCAGTGATGGCGAGACAGGTCAGACCGTGGCCGGCAAAACCCATAGAAGTCAGAGCACCTCAAGTGCGATCTGCTGATTGAGGAGCTGGCCAGCGTATTCCATCAGGGACAGCAGGCGTACGCCTGACATCAAAGTCCGGATGTATGGCTGCAATCGATGCCTTCGAACCGTCACTCACCGCGAACCTGGCAAAACGGGGGCGTCCATGTATGACTTCTCGCTCCGGCTCAATGCCGTCGCCCTTTCAGGCATAAGGCGAGATCTCCCCAGGTAAGAGCGCACTCCTTCATCGCACAACCGCCGCATTTACGCTGCTTCGCCTTGGTCACGAGAGCTTCGCGGTGCGTTGCCCGCTCGCCCTGCACGGCAGCGCCTTCTATGCAGTTCTTGTCCATCGGCTCACGATTTACGCTCCACGCTTCCTCTCCACATTCGGTCGCCCTCATGCAGTTGCGCTTCACTTCATTCGCTGTGACCAGCTTATGGCGGGACTTGCACCCGCAGGAGTACGCCCATGCTGGGCGCACAACGACCAGGGCCGGTTACCGCTTCCACGGCAACCGGCCCTGTTCATTCGACGTCGAAGCGCCCAAGCCGGGCGCCCGCACTTATACGTCGAACTTCACCCCCTGCGCCAGCGGCAGCTGGCGGCTGTAGTTGATCGTGTTCGTCGCCCGGCGCATATACGCCTTCCATGCATCCGAACCCGACTCGCGGCCGCCGCCCGTTTCCTTCTCGCCGCCGAACGCGCCGCCGATTTCCGCGCCGCTCGTGCCGATGTTCACGTTGACGATCCCGCAATCGCTGCCGGCCGCCGACATGAACTGCTCGGCTTCACGCATGTCGTTCGTGAAGATCGCCGACGACAGGCCTTGCGGGACCGCGTTGTGCACGTCGATCGCGTCGTCGAAGTTGTCGTAGACCATCACGTACAGAATCGGCGCGAACGTCTCGCGCTCGACCACCGCCGATTGCTTCGGCATCCGCACGATGGCCGGACGCACGTAGTACGCATCCGCGTGGCCGACGTCGACGCGCTCGCCGCCCTTCACTTCGCCGCCCTGCTCGCGCGCATCGGCCAGCGCCTTTTGCATCGCGTCGAACGACGCACGATCGACCAGCGGGCCGACCAGCGTGCCTTCCTCGAGCGGATTGCCGACCTTCACCGACGCATAGGCCTTCTCGATGCGCGGCAGCAGTTGCTCGACGAGGCTGCGATGCACGATCAGGCGGCGCAGCGTCGTGCAGCGCTGGCCGGCCGTGCCGACCGCCGCGAACGTGACCGCGCGCACGACGAGGTCGAGATCCGCGCTCGGCGCGACGATCATCCCGTTGTTGCCGCCGAGTTCGAGGATGCCGCGCGCGAGGCGCTGGCTCAGCACCTTCGCGACTTCCTGGCCCATCCGCACGCTGCCCGTCGCGCTGACGACCGGCACCTTCTTCGACGCCGTCAGCACCTCGCCGACGTCGCGCATGCCGAGCACCAGTTGACCCAGTTCCGCCGGCGCGACGCCCGGATGCGTCTTCTCGAACTCGCGCAGCGCCTTCTGGAGCAGCACGTGGCACGCGATCGCGGTGAGCGGCGTCTTCTCGGACGGCTTCCACACGACCGAATCGCCGCACACGAACGCGAGCGCCGCATTCCACGCCCACACCGCGACCGGGAAGTTGAACGCCGAAATCACGCCGCACACGCCGATCGGGTGCCACGTTTCCATCATCCGGTGGCCCGGGCGCTCGGACGCGATCGTGAGGCCGTAAAGCTGGCGCGACAGGCCGACCGCGAAATCGCAGATGTCGATCATTTCCTGCACTTCGCCGAGGCCTTCCGACGTGATCTTGCCGGCTTCGAGCGTGACGAGGCGGCCCAGCTCGGCCTTGTGCTCGCGCAGCACGTTGCCGAACACGCGCACGAGTTCGCCGCGCACCGGCGCCGGCACCGTGCGCCACTTGAGGAACGCGTCGTGCGCGGCGTCGATCTTGCGCTCGGCGTCGGCGGGCGTGTCGACGGCCAGCGTCGCGAGCGTCGCGCCGTCGAGCGGCGAACGCGCGGTCAGCGCGTTGCCTTTCCACTGGGCGAGATCGATGTCGAGCGCGGCAAGAATGTCGTTGAATTGCATCACTTCCTCTTCAGGGACAGATTGATCGGTGCGGCGGCAGCGCCGCCCGCGTGATTCGATTGGAGCGCGTTCGAGCGCCTCGTGCAAGCGGATGCGCCGCGCGGCGGGCCGGTGCGCCATCCGGCGCATCGCGCTGCGCCGCCGCCGGAAGCCCGGCCGGACGGCGCGCCCCAGCCTCGCGAGGCACGATCCATGAACACATTGTCGATGGCCACAAGTCGGGCCGCTATTGATATTAACTCACGACTTCATTCCCAAAACGCAAGAAGTGCGCTGGCCAGCCGCGGCTGTTTCGATGCCGATATGGGACGTTTCCCAAGCCCGTAACCGGCCGCCCGGACGCATCGCTGCGTGGCCCAAGTTGATGACCATCCCGCATCACCCTGTTCGGAAATATCGTTTGCCGCCGGTGCACCGGGCCCACACAATCGGTGCGACGTCGAGGTGCAACGCACCCGGCGCGCCGCCGGCCGCCACCACGGCAGCCGGACGACCGACGAAGGCGACACGCACCACGGCCCGGCTCAGCGGGCCGGTTTCGCACCGCATCACCGCTGCCCGGCCCGCGAGCCGGCGACGCGTCGCGCTTCGTCACCGAAAAAACAATCCCGGAGACAGCGCCCAGCGCCCGCCATGCATTCAGATGCCCGCCCCGATTCGTCCCGCCCGTCCGGCTCGCCGCCCGCGAAGCCGTCCCTTCACCGCGCGTTGCAGGCCCGCCATCTACGGATGATCGCGATCGGCGGCTCGATCGGCACGGGCCTGTTCGTCGCATCCGGCGCATCGATCTCGCAGGCCGGCCCCGGCGGCGCAATGGTTGCGTACATGGTGATCGGCCTGATGGTCTATTTCCTGATGACGAGCCTCGGCGAAATGGCCGCGTTCATGCCGGTATCGGGCTCGTTCGCGACCTATGGCGCGAAGTTCGTCGACGAAGGCTTCGGCTTCGCGCTCGGCTGGAACTACTGGTACAGCTGGGCCGTGACGCTGGCGGTCGAGCTCGTCGCCGCGCAGCTCGTGATGCACTACTGGTTTCCGCACGTGCCGGGCGTGTGGTGGAGCGCACTGTTCCTCACGCTGATCTTCGCGCTCAACGCACTGTCGGTGCGCGGCTTTGGCGAAGCCGAATACTGGTTCGCGCTGATCAAGGTGCTGACCGTGCTCGCGTTCGTCGGCGTCGGCCTGCTGATGATCTTCGGGATCATGCAGGGCGGCCCGAGCGCCGGCTGGGGCAACTTCACGATCGGCGACGCGCCGTTCGTCGGCGGCTGGGCGACGATGCTCGGCGTCGCGATGATCGCGGGCTTCTCGTTCCAGGGCACCGAAATGATCGGCGTCGCGGCCGGCGAATCGGAAAATCCGCGTACGACGATTCCGCGCGCGGTGAGCCAGATCTTCTGGCGCATCCTGCTGTTCTACGTGTTCGCGATCGTCGTGATCGGCGTGCTGATTCCGTACACCGATCCGAGCCTGCTGAAGAGCGACGTGACCGACATCGGCGTGAGCCCGTTCACGCTGGTGTTCCGCCACGCGGGCCTCGCGTTCGCGGCCGGCGTGATGAACGCGGTGATCCTGACGGCCGTGCTGTCGGCCGGCAACTCGGGCATGTACGCGTCGACGCGGATGCTCTACAACCTCGCGGTCGAAGGCCGCGCGCCGAAGCTGTTCGCGAAGCTGTCGCCCGGCGGCGTGCCGCGCAACGCGCTCTATGCGACCACCGCCGTCGGCGCGCTGTGTTTCCTCACGTCGCTGTACGGCGACAAGACCGTCTACCTGTGGCTGCTGAACACGTCGGGCATGGCCGGCTTCATCACGTGGCTCGGCATCGCGATCAGCCACTACCGGTTCCGCAAGGGTTTCCTGAAGCAGGGCTACCGGCTCGACCAGTTGCCGTACCGGTCGAAGTGGTTCCCGTTCGGCCCGCTGTTCGCGTTCGCGCTGTGCGCGGTCGTCGCGCTCGGCCAGGACTACCAGGCGTTCCTCGCCGACCAGATCGACTGGACCGGCGTCGCCGCGACCTACATCGGCCTGCCGTTCTTCCTCGCGATCTGGCTCGGCTACGCGCTCGTGCGCAAATGCCGGCTGGTGCGCTACGAGGACATGGAAATCGCGCCGTGGATCGAACGCAACGCGGCACGTGAAGCGACCGAAAAGGCCGATACCGGCTATCCGGCCTACGTCGCCCGTCCGGCCAACCCGACGCCGGGCGCCTGACGCCCGGTCACGCGCCGGCCGCCGCTCCCGGGCGGCGGCCGCTGCGCCGAAAACCCCATTCGACGCGGCGCGCGCGTTCAGGCAAGATCGACGCGCGCCGTCCGCTTTTCCGCCGTCACGAATCACCGAAAACGCATGCAGAACTTCTACGAAGCCACCGTTACCCGCCAGCCCTACCCGCAACTGACCGGCACGATCGATACGCAGGTCTGCATCGTCGGCGGCGGCCTCGCCGGCCTGTGCACGGCGCTCGGCCTCGTCGAACGCGGCGTGCACGACGTCGTCGTGCTCGACAGCGAACGGGTCGGCTTCGGCGCGTCGGGCCGCAACGGCGGCTTCGTGTTCGGCGGCTACAGCCTCGACAACGCCGACCTGCTGCGCACGCTCGGCCGCGACGAAGGGCGCCGGCTGTACCGGCTCACCGTCGACGCGGTCGACCTGATCCGCGCGCGGATCGCCCGCTACGGGATCGACTGCGACATCGTCGACGAGGGCGTGATGCTCGCGAACTGGTTCGACGATCCGTCGCGGCTCGACGGTGTGCGCACGCTGATGAAGAACGAACTCGGCGTCGAATGGGAGCCCGTCGCGACCGGCGCGCTGCGCGAGCGGCTGAAGACGCAGCGCTATTACGGCGGCCTGTTCGAGCCGAACGCGTTCCACTTCCATCCGCTCAAGTACGTGCTCGGCGTCGCGGCGGCCGCCTCGCGCGGCGGCGCACGCGTGTACGAGCGCTCGGCCGCGCTGAACATCGCCCGCGACGGCGCCGGGTACGTCGTGCGCACGGCGCAGGGCGCGGTGCGCGCGAAGGACGTCGTGTTCGCCGGCGGCGGCTACGCGCGCGGCGTGTCGCCGCGCATTGAGCGCGCGGTGCTGCCGATCGCGACCTACGTGATCGCGACCGAACCGCTCGGCGCGCGCCTGCCGGACGCGATCGACGCGCCGTACGCAATCTACGACACGCGCTTCGCGTTCGACTACTACCGTCCGCTGAAGGACACGCGGATCCTGTGGGGCGGCCGGATCTCGGTGCTCGACCGCGGCCCCGACGCGATCGCGCGCCTGCTGCGGCGCGACCTGCTGCGCGTGTATCCGCAACTGGAAGGCGTGAAGGTCGACTACGCGTGGGGCGGGCTGATGAGCTACGCGCGGCACAAGATGCCGCAGATCGGCCGCGACGCGGACGGCGTGTGGCACGCGATCGCGTTCGGCGGCCACGGGATGGCGCCGACCACGGTGGCCGGCGAGACGCTCGCCGCCGCGCTGGCCGAAAGCCGGCCGGTGCCGGACGGCTTCGCCGCGTTCGGGCTCACGCGCACGTTCGGGCTGGCCGGACTCGCCGCCGCGCAGCTCACGTATACGGCGTACCA
Source organism: Burkholderia cenocepacia (assembly GCF_900446215.1). Taxonomy (GTDB): domain Bacteria; phylum Pseudomonadota; class Gammaproteobacteria; order Burkholderiales; family Burkholderiaceae; genus Burkholderia; species Burkholderia cenocepacia. The sequence continues at coordinate 103,970 of NZ_UAQZ01000007.1, read as the reverse complement.
GGCCCGCGACGCGCTCGCGTCCTGCCGCCGCTGAGCGCCCGCGACGGCCGAAACCACCGCGCCGGCGGCCTTGCCGATTAGAGCGGAAGGTCGGCCGGGCGGCCATTTCCCGCATGCTAGAATGCCTTTTCCAAGCCGCCGCGAACCACAATAAAGTCACATGAAAGCAGGAAGCAAGGCCGCCACGTCCGACACCCGCGCGCTTGCGTCCGATGCGCGGCGTAAATACGATCCCGAGCAAACCAAGCGCAACATCCTCGATGTCGCCACGCAGGAATTCTCTGCGATGGGCCTCGCCGGCGCGCGCGTCGACGCGATCGCCGAGCGCACCAACACGACGAAACGGATGCTCTATTACTACTTCGATAGCAAGGAAGGCCTGTACGAGGCCGTGCTGGAGAAGGTGTACGGCGACATCCGCGCGCTCGAGCAGGAACTGCACGTCGGCGACATGGAGCCGCGCGAAGGCATGCGCCGTCTCGTCGAATTCACGTTCGACTACCACGACAAGCATCGCGATTTCGTGCGCCTCGTGTCGATCGAGAACATCCACGGCGCGAAATATCTCGAACAGCTCAAGTCGTTCAAGAACCGCAACGTCAGCATCATCAAGACGCTCGAGGAACTGGTCGAGCGCGGCGCGGCCAGCGGTGCGTTCCGCAAGGACATCGACGCGTTCGACCTGCACCTGCTGATCAGCTCGTTCTGCTTCCATCGCGTGTCGAACCGCTACACGTTCGGCGCTGCGTTCGGCCGCGATCCGTCGGCGCCACGCCTGCGCGCGCGGCATCGCGACACGATCGCCGACGCGGTGCTCCGCTACGTCGCCGCGTAAGCGGCGCCAGCAGCCGGCCGGGGGCGCGACTCGTTCGCGCCCTTTGCATTTCGGCGCGTCAGCCCATCAGTCCGTCGGCGCGGTCGACGCCAGCGCGATCCGCGCCTTCTGTTCCGGGCTGCCCGCCACGTAATACTTCTTCGCCCAGCTCGAATCGGGCGCAAGCGCGAGCCGCGCATGCGTACCCGCGCCCGTACCGTGCTGCTGCTTCGCGTGGATCGCCAGCGCGCGGGCGCGGTAGTGCTCGTAAAGCCGCAGGAATTCCGCGAGATAGATCGCCGCGATCCGCTTGTCGCGGATCTCGAGCAGGTTCTCGTCGTTGTACTGCTCGGAATTGCGGCTCATGTTCGCCGAGCCCGTATAGACGACCGGATTCGCGCCTTCCGCATCGATCACGATGAACTTGTGATGGATCACCACGGGCGGAAAGGCCGGCGCCGGTTCGCCCGGGAAAAGCCGCAACTCCGGCTCGAAACCTTGCGGCACGGTAGCCGGCGAGAAATACGACGCATCGATCACGTCGTGGTTGTCGCGGCTGCGGTGGTACAGCTCGAGGTTCGCGAGCGTGGCCGCATCGAGCGACTGGCCGGCCTGCTGCGCAGCGTCGGCCTTCGTTGCGCTGCCCGCGTTGATCCGGTTCACGAGGCCGAACATCATCAGCCCGCGATCGCCGGCCGCGAAGCATGCATCGCGCAGCGCCGCGTCGGTCGGCATGAACAGGCAGAACGACACCGAATGCTTCGCGGCCGCGATCGCGGCGACGATCGTATCGATCTCGGTACGCTGCCCCGCCGGCTCCGGCGAGTATGCGACGCGCACCTGCGCGCTGCCGATCGTCATCGGCGCCGACCAGCCCGGCGACAGTCGCGCGGTCTCCGCGATCGACGGATTCCCAGCCAGCGCGTGGGCGCGCTCGTTGTACAGCGCGGCGAGCGCGGGCGAGTCGAACGCGTGCAGCACGTTGGCCTGCTCGGTCAGCCCTTCGGTCGTGAAGTTCGCGGAACCGGTCAGCACGCGCGCGGGCGCCGGGTTCGACGGTGCATCGGTCACGATGAACTTGTCGTGCATGATGTGCGTCCGGTCGCGCGGCGCGAGCGTCGCGAGGCCCTGCAGCGCATCGACGGCCGGCTGGTTCGGCGACGGCAGCGGCGGTTTGCCCTTGCGCGCCGTCGTGTGCGCGTCGTAGACGATCGCGAGCGACGCTGCGCCGTGCCGGCGGCCGAACGCGTCGAACGCGGGCAGCGCCCACAGCGAGTCGGTCAGGTGATAGACGGCCGACACCGCGCGCGACGCCGGATCGAGCATCTGCGCGAACACCTGCTCCATGTCGTTCGCGAGCCACGTGCGCAGCTTCAGCGCCTGCGCGGCGCTCGGCGCCTCGTTCGGCGCGAGGCCCAGCGCAGCAACCTGCTTCGCGAACGCCTGCGAGCTGACCACCGCGCGGTTGAACCACGTGCCGATACCGTCCTCGATATGCGCGGGCAGCACGACGACGCACACGCCGGCTTGCGCGTCGAGCACCTGCAGGTTCGCCGGCGTGCCGACGACCGGATAGACGTCGTAGCGGAACGACGCGTCACGGTCCTGCGGATCGATGCGTGCATCCCACCACATGAATTTCTGGATCGGCGCCTGATCGGTCGGCGCATCGCCCTGCGTGTCGGCGGCCGGGCCGTCGAACGTCAGGCGGTTGGGCAGCCAGCTGTCCGGCGCACGCGTCTTGCCGTCGGCCGACCAGAAGCCCGGCGTGCGCCGGATCGCGAAGCCGAGGAAATCGGACCGCGACGCCGCATCGGGCCAGTCGAAAGCCAGCAGGACCAGGGTGGGGGAAAGATAGCTGCGCACGCTGACGGTCATTCGTTGCTCCCTGGCCTGACGGCCGGTCGAGGTGAATGAGTCAGTCTCGATGGCGGTTCTTCCCGCGCGATGACCGTTCGATGAACCTTGTATGTCGGACGCGCGTCAGTCGCACACGAGCAGCTCGATCCCGCGCGCCGTCAGCGCGCGGCGCACGGCCTTGTCGGGCGCGCGCTCGGTCACCAGATAGCGGGCGGCGGCCGCGCCGTTGATCCGCACCGGCGTCACGCGGCCGAATTTCGAATGGTCGGCGACGATGATCGCCGTGCCCGCCGCCGCGATCATCCGGCTGCGCACTTCGGCCGCGAGCCGCGAGTAATCGGTGCATTCGCCGTCGGGCGTGATGCCGCCGGCGCCGACGAACGCGAAATCGACGTGGTATTGCGCGAGCTGGTGGATCGTGTCGAGCCCGAAGGTGGCGTCCTCGTCGTCGGACAGCTCGCCGCCGAGCAGCGTCACGCGGTTGCCGTTGCGCCGCGCGAGCACGAACGCGGTACGCCAGTCGTTCGTGTAGATCGACAGCCGGTGCCGGTCGGCCAGCGCCAGCGCGACCGCATGCGGCGTGCTGCCCGAATCGATCAGCACCGATGCATCGTCGGGCACGAATTCGGCCGCGCGCCGCCCGATCGTGCGCTTCGCGTCGGCGTTCGCGGCCTCGCGCTCGGACAGGCTCGGCTCGCGGCGATCCGCGGCCAGCGCGCCGCCGTGCGTCATCACGAGCAGCCCGCGCGCGGCCAGCGCGTTCAGGTCGCGCCGCACGGTTTCTCGCGACACGTCGAGCGAACGCACGAGTTCCGCGACCGACAGCGCGCCCGACCGTCCGAGCTCCGACAGGATGTATTGATGACGTTGTTCCGCCAGCATCGCGTGTGCGCCCGAGGCGACTGGTAATGGGTAAGCCGGCCATTGTATTACGGACGTTTGACGACCATTTGACGACGCCGGGAAGCGCGGCCGGCGCGTTTCCCGAAAGCGAAATTCAGTATTGTCCGGCGCGCGCGAATCCGCGCGGCGGCGGGCGCTACACTTTGCGCTTCGCCGAACGACCAACCAAGGGGCTCGCGCCATGTATCGCAAAGGCAGTGTGATCGAAATCCAGTTTCCGCCGGAACGCCTCAACGACGCGGCGGGTGATCCGTACTGGATCGACCTGACGCTCGACGAAGCGCGCCGGCTCTACGAACAGCTCGCCGCGCGCTTCGCGACCGACGCGCGCGCCAACCAGCCGCTCGACACGTTCTCGATCGACTGATCGTCGCCGCTGCGCGCCCCTCCGCGCAGCGGCGTGCGGGGCACGCATCCCCACGGCACCACACATCCGGCGCGCGCTGACCGCCGGCACGATCACGCATCGCGTGGCACGAGTGCAGGATTCGACAAGACGCCGGCACCGCTTCGTCCGATACTGGCCGACTTTCCGGTTCTGTCCGGCCGCCTCGCGGCCCGTCACGCATGCTTACCTCGATCGTCGCCGCCGCCTTCGTCGCGCTCTGGTCCACCGGCTTCATCGTTGCCCGGGCAATCAAGCCTTACGCCGACCCGAACCTGTTCCTGCTCGCGCGCTTCGCGGGCACGGCCGCGTTGTTCGGCGTGGTCGCGCTCGTCGCGCGCGCGCCGTGGCCGGCCCGCCGCGAATGGCCGCGCCACCTGATCGCCGGCGCGCTGCTGCAAGGCGTCTATCTCGGCGCGAGCTACTGGGCCGTCGCGCAAGGGTTGAATGCGGGCGTGATGGCGCTGCTTGGCGCGCTGCAGCCGCTCGCCACCGCCGTGCTCGCGGTCCCGCTGTTCAACGAACGCCTGCCCGCGCGCGGCTGGCTCGGCATGGCGCTCGGGCTGGCCGGCGTCGCGCTCGTGCTCGCGCCGAAGGTCACGGGCGGCGTCGCACCGCCGCCGGGCGCCGCGCCGGCGTGGCTCGTCGTCGCCGTGTCGGTCCTCGCGGTCGGGTCGATCACCGCCGGCTCGCTGTACCAGAAAGGCAAGCTCGCGCAGAGCGACCTGCGCACCGCGGTCGCCGTGCAGAATTTCGGCGCGGCGATCGTCGCGGCCGTGTTCGTCCTGCTGCTCCATGAAACCCGCTGGATCGACGCGCCGGCGCTGTGGGTGTCGCTCGTGTGGGGCGTCGTGTTCCTGTCCGGCGGCGCGGTCACGATGCTGATGTGGATGCTGCGGCGCGGCAATGCGGCGCGCGCGACGTCGCTGCTGTTTCTCGCGCCACCGCTGGCCGCGCTGCAGGGTTACGGGCTGTTCGGCGAAACGCTCGCCGCGATCCAGCTCGCCGGCTTCGCGCTCGCGCTGGTGGGCGTCGTGCTCGCGCGGCGCTGACGCCGCCCCCGGGCGCCTGCCCGGCCGCCGTTCGCGCGGCATCCTGCCCCCGCCCGGCGCACCGTGCACCACGGCGATGCGCCGCGTCTCGTCGATGCAACGCAAAACCGCCGGATCGCCGGCCCGGCGCGGCGGCACGCCGCGATTGCGCTTATGATGGGCGCCTTGCATTTCGTTCCGGAACTTCCTTCATGACATCCGCCGATTACGCCAGCCGCCAACGCGCGATCATTGCCGAACTGAACGTCGCCCCGCACTTCGACGCCGAAGCCGAAATCGACCGCCGCATCGATTTCCTCGCGCAGTACCTTCGTTCGACCGGCCTGCGGACCTACGTGCTCGGCATCAGCGGCGGCGTCGATTCGTCGACGGCCGGCCGGCTCGCGCAACTGTCGGTCGAGCGCCTGCGCGCCGACGGCTACGATGCGCGCTTCATCGCGATGCGCTTGCCGAACGGCGTGCAGAACGACGAGGAGGATGCACAGCGCGCGCTGGCGTTCGTGCGCGCGGACGAGGTATTGACGGTCGACGTGAAGCCGGCCGCCGATGCGATGCTCCGTTCGCTGGTCGCCTCCGGCCACGCGTTCGACACCCCGGCGCAACAGGATTTCGTGCACGGCAACATCAAGGCGCGCGAGCGCATGATCGCGCAGTACGCGGTGGCCGGCGCGCGGCGCGGCATCGTGATCGGCACCGATCACGCGGCCGAATCGCTGATGGGGTTCTTCACGAAGTTCGGCGACGGCGGCGCGGACATCCTGCCGCTCGCGGGCCTGAACAAGCGCCGCGTGCGCGGGGTGGCGCGCGCGCTCGGCGGCGAGGAGCTGATCGTGATGAAGGTGCCGACGGCCGACCTCGAGGAACTGCGCCCGCTGCGCCCGGACGAGCACGCGTATGGCGTGACCTACGACGAGATCGACGATTTCCTCGAAGGCAAGCCGGTCGCCGACCGCGTCTACGAAACGGTGCTGCGCTTCTACGACGGCTCGCGCCACAAGCGCGCGCTGCCGTACACGATGTTCGACTGGCCGGCCGCGTAAGCCGGCCCCCGGCTACCGACATACCGCCGCGCGCACCGTCACGGCCGCGCGCGGCACGCTCGGGACGGGCAACGCTACGCGTGCCCGCCCGTCTTCTTCGCCTGCAGTGCACGAATCCGCATCCGCGCGCCCGTATCGCTGACCGTCGCGTCGTACATCGTCGCGAGATCGCGCTTGAGCGCGGTGCGCGAGCCGCCGTCGAGATACACCATGTGCCCCGACGGATAGAACCGTGCGGACAGGTTCTGCCGCACCTTCTGGTCCTCCAGCGGCATCTGCTGCAGATCGATCACGGTCTGGTAGAACGGCGTGACGAAATCGTAGAAGCCGTTCGCCGACAGCACTTTCAGGTCGACGTTCAACGCCATCACCGCGGCGAGGTCGCCGGCCGTGTAGAGGATCACGTTCCCCTGCGCATCGATGCCCTGCTGCGCGCCGGTCGGGTCGATGTGGCTGAAATCCCAGTTCTGGAACGCCTGGTCGTTCAGGTCCGTGAACGCGGAATTCGACGTGAACTTCAGCTGCTCGTTCAGGTAGCTGTTCCACATCGCCGTATAGACGCCCGTCACGGCCGTCATCGTCGGATCGTTGCCGCCCGAATTCGGGTCGATCTTGCCGGCGATACCCGACGAGATCCCGGTCACGCGGCCGTCGTACGAACCGAGCGCGAGCCCCTGCGCATGCAGCAGCGTCGTCAGGAACAGCGAATTGCCGCGCGCGTCGTAGCCGGCGATATTCAGCCCCCACGACTGCAGCGTCGCCGTATCGATGCCCGTGTATTGCGACAGTTTCTGCACGGTGGCCGGGTTCGCATGCGGCACCGCGCGCAGCGCGCTCAGATAGTCGGTGCGCGCGAACTGCGCGACTTCCTCGACGAACGCGCCGAGATCGCTCGGCGGCGGCTTGATGCCGAGTTTCTTGTGATACCACGCATCGGCCGCGGCGGTCGGCAGCGTACCGACCGGGTTGCCGGCCTGCCGGTAATCGAGGATCGACGATTGCAGCGTGACGCCGTTCAGGTCGACGCCGTCCTCGTGCAGCTTGTACGCGAGCACGCAGCTGCGCGCGGTGCCGTACGATTCGCCGAACAGGTATTTCGGCGAATTCCAGCGGTTGTTCTTCGTCAGGTAGCGCTTGATGAACTGCTTCAGCGAATTCGCATCCTGGTCGACGCCCCAGAAGTCGCGGTTCTTGTTCGGCGCGACGGCCGCCGAATAGCCGGTGCCGACCGGGTTGATGAACACCAGGTCGCTGTGGTCGATCATGCTGTCCGGGTTGTCTTCGATCTGGTACGGCGCGGGCGGCGTGAAGCCCGGCATCGACGTCTTGATGCGCTTCGGCGCGAACGAGCCGAGCAGCACGAACACCGACGACGAACCGGGCCCGCCGTTGTAGAAGAACGTCACGGGCCGCGTTTCCTCCTTCGCGCCGTCGGCCGTGAACGCGACGTAGAAAATCTTCGCGGCCGGCTGCGAACTGCTCGGATCGACGGTCACCAGATGGCCGACCGTCGCCGTGTACGCGATGCGTTTCCCGTCGATCAGGATCGTGTGGTGCGTGATCGCGGCCGCCTCGGTCGTGTCGGTCACCGAATCGTCCGGGCCGTTGCCGTACGCGACCGGGTCGAAGAACGGCTGATCGCGGCCGTGGCTCAGCGCGACCGGGTTGATGGTCGGCGGCACGCCATGCGAATTGTGGTCGCCGTGATGCAGCGGATACACGCCGCCGGAAGATGCGGAATCGATGCCCATCGTGCTGCTCCTGGAGGTGAAAAAAGACGCGGGCAGACCACCCGCGTCGAACGGAAAGGCGTGCGCCGGCGCGTCAGCTCGACGGCTTGCGCGCGAGGATCGTGGCGAGCTGCGCGCCGTTCGGGCTGCCGAGGCCCGTGCACGCGTCCCAGCCCGACGCGGCCGCATAGGTGCCGTTCGATCCTTTCGTGATGTCGCGCAGCGCGTCCGGATGCTTGTACAGCACCGGATTGATCCAGCCGGCCGACGCGCCGGCCGCCGCATTGATCCGCGCGATCAGCGCGGCCCACAGCGGCGCGACCGCGCTCGTGCCGCCCATCACCGCGGGCGTGCCGGCCACCGACACTTCGTAGCCCGTCTGCGGCGACGCGTCGCCGGCGACGTCCGGCACGCCGCGCTTCGCGAGCGGCGTGCTGCTGCCGTCGGCGCGCGCGACCTTCAGCCCCTGCTGCCACGCCGGCAGGTCGAACAGCGCACTGACGCCGCCGCCACCCGCGCCGCCGCCCGACGCCTCGTCGTTCCACGTGACCTCGCTCCGAATGCCCTGCCCGGGCAGCGCGTCGAGCTGCGTGCCGCCGCAGCCGAGCACGTACGGGCTCGACGCGGGGAAGTCGACGTGATCGGCGCCATCCTGCAGCCCGTCGCCCGAGCCGCTGTCGCCGGACGCCGCGCAGACGGTGATGCCCTGCGCGGCGGCCGCCTGCAGCACGCGGTTGAACGCGTGTGCGGACTGCGCCTGCCAGATCGCTTCCGGGCCGCCCCAGCTGATCGAGATCACGGACGGCTGGTTCGTCTTGTCGGTCACGGCCGCGTTGACGGCCTGGATGAAGCCTGCGTCGCTGTTCGGCGCGAAGTAGACGGCGATCTTCGCGGCCGGTGCGATCGCGCCGGCGATTTCGATGTCGAGCGCGACTTCGCCGTCCGGGCCGTTCGGCTCGCCGGTCGGCGCATTGCGGCCGGTGCCGACGTTCACGTCGACGAGCTTGGGCGGTGTCGTGATGCCGAGCCCGCGGAAATACTGCTGGATGTCGGCCGCGCGATAGCCGCCGCCGAGCTCGATGATCGCGATGCATTGCCCGGCGCCGTCGCCGGCCGGAAAGTCGTACAGCGACGCAAGCTGGATCGGCGTGAACGTGACGGCCGCCGCGCCGCGCGCCGGCTTGAACGGCGGACGGAAGCGGAAGTGCGGCCGCGCCTGCGGGCGACTGTCGAGGCCGAGCACGGCCGTCACCGCATCGCCGAGCTCGTCGGGCAGCGCGATCGGGCCCGAGCGGCCGCGGTACTGGCCGATCGAACGATGCTCGAAACGCTCGAGCTTCACGCTGAACGCGGTTTCGAACTGCCGGATCGTGCCGGACAGCACGACGACGCTTTCGACCGGATCGACGCGATCGACCGTCAACTGGTGACGTCGCGCGAACGCCTCGGTCTTGCGGATGTCGTCGGGATTGGCGGAGAAACGCTGCGCGAAAGCGTCGCGCGACACCGGTTTTGCGCGGGCGTCGCCGGTGGCGAGCTGGTGAACCAATGCATCGAGTTGCCCTTCTTCCTGCCGCCGCAACATGATCGTGACGTGAATGCGTTCTGCCGGATCGCACTGGCCGAGGCACTTGGACTCGGCCACGATGCGGGGCTCACGGTCGGCTTGAAGATGCCTTGCCATGTTCAGACCCTCCTTGGTACCGCGTTGCACGGAACAGCCAGGAAATCGGACATAGCCTGCGGAAGACGGTTCCGTTCGGTCAGTCGGTTCGCGACAGCGCGTGTGCGACCGCGCGAAGTTAAAGGAAGTTTAGAACAGTCAGACGATTTGCGCGCACGCCCTGCTGCGGCAAGGCATGCGCGCGAAGGCCGGCATTGCGCGCGGCCTGCATCGATCCCTCACGGCGCGCCGCAGGGCCGATCGGCCCGCGCGGCGACCATGCCGCGACGACGCTCAGTCCATCGACAGCCGCAGCGCGAACCCGATCAGCGCCGCGGAAAAGGTCCAGCGCTGCACCGTCTGCGCGAGCGGATGCGCACGCATCCACGCCGCGATGCGCGACGCGCCGAACACGCACGCGAGGTCGAAGCACACACCGGCCGCCACCAGCAGCGCGCCGAGCTCGAACATCTGCCAGACGACCGGCCCGGCCTCGGGCCGCACGAACTGCGGCAGCAGCACCGAGCAGAACAGCAGCGCCTTCGGGTTCAGCAGGTTGGTCAGCAGCCCCTTCACGAACGACTGCCGCAACTCGCCCGCCGCCGCGTCGCCGTCGCCGAGCGCGAACACCGGCGAGCGGAACACCTGGATCGCGACATACGCGAGATAGAGCGCGCCGCCGTAGCGAATCACTTCGTACAGCCACGGCGCGCTACGGATCAGCGCCGCGACGCCGCACGCCGACAGCGTCACGTGCGCGGTGCGCGCGAGCGACAGGCCGGCTGCCGCCGCCATCCCCGGCCGCACGCCGCGGCCGATGCTGGTCTGCAGCACGAGCGCCATGTCGGGCCCCGGCACCGCATAAATGGCCGCCAGCGCGGCGAGATAAATCAACAGCAAATGCGTGGAAATCATGGTCCGCCCCCGTCCTCCAATGACGATATGTTGCCGCTGAAGGAGGAGGGATTATTGGCCATCTTTGGCTGAGGCTTGGCGATTCGTGGTGGAATCCGCCACAATCCCCCTATCAGAACAAGGATTCCGCCAACATGATCGACCTCGACAAAACCGACCGCGCGATCCTCGCTGCGGTGCAACGCGACGGCCGGCTGCCGATCGCACGGCTCGCCGAATCCGTGGGCCTGTCCGAGACGCCTTGCGCCCGGCGCCTCAAACGTCTCGAAAACGACGGCTACATCGAGCGCTATCGTGCGCAGCTGTCACGCCAGGCGCTCGGCTTCGGCGTGGTCGCGTTCGTGCTCGTGCGGTTCGCGACGCACGACCGCAAGGTCGCCGACCGGTTCGAACGGGAAGTGCTCGGCATCGAGCGGATTCTCGCGTGCCACAACGTCGCGGGCACGGCCGATTACCTGCTGCAGGTGGTCGCGCGCGACCTCGACGACTACGGCACGTTCCTGCGCGATTCGCTGCGGATGCTGCCGGGCGTGACGTCGATCGAATCCGCGCTGTCGCTGCGCGAGGTGAAGCACGACGCGGGTTTGCCGGTGCCGTGATGCGCGCCGGGCCGGCCAGCCCGGCCGGCCGCAACGCTCGTTCACATCGCCGGCTGCGCCGGTGTCATGCGACGTCCGGCGCTTGATGCGCGCGCTCGAGATCCTCGAGGAACGCCTCCACGAGCGGATTCCCGCGCCCGTTGCGCGCGACGACCATGTGGAACGTCACGTCGTAGCGCAGTTGCTCCGGATTGAGCGGCGCGAGCAGCCCCTGCGCGACGTACGGCGCCGCGAAATGCTGCGGCAGGTAGCCGAGATGGTGGCCGGACAGGATCAGCAGCGCGACGGCCTCCATGTTGTCGGCGGTCGCGGTCACGCGGTCGGGCGTCGTCGACAGTTGCGCCTCGGGCAGCGGATACGAGCGCCACGCCCATTCGAAGCCCGCGACGTCGGCCGGCGTCAGCGTGCCCGCGCCGTCGAACAGCGGATGGCCGCGGCCGCAATACGCGACCTGACGCTCGATGAACAGCGGCGTGTAATGCAGCGACGGCACGCGGTGCCAGAAATAGCCGACCGCGATCTGGATCTCGTCGCTCAGGAGCTTCTCCTCGAGATCGCCGGGCGCGCGCACCGAAATCGAGAAGCGCACGGCCTCGTCGCGCGTGCGGAACGCGGCGATCGCCTCGGCGATCCGCGCATTCTGGCTCACCGGCGTATGGCCGATCAGGCCGATGTTCAGCGTGCCGACCAGCTGGCGGTCCATGTGCCGCGCGGCCATCCCGAATTCGTCGAGCGCCGCGAGCAGCTTGCGGCTCATCGCGTGGAACCGCTCGCCCTTCGGCGTGAGCCAGAAGCCGCTGCGGCCGCGTTCGCAGAGCCGGTAGCCGAGCCGCGTCTCGAGCGACGACAGTTGCGCGCTGATCGTCGACTGGCCGACGTTCAGCACCGCCTGCGCGGCCGACACGCCGCCCGCGTCCGTGACCGCGAGAAACACGCGGATCAACCGCAGATCGAGGGTCGACAGATTCCCCAGCACGTTCATCCCCTTCCATACATCGATGAAAATCGATGTTTACGTCGATATCTTCGCATTCTTCTTTCCCGGCGGAGCGCGTAAAACTGTGCGCCAAGCCGCGTCGCATGATACGGCAACCCCACACTGGAAGAGACGCCCCCATGAACGACCACACCCATTTCCAGCCGCTCGGCGGCAATGAAATGCCGCGCTGCGGCGGCATCGCGACGATGATGCGCCTGCCGCACGTGGCGAGCGCCGAAGGCCTCGACGCCTGTTTCGTCGGCGTGCCGTTCGACCTCGGCACGTCCAACCGCACCGGCGCGCGCTTCGGCCCGCGCCAGATCCGCACCGAATCCGTGCTGCTGCGCCCGTACAACATGGCCACCCGCGCAGCACCCTTCGATTCGCTGCAGATCGCCGACATCGGCGACGTCGCGATCAATCCGTACAACCTGCACGATTCGATCGCCCGCATCGAGGCCGCGTACGACGCGATTCTCGAGCACGACTGCAAGCCGATCACGCTCGGCGGCGACCATACGATCGCGCTGCCGATCCTGCGCGCGATCCACCGCAAGCACGGCAAGGTTGCATTGATCCACGTCGATGCACACGCCGACGTGAACGATACGATGATGGGTGAAAAGATCGCGCACGGCACGCCGTTCCGTCGCGCGGTCGAGGAAGGCCTGCTGCACGGCGACAAGGTCACGCAGATCGGCCTGCGCGGCACCGGCTACGCGGCCGAGGATTTCGACTGGTGCCGCGAGCAGGGCTTCCGCGTCGTCCAGGCCGAGGAATGCTGGAACAAGTCGCTCGCGCCGCTGATGGAAGAAGTGCGCGCGCGCATCGGCGACGCGCCCGTCTACATCAGCTTCGACATCGACGGCATCGACCCCGCCTACGCGCCGGGCACCGGCACGCCGGAAATCGCGGGCCTCACGGTGCCGCAGGCGCTCGAGATCATCCGCGGCGCGAAGGGGCTGAACATCGTCGGCTGCGATCTCGTCGAAGTCGCGCCGCCGTACGACCCGTTCGGCACCACAGCGCTGCTCGGCGCGAACCTCGCGTACGAGCTGCTGTGCGTGCTGCCGGGCGTCGCGTACCGCGACTGATCCCCGCACCGCCATCTATTCCAAATCAGAGGATTCCAGAGGAGCACACACAAAGATGGGGACTTCCGTCAAGCAACCGAAGCGGGCAGCGCTCGCTTCGTTCGTCGGCACCACGATCGAGTGGTACGACTTCTATAGCTATGCGACCGCCGCCGCCATCGTATTCGGGCCGCTGTTCTTTCCCGGCGAAAACCGCTTCATCAGCCTGCTCGCGTCGTTCGGCTCGTTCGCGGTCGGCTTCTTCGCGCGGCCGCTCGGCGGCGTGCTGTTCGGCTATCTCGGCGACCGCTTCGGCCGCAAGCGGTCGCTGCTCGCAACGTTGATGCTGATGGCCGTGTCGACGGTCGCGATCGGCCTGCTGCCGACCCACGCGCAAGCCGGCGTGGTCGCACCGATCCTGCTCGTGCTGATGCGCGTGCTGCAAGGCATCGCGGTCGGCGGCGAATGGGGCGGCGCGGTACTGCTGGCCGGCGAGCACGCGCCGGAAGGCAAGCGTACGTTCTTCGCGTCGTTCGCGCAGCTCGGCAGCGCGAGCGGCCTGATCCTGTCGATGCTCGCGTTCGGCGCGATCAGCACGCTGTCGAAGGACGACATGATGAGCTGGGGCTGGCGCGTGCCGTTCCTCGCGAGCGCCGTGCTGCTGGTCGTCGGCTTCGTGATCCGCGCGAGCGTGTCCGAGTCGCCCGAGTTCGAGGAAGTCAGGAAGAGCGGCAACACCGCGCGGAACCCGGTGCGCGAAGCGCTCAAATACTGGCCGCTGCTGCTGCTCGCGATCGGCGCGAACGTGTACGGGATCGCCGGCGTGTATTTCAGCAACATCTTCATGATCAGTTATGCGACGCAGTTCCTGTCGCTCGACCGGTCGATGGTGCTGCATTGCATGACGATCGTCGCGGTGCTGCAGTTCGTCGTGCAGCTCGCGGCCGCGTTCCTCGCGCAACGCTTCGGCACCACGCGCGTGCTGCTGATCACCGGCGCCTGGGCGATGATCGTCCCGTTCGTGATGCTGCCGCTCGTGCACCTCGGCACGCCGGTGTCGATCACGGTCGGCGTCGGCCTCGCGACGCTCGCGGAATCGGGCTACTACTCGGTGGTCGCGGGCTTCGTCAGCGGCATCTTCGTCGCACGGATCCGCTATACGGCGATCTCGATCGCGTACCAGGTGTGCGGCGCGCTCGCCGGCGGCCTCACGCCGCTGGTGGCGACCGTCATCGCGCAGAACACCACGCCGCACTGGTGGCCGCTCGCGATCCAGTACGCGAGTGCCGCCGTGCTGTCGTCGCTGTGCGTGTGGCTGATCTCGCGCCGGGTCAGCATCGACGATGCGGGTGCACCCGGCAAGACGGACGAGGTGCTGCCGCGCGGCACGCGCACCGCGTAACGCCTGGCGCATCGCGCAAATGCACGCGTGACGAAAGCGGCCCGCTTCTGCGGGCCGCTTTTTTTTGCCGTCGCGATCGTTGATCGCGACGGTGCCGCACGGTGCTTGCCGCGTGGCTACCGCACCTGATTGCGCAGCGTCTTCGCAGCCGCGACCATGTTCGTCAGCGCCGGAATCACTTCCCCCCACTGACGCGTCTTCAGCCCGCAATCCGGGTTCACCCACAGGCGTTCCGCCGGAATCCGTTCGGCCGCCTTCCTCATCAGGCCGACGATGTGATCCTGCGTCGGGATGTTCGGCGAATGGATGTCGTACACGCCCGGCCCGATTTCGTTCGGATACTTGAAGTCGTCAAATGCATCGAGCAGCTCCATGTCGGAGCGCGACGTCTCGATCGTGATCACATCCGCGTCCATGTCGGCGATCGACGCGATGATGTCGTTGAACTCCGAATAGCACATGTGCGTGTGGATCTGCGTATCGTCCTGCACGCCATTCGCGGTGATGCGGAACGACTCGACCGCCCACTTCAGGTATTCGCTCCACTGCGCGCGGCGCAGCGGCAACCCTTCGCGCAGCGCCGCTTCGTCGATCTGGATCACGCGCACGCCGGCCTGCTCGAGATCGAGCACTTCGTCGCGGATCGCCAGCGCAAGCTGGTAGCACGACACCGAGCGCGGCTGGTCGTCGCGCACGAACGACCAGTTCAGGATCGTCACGGGGCCGGTCAGCATCCCCTTCATCGGCTTGTTCGTCAGCGACTGCGCATAGGTGATCCACTCGACCGTCATCGCCTTCGGGCGGCTGATGTCGCCGAACAGGATCGGCGGCTTCACGCAGCGCGAACCGTACGACTGCACCCAGCCGAACTGGCTGAACGCGTAGCCGTCGAGTTGTTCGCCGAAGTATTCGACCATGTCGTTGCGCTCGGCTTCGCCGTGCACGAGCACGTCGAGCTCGAGCGATTCCTGTTCGCGGACGCTGCGTTCGATCTCGGCCTGCATCGCCGTGCGATAGCCGGCTTCGTCCAGCGTGCCGGCCTTGAACCGGCTGCGCGCCTGGCGGATTTCGGCGGTCTGCGGGAACGAGCCGATCGTCGTCGTCGGGAACGCCGGCAGGTTCAGGCGCGCCGACTGCTTCGACGCACGCTGCGCATACGGGCTCGCGCGGTTGCCGAGCCGCGCGTCGATGCGGGCGATCGCGGCCTTCACCGCCGGATTGTTCACGCGCGGCGAGCGGCGGCGCGACTCGATCGCGGCGGCATTCGCGGCGAGCGCGTCGGCCACCGTGTCGCGGCCTTCGTTCAGGGCGGTCGCGAGTACCTTCAGCTCGTCGAGCTTCTGCAGCGCGAACGCGAGCCATGAGCGGATTTCCGCGTCGAGCTTCGCCTCGTTCGCGAGATCGACCGGTACGTGCAGCAGCGAGCACGACGGCGCAAGCCACAGCCGGTCGCCCAGTTGCTTCGCGAGCGGCTCGAGCCAGTCGAGCGTCGCGTTCAGGTCCGTCTTCCAGATGTTGCGGCCGTTGATCGCGCCGATCGACAGCACGCGTTCGGGCGGCAGCTCACGCACCAGCGCGTCGACTTCGTCGCGTGCGTTGATCGCGTCGATATGCAGGCCGTCGACCGGCAGCGACGCCGCGAGCGTCAGGTTGTCCTGAAGCTGGCCGAAATACGTGGCGAGCAGCAGATTGATGCGGCGCGTTTCGAGCGCCGCATACGCGGTGCGGAATGCCTGGCGCCATTCGGCATCGAGCTCGGTGACGAGAATCGGCTCGTCGATCTGCACCCATTCGACGCCCTGCGCGGTCAGCGTGTCGAGCAGCGCGCCGTACACGGGCAGCAGCTTCGGCAACAGCGCGAGGCGATCGGAATCGTCCTTCGCCTTGCCGAGCCACAGGTACGTGACGGGGCCCAGAATCACCGGCTTCGCATTCACGCCCTGCGCGTTCGCTTCGGCCAGTTGCTGCAGCAGACGCGACGGATCGAGCGAGAAGTTCGTGTCCGCATGGAACTCCGGCACGATGTAGTGATAGTTCGTGTCGAACCACTTCGTCATTTCGCCGGCCGCGACCCCGCCGCAGCACGCGGCATGCGCCTCCGCCGACTGCGCCGACCGGCCGCGCGCGACGCGGAAAGCGTTGTCGAGCGCATCGCCGTGGAAATCCTGCACGCGCTTCGGCAGGTTGCCGAGCGTGAAGCTCATGTCGAGCACCTGGTCATAGAACGCGAAATCGCCGATCGGCGCGAGATCGAGGTCACGCTGGTCGTGCCAGTGGCGCCGGCGCAGTTCGGCGCCGAGCGCCTTCAGTTCGTCGCGCGACGATTCGCCCTTCCAGTAGCGTTCGAGACCGAACTTGAGTTCGCGCTTCGCGCCGATGCGCGGAAAACCGAGGTTGTGTGTCGTGACCATGAGGCTGCCGTCCAGAGAAAAATGAAGATCCGGCAGCCATCATAGGGATTTCAAACCATGAAATAAAATGGCATTATTTCATTCATCCATTAACATTCTTCATGTATTCGTCGGGTGTGCGCAAGCCATGCTGGAACGATTCCATCTCGTCGTCATTCGTGAAGTCGAGCGCCAGGGCTCGCTGACCGCGGCGGCCCATGCGCTGCACCTCACGCAGTCGGCCCTCAGTCATACCGTCAGGAAAATCGAGCAGCAGCTCGGCACGCCGATCTGGGACCGCGAAGGCCGCGGCCTGCGGCTCACGCAGGGCGGGCAGTATCTGCTGAAGCTGGCGAACCGGCTGCTGCCGCAGTTCGAGCTCGCCGAGGAACGGATGAAGCAGTACGCGAAGGGCGAGCGCGGCACGCTGCGTATCGGGATGGAGTGCCATCCGTGCTACCAGTGGCTGCTGAAAGTCGTGTCGCCGTACCTGTCGCGCTGGCCCGACGTCGACGTGGACGTGAAGCAGCGCTTCCAGTTCGGCGGCATCGGCGCGCTGTTCGGTTACGACATCGACGTGCTCGTGACACCCGATCCGCTGAACAAGCCGGGGCTGCGCTTCGATCCCGTGTTCGACTACGAACAGGTGCTGGTGGTCGCGGATTCGCACCGGTTCGCGAATGCCGACTACGTGACGCCCGAGCAACTGACCGACGAGATCCTGATCACGTACCCGGTCGAAACCGACCGGCTCGACATCTACAACCAGTTCCTGACGCCGGCCGGCATCGTGCCGAGGCGGCACAAGTCGATCGAGACGACCGACATCATGCTGCAGATGGCCGCGAGCGGACGCGGCGTGGCCGCGCTGCCGCGGTGGCTCGCCGACGAGTATGCGGACCGGATGCCGGTCGTGCCGGTCAAGCTCGGCAAGAACGGCATCGCGAAGCAGATCTTCCTCGGCATCCGCGAAGCGGATGCCGCGATCGACTATCTGGCCGCGTTCGTCGCGCTGGCGCGCGAATCGACGTGGAACGCGCCGCGCATGCTGCGCTAGGCGCGCCCGCCTGGCCCGTGCGTCAGGCGGCGCGAACGCCGGTGCCGGTGCGTTCGCCGCGTTCGACCCACGCACCGAACAGCAGGCCGATCGTCGTCCACATGATCACCTGCATGCCGATGGCCGCCACGCGGAACTTCCACAGCAAGGCCGCCGGGAAATCGGCCGGCAACTCGCTGACCGACGGCAGCCCGATCTGCACGGCCGCGATGATCGCGATGAACACGAGCCCGGCGACGATCGACGCGTTCCACTGCCCGAGCTTCGCCACCAGATGGCGGCGCACGCTGACCGAGAACACCATCGTCGCGATCGAGATCGCGATCATCAGGAAGAACAGGCCCGTGCGATAACCGATCGTGTCGGGGTCGCCGACCGACGGCGGATTGGCCGGGTACTTGAGGTTCGGCACGATCACGAGCGCGACGAACGCCGCCAGCGCGAGCCAGGCGGCCAGCGGCCGTGCCGGCAGGCGGCTGCCGCGTCCGTACGCATACGCGAAGACCAGCGAGAACAGCCCGCCGAATGCCGCGCCGTAGGTCACGACGCCCGTCAGTAGCCCGAGGCCGGCCTGCGTGTGGCGGCTGACCAGTTCCGGCTCCGGTGCCTCGCCTTGGGCGGCGGCGGTTTTCTCTTCGAGGGCGATCGCCTGATCGACCTGCGGTTCGCCGACGACTTTCGCGAAACCGAACGTGAGGAGGCCCGCGGCGATGCCTGCGAGCATCCCGCGCATGAGCAGCTTTCCGACCATCTTTTACTCCGCGTCAGTGGCAGGGAAAGCCGAGCAGATGGCGGCCGTCGTGGACGAATTCGTGGACATACATGCCCGGCACGAGCGACGTCGCGCCCTGTTCCGCACCGACGAAATACAGGGCGAGCAGCAGGATCAGGCCGACGAACACGGCCCACGGCAACAGCTCACGGACGGGGATGGGTGCCGGCACGACCGCCGGCTTCAGCACTGCTTCGCTCATGGATGCACCTCAGGGGAATCGCGCCCCGACAAATGATGGATGGGTACGAAGGCAGGTCTGGCTTCCGGGATCATCGATTCCCCGGTTACAGTGGCGCGACCGCGCCGGAATTGCACCGGCTTCCGCGCTTCGTATCGGGCGAATTGTACGCGCGAACGTTCGCGTATTGAAGCGACGACAGATGGGCAAGCGCGCCCCGCTCCGGATCATCCGACCACCGACATGAACCTGCATGCCTCGCTGCGCCTGATCGCGCACGCCTCGACCCGCGCGATGCGCACCGGCACGTTTCCCGACGACGATCCGCTCGACGCGCGCGGGCTTGCCGAAGCCGCCGCGCTGCACGGCCGGTGGACGGCCATCGCCGGCTCGCTCGTGCTGTGCAGCCCGGCACGCTGCGCAACGCAGACCGCCGACGCACTCGGGCTGCACGCCGACATCGACGACGCGCTGCGCGACATCGACTACGGCGACTGGCGAGGCAAGCGGCTGCACGATCTCGCACGCGATCTGCCTGACGAACTTGCCACGTGGATCGGCACGCCGTCCGCGTCGCCGCATCGCGGCGAATCGTTCGACGCCGCCGCACGTCGGGTCGGCACGTGGTTCGACGGGTTGCCGCGCGAGCGCGACGTCATCGCGATCACGCATGCGCCGATCGTCCGCGCGGCCATCGCGCATGTGCTGCGGATGGACCACGCCGCGGCCGCGCGTCTCGACGTTGCGCCGCTGTCGTGCACGACGTTCGTAGCGTCGCCGGCCGGCTGGACGTTGGCGGCGACGGATGATGAGCAGCGCGATACCGGCGCGTAAGCCGCTGTCGTGTTCACTATGTGAGTGATCGACGCGACTCGCTGCCTCGCATGCCGCCACTCGCCTTACATCCCCGTAAGACACACCGTTCGTCGTCCCGACTGTCATCAAACTGACTGCTAGCCGCAGCTAGGATCGGACGCGGTTCCCTTACGAGATGCCGTCATGAATCAACCTGCTTCGTCCGCCCCGAACAATCCGGGCTCCGTCGCGCGCACCCGGCAGGTCGGCTATGCCGCCTTCCTGCTGGTGCTCGTGCTCGGCGCCGTCTATATCGCCACCCACCTGGTCGCCGATCTGGCGCCGGTCCGCGAAGGGACGCTGTTCCCGTACCTGCTGCTCGGCGCCGCCCTGCTGATCGCGCTGGGCTTCGAATTCGTCAACGGCTTCCACGACACCGCGAATGCGGTCGCGACCGTGATCTATACGCACTCGCTGACGCCGAACGTCGCGGTGATCTGGTCGGGCATGTGGAACTTCCTTGGCGTGATGGTCTCGAGCGGCGCCGTCGCGTTCGGCATCCTGCAGTTGCTGCCGGTCGAGCTGATCCTGCAGGTCGGCAGCGGCTCGGGCTTCGCGATGGTGTTCGCGCTGCTGATCGCCGCGATCGTGTGGAACCTCGCGACCTGGTATTTCGGGCTGCCGTCGTCGAGCTCGCATACGCTGATCGGGTCGATCATCGGCGTCGGGCTGATGAACCAGCTGATGCATGGGCCGTCCGGCACGAGCGGCGTCGACTGGGGCCAGGCGCTCGGGGTCGGCAAGTCGCTGCTGCTCTCGCCGATCGTCGGCTTCCTGTGCGCGTCGCTGCTGCTGCTCGTGCTGAAGGCGCTCGTGCGGATTCCGGAGCTGTACAAGGAGCCGCCGAAGGATCAGCCGCCGCCGTTCTGGATTCGCTGCCTGCTGATCCTCACCTGCACCGGCGTGTCGTTCGCCCACGGGTCGAACGACGGGCAGAAAGGGATGGGGCTCATCATGCTGATCCTGATCGGCACGGTGCCGACCGCGTATGCGCTGAACAAGGCCGTCACGCCCGCCGAATCGCAGACCTTCGTGGCGGTCGCGAACCAGGCGGCTGCGACGTTCGGGAAGTACACGAACGGCATCGCGCCGTCCGCGAACCCGCGTGCCGATGTCGAACATTACGTGCAGCACCGTGAACTGACACCCGCCGTGCTGCCGGCCGTCGCGCAGCTGTCCACGTCGCTCGCGACCGCCGTCGGCGCGTCGGGCTCGATGGCGGCCGTGCCGCAACGCGACGTCGACAACGTGCGCAACACGATGTACCTCGTGTCCGAGGCCATTCGCCTGATCGAGAAGTCGGGGCAACCCGCGTTCGCCGCCGCCGACAAGCTCGCGATCGACAACTACCGCAAGCAGCTCGACCACGCGACCAAGTTCATTCCGACGTGGGTGAAGGTCGCCGTCGCGATCGCGCTGGGCCTCGGCACGATGGTCGGCTGGAAGCGCATCGTCGTGACCGTCGGCGAAAAAATCGGCAAGCAGCATCTGACCTACGGACAAGGCGCATCGGCCGAACTCGTCGCGATGCTGACGATCGGTGCCGCCGACATGTACGGGCTGCCCGTGTCGACGACTCACGTGCTGTCGTCGGGCGTCGCGGGCACGATGGCGGCGAACGGTTCCGGGTTGCAATGGAGCACGGTGCGCAGCCTCGTTCTCGCGTGGGTGCTGACGCTGCCGGCGTCGATCGCACTCGCGGCGGGGCTTTACTGGTTGTTCCGGTCGCTGGCCTGATTTGTGGACGCGGCGGGTGGCGGGCGGGAGCCGGCCATCCGCCGCGATAGGCTGGATCTGGCGTTTCGCTACCTCTCCGCTTCTCCTTCTCCTCCGCCACCTCTCTGGTACCTCACCACATTCAGTGTGCCGATGCCGCAGCCCGCTTTTCGCTGTTTCATCATCCGAATTAAAGCGCAAGATCTGGAGCGTACCGGCGCATGGACGCCGCTAGACTGGGTTCATCAACTTCCATCGTGGACTCGACCGTGCGCGACTGCACGGCCCCACACCGCCGATGCCCAGAGGTACGCCCGTGAACATTGCCGATCTGCAACCTGCCGTCGAATCGCTGGACATCGCGCAACGCGTCGACGCCCTCGACTGGCCGACGGTCGAGGGCGAACTCGATCGCTACGGATGCGCGCGCGTACCGGGCCTGGTGTCGGCAAGCGAGTGCGATGCACTCGCGTCGCTCTATCCGTACGATGCACTCTATCGTTCACGTGTCGTGATGGCCCGGCACGGCTTCGGCCGCGGCGAATACAAGTATTTCGCGTATCCGTTGCCTGCGGTCATCGCCGAGCTGCGCGCGACGCTCTACCCGCATCTCGCGCCGATCGCAAATCGCTGGAACCAGGCACTCGGAGTCGACGTTCGTTATCCGAAGGAGCATGCGACGTTCCTCGATCGCTGCCATGCGGCGGGACAGACGCGACCGACGCCGCTGATCCTCCAATACGGCGCCGACGACTACAACTGTCTCC
Organism: Burkholderia cenocepacia; assembly: GCF_900446215.1. GTDB lineage: Bacteria > Pseudomonadota > Gammaproteobacteria > Burkholderiales > Burkholderiaceae > Burkholderia > Burkholderia cenocepacia. The sequence continues at coordinate 81,817 of NZ_UAQZ01000007.1, read as the reverse complement.
ATCAGGACCTGTACGGCGAGCACGTGTTTCCGCTGCAGGTCGCGATCCTGCTGTCGGCACCGGGCCGCGATTTCAGTGGTGGGGAGTTCGTGTTGACGGAACAACGGCCCCGCATGCAGTCGCGCGCGGAAGTGGTGCCGCTGACACAAGGCGACGCCGTGATCTTCGCGGTGCACGGCCGGCCGGTGCAGGGAACCCGCGGCGTCTATCGCGTCAACTTGCGCCACGGCGTCAGCCGGATTCGAAGCGGCCATCGCCACACGATCGGCATCATCTTCCATGATGCGCAGTAGCGGGAATCGGGACGACGGCGCTACTGTCGTCCGCATATCGCATTCGGCCTTGATGCTCGTTCCGGCACCGCACGTCATTGTCCGGAGAGCGCGGCGGTCCAGCATGGTTGCCCGGCAGGCCCAAGCCCATTCGCCCGCGGTGACGGCAAACCGGTTACGCTGATCGTCAAGCGATCGCCACCGGGACGAATCGGCGCCTCGGGTGAGCGCCGAAAAACAAGCGCACTCACTGGTTGCACCGCAAATTCGATTTGCAGTCGGGCCTATCCTCGCGCTATGTTGGCCCGCAGCCGGTCGCCAGCATTGGAAGCCAGCCGTGCATAGCCCGGCAACGTCAGCAGCGCGAGCACGCCCGCCGCGACGAACGCCCAGCGGAAATCGTCGAGCACGTAGTGCATGCCGGCCGCATCGCCGCGCACCAATGCCGCTAGCCGCAGCGACAATGCGCCAAATGCGATCCCCATCCCGATCGTCATCTGCTGCGCGGCGCTCCACAGCGTGCTGGCCGCGCTCGTCTGGTGAGACGGGATATCCGCATAGGCCAGCGTCGCGAGCGTCGTGAACTGCATCGACCGCGTGAGCCCGTAGACGAATACGACGAACAGCGTGATCGCCAACGGCGTCGACGCGGTGAGCCAGCCGCATGCGATCGTGAAGATGCCGACGATCGTCACGTCGACGAGCGCGACACGCCGAAAGCCGTAACGGTCGAGGATCCACGATGTCCCCGCCTTCATCCCGAGATTGCCGAGCGCGCTCGCGAGCAGCAGCAGGCCTGACTGAAACGGCGACAGCCCGAAGCCGATCTGGAACAGCAGCGGCAGCAGGTACGGGACGGCGTTGATCGCCATCCGCGTAATCGAACCGGTGATCACCGTCACCGAGAACGTCGGCACCTTCAGCGTCGTGAAATCGAGCAGCGGATGCGCGCTGTGTCGCGCATGCAGCCACGCGGCGATGCCGAACAGCACGCTTGCGCCCACCAGGACACCCGCGCGCGTGAAGTCGACATCCTGCTGCCCGGCCGCTTCCGTGCCGATCAGCAGGCACGTCAATGCGCCACCGGCCAGTACGAAGCCGACCCAGTCGAGCGGCCGTTGCTCGTCGGCCCGCGTATTCCGGACGATCAGCCAGGTACAAACGAGTGCGGCAAGACCGAACGGGACGTTCAACAGGAAGATCCATCGCCATGACGCGTAGGTCGTGATGAAGCCGCCGATCGGCGGCCCGACGACGGGCGCGACGATGCCCGGCCACGTGATCGTCGCGATCGCGCGCATCAGTCTCGCCTTCTCGGTACTGCGCACGACGATCATCCGGCCGACCGGCACCATCATTGCCCCGCCGACACCCTGCAGCAGCCGCGCAGCCGTGAACGACATCACCCCTTCGGACAGCCCGCACAGCACCGACGCGCCGGTAAAGACGACGATCGCACTCGCGAAGACGGTACGCGAACCATAGCGGTCCGCGATCCAGCCGCTGATCGGAATGAACACCGCCAGCGCCAGCATGTACGCCGTCATCCCGAGACTCAGCGCATTCGGTCCGACGCCGAACGAGCTGGCCATTTGCGGCAGCGCAGTCGCGATCACGGTCGTGTCGAGGTACTCCATGAAGAACGTCGCGGCGACGAGATACGGCAAGAAGTCGGTCGTCCGACCACTTTGGGCGGGGCTGTCAGTCATGAACGATGCAGGAGACGGAAGGCCAAAGACGCCGACCGCCGGGGATGCAGACACGCACCGGCGAATCGGGACGAACGGCGATATTACCCCGAAGGGCTTGCTCTCCGCTCTGTCGAGCATGCCGGGCGAATGAACTTTATGCGCATAGATTTTTTATGACGATTTCGCGCTGCGCTCGCGGAGTGAGGCATTTGATGTGGCACACCGAAGCGTCGAGAGATGAAGCGAGGTCTTCGTCAGGAAGCGGTATTTATCGATCATCGTCGATCAACATCGCTCATCACCGGCCATCACAGCTATCGGCGCTGGATGTGCAGCATTAGCTGGAGCCGGCCCGAAGAGGAATAGGTCCGATTGGCAAAAGGAAGTGGCGGGAGATGCCGGACGGCACGAACAGCGAGTGTGGAACTGGCGGGCTCGGCGCTCCGATTGATTGCGTCAGCGGGGAGCCAGTGGACGTAGCCTTGGCAACGCTTCGCCGCACGATTTTTCTGGCGCACCAATGCAAAAACCCCCGCCTTTCGGGCGGGGGTTTCTGGCTTAGGGAGCCTGACGATTACCTACTTTCACACGGGAATCCGCACTATCATCGGCGTAGAGTCGTTTCACGGTCCTGTTCGGGATGGGAAGGGGTGGGACCGACTCGCTATGGTCATCAGGCAAAGAGGGTTGTTCTGCTGGCGTGGCCAACAGAACCAATCTGGGAAGAAGCAGTAATTTTGAGTTGTGTGTATCACACACGAGAATTCAACATGTCGCTTTGGATCGCGACCGGTGCTTTCGCACGGCGCCGATCTACAAGGCAGACTCGTTATAGGATCAAGCCTTACGGGCAATTAGTATCAGTTAGCTGAACGCATTACTGCGCTTACACACCTGACCTATCAACGTCCTGGTCTCGAACGACCCTTCAAGGGGATCTAGTCCCCAGGGATATCTCATCTTAAGGCGAGTTTCCCGCTTAGATGCTTTCAGCGGTTATCTCTTCCGAACATAGCTACCCGGCGATGCCACTGGCGTGACAACCGGTACACCAGAGGTTCGTCCACTCCGGTCCTCTCGTACTAGGAGCAGCCCCCTTCAAATATCCAACGCCCACGGCAGATAGGGACCAAACTGTCTCACGACGTTTTAAACCCAGCTCACGTACCTCTTTAAATGGCGAACAGCCATACCCTTGGGACCGGCTACAGCCCCAGGATGAGATGAGCCGACATCGAGGTGCCAAACACCGCCGTCGATATGAACTCTTGGGCGGTATCAGCCTGTTATCCCCAGAGTACCTTTTATCCGTTGAGCGATGGCCCTTCCATACAGAACCACCGGATCACTATGACCTGCTTTCGCACCTGCTCGACTTGTCGGTCTCGCAGTTAAGCACGCTTATGCCATTGCACTATCAGCACGATTTCCGACCGTACCTAGCGTACCTTCGTACTCCTCCGTTACGCTTTGGGAGGAGACCGCCCCAGTCAAACTGCCTACCATGCACTGTCCCCGACCCGGATCACGGGCCAAGGTTAGAACCTCAAACAAACCAGGGTGGTATTTCAAGGACGGCTCCACCGAAACTAGCGTTCCGGTTTCATAGCCTCCCACCTATCCTACACAGATCGGTTCAAAGTCCAATGCAAAGCTACAGTAAAGGTTCATGGGGTCTTTCCGTCTAGCCGCGGGTAGATTGCATCATCACAAACACTTCAACTTCGCTGAGTCTCGGGAGGAGACAGTGTGGCCATCGTTACGCCATTCGTGCAGGTCGGAACTTACCCGACAAGGAATTTCGCTACCTTAGGACCGTTATAGTTACGGCCGCCGTTTACCGGGACTTCAATCAAGAGCTTGCACCCCATCATTTAATCTTCCGGCACCGGGCAGGCGTCACACCCTATACGTCCACTTTCGTGTTTGCAGAGTGCTGTGTTTTTATTAAACAGTCGCAGCCACCAGTTTATTGCAACCCCTTCACCCTCCTGGCGCAGGCCAGTCAAGCTACAAGGGCGTACCTTATCCCGAAGTTACGGTACCAATTTGCCGAGTTCCTTCTCCCGAGTTCTCTCAAGCGCCTTAGAATACTCATCTCGCCCACCTGTGTCGGTTTGCGGTACGGTCATCGTTAGACTGAAGCTTAGAGGCTTTTCTTGGAACCACTTCCAATTGCTTCGCTCCCTAAGGAGCTCGCGCCACACCCTTGAATTACGCGCCCGGATTTGCCTAAGCGCCTTCTCCAATGCAGCGACCGGGACTTCCAACACCCGGACAACCTTCCGCGATCCGTCCCCCCATCGCATCTAACAATGGTGCAGGAATATTGACCTGCTTCCCATCAGCTACGCATTTCTGCCTCGCCTTAGGGGCCGACTCACCCTACGCCGATGAACGTTGCGTAGGAAACCTTGGGCTTACGGCGAGGGGGCCTTTCACCCCCTTTATCGCTACTCATGTCAGCATTCGCACTTCCGATACCTCCAGCACCCTTTACAAGGCACCTTCGCAGGCTTACGGAACGCTCTCCTACCATGCGAGCAAGCTCGCATCCGCAGCTTCGGTATATAGCTTAGCCCCGTTACATCTTCCGCGCAGGACGACTCGATCAGTGAGCTATTACGCTTTCTTTAAAGGGTGGCTGCTTCTAAGCCAACCTCCTGACTGTTTTAGCCTTCCCACTTCGTTTCCCACTTAGCTATATTTGGGGACCTTAGCTGGCGGTCTGGGTTGTTTCCCTCTTGACACCGGACGTTAGCACCCGATGTCTGTCTCCCGTGATTGCACTCTTCGGTATTCGGAGTTTGCTATGGCGGGGTAATCTGCAATAGACCCCCCAACCATGACAGTGCTCTACCCCCGAAGGTGAGACACGAGGCACTACCTAAATAGTTTTCGGAGAGAACCAGCTATTTCCAGGTTTGTTTAGCCTTTCACCCCTATCCACAGCTCATCCCCTAACTTTTCAACGTTAGTGGGTTCGGACCTCCAGTACGTGTTACCGCACCTTCATCCTGGCCATGGATAGATCACCTGGTTTCGGGTCTACGCCCAGCAACTGAACGCCCTATTCGGACTCGCTTTCGCTACGCCTGCCCTATACGGTTAAGCTTGCTACTGAACGTAAGTCGCTGACCCATTATACAAAAGGTACGCCGTCACCCCTTGCGAGGCTCCGACTGTTTGTATGCATGCGGTTTCAGGATCTATTTCACTCCCCTCCCGGGGTTCTTTTCGCCTTTCCCTCACGGTACTGGTTCACTATCGGTCGATCACGAGTATTTAGCCTTGGAGGATGGTCCCCCCATCTTCAGACAGGATTTCACGTGTCCCGCCCTACTTGTCGCACACCTAGTTCTTTCATACTGTTTTCGCCTACAGGGCTATCACCTGCTATGGCCGCACTTTCCAGAGCGTTCGGCTAACAATACAAATAAAGAGTGCAAGGCTCATCCCATTTCGCTCGCCACTACTTTGGGAATCTCGGTTGATTTCTTTTCCTGCGGTTACTTAGATGTTTCAGTTCACCGCGTTCGCTTCACTAGACCTATGTATTCAGTCTAGGATGACCCAAAAGGGCGGGTTTCCCCATTCGGACATCTACGGATCAAAGCTCGTTTGCCAGCTCCCCGTAGCTTTTCGCAGGCTACCGCGTCCTTCATCGCCTGTGATCGCCAAGGCATCCACCACATGCACTTGTTCGCTTGACCCTATAACGAGTCTGTCTCGTTACAGGTTGAGTTCTCGCGTTGTGCCGTATTCCAAATCGAGCCGAACAATGAAGTTCGAATCATCTTGAGATACATCGATACAATCACAACCCGGATAGTTTTCACGTCCATCTCGAGACGCTTCCGCTATCCAAATTACTTACTTCTTCCAGATTGTTAAAGAACGACAGCCGATATCTGTTGATATCCTCTGACTGGCTCAATCGCCAATGACAAAGACTCGAACAATCGTCATTCGAATGTTTGTCATTGAGGATTGGTGGAGGCAGACGGGATCGAACCGACGACCCCCTGCTTGCAAAGCAGGTGCTCTCCCAGCTGAGCTATGCCCCCATGTACAGATTTGCCTCAGGTGTACCTACCGCCAGACAATGGTGGGTCTGGTTGGATTCGAACCAACGACCCCCGCCTTATCAAGACGGTGCTCTAACCGACTGAGCTACAGACCCCTGAGTCTGTCTTTAATTTACAGCCGATAAGCGTGAGCGCTCAACTTTGCGAGATAGCTCTGGAAAGGAGGTGATCCAGCCGCACCTTCCGATACGGCTACCTTGTTACGACTTCACCCCAGTCATGAATCCTACCGTGGTGACCGTCCTCCTTGCGGTTAGACTAGCCACTTCTGGTAAAACCCACTCCCATGGTGTGACGGGCGGTGTGTACAAGACCCGGGAACGTATTCACCGCGGCATGCTGATCCGCGATTACTAGCGATTCCAGCTTCATGCACTCGAGTTGCAGAGTGCAATCCGGACTACGATCGGTTTTCTGGGATTAGCTCCCCCTCGCGGGTTGGCAACCCTCTGTTCCGACCATTGTATGACGTGTGAAGCCCTACCCATAAGGGCCATGAGGACTTGACGTCATCCCCACCTTCCTCCGGTTTGTCACCGGCAGTCTCCTTAGAGTGCTCTTGCGTAGCAACTAAGGACAAGGGTTGCGCTCGTTGCGGGACTTAACCCAACATCTCACGACACGAGCTGACGACAGCCATGCAGCACCTGTGCGCCGGTTCTCTTTCGAGCACTCCCACCTCTCAGCGGGATTCCGACCATGTCAAGGGTAGGTAAGGTTTTTCGCGTTGCATCGAATTAATCCACATCATCCACCGCTTGTGCGGGTCCCCGTCAATTCCTTTGAGTTTTAATCTTGCGACCGTACTCCCCAGGCGGTCAACTTCACGCGTTAGCTACGTTACTAAGGAAATGAATCCCCAACAACTAGTTGACATCGTTTAGGGCGTGGACTACCAGGGTATCTAATCCTGTTTGCTCCCCACGCTTTCGTGCATGAGCGTCAGTATTGGCCCAGGGGGCTGCCTTCGCCATCGGTATTCCTCCACATCTCTACGCATTTCACTGCTACACGTGGAATTCTACCCCCCTCTGCCATACTCTAGCCTGCCAGTCACCAATGCAGTTCCCAGGTTGAGCCCGGGGATTTCACATCGGTCTTAGCAAACCGCCTGCGCACGCTTTACGCCCAGTAATTCCGATTAACGCTTGCACCCTACGTATTACCGCGGCTGCTGGCACGTAGTTAGCCGGTGCTTATTCTTCCGGTACCGTCATCCCCCGACTGTATTAGAGTCAAGGATTTCTTTCCGGACAAAAGTGCTTTACAACCCGAAGGCCTTCTTCACACACGCGGCATTGCTGGATCAGGCTTTCGCCCATTGTCCAAAATTCCCCACTGCTGCCTCCCGTAGGAGTCTGGGCCGTGTCTCAGTCCCAGTGTGGCTGGTCGTCCTCTCAGACCAGCTACTGATCGTCGCCTTGGTAGGCCTTTACCCCACCAACTAGCTAATCAGCCATCGGCCAACCCTATAGCGCGAGGCCCGAAGGTCCCCCGCTTTCATCCGTGGATCGTATGCGGTATTAATCCGGCTTTCGCCGGGCTATCCCCCACTACAGGACATGTTCCGATGTATTACTCACCCGTTCGCCACTCGCCACCAGGTGCAAGCACCCGTGCTGCCGTTCGACTTGCATGTGTAAGGCATGCCGCCAGCGTTCAATCTGAGCCAGGATCAAACTCTTCAGTTCAAACCTGTTACTGTTTTCGGTTCTTTCGAACCGGTCGCTCACTCAAAGCTGACAGGAATATGAATCACTTCATAAACCTGACTTACTTTAGTGTGAGACTCTTGATACTTTTGCTATCTGATCCGAGGATCAGCTCGCTGCCATCAAGCGCCCACACTTATCGGCTGTTAATTTTTAAAGAGCATGTCTGCGAGGGATCTTGAACCCCTCAGCAGCGCTGCGTTTTCAGCAGCAGAGAAGCGAGATTATGAACCGTGTTTCGCAGCTCGTCAACAACTTTCTGAACGACTTCGTTGCGACTGCGGGGCTCAACTTCCGTACCGCCGAGGCTCGCTACCTCCGAACTCCAACGGCACTGCTTCCCTTCCTTCCGCGCCGCGTTTCCGTTAGCGCGAAAGAGGCGTGATTCTATGCAGCTCACGGCGATCGCGCAAGGGGCTTGAAGCAACTTTTTTACGAGCGCCGCAATTCGGCCGTCCGGCCATGCCTGGGCACGAGGCCGCTTATGGTGCAAAGAACGGACTAGAATGTGAGGTTCTTCGCCTCTTTCTATATACGTCTTTAATATGCGCCAGCGAATCGCCAAACGCCTCCCCCCCGATGCCGACAAACTGGTCGGTCTGTCGCTTGCGCTCTTCGCGTCGGGCAGCCGCATCGAGGATCGCTTCTGGGAAGCGAAGCTCGACGCGCTGCTCGCCAAGATCGTCCGCAACGGCAATCAGACCACGCTCGACGCCGCGCTCGACCATCTTCAGCAGAATCATCCCGACGCCTACGGCGCGCTCGCCGACATGGCCGAGACACACAGCGAGTCGATGGTGATCGACCACGACGGCCAACCGTACGATGCGCTGCTGGTCGCCGTCCCGGTGCTCGCCTGGACGCGCTATATGATTCCGTCGGGCCCACTGAAGGGCGACGTTACCGACGCGCTGCGCACGCACCTGCAGGCGCACGTGCTCGCAAACGGCACCCTCGTCGGGCTTGCTCCCTTCCTCTACAGCATCGACCAACTGCCGCGGCACCACGTGGAAACCTACCGGCTGGCCCAGCAGCTCGCGCATGCGGCGATCGGTCAGCACACCCCGAAGCTGAGCTTCGGCGACCTGCCGGAAACCTCGCCGATCCTGGCCGATCCGCGCTTCCTGCTGGCGGTCGTCGCCGCGCCGACCGGCGCGGCGCTGTTCCGTTGGCAGGAAGAAGAAAACGGCAGCCGTATCGAGCGCGGCCAGTGCCTCGAACAGTGGACGGCACAAGGCGGCCCGAACCTGTCGATCGCGCTGCCCGGCTGCGAGTTCGAATGCCTGCTTCCGGACGCGTACTACTCGGCCTGTCGCGATGCGGACGAACGCGTGCGTCCACACACCGTCCGAACGGCCATTCGTTATCTATTCGACACACTTGGTGCAGCGCCGCAGGAGTTGCGCGCGGTGGTCGCCGGCTTCGGCGAACGCCGTATCGACGAGTATCGGGTCGGCTTCACGCGGCGTGCCAGCAACGATGTGATCTACGGCGTCGTGTGGCCGCTCTACGGCCGTGAAAACGGCGACGTTTCGATCGACAGCGCGACGCTCGAAGGCGAAGCGCCGATCGAAGGGCCGCTCGAGGAAATCGTGAGCCTGCTGAAGGAATGCGGCGTAACCGACGTCCGCCGGCACGCGGGCCGCTTCGAACCCGAATACTGCGACGACTGCGGTGTGCCGCTGTACGCCGATCCGCTCGGCGAAATCGTCCATGCGGAAATGCCGGAAGACGCGTCGCCCGCGCAGCCGCATTTCCACTGACTCGCCCCCGCAGGCCCTGCAGCCTGCCCCGCCAAAAGCCGCTTCCGGTGCCTGCCGAAGCGGCTTTTTTTCTTGTCCGATGTTCTGTCGCCCAAAATTTCGAACTTTTCCTAAGCCTTTCAGCCAAGCAGACATCGTGTAAGGTCTTTGTCATTATCGGGGCCAGCTTATATCCCCCCGACAGCAGTCAATGACTCACCTTATGGAGATTGAATATGCGATTCTTGGTGCTTAACTCAGACGCCGAACGGCGTGACGGACTGAAGGCCCTGTTGCGGCAGATCGACCGGCACGCCAGCATCAACGATGCGCCTGACGGTTTCCAGGCGCGCCGGCTGCTGCGCACCCAGCGTTTCGACCTCCTCGCGATCGACTGGCTCGACGTGGGCCGGCTCAGCGAGCTTCAGGCGCTCGGCAACGCGTGCTCGCCGACACCGGTCGCCGTCCTGGTCGACGAGATCTCGCCCGAAGCCATCCAGCGTTTCTTCAACTACGGCGTCGCGGGCGTGATCCCGCATTCCACGCGGCCGCACCTTATCGTGCGCGCGCTCGAGATCGTCCTGCTGGGCGGGCACTACATTCCGCCGATCGCCCTCAGCCTGCTGCCGTCCACGGCGACGGCGCGCCACGATGCCCATTTCCAGACGCTCGCCGGCTCGCTGCCCCGCCGCCCGCCGAGCGGCCTCCTGTCGCCGCGACAAGCGCAGATCATGCGGTTCGTCCACATGGGCAGCACGAACAAGATGATCGCGCGTACGCTCGGCATCAGCGAAGGCACCGTGAAGATCCACCTCGCGAGCATCTTCCAGCAGCTTGGCGCCGCAAACCGCGCCGCCGCGGTCGCGATCTACAACGGCTGGCTGTCGCCCCATCTCGAGGTGCTGCTGGCGAACCGCAACCGCGCCCGCAAGCCGGCCATCGGCGAACACGGCCCGGTTCCGCTGCGGACACAACGGCATGACCGTCCGTACCCGTTGCCTACCGCGAATGCCGGCACGCACGATCTGCCGCTCGCCGCCGAGCCACCGGCACGGTTCCGGCGCGGACGCTAGGCAAACAGTCTCGATATTGCGACGGTCGCGCATGCGCCGGTTCCCACCTTTGATACTCAACGAGTAATATGGACGCATGGGTTTTCTTTTCACACCGCTTCCGCTCTGGGTTGGCATCGGTGGCTGGATCGCCGCCGTGGCCCTGCTCGCGCTCGCGATCTGGAATCGCCCGTTCGTACGCCTGCAAGACGCCACGCTTCAGCACGTGTGGCTCGCACTCGTCACTGCGATCACGGTCCTGTGGGCTTCGAACGCATGGCTCGAAGACGGCATCGTCATGCATCTGCTTGGCGCAACGCTGCTCGTCACGCTGTTCGACTGGACGCTCGCCCTGGTTGCGATGGGCGCCGTCACGGCGATTGCCGCGGTCATCTTCGACGCGCCGTGGCAAGGCATCGGCCTGACCTATCTGATCTACGGTGCGCTGCCTGTCGCCGTGTCGGCGTTGCTGCAACGCGCCGCGCTCGCGTGGCTGCCGCACAACCTCGCATCGTTCATCACGGGGCAGGGCTTCCTGTCGCCGGCCATCGCGATCGTCGCGGTCGCCGCTGCGGCGGCCGGTGTCCAGCTCGCGCTTGCCGACGGCGTGCCCGTCGTGATTCCGGCCGGCTATCTGCTGAACACCGCGCTGCTCGCGCTCGGCGAAGCGTGGTTCACCGGCATGGCGACGGCACTCATCGCCGTCTATCGCCCCGCGTGGGTCACGACCTTCGACGTCCGGCGCTACCGCCTCGGCGGCCCGCGCGCCTGACTTTCCCCTCCGGACCAGCTCGGCGCACACATGTGCCGGCGGCACCGTCCACGACGCGCGCCGAATACGCCACCTACTGCCGCACAACTTTTTTACGCTAAGATTGAACTCCTGTTCTTCATCGGGCATCTATACGTGCCCGATGTCTCCTTCGCTCCTCACCAATAACCAGATGGACAGCTCACCTGCCTCGCTCCGGATTTTCCGGGCGCTCGGCAAGCTGGCAGCCTGTATCGCGGGCCTGTCGCTTGCGCTTCCCGCTCCGGTATTCGCCGACCTGCTCGACCAGCGCTCCGAACTGATCAACAAATTCGTCAACGAGATGCATGCCGATCCGCTCGCCGCCGATTGTGCGGCGCACGGCAGCTTCATCGCCAGTACGTCGACGGCGTTCGATCGCGTCGACTTCGCACCGAACGCATTCGACAGCGGCAATGCGACCATCACGCCGTGGAACGACTCGTTCGACCAGGGCAAGCAGCGCGTGAAGGTCGACAACATCGTCACCGTCGATGGGCTCGGCATCCACAGCAACGGCAGCGATCCGACGCCGCTGAAATTCCGTTGCGGCTATGTCGGCCAGCAAATGCTCGCGTTCAGCTGGAACGACCCGGTCCCGCCGCTGAAGCCGCGCGTCGAACGCTCGTCGTCTTCGACGAAGAAGTTCAAGGGCAAGTCGCACCGCGGCAAAGCCAAGGCGAAGGCATCGAGCCACGCCGGCAGCAAGAAGGCCGTCGCGACGAAGAAATCCAGCGGCCAGAAGAAGGCCGTGAAGAAAAAAACCGCGAAGAAGTCCTGATACGACGGAGCGGCAACGACAGCGGCAAAAAAGCCGGCGCATCACGAGATGCGCCGGCTTTTTTCATGCGACGACGAACGGCTGCGCTTACGCGAACGTGTCGACGTGCACCAGGATCGCGGCCAGCATCGCCGCGCCGAGCGCCGCGCTGCGCTCGCCGTTCCAGCCGACGCGCTCGTCGGGCAGGTTCGCGTTGTCCTTGAACGGCATTTCGAGCGTCAACGACAGGCAGCCGAACTGATGGCCGATGTACTTCGACGCGAGCTTCAGCGCATCTTCCTTGTACTTGCTCGCCGCGTAGCCATGCTCGGTCTGGAAGTCGGGGCTGGCGACCTTGAACGCGTCGATGAACGCGGCCTGCTCCTTGCCCTGCTGCTCGGTAAAGCTCGGCAGCATCTCCGAGCCGGCGACGAACACGTACGGCAGATCCTCGTCGCCGTGAATGTCGAAGAACATGTCGCAGCCGATCGCGTGGATCGCATCGCGCACGGCCAGCACTTCGGGGCTGCGCTCGGCATCGGGCGCCATCCACTCGCGGTTCAGGTTCGCGCCGGCCGCATTGGTGCGCAGGTTACCGTGCACGCTGCCGTCCGGATTCATGTTCGGGACGATGTAAAACGTCACGCGATCGTAGAGCTTGCGCGCCACCGGATCGCCGGCCCAGTCGCCCCATCCCGCCAGCCGCTTGACCAGGCCTTCGACGAACCACTCGGCCATCGACTCGCCCGGATGCTGGCGCGCGATGATCCATACCTTCTTCTTCGGCGCATCGTCGGTTTCCGGCGTGCCGAGCGTCAGCAGCGACATCGGACGGCCTTCGACCGTGCGGCCGAGCTCGACGACGCTCGCCTGCGGCAACTGCTGGACCGCGCCGAGAAACGCCGCGTGACGCTCTTCCGAGTACGGTTCGAAATACGCGTAGTAGATGCTGTCGAACTCGGGCGTATGGTCGATGGTCATCGTCTTGCCGTCGAACGTCGTCGGCACGCGGAACCAGTCGACCCGGTCGTAGCTTGCCACCGCGTGATAGTTGCGCCAGCCCGACGGGTATGCGCATTCGGCTGCGTTCTCGAACGTCATCACGCACCGCTCGCCGCGCGCGCCCGTCAAGCGGTAGTAAAACCATTGCGCGAACTCCGACCGATTGTCGCCACGCACGCGCAGCCGGATCGCGTCGGGACGCTCGCACGACACGACGTCGATGGCGCCCGCGTCGAAATTACTGGTGATCGAAAGGGTCATCTGTCTCTCTCCGTTATCGACCGGCGTTAGCGCTTTAGCGCTTACGCCGGCCCCATGCAAAGCGGTTGACCGAAGCACGCGGTGTACCGCCTGTCCGGCCTCATGCAGGCGCCGGCCGTCTCGTGAACGGCCGGCAAGGTCACTCGCCGATGCGCCGGCGATATACGTAAGTCGAATCGTTCGACGCCGCCGCATCGAACGCATAGCCTTCGGTCGCGAATGCCTTCAGCGCCTTCGGGTCGGTGATACGGTTCTCGACGACAAAACGCGCCATCAGGCCGCGCGCGCGTTTCGCATGGAAGCTGATGATCTTGTAGCGGCCGCCCTTCCAGTCCTCGAATACCGGCGTGATGACCGGTGCGGCCAGCAGCTTCGGCTTGACCGACTTGAAGTATTCGGTCGACGCGCAGTTGACCAGCACGCGTGCGGCGCCGCTGCGCGTCTCCAACTGCTCGTTCAGCGCCCGCGTGATGCGGTCGCCCCAGAACGCATACAGATCCTTGCCGCGTGCGTTCGCGAACCGCGTACCCATCTCGAGCCGGTACGGCTGCAGCAGGTCGAGCGGACGCAGCAGCCCGTACAGGCCCGACAGCACGCGCACGTGCTGCTGCGCATAGTCGAGATCGGTGGACGACAGCGATTTTGCGTCGAAACCCTCGTAAACGTCACCGTTGAACGCCAGCACGGCCTGCTTCGCGTTGGCCGGCGTGAAGGTCGGCGACCAGTCGGCGTAGCGCTGGAAATTCAGGCGCGCGAGCGGATCGGAGATATCCATCAGCGTCGCGATGTCCTGCGGCGACAGCTTGCGCAGGCCGTGGATCAGTTCCGACGCGTCGTCGACGAATGCAGGCAACGTGTAAGACGGGACGTGCGCGGGCGTATCGTAGTCGAGGGATTTGGCGGGAGAGAGAACGATTATCATAGAGGCTCGCTGGCACGCCGTGCCTTGCGGTCAGACGAAAACCACCGATTGTAACGAATGAGCCGCTCTCTCGCCCCGCATGCCGCGCACCGCGTCGTGCTCGACTCGAACGTCTGGATCGACATCCTCGTATTCGACGACCCCGCTACGCGCCCGATCCGCGCCGCGCTGGAATGCGGCACGCTGGCCGCCGTGATCGACGGCCGCTGCCTGACCGAGCTCGAATACGTGCTCGACTATCCGCAGTTCCAGTCGCGCGCGATCGACAAGGCGGCCGCGCTCGCGACCGTCGCCCGTCTCGCGAACCTCGTCGAACCGCCGCCCGTCGACGCCGGCGCGCCGCCGCTGCCGAAGTGCAAGGACCGCGACGACCAGAAATTTCTCGAGCTTGCCCGCGCCGCGCAGGCCGACTGGCTCGTGTCGAAGGACCGCGCGCTACTGAAGCTCGCGAAACGCACCGCACGCGACTTCGGTTTCCGGATCGCGCAGCCCGCTCCCTTTACCGAGGCCTGCGCGCTCGACGCGACGCCGGCCGCCCCGACCACGCCAGCCTGACGCACACGGCCCCACCCGATTTCGACCGTATCGATGAACGCTCCTTCAGATATGCCAACGACGCCCGTTTTCCCCTCGCGCCTGCCGAACGTCGGCACGACGATCTTCACGGTCATGAGCGCGCTTGCCGCCGAAAAAGGGGCGGTGAACCTCGGCCAGGGTTTCCCGGATTTCGATTGCGATCCGCGCATCGTCGATGCGGTCTCGGCCGCGATGCGCAACGGGCACAACCAGTATCCGCCGATGGCCGGCGTCGCGCCGCTGCGCGACGCGATCGCCGACAAGATCGCGCAGGTGTACGGCCGGCGCTACGATCCGGCCAGCGAAATCACCGTGACGGCCGGCGCGACGCAGGCGCTGCTGACGGCGATCCTGTGCGCGGTGCATCCGGGCGACGAAGTAATCGTCGTCGAGCCGACCTACGACAGCTACCTGCCGTCGATCGAGCTCGCGGGCGGCAAGCCGGTGTTCGTCACGCTGGAGGCGCCCGACTATGCGATCCCGTTCGACCGCCTCGCGGCCGCGATCACGCCGAAAACGCGGATGATACTGATCAACACGCCGCACAACCCGACGGGCACCGTGTGGCGCGAGGCCGACATGCGCAAGCTCGAGGACATCGTGCGCGGCACCAACGTGCTGATCCTGTCCGACGAGGTGTACGAGCACATGGTCTACGACGGCGCGCGCCACGAGAGCGTCGCGCGCTACCCGGAACTCGCCGCGCGCAGCTTCATCGTGTCGAGCTTCGGCAAGACCTATCACGTGACGGGCTGGAAGGTCGGTTACGTCGCGGCGCCTGCCGCGCTGACCGCGGAATTCCGCAAGGTCCACCAGTTCAACGTGTTCACGGTAAACACGCCGATGCAGATCGGGCTCGCCGACTACCTGCGCGACCCGGCGCCGTACCTGTCGCTCGCGGGCTTCTATCAGCACAAGCGCGATTTCTTCCGGGCCGGCCTCGAACGCACGCGCTTCAAGCTGCTGCCGTGCACGGGCACGTACTTTCAGTGCGTCGACTACTCGGCGATCAGCGACCTGCCCGAAGCGGAATTTTCGAAGTGGCTCACGTCGGAGATCGGCGTGGCCGCCATTCCGGTGTCGGCGTTCTATCACGAGCCGCACGAATCGGGCGTCGTCCGCTTCTGCTTCGCGAAGCAGGAAAGCACGCTCGCCTCCGCGCTCGAACGGCTCGCCCGCCTGTAAGACCGCCACGGGCGGCCGCACGCCGCCCGTCAGAAACGCTTACGAACGCACGACGTTCGCCGCTTCGATATACGCCTTGCGCTCGGCTGCCACGCGTTGCGCGGCCGGGCGCTCACCCACCGTCTTCGCGTGCGCCTTCCAGTCGATGCCTGCATCGAGCAGGAAGTCGCGGCCGAATATGGCCTTCGTCGCCATGCCGATGACCGGCAGATGGACCCACGCCGCCATGTCCGCGAGGCCGAACGATTCGCCGAGCACATACGGCGAAAACCGCGTCATCTGCTTGAAGGCATCGATCGCGCGCGGCAGACGCTTCTCGACGTGCGCCTTCATCCCGTCGCTGACCTTGCCGCCGAAAAACGCTTCCGTATAGACCTCGCGCGCCATCCATTCGAGATACAGCTCGAGCGTCTCGACCAGTTCGCGCACCTTCGCGGCCGCGAACGGGCTTGTGGGCAAAATACCTTTTTCGGGATAGCGCGCCGCCAGGTATTCGACGATCACCTGCGACTCGAACAGCGCGCCCTCTTCGGTCTTCAGGAACGGAATCTTGCCGAGCGGCGAATCGGCAAGCTGCGCCGGATCGCTGATCGGCAAACCGCACACCGACTCCTCGAACGGAATGTCGTGCTCGAGCAGGACGAACTTCACCTTGTTGTAGTAGTTGGACAACGGGATACCGCACAGCTGTAGCATCGGAGTCTCCTTCCTGGCTGAAGCGCGGCCGCCTCGACGCTGGCCGCATCGGGATTCATCGCGCTGAAAAGCACGTTCGTGCTAGTCTAAAGCAAGTTTTGCGTTCGTCACGACAACATTACCGCCGCTGCGGCGACAGCGCCGCCTGTCCACGCGACACACGCGGCGTCACAGCCGCGCCATCCGATGGAGACACGCTTCCATGAGTGCTGAACTGCTGGCCTCGCGTCCGCCCGAGAGCGAATCGACGCTCGTCCTCACACTGTCCAATCCCGGCGCGCGCAACGCGCTGCATCCCGACATGTACGCGGCCGGCATCGAAGCGCTCGCCACCGCCGAGCGCGATCCGGCGATTCGCGCCGTCGTGCTGACAGGTGCCGACCGCTTCTTCTGCGCAGGCGGCAACCTGAACCGGCTGCTCGAGAATCGCTCGAAGGAGCCGTCCTTTCAGGCCGACAGCATCGATCAGCTCGCGGCGTGGGTAACGGCGATCCGCGCAGCCACGAAGCCGGTGATCGCAGCCGTCGAAGGCGCCGCGGCCGGCGCGGGCTTCTCGCTCGCGCTCGCGTGCGACCTGATCGTCGCCGCACATGATGCGAAATTCGTGATGTCGTATGCGCGCGTCGGCCTGACGCCCGACGGCGGCGGCTCGTGGTTTCTCGCCCGTGCGTTGCCGCGCGCGATCGCGGCCGAGATCCTGTTCGAAGGCAAGCCGGTTGCCGCCGAACGCCTGCATGCGCTCGGCGTCGTCAACCGGCTCGCCACGCCCGGCACGGCGCTGAGCGACGCACTGGCATGGGCCGACACGCTCGCCGGCATCTCGCCGAATGCGCTCACGCGCATCAAGTCGTTGCTCGACGACGCGACCGCGCAACCGCTGGACGCGCACCTCGGCACCGAGCGCGATCATTTCGTCGCGTCGCTGCATCATGCGGACGGGCTCGAAGGCATCACCGCCTTTCTCGAGAAGCGCCCGCCGCGCTACAAGCGCTGATCCGCCGCGTCGGCCTTCGAACCGACGCCACGCCGCCGCGTCCCTCCGATGCGGCATGTCGCCGTCGCACGCAATGCCGACGGCGATCTCCCGCCCGGCCTTGCCTGCCCGTCGGCACGCGCGTTTGCGTCGCCAGCAGCCCGTGTCGATCCATGCTCTAATGACCGCCTGTCGCGGCGCCGCCGGCGCCGTTTTCGCGCAAGCCTCACAGGAGTTGACGATGATCGACGTCTATAGCTGGGCGACCCCGAATGGCCACAAGGTGCACATCATGCTCGAGGAAACGGGCCTCGCATATCGTGCCCATCCGATCGATATCGGCGCGGGCGACCAGTTCGAGCCCGCGTTCCTGAAGATCAGCCCGAACAACAAGATCCCGGCGATCGTCGATCCGGACGGCCCCGGCGGCCAACCGATCTCGCTGTTCGAATCGGGCGCGATCCTGATCTACCTCGCGGAGAAGACCGGCAAGTTCCTGCC
Source organism: Burkholderia cenocepacia (assembly GCF_900446215.1). Lineage (GTDB taxonomy): Bacteria > Pseudomonadota > Gammaproteobacteria > Burkholderiales > Burkholderiaceae > Burkholderia > Burkholderia cenocepacia. Next base: position 63,594 of record NZ_UAQZ01000007.1, on the reverse strand, counting down.
GACCGATCCGGCCGCACGCTATGCGACGCTCGAGTGGCTGATGTTCCAGATGGGCGGTGTCGGCCCGATGCTCGGGCAGGCGCACCACTTCCGCCTGTATGCGCCGGAGAAGATCGAGTATGCGGTCAACCGCTACACGAACGAAGCGAAGCGCCTGTACAACGTGATGGAAAAGCGCCTCGGCGAATCCGAGTATCTCGCGGGCGACACGTACACGATCGCGGACATTGCGACGTTCCCGTGGACACGTTCGTGGCAGAACCAGGGCATCGTGCTCGACGCCTTGCCGAACGTGAAGCGCTGGCACGAGGCGATCGCCGCGCGACCGGCCGTGCAGCGCGGCGTCGAGGTGCTCGCGTCGATGCGCAAGCCGCTGCAGGACGACAAGGCGCGCGAGGTGCTGTTCGGCGCGACGCAATACGCGAAGCACTGACCCGCACGCGGCGGGCGGAGCGGCATCCGTGCATGCCGCTCCGTGCCTCAGAAGTAATGCAGCGTGATGAACTCCGCCGCGCACACCGGCAGCGGCGCGTCGGGGCGCTCGACCTGCACCGATACGGACCACGTCACCTGAATGCCGCCACGCGCAGCGTCGGCGGTTTCCTTCACCGCGAACAGCGCACGCACGCGCGCACCGACCGGCACCGGCTTCAAAAACCGCACGCGGTTCAGCCCGTAGTTCACGCCCATCTTCTGCTCGAAGCGCATCGCGTCGGTCATCAACGCGGGAATCAGCGACAGCGTCAGGAACCCGTGCGCGATCGGTCCGCCGAACGGCGACTCGCGCCGCGCGCGCTCGGGGTCGACGTGAATCCATTGATGGTCGTCGGTCGCGTCGGCGAAACCGTCGACGCGCGGCTGGTCGATCTCGATCCAGCCGCTCGCGAGCGGCTCCGCGCCGACCCGCGCCTGCAGCGCCTGCGCCGATGCGATCAGCGGCAAGGTCACGTCGGTCATATCTTCGCGCCTCCCGGATGGCGCAGCCCGAAAATCACCTTGGTGTGCACGGTGATCACCGTCTCGCCGGCTTCGTTCACGCCGACCCATTCCGTCGATACGATGCCGCGATCGGGCTTGCTCTCCGACACGCGCTTGTCGTGCACCTTCTGGTACATCGTGATCGTGTCGCCGGCGCGCACCGGCTTCAGCCAGCGAATCGAATCGATGCCGGGCGAGCCCATGCTGGTCGAATCCGGTCCGAGCTTCTGGATCAGCAGGCTCATGAACACCGAGCACGTATGCCAACCGCTCGCGACGAGGCCGCCGAAATGCGACGCCTTCCCCGCTTCCTCGTCGAGATGGAACGGCTGCGGATCGTAGCGCTTCGCGAACGCCTTGATGTCGTCAGGCTCGAACGTATAGCGGCCCACTTCGGTGGTACTGCCGACCACCAGATCTTCGTAACTGATGCCCACTGATAAGTCTCCTTGTCTCGCGCGCTCGCGCGTCGCCATCATGCTACGTCGGTCTGCGCGAAATCGGGCAGCGCCGCGATGCGGGCGAGGTGATGATCGGTATCGCCGAGTGTCGTCTCGATGATCGACAGCCGTTTGAACAGGTGCGCGGCGGCCACCTCGTTGGTCACGCCCATGCCGCCGTGCAGCTGGACCGCCTGCTGGCCGACGAAGCGTGCGGCCGACCCGACCCGCGCCTTCGCGGCCGACACGGCCTTGCGCCGCGCATCGGCGTCGCCGTTCGCGTAGCGCACCGCCGCGAGATAGGTCAGCGAACGCGCCTGCTCGGCATGGATCAGCATGTCGACCATTCGGTGCTGCAGCGCCTGAAAACGCGCGATCGGCACGCCGAACTGCTCGCGCGTCTTCGTGTATTCGACCGTCGCGCGATTGAGTTCGTCGAGCGCGCCGACCGCTTCCGCGCACAGCAGGAAAGTCGCGTAATCGGCAATCTGCTCGAGTGCCGCCGCGTCGCGCGCGCCACCCGTCAGCAATCGGGCCGGCGTGTCATCGAAGGAGATCGTCGCGGCACGCTGGCCATCGATGGTCCGGTAGTCGACCACCTTCGTGTTCGCTGCATCGTGTTCGACGACAAAGAGGCCGATGCCGCCGCCGTCGACCCGCGCAGGCACGATCCACGCATGCGCCTGGGCGCCGTGCTGAACCACCGACTTGGCGCCGGTCAGCCGGTACGTGTCGCCCTGCTCGCGCGCATGCGTGTCGAGTGCGTACAGGTCGTAGCGCGCTCGCGGTTCGTGGAACGCGACCGCCACGCGCTTGTGCCCCTGCGCGACCGCCTCCAGCAACGCGGCATCTTCGCCTGCGCCGGAGCCGGCGATCCGCAACGCCTCGACGCCGACTGCCGTGGCCCAGTACGGCTCGATCACGAGTGCGCGGCCGAGCTCCTGCATCACGACCAGCATGTCGACCGGGCCGCCGCCGAAGCCGCCCTGCGCGTCCGGCACGGGCAACGCGGTCAACCCGAGTTCGGTGAATGCGCTCCATTGCGCGTCCGATACGCCGGCATCGCTGCGCACGATCGCCTGGCGCGCTTCGAAACCGTATTGCTCGCCGAGATACCGGCGCAGCGCGTCGGCGAACTGCTGCTGCTCATCGGTAAAGCTGAAATCCATGGTTGTCTCCGTTCCGTGATCACAGCCCCAGAATCATCTGCGCGATGATGTTCTTCTGGATCTCGTTCGAACCGCCGTAGATCGACGTCTTCCGGTAATTGAAGTAGTACGCGGCGAGCGGCGCCGCATCGTCGTCGCCCGCGATGCTGTGCTCGCGCTCGCCGTCGAGGAACGGCACGTCGAACGGTGCGGCCAGCGGACCGATCGCCTCGACCATCAGCTCGGTGAGCGCCTGCTGCACCTCGGTGCCCTTGATCTTCAGCATCGATGCTTCGGGGCCGGGCCCCTTGCCGCTCGTCTCGCGGCTGACGACGCGCAGCACCGTCACCTCGAGCGCCATCAGCTCGACTTCGAGCGCCGCGACCTTCGCGGCGAACACGGGATCGGCGAGCAGCGGCTTGCCGTTCTTGCGCTGGTTCGATGCGACACGCTTCAGGAACGCGAGCTCCCGCTTCGACGCACCGACGCGCGCGATGCCGGTGCGCTCGTGGCCCAGCAGGTATTTCGCGTAGGTCCAGCCGCGGTTCTCGTCGCCGACGAGGTTCTCGACCGGCACCTTCACGTCCTCGAAGAACACCTCGTTGACCTCGTGGTCTTCGTCGAGCATCACGATCGGACGCACCGTGATGCCGGGCGTCTTCATGTCGATCAGCAGGAACGAGATACCCTCCTGCTTCTTCGCGGCCGGATCGGTGCGCACGAGGCAGAACATCATGTCGGCGTACTGGCCGAGCGTGGTCCAGGTCTTCTGGCCGTTGACGACGTAGTGATCGCCGTGGCGCTCGGCGCGCGTGCGCAGCGACGCGAGGTCGGATCCGGAACCCGGCTCCGAGTAACCCTGACACCACCAGTCCGAGCCGTCGAGAATACGCGGCAGATAGTGGCGCTTCTGCGCTTCGCTGCCGTATTTCATCAAAACCGGCGCGACCATCGACACCCCGAACGGCAGCACGGTCGGCGCACCGATCCGCGCGCATTCCTCGTCCCAGATGTGTCGCTGCGTCGCGTTCCAGCCCGGGCCACCATATTCGACCGGCCATGCGGGTGCGGACCAGCCGCGCTGGCCGAGAATCCGGTGCCAGCTCGCGAAATCCTCGCGGTCGAGTCGTTTGTGATCGAGTACCTTGGCGCGCAGAGCATGAGGCAGGTGGGCCTCGAGCCAGGCGCGGACGTCAACGCGGAACGCGTCGTCGGCGGGGGAATAGTCCAGATCCATGCGCAGTGTCTCCTGACCGCGGCCGTCCGGCCCGGCCAGGACTCACTGCATACGTCATTGCAGCGGTTCTTTCAGCGCGGCAGGAATCGGCAGCGGCATCACGTCGATGCCTTCTTCGACCAAGGATTGCGCGTCTTCCGGCGTCGTGACGCCACGAATGCTGCGTGCGGGCGCCTCGTTGTAATGGATGCGCCGCGCTTCCTCGGCGAAGCGCTCGCCCACGTTCTCGGTCTTCTCCAGCACCTCGCGCAGCGCGCGCATCACCTGCGCCTGCAGCGCACGCGGATCGGCCGGCCGGGCCTGCGTCGCCCCCGACAGATTCAGGCGCGGCGCCGACGGCAGACGGTTGACCTCGGTCGTCCCGCACACCGGACATTCGACCAGCTTGCGGGACAACTGCGCTTCGAATTCATCGGCGGAAGCGAACCAGCCTTCGAACCGATGACCGTGCGGACACTGTAAATCGAGGACCTTCATGCTGAATCAGGGCGTGTGACGAGTGTAGCGCAAAAAGCGATTTTGTGAACGATCGTGCTAAATTCCGATCGCGCGGCACGGGTGCGCCGCGTCACCAGATTGTAACGCGGTGCCCCGCTCGCCGCTGACGCTGCACTCAGGGCGTGACGACCGGGCCGAGCGGCCACGTGCCGGACAGCACCTTGTCGAGCCACATCGTGCCGATGATCGTCTTCACGTCGGAGATCTGGCCCGTGCGCACCCATTCCTGCAGGTCGGCCAGCGTCGCGGTAAAGGTTTCGAGGAATTCGCCTTCGTCGAGCTTGCGCTCGCCGGCCGTCAGCCCGCGCGCGAGGTACAGGTCGATGAATTCGGTCGAATAGGAAATGATCGGGTGAATGCGGGCGAGGAACACGTATTCGCGTGCCGTGTAGCCGGTTTCCTCGCGCAGTTCGCGCACCGCGCACGCGAGCGCGCCTTCGTTCGGGTCGAGCTTGCCGGCCGGGAATTCGGCCATCACCTTGCCGATCGGATAGCGATACTGGCTTTCCATCAATACGCGGCCGTCGTCGAACAGCGGGATCACCATCACCGCGCCCGGGTGCTGCACGTACTCGCGCGTGGCCTTCTTGCCGTCCGGCAGACGGACGGTATCGCGCTTGAGCTTGAGGAACGCGCCGTCGAAGATTGCCTCGCTCTCGAGGCAGGTTTCGGTCAGTGCGGCGTCGTGATTGGGTAGTTCGGCCATCGGCGGCTCCTAGATGAGCACGACGGACGGCCGAAGCCGTCAGCGTCGTTTGACGAGATACTGGAACGTGAAGCCGGGAAACGCGAACACGACGAACAGACTGAACGTGATCGCGTAAAACTGCCAGCCCTGTTCGAAGCGGTTGCCGGCGCGCGACTCGAGCCAGAAGCCGAGCGCGCCGACGATGAAGTACAGCACGATCAGCTCGCCGATCCGCACCCACGCGTTCTTCTTCGTCGCGCCGAACGGCACGACGGCGAAGAGGCGTTGGTTCAGGAACGGCAGGTTGGCGCAGACGAGCGCCAACAGCACGATGAACCAGCCGGCTGCCGACATTACAGCGGCAGCGTGTGACGGATTGCCTGCAGGCAGGCGGTCAGCAGCGGGCTCGGGATCAGGCCGAGCACGACGACCGCCAGGCCGTTCAGCACGAGGATCGTGCGCTTGCAGAAGTCGCCCGAGATCGGCGTCGAATCCTGCGGCGCATCGAAGTACATCAGCTTCACGATGCGCAGGTAGTAGAACGCGCCGAACAACGACGTGATCACGGCCAGCACGGCCAGCCACGTGAGGCCCGCGTTGACGGTCGCCTCGAGCACGGCCAGCTTCGCGTAGAAGCCGACGGTCGGCGGGATGCCGGCCAGCGAGAACATCATGACCATCATCACGAACGCGAACACCGGGCTGCGCTTGTTGAGGCCCTTGAAGTCGTCGATCGTTTCCGCTTCGAAATCGCGGCGCGCGAGCAGCATCACCACGCCGAACGAGCCGAGCGTCGTGATCAGGTAGACGATCGCGTAGAACATCGCCGAGCTGTAGGCGTTCGCCGGTGCCGCCGCGTCGCCCTTCACGATGCCCGCGAGCAGGCCGAGCAGCACGAAGCCCATGTTCGAGATCGCCGAGTACGCGAGCATCCGCTTGATGTTGCGCTGGACGATACCGGTGATGTTACCGACGATCAGCGACAGCGCGGCCAGGATCACGAGCGCGGTCTGCCAGTTCTGCGCGAGCGGCAGCAGGCCCATCACCAGGAAGCGCAGGCCCCACGCGAACGCGGCAACCTTCGGGCCGCCGCCGACGAACAGCGTCATCGCGGTCGGTGCGCCCTGGTAGACGTCCGGCACCCACATGTGGAACGGTACGGCGCCGAGCTTGAACGCGATACCGGCGACGATGAAGATCACGCCGAACATCAGCACGGCCGCGTCGGTGTTGCCGCCGACCGCCTTGTACACTTCGCCGAGCTCGAGCGAGCCGGTCGCGCCGTAGAGCATCGAGATGCCGTACAGCACGAAGCCCGACGCGAGCGCACCCAGCACGTAGTACTTCATCGCGGCTTCGCTCGACTGCGCGGCATCGCGACGCAGCGCGATGACCGCATACAGCGACAGCGACATCAGTTCGAGACCGAGGTACAGCGTCAGGAAGTTGTTGCCCGACACCATGACCAGCTGACCGAGCAGCGAGAACATGCCGAGCAGGAACACGTCGCCGCGGAACATGTCGCGGTCTTCGAGGTACTTGCGCGAATAGACGAGCGAGACCGCGAAACCGAACGACACGACCGCCTTCATCATGCTCGCGAACGAGTCGACGACGACCATCTTCGAGAAGAAGTAGTACTGGTGCGGGTCGAGCGCCTGGACCGCGAACCACACGCCGGCGACGACCGACGAGACGACCGCGATCAGATAGGTCAGGCGGCGGCCGGAAGCACCGGTAAAGGTGTCGTTCAGCCATGCGACGACGATGGCGGCCATCACCAGCGCGTCAGGCAACAGGACATTCATAGGAGCGTTCATGATCTTGATTTCCTCCGCTCGCGATTACTGGGCCAGCGGCAGCTTCGACTGCGCGACGTGGGAGAGGAGGTTTTCGACGGAAACGTGCATCACGTCGGTGAAAGGCTTCGGATACAGGCCCATCAGCAGCGTGAACGCGGCGAGCACGGCCAGCATCAGGAATTCGCGACGGCCGATGTCCTTCAGCTTGGCGACGTGATCGTTCGCGACCGCGCCGAAATACACACGCTTGTACATCCACAGCGTGTAGGCCGCGCCGAGGATCAGCGTGAATGCCGCGCCGAATGCGATCCAGAAGTTGTACTGGACGGCCGCGAGAATCACCATGAACTCGCCGACGAAACCCGACGTACCCGGCAGGCCGCAGTTGGCCATCGAGAACAGCATCGCGAATGCCGCGAACTTCGGCATCACGTTGACGACGCCACCGTAATCGGCGATCTGGCGCGAGTGCACGCGGTCGTACAGCACGCCGATGCAGAGGAACATCGCGCCCGACACGAAGCCGTGCGAGATCATCTGGATGATCGCGCCTTCGACGCCGAGCTGGTTGAAGATGAAGAAGCCGAGCGTGACGAAGCCCATGTGCGCGATTGACGAATACGCGACCAGCTTCTTCATGTCGGCCTGCACCATCGCGACGAGGCCGATGTAGATCACCGCGATCAGCGACAGCGTGATCACGACGGGTGCCAGGAAGTGGCTCGCGTCAGGCGTGATCGGCAGCGAGAAGCGCAGGAAACCGTACGCGCCGAGCTTCAGCATAATCGCGGCCAGCACGACCGAGCCGCCCGTCGGCGCTTCCACGTGCGCGTCCGGCAGCCACGTGTGCACCGGCCACATCGGCACCTTCACCGCGAACGCGAGGAAGAACGCAATGAACAGCAGGATCTGTGGCGTCATCGCGATCTTCGCGTTCTGCCACGTCGCGAGGTCGAACGAGTGCGTTTCCGTGTACAGGTAGATCAGCGCGACCAGCATCAGCAGCGAGCCGGCCAGCGTGTACAGGAAGAACTTGAACGCCGCATACACGCGGTTCGGGCCGCCCCACACGCCGATGATGATGTACATCGGGATCAGGGTCGCCTCGAAGAACACGTAGAACAGCAGGCCGTCGGCCGCCGAGAACACGCCGATCATGATCCCGGACAGGATCAGGAACGCCGCGAGGTACTGTGCGACGTTCTCGGTGATCACTTCCCACGCGGCGATCACGACGATCACGGTGATCAGCGCGGTCAGCACGACGAACCACATCGAGATGCCGTCGACGCCGAGGTGATACGCAATGTCGAAGCGTTCGATCCAGGTCGACTTCTCGACGAACTGCAGCGCAGCCGTGCTCGAGTCGAAGCCCGTGATCAGCGGGATCGTGACCGCGAGGCCGAGCAGCGCACCGATCAGCGCAACCCAGCGGGCCGTCCCCGGATTTTTGTCGTTACCTACCGCAAGCACGAGGAGGCCGAAAACGATCGGCAGCCAGATCGCGGTACTGAGAATCGGAAAAGCGTGCATTAGTTGTCCCCCCGCCTTATTTGCCGCCGAGCGTTACAAACAGGGTCAGGAGCCCCAGCATGCCGATGATCATGGCGAACGCGTAGTGATAGATGTAACCGGATTGGAGGAAGCGGATCACGCCGGCGAACCAGCCGATGAACCGGGCGCTGCCGTTGACGAGGCCGTCGATCACGACGACGTCGCCCTCCTTCCACAGGCCGCGGCCGATCGCCACCGAACCGCGGGCGAACACCACTTCGTTGATCTTGTCCATGTAGTACTTGTTGTCCAGCAGCGTGTAGATCGGGCCGAACGCGCGGCGGATCGACGCCGGCAGCTCCGGACGCTTCAGGTACAGGAACCACGCGACGACGACACCGGCGAGCGCCAGCCACACCGGCAGGCCCGACACCGAGTGCAGGCCCATGCCGACCCAGCCGTGGAACTCTTCGGCCATCTCGGCCAGCGCCGGATGGTTTTCGCCGATGAAGATCACCTTGTCGAATGCGACGCCGTGCTGGAAGAAATCGCCGAACAGCATCGGGCTGATCGCGATCGCGCCGATGATCACCGACGGGATCGCCAGCAGGACCAGCGGCACCCACACGACCCACGGGGTCTCGTGCGGCTCGTGCGCGTGGTCGTCATGACCGTGGCCATGGCCGTGATCGTCGTGGCCGTGCGCGGCCGCCATGCCCATCGGCGATTCCGGATGCTTCGGCTGGCGGAAGCGCTCTTCGCCGTGGAACACCAGGAAGTACATGCGGAACGAGTACAGCGCCGTGACGAACACGCTCGCGACGACCGCGAAGTACGCGAAGCCCGAACCCGGCAGGTGCGACAGCTTCACCGCGTCGATGATCGAGTCCTTCGAGTAGAAGCCCGAGAAGAACGGCGTACCGATCAGCGCGAGCGAGCCGACGAGCGACGTGATCCACGTGATCGGCATGTACTTGCGCAGGCCGCCCATGTTGCGCATGTCCTGGTCGTGGTGCATGCCCATGATCACCGAGCCGGCGCCGAGGAACAGCAGCGCCTTGAAGAACGCGTGCGTCATCAGGTGGAACACGGCGACCGGGTAAGCGGACACGCCGAGCGCGACGGTCATGTAGCCGAGCTGCGACAGCGTCGAGTACGCGACCACGCGCTTGATGTCGTTCTGGACGATGCCGAGGAAGCCCATGAAGAGCGCCGTGATCGCGCCGATCACCGTGATGAAGGACAGCGCGGTATCCGACAGCTCGAACAGCGGCGACATGCGCGACACCATGAAGATGCCGGCCGTGACCATCGTCGCCGCGTGAATCAGCGCCGAGATCGGGGTCGGGCCTTCCATCGAGTCCGGCAGCCACACGTGCAGCGGGAACTGCGCCGACTTGCCCATCGCGCCGATGAACAGGCAGATACAGGCAACGGTCAGCAGGCCCCAGTCGGTGCCCGGGAAGTGCAGGCTCGCGAGTTCCGCGCGCTTCGCGAACACTTCGCCGTAGTTCATCGAGCCGGCGAACGCGAGCAGCAGGCCGATGCCGAGCAGGAAGCCGAAGTCGCCCACGCGGTTCACGAGGAACGCCTTCATGTTCGCGTAGATCGCGCTCTCACGCGTGAAGTAGAAGCCGATCAGCAGGTACGACACCAGACCCACTGCTTCCCAGCCGAAGAACAGCTGCAGGAAGTTGTTGCTCATCACGAGCATCAGCATCGAGAACGTGAACAGCGAGATGTACGAGAAGAAGCGCTGGTAGCCGTCCTCTTCCGCCATGTAGCCGATCGTGTACACGTGCACCATCAGCGAGACGAAGGTCACGACGACCATCATCATCGCGGTCAGCGAATCGACGAGGAAGCCGACTTCGAGCTTCAGCGAGCCGACGTTCATCCATTCGTAGACGGTCGCGTTGAAGCTCGCACCGCCCATCACGTCGAAGAAGACTTTCGCCGACAGGAGGAACGCGATCAATACGCCGAGGATCGTGATCCGGTGTGCGCCCTTGCGCCCGACTGCGTTCCCGAACAGCCCCGCAATCAGCGAGCCGGCCAGCGGAGCGAGCGGAATCGCCAGCAGCAGGTTTTCATTGAGTGTCGTTGACATAACAGCGTTGCCTGAAATTAACCTTTGAGCTGATCGAGATCCTCGACATTGATCGTGTCGAGCTTACGGAACAGGGTCACCAGAATCGCGAGACCGATCGCGGCTTCCGCTGCGGCGACCGTCAGCACGAAGAACACGAAGATCTGGCCGTGCACGTCACCCAGGTAGTGCGAGAACGCGACGAAGTTGGTGTTCACCGCCAGCAGCATCAGTTCGATCGACATCAGGATGATGATGACGTTGCGGCGGTTCAGGAAAATCCCGACGATCGCGATCGCGAACAGGATCGCGCCGAGCACAAGGTAGTGAGCAAGAGTCAGCATGGTTTTCTTTTCCTCCGCTTAGCCGTTGGTGCCCGAACCGGCTTCGCTTTGCGCCGCTTCCGGCTGCGGCTTGTCCGCTTCCATCTTCACGAGGCGCACGCGGTCGTTGCGGCGCACCTTGACCTGATCCGACACACGCTGGCGCTTGCTGTCCTTGCCCTTGCGCTCGGTCAGCCCGATCGCGGCGATGATCGCGACCAGCAGCACGAGGCCGGCGATTTCGAACGCGAAGATGTAGTCGGTGTAGATCACCTTGCCGATCAGGCGCGTGTTCGACCAGTTGGCCATCTCGCCCGTCGCCATCGCATGCACGGTGTGCGTGTCGCCGTAACCGCGCCACAGGATCAGCGCGGTTTCGATCACGATGATCGCGCCGACCACGGTGGCCATCGGTACGAAGCGCTTGAAATCGCGGCGCAGGTAGTCGATGTTGATGTCCAGCATCATCACGACGAACAGGAACAGCACCATCACCGCGCCCACGTAGACCAGCACCAGCAGGATCGCGAGGAACTCCGCCTCCAGCAGCATCCAGATCGCGGCGGCGTTGAAGAATGCCAGCACAAGGAAAAGCGCAGACGCCACCGGGTTGCGCGAAGTGATCACCTTCAGCCCTGATACCACCAGGAGCAGCGCGAAGATGTAGAACAGTACGGTCGTGAATTCCATGATTACCGGTTCATCGTTAGGCCATAGTCAGGCGCGGCTTGCGGGACGCCCGCACCCGTCGCGGCGGCTCGGCCCGTTCATGCCGGGCCGGCACTGCAAACACAATCAACGATACGGCGCGTCGGCAGCCTTCGCCGCGGCGATGTCCTTCTCGTAGCGGTCGCCCACCGCGAGCAGCATATCCTTCGTGAAATACAGGTCGCCGCGCTTTTCGCCGTGGTACTCGAGAATCTGCGTCTCGACGATCGAATCGACCGGGCAGCTCTCTTCGCAGAAACCGCAGAAGATGCACTTCGTCAGGTCGATGTCGTAGCGCGTCGTGCGGCGCGTGTTGTCCGCGCGCGTTTCCGATTCGATCGTGATCGCCAGCGCGGGGCACACGGCCTCGCACAGCTTGCACGCGATGCAGCGCTCTTCGCCGTTCTCATAGCGGCGCAGCGCGTGCAGCCCGCGGAAACGCGGCGAAATCGGGGTCTTCTCTTCCGGGAACTGCACGGTGAACTTGCGCTTGAACGTGTAACGACCGGTCAGCGCGAGCCCCTTCAGCAGCTCGGTCAGGAAGAAAGTCTTAAAGAAGTGTTGGATAGCCGTCATGATTTCGTCCTTACTTCACCCAGATGTTCAGCGGCGACATCATCCAGCAGCCGACCACGACCACCCAGATCACCGTGACCGGCAGGAACACCTTCCAGCCCAGACGCATGATCTGGTCGTAACGGAAGCGCGGGAACGTCGCGCGCACCCAGATGAACACCGACAGCAGTGCGAATACCTTCAGCACCAGCCAGAAGATGCCCGGGATGAACGACAGGAATTCGAACGGGGCGTCCCAGCCGCCGAGGAACAGCGTCGCAGCCAGCGCCGAGATCACGATCATGTTGATGTACTCGGCGAGGAAGAACAGCGCGAACGCCATACCCGAGTAATCGATCATGTGACCCGCGACGATCTCCGACTCCCCTTCCACCACGTCGAACGGGTGACGGTTCGTTTCGGCGATGCCCGAGATGAAGTAGACGACGAACGCCGGCAGCAGCGGCAGCCAGTTCCACGACAGGAAGTTCACGCCGTGGCCGGCGAAGAAGCCGTGCTGTTGCGAGCCGACGATTTCCGACAGGTTCAGGCTGCCGGCCGTCATCAGCACCAGCACCAGTGCGAAGCCCATCGAGATTTCGTACGACACCATCTGTGCCGCGGCGCGCATCGCACCGAGGAACGCGTACTTCGAGTTCGACGCCCAGCCGGCGAGAATCACCGCGTACACGCCGATCGACGAGATCGCCATCGCGTACAGCAGGCCCGCGTTCACGTTCGCGAGCACGGCTTCGGCCTGGAACGGGATCACCGCCCACACGGCGAACGCCGGCACGACGGTCATGATCGGCGCGATCAGGTACAGCCAGCGGCTGGCGGCGGTCGGCTGGATGACTTCCTTCAGCAGCAGCTTCAGCACGTCGGCGATCGGCTGCAGCAGGCCGCCGGGGCCGACGCGGTTCGGGCCGAGACGTACGTGCATCCAGCCGATCAGCTTGCGTTCCCACAGAATCAGGTACGCGACGCACAGCAGGATGACGACGGAGACGACGAGGATGCGCACGACTGCCCACACCGTCGGCCACGCGAAGCCGAGAAGCTGGGCCCCGCCCGCGTTGATCGTATCGAACAAGCTCATTTACGCCTTCTCCACCACCAGTTCACCGGACAGGCTGCCGAGCGCTGCGCCGGCAGGCGTCGCCGCCGACACGCGAACGACCGTCTCCGCAAGATTCGCGTCGCGCACGGCCGGCAATTGCACCGCACGCTCGCCCTGGCGCACGCGCACCGCGTCGCCTTCCTTCAAGCCCAGCTTGTCGAACAGCGCGGCCGGCAGGGCTGCGACGTTCGCCGCCTTCGCGGCGGCCGTCAGGTGCAGCGCACCCGCGCGGCGCACGAGTGCGTCGGCGTGATAGATCGGCACATCGGCCAGGCGCTCGAAACCGCCGTTCGCGGCATTCGCCGCGGCACGGGCCGGCGCGACCGACGTCTGGTTCGACAGGCGACCCGCGACGCCGGCGTCGCCGAGCGCGGCGACACGCACTTCTTCAGCGGTCTCGTATTCGAAGTTCGGCAGGCCGAGCAGGCTGCCGAGCACGCGCAGCACCTTCCACGCCGGACGCGTGTCGCCGAGCGGGCGCACGACGCCGTTGAAGCTCTGCACGGTGCCTTCCGCGTTGACGAACGTACCGGCCGTTTCGGTGAACGGCGCAACCGGCAGCAGCACGTCGGCGTAGTCGAGGCCGTGCTTGAACGGCGACATCACGACGACCATCTCCGCCTGGTTCAGCGCGGCCAGTGCCTGCGCCGGGTCGGCCGTATCGAATTCCGGTTCGACGTTCAGCAGCACGTAGCCCTTGCGCGGCTGCGCGAACGCTTCGCGTGCGTTCAGGCCGCCTTCGCCCGGCAGTGCGCCGACCACGTGCGCGCCGACCGTGTTCGCCGCTTCCGTCAGGAAGCCGAACGTGGCGCCGGTGTTGTCGGCGATCCACTGGGCGACGGCGTGCAGCTTCGCGAATTGCGGATGACGGACCGCGACGTTGCCGAGCAGCACCGCGCGGCGTTCGCCGTTCGCGAGCGACTGCGCGACAGCCTGGGCGGCCGGCGATGCCGTGACGCCCGCGAGCGCGTCGGGCAGCGTGACGCCGCGCAGTTGCGCGACGGCCGCGGCGATGCCGGCCAGCTCGTCGAGCCATGCCGACGGCGCGGCGACGATGCGTTGCGCGGTCGGGATCAGCGAATCGTCGCCGGTCGCGTGCAGGAAGTGCAGCTTCGCGCCGTTCTTCGCAGCCTGACGCAGGCGCGATGCGAACAGCGGGTGGTCGCGGCGCAGGAACGACCCGACGACGAACGCGGCGTCCACGTTCGACAGATCGGCGATCGGCATGCCGAGCCACGGCGCGCCCTGGACCGGTGCCGAGAAATCCTGCTGACGCAGACGGAAGTCGACGTTCGGCGTTTTCAGTTCGTTGGCGAGCTGCTTCACGAGGAACAGCTCTTCGGCCGTGCTGTGCGCGCTCGCGAGCATCGCCAGCGCGTTCGCGCCGTGATCCGCGGCGATGCCCTTCAGGCCCTTCGCGACGTATTCGAGCGCGGTCTGCCAGTCGGTCTCGATCCACTGGCCGCCCTGCTTCAGCATCGGCTTCGTCAGGCGCTCTTCGCTGTTGAGGCCTTCATACGAGAAGCGGTCCTTGTCCGAGATCCAGCATTCGTTGATCGCTTCGTTCTCGAACGGCAGCACGCGCATCACGCGGTTGTTCTTCACCTGCACGACGAGGTTCGCGCCGACGGAATCGTGCGGGCTCACCGACTTGCGACGCGACAGCTCCCAGGTACGGGCGCTGTAGCGGAACGGCTTGCTGGTCAGCGCGCCGACCGGGCACAGGTCGATCATGTTGCCCGACATTTCGGAGTCGACCGTCTTGCCGACGAACGTCGTGATTTCCGAATGCTCGCCGCGGCCCAGCATGCCGAATTCCATCACGCCGGCGATTTCCTGGCCGAAGCGGACGCAGCGCGTGCAGTGGATACAGCGCGACATTTCTTCCATCGAGATCAGCGGGCCCACGTTCTTGTGGAACACCACGCGCTTTTCTTCCGAGTAGCGCGACGACGACTTGCCGTAGCCGACCGCCAGATCCTGCAGCTGGCATTCGCCGCCCTGATCGCAGATCGGGCAATCGAGCGGGTGATTGATGAGCAGGAATTCCATCACCGACTGCTGCGCCTTCACAGCCTTGTCGGACTGCGTGCGGACGATCATGCCGGCCGACACGGGGGTCGCGCAGGCAGGCACGGCCTTCGGCATTTTCTCGACTTCGACGAGACACATCCGGCAGTTGGCCGCGACCGACAGTTTCTTGTGATAGCAGAAGTGAGGAATGTACGTATCCGCCTTGTGCGCAGCCTGGATCACCATGCTGCCTTCGGGCACCTCGACCTTCTTGCCGTCTATTTCAAGTTCAACCATGATGGTGAATGGTCCTTAACCTATTTCCGCCCGTTCGCGCCTTCGCCCGACCGTGCGCTCAAATTCCGCAACCGGGTGCGCTTCAGGCTGCCGCCGCGTGCGCGTGGCCGCCGACCATGCAGTGCTTGTGCTCGACGTGGTACGCGAATTCGTCCCAGTAGTGCTTCAGCATCCCGCGTACCGGCATCGCCGCCGCATCGCCGAGCGCACAGATCGTGCGGCCCATGATGTTCTCGGCCACCGAGTTCAGCAGGTCCAGATCTTCCTGGCGGCCTTCGCCGTGCTCGATACGGTTCACGACGCGATACAGCCAGCCGGTGCCTTCACGGCACGGCGTGCACTGGCCGCACGATTCCTCGTAGTAGAAGTACGACAGGCGCAGCAGCGAGCGCACCATGCAGCGCGTCTCGTCCATCACGATCACCGCGCCGGAACCGAGCATCGAGCCCGCCTTCGCGATCGAGTCGTAGTCGAGATCGGTCTGCATCATGATGTCGCCCGGGATCACCGGCGCCGACGAACCGCCCGGAATCACGGCCTTGATCTTCTTGCCGCCGCGCATCCCGCCGGCGAGCTCCATCAGCACCGCGAACGGCGTGCCGAGCGGCACCTCGTAGTTGCCCGGGCGCTCGACGTCGCCCGACACCGAGAAAATCTTCGTGCCGCCGTTGTTCGGCTTGCCGATCTCGAGGTAATTCTGCGGCCCGATGGACAGCAGGAACGGCACCGCGGCGAACGTCTCGGTGTTGTTGATCGTGGTCGGCTTGCCGTACACGCCGAAGCTCGCCGGGAACGGCGGCTTGAAGCGCGGCTGGCCCTTCTTGCCTTCGAGCGACTCGAGCAGCGCCGTTTCCTCGCCGCAGATGTACGCGCCGTAACCGTGGTGCGCGTGCAGCTGGAACGAGAATTCCGAGCCCATGATGTTGTCGCCGAGGAACCCGGCGGCGCGTGCCTCATCGAGCGCGGCTTCGAAGCGTCGATACACTTCGAAGATTTCGCCGTGGATGTAGTTGTAGCCGACGGTGATGCCCATCGCGTACGCGCCGATGGCCATGCCTTCGATCAGCGCATGCGGGTTCCAGCGCAGGATGTCGCGATCCTTGAACGTGCCCGGCTCGCCTTCGTCCGAGTTGCAGACGAGGTACTTCTGCCCCGGGAACTGGCGCGGCATGAAGCTCCACTTCAGGCCGGTCGGGAAGCCCGCACCGCCGCGACCGCGCAGGCCCGACGCCTTCACGTCGGCGATCACCTGCTCGGGCGGAATCTTTTCTTCGAGAATGCGGCGCAGCTGCTTGTAGCCGCCGCGCGCAACGTAGTCTTCGAGGTGCCAGTTCTCGCCGTTCAGACCAGCGAGGATCAGCGGTTTGATGTGACGGTCGTGGAGGGACGTCATTTCGAGAGCTCCTCAAGCAGCTGGTCGATCTTCTCGCGGCTCATGAAGCTGCACATTCTGTGATTGTTCACCAGCAGCACCGGCGCATCGCCGCACGAGCCCATGCATTCGCCTTCCTTCAGCGTGAACTTGCCGTCGGGCGTGGTCTCGCCGAAGCCGATGCCCAGCTTCTGTTTCAGGTAGTCGGCAGTCGCTTCCGCGCCGCCGTGCGGGCCGAGCTGGCACGGCAGGTTCGTGCAGAGCGTGATCTTGTGCTTGCCGACCGGTTTGAGCTCGTACATCGTGTAGAACGTCGCGACTTCCTGCACGGCAACGGCCGGCATGCCGAGATAGTCCGCAACGAACTGCATCAGTTCGGGCGACAGCCAGCCGTGCTCTTCTTGAGCCACGGCCAACGCCGACATCACGGCGGACTGTTTCTGATCGGCGGGATACTTCGTCAACGCTCGATCGATTTCCTTCAGGCCTTCAGCTGAGATCATTTTCAGACACGACTCTTTCAATTCCTACCGAACGAACAACCTGCCGCACACTGGGGTGCATGGACGGCAGACCTGGCGCTCACTCTGTTGACAGCTTGCGAAGCCGCGCCGGTTCAGCGCGCATCGCGTGTGACTTACTGCTCGCCGCCCGCGCTCGCGGGCGGCGCAACCATTAGCGATCGATTTCGCCGAACACGATGTCCTGCGTACCGATGATCGTGACGGCGTCGGCGATCATGTGACCGCGCGCCATTTCGTCGAGCGACGCCAGGTGCGCGAAACCCGGTGCGCGAATCTTGAGGCGATACGGCTTGTTGGCGCCGTCCGACACGAGGTAGATGCCGAATTCACCCTTCGGATGCTCGACCGCCGCGTACGCTTCGCCTTCCGGCACATGGAAACCTTCGGTGAAGAGCTTGAAGTGGTGAATCAAGTCTTCCATGTTGGTCTTCATGCCGACGCGCGACGGCGGGGCAACCTTGTGATTGTCCGTCATCACCGGGCCCGGATTCTTGCGGAGCCACTCAATACACTGTTTCGCGATGCGGATCGACTGGCGCATTTCTTCGACGCGCACCAGATAGCGGTCGTAGCAATCGCCGTTCACGCCGACCGGCACGTCGAAATCCATCCGATCGTACACTTCGTAGGGCTGCTTCTTGCGCAGGTCCCACGCGATGCCCGAGCCGCGCAGCATCGGGCCCGTCAGGCCCATCTGCAGCGCACGTTCCGGGCTCACCACGCCGATCCCGACCAGACGCTGTTTCCAGATCCGGTTGTCGGTCAGCAGCGTTTCATATTCGTCGACGCACTTCGGGAAGCGCGTGAAGAAATCGTCGATGAAGTCGAGCACCGAACCACTGCGCGCTTCGTTCATCTTCGCGAGCGCCTTCTCGTTGCGAATCTTCGACGCCTTGTATTGCGGCATTGCGTCAGGCAGATCGCGATAGACGCCGCCCGGACGATAGTAGGCCGCGTGCATCCGGGCGCCGGACACCGCTTCGTACACGTCCATCAGGTCTTCGCGCTCGCGGAACGCGTACAGGAACACGGCCATCGCGCCGACGTCGAGTGCGTGCGCGCCGATCCACATCAGGTGGTTCAGCACGCGCGTGATTTCGTCGAACAGCACGCGGATGTACTGCGCGCGCTCCGGCACTTCGATGCCGAGCAGCTTTTCGATCGCGAGCACGTAGCCGTGCTCGTTGACCATCATCGACACGTAGTCGAGACGGTCCATGTACGGCACGGACTGGATGAAGGTCTTGGATTCCGCGAGCTTTTCCGTCGCGCGGTGCAGCAGGCCGATGTGCGGATCGGCACGCTGGATGACTTCGCCGTCGAGCTCGAGCACGAGGCGCAGCACGCCGTGCGCTGCCGGGTGCTGCGGGCCGAAGTTGAGCGTGTAGTTCTTGATTTCTGCCATGACGCCCCCTTAATGTTTCAGACCGCCATAGCGATCCTCGCGGATCACGCGCGGCGTGATTTCGCGCGGCTCGATCGTCACCGGCTGGTACACGACCCGCTTCTCTTCCGGGTCGTAACGCATTTCGACGTAGCCCGACACCGGGAAGTCCTTGCGGAACGGGTGACCGATGAAGCCGTAGTCGGTGAGGATGCGGCGCAGGTCGGGGTGGCCTTCGAACACGATGCCGTACAGGTCGAACGCTTCGCGCTCGTACCAGTTCGCCGAGGTCCAGATGTCGACCAGCGACGCCACGATCGGCAGATCGTCGTCCGGCGCGAATGCGCGCAGGCGCAGGCGCCAGTTGTTCGTGACCGACAGCAGGTGCGACACGGCCGCGAAGCGCGGGCCGTCGTAGGCGCCGTCGCCGAAGGTCTGGTAGTCGACGCCGCACAGGTCGATCAGTTGCTCGAAACGGAGCTTCGGATCGTCGCGCAGCGTCTTTGCGACTTCGAGGTAATCGCTCGCCTTCACGACGAGCGTCAGTTCACCGATCGCTTCGGTGAGGCTCACCACGCGCGCGCCGAGCGCGGCTTCGAGGTTTGCCTTGAGGGTCTCGATTTTGCTTGCCATATTGAGGGGACGCTCGGGGCTTTATTGACGGGCGATGGTATTGGTGCGGCGGATCTTCGCCTGAAGCTGGATCACGCCGTAGACCAGCGCCTCGGCCGTGGGCGGACAGCCCGGCACGTAGACGTCGACCGGCACGATCCGGTCGCAGCCGCGGACCACCGAGTACGAGTAGTGGTAGTAACCACCCCCGTTTGCGCACGACCCCATCGAGATCACCCAGCGCGGCTCGGCCATCTGGTCGTACACGCGGCGCAGCGCGGGCGCCATCTTGTTGCACAGCGTGCCGGCCACGATCATCACGTCCGACTGACGCGGGCTCGGACGGAACACGACGCCGAACCGGTCCAGATCGTAACGGGCCGCGCCCGCATGCATCATCTCGACGGCGCAACACGCGAGCCCGAACGTCATCGGCCACAGCGAGCCGGTACGCGTCCAGTTGATCAGCTTGTCAGCCGTCGTGGTGACAAACCCTTCCTTCAAGACCCCTTCGATACTCATTTGCTTTCCACTCCAGACGAGCGACCGAGCGTGGCCGCCCATGCAAACCGGCGATTAACCCATCACTCCCAGTCGAGGCCGCCTTTCTTCCAGATATAGGCAAAGCCCAGCAGGAATTCGAGCAGAAAAATCATCATTGCGATGAAACCCGGCCAGCCGATGTCCCGGAGCGCGACGCCCCACGGAAACAGGAATGCGGTTTCGAGATCGAAGATGATGAACAGGATGGCGACGAGGTAATACCGAACGTCGAATTTCATCCGGGCGTCTTCAAAGGCTTCGAAGCCGCACTCGTACGGTGCGTTCTTCTCGACGTCCGGCTTGTTGGGACCAAGGAGCTTGCCGATGCTGACCAGCGCTATACCTAAACCAGTGCCCACGAGGAGGAACAACAAGACGGGGTAATAGGCTGCGAGGTTCAAGGCAATCCTCTATCGGTTGGTTCTGAGCGTCCGGAGAATACCACTTCCGGCGGAAGGAATCATTTCGGAGTACAGGCGATCGCAAGACAACCGCAAGCACACCCCAGAAATGAAAAATGCCAGCCACTAGAAGCGGCTGGCATTGAGTAACTTTGGTGCCGACGGCGAGACTCGAACTCGCACAGCTTTCGCCACTACCCCCTCAAGATAGCGTGTCTACCAATTTCACCACGTCGGCACTGCATGCAACTCGGGTTGTGCTGCTCGTTTCCCGCGAATCGCTTCAAGAATTAAATTCTAACCCGAGTTCCAGATTTGTTCAACGCACAAACGCAAAAAATTTAACTTTTTATTTCGGGACATCCTGGCCCGGCACGCTTGCGGCCGAACCGGCGGCAGCGGACGCCGCGACGGCCGGTGCCGACGCTGCAGGTGCCGATGCCGGCGCGGTCACGGCCGTGCCGAGCACGCCCGCCGACGGCGTCGACTTGTACGAACCGAGGTACGTCAGCGCGAGCGTCGCGACGAAGAAGATCGTCGCGAGAATGCCCGTCGTACGCGACAGGAAGTTCGCCGAGCCCGTCGCACCGAACAGGCTGCCCGACGCGCCGCTGCCGAATGCGGCGCCCATGTCGGCCCCCTTGCCGTGCTGCAGCAGCACGAGTCCAATCACACCAAGTGCAGACAGCACCTGCACCACAATAATCAGCGTCTTGAATAACAGCATCACACCCACCCGATTGGATCGGGCGACCGGACCGACCGGCCGCCGTCATGGTTCAATTCGATCTCGGACCGCTCAACGCGCGGCCCGGCAGATCGCCAGGAAATCTTCCGCCTTCAGCGACGCGCCGCCGATCAGGCCGCCGTCGATGTCCGGCTGCGCGAACAGCTCTTCCGCGTTGTCCGGCTTCACGCTGCCGCCGTACAGCACGGACACGTCCGCCGCACCCTTTGCCGCAAGACGCGTACGCAGGAACGCGTGCACGTCCTGCGCCTGCGCCGACGTCGCGCTCTTGCCCGTGCCGATCGCCCAGACCGGCTCGTACGCGACGACGATGCGCGCGGCCTCGTCAGCCGTCAGCACGGCCAGCACCGCGTCGAGCTGCGCACCGACGACCTGCTCGGTCGCACCCGACTCGCGCTCGTCGAGCGTCTCGCCGACGCACACGACCGGCGTGAGGCCCGCCGCGAGCGCGCGCTGCGTCTTCGCCGCGACCGTCTCGCTGCTTTCGCCGTGATACGCGCGACGCTCCGAATGGCCGACGATCGCGTACCGCGCGCCGAACTCCGCCACCATCGCGGCCGCCACTTCGCCGGTGAACGCGCCTTGCTCGTGCGCGGACACGTCCTGCGCACCGAACGCGACACGGCCACCGCCGAGTTGCGCCTGAACCTGCGCGAGATACGGGAACGGCACGCACACGCCAATCGACGTTTCAGCCGCCACCGCGCCCGCACCCTGCACCACTTCGTTCAGCAGCGCCTGGTTGCCGGCCAGCCGGCCGTGCATCTTCCAGTTGCCGATCACTCGCTTTGTTCGTTGTTTCGACATCGTGTCCGTCTCGTCACTATCTTGTCATTAACGTGCCGGAACCCGGCCGTCAGGTTGGATCTGGCGAAGCAAACCCGCGATTTTACTGCGCGGGGCTTGAACCGGTCAAACCGCGCATGTCAAGCCCGCCGCACGGGGCGTCAGGCGTTCGACCCCCAATCGAGCACGATCTTGCCGGTATGCTCGCTGCTTTCCATCAGCGCATGCGCCTGCGCGGCGTCCGCGGCGGGCAGCACGCGATAGATCACCGGCTTGATGCGGCCGTCGGCGAGCAGCGGCCATACGCGCGCCTTCAGCTGCGCGGCGATACGGGCCTTGAATTCGACCGGGCGCGGGCGCAGCGTCGAACCGGTGATCGTCAGCCGGCGGCGCAGGATCTCGCCGAGGTTGACGTCGGCCTTCGCGCCGCCAAGCAGCGCGATCAGCACGAGACGGCCGCCGTCCGCGAGCGCGGACAGCTCGCGCGGCACGTACGAGCCCGCCACCATGTCGAGGATCACGTCGACGCCGCGATCGTGCGTCAGCGACTTCACGACTTCGACGAAGTCTTCGGTCTTGTAGTTGATCGCGCGCTCGGCGCCGAGCGCCTCGCACGCACGGCACTTGTCGGCGGTGCCGGCCGTCGCGAACACGCGAAAACCGAGCGCATGCGCGATCTGGATCGCCGTCACGCCGATGCCGCTGGAGCCGCCCTGCACGAGCAGCGTCTCGTGCTCGCCGCCCTCGCCCGCGCCGAGCTGCGCACGGTCGAACACGTTGCTCCACACGGTGAAAAACGTTTCGGGCAGCGACGCGGCCTCGATATCGGTGAGGCCGCCCGGCACCGGCAGGCACTGCGGCAGCGGCGCGACCGCATATTCGGCATAGCCGCCGCCCGCGAGCAACGCGCACACGCGGTCGCCGAGCTTCAGGCCGAACGGGTTCAGCGCCGCATCGGACAGATCGCCGCCGACGATCTCGCCCGCGACCTCGAGGCCCGGCAGATCCGACGCACCCGGCGGCGGCGCATAGGCGCCCTTGCGCTGGAACACGTCGGGCCGGTTCACGCCGGAAGCCGCCACCTTGATCAGCACTTCGCCGCGCTTCGGTTCGGGGCGCGGACGCTCCGCGAGCTTCAGCACGTCGGGGGCGCCGAATTCGGTGATTTCGATGGCTTTCATGGTGAGAATCGCTCCAGGATCGGAATCGGATGGCACGCCCGCGCGCACGGCGTGGACGCCTCGCCGGCGCTGCTGCGCCGCACAACGATGCTACAGAAAAAACGGCCGGCACGCTTTCGCACTGCCGGCCGTTGATCCGCCTGTCCGCTTACTGCTGCGGCGGCGTATCCGACTGCGCTGCAGCCGCTGCTTCATTCAGCAGCGCCTTGGCCGACAGACGCACGCGACCCTTCTCGTCCGTCTGGATCACCTTGACCTTCACCTGCTGACCTTCCTTCAGGTAGTCGTTGATGTCCTTCACGCGCTCGTTGACGATTTCCGAGATGTGCAGCAGGCCGTCCTTGCCCGGCAGCAGGTTCACGATCGCGCCGAAATCGAGCAGCTTGAGCACCGTGCCTTCGTACACCTGGCCGACTTCGATCTCGGCCGTGATCTGCTCGATGCGCTTCTTCGCTTCGGCCATGCCGTCGCTGCTCGTGCTCGCGATCGTCACGACGCCGTCATCCGAGATGTCGATGGTCGTGCCCGTTTCTTCCGTCAGCGCGCGGATCACCGAACCGCCCTTGCCGATCACGTCGCGGATCTTTTCCGGGTTGATCTTGATGGTGATCATGCGCGGCGCGAATTCCGACAGTTGCGTGTTCGCACCCGACACCGCCGAGGTCATCTTGCCGAGGATGTGCATGCGGCCTTCCTTCGCCTGCGCGAGCGCGACCTGCATGATTTCCTTCGTGATGCCCTGGATCTTGATGTCCATCTGCAGCGCCGTCACGCCTTGCTCGGTGCCGGCCACCTTGAAGTCCATGTCGCCGAGGTGGTCTTCGTCGCCGAGGATGTCGGTCAGCACCGCGAACTTGTTGCCTTCGAGAATCAGGCCCATCGCGATACCCGCGACGTGCGCCTTCATCGGCACGCCGGCGTCCATCAGCGCGAGGCAGCCGCCGCACACCGATGCCATCGACGACGAACCGTTCGATTCGGTGATTTCCGACACGACGCGGATCGAGTAGCCGAATTCGTCGGCGCTCGGCAGGCACTTGACCAGCGCGCGCTTGGCCAGCCGGCCGTGGCCGATTTCGCGGCGCTTCGGCGAACCGACGCGGCCCGTTTCGCCGGTCGCGAACGGGGGCATGTTGTAGTGAAGCATGAAGCGCTCGCGGTATTCGCCTTCGAGCGCGTCGATGATCTGCTCGTCACCCTTCGTGCCGAGCGTCGCGACGACCAGCGCCTGCGTCTCGCCGCGCGTGAACAGCGCCGAGCCGTGGGTACGCGGCAGCACGCCGGTGCGGATTTCGATCGGGCGCACGGTGCGCGTGTCGCGGCCGTCGATGCGCGGCTCGCCGTTCAGGATCTGCGAGCGGACGATCTTCGCTTCGATGTCGAACAGGATATTGCCGACGGTGGCCTTGTCGGCCGCGACCGTGCCGGCCGCCAGCGCGTCTTCCTCGAGCTTCGCCGAGGTCGCCGCGTAGACTTCCTTCAGCTTCGCCGAACGTGCCTGCTTGTCGCGCAGCTGGTAAGCGGCGAGCAGATCGTTCTGCGCCAGCTCGGTCACGCGTGCGATCAGCGCCTCGTTCTTCGGCGCCGGCTGCCAGTCCCACTCGGGCTTGCCGCCGTCGCGCACCAGTTCGTGGATCGCGTCGATCGCGATCTGCATCTGCTCGTGGCCGAACACCACCGCGCCCAGCATCACGTCTTCCGACAGTTGGTCGGCTTCCGATTCGACCATCAGCACGGCGCGCTCGGTACCCGCGACGACGAGGTCGAGGCTCGATGCCTTGATCTGGTCACGCGTCGGGTTCAGCACGTACGCGTTGTCGATGTACGCGACGCGTGCGGCGCCGACCGGGCCGTTGAACGGCAGGCCCGACACGGCGAGCGCAGCCGATGCGCCGATCAGCGCGGGGATGTCCGCCGGGATTTCCGGGTTCACGGACAGCACGTGGATCACGACCTGGACTTCGTTGTAGAAGCCTTCCGGGAACAGCGGGCGCAGCGGACGGTCGATCAGGCGCGACGTCAGCGTCTCGTGCTCCGACGGACGGCCTTCGCGGCGGAAGAAGCCGCCCGGGATCTTGCCGGCCGAATAGGTTTTCTCGAGGTAGTCGACGGTCAGCGGGAAGAAGTCCTGACCCGGCTTCGCCGACTTCGCGCCCACGACGGTCGCGAGCACGACGGTGTCTTCGACGTCGACGATCACGGCGCCGCTCGCCTGGCGAGCGACTTCACCGGTTTCGAGGCGCACCTTGTGCTGGCCCCACTGGAATTCCTTCACGACCTTGTTGAACATGGACATGGTTGCTCCTTTGTATTCATGCATTTCATTCGCCGCGCCGGCGATCCCGCGCGGCGGCGTCCCGACCGAATCACCCGGAGCAAGGTGTGTTTTTTATGCCATTCCAGCGCGGCGCTCAGGCAGCGACGCGCTGGAATGACACAAATCCCGCCCCGGTATCGATCGTTGCGGCAGGCCGGCACGAACGTGCCGGACAGCCTGCGGTGCGTGTGACGCTACGCACCGCGCAAAAACAAAATGCCTGTATCAGCGGACTGACACAGGCATCTTGCTGGCGGCAATCGCCTCGATTACTTACGCAGACCCAGCTTCTCGATCAGTGCGCGGTAACGGTCGGCATCCTTGCCCTTGAGGTAGTCGAGCAGCTTGCGGCGGCGGCTCACCATGCGCAGCAGGCCGCGGCGGCTGTGGTGATCCTTCGCGTGGGTCTTGAAGTGACCCGTCAGTTCGACGATACGTGCGGTCAGCAGTGCGACCTGGACTTCGGGCGACCCCGTGTCGTTGGTACCGCGGGCGAACTGAGCAACGACTTCCGACTTCTTGATATCTGCAACAGACATGTGATTTCCTTTCTAACTGAACAGGCGGACACGGAAGAATGGCCGTGCCGTGACTTACAACCGGCGCGCATTGTAGCACAACTCGATGCCGTTCTTACCGCCTCCCGTCACGGACGCGTCATCGAACACGTCGACGGCATCTCCGTGCGCTGCGCCGGCACCGCGAGCACCGTCCGAAAGCCGTAGCCCGACCCTTCGTTGTCGAAGCGCACGCCCGGCGCGCCGACCTTGTCCATGTCCATCACGTAAAGGGGCTGGATCAGCTGGTGATCCTGCGCGCGCATCCGCGACGCGTGGAAGCCGTCGTCGAACGACAGGCCTTCGAGCGCACGCGCGACCGCGACCGGGTCGGCCGACCCCGCGCGGGTCATCGCGGCGGCCAGCATCTCGATCATCTGGCTCATCCGCCGCACCGGATAGTCGTCCTGCGCGGCCGGGAAACGGGTCCGGAACGCGCGGTAGAACGCGTCGGATTTGGCCCCGCCCGCGTTCGGATGCCAGTCGGCCACGGCCACCACGCGGCCGACGCCCGCGTCGCCCAGGGCCGACGGCGCGCCGAGGCTGTTGCCGTAGAACGTATAGAACTTCGCGTCGAGCCCCTGTTCGCGCGCCGCCTTCACGAGCAGCGTGAGGTCGTTGCCCCAGTTGCCGGTCACGACGGCGTCCGCGCCGCTGGCGCGGATCTTCGCGATATACGGCGAGAAATCCTTGATCCGGCCGATCGGGTGGAATTCGTCGCCCGCGATCGTCACGTCCGGGCGCCGCGCGGCCAGCGCCTGCCGTGCGAGGGTGCTAACGTCGTGGCCGAAGCTGTAGTCCTGGTTCAGCAGATAGACCTTGCGCAGCGCGCGATCGCGCGCCATCACGTCCGCGAGCGCGGCCATCCGCATGCCGGCATGCGCATCGAAGCGGAAATGCCAGAAACTGCAACGCGCGCCGGTCAGCGCCGGATCGTCGGCCGAATAGTTCAGGAACAGCATCCGGCTGTCCGGATTGCGCACGTTCAGCTTGTCGAGCGCCGCGACGAGCGCGGCCGCGACGGCCGAGCTGTTGCCCTGCGCGACGAAGCCGATATGGCGGTCGGCCGCCGCGCGCAATTGCACGAGCGCCTCCTCCGGGCTGCCCTTGCTGTCGAGCACGACGAGTTCGAGCGGATGCGTGCCATCGCGCAGCTTCACGCCGCCCGCCGCGTTGACCTGCTCGACGCCGAAACGCAGGTTGCGCTCGACCGCCGCCCCCGCGTTCGCGAACGGGCCCGACATCCCTTCGATCAGCGCGATCCGCACCGGCTCGCCACCGGCAAACGCGGACGACGCCAGCATCCACCCCGCGCTCCACGCGAGCGCGCACCGCTTCCAACCCTGCATCGGCCACCTGCCCTTCAATCTGCCCGAGAAGCGCGGATCATAGGCCGCCGCGACCGCCGCCCGCAAGCGCGACAGCTGCGATCCGCACCGATTTTTCGCATGCGATGCGCCGTCGCGCGCCGTCCGTGATAAAACGGGACTTGTTTCCGTGTTCTGGAGAATCCGATGCGCATTCGCATTCCCGCGCGCCTGCCGGTGCTGGCCGTCTGCGCTACCGCGCTGCTGGCCGGTTGCGCGCAACCGTGGCAGCAATACCAGGCCGGCCAGGACGAGTCGGCGATCGTCGCACGCATGGGCCCGCCGCGCGAGATCTACGACCTGCCCGGCGGCGGCAAGCGCCTGATGTGGCCGACCCAGCCAATGGGCGAAATCACGGTCGCGGCCGACGTCGATGCGGCCCACCGGATCGTCAACGTGCGTCAGGTGCTGCAGCCGAGCGAGTTCTATCGCGCGGAGATCGGCAAGTGGACGAAGACCGACGTCCTCGTCAATTTCGGACGCCCGGTCGAGACGTCCTACTTCCCGCTGATGAAACGCGAGGTGTGGACGTACCGGTATCTCGAGGACAACGTCTGGTACATGATGTACAGCTTCTACTTCGATCCGCAGGGCATCCTGCGCACCACGCAGAAAACGCCGGACCCGCTGCACGATCCCGATCGCCGCACCCTGTTCTGACCGATTGCGCATTCAAGCGCAATTGTCGCAATGGCCATTTACGAATTATTGCGTGAATGGCCATTTCATTTTTTCCGTCGTCTTATTTAATTCGAAGAACAAGACGGAAATCTTTTCCGATTCCTGACATTCCGATGGCAAGCCGCTGAACGCCCCGTCATGCGGGCCACTGCGCGCATACAGGCATGGGCCGTGCATGTCATGCGTCGCGCTGGTGCATGCAATGCACTATGCCCAATCAATTTGAAACAATTTGTTTCAGTTCACCCGGAGTGCTAGGGCATACCCCTAATATCAGTCGAAATTCAACCTTTCAATTTAGAAAGAATGCGCTTGCGCCATTTCGGCCGATATTTATTTGCCTTTATCACAAAGGAGTCCTCATGAATCGCCCCAAGAGCATGCTGGTTGCCAACATTGCCTGGGCCCGCGAGACGCGCGAACACACGCCCGGCTTCTTCGACGCGCTCGCGCGCGGCCAGAACCCGCGCGTCCTGTGGATCGGCTGCGCCGACAGCCGCGTGCCGGCGGAAACCATCACGCACTGCGCGCCCGGCGAGCTGTTCGTCCATCGCAACATCGCGAACCTGTTCCATCCCGACGACGACAATTCCGCCAGCGTGCTCGAGTACGCGGTGCGGGTGCTGAAGGTCGATCACGTGATCGTGTGCGGCCACTACGGATGCGGCGGCGTGCGCGCATCGCTGCTGCCGCCGCCCGCCGACCTGCCGCACGTCGCGCGCCGCATCGCACCGCTCTGCGCGCTCGCGCGGCGCCATCGCGACACGCTCGACGGGCTCGACGACATGGCCGCCGCCGACCGCCTCGCCGAGCTGAACGTGCTCGAACAGGTGCGGCTGCTGCGCGCGTCGCCGATCGTGCGCGGTCGCGAACGGCCGCCGCTCGTGCACGGCTGGATCTTTTCGCTCGCCGACGGCCGCCTGAAGGAGCTCGATTCCGGCTATGCGGCATTGCCGACCGAAGCCGAGCCCGAACCTGTCGCGACCGCCGCCGCGCTCGGTTGACCCGCGCCCTGCCCTCCCTGCCAACGAAACCACCCCAACCATGAAACTGAACGAGCGCCTGTC
The DNA here is from genome assembly GCF_900446215.1 of Burkholderia cenocepacia. Lineage (GTDB taxonomy): Bacteria > Pseudomonadota > Gammaproteobacteria > Burkholderiales > Burkholderiaceae > Burkholderia > Burkholderia cenocepacia. The sequence goes on along the minus strand of NZ_UAQZ01000007.1, from coordinate 34,664 downwards.
CACCCTGCCGCGCGACATCGTCGCCGGCATCGTCGTTTTCCTCGTTGCGCTACCGCTCTGTCTCGGTATCGCCAACGCCTCCGGCGTCGAGCCGTTCGCCGGGCTCGTGTCGGGCATCGTCGGCGGCATCGTCGTCGCGCTGCTGAGCGGCTCGTCGCTGTCCGTCAGCGGACCGGCCGCCGGCCTCGTCGTGATCGTCGTCGAAGGGATCGCGCAACTCGGCAGCTTCTCCGCGTTCCTGCTCGCGGTGCTGCTGTCCGGCGTGCTGCAGTTCGGCTTCGGCATGCTGCGCGCCGGCCGCTTCGCCGCCTACGTGCCGTCGCCCGTCATCAAGGGCATGCTCGCCGCGATCGGCCTGCTGCTGATCGTGAAGCAGATTCCGTTCGCCTTCGGCATTGGCGGCTCGGCCGCGCAATCGTTTGCGAACTGGCCGGGGCTGCCGGTCGCATGGGCCGCCACGGCCATCGCGCTCGCGTCGCTCGCGTTGCTGGTGGCATGGGACACCCCCGCGCTGCGCCGCTTCGCGCTGGTGCGCTCGGTGCCCGCGCCGCTCGCGGTGGTCGTGCTCGGCATCGGCGCGACGCTGGTGCTGGGTGTCGTCGCGCCCGCGGTCGCGCCGGGCGCCGCCCACCGCGTCACCTTGCCCGAACTCGGATCGTTCACCGCATTCGCGGCATCGCTCAAGCACGCGGAGCTCGGCCCCAACTTCGCGCAGCTCGTCAATCCGGACGTGTGGCGCGTCGCGATCACGCTCGCGGTCGTCGCCAGTCTCGAAACCCTGCTGAGCCTCGAAGCGGTCGAACAGATCGACCCGAAGCGCCGGCCGGTGCAACCCGACCGCGAACTGAAGGCCCAGGGCGTCGGCAATCTCGTCGCGGGCGCGGTCGGCGGCCTGCCGATCACGTCGGTGATCGTGCGCAGCTCGGTAAACGTCAACGCGGGCGCGCAAAGCCGGATGTCGGCGATCGTCCACGGGGTGCTGCTGCTCGCCAGCGTGTTCGCGCTCACCGGGCTGATCAACCTGATCCCGCTCGCGAGCCTCGCCGCGATCCTGATCCACACGGGCTTCAAGCTGGCGAAGCCGGCGCTGTTTCGCTCGGTGATGAAACAGGGGCCGGCCGCGTTCGTGCCGTTCGCCGCGACGATCGTCGGCGTGCTGGCGGTCGACCTGCTGTTCGGCATCGCGCTCGGCCTCGCGTGCAGCGTGCTCGCCGTCGCCGTCGCGAACCTGAAGAGCCCCGTCACGCTCGCGCAGCATGACGACCACTTCCTGCTGTCGTTCCGCAAGGACGTGTCGTTTCTGGGCAAGGTACAGGTCAAGCACCATCTGCGGCACATTCCGGACCGCGCGGCGGTGATCATCGACGCGACGCGCGCCGACTACATCGATCACGACGTGCTCGAACTGCTCGATGCGTTCGTCGCCGATGCGCCGCGGCGCGGGATCGCGGTCGAGTTCCGCCGGCGCCAGCCGGCGCCACGCACGGCGGCGCGCCGCTGGCTGTTCCGCGCGCCGGCCGCCGAATGAGCGGCCGATGAAAAAACACCCCGGCGGCGCAGGGCCGCACGGGGCGTTTCGGGCAACGTGACGCGCGGCGCTTACGAGCGCTGCGGGTTGACCTTGTCGTCCTTCGAGTGCAGCTTGTTCAGCGCGGAAATGTACGCCTTCGCGGACGCGGCGACGATATCCGGATCGGTGCCGACGCCGTTGACGATCCGCCCGCTCTTCGACAGCCGGACGGTCACTTCGCCCTGCGCCTGCGTGCCGGTCGTGATCGCGTTCACCGAGTACAGCAGCAGCTCGGACCCGCTGCCGACCTCACCCTCGATCGCATTGAACGTCGCATCGACCGGGCCGTTGCCGCGCGCCTCGCCGGTCACTTCCTTGCCTTCGACCGCGAACACGACCTTCGCCTGCGGCTGCTCGCCCGTTTCCGAACGCTGCGACAGCGACACGAACTTGAAGTGCTCCTGCTCCTGCGCGAGCGCCGACTCCTCGGACACGATCGCGATGATGTCCTCGTCGAAGATCTCCGCCTTGCGGTCGGCCAGATCCTTGAAGCGCATGAACGCGGCATTCAATTCCGCTTCGCTGTCGAGCGACACGCCGAGCTCCTGCAGGCGCTGCTTGAACGCGTTGCGGCCCGACAACTTGCCGAGCACGATCTTGTTCGCGGTCCAGCCCACGTCTTCCGCGCGCATGATCTCGTAGGTGTCGCGCGCCTTCAGCACGCCGTCCTGGTGAATGCCCGACGCGTGCGCGAATGCGTTCGCGCCGACCACCGCCTTGTTCGGCTGCACGACGAAGCCGGTGATCTGCGACACGAGCTTCGACGTCGGCACGATCTGCGACGTGTCGATGCCGACGTCGAGGCCGAAATAGTCCTTGCGGGTCTTCACGGCCATCACGATTTCCTCGAGCGACGTATTGCCCGCGCGCTCGCCGAGACCGTTGATCGTGCACTCGACCTGACGCGCGCCGCCGATCTTCACGCCGGCGAGCGAGTTCGCGACCGCCATCCCGAGGTCGTTGTGGCAGTGCACCGAAAAGATCGCCTTGTCCGAGTTCGGAATGCGCTCGCGCAGCGTCTTCACGAGGTTGCCGTAGAGTTCCGGCACGCCGTAGCCGACCGTATCGGCGATGTTGATCGTCGTCGCGCCTTCCGCGATCACGGCTTCCAGCACGCGGCACAGGAAATCCATGTCCGAGCGGCTGCCGTCTTCCGGCGAGAACTCGACGTTGTCGGTGAACTTGCGTGCGAAACGCACCGCGAGGCGCGCCTGCTCGAACACCTGGTCGGGCGTCATCCGCAGCTTCTTCTCCATGTGCAGCGGCGACGTCGCGATGAACGTGTGGATCCGGAAGCTGTTGGCCGGCTTCAGCGCGTCGGCCGCGCGCTGGATGTCCTTGTCGTTGGCCCGCGCCAGCGAGCAGATCGTGCTGTCCTTCACGAGACCGGCGATCGTGTGGATCGCGTCGAAATCGCCGTTCGAGCTGGCGGCGAAGCCGGCCTCGATCACGTCGACCTTCATCCGCTCGAGATTCTTCGCGATACGGATTTTCTCTTCCTTCGTCATCGATGCACCGGGCGATTGCTCGCCGTCACGCAACGTCGTATCGAAAATGATCAGCTTGTCTGTCATGGGGGGCTCCAGGGCTCTTTTATACGGAAGTCAAACGTAACGAGATCGCGCCACCGCTGGCGACGCTCAACAACAGACGAGGCTTGAGACGGAGGGCGAGAACGGTCAGCGCGGCAGGCGCGCCAAAGCTGGCGCGCGTAGCGGCGCACCGGCTAGAAGGAGGGAGAGGCGGGGAAATGCAGTCATGCCAAAGACTATAGCGACATTCGGTTGGCCGCGCAATCGGACGGCACCCGGGGATCGACGCGCCCCCGGCTCGAAAAAGGGGCACATGAAAACGGCGGCCCCGAGGCCGCCGTTTTCGGGCAAATCGCGCGCCGGAGTCAGTGATCGCGCTGCGACGAGCGCGCCGGATTGGCGCGCCCGCGGATGGCCTGGTAGGCCCAGAACACGTAGCCGGACAGCCCGTACAACACGAACAGGCAGAACAGCATCAGCGGCGGATCGGACGACACGAGCACGAACGCGACCACGACGAGCAGGATGGCCGCGAACGGCACACGGTGCCGCACGTCGAGCGCCTTGCCGCTGTAGAACGGCGCGTTCGACACCATCGTCACGCCCGCGTAGATCGTCAGCGCGAACGCGACCCACGGCAGCCAGCCGAGCTTCATCGGCACGCGGTTGTCGGTCGCGAGCCACACGAAGCCCGCGATCAGCGCGGCGGCGGCCGGGCTCGGCAGCCCCTGGAAGAAGCGCTTGTCGACCACGCCGATGTTCGTGTTGAAGCGCGCGAGGCGCAGCGCGGCGCCCGAGCAATAGACGAACGCGGCGAGCCAGCCCCAGCGGCCCAGATCCTTCAGTACCCACTCGTACATCACGAGCGCGGGCGCGACGCCGAACGACACCATGTCCGACAGGCTGTCGAACTGCTCGCCGAACGCGCTCTGCGTATGGGTCATGCGCGCGACGCGCCCGTCCATCCCGTCGAGCACCATCGCGACGAAAATCGCGATCGCGGCGATCTCGAAGCGCACGTTCATCGCCTGCACGACCGCGAAGAAGCCGCAGAACAGCGCGGCGGTCGTGAATGCGTTCGGCAGCAGATAGATGCCGCGCGTCTTCAGGAACCGCTGGCGCGCGGCGCGGCGGCTTTCGAGCGGCGCCGGATCGGGCGCCATCACCTTGTTGCGGCGGAACGGGCGTGGCGTCTGGCCGGAGCCGTTGCGCGGCCGACGCGGTTTGAATGCGGCCATCGTGCGCCCCGCCGCTTACTGCTCGAGCTCGGCGAGGATCGTCGACGACGCGTAGACCTTCTCGCCGATCGACACCTTCGCGCGGCTGCCGAGCGGCAGGTACACGTCGACGCGCGAACCGAAGCGGATGAAACCGTAGCGCTGGCCGCGCGACAGCGGCTCGCCGGCGCGCACGTAGCAGAGGATCCGGCGCGCGATCAGGCCGGCGATCTGCACCGAGGTGACGGTCTTGCCGCTCGCCGTCTGGATCACGACCGCATTGCGCTCGTTCTCGGTCGACGCCTTGTCGATCGCCGCGTTCAGGAACGCGCCCGGGAAGTACTCGACCTTGCTGATCGCGCCATCGACCGGCGAGCGCTGCGAATGGACATTGAAGACATTCATGAACACGCTGATCTTCAGCGCTTCGCGGTTCGCGTACGGATCCTGCGCGGTCTCGACCGCGACGATGCGGCCGTCCGCCGGGCACAGCACCGCGTTCGGCTGCGCCGGGATCGGGCGCTGCGGGTCACGGAAGAACTGGACGACGAAGACGAGCAGCAGCCAGAACGGCCACGCGAAGCCGAAGCCCCCGACGGCATGGATCAACAGCGCGATGACGGCTGCAATCGCGATGAACGGCCAGCCTTCGCGCGCGATGATCGGATGAGGATAGTTCATGGATTCGTTCTGTGTTCGGTGAATTGCAAAGCCCGTAGCATAACAAAAGCCGCCCGGGGCACTGCTGCCTTCGGACGGCTTTTTGATGCCGGCCCTTCGCTCGAAGGGCCGGAACAGCACGGGATGCTCAGTTCTTCGTCTGGTCGACGAGCTTGTTCTTCGCGATCCACGGCATCATCGCACGCAGCTTCGCACCGACCTGCTCGATCTGGTGCTCGGCCGTCAGGCGGCGACGCGACTGGAGCGTCGGGGCGCCTGCCTTGTTCTCGAGAATGAAGCTCTTCGCGTACTCGCCCGTCTGGATGTCGGTCAGGCACTGCTTCATCGCCTTCTTCGTCTCTTCCGTGACGATGCGCGGGCCCGTCACGTACTCGCCGTACTCGGCGTTGTTCGAGATCGAGTAGTTCATGTTCGCGATGCCGCCTTCGTAGATCAGGTCGACGATCAGCTTCAGTTCGTGCAGGCACTCGAAGTACGCCATTTCCGGCGCGTAGCCGGCTTCGACCAGCGTCTCGAAACCTGCCTTGATCAGCTCGACCGTGCCACCGCACAGCACGGCCTGCTCGCCGAACAGGTCGGTTTCGGTTTCTTCACGGAAGTTCGTCTCGATGATGCCGGCACGGCCGCCGCCGTTCGCTGCCGCGTACGACAGCGCGATGTCGCGCGCCGCGCCCGACTTGTTCTGCGCAACCGCGATCAGGTGCGGCACGCCGCCACCTTGCGAGTACGTGCCGCGCACGGTGTGGCCCGGTGCCTTCGGCGCGATCATGATCACGTCGAGGTCGGCGCGCGGGATCACCGCGCCGTAGTGGACGTTGAAGCCGTGCGCGAACGCGAGCGCCGCGCCCTGCTTGATGTTCGCGTGGACTTCCTTCGCGTACACGTCGGCGATCTGCTCGTCCGGCAGCAGCATCATGACGACGTCCGCGCCCTTCACCGCTTCCGCGACTTCCTTGACCGACAGGCCGGCGTTCTCGGCCTTGCTCCACGACGCGCCGCCCTTGCGCAGGCCGACCGTCACGTTCACGCCGCTGTCCTTCAGGTTCAGCGCGTGTGCATGGCCTTGCGAGCCGTAGCCGATGATCGTGACTTGCTTGCCCTTGATGAGGGAGAGGTCAGCGTCTTTGTCGTAGAAAACGTTCATGATGGTTCCTTCGCTAATTCAAAAAATTCAATAATTCGTTCGGATGGAGTACTGCGGGCCGGGACATGACGGCGCACCCGGCGTGCCTCTTTGGCTATGTCGGCATCACACCTTCAGGATGCGCTCGCCGCGTCCGATGCCGGAGCTGCCGGTGCGCACGGTCTCGAGGATCGCGCCCGCGTCCAGCCCCTGGATGAATGCGTCGAGCTTGTCGCTCGCGCCCGTCAATTCGATCGTGTAGGTCTTCTCGGTCACGTCGATGATGCGGCCGCGGAAAATGTCCGACATCCGCTTCATTTCTTCGCGCTCCTTGCCCACTGCACGTACCTTGATCAGCATCAGCTCGCGTTCGATGTGTGCACCGTCGGTCAGGTCCACCACTTTCACCACCTCGATAAGGCGGTTCAGATGCTTCGTGATCTGTTCGATCACGTCGTCGGAGCCAATGGAAACGATGGTGAGCCGCGACAGCGATTGATCTTCGGTCGGCGCCACCGTCAAGGTTTCGATGTTGTAGCCGCGTGCGGAAAACAGGCCGACCACGCGCGACAGCGCGCCCGGTTCGTTCTCCAGCAGGACGGAAATGATGTGTCTCATGTTCGCTTCTTCCAGAATGTGTCCGTGTCGATTCACTCGCGCCGCGCGCCGCCGCGTGCCGCACCGCCCTTCGTGAAGGCGGCCGCATCGGGCCGGGCGCGCGTCGCGCCGTTACAGATCTTCCGATCCGAGCAGCATCTCGGTGATGCCCTTGCCGGCCTGTACCATCGGCCAGACGTTTTCGGTCGGATCGGTCTGGAAGTCGAGAAACACGGTGCGGTCCTTCAGGCGCAGCGCTTCCTTCAGCGCCGGCTCCACATCCGAAGTCTTTTCGATCCGCATGCCGACATGGCCGTACGCTTCGGCGAGCTTCACGAAATCCGGCAGCGCATCCATGTACGAATGCGAATAGCGCTTGCTGTATTCGATCTGCTGCCACTGGCGGACCATGCCGAGGTAGCGGTTGTTCAGCGAAATGATCTTCACGGGCGTGTCGTACTGCAGGCAGGTCGACAGTTCCTGGATGCACATCTGGATCGAGCCTTCGCCCGTGATGCACAGCACGTCGTCGTCCGGATGGGCCATCTTGACGCCCATCGCCGCCGGCAGGCCGAAGCCCATCGTGCCGAGGCCGCCGGAGTTGATCCAGCGACGCGGCTTGTTGAAACGGTAGAACTGCGCGGCCCACATCTGGTGCTGGCCGACGTCCGAGCACACGAACGCATTGCCGTCCGTCAGCTCCCACGCCTTCTCGACCACGTACTGCGGCTTGATGATCTCGCTTTCGCGGTCGTACTTCAGGCAGTCCTTCGCGCGCCAGCCTTCGATGTCCTTCCACCATTGCGCGAGCGCTTCGGTGTCGGGGCCATGCTCGGCCGTCTGCAACTGCTCGATCAGCTCCTTCAGCACTTCCTTCACGTCGCCGACGATCGGGATGTCGACCTTCACGCGCTTCGAGATCGACGACGGGTCGATGTCGATGTGAATGATCTTGCGCGGGCGCGACGCGAAGTGCGCCGGGTCGCCGATCACGCGGTCGTCGAAGCGGGCGCCGATCGCGATCAGCACGTCGCAGTGCTGCATCGCCATGTTCGCTTCGTAGGTGCCGTGCATGCCGAGCATGCCGAGGAATTTCTTGTCCGACGCGCGATAGCCGCCGAGGCCCATCAGCGTGTTCGTGACCGGGTAGCCGAGCAGGTCCGCGAACTGGTTCAGTTCACGCGACGCGTCGGCGAGGATGATGCCGCCCCCCGTGTAGATGTACGGACGCTTCGCCGTCAGCAGCAGCGACACGGCCTTGCGGATCTGACCCGAATGGCCCTTCGTGACGGGGTTGTACGAACGCAGCGACACGCTCTTGATCGGCTCGTACTGGCACGGCGTCTTCGAGATGTCCTTCGGGATGTCGATCAGCACCGGGCCCGGACGGCCGGTGCGGGCGATATAGAACGCCTTCTTGACGGTTTCCGCGAGGTCGCGCACGTCCTTCACGAGGAAGTTGTGCTTCACGCACGGACGCGTGATGCCGACGGTGTCGCATTCCTGGAACGCATCCTGACCGATCGCGGCCGTCGGCACCTGGCCGCTGATCACGACCATCGGGATCGAATCCATGTAGGCCGTTGCGATGCCGGTCACCGCATTGGTGACACCGGGGCCCGACGTCACGAGGCAGACGCCGACGTTGCCGGTGGAGCGCGCATACGCATCGGCTGCGTGCACGGCCGCCTGTTCATGGCGCACCAGCACGTGCTGAATCTTGTCCTGCTTGTACAGCTCGTCGTAGATGTAGAGAACCGAGCCGCCGGGGTAGCCCCAGATGAATTCGACGTTTTCGTCGGCCAGTGCCTTCATGAGCACGGTGCCGCCGATGGAGTCGCTATCGGGAGGGGAAAGGGGTTCCGACGTGGAGAATTCCGCGCTGGGCATGTTCATTTTGACCTTTCGAATTTTCGGCAAAAAATTGATCGGGTGCTCTCTGCCGGGCTTGTGGCTCGGGTTCAAGCGGCGCGTCCAGTTTGAAGGGCGGGCTTCTTGGGCCAGCCTCAAATGAGACCATCACTTCATGTTGCGAATCGCTGACGATAGCGGGTCGTGATGGGGCCGTCAAGCAAAATATCCCGCAGCGCATCATGCGCGCCGCCCGGCGCCCCGCCGGCGCGGCTCGCGCGCAACTGCGGCGCCCGACCCGGTGCCAAGCCGCGCGAAAATTTGATAGCATCCGCGGGTTTTACGAAATTTTTCGACCTTTTACACCACGCAGCGGGCCGCAGCGCATACCTTCACGGAATGGCATCAGACAAGGAACTCGCCGACTTTCTGGCGGGCGTCGAAAGGCGCGCGTTCAAGCAGGCTGCGTACGCCGTGCGTGACGACGATGCATCGCTCGACATCGTGCAGGACGCGATGATCAAGCTCGCGGAGAAGTACGGCGACCGGCCGTCGGCCGAGCTGCCGCTGCTGTTTCAGCGAATCCTGCAGAACGCGATCCACGACTGGTTCCGCCGGCAGAAGGTCCGCAACACGTGGGTGACGCTCTTCTCGTCGTTGAACAACACCGACGACGACGACTTCGACCCGCTCGAAACGCTCGAATCCGCGGATGACAACGCGGGCGTCGAAAGCAGCGAGCACCGCCTCGAAAGAGAGCAGGTTCTGGCCCTGATCGACGAAGAAATCCAGAAGCTTCCGACGCGTCAACGGGAAGCGTTCCTGATGCGTTATTGGGAAGATATGGATGTCGCCGAGACTGCCGCCGCAATGGGGTGCTCCGAGGGCAGCGTGAAGACGCACTGCTCGCGAGCCACTCACACCCTGGCGCAAGCGCTCAAGGCCAAAGGAATCACGCTATGAGCTCCGCAAACCGAGAACACGAATTCGCGCTGAAGGTGCGCCGCGCGCTGGACGAGCGCGCGGCCGCCCTGCCTGCCGCGACCACCGATCGGCTGGCCGTCGCCCGCCGGGCCGCGCTCGCGCGCAAGAAGCCCGAAGCCGCGACCGCGCCGGTGTTCGTGCCGGCCTTCGCCGGCGCGGCCGGTGCCTACGGCCCGACGCCCGCGAATCGCCGGCCGACGTCGTTCGCGCGCCGCCTGCTGCGCGCGTGGCCGCTCGCATTGCTGCTCGCGGGGCTCGTCGGCATCGCGTACTGGGAAGACATGCAGCGCACCGCCGAACTCGCCGACATCGACGCGGCGATGCTCAGCGACGACCTGCCGCTCAACGCGTATCTCGACCACGGGTTCAACGCGTATCTTTCACGCGCTCACTAACAGACAATAACGAGGGGATCGTACGGGTGAGTCAGAAGCGCGGCCTGGCCGTATTTTTCGGATGCGTGATCGCGATCGCCGTTTCCTACGTCGCCACGTATCCCCGATTCCACCCGGCCCCCGCGACGACGCCCGTCGCGACCGCCAACCCTGCCGCGCCGGCATCGGCCGCGGCCGGACTCACCACCGAACTGCCCCCGCTGCCCCTGCCCTTGCCGCTGCCGGCCGCCGCCGGCCCGCTGGCGTGGGCGCGCCTCACGCCGGCGCAGCACGCGGCCCTCGCGCCGTTCGCCGACCAGTGGGACGGCTTCAGCGATGCTCGCAAGCGAAAATGGCTGAAGATCGCATCGCGTTTCGCGAAGTTGTCGCCGGATGACCAGAAGCGCCTGCAGGAGCGCATGGCCGAGTGGGCGAAGATGACGCCCGAGCAGCGCCGCGTCGCGCGCGAGAACTACCAGAGCGCGAAGGAGCTGTCCGCGCAGGCGCGCGAGCGCGCATGGAAGGCCTACCAGCAACTCCCCGAGGAGCAGAAGGAACGGCTTGCCGCCGCCGAGCGCCGCCGCAAGCCGAGCGTCGTCAGCGCGCCGCCGACCGTCGCGGACCGCGACGTCCGCCGCCTCGTCAACTCGCACGAACACCCGGCGAGCGGCGCGGCCGCCGCTCCGGCGCCCGCGTCGACCGGCGCCGCCGCGCAGCCGGTGCCCGCGTCGTCGACGTCCGGCACCGCATCGGCCCCGGCCGCCGTGGCGCCGGTGTCGCCCGCCGACGCGCCTTCGCTGTTCAAGGGCTCCTGAGCGGCCGTGGCGAACGCCCGCGCTTCCGAGACCCCGGCCGCCGCGCCGTCCGTGCGGCGGCGCCTCGCCGCACTGCTCTACGAAGGCGTGCTGCTGTTCGGCGTCGTGTTCTTCGCGGGGCTCGCGTTCAGCCTCGCGACGCAGCAACGCAACGGCCTCGTTCATCACAACCTGCTTGCCGCGTGGATCGCGCTCGTCGTCGGCGCGTATTTCGTCTGGTTCTGGACACACGGCGGCCAGACGCTGCCGATGAAAACCTGGCGGCTGCGGCTCGAATCGGCGAACGGCCGGCCGTTGAGCGCCGGCCACGCGCTCGTCCGCTACGTGCTCGGCTGGCTGTGGTTCCTGCCGCCGCTCGCGCTGCATCCGCTCCTGGGCCTGTCGGTACCCGTCACGCTTGCGCTCGCCGCCGCATGGGTCGTCGCGTGGGCCGGTGCCGCCCGGTTGCACGCCGGACGCCAGTTCCCGCACGACCGGATCGCCCGCACGCGCGTCGTCGCGATACCACGCTGACGCGTCGCCGCATTCACCAGACGAAAGCCCCTCGCCCGGCGCCCTCATCGAGCCGCGGAGCCTGGCCTGACACGCCCCGAGCGTTCAGTGCGACAGGTTACGCAACGCCCGTTCATTCACTGCTAAACACCCTTCGACGGTCGTAATAAGAACGTCTCGTGACTGTCACGGCACAGTCACGCCCGCATGGCGGAATGCCGGTAATGTCAACCGGCGCGAGTCATGCATGGGCCAGAAAACGTCCGCGACCTCACTGTTTCGTCACCCCATCGGCGCCCGCGCCGCCACTGCGTTCCTGTCCGGCTCGGGGGCAACCGACGGCGTGGTGTCGCACAAGCCGCCCGTTGCGCACACCACCCAGCACGAGGACCCGGAGCCGTCCGCCCACCGCTACCGCACCATCTGGCTGTCCGACATCCACCTCGGCTCGAGCGGCTGTCAGGCGCCCTACCTGCTGGATTTCCTGCGTCACAACGATTCGGAATACCTGTACCTCGTCGGCGACATCATCGACGGCTGGCAGCTGAAGAAAGGCTGGTACTGGCCGCAGGCGCACAACGACGTCGTGCAGAAGATCCTGCGCAAGGCGCGCAAGGGCACGCAGGTCGTCTACATCCCCGGCAACCACGACGAAGGCGCGCGGCAGTTCTGCGATCTCGCGTTCGGCGACATCCAGGTGCGCGGCGAGGCATTTCACACGACGCTCGCAGGCAAACGTTTGTGGATCGTGCACGGCGACCTGTTCGACGGCGTGATCCAGCACGCGAAGTGGCTCGCGTACCTCGGTGACACGCTCTACACGCTGATCCTCGTGCTGAACCGCTGGTTCAACCGGATCCGCAGCCGGCTCGGCTTCCAGTACTGGTCGCTGTCGCAGTACCTGAAGCACCAGGTCAAGAACGCGGTCAATTTCATCTCGCAGTTCGAGACCGTGATGACCGACGAGGCGCGCCGCCGCGGCTGCGACGGCGTCGTGTGCGGCCACATCCACAAGGCCGAGATCCGCGACATCGACGGCGTGCTGTACTGCAACGACGGCGACTGGGTCGAAAGCCTGTCCGCGCTCGTCGAAACGATGGAAGGCGAACTGAAGATCGTCTACTGGACGGTGATGCGCACCGCACCGTCGGAGACCACGTCGCGCAAGGCCAAGGCCGCTGCCTGACACAACCCTACTTACAGGACATGCCGCGATGAAGATCATGATCGTCACCGACGCGTGGGAACCGCAGGTCAACGGCGTCGTGCGCACGCTGAAGAGCACATCGCGCGAACTCACGGCGCTCGGCCATCGCGTCGAGCTGCTGACGCCGCTGGAATTCCGCACGGTGCCCTGCCCGACCTACCCCGAGATCCGCCTGTCGATCCTGCCGTACCGCAAGCTGCGCGCAAGGATCGATGCGTTCGCACCCGACGCGCTGCACATCGCGACCGAAGGCCCGCTCGGCCTCGCCGCACGGCGCTATGCGCGCGCCCGCAAGCTGCCGTACACGACCGCGTATCACACGCGCTTTCCGGAATACGTGCAGGCGCGCTTCGGCATCCCGCTCGCGGCGACCTACCGCTTCCTGCACTGGTTCCACGGCCCGTCGCTCGCGGTGATGGCGCCGACCCCGGTCGTCAAGCAGGACCTCGAGAAATTCGGCTTCACGAACGTCGTGCTGTGGACCCGCGGCGTCGACCTCGACATCTTCCGGCCGATGGAGTCGAAGGTGCTCAACACCGCGCGGCCGATCTTCCTGTACGTGGGCCGCGTCGCGATCGAGAAGAACGTCGAGGCGTTCCTGCGCCTCGACCTGCCCGGCTCGAAGTGGGTCGCGGGCGAAGGCCCCGCGCTCGCGGAACTGAAGTCGCGCTACCCGGAGGCGAACTATCTCGGCGTGCTGTCACAGGCGGAGCTCGCGAAGGTGTATGCTGCGGCCGACGTGTTCGTATTCCCGAGTCGCACCGACACGTTCGGCCTCGTGCTGCTCGAAGCCCTCGCCTGCGGCACGCCGGTGGCCGCGTATCCCGTCACGGGTCCGATCGACGTGCTCGGCGAAGGCAATGCCGGCGCGATGCACGAGGATCTGCAGGAAGCCTGCCTCGAGGCGCTGAAGATCGAACGCACGACTGCGCGCGCGTGGGCCGAACGCTTCTCGTGGCGCGCGGCATCCGAGCAGTTCGCGTCGCATCTGAAGCCGCTGCCGAAGACCGCGTACTCGCCAGCCGAAGGTGCCGCCGTTTGAAACGAGACCTGAACGACAAGATCCCGCCCCCCGCCGCGACGCCGCGGCACCGCCCGTTCGACGAGGAAGAGCCGCACGCCGACGCGGACGTGCACGCGCACGAACCGCTCGGCCCCGACGACCGGCTCGCGCCGCTGCCGCCGAACCCGTACAAGCGCCACCGCGGCATCACGCGCGCGTGGTTCGCCCTCAAGCATTCGCTGAACGGGTTTCGCGTCGCGATCCGCGAGGAAAGCGCGTTTCGCCAGGAGCTCACGCTCGCCGCGCTGATGCTGCCGATCGGCGCATTCGCGCCGGTGCCGGCCGCGTCGCGCGCGCTGCTGATCGGCTCGGTGCTGCTGGTGCTGATCGTCGAGCTGCTGAACTCGAGCGTCGAAGCCGCGATCGACCGCATCTCGCTCGAACGTCACGAACTGTCGAAACGCGCGAAGGACCTCGGCAGCGCGGCCGTGACGGTCGCGCTGTTCGCGTGCGTGACGACCTGGGGCTTCGTGCTCGGGCCGGTCGTCGCACGCTGGCTCGGCTTCTAGGCAACCGCCCGGCGCCATTCCCGCTGCCCGCGTGCGGCGCTGCACCATGCGCCGCGCGGGGCCGCGATCACGAAATGCCCCGATGTGGCGAAACCCCGGTTTATAATCGTCCGCTAGACATAGAACAGCAACCCGCGCCGGACGAATCACGCAGCATCGATTGCAGCGCCCGCCAGTCCGGCACACACAGGGCCGGACGACATGGAAGCGAAACCTCCCCGCCGCACCCGCGAACGGATTCTCGAGTTGTCGTTGAAACTCTTCAACGAGATCGGCGAGCCGAACGTCACCACCACGACGATCGCCGAGGAAATGGAAATCAGTCCAGGCAACCTGTACTACCATTTCCGCAACAAGGACGACATCATCAACAGCATCTTCGCGCAGTTCGAGCAGCAGATCGAACGGCGGCTGCGCTTCCCCGAAGATCATCGTCCGACGATCGACGAAACCTGGTCGTACCTGCAGTACATGGCCGATTTCATGTGGACCTACCGGTTCCTGTATCGCGACCTCAACGACCTGCTCGCACGCAACCGCACGCTCGAGACACACTTCAAGCAGATCATCAGCCACAAGGTGCGCTTCGCACACGACATGTGCGAGCTGCTCGTCTCCGATGCCGAAATGGTCGCGACGCCCGCCGAGATCGAAGTCATCGCCACCAACATGGCCGTGATCTCGACATACTGGCTGTCGTATCAGTACGTGATGCATCCGCGCAAATACAACGACCAGGACGCGATCCGCGAAGAGCTGCACCAGGTGAGCATGCACGTGATCTCGATCATGGCCCCGTACCTGCGCGGCCGTTCGCGCCAGCTGTTCGACGACCTCGTCTCCGGCAAGCTGCCCAAGCGCCAGTTCACCGACTACCTGCCGCCGCGCGACGGTTCGCCGCGCCCGGCCGGCAGCCCCGTCTCCGGTGGGCAGGCCCCCGCCAAGGACGCGAAGCAATGAAGGCAGTCTGCGTTTACTGCGGTTCGTCGTCCGGCGTGCGGCCGGTCTATGCCGATGCCGCGCGCGCGTTCGGCCGCGCGCTCGTCGACGCGGGCCTCACGCTCGTGTACGGCGGCGGCCGCGTCGGCCTGATGGGCGTGATCGCCGACGAAGTGATGGCGGCCGGCGGCCGTGCGGTCGGCGTGATCCCCGAGCTGCTCGTCGACAAGGAAGTCGGCCATACGGGGCTGTCGGAACTGCACGTCGTGCCCGACATGCACCATCGCAAGAAAATGATGGCCGACCTCTCCGACGCGTTCGTCGCGATGCCCGGCGGCGCCGGCACGCTCGAGGAGCTCTTCGAGGTCTACACGTGGGCGCAGCTCGGCTATCACCGCAAGCCCGTCGCGCTCTACAACATCGATGCGTTCTACGATCCGCTGATCGCGCTGCTGCGCCATACGGTCGACGAAGGCTTCATGCGGCCGGCCTATTTCGACGCGCTGTGCGTCGAATCCGAACCCGTCGCGCTGATCGAGCGGCTGCGCCGCTACCAGCCGCCCGCCCGCGACAAGTGGGCGCCCGACGCAGCGAAGTGACCCTCACCGGAACCCGCACGCGATGACCGCATCGTCCGACCGCAAGGCCGTCCTCATCACCGGCGCGAGCCGCGGCATCGGCCGCGCGACCGCCGTGCTCGCGGCCGAACGCGGCTGGGACGTCGGCATCAACTACGCGCGCGACGCGGCGGCGGCCGAACTGACCGCGCAGGCCGTGCGCGACGCGGGCGGCCGCGCGTGCATCGTCGCGGGCGATGTCGCGAACGAGGCGGACGTCGTCGCGATGTTCGATACCGTTGCGGCCGCGTTCGGACGCCTCGACGCGCTCGTCAACAACGCGGGCATCGTCGCGCCGTCGATGCCGCTCGCCGACATGCCGGTCGACCGGTTGCGGCGGATGTTCGATACCAACGTGCTCGGCGCCTACCTGTGCGCGCGCGAAGCCGCGCGCCGGCTGTCGACCGACCGCGGCGGCCGCGGCGGCGCGATCGTCAACGTGTCGTCGATCGCATCGCGGCTCGGCTCGCCGAACGAGTACGTCGACTACGCGGGCTCGAAAGGCGCGGTCGATTCGCTGACGATCGGCCTCGCCAAGGAACTCGGCCCGCACGGCGTGCGCGTCAACGCGGTACGCCCCGGCCTGATCGAGACCGACATTCATGCAAGCGGCGGCCAGCCGGGCCGTGCGGCCCGCCTCGGCGCGCAAACGCCGCTCGGCCGCGCGGGCGAAGCGCAGGAGGTCGCCGAGGCGATCGTCTGGCTGCTCGGCGATACGGCCTCCTACACGACGGGCGCCCTGCTCGACGTCGGCGGCGGCCGCTGAGCTGACGCGCCGCGCAACAATACGGCGGTCGACAACGCCGCGTGGTCACGCCGCCACAAATCTCCACAATTCCGTGACAGTTTCAGTAAACATCCGTAACAATTCCGTGCTCTACTAGCGGTCATTCAGACAGGTGTCTTAAACATCCTGTCCGTTAGCCGGATGTAATCCCCTTATCGGTCCAGCCCATGTCGCCGGACCGGCTCGACTCGACCCGAGATCTTTTCCATGCCTGGAACCGCAGCGCCCAGCCGGCGACGCACGTCCGTGCCCGCCTCGGCCGCGCACACCCGCTCGACCGCCGATACCGACGTCATCGCGACGCTCGACGTTGCCGGCACGCCCGTTGCCGCATCGACCGCGGCCGCCAGCCCCGCGCGCGACCGCGCGCTGCTGCTCGGCTGGCGCGCCTGGGTGTTCGTTGCCGCCCTGGTGTGCGCGTACACGCTGCCCGGCGTGCTCGGCCACGATCCGTGGAAACAGGACGAAACCTACACGTTCGGCATCATCCAGCACATGCTCGAGACCGGCGACTTCGTCGTGCCGACCAATGCCGGCCTGCCCTTCATGGAAAAGCCGCCGCTTTACGCGTGGGTCGCGACCAGCCTCGCGTGGCTGCTGCAGCGCGTGATGCCGCTGCACGACGCGGCGCGCCTGGCGAGCGCCCTGTTCGCCGCGCTCGCGTTCGGCTTCATCGCACGCGCGGCCCGCATGGCCAGCCGGACGGAGAACTGGTTCGACCTGCGCGTGCTCGGCCCGGTCGTGCTGAGCGCGGGCACGCTCGTCGTCATCAAGCACGTGCACGACATGATGACGGACGTCGCATTGTTTGCCGGTACGGCAATGGGGTTCTGCGGACTGCTCGAACTCGTAATGCAGCACGTCGCGCGCGCGCAGCAGATGCGGCACGGGCTGCCGGTGCACCCGGCGAGCCGGTGGGCCGCGCCGCTCTTCGGCGCGGGCGTCGGCATCGCGCTGATGGCGAAGGGGCTGTTCGTGCCGCTCGTGTTCGCGGCCACGCTCGTCTGCACACTGGTGCTCTACCCGGCCTGCCGCACCCGCTCGTTCGCACGCGCGCTCGGCATTGCCGCGCTCGTGTTCGCGCCGTTCGCGCTGATCTGGCCGACCGCGCTGTTCCTGCGCTCGGAGACGCTGTTCATGAAGTGGTTCTGGGACAACAACGTCGGCCGCTTCTTCGGTTTCTCCGTCCCCGAGCTCGGGGCAGAAAACGACAAGCCGCTCTTCATTCTCCGCGCGTTCCTGACCGTTGGTTTCCCGATCGCACCGCTCGCGATCGTCGCGCTCGCACGCGGCGCATGGCGTGACTGGCGCGTGCCGTCTGTCGCGCTGCCCGTGCTGTTCGCCGGTATCGGGCTCGTGGTGCTGCAAATATCCGCGACGTCGCGCCAGCTCTACATCCTGCCGTTCTTCGCGCCGCTCGCACTGGTCGCCGCGCAGGCGATCGAGCGCCTGCCGCGCCGGCTGCATCTCGCGTGGGATTACCTGAGCCGCCTCCTGTTCGGCACGGTCGTCGTGCTCGCGTGGGCGATCTGGGCGGTGATGGCCGATCCCGCCGCGTCGCGCGCCGATCTCGCGCTGCTCGGCCGCTGGCTGCCGCTCGACTGGACGATGCCGATCCAGCCCGCGCTCGTGACCGGCGCGCTCGCACTGACGGTCGGCTGGCTGACGCTGCTGCCGAAGTTGCGCACGACGGGCCGGTGGCGCGGCGCGCTGTCGTGGGGCGCCGGCGCGCTCGTCGCGTGGGGGCTCGTCTACACGCTGCTGCTGCCGTGGCTCGATGCCGCGAAGAGCTACCGCTCGGTGTTCGACGACCTGAACGCGCATCTGGCGCTCGAATGGAACGACGGCGACTGCATGGCGAGCCTGCCCGGGTTCGGCGAATCGGAGGCGCCGATGATGTACTACTTCTCCGGCATCCAGCACACGCCGATCGACGACGCGAAGACGACGCGCTGCACGTGGATGATCGTGCAGGGCGTGCGGGCCGTCGAGCCGGCGCCCGGCAGCGAGTGGAAGCTGTTCTGGACGGGCGCCCGCCCGGGCGACAACGACGAGTTGCTGCGCGTTTACGTGCGCACGCCCGAACAGCACCTGCAGTGACACCGGGCGGCGCGATGCGCCGTCCTGCCCGCCTTCGTTTTCTTCTTCGGCAATGGCCGCGCTCATCCGCCCGGCCGGTGCGCAGCCCTTGCGCGATACCGGCGCCGGTCCGAGCCCGCCAGCGCCCCAACGGTCGCCGCCCCTTCCGTCATCACGTCGACATCCGGATCGTCAGAACGACGAGCCGGGCTCTCGCAAAAACGCCGTTTCCTCGTCGGTCGACGCGCGGCCGAGAATCGCGTTCCGGTGCGGAAAGCGCCCGAAGCGCTCGACGACCGCCGCATGCAGCAATGCGAAGCGGTGATAGCTCTCGCACCCGGCCTCGTCGCGGATGCCCGCGCACAGACGCACGGCCTCGCGCTGGCTCTCGACCGACTCGTCGTGCTCGAACGGCAGATACGCGAACGCACGGTGATGGCCGCTCGGCAACCGCGCGTCCCAGCCGGCCGCGACGACGCGGCGCGCGAGCGCGAGCGCCTTCGAATCGGCGGCAAACGCGCGCGGCGTGCCGCGATGGATGTTGCGCGAGAACTGGTCGAGCACGACGATCAACGCGAGCGCGCCCGACGGCGAATCGGCCCAGTGATCGCAAGCGCCGTCGCATGCAGCGTCAAGCAGCGCGCCATAGCGCGTGCGCAGCACGTCGTCGAATGCCGCGCCGCCATTGAACCAGACCGTGCGGTTCTGCCCGAATTCGGCCGAGCCCGGCGCGCCGAACCAGAAATCGAGAATCTCCCGTGCCTGCGGATCGAGCGCCGCCGCGCCTGCTTTCCCGGTATCGATCGTCATGCAAACTCCAGTACGAGGCGCCGTGTGCGCGCACTCTTCTTTTCCAGTTTCGCGACCCGCAGCCCACCGATTTCGGACGTGTTGCGCACATGCGTGCCGCCGCACGGCTGCAGGTCGACGTTTTCGATGCGCAGCAGCCGCACGCGGCCGAGGCCCATCGGCGGCTTCACGCTCATCGTGCGCACGAGTTCGGGCCGCTCGGCCATCTCGTCGTCGGTGATCCATTCGGTCGTGACCGGATGCGCGCCGACGACGAAGCCCGCGAGGCGCCGCTCGACGTCGTCGCGGTCGATCGCGTCGGACGTCGCGAAATCGAGCCGCACGTAGTCGGCCGTCACGCTGCAGCCGTCGACCGCATACGGCAGCACCGCGCACATCAGGTGCGCGGCCGTATGCAGGCGCATGTGCCGGTAGCGGCGCAGCCAGTCGATCGCCGCGACCACGCGCGTGCCGGGGGCGAGCGTCGCGACGCTCGCCTCCTGGTCCGGCGCGGGCACGTGCACGGCGTCGTCGGGCGTCGCACCGTCGAACTTCGCCTTGCGCGTGTCGGCGATCGCGATCGTGCTGCCGTCGGGCAGCGTCAGCGTGCCGGTGTCGCCGGCCTGGCCGCCGCCGAGCGGATAGAACACCGTGCGGTCGAGCCGGATGCCGTCGTCGCCGACGGCCTGGACGATCGCCTCGCATTGCGTGAGGTACGCGTCTTCGCGAAACAGCGCTTGTGTCGTCATCGGGCGAGCCTCGTATCGATGGGGGAATGGAAACGGCCAGTGTCGCGCCGGGCGGCACGGGCGCCCAGACGCAGATCGTCCCGCGCGCGGGCAGCGGCGTACCGGTCGATCAACCGGGCCGGTTGCGCATCCAGTCGGCCGTGTCGTAGAACGAATGCATGAGCCGCTCGCGCAGCGGCTCCGGCAACCCGACATCCTCCATCGCCCACGCCATGCAGCGCAGCCACTGGTCGCGCTCGACCGACGCGATCGGGAACGGCAGGTGCCGCGCGCGCAGCCGCGGATGGCCGAACCGGCTGATGTAGTGGTCGGGGCCGCCGAGCCAGCCGCACAGGAACCAGAACAGCTTGTCGCGCGAACCGTCGAGCGACGGCGGATGCAGCGCGCGAATCTGCGCGAACTCCGGCTCGAGGTCCATCAGGTCGTAGAAGCGGTCCACCATTTCGCGCACGCGGGCTTCGCCGCCCACGAGCTCGAACGCCGTCGGCTGCGACGGCGCATCGTCATTCACATCGGTCATACGGATAGTCGGGAAACGGGATCTTCGGGGCCGCGGGCGACGCTCAGGCGTCGCGCAGCGACTGCAGCGCGGGGCGCCGCAACACATTATGCAGGCTCAGCCAGCCGGCCGCACCGGCGCAGACGACACCGGCCGCGATGCCGGCCGGCACGAGCCAAGGATCGACGGCGAGCTGGAAGTCGAACACGCGCGCGGCGAGCACCCAGCCGACCGCGATCGCGCCCGCCGATGCCAGCACGCCGGCCAGCGCGCCGACCACGACGAATTCCGCGCGCTGCACCGCGTTCACCTGCGCGCGCGACGCGCCGAGCGCGCGCAGCAGCGCGGCCTCGCGCACGCGCTCGTCGCGCGAGCCGGCGAGCGCCGTGTACAGCACGAGCACCCCGGCCGCGAGCGTGAACGCGAACAGGAACTGCACCGCCCCGACCACCTGCAGCATCATCCGCTGCAATTGCGCGAGGATTGGCGCGACATCGATCGCGGTCAGGTTCGGGTAGCGCGCGATCAGCGGATCGAGCAGCGCGGCGTCCGAGGCCGGCAGATGGAAGCTGGTCAGGTAGACGGCCGGGAAATCCTTCAGCACGGGCGGCGGCATCAGCACGAAGAAGTTGACGCGGAACGAGCCCCAGTCGAGCTTGCGCACGCTGGTGACGGGCGCGTCGACCGTCAGTCCCGTCACGTCGAAGCGCAGCGTGTCGCCCGGTTTCACGTTCAGCGTCTTCGCGAGGCCGGCTTCGATCGAGATCTGCGGCGTGGCCGCGGTGCCGAACCAGTCGCCTTCGACGATCCGGTTGTCGGACGGCAGCTCGGTCGTATACGACAGGTTGAACTCGCGATCGACGAGCCGGCGCGCCTCTTCGGACGGGTACGCGTCCGGATTCACCGGCTTGCCGTTGATCGCGACGAGGCGGCCGCGCACCATCGGCGCGGGCTCGGCGTCGCGCACGCCGTGCGCGGCCAGATAGGCCGCGACATCGGCGCGCTGGTCGGGCTGGATGTCGATCAGGAACTGGTTCGGCGCATCGGGCGGTGTCGACTGCCGCCAGCCCGCCACGAGGTCGTTGCGCGTGATCGCGATCAGCAGCAGGCACATCAGGCCGAGCGCGAGCGCGGTGATCTGCAGCGCGCTGGCCGTGCCGCGTCGGTGCAGCGACGCCAGCGCGTAACGCCAGCCGACGCCCGCGGCCACGCGCGCATTGCGCACCGCGCGCGCGGCGGCAAACAGCACGAGCCGGGCGATCAGCGCGAACCCGACCAGCGCGCCGGCAAAGCCGCCCGCGACGATCAGGCCGAGCTTCAGGTTGCCGGCGGCCACGATCAGCAGCCCCGCGAACAGCACGACGCCGATCGCGTACGCGGCCCACGCGGTGCGCGACGCGTCGCCCCACTCGCGCCGCAGCACGCGCACCGGCGGCACGCGCGTGAGCGGCACGAGCGGCGGCAGCGCGAAACCGAGCAGCAGCACGAGCGCGGCGCCCATGCCGATCAGCGCCGGCCACAACGTCGGCGGCGGCAGCACGACGTCGATCAGGCTGCCGAGCGCGGCCAGCAACGCCCAGTGGCCGGCATAGCCGAGCACCGCGCCCGCGGCGCCCGACACGATGCCGACGCCGGCGAATTCCAGCGCGAACAGCGCGCCGAGCGTGCGGCGGCTCACGCCAAGACAGCGCATCGTCGCGCAGCCGTCGAGATGACGCCGCATGTAGCGCTGCGCGGCCATCGCGATCGCGACCGCCGCGAGCAGCGCGGTCAGCAGCGCGACGAGCGTCAGGAAATGGCGCGCGCGATCCAGCGTCTGCCGCACCTGCGGCTGCCCTTCCTGCAACGACTCGAGCCCGACGCCGCGCAGCTTCCCGCCGTCGACGCGCGCGTGCGCATACGTTTCGAAGCGCGCGATGGCCGGAGCATCGCCGGCGACCAGCAGCCGGTACGTGACGCGGCTGCCGTAGCCGGTGAGCCCCGTCGCGGCGAGCTCGTCCGCGCGCATCATCAGCCGCGGCGAAAAATTGACGAACGAAAAGCCGCGATCGAGTTCGCGGGTGATCGCGGCGGCGACCGTAAATGTACGCAGCCCGACCCGCACCGTATCGCCGGCCTTCAGGTGCAGCGCGTCGAGCAGCGCAGGGTCGGCCCATACGGTGCCGGGCGCGGGAATCGCGGCCGCCTTCTGCGCAGTGGCGGCACCGGCCGGCAGAATCTCGACCGCGCCGCGCAGCGGATACCCGGGCGACACGGCCTTCACGGCCGCGAGGCGCGACGGCGCCGCGTCGGCCGCCTGCCCGCCCGCGGCGGCCGCGATCATGCTCGGAAAAATGGCGGTCGTCGCGGTACGCAGGCCGAGCGCGCGGGCCTGCCGGTCGAACGACGGATCGACCGGATGATCGGCGCGCACGACGAAATCGGCGCCGAGCATCTGGCGCGCGTCGCGCTCGAGCCCCTGGCGCAGGCGATCGGCGAGAAAGCCGACGCTCGTCAGCGCCGCGACCGCGAGCACCAGCGCGAAGACGAGCAGCGTCAGTTCGCCCGCGCGCCAGTCGCGCGCGGTCATCCGGGCAGCCTGGTGGATCAGGTCGCGCAGACCGAAGCGGCCCGCATGCGCGCGCCCGTCATGGCCGGATGGCCCGGCCGGCGGCTGCGCCGCGTGTTGCGGCCCCTTCAATCGCGTTTCCCTCCGATCGAGTTGAGCCGCGACACCATGTGGTTCGCCATCCCGCGAAAACCGCCCGACACGCCGCGCCACAGACGCGGCAGCGCCCACGCCGACGCCGCGATGAACGCGGCGAGCAGCACGAGGAACGCGAGCGGAACGAAGAACGCGAGGACGAGCCCGCCGACCACGAGACCGTCCTCGGTCGACGACGCGACCCAGTTCGAAATCGGTTCGGGAGACAGGTTGATCAGCGCGCGCGTGCCGGCCTTCGCCACGTGCGCGGCGCCGGCGAGCGAGCCGCCGGCGAGACCCGCGACCGCCAGCATGGTCGGGTCGGCATGGCCGAGCGCGCCGGCCGCGAGCACGGCCCCGGCCGGGATGCGGATGAAGGTATGCACGGCATCCCACAGC
Organism: Burkholderia cenocepacia; assembly: GCF_900446215.1. Classification (GTDB taxonomy): domain Bacteria; phylum Pseudomonadota; class Gammaproteobacteria; order Burkholderiales; family Burkholderiaceae; genus Burkholderia; species Burkholderia cenocepacia. The sequence goes on along the minus strand of NZ_UAQZ01000007.1, from coordinate 11,108 downwards.
GAGTCGAACGCGGGGATCTTGTCGGCAAGGAACTCGGTCACGGTGAGCACGGCCGCGGCGCCGATCACCCACGGCGACATCAGCACGGCCAGCGTGTCGGGTAGATGGAGCCAGCCGAACCGCGCCAGCACGCCGGCGATCAGGACCGTCAGGTACAGGCGCAGGCCGCTCGCCCACGCGAGCCCCGCGCCGAGCGAAATGGCTTCGATCATGGCCCTCTCCTTGCACTTTCCGTGCGTTTTGCCGATTGATCGGATCGGGTCGGACAGATTGGCCGCGCGGCGCGTGGCGACCGGCACCGCGTGCCGCGAGAAGCACGACGGGATTCAGGCCCGAATGCGTTCCATTATAGACAGGCTGGGCGGGCGACCGGCGCAATTCCGCGGGGCAAGGCGGCGCCCGGGCGCCTGCGCACCCGGGATACCGTCGTCAGGCGGCCGACGACAGCTTCAGGCCGACCAGCCCCGCGACGATCAGCGCCGCGCTCGCGACGCGCGCGACGGTCAGCGCCTCGCCCATCATCACGATGCCGAACACGAACGCGCCGACCGCGCCGATGCCCGTCCACACCGCGTACGCGGTACCGAGCGGCAGCTGGCGCATCGCGACCGCGAGCAGCCCGAAGCTGGCCAGCGCCGTCACGATCGTAAACACCGACGGACCGAGCTTCGTGAAGCCGTCCGACGATTTCAAGCCGGCCGCCCAGGCCACTTCCAGCAAACCGGCGATCAACAACCATACCCACGCCATCTCGACGTACACCGTATCGGATGGGGCCGTCCCCGTTGAAGCGAATGACCCGGGGTCGTCCCCGGGCGGCGCCGAGTATAACAAGAGGCTTACGGACCTGCCGGCTGCCTGCCACGTCGGTGGCCGATGCGGGGCGCGATCGGCCGGCCGCGCTTGTATGTTCAGTACTGACCAGTACGGTAAAGTCTGGTGGTAGCCAGACGAGACCGTGCAGTTTGCCCCGCGCTTGGGTGTTGGAGCCCGTGACTGAGTACAAAACGCACGGTTGCCGTGCTGGTCTTCCTGAAGCCCGAACGGTTACGCGCGCCATTTACATCGAGTGCGCATGTACAAGCATGGGATCCGAAGATCATGTCTGCTCCTTCTGCCGTAACGGTCGGCATTGACGTCGCAAAAGCTCACGTCGATGTTTCCGTACTGGGTGCCAATCTGGACATCCGTCGATTCAACAACGATGCCGAGGGCCACTCGGCCCTGGCTGTTGCCCTTCAGCCGCTGAACGTGCAGTTGGTCGTGATGGAGGCGACCGGTGGCTACGAGACCGAGCTGGCGTGCGCCTTGCAAGGTGCGGGTTTGCCGGTCGCTGTCGTCAACCCTCGGCAAGCACGCGATTTTGCCCGCTCGATGGGACGTCTGGCGAAAACCGATGCCATCGACGCACGTATGCTTGCCGAACTGGCTTCCGTGCTACTGCGTCGGGACGATCTGTCCCGCTTGCTACGTCCCGTTCCCGACGAGCGGCAGCAGTGGCTGGCTGCACTGGTGACCCGACGGCGCCAACTACTCACCATGCTCCTTTCGGAGCGACAGCGGCTCCAGATCACGCCGGTTGGTCTGCATTCAAGTCTGCTGGCTATCATTGCCGCCATCCAGGCACAACTCGATGACATTGACGCTCAGATGGTCGCTCATGTACGCCAGCACTTCGGTGAACTCGACCGCCTGTTGCAGTCCACACATGGAATTGGCCCGGTATCCAGCGCCTGCCTGATCGCAGAACTGCCCGAATTGGGCCGGCTCAATCGCCGTCAGATTGCAGCCCTCGTTGGCGTCGCTCCCATTGCTTGCGATTCCGGCTTACGTAATGGGCGACGACGGGTTCAAGGTGGCCGCTTCGCGATCCGTCGCGTGCTGTACATGGCTACATTGACTGCCACACGCTACAACCCCGCCATCAGAGCCTTCTATCAACGCCTGAAGGCCGCCGGCAAACTGTCCAAGGTCGCGCTTGTTGCCTGCATGCGCAAGCTCCTAACCATGCTCAATGCCATGGTCAAAACCAACACGCCTTGGGACGATTCACTTCATCGGGCTTGACTCGGAAGACGGTTACTCAGTCGCTGTTGAACGTCAAACCGCAGCCGACGCGTGTCGAGCGGCCGCATCCCAGCTCGGATCTCACATTCGGCTACAGATAAATCGCCCTGAACCGACGCTCTCTGAGCGGATCGTAGCCGCTCTCTTCTGAAGACTGCGTTGTACCGGTCGCGCTGCGATTACCGGCCCACGAATGCCCGGCGTCAACTTCTATCTACTCCGAATCCCACCATTCCATGAATCGCGCGACCGACGTGTGCGTTGTCACGTGACAACTGGCGCTAAATATCGGTGCGCCCCGTACTCGATTGGAGGCTCAAGGGAATTCAATGGTAGAGCACCGATCCTCCCGGCTCATCGGCGGATCCCGCGAAGAATCAGCCGAAACGTATCAAAAACAACAAATCACATATCAATCAAAACAAATCTAGCCGCAGCCGTATCAATCTTCAATGCCCGGGCGTTGAAAACTCATACGCCCCTATTTCCCGAGGGTGCAGCATCCGTTTTGCGTGAAACAGCATGAAGAATATGGCGCAAACCATTGCCCGACAAGGATTTCCGGGCGAGTGCTTATTTTCGGGAAATGTTTCACGATCCGACCCGTTTGGGTTGTTACATGCCTCTGACGTATGGATTCAGCGCCAGTAGCAGTTCATACCTGCGGCTATCTCCGGCATCAACAGTCCACCAGCGCAGGCACCGGCTGGCGGCCACGAAGCAACCTACCCTATCGGCCGGCACGCGTGGAAACGCAGGGTCGCGCTCCTATAAATGGGGACATATCATGACAGCCCCATGCAGCCTTTGCGACAGAGCTCGGCAGCATTGCGTCCGCCCTTGAGGGTCCGCACGCCGGCAGGAATTTGGCCGCGCAACCGATCGTGCCAAGGCCTTCGCAGCCCCAAGCCGTTTCTTTGCGACAGCAACGGGGCGCTCCTCGCCATAGAGTCGCCATCGCTTGAACTTCCCGGCATCGCGTCCTGTTGTCACGTGACAACTCACCGATGGACACACGGACAAACCACCTCGGCGAAAACTATCAACTTCGTGCGTTTCCCCGACAATATGCCTCCACGCCGCGAGCGTCGACCAGCAACAACTATTCTTAACTGACCACAAATCCCCTATCCGAGACAGCACCTTGGGATTGTTTGTCACGTGACAACTCATCTTCCCAGGTAGACGTCCGCGATTTAGCGCCCGTGTATCGATAATTAGAGTGAAGCGATTACCCCGCGCTCCAGGTCGCAATCGAAAACTTTCGCTCGACGTAGCACTCGGAGGAATCGATATCCGGCGACTTGTCACGTGACAACCGGCTCTTCCTCGTTACCGGGGTCTCAGCGCCCCGGATTTGTATCGAATTTCGTCTCAGACTGAAGCACGACGAGACATCAACTCTCTGAGAAAAGGTTTCGCGATCGTTGCCGAAGACGGCGAACTGGCTCGTGCTTGTCGTTCGATTTTACAAACATGAGCGACTGACTTGTTTTCTTGGATCAATAAGTACGAGTAACGCCTTAGCCATTCGGCCCACTTGTCACGTAACGACCACAACGATCAACAAAATATCCTCTGCTTCGAACGCTTTTCTGGACATTCCGTTAATAACTGCATATATTACGAAAAACTCCGTGGAGGAATTTAATGGCTTTCAAGATCGCCGTCAGTAATCAAAAAGGTGGGACTGGAAAGACAACCATCTCCGTCAACATCGCGGCTGCCTTCGAAGCCGGCGGTAACAAGGTCGCGTTGATCGATGCCGACCCTCAAGGCACTTCCGTCCGTTGGGTCACGAGCGGCGAGAACACGCTGCCGATGACGGTCCTTTCGCTGGCTCCCGCGGGCCGCGGTATCGGCGGTGAGATCAAGAAGCAGGACGCGAACTTCGACGTGATCGTCGTCGACTGCCCCGGCAACCTGGAAGATCCGCGTATTGCATCCGTCCTCGAAGTAGCCGACTTCTGCCTAGTGCCGCTTTCGCCTTCGCCGGCCGACTTGTACAGCACCGTCGCGATGATCCGCATGATCGAGTCGATGCGCGCCGTTCGAAATCCTCAACTTTCTTCCGCATTGATGCTGAATAGCGTCAATGGAAAAACTAAAATGCGTGAAGAAATTTTAAAAATTCTAAGGGCTGAAGAAATAGGGGAGCATCTGCTCGACAGCCAGATCGCGCAACGCGAGGTCTATCGTCAGACGTTCGCGCTCGGCACCACGATCCATCACCACAATCGATACCTGAAGGGCCTGAAGGAAGCCCGCGCGGAAATCGAAAGGCTGGTCACGGAAATGGCCCAATACATCGCGTCGACGCGCGCTACCGGAGCCGCCCATGGCTAAGGACACCTCGAAAGACAAGAAACCGACCGGCAACCTGCATCTCGCGGCCGGCCTGTTGCGCGGACTCGCGCAGGAAAATGCGGCGCTCGAAACGCGGCTGCCCGAGCCGACGGCCGCACCGGCTGCGGTCGTCGAAGCGACGCCCGCCAGTGCTCCGGCCGCCGCCACGCCCGCCGGTACGGCCGATCTTGGCGCGCCGCAGAAGGTGCTGGTCAAGGACTGCATCCCGAACCCGTTCAATCCGCGTGTGTTCTACTCGGAATCGAGCCTGCACGAGCTCGCACTGACGTTGAAACGGGAAGGGCAGATCGAGCCGATCAAGGTCACGCGACTCCCCGAGTTTCCCGGCAAGCTCGTCGTGATCGACGGGCAACGCCGGCTGCGTGCGACGAGCATCAACGGCGACGAGACGATCAATGCGACGTTCCGCACGGATCACACGCCCGAGCAGCTCTATACGATCGCGTATCGCGCGAACCACGACCACGAACGCCAGACGATCTTCGACGATGCGGTTGCGTGGAAACGTCTCCTCGACGAGAAGGTCTTTTCCGACCAGAACACGCTGGCGGAAAAAATCGGCAAGGACAAGGCCTCGATCAGCAAGACGCTGTCGCTCAACGCGCTGCCGAACACGCTGCTGGAGCGGATGGCCAGTGCGAACGACGTCGTCGGTCTGCAGGCGGCGTACTTCCTCAAACTGATCTATGAACGCCTGGGCGAGCCGACGGCCGACCGGCTGCTGACGGCCGTGATCGACCGGAAAAAATCCGTCCGCGATCTCGAGAATTTCCTGCGTGCGCAGAGCGACGGCACCAAGAAGGCCGGACGCACGCGCTACAGCGTTCGTCACGACTTCGCGCTCGAATCGCGCGCGATCGGCCAGTTGAAGACGTATCCGGACGGGCGTCTGGATCTGCAACTCAAGGGCGTCGACGCATCCCACCAGGAAGCGCTTGCCGACAAGCTCAAGACCGTCATCGACGCGTACGTGGCGGATCTGGCGACGGCCACGTCAAAGTAACGCGCCACCGACGAAAGGCCTCGTCTTCGCACTGCGCCGCGAACCCGGACCGCAACACGGTTCGGCGCACGGCGCGCACGACGGCGAGGCCGCGTTCAGTTGCCTGCGAGGCTGCTTTTCAGCAGGAATTCCAGCAGGTCGTCCGAGGTCGGCTCGCCCCAGGTATCGAGCGCCAGCCATCGGAAGAAGCTCGTCTGCGCGAGCTTGCTCGCCTTCTTCTTCGGCGACAGCGTCAGGTCCTTCGACCCCGCCACCGTCTCGTTGTAGCGCTCGATCAGCTTGGTCTGGTCGTCGATCTCCAGCTCGCGGAAATACGCGCCGGCTTCCTCGACCTTCGCCGCCAGATACTTGTCGCGGATCTGCTCCTGCTTGCTCTGCGCGGATTCCTTCGCCGGTGCGGCCGTTTCGGTGCCCTGACCGTCGGCCAGCGTGTAGCCGTGCGTCAGCGCCTTGCGGAAATACGCGGCGACGTTGTCGACCGGCGTCGCATTCTTCTTCGTAGTCCGATTGAGCGTATAGGCAATCGCCGCCTTGATGCGCTGCACGCCGTATTGCGTGATCAACCGGCGCGCTTCCGAGCGCGGAATGCCGAACTTCGCGACTTCCTCGACCAGCGCTTCGTTCTTGACGTCGCCGTCCTCGACCGTATCGGTGCTCTGCTTGCGCGTCACCTTGAACTGCACGGCTTCCACGCTGCGGCCGGATTTGTGTTCGATCAGCTCGAGCGTGTGGTCCGATACTTCGTTCACCTCCTGGATGCACGGCACCAGCACCTTGCTCTTGAACAGCTTGTATTCCTTGTACGACTGCGACGCCTTGTCCTGGCCGAGGATGAGGTCACGGAATTTCGGCAACGGAATCTTCGCGGTGATGCCGATTCCTTCGTAGCGCACCGTGTTTTCCCACAGCGCGAGCGAATGCGATCGCCGGAACTCGCGAGCGATCCGCATATCGATCAGCGCGTAGATTTCGGGATTGAGCAGTTCGCTGCGAATCTGGTCGGAGAAGCTGTACTTCAGCACCGATTGTTCGAGCTCCGCGCCGGCGAGCAGGCCCGACGCCTTCCAGACCGTCGAACGGTCCGCGGCCAGGTAGTCCCAGTTGACGACGGTACTGATCAACGAGTTGACCGTGTCCTTCACGTACTTCGTGTTGTTGCTGTTCAACCCGCTCTCGTGCGACAGCGACGCGATCGAGATCGAGAAGCTCGTCCGGCCGGGTTCGAACGCCTCCTGCCGAAGCGCGTTCTTGATCAGCGAGCTGAACATCTTGCGCTGCTGCAGACCGATCTTTCCGGACTTCGGTGCGATATGAATCGCCTGGACCGCCTTGCGCAACAGGTCGGGAGGCTCGGGTGTCTGAAACAGCGAAACCTGTTTGTCTGAGCCTTTGCTTGCGGGCTTGCGCGGCATCGTGGTGTCCGGGTAAGGTTGCCTTATTGAGAGCGGACTTTATACCTTTTCGCGCGGCGGAGCAACGTCCGTGCTCCAGCATCACTTTCACTATCTGCGCTAACCATCAGATATGAAAGGAAAAATTCTGGTTCATCGATTTGTGCGAGGCCCCATATCCGTCTACCTTTTGCCAAAAAGGCCTCCCAAAAGCCGCTACCTTTCCTGGGCGACCACGCAAACCCGGCACAAGATTTGCCACCACGAAGGTACCCATCCATGGGGGCAAACGCGCGGAATCGGGATGGTCGGGAGGATTCGTGGTGCCTTGCAGCACAACCGCCGTTTTCTCCCATAACCTGCTACCTTCGTCGATTCCCATAGGAGGGTACCTGTCAGCACCGTCAAACGTATTGCTTGCCGTCCCGAGCGTAGAAATCGTGCCCATAAACGGCAACCATTCGCTTTCCCCATAAAAGGTAACCTGTCGATGACACCGGTCCTGTCTATGGGAAAGCGCTACGGGGTGCGCGAGGGAAAGGACAACGAATCGATTCAGTCCGGCTCCCATAACCGGCTACCTTCTTGATTCCCCATAACCGGCTACCCAAAGAAAATCACTGTGCACGCAACGAACTTCCGATCGAGAAAAGTCGCCCATAAAAGGCTACCTTCATGCGTTCCCATAGACGACTACCTAACGCAATTTCCGGCCGATTTCCCATAACCGGATACGTTCGCCCCATATCCACAACCCTGATTCCCCACAGCGTGGTACCCCAAACCCCAAATCCACAGACCTGAAACCCCAAACCCGTCCACCTGTGCTCCCATAAATGGGTACCGAATACCGCTCAAAGCCTTGCCAGATAAGGCTGTGAGCCGTCTAAAAGTAGTTAAAGAAGTAAACGTGGTTTACCAAAGATGTAAACACACGTGTGCTTGCACAGAAAGACGAACCCCATAAACCGCTACCAATGGGAGTCGTCTGTGGGAGACGAAGCCCCGGACCCCTCGATTCATGCCGACTCCGCCCTGTCTGCCGCACCGGTTTCTGATGGCTCCAAGCCTGACAAGGCATCCCGAAGAGGTGAGTGCCCACTCACACATACCGAAACGTAGAAACTTATGGGAGGAAATCCCCGGATTCGGCGTAGAGGTTCCCGTTTATGGGACGGAAAAACGTGCCTCGTGGCTCCAGCGACACCTGTGATTGACCAGCGGAACGGATCCGGTCGGTTTCCTCCACAGCAGTTCGAAATCATCCCGGGCTGCCGGCGAGTGGTTTTTTGTACTCGCGCCGCTTCGTCTGTGGACAAGTTTTTGCCGATCGCCGGTGACGCTGCTCGCCAAATTTAGCCTGTGGACTGTGCAAGCAGGTTATCCGCGCCGGGCTGTTTTCCATCCCCACGTCCCGTCCGTTTTTCTACCTTTGGAGCCACGATCGAGAGTCGTCATGCTGTGCCCGTCACTGGCAACGAGAAATTCGTACAACGGCCCGAAAGCAACCTCACGCCGAAAGGCCACCGCACAGAGGGCCGGACCGCCGCGCCGATCTTGACGGCATTCAGGCATTCATCGACATCGCTACGAGGCAACGTGAAGATGTCGCCGGATCCGACGCTCACCGCACCCGATTCTGCCGATGCTCCCGAACATCCTCACCTTTTCAAAAACGCCGAATCCCGTAAAGGCTCACCGATCAGGTGGAGCACAGGTATAAGCAAGCTGTGCAGGTAGCAGCTTCGTTCAGATAGGGAACCGTCGATGGGAGCAAACAACAACGGGTGGCGTCCATGTGTGATGGCTGGTGCGTCGGCAAGTATCGTCACGGGGACGAGCATGTGACCACGGTGATGTGCGCATCCATCAGACGAGCGTTGCTCCTCATGCCGGGTTCAGCACATCCGTGAGACCGACCAGGCCGGCGTTTTCACCGCTCGCACGGCACTCACCTTTTTCGTCAGACCTGCCGGTCGTCCACGGGTAACCTTCGGCATCACAGTGTCGCGAAACCTGCCGAATCAATGACCGAACACCGCAACGGCGCAACGTAACCGTCTCGATCGCCGAAGAACCGAATCGTGGTCGTTTATGGGAGGAACCGTCGCTCGAGCTACATCGAACGACGACGTAACGCACGGACCGACTGTTGCTGCGGTGATCGTGCGAGCGCGACGATCATCACGTCGCGCATGAGCGTATCGATATCACCACCCATGAAACAGCCATCGACGCCGCGCGTCGTGTCCGGTACGACTGCGCCCGTCATCGAACGCACGAGCCACGTCGTCTCCCATACGTGTATCCCCAATGCCGTTGCACGATGGCGCCATATTTTTTGCGACACGGTTATGATGCACAGGTCCTGATCGCGACATGACGACCGGTCAGGGCAGGGGCGGTATCTCGATGGTTTTTCAAACCGTGATGGTCATCAAAAAAGAGAGTTCAGCGATGCGAATCCAGATCAGAAAACTCACGCTGGCTGCTACGGCAGCCGCTTTCCTGTTCGGCTCGGCCGTTCCGGCGTTCGCGCAGACCGACGCCGCCAGCGCACCGGCTGCGGCGGCTGCACAGGACGCAAAGGCCGCGAAGAGCGAAGCGCGCAAGGCGGCCCGGGCCAAACGCAAAGCCGAACGCAAGGCCGCGCGTGCGAAGAACACCGCCGAGCTGAAGAAACTCGAAGACGCCGGTTACAAGCCGGCGGCCAATGATCCGAACTATCCGCAGAACCTGCAGAACGCGGAGAAGAAGGCCGGCGCCGCAGCAAGCCAGTAAGCGAGGTCCGGCGGCAAGCCCACGGTTCGATCCGCGGCTTGCCGTTTGCATTGCGATCAAGCGATGCGCACAGGCGAACACGTTCCGGACATTTACCTCATTTGATTTGGAATCCTTCATGGTTTGAAGGCGCGTGGCCGGCATGCCGAAAGCGTCAATCCCGCCCGCCCGACGCAGTCGCGCTTCCCGTCACCTTCAACCAGTCCTTGAACGCACGTACGGCGTCGTCGTCCGCCCGCGCGGATGCCACATACGTGAAGTAGCGCCACGGCGGCAGCGCCGGTTCGCTGAACGGCTGCACGAGCCGGCCTTCGGCGATGTCGTCGGCGACGAGCGCGATCGGCCCCATCGCGACGCCGAGCCCGTCGAGCGCGCCTTGCAGCGTCAGGTAGAAATGCTCGAGCGTGAGCGAGTGTCGCGGACGAGATTCGGATGCCCGGCCGCTGCGAGCCATCCGGCCACATGCCCGGATAGGTCGCCGCGGTGCAGCAACGTGAAGCGGGCGAGATCGGCAGGCGTATCCAGCGACCGGCCCTCCAGCAACTTCGGCGCACACACCGGCAGCCGGACTTCGGACAGGAATTCCTCCGCGACGTACCGTCGATGGCCTGCGGGCCGCCGCGCACGATCAGGTCGACCTTGTCGCGCAGCTTTCGATCGGCTCGTTCGACGTCGACAGCCGCACCTCGATGGCCGGATGCGCGACCTGGAACGACGACAGCTTCGGGACGAGCCAGCGCAGCGAGAACGTCGCGGGGCGCGCTGACGCGCAACACGCGCTGCTGCGCGTGGCGAAGTGCTGCGCGGTGGCGAGCGCGATCCGGTCGAACGAGGCGCCGACCTCGGCGAGGTACGCGCGCCCGGCCGCGGTCAGTTCCACGCGCCGGTTGTGGCGTTCGAACAGCGGTCGCCCGAGCCACGCTTCCAGTTGCTGCACGTGCCGGCTGATCGCGCCGTGCGTCACGCACAGCTCGTCGGCGGCCAGCGTGAAGCTGCCGAGGCGCGCGGCGGCTTCGAACGCGCGCAGCGAATTCAACGGAGGGAGACGTCGGGCCATGGCATCGTTTCGTGTGAGATTTCATCACACGATGGTTCAGGTTTAATCGTTTGATCGGGTGATCCGGCTCCGTCAATATGGCATACAAACGGCCCATGCGGCCGAACGAGTGTCTGAATTTCTCACATGGAGTACGGAGCATGCCGAACGTGGTGGTCGTGGGCGCCCCAATGGGGTGACGAAGGCAAGGGGCGCGTCGTGGACTGGCTGGCGGCACAGGCCGATCTCGTCGCACGCTACAACGGCGGGCACAACGCGGGCCACACGCTGGTCGTCGGCGGCAACACGTACAAGCTCGCGCTGCTGCCGAGCGGCATCGTGCGCGGCAAGCGCGGCGTGATCGGCAACGGGGTGGCGCTCGACCCCGAAGCGCTGCTCGCGGAAATCGGGCGGATGGCCGAGCTCGGGTTGTCGGTGACGCCGGACAACCTGTCGATCGCGG
>NZ_UAQZ01000002.1 GCF_900446215.1 Burkholderia cenocepacia | reverse complement strand
CACGGCACCGAAACGAAGTATTCGGGCGAATACGCCGATGCGGCGCTCGAACGATGGGCGCAAAGAATCGACGCGTGGAGCCGGGGCGCGCAACCGGCCGATGCGCGTCTCGCCGCACCGGCGCTGCAACCGCCGCGTGCGCAGACGCGCGACGTGTACTGCTACTTCGACAACGATACGAAAACGCAAGCGCCGTTCGATGCCGGACGGCTGATGGCGCGGCTGGGGCTGCATGCGCAGGATGCGGCGGAGTGAAACACTCGGCGAGCTGCGTAGCCGGGAAATGCTGCCGGCGCGGCCAAGCCGGGCTCGCAACATGCTCCCGCATGCGCGGATCGCGCCTTTCATCGCGCCTCGCCGCGCGAGCGGTAAATTTTGCACGACCGGCAATCGGCGTCACGGGCCAACACTGCAAGGAGAAGAACGATGACCCTGCTCATCTACCTGGTCGGATGGATCATTTTCATCGGCGGCGTCGCCTGGGGTTTGATGACGCTGCACGTCTCTCAGCACATCATCGAGATCGTGGCCGTCATCCTGTTCGGCATCGCGGTCATCACCGGAGCGACGCGCGCTCGCAATCGCGACCGGTCCTAGCGCGGCGCGCATGCTGCGAGCGCGTACGCCGCGAGCGGCCGACCGCGACACAGCGCCGGAGTCCGCCGACGGCCACGCGAGCGCCGTCCGCGCCAATCGTGCCGTCCGTCGAGCCGCACTGCGACGACGAGCAACGCGTGACGGCGCTCGCCAGATAGTAGGCAACGCGCGGGTTCTTTGCATCGGCGGCGACAGGTGCGCTACGCTCCATTCGGCCTCGTCTCGCAGGCCGAAATTTAAGCGCTTAAAATCACCGAAGCCGACCCCACGCACGACGGGGTCCATGACATGGAGGATGACGATGAACAGACGATCGATGCTGCGCTGGAGCATCTCGAGCGCGGCGCTTGCGTGCCTCGACCTGGCTGGCCCGCTGCCTGCCTTCGCACGACCCGCGCCACGCAGTGCGACGGCCGGCGGCTTCGCGATGGGGGCCGACATCTCGACGCTACCCGAACTCGAAGCGCATGGCGCGGCCTTCTTCGACGGCGGCGGCGCGCCGCGCGACTGCCTGAAGATTCTCCGCGCGCACGGCGTCGATTCGATCCGGATCAAGGTGTGGAACGATCCCGGCAATCCGGATTTCTTCCCCGCGAACCAGAGCGCTGCGGCGGGCTACAACAATGCCACGCACGTCGTGGCACTCGCGCAGCGCGCGGCCGCGCTCGGGATGCGCATCCTGATCGATTTCCACTACAGCGACTGGTGGGCCGACCCCGGCAAGCAATACCCGCCGCATGCGTGGGCCGGCAAGAATCTCGCCGAGACGTGCGCGCTGCTGTCGGCCTATACGACCGACGTGCTGCGCCAGTTGCAGCGCGCCGGCGTGCGGCCCGAGTGGGTGCAGATCGGCAACGAGATCACGGGCGGCATGCTGTGGCCGCTCGGCCGCTACGATCAGTGGGACAACCTCGCGCAGTTGCTGAAAACCGGTCACGACGCGGTGAAGGCGGTCGATCCGCGCATCAAGGTGATGCTGCATATCGACAGCGGCGGCGACAACGGCAAGAGCCGCTGGTGGTTCGACAGCGCGAAGCAGCGCGGCGTCGCGTTCGACGTGATCGGCCTGTCGTACTACCCGCAATGGCAAGGCGCGCTCGACGATCTGCGCAACAACGCGAACGATCTCGCGGTGCGCTACGACAAGGAGCTGATCGTCGTGGAGACCGCCTATCCGTGGACCACGAGCGACGGCGATTCGGAGCCGAACGCGATGACGAACACCGGCTCGACAACCTTCCCGCCGTCGCCGGCCGGCCAGGCGCAATTTCTCGCGGCGGTCGTCGATATCGTGAAAGGCGTGCCCGGCAATCGCGGCAAGGGCGTGTTCTGGTGGGAACCGGAATGGATCCCGACGCCCGGTGTCGGCTGGAAGCTCGGCGCGGGCGACCAGTGGGACAACAACACGCTGTTCGATTTCCACGGTCGCGCGCTGCCGTCGCTCGGCGCGTTCCGGCAGCGCTGACGCGTCACCGCGTCGCGGCTTCACCGCACCGGCGCATGCCGCGTCAGTGCGGTGAATCGAAGCCGTGGCGCGCCCCGCTCGTGCGGCGTGCGCCGCCCCGCTCGCCGTACGCATCCACGGCGAGCAGCACGCACGCCACGAGCGCGAGCCCGCCGCATCCGGCGAACGTCGCGCGATAGCCGAACAGATCGACGCACGCGCCCGACAGCACACCGGATGCGATCGAGCCGACCCGCGCGGTGCTGAAGAACATCGCGGTCGCGGTGCCAGGGCGCGTGGGCATCAGGTCGCACACGCGCGTCATCCCGAGACACGACGTGATCGCGACCACGCATGCGCTCAGCAGTTGCAGCGGCAGGATCAGGTTCACGCGCGTCACCGTCGCGAGGCCGACGAAATACGCCGCATGCACGAGCGCGCACGCGGTCAGCCAGCGCGCCTTGTCGAGGCGCGTCGAACGGATGCCGAGCCACAGCATCATCGGAATCTCGAGCAGCGCGGCGAGCCCGAGCGCGGCCGACACGTTCGCCGGCGTGCCGCCGAGCGCGTGCACGATGTAGAGCGGCAGCACGATCATCGTTGCGTTCGCCGCGAGCCCGATCAGCGTCAGCGCGAAGAGTGTGCGCAGCACGCTTGCACGCGTTGCGACGACGACGACCGCTACACGCGCAGCGTCAGGCGGCGGTGCAACGCGGTCCGGGGCTTGCACGTGAGCCGCCACGGGCCGCCGCGCCGGCTCCGGAATCCGCGCGACGATCGCCGCGCACGCGACGAAGCCCGCGGCAGCCGCCAGAAAGAGTCCGGTAAAACCCGTCTGCGCGAGAATCAGCGCACCGAGCGCGGGGCCGAACACCCACGCGATCGACAGCATCGTGCGCAGCGCGGCCGACGCGAGTTCGCGCTGCGCATCGTCGGCGACGGGCAGCACCGCACGCGCGAACGAGAAGATCTGCGACAGCGACACGGCGCCCGCGCCGAGCAGGATCGTGCCGGCGGCGATCACCGGCCCATGCGCGCGCAGCACGCACAGCAGCGCGAAGCCGAGCGCGGCCGCCCCGAGCGACACCACGAGCAGCGGCCGGTGCCGCTCGCGTCGATCCGACCAGCGCCCGGCCCACGTGCTCGCGACGACGCCGCTCGCCGCGATCGACGTCATGAAGATGCCGGCCAGAAACGGCGACATGCCCGCCGCCTCGACGCCGAACAGCGACAGGTACGGCGCCGTAAACGACATCGCGACGCCGAGCATCAGCGCCGCCGCGGACAGCGGCACGAAGTGCGCGATTCCCGCCAGGCGCGCGAAATGCAACAGCAGCGGCCGCAACGACTGCATCGAGTCAGTCCGGCTCGACCCACGCGGCGACGTCGACCGCGCCGAGGTCGCGATTGCCGAGGACGAACGTGGCACCGCCCGGCGCGGGCAGCATGCACGGCGTGTCGCCGTAGTTGAACGCGAACGTCACGCGACCGCGTCGGCGCAACCGCACACCGTCCGGCATCGCGCGCACCAACAGGCCGGCATCGCTCGCACAGCGGGCGACGATCGCGCGCAACAGCGTGCGGTCGAAACAGGCCGTCGCCATCGTCACGCGACCGCGCCGCACGAGTGCGGGCACGCCGTCGTCGCAGGCGGCCAGCACGTCTGCGCCGCGCGCCGCCTCCATATCGACGTGATCGCGCCATTTCAGCGCATGGCCGTCGATGCCTTCGAACGACACACGCGGCGCGAGCGACGGCCGTAGCGACTCGACCTGGCCGATCCGCACCGGTAGCACATCGCGCAGCTTGCCCGGTGCGAGACCCGGCGCGATCGCGAATTCAGCGGTGCGTGAACCCGTGCGCGGCCCGAACAGCCAGTGTGCGTGTCCGCTCGCGGCCTGCTCGACGATGCGATCCGTGACGACCGGCAGCGTCGGCGCGACGACGAGCGCGTAACGCGACACGTCGGCGCCGGCCGCGACGATGTCGACGTCGAGGCCCAGTTCGCGCAGCGCGCGATACCAGTCGAACGCATGCTGCTGATAGTCGAAATCGGCGCCGTGCGGCTGGATCCGGATCATCCAGTCGGCCTCGTAGTCGAACAGCAGCGCGACACAGGCCGCATCACACTCGCCGGCGACGAGCGCGGGATCCAGCGCGGCGATTTCGCGTGCGACGCGCGCCACTTCGTGGCCGCCCGGCGCCAGCCGGTCGTCCGGCGCGTTGAGCCCCGAGTGCAGTTGCTCCTGCGCATGCGGATACTGCCGCCAGCGAAAATACGACACGAGCTCCGCGCCATGCGCGAACGCTTCCCACGTCCAAAGCCGCACCGCGCCGGCGTGCGGCACCGGGTTGTACGGCCCCCAGTTGACCGGCCCCGCCTGCTGCTCCATCACCCACATCCGGCCGTTGCCGACGCCACGATACAGGTCGTGCGAGAACGCGGAGACGTCCGGATGCCCGGTGCGGGCCCAGCGTTGCTTGTCCGCTTCGTCGAGCGGCAGCACTTCGGTACGCGGCACCGGATAACTGTCCCACGCGGCGACGTCGAGCCCGCTTCGCGCGAATGCGTAATGATCGAATTCGGTGAAAAACCCCATGAAGTTGTGCAGCACGTCGCGGCCGGGCGCGTGCGGGCGGATCGCATCGACCTGCACCGCATGGAACCGCGCGACCTCGTCCGACTGGTAGCGCCGGAAATCGAGCAGATGCGCGGGATTCGCGTCGGTCGGCGTATGGCGCGGCAGCTCGATCTCGTCGAAGCCGCGATACTCCATGCTCCAGAACACGTTGCCCCACGCGCGGTTCAGCGCGCCGATATCGCCGTAACGCGCGGCGAGCCACGCACGAAAGCCGTGGAGCGCCGCACGCGTATAGCTCGGCAGCGTGTTGTGACAGCCGATTTCGTTGTCCGTCTGCCACGCGATCACGGCCGGATGCGCGCCGTAGCGCCGCGCCATCGCGTCGACGATGCGCACGCAGTGCTCGCGATACGCCGGGCTCGCGATGTCGTAATGGCGACGCGAACCGAACTGCCGCACCGCGCCGTCCGCGCCCACCGGCAGGATCTCCGGATGGCGATCGACGAGCCATTTCGGCGGTGCGGCGGTCGGCGTGCCGAGCACGATCTTCAGGTGCTGGCCGGCGAGCGTGTCGATCGCTTCGTCGAGCCACGCCCAGTCGTAGCGGCCGGGCGCCGGCTCCATCCGGCTCCACGCGAATTCGGCGATCCGCACGCGCGTCAGGCCGAGTTCGGCCATCCGCCGCGCATCGCGCGCCCATTGTTCGCGCGGCCAGTGTTCGGGGTAATAGCAAACGCCGAGATGCATCGTGGATTCCTTGCTGAAGAAAGAGGATGGGACGGATCAACCCTTCGTCGCGCCGAACGTGAGCCCCGCGACGAAGTGCCTCTGCATCGCGAAGAACATCGCGACGGACGGCAGCGCCGCGAGCACGGAGCCGGCCGACACGATGTTCCAGGCGGTCGTCCACTGCCCTTTGAGCGCGGCGACGCCGACGGTGATCGGTGCCGCGTCGTCGCCTTGCGTGAGGCACAGTGCCCAGAAGTAGTCGTTCCACACGAACGTGAACACGAGGATCGCGAGCGCCGCGAGCGCGGGCCGCACGAGCGGCAGCACGACGCGCCAGTAGATCGCCCACTCGGACGCGCCTTCGACGCGCGCGGCCTCGATCAGCTCGAACGGCAGCTCGCGGATGAAGTTGCGCAGGAACAGCGTGCAGAAGCCGGTCTGGAACGCGGTGTGGAACAGCACGAGCGCCCACACGGTGTTGTACAGGCCGACGCCGAGCATGATCTGCCGCACCGGAATCATCAGGATCTGGATCGGCACGAAATTGCCGGCGACGAACAGGCCGAGCAGCACGAGATTGCCGCGGAACCGGTAGTTCGCGAGCGCATGCCCGGCGAGCGACGCCAGCAGGATCGACGCGGCGACCGACGGCACCGTGATCAGGAGGCTGTTCGCGAAATAATGGAGCATCGGCGTTTGCGTGAGCGCGGCACCGTAGTTGTCGACGAGCGCGAACTGCTTCGGCCAGCGCCAGTAATCGCCGGCCACGATCTCGTCGGTCGAGCGGATCGACGTGACGAGCACCGCGAGCAGCGGCACGAGCCACAGCGCGAGCGCGCACGGCAACGACAACCGGTACAGCAGGCGGGCGGGACGTCCCCAGCGGGACACGGGCATCGGGTACATGTTGGTGGTCCTTGCTGTGGTCCTTACGACTCGACGCGCACCAGCTTGCGCAGCTGCCACACGATATAGACGAGCATGATCGCGAACAGCACGACGGCGATCGCGGCCGAATAGCCTTCGCGGTAGTACTTGATCGCCTGGTCGACCATGAAGTACGCGAGCACGGTCGAGCTGTCGAACGGGCCGCCGCCCGTCATCACCGAGATCAGGTCGAAGCTGCGCAGCGCGCCGATCACGGTCAGCACGACGGCCATGAACGTCGCGGGCCGCAGTTGCGGCAGGATCACGTGCCACAGCAGCGTGAAGCCGCGCGCGCCTTCCATTCGCGCCGCCTCGACGATCTCGCCGTTGATGCCGGTCAGCCCGGTCAGGTACAGGATCATGCAGAACGGAATCTGCGGCCACAGCGCGGCCGCGATCACGCCGTAGGTCGCATAGCGCGGATCGCCGAGCACCGGGATTCCGTGCCCGACGATCAGCTTCAGCAGCCCGAACGTCGGGTCGTAGAACCACGAGAACACGAGGCCGACCACCACACCCGGCAGCACGAACGGCGCGAAGAACAGCGACTTCACGAGCCGGATGCCGAACACGTTCTGGTTCAGGTACAGCGCGAGCGCGAGGCCGAGCGGCGGCGCGGCGAGAAACAGCACGAGCCACAGCACGTTGTTCTTCAGCGCGACGGTGAACGTGTCCGACTGCAGCAGCTCGCGATAGTTGTCGAGCCCGGCGAACGTCATCGGCGTCATCCCGTCCCAGTGATGGAAGCTCAGCCAGATGCTGCTGACGATCGGATACAGCACGAACACGGTGAAGAGCGCGAAACCCGGCAGCACGAACCACAGGGCCGCGCGGTTGCGCCGCCGCGCGAGCGACGCGCGCGCAGGCCGCCGCGGGCCGGCATCGCGGCGCGCGGCGCTTTCGGACAGGCTGGTCGACATGAGATGGCCTTCGATGAAACGAACGTGACAGTGACAACGACGCACCGGGCCGGCACCCACGCCGGCCCGGCCGCGCGCTACTTGCGGTAGATGCGCTTGCGGGTCTGTTCGAGGCGCTGCAGGATCGCGTCGAGCTGCGTCGGGTCGGACAGGAACTGCTGCATCGCCTTCATCCCCTCGTCGGCCATTTCCTTCGTCATGTCGCGGTCGTAGAACTGCGCGATGCCGCCGGGCGTCGTCGCGAGCGTGCGGAAGCCGATCTTCGAGATCGGGTCCTGCGGCTCGGGCGCCTTGTTGTTCGACGGCAGTTGCCCCATCCCCTTCGCGAACTCGCCGTTGACCGCCGGCTGCCCCATGAACGCGAGGAAGCGCCGCGCATCGGCCTTGTTGTGCGCTTTCGCGGGAACGATCAGCACGTTGACCGGGCCGTCCTCGGCGAGCGGCACCGATGCATCGATCACCGGGAAGCGGAAGAAGCCGATCGGGTTGCGCGCCGCGCCCAGCAGTCCTGCCGAATACCAGGTGCCCATCAGCGTCATCGCGGCCTGGCCGTTCACGATCAGCGGGCTCAGCGAATCGACGTCGTAGGACAGCGCGTTGTCGATGAAATACTTGTCGTCGATCAGCTTCTTCCAGGCCGCATACACCGCACGCACGCGCGGATCGGTGTACGCGACGTCGCCGGCCATCAGCTTCTGGTGGAACGCATAGCCGTTGATCCGCAGGTCGAGATAGTCGAACCACGCGGCGAGGGTCCACGCATCGCGCGCGGCCACCGCGATCGGCGCGATGCCGGCCGCCTTCAGCTTGCGGCACGCATCGAGAAACTGCGGCCAGTCGGCCGGCTCGCCGTGGATGCCGGCCTTCTCGAACAGGTCCTTGCGGTAGAACAGGCCGTACGCGTCGTAGCCGAGCGGCAGGCTGTAAACCTTGCCGCCATACGTCGACGATTGCTTCACGGACGCATACGTGTCGTTCCAGCCGTTCTTCTGCCAGTCCGCGCCCAGGTCCTCGATCAGCCCGCGCTTCGCGAAATACGCGAGCCGCTCGCCGTTGTTCCAGCTCAGCACGTCGGGCGGATCGGTCGCGAGCCAGCCGGACATCTGCACCTTGTACGCCTCCTCGCCGACGTAGCTGATCTTCAGGTCCACGTCGGGATTCGCCTTGTGGAACTGGTCGAACACGGCCTGCCACGTCGCGCGCTGGTTGCCGCGCGCCGCGACGTTCACTTTCAGCGTGCCCGCGTCGGCCATACCTGCGGCGCACGCCGCGGCGGTCGTCAGCGCAAGCAGCAGTCGGCTCGCACGAAGTCTCATCGTTGTCTCCTGGTATTGGTGTGATGGGTGCCGCGTCGCGCGCGGCCGGTCTGCGCCGCGCCCGCTAGGCGAACGCCGCTTCGGCGTGAAGCGCCGGCACCGCGATGCCGGCTTCGTCGAACAGATGGCAGCGCGAAGGCGGCACGTGGAACGCATGCCGCTCGCCGCGCCGCAACGTCGCCTGCCCCGGCAGTTTCGCGAGCAGCGGCACGCCGCCGGGCTGGTCGAGGTGGACGTATGCGGCTTCGCCGAGCTGCTCGACGAGCGCGACGTCGCGCACGAGCGCCGGCAGGTCGGTGTCGCTTGCCGCCCCGATCGTCAGGTGCTCGGGGCGAACGCCGAGCGTCACGCGCGCGCCGCGGCCGACGTGGCGCGGCAACGCGCGATCGCGCAGCGTCAGCGTCTCGCCGGTGCCTTCCAGCGTCAGCCGGCAGCCGTGCGCATCGCCCGCGTCGACGACGGCCGGCAGAAAATTCATCCGCGGCGAGCCGATGAAGCCCGCGACGAAGCGGTTGGCCGGCCGGTGATACAACTCGAGCGGCGCACCGGCCTGCGCGATGCTGCCGAAGCGCGCGACGTCGTCGCCCGCATGCAGCAGCACGATCCGGTCGGCGAGCGTCATCGCCTCGATCTGGTCGTGCGTGACGTAGACCGAACTCGATTGCGTGAAGCGCGCGTGCAGCCGCGCGATTTCGACGCGCGTCTGGCCGCGCAGCGTCGCGTCGAGGTTCGACAGCGGCTCGTCGAACAGGAACACGCGCGGCTCGCGCACGATCGCGCGGCCGATCGCGACGCGCTGGCGCTGCCCGCCAGACAACGCCTTCGGCTTGCGATCGAGCAGCGCTTCGAGCTGCAGCACGCGCGCGGCCTCAGTCACGCGGCGGCGGATTTCGTCCTTCGGCGTGCCGGCGATTCGCAGCCCGAAACCGATGTTGTCGAACACAGTCATGTGCGGAAACAGCGCATAGCTCTGGAACACCATCGCGACGCCACGCTCCGCGGGTGGCGTGTCGTTCATCCGTGCGCCGCCGATCCGCAGCTCGCCTTCGGTCACGTCCTCGAGCCCGGCGATCATCCGCAACAGCGTGGATTTTCCGCAGCCCGACGGACCGAGAAACACGCAGAATTCGTGCGACGCGATCTCGAGGTTCACGTCGCGCAGCACCGGCGCATGGTCGCCGTAGCGCTTCGAGACGTCCTTCATTGAAATGGCGGTCATCGCGCTCTCCTCTCGCCGGTCACACGCATCGGACCAGAAAATTTAAACGCTTAAATTTTGGTGGCGCGATTCGCCCGGTTCGCCGTACCATGTCGTCTCCTTCCTCTGATGTGTCGAGAAATTAGCGTATCGGCCGTCCCTGTGCAACTTGTGGGACGCACTCCCAGAATATGAGCAGACACTCTCCCGCTTCACTTCCGCTGTACCACGCTGATCGGCCGACCAGAGGCCGCGCATGGTGACGCTCGCGCAAGTCGCGCAGCGCGCGAACGTCACGGCGGCGACCGTCTCGAACGTGCTGCGCAATCCGCAGAAGGTGAAGCCCGCCACCGTCGAGCGCGTGATGGCCGCGATCCGCGAACTCGGCTATCGGCCGAACCTGACCGCGCGGGCGCTCGCCGAGGGCCGCACGTCGACGCTCGCGCTGATGCTGTCGAACATCACGAACCCGTTCTATCCGGAGTTCGTGCTGGCCGCCGAACGCGAGGCGCGCAAGCGCGGCCATTACCTGCTCGTATCCAATACCGACGACGATCCGGCGATCACGCGCAACTACCTCGAGCGGATCGCCGGCACGCTCGCGGCCGGTGCGATCGTGATGAACACCGATCTCGCCGAGGCCGAACTCGCCGACATCGCGCGTCACGGCGCATCGATCGTGCTGTGCATGTGGGAACACGTGCATGCGTCGCGCACGCTGCCGTGCGTGACCGTCGATTTCGCGGCGGCGGGGGCGCTGGCGGCCGCGCATCTGTCCGGGCTGCGGCATCGCGCGTTCGGCGCGCTGGTCGGCAAGGGGTCGGGCGGTCCGCAGTCGGTGCGGCTGCGCGGGTTCGCCGACGAACTCGCGGCGCGCGGCCATCCGGCCGGCGCGCTGACGACCGCGTCGACGCACGACTCGATCGAAGGCGGCTACGAAGCCGCCGCCGCGCTGTTGCGCGAGAAGCCCGGCCTCACCGCGCTGTTCGCGACCAACGACCTGATGGCGATCGGCGCGATGCAGGCCGCCGCCGATCTCGGGCTGCGCGTGCCGGCCGATCTGTCGGTGGTCGGCATGACTGATATCCAGCTCGCGCACCAGTTCCGCCCCGCGCTGACGACGGTGAGGTTCCCGACGTCGCAGATCGCCGCGCGGGCGATCGCGCTGACGCTCGACATGATCGACGGGATCGAGCCGAGCACGGCCGTGCATACGATCGGCGCACCGGAGCTGGTCGTGCGCGAATCGACCGGGACGGCGCCGGACTGACGCTTCGGTGTGCTCACGTATGCGGGTGCGGCGCATGCGTCGGAATGGCTCGCACGGCGTCGGTCGCGCGGTTTCGGGTTTCTCGTTCGACCACGACGCAAATCGGCACATCGCCACCTTCCAGGCACGGCGAATCGATGCAGGCGGGAAGCGATCGGGAAATCCGGGACGGCGGCATCCGATGCCGCGACTCCCCAAATGCAAAATGGCGCGTCACCGAGGCAACGCCGCGCGATTCGACATGGTTCGTCGTTCCGCGGGCGTCACGGGTGACGCGCCTGACGCGTGAAGATTCGCGGCCGCCCGGAGCATGTGGCGGCCGCGGTGTCGACGTCGCCTACTTCTTGATCACCGGAACGGTGAGCGAAGTGACGAGCGACGTCACGGGTGCCAACAGACCCCCCGACGCGCTACTGCCCCCTTGCGCGGAATTGCCGTTCAGCGAGACCGCCAGCGCGGGAACGACGCCGGCCACCGACCCGACGGCCGAACCGACCGATTGCACCGCCGCGTTGGCGATCGTCGCGCCGCCGGAGATGAGCGCCCCCGCGGCGTTCGTTACCCCGCCGACCGCACCGGCTGCCGTGCCGCCGTTGAGCGCGACGCTCAGTGCCGGAAGGGTCCCGGCGACCGCGCCGGCGGTGCCGGTCACGGTGTGCGCGAGCGAGCCCGTCAGACCAGTGGCGACCGTCGCGAGCGAGCCCGCCGCACCGGTTGCGCCAGAGAGCGCACCGGCGCCCGAGCCAACGACGTTGCCGGCGCCGCCCGTGGCGGATCCGATCAGCGACGTGACGGTCGATGCGATCGGCGTGATCGCCGCGGTGCCGCTGCCGGCGAGGCCGGTTACCGCGCCGGACGCTGCGCCGATCGCACCGGTGGCTGCACCGACCGGCAACGCGCCGCCGAGATTGCCGACGATGCTCGTGATCGGCGTGATCAGCGCGCCGCCGTTGCCCGCGACACCGGTGACGGCGTTGATGACGCCCGGACCGGCGTTGGCGACCGTGCCGACGATGCCGCCGAGACCGCCGGTCGCGCCGCCGACACCACCTGCTGCGCCGGTCAGCGCTCCCACCGCACCCGTTGCCGAGTTGGCTACCGTGCCGACGATTCCGCCGAGACCACCGGTCGCGCCGCCGACACCACCCGCTGCGCCTGCCAGCGTTCCAACTGCACCGGTTGCCGTGTTGGCTACCGTGCCAACGATGCCACCGAGGCCGCCGGTCACGCC
The DNA here is from genome assembly GCF_900446215.1 of Burkholderia cenocepacia. Classification (GTDB taxonomy): domain Bacteria; phylum Pseudomonadota; class Gammaproteobacteria; order Burkholderiales; family Burkholderiaceae; genus Burkholderia; species Burkholderia cenocepacia. The sequence continues at coordinate 312,344 of NZ_UAQZ01000002.1, read as the reverse complement.
GCCGATACCACCCGCTGCGCCGGCCAACGTCCCCACTGCACCCGTTGCCGAGTTAGCGACCGTACCAACGACGCCACCGAGACTGCCGAGGCCGCCGGTCGCGCCTCCGGCGACACCACCTGCTGCACCGGCCAGGGTTCCGACTGCGCCGGTTGCCGAGTTGGCTACCGTGCCCACGATGCCACCAAGACCGCCGGTCGCGCCGCCGACACCACCCGCTGCGCCTGCCAGTGTTCCGACTGCGCCGGTTGCCGAGTTGGCTACCGTGCCCACGATGCCACCGAGACCGCCGGTCGCGCCGCCGACACCACCCGCTGCTCCGGCCAACGTTCCGAGTGCACCGGTTGCCGAGTTGGCTACCGTGCCAACGATGCCACCGAGGCCGCCGGCCACGCCACCAGCACCGCCCGCTGCGCCTGCCAACGTTCCGACTGCGCCGGTTGCCGTATTGCCGACCGCGCCCACGACACCACCGAGACCACCCGCCGCACCGGCCAACGTTCCGGCTGCGTCAGTTGCCGAGTTGGCTACCGTGCCGACGATGCCACCGAGGCCGCCAGTCGCGCCGCCGGCACCACCCACTGCACCGGCCAACGTCCCGACTGCGCCGGTTGCCGTATTGCCGACCGCGCCTACGACGCCACCGAGACCGCCGAGGCCACCGGTCGCGCCTCCGCCGACACCGCTCACTGCACCGGCCAACGTCCCGACCGCACCGGTTGCCGAATTAGCGACTGTGCCCACGACGCCACCGAGACTGCCGAGGCCACCAGTCGCGCCCCCGCCGACACCGCCGACTGCGCCGGCCAACGTCCCGACTGCGCCGGTTGCCGAGTTGCCGACCGCGCCCACGACACCACCGAGACCACCCGCTGCACCGGCCAACGTCGCGACTGCACCAGTTGCCGAGTTGGCGACCGTGCCAGCGATGCCGCCGAGCCCCCCGGTCGCACCACCGGCACCGCCCAAGGCACCCGTCACCGTTCCAATTGCACCCGTTGCCGTGTTACCCACCGTGCCAACGATGTCACCGAGACCGCCGGTCGCGCCGCCAGCACCACCCAGTGCGCCCGTCAGCGTTCCGACTGCACCGGTTGCCGTGTTCGCCACCGTGCCGACAACGCCGCCGAGGCCGCCGGTCCCGCCGCCGATGCCACCCAGTGCACCGGTCACCGTACCGACTGCACCGCTTGCCGCGTTGCCCACTGTCCCGATAACACCGCCGAGACCGCCGGTCCCGCCGCCAACACCGCCCAGTGCGCCGGTTACCGTACCGACCACACCACCAAGCCCACCGGTCGGATCACCGACACCACCCAAGGCACCCATCACCGTGCCGACTGCGCCGCTTGCCGCGTTGCCCACTGTCCCGATAACACCGCCGAGACCGCCGGTCCCGCCGCCGATGCCACCCAGTGTACCGGTCACCGTACCGACTGCACCGCTTGCCGCGTTGCCCACTGTCCCGACAACCCCGCCGAGGCCACCAGTCCCGCCACCGATGCCACCCAGTGCACCGGTTACCGTACCGACTACACCACCAAGTCCGCCGGTCGGATCGCCGACGCCACCCAAGGCACCCGTCACCGTACCCACTGCACCGCTTGCCACGTTGCCCACCGTCCCGACGACGCCACCGAGACCGCCGGTCCCGCCGCCGACACCGCCCAGTGCCCCGGTCAGTGTTCCGACTGCGCCCGTCGCCGTATTCGCGACCGTGCCGACAACGCCACCAAGGCCACCCGTCGGGTTGCCGCCACCGATGCCACCCAGTGCACCGGTTACCGTACCGACCACACCACCGAGACCGCCGGTCGGATCGCCGACGCCACCCAAGGCACCCGTCACCGTACCCACTGCACCGCTTGCCGCGTTACCCACTGTCCCGACAACGCCGCCGAGACCACCGGCCCCGCCGCCGACACCGCCCAGTGCGCCAGTCAGTGCTCCGACTGCACCCGTCGCCGTATTCGCTACCGTGCCGACAACGCCACCAAGTCCACCCGTCGGGTTACCACCACCGATGCCACCCAGTGCACCGGTTACCGTGCCAACCACGCCACCGAGACCGCCGGTCGGATCGCCGACGCCACCCAGAGCGCCCGTCACCGTACCGACTGCGCCGCTTGCGGCGTTGCCCACCGTCCCGACAACACCGCCGAGACCGCCGGTCCCGCCGCCGACACCACCCAGTGCGCCAGTCAACGTCGCGACCGCACCTGTGGCCGTGTTCGCTACCGTGCCAACGACGCCACCAAGGCCGCCCGTCGGATTACCGCCACCGATCCCACCCAGTGCACCGGTTACCGTACCGACCACACCACCAAGCCCACCGGTCGGATCACCGACGCCACCCAAGGCACCCGTCACCGTACCCACTGCACCGCTTGCCGCGTTGCCCACCGTCCCGACAACACCGCCGAGACCGCCGGTCCCGCCGCCAACACCACCCAGTGCGCCAGTCAGCGTTCCGACTGCACCGGTGGCCGTGTTCGCTACCGTGCCGACCACGCCACCAAGACCACCGGTCCCGCCACCACCACCGCCGATACCACCCAACGCACCCGTCACCGTACCGGCCACGCCTGCGACCGGCTCGAGCAATCCGCTACCGATATCGATGGTCGCGCTTCCTGTCCCCGTCCCTGCCAGCCCGATCGAGATACCGCCTGCATTCGGGCTGCCGACCGTCACCACCCCGTTCCCCCATCCCGCCACGGTGCCGACGAGTTCCCCGGGCGCGGGAGATCCGCCTGCGACGATCACGCCGTCGGATTTGCTGACACTTCCCAGCGGGGAAGCCAGCACCCCCGCCTGGGACACCGAGGCGGCCAGGCTGAACAAGGCCGCGACCGACAAGGCGATGCCTGTCAATTTCACGTTCGCTTTCGCTTTCGTTTTCATGAGAAACCTCATTTCGGTTGGACAACCGCGGAACAGCTCGAGCGATGACGCGTGGACCCTGCCGCCGCGAAGGGGGCGCGAATCGTTCGCGGATTGCCCGATATGGCAAAGCGTTGAAACAGGTCTAAACACGCCGATACAACGGGATACCGGACACCGCGTGACGCACTTCATGAAAATCGATCTGCATCACGAAACTTCTGTAAAACGAATCAACAATCTGACGATCATCGAACGATCGGCCGCTCACGACGATTCCATCGCAAGCGGCGGCCGCCCCTCTCCTCAGAACTTCCACAACAGATTGCCGTACAGCGCGTGGTCGCTGATGCTGCCGCCGATCTGGCCGCTGTAAGACAGCCCGAGCGACAGGTTCTTCGTGATGGCCGCATCGACACCGACCTCGAGCACCGCGGCATCACGCGCGACCGGCACGCCGGTGACGCTGAACGGCGAGCCGCCGCTCGCGAACGACAGCCTCGACGCCGGCTGCGTATTGCCGAACGCGTGCCGCCAGCCGACGGTGCCGAACGCCGTGACCTTGCCCTTCGTCGTGACCGCGACGTCGGTCGAGGCCCGCACGCCGAGTGTCGAGAAGCCGAGGCCCGTCGTATCGGAATCGCCCTGCAGCGCCGCCGCGCCGCCGTTCTCCTTGAAGCCGTCGGTGTGCAGGCTGGCGTACGCGAGCCCGACGAACGGTTCGAGCGCGACGTTACGGAACGCCATCGAGTAGCCGATCTCGGTGAACACCTGCGTCGCGTTCGCGTCGTAGCTGGCGGTATCGTGATCGGAGAAGCTGCCGAACGACGGATTGCGCTCGCTATGCACGCGGTACCACGACTGCGACACGCCACCGCGCACGTTCCACGCGTTGTACCGGCCGCTCGCGTACAGCGCGATCGTCTCGCCGTTGACCTTCGCCGACTCGTTCTGGTCGGTATTGAGCTGGCTGCGCGACGCACCGCCCGCGATACCGACGCGCCAGTGGCTGCTGACTTCCGCATCGGTGCCGACGACGAAGCCATACAGGTTGCGATCGATCGACGCGACGCCGTCGCCGTCGAACCGGCTATGCGAACCGTACAGCCGGCCCCACACCGCGGGCTTGTACGACTTGGCCGGCGTGCAGCCGTTCTCCGCGGCCATGCGCCGGTCGAGCGCCACCGAATGATCGTCCGCCGACACCGACGCCTCGCATCCGCACAGCGCCCCGCCCGGCTGCGAACCGAGCCGCGCACGATCGAGCACCGCATCGCGCACGTAGCGGCTATCCGACAACAGCACGCTGCGCGTACTCGGATACAGATCGCCGGCCAGTTGCGTGAACGCGCGGTTCGCGGTCGGCGCATCCGACGTCAGCACCGTATCGAACAGCGGGTTGCCGGCGCCGAGCGTGCCGACCGCACCCGCCACCGCTTGCCCGTCGGGTGTCGTCGCGACCGACGAGAACGGCGTGCCGTTCGGCGTCAGCGACATCAGCACCTGCGCCGGGTTGTACGTGAGCGTCGGCGTGAGGAACGCATACGTCGAGTTCACCGCGCTGAACTGCCCTTGCACGCCCGCACCGGCATTCACGATGGTGTAGAGCTTGCCCGGCTGGTATTGCCCGGTGGCCGCGACGACCTGTACCGATCCACCGTTGAGCGTGGCGGAGCCGGTCACGTCGAGACCGCCGCTCTGTTGCGGCGTGGCGCCGACCTGCAGCGTCGAGCCCGGCTGGAAGGTCGCGTTGCCCGCGACCTTCAGCGGCTGCCCGAGCTGGAGGACCGATGCGGTGCCGCCGCCCGACACGACCAAGCCGCCGATCGTGCCCGTCCCGGTGACGGTCGCGCCGCTGCCGACGGTCACCGGCGAGTTGGCCAGCGAACCGGTGACCGCGAGCGTGCCGCCCGTCACGGTGGTCGGCCCGGACAGCGTGTTGGTCCCGCTCAGCACCTGTGCACCCGTGCCGGCCAGCGTCAGCGGACCGGTACCCGACAGCGTGCCCGCGAACGAGCTGGTGCCGGCGGTATTGACGGTCAGCGGCGTCGCGCCGAGGTTCACGTTCGAACCCGTCGTGCCCGACAGCGTGCCGATCGACTGCGGTGCGGCCGAACCCGTGAAGTCCAGCGTCGCGCCGCTGCCCGCGAGAATCACCGGGCTCGTCGGCGCAAGGCTGCCTGCGCCGGCAAGTGCGAGCATGCTGCCGCTGCCGATCGTCGTGCCGCCGGTGTACGTGTTGGCGCCCGTCAGCGTCTGCGTGCCGCTGCCCTGCACCGCGAAGCCGCCGGTGCCGGCGATCGTGCCGCCGAACGAACCGCCCGTCGGACCGGCCACGGTCAGCGTATTGCCGCCGAGATTCACGGTCGAACCGGCGGCGCCCGACAGCGCGCTCGCCGTCTGCGGTGTCGTGGCCGCGCTGACATCGAGCGTCGCGCCGTTGCCGGCCAACGTCAGTGCGCTGCCCGCCGACAGGCCGCCGTTGCCGGCGACCGCCAGCGTGCTGCCGTTGCCGATCGTCGTGCCGCCCGTGTACGCGTTCGCGCCGCTGAGGGTCGTCGTCGACGGGCCGCTCACCGCCAGGTTGCCGCCACCGGAGATCGGGCCGCTCAGGCCGAGGTTGTTGGCGCCGCCCACCGTCAGCGTCGAACCCGCGCCAAGATTCACCGCGTTGCCGAGCGTCGTGCCCGCGACGCTGGTGCCGAGCGTGCCGCCGTTGCCGCCGACGCTCAGCGTGCCGCTGCCGAGTGCGGTCGGCGTGCCGGCGACCAGCGTGCCGCCCCCGGTGACGCTCGTGCCACCGGTGTAGGTGTTGGCACCCGACAGCGTCGTCGTCGCCGGACCGTTGACCGCGAGCGTGCCGCCACCCGAGATCGCGCCGCCCAGGCCGAGGTTGTTCGCGCCGCCGACCGTCAGCGTCGATCCCGTACCGAGGTTCACCGTGTTGTTCAACGTCGTGCCCGGCGTGCCGGCAGCCAGCGTGCCGCCCGCACCGCTCGCATTCAGCACGCCGGTACCGAGCGCCGTGTTATTCCCCGCGACCAGCGTGCCGCCACCGGTGAGGTTCGTGCCGCCCGAATACGTGTTCGCGCCGGTCAGCGTTTCGGTGCCCGTGCCGCCCAGCGTCAGACTGCCGCCCGTGCCGGCGATCGTGCCGCCGTACGTGCCGCTGCCCGACCCGCCGAGCGTCAGGGTGTTGCCGCCGAGGTTCACCGTCGAACCGGCGACACCCGACAACGCGGTCGTCGTTTGCGGCGTCGTCGCACCGCTGACGTCGAAGGTTGCGCCCGCACCGGCCAGGTTCAGCGGGCTGCTGCCGGACAGGCTGCCGCCCGCGCCGATCGCCAGCGTGCCGCTGTTGATCGTCGTCGCGCCGGTGTACGTGTTGGTGCCCGTCAGCGTCTGCGTGCCGCTGCCCGACAGCGTCAACCCGCCCGTGCCGGCGACGGTGCCGCCGTACGTGCCGTTACCGGCGCCGCCCAGCGTCAGCGTGTTGCTGCCCAGGTTCACGGTCGAACCCGACACACCCGACACTGCGCCCGTGGTCTGCGGCGTCGTCGCGGCGCTCAAGTCCAGCGTGGCGCCCGTACCCGACAGATCGACCGCGCTGCCCGCCGACAGGCTGCCGCCCGCGCCGACCGCCAGCGTGCTGCCGTTGCCGATCGTCGTGTTGCCGGTGTACGAGCTGGCGCCGGTGAGCGTCGTCGTCGACGGACCGTTCACCGCGAGATTGCCGCTGCCGACGATCGCGCCGCCCAGGCCCAGATTGTTCGCACCGCCCACCGTCAGCGTCGACCCCGCGCCGAGACCGATCGCGTTGGTCAGCGTCGTGCCGGCCACGCTCGTGCCGAGCGAACCGCCTGCGCCGGTCGTAGTCAGCGCGCCCGTGCCGAGCGCCGAACCGTTGCCCGCGAGCAGCGTGCCGCCGCCGCTCAGGGTCGTGCCGCCCGTGTACGTGTTCGTCCCGTTCAGCGTTTCGGTGCCCGTGCCCGACAGCGTCAGGCTGCCGCCCGTGCCGGCGATCGTGCCGCCGAACGTCCCGTTGGCGGAACCGCCGAGCGTCAGCGCATTGCCGCCGAGGTTCACCGTCGAACCCGCTACGCCCGACAACGCGCCAGTCGACTGCGGCGTCGTGGCGGCGCTCAGATCGAGCGTCGCCCCTGCACCGGCCAGATCGACCGCACTGCCGCCCGACAGGCTGCCGCTCGCGCCAACCACCAGCGTGCTGCCGTTGCCGATCGTCGTGTTGCCGGTGTACGAGCTGGCGCCGGTGAGCGTCGTCGTCGACGGGCCATTCACCGCGAGGTTGCCGCTTCCGCTGATCGCGCCGCCGAGGCCGAGATTGTTCGCACCGCCAACCGTCAGCGTCGATCCCGCACCGAGATTCACCGCGTTGCCGAGCGTCGTGCCGGCCACGCTCGTGCCGAGCGTGCCGCCCGCGCCGCTCGTGTTCAGCGCGCCCGAGCCAAGCGCCGAACCGTTGCCCGCGATCAGCGTGCCGCCACCCGTCAGGCTCGTGCCGCCCGTGTACGTGTTCGTCCCGTTCAGCGTCTCGGTGCCCGTGCCGCCCAGCGTCAGGCTGCCGCCCGCACCCGCGATCGTGCCGTCGTAAGTACCACTACCCGAACCGCCGAGCGTCAGGTTGTTGCCGCCGAGGTTCACCGTCGAACCGGCGACACCCGACAGCGTGCCCGTCGTCTGCGGCGTGGTCGCGCCGCTCAGGTCGAAGGTTGCGCCCGCACCCGTCAGGCTCACCGGCGTCGTCCCCGACAGGCTGCCGCCCGCGCCGATCGCCAGCGTGCCGCTGTTGATCGTGGTCGCGCCGGTGTACGTATTGCTGCCCGTCAGCGTTTCGGTGCCGGTACCCGACATCGTCACGCCACCGGTGCCGGCGATGTTGCCCGCGTAGGTGCCGCTGGCCGACCCGCCGAGCGTCAGGTTGTTGTTGCCCAGGTTCACCGTCGAGCCGGCCACGCCAGAGATCGCGCCGGTCGATTGCGGCGAGGCGGCGCCGCTCAGGTCGAGCGTCGCGCCGGCCGCCGTCAGGCTGACCGGGCTGCTCGACGACAGGCTGCCGTTGCCGCCGATCGCGAGCGTGCCGCTGTTGATCGTGGTCGCGCCGGTGTACGTGTTGGTCCCCGTCAGCGTTTCGGTGCCGGTGCCCGACAGCGTCAACCCGCCCGTGCCGCCGATCACGCCGCCATACGTGCCGCTGCCTGCGCCGCCGAGCGTCAACGTATTGCCGCCCAGGTTGACGTTCGTGCCCGTGCCGCCGGACAGCGCGCCGCTCGTCTGCGGCGACGTGGCGGCGCTCAGGTCGAGCGTCGCGCCGGTGCCGGACAGGTCAATCGCGCTGCCTGCCGACAGGCTGCCGCCCGCGCCGACCGCCAGCGTGCTGCCGCCGCCGATCGTCGTGCTGCCGGTGTAGGTGTTCGCGCCCGACAGCGTCGTCGTCGACGGACCGTTCACCGCGAGGTTGCCGCCGCCCGAGATCGCGCCGCCGAGGCCGAGATCGTTCGCACCGCCGACCGTCAGCGTCGACCCCGCGCCGAGATTCACCGCGTTGCCGAGCGTCGTGCCCGGCGTGCTCGCGGCCAGCGTGCCGCCTGCACCGCTCGTGTTCAGCGCACCGGTGCCGAGCGCCGAGCCGCTGCCCGCGATCAACGTGCCGCCGCCGCTCAGGGTCGTGCCGCCCGTGTACGTGTTGTTGCCGGTCAACGTCTCGGTGCCGGTGCCCGACAACGTGAGGCTGCCGCCCGCGCCGGCGATCGTGCCGCCATACGTGCCGTTGCCCGTGCCGCCGAGCGTCAGGTTGTTGCCGCCGAGGTTCACCGTCGAACCCGCGACACCCGACAGCGTGCCCGTCGTCTGCGGCGTGGTCGCGCCGCTGACGTCGAAGGTTGCGCCCGCACCGGTCAGGTTCACCGGGCTGCTCGCGGACAGGCTGCCGCCCGCGCCGATCGCGAGCGTGCCGCTGTTGATCGTCGTCGCGCCGGTGTACGTGTTGGTCCCCGTCAGCGTTTCGGTGCCGGTGCCCGACAGCGTCAACCCGCCCGTGCCGCCGACCGTTCCGCCGAACGTGCCGTTGCCCGACCCGCCGAGCGTCAGCGTGTTGCCGCCGAGGTTCACCGCCGAACCCGCCGCGCCCGACAACGTGCCGGTCGTCTGCGGCGACGTGGCCGCGCTCACGTCCAGCGTCGAGCCCGCGCCGGCCAGATCGATCGCACTGCCCGACGACAGGCTGCCGCCCGCGCCGACCGCCAGCGTGCTGCCGCCGCCGATCGTCGTGTTGCCGGTGTACGAGCTGGCCCCCGTGAGCGTCGTCGTCGACGGGCCGTTCACCGCGAGGTTGCCGCTGCCCGAGATCGCGCCACCGAGACCCAGATTGTTCGCACCGCCAACCGTCAGCGTCGAACCCCCGCCGAGATCGATCCCGTTGGTCAGCGTCGTGCCGGCCACGCTGGTGCCGAGCGTGCCGCCCGCGCCACTGGTGTGCAGCGTGCCGGTGCCGAGCGCCGAGCCGCTGCCCGCGATCAACGTGCCGCCGCCGTTCAGGGTCGTGCCGCCCGTGTACGTGTTGTTGCCCGTCAGCGTTTCGGTGCCGGTTCCCGACAGCGTCAGGCTGCCGCCCGCACCCGCGATCGTGCCGTCATACGTGCCGCTACCCGTGCCGCCGAGCGTCAGGTTGTTGCCGCCGAGGTTCACCGTCGAACCCGCGACACCCGACAGCGTGCCCGTCGTCTGCGGCGTGGTCGCGCCGCTGACGTCGAAGGTTGCGCCCGCACCGGCCAGATTTACCGGGCTGCTCGCGGACAGGCTGCCTCCCGCGCCGATCGCGAGCGTGCCGCTGTTGATCGTCGTCGCGCCCGTGTACGTGTTGGTGCCGGTCAGCGTTTCCGTGCCGGTGCCTGCCATCGTCAACCCGCCGGTGCCGCCGATCGTCCCTGCATAGTTACCGTTGCCGGTACCGGCCAGCGTCAGCGTGTTGCCGCCGAGATTCACGTTCGTGCCCGCCACGCCGGACAGCATCCCGCTCGTTTGCGGCGTGGTCGCCGCGCTGATGTCGAGCGCCGCGCCCGTGCCCGCGAGATCGAGCGCGCTGCCTGCCGACAGGCTGCCGCCCGCGCCGACCGCCAGCGTGCTACCGCCGCCGATCGTCGTGTTGCCGGTATAGGTGTTCACGCCGGTGAGCGTGGTCGTCGACGGGCCGCTGACCGACAGGCCGCCGCTGCCCGAGATCCCGCCGCCGAGCCCGAGATCGTTCGCACCCCCAACGGTCAGCGTCGCCCCCGCGCCGAGATTCACCGCATTGCCGAGCGTCGTGCCGCCGACGCTCGTGCCGAGCGAGCCGCCCGCGCCCGTGACGTTCAGCGCGCCGGTACCCAGCGCGCTGCCGTTGCCGGCGACGAGCCCGCCGCCGCTCAACGTGGTGCCGCCGTCATAGGTGTTCGTGCCGGTGAGCGTCGTGGTGCCCGCGCCGGTTTGCGCGAGGCCGCCGCTGCCGGAAATCGTGCCGCTCAGGCCGAGATCGTTCGCGCCGTTCAGCCCGAGCGTCGCGCCCGCGCCGAGCGTGACCGCGTTGCCGAGCGTCGTGCCGTTTACGCTCGCGCTCAGCGTGCCGTTGCCGGTCACGTTCAACGCGCCGGACCCGAGCGCCGTATTGCTGCCCACGCTCAGTCCGCCGCTGCTCAACGTCGTCCCGCCGCCGTAGGTGTTCGCGCCGCCGAGCGTGGTCGTGCCCGAGCCGGACTGCACGACGCCGCCCGCGCCGGAGATCGTGCCGCCCAGGCCGAAGTCGAACGCGCCGCCGAGATTCAGCGTCGAACCGATGCCCAGATCGACGGCGTTCGCCAGCAGCAGGTTCGCCGTGCTTGCGCTGAGCGCGCCACCGCTGCCGGTGACGTTGAGCGTGCCCGTGCCGAGCGCCGTGTTGTTGCCGACCGACAAGCCGCCGGCACCGAGCGTCGTGCCGCCCGTGTAGAGGTTCGCGCCGGTGAGTGTGGTCGTGCCGCTGCCGGTTTGCGCGAGGCTGCCGCCGCCGGCGATGATGCCGCCGAGGCCCAGGTCGTTCGTGCCGCCGAGCGTCAGCGCCGAACCCGTGCCGAGATTGACGGCATTGTTCAGCGTCGTGCCGGCGACGCTCGCGGCCAGCGTGCCGCCTGCGCCGGCGAGGTTCAACGCGCCGGTACCGAGCGCCGCGCCGTTGCCGGCGACCAGCGTGCCGCCGCCCGTCAGGTTCGTGCCGCCCGTGTACGTGTTGATGCCGGTCAGCGTTTCGCTGCCCGTGCCCGACAGCGTCAGGCTGCCGCCTGCCCCCGCGATCGTGCCGCCGAACGTGCCGCTGCCGGCGCCGCCCAGCGTCAGGCCGTTGCCGCCGAGATTCACCGTCGAACCGGCTACGCCCGACAGCGCGCCGATCGCCTGCGGCAGCCCTGCGCCGCTCAGGTCGAAGGTTGCGCCGGCGCCGCCCAGATTCACTGCGCCGCCCGCGGCCAGGCTGCCGCCCGCGCCGATCGCGAGCGTGCCGCTGTTGATCGTCGTGCCGCCGCCGTACGTGTTCGCGCCGGTCAGCGTCTCCGTGCCGGTGCCGGCCATCGTCAGCCCGCCGGCACCGCCGATCGTGCCGCCGAACGTGCCGTTGCCGGAACCGCCGAGCGTCAGGGTGTTGCCGCCGAGATTCACCGCCGAGCCGGCCGCGCCGACCAGCCCGCCCGTCGTCTGCGGCGACGTGGCCGCGCTCAGGTCGAGCGTCGCGCCCGCGCCGGCCAGATCGAACACACTGCCGCCCGACAGCGCGCCGCTCGCGCCGACCGCGAGCGTGCTGCCGTTGCCGATCGTCGTGTTGCCGGTGTAGCTGCCCGCGCCCGTGAGCGTCGTGATCGACGGGCCGGTCACCGACAGATTGCCGCCGCCCGAAATCGCGCCGCCGAGGCCCAGATTGTTCGCACCGCCAACCGTCAGCGTCGAACCCGCGCCCAGATTCACCGCGTTGCCGAGCACCGTGCCGCCGACGCTCGTGCCGAGCGAACCGCCCGCGCCCGTCACGTTCAGCGCGCCGGAACCGAGTGCGCTGCCGTTGCCTGCAATGAGCCCGCCGCCGCTCAGCGTCGTGCCGCCGGTGAACGTGTTCGCGCCGAGCAGCGTCGTCGTGCCGCTGCCGGTTTGCGCGAGCCCGCCGTCGCCGGCGATCACGCCGCCCAGGCTCAGGTCGGCCGCGCCGTTCAGGCCGAGCGTCGCGCCCGCGCCGAGATTCACCGCGTTGCCGAGCAAGGTACCGGCGACGTTCGTGGCGAGCGTGCCGCCCGTGCCCGCGACCGTCAGCGCGCCCGTGCCGAGCGCCGCGCCGTTGCCGGCGATCAGCCCGCCGCCGGTGAGCGTGGTGCCGCCCGAGAACGTGTTCGCGCCGAGCAGCGTCGTCGTGCCCGTGCCGGTTTGCGCGAGGCCGCCGTTCCCGGCGATCGTGCCGCTCAGGCCGAGATCGTTCGCGCCGTTCAGCCCCAGCGTGACGCCGGTGCCGAGGTTCACCGCGTTGCCGAGCGTCACGCCCGGCACGCTCGCGCCGAGCGAAGCCGAGCCGTTGACGTCGAGTGCGCCGAGGCCGAGCGCAGTCCCGCTTCCGACCACCAGGCTGCCGCCCGTCAGCGCGGTGCCGCCCGCATACGTGTTGTTGCCGGTGAGCGCCTGCGAGCCGGTGCCGGCAAGCGTCAGCCCGCCCGCCCCGCCGATGTCGCCCGCGAAGACGCCGCTGCCGCTGCCGGCCAGCGTCAGGTTGTTCGCCCCGAGATCGATCGTCGAACCCGCGACACCCGACAGCGTGCCGATCGACTGCGGCGTGGTCGCGCCGCCGATGTTGAAGCGCGCACCGGCGCCCGTCAGGTTGACGGGACTCGACGCGGCAAGACTGCCGCCCGCGCCGATCGCGAGCGTGCCGCTGCCGATCGTGGTGCCGCCGGTGAACGTCTCGGCCGCGGTGAGCGTCGTCGTGCCCGGGCCGCTCACGGACAGGCCGCCGGCGCCGGAGATGAGCCCGCTCAGGCCGAGATCGTTCGGGCCGCCAACCGTCAGCGCCGCGCCCGCGCCGAGCTGGATCGCGTTGCCGAGCACGGTGCCGCCGACGGTCGTGCCGAGCGAGCCGCCCGTGCCCGTCACGTTCAACGCTCCCGTGCCCAGTGCGGCGCCGTTGCCGGCGAGGAGTCCGCCGCCGCTCAGCGTCGTGCCGCCCGAGAACGTGTTCGCGCCGCTCAACGTCGTGATGCCCGAGCCGATTTGCGCGAGACCGCCACTCCCGGCGATCACGCCGTTCAGGCCCAGATCGTTCGCGCCGGTCAACGCGAGCGTCGCGCCTGCGCCGAGATTCACCGCGTTGCCCAGCGCGGTGCCGTTCACGCTCGCGCCGAGCGCACCGCCCGTACCGGCGACGTTCAGCGCGCCGCTGCCGAGCGCCGTATTGCTGCCGGCGAGCAGCGTGCCGGCGCTCAGCGTCGTGCCGCCGCCGAAGGTGTTCGCGCCGGACAGCGTCGTCGTCCCCGTGCCGCTCAGCACGAGACCGCCGGTGCCGCCGATCGCGCCGCTCAGGCCGAGGTCGTTCGCGCCGTTCAGCGTCAGCGATGCGCCGTTCAGGTTGATGCCGTTCGCGAGTGCCGCGCCGGCGGCCAGATCCGCGCTTAGCGAACCGCCGAGGCCGCTCACGTTCAACGCGCCGCCGATACCGAGCGCACTGCCGCCTTCGACGATCAGGCTGCCGCCGCCCGTCAGGCTCGCGCCGCCCGTGAACGTGTTCGCGCCGGACAGCGTCGTGGCGCCGGTGCCGCCGAGCGCCAGGCCGCCCGCGCCCGAGATCGCGCCGCTCAGGCCGAGATCGGCTGCGCCGTTCAGGCCGAGCGTCGCGCCCGCGCCCAGGTTGACCACATTGCCGAGCACGGTGCCGCCGACGTTCGTCGCGAGCGTGCCGCCTGTGCCGGATACGTTCAGCGCGCCCGTGCCGAGCGCCGCGCCGTTGCCGGCGACGAGGCCGCCGCCGCTCAGCGTCGTGCCGCCCGTGAAGGTGTTCGTCCCGAGCAGCGTGGTCGTGCCGGCACCGGTTTGCGCCAGTTGGCCACTCCCGCCGATCGCGCCGCCGAGGCTCAGGTCGACCGCGCCGTTCAGGCCGAGCGTCGCGCCCGCGCCAAGATTCACCGCATTGCCGAGCACGGTGCCGCCGACGTTCGTGGCGAGCGTGCCGCCCGTCCCGGATACGTTCAGCGCGCCTGTGCCGAGCGCCGCGCCATTGCCGGCGATCAACCCGCCGCCGCTCAGCGCCGTGCCGCCCGAGAACGTGTTCGCGCCGAGCAGCGTCGTCGTGCCCGTGCCGCTTTGCGCAAGGCCGCCGTTACCGGCGATCGTGCCGCCGAGGCTCAGGCCGTTCGCCCCGTTCAGGCCGAGCGTGGCGCCTGCATCGAGATTGACCGCATTGCCGAGCAGCGTGCCGCCGGCGTTCGTCGCGAGCGAGCCGCCCGTGCCGGTCACATGCAGCGCGCCCGTGCCGAGCGCCGCGCCCGTGCCGGCGACGATCCCGCCGCCGCTCAGCGTCGTGCCGCCCGCGAACGTGTTCGGGCCGAGCAGCGTCGTGATGCCCGGGCCGGTTTGCGCCAGCCCGCCGTTGCCGGCGATCGCGCCGCTCAGCCCGAGACCGGCCGAGCCGTTCAGGCCCAGCGTGACGCCGGTATCGATATTGATCGCGTTGCCGAGCAGCGTGCCGCCGACGCTCGTGCCAAGCGTGCCGCCCGCGCCCGACACGTTCAGCGCGCCGCCGCCGAGCGCCGTGTCGGTGCCGACCACGAGCCCGCCGCCGCCCGTCAGGTTCGTTCCGCCCGTGAACGAATTGGCGCCGTTCAGCGTCAGCGTGCCGGTGCCGCTCGCTTTCAGCGCACCGCCGCCCGCGATCGTGCCCGACAACGCGAGCCCTGTCGCGCCATCCACCGTCAGGTCCGCGCCGAGCGTCACGTTGTTGAGCAGGTTGAGACCGGCCGTGCCGGCTTCCAGCGTGCCGCCGCCGGCCGCGATCGTCCCGAGACCCAGCCCCGCGCTGTTGTTGATGATCGCGGTGCCGCCCGCAAGCGACGCGTCGGCCGCGCTCGACGCGCCGGTGATGTTCCACGTCCCGCCCTGCACCGCGAGATGCGTGAAATTGCCGTACGTATCGACCGCCAGGGTGCCGCTCGCGGAGCTGCCGGCGGCCGGGTTCAGTTGCAGGTTGAGCGTGTTGTTGCCGCCCAGCCCGGCATCGACGCCGAGCCCGACCGACGACCCGGTCTGCGCATTGAACGTGTTCGACGTGCCGAGCGCCGCGCCCAGCGACACGTTGCCCGTGACGGTGCCGGCGTTGGTGAACGTGTTCCCCGCGCCCGGTGTCCCGCTGGGTGCGAGCACCACCGAACCGTTGATCGCGCCGCCGCTCGCGTTGGTGAAGTTGACCTGTGCACCGCCCGACGTGGTCACGACCTGCGCGGTGGGCCCCGCGCTGAAGCCGAGCAGGCCGGTCGTTCCGATCGTGCCGGCGTTCGTGATGTTCGTCGTGCCGCCGATACCGTTGTAGACCGTCAGCGCGGGCCCGTTGAGCAGCGAGCTCGTCGAGCCCATCATCACGCCCGTGCTGGCGTTCGTGACGTTGACCGTGCTCGCCGACGCGATATTGCCGACGACCGTGCCGTTCGACACGAGGCTCAAGCCGGACAACGCGGGGTCGATCCTGCCGTTGTTGGTCAGCGTGACGCCGCTGCCCGTCAGCGACAGCGCGGTGCCGCCGATCAGCGGCACCACGGAGACGGTCGCGCCGGACCCGACGGTCAGGTTGAGATTGTTCGCGCCGTTCGAATAGGTGGTGGTGGCTCCGGTACAACTGACGGTCGTGGTTCCGACGCAGGCGGCCAGTGCATCGGCGGGAACGATCCCGGCGCCGACCAGCGCGACCAGCATGCCGGTCGGCACGAGGAGTTTCGGACGTGCTTCCGCGCGCTTTTTGTTCGAGCCCATGCGCATACGCATAATCACACCTTCCCATAAGAGAATCGACGACACCGGGCATTCCTCGCCGCATTCAAAATGCCGGAGGTAAATACCGGAATACGCTATTCGATGTTTTTTGGAAAAACACTGTCCCGTCACCAGTCCGAAGCGGATGGCCGAATTAAAAACAAACGAGAATCAATCGGCGAGAATTATTGAATCGGCATATTTTACTTTTAAGCCCCCCTCGTCACCCGGTAAATTTTCCACTAATTAGAAACGATTGTTTTTCATCAAACCGAGGCATTGCCCCGGCGAGCGGCTTTCCTCGCACCTCTGTCTATACAGGCCAACGAGGCCTCCACGCCGAAATCCTGCAGCGACGGGGCCTCCCGCCCGACAATCAAACGCCGGCCCGGTGCCGTCGGACAACCGTGCGTCCCTTGCCCCGCCTGTCGTTTGGTCGGTATCTGCCGTCCGATCCACGTGTCTCCCGGAGTGATCGCGAGTCAAATATAGGCCCGACTCGCAAACGTTTTCCATGGGGCCGACATTTTTTTGGCAAAACTCAACACTCTTTCATCTTCATTAACTACTTTTCATTCCGGATGAAAGCGATTCTTATTAAATTAATCACGCAAATTATTAAGAAAGGCAAAAAACTCAAATTCCCGGATGCCGATTTTTTACCGGATCTGCTTTAATTGATTCAGATCCGCCGCATTGTCTTTTTGGTCCGCGGGCGATAACGAGGTGTCCAAGGGAGAACTTCACGATGGTGACGTTGAATATCAACGACCGGCCGGCCGAGATCGACGCCGATCCGTCGACGCCGGTGCTCTGGGTGCTGCGCGACAACCTCGGGTTGACCAGCACCAAGTTCGGATGCGGCACCGGCGACTGCGGCGCCTGCACCGTGCATGTCGACGGCCGCCCGGCCCGAAGCTGCACGCTGGCGCTGTCGGCGGTCGGGAATGCGCGCATCACGACGTCCGAACATCTCGCCGACGATGCGGTCGGCAAGGCCGTCCTCGACGCGTGGCTCCGGCACGACGTCGCGCAATGCGGCTACTGCCAGAGCGGCCAGATGATGAGCGCGGCCGGCCTGCTACGCGGCAACAAGGCGCCGACCGACGCCGACATCGACCGTGCGATGGCCGGCAACCTGTGCCGTTGCGCGACTTACCAGCGCATCCGTGCCGCGATTCACGATGCGGCTCGCGCGCTTGCCTGAGCCTGCCGGGAGACTTTGACCATGCGTATCCGCACTTTCGGGCGTCCGGCAAGCGCCGACGCCCCCCACCGCGATGCATCCTCCGTCACCGGAGCCGATGCTCCGATGCCCGGCCGGCGCGGCTTCCTGAAGCTGACGATGGCGGCGAGCGGCTGCCTCGCGCTCGGCATCGCGCCGACGCGGGCGCGGGCCGAAGCCGGCAGAACCGTTCAGCCTTCGCCACCTCAAGCATTCCTGATCATTGCGCCGGACAACACCGTGACCGTTGCCGTCAACCGCACCGAGTCCGGCCAGGGCGTCAGCACCGCGCTGCCGATGGCGCTGGCCGACGAACTCGATGCCGACTGGCGCAACGTGCGCACCGTGCTCGCGCCGGCGGGCGAGCCGTACAAGGACCCGGTGACGGGTATCCAGATGACGGCCGGCTCGACGTCGGTCAATCACTCGTTCGCGCAGTACCGCGAACTCGGCGCCTCCGCTCGCGCGATGCTCGTCGCCGCGGCCGCGCAGCGCTGGAACGTCGATCCCGCCACCTGCCGGACGGCGAACGGTGTCGTGACGTCCGGCAACTACCGCGCGACCTACGGCGAACTCGCACCGGCCGCGATGGCGATGCCGGTACCGCAGCGGGTGTCGTTGAAGTCGCCGGACCAGTTCCGCATCATCGGCAAGCCGACGCCGCGCATCGACGCGCGCGGGATGCTCGACGGCACGCTCAAGTACGGGATGGATTGGCGTCTGCCGGACACGATGGTGGCCGTGGTCGCGCGCCCGCCGCGCTTCGGCGGCAAGGTCGCGAGCTACGACGCGGCCGCGGCCCGCGCCGTCAAGGGCGTGGTCGAGGTCGTCGAGATTCCGACCGATCGCGGCGGCACCGGCGTGGCCGTGATCGCGAACGGCTACTGGCCGGCCAAGCTCGGCCGCGATGCGCTGAAGATCACGTGGAAGGACGCCGGCTCGACCGTCACGTCATCCGAACAGATGCAGGCGTACAAGCAGCTCGCCGGCACGCCGGGCACCGTGGTGCGCACGACCGACGCGGGCAGCGCGCCGCCGGCGGCCGCGCGCATTCGGAAGGATTACGAATTTCCGTATCTCGCGCATGCGGCGATGGAGCCGCTCAGTTGCACGGTGGACGTCGGTCCCGCCAACTGTGCGTGCGGGATCAAGATCTGGGGCGGCTCGTCGCTGCAGACGAGCGACCGCGCGGCGGTCGCGAAGGCGCTCGGCGTCGCGCCGGAGAAAGTCCAGATCTTCACGCTGACGTCGGGCGGCGACTATGGCCGGCGCTCGACGCCGACGTCGGACTACGTGGTCGAAGCCGCCCACGTGTCCGCCGCGTACCTCGCGGCCGGCCATCTCGGCCCGGTCAAGACGATCTGGACGCGCGAGGACGATCTGCGCGGCGGCTATTACCGCCCGATGGTGCTGCATCGCGTCGACATCGGCGTGGACGGCAGCGGCGCGGTGCGCGACTGGCAGCATGTGGTCGTCGGCCAGTCGGTGCTGAAGGGCTCGCCGCTCGAGCGCACGACGATGCTCAAGCGCGGCACCGATCCCAACCTGACCGAAGGCGTCGCGAACAGCCCGTACGGCTTCCCGATGCAGGTATCGGTCCATCAGACCGACGCCGACGTGCCGGTCCAGACCTGGCGCTCGGGCGGCAACACGCATACGGCGTTCGTGATGGAAACGCTGGTCGACGAGCTCGCGCACTCGGCGCGGCAGGATCCGGTCGCGTACCGGATGGCGCGGCTGGCCGGCCCCGAGCACACCGCGCATCGCCAGGCGCTCGCGCTGGCCGTCGACAAGTCCGGCTACGGCATCCGCACGCTGCCGGCCGGGCACGCGTGGGGGGTCGCGATGCACGAAACGGCCGGCTCGGTCGTCGCGTACGTGACGGAAGTGTCGATCGAAGCGCAACAACCGCACGTGCATCGCGTGACGGCCGGCGTGTATGCGGGGCGCATCGTCAACCCGACCGGTGCGGAAGCGCAGATCCAGGGCGGCGCGCTGTTCGGTCTCGCGACGACGAAGCCGGGCTTCGCGATCGACGTCGACCATGGCGCGGTCCGCAACGCCGGGTTCGCCGACTATTCGCCGATACGCATGCAGGAAGCGCCGCCGGTGGATGTCTTCTTCGTTCCGTCGGACGCTCAGCCGACCGGGCTGAGCGACGCCGGCGTGCCGCCGATCGCGCCGGCGGTGGCCAACGGGGCGTTCGTGCTGACCGGCGAGCGGGTGCATGCGTTGCCGTTCGCGCCGATGCTGGTCGCGGCGGCCGCGCCCGCGATGCCGGCGGCCCCCGCGGCGGCGGCCGACGAGGATCCGTACGGCGACCTGCCGGCCGGCGGCTGCCGGTTGCCGCACAAGGTCAAGCCGGCCGCGTTGAAGCCCAAGGCCGATCAAAGCCACGCGGGCGTCGGCCAGGCGCCCACGGTGCCGAAATTCCTGCGGCCGAAACGGCGCGCGGGCATTCCGTGTATCGAGGATCTGAAGAAAGGCACGGTGTGACGTAGACGTTCCGGCAAGCGGCCGCGCCCGGCGCACCCCGCCGGGCCGCCGGCCGCATTGCCCTTAGCCCTTAGCCCTTAGCCCTTAGCCCTTAGCCCTTAGCCCTTAGCCCTTAGCCCTTAGCCCCTAGCCCTTAGCCCTTAGCCCTTAGCCCTTAGCCCTTAGCCACGGCGGGACAGCGCGCCCGCCGTCGCGTTCACCCCCGCACGCGCCGCATCCTGAGCGTCGCCGACGGCGATTCGCCGAACACCCGCTTGTACTCGATCGCGAAGCGCCCGAGGTGCGCGAAACCCCATTTCAGCGCGATATCGGTGACCGACGCGAGCCCCGGCGTGTCGTCGGCCAGCAGTTCCTCGCGGACATGTTGCAGCCGCAACTGCCGCACGAAGCCCATCGGCGTGATTCCGTGGCGATTGCGAAAGCCGGCGAACAGCGTGCTAGGGCTGACGCCGGCGAGATCGGCGAGCCGTTCGATCGTCAGCGGCTCGTCGAGATGCGCGCGAATGTATTCCTCGACGCGTCGCACATAGAACGGCGCGAGCGCGGTCGGCCGAGGCCGCGCACCGTCGCGTGCGCTGTTCGGGTGGCCGTGCAGCAGCAGGTTGAGCAGCGTCGATTCGAGCTGCTCGAACGCGAGCGGATGGCGCAACGGATGCGCGTCCGTCGCGATCGCGCCGGCGAGCACCGGCAGTAGTTGCGCGAGACAGGCGCCCTGCGGCGACGACAGGCTGAATTCCGGTTCGAATTCGACGCTCGCACGCCGGTCGTCGCCGAAATGCCGCTGCGCGTGATGCTCCATCACTTCGCGCTCGATGCGCAGGATTACTTGCGGGCACGCGTCGCCCCAGCGCATCTTCAACGGCAGCGTCGGCGAAAGCAGTGACGCGGTGCCCGGTGACGACACGAAGCGCGTCGCGCCGCATTCGATCTCGGCGTCGCCGCGCAGCGGAATCTGCAGCAGGAAGAAATGTTCGAGCGGCCCCGGCTCGATGCTGACGCCGCCACCGTAATCGAGCAGGTTCAACGACAGGTTGCCCCAGCGCGCATGGTGCATGCAGCTGTGCAGCGCGCGCGATTCGCCGGTCGGCGTGAGCCGGTGCGGCTTGAACACATCGGCCACGCGTGCGCGCACCTCGTCGACGTCGTTCGACTGCAGCAGCAGCGTGTCGTGATTGAAACAGGCGGCATCGGCCAGCCAGCCGGTTTCGAAAAATTGCGCCATCGAAGTTCTCCCGTCGTGCTCGATCGCACTCGCGCCGTGCATGCATTCCCGCTATCGGGGAATCCGTCGCACGATCCGGACAGCGTCCGGAGTATCCGGACAGTCCGTCCTACGAAACACGCAAGTCCCGCGCAAGCCACGCAAGAAGCAGACCGTTCGCGCATCGTAGAAAACTGTGCGGGCCTTCCGCATCCGCACATACCCGCACTCGGCCCCGGCCCGCCGGCCTGTGGCAGCCGCTGCCGCAGGTTTCCGGAATTCGCGGATACCGGCCGAAGAAAGCGGATAGAAACGCCCATTTCGGCCGCCAATACTGGGCCGTCACCGAAACCAACCGCATGGAGGGACCCATGAACGGACGTCACATCGAGATTCCATCGCCGGACGGCGGCGCGTTCCGCGCGTACCTGAGCACGCCGGCCGGCGGCACCGGGCCGGGCATCGTGCTCTGTCACGAGATCTTCGGCGCGAACGCGACGATGCGCGACGTGGCCGACTATTACGCCGAGGAAGGCTATACGGTGCTCGTGCCGGACCTGTTCTGGCGCCAGGCCCCGGGCATCGAGCTCGATGATACGGCGGCCGATTTCGAGCGCGCGATGGCCCTTTACCGCGAATACGACGAAAACAAGGGCGTCGAGGACATCGGCGCCGCGCTGGCCGTGCTCCGCCGCCGGCCGGAATGCACGGGTGAGGCCGGCGTGCTCGGCTACTGCCTCGGCGGCAAGCTCGCGTATCTCGCCGCGTGCCGGCTGCCGGACGTGGCCGCGGCGGTCAGCTACTACGGCGTGGGCATCGAGCACGCGCTGGACGAAGCCGCGCACCTGCACGGGCGGCTGGTGCTGCAGATCGCGGAGCTGGACCGCTTCTGCCCGCCCGACGCGCAGCAGCGCATCGCGGCTGCGCTGGCGGGCCGCGACGGCGTCGAAGTCTACGTCTACCCCGGCGTCGATCATGCATTCGCCCGCGCCGGCGGCGATCATTTCGACAAGGCCGCCGCGGTCATGGCCCACCAGCGCGCGATCGCCGCGTTCCGCGCCGCGCTCGGCCCGCGCTACGACCTGTCCGCGCTGTGGGAAACGCACCTGAAGCACGAGTTCGACACGCGCAACGTCGACGCGACGATGGCCACGATGGTCGCCGAGCCGTACGTCAACCATATTCCGACGCTGACGGGCGGCGTCGGCCACGACGAGCTCAAGCGCTTCTACACGCATCACTTCGTGCATGCGAATCCGCCCGACACGACGATCACGCCGATCTCGCGCACGATCGGCGCGAGCCAGATCGTCGACGAGCTGCTGTTCCGCTTCACGCACACCACCGAGATCGACTGGATGCTGCCGGGCGTCGCGCCGACCGGCAAGCGCGTCGAGATTCCGCTCGTCGCGATCGTCAAGTTTCGCGGCGACAAGCTCTATCACGAGCACATCTACTGGGACCAGGCGAGCGTGCTCGTGCAGATCGGCCTGCTCGACCCGGCCGGCCTGCCGGTGGCGGGCGTCGACACGGCCCGCAAGCTGCTCGACGAAACCGTCCCGTCGAACGGCCTGATGCGCCGCTGGCACGACAGCACGCCATCGGCGGATGCGCACTGACGCGCCCCTTCCCTCACCCCACGATGCCCGGAGACACTCCATGAATGCCCTTGCTGGCAAAGTCGCGCTCGTCACCGGCGGCGCCACGCTGATCGGCGCCGCGGTCGCGCAGGACCTGAGCCGCGCCGGTGCATGCGTCGCGATCCTCGATCTCGATGCGGACAACGGCGCACGCGTGGCCGCGTCGCTCGGCGAACGGGCGCTGTTCCTCGCGCTCGACATCACCGACGACCGTGCGATCGAGCGCGCGGTCGCGGCGATCGTCGAGCGGTTCGGCGCGATCGACGTGCTCGTCAACCTCGCGTGCAGCTATGTCGACAACGGCATCCACGCGACCCGCAACGACTGGCTTGCCGCGATGGACGTCAACGTCGTGTCGGCCGCGATGCTCGCGAAGGCCGTGCATCCGCACATGGCCCGGCGCGGCGGCGGCGCGATCGTGAACTTCAGCTCGATCTCCGCGCAGTGCGCGCAAACCGGCCGCTGGCTGTATCCGACCTCGAAGGCCGCGATCCGCCAGCTCACGCGCAGCATGGCGATGGATCTCGCGCCCGATCGCATCCGCGTCAACTCGGTATCGCCGGGCTGGACCTGGTCGCGCGTGATGGACGAGATGACGCGCGGCGACCGCGCGAAGACCGATCGCGTCGCCGCGCCGTTCCACCTGCTCGGGCGCGTCGGCGATCCGTCGGAAGTCGCGCAGGTCGTCACGTTCCTGTGCAGCGACGCGGCGAGCTTCGTGACGGGCGCCGACTACGCGGTGGACGGCGGCTATGCCGCGATGGGCCCCGAACAGGCGGTGCCGGCGATTCCGCGGCTCGCGGAGTGACCGTGCCGCGTCGCCGCTGCTTCCCGCAACCATTCCGGCCGTCACGCGGCCAACCGAGGACATTCCCATGAGACGCATCGCTATCGTCGGCGCCGGCCAGTCCGGCCTGCAACTCGCCTTCGCCCTGCTCGACCAGGGCTACCACGTCACGCTCGCGACCAACCGCGATGCGGAGCAGATTCGCACGGGCAAGGTCATGTCGAGCCAGTGCATGTTCCACACGTCGTTGCAGATCGAGCGCGATCTCGGCCTGAATACGTGGGAGGAAGCGTGCCCGGCCGTCGAAGGCATCGGCATCGCGGTGCCGCACCCGGACGGCCACGGCCGCAAGGCGATCGACTGGTCGTCGCGCCTCACCCGCTACGCGCAGTCGGTCGACCAGCGCGTGAAGATGGCCGACTGGCTCGACGGCGTGCGCCGCCGCGGCGCGGACGTGCGCATCGCCGACATCGGCGTGCCCGAACTCGAGGCACTCGCGCGCAGCCACGACCTCGTGCTGCTCGCGGCCGGCAAGGGCGACATCGTCGGCCTGCTCGGACGCGACGACGCACGCAGCCCGTTCGACCGCCCGCAGCGCGCGCTGGCCCTCACCTACGTGAAAGGGATGACGCCGAGCGAGCCGTATTCGCGCGTGCGCTTCAACCTGCTGCCGGGCATCGGCGAGTACTTCGTGTTTCCCGCGCTGACCACCACGGGCCCGTGCGAAATCATGGTGTTCGAAGGCATCCCGGGCGGCCCGCTCGACTGCTGGGCCGACGTGAAGACGCCCGAGCAGCATCTGGACCGCAGCCTGTCGTTCCTGCAGCAGTACGTGCCGTGGGAATTCGAACGCTGCCGCGACGTCGAACTCACCGATCCGAACGGCACGTTGGCCGGACGTTTCGCGCCGACCGTGCGAAAGCCGTTCTTCCGCTTGCCGTCGGGCCGCACCGTGTTCGGGATGGCCGATGCGGTGGTGGTGAACGATCCGATCACCGGCCAGGGCTCGAACAACGCCGCGAAATGCGCGAACGCGTATTTCGACGCGATCGTCGCGCGCGGCGCCGCGCCGTTCGGCGAAGACTGGATGCAGCAGACCTTCGAAGGCTATTGGGCCTATGCGCAGCATGTCGTGCGCTGGACCAACTCGCTGCTCACCCCGCCGCCGCCGCACATTCTCGAACTGCTCGGCGCGGCCGGCCAGTCGCCGTCGCTCGCGAAAACGATCGTCGACGGCTTCGACGACCCGCGCCGGTTCGCGCCGTGGTGGTTCGAACCGTCGGCCTGCGCGGCGCTGATCCGCGAACACAGCGTGCGTGCGGAGTAACCGCCATGGAAACGACCGTTACCGACCGCGCGGCCCTCGACCCGATGCAGTTGCGCGCCGCGTTCGGGCAGTTCCCGACCGGCGTCACCGTGATCACCACGTGCGCGGCCGACGGGCGCAAGGTGGGCCTCACCGCGAATTCGTTCTCGTCGCTGTCGCTCGATCCGCCGCTCGTGCTGTGGAGCCTGCGCAAGGTCGCGCCGAGCCGCCCGGATTTCGTCGCGGCCACGCACTTCGCGATCAACATCCTCGCGCACGACCAGATCGACCTGTCGCGGCGCTTCGCGACACCCAGCGCCGACAAGTTCGACGGCGTGCCGCACGTCGCATCGGAGAGCGGCGGCGTGCCGTGCCTCGCCGGCGCGAGCGCGCGCTTCGTGTGCCGCAACGTCGGCCACTACGCAGGCGGCGACCACCTGCTCTTCATCGGCGAGATCGAACGGTTCGACGCATTCGGCAAGGCGCCGCTCGTGTTCCATGCCGGCCAGTATCGCGCGATCACCGATCATCCCGATCTTTTACGTTCCTTTTAATTAGTCATACAAACGAATAACCAGAAGGTGGTGAACATGAAAATCGGCTCTCGCCTGCTCGTCGCCGCAGGCTTCGCGATCGCCGGCCTCGCCGGCCCCGCGCGGGCGGCCGACCTGCCCGCGGTCAACCTCGGCATGACCAGTTTCCTCGACGGGATGCCGCCGGCCGGCGCCGGCTGGTACGGCACGCAGTATCTGCAGTACTACACGGCCGGCCGCGTCAACGACAATGCGGGCAACAAGGTCGGGTTGCCGAAGCAGGACATCGACCTGTTCGCCGGATTGAGCCAGCTCGTCTATCAGTCGCCGCTGACGTTCGCGGGCATGCATCCGGGCCTCGACGTGATCCTGCCGTGGATTGCGTCCGCGCGCACCGACGACGGCATCGGCAACGTCGCGCTGAATGCGCGCGCCGGCTTCGGCGATCTGCTGATCGGCCCGTTCATCCAGTTCGACCCGGTGATGGGTGCGCAGGGCCCGCGCTTCGCGCAGCGCGTCGAATTCCAGTTCATCGTGCCGACCGGCGCGTACGATCCGTCGCGCGCGATCAATCCCGGCAGCCATTTCTGGTCGTTCGATCCGTACTGGGCGGCGACGCTGTGGCTCACGCCGAAATGGACCGTGTCGTGGCGGCTGCACTATCTGTGGAACGCGACCAACCATCAGCCGGCCACGGCACTCGGCCCGGACGTGACGTCGACGCAGGCCGGCCAGGCGCTCCACGTGAACTTCGCGACCGAGTACGAAGTGCGGCCCGGCCTGCGGCTGGGGCTCAACGGCTACTGGCTGCGCCAGACCACCGACATGAAGGCCAACGGGCAGGACGTGCCGGGCACGCGCGAAGCAGTATTCGCGATCGGGCCGGGGGCGATGATCAGCTTCTCGCCGCACGATCACCTGCTGTTCAACGCGTACTTCGAGACCTATGCACGCAACCGGCCGCAGGGCACGCGGATGGTGCTGCGCTACGTGCATCACTTCCAGTGACGCGCGGCGCGCCGGCTGCCCCGCTACGGGGCGCCGCCGCTTCAACGGGTTAGCAGTAGGGGGCAGCCGTGAAGGCGGTGGACTACGGCTTGTTCCATGGCCGACCATGGGTCCAGGATGCATTGACGCCGCTATGGTCGACCTGTCTCGCGGCGCCGCCTGGGGAGGGAGCCTCCATGAAGCCTGTTGCCGTGCCGGCCGCCGGATGGCCAGCGGGTGGCCCGGGGGCCGGCACATCCAGCCTTTATCGATGCGCGCGAAGCCGCATCCGCGCGCCGCTCACTGCGCGATGCCAACGAACGTCGGCAGCAGCACGCGATAGACGTGAATCATCGCCGGGCCGAGCAGCACCACCATCAGCGCGGGGAAGATGCAGAAGATCAGCGGGAACAGCAGCTTCAGCGCGATCTTCGCCGCCCGTTCCTCCGCGCGCATCCGGCGCCGCGTGCGCAGCATGTCGGACAGCACGCGCAGCGATTCGCTGATGCTCGTGCCGAACCGGTCGGCCTGGATCAGCATCGCGCAGAACGACTCGATGTCCTCCACGCCGGTGCGCAGCGCGAGATTGCGCAGCGCCGTCTCCTTCGTGAAGCCGGAGCGCATCTCGAGCAGCAGCAGGTCGAGTTCGCTCGCGACCACCTCGCTGCGAAACCGCAGCTCCTCGCTCACCTTCATCAGCGCCGCGTCGAGCCCGAGCCCCGCTTCGACGCACACCGTCAGCAGGTCGAGCGCGTCCGGGAAATCCTCGAAGATCTTCTGCTGGCGCACCTTGACCCGCTGCGACAGCACCACGTTCGGGATGTAGTAGCCGATTCCCGCGAGCGCCACGAGGATCACCGACAGCAGCGCGCGCTCGTCGCCAAGCGACGTCGTGATCAGCACCAGCAGCGCCGCGCACGGCAGGCCGAGCGCGAGCATCGTCTTCGCGGTGAAGTACAGCGCGGCCGCGCTCGGGTTGCGCCAGCCGGCATTCATCAGCCGGATGCGCAGCGGCGAATTCTCCCAGCCCTCCTTCGGCACCGACAGCTTCGAGATCGGGGTGGACAACTCGACCAGCTTCGCGACCCAGCGCGACGCCAGGTCGTCGCCGTCGCCCGGGCCGGCGATGGCGCCCGCCCCGGCGCCGCCCGCCTGCTCGATCCGGCGCTGGATGCTGCGCGGCGCGAACAGCAGCATCGCGACGAGCACGCCGCCGGCCACGAAGATGAACAAGCCGCCCAGCATCACGGCCTGGACCACGCTCAGGTTTTGCATGACAACCTCGCAACGGTTCGTTATTCGGCTCGCGCGTCAGACGCGAATGCGGACGATACGGCGGATCCAGAACAGGCCGAACAGCATCGACACCAGCATCGTGCCGACCATCCGGATCCCGGCCGGATCCTCCCAGAGCACCGACAGGAATTCGCGGTTCAGCAGCGCCATCACCGCCGCGGTGCCGAACGGCAGCAGCCCGAGAATCCACGCGGACAGCCGCCCTTCCGCCGACAGCACGCGCACCTTGTCGAACAGCTTGAAGCGCTCGCGGATCAACCCGGCGATGCTGTCGAGCAACTCGGCGAGGTTGCCGCCCGTCTCGCGCTGGATCAGCACCGCGATCACGAAGTAGCGCAGATCCTGCACCGGCACGCGCGTCGCGAGATTCATCAGTGCGTCGTGCAACGACACGCCGTAGTTGACCTCGTCGAACGTGACGCGGAATTCGCCGCCCATCGGCTCGGAAAACTCGTCGCCGACCATCCCGAGCGTGCTCGTGAACGAATGACCGGAACGCAGCGCGCGCGCGATCATGTCGCAGATGTCCGGCAATTGCCGCTCGAGCTTGCGCATCCGCCGGGCGCGGCAGCGCAGCACGTACAGCATCGGCAGCCAGCCGGCGAACAGCGCGAGCGGCACCGCGACGAGCTGCGGCAACCGCATGAAACTGGCCACGAACCACGTGAGCGCCGCGAACGTCGCGCTGAGCGTGATGAGCTTCGGCAGCGTCCAGTCGAGGCCCGACTGCTGGATCACGAGATCGAGCGTATGCACGCGCGGCAGGCGCAGCAGCAGCCGGTCGAACGGTTTCGACTCGTCGAGCATCCGCTTCTTCAGGATCGACAGCCGCTCCTGCTGGACGTTGCCGCCGGCCGACATCGCCCGAATGCGCGATTCGATCCGGCGCGCGGCGGTGCCGTGCCGCGCGTTCCACCATTGATAGATGCCTTCGATCGACAGCACGACCGCGACGAAGGTGAGAATCACAAAACCGTAAAAGATCGCATTCATGAGGCCTCTCCCCGGCAGCACACGGCGCCCTGGCGTCAATCCGTCTCGTAACGCACGGACGGGTCGTACAGCGAATCCGGCAGGTTGATGCCGAACGCCTGCAGCCGCTCGACGAACTTCGGCCGCACGCCGGTCGCGCAGAAGTGGCCGCGCACCGAGCCGTCGCGGTCCACGCCGGTGCGCTTGAACGTGAAGATCTCCTGCATGTTGATAATGTCGCCTTCCATTCCGGTCAGTTCCTGGATGCTGATGATCTTGCGCTTGCCGTCGGTCAGCCGCGCCGCCTGCACGACCACCGAGATCGCCGACGCGATCTGCTGGCGCATCGTCTTCGGCGGCAGCGTGAGGCCGGAGACGCTGACCATGTTCTCGAGCCGCGTCAGCGCGTCGCGCGGCGTGTTCGCGTGAATCGTCGCGAGCGAGCCTTCGTGGCCGGTGTTCATCGCGTTGAGCATGTCGAGCGCTTCGGCGCCGCGCACTTCGCCGAGGATGATCCGGTCCGGGCGCATCCGCAGCGCGTTGCGCACCAGCGTGCGCTGCGTGATCTCGCCCTTGCCTTCGATGTTCGGCGGACGCGTTTCGAGCCGCAGCACGTGCGGCTGCTGCAGTTGCAGCTCGGCGGCGTCCTCGATCGTCACGATCCGCTCGTTGCGCGGAATGAAGCCGGACAGGATGTTGAGCAGCGTCGTCTTGCCGCTGCCGGTGCCGCCCGACACCAGCACGTTCACCTTCGCGCGCGACAGCGCGTCGAGCAGCTCGGCCATCGGCGGCGTCAGGCTGTGGAAGCGCACCAGGTCGTCCATCTTCAGCGGGTTGACCGCGAAACGCCGGATCGACATCAGCGGCCCGTCGATCGCGGACGGCGGGATGATCGCGTTCACGCGCGAACCGTCCGGCAGCCGCGCGTCGACCATCGGGCTCGATTCGTCGATGCGGCGCCCGACGCGCGACACGATCTTCTCGATCACCTTCATCAGGTGCGCGTCGTCGTAGAACGTCACGTCGGTCAGTTCGAGCTGGCCGCAGCGCTCGACGTAGACCTGCCGGTAGGTGTTCACGAGGATGTCGGAAATGCCGGGGTCGCGCAGCAGCGCCTCGAGCGGGCCGAAGCCGAACATCTCGTCGTACACGTCGATCGCGAGCTGGCGCCGCTCGATGTCGTTCGCCGGCAGCCGCTCCTCGTCGAGGATGCGCGCGATCAGCGCGCCGATCTCCATGCGGACCTGATCCTGGTGCAGCCGCGACAGGCGCTCGAGCTCGACGCGCTCGAGCACGGCCAGGTGGATTTCGCGACGCAGCTTCTGGTATGCGTCGCGCACCGACGAATGCGCCGGGCCGGCCGGTTCGTTGCCTGCCGCCAGCGGCTGGGCCCGGTGCAAGGACATCTGTTCGCGCAATGACATGATGATTCCCCGAAAGAATTACATCGACTTGAGCTTCGGCGTGGCCTTGCGGCCGAACAGCCGGGACATCAACGGTTCGCTGTGCGTCGCGCTGCGTCCCGCGCGCACGTCGCCGTCGACGAGTTGCTTCGCGCAGCCCTGCAACGCACGCGCGACCGCCGAGCCGCGCGCGAGCCGCGACACCGGATGGCCCTGGTTGATCGCTTCGAGCACGGTCTCGGCGTCGTCGGGAATCGTGCAGGCCGCCTGCAGGCCGAGCACTTCCTCGAGCGCGGTGCGGGTCCGCTCGCTCGCGCGCGTCGCGCGGTTCACGATCAGCCGCAGCTGGTCGGTCGAGTAGCCGAGCGACACGAGGATCTCCAGCAGCCGGCGGCCGGCGCGCACGTGCGGCATCGCGGGCTGCAGCACGATCTGGATCTGGTCGCTGCGATCGAGCGCGACCATCGACAGCGGGTTGATGCCGACGCCGACGTCGAAGATCACGAAGTCGTAGCGCGGCGCGGCGACGCCGAGAATCCACTCGAGCGCGTCCTCGCGCATCTCGGCGGCCTTGACCGGGTCGCCGGCGCCCGCGAGCACGTGGAAGTTTTCCGTCACGTGCGCGACGCTCGCGTCGAGAAACGCGCTGTCGAGCCGCTCGATCTGCGCGCACAGCTGCGGCAGCGTCGACGGCGGGGTTTCGTCGCTGACGAGGAACGCCGCGTCGGCGAACTGCTGGTTCACGTCGATCAGCAGCACGCGGCGCTTGAAGCCCTCGGCGATCTCGAACGCGACGTTGCCGGCCGCGAAGCTCGTGCCGGCCCCGCCCTTGCACGACATGAACGACACGATCCGCGTGTCGTCGGTATCGCGCCGCGTGCTTTGCGCGACCGCCCGTCCGAGCGCGTGGCCGAGCGCCTGCGGGTCGAGCGGCCACTGCAGCACGTCGCGTGCGCCGGCGCGCATCGCGTCGAGCAGCACGTGCGGCGACGCGTCGGCCGTCACGAGGATGCAGGTCAGGCCCGCGTGCGCGCGGCAGATGCGCTCGATCGCCGGCAGCTCGGACGGCTCGAGCGACGTGCCGTCGACCAGCAGGATGTCGAACGCGTCGAGCCCGTCGGTGCGATGCTCGATCTGCGACGGGCGGCCGGTCGCACGGGTCGTGCGATAGCGTCCGCAGTCGGCCACGAGACGCGCGATCTGCGTGAGCCGCGCGGTATCGTCGGAAGCTACGAGGATGTTGATCATGTCGTGTGCCTCGTGTGTTCGATTAGTTGCAGGCGGAGCCGCCCGTCGCGGAGCTCAGGCTTTCGCGCGGCAGCGTCGTCGTGAACGGCGGCATCCTGACCGTGACGTTCACGAACGGGATCATGGTCTTGACGGTGACGTTCGTGACGCTCACCGTCACGAACGAGCACGTGTTGATGTCGCAACTCGTCGGCGTGTAGCTGACCGACACGTTCGCGTCCGACAGCAGCGGCAGCAGCGACCGCACGCGCTTCACGACGCCGGCGGCGTTCACGTCGCAGACGACCGCCGTGCGCGCGCCGAGACGCACGGCCTCGCTCGCGGTATTCCAGTAGAACAGCACGCGACCGAATTCGAAGATGCCGATCAGCAGCATGATCAGCACCGACGCGATGAGGGCGAACTCGACGATCGCGACGCCGCGCTGGGCGCGCCGGTGTGATGGCGGAAAGCGGCGTGCGTTCATGACACTTGCCTCATCACGGTGACGATGTTGCCGAAGGTGATCGACGGCAGTCCCGGGTACGCGGGAATCGGCTGGTACTTGTAGCCGCTGATCTTCACTTCGACGACGTTGATCGCGCCCGCCGCCGAGCCGCTCGACGAACTGTTGTTGTCCGCGTCGTAGGTCGGCAGGTTCGCGAACTGCGACGGGTCGGATGCGTCGCTGC
Source organism: Burkholderia cenocepacia (assembly GCF_900446215.1). Taxonomy (GTDB): domain Bacteria; phylum Pseudomonadota; class Gammaproteobacteria; order Burkholderiales; family Burkholderiaceae; genus Burkholderia; species Burkholderia cenocepacia. The sequence continues at coordinate 280,685 of NZ_UAQZ01000002.1, read as the reverse complement.
AGCCGGTCGTGTGCTGTGCGTCGCAGATCGTGACCATCGACGTCTTGAGCCCGGGCACCAGCTCGCTGCCGGCCGAGCCGCACGTCGTGCTGCCGTACACGACCAGGCACTGCGCCTGCGCCACCGGATACGCGCTGTCGGTCGGCAGCCAGACCGACAGGTAGCGCGCCGCGTCGCGGGTCGCCTTGGTCAGCGTCTCGTACTGGTAGATCGCGCGGCCGAACTCCGCCACGCCGGTCGCCAGCATGATCATCGGCATCAGCACGAGCGCGAACTCGACGGCGACGGCGCCGCGGGCGCGCGAACGACGAATCGACGGCTTCTTCATGATCGTCTCTCCGTTATCGAACGAGCATCGGAACCTGGGTTCCGGACGCGCTGCCGCTGCCGGGCAAGCCGTGCGTCGCGCACGGGTTGTTGCCGGAAACCGACGAGCCGAGGTATTCGAGGTGCGCCACCACGGGGCCGCTGCCGGCGCTGAACGGCAGCGGATCGAGCATCAGCACGCAATCCCATTGCGTGATGTGCACCTTGCCGCTGCTGCCGGACAGCGTCGAGCAGTCGCCCTCCGGCGCGAGCGCGACGCGGCGATCGCCGCCGAACGTCTGGTAGTTGCTCGCCGTCGCCGTGCCGTTGGTCGCGATGCCGCTGCCCGACGGCGGTGCGCCGTCGCCCTGGTAAGGCTTGAAGCTCGCGCGGTCGGCCACGAACTGCGTGTACGCGTCACCCTTGATGCCCGGTGTTCCCGGCGGCCCGTAGTTCGGCCCGACGTACGCGTAGCCGGTGAAGTCGGGCTGGCCGCTCGAGCCGTTCGCGCCGTTCGTATAGATCCCGAAGCGCGTGTTCCAGGCCCGCTGCGCCGCCGACTTCAAGCCCGTGGTGCTCAGGTCCGGCGGGCTCGTGATGTTGCAGGTATTGCCCGACAGCTCGCTCGCGAGCGTCGTCTCGTTCGTCGAGCCGTCGAGCGCCGCCCAGCCGAAGTTGCCGGGCCCGTAGGTCGACGACGACCCGGACGGCGACGAGATCCAGTCGCCGACCTTGTAGGCCGGATCGGACGGGCCGCGGCACACGAACACGGGAATCGCGCAGGTCGTCTGCCCGCCGCCGACGGTCGCGATCGCGCTCGCCGACACTTCCGCCGCATTCGCGAGCTTCGTGCCCGGCAGCACGTTCAGCACCTCGATGAACCAGTGCGCGATGTTGCTCAGCGTCGCGGTGCACTGCACGTACTTGATGCTCGCCGGCTTCGTGACCGCGCTCTTGGTCAGGAACGGGTTGGTCAGCGAATCGCTGAACGTGACGTTCGCATTCGTCGACATCTGCACCGACGTTTTCTGGAAAAACACGAAATTCAGGTGGCCGGCGGCGATGCCGTCGGCCTCGGCCACCGACAGGCTGATCGCCGAAGTCAGGTCGCGCGCGGCGGACAGCGCGCAGGCATCGGCGCTGTTCTGCAGTTCGCTGCGCGTGACGTACAGCTTGCCAAGATCCAGCGCGAGCCCGACGAATCCGATCATCACCGCCAGCGAAAGGCCGACGATGATCGCGACGGCACCGCGCTGGCGATGCAGGCCGCGACGCGTGACTTTCGGATGGCGGGCTGCGCTGTTCATGGCGTTCTCCCTGAGCGTGGTGTCGTTACTGGGTAGCCTTGCCGATGCCGATCACGAACGCATTGGCGGGCGGCACGGTCTGCTTGAACGACTTGTCGTAGTTGTCGAGCGCGGCCGCGGCGGCGCTGCCGTCGATCCCCGACGCCGACGCCGGATGCTCGCCGGCATGCGGATCGATGATCTGGGCCTGCATCACGGTGCGGACCGAGTCGCCGAAGCGGCTGTCCCACACCGGGGTCGACGACATGCAGCCGGCAAGCGCGAACGCGAGCGGGACGGCGAGCGCCGCGCGGCGCACGAATACGAGGTAGGCGGATTTCATGAGCTTCCCCTTGGATGGCTTCAACGATCGGTGGACTGGGGTTCCGCGCCGGCGCGCGCGATCTGCGCCTTGGGCGCCGCCGCGATCCGGTGCTTCTGGCGCGCCGCCGGCTGGGCCGACGGTTCGGCGCCCGCTGCCGCGAGGCGCGCGGCGGCGGCTTCGATGCGCGCGACACGCGCCGCGGTGGCCGGGTCGGGCTGCGGGGCGGCGGCCGCGACCGGCGCCGGCGCCTTCGGCGGCTCGGCCGGCGCCGGCGGCTGCACGTCGGCGTCCTGCGGAGCACGCGGCGCGGGCAGCGCGGCCGGTGCGCCCGGGGCTTCCGAGTGCGGCGTCGGCGCGGGCGCCGGGGCCTGGGCCGGGGTCTGCGGGGCGGCGGCCGCGCCGTTCGCGGGTTGCATCGGCTGCGCGCCTGCCTTGCGCACGCCGCCACGGCCTTCCATGTTGCCGGTCGCATACACGTCGACTTCGTTCGGCTTCGAGAAGCTGTCGGTCGGCAGCGCGACGTCCGCGGTCTGCAGCGGCTTCACCAGGTGCGGCGTGATCAGGAAGATCAACTCGGTGCGATCCTGCTGGAACGACGTGCTGCGGAACAGCGCGCCGAGCACCGGCACTTCGCCGACACCCGGGATCGCCTTCAGCGCGCCGGTCGCGTTGTCCTTGATCAGCCCGCCGATCGCGAACGATTCGCCGTCGCTCATCTGCACCGTCGTCGATGCGCGCCGCGTCGTGATCAGCGGCAGGATCGACGTGCCGCCGATGTTGGTCGCGCTCAGCGTGACGCCCGTCTGCGACAGCTCCGACACTTCCGGCGCGACCTTCAGGCTGATCCGGCCGTTGGCCAGCACGGTCGGCGTGAACTTCAGCGCGACGCCGAATTCCTCTTCCTGCAGCGTGATCGACGACGTGCCGTTGCCGCTGCTCTGCGGGATCGGGATGAAGATCTTGCCGCCGGCGAGGAACGTCGCTTCCTGGCCGCTGATCGTCACGAGATTCGGCTCCGCGAGGATCTTGACGAGGTTGTCGGTGTTCTGCGCGTCGGCCGCGATGCTGAACGGCCGGTTGTTCGCCTTGTTGAACACCGCGCCGCTCGCGACGCCCGCGAGCAGGTTGCTGACCAGCGCACCGCTCCACGAACCGAAGCCGCCCTGGATGTTGAATGCGCTGCCCATCTGGTTGATCAGCGTCTTCGACACCTCGGCCACCTTCACCTCGAGCATCACCTGCTGCGGCGACGTGACATTCAGCATGTTGAGCACGCCGCCGCCCTGCTTGCCGCCGCCCGCAGCATCGCCCGCGCTGTCGCCGTACGCATGGGCGATCTGCACGGCCTGCTGCGCGGCCTGCGAGCTCGACACGGTGCCGGCCAGCACGATCGTGCCGGCCGCGGTCGACACGTGGATGTCGCGCTCGTTCGGCATCAGCTGCAGCAGCGACGCCTGCAGGCCGCCGGCATCCGCGCCGACCGCGACGTCGATCACGCGGCACGCACCGCTCTTGCCCTGCACGATCATGTTGGTCGTGCCGACCGCCAGCCCGAGGATGTACAGCGTCTGCGGCGATACCATCGTCGCCTGCGCGACGGCCGGATTGCCGATCGTCCGGTTGCGCACCGGCTCCGGCATCGGCACCAGCAGCGACTTGCCGAGCGGCACGGCGACGCTGGTCGATTCGCGCACGGCGCCCACGCAGTTCGGCCCGCGCAGCGGCCCCGCCGATGCGGCGGGCGCGGCGGCCGGCACCGGCGCCATGCTGATCGTCATCTGCATCGGCCCCTTGCCGACCGCGGCCGGCGCGCTGGCGCCGCCCTTCGTCAGCACCGCCGATTCGATGCCTTCCTGCGCGAGCGCGCCATACACGGTCAGCCATCCCGAACAGAGGATCGCGGTCATCATCGTGCCCCGTGCGACGCGTGTGCGCAGTGGGCCGGTACCTGTGCGTTGCGGTTTGATCTTCATTTCGTCTGATCCCCCGAGAGACCGGCGCCGTGCCGGTTATCGACTTCCAAGGCCGCCGCGCGTTGCCGGCGGCCGGTTTGTTGGTCTGGCTGGTTCGATCTGCTTCAGAAACATTCGACGCTGCCCTTCACGCCGGTCAGCACGCCGACGCAGTCGCGCCGCACGTCCGGCGCCGCGTGCGAGGCGACGTGCACGCGGACCGGCCGTACGTGGACGGGCGCCGGCGGCGCTGCCGGTGCGGGCTCCTTGCCGAGCAGCGTGAGCTTGGTCGCACCGTCGGTGTTCAGCGTCTTCTGGTCGACCTGGTTGCGCAGCACGAGCGACAGCGTGCCGACGCTGCGCGCGAGGTCGAGCCGTTCGGCCTGGTCGGGCGTGACTTCCAGCGTCACCGCGTTGACCACCTTCGGCGCCGTGTCGTCGCGGCTGACCTGCTGCGCGACGGCGAGCACGAGGATGTGCTCGAGCACGATCTTCGAGATGCTCTGCCCGTCGGTCTTGCCCTGCTGTTCCTGCGTGTTGACGATCACGTCGACGTAGTTGCCCGGCAGCGCGAAGCCCGCGACGCCGACCACGTCGTTCACGCGCACCGTGATCGCGCGGCTGCCGTCGGCGATCACCGCGGACAGCCCGCCCTTCGTGCCGACCGGCGCGAGCTTCGATTCGATCACCGGCTCGCCGCGCGACAGGCTGGTGCGCACGACCCGCCCTTCGAGCGCCTTCGTGTCGGTGAACGCGCCGGTCGGCACGCTGCCGGACGGCCAGCTCACCATGTGGATCTGGTTCGGCCCGAGCGGCTCGCCCAGGTTCAGGTCGGTGGTGGCCACCGCGACGGACGTGACCGAGTTCGTGGATGTCTGCATCAGCCAGTGGGAAGCGAATACGACCGCGGCAAGACCCGCGATCATCGCGACGACCAGCATCATGACCGCTCGACTGTTTTTCATGGCAATGCTCCTCGACGAATCGTGAAAGAAACCGCTCAACCGGTGACGAACGTACGGCCTCCGCGCTCGACGGGCGGCGGATGGCTGCCGTCCCGTTCAGGCGCCGCGCCGAAGTAACTCGCCCACGCGTCGTACAGCGCGTCGTGCGTCACCTCGGGCGGATCGCCGCGGTAACGCGCGCCGGCGGCCACGAGGCGCAGCAGGTCCGCCGGAAAGCACGCGAGAAACGCCTTGCCGGTCGGCAGATGCAGCCGATGCAGCAGGAACTCGAACGCATCGCTCGCCGACACGAGCCCGAGCGCTGCGCAAGCGGCGTCGTACACCGCGCGGTAGTCGTCGATCGACATCGCGCCGACGTGCAGCTTCGAGCCGAGGCGGCGCATGAACGCGTCGTCGCAGAACTGCTCCGGCGCGAGGTTGCTCGAGAACACCGGCCACACGTCGAACGGCAGCACGAAGCGGTTGCCGGATTCGAGCGTCATGAAATCGACGCCGCGATCGAGCGGACGCAGCCAGCGATTGAGCAGGTCGCGCGGCTCGACGCGCTGGCGACCGAGATCGTCGACGACGTACATGCCCATGTTCGCCTTCATGTGCGGCGGCGCCTGATAGAAGCCGGCCGCTTCGTCGCGCCGCAGGTCGAGCTCGTCGAGCGTCAGCTCGCCGCCCGACATCACGACCGGCCGTTCGCACAGGCGCCACCGGCGATCGACCGACTGGCCGGCGCCCGCGGCTTCCGCGTCGACGTGCACGAGCGGGTCGTAGACCTGGATCACTTCGCCGGCCGCGCAGATCGCGTACGGCACCGGCACGCGGCCGTGCATCAGCGCGCCGAGCCGTTCGGCGAGAAAGGTCTTGCCGCTGCCGGCCGGACCGTAGATCAGCAGCGGCCGGCCCGCGTTCAGCGCGGCGGCCGCCGCATCGAGCACCGCCGTGTCGATCACGACGCCTTCGAATGCGGCCCACACGTCGCTCTGGCCGATGTGCAGCTTGCGCACCGAATGCGCGGCCACGCTCGCGAGGTACGCATCCAGCGTCACCGGCGCGGGCCCGCTGTAGCCGCTGCGTTCCCGTTCCTCGAGCGCGAGCACGCGGCCTGCATCGGTCAGGCGGAACGTCACGTCGAGATCAGTCGCGCCGCGATGGGTCAACTCGACCAGATGCTCGCGCACCAGGAACGCGAAGACTTCGTCGAGCACCGCGAGCGGCAGGCAGTGCCGCTCGACCAGATCGCCGTAAGACGGGCGACCGAGCACCAGCGTCGACTTCAGCACGAGGCCGCCGACGAACGCCATGCTCAGCCCGGTTTCCGCGAGCGAGCGCGGCGCCGACGGCAGCTGCGCGCCCAGCTTCGTATGGACCTCCCGCGACGGCAGCGGATCGGGCAGGTGTGCCACCTGCGCGTCGCGTCTCGGTTCGGTGTGGTTCGTGTTCATGATCGTTGCGTCCTCGTTGCGTCTTCGTGACGGAACCGCCGCGCTATGCGCACGACGCGAACAGCATGCCCAGCGTGCCGGCCGCGATCGCCACACCGTACGGCAGCGTGCCGACCGATGTGATCCCGGCGGGGCCGTCGTCGGCCTCGGCGCGCGCCGCTGGCGAGCGCCGCACGATCAGCGTGCGCACGTTCGCCCACATCTGGCGCATCCGCCCGCGCAGCAGCGCGTAGGCGATGGCGCCGATCCCGCCGGCCAGGAACGTGGCCAGCACGATGTAAAAGGTCATTTCCGCGCCGACCCACGCGCCGATCGCGAGCATCAGCTTCACGTCGCCCGCCGCCATTCCGCGCAACAGGTAGAACGGCAGCAGCAGGCCGAAGCCGGTTGCCGCCCCGGCGAGCCAGCCGAGCACGCCCGCCGGCACGCCGTGCAACAGGCACTGGGCGATCAATGCGCCGACCAGGCCGAGCAAGACGAGACGATTCGGAATGCGACGGGTCGCGATGTCCGTGCTGGCCGCGGCGACCGCGAGCAGCGTCACGCACAACGGAACCGGGTAAGGCGGCGCAACGGGAAACATGGCGAACCTCGCGAATCGAATCGGTGGATCAGGAAACCATGGACAGCGCGGTGGTCACGGCGGTGGTCACGGCAGCCGTCACGGCCGCGGCGATCATCTCGTACGCAGCGCCGAGCGAGCCCTTCAGCGTGACGACGCTACCCAGTACCGCGATGGCGAACATCGACGCGAGCAGCGCATATTCGATCGACGTCACGCCTCGTTCGTCGGCGATCCAGCAACGTGCGACACGCATGATGGCTTGCATGATGGTCTCCGGTTTCCGGTTGGTCGGATGGCCGGGGACGGCTCGAACGCTGCACCAGCCGAGCCGTCCGCGGCACGCTCCATCAGATGCCTGCCACCGCCGAATCGAGGTCGGCCGCGATCGTGCTGAACACGGTCTTGAGGTCCTTCCCGATGGTCGACAGCGCGAGGATGATGCCGACTGCGATCAGCGCGGCGATCAGGCCGTATTCGATGGCGGTCACGCCATCTTCATCGCGAACGAAACGGCTGGCTTGTTGAATGAGCTTGGACATGGTGATCTCCTTGCGTGGTGACTTTCAAAATCCTCGCGCACCGGCTGGTCGGATGACCGTGCTTCGATACGTCGAGGAATGTCGTTGATGCCGTGTGGCGCCGACGAACGATTCGAACGAGCCGTTCGTCGTACCGTCCATCAGATGCCTGCTACCGCCGAGTCCAGATCCGCGGCGATCGTGCTGAACACGGTCTTCAGATCCGTACCGACCGTCGCCAGCGCGGCGACGATGCCGATCGCGATCAGCGCGGCGATCAGGCCGTACTCGATGGCCGTCACGCCGTCCTGATCCTGGACGAACCACGCGATCTTTTCGATGATTCTTGACATGAGCATTCTCCTTTCGGACTGCTATGAAATACCCTTCGTCGGTCAGGACGTCGGGGGGTGGGCACCACCGGCACTACTCGAAAAATCGGAAGCCGACGATCAGTCGCGGCAACGGGGTGGACCAGCGTTGTCCGTGCGAACGGGTATCGGCGAGGCGGAGCATGAGAGACGCGTGTACGGTTCGACCGGCCGGATGAACCGGACGAGTCGATCGACCGGAACGGCGCGACGGCCGTTCGACGCATGGAATCCAGTTGAACGGGAGATGAACTCCCGGCAAAGCTGCAGTGTGTCTTTAACGCGGCTTGCGATCCGCGACGTGCTGTGGTCTTTCATTTTTATTCCCCATGTACTGCCATGCCGATTTCTTATTGCCCTGAATCCACCGGGTCTCTTGGGTCGTTCGACGACGGTTGCCGCGGTTGATCGGACTGGAGCTGCGTGTTCCCCGACGCGCTCCGGACTGTCTGTTCCGCAGGTGATTCGCGAGCCGGTTCCTCTGCTGCCTGCCGGAACCGCCCGGTCGTCACGTCGTCGACTGCCGTGCCAACGCTTACGCAAAGAGCGGACCATCCCGGTCGGAATCGAGACGCATCAAGGGTTTCAGCGATATATGCAAACCTCCGCCAAACGCCCGACCGCCGAAATGTTTCAACTTTGATATATGCGGTTCGGGCGCATGCGGCCGACACGAAAGCCCGTCGTGGCGCTGCACGAAGGACCTAAAAAATTTTCTCGGGATTTTCCCGAACGCGGCAGACCGCCCGCGCGCCGCGGGTTCGGCGGCACGCACAGCCGGTAAAAATCGCGGAATGTTTCAGGCCAGAAACACGGATCCCGGCGGCGGCGTTTTCTCATACCAGAAATGGCGGTTTTCACCCGAATCGCTGAACACATTAAATGCCGGCCGGCCGTGCGTGGTTTGCATCACGCGATTTTTTCTTCAACAATGAATTCACCGGACAACGCCATTTCAGAGCGATTCGATCCGCAGGCACCACAACATCAAACGGCCGCGACAGACCACGCGGCCACACGACAGACGGGGCATCATGTACACAGCCAATCGTGGAACGCGCGATCGCGCAATACGCTGTGCTCAATGGCTGACGGCCGACCGGATCATTCCGTACAGCTGCATCATGCTGATGCTCTTCGCTGCGCTGCTGATCGTCTGGGCGGTCGTGACCGACGGCTTCACGTCGAACGCCACCGCCCGCCCCGGCACCGACTTCTCGGTCTTCTGGACCGCATCGCATCTCGTGTTGCAAGGCCATGCCGCGGCGGCTTACGACACGTCCTCATTCCTGCAGGCCGAGTTCGCGCACTTCGGTGCGTATCTGCAAAACCGGCCGCTTCCCTGGCTGTATCCGCCGACGATGCTGCTGTTCATCGCGCCGGTTGCCCTCGTGCCTTTCCTGCCCGCTTACTTCCTCTTTTTCGCGGGCAGTCTTTTATGCTACGCGCTCGCCGTCTCGCGGTTGTCGGGGCTGCGCGCGCATCTTCCCGTGCCGCGCGCCGCGGCGCTCGTCGTCGTCGCGTATTCGGCGGTGTGCATGTCCGCGCTGTTCGGCCAGAACAGCATCCTGACCGCCGGCCTCGCCGCGCTCGCGCTGCATCTGCTCGGCAAGCGTCCGGTCCTGGCGGGCGTGCTGATCGGGCTGCTCGCGATCAAGCCGCAACTCGCCGTCGTGTTCCCGTTCGTGCTGATCGCGACGCGTGCGTGGCGCACCTTCGCGGCGGCGGCGATCAGCGCGACGCTGTTCGCGGCGGCCGGCGTGGCGCTGGCCGGCCCCGCCGCGCTGCACGGCTTGAGTCACGCACTGTCGACGGTACGCGCGCAGCACTTCATGCTCGCATCGTACTGGCTCGCGTCGCCGACGCCGTTCGCCGCGTTGCGGCTCGCCGGCGCGCCGGTGGCGGCCGCGCTGGCCGCCCAGGCGGCGGTCGCGCTCGTCGCGCTCGCCGCGGCCGTCGACGTCTGGCGCCGCACGCGTGACATGCGGCTGCGCGGGGCGGTACTGGCGGTCGCCACGCTGCTGACGACGCCATATCTGTGGAACTACGAACTGACGTGGCTCGGCATCGCGATCTTCTGCCTGATCGCACACGGCCTCGACGAAGGCTGGCTGCCCGGCGACCAGGGCATTCTCGTGCTGGCGTGGCTGCTGCCGATCTTCGAAATGCTGAACCGGCTGATGAAGCTGCCGCAGATCGGGCCGGTCGTGCTGCTCGCGGTGCTGTTCGTCGTCGTGCGCCGCACGGCGCTCGCATCCCGGAGCGCACGATGAAAGCGCCGTCGTTCGCCCGCCACGCGCATTCGGCCGCCGACGTGCATCCGGAACTCCCGATCGCCGGCCCGCGCCGCCATCCGCACTGGCTCAACCGCGATCGCGTGCGCCTCTATGCGGCCGCCGTGCTGCTGACCGAGCTGCTGTTCATCGCGATCTACCTGACCCGCGTCCTCCTGTCGCGCCACGGCGCGCTGGAACCGCTGTCGCAGGACTTCTCGCCGGTCTGGAGCGCCGCGTGGCTCGCCGCGCACGGTCACGGCGCGAACGCGTGGCATTTCCCCGCGCTGTTCGCGGTCCAGAAGCTCGCGGTCCCGACGATGACGCTCGCGGACGGCACGCTGCCGTGGCTCTATCCGCCGACGATGCTGCTGTTCGTGCTGCCGCTCGGCTGGCTGCCGTACACGCTGGCGGTCGTGCTGTGGCTCGGCATCACGATCATGCTGTTCGCGGCGACGATGCGCGCCACGGTGCAGCGCGACGCCGCTTGGCTGTGCGCGCTCGCGTTTCCCGGTGCGTTCCTCACGGTGATCGTCGGGCAGACGAGCCTCTTCACCGCGACGCTCGCCGCACTCGGCCTGCTCGCGTTGAACCGGCGGCCCGTCTGCGCCGGAATCTGCTTCGGTTTGCTGACGATGAAGCCGCAGCTCGCGGTGCTGTTCCCGCTCGCGCTGCTGTGTGCGGGCCAATGGCGCGCGCTGGCCGCGTGGGCCGCGACGATCGCCGTCAGCGTCGCGCTCGCGACGCTCGCGTTCGGGATCGGCCCGTGGCTCACGTTCATGCACGTGATCGGCAACGTCTACGCGATCGTCGATGCGGGCCACGCGAAGCTCGCCCGCATGCCGACCGTGTTCGCGCTCGCGACGATGGCCGGCTGGCCCGCGCTCGTCGCACGCGGCCTTCAGCTGCTGTCGGCCGCGGCCGCCGCGAGCGCCGTCGTCTACGCGTGGCGCGGCGCGTGTTCGTACGCGCTGCGCGCCGCGACCCTCGCGTGCGCGTGCCTGCTCGTCAGCCCGTATCTGTACGACTACGACCTCACGTGGTACGGCATCGTGATCGCGTGGTACGCGCGCTATGCATGGACGCACGGCTGGCGGCACTTCGATCGCGAATGGCTGATGCTGCTGTGGCCGATGCCGCTCGCGGGCCTCGCGATCGTGCCGCACCTGTCGTTCCAGTTCATGCCGCTCGTGACGCTCGCATCGCTCGCGCTGCTCGTCAGCCGCATCGCCCGGGAAAGACGTGACGTGCCGTCGCTGCCCGACGCGCGCGACACCTCGACCGAGACCGGGTTCACCCACCCGCTCCGACCGCACCACCGCCCGGCGCACGGCCTGCGCCGCACCGGCCGCCCGACGCTCGGCGCCGGCCGGTAAAGCGCCATCACAAGGGGAATCATCATGCGGGAACCCATCTACACGCCGCTCGTTTCGCTGGTCGTGCCGTTCTACAACGAAGGCGAAGCCGTCGAACGCTTCTTCGACGTCGTGATTCCGTTGCTGAGCGCGATCGACGCGATCCGCTTCGAGATCGTCTGCGTAAACGACGGCAGCCGCGACGACACGCTGGAACGCCTGGTCCGGATCGGCGCCGCCGAACGGCGCGTACGCGTCATCGACCTGACCCGCAACTTCGGCAAGGAAGCCGCGCTGACGGCCGGCCTCGACGAAGCCGCGGGCGATGCGGTGATTCCGCTCGACGCGGACCTGCAGGACCCGCCGAGCCTGATTCCGGTGATGATCGACCACTGGCGCGACGGCGCGGAGGTCGTCGCGGCCAAGCGCAGCAACCGCGCGTGCGATTCGTTCGCGAAGCGCACCGCCGCCGCGATCTACTACCGCGTGCACAACCTGCTGTCGGACGTGAAGCTGCCGGAGAACGTCGGCGATTTCCGGCTGATGGACCGCAAGGTCGTGAACGCGCTGCGCAACCTGCCCGAGCGGCACCGCTTCATGAAGGGGCTGTTCGCGTGGGTCGGCTACAAGACCGTGATCGTCGAGTACCAGCGCGATCCGCGCAGCGCCGGGCACTCGAAATTCTCCGGCTGGAAGCTGTGGAATTTCGCGCTGGAAGGCATCACCAGCTTCAGCACCGTGCCGCTGCGCAGCTGGACCTACATCGGCGTCGGCATCGCGGCGCTCGCGTTCGTGTACGGTTCGTTCATCATCCTGCGCACGCTGCTGTTCGGCAATCCGGTACTCGGCTACGCGTCGCTGATCTCGGTCACGCTGTTCATCGGCGGCATCGAGCTGATCGGGATCGGCGTAGTCGGCGAATACGTCGGGCGGATCTACGACGAATCGAAGCAACGGCCCGTCTACCTGATCCGCCGCCGCTACCAGGCGCACGGCAAGGTGATCGAACTGCCGGTCGCGCGCGACGCCCGCCGCCAGCCGGCCCGCCGGCGCGTGCAGCCGGTCCGGGCGCGCATCGGCGTGCGCTGAACGCGCGCTCGCCATGAACGGGCTGCTGCAGGCCGAGCGCACGCGGCTCGTGCGCTTCGGCGTGTCCGGGCTCGGCTCGACCGCGCTCCACACGCTGGTCGCGACGGCGCTGTTCGCGCTACGCGACGCGACGCCGGTGACCGCGAATGCCATCGCGTTCCTCTGCGCGACTGCGTTCTCGTATCTGGCGAATACGCTGTGGAGCTTCTCGTCGACGGTGCGCCCCCGCAACGCGCTGCGCTTTCTCGCGGTCACGCTGGCCGGCTTCGTCGAGACGATGCTGCTCGCGCGTGCCGCCGAGGCGCTGGGTGCGTCGCGCGCGATGGGCGTCGTCGCGATCGCACTGCTGATCCCGCCGACGACGTTCGTGCTGCACCGGCTCTGGACCTACCGGTAAACAGCCGCCTTCCCGCCCCCGCCGATAATCGGTCGATCGATTAACAGATTCAATGTCGCGATATTTATGTCACGCATCGACTCGATTGATTCCGATTTTAAAATTAACTCTAAAAATCATTTTCCCGACCTGTTTACTTTTACAGCTTCCATGATTAACCAAACGGACTAATCTGCATTAGCCGTCGCCTCCGCACGTGCCGATACCGGCGCAAACCCTTGCCTCACAAGGCGATGGCGGCTGCACGAAGCAATTCGCGCAACGATGATTCCCATTACTTCAAACGGGAGCTTCTATGTCACGCGTTACCGATGTGCTCGTTTCGTTCGATACCGAAACCATTCTCAAAAAATATCCGAATCCCAGCAAGAATCCGGCGGCGCCGACACTGATCGACTGGCGCTATGTCTATATGGTGACTAACCAGGACAACGTCATTTCCGGGCAGGCGGGCGGCGAGCTCGACCTGAAGGCGCAGGTCGGCGACCTGATCCGCTGGCGCGAAACGAGCCTGTCGCTGGGCTTCGAAAACCAGGTGGTGTTCTACAAGTTCATCGGCAACGTCGGCAACGACCTGATCTCGACGCCGACGCCGCGCGTCGCGGAAGCGTCGATCCCGGTGCCGAACACCAGCAAGCCCGAAGTGCCGACGTGCCAGAAGGTCGCGAACTACTACTGGTCGTCGGAATGCCTGAAGGTCGGCCGCGTGACCTACCACTTCCAGTTCCAGATCATTGATCGCAACTGCCAGAGCCAGGGCTGCTTCTCGTGGGATCCGTTCATCTCGATCCATAACTGATCGCGGCACGCGGGCGGCCGCACGACGGCCGCCCGTGCCGCTCCCTTGTTGCGGAGGACGTGCTCATGTCTGGTGTTCGTTGCGATGGTCTCGCGATCGTCGACGCCGTCACGCTGCTGTCGGCCTACCCCGATGCGAGCCGGGACGCCGACGCGCCGACCGTGATCGACGGCCGGCACATCTACGTGTTGCGCCCCGGCGACGCCGGGCAGGTCGGCCACAACGACAACCGGCTCTTTGCCGGCCTGTCGCCCGGCGACCAGCTGCATTTGCGCGAAACCGCGCTGGCGCTGCGGGCGGAGGTGACCGTGCTGTTCATCCGGTTCGCGCTGAAGGACGCCGGCATCGTCGCGCCGATCGAAGCGGAAATCCGCGACGCCGCCACCCCGGTGCCGGACGGCGACGACCTGCTGCATCCGTCGTGCCGGCCGATGAAAGACCATTTCTGGCGCAGCGAGGTGCTGGCCCCGGGTATCACCACGTGCACGGCCGATTTCGCCGTGCTCGATCGCGACGGCGCCGTATCGGGCTACTTCCGCTGGGAAACGGCGATCGAGATCGCGGGCAGCCGGCCGGACACGAAACAGCCCGGCGTCGAACCGTAGCCGGATCGCAACCGCCATTTCACGGTGCAGCCGAACGGCGGCCGATCACGCAAGCGCCGCCGCGTACCGTGTTCAGGTGCGCGGCAACCCCGGCGGATTGGTCTGCGACCGGTCGATCGCCTCGGCATCCAGCTGCCAGTGATCGAGCGCTTTCCGGTAACTGCCGTTCGCGATCAGCGCATTGATCGCGAGCGTCAGCGGCTCGGCCAGGCCGCTGCCCTTGCGGGTCGTGATCGCGATGTCCGCGGTGCGCGGCCAGCCGCCGCTGACGGTGCCGATCAGCTTCGCATCGCCGCGCAGCGACGCCTGGTACGCGAGCATCGAGTTCACGCTGAAGATCGTGTCGACCCGGCCCGACTGCAGCGCGACCCACCGCTCGGCCGCATCCGCGTAATACTGGATCTCGACCGGCGCGAGGCCGCGCGCGACGTTCTGCCGGTTCCATTCGAGCAGGATCTTTTCCTGGTTCGTGCCCGAATCGGTCACGACGCGCAGCCCGGCGACATCCTTCGGCTCGCGGATCGCGGCCAGCCTGCTGCCGGTTTTCACGTAAAAGCCGAGCTGGTCCTTGCGGTAGGTCGAGAAGTCGAACTTCTCCTTGCGCTGCTCGGTGACCGTCACGTTCGAGATCACCGCGTCGACCTTGCCGGACTGCAGCGCGAGCGGCCAGTCGGCCCACGCGAGCGGCACGATCTTCAGCTTGCGGCCGAGGCTGTCCGCGATCAGTTGCGCGAGATCGGGATCGAAGCCGACCACCGTGCGCGCGTCGGTCGCATAGGTACTGAGCGGCGGCAGGTTCGGCGCGATGCCGATCGTCAGCGTGTTCGCTTCGGCAAACCGGAAACCGGCCGGCAACGCCTGCTCGACCGCCGGGTTCACGGCGCCGCGCTGCCGGGCCGGCTGCTCGGGGCTCAGGTCGAACGACGCGGCCTGCGCGGCGAAGGCGCTGCCGGCGATCAGCGCGGCGGCCAGCAAGCGGGCAACGTGTGTCACGGGAAAAGCGCTGCTTCTCATGTCTGGTGGAATCCCTTTTTATTCGATGATGCGTGGCGCACGCGCGGGCGGCGGTTCGGTGACGTTCCGCGTACCTTGCCGCCCGGCCCGGCTCCTTTATGCAGGCGTCGCTTCGAGTTCGACCGCGGCCGCACGCCGCGGCGCCGGTTGCACGACGGGCGCCGGCTGCCTCGCCTGCGCCGACTCGCCCGCATACAGCGCCTTCGGGTCGAACACGCGCGCCTGCAGCGGCGTGAACGCACGGAAATTCCACAGGCTGCGCGCGACGAACACACGCTGCACCCAGCGGAACGCGCGATCGTTCTCGTCGTACTGCGGGTCGAAGCGGTCGCGCGAATGCAGCGTGAAGTGGTTGTTGATCAGCACCAGCTTGCCCGGCGACACCTGCACGCCGAACGACACCTCGCGCACCGCGCGATACAGGTTGGCCAGCGCTTCCTGCGCGCGCGGGTTGACCGCCAGCACCATGTCCGGATAGAACGCGACCGTCACGCGCGGCGCATCGAGCGGCCCCGACAGCACCGCGCTCAGGTCGGTGTTGTCGCGCGGCGTCGGCGCCGCGCCGCGCCACCGGTACGGCACGCGGATGATGTAGTGCTCGCCGTAGAGTTGGGCAATGTCGTCCGGCGACAGCAGTTGCAGCGCGCGACGCGCATCGGCGAGCCGCGTGTACGGGCCGCCGCCCGCCTCGCTGCGCACGCCGAGCAGCAGCAGCGCGAACGGCGACGTGTCGCCTTCCGGCATGTGCGCCTGCGCGGCGTTCTCGATGTGGAAGTCGAGCTCGACCTCGGAACCGAGGCCCGTGTAGTCGCGCGCGGTCGCCTTGTGCGGCGTCAGGTTGTTCACCAGCTCGCGGCCTTCGTGCGCGATCGAGTACGGCTCGCCGGCCAGCGTGCTCAACGCGACCAGCACGTTCTCGCTCAACACGCCGGCCTTGAACGAGCGGCCGGTTTCCTCGAACCGCGGGCTGCCCGTCACGCCGTCGTCGATCGGCAGGTTGTCGATCTCGATCGAGCCGTGCGCGTCGGCGGTCGGCGCCTTCGCCCGATCGAATGCGTCGACGACCCGGTCGGGAAACGCGTTGTAGGCGAGCTTGCGGACCGCGCTGATATAACCGGCGCCGCCGGCCGGGTCGTAGTCGAGCGCGCCGAGCGTCGCGCGGATATGAGCGGATTCCACTGCCGTCAAAGCGATGCGTTCATCTGCGAGATAGGTCATAGGTCTCTCGTATAAAGATCTGGTTCGAAGAGCGGCGTGGCATCACCGCCGCGCTCCACCGTCCTCGGGGCGAAGCGCTCGACAAGACTAGGAGACCGTCATTGCATTGCGAAATGATATTAATTCGATTGCAAACGAAAATTATCGATATAAGTTCAGCAATGCGGGCGGAACCGGTTCACGTCGTTTGCACCTGCCCTTAACACGAATACTTGTTAAAAAATCACTGCTTATTATTTGTATTCGCCAATGGGTCGATGCTAGTTTTCTGTCGGATTCGACGATGCGGCCGGCGCCCGACGGGCGGCCGGCTTCCTCTATCCGCCCTACGGGAACCCGCCAGATGAATCGATACCGCCTGCCGCACCCGACGTCGCACACGTCCGGCCCGCACCGGGAGCCGCGATGAACGATCGCGCCCCGGCGCTCGACCGCGTCGACCATCCACCGGCCGCCGCCGCGGCTGTGCCGCATACGTCGCTGCGCGCCATCTTCCCGACCGTCGCGGCCGCGAGCCTGGGCTTCGCGATCGTCCAGCTCGACGTGACCGTCGTCAACGTCGCGATTCCGAGCCTCGGTCAGGCGTTCGGATCGAGCGTTCATGGGCTGCAGTGGATCGTCGATGCGTACACGCTGTCGTTCGCCGCGCTGCTGTTGACGTCGGGCACGCTGGCCGACCGCTTCGGCAGCCGCCGGCTGTTCGCGTACGGTCTTGCGCTGTTCCTGCTCGCGTCGCTCGGCTGCGCGCTCGCGCCGTCGCTGGCGGCGCTGGTCGCCGCGCGGGTCGCGCAAGGCGTCGGCGCCGCGATGATCCTGCCCACGTCGCTCGCGCTCATCACGCATGCGTGCGCCAACGACGCCGCCGCGCGCGTGAAAGCCGTCGCGTGGTGGAGCGCGACGGGCGGCGCCATCAGCGCGGCCGGCCCGACGCTCGGTGGCCTGCTGATCGATTCGCTCGGCTGGCGCGCGATCTTCTTCATCAACCTGCCGATCTGCGCGCTCGGGCTGTGGCTCACGCTGCGCCACGTGCGGGATTCGGCCGCCGCGCGCACCCGGCTGTTCGATCCGGCCGGCCAGATCGTTGCGGTACTCGTGCTCGGGTTGCTGACGGGCGGAATCATCCGCGCCGGTGCGCACGGGATCAGCGACCCGTATGCGGCCGGCGCGCTGCTCGCGTCGGCCGCACTCGGTGCGCTGTTCGTCGCGATCGAACGGCGCGTGGCCGCGCCGATGCTGCAGCTCGCGTTCTTCCGGATCGCCCGCGTGCCGGGCGTGCTCGCGATCGGCGCGATCACGAATGCGGCGTTCTACGGGCTGATCTTCTCGCTCAGCCTCTATTTCCAGAACGCGCGCGGCTTCACGGCGACCGAATCGGGGCTCGCGCTCGCGCCGCTCACGATCATCATGCTCGCCAATATCGCGAGCGCACGGCTCGCGGTCCGCTACGGGTTTCGCGCGACCGTGATCGTCGGGCTCGCCGTGTCGCTCGCCGGCTACGTGTGGCTGTGGCAAACGCTCGCCGCGCACACGCCGTATGCGCTGCTGGCGCCCGGGCTCGCGGCGATGGCGATCGGCGGCGGCATCGCGATTCCCGCGCTGACGTCGACGCTGCTCGGCAGCGTCGAGGCCGGCCGCTCGGGCACCGCGTCCGCGATTCTCAATACCGCGCGCCAGGTCGGCGCCGCGATCGGCGTCGCGGCACTCGGCGCGCTGGTCGCCGGCCAGGGCGCGGCCATCGTGGCCGGCGCCGCGCATGCGTTCGCCGTCGCGGCCGGGCTCGTCGCGATCTGCGTCGTGCTGGCCGTGCGCTGGCCCCGCGACACCCCCGTTACCGGCACGCGGGCCTGAGCGCGCTGCCGCACGACGTCCTTCAACCGCCCCCATCCGAGCGAGGAATCCATGCAGCATCGCTTCATCGATACCGTCCTGATCGTCGACGGCGCGTCGACCGCCGCCTATCTGGCCCCCGCGTTTCGCGCATACGGCATCCGTTGCGCGCATGTGATCAGCGACCCCGATCTGCCCGCAATCTACCGGAACCAGTTCGTGCCGTCCGACTACGTCCGCCAGGTCCAGCATCGCGGCGACATCGACGCGACGCTCGCGCAACTGGCCGACCTGCGGATCGGCGCGGTGCTGCACGGCCTCGACGCGGCGCTCGAGCTGGCCGACACGCTCGCCGAGCGGCTCGACGTGCCCTATCGCAACCCGCTCGCGACCTCCGCCGCACGACGCGACAAGTTCGCGATGAACGAGCGCATTCGCGCGGCCGGGTTGCGTGCGCCGGCGCACTTCCACAGCACGTCGGTCGACGAAGCGCTCGCTTGGGCGCGCGCGCAGGGCACGCTGCCGCTCGTCGTGAAGCCGGCGCGCAGCGCGGGCGTGACCGGCGTGAAGATCTGCCGGACGCTCGCGCAGGTCGAGGCCGCCGCGCGCGACGTGCTGGCGACCCGTTCGCTGTACAACCAGCCGAACGACGACATCGTGATCCAGAGCTATTCCGAAGGGCAGGAATACATCGTCGACTCGGTGTCGTTCGAGGGCCGCCATCGCGTGGTCAGCCTGTGGGAGGTGCATCGCGACCGCACGCACGCGCCGCGGCTCGACAAGATGCTGGTGCTGAACCATGCCGACCCGCGCCACGCACCGCTGCTCGACTACGCGGCCGACGTGCTCGACGCGCTGGACGTGCGCTTCGGGCCGACCCATCTGGAGCTGTTCGATACGGTCGACGGGCCGACGATCGTCGAGCTGAACGCGCGGCTGCACGGCAGTCTCGATCCACGGCTGACGAGCGCGGTCAGCGGCGAGAATCACGTGTCGGCCGCCGTCGAAGCGGTGCTGCATCCGGAACGGCTGTTCGGCGAGATCACCACGCCGACGGATTTTCGCGGCTACTGCGGGCACGTGCTGCTGCTGTCGTCGCGCAACGGCGTGCTGCGGCAGGATTTCACGTGGCAGGCGATCCAGGCGCTACCGTCGTTCGTCGGGCTCAAGCAGTGGATCAAGGTCGGCGACACGCTGCGCGTGACCACCGACCTGCAGACCGCCCTCGGCACGGTCGGCCTGTACAGCCCGACCTTCGAGCGGCTGCTCGAGGATTGCCGGCGGATTCGCGAAATCGAGGCCGACTTCTTCGCGGACGAACGCGCGGTCGCGCCGGCCTAGGGCCGGATCGTCTCGCGTCAGCGCGCGAGCAGCGCACCCGCCTGCCGGCCGAGCACCGCGCGCAACGCGTCGAGTTCGGGCAGCGCGGGCGCTTCGTCGGGCGTGACGAGATAGGTCGTCACGCTGTCGAGATCGTCGAACGCGTGCGTGCGCAGTTCCTTGCGCGCCACGTGCTCGGTCGTGATCCGTTTCGGCAGGATCGCGACGCCCATCCCGGCCGCCACGCAGCCGAGAATCGCGCCGAACGTGCCGAACGACGACACCGACTCGATCGCGACGCCGCGCGCCTTCAGCCAGTGTTCCGCGACCGCGCGATACGGACAGCCGTCGTGAAACGCGAGCAAGCGCACCGTGTTGTCGGCCAGCAACTGCCGGCGCGTGACGGTCGCCGCGCTCACCAGCACCATGTCTTCCGCGAATGCAGGCTCGTAACGCAGCCCGGGCCGGACAACCGCGCGAGCGGTCAACGCCGCGTCGATCCGGCCGCGCAACAGCGCCTCGGCCAGATCGGGCTCGCTGCCGATCTGCACCGCGAGGCCGAGCGCCGGGTCGCGCTCCTTCAGCGCGGCGGCCAGCGCCGGCAGCCGCGTGGCGGCGGTGCTCTCCATCGATCCCAGCCGGAAGCTGCGGGCGACCGGCGTTTCGCGCACCACCTGCGTCGCTTCGTCGACGAGGCGCAGGATGCGGTCGCAATACGGCATCAGCCGGCGCCCGGCGTCGTTCAGCACCAGCCGCTTGCCGTGCCGGTCGAACAGCGGCGCGTCGAGCGACTCTTCGAGCTGGCGCAGCCGCGCCGTGACGTTCGATTGCGTGCAGCCGAGCCGTTCGGCCGCGCGCAGCGCGCTGCCTTCCTGCACGACGGCCCGGAAAGTTTCGAGCAGAGGGATGTTCATATCGGTTTCTCTTGTTACCGATTCAGTTTATATCATTTTACTTCGCCAATCATCCGGATTAGCCTAGCGGGTATTCCCTGCCGGCCGGCCCTTTTCAAGGAATCCGCATGCCATTCGCTGCCTGCTTCGGCTTCACCCCCGTTCGCCGCCGGCTCGAGGTTCGTCCGTGCGCGCACTGATCGCCGCGCTGGTGCGGCGTGGCCCGACCGTGCTCGCGTGCGGCGTCGGCCTCGGGCTGCTGGTGCCGCCGCTCGCGGCGCTCGCGCGGCCGTTGATGCCCGTTACCGTGTTCCTGTTCGTGCTCGGCACGCTGCTGCGGGTCGAGCCGAGCGCGGTGCGCGCGGTCGCGCGGCGGCCGGCCGTGTCGCTGCTGCTGCCCGCCGTAACGATGATCGCGTGCCCGGTCGCGCTCGGCATCGCCGCGCGGCTCGCCGGCCTGCCGTACGACTGGGTCGTCGCGCTGGTGATCGCATACTGCGCGCCGCCGTCGAGCGGTACGTCGACGATCGCGCGGATGCTGTCGCTCGACGCAAGCGTCGCGCTCGTCGCGACCCTCGCGTCGATGGTGTTCGTGCCGCTGACCGCACCGCTGTTGACCGCGTGGTTCAGTCACGACGCGGCCGTGTCGATCTCGCCGTCGAGCCTCGCGCTGCGGCTCGCGCTGCTGATCGGCAGCGCCGAGGGCGTCGCGCTGCTCGTGCGCCGCCTTGCCGGCGCGCGGCTCGCACGCCATGCGACGCCGATCGACGCGATCGTCGTCGTCGCGCTGCTGATATTCGCGCTCGGCACGATGGCCGGCATGCAGCAGTCGATCATCGACGCACCGCACCGCGCACTGGCCGCGATCGCCGTTGCGTTCGCCGTCAACGCGGGTTTCCAGATCGTCGCGTACGGGCTCACGCCCGGCGACGTCCGCACGCGCCTGAACGTCGCGCTGATCGTCGCCAACCGCAACGTCGGGCTGATGTGGGCCGCGCTCGGGCTGGCCGCCACGCCGACCATGGCGCTCGTGTTCGCGTGCGCGCAGTTGCCGATCTATACGCTGCCGCGCGTCGTCCAGCATCTGCTGCCGCGCCTCGAAGCCCAGCGCCTGCGCAGGCGCGCACGCTAGCCGGCTTTCCTCTTTCGCCCTCGATCAAGGATTCCTCATGAAGCGACTCATCGTGATCGGCGCACGCGCCACCGGCAGCAGCATCGCGCTGGTGCGCGGCGCCCTCGCACGCCAGGTGGCCGTGACCGTCGTCACCGCGCCCGGCCATCGTCTCGACGGCGTGTTTCCGGACGGCGTCGAGACGGTCAACCTCGCGCCCGACGCCGGCCAGCTCGCCGGCTGGCTGCGCGCGCGCTATCCGGACGAACTCGACACGCTGCGCGTGACGACCGCGCACGACACCTATGCGCGCACCGCCGCGTGGGTCGCCGATGCGCTCGGGCTGCCCGGCCCCGATGCACGGCACGTCGCGCACGTGGTGTCGAAGTCCAACCAGAAGGCGCTGCTCGCCGCGCACGGCATCCCGGCCGCGCAGTTCGTCGCGGGCACGCTGGCCGCGCCGGCGGCGCTCGCGGCCGCGGCCGCGCCGTTGCGCTTTCCGGTCGTCGTCAAGCCAGCGGAAGGCTCCGCGAGCGACGGCGTGCGCCGCTGCGAGGACATCGCCGCCGTGCGCGCGCAGCTCGACGCGCTCGCTGCCGTGCGGGCCGATGCCCCGTCGCTTGCGACCGAACGCGTCGTCATCGAGGAGTTCCTGGACGGCAGCGAATACTGCGTCGAGTATTTCGACGGCCGCTATGTCGGCGCGTTGCGCAAGCTGAAGCGGCATGGCGCCGGCTTTCTCGAACGCGGCTATACGTCCGAACTCGATCTCGACGCCGACACGCTGCGCGCGCTGATCGACGTCGGCACGCGTGCGACGGCCGCCGCCGGGCTCACGTGGGGGCCCGTGCATCTCGACTGCATCGTGCATGATCGCGTGCCGCACGTGATCGAACTGAACCCGCGTATCGCGGGCAGCTTCATCTGCGACATCGTGCGCGACGGGTACGGCTTCAACGTGGTCGAAGCGTTGCTCGACAAGCTCGACGGCAGGACGGTGACGATTCCCGAGCTGTTCGAGCCGCACACGTATGCGCGCGCCGAATTCCTGCTCGACAGCGATCCCGGCGCGTGGCGCTTCGCGCAGGCCGGGGAGATCGACGACGGAGCGGTCAGGATCAGCTACGGACCGCAAGTGCTGCCCGATCGGGAACGGCGTGCGTTTCTTTATGTGCGGGTGGCGTTGCCGGCCGGGTATGATCCGGCGGACAGCGTGAGGGCGGCGGGTGCGCGCGGCGAGTTGAAATCGACTACCGAGTCGGCCTGACTTCGGGCGAGCCAGATTTGCTTGCGCCGGCAGGCGGCGTCCCGCGCCAGAAGAAAAACACGAGCGCGCCCGCGATCGCCTGTGCGCCGACGACGAACGCGACGCAGCCCGCCCAGCCCCAGCGATTCCATGCGGGAACAGGCAGGACCGAGCCGAGACTTCCGCCAAGGTAATAGAAGGAAAGGTAGATGCCGATCGCCGTCGATCGTGCCCCGCGTGCCACCCGCGAGATGAACGCATTGGCCGACGCCTGCTCGACGAACACCGCGGTTGAACTGAGCGCGAGACCGGTCAGGATCGCACTGACGCTGCTCGACAGCGTGAGCAATGCACCGACGATCGCGAGCCCGGTCGCCGCAAGCGCGAGATCGCGCGGGCCGCGTTGCGCCGCGACGCGGCCCGCGAGCGGTGTGACGACCACCGCGACGAGAAATACCGCATAGATCGCGCCGATCTCGACCGTATCGAAGCCAAATGGCGCACCGGCCAGCCGCAGTCCGACAAACGTGAACGTCGCGACCTGCGATGCGAGCACGCATGCGCCGACCAGAAACGACGCCAGCAGCGGGCCGCGTGTCAAGAGCTTCCGGCGCGGCATCGCCACGCCATCGCCATCCGGACGCGCGACGTCGGACCTCGGCAGGCACGCGTGGATCGCGAGGCCCGTCGCGAGACACAGGAACGCGATGAAATCGAGCGCGTGACGCCAGCCGAACGCGGACGTCAGGATATTGGTCACGAAGCGCCCGGCGAATCCGCCGAGCGTCGTACCGGCGACGAACAGTGCGCTGACCTCCGTCGCCGCGTCGTGGCTGAAGATCTCGCCGATACAGGCGATCGAGATCGCGAAAATGAACGGCATCAGCATGCCCGCGGCAAAGCGGGCGGCGAGAAACGATGAAAAGTGCGCCGCGTGCCCCGACCACAGGACGGGAAGCGCACACGCCACGGCGGCGCACGAAATGACCGTCCGGCGATCGAAGCGGGCGGCCAGCGTACCGACGAACGGAGCGATAATGGCAACCGCCAAGGTAGTGGCGCTGATGCCCTGGCCGGCCTGTTCGGCGCTCACGTTGAAGGCCGCGGCGAGTTCGTGCAGGATGCCCTGCGTCGAATAAAGATTGATAAATGCCGCGAACCCGCACAGGAAAAATGCGAATCGGATGGTTCTGTTGCCCACGGGTGATGCCCTCTCTGATGTGGGTGACAGTCTGACGAGCGGGCGGCACGCGTGCCAATACTGTTTTCGTGGCCACTGATACCGAAACGACAAAAATGCTCGACCTACGCCGCCTCCGCTATTTCGTGACCGTCGCCGACGAATTGCACTTCGGACGCGCGGCGTTGCGTTTGCGTATCGCCCAGCCGCCTTTGACGCGCCATATCGCCGCGCTGGAAGCCGACCTCGGCATCCGGCTGTTCGAGCGGTCCACGCGCGCGGTGCAGCTCACGCCGGCCGGCGCGCTGTTTCTCGAACAGGCGAGAACCGTCGTTCATGCGGTCGACGAGGCGGAGGCGACCGCGCGCAAGATGGCGCAGGGTATGGTCGGCCGTGTCGTGATCGGCTATGCAAGCTCCATCCCGATGTCCGACGCGTTTTCGGACATCATCCGCAACGTGAGCCGCAGCATGCCGGAAGTCGAGTTGGCGTTTCGGGAGGTATCGACCGCCAGTCAGCGCCAGCAGATCGCCGACGGCACGCTGGACATCGGCTTCGGCTGGTCAGCGGCGACGACGTCCGGCGAGCGCATCCGCTCCCTCGTCGTGTCGCGGGAACCACTCGTCGCCGCGGTGCCGGCCCGGAGCCGATACGCAGGCAACGCGACGATCGCGTTCCGCGAACTCGCGATGGAGAACTTCGTCACGTTCCCTTCCGGGTACGGTTCCGCGCTGAACGCCGCGCTCGAGGATCTGTGCGCGCATGAAGGCGTGACGCCGCGGATAGGACCGACCGCGTCGCAGATCACGACACTGGTGTCGCTGGTGGCGGCGGAACGCGGCGTCGCCATCGTGCCCGGCTTCACGTCGACGTTGCACCGCCCGGGCGTCGCTTACGTGCCGCTGGCGAGGCCGCACGTGCTCGAGCTGGTCGTCACGTGGTCCGAACCGTTTTCGTCGACCTGCGTCGAGCAATTCGTCGAGTTCGCCCGGTCGGTCGCGCCGGACTAGGCTTCCCGCTCCTGCTGCACGTACCACGATATCCGAGACGCATACGTTGACGTCGTACGTATGTGCATACGCTACGAGACCCGACTAAGCGGTGCACCATACGCGCGGCCGGAGCATGCGTGCGCACGGACGATTTCCGGATCGACCGGGCTATGTCCCGAAACGATCAAAGGTGGCGTGCATGGCTTCCAGCGCCTGTTTCCTCGGAATAGCCTGCTTCTCGTTCTCGGCGAAGCTGTCGTAGATCGCATCGAACTGCTTGCTGTTGAAGCGCTGAATCGCGATCTTTTCGGCATCGTCGGCAATGGCCTTGTCATGCGAGTAATACCCGTGGTGCACCTTGGTCATGAGGAACAGGCCGACGCAGATCAGTACGGCTACCACGGCAATCGATTTCGTTCTTTTTGTCATCGGTCATCGCACCCGCTACAAACGGGTTCCCGGATTTTTTCCGGCGATCCTGCCCCGCACGCACGACCGCCCGCCTACTCAAAGCGACGCGCCGTCGTCGCGCGTGGGCCCCGCCATCAGCACATCGGTCAGTTTCAGCACCGGACAATGCGCGCCGGCCCCGGCAACGGCATCGCGGTACGTATCCGTGACGGCCGCCGCGATCGCATGGGCCGCATCGACGCCTTCGGCCATCGCCGAGTAGTACGACAGATCCTTCAGCGCATTCGCCATATGGAACGGCAGCGCGGACGTGTCGCCGGACTCCAGGAACGGACGCAGCCGGTTCAGCGCGGCGCCGCCGCCACCGCCGTTGGCGAGCACGTCGGCGAGCACCGCGACGTCCACGCCCGCGCGCTTCGCGCACGCGACGGCTTCCGACAGCAGCGCGATGGTCCCGAGCGAAACATAGTTGTGCAGCAGCTTCATGCTGTGGCCGGCCCCGACATCGCCGACGCGCGTGATGTTTTCGGCGAAGCACGCGAGCACCGGCCGGATCTCCGCGAACAACCCGGGCGTCGCGCCGACCAGCAGGTTCAGCCGGCCCTCGTGAGCCTCCCTGGCGCCGCGCGTCATCGGCGCATCGACGAAGCGCCCGCCTGCCGCTTCGACGAGCCGCGCCATCCGGACGGTCGACTCGGGAACCGCGGTCGAACAATCGACGACGATCGCGTTGTCCTTCAGGCCGGCCAACACACCGTCCTCGCCGGTGAGCACCGCTTCCACTTCGGGGGAACCCGTCACGCAGAGGATGACGACGTCCGCTTGCGCGGCCAGTTCGCGCGCGGTCCGCACGGTCCGGACGCCGCCCTGCAGCAGTTCGTCGAGCGGCTGGTTGCCCGGATGCTCGACGACCGTGAGCGGATAGCCGTGCTTCAGCACGTTGCGCGCAATACCATGCCCCATCAAACCCACGCCGATCAGGCCAATCTGCTGTTTCATGTCATTCCCGTCAAAAAAGGCGCCGCGGCGCTGCGCCGCGGCGAACCGGATTGTCGTTACCGCTCGACCAGCCGCGCCGGCAGCAGCATCGTGAGGACGAGGCCCAGCAACAGGCACCCGACCATCAGGAACAGCGGCACGGCGAGATTGCCGGACAGCTGCTTCAGGTAGCCGACCGCATAGGGGCCGAAGAAACCGCCGAGGTTGCCGAACGAGCTGATCACCGCGATGCCCATCGATACCGATGCGGCGCCGAGCGCCGCGGTCGGCATGCTCCAGAACAGCGGCGGAAACGAGATGAGCCCCGCGTTCGCAATGCAAAGCGCGAACATCCCGAGCCACAGCTGATCGTGCCAGACGACCGACAGCCCGAGCCCCGTCGCGCCCATCAGCAAAAGCGTGGCGACGTGCAGCCGCCGTCCGCCGCGCCGGTCCGCGCTGCGCCCGAACAGGACCATCACGACCACGGCCACCGCGTTCGGCAGCGCGGCGAGCAGGCCGATCACGAAATCGCTGCCGATGCCCATCTGCTTGATCATCGTCGGCGCCCAGAACGTATAGCCGTAAATCGCGAAGACGTCGAGAAAGTAGATCACGCAGAACGCCCACACGAGCCAGCTCGAGAACAGGCCGCGGTGCACGACGGACTCGGTCGTCGCGCGGTCTTCCGCCAGTACGCGTGCGAGGACGGCGCGCTCCGCGTGCGAGAAGCGCGCGCTGCGCGTGACGTCGTCGTCGAGGTCTTTCCATACGTACAGCGCGGCCAGGAATGCCGGCAACGCCTCGAGAATGAAGATCCATTTCCAGCCCGGTATCTGCATCGCCCCGTCGAAATACTGCAGGATGAAGCCGGTCAACGGCGATCCGATCAGGCCGGCCAGCGCCAGCGCCGCATAGAACATCGACAGGATCCGCGCGCGCCGCCGCCCCGGGAACGAACGCGCCATGTACAGCACGATGGCCGGGATGAAGCCAGCCTCGGCGACGCCGAGCAGGAAGCGCATCACGTAGAACTGCATCGGCGTGGACACGAACGCGGTCAATCCCGACACGATGCCCCACGACACGACGATCCGCGTGATCCAGCGCCGCGGCCCGACCCGCACCAGCAGCATGTTGCTCGGCACCTCGAAGATCACGTAGCCCAGAAAGAATATTCCGGCGCCGAAGCCGAACACCGCATCCGAAAAGCCCAGGTGCTGGCTCATCTGCAGCTTGGCGAAGCTGACGTTCACGCGGTCGATGTACGAAGTGACGTACGCGAACATCAGGATGGGCAGGATCTGCACGGCCAGCCGACGAAAGATCCGGTCCTCCTGCGCGAGGTCGTGCGCCGATGCCGGGGCGGCGAGGTCGCCCGGATCGCAGGTCGCGTCGATTTCCACGTTTGTCTCCGAAAGTTCATGGATGGCCCCGCGTGCAGTCGCTGTCGAGATAAGTGTGTGCGACAGGGGACCGTTCGAATCTACCGGTTGCCCCGGCCGCCCGATATGCGAAATCCTTCAAGCGGCACTTCGAATATCTCGAACGCATGCCCGCGCCGGCCATCGTACGGTGCAATGCACAAGCCACCGGAAAAACGGATTCTAGCGCCGATCGCCCGCGCGACACGGGCAGCCTCGGGATGATCGCGGCGTCGCGGTGTGCGGCGCACCATTCGCGGCCGCTCAGGGTTAGCACCACTTCGCCCGGCACCATGGAGCGCATCGATGGATGACATACTGGCCGCAGTGTCAATCGGAGTCCGCGCTTGTTCGATCTCACGTCCCTCGCCCTGTTCGTCCGTGCATCCGAGCTGGGCAGCCTGTCGCGCGCCGCGCAGCAGTCGCACATGTCGCTTTCCACCGCGAGCCGCCGCATCGCGCTGCTCGAGCATCACTTTCGCGTGGTACTGCTGAACCGCACGGTGGCGGGCGTCGAACTCACGCCGGCCGGCGAAGCGCTGTTGCGTCACGCGACCGACCTGCTGCTGCGCACCGATGCGATCTACAGCGAGTTGTCCGACTATACGAAAGGCGCGGTCGGCCGCGTCCGCGTCTTCGCGAACATCTCGGCGATCAGCCAGGATCTTCCCGATCAGTTGCGCGCGTTCTCGCAGCGCTATCGCGACATCAAGCTGCAGATCAGCGAACTGCGAAGCGCCGACATCCTGCAGGCGCTGCGCGAAGGCCGCGCGGACGTCGGGATCGTCACGTCGCGCACCGCGACCGAAGGGATCCATCTCGCGCCCTACTGCATGGACCGGGCCAGCGTGGTCGTGCCCGACGACTACCCGCTGACCGGCGAGTCGATCGATTTCAGCGCGTTGCTCGACCACGATCTGGTCGCGCTCGACGACCGCTCGGAACTGACGCGCTCGCTCGTCAGGGAAGCGGCGCTGCTCGGCAAGTCGGTCCGCTTCCGCGTGCAGGTGCAGAGCTTCGAGGCGATGTGCCGATTGATCGCCGCGGGGCAAGGCATCGGCATCCTGCCCGAGCGCGCGGTCGCGCTGTTTCGCGAACCGATGCGCCTGCGCTTCATTCGCCTGAACGATCCGTGGGCCAACCGCGTCATGTCGGTCGGCATCCGCGCGGGCGCCGTGCCGCTGCCGACGCGCAAGCTGTTCGAGTTCCTCGCGTCCTTCGCGCCGCCTTCGCTCGTGTCCGGCGAGGCCGGGCAGGCGGGCGACTGATACACCGCCCCGCGCCCGCGCTCGCCGGCGTGTTGCAGATTTTCGAAGGTCCCGTTCGCGGATCCGCACTTCCTGCCCGCGCCTGCGACGAAGTAGATTCGACGGACAGATTCAACAGTCCGCCGGTTACCGCAACGGAAGAGACGCAGGAGACACGGCGACGCGATCCGACGTGAGCGGTGCAGCGTCGCGTATCGCAGGTCGCGCGGCCGTTCGACGCTGCGCGGTTCACGCCGCTCCCCGTGTCAGCCCCTCCCGTGCGGGACGCCAGCTTCGTCATGGAGGCTTCCCGCCATATGAAGAACCCGCACCGCATCGCCGTCATCGCCGGCGACGGCATCGGCAAGGAAGTGATGCCCGAAGGCATGCGCGTGTTGCGCGCTGCCGCCGACCGTTTCGACATTCCGCTCGCGTTCGACGAGTTCGGCGACTGGTGTACCGATCACTACGTTCGCCACGGCACGATGATGCCGGCCGACTGGGCGCGGCAGATCGGCGCGCACGACGCGATCTTCTTCGGCGCGGTTGGCGCGCCCGACATCGTGCCGGATCACGTCGCGGTATGGGAATCGCTGATCAAGATCCGGCGCGAGTTCGATCAATACGTGAACCTGCGTCCGGTGCGCCTGATGCCGGGCGTGCCCGCGCCGCTCGCCGGACGCCGGCCCGGCGACATCGATTTCATCGTCGTGCGCGAGAACACGGAAGGCGAATATTCGTCGGTGGGCGGCCGGATGTTCACCGGGACCGACCGCGAAATCGCCGTGCAGCAGTCGGTTTTCTCGCGTGTCGGCGTCGACCGCGTGCTCCGGTTCGCGTTCGAGCTCGCCCGCTCGCGCCCGCGCAAGCAGCTGACGGCCGCGACGAAATCCAACGGCATCTCGATCACCATGCCGTTCTGGGACGAGCGCCTCGCGGAAATCGCGCGGTCGTTCCCGGACATCGAAACGCGCAAATATCACATCGACATACTGTGCGCACACTTCGTCCAGAATCCGGATCGCTTCGACGTCGTCGTCGCCTCCAACCTGTTCGGCGACATCCTGTCCGACCTCGGCCCCGCCTGTACCGGCACGATCGGCATCGCGCCGTCCGCGAACCTGAACCCCGAGCGCCGCTTCCCGTCGCTGTTCGAGCCGGTGCACGGCTCGGCGCCCGACATCGCCGGCCGCGGCATCGCCAATCCGATCGGGCAGATCTGGTCGGCCGCGTTGCTGCTCCAGCACCTCGGTCGCGGCGAATCGCGCTACGAAGCCGCGGCCGCCGAAATCGTCGCGGCGATCGAATCCGTGCTCGTCGCCGGCCCGCGCACCCGCGACATGGGCGGCACGGCCAGCACCGCGGAACTGGGCGCCGCGATAGCGCACACCATCGCGAATCCCGCATCGATCGAGGAATGACCCATGCAATGTGATCACTACATCGACAACGCCCGCGTCGCGCCGACGACCGGCGAGCGGATCGACGTCGTCGACCCGAGCACCGGCGAAGCGTTCGCGACGATCGCGCGCGGCGACGCGACCGACGTGCAGCGCGCCGTTTCCGCCGCCCAGCGCGCGATGGGCGACACGCTCGACGGCCCGTGGGCGAAGCTGTCGCCGGTCGAGCGCAGCAACCTGCTGTTCGCGTACGCCGCGGCCGTCACGCAGCATGCGGACGAACTCGCGCAGCTCGAAGCGCGCGACACGGGCAAGGCGCTGAACACCGCGCGTACCGACGCGGCGGTGCTCGCGCGCTACCTCCAGTACTACGCCGGCTGCGTCGACAAGCTGCACGGCGACACACTGCCCTACACCGCCGGGTTCACGGTATTGACGGTGCGCGAACCGATCGGCGTGACGGGACACATCGTTCCGTGGAATTACCCGATGCAGATCTACGGCCGCTCGGTCGGTGCGTCGCTCGCCGCCGGCAATGCGTGCGTGGTCAAGCCGGCGGAGGATGCGAGCCTGTCCATTCTGCGGCTGGCCGAAATCGCGGCGGAGGTCGGCTTTCCGGCCGGCGCGGTCAACGTCGTCACGGGGTTGGGCGGCGAAGCCGGCGCGGCATTGTCGGCCCATCCCGGCATTCGTCACATCTCGTTTACCGGGTCGACCGGAACGGGCGCGCTGGTCGGGCGCGCGGCGGCCGAGCGTCACTGCCCCGCGGTGCTCGAGCTGGGCGGCAAGTCGCCGCAATTGCTGTTCGACGATGCCGACCTCGACCAGGCGCTGCCGGTCATTGTCAACGCAATCGTGCAGAACGCGGGCCAGACCTGCTCGGCCGGCAGCCGCCTGCTCGTCCAGCGCACCGTCTACGAGCGCGTGCTCGATCGTCTCGCGCAGCAGTTCGCGCGGCTGCGTTCCGGGCCGCCGTCGATGAATCTGGAGATGGGACCGCTCGTCAACGCCAGGCAGCATGCGCGGGTCCGGGCCATCGTCGAGCGCGCGCAGGCCGACGGCATTCGGGTGGCGGCGCGCGGCACCATCGCGGCCGGCGCATCGGGTTCGGGGTACTACCAGGAAGCGGTGCTGTTCCGCGACGTACCGCCCGACAGCGAACTCGCGCAGGAAGAGGTGTTCGGCCCCGTGCTCGCGGCCATGCCGTTCGACGACGAGAACGCGGCGGTCGCGCTCGCGAACGGCACGCAGTACGGCCTCGTCGCCGGCGTCTGGACGCGGGATGGCGCACGTGCGCTGCGCCTCGCGCGCAAGCTGCAGGCCGGACAGGTCTTCATCAACAACTATGGCGCGGGCGGCGGCGTGGAACTGCCGTTCGGCGGCGTGAAGGCAAGCGGATATGGCCGCGAGAAAGGCTTTGAAGCGTTGCTCGGCTTTACCGCGCTCAAGACCATCGCGATCAGGCACGATTGACGGCCACAACGGCGCGACGGCCTTCGGGCCGTCGCCGGGGAATCGCGATATCTCGGCTGACCATCGTGGGTGCCGGCCACGTCGGTAAGAGGTTCGGCAACCTGATCGTCGTGAACCGTGTCGTCGACGTGTTGCAGATCCACGATCGCGACATCGCGCGCGCCGCCGCCGTGGAATTCGTCGGCGCCGGCCGACCGTTCCATCATTCGTCGAGCGATGCGTCGCTATCGAGCGACGCTTGCCGGCCGAGTGCCGACCTATCCCGTCTGCAAGACGGCCGGATCGATCTCGCGCGCCGTCAGCCCGAATCTCGCCATGCGAGCGCGATGGTCCGGCGAGCCGAGATACGAGCGAAGTCGCTGATTGAACGCCGCCAGCAGATCCCCGTTTTCCCGGTTGAATGAAAACGCGCCCAGCGGAGGCGTCCGCGGGCTGCCGTCGACATCCGACTCGTGCGCGACGGCCTCGATCAGCGCGCTGCCTATCCGGCCCGCCACGATTCGATTCCCCAACGCGGTGCTCGCATACGCATCGACCACGCCGGAAAGAACGGCCGCGATCGCGTCGGCCTGCTGTTCGAAGACGACGATTTGCCGCCGGCTCACGCCCGCCGCGATCGCGGAATCGTGCTGGACCTGTCCGGCAATGATGCCGAGGCGCGCGTCAGGACGTTCGGCGATCGACGCATAACGCCTGAGCGCCTTCGGATTTCCCGGGCGAACCAGAAAACCGTCTTCGATCCCCCACACCGGCACGCTGAACGCGACGGTATCGGCACGCTGCGGTGTCACGAAAAGCGGCACGTTCATGTCCCAGTGACCTGATGCGAGGCCGGGCAGCAATTCGCCGAACGTCGCCGGGCAATACTCGATCCGGGTCACGCCTATCTGCCGGAGGATTGTCGCCGCGAGCTCTAGATCGGCACCGGTCGCGGTGCCATCCGCTTCGGTCCAGCCGAATGGCGGTTCTTCGATGTACGCAATGGTCACCTTCATCGCTTTCTCTCGCAAGCCGAAGAATCGATCAGGAATGCATCAGCTTACCGTGGGAAGTCGAGGTCCACTCAGCGTGGACAAAATTAATCCGGATGTAAGCAAGTTGGCGGCATTTTCCTGACGCGCCCGTCGATGCAGTCATCAACCCGAAACATCGCAGGCCCGATGCGACAGGCGTTCTGGCGTGACGGCATGAGCCGGCGCCACGCTACTCGACGCTATCCGTCACGTCCGTCATCCGGATCATGTGCGGCTTGATGCCGTCGTCTTCGGCCGTCGCGGTCTCCTTCGGATGAATCAGCGCTTCGAGTCGCGCCTTCGTAGCGATGAACTCGGGCGTATTGACCTGCGAATAATCGCGCGGCCGCGGCACCGGCACTTCGATCAACTCCTGCACCCCGCCCGGATTCGCCTTCAGCACCAGGATCCGGTCGGCCAGAAAGATCGCCTCGTCGAGGTCGTGCGTGATGAATAGGATCGTCACGTCGATGTTGCGCCAGATGTCGAGCAGGTGCGTCTGCATCCTTGCCCGCGTCTGGGCGTCCAGCGCGCCGAACGGTTCGTCCATCAGCAGGATGCGCGGACGGTTCGCGAGCGCACGGGCAATCGCCACGCGCTGCTTCATGCCGCCCGACAACTGGTGCGGATACACGTCGGCAAAACGCGTCAGCCCGACGAGATCGAGCCACTGCAGCGCCTCGCGCTCGGCCGCGCCGCTGCTGCTGCCGTTCATGCGCAGGCCGAACATCACGTTCTTCTTCACCGTGAGCCATGGAAACAGCGTATAGCCCTGGAACACCATCCCGCGATCGGCGCCCGGCCCGTCGACCGGCTTGCCGTCGAGCAGCACGTCGCCGCTCGTCTGCGCGTCGAGCCCGGCGAGGATCCGGATCAACGTCGACTTGCCGCAGCCGGACGGGCCGATCACGCACACGAATTCGCGCCGGTGCGTGCGGAAACTGATGTCGTCGAGCGCGACGCACTCGCCCTGCGGCGTCGCGAAACGCTTGCCGACGTGTCGCACGTCGAGGATCACGTCGCGGGCCTTCAGCCGCGCGAAGCGCTCGCGCACCGCGTCGGATTGAATCAGGTAATCGGGGACGGCTTGCGGGTTCTGCATGATGCCCTCTGCGGAAATCGGTCGATGGGGACGTGGGAGCGGACGTCACGCTTTCAGCGTGCGGTCCCACGGAAAGAGCCGGCGGCCGAGCAGCCCGAGCACGATGTCGGTGCCGAGGCCGATGATCCCGATCATCAGGATTGCCGCATATACGTTGTCGAAATGCTGGTAGCGCGCCTGCTGGCTGATGTACCACGTGATGCCCGAACTCGTGCCGACCAGTTCGGCGACGATCAGGTAGGTCCACGCCCAACCGAGCAGGATCCGCTGATCGCGATACAGGTCGGGCAGCACGCCCGGAATCACGACGTGCGTGAGCAGCTTCAGCTTCTTCGTGCCGAGCGTCATCGCGGCCTCGAACAGCCCGTATTCGAGCTTGCGCGTGGTGTTCGCGATGATCAGCACCTGCTGGAACAGCGTACCGATCACGATGATCGCGATCTTCGGCGCGTCATAGATGCCGAGAATCGCGACCATCAGCGCGCCGAACGCCGGCGCGGGCAGGTAGCGGAAGAACTCCAGGAACGGCTCCTGCAGCCGCGCGAGCGCACTGAAGGTGCCGCAGACGATGCCGAGCGGCACGCCGATCGCGGACGAAATCACGAAGCCCCAGAAGATGATGCGGATGCTGTGCCACAGGCTTTCGTGCAGCCACACGCCATCGCGCGACGCGGGCGGCGTCGTGAACGCCGTGTAGAACGCGCGCAATACCTGGTGCGGCGCCGGCAGGTAGACCGGATTCGCGCGCTCGCCCTCGGGCACCGCCGCGTGCGCCGCACGCGCATGCGCGAGCTCGTCGTCGAACACGTCGCGGTCGATCTGCATGCCGGTCTGGAAATAGTCGACGCTGCCCGGATTCGTGATGCGCATCTGCGGATGCCAGACGAACGGGACGTAGCTGATCAGGCACCAGACGGCGAACGGCAGCAGGAAGGACGCCAGCCCGAGCGTCCATTGGCCGCGCGTCGTCAGCTCGCGGCGCACCGCGAGCCAGCCGGTCGTGTTGCGGGTCGTTGTCATCGGAATCTCCGTATCGTTTCAGGTGCCGGTCGCGCGGATACCGCGGCATCGCGCGACCGGGCGTTCATTGCAGCGCGCCGCTGGCGGCCTGCGCGCGGTAGGCCCGCCAGCCGCCGAACCGCGTGATGTCCTGCGCATCGTCGAGCGCCACGCTTTCGCACAGGAAGCCCTGCACGCGCGTACCGTCGGCGAGCGTCAGCGTGCCGATGCCGAGCGGCGCCGCAATTCCGGCGACGAAGCTGCCGTAGGCGTCGACCGGCATCTCCCAGACCTCGACCGCGATCGGCGCGCCATCGTTCGGCACACGCACGAGGCCCGGTTTCGCGACACCGCCGCTTGCTTCCGCGGACAGCGCGTAGAGGCGATAGGCCGGCGCGGTGGTGGTCGCGGTGACGAAGCGCGCGCCGCGCTGCGTGAGCTGCCCGTTCAACGGTTCGCCGCGCAGATGCGCGCCGACAACGGCCAC
Source organism: Burkholderia cenocepacia (assembly GCF_900446215.1). Lineage (GTDB taxonomy): Bacteria > Pseudomonadota > Gammaproteobacteria > Burkholderiales > Burkholderiaceae > Burkholderia > Burkholderia cenocepacia. The sequence continues at coordinate 245,108 of NZ_UAQZ01000002.1, read as the reverse complement.
CCGCACGACACCCGGGGCTGCGGCACGCGCCGACACTGTGGCCGCAGGCGGCCGACCGTCATCGACAGCGGCAACGCCGTCGCCCCACGCGTGTGCGAGATCGAGCAGCCGCGCATCGTCGTGTGCGCGCCCGACGAACGTGATGCCGAACGGCAAGCCCGCATGCGGCCCGGTCGGGCACGTGCCCGCCGGCACCGCGATCGCCGACAGGTCGAGCAGGTTCACGAAGTTCGTGTAGTAGCCGAAGCGCGAATTGATCGCGATCGGATCGGCTTCGAGCGCATCGACGGTCGCGGTCGTCGCCGAGGTCGGCATCACGATCGCATCGAGGCCGTCCCACGCGCGGGCTGCGTCGACGCGCAGCGCCGCCAGCCGGTCGAATGCGGCGAACGCGTCGGCGGCGCTGAAGCGCGACGCCCCGCCGACGATTTCGCGGATCACCGGATGCAGCGCGTCGGGCTCGCGCGCGGCGAATGCGCCGATCGCGGCGAGCCGCTCGGCGACCCACGGGCCGTCGTACAGCAGCCGCGCGGCGGCCAGGAACGGTGCGAAGTCGATCTCGACGAGCCGCGCGCCGGTCGCGCGCAGCCGTTCGAGCGCCGCGCCCCACGCCGCTCGATACGATGCGTCGCCGAAGAATTCGAGCTGATCGGCACGCGGCGTGCCGAACCGCACTTGCCCGAGCGGCCGCGCCGGCTGTGCCCGCAACCCGTCCGCACCCAGCAGCGGCTGCCATGCGCGCCCGTACGGATCGCCTTCCGTCACGCCGTGCGCAGCGGCGAACACGACGCGCGCGTCGTCCGCCGAACGCGCGAACACCGACACGCAATCGAGCGACCGGCAGGCCGGCACCACGCCGAGCGTGCTCAGCACGCCCCGTGTCGGCTTGAGCCCGACGAGCCCGTGGAAGGCGGCCGGCACGCGCCCGGAGCCGGCCGTGTCGGTGCCGAGCGAGAACGTCGCGACCCCGAGCGCGACGGCCACCGCCGACCCGGAACTCGAGCCGCCCGACGCGTAGCGCGGGTCGAGCGCATTGCGGCACGCGCCGTAAGGCGAGCGCTGCCCTGAGAGCCCGGTCGCGAACTGGTCGAGATTCGTCTTGCCGACCGGAATCGCACCGGCCGCGATCAGCCGCTCGACGACGGGCGCGCTGCGTGCCGGCGTGTACGCGTAGGCGGGGCAGCCGGCCGTCGTCGGGATGCCGGCGAGGTCGATGTTGTCCTTGATCGCGAACGGCACGCCGTACAGCGGCAACGACGCGATGTCGCGTCCGGCCAGCGCGTCGGCGTACGGCATCATCTCGTCGCGCGTGAGCGGCCGGATCCACGCATGGTGCGGGTCGCCCGCATCGAAGTGCGCAGCGATCGCGTCGACGAGCGCAGGCGGCGTCAGGTCCCCCGCCGCGTAGCGGGCGCGCAGCGCGGCAATCGCATGCACTCCGCGCAGGATCGAGCGTTCCGTCGTGCTCATGCGACCTCCTCGGCGGCGCCCGCCTTCATCACCATCAGCCGCTGGCCGGCCACCACCGCCATGCCGGGCGCGCAATCGATCGTCTCGATCGCGCCGTCTTCCGTTGCCGTCACCGCCACCTCCATCTTCATCGATTCGACGATCGCGACGACCTGCCCCGCGCTCACGCGCTCGCCGGCTTCGACCAGCACTTTCCACACGCTGCCCGACACGTCCGCGGCGATCGCCCGCTGCGTGTCGTCGAGCGCGCCCGCTACCCGTTCCGCTTGCGCATCGCCCGGCTCCCCCTCGCCGACGTATTCCGCATGGCCGGCCACGCGCCACCGCTCGCGCTCCGCGTCGAACGCGGCCTGCTGCGTCGCCTTGAACGCGGCGATCGACTCCGCCTCGTCGTGCAGGAAGCGGTTGTAGGCGCGCAGGTCGAACACCGATTCCTCGATCTTCAGCGTCGCGCGGCCCGCGATGAAATCCTCTCGCAGCGCACGCAGCTCGGCCTCGCTAACTTCGTAGAAGCGGATCTCGTCGAAGAAGCGCAGCAGCCACGGCTTGCCGGCCTCGAATTCGCGCGTGGTGCGGTGGCGATTCCACATCTGCACGGTGCGGCCGACGAACTGATAGCCGCCCGGCCCTTCCATCCCGTACACGCACAGATACGCGCCGCCGATGCCGACCGCGTTCTCCGGCGTCCAGGTGCGCGCGGGGTTGTACTTCGTCGTCACCAGCCGGTGCCGCGGATCGATCGGCGTCGCGACGGGCGCACCGAGGTAGACGTCGCCGAGCCCCATCACCAGATAGCGCGCATCGAACACGATGCGCTTCACGTCGTCGATGCTCGCCAGGCCGTTGATGCGCCGGATGAATTCGATATTGCTCGGGCACCACGGCGCATCGGGCCGCACCGACTGCATGTAGCGCTCGATCGCGACGCGCGTCGACGGGTCGTCCCACGACAGCGGCAGATGCACGATGCGGTTCGGCACGCGCATGTCGGCCACGTCGGCGAGTTCGCGCTCGGCGGTCTGCAGATGCGCGAGCAGCGCGGCAAGCGGCAGCGTCCGCGCGTCGAACTGCACCTGAAGCGACCGGATGCCCGGCGTCAGGTCGAGCATGCCGGGCAACCGGTGCGCGTCGAGCCAGCCCATCAGCGCGTGCACGCGAAAACGCAGGTTCAGGTCGAGCACGAGCGGCCCGTATTCGACCAGCACGTTGCGATCGCCCGAGCGCCGGTAGACGACGCCGATGCCGCCGCCAGCCGACGGATCGCGATGCAGCACGCAATCGTCGAACGAGCCGGATGCAGCCGCGGCAACGTCATGTGCCGCCTCCACGACCGCGGCAGCCGGTTCCCCGGCCGATATTCCGGACGACACGCCCGCGCGCACGAACTGCACGGTATCGCCCGGCCGCAACTGCCCGAGCTTCCACAACTCGTCGCGCACGACCGTCACTGGACAGACGAAGCCACCGAGGCTCGGCCCGTCGGGGCCAAGGATCACCGGCATGTCGCCGGTGAAATCGACGGCCCCGATCGCATACGCGTTGTCGTGGATGTTCGATGGATGCAGCCCCGCCTCGCCGCCGTCCGCACGCGCCCATCGAGGCTTCGGGCCGATCAGCCGCACGCCGGTGCGGCTGGAGTTGTAATGGACGGTCCACTGCGTGCCGTACAGCATCGCGATGTCGTCCGGCGTGAAGAAATCCGGTGCGCCATGCGGACCGTCGAGCACGCCGAGCGTCCATGCATGCGTCAGCGCGGGAATGTCGGCCGCGGCCAGCATCGCGCCGGCATCGCCGCGCCCCGCTTGCGCGTGCAGATGCAGCACGTCGCCCTTGCGCAGCGCGCGGCCGGCATGGCCGCCGAACTGGCCGAGCGTGAAGGTCGCCTTGCTGCCGAGATAGTCGGGCACCTGCAGCCCGCCCTTGACGGCGAGACACGCGCGCACGCCCGCGCCCGTCACGCCGCCCAGCTTCAGGACCGCGCCCGCTCGTGCGCGCACGACCTGCCAGAACGGCGCCGCTTCGCCGTCGAGCGTGGCCGCGAGCGGCGCACCGCCGAGCACGAACAGCGTCGCGGTATTGAAGCGCAGCGTCGCGCCGACCATCGTGAATTCCAACCCGGCCGCGTCACGCGGGTTGCCGAGCAGCGCGTTAGCAAGGTCGAATGCGCGGTCATCCATCGGCCCTGACGGCGGCACACCGACGCTCCAGTAGCCGACCCGCCCGGGGGCCTGCTGAACGGTGGTCTGCACGCCGCCGTCGAGCACGTCGATCGTATGCGGCGCGAACGCGAAGCGCGACAGGAAGGCGGTCGTCGGCGCGCCGCGCGCGAACGCGTCGGAGCCGACGACGGCACGCAGGTAGTCGAGGTTGGTCTCGATCCCGTACAGCTCGGTCTGGTCGAGCGCGGCACGCAGCGCGGCCAGCGCGTCGCGCCGCGTGTCGCCGCGCACGATCAGCTTCGCGAGCAGCGGATCGTAATGCGCGCTGATCTCCGTGCCTGCCTCGATCCAGCCGTCGACCCGCACGTTGTCCGGAAACGCCACGTGCGTGAGCAGCCCGGCGCTCGGCTGGAACTGCTTGTGCGGATCCTCCGCATACAGCCGCACCTGGATGCTCGCGCCGCGTGGTGCGACGGCGAGCGTGTCGAGCGGCGGCAGGTCGCCCTCGGCCTGCAGGATCATCCATTCCACGAGATCGACGCCCGTCACGGCCTCGGTCACGCAATGCTCGACCTGCAGCCGCGTGTTCACTTCGAGGAAATAGAATTGCCGCGTGCTCGCGTCGAACACGAATTCGACCGTGCCGGCCGACGCGTAGCCCACCGCGCGGGCGAGCCGCACCGCGCTCGCGTGCAGCGCGTCGCGTTCGGCGTCGGTCAGGTCGGGCGCGGGGGTTTCCTCGATCACCTTCTGGTTGCGCCGCTGCACGGAGCAATCGCGTTCGCCGAGCGCGAGCGCCCCGCCGCGACCGTCGCCGAAGATCTGCACTTCGATGTGTCGCGCATGTTCGACGAACTTCTCGAGATAGACGCCCGCATGCGCGAAGTTCGCGGCGCCGAGCCGCGCGACGGATTCGAACGCCGCGCCGAGCTGCGCGGCATCGCGGCACAGCGACATGCCGATGCCGCCGCCGCCCGCGGTGCTTTTCAGCATCACCGGATAGCCGATCGCGTCGGCTTCGGCAAGCGCCGTCGCGACGTCGTCGAGCAGTCCGGTGCCGGGCAGCAACGCGACGCCGTGCGCGGCCGCGAGTTCGCGGGCGGTGTGCTTGAGGCCGAACGCGCGCATGTGGTCGCCGCGCGGCCCGATGAAGCGCAGGCCTGCCGCTTCGCATGCGTCGGCAAAGGCGGCATGCTCGGACAGGAAACCGTAGCCGGGGTGCACGGCCTGCGCGCCGGTCTCGCGCGCGGCGGCGAGGATCGCCGCGACGTTCAGATAGCTGTCGGCCGCCGGCGCGGGCCCGACGCGTACGGCTTCGTCGGCGAGCGCCACGTGGCGCGCGTCGCGATCGGCATCCGAATAGATCGCGACCGATGCGATACCGAGGCGCTTCAGCGTGCGAATCACGCGGCAGGCAATTTCGCCGCGGTTCGCGACGAGGACTTTGGCGAATCTCATGTTGCCTCCCGCAGCGAACGTGTCGGCCCGGAGTAGCGCTTCAGCGCATACTCCGGCCCCATGCCAAGCAAGTGCGCGTGGGGGCCGTTCATTCCGCCTCCCACACCATCAGGCGCACGGGTGTCGGGTTGTAGCCGTTGCACGGATTGTTGAGTTGCGGGCAGTTCGAGATCAGCACCGTGACGTCCATCTCCGCACGCATCTCGACGTACTTGCCGGGTGCGGAGATGCCGTCCTCGAACGTGAGCCCGCCGAGCGGCGTGACGGGCACGTTCATGAAGAAGTTGACGTTGCCGACCAGGTCGCGCTTGGTGAGCCGCGCGCCGGCGCCGCACGTGCAGTGCGCGATCGCGTTGAGGAAGCTGTCGCGGCAGTTGTGCATGTAGCGCTTGTCGAGCGCATAGCGCACCGTGTTGCTCTCGGCCGCGCACGCGCCGCCGAGCGTATCGTGACGGCCGCACGTGTCGGCGACGATCGTCGCCATCGGGTTGCCGTGGTTCGACACGAGCACGCTGCCCGCGCTCAGGTACAGGTTGCGGTGCGCGCGGATCGTGTCCTGCGCGCTGTAGCGCTCTTCGGGAGCGTCGGTGCGGTAGAACAGCGTGTCGACGGCCTGGTTGCCTTCCAGGTCGAGAATGCGGAAAGTCTGCCCGCGCTTCAGGTCGTGCAGCCACGGGTCGCCCGCGTTCAGCGTGACGTCGTGGATCGCGTCGCGCGGATCGAGACGGCTTTCGGTGATCGGCATGGTCTCGCTCCTCATGCGAACAGACGGTCGGTGTTGGCGAAGCCGCGCGTGTTCTCCGCGCATGCGCGCCGGCACGGGTCGTCGTCGGGCGCGGCACCGTCGGCCGGATACGCGCGGTACGCGATCAGCTTCACGGCTTTGGGCGCATAGTCCGGACGCGGATCGAGCGGATGCGGCGCGGTCGAGAACGCCGCGAGCGTATTCATCTCGAAGCGCAGGTCGAACGCGCTGCCGGCCGGCGAATGTCCGGAAACGAAATCGAGCGCGCCGTCGTCGCGCGTGTCCAGCTTGCTGAAGAAGTTGACGTTCGCGGCGAGGTCGCGTGCCGACAGCCCGTATTTCGCGAGCTCGAGCACGAGGCTGTCGCGGCCGTTGCGGATCATCGCGTTGCGATCGGCCTGGTACGACGACGCGCCGTACTTGTGCGCGAACAACCGCGCATCGCCGACGCCGCCGAGCGGATCGTGCCAGCCGAGCGTGTCGGCCGTGATCGACGCGATCACGCGCCCCATGTCCGTATACAGCGCATGGCCGCGCGTGAGATGCGCGGTGTGCTGCGCCTTCAGCGTATCGGCCATGTTGTAGCGTTCGAGCAGGTCTTCCTGGCGATGAAAGACGGCGGACAGGTTCGCGCCGCCGTCGACGTCGACGATGCGCAGCGCGAGGCCGCGCCGCAGGATGCCGGACCAGTGGGTTCCGGCGGGAATCAGCGTTTCCCACGCGACGTGCGGCGGCGGGGCAAGAATGGCTTGGGGGCTCGGCGACATGACGGCTCCGGGATCGGTTGATAAAAGGCGTGAGAGGGCGACCGAACGACATCGCGACCTCCCGGGCTTTTATCCCTCCGTGGAGCCTCGCCGTTTCCTCTCATCGAGGCGAAGGCAAGACCGGATTGCTCTCGGACCAGACATCGCACGGCACATGCCGCACGACCGGAACCCTAGCGATCCTGAAGATGATGCAAATTGCTTCGCACCTCTCGAGCGTCGAATAAGCGAGTTGCGTGCCAGGCGCTGCCCAATGACCACACGACGCGGCTCGGCGGCGCGATGACGCATGGCATCCGAATGGCGGACGCATTTTCTTGCCCTCGCGGCGGGCGTGCGGCGCACCATGCGCACGCAACCGCGCACCGGCGCAGTGCGCGTCGCGTGCTCGCACACTGCGCGCTCCGCGATGGCATGGCTATTGCTGAATCCGTGCACCGTCATCTCACGCACGATCCTTCATGAACAAGCTCGACCTGCTCCGACGCGTACTGCACGCGCTGTTCGCCGCCCGTTTCATCGAACTTCAGCGCCCCTTGCGCCGACGTTGAATCGGATGGCCGCGTGCCATTGGCACGCTTCTCGCTCGGCATGACGCCGAGAGGTGCGGCGGCGTCGCATCTTAGGGGTGCTAGGGTTCCGGTTCATCGAGCGTCTGGTCCGAGAGCAGCCCGGCGCGGGTTCATCCGTTCGCGAGACCGGATGCGCACGCGCTACACGGCGGGACAAAAGCCCGGGAGATTGGCGATGGCAACGGCCGTCGCGCCTCTCCGTGGCCGCCTCGTTCGTTCCGCATCCGCAGGAACCGGCCATGCAGTCGGAACGTGTGCTCACGCACGATCCGTATCGACGATCCCGATCCCGGTCTCCTGGAGAACAACGATGACCCGTCCCGCCCCGGCGTTCCGCCGCCTGCCGTCCTTCCGTTTCATCCGTCATGCATTGGGCGCCGCCGTTGCGGCCGCCACGCTATGGGCGGCGCCTGCCGCGCAGGCTGCCGCACCGCTGAAGATCGGCTACAGCGACTGGCCCGGCTGGGTCGCCTTCCAGGTCGCGCTCGACAAGGGCTGGTTCAAGGAGGCCGGCGTCGACGTCGATTTCGAGTGGTTCGATTATTCGGCGTCGCTCGACGCGTTTTCCGCAGGCAAGCTCGATGCGGTCGCGGCGACCAACGGCGATGCGCTGGTAACAGGCGCGTCCGGCGCGAAGAACGTGATGATCCTGCTGACCGACTACTCGGCCGGCAACGACATGATCGTCGCGAAGCCGCCCTTGCGCACCGTCGAGGCGCTGAAGGGCAAGAAGGTCGGCGTCGAGCTCGGCCTGGTCGATCACCTGCTGCTCGAAACCGCGCTGCAGAAGCACGGGCTCAAGGACGGCGACGTCACGCTCGTGAATGCGAAAACCAACGAGTTGCCGCAGGTGCTCGGTTCGTCGGCCGACATCGCGGCGGTGGCCGCGTGGCAACCGAATGCGGGCGAGGCGTTGAAACGCGCGCCGGGCGCACGCGCGATCTTCACGTCGGCGGATGCGCCGGGGCTGATCTACGATGCGATCACCGTCGCGCCGGCGAGCCTCGCCGCGCGCCGGGCCGACTGGGCGAAGGTGGTCAAGGTCTGGTATCGCTGCGTCGCCTACATCAACGATCCGAAGACGCAGGCCGATGCGGTCAAGATCATGTCGGCACGCGTCGGGCTCGCGCCGGCGCAATACCTTCCGCTGCTGAAGGGCACGCATCTGCTCGACGAAGCGGCCGCGAAGCGCGCGTTCCGCAAGGGCGACGGGCTCGATTCGATCTACGGCTCGACGCGCAACGCGAATGCGTTCAACGTGCGTAACGCCGTGTACAAGCAGTCGCAGGACGTCGACGCGTATATCGATCCGCGGCTCGTCGACGCGCATTGACGGCGGCGCGCCTGCCGGCGCGGCGACGCGCCGGTGGTAACGCCGGTCGATCGCCTGCTCCGGGGTAACAAGCGGTCATGGCCTGTCCATGTCGTGCCAATGCCTCGTACGTCATCGACCGCCGTGTCCTCGACGGGGACGCTTACGCGAAGGGGAACGGGCCCTCGAAGTGCCCCACGTAACACAAGTGGGAGACCGCTGGCTGACCTCGACCTGCCCAGCGATGCAGCATGTATGCAGGGGGTTCGAGAAAGGAAGCGGGCTGCGCGTCCGCTTCAACGCGCAGCGCAATCTGAGTGGTCGTGCTCGGGCAGGTGAGTACCGGAACGCGCCCAAGACGCGTCTGCATCGACCGGTGGACGTGCCCGGCAAGAATGCGATCTACGTTGCTATGCCGCGCAAGAACCGCGGCAAATGCCTCCGCATTTCGCAACCCGTAGATGTCGAGATAAGGAATGCCGGTCATGAACGGTGGATGGTGCATGACGATAACCACCGTCCGATTGCGATGCTCGGCAAGTTCAGTGTCGAGCCACGCCAGGGTTTCGGCGTCCAGTTCACCGTGATGTAGCCCTGGAACGGAGGTGTCCAACGCCACGACGCGTAGTTCGCCCACGTCCAGCGCGAACGAGAGTGCGCCCTCGTCCGGAAGCCACGCGTGATCCGGGAACGCGGCTCGCAGATTGCCACGGTCGTCGTGATTACCCGGCAGAACCACGAACGGTCGCCTCAACTCGACGAGCAGTTCGCGAAGTTTTCGATACTCGTCTTCGGTGCCCTCGTCCGTCAGGTCGCCGGAGATGACGACCAGATCTGGCTCAGGTCGAATGCGGTTCAGCGAATCGACGGCTGCCGAAAACATGACATTGGAATCCACGGCGTCTTGATACAGGACGCCGTGAGGCCGGACATGAATATCGGAAAGTTGTGCGATGACCGTCACTCAGCGCTCCGTTGGCTTTGACCTGCCCGTACATCGATCGAGGAGATTTTAGGCCGGACAAAATTCGCCCATCGACAGAGGCGTTCGGTGACAACGGTCGTGCGCCACGCGCGCTCAATCGTGCGTCAGCGTGGCTGATGCGGGATGACAAGCAGACGCCGGGTGGCGAAGCACGAAAGGCGGCTTCTGGCCGGTAGCGGCCTCTCGCCACCGCCGACCGCAAGCCCGACGGCGAATCATCCCCCGACCCGCCCTCCCCGCTTCACCCACGTCTCGGCAGCCGCACCGCAAACACGGTTTCCGTCTGATCGGAGCGCGCGTCGATCCGGCCGCGATGCGCCTTGGCGATTTCCCTCGCGATGAACAAGCCGAGCCCCAGGCCGGCATCGTCACCCGTCCGTCCCTGACGCTCTTCCCCGCGCTCGAGCGGATCGAAAATGCGGTCGAGCATGCGCGGATCGATCGCCGGCCCGCTGTTGCCGACCTCGACGAACACTTCATCACCGGTCGTCGTGGCCACCACCCGCACCGGTGTATCGCGCGCGCCATACTTGATGGCATTGCCCACCAGGTTGCTCAGCAACTGCTGCATTCTCTGCTCGTCCCACTCACCCCGGAGATCACCGCGCATATCGACGGTAATTTCGCGATCCGGATGACCGGCCCGCAACTCGTCCACCACATTGACGAGCACGTGCGCGAGATCGATATTGCGGGGAACGACGTTGATGCCCAGCCCGAGCTGGGTTCGATTGAAATCGCAGAGATCGTCGAGAAGGCCCTGCATGCGGCCGCCGCTTCGGATCAGCCGAGCGGCGGCCTCCGATACGGCCTCACCCGCATTGAGGGCGGCAAGATACGACGCCGTGAGCTGGATGGTCTGCAGCGGCGTGCGCATGTCGTGGCTCAGCATGCCGAGCAGCAAGTTGCGCGCCTGCTCGACCTGGTCGGTAAAGAAAGCCACGGATTCCGCCAGCGCTTGGTCGATCGCTTCGTTGAAGCGAATCATGTCGCCCATATCAGGCGGCGCCGGGTGACACGCATCGATCCACAGCCGCAGCACACTGGCACGCAGCGCCCGATACTCGGCTGCCAGCTGGTTGATGTTGAAACCCCGCCGGGCGCGCAGAACGGCATGCGTCTGGGCGGCCGTCTCGCTGGCGTTCGCCGGCTGGGGCGCGCGCCCCAGCGATTTCTCGTGCTGCTCCTCCCTCGTTTGCGGCGTCGCGATGTCCTTGGCGACGGCGGTCAGGATCTCGCGCGCGTGGTCGCGTAGCCCCTGCGAGTTCATGTGCCTCGCAGCCGGTAACAACGTGGCGGCAAACGCTTCCCACTGCACCAGGATCGGTTCCATGTTCCGTACGATGAAATCAGCAAGACGCATGTCGCCCCTCACAACGGAATGAACGGTGAACGCTTCTGTCGAACCGCACGATATCACTGAACAACGGCGTTATCCGACGATTCGATCGCCGCCGTCGTCATTTCCGGCCGCGTGGGCGGTGAATGCCCGGCGGCCAAAGCCCGGCGAACCGGACGATTCCCGATGCGCGATGGTCCTTTTCAGGGCCGAAGGAGGCTTCGATTCGCACGCTCGTCACGTCGGGCGGCTAGCATCGCCGATAATCGATGCGCGTCACCCCCGTTCAGCCGGACGCCGCCTTTCGGTTGCCGCGGCATCGGCAGCACGAACCTTGCTTCGCGCCCGTTCGACTTCCATCCGACGGTGGAGTCGGCCGCCTCTTCCCGCCACGGCCGGCCGCCCGCACGAAACCGCACATGCCCAGGAAAAAATCCAGCCTCTGGTTACGGCATCTCGAACTGTTTTCCATCGCGACCGGTGCGCGGCCGAAGAAGCGGGCCGGCAAGCCGCGACCAGCCACCCAAGAAGCCGCCAAAAAAGTCGTTCAACGCACCATCAAGCCGGCCGTCGCCGCCCCTGCCGCCAAACGGACGGGCACCGCGCCCGCCGCACGCGCGCCGTCGGTCGAGCTGCCCGGCACCTGGCTGCGCTCGTTTCATTCCGCCGGCCCGAGCGCCGGCCGGCTCGTGAACCATCTTGCGTATGCGCTGTATCTTCCCGCCGCGCCTGCCAAGACAGCAGGCATGCCAGCCATCGTCATGCTGCACGGCTGCAAGCAGACCGCCGAATCGTTCGCCGCGGGCACGCGCATCTGCCGTCTGGCCGAGCGAGCGGGGTTCGCCGTGCTGTTTCCCGAACAGGCCAAGACGACCCATGCGCACCGCTGCTGGCACTGGCATGGCGATGCGACCGAGTCCGAAGCCGCGGCCGTCGCATCGCTGGTCGATGCCATCGTGCGGCGCCACGGCTTCGATCGCGACCGGATCTACGTGGCCGGCCTGTCCGCCGGCGCCGGGCTCGCCGCGGTGCTGGCGCTCCGGTATCCCGACCGTTTCGCGGCCGTCGGCCTGCACTCCGGCCCGGCCATCGCGCCGCCGTCGTCGACGATGGCCGCGATGAGCCTGATGCGTCGCGGGCTCCGCGACGATCCGATCGCCGCGCTCGACGCGTGCGCCGACGTCGCGTCCTATCCCGGCATGCCGGCCCTCGTCATCCACGGCGCGCTCGATACGGTCGTGACCGACCGGAACGCGACGCAGCTCGGCATCGCGTTCGCGCGGCTCAACCGGCTCGTCGACGAACACAGTGCGATCCGCGTCGGCGAGCAACGCAGCTACGCGCAGGACGATGCGGACTACGTCGATTATCTGAAGGGGGGGCGGCTGGTCGTCAGGGTGTGCATCGTCCGCCGGCTGCCGCATGCGTGGAGCGGCGGGGACCCGAGCGAGCCGTTCCATTCCGCCAAGGGGCCGGACGCGACCGCGATGTTCTGGCATTTCTTTCGTCGTCAGCGCCGCAAGCGATCGGCGTGACGCGCGACGCTCGCAGCGGCCGCTCGCGAACGGCCGCCGTCATGACGTCAAACCCGCTGCTCCAGCGCTGCGGCGTCCGCGCGGTCGCCGGCACGCCGAACCGGCAACCGTATCCGGAAGGTCGTGCCGCGCCCCGGCTCGCTGGTCACGTCGATCGCGCCGCGATGACGCTCGACGATGCCGTGCGAGACCGACAGCCCGAGCCCCGTGCCCTGCCCGACCGGCTTCGTGGTGAAGAACGGATCGAAGATCCGCCGCACGACGTCGGGTGTCATGCCGGCGCCGGTATCGCTGATCGCGATCGACACCTGTTCGCCATCGCTCGACGTGCGGATCGTGATCACGCCGCGCTCGGGAATCGCCTGCGCGGCGTTGACCAGCAGGTTCATGAACACCTGGTTCAACTGCGACGGCAGGCATTCGACGTGCGGGACGTCGCCGTAATCGCGCACGATGTCGGCCTTGTACTTGAGCTCGTTGTGAACGACGTTGAGCGTGCTCTCGAGGCCCGCATGGAGATCGACCACGCTCCATTCGTCGCTGGCCGGGCGCGAGAAATCGCGCAGGTCCTGCACGATGCGCCGCACGCGCAGCGCGCCGTCGATCGATTCGTCGATCAGCGTCGCGATCTCGTCGCGGACGTAGTCGAGATCCGCCGCGCGGTGCGCGGCCGTCAGCGCGTCGCGGGTGGCCGGATCGAGCTGCGGCAGCGCGGCTTCATGCGCCGCGACCACGTCGAGCAGGCTGCGCACCCACGTCTTCAACGTGTTGAGGTTCGCGCTGACGAAGCCGATCGGATTGTTGATCTCGTGCGCGACGCCGGCCGCGAGCTGGCCGATCGACGCGAGTTTTTCCGACTGCAGCAACTGCTCGTGCGTTTCCTCGAGCGCATGCAGCAGGCGTCGCTGCTCGTCCTTCTCCTGTTCGAGCAGCGCGTGCGCGGCCTTGCGCTCGTCGATCTCGGTCGCCATGTTCTCACGCGTGCGTTGCAGCATCTGCGTCGTCTGCTCGTAGCTGTGCAGCGCGCGTTCGAGTTCGCTGGTTCGCACCCGCACGAGCCGTTCGAGCGTATCGGTCATGCCGCGCAGGAAAGTGGTGCGCGCATCGAAACGGCACACGAGCAGCGTGACGACCAGCGTTGCCATCGTAAACAGCGCGACGGTCGTCGCCAGCCACGGCGCGTCGACGCCGTTCGCGGCGCCGCACCGCGCGTCCGGGGCGAAATGCGCGGCCGCCATCGCCGTGTAGTGCATGCCGGTAATCGCGATGCCCATGATGGCGGCCGCGCCGATGCGCTGCGCGGTCGCGTGGCGCGCCTGCTGCATGCGCAACGCCTGCGCGATCCACAGCGCGGCCGTCGACGCGACCACCGCGATGCCGATCGACGCGGCGAACAGCGCGGCGTCGTAGCGAATGCCGGGCTGCATGTGCAGCGCGGCCATCCCCGTGTAGTGCATGCCGGCGATCCCGCCGCCCATCAGCACGCCGCCCGCGCACAGACGCCGCCAGCCCAGCCGGGCGCGCGTGACGACGTTCAGCGCGAAATACGACACGAGCACCGCGATCGCGAGCGAGGCGCCCGTTTCCTGCCACGCATAGCCGAGCGGCACCGGCAACGAAAACGCGAGCATGCCGACGAAATGCATCGACCAGATTCCGGTGCCCATCGCCGCCGCGCCGCCGCCGAGCCACGCGCGCTTGAGCTTGGGATTGTCGAGCAGCGAAATGAACGCGGCGAGGTCGAGCGTCGTATAGGAAGCCAGCGTCGCGATCGCGAGCGACAGCAGGACGAGCGGAAGGTTGTAGATGCCATGCATGATCGGGGCGCCCGCAACGAGTTGAATGCAGCGTCGCGGTGCGGGCGGTCGCGCGCCCCGCGGTCGTCATCCGGTCGACGTTCGATATCAGGCCGGCGGCGCCCCTCCATTGGGTGCGTGCGCCTGCCCGGCCGGACGGGCCAGCACGAGAATGTCGAACGGCGTGCCCTCGCGCGCCTCGAAGCGGCGCACGAGCTCGATCTGATGCGCGGACATCACGCTGCCCTTCGTCATCAACAACACGCCGCGATGCGTGCGCAGATCGTCGGCAAGCTCCATCCCTTCGCGCAGTTGCGCCGACCGGATCTCCGCGACGGACGCCGCGATGCCGAGGCTCGCCGGATCCCGCATCAACTCGATGAAGCGCGCGACCAGTTGCGGGTCGTAACGCACGTTCGCCTGCGAACGCAACACGTCGATCGCCTGCTCGATCGAATGCGGCGCGCCGATTTCGCCGTGGCGCAGCCCTTCGAAATCGCGCGCGATCGCGACGATCCGCGACCCGACCGGGATCGCGTCGCCGACCAGTCCGTCCGGCGTGCCGCGGCCGTTGAAGCGCTCGTACTGGTGCAGCACGATCGACGCGACCTTGTGCAACTGGGCGACCGGCGTCAGCACCATCTGCGCACGCAGCGGATGCTCCTGGAACACGCGGTGCTCGTCGGTCGTCATCCGCGCGAGCGGCTTGTGCAGCAATTCGTCCGGCAGCGACAGCTTGCCGATGCCGTGCAACAGCCCCGCGAAATAGACGTCCTGCGCGTGCAGTTCGCTCATCCCGGACGCCAGCGCGAGCCGCCGCGCGATCTCGCCGACCCGCATCGCATGCCCGCTCGCGGCCCCGCAGCGCAGCTCGATCATGCTCGCGCACACCTGGACCATCGCGGTGAAACTGCTTTTCAGGTCGCTCTGCGCCGCTTCGAGAAACATCACGGTCTGGCCAAGCTCCTCGGTGCGCGCGCGAACCTGCGTTTCGAGGTCGGTATTGAACCGGCGCAGCGCGTCGTTCTGCGCTTCGGTGAGGGCCGCCAGCCGCGCCGCTTCGCGACGCAGACGGCGCTGCTCCAGCGCCTGCTCGATGGTCAGCAGCAGGTCGTGATCGTCCCACGGCTTGTTCAGGTAGCGATACACGCCGCCTTCGTTGACGGCCTGCACGACCGACGCGATCTCCGCATAGCCGGTCAGCAGGATGCGCATCGTGTCCGGGTACAGCGCCCGCGCGCGCGCCAGGAATTCCGCGCCGCTCATGTGCGGCATCCGCATGTCGGACACGATCAGGTCGATGTCGGTCGACGCCAGGATCTCGAGCGCGGCCTCGCCGCTGTCGGCCGTCGCGATGTCGTAGCCGGTGGGCCGGAATACGCGCCTGAGCGCCGACAGCACGTTCGGTTCGTCGTCGACGAGCAGGATCGACGGTACGCGGGCCGCTTCACCGGATGCCACCGCGGTGTCGGACGTTTCGGGCGACACGGCATTCAGGTCGTTTGTTGCAGATGTCGTCATAATCGGCCTCGGATCAATTATTCACGCCCTCTCTGCGACATCGGCCGGCCCCGCGTTTTCCACATTGGTGGAAACGCTAATACGTGCGTGTCGATTTCATTCGGAATCCATCACGCGAGCGCTACGTCGTCGCCGTGCCCGGTTCGCGCCGGTAGTAGATGTCCCATTCCGCTTCGCCGGTTCGCACGAAGCCATGCCGTTCGTAGAAGCGGTTCGAGTCGCTGCCGCGCAGCGCGCCGACGTGAACGGGCATCCGGTGTTCGTCGGCTTCGGCCAAAATCTCGCGCAGCACGGCGGCGCCGATGCCCTTCCCCTGATGCGCGGGCACGATGTACAGATGGTCGAGCAACCAGTGATCCGCCCTCGGGCGAAGCGTGTAGAAACCCGCACGCGAATGGTCGACTTCGACGAAACGGCATCGCGCCGGATCGAACGACGCGAGAAACCGCTCGCGCGCACGCTGCGGATCGAAACGGCCGATGCGCGCGAGGCTGTCGCGCATCGCGGCGATGCGGATCGCGACGAGCGCTTCGGCGTCGGCGTGCGTGACGGGGACGAAGATCAGGGGCATGGAGCTGACGCGATTGACGCGATGCGTGGGACAGTGTCCGATGTGCCGCTACCGACGATGCAGCGTTGCCTGACCTTACCCGATAAAGGATCGCGCGCAAAGCGAGCGGTCATCCAGCCACCGCTCGCCTCGCTCTGAACGAAATTCCCGAACAAAACGGTCTTTCGGTTTGTCCGGATAAGCGCCCGGCAAACGAGCCGACGAGATCGGCTCGAGGAATAAAAAACGCTGGCCAGTGAACTGGCCAGCAAATTGGTTCTGGCGATCCGAGGTTGGTGCGTGCCAGAACCACATGCATTAGACGGCCTGCGCGTACAGACGGACGGGCTCGTCAGACGACCGCGTCCCCAGAATCGGAGCGGTCCCGGACCGCGCCCGCGCAACAATCTGTGATCGCAGTTCAGGCCAGGCTGGCGGAGGCGATCAGGTCTGCCCGCGCGCCCGGAAACGCGAAGACATCGTCGCGATTCGGCACTTCCCACGTTGCGATCGTCGCCGCCGTCGGAAGATAGTCGGGATCAGCCGACGCGACCCCGACCCACACGCCTTGCGACACCTGTTTGCCATGGAGATAAAACTGCAGCTCCCGGCCACCGCGTTCGCAAGTACACCTGATTCTCCCCACCGATTGGCCCAAGCCTCTGATCCGTGCGACCTGGTTGCGATCCAGTTCGAACATGGCACTCATCACCCCGTCGCAATCGCCGATGCCGAGCATGTTGCTGTCATCGGTGAATGTCCACGACGGATGCGGCGTGCCTAAGCGCAGCATGAAAAAATCTGCGGACGCTGAACCAACCATCATCTTTCTCCGGCAAAAAATACGTCGTCCTACCCACTGAAACTCGACAAGAACGCGCGCTCGTCCAGTCTTGTTCTCCTCTCGGCGCCTGGATGGCCGAGCGGGCGCCCCCCAATGCGTGACATTCGCCGGGCGCGACATTGAAAAACGCCCGCCGCCCGTCGCTTCCGAAGCACCTACACGCTTGCCTGACGCGTCACGGTTTCCGCGGCCATGTCGTCTGAACCGGAAAGCCTCACCGCGACAGCGGCCGCCGTCGTGCTCCCGTACACGTTGAGCGCGGTTCTCCCCATGTCGAAAAAGGCGTCGACGCCCAACAGCAGCAGCACCGCATCGGCCGGCAACCCGATCGACGTGAGGACGATGGTGATGGCGACGATCGCCCCGGACGGCACATTGGCCGCTCCGTCGATGGTGATGATCGTCAGGATCAAGATCGTGATCACCAGCGGCCAGGACCAGGCCAGGTGGTACGCGTCGGCCAGATAGCCGACCGCAAGGGCCGTATAGAGCACGGCGCCGTCGCGATTGAAAATATAGGCGAGCGGCAAAATCGTGGACGCGACGCCGTACGGCACACCCAGTTCAACCAGCTTCTTCAGGTGCAACGGGTAGGTAATTTCGGACGAACGCGTCGTGAAACCGAGGATCAGCGGTTCCTTCACCTTCCTGAGAACGGCGACCGGCGACTGACCGGCAATGCGAATGACGATCGTGAGTACGACGGCCAGCACCGCCATGCCGAGATAGGCCACGCCCAGCAGTTCGATGAGCGAGTGCGCGCCGGTAAAGCCCTTGGCCGCCAGCAGTTGCGCGATCGCGGCGAAGATCGCGAGCGGCGACCATGCGATCACCCACTGGACCATCTTGAACAGCCCCGACAGCAGCGCCTCGAAAACGGCGATCGCAGGCTCGGCACGCTCCGGTGCAGCCGCCAATGCCGCGCCGAAAATGACGCCGAAAACGAGCACCGGCAGAGAATTCCCCGCGGCGAGCGCCGCAACGATGTTCGCGGGAATCAGGTCAACGAGAAACTTCGTCCAGTCGATGCTGGACGCGAGCGCTGCCGGCATCGATCCCGACTGCGCCATGCTCGCACCGAGCCCCGGTCGAAATGCGAAGTTGAGCAGCAGGCCGAGCGACGCAGCCAGGCCGGTCATCAACACGAAGAAGGCGATACTGGATAGCGCGACCTTCCCAAGCCGCTCGCGAAGCTTGCCCGCGCGAAAGACACCGACCGTGACCGACAGGAAGATCAACGGCATCACGACCATCTTGATCGCGTGGCCGAACATCGTGCTCAAGAAGCCCAGCTTCGCGGCAAAGCCCGGAGCAAGCACGCCGCAAGCGGCGCCCAGGACAAGTCCGCCAAGCATTTGCATCGGGAGGGAAAGCCCTTTATTTTTCGTGTTCATGCCGCGCCTTTAGCAGTTTTATCCGTGCCGGCGTACCGTCAACGATGTGGTTCCACATGTGCTGACGCGCCAGCTCGCCGTTGTTCGCTTCGATTGCCTGAAAGATGTGCAGATGCTCGATCGTGCCGCGCCGGACGGTTTCGGCGTCGCCACGCGGGAGTTCGTTCAAGGCGAGCGTCTGGGCCCGCAACAAACCATACGCCGACGAGATTCGAACGTTCCGTGCGGCAGCGAACAGCTCTTGATGAAACACCCAGCCGATACGTTGCTCGAGCATGATGTCCGCGACGTCCCGGTCGATCAGTTCCCGCATCTTCCCCGCCGCCTCGCAAAGACCTGGCGTGACGCCCGATCTCGCGGCAAGAAACGCCGCGGTACTCTCCAGCGCCAGCCGCATTTCAAAAATTTCGCGGAGATCGCTCGTCGTGGGCGAGGCAACATAGGTTCCACTCTTTTCGATGACGACGACCAGCCCTTCGGATTCGAGCAAATGCAATGCGCTGCGCACCGGCATTTGGCCGAAACCCAGTTCGTCGGACAGGCCGCGGTGAGATACTTTCTGTCCAGGCGCAAGGCGGCCGTCAAAGATCCTCGATCGGATCTCGTCGTAGGCAAGCTCTGCATCTGTCGAGACTTTCGACGTCATCTGTGATCGCAGTTAGCGTATGATTGGAAAAGAAGTGGCGGATAGGAAATTACCCTTACCGGCAATATCCGGCAACTGCTAATTTTGCGAGTGGGTATACCGAAAGAGAACTGCAAGAAAATCTGCGTCACGAAAAGAGCCGATAATTATATGATTTCACAAGATGTGCGCTTCACCATCTGTGCCGTCCGTGCGGAAGAAACCTATCCCCTCAGGGCCGCCATCCTGATGGCGGGAGATGAGGAAGGAAGTGCTTTACACGGCGATCTCGCCCCCACGACAATGCATTTTGCCGTTCGCGATAACGATACGATCGTTGCCGTGGCATCGGTGTGTAAAGAAGCACAATCCGGCGTTTCGAACGCCGGGGCCTGGCGCCTGCGCGGCATGGCCGTCCATCCGTCGGTACGCGGGCTGGGGTTCGGACGCCTGCTGGTGAATCTCTCCCTTCGCCATGTACGCGAACAGCATGGCACGCTGCTGTGGTGCACGGCCCGCGAGTCGGCGTATCGATTCTACGAAATGCTCGGCTTTAATCGCGATCCGGTGCCGATTTCAATGCAGGGCCGCGACGACATGAAATTCTATCTAATGCAGCGCGAGATCGAATGCTGAGTTTCGTCCGCGACTGACGTTCGGTCGGAATCGGAACCTGTAAGGTACTGGTAGCTGGTCCGAAAACAGTGCGACACACGAAAGCTCACGCACGGCTAACGCGCGACATTCAATAATCCCCTTCTCCGTTTCGATTATCGCAATCGACGCGCAAATGGACCGGTTACCGAGCACCACGCTTGGTGACCGATTTTCCGCGATGGCTTTCGGCTTCTCGAACGGACCTCATTCGACCGGCGCCGCGCAATCAGCGAGATCTGCCGACCGGTACTTTCCGCCCCCGATTGTCGCCCATCGCGGCCGCCCCTTTCAGCCGGATATCGTCCTCCGCCACATAGCGCGCATTCGCTTGCCCTTGTCGAGATCATCGGCATGATGGCGCGGACATCGACAGCACGTCGCCCTGATGGCAGTTCCTATAAGGGAAACTCCGTAAGGCGCGAGGTCATCAAACGAGATTAACTTATATCAAACTAATTTTGACGGAAATTTATGTTCCTGATATGGTTTTTCCACCTGCAAAGTGCGACCACGTTGCAGGGGCGTGGCGCGCGCCGCGGCAGCACGGCTGAAGCGACAACGTAGCAAGGCAGCAGCTTTCGTTCACGTCGTGGCACCACGATCGTTCCAATCGAGCGGGTGCCGGATCGCTCTGGCAATACGGCGTTCTCCACACAAGATTGTAAGGATCACGAAATGAGTGAATCTGGTCCGCCGCTGTGGCGAATACGACGCTGACCGTCGCGACCGAAACGATGCGCAAGCCGTGCGCGTCACCTGCATTCGAATACAACAAAGCCGTTTCAACCCATCCCGAAACCCACTCCTGACAGTGAAATGCAGATGAAAAACAAGAAAATCAACATCAGCGTTATCGCGGTTGCCGCCTTCGCAGCATCGTCGGCAGCAATGGCGCAGTCGTCGGTCACCCTGTATGGCATGCTCGATGCGGGCATCGGCTATACGTCGAACATCAATGGTCACAGCCGGTTCGGCCTCGATGGCGGCGCCGCCGGTTCGAACAAGTGGGGCCTCAGGGGGCAAGAGGATCTCGGGGGCGGTCTCCAGGCGGTATTCAAGATCGAGAATGGTTTCAACATCGGCACCGGCGGCATCGGCGGCCAAGGGCCGATCGGCACCACGCGTTCGCTGTTCAACCGCCAGGCCTACGTCGGCCTCGCGTCCGAACAGTACGGCGCACTGCGCATGGGGCGCCAGCTCGACGCCGTGACGGAGATGGTTCAGGCCCTGACGGGTGACGTCATTTCGGCATCGACCTTCTCGACCCCGGGCGACGTCGACAACAACGACAACACGACGAACCAGAACAACGCCGTGAAGTACATTTCGCCGATCATCCACGGCTTCCAGGCTGAAGGCGCGTACTCGTTCGGCGGCGTGGCCGGCGCAACCGGTTCGGGTCAATCGTGGTCGGCGGCCGCGACCTACGCTCAAGGCGGCCTGACGGTCGCCGGCGGCTACTTTCGTGCGGTCAACCAGGGCGAGAACGGCTGGTTGAACGCAACGGCACAACCGAGTTTCGGGGGTGCGCTCGGCTATCCGAGTTCGGGCTACAACGGCGGCAATGCGTTCAAGAGCGCGGGCATCGCGCAAATCGCCGCGCAATACCAGGTAGGGCCGTACACGGCCGGCCTGCGCTACTCGAACGCCCAGTACCACGGCAACGATGGCCAGCCGTCGATCCACTTCAACGTGCTGGGTGCGCTGCTGCAGTACCGGGTCACGCCGGCGCTGTCGCTGGCGACCGGCTACACGTATGTGTACGGTTCCGCGGCCACGCCCAAGCAAGCGGCCGAAGGTCGCACGATGGCTTCGATCAACCAGGTGTCGCTGGGTGCCACGTACTCGCTGTCGAAGAGTACCGCGCTGTACGCGATGGGGGCCTACGTTCACGCGAAGGGCGCGCAGGCGTCGGCTGCCGACTTTGGCAACACCTCGTCGGGCGGCAACCAGGTGCAGGTCAACATCGGCATGTTCCACGGCTTTTGATCGCCGACTCGCCAGTCCGGACGAGTGGGCGCACGACGCCGGCGACGAAGGCTTCCGCCAGTTTCGTCGCCCCTTGCCGCCCGATCTGACCGGCGAGCCTAGCCACCCTCCTGGCTCGCCATGCCTTCCATCCATTCCTCGAACGCGGACACCGCCGCCTCGTCGGCGCGATCGGCGTTCGTCACCAGCATGTAGTCGTCGGCACGCCATACGGGCGCTGCGATGGGACACACGAGGCGCCCCTCGGCGAGATCGCGCCCGATCAGCGGCAGCGACGCCAGCGCGACGCCGAGCCCCTCGATGGCCGCGCCGAGCTGAAGATTCACGTGATCGAATTCGACATGGCGCGCCGCCCGCAGATCGGCAGCCCCCGCTTCCTTCAACCAGTGCGACCACGCGGAGCGCGTCGTGGCCGAATGCAGCAGGGTGTGATGACGCAGGTCGGCCACGCTCTGTATCGGATGCTGGCGCAGCAAGGCCGGATTGCAGGCCGGCACGCGCAGGTCGGGCATCAACGGGCGCGATACGACGCCCGCGCCTTGCTCGGGACCGGAACGCACGCCGATATCGAAAGCGTCGGCGACATAGCGCAGCTTGCGCGAGGTCGTCGACACCCTGACGTCGATGTCGGGATACCGCGCGTGAAAATCGGCGAGCCGCGGCAGCAGCCAGCAAAGCGCGAAGCTCATCGGCACATTCACGCGCACGACACCCGATATCCGCTGCGTGAACGTGTTGTGGCGCAGCCGCACCACCGCGGTGCCGAGGCGCTCGAACGCGTGGCTGACGTCGTTCAGCAACGCGGCCCCTTCGTCGGTCAGCACGACACCGCGCGGACGACGGTCGAACAACGGCAGGCCGAACCAGTCCTCCAGCAACCGGATCTGCTTGCCGACGGCCCAGTGGGTGACATGCAGTTCCGCCGCGGCCCCCGCGAAGCTGCCGTGCCGCGCGACCGCATCGAACGCGCGCAGCGCATTGAGCGGGGGCAACTCCCCGCGGTGCGTCGCAGCATCCCGGCTCTCGTTCATGACGTGACTTTTTCTCTCCATTGACGCGATTTTAGCTCAATTGAAATGGCTGTCCCGTCAGCCATAAAATTCACCCATCGAGCCTGAAAACGATACCGCGCGCGGCTTCCATGACCCGCTCGCACGGAGCGAACAACGATGCGCCTGCCGGTTTTTTCCCCACCCGTCATGTCGGAAACCGCGCCATCCCGACGGCGCGTGCTATGGCTATCCTGCATTGCACACGCGATGCACGATGGCTATACGGACATGATCTATGCGTTGCTACCCGTGTGGCAGTCGGAATTCGGGCTCGACTTTGCGGCGCTGGCGATCCTGCGCGGCATCTACGCCGGCACGATGGCGACGCTGCAGTTGTCTGCCGGGCGGCTTGCCCAGCGTCTGGGCAGCCGCACGACCCTCGCACTCGGTACGTTGCTCGCCGCGCTCGGCTATGCGATCGCGGGCCTGTCGGGCGGCCTGCTCGGATTGGGCGTGGCGCTGGCGATTTCGGGCGGCGGATCGAGCACGCAGCATCCGATCGCGTCGGGCGCCCTGTCTCGCATCTACGGGCGCGACGCACGGGGCCCGCTGAGCATCTACAACTTTTCCGGCGATCTGGGGAAATCCGCGCTGCCGGCCGCCATTTCGCTGCTCGTGACCCTGATGCCGTGGCGCCACGCGCTATGGATCGTCGCCGGACTGGGCTGCGTCGTGGCTGCCGTCATCGCGTTGTGGTTTCCCGCCGTGCCACGTGGCGCCGCCGCAAAGACGACAGCCAAGGTACGAGCGTCCACTCAACGCAGTGGCACCGGAGCAAGCGGATTCGCCGCGCTGTTTTCCATCGGCGTGCTCGATACGGCCGTACGCATGGGACTCCTCACCTTCCTGCCTTTCCTGCTCAACGCAAAGGGTGTCTCCCCTCAGCTGTTGGGAACGGCTCTTGCACTCGTTTTCATCGGCGGCGCGGCCGGCAAGTTCATGTGCGGCTGGCTCGGCGCGCGCATGGGTATGGTCAGTACGGTGCTGTTCACGGAGGGCGGTACGGCGGCGTGCATCGTCGCGGTGATGTATCTCCCGCTGGCGCCGACCATGGTGCTGCTGCCGATTCTGGGCATGATGCTGAACGGCACCTCGTCGGTGCTGTACGGCACCGTTCCGGAGATGTCCGCGCCCGAGCACACCGAGCGCGCATTCGCGATTTTCTATACGGGAACGATCGCATCGGGCGCGATATCGCCCGTGCTCTACGGTTTTCTGGGCGACAGGATCGGTGTGCACGGCGCCACGTATGCGACCGCGTTGACCGCCGTCGCGATTTTCCCGCTCGCGCTCGCACTGCGCCCGCATCTGGCACACGACTCGACAGGACGAACACCATGACGAAATCCCCGCACCCGCGCGTCGCCCTCGTCGGTCCGGGCGCGATCGGAACGACGGTCGCCGCCGCCCTTCACGAAGCCGGCCGCACGCCGGTGATCTGCGGCCGCTCGGCGCACGCGCAGTTGACGTTGCGCTTCGATGGCGGCGAGATCGTCGTGCCCGGGCCCGTACTGACCGATCCGCACGCGATCAACGAACGGGTCGATCTTGTCTTCGTCGCGGTCAAGGCGACGCAGGTGGCGAGCGCCGCACCCTGGATCTCCGCGCTATGCGATGCGAATACCGTCGTCTGCGTGCTGCAAAACGGCGTCGAGCAAAAGACCGCGTTCGCACCGTATGCGGCCGGCGCCGCGGTGGTGCCGTCGGTCGTCTGGTTTCCGGCGCAACGCGAACCGGACGCGTCGGTGTGGCTGCGGGGCAAGCCCCGGCTCACGCTGCCCGATACGCCGGCGAGCGATGTGGTGGTGTCGGCTTTACGCGGCACGCGCTGCTCGCCCGAGGTCGCGGAGGATTTCATCTCGCTCGCGTGGCGAAAGCTTTTGCAGAATGCCGTGGCGGGACTCATGGTGCTGACCGGCCGCCGCGCCGGCATGTTCTCGCGCAGCGACATCACGGCCCTGGCGCTCGCCTACCTGCGGGAATGTCTCGAGGTCGCGCGTGCGGAGGGCGCGAAGCTGGGCGATGACGTGCCGCAGGAAATCGTCGATGGATTCCATGGCTTTCCACCCGATCTGGGTACGTCGATTCTTGCCGACCGACAGGGCAACCGCCCCCTCGAGTGGGACTGCCGGAATGGCGTCGTGCAGCGGTACGGACGCACCCACGGCATTCCGACGCCGATCAGCGATCTGGTCGTGCCGCTGCTCGCGGCAGCGAGCGACGGGCCGGGTTGATCGCGCATCAACCGCTATCCAGCCTGACCGGCGCGAATCGTCGTCGCCGACGCCTCCCGTGAGGAACACCACAGCGGCCCGTCAACCCGCCGCGCCCGGCTTGCTGCGATGGAGGCGGCGTCATTGCTCGTCGAGCTACCCCAAGTAGGGCTTGATGTTCGTCAGCGCGCGTGAAACGTACTCGTCCTTCTCCCCGACCGGCGCGACGTAGTGCAGCGCGCTGCGCGCGGCGTCCTCGCCTTCCAGGCGCGCGATGAGCCACGCGGCCAGATACTGCGAAGCAAAGCAGCCACCCGCCGTGGCGACGTTGCCTCGAGCGAAGAATGGCTGATCCAGGACGTCGACGCCCGCCTCGAGCACCCACGGTTTGGTCGTGAGATCGGTGCAGGCCGGGATGTTGCCGAGCAAGCCGAGCTTCGCCAGAACCAACGTGCCCGAACATTGCGCGCCGATGAGCTGCCGGGCAGGGTCGAACTCGAGCTGCGCCATCAGTGCCGCGTCATTGACGACCTGGCGGGTTTGCATACCGCTGCCGATGAGGACGGCATCGGCCGTGCAAGCGTCCGCCAACGTTGACTGCGCCTGCACGGTCACCCCGTTCATCGAGGTGACGGCAGGCTCCGGACAAGAAAGGGTTACCCGCCAGCCCGGCTTCCTGATTCGATTGAGCACGCCGAGCGCAATGAGGGAGTCGAGCTCGTTGAAGCCCTGGAAGGTCACGATCGCGATATGCATGGGACACCCTGTATCCAGTCAGTCGACGCATCTTGCCAGATTGCCGCCGCGAACGGCCGTGCTTTGCTGACAACTCAGTGTTACAGCCGGCCGGCTTGCCCTGATGGTCGACTTCATCCCGATACATCCCGGGCGGGCACACTCGCGCCGCCCAGGCAATTTCTCGCCGCTCCATGAGTCCCCCGTGCCCCGTGCCCCGTGCCCCGTGCCCCAGGCGATACAAACATACGACGAAAGAACGTGCGGCCATGCCGTACGACGTAATTGCCCGCCGCCACCCGGCCCGGGCCATCCGAAGCGACATCAATCCCGGTAAAAATTGACGGATCGAACAAATTGTTACCGTCGGTTTCAAAGATTCCCAAATAGTAGGCTGCCGCCTCGCTATTCTTCCGTCACCCACAATAACGATCCCACTTGGGGGGTGACATATGAACAACATCATCAAAAGCGCCCTGTGCGCCGCCTTCGTACCATTCGTCCTTGCAGGTTGCGGCGGCGGCGACGACGGTGGCGGCACGCAAACCGGTACGCTGCACGTCGCGATGACGGATGCGCCATCGTGCGGCTTCGACCATGTGTACGTCACCGTTTCGCAAGTCCGCGTCAACGCCAACGCGAACGCCGCCGACAACGACGGTGGCTGGTCGACCGTTTCCCTCGCGACGCCGCAGAAGATCGACCTGCTGTCGCTGACCAACGGCGTGCTCGCCGATCTCGGCCAGACCGCGCTGCCCGCCGGCCAGTATCAGCAAGTTCGGTTGGTGCTCGCGCAGAACCAGGGCAACACGCTCGCGAACTCGGTCGTCCCGAGCGGCGGCACCGAACAGGCGCTCGCGACGCCGAGCGCGACGCAAAGCGGCTACAAGATCATCCAGCCGTTCACGGTTCAGCCCAATACGCTCGTCGATCTCGTGCTCGACTTCAACGCCTGCAAGTCGATCGTCCAGCGCGGCAACGGCTCGTATGCGCTGAAACCCGTCGTCACCGCGATTCCGACCGTCGTGAGCGGTGCGATTTCCGGCTACGTCGCAGCGGCCGAAGCCGGCGCGACCGTCTATGCCGAGCAAGGCGGCAAGGTCGTCCGCGGCACGGTGGCCGACAGTTCCGGCAAGTTCGTGCTGTCGCCGCTGATCCAGAGCTCGACGCAGGGCAACTACGATGTCGTGATCGTGCAGAACAACTTCGCATCGGGCATCGTCCGCTCGGTTCCGGTCGTCGTGAACACGACCACGGCGGTGTCGGCGTCGAACGCGCCGATCACGCTGCCGGCCTCGACGATGAGCACCGTCGGCGGTACGGTGACGGCGAGCGCGAACGCCTTCGTGCGTGCGCTGCAGACGATCGATGCGAACGCCTACGAGATCACGTCGATCAACGCGAACATGGACACCGGCGCCTATTCGCTGTCCGTGCCCGCCGCGGCGCCCATCGTCGGCACCTACTCGGGTTCGCTGCCGGTCGCGCTGGCCGCGGCGCCGGCCGCCGCGGGTCAATATACGATCGAGGCCGACGCGGCATCGGGGGCGACCCAATCGGCAAACGTCAACGCAACGACCAGTCAGTCCAACGTCAACTTCAGTTTCTGACGCGCTGACGGCATCATCGAAAGGGCCGAAGGGCCCTTTCATCAATAACGGGAGAACGAAGTGAAAAAAGGGGTGATCGCATTGCTCGCAGCGGCGAGCATGGTGGGCGCGCTCGGCGGGTGCGTCGCCTATGTTCCTGGCGCGCCGGTCGTGGTCGCGCCGCAAGGCGGGCCGGGAAATGGATTCTGTCCGCCGGGACAGGCCAAGAAAGGCAACTGTTGACGAAAAGCCCGCGCCTCGCGGGCTTTGTTTCGTCCGTCTAGCGCGCCGACCGGCGGCCACGCCGGTCGTCTGCACGCATCCCCGCTTTCCCGCTCGTCACTCCGCCATCTTCGGTGGCCACGCATGGCCTTCGGCCTGGCAATGCCGGCACCACGCATACAGCGCGTCGTACATGACGAGACCATGTTCGAGCATGTCGTGATCGTCGGAAAACATGTCCGACAGCCCGAGCGAGATGGCATAAAGCCCGCTGGACTGCGGCGTCAGATCGAGTCGCGACGTATCCGCGCCGCGAATGATGCGGGCCATGTGCTGCAACGCGCGATCGTCGGCCAGACCATATTTGTCGAGAAACGCATCGAAGCTGCATTGCTCGCCGACGTGCGTCAGCTCCACCCCCGGAATGTCGTACGGAATCGCACCGGTCTCGTCGGCGATCCGCAGCACGTCGGCCGGCGCAACGTACAGAAATTCGGGTGTCTCGTCGATGAACCGGGCAATGAGCCAGGGACACGCCACCCGGTCGATTTTCGGACGTTGTCGCGTAATCCATTGCATGGTGGCCTCCACGGTCAATGATGCAACAGCGGATACACGATCAGGCCCAGCACGGCGGCTCCGCCCACGACCACCGGCTCCGACAGCTTCTTGAACCTGACCAGCAACACGATCGTCGCGAGCGCCACCAACGCGGTCGGCACATCGACGATCGAACGTCGGGCCAGCACGATCACCGACCCCGTGATCGCGCCGACGGCCGCGGCCGTCACGCCGTCGACGAACGCCAGAATCGCCGGCAGCCTGCCGTACTTCTTGAAGTACGGGGCCGGCAGCACCGTGAACAGATAGCACGGCAGGAACGTGCCGGCAGCCGCCACGCACGCACCGGGCAGCCCGGCCACCAGATAGCCGATGAAGCCCACCGTGATCACGACCGGGCCCGGCGTGATCATCGCGACCGCCACGGCGTCGACGAACTGCTTCTCGTCGAGCCAATGGTGCTCGGTGACGACGCCGCCATAGAGGAACGGCACGATGGCG
Source organism: Burkholderia cenocepacia (assembly GCF_900446215.1). Classification (GTDB taxonomy): domain Bacteria; phylum Pseudomonadota; class Gammaproteobacteria; order Burkholderiales; family Burkholderiaceae; genus Burkholderia; species Burkholderia cenocepacia. The sequence continues at coordinate 216,517 of NZ_UAQZ01000002.1, read as the reverse complement.
AGCCCCGAGCCGAACACGAACGCGCCGGCCTTCGCAAAGAACGCGGCAAGTTGCGCGAGCTGCGGCCAGTCGACGATACCGAGCCACGCGCCGGTGGCGGAGACGGGCAACGCCATCGCCGCATTGACGCGCCGTTGGCGTAGCCACCTGGGCGGCGCGCGCGTGAACCAGACGAGCAGGCCCGCCGCGAGAAACAGCCACGCCACTTCCGATTCGGTGATCACCGTCACGGCGACCAGCGCGAGATAGATCGCCCACAGCAGCTTGTCGTGGCCGATGCTTTTCGCGGTCAGCTTGCGCGCGCTGATCGCGATGATGCCGATCACCGCCGCGCCGACACCGTAGAACACCGACTGCATCCACGTCAGGCCGCCGAATCGCGTGTACGCGTAGCCGAGCCCCACCACCATCAGGAACGACGGCAGCACGAACGCGATCCCGACCAGCGTCGCGCCGACGATGCGGTAGTGCACGTAGCCGAGATAGATCGCCAGTTGCGCGGCAAGCGGGCCCGGCGCGAGTTGCGCGAGCGCCAGGCCTTCCTTGTAGTCCGCGTCGGCGATCCATCGACGCGTGTCCACGAGATCGCGATGCATGTAGCCGGCGAGCGCGACCGGTCCGCCGAAACCCGTCGCGCCGAGCCACGCGAAGTACCTGATCAGTTGCCACAACGTATAAGCCGGGCGGTCGCGATGTGTGTTCATGTTCGGGCGAGCAACAAGGTCAGGGTTGGCGGTTGCCGCGGAAATGCACGTACAACGAATCGAGTACGGCGCCGATCTCCGTCAACAGCGCATCGTCGTCGGCGAGACGCTTTCGGGCACCGGCGAGAATGGCCTCGAATCCGCCGGCTTCCGGCACGGTCGCGCCGCCCACATCCAGCGCATGCACCATGGCGCCCAGCCGGACGAGTCCGTCGTTGTCGCCGAGCCCGAAGCTGGCGACCAGTACCTCGAACGACACGCGGTCGCCCACGTGCGTGAACGGCGCGCCGTCGAAATCGAAACCGAGCGCGTCGGGCGGGCAATCGGCGAGGTTGTCCAGCCACACGAAGCGTGCATGCGGATCGATGAAACGCTGAATCAGCCACGCGCTGGCGACGCGATCCACCCACAGGTGACGGCGCGTCGCCCACAGCCTGCCCTGATACTGCGCAGGGTCGCGGCGTGGAATGCCGCGCTGGGCGGCATGCGGCTCGCCGGGCGAGCGCAACGCTTCGATCGCGGCGGTGAAGTCCCGCCATTGCGCATCCGCGCGCAGCGAGGTTTCACCAGGAAAGAAATCGATGCGTCGAATGGCCTCGTACGTGCGAGCGTGGCGGCGTTGCATGCGATTGAGATCGGCTGCCGCCAGTTCGGGCAGCGTCTTGCGAGCCTCCGAAAGCTCGGCGAGCCAGCCCGTGTAATCGGCCGCGCGATCGAACAGCGCCTTGTACGCGTCTTCGTCCGCGGGGTCGTCCGCACGGACATCCAGCAACCACGCCTGCCCTTCGCCGTTACGGGCCTCGTCGGCGAGGTTACGCAACTGCGCCGCCTGCTCGGCATGCGCGGGCAACAGGTAAGCGCCGTCCCGCAGTGCGCCGCAGCCGAGCGCCTTGACGGTACGCCAGATGCGCATGCGCGCGGTCGCGCCGGCAGTCGGCAGACTGACGATCAACAGGAGCCAGGAAGTCGGGACCGGATTCATGAAGGCAGCATAATGGGCCGTCACGAACACTGCAATTCAGTAGAGATCGCTACAACGTTTCGTCAGCCGGAAGCCCCACTCGACGCGTGGCGCGCGCGCCGCACCTGACGACCGGATCGCTCTCGTCGCCGGACCGCAACGCGCACGCCGACCGAACCCGGATACGCAATCGCCCCCGCACGGGATCGTTACGATATCCTGCGAATCGAGCGGTTCAACGCATAGACTGAACACACATCACGGCGAACGCCCGTCACTCCATCGCACGCTTTCCCCGCCGCCGTTCCGAATGCAGCCGGGCGGCAAACGCAGGCCCATCTACGAAACCGCTCCAATGACAATCGATCCCGGCTCCATTCCTTACTATCTCGTCCTTCGGGCCGGCTGGCCACCGTATGTGCTGAATTCGGATCGTCAAGTGCTGCGCCGCCAGGCGAGTCCGCTATTGCTGGCATTCGCGCGCACGCGCGGCGCGATCGCGCATGTCGACGACAGCGCGTGGAACGTCTTCTCCGACAGCGAGGGGCTCACGGTAGTCGAACGTCGCGAGACCGGGTTCTTTTCGCTGGTCGCGGGCGACGAGACCGAACGTCAGTTGCATTTGCTGACGACGCTCTGACGTCGTCGCCGGGCGTGCCGCTGCGTACTTGCGGCCACCGAATAAATCGACCGCTCGGCAAACGATGCGCGTATGATGGGTCCATCCGCGCGATCAGCCGTCCTTTGGCCGTTCGCCCCTCCACCCGCCCGCTTGCTGCATCGCCCCGCCTTCGCGCTGCAACGTTGTCCCCTTCACCCACTGGCCCGTCCCACAACGGAAATACAGGCCGGATGTGTTCGCCCATGCGACTCGTCGTGGCCGAACGCCAGGAGTTCGTCATGAGCATGCACGTCTATCGTGGATTCGAGATTTATCCACTGATTTACTCTCACGTGGCCGCGCCGCATGGCTGCCCGCACAACTACGACGCCGGGTTCGACGCGGCAGTCAAGATTTGCCTGCGCGGCACCACCGATACGCTGACGCAGAGCCAGACCTTCAGATTGCGCGACACGTCCCCCTTCGACAACGCCGGTGACGCGCGTCGTGCGTCGGTCCGCTATGCCGAGAACATCATCGACGACAATCGCGGCAAACAGGGATTCTTCGCCAACGCGAGCTGACGCGGCTCGTCAATGCCAAACACTTTTTCGGTATTTTGGAGGTCGAAATGATCATCGACGAACTGCTCGGCTTGATCAGACGGCGTGAAGTCACCCGGCTCGACACCGCCGTGCCCGCCGGAATCGCCGATTCAGCGATGTGCCATCAACCGGAGCTGCACATGTTCATGGCGGTACGTGCGCTATCGATCGGAGCAGGCTATTCGGAATTCGAATCCGACGAGATAGCCAGCGCCGTCATGACACGGCTCGGCTAGCCTTCCGTTCCAACCGCTTTCCAGACAGGATCTACATGACGACAATTACGCCGAAGCTCAACGAACCGATCGATGTCGCACTGCGGCGATTCCGGCGCGACATCGAGAAAACCGGGCTGATTCGCGAGCTGCGCAGTCGCACGAGCTATGAGAAGCCCACGACGGAGCGCAAGCGAAAAAAGGCCAGCGCCGTTGCCCGACAGCGCTTGCAGACGAAGCGCCTGCTTCCGCCCCGAAAAATGTACTAGGAGCCCATCGTGTACGACATGCCGGCCGACGCGCTTCCGTTCTTCCCGTTGACGAAATGCGAAGTCGATTTCGATCGGCAGAACGACATGGTGACACTGCTGCCGAGCTTCTATGCCTTCGGGTGCGAGTACACCAGCCGCGGGTTTCTGATCGCGCGCGGCGATGCATTCAAGCTGATTGCCGCGCTCGAGAAGGCGCTCAGCGTGCAGGAGTGAGCCGGCACCGGCACGGCAGCCCGCTCGTCGGATTGCCGGTGTCGATGTCCTGCATCATCAGGCAGTCGCCGCGCGCGAGAATCCCCAGCCCGACACGCGCCGCCGACAGAAGCGCCTCGTTGTCGTTGCCGATCATGCTGCAGCCTGCGTTGATCGCATGTTGCTCGCCGTCCGGCGTCCGCTTCCCCTGCGGATACGTGTGCAGCCCGGTGACAGGATGCAGCGACCGCCCATGAAGGCCGCGGGCCAACTCGACGTCTCGTCGTCTCCGCGCAGGCACGCCCGCACATGCGATCCACGACGTCCGGTGATAAGCTCGGCATCGACGCACCGTCGCGCGTCCGTCACCCGACCGACCCTATGCCTCCCGCGAGTCCGCTCATGCCCATCGCTCCCGCTGTCGTCTCCGCCTTCACGCCCACCGGCAAGCTCCGCGCCTCGATCAACCTCGGCAATCCGATCCTCGCGAACCGCGACCCGGCGACGGGCGAACCGTTCGGCGTCTCGATCGACCTCGCCCGCGCCTTCGCCGAGCGCCTGTCGGCCGACCTGGAACTCGTGGTGTTCGACGCCGCCGGCAAATCGGTGCAGGCGCTGACCGACGAGCGCGCCGATTTCGGCTTCTTCGCGGTCGATCCGCTGCGCGGCGAAACGGTCGCGTTCACCGCGCCGTACGTGCTGATCGAAGGCTTCTATCTCGTTCCCGACGCCTCGCCGATCCGCACCAACGCGGACGTCGACCAGCCGCACAACCGCGTGGCCGTCGGCAACGGCAGCGCGTACGACCTGTTCCTCACCCGCGAACTGAAAGCCGCGCGGATCGTGCGCGCGCCGACGTCGCAAGCCGTCGTGTCGACGTTCGTCGAGCAGCAACTGGAGGTGGCGGCCGGCGTGAAGCAGCAGCTCGAAGCCGACGCCGCGAAAACACCCGGCCTGCGCCTGCTCGACGAGCGCTTCATGGTGATCCGGCAGGCGATGGGCGTGCCGAAGAGCCGCGGCGACGCGGCCGCGGCGGCCCTGAACGCATTCGTGGAAGACATGAAGGCGTCCGGCTTCGTCGCCGATTCGCTGCGCCGGCACGGCATCACGGGTGCATCGGTCGCGCCGGCCGGCTGATCGAAAACCGTGGGCCGCCGCGCGCAACGCGCGCATTCGCCGACCGCCGGGATCGTCCGGTGCGTGGCGCAGGCCCGCGATTTCAGCACGAGGCAGCGGGATCTCCGTGCGCATGACCGGGGCGAAACGCGCGGCGCCGGTCGTCGCAATGCGGCGGCCTTCATACCGGCGACGTGCTGCTCCGCACAAACCGGCATCGGGTTGCACCGGCGTCGGGCACGAAGCGCCACCGGTGCAATCGCCGTCGCCCGGACCGGCCATCACCCGGCGCTAGCGCAAACCCGAACCCGGTTGCACTGTTCATCGCCATTCTGGTCCTGTATCGTCCTTCCATCCCCCGATTGCGAAACCGCTGCATGGGAGGCTCACGATGCGCAAAAAGAATGCTGCAGCCGTCTGGATCCTGATCGCGATGGTGGCAGGCATCGCGATCGGCTACATGGTCTTCACGAGCTTTCCGGACAAGAAGGCCGCCGCCGAAGTCGCCGGGTACATCTCGCTCGTCTCCGACGTGTTCCTGCGCCTGATCAAGATGGTGATCGGGCCGCTCGTCTTCTCCACGCTGGTCGTCGGCATCGCGCACATGGGCGACGCGGCGTCGGTCGGACGCGTGTTCGCGAAATCGATCGCCTGGTTCATCACCGCGTCGCTGGTTTCGCTGCTGCTCGGGCTGCTGATGGCGAACCTGCTGCGGCCCGGCGACAATCTCGGCTTGCCGCTGCCGGACATCGGCGCCTCCGCGAACCTCGCGACGTCCAAGTTCACGCTGAAGGATTTCGTCGGCCACATGGTGCCGAAATCGTTCGCCGAGGCGATGGCGAACAACGAGATCCTGCAGATCGTCGTGTTCTCGATGTTCTTCGGCGTCGCGCTCGCCGCACTCGGCGACCGCGGCAAGGTCCTCATCGCCGCGATCGACCAGCTGTCGCACGTGATGCTCAAGATCACCGGCTACGTGATGAAGCTCGCGCCGCTCGCGGTGATGGCCGCGATGGCCGCGACCGTCGCGGTCAACGGGCTGTCGGTACTGCTGAAGTTCGCGGTGTTCATGGGCGACTTCTACGTGAGCCTGTTCCTGCTCTGGGCACTGCTCGTCTGTGCGGGGCTCGTGTTCCTCGGGCCGCGCGTGTTCAAGCTGCTGGTGCTGATCAAGGAAGCGTTCATGCTGTCGTTCGCGACGGCCAGCTCCGAAGCCGCGTACCCGAAGATCCTCGACGCGCTCGACCGCTTCGGCGTGAAGCGCAAGATCTCGAGCTTCGTGATGCCGATGGGCTATTCGTTCAACCTCGACGGCTCGATGATGTACTGCACGTTCGCGTCGCTGTTCATCGCGCAGGCGTACAACATGCACCTGTCGCTCGGCACGCAGATCACGATGCTGCTTGTCCTGATGCTCACGTCGAAGGGGATGGCCGGCGTGCCGCGCGCATCGCTCGTCGTGATCGCGGCCACGCTGCACCAGTTCGGGCTTCCGGAGGCCGGGCTGCTGCTGATTCTCGGTGTCGACACGTTCCTCGACATGGGCCGCTCGGCCACCAATGCGGTGGGCAACTCGATCGCGAGCGCGGTGGTCGCGAAATGGGAAGGCCAACTCCTGTCGGAAGCGGAAGCCGAAGCCAACGCGGCGCGCATCGAAGCGGAACAGGAAGCGACGATCGCACATCCGACGGAAGTCTGACGGAGGCCCGGCGATGAAGATGCAGCGATTCTGGCGTGCGCTCGCGCTCGCGGGCCTGCTTGCGACGGGCACGACCGCGCGCGCGGAAGATGCGCCTTCGACGCTGCCGCGCGTCGAGCCGTTCGCGCCGGCCCAACTGACCGGCACGCTCGCGAAAGTGCGCGGCAGCGGGACGATCGCGCTCGGCTATCGCGACGCGTCGATACCGTTTTCGTACCTGAACGCGCGCAACCAGCCGATCGGCTATTCGATCGAGCTATGCAAGGCGCTCGTGTCGTCGATCGAGGATGCGATCAACCGGAGCCTGACGATCCGCTGGGTGCCGGTCACGTCCGACACCCGCATCGACGCGGTGGTCAGCGGGAAAGTCGATCTGGAATGCGGCTCCACGACCAGCAACCTCGAGCGCCAGAAACGCGTGGCGTTCTCGCCGATCATCTTCGTGGCCGGCACGAAGGTGATGGTGAAACGCGGCGCGCCGATCCGCTCGTTCCGCGACCTCGCGGGCAAGAAAGTCGCGGTGACGGCCGGTACGACCAACGAGAAGACGCTGCGCGACCTGAACGACAAGTTCCGGCTCGGGATCCAGCTACAGGTGGTGCCGGACCATGCGCAGGGTTTCGCGCTCGTCGCGAATGGCGGCGCCGACGCGTTCGCGACGGACGACGTGCTGCTGTACGGCCTCATTGCCGAGAATGCGGGCAAGGGCGGCCAGTACGACGTGGTCGGCGACTTTCTTTCGTACGACCCGTACGGAATCATGTTCCGCAAGGACGATCCGCAACTCGCGCAGGTCGTGAAAACCACGTTCCAGGAATTGGCCGCCGACGGCGAGATCGCGCGTCAGTACAAGCGCTGGTTCCTGCGCCCGCTTCCGTCGGGCTTGAGTCTGAACCTGCCGATGAGCCCGCAACTGGAGACCATCATCGAGACGATCGGCGTCAACGGGAGTTGAGCGCGTCGACATGAACGACGAAACACGCGCGGCCCCGATGCCTCGCCAGGCACCGGGGCCGCTCACCGGACACGACGCGTTCAGCCGACCCGCGCCGCGCCCTGCTGCTCCGCTTCATCGTCTTCGCTGGCCGTTCGTGCGAGCACCGGCTTCAACGCCTGCCCCGTATGGCTCGCGCTCACCTTCGCGAGCGCTTCCGGCGGCGCCGCCGCGACGATCGTGCCGCCGCCCACGCCGCCTTCCGGCCCAAGATCGATGATCCAGTCGGCTTCCGCGATCACGTCGAGGTCGTGCTCGATCACGACGACGCTATGCCCCGCATCGACCAGCCGATGCAGCACACGGATCAGCTTCGCGACGTCGGCCATATGCAGGCCGACCGTCGGCTCGTCGAGCACGTACAGCGTATGCGGCGCCTTCTGGCCGCGCCGCGTGATGTCGTCGCGCACCTTCGTCAGCTCGGTGACGAGCTTGATGCGCTGTGCTTCGCCGCCGGACAGCGTCGGCGACGGCTGACCGAGCGTCAGATAGCCGAGCCCGACGTCCTTCATCAATTGCAACGGATGCGCGATGTTCGAGATCGGCGCGAAGAACTCCACCGCCTCGTCGATCTCCATCGTCAACACGTCGCCGATGTTCCGGCCGCGCCACGTGACGGCGAGCGTTTCCGGATTGAAGCGCTGCCCGTGGCACACGTCGCACGGCACCTTGACGTCGGGCAGGAAACTCATGCCGATCGTGCGCACGCCTTGCCCTTCGCAGGCAGGGCAGCGCCCATCGCCGGTATTGAACGAGAAACGCGATGCCGTATAGCCGCGTGCGCGCGCCTCGAGCGTATCGGCGAACAGCTTGCGGATCGTGTCCCACACGCCGATATAGGTGGCCGGACACGAACGCGGCGTCTTGCCGATCGGCGTCTGGTCGACTTCGAGCACGCGATCGATCTGCTCCCAGCCGCTCAGCGATTCGCAACCCTGCCATGCGTGCGTGACGTTCAGCGACGGCCGCGGTGCGCTGCGCGCCAGGACGCTCGAACGGCGATTGGTGGCCGGCGCGTCCTGCTGCGCGGCCTTGCGCGCACGCCGCGTGGCCGGCGACGACAGCACCGAGCGGCCGACCGCATCCAGCAGGTTCGTCATCAGCACGTCGCGCGCGAGCGTCGACTTGCCCGACCCGCTGACGCCCGTCACCGCGACGAGCCGCGCGAGCGGAATGCCGACCGTGACGTCGCGCAGGTTGTGCAGCCGGGCGCCATGGACGGTCAGCCACGCTTCCGGCACGGCCGCACCGCCCTTCTTGCCCGGCAGGCTCACGCTGCGGCGCGGCTGCAACGGATGCGTCATCGGCTGCGCGAGCAGGCGCCCCGTCACCGAATCGGCCTGCGCCGCGAGGTCGGCGACCGCGCCTTGCGCGACCAGCGTGCCGCCGCGCTTGCCGGCGCCCGGGCCGACGTCGATGATGTGATCCGCGCGGCGGATCGTGTCCTCGTCATGCTCGACGACGACCAGAGTATTGCCCTTGTCGCCGAGCTTGCGCAATGCGTCGAGCAGGATCTGGTTGTCGCGCGGATGCAGGCCGATCGTCGGCTCGTCGAGCACGTAGCACACGCCCTGCAGGTTGCTGCCGAGCTGCGCGGCGAGCCGGATGCGCTGCGCTTCGCCGCCCGACAGGCTCGGCGCCGCACGATCGAGGCTCAGATAGCCGAGCCCGACCTCCTCGAGAAACGCGAGGCGGCTGCCGATCTCGCTGACGATGTCGCGCGCGATCTGCGCGTCGCGCCCGGTGAGTTCGAGCGCATCGATCCAGCGGCGCGTATCCGACACCGTCCATTGCGCGACCTCGACGATCGGATGCGCGTCGAACGTGACCGCGCGTGCGGACGGATTCAGCCGCGTGCCGTGGCAGTCCGGGCACGGCTCGTTGCCGACGCCTTCCGGTTCCTGTTCGTCCGACGGCAAGGTTTGCTCGCGGCCGCGATCGTCGCCGGCGAGCACCGTGTCGTCGTACGCGGCGCGCTGTTCGCGCGTGAGCGTGACGCCGGTGCCGACACAGGTCGTGCACCAGCCGTGCTTGCTGTTGTACGAGAACATCCGCGGGTCGAGCTCCGGATAGCTCGTGCCGCACACCGGGCACGCGCGCTTGACCGACAGCACCTTGACCGCGCCGACCTGCGCGGTCGAATGATCGTTCCGCATCGCATCGTGCAGCCCGTCGAGCGGCGCGAGCAGGTGCATCACGCCCTTGCCGAGCTCGAGCGTCTCGTCGAGCCTGCGCCGCAACTCGGCTTCGTTGTCCGGCGCCACGACGATATCGGCCACGGGCAATTCGATCGTGTGCTCGCGGAAGCGGTCGAGCTTCGGCCACGGGTCGACCGTGACGAACTCGCCGTCCACCCGCAGATGCGTGCTGCCGCGCGCCTTCGCCCACTTCGCGAGATCCGTATACACGCCCTTGCGGTTGACGACGAGCGGCGCGAGCAGCCCGACGTGCTCGCCGCGATGATCGCGCAGCAACTGGGCGACGATCGATTCGACGGATTGCGACGTGACCGGCGTGCCGTCGTGGATGCAGTGCTGCAGGCCGAGCTTCACGTACAGCAGCCGCAGGAAATGCCACACCTCGGACGTGGTCGCGACCGTGCTCTTGCGCCCGCCGCGCGACAGCCGCTGCTCGATCGCGACGGTCGGCGGGATACCGTACACCGCGTCGACCTCGGGGCGGCCGGCCGGCTGCACGATCGAGCGCGCATACGCGTTCAGCGATTCGAGGTAGCGGCGCTGGCCTTCGTGGAACAGGATGTCGAACGCGAGCGTCGACTTGCCGGAACCCGATACGCCGGTGATCACGTTGAACTTGCCGTGCGGGATGTCGACGTCGAGCGACTTCAGGTTGTGCTCGCGCGCATTGACGATCCGCACGACGTCCTCGCCTTCGATCGCCCGGCGCGCGCGCGCCGCGTTCAGCACGGCCTGCAGCGGCACGCCTTCGTCGGCGTGCACCGCCTCGCCATCCATCTCGCGGTCGTACTGCAGCAGCGCCACGCCGGTATGCGATGCGGCGCAGGCCTTCACGTCGTCGGGCGTGCCCGCGCACAGCACGAGGCCGCCGCCGTCGCCGCCTTCCGGGCCGAGGTCGATCAGCCAGTCGGCCGCGCGGATCACGTCGAGGTTGTGCTCGATCACGATCAGCGAATGGCCGGCCGCGAGCAGCTTGCCGAACGCCTGCATCAGCTTCGCGATGTCGTCGAAGTGCAGCCCGGTGGTCGGCTCGTCGAACATGAACAGCTTCGCGCGCGCGATGCGCGCTTCTTCCGTCGCGACCCGGCGCCCGTTGGCCGCCGCCGCCGATTCGGCGAGGAAGCCGGCGAGCTTCAGGCGCTGTGCTTCCCCGCCCGACAGCGTCGGCACCGGCTGGCCGAGCTTCACGTACTCGAGGCCGACGTCGACGATCGGCTGCAGCACGCGCAGCACCTCGGCGTCGGTCGCGAAGAACGCGGCTGCCTCGCTGACGGTGAGATCGAGCACGTCGGCGATGTTCAGCGCGCGGCCGTCGCGCTCGATGCGCACTTCGAGAATCTCGGCGCGGTAGCGGCTGCCGTCGCAATCCGGGCAACGCAGGTAGACGTCGCTCAGGAACTGCATTTCGATGTGTTCGAAGCCCGAGCCGCCGCAGGTCGGGCAACGACCGTCGCCCGAGTTGAAGCTGAACGTGCCGGCGCCGTAGCCGCGCTGCAGCGCGAGCGGCGCCTTCGCGAACAACTTGCGGATTTCGTCGAATGCGCCGACGTAGCTAGCCGGGTTCGAGCGTGTGGTCTTGCCGATCGGCGACTGGTCGACGAACACGACGTCGCCGACCTGGTCGGCGCCCGTGAGGCTGCGGTACGCGCCCGGCGACTCGGTCGCCTTGCCGTGGTGCCGCGCCATCGCCGGATACAGCACGTCCTGCAGCAGCGTGGATTTGCCGGAGCCGGACACGCCCGTCACGCACACGAGCCGCTGCAGCGGAATCTCGACCCTGACGTCGCGCAGGTTGTGTTCGGTCGCGCCTTCGAGCACGATGCGCGGCGTGTTGGCGTCGACCACGCGGCGCGCCCAGTTCGACGCATGCGCGACCTGCTTGCGGCCGCCGAGATACTCGCCCGTCAGCGTGTGCGCGGACCGGATGTCGGCCGGCGTGCCGTCATAGACGATCGTGCCGCCGCGCTCGCCCGGGCCGGGGCCCATGTCGATCAAGCGATCGGCCGCGAGCATCACCGACGGATCGTGCTCGACCACGACCAGCGTATTGCCCGCGTCGCGCAGCCGCTGCATCGCCTCGACGATCCGCGTGAGGTCGCGCGGATGCAGCCCGATGCTCGGTTCGTCGAGCACGAACAGGGTTTTCGTGAGCGACGTGCCGAGCGCCGTCGTCAGGTTGATCCGCTGCACCTCGCCGCCCGACAGCGTGCGGCTTTGCCGGTCGAGCGTCAGGTAGCCGAGCCCGACGTCGCACAGATATTTCAGGCGCGTGCGCACCTCGGCGAGCAACAGCTTCAATGCGTCGTCGAGCAGCGCGCTCGGCAGGACGATGTCGTCGAAGAAGCGCCGGATGCGCTCGATCGGCAGCAGCATCAGGTCGTGGACGGTCAGGCCAGGCAGCGCTTCGAGCTGCGCGCGGCTCCAGTCGACGCCGCGCGGCATGAAGCGGTCGGCCGGCGCGAGCACGGCGTCCGCATTCTCTTTCGAGCCGAGCCGCCATTGCAGCGACTCCGTCTTCAGGCGCGCGCCGCCGCACACGTCGCACGGCGTATAACTGCGGTATTTCGACAGCAGCACGCGGATGTGCATCTTGTACGCTTTCGATTCGAGATAACCGAAGAAGCGCTTCACGCCGTACCACTGGCTTTGCCACTTGCCGTTCCAGTCCGGCGACCCGTTGACGACCCAGTCGCGCTCGGCGTCCGTCAGCTCGGACCACGCCACGTCGCGCCGGATGCCGGCCTTCGCCGCGTAGCGCATCAGGTCGTCCTGGCACTCTTTCCATGCGGGCGTCTGCATCGGCTTGATCGCGCCGCCACGCAACGTCTTGCGCGCGTCGGGAATCACGAGGCCGAGATCGACGCCGATCACGCGGCCGAAGCCGCGGCAGGTTTCGCACGCGCCGTACGCCGAGTTGAACGAGAACAGCGCGGCTTGCGGCTCCGCGTAGCGCAGGTCGCTGTCGGGATCGTGGAGCCCGGTGGAGAAGCGCCAGATCAACGGCTCGGCCGTTGCGTTTTCCGCGTCCGCCGCCAGCACGTACACGTTCACGCGGCCGCCGCCGCGCTTCAGCGACGCCTCGATCGCCTCGACCACCCGCACCTTGTCGGCCTGCTGCACGCGAAAGCGGTCGGCCACCACGTCGAGCATCTTGCGCGGCCCGGTGGGCGACGCGACTTCGCGCTGCGCCTGCACGCGCGTGTAGCCGCTCGCCGACAGCCACTGCGCGATTTCCTCGTCGGACACCGCTTCCGGCAATTCGACCGGGAACGTGACGACGACGCGCGGATCGTCCGCCTGCGTGCGCGCGACGAGCTCCGCGTAAATCGTCTCCGGCGTGTCGTGCCGCACCTGCCGCGCGGTCTTGCGGTCGAACAGCTCGGCCGCGCGCGCGTACAGCAGCTTCAGGTGGTCGTTCAGCTCGGTCATCGTGCCGACGGTCGACCGCGAGCTGCGCACCGGGTTGGTCTGGTCGATCGCGATCGCAGGCGGCACGCCGTCGACGCGCTCGACCTGCGGGCGATCCATCCGGTCGAGGAACTGCCGCGCGTACGCGCTGAAGGTTTCGACGTAGCGCCGCTGGCCTTCCGCGTACAGCGTGTCGAACACGAGACTCGACTTGCCGGAGCCCGACGGGCCGGTCACGACCGTCATTTCACCGGTGCGCAGGTCGAGATCGAGATTCTTGAGGTTGTGCTGACGTGCTCCGCGAATGCGGATCAGATTGCTGGATGACAATTTGCCTGCCCGTCTGAATGAGTTAGCCAGAGTTCACGGTGCCGGAACGCTGCGGCGGATGCCCGCAGGCGCGGCGCACGGGCCGCAAGGGTTGGACCTGCGCGGCTCGAGTTCGACGGCTACTATACTGTATATTCATACAGTTTTCCATGACGACCCTGCGGGCATCATGGACAGGCGGCGGGGGATCCCCGTCGGCATCGACCATCCGGAATCGCGTTGCCTGCGATGCGGGGTCGAAACGGCGTGCGGCTTCAGCGGCGCGCCGCCGTGCAGCTAGCCGCGCTTGCGCAGCGGGTCCAGCAAGCCTCTCAGGCCGTTGTGATCGATTTCGTGCATCAGCGCGAGCTGTCGGCCGAGCTCGCCGCGCGGAAACCCTTCGCGGGCTAGCCAATTGAGATAGTTGCCCGGCAGGTCGGCAAGGAGCCGGTCCTTGTACTTACCGAAGGGCATTGTGACGGTGACGAGGCATTCGAGGTCGAGGGATCGCATGCGGGTATTGTGCACGGCTTTCCGCTGCCATGGCATGCAAGCCGACCTGGGTCGACCGACGGTCGTAAAACCGCCCCGTCGCGCGTGCTGAAAGCGGGCCGCCGCCCCGCGTCCGGCCTGCTAGACTGAAATTTCCGCCTGCAAACCCTGGAGGGAATCATGATGTCCATCTATGTCGTGAAGACCGGCGAGCAGTTCCTCTGCACCGCCGAGGACGGCGACATCGGCATGGCGCCGGCCATCGAGGATGCCGCCTCCTTTGGTTCGTATGACGAAGCGGAGAAGGCCGCGAGCGCGCATGCCGACCCGGGCTACGAGATCGTGGCCGTCTGCGTGATCAGGCACTGAGCGTCGATCCACGGCCCGGTGCGAATGGCGATCCGCGTGCCGGACGCAAGGCAGCATGCGGGGCGTCGTCGCCAGGCGACGGACTCCGCATGCACACGCAGCGACGGATCTTCCCTCCCGCCGCCGTCTGCGTCGTGCATCATCGCCGCAAGCGAGCCGCCAGGCTTCGACGGCCACGCTTGCGGCAATTTTGTCGCAGCGCCCTACTTCTGCAGCGAGATTTCCACGCGACGATTGCGCGCCCGTCCTTCGACCGTATCGTTCGATGCCGCCGGATTCGCTTCGCCGTGACCGTTCGCGGCAAACGAATCCGCTTTCAGCCCGTGCTCGCGCAAATATCCGGCGACCGCATCCGCCCGGCGCTTCGACAGCGCCTGATTGTGCGCATCCGAACCGGTCGCGTCGGTATAGCCGTCCACTTCCACGCGCGCGAAATGGCGGTCGCCTTGCTGGTTCAGCAGCTTGTCGAGCGTGGCGGTGGCCGCGGGCGTCAGCACGGCCGAGTCGGTCGCGAAGTACGCATCGCCGGTCAGGCTCACCTTCTCGACCGGCGCGGGCGCCGGCGCGACGGCCGCGGCGGCCGGCGCGGGCGCCGCACCGCACTGGAACACGATCGAATGCGGATCGGCGCCGTCGCGGTACGGCGTGGTGGTGTCGACCAGGCGCACGGGTTCGTTGCCGCACATGCGCGTCGCGACCTTCATGCAGGTCTTCGCGGTCGACAGGATGCCGTGGCAGTCGACCTGGAATGTCCGGATGCCGTTTCGCGACTGTAGTTCGTATGCGTTGTACGTCGGCCCCGACGCACTCGAGCAGGCCGTGAGGGAAACGACGGACGCCAGCAGGACAAGATGGTGTTTTTTCACTTGATGACTCCGAGAATGCGATGAGCACGGCGCGTGCGGCGCGAGGTCGCGACGCATCCGCGCACGTTTGCGTTCGGCGCGGTCCGCTCCGGCAGCGCGTGCCGGAACGAACCGCTGCGCGCGATCACTTCCACTGATACAGCATGCCCGCGCCGACGACGCGCTGGCTGCCGGCGAAACCGCCGTTCAGCGTCGCCTTCAGGTTCTCCGTGACGCGCGCCTGCACGCCGACCGCCATGGCCTTCTGGCCCTGGAACGTCGCCGTGCCGACCCCCATCGCGAAGTTCGAATCGCGGTCCATGTGCGGGATCGACGCCATCGCGGCGGTCGCGGCGATCCCCTCGCGGGCCATCGAATCGGTCTGCTGGATCTGCTGCTGCATCTGCGTGAGCTGGTTGTTGACCGTGTTCAGCGACTGCGTGAACTGGTTCGATACCGCATTCAGCTGATTCACGTTCACGGCGTCCGTGCCCTGCGTGCCCGCCGCGACGTTCACGACCTGCCGCGCCGAATCGGCCGAGCCGACCGCAACGACGTTCGAGCGGCCGCCGTCGTTGCTGCCCGTGCCGAGCGCCGTCGAGTTGTTGCCCGATGCCGTCGAGCCGACACCGATCGCCGTAGAACCGTTGCCCGATGCGAGCGAACTGTTGCCGACCGCCGTGCTGTTCGAGCCCGATGCCACCGCGCCCGAACCGCCCGCCGACGAGTTCGCCCCGGTCGAGCCCGGCGGCACGTTCGCGCCGTTCGGGTTCGTCGTGTACTGCCCGCCGAGATTGGTCGTGCGCTGGTCGATCAGCGTCGTCAACTGGTTCGCGATCGAATCGAGCTGCGACACGTTCACCGCATCCGTGCCGTTCTTGCCGGCCGCGAGCCCCGTGATCTGCCGGTTGCCGACGTTCACTTCGCCGGCCGACGACTGCGGGCTGCTCAGCCCGTACGCGACGTAGTTCGTCAGCGCGCCGACCGTGGTCAGCGAACCGGCGCCCAGCGCCACGCTGTTCGCGAACGTCGCCGACGCACCGGCGCCGAGCGCGAGCGCATCGGTCGCCGTGCTGCGCGCACCCGAGCCGAGCGCGACGCTGCCCACGCTGACCGCTACCGCGTTGGCGCCCTGCGCGACCGACTGCGCGCCGGTCGCCGTCGCGCCGCTGCCCAGCGCGATTGCGTCGGCCTGCGCGGAGCTCGCCGCCTGCCCGATCGCCACGCCGCCCGGCGCGGTCTGGTCGACGATCGCGCCGTTGCCGATGCCCACGCCGTGGTCGCCGTTGACGACCGTCGTCGGCCCCACCGCGACCGATTCCGCGCCGGCCGCGAGCGAATCCGCCGCGGTCGAATTCGCGTGGAAGTACTTCTGGCCCGTGACCGCGAACGACTGCAGCGCGCCGGTCAGCTGCCGCACCGTCACCGCGTCCTGCTGGCCGGTGCCGTCCGCGACGTTGGTGATTTGGCGGTACGTCTTGTTCGTCGCATCGCCGACCGACACCGCGCCGAGCAGCGTCTGGTCGGTCGTGTCGAACGGGATCGACGCGCTGCCGTTGCGCAGGATGCCCGACGATGGCACTACCGCGCGGTCGGCCACCGAGCCCGAGCCGAGCGCGATGCTGCCGTCGACCTTGGAAATCGCGTTCGGGCCGATCGCGACGCTGTCGACGCCCACCGCCTGGCTGTCCGGCGCGGTCGAATTCGCGTGGAAGTACTTGATGCCGTGCGCGTTGATGTTGTCGATCGCCGAGCCGACGTTGTTGTTGATCGTGGTCGACCCGTCGCTGTTGTAGGTCACGTACGACGGCGCCGAGATCGTGCCGGTGGTCGGATCGTAGGTGGCCCCGCCGCCGATCGCGCCGGCCGTGCTGTTGCCGAGGTTCGTGTTGTTGTTCGCGATCGAGCTCAGGCCCGTCGACAACGAACTGATCCCGGTCGACGTGGCGGTCGACAGCGAGGTCAGGTTGCTGTTCGTCGAGCTCAGGCCGGTCGACAGCGAGCCGACGACCGTCGAGGTCGACGTGGACAGCGACGTGATCGAGCTGTTGGTCGAGCTCAAGCCGGTGGACAACGAGCCGACGACGGTCGACGTCGACGTGGACAGCGACGTCAGGTTGCTGTTCGTCGAACTCAGGCCGGTGGACAGCGAGCCGACGACGGTCGAGGTCGACGTGGACAGCGACGTGATCGAACTGTTCGTGCTCGACAGGCCGGTGGACAGCGAGCTGATGCCCGTCGAGGTCGACGTCGACAGCGACGTCACCGTGCTGTTGGTCGAACTCAGGCCCGTCGACAACGAGCTGATGCCCGTCGAGGTCGACGTGGACAACGACGTCACCGAACTGTTGGTCGAACTGAGGCCGGTGGACAACGAACCGATGCCCGTGGACGTCGACGTGGACAGCGACGTCACCGCGCTATTGGTCGAACTCAGGCCGGTGGACAACGAACCGATACCCGTGGACGTCGACGTGGACAGCGACGTGATCGAACTATTGGCCGACGACAGGCCCGTCGACGTGGAAGTCGACAGCGACGTGACCGTGCTGTCGGTCGAACTCAACCCGGTGGACAGCGAATTGATACCCGTCGAGGTCGACGTGGACAGCGACGTGATCGAACTATTGGCCGACGACAGGCCCGTCGATGTGGAGGTCGACAGCGACGTGACCGTGCTGTCGGTCGAGCTGAGGCCCGTCGACAACGAGCTGATGCCGGTCGACGTCGACGTGGACAACGACGTCACCGCGCTGTTGGTCGAACTGAGCCCCGTCGACAACGAGCTGATACCGGTCGACGTCGACGTGGACAGCGACGTCACCGCGCTGTTGGTCGAACTCAGGCCCGTCGACAACGACGAAACCCCGGTCGACAACGACGTGATGCTCGACGCCGTCGACGTCGATAGCGAATCGAGCGCCGTGTTCGTCGCGGCAAGCTGCGAACCGTTGATCGCATCCGTGCTCGCCGAATTGACGCGCCCGGCCGCGACGTTGGTGATCTGGCGCTCGGTGCCCGCCGCGCCGACGCTGACGACGCTCGTCGGATTCGTACCGTTGTAGTTGTACGTGACGCCGCCGAGCGTACCGGTCGCCGTCGGATGCGGCACGTCCGTCACTGAACCGGAGCCGAGCGCGACATCGTTTGCATTGTTCGCGACGGCCGACGCACCGAACGCGATCGCGCCCGCGGCTGCGGCGGTCGACGTGTTGCCGAGTGCGAGTGAACCCGTGCCCTGCGCATTGTTCGTATTGCCGATCGCCACCGCGCCGTTGCCGTTCGCGGTATTGTTCGAACCCATCGTGACCGCGCCGGTGCCGATCGCGCTGCTCGGATCGCCGATCGCGACGGCGCCGTCACCGCTCACCGTCTGGCCCTGGCCGAGCGCCACGGCGCCGGTCCCGCCCAGCACCTTCGAGTTGTTGCCGCCGGCGATCGAACCGGCGCCCGCGCCGGCCGCGACCGAGTTGGACGCACCGATCGCGACGGTCCAGTCCGCCGCCGCCACGCTGTTGATGCCGATCGAGGTTGCCCCGACGGCGGATGCAGTCGCGCCGGGGCCTAGTGCGGTTGCCGACGTGCCGGTCGCGAGCGCGAGATTGCCGAGCGCGACGCCGAACAGCGCCGTCGCGGTCGATTGCACGCCCATCGCGATCGAGCTGACGCCCGACGCGTTCGCGTTCAGGCCGAATGCCAGCGCATTGTCCGCGCCGGCCGTCGTGTTCGAGCCCATCGCGATCGAACTCGTGCCGAGCGACTGCGTGCCCGACCCGGGCACGCCTGCGGTGCCGCCCCAGCCGATCGCGATCGAGCTGGTGCCCTTTGCGCCGCTGTTGACGCCCATTGCAACGCCGGAATTGCCGGTCGCCAGTGCACCGCTGCCGACGGCCACGCCTGCCGAGCCCGTACTCGTCGCTTGGTTGCCGATTGCGACGGTGCCGGTATCAGTCGCATGCGTCGCATAGCCGAGCGCGACGCTTTGCGCCCCGGCCGCACTCGCCCCGAGACCCAGCGCGGCCGCATACTGACCGGACGCGAACGCATTGTTGCCGAGCCCGATGGCGGCAACACCGGTCGCCGCCGCGCCGCTGCCCATCGCCACCGCACCGCTTTGGGTCGCGCTCGACAGGTTGCCGATGGCAACCGAATACGCGCCCGAACCGATCGCCTGCACGCCGAGCGATGCACTGTCGACGCCGGTCGCTTGCGCATTGATGCCGACGGCCGTCGATCCGTCACCCATCGCGTGCGCACCCGGGCCCAGTGCCGTGGCCGATGTGCCTGCCGCCGTGGACAGGTTACCGAACGCGGTTGAATTCACCTGCGTGGCCACCGAACCGTTACCGACCGAGATCGAACTGGCGCCGCCGGTCGCGGAGCCGCCGCCCGCCGAATACTGCGCGTGCGCGCCAGCCTGAAACAGCCCGAGATACGCGGCCGCCAGCGTCATCACGATACGCCGCGGCGACAACCCTGCATGCGCGCCCGGGCGCACCGCGGCGCCCGCCTGCGCGACGTGCTCGGCCACCCTTCTCGACGACGCCACCCGCTTCCCGCGCGCCCGGTCAAGTTCCGAAGCCGCAACCCAGGCTCCCAGTGCTTCGTTCCAGATCGACTTGAACGACTTGTTCATCTCGTGTTCCCTCGGTTCTCATGTGCTGGATGACGCAACAGCGAACGCGACATCAGGCGCGGCGCGGACCCTCTCCGCTTTCGCCTGCCCCGCGACGCTCCGCTTGCTACTTCGCATAACTAATAAAAACTACGAACAGCGTTGCTCGACACGCTCGATACCATCGCAACGGCACGGCCGATCGACGCGCGTGCCCGTTCGGCACGACACGCGATCACGATCGCCGGTTAGCGGCTCATGGAAATCGACTTCGCCGGCCCGGCGGCGACACGGTGCATGCCGCGCTGCGAGACCGCACGCGCGTCCACCGTCGCACCCGCCGACGGGCGACTTCGAATCTCATCGGAAAAGCGTCGCTCGGACGCTGGACGAACGGAGGCCGGCCCGCATCGCGGGCGGCCCGTCATGTGTCATTCAGGCGGCGAAAGGCGCCATGCTGTCCCCGGGTCTGAAGCATGCGCCGCCGGATCGCTGACGCTGACAGCCGGCACCGGATCGATCGACCCGACGCCCTGACCTGCCATGCTTGTCGTATTCATATTTTTCGTATCCGCCTGATTCGATAGAGCGCCGCGCACGGCCTTCGGATCGATCAAACCGCCCGGCGGCCCACGCGAAACCACTCACCCCTTTCCGTCCGACGGGCGACCCGTTCTTCCGGATTTCCGGAAAAAAACCGGCTACTCGACGAACGACCCCGGCATCGAATTAATCGATCGAATTTGCTTGACGATTTCTTCTCGCTCGATGCCTTTCACTCACACCCACGCCGTCATTTCTCGATTCGCCTTGTATATCTAGCATTTCACGAATCATGACGTTTTCATTACTCTCGTGCCTGTTATTCTTTTGTCATCGCCCTCTCATCATCTGAGAATGCCATCATTCAATGTGACATTGAATATCGGCTGCCATGGAGGCGACGGCAACAGCAATTTTCGTGGCAACCGAAGTCGGGGAAAGAACCGATTCCAGCCGCGTCTGGGCTAGTGTGCCGGCATTCGTTCAAACAAACCTTTTCCGCAGCGGACAAATCCTTTTCCCGAGCGGACAGCATTTACATTCATACACATTCGCAGGACATTCGATTTTCCGGAAAGCGGAATATCCCCGCGACATCAACGAAAACTTAATCACCACGACAATGAATTAGCAGATTCAATTCAGACCGCGCCATCGAATTTCGACAGCACGCTCACAAATTCATCATTCGGGCCATTTCGATTCCACCAGTCCATTTGACCGGAAATAAAGACCGGAATTATCAAAATCGCTTCGGCACATTTTTCCGAATCATTTCGTCGACAGCGAACCACCTCGCCGGGCCGTCCCCGCGCCCGCCCGACAAGTCCCCACGCGCCGCACGGAATCCTCACAGGCGATACTGTTGTCGGCATATAATTTTTTGCAACAATCGTGCAGATAGCGATGCCTCCGACCTGACAGGCCATTCCCTTCCAACGCGTTCGCAACCATGCCATCCCGCTTGTCCAGTTCGGCGTCGCCACGCACCACGCCGGATCTCGCTGGCGCACATATCCTCATCGTCGACGATCGCCCGAACGACCTGCGGCTCCTGACCGAAATCCTGCGCGCCGCGCAGTGCCGGATCAGCGTCGCGTTCGACGGGCTGCAGGCCTATCACCGCGCGCAGGCCATCGCGCCCGACCTGATCCTGATGGACGTGCGCATGCCGCGCATGGACGGCTTCGCCGCGAGCCGGCTGCTGGCGTCGACCCCGTCGACGCAATCCATTCCGGTAATCATCCTGACGGCCGCCGGCGATCTCGAGGATCGCATCGCGGGGCTCGAAACGGGGGCGCTCGACTACATCGTCAAGCCGTTCGAACCGGCGGAAGTCATCGCGCGCATCCGCAATCACCTGAAGCGCGGGCGGCGCAGCCAGCCGTTCGCGCATCTGCCCGAATTGCCCGACAACCCCGACGCGGCGCTCGTGCGCGCCGCGAGCGACGTGCTGCTGCGCGACCTGCGCCATCCGCCGGCGCTCGAGGAACTCGCCCGGCAGGTCGGCACACACGAAAAGCGGCTGTCGCGCGTGTTCCGCGATCATCTCGGCCAGACCGTGTTCGAGTACCTGCGCGACACGCGGCTGCGCGCCGCGATGCACTTCCTGTCGGAAACGTCGATGGGGATCGGCGACATCGCCGAGGAAATCGGCTTCTCCACGCCCGGCAATTTCGCGACGGCGTTCCGCGAACGCTTCGGCATCACGCCGTCCGACTGGCGGCGCCAGCGCCACGCGGTCGGCGCGCCGGTCGCACCCGGGGGGCACCACGGCGATGCGTAGGCAATACGCGGCATGGGCAGCGGGATGTCGCGGATTGCTCCTGCTGCTGGCGGCGCTGGCCGTCACGTGCGCGACGGCTCGTGCCGCAACGGCGCCGAATCCCGCGCAACTCGAAGCCGTCGCGGTGTTCGAAGACGCCGGCACGACGCTGTCCGTCGCCGACGTGGCCGCCCGGCTCGACGATGCGCGCCGCGACGCGGCCACGGCATCCCGCCCGTCGTTCAACGTGACGTTCTCGCGCTCGGCGTGGTGGGTCCGCGCGACGCTGATCAATCGCGACAGCGAAACGCGCCCGCTGGTGCTGGCGATTCGCGATGCGCGCGTCGACCGGGCCGACTTCTATGTCGAGCGGCACGGTCGCTGGCTGCCCGACCACAGCTTCCCGGCCGATCGCGGCGACGCGCGCGAGGCGCCGTCGCGCTACCCGACCCTCGACGCCACGCTGCGCGCGGGCGAACAGCTCCCCGTGCTGATCCGCATCACGTCGCGCAAGGAAATGCGGCTCGCGCCGATCGCGTTCACCCGCGACGCGTGGGTCGCGCAGGAGTTGCACGCGTCGATGTGGAACTTCGGCTTCTTCGGCGGGCTGCTTGCACTCGTGTGGTGCGCGCTGCTGATCGGCTTTTTCTCGCGCAGCGGCGTGTTCCACGTGCTGGCCGTGCTGACCCTGAACACCGCGCTGTTCGAAGCCGCGTACCGTGGCTATCTCGCGATGGCCCTGTCCCCCGCCGCGCGAGAATGGTCGACGCGCGGCGAAACGATCTTCGCGTACTTGTCGGTCGCGTGCTTCATCGTCTTCATCCTGATGGTCGCGCATCGCGAGAAGGCGAAGATTCCGATGCGCGCGGTGTACGTGGTGTTTCTCGCGCTCGAATGCGCGGGAATCGCCGGCGCGGCGTTCGGCGATCTGGCGACCTTCGCACGGTTCTGCCTATGGCTGAACACCGCGCTCGCGATCGTCAACATCAGCCTGGCGCTGATGCTCGTGATCCGGCGCACGCCGACGGGCCGCGTGATGCTGATCGCGGTCGCGTTCGCGACGTTCAACATGCTGATCCGCATGCTCGATGGCCGCGACGCGTTGCCGTCCGTGCTGTCATGGATCCGGTCCGACGTCTTTCCGAACCCCGTCATCGCGATCATCGGGCTCGCGACGCACCTGCTGGTGCTGGCCGCGTGGATTCACCACGTGGGCAAACAACGCACCGAGGCGCGCAAGCGGCTCGAACACTGGCAGCTCACCGAACAGGACCGGCTACGCGACGAAGTCGCGCGGCGCACGGTGGCGCTCAACGATGCGTTGCAACAGTCGAAGACGCACCTGCAGCAGAAGATCGAGACGCTCGGCTACGTCAGCCACGACCTGCGCGCGCCGCTGTCGACGATCAACGGCTATGCGAAGCTGCTACTGCAAGGCGCGACGCGCGGCCAGGCGCGGCTGATCCGGTCGATCGACCGCAGCATCCGCTACCAGCTCGCGCTGATCGACGAATTGCTCGCGTTCACGAAGGCCGAACTGCAGCCGCTCGGCGTCGCGCCCGACCGCACCGACCTGCCCGGGCTGCTGGACGACATCGGCCACTACGCGCTCGCGCTGTGCGCGCAGCAGGACAACCGGTTCGTCTACCAACCGGTCACGGCGCTGCCGCGCACGGTGCTGATCGACGGCATCCGGCTGCAACAGGTGCTGTTGAACCTGCTGTCCAACGCATCGAAATTCACGCGCAGCGGCACGGTCACGCTGTCGGTTCACGCGTCGCGCGAAGGCGACGCGTGGCGCCTGCTGTTCGAGGTCGCCGATACGGGCATCGGCATCGACATCACCGCGACCACCGACATCTTCCGCGCGTACCAGCAGGTGCAGGCCGTGAACGGCGGCACCGGGCTCGGCCTGTTCATCGCGCAGCGGATCGTCGCCGCGATGGGCGGCGAGCTGGCCGTCGCGAGCCAGCCGGGCGTCGGCACGTCGTTCTCGTTCGCGGTCGTCGCGCCGGCCCTCGGCCATGCGCTCGCACCAGCGTCGGGGCTCGTCAGGCGGTTTCATCCGGCCGACGAAGCGCCGCCGGCCCGCGCCGCGCCCGCGATGCGCAGCCCGCCCGCCGATGCACTCGCGGAACTGATCGCGCTCGCCGGCGAAGGCCGGCTGACCGATATCGAGGAATGGCTCGGCCAGTATGTGGACGAGCCGGATCACGCGCCGTTCGTGCACGAAATGCGCGCACACCTCGACGCACTGGACTTGCACGCGATCGAAAAACTGGCCGGCTCGCTGAAACGCACGCGCGTCGCGGATACGTCGTTCGACACCGAGACGGACGCGACCGGGCCGGCCTGACGGCGCGAACCCGTACGCTTCATTTCACCGCGGTACGCTCGCGCTGCCGATCGGCCCGCTCGACCACGCGGGTCAACCGAATGATGTCGGTCAGGCCGAATTCGCCGGCATCCGGGCGCGGGCGACCATGCTCGTCGGCCACGCGCATCGCGAACGCCAGCGCTTCGGAACGTTCGCGCAGCAGCACCCGCAGCGCATCGGCCACGATCCGGCAGTCGCGCGCGTCGCCCAGGTCGAGCAGCGGCCGGCGGCCGTGCTCGATAGCCAGCGTATCGGCCACGCCCGCCGTCATGTCATCACGCTTCATGCCGTTCTCCTCGCGCAAAGGGGGCGCGGTCGCACTACGACCGCCGCATCGTCGAGACCAGCGCGATGTCCTCTTCCGGCGGCGCCGGCCGCGCGGGGGCAGTATCGCGCGTCGGCCGCTGCGCGCCGAGCCCGGTGCCGCCGGTGCGCCGCCGCGTCGCGTGCCGCTCGATGACCCGCTGCAACACGCAGAACACGCACAGCAGCGCGCCGATCACGATCCGCGTCCACCATGAACTCAGCGTGCCGTCGAACGTGATCAGCACCTGGATCGTGCCGAGGATGCCGACCCCGAACACCGAACCGATCACGTAGCCCACGCCACCCGTCAGCAGCGTGCCGCCGATCACGGTCGCGGCGATCGCGTCGAGCTCCATTCCCTGCGCCTGCAACCCGTAACCCGACAGCACGTACAGCGTGAATACCACGCCGCCGAGCGCCGAACAAAAGCCGCTCAGCGCGTAGACGCCGATCTTCGTGCGCGCGACCGGCAAGCCCATCAGCAGCGCCGAGCGTTCGTTGCCGCCTACCGCATACACGTTGCGGCCGAAGCGCGTGAAATGCGCGACGTAGATCGCGACGGCCAGCGTCGCGAGCGCGATCAGCGCCCCGGCGCTCAGCGTGCCGCCGCCGACCGGCACGCTGATGCCGGCGATCGCATGAAACGCCGGCTGGTTGATCGTGATCGACTGCGTCGTGATCAGGAAGCAGGCGCCGCGCGCGAGAAACATGCCGGCGAGCGTGACGATGAACGGCTGCAACCGGAAATAGTGGATCAGCGCGCCCATCGCGGCGCCGTACAGCGCGCCGAATGCGAGCACGAGCGGCACGATCACCCATACCGGCCAGTGCAGCCGTTCGGCGCCCACCGCGCAGAAGATCGTTGTCAGCGCAACGACCGAGCCGACCGACAGGTCGATGCCGCCGGATACGATCACGAACGTCATCCCGATCGCGACGATCAGCAGGAACGCGTTGTCGACGAGCAGCCCGGTCAGCACCTGCATCGAGAAAAAGCCCGTGTACATCACGGACCCGAAACCGAACAGGGCGACGAACAGCACGATCGTCACGACGATCGGCAGCGTGCGCGGATCGGCGAGGCGACCAAGGAAACGGGTCATCGCGGCGTCGCTCCGGTGGTGGTGGCGCGCGATCGCGCGGAAGGCAGCAGCCGCGACGCGTGCCGGACCAGCAGCGCGCGCGCCGCGTCCGACTGGATCAGCGTCACGACGATCACGACGACCGCCTTGACGACGAGCGTCGCCTCCGGCGGCACGCCGATCGAGTAGGTCGTGTAGGTGAGCGTCTGGATGATCAGCGCGCCGAGCACCGAGCCCGCGAGACTGAAGCGGCCGCCGAGCAGCGACGTGCCGCCGAGCGTCACCGCGAGGATCGCGTCGAGTTCGAGCAGCAGCCCCGCGTTGTTGCCGTCGGCGCTGCGCACGTTCGAACTGGCGAGGATGCCCGCGAGCGCCGACATCACGCCCGAGCACAGATACACGCCGAACACGACCGCGCCCGAACGCAGCCCGACGAGCCGCGTCGCGACCGGGTTCACGCCGATCGCGCGAATGAACAGCCCGAGCGCCGTGCGGTTCACCAGCAGCGCGCTCGCCCCGATCGTCGCGAGCGCGATCCACACCGCGCACGGCACGGTCGCGAGATAGCCGCCGCCGAGCGCGAGATAGCCGGGCGCGCCGATCGGGATGATCTGGCCGCCCGTCAGCAGTTGCGCGACGCCGCGCCCCGCGACCATCAGGATCAGCGTCGCGATGATCGGCTGCATCCCGACGAATGCGACCAGCAGCCCGTTCCACGCGCCGGCCAGCAGCCCGACGCCGAGCGCGGCGGCCAGCGCCATGCCGACCCGCGACGGATCCGCCTCGAGCACGATCGCGGCCGCCGCGCCGGCGATCGCGACGATCGCGCCCACCGAGATGTCGATCCCGCGCGTCGCGATCACGAGCGTCATCCCGAGCGACACGATCACGAGCGGCGCCGCGCGATTGAGGATGTCGATCGGCGCGCCGAACAGGTGGCCGTCGAGCAATGCGATCGACAGGAAGCCCGGGCGATGCGCGACGTCCAGCGCGAACAGCAGCGCGAGCGTCAGCACCGGCCACGCGAGCGGATGACGAAACAGCGTGCGTAACCGCGTCATGACTGGCCTCCCGCGATCAACCGGTAAACCTGCTCCTCGGACGCATCGGCGCCCGTCAATTCGGCGACCTTGCGGCGGTCGCGCAGCACCGCGATCCGGTGGCTCACGCGTACGACCTCGCCGATCTCCGACGAGATGAACAGGATCGCGAGCCCCTGCGCGCACAGCGCGAGCACACGCTCCATGATGTCGAATTTCGCGGCGACGTCGATGCCGCGCGTCGGCTCGTCGAGAATCAGCAGCTTCGGGTCCGTCGCGAGCCAGCGCGCGAGCAGCACCTTCTGCTGGTTGCCGCCCGACAGCAGCCCGATCGGCTGCTCCGCGTCGCGCGCCTTGATGCCGAGCCGGGCGATGTACGTGTCGGCGATCTCGCGCTGGCGCGCCCGCCCGATCAGCCGCCACCAGCCGCGCCGCGCCTGCAGCGCGAGGACGATGTTCTCGCGGATCGACAGCGCGGCGACGATGCCCTCCTTCTTGCGGTCCTCCGGGCAGTACGCGATGCCGTGGCGCACCGCATCGTGCGGCGATGCGAGCCGCGTGCGCGCGCCGCCGATCTCGATCGCACCGGTATCGGGACGCGCGGCGGCGAACGCCAGTTGCGCGGTTTCGGTGCGGCCCGAGCCGAGCAGCCCGGCCAGCCCGACGATCTCGCCGGGGCGCACGTCCAGATCGAGCGCGCTCATCATCCCGCGCCGGCCGACCTGCTGCATCGACAGGAACGGCGCGGGGGTCGCGGTGTCGCGCTCGACCGCCGCGGCGCCCGCCTGCAGCGTCTCGGACATGCGCTCGCGGCCGGTCATCTTCGCGACCAGCAGGTCGACCGGCAGGTCGCGCGCGAGATACTCGCCTTCGCGCTCGCCGTTGCGCATCACGGTGATCCGGTCGGACACCGCATAGGTCTGCTCGAGAAAATGCGTGACGAACAGGATCGCGATGCCCGACGCCTTCAGCCGGCGCAGCACGTCGAACAGGCGCGCGACCTCGCCGTCGTCGAGGCTCGAGGTCGGTTCGTCGAGAATCAGCACGCGCGCGTCGACCGACACCGCACGCGCGATCGCGACCATCTGCTGTACCGCGATCGGATACGAATCGAGCGAACGCGTGACGTCGAGCGCCAGGTCGAGTTCGGCGAGCGCGTCGCGCGAGCGCGCATGGATCGTCTTCCAGTCGATCGCGCCACGCCGCATCGGCTGCCGGCCCGCGAAGATGTTCTCGGCAACCGACAGGTTCGCGCACAGGTTCACTTCCTGGTAGAGCGTCTGGATGCCGGCCGCCTCGGCCTCGCGCGGCGCGGCGAAATTCACCGGCGCGCCGCCGACGCGAATCTCGCCCGCATCGTGCGCGTGCACGCCGGTGAGCACGTTGATCAGCGTCGACTTGCCCGCGCCGTTCTGGCCCATCAGCGCGTGGATCTCGCCCGGAAACAACCGGAAGTCCACGCGCTGCAGCGCGCTGACGCCCGGAAACGACTTGTCGATGCCGATCATCTCGACCACCGGCGAACTCTGCATGCAGCCTCCCTCGAAGCGCCGCCGGACGGTGGCCGCCAGGCCGCCGCCCGGGCGGACAGGTCAGTACTTGCGGGTCGGCAGCACCTGCGCCGCGACGTTCATCGGAAACACCGTTTCGTTGGTCACGATGCGCTTGGGCAACTGCTTGCCGGCGACGACGTCCTTCACCGCGGTCATCAGCTGCGGGCCGAGCAGCGGGCTGCATTCGACGTCGACGTTGATCTTGCCCGCGACCATCGCCTGGAAGCCGCCCTTGGTCGCGTCGAACGACACGACGCTCACGTCCTTGCCGGGCTTGATGCCGGCCTCTTCCATCGCCTGGATCGCGCCGAGCGCCATGTCGTCGTTGTGCGCGTAGACGACGTTGATCTGCTTGCCGTAGGTCTTCGCGAATGCTTCCATCACCTGCTTGCCGCCGGCGAGCGTGAAGTCGCCGCTTTGCGACGCGATCACCTTGAATTTCGGATTGTTCTTGATCACTTCGAGCAGGCCCGCGCGGCGGTCGTTGGCCGGCGCGGAACCGACCGTGCCCTGCAGCTCGACGATGTTGATCGGGCCCGCGTCGTTCTTGTAGCGCTCTTCCAGCCAGTGGCCGGCGCGCCGCCCTTCCTCGAGGAAGTCGGAGCCGATCATCGTCACGTACAGCGACGGGTCCTTCACGTCGACGCCGCGATCGGTCAGGATCACCGGGATATGCGCGGCCTTCGCTTCGGTCAGCACCGGCTCCCAGCCCGATTCGACGACCGGCGAGAACGCGATCACGTCGACCTTCTGCGCGATGAACGAGCGGATCGCGCGAATCTGGTTCTCCTGTTTCTGCTGCGCGTCGGAAAACTTCAGGTTGATGCCGGCGTCCTTCGCCGCGCTCTTCACCGACACGGTGTTCGCGGTGCGCCATGCGCTTTCCGCGCCGACCTGCGAGAACCCGAGCGTGATCGGCTTTTGCTGCGCGTGCGCGCCGCCTGCCAGCACCGTCGCCGCGGCGACGATCGCGCCGGCCGCCAGCTTCCTGATGAATGTCATGGTCCGTCTCCGATGATGTCGTTGTGTGCCGCGGCGCTGTTGTGTTTCTGCGTGGCGCTGGCGCGGATCGGGCTGCACCGGCCGGCGTGTTCGGCCGGCGCGGTATACAGGCCCCGCATCAGTCTAGAAACAAGTCCGATAACCTTCCAATGAAATATTGGATTGAGCCGATGTCGGAATCGGCATACGTATAAACACCTAAACAACCGACCCGCGTCGTGCGCCGCGGCGCACGGTTCTTGCTCCGTGCGATGGCGGTTCGCACCCCATGTCGGGCGGCTGCCCTTTACGCGAACCCAAAGGAGACAAGCATGATCGCTGCCCGTGAGCGCGGATCGCCGCGCACCGCCGCTACCGGCCCGCGCGTCGCGACATGAAGCGGCCCGCTTCAAATGGCGTTGCGGCGCTGCGCCACGTCGACGACCGCCAGCCCGGCTACACGCGCCGCCGCCTGCGCAACGGCTTCGCGTATTACGCGCAAGACGGCACGCGGATTCGCGATGCCGCGGAAATCGCCCGCATCGACGCGCTCGCGATTCCCCCTGCCTACACCGACGTGTGGATCTGCGCGGACCCGCTCGGCCACCTGCAGGCGACGGGCCGCGACGCGCGCGGCCGCAAGCAGTATCGCTACCACCCGCAGTGGCGGGCGACCCGCGACGCGAACAAGTACGCACGAATGGCCGCGTTCGCGCGGGCGCTGCCGCGCATCCGCGCGCGCGTCACGCGCGACCTGGCGTTGCCGGGCATGCCGCGCGACAAGGTCGTCGCGACGATCGTCCGCTTGCTCGACACGACGCTCGCGCGGATCGGCAACGCGGAATACGCACGCGAAAACGGCTCGTACGGGCTGACTACGCTGCGCAAGCGCCATTTGAAGATCCAGCCCGGCCAGGTGCGGCTGCGCTTCACCGGCAAGAGCGGGATCGAACACGACGTGACGGTCGACGATGCGCGGGTCGCGCGGATCGTGCGGCGCTGCGCGGAACTGCCCGGTCACGAGCTGTTCCAGTATGTGGACGACGACGGCGTGCGCCATCCGGTCGGGTCGTCCGACGTGAACGACTACCTGCGCGAAGCCGGCGGCGCCGATTTCACCGCGAAGGATTACCGGACGTGGGCCGGCAGCGTGCACGCGCTCGGGTTGCTGCGGCGCGTGGAGCACCGCGGCGTCACGCATGCCCGCAAGCAGATCGTCGAAACGGTGCGCGCGGTGGCGGACCTGCTGCGCAACACGCCGGCCGTGTGCCGGCGCTGCTACATCCATCCGGTCGTGCTCGACGCGTTCGAGTCGGGCGCGCTCGCCACGCTGGCGGTCCGGCGCTCGCCGCGCGGCCTGCGCGCGGATGAAGCGGCGTTCGTCGCGTTGCTGGTGTCCGCGAGCCGGCGCGCGGCGAGATGACCGTCCACGCCGCGCCCCGCCCGCCGGGGTGCAATCCGGGCGACGTCCCCGCGTGTCGTTTACCACCGGTTTCCGGGCGCATGACCGATAGCCGCTCGCGCCCGTTTCTCTAAACTGGTTCGCACAATACACCTGCCCGGTGTCGTCCCGCTGCGCGCGTCACGCCACCGGCATCGAGGCATCCCCGAGACATCCACCTTCGCAGTCCGCCGGCCCGCACGACCCCGCTGCATTCCCGCCGGCCGGTTGCCAAGGCCATTCCAGGAGAGTTCATTGAGCCCGTCGCAAGCGCACCCCGCGAAAGCCCGGTCTTCGCGCAAGTCCGTCAAGCTGGATGACATCACGATCGTCGACCCTGCCGTCCTCAAGCGCGCGGTCGGCGCGATGGCGTTCGGCAATGCGATGGAATGGTTCGACTTTGGCGTCTACAGCTATATCGCCGTCACGCTCGGCAAGGTGTTCTTCCCGTCCAGCAGCCCGTCCGCGCAGCTGCTCGCGACCTTCGGCACGTTCGCGGCCGCGTTCCTCGTGCGCCCGCTCGGCGGCATGGTGTTCGGCCCGCTCGGCGACCGCATCGGCCGCCAGCGCGTGCTCGCCGCGACGATGATCATGATGGCCGTCGGCACCTTCGCGATCGGCCTGATTCCGAGCTATGCGTCGATCGGCATCATGGCCCCGATCCTGTTGCTCGTCGCCCGCCTCGTGCAGGGCTTCTCGACGGGCGGCGAATACGGCGGCGCGGCAACCTTCATCGCCGAGTTCGCGACCGACAAGCGTCGCGGCTTCATGGGCAGCTTCCTCGAATTCGGCACGCTGATCGGCTATACGCTCGGCGCGGCCACGGTCGCGCTGCTGACGGCCACGCTGTCGCAGGACGCGCTGCTGTCGTGGGGCTGGCGCGTACCGTTCTTCATCGCCGGTCCGCTCGGCCTCGTCGGCCTCTACGTGCGGCTCAAGCTCGAGGAAACGCCGGCGTTCAAGAACGAGGCGGAAGCACGCGAAGCGGACGAACGCGCGCGGCCGAAGCAGCGCTTCGCGACGCTGCTCGTCGAACAGTGGAAGCCGCTGCTGCAATGCGTGGGCCTCGTGCTGATCTTCAACGTGACCGACTACATGGCGCTGTCGTACCTGCCGAGCTACCTGTCGGCGACGCTGCACGTTCGCGAATCGCACGGGCTCTTCATGGTGCTGCTCGTGATGGTGCTGATGATGCCGATGACGCTGTACGCCGGGCACCTGTCGGACAAGGTCGGCCGCAAGCCGGTGATGATGGCCGGCTGCGTGGGCCTGCTCGCGCTGTCGGTGCCGGCGCTGATGCTGATCCGCACCGGCGGCATGCTGCCGATCTTCGGCGGGATGCTGATCTACGGCGTCCTGCTGTCGACGTTCACGGGCGTGATGCCGTCCGCGCTGCCCGCGCTGTTCCCGACGCGGATCCGCTACGGCGCGCTCGCGATCGGCTTCAACGTGTCGGTGTCGCTGTTCGGCGGCACGACGCCGCTCGTCACCGCGTGGCTCGTCGATCGCACCGGCGACCTGATGATGCCCGCGTACTACCTGATGGGCGCGTCGTTCATCGGCATCGTGTCGGTGCTTGCGCTACGCGAGACCGCGCGCCAGCCGCTGCCCGGCTCCGGGCCGTGCGTGGCGAGCCGCGCGGAAGCGTTGAGCCTCGTGCGCGGCGGCGCCGACGAAGCGCGTGTGCGCGACCGGAGGTTCACACCGGCCAGCGAGCGCGCGTAACGCAGGTCGATGCGACGCCGCGCGGCCTGCGCGCATGTCGCCGGTCGCGCGGTCGTCAGTTCGCGTGCAGTGGCTGCGCGTCGAACCAGTCGAGCAACGTGCGCGTGACGAACGCGGGATTTTCCAGGTTCGAAATATGGCCGGCGTCCGGCACCAGCGCATGCGCGCAGCCGATCACGCTCGCCATCTTCACGGTTTCCGACGGCGGGCGCGCCATGTCGCCCGCGCCGCACATCAGCAGCGTGCGTTCCGCGTCGAGTTCGGCCAGTGCGGACAGCGTGTCGGGCCGGCCGAAGATCAGCCGACCGAGCGGCGCGATCGATTGCCGCAACCGGTCGGCGGGCAGGTTCGCCAGCGCATCGCGAAACGCGGTCGGCACCGGATCTTCCAGATTCACGTCCGGCCGGAAGAACAGCGGCACGATCGCGTCGAGCAGCGGCGGCGCGATGCGGCCCGCGGCCTCGATCGCATCGAGCATTCCGAAGTAGCGGGCGCGCGTCGCATCCGGCTCGGCGTCGAGCGACGCGTCCATGATCACCAGCGAGCGCACGCGCTGCGGCTCGCGCAACGCGAGCCGTGCGCCCCACATGCCGCCGACGCTGAGGCCGACGACCGCGCACTGTTCGATTTCCAGCGCGTCGAGCAGCGCGCTCGCCTGCGTGGCGAGATCGTCGAGCGTGTGCGTGCCGTCCGGCAGCGCGCCCGATGCGCCATGCCCCCAGAGGTCCGGCACGATCACGCGATACCGGCGCGACAGTGCGTCGATCTGCGGCGCCCACATCGTGGCATCCCACAGATAGCTGTGCCCGAGCAGCACCGGAAACCCGGTGCCGTGATCGAGGTAATGCAGGGTACTGCCTTGAATGCCGTGTGCGGGCATGCTGTCTCCGGGAGGTCAGGACTCGGCGGTGGCCCGGAACCGGGCGTCGCGGTCGGCGGCGTTCCGTGACGAACGCGAAGCGGCGCATCATCGCACAGGTTGCAGGTATTGCGCATGACGCCGCGCACGACGCATTCGCCGGGCCGCGCTATCCGACGCGATACATCGGCAGCACGTTGCTGCCGGCCGTGTCCTGCTCCGGCGCGAGCGCGGGGCACGCCTGATCGAGCAGCCAGTTGGTCAGCACCGCGATATCGAATTCGTTGCACGCATCGGGGTTCTGCACGAGCACGTAGCTGCCCGACGCAACGGTGCAATGCGGGAACAGCTCGACGAGCCGCCCCTGCTTCAGCAGCCCGTCGACCAGCGGCCGCCTGCCGATCGCGATGCCGTGCCCGTCGACCGCGGCCTGGACCAGCTGATCGTACTGGCTGAAGTGCAGCGCGCCGGCCGGCCGCAGCCGCGGCACGCCGAGCTCCTTCAGCAAATGGCTCCACCCGTGCCACGGCCATTCGCCGCGCGGGTCGTCGAGATGCAGCAGCACGTGCTTGTCGAGATCGGCCGGCTTCATCGATGCGGCGTCGCCCATCGCCGTCAACAGGCTCGGGCTGCACACCGCCACGACACGCTCGCGAAACAACACGTCCGTATCGTCGGTCGACGTATACGGGCCGGCATAACGCACCGCCAGGTGCAAACGTTTGCGTTTAAGATCTTCAATTTCGCTCGTTGCCGACACGCGCACGTCGATGTCCGGATAGCTGGCGCGGAACGAACCGAGGCGCGGAATCAGCCACAGCGCGGCGAACGAAACGGTGGTCGACAACGAAATGGCGCGCTGGCCGACGCTCGACGACAGCTTGCCGACCACCGATTCCAGATCGGACAACGCGAACGAGATCGCGTCGTACAACTCGCGCCCCTTGTCGGTCAGCGTGAGCGAACGAATGTGCCGATGAAACAGCTCGATCCGGAGCTGCTCTTCGAGCGCCTTGACCTGCCGACTCACGGCCGATTGCGTGACGTTGAGCTCCTGCCCCGCACGCGTGAAGCTTAAATGGCGCGCCGCGCATTCGAAGCCTCTCAGGAAATCCAGCGAAGGCAGACTTCTCAATCGCTTTGCCAATCTCACATTAGCCATACCGCCGCCTCAAAGTTGCACCCATCGACAGACAAGTTGCCGTTCGTCTCCCTGGATCGTCTCTCCTATTTGGATTCGGAAACGATTTTATATTGAAGCATGGATGCATATCATTCTTATTTTCAATCGTGACACTTGTATTTATCTATCATTTTTATCGCATCGATACGCTTACACGAACATTATCAAGTAGTGATTTTGTAAATTAATATGCGAACGAATCGAGCGTACCAAACGGGTTGATAAATTGGCGTAAAAACAGGCGATTGCCGGCAAAATTCGACGTCATCACATCCATATCGACGTCATGACAGAGGAATCATCCGATGCCTACAAATCGATTTCAATCAGCCGACTTTTCATTTTATTTTCCGGATTGCGAAAACAAACAGTCTGCAACATACATACAAAATGCCATTCAAATCCGGAATTTAGCGTTTATTAAAATATACTAAACGGATGAAATCCGGTATTTTCATGCCGCCTCGTGAAACTGACGAGCCGATTATGTCCGGAAATGCATAATGCGCCGGCCGGCAGCGCCGGTCGGTGTGCATTCGATGCGCATGTCGGGCGGAATTCGGGCCGCGCCGCGCGACGACCGTCAAGATGAATCCGCTACGGACCGTCCGCCGCGCCATTCGCGCGCGCGGTCACTTCGCGGCGATAGCGGTTCAATTCCTGCGCGGTCGCGAACGTGCGCTCGAACAGGATCGACAGGTTGTGCAGGATCCGCTCGACGACCTTCTTCTCCCACTCGCCGTCGAACCGGATCTGCTCGTCGAGCCAGCGCTCGAGCCATTCCGGATCCGGCAGACGCGACTGCACGGTGTCGCGCGGGAACAGCGCCTGGTTCACGTGCAGGTTGGTCGGGTGTAGCGGCTTCTCGGTGCGGCGCGCCGACGCCATCAGCACGCCGATCTTCGCGAATGCGGCACGGGCGACGTCGCCGCAGTTGTTCAACGCCTTCTTCATGTAGCGCAGGTACGCGCCACCATGACGCGCTTCGTCGCGCGAAATCGTTTCGTAGATCTGCTTGATGACGGGCTCGGTGTGCCAGTCGGCCGCGCAGCGGTACCAGTGGTTCAGGCGGATCTCGCCGCAGAAGTGCAGCATCAGCGTCTCGAGCGGCGGCGCCGGATCGAACTGGAAGCGCACCGCGTGCAGTTCCTCTTCGGTCGGCACCATCTCCGGCTTGAAGCGGCGCAGGTATTCCATCAGCACCAGCGAATGCTTCTGCTCCTCGAAGAACCACACGCTCATGAACGCGGAAAAGTCGCTGTCGTGCTGGTTGTCGCGCAGGAACATTTCCGTCGCGGGCAGCGCCGACCATTCGGTGATCGCGTTCATCTTGATCGTCTTCGCCTGCTCGTCGGTGAGCAGCGAAGCGTCGAACTTGTCCCACGGAATGTCCTTCTCCATGTCCCAGCGGACAGCTTCGAGCGACCTGAACAATTCCGGATAGAGCATCGTCGTCACCGTCGTCGCAACGCGTGGCGCGGTCATGCCGATTGGGTCGAGGCCGGCGCGGCCGCTTCGGCATCGGGCTCGCGATCGTCCCGGT
This sequence comes from Burkholderia cenocepacia, assembly GCF_900446215.1. Taxonomy (GTDB): domain Bacteria; phylum Pseudomonadota; class Gammaproteobacteria; order Burkholderiales; family Burkholderiaceae; genus Burkholderia; species Burkholderia cenocepacia. Next base: position 180,524 of record NZ_UAQZ01000002.1, on the reverse strand, counting down.
CGTCGTCCACCGCACGCGGCGACAGCCGGCCGCGCAGCAACGCAGAGTAGAACTGCCGATACGTGCGGTGGTAATAGCGGATGCGCGGCGCGATCGCGCCATGCAGGTCGTGCAGCCGCTCGATCGGCAGGTTCGGCATCATGTGATGCTCGACGTGATAGTTGTTGCCGTTCGTGAACCACGTCATGAACGCGTTGCTCTCGATCGTCCGCGTGTTGCGGAACGGGTCGGTGCTCGTCAGGTCGCAGCGGTAGTGTTCGGGCATCTCGACCAGCGCATGCACGGGCGCCGCGACCGATACGAGCGGCACGACCCACACCCAGACGACGAACCACGTGTGCAACGCGAACGACAGCGCGGCCAGCAGCGCGATCGCGGCGGCCATTAGTAGGTAGTCGCGGCGGATCGCGCGCGACACGAGCGCATTGTCGCCGAAGCGCGCGCCCGGCACGACGAGCTTCGCGACGCTCTTCGCGAACTGGATATAGTGCGCGGCCATCGACAGCCGCCACATCCACAGCCCGACGTTGACGACGGGGCGTGCGCCGTACTGGTCGCCGTAGTCGAAGAACTCCTTGTTCTCCGGTGTGCCGAGCAGCCGGTGATGCCGCAGGTGGCTGTCCTGGTACGCATGAAACGACACGAGCATCGGCATGCCGAGCAGCACGCCGAACACCATGTTCAGCCGCTTGCTGCGGAACCCCTGGTAATGCAGCGCCTGATGCTGCAGCTCGACGCCGTGCGCGTACATCGCGCCGATCAGCAGGATGCCGACGATCTTCAGGATCACGAGCGTCGACAGCGCGAACATCATCCCGTGCGCGATGAGCGCGACGTAGACCGCCAGCTTCAGCGAGAAGACCACGCCGCTCGGGCGGCTCTTCATGTCCGCAACCGGTTTCGGACGGGCGACAAGCGATGAGGTGACGGACAAGACGCTCTCCTTGAGCCGGACTGCCCCGGCACGATGACGCGGCGACGCTGGCGCGCTGCCGGGTTGCAATTCTTCTGTGAGTCGATGTTTCGGACAAACGAATTTTCCGAACGCATTGCATGACGCCTGCGCATGAGCGCACCACATCGTGAACTAGACGACCGGTCGAATGAGACCGACCAGTCACCTCGTGGATGCGCGCTGCTCATGCATAGCCTGCATAGATTCCGTTTGTCGCCGCCGATCGATCCGGCAAGAATCCTCCTCACTCGACGAACGGCGCCGCCGGCACCGTGGCGCGAGCGGCCGTGTTCCTCAAGGGGAGAATCCTCGTGACGAAGTGCGCTTCCACCATTCACCGTCTGATCGAATCGCTCGAGGACGTCGCGGGCGCCATGCATCGCATGACGTTCGTCGACGACGCGGGCCACGAAGCGGGCATCACGTACCGGCACTTCGCGGAAGCGGTGTTTCGCCAGGCCGGCGCGCTGCGCGAGCTCGGGGTGCGCGAGAACGACCTGGTGATGCTTGCGCTGCCGGCGTCGGTCGAGCATGCGGTCGCGATGATGGCGTGCGTGATGACGGGCGCGCTGCCGTGCACCGTGCCCGTTCCCGCGCGGCGTGCCGCGGCCGGGCGGCAGGTGGCGGACGTCGCGTGCGAGCTGTACCGGCCGCGCCTCGTCATCGCCGCCGACGCGCAGGCCGCGGCCTGGCGCGACGACGCGTTTCCCGCGGCCGCCACGCGCGTCGTCGATCTCGCGACGCTGTCGAGCGCGGCGGATGCCGGCGCGCGCGCACTGATCAGTTCGAAGAGCGGCCGCGATCCGCATCATGTGCAGCTCACGTCGGGTTCGACGTCGCATCCGAAAGCCGCGGTGCTCAGTCACGAGAACGTGATCGCGAACGTGCTCGGCATCGGCGGGTCGGTGCGCTTCGACATCGCGGCCGGCGACGGCACCGCGTCGTGGCTGCCGCTCTATCACGACATGGGGCTGCTCACGCTGCTGTCGAACCTGCATTACCGCGCGCCGTTGCTGATGATGCAGCCGAACAGCTTCATCCGAAATCCGCTCGGCTGGCTCAAGCGCATCGCGTCGGCGCGCGCGACGACGACGTCGGTGCCGACCTTCGCGCTGCGCTACTGCGTGCGCCGCTTCAATGCCGCCGCGATGGATGGCGTCGACCTGTCCGCGTGCCGCAACATCTTCATCGGCGGCGAACGCGTCGACGACGCGACGCTGCGCGATTTCGCCGCGACGTTCGCGCCGTACGGCCTCGCGGCGTCGGCGCTGCAACCGTGCTACGGGATGGCCGAATCGACGCTCGCGGTATCGATGCATCGTGCTTGGCACGAAGGCGCGGTCGACGGCGCGCCGTACGTGATCGCCGATACGCTCGACCGGCGCGCGCTGATCGAGCGCCGCGACGCGCAGCCGGCCGCCGCGAACGATGGCCAGGACACGGAGACCGAAACGGTGCTCGCGATGGGCACGCCGATCGACGGGATGGCGTTCCGCATCCTCGACGACGGCGACCACGCGCTGGCCAATCGCGCGGTCGGCGAAGTCGCGATCCGCGGCACGTCGGTGATGCTCGGCTACCTGAACCCCGACGACGGCACGATCGCCGCGCCGCTGACGGCCGACGGCTGGTTCCGCACCGGCGACATCGGCTACGTCGCGGACGGCCAGTTGCATATCCTCGGCCGCAAGAAGGAAGTCATCATCATTCGCGGCAGCAACTATTTCCCGCACGAGATCGAGGAAGCGTTGGCCTCGCACAGCGCGCTGCGCAAGAGCACCTGCATCGCGTTCGGCCTGCCCGATCCCGAAACCGGCACCGAGCGGCTGGTCGTCGCGATCGAGGCGCGGCCGGTCGACGCGACGCCGCAAACGCGCACCGAGTGCCAGCAACTGCTCGCGTCGCGCATCGGCTTCGCCGCGCAGGATCTGTGTTTCGTCGAGCCCGGCTCGCTGCCGCGCACGACGAGCGGCAAGCTGCAGCGCCTGAAGTGCCGCGATCTCTATGCGAACGGCGCGTTGCCGGTGATCCCGGCATCGGCCGCCGTCGAAGCGGGCCAGGGAGCGTTCGCATGACGGCCGCCCCGCTCGACTCCGTGCTCGAACTGCGCGACGTCACCCGCGTGTACGAAGGCGCGGGCCGCGTCTCGCGGTGCGCGGCGCGACGATCTCGATCGGCCGGCGCGACGTCGTCGCGCTCGTCGGGCCGTCGGGCAGCGGCAAGAGCACGCTGCTCAACCTCGCCGGCTTTCTGGACGTGCCGAGCAGCGGCGAACGCTGGCTCGAAGGCCGCCGGATCGACGACGCGCCGGACACGCTCGAACGGATTCGCCGCGAGCGCATCGGCTTCGTGTTCCAGCAATTCAACCTGATTCCGGTGATGTCGGCGCTCGAGAACGTCGAGCTCGGCTGCTTCGCGTGGGGCACGCCGCGCACGCGGCGCGAACGCGCCCGCGCGATGCTCGACGCGGTGGGGCTCGCCGCGCGCGAACGGCACCGCCCCGGCGAGCTGTCCGGCGGCGAGCAACAGCGCGTCGCGCTGGCCCGCGCGCTCGCCAAGGAGCCGGCCATCGTGATCGCGGACGAGCCGACCGCGAGCCTCGACAGCGCCAACGCGCGGGCGGTCGCCGAGCTGATCCTCGACACCCAGCGCACGCTGGGCACCGCCTTTCTGATTGCGTCGCACGACGATCGTCTGTGCGCGCACCTGCCGCGCCGCATCGAGATGCGCGACGGCGTACCGGGAGTGAATCGTGAACTGGTCGACGTTTGCGTGGCGTAACCTCTGGCGCAACCGGCGCCGCACCGTGCTGACGATGGCGATGATCGGCGTCGCCGCGTTCGCGTCGAGCCTCGCGCTCGGCTACGTGATCGCGACGTTCGACGCGGTGCGCGAAGGCTCGATCGACAGCGGCGTCGGCCACGTGCAGGTGCTGCATCACGGCTATCTCGACCTGATCGGCGAACGGCCGCTGCAGTACGGGCTGAGCGCCGACGAACAGGCTGCCGCCACGCAGGCGATTGCAAAGCTGCCCGGAGTCGCGACGACCGCGCGCGGCATCGACTTCGACGGACTCGTGTCGAACGGCGATCTCAGTTACGGGTTCGTCGGTGAAGGGATCGAGCCGAACCGCGAACCGCCCGGCTTCTTCGACTATCACACGGTGCTGTCGGGCCGCTACCTGTCGCCGACGAACGCCGGCACCGAAGTCGTCGTCGGCGCCGAGCTCGCGCGCAAGCTCGGTGTGCACGTCGGCTCGGTCGTGCAGCTGATGGCGTCGACCGCGCACGGCGGGATCAACGCGACCGACGCGCAGATCGTCGGTGTGATGAGCACCGGCAACAAGGACGTCGACGAGCGGATCGTCAACGTGACGTTCGCGGCCGCGCAGGCGCTGCTGCGCACCGACCGCGCGTCGCGCATCGCGGTGTTCCTCAAGGACACCGCCGGCACGCCGGCCGCCGCCGCGACGCTGCGCGCCGCGCTGCCGACGCTCGACGTGCGGACCTGGGACCAGCTGGTATCGCTCTATCACCAGGTCGTCGCGCTGTACAAGAACCAGTTCTCGGTGTTCGGCGCGATCCTCTGCGTGACGATCCTGCTGTCGATGAGCAACTGGATCCTGATGAGCATCGTCGAGCGCCGCCGCGAGATCGCGACGCTGCGCGCGCTCGGCGTGCCGGCCGCGACGGTGCGCAGCGTACTGATCCAGGAAACCGCGCTGCTCGGCCTGCTCGGCGCGGCCGCCGGCATCGCGCTCGCGCTGCTGACGATGGTCGCGCTCAATCACGCGCAGATCCACCTGCCAGCGCCGCCCGGCCGCGTGAAACCGATCCTGCTCGAATTCACCGTGTCGCCCGTCGCCGTGGCTGCCGTCGAAGCCGCGTTCGTCGTGCTCGGCGTGGCCGCGGCGCTGCTCGCGACGCTCGGGCTCGCGAAACGCAACATCCTCGAAGGACTCGCCCCATGAATCGCATTCGTCTCACGTTCGCCGCGTTCGTCGCGTGCGTGCCGCTCGCCGCCCACGCGGCCGACGCGCCGCCGGCGCAGACCATGCTCGCCCGTGCCGACGCTTACCGCAGCACGGCCGCCGATACGCAGACCAACATCGAGATCACCAACGAAGTCGGCGGACAATCCGGCGACGCGACGCGCTATCTCGTCTACACGCGCGGCAACGGCGACACGCTCGCGCTGACGCGCAGCGGCGAGAACGACGGCCAGAAATACCTCGCGACGACGCGCGGGCACTGGTTCTACGTGCCGAACACGCGCAGCGCGGTGCGCATCAACGGAATGCAGCGGCTGCAGGGCGAAGTCGTGATCAGCGACATCACGCGCACGCACTGGGCGGACAGCTATCGCGCGACGGTCGCGCCCGGCACGACGCCGATCGCCGGCAAGCCGGCCACCGAGCTCGACCTGACCGCGACCGATCCCGACAACGTCTACCCGACGATCAAGCTGTGGGTCACGCCCGATACCGACGTGCCGCTGCGCGCGCAGTTCTTCCTCGCGAGCGGCCTGCTGTTTCGCAGTGCGGATTTCTCCGCGCCGGTCGACGCGAACGGCCGCAAGGTGATCCGCAAGATCACGTATCGCAACGAGGTCGAGAAGCAGCGCGCGAGCGTCGTCGACATCCTCGACGGCCAGCCGCGCAAGATTCCGTCGGGCTGGTTCAATCCCGACACGCTCGCCGATGGCCAGTGAGTACGACGCCGATGCCGACGCTCATCGTGACCACCTTCGTTCATCGCCCGAGCGCGCCCGGCGCGGCTGGCCCGGTGTGGCGCTCGCCATCCCGCTCGCGCTCGGCTGCACGCTCGCGCACGGAGAATCGCTGATGGACCAGCTCGGCACGCTCAACGGGATCGGCTACGCGCGCTCCGTCGACAGCATGGACGGCCACGCGCTGCTCGGCCGCCTGATCGGAGATTCGCCGCGCAACCAGCAGGAAGCCGGGCTGCTCGCGCGCATCGACGGCGAGAACCTGTTCGTGAATGCGCGCGTGGTCGCCAGCAACCATTCGCTCGGCGCGCAGGCGAGCCGCTTCAACGAAGCCGGCGTGCGCTACGCGTTCGACAACGGCATCACGCTCACGGCCGGCAAGCGGATCGATACGCTCGACACGTCGCAGGCGTTCTTCCCGCTCGGCTTCTTCCAGAAACGGGCCGCGACGGCCGACATCTACGATCGCTACGGCGACGTCGAAGGCACACCGCTCGTCGAAGCGAAATGGGCCGGCGAGCAGACCACGCTGCAGTTCATCGCCGGCGAGAACCGCACGCTGCGCAACGACGTCGACAACCGCGACGTCGAAGGCGCGACGCAGCTGGTGCGCGGCGCGTACAACTGGTCGGGCGGCTCCGCCGCGCTGCTCGCCGGCCGTCACGCGGGCCGCGGCGGCGCGGGCGCGACGCTGTCGTTCGACGTCGCGCGCTCGAACACCGTCTACGCGAGCGCGTGGCTCGAACGCGGCACGACGCGGCCGCTGCCCGCCTTCATCGCGAACGGCACGTCGCTCGATTCGGCGGCTGCGTACGACGCCGTCGATCGCCGCAACGATCGCCAATATATGTGGCGCAGCGCGCTCGGCATGCAGAGCGCGCTGCCCGGCAACCTGTCGCTGATCGTCGAGTGGTCGCACGACGAAGCGCGTTACGACGCGAGCCAGTGGCGCCGGATGGTCGGCGCGGTGCAGGCGAACAATGCGCTGCTGCCCGTCGCGCCCGGCGCCGCGCTGGCCGGCCTCGGCGGCACGGCCAGCTTCGTGAGCGTCGACGGCAGCCTGCGCGACTACCTGTTCGCGCGGCTCGGCAAGAAGGTTGGCCGCATCGAGTATTCGCTGCGCGGCGTCTATTCGCCGCAGGACAAGGGCCTGCTCGCGATCGCGCAGGTCGTCGCCGACGTGAACACACGCGTGAGCGTCGATGTCGCGCTCACCCATGCCTTCTCCGACAGCCAGTCCGAGTACCGGATGGTCGGTCTCGGCACCCGCATCGACGCCGCCGTGCGCGTGCGTTTCTGACAGGAACCCTGCCATGTCCACGCTTTCCGCCCCCGCCCCGGTCGCCTCCCCGCTGCGCCTGCGCGTGGCCGATCAGGCCGCGTTCCCGGTGCTGCGCCACCTCGACGCGATCAGCACGCCGCCGCATGCGGCGGCCCGGCTCGTCGAAGCCGCCACCGTGCGGCTGCTCGACAGCGAGATGGTGATCGCGCTGCGCACCGCCACGCCGGACGTGCTGCCCGATGCGTCCGCCTCGACCCCGCTGCGGCACGACGAGGCGCCACTCACCGAAGCGCTGCTCGAACAGATCGGCCGCGAAGGGTTTCATCACCTGTTCAAGCCGTTCATGCGCGCGTTCATCCGCATCATGTTCGGGCTGTTCTTCTCCGACGACCAGAACCGCCGCGCCTGCGAGTGCATCGACGCCGGCCACAACTTCGCGTTCCTGATGAGCGACGGCGGCGGCCCGACGCTCGCCGCGTGGCGCACCGTCGTGCGCAGCGACGACCACGGCCTCGCGCTGACCGTCGACAAGGTGTGGGGCATCGAGGCGCACCGCGACTGCATGGCCGTCGTCGCCGCGCGCCTGCCTGGCGTGATGTTCCCGGCCGCTTATCTCGTATGGCCCGACGAATACCGGAAGCTGACCCGCACGACCTGCGGCGCGCCGTTCCTCGCGGGCAACCTGCAGCTCGCGAACGTCGGCGGCCAGGTGCGCGTCGCCGCCGAGGACCGCCTGCGGATCGGCGGCCCCACCGTGTTCAACAAATACCTGACCGTCGTGCGGCCGTACTTCGTCCGCGCGCTGATGGCGCACGTCGGCTGGCTCGAGCGGACCGGCCGCGTCGAGCTCGATGCCGATGCGCGCGCCGTGCACCGCTTCATCGCGGACGCCGCGCGCAGCCAGACCGACGATGCGCACTACAGCTTCGGCAAGGTGCAGCGCGTGCTCGCGATCAAGCTGCTGTCGAACGAGTTCCTGAGCGCGCTCGTGCGCGACGGCAAGGTGCCGCTGTTCGACGACCAGCGCGACCTGCTGGCGTTTTCGAAGATGGAAGGCAGTTCGTACCGTTGTTATCACGAGCTTCGCAAGAGCCTGCGCTGCGAAGCCGGCAGTTGATCCACGCGACAGGCCGATCGATCCCGATCCAATCCACTCAACTTCAGGAGCTCCCCTCATGACGACCCAGAACGTTCCGGCCGACGCGCTCGACATCCTGTCCCGCGAAGTCGCGAAGATCCTCAATGTCGAAACCGTCGACACCGACGCCGGCATCGGCGAACTCGGCATCGATTCGCTGAACATCGTCGAGCTGATCGTGTTCTGCGAACAGCTTTACGGCTCGATCGATCCGGAAGCGCTGAACATCACGCAATACACGACGCTGCAGCAGCTCGATGCGCAACTGCGCAGCCAGCAGCACGCGGCCTGATCCGACCATGCTCGCGCCCCTTGCCCCCGTGGCGGCCCCCGCCGTCCAGCCGGTCCCGGCGACCGCGCTGACCGTGCAGGCGCTCGCGTACCGGCGCGTCGCGCCGTCGCGCGACGGCGCGGCCGTGCCGCTCGACGACACGGCCCGCGCGATCGGCACGCTCGCGTGCGCCGAACGCGAGCGGCTGTGCGGTGCGATCGGCGCGGACGACTACGTGGTCAGCTCGACGATCCTGTCGATGCTGCTGATGAACGATTCGCCGCAGCATCGCGTGTTCGCGCAGGCCCTTGCCGGCGCGAACGACTACACGCCCGACTGGATGACCTGCTCGTACGAATGCGCGGGCTGGGGCTACGTGCTGCGCCGCACGCTCGCGACCGCGGCGGAAACCGGGCCGCGCACGCTGCTGCTGCAGATCGTCGACATCGACGTGCACGGCTACACGTACTGGCACGGCAACCCCGCCTGGGGGCGCTCGGGCTTCGGCGTGTGCACGCTGCTCGTCGACGTCGGCCGCGAACCGGCGCAGTCGGTGCTCGCCGACGCCGCGCCGCCGGCGAGCGCAGTCGTGCGGCTCGGCCGCGACATCCGCACGTTCTGCGCGGCGCGCCCCGGCCTGCACGCGGCGCTGCCGTTCTTTCCGGCCACGTCGCGCCGCGCGCTGCTCGCGTCGGTCGGCAAGACGCCGCTGCTGCCGGACGGCCACGGCGTGTTCGGTCATGCGTTCGGCAGCGACCCGTGGCTGTCGGTGCTGCTCGCGCACCGCGACGGCGATACGCCGCGCCGCGCGGCCGTCTGCTCGCTCGCGCTGAACGGCTATTACGCGATCGCCGACGTCGCGTTCGCGCCGGACGTGACGTTTTCTCTCGACGGCGAGGCGTGACATGGTGCGACCCGTTCACTTCACGTACCGGATCGAGCGCGACGCGCGGCAGCCTGTGGCGGTCGCGGCCAGCGCGTACCGGATGCCGCTCGACACGCCGGCCGATTACGCACGCGCCGCGCTCGCGGAAGCGGCCGGCGATGCGTACGACGCGGGCAATACGTACGACGTGGCCGGCGGCGAGCGCCGCGTGCTGCTCGATCACGTGCAGTATTTCGCGTTCCTCGCAGAAATCACCGCGCGGATTCGCGACGCCGTGCATCCGGATGCGCGGCTCTTCATCGAAGTCTGCGCACCGTATTTCGGCGCGCTGCCGGCCGAACTGCTCGCGCCGCACGTGCTGCTCGGCGTGCACCTGTACGACGAAGCATTGCGCGACGCATCGCGCGGCGCGCCGGTCGTGTGGATCGGCGACCGCATCCTGCGCGACGCGGAATTCGCCGGCGATAACCGCGTGTGCTGCGCGATCTGGCCCGCGCGGCTCGCCGACGCGTTCGACGCGCAACTGCGCGGCGCGTGGCCGTCGTTCGCGATCCGCGTCGAGCCGCACCCGGGCGCGTCGCGCGCCGCCGCCCCGTTCACCGATTCCGCCCATCATTCCGGCGCCGCCGCGCGGCCGGGGAGACCCTGACATGAATGACACGCTTACCGTGATGCAGGACACGGCCGATATCCGCTGGTCGATGCCCGTCGACGCGCTGATGTCGAACGACTACGCACTGCGCGAAGAGGCGCTGAACCGGCTGTACGAGAAGGCGAAGGCCGCGCAGTGGGACGTCGCGACCGACGTCGACTGGCGCCACGACCTCGACCCGGCGAACCCGCTCGGCATGCCCGATCCGACACTCTTGATCTACGGCACCGAGCTGTGGGGCAAGCTGGCCGACGCGGACAAGCGCGAGGTGCGCCATCACGCGCAGGGCTGGCTGTTGTCGCAGATCCTGCATGGCGAGCAGGCCGCGCTGATCTGTGCGTCGAAGCTCGCGTCGGCCGAGAATGGTCTGAGCGCGCGGTTGTGCGCAGCCGCGCAGATGATGGACGAAGCGCGCCACGTCGAGGCCTACGCGAAGCTCGTCAACGAGAAGCTCGACGTCAGCTACCCGATGAGCCGCTCGCTGAAGGGGCTGCTGCACGACACGATCACGAGCAGCGCGCTCGACATGACGAACCTCGGGATGCAGGTGCTGGTCGAGGGCATCGCGCTGTCGATCTTCCAGAGCGTCGTCGCGTACAGCACCGATCCGTTCATCAAGGACCTGTTCCTGCGAATCCAGCGCGACGAAGCACGCCACTTCGCGGTCGGCCGGATCACGCTGTGCCGCGTGTACGCGGAGATGAGTTCGCACGAACTGCGCGAGCGCGAGGAGTTCATCTGCGAAGGCGCGGCCGTGCTGTACGAGCACCTGTGCGCGGACGACATCTGGGAACCGATGGGTCTGTCCAGGCGCGAATGCAGCGCGATGGTGCGCGAATCGCCGGTGTCGAGCTCGATCCGCCGCTCGATCTTCCGGCGCCTGGTGCCGACGATCCGCGAGATGGGGCTGCTCACGCCGACCGTGCAGGCGACCTTCGAAAAGCTCGACGTCCTCGACTACGCGGCGATGCCGCTCAACTGAACCATGACGACGACCTCCTCCCAAGCGTCACGCGATTTCTGGATCGGCATCGACGCGGTGGCCTACGAGCTGCCGGGCCCGCCCGTCGATATCGAGGCCTGGGCCGCCGAACGCGACTATCCGGCGCAGCGGGCGGCCGCGATCGCGCAGTCGGGCAGCCGCTATTTCCACATGGCGCTCGACACGAGCGAGACCGATCTCGCGATCGCGGCGGTCGGCCGGCTGCTCGACACCGCGCGCGTGCATCCGTCCGACGTCGGTGCGATCGTGCACGTCCACACGCAGCAATTCAGCGTGCCGCCCGCGCCGCGCAGCCTGCCGCACGAAGTGGCCGCGCAATTCGGCATCGAGCCGCTGTGGCTCGGCTCCGTCGCGCAACTGAACTGCGTGTCGGTCGCGGCCGGCATCGAGACCGTGCGCGCGCTGATGTGCCGCCATCCGCAGCTCGACGCGGCGCTCGTCGTGTCGTCCGACCGCGTGTACGGCGAGGATTACCGGATGCGGCAGATGACGGGCGTGCAGTGCGACGGCGCGGCCGCGATGCTGATCGCGCGCAACAGCACGAAGAACCGGCTCGGCGGCATCGCGATCGAGACGCACGCGAAATGGCATCGCGGGTCGGACACCGTCGCCGCGAACGAGGCCGACCTGATCATGATGGAGTGGCCGTACACGCGCCGCGCGATCGACGCGGCCGTCGCGCTCGAGCCGCATGCGCTCGACGCGTACGACCTCGTGCTGCCGCACAATGCCGACCTGCCCGGCTGGAACGCGCTGTGCCGCGCGATGCGCGTGCCGGCCGAGCGGCTGTATGCGGACAACATCCATGCGCGCGGCCACGCGTGCTGTTCGGATTTTCCGATCAACCTGGCCGACGTCGGGCTCGACGCGGTCGCGCACGGCAAGCGCGTGCTCGGCGTGATGCAGTCGAACTGCGGCGCGTATGCGGCCGCCACGCTCCATCCGGTGGGCCGCCATGACGCCTGAGCGCCCGCTTCCATCCGCCGGCGATCACGCGTGGATCGCCGATCTGCGCACGCCGTGCTACGTGTACGAGCCGGAGGTCGCGATCGCCCGCTACCGGTCGCTGAAGGCGCGCCTCGGCACGCGGCTGATCGTGTCGCTGAAGGCGAACCCGAACCAGGACATGCTCGCGCGCTGCGCGCATGCGTACGAGGACGGCGTCGAACTCGCGAGCCGCGGCGAACTCGACGCGGTGATTGGCCGAATCAAGACGGCGCGCTACCTGAACAATCCGTCGATGGACGAGATGTTCATGCGTGCCGGGCTCGCGTCGCGCTGCCATTTCGTGCTCGACAACCCCGACGCGGTCGCCCGTTTCGTGCCGCTCGCCCGCGAAGCGGCGGCCGGCGGCAGCACGCCGGGCGCCGTCCTGCTGCGCGTGAATGCCGGCGCGCTGGCAGGCGTTCACGCCCGCGCGCAGTGGCACGACCACTTCGGGATGACGCCGAACGAGGCGCACGACGCGGTGCGCACGCTCGCCGCCGCCGGCCTGCCGGTGGCCGGGCTGCACGTGTTCTCCGGCCCGCATTCGTTCATCCGCCAGGACCCGACGCAGCCCGACACGCTCGTGCTGCCCGAGCGGCTCGCGGCGCTGGCCCGCGATCTCGCGCCCGCCAACGGCGCACCGCTCGGTTCGTTGAGCCTCGGCGGCGGATTTGCCGACGATCACCCGGGCGATGCCGCGTTCGAACGCTATGCCGCCGCGCTCGCGCCGCTGGCCGGCCGGTATTCGCTCGCGCACGAATCGGGCCGCGCGATCTTCGCCGATGCGGGCGTGTTCGCGACGCGCGTCGTCGCGGTCAAGACGTGGCAGGACCGCACGATCGCCGTCTGCGACGGCGGCCTGTCGCATGCGTTCCTGCTCGCGCAGACCGAATCGGTGATGCGCCGCCTGGCCGCGCCGTCGCTCGTGCGCCGCATGCCCGCGCCGCCGTCGCGCGGCGTGCCGACGCTCTACGTCGGCAGCACCTGCAGCCGCGCGGATGTGATCGGCCGCGACGACGCGGGCGCGCCGCCGCAGGTCGGCGACATCGCGGTGTTCGAACGCTGCGGCGCGTATCACCGCACGTACTCGATGGCACATTTCCTGTCCCACGAAGCCGCGCACGTGTACGTGCGGCCGGCCTGAACCCGAGGAGCCGATCATGAACGCATTGATCAGCATCGCCGACCTGCTCGAACACGGCGCCGAGCGCTGGCCGCATCATCCGGCGTATGCCGACGGCGGCGGCACCCTGACTTACGACCAGCTCGCCCGCGCGGTCCGCCGCGCCGCCGCCGCGCTCGCGGCGCGCGGCGTGCAGCCCGGCGAACGCGTCGCGATCTACGCGCCGAAGCGCATCGAAACCGTGGTCGCGATGCTCGCGGCCAATGCACTCGGCGCGATCTTCGTGCCGGTCAATCCACAGTTGAAGGAAGCGCAGATCGAACACATCGTCGCCGACAGCGGCGCCGCGCTGTTCGTGACCGGCGCGCAACGGCTCAAGCGCCTGCCGGCGCTCGCCGCGCTCGTCGGCGCGCGCACGCTGCTGATCGAGGAACTGGCCGATGCGATCGATTCGCCGGCCACCGACACGCCGGCGTCGGCAGCGGCCCCCGCCGGCCGGCCGGTCGACGACGATCCGGCCGCGCTGCTCTACACGTCCGGCTCCACCGGCAAGCCGAAGGGCGTCGTCGTATCGCACCGCAACCTGGTGTCGGGCGCATTCAGTGTCGCCGCGTACCAGCGGCTCGCCGCCGACGACGTCGTGCTCGGCGTGCTGCCGCTCAGCTTCGATGCGGGCCTGAGCCAGCTCACGACCGCGCTGGCGTCCGGCGCATGCTACACGCCGCTCGACTTCCTGCAGCCGGCCGAAGTGCCGCGCCATTGCGACGCGTTCGGCGTCACGTCGATCACCGGCGTGCCGCCGCTGTGGATGCAGATCGCGTCGGCCGGCTGGAGCGACACCGCGCGCACGCGGCTCCGCCGCTTCGCGAACACCGGCGGCCATCTCGCGACGCCGCTGCTGCACCGCCTGCAGGCGCTGTTCACGCAAGCTTCGCCGTACCTGATGTACGGGCTGACCGAGGCATTCCGCTCGACCTACCTGGCGCCGGCCGACGCGGCGCTGCGCCCGACGTCGATCGGCAAGGCCGTGCCGAACGCGGAGATCCTCGTGCTGCGCGCGGACGGCAGCGAATGCGCGGCCGACGAACCCGGCGAACTCGTGCATCGCGGCGCGTTCGTCACGCTCGGCTACTGGAACCGGCCCGAGCTGACCGCGCAGCGCTTTCGTCCGCTGCCGCGTCGGCACGGCGAGATTCCGCGCCCGGACGTCGCCGTGTGGTCGGGCGACATCGTGCGACGCGACGCGGACGGCTACCTGTACTTCGTCGCACGCGGCGACGACATGATCAAGACGTCCGGCTATCGCGTGAGCCCGACCGAGGTCGAGGACGTGCTGTTCGCGCTGCCGCACATCCGCGAGGCCGCGGTGTTCAGCGTCCCGCATCCCGCACTCGGAGAAGCGATCGCCGCATGCGTCGTATCGACGCTCGACGCCGACGCGTGCCGCGCCGACATCGCCCGCGCGTGCCGCGATGCGTTGCCCACCTACATGAACCCGCTCGTCGTCGAGCCGCTGCCGGCGTTGCCGCGCAACCCGAACGGCAAGATCGACCGACCGGCGCTGAAAGCGCAGTATCGCGACGCGTTCGCGCGCCCGAACCTCGAGGAGACCGCCGCATGACCCTGTCGACGCTCGATGAAACCTGTATCGGCGCGCCGCGCATCGCCGCGCCCGGTACGCTCGCGTTGTCCGGCGGCGTCGTGGTGCTGCCGCCCGCCGTCGTGTTCAGCGCGATCCAGGCGCAGGAGCGCCACCCCGGCTACCGGCACCTGTTGCTGCCGCAGGCGCGCTTTGCGCGGCCGCGCGGCATGGGCGCGCTGACGCCCGACGAAGGCACGCGCCTCGCGCCCGGCGGCCGGCCCGCGCTGCGCGTCGCGCCGCCCGGGCGCAGCCTCGCCGACCTCGCCGCCGACGCGGCGCTCGACCTGCGCGACCAGCTCGGCTCCGGCGCGCTGGCGCGCACCACGCACGTGATCGTCGCGAGCTGCGCGCTCAACGAAGGGATCGGCGACTCGGTCGTCGGCCGCATGCAGTACGAACTCGGGCTGCAGCGCGTGACGCCGTTCGCGCTCGGCCAGAACGGCACGCTCGGCTGGTATTCGGCGCTGATGCTGCTCGACGGGCTGCTCGACGAGGGCGACCAGGCGCTCGTGATCCTCAGCGACAAGTGGCTCTACCCGTTCTTCCGCCAGTTCGGCGACCTGGTCGGCTACGGCGACGCGGCCGCCGCATTGCTCGTATCGCGCGCGGGCCCCGCGCCGGAGCCGGCTGCGTGGGGCGGCGTGCGCGCCGTCGCGCTCGAATTCGGGCCGTCGGTCACGGACCCGTGGGCCGATGCGCCGGCCGCGCTGCGCGACACGCTCGCGCCGGTCGCGGCCCGCGCGATCCGCCGCGCGCTCGAGCAGGCGAACCTGCGTGCGAACCAGATCGACTGGTGCGTGCCGCCCGGCTTCGATCCCGGTTTCGCGGCGCGTGTGGCCGACGCCGCGTCGATTCCGGTCGGCGCACGTATCCAGCACGACGGCTCGGGCCATCTGTCGTCGGCCGAATCGGCCGCCGCGCTGATCCGGCTCGCGGGCGCGCTCGACGAAGGCGAGCGCCGCACGGTGCTCGTCTGGGACGCGGCGCTGCATGGCGGGGCCGCCGCCGCCGTGGTCGACCTGGCCGGCGGCCTCGACGCCGCGCTCGACATCGAAGGAGACGCATGATGAGCGCATACAAGGTGAGCCTGCGCGAGCTGCGCTTCTTTCTGTGGGAACTGTTCGAGGCCGACAAGCGGTTCCTGGCGGAGCACGGCCTGTACGGCACGCACGATCGTGCATCGATCGACGCGCTGCTCGAACGCGCGCGCGACTTCGCGCTCGACCTCGGCCGCAGCTATCAGCAGGCCGACGTCGAGGGCTGCACGCTGCTCGACGACGGCCAGGTCCGGATTCCGTCGCATTTCCACGCGCTGTGGGCGCGCTTTCGCGACGAATGGTCGAACACGCTGTTCGGCACCGCGCACGGGCTGCCGCCGATCGTCACGCAGATGATCTACGAGATGTTCATGGGCGCGAATCCGTCTTTCATGACCTACGGCGGCTTCACGCGCCCCGCGATCAAGCTGCTGCAGATGCACGGCACGCCGCACCAGAAGGCGCTGATTGCGCCGCTCGAAGCGTACCGCTGGGACGCGTGCTTCTGCGCGACCGAACCGCAGGCCGGCACCGACCTCACCGCCGTGGCGCTGCGCGCGACACCGCTCGAACGCGACGTCTACGCGATCGACGGCGAGAAGGTCTACATCTCGGCCGGCATGCACGAACTGACGGAAAACACGCTGTATTTCGTGCTCGGGCGCATCGATACCGCGTCGCCGGATTCGTTCTCGCTGTCGTGCCTCGTCGTGCCGCGCTTCTGGCCGGACGACGAAACCGGCGAGCTGCAGCCGAACCATGTCGACTGCATCGGCCTGCCGCGCAAGATGGGGCTGAAGGGCTGCGCGAACACGCATCTGGTATTCGGCGCGAACGGCACGACGAAAGGCTGGCTGCTCGGCGGCCGGCGCAACGTCGGCCTGCTGCAGCTGATGCCGCTGATGAACCAGGCGCGGATGAGCACCGGGATGTTCGGCGTCGGCGTCGCGTCGAGCGCGTACCTGCACGCGGTCGAGTATGCGGGCCGCCGGCTGCAGGGCCGGCCGATCGAGCGCGCGTCGAACACCAATGCCGCGCGCGTCGCGATCGTCGAGCACGCGGACGTGCAGCGCATGCTGGTCGACATGAAAAGCCGCGTCGACGGCTGCCGCGGCCTGCTCGGCAAGCTCGCGGCGACCGCGACGCGCGCGGCGATGCTCGAGGCGACGCCCGACGCCGACCCGGCCGAGATCGAACGCCATCGCAAGCTGCAACTGCTGCTGACGCCGATCTGCAAGGCGTTCATCTCCGACCAGGCGTGGCGCATCTGCGAAACGGCGATCCAGGTGCACGGCGGGCTCGGCTATACCGATGCGAGCCCCGTCGAGCAGAACGCGCGCGACGTGAAAATCCTGTCGATCTGGGAAGGCACGAACTACATCCAGGCGCAGGATCTCGTGCGCGACAAGCTCGGCTTCGGCCGTCATTCGCGGCTGATCCAGTACTACCGCGACGAACTCGACGCGTTCCTCGCGCAGCAGCATCACACCGCCACGCATGCGGAATTGCGGCCGCTGTTCGATGCGCTGCGCGCGGGCGCCGACCGCATCGCCGCCGCGCTCGACGACATCGCGCGCGACGTGCAGGACGGCCACACGCATCGCAGCAGCCAGTTCTACACGCGCTTCCTGGAGATGTTCGGCGTGGTCACGTCGGCGTGGGTGCTGCTCGAATCGGCGACGATCGCCGCGCGCCGGCTCGATGCGCCGGAGACGGCCGATGCACCGGCCGAACTCGCGTTCTATCGCGGCAAGCTGAAAAGCGCGCGCTACTACTTCGCGAATGTGCTGCCCGTCGTCGACCAGCACGCGGCCGTGATCGCCGCGATGGCGCACGCGGCGATCAGCGTCAGCAGCGACGAACTCGCCGCGGTGGAATGACATGGATACGACACTCGACTCCAGCGTCCCCGCCGCGAAGACCGGCGATGCGCCGCGCAACCTGCTCGGCCGGCCGACGACGCGCCATCGCGGCACCGACATCGACGGTGCGACGCTCGACCCCGAAGCGCTGCGCGTGCGCGATCTCGACCTGAACGCGCTGACCGGCGCGACGACGTTCGAAGGCGCGCTCGCGCATCTGTGGTTCGACGTCGCGCCCGGCAGCACCGACCATCGCGCGCACGAGGCGACGATCAGTGCGCGGCTCACGGCGTTCGCCGACGCGCTCGCGCCGGGCTCGGTCGCGCAGTCGATCGCAGCCGAGCTCGGCGCGGCCGGCGTCGCGCCGGTGTTCGCGGCCGCGTCCGGCCTGCTGCGCGGCCTGGCCGACGTGATCGAACGCGTGCGCGGCCCGGCGCCGGACGATGCCGATCTCGACACGATGCTGCTGTGCGCGGCCGCCGCGCCGTTCCTGCTGCATGCGGCGATCGAGGGGCGGCCGTTCGCCGCCGGCCCGCACGCCCGCGGCGGCACCGCGCTCGATGCAGCGCGGACGCACGCGCAACGCATGCTCGTGCTGACCGGCGCGACACGCCACGACTCGCCGGCGCAAGCGGCGATGGACATGCTGCTCGTCGCGTGGCACGCCGGCTTCGGCTACATCACGCCGACCGTGCTCGCGCCGCGCGTCGCGATCGGCACCGGCGTCACGCTGACGCAGGCGATCGCGTCCGGCTTCCTCGCGAGCGGGCCGTCGCACGTCGGGGCGGCGCTCGAAGCGATGCAGTGGCTCACGACACTCGCGCGATCCATACCGGGCGGCGCCGGCGCGCCGGCCGCCGCGCTCGACGCGGCCGGCCGCGCGGCGATCGATGCGGCGCTCGACGCGAAACGCACGCTGTACGGCTTCGGCCATCCGCTGTTCGTCGCCGATCCGCGTCCGCCGCACATGCGCGGCCGGTTCGCCGCATGCGGCTTCGACGGCGGCTACGTGACGCTGTTCGACGCGTGCTGCGTACAGGCCGACGCGCGCCGCGCACTGCGGCCGAACATCGATTTCCTGACCGCCGCGACGCTGCTCGAACTCGGTGTCGCCGCGCCGTCGTGGGGCGTTGGCGTCGGACTCGGCGCGCGCATCGCGGCGATGGCCGCGCATGCGGTGGAACGGCGCCGCCGCCCGGCGTTCGGCGTCAACAGCGCGACCGCGCGGCGGCTCCTGGCCGCCGTGCCGGTCGGCTGGCTGTGAACCCTCACCCTTTTCGCACAAGGAACGTCATGCTGCTCAAGAACCTGCGCCCGGCGAACGACTACGATCGCTTCGCCACCGAAACGCTCGAACCGTGGGACCTGCTGTTCATCAGCCGCATCCGCCAGCTGGCGCGCGGGATGACGGCCGGCACGATCGCCGACATCGGCACGGCCACCGGCGTCGTGCCGGTGCGGCTCGCGACCGATCCGGCGATGCGCGGCTGGCGCTACGTCGGCATCGACCTCGATCCGGCGATGCTCGACGAAGGCCGCCCGCGCATCCACGAACTCGGGCTCGACGACACGATCGAGATGCGCGTCGGCGACGCGCTCGCGCTGCCGTTCGACGACGGCACGCTGACGATGGCGGTCGGCCGCGCGACGCTGCACCACCTGCCCGACAAGGCGCTCAGCCTGACCGAGATGTACCGCGTGCTGGCGCCGGGCGGCATCGCGCTCGTGCACGACATGCGCCGCGACGCGCCGCAGCACCTGCTCGACCGCTTCACCGCGATGCGCGCGGCCGCCGACTATCCGCCGACCCACGTCGAGGAAAAGATCACGCTCGACGAAGCGCATGCGCTCGTCGCCGAGGCCGGTCTGGCAGAAGTCGCGTCGATCTACAGCCCGAGCATGGGGCTCGGCGCGCTCGGCTTCGAAATCCTGCTGAAGAAACCGGCACTGGCCTGAGCGATGACCGATCTCGCCTTCCTCGCCGCGCACGCCGCCGTGCGGCTCGGCGCCGACGACGTGCACTGCGCGCCGGTTGCGCCCGGCGCGACGCTGCCGCTGTGCGTGACGCCGCGCAGCGCCGAACTCGCGACGTCGCCGGAGATGTTCGTCGCGTGGTACCGCTCGCGGCTCGACACGATCGACACGCTGCTCGACGCATGCGGCGCGCTGCTGTGGCGCGGCTTCGCGGTGCCCGACACCGCCGCGTTCGGCCGCCTCGGCGCGCTGTATCCGCCGCACGCGAACGGCTACACGGCCGGCGCCGCGCCGCGCCGGCAGATCGACGGCCAGGTCTACGAGTCGACCCGCATGCCGCCGCCGTTCAGGATCGGGCTGCATCAGGAAATGGCCTACATGCCCGCGTTCCCGCGCCTCGTCGCGTTCTACTGCCGGCTGCCGGCGGAAGCCGGCGGCGAAACGCCGATCTGCGACATGCGGCGCGTGACCGCGCGCGTGCCGGCCGCGCTGCGCGAGCGGTTCGCCGAACGCGGCGTGATGTACCTGCGCAATTTCGCGGCGCCGGGCGACCGCGTGGACGCGAACCCGAACCTGCCGTTCGCCGCGTACCACCGGCCGTGGGACGACGCATTCGGGACGACCGAGCGCGACGAAGTCGAGCGGCTGTGCGCGGAACGCGGCGTCGGCTGCCGCTGGCTCGACGACGGCAGCGTGACCGTGTCGCACGTCGGCAGCGCGCTGCGCACGCATCCGCGCACCGGCGAGACGGTGTGGTTCAACCAGGCGAGCGCGCAGCACCCGAACCCGCGCTCGATGGGCGAGCTCAGCTATCGTTACCTGCAGCGCATGTACGGCGCGCGCGCCGCGTTCCCGTACGAGATCCGCTACGGCGACGGCGCGCCGATGCCGTTCGACGATCTGGTGGCGATCTACGACGCGCTCGACGACGAGGAATTCGCGTTCCCGTGGCAGGCCGGCGACGTGCTCGTCGTCGACAACATGCTGGTCGCGCACGGCCGCAACCCGTACCGGGGCGCGCGCGACACGCAGGTCATGCTGTTCGACTGAGGATGCCGACGATGAGCGTTTCGTTTCTTGCGTCCGTGCGCGCGATGTTCGGCCCGTCCCCCGCGTTCGATCGACCGCAGCGCGCGGGCACGCCGCCGCGGCCCGACGCGCATGCGCCGGGCGCGGCGCTCGGCGCGCGCGCGATCGACGTCGCGGCCGGCGATTTCCGCTTGTCCGCGCGCCACGTGCGCTTCCGGCTCGGCGCGATCACCGCGATCGTCGGGCCGAACGGCTCGGGCAAGACCACGCTGCTCGAAACGCTGCTCGGCTTCCGGCGCGGCGGCAGCGACGTGCGCGTGCTCGACGTGCCGGCCGAACGCTTCATGCGCGATTCGCGCTCGCTGCAGCGAATCGGCGCGCAATTGCAGAAGGTCGAGTATCCCGATCATCTGCGTGTATCCGAGATCGTCGCGCTGCACCGCGCGATGTACGCGCACACCGATGCGGCGATCGCCGACGCGCTCGGCATCGCCGAACTGCTCGACAAGCCGTGCCGCGCGCTGTCGAAGGGGCAGCGCCAGCGCGTCGACCTGTACGTCGCGCTCGCGCACCGGCCCGAGCTGGCCGTGCTCGACGAGCCGTTCACGGGCCTCGACCGCCGCTATGCGGGCGTCGTGATCGATCTGCTGCGCCACCGCGCAAGCGGCACGAGCGTCGCGATGATCTGCCATTCCGAGGAAGAACTGAGCGTGGTCGACGATCTCGTCTGGGTGCGCGACGGCGGCGTGCGCTACCAGGGCGACCAGGACACGCTGCGCGCCGAGCTCGTCGGCGACGCGCGCGCGGTGCTGCATTGCCGCGACGAAGCCGATGCGCGCGCGCTGCGCAAGCGGCTCGCGGCGCTGCCCGGCGTGACCGGCGTGCGCGTGTCGGCCGCGCACGTGGTCGAGGCGTTCGGCGACGCGACGCTGCATCCGAACGTGCACCGGATCGTCGGCGAACGCGGCATCCAGCATCTGGCGCTCGCGCCGAGCACGCCGGGCGACCTGCTGCGCCTGTGCACCGAGGGCCCGACCCATGACTAAGGTGTTCCTGATCCTCGTGCGCAACGAGCTGCTCGGCTATCTGCGCAGCCGCTCGTCGCTGTTCTGGACGCTCGTGTTCCCGGTGTTCCTGCTGAGCGTGATGCTGTTCGCGTTCGGCGGCTCGGGCTCGCTCGGCACGGCCGACATCGCGTTCGACGTACCCGGCGGCGCAACGCCGTACAGCCGCGCATGCGAAGCGCAGATCGTCGCCAGCCTGTCGCACAGCGACACGGTGAAGGCGACCTTCAGCGGCCGCGGCGCGCCGGCCGATCGCGTGACCGTCGTGCTCGGCGCCGACGAGCGCACGCCGGCGACGATCCGCTACGACTTCAACGGCCCGCTCGCGGTGAAGGCCGCATCGCGGGTCGTCGAGATCGCGCTTGCGCGCTGCGCCGCGCAGCGGCTCGGGCTGCCGGCCGCGCAGGCGCGCTTCGAGAATGCCGCGCCGACGCGCCGGCCGTTCGACTACGGCGCGTTCTTCGCGACCGGCATTCTCGTGATGGCGTTCATGGCGATCGGCCTCAATTCGACGACCACCGCGATCGCCGCGCTGCGCGAGCGCAATACGTTCAAGCTGTACGTGTGCTTTCCGGTGTCGCGCGGCGTGTTCCTCGCCGCGCTGATCGTCGCGCGGATGGCGATGATGGCGCTGTCGGCGCTCGTGCTGCTGACGGTCGCGCGCGTCGCGTTCGGCATCGCGCTGCCGATCGCGACGCCGGACGGGCTGCGCGCGTTGCCGATCGTGCTGCTCGGCGCGGCGATGGTGCTGAGCATCGGCGTGCTGCTGGCGAGCCGCGCCCGCTCGCTCGCCGCGGCCGAACTCGCGTGCAACGTCACCTACTACCCGCTGCTGTTCTTCAGCGACCTGACGATCCCGATGCACGACGCGCCCGCGTGGCTGAAGGCCGGGCTCGCGTTCCTGCCGACCAACCAGTTCGCAGTCGCGCTGCGCGGCGCGCTGGTCGACGGCGCGCCGTACGCGCAGCTCGCGCCGCAACTGCTCGGCATGACCGCGTGCACCGCGCTGTTCCTGTTCGCCGCCGTGCGGCTGTTCCGCTGGCACGACGCTTGACGCGTCGCCCCGCTGTTTCGACGAAGGAGAATCATCGATGAAATCGAACCATCCCATAACCGGCTACCTGCTGCACGCGAGCAATTTCCTGCCGGCGATCGTGTTCCTGTTCTACGGCCGGCTCGGCCCGGAGCAGCCGGACCTGCGCTGGACCCACGCGTTCCTGATCGGCGGCGTGCTCGCGCTCGTGCACGGCGCGTGGCTGATGCGCCGCGCGGAACGCAACAGCATCGCGCTCGGCGTCGACCTGTTCCTCGTGATCGGTGCGGTGCTCGCGCTCGTCTCGCCGACAGGTAGCCGTCTGTGGGGCGAGGAACTCGGGCCGGCCGCGATGCTCGTCTGCGTGCTGGTGGTCGGCATCGTGCATACCGCGTGGTCGGACGGCGGCTTCGTCGACGGCACGTTCGTCGACCATGCGCGCGCGCGTTCGCTGTCGCTCGTGCTGCTCGCCGTCACCGTCGTCGCGCTCGCGGTGTCGATCACGATGCGCCACAGCCCGCTGTGGGGCGGCGTCGTGCCGCTGATCGCGCTGGTCGTCGTGCGCGGCCGGCTGCGCAAGCAGCTCGCGCGGGCAAGCTGACGATGAACGCGCTGCCCGCACACGCAGCCCACGCCGCGCAGCGGCACGCGCTCGCCGCGGCACTCGGCGACGGCTGGCTCGACGGCGCGGCCTGCGAGCCGTATGCGACCGACGTCGCGCGATACGGCGGCGTGCCGCTCGGCGTCGCGCGGCCGGCGTCGACCGCCGACGTGCGCGCGCTCGTCCGCGTCGCCGTCGCGCACCGGATCGTGCTCGTCGCCCAGGGGGCGCGCACCGGGCTCGTCGGCGCCGCCGTGCCCGATCGCAGCGGCACGCAATGCGTGGTGTCGTTCGAGCGGATGCGCGCCGTTCGCGGGTTCGATCCTTCGAATCGCAGCATCACGGTCGACGCCGGCGTGCGGCTGTCCGACATCAATCGCGTGGCGGGCGAAGCCGGGCTCTGCGTGCCGATCGATCTCGGCAGCGATCCGGCGGCCGGCGGCCTCGTCGGCGCAAACGCGGGCGGCAGCCGCCTGATCAAGTACGGCGACGTGCGCCGTCACGTGCTCGGCGTCGAAGTGGTTCTTGCGGATGAAGCCGGCACCGTGATCGACGCGCTCGCGCCGCTGCGCAAGCGCAACGCGGGCTTCGACGTCGCGCAGTGCTTCATCGGCGCGAATGGCGCGAACGGGCTCGTGACGGCCGTGTCGTTCGCGCTCGCGCCGCTCGAACGGTCGTCGTGCGCGGCGTTCGTCGCGTTCGCGTCGTACGACGCGGCGCTCGCCGGCCTGCTCGCATTCGAACGCGCGTTCGGCGAGATGCTGTCGGCGTTCGAATTCATGTCGGCGGCGGCGGTCGGTTGCGTCGCCGCCGCGTTTCCCGCGTTGCGCGCGCCGTTCGACGCGAGCGCTGCCGCGTGCTACGCGCTCGTCGAGACCGCGACCGGCATGCCGGGGCTCGATGCGCTGCTCGAGGAACGCACGGTCGCGACGCTCGACGCGCTCGCAAGCGAACGGCGGGTGCTCGACGCGGCGTGTGCGCCGGCGGAACGGTTCTGGCGGATTCGCGACGCGTTGCCGGTCGCGGTCGCGCAGGACGGCGTGCCGCTGTCGTTCGACGTGTCGTTTCCGCGCGGCGCGCTGGCCGGATTCGTCGCCGACGCCGAGCAATGGCTCGCCGCCGCGCATCCGGCGCTGCGCTGCCATGCGTTCGGGCATTTCGGCGACGGCGGCTGCCATCTCGTCGTATCGATTCCGCACGCCGAAGCAGAACGCTACGGGCCGCTGCAGCAGGTGGCGCTGCGCGGCGCGCTGTACGACCGCGTCGTGCGCGCGGGCGGCTGCTTCAGCGCGGAACATGGCGTCGGGCCGGTCAATATCGCGTACTACCGCAAGCACGTGCCGGCCGCGCACCGGCAACTCGCCGGCGCCGTCCAGCAAGCGATCGACCCGCTCGGGCTGGTCGGGCGGGTCCGTTACTGATGCGCCGCTTCACGGCGCCACGGAGATTTCGCATGATGTTTCGACACCCGCCCGGCCCGGGCACGCCTTCCGAACCCGACGCCGATCCTTCGTCCTCAGGCATCCCGGCCACGCTGCCCGACTCGGGCGTGGTGGTCAACGTGCGGGGCGTCGCTTGCGTGATCCCGTTGCCGCCGCGCGACCATGCGCGCCCGGCGCTGTGGCGCGAATTGGCGGACTGGCGCGACGAACGGTCGATCGCTCGCGACCTCGAACCGGATGGACGGCAGGATTGAGCAGCCGGCTCGCGACGGCGCGGCAAGCGCGCCGCGCATGCAACCGCGGCGCCGGACCACCTCGGTCGTCCGGCGCCGCGACGGGCGAAACGCGCAACGCAATCAGAACACCGCGTGCCCGCTGATCAGGCTCGGCAGCCACGTCGAGAAGAACGGCATGTACGTGACGATGTTGATCGCGCTGAAGATCGCGAGGTAGTACGGCCACGCCATCTTCGTGGTCTCGCCGATCGATACGTTGCCGATCGCGCAGCCGACGAACTGCACCGACCCGATCGGCGGATGCACGAGGCCGAGCGAGCAGTTCAGCAGCAGCATGATCCCGAACTGCACCGGGCCGACGCCGCACGCCATTGCGATCGGCAGGAACAGCGGCGTCGTGATCAGGATGTGCGCGGCCATGTCGACGAACGTGCCGAGGAACACCTGGATGATGTTGATGTACAGCAGCATCAGCCACGGCGCGGCGGTCGACTGCTTCAGCAGCCCTTCGATCGCATCCGGGATCTCCAGGTACGACATCTGGAAGCGCAGCATGTTGGACACCGCGATCAGCAGCAGCACGACGCCCGTCGTGCGCGCCGCATGCGACAGCGCGCGGCGCAGCTTCTCGGCCGTCAGCGTCCGGTAGACCACCGCGGTCAACACGAGCGAGTACACGACGGCGATCGCGGCCGCCTCGGTCGCTGTGGCGATGCCCTTCGCGACGCACACGAGGATGATCGCGATCACCATCAGCCCGGGCACCGCGCCGACGAAGCTGCGCAGCACCGCATACCAGCCGGGAAACCGCGGCAGCGCGGACGAGCCGTCCTCGCGGCGCGGATAGCCGTGACGCACGGCCTGCCAGTACGCGGCGGCGAGCACGAAGCCCATCACCCACAACACCGGCAGGAGGCCCGAGAACAGCAGGTCGCCGATCGACACGCCGCTCACCGGCTGGCCGTGCAGCATCCCGGTGATGCCCTGCGCGGCGAACGCGTAGATGATCATGTTGGTCGACGTCGGCATCAGCGCGCCGGCGAGCGACGCGTGCGTGGTCACGTTGACCGCGTACGCGGCGCTGTAGCCTTCGCGCTTCATCAGCGGAATCACCACGCCGCCCATCGCCGACGTATCGGCGGTCGGCGAGCCCGACACGCCGCCGAACAGCGTGCATGCGACGACGTTCGCCATCCCGAGGCCGCCGCGGAAGTGGCCGACGGTCGCCTGCGCGAAGCGCAGGATCCGGTCCGCGATGCCGCCGTGCAGCATCAGTTCGCCGGAAAAGATGAAGAACGGCACCGCGAGGAACGAGAACGCGTTCATCCCCGAGATCATCGCCTGCATCGCGGTCGCGATCGGCAGGCCTTCGACCAGGTAGGTGAGCACGCACGCAATGCCGAGCGCGAACGACACGGGCACGCCGAGCACGAGGAAGATCAGAAAACTGACGGACAGGATCGCGAGTTCCATGGCGTTATTGTCCCGACGAAGTACGACGAAGCGCGAGCAGGTGCTCGAGCGAGAAGAAGATGATCGCAACCGCCGCGGGCATCGTGATCAGGTAGCGCACGCCTTCGGGCAGCCCGATGATCGGGATGCGGTCGCCCATCGTCTCGGCGGCCATGCTGCCGCAGCCGATCATGATCATGATCGCGAACGCGATCAGGCTCAGGTGCTGGATCGCGATGACGACCGTGCGCGCCTTCGGCGACAGCCGGCGCACCAGCGAATCGAGGCCGATATGGCCGCCGTCGCGCACCTTCATCGCCGCGCCGAACATCGCGATCACGATCACGAGCAACAGCGCGATCGGCTCGACGAAATCCGGCGCATTCTCGAACACGTAGCGCATCACGACCGCATAGAACACCAGCACCGTGAGTACCGCGAGGCATGCTGAAGCGATTCCCGCCAGCACGCGGAACAGCACGTCGTTCACGCAGCGCAGCAGCGGCGCGGCGTGCGGCCGCGCCGGCGCCGCGCCGTCGGGGGCGGCGGCCGACGCGCCCGCGGCCGCCGCGCTGTTCAGGGAAGTGCGACGCGTCACTTGGTGGCCTCGATCTCGTCGACGATCTGCTTCATCTGCGGCGTCTTTTCATACTTGGTCCACAGCGGCTGCATCGCCTTCACGAACGCCGCGCGGTCGATCTGCGCGGCCGGCAGGATCTTCGCGCCGCCCTTCGTCACCAGCTGCTGCGCGGACGCCTCGCGCGCGGTCCACAGCTTCTGGTAGTACGGCACCGAATCGGCCGCCGCCTTGCGGATCGCCGCCTGCTCCTGCGGCGACAGCGTGTCCCAGATCTTCTTCGAGAACACCAGCACTTCCGGCGTCATCGCGTGCTGCGTCTCCGAGTAATCGGGCGCGACTTCGTAGTGCTTGGTTTCCTCGTACGACGGCAGGTTGTTTTCCGCCGCATCGACGAGGCCCGTCTTCAGGCCCGTGTACACCTCGGCGAACGGCATCGGCGTCGGCGTGCCGCCCATCGCCTTGATCTCGTCGACCATCAGGTCGGACGGTTGCACGCGCACCTTCAGCCCCTTCATGTCGGCCGGCGAGCGCACCGGGCGCTTCGCGTAGATCGAGCGCGCGCCGCTCTCGTAGAACGTCAGTGCGATCATCCCCTTCGCGGTGAACGCATCGAGGATCTTCTGGCCGGCCGGCCCGTACATCGCCTTGCGGAAGTGCGCGACGTCGCGGAACAGGAACGGGAACGACGGAATCAGCGATTCCGGCACGATCTCGTTGAACGACGCGCCGTTCACGCGCGCCATGTCGATCGCGCCGATCCGCACCTGGTCGACCGTGTCCTTCTCGGAGCCGAGCGCGCTGTTGCCGAACACCTTGATCGAATCCTTGCCGCCCGTCTGCTTCGACAGTTCCTCGCCCATGAACTTCACGGCCATGTTGGTCGGGAAGGTGTCGCCGTGCACGTCCGCCGAACGGAACACGCGCGCCTGCGCGGACATCGCGAAACCGGCCATCAGTGCGACGGCCAGGGCGGTACGGGAGCCGGTGAATCGGTGCTTCATGGTGAGTCTCCTTGATGGTCGATCGTTGTTGTGCGGCGATCCGTCGGCAGGCGCCTGCGTCGCCGGTACGCTTCCTTGAACCGCAGAGTCATACGTCGTATGACGTGTCGAGCGAATGTACGTCGGTTAACCGTTTAACTCACTTGGTGCATACCCCTATAACCGCTGCTATCAAGGGCTTTTGACGGGAATCGAGGAATCGCATTCTCTGTTTCCGCGCTTTTTCGCGAAACGTTTTCCGGAAACGGGTCGGCATGCAAACGGGATACCGACGTGGCGGTTTCCCGACATCCGGCGGCCTTGTTTCGCTTCGCTTGCCGTCGTTATAGGATGACTGATCACGATGTTGTCACGCCGCCGCGGCGCCACGAGCGCGCGCCGGCCCGCATCCCGCACGACGCGATTCGCGCCCGTGGCGCGCGGCCCGACGAACCGCGCCGGCGGCCGCTCTCCCCCGCTTCAGCGTTGCCCGCTGCCCGTCACCGCCCGCGCTCGCGTCGCGGCGACCCGCGCCGCCCGAACGACCCGATACCAGCCCGGCATCGCGCAGCCGATGCCTCTTCAGGAGATCTCCGTCATGACACTTTCCGTTGCCCGGCCACATTCCCGGCCGGATTCCCCGCCCAGCCGACGCCCGCGTGCGCTCGGCCTGCTCGCCGCGCTGCTCGCCACCGCCGCCGCGCTCACCGCGTGCGGCGGCGGCGACGCGAGTACCGGCGGCGGCGCGGCGTCGACCGCACCGCCCGCGACCAGCGTGTTCCAGGTCGGCACGACGACCGTCGACCCGAACCTGCCACCCGAACCGGCGTTGCCCGCCGACACGCAGGTGTGCAGCACGCTCGAAGCCGCCAATACGCTCGTGAGCCGCCCCGACGGCTCGCTGCCGCCGGAGGCCGATCCGTCGACGGCCGGCGTCGGCAAGGCCGTGTCGACCGCGACGGCCAACCCCGACCAGGCGCGCATCCAGGCCGCGCTCGACGCCTGCGGCGCGGCGGTCGACGCCGAAGTGGGCGCGACGATCGCGGCGGCGGACGCCGCGGCCACCGCCGCGCAGAAGACGGCCGCCGCGCCGAACGCGAACCTCGCCGGCGCGTCCGGCGAGGAACTCGCGAAGCCGAAGTACCGCGCGAGCAAGTTCGCGGTGCGGCTCGTCGTCAATCGCGCGGGGCCCGGCAACGGCTTCATCAGCGGGCCGCTGACGCTGCCGTCCGGCGTCACGCTGTGGATCGACAAGGGCGCCACGCTGTATGCGTCGCGCGACGTGAAGGCGTATTCGCCGAACGCCGCCGGCCCGTACTGCGGCAACACGGCCGTCAGCGCGACGAAAGCCGGCAGCTCGTCGAACTGCGCCGCGCTGATCACCGGCACCAACCTCGTCAACGCGGCCGTGGTCGGCGACGGCCGGATTGACGGGCGCGGCTACGCGGAGCTCGTGACGTCCGATGCGAAATACCCGCTGATGAAGGTCGACCTGACCTGCTCGAACACCTACGCGGCGTACAAGAGCGGCACCGTGGCGCCCGACGGCACCGCATGCGACGACGGCGGCACGGTCGTCGATTCGAAATCGACGGTGCGCAACATGACGTGGTGGGATCTCGCGTATCTCGGCAACATGGTGCAGAACGGCACGACCGGCTTCGGCTCGCAGTCGAATTTCCGGCTGATGGTGTTCAACTACGCGAAGAACCTCACGCTGTACCGCATCACGCTGAACAACAGCCCGAATTTCCACGTGGTGCCGAGCGGCGTCGACGGGCTGACGATCTGGAACGTGAAGGTGCAGACGCCGACGCTCGCCGCGTTCGCGAACCCGGCCGGCAACGGCAACCCGCTGTACAACGGGCAGACGTTCAACGCGGACAACGTGAAGAACACCGACGCGTTCGACCCGGGCTCCGCGTCGAAGCCGACGTCGGTGGCGCTGTCGACCGGCAGCACGACGACGTCCGCCGCCGCGATCTCGTTCGACGGCTACCTGAAGAACTTCGTGTTCGCGTACAACTACGTGAGCACCGGCGACGACGACATCGCGCTCAAGGGCAGCAACAATCCGGCGCCCGCCGGCTCGGGGCTGTTCGGCATCGACGGCAATCGCGACGTGCGCGCCGATCGCAAATGGGGCGTCGTGATCGCGCACAACCACATCTACTGGGGGCACGGCATCTCGATCGGCAGCGAGACCAACGGCGGCGTGACCAACGTTCAGGTGTACGACAACGCGTTCCGCGATTCGGAAGAAGGACTGCGCATCAAGTCCGACTATGCGCGCGGCGGCGAAGTGAGCAACATCCACTACGCGAATATCTGCATCCGCGATGCGAAGAACGCGCTGCTGTTCACGCCGTACTACAGCACCAAGGCCGTGCCCGCGAGCGGCCCGCTGTATCCGAACTTCCACGACATCTCGCTCGCGAACGTCGTGATCGAGGGCGCGGCCGGCGTGAAGCTGCAGGGCTTCGAGGCGAACACCGGCGGCTACGGCGAGCCGGCGTTCCCGCTCGTGATGTCGCTGACCGACGTGGTGGCCGATACGCCCGACGGCATCGCGACGATCGCGTCCGACGCGAACCTCACGCTGCGCAACGTGAACCTGCCGGTGTTCCCGTCGACCGCGAACCGGGTGGTCGTCAACGGCAGCGCGGTCCATGCGATCGATCCGGCCAGCGTGCTCGACTGCAGCAAGGCGTTCGTCGACTTCCCGGGCATCGACCAGTCGAACCCGTTCGGGTCGACGTGGGCGCCGGCGCTGTAACGCGCGGCCCTGCCGTCGCCGTCGCGCGTGCCGGCTCGTGGGCACGCGCGATGCTCGCCGTGACATCACGCAACGCGAAAGGAGCCTGTGATGTCGACCACGAAGCCATCAGCGACCCCCGACCCGGCTGCCTCGCCGAACGCCGGCGACGAAGGCCCGGCCGACGCGCCGGGCATCGGCGAGGACACGTGCCGCGTCTGCCGCGGCACCGGCCGGGTGGAGGGTCAGCCATGCACCGTCTGCGGCGGGACCGGCAAGATACTGCAGGGAATCGGCGGCGGATAGGTCAAAACGCCGCCGCGCGCGCGTGCATCGATCGTTCAGGTCTGCATGACGAGCGACGTCAGTTGCGCGGCGCGCGCGACGTCCGTCTTTGTGTAGATCGATTTGATCTGCGCGCGGACCGTGCCGATCGACACGCCGCGCAGCGCCGCGCATTCCTGCGGCGAATGCCCGTCGCAGCACAGCAGCACGGCGAGATCGGCTTCGGCCGACGACAGCCCGTAGAACACCCGCAAGCGCTGCGCGCGCGCCACCGGCGAGCGCAGGTCGGCGGCCGTCATCAGCGCCGCGACGCCGGGCCGTTCGCGCGCGAGGCGCGACTGTTCGGGAACGGGAATCAGCGCGAGCGGCAGCGGTTCGCCAGTGGTACGCCGCAGCAACAGCCCGCCGCGCGCGAACGCGTGCCGCCATTGCGCATCGTCGACGCAGCCTTCCGGCGCGAACCGTCCGTTCACGATCCGCAGCGCCGGTTCAGCGGCGATCAGCTGCTGGGCGGCGCGATTCATATAGCGCAGCTCGCGCTGCGCGCCGAGCAGGAATACCGGCACCGGCACCGCATCGAGCGCCGACTCCGCGGCGGCCACGCGCGCTTCGAGCTCGCCGATGCGTGCGTGGATGCGCAGCGCGCGGCTGATGTGAGCGCCCATGATTTCGATGGTGCGGCGCTGCGCGTCGGACAGCCCTTGCGCTTCCGGGCCGCCCTGTACGCTCAGGAACGCGCCGGCGCCTTCGCCGCGATGAATGTACAGGCCCGAGATGCTGCCGAGCCCGAACGGCTGCAGGAATTCCCGGTAGAACACGCCATGTGTGCGCTCGCGCACCGACAGGTGCTTGACGTCCTCGAACCAGCGCC
Source organism: Burkholderia cenocepacia (assembly GCF_900446215.1). Classification (GTDB taxonomy): domain Bacteria; phylum Pseudomonadota; class Gammaproteobacteria; order Burkholderiales; family Burkholderiaceae; genus Burkholderia; species Burkholderia cenocepacia. The sequence goes on along the minus strand of NZ_UAQZ01000002.1, from coordinate 148,656 downwards.
CCGCCGGCCAGTCGGCGGCAACCGGCACGACCGGGTCGTACAGGTAGAACTCGGTGTTGTAGCTGTGGTGGCACGCGGCGACCCACGACGGATCGTCGCCGGCCGCCTGTTCGATCGCCGGCAGCCTCGCCGCATCGTCGAACGACAGCAATGTGGCCATGCGTGCGCCGACCGACAAGCGCAGCCCGTCCAGCACCGCTTCCCATCGTTGATCGCCCAGTGCCGCGGCGTAGATGTCATCGATCCATGCCGATGGAATCAACCCGTTCATCTGCATCTGGCCACCCCGCGCCGTGCGTTTTCGTCGAACGTCGTTCGGGCATCTTACTCAATCGGCCTCATTGTTCAAATTGCCGATGCGGGTTTGATCGAAATACCACGTTTGTTACCGTTTCTCGTCTGACGTAATGGTCGTTTTTGACACGGCGGCCGTGGAATCGGCGTTGACGCAGACGGCGGATGGCGGCCTGCGCGAGTGGCGCGGGTGGCGCGGGTGGCGCGGAACGAAAGGTTGTCGCAAGTGGCGGCGTTCGAGGCCGATCGTGATGCGATGGCACGCGGTTCGGCGCCGGCTCCCGACGATGCACTTACTTCATCGTCGCGAATCGCGCTTCCATCTCGTCGATCTTCGCGAGCACCGCTTCGCTCAGCTTTCGGACGTGACGCGGCACGTCGGGCGTCGACAGCAGTTCCTCGATGCGCCCGCGCCAGTAACTCGGATGCCTGACGCGTCCCGCGCCCGACATCGACACGTCGTCGACGTCCGTCTCGCTGTCCAGCAGCGCCACCATGCGCTGGATATGCGAGAGCTCTCGTTCCACATAGTCTCGTGCGAGCATATTGATCGAAATTCCCCGAAATACGACATCAGGCCTTCCGTCATCAACGCGCCGTCGTTCGCGGCGCCAACGACGCACCGCCTACGTTGCACATCAGCTTACGCGACGACTGTGGCGATCGACACGGAACGACAGGCCTGCTCGATTGTTCTGGTGATATCCGGTCCCCGGTGCCTTGTTGATCATCGTAGGCGTACCGCGCGGCGCCGGCATCCCCAAAAGTGGGGATGCCGGTTGATATCGGTCAGGTCGCGGCTTCCGGAAATGACGGAGATGAAGACAGGAGCGGGACGCTACCGCACGACGAATCGCGCGCTTTCACATCTGACGAATCGACCGCCGAGAACGACGTGCCTTTTCGTCGCACGCGATGCCGCGCACGTCACACGTCAGTCCCGCGGCTCCAGCCTTTCCCGCCCGTCCGGGGGCCCGGATGCACCACCAGGTTCGTGATGTTCCAGCGCGGCATCGTTCCAGTCGTCATCCACTCGATAGGAAGGCCGAGCATTGGCGCGAAACAGCGCGCCGCGGAATTTCCCGCCGTCGCTCGCGAGCGCGTCGTACAGAGACGGTCCGATGCGCATGACGCCGTCGATCCGATCGCGTGAATGGCGCTCGCATGAGCCTGCGTACGTCGCGATGCTGTCGCGCCCTGCATGTCGATTGGCGCGCTTTGCGAGTGAAGTGGCGCGCAAAAGGCGGCATCATGGCGCATCATCTCTGCAACGGAATCCCGTCCATGAATATCGATACCGACCTGCCCGTCATGGTGACGGGCGCAACCGGCTACGTCGCGGGCTGGCTCGTGCAGCGGCTGCTCGAGGCCGGCCTGACGGTCCACGCGGCCGTGCGCGACCCCGACAGCCCCGACAAGCTCGAGCATCTGCAGCGCATCGCGGCCGGCAAGCCCGGCACGATCCGCTATTTCCGCGCCGACCTGCTCGAACCCGGGTCATATGCCGACGCAATGGCCGGTTGCGGGACCGTGTTCCATACCGCGTCGCCGTTCACCGTCACGGTCACCGATCCGCAGAAGGAGCTGGTCGATCCGGCGCTGCTGGGCACGCGCAACGTGCTCGAGACGGCCAACCGCACGCCGTCGGTGCGGCGCGTCGTGCTGACCAGCAGTTGCGCCGCGATCTACGGCGACAACGCCGATCTCGCCGCAACACCCGGTGGTGTGTTCACCGAAGCGATCTGGAACACCAGTTCGTCGCTGACCCATCAGCCCTATTCGTATTCGAAGACGGTTGCCGAGCGCGAAGCGTGGAAGATCGCCCGCCAGCAGCAACGCTGGGATCTCGTGACCGTCAACCCGTCGCTCGTGATCGGGTCCGGCATCAACCCGTATGCGACATCGGAAAGCTTCGAGATCGTGCGGCAGATGGGCAACGGCACGATGAAGGCCGGCGTGCCGGATCTCGGCCTGGGCGCCGTGGATGTCCGCGACGTGGCCGACGCGCATCTGCGTGCGGCGTTCCTGCCGAACGCCAACGGCCGCTACATCGTGTCGGCGCACGACACGAGCCTGCCGGCGATGGCCGCCACGCTGCTGGATCGGTATGGCGCCGACTACCCGATTCCGCGGCGCATCCTGCCCAAATGGCTGGTGTGGTTGGTCGGCCCGCTCGCGAACAAGAGCGTGACGCGCCGCGTGGTCGCCCGCAACATCGGGCTGCCCTGGCGCGCCGACAACAGCCGCAGCCGCAACGAACTGGGGATCCGCTATCGCCCGCTCGCCGAGTCGATGAACGATTTCTTTCAGCAACTCGTCGAAACCGGGCAATTGCGGCGATGAACCGCTTCGCGATTTCGCCGGGCTGGCAGGTCGTGATGGTCGATCTCGGCCTGCGCGCCGACGAACTGCTGCGGCACGCGCAATTGCCCGCCGATCTGTTCACGCGGCCGGAGAACGGGCTGACGACCCGTGAGTACTTCCGCATGTGGCGTGCGATGGAGGACATGGCGAACATGCCGGCCGTCGCACTGCGCATCCTCGATCTGCTCTCGGTCGAAGCCTTCGATCCGCCGCTGTTCGCCGCGTTGTGCAGTCCCAACCTGGAGATCGCGATCCGGCGGATCAGCCAGTTCAAGCCGCTGATCGGCCCGATCCGGTTGCGTGTATCGCACGAGGCCGACGCACTCACCCTCGCCGTCGACTTCCTGGAACGTGAGGTGCCGCCGCCCGGCATGCTGGTCGCGGCCGAACTCGGCTTCTTCGTGAAACTGGCACGGCTCGCGACCCGCACCGAGTTGCCGGCGCGCGCCGTCACGCTGCCGCGCGACGTTCGCCCGCACCCCGGCTATGCGCGCTTTTTCGGCGTGACGCCACAGTACGGCGATGCGCCTTCCGTCAGCATGGCGCTGCAGGATGCGCGGCGTCCGTTCGTGACCGCGAACCATGCGATGTGGCAGATTTTCGAGCCCGACCTGCGCCGCCGCCTCGACGCGTTGTCGGCCGAAGCCGGCATCGTCGAGCGCGTGCGCGCGGCGCTGCTCGAATTGATCCCGGGCGGGCTCGCCACCACGGACGGCGTCGCCCGAACGCTCGCGATCAGCAAGCGGACGCTGCAGCGGCGGCTCGGCGATGAAGGCGCGAACTTCAAAACGCTGCTCGCGGAAGTTCGCGAGAAGCTCGCGTGGCATTACCTCGATCGCTCGGATCTGCCCTACAGTCAGATCGCTTTCCTGCTCGGCTACCAGGATCCGAATTCGTTCTTCCGCGCATTCAGTGAATGGACCGGAATGACGCCCGAAGCCGCCCGTTCGCGCACGGCGCGCTGATCGACGCCAGGCGGCGCGTTCCGTCGGCCAGCCACGGCGAATCAACCGGCGGCACCGCCGCGGTTCAGCCCGAAAATGAAATCCGCTTCGACCGATGCACCCTTCGGCAATTGCAGCACGCCGACCGACGAACGCGTATGGACGCCGGCGTCGCCGAGCACCGCGTACAACACGTCGGACGCGCCGTCGGCCACTTCGCTTTGCATCGTGAAGCCGGGCGCGCTGCGCACGTACACGGTCATGCGCGGCACCGTCGCGATCGCATCGAGCGTGCCGCAATGCTTGCGGATCAGCGACAGCGCGCGCAGCGCCGAGATGCCGGCCGCGCGGCGGCCATCGTCCAGCGAAACGGATTCGCCCACGACGCCGACGAAATGCACCACTTCCCCGATACGCGGCACCTGGCCGGCAATGTAGGCCGTGCTTCCGTCGACCAGCACGGGCGTGTACTTTCCGCCGATCCTGATCGTTTCGTCCGGATCGAATCCGAATTCGGCTGCAACTTGTTTCAGCGTGTCATCCCTGTTCATCAGTGAATTCCCCAATCCCTCTGAAAAAAGATAAAGAATAATTGAGTCTCCGCAGCGTGTCTCGCCGGAGAAGATCGGACGCAAACGATTCAAGTCAAACCACTTCTCAGGTGTTCGAAGCAGTCGTGCATTGCCATATCGGCAATGGAATTCGTAGTCGGCGCAATTTTCTTTATCATTTCCGGTTGAAACCGCTATCATGTATGGACACAACCTGAAGAGTGATATATGGCAACTTACAAGGAACTGAAAGCTCAAATGGACGCTTTGGCCGAGAAAGCCGAAGCAGCGCGCGTCGCTGAATTCCAGGCGATCGTCGACGACATCCGCACCAAAGTCGCGGAATACGGCATTACCGAAAAAGACATTTTCGGTACGCGCCGCGGTCGGCCGGCCAAACAAGCGGGCGCTCCCGTGCAGGCAAAGTATCGCGATCCGAAGACCGGCGCGACCTGGTCGGGCCGCGGTCGCGCGCCCGCATGGATCAAGGATGCGAAGAATCGCAATCGATTCCTGATCCAGGAATAAGATTGCCGGCATGATCCGGCGCGCGATTCAACGCGCTGTCCGGCGATTTGGGCATTGAGTCGGGCATCGATACCGGCGGGTTTCCAAGGCCGTTCCGGTTGACGAGGTTTTGCACGATCGGCGTGTCGCGCACGGGTCAATCGACCGATCGTGCCGCACGCCAATCCTTTCTTCAGCGTTCGTAATAGATCGCAAGCCAGACGGTTTGCATTTCGTCATGCGTCCACGCGACACGATGACGGCAATGCGGCTCGATCAGCACGTAATCTCCCGCGCGCATATCGAGCCGCGTTGCATCCGCTTCGAATTCGAGCACGGCCGCGCCGGACAGCAGCACGACCCATTCGGCGCGCGAGTCGTCATACCAAAACCCGTCCGGGCTCGCATGCCCCATCGATACGATTCGCTCGACGTTCACGTGCGGGCCCGTGACCAGCATGTCGATTCGCTCGTCGCCGCCGCGCCGCCCTTCGGCGCTGAATAAATTACCGGTTTGAAGTAGCATCGCCGCGCCTCGTCGTGGATGGTCGGGTAAAGATGCGGGTTTAAAGGCGACGGGAAATGTTCGCTGCGGCCCGACATCGCCCGGGGTTGCACGCGCGTCGTTAAATGTTTTGTAAAAAAGATGAAGAATGAGTGCAACTTTATCCACGCTCATTCACAGGTGCGATAAAGCACATCGCAACGATCTTTTAGCGACGCGCACGCCATCATGCGCCATTTCGGCAAAGCCGGTCGAAATCTGCCACGCCCGTGCGTCTGGCCGGCTATCCGGTATTGCCCTTGCAACACTCAGGTTTGCACGCAATGGTGACGATGTCGATCTTTGCGCCAACTCTGTTCGTCGCCTGCAATGTCGATCGCGACGGCTTGTTCCCGGGAAACCCCGCGTCGCGTGCAATTGAATTCGGCAAAGACCAGTCTGGCATCTGCGTCGATCAATGCCGACGAGCGTAGCGCGGAACCACTGCGCTGCCCATTCCGGATACAGAGACAGTCGTCGCTCCCTGCCCAAGGCGACCTTGAAGCCGCTCGACGAAACTTGCCACAATCCAAAAAATCCGCGAGCGCTATGTCGTCGACTGAACTTTCCTTGCGCTCGGGCAGCGCGATCCGGGACGACCCGGACATCGAAGCATTCGTTCAGTTCAACGTCGGGTTGGTTCATATCATGCACGTAGCCGATTTTCGAACTGCCGGCCCTCACGAGATTCCCGTCTCGCTGATTCCGACGATCAATCGCCATCTCGTGCGGGCGGCACGAGTCCTGGTTCAACGCGACGACCGGTCCGTGCCGGTCCGTTGACAGCGGCGAGGCATGCCACGCCTGCCATCGCCTGAATCACCCCGGCGCTTCGGGCACACGCTTCGCCGCCTGTTTGAAGGCCCGCCTGGCAACCGCCGTCAAACCCGCCCCCTCAACCAGCCCAGCAACGCCGCCTGCGCACTCCCGTCCGCCACCGGCGCCGGCGTCAACAGGTAGTAATCCGATCCATCCTCGACGAACCCCATCGGCGCAACCAGCACACCGCTTTCGATGTCGTCGCGCACCAGATGCCACGGCCCGATCGCCACCCCAAGCCCCGCGACGGCCGCCTGCAGACTGAAGTAGAAGTGATCGAACCGCTGCCCGCGCCCGTTCGCGGCCGGCTGCTTCGCCGCCGCCGCCCACGCGTGCCATGCGTCCGGCCGGGTCTGCGTATGCAGCAGCGCAGCGTCGGGCTTCAACGCGCGGCCGCCGCGACGCGACGCAAACCATGCGCCGACCTTGTCCGGCCGGCAAACCGGCCCCACCCGTTCGGCGAACAGACGTTCCGCGTGATACCCGGCCGGCCACGCGAAATCGTTGCGACGAATCGCCATGTCGATACCGTCGTCGAACGAGAACGGCCCGCCCGCGGCGGCCAGATGGATATCGACGCCCGCATGCCGCGCCTGGAAATCCGGCCAGCGCGGAATCAGCCAGCGCATCAGGAGCGTCGGCTCGCACGACAGGACCGGACGTCGCGCACGGGCGGCCTCGGTGCGCAATGCGTGGGCGGCGTGACGCATCAGCCCCAGGCCATCATGGACGGCCTGGGCGAGCGTGCGGCCGGCATCGGTCAGGAACACGCGACGACTGCGTCGCACGAACAGCGCCACGCCCAGGTCGTCCTCGAGCAGACGTACCGCGCGGCTGACCGCGCCATGGGTCAGGTACAGCTCGTCGGCCGCGCGGCTGAAATTCTCGTGACGCGCCGCCGCCTCGAAACAACGCAGCGCCATCAGCGACGGCAGGTTCGTCCGAATCGACTGTGATCCAGACTCACCATTCTGGTCAGAAAACATCGTTTTCCCCGATGAAGCACGATGGATACGATTGTGCCATCAACCCATTCATCGCTGGAGCAACACCATGACCGAACTGATAGTCGTAGTCACCATTACGCTGCTGGCCGTCATCAGCCCGGGGCCTGACTTCGCGATGGTCACGCGCAACAGCCTGATGCTGTCGCGTCGTTCCGGCGTGTTCACCGCATGCGGGATCGGGCTCGGCGTGACGGTCCACGTGAGCTACACGCTGCTGGGCGTCGGGCTCCTGATCCGACAATCGCTGTGGCTCTTCAACGCCGTCAAGCTGATCGGCGCGATGTACCTGATCTACCTCGGCGCAAAGATGCTCATGACGAAAGCCGGCGACGCGCAAGCAGACACCCGCGTGGCGCCGCTGTCCGATCTCGCCGCGCTGCGCACGGGCTTTCTGACCAACGCGCTGAATCCCAAAACCACGGTGTTCATCGTCAGCCTGTTCATGCAGGCCGTGCGCCCCGACACGCCGCTGATCGTGCAGATCGGTTACGGCGCATTCATCGCGGCCGCACATGCCGGCTGGTTCAGCCTCGTGGCGATCTGTTTCTCCGCCACGGCCGTCCGCGATCGCCTGCTGGCGCTGCGGCACTGGATCGATCGCACGTTCGGATGCCTGCTGGTGGGCTTCGGCGTCGCGCTCGCCATCGCACGCGGCGGGCGCTGACCCTCGGCCCGCGCGGATGCAGCGCGCGGCGACGTCAGAACGTGCGCGCAATCGCCCGCGCTTCGTCGATCGCGCGGCTGCGGTCGACCTTCCCGTCCGGGAACAACGTGCGCTCGACGACGATCCCGGTGACGTCCGTCACGCCCACGAACCTGAGCCACGTTTCCATGTAAGGGCGCTGCAGATCGAACTCGGCAGCCGGCGTCAACGACCCCGGCGACTGATAGGCCAGCCCGCGCGCGTAGACCACCGCCGCCTTTTTGCCGATCAGCTTGCCGGCAAAACCCGCTGCATCGAACGTGAACAACACATCCTTCTGCGAGATCACGTCGATCAGGTGCTTGAGTTTGTACGGAATGCTGAAATTCCACAGCGGCACGCCGAACAGGAACTTGTCCGCTGCGTGGAACGGCGCCGCGAGCCGCTCGATCTGCCGCCACGCTGCCGCCTGCTCCGGCGTCAATGCCGTGCCGCTCAATCCCGCATATTTCGCGGCCAGCGCGGCGGCATCGAATTCAGGCATCGGCAGATCCCAGATATCGAGCTTCCGAATCTCGTGATCGGGATGCACTTGCCGGTATGTGTCGAGAAACGCGTCGCATACCTCGATGGACGCCGAATATGCCTTGTTGGGTGAGCCTTCGATATAGAGCACGCGTGTCATGACGCCGGTCCTTGCCAGAAGTGACGACGGCGCGCGGGATGCGCGCTCGCCCACTGCACTTCGCAGCCTAGCGGGTCGGCCTATAATCCGGAAACGATATTAATTGATCGAATTAACCCGGATTGGTGATGAATGCCCCCCCTCTCGACACCGCGCTGCTTCATACGTTCGTTGCAGTCGCCGACGTGCGCAGCTTCACCGGCGCCGGGCGCCGGCTGAACCTCAGCCAGTCCGCGGTCAGCGCGCAGATCGTGCGCCTCGAGCAACAGGTCGACCAGACACTGCTCGTGCGCAATACGCGCAGCGTGACGCTCACCCCGCACGGCGAAACGCTGCTCGGCTACGCGCGTGCGATGCTCAACCTGAGCGCGGAAGCGCGCGCCAGGCTGGGAACGGGTAACGCGGTCGACGTCAAGCTGCGGATCGGCGTGTCGGAGGATTTCGCAGGCGGCTGGCTGCCGGACCTGATGCGCCGCCATGGCGCCGCGCGACGCGGCCTGCGGCTGGAGCTCGTCGTCGATATCGGCGACAGCCTGTTTCGACGGCATGCCGACGGCGAATTCGATCTCGTGATCGGCAGCCGGTGCTCGCACTCGGGCCATGGCGCGACGTTGTGGCAAGAGCCGCTCGTCTGGGCGTTCGCGCGGCATGAGCCGCTGCCGGAAGGCGACGTGCCGCTCGCGTGCTTCCCCGATCCGTGCCCGTATCGCGGCGCCGCCATCACGGCGCTCGCGCTGGCCGGCATGCGTTACCGGATCGCGTGCGAAAGCCCGAGCGTGACCGGCATCCGCACCTTCGCACGGGCCGGCATCGCGATCGCACCGGTGCCGCGCAGCGCGATCGACGACACGCTTCGCGAACTCGGCTTGCCCGACGGCTTGCCGGCACTGCCGGAGATGGAATTCGTGATGATGCACGACGCGCGGATGCCGGCGGCCGTCGAATTCGCCGCAATGATCCTGGACGAAACGGCCGCCCGCACCGGAGCAAGCACGCGCAACCGGGCGTAGCGGGCAGCGCCCGCGGGCGTCTCGCCGGCGCCGGCCCCTGCATGGCGTCCCGCCCGGCTCGAATAGCGGATGGCGACTGCCTTCAAATCACCTCGAAACACAACCCGGCATGGCGAACCAGGCGCTCGATATAGCGCTCGTCGAACATCGTCGCGGGCGTCCAGAAACCGCCACCGCGGCCGGTCTTCACGCCGTCGCGGCGGCAATCGAGCGCGAGGCCGAGCGCGGCCTGACCGAGCATCTTGCCGGTGGAGCCGTAGCCGGGATCGCGATCGCCGGTGACTTTCACGCGCAAGGTTCGCCCGTCGTCGGTGCGACCGAAGAAGCGCAAATCGTAGCGGCCGGCCCGTTGGGCGTCGACGCTCGGCCCCTCGCCGGGTTTCGGCAGCAGGAAGCGCGCCATCAGGCCGCGCACCGGCCCGATGAGGACGCCCACCATGAATGCGCCGAGGCCCGCCACCATCGTCAGCGCGGTCACGCGTCCTTTCAGGCCCGTGCCCGTCATCACGGCTTCGTCATAGGTGAAGCGGCTGCCGTACGCATTGCCCGCCAGCGCATTGGAGCGGTGCACGACGCGCTCGTTGATCGCGGCCATCACGAACGGTGCAATCCACGCGCCGCAGTCGCGATCGAATTCGGCGGATCGCACCGCGTGCTGCCGCACCGTGAAACCATGCCGTTGCGGGCACAACGAATAAGGATCGAGCAGTTCGCGGCGCAATGCCGGATCCGCCGCCGCCTCGCGCACGACGTTGATCACGCTGGCCACGGTGCCGCCCGACGCACCGCCCTTCAGCGTTTTGACGCGCATCTTCACATGAGCGGCCGGCTCGCCCCATTGCTGCCGCGCCTGTTGCTGCAGGAAGAACACGCCCATGTCGGAAGGCACCGAATCGAAGCCGCAGCAATGCACGATGCGCGCGCCCGATTGCCGGGCCGCGGCTTCGTACCGGTCGATCATCCGCCTGATCCACTGCGTCTCGCCGGTGAGATCGCAATAGTCGGTGCCGGTTTGCGCGCAGACCCTGACCAGCGGCTCGCCGTACAGCGCGTAGGGGCCGACGGTGGACACGACCACCCGCGTTTGCGCGCACAGTGCCTGAAGCTGCGCTTCGTCGGCCGCGTCGGCGACGATGATCGGCACCGACTGCCCGGCCGCGCCGAGCGTATCCCGGACCTGCCTGAGCTTCGCGTCGGAGCGGCCCGCGATCGCCCAGCGCAACGTATCGCCGGCGCCCGCGTCCGACAGGTAGTCGGACAGATAGCGGGTCAGGATTTGCCCGACGAAACTGGTGGCGCCAAATACGACGAGATCGTAGGTCGGTTGAGGCATGGACGACTCCTTCCGTGCGCGCACGTCGCACGCATCCGTATCGTTAGCGTGGCTTTCCGGATTCGTCGAACGCCCTCAAAGGCGTCGGCAGATTCAGGACCAGTTGCGCATCCTTGACCACGTCGAGACGCATGATTGTGGATGCGCCAAGCCCGTCGAGCAACTGGCTCAGCGGCCCGCCGTGCCGCACCAGCTCGACGTTGCGCGGCAACAGGCGCTGCGCGAACGACAGCATGTTGGTCTGCACCGACGACTGATGCCATTCGCCGTCGATGCGATTGACCATCGTCGTCGTACCCATGTGCGATTGCGACGGGACGTGGGTCAGCGTCGGCAGCGGCACGCTCAGGCTCAGATCCGGCCGCCCGCCCGGGCCGGCGATACGCGCGCGCGCGGTGGCATCGATGTTCACGTCGATCTCGGCGAGCCACTTCGGCAACTGATAGCCGTGTACGCCACGTACCCGCGCAATGTCCGTCGTGACCGGCAGCGCCAGCACGTGCGCGAAGAAACTCCGGCGCCGCATCGAGTCGATCAGTTCCAGCGCGTGCGAACCTGTCGCGCCGGGCCGGCGAATGACCACCGCGACCGATACTTCGTCATACGGATCGTTGTCGCAGACCGAATACGAAAAGAACGTCAGCGCGACGAGCCCGTATCCGGGCAGCGCCCGCAGCGGTTCGAGCGGGATCGGCAGCATGGTCCGCAAGCGGTCGAGCGGTGCAAGGAACAGCAGTTGAATGCTGCTGGAACGGTAGTAGAAGTTCGGCGCCCAGGTCGGGCCCACGCGTGACGCCACCTGACGCTTCGGAATTCGCCGGAAAAAATCGATGTTCCCCGCCGCGGGATCGCGCGCCACCGCGTCCAGGTCCGGATTCATCCGGAACCGGTCGTAGTACCCGCCCTCGGGCACGTCGACCGTGTGCGGCCCGAATTCGACCTGTGTAAAACGTCTGTCCATGTTCGTCGCCTCTCGTCGATGCTCGACCGTGGCAGGCGAAATCCTCGGCCTGCCGATTCACTGCCCTCAGCAAGGACTCTAAGCTTCAAGTCAGCTTCAAGGTCAAGGCGATGAGTAGAGGAAGATGTCGGACTGCGGTGGCGCGACGGCTCGTCCCGTACACGGCCGGCATTCGGTCACCGTCGGCGGAACCCGCTTGGCTTATAGTGCGGAGTGCCCATTCAACGAGGAGAACGCCAATGAAACTGCAGGCCAGCGGTCCATTCGAAGTGAAGCTGAATCCGGAATCCCTGAGTCGCGTCGCCGAACCCAGCGGGCTCGGCCGCATGTCGCTGGGCAAGCATTTTCACGGCGATCTGGAAGCCGTCAGCCAAGGCGAAATGCTCGCGTTTCGCAGCAGCGTTCAGGGTTCGGCCGGGTACGTGGCGATGGAAACCGTCACAGGCGTGCTCGGCGGACGCAAGGGCAGTTTTGTCCTGCAGCACAGCTCCACCATGACGCGCGGGCAGCCGGCGCAGTCGATCACGGTCGTGCCCGATTCCGGCACGGACGAGTTGCTCGGGCTGTCCGGTTCGATGCACATCGACATCGACAACGGCCGGCATGCGTACCGCTTCGACTACGCGTTGCCCGACGCACCGCAATAAGCGCGCCCGTCACGCGAGCGCCGCTTCGCGCAGACGGAACTGCGCGACCGCCGCACTCAGCCGCGCGCCCTGTTCGTCGAGCGACAGCGCCGCGGCCGCCGCCTCCTCGACCAGTGCGGCATTGCGCTGCATCGTCTGCTCCATCTGGATCACCGCGGCGTTCACCTGTTCGATGCCCGACGACTGCTCGTCGAATGCCTGGCTGGTTTCGCCCATGATCGTGTTGACGCGCTCGACCGCCGCAACCAGCTCGGCCATCGCCGAGCCGGCCAGGGCGACGAGGCCGCTGCCGTCTTCGACGCGTCGCGCGGAATGGCCGATCAGATCGCGGATTTCCTTCGCCGCCGCCGCGCAACGTTGCGCGAGCCCGCGCACCTCGCTCGCGACAACCGCGAAACCGCGCCCTTGCTCACCCGCGCGCGCGGCTTCGACGGCGGCGTTCAGCGCGAGGATGTTGGTCTGGAACGCGATGCTCTCGATCACGCCGACGATGCCGGAGATGCGTGTCGAGCTGTGCGAGATTTCCGACATCGTCTCGACGACGCGCTGCATCGCTTCGCCGCCGCGCGATGCAATGCCGGCCGCGCCCTCGACGTAGGTGCGCGCATCGCGCGCGTTGTCCGCGTTCTGGCGCACGGCCGCCGTCAGTTGCTCGACGCTCGCGGCCGCCTGCTGCAGCGACACGGCCTGCTGCTCGGTGCGCGCGGACAGGTCTACGTTGCCGCTCGCGATCGTGCGCACGTCGCCGACGATCGTCTCGGTGCTCGCGCGCACCTGGCTGACGGTCTCGACGAGGCCGTCCTGCATCCGCTTCAGCGCATTCAGCAGATACGCCATCTCGTTCTCGCCCGGCACGACGACGGTGCCGGTCAGGTCGCCCTTCGAGATCTTTTCGAACTGGTCGACCGCGAGATTGATCGGCCCGATGATCGCCTTCGCGAGCACGCGCTGCGCAACGAAGCCGACGACGAGCGCCAGCACCGCGACCGCCCCCATCCCCCATACGATCCGGTGGAAATTCGCACCGGCCGCATCGTAGCGCGCCTTCTGACGCGTGACCTGGAACGATTCGAGCGCATCGATCGCCTCCTGGTAGGCGGCGAACAATGCCGGCGGCGCGGTGCGCTGGGTGTCGAGGAAGTTGAACGCGTCGTCGCCGTCGAGCTGCGACAGCGCCTTCAGGAACACGCGATCGAGCAGCGCGCGCCGGCGATTCTGCAGCGTGTCGAACAGCGCCTGCTCGCCGGCGTCGCGCGGATGCAGGCGCATGTACGCGTCCAGCTCGTCGTCGCTCTGCTTGAGCAGCGTGTGGAGTTGCGCGACTTCCGCCTTCGCGGGCTGGCCGGCGCTGATGATCTGCGCGACGTCGCTCATGCGTTCGCGCAGCACCAGCATCCGCTCGGAGCTGGTCTTCAGATGCAGCAGCGACGCGGTATCGTCGCGGTACATCGCCTCGAGCGAACCGTTGCCCATATAAAGCGCCGCGATGCCTGCGCCGACCACCAGCACGAGCAGCACGGTGTAGCCGGCGATGGTCGCGACGAGTCCACCACGGATAGTGAGTTGTTTTCGCATGACGTTCCCTTGAGCCGGCCGGGCACGGCCAGCGGCGGATGTGAATTCCGGAACACGAACGACGCGCGCCGTGACGCAAGACGAGGCGCGAAGGCTGCGAACGGGTTAACGGCGCGGGGAACGGGCGGCTTTTATCCGCACGCGACGCGAATCTTGACGATTGCGACAGAGGGAAGGAGGCAGCAGCGCGGCTACCGGCCGTCGCCGAGCCTGGAACGAATCTCGTCGATCGACAGGTCGCGCTGGTGCGTGGCGATCTGCCAGACGTTTCTCCACGCATCCTTCACCATCGGCCGCCGGTCGCGGTACGGCATGTCGGCGGGCGCTTCCAGCGGGATCGCTTGCGCCGCGAGCGCCCGTCCACAAGTCGAATCGGTGTCCTGGACATACACGTGCAAAAACGCCGGCATCGGACCGCGCAGGCCGTCTGCGCCGCTGATCACCACGACGGCGGCCGATCCGGATCTCGGCAGGCAAACCGGTACGGAATTCGCCTCCCGCGTCGAACACCGCGCGGATGAAGACGATCAGGTTGCGCGGATCCGCAACGACGATCCGCGGCGTGACGGTATGCCGTCCATCGGGCTGGAATGGGGCCATGACGTGCGACCGCCGACGAGGGTCCAGGCTGGATTGTCCTCCTCGAGCGGCAGCCTGCAACACGGGCACCGGGTATCGACCACGCACGTCCGCGTGCATCGCCTCATGCGTCGGTCTCGTAAAACAGCCCGTATTCGCCGTGCGTTCGCCTGATGCGCGCGAAGCCGGGTTCGCCCAGATGCATGCCGGCGATCAGCAGCCCTTCCGAGCTGACCCGATCCAGCAGCCGCGAACGCGTCGTCGCCGCTTGCGACGCATCCTGATCGAATGCGATCGCGACGTCCGGTCGTTCGATCTGGATGTGCGGAAAATGCACGATATCGCCCCACACGAGCAGGCCCCGATCGCCGGATTCGAGCAGGTAGCCGGTGTGTCCGTCGGTATGTCCCGGTAGGGATATCGCAGCAATCCCCGGAAGCACCTCGCCTTCGTCGACGGTCCGGAGCGCGTCGCCGTAAGCATCGAATGCGTGACGCGCGATCCGGAAATTGCCGCGGGCGCGCTCGCTTGCGCGGCTCAGGTTGCCGTCGTCGCGCCAGAATCCGACCTCGCGTCGATGCGCGACGAGTTCCGCATTCGGAAACGCAACCTGTCCGGCGGCATTGAGCAGCCCGCCGACATGGTCGGGATGGGCGTGGGTGAGCAGGACGGTGTCGATCGCGGCAGCGTCGATGCCGGCCAGCCGCAAATTGTCCATCAGGCGGCCGCCCCATTGCCTGATGCCGCCGGCCCCGGCGTCGACGAGAATCGTGCGGCCCGCACCGCGCACCACGTAGCAGTTGATATGCACGGCGGACGGCTCGTGCTGCCCGGCCGCGCGCTGCATCGCGGTAGCGTCGGACACGTCGATATTCGACAGGAAATCGAGGCTGGCCGTGAGGTAGCCGTCGCTGATCGCGGTGATCGTGAAATCCCCGACACGCCGGCCGGGAAACGTAACGTTGGACATCCTGCTTCTCCGCAGCGGCTAGTTTCGGGCGTGAAGGTTCGGCGCGGCATGACCGAAACAACGGATGCGCGCCGTCAGGCCCGTGCGGCGAACGATCGCGCGATCCAGCGCTTCCATGAACGCGCTCATGACCGCGAGCGGGCGACACGACGCCTCGCGATACTGGATTTCCGCGTAAACCGGATGCCCGCATCCGTGCCGGACCGCCACGTAAATGACGTGGACGTTCCGGACTTCTGCCTGGAGAACCGCCGTACAGAGTTCGACGCAGTCGGCGGACAGTTCGGCGAGGCGCGCATCGGGCGGCATGCGGTCCGCATCGATATGGAACGTCACGTTAGGCATCGCGGGCCTGCTTCGTCAGTTGCGGCGTCATCGGCGCATACAGGTCGAGGCCGGCCGGCAGGTTCCCGGCAAGCGCGGCGTCGCGGCGCGGCAGGACCGCGAGCCAGCGACGCGCCGGGCACTGCGCCAGCGCCACGGCTTGCATGGCCAGCGGCTTCAGGCCCAGCCCGATCAGCGGATCGGGCCCGCCGGCACTCAGCGCGAGCAATTCGCCGGCATCGACCGCCGGTGCCCGACCGATATCGCCGTAGAGATTGCGGTGCCAGTCGGTGATGTGTTGCTGCCAGCGCGCGAAATTGCCGCCGCCCTTCTGCCGATATTCGTCTCCGGTCAGCACGTCGAGGCCGTCGATCGTGTGAATGGCCAGGTAGACGGGGCAGCCGTCGCTTACCGCCCTGAAACGCTGCGACGTGTGGAAGCCGGTCACCGAGATGAGGGCCGGCAGCTTGTCGGCACTGTAGAAGTCATTCCATTCGGCTTCGCTGGCAGGGTCGGCGAAGCTGCATTCCACGGTGTAGATCATCGGATTGTCCTTCGTGACGGATGTGCATCCTGGGCTTCGAATGCGGGATATTCAGTGCAGTGACGTAATGCTAATCTGCTGTTTTCCGCGCAGATATCGACTTAAAATCAGCCTTCAGTGATATTTGATCAAGCAGGCCGTCGAGCGCACTCACCAACTCGATCCCGATGCGACGCAAGATTCCGAGCAATTCCGCGCTCCTGGCCTTCGAGGCGGCGGCCCGACACGGCAGTTTCGCCCGCGCCGCCGACGAACTGGCCCGCACCGAGGGCGCCGTCAGTCGCCAGATCGGCCGGCTGGAGGCGTTTCTGGGCGTGACGCTGTTCGAGCGCGTCGGCAACCGCGTGCGGCTGGCGCCCAACGGCACGCGATACGCGGTGCAGGTGCGCGAGATTCTCGATCGGCTGGAACGGGACAGCCTGTATCTGATGGGCCAGCCCGTGGCAGGCGCGAGTCTCGATATCGCCGCGATTCCGACCTTCGCGACCCGCTGGCTGATCCCCCGGCTGAAGCGCTTTCAGGATCGGCATCCGACCATCACCGTGCACATCGCCGAACGGATGGAGCCGTTCCTCCTGGCCGGCAGCGGATTCGACGCAGCCATTCATTTCGCGCATCCGGCGTGGGCCGGCATGCATCTGCATCCGCTGCTGGAAGAGGTGCTGGTGCCCGTCTGCAGCCCGTCGCTGCTCGAAGACGCTGGCGCGAACCCGTCGCTGGATGCGCTCCCGCGCCTTCACCGGCGGCAGAATCCGGATGCGTGGCAGATCTATGCGCAGGAGGCCGGCATCGTGCTGACCAATTCGGCGGTCGGCCCGCGATACGATCTCCATTCGATGCTGATCGAGGCCGCGCTGGCCGGCCTCGGTGTCGCACTGGTGCCGCGCCTTTACATCGGGGCCGAGCTTGAGCAAGGGCGTCTGGTCGCGCCCTGGCCGGACGGCAAAGCGGTGACAAAAAACTTCTGCCTCGTGCTGCCCGAGCCGATCGAATTGAGCGCGGCGCCGGTACAGGCGTTTGCGGAATGGGTGCTTGGCGAGGCGCGGGATTCGGTACGTTGATGCCGTGCCCGAAGTTCATCACCACACGGATCAGGAACGTCATTCACACATGATGCAGACGGAAATCGAAATACCGGGGCCTGTCGGCCCGCTGAGCGGCACGCTGTCGTCTCCAGCGGCGGGCGATGCTCCGGTGGTGCTGATCGTGCCGGGATCGGGTCCGACCGACCGGAACGGCAACGGACCAAACGGCCTTCAGGCATCGACTTACCGGTTGCTCGCCGAAGGATTGCTCGGCCAAGGTATCGCGTCGGTTCGCATCGACAAGCGCGGCATGTACGGTAGCGCTTCGGCGATCGCGGAAGCGGACGACGTCACGATCGACGACTACGCGGCAGACGTCCGCGCGTGGGTGGCGGCCATCCGTGCGCGGACCGGTGCGCGCCGCGTATGGGTGCTGGGGCATAGCGAGGGAGGATGGGTCGCGTTGTCGGCGGCGCGGCAAACCGCCGACATCCACGGCCTGATCCTCGTGTCCACGCCGGGGCGGCCGCTCGCACAGGTGTTGACGCAGCAACTGCGGTCGAACCCCGCGAATGCCGCCGTTCTGGGCAACGCGATGTCGATACTCGAATCGCTCGAAGCCGGGAAGACGGTCGACGCAGCCACGATCGATCCTGCACTGATGCCGTTGTTCAGGCCGCAGGTTCAGCGGTTCCTGATGAGCGAACTGGCCATCGATCCGGCGGCCCTTCTGGCCGGGTATGCGAAACCGGTGCTGATCGTGCAGGGCGCGCGCGATATTCAGGTGGGCGTGCAGGACGCGCAACGGTTGAAGGACGCGAGTCCAGGCGCCCGGCTGACGATCGTCGCGAATGCCAATCACGTGCTCAAGGCCGTTCACACGGATACGCTCGACGACAATCTTGCCGCGTATTCGAACCCGGATCTCCCTTTGGCAAGCGGTGTGGTGGAAGCCATTGCGGCGTTCGTTCAGGCATCGCCAGACGATCGGTGCGCGCGCCACGCGTTTCCGCAACAAAAAACCGAGCGATGATCCACACGATTCGATTCCGGGTTCGACCGGTTTATCACGGTAGCGATCTGCTGGTCGAAATACTCGACGACCATCGTGCGGCCGACTTTCCCGACGTCGCCGCCATGCTCCGGGATGCGCTGCATTCCGTCCGGCTCGCGCATCCGGACGGCCTCGACGACCCGCAGATCGCCGGGTCGCAGGACCGCTATTTCAGCTATTGGTCGTATGCCCGCGGCCACTATGAAATCGACGACGATCTCTGGGGATGGTGCGTGACCGCGCCGGTCAACAATCGGGCCATCGTCGCTGACATCGAACAGGCGCTGCTGGCGACCGGACGATTCGTCAAGGAAGCCGCGGATGTCGGCAAGTTTGCATAACGCCAACGGACCACATCCCCCGACACGTCGCCCCTACCCCGCTAATCCAGATACGGCGCCAATACGCCCCCGATCCAGTCCATGAAAGCCCGCACGCACGGCGAAAGGTTACGCCGATGAGCGACGGCGAGCGATGCGGCGAGCGGCTCGGGCCGCCAGTCCCCGGCAACACCTCGACGAGCGCGCCGCGTCGACATAGGCGCAGCCGCACTTCATCGTGGCTTCGGCACGGGGACTTGCACTTGCAGAGCGACCCGTGTCAAAGCCGGCGTGCCTGCGATGCGCGCTTACATCCGGTAGCCCGGTTTTTTGTACAGCGTTGCGGCACGCGCCTCGATATCCGGACGATAGACTTCTTCCTTCCACCTATCCGAGGGAATTTCCTCGAAGCCGACTGACACGGACTCCTGACCATAACCGAGTATCGTCATCACGTCGCGTGTGATGGCGTCCGCCAGACGTTGCTTCTGCTCCTCGGTTTTCCCGGGCCACGCTTTGACGATGATGTGGGGCATAGCGTTCTTCTCCGACATTCGACAACGGCCGCATGCGCGCGGCCGTACTCAATAGGCCTGATTCGTGGGCCGGAACAGCACTTCGTTGATGTCCACGTCGTCGGGCTGGCTCATCGCGTATTCCACCGCGCGCGCGAACGCCGATGCCGGGATGGCCTGCTGATACACCTGGCTCATGCCCTTCGCGACGTCCGGGTCGGTAATGGTCCGGGTCAGCTCGGTCGCCACCGCCCCCGGCGACAGGATGGTCGTGCGGATGTTGTGCGGCTTGACCTCCTGCCGCAAGCCTTCGGTCAGCGCGCGCACCGCATGCTTGGTCGCCGCGTACACGGCGCCGCCCGGGCCGACCTTGTGCCCGGCCACGGACGACACGTTGATGATGTGCCCGCCCTTCTGCCGGATCATGTGCGGCAGCGCGGCGGCGATGCCATACAGCACGCCCTTGATGTTGACGTCGATCATCCGGTCCCATTCGTCGACGTGCAGGCGTTCGAGCATCGAGCTCGGCATCAGCCCCGCGTTGTTCAGCATCACGTCGATGCGGCCGTGCAGGTCGACCGCGCGGTCGACCAGGCGCTGGACTGCGTCGCGTTCGGTGACGTCCGTTTCGAGCATCGCTTGCCGTCCCGCGCCGATTTCGTCGGCGAGCCGCTCCAGCCGGTCCACGCGACGCGCGCCGAGCACCAGCTTCGCACCACGTTGCGCCAGATGCCGCGCGGTTTCTTCGCCGAGGCCGCTGCTCGCGCCGGTAATAACGACGACCTTGCCGTCGATGTTGTCGGTCATGATGTTCCTCTCTTCAGTTGCGCGCAGGTCACGCCGCGCGCCGTGAAAACACATCCTTGAACACGGGCATCGCCGAAAAGACGTTCGGCCATCCCGCGTAGAACGCCAGTTGCGTCAACGCCTCGGATGCCTCGGCCTGCGTGAGCCCGTTGTCCATCGCGCGGTTCAGGTGATACGGGATCTGCGCCACCTGGCCGTTGGCGACGAGCGCACTCACCGTCACCAGGCTGCGGTCGCGCGGCGCGAGCCCCGGGCGAAGCCACAGGTCGCGAAACAGCGCATCGGTCGTGTACTCGACCACGCCCGGCGCGACGGCGCCGAAGTTTTCCGCGACCGTCCGTGCGCGCTGCGCCTCGGCCGCCTCGTTCAGCGGCAGCGGCGTGGCGTCCGCCGGCGCAAGCTGATCGGGCCCGATGCCGCGTTCGTCATAGACGTGCTTGACGACGATCGACGCGGCGCTCGCGTTGGCCCATCCCGCGTAAAAGGCCAGGTGCGCGATCATTTCCGATATTTCCGCGGGCTTCACGCCGTGATCCAGCGCGAGGCGGACATGCAGCGGCATCTCGACGGTCTGGCCGCGGGCGATCAGCACCGACAGCGTCACGATGCTGCGATCGCGCGGCGACAGGTGCGGCCGCTTCCACAAGCCGTCGAACACGGTGTGCGTCGTGTATCGCTCGAAGGCCGGGGCGACCGCTTTCAAATCGGGGGAAGACAAGGGTTCCTGCATGGTGTCGGTCCTTTGCATGTGAGTGCACGCGGCGGCGAGCAGCGCCAGGCCCGTCGCGGCGACGAACCGCAACGGGCGACGCGTGCGATCGTCACCGTGCGCCGTATTGCACATCGGTGACGGGTTCGGGCCGGTTGACGTTGCGTCCATCGCTTTTCGCCCCGCCAACCGACGCGGCCAACGACCTCCAGCTGGCATCGGAGTCAGGGCAGCGGGCGCGTTCATTGCGGTTCGCCGCTACCGAGGTATTGCTCGTCCGTCACCTTGTCCAGCCAGTCGACGTTCTTGCCGTCGAGCGCTTCCTGAATCGCGATATGGGTCATCGCGGTGGTCGACGTCGCGCCGTGCCAGTGCTTGTGACCGGGCGGGCACCAGATCACGTCGCCCGCGCGGATCTCGACGCGCGGCTCGCCGTCGCATTGCGTCCAGCCGCAGCCGGCGGTCACGAGCAGCGTCTGGCCGAGCGGATGCGTGTGCCATGCGGTGCGTGCGCCCGGCTCGAACGTCACGCTGGCGCACGACACGCGCGCCGGCGGCGGCGGTGCGTTCAGCGGGTCGATCCGGACCGCGCCGGTGAACCATTCGTCGGGGCCCTTGATCGAGGGCTGCGAGCCCGCGCGCTTCAGTTCCATGATGTCGTCCTCTGCCGAAAAAGGTGCCGCATGGATCGCTCCGGCGGCCAGCCATCCCACTTTAATGACTCGCGATTCATGCGACTAGATGGCAAAATCGGCATAGGCCTATGCTGTGGTGCATGAATCAATGGAAGACTTCAACGATCTGGCGGCGTTCATGACCGTCGCGCGCGAGCGCAATTTCACGCGGGCGGCCGCGCAACTCGGCGTGTCTCAATCGGCGTTGAGCCGAACGGTGCGCGCGCTGGAGGGGCGCATGGGCATTCCGTTGCTGACGCGCACGACGCGCAGCGTGTCGCCGACCGAGGCCGGCCAGCGGTTGCTGGAATCGATCGCCCCACGCTTTCAGGAAATCGAGGTGGAACTGGAATCGCTGCGCGCGATGACGGACCAGCCGGCCGGCAACGTCCGGATCACCGCGACCGACTATGCGGCGAACGAGTACGTGTGGCCACGGCTGCAACCGCTGCTGCGCCGGTATCCGGCGCTCAAGGTCGAGCTGGTGAACGACTATGGTCTGACCGACCTCGTCGCGGGTCGCTACGACATCGGCATACGGCTCGGCGACCAGGTTGCCAAGGACATGATCGCGCAGCGTATCGCGCCGGACATGACGATGTCGATCATCGGTTCTCCCGATTACCTCGCGTCCCGGCCCGCGACGAAAACGCCGCAGGACCTGACACAACACAACTGCATCAATCTGCGGTTGCCGACCAGAAACGCGCTGCTATCGTGGGAGTTGAGTAAGGGACGCCGCGAGTTGCAGGTTCGCGTCGAAGGGCAGTTGACGTTCAACAACGTCTATCAGATGGTCGACGCGGCGCTCGCCGGCTTCGGGCTCGCATATGTGCCGAAGGATCTGGTCGCGCATCACGTCGAAGCCGGCCGGCTCGGCTGGGTGCTGGAGGACTGGTTTCCGACGTTTGTCGGGCATCACGTCTATTACCCGAGCCGGCGCAAATCGTCGCGGGCGGTGGAACTCGTGGTCGACGCGCTCAGGGCCGGGTATCAGCGCAACCCGCGGCAAGGATGAGCGGTCACGCCCGTGGTTCAGTAGCCGGCAGCTTCCGAAAGGCCATGCCCCATGCACGCGCTGCCGCGGGATCGAACGGAACGGGGTGGAGTCCCGGCCAAACGTGATCGGCCATCACGACCTCGATACGCGTGGCACGTCGAACCCGCCGTCGCGCGACAGAATCTCGCCTGACGACATCGATCCCGTGCCGCGCATCACTTCGGAAACACGCCCCGGCTCATCGCATCGAGCTGCCGGACGATTTCCGCGCGCAATTCGTCCGATATCTCGATGCTGTCGAGCAGTTCGGAAATCCACAACCCGTCGGCCGCGAGCCGGCAGATCATCAGCGTCGCGGCCTGCTCGAGCGGCACCGGGTCGGGCCGCGTCCATTCGCGCATCGGCACCGACCAGCGCGCGCGCGTGTCCTGCTCGGTGATCATCGACGCGACCAGCACGCGCAGCACGTCGGTACTCGCGGCCGGATTGGCCGCATCGAGCACCGCATGCAGATACGCGCGCGCCGCCGCGCCGTCGCCGCCGGAATCCGTCGCCATCCGCGCGGCCATCTGCGCGCCGAACCGCTCGGTCGCCTGCCCGAACAGCGCATCCAGCAGCCCCTGCTTGTTCGCGAAGTGATATTGCAGCGCGCCTTTCGTCACGCCGGCACGCTCGGCCACCGCATCGAGCGTCAATGCGGCCACGCCGTGATGCGTCGCGATCTCCGATGCAGCCGCCAGCAATTGCGCGCGCACCTGGTCCGGCGCTTTTTTTCGCCGCACGCCGGCCACGGCGGCAGCCGGCGGCGCCGATGATCCTTCAGGGGCCCGTGCGTCGGGCGCTCCGGTCGGTTCGACGGGCGCGGACACGTCGCGCGGCGCGGGTTCGAGGCGTTTTTTCATGGTGCGGATGGTAGCACTGCACGTCTCGAGATAAACATTCCGGCTGGATGGTATGATCCGCCGCATGAACAAATCGGCCCCCTCTCCCTGGTCCACGCTCGACACTGCCATCGCCCGTGGACGCGACGCACTCGTGCGCCTTCAGCAGCCCGACGGCAGCTGGTGTTTCGAACTCGAATCCGACGCGACGATCACCGCGGAATACATCCTGATGATGCATTTCATGGACCGGATCGACGACGTGCGCCAGGAGAAGATGGCGCGCTACCTGCGCGCGAACCAGCGGCTCGACACGCACGGCGCCTGGGATCTGTACGTCGACGGCGCGCCGGACGTGTCGTGCAGCGTGAAGGCGTACTTCGCGCTGAAGGCGGCCGGCGACAGCGAACAGGCGCCGCACATGATCCGCGCGCGCGACGCGATCCTGAAGCTCGGCGGCGCGGCGCGCTCGAACGTGTTCACCCGCATCCTGCTCGCGACGTTCGGCCAGGTGCCGTGGCGCGCGGCGCCGTTCATGCCGATCGAATTCGTGCTGTTCCCGAAGTGGGTGCCGATCTCGATGTACAAGGTCGCGTACTGGGCGCGCACGACGATGGTGCCGCTGCTGGTGCTGTGCTCGCTGAAGGCGCGTGCACGCAATCCGCGCAACGTCTCGATCCGCGAGCTGTTCGTCACGCCGCCGGAACAGGAACGCCGCTACTTCCCGCCCGCGCGCGGCATGCGCCGGCTGTTCCTCGCGCTCGACCGCGCGGTACGGCATATCGAGCCGCTGATGCCGAAGCGCCTGCGGCAGCGCGCGATCCGGCATGCGCAAGCGTGGTGCGCGGAACGGATGAACGGCGAGGACGGGCTCGGCGGCATCTTCCCGCCGATCGTCTACAGCTACCAGATGATGCAGGTGCTCGGCTATCCGGACGACCATCCGCTGCGTCGCGATTGCGAAAACGCGCTGGAAAAGCTGCTGGTCACGCGGCCGGACGGCAGCGTGTATTGCCAGCCGTGCCTGTCGCCGGTCTGGGATACCGCCTGGAGCACGATGGCGCTCGAGCAGGCGCGCGGTGTCGCGGCGCCGGAAACCGGCGAGACGGCTGCCGGCACGCTGCGCGAACTCGACGAGCGCATCGCACGCGCGTACGACTGGCTGGCCGCGCGGCAGGTGAACGACCTGCGCGGCGACTGGATCGAGAACGTCCCGGCCGACGTCGAACCGGGCGGCTGGGCGTTCCAGTACGCGAACCCGTACTACCCGGACATCGACGACAGCGCGCTCGTCACCGCGATGCTCGATCGCCGCGGCCGCACGCATCGCCACGCGGACGGCACGAATCCGTACGCGCCGCGCGTCGCACGCGCGCTGGACTGGATGCGCGGGCTGCAATCGCGCAACGGCGGCTTCGCGGCGTTCGACGCCGACTGCGACCGCATGTATCTGAACGCGATCCCGTTCGCCGATCACGGCGCGCTGCTCGACCCGCCCACCGAGGACGTATCGGGCCGCGTACTGCTGTGCTTCGGCGTGACGAAGCGCGCGGAAGACCGCGCGTCGCTCGCGCGCTGCATCGACTACGTGAAGCGCACGCAACAGCCCGACGGCAGTTGGTGGGGGCGCTGGGGCACGAACTACCTCTATGGCACGTGGAGCGTGCTGGCCGGTCTCGCGCTCGCGGGCGAGGACAAGTCGCAGCCCTATATCGCCCGCGCGCTCGACTGGCTGCGCGCGCGGCAGCACGCGGACGGCGGCTGGGGCGAGACGAACGACAGCTACCTCGACCCGACGCTGGCCGGCACGAACGGCGGCGAGAGCACGTCGAACTGCACCGCGTGGGCGCTGCTCGCGCAGATGGCGTTCGGCGACTGCGAATCCGATTCGGTGAAGCGCGGCATCGCGTATCTGCAGTCGGTGCAGCAGGAAGACGGCTTCTGGTGGCACCGCTCGCACAATGCGCCGGGCTTCCCGCGCATCTTCTACCTGAAGTATCACGGCTATACCGCGTACTTCCCGCTGTGGGCGCTCGCGCGTTATCGGCGGCTGGCGGGTGCTGCCGCGGCGCCCCCGGCCGCGCTGGTGGCCGCCGACACGGCGCTCGCCTGAGCGGTCGCGCGCCGGGGTGCGCCGACGCCCCCGGCGCGACCGCCGCGGCCATTCCTTCCCGGCCGGATCACCCGGCCCCCTGCTCCCGCATCCTGGCGAACGCGTCGCGCAAATCCGCGCAGAACGCGTCGCCGATCATCGACAGCGGCTGCGACGCGGACGTCACCAGATAGAAGTGATCGGGCACGGCCGGCTCGAACGGCTTGACGGCCACGCGCTGGCCCGCATACGCGGCCGTCACCGGATCGATCAGCGCGACGCCCGCGCCGTTCGCGACGAACGCGACGATCGTCTGCGACAGTTGCGCCTCGATCGACAGCACGCGCGACACGCCGACTTCCACGAATACGCGATCGATCGCGCTGCGCGCCTCGAAGCTCGGCGGAAACGAGATGAACGCTTCGTCGCGCAGGTCGGCCGGCTGCACGACGCGCTTGCGCGCGAGCCGGTGCCCGCGCGGCACGATGCAGCACATCGCGGCTTCCGCGAGCCGCTCGCCACGCACCGCCGGGTGCGGGACGGGTTCCGCGATCAGCCCCACATCGCATTGCCCGGACGCGACCTTGTCGACGACGGTGGACGCGCTGTGCGCGAGCAGCGTGATGTCGACACCCGGATGCGCGTGCGAGAAACGCGTGACGAGTTCGGGCAGCAGATCGAGCGCGACGGCGGGCGAGCCGGCCACGCGCAGCGTGCCGCGCCGCATCGCGCGGATCTGCTCGGCGGCGTGCGCGACGCGGTCGAGCCCGACGAACGCGCGTTCGACCTCCTCGTACAGCACGCGCGCCTGCGCGGTCGGCGTGAAACGCCCCTGCTGCCGCTCGAACAGCACGAAGCCGATCCGGTCCTCGAGATCGGCGATCAGCCGGCTCACGGCCGGCTGCGAGATATGGAGATCGCGTGCCGCGCGTGTGACGGTATGGCGCTGCATCACCGCGCGAAACGCTTCGATCTGACGAATCCTGAGCGAGGGCGTGGTCATAACACTGGATTATGGAGCGTTGATCAAGCTGTATTGGACAGCACATTTTGCCTGTCCGAACATCGGTTCCGCAACGTACCGAAAGCAAGGAGCCGCGCCGCCATGGGATATAACACGCAACCGCCTCACCCGCGACACCGGAGCCGCGCATGACCGTGCGCCGCTTCGACGTCGTCGTGGCCGGCGGCGGTCTCGTCGGCATGGCCATCGCGTGGGGCATCGCGCGTCTCGGCCAGCGCGTCGCGGTGTGCGACGGCGACGACATCGCGTTTCGCGCGGCGCGCGGCAATTTCGGGCTCGTGTGGGTGCAGGGCAAAGGCGGCCGCTGCGTGCCCTATGCGCGCTGGTCGCGCGAATCGTCCGAGCGCTGGCATGCGTTCGGGGCGCAGTTGCAGCGCGAAACCGGCGTCGACTGCGCGTTCGAACGCCCGGGCGGCATCGAGCTGTTCGAACACCGCGCGGAACTCGACGGCGCGACCGACCTGCTCGAATCGCTGCGCCGGCAGGAAGCCGCGCTGTCGTACGAAGTCCTCGATCCGGCGGCGCTGCGCCGGCGCATTCCGTCGGCGTCGCCGTCGCTGGCCGGCGCGCTGTGGTCGCCGAACGACGGTCACGCGAATCCGCTCTATACGCTGCGCGCGATGCTGCAGGCGTTTCAGCGGTGCGGCGGTGTCTATCTGCCGCGCAGCGAGGTCAGCGAAATCCGCCCGCACGCCGGGCGCTTCGAGATCGACACGCGCCACGCGCGGCTCGAAGCCGGGCGCGTGGTGCTCGCGGCCGGCCTCGACAACGCGCGGCTCGCGCCGATGGTCGACCTGCGCGCACCGATCTCGCCGTTGCGCGGCCAGATCATGGTCACCGAACGGCTCGCGCCGTTTCTCGACTATCCGACGCTCGTCGTCCGGCAGACGCCGGAAGGCTCGGTGCTGCTCGGCGACTCGGCCGAAGACGTCGGCTTCGACGACGGCCAGACGCGCCCGGCGATGGTCGACATCGCGCGTCGCGCACGCACCGCCTTCCCCGCGCTCGCGCATGCACGCATCGTGCGCGCGTGGGGCGCGCTGCGCATCATGACGCCCGACGGCCTGCCCGTCTACGAGGCGTCGACCACGCATCCCGGCGCGTTCATCGCGATCTGCCACAGCGGCGTGACGCTCGCGGCAACCCACGCCGATCTCGTCGCGCCGTGGATCGCCGGCGGCGCCGCGCCGGCCGACCTGTCCGCCTTTACCACCGCGCGCTTTGACGCGCCCACGGAAGCCCGGCATGTTTGAATCCCTCGTTCCCGCCGCCGCGACGCTCGAACGCGTGCGCATCCATATCGACGGCACGCCGCACGACGTGCCCGCGCAATACAGCGTCGCGGCCGCGATGCTCGCCGCCGGTTCGGCCGCGTGCCGCACGAGCGCCGTGAGCGGCGCGCCGCGCGGCCCGTTCTGCATGATGGGCGTGTGCTTCGACTGCCTCGTCGAAATCGACGGCGTCCCGAACGTGCAAGGCTGCATGACGCCCGTCGCCGACGGCATGCAGGTGCGCGCGATGCACGGCAAGGCGAGGCTCGCATGACGCGCCGCCAGTGCGACCTGCTGATCGTCGGCGCCGGGCCGGCCGGGATGGCGGCAGCCATCGCCGCGCGTGCGGCCGGCTTGTCGGTCGTCGTCGCGGACGAAGGCCGCGCGCCCGGCGGCCAGATCTACCGCAACGTGGCCGATGCGCCGGCGCCGCTCGCGCAATGGCTTGGCGCCGACTATGCGGCCGGCCGGCCGCTCGTCGACGGCCTGCTCGCCAGCGGCGCGCATTACCTGCCGCGCAGCGTCGTGTGGCAGGTCGCATTCGAACCGACACCCGTCGCGATGCTCACGCAGAGCGGCCCGTCGCGCGGCACGCTCGAAATCGGCGCGCGCGCGGTGCTGATCGCGACCGGCGCGCAGGAGCGGCCGTGGCCGGTGCCCGGCTGGACGTTGCCCGGCGTGATGGGCGTCGGCGCCGCGCAAACGCTGCTGAAAGCGTCGGGCCTCGCGCCGTCGGCCGACGCCGTGCTGGCGGGCAGCGGCCCGCTGCTGTGGCTGTTCGCCGCGCAATTGCTGAATGCGGGCCGGCGCGTGCGCGCGCTGGTCGATACGACACCGCGCGACGCGTGGCGCCGCGCGCTTCCCCATGCGCTGCCGGCACTGCGCGGCGTCGACTATCTGCTCAAGGGCTGGCGCATGCTGCGTGCGGTGCGCGACGCCGGGATTCCCGTCTATCGCGGCGCCACCGACATCCGCATCGACGGCGACGATCGCGCCGAACGCATCCGCTTTCGCGACGCGGAAGGCGTCGTGCAAGCGCTCGACACGTCCCTCGTGCTGCTGCATCAGGGCGTCATTCCGTCGACGCAGCTCGCGCGCGCGCTCGGCTGCGCGCATGAATGGGACGAAGCGTCGGCATGCTGGCGCCCGCAGCGCGACGCGCGCGGCCGCAGCAGCGTGCCGCACGTCTGGATCGCGGGCGACGGCGCAGGGATCGGCGGCGCACAGGCGGCGGCACTCGCCGGCGAAGTGGCGGCGCTCGACATCGCCCGGCAACTCGGTGCGCTCGACGCGCAACGGCAGGCCGCACGCGAACGCCCGGTGCTGCGTGCATGGCGCCGCCATCTCGCGGTGCGCCCGCTGCTCGACGCGCTGTATACGCCGCCCGCCGCGCTGCGCCGCCCCGACGACGACACGATCGTGTGCCGCTGCGAGGAAGTCACGGCCGGCGAGATTCGCCAGCTCGCGGCGCTCGGCTGCCAGGGGCCGAACCAGATGAAGGCGTTTACGCGCTGCGGAATGGGTCCGTGCCAGGGGCGCTGGTGCGGCACGACGGTCGGCGAACTGATCGCCGACGTGCAGCAGCGCGGCGTCGGCGACGTCGGTCACTACCGGATCCGCGCGCCGATCAAGCCGGTCACCGTCGGCGAGATGGCCGACGCCCTCGAACTGTCGAACGATTTTCAGCGCGGCGAATTCCCGAGCTGACGCGCACGCCCACTCTTCCCCACACGAACGGAGCCAGACCATGAAGACGCGCCTCACGATTCTCCTTTCCGCCGCCGCGATGGCTGTCGCGTCGCTAGCGTCGGCGAAGGAATGGACGACCATCCGCATCGGTGTCGACCCGACCTACCCGCCGTTCGAGTCGACCGCGACCGACGGCAGCGTGAAGGGCTTCGACATCGACCTCGGCAACGCGCTGTGCGCGAAGCTGAATGCGAAATGCGTGTGGGTGTCGAGCAGCTTCGACGGGCTGATTCCGGGGCTGCAGGCGCGCAAGTTCGACGTGATCCTGTCGTCGATGGCCGCGACCGAACAGCGGCGCCAGCAGATCGACTTCACCGACCGCCTGTACCGCAACCAGACGCGGCTGATCGCGCGTACCGGGTCGGGGCTGCTGCCGGACGCGGCGAAGCTCGCCGGCAAGCGCGTCGCGGTCGAACAGGGCACGGTCCAGGAAACCTATGCGCGCGAGAAGTGGGCGGCCGCGAAGGTCGAGGTCGTGCCGTATCCGAGCTACGACCAGGCGTATGCGGATCTCGTCACCGGGCGCGTCGACGGCGTGCTGATGGATGCCGTGCAGGGCCAGCTCGGGTTCCTGGCGACGCCGCGCGGCAAGGGCTTCTCGTTCGCGGGCGGCGTGGTGTACGACGCGAAGATCATGGGTAACGGCGATGCGGCCGGCGTGCGCAAGGCCGACACCGACCTGCGTGACGCACTGAATCGCGCCATCGCGCAGATTCGCGGCGACGGCACGTACAACGCGATCCAGTCGAAGTATTTCGACTTCGACATGTACGGGAACTGACGCCGCGGGCGGGCTCGGCCCCCGCTCGTGAGGCTCGCGCGCGCCGCGTCGTGGCAGGCAGATGGATCCGGTCCGGGTTGCATGAATAAGTCCATTTGAGACATAATATTTACAACTTGAGTCCCATAAGGTCTGACATGCTCGACATCCGCCAGCTTCAGTACTTCATCGCGGTCGCGGAAGAGGAACACGTCGGCCGTGCCGCCGAACGCCTGCACATCTCGCAATCGCCGCTCAGCCGCCAGATCGCCCAGCTCGAGGAAAAGCTGGGCCTCACGCTGTTTGAACGCAGCCAGCAGCGCATCCGTCTGACGCGCGACGGGCGCACGTTCCTCAGCGAAGCGCACGCGTTCCTGCGCCACGCAAACCGGCTCGAATCGCTCGCGCGCCGGCTCGGCCGGGGCGACGAAGGCGGCCTGTGCATCGGCTACCTCGAAACGGCCACGCACTCGGGCGTGCTGCCGCGCGCGCTGAAAACGCTGCGCGCCGAGCGCCCGTCCGTTCATATCGCTCTGTACAACTATCAATCTGCCGCGCAACTCGAAGGCTTGCGCGAGCGCAGCCTCGACATCGCGCTCGTCACCGAGCCGCCCGCATCGGATGATCCCGAACTCGAATCGACGAAAGTGCTGGACGATCCGATGCTGCTCGCGATGCCCGACGGGCATCCGCTCGCGAAGAAAAAAAAGCTCGTCGCCGACGATCTCGCCGCGCAGGCGTGGATCGGCGTCACGCAGCAGGACAGCGCGCCGCGTCACGGCGCATTCGTCGCGGCCTGCGCGAAGGCCGGCTTCTCGCCGGACATTTCGGTGGAGGCGACCGAGCCGCTCGCCGCACTCGGCCTCGTCGCCGCGGGGCTCGGCGTGACGATGATCCAGCAGAGCCTGCGGCACCAGGTGCCGGAAGGCGTCGTGCTGCGCGAATTGCCGTGGTTCAGCTACCGCACGCCACTGTGGGCCGCGTGGCACAAGGTCAACCTGCGGCCGCTGGTCGGCATCTTCCGCGAGATCCTGACCGGCGAGGACGTCGTCGCGACAGTCGGAAAATGAATCCATGAGTGCTCGGAGCGCCGTTGCATTGCGGCGCCGTACACGTCAACAGCGCGTGTACCGATCGCTTCGCAACCCTTACCTTCTTTGCACGGCGCACGACTTCTGATCGACACACACGAACAGATGCGCCGACGCCTTCGCAGCGGGCCGAAGCCCGCAACGAAGGCGCTGGCGGCTGGCGATCGCGTCCCGCCTCCGTCACACGATGCGACATGTCGCCGTCAGGCCACCGCGAAGCGCTTCGCCAGTTCCGCGAGGCCGTCTTCGTAGATGCCGCGGAACAGCCGGATCGTTTCGTCGTCGGTCGCGCCGTGCGGCGTGAACGTGCCGGACCACTCGACCTTCGACGCGTTCGGGCCGTTCTCGCGCACGCGCAGCGTGGAGCGATAGTTCACGACCGGGAACGGTGCTTCGAGGATCGCGTACGTATAGCTGCGCTCCGCTTCGTCGAACGCGACCAGCCGCTCGACGATCGCATCGCCCGCCGGATTCGCGAGACGCCGCACGCGCCCGCCCTCGCTCAGCTCGCTGGCCGGAATGTACGAAAGCCAGTCGGGCAGCGACCCGAAGCCGCCGATCAGTTGCCAGACCGTGTCGGCCGAAGCCGCGATCTCGATACTTGCATGTGCCTGTGCCATGTCATCACCTTTCAGGATCAACGATCGGTCGGCAGCGGCGCATTGGCCGCGATCAGGCCTTGTTCACGCATCTCGCGCCAGAAGTCGGCCGGAATCGCCACGTTCAGCGCGGCCTGGTCTTCCGCGATCCGCTCCGGACGGCTCGCGCCCGGGATCACCGCGACGGTCGCCGGATGCGACATCGAGAACTGCAGCGCGGCGGCCTTGATCGGCACGTCGTAGCGCGCGGCGATCGCCTTGATCCGGTCGACCTTCGCGAGGATTTCCGGCGACGCCTTCTGGTATTCGAAGTGCGTGCCGCCCGCGAGCACGCCCGAGCTGTACGGGCCGCCGACGACGATCCCGACGTTCTGCGCGGCCGCCGCCGGCATCACGCGTTGCAGCGCGCGCTCGTGATCGAGCAGCGTGTAGCGGCCGGCCAGCAGCATGCCGTCCGGTTGCGGTTCGGCGAGGTCGAGCACCAGTTCGATCGGTTCGACGCGGTTCACGCCGAGGCCCCACGCCTTGATCACGCCTTCCTCGCGCAGCTTGCTCAGCACGCGGAATGCGCCCTTGCGCGCCACTTCGAATTGCGCGAGCCATTCGTCGCCGTAGAAGTCCTGCGCGATGTCGTGCACCCACACGATATCGAGGCGGTCGGTGCGCAGACGCTTCAGGCTGTCCTCGATCGAGCGCAGCGTCGCGTCGGCCGAGTAGTCGTTGACGATGCGGTTCGGCCGGCCGTGTTCGAACAGGCCGCCCTTTTCGCCGAGATCGCGCGCCGACACGTCTTCGATTTCGTCGAGGATCACGCGGCCGACCTTCGTGCTCAGCACGTACTCGTCACGCGGATGGTTCGCGAGCGCGTCGCCGAGGCGGATTTCCGCCAGGCCGGCGCCGTAGAACGGGGCCGAATCGAAATAGCGGATGCCGTGTTGCCACGCGGCTTCGACGGTGGCCGCGGCTTCCGCGTCGGGGATGTCGCGGAACATGTTGCCGAGCGGGGCGGTACCGAAACCGAGGATCTTGTTGCCGGGCAGCTTGTCTTTGAGACTCATGATTTTCTCCAGGGAGTAAAGGAAAGCGAGTTCAGTCTAGGGAGACGGGTTAAGTCTGTCCAAGACGGAATTCGACACACTTGAGTCCCGCGAGGTCTAATGGGCCGATTGGCGGCCTGTTTCGATCACCGGCCCCTAGCCGCTGCTCGGGCCAGACGCCCGGCCGGCAAGGCTGCCGACCGAATTCACGTTCGATTCGTGACTCAGAATCAAAAATGATTTGGTCCGGCAGCCGTTTTCCCGGGCGTCGGCGTACCTATATTGGCTGCACGCGCAACGACATCGACGTGGTCGACGTTGGTTGCGGCTCACTCAACCACACAGGTACCCATGATGAAAACGCTCGTTTCTTCCACCCTTGCCGTCCTGATCCTTGCCGCAGCGGCGCTGTCGTTCGCGCAGCAGGCCGACCATCAGCTGACCCGCGCCGAAGTGAAGGCCGAGATGGCCCGCCTCGCGGCCGTCGGCTATACCCCGGCGCTGGATCACAACCAGTATCCGGCCGCGATCCTCGCCGCCGAACAGCGTGTGCGCGAAAACGCCGTCGCGCAATCCGCCCCGAACGCCACCCCGGCCGCGGACGCGACCGGTTACGGCAGCGAAACCCGCACGGCCGGCGAATCCGGCCGCGCGATGTCGGTCAACGGCCGCGACTCGATCTATCGCGGGCATTGAGTCGCCTCAACGCGCGCAGACACTCGTCCATGCCGTCCGTAGTGCTGGCCCGAATTGCCTGAACAGGCATTCGGGCCGCGCGTCGTGCGTGGTGGAATGCCGTGGGCAGCACACCGTCAGGCTTGAAATACAAAGGGAGGAACGCAGACGGTTGACGACGTGCGCGAATGCATCGCGCGACACTGCCCGGCGCAACGAGGGGGCGCGTCAGACGAATCCTTCTTCGACCAGCGTGCAGCCGTCGGCCGTGATCTCGTGTCGCTGGCCCGAGCCGCCGACCACGCGGCTCCAGCTCGCGGACATGAGCACAGCGGCATCGCCGTCCGTGCGCAGCGCGTAGTCGAATCCGCCGTACATGCCGGGCACCGCGAACCACATGCGGTCGGCCTGCTCGTCGTATTCGAGCAGCGGTTCGAGTTCGGGCAAGCGCAGCGCGTCAACCCGCAGGTGTGCGATGCGGCCGACGATCATGTCGTGGAAATGGCGTTGAATGGCGCGCAGCGTGTCGTCGGGCACGAAGCGTCGCGGTTGCGGCGTCAACGGCTCGACCAGATGCCGATGTCCGCACCGCGCGGCGATATCGACCGCGCGCTCGCGGCGCGCATCGCGCAGCATGCGCGATGCACCGAGCCGCAGCAGTTCGGCGACGACCTCCTGCGGCGCGCCGCCATACGCGGCCTGATGCAGCGGCGCATCAAGCGACGTGCCGCCCGGCCGCGTCGCGTTGACGAGCGCGGGCTGTTGCGCGATACGCGCGAGCAGCGTCGCCCATGCGCCATCGCGCGCCGCGTCGGCCAGCGCATGCCGGCTCGCCAGCTGCGCGTCGTCGAGCACGTCCGCGCCCGTGATTCCGTCCCATGCGATGCTCAATCGGCTGTCCTCCGTCGCCCGGCGTCTCGCCCACCGACCACCGGATTGCCCGCCCATCATAAGCATTTCCCGACGGGCGGGCGCGACAACGTTACCGCGCGTCGCCGAGCGACCCGAGAATCCGGTAGGCGGCCTTCACGCGCTCCTCGATCGGCACGTTGCCGTTCGCGAGCATCACGATCCCGATCCGCTTCGCGGGAACGAACGCGACGTACGTGCTGAAACCGCCGGTCGAGCCCGTCTTGTTGATCCAGGTCGCCGGGTTCGGCGCGAGCGGCGGCTGGATCGCGCTGGCCGGCACCGCATCGAACAGCATCTTCGGCGCGTTGCCCGCCAGCAGCGTCGGCAGCGCGACCGGGTACGGGTACTGTTCCCAGATCAGGTCCTGCGTCAGCGGCCCCGCGCGGAAGTAGCCGGTGTGCGTGCGTTCGATCGCGCGCTGCAAGCGCGGCGCGGTGTGGATCATCCCCATGTTCGCCTGCACGAAGCGCAGCAGGTCGGCCGCCGTGGTCCGCACGCCGTAAGCCGGTTGCCACAGCATGCCTTCCGTCATCCGCACCGGCTTGCCGTCCTTCGTGTAGCCCTGCGCATAGTCGGCCATGCGCGCGGCGGGCACGTTGATGTACGTATGCGTCATCCCGATCGCGGGAAAGAGCCGCTGCTCCATCAGCGTCGCGAAATCCTGGTGCATCGCCTTCGCGGTGAGCCAGCCGAGCATGCCGATCGCGACGTTCGAATACTTGCGGTGCGTGCCCGGCGCATACGCGGGCCGCCACGCGTCGAGATAGCGGATCAGGCCCGCGTCGTCGCGGATGCTGTCCGGCACCTGCAGGGGCGTTCCGCCGGGCGTGTGCGTGCCGAGCTGGAGCAGCGTCACGACGCCGAACGGCTTGCCCTGCAGCTCGGGCAGATATTTGCCTGCAGGGTCCGCGAGCGACAGTTCGCCGCCCTCCTGCGCGTCCGACGCCAATGTCGCGGTCAGCGTCTTGCTGACCGAGCCGATCTCGAACAGCGTGTCGCCGGTCACCGGCTTGCCGGTTTGCTTGGACATCACACCGTAGTCGAACACGTACGGCTTGCCGTCGGCGACGATGCCGATCGCCATGCCGGGAATCGCGTACTGCTTCATCAGCGGCGCGATCTGGCGCGTGACGGTGTCGCGGAGGTCGTCCTGCGTGACGGCGGCCGCGCGACCGGCCGTGGCGGTCGCGCATGCGGCGACCAGCAGGGTCGCGGCGAAGCGTGTCGCATTGAATCGCATGGGGGCGGTTCCTACTCTTTCCGATGGTTGCATGGACAACAGATCCGGCCGCGCCGCGCGAAAAAGGTGGCGACCGGCCTGTCGAAGCAGGACTATCCGCTACCGCCCGGCCGCCAACAATCGACGATATGTTGCGCGAGCCGAAAGAAAAACTTATGAGATAAGTGGAAGGCGGGAACGAGGCCGCCGTCATGGCCGGGCCACTCACCCGTTTTCCGGGAAAACCTGCCGGTTTTAACAGTATCGAATCCGGCGGCCGGGTGGCGCCGCGTCGAAAATCGATGAAAAAGAGATAAGTCTTGTCAGATCCAGCGGCGCCGGCCAGCCGCGTGATTGATTCATCCGCACGGATCGAAGTAGACTCGCGAAAGCCAAAAATAAAATCCGACCTGAGAGAATCCATGAATCGCCCTATCCCGCTCGCCCGCTCCCGCGTCATCGGCTCCCGCGCGCTCGCGTGACGTTCACGCACCGATCGACCTGAACCGGAATACGCGACGCCAGCGCGTTCTTGCGCGCGCATGTTCGCCGTTTCGCCGTTGAGCCAAAAGAACCGTCAGGGTCCTGCGCGCACCGCCCGCGCACGCCCTGCCCGACCGGAGAGTCAGCCCGTGACCGAAACCGTGGCCGCGTCGGCCTATCGGCCGCGCGACGTCGTCAATGCACCCGACATCAAGGCGGCGATCGCCCGCCGCA
Organism: Burkholderia cenocepacia; assembly: GCF_900446215.1. GTDB lineage: Bacteria > Pseudomonadota > Gammaproteobacteria > Burkholderiales > Burkholderiaceae > Burkholderia > Burkholderia cenocepacia. Next base: position 112,224 of record NZ_UAQZ01000002.1, on the reverse strand, counting down.
GCACCGAGCGCGACGATCCCGCCGAGATCCGTGCGTGGCTCGGCAACCATTTCTTCCGCTGGGTCGTCGGTGCGTTCGAGCAGGCGCAGCCGCTCGATTCGCTCGCCGATTACCGCGCACTCGCCGGCGCCGACCGGCCGGCACCCGAATGGCTCGTGCGCCGGTTCCGCGCGCAACCGGCGTCCGCGGCGTCTGCCGCTCCCGGCCCGGCGGCCAACGCTGTGCCGCTACCCGCCGCCGAGCCCGCGCCGCTCTACTTCATCGATCCCGAGCACATGCTGCTGATCGACCGCGAACGCGTGCTGGTCGAATTCCTGCGCTCGCGCGCCGGCACGCGGCTCGCGCAGAAACTGCAGCGCATCACCTGCGCGATGGCGCTCGACATGTGGGAACGCGAGCACCAGCGGATGCAGGCGCGCCGCGACAAGGGCTGGGTGCCGAGCAGCGGCCTCGCGCTGCGCGAGGTGCTGCGCACGCCGAACGGAATCGTGTTCGAATTCGTCGGCAGCCATGCGGCGCTGCGCGAGGAGCTCGCGTACGAGTCGTACTACATGCAGCACTGCCTCGGCCAGTTCGCGGATCGCCGCCGGTTGCGCGGCGGCTACGGCGAGCAGTACGCGCAAGCCGCGCAGGACGGCCGGCTGCGCCTGTTCACGCTGCGCGGCGCGGGCAACCAGCCGCACGTGACGATCAGCCTGCAGGTCAGCGGCGACGGCCTGCGCATCGACCAGATCAAGGGCAAGCAGAATCGTCATCCGGTGCGCCGCTATGCCGACGACGTCCGCCAGTTCCTGCGCGCGCTCGCGCCGCGCGGCGAGCGCCATCCGGATTGCGAGGGCATGGGCCTCGTGTTCGAGCCGGACGCGCCGGGCGCGGCCACCGGCGCCTGGACCTTCGTCACCGACGTGCGCTCGCCCGACCATCTGCTGAGCGTGATGAGCGACAACTTCCACCTGATCGAGCATTTCGAGCAGCCGCCGGCCGTGCTGCAATGGCTGCTGCTGCGCAACGCGCCCTATGCGCTCGGCCAGCTGCGGCAGATCGATCCGGCCGTCGCGGCGTCCGCGCGCCACGCATTGCCGGCCGATGCGCTGCCGGCCGCGCGCGCACCGAATGCACCACCGGCCACGACCGCATTCGAAATCGAAGGCATCGCGATCGATCCCTCGCTGTGCGCGGCGTTCGCGTTGCCCGTGCCGGCGGACGGGAGCCCGTCATGCTGAAACTGCTGCTCGGCGCGGTCGCGCTGTGGCTCGTGTGGTACGTGTGGCGCTCGTTCCGGGTCGCCGCGCGGATGGTGCGCGAAGTCGACGCCGACCAGGCCGCGGGCGCCGACAGCGCGGTGCCGGTGCGGCAAACCACGGCCGTTCGTCTCGCGCATGCGCAGGCCGAGCAGGCGCCGCCGAACCGCCGTCGCTGGGCGCTCGCGCTGGCCGACATCCTGTTGATCCGCAACGGGCTGCGCTGCGATTGCGACGATCTCGTCCATGCGCTGCCCGATTCGCAGCGCGAACGGCTCGCGCGCCAGGTCAGGCGCGAACTCGACCTGCCGGCCGACCTGCCCGAGTGGCAGATCGTGCAGCGCGTGCCGTCGATCCTCGCGGGCTGGATCCGCGGCGTCGGCCGCTCGCACGACGGCTTCTACGAACAACTCGCCGCCGTCGGGCGCGTGCGCGACGCACTCGCGTTCGACTGCGCGCGCACCGCATTTCTCGTGCGCTGCATCGCGCTGCTCGGCTGGACGTCCGAACAGCACGCGTGGGTCGTGCTGCTGCTCAACGCCCAGCGCGCGCAGGACAGCTTCGACAGCTGGGAAGACTTCGGACTCGCGTATGCGCGGGCGCGCCAGCAGTGGCTGCGCGGCAGCGGCCAGGACGGCCCCGCGTCGTCGCGCGCCACGCAGGAAGTGCGCGAGTACCTGCGCAATCCGTCCGGAAACTGGCTTTCGCTGCCGTGGAAGCGCTACCGCATCTTCGATCCTCAACCCGTTTCGTCATGACCGCCGATACCGACATGTCCTCCGCCTCCGCCGACCTGATTCCGCCCGCGACATCCCGCTGGTTCATTTGCGACGTCGACGCGCTGCTGCGCGCGGGCGAGTTCGCCGCGCTCGACGCGCAACTCGATGCCGCGCTCGCCGCGAGCTTCGACGATCGCATCGCCGAAGGGCGGTACGTCGACGCGCTGCCGGCCGACGTGCAACCGTGCCTCGATGCCGGCGCCGAGGGCCTCGCGCGCCTGCGCGCGTGGCAGGCCGCGAACCCGCGCTCCGCGCACGCGTGGCTGTGCGAAGCGCATTACTGGCACCACTGGGCCTACGAATACCGCGGCGGCGGCTGGGCCGAAACGGTGACCGAAGCCGGCTGGATCGGCGCGCATGCGTGCGCGACGCTGACGCTCGTCGCCGCGCTGCGCGCGCTGGCGCTCGCGCCGACGATGTGGAGCGCGCCGATGGTGATCTTCACGAGCGTGTCGTCGTTCGGCGAACCCGAGTGGCTCGCGCAGCTCGTGCGCGAGCGCCGCTGGCCCGTCACCGAACTGCAGCTGAACGCCGGCGCCGACGACGAAGCCACGCGCGCCGAACTGCAGCAGATGTTCGCGCGTTCGGGGCTGAATCCCGACGTGCCGGTCGCCTGCCCGCCGGCATTTCCGGACGCGTTGCCGGGCCCGGTCCAGGGCAAGAAGCTGCGCAAGGAGAAGTGGTACTGGATGGAGGCGACGCTGCACGTCCACCCGAAGCTGTTCTTCCCGATGCGCACGTTCATCTGGTACATGCAGCCGCGCTGGGGCGGCTCGCACGATCACATCCGCGCGTTCGTCGCGTCCGACGCGTGCGCGCACCTCGATGCGGTCGAAAAGGACCGGCTGCTGCACGAGATCTGGCGCGACGACTACGCCGGCAACACGCTCGATGCGAATGACGACGAAGACGACGCACGCCACGCGATGACCGCGACGCTCGCGCGTGCGCAGGCCGCGCTGCATCCGTATCATCGGTGGGAAACGCTGCACTGGCTCGCGTACAGCCACTTCAAGCGCAGCGAGTACGAACAAGCCTACGCGCGGCTGCAGGAAGCCGAACGCAACGAGCCGATCGACGACAACCGCGCGATGGCGATGGGCTTGCGGCTGGCGCTCGGCCTCGATCCACAGGGCGACTGGCTGCCCCGCGCGATCGAACGTGCGTCGGACGCGCGCGCCTGCACCTCGGCGATGATCCTGCGCGGCTATGCGCATCGCACCGGCACGTTCGGCTTCGCGCGGGACGACGCGCGCGGCGACGCCTGGCTCGAAGCCGCGCGCGAGAACGAGCCCGGCTCGCTCGCATGGAACCAGATCGCCACCGCGTTCGAATATGAGAACCGGCGCCCCGCCGATGCCCTCGCCATCTGCAAGCTCGGCTACGAGGCGGGCGGCGATTCGTGCGGCTACTTGCTCGGCTGCTTCTACAAGGACGGCACGCATGTCGAGGCCGACCCGTACCGCGCCGCCCACTACTTCCGCGAATCGATGGAGGCCGGCGGCAACATGGCTGCGTACCGGCTCGGCTACACGTACCATCACATCGGGCAGACCAGCACGGACCGTGCCGAACGCGTGCGCATGCAGGCCGAGGCCGTCGAGGCCGCGCGCAAGGCGCACGAGATGGGGCATACGGACGGCCTCGAGTGCATGCTGATGTTCATCGGCGACATCGAGGATTATCCGTCGCGCCATCGCTACGTCGACGAACTGCGCCGACATGCCGAAGCCGGTCACCCTGCCGCGATGGCCGCGCTGTCGTTCTTCCTTGCGGACATCAACGACAAGTCGCTGTACGACTATCGCGAAAGCGTGCGATGGATCATGGGCGCGCAGGCCATCGCACCGGACGACGAATACGTGCAGAACATCACGCGCGTCAGCCACGAGGACGGCATGCTCGGGAAGCTGCGCTACAAGCTGCAGCGCAAGCAGATCAAGGCGCACGAAATTCCGGGCGCCGACAACGCGATGGTCTGAACCCGGGCCGACGCACGCGCCCGCTCGCCGGCGGGCCGTGCGTGCATCATCCCGGCAGCCGCTCGAGAAACGCCAGCATCGCCGCGTTGAACCGTTCGGGCCGCTGCAGCGGCGCGAAATGGCTCACGCCGGGCAGGATCGTCAGCGTCGCGCCGGGGATCGTGCGTGCCAAGTACGCCGCATGCTCGGGCCGGATGAATTCGTCGTGCTCGCCCTGCACGATCGCCACCGGCACGGCGATCGCCGCGAGGTCCTGCGCGGTGTAATCGGGTTGCGTGCGCATCATTTCGCTGACGGCCGCGACGAACGCATCGAACTGGTCCGGTGTCGCGGACAGTCGCGCATAGTCCTTGCGATGCCGCGCGAAACAGTGGTCGATCAGCGGGCTCGGCACCATCTCCTTCGTGCCGCCCGGATCCATGTTGCACGCGAAGAAGAACACGCCGGCCGCGCGTTCCGGTGCGCGGGCGGCCAGCACGAGCGCGATGCACGCGCCGTCGCTCCAGCCGACGAAGCGTGCACGGTCGACGTGCAGCGCGTCGAGCACGGCCAGCACGTCCGATGCCATGCGTTCGTACGAATAGGGTCGGTCGTCGCGCGTGCTGCGACCGTGCCCGCGGCTGTCGATCACGATCGCGCGGTAGCCGGCCGCGAGCAGCGCCGGCACCTGGTTGCCCCAGTTGCCGCCGTGGCCGAGGCCGCCGTGCAGCAGCACGACCGCCGGCCCCTGGCCGAACGACGCGTGCCACATGCGCGCGCCGTCGTGGTCGATCCATCCTTCCGCGTCGGCCGCCGGCAGCGGCGTGCCGCCGTGCGCGTCGAAGCGAACGAGTTCGTCGTCGGGTTCCGCATGCATCGTTCAGCCGTCCTCGAGAGGGAGACGAGCTTGCGATTGTAATGCGGGCGGCCGACGTGCCGCCGCGGGCGCTCAGGCCTGCGTCGACACCAGCCCGCCCGACGGCGAGCCGCCGGATTTTTCGAGCGCCGCCGCGAGTTGCGAGATGGCCGTCGCGAGCGCAGCCGAAATCGCGCTGGCTTCCGCGCTCAGCGACTGCTGTTCGACGGCCGCGGCCGGGTCGTCCTTCGCGCGCTGCGCCGCGGTGGCCATCTGCCGCTCCAGCGTCGCGAGCTGCTTCTGCAGCCGCTCGATCAGCGCCTTCAACTGCGCGACCGCCGGGTCTTCCGACGATGCGCCCGCCGCGCCGAGCGTTTCGCCGGTGGCGCCGGTCGAATCCTTCGTGCCGGTGGTACGGGTCGTGTCGGTCGCGCCCGTGGCGCCGGTCGTGCCCGTCGTGCTCGCTGCATCCGTCGTGCCGCCGCTGGACGACGTCGCGGCGGGTGCGTTCGCGGTCACGCCGCTGTCCGCGAGCGGGGATCGCGCGGTCGTGGAGAAATCGATCTGCATCGTGTCGGTCCGTGTGTCGGTAAACGAAGTGACAAGGGCGAAAATCGCCTTCCAGTTCGTTTACGGCATTCGTCACACGAAACTTGAATATCGGGGCCGGGTGGATTGCCCCCGCGCGCACTTCAATCGACCGCGAAAGGGCCAGATTGGCAGGCGGGCGGCGCTGGTAGAATCGCTGCTTCGCCGGCAGGATACGCACGTCGAACGCCTCCGTCGGGCCCGAACGCGCCACGGCCGCCGGCTTCGACTCTCCGCCCCGTTGCACGCGGCATGCACCCTGTGCCGACGCCGCAATCGCGGCTTTCCGGGTCGCCTTTTCCGTTCGTCTGCCCTGCGTCCCCCCGCTCATCCACGCGAGCGGCGAACGCCGTGCGGCATGCATTCGCTTCATCACGCATTCGAGGAACACACGATGGCCCGCATCGGCGCCTTCTGCATCACGACGTGGCTTGCCGCCGCGATTCTCTACTTCGGCCAGCACTCCGTCGCGATGATCGTGCTCAGCGGTGTCGTGGTCTTCGGCGGGTTCGATCTGCTGCGTCCCTGACGCACGTCGCGACGCGGGCACTCGCGAACGTCGCCACCGCCTGGTCGACCGCCAGCGTGCGCTCGTTGAACACGACCGGCACACCGCCGAGCCCGAGCCTGCAGTTCGGCCGATCGAGTCGCCACCCGTCGATCCGCAACGCGACGCGCGATATCGGGGCGCCGTTCGCATGCGGCAGGTCGATCGTGATCTGCCGCTTCGCGCCCGGCATCAGGTTCAGACAGTTGTCGCTGCAGAACGCCGGCAGGATTGTAGTTGTCCTCCGTGATGGCATCGTCTCCGCGGATGCGCGCAGCGCAGCTGCCCTGCGGGCATCCCTGCCTTTATCGCGCGCCGACCTGGCGCTGCGTGCGCATCGCAGTCGACGCGCCGCCGGCGGTCATCTGCGTATAGTCCGCGTTCGGCCCGGACGGCGGCGTCAGGTTGTCGGCGGCCGCCCATTGCGTCGGCGTCGCGGACAGCGCGTAGCGCATCGTCCCACCGTTGGCGATCTTGCCCAGCGGCAGCCATGACCCGGCATAGTCGGCTCCATTGACCTTCAGCGACTGGATATACGGGAACGCGGCACGGCCGGTATCGTCCGCCGCGACCTGCTGATCGCTTTCGAGCCGCAGCGTCTTGCCGTTGCCGAGCCAGACCGTGATGCCGCTGAATTGCGGCGTGGACAACGCAAGACCCGCTTCCGACGGAATGACCGGGAACATGCCGAGCGTCGCCCACACGTACCAGCTCGACGTCGCGCCCATGTCGTCGTTGCCCGGCAGGCCGTCGCGGCCGGTGCCGAACGTCTGCGCCATGATGATCGGCAGGATGTACTGCGCCCCGCTCGGTTGCCCGGCCCAGTTGTAGCCCCATGGCGACTGGAACGACGGTTCGTTGCCGATATAGAGGCCGTTCGACGATTCGCCGCCGTTCAGGCTGCCCGAAGTCGGCACCGTCGAATACGGCGTCGTGATCGCGAACAGCTTGTTCAGCCGCGCGACGGCCGCCTGCTTGCCGCCGATCGCATCGATCAGCGCGGACCAGTCCTGCGCGAAGGACCAGAAGTAGTTCGGCTCCGTCGATTCGTGGAACGAACCCGGCACGAGCGCGCCCAGCGTGCCGGGCGCCGCACCGGCCGGCGGCGCGTTACGCGCGGCGATCACCTTGTTCGGGTAGTCGAAGATGTTGCGCCACCACGATGCGCGCGTGTACAGCGTGCCGATGTTGTCCGCCGTCACGCCGACCGACGGCGCGTTCAGCACGCTGGCAGGCAGCGCCTGCAGGAACGCGGCCGCCGAGCGGTCGCTCAGCACGCGCTCGATGGTCGCCGACGACGAGTGGCCGTCGTCGCTCTGCGACAGATAATGGGCCGTCAGGAAATTGGCGAGCCCCGGCGCGCTCGCGCGGTCGTTGCACGCGCTCGACGGATCGAACACCGACTGCTTCGTCAGGCGCGCGGCCGACACCAGATCGAAATCGGTCGCGCCGAATTTGTAGGAACCGGCAATCACGTTCAGCGCGTTGTCGCCCGCCATCGGCGTCGAATCGTCACTGCCGTCGACCCAGTGCGGAAACGCGCCGCACTGAAGCCCGTCGACGACGAGCGACTGCATCATGTCGCTCGCTTCCTGCGGCGCGAGCATCGCAAGCAACTGCGCCTGGGAGCGATACGTATCCCACAGCGAGAAACCCGTGTAGTGATTGGCGCCGCCGCCTTGCGAGCCGTCCGGACGTTTGTACGCATAGTCCTTGACGTTCGCGGTGGCACGCTGCGGGACGGTGCCGGTCCGGTCCACCGAGGTCGGATAGCTGCCGTTCGCGTTCTTCGGCTGACGCATGCTGCGGAACTCGCCATTCGTGTCGCTGTAGAGCGTCGGCGCGCTGAACACGTGATACAGCGCCGTGTAGAACTTCGTGAGGTTCGCCTTCTGCGTGGCGTTCAGCGCAGCCGGGTCCTTCGCCTGATCGATCTGGATCGTGTTGAGCCGGTCGTTCCACGCCGCGGAGGCCTTCGTCCGCGCATCGTCGAACGCCAGTTTTTCGCCCTCGGCCGCGAGGTTGGCCTGCGCATTCGACACGCTGACGGACGAGATGCCGACCTTCACGGTCACGGTCTTGTCCGCATCGGTCAGGTCGAACTGCAGTGTCGCTGCACCGTTGCTCGCGGTATTCACCGACGACGTACCCGTTTGCTTGCGCAGCGGCTTGTCGAAGGTCGCATAGAAATACACGGGAGCATTCCAGATCGTGCCGTACGGCGTGCAGAACGCCGGCGCGACCGCCTGCCCGCTCATCGACCGGCCGTCGCTGGCGAGCGCGAGCGCCACGTTGTTCGCGGTGATGCTCGTGCTGCCCGAATCGCTGTTGCCGTTCAGCTTCGCATCGATCGAGAAAAAGCCCTTGTTCTTGTCCGTGTACGTGAAGCGCGCGAGGCCGGAACGCGCGGTCGCGCTCAGTTCCGTCGTGATGCCGTTCGCGAGGCGCACCTTGTAGTAGCCCGGTTGAGCCACTTCATCCGCATAGCTGTATCCGACGCCGGCCGGTCTGCCGCCCGGCGCGATGGCGTTCGCCCCGTCGGTGGGCAGCATCGCGACTGCGCCCTGCCCCGGGCAGCCGACGCCGCTCAGGTGCGTGATGCTGAAGAAATCGATCGTACCGGTCGATCTGCCCGACGACAGGTAGCCGCCCGACCCGTTGAAGTTGTAGCGCGGCGTGTTCGGCCCGAAACCGACCATCCCGAACGGCACCGTGGCGCCCGGGTTCACGTTGCCCGCGTAGCCGGAGTCGCCGTTGACCTGCGTGCCGATCAGCGGATTGACGAACTGCGTCAATTGCATGTTGGTACGCGTGGGCGTCGGCGTGGACGGCTGGCCCGGTTGCGCTGGCTGCCCCGGTTGTCCCACTTGTCCCGGTTGCGATGGCCCCGATGTCGATGGCCCGTCCGTGCCGCCGTTGCCGGCGGTCGACGTACCGTTCACGTCATCGCCGCCACACGCGGCGAGCGCCGCACACGTCAGTGCAGCGACGATCAAGAGTCGTGGATTTTTCATTTTCGTTTAGTACCGTTAATTAAACGAATCATCCGGCGTCGACGATGTTCCGACGCGCCGCCAGGCTTGCCACCTTGCGCGGCGCGACGCCGGCTGGTCCCCCAATCGGCGCCGCGCAGACTTCCGCTTGCGAATTTCCGGTGCCCGCCGCTACCGCGGCGGGCGCGGGCGTGCTACCCACCGAATCGCCACCGCATCCGGCTCTCCCTTCCCGGGGACTTACAGTGCCGTAACGACTGTTTATTCACCACAAGAAGTTTCCCGAATTTTCAGTTTGTTTAACTAAACAATTGGGAGTTAAGTGGCTTTGAGCACAAATTGCCGGCGTTTGTTGCGTTGCAACCAGCCGGAGCGGGATGTGCGGCGACGGGCGCCCGGCGAATCCGGGCGCCCCGTTCACTCAGGGATGCGAAAGAATTGACGAAGCGCGCGGCGGCGCGTCAGCGCGGCAATGTCCTCAGCGAAGACGGGCCGCCGGTCAGCGCGATCCGCTTGCCCGTATCGCGCAGCTTGCCGCCGTCGACCGCATACAGCGCAAGCTGCCGTTCGACGTTGAACTGCACGATCACGTGCCGGCTGTCGGCGGTAAACACGATGCCCTGCGCGGCTTCGCCGCCGGGCGCCTCGCTCACCTTCACGGCCCGCCCGTCGCGGATCTCGAACAGCAGCACCTTGCCGAGTTTGTGGCGGCCCGGGTTGTCGGCCGTCAGGTTCGAACCGTCCATCGCCTGCACGGCGATCCACTTGCCGTTCGGCGAAATCGCGACGCCTTCCGGCAGCGACGGCACCGTCAGGTACTGGACCGTGCGGAACGGCACGCGCGACACGTCGATCAGCACGACCGAATCGGCGTCGCCCGCGAGCGTGCCGGAGTAACCGGGCAGCCCGGCGAGCCCGACGTTGCTGACGACGGCCCAGCGGTTGTCGCTCGACACGTCGATCGTATACGGCGCGACGCCGGTGCTCAGGCGCGTGCCGCTGTCGGTCACCTTGCCGTCGTCGACGTTCAGTACCGCGATGCCCTGCTCGTCGCGCAGCGACACGAGCGCATGCTTGCCGTCGTGCGTGAAGCTGATCCCGGCCAGCCGCTTCTTGCCGATTTTCAGGTTGCTGTCGAGCGTCACGTGGGTGCCGTCGATACGCACGATCGACACGCTGCCGTCGACGTTGGCGACGAGCGCGAGCCGGCCCGAGCGGTCGATCGCGATCCCTTGCGGATGCGTGCCGAGCTCGATGCGCGTGATCGCCGGCGGCGCGCTGTCGAGATTCACGACTTGTAGAAACGTGTCGAATACGAGCTGCTTCGCGGCCGTGTCGTAGCGCGTCGGCGCACCGACGAGCGCGAGCTTCGCATCGGGCGTGATCGCGACGGCCTGCGGCGGCCCCTGGATACCGTTCTCGACGTCGACCTGCAGGGCGACCTTCGGCGGGAAGGTGCTGGCGTCGAGCAGCGTCAGCGTGTCGGCGGGCGGGGCAGGCAGATAGGTGTCGCGGCCCTCGACGCGCTGGTACTTGCCGTCGTTGCCGGACACGATCCAGTCGGCGGCGTGCACGGCAACGGCCGTCGTAGCGAGGGTCAGCGCGGCGAGCAGGCGCGCGCTGCGCAGGCGGAAAGGATTCGAATGCATGGCGGTCGGTTCTCCGGATCGGTTGCGGACGCAATGGATTGCCCGGCCCTGCTGCTCGACGGGCCGGCGCTATCGGATGATGCCCGAAAGCGGGCCGACCCGGCGTCTCGCGCCCGGTCCGGTTCCGTCAATCCGTGCGTCGCATCCCCGATGACCACTCGACGACGTCGTCGAGCGGATACACCGGCCGCGCGAGCCGCGCGTAGCGAAACAGCCCGAAGTCCGAGCCCGTCACGCCGCGGCTGTCGCATTCGACCAGCGCGGACGAAATCGGCACGAACACCGGCCGGCAATACATCCGCGACTTCAGCAGCAGGAAGCGCGCGCGCCGCGGATCGACACCCACGCTCTCGAACACGCCGAGATCCCACGGCTCCTGCGTGCGCTCGGTGACGACGAGCGTGGCCGTGCCGATGTCAAGCACCGCCGCGCGGCCCATGTACGCACGCTGCCCGGTGTACGTCGGCCCCGTGATCACGTACTCGCCGTCGGTGATCGCGCGCACGATGCCCGTCGCGCGGAACGGTTCGCGCCGCACGCCGCCGTGCGACGGCAGACGGTTGCCGACCGGCACCGTGACGGTAGCGCCGACGCCCGCGTCGATCAGCGCCGCGACGGCTTCGGGGTCGCACAACGGCCCGCTGACGATTCCGTCGAGCCCGTGCGCGAGCGCGGCTTCGAGCAGGTCCATCGTGTCGCACGGGCCGCCCGACATGCAGTTGTCGCCGTGATCGAGCATCAGCACCGGGCGGTCCGCACCGTCGGCGAGCGCCGCGGCCTGGGCGACCGATTCGGCGAGCGGCGCGCTGCGATAGACGAATTCGTCGCGCGCATCCCAGATCTGCCGCGCGATGCGTTCGGCGACGGCGTCGGCCGCGGCGCGATCGCCGTCGGCTACTACGACCACGCTGATGCACGGCGCGGGAATATCCGCGAGCGAGAAACCGGGCAGCACCGAGACCGCGAGCATGCCGTCCGCCTCGGCCGCGCATGCGGCTTCCACCGCGCGCCGCATCGCGCCTTCGGCGCTCGCGCTGCGCAGCGTCGACGTCATCAGCGGCGGCTGCCGCCACGCGAGCACGGGCCGCGCGCGGCCGTGCAGTCGGTCCAGCAGCAGCCGCGCCGCATGCTCGCCGGTCTCGTACATGTCGACGTGCGGATACGTCTTGAAACTGACGATCACGTCCGCGTTGTCGATCATCTTCTGCGTGACGTTCGCATGCAGGTCGAGCGCGACCGCGATCGGCGCAGCCGGCAGCGCCGCACGCACCCGCGCGAGCAGGTCGCCCTCGCCGTCCGCGCTCTGCTCGGCGACCATCGCGCCGTGCAGGTCGAGCATCACCGCGTCGCAGCCTGGCGCGGCGGCGACGATCGCATCGCAGATCGCCGCATACGCGTCGGCCGCGACCGGCCCGCTCGGGTTCGCGGCGGCCGACACCGGCGTCACGATATCGGCGCCTTCGCGCTCGGCCGCATCGATGAACGCGGCCATCGCGGTGCGCATCCCGCGATTCGCGCGATACGCGTCGTCGCCCCGGTCGGGGCCGTTGCGGCCGAACGCGGCGAGCGGCGTCGGCACCGGCGAGAACGTGTTGGTCTCGTGGTTCATCCGGGCGATCAGGATCTTCATCGCGCTTGGCCCCCCGCGATCCCGGCGGCGCCCAGCATCGCGTGCAGCAGCACGTTGCAGCCGGCTTCCAGATGCGCCGGATCGGCATCTTCGATCTCGTTGTGGCTGATGCCGTCCTTGCACGGCACGAAGATCATCGCGGTCGGCGCCACGCGCGCGAGATACACCGCATCGTGGCCCGCGCCGCTGATCACGTTCATCGACGACAGCCCGAGCGCGCGCGCGCCGGCGCGGACCTGCTCGACCAGCGCCGGATCGAACGGCTGCGGCGGAAAATACACGACCGGCTCGATGTCGATCCGCATCCCGGCCGCCGCGCCCAGGTCGGCGCATGCCGCGCGCAGTTGCGCGTCCATCGCCGTCAGCGTCGCGTCGTCGGCCGCGCGCAGGTCGACGGTCAGCGTCACGCGGCCGGGAATCACGTTGCGCGAATTCGGGTGCACGTCGATCCAGCCGACCGTGCCGCGTCCGTGCGGCGGATGCGCGCGCGCGATGCCGTTCACGGCGCGCACGAGATCGGCCGCGACCAGCAGCGCATCGCGGCGCAGTTCCATCGGCGTGGGGCCGGCATGCGCCTCCATCCCGTGCACGGTCACGTCGTACCAGCGTTGTCCGAGCGCGCCCTCGACCACGCCGATCGTCGTGTCGTGCGCCTCCAGCACCGGCCCCTGCTCGATATGCGCTTCGAAATACGCGCCGACGGGATGCGCGCCGCGCCCGTCGTCCGCACTGCCCGCGTACCCGATCGCGGCCAGCGCATCGCGCACCGACACGCCATCGCGATCGCATTGCGCGAGCGCATGGTCGAGCGTGAACGCGCCCGCGAATACGCCGGAGCCCATCATCACCGGGACGAAGCGCGACCCTTCTTCGTTGGTCCAGACGGCCACCTCGAGCGGCGCGCGCGTGCGCACCCCGGCGGCGTCGAGCGTACGCAGCACCTCGAGGCCGGCCAGCACGCCGTAGTTGCCGTCGAACTTGCCGCCGGTCGGCTGCGTGTCGATATGGCTGCCCGTCGCCACGGGCGGCAGGTCGTCCCGCTCGCCCGCGCGCCGCGCGAAGATATTGCCGATCGCATCGACGCGCACCGTGCAACCGATGTCCTTCGCCCACGCGACGAACAGGTCGCGCGCCTGGCGATCGAGGTCCGTGAGCGCGAGGCGGCACACGCCGCCCTTGTCGGTCGCGCCGATCCGCGCGAGCCGCATCAGGCTGTCCCACAGCCGCGCGCCATCGACGCGCAAGCCGGACGCCGCGACGCCCGGAGTCACATCCTGTACTTGCATCGTTGCCATTCCTCGCATTGAAAGGGCCCGGCGCTCATGCGACACCGACGCCCAGGTAGCGGTCCTTCACGTCATGGTCGGCCGCGAACGCCGCGTTGCTGCCTTCGTAGACGATCACGCCCTGTTCGATCACGAAGTGGCGATCCGCGAGCTGCGTGCACACTTCGAGGTTCTGTTCGACGAGCAGGATCGCGACACCGGCCGCCTTGATCTGCTTCAACTGCGCGACGATCTCCTCGACGATCACCGGCGCAAGCCCCTCGACCGGTTCGTCGAGCATCAGCAGCCGCGGATGATTCATCAGCGCGCGGCCGATCGCGAGCATCTGCTGCTCGCCGCCGGACAACTGCGCGCCGCCGTTGCGGCGACGCTCCTTCAGCCGCGGAAAGATCCGGTAGATGTCGTCGAGCTGCCACGGCGAATCGCGACGCGCGCCGAGCCGCAGGTTTTCCTCGACCGACAGCAGCCGGAAAATCCCGCGATGCTCGGGCACGAAGCACAGGCCGCGCGCGGCGATCCGGTGCGCCGGCTGCCCGGACACCGGCCGGCCCGCGAACGTCACCGTGCCGCCGGTCGGCGCGACGACGCCGGCGATCGTCTTGAGCGTCGTCGACTTGCCCGCGCCGTTGCGGCCGAGCAGCGTCACCGTCTCGCCTTCGTTCACGTTCAGCGAAATGCCCTGCAGCACGTGGCTCTTGCCGTAGCACGCGTGCACCTCCTTCACGTCGAGCATCATGCGCGGCCTCCCGTGATCATGTTGCCGAGATACGCACTGCGCACGCGCGCGTCGCCGCGAATCGCATCGGGTCGGCCTTCGACCAGCACGCGTCCCTGCTGCATCACCGTGATCGTGTCCGAGATGTCCATCACGATGCCCATGTTGTGTTCGATCAGCACGACCGTGTAGTCGTCGCGCAGGCCGCGGATCAGCGCCTTCATGTCGTCGAGATCGTCGATGCCCATGCCCGACGTCGGCTCGTCGAGAAAGATCGCGCGCGGCCGCGCCGCCAGCGCCATGCCGACCTCGAGCCGGCGCTGCTGCCCATGCGACAGCACGCCGGACGCCGTGTCGGCGAAGCGCTGCAGGCCGAGCCGCTCGAGTACGTCGTCGATGATGCCGTCGTGCGCGAGCGCCCCGCGCGGCGGCGTCCACGGATTGAGCGCCCGCCGCGATTCGACGCCCTGCGCGGCGACGCGCAGGTTTTCGCGCACGCTCAGGTTCGGAAACAGGCTCGTCACCTGGAACGAGCGGGCGATGCCGCGCCGCACGCGCTTGTGATCGGGTTCGTGCGACACGTCGTGCCCGTCGAACAGGATCGAGCCCGACGTGATCGGCAGCGTGCCGGTCAGCGTATGGAACAGCGTCGTCTTGCCCGCGCCGTTCGGGCCGATCACCGAATGCACGGTGCGCGGCATGATGCGCAGATCGACGCCGCCCAGCGCGGTGAACTTGCCGTAGCGCTTGACGATGCCGCGCGCTTCGAGAATCGCTTCGCTCATTGCCGCTCCTTGACCGTGACCACCGTGCGATCGCCACGCCGCAGCGACGCCACGACTCGTTCGCCCAGCCCCCACAACCCGCGCTGCATGAACAGGCTGACCGCGATCAGCACGAGGCCGAGCAGCAGCAGCCAGCGCGGCCACAGCGTCGACAGCCAGTCCGCGAACAGCACGTAGAACGCCGCGCCGAGCACCGACGCGAACAGGTTGCCCGTGCCGCCGATCACCGTCATCACGAGGATCATCTCGCTCGTGTGATAGTCGATGTTCGACAGCGGCGCGATGCCCGTCATCAGCGCGTGCAGCGCGCCCGCAAGGCCCGTGACCGCGCCCGAGATCACGAACGCCGCGAGCTTGAAGCGCTTCACGTCGTAGCCGGCCGCCGCCGCGCGCGCCTCGTTGTCGCGAATCGCGAGCAGCGTCCGGCCGAATACCGAGCGCGATACGCGCAGCAGCAGCCAGAACACCGCGACGAACAGCACCGCGACGAAGCCGTAGTAGCGCCACGGCGAATCGAGCGACACGAGCGGATGGCCGAACGCGGACAGCGCCGGACGCGGGATGTCGAGCAACCCGTTGTCGCCGCCCGTCACATCCGGCGTCGTATACGCGAGGAAGTAGAACAGTTGCCCGAACGCGAGCGTCAGCATCACGAAGTACGTACCGCGCTGCCGGATCGAGAACCAGCCGACGAGTGCGGCCGCGATCGCGCCGAACACCGCGGCCGCGACCAGCGCGGCCGTCACGGACGCGACGCCGCGCGTCAGCACCAGCCCCGCCGTGTAACTGCCGAGCCCGAAGAAGATGCCCTGCCCGAACGACAGCAGCCCCGTGTAGCCGAGCAGCAGGTTGCAGCCGAGCGCGGCGAGCGCGAACACCAGCACTTCGGTCGCGAGCGAGCCCGAACTCAACACGAGCGGCAACACGCACGCGGCCACCACCGCGAGCCAGCCTTCCGGCCGCTGCAGCGCTCCGCGCCACGGCCGCGGGCGTTGCGACGCCGCCGCGCCCGGCGGCAGCGGTTTCGACGATTCGATCATGCGGCCCTCCCCAGCAAACCGTTCGGACGCAGCAGCAGCACGGCGGCCATCGCGACATAGATCATCAGCCGCGCGCCTTCCGGCCACAGCGTGCTCATCAGGCTCTGCACGATGCCGACCAGCAGGCCGCCGACGAGCGCGCCGAGAAAATTCCCCATTCCGCCGACGACCACCACGACGAATGCAATGCCGAGCGCCTCGATCCCCATGAACGGATCGACGCCGCGGATCGGCGCGGCGAGCACGCCGGCCAGCGCGGCCGTCGCCGCGCCGAGCGCGAACACGAGGCTGAACACGCGCGTCACGTTGATGCCGAGCAGCGACACCATCTCCGTCGACTCGCTGCCCGCGCGCACCGTACTGCCGAGCCGCGTGCCGTCGAGCACCCACCACAGCAGCGCGGCGAGCACGGCCGTGAACCCGATCACGAACAGCCGGTACTTCGGATAGACGAAGCCGCCCCAGATCACGACGCCGTTCAGTGCGTCGGGCGGCGGCACGTTGTCGCCGAGCGGCCCCCACGCGAGGATCGCGCACTCCTGCAGCACGAGCGCGAGCCCCACCGTCGCGAGGATGTGGAATTCGTGCTGCTGCGCGTACACGTGGCGCAGCACGAGTTTTTCGACGCCCCACGCGAACGCGCCGACCACGAGCGGCACGATCGCGAGCGCGACCCAGAAATTCGCCGACCATTGCAGCGCCTGGTAGCAGAGATACGCACCGAGCAAATAGAACGCGCCGTGAGCGAAATTCACGAAGCGCAGCAGGCCGAACACGATCGACAGGCCGACGGCGAGCAGGAAATACAGCATGCCCACGCCGATGCCGTTGACGATCTGCAGCAGATAGACGTTCATGGCTTCCGTGTCGGAAAGGAAGGTAACGGACGCCCGCGGCGCGCGATGCGCCGCGAACGCATGCACGGCGTCAAGCGAGCTTGCAGCCCGTCTTGTCGAGCGGCAGGAACGACTGGCCCGAGCTGACGATGTCCGCATAGTCGTCCGCGTTCTTCATCCGGGCCTTCGGCTTGCCTTTCAGCAGGTAGTAGTTCTTCAGCACCTGGTGGTCGCCCTTGCGGATTTCCTCCGGCCCCGTGAGGCCGTCGTACTTCATCCCTTCCATCGCGGCGACGACCTTCTTCGGATCGGCGCTGCCGGCCTTCACCATCGCGTCGATCAGGATCTTCGAGCAGATGTACGAACCCGCGAGGCTGTAGTTCGGGTTCGCCTTGAACGCGGCGTTCGCGCGCTTCACCAGATCGCGGTTCAGCGGCGAATCGATGCCGTGCCAGTACTGCGCGCCGAAATACACGCCGTCGCAGATGTCCGGCCCGAGCGCCTCGAACTGTTCGAGGCCCGACGCCCACGCGAGCAGGATCGTGCAGTTGCGCTTCATCCCGAAGCTGACGGCCTGACGCAGCGTGTCCGACGATTGCGAGCCGAAGTTCAGGATCAGCAGCACGTCGGGCTGCGCGGCGGCCGCGTTCGTCAGGTAACCGCTGAACTCCTTCTCGGCGAGCGAGTGGTAGCTGTTGCCGACGTGCTCGATGCCCTTTTCCTTGAAGATCGCCTTCGCGGCCGACAGCAGCCCGTCGCCGAACACGTATTGCGGCGTGATCGTGTACCAGCGCTTCGCCTTCGGCAGCATCTGGATCAACGGGCGCACCGTCTGCTCGATCGCGCCGAAGGTCGGCACCGACCAGCGGAAGGTCGCCGCGTTGCAGTCCTTGCCGGTGATCTCGTCCGCGCCGGCCGTCGTGATGAACACGCCGCCCGCCTTCTGGACTTCCTTGCCCATCGCCAGCGATTCGGACGACAGGATGCCGCCCGCGAAGAATCGCACGCCCTTCTGCTGCGCGATCTCCTGCACGCGCCGCACGGCGGTCGCGGGCTTGCCCTCGGTATCGAGCGCCGTATAGGCGAGCGGCGCGCCGAGCACCTTGCCGTATTGCTTGACGACCAGTTGCATGCCGAGATCGGCGTACTTGCCGTTGGCGGCGAACGGGCCGGACATCGGCACCGGGCAGGCGAGCTGGATGGGCGAGCCCTGCGCGAACGCGACACGGGACGACATGCTGCCGAGCGCGCCCGGCACGGCCGACAGCGCGGCCAGTTTCAACAGTTCTCGGCGATTCAAGTTGACGCTCCTCATGATGGGGGACACACGCGATACGACCGACTGCCAAACCGTGCCCACGCCACTCCTGGATGCGCGCCGCCGGTTCATTCTATTTATCATGATAAATAGAATGAACCTGATGCTAGAGTTGATCAAAATTGGTGTCAATCAGGCAAAATTCCGTACCCGCGCCGGGACCGATCGTCGACGATGACGCGGCGCGCGGTCAGACAAAGGAGTCGTGAAGATGGTCATGGACCGAGCCAGGGCGGGCCTCGCGGTCGAAATCAAGCAGCCGAAGCGGGCCGACCTCGTCGCCGAGGAGATCAAGCGGCTGATCACCGAGAAGGACCTGAAGCCCGGCGACCGCCTGCCGCGCGAAGCCGAGCTGCAGCAGCTCTATGCGGTGAGCAAGAGCACGATCCGGGAAGCGCTGAAATCGCTCGAGGTGCAGGGGCTCATCAAGGTCACGACGGGGCCGTCGGGCGGCGGGATGGTCGTCGAGGTGCCGCTCGACCGCGCGCTTCAGCTGTTGCAGAACTACCTGTTCTTCAAGGACGTGACGATCGACGACATCTATACGGTGCGCAAGCTGCTCGAACCCGAGCTGGCCGCCGGCGCCGTGCCGCACCTGACGGAGCGCGACTTCGCGGCGCTGGAAGCGAACATCGCGTGCTGCGACGGCGCGTCGGGCGTGCACGATCGCGGCCACATGCTGCGTCAGCGGCAGGAGGACACGACGTTCCACGATATCCTCGCGGCCGCGAATCCGAATCCGTTCCTGCGCTTCAGTTGCGAACTGATCAACGAGATGATCCGGCAGTTGATCGAGTTCCGGAACGATACGCCGCTCGTCGAGCACAAGCGCTTCGGCGAAGCGAACGTGTCGATTCACAAGGCGATCCTGCAGGCCGCGCGCGAGCGGGACGCCGAGCGCGTCCGGGCGCTGATGGTCGAGCACATGACCGAGGCGCCCAAGCATGTGAAGCGGATGAAAGGGAAGCTGCGCGGGCGGTTGATCCTCGATTCCGAGATTCGCCGGCGGGCCGCCGCCGCGCCGGTTGCGGGACCCGATGCGGCCGAGGCGGACGCGGAAGAGCGCTGAGCGGCGGCACCGGCGGCGTGGCGTCGGGGCCGGCCGCTGCGCGGCGGCCCCGCGGACTTCTTCCGCGCGCTCAGGCCATCATCGCGCGTCGCCTTCCGTGTACCCGGTCGTGCCCTTCGTTTCCAGATACTCGACGAGGCCGAACTCCGCGTACTCGCGCCCGTTCCCCGAGCGCTTGTAGCCGCCGAACGGCGCGGCCGGGTTCCATGTCGGGTAGTTGATGTGGACGTTGCCGACGCGCAACCGCGCGGCGATCCGGCGCGCGCGCTCGAGATCCTTCGACTGCACGTACGCCGCGAGCCCGTAGACCGAATCGTTCGCGAGCGCGACGGCCTCGTCCTCGGTCCGGTAGGTCATGATCGACAGCACCGGTCCGAAGATTTCCTCCGTGGCGATCGTCATGCCCGGCGTGACGTTCGAAAACACCGTCGGCCGCACGTAGAACCCGTCCGCGAGCCCCTCCGGCCGGCCGGGGCCGCCGGCGACGAGCGTCGCGCCCTCTTCGATCCCGAGCCGGATGAAGTGCTGGATGCGCTCGAACTGCGTGCGGCTGACCACCGGCCCGATGCCGGTTTCCGTCGAACGCGGATCGCCGACGACGGTGCGTTCCGCTTCCCGGCGCGCCGCCTGCTCGGCCCGCGCCAGATGATCGACGTGCACCAGCATGCGCGTCGGCGCGTTGCACGACTGGCCGCTGTTGCTGAAGCAGCTGCGCGCGCCGCGCGTGACGGCATCCTCGATGTCGGCATCGGGCAGGATCAGGTTCGGGCTCTTGCTGCCGAGCTCCTGGTGCACGCGCTTCACGGTATCGGCCGCCGCCTTCGCGACCTCGACGCCCGCGCGCGTCGAGCCCGTGAACGACACCATGTCGACGTCCGGATGCCGCGACAACGCGTCGCCCACTTCCTGTCCGTAGCCGTGCACGAGGTTGAACACGCCGGCCGGCACACCGGCTTCGTGCAGGATCTCCGCGAACAGGATCGCGCTGAACGGCGCGATCTCGCTCGGCTTGAGCACCATCGTGCAGCCGGCCGCGAGCGCCGGCGCGACCTTGCACACGATCTGGTTGATCGGCCAGTTCCACGGCGTGATCAGCGCGCACACGCCGATCGGCTCGTGCGACACCAGCAGCGAGCCGGTCTGCGTGCTGAAGCGGAACGACTGCAGCGCGCGGATCGTCTGTTCGAGATGCGCGGTGCCGACCGCGGCCTGCATCGCCCGCGCGAACGCGATCGGCGCGCCCATCTCCTGGCTGATCGTCTGCGCGACTTCTTCGTAGCGGCGCTGGTAGATCTCGAGGACGCGCTTCAGCAACGCGACGCGCTCGTCCACCGACCAGCGCGAATACGTGTCGAACGCGTGCTTCGCCGCGTCGACCGCACGGTCGACCTCGGTCGCACCGCCGATCGCGAGCCGTGCATACGGCCGCGCGGTGGCCGGATCGATCACGTCGATCGATCGCGCCTCGGCCGGATCGCGCCACTGGCCGTCGATATAGGACTGCTGTGAGGTTCGCATCGAATGCTCCCGGAATGACGGATGCCGCGCTCAGCGCGTCGCCCGCGCGTAGGTCTCGACGAGGATGTCGCGGATCTGCGCGACGAACCATGCGATCTCGTCGCGCGACATCACCAGCGGCGGCGAAAACTGCACGATCGGCGTGCCTTCGTGATCCACGCCCGCGCGGCACAGCAGCCCCGCGTCGAAGATCGCCGGCGCGAGCAGCGTCGACACGAACGCCTGCGCGCTGATGCCGGCCGCCCAGCGGCGCGCGACCTTGTCGGTCACGAGCTCGAGCGAGTAGTGATAGCCGTCGCCGCGCACGTCGCCGACGCACGGCAGTTCGAGCAGCCCGTCGAGCGTCCGGCGAAACACCGCTTCGTTGTCGCGAACGTTCGCGAGCACTCCTTCGCGCTCCATGATCGCGAGGTTCGCGAGCGCGGCCGTGCACGCGACCGGATGGCCGCCGTAGGTCGCGCCGTGCAGGAACATCTGCTGCGGCCCGTCGAGCACCGTGTCGACGACCGCGTCGCTCGCGATCACGCCGCCGAGCGGCACGTAGCCCGACGCGATGCCCTTCGCGAACGTGATGATGTCCGGCTTCAGCCCGTAGCGCGCCGACCCGAAATACTCGCCGAGCCGGCCGAACCCGCAGATCACCTCGTCGGCCACGAGCAGCACGCCGTGCCGGTCGCAGATGTCGCGCAGCCCGGCCGCGTAGCCGGCCGGCGGCGTCAGGCTGCCGCCCGCGTTCTGCAGCGGCTCGACGACGATCGCGGCGACCGTGTCCGGCCCCTCCTGCACGATCAGCGATTCGATTTCGTCGAGCAGATGGCGCGTGAACTGCGCCTCCGTCTCGCCCGCCGGGCGGCCGTAGCGTTTCGTGTTGCCCACGTGCCGCACGCCCGACATCAGCGGCTCGAAATGCTTGCGGAAGTTCGTCATCCCGTTCAGCGCGAGCGCGCCGAACGACGTGCCGTGATACGCGACGCGCCGCGCGATGAACTTGCGCCGCTGCGGCTCGCCGCGCGACTGGTGATACTGGCGCACCAGCTTGATCGCCGATTCGTTCGACTCCGAGCCGCTCGACGTGAAGAACACGCGGTTCAGGCCCTCGGGCGCGAGCGCCGCGAGCCGGTGCGCGAGCCGGATCGCCGGTTCGTGCCCGTAGCCCCAGTTGGTCGCGAATGGCAGCCGCACCATCTGCTCGCGAATCGCATCGCCGATCTCCGCGCCGTGGCTGTAGCCGACCTGCACGCAGTACAGCCCGGCCAGCCCGTCGAAATAGCGCTTGCCGCTGCGGTCGACGAGCCAGCAGCCTTCGCCGCGGTCGAACACGGTCAGCGCGTTCTCGCGGTATGCATCGGCATGCGTGAAGTGCATCAGCAGATGGCGCTTGCCGAGCGCCTGCAGGTCCGCATCGAGATTGACGTCAACAGCGTGCATGGATCACTCCTCCTTCAGGGTTTCAAAACCGGCATCGCGCAGCCGGTCATTCAATTCATCGACAGCGTCGGCGCCGGCCGCGTGAAACCGCGCGTCAGCCAGACGAGCTGGCAGAGCCCGACCACGAGCCAGCCGATGCCGACGTAGAACGTCTGGCGCGACAGCCCCGACCAGAGCCACACGTTCATCGCGAAGCCGATCGCCGGCATCAGGCCGTATGCAATCCAGCCCGCTGCGTGGCGATGCTCGGGCCGGCCCAGATAGCTGCGCATCACGCACAGGTTCACGATCGCGAACGCGACGAGCGCGCCGAAACTGATCATCGTCGACGCGAGATCGAGCGTGATGAAGAGCGCGGACAGCGACACGACGCCGACCGCGAGCGTCGCCCGCACCGGCGTATGCAACCGCGCATGCAGATGGCCGAACACGCATCCGGGCAGCACGCGGTCGCGGCCCATCGCGAACAGCACGCGCGTCACGCTCGCCTGGCCCGCCATCGCGCTCGCGAAGCAGCCGGCCACGTACACCGCGACGAAGAACGCCGACAGCGTGCGGCCGCCGACCCGCCGCATCAGTTCGAGGCTCGCCGAATCGAGATCCTTGAACGCGTGCCAGTCAGGAAACACCACTTGACCGACATACGCGATCAGCATGAACAGCAGGCCGCTCGCGAGCGTGCAGAGCAGGATCGCGCGCGGCACCGTGCGCCGCGGCTCGCGCGTTTCCTCCGACAGCGTGGTGACCGCATCGAAGCCGAGGAACGACAGGCACAAAATCGCGGCGCCGGCGAAGATCGCGCGTGCATCGCCGGACGACGGCAACGCGATGGCAATCGACAGCCCTTCGCCCGCCGCGACGTGCGCCGACGCGATCACGAAGACCGCGATGAACACGAGCTGGCTCGCGATCAGGATCAGGTTCACGCGATTGACGAGCCGGATGCCGACGATGTTCAGCCCGGTGATCAGCGCGATGCTGCCGATGATCCACACGCTGGCCGGCACCGTCGGAAAAATCTGTTTCATGTAGATGCCGATCGCGAGATAGCTGATCATCGGAATGAACAGGTAATCCATCAGCAACGCCCAGCCGACCATGAAACCGGCCGACGTGCCGAAGTTGCGGCTCGCGAACGTGTAGGCCGAGCCGGCGCTCGGCATCAGCCGCGCCATGTGGCCGTAGCTGCGCGCGGTAAACAGCATCGCGATCAGCGTGACCGCGTACGCGGCCGTCAGATGCCCGTTCGTCTCGCTCGTGACGAGGCCGTAGGTCGTGAACACCGTCATCGGCAGCATGTACGCGAGGCCGAAGATCACCAGCGTCGAGAGTCCGAGCAGGTGCGGCTTGCGTGCGTCGGTGTCGCCGCGCGGCGCGTACGCCTCGAACTCGTGCATCGCGGCGGCTGATGCGGTTCGACCTGGCCTGTCGTTGTCCATGCTGTCCTCACGTGGGTGGCGTCCATGACTTCAACACGCGTGCGTCCGGCGCTGCCGGCGGGGCACGACTGGAAGAAAGTGTGGTGCGCCAAAAAATCGACGACGAATGAGAAAAGCGGACGTAATCGAGGGATATTTCCGGACACATCGTCGGGCATGGTGCCCTGCCGCCCTGCATGCTGCTGTGCGGCACTGGCGTTTTGCGGACATTCCGGCTATGTTCTGTGCGACCCCGTCACCGCATCGGCACCATGGACAGCCGTTCCCAACGAAACCAGAGCCGGGCCGAACGCAGCCTGCGTTCGGCGCTCGGCCTCGCGCGTCCGGCCGGACGCCAGGAGGATATTCCCGCCACGGTTCACGCGATCGCTGTCGCGCTGGACGAGTGCCGCGTGCGGCGCATCGACGGCGCCGCACTGCTCGAAGGCACCGGGCTCGGCGCGGACGAAGTCGCATCGCCGAACCTGCACGTGAATCGCGGCCAGGAGCAACGTTGCTTTCGCAACCTGCTGCGCTGCAGCGGCGTGCCGTCGATCGGGCTGTCGATCGGCGCGCGGCTGCATGTGTCGACGCTGGGTCTCGCCGGCTACGCGATGCTGATCAGCGGCTCGGTGATGCAGGCGTTCCGCTGCATGGGCCAGTTTCCGCTGTTCATGGGGCTGTATTTCGACGTGCGTATCGACGCGCATGCCGGCGGCATGAGCGTGACCATCGGCCGCTACAACGGCGAGCCCGATCTCGAGGTGTTCCAGGCCGACATGTGCCTGTCGAGCCTGCGCCTGATCGTGTCCGACCTCGTCGGCAAGCCGGTGTGGCCCGAGCAGGTTCAGCTCGCGCGCCGCACGCCGCGCAACGCGGCCGACTACGCGCGCCACTTCGGCTGCCCGGTCGTCTTCAATGCGGCCGACAACCGGCTCGTGTTCACGTCGGTGAACGGCACGGAAGCGCCGCGCCTCGCGAACGAAGTCAGCTTCAATGCGCTGCACGGCCAGTGCGAGGTGCTCGAACGGCAGTGGGCCGCGTCGGTCGGCACGCGCTTCGCCGATCGCGCGAAGGAATTGATGGCGCGCGACCTCGTGCGGTTCAAGTCGATGACGGCGCTCGCCGGCGCGCTGCACCTGACCGAACGCACGTTGCGCCGGCGGCTCGACAAGGACGGCATCACGTTCCAGTCGTTGCTCGACGACGTGCGTCGCGACGAAGCCGTGCGGTTGCTCGACGATCATGCGTTGAGCGTCGCCGCGATCGCCGAGCGACTCGGTTACAGCGAACCGCGCAGCTTTCGTCACGCGTACCGGCGCTGGACCGGCAAAACGCCGCGCTCGGCGTCGGACACCGACGCGTGACGGGGATGCGTTACCGCTTCGCCCTGACGCGCCGCCGGCTCGCGCACCGGCGCGTCATGTCGACCTGAAGTCGCTTCGCCTGGCTTTCGAGGATCCGGCAGAACGCTTCGGTGAACGCACTACCCGGCCGCAGCGACGGGCGCAGCATCGCGATACGGCGCGGCGGAATCGTGTCGATCGGCACGAACGCGAGGCCGGCCGCATCGATCGACGCGGCGGTCAGGCTGTCGACGATCGCGCGCCGCCCGGCCAGTTGCACCATCCGGCACGCAAGCGCCGAACTCGACACGCGCGCGTGAATCGTGTGCCGGTTCTCGGACGCCGACAGCAGCGCCTCCAGTTCGGGGATGCCTTCCAGCGCATCGACGCTCGTCAGCCCGCCGGCTTCGAGATCGGCGAGCGTCACCGTCTGCCGCACGGCCAGCGGATCGTCGGCGCGCATCGCGCAGACGATCGTCGAATCGAGCAGATGCTGTTCGGTGACGTTGCGCATCGCGCGAAACGGCGCGCAGATGCCGAGATCCACTTGCTGGCTCTCGACGAGATCGAGCATCCGCTCCGCGTTCTCGATCGCGACTTCGACGAACACCTTCGGGTACTTCGCCTGGAACACGGTGATCGCTTCCGGCAGCAGCCGTTCGGTGACCGCCGGATACGCGCAGATGCCGAGGCGGCCGAGCGTGCCCGCGCGCAAGCCGTCCGCGAGTTCGTTGAGCGCATGCAGGCTCGCGTTGGTCCGCTCGGTCTGCTCGAACAGCAGGATCGCTTCGGCCGTCGGCAGCAACCGGCCTTTCTCGCGCTTGAACAGCTCGACGCCGAGGCTTTCTTCCAGCACCTTCAACTGCTTCGTGACCGCCGGCTGAGAGATGTGCAGATTGCGCGCCGCCGCCGTCAGTGTCCGGCACCGGACCACCTCGTACAGCAGTTCGACCTGGTGATAGTTCAGCGTTCGCCTTGCCATGTTCCCCTCCTTTCGACGCCGCACGATCGCGAGAGCATAACCCACGGTTATAGGTCGCGGTCCGACAATGTATTGGCGGAACAGGCCGGAATTCGATGAAATCACGGCTTTGAACACAAAAGCGGCCGCAACGGGCAGGTCAGGGGACACTACGATGCAGACAATGTCGAGCTCACGGGCGCACAAGCCCACCAAATTCCGCTGGTTCATGGTGTTCCTCGCGTTTCTCGCGATCGTCACCAACTACATGGACCGCGCCAACCTGGCGGTCGCGCTGCCGTACATGAATACGGAGCTGCACCTGTCGTCCGCCGAATCGGGCCTGATCCTCGGGGCGTTCTTCTGGACTTATGCGGCCTGCCAGATCCCGGCCGGCATGCTCGTCGACCGGTTCGGCGCGAAACTCGTGTTCGCGGGCGCGGT
The DNA here is from genome assembly GCF_900446215.1 of Burkholderia cenocepacia. Lineage (GTDB taxonomy): Bacteria > Pseudomonadota > Gammaproteobacteria > Burkholderiales > Burkholderiaceae > Burkholderia > Burkholderia cenocepacia. Next base: position 85,816 of record NZ_UAQZ01000002.1, on the reverse strand, counting down.
CGTGTGGTGGTCGGCATTCACGATGGCGACGAGCCTCGCGCGCGGCGGCGCGTCGCTGCTCGGCCTGCGTTTCCTGCTCGGCGTCGGCGAAGCCGGCGCGTTCCCGTCCGCGACGAAATTCGTCGAGCGCTGGTTCCCGCCGACCGAACGCGGCCTCGCGTCCGGCATCTACGATTGCGGCGCGCGCGGCGGCACACTGATCGCGCTGCCGATCTGCACCGCGATCATCACCGCGTACGGCTGGCGCGCGTCGTTCATCTTCACCGGCGCGATCGGCCTCGTGTGGGTCGTCGTCTGGCTGCTGGTCGCGAGCGAGTTTCCGTCGCAGAACCGCTTCGTCAACGCGGCCGAAGCCAAGCACGTCGACCAGGACGCACCCACCGAAAAGCACGCACCGGTCCGCATCAAGTGGGGCCGGCTGTTCACGTCGCGTGTGGTGTGGGCAATGTCGCTCGGCTTCGCCTGCCAGGGCTACGTCGTCTACTTCTTCATCACGTGGTACCCGACCTACCTGGTGAAGGAACGCGGTTTCAGCCTGCTGCAGCTCGGTTTCTACGGCATCCTGCCGGGCCTCGCGGGGCTGGTCGGCTCGTGGGTCGGCGGCTGGATCTCCGACCGCATCGCGGCAAGCCACTACGGCCTGAACTTTGCGCGCAAGTTCTGCATCGTCGTCGGGATGGCGCTGAGCGCGACGATCGGTCTGGCGGGGCTCGCGTCGCAGGCATGGCTCGCGCTGCTGCTCCTGTCGATCGCGTTCTTCGGCGTGTCGGTCGCCACGTCGAGCATTCTCGCGCTGCCGGCCGACGTGTCCGCACGCGGCGAACGCTCGGTGGCCGGCACGGTCGCCGGGTTCCAGAACTGCATCTCCAATCTCGCGGGCATCGCGAGCCCGGCCGTGATCGGCCTGCTGAAGGACGCGACCGGCTCGTTCACGCCCGGCCTGATCTCGGCGTCGATCATGGCGATCATCGGATGCCTGATCTACATCTTCATGCTCGGGCCGATCCGCTCCGACGTGCTCGAACACGTGGTCGCCGACTGACGGTCACACGTTCACACGCGTTCGGCCCGCTTATTCAACGAGGAAAACATGCTTTGCGATTCACCGAAGGTGCCGTTTCTTGCTCAGGGTTGCGAGCCGGATACGGAGCGAGTCTCCGCCACGTTCGCCGTCCTCGGCGCGCCGTACGGCGTGCCGTACGGCCCGGCGCTGCTGCACTGCGACGCGTCCAACGCGCCCGACAAGGTGCGCGAGCGCAGCTTCCGCTACGGGCGCCAGATCGGACACTATGACTTCGACCTGCAAGGCACGCTGTTCGGCGACACGGGCGCGACCTGCGTCGATTGCGGCAACCTGCCCGGCACGCTGGACGTCGCGCGCAACGCGGCGGCCGTGACGTCCGCCGTCGCGTCGCTGCTCGAGCGCGGCGCGATTCCGGTGGTGCTCGGCGGCGACGATTCGATTCCGGCGCTGTGCGTGCGCGCGTTCGACGCGTACGGACCGCTGAACGTGCTGCAGTTCGACGCGCATCTCGACTTCCGCGACGAAGTGAACGGCGAACGGCACGGCTATTCGAGCCCGATCCGGCGCATCCGCGAGATGCCGTTCGTCAGGCGGATCGTCCAGGTCGGCCTGCGCGGCAGCGGCAGCGCGCGCCCGAGCGACGTGGAGGACGCGCTGCGCTCGGGCAACGTGCTCGTGCCGGCCGACGTCGTGCACGATGAAGGCATCGAAGCCGTCACGCGGCACCTCGTGGACGACGCGCCGTGGTTCGTGACCGTCGACATCGACGGCCTCGACCCGAGCATCGCGCCGGGCGTGGTCGCGCCGATGCCGGGCGGCCTGACGTTCCACCAGACGCGCGGCGTACTGCGGCACCTGTGCGCGAACACGCGCCTCGCGGGAATCGACGTCGTCGAATATCACCCGGCGCTCGATGTGCGCGAGATGACCGCGCTGACGATCGTGCGGCTGCTGACCAACGTGATCGGCACCACCGCGCGCCGCATCGCGCGGTAACGATTTCATGCGGCGAGACCGCTCGCGCATCGCCCGTCGCCACGCCGGTCTCGTGCACTGATTCGGGCTTCGAATCAATTTTCACGCACCCTGCTCGTGGCCCTCGCACGACCGGCCACGCATCGCCGCGATCGCTCCCCACGGTAGACGCGTTCGATCGATTGTTCTATACTCGCCTCAACTTCATCACAAAACGCATGATCTCGTGCGCAACGTGATGTCATTTCGCACTTCGTTGCGCATGCATCCGTTTCGCCACGTCAAAGGGGCCTCCGGCCCCAGCGGTCGGCGCCAAGCCGCCCGCATCCATGCCGTCTTCACAGGACGGTGCCCTGCTCGAACGCGCCTCGCCGTTACGGCGCCGCCGGGCTGAACCTGACAATCAGACGAACGCGTCGTCGCGTTCAACCGACCGCCAGCCGCACCTCGGTGCAGCCGGCAGCACTGTTTCCGTCAGTTCAATCGCGGCCATGCCGGGATCACGAACTTCCATCGCGACGCCATGCGGCGTCATCGCGGCGTGCGCCTGCGCGCGCCGCACCGAATCGAGGAGGCGTATCTTCATGACTCGACGCACTGTCCAGCTGGTGGGCAGCCTGGTGGCCATCATCGCCGTGGGATGGGCATTGGCGCGCGGCATCGGCGCCGAGACGTTCAAGCAGCGCTCGGACGATCTCGCCTACTACGCGGGCCAGCACATGCTGCTGGTCGTCTATTCGATGACACTGGCCATCGCCGTGGGCGTGCCGGCCGGCGTGCTGCTGAGCCGGCCGCGATTCCAGCGCCAGGCCGAGCGCTTCATGCAGGTCTTCAACATCGGCAATACGATCCCGTCGCTCGCGGTGCTCGCCATCGCGCTCGGCATCTTCGGCATCGGCAACGTGCCGGCGATCGTCGCGCTGTTTCTCGCCTCGCTGCTGCCCGTCACGCGTAACGCCTACGAAGGGATGAAGAACGTACCGGCCGCGCTGCGCGAAGCCGCCAAGGGCATCGGCATGACGGGCTGGCAATCGCTGGTTCGCGTGGAATTGCCCAACGCCTTGCCGATCATCGTCGGCGGCGTGCGCACCGCGCTCGCGATCAACGTCGGCACGGCGCCGCTCGCCTACCTGATCGGCGCGGACAGTCTCGGCTCGCTGATCTTTCCCGGCATCTACCTCGACAACCAGCCGCTGCTGCTGCTCGGCGCGTCGCTCACCGCGATCCTGGCACTGGTGCTGGACGGCATCGTCGCGGCCGGCAGCCGTCACTGGCTGGCACGCCACGGAGGTGCCGCATGACGCTTCATCGCATCCTTCGATCGTTCGCACGCCTGTGCACCGTCGGCGCGCTGTGCGTCGCCGCGAGCACGCCGGCGTTCGCCGCGAAGCTCGTGCTGGGCGCGAAGAACTTCACCGAGCAGTACGTGCTGGCGGAACTCACGTCGCAATACCTGCGCTCGCGCGGCTACGACGTCGAAGTCCGCGCCGGGCTCGGCAGCACGCTCGCGCGCAGCGCGCTGGAGAACGGCCAGTTCGACCTGATGTGGGACTACACGGGCACGGCGGCGCTCGTCTACAACAAGATCCAGGACAAGCTGTCGCCCGAGGAGATGTACCGGCGCGTCAAGGCGCTCGACGTGCCGCGCGGGCTCGTGTGGCTCGATGCGTCGCCGCTCAACGACACCTATGCGATCGGCCTGCCGAGCGAACTCGCGCAGGCCACCGGCATCCGCACGGTGTCGCAGCTCGCCGAGCACCTGAAGAACGATCCCGCCGCGAAGCATTACGTATTCGGCATGGATGCGGAATTCGCGAATCGCCCCGACGGCCTGAAGCCGCTGCTCGCCGCCTACGGCATGCAGTTCAGCCGCGCGCAACTGAAGCAGATGGATCCGGGGCTCGTCTATACGGCCCTGCACAACAATCAGCTGAAGATCGGCCTCGTCTACACGACCGACGGCCGCGTGAAGGGCTTCGGCATCGTGCCGCTCGAGGACGACAAGCACTTCTTCCCGCCGTACAACGCGACGCCCGTGGTCCGCAAGGGCACGCTTGAAAGCAATCCGAAGCTCGCGACGCAGCTCAACGCGCTGTCGGCCGCGCTCGACAACGACGCGATGCAGGCGATGGCCAAGGCCGTCGATCTCGACGGCAAGTCGCCGCGCGACGTCGCCGATGCGTTCCTGCGCACCCACCCGCTGCCATGAAGGAGAACCGATGAACGTATTCGACTATCTCGCTTCGAGCTGGCCCGAGTTGCTGCAGCTCACGCTGCAGCACGTGTGGCTCGTCGCGATCGCCGTAGGTTGCGCGATCGTCGCCGGCGTACCGCTCGGCATCCTGATCAATCGCCACGACTGGCTCGCCGGGCCGCTGCTCGGCATCGCCACGCTCGTGCTCACGCTGCCGTCCATCGCGCTGTTCGGCCTGATGATCCCGTTCTTCTCGCGCTTCGGCCAGGGCATCGGCGCCGCGCCCGCGATCACGGCCGTATTCCTCTACTCGCTGCTGCCGATCATGCGCAACACGTACCTGGCCTTGCACAACGTGGATGCGGGGATCAAGGAAGCCGGCACCGGCATCGGGATGACCTCGTGGCAGCGCCTGCGTCTCGTCGACTTGCCGCTCGCGGTGCCGGTGATTCTCGCGGGCGTGCGCACCGCGGTCGTAATGAACATCGGCGTGATGACGATCGCCGCCGTGATCGGCGCGGGCGGCCTCGGCACGCTGATCCTGCGTGCGATCGGGCAGAGCAGCATGATGAAGCTGCTGGTCGGCGCGGTGCTCGTGAGCCTGCTCGCGATCGTCGCCGACCGGCTGCTGCAGATGCTGCAACGTGCATTGACACCGAAGGGAGTGCAGAAGACATGATCGAACTCGACCAACTGACCAAGACCTTCACGCGCAAGGACGGCCAGGCCGTGCGCGCGGTCGACTCCGTGAGCCTGTCGGTGCCCGAAGGGGAAATCTGCGTGTTCCTCGGCCCGTCGGGTTGCGGCAAGACCACCACGCTCAAGATGATCAACCGGCTCATCGCCGCCACGTCGGGCCGCGTGCTCATCAACGGCGAGGACACGGCGCAGCTGAACGAAGTCGACCTGCGGCGCCACATCGGCTACGTGATCCAGCAGATCGGCCTGTTCCCGAACATGACGATCGAGGAGAACATCACCGTCGTGCCGCGCCTGCTCGGCTGGGACAAGAAGCGCTGCGCCGAACGCGCGCGCGACCTGATGTCGATGGTCGCGCTCGATCCGAAGCTGTACCTGAAGCGCTATCCGCGCGAGCTGTCGGGCGGGCAGCAGCAGCGCATCGGCGTGATTCGCGCGCTGGCCGCCGATCCGCCCGTGCTGCTGATGGACGAGCCGTTCGGCGCGGTCGATCCGATCAATCGCGAATCGATCCAGAACGAGTTCTTCCAGATGCAGCGGCAACTGAACAAGACCGTGATCATGGTGAGCCACGACATCGACGAAGCGATCAAGCTCGGCGATCGCATCGCCGTGTTCCGGCGCGGCCAGCTCGTTCAGTACGATCACCCCGACACGCTGCTCGCCCGCCCGCGCGACGAATTCGTCGCGCAGTTCGTCGGCCAGGACAGCACGCTCAAGCGCCTGCTGCTCGTGAAGGCCGGCGACGCCGCCACGCAACCCGAAACCGCGCGCGTCGATACGCCGCTCGCACACGCACTGGCGGTGATGGACGAAACCGACTGCCGCTACCTGACCGTGCTCGACGACGCGGGCCGGGCGCTCGGCTACGTGACGCGCCGCGCGGCACGCACCGACGGCGGCGTGTGCGGCGAACGCGTGACGCCGTTCCCGGCCGGCGTCGCGGCGGACGACAACCTGCGCATCGTGCTGTCGAAGATGTACCAGTACAGCGCGTCGTGGATGCCGGTGCTCGACCCCGACGGTGCGTGGCTCGGCGAGATCACGCAGGACTCGATCGCCGCGTACCTCAGCTCGGGCCGCTCGCGCCGGCAAACCGGCCAGCCGCCGGGCAGCCCGGCCGAGACGGTCGCCTCGGTCGCCACGTCCTGAGTCGCGCCCGGGCCGGTGCTTCGTTGCACCGGCTTCGGGAAGTGAATCGACATCGCGCGTTGCAGAAAGCAACCAGACGCATCAGCGCAGCGGCGCGCGCGTTTTTCCGTCGACCTTCAATGTGCGCCGATCGCGCGCGACTTCGTATTCGACGGTCTGCGCGGGTGTAACGGCACCATACGATCGGCCGTTCACATAGACGACGCCGTCGCGCAACTCCACCCTGTCGCCGTTGACGGTCGCCGTGGCCCGGTCGCCTTGCAAAACCGCACCCGAACAACCGGCGGTCGAGAAGCTGCGGACCGACGTGCCCGGCATCGCGGCGTTCCCGCCGCGCTGATCCGCCGCATGCGCGGCGCTGCACGGCGCCGCATCCATCACGCCGGCCGCATGGAGCGGCACCGCGCCGAGGCCACTCCCGGCCAGCAACGCGATCGTCATCGGCAACAGCTTGTTCATGGTGATCTCCGTGGTCCGCGGTCGTCGATCGAGAATCGGTCGATGCCCCTGCTCGCAGTTCGGCCAGCGCCGCCCAGTATGCAGCCACTTCGCCGCGCCCGGCCATCCGCTTCAGTACCCGTCGCGGTGGCGGCCGCACGGATGCGCCGCCCCGAAGCAATCGATTACGTGAAAATCCGCCTTGATCAAGTTGCGACCCGCAACTATTATCGATTGCGATACGCAACCTTTTCAGGGGCAGACCATGGACCTCATCGACGCGCCGGCCAAGCCGCGCGATGCGACCATCCTCGAATTGCGCGACTTCTCGCGCAAACTGGTGCGCGAGCTCGGCTTCATGCGCGCGACGCTGGCCGACAGCGACTGGGCGCCGTCGGCCGTGCACGCGATCCTCGAGATCGGGATGGCGCCCGGCATCAACGCGAAGGATCTGGGCGCCATCCTGCGGCTCGACAAATCGAACACGAGCCGGCAACTCGCGCGGCTCGAAGCCGCCGGTATCGTGGAGCGGCGCGTGTCGAGCGAAGACGCGCGGGCGATCGAGCTGTACCTGACCGCCGAAGGCAAAAAGCTCCGAAAAAGAATCGATACGTTCGCGACCGATCAGGTGTCGAACGCGCTGCGCCGGATGATTCCGGCCGACCAGCAGGCGCTGCTGCGTTCGCTCGCGCTGTATGCCGATGCGCTCGCCCAGGACAACGCGGCCCGCGCGCCCGTCGCACCCACCGATGCGCCGTCGATTCGCGAAGGCTATCAGCCGGGCTGCATCGGCGACATCGCGAGCCTGCATGCGCGCTTCTATGCGGAACACTGGGGTTTCGGCGCCTTCTTCGAACAGCGGGTGGCGACCGAGCTGGCCGCCTTCGCGGGCACGCTGCCGGCCGCCGGCAAGGCGCTGTGGCTGTGCCAGGAAGACGGCCGGACACTCGCGTCGCTCGCGATCGACGGCGACCCGGCGACGGGCGTCGCGCACCTGCGCTGGTTCATCGTCAACGACGCGTTGCGCGGCTCTGGCGTCGGGCGTCAATTGATGACGCTGGCGATGCGTTTCGTCGACGAACACCGGTTTCGCGAAACCTACCTGTGGACCTTCAAGGGGCTCGATGCGGCGCGCCATCTGTACGAGTCGTTCGGCTTTGCGTTGACGAACGAGTCGGCAGGCACGCACTGGGGAACCAAGGTCGTCGAGCAGCGCTTCAGCCGGCCCGGGCCGTCCGGCGATTGATATCGGCGGACAGCTTCGCCGTGCGTGGGGGGCAGCAGCCCGGCGTTAGCTGTCGCACGCCGCCCGATGCACGACGCGCGCGAAATCCGGATAATGTCTGCCCCGAACATTCGCCCGACAATGGATCCGCTCATGACTCCCGGTGTCCTCGTGACCGGCCGCACGCTGGATCGCGCCGAATTGATGCAGCTCATCGAAGGCTCACCTGCGCCCCTCCACCTGGAGGATTGCGACCTCGAAAGCGCCGATCTGTCGCGCCTGGATCTGCGCGGCGCGCGATTCGAGCGCTGCGCGCTCGCGGAAGCGTCGTTCGTCGGCGCCACGCTCGCGCACACCACGTGGATTCGCTGCCGGGCCCGCCAAACCGACTTTGCGTCGTCGGATCTCGAGGACGCCGCGTTCCGGTCGTGCGACCTCAACAATACGAGCTGGCGGCGCAGCAAGCTCGGATCGGTCCGCTTCAACGAATGCCGGCTGACCGGTGCCGATTTTGAGGAATGCAAATCGCTTGGACTCGAATTCGCCAGCACGCTGCTGGTCGGTGCGAGCCTGCGGCGCTTTTCGTTCCGTAAAACCCGGCTCGTGGCGCTCGATTTCTCGGACGCCGATCTCGCCGGCGCGGACTTCCGCGATGCCGTGTTCGAAGGCGGCAGCCTGCGCAACGCACATCTGAACGACGCCCGCTTCGAGGGTGCCGACCTGCGCGACGTGGATCTGGGCGGCACGCCCAGGCTGCTCGCGTCCGGCGTGCTACGCGGCGCGACCGTCTCCTACGATCAGGCGGCCATGCTGATCGAGAACTTCGGGATTCGGGTCGCATAACGCGCCGCCACACCCGCGCCCGCTTCGTCGTCGCGAGACGGCGCGGGCTATCCAGCCGTCTAATATTCTCATCACTTCGACCGCATTCCGGCCACCGCCAGTACGCTCGCAAGCGCGATGTGCACGCTGCCGCACCGCGTCGCCACCCTGCCCATCACTAGGGAAAATCCGGAGACATCCTTACAGCGATTTATCCGATGATTCACGAGAGCGTCATGTTTCGGCGATTTCGCTGAATGCCAAGCTTTCAGTCCGCGCCATGCAGCCGATGCCGCCCCGCGGCAATCGCGATGACCGCAGCCTGAAACGGCAGCCGTTGGCGAAGCGTCGGGTGTTCAATACTTTCAACAACCCGGTCGAGAGTAATCGTGAGAATCCGTGGCCCGCTGGTGCGATGGAGACGAGGCGATGCGCGAAACCTGCGCGCCGCGCTGCCGTCCCTCGACGACCGTGACGGCTGGCGAAGTCCTCGCCTGTCTCCGTCGATCTACACCATCCTGTCCCGCCGTTCCGTTCGCCGTCACAACGCCGTCGCCGCCCGTGCGTCCGTCGCGATCCATACCGACGACGTGGCGTCGCTGCTGCCTTAGCGCGCCTTTCCCCTTCTTCGTGTCCGTTCGACCTGCGCATCGTGTCGCCCGAGCGGCGACGGGATCGGCTCGCGCCGCGTTTGGCCGCAAGCCCCGCGCGACATCGAACGCACTCCTGATTGCATTGCACTGCCCGTGCTCGTCGACAGCACGGATCACGCACGCCTGTTCCATCCGATGAACCGTCGCGCGATGGCCCGTACGCCGGGCTCGACGCGCTCCGCCAGGAAAGACTTCGTCATGCGAATCCGCCCGCTCCACCGTACCCTTTCAGCCGCCGCCATCCTGTCGATCGCCGCCGCCGGCACTGCCGCCCACGCAGCCGGCGAACTGAACATCTACAACTGGTCCGACTACATCGCGCCGGACACGATCCCGAACTTCCAGAAACAGACCGGCCTTCACGTTCGCTACGACAACTACGACAGCGACGACACGCTGCAGGCGAAGCTGCTGTCCGGCAACTCCGGCTACGACATCGTCGTGCCGACGTCGAACTACATGGCCAAGCAGATTCAGGCGAGCGTCTACCAGCCGCTCGACAAATCGAAGCTGCCGAACCTGTCGCATCTCGACCCGCTGCTGATGAAGATGGTCGCCGACGCCGACCCGGGCAACCAGTACGGCGTGCCGTGGGCCTACGGCACCGACGGCATCGGCTACAACGTGCAGGCCGTGAAGAAGGCGCTCGGCGACAAGGCGCCGGTCGACAGCTGGGCGCTGGTGTTCGATCCGGCCAATATGGCGAAGCTGAAGGGGTGCGGCGTGTCGTTCCTCGACCAGGCCGTCGACGTGTTCGCCGCGACGCTGCAGTACATGGGCAAGGATCCGAACAGCACGAACCCGGCCGACTACCGCGCCGCCTACGACGTGCTGAAGAAGGTGCGCCCGTACATCACGCAGTTCAACTCGTCGGGCTACATCAACGATCTCGCGAACAACGACCTGTGCGTGTCGTTCGGCTACTCGGGCGACGTCGGCATCGCGCACCGCCGCGCGGCCGAAGCGAAACGCCCGTACGAGATCCGCTTCGCGAATCCGAAGGAAGGCGGCCTGCTGTGGTTCGACATGATGGTGATCCCGAAGGACGCGCCGAACCGCGATGCCGCGCTGAAGTGGATCAACTACCTGCAGGACCCGAAGGTCAATGCGGGCATCACCAACGCGGTGTTCTACCCGACCGCGAACAAGGCCGCGCGTCAGTACGTGAAGCCCGCGATCGCGCGCGATCCGTCAGTGTATCCGTCCGACGAGGTATTGAGCAGGATGACGTTGCTCAAGCCGATGCCGCCCGAGATTCGCCGGCTGCAGAACCGGTTGTGGGCGCAGTTGAAGACGGGGCGGTGAGCGCGGGGCGACGCGAGGCACCAGCCCGGTCGCCGGCTCAGTCGTGGTCGGCGCCGTGCTCGGCAGCGTGGTAGTTGAGCCGCGCCGACAGATCGGCGGCCGCCTGCCGGACCTGCCCGACGAGCCCCTGGTCGATCATCGACTTCTCGAGGAACGGCCGCGCGACCGTCAGCGTGACCGCGGCGACGATCAAGCCGCTGCTGTCGCGCACCGGCGCGCTGATCACCGAGATGCCGGGCTCGAACGACGATTCGCTGAGCGCGTAGCCGTCGGCCGCATACTTCTGCGCGCGCGCATATACTTCCGTCGCGGTACGCGGCGTGTGCGGCGTATAGGTCGGCAGCATCGGCTCCGGGAACAGCGCGTCGAGTTCCGCCTGGTCGAGATCGCCAAGCAGCACGTGGCCGTGCACCGAAGCATGTGCGGGAATGCGCGTACCGATGTTGACCTTGATCGCGCTCATCACCGAATCGTGCGTCCACGCCTTCGCGACGAACACGACGTCGCGGCCGTCGCGCACCACCAGATGACTCGCGAAACCGGTCGCATCACGCAGCCGCTCGATCACCGGCGTGCCGATGTCGGTCAACGCGAGCGAGCTCAGGTAATCGAAGCCGAGCTTCATGACGCGCGCGCCGAGCCGCACGTCGCGATCGCGGTTCGCGCGTTCAAGATAGCCGAGCGTCTGCAGCGTCTGCACGAGTCGCAGCGCCGTAGTGCGCGGCAAGCCCAGCCGCTGCGCGATCAGGTTCGGCGTCAGAACCGGATCGCGTGCGTTGAACAGTTCGAGGATCCGCAGGCCGCGCTCGAGCGCGGGAACGAGATAGGTGTCGTCGTCGGAAAGCGTGCCGGTGGTATCGGGCGTATCTGGGTTCATCGTGGCCTTGCGTCGTCAGTCCTGCACCGTCGACTTCAGCGGTTCGGGCGCGCTGCCGCCCGTGGCCGGCGGATCGAGCTCGATGCGCTTGACCTCGCCGAGCAGGAACGTGTAGCACAACGCGCCGATCACCGCGAACACGCTGATCAACCCGAGCGCCCATCCGAACGAACCCGTCTCGCGAACGATGAAGCCGATGGCGATGGGCGTAACGATACCAGACAGGTTGCCGACGAAGTTGACCGCGCCGCCCGTGACCCCGAGCATGCTGCGCGGCGCGATGTCGCCGATCAGTGACCACGATGCCGACGCGACGCCCTGCGCAAAGAACGCGAACGACATGATCGCGATCACGACCCAGTTGGTGTCCGTCAGCACCGCCAACGACATCGTCGGGACCAGCAGCAGACCGGTGATGATCGGCGTCTTGCGCGCGGCACCGACGCTCGCGCCGCGCCGCAGCAGCCAGTCGGACAATGCGCCGCCCGCAAGCACGCCGACCGATGCGGAGATGAACGGGACCGACGCCGCGCCGCCCGCTTTCAGCACGGTCATGTGACGCTCGGTGATCAGGTAGCTCGGGAACCACGTCAGGAAGAAATACAACGACGATAGCGACGCGAATTTGCCCGCGCAGATCGCGATGATCTGGCGGTTGCGGAACACGATCGCGAGCTTGCGCCACGGGAACGGCTCGCCGCGCGCGGGCTTGCCGATCTCGACCACCGCGCCGCCGGTGCGGATGTGCTCGAGTTCGGCATCGTTCGCCCACTTGCACTGCTCGGGGTCGCGATACAGCAGATACCAGACGCCGGCCCACAGGACGCCGACGAGGCCCGTCGCGAAGAATATCTCGCGCCAACCGAACGTGCCGGCGATCCAGAACAGCACCGGCGTCAGCGCGGCCATGCCGACGTACTGGCCGACCAGATACACGCTGGTCGCGATGCCGCGTTCGCGCTGCGCAAACCAGATCGACACGACGCGGTTGTTGATCGGGAAGGTCGGCGCCTCCGCGATGCCGACGCCCAGGCGCAGCCCGAACAGCGTCGCGAAGCGGCCCGCGAAACCCTGCAGCAGCGTGAAGCTCGACCAGGTCAGCAGCGCCACCGCGTACATCACGCGCGAGCCGAAACGGTCGACGACCCAGCCGCCCGGCAGGTTGGCCAGCACGTAGGTCCACGAGTACGCGGAGAACAGCACGCCGATCGCCACCGGGTCGAGCCCGAATTCGTGCTTGAGCAGCGGCGCCGCGACCGACAGGTTCGCGCGATCGACGTAGTTGACGACCGTGCCGACGAACACGAGAAACAGCATCAGGAAGCGGATGCGGGTGGGCTTCCGGGAGGAGGTGTCAGGCATCGGTCGTCCCTTGTCTTTTCCTGGTCCCACATGTCCATGAATGGACATTTCGACCATATGAGACGCGATGATCGCGTGGACAAAAGCACGGGTCAAGGCGCGTTTAATTATTTTCCGCTTGATTCATATCAAAACCGGGCCCTATGATTTTTCCACCTGATAACAAAATGTCCACCAGTGGTCATTTGTATATATCGCTCGGTTGGTCTGTCCGCCCGCTTCCCGGTCCCTGACACATGAAAATCCTGCCTCGCACCTTTCTGATCGCCGGATGCGGCGCCTCGCTGGTTTCGCTCGCACACGCACAAAGCAGTTCGGTCACCATGTGGGGCCAGGTGGATTCCGGCGTTACCTACATCAGCAACAAGCGCGGTGGCGCGTCGTGGGGCACGGCGTCCGGGATCGGCGCGCCGACGCGCTGGGGACTGCGCGGCAACGAGGCGCTCGGCGGCGGCTATCGCGCGGTGTTCGCGCTGGAGAGCGGCTTCAACGTCAATACGGGCATGCTGATCAAGTCCAACACGTTATTCGACCGGCAGGCGTATGTCGGCCTCGACGGTCCGTTCGGCACGATCACGTTCGGCCGCCAGGCCGACCTGATGGACGACGTCGCGATCCGCTATTCGAACGCGTTCTGGAATCGCAGCCTGTACGCGTTCCATGCGGGTAACCTGGACAGCCTGACCAACGGCTACCAGATCGAGAATGCGGTGAAATATCGGAGTCCGGAATGGTACGGCATACGCGTCGGTGCCCTGTACGGCTTCACCGGGTCGGACGCGACCGGCCACAGTGCGGGCGCGTACGCCACCTACGATCGCGGCCCGCTGTCGGTCGGCGTCACGTACATGACGACCCAGCGTCGCGTGCTCGACCTGTACAACTACTTCGGCTGGACCCGGTTCCTCGACCAGACGCTATCCGCGCAAAAGACTTTCCAGTCGAACGAGGTCAACAACCTGGGTATCGGGCTCACGTACCGGATCACGGAACCGTGGCACGTCAACGTGCTGTACACGCGGACGGACATCAAGGGCGCACGCACGGCCACGCACATGCAGAACATCGACGTCGGCACGCTTTACCAGTTCACCGCGGCGGAAGCGGTCACGCTCGATTACACGTATTCGCGCCTGGACGGCATGCACTGGAACACGCTCGAGGCCGGCAACCTGTACGCGCTGTCGAAACGCACGCAATTGCAGGCGACGCTGACGTGGCAGCTCGCATCGGGCAACGGGGCGACGGCGGCGACCTATCCGAACGGCCCGTCGTCGGGGCGCTCGCAACTGCTCGCGCATGTGGGGATGACGCATTCATTCTGAGCCCATCGACCGGGCCGGGTGCGACGGACGACCATTCGCGCGCGCCGCACACTGTCTCGTGCGATCGGGCAAGTGCATGGCAATCGCGACGCATGGTGGATCGTTTCCGCCGTCGCGGCGGCGTCCGCGGCCGACGTCGTCGAAGCCTTGGTTGCATGCATGCGGCCCGGGTCGACCTTCATCGACCTCGATGCGGTGACACCGGCCCTGACCTACCGCAACGCCTGCCCCCGCTCCGCCGCAAACGCATCGCCAACGAACCGGATCACGTCGTCGAGCGACGACGTGCACACCGCGTCCGCGGCAAGCGACCGAAACGCACCGTCCGGCCCGAAGCAGACGAGCGGCTTGCGCCAGCGCTGCGCGAGCGCGATCTCTTCCGCCGTCCCGTGCCCGCCCGGCAGGGCCACGATCAGGTCGCTGCTCAGCACGTTCACGTAGTTGCGGTTGATCGTGTCCGGAGCCGCGCCCGGCTCGCGGCGCGGCAGCGGCGTGAGGACCGGAATGTCGACGAACGGATGCGGATAGCCGTCGAGCGGCACGAAGCCCGCGACCGGATCGGCCTGCGTCGGCACGATGCCGATCGATCGTCCGGTCCGACCGGGCACGCCGGCGAACGCGCGCGCGACCGCCAGCATCACGCCCTGCCCGCCGCCCGTCAGCAGGTTGAACCCGGCCTGCGCGAGCCACGCGCCGAGCGGTTCCGAAAATGCGGCCCACGGCTCCTTGCCCGAGCCCATCACGCCAATCGTCCTGGTTTTCCGTTGCATCGTGGTTTCCGGTGAAATCGTGGCGGCGCGTACGCGCGCCGCGCTCATTCGAGCTCGACGCCCTTGAGCTCGGGGATCAGGAACAGCGTCGCGATCATGTCGAGCACGTACAGGCCGGCGAGCAGCGCGATGGCCGTCTGGAACCCGTAGTGCGCGGCGAGCGCGCCGACCGCGACCGGGCCGAAGCCGCCGACCGCGCGGCCGATGTTCCACAGCACGTTCTGCGCGGTCGCGCGTGCGGCCGTCGGATAGCCTTCCGACATCAGCGTCCCGTAGCCGCCGACCATCCCGTTGACGAACATCCCCATCAGCGCGCCGGCCCACAGCATCGTCGTCGGGTGCGACAGCCGCGCATACGCGATGACCGTCACGACCGAGCCGAGCTGATACAGCAGGAACGTCGGCTTGCGGCCGATGCGATCGGCCAGTTGGCCGAACACCCAGACGCCGATCATCATCCCGACGACGGTCGCCGCCGTCCACAGCCCCGATTTCGTCAACGAGAAGCCCATCTGCTTCGACAGGAAGGTCGGCAGCCAGATCATGATCCCGTAGTAGCCGAAATTCTGGACCGAACACAGGATCACGATGCCGAGGCTCGTGCGCGCGGTGCGGCCGTCGGCGACGAGCATGCGGAACGCGTTGGACGTGGGCTGCGTCGCGCGCTGCACGAACGCTTCCGGCTCGTGCAGCTTGTTGCGCATCACCCACGCGAGCAGCGCGGGCAGCACGCCGACCACGAACATGCCGCGCCAGCCGATGTGGAGCAGCAGAAACGGCGTCAGCAGCGCGGCCAGCAGCACGCCGGCCTGCCAGCCGAGCGCGACGTAGCACGACACGCGGGCGCGCTTGGCTGCAGGCCACGCTTCGGCCGCGAGGGCCATGCCGATCCCAAATTCGCCGCCGAGGCCGATGCCCGCGATGGTGCGATAGACGAGCAGATCCTCGAAGCCGCGCGCGAATGCGCACAAGCCGGTGAAGATCGCGAACAGCAGGATCGTCCAGGTCAGCACGCGCACGCGTCCGTAGCGATCGCTCAGCGCGCCGAACACGATGCCGCCCGCGACCGCGCCGATCAGTGTCCACGTGACTAGCGCGCCGCCCTGTCCGGGCGTCAGGTGCAGCGCCGCCGTGATCGCCGGCAGCATGAAGCCGAGGATCAGCAGGTCGAAGCCGTCCATCGCGTAGCCGATCGCCGATCCGGCCAGCGCTTTCCACGCGTACGCGCCGACCTGCTCCACGCGCGGGGCCGATGGGCCGCCGAGCGTCGAAGATTTCATGTTTGCTGCCATGGTGTCCTGCCACGAATGTCCGGCGACATTCTAAGGCCTGTGCCGGCGAACGACGGCGGCGGACGCGCGTCGCGCCCGCGCTGGCCGGACGGCGCGCGGGCAACGGAGGCAACAACGGAGGCAACGAGCGGGAAAAGGAAAAGAAAAGAAAAGGGAAAACGTCGATCCGGTGTCGGCGGCGAGGCCGGCGATGTCGCGATCAGGCCGGACACCGAATGAAAGATGGCGGGCGGGCGGCGAATTGCCGGCCGGCCCGCCTGCGCGAACCGGACGGCGCCCGATCGCCTTGCGGCGCGCCGGGCTTCAGCCCTGATCGTCCCCGGGCCACCAGGTCTTGGCCTCGCGATCGACCGCCAGCGCTTCGAGATCCTTGCCTTCGAGCCATTTCGGCCGCGGGCCGCGCCCCGACCACGAGCGGCCGGTCGACGGATCGTAGTACTTGGCAGGCGCCTTGCGCTTGCGCTGGACGATGTAGCCGAGCGCGCTCAGCACTTCCTGCTGCGAAATTCCCAAAAGCTCGACCTGTTCCTTGAAGGCCGCGAGCGCGGCTTGCTTCTCCTTCTGCTTCGCCTCTGACAGCTTGATGTTCAGGTCCCGAAGTTGTGCTTCGAGTTCCTGCAGGGCCTGGGTCATGTATTCATCCTCTTTGGGCATGTTTTTGCAAAAAGCTCCGATGGCCGAACCTACCACGAAGTTCCGCCGATCGGGGCTGTCAAATAGGTGAATCGTCCACCTGAGCCGGCGTGATTTGCGCGATGCGCACTAAACGACGTCGTGCGTCACTGGCAGCTTGAACCAAGCCGGCAACGGGCGGCACGCCGCGTACGCATGCATGAAGCGAACGGCGGCGGCAAGTGATTCGCCGCCCCTGGCACGGGCGCGGCATGGCGCGAATGATAGCAGTGCGCGGCGTCGTGTTGCAGAAGTCTGCCGACCGGCGCCGACGCGGGCCGACGGGTCAGCGGCCCGCGCCGCCGGCGTCCCACACGATCCGGTCGAACAGCGCGCGCAGCTTCGCGCCGCGCGCCGCATTCAGCGCCGTCGCATGCGCGACGCGCCCGGCCAGATGCGCACGGAAATCCGGATGCGCATCGCGATTCTGCGACGCCGGGCCGCGCCGGATGCAGTTGGTCAGGATCGCTTTCAGTCGATCGAATGCGTCGCGCGACAGGTTCGGATGCCGGTTGACGACCACGCCGGCCAGTTGCTGCCGCGTGCCCCGCCGCATCACGCGGGTCTTGCGCAATTGCAGCGCGAACCCTTCCTCGAGCGCGATCGCGGCGACCCGGACTTGCAGCCGCTCGACGTCGCGCGCAAGCGCGCCGCCGCCGGAAAACGCGAGATCGTCCGCATAGCGCGTATAGGTCGCATCGACCGAACGCGCGAGCGCGGCGAGCCGCAGGTCGAGCCGGAACGCGCACAGGTTCGCGAGCGCCGGCGACGTCGGCGCGCCCTGCGGCAGATGCCGTTCGCGATAGCGCTGACGGCCGATCCAGTCGAACCGGTCGCGCAGGTCCGGCGCGAGCAGCCGCGCCGACGGCACGCGATTGGTGCAGAGCCCGGTGAGGATCCGCGCGACTTCGGCCGGATAGCCGAGCGTCGCGAACAGCGCATGGACGCGCGCGGCGCGCACCGACACGAAGAAGTCCGCGAGATCGAAACGCACGACGACATCGCGATCCGCATGCGGCGTCGCGAACGACACGATCCCGTGCCCCTTGCGAAAACCGTGGACCGCGCCATGCGGCGCGATGCGATCGAGCAGCCCGCGCAGGATGCGGCGCTGCGCTTCGCGCAGCCGCCCCTTCGGGATTTCGACGAGGCGGCACCCGCCGCTGCGCTTGTCGACCGCGACGTATGTGTAGTGATGCAGCGGCGTGGCGCCGCTGCGCGCGTCGACGCGCCAGTGGTCGGACAGCCAGTCGAGCTCCGGCGCGCTCACCCCGAGCCAGCCGGCGAGATCGCCGGGCGTCGGCCATTGCGGCACATCGCAGCCCGCGAGCGGCGCCGGCAACGGTCGCTGGACCAGCGGCCGCCGCACGATGCGGATCACCACCGGCCGACGCTCGCCATACCATGCGCGCACGAACGCGGGCGCCTCGGCCAGGAGCGCCGCGAGCGCGTCGGTGTCGGTATCGGCCCAGTCCGCGCCGAAGCGGGCGAGCGCGGTGCCCGCGCATTCGGGCGCCCACGGCTGTGCCTCGCCGAGCACGGCGGCCATCCGCGCGACGACGCCGTCGCGTTCGGGCGGACCGGCGAGCATCGCCTCGGCAATCGTGCGGGTGGTATCGCGCAGGGATGAGTGCATGGGAAAAGGAAGGCGGGACGATGAGCCAACGTGGCTGGTGCTGCGAGAGCGGTCGTTGCGCAACGCGCAACTTGCGCACTTGCGACGCATCGGCGTATCGATCTGATCCACGGGGTAGCCCCGTAGTCCTGGAACATCGGCTGCCTGTTCCGGGCGTGTGCTTGACCCACCGCCCCGCGTCGCGACTTTAATGGGCGGCGACGCCAGGTGTCAAATCGAGCCGGACGATGCGCGCTGCGCGGCGGCGGCGCGCTTATGCGCGCCGGGCGAACAGTTCGCTGAACGCGATCGGCGCCACGCCGATGCCGGCCATGCCGTTCAGTATCGTCGCCCAGCTCGCGTCGGCCACGCTGACGGGAAACGACCGCACGCGATGGGCGAGCAGCCAGAAGGTGCGCGTTATGCCGTCGCTCATCGCGACCTCGTAGCCGCTTGCCGCCGCCCAGTAGCCGACCGACGGCAGCGTCACAGGTGCGTCGCGGCCGCCCCTGAACGCGGTGGCCGCTACCGCGAACTTGCTGTCGAGCGACATGGCCCGGCGCGGTACGCAATCCTGCGAATTCTGTTTCGGGAACGTGGGGCTCGTCTCGAGCCAGCGGCGATAGAACGTCTCCGCGTCGATATGGACGACAAACCGCTCGGGTCCACCCGGCTCGGCCTTCAGATAGCAGTCCGCCTGATTCGGCACGGGGACGCGCCACGTCGCGCGCTTCGCGCTCAGCTCGACCAGTTCGCACGCCATCGACGGGCGCTGGGTGGGTGAAGCGGCTCCGGATTCGCGCAGGTCCTGTGCACGAAGGATGCCGTTACGAAGACGTGTCAGCATGGGCCCTCTCTTTCTCTCGATTTTTTCGAATGAGTCCGGGCCCGTGGCATGCTCCGCGCGGGTGCCGCGATGCGGTCGCCCGGTTCCCCGACGCTCCCGACCGGATCGGGAACCCGCGCAGTGTATCGCCTTTCGATGCAGGTGCGACATCGCGCCATCACGACCCATACGGGTACATCGCCAGCGCCGGCCGCAGCGGCAAATGTGCGCCCCGCCCAGGGCCGCCGCACGTCCCTACATCTTGCCCGCCAGATGGAACCGCGACGCCGGATGCCACAGCCTGACCGACGTGGCGACATGCTCGCCGACCCACGTGCGGCGTCGTAGCAGCAAACACGGTTCACCGATTTCCATCACGAGATGCCGACGCACCTGCGCGTTGGGCTTCTCCGCGTAGATCCGGAACTCCGCCCGCTGGATCGGCGCGAGTCGCACCATGTAATGATTCGGCGTCTCGAGCGTGAAGTCCTGTTCCAGATACGCGGGAAACAAGGCCGGATTGACGTAGCGATCCTCGAACTGGATCGGCTCGTCTTCCTCGTAATGCACGATACGCGAATGAAACACGGGCCCGGCGCGCAGTCCGAGCGCATCGATCGCGTCCGGCTCGACGCTGCGCTCGATCAGCAGCACACGCGCGCTGTGCCGATGGCCGCGCTCGGCGATCTCGTCCGCGATGTTGCGGATCTCCAGCACCGTCGACTCGTAATGCCGGCGCTCGACGAACGTGCCGGCCCCCTGGATGCGGGTCAGCACGCGCTCGGCCGTCAGTTCGCGCAGCGCGCGCGACACCGTCATCCGGGCCACGCCGAATTCCTTGACCAGTTCGGCCTCGGTCGGGATCGCGGCGCCGGGCTTCCAGTCGCCCTTCGCGATCCGCTCGACGACGTAGCGCTTGATCTGCTGATAGGCCGGTAGTGCCCGCGCCGGCACGGTGCCGGCCGACGCCTGCGCCGGCCGTGCGAAAAGCTTGCGTTCCGTTTCGCTCATGCGCCCTCGACCGAATGAATGTTGGGTAATCGGCCCGTCCTCGCCTGTCGTCACTGCAACGAAGGCGGCACGCCTGCGACGATGCCGGCCGCGATCGCGATATCGTCCGCGAGCGGCCGGTCGTCGCGATAGACCGGCACGCGCGTGCGTACATGCCGCCACAGCGCGTCCGTCGATGCGGCCCGCGCGGTGTCGCCCGGCTGCAGGTCGTACGCCTGCGCGGCGGCCAATAGCTCGATCGCGAGCACGCGGGTCGTATTCTCGATGATGTCGAGCGCCTTCAGCGCGGCCGGCGTCGCATGACACAGGTGATCTTCCTGCAGCCCCGACGTGATGCCGCCGTCGAGACTCGCCGGCGCGGCAAGCCGCTGATTCTGCGCGACCAGCGCGACCGCCGTGTACTGCGCGATCATGAAACCCGAACAGCTGCCGCCCGGCGCGGCAAGAAACGCCGGCAGCCCGCTGACGAGCGGATTCACGAGCCGGTCGAGACGCCGCTCGGCGATCGCGGCGACTTGCGCCATCGCCGCCGCGAGGCTGTCCATCGCGAGCGCGATGCCGGCGCCGACCGCGTGCGCCTGCGAATGCACGGCCGGCGCGTCTCGCGTGCCGGCCACGACCGGATTGTCGGTCACGGATGCGAGTTCGCGATCGACGACCTCCGCCGTGACGTCGAACACGTCGCGCGCCGCGCCATGCACGTGCGGAATCGTGCGCAGGCTGAGCGGATCCTGCGTATGCCGGCCGCTCGCCGCGGCAAGCATGCCGCTGTCCGCCAGCAGCGCACGCACACGGGCGCCGACCTGCCCGATACCGGGGGAAATCCGCAGCGCGAGCGAAGCCGGATCGAATGCGGCGAGTTGCCCGCCCAGGTTCTCGAAGCTCATCGCCGCGATCCAGTCGGCCCAGTCGAGCAACCGTTCGGCGCGGGCGAGCGCGAGCGCAGCCAGCCCCGTGACGCACGGCGTTCCGTTGACCAGGCTCAACCCCTCCTTCGCGCCGAGCACCAGCGGTTCGCGGCCGATACGCCGCAGCGCCTCGTCGCCGCGCATGCGTTCGCCGCGATGGCGCGCATGGCCGTGCCCGACGCACACGAGCGCGACATGCGCCATGTGGGTCAAGTACCCGACCGAGCCGTGCGCCGGCACTTCCGGCAGGCAATCGTGCTCGAGCAGCGCGACGAGCTGTTCGACGACATCGGGACGGACGCCCGAATGCCCGTGCGCATAGTTGTTGATCGCGGCCGCGATGATCGCGCGGGTTTCGGCTGCGCCGAGCGGCATGCCGACGCCCACCGCGTGACTCATCAGGATGTTGTGCGACAGCGTGCTCTGCTGCGCCGGCGACACGATCACGTCGCACAGCGCACCGACGCCGGTATTGACGCCGTAGGCGCGAATCCCGCGCGCGACGATCTCGTCGACGAGTTCGCGAGCGGCCACGACGCGCGCGCGCGTATCGTCGGCCAACGCCAGCGGCGCGCCGGCCGCCACCGCCGCAACCTGCCGCCAGTCAAGCGGCCGAGCCGCACGGAATACGGTCATGGCAGCCTCAGTTCGCGGTGCGGTCGTGGTGGCTCGACACGAATTGCCGGAAGCGCTCGGATGTCTGGCCGCCGAAGACTTCGTCGGGTGTGCCGTCCGTATCGACCTCGCCCTGATGCAGGAACATCACGCGATTCGACACGTGGCGCGCGAATCCCATTTCATGCGTGACGACCAGCATCGTGCGCCCCTCCTCCGCGAGCGAGCGCATCACGCGCAGCACCTCGCCCACCAGTTCCGGGTCCAGCGCCGACGTCGGTTCGTCGAACAGCATCACTTTCGGATGCATCGCGAGCGCGCGTGCAATCGCGACCCGCTGCTGCTGGCCGCCCGACAGGTGCGCGGGATAGTAGCCACGCTTGTCCGCGAGGCCCACGCGCGCCAGCAGCGCCTCGGCCTCCTCCACCGCTTCTGCGCGACTGCGCTTCTGCACGCGCAGCGGCCCCTCGACGAGGTTGTCGAGCACCGTCATGTGGGACCACAGATTGAAGTTCTGAAACACCATCCCGAGCTGCGAGCGGATCCGGTCGACCTGGCGCCGGTCGCGCGGATGCAGCTTGCCGTCGCGCGCGCGCTTCATCGCCAGTTCCTCCCCGGCCAGGGCGACGGAACCGTCATCGGGGGTCTCGAGCAGGTTCAGGCAACGCAGGAACGTACTCTTGCCCGATCCGCTCGCGCCGAGGATCGAGATGACGTCGCCCTCGTGCGCGTCGAGCGAAATGCCCTTCAGCACATGATGATCGCCGAACGACTTGTGGATGTTTCTGACCGACAGCGCAACGGGAGCAGCGGTGTTCATCGGATTCTCCTGGAAGGAATGGCGCGCTCAGGACGCGACGCGCCGGGCATTTCGGGTCGCGGCGGCTGGCGCACCGGACGGCTTCGGCGCACGCAGGTGCCCCGAGAGCCGCCATTCGAGCGCGCCGAGCAGGCGCACGACGATGAAGTTCAGGCCCAGATAGATGACGGCCGCGCAGACGAATACTTCGGTCGTCCGGTAGGTTTGCTGGATGATCTGCTGCGCGACGCCCGTCACTTCCCATACGGTGACGAGGCTCGCCAGCGCGGTCGACTTGACCAGCAGCACGGCTTCGGTCGAATACGCGGGCAGACACTGGCGCAGCGCGATCGGGCCGATCACGCGCCGCAGCAGCGCGAAGCCCGACAGGCCGATCGAATAGCCGGCCTCGATCTGCCCGATCGGCACGGCCATCAGCCCGCCGCGCAGGATTTCGGCCGTGTAGCCGGCCGTGCACAGCGCGAGCGACAATACCGCGCAAACGTACGGCTCGCGCAGCAGCGGCCACATGAAGCTCTCGCGGATCACGCCGAACTGGCCGAGCCCGTAATACACGAGGAACATCTGGATCAGCAGCGGCGAGCCGCGAAACACGAGGATATAGGCACGCGCGAAACGGTTCGGCAACCAGCGCGGCGATACGCGCATCGTGACGATCACGAGCGACAGCAGGCCGCCGAGCACGAGCGACGCGAAGAACAGGCCGAGCGTGGTCGGCACGGCCGCGAGCAACTGGCGCAGCGTATCGACGAGAAAAGCGAAATCGATGGACATGCCCGTTCTCCGTCAGTTGCGCGCGAAATTGCGGCGGAACGACCGGCCGACGATCGCTTCCGCCCGGTTGAACACGCGGTTCGACAAGCCCGTCATCAGCAGATACAACGCACCGCCCGCGACGAAGAACACGAAGTACTGGTGCGTCGAATTGGCCGCGATCTGGCTCGTGCGGAGCAACTCGGCAAGACCGGTGACCGAGATCAGTGCGGAATCCTTCAGGCTCAGTTGCCACACGTTGCCGATCCCGGGCAACGCGAAGCGCAGCACCTGGGGAACCAGGATGCGCCGCAGCACCATGCTGCGCGGCATGCCGATCGAGCGCGCCGCCTCGAGCTCGCCTTTCGACACGGCGAGCACCGCCGCGCGATAGACCTCTGCCTGATAGGCGCCCGAGATCATCCCGACCGCGAGCGCACCGATCACGAACGGCGGCACGCCGATGAAGCCTTCCGCGCCGAACCACTGGCCGACGGCCGTCACGAGCGTCGAGCCGCCGAAGTAGAACAGATAGATGACGAGCAGTTCGGGCACGCCGCGAAATACCGTCGTATACAGATCGCCGAGCAGGCGGAGGGTGCGGTAGCGCGACAGCTTCGCGGCCGCGATCGCCGCGCCGATCACCGCCCCGACCGCGAGCGCGGCAAGCGTCAGCGCGACCGTCATCAGTGCGGCGAGCAGCAGCACACCGCCCCAGCCTTCGGTTCCGAAACCGAGCATTTCAAGAATCGCCATGCGTGCCTCCCGGCATGCGTTGGGTGAAGCCACTGGATGCGTGCCGCCGTGTGCCGTTCGACCGGCTCACGCGGCGGCAGCCGAACACGCGCTTACGGCGTGACGTCGGTCTTGAACCACTTGTCGGCGAGCTTCTTCACGGTGCCGTCCGCGAGCGCCGCGGCGATCGCCGTATCGAACTTCGTCTTCAGGTCGGCATCCTGCTTGCGGAACGCGAGCCCCTCGCCCGGCCCCCAGATCGGGCCGCCGAGCTTCGGCCCCGCGAGCACGATCGACGCGTTGTCCTTCTTCGCGTTGTTCGCCGCGTAGTACGTGACGTCGTCAAACGATGCGTCGATGCGCCCGGCGACCAGATCGAGATCGCGTTCGGGCGACGTCTTGTATACGCGAATCGACGCGATGTCCTTGAAGCTGTCGTTGATGAATTTCGTGTAGACGGTGCCCGACTGGATGCCGATCGTCTTGCCCTTCAGCTGCTTGCGCAGCGTGTCGACGGTCGGCTTGTCCGCGTTGGCGTCACCCGTCAGCTTGACGATCGGCGCGCCGGGCGCGGCCTTCGGCAGGATCTTCGTATCGGTGACGGCGAACGTCGCCGGCGTCGCCGCATACGGGCGCGAGAACAGCAGGATCTTTTCGCGCTCCGGCGTGATGGAAATCGCATCCATCAGGACATCGAACTTGCCGGCTTGCAGGCCGAGGATCATCCCGTCCCAGTCCTGCGCGACCATGTTGCACTGCACCTTGATGCGCTCGCACACGTTGGCGAGCAGCTCCGGTTCGAAACCGCCCAGCTTGCCGCCCGGCAGCGTGAGGTTCCACGGCGCGTAGCCGCCTTCGAGCGCGACCGTCACCGTCTTCCATTCCTTTGCCTGCACCGGTGCCGCGAGCGTGGCCGCCGCAGCCGCGATGATGCCGATCGTCCTGATTGCCCACTTGATGCGCTTGCCATTCACGAGATTTCTCCTTGCGTTGAAGTTCGCCATCCCTTCGGTGCAGCAAGCCGCCTCAGGAATTTGTCTATACAAGCATGCAAGAAGAAAAACAGCGCGACAAGCAGCGATCAATAAAAACGAAGCAAACGCGGGAAATCCCCTAATTACAGGCATCCGGCGTGCGCCGTCGCGGGGAATTCCGGCACATGTTTGGTGCAGTTCGGGTGGCCGAATCGCAAGGATGACTAGACAAATTCCGAATTCGATCGTCAGGCCATGCCCCTCCGGCCGCTTTTCGACCCGACGACAAATGCGCGCTTGCCGGGAGCATCGCAAGCGCTGCATTGCAGCATGTCGACACGGGCCGGCGCCGACCCGCCCGGCTCAGCGTTCGAGCAGGCGCCCGAGCCGCATCATCGTGACGTTCACGCCGAGATGGCGCATCGACGGCTGCACGATCACGCAGTCGTCGTACGGCGTGACGATCACGTCGTCGCCGTCGCGGGCGATCTCGGTGCCCGCCTTCGCGATCACTTCGAGCCCGGTGAACGGCTGCGAGAACCGGAAATCCATCGAGCGCGCGACGACCGGCTGCGTGATCTCGATGAACTTCTGCCGCACCGGCGCGGCCTGCGTCAGGAACGCCGCGACGTCGTCGCGTGCGACGACGCCCGCGTGCAGCAGGAAGCGCGCGGCGCTGTCGAGCGCGACCGCGCGCGCGCTCGCCGCGAAGTGCTGGCCCGTCTCGATCAGCAGCGCGTTCTTCGCGCTCGCCGGATCGCCGAAGCCGCCGTAGTCGCGCAGCCGCGTGCCGTTCGCATGGCCGCGATCGACGATCACGTGCTCCGGCGTGCCGAGCGCGGCGGCCAGCGCGATCGCCTTGTCGAGCGGCCCCGTCATCATCAGCGGCGCGGATGCTTCGTGCATCGAATGAATGTCGAGCAGCAGGTCGACCGTATCCAGCAGCGGCCGCATCGCCCGCGCCCGCGCGAGCTCGCGGCTGTCGCGCGTGCCGTCGAGCGCGGCCGGCGTCCATACGCGGTTCATGTCTTCGTCGAGGTAGCGCGTCGCGTCGGCATTCTCCGCGCTGAAATGCTCGTACGCGCCGACGTTGCCGAAGCCGAGCGACAGCCGGCCCGCGACCGGCCGCAGGCCGGCCGTCAGCAGCGCGTCCACCGCGATCGCGCCGCTGACTTCGTTGCCGTGCGTCAGCGCGAGGATCATCACGTGCTTGCCGGGCTTGCCGCTGTCGAACGTGTGCAGATAGTCGATGCCCGTGTTGCCCGCGCGCCAGCGCGAGATGTCCGGGAACGTCACTTCGATCGGATAGGCCGGCAGCGCGGCGCGGATGGCTTCAAGCGTGGTCATGTCGGAAGTGTCGGAAGGATTCGTCTGGGTTCGGGAAAGGCGCGACCGGCGTCGGCCGGCTGCGCCGGAATCGGGTTCGGGCGTGACGGATCACGCCTCGGTCGCGCGCGTCGCCGGCGCGGAACCGGCCGCCGCGCCGCGCATCCGGCGGCCGAGCGAGATCACCGACGTGATGCCGAGCACGGCCGTCGCCATCACGTAGAAACTCGGCGCCAGCTTGTCGTGCGTCGCGTCGATCAGCCAGGTCACGATCAGCGGCGCGAAGCCGCCGAACAGCGTCACCGAGAAGTTGTACGACAGCGCGAGGCCCGTGCCGCGCGTGCTGGTCGGGAAGATGTCCGCGAGCAGCGCCGGCAGCGGCGCCAGGCTCACCGCGATCAGCAGCCCGACCAGCGCCTGCACCGCGAGCAGCGTTTCGACCGTCGGATAGCGGTTCAGCAGGACGAACAGCGGCCACGTCGTCACGCCCACGAGAATCAGCGCGATCAGCATCACGCGAATACGGCCGAACCGATCCGACAGGTGCCCGACGACCGGCGCCGCGATCATCAGCATCGCGCCCGTGACGACCGCGCCGAGATACGACGACGTAGCCGGGATATGCAGCTGCTTCACCGCGTACGTCGGCATGTAGAGCTTGTGCACGTAGTTGAACGCCGTGGCCGTCGCAACCACGCCCGCGCCGAGCAGCATGTTCGCGCGGTCGCGCACGAACACGTCGCGCAGCGGCGACTTCGCGCGCCCCGCCTCGCCGAGCCGGCGGAAATCGGCCGGTTCGTCGATGTTGCGGCGGATATACAGCCCGACCGGGCCGATCAGCAGTCCGACCGCGAACGCGACGCGCCAGCCCCACGCATGCAGCTGGTCGGCGGTCAGCAGCAGGCTCAGCAGCGCGGACACGCCGGCCGCGAGCACCGTCGCGAGCCCCTGCGTCGACATCTGCCAGCTCGCGAAGAAGCCGCGCCGCCTCGCGTCGGCCTGCTCGACCATGAACGCGGTCGCCGCGCCGAATTCGCCGCCCGTCGAGAAGCCTTGCAGCATCCGCGCGACGATGATCAGCAGCGGCGACGCGATGCCGATCTGCGCATACGTCGGCGCGAACGCGATCATCGCGGTGCCGAGCATCATCAGCCCGATCGAAATCGTCAGCGATGCCTTGCGGCCCGCGCGATCCGCATAGCTGCCGAGCACGATCGAGCCGAGCGGCCGCGTGACGAACGAGATGCCGAACGTGCCGACCGACAGCAGCAGCGAGGTGGCCGCGTCGTGCGTCGGGAAAAACAGTTGACCGATGACGATCGCGAAATAGCCGTAGATCAGCAGATCGTAGAATTCCAGCGCGTTGCCGATGCTCGCGGCGCAGATCTCGCGCCACGGATTGTGCGGGGCCGGCTGCGCGGCGTGCGGGTTGCGGGTCATGCCTGTGCTCCTCCGTTGATGCTGGCCGTCAGGATTGTGAAAGACGGCGCGCGGCGGTTGCCGGCGTGCGTCCGGGCCAGTCAAGCGCGGAGTGTAGGCACCGCGGCGCGTGCGTTCGTGCCGTTTCGGCACGCGATCGTGCTGATCGGTGCATCGCGCGCCGGGGCGACCCGGGCCGCGGGTTCAGCCGGCCGGCACCTCGCCCTCGTCGCGGGACGGCGCGGTGCGCCAGATCGCGTCGAGGACCGGATGCGATTCGTTCCGGCGGCGATACAGCGCGACGTCGAAACCGATCTGCCAGTCCGCGCCGCCGACGATCGCGAGTTCGCCGCGCCGCACGTCGTCCGCGACGAGCCGCTGCGGCAGCCACGCGAGGCCGAGCCCGCGCCGCGCCATCGCGAGGATCGCTTCGTAGGAGTCGGCCTGGTACACCGGGCGCAACGTCGGCCGGTTCGGCATTTCGGCGAGATGGCGCGCGAGCACCGCGCGCAGCGTCAGCGTACGGGCGAACGCGAGCCACGGCACCGGCGCCTGCCCGGCCGGCAGCCGGTAGCGCGCGCTGCCGCGCGCATCGAGCGCGCTGACGGGCACCAGCACCTCGCGCGCGACCGACAGCCAGTCGAAGCGGTCGCGGTCGATCAGCAGCCGCGTGTGCGGGCTCGAATAGACGATCAGCATGTCGGCCTCGCCGGCCGTCAGCTGCAGGATCGCCTCCTCCGCGCTGCCGGTCGACACGGTCGCCGTGAAAAAGCCTGCGCGCGCAACCGTCTCGTCGTACCAGTCGGGGAAGAAGGTGGCCGACAGCGTGCGGCCGGTCGCGATCCGGAGGGTGTTTTCCGGCACCGGCGACGCTTCCTGCAGTTGCGTGCGCGCACCGTGCAGGATGTCGAGCGCGTTCGATGCGGCATCGAGGAACACGGTGCCGGCCGCCGTCAGTTCGAGCGGCTTCGTGCGCGCGATCAGGCGCGTGCCGACCCATTCCTCGAGCGAACGGATGCGGCGGCCGAACGCCGGGTGCGTGACGAAGCGGTTTTCCGCTGCACGCGTGAAACTGCGCGTGCGCGCGAGTTCGACGAAGTCTTCGAGCCATTTCAGTTGCATGGCAGGGCTCCTGCAGTCAACGGCACGGGGCGACGCTGAATCATCGGCATGCGCGTCGCATCAGCCGGCCGTCACGACCCGCACGCGCGGCGAATCGAGCCGCACGCTCAGCCAGCGTTCGATTCGCTGCCGGTCGGTGCGCGGCAGCGGCTTCGCGGTCGACACCACGAAGGTCACGAGCGGCTCGGCGTCCGGCGCGCTTGCGCCGCTGTCCCACGCATCGGTCGCGCCATACAGGATCTCGCGGATCTGCGGATACTGCGTGCGCAGTTCGCGCGCGACGCGCGCCAGTTCGGCCTGCTGCGCCGCTCGGCCGTCGATTTCGTGCTGCAGGCGCGCGATGGTCTGGTCCTTCACGTCCATCTCGGTGCGCGTGGCATGGTTCGCGGCGATCAGGTCCTGCGCGATGCTCGCCTTCAGCGACGACGCGAGCGCCCCGGTGTCGATGCGTTCGTCGCCGGCCTGCCGCACGACGAGCCGGCTGTTCGGCAAACCGTAGGCCGGCAGTTTGTCCGCCAGCCGGTCGAGCATCGCCTGGTCGACACGCCGGCCGACCAGCATCGCCTCGATCACGCGGCCGCGCGGATCGATATGCCGGCTCGCGACCACCGACAACGGCAGCGACAGTTCGGCCTTGATGAACTGGTCGGCACGCGCGTTGAACACTTCCTGCGTGACGAGCCGGTACGCGAGGATCACGCTCGGCACGGCGGTCAGGACGACCGCCGCGAGCACGAAGCGCCGCACGCGCCGCTGCATCGCCTCGTCCACGCGCGCGGCCGGCTTCGCGCGAATCACCCACGTGACCACCACGGTCGCGAACGCGATGAACACGCAGTTGATCGAGAACAGGTAGAACGCGCCCGCGAAATACGCGAGGCTGCCATGCGCGAGCCCGTAGCCGGCCGTGCACAACGGCGGCATCAGCGCGGTCGCGATCGCGACGCCGGGGATCACGTTGGTCTTTTCGCTGCGCGTCGCGCCGACCATCCCGACGAGCCCGCCGAACAGCGCGATCAACACGTCCCAGATGCTCGGCGACGTGCGCGCGAGAAGTTCGGAGTGTTCGCCCGTCAGCGGACTCAGCGAGAAATACAGCGCCGAAGTCGCAAGGCTGATCAGCGTGGCGACGGCCAGCGTCTTCAGCGAGCGCCGGATCAACGCGAAGTCGTAGATGCCGATCCCGTAGCCCAGGCCCATGATCGGCCCCATGAGCGGAGAGATCAGCATCGCGCCGATGATGACGGCCGTCGAGTTCACGTCGAGGCCGATCGACGCAATGAAAATCGCGGACATCAGGATCCACAGGTTGGTCCCGCGCAATCCGACGCCGCCGCGGATGTCCTGATCGATCGTTTCCCGGTCGGCCTGGCCTTCGCGCAGGCTGAAGTACTGGCGAAACGTGGTACGCACACGCGCCAGCGTGCGCGTCGTCGGACGGGGGGATACGGTGGTCATGGTTGTTGTTCGTTGAGCCGTGGGAACGGCGCGGGTATCGCGTCATCCTGCGTCGCGCGACCCGCGGGAACCCGCGCGCGCAGCGCGACAAGCATCGCATAGGGGCGGCGTTCGCACAATCGGCCGCC
Organism: Burkholderia cenocepacia; assembly: GCF_900446215.1. Taxonomy (GTDB): domain Bacteria; phylum Pseudomonadota; class Gammaproteobacteria; order Burkholderiales; family Burkholderiaceae; genus Burkholderia; species Burkholderia cenocepacia. The sequence continues at coordinate 55,321 of NZ_UAQZ01000002.1, read as the reverse complement.
CGCGTGCGGCTTTACGGCATCGGGCGGCCGTCGTGCAGGATCGCGTGCAGCGCCGTATCGAACGGCGTCGCGTAATCGATCCCGAGCGCGCGCACGCGTGTCGCGTCGAGATGGCAGTCGTACGGACGCGGCGTCGCGTCGGTCGGCTGGGTGATCGGCGTGAGCGACGCCTCGATGCCGAGCGCGGCCGCGATTCGCTGCGCGATGGCGTACTTCGTCATCGGCTCCTCGCTCGACCAATGGCGAATGCCCGTGACCGTGTCACCCGCGAGATGGCGCAGCGTCAGATCGCGGATGACCTGCGCGACGTCGGGCGTGTAGGTCGGGTAACGGATCGCCCATGCGTCCATGCCGACCGCGTCGGCGCCCGGGCGCGCCGACGCGACGACGGCCGGAACGAGGCTCGTGACGGCCGATTCGCTCCAGTCGACGATCGGGCCGAACAGCAACGGCAGACGCAGCACGCACGACAGCGGCGAGGCGGCGAGCAGCGCGGCCTCGCCTTCCAGCTTGGTGCGACCGTAGATGTTCAGCGGGTTCGGGGTGGCGTCCTCGCTGTAGGGGGCGGCCTTGCCGTCGAAGACGTAGTCGGTCGAAATGCCGAGCGTCCATGCGCCGTATCGCGCGGCGAGTGCGCCGATGCGGGCCGGCGCCGTGACGTTGATGGCGCGGGCGGCGGCCGGGTCGCGTTCGCAGACGTCGGGGCGACGTTCGGCGGCGCAAAGAATCACCGCTGCCGGCTTGTGGATTTCAAAAAGGCGTTCGAGGGACGGCGAGTCGAGGACGTCGAGTTCGGCGATGTTGTCCGGCGGCAATGCGAGCCGTTTCGCACCGGCGCCTTGCGGGTTCCGGATGGTCGCGAGCAGCGTCAGCGACGGTTCGCGGGACAAGGACGCGGCGACCGCGCGGCCGAGCAGGCCGGAGGCGCCGACGAGGAGGATGGTGGGGAGAGAAGTCGACGAATCGATTGCTGTCATTGAGTGCATTCGTGTAAAAGCCGCGCGGATCAACGCACCTTCGTGGTCGGTACATTGGCCGTGCGCCGGTTCGGCAGGATACGGAACGAGGTGTCCAGCGGCGTCGCGACCGCCAACGTCAACGCTCGATCCGGAATGGTTTCATCTTCGCCTGAGGCGTATCCACTGTAACAGCCCCGGCCTGCCCCTTCGGTAGGGCCAACTGGCACTTTTCCCCTATTGGTCCGGATATGTGACGGCCTGAAATGCTTCATGTGCGTCCTTGGCGATGAATCCCGGTGCACGCCCAAAAACAACGCTAATCCCACCCACTAATACCGCTCCGATGCTCACCGCTTCGTTGACCTTGCGTTGGAGAGCCACCACCGTTTCACCCGCGGTTTTGGTCGGACCGCCACTCAACACCTCGTATCGCATTCTTTACGCTCCTTGTCCTAAGGGTCACACTCGGTCAATCGACGCCAGCGAAGAAGAAGTATCCCAGTGGGTCGAACCACGATGAAATATTTTTGATAAAAAATCCATATGATTCAAAGACGACGGATACCTCGAATCCGAGAGCGTATCGAATACTCGCAAGAAATGACTCCCCTTCAGCACACCGCCCATCCGCGTGCTGTTTAGCAAAATCGACGAAAAACATGTCATCGAACATTCATGTTTCCGGCAGGTTTTAAAATCCGGCGAAATTCCTTGATAAATACAAACATAATCATGCACTTGGACTGAAACGCCGCTCGTTTTCACCGAACCTGCACCAACCCTTCCCCCGGCCACACTTTCCGCAAGAGTCATTACAAAAAATTACCAACCAATACCGATTTAAGAATACGATAGCGCACCGATTCATTCTTACGTTTCCCCGACACCCCAGCCATCCGCGGCGCGCGAGAAGCGGCATGCACGCGGATCGCCACGCGCCCGCCCGGATCGCCGCCGGCCGGCTGGACCGCCGTTCGCGACTGGATCGCCTTTCAACCCGGAGCCCACCCATGCCAACGAACACGCCCGTCAACAGCAGCGCGAACGCGAACAGCCTGATGCAACAGGCGGCGCAGTCGATCATCAACGGCTCGACCGGCAATCCGGCGATGGACGTCGGCGCGCTCGTCAAGACGCTGGTGAACGCGAAAACAGCTGGCCGGGTCGCGACGCTGGCCGCTTCGCAAGCGAGCGGCAACACGCGGATTTCCGCGTTCGGCGCGTTGTCGTCGGCGCTCGGCGCGCTCGAGGCGGGCCTGACGTCGCTGAAGAACGGCGCACTGCAGTCGACGTTCAATGCCGTCGCGAGCGGCAAGGGGTTGACCGCGACGGCGGGCGCGGGCGCGGTGGCCGGCACCTACACGGTCGGCGTCACGCAGATCGCGACCGCGCAGGCGCTGTCGTCCTCGGGCTTCAACGGCAGCAAGGCGCTCGGCACCGGCACGCTGACACTGTCGCTCGGCAGCCAGTCGTTCAAGGTCGAGGTCGGCAGCACCAACAACACGCTGGCGGGCATCGCGGCGGCGATCAACGGCGCGTCGGGCAACCCGGGAATCAGCGCGACGGTCATCAACGGCACGGACGGCGCGCACCTCGTGCTCGCGTCGTCGAAGACGGGCTCGGCGAACGCGATCAGCGTCGCCGTGGCCAACGTTGCCAATGACAGCGGCCTGTCGAACCTCGGCGTCACGTCGACGGCCGATCCGTCGGGTGGCGCGTCGAAGATCGATTCGGCAAACGGCGCGGCCGCCTGGCGGCAGAGCGCCGTCGCGCAGGATGCGAAATTCACGCTCAACGGGATCGCATCGACCAGCGCGAGCAACACGGTGTCGGGCGTGCTGACCGGCATCACGCTGAACCTGTCGGCGGCCGCGGTCAGCGCGACCGATACGCAGACGCTGACGGTCAGCACCGACACGAAATCGCAGGCCGCCACGATCACGAATTTCGTGAGCCTGTACAACACGGTCGTCAAGACGATGGGCGCACTGTCGAGCTACACGGCCGGCGCGAGCTCGCAAGGCGCGCTGATCGGCGATTCGACGCTGAACACGATCCGCAACGCGCTGGCGTCGATCGTCGCGCGCGGCGTCGACGGCGGCGGCGCCACCGAAAAGGGCAACGGACACGTGAACCTGTTGTCGATCGGCATCAAGCTCGAGCGGGACGGCACGCTGAACGTCGACAGTGCAAAGCTCGATAGCGCGCTATCCGCCAATCCGTCGGGCGTCGCGCGCCTGTTCAATCCGGAGAACGGGATCGGCACGCGCCTGGCCGACCAGATCACGCAGTTCACGAGGAAGAACGGAATGATCGACGTGCGCACGACCGCGCTGAACGCCGATCTGAAACGTGTCGCGCAGCAGCAGTCGGATCTGTCCGACTATGCCGCGCAATTGACCAAGCAGTATCAGGCCCAGTTCACCGCGCTCAATACGCTGATGACCCGGATGAATACCAACTCGCAATACCTGACGCGTTTGTTTGGTGGTGCGAACAGTAACGGTACGCTGTCCAAGAGGTGAACGGCCGGGTCGCGGTACGCGCGGCCCCGCAGACGTCGCCCATGCCCGGCGGCGCGCCAGCGGCCGCCGGATCGACGTCACCGCGGCCGGCAGCCGGCCCGCAGTCGTCCTCGACGCAGGCGCGCGTCAGCCGAGACCTTCGACGCGATCGGCGAACCAATCGATTGCACGTGATACCTGACGCCCGAAATAGCCGGGACGTTCGTGCTCGTACGCGCGCAGCAGCGACGTGCATTCGCGCTCGGCCCAGCGCCACACCGGCCCCTGCTTCTCGAATACCGGATGGTCGCGCAACTCGGCAGGCACCGCGTGCTCGTCCTCCCAGCCCCAGAAATAGGCCTGGTAGGCACGGGCGAACGGCATGCCCAGCTGTTGCGCGACGGTCTCGTCATGGCGCAGCGTGAAGTCGACGATCTCCTTGCGCGTGCGGCCGCTCACGTCGTCGTGGCGCGCCTCGATCCAGCAGTGATACCGCGCGAGTTGCGACAGATGCCGCGCGGTGCGGCGCCGCTCGCGCGTCGTGCACAGCGCGTACAGGTTGCCGCCGCCGAAATCCATCACTTCACCGCCGGCGAACGGCCGATAAGACTGGCCGGTCAACAGCGTCAGCACCCGCGCGCCGACGATCGCATAGTCGGCGCAGCGCATGTAGCCGCTACGCGTCGTCGCTTCCGACACGCTCCGGTGGACGACTTCATCGATCACGGCGTGCAGCATGGGATCAACCGGCGCCGCCAGGATCGGCGGCTGGCTTGTCGTCGTCACGTGTTGCATGGGCGAATGCGGCTTCAGCGGTTCATCGGCAAAAATCACTCCGGAGCATGGTATGACGAACCGTTACAACGCACGGCCGCGGAATTGCGCAGATTTGTGCGCTTTCGTCGCCTCGCGCAAGACATGTCGACAGTTCGTCGGACACGGCAAATGCGCGGCGTGGCGGATGGACGAGACGAACGTCGACAGCGCGCTCGCGGACCGTGGGCGGTTCGAGTTCGTGATGTCGTGACTGACGGCAGGAGGGGCGCGGCGGCAGGCGTTGCCGCCATCGACGGAAGGGGATCGCAACGAGTGCGCCGCGATTGCGGCGCATCGCGCAAAGCGGCTCGTGCTTGCAGGCACCGAGCGTGCCGCCGCATGCACGGCACGCGATGCGATCACGCGCCGCGCGGCTGGCGCGGCACGCGCCCTCCGTTATGACCCGGCAATCCGCCGGCGGAAATGTTCGGTGCCGGCCACGATCTTGTCGAGCACCGCGTCGAGCGCCCAGAAGCGTTCGCGCACGTCGTAGTCGATCGCACGGCATTTGATCGACCCGAACGTACCGATCCGCTGGTGATAGAGCTTCGCGAGCGCCGGGTAGCCCAGCGCCTCCGATACCGCCGAGACGACCAGGAACGTCGACAGTTCGTCGGCCAGCGCCGGATTCGACTCGCCCCGCGTGCGCAGCCACTGGTAGAGATCGGGATGGAAGTTGGTGAACACACCGTTGAAACCGGCCGACCCGGCCTTCATCGCGTCCCAGGCGATCGCGGCGTTCGCGTTCAGGATCTTCAGCGGCGATCCTGCGGCGAGCGCGACGCGGCGCTTCACCGTCGCGAGATCGCAGCTCACGTCCTTGAGCATCACGAACCGGCCCGTGTCGATGCACGCGCGCAGTTCGTCATCCGACAGAAGCCGCCGGTACGGCGCCGGACATTCGTACAGACCGAGCGGGAGATCCGACGGTAACCGCGCAAGCAGCCGGTGCAGATGGTCGAGCAATGCGGCGCTGCCCTTGCGTTGCGGATCGAGCCGGTTGGTCACGAGCACGACGCCCTGCGCGCCCGATTCGGCCGCCGCGCACAGTTCGGCGACCTGCGCATCGAGATCGTCGCTGATGTGCCCGGACGCGACGACCGGCACACGCCCGCCCACCCGTTCGACCACGAAGCGCGCGAGTGCCGCGCGTTCGGCCAGGCTCAGGAACTGCATCTCGCTCGACTGCGCGACCGCGAACAATGCGTCCGAGCCGTGCGCCAGATACCATTCGATGAGCCGCTCGAGTCCGGCGTAGTCGATCGCACCGGCGTCGTCGAACGGCGTCAGCATCACCGGCACGATCCCTTCGATGGTCACGTTCGATTGCTGCGGGTGTTGCATCTGTTTCTCCTTGCTTCAATGAATGCGGATGCAGGCGGCATGCTCAAGCCGGCAACGGCCCGGGCGCGGCGTTCGCGGCCTGTTCGGGAATCGGCTTGCGCACGAGCAGCAGGTACGCCATCGCACCGGTGAACGCGATCGCGGCCGCGGTGAGCAGCGCGGGCACGAACGACCACCTCTGCGCGATGATGCCGGTCAGGATCGGCGCCAGCGCACCGCCGATGAAGCCACCGAAATTCTGGATCGCGCCGAGCGACGCGATGCGGCTCGGCGGCGCGGCCGCCGTCGCGAGCGCCCACGAGCACGCCGACGCCGCGTTGGCGAGAAAGATCACGACCGAAATGCATGCGAGCGCAACCGTATTGCTCTGCACGAGCGCGGCCGGAATCGTGAACGCGACCATCCCGAGCATCGCAGCCACGACCGCATTGCGCCGGCTCGCGACCGGCGACCGGCTGCGGCGCGTGACGAAATCCGACAGCCAGCCCGCGACCAGCGAACCGACGAACCCGCACAGGAACGGCACCGATGCGGCAAACCCCGTGCGAACCAGGCTCATGTGCCGCTCCATCGTCAGGTAGCCCGGCAGCCAGGTCAGGTAGACCCAGTTCAGGTACACGGAGCCGAAGAAGCCGATCAGCATGCCCCAGGTCGTGCCGTGCGAGAACAGGCTGCGCCATTCGACGAAGGTCAGTTTCGGCGCGGCGACGACGCTTTGCGCATCGGCATCGAGATAACCGCGTTCGGCGACGGACAGTTCCGCGCGCACCGGGTCGCGATACAGCGCGAACCACACGACGGCGACGACGAGACCGAGCGCCCCGGTCACGATGAACGCCCAGCGCCAGTCGAACGAGGCGACGAGAACCGACAGCAGCAGCGGCGCAAGCGCGGTACCGAGCGGCGACGCGGCATTGAAAATGCCGGTCGGCGTGCCGCGCGCGCGCAGCGGAAACCAGTTGCTCACCACGCGCGCGGCCGACGGGAATTGCGGCGCCTCGCCGATGCCGAGCACGATGCGCGCGACGATGAACCAGCCGAAGGTGGACACGATGCCGCCCGCCGCCTGCGCGAACGACCAGACGATCAGCCCGATGCCGAGCAGCCGGCGCGGGCCGATGCGGTCGACCAGCCCGCCGACCGGAAACTGGCACAGCGCATAGCTCCACGAGAAGGCCGACAGCAGCAGCCCCATCTGCGCGAGCGACAGGCCGAGATCGCCGCGGATCGCCGAACTCGCGACGGCCAGCGTGCCGCGATCGAGATAGTTGACGATCCCGCTCGCCATCAACAGCGCGAGCGCGATGCGTTGACCGCGTCGAATCCGTGGCGGCGCGTGCGGAACAGGTGGGTTGTCGTTCATGTCGATTGTCTCCATGTCACTGGTTTCGGCCGGATTCGGCCGTTCCGTCGCATGCGGAATTCAGCTCTCCATACGGTCGACTTCGTCGCTCGTCGGAATCGACGTCTGCGCGCCGTGGCGCGTGACGCTGATCGCGGCCGCACGCTGGCCGAAGCCGATCGCGTCGTCCATCGACGCGCCGCCGGCTCGCGCGGCCGCGAACCCGCCGACGAACGTGTCGCCGGCCGCGGTCGTATCGACGGCCGCCACCGCGATCGCCGGATGGCGGCCGCTGCCTGCGCTGCCGCGCCAGCAGACGCCGCGCGCGCCGAGCGTGACGAGCACGTTGCCGACGCCCTTCGCGCACAGCGCCTCGGCGGCGCGCGCGGCCGACGCGTCGTCGCCGACCGCGATGCCGGTCAGCGACTCGGCCTCGGTTTCGTTGACGACCAGATAGTCGACCCGCGCCAGCAACGCATCGAAGAGCGGCCGTGCGGGGGCGGGATTCAGCAGCACCTGCGTGTGGTGCGCGCTTGCACAGGCAATCGCGCGCGCCACGGTGGCGACCGGCACCTCGAGCTGACACACGAGCAGCGCGGCCCCGGCGATCGCGTCGCGCGCCGCATCGATCCGGTCGGCATCGACGCATGCATTCGCGCCGGGCACGACGACGATGCTGTTCGCGCCGCCGTCGTCGACCGTGATCGTCGCGACTCCGGTCGCCGTGCCGCCGATCCGGTGCAGGTGCGTCACGTCGATGCGCTCTGCCGCCAGCGCGCCGTGCAGGCGCGCACCGAACGCGTCGTCGCCGACGCAACCGATCATCGTGACCGATGCACCGAGGCGCGCGGCCGCGACCGCCTGGTTCGCACCCTTGCCGCCGTGGACGGTCTCGAACGTCGTGCCGAGCAGCGTTTCGCCCGGCACCGGCAGGCGCGGCGCGCGCGTGACGAGGTCGATGTTAATGCTGCCGACGACGGCGATACGCGGTGACGTGGTGTCGCTCATGCTCAAATGTAACCGCTTACATTTAAAGCCGACAAAATGGCCGGACAGGCCATCGCCTCTGAAAATTCCGCGATGCGGGTGAAATCCATGTCTGACATAATACGGATAGCAGCAAGATAGCGCTTACATTCTCACAGGATCGAATGAGGATGCAAGCGGGACCACCATGAATCGAGGGTAAACAATGACGCGACTGGCAACGCACCGCGCCGGCAGGCCCACGCCGCCGGGAGACCGCCGATGAGCTCGCCCCCGTCCCGCGGTGGCGCGTCGCGGGCACGCCGCGGCAGCGGCCGCTCGGTACTCGGCGACGTCGCGAAACTGGCCGGCGTGTCGACCGCGACCGTCTCGCGCGTGTACAACGATCCCGGCAAGGTCTCGGCCGACGTGCAACAGCGCGTGCGCGACGCGGCGCTCGCGCTGAACTGGATCCCGAATGCGGCCGGCCGCGCGCTGGCGTCCACGCGCACCCACATCACCGGCGCGATCATCCCGACGCTAGACGACCAGGTGTTCGCATCGCAGGTCGCCGGCATGCAGACGGTCATGGCCGAGCACGGCATCACGCTGTTCCTCGGTTGCTCGAACTACGACCCCGCGCAGGCGCTCTCGCAGGTGCGCGCGATGCTGTCGCGCGGCGTGGAGGCCGTGTCGCTGGTCGGCGAAGCGTATCCGCCGGAACTGTTCGAACTCCTGGCGATGCATCGCGTACCGTACGTCGTCACGTATGCGTATCGCGACGACAGCCCGCACTGCTGCATCGGCTTCGACAACCGCGCGGCATTCGCGCGGCTCACCACCCATCTGCTCGACCTCGGCCACCGCGATTTCGCGATCATCATGCAGCCGTCGACGGACAACGACCGCGTCCAGGCTCGCCTGCGCGGCATTCACGACACGCTTGCCGCGCATGGGCTCGCGGTGCGCCCCGTGCATCAGCATGAAGGCGCGGCCACGATCGCGTTCGGGCGGGCGAGCCTGCGCGCGATCGTCGGCAGCGACGCGGCGACGCGGCCGACCGCGGTGATCTGCGGCAACGACGCGCTCGCGCTCGGCGCGTTGCTCGAAGCACAGGCGCTCGGCATCGACGTGCCCGCGCAGTTGTCGATCACTGGATTCGACGACATCGCGCTCGCGCGCGAGATCCAGCCGCCGCTGACGACGATGTGGGTCGACACCGACGCGATCGGGCGCCAGGCCGCGCATGCGCTGCTCGATGCGCTCGAGAACGGCGCTACGGGGCCTGGCCACGCGGTCCAGCCCGAGTTGCGCATCCGGGCATCCGCGGCGGCGCCGGCGCAGACCCGCGCGCGTGCGGCACGCAAGAAATAGCGAAGCAGCGCGTGCTTACTGCATCACGTCGATCGGCAGTGTCTTGTCGAGACGGTCGTGCCACGCGTTGATCGTCTTCGGCACGGTTTTCTTCCACGCCGGCACGTTCGAGTAATAACGCATCCGGACGTTGTTCTTCGCATCGAACACCAGCAGCCCGATCCACAGATCGGTGCCGCGGCGCATCACGATCGCCGCGTTCGTCGTCGCGATGCCGCGCACCCAGTACGACGTCACCTGTGCGTTGAGGCCGTCGAGATCCTTTTCGTCCGCGCTGAGATTGACCACGTCGACGAGCGTCTGATAGTCGGCGCCGAGCAGCTTGTGCGCGGTCGCGTTCTGCTGTGCGTCGGCGACGACCTTGAGGCTCAGCAGGTCGGCCGGCGGCTTTGACTGCGACTGCGCGGCGGTCACGTAGTCGCCTGCGTACATGACGCCCATGCCTGCGCCGCAATCGATATCGGCACCCTGCTGCGTGACGCGGATGCGTCCGCCCTTCCGGTCGAAATCGAGCCGGCACTTGTCCCGGCGATAGGTGCCGCTTTCGCCGTGCAGCACGATGTCACCGTCGAGCCCGCCATCGTGCGCGCCGTTGTTGGCGCTCAACGCGAAATGCAGGCGCGGCGCCGTGCCGGTGAACGTCAGCACACCGCCCAACGATGGGTTGTCGCTGTCGAGATACCACGTCTGCTGCCAGCGATCGGCCGCGAGCGGCGTGCCGTTCAGGCTCGCAAGCCGTTCGCGATAACGGTCGCGCAGGCACGACGCATCACCGCCGCACTGGTCGCGCTGCTTGAGCCACTTCAATTGCGCCTGCTTCAGCGCGGCCGTATCGCCGCCCTGCGCGAGCGCCCGCTTCCACGCCGTCGACAGCTCGCCGTCGAGCTTCGACAGCGCGGGGTTCGCGCAGATCGTCTTCTCGGTGGGCGACGCGGCCTTCGCGCAGTCGAAGCCGGCCGCATGCGCGGCGACCGGCAGCAGCATCAGCAGCGCGGCCGCCGCGACGGATGGCCAGTGCGGACGCTGCGTTTCACATGCGGGAATCGCGACTTGCCCGCGCACATTCGATCGGTTGTGGATGGTCATCGGCTTGATCGTCGCTGGGTCGCGCGCCCGTAGAAGCTACCGGTGCGCGACATTCGAGGTAAAAACACCCGGCCCGGCATGCAGCGCATGCGGCCGCCCCGCCGAAGCGTAACCCGAATGCGCGACGCCGATCAATCGACGTTCGATGCCGTCGCAACCGCTTCGTCAGCCACGCCGCAGTGCGCGATGCCGTCGCGCAACGCCGCTTCCGTCGCGGGGTCGATGAACCCGATGAACACCATCACGCCGTCGCCGTCGCGCGCGGTCAAGCCTTCGTCTTCCAGCGATGAAAACCGGATGCGCCGCGCGGCGACCTGACACGCGCGCGTGGCGATCGCCCCGTCTGCATCGGCCACGCGCACGATGCCCTTCGCACGCAGGATCGTGCGTGGCAACGCCTTCAGCCATGCGCGCAGCCGCGCCTTGTCGAGCACGGCCCGCACGGTGACGGTGAGACTCGCGAACGCCGGCATCGCGTGATGCCCGATCGCCCGGTGCGAACGCGCGAGGTCGGTCGTCGCGCGACGATCCGGCACGGCCCCATCGAACAGCAACGCGAGCGGAATCTCGCCATGTCGTGCCGCAACGACGATGTCGGTCGACGCATGGGCACGCACGTCGTCGAGCACCGCATCGCGCCGCTCGGGCGCCACGAGATCGAGCTTGGTCACGACGATCGCGCCCGCGCCGTCGAGCTGGCGCTGCGCCATCGCGCCGACCAGCGGGTCGGCCAGCGTGTCGCGCCACGCGAGCGCGTCGGCGACGACGAGCACCGACGTCAGCCGGAACGCACCGTTCAGCAGTCCGATCTGTGCGATCTTCGCGGGATCCGCCACGCCGCTCGCTTCGACGAGCAGCAGGTCGGGCTGCACGTCGCGCGTCGCGACGCGCGTCAGCGCATCGACGAGCGCGCCGCCGATCGTGCAGCAGATGCAGCCGTTGTCGAGTTCGATCACGTCGTCGCCGCGGGCTCGCACGAGACGCGCGTCGATGTTCACCGCACCGAAATCGTTGACGAGCACCGCGATGCGCCGGCCGTGCGGCGCCTGCAGGATAGCGTTGACGACCGTCGTCTTGCCCGCGCCGAGATAACCGCCGATCACCGCGAGGTCGATCGGCGTGCGAGCAGTCACCCCGGCTGCATCGGCGTGCGCATTCATCGCGGCGACCGGAACACGCGCCCGCCGAGCACGGTGCCCCACACCGCGAGTTCCTTGAGGCGGGCGGGCGCGCACACCGACGGATCGTCGTCGAGCACCGCGAAATCCGCGAACTTGCCGACCTCGATGCTACCGACGAGATGATCCATCCGCAACGTATAGGCCACGCCGAGCGTGATCGCATGCAGCGCGTCGTCCACCGACAGCCGTTCGCCTTCGCCGAGCACGCGCCCTGACGCCGTCTCGCGCTGCACCGCGCACCACGCGGTGAACAGCGGGTTCAGCGGCGTGATCGGCGCATCCGAGTGCAGCGCGAACGGAATGCCGAGCCGCCGCGCGGAGCCGGCCGCGTCCATCCGGTTCGCGCGATCGGGGCCGATGGTCTGGCTGTAGTGCGCGTCGCCCCAGTAGTACAGGTGATTCGCGAAGAAGTTCACGCACATCCCGAGTGCGCGCACGCGCTTGAGCTGCGCGGCGTCCGCCATCTGGCAATGCTGCAGCGTATGGCGATGGTCGGGGCGCGGATGGCGGGCGAGCAGCGTCGTCATCGCATCGAGCACGACGTCGGTCGCCTCGTCGCCGTTGGTGTGCACGTGCAGTTGCAGCCCGGCGCGATGAAACGGCTCGAACACGTCGACGAGCTGCGCGGGCGGGATCAGCCACAGCCCGTTCGGTTGCCCGCCCGCGTAGCCGGGCCAGCGCACGCGCGCGGTGAAGCCCTGGATCGAGCCGTCGACGATGAACTTCACCGGCCCGACATGCAGCTTGTCGGTATTGCGTTCGATCTCCGCGAGCACGCTGTCGACGGAGCGCGCCGGATTGCGCTGCGGCGCGAACGCCGGCACGATCCGCACCGGGTAGTCGGGATCGGCGGTCACCTCGTGCAGCGTGCGATTGCCGTCGGGCGACAGGTCGTTGACGAGATCCGTGGCCGTCGTCACGCCCGCGAGCTGCGCGACGCGCCCGAAATTCCAGACCGCGTGCGGCTTCTCGCTCGCGGAAATCGCGAGCTTGCCGCCGATCGTCTGATACACCGGCAGCATCGCCGCGAACTCCTGCAGCTCGCCGGTCGGGCGACCGTCGGCGTCGCGCGACACGCCATCGATGTCGGTATCCTCGTCGATGCCCGCACGCGCGAGCATCGCGCCGTTCACGTTCATCAGGTGCACGCTCGCATGCAGGATCGCGATCGGCCGTGCCGCCGAAACGCGATCGAGTTCGCGCACCGTCAGCCGCGCGGTACCGAAGAAGATCGGATCGAAACCCCATGCGAGCAGCGGACCGTCGTCGGTGATCGCGCGTTCGGCTTCCATGAGCCGGTCGAGCACCGCGTCGAGCGAGCGCAGGCCCGGCCACAGCGTGCCGTCGGGGCCGCGCCGGTCGTAGTAGCCGACGTACACGGCGTCCCACATCGCGCCTTCCATCAAATGACAGTGCCCTTCGACGAGCCCTGGCATCAGCACCTTGTCGCGCAGCGTGTCGTCCGCCGCGCAGGCGCCGAAGCGTGTGGGCCATGCAGCCGCGTCGGCGGCGTCGCCGACCGCGAGAATGCGACCGTCGCGCACGGCGACGTGCGTGGCCGACGGTTGCGCCGGGTTCATCGTCAGGATGCGGCGCGCCGTGAAGATCGTCACGGGCGCGGCCGAAGTTGCGAATGCGTGCATGGGGCGCGTTTCTCCTTTGCGTCAGGATACGGCGTATTGCTTGACGGGGCGGCCATGCAGCATCGCATGCACGGCCACGACGACGAGCACGTTGACGACGAGGCACACGAGCCCGAGGTTGATGCCGCCGAAATCGACATGGAACACGTAGAACACCATCGCGAGCACCTGGCCGCAGATCATCCCGGCGCCCACCGCGACCGGCCGCACCTGGCGCCGCGCGAGCAGGATCAGCACGCCCGGCAGGAACTGCGTGACGCCGTAGTACGTGGTGTTGATCAGCGTGAGCATCAGGTTCGGCGTGAGCAGCGTGGTCGCGATCGACAGCAGCAGGTAGCCGACGATCACGTATTTCGCCGCGCGCTTCTGGCGCGACTCGGGCAGGTTCGGCATCAGGTTGCGCGTGACGATCGGCCCGATCGCGAGGCAGATGCCGGCCAGCACCAGCAATCCCGACAGCGCGGCGCCGGCCGCGACGAGGCCGATCAGCCAGCCGGGCAACAGGTGCGTGACGGCCGCGAAGAACGCGTCGTTCGGCGATGCGAGCGTCAGGTTCGCGGTGATCGCGTAGTACGACGCGATCACGAGGAACGGATACATCAGCATGTACAGCGGCATCACGACCTGCGTGCGCCGGATCGCGTTCGGCCCGCGCGCGGTGAAGAAATTCTGCGCGGCGAACGGCATCAGGTAGAAACCGAGCGACTGGAACAGCATCGTGCTCATCGAGAAGCGCAACTGCGAGCCGCTCATCGTGTTGCTGACCTGCCGGCTCGCGGCGTCGAACACCGGATGCACGCCGCCGACCTGCCACGCGACGGCGATGCCCGTCACGACGATCGCGAGCAGCATCAGGATGTCCTTCAGGATCGCGATATAGGCCGACGCGCGCACGCCGGAAATCGCGATGTACGTGAACGCGAGCGCCGCGCACACGAGGATCAGGTACAGCGGCTCGACGTGCCAGCCGAGCCCCTTGAGCGCCGCGACGAGCCCCGTGAACTGCAGTTGCCCCCACGGAATCAGGAACAGGATCGATGCGCACGCAACCACTAGTTCGAGCCCGCGGCTGCGATAGTGGCCCTTGAACAGATCGGGCAGCGTGATCGCGTTGTGGCGCTTGCCGGCCTCCCAGATCTTCGGGCCGACGAAATACCCGATCGGGTAGGCCAGCAGGATGTAGCCGAGGAACCACACGCCGTAGGTCGGGCCTTTCGCGTAGATGCCGCCGGGGAAGCCGACCATCGTGCCGATGCTGTAGATCTCGCCGGCGGTCAGGAAGAACACGAGCGCCGTGCCGAACTGGCGCGACGCGACGAAGAAGTCATGCACGCTCTGCTGGCCGCGGCCGCGGCCGGATCGAACGGCGAGATAGAGCGACAGCGCGATCAGCGCGGCGAAGACGACCGTTGACATGCGCACCTCTGCGAAAGGACGGAAAGCACGGGGTTCGCCGGAAAGCGCGGGGAGCGGCCGGCGGACCGCGACACGACGAGCGCTACGCTGCGCCGCCCGCGCGGCGGTCGAACAGCATCCAGCATGCGAACAGGCAGCCGGACGTCAGCACGAACCACGCGAAGATCCACATGAAGATGAACGGCACGCCCAGCACGTAGCGATCCTGCGCGGCCACCCACGGCAGCACGCCCATCACGCCGAGATACGGAATACCGATGCCGATCAGATACCTGAGCATGCGTGTCTCCTCGAATGCGGGTTCGTACGGAAAGCCGGTGCGCGGACGCGGCAGGCGGCGCCTGCGCGACATCCGGCGGCGAACCCAGTATTCGAAGACAAAAAGGCGCGCGATAGTGCCAGACGCGGGCAATCGCTTGGGCCAGCGACGGGCCGCCGGCGCGGCGCGGGAGCGATCGGCGGCACACCGCCACGGCAGGCCACCTCGGCCGGTGCGAGCCGCCGCGACGACGTCAGCCGTCGAACGGCACCCGTTCGTAGCTCGTGCTCCGGCCGCCGGACGACGAGCGACGCAGCATGCCGCGCTCGACGAGCTCCGTGATGTCGCGCAGCGCCGTGTCTTGCGAACATTTCGCGAGGGCGGCCCACTTGGTGGTCGTCAGCTTCCCTTCGAAGCCGTCGAGCAGGCGATTCATGACCTTGATCTGGCGTTCGTTCATCGCGACGCCGGCGTATCGCTGCCAGAAACGCGCCTTGATCAGCACCGCGTCGAGCGTCGTGTGCGCGTGATCGATGGCCCGGCCCAGCGTATTCAGAAACCACGCGAGCCACTCGGTGACGTCGAGCGAGCCGCGTTGGGTGCGCTCCAGCACGTCGTAATACGCATTGCGCTCGCGCTGGATCTGCGCGGACAGGCTGTAGAAACGCTGCGGACTCCGATCGGCGCGCGCCAGGACCAGATCGCCGAGCGCACGCGCGATACGACCGTTGCCGTCGTCGAACGGGTGAAGCGTGACGAACCACAGATGGGCGAGCCCGGCCCGGATCAGCAACGGCTCGGCCGGCGGCGCATTGAGCCACGCGAGAAAGCGCCCGATCTCGTGCGTCAACCGCGCGGCCGGCGGCGCCTCGAAATGCACGCGCTGCCGGCCGATCGGCCCGGAAACCACCTGCATCGGCCCGCTCGCGTCCGAGCGCCAGCCGCCGACCGTGATCCGCGACAGCCCCGAATAGCCGGTCGGGAACAGCGCGGCATGCCATCCGAACAGCCGCGCCTCGGTGACCGGCGCGGCCGAGTGGGTCGTCGCATCCAGCACCATGTCGACGACGCCTTCGACGTGCCGATCGACCGGCGCCAGCGCGCCGATGTCGACGCCGAGCCGGCGCGCGATCGACGACCGGACCGAGGCGACATTCAGGTTCTCGCCCTCGATCGCGCTGGTCTTGACGACGTCATCCGTGAGCGCGGCGAGGCTCGCTTCGTCGCGCAGCGCAAGGCCGATATCCGCCAGTCGCCCGGCCAGCATGCCTTGCGCACGGCTGACGTCGGCGAGCGGCGTGGCGAGGGCCGCGAGGTCGAAGCGCCATGCCGGCCAGTCGGCCGATTCCCAGATAAAGGTGTAATCTCCGCTCATCATGCGCAGATTATCCACGCATTCGCCGCACGACTCAACAATATCCGCATATTTTGCGGTGATTATTCACCCTATTCACCGCAACGCGGCCCGCTACCGTACCCGGCCTGCCCCGCTCGCCCCCGTCGGCGCCGGCTCCGCGAGCCGCTCCGCGAGAAAGCCGATGAACGTACGCAGCGTGACGAACCCTTCCCGATGCTGCGGAAACACCGCATTGAGCGTGATGGGCGGCGGCACGTAGGCGTCGAGCACCGGCACGAGCGCACCGCTGTCGAGCGCCGCGCCGATGATGAAGTGCGGCAGCAGCGCGATGCCGAGCCCCGCGATCGCCGCATCGCGCACCACTTCGCCGTTGTTCGCGACGAGCGGCCCCTGCACGTCGAACGTCCGCACCGCGCCGTCGACGCGGAATTCCCAGCCGACCCGCCGCTCGCGCCCGTACAGCACGCACGTGTGGCCAGCGAGATCGGCCGGCGTCTGCGGCATGCCGTGCCGCTTCAGGTACGCGGGGCTCGCGCACGCGACCATCCGCCATGCACCCAGCGGACGCGCGATCAGCGTCGAATCCTCGAGCGAGCCGATCCGCAGCACGAGGTCGAAGCCCTCGCCGATCAGGTCGACGCGCCGGTCGGTCAGATCGAGGTTCAGCCGCACGGCCGGGTGCGCGGACAGGAATTCGGCGATCAGCGGCGACACGTGCGTGATCCCGAACGACAGCGGCGCGCTGATCTTCAGCGAACCATGCAGCTCGGTGCTGCGTACCGACATCGCCTGCTCGGCGTCGGCGATCTCCGCGAGGATGCGCTGCGCGCGCACGTAAAACTCCTGCCCCGATTCGGTCACCGCGAGATTGCGCGTATTCCGGTGCAGCAGCCGCACGCCGAGCGACGCCTCCAGCGCCATCGTGCGCCGGCTGACGAACTGCTTGGACAGCATCAGCTGGTCGGCCGCCGCCGTGAAGCTGCCCGCATCGACGGTCGCGACGAAGATCCGCAGGTCGTTGAGTTCCATATTGTCCACTCCATAGCGACAGTCATTATCTTCACGGCGATTTATTTGTCAAATCGATTGACCTAAGATTCATCTCAACGAACGGCCGGGCCCACTTCCGAGGTCCGGCGACTTAAGGAAAAAATCATGATCGAAATCCGTGCAGCAAACCAACGTGGCCGTGCGGAGCATGGCTGGCTCAGTTCCCGTCATACGTTTTCGTTCGCGAATTACTACGATCCGAAGCAAGTCGGCTTCTCCGACCTGCTCGTGATCAACGACGACCGGGTCGCCCCGGGCCGCGGCTTCGGCACGCACCCGCACCGCGACATGGAAATCCTGTCGTACGTGCTCGACGGCGCGCTCGAACACAAGGACTCGATGGGCACCGGTTCGGTAATCGTGCCGGGCGACGTGCAACTGATGAGCGCGGGCACGGGCGTGCGCCACAGCGAGTTCAACCACTCGCCGGACGCGCCGGTCCACTTCCTGCAGATCTGGGTCGGGCCGGCCGAAAAGGGTGCCGAGCCGCGTTATCAGCAGACGAATGTCGCGGCCGACGACAAGCGCGGCAAGCTCGCGCTCGTGGTATCGCCGAACGGTGACGCCGGTTCGCTGAAGATCCGGCAGGACACTCGGATTTACGCGGGCCTGTTCGATGGCGACGAAAGCACTACGCTGGAACTGGATCCGAGCCGTTTTGCTTACGTGCACGTGGCACGCGGCAGCGTGACGGTCAACGGCGTGACGCTCGGCGAAGGCGACGGCGCGCGCATCCGCGGCGAACAGGCGCTGACGATCGCCGACGGCAAGGATGCCGAAGTGCTGGTGTTCGACCTGCGTCCGGTCGAAGTGACGGCCGAATGGGCGTGACGCCCGTTCGGGAAACCGGGCCCCGCTGAGTGCGGGGCCCTTTTAATCGGAGATTCGCAACATGGCCAAGGTTCTCGTTCTTTACTACTCGTCCTACGGGCACGTCGAAACGATGGCGCAGCACATCGTGGAGGGCGCGAAATCGGTGCCCGGCGTCGAGGTCACGCTCAAGCGCGTGCCGGAAACGATCCCCGTCGACCAGGCCCGCGCGATCGGCGTGAAGGTCGACCAGGCCGCGCCGGTCGCCACGGTGGACGAACTCGCCGACTACGATGCGATCATCTTCGGCACGCCGACCCGCTTCGGCAACATGGCCGGCCAGATGCGCACGTTCCTCGACCAGACCGGCGGCCTGTGGATGAAAGGCGCGCTCGTCGGCAAGATCGGCAGCGTGTTCGCGTCGACCGGCACGCAGCACGGCGGCCAGGAAACGACGATCACGTCGTTCCATACGACGCTGCTGCATCACGGGATGGTGATCGTGGGCGTGCCGTATGCGTGCAGCGGCCTCGTCAACATGAACGAAATCACCGGCGGCACGCCGTACGGCGCGACCACGCTCGCCGGTGCGGACGGCAGCCGCCAGCCGAGCGCGAACGAGCTCGACATCGCGCGCTACCAGGGCAAGCACGTGGCGGAACTCGCGAACAAGCTCGCGTCGTAACGCGGCGGCCTCGCGGCCCCACCTTTCCGTCGCGCTGCCGTTCGCAGATGAACGAACGGCGCCGGTTCGACCGGCGCCGTTCGTCCTGTGCAACGCGTTCAGCCGTTACTGGCCCGAAGCCGGCACGGCCGGCGCCGCCTTCGTCGCGGGCGCCTGCTGCACGGCGTTCTGCGGATAGTTGCTCTGGTCGTTGGTCAGCCGGTAACCGCTGCCGGTGCCGATCGCCTTCAGGTCCGACGCGTGCCGCGCGCGGGCCGCCTTGCGCGCCGCTTTCTTCTGCGCCTTGTCGAGCTGCTTCTGCGCCGGCGCGGACGCCGGGTCCTGCGCATAGGCCGCCGGCGCGGCGATCAACGACAGACCGAACGACGCCGCTACTGCTACTGCCACCGAAACCACGCGAGACTGCTTCATGGCCGGATCTCCTTGTCGATTGTTGAATGTGGATCGGACACCAGTGCGCACGCGACGGCTTGCGACAAACGGCGCCGATGCAACGTTAGCCGATCGCTACGCAAATGTCCCCGCGGATTCCTGAATTCTCCTGATAACGCCTACGATACATGCGCGCCGTATGCGCCGTCCTTTCGGCCTGTCATGCGCGCCATCAGGGAAACCGATACCCCGCGGCCGGCCGGCGCCCTCAGATCCAGCGCGACAGCACCGGCAGCAGGATCGGCACGACGAATGCCGTCAGCACGCCGTTCAAGCCCATCCCGAGCCCCGCGAACGCGCCGGCTTCCTCGCTGACCTGGAACGCGCGCGCGGTGCCGATGCCGTGCGACGCGACGCCGAGTGCGAAACCGCGCACGGCCGGCTCGTCGATCCGCAGCAGATTGAGAATCCCGCGTGCGCACACCGCGCCGAAGATCCCGGTCGAGATCACCAGCACGGCCGTGAGCGACGGAATGCCGCCGATCTCGGCGGCGACGGCCATCGCGATCGGTGTCGTCGCCGATTTCGGCGCGAGCGACGCGATCGTCTGGTGCGACGCCCCGAACAGCGCGGCGATGCCGACCGCCGACACGATCGCGGTCAGCGAGCCCGCGAGCAGGCCGACGAGCAGCGGCAGCGCGGTACGCCGCAGCTTCGACCACTGGCGGTACAGCGGCAGCGCGAGCGCGACGGTCGCCGGGCCGAGCAGGAAGTGGACGAACTGCGCGCCTTCGAAATACGTCGGATACGGCGTATGCGTGAGCGTCAGCAGCACGACGATCACCGCGACCGCGATCAGCACCGGATTCGCCAGCGGATTGAAACGTGCCCGCGCATAGACGGCCTGTGCGAACAGATACGCGACCAGCGTGATCGTCAGGCCAAGCAACGGGCTCGCGGCGAGATAGACCCAGATCGCGCCGAGCTTCGGGAAGGCCGTCATTGCGCGCCCTCCGCGGTGTCGCCCGCGTGGCGCTGGCGCCGCAGCAGCGCGCGCGTGACGAGCGCCGTCACCGCGATCGCGAGCGTGGTGCTGACGGCCAGCGCGACGACGACCGCGACCGCGTCGCCGCGCACGCGGTCGGCCGACACCATGATGCCGACGCCGGCCGGCACGAACAGCAGCGACAGGTGACGCAGCAGCTCGAGCGCGGTCGGCTCGATCGCATCGGCCACCTGCGGACGCAGCATCACGAAGCCGAACAGCAACAGCATGCCGATCACCGGGCCCGGCACCGGCAGGCCGAACAGATAGGACACGCCTTCCCCGAGACACTGGAAGATCAGCAAGACCGCGAACGCCTGCAACATGAACCGCTTCTCCCGAACGTGGCCGCGCGACCGTGCGGCCGATGAGCCGGCGGCGTGCGACGCCGGCGTGAACGATACGCGCGATCGTACCAACAATGACGGCGGCGCGGGCCTTCGCGGTCGCCCGATTTCGCGATCGCCATTCCACCGTTGCGCGCGACACGCTGCGGGCAGCGATGAAACGCCCACATACGGAAAAACGGCGGGCAGATGCCCGCCGTCCCACCGTTCAGGTTCGAACGACCACCGGTCGCGTTACTTCAACCGCGTCGCGATTTCGTTGGCCATCGCCTTCGTCGCGGCCTTCGTCGGCGCATCGTCGGCCAGCGCGTTCAGCAAGCCGAAATCGTGAATCGTGCCGTCGTAGCGCGTGGTCGTCGCCTCCACGCCAGCCGCGTCGAGCTTGCGGCCGTACGCTTCGCCTTCGTCACGCAGCACGTCGAACTGCGCGACCTGGATCAGCGCGGGCGGCAGGCCCTTCAACTGCGCGATGCTCGCGCGCAGCGGCGACGCATAGATCTCGTTGCGTTGCGCTTCGTTCTTCGTATAGGCGTCCCAGAACCACTTCATCATCGGCCGCGTCAGGAAGTGGCCCTGCTGATACGCGTTGTACGAACCGGTGTTGAAGTCGTGGTCCGTGACCGGCCACATCAGCCCCTGGAAGCGGATCGCGGGACCGCCCTTGTCCTTCGCCATCAGCGCGACGACAGCCGACATGTTCCCGCCGACGCTGTTGCCGACCACCGCGAGGCGGCTGCCGTCGACGCCGATCTCCGCGCCGTGCGCGGCCACCCACTTGGTCGCCGCATACGCCTGGTTGATCGCGACCGGGTAACGCGCTTCCGGCGACGGCGTGTAGTTCACGAACACCGCGACGGCGCCCGACTGCACGACGAGATCGCGCACGAGCCGCTCGTGCGTCGGAAAATCGCCGAGCACCCAGCCGCCGCCGTGGATGAACACGAATACCGGCGGCGTACCCGTCACGCCTTGCGGGCGCACGATCGTGACCGGCACCGACAGGCCGTCCTGCTCGATCGTGCGGTTCGACACGTCGATGCCGGACAGATCGACCTTCACGCCGTTTTGCGCGTCGACCAGCACCTGGCGCGCCTTCGCGGGGCTCAGCGTTTCGAGGCCCGGGCCCTTCTGGCCGTTCAGCGCGGCGAGGAACGCGCTCGTCTTCGTATCGGGACGGACGGCGTCGGCGCCCGCGGCGAACGCGGCAGGTGCGGTGGACAGCGCGGCTGCAACGGCGGCGGCGATCAGCAGCGGCTTGACGATCTTCATGGTGCAACTCCTTGGTTGATGCTTCGAATGGCGATGAATGTTTGGTGCTGCGATCGATCAGACGAGCGTGAGCGTGACGTCGATGTTGCCGCGCGTCGCGTTCGAGTACGGGCAGACGACGTGCGCGCGGTCGATCAGCGTTTGCGCGATATCGCGATCGAGGCCGGGCAGCGAGATCTTCAGTTCGACTTCGATGCCGAACCCGTTCGGGATCGCGCCGATGCCGACGCTGCCCTCGATCGCCGCGTCCGCGGGGATCGCGATCTTGTCGCGCGCCGCGACGAACTTCATCGCGCCGATGAAGCACGCGCTGTAGCCGGCGGCGAACAGTTGCTCGGGGTTCGCGCCCGCCCCGCCCGCGCCGCCGAGTTCGCGCGGCGTGGTCAGCTTCAGGTCCAGACCGCTTTCGGGCACCGTCGCACGGCCGTCACGGCCGCCGGTGGCTTTTGCATGGGCGCGGTACAGCACTTTTTCGATCGACATGACAGACTCCTTTTTCAGCAAATGAATGAAACAGCCTTCGAACCGGGGACCGCGTGCCGGCGGGTTCTCGCCGACATTGCGTTAATTTATCTACTCATAGATAGACAAATATCCCCAAAAAATGCAGATGGTCGATCCATCTGCGCCAGCCATCTATCTACTACATGATAGATAACGAGATCCAATAAAAGGCGGCGAACCGCCTGACTGCTGGCGCCGTCCGTCAGGACCGCGTTTTCCAGACGGCCTCGACATCCTCGAGACGCGCCCGCGTGTGAAACAGCCGGCTGGCCAGCACGCTGCCCTGGAACGCCGCGTACAACGTGCGCGCCGCCGTGTCGGGCTCGCCGCTGAACTGCAGCGTGCCTTCCTTCGCGCCTTGCGCCAGCAATTCCGCGAGCCAGCGCTCGTTGGCGCTGAAGAACGCCTGCACGGCCTGCCGCACGTTGTCCGGCAACGTCTCGATGTCGGCCGCGAGCATCCCGCACAGGCAGATCAGGTGGCCGTCGCCGAGCGTGCGGCCGAACATCTTCGTGTACAGGCTCAGCTTCACGTCGGCCGGCAACGCCGGATCGATCGCCCGCATGGCCGCGAGGACTTCGTCGCTATAAGCCGCCACCGCTTCCAGCACGAGATCGTCCTTCGACGGGAAGTAGTAGTGGATGCTCGACGTCTTCACGCCCACCAGGTCGGACAGGTCTCGATAGCTGAAGCCGTTGTAACCGCGCTGCATCATCAGCGTGATCGCGTGGTCGAGAATCTGTTCGCGGACGGTCGGTTTCGTTTCCATGGGTCGAACTTTATCTACTCATAGATAGATAGTCAAGCACTTTTTTACGGCCCCGGCGGAATGCGTGTCGATGGCTGCCGGTGGGCCGTGTCCCGCGCAAATCGGGTCCGGGCCGCGCCCTTCCGCTCACTGCGGCTTCAACATCCGCCGAATGATCGTCCGCAGCATCGCGCGATGCGCGCGCGGCTTGAATCCCGGCTCGAACACGACGCGCCCGACCGCCCCTTCCGCCAGCGCGAGTAGCCAGGTCGCGACGAGATCCGGCTTCAGGCTCCCGTCGATCCGCCCTTGCGCGACACCCCGCTTGATCAGCGCGACCATGCGCCCCTTCACCTGCGCCTCGTTCGCCGCGAACAACGCGGCGACGTCCGGATTGCGCGTCGCCTCCGCCGCGGTCTCGACGCAGATGCGCGCATAGACGGGATCGCTCGACAGTTCCATCAACGTCAGTGCGATCTCCTCGATCGCGGCCAGCGCATCGTCGGCGTCCGCATGCTTCGCGAACAACTCGGCCATCTCGCGCTGGTCGTCCTGCGCGATCGCCTCGATGATCGCCGCCTTGGTCGGGAAATAGTGAAACAGGTTGCCCGGGCTCATCCCGGCCGCCTTGCAGATCGCGGCCGTGGACGTCGCATGGAAGCCGTCGCGCGCAAAACAGTCGATCGCGGCATCCAGGATCTGGCGCCGCTTCGCTTCCACTCTTTCAGGATCGATCTTTCTCAACGGGAACTCCGTGCTCGACGATGGCTCAAATATTTATTAGACTGATCAGTCGATCTATTATCTCTGCGAGATCTCGGAACCGTCAAGGCAGCGTGCGCTTCGCATGCGTCGCTCACGACATCCGCTCACACGAACAATCAGAGGGCCCATGAAACGCATCGTCATCGTCGGTATCGCGCTCGTCGCGTTCGCTTGCGTCGCGGCGGGCGCGCTTGCGCTACGCGGCCTGTCCGACTTCGAGCTGAAGGGCGCGACCGTGTCGACGCTGACGTTCCATGCGGGCGACGCCCACCTCGTCGGCACGCTTGCGCTGCCGGCGCACGCCCCCGACGCGCCGATCGCGCTGCTCGTGCACGGCGACGGGCCGCGCACGCGCTTCGCGGACGACGCGATGCTGCCGCTCGTCAACAGCCTGCTCGACGCCGGCATCGGCGTATTCGCGTGGGACAAGCAGGGCACCGGCCGCAGCAGCGGCGACTGGCTCGCGCAATCGATGCAGGACCGCGCGAACGAAACGGTCGCCGCGATGGCGCGCGTGCGCGCCGCGGCCGGCCCCGCGCACAAGATCGGCCTGCTCGGCTTCTCGCAGGGCAGCTGGGTGATTCCGCGCGTGGCGAATGCGGTGCGGCCCGCGTTCTCGGTGATCGTCGGCGGCGCCGTCAACTGGCGCCGCCAAGGCACCTACCTGACGCGCCAGCAACTCGCGGCAACGGGCCTGCAGCCGGATCGAATCGATGCGACACTGGCCGCCGAGCGACGCGAGAACGACGCCATCTTCGGCCGGGCGGACGCGCCGGCCGATCCGGCCCGGCGCCCGGACATCGAGCCGCGCCGCTTCGGTTTCATCGCGCTCAACTACCTGGAAGACGCATCGCAGGCGCTGGCGACGATGCAAGGGCCGGTGCTGGCCGTGTGGGGCGCACTGGACCGCAACGTCGATCCGGCCGACGAAGCGAATGCCTATGCGCACGCCTTCGGGAACCGGCCCGACCGGCGCGTCGTCGTGGTGCCGGGCGCGACGCATGCGTTGCTGCTCGGCCGCTGGTTCGACTATCAGCTCGAGTCCGACTGGCCGAAATGGAAGACGTGGCTGTACATGGCGCTCGGGCGCCACGCGTACGCGCCGGACACGCTCGGTCCGATCGAAGCGTGGATCCGGTCGCAGTGAACGCGTGCGCCGCGCGCGCCGCCGCACATGGAACAGGCATCAGGCAATATCGGTCGCGCCCGCTCGCGCGATCGCATCAAGGAGAGGTTTTCAATGTATTCGTGGTTTGAACGGCGCCTGCCGACTTTCCCGCTCGAAGATCCCGTCACGCCGCCGAAGGGATTCTTCTCGTTCGTCTGGGCGTGCACGAAAGGCGCGCGCGGCTGGCTCCTGCTGATCGCGCTGACGTCGGCCGCGCTGGCCGCGTACGAAGCCGCGCTGTTCGCGATGATGGGGCACGTGGTCGACTGGTTGTCGTCGTCGACGCCGGCCGAATTCGGCGGTCGCCACTTCGGCGCGCTCGCGGGCTTCGCGGCGATCCTCGCCGGCAGCGCGCTGTTGATCGCACTGCACACGATGGTCAAGCACCAGGTGCTCGCGATCAACTTTCCGATGCGGTTGCGCTGGCTGTTTCACCGGCTGATGCTCGACCAGAGCCTGTCGTTCTATGCGAACGAGTTCGCGGGCCGCGTGACGACCAAGATCATGCAGACCGCGCTCGCGGTGCGCGACGCGCTGTTCATGTCGGTCGACGTCGTGATCGGCGTCACCGCCTACCTGATCGGCATCCTCGTGCTCGCCGCCAGCTTCGACTGGCGGCTGATGATTCCGCTCGCGCTGTGGGCGCTCGGCTACGGCGCGGCGTGCGCGTATTTCGTGCCGCGTCTCGGTGCGGTCGGCAGCCGGCAGGCCGACGCGCGCGCGCTGATGACGGGCCGCATCACCGACGCGTATTCGAACATCACGACCGTGAAGCTGTTCTCGCATACGCGGCGCGAAGCCGACCACGCGCGGCGCGCGATGGAAGCGTTCAAGGCGACCGGCGACGCGCAGATGCGGCTCGTCAGCGCGTTCGAGATCGTCAACCACCTGCTGTCGACGCTGCTGCTGATCGGCTCGGCCGGCCTCGCCCTCGTGCTGTGGATGCACGGCGAGGCGAGCGCGGGCGTGGTCGCGGCCGTGATCGCGATGGCACTGCGCCTGTCGAGCTATTCGCACTGGATCATGTGGGAAATGACCGAACTGTTCGAGAACGTCGGCACGATCCAGGACGGCATCAACACGCTGACGAAGGTGCGCAGTGTGGTCGACGCGCCCGATGCGAAGCCGCTCGTGGTGCAGCGCGGCGAAATCGTGTTCGACAACGTGCAGTTCGCGCACGAGGACAACGATCGCGCGGTATTCGACGGGCTGAACCTGACGATCCGGCCGGGCGAGCGGATCGGCCTGATCGGCCGCTCGGGCGCCGGCAAGTCGACGCTCGTGAACCTGCTGCTGCGTTTCTACGACGTCGGCGGCGGCGCGATCCGGATCGACGGGCAGGACATCGCGCACGTGACGCAGGACAGCCTGCGCGGCGCGATCGGGATGGTCACGCAGGATACGTCGCTGCTGCACCGGACGATGCGCGAGAACCTGCTGTACGGCCGCCCCGACGCGACCGAGCGCGAGATGCAGGACGCGGCCGTGCGCGCGGAAGCGTCCGAGTTCATCGACCGGCTGCGCGACCGCCACGGCCGCAGCGGCTACGACGTCGAGGTCGGCGAGCGCGGCGTGAAGCTGTCGGGCGGCCAGCGGCAACGCGTCGCGATCGCGCGCGTGATGCTCAAGGACGCGCCGATCCTCGTGCTCGACGAAGCGACCAGCGCGCTCGATTCCGAGGTCGAAGTCGCGATCCAGCGCAGCCTCGACAGCCTGATGAGCGGCAAGACGGTGATCGCGATCGCGCACCGGCTGTCGACGATCGCCGCGATGGACCGGCTGATCGTGCTCGACGAAGGGCGCATCGTGGAGGAAGGCACGCACCAGCAGTTGCTGCAGGCGGGTGGCATTTACGCCGCGCTGTGGGCGCACCAGAGCGGTGGGTTCCTCGGGGAGACGGCGGAAGCGGAAAGCGTCGAGCAGTGAGCGGGGCCGCCATGGCAACATGGCGGCACTTCGATCATCGCCGGTCGGACGAACCGGGGGCACAATGCGTGCCCCCTCCGCCGCCCGGTCAATGCAACGTCGCGAACAGCAGGTTCAGTCCTTCCGAAACAATCGGATGACCGATGATCGCATCGCGCACCGCCGTGTACGGCAGGCCCCCGAGCATCGCCATCTGGACCACGGTCGTCACATCGCCGGCGCCCGTGCCGACCATCGTGAACCCGAGAATCGCGCCGGTGCCCGGATGCACGAGCGCCTTCATGAACCCGCGCGTGTTGCCGTCGGTGCGCGCCCGCGGCACGGAAGCCATCGGCAGCTTCGCGACCCCGACGTCGATCTGTCGGGCATTCGCGTCCGTTTCGTTCAAGCCGATTCGACCGAGTTCCGGGTCGATGAACAGTGCATAAGGAATGACGCGCTCCGCGGTGTTCGCCGGACGGCCTTCGATACCGGCTTTCAGCACACGGTAGTCGTCGAACGACGCATGCGTGAACATCGGCGTACCCGCGACTTCGCCGATCGCCCACGTGCGCTCCGCCGTCGTCGCGAGCCGGTGGTCGACCTTGATGAACCCGCGCTCGTTCGTCTCGACGCCGGCGAGCTCGAGCCCGATGCCGGCCGCCTGCGGCGTGCGCCCGGTTGCCACGAGCACGTGCGAACCTTCGATCGCACGACCGTCGGCCAGCCGCACCGTGACGCGCTCGCCGCTTCTGCCTTCGACGCCGACGAGCCGCGCGGCGAGTTCGAGGCGAATGCCGTCGTCGGTCAGCGCCTGCTGGATGACCGTGCTGACGTCCTCGTCTTCGCGCATCGCGACGCGCGGCGTATCGCTGACGAGCGTAACCGCGCTGCCGAGCCGCCGAAACGCCTGCGCCATCTCGAGCCCGATATAACCGCCGCCGATGACAACCAGATGCCCGGGAAGCGTCGTCAGCCGCAACGCCTCCACGTGCGTGAGCGGCTGCGCATCGCGCAGTCCCGGCACGTCCGGGATCGACGCGACCGTACCCGTGTTGATGTAGACGTTCTCGCCCTCGTAGATCGTTTCGGCCCCGTCGGCGCCGCGCACCGCGACGGTGCGCGGCGCGACGAACCGCCCCGCCCCGATCACGAGTTCGAGACCCGACTGCTCGAATGCGCGGCGATTGACGTCGACCATCCCGTTCACGACCGACGCGACATACGCGGAAACGCCCGCCATGTCGGCCGTCACGTCTTCCCGTTGCGCCGCATCCCGCCACGCATGCGTCGCGCGCGCACGGTGTATCAATGCCTTGCTCGGGATGCACGCGACGTTGATGCACGAGCCGCCGATCATCCCGCGCTCGATCACCGCGACGCGCTTGCCTTGCCGGGCCATCTCCATCGCAAGCGATTTTCCGCCCTTGCCGCCGCCCAGAAACAGGTATTCGACCCGTTTGACCTCTGCCATGCTGCTCTCCAGGTTCCGTTCGTCCCGCTCGAAGTGTGTGAGTCGCGCAAGTTCCCGCGTCACGATTGCAAAAAGGCGAGCAGATCCGCATTGACGCGATCGGCATCGACGACGCACATGCCATGCGATGCACGCTCATACACCTTCAGCGTCGCGTGCTTCACGATCTGCGCGGACAGCCGGCCTGCATTGTCGATCGGCACGATCTGGTCGTCGTCGCCGTGCAGGATCAGCGTGGGCACGTCGATCTTCTTCAGATCCTCCGTGTAGTCGACTTCGGAGAATTCGCGGATGCACTGGTACTGGCCGTGGATGCCGCCCGTCATCCCCTGTGCCCAGAATGCGTCAACGGTGCCCGCCGACACGGTCGCGCCCGGCCGGTTGAAGCCGAAGAACGGCACCGCGAGATCGCGATAGAACTGCGACCGGTTGGCGGCCACGCCGCGTCGAATGCCGTCGAACACGTCCAGCGGCAAGCCGCCCGGATACGCATCGGTCTTCAGCATGATCGGCGGCACGGCGCCGATCAGCACGGCCTTCGCGACTCGTTTCGTCCCGTGACGGCCGATGTAACGCGCGACCTCGCCGCCGCCCGTCGAATGGCCGACCAGCGTGGCCTCGCGCACGTCGAGCGTGTCGAGGAGTGCCGCGAGATCGTCTGCATAAGTGTTCATGTCGTTGCCGGCGAACGGTTGCCCCGAACGGCCGTGACCGCGCCTGTCGTGCGCGATCACGCGGTAGCCGTGCTGCACGAGGAACAGCATCTGTGCGTCCCATGCATCGGCGTTCAGCGGCCAGCCGTGCGAGAACACGACCGGGCGACCGACGCCCCAGTCCTTGTAGAAAATCCGGGTGCCGTCTCGCGTGGTGATGGTGGTCATGGTGATTCCGTTGGAATGGTAGCGGTGTGCGCTCAGAAGCCTTCGAGCACGATCTTGCCCTTCGCGCGGCCGCCTTCCAGCAGCGCATGCGCGCGTCGCAGGTTCGCCGCGTCGATCTTGCCGAGGTGCTCGCCGACGGTGCTCTTGAGCACGCCGTCGTCGATCAGCGTCGCCACGCGCGCGAGCAGCGCGTGCTGACGGTCCATGTCGGGCGTGCGGAACATCGAGCGCGTGAACATGAATTCCCAATGCAGCGAGATGGCCTTGCGTTTGAGCGGCATCGCATCGAGCGTGTCCGGATCGTCGATCAGCGCGAGCTGGCCCTGCGGCTTCAGTACGTCGACGATCTGCGCGTAGTACGCGTCGGTATGCGTGAGGCTGATCACGTGGTCCACGTCGTCGATGCCCAGTGACTTCAGTTGCGGTTGCAACGGCTGGCCGTGATCGATCACGTGGTGTGCGCCGAGCTCGGCGACCCACGCGTGCGTGGCCGGCCGCGACGCCGTGCCGATCACTGTCAGCTCGGTCAGCCGGCGCGCGAGTTGCACGAGAATGGACCCGACGCCGCCGCCCGCGCCGATCACCAGCACGCTCTGCCCGGCGCCGCCGCGCTCGGCGATCTTCAGCCGGTCGAACAGCAGTTCCCACGCGGTAATCGCAGTCAACGGCAGGGCCGCGGCGTCGGCAGCGCCCAGTGTCGTCGGGCGGCGGCTCGCAATCCGCTCGTCGACGAGACCATATTCCGCGTAGCTGCCGGGCCGCGTGATGTCGCCCGCATACCAGACCTTGTCGCCCGGCGCGAACAGCTCGACGTCGGCGCCGACCGCCTCGACCGTTCCCGCCGCGTCCCAGCCGAGAACGCGCGGGCCGCTCGGCTGCACGCCGAGCCGCAGCTTCGAATCGACCGGGTTGACGGCAATCGCGTCGATCCGCACGAGCAGATCGCGCGGGCCAGGTGTCGGCACGGGCAACTCCGTGTCGTACAGCGACGTCGGATCGTCGATCGGTACGCCGGCCTTTGCATATACGATGGCTTTCATGATGGGCTCCTTGAAGGGGGCGGCGACGCGTTCACGCGCCGCGCAGGAATTCCGCGACGTGCGCGACATACGCACTCGCATGCTGGAACAGCGCGCCGTGGCCTGAATCCGGATAGACGATCAGCGTCGCATTCGGCAACCCCTGCGCGAGCACGAAGCTGTTCGCGGTGGGGATCATGCGGTCGTCGTTGCCGTTGGTGACGAGGGCCGGCTGCTTGATCCGGCCCAGCTTGCCTGCCACGTCACCGCTCCAGTTCGCCCACGCGATCATCGCCTGCAGCTGGGCGGACGCCACTTCGGGGCCGGCCGGCAAATCGGGCTCGGCGGTGCGCGCGGCGAGGCGGTCGACGAATGCGGCGGCGGCCGTCTGGCCCGCGGGCGTTGCCGGGAAAAACAGCCGCTTGAGCTTTTCGCTCATCGGCATCTCGCCGTCCGTGTAGATCGCGAGCAGTTCCGGCCGGTCCATCCCCGCGCCTTCGCCGCCTTCAGGCGCGGTGCCGGACAGGATCATCCGCTCGACCAGCTCCGGTCGCGCGATCGCAATGTCCTGCGCGAGAAAGCCGCCGAGCGAAAACCCGAGGATATGCAGCCGGTCGATCGACAGCGCGTCGACGAAGTGCAGCACGTGCTGCGCCATGTGCGCGATCGACGTCGGAACCTGTCCGCCGGAGCGGCCGACGCCGGCGTTGTCGAACAGGATGATTTCGCGATCGCGGGCCAGCACGTCGACGATCGCCGGATCCCAGTTGTCGAGCGTGCCGGTGAAGTGCTGAAGGCACAGAAGCGGCCGCCCACCCTTTTCGTTGCCGAAGCGGCGATACGCGTAGCGCACGCCGGCTGCATCGACGTAGCGGGTCGGAGCGGCGGATGATGCAGATTGCGTCATGATGAGTTCCCTCGATGGGCGCGCGACGCGCGCCGTGGTTCGCGCTCAGCTCAGCGCGATGTCGTGCAGGTCGATCGAGACGACGAGCGGTTCCGGCACGGCCTGCCCGTCGGCTGCACGCGGGTAGATGCGCCGCTTCGTCGGGAAGCGGATCCCCGACACGGTCACATAGTCGCTGACGTAATGCGCGCCCGGCGTGTTGCCTGCGATTTCGACGTCGTAGTCGAGCCGGCGCACGAGGCCGTCCGGCCCGACGTAGATGGTCTGCGCTTTGCTGAACACTTCGAGCGTGTCGGGGTAGTGAACGCGAATCCGGCGCCATGCTTCGCCCTGTTCGTTCCAGACACCGTCTTCTTCGCAATGCACACCGTCCCATGCAAGCACGAACGGCGCGTTCAGGTACGTCCACATCGCGCATCCGGCGAAAAACGCCAGTTGAAGTTCGTCCCATGGCGTCTCGAGCGTATGCCCGTCGAACGACCCGCGCGGCTGCTCGCGCGCCGCGAGCACGTGCCCGGCCGAATCGAGCAGCGCAATGCGCTCGCCGGTGAATTCGCTGCGCGCGGCCGGCGCACCGAACGGCGCATGCGACGCCCATTGGCGATCCGTCGCGACGGTGACCATGGTGTCGTCGAGCACGCCGGCGTGACCTTTGAGGCCCCACAGCGCACCGCCTTGTACGAGGCGCGCGCGCACCTGCCGAAACTTGCGCCACTGCGCGAGCCCGCCGTGGGCGTCGAGGATGGATTGGGCGATTGCGTTCATGCGGAAGCTCCGTTGGATGCGTAATTCATGGTCAGTACCGCGCGGAACCGGACATCCGCGCGCATCATGCGGTCGTATGCCGCCTGCGCCTGCTCGAGCGGAAACGTTTCGATCATCGGCCGCACGTTCTGCAGCCGCGCGAACGCGAGCGTCTCTTCGTTGTCCGTCACCGTTCCCGTCAATGCGCCGACCACGGAGCGGCCGCCGAACACGAGATCGACCGCATTCACGGCGATCGGCTCGCCCGGCACGGCAACGACGATCAGCTTGCCGCGCGCGGACAGGCCCGCGACGGTGTCGGCCATGGCCGAGCCCGTCGGCGCCGTGCCGAGCACGACCTTCGCGCCGCCGAGCGCGCGCAGCGCAGCGGCCACGTCCTCGGTCCGCCCGTCGATGTAGCGATGCGCGCCGAGCTGCGCGGCAAGCGCGGCCTTGTCGGCTCCGCGGGCGATCACGACGGTGTGAAAACCCATCTTGTTCGCAAACTGCACGGCGAGATGGCCGAGCCCGCCGAGGCCATGGATGGCGACCACGTCGCCGGCCCGCGCGCCGGCATTGCGCAGCGCGTTGAACGTGGTGAGCCCCGCGCACAACAGCGGCGCAGCCTCGGCCGCGTCGAGATCGTCCGGCACGCGCACGAGCCCGCGAGCTTCGGCCAGCATGATTTCCGCGTAGCCGCCGTCCGTCGTCATCCCGGTGATGACCGGGTTCTGGCAGTTCACGACATCGCCGTGCCGGCACGACGGGCACGTGCGATCTTCACCGGCGAGAAAGCCGACGCCGACACGTTCGCCGAGCCGCCAGCCGGACACCCCTTCGCCGAGCGCGTCGATTCGGCCGACGACTTCATGCCCCGGTACGCGCGGCGGCGCGCCGTCAGGCGCTTCGCGCTCCACGGTTGCGCTGTCGGAATGGCATACGCCGCAGGCTTCGACGCGAATGCGCACCTGCCCCTGCGCCGGCGCGGGAATCGGCCGCTCGACCAGTTCCAGTTGCCCAGGCGCCTTGACTACCGCCGCGCGATAAGTCGCTTGATTCGTCATGATTGCCTCGTTACTCGAAACGGAAATTCGACAGATCGACACCGACGATCAACGGGGCGGGCAGCGCCACGTTCGCATCGGTGCGCGGATAAATCCGGAAGCGCGTCGGCATCAGGATGCCTTGCACGTCGACGTAGTCGCTGATGTACCGCGCAGCCGCGTTGCGCCCCTGGATGTCGACCTCGTAGTCGTGCCGGCGCAGCAGCCCGTCCGCGTCGAAGTAGAACGTCTGCACGGCGCTATGCGTGGCGATCTCCGGCGCAAACTCGACATGCAGACGCCGCCACGGCAGCCCGTCGACGATCCACGGCTTGATTTCGCGGCTGCGAACGCCGCCGTGGCGCAGCAGGAACGGCGACGTCAGATACGTCCACATCGTGTAGCCGGCGAAGTACGCCAGCTGTGCGTTGGACCACGGTGTCTCCATTTCGTAGCCGTCGAACGACGCGCGAGGGGCGTCGAGCGTATCGACCACGGTACCGTCGTCCCGGCGGATCTCGACGCGCGCGGGCGTGTAGACGGAGTGATCCGTCGTTGGGGCGAACGGAGCATGCGAGACATGCTGCTCGTGCAGCTGCACCGTCACACGCGAATCGGTGAGCACGCCGTCGCGCTGCTTCAGCGCCCAGATCGCGCCCGTGTGATGCAACTGCGCCGATACGCTGCGAAAGCGCTTGAAGCGTTCCATTCCCCCTGCGGCGCGAATCGCCAAATCAACCAGATCTTCCATTTGTCATCCTAAACGATATGAAAAGTCTTCCTCATTCTTCTGCCGCGCGGCCCGGGCGGCGCCGCGCGCGATCAGCCGGCGTGCACGCCGACGAACGCCGCGATGTGCCTCGCGCAAGCCACCGGATACTCAAGTTGCGGCCCGTGCCCGGTACGCGGCAGCGTCACGAGATGCAGCGTCGGCAGCTGGCCGTTGAGCGCATACCAGTTCTCCACCGGGAACACGATGTCGTGATCGCCGCCGACATGAAGAAC
The DNA here is from genome assembly GCF_900446215.1 of Burkholderia cenocepacia. Lineage (GTDB taxonomy): Bacteria > Pseudomonadota > Gammaproteobacteria > Burkholderiales > Burkholderiaceae > Burkholderia > Burkholderia cenocepacia. The sequence continues at coordinate 21,333 of NZ_UAQZ01000002.1, read as the reverse complement.
CGGAATCGACGTCGAGCGCAACGCATCGAGCACGGCATCGACCGGGAAGGCCGGGTTCCGCGGGCCGTCTCCGACCTGCTCACTGGCCCACGCGACCGGTACCGCCGGGCTCAGGTCGACCTTGCGCTGCGCGACGCGCGCGGCCGCAAGCTCGGCCGCCGTGCGGCTCGCCGCGGAGGCCGGCTCGAAGAACAGCGTGACGAAATCCTCGAAGTCGTTTTCGCGCTTCGCCATCGTGTAGAACAGCGGTTCGCCGGCCCTGACCAACTGGCCCGGCGGCGTGGTCGCGATCAGCACCGCGTGCGTGACGAGCTGCGGCGCCTTTGCGAGCACGATCTGCGCGGCCATTCCGCCGACCGACCAGCCGCCGATCACCGCCTTGCCGAGCTCGAGCGCGACGATCAGGTCGATCGCGTCCTTGGCGAGCGACGCAGGATGATAGGTTCGCTCGCCGCTCGACTGCCCGAGTCCGCTGTAATCGAAGATCGTGACCTGGAAGCCCTGTCCGACGAGCGTGTCGAGGAACAGCGGATCCCACGTGTCCATGGTGCCGCGAAAACGCACGCACAACACGAGCGGCGTACCGCTGCCGAATGTGCGATACGCGAGGCGTCGACCGTCGACGTCGACGAACTGCGTGCTGGCGCCGAGGCTCGGACTATCGCTTTCCATAAGTTCTCCTATCGTTCTATACAAAACCGCGTAATGGACATGCCCGGGCGCGATGACGCGGCACGAACGCAGCGTCGCTACGCCCTGGGCCATCGTGCCGCCCCTTCAGCATCCCGTGAGCGCGCGCATCACCCACTGCACGAGTTCGCGCGGATCAAAGGGCTTCTCCAGCACGCACAATGCGCCGAGCCGTCTCGCCTCGAGCACCCGGCGCGCGCTCGGGTGCGCGGTCACGAAGATGATCGGCACGTCGCAACACCCCCCCCGCAGCACGGCGAGCAGCTCGATGCCCGACATCCCGGCCATCTGGATATCGCACACGATGCAGTGCGACGTCCCGCTCGCGCCGTGTTCGAGAAACGCCTCGGCCGATGCGTACAGCCTCGCGCGCACGCCCATCGAGCGCACGAGCGATTCCAGCGACTGTCTCATCGCCAATTCATCGTCGATGATGCAAACCGTCTTGTCGTGCACAGAGTGTCTCGCGTGACGCCACGCTCGCTGGCAGGGCCGGGAACGCAACCGGATTTCGGACAGCGTACCGACCGCCCCCGGTGCCGACAATCATGCCGAGGTATGGTGCAGCCGATACCGACCGCACCCGCTCGCGCGTCACCGGCCGTCCGCGCCGGCGCACGGCGCCGGGGCGACTGCCGCGGCATGGATCATCCTGTCCCAGTTGCACGGAACGGTGCGGCCGCGCCCCCGCGGCCGATACACGCGATCGCCCGGCTTGATCGGCGCACCGGTCAGCACGCAGCGCGACGCCGTTCTCGCGGTCACGCAATGCCACAGCTGTTCGCCGAAATGCCCGTACCTCGGGTCGCTCCAGCGCACGCTGACAGCGGTATCCGACAGAATCTCGACGATCCTGATCCGCGAGGCCACCGGCGCGCCGGTCTCGCGCGCGCCGTCATTGCGCTTGCCGCGCACGCGCCGCCGGTGCGAGCCGGGCACGCCCGCCGTTCTCGACGGATCCAGCAGGCCCATCAGCGCGCGTTCGAATACATCGTCGTATGCACACGTTGGCTGCGTCATCTCTACCGTTCCCCTCGCATTGGATGCGCATGCGCGGCTCGCGCGATCAATCCGTCGCACCGACGCATCGCGAACATTGCCGCTTCGCCATCGGCCGCGCCGCGCGCTTCACTCACGTTGGAATCGAGTCTAGAGGAACGGTTTTTTTCGATCCATCAGACCGTGGTCGATGCCTTCCCATACCAAAGTCTGACCGTCGCGCCGGCCTGCATCCGCCCGCGGTCGCGGTCAGCAGCACGCGGCGATCTGCTTTATAGTTGCAGCTACATCGACGTCGGACGCGCACGTCGTTCGTCGTCCCGATGCGTCACTTCCGGTCATCCGGTTTCGCGCCGCGCGCGAACCTCAGCGAGCACCACGTCCCCATGTCCACGTCCGCAGCCCCGACGATCGCACCGCCTGACGCCCCTCATCCAGCGGAAAGCGAGCTCTTCCTGTCGGCGCCGATACCGATCCTGATCGAAGACTGGTCGCGCGTTTATCGCGCGGTGAAGGAACTGAAGATGGCCGGGGTCTCGGATATCGACCGCTATTTCGACGAGCATCCGCAGGCCGTCGCCCGGCTGCGCGCGCTGCATGCGTTCGTGGCGGCCAACGACGCGGTGGTGCAACTCTTCGACGCCGAATCGAAAGAGCATTTCCTACAGCACGCGGAGATCCTGTTGCCGGCCGACCGGCTCAGCAACAGCGCGGTGCTGCGCGCGATCTACGAAAACCGGACCGCCTGCCAGGGCGAGCGCACGCTCGTGACGTTCAAGGGGCGCCGCGTACCGATCGTATGGCGCTGCTCGCTGCCGAAGCACGAGGACGGCTACCGGCGCCTGCATTTCTATGCGTTCGACGTGACCGAGCAGAAGGAGAACAGCGACCGGCTCGCGATATTGCGCGCGGAAGCCGCACGCGCGGCCCGCGTGTCGCTGTTTGCGGAGATGTCGGCCTCGATCCTGCATGAGGTCAGCCAGCCGCTGTCGGCCGTCGGTTCGTCGGCCGAAGCGGCGCTGCGCTGGCTCGAGCGCGACGAGCCCGACGTCGCCGAGGCCGCTGCCGCGATCACGCAGGCCGCCCGGTGGGCGCGCGATGCGACGGAAATCTGCCGCAAGATTCGCGGCTTCATCGGCAAGGCGCCGGCGAAGTGCGTCGACTTCGCGGCCGCCGACGCCGTGCACGCTGCGCTGTTCCTGATCGCGCCGGAAGCCGCTGCACGCAACGTTCGCGTCGACAGCAACATCGATGCCGACGCGCGCCTGTTCGCCGATCCCGTGCAGGTCCAGCAGGTGCTCGCGAACCTGATGATGAACGGCATCCAGGCGATCGAAAGCGGCCCGTCGCACGCGCGCATGCTGACGGTCTCGGCCAGGCTGAGCGACGCCGAAGTCGTGTTCGACGTATGCGACACGGGGCCGGGTATCGAACAGCAATCGATCGATCGGCTTTTCGATCCGTTTTTCACGAGCAAATACGACGGCATGGGAATGGGTCTCACGGTCGCACGCTCGATCGTCGACGCCCATCACGGGCGCATCTGGGCACGCGGCGAACCGGGCGCCGGCTGCTGCTTCTCGTTCGCACTGCCGGCCCACCCGCGCACGACCGACCCGGCCGCATGACGCTCGCGGCGCGCGGCGTCATGTCGCCAGTTGCACGCCGATCGCCTCGGACTTGCGCACGAGATCCGCAAGCGACGACGCATTCATCTTGCGCATCACCGCTGCGCGATGCTGCTTGATGGTGATCAGGCTCAATCCGAGATGCGACGCGATCTGCTTGTTCAGCGCGCCGCTGACGACGTACGCAAGCACTTCGCGCTCGCGGCGCGTGAGCAACTCGAACGACTGCCGCAACTCGTCGTGCGTGTCGTTGCGGACTCGCCGTGCCGCATCCAGCGACAGCGCCAGGTTCACGGCGTCGATCAACTCGTGGTCGGTGAACGGCTTCACGAGAAAATCGACCGCGCCGCCCTTCAGCGCCTTGCGACACACTTCGACGTCCGCGAACCCCGTGATGACGACGATCGGGATCGACGGCCGGTCCGACGCCTGCTGAAACACCAGCCCGCTCTCCCCGCGCAGCCGCACATCGAGCAACAGGCAGCTCGTGACATTCTCCCGGTGCGTCGCGCGCAGCTCCGCGGTACTCGCGAAGGTCACGACGCGCAGGCCCAGCGATCGCAACAACGTATCGAGCGATGCGCGTATGGCCGGATCGTCGTCGACGACATATACAACAGGCGACGAGTCGTCTTTCATCGCTGCATCTGACATATCCTGCGCCCCAACCGTCCGTTCAGTTTTCATCATCGCGAACCGCGTGTCGCCCGACACGGCGCCGACGACGCGCGCCGTCCCGGCCACCCGCGAGGCCGACCGCCACCCGTGCAGCGCTTCGCCGATCCGCGCCACTTCGGCGGTTGCGTCATTCGCGTCGCGCGGCGCGCCGGCACGGCGTGCCTGCACATGCCGGACACGCTTCGCACGTGCGGCAACGCAATCGGCGACCGGGCGCGTCCTTGCGGCACACACGGACGATTCCAGCCTGGCGACATGACGCGGGCTGCAAGGGACGGTTCGCAAAACCGCGGGCGGACGAGCGTGCGGTCCGCTGTCGACGAGTCTTCGGTTCGGCTTACCCGAGCAGGTACCGCCCAAAGAACATTCTATTGACGATGGGCGCGCGTGGAGGGACGCAGTTCCCTCCTTTCGTGCCATGATGTTGCAGCGCGGGACCCGGTATCGGCCGGCCGCGCTTGTATGTTCAGTACTGACCAGTACGGTAAAGTCTGGTGGTAGCCAGACGAGACCGTGCAGTTTGCCCCGCGCTTGGGTGTTGGAGCCCGTGACTGAGTACAAAACGCACGGTTGCCGTGCTGGTCTTCCTGAAGCCCGAACGGTTACGCGCGCCATTTACATCGAGTGCGCATGTACAAGCATGGGATCCGAAGATCATGTCTGCTCCTTCTGCCGTAACGGTCGGCATTGACGTCGCAAAAGCTCACGTCGATGTTTCCGTACTGGGTGCCAATCTGGACATCCGTCGATTCAACAACGATGCCGAGGGCCACTCGGCCCTGGCTGTTGCCCTTCAGCCGCTGAACGTGCAGTTGGTCGTGATGGAGGCGACCGGTGGCTACGAGACCGAGCTGGCGTGCGCCTTGCAAGGTGCGGGTTTGCCGGTCGCTGTCGTCAACCCTCGGCAAGCACGCGATTTTGCCCGCTCGATGGGACGTCTGGCCAAAACCGACGCCATCGACGCACGTATGCTTGCCGAACTGGCTTCCGTGCTACTGCGTCGGGACGATCTGTCCCGCTTGCTACGTCCCGTTCCCGACGAGCGGCAGCAGTGGCTGGCTGCACTGGTGACCCGACGGCGCCAACTACTCACCATGCTCCTTTCGGAGCGACAGCGGCTCCAGATCACGCCGGTTGGTCTGCATTCAAGTCTGCTGGCTATCATTGCCGCCATCCAGGCACAACTCGATGACATTGACGCTCAGATGGTCGCTCATGTACGCCAGCACTTCGGTGAACTCGACCGCCTGTTGCAGTCCACACATGGAATTGGCCCGGTATCCAGCGCCTGCCTGATCGCAGAACTGCCCGAATTGGGCCGGCTCAATCGCCGTCAGATTGCAGCCCTCGTTGGCGTCGCTCCCATTGCTTGCGATTCCGGCTTACGTAATGGGCGACGACGGGTTCAAGGTGGCCGCTTCGCGATCCGTCGCGTGCTGTACATGGCTACATTGACTGCCACACGCTACAACCCCGCCATCAGAGCCTTCTATCAACGCCTGAAGGCCGCCGGCAAACTGTCCAAGGTCGCGCTTGTTGCCTGCATGCGCAAGCTCCTAACCATGCTCAATGCCATGGTCAAAACCAACACGCCTTGGGACGATTCACTTCATCGGGCTTGACTCGGAAGACGGTTACTCAGTCGGCGTCCGCGTGTTCCGGCTTGCGCTGCCGCCGCAAGACCTGTGGCGGATGGCCAAACGCACGCACGAACGACCGCCTCATCCGCTCGGTATCCGCATAACCGGTTTCCCGTGCGATCGTGTCGATGGTCCACGACGAACTCGTCACGAAATCCCGGGCCGTTTCGAGCCGGATGCGCTCGACTGCCTTTGCAGGCGTCAGGCCGGTTTCATCCTTGAAGCGGCGCGTAAACTGCCGCTTGCTCATCCTCGCCACGTCAGCGAGCTTGTCGACGGTCAGATCGGTGCCGAGATTCGCCCGGATGTGCGTGATGACGTCGTGGATCCGATTGCTGCGTGCGGGGTGGTCGATCAGCACGGACGACTGCGGCTGCGACCCCGAGCGCCTCCAGCGCTCGAGCACCAGGTCTTTCGCGACCTGCAATGCGGCGTCCGGGCCGAGATCCTCTTCGAGCATCGCGAGCGCCATGTCCATGGCCGTGCTCATTCCTGCCGAACTCCACAGCATGCCGTCGCGCACGAAGATGCAATCCTTCTCCACCGATACCGCGGGATAGCGATCCCTGAACCGATCGAGAAACGCCCAATGCGTCGTTGCGCGGCGCCCGTCCAGCAGGCCCGCCTCGGCTAGCAGAAACGCACCGAGGCAGATCGACGCCATGCGTTCGACCTTGCCGGACAGATCGACCAGCAGTTCGCGCATGCGGTCCGTGAGCGGCGGCGTCGACAGTGAAGCGCCGACGAATACCGTGTGCAATTCCGACAGCCGCGCCGGTTGCGTTGATGCGTACATGCCGAACGACGCCTCCACGGGGCCGCCATCCTCCGAGATCACGCTCACTTCATAGAGCGAGCGGCCCGCGCGGAGATTGGCGATGTCGAACACGGACAACGCGAGCAGGCTCATTACCTGAAACTGAGGAACGAGGACAAGCCCAATGCGACGCATATTGACCTCATGCGAATCGACCCCGCCGACGCATGGCGGCGGGGTCACAACAAACGGAAAAGCGGGCATGCGGCTGTGATCGCGGCATGCCAACCGGCACTCCGGCGATGCTACAAGATTTTCGAGACGGGAAAGAATGGCCATGCTGCGCACATGGCCGCGCGTTCGGGCCGGCCCGTCGCGCGACGACTGCCGGCGGGCGCGTGCCGGCGGCCTTCATCTCGCCCGAGCCCGATATACCCCACCGCGCGATCGAGTTGCGCGCGATCGACGATCGCATCGATCGTCTCCGACGGATCGAGCGGATGCCCGGGTACGAAACGCCACGACGCGCAGGCGCCCGCGCGAGGCGCCGGCTCGTTGCGCGCACACCCATCGCCGCGCCGCCTCATAACGATCCGACAATTTATTGGTTCCCTTGACGATGCGCCGTCCGTATCGTTCACCGATTCGTCAGACCAATCGACCAACGGGGGAATTCAACAATGAAACAGATCCGGTCATTCGCGTTGCTCGCGCTGCCGGCCGCGCTCTTCGTCGCGGGCGCCCACGCACAAAGCAGCGTCACGTTGTACGGCATCGCCGACGCGGGCATCGCGTACGTCCACAACGCGCAGAACGCGAACGGCAGCAACGCGTCGAACCTCGTCAAGTTCGGCAGCGGCAACCTGTCGGGCAGCCGCTGGGGACTGCGCGGCATCGAGGATCTCGGCAGCGGCCTGTCCGCGCTGTTCCAGCTCGAGAACGGCTTCAACATCGGCACCGGCGCGCTCGGCCAGGGCCAGCGCGAATTCGGCCGCAAGGCCGTCGTCGGCCTCGCGAGCAGCACCTACGGCACCGTGACGCTCGGCCGCCAGTACGATCCGATCGTCGATCTCGTACAGGGCCTCACCGAAGACAACTACTTCGGCGGCGTGTTCGCGACGCCGGGCGACCTCGACAACTACGACAACAGCCTGCGCGTCAGCAACTCGGTGAAATACACGAGCCCGCTGATCTCCGGCTTCCAGTTCGCCGCGCTGTACGGCTTCGGCGGCGTCGCGGGCGCGACCGGCAGCGGCCGCACCTACAGCTTCGGCGCGAGCTACGCGAACGGCCCGCTGTCGCTCGGCGCCGGCTACTTCTACGCGAACGGCGGCACGACGCTCGCCAATGGCGTGCGGACGTGGTCGAGCAGCTCCGACACGCTGTTCAACACCGTGATCAACCAGGGCTTCTCGAGCGCGAAGTCGATCCAGATCGTGCGCGTGGCTGGCCAGTACGTGGCCGGGCCGGCGACCTTCGGCCTCGCGTATTCGAACACGCAGTACGGCGCGGACACGCTGTCGGCGTTCAACCGGAACGCGAAGTTCAACAACGGCTCGGCGTTCTTCAACTGGCAGTTCACGCCGGCGCTGCGCGCGGGCGTCGGCTACAACTACACGTCGCTGACGGGCCCGGCTTCCGCGCACTACAACCAGGTCAACCTCGGCGCGGACTATGCGCTGTCGAAGCGCACCGACCTGTATGCGCTGTTCGGCTACCAGAAGGCGAGCGGCAACACGCTCGACGCGAGCGGCGCGACCGTGAAGGCCGCCGCATCGGTGGGCGCGTACGGCATGAACTCCGGCACCGATACGCAGGAGCTCGCGATCGTCGGCATCCGCCACAAGTTCTGATCGTCCCGGCGCACGACGATCGCCGCAGGCGCGCACCACGAGGCGCGCCTGCTGCGTTTACACTGTCCATCTTCACGTTCGTCACGACACAGGGAGCCCGCGATGCTGACGGTATGGGGACGACGCAACGCGTTCAATGTCCAGAAGGTGATGTGGCTCGTCGACGAGCTCGCGCTCCCGCATCGGCACGTACCGGCCGGCGGCGGGTTCGGCGTGCTCGATACGCCCGACTTCCTCGCGATGAACCCGCACGGGCGCATCCCGGTGATCGACGACGACGGAACCGTCGTCTGGGAATCGCACAGCATCCTGCGCTACCTCGCCGCGCGTCACGGGCGCCCGGGCTTCTGGCGCGACGATCCCGCCGAGCAGTCGCGCGCCGACCGCTGGATGGACTGGGCGCAGACGACCCTGCAGCCGGCGTTCCTCAACGGCGTGTTCCGCGGCTACTACCGCACGCCGCCCGAGCAACGCGACACCGTGCGCGTCGAACAGAGCATCGCGCAATGCGCGCAGTATTTCCGGCTGCTCGACACCGTGCTGGCCGGGCAGCCGTTTCTCGCGGGCGACGCGATCACGCTCGCCGACATCGCGGTCGGCACGCACCTCTACCGGTATTTCGAGCTCGATATCGCGCGACCCGACGTGCCGCACGTCACGGCGTGGTATGAACGATTGAAGGCGCGGCCTGCGTATCGCGCGCACGTGATGATCCCGTTCGACGAGCTGCGCGGCAAGCTCGACTGAGCGGGTGCGAGGCCGGTCGCATCGGCATGTCGCGTACTGCCTGATTTCCCGCCTCTCGCTTCGGCAGGTCGGGACACCGATGAAGATGGCTGACGCCCGCGGCGGTCGATGCCGGGATCAGCGCGTAGCGTGGCGCTGGGCAACGCAATAAACGGCCGCCGCCGTGATCCCGAACATCAGATGAGCGATCAGCGTGATCGTGTCGCGAACCGCGGTGAACCACGGAAAGATCGTCGTGAACCCGTACAGGTTCACGCCGTACAGAAGGAGCCCGAACACGTCGCCGGCGAGTAACGCGGGCCCGAGCGACAGGTGCCGGATGACACGTACCAGCACGGCCGCATAGACCAGCGAAAGCACCGCATGCACGAGCGTCGCCACGCCCATGACCAGCGGATCGAACCCGCCGGGCGCACCGAGCACGCGCGGCCCCATCACGATCGCGGCCGTGAGGCGCGCGTCGCGCAACAGGTTCCGGACGGCGTCATCGCCGCTCATCGCCCAGAGCAGCAACTCGATGACGGTCGATGCGATCGCCGCGCCAACCGCCGCGCAGAGAATCGGGACCGCACTCGCTCGTTTCAATGGTCGCCCTCGTGGCGAACGAGTCGACGGATCGAGGCGGCCGCCATGCAATATGGCTTACGCCCCTTCACAGTCCGACCAGTACGCGAACGGATCACGATGTTTCGGATAGTGCTCGTCGAGCCATTTCAGCAGCGTCGCCCGCGCATTGTCGATGTCGGCCTTCAACGACGACGTCGTCAGTTCGTGCAGTTCGATGGACTTTTCCCGATCCATCACGAAGCAGTTCCAGTCCGGGCCGTCGAGATCCGGATCGTCGGATGCCTTCGACGACTTGCTCCAGCCGAAACGCTTGCGCGCATCGATGTAGTAGCGCGGATGCACCTTCAGATACGACATCTCGCCGCCCTGCAGGCTGCTCTCCGCGCGCAGCACGTCGCGCTCGTCGACGATCTGCGTGACTTCCGGAAGCCGGCGCGAGCGCCATCCGGCGGGTAGCGTCGCCACCGCACGGACGCTGTCGTAGGTGCCCCACTCGAGGCCCCACGCTTCGGCCATGCGCTTCATGAACGCGTCGGCGCTCGGATAACCGCGCAGCTGGATGCGGGTCGACAGCGTGACTTCCACCCCGCCGCGACCGCCGGATGCGCTCGACACCTCGTCGTCCGCTTCGAACGGATTGCCCGGACGCGGCGATTCGCGCTTCGCGTCCGCAGGCGCCAGGCCGGAAAAAAGCTGATCCAGCGCCGCACGCGCCTTCGACGATTTGTCTGGTCTATTCATCGGTTCCCTTTTGTGCAAATTTGAACCCGTACTGCAATGGTTGGTGATTGGCCCATCCGCTGGCCAAAGGCGCGATTCTGCCTCACTCCGGCGATCTCGCCGTTTTCCGCGGCTGCATTGTAACGATTTGGCGGTAGCGGCCGAACGAACCGGAACGCGTGGCCGCCCGCATTCGTGACGCGCGTGCCGAAGCGCTTGCCCGCGCGAGCCGCGGCTGCGCGCTAGCGCAGCGCCTTCACCATGCGCTCCATCAACGCGAGGACCTCCGGCCGATTCTCGCCCTTCGCATGCACGAAGTGATAGCTGAGCAACGAATCGACCTCGTGACGGCTCACGCGCACGAGTGCGCTGCGCTGCAGATACGCATCAGCAAGCGGCGTGCGCGCGAGCGCCACGCCGAGCCCGGCTTCGGCCGCCGCCAGCACGAGGTTGTAATCCTCGAACCGGCGATCCTGCGCACGCGGCTTGAACGGAATGCCGAGCGCATCGAACCACGTACGCCAGCCGGTCACGTCGGAATCGTGCAGCAACGGCATGTCGAGCAACGCCGCGTCGCCTGTTCCTCGGCGCATCCTTGCCAGTTGCGCGGCGAGCCGCGGATGCGCGACCGGATACAGCCGTTCCGGCATGAACGGGCGGGTTTCGAGCTGACGCCAGTTGCCGCGACCGTAACGGATCGACAGATCCGCTTCGCCGCCGGCGATATCCACGTTGCGCAGCTCGATGCCGAGTTCGATGCGCAGCGCGGGCGCTTCGCTTTCGAGCGCGGGTTGCCGCTCGAACAGCCACAGCTGCGCGAATGCGGGCACCACACTCATCCGGACGAGTCGCGGCGTGCGCGGCGAGCGCCACTGATCGGCCGCGCTGTCGATGATCGCGAACGCCTGCTCGATCCGGCCGACGAAGCGCTGCCCGTCCGGCGTCAGGCGCACGCCGCGCGCATGCCGCTCGAACAGCGCCATCCCGAGCCAGTTTTCGACGGCGGCCACCCGTCGGCTGATCGCACCGTGCGTGACGCCGGAGACGTCGGCAGCCGCGAGAAACGACCCTTCGCGCGCCACCGTGCAGACCGTCTCCAGGCTCGCGAGCGGCGGCCGCGGGACCGGCATCGACGCGGCGGCCGCCAACCCGCCGGCCATCTGGCGCACCCGCGCCGGACCGCCGGCGCGCCGCGCGCCCGAGCTGTGAGCCATATTCATATCCGGGTGTTGATCTGTGCGCTAGCTTAGCATCTCGGCACACCGCACCATTGCCGCATGAATACCGTTTCGTCACCGACGTCGCGCAGCGCGCGACAACCGCTCGTCGCGGCAGCCGCGGTTGCGTTCACGATCGTCTCGTGGGCGTCCGCGTTCCCGTTCATCCGCATCGGCCTGCACGGCCTCGCACCGCTGCAGCTCGCGGCGGCGCGCTTCGCGACCGCCGCGTTGCTCGTGATCGCATGGCTCGCGTGGCGACGGCCACCGCGGCCGACGAAAGCCGATGCGTGGCGCTTTCTCGCGTGCGGCCTGCTCGGCATCGCACTCTACAACGCGCTGCTCAATACCGGCGAACAGACCGTGTCGGCCGGCGCCGCGAGTTTCATCGTGAATACGCTGCCGATCTTCACCGCGCTGCTGGCCGCCGTGTTCCTGCGCGAGCGCTTCAATCGCTGGGGCTGGCTCGGTTCGCTGGTCAGCCTGGCCGGCATCGCGGTGATCGCGCAAGGGCAGCCCGGCGGCCTCGTCCTCGGCTCGGGAAGCACGCTGATCCTCGGCGCGGCGCTGTGTTCGGCCAGCTATTTCGTGCTGCAGCGGCGGCTGATCCCCGTGTACGGCGCGCTGCCGTGCACCGCGTACACGCTGCTGGCCGGCGCGGTCCTGCTCGCGCCCTGGCTGCCCGGCGCGCTCGTGTCGCTCGGCGGCGGATCGCGCGATACGGCGCTGGCCGTCGTCGTACTCGGCGTCTTTCCCGCCGCGCTCGGTTACGCCACCTGGACCTTCGCGCTCGGCTACTTCGGCGCGGCGCGCGCGGCCAGCTTTCTCTACCTGACGCCGGCGGTCGCGACGCTCCTGTCGGTGGTGCTGACGGGCGAGCGGCCGGGCATCGCGACGGCGTGCGGCGGCCTGCTCGCGATTGCGGGAGTGATCGTCGTCGCGTTGCGCGGACGTGCCTAGCTGAAGTCGAGCCGGCAGCGAATTGCGCGGCTGACGCGACGATCCGACGGCAGAAGCGAGCCGGTCCCAAAACGCCTCGGCTTCTGCCGATCCGGATGAACGGTCCGGCCCGTGGAATCGGCACCCACTCGTGGGCGCGTGCCGAACTTGACCGTTAGTTGCATAAAGACGGACATCGCGCTCGATGCGGCACGGCGGATGAAACGGGATACACGATTCTCGCGTGACCAAACTGTGCAGACAAATCGACCGAACAGTTCCCGATTGACCGCGCGTCAGTGTCCATGGCTTCGCCCCGGCGACCGGCCGAATAATGGATGTGGCCGTAAGGCCGACGACAGCGAATCGCAGCCTTCGGGCCGCCGCAGCGCACGATTTCCGGCATCCGGCACCTTCGATCTCCGGGCGCCGACCCGTGTCGCGCCGGCCCGCTACGGGATTCGCCGCAGCGCGCAAAACCGGCTTCAGATATATTCATATGAATTGCACCGCGTCGGGTACCGGCCTGCCCGCTCGCCCCGGGCGGCACGTCATGCGGCCCGGCGCGATGCAAGTGAAGCCCGCGAGGGTATGGAGACTCGTCCGATCGCCCCGGCCCCGCAGCCGGCCGGTCGAGACGTCAATAGAAAGACATTCAATTCGGAGATGGCAGATGGAACGAAGCACTGTCGGCATGCGCTGCAAACCCCTGATCACCGTTGCACTGGCCGCCGCCGCGTTCGCGGCCGCGTCGACCGCGCTGGCCGACCAGGTCGTGAAGATCGGCAGCGTCGAACCGACGACGGGTGGCATCTCGCACCTCGGCAAGGACAACGAGAACGGCGCGCGCCTCGCGGTCGAGGAAATCAATGCGAAGGGCCTGACGATCGGCGGCAAGAAGATCACGCTGCAACTCGACGCGCAGGATGACGCGGCCGACCCGCGCCAGGCCACGCAGGTGGCGCAGAAGCTGGTCGACGACAAGGTCGTCGCCGTGATCGGCCACCTGAACTCGGGCACGTCGATCCCGGCGTCGAAGATCTACAGCGACGCGGGCATCGTGCAGATCTCGCCGTCGGCCACGAACCCGACCTACACGCAGCAAGGTTTCAAAACGACCTACCGCGTCGTCGCGACCGACGCGCAGCAGGGCCCGGCGCTCGCGAGCTATGCGCAGTCGAAGGGCGTGAAGAGCGTCGCGGTGATCGACGATTCGACCGCGTACGGCCAGGGCCTCGCGAACGAATTCGAGAAGAAGGCGAAGGCGCTCGGCCTGAAGGTGCTGTCGCACGACGCGACCAACGACAAGGCGGTCGACTTCCGCGCGATCCTGACGAAGATCAAGGGCGAGAACCCCGACGCGATCATGTACGGCGGCATGGACGCCACCGGCGGCCCGCTCGCGAAGCAGGCGAAGCAGCTCGGCCTGCGCGCGAAGATCCTGTCCGGCGACGGCGTGTGCACCGACTCGCTGGCCGAGTTGGCCGGCCCGGCGGCCGACAACGTGCTGTGCTCGCAGGCAGGCGCTGCGCTCGAGAAGATGCCGGGCGGCGCGGACTTCCTCGCGAAGTACCAGAAGCGCTTCAACCAGGGCATCAAGTTCGATGCGCCGTTCGCGTATGACGCGGTCTATATCGCGGTCGACGCGATGAAGCGCGCGAATTCGACGGACCCGGCGAAGATCCTCGCGGCGATGCCGGCGACCAAGTACGACGGCGTGATCGGCACGACGACGTTCGACGCGAAGGGCGACCTGACGCACGGGATCATCTCGATCTACGGCTACAAGAGCGGCAAGAAGACCTTCCTCGACCAGGTGAAGATGTAACCCGACGCGGCGTCGGCACGACGGGAACGCCACCCGTCGGCGCCGGCGCCGCGCGGGCCGGATTCTGATTCACGGAGACGAAGCATCATGTGTGCAATGGCGTATGCGGAATTCCAACAGGAGTTGAAGAAGGCGCAGTTGACGGCGCGCGAGTTCGCCCGCCTGATCCGGATGAACGAAAGTTCGATCACCAACTATTCGAGCAAGGGCACCGTTCCTTCCCACCTCGCGGTCATCGCGAAACTGATCGGCACGCTGGCCGCGCACGAGATCGACTTCCGGCGCGTGATCCGGCAAATGCGGATCGAGCCGAAACGGCCGCGCGGCGTCGGCGTGTTTCCCGCCGCGGAAAAACCGCGTCCGCGGAAAGCGGCGAAAGCCGACGCCTGACCCGCGCCGGCCCAGGTCGAAAGCGGCACGGGGATGGCCGCTCGACGCGCGATCGACGCGCCCTTACGCGCCGCACCGCTACCGCATCACCCTACCGCGCGCACATGATCGAGCAGCGCCTGCAACGGATGGCGCACCTGCTTCGACGACAGGCGTTTCACCTGGCTGCGACACGAATACCCGGTCGCCAGCGCCTCGCCCTCCTGCTCCGGCCCGTCGACGTGCGCGGCCCACGACTGCGCATAGATCGTCTTCGACGTCGCGAGATTGCGCGCCTCGTGCCCGTACGTGCCCGACATCCCGCAACACCCGGTCGCCTGAACCTGCAAGCGCAACCCGCGACGCGCGAACACCTGCGCCCATTGCTTGCCGCTGTCCGGCGCATTGGTCTTCTCCGTGCAGTGCGGCAGCAACCGATATGAAACCGTCGCCTTGCCCGCACCGGCTTCCGGCAACGCGCCCAGCAGCCACTCCTGCGGCAGCGCGACGGTCGGCACATCGGCGAGCCCCGTCACCTTCAGGTATTCCTGCCGATACGTCAGCGTCATCGCCGGATCGAGACCGACCAGCGCGACGCCCGAGCGCGCCAGTGCGGCCAGTTGCGTCGCGTTGCGGATCGCCGCCTTCGCGAATGCGTGAAGAAAGCCCTGCACGTGCAGCGCCTTGCCGTTCGGAGCGAGCGGCGCGAGCCACACCTGGAAACCGACGCGCGCCGCCAGCTCGATCAGCGTCGCCAGTTGCTCGGTATCGAAATAGCGCGTGAACGTGTCCTGCACGATGACGACGCTGCGCGCGCGCTGCGCCTCGCTCAGCGCGGCGAGCGCATGCGGATCGGCCGGCTTCACGTTCCATGCGCGGATCACGGCCGCGAGATCGAAGCGGCTCAGCAGCGGGCTGTCGACCATGCCGACCTGGCGCTCGAGCAGCGTCCTTACCCAGTTGGCGCCCATCAACCCGTTGTACAGCGCGGGCACGCGCGCCATCCACGGCATCGTGAATTCGAGCGAGCCGATCAGGTAATCGCGCAGCGGTCGCAGGTAGCGCTGGTGATACAGCTCGAGAAAGCGCGAGCGAAACTCGGGTACGTTCACCTTGACCGGGCACTGCCCCGCGCACGATTTGCATGCGAGACATCCGGCCATCGCGTCGTACACCTCGTGCGAGAAATCCGCGTCGCGACGACGCGCGTTGCGGCTGTTGCGCCAGCGCTCGGCCAGACCGCGCAGCAACGGCTGCCGCGTGCGCGCCGCCGCGACGACGTCGACGCCGGCCTGCCCTTGCAGGCGCAACCATTCGCGCATCAGCGACGCGCGCCCCTTCGGCGACTGCACGCGTTCGCGCGTCGCCTTCCACGACGGGCACATCGCGTCGTCGGGATCGAAGTTGTAGCACGCACCGTTGCCGTTGCAATGCATCGCGGTGCCGTAGCTCTGCCACACGCGCTCGTCGATCTGCCGGTCGTGGTCGCCGCGCGTCGGCACCTCGTCGATCTTCAGCAGCCGCAGCGTGGGGTCCGGCGGCGTCGCGATCTTGCCCGGGTTGAACTGGTTGTGCGGATCGAACGCGGCCTTCAACTGCTGCAGCGACGGATACAGCTCGCCGAAAAACGCCGGCGCATATTCGGAGCGCACGCCCTTGCCGTGCTCGCCCCACAGCAAGCCGCCGTGACGCTGCGTGAGTTCGGCCACCGCATCCGACACCGGCCGCACCAGCGCCGCCTGCTTCGGGTCCTTCATGTCGAGCGCCGGACGCACGTGCAGCACGCCCGCGTCGACGTGGCCGAACATCCCGTACTGCAGCCCGTGGCCGTCGAGCAGCGCGCGAAATTCGGCGATGTACGCGGCGAGGTTCTCCGGCGGCACCGCGGTGTCCTCGACGAACGGTTGCGGACGCGCTTCGCCCTGCACGTTGCCGAGCAGGCCGACCGCGCGCTTGCGCATCGCATACACGCGCTTCACCGCATCGTCGCCGGCCGCCAGCGTATGGCCGAGACGCTCCACGCTCGTATCGGTGCGCAGATGCTCGACGAACGCGCGCACCTGCGCATCGACGTCGTGTTCGTCGTCGCCGCTGAATTCGATCAGGTTGATGCCGAGCGTCGGACGCGCGTCGTCCTGCGGGAAATACTCGGCCACGCTGCTCCACACGAAGTCCTTCATCGCGAGCATCAGCACCTTCGAGTCGACCGTCTCGATCGACAGCGGCCGGTGTTCGAGCAGCGCGCGCGCGTCGCGCAGCGCGTCCATGAAGCCCGCGTAACGCACGTTGACCAGCACCGAAAACTTCGGGATCGGCAGCACGTTGAGCTTCGCCTCGACGACGAAGCCGAGCGACCCTTCCGCGCCGCACAGTACGCTGTTCAGGTTGAAGCGGCCGTCCGCTTCGCGCAGGTGCGCGAGGTCGTAGCCGGTCAGGCAGCGGTTGAGTTTCGGAAACTTCGCGTCGATCAACGCGGCCTTGTCGTCGCGGATGCGCCGCGCGGTGCGATATACCTTGCCGACGCGGTCCTGCCGCGCGCAGCGGCGCTCCAGTTCTGCTTCGTCGAGCGCGTCGCTGTGCAGCCGCTCGCCGCCCATCAGCACGAAATCGAGTTCGAGCACGTGGTCGCGCGTCTTGCCGTACGTGCAACTGCCCTGCCCGCTCGCGTCGGTGTTGATCATCCCGCCGACGGTCGCGCGGTTCGACGTGGACAGCTCCGGCGCGAAGAACAGCCCGTGCGGCTTCAGCGCCGCATTGAGCTGATCCTTGACGACGCCCGCCTCCACGCGCACCCAGCGCGCTTGCGCGTTGATTTCGAGGATCCGGTTCATGTTGCGCGACAGGTCGACGACGATGCCGTCGGTCAGCGACTGCCCGTTGGTGCCGGTGCCGCCGCCGCGCGCGGCCACCGCGACGTCGCGGTGCGCGGGCTCGGCCAGCAGCCGGGCCAGCAGCTGGACGTCATCCGCGTGCGCGGGGCAGATCACCGCCTGCGGCAGGCGCTGATAGATCGAGTTGTCGGTGGCCTGCACGGTCCGGTTCGCATGGTCCGCGCGGATTTCCCCGGCGAAGCCGGCGGCCTGCAGCGCGACGAGAAAATCGCGGTAAACGGTCGTGGACGGGCTGGCGGGACGGGGCAACGGGACGATCGACATGGGGCAAAGGCGCAATGTGGGTGGGGCCGGCCGGTTCGCGCACGCCAAAACATGATTTTTTGGCAAGTTTCCGCTCGACCGGGAATTCCAGTATCTTTGGATATTCCTTCAGAAACAAACGAATTCTTACCCGGCGAAGCTTGCATAAAACTCATGAATTACCGCCGTCTCACCCCGTCGATGTCGCTGCTGCTCGTGTTCGAGGCCGCCGCCCGGCATGAAAGCTATACGCGCGCGGCCGACGAGCTGTCACTGAGCCAGAGCGCGATCAGCCGGCAGGTCCAGACGCTCGAGGATCAGCTCGGCGTGCCGCTGTTCCGGCGTGAAGGCCGTTCGGTCAAGCTGACCGAAGTCGGCCGCCGCTACTTCGCCGAGCTGAGCGGCGCGCTCGGGCGCATTCGCGGCGCGACGCTGCAGGCGATGTCGCATCAGGCCGGCGCCGGCACGCTGCGGCTGGCCACCCTGCCGACGTTCGGGTCGAAATGGCTGCTGCCGCACCTGCACGGCTTCTACGCCGCGCATCCGGGCGTGACCGTGCACCTTCATTCGCGGATCGGCGCGCTCGATTTCCTCAACGACGACCTCGACGCGGCGATCACCGTCGGCGCGGGCGACTGGCCGGGCCTGCACGCGCACCGGCTGTACAACGAGTTCCTGATCGCGATCGCGCCGCCCGACGCCGGCGGCCGCCGCAAGGCCGACGCGCGCACGCCGGCATGGGCGGCGAAGCAGACGCTGCTGGGCGTGACGAGCAATCAGCAGGCCTGGGCCGAGTGGTTCTCGCACTATCGGCTCGATCATCGCCAGATGCGGATCGGTCCGAGTTTCGAGCTGACGTCGCACCTGATCCAGGCCGTGCGCGCCGGAATGGGGATCGGGCTGGTGCCGAAGGTGCTGGTGGAGGATGAATTGAGCCGCGGCGAACTCGACTCGATCGGCGACGCGATCACCAGCCAGCGCAGCTATTACCTCGTCTATCCGCCGGGCAACGAGACGCTGCCGTCGCTCGTCGCGTTCCGCGAATGGCTGCTGACGTCGTGCTGACGTGCCGCCCGTAGCGGGCTTCAGGCACGCCACTCGCCGAGGATCTGCTCGGCCAGGTAGTCGCACGGCGGGCGCGCAGACTGCGCGCTGCGCGCGAGCACGACCTCGAGTTCGCCGAGTGACGGCAGCCCGTGGCTCTCCGACAGCTGCAACAGGTGATCGGGCACGCAGCAGCGCGCAAGCGGCGCGATGGCGAGGCCGGCCTCGACCATGCTGAGCAGCCCGAGAAAGCTCGGGCTTTCGTATGACATCCGGTACGGAATCTTCCGCCGGTTCAGCGCCTTGATCGCATGATCGCGCGCCATGCTGCCGTGCGAGAACAGCGCAACCGGCAGCGGCCGCTCTTCCCACACGTTGCGCTTCGCCGATCCGGTCCAGACGATCGGTTCGAGCCGGATCAACTCGCCGGACACGCCCTTGACGCGGGTCAGGCACGCGAGGTCGACCGTGTTGTCCTTCAGCATCGGCACGAGCGCGCTGCTCGGCTGGCCGATCACGCGCACTTCCACGCGCGGATGCATCGCGGCGAACTTGCCGAGCACCTGCGGCAGCAGCGACGAGATGTAGTCGTCGGGCACGCCGATCGTCACGCGGCCGCGGATCTCCGGGCGCACGACCGACGCCCACGCCTCGTCGCGCATCGCGAGCATCCGGCGGCCGTAGTCGGCGAGCATCCTGCCGTCGTCGGTCGCCGTCACGTTGCGCGTGTCGCGGATGAACAGCGGCTTGCCGAGCGCGTCTTCCAGCGTCCTGATCTGCATGCTCACCGCCGACGGCGACCGATGCACGGCCTGCGCGCCCTGCGCGAACGATCCGGAATCCGCGACGGCGACCACCATCGCGAGCACATCGAGGTCGAGCTTCTTCATGTCGATTCAGAAAAACTGATCAATCGATTCAGTTTATCCCGTTTTACTGTTCATCTCCATCGCCGGACAATGCATTCCGTCGGCACTCACTCGATGCAGGAAGCAGAAAACATGCATACGTCCGGATCGCTCTACGGGTTTCTCGTCATCGGCGGCATGCTCGCGGTGACGCCGGGGCCGAACATGGTCTACGTGATGTCGCGCTCGATCGCGCAAGGGCGGGCGGCCGGACTCATTTCGCTCGCCGGCGTGATGATCGGCTACCTGTTCTACATGTTCGCCGCGGCGTTCGGCATCACGACGCTGTTCATGAGCGTGCCCTATGCGGGCAGCGTGCTGGGCGCGGTCGGGGCGACCTATCTGCTGTACCTCGCATGGCAGGCGGTGCGGCCCGGCGGCCGCTCGCCGTTCGAGGTGAAGACGCTGCCGAACGAGCAGCCGCTGCGGCTGCTCGCGATGGGCGCGACGACCAGCGTGCTGAACCCGAAGCTCGCGATGCTGTTCGTGTCGCTGTTGCCGCAGTTCATCGACTACGGGCATGGCAGCGTGTTCGGCCAGTCGCTGTTTCTCGGCTCGCTGCTGATTGCCGCATTCGCGTCGGCCAACGGGCTGGTGGCGATCTGCTCGGGCAGCCTCGCGACGTTCCTGCACGGCCGCCCGGCGCTGCTGCTCGCGCAGCGCTGGGTGATGGGCATCATCCTCGGCAGCCTCGGCGTGCAGATGGTGATCGAAGCATCGAAGCTCGCGGGCGTCGCGTGAGCGTCACGCCGCCGCACGCTCCCGCACAGTCGCGGGCCGCGCGCGTGCGGCGGACAAGCAGCGTAAGCGTCACGCGGCGATGGCCTGCCGCTGCGCCTCCAGTTCGCGCACGAGCGGCAGCACGCGCTTGCCGAAGTATTCGACTTCCTCGATGAAGTGCAGGAACCCGGCCAGCACGAGATCGACGCCGATTGCCTTCAGGGCGACGATCCGCTCGGCGATCTGCTGCGGCGTGCCGATCAGGTTCGTGCGGAAGCCGTCGTTGTACTGCACCAGATCCTCGAACGTCGACTTCGCCCAGTTGCCCTCGCCTTCGGGCGACGCCTTGCCGGCCTGCTTCACCGCATCGCCGAACGCGTGCACGGCCTCGACGTGCGCATGCCGGATGATGTCGTCGAGCACGGCCTGCGCTTCTTCCTCGGTGTCGCGCGCGATCACGAACGCGTTGACGCCGATCCGCACGCGATGGTTGTTCGCGGCCGCCTTCGCGCGGATGTCGTCGATCTGCGCCTTCAGGTTCTCCGGCGTATTGCCGTTCGTGAAATACCAGTCGGACACGCTCGCCGCGTTGTCGCGCGCCGCGCGCGAGCTGCCGCCCTGGAAGATTTCCGGATGCGGCTTCTGCACCGGCTTCGGGCTCAGCGTGTAATCGTTGAAGCGATAGAAATCGCCCTTGAACGTGAAGTTGTCCTGGGTCCAGATACCCTTGAGCGCCTGGATGAATTCCTTCGAGCGCCGATAGCGTTCGTCGTGCTCGAGCCACGGCTCGCCGATCGCGGTGAATTCGCCCTTGAACCAGCCGCTCACGACGTTGATCGCGATGCGCCCGTTCGAGATGTGGTCGATCGTCGCGAGCTGTTTCGCGACCACGCCC
>NZ_UAQZ01000006.1 GCF_900446215.1 Burkholderia cenocepacia | reverse complement strand
GCCGCCCTGTGGGGCGCCTCCTTCCTGTTCATCCGGATCGGCGTGGTCGATTTCGGCGTCGCGCCGCTGATGGCACTGCGCGTGGGTATCGGCGCGCTGTTTCTCGCGGGCTTCGCGCTGACGCGCTTCAAACCGGCCGATCTCGGCGCCCGGTTGCGCCGCCATGCGTGGCCGCTGTTTGTCGTCGGCGCGCTGAATTCCGGCATCCCGTTCTGCCTGTTTGCGTTCGCCGAACTGACGCTGTCGGCTGGCGTCACGTCGGTGATCAACGCGACCACGCCGCTGTGGGGCGCGCTCGTCGCCTACCTGTGGCTGAAGGACAAGCTGTCTCTGCCGCGCGCGCTCGGTCTCGTCATCGGGTTTGCGGGCGTGCTCACGCTCGTGTGGAACCAGATCGCGAATGCGCACGGCGACACGGGCGCCGGCGCGACCGCGCTCGCCGCCGCGGCCGCCCTCGGCGCGACGCTGCTGTACGGCATCGCGGCCAACTATACGAAACGCAAGCTCAGCGGCGTCGATCCGCTCGTCAACGCGGCCGGCAGCATGATCGGCTCGACCATCCTGCTGCTGCCGTTCGCGATCGCGACGTGGCCGGCCGCGCCGGTCGGCGTGCACGCATGGAGCGCGGTGCTCGCCCTCGGCGTCGCATGCACGGGCATCGCATATTTCATCTTCTTCTACCTGATCGCGCATATCGGGCCGGCCCGCGCGATTACCGTGACGTTCGTGATCCCCGTGTTCGGGCTGCTGTGGGGGGCGCTGTTCCTCGGCGAACACGTGTCGGCCGTGATGATCGAAGGCTGTGCGATCGTGCTCGTCGGCACCGCGCTCGCAACCGGCGTGATCAAGCGGATCCCCGGCGTGCGCCCGCGCGGCGGCGAAGCGGCCTGACGATCGGCGCGCCGGGCGCACGAACTGCCGCCGGCCGCCCGTCACGCGGTAATGCCGGCGGCGAAGCGACGCGGGTGTGCCAACGGGCTGCGAATCGCATCGTGACGCGCGGGCATTCGCCCCATTCGTCTGACGGCGGCGGCCACCGCCGGGATTTCCCGCATCAGCCTGCGCGTCGCGCCGCGGCGACGCACGGTCATGCCGAGGCCCTGTCGCGAGATTGTCATCTGCCGCTGCGGCGCGCTTCGTTTCGCGACGGTCATGCACCGCGCGCATGCACGCGGCGCCCCTCGCTGCACCGCCGGGCACGGGCCGGAATCGCGGTGTACCGTTTGCGTCTGGAGTTACCCTGATACGCGCGCCGCGGCAATCCCGTTACACTCGGAAAACTGATCCGCAGAAGGCGGTCTCGATGCCCCACGTTCTTTTGCGTCCGCCTGCGCATGCGGCTGCATCGGCGTGGCGATGCGCCGCCGCCCCGCCGTCCGCTCCCGGGCACCGTTGACATGAAGTCCACCCGCGACCTGTCGCTCGACGCCCTGCTCGAACGCCTCACGCCGACACCCCAGGGCTGGCTCGCCACCTATCGCACCACGACCTTGCGCAGCGTGTTCCAGCCCGTGCTGTCGATCACGCACAAGCGCGTCGTCGGCTACGAGGCGCTGCTGCGCGTCGTCGACGGGAACGGCACGCTGGTGTCGCCCACCGCGCTGTTCGACAAGACGCGCGGCGACGCCGACGCGCTGCTGCTCGACCGGCTCGCGCGCTGCCTGCACACGGCCAACTTCGTCGCGCAAGGCATCGGCGACGGCTGGCTGTTCCTGAACGTGACGCCGCGCGTGCTCGATACGGGCCTCGTGCAGCGCGAGTTCGTCGAAGCGCTATGCCGGCATTTCGCGCTGCCGCCGAATCGCATCGTGCTGGAAGTGGTCGAGCAGCCGGCGCGCGACGAAGCCGCGCTCGCCCGCACGATCGACATGATCCAGCATCGCGATTTCCTGATCGCGATCGACGACTTCGGCACCGGCTTCTCGAACTTCGACCGCGTGTGGCGCGCACGGCCCGACATCGTGAAGCTCGACCGCTCGCTGGTCGAGCGTTCGACCGGCTCGGCCGACGATCGCCGCATCATGCATCACCTCGTGTCGATGCTGCACCAGGCCGGCGCGATGGTGCTGGCCGAAGGCGTCGAAAGCGACGACGCACTGCAGGCGCTGATGGAAGCCGACATCGATTTCGTGCAGGGTTTCCAGTTCGGCCAGCCCGATGCGTCGATCGCGCACGCGAGCGCGGCGGCGCCCGCGATGCTCGACGCCGCGTGGCGACGCTTCATCGCGCGCCGGCACACGCCGGCGGTCGCCGAACAGCCCGGCTTCGACGCGATCGAACGGCTGGTGCTCGGCGGCGCAGCCGCGTTTTCGGCAAGCGGCAACCTGCACGACGCCGCGCAACGCGTGTTCGCGGTGCCGGCCGCGCGCCGCGTGTTCGTCACGGACGAGACCGGCGAACAGTTCCTGCCGTCGATCGGCGCCCCGCTCGACGACAGCCAGGCGAGCGTCACCCGTCTCGCGCCGCTGTTCCCGGAAACCCACAGCAACTGGTCGCGGCGCCCGTATTTCCAGCGTGCGATCGCCGCGCCGGGACGCGTCGCGCTGATGGGCCCGCACTTCTCGCTGACGGAAGGCCGCGACTGCTATACGGCCGCCGTCGCGATCCGCGCGCAGAGCCGGCTCGTCGTGTTCTGCGTCGATTTCGTGCTCGACAGCGCGGGAACCGTGATGCGCTAGCCGGCGCACTTAGCGCGCGCGTCGCAGGTTCGCCGGCGACTGGCACTGGCCCCTCGCTCGTCAGTCGATCACCTTCCCGCGTCCCGACTTCACCACGCTGCGGCGTGACTTGTGCTCGAGCCGCCGCTCCTTCGACGCGCGCGTCGGCCGCGTGGCGACCCGGGCGCGCGGCGTGTACGCGACGCTGCCGATCAGCGTATCGAGCCGGGCCAGCGCGGCCTCGCGGTTTTTCTCCTGGGTCCGGTATTCCTGCGACTTGATCACGACGATGCCATCGCGGGTGATGCGCTGGTCCGACAGCGCGAGCAACCGCTCCTTGAGGACCGGCGGCAGCGACGACGCGCGAATGTCGAAGCGCAGGTGAATCGCGCTCGATACCTTGTTCACGTTCTGGCCGCCCGCGCCCTGCGCGCGCACGGCCGTCCATTCGACCTCGGCCGGATCGAGCGTGTAGCGGATCATCATCGCGAAGCCTCCGTGCGGCGCCGGGCGAGCGCCTCGTCGACGCGGGCCGCGAGCCCCGAATCGCGCTGCGTGCGCGTCGCGACCGCCTGCGCCAGCACGCGCCGCGGCCCGATTACCTGCACGCGCGTGCGGGCGCGCGTGACGGCCGTATAGACCAGCTCGCGCGTGAGCACCCGGCCGAACGACGCGGGCAACACGAGCGCCGCTTCGTCGAATTCCGAGCCCTGCGACTTGTGCACCGTCAGCGCGAACGCCGTTTCGTGCGGCGGCAGCGCGGCCGGCGACACCGCGCGCGCGGTGCCGTCCGCGCGCCGGAACCACACGCGCAGCACACCGTGTGCGTCGGGCAATGCAATGCCGATGTCGCCGTTGAACAGCCCGAGCGCATAGTCGTTGCGCGTGACCATGATCGGCCGCCCGGTGAACCAGTGCGCACCGACCGCGAGCGGCACGCGCGCCGCATGCCTGACGTGCGCGGCCACCAGCGCATTGACGTGCTCCGCGCCGCGTGAACCGCTGCGGGTCGCGCACAGGATCCGGAACCGGTTGAGCGCGTCGAACAGCGGCAACGGATCGGGCACCGGTGCGGCCAGCGCGTCGCGCAATGCGTCGAGGTATGCGCCGAAGCGCCGGGCGAGCCGCTCGACCGTCGACGACGCCAGCGTGTCGCCCGCATCGTCGTGAAACGATGCGGCCGCCGAATCGTCGGCGGGCAGCGCATCGAGCGCCGCCTGCACGTCGCCGCGGCGGATCGCGAGCGACAGCCGTCCGATCGGCGAATCGAGCCCGAAGCGGTAATTGCGTTCGAGCCACACGACGCAGTCGGCGAGCGGCGCCGCAGCGGGCGCGATGGCGGACGCGGCAGCCGCGGCGGCTTCGCCTGCCGACGGCGATGCAGCAGTCACCGATGCGAGCGCCGCGTCGCCCGCATCGAACGGCGGCAGCTCGACGGCGTCGAGCCACGCGAGTTCGTCGGCCTCGATCCAGGCGGGCGTATCGTCCGATGCGCTGGCATCGAGGAGCGTTGCCGACTCGGTGGGTGGCGGCGGCGCGATGTCGGTCGACGACACTTCATCGTCCTGCGGTTCGTCGTCGAACAGCGATGCCTGCCGCGTATCGACTTTCGACCGAGACGCCGATCTGCGCGAAACAGGAACGGATGCCGATGGCGGCGCCGGTGCCCGTGCGGCAGCGGGCACCGGATTCGCAACGGGAACCGCTGCCGGCGCCGCTTCGTCCGGCACCGGCAACGCGGCGACGAACGCCGCCTCGTCGACGCCCAGCGCCTGCGCGATGCGCGTGCGCGCCGTGGCGGTGAACGCCGGCCGCGCGCTCAGCTCCGCGAATACGGCGCCGGCCTCGACCGCGGCCAGTTGATCCTTGTCGCCCAGCAATACGAGCCGCGCACCCGGCGCGAGCGCGTCGAGCAGATGTGCGGCGAGCGCGACGTCGATCATCGACGCCTCGTCGACGACGATCAGGTCGTACGGCAACGGATTGTCGCGATGATGCCGGAAGCCGGCCGCCCCGCCGCCGCCCAGCAACCGATGCAGCGTGTACGACGTGTCGGGCAGGCGCGCCGCGAGCTCGGGCGGCAGATCGCCGGCACGCGCGTGCAGCGCCTCCTGCATCCGCTGCGCGGCCTTGCCGGTCGGTGCGGCCAGCGCGATGCGCAGCCCCGGATGCGCGTCGAGCAGACAGGCGAGCACGCCGACGACGGTCGTCGTCTTGCCCGTGCCCGGCCCGCCGCTGACGATCGTCACGCGGCCGGTCAGCGCGACGATCGCCGCGACGCGCTGCCAGTCGACTTCGCCGGTAGCCGGCCCGAAGTAACGGGCGAGACTGTCGCGCAACCGGTCGGGCGACAGGCCTTCGTCCGGCGCGGCGACGCCCGCCTGCGCGACGAGCGCATCGGCGAGCCGCCGTTCGTAATCGAAATAGCGCGACAGGTACAGATGATCGTGCCGGTCGACGATCAGCGGCCGTTCGTCGCCGCGTGCCAGCGTGCCGAACGCGACCACGCCGCTCGCGGCAAGCGCCGCGCGGACCTCGTCGAGCGGCGCTTCGTAACGCTGCGCGAGCGCAGCAAGCGCGACGCACACGTGGCCACCGGCGGTCGCGCGGCTCGTCGCGAACGCGGCGCGCGCCGCCCAGCGTGCCGATGCGGACGGCGCACCGGCACGCCGCGCGAGATCGCCGATGCGGCGCGCGAAGCCTTCCGCGAGCGCGATGCCGAAATCGGCCGGCTCGGGCAACCGCGCGACGAGGCCGCCGGTAAATTCGAGCATGTCGTCGGATGCGGTCATGCGCGGCCCCCTTCCATCATCCGGTCGAGTGCGTCGACCAGCGCGCGGGCGGGCCGCCGTGCATGCACGCCCGCCGGTTCGCCGCCGCTGCGCCAGCCGGGCCGCACGCCGCGCACGAACAGGTACAGGTAACCCGCGATGTGCGTGTCGTAGTCGTAATCGGGCAGCCGGCCGCGCAGGTAGCGATGCAGCGCGACCGTATAGAGCAGCGCCTGCAGGTGATACGCGTGATCGGCCATCGCAATGTCGAGCGCGCGCGGGCCATAGGCGTCCGGCGTCGTGCCGAGGTGGTTCGACTTCCAGTCGACGATCCAGAAACGGCCGTCGTGTTCGACGATCATGTCGATGAAACCCTTGATGAAACCGGCGAGCGTGCCCGCCTCCAGTGCAACGTCCGGATAGCCGTGCGCGACCAGCAGCCGGCGCAGCGCCATCAGGTCGAGCGACGGCGCCGGAAACAGGAAACCCATTTCGTCGAGCCGCTTCGCCGGATCGAGATCGACGAGCCGCATGCCCGGCACCAGCTCGGTGTGCACGACGTCGTCGACGAGCCGCGCCATCATCGCCGGCAGGCGCGCGGCAAGCGCCGGCTCGGCCTCGACCGGCCGGTCGTGCAGCGCGCCGAGCGCGGCCTTGTGCCACGACTCGGGCTCCGTGAACCGGCTGAGCTCGAACAGGCGGTGCAGGCATTCGCCGGCCGCCGCGCCGCGCGGGAACACGAGGATGTCGTCATCCGGCGGCTCGGCCGCGACCGTATCGGCCAATATCAGTTCGCCGTCCGGCGTCACCGCGGCCAGCGCATCGTGATCGGGCCGCAGTTCGTCGTCGGGCACGGCCGCGACGCCCGCCTCCTCGCGCGCCATCGATGCGGTCAACGAACTGAAGCTCGCCATCCGCCATGCATCGCGCAGCACGCGCGTCGCATGACGCGCGGCGAGCGTCTGCGATGCGTCGTGCCCGGCCGCGACACGCTCGCGGCGCGCCGGCACGGGCAGCGGCGCGACGCACACGGGGCCGCCGGCGAGCGCGCGCCATGCCGCCTCGAGCGCGGCTTCGTCGGGCGGCTCGTCGAGCCACGCGTCGAACGCATGGCCGGCACCGGCGACGAGCCAGTTGAGCACGCTGCGCCGCGCTTCGCGCGTCGAGCGCGACGACAGGTACGGCCCGGCGACGACATAGCAGCGATACACGGCGCGCGTGAGCGCGACGTAGACGAGCCGTGCGCGTTCCGCGGCCTGCTCGCGCAATGCCTGCCGCGCCGCGTGCGCGGCCGCTTCGTCATCGCACCCGTAATGCAGCACCGCATCGCCCGCCTCGTCGTGATACTCGCGCGCATCGGGCAACGCGGACGACGGCGGCTCACGCAGCGCACCGTCGTTCAGGAACGGACAGAACACGATCGCGTACTCGAGCCCCTTCGACTTGTGCACCGTGACGATCTGCACGAGATTGCGATCGGATTCGAGCCGCAATTGCGCTTCCTCGCCGCCGCCGTCGAGCCGTTGCGCGGCGAGCCAGCGCAGCGTCGGTGCGATGCCGGGCTGCGCGGACGCACGCGCCTGCGTCAACTCGGCCAGATGGTTGATGTCGGTCACGCGGCGCTCGCCGTCCGCGCCGGCCATCAGCCGTTCGGCGATCCGCAGCTCGCGCGTGAACGTGCGCCACATCACCGCGAAGCCGCGTTCGCGCCACAGCAACCGATACCGCGAGAAGCGCTCGACCCAGCTCATCGCATCGGCACTGTCGGCCGCCGACGCGCCGGGTGGCGCGCCGCCGTCGCCCTGCTCCATGCGCCACAGCGCACCGGCATCGAGGCCGAACCAGTCGGAGGCGAGCGCCGCGCGCAAACGCCGCAGGTCGCCCGGCGCATCGATCGCCGCCAGCACGCGTTCGAGCTGCTCGGCGTCGCCGGTCGAGAACACCGACGCCTGCGCGAGCTCGACGCTGCCGATGCCCCACGTCGCCAGCACGCGCTTCACGAGGCTACCCTGCCGGTGCGTCTGCACGAGCACTGCGATATCGCCCGGCGACAACGGCGTGTCGCCCAACCGCACGCGCCCTTCGCGTGCGCCGCGCATCAGCCGCGCGATCTCGGCCGCGCAAGCCTGCGCGGCCTGCGCCTGCGCTTCGCGCTTGAGCAGCGTGCCTTCGCCGCCCGGCAGCGCCCACACCCGGAAATCGCCGGCCGGGCCCGGATCGGTTTCGTCGACGAACGGCGCGCGCACGCGCGTGCCGGCGCGCACCGCGTAGTAGTCGAGCCCGTCGAGCACGAACGCGCGCGGATTCGACAGGAAGAAGCGGTTGCACGCATCGACGATCGCAGGCGTCGAGCGCTGGTTGACCGCGAGCGTGTAGCACGCGCTCGCCCGTGCGCGCGCGGCGAGATAGGTGTGCAGATCGGCCGCGCGGAAACTGTAGATCGCCTGCTTCGGATCGCCGACGAGGAACAGCGGGCCGCCCGGCGCGAAGATCCGGTCGAAGATCGCGAACTGCAACGGATCGGTATCCTGGAACTCGTCGATCAGCGCGGCCGGATAGCGCGCGCGCAGCGTCTCGGCAAGCCACGGATGCGCGTGCAGCGCGTGATACAGGTTCGCGAGCAGATCGTCGAACGACACGACGCGTCGCGTGCGCTTGCGCTCGGCCAGCTCGGCCGGCGCCATGTCGAGCCATTCGGCGATCAGCGCGAGCCAGCGGGCGCGCTGCGCGGCCTCGGCTGCGGCCACGGCCGCTTCGAGCGCGTCGGCCACGTCGAAGAACGCGTGCGCGGGCGTCGTGCCGCCTTTCTTGGTCGCCTTCGTCAGCGCGGTTTGCGTGAGCTTCAGCGCGGCCTTCGGCAGCGCGGCCGTCGCGTCGCCCTGCTCGAAATGCACCGTCCACGCGGCGAGCGCGTCAGCGACCGCGTCCGGCTTGTGCGAGCGTTGATTCAGCACGGGCTGCGCGGCGCGCAGCAACGCATCGATCGCGTCACGCTCGGCCGCCCACATCCGCGCGGCCTCCGCGAAGCATTCGGCTGCGGCCGCTTCCGCCGCTTCGTCCGGCTCGGCCACGCCGTCCCAGCGCAGCGCGGCGAGCGGCTTCTTCAGCCGGCGTGCGAGCTGCGCATCGAGCGCGGCCGGGCCGGCCCCCGATTCGACGAGCCAGGTCGCGAAGCCCGGCCAGCGCGCGGCCGCCGGTTCGACACGCGTGCGCCAGAAATCCGCCGCGAGCTCGAAGCGCAGCGACGCATCGTCGGCCTCCATGTCGAACGCGAACGGCATCGCCGCCGCGAACGGCGCTTCCTGCAGCGCGCGCTGGCAGAACGCGTGGATCGTATGGATCGCGGCTTGGTCGAACGCCCGCAACGCGCGCCGGATTCGCTTCACGGCCGTCTCGGGATCGAGCGCGCCGCCGTCGCCGAGCGTGGTCTCGAGCAGGCGCGCGATGAACGGATCGCCGCCGTCGTCGCCCGTATCGAGCGCATGCGCGAGCTGCGCGAGCCGGCCGCGAATCCGCTCGTGCAGTTCGGCCGTCGCCGCTTTCGTGAAGGTCACGACAAGGATTTCGTCCGCGCCGAGATCCTTTTCGAGCAGCAGGCGCACATACAGCGCGCAGATGTTCCAGGTCTTGCCGGTGCCGGCCGACGCCTCGATCTGATTGACGCCGTCGAGCGGACACGCGAACACGTCGAGTTCGAGCGCCTGCGGCTGCGACACGGCGCTCATGCGACCTCCTTCAGATGCTCGACGAGCGGCTCGAACACGAGCCGCGCGAGCGTGCCGAACGGTTCGTCGAGCGACGGATGCGCGCCACGCCACGCGATCGCGATGGCCGGATCGTCGGCTTCGCTCACGACCCGCTCGTTGATCCACACGCTCGCGGCCTTCGCCTCGCCGTCGGACACCCGCGCCCATGCACTGCGCGGGAAAAACCGCAGCGGCATGCGCCGCCCCGCGCGAAACAGCGCGGCAAGCGGCGCGAGCCGCTCGAGCGGCGCCGCGACGGGCGTCAGCTCGAACGCACCGCCGCTGCCGAACCACAGCGTGCGGCGCGGGCCGCCCGGCTCGATCGCACAGTAGACGAGATGCGCGAGCCACGCGGACAGGTAGTCGCGCGCACTCGGCCGCGCATAGCGATAGATGACCTGCCCGGCCGCCGTCAGCCGGTTCAGCGTGCCGTGTAGTTCGAGCGGCGCACTCACCGCGTCGGCCGCCAGCATCGCGTCGTCGGCGCCGAACAGCGCCTGTTCGGCGTCGGGCCACTTCGGCACGACGGTGAGCGAGAACGGCCGCCGCTCGATGCCGTCGGCCAGCGCACGACGCACGTTCGACGCAAGCTGCGTCATCGAACCGAGCGCCTGGTCGCGCCACACCGCGCCCGTCGCGCCGCCGGGCAGTTCGGGGCTCGCGTCCGCGATGCGCAGCGCGTGATCGTACACGCCGCCGTCGCCCGCTTCGATCAGGAGCGGCAGCACACGTTCGGCCAGCGCGTCGCTGCCGGCAAAATCCAGCGCGAACGGCTCGGTATCGAGCAGTTCGGCCTGCGCGTCGGCCAGCATGATGCCGAGCCGGCCGCGCAGCAATGCGCGTGCCGGATGCCGCCAGAAACGTTCGAATTCGCTGAACGCAACGGGCTCGACCGGTTCGGCCGGCAGCGGCTGCGCGAAGAACGGCTGCTCGCGCGGCCCATCGCGCGATGCTTCGGCGGCCAGCAGCGACGCGAGCGTGGCCCGCTCGGCGTCGTACGAAACGAGTTCGCTGCCCGGCTCGAAATACGCGGCCGCGAACGGTTGCAGCGGATGCTCGACGATGAACGCGCGCCGCGCGGCTTCGACCGCATCCGGTGCGGCGTCGGGCCCGGCCGTGACGAGCGCCAGATGATCGAGCAGCTCGTCGACGAGCGCCGCGGGCGGCAACGGCGCGTTGTCGCGGATGCTGCGGCCCGTATAGGCGATCAGCAACCGGTCGCGGGCAGCCAGCAGCAGGTCGAGGAACAGATTGCGCTCGTCGTCGCGGCGCTGCCGGTCGCCCAGCTTCGGCAGCACGGCCATCAGGTCGAATTCGTCCGCGCGCGCTAGACTCGGCAGCACGCCGTCGTCCATCCCGAGCAGGCAGACGACGCGATACGGCAGCCCGCGCAAGCTCGTCAGCGACGAGAACGTGACGCCGCCCCACGGCACCCCGCCGCGGGCCGGATCGTCGAGCGCCGCGGCGAGCCCCGCGCGGACGACGGCCGCCGGCAACGCCTCGTCGGGCGCGCCCTCCGTCATCGCGGCCAGCATCGCATCGAGCGCGTCGCGCACGCCGGCCAGCGCGTCGGCATACGCGGCGCCCGAATCGAAGAAGCGCGCGAGCGTGTCGGCGAACAGTTCGCTCCAGCCGCGCGGCGTGTGCGACTCCTCGAGCCGCCGCGCGAAGCCGTCGAGATCGTCGGTGAACCGTGCAAGCCGGCCGAGCAGTTCCGCCTCGCTGCCCGTGGCCGCCTCGATCGGCAACCACGCACCGATCGGCGCCGCGCCTTCGGGCATCGCATAGCCGAGAAAGAGCCGCGCGAGCGCATCGGAGAACGTATGGCGCGGCGCGGGCACGGCCGCGTCGTCGCTCGCGCGCGGCGACAGCCCGCGCCGCGCGCCGGCGGCCGCGAGCCAGGTCTGCACCGTTTCGAGCGCGGCCGCGTCGATGTCGTAGCGCGCGGCCACCGCATCCACGCGCAGCCATTCGACCAGCTCCGGCGCGCCGACCTGCCGCTCCGGCAATGCGAGCCAGTCGAGCAGCACGCGCGCGACCGGGTTCGCCTGCGACGGCGGCAAGCCGGTGATCCGGTAAGGCACCCGCGCGCCGCCGGTGCCGGCCGTGCCGAACACCGCGTCGATCAGCGGCCCGGCCGCGGCCAGATCGGCCACCGCGACGAGCACGTCGGACGGCTGCAGGCTCGCATCGGCGTCGAACCACGCGAGCAGCCGGTCGTGCAGCACCTCGAGCTGGCGCGCGAGGCTGTGGCACACATGCACCTCGATCCCGCGCTCGACCGGCGTGTCGCCGGTTTCGGCCTCCGGCTGCAATTCGAGGATCGCGTTCTGCACGCGCGCGAGCCAGGTGGGCGCGGGATTCTCGACGAACCGCGACGCATCGCCCGACGCCGCGCTTTCAGTCAGCTCGTGCAGCATGTGCAATTGCGCCTGTGTCTGCCTGCCCCATTCGGCGAGCAGCGGATGACCGACTTCCTGATAGTCGAGCCGCCCGGCCGCATCGAGCGCCTCGGCATGCGCGGCGGTCACGATGTCGAACCAGAATTCGCGGCACGGGTTCAGCGCATAGACGCGCACGTCGATCCAGCGCGACAGTTCGCGCAACAGCGCGACGTGCAGCGGCGGCATCGTCGGCAGCGCGAACACGCTGACCGATTCGGGCCAGTCGGCGCGCGCAACCGTATCGGCATCGAGATGGCGCGCTTCGACGAGGAAGCGGTGCGCCGGCGGCGTGCCGCTGTCGCTCAGCTCGGCGAGCAGCGCGCGCCACAGCGCGGCCTGCCAGCGCTCGTCGTCGCGCGCGGCATCGCTGATCCCGCGCGGCGCGCCGTCGCCCGCGAGCACCGACTCGCCGGCCTGCCACGCGGCCAGCCATTCGGGGCGATAGGTCAGGTAGTGATCGAGCACGGCCGCGACACGATGGGCCAGCTCGTAGCGCATCGCGTCGTCGGACGCCGACAGATAGGCGGCGAGCCGCGGCGATGCGAGCCACGGCGCACCGTCGGCCGCCTGCGCGAACAGCCGGTAGCAGCGCCACACCAGCCGGTCGGGCGCGAACGGCGAGCGCGCGGGCACCGTCAGCACGCGGCCGATCTGCGCCCACAGCCACTGCGCGAGATAGGTGAACTCGACGTTCGCGCACACGCCATTGCGCGCGGCGATGTCGAGCTCGAGGCGGCGACGCAGCGCCGCGCTCGGCACGATGACCTGTTGCGGCGCCCACGGGCCGTTGCGGGCCGGGAACGCGGCCAGATCCTCGAGCAGCGCGTCGGCCAGCGTTTCGTGACGGTTCGAATAGAAGAGATGGAGCATGAGGCGGGCGTCGGAACCTCGCACCGACGGGGCCGGGCGAACACAATGACCAAGGATAGCAAAGGGCTGCAGCCGCGACCATCGTCCGGAAAGCCAGCTTTTGCGAGCCGCGAAATACGATAGACTCGTCGCCAGTCAATACGCCGCCCCCGGGCGTCTTCGTCTGCCATTCAGCCCATCGATGCGCTATTCGGTCGAAATCAGAAAGTTTTTCTACAGCCAGTACTTTTTCGGCGGCCTGCGGATCGCGGTCGGCGTGTCGCTGCCGGCCGTGTTGTGCCTGATCGTGTTTCACAACCGGGAGCTCGGCTTCACGATCTCGACGGGCGCGCTCGGCGCATGCGTCGTCGACATGCCGGGCCCGCTGAAGTACAAACACAACGAAATGCTCGCGTGCAGCGTGATCGGCTTCCTGGCCGCGCTCGCCACCGGCCTCGCGACACCGAATATCTTCGCGCTGTGGCTCACGATCGTGCCGCTTACGTTCGTGCTGTCGCTGATCGTCGTCTACGGCAACCGCTGGCCGCAGATCAGCTTCGCGACGCTGTTCATGATGGTGATGACGCTCGAGGAGAAGTTCACGCCGCTGCAGGCGTTCGTCAACGCCGGCTGGATTCTCGCGGGCGGCCTCTGGTACACGTACTGGGCCACGCTCGTGTCGCAATGGCAGGCGCGCCGGATCGAGCAGCAGGCGCTGGCCGAAAGCCTGTTCGCGTGCGCCGACTACCTGCTCGCCCGCGCGCAGTTCTACGATCTCGACGCCGATCTCGACGAGTGCTACCGCAATCTCGTCGCCCGGCAGATCACCGCGGTCGAAACGCAGGAAACCGCGCGCGACATCGTGCTGCGCAACCTGCCGAAGCTGCGGCGCGGCAAGCTCGATCCCGGCCGCACGACGATGTACAACCTGTTCATCAACAGCGTCGACCTGCACGAGCTGTTCGTCGGCGCGCACACCGATTACCCGCTGGTGCGCAACACGTTCGGCGGCACGGACCTGATCATTTTCTACCGCGACCTGATCCGCAAGGCCGCCGCCGATCTCGAGGAAATCGGCCTCGCGGTGCTCGAAAACCGCGCGCCCCATTCGCGCATCAGCGTGAAGGCCGAGCTGCGCGCGATCGAGTACGAGATCGAGCTGATGCGCAAGAAGAACTTCGCGGCCACCAACGCGGAAGCGTATGCGGCCGTGCTTGCGACGTTCCGGCGCATCTGGAGCGCGACGCGCCTGATCGACCGGATGCGCCGCAACCTGTCGGGCCACGCCGATCCACAGCAGACCGAACTGAAGATCGACAAGGCGCTCACGCGCTTCCTGCAGCGCCGCCGCATGTCGCCGCTGCTGATTTTCTCGAACCTGAACATGCGTTCGCCGAGCTTTCGCCATGCGCTGCGCGTGACGATCGCCGTGGCGGTCGGCTTCTGGATCGGCCGGCTGCTGCCGCTCACGAACGCCTACTGGATCGTGATGACCACCATCATCATCCTGAAGCCCGGCTACTCGCTGACCAAGCAGCGCAACGCGCAGCGGATCATCGGCACGCTGATCGGCTGCGCGGCGAGCATCGCGCTGATCTACACGGTGAAGGAACCGCACCTGCTGATCGCGATCATGTTCGGATCGATGGTGATGAGTTACAGCCTGCTGCTGTTCAACTACGCGGCGAGCGTCGTGTTCACGTCGTCGTACGTGCTGCTGATGTTCCACCTGCTCGCGCCGGGCAGCATGCGGATCATCGGCGAGCGCGCGATCGACACGGTGGTCGGCTGCATGATCGCGATCGCCGCGAGCCGGCTGTTCCCGTACTGGGAATACCGGCTGATGGGCAAGCTCGTCACCGACATGCTGACGTCCACGCGCAAGTATTTCGAGGCCGTGTGGCGCGCGGGGCGCGGCATGTCGCCGCCGCCGGTGCCGGCCGCCGACGGCGCGGCCGTCGTCGCGGGCGTGGCCGCCGCGGTCGAGGCGCCCGTGACCAGCCTCGACGACGACTACCGCTACCGCCTCGCCCGCAAGGACGTGCACATCGCGTTCGCGAACCTCGGGCAGGCATTCCAGCGGATGATGATCGAGCCGAAGGCGCACCAGCGCTTCGTGCCCGAACTGAACGACCTGCTCGTGCAGACGCACGTGCTCGGCGCGCAGATCACGGCCGCCGCGCCGCTGATCCGCAGCGCATGCGCGGCCGATGGCGGCCTGGTGCACGACGACGCATTGCAGCGCGGTCTCGCCGCCGTGCTCGACAATCTCGAGAAGGCGGAAGCCGGCGAGCCGCCGCCGGCCGATCAGCTCGAAGCGTCGAAGCAAATCACGCGCGATCTCGATGCGATGGTCGTGTCCGCGGAGCAATCCGACGCGGTCGGCGCGGAGCTCACGCACGACCTGAAGGTGCTCGCGCACCAGTGCAAGCAGATGCTCGCGTCGTCGCTGCTGATCCGCAAGGATGCGAGCGTGATCCGCCTGCCCGCCTGACCCCGCATCCCCGCGCCGCCAGGCCGACCCGCGCGCCGCGGATCGGCCACCGGCGCACTCCGGTTCAACGATTCCCCGAAGCATGCCCCACCCGCCCCACCCACTCCACGCGGCCCGCGCATCCGGCGCGCGAGCGCCCCACGCCCCATTCCATTCGCCGCGCCAGTCAGGGAATACCCGATTCCGGTCACCGGGTCCGGCTTGTTATCATTCGTTCACATTCAAGTTGTATAGACAACTTGAGCCAATCGGGCCAGCCCTGCTCGCCCGGTTCGTCGCATAACGATATCGGAGACTCGATGAAAAACTTGCAGCGCCATCTCAGCGCGCGGCACATCCGCTTTCTCGCGCTGGGCTCGGCGATCGGCACGGGCCTGTTCTACGGTTCGGCGTCCGCGATCCAGCTCGCGGGCCCGGCCGTGATCCTCGCGTACGTCCTCGGCGGCGCGGCCGTCTACATGGTGATGCGCGCGCTCGGCGAAATGGCCGTGCGCGAGCCCGTCGCGGGTTCGTTCGGCCACTACGCGACCGAGAACCTCGGCCCGTTCGCGGGCTTCGTCACGGGCTGGACCTATACGCTCGAAATGGTGATCGTCGCGATCGCCGACATCACCGCGTTCGGCATCTACATGGGCTTCTGGTTTCCGGATGTCCCGCAATGGATCTGGGTGCTCGGCGTCGTCGCGATCATCTGCGGGCTGAACCTGTGCCACGTGAAGGTGTTCGGCGAGCTCGAATTCTGGCTGTCGATCATCAAGGTCGGCGCGATCGTCGCGATGATCGGCGGCGGCGTCGCGATCCTGCTCACCGGCATGCACTTCGGCCATTCGGCCGACATGCCGACGTTCGCGAACCTGTGGAATCACGGCGGCTTCTTGCCGAACGGCGTCGGCGGGCTGATCGCGTCGCTGTCGGTCGTGATCTTCGCGTACGGCGGCATCGAGGTGATCGGGATGAGCGCCGGCGAGGCGAAGGACCCGGAACGCGTGATTCCGCGCGCGATCAACGCGGTGCCCGCCCGCATCCTGCTGTTCTACGTGCTGACGATGGTCGTGCTGATGTCGATCAGCCCGTGGACCGGCGTCGGCAGCGACGGCAGCCCGTTCGTCCAGATCTTCTCGGCGCTCGGCGTGAAGTCGGCCGCGACGATCCTGAACCTCGTCGTGATCAGCGCGGCGATCTCGGCGATCAACAGCGACATCTTCGGCGCGGGCCGGATGATGTTCGGGATGGCGCGGCAGGGTCAGGCGCCGCGCGTGCTGATGACGACGTCGCGCCACGGCGTGCCGTGGGTCACGGTGCTCGTGATGGCCGGCGCGCTGCTGGTGGGCGTGCTGCTCAACTACCTGATGCCGAAGGACGTGTTCCTGGTGGTCGCCGCGATCGCGACGTTCGCGACCGTGTGGGTCTGGCTGATGATCCTGCTGTCGCAGGTGGCGATGCGTCGCCGTCTGTCGAGCGCCGAAGTCGCCGCGCTGAAGTTCAAGGTGCCGCTGTGGCCGGTCGCGCCGGCGCTGACGATCGCATTCATGGGCTTCGTGATCGTGATGCTCGGCTGGTTCGACGATACGCGCGTGGCGCTGTATGTCGGCGCGGCGTGGCTCGCGCTGCTCGCGGCCGTGTTCTACGCACGGATCCGCCCGAAATTCGCCGCTGCGTCACGTTGACGCACGGCTGACCTGCGAGTGCGGCGCGCCGGTTCCGGCGCGCTTTCTACTGTCCCGGTTCCGCGCGGCGCCCGTCGCGCGAGAACCGCGGATCGACCCCGTTCGCCTCCCCCGCACGCGCGGCCCGACCGGCCCGCGCCCCGGCACGTCAGTGCGATGCGGCGCTCGCGGCCTCGGCCGGATGGGCCTCGTCGTACGCGTGCTTCTGCGAAATCGCGTTGTATAGGATCGTCCCGATCACGAGCAGCACGGCCACGACGATCAGGATGCTCACGTTGCGGACTGGGTTCTTCTTGCGCTGATCGTTCATGGTCGGTGCGGCTCCGTCAAATTCGTCGAAGCGGGCATTCTACGCGCTTGCGCCCGCGCTGCGCCGCCCGGTGTTCCGATCGCCCGTCCCTGTCCTCCCCGCCGCTTTCCGCAAGCTTTCGTTTGTTAATCGTTCCCATTTCGATCTAGAATCCTGAGTCTTTCATTTTGTAATGTTCCGGATCGCTCGGGCGGCAGGCGCGCCCCGGAACGCTCCCTCGTCCACCTGCCCCACCGGAGTCTTCATGTCGAATCCGCGCACCCGCCTGCTGCCGCTCGCCGGCGCCCTCGCCCTGGCTGCAGCCGCCTTCGCACCGCTTGCCCAGGCGGCCGAGGAAGTGAGCCTGTACACCACCCGCGAGCCGAAGCTGATCCAGCCGCTCATCGACGCGTTCACGAAGCAGAGCGGCGTCAAGGTCAACACGGTGTTCGTGAAGGACGGCCTGCTCGAACGCGTGAAGGCGGAAGGCGCGCAGTCGCCGGCCGACGTGCTGATGACGGTCGACGTCGGCAACCTGCTCGACCTCGTCGACGGCGGCGTCACGCAGCCGGTGCGCTCGAAGGCACTCGACGACGCGATTCCCGCGAACCTGCGCGCCACGAACGGCGACTGGTACGCGCTGTCGCTGCGCGACCGCGTGCTGTACGTCGAAAAAGACCTGAAGGTCGATGCGTTCCGTTACGAGGATCTCGCCGATCCGAAATGGAAGGGCAAGGTCTGCATCCGCTCGGGCCAGCATCCGTACAACACCGCGCTCGTCGCGGCGATGATCGCGCAC
The DNA here is from genome assembly GCF_900446215.1 of Burkholderia cenocepacia. Taxonomy (GTDB): domain Bacteria; phylum Pseudomonadota; class Gammaproteobacteria; order Burkholderiales; family Burkholderiaceae; genus Burkholderia; species Burkholderia cenocepacia. The sequence goes on along the minus strand of NZ_UAQZ01000006.1, from coordinate 82,071 downwards.
GACGGCGAGGCCGCAACCGAGACATGGCTGCGCGGCGTGAAGGCGAACCTGGCGCGCAAGGCGACCGGCGGCGACCGCGACGTCGCGCGCGACATCCTCGGCGGAATCTGCGACGTCGGCCTCGCGAACGCTTACTACGTCGGCCACATGAAGCACGCGGAACCGGGCAGCGATGCGCGCAAATGGGGCGACGCGATCAAGGTCGTGCGCCCGACCTTCGCGAACGCGAAGAGCGGCGGCACGCACGTGAACATCAGCGGCGCGACGGTGGCGAAGCATGCGCCGCACAAGGCCAACGCGGTGAAACTGCTCGAATACCTGGTGTCGCCGGAAGCGCAGGCGCTGTATGCGCAGGCGAACTACGAATACCCGGTGCGCGCGAACGTGAAGCTCGACCCGGTGATCGCGAGCTTCGGCACGCTGAAGGTCGATCCGCTGCCGCTGGCGGATATCGCGAAGCATCGCAAGCAGGCAAGCCAGCTCGTCGACAAGGTCGGCTTTGACAACTGACGCCTCGCCCGCCGACGCCTGCCGCGAGCCGCGCGGCCCGCGTCAGTGGCCGCGTCTGCGGCCGCGCGCGGGCAGCCTGTGGCTGCTCGCGGCGCTGACGATCGCCGCGGCGGTCGCGGCGCCGCTCGCGGTGCTCGTGGCCGCCGCGTTCGACGCCGATCTCGCACACTGGCGGCATCTCGCCAAATTCGTGCTGCCGCACGCGCTCGTCAATACGCTGCTGCTGCTCGCCGGCGTCGGCGCGATCGTGTCGATCGTCGGTACGGGCTGCGCATGGCTCGTCACCGCCTACGATTTTCCCGGCCGCCGGATCCTGACCTGGGCGCTGCTGCTGCCGCTCGCGGTCCCCACCTACATCGTCGCGTTCGCGTATCTCGACCTGCTGCATCCGATCGGCCCCGTGCAGGGCGCGATCCGCTGGCTGCTCGGCTTCGACAGCCCGCGCCAGTTCCGCCTGCCCGATTTGCGCTCGCTGCCCGGCGCGATCTTCGTGCTCGGCTTCGTGCTGTATCCCTATGTCTATCTGAGCACGCGCGCGATGTTCGTCACGCAGTCCGCGAGCCTGCTCGAAGCCGCGCGCACGCTCGGCGCGGGCCGCCTCGCGACGTTCTGGCGCGTCGTCGTGCCGCTGGCCCGCCCGGCGATCGCGGTCGGCGTGAGCCTCGCGCTGCTCGAAACGCTGAACGATATCGGCGCGTCGGAATTTCTCGGCGTGCAGACGCTGACCGTGTCCGTCTATACGACGTGGATCACGCGCTCCGATCTCGCCGGCGCCGCGCAGATCGCGCTCGCGATGCTCGCGATCGTCGTCGGCACGATCGCGCTCGAACGCTACGGGCGCCGCCGCCAGCGCTATGCGCACGGCCGGCGCATGCGGCCGATCGCGCCGCGCCGCCTGACCGGCGCGGCCGCGCTGGGCGCCGCCGTGCTCGGCTGGCTGCCCGTCCTGCTCGGCTTCGGCGCACCGGCCGCGTACCTCGCGGTCGAAACGGCCAAGCGGCTGCACCTCGTCGGCGGCGTCTCCGCGCAACTGATGACCGGGCTCGCGAACACGCTGACGATCGCGACCGCCGCCACCGCCACGACGCTCGCGTGCGGGCTCGTCGTCGCGTGGGCCGCCCGCGCACAACGCGACAGCGCCCGTACGGGCCCTGCCCGCCTGTGCGCGCGGATCGCGAGCCTCGGCTACGCGGTGCCGGGCACCGTGCTCGCGATCGGCCTGCTGATTCCGTTCGCGGCGGCCGACCGGCTGTTCGGCGCGGCGCTCGGCCGCGACGGGCTGCTGCTGATGGGCTCGGCCACCGCGCTCGTGATCGCCTATACCGTGCGTTTCCTCGCGATCCCGGCCGGCGGCATCGAGGCCGGCCTCGCGCGCATTCCGCCGTCGCTCGAACAGGCCGCGCGCTCGCTCGGCGAGACGGCCGGCGGCACGCTGCGCCGCGTTCACCTGCCGCTGTTGCGGCCCGCGCTCACGACGAGCGCGCTGCTGGTGTTCGTCGACGCGATGAAGGAATTGCCGGCGACGCTGCTGCTGCGCCCGTTGAATTTCGACACGCTCGCGACCTGGCTGTATGCGGAAGCCGCGCGCGGCACCTATGAAGAAGGCGCGGTCGCCGCGCTCGCGATCGTGCTGGCCGGGCTCGTGCCCGTGATCCTGCTCGCCCGCACCCGCCACAAGATCGGAGCCTGACACCGTGAACCTGCTCGAACTCGACGACCTCTGCATCGCCTACGACACGCCGCACGGCCGCCGCACCGTGGTCGACGGCCTGAGCCTCGCGCTGCCGCGCGGCGACATCGGCTGCCTGCTCGGCGCGTCAGGCTGCGGCAAGACCACCGTCCTGCGCGCGATCGCCGGCTTCGAACCGGTGCGCATGGGACGCATCGTGCTGGACGGCACGCCCGTCGCGGCGCCGTCGCTCGACGTGCCGCCCGAGCGCCGGCGCATCGGCATGATGTTCCAGGATTACGCGCTGTTTCCGCACCTGAGCGCGGCCGACAACGTCGCGTTCGGCCTGCGGCGCCTGCCGAAGGCCGAACGGCGCCTGCGCGTCGCGGAGATGCTCGAACTCGTCGGCCTCGCCGATTCCGGCGATGCGTATCCGCACGAACTGTCGGGCGGCCAGCAGCAGCGCGTCGCCCTCGCGCGCGCACTCGCGCCGTCGCCGGAATTGCTGCTGCTCGACGAGCCGTTCTCGAATCTCGACGTCGATACGCGCGAGCGGCTCGCATTCGAGCTGCGCGACATCCTGAAGCACACGGGCCACACCGCGATCCTGGTCACGCACAATCAGGCGGAAGCGTTCGCGATCGCCGACCGGATCGGCGTGATGAAGGACGGGCAGCTCGCGCAATGGGATACGCCGTATGCGCTGCACCATCATCCGGCCAGCCCGTTCGTCGCGGATTTCGTGCGCCGCGACGCGCTGGCCGACGAACGCGCACGCGCGCTGGCGCGCGGCCGCTGAAGCCGCGCGGCCGGCGCGGCGGGGTGCCCGTCAGGCGGGCTCGGCCAGATCGCGCACGGGCAGCGCGGTCGAATACTTGATCTGCTCCATCGCGAACGACGAGCTGACGTCGAACAGCGGCACCGTGCGAATCAGTTGCTTGTAGACGCGGTCGTAGTCGTCGATGCCGGCCACCACGACGCGCAGCAGGTAATCGGTCTCGCCGCTCATCCGGTAGACCTCGACCACTTCCGGCATGTCGCGCACCGCCTGCGTGAAACGCTGCGCCCATTCCTCGGTGTGCTGGTTCGTGCGGATCGCGACGAACACGGTCGTGCCGACCCCGAGCTTGCGCGGATCGCACAGCGCGACCTGCGCGCGAATCGCGCCGGTTTCCTTCAGCCGCTGCACGCGCTTCCAGCATGGCGTCTGCGACAGGTTCACGCGCTGTGCCAGTTCCGCGATCGGCAGTGTGGCATCCGCCTGCAGCAGCTCCAGCAGCTTGCGATCGATGGCGTCCATTTCTCCATTCCCTCGTCGATAGAAATTTATTCTATTCATCCTGCCCAACGGGGAACAATATGAAAACTGCCGCGGCGCGTCGACCGGTGTAAATACCGATCCGGCACGCAGACGATTCGTCCGCCGCGCCAAACGAAACAGGCGACGCCACCGCCGGAGTGGCATCGCCCGAAATTGACTGCGCGTCGCGGCTCGCACGTCGCGCCGGGCCGGCCGGCGCTCACCGGCCGCCGGCCGTCATGCCGCTCAATACGCGACCGTCGCGATCTCGCGCACGAAGCTGTCCTGCTCGAGTGCGTCGACGAACGCGACCGCGTAGTCTTCCACCGAGATCTTGCTGTTGCCCTGCGCGTCGACGATCAGCTTGCCGACGCCCGTGCGGAACGTGCCGGTGCGCTCGCCCGGCGCGATCAACGCGGCCGGCGCGAAGAAGGTCCAGTCGAGATCGGCGACCGTCTTCAGGTAGTCGAGCGCATCGCGGTGCGCGAGCGCCTGCGCCTTGTACGCCTCCGGGAATCCTTCGGTGTCGACGAGCTGCTTGCCCGGCGCGACTTCGAGCGAACCTGCGCCGCCCACCACGACGAGCCGCTTCAGGCCGGCCTGGCGCGTGCCGGCGACCAGCGCCTTCGCGGCCGCGACGACCTGCGCCGCATCTTCCTGCTTCGGGCCGTACGCGCTGGCGACGACGTCATGGCCCGGCAGCGCGGCCGCGATGCTGGCCGCGTCGAACAGGTCGGCCGCCTTCGCGGTGATGCCTTCGACGGATGCGCGCGGATGGCGCGACAGCGCCGTGACGCGGTGGCCGCGCCGCACGGCTTCCGCCGCGATGCGCGTGCCGATCATGCCGGTGGCGCCGAACAGTGCGATATTCAATGAACGTTGCGTCATATCGATTCTCCAGAAATGAAAATGTGTAACATACTCAATTACATATAAGACCGAAAAAAACGGGGCAAAGCCCCCGTCGTGCCGATCGCCGCGCGTACGCGCCGTCCGGCTTCCCGCCCTGCCTGCCGCCGGATACCCGCGTGGCACCCGGCGCCGGTCACCCGCCGGCGCGCGCCGCCCGTTGCGTGCGCTGCTCCAGATCCAGCATGTCGGCCGTCACGTCGGCCAGCGTGCGCGTGGCGAGCGACGCCTCCATCGCGCGCTGCGCGTCGCCGATATAGCCGGTCAGCGCGCTCTGAATGTGCCGCCCGACGAGACATGCCGGATTCGGCGCCTCGCGATGCAGCGCGAACAGTTGCGCATCGTCGACCGCGCGATACACGTCGAGCAGCGTGATCTCGCCGGGCTCGCGCGCCAGCAGCGCGCCGCCGCCCGCGCCGAGCTGCGACGTGGTCAGGCCTGCGGCCGCCAGCATCGACAGCAGCCGGCGAATCAGCGCCGGATTCGTATTCACGCTGCCCGCGATGATGTCGGACGACAACGGTACGCCTTCCTGCATCGACAGCAAGGCAAGCACGTGAACGGCAAACGCGAACCGGCTGCTGGTATTCATTCCTGACTCACTCGGCGACGCCGGCCCGACCCGCAACCGGCGAAATGTGTAACCATAATAATTACATTTTGCGGATCGTGCAAGCCCGCGTCATTCACCGCTCGCGGGTTTGGCCCCCGCGGCGCTCTGCTGGCTCCACTGCTGGAGTTTCTTGCCGGCTTCGGCGATCTTCGCGCCCGCTTCGGAAGCCGCATGCGCGACGACCGCGGACGCCGCCGCGTCGATCTGCGCCTGCGCGGCCGACGCGAGGCCGCTCGCGGACAACGGCGGCACGGCCGACGCCGCGGACGCGATACCGGCCTTCGCCGCGTTGATCTGCTGGTTGACGGTGCTCGCCACCTGGTCGAGCGCCTTTGCCGCATTGTTCGCGGCGTCGGCGGCCGCGCTCGCGGCCGTATCGGGTTGCGCGACCGGCGTACCGGACTTCTCGCAGCCCGCGAGCAACAGCAGCGCACCGGCGGCCACGGCCGCCAGCACGGACCCGGGCACGCGACGCGCCCGCGATGTCTTCATGTTCATCAGCAATCTCCGGCCGCGCGTTGCACGACCTCGTGGTTGGACCGGTGTCGATGATACCGCCTGTGGAACAGGCCCAATCACGACCCGGCATTAAAAATGCCTTTCAATTTCGGATTCGTCTGATTCAATCGCACGCGCCATGCCTCTAAAGTGGGCACGCTTCGTACGTGTCCCCCACTTTTCCTCGTTATGGCTTTCCTCGTCGACTGGCTCATCGTCCTGGCCGCGCTGCTCGCCGCCACCCTGTTCCTGTGCCTGCGTGCGCCGTCGGCGCGCCGCCTCGCCGAATCGGGGCGTCCGCGCCGCATCGCATGCGCGCGTCTGCTCACGCAGGCCGTGATCGGCTTCTGGACGGCCGCGCTGATCGTCGCGCAAGGCATCCTCGGCGCCGACGGCGACGGCCAGTCGCTCGCGGGCTTCGCGGCGCTCGCGTTCGCCGCGCTCGGGCTGGCGACCGTCGCCGCCTACTGGTCGGCGTGCGCGCTGCGGCTGCGCCGGCCGCCCGCGCTGTTCGCGCGCCACTGACGCGCCAGATCGGTGCGTGACCGCGCACGCCGCGCACCGCTTCGTTCGTCGTACGCACCAGTTCAGCACGCGCCGCACCACGTGCGTGCAGCCGGCACCGCCGTCGCTCGCCCTCGATCACGCCCCGATCCCGTGCGCGATTCACCGGAATGCCGCATCGCGCGGCAACCGGGCACCAATTTCACGCAGTCGTTCACCAGGTTGGCTCGATACTTGCATTCCTTGCCCGTTTTTTGCGCAAGGAAGTAACGGCATGGATGGTCTGAAATCCGGCGTCGACACCCTGTTCCTGTTGATCGGCGCCGTCATGGTGCTCGCGATGCATGCGGGCTTCGCATTTCTCGAACTCGGCACGGTCCGCAAGAAGAACCAGGTCAACGCGCTCGTGAAGATCCTGGTCGACTTCTCGGTGTCGACACTCGCGTATTTCTTCATCGGCTACACGATCGCGTACGGCGTCGAATTCTTCGACGACATCGGCACGCTGTCGCAGCACAACGGCTACGCGCTCGTGCGCTTCTTCTTCCTGCTGACGTTCGCCGCGGCGATCCCGGCGATCGTGTCCGGCGGCATCGCGGAGCGCGCGAAGTTCAACCCGCAGCTCGTCGCGACGCTGATCATCGTCGGCTTCATCTATCCGTTCTTCGAAGGGATCGCGTGGAACGAGCGCTTCGGCGTGCAAGCCTGGCTCACGCACGCGTTCGGCGCGCCGTTCCACGACTTCGCGGGCTCGGTCGTCGTGCATGCGTTCGGCGGCTGGGTCGCGCTGCCGGCCGTGTTGCTGCTCGGCGCGCGCCACGGCCGCTACGCGAAGGACGGCCGGATCGCCGCGCACCCGCCGTCGAACATCCCGTTCCTCGCGCTCGGCGCCTGGGTGCTTGCGGTCGGCTGGTTCGGCTTCAACGTGATGAGCGCGCAGACGCTCGACAAGATCAGCGGCCTCGTCGCGGTGAACTCGCTGATGGCGATGGTCGGCGGCACGCTCGCGGCATGGATGGCCGGCCGCAACGACCCGGGCTTCACGTACAACGGGCCGCTCGCTGGCCTCGTCGCGGTATGCGCGGGCTCCGACGTGATGCACCCGATCGGCGCGCTCGTCACGGGCGCCGCAGCCGGTGCGCTGTTCGTCGCGATGTTCACCTGCGTGCAGAACCGCTGGCGCATCGACGACGTGCTCGGCGTCTGGCCGCTGCACGGGATGTGCGGCGCGCTCGGCGGCATCGCGGCCGGCGTGTTCGGGCAGCCGGCGCTCGGCGGCCTCGGCGGCGTGTCGTTCCTGTCGCAGCTCGTCGGCACGCTCGGCGGCATCGCACTCGCGAGCGCGGGCGGCACGCTCGTCTACGGCGCGCTGAAGGCGACCGTCGGCCTGCGTCTCGACCGCGAAGCCGAATTCGACGGCGCCGACCTGTCGATCCACCGCATCTCGGCCACGCCCGAGCGCGATTGACCCGCTGAACGCCCCCGGACGCGTCATTACGTTTTCAATTCAAAAAACTTTCATCTATCGTCCTTACACTTCCGTCCAGTTTTCAATATGCCTTCGCGGAGCTTGCCGCTCGCCCGCTTCGCGAAGGCCATTCTTCCAACAACCGAAACTGGACTCCACATGCCCGCGTTGCCCAATGCTTCCCGTCGTCAGGCCCTGAAGATCCTCGCCGGCGCGCCGATGCTTCCCCTTTCCGGCCTCGCGCTGCCGGCCCTGCTGACGGGTTGCGGCGGCGACGACGATCCCGCGTCGACGCCGGCCCCGGTCGCCGCTGCCTATACGTCGGCGGCATTCTCGGCGATGGCCGCGCCGACGCTCGACAACGCGGCCGCGATGGCCACGACGACGGTCGGCTCGACGCTGTCGGTGTCGTTCTCGGACGGCTCGTCGCGCAATTTCAAGCTCGCGTACCGGCCGTTCTTCGTGACGGGCGACATGGTGCCGGACGGCAAGGGCGGCACGACGCTCGCGGGCGGCTACTACGACATCAACAACCAGCCGATCATCGATCGCTCGGTCGCCGGCAAGGAGCGCCAGTTCTATTCCGACTGCCCGGACGGCAGCTCGCTCCTGACGCTGAAGAACGCGAACGTGCCGGGCGTGAAGGGCAACACGGTGTTCGCGGTCGTGCAGTTCGAATACACGACGCGCGACCAGGCGAGCGCGTCGCAGTACGGCCAGCTGCCGTCGCCGATCGCCGTGCTCACGCTCGACCAGGACCCGGCCACCGGCGCGCTGAAGGTCGTGAAGTACCACAACGTCGACACGTCGAAGGCGCACGGCCTGTGGATCACCTGCGGCGCGAGCCTGTCGCCGTGGGGCACGCACCTGTCGAGCGAGGAATACGAGCCGGACGCGACGAAGGCCGCGACCGACGCGCAGTTCAAGGCGTTCAGCAAGAACACCTTCGGCGACGAGACGAAGGCGAACCCCTACCACTACGGCCACCTGCCCGAGATCACCGTGAACCCGGACGGCACCGGCACCGTGAAGAAGCACTACTGCCTCGGCCGCATCTCGCACGAGCTGATCCAGGTGATGCCCGACCAGCGCACCGTGATGATGGGCGACGACGCGACCAACGGCGGCCTGTTCATGTTCGTCGCCGACAAGGCGGCCGACCTGTCGGCCGGCACGCTGTACGTCGCGAAGTGGACGCAGACGTCGTCCGCCGGCGCCGGCACCGCGACGCTGACGTGGATCAAGATCGGCCACGCGACCAGCGGCGAGATCGAAACGCTCGCGAACACGCTGAAGGCGTCGGACATCATGGACCTGGTGACCACCGATCCGAACGATGCGAGCTACACGAAGATCCACTTCGGCGGCAAGTTCAACTGGATGCGCGTGAAGCCGGGGATGGAAAAGGCGGCCGCGTTCCTCGAGACGCACCGCTACGCGGCGCTGCTCGGCGGCAGCATGGCGTTCACGAAGCTCGAAGGCACGACCGTGAACGCGAAGGACAAGATCGTCTACACGGCGATGTCGCGGATCGAAACGTCGATGGTCAAGGGCAATGCGGTGTCGCGCGACGTCGCGGTCGACAAGAAGATCGCCGCGGGCGCCGTCTACGCGCTGAACCTGAAGGCCGGCCAGCGCGACACGACGGGCGGCGCGATCGACAGCGAATGGGTGCCGGTCGACATGGGCGCGCCGGCCGCGCTGGTCGGTGAGGACCTCGCCGCGGCCGATGCGCTCGGCAACCTCGCGAACCCGGACAAGATCGCGAACCCCGACAACCTGAAGTTCTCCGAAAAGCTGCGCACGCTGTTCATCGGCGAAGACTCGGGCATGCACGTGAACAACTTCCTGTGGGCCTACAACGTCGACACGAAGTCGCTCGCGCGCGTGCTGTCGTGCCCGGCCGGCGCCGAATCGACGGGCCTGCACGCGGTCGACGAGATCAACGGCTGGACCTACATCATGAGCAACTTCCAGCACGCGGGCGACTGGGAAACGCCGCTGCACGACAAGGTCAAGCCGACGCTCGACCCGCTCGTGCGCGCGAACTACAAGGATCGCTTCGGCGCCAGCGTCGGCTACCTGACGGCCGAGCAGACCAGCATCAAGCTCGCGAAGGACTGACCGCCTCGCGCGAGGGGGCGTTGCGCCCCTGCAGGGCGTCCCTGACCGGGCGTCCCTAACCGGGCGTCCCTAACCGGGCGTCCTTTCTTCATCACCGTTCATTCGTCGGCGCTCCACGCCGTTTCACGCGCGATGCCCACTGCGGGCGTCGCGCTTTTTTTTGCGTGCGGGAAGCGTACAGACGGCGCCCATCGCGCGTGCCAGCACGCGCGAAACTGGCCCGGACGGGCATTTGTGGCGATCAGGAGATAATACGGGCCGACGCGTCCGGGCGGACCGTCGGAAGACAGGCAAAAAAAAGCGCCACGGAGACCGTGGCGCTAAAAAAGTTCTAGCCATTCCGAGGGCCGTGCTAGAACCTGAGAGACTGCGCGAAACATCGTTGCCGGTTAAACTCTTGAAACGATGTTTCGAAAACGTGAGACATTCTTTCCGTTTCCGCCCGACAAGTCAAGCGGTATTTGCACCGGTTCATGCACTTTCCGGCAACGCTCATTTGAGCGTTTTCCTAATAAACCAAGGGTGAACCCGTAAAATCTCATCCAATGACCGGTTCACCCACGGAACATGCATCTTTTGACAATAGTCCTACAATACCAACAAAATTGAAATCGAGTTTCGGAATTAGAGAGAATCCCTCGTGTCGACAACTGTAACCCCTCCCGCGTCGCGGGACCGTGAATCGTCACCCGACGAGATCACCGCCCTCGCCCGCGGCCTCGCCGTGCTGCGCCGTATCGCGGCTGCCGACGCGCCCGTCAGCAACCGCGAACTGACCTAATTGACCGGCATCCCGAAGCCGACCGTCTCGCGCATCACCGCGACGCTCGTCAGCGCCGGCTTCCTGTTCCAGTTGCCCGACAGCGAGCGCTTCGTGCTCACCGCGTCGGTGCTCGAACTGAGCCACGGCTTCCTGCGCAACTTCGACATCCGCGCGCGTTCGCGGCCGTTCATGATCGAGCTGGCCGAACGCACGTCGCTGTCCGTGCACCTCGCGGTGCGCGACCGCCTCGACATGGTCGCGATCGACGTGATCCGCCCGCGCTCGGCCGTGCTCGTCACGCGCCTCGAGATCGGCTCGCGGATGGACATCGCGCGTACGGCCGTCGGCCGCGCGTATCTCGCCGCGCTGGAGGACGACGAGCGTCGCCTGCTGCTCGAATCGCTGCGCACCACCGCCGGCGACGACTGGCCGCACGTGTCCGCTCGCCTCACGCCCGCGCTCGACGAAGCGATGCGCGACGGCCATGCGATCGCGATCGGCGAATGGCGCGAGGGCCTCAATGCGGTCGCGGCCGGTTTCGTCGGCCCGTCGGGTCAACGCTATTCGGTGAATTGCGGCGGCGCGTCGCACCAGTGCCCGCCCGAATGGCTGCAGGAACACGTGGTGCCCGCGCTGCAGGAATGCATCGCGAAAATCACCCGCGAAATCGGCGGCGCGCCGGCCCGGCGCATCGGCGTGTAATCGTTTCGTCATCGCCGTGTCGCGTTCTGTAACGACCGTAACCCGTTGAAAGATAGACCGCTGGACTGTAACGGGGACGGCACGTAGGATCATGCCCATCGTCGCGCCGCATTCGCGGCGCGCACCGCTCTTTTCCCGCGCGGATCGGCGGGGCCCCGGACCGAGCCGGGCCGCCCCGTCCCGTCACCCGCACGCCCACGCGCAGCCCAGCAGTCCGATTTCCGGCACGCCGCGCCGTCTTCCTGACAGAACACGATGGATAACGAACAAAAGCCCACGCCCCCTTCGAAAGACCCCGCGCCCGCCGCCGCACGGCGCCCGCGCCGCACGCTGCTGCTCGGCACCGTCGCGGTCGTCGTCATCGGCGGCCTGCTGTGGTGGCATCCGTGGAACCGCACGCCCGCGGCAGGCAGTTCAGCGCAAGGCGCGGGCGCCAGCGCGGCCGCTGGCAGCCATCGCGGCCGCGGCGGCCCCGCCGCGATGGCGAACGTTCCGCAGCCGGTGCAGGTCGCCACCGCGACGCAGGGCGAAATGCCGATCGTGCTGTCCGCGCTCGGCACCGTCACGCCGCTCGCGAACGTGACGGTGAAGACGCAACTGTCGGGCTATCTGCAATCGGTGTCGTTCCAGGAAGGCCAGATCGTCAAGAAGGGCGACGTGCTCGCGCAGATCGACCCGCGTCCGTACCAGGTCGCGCTCGAGAACGCCGAAGGCACGCATGCGCGCGACGCGGCGCTGCTCGCGACGGCCCGCCTCGACCTGAAGCGCTACCAGACGCTGCTGTCGCAGGACTCGATCGCGTCGCAAACCGTCGATACGCAGGCGTCGCTCGTCAAGCAGTACGAAGGCGCGGTGAAGACCGACCAGGCCGCGATCGATTCCGCGAAACTGAACCTCACGTATGCGCGCATCACGGCGCCGGTGTCGGGCCGCGTCGGCCTGCGCCAGGTCGACCCCGGCAACTACGTGACGCCGGGCGACACCAACGGCATCGTCGTGATCACGCAGTTGCAGCCGATGAGCGTGATCTTCACGACGTCGGAAGACAACCTGCCGCAGATCCTCAAGCAGGTGAACGCGGGCCGGAAGCTGTCGGTCACCGCGTACAACCGCAACAACACCGTGCCGCTCGAGACGGGTTCGCTCGCGACGCTCGACAACCAGATCGACACGAGCACCGGCACGGTCAAGCTGCGCGCGAACTTCGATAACAAGGAAGGCATGCTGTTCCCGAATCAGTTCGTGAACACGCGACTGCTCGTCGACGTGCTGCGCAACGCGACGATCGTGCCGACCTCCGCGGTGCTGACCGGCTCGATCGGCCAGTTCGTGTACGTCGTGAAGCCCGACAACACGGTGACCGTGCGCAAGGTCACGATCGGCCCGGTCGACGGCGAACGCACGAGCATCGTCAGCGGCGTGATGCTCGGCGAGCGCGTGGTGACCGACGGCTCGGACCGCCTGCGCGAAGGCTCGAAGATCTCGATTCCGGCCGACAAGCCGAAAGGCGCCTCGGGCGCGCACGGCGCCGGCGCGGCGTCGGGCGCATCGGCTGCGTCCGGTGCAGCCGGCCATCGCGGCGGACACCGGCACGGCGCGTCGCAAGCCGCGGCCCCCGCGGCCCAGTAACGCGCGGGCCGCTCGATGAATCCATCCCGCCTCTTCATTCTCCGGCCGGTCGGCACCGCCCTCCTGATGGCGGCGATCATGCTGGCCGGCCTCGTCGCGCTGCGCTTTCTGCCGCTCGCCGCGCTGCCCGAGGTCGACTACCCGACGATCCAGGTCCAGACCTTCTACCCGGGCGCGAGCCCGGAGGTGATGACGTCGTCGGTCACCGCGCCGCTCGAACGCCAGTTCGGGCAGATGCCGTCGCTGAACCAGATGTCGTCGCAAAGCTCGGCCGGTGCGTCGGTGATCACGCTGCAGTTCTCGCTCGACCTGCCGCTCGACATCGCCGAACAGGAAGTGCAGGCCGCGATCAACGCGGCCGGCAACCTGCTGCCGTCCGACCTGCCGGCTCCGCCGATCTACGCGAAGGTGAACCCGGCCGATGCACCGGTGCTGACGCTCGCCGTCAAGTCCAAGACGCTGCCGCTCACGCAGGTGCAGGACCTGGCCGACACGCGCCTCGCGATGAAGATCTCGCAGATCGCCGGCGTCGGCCTCGTCAGCCTGTCGGGCGGCAACCGCCCGGCCGTGCGGATCCAGGCGAACCCGACCGCGCTCGCGCAGTACGGGATGAACCTCGACGACCTGCGCACGACGATCTCGAACCTGAACGTCAACACGCCGAAGGGCAACTTCGACGGCCCGACGCGCGCGTACACGATCAACGCGAACGACCAGCTGACGAGCGCCGACCAGTACAACAGCGCGGTGGTCGCGTACAAGAACGGCCGCCCGGTGATGCTGACCGACGTCGCGACGGTCGTCGCCGGCTCGGAGAACACCAAGCTCGGCGCGTGGGTGAATGCGGACCCGGCGATCATCCTGAACGTGCAGCGCCAGCCGGGCGCGAACGTGATCGCGACCGTCGACGCGATCAAGGCGCAGTTGCCGAAGCTGCAGGAAACGCTGCCGGCCGCGCTCGACGTCGAGATCGTCACCGATCGCACGACGATGATCCGCGCGGCCGTGCGCGACGTGCAGTTCGAGCTGCTGCTCGCGGTCGCGCTGGTCGTGCTGGTGATGTACCTGTTCCTCGCGAACGTCTACGCGACGATCATCCCGAGCCTGTCGGTGCCGCTGTCGCTGATCGGCACGCTCGCGGTGATGTACATGGCCGGCTTCTCGCTGAACAACCTGTCGCTGATGGCGCTCACCATCGCGACCGGCTTCGTCGTCGACGATGCGATCGTGATGATCGAGAACATCGCGCGCTACGTCGAGGAAGGCGAATCGGGACTCGAGGCCGCGCTGAAGGGCTCGCGGCAGATCGGCTTCACGATCATCTCGCTGACGGTCTCGCTGATCGCGGTGCTGATCCCGCTGCTGTTCATGGGCGACGTGGTCGGGCGCCTCTTCCACGAATTCGCGATCACGCTCGCGGTGACGATCGTGATCTCGGCGATCGTGTCGCTCACGCTCGTGCCGATGATGTGCGCGAAGCTGCTGCGCCATTCGCCGCCGCCGGAGAGCCACCGCTTCGAGGCGCGCGTGCACCAGGCAATCGACTGGGTGATCGCGCGCTACGCGGTCGCGCTCGAATGGGTGCTGAACCGCCAGCGCTCGACGCTCGTCGTCGCGCTGCTGACGCTCGGGCTGACCGCCCTGCTCTATGTGTTCGTGCCGAAGGGCTTCTTCCCCGCGCAAGACACCGGCGTGATCCAGGCGATCACGCAGGCGCCGCAGTCGATCTCGTACGGCGCGATGGCCGAACGCCAGCAGGCGCTCGCGGCCGAGATCCTGAAGGATCCGAACGTCGACAGCCTCACGTCGTTCATCGGCGTCGACGGCAGCAACATCACGCTGAACAGCGGCCGGATGCTGATCAACCTGAAGGCCCGCGACGAACGCACCGAAACCGCCGCGCAGATCATCCGCGACCTGCAGCAGCGCGTGTCGAACATCACCGGCATCTCGCTGTTCATGCAGCCGGTGCAGGACCTGACGATCGACTCGACGGTCAGCCCGACGCAGTACCAGTTCATGCTGACGAGCCCCAACTCGGAAGAATTCGCGACCTGGGTGCCGAAGCTCGTCGCGCGGCTGCAGCAGGAGCCGTCGCTCGCCGACGTCGCGACCGACCTGCAGAGCAACGGCCAGTCGGTATACATCGAGATCGACCGCGCGAGCGCCGCGCGCTTCGGCATCACGCCGGCGACCGTCGACAACGCGCTGTACGACGCGTTCGGCCAGCGCATCGTGTCGACGATCTTCACGCAGTCGAACCAGTACCGAGTGATTCTCGAATCGGAGCCGAAGGAGCAGCACTACGCGCAATCGCTGAACGACATCTACCTGCCGTCGGCCGGCGGCGGCCAGGTGCCGCTGTCGTCGATCGCGTCGTTCCACGAGCGGCCGTCGCCGCTGCTGGTCGCGCACCTGTCGCAGTTCCCGTCGACGACGATCTCGTTCAACCTCGCACCGGGCGCGTCGCTCGGCGAAGCGGTCAAGGCGATCGAGGCCGCCGAGAAGGACATCGGCCTGCCCGGCTCGTTCCAGACGCGCTTCCAGGGTGCGGCGCTCGCGTTCCAGGCGTCGCTGTCGAACCAGCTGTTCCTGATCCTCGCGGCGGTCGTCACGATGTACATCGTGCTCGGCGTGCTGTACGAGAGCTACATCCACCCGATCACGATCCTGTCGACGCTGCCGTCGGCCGGCGTCGGCGCGCTGCTCGCGCTGATGATCACCGGGCACGACCTCGACATCATCGGGATCATCGGCATCGTGCTGCTGATCGGCATCGTGAAGAAGAACGCGATCATGATGATCGACTTCGCGCTCGAGGCCGAACGCGTCGAAGGCAAGCCGCCGCGCGAGGCGATCTACCAGGCCTGCCTGCTGCGCTTCCGGCCGATCCTGATGACGACGCTCGCCGCGCTGCTCGGCGCGGTGCCGCTGATCGTCGGCTCCGGCGCGGGCTCCGAGCTGCGCCAGCCGCTCGGGATCGCGATCGCCGGCGGCCTGATCGTGTCGCAGGTGCTGACGCTGTTCACGACGCCCGTGATCTACCTCGGCTTCGATTCGCTCGCGCGCCGCGTGCGCGGCTGGTTCGAACGGCACGGGCCAGGCGCCGATGCAGGCAAGCACACGGGCGCATAACCGATGAACCTGTCGCGCCCCTTCATCACCCGCCCCGTCGCGACGACGCTGCTCGCGCTCGGCGTCGCGCTCGCGGGCCTGTTCGCGTTCATCAAGCTGCCGGTGTCGCCGCTGCCGCAGGTCGACTTCCCGACGATCTCGGTGCAGGCGTCGCTGCCGGGCGCGAGCCCGGAAACGGTCGCGACCAGCGTGACGAGCCCGCTCGAGCGGCACCTCGGCTCGATCGCGGACGTCTCCGAAATGACGTCGACGAGCACGGTCGGCAATGCGCGGATCATCCTGCAGTTCGGCCTGAACCGCGACATCGACGGCGCCGCGCGCGACGTGCAGGCCGCGATCAACGCGGCGCGCGCCGACCTGCCCGCCGCGCTGAAGAGCAACCCGACGTACCGCAAGGTCAACCCGGCCGATTCGCCGATCATGATCGTGTCGCTGACGTCGGAGACGTCGTCGCCCGCGAAGCTGTACGACGCCGCGTCCACGGTGCTGCAGCAGTCGCTGTCGCAGATCGACGGGATCGGCCAGGTCACCGTGAGCGGCTCCGCGAACCCGGCCGTGCGCGTCGAGCTCGAACCGCAGTCGCTGTTCCACTACGGGATCGGCCTCGAGGACGTGCGCGCGGCGCTGGCGTCCGCGAACGCCAACGCGCCGAAGGGCGCGATCGAATTCGGCCCGCAGCACTACCAGCTCTACACGAACGACCAGGCGTCCCAGGCGTCGCAATACCGCGACCTTGTCGTCGCCTACCGCAACGGCTCGGCCGTGCGGCTGTCCGACCTATCGGACGTCGTCGATTCGGTCGAGGATCTGCGCAACCTCGGCCTGTCGAACGGCAAGCGCGCGGTGCTCGTGATCCTCTATCGCTCGCCCGGCGCGAACATCATCGACACGATCGACCGCGTGCGCGCGGCGCTGCCGCAGCTCACCGCGTCGCTGCCGGCCGACATCACGGTCACGCCGGTGCTCGACCGCTCGACCACCATCCGCGCATCGCTGAAGGACACCGAGCATACGCTGCTGATCGCGGTCAGCCTCGTCGTGATGGTCGTGTTCCTGTTCCTGCGCAACTGGCGCGCGACGCTGATCCCGAGCGTCGCGGTGCCGATCTCGATCATCGGCACGTTCGGCGCGATGTACCTGCTCGGCTTCTCGATCGACAACCTGTCGCTGATGGCGCTGATCGTCGCGACCGGCTTCGTCGTCGACGATGCGATCGTCGTGCTCGAGAACATCTCGCGGCACATCGAGAACGGCAAGCCGCGGATGCAGGCCGCGTTCGACGGCGCGCGCGAAGTCGGCTTCACGGTGCTGTCGATGAGCATCTCGCTCGTCGCGGTGTTCCTGCCGATCCTGCTGATGGGCGGGATCGTCGGGCGGTTGTTCCGCGAGTTCGCGCTGACACTGTCGCTCGCGATCGCCGTGTCGCTCGCGGTGTCGCTCACGGTCACGCCGATGATGTGCGCGCGCCTGCTGCCCGAACAGCACGACCCGCAAAGCGAGGGCCGCTTCGGGCGTTTCCTCGAACGCGGTTTCGCGCGCCTGCAGCGCGGCTACGAGCGCTCGCTGTCGTGGGCGCTGCGCCGGCCGCTCCTGATCCTGCTGACGCTGTTCGCGACGATCGGGCTGAACGTGTACCTGTACGTCGTCGTGCCGAAGGGCTTCTTCCCGCAGCAGGACACCGGGCTGATGATCGGCGGCATTCGGGCCGACCAGTCCACGTCGTTCCAGGCGATGAAGCTGAAGTTCTCCGAGATGATGCGGATCGTGCAGGCCAACCCGAACGTGAAGAGCGTCGCGGGCTTCACCGGCGGCACGCAAACCAACTCCGGCTTCATGTTCGTCACGCTGAAGGACCGCACCGAGCGCAAGCTGTCGGCCGACCAGGTGATCCAGCAGCTGCGCCCGCGGCTGGCGGACGTGGCCGGCGCGAGCACGTTCCTGCAGGCCGCGCAGGACATTCGCGTCGGCGGCCGGCAGAGCAACGCGCAGTACCAGTTCACGCTGCTCGGCGATTCGACCGCCGACCTGTACAAGTGGGGGCCGCTGCTGACCGAGGCGCTGCAGAAGCGCCCCGAGCTGACCGACGTGAACTCCGACCAGCAGCAAGGCGGCATGGAGGCCATGGTGACGATCGACCGCGCGACGGCCGCGCGGTTCGGCATCAAGCCCGCGCAGATCGACAACACGCTGTACGACGCGTTCGGCCAGCGCCAGGTCTCGACGATCTACAACCCGCTGAACCAGTACCACGTCGTGATGGAAGTCGCGCCGAAATACTGGCAGAGCCCGGAGATGCTGAACCAGGTTTGGATCAGCACGTCGGGCGGCAGCGCGAACGGCTCGCAGACCACCAACGCGGCCGCCGGCACCTTCGTCGCGACCTCGGCCGGCACGTCGAGCGCCGGCACGGCCGCGCAAAGCGCCGCGGCGATCGCGTCCGACTCGGCGCGCAACCAGGCGCTCAACTCGATCGCGGCGAGCGGCAAGTCGAGCGCGTCGTCGGGCGCGTCGGTGTCGACGTCGAAGTCGACGATGATCCCGCTGTCGGCGATCGCGACCTTCGGGCCGAGCACGACGCCGCTGTCGGTCAACCACCAGGGGCTGTTCGTCGCGACGACGATCTCGTTCAACCTGCCGCCGGGCGTGTCGCTGTCGCAGGCGACGCAGGTGATCTACCAGACGATGGCGCAGGTCGGGGTTCCGCCGACGATCGTCGGCAGCTTCCAGGGCACCGCGCAGGCGTTCCAGCAGTCGATGAACGATCAGCCGATCCTGATCCTCGCCGCGCTGCTGGCCGTCTACATCGTGCTCGGGATCCTGTACGAGAGCTACATCCATCCGATCACGATCCTGTCGACGCTGCCGTCGGCCGGCGTCGGCGCGCTGCTCGCGCTGCTGCTGTTCAAGACCGAGTTCAGCATCATCGCGCTGATCGGCGTGATCCTGCTGATCGGCATCGTGAAGAAGAACGCGATCATGATGGTCGACTTCGCGATCGACCAGACGCGCAACCAAGGGAAGTCGTCGTTCGACGCGATCCACGAAGCGTGCCTGCTGCGCTTTCGCCCGATCATGATGACGACGATGGCGGCGCTGCTCGGCGCGCTGCCGCTCGCGTTCGGCAACGGCGACGGCGCCGAATTGCGCGCGCCGCTCGGGATCGCGATCGCCGGCGGCCTGGTCATGTCGCAGGTGCTGACGCTCTATACGACGCCGGTCGTCTACCTGTACATGGACCGGTTCCGCGTATGGGCCGAGAAGCGCCGCAACCGCCGCGGCAATACCGGCGGGCCGGCCGTCGCCGGCGAGTAACGGCGAGTAACGGCAAGTAGCGGCGAGTAGCGGCGAGCGGCCGGACGCGAACGGGGCGGGGCATGTCGTACCGCCCCGCTCCGGCCGTCGGCCCGCGCCGCCGCGAAGGTCGCGCGCAGCCGGCATCCACGCCGGTGGGCCGCGACGACGGCCGACGGCGCTCAGCGGCGCTCGGCCTCGGCCGGATCGGCCAGCGCGTCCGCCAGGCGCCGGGCCGCGTCGTCGATCATTGCCGGTATCCGCCGCCATCGTGCGTCGCCCGGCACATCGAGCGCGACGCCGATCGCGAGCGCCCCGCCCGCATCCACCGGCATCGCGACGATGCCAGCCTCCTGCCACGACGCGCGTTGCCGGCCAAACCGCCGGACGGGCCGACCACCCGTGTCGGCCGCGTCGCTTTGGTCGTCCGCAGCGTCCTCTATCCGCCCCGCGAACCGCGCGCCGACGCGCGTGACGAGGCACGCGGCCCCGTCGGGCGCCGCCTGCGCGAGCACGACGACTTCCGCGCCATCCCGCCCGAGCAACTGCGCGGCGAGCCCGCTGCGCGCACACAACGCGTCCAGCACCGGCTGCGCGTGCGCGACCTCCGGCCGCGCGCCGAGATACGCGGCCGCGACCCGCGCGGCGGCCGGCCCCGGCCGATAGCGGCCGTGCGGATCGACGACCAGAAACGCATGCCGGACCAGCGTCCTCAGCAACCGCGCGATCGAGTTGCGCGGCACGTCGAGCCGCGTCGCCCGGTCCGCGGCGGTCGGGAGCGACGGCCCGGCCGCGACCGCTTCGAGAATCGCGAGCCCGCGCGCGAGCGCCGGCACCCAATGGCGCAACGCGCGGTCATCCATGTCGTGCAAGGTCATACAGGTCCCGTGCGTTGCGCGCATAGCGGCGCGGCGCCATCCCCGACCAGCGATGGAACGCGCGCGCGAACGCCTTCTCCGACGTGTAGCCGACCCGCTCGGCGATCTCGATCAGGCGCAGCTTGCCGTTCGCGAGCTCGCCGCTCGCCAGATACATCCGGTAGGCGGTCAGATGACCGATCGGCGTCTCGCCGACGAGTTCGGCGAAATGCGCGCAAAAGCGCGAACGCGACATGCCGGCCTCGGCCGCGAGGCTCGCGAGCTGCCAGTTGCGCCGCGGGTCGCGATGCATCAGCGCCATCGCGCGGCCGATCTGCGGATCGGTGAGGCCACGCAGCCAGCCCGTGTGATTCGCCGACGATTGCAGATGCGCGCGCAGCAGCTGCACGAACAGCACGTCGGCCAGGCGCGTCGCGGCGACCGCCCAGCCCGGCTGGCACGCCATCGATTCCTGGATGAAGCTCTGCAGCGTGCTCGCGAGCCACGGCGCGACGGCCGCATCGTTGGCGCGCACGTGGATCAGCGTCGGCAACACCGAGAACAGCGGGCTGCGCACGATGTCGCGATACACGACGATCCCCGTATAGAGCTCGCTGGTCGCGCCGCCGCCGCCCGCGACGAACTCGAGCGGCGTATCGAAGCGCGGCCGGATGCCCTTGTCGGCCATCAGCGTGTCGAACGGCACGGGCGGCACGTCGAGCGACGACGCCATCACGTGCTCGTCGCCGTGCGGCAGCAGCACGAAGTCGCCCGGCTCGACGTGCACGGGCGCGGCGCCCGCGACCGCCAGGAAGAACGGGCTGCCCGCGCAGGTGCGAAACGGCGCGCCCGCGACGGCCGGCTTGCGGATCGCCCACGGCGCGCTCAGCGTGAAGCGTCCGGTGACGACCGCATCGGCCCGCAGGTCGGTCAGCACGTCGCTGAGAAGATCGGTCGTCATCGTCGAAGTCTCCGTGGAGCGCGCCGCCGCATCAGAAGCGCTGCTGGATGCCCGCCATCGCGCCGACCTGGTTGCGGCCGGTGCCGACCGTGCCGCCTGCCGCCACCGCCGACGTGCCGAACGCGCTGTTCGTCATGTAACCGACCGACGTATAGACCAGCGTGCGCTTCGACAGGCTGTAATTCGCGCGCCCGACGAACAGGTTCGAGTCGTAGCGGCCGCGCAGCAGATAGCGCACGGCCTGTGCGTCGAATGATAGCGCCGGCGTCGCGTAGACCGTGCCGCCCGCGAAAAAGAGGTCCGACTGGCTGTGGGCCGCGGCCGCCGTGTTGCGGCGGATCCAGCCCGCGCCGAGCTTCGCGATGCCGAGCTTGACGTACGCATCGACGATCGTGCGCGTGTCCGTATAGCCTGGGCTCGACAGCGGCGCCGACGCGCCCGTGCCGCCGTGCATCACGTCGTACGATGCGGCCACGCCGAACTGCGGTGCGTCGTACGCGACCATCATCGTGTATTGCCGGCAGGCGACGGGGTCGCCCGGCACGTTGCCCGCGCAGTTCGTGGCCGACGGGCCGGCCGGGCCCGCCGCATCGCGCCCGGTGCTGTACGTACCGCCGAGCGTCACGCCGCCGAAGTGGCCGAGATAGCCGATCGCGCTGTCGCTGCGCGCGTTCGGCAGATAGCTGTCGAAGCTGGCCATCGAATGAATCGACGGGCCGATCACGTCGGCGTTGAGCAGCACGAGCATCGACATGTTCATCTGCCGCCCGAGCGTGAGCGTGCCGTACGGCGAATCGATGCCGACGTTCGCCTGCCGGCCGAACAGGCGGCCGCCGTAGTTCAGCGCGCCCGAGTTCAGCGCGAAGCCGTTTTCGAGCACGAAGAACGTGCGGTAGCCGCCGCCGAGCGCCTCGACGCCGCGCAACCCGAAGCGCGACGGCACTTCGCCGGTCAGCGACGGCATGCCGGCGACCGCGCCGCCGCCGGCCGCATGGTTGTAGTACTGCACGCCGGTGTCGACGATGCCGTACAGCGTCACGCTGCCCTGCGCCTGCGCGCCCGGCGATGCGGCGGCGGCCGCGAACGAGACGGCCGTCGCGGCCGTGCGAAAGGTTTTCATCGAAGTCTCCAGACCAATCGTGTAGTTATGCTTGCTATTGACCGGCGACGCGCGGGGCGCCGCCGGCCGGTGGGGGATATCGGGTCGTTCAGGTCGCGAGCGGCGTATCGAACGGCATCGAACGCGGCCGCTCGCCGGTCGCGCGCCAGATCGCATCCGCCACCGCCGGCGCGACGGGCGGCAACGCGACCTCGCCGCAGCCTTGCGGATCGCGGTCGCTGTCGACGATCACCACCTCGATCTTCGGCATCGCGGCCAGGCCGAGCAGCGGATAGTCGGCGAAATTGCGCTGCACGACCGCGCCGTGCTCGAACGTGATTTCGCTCCTGAACGTGTTGGTGAGCGCAAAGCCGACGCCGCCCTCGACCATCTCGCGAATCAGCAGCGGATTGATCGCGCGGCCGCAGTCGATCCCGCACACGATCCGCTCGAGCCTCACGCTGCCGCGCGTCACGCGCACCTCGGCGACCGCCGCGACGTACGTGCTGAACGCGCCGCCGCGCCCGGTGTACAGCGAATACGCGACCCCGCGCGACAGGCCGGCCGGCGCGCGGCCGAACCAGTTCGCGCGCGCGGCCGTCGCATCGAGCACGCGCAGCGCGAGCGCATCGTGCTTCAGCAACGCGCGCCGGTATTGCACCGGGTCGGCCCGCACCGTATGCGCGAGCTCGTTCACGAAGCTTTCGAGGAAGAACACGGTCGACGTGCTGCCGACGCTGCGCATGAAGCTGACCGGGATCGGCTGCATCACCGTGACGGAATCGACCAGCAGGTTCGGCACGTCGTAGCAAAGGTCGTACAGGCCGTCGAGCATCGTCTCGTCCCAGCCGCCCGCCTTGTCGTAGCGGTCGCGCTTGATCGCCGCATACAGCGAATGGCCGGCGACGCGCGCATGCAGCGCGACCGGCAGGCCGTCGCGGCCGAGCGCCGCGCGAAACCGCGCGGACGCGCACGGCCGGTAGAAGCCGTGACGGATGTCGTCCTCGCGCGAGCGGATCACCTTCACGGGCCGCCCGACCGCCTTCGACGCGACGGCCGCATGCACGACGAAATCGGGCACGTACTTGCGGCCGAAGCTGCCGCCGAGAAACGTCGTGTTGACGATCACGCGCTCGGCCGGCACGCCGAACAGCGCCGACAGCGTCCAGCGCACCTTGTCCTGCCCCTGGATCGGCCCCCAGACCTCGATCTCGCCGGCCCGCACATGCACGGTCGCATTGACGGGCTCCATCGTCGCGTGAACGATGTACGGCGTGTGGTAGTCGGCTTCGACGACGTTGCCGGACTCGGCGAGATGGCGCCCGGGCTCGCCGACCTGCGTCGCGACCACCGCGTGCTCCGCCTGCAGCGCGCCCTTGCGCTGCGCGAGGATCGTCGTGCTGTCGAATGCCGGCGTCGGGCCCGCGTCCCACACGATGTCCGCCGCGTCGCACGCCTTCTTCGCCTGCCAGTAGGTCTGCGCGACGACGATCACCGCGTCCTTCGCGACCACGACGTCCGCCACGCCCGGCATCGCGCGCAATGCGTCGCGGTTCTTCACGGCGCTCGGCTTGCCGTTCAGCGTCGGCGCCATCGTCAGCGCGCCGACCAGCATGTCGGGCACCTGCACGTCGATGCCGAAGATCGCGCTGCCGTCGACCTTCGCGGGCACGTCGAGCTTGTGCAGCGGACGGCCGATCAGCGTGTGCGCGGAAGCCGGTTTCAGGCGCGGCTGCGGATCGTGCGGCAGCCTGGCCGCGTCGTCGACGAGCGCGCCGTACGACAGCGAACGCCCGCTCGGCGGATGGATGACGCGGCCGTCGCGCGTCACGCACTGCGTGTCGCGCACGCCGAGCCGCGCGGCGCCGGCCCGCAGGAACGCCGAGCGCGCCTGCGCCCCCGCGATCCGCAACCGCGTGTAGAACATCGTCGCCGACATCGATGCGCCGACGAATTGCTGCGGCGCCTCGTTCGCGGCATCGATCCGGTACGCGTCGCGTCCCGTGACGAACTCGACCGTCACGCTGCGCCAGTCGGCATCCATCTCGTCGGCCAGCACCTGCGGCAGCCCGGTATGGACGCCCTGCCCGACTTCCGCCTGCGACAAGCCGATGATCGTCCGGCCGTCCGCGTCGACGCGAACCCAGTCGTTGATCTCGCGAAAGCGCGCGCCGTCGCCGGCCGCCTGCACGACGTCGCCGAATGCCAGCGGCAGCAGCAGGCTGCCCGCCAGCGCGACGCCGCCCTTCAGGAACACGCGTCGCGCCGCGTTCGGCACGGGCTGCGCCCGCACCGCGTCAGCCGGCCGCGACATGGATCGCCTCGCGAATGCGTTGATAGGTCGCGCAGCGGCACAGGTTCGTGACGGCCGCGTCGATCTGCGCGTCGGTCGGCTTGCGGTGGCGCGCAAGCAGCGCGGCCGTCGCCATCACCATCCCCGACTGGCAATAGCCGCATTGCGGCACGTCCTTCTCGATCCACGCGCGCTGCACCGGATGCGAGCGGTCGTGCGACAGCCCTTCGATCGTCGTGATCGCGCGGCCCGCGACGCTCGCCGCCGGCAGCACGCACGCGCGCGCGGCTTCGCCGTCGAGATGCACGGTGCAGGCGCCGCACGCGCCGATGCCGCAGCCGTATTTGGTGCCCGTCAGTCTGGCCGAGTCGCGAATGACCCACAGGAGCGGCGTATCGGGATCGCCGTCGAAATCGAACGGCTGGCCGTTCAGCATGAAGCGCATCGTCTGTCTCCCTGTTGCGCATCGCCCGTTCGTCATCCGGCGGATGACGGCGATGGCTTGACAGGAATTCTTGGCGGCGCAAAAAGCGGCGCCAATGACCTTTGCTCCCGAAAAAGTAGCCGTTCGTCCAGATCGTTTCAGCCGACGAATGGCGCGTGCCGCCCGGTTCGCCGCGGCCCCGGCTTGCGGACGGGCCGCGATCGGCTATCGTGTGTCCATGCCCACCGCCGTCCCCTTCCCGGGAACCCGCCATGAACGTCCAGCTCAACCACACGATCGTCTGGTGCCGCGACAAGCATGCGTCGAGCCGCTTCCTCACCGAACTGCTGGAATTGCCGCCGCCGACGCCGTTCGGCGCGATGCTGGTCGTCGCGCTCGACAATCGCGTGTCGCTCGATTTTTACGAACAGGCGGGGGAGATCCGATCGCAGCATTACGCGTTCCTGATCGACGAGGCCGGCTTCGATCGCGTGCTCGCGCGCCTTCGCGAACGCGGCTTGCCGCACTGGGCCGATCCGGCGAAGCGGCAAGCCGGTGACATCTACCGCCACAACGGCGGACGCGGCGTGTACTTCGACGACCCGGACGGTCACTTCCTCGAAGTGATGACGCAGCCGTACGTGCTGAACGGCTAGCGCGACAGGCCGGCATCGCGCCGGCCCGGACGGCGCGGCGCGGGTGTCGCCCGGTTGCGGACGAAACCCGGACGACTGCCCCGGCTGCCGCCGGCTGCCGTCACTCGGCGGCGGCCGTCGTCTTGCGCGGACGACGCGCGCGCGGCGCCGCCTTGCGGGCCGGCTTCTTCGGCTTGGCGGCAGCCGGTGCTTCGGGAGTCGCGTCGACGGTTGCTTCGACCGGCGCCACGTCGTGCGACGGTTGCGCGGCGTCGTCCCGAGCGCCGGAAGCGCGAGGCGCCGGCTCGGCGTGCCGCTCGTCATGCGCCGCGTCGCGATGCGGTTCGTCCGCATGCTGGCCGTGCGCGTGCGCATCGCCGCCATGCGTCGTGTCGCCCTGCGCGGCGGTGTCCGGCTGGCCGGCCGCGTGGCGACCGGCGCCCTTCGCGGCCGCGCCCTTCTTCGCGCCGGTCTTCTTCGCCGCGCTCTTGCGCGCGCGCTTGCGGCCATCCTTCGCGTCGCCGTGCGCGTCGGCCACCGCGGGTGCTTCGGGTGTCTCGGGCGTGTCGGCCGGCGCCGCGTCGGCGACCTCGGCAAGCTCCGCGTCTTCCGCCTCGACCTGCGCGCTTTCGTGAACGACCGATTCCGCCCGCTGCCCGCGACGGCGCGCCTCGCGGCCGGCCGGTACCGGCTCCGCCGCCCGTGTGCCATGGTGGCCGCCGTGGTGCGCCGCGCCGCCCTCACCACCCGCCGCAACGTGCTCGGCGGCCGCCGACTGGCGGGCCCGCGACACGAACGCGCCCGACTTGTCGTCGCGCCCCACTTCGAGCAGGCCGCGCGCCTGCGCCTCGTCCAGCAGGTTGCCGAACGCGCGGAACCCGTAATACGACTCGTTGAAATCCGGCTTGCGGCGCTTGATCGCGCTCTTGAGCACCGACGCCCAGATCTTGCCGACGTCGTCGCGCTCCGACGCGAGCGCGTCGAAGGTCTCGACCGCCAGCGCGATCGCCTCGGCCTTGCGCGCGTCCATGTCGTGCTTGCGCGACGGCTCGTCCGGCCGCTTCGCGCCGCCGTTGCCCGCGCGCTGCTGCTGTTCGCGCTTCGCGAGCGCACGCTGCTGCTCGCGCACCAGATCGTCGTAGAAGATGAATTCGTCGCAGTTCGCGACCAGCAGGTCCGACGTCGATTTCTTCACGCCGACGCCGATCACCTTCTTCGCGTTCTCGCGCAGCTTCGACACGAGCGGCGAAAAATCCGAATCGCCGCTGATGATCACGAACGTATCGACGTGCGACTTCGTGTAGCAGAGGTCGAGCGCGTCCACGACGAGCCGGATGTCGGCCGAATTCTTGCCCGACTGGCGCACGTGCGGAATCTCGATCAGCTCGAAGCTCGCTTCGTGCATCGACGCCTTGAAGCCCTTGTAGCGATCCCAGTCGCAATAGGCCTTCTTCACGACGATGCTGCCTTTGAGCAGCAGGCGCTCCAGCACGGGCTTGATGTCGAATTTCTCGTACTTCGCGTCGCGCACGCCGAGCGCGACGTTCTCGAAGTCGCAGAACACGGCCATGCTGACGTTGTCCAGGGGTAATGCCATGTGTACTCCAACCGGTGGGCCGCCGCGTTATTCACACGTGGCGGCGAAAAATGCATCGCGCACATGATAGCCGGTCGGCGCGTCATTCCCGCATCCATGTGAATGAATGACCGCCGGCCGCGCGTGCCGGTATGCCCGACGCCGGTACGCCCGATTCCGGTACGCCCCTTATTACGCGCCCGCCGCCGGGTCAATTCGACATTACACTTGAGTTATCGGTCGTCCGTCCCTATCTGGATGGACGACGCATCGAGCAAGGAGCGGTTTCATGACGACGAAGGTACTGCTGATTGGCGCGACCGGCCGGACGGGCCAGGCCTGCGCGGATCTGCTGCTCAAGCAGCCGGAGTTCGAGGTCACGGCGCTCGTGCGCCGGCACGGCTATGCGCTGGCGGGCGCACGGGTCGTCGAGGCCGATCTGACGAACGATTTCTCGCACGCTTTCCAGGGCATCACGCACGTGATCTACGCGGCCGGCTCGGCCGAATCGGACGGCGCGACCGAAGAGGAGCAGGTCGACCGCGACGCGGTGGCCCGCGCGGCCGACTACGCGCTCGCCTACAACGCACAGAAGCTCGTGGTGATCAGCTCGCTGTCCGCGTACCGGCCCGAGCAGGGGCCGGACGCGCTGCACCACTATTCGCAGATGAAGCGCGAAGGCGACGACCGCGTGATCGCATCGGGCGTCGACTACGTGATCCTGCGCCCGGGCCCGCTCACCGACGATCCGGGCGTCGGCAAGATCGCGCTGACCGACACGTGGCTCGATCCCGCGCCGCCCGTGTCGCGCCAGGACGTGGCATGGGCCGCGATCGAGGCGATCAAGCTCGGCATTTCGCGCAAGATCGTCGGCTTCGTCGGCGGCAGCGTGCCGATCGAGCAGGCGTTGCGCGCATAACGGCCCGTTGCGCGCCGCCGGCAGGCGGCACATGCCCGTGCCCGCGGCCCGCACGACGGGCCGTTTTCATGCGCGGGGCAGCCGCTTACTGCTTCGGATGCGCGTCGGCCCACGCCTTCACGGCGGCGAGCGTGTTCTCGACATGCTTGTCGGGCGACAGGCTCGTGTATTCGTAGAGAATCTTTCCTTCCGGCGAAATCACGTAGGACACGCGGTTCGCCCGGTCGAGCGCCGGCAGCTTCGCGTCGTATTCGCGGATGATCTTCGCGTCCGGGTCGGCCGCGACCGGGAATTTGCTGCGGCACTCGCTCACCGAGAACTTCGCCAGCGTGTCGATGTTGTCGGCCGACACGCCGATCACCGTCGCGCCGTAAGCCTTGTAACGGTCGACCGCGTCCGCGAACGCATGCGCCTCGATCGTGCAACCCTTCGTGAACGCCGCCGGATAGAAATACAGCACGACCGGCCCCTGCTTCAGCGCGTCCGCGAGCGAGTACGTGTAAGTCTTGCCGCCCAGCGACGCCTGCGTCGTGAAATCGGGCGCCGCGGCGCCCGGCTTCAGTTCCGCCTGCGCCAGCAGCGCATGGCCGGCCATCAGCGCCGCCATGGCGCCCAGCAACAGTTTTCGCTTCATCTGCGTCCTCATTTCTTATAAAGTCAGCCTCGATGCAGGCCCCTCGGGCGTTCGCCTGACGAACACCTGCCTCGTTGATCCGGACCGCGACAGCCCCGCCCGCGGCCGGCCCGTTAAAGATTTCTGACAGTCTGCCGTTATTCCTTCCGGACAACCGGTTCCAGCCCTTCACGTCAGCGAGAAACATGGAAGCCAACAGGAAACAGACGTCACGCAAGGGCTCCTGGCGCAGCGCCTTGCATACGCTGCGCCGCTTCGCTCGGTCGGGCGGCGCGCTGATGCCCGCGCGCGCCGTCGCGCCGCGCCGCGACGATTCCGTGCGCAACTGGCTGGAACAGACGGTCGGCACGGTGGATTTCCTCGCCCATGTCGACCGCGAGCTGCGCTTTCTGTATGTGTCCGACGCCAGCCTGCGCTTCATCGGCTACCACCGCGACTACCTGCACACGCTGACGCTGCGCGACCTGATCGCCGAACAGGATACCCCGGCGCTCGAAGGGCTGCTTGCACGCGCCGCCCGTTCCGGCCAGGTCGAGAAGGCGACGATGTGCATCGTCAAGTCGCTCACCTACCCGCTGGACGTCGAGATCCGCGCGTTCAAGAGCCGCCACCACGGCGTCGACGGCTTCGCGATCGCGGCGTTCGACGTGTCGTCGTGGCGCGCGCTCGAGGCACGCCTCACGTACGAAATGCACCACGACCCGATGACGGGCCTCGACAACCTGTCCGCGCTCGTGCCGGCGCTGATGCGCGCGCAGCAGACCGCCGACGAGCACGGCACCTGCGCGGCGCTGCTGCTGCTCGACCTCGACGACTACCAGCGGATCAACCGCGCGCTCGGCTACGACGCGGGCGACACGCTGCTGCGCGAGACCGCGCAGCGGCTGAAGGCGCTCGTCACGCCGAACGAACGGCTCGCGCGCGTCGCGAGCGACAAGTTCGCGGTCGTGCTGAACGCACCGGACCGCGCGCAGGCGAGCCAGGCCGCCGACGCGCTCGCGCGCCGGCTGCAGGCCGCGGTGCGCGAGCCCTACGTGTACCACGGGCAGACCGTGCACCTGTCCGCGAGCATCGGCATCGCGCTCTACCCCGACGAACGTGCCGCGCCGCATCGGGCGCAGCACCACAGCCCGCTGCTGCGCCGCGCCGACCACGCGCTCTCGCAGGCGAAGGCGTCGGGCGGCAACGCGCTCGCGTTCCATGCGCCCGTCGACGATCCGGCCGACGCCGAACGCCTCAAGCTCGAAGCCGACCTGTACGACGGCGTGCGCAACGGCGAGTTTTCGCTCCATTTCCAGCCGATCACGCGCAGCCAGTCGGGCGCGGTGGTCGGCGTCGAGGCGCTGATCCGCTGGCGCCATCCGGTGCACGGCCTCGTGCCGCCGGCCACCTTCATCCCGCTCGCCGAATCGATCGGCCTGATCAACTACCTCGGCAACTGGGTGCTCAAGGCCGCGTGCATGCAGCTCGTCGCCTGGGACGGCCAGGGGCTCGCGCTGCAATACGTGGCGGTCAACGTGTCGCCGCAGCAGTTCCGCGATCCGCGCTTCACGCAGAGCGTGCGCGAGGCGATCGCGCTGACGGGCATCGACCCGCGCCGCATCGTGCTCGAAATCACCGAAAGCCTGCTGATGCACGACCCCGCGCACGCGAAGGTGCTGCTCGAGGAGCTGACCGATCTCGGCATCCGCTTCGCGATCGACGATTTCGGCACCGGCTATTCGAGCCTCGCCTATCTGCAGCGCTTCCCGCTCGCGAAGCTGAAGATCGACCGCAGTTTCGTCGAGAACCTGCTGACGTCGCGCAACGATCGCGCGATCGTGTCGGCGGTGGTCGGCCTCGCGCAGACACTGGATCTCGAGCTCGTCGCCGAAGGCGTCGAGACCGAGGCGCAGCGCGAGCTGCTGACGGAGATGGGCTGCAATCACATCCAGGGCTGGCTCGTCTGCCAGGCGCTGCCGTCCGAGGAGCTCGCGCGGCGCTTCGAGGCGCAGCAGCTGCACCTGCACGCCGCCGCCTGACGCGCGGCGAACCGGACAGATCCGTATGTCAACCACCGAATACCTGCCCCGCACCGCGCTGCTCGACAAGCTGTGGGCCCGGATGAACGAACGGGGCGATTTCCCGCTGCTGTCGGAATCGCTGCGCGCGACGATGGCCGCGATGAAGAACGACGACCTCGACTTCACCGCGCTCGTGCGCGTCGTGCTGTCGGACTTCGCGCTCACGCAGAAAGTGTTGCGGCTCGCGAACTCCGCGATGTACATGGCGTTCGGCGGCAACATCACCACCGTGACCCGCGCCCTGATGGTGCTCGGCATGGACGCCGTCGGCCATCTCGTGGTCGGGCTGAAGCTCGTCGACCATTTCCACCAGAGCACGCCGCGGCGCATCGACGCGAAGCTGGAGCTGAACCGCGCGCTGCTGTCCGGCTGCGTCGCGCGCAAGCTCACCGAGCGCGCCGAACTGCGCTCGGGCGAGGAAGCCGTCGTCTGCACGCTGATGCGCCAGGTCGGCAAGCTGCTGGTGGTCTGCTATCTCGACAGCGAGTGGGACCGCATCCGGCGCCGCGCGGCCGAGCTGAACGGCGACGAATCGGCGGCCTGCGTCGACGTGCTCGGCGTCGGCTTCGACGAGATCGGCCTCGAGGCGGCCGCGCGCTGGCGGCTGCCCGACGTGATCCGTGCCGGGATGGCCGACGACGATCACGCGGCGCACGCCGACGCGTTCGACGACGAAGACGATGACGCCCGCCACGCGGAGCCGGCCGCCGACGACGGCCCGGCCGAGCGCATCCGCTGGCTGCGCGCGGTCAGTCGCTGTTCGACCGACGTCGCCGGCGCGCTCGTGATGCCCGCCAGCCCGCAGCGCGACGCGCGCATCGCGGCGCTCGCGCAGCACTACGGCGCCGAGCTGGACATGGAATCCGAGGCGCTCGTCGAGATCGCCGAGCGCCTCGCGCGCGAGGAAGCGAGCGACACCGTGATGCGCGAGATCGTCGAGCTGCGTGCGAACGCCGATGCGATCGCACGCGCGCAGGCCGAACCCGAGGCCTGCCTCGAAGCCGGCCTGGCCGACCTGCGCGCGCTGCCGTCCGAGCACGTGCTGACGCCGGTGCTCGCGCTCGCGTCGGAAAGCCTGCTGGCCGGCCTCGCGTTCACGCGCACCGTGATGTTCGTGCGCCACGACGACGGCACGTTCGCCGCGCGCCTCGGCTTCGGCCCCGGCGTCGATACGACGCTCGACCGGCTACGCTTCGACGAGCGCTTCGAGCCGGACGTGTTTCATCTCGCGATCACGAACTCGGTCGGCATCTTCATCGAGCAGGCGCAGGAGCCGAAGATGGTGAAGCGCCTGCCCGCGTGGTATCTCGACGCGTTCGACGACACGCGCGCGTTCGTGCTGCTGCCCGTGCGGGTCGGCACGACGACCGTCGCGCTGCTGTACGGCGACTGGGCCGGCGCGCAACCCGCGCGCAAGATCTCGCAGCAGGAGATGGCGGTGCTCAACGAACTCGCGCGCGAACTGGGGCGGTTCTTTCCCGCGCCGGCCGGCTGACGGCCGGCGCGCCTCCGGCGTTTTCGCTTCCCCAAAAGCAAACCGGCCGCATCTGAGCTGCACCCCAAAAGTTGGACTAGATCCAACCTTTGGGGTGTTTTTCATGACGAAGTACGACGAACGTTTTCGGCGTCGAGTGGTTCAGGCGTACCTGGCTGGAGAGGCCGGCACCAAGACACTTGCTCACCGTTACGGAGTGGGCAGGACAATGGTGCGACGTTGGGTGGCGAGCTATCGCGAGCATGGTGAACAGGGGCTGCGCAAGAAGCACAGCCACTACGACGCGCGATTCAAATTGTCAGTCCTTCAGCGGATGCGGCGCGATGAACTGTCGTATGCACAGGTGGCAGCGCTGTTCGGCATCCGCAATGAACGAAGCATCCCGATCTGGGAGCGTCTGTATCATGAGGGCGGTATAGATGCGTTGGCGCCTCGTCGCCGAGGGCGCCCTCCGAAAATGATCACCTCACCACCACCGAAATCCCCCGACGATACCGTGCAGAAAGAGCCGAGCCGCGAGGAACTGCTCAAGGAAATCGTGTATTTGCGCGCGGAGGTGGCATACCTAAAAAAGCTCGATGCGCTGCTGCAATCCAAGAAGCAGGCAGCGCCCAGGAAAAAGCGCAAATAGTGCGTGAGCTCAGGCAGTGTCATCCGGTAGCTGCGCTCCTGAAGGCGGCAGGCCTGGCGCGCAGCACGTTCTATTACCAGCTCAAGGCATTGGCTGCCGGCGATCGGTATGCGAATCTCAAAGCGAAGATCCAGACCGTATACGACCACCACAAGGGCCGTTACGGCTATCGGCGAATCACGGCGGCGATCCGGCAGACCGGAGATGCGATCAACCACAAGACCGTGCAACGGTTGATGGGACAGCTGCAATTGAAATCTCTGGTACGCCCAAAGAGATATCGTTCCTGGCGAGGCGAAGTCGGCCGCGTTGCCCCGAATCTACTGCGGCGTCAGTTTGATGCTGAACGCCCGAATCAGAAGTGGGTGACCGACGTGACCGAATTCAATGTAGAGGGCCAAAAGCTCTATCTATCGCCGGTGATGGACTTGTACAACGGGGAGATCGTCGCTTACCAAATGGATGAGCGCCCGAGCTTCGAGTTGGTCAGCTGCATGTTGAAGAAGGCGTTGGCCAAGCTCGATGATGAAGGACGGCCGTTACTGCATTCGGATCAAGGCTGGCAGTATCAGATGCCCGCCTACCGTCGGCTGTTGAAGCAGCATGCGCTCACCCAGAGCATGTCGCGCAGAGGCAACTGCCTTGATAACGCAGCCATGGAGAGCTTCTTCGGCACGCTGAAATCCGAGTGCTATCGGCTGACGCGCTTTGCGAGCGTGGAGCAGTTGCGAGATGCGTTGAGCCGTTACATCCACTACTACAACCACGAACGCATCAAGCTGAAATTAAATGGGCTGAGTCCCGTGCAATACAGGACTCAGCCCTTGGCCGCTTAGCTTTTAACCGTCCAACTTCGTGGGGTCAGTTCAATCAGCGGCCGGTTTTTTTGCAGCATGCGCGCGAACGCAACGCTTACTTGAGCGTGACGGGCACGCTGAAGTACTTCTTCGCGAGGTTGTCGATCGTGCCGTCGGCCTTCAGTTCCTTCAGCGCCTGATCGAGCGCCGTCTTCAGCGCCGCGTCGTTCTTGCGCAGGCCGAAGCCGACGCCCGAGCCGAGGATCTCGGTGTCGCTGACCGTGCCGCCCGCGAACGCGAAACCCTGGCCTTGCGGCTTCGTCAGGAAGCCCTTCGAGCCGGCTTCCGAATCCTGGAAGGTCGCGTCGAGACGGCCCGACTTCAGGTCGGCATACGCCAGATCCTGCGTCTGGTACGGCACGACTTCAACGCCGGCCGGCGCCCACTTCTTCTTCGCGTACGCTTCCTGGATCGTGCCCTGCAGCACGCCGACGCGCTTGCCCTTCAGCGATTGCGGGGTCGGCAGCAGGCCGCTGCCCTGCTTCGCGATCAGCTGGTTCGGAATCGTGTAGATCGGATCGGTGAACGCGATCGCGTGCTTGCGCTGGTCGGTGATCGTCATGTCCGAGTTGATCGCGTCGAACTTGCGCGCCTGCAGCGCCGGGATCAGGCCGTCGAAGTCGTTCTCGACCCACACGCACTTGGTCTTCAGCTTCGCGCACACCGCGTTGCCGATGTCGATGTCGAAGCCGGTCAGCTTGCCGTCGGGCGTCTTGTATTCGAACGGTGCGTACGAGGCCTCGACGCCGAACCGGATCTCCTTCAGATCCGCGGCAAACGCGCTGCCTGCCGCCACGGCCGATGCTGCCACCACCGCATGCGCGGCCACTTTACGCCAATCCAACTTCATCTGGTGTTCTCCTCGATACTCGAATGTTCCGGAACTACGGGCGCTTGCATCATTGCAGGGTCGGATGACCACGACAATGCGGCTGCCGCGCCGTGATGCGGCGCAACAGCCGCAAGGCCGCGATTGTACCAATCCGCGCGGCCCGATATGGCAAAGCGGGCGGCGCGACGCGATGCTGCGCTGCGTGCCCGGCGGCCGCCGCGCGCCCCGTCGAACTTGCAAGACGGTGTCGCAAATACGCAAGCGTGGCGCGTGCGCCGGCCGTGCGGCGTGCGGGCGTTATCGCAAAAAAATGAACGGGCCGCGGAGCGATGCGCAAGCCGAGCGTCGCCACGGCCTGCCGATCGCGCGTCGATCAGACGAGTGCGGCGATCGTCTCGCGTGTCGTATCGATCACGAGCAGGCCCGCGCGCAGGCCCGGCTTCACGGTCGGATTCGGAAAGACGATCCGTTCCTCGTCGTGCGTCACCGTGTAGCGGTAGTCGCCGTCCTGCGCGAGCACCGTTCCGCGCGCGAACGCGGTGAAGTTCGCGACGTCGGCCGCGACGAACAGCTCGAGCGCGTCGCTCTGCTTCGTGATCTGGTCGATCACCGTGAAGACGCGCGGCAGCGACGGATGGCCGCCACCGGCGTCGACTTCCGCCCTCCCACCCGACACGAGCTTGCGCACCGCGCGGTCGGCCGGCGCGAAGCGCGCCAGGTCGTTCTGGCCGAACGGCCGCACCTTGCCGAGTTCCAGCGTGCACGCGAGCGCGCCGCAATGCTCGGCCGTGAAATGCGAATACGTATTGCCCTTCGCCGTGTGCAGCAGCACGGCCGCGATGCGTGCATCGCCGAGCCATTCGATCATCGCGCGCGTCGGAGGCGTGCCCGTGTGCGGCAGCAGCGCGAACTGCTCGAACACCGATGCGCGAATCGCCGTATGCATGTCGATGTGCCAGCGTGCGCTGCCCGCCGGCGCCGCCGCGAAGAACGCGGCCGCGGCCGCTTCGAGCTGCGCGGCGCGCGGCGCTTCGCGGCTCGCGGGCACCTGCGCGTGACGGCCGCTGAACAGGCGGTTCAGGTCGTCGTCGAGATAGCGTTCGCCCGCGCGCATCGCCGGCACGTTGCCGAGCACGACGAGCAGCCGGCATGCGAGCGGCAGCGCACCCGCGGCGAGATCGCGCACCAGCATCGACAGCAGTTCGATCGGCGCCGTCTCGTCGCCATGCACGCCGGCCGACACGAGCACGCTCGCGCGCGCCGCGGCGTCGGCCGCCGCCGGTTCGAACGCGAGCAGCCCGTCGCCGAGCCATTGCCAGCGCACCGCGCCGCCCGCGCAGGCGCCGTCCTGTTCGGCCGGCGCGTCACCGGCCAGCGTGAACGCGAGAAAGTCGTCGAGCAGCGCGGCGGCCGGCATCCGTGCCTCAGCGCTGGAAGTCATACAGCGAACCGACGCGCAGGATCTGCGTGAGCTCGTCGAGCGCCGTGCGCGATTCGTCGAGCAGCGCCGGATCGGCGAGGTCTTCCGGTGCGAGGCGATCGCGATAGTGCTTGTCGATCCACGCGTCGAGCGACGCGAACAGCGTGTCGTTGATCCACACGTTCGACGTGACGGCCGCGCGCTCCGCTTCGTTCAGCACGACGCGCAGGCGCAGGCACGCCGGGCCGCCGCCGTTCTTCATGCTTTCGCGCAGGTCGAACACGAGCACGTCGTGAATCGGGCCGTTGCCGGCGGCAAGCTGGTCGAGATAGGCGGCGACGTTCGCGTTCTCGCGGCACTCCTGCGGCACGACGAGTACCTGCGAGCCGTCCGCGCGCGACAGCAGCTGGCTGTTGAACAGGTACGACGTCACCGCGTCGTTCACGCTCACCGCCGCATCCGGCACTTCGATCACGTTCAGGCGCGCACCGCGTGCGTCGAGCGCGGCGGTCAGCGTGTCGTAGATCGCCTGCTTGTTGACGAACGCGCGTTCGTGGGTGAACAGCGTGTCGCGGTTGCCGACCGAGATCACGTCGTTGTGGAACACGCCCGCGTCGATCACGTCCGGGTCCTGCTGTGCGTACACCGTCGCTTCCTCCGCGAGCCCGTGGCGATGCGCGACCGCGCGGCTCGCCTCGAAGGTCTGGCGGGCCGGGAAACGCTTCGGCTCGGGGCCGCGACGGTATTCGGCGCGGCCGTACACGAAGAATTCGATGCCCGGCTTGCCGTATTCGGCGCAGAAGCGCGTGTGGTTCGCCGCGCCTTCGTCGCCGAGCGCCGGCGTGCCGGTCAGTGCTTCATGCACCGCGAAGTGCGCGGGGTCCGCAAACAGCGTCGACAGCGTGCGGCGCGTCGCTTCGTGCTCGATCGCGCGATGCAGCTTGCTGCACAGGTTCGCCGGCGTGAAGTGCACGCGGCCGTCGCTGGTGTCCGCCGACGGGCTGACGGTGGCCGCGTTCGCGGTCCACATCGCCGACGCCGAGCTCGCCGCGGCGAGCAGTTCGGGCGCCTGCTTCGCGGCCTTCGCGATCACGTCCGCGTCCTTGCCCGAGAAGCCGAGCTCGCGCAACAGGCGCAGCGACGGCCGCTCCTGCGGCGGCAGCACGCCTTGCGCGAAACCGAGATCCGCGAGCTGCTTCATCTTGCGCAGGCCCTGCTTCGCGGCGGCCTTCGGGTTCGCGGCCGACTTCTCGTTGTTCAGCGACGCCACGTTGCCGAACGACAGCCCGGCGTAGTTGTGGGTCGGGCCGACGAGCCCGTCGAAATTGGCTTCTTGTGCGTTCATCGTCGTTCCCTCGATCAGAAATGCAGGCCCGGCGACAGGCTCGCGGGCAAAGTCAGTTGCGTGCTTTCCACCGACGCCATCGGATACGCGCAATAGTCGGCCGCGTAGTACGCGCTCGGGCGATGGTTGCCGGAGCGGCCCGTGCCGCCGAACGGCGCGGCGGACGATGCGCCGTTAGTGGGGCGGTTCCAGTTGACGATCCCGGCGCGGATCGTGCGGCGGAAGTGCTCCCACACCTTCGGGTCGTCGGCCAGCAGGCCGGCGGACAGGCCGAACGCCGTGTCGTTCGCGCGCTCGATCGCGTCGTCGAGCGTCGTGTAGCGGACGACCTGCGCGAGCGGGCCGAAATGTTCTTCGTCGGGCAGGTTCGCGACCCCCGTCACGTCGGCGATCGCCGCGTTCACGAAGCCCAGGCGCGGATCGCGCTGCGTCATCGCGATGATCGGCTTCGCGCCCTGCTCGACGAGGCGCGACTGCGCGTCGACCAGCTTCGCGGCCGCGCGGGCCGAGATCACCGCGCCCATGAACGGCTGCGGATCGGCGTCGAACACGTCGGCCGTGATCTTCGACGTGACGTCGGCGAAACGCGCGAGGAAGCGGTCGCCGAACGCGCCCTGCGGCACGAAGATGCGGCGTGCGCACGTGCAGCGCTGGCCAGCCGACAGGAACGCCGACTGGATCGTGTGATGCACGGCCGCGTCGACGTCCTCGACCTCGCCGATCACGAGCGGGTTGTTGCCGCCCATCTCGAGCGCGAGCACGATTTCCGGACGGCCGCCGAACTGCTTGTGCAGCAGCGTGCCGGTGTCCGAACTGCCGGTGAAGAACAGCCCGTCGATCTGCCGATGATTCGCGAGCGCGATGCCGGTGTCCTTCTCGCCCTGCACGAGGTTCAGCACGCCGGGCGGCAACCCGGCTGCCTGCCACACCTCGACCGTCGCGCGCGCGACGCCCGGCGCAAGTTCGGACGGCTTGAACACGACCGTGTTGCCGGCGATCAGCGCCGGCACGATATGACCGTTCGGCAAGTGGCCGGGGAAGTTGTACGGGCCGAACACCGCGACGACGCCGTGCGGGCGGTGACGCAGCACCGCGACGCCGTCGGCCATGTCCTGGCGCTTCTCGCCGGTGCGCTCCTGATACGCCTGGATCGAGATGCCGACCTTCGCGGCCATCGATGCGACTTCGGTGCGCGCTTCCCACAGCGGCTTGCCCGTCTCGCGGCCGATCGCGGTCGCGATCGCTTCCTTGCGTTCGGTGAGCAACGCGGCGAAGCGCTTGACGATTTCGCAGCGCGCCTCGAAGTCGAGCGCCGACCAGCCGGCGAACGCGCGGCGCGCGCTCGCGACCGCACGGTCGACGTCGGCCGCCGACGCGCTGTCGCCCTGCCAGGCCACAGCGTCGGTGCCCGGGTTGCGCGAAGCGAAGACGGGGCCCGAGCCTGCGACCCAGGCGCCGTCGATGAAGAGTTCCGTCATGATTCGTTTATCCCTGTTTGACTTTGAGCGGCAGCACGCGGACCGGATCGCCGGCCTTCACGTCGAGCGCGACGGCATCGTCGGCCGACAGCACGAACGAGCCGTTCGCGACCACGCCCGGCGCGACGCCGACGCGGAAGTCGCCGAGCGACGTGTTCGACACGAGCGACTTGGGAGCATCGTCCCGCGCGTCGGGCACACCGATCGCGACCGGTACGACGACGCTCTCGCGCACCGTGCGCAGGTCGTTGACGTGGCATTCGAGCACGGGGCCCGCGTCGAAGATGTCGACGTGATTCTGGTAACGCAGCCCTTCCGCTTCGAGCATCTTGCGGGCCGGCAGCGTGTCGCGGTGGGTGAGGCCGACCGCGTCCTGCGCGTCCTGCGGCAGCAGGTCGACGTACACCGGGTAACGCGGCATCAGTTCCGCGAGGAACGACTTGCGGCCGTGCGAGCTGAGGTAATCGGCCGCGTTGAAATCGATCTGGTAGAAGTGCGAACCGACCGCGCGCCAGAACGGCGACGTGCCGTCCTCGTCGAAGTGGCCGCGCAGTTCCGCGCAGATGCGCTCCGGAAAGCGGTCGCGGAATTGCGCGATGAACATGAAGCGCGAGCGCGACAGCAAGCCGCCGACGCCGCCCGTGCGATAGCGCGGGCTCAGGAACAGCGAGCACACTTCCGCGTAGCCCGTCAGGTCGTGCGAGATGTTCAGCGCCGACATCCGCGTCCACACGCCGAGTTCCTGGCTCGCATGCACGACCGTGCTCACGCGGTAGTTGTAGAACGGCTGCTCGAGGCCGACCTGCGTTTCGATCCCGCACACGCCGGCGATGTCGCCCGTCTTCGATTCTTCCATCACGAAGAAGTAGCCGGCCTCGCCCGGTGCGGCCTTGCCCTCGAGCGTGCGGCGCGAGCGTTCGATGCGCGCGGCGAGCGCGTCGCGGTCGGGCTTGAACGTGGTCAGGCCCGGCCCGGTTTCCTGCGCGAGCGACACGAGCGCGTCGACGTCGCCCGTTTGTACGACCCGAACGACGATCATGCTGCGTCTCCCTTCAAATCTTCATCGTCGCGGCGGTGCAGCGGCACGCAGCGCACGACATCGCCTTCCTTCACATCGAGCGCCGCGCGCACGTCGCCGGCCAGCGGCGCGTCGGTGCCGCGCGCGTCGGCCGTGTCGCCCGGCAGGTCGGCCAGCACGCAGCGGAACGACTCGCCGCTGCCCGTCGACACCATGTACGCGACGTCGCCCCGCTGATGCGCGGCCTCGCGCACGACGCGCTCCGACGCCTGCTTCACGCACGCGGTGCGGTCGACCTGGGCGGTCAGCACCGGGCCCGCGTCGAAGATGTCGACGAAGCGGTCTGGCTCGAAGCCTTCCTCGAGATGGATGTCGTACGCGAGCAAGGCCGTTTCGTTCGGCTCGCCGAGCACGCGCTGCGCGGCTTCGGGCAGCAGCGGCACGTAGAGCGGATAGGCCGGCATCACTTCCGCGATGAACGTGCGGCTGCGGCCGCCCGAGGCGATGTCGACGTCGGTGAAATTACGGCCGAAGAACTTGCGGCCCACCGCTTCCCAGAACGGCGATGCGCCGTTGCCGTCGCTCACGCCGAGCAGCAGCGTGAACACTTCCGGCGTGAAGCGGCGGCGGTTCGCGGCGATGTACATCATCCGGGCGCGCGAGATCAGGTGCGCGGCCGCATCGCCGCGCAGCGACGGATCGACGTAGAAGCCCGCGAGCCGGCTCTTGCCGGTCAGCTCGTGCGACATCGTGAGCGCGTGGATCTTGCGGTTCACGTGCAGCTCGCGCGACGCGTGGATCAGCGCGTCGTTGCGGAACGCGTAGAACGGTTCCGAGTAGCCGGCCGCGGCCACGATGCTCGCCGTGCCGAGCAGCTTGCCGGTCGACGAATCCTCGAGCACGAAGAGGTAGAACTCCTCGCCGGCGAAATCGACGTCCGCGCGAAACGAATCCTCGGAGAGCGCCACACGCGCTTCGAGCGCCGCGCGGTCGTGCGGCAGCGAGTGCAGGACCGGCTGCGCGGTGCGCGCCATGTGCGCGAGCGCATCGAGATCCGTGAGTTTGCCGGGGCGAACAAATAGCATCGTCGTTCCTGTCTGCGATGGGCGCGCCGATCAGCGCGCGGTGGCTTCCTGGGCCGCGAGCACCTGCTCGACTGCCTTCTCGAAGCGCTTCACGCCTTCGTCGAGCAGGTCGAACGGAATCACCAGCGACGGGACGAAGCGCAGCACGTTCGGGCCGGCGATCAGCATGATCAGCCCGTTCTCCGCGGCGGCGGTGACGAAGTCCTTCGCGCGGCCGTCGAAGGCGGCGGTGAGTTCCGCGCCGACCAGCAGGCCCTTGCCGCGCACGTCCTTGAAGATGCCGAAGCGTGCGTTGATGCGTTCCAGCGCGCCCTTCAGGCGCACGCTGCGTTCGCGCACGCCTTCGAGCAGTGCCGGGTCGCCGATCAGTTCGACGACCTTGTCCGCGATCGCCGATGCGAGCGGGTTGCCGCCGTACGTCGTGCCGTGCACGCCGACCT
The DNA here is from genome assembly GCF_900446215.1 of Burkholderia cenocepacia. Lineage (GTDB taxonomy): Bacteria > Pseudomonadota > Gammaproteobacteria > Burkholderiales > Burkholderiaceae > Burkholderia > Burkholderia cenocepacia. The sequence continues at coordinate 40,894 of NZ_UAQZ01000006.1, read as the reverse complement.
TGAAGTGCGCGGCCAGTTCGTTCGTCGTCAGCATCGCGCCGATCGGGAAGCCGTTGCCGAGCGCCTTGGCGGTCGTCAGGATGTCCGGCGTGACGCCCGTGTCCATGTACGCGTAGAACTGGCCCGTGCGGCCGACGCCCGTTTGCACTTCGTCGAAGATCAGCAGTGCGTCGTTGGCATCGCACGCTTCGCGCAGCGCTTTCAGGAACGCCGGATCGGCGGGGATCACGCCGCCCTCGCCTTGCACTGGTTCGACGATCACCGCGCAGGTTTTCGGGCCGATCGCGGCCTTCGCGGCTTCGATGTCGTTGAACGGCAGGTGCTTGATGCCTTGCGGCACCGGGCCGAAGCCTTCCGAGTATTTCGGCTGGCCGCCGACGCTGACCGTGAAGAACGTGCGGCCGTGGAACGACTGGACGAACGACACGATTTCATATTTGTCGGCGCCGTGGCGGTCGAACGCGACGCGGCGTGCGAGCTTCAGTGCGGCTTCATTTGCTTCAGCGCCCGAGTTCGCGAAGAATGCGCGGTCGGCGAAGGTCAGCGATTCGAGGCGCTTCGCGAGGCGCAGCACCGGTTCGTTCGTGTAGCCGTTGCCGATGTGCCAGAGCTTGCGGCCTTGTTCGTCCAGCACCTTCAGCAGTTCCGGGTGGCCGTGGCCGAGCGACGTCACCGCGATGCCGCACGCGAAATCGATGTACTCGCGGCCGGCCGTATCCCACACGCGGGAGCCCTCTGCGCGATCCGGCACGAACGGGGCGGGGGAAAATACCGGCACCATCACTTCGTCGAATGTCTGGCGGGTCACGGTCGAGGTCGTCATGGTCGTTCCTTTCGGTTTCGTAAGAGGGTTCAACAGGATCAAGTTTAGGTAAGGGTGACGCAAGCGTCTTGCGGAATTGCGACGGGTTCTATCGGAAGGTTTTGGTTTTGCCCTTTAGGGCCGGGGGGCGGCTACGCCGTGTCGGTATTTTGGGGCTTTTTCCGGCTTTTCTGTGGTCGGCTTCCGGTCGCGTGAAGCACCTGTGATCGTGTCGGTCTATTAGCGTCGCCCCTGCGCGGGGCAGCGGTCACTTTTCTTTGTCTTGCCAAAGAAAAGTAACCAAAAGAAAGGCGCTCGATAACGCATGACTTCCCGGTGCCACGGCCATCAGAGTGGATCGCACAAAAGTGTCCGCGCCAGTCAGGACACCGGAGTGGTTCGAGCAATGGTTCTGACACCACTGCCTACCCCACGGAGCGGTATACCGCCCGCTAGCTCCGTCCTCGCTTCGCTCGGCCGACAGGTCCATCCCCACCCAATCGCTACCACCAGCCCCCTCACAGGGAACCAACTCTCGATACGCAGGAAATTCGCCACTCGCAAGAAAAATAGGGGGGCAAACAACATCGCTGTCGCGAAAACACCGCTCGTCAAACGATCGAATTACACAAATGCGAGAGCAGAAAAAGTGCCTGGCAGTCTGCGGTTTGTGCAGAACGCAATCGCATGACCTCCCCTGAAGTACCTTGCAGCCGAGCGTAGCGAGGATGGAGCTAGCGGATGGTATACCGCTCCGTGGGGCAGGCAGTGGTGTCAGAACCATTGCTCGAACCACTCCGGTGTCCTGACTGGCGCGGACACTTTTGTGCGATCCACTCTGATGGCCGTGGCACCGGGAAGTCATGCGTTATCGAGCGCCTTTCTTTTGGTTACTTTTCTTTGGCAAGACAAAGAAAAGTGACCGCTGCCCCGCGCAGGGGCGACGCTAATAGACCGACACGATCACAGGTGCTTCACGCCAACCGTGAGCACACCACCAACGAAACCCAAAACCGAACCTCAATCTTTCCCGCGCTCGACGAGCGCCCCCCCACGAGGTTCACTGCCCCCGCCCGTCTGCTTCTCGAGCCAGGCTCGCCGATCCTCCCGAGGCGTAACCCCAAACCTCTCCCGATAAGCATTAGAAAAATGCGCAGCAGAAGAAAACCCGCAAGCAAGACTAACCTGAACCACTGACTTGCTGGTCCTCTGCAACTGGGTCCTTGCCTTGAGCAACCGAAGATTGAGGTAATACTTGGAGGGCATCGCCCCGAGATACTGTCGAAAGAGCCGCTCCAACTGCCGCCGCGACACGCCGACCAACCCGGCGATCTCATCGGTAGTAAGCGGATCCTCGACATTGGCTTCCATCAAAAGCAACGCGTCATTCAACCGAGGATGCCGCTCCCCCGGAGCAGTAACAAAGGGAATCCGCTGCCGCTCCTCGCCGCTGCGCAGCGTGCCGACCCCGAGCGCATCGGCAATCCGCTCCGCGAGATCCGCCCCATGTTCCCGGCCAATCATGGCCAGCATGAAATCGACGGTCGCCTGCCCGCCGGCGCAGGTCGCCCGATCGCGATCGATCTCGAAGATCTGCTGCGTGACGATCGACCGCTCGAACTGCTCGGCGAACTGCTGATACGTCTCCCAGTTCACGCTCACGCGATACCCGGAAAGCTGCCCCGCCATCGCGAGCCACCACACGCCGTGATGAATGCCGGTCACGACCGGCGTGCGCTGCCCGACCCGCGCGAGACTCGCGAGAAACAGCCGGTAATCGGCGAACTGCTGAAACCGCTCGGACACGACGATCAACCAGTCGCACGCGATCGCGTCGTTGAACGCCGCATCGGCATGCCACTGCGCACCACCCGCGAGCGGCACCGGCCGCCCGTCCCACGAACACACCTGCCAGCGGTACAGAAGCCGCCCGTCGATCTCGTTCGCGAGATTCAGCGCATCGACGATCGGCCCCACGCCCGACATCGACACGGGCGGCAATGCAACGATCGCCACCTGCGTCGTGCGGGTGGCGCCTGCGGGACGAGACACCGGTACCACGGCTGAAACCTGCCCTGTCGCGTTACTTGAGACTGCCCGACAGGAATTGCTTGAGCCGCTCGCTCTGCGGCCGCACCAGCACTTCCTTCGGATCGCCCTCTTCCTCGGTCCGCCCCTGATGCAGGAACATCACGTGGTTCGACACGTTGCGCGCGAAACCCATCTCATGCGTGACGACGATCATCGTGCGCCCTTCCTCGGCCAGCTTCTGCATGACCTTCAGCACTTCGCCGACGAGCTCCGGATCGAGCGCGGACGTCGGTTCGTCGAACAGCATCACGTCCGGATGCATCGCGAGCGCCCGCGCGATCGCCACGCGCTGCTGCTGGCCGCCCGACAGATGCGACGGATACTGCTTCTCGACGCGCGGCGGCAGGCCGACCTTCTCCAGGTACTCGCGCGCACGCTCCTCGGCTTCCTTCTTCGAAATGCCGAGCACGTGCACGGGCGCCTCCATCACGTTCTCGAGCACGTTCATGTGCGCCCACAGGTTGAAGTGCTGGAACACCATCGCGAGCTTCGTGCGGATGCGCTGCAACTGCTTGTGATCGGCGACCTCGAGCGCACCGGCGCGGTCGGTCTTGGTACGCACGGCCTCGCCGTCGACGACGATCTGCCCCGCATTCGGCCGCTCGAGAAAATTGATGCAGCGCAGGAACGTACTCTTGCCCGAGCCGCTCGCGCCGATGATGCTGATGACGTCACCGGCCTTCGCATTCAGCGACACGCCCTTGAGCACCTCGTTGTCGCCATAGCGCTTGTGGATATCGACCGCGGCAAGCTTGACGGAAGCGGACGCGCTCGTTTGAGTGATCTCGGCCAACTGGCTCTCCTCGAAGTAATTCAATGACGGGCGGCCGCGAGATACGCGAGCCAGTGGCGCTCCGCGCGGCGAAACGCCGCGACGAGTGCGAACGATACCGCAAGATAGATCAGCGCGGCGATTCCGAACGACTGGAACGCCATGTAGGTCGCGGAATTGGCGTCGCGCGCGACCTTCAGGATGTCCGGCACGGTCGCCGTGAACGCGACGGTGGTCGCGTGCAGCATCAGGATCACCTCGTTGCTGTACAGCGGCAGCGCGCGGCGCAGCGCCGACGGCAGGATCACGCGGCGGTACATCGTGAACGGCGACATTCCGTACGCGCGCGCCGCCTCGACCTCGCCGTGCGGAATCGCGCGGATCGCCCCGGCGAAGATCTCGGTGGTGTACGCGCAGGTGTTCAGCGCGAACGCGAGGATCGCGCAGTTGAAACCGCTGCGGAAAAACGCGTCGAGCAGCGAGTGCGAGCGCACGAACTCGAGGCTGTACATGCCCGTGTACATCAGCAGCAACTGCACGTAGAGCGGCGTGCCGCGGAACACGTACGTGTAGAAGCGCACGGGCATCGACACCCACTTGTTCTTCGATACGCGCGCGACCGCGAGCGGCACCGCGCACACGAAGCCGAGCGAAATCGACGCGACGAGCAGCCACAGCGTCACCGCGAGGCCGGAGAGGCGCTGGCCGTCCCAGAAAAGGAACGCCTTGCCGAATTCCTGGAGGATCTCGATCATAGTTCTGCGTGCCGCACGCCCATGGAATAACGCTTCTCGAGCTGGATCAGCACGAGGTTGGAGACGGTCGTGATCGCAAGATAGATCAGCGCCGCGACGAGGATGAAGAAGAACATGTTGAACGTGCTCTTGCCGGCGTCCTGCGCGGCCTTCACGACGTCCGCGAGGCCGATGATCGACACCAGCGCGGTGGCCTTCACGAGCACCTGCCAGTTGTTGCCGATGCCCGGCAGCGCGAAGCGCATCATCTGCGGAAACATGATCCGCGCGAACACGCGCGCGCCGCTCATCCCGTAAGCCGCGCCGGCTTCGAGCTGGCCGCGCGGCACCGACAGGAACGCGCCGCGAAACGTCTCGGTGAAGTACGCGCCGTAGATGAAGCCGAGCGTCAGCACGCCCGCCACGAACGGATCGATGTCGATCTGGTTCCAGCCGACGAGGTCGGTGAACTGGTTCAGCCAGATCTGGATGCTGTAGAACAGCAGCAGCATCAGCACAAGATCGGGCACCGAGCGGATCAGCGTCGTATAACCGGTCGCGATCGCTCGCAGTACCCGGTTGTGCGACAGCTTCGCCACCGCGCCGATCAGCCCCAGCGCCACCGCAGTGGCGAGCGACAGCACCGACAGCTCGATGGTCTGCACGGTGCCGGCCCAGAGGACCGGACCAAAGCCGTAAAGGAACACGCGCGTCTCCAGAGTTGGAATGAATGCCGACGCGACTGCCTGTCCCGCGCCGGGTTGACGCGGATAGTCGCAAGCGAAATTGATTGCCTCAAATCACCGTACGGGCGATTGCTGCGTCGCAACAATTCATCCCACCATTTGCGCATACGACCTACGCCGCTGTTTCAAAAGGAAAAAACCCGCTCCCTGACAGTCTCATGACACGCCGGGAAGCGGGTTTTTTGCAATTTTCCGGTCGCTTTTTCGATATAGCGCCGGACGGGCCATCGGGCCGAACATGCACGTCCTGGCCCGCCACAGCCTCGGCTGGCAGACGCGCATGAACGACGCGCTGCGCGACCGGCTGAAGAAGCGCCGCGCGTGAACGTCAGCGCCCTTTCAGGATGTCGGAGCGCGACGTCGTATAAACGAGCCCGTCCGGGCCGAAATGGACGTTGAAGAACGCGTCGGTGTTGACGCCGTCCTCGAGCCAGCGCCAGCTCCAGACCGTCTCGGGCTTCAGCGGATACTGCGCGATGTCGCCGGGCTTGCCGAGCAGCCGCCGCACCTCGTCCTCGTCCATCCCCGGGCGCACTTTCGCGAAGTTCTCGGCGGTCAGCACCTGCGTCGCGCCCGTGTAGCGCCCGTTCGCATCGAGATCGACGAACCAGGTCTGGTTGCCCATCGGGCCGCGCGGATATTCGAGACGCTTCGAGCCGTCGGTGAACGTACGCTCGGTCTCGGGCTTGCCCATCGTGCCGCGCACGTCGGCCTCGGTCGATTCGCCGACCTTCAGCCCCTTCAGCAGCAGCGGCGCAGGCTTGATCGCGTTGAAGAAGTCCCTGATACGTTGCACGTCGAGATGGCCTTGGTCGTCACAACCGGTTAGCGCCAGCGCGGCGGCCAGCATCGTCACGGAAAGCAGCCGGAAACGGAAAATCATCGGAAGGGTTGCGCGTCGAGAAAACACGCGGCAAGGATACCCGCGCGACGCCAAAAGCGCGAGACGGGCCGTGTGGCCCGTCCCGGATTCAATGCGTCGTTTCGGTTTCGGTCCGGGTTTCGGTCGCCCGGTTCGCCGGCGGCGCCGTGCGCGGCCCGGCCGGCGATCCGCCCAGCCGGCGGCGCGTGCGCACCAGCTCGGCAAGCTGCCACGAGCCCAGCGCGAGGCAGCCGAACAGCACTTCGCGGCCGCGCTTGACGACCGCGAGCGACAGCGCCGTCTCGCGATCGACGCCGAACATCTGCGCGAGCAGCACGACGGTCGCTTCCTGCACGCCCAGTCCGCCCGGCACCATGAACGCCGCGTGCCGCACCGCCTGCGTCATCGCCTCGATCGCGATCGCGCCGCCGATCGACACCGGATGGCCGAGCAGCGCGAGCGCCCAGTAAATCTCGAGCGCGCCGAGCACGTAGCCGGCCAGTTGCCAGAAGAAGGCGCTGAACAGCAGGCCCGTGCGCGACATCAGCGAATCGATGTCGGCGTCGAGCCGGCGGCCGTCGACACCCTGCAGCAGCCGGTGCGAATCGCCGAGCAGGCGGCCCGCGAAACGCTCGATCGCGTGGAAGATGCCGCCGCGCCGCATCAGCACGACGCCCAACACCGGCAACGGCAGCGTCAGCAGCAGCGCGAGGCCGATCGTGCCGCCGCCCATGTTGTCGGTCGTCGCGAGCAGCAGCACGAGGCCGAGCGCCGCGAACGCATACTGCACCACGATCGTCACCAGCACCTCGACGATCACCGACGCGGTCACGCGGCTCGCGTCGGGCACCTGCCAGCGCGCGAGCCGGATGCCGACGATCTCGCCGCCGATCCCGACCACGGGCAGCAGCCGGTTCACGGCCTCGCGCACGGTCGCGATCCACCACAGGAACGGCAGCGAACTGCGCCGGTCGAGCAGCAGGTGCCATGCGTATGCATCGAGCAGCAGCGGCAGCGCGTGGAACGGCACGAGCCACAACAGCGCGTAGCCGGCGCGCGCGAGCATCTGCGACACGTCGCCGACGCCTTCGTGCAGCCCCAGCGCGAGCAGGATGCCGATGCCGACCGGCCAGCCGAGCCACTTGATCCACTTGCTCATGACGGCTGCGCTCCCGGTGCGCGCGACGCCTGCGCGCCGCGTCGCGCCGCCGGCCCGCCGAACACGTCGGCAAACCCGCCGGTCGCGACGCCCGCCGCCTTCAGCGCGGCCGCGACGCGCGGCGACAGCAGCGCCTCGAGCTCGTCGACCGGACGGTAATCGGCCATCGTCGGCGTGATCGGGCCGTCGCCGGCCTCGGCCGGATGACAGTAGATCTCGCCGACGCCCGCCGGCAGCTTCGCGAGCGCGTCGAGCAGCACGGCCTCGTCCATCGCGCCCGTATGCTCGATCCCGACCACGTAGTCGTTGTGCGCGAGCCCCGCGCGGTCGAGCCGCGCGCGCACCAGCGCGATCCACGGCTTGAGCAGCGCGGGCGCGCTCGTTTCGTACGGCAGCCGCACCGCGCGCAGCCCGTAGTCGCGGCCGATCTCGATGATCATCGACAGCACGGTCGGATGCAGGTGGAAATGCTTGTGCGCGTTCACGTGGTCGAGCGGCAGGCCGCTCGCCGCGAACGCATCGAACTGCGCACGGATCTCGCGGCGCAGTTGCGCGCGCACGTGCGGCAGGAAGAAGAAGCGACAGCCGTCCTTCGCCATCGCGTCGCCGAATCGCCCGTCGCGGCCGACGAGCGCGGGAATCTCATGCGCGGGCAGCGTGGCCGGCCCGTCCGCGAGCACCAGATGCAGGCCGACCGCGAGCGACGGCAGCCGCCGCGCGCGTTCGATCGCATCCTGCGCGGCGCTCGCGCCGACCATCAGGCTGGCGGCGTTCAGCACGCCGTCGCGGTGCGCACGCTCGACCGCCGCGTTGACGCGCGGGTGCAGCCCGAAGTCGTCCGCGGTGAAGATCAGCGCCCGCGCCGCCCGCTGCGTCGCCACCGATCAGGCCTCGTGTGCGCGCAGGAAACGGAAGAACTCGACGCCTTCGCGCAGGCGGCGCTTCATCATGTCCCAGCTCGTCAGCATCTCGCGCACGATTTCCCAGATCTTCGACGGACGGAAGTAGAACTGGCGATAGAACTGCTCGAGGTGGTGATAGATCTCGTCGCGCGACAGGTGCGCATAGCCGATCGCCGCGAGCTGCACGCCTTCCTTGCTCACCAGGTTGATGGTCTTGTTCTCTTCCATCCAGCCGTTTTCGACGGCCTGCTTGTAGAGCGTCGTGCCCGGATACGGCGCGGCGAGCGACACCTGGATCGTGTGCGGATTGATTTCCTTCGCGTACTCGATCGTCTTCTTGATGGTCTCCTGCGTCTCGCCCGGCAGGCCGAGGATGAAGGTGCCGTGGATCTTGATGCCGAGCTTCTTGCAGTCCGCGCTGAAGCGGCGCGCGAAATCGGTGCGCACGCCCTTCTTGATATTCACGAGAATCTGGTCGTCGCCCGATTCGAAGCCGACCAGCAGCAGGCGCAGGCCGTTTTCCTTCATCACCTTCAGCGTCTTGTACGGCACGTTGGCCTTCGCGTTGCACGACCACGTGATGCCGAGCTTGCCCAGGCCGATGGCGATGGCTTCGGCGCGCGGCAGGTCGTCGGTGAAGGTGTCGTCGTCGAACATCAGCTCCTTCACTTCCGGCATGTTGTCGCGGATCCACTTCGCTTCCGCGAGCACGTTCTCGACCGAGCGCGTGCGGTAGCGATGGCCGCTGACCGTCTGCGGCCACAGGCAGAACGTGCAGCGCGACTTGCAACCGCGGCCCGTGTAGATCGAGACGTACGGATAGTTCAGGTAGCCGATGAAGTAGTTGTCGATCTTCAGATCGCGCTTGTAGACGGGCGCGACGAACGGCAGTTCGTCCATGTTCTCGAGGATCGGACGCGCTTCGTTGTGCTCGATCGAGCCGTCCTTCGCGCGCCAGCTCAAGCCCTTGATCTCCGCGAACGGCTTGCCTTCGGCGAGTTCCTTGCAGGTGAAGTCGAACTCCTCGCGGCACACGAAGTCGATGGCCTCGCTCGCCGTGAGCGAGTTGTGCGGATCGACCATCACCTTCGCGCCGACCATGCCGACCAGCATCGACGGCTTCATCTTCTTGAGATCCTGCGCGAACATCGCGTCGGTCGGGAACGACGGCGTGCTCGTGTGGATGATCACGAGGTCGTAGTCGTTGGCGATCTTCAGCGTCTCCTCGACCGACAGGCCGTCGGCCGGCGCATCGACGACGCGGCTGCCCGGCACGAGCGCGGCCGGCTGCGCGAGCCAGGTCGGGTACCAGAAGGAACGGATTTCGCGCTTCGCCTGATAGCGCGAGCCGGCTCCGCCGTCGAAGCCGTCATACGAAGGGGCCTGCAAGAACAGCGTTTTCATGAATGCTCCGGTAGCCTGCATAGTTCGTTTCGTTACAACGATTCAGTCAAAAAACCGCGGGCCGCCATGCCGGCGCCCGCCTCTCTGTCATGTCGCGCCGCGCGGCTTCGCCGTGCGACGCGTCTCGGCCCGCGGGCCGGGTTCGATCGACGGCCCTAGCGGCCGTCCACTGCTTCCACGGCCGCCGCCGCGCGTTCGCCGCCGACGACCGTCATCCTCGCGCCGCGCCACACGACGTGCGTGCCGAACGCGGCCGCGAGCCACTCCAGCGCGAGCAGCGTGTCGCGCACCGCGACGAGCGGCAGGTCGCGCCAGAACGCACGCCAGCCGTCCTCGCCGCGTGCGTGCAGCACGAGCCGGCCGAATGCGCCGACCGCGGCCGCGCCGCCCGCCAGCGTGCCGGCGACACTGCCGTCGAGGCGCCATGCGAGCGCCGCGCCGATCGCAAGCCACGGCACGGTGAACGTAATGAACAGGAACGCGAAGCCGGCCGGGTTCAGCGAACGGATCGTGCGCAGCCAGCGCGTCTCGCGGTGCCACAGTGGCCCGAACGACGGTTCGATCACGTCGGTCGCGACCTCGACCTCGGACAGCACGGTGCGCCGCCCGAGGCGGCGCGGCAGCTCGGCCAGCCAGAAATCGTCTGCCAGTTCGTCCTTCAGCGCGAAGAGACCGCCGATCCGGTCCAGCGTGTCGCGCGTGAGCGCGAGCGTCGCGCCGAAGCCGAAGCGGCTCGAGCGGCCGAGGTGCGTGATCCGCACCGACGGCGCGAACCAGGCGTCGACGAACTGCGCGCCGATCCGCGTCCAGAAGCCGCCGACGCTGCGCGCATGATACAGGCACGTGACGACCCCGACCGACGCGTCCGCGAGCGGCGCCGTCACGCGCTCCAGATAGTCGGGCTTCACCGCGATGTCGCTGTCCGCGATCACGATGCGGCCGTATTTCGCACGTTCGGCGAGATTGATCAGGTTGCTGACCTTCAGGTTCTTGCCATGCACGCGCGCGTCGATCACGAGCGAGATGTCGCACGCCGGATGATCGGCGCGCAGCCGCTCGACGACCGCGATAGCCGGATCGGCCGACGATGCGACGCCGAACAGCACCTCATAGCGAGGATGGCGCTGCTCGCAGAAAGTCGCGAGGTTTTCGTACAGGTGCGGCTCCGCGCCGCACAGCGGCTTGAGCACGCTGACCGGCTCGAAGCCGCCGCGCACCGCCGTGCGTGGCGTGCGCGGCCGCGGCGCGAAGGCCGCGACGAGCGCATAGCCGGCCGCGGCCAGCGTGAAGACGATCAGGAGCCAGTCGAGCAGCGTGGCGGTGGGCGTCATGCGCAACGCCTCCCGGCGACTTCGGCGCCATGGCGAACGCTTGAGCGTGATTGAGCGTGATGCGGTATTCCGACAGCGACGAACGCGGGCACGACCCGACTCCTTGTTCCAGCAGCGTCTGTAATGGGGAAGGCACGACCCGTTGTTCGGGTGCGGCCATGCCCGGCTTCGCGTGGCGTATCCCCGCGCAGCACCCGGACGGCATGCGGGAAGACTCGAATGGCTCCATTGGCACAACATGGACAGGCGCCGGATTTTAGCAGTCCGCAGCCCCCCGCGCGCGGCGCTACGAGAAACGGACTGGTGCGATTCCGGCAAAGCTGAGCGGTCGACGAACCGGATCGGCTCGGCCACGTTCACATTAGCGTAAGCACTTTGCAGGCGTATTGCAGTCTTTAAAATCAAACGTTTCGTGCAAATTTGTATGTCGATGCGGTTTCACTTCCAATCGCCGTAAAGATTGGTAATTAATCAGCAATTAGATTGATTTTTGCAACGATCACCGCAAGCAACCCTGCACCCCTGTAAGGCGCATGGGTATCCGCGCGCGGCCAGCACGTTCCGGAACCCTTTGGCAAAATCGTTGGCGTCTGTTGCGTCAGCGCATCACCACGCCACCCCGTTTCGAAGGTCTTTCGATGACACCGTTTTCCGTACTCGATCTCGCCCCCATTCCGGCCGGCGCCGACGCCTCGCAGGCGTTCCGCAACACCGTCGATCTCGCGCAGCACGCGGAACGCTGGGGCTACCGGCGCTACTGGCTGGCCGAGCATCACAACATGCCGGGGATCGCGAGTGCGGCCACCGCCGTCGTGATCGGCCACGTCGCGGGCGCGACGCGGACGATCCGGGTCGGCTCGGGCGGCATCATGCTGCCGAACCACGCGCCGCTCGTGATCGCCGAACAGTTCGGCACGCTCGCGTCGCTGTATCCGGGGCGCATCGATCTCGGCCTGGGCCGCGCGCCCGGCACCGACCAGACCACGTCGCGCGCGCTGCGCCGCGACCTGATCGGCAGTGCGGACTCGTTTCCGGACGACGTCGCGGAGCTGCAGCGCTATTTCGCGGAGCCGGTACCCGGCCAGCGCGTGCGGGCGGTACCCGGCGCGGGGCTCGACGTCCCGGTGTGGCTGCTCGGTTCGAGCCTGTTCAGCGCGCAGCTCGCGGCGATGCTCGGGCTGCCGTTCGCGTTCGCGTCGCACTTCGCGCCGGATTATCTGATGCGGGCGCTCGAGATCTACCGCGCGCAGTACCGGCCGTCGGCCGCGTGGCCGAAGCCGCATGCGATGGTCGGCGTCAACGTGTTCGCGGCCGAGACCGACGACGAGGCGCGGCGCCTGTTCACGTCGCTGCAGCAGCAGTTCATCAACCTGCGGCGCGGCACGCCGGGCAAGCTGCCGCCGCCCGTCGACGTGCTCGAGGCGAACGAGCTCGAACTCGCGACCGTCGCGCATTCGCTGTCGTTCGCGGCGGTCGGCTCGCGCGACACGGTGCGCGACAAGCTGCGCGAGCGCATCGCGCTGACGGGCGCCGACGAGCTGATCATCACCGCGCAGATCTACGATCACGCCGCGCGGCTGCGCTCGTTCGAACTGGCCGCGCAGATCCGCGACGAGCTCGCGAACGAAGCGCGCTGACGGCACGCTCGCGCGCCGCCGGCCGCCTGTCCCGCATCACTGCGGGCACGGCCTCCAGCCCGTCGAGCAGCGCCTTGTGGAACGCGTCCGGGTCCTGGATCTGCGGCGCGTGTCCGAGCGCCAGGAATTCGACGAGTTGCGCGCCCGGAATCGCGGCCTGCGTGCGCTTCGCGAGCTCCGGATAGCGGCCGAGCTTCGCGTGCACGTCGGGCGGCGCGACGTCCTTGCCGATCGCGGTCGTGTCCTTGTCGCCGATCATCAGCAGCGTCGGCACGCGGATCGCACCGAATTCGTAGACCACCGGCTGCGTGAGGATCATGTCGTAGATCAGCGCGGAGTTCCACGCGACCGCGTCGCGGCCGGCGCCGCGATACATGCCGGCGAGCATCTGCACCCAGCGCTCGTACGACGGCGACCACTTGCCTGCGTAGTACGTACCCTGCTCGTAGCGGCGGATACCGTCGGCCGTGGTCTTCTGTTCGCGCGCGTACCAGTAGTCGACCGACAGCGGCGGCACGCCGAGCGCCTTCCAGTCCTCGAGGCCGATCGGGTTCACGAGCACGAGCTGGTCGGTCGCTTTCGGATACATCAGCGCGTAGCGGATCGCGAGCATCCCGCCCGTCGAGTGGCCCATGATCGTCGCCGACTTCACGCCGACCGATTCGAGCAGCGCGTGCGTGTTGCGCGCGAGTTGCTGGAAGCTGTACTGGTAGCGCTCGGGCTTCGACGACTTGCAGAAGCCGATCTGGTCCGGCGCGATCACGCGATAGCCGGCGCGGCTCAGCACGCCGATCGTGTCCTCCCAGGTCGCCGCGCAGAAGTTCTTGCCGTGCAGCAGCACGACGGTGCGGCCGTTCGGATGCGCGGGCTGCACGTCGAGGTACGCCATCTCGAGGGTTTCGCGCTGCGACACGAACGCGTACTCGTGCACGGGCGCCGGATACGCGAACCCTTCCAGGCGCGGGCCGTACGCGGGCCCGTCGTTGGCGGCGGGCGTCGCGGCAACGGCCGCCACGGGCAGCGCGCACGCGGCGGCGGCGCTCGCGCCGAGCACGGCGGCGCGCGCGACGGACAACATCTTGCAAATCGAAAGCATGGCGATCACGGTGATTGGAGACGCGCGCGGGCAGCCGGTTGCGGCCGGACGGTCTCGCGCCCCCGCGATTCTACGCGGTCGCGTGACGACGGCGCGCAACACTCCGAGGCCGCGCGACTTCCGCGCGTATGACGAACTCGGGTATCGTGTGACGTGACCCTGAAACGCGTGCAGGCGAATTCCCATGAAAAACGTCCTCAGCATTCAGTCGCACGTCATCTACGGCCATGCCGGCAACAGTGCGGCCGTGTTCCCGATGCAGCGTCTCGGCATCAACGTCTGGCCGCTCAATACCGTCCAGTTGTCGAATCACATGCAGTACGGCCACTGGGCCGGCAGCGCGATCGATGCCGCGAAGATGGAACAGCTCGTCGACGGCGTCGCGGCCATCGGCGCGCTCAAGCGTTGCGACGCGGTGCTTTCCGGCTTCCTCGGCTCGCCGCCGCAGGCGCGCGCGGCGGTCGAGATCGTGCGCTCGGTGAAGGCGATGAATCCGAACGCGTGGTACTTCTGCGATCCGGCGATGGGCCAGACGGGCGGCATCCGGCCCGAGCCCGGTGTCGAGGAATTCATCGTGCAGGAGATGCCCGCGCTCGCGGACGGCATGTCGCCGAACCATACCGAACTGCAGAAGCTCGCCGGCCGGCGCATCGAGACCGTCGCCGAAGCCGTCGACGCGTGCCGCGCGCTGATCCGCCGCGGCCCGCAGATCATCCTCGTCAAGCACCTGCACGACCGCAACAGTCCGGCCGACCGTTTCAACATGCTCGCCGTCACCGAAACCGAAGCGTGGATCGGCCAGCGGCCGCTGTATGCGTTTCCGCGCCATCCGGTCGGCGTCGGCGACCTGACCAGCGCGATCTTCGTCGCATGCCGGCTGCGCGGCGATTCGGTGCGCGCCGCGTTCGAACACACGCTCGCGGCCGTGCACGCGGTCGTTAAGGCCACCTACGACGCACGCCGTTACGAACTCGAACTCGTCGCCGCGCAGGACGAGATCGCCCGCCCGAGCGAATGGTTCGGCGCGTGGGTGACCGACGCCTGACGCGCCGGCACGGCGTTGCGCTGCTCCGCCGCACTGCTTTCCTGCTTTCCCGCTTTCCCGCTTTCCCGCTTTCCCCGTTACACCGCGACCGCTGGCGATGCCTATCCCGATGCCGGTTCGCTGTCCGTGCAAACGTTTCCGGACTTCACATGAATGACACCGATTCCTCGCTATGCTCGCGGCGGCACGAACCGGCGCAGCCGCATCCTGCGACCCGGCGCGCGCCCTTCCCGCAGGTCCCGCCAATCGGCTTCCCCTTTACCGCACGATAACGACCATGACCCGATCGAACCGTCGTGACTTCCTGCGCGTCGCCGCCGGCACTGCCGGCGCCGCCGCGCTGAACCTGTTTCCGCCCGTGATCCGCGATGCGCTCGCGATTCCCGCGAACCGCCGTACCGGCACGATCCGCGACATCGAACACATCGTGATCCTGATGCAGGAGAACCGCTCGTTCGACCACTACTTCGGCACGATGCGCGGTGTCCGAGGCTTCGGCGATCCGCGCCCGCTGCGCCTCGCGAACGGCAAGTCGGTGTTCCATCAGCCGGTCGGCCCGGCCGAACTGCTGCCGTTCCACCCGGGTGCCGACAAGCTCGGCCTGCAGTTCCTGCAGGACCTGCCGCACGGCTGGCAGGACATGCACGCCGCGTGGAACAAGGGCCGCTACGACCAGTGGGTGCCGAACAAGGGCACCACGACGATGGCGTACCTGAAGCGCGACGACATCCCGTTCCACTACCAGCTCGCCGATGCGTTCACGATCTGCGACGCGTACCACTGCGCGATCCCGAGCTCGACCGACCCGAACCGCTACTACATGTGGACGGGCTACGTCGGCAACGACGGCACGGGCGGCGGCCCGGTGCTCGGCAACGAGGAAAAAGGCTACGGCTGGACGACCTATCCGGAAGTGCTCGAACAGGCCGGCGTGTCGTGGAAGATCTACCAGGACGTCGGCACGGGACTCGACGCGAACGGCTCGTGGGGCTGGACGCAGAACCCGTACATCGGCAACTACGGCGACAACTCGCTGCTCTACTTCAACCAGTACCGCACCGCGCTGCCCGGCACGCCGCTGTACGACAAGGCCCGCACCGGCACCAACATCAGCGCCGGCGGCACGCTGTTCGACGTGCTGCAGCAGGACGTGAAGAACGGCACGCTGCCACAGGTGTCGTGGATCTGCGCGCCGGAAGCGTATTCCGAGCACCCGAACTGGCCCGCGAACTACGGCGCGTGGTACATCGAGCAGGTGCTGAAGGCGCTCGTGTCGAATCCCGACGTGTGGAGCAAGACCGCGCTCTTCATCACGTACGACGAAAACGACGGCTTCTTCGACCACGTGCCGCCGCCGTTCGCGCCGCAGTCGCGCGCCAACGGGCTGTCGACGGTCGCGACGACCAACGAGGTGTTCGCCGGCGACGCGTCGCACATGGCCGGCCCGTACGGGCTCGGGCCGCGCGTGCCGATGCTCGTCGTGTCGCCGTGGACCAAGGGCGGCTGGGTCTGCTCGCAGACCTTCGATCACACGTCGCTGCTGCAATTCATCGAGGCGCGGTTCGGCGCGCAGTATCCGGTCACGGCCGCCAACGTGTCGCCGTGGCGCCGCGCGGTGTGCGGCGACCTGACCGCCGCATTCGACTTCGCGACGGCCGACGCCGGCTGGCCGACGCTGCCCGACACGAGCGGCTACGCGCCGCCCGACCGCGTGCGCCATCCCGACTACATCCCGGTGCCGCCGGTGCTGCAGAAGCTGCCGAAACAGGAAGCCGGGCTGCGTCCGGCGCGCGCGCTGCCGTACGAACTGTTCGTGCACGGCCGCGTCGAAGCCGCGAACGGCCAGTTCCGGCTGACCTTCGCGAACACGGGCCGCGCGGGCGCCGCGTTCCAGGTCCAGTCGCGCAACCGCGTCGACGGCCCGTGGGCGTACACGGTCGAAGCCGGCAAACGCGTCGCCGATACCTGGAGCGCCGCCGCGTCGCTCGGCCTGTACGACCTCGACGTGTACGGCCCGAACGGCTTCTACTGCCATTTCCGCGGCCCGTTCGCGACCGGCGTCGGCAGCGCGAACGTGAACCCCGAGGTGATCTACGGCTACGACGTCGCGAACGGCAACATCACGCTGCGCCTGATGAACCGCGGCCACAAGGCCGTGCGGCTCAAGGTCACGAACGCGTACGGCCACGGTCACGCGCGCACGTTCGACCTCGCGCCGGGCGCGCACGTCGACGATTACTGGGATCTGCGCGGCAGCCACGGCTGGTACGACCTGACCGTCAGCGACGGCCGGCTGCTCGGCTTCCTGCGTCGCTTCGCCGGTCACGTCGAAACCGGCCGCCCGAGCACCAGCGACCCGCTGATCCGCACGACCGCGTCGCACGACGACGCCGAAGCCGCGTCGGACGCCCTGTCCGACTGACGTCGCCCCACACGCGGCGCGGCCCCCGGCGGGCCGCGCCGCGTCCTTGCCCCGCGCCGCTCCCCCTCCTTCCCGCCCGTGGCGTTCGCGACGGGAAACTCCCGATACCGGCCACCCGCGCACGCGCGGAAGCTATGCGCAAATCCGCATCGAATGCGCGGCAAATTTCCAAGACCCGCGCATATCGGCGACCTATATATCGAAGCAATCGGGGCTCTTCGCGGAGCCTGACGGGAGATGTTTCCGAGGATCACGATGCCGACCTCCCCGCCCGATCCCGAGAAGCGGTCGAACCGCCCGCCCGTCGCACGCGCCCGGCTCGCCCTGGCGCGCGCGGTACCTACTCGCAGGTGTCGAACAAGAGGAACAACATGAAATTCCGTCATTCCCTGCTGTCGGTGTCGATTGCATCCGCGCTTGCCCTCCTCTCGCAACAGGCCGCCCGGGCTGCCGACGCAACCGACGTGAAGGTCGGCTTCGCCGCGCCGCTCACGGGCGTGAACGCCGGCTACGGCAAGGACCTGCAAAACGGCGTCCAGCTCGCGCTCGACGATGCGGTCGCACAGAAGGTGCAGATCGCCGGCAAGCCGGCCCGCTTCAATCTCGTCGTGCAGGACGACCAGGCCGACCCGCGCATTGGCGTGCAGGCCGCGCAGGCGCTGGTCGACCAGAACGTGTCGGTCGTGGTCGGTCACTTCAACTCGGGGACGACGATCCCGGCGTCGGTGGTCTACGACAAGGCCGGCATTCCGGTGATCGACCCGGCCGCGACCAACCCGACGCTCACGTCGCGCGGGCTCGCGAACATGTTCATGGTGATCGCGACCGACGGCCAGAACGCCGGCAACGCGGGCAAGTACGCGGTCGACGTGACGAAGGCGAAGCGCATCGCGATCATCGACGACCGCACCGCGTTCGGCCAGGGCGAGGCCGACGAATTCGAGAAGGCCGTGAAGGCCGCCGGCGGCAACCTCATCGGGCGCGAGTTCACCAGCAACCAGGCGGTCGATTTCCGCGCGCAGATCACGAGCCTGAAGGCCAAGAATCCCGACCTGATCTTCTTCGGCGGCCTCGATTCGCTCGCGGCGAACTTCATCAAGCAGATGCGCCAGCTCGGGCTGAACGCGCAGTTCGTCGGCGGCGGCGGCGTGAAGGACAACGAGTTCATCAAGATCGCGGGCCCGGCCGCGGAAGGCGCGATGGCATGGGAATACGGCCGGCCGCTCGACGAGCTGCCGCAGGGGAAGGATTTCGAGGCGCGCTTCAAGAAGCGCTTCGGCGTCGACGTGCTGTCGTATGCGCAGTTCGGCTATGACGCGGCGTGGGCGGCGATCAAGGCGATGCAGGCGGCCGGCTCGACCGACCCGAAGGCCTATCGCCCGGCGCTGAAGAAGATCGATTTCGAAGGCGTGACCGGCCGCATCTCGTTCGCGAACGACGGCTCGCTGAAGAGCGGGATGTCGACGCTGTACCAGGTGAAGAACGGCGCGTGGAAGACGATCGTGACGAAGGGAGGCTGATCGGCGAGGCAGGCGGACGGCCGGCGGCGGGAGCGCCGCCTGGCCGGGAGATCGCAGCGGTCATGCCGACCTCGTACGACGACTGATGTTAAAGCAATCCAGGTAGGCCCGCCGTGTCGCGGGCCCTGTCACGCAACGTCAGCCCGCCTCGGCCTCGGCCGCCTCGTGCGCGCGGCGCAGCCGCTCGCGGCTGTTGGTGAGGTGCGTGCGCATCGCGGCGCGGGCGGCTTCCGGGTCGTGGCGCGCGATCGCCTCGTAGATGTCTTCGTGCTCGTGGTTCAGCCGGCCGACGTAGCGCTCGAGATCGTCGCCGGCGAAGCGCGCGGAATTCACGCGGGTGCGCGGGATGATCGACGTGCCGAGCTGCGTCATGATGTCGACGAAATAGCGGTTGCCGGTGGATTGCGCGATCTGCAGGTGGAACTGGAAGTCGAGCTGCGCGGTGTCGCGGCCGCCGCCCGCGCCCGTCGCGATCGCGTCGAGCGCGCGCCGCAGCGCGGCGAGATCGGTATCGTTCGCGCGCTGCGCGGCCAGGCTCGCGCACTCGCTTTCGAGGCTGATGCGCAACTCCAGCACCGCGAGCACGTCGCGCAGCGTCGTGATCGTCGCGGGATCGATGCCGAGCGTCTGGCGGCGCGACGGCTCCAGCACGAAGCTGCCGATGCCGTGGCGCGTCTCGATGAGGCCGCTCGCCTGCATCCGCGAGATCGCCTCGCGCACGACCGTACGGCTCACGCCCTGCGCCGCCATGACTTCGGTTTCGGTCGGCAGCTTGTCGCCGGGACGCAGCGTGCCGTTTTCGATCTGCGCGGTCAGCGCGTCGACGACATCTTGTGCGAGGCTGCGTGCGCGACGGCGCGGCGCTGCGGGAAGCGTAGGCACGGACATGTGGCCGGTTCCTTTTTGAATGATCGTAATGTGAGCCGAGGGTTTACGCGGGGTTTGAGCGAAAGCCGATGATTCATTATACTGCGTCACAAGTCATCCGACGACTGATGATCGGCGCACGGATCTCCTGTCGACCCAGGTCGGCTGTACAGCACCGCCCGGTCCCGTGCGCGACGATCGACCTGCGTTCGCGTTCTGCGCTCCGCTGGCCCGGTTGTCGCTCCCACCCCGTTTCGGGTTGCGTCGACATGCGGGGCTTGCGCGCCACGCACGTCGGTTGTCGAATGATCGCACCTCCCGCCGCGCGCGGCAAAGCTTTTGCCGCACGGCATCGCCCACTCTTTCGCCATCGCCGCCCATGAACGCCGTCACTGCCTCGCCCTCCCCCGACACGCCGCGCATCGTCGACCTGCAAGCGATTCCGGTCGCCGGCCACGACAGCATGCTGCTCAACCTGAGCGGGGCGCACGGCCCGTTCTTCACCCGCAACCTCGTGATCCTGAAGGACAGCGCGGGTCGCACGGGCGTCGGCGAAGTGCCGGGCGGCGAAAGCATCCGCCGCACGCTCGACGACGCGCGGGCGCTCGTCGTCGGCCAGCCGGTCGGCAATTATCATGCGGTGCTCAACGACGTGCGGCGCACCTTCGCCGACCGCGACGCGAGCGGTCGCGGGCTGCAGACCTTCGACCTGCGCACGACGATCCACGCGGTCACCGCGCTCGAGGCCGCGCTGCTCGACCTGCTCGGCCAGCATCTCGGCGTGCCGGTCGCCGCACTGCTCGGCGAAGGCCAGCAGCGCGAGCGGGTCGAAATGCTCGGCTACCTGTTCTACGTCGGCGATCGCACGAAGACCGCGCTCCCGTATCGCGACGGCCGCGGCGCGACCGACGACTGGACGCGCGTGCGCGACGAAGCCGCGCTGACGCCCGAAGCCGTCGTACGGCTTGCCGAGGCCGCGCATGCGCGCTACGGCTTCAACGACTTCAAGCTGAAGGGCGGCGTATTCGCGGGCGCCAGCGAGATCGAAGCCGTGACGGCGCTCGCCGAGCGCTTCCCCGACGCGCGCGTGACGCTCGATCCAAACGGCGCATGGTCGCTCGACGAGGCCGTGCGGCTGTGCCGGGATCAGCATCACGTGCTCGCGTATGCGGAAGATCCGTGCGGTGCGGAGAACGGTTACTCGGGCCGCGAAGTGATGGCCGAATTCCGCCGCGCGACGGGGCTGCCGACGGCGACCAACATGATCGCGACCGACTGGCGGCAGATGGGCCATGCGGTGCAGTTGCACGCCGTCGACATCCCGCTCGCCGATCCGCACTTCTGGACGATGCAGGGCTCGGTGCGGGTCGCGCAGATGTGCCGCGACTGGGGCCTCACGTGGGGTTCGCATTCGAACAACCACTTCGACGTGTCGCTCGCGATGTTCACGCACGTCGCGGCCGCGGCGCCGGGCCAGGTCACCGCGATCGACACGCACTGGATCTGGCAGGACGGCGAACGGCTGACGCGCGAGCCGCTGAAGATCGAGAACGGGCTGGTGGAAGTGCCGAAGCGGCCGGGGCTCGGGATCGACATCGACATGGATGCGGTCGCGCTCGCGCACGAGCTGTACAAGCAGCACGGCCTCGGCGCCCGCGACGACGCGGCGGCGATGCAGTATCTGATCCCGGGCTGGACGTTCAACAACAAGCGCCCCTGCCTCGTGCGCTGAGCGCGGACCGGCCGGGCGGCGACGTCGCCCGGTCACATCTGGCCGGGCGCCCTAGCCGCGCGCCCCTAGCCGGGTGCCCCTAGCCAGGCGCCCCTAGCCGGACGCCCCTAACCGGGCGTCCCTAGCCGGGCGCCCCTATCCCCCGCGCCATCCCCGACGCGGCGAACACGATGACGATCACCAGCACCGCCTGCCAGTGGCCGATCCGCACGTAGGTGCGCGCACGGCCGATATCGGGCAGTTGCTGCCGCCGCGCGGCGATACGCCAGCGGATCAACCCCAGCATCGGCACGATCTCGAGCAGCAGGATCAGCACGAGCGCGGTCATCTTCAGGTGAAAGAGCGGTTCTTGCAGGTAGTACGCGGTCCCTTTCTCGAAACCGCCGAACGCGCGCGCGAGGCCCGTCGCGATCAACACGAGCGCGGACAGTCCCCAGACCGCATCCGCCTTGAACACGCCGGGCAAATCGGCCGCCTGCGCCGATGCGATGAACCGGCGCAACGCGCGGTTACGCCCGGCGATCGCGGCAAACGCGACGCCGAACGCACTGAGATGAATGGCAGCCAGCAACCAACGGACGATCATCCCGCCTCCTTGTCGCCCGCGCCCGGTGCGCGAGCCGTGTCAGACGATCTGCTTGAGCGCCGCGTCGAGCGCGAGCACCGCGACGCGGTCGCCCTCGGTCGCGAGCGGCGTGCGCATCACGAT
Source organism: Burkholderia cenocepacia (assembly GCF_900446215.1). Classification (GTDB taxonomy): domain Bacteria; phylum Pseudomonadota; class Gammaproteobacteria; order Burkholderiales; family Burkholderiaceae; genus Burkholderia; species Burkholderia cenocepacia. The sequence continues at coordinate 19,063 of NZ_UAQZ01000006.1, read as the reverse complement.
CTGCCGGTTGTGGCCGACAGCCGCCGGCGAATCCCACAGCAGTTCCACCTTCGGGCGATTGAACAGGCTGCCGCGACGCGGCGGCACGACCGCCGGCTGCGCGCCCTGCTCGCCCGCGGCGGGCGTCGCGGCGCGACCGGGCCAACGCACCGACAGTTCGCGCGCATCGTACTGGCCGACCTTGCGGCTTTCCATCCAGACGATCGCGGTGCGCGTCAGCACGTCGAGCGAGATCGCATACCGGCCGACCGCGAAGCGGCGTGCGGCCACGTTGGTCCGCCACAGCGGCCGCGGCCGGCAGATCCATACGATCGCCGCGTACAGCGCCGGCGCGGCGACGAGCCAGCCGTTGGTTGCCGTCACCGCATGCAGCGCGCGGCGCCAGCCGGCCGCCCACGTGAACGCGCCGATCGACCATACGGCGAACAGGAAACCGATCAGCGCGAACACGCGCAGCGCCTGGCGCAGCCACTGCGGCAGCGGATGGAACGGCCGCTCGGCCCGGGCGGCGGCGCCCGGCAGCGCGAGCAGCAGGAAGATCAGGATGAGGTAGATGAATGCCCACGGCGACGACACCATCGCCGACAGCGACGCGCGATAGCCCATCTGGGACATCGAGAACAGCCAGCGCGCGAGCAGCACGAGACCGATCGCGCGCAACGCGAAGATCACGCCGGCGCCGGGGGCCGGCGCTGCGCGCGTGGTTTTCGTTCTCGCCAAGACTGCTCTCCTCTGGATATTCGTACCGGCCGGATTTCACGGCACGGCCATTATAGGGACATTACCGTCTGGACAGACGGCCGGATGGCGTGCCGGGCCGCTTCGAAGGCCGTTCGCGGCGCCGGGCGCGGCGAGAATACAACAGATCCGCGCCGCAGATGTGACAACGCCCCGCCGGAAAACCCGGACGGGGCGTCGTGACGGCCGCGCGCCGCAGTATGGCGGCGGCCCGCGATCAGCTCGCGTTGACTTCGCGGAGCACCGTGCGGCGCTTCTGGCGCAGCAGTTCCTCGTAGCCCTTCACGTAGTTCTGCGCCATCACCTTCGACGAGAAACGGGCTTCGAACGCGGCGCGCACCTTCTCGCGCGGCAGCGTATCGAGGCGCTTGAGCGCGGCGACGGCCGACAGTTCGTCTTCGACGACGAAGCCCGACACGCCGTTGTCGATCACTTCCGGCACCGAGCCGCGCTTGAACGCGATCACCGGGGTGCCGCAGGCCATCGCCTCGATCATCACCAGGCCGAAGGGCTCCGGCCAGTCGATCGGGAACAGCAGCGCATGCGCATTGCCGAGGAATTCGGTCTTTTCCGACTCGCTGATTTCGCCGATGTACTCGACGTGCGGCAGCGCGAACAGCGGCTTGATCTTCTCTTCGTAGTACGCGCGGTCAGCCTTGTCGAGCTTCGCGGCGATCTTGATCGGCAGGCCGGCCTGCTCGGCGATGCGGATCGCCGTGTCGACGCGCTTCTCCGGCGAGATACGGCCGAGGAACGCGAGGTAGCTCGGCTTCACGTTCGGGATCGGCGTCAGCAGGTTTTCCGGCAGGCCGTGGTACACGGTCGACAGCCAGTTCGCCTGCGGCAGCGGGATGCGCTGGTTGTCGGAGATCGACACGACCGGCACGTCGCTGAATGCGTTGAAGATCGGCTGCAGTTCCGGCAGGTCGAGACGGCCGTGCATCGTCGTCAGATGCGGGACCGGCTGGCGCGAGAACAGCGAGAACGGGTAGTAGTCGATGTGGCAGTGCAGGACGTCGAACTCTTCCGCGCGGCGGCGCACCTGCTCGAGGAGCAGCATGTGCGGGGCCATCACGTCGCGGATCGTCGGGTCGAGGCGCAGCGCCTGCGGCCAGCACGCTTCGAGTTTCGCGGAAGTCTGCGAATCGCCGCTCGCGAAGAGCGTGACGTCATGCCCCATCTCGACAAGTGCTTCGGTGAGGTAGGACACCACTCGCTCGGTACCGCCGTACAGTTTCGGGGGCACCGCTTCATGCAACGGAGCGATTTGGGCGATTCGCATGCGTAACTCCTAAAAAATCGGCAAAAAACCAGGTATGGGTCGGCAACCTGCCGGCGGTCCGGGCTGGATGCAGGTCGTCCGAAAGTCGGACGAATCAGCCTGCCGGGGGCGTCGAACCCGCGCTGCTCAAGGAGCGTCGGCGACGCGACAGGCATAGAACGTTTGAAACGAAGACCCGTTGACAGGGGTTCGTAAAAAAACCTGGAATCGAACCCGGAGCCGATTATCTAGGGTTAATCCCGATACGGCGCACAACATTTCAAACACTTTACTTTGTTACAAAGGTGCAACACTTTGCAACCCGCGGACTCGGGTGTCCGTTCTAGAGTGGAAGGCCCTTTTGGCGATCCTCGTTACCCGCCGCTGCCGGCAGCGTGATTCCGGCACCTGCGGCAGGACGGGATGCCGGATTTTATCTCAAAATCGATCGCGAGCCTCTGGCCAAGGCAAGATTCGCGCAGCGCAACGCAGGCCTTGTTTACAATGCCGGATTAGTCAGTCCGGGCGAACGCCGGCCCGCGATCCAGCCGCCACGCTCAATCACCGAATCACCGCACGCATATTTTGGAATCTCTCACCCCCGCCCAGCGCAACGCCTACAACGCGAAGCTGTCGAGCTACGCGCATCGGCCGATCGCGTTCCTGTTCCGCTACATCCGCCGCCACCCGGTCGCGCACCTGGTCGTGCTCTGCAGCGTGCTGGCCGCCGTCGGCTGCGCGCTCGGCTCGCAATACGCGATCAAGCACCTGATCGACGTGCTGGCGACCGGGCGCCATCATCCGGGCCCGCTGTGGAGCGCGTTCGCGCTGCTCGTCGGGCTGATCGCGGCCGACAACCTGCTGTGGCGCGTCGGCGGCTGGGTCGCCGCGCATACGTTCGTCGCGGTCACCGGCGACCTGCGGCGCGACCTGTTCCAGTACCTGATCGGCCATTCGCCGACGTATTACTCGGAGAAGCAGCCGGGTACGCTCGCCAGCCGCATCACGGCCACGTCGAACGCGGTGTACACGTCGGAGAACACGATGGCGTGGAACGTGCTGCCGCCGTGCATCGCGGTGATGGGCGCGATCCTGATGATCATCGTCGTCAATCCGCTGATGGCGGCCGGCCTGCTCGGCTGTTCGGCCGTGCTGTCCGTCATCCTGTTCAAGCTCGCCGGCCGCGGCTCGGCGCGCCACCACGCGTTCGCGGCGAAGGCCGCGGCCGTCGACGGCGAACTCGTCGACGTGATCGGCAACATGGGCCTCGTGCGCGCGTTCGGGATGACGCTGCGCGAACAGAAGCGCTTCGGCGCAACGGTCAAGGCCGAGATGGATGCGCGCCAGCAGAGCCTGCTCTATCTCGAGAAACTGCGGCTGCTGCATGCGGTGATCACCGCGATGCTGTCCGCCGGCCTGCTCGGCTGGGCGCTGTGGCTGTGGGACCAGGGCCGCGCGACGTCGGGCGACATCGTGCTCGTCAGCTCGCTCGGCTTCACGATCCTGCACGGCACGCGCGATCTCGCGGTCGCGCTCGTCGACGTCACGCAGCACGTCGCACGCCTGTCCGAAGCGGTGAAGACGCTGCTCGAACCGCACGGCATGCCGGACCGCTCGGATGCGCAGCCGCTGTCGGCCAAGGGCGGCCGCGTCGACTTCGAGCGCGTGACGTTCGCGTATCCGCACCGCCGCGCGATCCTCGACCACTTCGACCTTCATATCGAGCCGGGCCAGCGTGTCGGGCTGATCGGCAAGTCGGGCGCGGGCAAGTCGACCGTGCTGGCGCTGCTGCAGCGCTTCTACGACACGCAGGACGGCGTCGTGATGGTCGACGGCCAGGACGTGAAGGGCATCACGCAGGACAGCCTGCGCCACGCGATCGCGCTGGTGCCGCAGGACATCTCGCTGCTGCACCGGACGATCTACGACAACATCGCGTACGGCCGCCCCGATGCGACCCGCGACGAAGTGCTCGCCGCCGCGCGCGACGCGCGCTGCGCGGAGTTCATCGAGGCGATGCCGGAAGGCTATGACACGATCGTCGGCGACCGCGGCGTCAAGCTGTCGGGCGGCCAGCGCCAGCGCATCGCGATCGCGCGCGCGATCCTGAAGGATGCGCCGATCCTGCTGCTCGACGAAGCGACGTCGGCGCTCGACAGCGCGTCCGAGGAAGCGATCCAGAGCGCGCTCGATCGCCTGATGGTCGGCCGCACGGTGATCGCGATCGCGCACCGCCTGTCGACGCTGCGCAACTTCGACCGCATCATCGTGATGAACAACGGCAAGGTGATCGACGACGGCCCGCCCGACGTGCTGCGCAGCCGTCCCGGCCTGTATCGCGACCTGCTCGCGAAACAGCACGGCCGCCATCATGCGGACGGCAGCACGCCGACCGGCGAACGCGTGGCCTGACGCGCCGGCATACCGCCGCGCCGACAAAAAAGCCGCCGTGCTTGCTGAACTGAACCCACGAAGTTGGACGGTTACCGGCTAGGCCGGATGAGGCTGAGTCCTGTATTGCACAGGACTCAGCCCTTTCAGTTTGAGCTTGATGCGCTCGTGATTGTAGTACCGGATGTAGCGCTTCAAGCCGATGCGTAGCTGTTCAATGCTGCTGAAGTGGTTCAAGTAGAAGAACTCGGATTTCAGCGTGCCGAAGAAGCTTTCCATGGCAGCGTTGTCCAGGCAATTGCCTTTACGCGACATGCTTTGCGCCAACGAGCGTTGCTCGAGCATGAGCCGCCAGCCGGGCATTTGATAATGCCAGCCTTGATCAGAGTGCAACATGGGTCTTTCGTCGGGTTGCAGGCGACGCAAAGCCTTGCGCAACATGTCAGTAACCATCTGGAAGGCTGGCCGAGTATGCGTCTGGTACGCGATGATCTCCCCGTTGTACAGATCCAGCACTGGTGACAGATACAGCTTTTGGCCACCTACGCTGAACTCGGTGATGTCGGTAACCCACTTCTCGTTCGGACGGGCGGCATGGAACTGGCGCTGGAGCAGATGCGGGGCCGTCTTGCACGTGTTGCCCCTATACGCACGGTACTTCTTGACCCGCACGCAGGACTTCAACTGCATCTTGCGCATCAGGCGTGCAACCGTCTTGTGGTTAATCATCTGCCCCAGACGGCGCAGCGCCAGCGTGATGCGTCGATAGCCATAGCGCCCCTTGTGCTGCTCGAACAGTGCTCGAATTTTCGCTTTCACACTCGCATGCCGATCGGGAGCGGCCAGCGCCTTGCACTGGTAATAAAACGTGCTGCGAGCCAGTCCGGCCACCCGGAGCAAGCCAGCCAGCGGGAATTGTTGCCTTAGCTCAAGCACTATTTGCGCTTTTTGCGCGGTACAGCCTGCGCCTGAACCAAGGCCCTCAGCTTTTTTAGATACGCGTTCTCCATGCGCAGGTAGTTCAGTTCCTGAAGCAGGTCCTCGCGGGTACGGGTATCCGTGCCATCGGTAGGGTTCAGAGGCTGAGCAGGCGGTGTTTTTGGCATTGCGGTTGGGCGGCGGCCTTTGGGCCTCGGCGCGAGGGCAGTCAAACCACCATCATCATAGCGGCGAGCCCATTCGAGCACCGCGCTCGGATTGCGAATATTGAACCGCGCCGCCGCTTCCTTGCTCGACACGCCATGCTCGCGCATGTGCTGAACAACTTTGAGCCTGAACGCCACATCGTATGAGTTGTACTTCCTACGCACGCCGTCCTTACCATGAGCCTGGTATGTGGCGTACCACTGGGAAACCGTCGAGTGACTCAAGCCATGCGTTCGCGCCACCGCGCGTATGGCTTCCCCCCCGATGCACCGCTTCACTACCGATAGCTTGAACTGCTCGGTATATCTCGCCATGAAAAAACCCCAAAAGTTGGCGTCCAACTTTTGGGGTTCAGTTCATTGCGCACGGCGGCTTTTTCAATTGCACCACCAGCAATAGTTCAGACGTGCTGCAGATCGCGCAGGAAATTGTCGCGCCACACCGACACGTTGTTCTCGCGAAGCTGCGCGATCATGTCCGCGTAACGCGCCCGCCGCTCGGCGAGCGGCATCGTCAACGCCTGCGACAGCGCATCGGCCATCCCGTCGATATCGATCGGATTGACGATCAGCGCGCCCGTGAGCTCGCGCGCGGCACCCGCGAAGCGCGACAGCACCAGCACGCCCGGATCGTCCGGATTCTGCGCGGACACGTACTCCTTCGCGACGAGGTTCATCCCGTCGCGCAGCGGCGTCACGAAGCCCACACGCGCAAGGCGGTACAGCGCGGCGAGCACCTGGCGGTCGTACTGACGGTGAATGTAGAGGATCGGCGCCCAGTCGAGCTCCGCGTAGCGCCCGTTGATGCGCCCGGACTCCGCTTCGAGCTGCAGGCGGATGTCCTGGTACGCACGCAAATCCGCGCGCGTCGACGGCGCGATCTGCAGGAACGACACGCGGTTGCGGATCGACGCCTGGTGTTCGAGCAGCTTCTCGAAGGCACGGAAGCGCTCGACGAGCCCCTTCGAATAATCGAGCCGGTCGACGCTCATGATCAGTTGCCGCCCGCGCAGCGACGTCGCGAGCGTGCGCACCGCCTTGCCGTGTTCGCCCGCCTGCGCGAGCGACGCAATCTCGTCCGGATATACGCCGATCGGATAGGCGGCCGCGCGCAGCGTCTGGCCGAACGCCCGGACGTGCACCGTGTGCCCGTCGCGCTCGACGTCGCCGTCCGCCTCGAACTCGACGTAGTCGCAGAACGCGCGCAGATCGGGCTCGGTCTGGAAACCGAGCAGATCGAACGCGCACAGCGACTCGACGAGTTCGCGGTGCGGCGGTACGTTGACGAGCACCTGCGCGGCCGGAAACGGAATGTGCAGGAAGAAGCCGATGCGGTTCTTCACACCGGCGTCGCGCAGCGCGCGCGCGAACGGAATCAGGTGATAGTCGTGCACCCAGATCACGTCGTCGTCCTGCAGCAGCGGCACGAGCTGCTGCGCGAGCCAGACGTTGACGCGGCGATAACCGTCGAACTCGTGGCGATCGTACTGGATCAGGTCCGCGCGGTAATGGAACGCGGGCCACAGCGTCGCGTTCGAGAACCCGCGGTAATACTGGTCGTAATCGCGACGCGACAGCCCGACGGTCGCGAACGTCACGGGCCCGCGCTCCTCGATGCGGATCTGCGGCTGCGGCGCGCCGGACGCGACCACTTCGCCGCTCCAGCCGAACCACATGCCGCCGGTTTCCTTCAGCGCGTCATAGACGCCGATCGCGAGGCCGCCCGCCGCCGGTTCGCCTTCCGAAATCGGCGCGACGCGGTTTGAAACGATGATGAGCCGGCTCATGCGTGCGGCTGCCCCGCGCCGAGCCAGCATGCGATCTGCTCATGCAGTGCGTCGACCGAATCGAGCCGCATGCGCGCGGACGTCTCGCCCGCGCCGACCTTGATCGACAGGCCGCCGCGCGCGTTGACCACCGCGAAACCCTTCTCGTCGGTCAGGTCGTCGCCCGCGAACAGCGGCACGCGGCCCGCAAAGGGCGGCTCGTCGAGGAACGCGGCCAGCGCGCGCCCCTTGTCGACGCCCTTCGGCTTGATCTCGAACACCATCTTGCCCGGTTGCAGCACGTACGCATCCGCATAGTCGGCGACGAGGCGCTCGGCCGCTTCGCGCGCCACCGCCTCGCGCTCGGGCGCGTTGCGAAAGTGCAGCGCGACGGCCGCGCCCTTGATCTCGAGCAGCATGCCAGGATGGCGGTCGACCACGTCCGCGAGCTCGCGCTCGATGCGCAGCAGGCGTTCGTCGTTGAAGCCGATGCGCTGCGTGTCGCCGTTCGCATCGCGGCGCTCCGCGCCGTGCAGGCCGGCGATCGGCAGATCGGGCATCTTCAGGAAAGTGTCGAGGTTGTCGATGCCGCGCCCGGACACGATCGCGACCGCGCCGTGCGAGCGGCGCGACAGCTCGTCGAGCAGCGTCAGCAGCGACGGCGGAACGTGAATGCTGTCGGGGGTCGGCGCGAGCTCGACGAGCGTGCCGTCGAAGTCGAAGAAGAACGCGGTATCGGTCAGGGACAGGGAAGCCGGAACGGATTGCATCGATTCGATAGTCTGAGGGCGACCGGAAAATGCCGGGCCGCCGCTGCGCGAATGGAGTTGTGCGCATCTTACCGCGCCTGCGCCCCCAGATGGGCGAAACCGGGGCCGCGCGAACACCGCGCCGCCCGCCGCGTCAACTGCGACATATTGCCCCGCTCGCCCGCCCCGCAGGGGTTTCGAAAGGACGCAGGCGCGCGAATTGCGCTACAGTCGCAACCGCCTGCCGCGCGGCGCATGGCATCGCGCCCCGGCTATCCATCGTCCGATCGAGCCCCAGGATGTCGTCTGCCCGCCCCGCGCCGCACCGGCGCCTCTCCCGCCTCATCCGCACGGCCGCGGCCCTCGCCGCCGCCGTGGCGCTCGCCGCGTGCACGCACGACGAGCCGCGCTGGAACCTGACCAACGTCACCGGCCACCTGCCCGACCTGTCGTTCAAGCTGACGGGCGGCGACGGCCATCCCGTCGACGCCGATGCATTCCGCGGCCGCGTCGCGCTCGTCTACTTCGGCTACACGCACTGCCCCGATGTCTGCCCCGAAACCCTCGCGCGGCTGATGGAAGTACTGGCGAAGCTCGGCCCGCAGGCGGACGACGTGCGCATCCTGTTCGTCTCCGTCGATCCCGCGCGCGATACGCCGCAGGCGATGCAGTCCTATGTCGCCGCGTTCGACGCCGCGCATGCGCGCGGCCTGACCGGCACCGACGGCCAGATCGAATCGCTGGCCAAGCGCTATCGCGTCGCGTATCAGATGGAAAAACGCGATCCGTCCGGCGGCTACGAAGTGACGCACAGCTCGGCCGTCTACATCTTCGACGCGACCGGCCGCGCGCGCCTGCTCGCGACCGATCGCGATTCGCCCGACGCCATCGCCGCCGATGTGCGCCGGATCATCGACACCGCCTCCACGACCTGAATTCCGCCATGAACACGAAAACGACCCTCAAGACGTTCGCCCTCGTCGCCGCGCTGTGCGCCGGCGCCCATGCGTATGCCGCCGGCGCGATCAGCGCGCAGAACGCGTGGGTGCGCTGGCTGCCGAACAAGCTGCCCGCGGGCGGCTACGTGACGCTCGTGAATACGAGCGACAAGCCGGTCGATCTCGTCGACGTCGACAGCCCCGACTACGGGATGGCCATGCTGCACCAGACGGTCTCGAACGGCTCGACGCAGAAGATGGAGATGGTCGACAAGCTGACGATCCCCGCGCGCGGCAAGGTCGACATCGCGCCGGGCGGCTATCACTTCATGCTCGAGGAGCCGAAGCACGCGATCAAGCCGGGCGACACCGTGCACCTGCGCCTGAAATTCTCCGACGGCGAAACGGTCGATGCACCGTTCCCCGTGAAATCACCGGCCCAGACGAAGTGATGCGCGCGCGATGAACCTCCTGTACTGGCTCGATCCGTGGGAACCGTCGCCGACCGTGGTCATCGCGGTGCTGGCGGCCGCCGTGCTGTTCGCGCGCGGCGTGAAAAAGGCGAAGGTGTCGCCGCTGCGGCAGTTCTCGTTCTGGTTCGGGCTGACGGCGCTCTATATCGCGCTGCATACGCGGCTCGACTATTTCTTCGAGCATGAATTCTTCATGCACCGCGCGCAGCATCTCGTGCTGCATCACCTCGGGCCGTTCTTCATCGCGCTGTCCTATCCGGGCGCGGCGATCCGCGCGGGCATTCCGTTTCGCTGGCGGCAGCGCTTCGTGCGCCCCGCGCTCGCATGGGCGCCGGTGCGCGCGACGCTCGACGTGGTGTTCCATCCGGTCGTCGCGGTCGTGCTGTTCGTCGGGCTGATCTATTTCTGGCTGCTGTCGCCGATCCATTTCATCGCGATGCTCGACTGGCGTCTCTATCGCGTGATGAACTGGAGCATGGTGATCGACGGGCTGCTGTTCTGGTGGCTCGTCGTCGATCCGCGTCCCGCGCCGCCCGCGCGGCTGTCGCCGGGCCGCCGGATCCTGATCGTCGTCGCGGCGATCCCGCCGCAGATCGCGCTCGGCGCGCTGATCTTCTTCACGCCGCACGAGCTGTATCCGATCTACTCGATCTGCGGCCGCGCGTTCACGTGGCTGAGCCCGCTGCGCGACCAGCAGATCGGCGGCCTGCTGCTGTGGATTCCCGGCTCGATGATGAGCGTGATCGGCGCGCTGATCGCGCTGCGGCATTGGCTGCGGCTATCCGCGCGCGGGCGCCTGATCGGCGAGCGCGCCGCGCAGCGCGCGGACAAACCGCCCGTCGCACGCGCCGCGCACTGACTGCGGCGGCGCCCGGCGCGCGTCACGCGCGTGCGCTGCTCATCCACACGTGCGGGATGCCGTCCTCGTCGTGCACGTCCGAACTCGGCGTGAAGCCGAATGCCCCGTAGAACCGCTGCAAGTGAGCCTGCGCATGCAGGCTTACCGGCGTATCCGGCCATTGCGCGCGGATATGCTCGAGCGCGCGCGACAGCAGCCCGTTGCCGAGGCCCGCGCCGCGAAACGCGGCGGTCGTCAGCACGCGGCCGATGCGCACGTCGGTGTGTTGCGCATCGGGCAGCAGCACGCGCAGATAGCCGGCCAGGCGGCCGGCCGGATCGAAGGCGGCCAGGTGCCACGCGGCCTGGTCCGCATCGTCGATGTCGCGATACACGCAATTCTGTTCGACGACGAATACGGCGCTGCGCGCCTCCAGGATCGAATAGATTTCGCGCGCGGTCAGCGCGTCGAAGGATTTCCAGCGCCAGTCGAGATCGGCGGTACGCGGGGATGCGGCAGGTGCGGATGCGTTCATGTGCGGTCCTGATTCGGGCGCGCCGACCGGCGCGCGACAACCGTCGATTATGCCTCGAACCGCCCCACGCGCGCGACCGCGTGCCACGCGCGAAAAAAGGCCCCGCATTGCGCGGGGCCTGCTCGTCACACCGTCATGCCGTCATGCCGGCATCTGGCCGAAGCGGCCGCTGTTGAAGTCCTCGATCGCGGTACGGATCTCCGCTTGCGAGTTCATCACGAACGGACCGTAACCGACGACCGGCTCGTCGATCGGCTCGCCACTCAGGATCAGCAGCTTCGCGTCGCCGTTCGCTTCGATCTCGACGTCGCTACCGTCGCGGCCGAGTTGCACGAACTGCGCCTCGCGGGCCACCGTCTCGCCGTTCACCTGCACGGTGCCGCTCAGCACGACCACCGCGAGCGTCCGCCCTTCGGCGACCGGGAACCGCGCATGGCCGCCGGCCACGAGCCGCACGTCCCACACGTCGATCGGCGTGTGAGTGCGGGCCGGGCCGCGCCGCCCGTCGAGTTCACCGGCGATGATCCGCGCCCGCCCGGCGCCGTCCGGCAGCTCGACCACCGGGATATCGGCGTTCAGCAGCGTCTGGTACCCGGGCGCGCCCATCTTGTCCGCGGCGGGCAGGTTCACCCACAGCTGCACCATCTCGAGCGGGCCGCCCTGCTTCGTGAACGCCTCCGAGTGGAATTCCTCGTGCAGAATCCCGCTCGCGGCCGTCATCCACTGCACGTCGCCCGGGCCGATCGTGCCGCCCGCACCGGTCGAGTCGCGGTGCGCGACTTCGCCGTCGTAAACGATCGTCACCGTTTCGAAGCCGCGGTGCGGATGCTGGCCGACACCGCGCGGCGCGGTCGTCGGTTCGAACGTCGCGGGGCCGGCGTAATCGAGCAGCAGGAACGGGCTCAGATGCGTGCCATGAGACTGGTAGCTGAACATCGAACGCACCGGGAACCCGTCGCCGACCCAATGGCCGCGCGGCGCACTGTACACACCCTGGATCTTCTTCATTGCCCTTCTCCATATTGCGGCGAAACCCGTGTTTCGCATCCATGAGTGACAATATAGAGATGGAACGAACGATCCGGTAGACTGCCGAAATCGCACTCAGCGTTCCATTTCATGAACGATAAAGCGCGGGATCTGAACGATCTCTATTACTTCGTGCAGGTCGTCGAACACGGCGGCTTCGCGCCGGCCGGGCGCGCGCTGGACATGCCGAAATCGAAGCTGAGCCGGCGCATCGCGCTGCTCGAGGCGCGGCTCGGGATGCGGCTGATTCAGCGTTCGACGCGCCGCTTCACGGTCACCGACGTCGGCCAGACCTATTACGCGCATTGCCGCGCGATGCTCGTCGAGGCCGACGCCGCCGACGAGGCGATCGCGCTGCTGCACGAGGAGCCGCGCGGCATCGTGCGTGTCAGTTGCCCGATCGTGCTGCTCGATTCGCTGGTCGGCACGATGATCGCCGCGTTCATGGCCGCGTGCCCGCGCGTCGAGATCCACCTGGAAGCGACCAACCGGCGCGTCGACGTGGTCGGCGAAGGGATCGACGTCGCGATCCGCGTGCGCCCGCCGCCGCTCGAGGACAGCGATCTCGCGCTACGCGTGCTCGCGGAGCGCGGCCAGTGTCTCGTCGCGAGCCCCGCACTGCTGCGCGAGCACGGTGTACCGGCCGTTCCCGCCGATCTCACGCGCCTGCCGAGTCTCGACCACGGCGTGCCGCAGTCCACGCACGTGTGGCGGCTGCGCGGGCCCGACGGCGCGCAGGCGGAAATCCATCACCAGCCGCGCTTCGTGACGGGCGGCATGCTCGCGCTGCGCGCGGCGGCCGTCGCGGGCGTCGGCGTCGTGCAATTGCCGACGATGATGGTGCGCGATGAAGTCGCGCGCGGAGAGCTGACGACCGTCCTGCCGGACTGGGCGCCGCGCCGCGAAATCGTGCACGCGGTGTTCGCGTCGCGCCGCGGGCTGCTGCCGGCGGTGCGGGCGCTGCTCGATTTCCTGGCCGAACGGTTCGCCGAACTCGAACCCGACTGAGTAACCGTCTTCCGAGTCAAGCCCGATGAAGTGAATCGTCCCAAGGCGTGTTGGTTTTGACCATGGCATTGAGCATGGTTAGGAGCTTGCGCATGCAGGCAACAAGCGCGACCTTGGACAGTTTGCCGGCGGCCTTCAGGCGTTGATAGAAGGCTCTGATGGCGGGGTTGTAGCGTGTGGCAGTCAATGTAGCCATGTACAGCACGCGACGGATCGCGAAGCGGCCACCTTGAACCCGTCGTCGCCCATTACGTAAGCCGGAATCGCAAGCAATGGGAGCGACGCCAACGAGGGCTGCAATCTGACGGCGATTGAGCCGGCCCAATTCGGGCAGTTCTGCGATCAGGCAGGCGCTGGATACCGGGCCAATTCCATGTGTGGACTGCAACAGGCGGTCGAGTTCACCGAAGTGCTGGCGTACATGAGCGACCATCTGAGCGTCAATGTCATCGAGTTGTGCCTGGATGGCGGCAATGATAGCCAGCAGACTTGAATGCAGACCAACCGGCGTGATCTGGAGCCGCTGTCGCTCCGAAAGGAGCATGGTGAGTAGTTGGCGCCGTCGGGTCACCAGTGCAGCCAGCCACTGCTGCCGCTCGTCGGGAACGGGACGTAGCAAGCGGGACAGATCGTCCCGACGCAGTAGCACGGAAGCCAGTTCGGCAAGCATACGTGCGTCGATGGCATCGGTTTTCGCCAGACGTCCCATCGAGCGGGCAAAATCGCGTGCTTGCCGAGGGTTGACGACAGCGACCGGCAAACCCGCACCTTGCAAGGCGCACGCCAGCTCGGTCTCGTAGCCACCGGTCGCCTCCATCACGACCAACTGCACGTTCAGCGGCTGAAGGGCAACAGCCAGGGCCGAGTGGCCCTCGGCATCGTTGTTGAATCGACGGATGTCCAGATTGGCACCCAGTACGGAAACATCGACGTGAGCTTTTGCGACGTCAATGCCGACCGTTACGGCAGAAGGAGCAGACATGATCTTCGGATCCCATGCTTGTACATGCGCACTCGATGTAAATGGCGCGCGTAACCGTTCGGGCTTCAGGAAGACCAGCACGGCAACCGTGCGTTTTGTACTCAGTCACGGGCTCCAACACCCAAGCGCGGGGCAAACTGCACGGTCTCGTCTGGCTACCACCAGACTTTACCGTACTGGTCAGTACTGAACATACAAGCGCGCCGCGTCACGCACGACCACACGCTGCAGAGCGCGCGCGGGTGCCGTAGACTGCGGTACGCGCGAGTGCGCATTTCACAACCCCTATCGCTTTCCGCCATGTTCACGCTGTCCAACGACCCTACCGCCTCCAAGGCCGATCAATACGCGACGCTCGTCGAGCAGGCGCGCGCGCTCGTCGAATCCGAACGCGACCTGACCGCGAATGCGGCGAATTTCTCCGCGCTCGTCTATCACTCGCTCGATCGCCTGAACTGGGCCGGCTTCTACTTCTTCGACGGCACCGAGCTCGTGGTCGGACCGTTCCAGGGCAAGCCCGCGTGCGTGCGGATCGCGCTCGGCAAGGGCGTGTGCGGCACGGCCGCGCAGACCCGCGAGACGCAGGTCGTGCGCGACGTGCACGACTTCCCCGGCCATATCGCATGCGATGCGGCGTCCGAATCGGAAATCGTCGTGCCGCTGGTCGCCGGCGACGGCACGCTGATCGGCGTGTGGGACGTCGACAGCCCGGTCGCCGCGCGCTTCGACGACGAAGACCGCCAAGGGATGGAAGCACTCTGTCGCGTGTTCGTCGAACACGCTTGGGAGAAGGCGCGCGGTTAAGCGCCGCGGCGTCGCGGCGCCGGCCGCCGTGAACGACACGGGCCCCGCGAAGGGGCCCGTTTCATTGCAACGCTTCCATTGCAACGCTACGCCGCCGTGCGCGGCGCACCCCTGCCAGTGTCAGGCAGCGTGCGTGCCCGGAAGCGCCGAGAACGCCTGGGGCTTCGCGTCCTCGGTGAGCACCTCGAAACCCGTTTCCGTCACGACGACCATGTGCTCCCATTGCGCGGACAGCGAATGGTCCTTCGTGACGACCGTCCAGCCGTCGGCCAGCACGTGGGTGTCGCGCTTGCCCGCGTTGAGCATCGGCTCGATCGTGAAGATCATCCCCGGCCGCAGCGGCAGGCCGGTGCCCGGGCGACCGTAATGCAGCACCTGCGGCTCGTCGTGATAGACGTCGCCGATGCCGTGCCCGCAATACTCGCGCACCACGCTGAACCCTTCACGATGGGCGACCTGCTGGATCGCATAACCGACGTCGCCGAGCGTCGCGCCGGGACGCACCGCGCGAATGCCGGCGTGCATTGCCTCGTAGGTCGCCGCGACGAGCCGCCGCGCGAGTTCGTTCGGTTCGCCGACGAAGTACATGCGGCTCGTATCGCCGAACCAGCCGTCCTTGATCACCGCGATGTCGAGGTTCACGATGTCGCCGTCGCGCATCGGCCGCGACGTCGGAATGCCGTGACAGACCACGTGGTTGACCGACGTGCACAGCGTCTTCGGATAGCCGTGGTAGCCGATGTTCGCGGGAATCGCGCCCAATTCGTCGATGATGTATTCGCGGCAGCGTGCGTCCAGCTCATCGGTGGTGACGCCCGGCTTCACGTACTCGGTGATCATCGTCAGCACCTGCGACGCGAGCTTCGCGGCTTCGCGCGACTTGGCGATTTCCGCGGCACCGCGGATCGGAATTTCACGTTTCGCCATCACGCCACCTGCTCGATGCCGTGCGCGGCCGTCTCCGCCGGCCCCACGTCGCCGCCCCCGCGCCTCGGCCTCGATCAACATCTTGCAGATATCGCCGTAGGACAGCGCCGGGTTGAGTTCCGCCAGCATCCCGACACGCAGCCAGTGTTCGGCCTGCGCGTTGATCGAACGGCTCAGCGCCGTGCTCGTCGAGCGCAGCCGCTCATGCATGTGCTCGGAAATCTTGATGATGCCCATATATCCCCAATTAAACTAAACGTAGCTGTTTCGTATATTACGCTGCGCAAGACGACCGGGCAAGCCGTTCGTGTCTCGCCTCCTGCCGCCCCGCTGCGGGAAATACCGTTGACATCGAATTCCAGCTTGCTGGACAATAAATCCATTATGAAAGAATCAGCGATCACCGCGGCCGACGATACCGGCATCAACGAGCGCATTGCCCGGCGCGTGCGCGGCCTGCGCGCCGTTCGAGGCTACACGCTCGACACGCTGGCAGCGCGTTCCGGCGTCAGCCGTTCGATGATCTCGCTCATCGAACGCGCGTCGGCCAGCCCGACGGCCGTCGTGCTCGACAAGCTCGCGGCCGGCCTCGGCGTGTCGCTGGCCGGACTGTTCGGCGGCGACCGGGACGACGCGCCCGCCCAGCCGCTCGCACGGGCGCGCGCAGCAGGCCGAATGGCGCGACCCGGCGTCCGGCTATGTGCGCCGCAACCTGTCGCCGGCGGCTGGCCGTCGCCGATCCAGCTCGTCGAGGTCGATTTCCCGCCCGGCGCGCGCGTCGCGTACGACAGCGGCGGGGCGCGAAAGCGCGCTGCATCAGCAGGTGTGGATCATCAGCGGCCGCGTCGACGTCACGTTCGGCGACGTGCTGCACGAACTTCACGAAGGCGACTGTCTGGCCATGCGGCTCGACCAGCCGCTGATCTTCAGCAATCCGTGTCGCATGCCGCGCGCTATGTCGTCGCGATCTGCGATGCCTCCGCCGCCGGCGTGCGGGAGCACGTGACGCGCGCATCGTCTGTGGAACCGATTCAGAGCCAACAGGAAGGAACCCGTATGAATTCCCCGACGCAGCGCGACGACGTGCGCCTGATCGATTGCAGCGAGGCCGAACACGCGGCGGCCATCCTCGAGATCCTGAACGACGCGATCGTGAACTCGACCGCGCTGTACGACTATCGACCGCGCCCGCCGGAAGCGATGGTCACGTGGTTCGCGACGAAACGCGCGGGCGGCTTCCCGGTTTTCGGCGCCGTCGACGCAGCGGGCGAACTGCTCGGCTTCGCGAGCTGGGGTACGTTCCGCGCGTTTCCGGCGTTCAAGTACACGGTCGAACACAGCGTCTACGTGCGCAACGACCAGCGCGGTCGCGGGCTCGGCGAACGGCTGCTGCGCGAAGTGGTCCGGCGGGCCGCCGCGAAGCGCAGGTGCACGTGCTGGTCGGCTGCATCGACGCGACCAATGCCGGCAGCATCGCGCTGCATACGAAACTGGGGTTCGTGCACGCGGGCACGATCGCGGAGGCGGGCTTCAAGTTCGGCCGCTGGCTCGATGCGGCGTTCTATCAGTTGAAGCTCGAGACGCCGGCGCAGCCGGTGGATGGGTGATGATGGCTTGCGACACGTCGCGTGCGCCGTGCGCGACGGCTTCAGGTGATGCAGGAAACCTCTCTTCCGGTCGTCAGGCCGCAGGATCATGAGCTCACCGCCCGGCAATCGCGCGTATGGCCTCCGCAAAGACATCTGGCGCCTCGCGCGGACGAAGTGTCCTATTCCATGCAGCAGGCGGCGTTCATAGTGCCCGGAAAAAGTACCGCTCCTTGTTTTCAGACGTGACGGGCAAATTGTCACGATCTCCGCACCCTGGAGCATGATGGTGTCGACAGGGATCATCGGCGAAGCCGCCAATTGTCGTTCTATCTGCTCGTGCTGACCTGCGCCCGGCGCATCATGCCAGCGCTGTCGGTAAGCATGAAGGCTGATGTCGCCCAGTCGGGGATTGTCGAGAGAGCCGATCATGGGCTTGAAAGTCGCCTCTCCTGTCGGGCCAAGCGGGCGACCAGCTGTGCCACAAGTACTGCACAACCGTTCGCGATCCTCTCGATATATTCCACGTCGTCGCGCGGTCGTTATTTCATAGGGCATTTCGTTGGCCGGCATCGCGGTGGCATAGCCCGCCGCGGCGGTAACCATACCGTTTATTCTTTCGGAAACAGCGCCGCGACGCTACCCCGCGCGCGCTCCCAGTCGGGAGGAGGACGTTCGTCAAATCCAGCGCTTCCACGAACGACAAATCAAGGGTCGGCGCTGCAATTGCGCCGCTGCGCATCGTGTCGCCATTCAAGAAGCGTGTCGGGCCCGATCCACGCAGATAGGGCGCGTAGATTCGGAACTGCTGACCACTCGATCCGAGGTCCAGGATAGTCTTGTCCCAGCACTGAACATCGTCGGGCCATCCGTGGACAAGGACCAGCGGCGGTCCGTCAAGCGGGCCCGATACTTCGTAGGCCACGTCGAGTTCGCCGGTGCGACATGTCAAGAAATTTCGTGGCGATCCGCGTGTGCCCCGCTCATTCGCATCTGAAGTCATATCGATCTCCGGAAAGACGATTCAAAGATGCCGGCAAGCAGCAGCATCGCTCATTCCCGTTCGACATGACTTCCGACCGAATTTCGCGCGCAACGATTCGTCATGGAATCGTGCGTCTACGTAGACGCACCGACATACCCGAGCCCAAAGTAACGTTGAGACTCCTGCTCGGGTCCAATCACCGTCAAATCGACGACTGGAAAGCGGAAACCTTGTTCCGACCGGCTGCCTTCGCGTAATACAACGCCTCGTCGGCCGCCTTGATGACCGCACCGGGATCGCCGTCCTGATCCGGTGTCCAACTCGCCAACCCGATGCTGGCAGTCACACGCCCGTATTCGCTTCCGGCGTGCTCGAGCGCCAGTTCGTTGATCGCCGCGCGTATTCGTTCAGCAGTCTGGGCTGCCCCCGTCGGTGGCGTGTCAGGGAGCAACACGACGAATTCCTCTCCGCCGTAGCGAGCCGCCGTATCGGTCGGTCGGCGAATGTTTTCGCCGATGCAGCAGCGCGCGACTGCAGCCAGCGCATCGTCCCCCGCCTGGTGACCATAGGTGTCGTTGTAGGCTTTGAAACGATCGACATCGACAAACAGCAATGAAAAAACGGAATGGGCTCGTCGCGCACGGCGCCACTCCCGGTCCAGAACTTCCCCAAAACTGCGGCGATTGTTAAGACCGGTGAGCCCGTCGGTGCGTGCCAGCAACTCAAGCTCGGATTCCGCGCGCATCCGACGCCGCAGTTGCACACCGAGAAACACGGATAGCGCAATGAACGCTGCGCCGAACGTCGCAACCAGCAGGCCGATCGTCTCCGCACGACGTCGCCACGCAGCATAAATATCCTGCTCCGCCTCCGCGACCATGATGATCAGAGGCAGCGTCGGCAAATTC
>NZ_UAQZ01000010.1 GCF_900446215.1 Burkholderia cenocepacia | reverse complement strand
CGATCGTCACGATCCCCAGCGGCAGCGGCCCGTAGAACAGCAGCATCGGAATCGCGACCATCTGGCACGCGGTCTTGAACTTGCCGAGCTGGTTCACCCGCCACGCTCTTCGACGCGCCGATCTGGGCCATCCACTCGCGCAGCGCCGAAATCGCGATCTCGCGACCGACGATCACCAGCGCGATCGCCGCGTCGACCCGCGAAATCTGCACGAGGATCAGCAGCGCGGCCGTCACCATCAGCTTGTCCGCGACCGGGTCGAGGAACGCGCCGAACGACGACGTTGGTTCCACTTGCGGGCGAGGAAGCCGTCGAACCAGTCGGTCAGCGCGGCGAGGATGAAGATCGCCGCCGCCGCGAGATTGCGGTGCGCGCCGCCCATCACCGTGTCCGGCAGATAGAACACGCCGACGACGAGCGGAATCAGCACGATCCGTACCCACGTCAGGAAAATCGGGAAATTGAACGGCATGGCATGCGGGACAGTAAAGGATTCGCAATTGTGCCGTGTCGACCGGCCTGCCACAAGAACGCTGGCAACGCCGCCGGCCGCACGGCCGCGTCAGTGAAGCTGCTTGTAGATCTGCTCGGCGAGCGCGTGCGAAATGCCCTCGACGCTCGCCAGTTCCTCGACACTCGCGGCCACCACGCCGCGCAACCCGCCGAAGCGCGCGAGCAGCCGCTGCCGGCGCTTCGCGCCGACGCCCTCGAGTTCCTCGAGTCGCGACGTCTGGCGCGCCTTCGCCCGCTTCGCCCGCATGCCGGTGATCGCGAAACGGTGCGCCTCGTCGCGGATCTGCGCGACGAGCATCAGCGCGGCGCTCTCCTTGCCGAGTTCGAGCGGCGTGCGGCCGTCCGCAAACACCAGCGTTTCGAGGCCGACCTTGCGCCCCTCGCCTTTCGCGACGCCGACCAGCATCGACGTATCGAGGCCGAGCTCGGTGAATACCTGCCGCGCGATCTCGACCTGGCCCTTGCCGCCGTCGATCAGCACGATGTTCGGCAGCAGGCTCGACGCCTCGGCCTGGCGCGTCGACTCGCCGTCGATGCCGGCCGCTTCGTCGACGGCCGCCGCCTGCGCGGCCTGCTCGACCATCTTCTCGTAGCGGCGCGTGAGCACCTGCCGCATCGCCGCGTAATCGTCGCCCGGCGTGATGCCCGTGATGTTGTAGCGGCGGTATTCGCCCGACTGCATCTTGTGATGGTGATAGACGACGCACGACGCCTGCGTCGCCTCGCCCATCGTATGGCTGATGTCGAAGCATTCGATCCGCAGCGTCGCGAGATCGTCGCTGTCGTAGCTGAGCGCGTCCGCCAGCGCGCGCGTACGCGCCTGCTGCGAGCCCTGCTCGGACAGCAGCCGCGCGAGCGCGAGGCGCGCGTTCTGCTCGGCCATCGACAGCCACGCGCGCCGCTGCCCCTGCGGCTGCCGCACCAGCGACACCTTGTGGCCGGCCTGCTCGGACAGCAGCTCCAGCAGGTCGCGGCTCGCCGGTGCATGGCTGACGACGAGCACGGGCGGCACGCGATTGCCGAGATAGTGCTGCGCGATGAACGCGTCGAGCACCTCGGCCTCGACCGACGCCGCGGCCGCCGTGCCGCGCGCGCTGCCGGCCTCTTCCGCGGGCAGATCGGGCACCGCGTCGGCCGTCGCATCGACCGCCTCCGCCGGCTCGGCCTCTTCGCCGAGACCGCCCTCGGCGAGCGTCAGTGCGCTTTCGACGTGCGTCGGGAAATAGGCCTTGTCGCCGAGGTGCCGGCCGCCGCGCACCATCGCGAGGTTCACGCACACGCGCCCGCCCTGCGCGACGACGGCCAGGACGTCGACGTCGCTGTCGCTGCCGACCTCGATCGCCTGCTGGTGCAGCACCGTCGCGAGCGAGCTCATCTGGTTGCGCACGGCCGCCGCCTGCTCGAATTTCAGTTCGGCCGCGAACGCGTGCATTTTCTGCTCGAGCTCCTTCATCACTTCGGACTGCCGGCCGAGCAGGAACCGCGCGGCGTTCGACACGTCGACCGCGTAATCCTCGTCGGAGATCGCGCCGACGCACGGCGCCGTGCACCGCCCGATCTGGTGCAACAGGCACGGCCGCGTGCGGTTGTTGAAGACCGAATCCTCGCAGGTGCGCAACTGGAACACGCGCTGCAGGATCTGGATGCTCTCGCGCACGGCCCACGCACTCGGGAACGGCCCGAAATACTGGTTCTGCTTGTCGACTGAGTAACCGTCTTCCGAGTCAAGCCCGATGAAGTGAATCGTCCCAAGGCGTGTTGGTTTTGACCATGGCATTGAGCATGGTTAGGAGCTTGCGCATGCAGGCAACAAGCG
Organism: Burkholderia cenocepacia; assembly: GCF_900446215.1. Lineage (GTDB taxonomy): Bacteria > Pseudomonadota > Gammaproteobacteria > Burkholderiales > Burkholderiaceae > Burkholderia > Burkholderia cenocepacia. Next base: position 7,894 of record NZ_UAQZ01000010.1, on the reverse strand, counting down.
CGACCTTGGACAGTTTGCCGGCGGCCTTCAGGCGTTGATAGAAGGCTCTGATGGCGGGGTTGTAGCGTGTGGCAGTCAATGTAGCCATGTACAGCACGCGACGGATCGCGAAGCGGCCACCTTGAACCCGTCGTCGCCCATTACGTAAGCCGGAATCGCAAGCAATGGGAGCGACGCCAACGAGGGCTGCAATCTGACGGCGATTGAGCCGGCCCAATTCGGGCAGTTCTGCGATCAGGCAGGCGCTGGATACCGGGCCAATTCCATGTGTGGACTGCAACAGGCGGTCGAGTTCACCGAAGTGCTGGCGTACATGAGCGACCATCTGAGCGTCAATGTCATCGAGTTGTGCCTGGATGGCGGCAATGATAGCCAGCAGACTTGAATGCAGACCAACCGGCGTGATCTGGAGCCGCTGTCGCTCCGAAAGGAGCATGGTGAGTAGTTGGCGCCGTCGGGTCACCAGTGCAGCCAGCCACTGCTGCCGCTCGTCGGGAACGGGACGTAGCAAGCGGGACAGATCGTCCCGACGCAGTAGCACGGAAGCCAGTTCGGCAAGCATACGTGCGTCGATGGCATCGGTTTTCGCCAGACGTCCCATCGAGCGGGCAAAATCGCGTGCTTGCCGAGGGTTGACGACAGCGACCGGCAAACCCGCACCTTGCAAGGCGCACGCCAGCTCGGTCTCGTAGCCACCGGTCGCCTCCATCACGACCAACTGCACGTTCAGCGGCTGAAGGGCAACAGCCAGGGCCGAGTGGCCCTCGGCATCGTTGTTGAATCGACGGATGTCCAGATTGGCACCCAGTACGGAAACATCGACGTGAGCTTTTGCGACGTCAATGCCGACCGTTACGGCAGAAGGAGCAGACATGATCTTCGGATCCCATGCTTGTACATGCGCACTCGATGTAAATGGCGCGCGTAACCGTTCGGGCTTCAGGAAGACCAGCACGGCAACCGTGCGTTTTGTACTCAGTCACGGGCTCCAACACCCAAGCGCGGGGCAAACTGCACGGTCTCGTCTGGCTACCACCAGACTTTACCGTACTGGTCAGTACTGAACATACAAGCCGCGGTAGTAGGCCATCCGCGGAAAGCGGTGCGCGGTCAGCTTCAGGTACGGATACGATTTGTCGTCGCGAAACAGGATGTTGTAACGCGGCGCGAGCGCCTTGATCAGGTTGTTCTCGAGCAGCAGCGCTTCGGCTTCCGAGCGCGTGACGGTCGTTTCGATGCGCGCGATGCGCGTGACCATCATCGCGATGCGCGGCGACAGTTGCGTCTTCGTGAAATAGCTCGACACGCGCTTTTTCAGGTCGCGCGCCTTGCCGACGTAGAGGACGGCGCCCGCCGTGTCGTAATAGCGATAGACACCCGGCATGTGCGGCAACTGCGCAAGGATCTTCTTCGGTTCGAACGGAATATCGGAAGCTTCTGGGGATGTCATGCGTGATCCGGGCGCCTTGTAACGCGGAACGGGTCCATTAGAATCGCCAGTTTAGAGCATTCACCGGCCCGCTTCGATGCCACGCACCACCGCTGCCCCACTCTCTTCCGCGCCGCTCGCGCCGGGCGAACCGATCGCCTGCGACCTGTTCTGCACGGTGATCGACAATTTCGGCGACATCGGCGTGTGCTGGCGCGTCGCGCGTCAGCTCGCGCACGAGCACGGCTGGCAGGTTCGCCTGTTCGTCGACGACCTGCACACGTTCGCGCGCCTGCTGCCGGAAGTCGACCCCGACGCGACCCGGCAGACGGTCGACGCGATCGTGATCGAGCACTGGCATGCGGAAGTCGGCGACGCGCTGGACATCGCCGATGTCGTGATCGAGGCGTTCGCGTGCGAGCTGCCCGGCCCGTATCTCGCGGCGATGGCGCGACGCGCGCGCCGCCCCGTGTGGATCAACCTCGAATACCTGAGCGCCGAGGACTGGGTCGCCGATTTCCATTTGCGGCCGTCGCCGCATCCGCGCTACCCCGCTGCTGAAGACGTTCTTCTTTCCGGGCCTGTCGGCCGGCACCGGCGGCGTGCCGAAGGAGCGCGACCTCGACGCACCGCCGCGCGGCCTTCGACGCCGACCCGGCAGCGGCGCGCCGCGTGGTGGCGGCACGCGACCGGCGGCGCGCCGCCGGCGCCCGGCACGACGGTCGTCAGCCTGTTCGCCTACGAGAACCCGGCCGTCGACGCGCTGCTCGCGCAGTGGCGCGACGGCCCGTCGCCGGTCCTCGCGCTCGTACCCGCCGGGCGCGTGTCGCCGGCCGTCGCGCGCTTTTTCGGGGTCGAATCATTCGCGGCGGGCGCGCACGCGCGCAGCGGCAACCTGACCGCCCACGGGCTCGCGTTCGTTCCGCAGCCCGACTACGACGCGCTGCTGTGGGTCGCCGACCTCAACTTCGTGCGCGGCGAGGATTCGTTCGTCCGCGCGCAATGGGCGCGCAAGCCGTTCGTGTGGCACATCTACCCGCAGGCCGACGACGTGCACCTGCCGAAGCTCGATGCCGCGCTCGCGCACCTGTCGGCCGGCCTCCCCGATGCGCCGCGCGCGGCGCTCGAACGGTTCTGGCATGCGTGGAACGGCGCCGGCACGCCCGACTGGGCCGATTTCTGGCAACACCGCGCCGCGCTGGACGCCAATGCGATCCGCTGGGCCGACGCGCTCGCGGCCGTCGGCGATCTCGCCGGAAAGCTGGCGGAATACGCAAAATCTCAGTTAAAATAAGCGGTTATCCGACGGCTGACCACGCAAGCGCTCGCGTTTGAGCTTTGGGCGCCCACCGGAACGCATCTGCTTGGCGCCTCACCCGTTGTGCACCGCTCAGGCACCTATTTATTTGATTTGATCAGGACAGTGTTTTTATGAAAACCGCACAGGAACTCCGCGTAGGCAACGTCGTGCAGATCGGCAGCGACGCCTGGGTCATCGCAAAGACGGAATACAACAAGTCGGGCCGTAACGCCGCCGTCGTCAAGATGAAGATGAAGAACCTGCTGTCGAACGCAGGTCAGGAATCGGTCTACAAGGCCGACGACAAGTTCGACGTCGTCGTGCTCGACCGCAAGGAAGTGACGTACTCGTACTTCGCCGACCCGATGTACGTGTTCATGGACGCCGACTACAACCAGTACGAAGTCGAAGCCGAAATGATGGGCGAAGCGCTGAACTACCTCGAAGACGGCATGGCTTGCGAAGTCGTGTTCTACAACGAGAAGGCCATCTCGGTCGAACTGCCGACGATCCTCGTTCGCGAAATCACCTACACGGAACCGGCCGTCAAGGGCGACACGTCGTCGGGCAAGGTGCTGAAGAACGCGAAGCTGGCGACCGGCTTCGAACTGCAGGTGCCGCTGTTCTGCAACACCGGCGACAAGATCGAAATCGATACCGCACGAACGAATACCGCAGCCGCGCGTAATCGTCTGCGATATCCGCATCGAACAAAGCGCCCTTCGGGGCGCTTTTTGTTTGCCTGGCGTCAACAGCTGCCACAAGCCGGCGCCATAAGCAGCACAAAATCCACCGGTAAAGATATTCAATTTGTATCATCGGTAACTGTTTTTATAGCGCCGGAGAAATAATGCGCGTGACGCGTTCGGCGGGGCATAAAATCAGTCTTTAATCCGACATGCGGCTGCGGCCCGCTGGCCGACAGCCCGCCTCTCTTGACTCGACTCCGCGTCCACCATGCCACACGCCCTGATTGTCGAAGACGATCCCAACAGCCTGTCAGGCCTCACCGCGCTGCTCGCCGCAGACGGCTTCTCGGTCGACACGGCCACGTCGCTCGCCGAAGCGGCGCACGGCGCTCGGGCCGCTCGATTCCCGACGTCGTGCTCGTCGACCTGAACCTGCCGGACGGCCAGCGGCTTCGACCTGCTCCAGCACCTGCCGCAAGCAACAGCCGAACGGCTCGCTGCCCGTGATCGTGCTGACGGGCAACGCGACGGTCGAGAGCGCCATCGAGGGTTTGCGCCACGGCATCTGGGACTACCTGCTCAAGCCGATCAACATTCCGCGCCTGCGCAGCCTGCTCGCGCGGATTCCCCGCCCGTACGAACTGATCGACGAAGTGCAGTCGCTGCGGGCATCGCTGCGCCATCTGGGCCGCTTCGGCGCGCTGGTCGGCCGCAGCGACGCGATGCAGCACGTGTACGACATGATCGAGCACAACGCCCGCACCGAGACGGCCGTGCTGTTCTCGGGCGAAGCCGGCACCGGCAAGAAGCTGGCCGCGCGCACGCTGCACGAGCTGAGCCGGCGCCGCAAGGGGCCGTTCGTGTCGTTCGACTGCCGGATGCTCGCGCAGGCCGGCCGCCATGGCGCGTCGCTCGACAGCGTGCTGTTCGGCCACGAGCGCGGCGCCTTCGACGGCGCGGAGCGCCGCGAGTTGGGCCTGTTCGAGCAAGCCGGCGGCGGCACGCTGTTCCTCGACGAAATCACCGCACTGCCGCTCGTGCTGCAGGAAGCGCTGCTGCACGCGCTCGATTCGCAGAACTTCATGCGGATCGGCGGTACGAGCTCGATCACCAGCGATTTCCGGCTGATCGCGGCCACGCGCCGCCCGGCGCGTGAAGCGGTGGCAAACGGCACACTGCGAGAGGATCTGTGGCTGCGCCTCGATGCGGCATCGATCACGATGCCCCCGCTGCGCGAGCGCGACGGCGACGCACTCGCGATCGCGGATGCGCAGATCGACGAACTGAACCGCGAAGCGCGCGCAACCGGCCGCAGCACGACCGACAAGCGCGCGGCGCCAGGCTTCGTGCGCGAATGCCTGTCGTACGAATGGCCGGGCAACGTGCGCGAGCTGCAGGAACGCGTGCGCTTCGCGTACGACGCATCGGGCGACTTCATCGAGACGCTGCGCGCGGGCGAGGCCAGCTTCTCCGCCGGCGCCGCGCTGAACGGCAGCAGCGTGCAGATCAAGGTCGGCACGCCGCTGTCCGACGTCGAGGATCTGCTGATCCGCGCGACGCTCGACGCGGTCGGCGGTACGCGCCACCGCGCCGCGACGCTGCTCGGCATCAGCCCGAAGACGCTGTACAACAAGCTGCAGCGGATGAAGGTGAACTGAGCGAACGGCGCCCTGGATACGGGCGCTGGCTGGATCTGACCGTTAGTTGCGTTCAAATCCGTGCCGGCGACCATTCGAATCAGGCTGTCGCCACCCGTAAAAAAGCCGCGCGATTGCGCGGCTTTTTCATTTGGAGCGACCGGAACGACACGATCCGCGCCCGCCCTGCCCGCTTACGCCAGCGCGCTGCTCAACAGCGCCTGTGCCTGCAGATACTCGGGCTGCGCGATCAGCTTGTCCCACTTGAGCGCCTTGCCGCGCGCACGCATCCGCTTGATGCGCCGCACCGACTCGGCCGAGGCCCGCGCCTTCAGTCCGTTCAGCACGACTTCGGCTGCATCCGGCTGATTGCAGACGAGCACCATGTCGCAACCGGCGGCGAGCGCGGCGTCGGCGGCCTGCGTGAGCGTGCCGCCTTCGCGGGCAGCCTCCATCGACAGGTCGTCGCTGAAGATCGCACCCGTGAAGCCGAGCTTGCCGCGCAGGATGTCCTGCAGCCACACGCGCGAAAAGCCCGCCGGCCGCTTGTCGACCTGCGTGTAGATCACGTGCGCCGGGATCACCGCGGCCAGCGATAGCCCGAGCCAGTCGTACGGCGCGACGTCCTGCTCGAGGATCGCGTCGAGCGTGCGGTCGTCGGTCGGCAGCGCGACGTGCGAATCGGCCTCCGCGAAGCCGTGCCCGGGAAAATGCTTGCCGCAGTTTGCCATGCCGGCAAGCGACAGCCCATGGTTCAGGCTCTTCGCCAGCAGCGTGACGACGCGCGGATCGCGATGGAACGCACGATCGCCGATCACCTTCGAGTGCCCGTAGTCGAGATCGAGGACGGGCGTGAAGCTCATGTCGATCCCGCACGCGCGCAGCTCGGCGGCCAGGATGTAACCGACGGCGGTCGCGACCTTCGTCGCGAGCAGCACGTCGCGATCCCACAGCTCGCCGAGGCGACGCATCGCGGGCAGCACCGTGAAGCCGTCGGTGCGGAACCGCTGCACGCGCCCGCCTTCGTGATCGACGGCGATCAGGATGTCTTCGCGCACCGCGCGGATCGAATCGGTCAGCGCGGTCAGTTGCGCACGATTCTGGAAGTGCCGCGCGAACAGGATCACGCCGCCGGTATTCGGATGCGCGAGGCGCCGCGCATCGTCGCGCGACAGGGTCGTGCCGACGACGTCGAGCATGACCGGGCCGGGAGTCGTTTTCATCGAATCGTGAATTCCGTCAGGAAGAAGTTCGGGAAACAGGTGCAGTGCCAGGCGCGGCGTCCGTTTCGGCGACCACGAACGACACCGCGTAGTCGCGTTCGTCGCTGACCGTCACACGTGCGTGATGCCGCGCGCGGCCAGCCATTCAGCCAGCTCGCCGGATGCGACCACGTACGGCTCGCCGCTTGGATGATTGAGCGTCTGCAGCGCGCGCCACGTCATCGGCCAATGCATGCCGAGCCCGATCGCCTTCGAGAACGCTTCCTTCGCGGAGAAGCGCGTCGCGAGAAACGCGATGCCGCGCGCCTCGGAGCGGGCGCGCCGGGCGTGGAACACGCGCAGTTCGTCGGGGCCGAGCACCTTCTCGGCAAACCGGCCGCCCGTGCGTTCGAGCACGGCCGCGACGCGGCTCACCTGCGCGATGTCGGTACCGATGCCGTAGATCGCCATGTCAGTCTCCGCCGGGGTGGCCGGCGAGGCCGGGTCAAACGCGTCGCCAACGGCGTGCGGGGCGCGGCGGCCTCGCATCGTCAGCGCGCGCCGCCATGCAGCGCGGCGACGCGTGCGGCGACCATGATCGCCTTCATCTCGCGCACGCGCGCGTTGTCCCAGCCCGCGAAGATCGCGTGCGCGACGATCGCGTGGCCGATGTTCAGCTCGACGATGCCGTCGATCGCGGCGATCTGCTGCACGTTCGTGTAGTGCAGCCCGCCCGCATTGACCTTCAGGCCAAGCTGCGCGCCGGCCTGCACGCCCGCGACGATACGCTCGTATTCGCGCTGCTGCTCCGCTTCGTCGTGCGCTTCCGCGTAGCGGCCCGTATGCAGCTCGATCACCGGCGCGCCCGCTTCGTGCGCAGCGCGGATCTGCGTGTCGTCCGGGTCGATGAACAGCGACACGCGCACGCCCTCGTCGGCGAGCTGCTTGCATGCGGCGCGCACCGCCTCGAAGTGCCGGCCACGTCGAGACCGCCTTCGGGTCAGCTCGCGGCTTCTCCGGCACGAGGCATGCGTCGTGCGGACGCACTTCGCAAGCGATGTCGAGCATCTCGGCCGTCACCGCGCATTCGAGGTTCATGCGCGTCTTCAGCAGCGGGCGCAACTGGCGCACGTCCGCGTCGACGATGTGACGGCGATCCTCGCGCAGGTGCAGCGTGATCGCGTCCGCGCCCGCCTCTTCGGCGGCGAGCGCCGCGCGGATCGGATCGGGATAGCGCGTGCCGCGCGCATTGCGCAGCGTCGCGACGTGGTCGATGTTCACGCCGAGGTCGATGGCGGTGGGCGTTGTCAGGAAAGAAGCTCATAGGTTTTGCAGGTCGATCAGGATCTGACGCGTGGCGAGCGGCGTACCGCCGAGATAGGTGTTCAGCAGGAAGCGCATCAGCGTCTTGCTCTGCGCAACCTGGGCTCGATGGTCCTGCTCCATGTCGAGCAACGTCTGGCCGGTGATGACCGGCCAGTGCGACGGCACGTCGTCGTCCGCATTGCGTACGCCACGCTCCGGATCGAACACGTAGCGGCGCTCGGGTTCGACCGCGCGACGGGCCGTGCGGTTCAGCGCCATCGCATAGCCGGTCTCGCGCAGCAGCACGCGTTCGAACGAGCGCAGCACCTGCA
>NZ_UAQZ01000015.1 GCF_900446215.1 Burkholderia cenocepacia | reverse complement strand
GGCCGGCTGGCCGGCACGTTGCGAACAGGGTGGTAAGACAGCGGAAGATGCAGCACGGGCGGCGCTCTGTGACAATTCAGGAAAGCCGCTATAATACGGGCTTCGCCGAGTTAACTGACAACTTGCGGGGCGAAGCCGGTTGGCGCGACACGCGCTGCCCGGTCCTGGTAATCCGCTAAAGCGTCGCCGCTTCAGGCCCAACGAAGCTGGCTACGTGAAACCAACCGTAACCACACAGGAGCCTGAAAAAGTGGCAAACGATTATCTCTTCACGTCCGAATCCGTCTCCGAAGGCCATCCGGACAAGGTCGCGGACCAAATCTCGGACGCGATTCTCGACGCCATCCTCGAGCAAGACAAATATTCCCGCGTTGCGGCGGAAACGCTGTGCAACACGGGTCTCGTCGTGCTGGCCGGTGAAATCACCACGACGGCCAACATCGACTACATCCAGATCGCGCGCGATACGATCAAGCGCATCGGCTACGACAACACCGACTACGGCATCGACTACAAGGGTTGCGCGGTGCTCGTCGCGTACGACAAGCAATCGCCGGACATCGCGCAGGGCGTCGATCGTGCACACGACGACAACCTCGATCAAGGCGCGGGCGACCAGGGCCTGATGTTCGGCTATGCGTGCGACGAAACGCCGGAACTGATGCCGCTGCCGATCTACCTGTCGCACCGCCTCGTCGAGCGCCAGGCCAGCCTGCGCCGCGACGGCCGCCTGCAATGGCTGCGTCCGGACGCGAAGTCGCAGGTCACCGTGCGCTACGTCGACGGCAAGCCCGATTCGATCGACACCGTCGTGCTGTCGACGCAGCACGCACCGGACATCGAGCTGCCCGCGCTGCGCGAAGCCGTGATCGAGGAAATCATCAAGCCGACGCTGCCGGCCGACCTGATCAAGGGCGACATCAAGTTCCTCGTGAACCCGACCGGCCGGTTCGTGATCGGCGGCCCGCAGGGCGATTGCGGCCTGACCGGCCGCAAGATCATCGTCGACACGTACGGCGGCGCCGCACCGCACGGCGGCGGCGCGTTCTCGGGCAAGGATCCGTCGAAGGTCGACCGTTCGGCAGCGTATGCCGGCCGTTACGTCGCGAAGAACATCGTCGCCGCCGGCCTCGCGTCGCGCGCGCTGATCCAGGTGTCGTACGCGATCGGCGTGGCCGAGCCGACCTCGGTGATGGTCAACACGTTCGGCACGGGCCGCGTGTCGGATGCGGTGATCACGAAGCTCGTGCGCGAGCATTTCGACTTGCGTCCGAAGGGCATCATCAAGATGCTCGACCTGCTGCGCCCGATCTACGAGAAGACGGCAGCTTACGGCCACTTCGGTCGCGAAGAGCCGGAATTCTCGTGGGAAGCGACCGACAAGGCGCTCGCACTGGCCGAAGCGGCCGGCGTGGAGCCGACGGCACGCGTCGCGTAAGCGTCGTCCGCCCGAAATGAAAAACCCCGGCTAAGCCGGGGTTTTTTTATGGGTTTCGATCGTCGAAGCAATGGCGGCGATCGGGGCGGGCCGTGCCCGCCAGACACTCGCTCAGCGCGCGCCGAACCCGAACCAGCCGTTGCTCGCGGCAAGGCGGCGCGGGCGGTTGACGCGGCGCTGCGGGCCGAGCGTGCGGCGCAGCGCGAGCGCGCGCAGCGACGACGGCTTCTGCAGCAGCGAGCGCAGGCCGGCGCGGCGGGCGAACGCCTGCGCGCTCATCATCGAGAAAAACGCGTGGAACCACGCACGGATGCCGTCCAGCCGGCTGTGCGTGTGCGTACGCTCGGCCAGCGCCTGCGTGCGCGCGCGGTGATGGCGCAGCGAGCGGGCAGGAGCGGACGGCACGACGCGCTTCGCAGCGCGGTTGAAACGGGAAGTCAGACGGAATGGCATGTGAACGATGCTTCGCTTGTATGGGTGGCGCCCTGGAGAGCGCACTGGTATGAACGGCCTCGGATGGCACAACGGATCTTACCGAAACCCGTTGCGCGCCGCGCCCGCCAGAATTGACAGGCCGCGTCAGGCTACAGGGGATTCATGACGGGCAAAAGTCGCGATAAACCCTTGTGCCGCAAGGCGTGTGCCGCATACCGCCTGTCGCTCAGGCAGGTGCCGCGCCGCACAGTTCCCTTGAGCTGGGTCAAATCCGCGATTGGCATGCCCCTGCGCACGACAATGGTGCTGTTCGCGGTATCCGGCGCCGATTTACAATCGTCACATTCACACAATAAACGTCTGGCATCCCATGTCGTCTCCATTGCAGTCGGAATCGATCCGCGCGCAAGTCGCGGAATTGCGCGAGCGCGGCTTCGTCGTCGCGCGCGGCCTCGTCGGCGAAGCGCAGTGCGCGGCGCTCCGGCAGATCGCGGAGCGCCAGTTGCGGGAGGCCGCCGAGCCGATCGAGTTCGAGGCCGACCTGCGCTACCCGGGCGCGCCCGAATCGAAGCACGCGCCGGGCGGGCATACGGTGCGGCGGCTGCTCGATGCGTATTCGCGCGATCCGGCGTTTGCCGAGCGCGCGATCGCGCCCGAAATCGGCGCGTGGATGCGCGCGTATTTCGGCGAGGAGCCGGTGCTGTCGCGTGCGCATCACAACTGCATGATGACGAAGCATCCGGCGTACGGCAGCCTGACCGGCTGGCATCGCGATTTCCGCTACTGGGCGTTCGAGCGCCCGGACATGGTGTCGGTGTGGCTCGCGCTCGGGCCCGAAACCAACGAGAACGGTGCGCTGTGGCTCGTGCCGGGTTCGCATACGGCCGAATTCGGGCCGGAAGCGTTCGATGACGCGAAATTCTTCCGCAGTGATGTGCCGGAGAACCGCAGGATGATCGAAGCGGCCACCTGTCCGCCGCTGCAGACGGGCGACGTCGTGTTCTTCCACTGCAACACGCTGCATTCGGCGGGGCAGAACCGTTCCGACCAGGTGAAGTTCTCGCTCGTGTACACGTACCACGGCGCAAGCAACCGGCCGGTGCCCGGCACGCGCTCGGCGTCGAAGCCGGAAGTGCAGTTCTAGGCGCCGCTCCGGCGGCGCGGCGCGGCGCGGTCGCGATGCGCAGACGATGCGGGTGCATCGCGGGCGAACGAGAATGAAGCAACGGGCGGCCAGGCAGCCCGTTTCGTTTGATGCGGCCCGCGCGTGACGCGAGTCGTACGTGCGTCGCGCTGCGGCGCGATCAGCGCTTGCCGCCCGGCATCGCGAGGCCGATCAGGCCGACGAACGACGCCACGGCGCCGCCGGCGATCAGCAGGATCGTCTTCGTCGCCGGCGAGCCGGTGAAGAAGCGCGACACGTTGTCGTTGATCGAATGGAACGACTGGCCGCCGAAATACAGCAGCACGACGCCGCCGACGAGCAGTGCAACCGAGATGACCCGGGACATACCAACCTCGCTGAAACGGTGATTCGAGACGCCGCAGTGTAGGCGACGACCGCGGTCGCGTCCATCGTCGCGCCGCCGTGCGTGATCCGGCCGCTTTCGCTACCATAGTCGTCGTATGACTCCTTCGCCGCCGTCGCGTCATTGGCGTGGCCGGCGCGCGTCCCTTTCCCCGATGTCCTGACGGAACAGACTCATGGCCTACGAAGCAGCTTCCGAACGTTATGCCGGCATGCAATACCGCACCTGCGGCAAGTCCGGGCTCAAACTGCCCGCCCTGTCGCTCGGCCTGTGGCACAACTTCGGCGATTCGACGCCGATCTCGACGCAGCGCGAGATCCTGCGCACCGCGTTCGACCTCGGCATCAACCACTTCGACCTCGCGAACAACTACGGGCCGCCGTACGGCAGCGCCGAAACCAACTTCGGCCGGCTGCTGAAGGAGGATTTCCGGCCGTATCGCGACGAGCTGCTGATCTCGACGAAGGCCGGCTGGGACATGTGGCCGGGGCCGTACGGCAGCGGCGGCGGGTCGCGCAAGTACGTGCTCGCGAGCCTCGACCAGAGCCTGCAGCGGATGGGGCTCGACTACGTCGACATCTTCTATTCGCACCGTTTCGACGCGCACACGCCGCTCGAGGAAACGGCGGGCGCGCTGGCGTCGGCCGTGCAGCAGGGCAAGGCGCTCTACATCGGCATTTCGTCGTATTCGGCCGCGAAGACGCGCGAGATGGCCGCGCTGCTCGCGCAATACAAGGTGCCGCTGCTGATTCACCAGCCGTCGTACAACATGCTGAACCGCTGGATCGAAGAGGATCTGCTCGGTACGCTCGACGACGTCGGCGCGGGCAGCATCGCGTTCACGCCGCTCGCGCAGGGCTTGCTCACGTCGAAGTACCTGAACGGCGTGCCGGCCGACGCGCGCGTGAACAAGCCGGGCGGCGGCTCGCTGAAGCAGGAGCACCTGAGTGCGGACAACCTCGAGCACGTGCGCAAGCTCAATACGATCGCCGAACGGCGCGGGCAGAGCCTTGCGCAGATGGCGCTGGCGTGGGTGCTGCGTAACGGCCGCGTGACCTCCGCGCTGATCGGCGCGAGCCGGGCCGAGCAGGTGCGCGAGAACGTCGGTGCGTTGCAGAACCTCGAATTCTCGGCGGAGGAACTCGCGGAGATCGATCGTTACGCGACGGAAGGCGGCATCAATCTGTGGGAAAAGCCGTCCACCGATCAGGCGATCTGACCGGAAGTCGATACGGGATGCGAAATATCGTGTGCCGTATCGCCGCCGCACACGCGATGCGGCCCATCGCTGCGGTGCAGCGATGGGCGTCGCGCACGGCGAGGCGCTAGATCAGCGCAGGCAGGCCTTCAACGAGCAATACCGCGACGCCGACGCCGAGAATGACGCCGAGTACGCGCAGCAGGTTGTGGCGGAACTGGGTGGCGCACGGTACCGCGCCGAGAAATAGCGCTCCGGCCAGCGCCATCGGAATCAACAGGATGAAGTCGCCGATCGTGAAATAGGTCGTCATGCGTGTCTCCAGTGTCGGCCGAAGTGGGCGCTTCAGTGCTTGCCTGGGCGGCTCCATCCCTGCGGGATATCGGCCTGAAACGGCACGCGTGCGCTCACCCCGGCCCCATGCCGGGTGTTTCTAGTTGGTCCGGCCCGTTACGAGCAGGCCGGTCAATTCGAGTATAGGCAACCGGTGGCGTTTTTCGCTATCCGAACCATTAAAAATCAGTAGAAAGCCCCGCGAATCACGCGTTTTTCGTGCGAACAAGACGAACGCCTTGCGCGTATCTTTCCCGTTCCTTTCGATTTTCGCGGAATCGTCGTATGTGTCCGATACGGGCCGCCGCACCCGCGGGCGCGGCGGCCCGCCGCTCAGGCGCGGTCGGGTTGCGGGCGGGCGGCCGGCGCGCGGAACACGAGCGCGAGCCCGGCGATGATCGCGCCCATGCCGGCGAGCGCGAGCGGCTCGGGCCGGTTGCCGAGCCACACGGCGTCCATCAGCGTGGTGACGACCGGCACGAGATAGAACAGGCTCGTCACGTTGACGAGATCGCCGCGCTGCATCAAGCGGTAGAACAGCAGTTGCGCGATCACCGAAATCACGATGCCGAGCCACAGCAGCGGCACGACGAACGCCCAGCTGATGTCGAACGACACCGGCCGGAACGGCACGATCGCGACGCACAGCGCGAGGCCGATCGCGTTCTGCAGCGGCAGCACGTCGGCGGGCGCCGCGCGCACGCGCTTTTGCAGCAGCGAGCCGACGGTCAGCGCGACGAGCGCCGTCAGCGCGCACGCGATGCCGCCCGCCGACAGGCCGCCCGTCCCGCCGCTCACGCCGCGGCCCACGACGAGCGCGAGGCCGGTGAGCGACAGCGCGAGCCCCGCGATGCGCACCGGTTGCCAGCGACGCTCGACGATCGCGAGCGTGAGGATCGGCTGCACGCCGAGGATCGTCGCGAGCACCCCGGGCGCGATGCCGCGCTCGAGTGCGAGCAGATAGAAGATCGAATAGCCGCCCATCATCAGCAAGCCGGTCAGCGCGGCCATGCGCCGCTCGCCGCGCGGCGGCAGCCAGCGTTTGCGCATGAACGCCAGCGCGAGCAGCACGAGCGATGCGAGCGCGAAACGGGCGGTGAGAAAGGCGAACGCGGACGCGTGACGCAGACCGAGTTCAGCGAAGATCGCGCCGCTGCTCCACAGCAGTACGAAGAGCGACGTCGCGCCATGCGCGGCCAGCGCGCGTTTGAACGAAACCATGTGAATCCACCTGTCGAACGGATCGAAACGTTCCATCCGCGCGCGCGGCAACGTGCTGTGCGTCATGACGCACGCACCTGCAGCCCACGGCGCGAAGGGAAGACGAAAACGAAAAGCCGGCGAGTCAGCCGGCGCGTGCCGCCGGAGGGGGCGGCGCAGCGCAGATGAGCGGCGGTGCGACAGGAGGAGGAAGGACCGACGGATGCACGCACGCCTGCGGCCGCGAGTCGAACTGCGGCCGGGATTTTGCGAGGGCGGACGTGAGCGGATACATCGTGTCGGAGTGCGGTTGAACGCGAATGAAAGCTTAAGGTACCGCAAGGCAGCCATCGAGCGCAACTCTTGTCGGCGACTGCATATCGCGAGCGGCGTCGTGCGTCGATGCAGGCCGATGCCGGTACGCACGCAAGCGTTCGACGAACGGTGGAAAGCGATCGACATGCGACGCACGCGACGTGATTCCGGTCGGTCGCGTGCAGTGTTCCGATGATTCGGCAGCGGCGAAGCGAAGCGGCACGCGCGTTGCGTCAATCATGGGCGTGTGGTGGCGCGGTACCGTTTCGGTGGTCAGTCACATTCGACAGGGTATGATGGGGGTAACCGGGCGGGCAAGTACGTGCCCGACGCAGTGGTTGATTGGAGACATTCGACGAATTCGCGGCACTTCGCCTGCTTCTTCTTCTTTTCGCGCTTCGATAAACCGTGAACAATGGGATCACGCGCAACGCTCCGCCGAAAGCGGCGCGGATCGGGCATTTGCCGGCTCGCCAGCGGGCCGGGTTTCAAGATTCAAGAGTGGGGAACCATCATGCATATCGGGTCGATCGTCTGCACTACCCATATCGCGGTGCCGAAAGGCGCGCGCGGCATCGTCCAGCGCATCCTGGGCGACATGGCCATGGTGACCTGGTACGCGGGCGTGCCGGGTGAGTCGAAAGAACTCAACACCGAGCCGTTCTTTCTCGAGGACCTGATCGACACCGGCGAATCCGTTCTGCCGGCCGGCGCGGCGCTTCACTAAGCACCCATCGCACCGGACGCTCGTCTTTCGGTCCGGCAGGCGGCACAATGCGGGGCATGACAGACGCCACCTCCGCTCCCGCTTCTCCCGCCAGCCCGCCGTTCGCCGGCCTCACGCCCGAATGCGTGCTCGACGCGCTCGACAGCGTGCTGATGCCGGCCGGCCTGCGCACCGACGGGCGCTTGCTTGCCCTCAACAGCTACGAAAACCGCGTCTACCAGGTCGGTATCGAAGACGGCCCGCCGGTCGTCGCGAAGTTCTATCGCCCGGCGCGCTGGTCGGACGACGCGATTCTCGAAGAGCATGCGTTCGTCGCCGAACTCGCCGCGCGCGAGATTCCGGCGGTGCCCGCGCGATCGTTCGACGGCCGCACGCTGCACGCGTTCGACGGTTTCCGCTTCTCGATCTTCGAGCGGCGCGGCGGGCGCGCACCCGATCTCGACCGCAGCGACACGCTCGAATGGCTCGGCCGCTTCATCGGCCGCATTCATGCGGTCGGTGCGACGCAGCCGTATGTCGCGCGTCCCGTGCTCGACATCGGCACGTTCGGCTACGAGCCGCGCGACTACCTGCTCGCGCACGATTTCATTCCGGATGACGTAAGACCGGCGTACGAGACCGCGGTCGCGCTGGCGCTCGAAGGCGTCGAGGCGGCGTTCGAGCGCGCGGGCGAGATTCGCCTGCTGCGCACGCATGGCGACTGTCATCCGAGCAACGTGCTGTGGACCGATGCCGGCCCGCATTTCGTCGACTTCGACGACAGCCGGATGGCGCCGGCCGTGCAGGATCTGTGGTTGCTGCTGCCGGGCGATCGCGAAGGCGCGTCGCGCGCGCTGGCGGACCTGCTCGCCGGCTACGAGGATTTCTGCGAATTCGAGCCGCGCGAGCTGTATCTCGTCGAAGCGCTGCGCACGCTGCGGCTGATCCACTACGCGGCGTGGCTCGCGCGGCGTTGGGACGATCCGGCGTTTCCGGCCGCGTTCCCGTGGTTCAACACGCATCGTTACTGGGAAGCGCGCGTGCTCGAACTGCGCGAGCAGATCGGCGCGATGCAGGAAGGGCCGCTCTGGCCCGTGTGACCGTTGCGCGCGCGGCATCCCTGCCGCGCGGCAGGTTGGACAGGGCCGCGACGCGGCCCGTCCGGCTCAGAACTTCAGCATCAGCTTGATCAGCGCGGCGAAGCGCTTGCCGTACGGCGGCGCGAGCAGGTTGCGCGCGTTCAGGCGCGCCTGCGTGAGCACCGGCTTCATCTTCGAGAACGTCACGAAGCCGTCGTAGCCGTGGTACGCACCCATGCCGCTCGCCCCGACCCCGCCGAACGGCAAACTGCCGCATGCGATGTGCATCAGCGTTTCGTTGATCGAGACGCCGCCCGAGATCGTTTCGCGCATCACGCGGTCGATCGTGCCGCCATCCTCGTCGAACAGGTACAGCGCGAGCGGACGCGGGCGCGCATTGACGTACGCGATCGCTTCGTCGAGCCGCTCGTACGGCACGAGCGGCAGCAGCGGCCCGAAGATTTCCTCCTGCATCAGTTGCGACGTGGCGGGCACCTGCGTGAGCGCGCACGGCACGAAGCGGCGCGATGCGGGATCGGACTGCGCGTCGGACAGCGGGTGCAACTGCGCGCCGGCCGCCTGCGCGTCGCTCGCGAGTTGCTGCAGGCGGGCGTAGTGGCGCGGCGACACGATCGTCGTGTAGTCGCCGTTGGCCGACAGGTCCGGATACAGCTTCGCGAAGCGGGTCCGCGCGCGTTCGATGAACGCGCCTTCCATCCCGCGCGGCAGCAGCACGTAGTCGGGCGCGATGCAGGTCTGGCCGGCGTTCAGCGTCTTGCCGGCGACGATCGCATCGACGGCCGCGTCGAAGCGCGCATTCGGGCCGACGATCGCCGGCGACTTGCCGCCGAGCTCGAGCGTGACGGGCGTGAGGTTGTCCGCGGCCGCGCGCATCACGTGGCGGCCGACCTGCGTCGAGCCGGTGAACAACAGGTGATCGAACGGCAGCGCGCTGAACGCGGCGCCGATCTCCGCGTCGCCATTCACGACCGCGACGTGGTCGCGCGTGAAGGTTTTGCCGATGAGCTGCTCGAACAGCGCCGACGTGCGCGGCGTCAGTTCGGACATCTTGATGATCGCGCGGTTGCCGGCGGCGAGCGCGCAGATCAGCGGGCCCGCCGCGAGCAGCACGGGATAGTTCCACGGCACGACGATGCCGACCACGCCGAGCGGCTGCGGAATCACCTTCGCGCGCGCCGGGCGCAGCCACTTGTTCATCGGCTTGCGGATCGGCTTCATCCAGCGCTTGCCGTGCTTCAGCGCGTCGTCGATCTCTTCCTTCGCCATCCAGATTTCCGACAGCAGCACTTCCTGCTTTGCGCGATGGCCGAAATCGGCGCTGATCGCGTCGGCGAGCGCATCCGCGTGATCGATCAGCATCGTGCGCAGCGCGCGCAGGTGCTGCGCACGCGTGTCCCATGCCGGGTACGGTGCGCGCAGGTACGCCGCGCGCTGGTCGTGCAGCAGCGACGTCAGCGCATCGACCGACGGCAGTGCTTGCGGGGCCAGTTCGGGCAGGTCGTTCTTCATGTCGTCTCCTCCAGTTGGGCCTGGCTGATCGGCCGGCCGTCACGCCGCACGCGCACGCTCGGCGAGCGCGGCGACGCGGATCGGGTGATGCGGGTCGCGCGGCACGGGGCCGGATGCGACGGGTGTTCGAAAGCCGGTTGCGGTATGCGGCAAGCGTCGTATCCGCGCGACGGTGTCCCCGTCCGAAAAGTGCGCCGCACGGCAGGCGCGCACGATCCGATACGGTGACGAGCGGGCGCGCGTTGCCGTTGCGCGCACGCCTGCCGGTGCACCGCAGCAGGGCCGCGCGACGGGTACGCGACGACCCGTCGCCGCTCATCGTGCAGCGACGTCGACACACCGTCCAAACGGTCGGCGATGGCGCGTGCCGTTCGATTTCCACCGACTGCGCGCATGACGCCGTACGTCGTCGCGCAGGCCGCCGTTTGAAATGAAATGCGGGCCGCGCGCGCGACCTCCGGATCATCCGGTCGACACGCGGCCTGCAGGATCTGGCGCTGCATCGTCGTTCCTCCCGTTTCGCGACGAGTCGGCTTCTCGTGGCCGGTGCATCGCGCGAAGCGATTCGATACATCTTAAATTTAGTTCACGCGGGCGTTTAGAGGAATCGCTCTTGAATCCGCGCGCCGCGCACGGGACGGCCATTCCTACAATGCCCGAACACAAGAGGGGACGCGGTCGCGCGGCGGTGCCGGCGCGCCTTCCATGACACGACGGAGACGTGACATGCAATACGACTACATCATCGTCGGCGGCGGTTCGGGCGGCTCGAGCCTGGCCGGCCGTCTCGCCGATGCCTGCCCCGATGCGACGATCGCACTGATCGAGGCCGGCTCGCATACGGAGCGCAACCTGCTGGTCAACATGCCGGTCGGCATCGCGGCGCTGGTGCCGTTCAAGCTCGGCACGAACTACGGCTACGAGACGGTGCCGCAGCCGGGCCTCGGCGGGCGGCGCGGTTACCAGCCGCGCGGGCGCGGGATGGGCGGCTCGAGCGCGATCAACGCGATGATCTATACGCGCGGCCACCCGGGCGATTACGACGAGTGGGCGCAGCTCGGCGCGACGGGCTGGGGCTGGCAGGACGTGCTGCCGTATTTCCGCCGCGCGGAAGGCAACGAACGCGGCGCCGACGCGTGGCACGGCGCGGACGGCCCGTTGACCGTTTCCGATCTGCGCTTTCGCAATCCGTTCTCCGAACGATTCATCCAGGCCGCGCATGCCGCCGGCTATCCGCTGAACGACGACTTCAACGGCGCGACGCAGGAAGGCGTCGGCTTCTATCAGGTCACGCATCGCGACGGTTCGCGTTGCAGCGTGGCGCGCGCGTATATCTACGGCCGCAACCGGCCGAACCTGCACGTGCTCACGGATGCGACGGTGCTGCGCGTCGGCTTCGACGGCAAGCGCGCGGTCGGCGTCGTGGTGTCGCGCAACGGGCGGGTCGAGACGCTCGGCGCACGCGCGGAAGTGATCCTGTCGGCCGGCGCGTTCAATTCGCCGCAACTGCTGATGTGTTCGGGAATCGGCCCGGCGGAGCAACTGCGCCGCCACGGGATCGCGGTCGTGCAGGATGCGCCGGACGTCGGCACGAACCTGATCGACCACATCGATTTCATCATCAACACGCGCGTGAATTCGTCGGAGCTGGTCGGCGTGTGCGTGCGCGGCATCGCGAAGATGACGCCGGCGCTCGCGCGCTATTTCTCGAGCCGCACCGGGATGATGACGAGCAACGTCGCGGAGGCCGGCGGTTTCATCAAGAGCGATCCGTCGCTCGCGCGTCCCGACCTGCAACTGCATTTCTGCACGGCGCTCGTCGACGACCACAACCGCAAGATGCACTGGGGCTTCGGCTATTCGCTGCACGTGTGCGCGCTGCGGCCGTTCAGCCGCGGCACGGTCGCGCTCGCGAGCGGCGATGCGCGCGACGCGCCGCTGATCGATCCGCGCTTCTTCAGCGATTCACGCGATCTCGACCTGCTGGTGCGCGGCGCGCAGGCGATGCGCCGCATCCTGTCGCAGGCGCCGCTCGCGTCGCAGGGCGGGCGCGAGCTGTACACGCGGCCGGACCAGAGCGAAGCGGAGCTGCGCGCGACGATCGTCGCGCATGCGGACACGATCTATCACCCGGTCGGCACCTGCCGGATGGGCTCCGATGCGCGCGCGGTCGTCGATCCGCAACTGCGCGTGCGCGGCGTCGACGGATTGCGCGTGGTGGATGCGTCGGTGATGCCGACGCTGGTGGGCGGGAACACGAATGCGCCGTCGGTGATGATCGGCGAACGCGCGGCGGACTTCATCGTCGCGGCGCGCCGCGGCGGTGTGCCGCGCGGCGAGGCGGCTACCGCGGTGCACGGCCGCTAGGCGCGGCGCGCGCACGGTAGCGGCCATGCTCAGGCAAACGTATCGACGAGGCCGGCGCGGCTCGCGCGCGCGGCGACCGGTGCGGATTGCGCGGCGTCGACAGGTGCATCGACGGCTGACGGTCCGCCGTTCCCGCGTCGCGACGACTGGCCGCCGGCGAAAGTCTGCTGCGGGTTGGGCTGCTGTTGCTGCGACGCGAGGCCGCCGTCGCTGACGGTTGCGCTGCCGAGCCCGAGTCCGCCTGCTTCCATCGCTTCGCGCAGCTTCGGCAGCGCGGCTTCGACCGCGTCGCGCACCTGCGCGTGCTGCGACACGAACAGCGCGTGCGCATGGTTGTCCGCGACGCGCAGCACGACCTGCAGCGGCCCGAGATCGGGCGGGTTGAGCGTCAGCTCGGCGCTCTGCTGGTGCGCGTTCGACAGGAACACCACTTTCTGGCTTAGTGCATCCGTCCAGTCGGCCGTGCCGACGTGCGGCGCGAGCGCGTGTGCGTTGGCGGCGGCGATCGCGCCGGCGGCCGGCGACAGTTGCAGGTTTGCCTGCGCGGCGGCGGCAGCCGTGGCGCCCGCCGCGAGCGTCGCGCTGGCGGCCGGGTCCGTCGCGTTGCTGGCTGCCGTGAGCGCGTGCTGGGCGCCGGACTGCGCGTTCGCGTCGGCCTGCAGCGTTTGCGGCGTGACCTGGGTCGGCGCGGGCTGGGTGGCGAGCGCGCCTTTCGCGTCGGCGAGCGTGCGGTCGAACGTCGGCACTTTCGGTGTCAGCGGGGCGGCGGCGTTCGATGCGGTCGCTGCCGGCGTGGCGGCGGCGCTCGTGCCGGTCGCCGGCATCGTGATCGCGCCCGCGCCACCCGTCAGCTTGGCGAGCGCCGCTTGCAGCGCGTCGCGGCTCGATGCCGGGTCGCTCGGCTGCGCGGTCGCGTCCTTGGCCGCATGATCGGCGAGCGTCGCCGTGGCGTCAGGCTGGCCGGACACGGCCGTCTTTTGCGTGGTGGCGGCCGCGGCGGCGGTCGCCGCGTCGGCCGGCGTCGCGGTGTCCGGGCGCGCCTGCAGTTGCGCCTGCACGGCCGCGGCGGTCGCGAGGGCGGCGGCATCGGGGTTCGCGGTGGCGGCGTTCGCGGGCGTGTCGTCGGTCGCCTTGTCGTCGTCGGTGCCGGACGGTTTCGCGCCGGCGGCCGGCTTCGACGAAGCCGGTCTGGTCGACGCGTCCGGCGTACCGGCGTTGGCCGTATCGCCGCGCGTGGCGACGCTTTGCTTGAGCGTCTGAGCGAACGGCACGGCGCTCGTGGCAGCGGCCGCATCGGCGCCGGCGGCGGACGCACCCGAGCCGCGGGCGGCCTTGAGTGCGGCGCCGGCGGTGTCGAGCAGCGCGCCGAGCAGGGGCAGGGGAGGCATGACGGTTCTCTCGTTCGAAGGCGGTGGTCGGTTACGACGAGCGGGCCGCGTCGGCCCGCATGCGCAGGATCTTCGCGGCGTGTTCGTCGGCGTCGCGCTGTTCGCGCCGGGCGTCGCGTTGCGCTTCCTGCGCGACGCCGCGCGCCTGCAGGATTTCATACGAGCCGACGGTACGCTTCTTCTGCTGCCAGTTCGGGCGCGCCTCGTCGATGCGGACTTCGGCCGCGGCGAGCACGCTGCGCTGCTGCGCGATCGCGGCATCGAGCGTGTCGATGAACGCCTGGAAATTGCGCCAGTTGCCGGCCGGCATCCCGCTTTGCGCGGATTGCGCGAAGCGTGCGTGGTATTCGTCGCGATAGCGCAGCAGCGCGTCGAGCTGTTCGGCCGCCGCGGTGCGGTCGCGCTGCGCGGCGCCGAGCTGCTTCGCGGCCGAGTCGAGGTCTTCCTGCGCGCGGTCGAGCAGCAGCTGAAGGGGAAAGCCGTGGGCCATCGGGATCAGCCTCCGTAAGCGTCGAACAGCGCATCGAGCGCAGTGAGGCTCGATGCGAACGGCGCGCATTCGCGAAAGCCCTGCTGCAGGAACGCTTCGATGCGCGGGTAGAGCGCGATCGCGCGGTCGAGCTGCGCGTCGCGGCCGGGCGCGTAGGCGCCGACCGCGATCAGGTCGCGATTGCGCTGGTAGCGCGACAGCATCTGCTTGAACTGCCGCACGTGGTCGAGATGCGTTTCGTCGATCAGCGCGGTCATCGCGCGGCTGATCGACGCCTCGATGTCGATCGCGGGATAGTGGCCGGCCTCGGCGAGCGCACGCGACAGCACGATGTGGCCGTCGAGGATCGCGCGCGCCGAATCGGCGATCGGGTCCTGCTGGTCGTCGCCCTCGGTCAGCACCGTGTAGAACGCGGTGATCGAGCCGCCGCCTTCGGGGCCGTTGCCGGTGCGCTCGACGAGCGCGGGCAGCTTCGCGAACACCGACGGCGGATAGCCTTTCGTCGCGGGCGGCTCGCCGATCGCCAGCGCGATCTCGCGCTGCGCCATCGCATAGCGCGTCAGCGAATCCATCAGCAGCAGCACGTGCTTGCCCTGGTCGCGGAAATACTCGGCGAGCGACGTCGCGTACGCGGCGCCCTGCATCCGCAACAGCGGCGACACGTCGGCCGGCGCCGCGACGACGACCGAGCGCGCGAGCCCGTCCTCGCCGAGGATCTGTTCGATGAATTCCTTCACTTCGCGGCCGCGTTCGCCGATCAGGCCGATCACGATCACTTCCGCGCTCGTATAGCGCGCCATCGTGCCGAGCAGCACCGACTTGCCGACGCCGGAGCCGGCGAACAGGCCCATCCGCTGGCCGCGGCCGACGGTGAGCAGCGCGTTGATCGCGCGCACGCCGACGTCGAGCACGTGGTGGATCGGCTCGCGATCGAGCGGATTGATCGACGGCGCCGACAGCGGCGCATCGACTTTCGACGCGAGCGGGCCGAGGCCGTCGAGCGGGCGGCCCGACGCGTCGACGACGCGCCCGAGCATCTCCCAGCCGACCGGCAGCCGCTTCGCGCCCGCGAGCGGATCGGCGACGGGCGCGCTTTCGCGCGGCCACACGCGGGCGCCGGGCAGGACGCCGGCGACGTCGGTGGTCGGCATCAGGAACAGGCGGTCGCCGGCGAAGCCGACGACTTCGGCTTCCGCGTGCGGCAGCGTGCTGCCGGGCGGCAGTTCGATCGTGCATTCGGCGCCGACCGACAGGCGCAGCCCGATCGCCTCGAGCACGAGGCCGGCCGCGCGCGTGAGGCGTCCGCACGGCCGCAGCGGCAGCGCGCGGTGGCTGCGCGCGGCGAGCCCGTTCAGGTGCGTGCGCCAGTGCGCGAGATGCGGATTGTGCGGCGCGCGCGGGGCGGCGTCGGCAGCCGCGGATGCGGCGTGCGGCGTGGCGTCGTCCGCGGGATCGTGCGCGGCCGCCGGCCCGAACGACGCGAGCGCGAGCTCGCGTTCGAGCGGCGTCATGCCGTCGTGCGCGAACGCGTCGGGCGAGCGCGTCACCACGTGCTCACCTTGCCGATCGCGGCGGCGACGCGCTGCCAGCGCGTGGGCAGCGTCGCGTCGACCTCGCCGGTCGCGGCGTGCGCGCGGCAGCCGCCGCGCTCGATCGACGCGTCGGTGCGCACGTTCCAGCCGAGCGTGTCGAGATCGTCCTGCAGATACGCTTCGACGACGGGCAGGTCGGCCGGATTCACCGCGAGATGCGGCGCGCCGGACAGCGCGGGTTCGGCCGCGAGCACGTCGCGCACGGCGGCGACCAGTGCGGCCGGGTCGTGCTTCACGTGCTGGCGCACGACCTGCTGCGCGATGTCGAGCGCGAGCTGCGCGAGCTCGGATGCGAGATCGTGTTCGACGGCGGACACGGCTTCGCGGAACGACGCGGCGAGCGCCGCGAGCTGCGCGGCCTGTTCGCGGGCGTCGGCCTGGCCGGCCTCGAAACCCTGTTCGCGGCCCTGCTCGAAACCGGCCTGGTAGCCGAGCGCCTGGCCTTCGACGTGGCCGGCCGCATGGCCTTCGGCGTGCGCGGCGTCGCGCACGCGCTGCAGTTCCTCGGCGAGCGCGGCGGCAGCGGCCGCCGCGTGGTCGGGCGGCGGCGGGGGCGGCGGCGGGTCGAACGACGCCATCTCCCACCGCTGGTACGCGGTGAGGGTGCCCACGCGATCGCTCGCCGAATCAGACATACGCGTCTTCCGCCTTGCCGCCGATCGCGATCTGGCCGCTCTCGGCGAGGTTGCGCACGATCTGCAGGATGCGGCGCTGCTGCGTCTCGACTTCGGACACGCGCACCGGGCCGCGCGCGTCGAGATCCTCGGCGAGCAGTTCGGCCGCGCGCTGCGACATGTTCGCGAGGAACTTCTGGCGCAACGCGGGCGGCGCGCCCTTCAGCGCGACGATCAGTGTTTCCGACTCGACTTCCTTGAGCACCATCTGGATCGCGCGGTCCTCGAGGTCGAGCAGGTTCTCGAACACGAACATCTGGTCGATGATCTTTTGCGCGAGATCGGCGTCGTACTGGCGCACGCTTTCGAGCACGCCTTCCTCGTGCACGCTCGTCATGAAGTTCAGGATCTCGGCCGCGGTGCGGATGCCGCCCATCGGGCTGCGCTTCAGGTTGTCGCTGCCGGACAGCAGGCCCGTCAGCACGTCGTCGAGTTCGCGCAGCGCGGCCGGCTGGATGCCGTCGAGCGTCGCGATCCGCAGCAGCACGTCGTTACGCAGCCGTTCGGTGAAGCACGACGCGATCTCCGAGGCCTGGTCGCGGTCGAGGTGCACGAGGATCGTCGCGATGATCTGCGGATGCTCGTTCTTGATCAGCTCGGCCACCGCGCCCGAATCCATCCACTTCAGGCCCTCGATGCCGCTCGTGTCGCTGCCCTGCAGGATGCGGTCGATCAGCACGCCGGCCTTGTCCTCGCCGAGCGCCTTCGTCAGCACCGAGCGGATGTACTCGCTTGAATCGAGCGACAGCGCGGTGTGCTGCTCGGCTTCCTTCACGAAGTCCTGCAGCACGTCCTCGACCTGCTCGCGCGTGACGTTCTTCAGCGCGGCCATCGCGGCGCCGATCTTCTGGACCTCGCGCGGCGCGAGGAACTTGAATACCTGCGCGGCCTCTTCCTCGCCGATCGACATCAGCAGCAGCGCGCTCTTGGTCAAGCCTTCAGCGTTCATCGGACACCCAGTTCTTCACGACGGTGGCGACGATCTTCGGATCCTGGCGGGCGATCGTGCGCGCATAGTCGAGGTTGCGTTCGTAGCGGTTCTTCTCGTTTTCGAAGCCGAGCAGCAGCGGGTCCGGTTCCTCCGCCGCCTTGTCCGGCGCGGGCAGGCCGTCGAGCGCGACCGCGTCTTCCGGCGCCGCGAGCGCCGGCGCGGCCGGCTCGGGCGGCGGGAACGCGCGGCGCATCGCCGGGCGCACGAACATGAAGTACAGCGCCGCCGCAGCCGCCGCGATGCCGAGCCACTTCGCGGCTTCCTTCGCCATCGCGATCATGTCGGGCTGGCGCCACCACGGCAGGTCGGCGTACGGGTCGCTCACGGTCGAGAACGCGCTGTTCACGACGTTCACCGAGTCGCCGCGCTTCTCGTCGTAGCCCATCGCGTCCTTCACGAGCTGCTCGACCTGCGCGAGCTTCGCGGGCGGCAGCGGCTGCATCGTCACGTGGCCCTTCGCGTCGGCGACCGGCTGGTAGTTGACGACGACCGCGACCGACAGCCGCTTCACGCTGCCCATCGGCTGTTCGGTATGGCGGATCGTCTTGTCGAGCTCGTAGTTGGTCGTCTGGTCCTTGCGGTCGCTGACCGGCGTGGTCTGCGGCGCGTTCTGGCCGTTGCCGGCGACGATCGGCGCGGAGGCCGGCTGCGGCGGCGTGTTCGACAGCGCGCCCGGCACGCCCGACGCGCCGCCCTGCGCGAGCTCGGTCGCGCTGCTGGTCTGCTGGCTGCGGATCGCGGCTTGCTGCGGCGTGCCGTTCGGGCCGTAGCTTTCCGACGTCTGCTCGATCTTCGAGAAATCGAGATCGGCGCTGACCTGCGAGCGCGCGTTGCCGGCGCCGAAGATCGGCGCGAGGATCGCGTCGATGCGCTTCTGCGTGTTGTGCTCGACCTGCTGCACGTACTTGAGCTGGCTCGCGTCGAGGCCGGAAGCGGACGCGGTCTGGGTCAGCAGGTTTCCGTCCTGGTCGACGATCGTCACGTTCTTGGCCGGCATGTCGGGCACGCCGGACGACACCATCCGCGTGATCGCCTGCACCTGGCCCTCGTCGAGCACGCGGCCCGGGTAGAGGTCGACGAACACCGACGCGCTCGGCGCTTCCTTGTCGCGCACGAACACCGACGGCTTCGGGATCGCGAGATGCACGCGCGCGCCGCGCACGGCGTTGATCGATTCGATGGTGCGCTGCAGCTCGCCTTCGAGCGCGCGCTGGTAGTTGATCTGCTCGGCGAACTGGCTGATGCCGAATTTCTGGTTGTCCATCAGCTCGAAGCCGACCGAGCCGCCCTTCGGCAGCCCCATCGCGGCGAGCTTCAGGCGCGTCTCGTGCACCTGGTTCGACGGCACGAGGATCGCGCCGCCGGCATCGGCGAACTTGTAGGGAACGTTTGCCTGCTGGAGCGCGGCGATGATCGCGCCGCCGTCGCGGTCCGACAGGTTGCTGTACAGCACGCGGTAGTCGGGCGCGCGGCTCCACAGCACGAGCGCGGTGATCGCGGCGATCGCGAACGCGACGGCGATCACGAACGGCAGCTTCGGGTTGCCCTTCATCCGCGAGATGCCGGGAATGCGTTCCGCGAAGCCGCCCAGCCCGAAGTCCGCGCCTGCGCCACCCGCGCCCGGCAACGCGGCGGCCGCGGCGGCGCCGGGCGCCGGGCTGAGGCCCGCGCGGGCGTCTGGGTTGATCAGCGAGTTGGCCTGCGAATCCATGCGTCGAGTTTCTCCGGAGCGGGACGACTGAGCTCGCTCGGACGAGCGGGCGGACAATGACACGATGCGATTATCGTGACCGGGGGCGCACTCCGATCGACCGAAAAGAGCGGGGTTTCCCCCGTACTTTCGCGGCTTTGACGCGCGCCGCGCTGCTATCCTTTTTCGCGATCCGGCATGGTGCGCGTGGTGCGGCGCCGGCGGGTCGCCCGGTGCGTCCGGGCCTCTTCTCTATGTCTGGGGACAGCATGACTGCGAACGTCAGCGGAATCGGTTCGGTGTTGCAACAGATGCAGTCGATGGCCGCACAGGCGTCCGGCGGCGTCGCGAGCCCGACGGCGGCGCTGGCCGGCTCGGGCGCGGCGACGGCCGGCACGTTCGCGAGCGCGATGAAGGCATCGCTCGACAAGATCAGCGGCGACCAGCAGCACGCGCTCGGCGAGGCGAAGGCGTTCGAGGTCGGCGCGCCGAACATCTCGCTGAACGACGTGATGGTCGACATGCAGAAAGCCAATATCGGCTTCCAGTTCGGGCTTCAGGTCCGCAACAAGCTAGTGAGCGCTTACAACGACATCATGCAGATGTCGGTGTGAGGGGACGGCCATCCGGGGACGGGCATCCGGGGACGGCCATCCGGCGACGCGCATCCGGGGTCATCCGCGGACGGTTCAGGGCCTGCCGAACGAGTCCGGCGAGCCGGCATCGCAGGCTCGCCGGCGGCCCTCCGCGCACCTAAAGCTTTTCAAATCCCTTCCGATAACTCCGGTGAAGGCCGCGCCGTGCAACGCACGGCGGCGGCTCCCGTATAGCAGGCAATAACAAGGAGAAGCGCATGTTTTCCCCAGGACACGCTGGAGCCAGTGCGTACGCGCGTGTCGGCGTCGAGACCGGGGTGATGGGCGCCTCCCCGCACCGGCTGATCGCGATGCTGTACCAGGGCGCGCGGCAGGCGATCGCGCTGGCGCGCATGCATCTGCAGCAGGACAACGTGGCCGGGCGCGGCGAGGCGATCGGCAAGGCGATCCGGATCGTCGAGAGCGGCCTGCAGGCGTCGCTGAACCGCGACGCGGGCGGCGAGATCGCCGACCGGCTCAATGCGCTGTACGCGTATATCGGCCGGCGCCTGCTGGAAGCGAACGCGCAGGCGAGCGACGCGATGCTGGTCGAGGTCGACGGCTTGCTCGCGACGCTCGAGGAAGCATGGACGGGCATCGCCCCGGAAGTCGCGCGGATGGCCGCGCAACAGGTAGCGGAAGCATCACGATGAATCACAAGGCCGAATACTTCGCGCGTTACGAGGCGCTCGCCGCCGTGTCGGGCCGGATGCTGTGCGCCGCGCGCGGCGCCGACTGGAGCGCGTTGCCGGGGTTGCAGGCCGAATTCATGCAGCTTGTCGACGGGTTGAAGGAGGCCGATCCGGGCGTCGCGCTCGACGAATCGGATCTCGGCCGCAAGCTCGACCTGATCCGCCGCATCCTGGCCGACGACGCCGCGATCCGCGATCTCGCGAGCCCGGACGTCGCGCGGCTGTCCGCGCTGTTCGAGGCGCGGCGCTCGACCCAGGTATTGACCGATCTCTACCGCGCGCGCGGGTAGGGCCGGGTTCCGGGGGACGGGCGCGAAGCGTCCGGGTCCGGTGCCGCACGCGGCGCGCGCTGTTCCCGCAGCGGCACCTGCGTGCCGCGCCCGGATTCGCAACGATGTGGCTGATATAAGCAGGCTCCGATCATGACCGGTATCGACTCCGTTGCGGCCGCGCTGCTGGCGAGCCGCCTCGACAGCCTGCTGACCGGCACCGTTTCGGCGCCCGCCGGCGGCGGCGCCACCGCGCAGGTCGGCACGCCGGGCGCCGGCGCATCGTCCGCGCCGCCGGCCGGCAGCCCGCCCGCCGCGCCGCCGGCTTCCACGCAGACCGCGCTGTCCGAGGTCGGACGCGTGCTCGACGCGATCTCGCGCTCGGGCGGCGATGCGACACCGGCGATCGTCGGCCGGCTGCCGCTGCTGGCCGATCCCGCCGTGCTGCTCAGCGATACGCCCGTGCCGGCGCGTGCGCCGGCGGCGTCCGGTCCCGCCGCGCCTGCCACGCCGGCTTCGGCTCAAGCGTCGTCCGCCGCGGCCGCGCGCGATGCGCTCGCGCCGCCGCCGGTCGCGGCGCTGCGGGCGGCGCTCGCGCAGGCCGTGAGCGAAAGCGGCCTGTTCTACGAATCCCATCTCGCACAGTGGCTGGCCGGCCAGCGTCCGCTCGCGGCGCTGATGCGGGAGCCGCAGGCACGCCTCGCGACCGCGCTCGCGCCGGTCGACCCGGAAGCCGTCCCGCACGCATCGCCCGACGTGCTCGATGAACTGCTCGCGCAGCGCCCGCTGCTGCCGGCCGCCGCGCGGGCAAGCGCGCAACCGCCGGCGCAGGGCGGCGCACCCGCGCGCGAGCCCGCGCAGCCCGCACTTGCGGCGGCCCGGCAGGGCGCGTCGCTGCCGTCCGACCCGGCCGATCCGCTGGCTGCGCACGCCGATGCGCGCTGGACGCCCGCGCGTGCCGAGCTGGCCGCCGCGTCGTCCGATCCGCAGCCGCCGCTCGCAACCGTGCATCCGGCCGCCGTGCCGCTCGTTCGGCAACAGCTCGACGCGCTCGCGACCGACCAGTTTCGCTGGACCGGCGAGGCGTGGCCCGGCGCGCGGCTCGACTGGACGATCGAACCCGGCGAGCGCGGCCACCGTGCGCCGCGCGGCGGCGGGGACGACGACGCGGGCGACGGCATCGCGTGGCGCACGCGCCTGACGCTGACGCTGCCGTCGCTCGGCACGGTCGATGCCGAGCTGGTGCTGAACGGCGCGCAGCTCGTCGCGCGGCTGCGCGCGAACCAGACGGGCGCCGACCGTCTCACGCGTAACGAAGCCGCGCTGCGGCAGCGGCTCGAAGGCTCGGGGCTCAAGGTGGGCGGGCTGTCGATCCGTGCGGTCGACGACGGGCCGGACGGCTTCGACCTGTTCGCCGCGCAGGCCGCCGCCGCCGCGTATGCGCGCGGCGCGGCCGGCGGCGCCGACGTGCGGGTGCCGGGCGACGATGACGAGGCGCTGCCATGAGCGCGACGTCCCGCAAGCGTGCGGCCGCGCTCGTCTACGACCCGAAAGGCGGCGATGCGGCGCCGCGCGTGGTCGCGAAGGGCTACGGCGTGCTCGCCGAGATGATCGTCGCGCGCGCGCACGATGCGGGGCTGTACGTGCATACGGCGCCGGAGATGGTGTCGCTGCTGATGCAGGTCGATCTCGACGACCGGATTCCGCCGCAGCTTTATCAGGCGGTCGCTGACCTGCTCGCGTGGCTGTACGCGCTCGATCGCGCCGAACCCGCGCCGGACGACGCCGCGCCGCGTTTCCCGCTGCCGCCGTTGCGCTGAACGGCCCGCCGACGGGCGGCTTATTACGAAATGCTGTCCGATGCTTGCGGGATCATTCTGTCGGTATCTGCCATTGATCGATCGTCATCGCAAGGCAACGCACGCCCTTCCTTCTCGTTCGCGCGCGCCCCGGCCTTGTCGCTTCGTATGCGTATGGATTGAGCCGGCGGTCGATTTATGTAATGATATCCATTCTCATTTTCATGCTGCCCGGGCGGCGCGCACTCCCTGCGCGCCGCCTGTCGTTTTGAACGAATGGATACTTTCGCGTGAACGCGCCCGAAACGATCGACCCGCCCAAGACGGGCATGCCGCGCGCCGGCGTCACCGTGCTGCACCCGGCGGGCCGTCCGCTGAGCGACGACGAACTGGCCGCGCGCCGCCAGCGCTCGCGCCGTGCGACCTTCATCAAGTGGCTGCGCAAGGTGCACGGCTGGGTCGGGCTGTGGGGCGCGGTGCTCGGGCTGCTGTTCGGCGTGACCGGCGTGCTGCTGAACCATCGCGCGCCGCCGCTGAAGATTTCGACCGGTGAGCCGCAGGTCGAGGAGATGCAGATCGCGCTGCCCGATCCGGTGCCGAAGACGCCCGCCGCGATGACGAAGTGGCTGCAGCAGGAGCTGCAGTTCGACGGCAAGCCGGGCCGCATGCGCAAGGAGCCCGCGCAGGCCGTCGCATGGGGCGACAAGCGCGTGATGCAGCCCGAGCACTGGCAATTCGGCGTGTTCGGGCCGCACCAGAACCTGCAGGCCGAGTATTGGGTCGGCAACGGCTACGTGTCGGTGAAGCGCACCGGCAACACGTTCCTGACGACGCTGAACAACCTGCATCGCGGTGTCGGGATGAATCTGGGCTGGGTGCTGCTGATGGATACGATCGCGGGCTCGCTGATCCTGCTGTCGCTGACCGGCGTGCTGCTGTGGACCGAGCTGAACAAGCGCCGCACGGTCGGCGTCGTGCTGGTAGTCGGTTCGGTTGCCGCGGCGCTGGCCGCCGGCCTGACCTGAGCGCGATTCGCGCCGGGGTAGCGGCCGGCGGGCGTGATCGCCCGCCGCCGCCGCGGGTCAGAGGCCGCAGGCCGCGCCGCTGTTCGCCGCGATTTCGCGCGCGGCCTTCGCGCCTTCGACCTGCAGGATCGTCGGCAGCGACACGTTGTTCTTCGCGGCGGTGATCTCGGCGAGGATCGAGATCGCGATTTCCGGCGGCGTCCGGCTGCCGATGTAGATGCCGGCCGGCCCGTGCAGCCGAGCCAGTTCCACTTCGTTCAGATCGAATTCGCGCAGGCGCTCGCGCCGCGCCGCGTTGTTGCGCCGCGAGCCGAGCGCGCCCACGTAGAACGCGGGCGTCTTCAGCGCCTCCATCAGCGCGAGATCGTCGAGCTTCGGGTCGTGCGTGAGCGCGATCACCGCCGAACGCGCATCGAGCTTCATGTCGAGCACCGTATCGTCGGGCATCGTGTGCACGACGCGCGTGCCCGGCACGTCCCACGCATCCGTGTATTCGTCGCGCGGATCGCAGACCGTCACCTGGTAGTCGAGCCCGACCGCGATCTGGCACAGATAGCGCGACAACTGGCCGGCGCCGATCACGAGCATCCGGTAGCGCGGCCCGTGGATCGTCACGAGGCGTTCGCCGTCGAACGCGAGCCCGTCGGTCGCCTGCGCGGGCGACAGCGACGCGCGGCCGGTCGCGAGCGTCATCGTGCGCGTGACGAGGCGGCCGGCCTCGACTTCCGCGCACAGTGCGGCGATCCCGCTGTCGCGCGTGAGCGGTTCGAGCACCAGCTGGATCGTGCCGCCGCAAGGCAACCCGAAGCGGTGCGCTTCCTCGGCGGTCACGCCGTACTTGAGCGCTTCCGGGCGCGCATCGGCCGCGATGCCGCTCGCATGCACGCGGGCGATCAGGTCGTCCTCGATGCATCCGCCGGACACGGAGCCGACCACCAGGCCGTCCTCGCGCACCGCGAGCATCGCGCCTTCGGGGCGCGGCGACGAGCCCCACGTCTTCACGACCGTCACGAGCAGCACGCGGCGCCCTTCTTCGAGCCAGCGCGCGCTGGATTTCAGTACATCGAGATCGACGCTTTCCATCGTTTTTTCCTGTTGCCGGACGGCCCGCCGCGCGGCGCCGTCATTCGATGGCCGGATTATGAACCGCCCGGCGCGCGCGTGCAGGCGGCGCGGCGGCGGGGGCGGGCAAATCCGGACGATCGGGCAAGAGATCGCGACGATCGGACACTGATCGCGCGGCGGCCGAGGGTTCGGGAGAGGGGCGTGCGGAGCCGGGGCGGCTCCGCGTGGGGTTCGTCATCGCGCGCCGCGGCGGCGCGCGATGACGGCGCTCAGTGCGCGTCGGGGTGGCCGTGCGCGAGCTTCGAGTGGTGTCGCGAGTACAGCGCGTAGATCACCAGGCCGATCACGAGCCAGATGCCGAACGCGGCCCACGTGACGGGCTGCAGGTTCAGCATCAGGAACAGGCACGATGCGACCGCGAGGATCGGCACCACCGGCACGCCCGGGCAGCGGAACGCGCGCGGCAGCTCGGGGTGGGTGCGACGCAGCACGAGCACGGCGATCGACACCATCGAGAACGCCGCGAGCGTGCCGATGTTGATCAGCTCGGCGAGCACATTGAGCGGCACGAGCGCGGCGATCAGCCCGAAGAACAGGCCGACCAGCCAGGTGGTCAGGAACGGCGTCGCATAGCGCGGATGCACGCGCGACAGCGCGGCCGGCAGCAGCCCGTCGCGCGACATCGCGAAGATCACGCGCGTCTGGCCGTAGCTCATCACGAGGATCACGGTGAGCATGCCGAGCACCGCGCCGAGATCGATGAAGCCCGCGACCCACTTCTCGCCGGCGACCTGCAGCGCGTACGAGATCGGGTGCGAGATGTTCGCGTACTGGGCCGACGGCACGATGCCGGTCGCGACCGCGGCGACCGTCACGTACAGCACCGCGCACACCGCGAGCGACGCGATGATGCCGATCGGCAAATCGCGCTTCGGGTTCTTCACTTCCTCGGCCGCCGACGACACCGCGTCGAAGCCGATGAACGCGAAGAACATCACGGCGGCCGCGCCGAACACGCCGTTCCAGCCGTGCGGCATGAACGGCTTCCAGTTCGCGGGCGTCACGTGGAACAGGCCGACCGCGATCACCAGCAGCACGACCGACACCTTGATGAACACCATGATGTTGTTGATGCGGGTCGATTCGCGGATGCCGATCGACAGCAGCGTCGTGATCACGATCATCACGAGGAACGCGGGCAGGTTGAACCACGTGGTGACGCCCGGCACCGCGCCGGGCGCGGCCGTCAGCACGGTCGGCAGCGACAGCCCGAAGCCCTGCAGCAGCGACTGCAGGTAGCCCGACCAGCCGACCGACACGGCCGACGACGCGAGGCCGTACTCGAGCATCAGGTCCCAGCCGATGATCCACGCGACCAGCTCGCCGAGCGTCGCGTACGAATACGTGTAGATCGAGCCGGCGACGGGGATCGTCGACGCGAACTCCGCGTACGACAGCGCGGCGAGGCCGCACGCGATCGCGGCGATCACGAAGGACAGCATCAGCGCGGGGCCGGCCTGGACGGCGCCGGTGCCGGTCAGCACGAAGATGCCGGTGCCGATGATCGCGCCGATGCCGAGGAAGGTGAGGTCGATCGCGCCGAGCGCTTTCTTGAGCCCGGCGGCTTGCGCGCCGGCGATCATGCGATCGACGTTTTTCTTGCGGAAAAGAGACATTGCGGATGAATCGCCATCGCGCGCAGGCACGGCGCGTTGACTGAGTGAAAACCCATAATTTTAGCTGATTTGGCGTGCAAGCCCCGCTGCGGCGCCGCGGTGCGCCGTGGAATCGTCCGATAAAACAAGCGCTTGCGCCCGGAGCGGGCGCGGTTGGGCGCGGCGCGGCGTGCGCCGCGTCGCGGGATCGGACGAATTCGAATGGGCCGGGGGGCTCAGGCGCCGGCCGTGGGCGCCATGTCGACGAGCCGGTTGCTCATCACGTAGAACGTGAGTTCCGCGTTGTTGGACAGCCGCATCTTCTCGAGCAGCCGCGACCGGTACACGCTCACCGTCTTCACCGACAGCGACAGCGTGTTCGCGATATCGGTGAGCCGCTTGCCGGATGCGAGCATGCAGAGCGTCTGATATTCGCGATCGGACAGCTTCTCGTGCGGCAGCGGTTCGTTCTCGAACGACACGTATTCGGCGAGCGCCTCGGCCATCGCGGGGCTCACGTACTTGCGGCCGGCCGCGACCTGCTGGATCGCGCCGATCATCTGCGCGGCGTTGACCGTCTTCGACAGGTAGCCGGCCGCGCCGGCCTTCAGCGCGCGCACCGCGTACTGGTCCTCGCGGTACATCGAGAACATCAGGACCGGCGTGCGCGTCAGCTTGCGCTTGAGGCGCTTGAGCACCTCGATGCCGTTCGTGTCGGGCAGCGAGATGTCGAGCAGGATCACGTCGAATTCCTGCTTGTCGACGGCCGCCATCGCGTCGCCGCCGTTCTCGGCCTCGGTCACGTCGCGCGCGACGCCGCGGTCGATCAGCAACTGGCGGATCCCTTGCCGGACGATCGCGTGATCGTCCACGAGCAGGATGTTCAGGCTCATCGCGACCTCACGAAAGCGACGTGCGGCGTGCCGCGACGGGCACCGCGAGCAGCGAATCCCACGCGAAGCGCGCGGTGACGCGCGTGCCGCGACCGGTTGCCGGCGTGGCCGTCTCGAAGCTGCCGCCGAACGCCTCGCAGCGCGCGCGCATGCCGGCGAGGCCGTAGCCGCTGCGGCGATTGCGCGCGAAACCGGTCCCATCGTCGGTGACACTCAGCGACAGGTGCGTGCCGTCGGTGACGATCCGCACGTCGACCGACGTCGCGCGGGCGTGTTTCGCGACGTTCGACAGCGCTTCCTGCGCGACGCGGAATACCGCGAGCGCGCCGGCGCCGGCGATTTGCGTAAGGCGCGCGTCGGCCGCGCACACGAAGCTCGTGCGCAGGCCGGTGCGCGCCGCATGGGTGTCGATCCACGACGACAGCGCGCCGACCACGCCCGCGTCGAGCGCCGGCGTGTCGCGCTCCTCGATGAGCCGGCGATTCGCGTCGGTCGCGGCGTCGAGCGCCTGCTGCGCCAGCGCCAGCGCGCGCAGGCAGCCTTCCGGCGCATCGGCCGGCAGCCACGTTTGAACGTTTGCGAGCGCGAAGCGGGCAGCGGTCAATTCGGCGCCGAGCCCGTCGTGCAGCTCGCCGGCCAGATGGCGGCGGGCCGCTTCGTCGGCGGCGAGCAACTGGGCGGAAAGTGCCGCGATCCGTGCGGCGGACGCGTCGCGTTTCGATGCGACGTCGGCCAGGGGCGAAGTCGCGGCGCAGCCGGGCATGCGCTGCCGCGACGGGAACGGGGCGTGGGCGCCCGAGGGCGCGTTAAGCGACGTATCCATGACTCTCCCTGCTGTCAGAAAGCGGTTCAGACACCGGCTGGTTGCGTGCACCGGCTGCCGTTTCGATGACGGTCGCCGCCAGAGAATCGCTCCATGCCGAGGTAACAAAAGTTACGTCTTGTAACACTTGCATCCGACCCTTCCACTCTCATCCGAACGGCAACCACGCGCGGCGAATAATATCTCAAAATTTCTGAAAAGGTCATGTCGGGCGGACATTTAAGGGTAAATGTGAATAATCGGAATGAACCTGTTGTAGGAAAAACACTGACACCCGAACACCGGGCGATGACGTATCCAAATGTAACTATTTGAGATGGAATGGTCCCAGTTTGTTACGAATTCGCCAAGTAGGGACGAAAAAAAACCGGAGCTTTCGCTCCGGTTCTTGATACGGCACAAATTCGGGGATCGATCAGTCCACGAATGCGCGCTCGATCACGTAGTGACCCGGCGCGCTGTTCTTGCCTTCGACGAGGCCGGCCTGCTTCAGCAGGTCGGTCGTGTCCTTCAGCATCGCGGTGCTGCCGCACAGCATCACGCGGTCGTTTTCCGGCGAGAAGGCCGGCACGCCGAGATCCGTGAACAGCTTGCCCGTCGCGATCAGGTCGGTGATCCGGCCCTCGTTATCGAACGCTTCGCGCGTGACGGTCGGGTAGTAGACGAGCTTTTCCTTGATGATGTCGCCCAGGTACTCGTGGCCCGGCAGGTCGTGCTTGATGTAGTCCATGTACGCGAGCTCGCCCTTCAGGCGGCACGTGTGGGTCAGAATCACCTTGTCGAAGCGGTCGTAGATGTCCGGATCGCGGATGATCGACATGAACGGCGCGAGGCCCGTACCCGTCGACAGCATCCACAGCGTCTTGCCCGGCAGCAGGTTGTCGGCGACCAGCGTGCCCGTCGGCTTCTTGCCGATCAGCACCGTGTCGCCCACCTTCAGGTGCTGCAGGCGCGACGTCAGCGGGCCGTTCTGCACCTTGATGCTGAAGAACTCGAGATGCTCCTCGTAGTTCGGGCTGACGATCGAATAGGCGCGCGCGAGCGGCTTGCCGTCGACTTCGAGGCCGACCATCGTGAATTCGCCGTTGTTGAAGCGCAGGCTCGCCTCACGGGTGCAGGTGAAGCTGAAAAGCGTGTCGGTCCAGTGATGGACGGATTGGACGGTGGCGGTGTCGTATTTGCTCATGGCTTTGAAAACGGACGCGCGTGGCGAACGCGTGTAACGGGCCCAAAAACGGGCAAAAAACCGAGTGCGACGGCCCGATCGCGGATCGGCCGGCCGGCGCGTCGGACACGCGCCTTCTCGATGACAGACGTTTGAGGAACTCGTTATTTTACCCTGTTGACGCGGATCGCGGGCTTGACCCCCGCGGCTGCGCGGATTTGGCGCAACAGATCCTTTCAACATGCTTTCTATGATCAGCCGCGCGTGTCGCGGCGAGTGCGGCGTGCTCCGGCAGCGCCGTGACCGGGGGCGCCGCGGGACCGCGGGCGCTACTGCGGATCGAGGCGCAGGCGCGCGATGTACGGCAGGTGGTCCGACAGCCACGCGGCTTCGCCTGACGGCGCACGCCATTCGAGCGGCGTCAGCCCGCGCACGAACATCTTGTCGAGCGCGAGCGCCGGCGAGAACGCGGGGAACGTGCGGCCCGATTCGCCGAGCAGCGTCGCGACCTCGGACAGCCCGATCTCGCCGAACAGCGCGACCGAATCGTTGCGCCAGTCGTTGAAATCGCCGGCGAGCACGAGCGGATCGTCGCCCGCGTTGCGCACGATCCAGTGCGCGATCCAGTGCATCTGGCGCAGCCGCGCGGCGCGCGTGAGCGCCAGGTGCGCGCACAGCAGCGTGACCGGGCGGGCGCCCGCGAGCGTCGCGCGGGCGACGAGCAGCCCGCGCCGCTCGAAGCGGTGCGCGGAGATGTCCCAGCGGCCGCCGAGGTCGAGCGGATGCGGCGACAGGATCGCGTTGCCGTGCCGCCACGACGGCTTGAACACGTTCGGCCCGAGCGCGATCTGCCAGTCGAGCGCCTGCGCGATCTCGGTGGCCTGGCAATGCCACACGTCGTCGACCGTGTCGTCCATCGGCGCGCCGAAGCCCGGTGCGAGCATCGGGCGCGGCATGCGGCGCGCCATCGCTTCCTGCAGGAAATACACGTCGGCGTGGGTCGACTGCATCCAGTCGCGCATCGCGTTCCACGCGGTGAAGCCGAGCGGCGAGCGGCCCTTGTGCAGGTTCCAGCTGACGGCGGTGATTTCGTCGGGCGCGGCGTGCGGTTCGGCGAACGGCAGGGAGAGAGCGTCGGCGGACATGACGCTCAGTCCTTCGCGACGTGCGCGCGCACGCGGTACACGAGATGCGGATGCTGCTCGACGAGCGTCCAGTCGGTCCACGCCTCGCCG
Source organism: Burkholderia cenocepacia (assembly GCF_900446215.1). Classification (GTDB taxonomy): domain Bacteria; phylum Pseudomonadota; class Gammaproteobacteria; order Burkholderiales; family Burkholderiaceae; genus Burkholderia; species Burkholderia cenocepacia. The sequence goes on along the minus strand of NZ_UAQZ01000015.1, from coordinate 477,574 downwards.
CCGACCGACAGACCGGGGTGGCTCGCGACGATTTGCCGCGGCGACGCGGGCACGCACGGATCGCCGCGCGTCGCGTTTTCGTCGTCGAGCGTTTCCTGCACGTCGAGCCCGAGCGACACGGTGTTCGCGTTGGCGTCGACGGCGAGCGGGGCGACCGTCACCGAGCGCGAGCGCTCGGTCGGCACGACGCGCGCGGCATTGCCGCAGCCCACCGGCACGGATGACGGATAGCGATGGGTATCGGTGCGGGACTGGCCCACGGTGGTGTTTTGCTGGAACGTGTCGATCGTCTGACCGTCGCGCACCACCTGGATTTCCCATGCGACGACGGCCGGCGCGGGGCTCTGCGCATGGGCGGCGAGCACGACGCTCGCAAGCAGGACGGCCAGGCCGTGTTTCAGCATGAAACGTCTCCGGAAACGCGGGATAGCGGGGAACGGACGCACATCTTACGCCCGATCGATTTCGGTCGCGATGTGACGGGACGCGCCGCGACGGGTTCGCAGCACGATGCGGTCCTGCTCGACAGGTAAGGACGCGTCATGCGTTTTCAAGCGAAAAAGCGCGCGAACTCGGCGACGCTCGCGCGCTCGGTGACGAGGCGGTTCTCGATCGCGTCGGGGTCCGCATGGCCGAGCGACATGCCGCAGACGAGCTGCTCGTTGGCCGGAATGTCGAGATGTTCGGCGACGATCCGGTGAAACGGCACGAACGCGGCCTGCGGGCACGTATCGAGGCCGCGGGCGCGCGCGGCCGTCATCACGCCTTGCAGGAACATCCCGCAGTCGAGCCAGGCCCCCAACGTCATCACGCGGTCGAGCGTGAAGAACAGCGCGACCGGCGCATCGAAGAAACGGAAATTGCGCGCGTGCTGCGCATGCATGCGCGCCTTCTCGTCGCGGCCGATGTTCAACAGACCGTACAGGTCCCAGCCGACCTTGCGGCGCCGGTCGATATACGGCGACACCCATTCGCGCGGGTAATAGTCGTATTCGGCGACGTATTTCTCGTCGCGCGCAGGATCGTCGTAGGCCGCGGTGAGCGCGGCGGCGAGCGCGTCGCGCGTGGCGCCCGTCGCGACGTACACGCGCCACGGCTGGATGTTGGTGCCCGACGGCGCGCGGCTCGCGGCTTCGAGGATCGCCTCGAGCGTGTCGCGCAGCACCGGCGTCGGCAGGAATGCGCGGATCGCGCGGCGCGACTTGAGCGCGGCGTCGACGGTATCGACGGAACGGATCGCGTCGGCGTCGACGCGCGGGGAAGCAGTGGGGACGGACATCGGCAACTCTTCGGGCGAGGCGTCTGGCGCGGTGCGGGAGCAGCGTGTGCGCGGCGCGCGAACGCCAGCGGCGCGCCCGGCGCGAGCGTCGTGAACTGTCGATCATACGCCGCGGCGCACGACCGTGCAGCGCGGGCGCGCTGTTAGCAGCAGACTCCCCCGGCTGCTTGCTTGCACGGCGATGCGGGATCGCTACACTGAAATCGTAAGGGTCTGATGAGTGTGTGACGGCAAGGCAGCGAGGTTGGTATGACGACGGCGATGGTGAAACAGGAACTGGCGGTGGCGTCCTTCAGCACGGTGTACGACCTCGAGCAGGTCGAGACGGCGCTGGGCGACCTGAACGAGAGCGCAAGCGACGCACTGCGCTCGACCTACGAGAAGATGCTCAAGACGGGGAATCTGCGCTTTTGCGTGAAGCCGAACCGGATGCCGTCGTTCGACGCGCTCGGCGAGGCGTTGCCGAATTTCGGCGAGCCGCTCAACGACGTGCGCAAGCAGATCGCGCTGTGTCTCGAAACGGACGACCGGCTCGAACTGATGCCGATCCTGCTGCTCGGGCCGCCCGGGATCGGCAAGACGCATTTCGCGAAGGCGCTCGCGCAACTGCTCGGCACCGCGTACCACTACGTGCCGATGAGTTCGCTGACGGCCGGCTGGATCCTGTCCGGCGCGTCGTCGCAATGGAAGAACGCGAAGCCCGGCAAGGTGTTCGACGCGCTCGTGAACGGCAGCTACGCGAATCCGGTGATCGCGGTCGACGAGATCGACAAGGCCGGCAGCGATGCGCAATACGATCCGCTCGGCGCGCTGTATGCGTTGCTCGAGCACGACACCGCGCGCGCGTTCGTCGACGAATTCGCGGAAGTGCCGATCGACGCGGGCAACGTGATCTGGATCGCGACCGCGAACGACGCGCAGGCGATTCCGGAGCCGCTGCTCAACCGGATGAATGTGTACGAGATCGCGCCGCCCGATGCGGCCGGCGCACGCCGGATCGCGCAGACGATCTACGACGAGATCCGCACGTCGCATGCGTGGGGGCGGCGCTTCCCCGAGACGCTCGGCGACGATGCGCTCGACGTGCTGGCCGCGACGCCGCCGCGCACGATGCGCCGCGCGCTGCTGCACGCGTTCGGCGCCGCGCGGCTCGACGGCCGCGACGCGATCGGGCCGGCCGACATCCGCGCCGACGAAGGCGCGGCGAAGCGCCGGCCGATCGGCTTCTGACGCGGCCACGCGCGCCCGGCCGCAGCGCGCGTGGCATTCGTCGCATTCGTGGCCGCATCGTTGTCTGCGCCACCGTCCGCATCGTCGCGACGCGATACGTCGGCGTTCGGCAAGCGGGCGAACCGGGACGTACAATTCTTCTCTCTCCCTTCGACGCGCGAGCAGCGCGAAAAGCCATGGAGCAGACGGATTGTGTCGTGATCGGCGCGGGTGTCGTCGGTCTGGCGATTGCGCGCGAACTGGCCGCGCGCGGGCGTGAAACGATCGTGCTGGAGGCGACCGACGCGATCGGTACGGGCACGAGTTCGCGCAACAGCGAGGTGATTCACGCGGGGCTTTACTATCCGCGCGGGTCGCTGAAGGCGATGTCGTGCGTGCACGGGCGCGACCTGCTGTACGAATTCTGCGAGACCCATCATGTGCCGCACCGGCGTACCGGCAAGCTGCTCGTCGCGACGAGCGCCGCGCAGGTGAAGCAGTTGAAGGCGATCGCCGCGCGCGCCGCCGAAAACGGCGTGCTCGACCTGCTGCCGCTCACGCGCGCCGAGGCGCAGACGCTCGAGCCCGCGCTCGAATGCGTGGAGGCGCTGTTCTCGCCGTCGACCGGCATCGTCGACAGCCACCAGCTGATGCTCGCGCTGCTCGGCGACGCGGAGCGCGACGGCGCCGTGTGCGCGCTGCACGCTCCGGTCGAGTCGATCGACGTGCTGCGTGGCGGCCGCTTCATCGTGCGCACCGGCGGCGGCGCGCCGGCCGAGATCGACGCCACCTGCGTGATCAACAGCGCGGGGCTCGGCGCACAGGCGCTCGCGCGCCGCACGCGGGGCCTCGATCCGCGCTGGGTGCCGCCGCTTTATTTCGCGCGCGGCAATTATTTCAGCCTGTCGGGCCGTGCGCCGTTCTCGCACCTGATCTATCCGATGCCCGATCGCGCGGGGCTCGGCGTGCACCTGACGCTCGATCTTGGCGGGCAGGCGCGCTTCGGCCCGGACGTCGAGTGGTGCGATTCGCTGCGCTACGAGGTCGATCCGGCGCGCGCGGGCGCGTTCTACACGTCGATCCGCGCGTTCTGGCCGGGCTTGCCCGACGATGCGCTGCAGCCGGCGTACGCGGGTATCCGGCCGAAGCTCGCGGGGCCCGGCGAGCCGCCGGCCGACTTCATCGTGCAGGGGGCCGCGCAGCACGGCGTGCGCGGGCTCGTGAACCTGTTCGGCATCGAGTCGCCGGGGCTCACCGCGTCGCTCGCGCTCGCGCAGCGGGTGGGCGACATGGTGTCGCGCGCGTGATGCGCGGCCCGCGTCCGTGCGGGCCGGCCGCGCGAAACCCGTGTGAAATCCCTTATCTCCGGCATTTCGGCGCGCACATTTATTCGCTTGGGCGTTATTCTGTCGAACGGCCGTCGCCAGAACGGCTTTCAAACCAATAACGTTGGAGCGAGTTCCCCCTATGAAAGCAACCCGTCGGAGTTTCCTGATTACGAGTATTGGTGCCGTGTCCGCGCTGGCACTGTCGCGTGAAGCGCTGGCCGATGCGCCGATGCTGTCGGAAACCGATCCGACCGCGGCGGCGCTCGGCTACAAGGCCGATGCCACCAAGGTCGACAAGACGAAGTACCCGAAATACGCAGCGGGCCAGGATTGCGCGGCCTGCATGCTGTACCAGGGCAAGAAGGGCTCGACGTCGGGCCCGTGCGGCGCCTTCCCCGGCAAGCAGGTCGCGGCGAAGGGCTGGTGCAGCGCATTCTCGAAGATGGGTTGAGGCCGGTGCGGCATCGTGCGATGCCGCATTGTGGCGAAAACCGCAAAACGCTCGCTGTCGTTCGATGGCGAGCGTTTTTTATTGCTTGAAAACGGTTCCGGCGCTTTCTACACTCGCTGCACACCTGCGCGGCGCGGCATGCCCGCGCGCCGCGCCGCCCGACACGGCGAATTCACGAGGACGAGGCACGCATGGCGACGATTGCGAATTCAACGAAAACGATCCGGCCCGAGCGTGCGCTGAACCGGCGCGCGGTGGCGGCCGCCGTGATCGGCAATGCACTCGAGTGGTACGACTTCACGGTGTTCGGCTTCATGACGGTCGTGATCGCCGAACTGTTCTTCCCCACCTCCAGCGAATACTCGTCGCTGCTGCTGACCACCGCGACGTTCGGCGTCGCGTTCTTCATGCGCCCGATCGGCGGCATCGTGTTCGGGCTGTACGCGGACCGCGCGGGCCGCAAGGCCGCGCTGTCGCTCGTGATCCTGCTGATGACGGCCGGCATCTTCCTGCTCGCGATCGCGCCGCCCTATGCGGCGATCGGCATCGGCGGGCCGATCCTGATCGTGCTCGGCCGCCTGCTGCAGGGCTTCTCGGCGGGCGGCGAATTCGGCAGCTCGACCGCGCTGCTGATCGAAGCGGCGCCGTTCTCGAAACGCGGTTTCTACGGCAGCTGGCAGATGGCGAGCCAGGCGGCCGCGCTGCTGATCGGCGCGCTCGTCGGCGCGGCCGTCACGCGCGGGCTGTCGCACGACGCGCTGCGCAGCTGGGGCTGGCGCGTGCCGTTCGTCCTCGGGCTGCTGATCGGCCCGATCGGCTTCTACATCCGCCGCCATCTCGCCGATTCCGAAGCGTTCCTGCATGCGCAGCAGAACGCGCGCCGCGCGACGCTCGGCGAAGTGTTCACGCGCCACCCGCGCGAGGTGCTGTGCGGGCTCGGCTCGGTGATCGCGCTCACCGTGACGATCTACGTGCTGATCAGCTACCTGCCGACCTTCGCGGTGAAGCAGCTGAAGCTGCCGTATGCGGAATCGTTCTACGCGGTGATCATCGGCAACCTGCTGCTGATGGTGCTGTCGCCGATCGCGGGCGCGTGGTCGGACCGCATCGGCCGCAAGGGGCTGTCGCTGTGGTCGCTCGTGCTGACGCTCGCGCTGATGTACCCGCTGTTCGCATGGCTCGACGCGGCGCCGAGCATCGGGCGGCTGATCGCGGTGCAGGCCGTGCTGTCGGTGACGCTGGCAGGCTACTACGGGCCGTTCGGCGCGATGATCGCCGAGCTGTTCCCGGCCAACGTGCGCTCGACCGGGCTGTCGATCGCGTACAACGTCGCGGTGATGCTGTTCGGCGGCTTCGGCCAGTTCATCGTCACGTGGCTGATCAAGGTCACCGGCACGCCGCTCGCGCCGACCTACTACGTGATGGCGGGCCTCGCGCTGTCGATCGTCGCGGTCGCGTTCGTGCCCGCGCGCAGCGCCGACCTCGATGCGCCGGCGTGACGACATGACGATTTGAGGACGGTCATCGAATCGTTTCGCCAAACGCAATGATGTGATGCAGAACGCGGGGAAACGGTGTGTCGCCCCTTCGCGTTCGCACCCGAATTGTTTAGTCGTCGAACGAAACATGCCGCGAAATGGACGGAATTGTCGCTCGCGCGCGTGGTTGCATTTTTTACCCACACTAAAAATCGGCAAAAACCCGGCGGGCGTATAGAAGAGTTTTTTCTCCAGCTTGTTGCAGCATCGTTAGCTCAAGTAATATCCGCGTACGCCGGCTCCCTGGCGGGACCGGTTCCGATCTGGAGACCTGGAGGAAACATGGAATACAACCGTCTGTTGCACACCCTGCGTGTTACCGCCATGGCAGGCGTGGCAGCGGCATCGCTCGGCGTCGCGGGTTCTGCATTCGCACAGATCCCGAACAAAACGCTCGTCTACTGCTCAGAAGGCAGCCCGGCGGGTTTCGATTCCGCGCAATTTACGACCGGCGTCGACTTCACCGCCGCCACGTTCACCGTCTACAACCGCCTCGTCGAATTCGAGCGCGGCGGCACGAAGGTCGAGCCCGGCCTCGCCGAGAAGTGGGACGTGTCGTCCGACGGCAAGGTGTACACGTTCCACCTGCGCCACGGTGTGAAGTTCCATACGACCGACTTCTTCAAGCCGACGCGTGAATTCAATGCGGACGACGTCGTGTTCTCGTTCCAGCGCATGCTCGATCCGAACAATGCGTTCCGCAAGGCGTACCCGGTGTCGTTCCCGTACTTCACCGACATGGGTCTCGACAAGCTGATCACGAAGGTCGAGAAGGTCGATCCGTACACCGTGAAGTTCACGCTGGCCGAGCCGAACGCGCCGTTCATCCAGAACATGGCGATGGAATTCGCGTCGATCCTGTCGGCCGAATACGGCGACCAGCTGATGAAGGCCGGCCGTGCCGCCGACATCAACCAGAAGCCGGTCGGCACGGGTCCGTTCATCTTCCGCAGCTACACGAAGGACGCGACGATCCGCTTCGATGGCAATCCTGATTACTGGAAGAAGGGCGAAGTGAAGCTGTCGAAGCTGATCTTCTCGATCACGCCGGACCCGGGCGTGCGCGTGCAGAAGATCAAGCGCAACGAATGCCAGGTGATGAGCTATCCGCGCCCGGCCGACATCGCGACGCTGAAGGCCGATTCGAACGTCGACATGCCGTCGCAGGCCGGCTTCAACCTCGGCTACCTCGCGTACAACGTCGAGCACAAGCCGGTCGACAAGCTCGAAGTGCGTCAGGCGCTCGACATGGCGATCAACAAGAAGGCGATCCTCGAGTCCGTCTACCAGGGCGCCGGCCAGGCCGCGAGCGCGCCGATGCCGCCGACCCAATGGTCGTACGACAAGAACCTGAAGATGGCGGCCTACGACACCGCGAAGGCGAAGGCGCTGCTCGCGAAGGCCGGCTTCCCGAACGGGTTCGAGATCACGCTGTGGGCGATGCCCGTGCAGCGCGCGTACAACCCGAACGCCCGCCTGATGGCCGAGATGATCCAGGCCGACTGGGCGAAGATCGGCGTGAAGGCGAAGATCGTCACGTACGAGTGGGGCGAGTACATCAAGCGTGCGCACGCGGGCGAGCAGGACACGATGCTGATCGGCTGGACGGGCGACAACGGCGATCCGGACAACTGGCTCGGCACGCTGCTCGGCTGCGAAGCGATCAAGGGCAACAACTTCTCGCACTGGTGCTACAAGCCGTTCGACGAGCTGGTCCAGAAGGGCCGCACGACGACGGGCCAGGACGCGCGCACGAAGCTCTACACGCAGGCCCAGCAGATCTTCGCGCAACAGCTGCCGTTCTCGCCGATCGCGAACTCGACGGTCTACCAGCCGGTGCGCAAGAACGTGGTCGACATGCGTATCGAGCCGCTCGGCTATGCTCGCTTCGACGGTGTCGGCGTGAAGTAATACGGCCCGTATAAGCTGTCGCGAAGACCGGCTAACTCATCCGGCGGCGGGAGGCCAAAAGCTTCCCGTCGCCGGTCGCACATTTCCCACAAGAAAATACGAGACGCATCATGTTCAGATTCGTGTTGCGCCGCGTGGGGATGGTGATCCCGACTTTCATCGGCATCACCATCCTGGCGTTTGCGCTGATTCACCTGATACCGGGCGACCCCATCGAAGTGATGATGGGCGAGCGCGGCGTCGATCCCGCGATGCACGCAGAGGCGATGAAGCGCCTCGGGCTCGACCAGCCGCTGCCGCTGCAGTACCTCCACTACGTCGGCCGTGCGCTGCATGGCGACCTCGGCACGTCGATCATCACCAACACGAGCGTCGGCGGTGAATTCTTCGCGCGCTTCCCGGCGACCGTCGAACTGTCGCTGTGCGCGCTCGTGTTCGCGCTCGCGGTCGGTTTGCCGGCCGGCGTGATCGCCGCGCTGCGGCGCGGCTCGGTCATCGACCACGGCGTGATGGGCACCGCGCTCACCGGCTACTCGATGCCGATCTTCTGGTGGGGGCTGATCCTCATCATGGTGTTTTCGTCGTATCTCGGCTGGACGCCCGTGTCCGGGCGCATCGCGGTCGAATACGATTTCCCGCACCCGACCGGCTTCATGCTGATCGACGCGCTGCTCGCGCCGGACGAAGGCGCGTTCAAGTCGGCGGTGAGCCACCTGATCCTGCCCGCGATCGTGCTCGGCACGATTCCGCTCGCGGTGATCGCGCGGATGACGCGCTCGTCGATGCTCGAAGTGCTGCGCGAGGACTACATCCGCACCGCCCGCGCGAAGGGGCTGTCGCCCGTGCGCGTGGTCGTCGTGCATGCGCTGCGCAATGCGCTGATCCCGGTCGTCACCGTGATCGGCCTGCAGATCGGCACGCTGCTTGCGGGTGCGGTGCTGACCGAGACGCTCTTTTCGTGGCCCGGTGTCGGCAAGTGGCTGATCGATGCGATCGGCCGCCGCGACTATCCGGTCGTCCAGGGCGGCATCCTGTTGATCGCGACGCTCGTGATCGTCGTGAACCTGGTCGTCGACCTGCTGTACGGCGTGCTGAATCCGCGCATCCGCCACACGAGGTAATCCCATGAGCAATCTGCAAAATACCCTGCCGACCGAATCCGCGCCGGCCGGCGGCCGTGCGCTCGCGCTGCGCGAGTTCTGGGCCAACTTCTCGCGCAACCGCGGCGCCGTCGGCGCGGGCATCGTCGTGATCGTGCTGATCGCAGTCGCACTGCTCGCGCCGCTGATCGCGCCGCACAGCCCGGTCGAGCAATACCGCGACTACGTGAAGATTCCGCCCGCGTGGCTCGCCGGCGGCAACTGGCAATTCATCCTCGGCACCGACGAAGCGGGCCGCGACATCCTTTCGCGGCTGATGTTCGGCGCGCGGATGTCGTTCTGGATCGGCTTCGTGTCGGTCGTGCTCGCGCTGATCCCCGGCATCGTGCTCGGGCTCGTCGCCGCGTTCTTCCAGAAGTGGGCCGACACGCCGGTGATGCGCATCATGGACGTGCTGCTCGCGCTGCCGTCGCTGCTGCTCGCGGTCGCGGTCGTCGCGATCATCGGCCCGGGCCTCACCAACACGATGTTCGCGATCGCGATCGTCGCGCTGCCGGCCTACGTGCGTCTCACGCGCGCGTCGGCGCTCGGCGAGCTGCAGAAGGAATACGTGACCGCGTCGCGCGTGGCCGGGGCCGGCACGCTGCGCCTGATGTTCTCGCAGGTGCTGCCGAACTGCACGGCGCCGCTGATCGTGCAGGCGACGCTCGGCTTCTCGTCGGCCATCCTCGACGCGGCCGCGCTCGGCTTCCTCGGCCTCGGCGTGCAACCGCCGACCGCCGAGTGGGGCGCGATGCTCGCATCCGCGCGCGACTACATCGACAACGCGTGGTGGATCGTGACGATGCCCGGCCTGTCGATCCTGATTTCGGTGCTCGCGATCAACCTGCTCGGCGACGGGCTGCGTGACGCGCTGGATCCCAAGCTGAAACGGATGGCATGACCATGACCCAGAACCTACTGACCATCCGCAATCTCGCGGTGAACTTCAACGGCCTGCCCGCGGTCGACCGGATCAACCTGTCGGTCGCACCGGGCGAGGTGGTGGGCGTCGTCGGCGAATCGGGCTCGGGCAAGAGCGTGACGATGATGGCGCTGATGGGCCTGATCGACGCGCCCGGCAAGGTGACGGCAGACGAAGTCACGTTCAACGGCGTGGATCTCTTGAAGGCGTCGCCGAAGGCGCGCCGCAAGATCGTCGGCAAGGACATCGCGATGGTGTTCCAGGACGCGCTGACGAGCCTGAACCCGAGCTACACGGTCGGCTACCAGATCAAGGAAGTGCTGAAGCTGCACGAAGGGCTGCGCGGCGACGCGCTGCACCGGCGCGCGCTCGAACTGCTCGACCAGGTCGGCATTCCCGATGCGAAGAACCGCATCGCGTCGTTCCCGCACCAGATGTCGGGCGGGATGAACCAGCGCGTGATGATCGCGATGGCCGTCGCGTGCAACCCGAAGCTCCTGATCGCCGACGAGCCGACCACCGCGCTCGACGTGACGATCCAGGCGCAGATCATGGATCTGCTCGTGAAGCTGCAGAAGGAGCGCGGGATGGCGCTCGTGCTGATCTCGCACGATCTGGCCGTGGTGTCGGAGGTCGCGCATCGCGTCGCGGTGATGTACGCGGGCGAGATCATCGAAACCAATCGCGTGCCCGACATCTTCCGCGCGCCGCATCATCCGTACACCGAAGCGCTGCTCGCGGCGATTCCCGAGCACAATAAGGGGGCGCGTCGCCTTGCCGCATTGCCCGGCATGGTGCCGGGCCGCGATGATCGCCCGTCCGGCTGCCTGTTCGCGCCGCGCTGCAAGTACGTGGTCGACGATTGCCGCAAGGCGCGGCCGGCGCTCGACACGCTGGTGCCGGCCAACGATGCGATGCGCGCGCGCTGCATCAAGCCGCTCAATGTTTCCAACCTCGACCTGACGGGAGGCGCACGATGAACGCAGTCCAGGATACGCGCCACGCGTCGCACGACGAGGACGTCCTGGTGGCCGACGGCCTCGCGAAGCACTACTCGGTGAAGCGCGGGATGTTCGGGCAGGGCACGGTGAAGGCGCTGAACGGCGTGTCGTTCTCGCTGAAGCGCGGCAAGACGCTCGCCGTCGTCGGCGAATCGGGCTGCGGGAAGTCGACGCTCGCGCGCCAGCTCACGATGATCGAAACGCCCACGTCGGGCAGCCTGACGATCGACGGCAAGAACGTGGCCGGCGCGAGCCGCGACACGGTCGCCGACCTGCGCCGCCGCGTGCAGATGGTGTTCCAGAACCCGTTCGCGTCGCTGAATCCGCGCAAGACCGTCGAGCAGACGCTCGCCGAGCCGCTCGAGATCAACGCGAACCTGACGGCCGCCGAGCGCGCTGCGCGCATCGCGCAGATCATGCGCACGGTCGGCCTGCGGCCCGAGCACGCGAAGCGCTATCCGCACATGTTCTCGGGCGGCCAGCGCCAGCGCGTCGCGATCGCGCGCGCGATGATCCTCGATCCGCGCATCGTCGTCGCCGACGAGCCGGTGTCCGCGCTCGACGTGTCGATCCAGGCGCAGATCCTGAACCTGTTCATGGATCTGCAGGAGCAGTTCAAGACGAGCTACGTGTTCATCTCGCACAACCTGTCGGTGGTCGAGCACGTCGCGGACGACGTGATGGTGATGTACTTCGGCAGCGTCGCGGAACTCGGCGACAAGGCGACGATCTACGCACGGCCGCGCCATCCGTACACGCGGGCGCTGATGTCGGCGACGCCGGCGATCTTCGAGGAAGACCGCCGCGTGCAGATCAAGCTGCAGGGCGAACTGCCGTCGCCGCTCAATCCGCCGTCGGGCTGCGCGTTCCACCAGCGCTGCCCGTACGCGGTCGAGCGGTGCCGCGTCGAGGAGCCGCAATTGCGCGAAGTGGACGGCCGGCGCGTGGCCTGCCATCGCGCCGAGGAGGTAGGGGAGGCGAATGCCTGAAGCGTTGGCGGCGCGCGTGTCCGGCGTGCGCCGTGTGGGGACCGGCAGTGCGCGCGTGATGCGCGCGTACCGCTACGCGCGGCGCTGGAGCGTGCGTACCGTCACGGGCGCGGCGCTGGCCGGCGCGTGCGCGGCGGCCAGCGTCGTGGTCTCCGTCGAACCGGCGCGCGCCGAAGGGCGTGCGCCGGCGACTTCGCCGATTCATCCGTCACAGGTCCCGCCGCCCGGCATGAGCCTGCCGGGCTTCCATGCGCCGGCCGTCTCGGACGGCACGGTGTCGCGCGGCACCGTGCGCGTGCAGCCGGCGCGCATGCCGTTCTACGTCGCGACCAAGGGCAAGGTCACGCTCTACGTGCTCGGCACGCTGCATACGGGCGATCCGTCCGATTACCCGAGCGCGCAGCCGTTCCGGCCGCGCATCCTCGCGGCGCTCGCCGCGTCGCCGACGCTCGCGCTCGAGCTGTCGCCCGACGATCTGCTCGAATCGCAGGACGACGTGTCGAAATACGGCGTGTGCCGCTACCCGTGCCTGCAGCGCCTGCTGCCGGAGCCGCTGTGGCAGCGGCTCGCGGCGCGCCTGCGCGGCAACCCGGCCGCGCTCGCCGAGATCCGCAAGATGCGGCCGTGGCTCGCGGCGCTCGTCGTCGAGACCTACGATTCGCTGTCCGCCGGCCTGCAGACCGAATACGGCACCGAGGCGCAACTGCAGAACGTGTTCCTGAAGAAGAAAGGCGGCCGCGTGATCGGGCTCGAGACGCTCGCCGAACAGATGCGCGCGTTCACCGGGCTGACGCTGGCCGAGCAGCGCGAGATGCTCGCGCAGGACATGGTGCAGACCCCCGCGCAGAACGCCGACGACATCAAGGCGCTGCACCGGCTGTGGCGAATTGGCGACGCCGATGCGATCTCGGCGTGGGCGGTCGCGAAGAGCGAACGGCTCGCCCGTTCGAAGGCGTTGTCGGCGTCGCTCGACAACAAGATCGTGTACGAGCGCAACCGGCGCTTCGTTGCACGGATGACGGCAATCGCCGCGCCGAACCGGCCGCTGTTCGTCGCGATCGGCGCGCTGCATCTGGGTGGCCCGCGCGGCGTGCTCGAATTGTTGCGCCAGCAAGGATACCGGGTCGACGCGAACTGATCGCGCCCGGCTGCATGCGCTGATCGTCCCCTGTTTGATCGACGTCGCGCGCGCCGCGCGCCGCGCCTGCACGGCGGTGTCGGTCGATAAGGAAAACCCTTGAATCGTCGGAAAATAGCGTTTAAAACGATTGACATCCCGTTCGGCCGATATCTATTCTTCACCCCACAAGTTGAAAAAATGAAAAGAATAGATAAGTTCTACGGGGTAGCAGAAATAAAGCGCGGGGTGAGCGTCGCCGGCACGTGAAACGCGTGCCGGCCGCGGAGAGTCTGCATGCACGGCGGGGCCAATCGTCGTCGAACAACACATGCATGCAGGCCGACTTGCACATAAGCGACGTTCCGTCGTCTGACCGGGGAAGGCAGTGATCGGGCGGCGGCGGACGTTTTTTAATCCGGAATGTTTTTCCGGTCACCGTCGAAAGACGGTTTCGGGGGGTGAATCGACAGACGGCGAAGCCGCACCGATTGCACCAACGGAAAAGCGCCACGAGGGCGCTTTTTTCTTTGGTGCGACGAAAACGTGCGGGGCGCGGGCAAGGCGCCCGCTGCGGCGTTACGCGCCTTCGTCGGCCTGCAGCGCGCCGGGCGCGACGACGTCGACGCCGGCGGCTTCGAGCGCCGCGCGGATCCGCTTCGCGAACGCCAGCGCATGCGGCCCGTCGCCATGCAGGCAGACGGTCTGCGCATTGAGCGGCACCCATTCGCCGCTCAGCGCGCGCACCTGCCGGTTGCGCACCATGTCGAGCGTGCGCGCGAGCACCGCGTCTTCGTCGTCGATCAGCGCGCCGGGCAGGCTGCGCGGCACCAGCGAGCCGTCCGCGCGGTAGCCGCGATCGGCGAACACTTCCTCCACCGCCGCGAGCCCCGCCTGCCGCGCGGCCGCGATGAACACGCTGTTCGCGAGCCCGAACACCGCGAGCGACGGATCGAAGTCGTGGATCGCCGACACCACCGCGTCGGCGATCAGCGGATCGCGCGCGGCCTGGTTGTACAGCGCGCCGTGCGGTTTCACGTGCGCGATGCGGCCGCCCTCGGCCTGCGCGATCGCCGACAGCGCGCCGAGCTGGTACAGCACGCCCGCATAGATGTCGCCGGCCGGCAACTGCATTTCCTTGCGGCCGAAATTCTCCGGATCGTGAAAGCTCGGGTGTGCGCCGATCGACACGCCTTTCTGCACGGCCCAGCGCACGCAGTCGCGCATCGCGTTCGCGCCGCCTGCATGCCAGCCGCATGCGATGTTCGCCGACGTGACGAGGTCGAGCAGCGCCTCGTCCGATCCGCATCCTTCGCCGAGATCGGCATTCAGATCGATTTCCATGATGTTCCTCGTCCACTGGTTGAGTGGCGCGTCTTTCGTTGCTGCTTCCGCCATTGTCACGCCGCGCGCGATTGGGCGCGGCGGCGCGCTTCCTCGCGCATCTCGATCGCGACGTCGATCTGCCGCAGGTACGCCCGTTCCGCGATGAGGGCGCCGCGCGCGGCGTCGGGCGTCGTGCGCACGAAGCGGATCGGCAGGTTGAGCCGCGCCTGCGCGAGCTTCCACAGGTCGGCGCGGATCACCGTGCCGATCTTCGGATAGCCGCCGGTGGTCTGCGCGTCGTGCATCAGCACGATCGGCTGGCCGTTCGGCGGCACCTGGATCGTGCCGGGCAGCACCGCATGCGACAGCAGCTCGACCGGGCGCGCGCGCACGAGCTCGGCGCCGGCGAGCCGATAGCCCATCCGGTTGCTGTTCGCGGTGACGAGCCATTCCTCGTCCCAGAACGCCTGCTGCGAATCGGCCGCGAACGACGCGTAGTCGGGGCCCGGCAGCACGCGCACGGGCATCGCCCACGGCGCATGCGCGGGGCGGTGACGGCGCGGCGGCTCGTCGACGCGCACGAACGCGCACCATGCCGGCGCCTTCACGCCGAATTCGGGCGCATCGGCCGCGAGGCAGCCGGCGCCGGCCGGCGGCACGCCGACCGGGAGCCGGTCGCCGTCGCGCAGCGTGCGGCCGCCGAGGCCGCCGAAGCGCGACGCGAGATCGGTGCTGCGCGAGCCGAGCATCGGCAGCACGTCGATGCCGCCCGCGATGCACAGGTAGCCGCGCATGCCGCGTTTCGCGGCCGGCAGCACGAGCGTCTGCCCGGCGGCGACCGGCAGGCTCCACCACGAATGAACGGGCTTGCCGTCGAGCGTTGCACCGAACTCGGTGCCGGTGATCGCGATGCGCGTGGCGCGCGTGAAGCGGAACGTGGCGGGGCCGATCGTGATTTCGACGGCCGCCGCGTCGGGGCGGTTGCCGACGAGCCGGTTGCCGACTTCGAGCGCGAGGCCGTCGAGCGCGCCGCCCTGCGCGACGCCGAGATGGCGCGTGCCGCGGCGGCCGAGATCCTGCACGGTCGACAGCGGGCCGGCCCGCACGACCTCGATGGTGCCCGGTGCGTGGTTCTGGGTCATCGTGCGTCGACTCCGGCAATGGTGAAGCGCACGCGGTCGCCGGGCAGCAGCAGCGTCGGCTGGGGCCGCGCCGGATCGAACAGCACCTGCGACGTGCGGCCGATCAGTTGCCAGCCGCCGGGCGACGTGGCCGGGTAGATGCCCGTCTGCGCGCCGCCGATGCCGACCGAGCCGGCCGGCACCTCGAGACGCGGCGCCGCGCGGCGCGGCGTGTGCAGCGACGCGTCGAGGCCGCCGAGATACGCGAAACCGGGCTGGAACCCGACGAAGAACACGACGTAGGCGCCGGCCGCGTGGCGCGCGACGACCTCGTCGGCCGACAGGCCCGTGTGGGCGGCGACGGCAGCCAGGTCGGGACCGGCGGCACCGCCGTACTCGACCGGGATCTCGACCTCGCGGCCGTCCGCGTGCTCGACGTCGGCCGTCTCCCACGCGTCGCGCAGCGCGGGCGTGAGCGACTCGGCCGTCGCGGCGAGCGCGTCGAACACGATGGTCAGGTTGTTCATGCCGGGAACGACGTCGATCACGTCGGGCCACGCGCGCGCGGCCTCGGCCACGGCCCAGACGCGGCGCTGGCAATCGAGCGTGGCGGGCGGCGGCACCTCGCAGACGAGGGCGGCATCGCCGAGCGGATAAATGCGGGGTGGCGTCATCGGACTGGCACGGTTCGGACGGCAATGTTAGCGCACATTGTCAATAAAATATCGACAACTTCTCAATAAGCGTTTTCGCCTAGCTCGCCGGCCGGGGCTTCTGGCGTACACTCGGGCACATCCTGTCATCCGGCTTGCGCCTGTCCATGAAGCGTCCTGCGACCAAGATCGTGTCATCCGAACACCTCGTTTCCGATTCGAGCGCGGAGCTGTCGGAGCTCGAATACGGGCTCATCATGGCCGGGAACGCGTTCAACCGCTGGATGGTGCGCTGCATGTCGGCGGCCGGCGCGAAGGACATGACGGCGGTCGAGGTCTCGCTGCTGCATCACGTCAGCCATCGCGAACGCAAGAAGAAGCTCGCCGACATCTGCTTCGTGCTCAATATCGAGGATACGCACGTCGCGACCTATGCGCTGAAAAAACTGATCGCCCGCGGCTATGTGAAGAGCGAGAAGAACGGCAAGGAAGTGTTCTTCTTCGCGACCGACGCGGGCCGCGACCTGTGCCTGAAGTACCGCGAGGTCCGCGAGCATTGCCTGATCGAGACGCTGAAGGACAGCGGCCTCACCAACGAGCAGATCGGCGACGCGGCGCAGTTGCTGCGCCACGCCTCGGGCCTGTACGACACGGCCGCGCGCGCGGCGGCATCGCTGTAAACGATTGCGGCAACGGTCGGGCGCGGCGACGCGCTCACGGGCAGGCGGCGCCGAGCGCGGCGCCGCCGCGCGGCATTATCCGGCGGCCGGGTAAAGCGCGCCGTCGGTGACGATCCAGCGCAGCGCGAGATCGTGCGTCTCGGCCGGCAGCGCATCGACGCGGCACGCTTCGTACGCGATGCCGACCGTCACGGGCAGCGTGTCGCCCGGCCACGCGGCGAGCGTGCGGTCGTAGTAGCCGCCGCCGTAGCCGAGCCGGTAGCGCTGCGGATCGAATCCCACACAGGGAATCAGCAAAAGATCGGGCACGACGACGATTCCCGACGCCGGTTCGGGAATCCGGTGATGACCTTCGCGCATCGGCGTGTGCGCGTCCCATGCGTGGAACGCGAGCGGCGTGTGACGTTCGCCGATTACCGGCAGCGCGGCGCAGCGGCCGGCCCCTGCCGCGCACCATGCGAGCACCGCATCGCGCGCATCGAATTCGCCCGGCAGCGGCCAGTAGAACCCGACCGTGCGCGGCGCGAGACGGTCGAGCAGCATGCGCAGCCGCGCGTCGAGCGCGGCGTTCGCGGCAGGTTGCGACGCGGCGTCGCGACGGGCGCCGGACAGCGTTTTGCGCAGCGCAACCTTCGGGTTCGGCACAGGGTTGCGTGCTATGCTTTCGCTCACTTCGTGCTCCATTCAAAACGATGTCGAACAGCCTTTTCCGAGTATATCGCGCGGTCGCGCTGGCGCTTTCGGCCGCCGCGCTCGTCGCGGGCACGGCCGCGTGCGCCGCACCGAACGACGACACGCTCCCCGGGGATGACCAGATCTTCGTGCAGCTTCGCGAAGCCGCACGCCGCAACGACGCCGCGAAGGCCGCCCAGCTCGCGTCGATGATCCCGAACTATCCGGTGCCGTCCTACGTCGAGTATTTCCAGATCAAGCCGCAGCTGTTCGATTCGACCGGCCGCGCGCGCGTCGATGCGCCGGACGCGCCCGTGCAGTCGTTCCTGCAGCGCTACGATGGCCAGGCGATCGCGGATCGCCTGCGCAACGACTACCTGCTCGTGCTCGGCGCGCGCCACGACTGGCGCAATTTCGACGACCAGTACAAGCGTTTCGTGCTCGACGACGACACGCAGGTCAAGTGCTATGCGCTCGAATCGCGCGCGGCGCGCAACGAGAACGTCGCCGACGCGGCGCGCGCGCTGCTCGTCGAGCCGAAGAACTACGGCGATGCATGCGTCGACCTGATCACCGCGCTCACCGTCAACCAGCAGTTCACGAGCGACGACGTGTGGCAGCAGGCGCGCCTCGCGTACGAGCAGAACTACACGACGCTCGGCGGCAAGATCGTCGATGCGCTCGGCCCGCGCCCGGTCGGCTTCGACCAGGCGACGAGCGCGCCGCCGCTGTATCTCGCGCGCGGCGTCGGGCCCGACGCCGCGTCGCATCAGCTCGCGCTGATCGCGCTCGGCCGCATGGCGCGCAACGATCCGGATGCCGCCGCCGGGATGCTGACGACGGTCGCGCCTTCGCTCACCAAGCAGGAACAGGCGATCGCGTGGGGCGCGATCGGCTACCAGGGCGCGATCAAGCGCTCGCCGATGGCATCGGTCTGGTATGCGAAATCGGCGAACGCGCCGCTGTCGAACCCGGGCTACGAATGGCGCACGCGCGCCGCGCTGCTCGCCGGCAACTGGCCGATGGTGCGCTGGTCGATCGAGCAGATGCCGCCGTCGCTGCGCAACGATCCGGCGTGGATCTACTGGCATGCGCGCGCGCTCAAGCAGAGCGGCGACACGCTGCAGGCGAACCAGGAATTCGAGCAAGTCGCTGGCCAGTTCAACTTCTACGGGCAGTTGGCCGGCGAAGAGCTCGGCCAGCGCACGACGATCCCGCCGCGCACGAAGGTGAGCGACGCCGAGATCGACGCGATGGGCAAGATCCCGGGCTTCGCGCTCGCGCAGCGCTTCTACGCGCTGAACCTGCGCCTCGAAGGCAATCGCGAATGGAACTGGCCGCTGCGCGGGATGACCGATCGCCAGCTGCTCGCGGCCGCCGAATACGGCAAGCGCGTCGAGCTGCTCGACCGCACGGTCAACACCGCCGACCGCACGAAGGCCGAGCACGACTTCACGCTGCGCTATCCGTCGCCGTACCGCACGACCGTCGAGCGCTATGCGCAGTCGACGGGCCTCGACGTCGAGTGGGCGTACGGGCTGATCCGCCAGGAATCGCGCTTCATCATCAGCGCGCGTTCGTCGGTCGGCGCGGGCGGCCTGATGCAGCTGATGCCGGCGACGGCCCAGATGGTCGCGAAGAAGCTCGGCATGGGCACGATCTCGCGGGCGCAGATGCACGACATCGATACCAACATCCAGCTCGGCACCTGGTATCTGGCGGACATCTACAACAACTTCGACAGCTCGCCGGTGCTCGCCACCGCCGGCTACAACGCGGGCCCGGGCCGGCCGCGCCAGTGGCGTCAGGTGTTGACGCAGCCGGTCGAAGGCGCGATCTTCGCGGAGACGATTCCGTTCAACGAGACGCGCGACTACGTGAAGAACGTGCTGTCGAACACCGTCTACTACGCGGCGCTCTTCGAGGGCAAACCGCAGTCGTTGAAGAAACGTCTAGGCATGATCTCGCCCTGATACACGAACTGCCGCGCGAGACGCGGCAGTGTTCTTTTTAGGACCCGAACATGGATCGCCAGACCGTTGCGCTGCTGGGCGGCACCGGCTTCATCGGCAGCCGGCTCGTCAATGCGCTGATCGATGCCGGCAAGCAGGTGCGGATCGGTACGCGGCGGCGCGAGCACGCGCGCCACCTGCAGATGCTGCCGGTCGACATCGTCGAACTCGACGCGCTCGATACGCGCACGCTCGCGCGCTTCGTCGCCGGCGCGCACGCGGCGATCAACCTGATCGGCGTGCTGCACGGCGGCCGCGGCACGCCGTACGGGCCGGGTTTCGCGCGCGCGCACGTCGCGCTGCCGGCCGCGCTCGCGACAGCCTGCACCGAGGTCGGCGTGCGGCGCCTGCTGCACATGAGTGCGCTCGGCGCCGATCCGCACGGCGCGAGCATGTACCAGCGCTCGAAGGGCGACGGCGAAGCCGCGCTGCATGCGGTCGCGGCCACCGATTCGCTCGCGCTGACGATCTTCCGTCCGTCGGTCGTGTTCGGCCCCGGCGATGCATTCCTCAACACGTTCGCGAACCTGCAGCGCACGGTGCCCGTGCTGCCGCTCGCGATGCCCGACGCGCGCTTCCAGCCGGTATTCGTCGGCGACGTCGTGCGCGCGTTCGTCAACACGCTCGATCTCGCGGGCGCGCACGGCAAGACCTACGAACTCGGCGGCCCGACCGTCTACACGCTCGAGCAACTGGTGCGCTATTGCGGCACGCTGGTCGGCCGGCAGGCACGCATCGTGCGGCTGCCCGACGCGCTTGCGCGGCTGCAGGCGAGCGTGTTCGAATGCCTGCCGGGCGAACCGGTGCTCACGC
Organism: Burkholderia cenocepacia; assembly: GCF_900446215.1. GTDB lineage: Bacteria > Pseudomonadota > Gammaproteobacteria > Burkholderiales > Burkholderiaceae > Burkholderia > Burkholderia cenocepacia. Next base: position 457,410 of record NZ_UAQZ01000015.1, on the reverse strand, counting down.
GCGACAATCTCGCGACGATGTCGGTGCCGAACGTGCTGTCGGGGCCGCTCGCGCCGGAACTCGGGCTGTCGCCCGCGAGTCTCGAAAGCATTGCGCCCGCGTATCTCGGCGAAGCGGCCAGGCGCTCGCGGTTCGACTGGTTCCGCTCGCGTCGCTAATACCCGCGGGGCGCCGCCGGCCGGCGCTTCTTTTCCTTTTTCGCATTTTCCGGAACCCCGTCATGAAGCTCGTCATTGGAGACAAGAACTACTCGTCGTGGTCGATGCGGCCTTGGCTGCTGCTCGCGCATTTCGGCATCCCGTTCGACGAGATCGTGGTCGAGCTGCGCCGCGACGACACGGCCGCGCGCATCCGCGAATATTCGCCGACCGGCAAGGTGCCGTGCCTCGTCGACGATCACGGCTTCGCGATCTGGGATTCGCTCGCGATCGCGGAGACGCTCGCCGAGCGCTATCCGCAATTCCCGATGTGGCCGGCCGACCCGCTCGCGCGCGCGCATGCGCGCTGCGTGTCCGCCGAGATGCATTCGGGCTTCATGGCGCTGCGCACGCAGATGGGCATGAGCATCCGCGCGTCGATGCCGGGGCGCGGCGCGACGCCCGAGGCGCTCGCCGACGTCGCGCGCATCGACGCGCTGTGGAGCGAATGCATCGAGGCGTCGGGCGGGCCGTTCCTGTTCGGCGAATTCGGGATCGCCGACGCGATGTATGCGCCCGTCGTGATGCGCTTCAATACGTATGCGCCGGCCTTGTCGCCGGAGGCGGCCGGCTATGCGGCGCGTGTGACGGCGCTGCCGGCCGTGCAGCAGTGGATCGACGCCGCGCGCCGTGAAACCAACGTGATCGCCGAATACGAACCCCAGCCATGAACATCTACGCAGTAGGCGGCGCGATCCGCGACGAATTGCTCGGCGTGCCGGTGCAGGACCGCGACTACGTGGTGGTCGGCGCGACGCCCGAGCAGATGACCGCGCAGGGCTTCCGGCCGGTCGGCAAGGATTTCCCGGTGTTCCTGCATCCGCAGACGCAAGAGGAGTACGCGCTGGCGCGCACCGAGCGCAAGACCGCAGCCGGCTATCACGGCTTCCAGTTCCACTACGCGCCGGACGTCACGCTCGACGAGGATCTCGCGCGGCGCGACCTGACGATCAACGCGATGGCGCGCGAGGTGAGCCCGGAAGGCACGCTGGTCGGCCCGGTGATCGATCCGTTCGACGGGCAGGCCGACCTGCGCGCGCGTGTGTTCCGGCACGTGAGCGACGCGTTCGTCGAGGATCCGGTGCGGATCCTGCGGATCGCGCGCTTTGCCGCGCGGTTCGCGGATTTCACGGTCGCGGACGAAACGCTCGCGCTGATGCGGCGGATGGTCGACGCGGGCGAGGTCGACGCGCTCGTCCCCGAACGCGTGTGGCAGGAAATCGCGCGCGGGCTGATGGAGGCGAAGCCGTCGCGGATGTTCGCGGTGCTGCGCGACTGCGGCGCGCTCGCGCGCATCCTGCCCGAGGTCGATGCGCTGTGGGGCGTGCCGCAGCGCGCCGATTACCACCCGGAAGTCGATACCGGCGTGCACGTGATGATGGTCGTCGACTACGCGGCGAAGCAGGGCTATTCGCTGGCGGTGCGCTTCGCGGCGCTCACGCACGATCTCGGCAAGGGGACGACGCCCGCGGACGTGCTGCCGCGCCACGTCGGCCACGAAAGCCGCAGCGTCGAGCTGCTCAAGCCGTTGTGCGAGCGGCTGCGGGTGCCGAACGAATGCCGCGATCTCGCGCTGGTGGTCGCGCGCGAGCACGGCAACCTGCATCGCGTGATGGAAATGGGCGCGGCCGCGCTGGTGCGGCTGTTCGAGCGCAGCGACGCGCTGCGCAAGCCGGCGCGCTTCGCCGAGCTGCTGCAGGCCTGCGAATCGGATGCGCGCGGCCGGCTCGGACTCGATGCGCAGCCGTATCCGCAGGCCGAGCGGTTGCGCGTCGCGCTCGCGGCCGCGCGCAGCGTCGATGCCGGCGCGATCGCACGCGGCATCGGCAGCGACACGGAGAAGATCAAGGAAGCCGTGCATCGCGCGCGGATCCAGGCCGTCGCGCAGGCGCTCGCAATCGGCGAGTAGCCGGCAGGTAGCAGGCGCGGAACAGCGCGCGGCCAGCCGTTACGGTTTCTTCTTACGTGCCGGAGTCGCGGCCGCCGGGCGTTTGCCGGCGGCGGCGCGCGGCTGCTTCGCCGACGTCTTCCTTTCGGCTGTGCCAACCTTGGACGGCCGTGCCGCGGCGGCGTCGCGGTCATCCCGTTTGGACGCCGGCGCGCGCCGGCTCACGCGCGGTTCACCGGGCTTCGACTGCCTGATTTCCGTCGTCGCGGACACGAATTCCGCACCACTGTCGTCGAACAGCGGCAGCGTGCTGACGGTGATCAGCTCGGCCGGCCCGTCGCCGACATTGGCCACGCGATGCCGCTTGCGCGCGTCGAAGTGCAGCGAGTCGCCGGGCGTCAGCGGGTAATTCTTCTTGCCGACCGTGTAGCAGATGCGGCCCGCCAGCACGTACACGAATTCGTCGCCGCCGTGCGCGACCCATTCCGACCGGTAGCCCTCCATCATCTGCACCTTCAGCGCGTTGATCTGGCTGCCGTCGAACGTGGTGGACAGCCGCTCGTACCACTGCGACGCGGCGTCGAGCGCGTACGGCTTGCGGCTGCCCTCGTGCGAATCGGGCTGCGCCTGGCGCGGCTGCTCGATCAGCGTACCGAGCGGCACGCCCAGCGCCTTCGCGACGTTGACGAGCGACGACAGCGAGATGCCCGTCAGATGGCGCTCGACCTGCGACAGGAACCCGACCGACAGGTTCGCTTCGGTCGCCACTTCCAGCAGCGTCTTCTTCGCTTCCCGGCGCAGGCGGCGAATGCGCTGGCCGATACGCATGAGGTCTGAATCCATGAATCTCTTTCGTGGCAACGAGTCGGGGCGCGGGCAGGGGCCGTGCGGCTGCCCGGGGCGGCGAGGCCGGCGCATTGTACCGCGCAGCGTCGCGGGGGCGAATCGGCGTTGTGCGGGGATCCGCATGCGGCACGCCGATTTTAGTCCTACGAAAATCTTGGCTTGACCTCGATTTCGACGTGCTCTAGATTCTGTCGCGCATCAAACAAAGTTAAGTGAGACAAAAATTTTACCGAAGGCCTGCCTCCCGGCCGGCGGCGCGGTCCGGCCGCGCGTCGTGCCGCGCGTGACCTGCGCCGCAACGACGTGCCGTGCCCGGCGCGCGATGCCGCGCCACGCCGCCGGCCGCCGACAACAACGAATAACGGGCATCCGATGATCGATCGACTGAAATACAGCTTCTCCGGCCTTCCCCCGTACGACGCGTCCGTCGCCGACACGCAGGCTGGCCTGTCGCGCCTGCTCGATGCCGCGCGACTCGACGCGGTGGTGATCACGTCGCAGGACGAATACGTGACCGAATACCTGCCGCGCAGCAACAACCCGCGCTACGCGGTGTCCGGCTTCGACGGCTCGGCCGGCTGCGGGATCTTCCTGAGCGCGGCGACCGCGCAGGCGCTCGATCTGCCGCCGTTCGTGCTGTTCGTCGATGGCCGTTATCACTTCCAGGCCGACCAGCAGTGCGATCCGGCGCGCGTGCGCGTCGAGAAGCTCGGCATGAACGTGACGATCTGGCAGGCGATGGCCGACTGGCTGCTCGCGCACGCGAGCCGGCTCGCGCGGGTCGGCTACGACGCGCGGCGGATCAGCGTCGGGCAGCGCAACCGGCTGTTCGAGCAGACGCAGGCAGCGTCGCTCGACTGGACGAGCCTCGCCGATCGCGAGATCGACCGCGCGATCGCGCTGCCGGGCTGGAACGTCGAACGGCCGATCTTCGAGCTCCCGGCAGCGATGACGGGCCTGAGCGTCGCGCAGAACCTCGACGCGCTGAACCGGCGGCTCGCCGCGCATACCGGCGCGGCCGACGGCAAGACCGCGTTCTTCACCTGCGCGTCGGACGATCTCGCGTATCTGCTGAACAGCCGCGGCTATCACATCCCGAACGTGTCGTCGCACCTCGGCTTCCTGTTCGCGATCGGCGAGCAGGTGGTGCTGTTCTTGCCGGAAGGCTGCGACCGCTGCGAGGTCGCGCTCGATTCGTATCCGGCGCTGCAGGTGATCCGGCGCGACGTGGCGGCGCTCGAGCGCTTCCTCGCACGGTTCGCGGTCGAGCACGTGTGCTACGGCTTCGAATCGGTGAACTGCGCGCTCGTCGACGCGGTGAACCGGGTGTGGCCGCACGCGCGGCATGCCGATTTCAACCCGGTCGAGGCGCTGCGGGCGAGCAAGACGCCGGCCGTGCTCGACCGCTTCCGCGACGCGTTCGCGCGCAGCTCCGCGGCGATCGCGGAGACGATGCGCTGGGCGAAGAACGGCGAGCCGGGCGTGCGCCACACCGAGTACGACCTCGCGCGCACGATCAACGACGCGTACGGCGCCCGTTCGGCGGTCGCGCTGACGTTTCCGTCGATCGCGGCGAACGGCGCGAACAGCGCCTTCGCGCACTACACGGCGGCGAGCGCCGACGTCGAGCTGACCGAAGGCGAACTCGTGCTGCTCGACAGCGGCGCGTACTACGAAGCGGGCTTCGCGACGGACTGCACACGCGTCGTGCTGCGTCGTACGCGGCCGGACACGGTCGCGCAGCCGTGGCAGCGCGAGATCTACACGGTCGCGCTGAAGGCCTGCATCAAGGGGCTCGTCACGCGCTTTCCGGCCACCGCCACGGGCGGCGACGTCGATGCGCTGGTGCGGCAGGTGTGCCGCGACCATGGCCACGATTTCGGCCACGGCACCGGGCACGGCGTCGGGATTCACGTGCACGAGGGCGGCGTGCGGTTCGCGCCGGGCGCGACCTACGGGCTGGTGCCGAATGCGGTGATTTCGGTCGAGCCGGGCATCTACCTGCCGGGCAAGGGCGGCGTGCGGATCGAGAACATCGTGATCGTGCGGGCGGACGACGCGCAGCCGGACACCGTGACGTTCGAGAACATCGTGACGGTCGGCTACGACTGGGACCTGATCGATCTCGACCTGCTGGACGACGCCGAGCGCGCGTACCTGCGCGACTACGAGCGGCTGTGCGTGGCGCGCGGCACGCAGGTCACCGCGTGTCCGCTGTTGTAACGAAGGGAGAGGCGGGAGCGCGGCCGCCGGGCGGCCGCGCGGCGCGACGTCAGCGCGTGAGCGCCGACACGCGCCCGTCGGGGCCGTACACGCCGGCCGGCGCGGGCGCCGAGCGCAGCACCGCGAGCGCGCGCTCGTTGTAGTCCATCCGGATCCGGATCAGCATTCCGTTGTTCGCGTTGGCCTGGCGCGCGCGTTCGGCGGCCTGTTGCAGCAGTTGCCAGCGGCTGGCGAGGCGCGCATCGCGCTCGGCCGCCTGGTCCATGCCTTTCTTGCCGGCCGGAAAGCCGAGCGCGCAAAGCTGCGTGTCGCGCGTGCGTTCGAGCTGCGCGAGCCGGTCGATCAATTCGCTTTTCTTCTCGACGATCCCGGGCAGCATCTCGAGCGGCTCGGCCGTCGTCAGCGCCTTTTCCTCGTAGACGAGCAGGGACGCGAACGCTTCGACCGTCGCGTGTTCGTCGTTGACCGTGGCCAGCAGCTCTTCTCTCATCGCGTCATGCTCGTCACGCCGGCGCGTGCAGTGCTGCGCACGCCGGCAAACCGGGTGACCCGGCCACGAGGCCGGGAGTTAGCTGCCCGGGCGCTGCCGCTGGAGCAGCTCGCGGGCGGTGTTCAATACGCCGTCGGCGATCTTGTTCGCGTCGATCGTCAGCGTGCCGTTGTTCAGCGCGTCCTTGATCGACTGGACCAGGCCCGTGTCGATATCGGCGTCGCCCGACGCGGATACCGAACGCAGCTGGCCGGACAGACCCGACAGGTTCACGGTCGTGTCGCCGCCGGTCGATCCGGCGTCGCCTGCCTGCGCGGACGACTGGGCCGTGCCGGACGGCGCACGGGCCGCGCCGTTGCCGGTCGGCGCGAGGGGGCTCGGTTTCGGAGTGGAATCGATCTTCACGATGGGTTTCCTGTACGGTTTGACCCAGATAACGGCCGGGTCGGCCCGAACTTTAGCATCGCGAGCCCGAAATGCTCCGAATAAACAATTCTTTACATTCTTGCGGCAGATCCGTCCCTACAGCGGAATTTCCACGGTGCCGGCGTCCTTGACGATCGCCGTGACGATCTGCCCGGCCGCCATCCGTACCCGCACCGACTGGCCGGGCGCCGCATTCGCGAGCACGCTGCCTTCGGCCGAAATCGTGAAGCCGGGGCCGGCCGCGACGACCCGCACCGTCTGGCCGGCCGACACCGACGCCGCGCTCTTCAGCATGTCCTGCCGCAGCGGCAGCCCGGCCGAGATGCGCGCAAGCGCGGTTGCGCCGATCGCCTGCGCCGGATCGGTGATCACCGCCAGCGGCAGCACCGTCAGGTCGCCGTCGCGCGCGACCAGGTCGGCCGCGGAGAGCGGCTCGCCGGGCGCGATCTGGCGCGCGGCGACGTAATAGGTGGCCTGCACGGCGACCTTCGCCTGCAGGTAGACGGTCCACGGCCGCTCGCCCGCGCAGCGCACGCCGACCGTCGTGCGGCCCCACAGGCGCGCGCCGGTCGGCAAAAACGGTTCGAGCGTCGTGCACGCGGCGAGCCCGCGCGGAAAGGCGGTCGTGACGGTCGCGGTGGTCTTGCCGGGAAGGCCGGCGATCTGCTGCTGCAGGAACGCGAGCGCCGCGCGCCGGATCGTTTCGGGATCTTGCTGGCCGGGCGCCGTCGCGGGCCGGGCGGCAGGGGCGGCCGGAGCCGGATTGCCGGAAGCGGCCGCCGTGCGCGGCGCTGCCGCTGATGCCGCACGGGCTGCCGCGAGGCGGGCGGCGGCGGCCGGTTGCGGCGCCGGCCGCGCGGGATTCGATACAGGCTCGGCCGTGCCGGCGACGACCGTCGCGATCGCGGAAGGATCGACTGTGCGCGACGACGCACCGTAACCGGCGTTCGGGCGGGCGGCTGCGTAGACGGGGGCCGCCGCAGCGGCCGGCGGCGGGACGCTCGTCACGACCATCTGGCCGGCCGGTTGCGCCGCGTAGCCGGCGCCGGTCGAGGCGCTCGCCCCGCCGGCCGCGCGCTGCGCACCCGGAACCGAAGCGGCGCCCGCATTCCGGTCGAACTGCCCGCCGCTCGCCGCATTGGCATGCGCGAGCGCGGTTTCTGCCGTCTCGCCGCGCCCGGGAATCACGATCATCCCGTCGTCGGCGTGGGCGGCAGGCGCGGCGATCCACAGCGCCGCGGCGAGCGCGAACGCACGCCGGACGTGCGCGAGCCGCCCGTTCCTGTCGCGAAGTGCGCCGCCAGTCATCGCCATGCCTCCGATCCGTTGATCCGCTTCGCATTCTAGGGAGCGGGGGCGTCGCGCAAACGATGAATAGAGGGGCCTTTGCCGCGTTATTCGCCCGATTGCCGGTTGCGTCCCGCGCCTACCATCGCTGTCATGGAAAAAAGCCTCTCGGGTCGCCATCCGGCGCGAGGGGCGTGCAGCGCTTCATACGGAGAGACGCACACATGCTGGACAAACTCGATGCGGAATTCGCGTTCGGCCGACAGGCGCTCGACGTGCGCGCCTATCGGCAGGAACTGCTGTCGTCGAACATCGCGAACGCCGACACGCCCGGCTACCAGGCCCGCGACGTCGATTTCGCGTCGACGCTCGCGCGCTCGCTGAAGCAGACGAGCGGCGGCCTGGCGCCGAGCAACGCCGCGCAACTGCCGATGACGCAGCCGGCCGGCGTGACGAGCGGCATGTCGATGGTGTCGACGGCGCCCGGGCACATGGCCGGCACCGCGAAGCTGATCCCGACCGGCGGCCCGGCGGACGACTACGGCCGTGCGCAATACCGGATGCCGCTGCAGCCGTCGCTCGACGGCAACACGGTCGATCTCGACGTCGAGCGCGTGCAGTTCGCTAACAACGCGCTGCACTACGAGACCGGAATGACCGTGATGACCCAGCAGATCAAGGCGATGATCGCCGCGATCACGACCAACTCGTAAGCGCCGCTTCCGAACCTCGCCCAGCACAAGGAGCTTCCATGCCTTCGTTGATGAACATCTTCGGCGTCGCCGGTTCGGCGCTGTCCGCGCAATCGCAGCGCCTGAACGTCACCGCGTCGAACCTCGCGAACGCCGACAGCGCGACCGGCCCCGACGGCAAGCCATACAAGGCCAAGCAGGTCGTGTTCGCGACCGACCCGATGGGCGGCGCGCGCACCGCGTCCGGCCAGGGCGTGGGCGGCGTGCGGGTGACCAAGGTGATGGACGACCCGTCGCCGATGAAATCGACCTACGACCCGGCGAACCCGGCCGCCGACGCGAACGGCTACGTGCAGATGCCGAACGTCGATCCGGTGCAGGAGATGGTGAACATGATCTCGGCGTCGCGCTCGTACCAGGCCAACGTCGAGACGCTGAACACCGCGAAGACGCTGATGCTCAAGACGCTGACGATCGGCTCGTAAGCCGCGCGCGGCCCGACCTTACCGACCCGACAGTTCCGACAGAAGGCCACCCAGGATGACTTCCTCCAACACGACGATCGGCAGCAACGGCACCAACGTGTCGACGCTGCCGACCGACACGATGAACACCAACAACGTGTCGTCGACCAACGGCACGTCGGCGAGCGACCTGCAGGCGACGTTCCTGAAGCTGCTCGTCACGCAGTTGCAGAACCAGGATCCGACCAGCCCGGTCGACAGCTCGCAGATGACGTCGCAGCTCGCGCAGATCAACACGGTGAGCGGCATCGCGCAGTTGAACACGTCGCTCACGTCGCTGTCGACGCAGCTCGCGGCCGGCCAGCAGACGCAGGCCGCGCTGCTGATCGGCACCAACGTGCTCGCGCCGGGCAACAGCGTCGCGGTGAAGGGCGGCGCGGCGTCGCCGTTCGGCGTGTCGCTCGCGAATTCGGTGTCGAACCTGACGATCACCGTGAAGAACTCGGCGGGCGCCGTCGTGAACACGATCAACGCGGGCGCGCAGTCGGCCGGCACCGTGCCGTTCAACTGGACGCCGACCGACGCGGCCGGCAACGCGCTGCCGGACGGCACGTACACGGTCAGCGCGTCGTACACCAACAGCGCCGGCACGCCGCAGGCGGCCACGACGCTCGCGGCCGCGACGGTGCAGAGCGTGGTCAAGCAGGCGGACGGCACCGCGGGGCTCGTGCTGTCGAACGGCACGACGGTGGGGCTCACCCAGGTTGCGTCGATCTTCCCGAACACCAAGTCGTCCACGTCCGGCGACACCACTACCAACTGATCGAGCTTTCTCGTAACGGAGACCGAAATGGGTTATCAACAGGGTCTGAGCGGCCTCGCCGGCGCATCGAACGCGCTCGACGTGATCGGCAACAACATCGCGAACGCGAACACGGTCGGCTTCAAGTCGAGCACCGCGCAATTCGCCGACATGTACGCGAACTCGGTCGCGACGTCGGTCAACACGCAGATCGGCATCGGCACGTCGCTGAACTCGGTGCAGCAGCAGTTCGGCCAGGGCACGATCAATACGACGAACTCGTCGCTCGACGTAGCGATCAACGGCAACGGCTTCTTCCAGATGTCGAACAACGGCGTGACGACGTACTCGCGCGACGGCACGTTCCAGCGCGACAAGAACGGCTTCATCGTCGACTCGCAGGGCCGTAACCTGATGGGCTACGCGGCCAACGCGGGCGGCGTGATCAATACCGCGCAGACCGTGCCGCTGCAGGCGCCGACCACCAACATCGCGCCGACCGCGACGACCAAGATCACCGGCCAGTTCAACCTGAACTCGCAGGACACGGTGCCGACCAAGACGCCGTTCAGCGCGACCGACAACACGACGTACAACTACACGACGTCGATCCAGGTGTACGACTCGCTCGGCGGTTCGCAGGCGGTCAACATGTACTTCGTGAAGTCGGCGGCCGGCACGTGGGAAGCGTACGCGGGCGTGCAGGGCGGCGCGACGACCGATCTCGGCACGATCACGTTCGATACGTCCGGCGCGATCCAGAGCACGACGACCGGCACGCCGGCCACGCCGACCGCGTCGCTCGGCCAGTTCCAGTTCACCGTGCCGAACACCGACGGCTCGGCGACGCCGCAGAAGCTCACGCTCGACCTGACCGGCACGACGCAGTACGGCGGCAAGGACGGCGTGAACAACCTCGCGCAGGACGGCTACGCGAGCGGCACGCTGACGACCTACTCGATCGGCGCCGACGGCAAGCTGACCGGCAACTACTCGAACGGCCAGACCGCCGTGCTCGGCCTGATCGCGCTCGCCAACTTCAACAACCCGAACGGACTGGTGAACCTCGGCGGCAACCAGTATGCGGAATCCGCCGCGTCGGGCGTGCCGCAGGTCTCCGCGCCGGGCAGCACGAACCACGGCACGCTGCAGGGCAGCGCGCTCGAGAACTCGAACGTCGACCTCACGTCGCAGCTCGTCAACCTGATCACCGCGCAGCGCAACTACCAGGCGAACGCGCAGACGATCAAGACGCAGCAGACCGTCGACCAGACGCTCATCAACCTGTAAGCGCGGATAACCGGCAGCCATGGACCGACTGATCTATACGGCGATGACGGGCGCGTCGCAGTCGCTTGACCAGCAGGCGGTGGTCGCGAACAACCTCGCGAACGCATCGACGACGGGCTTTCGCGCGCAACTCGCGACGTATCGCGCGGTGCCGATGAATTTCGGCGACGGCAGCAAGATCGATCCGACGACGACGCGCACCTACGTGCTGTCGTCGACGCCCGGCGCCGACTACGCGCCGGGTCCGATCACGCGCACCGGCAATCCGCTCGACGTCGCCGTGCAGGGCCCGGGCTGGCTGTCGGTGCAGACGGCCGACGGCAGCGAGGCGTACACGCGCGCGGGCAACCTGCATGTCGACGAGAACGGCCAGCTCGTCAACGCGAGCAACCTGCCGGTGATCGGCAACGGCGGCCCGATCTCGGTGCCGCCGAACGCGGAAGTGACGATCGGCAAGGACGGCACGGTGTCCGCGCTGATGCCGGGCGACCCGCCGACGGCCGTCGCGATCGTCGACCAGATGAAGCTCGTCAATCCCGATCCGGCCACGCTCACGCGCGGCAACGACGGGCTGTTCCGCACCGCCGACGGCAATCCGGCCGACGTCGACCCGAACGTGGTCGTCACGCCGAATTCGCTCGAAGGCAGCAACGTGAACCCGGTGACCGCGATGGTCGCGATGATCGACAACGCACGGGCGTTCCAGCTGCAGTCGAAGCTGATCCAGACGGCCGACCAGAACGAGCAGACGGCGAACCAGTTGCTCAATTTCAGCTGAGCGCCCGCGCCAGCCTAAGCAGGAGACCAGACAAGTGAATCGTTCGCTCTACATCGCCGCCACCGGCATGAATGCGCAGCAGGCGCAGATGGACGTGATTTCGAACAACCTCGCGAACACCAGCACGAACGGCTTCAAGGCGTCGCGCGCGGTGTTCGAGGATCTGCTGTACCAGACCATCCGCCAGCCCGGCGCGAACTCGACGCAGCAGACCGAGCTGCCGTCGGGCCTGCAGCTCGGCACCGGCGTGCAGCAGGTCGCGACCGAGCGCCTGTACACGCAGGGCGGCCTCACGCAGACCGGCAACTCGAAGGACGTCGCGATCAACGGCGCGGGCTTCTTCCAGGTGCTGATGCCGGACGGCACCAACGCGTACACTCGCGACGGCTCGTTCCAGACCAACGCGCAGGGCCAGCTCGTCACGTCGAGCGGCTACCAGGTGCTGCCGGCGATCACCGTGCCGCAGAACGCGCAGTCGCTGACGATCGGCAAGGACGGCGTCGTGTCGGTCACGCAGCCGGGCTCGAGCAACGCGGTCCAGATCGGTTCGCTGCAGATCGCGACCTTCATCAACCCGGCCGGCCTCGAGGCGAAGGGCGAGAACCTGTTCGCGGAAACGACGTCGTCGGGCGCGCCGAACGTGTCGCAGCCGGGGCTGAACGGCGCGGGCGTGCTCAACCAGGGCTACGTCGAGGCGTCGAACGTGAACGTCGTGCAGGAACTCGTCAACATGATCCAGACGCAGCGTGCCTACGAGATCAACAGCAAGGCCGTGACGACGTCCGACCAGATGCTGCAGACCGTCACGCAGATGAAGAGCTAACCGGAAGTCCCGCCGTCGCCATGAAGCAGGTTCGCCTCCCCTCGTCAGCCACCGTCCGCGCCGCGTGCGCGGTCGCGGTGGCGGCGCTCGCCGGTTGCGCGCAGATCCCGCGCGATCCGATCATCCAGCAGCCGATGACGGCGCAGCCGCCGATGCCGATGTCGATGCAGGCGCCCGGCTCGATCTACAACCCCGGCTTCGCGGGGCGGCCGCTGTTCGAGGATCAGCGGCCGCGCAACATCGGCGACATCCTGACGATCATGATCGCGGAGAACATCAACGCGACCAAGTCGTCCGGCGCGAACACCAACCGGCAGGGCAACACCGACTTCAACGTGCCGACCGCCGGCTTCCTCGGCGGGCTGTTCGCGAAGGCGAATCTATCGGCGACCGGCGCGAACAAGTTCGCGGCGACCGGCGGCGCGAGCGCGGCGAACACGTTCAACGGCACGATCACGGTGACCGTCACCAACGTGCTGCCGAACGGCAACCTCGTGGTCAGCGGCGAGAAGCAGATGCTGATCAACCAGGGCAACGAATTCGTGCGTTTCTCGGGGGTCGTCAACCCGAACACGATCTCGGGCGCGAACTCCGTCTACTCGACGCAGGTCGCCGACGCGAAGATCGAATACTCGTCGAAGGGCTACATCAACGAAGCCGAGACGATGGGCTGGCTGCAGCGCTTCTTCCTCAACATCGCGCCGTGGTGATGACGATGCAGACGACCCTGTTCCACCGCCTGTCGGCCCGCGCGCATGCGGCCGCGCGGCTCGCCGTCGCGTTCGCGGCCGTGGCGGCCGCCTGCGTGCTCGGCGCCGCGCCCGCGCACGCGGAACGCCTGAAGGATCTCGCGCAGATCCAGGGCGTGCGCGACAACCCGCTGATCGGCTATGGCCTCGTCGTCGGCCTCGACGGCACGGGCGACCAGACGATGCAGACGCCGTTCACCACGCAGACGCTCGCGAACATGCTCGCAAACCTCGGCATCTCGATCAACAACGGTTCGGCCAACGGCGGCCCGTCGTCGCTGAACAACATGCAGCTGAAGAACGTCGCGGCCGTGATGGTGACGGCCACGCTGCCGCCGTTCGCGCGGCCCGGCGAGGCGCTCGACGTGACCGTATCGTCGCTCGGCAACGCGAAGAGCCTGCGCGGCGGCACGCTGTTGCTCACGCCGCTGAAGGGCGCGGACGGGCAGGTGTACGCGCTCGCGCAGGGCAACATGGCGGTCGGCGGCGCGGGCGCCAGCGCGAACGGCAGCCGCGTGCAGGTGAACCAGCTCGCGGCCGGCCGGATCGTCGGCGGCGCGATCGTCGAGCGCGCGGTGCCGAACGCGATCGCGCAGATGAACGGCGTGCTGCAGCTGCAACTGAACGACATGGACTACGGCACCGCGCAGCGCATCGTGTCCGCGGTCAACTCGAGTTTCGGCCCGGGCACCGCGACGGCGCTCGACGGCCGCACGATCCAGCTCGCGGCGCCGGCCGATTCGGCGCAGCAGGTCGCGTTCATGGCGCGACTGCAGAACCTCGACGTGAGCCCGGACAAGGCCGCGGCGAAGGTGATCCTGAACGCGCGCACCGGCTCGATCGTGATGAACCAGATGGTCACGCTGCAGAGCTGCGCGGTCGCGCACGGCAACCTGTCGGTGGTCGTCAACACGCAGCCGGTGGTGTCGCAGCCAGGGCCGTTCTCGAACGGGCAGACGGTGGTCGCGCAGCAGTCGCAGATCCAGCTGAAGCAGGACAACGGTGCATTGAAGATGGTGACGGCCGGCGCGAATCTCGCCGACGTCGTGAAGGCGCTGAACACGCTCGGCGCGACGCCCGCGGACCTGATGTCGATCCTGCAGGCGATGAAGGCGGCCGGCGCGCTGCGTGCGGATCTGGAGATCATCTAAATGGCGGCGAACCTTCCGAACGCAAACGACCTGACGCAGCGCTTCGCGCTCGACGTGCAGGGTTTCGATGCGCTGCGCGCGCAGGCGAAGCAGTCGCCGCAGGCCGGCGCGAAGGCGGTGGCCGGCCAGTTCGACGCGATGTTCACGCAGATGATGCTCAAGAGCATGCGCGACGCGTCGCCGGACGGCGGGCTGTTCGATTCGCATACGTCGAAGATGTACACGTCGATGCTCGACCAGCAGCTCGCGCAGCAGATGTCGACGCGCGGGATCGGCGTCGCCGACGCGCTGATGAAGCAGTTGCTGCGCAACGCGGGCGTCGGCGCGGGCAGCGACACGGCGGCCGACATCGGCGCGGGCGGCATCGGCGGCCTCGGCACGGCCGGCAACGAAGGCAGCCTCGCCGCGATGAACGCGATGGCGAAGGCCTATGCGAACGCGGCGAACAACGGCGCGCTCGCCGGCGCGCGCGGCTACTCGGCCGGCAGCGCGCTGACGCCGCCGCTGAAGGGCGCGAGCGGCGTGCAGGACGCGGACGCGTTCGTCGACCGGCTCGCGGGCCCCGCGCAGGCGGCCAGTGCGACGACCGGCATCCCGGCGCGGTTCATCGTCGGCCAGGCCGCGCTCGAATCGGGCTGGGGCAAGCGCGAGATCCGCGCGGCGGACGGCTCGACCAGCTACAACGTGTTCGGCATCAAGGCGAACAAGGGCTGGACCGGGCGCACCGTGTCGGCGCTGACCACCGAATACGTGAACGGCACGCCGCGCCGCGTGGTCGCGAAATTCCGCGCGTACGACTCGTACGAGCACGCGATGACCGACTACGCGAACCTGCTGAAGAACAATCCGCGCTATGCGGGCGTGCTGAGCGCGAGCCGCAGCGTCGAGGGCTTCGCGCACGGCATGCAGAAGGCCGGCTACGCAACCGACCCGAATTACGCGAAGAAGCTGATCTCGATCATGCAGCAGATCGGCTGACGGGCCCGCCCGCCACCGATTTGTCCCCCCTTCGGACCGCGCCCGGCACCCCGCCGCGCGCGGTTTCAACGTTTGCGCGAAAAAAATCGCCGTTTCGATCTAAGAGACGGTTTCATAAAGACTGGTCGGCCCGCCGAAGGGTATTCCAGCAGATCAGGCAGCAACCGAGTTTGAGGAACGCGCCGTGAATGTCTGCACGGCGCTCGAAACGAATGCGGAGACGACGGAAGTGATGCAGCCAGGCATGCGTGCGTTCAACGACCCAGCGATATTTTCCAAGGCCGCTGCCATGTTCGGTGCGGCGCTTGGCGATAACCGGCTCGATACCGCGATCGCGCAACGCGCGTCGATGCCGCTCAGAGTCGTAACCGCGATCGGCGTAGACCACGCGCGGTCTCTGCAGTGGGTGGCCGCGCAACCCACGAATTGGCGGAATCGCATCGATCAGCGGCAGCAGCTGCGTGACATCGTGAACGTTCGCGCCGGTCAGGATCGCCGCGAGCGGCGTGCCATTGGCGTCGGTGACGATGTGGTGCTTAGAACCTGGTCGCGCGCGATCGGTGGGGTTTGGCCCAGTTTTTGGCCCGCCCCAACGGCGCGAATCGATGAGGAATCGACTGCGGCTCGCGAGAAATCGATTTGGTCTGCTGCTCGCAGCTTCGCAAGCAGCAATTCGTGCAGGCGATCCCATACGCCCGCAGCCTGCCAATCGCGTAGCCGTCGCCAGCAAGTCACGCCCGAGCCGCAGCCCATCTCGGCGGGCAGGTCGCGCCAGCGCAGTCCGGTCTTGAGAACGAACAGGATGCCGGTCAGCGCGGCGCGATTCGAAACAGGCAGGCGGCCTGGGTTTTTCTCGCGCCGCGGCTTGGGTGGCGGCAATAACGGCTCGATCAATGTCCACAGTTCGTCGTCAATGATCGGCTTGGCCATCTCCTCGGTCTCAGTTGTTCCGATGCCTGAGGTTAACAGCTCGCCGCGCAAGTTAACAGCCCCACCGGGCCTTTTTGAAACCGTCTCTAAACTTTCGGTCAGCACTGCCGCTAAGTGTGAGAGACCTGCGACCGGGCCCCCGTTCTGGCCCGGTTTTATTGCGCACCGGTTGCCCCGGGCGCCCATGACAAGAAAGACCGGCTAGCCATGAATATCGAAACGTCGACGGACCCCAGCCTGGATGCAGGCCACTCCGGGCCCGACTATGCCCGCCGCAATCCGCTGGAAATCGGCGTGCAGCTGCGCAACCTGGTGAATCGCGGCGATTTCCTGACCGTCCAGTATCCGGGCGGCCAGCTCGTCACGCGCCTGCTCGAGGTCGACGTCGGCGCGCGGACGTTCACGTTCGACTGGGGCGCGCTGTCCGAGCAGAACGCCGGCATCCTCGGCGCGTCGCACTGCACGTTCGCGGCCTCGCCGGAGGGCGTGCGCGTCGAATTCACCACGGGCACGCCGCGCGAGACGCGCTACGAGGGGCTGCCCGCGTTCGTCGCCGATTTCCCCGACGTGCTGGTCTGCATCCAGCGCCGCGAATATTTCCGCGTCGACGCGCCGATCGTCGATCCGTTCCTGTGCCGCGGCAAGCTGCCGGACGGCGAAAGCTTCCTGTTCGAGGTGCACAACCTGTCGCTCGGCGGCGTGGGGCTGCGCACGGCCGACGAGCGTGTCGAGGCGCTCGAGGTCGGCACGCTGCTGCCGGACGTCGAACTCGAGCTGACCGGCCACGGCAAGCTGTCGCTCGACCTGCAACTGGTGTCGCAGCGTTCGACCCAGATGCCGAACGGGTCGCGGCGCTACCAGCTCGGCTTTCGCTACATGTCGCTGCCGGGCAGTGCGGAGAACACGCTGCAGCGGCTGATCACGCAGCTCGAAATGAAGCGCCGCTCGCTCGCGCGGGCCTGACGCGCACCTGGCGGGGCCGCCCGCGCAGCAACGCCGGCGCCCCCCGCCGGCCGCTTCGACCGGCGACGCACGCCCGTGCGTCGCACGTGCATTTTTTCCTCAATTTTTTCGATCCGCGGCCGTTATACCGGGAGTCACGCAACCCGGCGGCCGCAGCGCGGCCGGCTCATCAGGATCGCGCATGTCCAACACACTCATGAACCTCGGCGTCAGCGGCCTGAATGCCGCGCTCTGGGGCCTCACGACGACCGGCCAGAACATCAGCAACGCCGCGACGCCGGGCTATTCGGTCGAACGCCCCGTCTATGCGGAGGCAAGCGGGCAGTACACCAGCAGCGGCTACATGCCCCAGGGCGTGAACACCGTCACCGTGCAGCGGCAGTACAGCCAGTACCTGAGCGACCAGCTGAACGGCGCGCAGACGCAGGGCGGCGCGCTCTCGACGTGGTACTCGCTCGTCACGCAGCTGAACAACTACATCGGCAGCCCGACGGCCGGCATCTCGACCGCGATCACGAGCTACTTCACCGGGATGCAGAACGTCGCGAACAGCGCGTCCGATTCGTCGGTGCGGCAGACCGCGATGAGCAATGCGCAGACGCTCGCGAACCAGATCACCGCGGCCGGCCAGCAGTACGACGCGCTGCGCCAGAGCGTGAACACGCAGCTCACGAGCACCGTCACGCAGATCAACGCGTACACCGCGCAGATCGCGCAACTGAACCAGCAGATCGCCGCGGCGAGCAGCCAGGGCCAGCCGCCGAACCAGCTGATGGACCAGCGCGACCTCGCGGTGTCGAACCTGTCGAATCTCGCGGGCGTGCAGGTCGTGCGCAACAGCGACGGCTACAGCGTGTTCATGTCGGGCGGCACGCCGCTCGTCGTCGCGGACAAGAGCTACCAGCTCGCGACCGTCACGTCGCCGTCCGATCCGAGCGAGCTGACCGTCGTGTCGCAGGGCATCGCGGGCGCGAACCCGCAGGGGCCGAACCAGTTCCTGTCCGACGCGTCGCTGTCGGGCGGCACGCTCGGCGGCCTGCTCGCGTTCCGCAGCCAGACGCTCGACCCGGCCCAGGCCCAGCTCGGCGCGATCGCGACCAGCTTCGCCGCGCAGGTCAACGCGCAGAACGCGCTCGGCATCGACCTGTCGGGCAAGATCGGCGGCAACCTGTTTTCGACCGGCGCGCCGATCACCTACGCGAACCAGGGCAATACCGGCAACGCGACGCTGTCCGTGTCGTTCGCGAACGCCGCGCAGCCGACCACCAGCGATTACACGCTCGCGTACGACGGCACGAATTACACGCTGACCGACCGTGCGACCGGCACGGTGGTGGGGACGTCGACGTCGATGCCGGCCTCGATCGGCGGGCTGAACTTCTCGTTCTCGTCCGGCTCGATGAGCGCCGGCGACAAGTTCACCGTGCAGCCGACGCGCGGCGCGCTGAACGGCTTCGGCCTCGCGACGTCGAACGGCTCCGCGATCGCGGCGGCCGCGCCGTACGTGCCGTCGGCCACGACGACCAACACCGGCAACGGCACGATCGGCGGGCTGTCCGTCACGAGCGCGACGGCCGCGGCCAACGCGCACAACTACACGATCACGATGGGCGGCACCGCGGCCGCGCCGACCTACACGGTCACCGACAACACGGCCGTGCCGCCGACGACCAGCGCCGCGCAGCCGTACCAGTCGGGCTCGCCGATCACGCTGACGGCGGGTGTCACGGTGACGGTGTCGGGCACGCCGGCGGCCGGCGACACGTTCAAGGTCGCGCCGAACACGGGCGGCACGAACGACGGCAGCAACGCGCTCGCGCTGTCGAAGCTCGTCAACTCGAAGGCGTTCGGCAACGGCTCGACCACGCTGACGGGCGCGTACGCGAACTACGTGAACGGCATCGGCAACACGGCGAGCCAGCTGAAGTCGTCGAGCGCCGCGCAGACCGCGCTGGTCGGCCAGATCACGCAGGCGCAGCAGTCGGTGTCGGGCGTGAACCAGAACGAGGAAGCGGCCAACCTGATGCAGTACCAGCAGCTCTACCAGGCGAACGCGAAGGTGATCCAGACCGCGTCGACGCTGTTCCAGACCGTGCTGGGCCTGTTCAACTGATTTCGGGGTTCGAAGCGATGCGGATTTCCACTGCGCAGTTCTACCAGATGAACGTCGCCCAGATGAGCGACCAGCAGGCGCAGCTCTCGCAGCTGTACCAGCAGATCTCGAGCGGCGTGAGCCTCGCGACGCCGGCCGACAACCCGCTCGGCGCGGCGCAGGCCGTGCAGCTGTCGATGACGTCGGCGACGCTGTCGCAGTACGCGGCGAACCAGAACGCCGCGCTGTCGTCGCTGCAGAAGGAAGACCAGACGCTCATCAGCGTCAACAACCTGCTGAACAGCATCCACACGGTCGTGATCCAGGCCGGCGACGGTTCGTTGTCGGACAGCAATCGTTCGGCACTGTCGACGCAACTGCAGGGCTATCGCGACCAGCTGCTGACGCTCGCGAACTCGACGGACGGCGCGGGCAACTACCTGTTCGCCGGCTTCAAGACGGCCACCGCGCCGTTCTCGAACGCGCCGGGCGGCGGCGTGACCTACAGCGGCGACACCGGCTCGCGCGAGGTGCAGATCGCCGACACGCGCTCGATCGCGCAGGGCGACAACGGCGCGAACGTGTTCCTGTCGGTGCCGATGCTCGGCAGCCAGCCGGTGCCGCTCGCCGGCACCGGCAACACCGGCACCGGCACGATCGGCAGCGTGACGATCACGAGCCCGTCGGCCGCGTCCAACGCGCACCAGTTCACGATCGCGTTCGGCGGCACGGCCGCCGCGCCGACCTACACGGTGACCGACAACACCGTCGTGCCGCCGACCACGACCCCCGCGCAACCGTATTCGGACGGCGCCGGGATCGCGCTCGGCAACGGCCTGTCGGTGCCCGTGTCGGGCAAGCCGGCGCCGGGCGACACGTTCACGGTCACGCCCGCGCCGCAGGCCGGCACCGACGTGTTCGCGGCGCTCGACACGATGATCGCCGCGCTGAAGGTGCCGATCAGCAGCAATACGACCGCCGCGACCGCGCTCGCGAACGCGATGACCACCGGCACGACGAAGCTGAACAACATGATGACGAACGTGCTCACGGTACAGGCGTCGGTCGGCGGCCGCGAGCAGGAAATCAAGGCGATGCAGGCCGTGAACCAGACCAACACGCTGCAGGTCAGCAGCAACCTGGCCGACCTGACGAGCACCAACATGGTCGCGACGATCAGCCAGTTCCTGCAGATGCAGAACGCGCTGACGGGCTCGCAGAAGGCTTACGCGCAGTTGCAGAACCTGTCGCTGTTCCAGTACATCAACCCCTGATGCACGACGTGCCGGCCGCGATGTGAGCGCACGCTTACTTCACGGCCGGCGCTCGCCGCCGCACGCGCATCGTGCGCGGGCGGGCACGTCGCCGGCCGGCGCGGTCGCGCACCGGTTCTCGCGCGCGGCCTGCCGCCCCGCACCTGGCTGTTCCGCCCGCCGACGCCGCGTACCGGTTCGCTTGCCAGCCCCATTTCCGCTCCGTAAACTCGCGCCAGATTCCAGACCGGCGCATCCCTGGCAGCCGGCGACCGACGACCGACAGGAGCGCTTTCCCCATGTCCGATTCCTATTTCCCGCGCTGGCGGGTCCAGCCGACCGGCGCGAGCTCGCGCGTGGTCGGTCCCGACGAGCGCCTCGCGTGGCCGCAGATGGTCGCGATGGGCGTGCAGCACGTCGTCGCGATGTTCGGCTCGACCGTGCTCGCGCCGCTGCTGATGGGCTTCGACCCGAACCTGTGCATCTTCATGTCGGGCATCGGCACGCTGCTGTTCTTCGTGCTGGTCGGCGGCCGCGTGCCGAGCTATCTCGGCTCGAGCTTCGCGTTCATCGGCCTCGTGATCGCGGTGACGGGCTACGGCGGCAGCGGCCCGAACCCGAACATTCCGGTCGCGCTCGGCGGGATCGTCGCGTGCGGCGTCGTGTACGTCGCGCTCGGCGCGCTGGTGCAGGCGATCGGCACGCGCTGGATCGAGACGCTGATGCCGCCCGTCGTGACCGGCGCGGTGGTCGCGGTGATCGGGCTGAACCTCGCGCCGATCGCGGTCAAGGGCGTGTCGGGCTCCACCTTCGAATCGGTGATGGCGCTCGTCACGGTGCTGTGCGTCGGCGGCGTCGCGGTGTTCGCGCGCGGAATGATGCAGCGCCTGCTGATCCTGGTCGGGCTCGTGATCGCGTACGTGATCTACGCGATCGCGACCAACGGGATGGGCCTCGGCAAGCCGATCGATTTCGCGATCGTCGCGCATGCGGCGTGGTTCGGCGTGCCGAGCTTCCGCGCGCCGGTGTTCGATCCGCACGCGATGCTGATGCTCGCGCCGATCGCGGTGATCCTGGTCGCGGAGAACCTCGGCCACATCAAGGCCGTCAGCGCGATGACGGGCACCAACCTCGACCGCTACGTCGGCCGGGCGTTCATCGGCGACGGGCTCGCGACGATCGTGTCGGGCAGCGTCGGCGGCACGGGCGTCACCACCTACGCGGAGAACATCGGCGTGATGGCCGTCACGCGGATCTATTCGACGCTGGTGTTCGCGCTCGCCGCGCTGATCGCGATCGGCCTCGGCTTCTCGCCGAAGTTCGGCGCGGTGATCCAGACGATCCCGGGCCCCGTGCTCGGCGGCGTGTCGATCGTGGTGTTCGGGCTGATCGCGGTGACGGGTGCGCGAATCTGGGTCGTCAACAAGGTCGACTTCTCTGACAACCGCAACCTGATCGTCTCGGCCGTCACGCTCGTGCTCGGCGCCGGCGACTTCTCGCTGAAGATCGGCGGCTTCGGGCTCGGCGGGATCGGCACCGCGACGTTCGGCGCGATCATCCTGTACGCGATCCTGCGCAAGGAAAAGGAACCGGGCCCGGTGGTCTGATTCGGGCGCGGGCGGTGCCATGCCGCCCGCCGCCGTCCTGTCGATCCCGGCGGCGCGTGCGCGTTATGCGCCGGTATTCGACTGTCCCTGCAGCCACCCGCAGAACTGCGCGACGAGCGGATCGTCGGCCGGCGCGCCCGGCGCGATCCACCAGTAGCTGCGCGTCGCGATGCGCGGCCCGTCGAGCGGCATCACCAGGCGCCCGCTCGCGAGCTCGTCGTCGATCAGCGGCAACGGGCCGAGCGCGACGCCGAGCCCGTCGACGGCCGCCTGCAGCGCCAGGTAGAAGTGGTCGAACGACTGCCGCTTGCGGCCCTTCATCGCGACGCCGGCCGCCGCGAACCAGTCGCGCCAGCCTTCCGGCCGCGTATCCGAATGCAGCAGCACGTGCCGCGCGAGATCGTCCGCGCGCGTGATCGGCGCGCGCTTGAGCAGCGCCGGGCTGCACACCGGAATCACGCTTTCGTCGAGGAAGTGGCCGCTCGTGCAGTTCGGCCAGTGGCCGGGGCCGCGGCGGATCGCGACGTCGAAGCCGTTCAGCGTGTCGAGCGGCGCGTTCGACGTCGACAGCTTCAGCTCGACGTTCGGCACGTCGCGCTGGAACCGCGACAGGCGCGGCAGCAGCCATTTCATCGCGAAGGTCGGCAGCGCGTTGATGCGCAGCACGCGCGCCGCGCCGGTGTGGCGCAACTGCTCGGTGGCGAGCGCGATGCTGTCGAACGCCGCGCGCACGGTGTCCAGGTAGCGGCGGCCTTCGTCGGTGAGCTTCACGCGCTTGCCGTAGCGGTGGAACACCGGCTTGCCGAGCCACGCCTCGAACCCGGCGATCTGCCGGCTGATGGCACCGTGAGTCACATGCAGCTCGTCGCCGGCGGCGCTGAAGCTTTCATGTCGTGCCGCGGCTTCAAAGGCCCGAAGCGCGGAAAAGGGCGGGAGATCGCGTGCCATGCTTGTGATTCTAGATCACAAGGGCGCGCCGATAAAATCGTTTTGCCGGCATCCTGAACGGCGGTAACCTCGCTTCACCGTTTGATGAGGAGCCCCATGCAATCCGCTTCGCCGCCCGTCCCCCCGCCGTCCGGCGCGCCGCCCCGCAGCGTCGGCCTCGCCGAGCTGTTCACCGGTTTCCTGTCGCTCGGCCTGATGTCGTTCGGCGGCGCGTTGCCGTTCGCGCGGCGCACCATCGTCGACGAGCGCAAATGGCTCTCCGCCGACGAATTCACCGATCTGCTCGGCCTGTGCCAGTTCCTGCCGGGCGGCAACGTGATCAACCTGTCGGTCGCCGTCGGCATGCGCTTTCGCGGCGTCGCCGGCGCATTCGCCGGCATTCTCGGGTTGATTGCCGGCCCGACGCTGGTCGTCGTCGCGCTCGGCGTGCTGTACGCGAAGACGCAGAACGATCCGCACGTGCAGCACCTGTTCGCGGGGCTCGCGGCGGCGGCGGCCGGCCTGCTCGTCGCGATGGCGATCAAGGTCGCGAAGCCGCTGCTTCGGGCGCCGCGCGCGGCGGCTGCGATCGCCGTGTTCGCGTTCGTCGCGATCGCGGTGCTGCGCGTTCCGCTGCTGACCACGATGCTCGTGCTGACGCCCGTCAGCGTATGGCTCGCGTCGCGCCGCCGCGACGCGGGCACGCCGCGGCCGGCGCCGGCTGCCGCGCATCGCGCGCACGGTACGTCCGACACGCAACAGGAGCGCCGGCCATGAGCGATACGCTGATCGCCATCGCGACGATCTTCAGCCAGTTGTCGCTGCTCGCGTTCGGTGGCGGCAACACGATTCTGCCGGAGATGCAGCGGCAGGTCGTCGACGTGCATCACTGGATGAGCGCGCACGAGTTCACCGCGCTGTTCGCGCTGGCCCAGGCGGCGCCGGGGCCGAACATGATGATCGTGTCGCTGGTCGGCTGGCACGTGGCCGGCTGGGCCGGGCTGCTCGTCGCGTCGCTCGCGAAATTCGGGCCGTCGTCGATCGTCACCGTGCTCGCGCTGCATGCGTGGGAGCGTTTTCGCGACCGGCCGTGGCGCCGCTACGTGCAGCAGGGAATGATGCCGGTGACGGCGGGGCTCGTCGCGGCGAGCGCGGTGCTGATTTCCGAGGCGTCGAACCGCACCGCGATCCAGTGGGGCATCACGGCCGCGTGCGCGGTGCTGGCGTGGCGCACGCGCATCCACCCGCTGTGGCTGCTCGCGGGCGGCGCGCTGATCGGGCTCACGGGCATCGGGCAATGAGCGGCCCGTCGTGCCGCCCGCCGTTGCCGGCGGCGGCGGTTGCAGGTTACCGCGATGCCGGCAGGTCGCCGTTCACGAGGCCCAGCAGCCGGCCGCGCTCGCCGCCGACGTCGTCCGTCGGGGCCGGCCAGTCGACCACGAACCCCGCGTCGAGCGCATCGCGCATGATCGCGCCGTAGTCGGCCTTCGCGAGCCGGCCGCCGCGCAACGCGTCCGCCACCTCGTGCTTGAGCGTCGGCGTGAACGACGGATAGGCGGCCACCAGCGCCGCGTACTGGCGCGCATCGATCTCGTCCGATTCGCGGTTGAACGCCCAGACGGCCACCAGCACGATCGCCGCGAACGGGATGACCGTGTAGCGCAGGAAGAACTTCGCGAGTGTCATTCGAAGGCCCGGTGAAGAACGGCGGGGCGGCGCGCTTGGCCGCGGCCGGTGGCGGCCGGCCGGTATACTCGGCCGGTCTTGCGGCGGTGAAACCCGCGCGTTGGACCTGTACCGGCCGGCTGCGATGTGCGGCGCTCGGCCGTCCCCCGACGACGGACATTATATTGGCGCGCGGCAGGTGGCGAAGCCCGGCCGCGCAGTGCCGGCGGCGCCCCGCGCGTGCCGGCACGACTGACCTGCGCACCGCCCGCCGCGCGCGGCCGGGCGGGGCGCACCACGGAGGATCGATGGATCTCGACGGCGCCAGCCGCAATCTCACTGTCGCCGCGTTGCTGACGCTGTCCGGCGGCTATCTCGACGCGTACACGTACGTCGGCCACGGCCATGTGTTCGCGAACACGATGACCGGCAACGTCGCGCTGCTCGGCATCAACCTGTCGGCCGGCGAATGGGCCGCCGCGCTGCACCACGTGCCGCCGCTCGGCGGCTTCGTGCTCGCGGTGTTCGTCGCGCACCTGCTGGGCCTCGCCGCGCAGCGCGGCTGGATGCGGCATACGGCGTTCGTGAGCCTGATCGTCGAGATCGCGTTTCTCGGCGTCGCCGCGAGCGGCCTCGTCGGCGCGTCGAGCGCATGGCTGATTCCGGGCATCTCGTTCGTCGCGACGCTGCAGACGCTGTCGTTCACCCATCTCGAGGCACTGTCGTACACGTCGGTGATGACGACCGGCAACCTGCGGCGTGCCGCGCAGAAACTGTTCGTCGGGCTGATTCCACGCTACGACGTGGGCGCGCTGCACGACTCGGCGCTGCTCGCGACGATCAGTTTCTGCTTCCTGGCGGGCGCGGTGGTCGGCGGCCTCGTGACGCGGCTGGTGCCGGACGTCGCGCTGTGGGGCGCCGTGCTGCTGCTCGTCGGCGCGTTCGCGGAGATCGTGCGACGGGCCAGGCGTCGCGCGGGGAACGGCGGTGCGGGCGGCGAGGGCGGCAGCGGCGACGCGGGCAGCGGCAGCGACGGCGCGGCGCAAACCGCCTGACGGCACTCAGCCCGCCCGCAGCCCGCGGTAGCCGATCGCAACGATCGCCCCGACTGTTTCGCCCGATCCGCGCTACCGCGCCGCACCCTCGCCGGACCTTGCGGCGCCATGTGCGCTCGCCGGCGCCGTCGCACCGCGCCCTGCCGCCGCGCGAGCCAGGCCCGGCGCGGGAAACGTTGTTCCCGGACGACAATCGCGCGATTACCGCGTATTTCAATTTCTTTCAGCGTTCGCACTCGTCATATGATTCAGCCCACATCGTGCGTGCCATGAACGCGTGCGATCGCCACCCGGCTGCGCACGCGGCCGGCCATGAATGGAGACACCTACAAAAAGGAAAGCTCATGAAGCAGACCACCCGACTCGCAGCCATCGCAGGGGGCGCCGCGCTCGCATTTGCCAGCCAGTACGCGGCCGCACAAAGCTCGGTCACGCTCTGGGGCGTCGCCGACGCCAGCATCCGTTACCTGACCAACGCCAACGCCAAGAACGACGGCCTGCTGTCGATGAGCAACGGCGCGATCACCAACAGCCGCTTCGGCATCTACGGCACGGAAGACCTCGGCGGCGGCCTGAAGGCCGTGTTCAACCTCGAGAGCGGCGTGAACCTGCAGAACGGCGCATTCGCCGACAGCGGCCGCCTGTTCAACCGCGCGGCGTACGTCGGCCTGCAGAGCCCGTACGGCACGGTGACCCTCGGCCGCCAGAAGACGCCGCTGTTCGACCTGCTGTCGGATACGTACGATCCGCTCACCGTCGGCAACTACCTCGAAAACGCGTGGCTGCCGGTCGCCCTCGGCGGCGGCCTGTATGCGGACAACCAGATCAAGTACACGGGCAAGTTCGAGGGCCTGACGGCGAAGGCGATGTACTCGACCGGCACCAACTACGAATCGACCGGCGCCGGCGGCTTCTCGGGCCAGATTCCGGGCTCGCTCGGCAAGGGCAATGCGTGGGGCGTGTCGCTGTCGTACGTGATGGGTCCGCTCAGCATCGCGGCCGGCGCGCAGCAGAACAGCGACAACTCGGCGCGCAAGCAGACGATCTACCACGCGAACATCGTGTACGCGTTCAGCAAGGCGAAGATCTACGCGGGCTACCTGCGTTCGAAGGACGACACGGGCTTCGTCGACAGCCTGCTCGCGCAGCAGACGATTCCGGTCGCGAAGGGCACGGGCCGTATCGACGACGGTCCGTTCGCGGGTGTGAGCTGGCAGGTCAGCGCGCCGCTGACGCTGACGGGCGCGTTCTACTACGACCATATGCGCAATGCGATGACCACGAACGGCACGCTCGCGAGCGGCAACCGCTACGCGGTCGTCGGCATCGCCGAGTACGCGCTGAGCAAGCGCACCGAAATCTACGGCACCGTCGACTTCAACAAGACGACCGGCGCGGCGAACGTCGAGCTGCCCGGCCGCAGCAACCAGACGGGCATCGCGATCGGCCTGCGCAATATCTTCTGACGAACGTCGGAACGCATGCGCCGGCTTCGTCCGGCGCACATCGAAGAGGCTCCGCGAGGAGCCTCTTTTTTTTCGTCACGCGACCTTCATACGCGCGCACGACTATTCGGCGGGCGCTCCATTGCGGAAGTCCCGCGCCGTAAGCGATCCGTCGGCAATCCAGAACATACTTTTACAGTGCGCGCGCAGGCTTTCCGCTACGCTGCGTGCATCGCTCGTGGCATGCCGTCAGGCGTGCGCGTGCGTCGTTCCGGTGGCGCTCCGCGAGCGCGGCCGGCCTGATGCGTAACTTGTGTATCCGGCGATGACAAACACGGTCCGCCGGTTTCTTTCGTGGGACGATGCGCTCACGATTTTCTTGAAAGGGGATGACGATGGGTATCCTGAACGTCGTGGGTGAAATCGCCGGCGCAGTCGCCGCCGTCGAAGGCGCGGAAAAGCTGGATCCGGATGCGGGCCTCTTGACCAAGGCGGCCGCGGCCGTCGCGGGTTTCAAGGGCGCCGAGGCGATCGAAGGCATGCTCGAGAAGAAGGACGAGCAGCCGCAGCAGGCGGACGACACGCAGGCGACGGACGGCAGCGACACGTCGCAGGCATGAGCATGGCGGCCGGTCGGCCGCGGGCGCGCCCTTCGCGCGCCAGGGCCGGCCGGTGCCGCGCAATCGGCAGGTCGGGCATGCGGTCGATCGGTGACGCATGGCACAACCGCCAGCCGGTTTGACCGGCGAGAGGCCTCGTCTCTCGCCGTTTTTTATGGGGCGCGCGGCACGCACCACGCGCCGCACGAATCCCCGAATCTTGCTATCGTCCCTCCATCCGAACTGCGATGAGGGAATGCGATGGATTTCGACTACGACCTGTTCGTCATCGGCGCCGGCTCGGGCGGCGTGAGGCTCGCACGCATGGCGGCGTCCTACGGCGCACGCGTCGGCATAGCGGAAGAAGAGCAGATCGGCGGCACCTGCGTGCTGCGCGGCTGCATCCCGAAGAAACTGCTGGTCTATGCGTCGCACTATCCGCACGAGGTCGACGACGCGAAGGGCTTCGGCTGGACCTTCGGCGCCGGCACGCTCGACTGGTCCGCGCTGATCGCCGCGAAGGATCGCGAGATCAACCGGCTGAGCGACATCTACGTCAACCTGCTGCGGCAGTCGGGCGTCGACATGCACGCCGGCCGCGCGACGCTCGTCGATGCGCACACGGTCGCGATCGGCACGCGCACGATCCGCGCGCGCCACCTCGCGATCGCGACCGGCTCGCGGCCGTCGCTGCCGCCGCGGCCCGGCATCGAGCACGCGATCACGTCGCGCGAGGCGCTGTCGCTCGCGGCGCTGCCCAAACGCATCGCGGTGGTCGGCGGCGGCTATATCGCGGTCGAGTTCGCGGGCATCTTCAACGGTTTCGGCAGCCACGTCGACGTGTTCTATCGCGGCGAAAAAATCCTGCGCGGCTTCGACGACGACGTGCGCCAGTTCCTGACCGACGAGATGACGAAGCAGGGCGTCACGATTCACGCGCGCGCGGTGATCGAATCGATCGAACGCGTGGACGACGGCGCACTGTTCGTGCGCGTCGGCGACGCGCGGCACGGGCCGTACGATCAGGTGCTCTATGCGACGGGGCGCGTGCCGAACGTCGACGGAATCGGGCTCGAGCAGGCGGGCATCCTGCTCGATGCACGCGGCGCGATTGCCGTCGATGCGTATTCGGCGACGTCGGTGCCGTCGATCCACGCGATCGGAGACGTCACGTCGCGGCCGCAGCTCACGCCGGTCGCGACGCGCGACGGCGCGCTGCTCGCGCGCACGCTGTTCGGCGGGTCGCGCGTGGCGGTCGATCACGCGTACGTGCCGTCGGCCGTGTTCAGCCAGCCGGAGGTCGCGACGGTCGGCCTGACCGAAGCCGGTGCGCGGCACGCGCACGGCGACGTCGACATCTACCGCACGTCGTTCAAGGCGTTGCGCCACACGCTGTCGGGCCGCGACGAGCGCACGCTGATGAAGCTCGTCGTCGCGCGCGACAGCCAGCGCGTGGTCGGCGCGCACATGGTCGGTCGCGATGCGGGCGAGATCATCCAGGGCATCGCGATCGCGATTCGCGCGGGCGCGACGAAGGCGCAGTTCGACGACACGATCGGCATTCATCCGACCGCGGCCGAGGAGTTCGTAACGATGCGGCAGAAGGTGGCCGATTAGCAGAATGGCACGCGCGTGTGCATCGCTGCACGCGCGTGTGCGGCCGGAATGCCGAACGGCGTATTTTAGAGATATCGATCGTTCGGATCGACGGTATGGATTAACGCGTGTCGATATCGGCGGATCGACCGTTAATCCGCCGATATCGACGCGGAAGACCGGCGAGTATCGAGCGCATGTCGCGCGAGCCCTTGCCTGCAGGGCTTTGCGCGCGAATGGGTCGCCGAATAAAAATAAGCGTGAAAATCGTCAATTATTATCAAGATAAGCCGTCTTGGTAAACAGGCTTGATATGATCGCGAAAAATC
The DNA here is from genome assembly GCF_900446215.1 of Burkholderia cenocepacia. Taxonomy (GTDB): domain Bacteria; phylum Pseudomonadota; class Gammaproteobacteria; order Burkholderiales; family Burkholderiaceae; genus Burkholderia; species Burkholderia cenocepacia. The sequence goes on along the minus strand of NZ_UAQZ01000015.1, from coordinate 427,865 downwards.
ATATACGGGGCCGACCATGCGCGATCAACAGCGCAGTAATCAGAATAACGGAATTATCCGTGCGCGCGATGCAGGCGCGTATCGCATTATCGATCCGCTTTTCGCCGTGACGCATCCGTTGCGCGCGCTCCTCCATGACTTGCAGCGATCGCCGAACCGGCGATGAACGCGTGCGTGTGCCCCGCGCAGTGCCATCTTTTCCAGCAAGGAGACCAGCAGTGAACATTCAGACACGACGCACCGTCCTCGTGGCGGCCGCGGTCGTCGCGGCGCTGTCCGGCTGCGCGACCGAATCGTCGCGCACGCTCGACGTGCCGGCCGTCAGCAGCGCGCAGAAGCCGTACGCGGGCAAGCCCGTCGCGATCGCCGTCGGCAAGTTCGACAACCGCTCGAGCTACATGCGCGGCATCTTCTCCGACGGCATCGACCGCCTCGGCGGACAGGCGAAGACGATCCTCGTCACGCGCCTGCAGCAGAGCCGCCGCTTCAACGTGCTCGATCGCGAGAATCTCGACGAGATCAGGCAGGAAGCGGGCTTCATGAAGAAGGCGCAGGCCGTGAAGGGCGCGAACTACGTGGTGACCGGCGACGTGACCGAGTTCGGCCGCAAGGACGTCGGCGATCATCAGCTGTTCGGCATTCTCGGTCGCGGCAAGACGCAGGTCGCGTACGCGAAGGTCAACCTGAACATCGTCGACACGACGACGTCGGAAGTCGTCGCATCGAGCCAGGGCGCGGGCGAATTCAGCCTGTCGAACCGCGAGGTGATCGGCTTCGGCGGCACCGCCGGCTACGACTCGACGCTCAACGGCAAGGTGCTGGACCTCGCGATCCAGGAAGCCGTGAACCATCTCGTCGACCAGGTCGACGCCGGCGTGCTGAAGGCCGCGCAGTAAGTGCCGCGCGCGATACGGCGCGCACGAATCATTTCACCAACCAGAAGAGACAAGACCATGAAACGGGGAATCTGGCTGCCGGCGACGGCGGCCGCCTTGCTGCTCGCGGGCTGCGCGGCGCCGACCACGCCGCCGCTGTATCAGTGGACCGGCTATCAGCCGCAGGTGTACGAATACTTCAAGGGGCAGCAAGCGCCGCAGCAGCAGATCGATGCGCTCGAAAAAGCGCTGCAGGAGATCCGCGCGAAGGGCCACACGCCGCCGCCGGGTTTCCATGCGCATCTCGGGATGCTGTATGCGAGCGTCGGCAACGAGCAGCAGGCCGAGCAGGAACTGCAGGCCGAGAAGCAGCTGTTCCCGGAATCCGCGTCGTATATGGATTTCCTGATGAAGAAGAAGACCGGTGCGTCGAAAGCCGCGAATCCGGCGGCCGCCGGCCAGACCGTTGCCGGTCGGAAGAATGCCGATTCGAATCCTGCCAAACAGTGACACGCCCGCCATGTTCAAGACACTTTCATTCAAGCTGCTGTTCGCGCTGTCGATCGCCGCGCTGCTGAGCGCGTGCGCGCAGCCGGTGCAACGTCCCGACTACACGGCGTTCAAGAAGAGCCAGCCGCGCTCGATCCTCGTGCTGCCGCCGGTCAATGAAACCACCGACGTCGGCGCGACTTACGGCGTGCTGTCGCAAATGACGCTGCCGCTCGCCGAGTCGGGCTACTACGTGGTGCCCGTCGCGGTGATGGACGAGACGTTCAAGCAGAACGGCCTGACGAATGCGACCGACATCCAGGCTACGTCGCCGGCGAAGCTGCGCGAGATCTTCGGCGCGGACGCCGTGCTGTATTCGAAGGTCACGCAATACGGCTCCGTCTACCAGCTGGTCGACAGCACGACGACCGTTGCCGCGTCGGCGAAGCTCGTCGACCTGAAGAGCGGCGACGTGCTGTGGCAGGGCGAGGGACGCGCGACCGGCAAGGAAGTCGGCAACAACATGAGCGTCAATGCGTTCGGGATCGTCGGGGCGCTCGTGCAGGCAGCCGTCAAGCAGGTCGCGCATTCGCTGACCGACGAAGCGCATGACGTGGCCGGGCTGACGAGCACGCGGCTGTTGTCGGCGGGCCCGCCGAACGGGCTGCTGTACGGGCCGCGCTCGCCGAAGTACGGTACCGACTGACGCGCGGCGGCTTCTCCCGAATCCTGCCGCCGGACCGAACGGCCGCTCGAATGAACTGACCCCACGAAGTTGGACGGTTAAAAGCTAAGCGGCCAAGGGCTGAGTCCTGTATTGCACGGGACTCAGCCCATTTAATTTCAGCTTGATGCGTTCGTGGTTGTAGTAGTGGATGTAACGGCTCAACGCATCTCGCAACTGCTCCACGCTCGCAAAGCGCGTCAGCCGATAGCACTCGGATTTCAGCGTGCCGAAGAAGCTCTCCATGGCTGCGTTATCAAGGCAGTTGCCTCTGCGCGACATGCTCTGGGTGAGCGCATGCTGCTTCAACAGCCGACGGTAGGCGGGCATCTGATACTGCCAGCCTTGATCCGAATGCAGTAACGGCCGTCCTTCATCATCGAGCTTGGCCAACGCCTTCTTCAACATGCAGCTGACCAACTCGAAGCTCGGGCGCTCATCCATTTGGTAAGCGACGATCTCCCCGTTGTACAAGTCCATCACCGGCGATAGATAGAGCTTTTGGCCCTCTACATTGAATTCGGTCACGTCGGTCACCCACTTCTGATTCGGGCGTTCAGCATCAAACTGACGCCGCAGTAGATTCGGGGCAACGCGGCCGACTTCGCCTCGCCAGGAACGATATCTCTTTGGGCGTACCAGAGATTTCAATTGCAGCTGTCCCATCAACCGTTGCACGGTCTTGTGGTTGATCGCATCTCCGGTCTGCCGGATCGCCGCCGTGATTCGCCGATAGCCGTAACGGCCCTTGTGGTGGTCGTATACGGTCTGGATCTTCGCTTTGAGATTCGCATACCGATCGCCGGCAGCCAATGCCTTGAGCTGGTAATAGAACGTGCTGCGCGCCAGGCCTGCCGCCTTCAGGAGCGCAGCTACCGGATGACACTGCCTGAGCTCACGCACTATTTGCGCTTTTTCCTGGGCGCTGCCTGCTTCTTGGATTGCAGCAGCGCATCGAGCTTTTTTAGGTATGCCACCTCCGCGCGCAAATACACGATTTCCTTGAGCAGTTCCTCGCGGCTCGGCTCTTTCTGCACGGTATCGTCGGGGGATTTCGGTGGTGGTGAGGTGATCATTTTCGGAGGGCGCCCTCGGCGACGAGGCGCCAACGCATCTATACCGCCCTCATGATACAGACGCTCCCAGATCGGGATGCTTCGTTCATTGCGGATGCCGAACAGCGCTGCCACCTGTGCATACGACAGTTCATCGCGCCGCATCCGCTGAAGGACTGACAACTTGAATCGCGCGTCGTAGTGGCTGTGCTTCTTGCGCAGCCCCTGTTCACCATGCTCGCGATAGCTCGCCGCCCAACGTCGCACCATTGTCCTGCCCACTCCGTAACGGTGAGCAAGTGTCTTGGTGCCGGCCTCTCCAGCCAGGTACGCCTGAACCACTCGACGCCGAAAACGTTCGTCGTACTTCGTCATGAAAAACACCCCAAAGGTTGGATCTAGTCCAACTTTTGGGGTGCAGCTCACGAACGAGCGGCCGTTCTGCTTTTGCGCGGTGACGCTGCGCGCGCTCAATGCACGCCGAACGCATCCAGCAGCCGATACCAGCTCATCGCGAGCACCAGCGCCGGCGTGCGCAGCGCCGCGCCGCCGGGGAAGTCGCGATGCCGGATCTTGTCGAACAGGTCGAAGCGGCTCGCCTGTCCGTCGATCGCCTCGGCGATCAGCTTGCCCGCGAGCGCGGTCGTGTTCACGCCGTGCCCCGAAAACCCCTGTGCGAAATACGTGGTCGGCGTGATGCGGCCGAAGTGCGGCGCGCGGTTCATCGTGATGTCGACGAAACCGCCCCACGCATAGTCGACCTTCACGTCCGCGAGCTGCGGGAACGTCTTCAGCATGTCGGCGCGCATCGCCGCCGCGAGATCGCGCGGCGCGCGCGTCGAATAGCTGACCTTGCCGCCCCACACGAGCCGCGTGTCGGGCGCCGGCCGGAAGTAGTCGAGCACGAAGCGGCTGTCGCAGATCGCCGCGCGGGCAGGCATCAGCGCGGTGGCGCGCGCTTCGCCGAGCGGCTCGGTCGCGATCACGTAGGTGCCGACCGGCATGATCTTCCTCGACAGCGCGGGCGCGAGCGTGCCGACGTAGGTATTGCAGGCGAGCACGACGAAGCGCGTACGCACGTTGCCGCCGCCCGTCTCGACGACGTGGCCGCCGGCCACGTCGCGCAAGCGTGTCACGCAGCTGTCCTCGTGGATGCGCACGCCCGCGTCGGTGGCCGCCCGCGCGAGGCCGAGCGTGTAGTTGAGCGGATGAAGATGGCCGCTATCGGGGTCGTACAGGCCGCCGCAATAGCGGGCCGACTGCACGTAGTCGCCGAGTTCGTCGGCTTCGACGAAGTGGAAGCGGTCGTAGCCGAAGCGCTTCGCGGCTTCGTCGCGCCAGCGTTTCAGCGCATCCGCGTCGCGCTCGGTGTTGGCTGCGGTCAGATAGCCGGGCACCAGCGCGCAGTCGATGTCGTGCCGCGCGATGCGCGACTTCACGAGCGACAGCGTCTCGAGCCCCATGTCCCAGATGCGCTTCACGTCGCCTTCCGGCATGAACTGCGCGAACGTGTCGATGTCGCACGCGAAGCCGCCGATCAACTGGCCGCCGTTGCGGCCGCTCGCCGCCCATCCGACCCGCGACGCTTCGAGCACGGTCACCGAATGGCCGCGCTCGGCGAGATTGAGCGCGGCGGACAGGCCCGTGAGGCCCGCGCCGATCACGCACACGTCGGCGTCGATCGTGCCGGCGAGCGGCGCGTGGCGGGTCGTATCGTTGGCGGTCGCCGCGTAGTACGACGCGACGTGCGGCTGGTTGGCGAATGTCTGCATGATCAGGAAAGCGGAGTGAAAGGGCTCAGAACAGCTCGCGTACGCGGTGGTACAGCATCCCGAGTTCGAGCGCGGGTTGCCGCCATGCATCGCCGCCGGGAAAGCGCCGGTGACGCAGGCGGGCGAACAGGTCGAACGCGTGCGTGTCGCCCGCGATCGCGCCGGCGACCGCGCGTCCGGCGATGCCGGTGAGCGCGACGCCGTGGCCGCTGAAGCCCTGGACGTAGAAGAAGTTCGGATCGATCGCGCCGAAATCCGGCGCGCGGTTGCGCGTGACGTCGACGAAGCCGCCCCACGCGTGGTCGACGCGCACGTCGCCGAGCTGCGGGAACACGTCGACCATGCGCTGCCGGATCGCTTCGGCGAGCGCCGCGGGCGACGCGCCGGCCGAATTCGCGCGGCCGCCGAACAGCATCCGGTGGTCGGCCGACAGCCGGAAGTAGTCGAGGAAGAAGTTGTTGTCGCACACGGCTTCGCGCCGGGCGATCAGTGCATCGGCGCGCGCCCGGCCGAGCGGCTCGGTCGCGATGATGTACGACGCGATCGGCGCGATGCGCGCGGCGGTCGCGGCCGGCAGCACGCCGCCGGGCCCGGCGTTGCAGCACGACACGACGAAGCGGCAGCGCACTTCGCCCGACGGCGTGCGCACGACGGGCCGGGCGCCGCGCACGACGTCGAGCGCCGGCGTGTGCGCGTACAGCGCGACGCCTTCGCGGAGTGCGGCATCGGCAAGGCCGAGGCAGTACTTGAGCGGATGCAGATGGCCCGACAGCGGATCGTGCACGCCGGCCAGATAGCGCGTCGATGCAATGCGCGCCTGGATCTCGCCGGTATCGAGCCATGCGAGCGACGGATGGCCCCAGCGCGACGTCGCGGCGTTCATCCACGCACGCAGGTCGTCGATGCGGCGCGGCTTCGTCGCGACCGTCAGGTAGCCGCGCGTGAAGTCGCAGTCGATCCCGTAGCGCGCGATGCGCTCGGCGATCAGCGCGACGCCGTCGAGCGACAGCGACCACGCGGCGCGCGCGCCGTCGGCGCCGAGCTGCTGCTCGATCACCTCGTCTTTCGCGAAACCGGTGATCGCCTGGCCGCCGTTGCGGCCCGACGCGCCCCAGCCGGGCCGCTGCGCATCGATCACGGCGACCGACAGCCCGCGCGCGCGGCAGTCGAGCGCCGTCGACAGGCCGGCGAAGCCGGCGCCGATCACGCAGACGTCGACGTCGATCGCCGCGTCGAGCATCGGATCGTCCGCCACGGGCCGCGTGGCCGTGGCTTCGTAGTACGAGTCGCGCGCGAGCGCATCGGCGCGGCGGGTGAAAGACTGCGTCATGAAACCGACTCCCTCGACAAGGCTGCAACGGCGCGCAGCCACCCGGAAAACGGCGCGGGACGCCGTGCGTGCGGCACGTCGCCCCGCGCGTGCTGCATCAGAACGAATAGATGAACTGCGTCGCGAGCAGGTCGTTGGACTTGCCGTACGACCCGTCGTTGCGCAGGAACACCTTGTTGTTCGCCCAGTCGTGCCGGTATTCGACCTTCACGGTGATCTGCTGGGTCGGATAGAACAGCAGGTCGAGCGCGACGTCCTGGCGCACCGCGCCCTTGCACTCGAAGCCCAGGCCGCCGCCGGCCTTCGACTGCGCGAGGCAGTCCGCGTCGACGCCGAAACCGTTGCTCGGGTCCATCCCGTTGCCGTTCAGCGCGATGCCGCCGCCGCCGCCACCGTTCTTCGAGTTCGCGAGCAGGTCGTAGCGCAGCGTCACGCCCATGCGGCCGACCACCGGCGCGTTGAACTTGCGGTGCGCGAGCAGCGACAGCCCGTACCACTGCGCGAGCCCGCCGTTGAACGCCGCATGCTGCTGCCGGCCGTAGTCGACTTCGGCGTTGTACTGCACGTCGGCGAGCGTGTAGGTCGCGTCGAGTTCGCCGAAGAAGAACGAACCGTAGCCGCTCGGCGCCGCGCCGCCCGGGCCGTAGTGGACGACACCGTCCGCGTCGATCGCGCTCGACAGCGTCTGGCGGCCGATGTTGAACGAGCCGCCGAGATCGAGCGCGCTCGACCACGTGTAGTCCGCGCGCGCGGTGAAGGTCGGCACCTTGTTGCTGGTGGTGATCGGGTCGCCGAGCGCATTGGTGCCCGTCTGCGTGACCGAACCGTAGGTGCGGTACTGCTCGTTGCCGAGGAAGAACTTCCACGCCCAGGCGCCCTTCGTGTAGTTCGCGCCGACACCGACGTAGCTGCCCGGATCGGAGAAATCGTACAGCAGGTTGTGCGTGAGCGTGAGCATCTGGTTCGACTGCTGCACTTCGTAGCCGCCGAAGCTCGGGATCAGGCCGGCGACCAGCGTCGTTTCCGCGGTGATCGGCACGTTGATCACCGCCGTGTTCAGCAGGTTGTCGGTGATCGAGCCGCGCGAGTTCTGCAGCAGCGTGATGCCGTTGCCGCGGTTCGGCATCAACGTGATCTCGGCCGATGGTGCCATCGGGCCGACGCCGAAAGTCTTCTTGATGTCGAGGTAGAGATCGCCGAACGTGCTGTTGAAGTAGTTGTACGCGTTCTCGTGGTTCGCGAACAGGAACGACGACGTGCCGGCCGCGCGGTTGTAGATGTAGGTCGGATCGATGTAGCCGGTGACCGACAGGCCGGCGAGCGGGCCGGTGTTGGCCGCGTCGGTCAGCGAATCGACCTTCAGCTGCTGGTTCGCGATCTGCTGCTTCATCTCGCTGACCTCGTCGTTGGTCAGCGTCGCGCGTGCCTTGCCGTAATCCGGCGAGCCCGGGTCGGCGGCGACCGCGACGGCGTTGCCGCCGCCGGCCATGCCGCCGCTCGCGCCGGACGTCGCGCCCCCCCCTGCGCCGCCCGGCTTCGCGGCGAGCTGCGCCTGCATGGCCTTCATCTGTTTCTGCAGCGCGGCGACCTGCGCCTGCAGCGCCTTGATTTCGGCGGATGTCGAACCGGCCAGCGCGATGCCCGGCAACGCGCCGGCCACCAGCAGGCAGATCAGTTTCTTCTTCATTGCGGATTCTCCTAGTCGTGCGCCTGTCAAATCGGGATCGAATCGCGCGCCCCCCTGGGGCAGCGCGTCTTGCTTGTCTGCAGTGCTTGTTATCGTCGAAGCAGGAGGCCGGCCGTCAGGCCACCGCGAACGCGGCCTTCAGGTCGGCCATCCGGCGTCGTTCGCGCGCGATCATCATCCGGTTCACGACGATCACGCCGATCGTCACGGCCGTGATGAACAACGTCGCCAGCGCGTTCATCTCCGGGTTCAGCCCCAGGCGCACGCGCGAGAACACCACCAGCGGCAGCGTCGTCGACCCCGGCCCGGACAGGAACGCCGACAGCACCAGATCGTCGATCGACAGCGTGAACGACAGCAGCCAACCCGACAGCAGCGCCTGCGAGATCAGCGGCAGCGTCACCACGAAGAACACCTTCAGCGGCGTCGCGCCCAGGTCGAGCGCGGCCTCCTCGAGCGACTTGTTCATCTCCTTCACGCGCGACTGCACGATGATCGCCACGTACGACACGCACAACATCACGTGGCCGATCCAGATCGTCACCATCCCGCGCCCCTTCGGCCAGCCGAACATCTGCTCGAGCGCGACGAACAGCAACAGCAGCGAAATCCCCTGGATCACCTCCGGAATCACCAGCGGTGCGTTGATCATCCCGGTGTACAGCGTGAAGCCCTTGAAGCGGCCGAAGCGCGCGAGCACGAAGCCGGCCCACGTGCCGATCACGACCGACGCGGTGGCCGTCAGCAGGCCGATCTTCAGCGACAGCCACGCGGCGGTCAGAAGCTCGTCGTCGTCGAGCAGCGCCGCGTACCACTTCAGCGAGAAGCCCGACCACACCGTCACGAGCTTCGATTCGTTGAACGAGTACACGATCAGGCTGATGATCGGGATGTAGAGGAACAGGAAGCCGAAGGCGAGAACGCCCGTCGACAGCGGTTTGCTCGGCTTGATCATTTCGCGTCTCCCAGTTCCTTGACCTGGTAGTACTGGAACAGCGCCATCGGCACGAGCAGCAGCATCACCATCGCGACCGTCACCGCGGACGCCATCGGCCAGTCCATGTTGTTGAAGAATTCATCCCACATCACGCGGCCGATCATCAGCGTGTCGGCGCCGCCGAGCAGCTCCGGAATCACGTACTCGCCCACCGCCGGGATGAACACGAGCAGGCTGCCGGCGATGATCCCGTTCTTCGACAGCGGCAGCGTGATGCGCGTGAACGCGACCCACGGTTTCGCGCCGAGGTCGTACGCGGCTTCGAGCAGCGTCAGGTCCATCTTCACGAGGTGCGCGTACAGCGGCATCACCATGAACGGCAGGTACGAATAGACCATCCCGATGTAGACGCCCGCGTCGCTGTGATAGAGCCGCAGCGGCGTGTGGATGATGCCGAGCGCGATCAGCGTGTGGTTCAGCAGGCCGTCGTCCTTCAGGATGCCGATCCATGCGTACACGCGAATCAGGAACGACGTCCAGAACGGCAGCATCACGGCCATCATCAGCACGTTGCGACGGTTCGGCTCCGAGCGCGCGATGTAGTACGCCATCGGGTAACCGATCAGCAGGCACAGCACCGTCGACACGGCGGCCATCTTCAGCGAGCTGAGGTAGGTCGCGATGTACAGGTCGTCCTGCAGCAGGAACGCGTAGTGCGACAGCTGCAGCGCGAAGTGCACGACGCCGTCCTTGATCTCGACGAGCGACGTGTACGGCGGGATGCCCATCACCTGGTCGGCGAAGCTGATCTTCAGCACCAGCACGAACGGCAGCGCGAAGAACACGGCGAGCCACAGGAACGGCACGCCGATCGCGACGTTGCGGCCCGACGGCAGGAAGCGCGACAGCACGGAGAAGCGGCTGCGGCGTTGATGAGCCTGGGTGACAGCGGTAGCGCCGGTCGGCACCGGCGCGGAAGGCGTGGAAGCGGAGGTTCTCATCGTGGCGTCCTCACTGCGTCAGCACGACGCCGCTGGCCGGCGACCACGACACGAACACGTCGTCGTTCCACGCGGGCGCGCCGTCGTTCATCAGGTGCGAGCTCGACAGGTTCGACACCACCGTCTTGCCGCTCGGCAAACGCACGTGGTACAGCGAATAGCTGCCCATGTACGCGATGTCGGTGACGACGCCGCGCGCCCAGTTGTGCTTCGAGCCCGGCTTCTCGCGCGACACGTGCACGCGCTCCGGGCGCACCGAGATGCCGACCGGCATCCCGAGCGGGCCGGTCACGCCGTGGCTCACGTACATGCGCGTTTCGAGATCGTCGCTTTCGACGAAGATGTGATCGGGCTCGTCCTCGACGACGCGCCCCTCGAACAGGTTGGTCGAGCCGATGAATTCGGCCGAGAAGCGGCTGTTCGGGTATTCGTAGACTTCGCCGGGCGAGCCGATCTGCACGATCTTGCCTTCGCTCATCACCGCGAGGCGGCTCGCCATCGTCATCGCTTCTTCCTGGTCGTGCGTGACCATCACGCAGGTCACGTCGACCTTCTCGATGATGTTGACCAGTTCGAGCTGGGTCTTCTGGCGGATCTTCTTGTCGAGCGCGGACATCGGCTCGTCGAGCAGCAGCAGCTTCGGGCGCTTCACCAGCGAGCGGGCGAGCGCGACGCGCTGCTGCTGGCCGCCGGACAGCTGATGCGGCTTGCGCTTCGCGTACTTGCTCATCTGCACGAGCGCGAGCGCGTCGGCCACGCGCTCCTTGATCTCGTGCTTCGGCGTGCCTTCCTGCTTCAGGCCGAATGCGACGTTCGATTCGACCGTCATGTGCGGAAACAGCGCATACGACTGGAACATCATGTTGACCGGGCGGCGGTACGGCGGCAGCGACGCGAGGTCCTCGCCGTCGACGAAGATCTTGCCGGAGGTCGCCGTTTCCAGCCCAGCGAGCATGCGCAGCAGCGTGGACTTGCCGCAGCCCGAGCTGCCGAGCAGCGCGAACAGCTCATTCTTCGCGATCGTCAGGTTCACGTTGTCGACGGCCGTGCTGTCGCCGAATTTCTTCACGACGTTTTCGATGCGCACGAACGCGTCGTTTTGCGTGCGGGGCGCCGTGGCCGGTTGGGTCTGTCGTGCAGCAGCGGAAGAGGGTATCGATTGCATGGGAGTCACCATTCGTTCTTCACGGATTGCAGGCGTGAGCGTCCCCGCGCGAGGCGCGCAACGCGACTCGCGGACGACGGCTCGTGCCGGATGGAACAGCGCGCGCGGGGCGCGCGAGCGGACGGACGTCCGCGGATCTCAGGCGGTCAGGCGTACCGCGATGCCTGCGCCGCCGCGATGCATGGCGGTCAGTGGCCCGTCTTCAACTGGGCCCACAGACGGTTCTCGAGGCGCAGGATGTCGGCCGGCATCGGCTTCATCAGCACCATCTTCTTCAGCACGTCCTCGGGCGGGTAGACGGTCGGGTCCTGCGCGACGGCCGGCGTGACGAACGGGTGCGCGGCCTTGTTCGCGGTCGGGTAGAACACCGTGTTGGTGATCGCCGCGTTGACCTTCGGATCGGACACGTAGTTGATCCACTTCATCGCGGCTTCCGGGTGCGGCGCATCCTTCGGGATCACCATCACGTCGAACCACAGCAGGCCGCCTTCCTTCGGGTTCGCGAACTTGATGTCGTACGAGCGCTTCGCTTCCGACGAGCGGCGGTGCGCGATGCCGATGTCGCCCGACCAGCCGAGCGCGACGCACACGTCGTTGTTCGCGAGATCGTTGATGTAGCCGGACGAGTTGAACTGGGTGATGTACGGGCGGACTTTCTTCAGGACTTCGAAGGCAGCCTGGTAGTCGCCGGGGTTCTTGCTGTTCGGGTCCTTGCCCATGTATTGCAGCGTGGCGGCGAACACGTCGACGGCCTGGTCGAGGAACGACACGCCGCAGCCCTTGAGCTTCTCCATGTTGGCCGGGTCGAACACCAGCGCCCAGCTGTCGACCGGCGCCTTGTCGCCGAGCGCCTTCTTCACCGCCTGCACGTTGTAGCCGATGCCGTCCGTGCCGTAGGCCCACGGCACGCCGTACTGGTTGCCCGGATCGGCGTCGGCGATCATCTTCATCAGCAGCGGGTCGAGGTTCGCGAGGTTCGGAATCTTCGACTTGTCGAGCTTCTGGTACACGCCGGCCTGGATCTGCTTGGCCATGTAGTTCGACGTCGGCACGACGATATCGTAGCCCGAGCTGCCGGCCAGCAGCTTCGCCTGCAGCGTGTCGTCGCTGTCGTAGTTGTCGTACTTGACGTGGATACCCGTCTGTTTCTGGAAGTTCGGGATCGTGTCCGGCGCGATGTAGTCGGACCAGTTGTAGACGTTCAGTTCGTCGGCATGCGCCGACGGGCTGGCGACCGACGTGAGCGCGGCCGCGGCGGCGAGGGCGGCGACGGAACAGGCTTGGCGAAGAATGCAGGCACGCATGGTGGAATTCCCCTGGATGATGGCGGCGTGCGGCGCCCGCCGCACGCCTGTAGGCAAAAACCGTTACGAAATACCCAGTTGCTGGGCGGTGGCATCGACGGCCTTCTTCGCCTTCGACACGAGTTCATCGATTTCCTGGCGCGAGATCACGAGCGGCGGCGACAGCAGCATCCGGTCGCCGGTCGCGCGCATGATCAGGTTGCCGTTGAAGCAGAAGTCGCGGCAGATCGTGCCGACGTCGCCGCCGTTCGCGAAGCGGAGGCGTGCGGCCGGCGCTTCGGCCAGTTGCAGGCTCGCGACCATCCCGTGGCCATGCACTTCGCCGACGATCGGATGACGCGCGAAGGTTTCGCGCATCAGCGCCTGGAAGTACGGGCCGGTATCGGTCTTCACGCGCTCGACGATGCCCTCGTCGCGCAGCAGCTTCAGGTTCGCGATCGCGACGGCGGCTGCCACCGGGTGACCCGAATACGTGAGGCCGTGATTGAATTCGCCGTTGTCGATGATCGGGCGCGCGACGCGCTCGTGAATGCCGACCGCGCCCATCGGCACGTAACCCGACGTGAGGCCCTTGGCCATCGTGATCAGGTCCGGCTCGAAGCCGAAGTGCTGGTGCGCGAACCATTCGCCGGTGCGCCCGAAGCCGCCGATCACTTCGTCGGCGACCAGCAGGATGTCGTACTTGCGGCAGATCCGCTGGATTTCCGGCCAGTACGTCGACGGCGGGAAGATCACGCCGCCCGCGCCCTGGAACGGCTCGCCGATGAACGCCGCGACGTTCTCCGCGCCGAGTTCGAGAATCTTCGCTTCGAGCTGCTGCGCGCGCGCGAGGCCGAATGCTTCGAGCGTTTCGCCGGCTTGCGCTTCGCCGAAGAAGTACGGCTGGTCGATGTGCACGATGTGCTCGACCTTCGACGGCATCTGCTCGTGCATGTAGCCCATCCCGCCGAGCGTGCCGCCCGCGATCGTCGAGCCGTGATAGCCGTTCTTGCGCGAGATCACGTATTTCTTCTGCGGCTTGCCCTGCACGCGCCAGTACTGATGCACGAGACGCAGCACGGTGTCGTTGCCTTCCGAGCCGCTGTTGCAATAGAAGAAGTGGTTGAAGCCGGCCGGCGTCACTTCCGCGAGCATCGCGGAAAGCTCGATCACCGGCGGGTGCGTGGTCTTGAAGAACGTGTTGTAGAACGGCAGTTCCTGGATCTGGCGATACGCGGCGTCGGCGAGTTCCTTGCGCCCGTAACCGACGTTCACGCACCACAGGCCGGCCATCCCGTCGATCACCTTGTTGCCGTCCGAGTCCCACAGGTAGACGCCGTCGGCCTTCACGATCACGCGGCTGCCGGCACGATTGAGCGCGCCCATGTCCGAGAACGGATGGATGTGGTGCGCGGCGTCGAGCGCGCGGTATTCGGCGGTCGAGCGTGCCTGCGTCGCGCGCGGCGCGGCGGCCGTGGCGGTCGGTGCGGCCGGCTGGATCCAGGCAGATTCGTTGCGGTAAGTCATGTTTCCTCCGTGATTCCGTATGCGGTTGGCACGCTTACACGTGCAGCAGCAGATGGCGGCGTTCCCACGAGCTGATCACGCGGAAGAACGCTTCGTATTCGGTTTCCTTCAGCGCGAAATACGCCTTCAGGAACTTGTGCCCGAGGATCTCGCCGAGCGGCTCGCACGCGGCCATCAGCGTCAGCCCTTCCTCGAGGTTGCGCGGCAACTGGTACGGCAGGCTGTAGCCGTCGCTCACCAGCGGCTCGGTCGGCTCCAGGCGCTGCGTCATGCCGAGATAGCCGGCCGCGAGCGTCGCGGCGAGCGCGAGGTACGGGTTGCAGTCGACACCGGGGATGCGGTTTTCGATGCGGCGCGCGGCCGGACCCGAATGCGGAATGCGGAACCCCACCGTGCGGTTGTCGTAGCCCCACTGCACGTTGATCGGCGCGGCCATGAAGCGCGACAGGCGGCGGTACGAGTTGATGTACGGCGCGAAGATCGGCATCAGCGCCGGCGTGTACTTCTGCAGCCCCGCGAGATAGTTGTAGAACATCGACGTCGCGCCGCCGGTTTCCTGCGACGTGAACAGGTTCTGGCCCGTTTCCTCGTCGACGATGCTCTGGTGCACGTGCATCGCCGAGCCCGGTTCGTCTTCCATCGGCTTGGCCATGAACGTCGCGTACATGTTGTGGCGCAGCGCGGCCTCGCGCACCGTGCGCTTGAACAGGAACACCTGGTCGGCCAGCGACAGCGCGTCGCCGTGCATGAAGTTGATCTCCATCTGCGCGGCGCCGACTTCGTGGATCAGCGTGTCGATGTCGAGGTTCTGCGATTCGCAGTACTCGTAGATGTCCTCGAACAGCGGATCGAACTCGTTGACGGCCTCGATCGAATACGACTGGCGGCCCGTTTCGGGGCGGCCCGTGCGGCCGACCGGCGGACGCAGCGGCAGGTCGGGGTCCTTGTTCATGTCGACCAGGTAGAACTCGAGTTCCGGCGCGACGACCGGCTTCCAGCCCTTCGCCTTGTACAGGTCGAGCACGCGGCGCAGCACGTAGCGCGGCGAGATCTCGACCGGCGAGCCGTCGAAGTGCACGCAGTCGTGGATCACCTGCGCGGTCGGGTCGACCGCCCACGGAATCAGGCGGATCGTCGACGTGTCGGGCACGCATACCATGTCGGGGTCGGTCACGCCGGTCAGCGAGCCGTCTTCCGGATATTCGCCGGTGACGGTCTGCACCATCACGGCTTGCGGCAGGCGCATCGATTCGCCGGACGTGAACTTGTTGCGCGGCGTGATCTTGCCGCGCGCGATGCCGGCCATGTCGGGAATGATCGCTTCGATCTCGGTGATCCGATGCTGCTTCAGAAAGTCTTCGATGTCTTGCATGTCTGTTCTCGTTGTCTGGTGGGCGCGCTCAGGCGAGCGCGGCGGCGGCCGTGGCGCGCGTGCGGGCGGCGCGGCGCGCGCGGCACGCGTCGCCGAACGCGCGGAAGATCGCGCTCGACAGCGGGTCCTGCGCATGTCGCCATTCCGGATGCCACTGCACGGCGAGCGCGAACGCCGGTGCGTCGACGACGCTCACGGCCTCGATCAGGCCATCCGGCGCGACGGCCTCGACCGCGAGGCCGGAGCCGAGCTGCGCGACGCCCTGCTTGTGCAGCGAGTTCACCTGCACTTCGTCGCGGCCGCCGGCGAGCGCATGCAGCTGGCCGCCGGGCGTCAGGCGCACGACGTGCGCGGGGCCGTATTGCGTATCCATCGGCGCGTCGTCGTCCTCGCGGTGATCGGCGAAGCCGGGCACGTCGTGCACGCGCTGATGCAGCGTGCCGCCGCACACGACGTTCAGCTCCTGGAAGCCGCGGCACACGGCGAGCACGGGCACGCCCGCGACGATGGCCGCGCGCAGCAGCGGCAGCGTCGTCGCGTCGCGCGCCGGGTCGTGCTTCGTGCCCGGTGCGCTCGGTTCGCCGCCATACAGATGCGGCTCGACGTTCGAGTAGCTGCCGGTAAACAGCAGCCCGTCGACCGCGTCGAGCACGTCGGCGGTCGACTGGCGCTCGCCGAGGGCGGGCAGCACCATCGCGAGCGCCTGCGCGCCGTCGACGATCGCGGCGACGTATTTGTCGCCGACCGTATGCGACGCGTGGGCGCCGATCTGGGTGAGGTCGGCGGTGATGCCGACGAGAGGTTTCCTTTCCATGACGTCAATCAGTAATCCGTAGGGACGTGACGTGCATCGAGCCGGATGCGGCAAAACGCAGGCGCGACACGACCCCGCAGCCGGGCGCGAGGCGCACGGCCGCTGGTGAATGGGCGCAACGGGATGGCGTGGCGATCCGCGCTGCGCGCGACGATCAGGCCGTCGTTCGTTTCCTCGCGATACGCGACGCGGCAACGTATGCGCGAACGCGTTCCGTCACCGCACGGAAGATACGGTTGGCGAATCGGCACATGAAACGAACGACGTGAAGAAAGGAGAGGCGCTACGGCAGCAGCGACGCCACTTCGTCGGTATCGACGGCGACGAATGCGCGTGCGGAAACGGCGTTGTGACGCCGAACGGAACGACGGGACAGGATGGTGTAGATCGACAGGTGAAGCAGGCGAGGACTATGCCAGCCGCAACTGCCGTCGGAAGCGGGAACGGCGCTGCGCAAACTTCGCACATCGCCTCGATCCCACCTCACCAGAGGGCCACGGACTCTCACGATTACACTCGACTGGTTTGTTGAAAGTATTGAACACCTGATCGTTTCGACGCACGGGGCGTTTAAAATAATCGAGGCGCCGGTCCTGCATCATTTACATTGACGGGCATCAATTGTTGCGTTGCGATAACGCTTTTCGATGCCTATGAAAGCCTGATGACGCCGACCTGAGAGCCAGCATATACGAGCCAATAACGGCGTCAAATGTTTTTTAATGGTCCTGCATCAGGGCTTTCCCGAGCAGTGCGAACAAAAGATTCGCAAAAGGAATAATCGGCATGCCGTTCATTATTTCGAACGGCTTTCAGGGTTTTCCCCGCTGATGTGCGGCATAAAGTGATTAGAATATTCAACGGCTGTCCCATGCGTCGTTTCACTTTGTCATCGCACTTATCGTGTCCGAAACCGAATCGATGTCCACCGAAGTCGCCGAGCGCCTGCGTTTCGTGCGCAACAAGCATGGCCTGTCGCAGCGCGAACTCGCGAAACGCGCCGGCGTCACCAACGGCACGATCTCGCTGATCGAACAGGGCCGCGTGAGCCCGTCGGTCGGCTCGCTGAAGAAACTGCTCGAATGCATCCCGATGAGTCTCGCGGAGTTCTTCACGTTCGAGCTCGTCGAATCGCGCGCGGTCGTGTCGCGCCGCGACGAGATGCCGAACCTCGGCAACGAGTCGCTCGCGTTTCAGCTCGTCGGCGCGAACGTGAAGGATCGCAACATGTGCATCCTGCGCGAGACCTACCAGCCGCTGGCCGACACGGGGCCCGAGATGCTGGTGCACGCGGGACACGAGGGCGGCGTCGTCGTGTCGGGCCGGCTCGAGTTGACCGTCGACGGCGCGACGTGGCTGCTCGACCCCGGAGACGGCTACTACTTCGAAAGCCGTTTGCCGCATCGTTTTCGCAATCCCAGCGCGGAACTGATCTGCGAGGTCGTGTCGGCCAATTCGCCGGCGACCTTCTGACCGCGCGTCACCGCATTCGCTGCAGGCCGGCCGCATGCCTCGCGCGCGGCGCGCCGCATCGCGAATGCCACAACATTGAGGCATCCTGATGAACAAGTTGACTTTGGCTGACTGGCAACACAAGGCGGCGTCGCTCGAGATCGAAGGGCGCGCATTCATCGATGGCGCGTCGCGCGACGCACATGGCGGCAGGACGTTCGACTGCGTGAGCCCGATCGACGGCCGCGTGCTGGCGAAGGTCGCCGATTGCGGCGAAGCGGACGTGAACGCGGCCGTCGCGGCAGCCCGCCGCGCATTCGACGCAGGCGTATGGGCCGGCCTGAACCCGCGCGCGCGCAAGGCCGTGCTGCTGCGCTGGGCCGCGCTGATGCGCGAGCATCTCGACGAACTATCGCTGCTCGAGACGCTCGACGCGGGCAAGCCGATCGGCGACACGACGACGGTCGACGTGCCGGGCGCCGCGTACTGCGTCGAATGGTTCGCCGAGGCGATCGACAAGGTCGGCGGCGAGGTCGCGCCGGCCGATCATCATCTCGTCGGCCTCGTCACGCGCGAGCCGGTCGGCGTGGTGGCCGCCGTCGTGCCGTGGAACTTCCCGATCCTGATGGCCGCATGGAAATTCGGCCCCGCGCTCGCGGCCGGCAACAGCGTCGTGCTGAAACCGTCGGAGAAGTCGCCGCTGACCGCGATCCGCGTCGCGCAGCTCGCGTTCGAAGCCGGCATCCCGGCCGGCGTATTCAACGTCGTGCCGGGTGCGGGCGAACCGGGCAAGCTGCTCGCGTTGCATCGCGACGTCGACTGCATCGCGTTCACGGGCTCGACGGCGGTCGGCAAGCTGATCATGCAGTATGCGGCGCAGTCGAACCTGAAGCGCGCGTGGCTCGAGCTCGGCGGCAAGTCACCGAACATCGTGCTGCCCGACTGTCCCGATCTCGACCGCGCGGCGCAGACGGCGGCCGGCGCGATCTTCTACAACATGGGCGAGATGTGCACGGCCGGCTCGCGGCTGCTCGTGCATCGCGACATCAAGGACGCGTTCATCGAGAAGCTCGTCGCGGCCGCCCGCGCATACGTGCCCGGCAATCCGCTCGATCCGTCGGTGTCGATGGGCGCGATCGTCGACGGCATCCAGCTCGAACGCGTGCTCGGCTATATCGAAGCGGGGCGCGGCGAGGGCAGGCTCGTCACGGGCGGTGCGCGCGTGAACGCGGAAACGGGCGGCTTCTATGTCGAGCCGACGGTGTTCGAGGTGAAGCCCGACGCGAAGATCGCGCGCGAGGAAATCTTCGGGCCCGTGCTGTCGGTGATCGTGTTCGACGACGTCGACGAGGCCGTGCGGATCGCGAACGACACCGAATACGGGCTGGCCGCGGCCGTGTGGACGTCGAACCTGACGACCGCGCACGACGTGTCGCGCCGGCTGCGGGCGGGCACCGTGTGGGTGAACTGCTATGACGAGGGCGGCGACATGAACTTCCCGTTCGGCGGCTACAAGCAGTCGGGCAACGGTCGCGACAAGTCGCTGCATGCGCTCGAGAAGTACACCGAACTGAAGTCGACGCTGATCCGGCTGCGCTGACGCGCGGCCGGGCGCGGGCGTGTCGCCGTCCGGCGACGCGCCCAGCCTTCGGTGCGCGTTACGCGGTCCGCAGCGCGGGATGGAAGCCGGCGGCTTCGATGATCGACTGCACGCGCTCGGCGCCTTGCGCCGAGTCGACCTTGACGATCTTCGCCGCGACGTCGATGTCGAGCTTCGCGGCGGGGTCGGCGGCCGTCACCGCGCGCGTGATTGCGTTGGCGCAGCCGCCGCAGGTCATGTCCTGGACTTCGAATTCCATCGTGTTCTCCCGGATGGATGGTTGACGAATACGTGCAGCATGAAGCTTGCCATGGTGGGAAGGTCAAGCGCCGCACGCAACGAGGTGTACGGCATCAGCCATTTGTAATGCTGAAGTCTGACGAATCGCGATTCGTGTGCGCGCGTCAGTCCGAATTTTTCCCGATTGACGGCCATCCATTGTCGACGAAATCTGGCGGAGCCTTGCGCGGCAACGGGCGTGTCACGTCGATCGCGTACGATCTCCATGTTCGGAGTAAGGGTACTCCGAGGTGAAAATGCGAATCGATCTTAGTATCGATTCCCTTCGATATTTCCGTTCATTACGCACATGACCCGTTTCGCTATCGGTTTCGCACTGGCCCTGCTGGGCGCCTCGGCCACGTCCGCCTTCGCGGCCGACGACGTCGTCAACCTGACGCTGAAGGACCACAAGTTTTCGCCCGATGGCGTGACGATCCCCGCCGGCAAGAAAGTGAAATTCGTCGTGAAGAACCTCGACGCGACGCCGGCGGAATTCGAGAGCGACGACTTCAAGGCGGAGAAGGTCGTGCCGGCCGGCAAGTCGGTCGAGATCCTGGTCGGGCCGCTGAAGGCCGGGACCTACGAGTTCCACGACGAGTATCACGAAGCGCAGTCGAAGACGCACCTGACCGTCAAGTAAGCCGATACCGACATGCTGTCTACTGCCCTGATCGTCTTTCGTGAAGTGCTCGAGGCCGCGCTGGTGGTCTCGATCGTGATGGCTGCCACGAAGGGCGTGCCGCGGCGCGGCTGGTGGGTGGGCGGCGGGCTGGTCGGCGGCGTGGTCGGCGCCGGCCTGATCGCGGCGTTCGCCGACGTGATCTCGCAATGGGCGTCCGGCATGGGCCAGGAAGTCTTCAACGCGGGCGTGATGTTCGTCGCGACGCTGATGCTCGCGTGGCACTGCATCTGGATGAGCCGGCACGGTCGCGAAATGGCGCTGCACATGGGCGAGGTCGGCCGCGCGGTCGCGGCCGGCAGCCGGCCGCTGACGGGGCTCGCGATCGTGGTCGGCGTCGCGGTGCTGCGCGAGGGCTCCGAGGCCGTGCTGTTCCTGTACGGGATCGCCGCGGGCGATCCGGGCCAGACGCCGCAGATGATCGCCGGCGGGCTGCTCGGCGTGCTCGGCGGTGCGGGGCTCGGCTATGCGATGTACGCAGGCCTGCTGCAGATTCCGTTGAAGCGCCTGTTCTCCGTCACCAACGGGCTGATCGTGCTGCTCGCCGCGGGCATGGCGAGCCAGTGCGTCGGCTTCCTGCTGGCGGCCGGGCTCGTGCCGTCGTGGGGCGATGCGGTCTGGGACACGTCGTGGCTGCTCAAGGAAACGAGCATCGTCGGCAAGGCGCTGCATACGCTGATCGGCTATACCGCGCGCCCGGCGGGGATCCAGATCGCCGCGTACGTCGCGACGCTGGTGGCGATCCTCGTGCTGGCACGGTTCGTCGGCCGGCCGCAGGAGACGGTGAGGCCGCCGCGCGCCGCGGCGTGAGTGTTTCCGGGTTTCCCGGTTCGAATGAAACAAGGGGCGTCATGGACGCCCCTTGTTCATGTGCGGTGCGCGATGCACCTGCGCGGCCTTGCTGACGGCGGCCCCGGATGCGCGCGTTGCGTGCGTCAGCTGTGGTTGTCGATCCACGCGCGCGCCCATTCGAGCCCGGCATCGCGCGCGTCGTCTTCGGTGTCGAACACGCCGAGCACGCCCGACGCCTCGACGAGCCGATTGTTCTGCGTGATCGTGCCGCTTGCCGCGAAGCGCTCGGGCTGCATGATCTCGTCCTGCTGCAGGATCGCGTGGCCCCAGATCTGGTAGCCGTGGTAGGTCTGCGCTTCCATTATCGAGTCACCTCCGCCGCGCGGCCGTGCGTGCCGACCTGCAGCACGTTGCCGTCCGGCGTGTATTGACGCGGGATGTTGGAGAAGGTGGGCGCGTGCGTCGCATCCGGTGCGGCGGGTTGCATCACCGTGAGACGCCCGGGTGCCGGCTGCGCAACCGGGCGCGGCGCGGCCGGCGTGTCGGGCGCGGCGGCGGCCGGGCGGTGCGGGCCGGCCTTCACGGCCTGCGCGACGCGGCGCTTGTGCGGTTTCGCCGCGGCTTTCGGCGTGGCGGCGCTCGCGTGCTTCTCCGCGCTCTTGCCGGTGCGTGCGTCGGCGCTTGTGTGGGCGGCCGGCATACGGGCATCCGGCGTACGGGCAGCAGGCTGCCGCGCCTCGGGCGGGTTCCAGACCTCGACATAGTGCTCGGCGGCCCAGCCCGTCGACGCGAACGTCAGCGCCAGCAATCCGCATCCAAACAGTCTTACCATTGTCTCTCCGTCATATTCGTTGCGGCGCGCGTCCGGCCGGGGCCGTGCCTCTGCACTCGGGGAAGCCGGCTCAGGAGAACACCTCGAGTCCGTGTTTCTCGACGATCTGGAGCATGCGCGCGGCGATGCCGCTCGGCCGCTTGTCGCCCTGTTCCCATTGGCGGATCGTCGAGGTCGTCGTGTTCAGGTAGAGCGCGAACACGCTCTGGCTGACGTTGACGGACTTGCGAATGCGGGCGATCGCTTCCGGATCGAACTGCGGGGCGGCTTCGATGCAGAGATCGTCGTATTCCCGCATCGTCTTCTTGTCGATCAGTTGCGCACGATAAAGGCCGGACGCGGCGCTGTGGATCGCCTCCGTTGCGTCGCTCTTGAATCGACTCTTAGCCATTGCACATCTCCACCCACTCTTTCAGGGTAACCAGCGTCGCGATGTCGCTGTCGGTGTGTCGGCCGACATCCGCGGCGAGCTTTCTGAAGGCGCGCAGTTCGCGTGCGTCGATGTTCTCGCGGTCGCATTTCGCGAACAGGAACACGAACACCCACGTGTGCCCGACCTTGCCCAGCACGATCCCGCGCTGCCGATTGCCGCCGAGGCGCTTCTTCCACACGTTGCCGCCGAGATCGACGCCCTGGCCGCGGGCCAGATCCCGCACCGCGCGGCAGAGCTCGTCATCGGCGATTCCCGCTTTCCCGGCTGCCGTGTGAAACCACTTCGTCTTGAAGACGCGTCGTACGGAGGCAGACATGTCGAGCCGGTCGAGTTAGCACAGGATTATATACCACTACGTGGTACATATTTCGACCTGGCCGAATGGCCGACCTCGCATCCGCATACGGTCGGGACGGCCCGGCGAGGGGCCATCCCGACG
Source organism: Burkholderia cenocepacia (assembly GCF_900446215.1). Lineage (GTDB taxonomy): Bacteria > Pseudomonadota > Gammaproteobacteria > Burkholderiales > Burkholderiaceae > Burkholderia > Burkholderia cenocepacia. The sequence goes on along the minus strand of NZ_UAQZ01000015.1, from coordinate 405,325 downwards.
TCCGGCCTTACTCCACCGTCACCGATTTCGCGAGGTTGCGCGGCTTGTCGACGTCGGTGCCGCGTGCACACGCGGTGTGATACGCGAGCAGTTGCAGCGGCACGACGTGCAGGATCGGCGACAGTTGGCCGTAGTGCTCCGGCATCCGGATCACGTGCAGGCCGTCGTCGTTGACGATCTGCGTATCGGCATCGGCGAACACGTACAGCTCGCCGCCGCGCGCGCGCACTTCCTGCATGTTCGACTTCAGCTTCTCGAGCAGCGTGTCGTTCGGCGCAACCGTGACGACCGGCATCGCTTCCGTGACGAGCGCGAGCGGCCCATGCTTCAGTTCACCGGCCGGATAGGCCTCGGCGTGGATGTACGAGATTTCCTTCAGCTTCAGCGCGCCTTCGAGCGCGATCGGGTAGTGCAGCCCGCGGCCGAGGAACAGCGCGTTTTCCTTGCGTGCGAATTCCTCCGACCACGCGATGATCTGCGGCTCGAGCACGAGCACGCTGTTCAGCGCGGCCGGCAGGTGGCGCAGCTCCTTCAGGAATTGCGCTTCCTGCGCGGCGTCGACGTGCCCGCGCAGCTTGCCGAGCGTCGCGGCCAGCACGAACAGCGCGACGAGCTGCGTCGTGAACGCCTTCGTCGACGCGACGCCGATCTCGGTGCCCGCGTGCGTGAGGAACTGCATTTCGGTCAGGCGCACCATCGCGCTCGTCGCGACGTTGCACACCGCGAGCGTATGCGTGTGGCCGAGCGACTGCGCATGCTTGAGCGCCGCGAGCGTATCGGCCGTCTCGCCCGACTGCGAGATCACGAGCACGAGCTGGCGCGGGTTCGGCACCGACTCGCGGTAGCGGTATTCGCTGGCGATCTCGACCTGGGTCGGGATCTTCGCGATCGATTCGAGCCAGTATTTCGCGGTGAGGCCCGAGTAGTAGCTCGTGCCGCACGCGAGGATCAGCAGGCTGTCGATCTCCGCGAACGCGGCGGGGGCCGCATCGCCGAACAGCGTCGCGTCGAAGGCGTCCGTCTGCGGCACGGTGTCGCCGATCGCGCGCGGCTGCTCGAAGATTTCCTTCTGCATGAAGTGGCGATAGGGTCCAAGCTCGACCGCGCCGCCGTACGCGCTGACGACGCGGATTTCGCGCTGCACGGTGGCGCCGTGACGGTCGACGATCGTCACGCCGTCGAGCGACAGCTCGCACACGTCGCCTTCCTCGAGGAACGTGAAGCGGTCGGTGCTGCCGGCGAGCGCGAGCGCATCGGATGCGAGGAAGTTCTCGCCGTCGCCGTGACCGACGACGAGCGGCGAGCCCTGGCGCGCGCCGACGACGGTGTGCGGCTGGTCCTTGTGGATCACGGCGATCGCGTAGGCACCGTGCAGTTGCTGCACGGCTTCGCGCACCGCGTCGAACAGGTTGCCGCGATACAGGCTGTGCACGAGATGCGCGATCACTTCGGTGTCGGTCTGCGACACGAATTCGTAGCCCTTCGCGCGCAGCGTTTCGCGCAGCGGCTCGAAGTTCTCGATGATGCCGTTGTGCACGAGCGCGAGCGCGTTCGACGAGAAGATCGGGTGCGCGTTGTGCGTGACGGGCGCGCCGTGCGTGGCCCAGCGCGTGTGCGCGACACCCGTCGTGCCTTCGAGGTGCGATTCCTGCACCTGTGTATCGAGATCGGCGACGCGGGCGACGCTGCGCGCGCGCTTCGGGGCGCCCGGCTCGAGCACGGCGACGCCGCACGAGTCGTAGCCGCGGTATTCGAGGCGCCGCAGACCTTCGATCAGCACCGGAACGATATTACGTTGCGCAACTGCGCCGACAATGCCGCACATGAAATCTACCTTCTATGTGGAAGCGGATGCCGTCCGGCACCCGCATGAGGTTAACTTTTCTTCTTGACCGGCCGGACATAGCCGCTCTTCGCGGTCTGCGTCTTCTCGTTCAACGCGAGGACGCCTTCGGCGACGTCCTTCCAGATCGTCGTGCCGGCGGCGATCGTCACGCCGCGGCCGACCCGCACGGGCGCGACGAGCTGCGTGTCGGAGCCGACGAACACGTCGTCCTCGATCACGGTGCGGAACTTGTTCGCGCCGTCGTAGTTGCAGGTGATCGTGCCCGCGCCGATGTTCACGCGCGCGCCGATGTCGGCGTCGCCGATGTACGTGAGGTGGTTCGCCTTCGAACCGTGGCCGATCACCGCGTTCTTCACCTCGACGAAGTTGCCGACGTGCGCTTCGTCCGCGAGCTGCGCGCCGGGGCGCAGCCGCGCGTACGGGCCGATCACGGTGTTCGCGCCGAGCGCGGCGCCGTCGATGTGCGTGAACGCGTCGATGCGCGTGCCGGCGCCGACCGACGCATTGCGGATCACGCAGTTCGCGCCGATCGTCACGTTGTCGGCGAGCGTCACGTTGCCTTCGAACACGCAGTTCACGTCGATCGACACGTCGCGCCCGCAGCGCAGCGTGCCGCGCACGTCGATGCGCGCCGGATCGGCGAGCGTGACGCCGTCGACGAGCAGCGCGTCCGCCACGTTGCGCTGGTGAATGCGTTCGAGCTCCGCGAGTTGCGCCTTGCTGTTCACGCCGAGCGTTTCCCATTCCTCGTCGGGCTGCGACGTGACGACCTCGAAGCCGGCCTCGATCGCGAGTTCGACGACGTCGGTCAGGTAGTACTCGCCCTGCGCGTTTTCGTTCTTCAGCGCGCCGAGCCACATCGACAGCTGCGCCGTCGGCGTGACGATGATGCCGGTGTTGATCTCGGCGATCTTCAGCTCTTCCGGCGACGCATCCTTCTGCTCGACGATGCGCGTGACGAAGCCGGACGCGTCGCGCACGATGCGGCCGTAGCCGGTCGGGTCGTCGAGCGTGACGGTCAGGATCCCGTAGCGGCCCTCGCGTGCGGCATCGACGAGACGCTGCAGCGTCGACGCGCGCGTGAGCGGCACGTCGCCGTACAGCACGAGCGTCGGTTGCGCGGGATCGAGCAGCGGCAGCGCCTGGCGGACCGCATGGCCGGTGCCGAGCTGCTCGGCCTGCACCGCGAACTGGACGTCGGGCGCGGCGACCGCGGCCTGGACCTGCTCGGCGCCGTGGCCGACGACGACGACGAGCCGGGACGGCTGCAGCGTGCGCGCGGTGTCGATGACGTGGGAGAGGAGCGGCCTGCCGGCCAGGGGGTGAAGCACTTTCGGCAGCGCGGAACGCATGCGCTTGCCGGTGCCTGCCGCCAAAATCACGATATTCATGGCGCCAGCTTGTCAGAGGAGTTCGAAGCCGTCCATTTTAGCATGCGGCTCCCGCCGTTCCGGGCCTGCCGCGGCGGGCGCGCGACGCCGGAAAGGGCGGCCGGCGCCCGGTTCCGGCGGGTGTTCCGGCCCTGCTTACAGGTCGTCGAACTGGACGATCGAGATCGGTTTGGACGCGCCCGGCGTCGCGGTGTCGTCGCCCGATGCGCACGGTTCCTCGTCGAACGCGATGTCGCCCTGCGGATCGGCTTCGCCCGTCGCGCGCAGCGACTGGAACGGGTACAGCGTCGTGTCCATCAGGTGCGACGGCACGACCTTCGCGAGCGCGTTGAACATGTTGTCGACGCGGCCCGGGAAGCGCTTGTCCCAGTCGCGGATCAGCGCCTTCATTTCCGCGCGCTTCAGGTTCGGCTGGCTGCCGCACAGGTTGCACGGGATGATCGGGAATTCGCGCAGCTCCGCGTATTTCTCGAGATCGGTTTCCTTCACGTACGCGAGCGGGCGGATCACGATGTTCTTGCCGTCGTCCGACTGCAGCTTCGGCGGCATTCCCTTCAGCTTGCCGCCGTAGAACATGTTCAGCAGCAGCGTCTGCACGATGTCGTCGCGGTGATGGCCGAGCGCGATCTTGGTCGCGCCGAGCTCGCCGGCCACGCGGTACAGGATCCCGCGGCGCAGCCGCGAGCACAGCGAGCAGGTCGTCTTGCCTTCGGGGACGAGCCGCTTGACGATGCTGTAGGTGTCCTGGTTCTCGATGTGGAACGGCACGCCGACCTGCTTCAGGTATTCGGGCAGCACGTGCTCGGGGAAGCCCGGCTGCTTCTGGTCGAGGTTCACCGCGACGATGTCGAAGTCGATCGGCGCGCGTTCGCGCAGGCGCAGCAGCACGTCGAGCATCGCGTAGCTGTCCTTGCCGCCCGACAGGCACACCATCACCTTGTCGCCCTGCTCGATCATGTTGTAGTCGCCGATCGCCTGGCCGACCTGGCGCACGATCCGCTTGAACAGCTTGTTGTTCTCGTACGCTTCCTTCTGCTCGCGGCGCGTCAGCGCGGGGCGGCCGGTTTCGGCGGTCGTGGCGTCGGCCGCCGTGTCGTTCATGTGGGGGGCGTTCATGCGCGCTCCTCGTCCTTGATGCGAAAGACTTCGACGCCGACGGCGTCGCAGTCCGGATAGGCGTCCGGTTTCTCGGTACGGACGCGTACCGCGCGCACGGCATCGTGCGCCAGCAGGTGCGCGGCGATCGAATCGCACAGCGTCTCCTGCAGGTGGATGTGGCCGCGCGCCACGCATTGCGCGACGCTCTGCTTCATCAGATCGTAGTCGACGACTTCGTGCAGCCGGTCGTCGACCGGGGTGGACAGCGCGAGCGGCACGAACAGGTCGACGTTGATGACGACGCGCTGCTCGCCGCGCTTCTCGTGTTCGAAGGCCCCGATGTTGATGTGCACCTCGTAGTCGCGCAGGTAGAGCCTGCGGCAATCCGCGAGGCGGGGGTGCAGGAGAGCGGAAAACATGGTCGTCCCAGTCAAATTGGCGTGCGCGCACGCAAAGCGGCGCGGGCGGCGGCGGTCAGGCCGCGCCCGCGCGGTTCATTCATTCGGGCCGGCGGCCGGCGGCACCAGGTGCTCGCCGCCGTCGACGGTCAGCGTCGCGCCCGTGACGCCGGGCGCGCTCGCGAGATAGCACGCGGCCGCCGCGATGTCGTCCGCGTGCGGCGCGTGGCCGCGCACGAGCGCCGCGACCCGCACCTTCGGTGCGAGCGCCAGCGCGAGCGCCGACGTCGCGCGGTTCAACGCGGCCTGCATCAGCGCGTGCGACAGCTGCGCCGGTGCGGGGTGGAACAGCGCCTGATCCAGTACGTGGATCGCGCACGCGCGCAGCGCTTCGTGCTCGCGCGCGGCGTCGGGCGTCGCATCGGCGAGTGCGCGGGCCAGCGCGAGCGGCGCGGTCACGTTGCGCGCGAGCGCGGCGGCGAGCGACGCGCCGTCCACCGTGTGCGCGTCGTCGGCGCCTGCGCTGGCGCTGACGAACACCGCGCATGCGGGCCGGCCGAGCGCTTCGCCGCACGCGGCGACGAGGGCCGCGGCATTGGCCTCCAGGGCCAGATCGGCGTCGAGCACGGCCGCGCTGCTCAGGGCGCCCGTGACGAGCACCACGCGTGGGGTCGACGTATCGGCTGAAACGGTCATTTACAATGCCGGGATGAACCCGAAAGCTCACGAACCCGCTAGTTTACCTGCTCCCGGCCCTGACGCGCTCGCGCAGTCCGAAACCCTTGCCGCGCAACTGCGCGACGAGATCGCGGCGGCCGGCGGCTGGCTGCCGTTCGACCGTTTCATGGAGCGCGCGCTGTATGCGCCGGGCCTCGGTTACTACAGCGGCGGCGCGCGCAAGTTCGGGCGCCGCGCCGACGACGGCAGCGACTTCGTCACCGCACCGGAACTGTCGCCGCTGTTCGCGCAGACGCTCGCGCAACCGGTGGCCGAGGCGCTCGCGGCGAGCGGCACGCGCCGCGTGATGGAATTCGGCGCCGGCACGGGCAAGCTCGCGGCCGGGCTGCTCGCGGCGCTCGACGCGCCGGGCGTCGAGCTCGACGAATACCTGATCGTCGACCTGTCCGGCGAGCTGCGCGAACGGCAGCGCGACACGATCGAAGCCGCGGTGCCGGCGCTGGCCGCCAAGGTGCGCTGGCTCGACGCGCTGCCCGAGCGGTTCGACGGCGTCGTGGTCGGCAACGAGGTGCTCGATGCGATGCCGGTGCGGCTGTTCGCGAAGGCGGATGGCGCATGGCGCGAGCGCGGCGTCGCGCTCGACGCGCGGCACGCGTTCGTGTTCGACGACCGGCCGGTCGGCGCGGCCGGCCTGCCGGCGGTGCTCGCGGCGCTCGACGTCGGCGACGGCTACGTGACCGAAACGCACGAGGCGGCGCTCGCGTTCACGCGCACCGTCTGCACGATGCTCGGCCGCGGCGCGGTGCTGCTGGTCGACTACGGTTTCCCCGCGCACGAGTACTACCACCCGCAGCGCGACCGCGGCACGCTGATGTGCCACTACCGCCATCACGCGCACGACGACCCGTTCGCGTACCCGGGCCTGCAGGACATCACCGCGCACGTCGAATTCACCGGCATCTACGAGGCCGCGATCGCCACCGGCGCCGAGCTGCTCGGCTATACGTCGCAGGCGCGCTTCCTGTTGAACGCGGGCATCACCGACGCGCTGGCCGCGATCGATCCGTCCGACATCCACGCCTTCCTGCCGGCCGCGAACGCGGTGCAGAAACTGATCTCGGAAGCCGAGATGGGCGAGTTGTTCAAGGTGATCGCGTTTTCGCGCGGGATCGACGGCACGCTCGACGCGTTCGCGCGCGGCGACCGCTCGCACGCGCTCTGACGAGGCATCCCTCATGTTGCGCTGGCTGATGGCGTCGTTTGTCGCGGTGATGATCCTGACGCGCTGCTGGCCGTGGCTCGGCAAGCTCGGCATCGGCCGGATGCCGGGCGACGTCACGCTGACGCTCGGCGGGCGGCGCTACCCGTTCCCGTTCATGTCGACGCTGGTGCTGACGATGCTGGTATCGATGGTGGCGCGGCTGCTCTGAGCTGCAGGCGGCGCGTCGCGGCCGGGCCGCGGCGCGCGCATGACGGCTCGCGCCTTACAGTTCGATTTCGCCGAGAATCCGGTGCGCGAGCGCCTTCGCTTCCTCGAACGCTTCTTCCTCGCTCGAACTCGTCGTGTGAACGTCGTAGCGCATGTTCTCCGTCTCGTCGCCGTCGTCCCGCGCGAGGATCACGTAGCCCTGAAACTCGCCGTTGTCCGCGCGGTGCGTATGCGCCTTGGCCGTATAGATGCCTTTGGTGAACGTGTTCGTGTCCATCGTGCCTCTCCCGCAATAGGACGCTTCATCGTAGCACTGCGGCGCAGCATGGTGAGTGCGGTTTATCGGTGACCGATCAGCGACCGGTCACCGTTCCTTCAACGTCCCTTCAACCTTCGAGCAGCGCGACGACCTCGTCGAGCGTCGGCGCGTGCGCGCCCGTGTGCCGGCACGCGGCGGCGCCGGCCGCCAGCGCGAACGCCAGATGCTCGCGCCAGCCGCGCTGCGGCGCGGCCATCAGGCTGAACAGCAGCCCGCCGATCGACGCGTCGCCCGCGCCGACCGTGTCGGCCACCTCGACGCGCGGCGGGCTGGCTTCGTGCACGTCGCCGTCCGCGTAGAGCGTCGCCGCCTGCGCGCCGCGCGTGACGAGCACGGCCGCCCGCGGATTCAGCGCGCGCACCGCCGCGATCGCGTCGGGGCCGTCGCCGCCGAACAGGTGCCGCAGGTCCTCGTCGGACACCTTGATCAGGTCGGCGAGGGCGGCCATCTTCTCGAGCGTCGGCCGGTACGCGGCCGTCATCAGGTTCCGGCAGTTCGGATCGAAGCTGATCTTCACGCCGCGCGCGTGCAGGTCGGCCGCGAGCGCGGCCAGCGTGCCCGCGAGCGGTTCGCGCACGAGGCTGATGCAGCCGAAATGCGCCCACTTCACGTGCTCGGTCCAGCCGGCCGGCAGCCGGGCGGGATCGAATGCGAGGTCGGCGCTCGCTTCGCCGATGAAGAAGTACGCGGGCGGGCGCGTCTCGTGGACGATCGCGAGCAGCGGCGGCCGCGCGACGCGCTGCAGGAAGCGCAGGTCGAGCCCGGCCGCTTCGCTCGTGTGCCACAGCACGTCGGAGAAGCAGTCTTCGCCGATCGCGCCGGCGAGCGCGCTCGGCACGCCGAGCCGCGCGACCGCGCGCGCGACGTTCCAGCCGGCGCCGCCCGGCACCGACGTCCACTGCGCATCGCCCGCGCGCACCATGTCGGTCAGGATGTCGCCCGCCGACACGAAAGCCGGAAACGTGCCGCCGCTCATTGCGTCGGCTCGCTGCGTTGCGCGCGCGCGAGGGTCGCGAGCACGTCGTAGCAGGCGCCCATCGTGTGATAGTCGGTCTTGCCGGCCGGGCTTTTCTCGTCGCTGTACTTGCGGTTGTCGCAGGTGAGGATCCGGTACCACGCGCCGTAGCGGTGATCGACGAAATGCGCCCAGCTGTAGCGCCAGATCTCGTCGTACCAGTCCCAGAAGCGCTCGCTGCCGGTGCGCGCGCCGAGCATCGCGGCCGCCGCGAAGGTTTCCGCCTGCACCCAGAAATACTTGTTGTGGTCGCAGATCGTGAAGTCGGGGCCGAAGCCGTAGTACAGGCCGCCGTGATCGGCGTCCCACGCGTGCGTGAGCGCCGCGTCGAACAGCTCGGCCGCGCGCGGCGCGAGCCAGTCGAGCGGGCGGTGCCGCTCGAGGATCAGCAGCAGCTTCGCCCATTCGGTCTGGTGTCCGGGCTGGAAGCCCCACGGACGGAAGATGTTCGAGCTGTCTTCCTTGTTGTAGTCCCAGTCGATCGACCAGTCCGCATGGTAGTGCTCCCACACGAGGCCGCCCGACAGCGCGGCCTGGCGCTGCGTGATGTGGGTGGCGAGCTTTTCCGCGCGATCGAGGTACGTGAGGTGGCCGGTCGCCTCGTACGCGGCGAGCAGCGCTTCCGTCATGTGCATGTTCGCGTTCTGGCCGCGATACGACGGCACGTTCCAGTTCGCCGTCGCGTCGTCCGCATACAGGCCCGCGGCCGCATCCCAGAAGCGGTGCTCGGCGAGTTCGTAGGTGGCGGCGATCAGCGGGCGCGCTTCGTCGATGCCGGCCATCGTCGCGTGCGCGGCCGCGAGCAGCACGAACGCGAGCCCGTAGCAGTGGCGCGTGCCGTCGAGCGTCGCGCGCTTCGCGCCGTCGCGCCAGTCGAGTTCCCAGTCGTAGCCCTGCAGCGTGTCGTCCCAGTGCGCGTCGCGCAGGAAGTGCAGCCCGTGGCGCGCGTAGTCGAGGTGACGCGGATCGCCGAAATGGCGGTACGCCATCGCGTAGTTGAAGACGAACCGGCAACTGCTGACGAGGTGGCGCGACGTGCGGTTGTAGATGCTGCCGTCATCGCGGAAGTAATGGTAGAAGCCGCCCGTCGGGTCGAAGGCGTGGGTCGCGTAGAAGCGCAGCGTGTCTTCGATGTGCGACAGCAGGAACGACGGATCGCGAAAGCTCGCGACGAACGGTGCGGCTTGCGTGTGGGCGGCCGGCGCGGCCGTGCAGGGTTGGACCGGAGGCATGTTCATGATTCGGTGGCCGTTACGGTATCGAGTGCCGGGGAGCCGGCGGGCTGGCTGCTGGCCCGCACGATCAGCTCGACGGGCAGGGAAATCTCGGTGCGCTCGGGCGCTTCGGCGAGCAGCAGCTCGACGCCGCGGCGGCCGAGCGCTTCCTTGTCGACCGCGAGCGTCGTGAGCGGCGGGCTCGCGTGCGCGGCGGCCGGGATGTTGTCGAAGCCGACGATCGCGATGTCGTCCGGAATCCGCAGGCCGCGCGCGGTGCACACGCGCTGCGCGGCCAGCGCGGCCGCGTCGTTGTATGCGAACACGGCTTCGGGGCGCGGGCCCGGCGCGTCGAGCAGTTGCTCCATCGCGCGCGCGGCGCCCGTGTCCGGGTCGAGCCCCGCGTCGATCGTCACTTCGTAGGCGGGATCGAACAGCCGCCCGGCTTCGAAGAACGCGCGCCGGTAGCCGATCGCGCGCTGCGCGATGCTGTAGTGCGCGGGCGAGCCGCCGATGAAGGCGATCCGCGAGCGGCCGGTGGCGAGCAGGTGGCGCATCGCGAGCGCCGCGCCCGTCGCGTTGTCGATGTTGACCGAGCGCAACCCGGGCGCCCACAGGTCGATCAGCACGAGCGGCCGGCCGGTGGCGGCGAGCGCCTCGATCGTCTCGGGCTCGATGAAGCCGGCCACCGCGATCGCGTCGGGCGCGTGCGGACGCATCTGGCGCAGCACGTCGTCGTTCGGGCCGACCGTGAGCAGCGTCGGCACGATGCCGCGCTCGCGGCAGGCGTCCTCGACGCCGTGCAGCACGTGCGAGAAGAACGGGCTGGCCGGAAAGCGGTTGTGCTGGCGGTGCAGCAGGAAGGTGAGCCGGCGGATGCGCGGCCGCAACTGCGCGGGATCGTAGCCGAGCTGCTGCGCGATCTCGACGATGCGCGCACGCGTCGCTTCGGACAGGCCCGGCTGGTTTTTCAGCGCGCGGGAGACGGTGCCGATCGAGACCTCTGCCGCCCGCGCCACATCGCGAATGGTCGTACCCATCGTTCGGGGTCCGGTTTGTTTAGGGTGAAAGCGATTGTATAGTAAAACGCATCGCCGAATTCGGGCCGGATAACCGGGGAATACCCGAAAATAACGGGTTTTTAAGCGCTAATCTGCGAAAACGCCGTTACTAAAAATACTAAACAAAACGCGAAAAAGGCAAGGTGCGTGTGCGGGTATCGGGCGGCATCGACGGTGCCGCGGGAAACAGCGGAAGGAGCGCGGGCCGGCGGCGCGCATGAAGGCGTGCTGCCCCGTGGACTTCGCGCGCGACGATGAGGGCCGGCGGCGCAACCGCCGAACCTTGCGTCGCACCGGCATCGGTTTCCTCGCACGGTGCGCAGGCGTCTAGCTGTTCCGTGCGTCCGCGGCAGCGCGCGGTTCAGCCTGCCGCCACCGCCACGGCCGGCGGTTCGCCGCGATGGCGCAGCGCGGCGCGGCCGGCATCGAGATCGACGACCGCGAGCCCGTCCGGCTGCTGCTTCGCCCGCCGCTTCGCGAGCGCCGCGACCGACGCGATCTCGTCGCTGCCGTAGCGTTTGGCGCCGTGCGCGCCGGCCGGCACGCCGACCGCGCCGATCGCCATCGTCACGAAGCCGAAGAACGCCGGGTTGCCGTGGCGATCCTCGCCGCGCAACCCGCCCGCCTGCCGGTCGGCCTGCGTGTAGAAGAGCTGCGCGCCGTCGTTGAAGCGCGCGATCGCGTCGGCGGCGCGCTCGCGCCAGTCGTCGCGCTGGAACAGCACGAGGAAATCGTCGCCGCCGACGTGGCCGAGAAAGTCGCGCTGCGGGTCGCACACGCCGGCCAGCACCGTCGCGGCGAATTTCAACACTTCGTCGCCCTGCCAGTAGCCGTACTGGTCGTTGAACGGCTTGAACTGGTTCAGGTCGACGTAGCACGCATGAAAGCCGGCGTCGCGCTGGAGCAGGCGGTCGATGTGCGCGCTGATCGGGATGTTGCCGGGCAGGAACGTCAGCGGATTCGCGTAGCGCGCGGCCTCGATGCGCATCTCGGTCACCGCGCGCACGAGGCTCTCGCCGGTGCCGAGCCCGACATAGCGGCCGTGGTCGGTGATCACGAAGCCGTCCGCGAGATAGCGCTGGTCGTGGCTCGCGAGCAGCAGCGCGAGCTGCTCGAAGGTCGTCGCGACGTCGATCATCAGCGGCGCATCGTTCGCGAACTGCAGGCACGGTTTCTTGCCGAACACCTCGCGGTGATACGGCAGCGCGAAACGGTCGATGAAGCCGCGGCGATTCACGAGCGCGACGGGCCGCCCGCGCTCGACGAGCGCGACCGCGTGCAGGTCGGGCATCCGGTTGAACAGCTCGAGCACGTCGTTGCTGGTCGCGTCGCGCGGCAGCGCCGGGGCGGGTACGAGCATCTTCCCGGCGATCGTGCCGGCCGGCCGCACCGCGCGCGTCACGCCGGGAAACACCGCGATGTGCGGCGCGCGGATCGCGTCGCGCGCGGCCGGCGCGACCACCCGCGACGGCTGCGCGTTCGGCCGGCCGAGCAGGAAGCCCTGCACGCAGCAGATGCCCATGTCGCGCACGACGATCAGGTCGCATTCGTTCTCGATGCCTTCCGCGATCAGCTGCGCGCCGCTCGCCTGCGCGAAGTGCTGCATCGCCTTCACCGCTTCGAACTTGAGCGGGTCGCGCGCGATGTCGTGGATGAAGAAACGGTCGATCTTCACGACGTCCGGATGCAGGCGCAGCCACAGGTTCATGCTCGCGTTCGCGGTGCCGTAGTCGTCGAGCGCGAACTGGATGCCGGCGTCGCGCAGCGACGCGACCGCCGGCCCGATGTGCGCGACGTCGGGAATCGCGTTCTGCTCGGTGAGCTCGATCACGATGCGCTCGGCGCCGACGCGCGCACGGCCGAGAAACTGGCGGGTGCGCTCGCGTTCGCTGGCGAGCGTGAGGATCGTGCCCGCGCTGAAATTGAGGAACAGCTTGCCGTCGCAGCCGAGCGCCGCGAACGCGTCGAGGCAGGTGAGCGCGGCGGCCCGTTCGAGCGCGATGGTTTCGCCTTCGCGCGCGGCCTGCGCGAACAGCGCGGCGGGTGGTTCGAGGTCGGTGCCGCGCGGGCCGCGGATCAGCCCCTCGTAACCGACGACCGTCCCCGACCCGAGGTCGACGATCGGCTGGAACACGGCGGCGAGCGCGCGATCCGCGATCAGGCGCGTGGTGCGGGCGACAGCGGAATCGGAGGGAAGCGCGGGCATGGGCGAGGGCAGCCGAATCGACGGGACGCCCGACTTAACGGCACCGCTCGCGGAGAATTGAATGAAGATTTCGTGACGCGATGGGCGTTGTTGGTGCATCGCGCCGCGAGCGCGTTGGGGTGCGGCTGGAAGGGGCGGAAGGCAGGAGGCAGGAGGCAGGAGGCAGGAGGCCGCCAGCGGCGGCCATCCGGCCCCCCGGAGACACGTCAGCGCTTGCCGGTACTCAACGCGCCCGACGTGGCCGTCGCATCCCCCTCGTCCTGCTCGCCGCTCGTGTCGCGCGCGCCCCAGCGCTGCGCGAGCGCCGCGCACGCCATCAGCTGGATCTGATGGAACAGCATCAGCGGCAGCACGATCGCGCCGACCGCGTTCGCCGAGAAGATCACCTTCGCCATCGGCACGCCGGCCGCGAGGCTCTTCTTCGAGCCGCAGAAGATGATCGTGATCTGGTCGGCTCGGTTGAAGCCGAGCCGCTTGCTGACGAACGCGGTCAGCAGCAGCGCGATCGCGAGCAGCACGAGGTTGACGGCCAGCAGCCCGCCGAGCGCGCGCGGCGGAATCTGGTGCCACAGCCCCTCGTTGACGGCCTCGCTGAACGCGACGTAGACGACCAGCAGGATCGAACCCTGGTCGACGAAGCGCAGCACGCCGCGGTTGCGGTCGATCCAGCCGCCGATCACGGGCCGCAGCAACTGGCCGGCGATGAACGGCACGAGCAACTGCATCACGATGCTGCCGACGGTGCTCCACGGCGACGCGGCGGCGGCCGATTGCGACGTGATCATCAGCCCGACGAGCGCCGGCGTGACGAAGATCCCGAGCAGGCTCGACGCGGATGCCGCGCACACGGCGGCCGGCACGTTGCCCTTCGCGATCGACGTGAACGCGATCGACGACTGGACCGTCGACGGCAGCGTGCACAGGAACAGCACGCCCGCATACAGCGTCGGCGTGACGAGCGGCTGCAGCACGGGCTTCAGCGCGAGGCCGAGCAGCGGGAACAGCGCGAACGTGCTGAGCAGCACGACCGCGTGCAGCCGCCAGTGGGTCGCGCCGGCGACGACGGCTTCGCGCGACAGTTTCGCGCCGTGCAGGAAAAACAGCAGGCCGACCGCGATGTTGGTCGCCCAGTTGAACGCATGGGCGGCCGGGCCGCGGCAGGGCAGCAGGCTCGCGAGCACGACGGTGCCGACCAGCGCGAGCGTGAAGTTGTCGGGAAGAAAACGGGGACGGGCCATCGGGAACTCGATTCGGAAACAGCACGGGCGGCAAAGGCGCGCGTCGCGCGCGCGGATGGCGTCATTGTCGCGGTTGGCGATTCACTACACAAATTCATTGTGCGAATCGATTGATGAATCCGTTGCATGCAATGGCGTCCGCCACACCTGTCCGGCCCCCCGCAAAACAGCAGAAGAATGTTCTGTCGCGATCGCGCCCCGAAGTGAAAAAACCTAGCAGTAACATGGTGTTACACCGATGCCGGCGACATAACACTTTTTGGCTCGACACACTTTCCGCCCGCTCATAAATTACTGCTGAAAGCCTTGGGTCGGCCGAAAGGAGCCGACGGCGGGCGTCGATGGGCACGGAACGATGACGGAACGGGTGAAACGGAAGATCGGACGATGGGTGGCAGGCGTGCTCGGCACGCTGCTGATGCCGCTCGCGCTCGCCCAGCCGCCCCATGGCGGTCACGGGTTCGGCGGCCACGGCTTCGGTAGCGGCGACATGCGCGCGTACGGCCAGGCGGCCGCCGGCGGTCCCGTCTGGCGCCGCGCCGCGCCGCCTGCCGGCGTACGTCCCGGCGGCGTCAGCGGCTCCGGCTCCCGCTGGGGGCTGCGCCCGACGCCGTCGTACGGCCACTACGCCGCGCAAAGCCCGTATCGGCCGATCAGCGCCGAGGTCCGCCAGATGCCGCGCCCGCCGGGCGGCGGCAACGTCCCGCTGCGCGCCGGTTCGATCCGCGCCGACGTCGCCCGCTACAACGAGGAGCGCGGCGGTCGTCCGATGCCGCCGCCCCGCTCGCAGGAAGAGCCTGCGCACTCGCCGTTTTTCTCCCCGTTCTACCGAAACTAAGCGCCCCGGCGCGCGTCCCCCCGCCGGCTGATGCGAATTCGCCACAGTCGCGCGCAGATTTCCGCTGATTTTCCCGCCGCATTGCGCTATCTTTCGCGCCCGGCACGCGCATGCCACGCCGCCGCCCGCCCGTGCGACCGCGTTCGCGCCGGGCCGCCGCCGTGCATCCGGCCATGGATACGTTCCGCGAAGTTAAGGCTGGCGCTATACCAGCAATAAGTGTGCGCAATTTTGACCGGACGAATGATCCGTAAAGATGGCTGCGCCCCATACGACGCAAGCACTCGGCTCCAAAAAACAACGCTCGCGCCACTTATCGACTATTCGACAAAACCTGGAGATCCCATGAAAGCATTCGCTCGCCGTGCGTCGCGCACGTCCGTCAAGCTGATCGCCGCAGCCGCCTGCGTGGCGGCCGCCGCACCCGTCCATGCGCAGTCGAGCGTCTCGCTCTACGGTCAGGTCGACGAATGGGTCGGCGCCACCAAGTTCCCGGGCGGCAATCGTGCGTGGAACGTGTCGGGCGGCGGCATGTCGACGTCGTACTGGGGCCTGCACGGCGCGGAGGACCTCGGCGGCGGCTACAAGGCGATCTTCACGATGGAGAGCTTCTTCCGCGCGCAGAACGGCCAGTACGGCCGCTTCCAGGGCGACACGTTCTTCGCGCGCAACGCGTACGTCGGCATCAGCTCGCCGTACGGCACGGTGACGGCAGGCCGCCTGACGACGCACCTGTTCCTGTCGACGATCCTGTTCAACCCGTTCTACGACTCGTACACCTTCTCGCCGATGGTGTACCACGTGTTCCTCGGCCTCGGCACGTTCCCGACCTATCCGAGCGACCAGGGCGCGGTCGGCGATTCGGGCTGGAACAACGCGCTGTCGTACACGTCGCCTTCGTTCGGTGGCCTGAATTTCGGCGCGATGTACGCACTCGGCAACCAGGCCGGCGACAACCGTTCGAAGAAGTGGAGCGCGCAGTTCAACTATGCGAACGGCCCGTTCGCGGCGACCGCCGTCTATCAGTACGTGAACTTCAACAACGGCCCGCAGGATCTGAGCGCGCTCGTGACCGGCATGAAGAGCCAGGGCATCGCGCTGGTCGGCGCGACCTACGACCTGAAGCTCGTGAAGCTGTTCGGCCAGTACATGTACACGAAGAACGACCAGGTCGCGGGCAGCTGGCACGTGAACACCGCGCAGGGCGGCGTGTCGGTGCCGCTCGGCGTGGGCAACGCGATGGCGTCGTATGCGTACTCGCGCGACGCGGGCGGCCTCGACCAGACGCGCCAGACCTGGGCCGTCGGCTACGACTATCCGCTGTCCAAGCGCACCGACGTCTACGCGGCCTACATGAACGACCACATCAGCGGCCTGTCGACCGGCAACACGTTCGGCGCAGGCATCCGCGCGAAGTTCTGACGCGCACGCGCGATCGGCGCGCCGGCTGCGCGCGTCAATCGCGCGTTTTGGCTGCATGTTTTCCCGCCCGAAACGGCGCCGCCACCCGCGGCGCCGTTTTGCCTTTCTTGACCTTTCTGTTTCCTCGCCTTTGTTACCCTATCTCGTAATTGGTTGATTCCCCCGGGATTGCGAGCTAGTTCGATGGATACCCTCGTCAGCATGAATGTGTTTCGCTACGTCGTCGAAGTGGGCAGCTTCGTCGGCGCGGCGGAGCGCATGCAGATGTCGGCGGCGATGGCGAGCAAGCACGTGATGCACCTCGAGCAGCAGCTCGGCGCGCGGCTGCTGCATCGCACGACACGACGCGTCGCGCCCACCGAGGCCGGACGTGAATACTATGAGCGCCTCGTGCAGGCGCTGTCCGAACTCGACGAGGCCGGTCAGGCCGTCGGCGCCGCGAGCGTGGTGCCGCAGGGCCGGCTGCGCGTGACGTCGCTGTCCGCGTTCGGGCTGCGGCACGTGATGCAGGCCGTCACCGATTACGCGGGTCGGTTCCCGGACGTGACGGTCGACATGACGCTCTCCGATCGCGTGGTCGACCTGATCGAGGAAGGCTACGACGTCGCGGTGCGCGCGGCGCCGAACGGCCTGAAATCGTCGTCGCTGGTCGCGCGCCAGATCGCGACCGCGCACATCCTGCTGGTCGCGTCGCCCGAGTATCTCGAGAAGCGTGGCACGCCGCAGACGATCGCCGATCTCGCGAACCACAACTACCTGCGGCGCGATTCGAATTCGACGATGCTCGATTCGCTGGTGATCGACGCGG
Organism: Burkholderia cenocepacia; assembly: GCF_900446215.1. GTDB lineage: Bacteria > Pseudomonadota > Gammaproteobacteria > Burkholderiales > Burkholderiaceae > Burkholderia > Burkholderia cenocepacia. The sequence continues at coordinate 388,364 of NZ_UAQZ01000015.1, read as the reverse complement.
CCGCCGCGTCGCGCGTGAGCCTGAACGGCAACCTGATCGTGAACCATCTCGAAGGGCTGCGCGCGGCCGTGCTCGCCGGCGCGGGCATCGCGCTGCTCGGCACCGAAGTGGTCGGCGACGACATCGAGTCGGGCCGGCTCGTGCCGGTGCTGCTCGATTCGGTGCCGCCGCACGAGGCGCCGATCTACGCGGTGTACGCGAGCCGTCGTCACGTGTCCGCGAAGGTGCGCTCGTTCGTCGACTTCCTTGCCGCGCGCTTCGAAGGGCAGTCGTTGTGCCCGTCGATCGAAGCGCGTCTGCGCGTGCTGCCGATCACGCGGATGAAGCGCGCGGTCTGACCCGCATCGTCCGCCGCGGCGGGGCAATAAAAAAAGCGCGAACCGCTGCGGTTCGCGCTTTTTGCCTGGCTCGACGATTTCGCGTCGATGGCGGCCGCGATGGCCGCCGCCTCCGTCAGCGCGGGATGCCGAGCCGCGCCTTCGCGTCGTCGTATTCGCGCTTGAGCCGCTCGACGAGCGCACCCACGCTCGGCAGGTCGTCCATCAGGCCGACGCCCTGGCCCGCACCCCAGATGTCCTTCCACGCCTTCGTCTTGTCGCTGCCGAAATTCATCTTGGTCTTGTCGGATTCCGGCAGCGCGTCCGGATCGAGGCCGGCCTTCTCGATGCTCTCGCGGATGTAGTTGCCGTGCACGCCCGTGAAGAGGTTCGTGTAGATGATGTCCGACGATTTCGCGTTCAGGATCGCGTGCTTGTAGTCGTCGATCGCGTGCGCTTCCTGCGTCGCGATGAAACGCGTGCCCATGTACGCGAAGTCGGCGCCCATCGCTTGCGCGGCGAGGATCGAGCCGCCGTTCGCGATCGAGCCGGACAGCACGATCGGACCGTCGAAGATCTTGCGGACTTCGCCGACCAGCGCGAACGGCGACGTCGTGCCCGCGTGGCCGCCGGCGCCGGCCGCGACGAGGATCAGCCCGTCGACGCCCGCTTCGAGCGCCTTCTGCGCGTGGCGCAGGTTGATCACGTCGTGCAGCACGATGCCGCCGTAGCTGTGCACCGCGTCGACGATCTCGCGCGCCGGTGCGCGCAGGCTCGTGATGAAGATCGGCACCTTGTGCTCGACGCACACGCGCACGTCGTGTTCGAGCCGCGCGTTCGACTGGTGGACGATCTGGTTGACCGCGATCGGGCCGATCACCGCATCGGGATGTTTCGCCTTGTGGTCGGCGAGTTCCGACTGGATCTGCGTGAGCCACTCGTCGAGCAGTTCGGCCGGGCGCGCGTTGAGCGCGGGGAACGAGCCGACGATGCCCGCCTTGCATTGCGCGAGCACGAGTTCGGGGTAGCTGACGATGAACATCGGCGACGCGATGACGGGGAGCGTCAGGTTCTGCAGGACGGTGGGCAATGCCATGTGATGTCTCCAGTCTCCGGGGGCGTTGCGGTCGGACGGTGATTCGAGTGTAGCTGTGGAATGCGTTCGTTCATATTAATACGAACGGTCGTGCGATTCTACGCGAGCTTAACAAACTGCGCGGTGTGCCGGCAATCGAGTGAGTGTTCTCTTTCTATGGTTTCGGGTGCTTACCCCGCTGTGAAGACGCGCCGGCGCTCCTAAAATAGCCGCCATAACAAACCAACGAGAAACAAACCATGTCGTTTGAGGCGTTTGCACCGTTTCGCGTGACGGTGCAGGACACCGACATTTTCGGTGTCAAAGGAGGCACGGGGCCGCCGCTGCTGTTGCTGCACGGCCATCCGCAGACCCACATGATCTGGCATCGTGTTGCCGCGACGCTCGCGGATCACTTCACGGTGATCGCCACCGACCTGCGCGGCTACGGCGCATCGGGCCGGCCGCCGAGCGACGCGCGGCACACGCCGTATTCGAAACGCGCGATGGCGGCGGACCAGGTCGCCGTGATGCGGCATTTCGGCTTCGAGCATTTCCACGTATGCGCGCACGATCGCGGCGCGCGGGTCGCGCACCGGCTCGCGCTCGATCACGCGGATGCCGTCGAGCGGATGATGCTGCTCGACATCGCGCCGACGCTCGCGATGTACGAGAAAACCGATCGCGCGTTCGCGACCGCGTATTTCCACTGGTTCTTCCTGATCCAGCCCGAGCCGCTGCCCGAGACGCTGGTCGGCGCGCACACCGATGCGTACATCGAGCGCGTGATGGGCAACCGGTCGGCCGGGCTGGCGCCGTTCGCGCCGGAGGCGCTCGACGCGTACCGGGCGGCGCTCGCGCAGCCGGGCGCCGTGCACGCGATGTGCGAGGACTACCGCGCGTCGGCGACGATCGATCTCGAGCACGACCGTGCGGATCTCGAACGCGGCAACAAGGTCGCGTGCCCGCTGCGCGTGCTGTGGGGCGAGCACGGGATCGTCGGCCGCTGCTTCGATCCGCTCGACGAATGGCGGCGCGTCGCGCGCGACGTCAGCGGCCGTGCGCTCGAGTGCGGGCACTACATTCCGGAAGAGGCGCCCGCCGCGCTGATCGACGAACTGCTCGCGTTCTTCGACGCGCGCGACGCGGCTGCGTGACGGTGCCTGCAGGCGGCCGGCGCGGGTCGCCCGCGCCTCGGCGGGGCGTGCCGCTCGCGGCTCAGCGGTGCGCGTGCTCGTCTTCGGCGAGCGGCGGCAGGCGGCGCGGCACGGGCGTCGATTTCACGATCGCGGTGCTCGTCTCCGCGCGCTCCGTCACCTTCGACAGGATGTCGTCGAGATGCTCGATCGTGCGCAGGTAGAGCCGGCAGATGAAGCAGTCGTCGCCGGTGACCTTGTCGCATTCGACGAATTCGGGAATCCGCCGCAGCAACTCCTCGACCAGATGCAACTGGCCCGGCAGCGGCTTCACGCGGACGATCGCCTGCAGCGTGTAGCCGAGCGCGCGCGGGTCGAGCTCGACGGTGAACGCGGCGATCACGCCTTGCGCCTCGAGCCGCCGCACGCGGTCGGCTGTCGCGGGCGCCGACAACCCGATCTGCCGGGCGAGTTCGCTGGTCGCGATGCGGGCGTCGTCGGCCAGCGCGGCGACGATCGCGCGGTCGGTCGCGTCGAGCGACGCGACGGCAGGCGGGGAAAGGCGTTTCGGCATGATTGCTTTGCTTTCGAAGGTGAATCGGCTGATTCACTTCAGTTTAGCCGTGGTTGCGGCGAAAGCAAGTTTCTAGAATCGAAGTCATCCACTCTCTTCAACGGAGTTCCTGATGGCCACGAATGAAATTCGCCGCGGCGCCGCCGAGATGATCGTCGCGATGCTGATGTCCGGCACGATCGGCTGGCTCGTGATGTCGTCGCAGCAGCCGCTGACCAATGTCGTGTTCTTCCGCTGCGTATTCGGCACGGCGACGCTCGCGATCGTCTGTGCGGCGTTCGGTTTCCTGCGCCGCTCCCTGTTCTCGCCGCGGATGCTCGTGCTCACGATGTTCGGCAGCCTCGCGATCGTCGCGAACTGGCTGCTGCTCTTCGCCGCCTATTCGCGCGCGTCGATCTCGATGGCGACCGCTGTCTACAACACCCAGCCGTTCATGCTCGTCGCGCTCGGCGCCATCGTGTTCCGCGAGCGGATCACCGCGTCGACGGTCGCGTGGCTCGTGCTCGCGTTCGCGGGGCTGGTGTTCGTGGTGCGCGTGGAGCCGGCCGTGCTCGCGGTGCCCGGCGAATACCTGGAAGGGGTCGCGCTGTCGCTCGGTGCGGCGTTCCTGTATGCGATCTCGTCGATCATCACGAAGCACCTGAAGGGCACGCCGCCGCATCTGCTCGCACTGCTGCAGGTCGGCCTCGGCGTCCTGCTGCTTGCGCCGTTCGCACACTTCGACACCTTGCCGGCGACGGTCGGGCAATGGGCCGACCTGATCGTGCTGGGCATCGTCAACACCGGGCTGATGTACGTGCTGCTGTACGGCGCGGTCCAGAAGCTGCCGACCGCGATGACGGGCGCGCTGTCGTTCGTCTATCCGGTCGTCGCGATCGTCGTCGATCGCGTCGCGTTCGGGCAGACGCTCGCGTGGACGCAGGTGGTCGGCGCGCTCTTGATCCTGCTCGCGGCGGCCGGCGTGAACCTCGGCTGGCGCATCGTGCCGGCGCGTCGCACGGCGGTCGGCAACTGATACGGTCAGACGATTCGGCGCCGCGGCGGGCTCATGCAGCGGCCGTCGAAGGGGCGAGTCGGGAACGGAGATTGCGCTTGAAACGACGCCCAGCGGACGCCGCGCGCACTCGGAAAAGCGCTGTAAGAAGTTGTAGGGAAACACCCGATGCGATGCGGCCGCGTCGCTCGTATGATGCGGGCTGTGACGTTGATCACGTTCACAGGATTCCGATCTCGATGCCGTTCGCCCGTGAGGCTGAACGGCTTTTTTTTATGTCTCGCTGCCTGCGATCAGGCGCCGCCGTGCGTCGAGCCGCGCGAGCAGCGCGCGCCGCGCGTCGTCGTCCGACGTACGCCATCCCTTGATCTCGCCGCGCGTGCGCAGGCAGCCCGCGCACCAGTCGGTGCGCGGATCGATCCGGCAGACGTCGGTGCACGGCGACGCGACCGTGGCGACCGGCATCGTCACGTCGCTCATGCGGACTCCCGCAACGCGACGTCCGCGACCGGCGCGCCGGTGAGCGACACGAGTTCGTGCGGCGACAGGTTGAACACCGCGTGCGGATGGCCGGCGGCGGCCCACAGGCTGTCGAGCGCGAGCAGATCGGCGTCGATCAGCGTGACGGGTTCGACCAGATGGCCGATCGGGCAGACGCCGCCGATCGCATAGCCGGTGTTGTCGCGCACGAACTTCGCGTCCGCGCGGCCGACCGGGCCGACCTGTTCGGCGACCTTCCTTTCGTCCACGCGGTTGACGCCGCTCGCAATCACCAGCACGGGCGCGCCGTCGGCCTGCCGGCGAAACAGGATCGACTTTGCGATCTGCGCGACCGAGCAGCCGAGCCCGGCCGCGGCCTCGGCCGACGTCTTGCCGGTTTCGGCGAGCATCACGATGCCTTTCGCATGGCCGCGCTCGCGCAGCAGCAGCGCGACGCGTCGCGCGGAATCGGGGAGGGAATCGAATGAAGCGGGTGTCGTCATGTCGGGGAATCCGTGGAACGAGGTGATCAGACGCAGTTCTCGGCGTCGGCCGCGCTCTGCGCCTTGGCGAGCAGTGCACGACCGGCGCGCGACACGTTCGCGCGGCCGATCGCGTTCGAGATGAAATCGCCGGCGGCGACGACCTGTGCGAGGTCGATGCCGGTTTCGATGCCGAGGCCCTGCATCAGGTACAGCACGTCCTCGGTCGCGACGTTGCCGGTCGCGCCCTTCGCGTACGGGCAGCCGCCGAGGCCCGCGACCGATGCGTGAAAGATCTCGATCCCTTCGAACAGCGCCGCGTAGATGTTCGCGAGCGCCTGGCCGTAGGTGTCGTGGAAGTGACCCGACAGGCGTTCGCGCGGGAACACGCGCGTGACGGCCGCGAGCACTTCGCGCGTGCGCTTCGGCGTGCCGACGCCGATCGTGTCGGCGATGTCGATCTCGTCGCAGCCGAGCGCGGCGAACCGTTCGACGACGTCGACCACCGACGCGACCGGCACCTCGCCCTGGTACGGGCAGCCGAGCGTGCACGACACGCTGCCGCGCAGCCGCAGGCCCGCATCCTTCGCGGCTTTCGCGACGGGCTCGAAGCGCGCGATGCTCTCGGCGATGTTGCAGTTGATGTTCCGCTGCGAGAACGCCTCGCTCGCCGCGCCGAAGATCACGACTTCGTCGGCCCGTGCCGCGACCGCATTCTCGAAGCCCTTCAGGTTCGGCGTGAGCACCGAGTACACGGTGCCCGGGCGACGCTCGATGCCGGCCATCACGTCGGCGCCGTCGGCCATCTGCGGCACCCATTTCGGCGACACGAACGACGCGGCCTCGACGTTGCGGAAGCCGGCGCGCGACAGCCGGTCGACGAGCGCGATCTTCACGTCGGTCGGCACGAAGGTCTTCTCGTTCTGCAGCCCGTCGCGCGGGCCGACTTCGACGATCTTGACGGCGGTGGGGAACGTCATGGTTGTCTCCTGGTTTCTCTTTGTGGCGGAATTCAGTAGCCGCGCGCGTAGTCGACGATGCCGCTGACGGGCGCGCCGCGCTCGAACGCGCGGATCTTGCCGGCGATCTGCTCGACGGCTTCCGCGCGCAGCGTCTCGGCCGAGCTGTGCGGCGTGATCGTGATGCGCGGCGTACGCCAGAACGGATGGTCGTCCGGCAGCGGTTCGTGCTGGAACACGTCGAGCGTGGCCGCGGCGACCTGGCCGCTCGCGAGCGCGTCGAGCAGGTCGGCTTCGACGAGATGCGCGCCGCGCGCGACGTTGACGACGTACGCGCCGGGCGCGAGTCGCGCGAATGCGCGCGACGACAGGATGCCGTCGGTGTCGCGCGTGCTCGGCAGCAGGTTGACGAGCACCTTCGCGCCGTCGATGCACGCGTCGAACGCGCCGTCGCCGGCGAAGGTCGTGACGCCGTCGAGCTGCTTCGCGCTGCGGCTGTAGCCGCGCACCGGCACGCCGAGGGCGGCGAGCGCGCGGGCGACCTCGGCGCCGAGCACGCCGAGCCCGAGGACCGCGACGGTGAAGTTCGCGCGCGCATGCGGCTCGAGCGGCTGCCAGCGGCGCTCGCGCTGCTGCAGGTCGTATTCGTCGAAACGGCGCAGGTAGCGCAGCACCGCGTGCGTCACGTATTCGACCATCTGCTGCGCCATGCCCGAATCCTCGAGCCGCACCAGCGGCACGTGCGCGGGCAGCGTGCCCGGATGCGCGCGGTCGAGCGCGAGCAGCGCATCGACACCCGCGCCGAGGTTGAAGATCGCGCGCAGGCCGTCGCGCGGCGCGAACAACTCGCGCGGCGGGCGCCACACGAGCGCGTAGTTGGCGGCAGCCGTATCGCCCGGCTGCCACGCGCGCAGTTCGGCTTCCGGCAGCGCACGCGCGATCTCGTCGCGCCATGCGCCGGCTTCCTGATGCGGCGAGTAGAACAGGATCTTCATTGCGTGAGGGCGCGCGCGCCGGCAAGGCGCGCCGCGGGAACGGCAAGCGAAGCCGGGTGCAGCGCACCGGCGGACGTAGCGGACATCGGGCGTCTCCTGACGAGCGGTCCGGCGCGTCGGCGCGGGGACCGGTTCCGTGTGAAGCTGACGGGAAGCCCACATTCTACGGTTTCGCGGCACATCGCGCCGTCGTGCGGGACGGCGCGGCCGGTGCGGGCCGCCGTCACGCGGCCACCGGCCGCCACCGCGCCACCGGTCGTGCAAAAGCAAAGCACAAAATATTGGTTCGGTCGCCGCGTACCCGGCGCCACAATCGAACCTCGTCTTCAAGCAAGCGAGGGCAATCATGCGCGCATGCAGCAAATCGGCGTGGCCGCCGCGGCTCGTCACCGTTCCGGGCCTGCACGGCAGCGAAGGCGCCCACTGGCAGACCTGGCTCGAGCGGCAGTTCCCGCGCTCGTTGCGCGTCGAGCAGCACGACTGGGATGCGCCCGATCTCGCGGGCTGGGCGCAATCGGTGCGCGCGCTGCTCGATCGCGAGCGCGGCCCGTTCGTGCTCGCCGCGCACAGCTTCGGCTGCCTCGCGGCCGCGCATGCGCTCGCGCAGTGGCCGCACGTGGGCGATGTTGCGGGCGTGCTGTTCGTCGCGCCGGCCAGCCCGAAGAAATTCACGTTTGCCGGGCCGTTCGACGCGCGCCGGCTCGCGGTGCCGTCGATCGTGATCGGCAGCGAGACCGATCCGTGGATGCCGCTCGCCGATGCGCGCACGCTCGCGCAGCGCCTGGGCAGCGCGTTCGTGAACCTCGGCGACGCCGGGCACATCAACACCGCAGCCGGCTTCGGGCCGTGGCCGCGCGCGAAATACTTCATCGACACGCTGGTGCATTGCGCGGCGCCGCTGCGCTTTCGCGACGCGGACGACGGCTTCGAGGCCGCGCTCGTCGATCGCGCGCTCGCGCACGCGGTCTGACGGGCAGGCTGCGCGGCGGCTGCCGCGGCATGCGGCACCGTCGCGCCCATGACGCGCCGGCCTGACGCCGGCCGGCGCTGAATCGCTCGGCCGGCCGTTCTCGATGTGGCTCGCGAAGCGGCGCGCGAACGTGCCGTTTGCGCCGCCGTCCACCCAACCGTCACGTCATACCCGTCACGCCTCCGCACGAGCGCCTGCTGCTCTGCGCGAGCGGTGCCGACTCCTGTCAGGTTACGAAGGAATCAACCCGGCGACGAGGCGGCGGCGCTCGATGCGGCCGCGTTCGTGGCGGGCTTCGCATCGTCGTCGTCATCGGGCGGGTAGTGCACGACGGGCGGCGCGAGCGGCGCGGCATCGGATGCGGCGGCGTTCGCGGGCGCGTCGCTGTTGAACGCGCTGGCGGCGCCGCTCGATGCGCCGGCCTGCGGCGCGGCGTCGGTCGCGTGAGCGTCGGGCGGTGCGTCGTCGCTGCAGGCGGCGACGAATACGGCGGCACACAGAACGACGGCGACGGAAACGCGACGCATGACTTCTCTCTCCTGGCAGGCTGATCGGGAAACGTTTTCGAGTATGCCGCCGCGATGCGACGTTTCGGTGAATCGTTGGCGATCGGGGCGCGATCGCGACATGTTTTCGTCAGGCCGACCGCGCGCCTTCGCGGCGATCCGCCTGCACGCATGGCGGAATTTTCCAGCAGACGCGGATGCTGCGCGCATTTACACGGCGCGCAACTTCCCAACCCGGCCACCGCGAAGCGGCCGCCATGCGCGCCATTGGCGATGCGACCGGCAACTTGCGATCGACGGGCGGCCGGTTTCGCCCGAAAACCGGGCGTTATTGCCGCTTCGTCAGTGAATTGCCAGCCGCGCGCCAGCGTGGCGTCATGAACGCGCGATCTCGGGCGCCCCAGCCTGGCGATCGCATGTGCGCGCCGCGGCCCGGCGCCGGCACGCTGCAGAGGCGCGGCTTCCCGCGGTGTCGCGGCACCGGAATTGCTCGTTTGCCGATCCGCGTGCCGACTGCGCTGCCATCCGGGCACGAGCGGCACATCCGCGTCCCTCCACCATGGAGCGAGCACAAGCCATGTCCAGCGATCGATCCGATTCTCCGTCCGCCGAACCGGCGCGCGATGCCGCCCCGTCGCCGCTCGGGCCCGGCCATCCCGTGGCGCCGCCGTTGCCGCACGATACGCCGTCCAGCGCCGCGCGGCGCCGCTTCCTGCAATCCGCGGCGGCTGCCGCGACCGTCAGCGCCGCATCGCACGTTCATTCGCAGCCGCCGCACGCGGCAGCGCAGCCGGCCGCGCCGCGCCGCGATACGGCGCCGGCGCAGCCCGTGCGTCTCGACATCAACGGGCGCGCGTACACGCTGCAGCTCGAACCGCGCGTCACGCTGCTCGACGCGCTGCGCGAATACGCCGGCCTCACGGGCACGAAGAAGGGCTGCGATCGCGGGCAGTGCGGCGCGTGCACGGTGCTCGTCGACGGGCGGCGCATCAACGCGTGCCTGACGCTCGCGGTGATGCACGAAGGCGAGCGGATCACGACCGTCGAAGGGCTGGCGCGCGACGGCGTGCTGAGCCCGGTGCAGCGCGCGTTCGTCGAATACGATGCGTTCCAGTGCGGCTACTGCACGTCCGGCCAGCTCTGCTCCGCGACCGCGCTGCTCGACGAGTTCGCGGCCGGCGCCGGGAGCGCCGCCACCGACGACGTGCGGCGTCGCCCCGCGCGCCTGTCCGACGACGAGATCCGCGAGCGCATGAGCGGCAACCTGTGCCGGTGCGGCGCGTACCCGAACATCGTCGCCGCCGTGCGCGCCGCGCATGCGGCGCACGGCTAGCCGACGGAGGGCACCGCAATGGAAGCGATCTCCTACGAGCGCGCGACCGACGTCGCCGGCGCCGTGCACGCGGCGCAGCGGCCCGGCACGGCCTTCATCGGCGGCGGCACGAACCTGCTCGACCTGATGAAGGGCGGCGTCGCGCGGCCCGTCACGCTCATCGACATCACGCGGATCGCGGGCCTCGATACGGTCGATGCGTTGCCCGGCGGCGGTATGCGCATCGGTGCGCTCGTGCGCAACAGCGATGCGGCCGATCATCCGCGCCTGCGCGCCGGCTATCCGCTGCTGTCGCAGGCGCTGCTCGCCGGGGCGTCCGCGCAATTGCGCAACATGGCGACCGTCGGCGGCAACCTGATGCAGCGCACCCGCTGCCCGTATTTCTACGATCCCGCGTTCGCGCAGTGCAACAAGCGCGCGCCGGGCAGCGGCTGCGCGGCGATCGGCGGCCACAACCGGATGCACGCGATCCTCGGCGCCAGTCCGCACTGCGTGGCGGTGAACCCGTCGGACATGAGCGTCGCGCTCGCCGCGCTCGACGCCGTCGTGCAGGTGAGCGGCCCGCGCGGCGCACGGCAGATTCCGATCGCGTCGTTTCACCGCTTGCCGGGCGATCGTCCCGATCTCGACACGACGCTCGAACCGGGCGAGCTGATCACCGCGGTGGACTTGCCGCCGCCGCGCTTCGCCGACCATGCGCACTATCTGAAAGTGCGGGATCGCGCGAGCTACGCGTTCGCGCTGGTGTCGGTCGCGGCCGCCTTGCGGATGGACGGCCCGCACGTTGCCGACGCGCGGATCGCGCTGGGCGGCGTCGCCCACAAGCCGTTGCGGGCGCTGGAGGCGGAAGCGCATCTCGCGGGCCGCACGCCAACCGACGCGACGCTGCGCGAGGCGGCCGCGCTGGCGTTGCGCGATGCGCGGCCGCTCGACGGCAATGGATTCAAGGTCGCGCTCGCGCAGCGGGCGATCGTCCGTGCGGTCGCAACGGCAGCCGCCACGACGGGAGGTGTCGCATGAACACGTTGACGGGACAGCCGCTCGACCGTGTCGACGGCGTACTCAAGGTGACGGGCGGCGCGCACTACGCGGCCGAGTTTGCCGATGCGCGGCTCGCGCACGCGGTGCTCGTGACGAGCACGATCGCATCCGGGCGCATCGAATCGATCGATGCGGCGCGCGCCCGCGCGATGCCGGGCGTGCTGATCGTGATCACGCACGAGAACGCGATGCGGTTGCCCGACGGCGGCCGGCCGCCGCTGTCGCCGCCCGCCGGGCGCCGGCTCACGTTGTTGCAGGACGACACGGTGCGCTACAGCAACGAGCCCGTCGCGGTCGTCGTCGCCGAGACGCTCGAGCAGGCGACCGACGCCGCGAACGCCGTGCAGGTGCGCTATCGCGCGAGCGAGGCCGTGCTCGATTTCGCGCAGGCGAAGCACGGCGCGCGCGTGCCGCCGAAACAGCAGGGGCGTGCGATGGACACGCAGCGCGGCGACCTCGATGCCGGCCTGCGCGAAGGCGCGGTGCGCATCGACGCAACCTATACGACGCCGATGCAGCACCACAACCCGATCGAGCCGCACGCGACGATGGCGCGCTGGGACGGCCCGATGCTCACGCTGCACGATGCGACGCAGGGCGTGTCGGGCACGAGCGCGGCGGTGGCCGCGGTCTTCGGCATCGCACCGGAGCAGGTGCGCGTGATTTCGCCGTTCCTCGGCGGCGGCTTCGGCTGCAAGGGTTCGTCGTGGTCGCACGTGTCGTTGTGCGCGATGGCGGCGAAACAGGTCGGGCGCCCGGTTCGGCTCGCGCTGACGCGGCCGCAGATGTTCGGCCCGGTCGGCGGGCGGCCGTTCACCGAGCAGCGCATCGTGCTGGCCGCGCGCCAGGACGGGACGTTGACGGCGATGCGCCACGACACGATCGCCACCACGTCGACGTTCGAGGACTGGATGGAGACCTGCGGGATGCCGTCGCGCATCCTGTACGCGGTGCCGAACCACGCGACCACGCACCGGATCGTGTCGCTGAACGTCGGCACGCCGACGTTCATGCGCGCGCCCGGCGAGGCGTCCGGCTCGTTCGCGCTGGAATCGGCGATGGACGAGCTTGCGTGGCGGCTCGGCATGGATCCGGTCGCGCTGCGGCTCGCGAATTACGCGGAAGTCGATCCGCAGGACGGCAAGCCATGGTCGAGCAACGCGCTGCGCGAATGCTACCGCGTCGGCGCGCAGCGCTTCGGTTGGTCGCGCCGAGCCGGCGCGCCGCGCACGATGCGCGACGGCGACACGCTGATCGGCCTCGGGATGGCGGCCGCCACGTATCCGGCGAACCGCAGCGAGGCGTCGGCGCGTGCGCGGATCTTGCCGGACGGCACGGCCGAAGTCGCGTCGGGCACGCAGGACATCGGCACCGGCACTTACACCGTGATGACCCAGGTCGCGGCCGATGCGCTCGGTTTCGCGCCGCGGAACGTGCGCTTCGTGCTCGGCGATTCCAGCCTGCCGCGCGCGCCGGTATCGGGCGGCTCGCAGTCGGCGGCGAGCGTGGCGCCGGCCGTGCGCGAGGCCGCGTGGCAGGCGCGCGCGAAGCTGATCGCGCTGGCGATCGCCGATCCGGGGTCGCCGCTGCACGGCGCCGCGGCCGATGACGTGACGGTCGACAACGGCTGGATCGTGCATCGCGGCGCGCCGTCGCGGCGCGATCCGGCCGCGGCGGTGCTCGCGCGCGCGGGCGGTCGACCGATCGACGCGCAGGCGACGACGAAGCCGGGCGACGAGAAGTCGCGCTACGCGTCTCATTCGTTCGGCGCGGTGTTCGCGGAAGTGCGCGTGGACGCGGAGCTCGGCACGATCCGCGTCCCGCGCATCGTCGGCGTGTACAGCGTCGGGCGTCTGCTCAACGCGAAGACCGCGCGCAGCCAGTTGATCGGCGGAATGGTATGGGGACTGGGTACCGCGCTCGAGGAGGGTTCGCATCTCGACGTGCGCCACGGCCGCTTCACGAACGCGAATCTTGCCGAATATCACGTGCCCGTGAACGCGGACATCGGCGCGCTCGACGTGAGTTTCGTCGACGAAAGCGACACGCATTTCAATCCGCTCGGCATTCGCGGCATCGGCGAGATCGGCATCACCGGCGTGCCGGCCGCGATCGCCAATGCGGTTTATCACGCAACCGGCGTGCGGGTGCGCGACTTGCCGATCACGCTCGACAAGGTGGCGATGCCGACGCGTGCGTGAGCCGCGACGTCAGCGTCGCGGCGTCCTGCGCCGCACTTCGCTGCGCAGCCAGTCGAGCCAGGTGCGGATCGCCGCTTCGTGCGGATGGCCGGGGCGCCATACGACGTAGTGCGCATACACGTCGGCAATGCGCACCGTCGACACGCGCACGAGCGTGCCGTCCGCGAGTTCGGGCTCGATCAGCGAGCGGCGCGCGAGCGCGACGCCGCGGCCTTGCCGCGCCGCGTCGATCAGCGCGTTCGTATCGGTGAAACGGGGCGCGCGCGCGGATTCGGTGAGGTCGAGCCGCGCGGCCTGGAACCACGGTTCCCACGGTTGCGCGGGATGGCGCAGCAGCGTCGCGCGGACGAGGTCGGCCGGCGTGCGCGGGGCGATGCCGTCGCGATTGCGGTACGCGGGGCTCGCGACCGGAAAGATCGTCTCATTCATCAGCTTCTCGGCGACGACGCCGGGCCAGGTGCCGGGCCCGTAGCGCAGCGCGACGTCGATGCGGTCGCGCTTGCGCAGCGGCGCGAGCGCCACGTCCGGATGGAGCACGATCGAGATGTGCGGATGCGCGGCGGAGAAGCGCGGCAGGCGCGGCGCGAGCCAGCGCTCGGCGACGCTCGGCAGCACGCTCACGTTCAGCGTCACGTCGCAGGTGCGCGGGCGGCGGCGCACCGCCAGCGCGGGTTCGAACGCGCGTTCGAGCACGCTCAGGCCCTGGCGGACCTGCAGCGCGAGCGCGTGCGCGGCGTGCGTCGGCGTCGCACCGTTGCGCTCGCGCGTGAACAGCGGATAGCCGAGCTGCGCCTCGAGCGCGCGGATGTGCTGGCTGACCGCGCCTTGCGTGAGCGCGAGTTCGTCGGCCGCGCGCGTGAAGCTCTGCAGCCGCACGGCGGTTTCGAACGCACGCAGCGTCTGCAGCGGAGGGAGGTGGATGCGTCGCATACGGGTATTAGTAACACTAATGTCCGAGCACGACAATTCATCGTTTGCCGCGTATCGGTACGCGTTCCTACACTCGGTTCCGTCTTCCACAGCCCCATCGGGCCACACCGCCATGAACGCCTATCGTCTCTACCTTTCGCCGGGCGCCTGCTCGCTTGCCGCCCACATCGCGCTGGAGGAAACCGGCGCGCCGTTCGACGTCGAAATCGTGTCCGTGCGCGAACAGCAGAACCTCGAAGCGCGCTATCTCGCGATCAACCCGAAGGCGCGCGTGCCCGTGCTCGCGATTCCGGGCGAGCCGCGCGTGTTGACCGAAACGCCGGCGATCCTCACGTATCTCGCGCGCCGCTATCCGGACGCGCAACTGCTGCCGCTCGACGATCCGCTGCGCGAGGCGCGCTGCCACGAATGGCTCGCGTGGCTGGTCGGCTGGGTGCACGGCGTCGGCTATGGCGCGCTGTGGCGGCCGGGGCGCTTCATCGACGATCCGGCGCTGCACGGCGCGATCAGCGCGCATGGGCGCGGCACGATCGAGGCCGCGAACGCGTCGATCGAAGCCCTGCTGGCCGACGGGCGCACGTGGGCCGAGCCGGGCGCGCATTCGATCGTCGATCCGTTCCTGCTCGTGCTGTATCGCTGGGGCGTCGCGATCGGGCTCGACATGACGCGGCATCCAGCATGGACCGCTCATGCGCAGCGCGAGGCCGAACGGCCGGCCGCGCGGCGCGCGCTGGCGCGCGAGGCGGCCTGACGGGGGAGCGGGCGTCGCGGGTCCTTGCCGCGACGTCCGAGTGAAACGGGCGGCGGTTATTTCGCCGCGAACAGCGGATAGGTCGCGCCCGCGACCAGCGCGGCCGCGAGCCACACCACGCTCCACGAACTCGCGGCGAGCAGCGGCGGAATCGCGAGCGGCGTCGCGAACAGTCCGAGGTAGACGATCGTGTTCGCCATCCCGAGCGCGGTGCCCGCGTGGTTCGCGCCCGCGAGCGTCGCGAGCTCCGTGTACGCGACGCCATGCCACGCCGACACGCAGATGCCGGCGAACACCAGAATCGCGACGATCGCGGCGAGCGGCACATGCGGGCTGCCGGCCGTCGCCGCCGCGAGCAGCGTGAACGACCCGGCCGCGACGAACACGGAGCCGCGCAGGTACGCGCGTCGATTGCCGTGCCGGTCGGTATGGCGGCCGCTCCACACCCGCATCACCATCGCGCCGAGCTGCAGCGCGACCATCGCCGCGCTGATGCCGGACAGGCCGAGCCGGCCGAAGTCGTGCAGGAACACTGTCGCGAACGTGAGCACCGCGAATTGCGGCGCGCACAGCAGGCCGATGCCGAGCACGATGCGCCACACGGGGCCGCTCGCGAGCGGGTTGCGCGCGTGGCCGGCGGTCGGTGGCCGTTGGGCGATGCGGCGCGTCGCGACGGGCGCCGCGGCCGGCTCGGCAGGCGGTTCGTGCAGCCAGCGCCAGGTGAGTGCGGCCGATCCCGCGCACAGCAGCATCAGCGCCCCGAACACCGCGGCGAAGCCGGCATGCGACGCGAGCGACGGCAGCAGCGCCGCGCCGAGGCCGCCGCCGAGCGGCACGGCCGTCTGGCGGATGCTCATCGCGAGCCCGCGTTCGCGCTCGCCGAACCAGCGCATCACCGCGCGTCCGCTCGAGCCGTTGACGCTGCCGCCGAGCAGGCCGACGCAGCACATGGCCGCGACGACCCGCATCAGCGGCGGCGCCGCGTGCGCGGTCGGGACGACCGTGCCCACCATCAGCGCGAGCATCGCGGCCGTCGCGACGAGCCCGGTCAGCAGCACGCGGCGGTCGCCGAAGCGGTCGGCGGCGATGCCCCACGGCAGCTCGGACAGCGCGACGCCGAAGCCGAGCGCGCCGAGCACGAGGCCGAGCGCGCCATTGTCGAGGTGATAGGCCGAGCGCATCCACACGGCCGTGGTCGGAATGCCGGCCGCGGCGGCCGAAAAGCTCATGTTCGCGGCGACGCCGGCGGCCAGCACGCGCCAGCGATGGGCCGGCCCGCGCACGTCGCGGGCTGGCGAAGCAGGAGAAACGATGCACGAAGTGTCCATGACGGCAGGCCCGGTTCGAAGTTGACGTCCACAGTCTGGCGGCCTACATTCATCCTGAAAATCGGAAAGTTTTTGATGAATCGTTCGATGAAACAGGATGGTTGAAATGCCTGGACAAGACCTGCCGCGCGACGGCGGCGAGCCGCTCGCGGGGGCCGATGCCGCGCTGGCGCGGCCCAACTTC
The DNA here is from genome assembly GCF_900446215.1 of Burkholderia cenocepacia. Classification (GTDB taxonomy): domain Bacteria; phylum Pseudomonadota; class Gammaproteobacteria; order Burkholderiales; family Burkholderiaceae; genus Burkholderia; species Burkholderia cenocepacia. Next base: position 372,108 of record NZ_UAQZ01000015.1, on the reverse strand, counting down.
GATGTCGCGGCGCTGCGCAGCCTCGTCGCGGGCGTGGATCTCGGCAGTTTCGCCAAGGCGGCCGACCGCGTCGCGCGCTCGTCGTCGGCGGTGAGCGCGCAGATCCGCAAGCTCGAGGAGCAGGCCGGCACGCCGTTGTTCGTGAAGGCCGGACGCGGGCTCGCGCTGACCGACGCCGGCAACGCGATGCTGCACTACGCGCGGCGGATGATCGAGCTGAACGACGAAGCGGCCGCGGCCGTGCGTGGCGTGAATCTCGACGGCTGGGTGCGCGTCGGGTTGCAGGAGGATTTCGGCGAAGCGATCCTGCCCGACGTGCTCGGGCGGTTCGCGCGTGCGCATCCGAAAGTGAAGATCGAGGCGCGCGTGGCGCGCAACGCCGATCTGCTCGACCGGCTCGACGCGAACCAGCTCGATCTGGCGCTCGTGTGGGGCGATCCGGCGTCGGCGGCGCTCGTGTCGCGGGCGGGGATCGACAGCGAAGCGATCGCGCAGGTACCGATGCAATGGATCGGCGCGGCGGCGGGTGGTGGTGCCGGTGTGCCGGATGGCGGCGGGGATGCCGGTGTGACGGGCCGTGTCGACGAAACCGGCGGTCGCGCCGTGCACGCGACGGGCGAGCCGTTGCCGCTCGTCGTGTTCGACCGGCCGTGCCGGTTCTTCGGCGCGGCGACCGATGCGCTCGACCGCGCGGGGGTGCCGTGGCGCGTCGCGTTCACGACGCCGAGCCTGGCCGGGCTATGGGCGGCCGCGGCGGCCGGCCTCGGGCTGACGGTGCGCTCGCATTACGGGCTGCCCGCGTCGGTGCGCGTGCTCGATGCGGCGTCGTGCGGGCTGCCGGCGCTGCCTGGCCTGCCGCTGATCCTGCTGCGGCGCACGTCGTCGGCGACGCCGACGGTCGACCGGCTTGCGCGGATCGTGACGCAGGCGGTGCGGGGGGCGACGGGGGCGGAAGGCGCGGCGTTGGCGGCCTGACGACACGTTCGCGATGGTCACTGCCGGTTATCCGACAGCCCCTCTGCCGATTGGCCGAATGGATCGATCGGGCGAACCTGACTACAGTGATGATCATCTGAAACGGAGGTCATCATGCAAAAAGCGAATGTTCCCGGTGCCGGCGCGATCGATCCTGCGCATCGGACGGATGGTTCGATCCGCAGTGACGGGGAACCCGCCGATCAGTCCGCGCCTGCCTCGCTACCCGTTCGGTTCGGGGTCCTGCAGGGACAGGTCCGGATCGCGGACGACTTCGATGCGCCGCTGCCCGATTATCTGCTGGATGCTTTCGAAGGACGGTGATGCGCCTGTTGCTCGATACGCACATCTTCCTGTGGATCGCGACCAACGATCCGAGGCTCAGCACGCGTGCGCGCAGACTGATCTCGGCTGCTGACGAACGCTTCGTCAGCAGCGCGAGCATCTGGGAGGCCGCCATCAAGGCCGGCCTTGGGAAGCTCGACATCGACGTTGGCGAGCTGATCCGCGCAATCAGCGCAAGCGGGATTCGCGAGTTACCGGTTCGCGCCGTACATGGAGCCGCGGTGCGCGATTTGCCTCATCACCATCGCGATCCTTTCGATCGATTGCTGGTCGCGCAGGCGCGACATGAACCCCTTCGGCTTGTGACGGCCGACGCGCATCTGGCTCGGTATGACCGGTCCCTGGTTTTGACAGTTTGAAATAATCCGTCGGGGCGGGATTCATCTGCCGCCAGCGCCATGCGTGGCTTAGCGGCCTATGCCGTGGCGACGTCCGGCTCGATTGCTTCGAGCGCCGCGCAAAGCGCGTCCAACCGTGCTCGCAACCCTTCGCTCGCCGGCACGAACGGCAGCCGCAATCCGTCCTCGCACCACTCTTGCGCGGCGAGCACGGCCTTCACCGGCGCCGGGTTCGGTTCCGCGAACAGCGCCGCGACAAGCGGCTGCAGCGCGACCGACAGGCGCCGCGCATCGGCGAGCCGCCCGTCGCGCAGCCATGCGTGAATCCGCACATGCCAGTCGGGCAGCACGTGCGCGCTGCTCGCGATCGCGCCGTGCGCGCCCGCGCACATCGCCGCGAAGTTCTGGTTGTCGTCGCCGGACAGGATCGCGAGCGGCGTGTCGTGCACCAGCCGGCTCATCCGGTCGAGCGTGCCGCCGCATTCCTTGATGCCCGCGACGCGCGGATCGCGGGCGAGCGCCTGCAGCGTGTCCAGTTCGACGTTCACGCCGGTGCGGTACGGGATGTTGTAGACGAGCACCGGCAGGTCGGCCGCGTCGACGATCGCCTCGACATGGCGGCGGATGCCGTCCTGGGTCGGCCGCACGTAGACGGGCGGCGTGACGAGCAGCCCGTCCGGGCGCAGCGCCGCGAGTTCCCGTGCGCGGGCGGCCGCGAAATGCGTCGCGCTCGCGGTCAGCCCGACGACGATCGGCAGCCCGGGCGCCGCGTCGCGCAGCGTCGCGAACACCGCGTCCTGTTCGCGCGCGTCGAGCAGCACGCCTTCGCCGGTCGTCGCACCCGCGACGAAACCCGCGATGCCCGCGGCCGCATAGTGGCGCGCAAGCCGCGCGAGCGCCGCATGGTCGACCTCGCCGTGGTGGAACGGCGTGATGATCGGCAGCCAGATACCTTCGAAACGTGTGTTCATGCAAAACCTCAGGGTGGAAACGGAGTGGGAAGGAACCGTTCCGCCGGCGGCGTGCCGGAGCGAGGCGTGCGTGCAAGGAGAATGAAACGACCTGCGGGCATCCCGTCCGGCATTCGCCTGACGGGACGCGACGCCCCCGTCAGTCGAGGAGTCGTTTTTTCAGTTTCAGCCCGGCCGCGCGCGCACCTGCCGCGACGGCGGCGAGGATCGAGGGCGAGCGCAGGGTAGCGGACATGGATGAACCGTGAATGGGCTGAGCGGCGATCTTAACACCGGAGCGGCGGCGCGCGCGAGCCCCGGCCGACGCTTAGCAGGATTCGAGATTTGCTTTCCACGACTGATTGGAAAGCGCGCCGCGCCCGGCCGCTAGAATGCCCGCTTACGTTTCGATGACAGCGCGTACGCGTGCGGTCACGCACATTCACCACCACTGGAAACGGGGCATATCACGATGGCAAGCATCAAGGGGATCGGCCGCTGGCTGCACACGGGCGCGGCGGCGGCGCTGGTCGTGGCGGCGACGGCCGCGCACGCGGACACGTCGATCCTGAACGTGTCGTACGACGTGACGCGCGAGTTGTACAAGGACATCAACGCGAGCTTTGCCGCCGCCTACAAGCAGAAGACCGGCGAGACGGTCACGATCAAGCAGTCGCACGGCGCATCGAGCGCACAGGCGCTGTCGGTGCTGCAGGGGCTGCAGGCCGACGTCGTGACGATGAACCAGCCGAACGACATCGACCTGCTCGCCGAGCGCGGCCAGTTGCTGCCGAAGGACTGGCGCGCACGCTTCCCGGACAACAGCTCGCCGTACTCGACGACGATGGTGTTCCTCGTGCGCAAGGGCAACCCGAAGGCGATCAAGGACTGGAGCGATCTCGCGAAGCCGGGCGTCCAGGTGATCATCGCGAACCCGAAGACGTCGGGCAACGGCCGCTATGCGTATCTCGCCGCATGGGGCTTCCAGAAGCAGAAGGGTGCGACCGACCAGCAGGCGCTCGACTTCGAGAAGGCGATCTTCCGCAACGTGCCGGTGCTCGATTCGGGCGGCCGCGGCGCGACGACGACGTTCACGCAGCGCGGCATCGGCGACGTGCTCGTCACGTTCGAGAACGAGGTCGCGCTGATGGACACGGGCGCATCGGGCGCGCAATTCGACGCGGTGTATCCGTCGGCGAGCATCCTCGCGGAGCCGCCCGTCGCCGTCGTCGACAAGGTGGTCGACAAGAAAGGCACGCGCAAGGTCGCGCAGGCGTATCTGGATTACCTGTACACGCCGGAAGCGCAGGAGATCATCGCGCAGCACCATCTGCGCCCGCGCGACGCGGCCGTGCTGAAGAAGCATGCGGCCGAGTTCAAGGCGCTGAAGACGTTCAGCGTCGAGCAGGTCTTCGGCAGCTGGGCGAACGCGCAGAAGACCCATTTCGCCGACGGCGGCACGTTCGACCAGGTGATCGTCGACCGGAAGTGAGTGCGGCGCGCACGACGCGCGCGCTCGCATGACGACGCAGCCGGCCGCTCCCGCGGCCGGCTTTTTTTGTGCCTGCGCGGCGGATTTCCGTTCCGAGCCGGCCCGCATTCCCGGCCGCCGCCGCGCGTGCTACGCTCATCGCCTCCCTGCAACCGGCGCCGCGCGATGAACGTCGATTCGTCCTCCCCAGCCTCCCGCGGCCGTGGCCGCAAGATCTGGTCGGGCACCCGCCCGGTGATCGCGTACGGGATGCCGCCGCTCGGCTGGCGCGACTTCTACCATCGCGCGCTGACGGTGAGCTGGCCGGTGTTCTTCCTGTCGCTCGCGGTGCTGTTCCTGCTGCTCAACGGCGGCTTCGCGACGCTCTATCTGCTCGGCCATGCGCCGATCGCGAACCAGTCGCCGGCGGGCTTCGGCGGCGCGTTCTTCTTCAGCGTCGAGACGCTCGCGACCGTCGGCTACGGCGACATGCATCCGCAGACGGTCTATGCGCACCTCGTCGCGACGTTTGAGATTTTCGTCGGGATGTCGGGCATCGCGCTGGCCACCGGGCTCGTGTTCGCGCGGTTTTCGCGGCCGCAGGCGAAGATCCTGTTCGCGCGCTACGCGATCGTGCGGCCGCTGAACGGCCGGATGACGCTGATGGTGCGCGCCGCGAATGCCCGCCAGAACGTGATTGCCGAGGCGCAGGCGAAACTGCGGCTGATGCGCGTCGAAGGCACGCACGAGGGCTACTCGCTGCGCAAGATTCACGACCTGCCGCTCGTGCGCAGCGAGCATCCGATCTTCCTGCTCGGCTGGAACCTGATGCACGTGATCGACGAGTCGAGCGCGCTGTTCGGCGAGACGCCCGAATCGCTCGCCGCGCGCGACGCGCAATTGCTGATCACGATCGAGGGCTCGGACGAGACTACCGCGCAGGTCATGCAGGCGCGTCATGCGTGGGCGCATGGCGAGATCCGCTGGCGCCACCGCTATGTCGACCTGATGCACGACGAGGACGGCATCACGCACATCGATTACACGCATTTTCACGAAGTCGTGCCGATCGACGTCGACACGGACGAGCGTGGTTCGCCGGGCGTGGTGATCGACGCGGACGCGTCATCGCCGGGGCCGGCCGCGCAGGCGTGATCGAGGGCGGCGGGGCGCCGCCCGTTCGGGCGTCACGCGTGCAGCAGACGCGCCGCTTCGCGCTGTTCGATCGCGACCGCGCGGCGGAACGCGTCGCGGTCCTCGGCGCGCGCGACGTAGTCGCCGAGCACGCCTTCGTGCGGCAGCAGATGTGCGTCGAACGCGATCTTCAGCGTGCTGGCCAGCAGCAGGTCGGCCGCGGTGAAGCGGTCGCCGACGAGCCAGCGGCTGTGGGCGAGCGCTTGCGCGAGCGCGCGCTGCACGCGCGCGATGTTGCCCCAGCCGAACGCGACCGGATTGCCGGACGCGCCGGTGAATTTCTCGGCCATCGCCGGTTCGAGACAGGTCGGTGTGAAGAACATCCACTGAAGGAAACGGCCGCGCAGCGGATCGTCGGGCGCGACGCCGAGCCCGGCGCCCGGGCAACGGTCGGCGAGATAGAGCAGCACGGCGCCCGATTCGGCGAACGGCGCGCTGCCGTCGTCGAGCGCGGGCAGCTTGGCCATCGGGTTGACTTGCACGAACGCATCGCTGCCCTGCTCGTGCGAGCGCAGGTCGATCGGCACGAGTTCGTACACCACACCGAGTTCCTCGAGCATCCACAGCGCCCGGAATGCCCGGGTCTTCGGCCAGTAGTAGAGCTTCATCGCGCCTCCGCGTTTGGGTGCTGCTGTCGATCCGGTGGATGCTCAAGCGTACCCGAGCGCGGGAGGTTCGGACAGAGGAACCCGGCCATGGGCGCCGGTCGGTTGCGTGTGCCTGATTCGGTGCGCGGGAGCACGGGTGAACCGGGCGAAATGCCTCGTGAAGCCTTCGGCAACGGGAGTTCAATGAATGACTAGTTATTTATAAACTAGTTATAAAAATCGATAGCTTTCAACGCAAATCCGCATCGTTACGATGCGCCCGGCCGCATTCCGCCGTACCCGCGCATATTGCAACGCGATCGTCCGGCTGGGACCGGAAACGCGCCACGTACCGCCGCAATAACGAGGAGACAAGTCACGCATGACAAACGACGATCGCACCACGTTCGTTCCGCGCAGAACGCCCGAATCGGCGGCCATGGTGGCCGAGGTCAGACGGGCGATGGCGATCACCGCGCGGCTCAACCGCCTGACGTTCGACGATGCGGCCGACGTGCGCGCATTGTTCGGTGAACTGATCGGCACGCAGGCCGACGACGGCTTCGTGCTGATCCCGCCGTTTCATGCGACCGGCGGCACCGGCATGAAGCTCGGCACAACGTGTTCGTCAACCAGAACTGCACGTTCTACGATCTGGGCGGACTCGAGATCGGCGACGACGTGATGATCGGCCCGAACGTCAGCCTGATCACGTCCGGTCATCCGGTCGAACCTTCGCGGCGGCGCGATGGCGTGGTCGCGAAGCCGATCGTGATCGAACGCAACGTGTGGATCGGCGCGGGCGCGACGATCATCGGCGGCGTGACGATCGGCGAGAACGCGGTCGTCGCGGCAGCGGCCGTCGTCACCCGGGACGTGCCGCCGAATACGCTGGTCGGCGGCAATCCGGCGAAGGTCATCCGGTCGATTGCCGAATAACGTCGTCCGGGCGCGCGTGCGGGTGCGGTGAGGCGTCGTCGAACGGATGTGGACAACCCGTCGCCCCAGCCACTCGAAACGCTGTGCATCTGAACGGTGAGCGTGCCGCCGAGGCCGCCCGGACAAGCCCTCCGGGCTTTCCGCTGCTTTCGTCCAACCACGCATCCGCCGAACGGCGGATGAAAATCCGGTCGCGTACGGGTTGTGGATATCCGCGCCGCGAAACGACTCGGCGCGCTGTGGTTTTCACAGGTGAGGGTGACCGGATGCGGCGCGATAGATGACGCAGGTTGTGGACAACTCGCGGCAAGACGAAGCGAAACGCTGTGAAATTCGATGGTGAGTGTCGCGCCCGATCACGCGGGGCGCCTGCACCGGCGCGGGTTTCGCGCCGTTTGCCGCGGTTCGGCGCGCCGCGCATTCTAGCCGACTGTCGCGAGCGCGTAACCGCCGCATACGTGCCCGGGGACGTATGCATCCGGCTCCGGCCCCAATCGAAGGGCTGTGCATTCTAACGGTGAGCGCCGGCGCGTGGTTCGCAACATGCGGGTTTCGGTGCGCGTCTTCGCCTGTTCGCGGGACTCGACGCATCGTGTAACCCAATGGTGAATCTGGGCCCGTGATCTGCGCGCAGCGCGCGAAGAAGCAGCCGCTCGACCGATGAAGCCACGCGAAGCACCGTCCGTGTCACGCCTGGACGCGAGGTTGCGAGCGAGGCGTCTACGCATTCCCGTGTGGATATCCGGCCGCCGAAACGACTCTCGCCACTGTGACTTTCGACGGTGAGCATCGGGGCTTCGTCGGGCGCGGTGCTGCTTCCGGTACGGATTGCCGGTCGCCGATGGGTTTCGACGCGTGCATCCTCTGTCGATCCAGGCACATTCGTCCATGTGGATATCCGGTTCCCGGGACCACTCGAAGCGCTGTGTTTTTCGACGGTGAGGGTGCGCGCCAGGCCGGCGCGCAATGCTGGTCCGGGCGTGGAAAACTGTCGCGGCAACCACTCGAAGTCCTGTGTATTTCAACGGTGAGGGTGAAGCGATAGTCCCTCGACCGGCGTATTCCGGCGCGACCGTCCGCCGGACGGACGTACTCGCGCGCCTGTGTATCCGACCGGTGAGGGCGAGCAGCCGAGCGACGAAATGCGCAGGCTCCAATGTGGATATCCGCCCACAAACCGACTCGCCGCGCTGTGAATTTCAACGGTGAGCGTCGGCCTCCGAGCGCTCTGCATGCCGATTCCGGAGGTGGACATCCCGCCCCCGACGCCACTCGAAACGCTGTGCAATCGAACGGTGAGCGCGCTTGCCCGACCGGCCGAAGGACGCGTCGTTGTGGACATCCGCCGCCACCGACCAATCGGAACGCTGTGCATTTCGACGGTGAGCGTGACGTCCCGATGCCGCTGAAACCCTTGCCGCTCGGGGTTCGAGCGCCCTCCACCCGGCTGGCGGCGAGCGTTGCGGCACGCACCGGCTTTTCTGCCGAACCACTCGACCGCCCTGACGCGCCGCCCGTCACGCTCCCGCCACCCGCGCGAAAACTCTCTCAAATCACGGCAAAAAGCTGCGCAGTTTTTCTCGCCACGGGCCGGTCCGCGCAAGATGAGAAAAAACATTCTCGCCGGCGCGCGAAAAAATAGAGCCATTCGCTGCCGGCACCCGCGCGTCATCCGACGCTCCGCCGCGCACGGCCCAGAACAGCACAATCCGGAGACATCCCCTCATGACCGCCCGCCTGCCCGTCGACGGCACGCCTGCCCTGTCCGACTACCGCCTGACCGACAACCTGACCGCGACGCGCGGCCGGATCTTCCTGACCGGCACGCAGGCGCTGATTCGCCTGCTGCTGATGCAGCGCACGGTCGACACCGAACAGGGGCTCAACACGGCCGGTTTCGTCAGCGGCTATCGCGGCTCGCCGCTCGGCATGGTCGACCAGCAGCTGTGGAAGGCGAAGAAACTGCTCGACACCAGTGGCGTGCGCTTCCTGCCGGCGATCAACGAGGAACTCGGCGGCACGGCCGTGCTCGGCACGCAGCGGGTCGAGGCCGACCCCGAGCGCACGGTCGAGGGCGTGTATGCGATGTGGTACGGCAAGGGCCCGGGCGTCGATCGCGCGGGCGACGCGCTGAAGCACGGCAACGCGTACGGTTCGTCGCCGCACGGCGGCGTGCTGGTCGTCGCGGGCGACGACCATGGCTGCGTGTCGTCGTCGATGCCGCACCAGAGCGACTTCGCGATGATGGCGTGGCACATGCCGGTCGTGAACCCGTCGAACATCGCCGACATGCTCGAATTCGGCCTGTACGGCTGGGCGCTGTCGCGCTACTCGGGCGCGTGGGTCGGCTTCAAGGCGATCTCGGAAACGGTCGAGTCGGGCTCCACCGTCGACCTCGATGCGTTGCAGACGCGCTGGCCGGCGCCGGCCGGCTTCACGCCGCCGGCGGGCGGCCTGCACAACCGCTGGCCCGACCTGCCGAGCCTCACGATCGAGGCGCGCCTCGCCGCGAAGCTCGACGCGGTCCGCCATTTCGCGCGCGCCAACAGCATCGACAAATGGATCGCGCCGAGCACCCACGCGAACGTCGGCATCGTCACCTGCGGCAAGGCGCACCTCGACCTGATGGAGGCGTTGCGCCGCCTCGACCTGACGGTCGCCGATCTCGACGCGGCCGGCGTGCGGATCTACAAGGTCGGCCTGTCGTATCCGCTCGAAATGACGCGGCTCGAGACCTTCGTCGACGGGCTGGCCGAAGTGCTGGTGATCGAGGAGAAGGGCCCGGTCATCGAGCAGCAGATCAAGGACTACCTGTACAACCGCACCGAAGGCGCGCGCCCGCGCGTGCTCGGCAAGCACGACGCGGCCGGCGGGTGCCTGCTGTCGGAGCTGGGCGAGCTGCGCCCGTCGCGCATCCTGCCGGTGTTCGCCGACTGGCTCGCGCGGCACAAGCCGGCGCTCGACCGCCGCGAGCGCGTCGTCGATCTCGTCGCGCCGCAGATCCTGTCGAACGAGGCCGACGCGGTGAAGCGCACGCCGTACTTCTGCTCGGGCTGTCCGCACAACACGTCGACGAAGGTGCCCGAAGGCTCGATCGCGCAGGCCGGCATCGGCTGCCACTTCATGGCGTCGTGGATGGAGCGCGACACGACGGGCCTGATCCAGATGGGCGGCGAGGGCGTCGACTGGGCCGCACACGCGATGTTCACGAACACGAAGCACGTGTTCCAGAACCTCGGCGACGGCACCTACTTCCACTCGGGCATCCTCGCGATCCGCCAGGCGGTCGCCGCGAAAGCGAACATCACGTACAAGATCCTCTACAACGACGCGGTCGCGATGACGGGCGGCCAGCCGGTCGACGGCAGCATCTCGGTGCCGCAGATCGCGCGGCAGGTCGAGGCGGAAGGCGTGTCGCGCTTCGTCGTGGTGTCCGACGAACCGGAGAAGTACGACGGCCATCACGGGCAGTTCCCGACGGGCACGACGTTCCATCACCGCAGCGAACTCGATGCGGTGCAGCGCGAATTGCGCGAGACGCCGGGCGTCACCGTGCTGATCTACGACCAGACCTGCGCGGCCGAGAAGCGCCGCCGCCGCAAGAAAGGCGAATTCCCCGACCCGGACAAGCGCCTGTTCATCAACGACGCGGTCTGCGAAGGCTGCGGCGACTGCGGCGTGCAGTCGAACTGCCTGTCGGTCGAGCCGCTCGAGACGCCGCTCGGCCGCAAGCGCCGCATCGACCAGTCGTCGTGCAACAAGGACTATTCGTGCGTGAACGGCTTCTGCCCGAGCTTCGTGACGGTCGAAGGCGCGGCGCTGAAGAAGGCCGCCGGCGCCGCGTTCGACGAAGCGGCGCTCGCCGCGCGCGTCGACGCGCTGCCGGTGCCGGCGACGCATCTGGATGCCGCGCCGTTCGACATGCTCGTGACGGGCGTGGGCGGCACCGGCGTCGTGACGGTCGGCGCGCTGATCAGCATGGCCGCGCATCTCGAAGGCAAGAGCGCGTCGGTGCTCGACTTCATGGGCTTCGCGCAGAAGGGCGGCTCGGTGCTGTCGTTCGTGCGGATCGCGTCGAGCGACCGCTGGCTGAACCAGGTGCGCATCGACACGCAGCAGGCCGACGTGCTGCTCGCATGCGACATGGTGGTCGGCGCGAGCGCCGAGGCGCTGCAGACGGTGCGTCACGAGCGTTCGCGGATCGTCGTCAACACGCACCGGATCCCGAACGCGTCGTTCGTGCAGAACCCCGACGCGAACCTGCATGCGGACGCACTGCTCGAGAAGATGCGCCACGCGGCCGGCGACGGCTACCTGTCGAGCTGCGACGCGCAGGCGCTCGCGGCGAAGTTCCTCGGCGATTCGATCGGCGCGAACATCCTGATGCTCGGCTACGCATGGCAGCTCGGCCTCGTGCCGGTGTCGCTCGCCGCGATGATGCGCGCGATCGAGCTGAACAACGTCGCGGTGCCGATGAACAAGCTCGCGTTCTCGATCGGCCGGATGGCGGCCGGCGACGCGGCGGGCCTCGACGCGTTGTGGAACGCGCGCCATGTGGTGGCCGTCCATGCCGCGCCGGAGACGCTCGCCGAGCTGATCGCCGATCGCGAGGCGCGCCTCGACGCCTACGGCGGCGCGCGCTACGTCGAGCGCTACCGGGCGCTGGTGAGTGCGGCGCGCGCGAAGGGCGACGACACGCTGACGCGCGCGGTCGCGACGACGTTCTACCGGCTGCTCGCGGTGAAGGACGAATACGAAGTCGCGCGGCTGTACACGGACGACGCGTTCCGCACCGCGCTCGAAGCGCAGTTCGAAGGCGTGCCGGGCCAGGCGTACCGCGTGAAGTTCAACCTCGCGCCGCCGACGGTCGCGAAGGCCGGCAGCGACGGCAGCACGCCGAAGAAGCGCGTGTTCGGCCAGTGGATGTGGCCGGTGCTCGGCCTACTGGCGCGCGTGCGCAGCCTGCGCGGCACGTGGCTCGATCCGTTCGGCCGCACCGTCGAGCGCAAGATGGAGCGCGCGCTGGCCGACGACTACGAGACCACGCTCACGCGCGCGTTCGCCGCGATGACCCCCGGCAATGCGACGCAGGTCGCGCAACTGGCCGACCTGCACGCCCGCGTGCGCGGCTTCGGTCACGTGAAGGTGCGCAACCTGGCCGGCGTGAAGCGCGCGGAACGCGAGCTCGCGTTGCAGCTCGGCATCGACGCGGCGACGAGCGCGGCCGTGCAGCACGCGCTCGACGAGATGAAGGGCGCGGGGATGCTGAAGGGGATTCCGGTCGTCGTCGCGAAGTAACGCGAACGCGAGTGGATGCGAAAACGGCGACGCGGGTGCGTCGCCGTTTTTTCATGCATGCCGGTTGCCGCGCGCAGGCCGTTGCAGGCCCGTCAAAGAATGCCTTTCTTGCGCGTCGACAGCGCGGTTTCCGACAGGTCGATCTCGCGAATCAGCTTCGTCAGCGTCTCGTCGGAAATCTTGCTGTCGCTGCGCAGCCGGTACAGCGCCGAGCGCTCCGCGCGCACGGCCGCGATCCGCATCTGCAGCTCCATCGTTTCGGCCTGCTTCGCTTCCGCGCGCGGCGTGGGGCCGTCCTCGGCCAGCGCGGCGAGCCGGCGGCGATACTGGTCCATCACGCGTGCGGAGATGTCCGCGCAGCGCGCCGCGCCCGATTCGTCGAGATCGGCCGAAATCGCGTCGTGCGACGAATCGATCGCGCGGATCGCGGCCTGCGCGGCGGCCGAGCGCGCGATGCGCTCCTCGTCGCCGAGCGGGTTGCGCGACGAGCGCACGCCGCGCAGCAGCAGCGGCAGGCCGATCACCGCGACGATCAGCGAGCCGAGGATCACGGCCGACGCGATGAAGATCGCGGTGTCGCGGCCGGGCAGCGGCGCGCCGTCGGACAGCGCGACCGGGATCGACAGCACGCCGGCGAGCGTGACCGCGCCGCGCACGCCGCCGACCGTCATCACCGCGATCGTGCGCACGCCGGCCATCGTGCCGGCGAGGCCCTGGCGCGCGGCGCGGCGGCTCGCGAACCAGCGCAGCAGCCATACCCACAGGAAGCGGATCGCATACAGCGCGAGCATCATCGCGCACACGTTGAAGATCATGCGGCCGACCAGCGCGTCGCTCGTATGGTGCGCGTCGACGAGCGCGCGGCCGATGATGTGCGGCAACTGCAGCCCGAGCATGATGAACACCATGCCGTTGAACACGAACTCGATCATCGCCCACGTGCTTTCGGCGCGCACGCGCGACGCGACGGTGCTTTTGCGCGAGAAGCTCGTGTAATTCATCATCATCCCGGCCGACACGGCCGCGAGCACGCCCGACAGGTCGAGGTGCTCGGCGAACAGGTAGGCCGCGAACGGCACCAGCAGCGTCATCACGATGCCGGGCGCCGGGTCGCCTTCCTGTTCGGCGTTCAGGAAGCGTGTCGACAGCGCGCTGAACAGCCAGGACACGATCGCGCCCGTCGCGAGCCCGCCGGCCGCGACGATCACGAACGTGACCGACGCGGCGCGCAGCGAGAACACGCCGGTCAGCGCGGCCGCGATCGCGAACTTCAGCGCGACGAGGCCCGACGCGTCGTTCATCAGCGCCTCGCCTTCGAGGATGTGCATCAGTTGCGGCGGGATGCGACCCTTGCCGGCGATGCCCGACAGCGCGACCGCATCGGTCGGCGACAGCACGGCCGCGAGCGCGAACGCGATCGGCAGCGGCAACTCGGGAATCAGCCAGTGGGCGAAGTAGCCCACTGCGAGTACCGTCATGAACACGAGCCCGAACGCGAGCATCAGGATCGCGCGGCGCTGCAGGTATAGCTCGCGTTTCGGAATCCGCCAGCCGTCCGCGAACAGCAGCGGCGGAATGAACAGCAGCATGAAGATCTCGGGATCGAACGTGACGTGCAGGTTCAGCTTCGGCCACGCGAGCATCGCGCCGAACGCGATCTGCATCAGCGGCAGCGGCAGTTGCAACGGCAGGAGGCGCGTGACGGCGCCGGACAGCGCGACGGTCAGCAGCAGAATGAGGACGGTGAAGACGATTTCCATCGATACGGCGGATAGGCAGAATGAAACGATCGTACGGAGTGTAGCGTGCCGACGTGACGGATGCGCTCGAACGGGCGGTGCGTGCGCACGGAAATGGTGCATCGACGGCGCGCCACGGTGGTGCGGCAGCCCGGCGCGACCCTGCGGCGCACGGCTCATGCGCACCTTGCACGGAGCTTGCTTGAGGGAGAGCAGCCGCCCGGCCCGCGCCGGGCAACCGAGGGTCCAACCATGACATTGCGCGCGCCGTCCCGGTCGTCGTCCGTGACGCCGGACGGCGCGTTCGAGTGCATCACCAGGAGAAGGGCATGACGATCGTGCAACAGGAGCGTCCGGCCGCCGCGTCGCCGTACCGGTTCGAGCGGGAGATGAGCTCCGGCTTCGAACGGCTGGCGACGCAGCACCGCGACCTGACGCTCACGACCGTGTTCCAGCCGATATTCAGCCTGTCGCACCAGCGTGCGGTCGGCTACGAGGCGCTGCTGCGCGCGCACGATGCGCTCGACCGCGCCGTGTCGCCGCTCGACGTGTTCGGCGAAGCCGCGCGCCAGGGCGAACTGCTGCAGCTCGACCGGCTCGCGCAGGCGCTGCATCTGGAGAACTTCGCGCTGCTCGGCGCCGAGCGCGAGTGGCTGTTTCTCAACGTCCATCCGGGCGTGCTCACCGACCCGTTCCAGGCGGCCGCGCTGCTCGCGAACCTGAAGCGGCTCGGCATGCCGCCGCGGCGCATCGTGCTCGAAGTGCTCGAACAGCGCGCGGAGGACGTCGAGCGGCTCGCGGAGGCCGTGCGCGCGTTCCGCACGCAGGGTTTCCTGATCGCGCTCGACGATTTCGGCGCGGGCCATTCGAACCTCGAGCGGATCTGGCAGCTGAACCCGGACATCGTGAAGCTCGACCGGATCATGCTGTCGCATGCGGCACATCGCACGGGACTGACCGCGATCCTGCACGGGCTCGTGACGCTGTTGCACGAGGCCGGCAAGCTGGTGCTCGTCGAAGGGATCGAGACCGAGCACGAAGCGCAGATCGCGCTGTCGTGCGAGGCCGATTTCGTGCAGGGCTACTACTTCGGCCGGCCGGCGCCGGGGCTGCCCGACAGCGCGGCCGCGACCGGCTGCATCGGCGAGCTGACCGAGCGCTTTCGTCAGCAGACCGAAGCGCGCGAGCGGCGCGACACGCAGCGGCTCGCGCCGTACCTGCGCGCGTTCGAACGGGCGGCCGAGCGCCTCGAGGCCGGCGAGCCGCTCGACGAGGTGTGCTGGAACTTCCTCGCGCTCGACGCGGCCGCGCGCTGTTTTCTGCTCGATGCGCAGGGCCGGCAGTCGGGCCGCAACGTCGTGCTGCGCGCGGATCGCGCGCTGGCCGAGGCGCGCTTTTCGCCGCTGGCGGACGCGCAGGGCGCGAACTGGCTGCGCCGGCCGTATTTCCGCTCGGCGATCGCCGAGCCGGGGCGCGTGCAGGTCACGCGGCCGTACCTGTCGATCAACGAGGCGCAGCCGTGCGTGACGCTGTCGGTGGCCGTGCGCGTCGGCGATGCGCAGCGCGTGCTGTGCGGCGACATCGACTGGGTCGACGACGACGCGCCAGTCGCGTAGCGACGCACGGCGCGCATGCGATGAGCAGCGAGCGGGGCGCGGGGCGGCCGTTGCGTTCATCGCGGGCTTCCCCGACAATGGCGCGACCGCGGCCATCGTGACCGCGCGCGCCGTCCCGGGGGCCACCATGGCGGCGAATAAAAAAGGAAAAAAACCATGAAACGACCGATTTCGCTGACCATCCTCGCGTGGGTCATCATCGTGACCAACGCGATCACCTGCGTGTATACGCCGTTCTCGATCGGCATGCCGACCACCCAGGCGCTGCTGTCGCACTACCTGCTGCCCGTCTGGGCGACGCTCGGCATCAGCGTGATCATCGAAGCCGCGAACGTCGTGATCGGCATCGCGATCCTCAAGGGGCGCGAGTGGTCGCGCAAGGCCTACGTCGCGACGTCGGTGTTCGGCTTCGCGTTTTCGTTCATCAACATGCCGAAGTCGATGTTCGCGGTGCTGATCCCCGGCTTCCTGCTGTTCGCGCTGTTCATCTACCTGCTGTTCCGGCGTCCCGCGACCGCGTATTTCCGGCACGCCCTCGCGTGAACGTCGTGCGCAACGCGCTGGCGATCGTGCTGTTCACGATCGCCGGCTTCGGCGTGATGGCCGCGCAGATGGCCGCGTTCCTGAAAGTCGGGCAGGCGGGTGTGACGGTCGTATTCGTCGCCGTGTTGTTCACGGCGTCGGCCGTGCTGCTGGCTGCGGGCGCGTTTGCCGGCGCATTCCGGCCGCGTGCGCGCGGCGCGGGCATCACGCTGCTGGCCGCGGCCGCGACCACCGCGCTCGGGATGATCGGCTGGGGAATGCTCCTGCTCACACCGGCGATCGTCGACATGATGCAGCAGCAGGGCGCGTACTTCGACGCGCGCATGTTCCGGTTCGTGTCCGGCACCGCGGTGACGGCGTTGTCCGCGCTCGTCGGCGTCTGGCTCGTGCGGCGCGGCTGAAGGACATGGCTGAAATGCGCGACTGAAATACGCGGCCGCCGGCACGCTGGCGTCCGTCACGCGGCTCGGCTAGGATGCGCGAATTATCCAGACGATTCGCGGGCCGCCCATGAACCGACATGCCGCTTCTTCCGTCCTCCTCGAAGTGATCGCCACGACCGTCGGCGATGCCCAGGCCGCCGCCCGCGCGGGCGCCGACCGCCTCGAACTCGTGACCGCGATCACCGAAGGCGGGCTGACGCCGAGCGTCGGCCTGATTGAGGCCGTCGTGGCCGCCGTGCCGATTCCGGTCAACGTGATCGTGCGTCCGCACAGCCGCTCGTTCGTCTATGACGCCGACGACCTGCGCGTGATCGAGCGCGACGTGCGCGCGGCCGTCGCGGCCGGCGCGAACGGCGTCGTGTTCGGCGCGCTCGACCCGCGCGGCGACGTCGATCTCGGCGCGCTGGCCCGGATCGCGGCCGCCACGGACGGGCGCGCGCTCACGTTTCACCGCGCGTTCGACGTCGCGCGCGATCTGAACGCCGCGTTCGACGCGCTGCTGCGCGTGCCGGCCGTTACGTCCGTGCTGACGTCGGGCGGTCATCCGTCGGTGCTCGATGCGGTTGCGACGATCACGCGGCTCGTGCGGCAGGCGGCGGGCACGACCTGCACGGTGCTGGCCGGCTCGGGGCTCACGATCGACGCGGTCGGCGATTTCGTCCGCGCCACCGGCGTGCGTGCGGTGCATTTCGGCTCGGGCGTGCGGCCGCGCGGCGAGGTGCTGGCGCCCGTCGACGGGCAACGCGTCGAGCGCGTGCGCGCGGCGCTCGACGGCGCGGCGTCGCACGTGTGACGCACGTCCCGACACCGCACGACACAAACACGACACGACATCATCGGGGAGAGCGGGCCACATGACGGACGCCACGCACGACACGCACGACGGCGCGGACGACGATGCCGCGCCCGGGTGGGACGCGATCGACGCCGCGCTCGCGCGCCTTTATCCGGGCCAGGAGCCGAAGCACTACGGCACGTTGGTCAAGTGGCGGCTCGGCGGCCCTGATCCGCTCGACGGGATCAGCGTGTGGCGGCGCGCAGCGCCCGTGCCGCACTGGCATTTCGTCACGTACGGGCTGAGCGAGCTGTATGCGAAGGAGTCGGACGATCCGGCCGTCAGCGGCTTCGGCTTCGAGCTGACGATGCGCGTCGCGTGCGTGGCTGGCGACGACGAGCCGCCGCGCTGGGTGTTCAGCTTCCTGCAGAATCTCGCGCGCTACGTGTTCCAGAGCGGCAACGCGTTCGACGACGGCCACTGGATGACGGCCAACGGCCCGATCGCGCTCGATACCGATACGGCGCTCTGCTCGATGGGCTTCGCGTTCGATCCGGAGCTGCCGGCGATCGACACGCCGCACGGCCGTCTCGCGTTCCTGCAGGTCGTCGGGCTGACGCTCGACGAGGAACGCGCCGCGAAGCGCTGGCGCACGCGTGCGCTGCTCGACACGCTGCTGCCGCACATGCCGCTGTGGGTGACCGATCTCGGCCGCGCGTCGCTGCTCGAACGCGCGGACGTGCGCGAGCAGGTCGACGCGGGCACGCAGCGCGACGGCTCGGCGAGCGGTTACCTGTTCACCGACGTGCTCGGCTGGGGCACCCGCAAGCGGCTGCTGCGCGCGCCGGTGATCGAGATCACCGTCGGCGCGCGGCAGGTCGACGAACTCGTCACGCTACTGCCGCTGCGGCTGCCGTTCGACCGGCCGTTTCGCCTCGTCGGTCACGACGGCGCGGTGCGGTTCGTGCGCGGCGACGCGAACGGCGTGAGCGACGAAGACGGCACGCTGACGCTGCGGCTCACCGACGCGACGGTGCAGGCGCTGGCGCGCACGCTGAAGCCGCGCGCCGGCGAGTATGCGATCGACGGGCTCGACGGCGTGCGCTGGCGGGTCGAGCCGACGGTGATCCGCGACGCGCAGGGCCATCCGGTGCAGACGATCGGCTAGGGCCGGCGCCCGAGCCGCGGCGCGTCACGTGTTGCGCACGAACCAGGTCCGCTTCGCGGTGCCGAGCAGCGCGCGATAGACGAGCCACGACACGACGAAGGTGGCCGGCGCCGACAGCGACGCGGCGAACCCGGTCGCCTGGTTCAGCGCGAGCCCCGCGAACGCGCCCGCGAACCACGCGGTCAGGCCGCCCGGATTGAACACCGGCACGTGCGCGTCGCGGCATTCGACGTCGTCGCCGACGAGCTGCCCGTAGCGCGCCGACAGGATGTGCGCGAGCGCGACGCCGACCCACGCGACGACGAAGATGCCCTGGTACGCGAGCGCTTGCAGGATCCGCGAGAAGATGTCGGCCATCATCAGCGCATAGACGACCGCGCCGACCACGACCGCCCACACGAATTTCGGCGCGCGCAGCCCCGCGACCTTCTGGAAGAACGCCTGCATGTTGACGGTCGCGAGGTAGTAGTTCGCGGTATTGATGCGCGACTGCGTGACCCACACGAACAGCAGCCCCCACACGCCCATCAGCTTCAGCAGCGCGAGCACGACCGACACTTCCGACAGCGTGCCGAGCCCGGGAATCGTGCTGACGAGATAGATGCCGGCCGCGCCGTTGACGAGGAACGTGACGAGGTAGAACGGCATCCCGAAGTTGAAGCGGCCGTGATAGCGGGCGTCGGCCTTGCGGCCGAAGCGCGCGTAGTCGAACGTGAACATCATCAGCACCCATACGCCCATGTAGTAGACGAAGCACTGCCACCAGCCGCCGGCCGGGGCGCCGCCCGCCGGCCCGAAATCGAGCCACGCGGCGTGATAGCCGTACTCGGCCGTCGCGAGCCCGACCGCCGCGAGCAACCCGAACAGGTAGAACGGCAGCAGCACGCCGTTGAACTTGTCGAGCCAGTGCTGCACGCTGCCGAACACGAGCGGCACGCTGTAGCAGACGACGATCAGCGCGGCCCACTT
This sequence comes from Burkholderia cenocepacia, assembly GCF_900446215.1. Lineage (GTDB taxonomy): Bacteria > Pseudomonadota > Gammaproteobacteria > Burkholderiales > Burkholderiaceae > Burkholderia > Burkholderia cenocepacia. Next base: position 352,758 of record NZ_UAQZ01000015.1, on the reverse strand, counting down.
GTAGTCGAGCGCCGGAAACTGGTGATGCGCGGCGACCGCGATCACCGAGCCCTCGAACACCGCGTAGTAGATCGCCGTCGCGAAGAAGATCAGCGTCGCGAGCGCCGCGCCCGCGCTGCCGAATAGCACGCGCGAGAACAGCGCGACCGACAGGCCGGTACGGATCGCGTAGCGGCTGATGATCGAATTGACGATGCCGTACGAGACGACCGACAGCGCCATCCCGATCAGCGCGTTGCGCGCGCCGTAGGTGAGCGCGAGCGTCGCGCCGACGACGATGTAGAACACCGCGCTGCAGACGGCCCACCACGCCATCGTCAGCGCAAAGGGCGGCATGCGTGCGTGATCGGGAATGGCGAGCGTCGACAGGTCGAGATCCTCGTCGGTGCGGGCCTGAGCCAGGTTGGCCATGAGCGTGCTCCTCGATGAGCGAAACAGCGGACGACGTCTGGGCCGCGGCCCATGCGAGCCGCGGGGTTGCCCCGACGTCGGGGCGGGCAACCGGTCCGGCGAAAACGGCGCGCAGGCGTCCCCGCCGCGCCGCGCGCGGCCGCACGGACGGGAAACGGAAGCGAAGGATGAAAACGGAGGGCGGCGCACGGCGCCCGGCGCGACGGCCGGGCGCGTGGCGCTCAGTCCTTCAGTACGGCGCGCAGCAGCGCGAGGCGCCGCTGGTACTCGCGGCGCGCGGCGAGCGCGTCGGCCATCGTCACGCGCACGAAGCGTGCGCGATGGTTCGGCTGCATCTGGCCGATCAGGTCCATGTCGGCGCTGATGACCGTGCCGATCGTCGCGTAGCCGCCGCCCGACACCGCATCGCGATGCAGGATGATCGGCTCGACCCCGGCCGGCACCTGGATCGAGCCGATCGGATAGCACGCGTCGACGATGTTCGACGGATCGGCCCCGGCGCCGAACGGCTGCTCGCGCGGCCGGAACTGCAGCGGCCGGCCGTTCTTGTAGCGGTAGCCGATGCGGTCCGCCTCGGGCGCGACCGTCCATTCGTCATCGAAGAACGTGTGCGCCGACGCGTCGGTGAGCCGGTAGTGGTACAGCCCCGGCAGCACGCGCAGTTCGACCTGGCTGTCCAGCGGCCGGCTGACCGACGCCGGCAGTTCGCGCCCTTCGCGAAGCGTGCCGCGCGCCGCGCCGATCGGCAAACGGTCGCCTTTCTGCAGGCGCCGGCCCGCGTGGCCGCCGATCGCGCCGAGCGTGTAGGTCGAGCGGCTGCCGAGCACGACCGGCACGTCGATGCCACCCGCGACGGCCAGGTACGCGCGGGCGCCGCCCTTCACGTAGGCGAACGACAGCACGCTGCCCGCGCGAATCCACAGCGCGACGTTGCAGCGCTGCCCGACGCCGTCGATCTTCGGGGTCATCTCGGCGCCAGTGACGGCGACCAGCGCGTCCGCATGGAACAGCAGCTCCGGGCCGAGCAGCGTGCATTCGAGCACGGCCGCCTGTTCCGGATTGCCGACCAGCAGGTTTGCCGCGCGCGACGCGTACTGGTCGAGCGAGCCCGACGGCGGGATGCCGACGTGGTAGTAGCCTTGCCGGCCCGTATCCTGGACCGACGTCGCGAGGCCGGGTTTCACGACCTCGATCAGGTTGTGCGCGTCAGCGGGCATGCAGCACCTCGACGAGAGAACGGTTGACCGCATCGGGATCGCGCCGGAACGCGTCGAGCGAGAATTTCACGGGGCGCACGCGCAGCGAGAAGGTACCCGCTTCGACGGCCGCCGCCGCGGCGTCATAGGCGTCGCGATCGATCGGCTGGAATTTCACGATGTCGCCGGGCCGGAAGAACACCATGAAATCGCGCAGGTAGTCGAGCCGCTGCGCGGGATCGAAGATCGGCGCCGGCGTCACGCCGAACATCTGGTAGCCGCCCGCGCCGCGCACCGAGTAGATGCAACCGAAGCAGCCGCCGTGGCCGACCGTCAGCTTCGGCGTGTCGGTGCGCGGCCGCAGGTATTTCGGTACTTCGAGCTGCCGTGCGCGCTCGACCATCTGGTACATGAACGGCAGGCCCGCGACGAAGCCGACCATCGACACGAACCACGGCGAGCCCGAGTGCGCGGCGATGAAGTCGTCGACGTCGCGCTTGCCGTTGATCCGCGCCGCATATTCGAGGTCGGTCGACGACGGGTCCTGGTGACGCTCGCGAAACCGCATCAGCGTCTCGTGCGTCCACGGGTCGTTGTACAGCACCGGCACCTCGACGATGCGGGTATCGAGTTCGAGCGGCGCGTCGCCGACCTCGGCCTCGATCGCCTTGAGCAGCGCGACGAGCGTGTCGGGCTCGATCACGTCCGGGTCGTAGCGCACCTGGTAGGACGCGTTCGCCGGACAGATCTCGGTGATGCCCGGCACCGCGCGCCGCTGCAGTTCGCGCGTGATCGCCGTGCCCTTGAAGAAGGCGTCGAGCGACATCGCCTCGCTGATCTCGACGAACACGAATTCGTCGCCGCCGAACGTATAACGGGTCGTCACAGGGCCTCCCCGACGCGCGCGGCGTCCGCGGTTTCGTGCTGCCGGGCGGCGGCCGTCGCGGCCTCGCGCCATGACGGCATCCACGCTTCGAGAAAATTCGTGTGATAGCGGCCCGCGCGCACGTCGTCGTCCGCGAGCAGCGCGACGTGCAGCGGCGCGGTGGTCTTCAGGCCGCCGACCTGCAGCTCGCCGAGCGCGCGAGACAGACGCCGCAATGCGGCCGCGCGGCTCTCGTCGTGCACGATCAGCTTCGCGAGCAGCGAATCGTAGAACGGCGGCACGACGTAGCCCGGGTAGAGCAGCGAATCGACGCGCACGCCGGGGCCGGTCGGCCACACCAGTGCGTCGATCCGGCCCGGATTCGGGCGGAAATCCTGCAGCGGATCTTCCGCGTTGATCCGGCATTCGAGCGCGGCGCCGCGCATCGCGATGTCGGCTTGCGCGAACCGCAGCGGCTCGCCGTCGGCGATGCGCAGCGTTTCGCGCACGAGATCGATGCCGGTGATCGCCTCGGTCACCGGATGCTCGACCTGGATGCGCGTGTTCATCTCGATGAAGTAGAACTCGCCGCGCGCATCGTCGAACAGGTATTCGAGCGTGCCCGCGCTGCGGTAGCCGACCTCGCGCGCGAGGCGCGTGGCCGACGCGCACAGCGCGTCGCGCTGCGCCGGCGTGAGCGACGGCGACGGCGCTTCCTCGAGGATCTTCTGGCGGCGCCGCTGCAGCGAGCATTCGCGCTCGAACAGGTGGACGACGTCGCGGCCGTCGCCGAGCACCTGCACCTCGATGTGCCGCGCCCGCGCGATGAAGCGTTCGAGATAGACGCCGCCGTCGCCGAACGCGGCCTGCGCCTCGCGCTGCGCGAGCGGCAGTTCGGCGTCGAGCTGCGCGGCGTCGCGCGCGACGCGGATGCCGCGTCCGCCGCCGCCCGCGGCCGCCTTGATCATGATCGGATAGCCGATGCGCGCGGCGACTTCCCGCGCCTCGTCGAGCGACTGCACGACACCGTCGCTGCCGGGCACGGTCGGCACATTGGCACGCCGCGCGGTGTCGCGGGCGCGCGCCTTGTCGCCCATCGTCGCGATCACCTGCGCGGCCGGGCCGACGAAGATCAGCCCAGCCGCCTCGACCTGCGCGGCGAACGCCGCGCTCTCGGACAGGAAGCCGTAGCCCGGATGGATCGCGTCCGCGCCGCATTGCCGCGCGGCGTCGAGGATCGCGGCCGGATTCAGATAGCTCTTCGCCGCATGCGACGACCCGATGTGGATCGCTTCGTCGGCCATGCGCGCGGCGAGGCTGTCGCGGTCCGCGTCGCTGACCACGGCGACCGCGCGCATGCCGAGCTCGCGTGCCGCGCGGATCACGCGCACCGCGATTTCGCCGCGGTTCGCGACCAGCACGGTCTTGATCCGCGACGGTCGATAGAAGGTGTCGGGGGCGTTTGCCGGTTTCATCGCATCACCCCTCGATCCGCATCAGCACCTGGCCGGCGTCGACCGGCTCGCCATCGTCGACGAGCAGCTCGACGACGCGGCCCGCCGCATCGGCTTCGATCTCGGTGAACTGCTTCATCACTTCGACGAGGCCGACCACCGCGCCGGCCGCGACCGTCGCATTCACCGCGACGTAGTAGTCCGCCTCGGGCGACGGGCGTCGGTAGAACGTGCCCGGCAGCGGGCTGACGATGTCGTGCAATGCCATCTTGCGTCTCCTTGAATCGGGTTCAGTGATGAGCGGCGAGCGGTTGCGGGCCGGCGGTCCGGATGCCTTCGCGGACCAGCGCGTCGCGCGTTTCGCGCACGAGTTCGAGCGCGCCGGGCGTGTCGCTGTGGATGCAGACCGAATCGAAATCGATGTCGATGTCGTCGCCGTCGATCGTGCGCACCTTGCCGTCGATGCACGCACGCAGCACCTTGTCGGCCACCTGCTGCGGGTCGAGGCGCCCGACGCGGCGCGTGAACACGATGGAGCCGCTGCGGTCGTAGTCGCGATCGGCGTAGAACTCGCGGATCACCGGCTGTTCGTACTCCCGCGCCACGCGATACGTGACCGACGCTTCCATGCAGTACAGCCACAGGCCGGGATCGACGCGCTGCAGCGTCTCGATCAGCAGCCGCGAGAACGCCTCGTTGGCCGCCGCGTGCATGTAGAGCGCGCCGTGCGGCTTGACGTGCTGCAGGCTCACGCCGTTGAGCCGCGCGAACTCGCGCAGCGCGCCGAGCTGATACAGGATGTCGTGGACGAGCGCCTGCGGCGTTTCGGTGATCGTGCGGCGACCGAAGCCAGCCAGATCGCGAAAGCCCGGATGCGCGCCGATCCCGACGCCGGCGTCGCGCGCGAGCTGCACCGTGCGCGCCATGATGTTCGGGTCGCCGGCATGAAAACCGGTGGCGATGTTCGCCGAGCTGATGAGCGGCATGATCTGCTCGTCGACGCCGTCGCCGATCGTCCACGGGCCGAAACCTTCGCCCATGTCCGAATTCAGGTCGACACTGTGCTTCCTCATACGGTTCGTTCCTCCAGGTTCTCCGGTCTCGCGTGCGTCGCAGCGCGTGTCGACACCGTGTTGAACGCAGGTTAGCCGTGCCGGGTGCGTCAAAATAGTTCTATTTTTATATGCGAGCGTATCGATTTTTCAGATATCGCGGAAAGCGGCTGCCCGGCGCCGCGGCAGGCGGATGCGCGCGGGTCGGGCGGGCCCGGATTGCCGCGCAACGGACGGTTGATATGATGGTTGCCATGCCCCCATCAGTTTTCCACCGCGCATGGCCCTGACGCTCAGACAGCTCAAGTACTTCGTCGCGACCGCCGAGCTCGGACAGATCTCGCAGGCCGCGATCCAGCTCACCATCTCGCAGTCGGCCGTGACGAGCGCGATCAAGGAACTGGAGGACAGTCTCGGCACGCAACTGTTCGTGCGCACGTCGGCGGGCGTGACGCTGACCGATACCGGGCGGCGTTTTCTCAATCACGCGTACACGATCCTGTCGTCGGTCGACGAGGCGATGCGGATCCCGAATCTCGAAAGCACGCTGACCGGCACGCTCGCGATCGCCGCGAGCTACACGGTGCTCGGCTACTTCCTGCCGCATCACGTGCTGCGGCTCAATACGCTCTATCCGCGCCTGACGATCCACCTGCATGAGCTGAACCGCGAGTCGATCGAGGAAGGGCTGATCGCGGGCCGCTACGACATGGCCGTGCTGCTCACGTCGAACGTGTCGAATCCGGAGCTCGTGCTGGAGCCGGTGATCCATTCGGTGCGCAGGCTGTGGGTCGGCGCGCATCATCCGCTGCTGCGGCGCGAGAGCGTCACGTTCGCGGAGGTCGCGCACGAGCCGTTCGTGATGCTGACGGTGGACGAGGCCGGGCAGACCGCGCTGCGTTACTGGAACGAGACGCCGTACCGGCCGAACGTGATCCTGCGCACCTCGTCGGTCGAGGCGGTGCGCAGCATGGTCGCGAACGGCAGCGGTGTGGCGATCCTGTCCGACATGGTGTATCGCCCGTGGTCGCTCGAAGGGCGGCGCATCGAGACGATCGTGCTGCGCGACCCGGTGCCGCCGATGAGCGTCGGCCTCGCGTGGCGCAAGAACATCGAGCTGAGTCCCGCGATGCACGCGGTGCGCGACTATTTCCGGCACACGTTCATGGAGCCGCGCGCACTGGGCGGCGCGACCTGAGCCGTGCGCGCGGGCGTGAAAAAGCCGGGGCGCGCCCCGGCTTTTTCGTTGGCGGGCGCGGCGCGCCGGCCGTTGCCGCTTACGCGTTGTCCGACAGCGCGTCGGCCTGGCTCGCGCGGATGCCGAGGCGCTCGAACAGCGCGCGGTCGCGCTGCGTCTGCGGGTTGCTCGTCGTCAGCAGCTGGTCGCCGTAGAACATCGAGTTCGCACCGGCGAGGAAGCACATCGCCTGCATCGCGTCGTCGAGCTGCTCGCGCCCGGCCGACAGGCGCACGACGGCCTTCGGCATCGTGATGCGCGCGACCGCGATGGTGCGCACGAATTCGAACGGATCGAGCGGCGCGGTGCCTTCGAGCGGCGTGCCTTCGATCGCGACGAGGTTGTTGATCGGCACCGATTCCGGATACGGGTTCAGGTTCGCGAGCTGCGAGATCAGGCCCGCGCGTTCGCGACGCGATTCGCCCATCCCGATGATGCCGCCGCAGCACACGTTGATGCCCGCGTCGCGCACGCGGTCGAGTGTGTCGAGGCGATCCTGGTAGGTGCGCGTCGAGATCACCTGGCCGTAGAACTCCGGCGACGTGTCGAGGTTGTGGTTGTAGTAGTCGAGGCCCGCGTCGGCGAGCTGCCGAGCCTGCTCGTCTTCGAGCATGCCGAGCGTCATGCAGGTCTCGAGGCCGAGCTCCTTCACGCCGCGCACCATCTCGGTCAGCGCCGGCATGTGGCGCTCCTTCGGGTTGCGCCACGCGGCGCCCATGCAGAAGCGGCTCGCGCCGTTCGCCTTCGCCGCGCGCGCGGCGTCGAGCACCGTGTCGACGTCCATCAGCTTCTCGGCCTTCAGGCCCGTGTCGTGATGCGACGACTGCGAGCAGTACCCGCAATCTTCCTCGCAGCCGCCCGTCTTGATCGACAGCAGCGTCGACAGCTGCACCGCGTTCGCGTCGAAGTGCTCGCGATGCACCTGCTGCGCGCGGAACATCAGGTCGTTGAACGGCAGTTCGAACAGCGCGACGACGTCGGCGACGCGCCAGCGCTGCGGCGCCGGTGCAGCCATGGGAATCGCGTCGGATTGCACGGCGACGGTCTGGGCTTGGGTCATTTCGTTTTCCTGTCCTGGGCGGGATTGGGGGATCGGTTGGGTCAAGGCCGCGCGGCGCGCAGCGACTCGACGAGCGCGGCGATGTCGAGCATCGCCGCGGCGGATTCGGGGGCGGCCGGCGTCATGTGCGCGATGCGGCCGACGAGCGGCGCGCGGTGCTCGCGCGCGAGCCAGTCGCGAATCGTCGCGACGTTCTCGTCGGCGAACGACATGGCCGGGTCGACGTGGTTCGCGACCCAGCCCGCGAGCGCGAGCCCGCGCTGGCGAATCGCATCGGCCGTCAGCAGCGCGTGGCTGATGCAGCCGAGCCGGATGCCGACGACGAGCACGACGGGCAGGCCGAGCGCGACCGCGAGATCGGCGGTGTCCTGCGTGTCGTTCAGCGGCACGCGAAAGCCGCCGACGCCTTCGACGACGACGACGTCCGCGCGCGTCAGCGCTTCGCGATGGCACGCGACGATCGTGTCGAGATCGAGCGTCACGCCTTCCTGCGCAGCGACGATGTGCGGCGCGGCCGGCGCTTTCAGCAGGAACGGCGTGCGCAGCTCGGGCGGCAGCACGACGTTCGCGGCGGCGTCGAGCTGATCGGCATCCTCGTTGCGCCAGACGCCGTCGCGTTGATACGCGCCGGCCGCGACCGGCTTCAGCGCGGCCGCGCGCAGCCCGTGCCGCGCGAAGCCGTGCAGCATCGCGGCCGACACGAAGGTCTTGCCGATTTCGGTATCGGTGCCGGTGACGAACAGCGAGAGCGGGGCGGTCATGCGGCTGCCTCGCTAGCTTCGATCAACGCGGCTTCGAGCCTGGCGAAATCGTCGAACGAATGCGCGGCCGACAGCGACACGCGCAGCCGCGACGTGCCGGCCGGCACCGTCGGCGGCCGGATCGCGGGCACCCACAGGCCGTGTGCGTCGAGCGCGCGCATCGCCGCGAGCGTCGCATCGTTGCTGCCGATCACGAGCGGCTGCACGGCCGTGTGCGAATCGACCGGCTGCCAGCGCGTGTTGCGCAGCAGCGCACGCGTGCGTTCGATCAGCGCGGCGAGGTGCGCGCGGCGCGCGTCGCCTTCGTCGCCCGCGATCACCTTCAGGCTCGCGGAGACCGCATGCGCGACGGCCGGCGGCGCGGCGGTCGTGAAGATGTAGCTGCGCGCGCGCTGGATCAGCCATTCGATCACGGTTTCGTGTGCGATCACGAACGCGCCGGCGACGCCGGCCGCCTTGCCGAGCGTGCCGACGTACACCAGATGCGGCGAACGCAGCGCGGCGGCCGCGAGCGCGCCGCGCCCCTGCGGGCCGAGCACGCCGAAGCCGTGCGCATCGTCGACGACGAGCCACGCGCCGTGGCGCTCGGCCAGCGCGACGAGTTCGGCGAGCGGCGCGACGTCGCCGTCCATGCTGAACACGGTGTCGCTGACGATCAGCTTCGTTTCGGCCTCCGATGCGTCGAGCAGCGCGGCGAGCGCGGCCGTATCGGCGTGCGGATAGACCTGCACGTTCGCGCGCGACAGCCGCATCCCGTCGATCAGCGACGCGTGGTTCAGCGCGTCGGAGAAGATCGTCGCGCCCTTGCCCGCGAGCGCCGTCATCGCGGCGAGGTTCGCCATGTAGCCGGTGCTGAAGTACAGCGCGCGCGGCGCGTCGGAGAAGCCGCCCGCGAAGCCCGCGAGTTCGTCTTCCAGTCTGGCGTGCGCGCGCGAATGGCCGCCGAGCAGGTGCGAGCCGCCGCTGCCGGAGCCGTAGCGCTGCGCGCCTTCCGCGAATGCGGCGACGAGCGCCGGATGCGCGGCGAGGCCGAGGTAGTCGTTGCTCGCGAAGCCGACGATCTCGCGGCCGTTCACGGTCATGCGCGCGTCGCACGCGGTGTCGGCGATGCGGCGCACGCGGCGCAGCCCTTGCGCGTCGAGGTCGGCGAGGCCGCGTTGCAGGGTGTCGAGCAGGCTCATCGGCCGAGATCCTCCAGCGTCGCGTCGAGCGTGTCGCGCGTGCGCTGCGCGAGCCACGCGATGTCGTCGTCGCTCATCACGTACGGCGGCATCAGGTACACGGTCGTGCCGATCGGGCGCAGCAGCAGCTCGCGCGCCAGCGCATGTTCGAAGAAGCGCCGCGAGAAACCGCGCGCCGCGTCGCCGTCGAGCGCGACGTCGAACGCGAACAGCGTGCCGCGCTCGCGCAGATGGCGCACCTGAGGATGAGCGTCGAGCGGCGCGAGCGCCGCGCGCAGCGTCGCCGATTTGCCGGCGTTGCGCGCGAGCACGTCGTCGCGCGCGAACAGGTCGAGCGTCGCGACCGCCGCGCGGCACGCGAGCGGGTTGCCGGTGTACGAATGCGAGTGCAGGAAGCCGCGCGTCGTGTCGTCGTCGTAGAACGCCGCGAACACGTCGTCGCGCGTGAGCACCAGCGACAGCGGCAGGTAGCCGCCGCTGATCCCTTTCGACAGGCACATGAAATCGGGCCAGACACCGGCCTGCTCGCACGCGAAGAAGGTGCCGGTGCGTCCGCACCCGACCGCGATCTCGTCGGCGATCAGGTGCACGCCGAATTCGTCGCACAGCGCGCGCAGCCCGCGCACGTACGACGGATCGTGCATCGCCATGCCGGCCGCGCACTGCACGAGCGGCTCGACGATCAGCGCGGCGATCCGGTCGCCGCGTTCGACGAACAGACGCCGCACGTCCGCGAGCGCGCGGCCGGCGACGTCGGCGGCCGTCTCGCCCGGCAGCGCGCCGCGCGCATCGGGCGACGCGACCACGTGCGCGTGGCGGATCAGCGGGTCGTACGCATCCTTGAACAGCGCAACGTCGGTCACGCCGAGCGCGCCGATCGTCTCGCCGTGATAGCTGTTCGCGACGCAGACGAATTCCTGCTTGTTCGCGCGGCCGCGGTTGCGCCACGCGTGGAAGCTCATCTTCAGCGCGATCTCGACGGCCGACGCGCCGTCCGACGCGAAGAACGCATGGCCGAGCGTGCGCCCGGTGAGCGCGTGCAGCCGTTCGGCGAGCTCGATCGCGGGCGCGTGCGTGCAGCCGGCGAGCATCGCATGCTCGAGCGTGTCGAGCTGGTCCTTCAGCGCCGCGTTGATGTCCGGGTTCGCATGGCCGAACAGGTTGACCCACCACGAGCTGATCGCGTCGAAGTAGCGGCGGCCGTCACGGTCGTACAGCCACACGCCCGCGCCGCGCGCGACGGGGACGAGCGGCAGGCGCTCGTGATGCTTCATCTGGGTGCAGGGGTGCCAGACCGCGCGCAGGCTGCGCGCGACCCAGTCGTCGGTGGCTGGCGTACTCAAGGCGACTCCGGGGGTAAAACGACCGCGCGGCATCGACGGGATGCCGCGCGGCGGGATACGAAACGCGCTGAGATTAGCGTGTTCCGCCGGACGTTGCACTAGCGGTTACAAGTGCCGCAAAGCCTTGTCGGGCGGGAGTTCGGCGCAGTTCGTGGGGGCTCGGAACGGAACGCGACGGATCGGGCGAAATGCGCGCAAATGACGACGTTCGAGTGACACCCCCCGACAGAAAAAAATCGCGGCGCGGCGCACGGTGCGCGGGCGAAAAATCGGGGATCGAAGCGCAATACGGGCGTGCGGGGCGATGTCGCGACCGAAAGGCGGCGGCGCGGCGGTGGGGGGAACCGGAACGCAATCGGGCAGCCGGAACGGCAGGCGGCGCCGCGCGACGGACACGCGCTCAGGAGAAAAGAAAAGGAAGCGAAGCGGGGGAAAAGACGAAAAACGCGCGCGGCGTACGATCCGCCGCGCGTCGGACGTCAGCGCGAAGCCAGTGCGCGCGTATCGGTGTCGCGGGCGGGGGCGTCGCCGTTGTCGGCCGTCTGCGTCGCGTTGTCGTTCCACACGACACGGTCGTTGACCGCATACAGCCGGCATGCGCCCGCGCCTTGCTTCGCGCAGTTGTCGAGCGCGAGCGCCATCGGATCGTCGCCGCCTTCGGCCCACGACCACGCGCCTTCCGACGACACCGCGAACGCGCGGCTCGGATGCTGGTTCAGGAAGCGGCGATAGCCTTCGCGGCCGGCTTCGTCGACGTACGGCACCGCGTTGACCGCATCGATCGACGCATAGCCGGTGGCCTTCGGCTCGTGCGGGTTCGCGACCGCATAGCGCACCGCGGTCGGCAGGTTCAGTTCGGCGAGGAATGCGTGCACGGCCGGCCACCACACGGGCACGCCGTCGCGATCGACGATCAGCCGGTGTGCGTCGTCCTTGTAGCGGCCGAAATCGATGAACTGCGCTTGCGTGCCATGCGACACGTACGCATCGTGCATCTGCGCGACGAGCGCGGGCGTCCACACCGAATCGTTGTCGCCGTACAACCACAGCGACCGCACGGCCGTATGCGCGCCGTACTGGTCGAACGCGTCGACGAGGTTGCGCTGCCAGCCGTCGCACAGGTCCTGGCGCAGCCCGCCGGAGAAGTTGATGATGCCGCGCACGCCCGCCGCGGCTTCGGTGCCGTAGGCGACCGACACGAGGCCGCCGTGCGACGTGCCGGCGACGACGATGCGCGACGCATCGACGTACGGCTGGCGCGACATGTAGCGCACCGTCGCGTCGACGTCGGCGGCCTGCGCGAGGCCGTTCTTGCCGACGTTGCAGCCTTCCTGCTGGTACGTGCCGCCCGAACCGGCGAAGCCTTGGCGATTCGGCGCGATCACCGCATAGCCGCGGCGCACGAATTCGCGCGCGAACGCGAGCGGCCGGCTGCGCGGCTGCAGATGGAGATCGCCGGTGTTTTTACCGTGGTTGAAGACGACGAGCGGGAACGGGCCGGGGCCGTTCGGCTTGAACAGCGTGGCCTCGAGCGTGACGGCGCCCGACGCGTCGGCCGGAATGCGGAGGATCTGTTCGTTGAGGTCGGCGGCAACCTGCGGCAGGTTCGCGTCGGCGTAGTCGAAGTGCTCGGCATGGGCGAGCGAGCCGCTGGTGCCCGCACCCGTATTGGCGCTCGGCAGCGTACCGGCCTGAGCGGCCGACAGCGCACAGGCCGCCATCCATCCCACCAATACCTTGCTGAACGCCATCCGTAAGCCCTGCCATGCAACATGACCAATTCGAGGTCATCGTAGCCCGACAAAATCGGGTTGTGCAATGCGGGAATAACCCGGCGTCTGACACAGCAACTATTTGTCAGCGTTCACTTACTTCGCCGTCGACATAGCGCCAGAAACCGTGCTCGTCGCGCTCGAAACGGCTCGTCTCGTGCAGCCGGTAGGCGCGTCCGCCGACCTTGTAGCGGGCCACGAATTCGACCTCCGCGTGCCGGTCGTCGAGCGGCGCGTGGCGTTTGACCGCGAGGCCCAGCCAGCGCGGCGCGTCCGGCGCGCTGGGGTCGGTGTCGAGATCGGGCGGGCAGGTGCGCGCGGCCCACGTCGCGCGCAGGTAATCGGTCGCGCCGAGCACGTACGCGCTGTACCGCGAACGCATCAATTCGAGTGCGGTCGGCGCGGCCTCGCCGCCGTCGATGAAGCGGCCGCAGCAGGCCGCATAGCGCGGCGCGGACGTCCTGCCGGGCGCGGGGGACGCGCCGCCGCATGGGCACGCGTCAGGTCGGTTCAAAATCATGCGAAATGTGAATTAACAACGCTGGGTTGTCGGCGCACTCACCAACTGAGCTCGATGCCGTCGTACTGGAAGAACCGGCCGTTCGCCTGAGACACGTCCGAACCGGATTCGGCGATGACGCGACGCATGCCGGTCACGCTCGTTTCCGGATCGATCGCGGCCTGCGCGCCGCCCATGTCGGTGCGTACCCAGCCGGGATGCAGCGAAATGCACGCGGCATGGCGCGTCTGCAGCGACGCGATGCGCAGCGCGTCGTTCAGCGCGGCCTTGCTCGCGCGGTACAGCCAGCCGGTCGTGCCGGTCGCCTCGGCGATGCTGCCCATCCGGCTCGATACGACCGCCAGCACGCCGCGCGCATCCTCGACGAGCGGCAGCAGGATCGGCAGCAACTGCATCGGCCCGCGCACGTTCGTATGCATCACCGCGTCGAAATCCTCGGCGGTGATCGTCTCGACGCCTTCGGTGCGCGGCCCGTACACGCCCGACACGAGCACGGCCGCGTCGAGCCGCTCGCCGTCGAGCTTCCAGCCGAGCGCCGCGATCTGCTCGGGCTGCGCGATATCGAGCGCATGCGCTTGGGCGCCGAGCGCGCGCAGCGTGTCGAGCGACGCGGCGTCGCGCGCGGTGGCGATCACGTTCCAGCCGTCGCGCCGGTACTGCCGGACGAATTCGCGGCCGAGGCCGCGCGATGCACCGACGATCAATACGGTTTTCATGCTCGTCGCTCCTTGGGTTGGCGCCGCCGCGGCAGTGCCGGTGTCAGATCCGTTCGATGCGTGCCGCGCCCGCGCGGCAGTCGCCGCCGGGCGGCCGGTGCGCACCTCACGTTACTGCGCGTCGTCGCACGGCTTCAGCGTGGCGGCGACCGCCTGCGCGACGCCGTCGAGCCGTGCGGCGTCCGCCGCGACCATGTCGTTGTCCGGCGCGTGCTGGCCGCGCGCGGTCAGCGCCGCCACGCAGCGCTTGTAGGTTGCGTCGAGCGCGTCGAAGTTCGACACGGACATGCCGAGATTGCGCATCCGGCCGTCGTGCACGCCGTACACGAGCCCGTGCACGGTCAGCGACTGGCCGCGCGCCCACGCGTCGTTGACGATCGTCGTGCGGCACACGTTGACGACCTGTTCGATCGAATTCAGCTCGATCAGGCGGCGATAGCGCGCTTCGCCGACCGGCCATTCGTCGAGCAGCGCCGCGTGGCGCTCGCGCACGTCCTGCACGTGATGCAGCCAGTTGTCCGCGAGGCCGACGCGGCGGTTGTGCAGTGCCGCGTTCACGCCCGAGCAGCCGTAGTGGCCGACGACCATGATGTGCTTCACGCGCAGGATGTCGACCGCGAACTGGATCACCGACAGGCAGTTCAGGTCGCTGTGCACGACGACGTTCGCGATGTTGCGGTGCACGAACACTTCGCCCGGCGGCAGGCCGATGATCTGGTTTGCCGGCACGCGCGAATCCGAGCAGCCGATCCACAGATACTCCGGCGCCTGCTGGTCGGCGAGCCGGGCGAAGAAATCGGGATCGTCGGCGAGCTGGCGCTTGACCCACGCGTCGTTGTTGTCGAACAGATGTGAAAGCGGATTGTCTTGGGTAGTCATCGGGGTGGCTTCCGTTGGCGGAAATCGGGTCGATATCGGATTCGGTGTTGCCGGCGTCAGGCGGCGCGCTGCGCATCGCCTTCGCCGTCGTTGCGGCTCGTCGCGCCGAAGCGCGCGGGGTAGCGCACGCAAAAGCGCAGGGTCGCGTCGTACGGATAAAAATCGGGCAATTCGCCCTGCATCAGCTTGTCCTTGCTCGCCTGCCACAGCGCGGGATCGAAAAAGTCCGCGTGATGCTTCATGAAGACGCTGCGCACGCGCGGGTCGCCGAGCAGGAACGGCCCGTAGGTCTCCGGAAAGATATCGTGCGGGCCGACGGTATACCACGGTTCGCCGGACAGCTCGTCTTCCTCGTTGCGCGGCGGCGGCACGCGCCGCACGTTGCAGTCGGTCAGGTATTCGATCTCGTCGTAGTCGTAGAACACGACGCGGCCGTGGCGCGTGACGCCGAAGTTCTTGTACAGCATGTCGCCGGGGAAGATGTTGGCCTTCATCAGCTCCTTCACCGCGTTGCCGTATTCCTTCACGCCGTGCTCGACGTCCGCGTCGCTGCCGTTCTGCAGGTACAGGTTGAGCGGCGTCATCCGGCGCTCGATGTACAGGTGCTTGATGACCAGCTTGTCGTCCTCGTATTCGAGCAGCGACGGCACTTCCTTCTCGAGTTCGCGCACGAGCGCGTGATCGAGCCGCGCGAGCGGCAGCGCGACGCTCGAATACTCGAGCGTGTCGGCCATCCGCCCGAGGCGGTCGTGGCGTTTCACGAGCTGGTACTTCTCCATGATCTGCGCGCGCGTCGTTTCCTTCGGCGGCGGGAAGTGATCCTTGATGATCTTGAACACGTACGGGAACGACGGCAGCGTGAACACGAGCATCACGAGACCCTTGATCCCGGGCGCGATGATGAAGCGGTCGCTCGAATGCGACAGGTGGTGCAGCAGGTCGCGGTAGAACAGGTTCTTGCCCTGCTTCTGCAGCCCGACCGACGTGTAGATCTCGGCCTTCGGCTTGCCCGGCATGATCGTGCAGAGGAACTCGACGTACGCGGACGGCACGCCCATGTCGACGAGGAAGTACGAATGCGAGAAGCTGAAGATGATCTGCAGCAGGTCGCGGCGCAGCAGCACGGTGTCGAGCGCGAGCAGGCCCGGGCGCACGTGGCGGATCGGCACCGCGAACGGCAGCACGCGGTCGGCGTTGATGATGCGGCCGATGATGTACGCGCTCTTGTTGCGGAAGAACAGCGACGACAGCACGTGGATCTGGAAATTCGGCGCTGCGTCGAAGTGGCCGAATTCGTCGTCGATCGCCTGCATCACGCAGCCGATGTCGCGCGTGAGATCCTCGAACGCCGGCTCGAGCTGGAAGTTCGTGACGATGCGCTCGAGCGTGACCGCGAGCCCGTCGGTGCCCGGATAGTACGCGCGGTAGGTCGGTTTCGCGGCCGGCTCGTCGTTCTCCAGGTACTCGGTCGAGATCGCCGGGCGCACGAAGATGAAGTCGTTGCTGAAATACGAGCGGTGCAGGATCTTGCAGCACACCGAATTGAAGAAGGTCTCCGCGCACTCGGGCTGGCGGTGCGACGTGAGCAGGCCGATGTAGTGCAGCTTGATCTGCTGCCACACTTCGTCGTCGATGTTCTCCGCGTCGTATTCGTCTTCCAGCACCTCCACGCATTCCTTCACGCGATCGTCGTACGACGTGATCCGCTCGCGTGCGAGCCGCTGCAGCCCGTGCCAGTCGCCGCGCTCGAACAGCGTCTTCGCTTCGACGGCCGCTTCGCGGAAGATCCGGTAATGGCGATCGAAGTATTCGAGCATCGTCTGCGCGACGTCGAAACCGATCTGCGACGACAGCAGTTTGGGGAAGTGATTCATTGCGTGCAGGCTCGTTCGGGAGGGGCTGTAAGCACTCGCCATTTTAGCGCCCAAGTCGGCGTTTCAATGACTTTCGGGGCAACGCGCGAATGGCCGTCAATCGGCGTGTTGCTCGCCGTTCGGCGCCGTTCGGTGCATCTTCGCGTAAAGATACGGGTACGGAACCGATTCTGACACGAACTTTTTTTGGCGGGCCGGCGCCCGCCGGGCACGCGTTTTTCGCGACGGCGATAGAATCGACGCACCGCCCGCCGCGCCCGCCGTCGGCGCGCATTCGCACCGATAACGACGAGACACCCCACCGATGAACGCCCTGGAACACCAACTCGACTACCCCTTCGCCGATACGCTGCCCGCCGCGGGCGACACGTTCGAGGTTGCGCCCGGCGTGCGCTGGCTGCGCATGCCGCTGCCGTTCTCGCTCGATCACATCAATCTCTGGCTGCTGCGCGACGAGATCGACGGGCAGGCCGGCTGGACGGTCGTCGATTGCGGGATCTCGTCGGACGCGATCCGCACGCACTGGGAACAGATCTTCGACACGCAGCTCGACGGCCTGCCCGTGCTGCGCGTGCTCGTCACGCACTGCCACCCCGATCACTTCGGCCTCGCGAACTGGCTGTGCGAAGGCGGCGACCAAGGCCGCTGGAACGTGCGACTGTGGATGACGCTCGGCGAATATATGTTCGGCTGCCTGATGGCGGCCGGCAACGGTTCGAACGCGGGCGGCGCGGCCGCCGCCGATCACTTCGCGCGCCACGGCCTGACCGATCCGGCCGCGCTCGACAAGCTGCGCAACCGCCGCAGCTACTACTCGGACCTCGTGCCGGCCGTGCCGCCGCGCTACCGGCGCCTGCGCGAAGGCGACGCGGTGACGATCGGCGCGCGGACATGGCGCGTCGTCACCGGTTTCGGCCATTCGCCTGAACATTGCGCGCTCCACAGCGAAGCGGACGGCGTGCTGATTTCCGGCGACATGGTGCTGCCGCGCATCTCGACGAACGTGTCGGTGTTCGACCTCGAGCCGGAAGCGAACCCGCTCGCGCTGTACCTCGAATCGCTCGGCCGTTACGAGACGATGGCGCCCGACACGCTCGTGCTGCCGTCGCACGGCAAGCCGTTCCGCGGCGTGCGCACGCGCATCGCGCAACTGCGCGAACACCACGATGCGCGCCTGGCCGAAGTGCGCGTCGCGTGCGCGGAGCAGCCGATGAGCGCGGCCGACATCGTGCCGATCATGTTCCGCCGCCGCGAGCTCGACATCCACCAGATGACGTTCGCGCTCGGCGAGGCGCTCGCGCACCTGAACCTGCTGTGGCTCGCGGGCGAACTCGTGCGCGAGCAGGGCGACGACGGCGTGCTGCGGTTCCGCACCGCCGGCTGAGCACGACGCTGCGTCGCCGTCACGCGACGGGTTCGTAGCGCCACCCGTCGCGCTGCCACTGCATCGTGTGCGTCGGTTCGAGCGCCGCGAGAAACGCGGCGTCGTGCGACGCGACCACGATCGCGCCCGGGAAGCCGGCCAGCGCCGCTTCGATCGCGCGCACCGATTCGAGATCGAGGTGATTGGTCGGCTCGTCGAGCAGCAGCAGTTGCGCCGGCGTGCCGCGCCACAACGCGCACGCGAGCGCCGCCTTCAGCCGTTCGCCGCCGCTCAGTTGCCGCGCCGGCTGCGTCGCACGCGTCGCGTCGAGCTGCAGCAGCGCGAGACGGCTGCGCAGGTCGCCTTCGGCGAGCGGCGTATCGAGCAGGCCCAACTGCTCGACGATCGAGCGCTCGGCGTCGAGCAGCGCGAGCCGCTGGTCGAGATACGCGGTGCTCACGTGCGTTGTGCAGGTGCCCGAACGCGGCGCCAGCTCGCCCGCGAGCATTCTCAGCAACGTCGACTTGCCGCAGCCGTTCGGGCCCGTCAGCGCGATGCGCACGGGGCCGCTCGCCGACCACGTGATCGCGTCGGCGTCGCCCGCGACGCGCCACGGCAGTTGCGCGCGTTCGAGCGTGAACAGCTGGCGGCGCGCGCTGACCTCGGTGCCCGGCAGCGATACCAGCACCGGCGCGTCGGCTTCGACGCGCGCGGCCGCTTCCTGCACGCGCGCGTCGAGCATCGCCTTGAAGTCGCTCTGATGACGCCGGACGGTCCCCATGATCGCGCGCGCGGCGCCCTTGCGGCTTTGACGCGCCATCGACGACAGGTTGGCCGTCTTCGCGTCGCGCAGCGACGCGGCCGCGTGACGCTGGATCGTGTCGTGTTCCTGTTCGAGCCGGCGCCGTGCGCGCCCGCGCTCGGTGCGCGCATGGTCGAGCGCCGCGTGCGCGGCGTCCTGTTCCGCGTCGCGCTGCGCGCGGTAGCGCGCATAGTTGCCGCCATATGAACGCGCGCCGTGCGGCGTCAGCTCGACGATGCGTTGCACGCCGGCGAGCAGCGCACGGTCGTGGCTGACGATGACGACGCCGCCGCGCCAGCCGTCGAGCGCCGCGCGCAGCCACGCGCGGCCTGGTGCGTCGAGATGGTTGGTCGGTTCGTCGAGCACGAGCAGGCCGGCGCCGGACAGCAGCGCGCCGATCAGCGCGACGCGCGCGAGCTGGCCGCCGCTCAACGCGTGCGCAGGCGTGTCGGCGTGGACGTCGTGCAGGCCAGCCGCGTCGAGCGTCGTGCGCAGCCGTTCCGCGAGATCCCAGCGATCGCCGATCAGCTCGAAGTCGTGCGGCGTTGCGCGGCCGTCCGCGAGACGCGCGAGGGCGCCGAGCGGGGCATCGAGCGCGATGATCTGCGCGACGGTCCGCGGGATGGCCATTGCGTCGTCGTCGTGCTGCTGCGCGACGTAGACCACCTGCGCATGCCGCTCGATCGTGCCCGCGCTGGGCGCGCGGCGGCCCGCGATCAGTTGCGCGAGCAGGCTCTTGCCGATGCCGTTGCGGCCGACGATGCCGGTCGGCGTGCGATCGATGGACAGGTCGAGCGAATCGAACAGCGTGACGCCGTCGTCGAAGCGGAAGGAAACGTGATGAAGCGCGACGAGCGCGCCGGTGGGCGTGGCTGCAGCCATAAGCACCTCCAAAAATGCGTGAAGACCTTCGCGCGCGGCGTGCGTGGCACGGGCGGCGAAAACATTTTGGGAAGGCTTAGTGGTTCACTTTGGCTGGCGTCCGGTATGAGGAATCGGCGCGCAGTGTAGCAAGCACGCCGTGCGGGCCGCAAGCGGGCGGCGCGTGCGCCGTCGCTTGCGCGCCACGCACGGTTACTGCACGGCGACCGTCGTGAAGTTCTGCCGTCCGAACGGACTGACGTGATAGCCGCTCACGTTGGTGCGCGTGAGCGCGGCCGCGGTCGGGTAGCCGAGCGGAATCCACAGCGCCTGATCGTGGATGATCTTCTGCGCGCTTTCGTACAGCTTCGCGCGCTTGGCCTGGTCGGCGGTCGCCTTGCCGTCGGCGATCAGCTTGTCGAGCGGCGCATCGCAGAAGCGCGCGAAGTTGATGCCCGACTTCACCGCGTTGCAGCTGAACAGCGGCGACAGGTAGTTGTCCGGATCGCCGTTGTCGCCGGCCCAGCCCATGAACAGCATGTCATGCTGGCCGAGCTTCGCCTGCTTGATCAGCTCGCCCCATTCGATCACCTTGACCTCGGCCTTCACGCCGATCTTCGCGAGGTCGGCCTGCAGCAGTTCGGCGCCGACCTTCGGATTCGGATTCAGCACGCTGCCGGTCGGGCGCGTCCAGATCGTCGTCGAGAAGCCGTTCGGGAAGCCGGCCTGCGCGAGCAGCTGCTTCGCCTTCGCGGGATCGTGCGGGTACGGCGCGATGTCCTTCGCGTAGCTCCACGTGTTCGGCGGATACGGGTTGTTCGCGGCCGTCGCGGTGTTGTCGAACACGACCTTCAGGTAGGTCGCGCGGTCGAACGCGAGGTTCAGCGCCTCGCGTACCTTGTCGTTGTCGAGCGGCTTCTTCTGCGTGTTCAGCGCGACGAACGCGGTCATGAACGCGGGCGTCTGCACGACCTTCAGCGCGCTTTCGCCCTTCGCGGCGAGCACGTCCTGCGGCTTCGGCGACAGCGCGATCTGGCATTCGCCGGCCTTCACCTTCTGCAGGCGCACCGACGGGTCGGGCGTGATCGCATAGATCAGCCGGTCGACCTTCGGCTTCGGGCCCCAGTACGTCGGGTTCGCGTCGTAGCGGATCAGCGCGTCCTTCGTATAGCTCTTCAGCACGAACGGGCCGGTGCCGACCGGCTTCGCGTTCAGGTCGGCCTGCTTGCCGGCCTTCAGCAACTGATCCGCGTATTCGGCCGAGTAGATCGACGCGAAGCCCATCGTCAGGATCGGCACGAAGGTCGCGTTCGGCTCGTTCAGCACGAATTTCACCGTGCTGTCGTCGACCTTCGTGACCGACTTCACGAGCTTCACGAGGCCCATCGACTGCGCGTGCGGGAAGCCGCTCGCGCCGGCGACCTTGTGCCACGGGTTCGCATCGTCGAGCATCCGCGTGAACGTGAACACGACGTCGTCCGCATCGAGCGCGCGGCTCGGCTTGAAATAGTCGGTGGTCTGGAACGCGACGTTCGGGCGCAGGTGGAACGTGTACGTGAGGCCGTCGGCGCTGGCCTCCCATTTGTCGGCGAGCGCGGGCACGACCTTTTTCGCGGCCTCGTCGTAGGACACGAGCGTGTTGAAGATCACGTCGGCCGATGCATTGGTCGTGACGAGCGAGTTGTACTGCACGACGTCGAAGCCGTCCGGGCTCGATTCCGTGCAAACGGTGAGCGGCTTGGCGGCGGCGAGGCCGGGGGCGGCAAGGGCGGCGGCGATGGCGGCCGCGGCGAACAGCTTGACGTGCATAGGATCTCCCACGTGGCTTGTGTTTTTCGCTGGATGATGGAGGCAGGCGCGGCCAGGAAGCGGCAGGGCCGGCGCGGCTGGCGAATAGCATACCGTCAAAGCGCGCGACGCGTGAAAAAAGGCGCCGGAACGCGGCGAATTGGCCGAAAAACGGCTGCGTTCGCGACGGAACGGGTGTTGATGCGGCGAAAGGTGCGGTGGAGGCGGCGGGCGGGGCGGGCGCCGGGGCGGCGGAGCCGGCGGGCGGGGTGCGGCGAAGGTGCCGCGGCAGGTGTCGCAAAACCGGCGCGTCGACGCTCCGGCGCAGCGATACGGCCCTGCGCGCGTCGTGCGGGCCGCGTCGGCGGATCGTCAGTGCGCGCCGGCCTTCGGCTTGCGCGGCGCCTTTTCGAACAGGCGGTCGTACAGCCAGCGCGGCAGCACGTGCAGCACCTTCGCGACGACGCCCATCTGCCACGGAATCACGCGGAACGCGTGCTGCCGGGCGATCGCCTGCGCCGCCCGTGCGGCGAAGCGGTCGGCGTCCATCAGGAACGGCATCCGGTACGGGTTGTGCGCGGTCATCGGCGTGCGAATGTAGCCGGGCGCGATCGTCACGACGCCGACACCGGCCGGACGCAGCTCGACGCGCAGCGCTTCGAGATACTTGATCGCGGCCGACTTCGACGCGCTGTACGCGCCGGAGCCGGGCAGCCCGCGCACGCCGGCGACGCTCGCGACGCCGACCAGCGTGCCGTGGCGCGCGGCCGTCATCGGGCCGACGAACGGCTCGAACGTCGCGACCATCCCGTAGTAGTTGATGTCCATCACGTCGCGGAACGCCGCGAGATCGCCCTGGCCCGTGACGGCGCCCTGGCTGATGCCTGCGTTCGCGATCACGACGTCCGGGCAGCCGTGCGTCGCGATGAACGACGCGGCGGCCGTCGCGAGCGCATCGGCGTCGCGCACGTCGGCGGAATAGACGGAGATGGACAGCTTCGGGAAACGCCGCGCGAACGCATCGAGTGCATCGGTGCGCCGCGCGACGAGCGCGAGCGTGGCGCCCTGGCGGGCGTATTCCTCGGCCATCGCGAGGCCGAGGCCGCTCGACGCGCCGGTGATGAAGACCTTCAGCGGAGTAGTCATGCCGGCGCGCGGGCGGGGATCAGAGCTTCTTGTCCTGGACCTGCTTCACGAGGAAGTCGAGCACCTGGGCGGTACCCGGGATGCTGTTCGTGTAAGCGGGGCCCGTCTTGTACTTGCCCTGGACGACGACCGTCGGCACGCCGTCGATCGCGTAGTCCTTCAGCAGCTTGGCCGACTGGTTCACCTCGCCCTGCACGCTGAACGAGTTGTACGCGTCCATGAACTTCTTCTTGTCGACGCCTTGCGTGGCCAGGAAGTCGGCCTGCGCCTGCGGCGTCAGCAGGTAGTTCTTCTGCTTGTGGATCGCGTTGAAGATCGCCGGCGTGACCTTCTCGGAGATGCCGAGCGCGGACACCGCGTAGTACAGCTTCGAGTGCGGGACGAAATCGTCACGGAATGCGACCGGCACGCGCTTGAAGTCGATGTTGTTGCCCTGCTTCTTCACCCAGGCCTCGATCGTCGGCTCGAATTCGTAGCAGTGCGGGCAGCCGTACCAGAAGAACTCGATCACCTCGACCTTGCCGGCCGGCGCGGATACCGGCTGCGGCGACTTCATCACCTCGAAGTCCTTGCCGGCGGCCGGCGCGGCGGGCGAAGCCTGCGCGAAGCCGGCGGCCAGGCCCAGGGACAGAAGGAGCGTGCTAAGCAGTTTTTTCATGTTGTGAACGTCGAATCAGTTGCTCGGGTTACGGAACGTAACGGGTTCTGCGTGGGCTCGGCCGGTTGGCTTACTGCTTCGTGAAGCGGATCACCGCCGTGTCGACACCTGCATCGGACAGGCGCTGACGGGCCGAGTTCATATCCTCGAACTTCGAGAACGGGCCGACGCGCACACGGAAATAGGTCACGCCGCTGACGTCGCGCTTCGACACCTTCGATTCGAAGCCCTGGAAGCCGAGGCGCGCGCGCTGCTGCTCGGCATCGCCTTCCGTCTTGTATGCGCCGACCTGCAGGAAGTAGCCGGTGTTCGCGTCGTTCGCGGTCGGCGGCTTCGCTGCCGCTGCGGCCGTGGCCGACGACGTCGGCTTCGGCGTGTTCGCGGCCTGCTGCTGTTGCTGCTGCTTTTGCGCGGCGGCTTGCTGCGCCTGCTTCTGCGCGGCGAAGCGGGCGAGGTCGTCCTCGCCGCCTTGCTGCTGTTGCTGCGCCTGTTGCGTCTTCTTCGGCGGCGGCGTGGTGTCGGCCGGCTTTGGCGCGACGGCGACGCCGTTGCCTGACGACGGAGTGTTCGACGTGGTGGTGTTGCTCGAGCCGGTCGCGCCGTTCGTGTTACCCGACGGCGGCACTTCGACGATCTGCGGCTCGGGCAGCAGGCCGCCCTGGGTCTGGTTCGCGGCCTGGCCCGGCGCCGTGTTCGGCGGGGCGGGCTGCGCGGCTTGCGGCACCGGCTGGCCAGGCGTCTTGCCCTGCAGCGCGCGGTTCGGATCGAACTGCTGCGGCTGGCTTGCGCCGTTGTCGGCCGGCGGCGGCGCGACCTTCGACACGAACGGCGACGGCGAACGCGTGATATAGAGCGCCACCACCACGGCGATCGCGAGGCCGACGATCAGGCCCAGCACGATTCCAAGAAATGTCCCTCCGGCTTGTTTCGATTGCTTCGAAGTTCGGCGTGGTTGTGCCATTGCTTGAGTCACCTGCAAAAAGAATCGTGAAAAGGCCGAGGCAGGCTCTCCTGCGGCGGGCGCTGCCGCGGCCATTCGCTGCCCGGTTCGGGGCCGCGCTTACATCCTTACATCTTGGCGGGTGCGGACACGCCGAGCATCGCCAGGCCGTTCTCGAGCACCTGCCGGGTCGCGGCGAGCAGCGCGGCGCGCGCATTGCGCGGCGCTGCGTCGTCGACCAGCACGCGCTCCGCATTGTAGAACGAGTGGAATTCGCCAGCGAGATCGCGCAGGTAGAACGCGACCGCGTGCGGCGCCAGCTCGTTCGCCGCGTGCGTGAGCATGTCCGGATACTCGGCCAGCTTCTGCATCAGCGATGTCGCCTGCGCGCTCGTCAGTTGCGACAGGTCGGCGCCCGGCAGTTGCGCGACGTCGACGTTGTAGCGCGACTTCAGTTCGTTGAGCACCGAGCAGATCCGCGCATGCGCGTACTGGACGTAATAGACCGGGTTTTCGTCGTTCTGTTTCAGCGCGAGGTCGATGTCGAACACGAACTCGGTATCGGCCTTGCGCGAGATCAGGAAGAAACGCACCGCGTCGCGGCCGCGCGTGATGGTCGCCTCGTCGATCAGGTCGGGGGCCGCTTCCTGGCCCGCCGCTGCGCCGCCCGACCATTCGATCAGGTCGCGCACCGTCACGTAGCTGCCCGCGCGCTTCGAGATCTTCACTTCCTGGCCGTCGCGCATCACCGTGACCATCTTGTGCAGCACGTAGTCGGGATAGCCCTTCGGGATCCCGATGTGCAGCCCCTGCAGGCCGGCGCGCACGCGCGCGATCGTGCCGTGGTGGTCCGAACCCTGGATGTTGATCACCTTCGTGAAGCCGCGCTCCCACTTCGTCACGTGGTACGCGACGTCCGGCACGAAGTACGTATACGTGCCGTCCGACTTGCGCATCACGCGATCCTTGTCGTCGCCTTCGTCGGTCGTGCGCAGCCACAGCGCGCCGTCCTGCTCGTAGGTCATGCCGGCCTTGACCAGCGCGTCGACCGTCTTCTCGACGCGACCTTCGCTGTACAGCGACGATTCGAGGTAGTACTGGTCGAATTTCACGCCGAACGCCTGCAGGTCCATGTCCTGCTCGCGACGCAGGTAGGTGACCGCGAACTTGCGGATCGCGTCGAGATCCTCGACGTCGCCCGTGCCCTTGACCGGCTCGCCGTCCGAGGCGGCGACCGTTTCGCCGTTCAGGTAGTCGCGCGCGATGTCGGCGATGTACTCGCCGTTGTACGCGGCTTCCGGCCAGCCCGCGTCGCCCGGCTTCAGGCCGCGCGCGCGCGCCTGCGTCGAGATCGCCAGGTTGCCGATCTGCACGCCCGCGTCGTTGTAGTAGAACTCGCGGTGCACCGCGTAGCCCTGGCTCGCGATCACGTTCGCGAGCACGTCGCCGAGCGCGGCCTGACGGCCGTGGCCGACGTGCAGCGGGCCGGTCGGGTTGGCCGACACGAATTCGAGCAACACCTGCTTGCCCTTCTCGCGATCCGACGTGCCGAACGCGCGGCCCTGGTCGAACACGGCGGCGATCACGGCCTGCTTCGCGGCGGCCGACAGGCGCAGGTTGATGAAGCCGGGGCCGGCGATCTCGGCGGCTTCGACGAGGCCTTGCGCGGCCGGCTGCGCGGTGAGGGCGGCGACGATCTGCTCGGCGAGCTGGCGCGGGTTCGTGCCGAGCGGCTTCGCGAGCTGCATCGCGACGTTGCACGCGACGTCGCCGTGCGCGGCGACCTTCGGGCGCTCCAGCGTGATGGCCGGGGCGACGAATGCTGCGTCGGCGCCTTTCAGCGCGTGTGCGACCTGCTTGACGCTATCCGCGAGCAGGGCTTCGAGGGTCTGTTTGTGTGCTGGCAGCATGCTGGTAGAAGGCTTCGTTGGTGGCGGCCGGAAACGCCGGCCCGCCGGCACGCTTTTTAAGCGCGCGTTTCAGGGATCGCAGAATTTTAACAGGTGCTAATATGCCGCTCAGGCGGCCCGCGTCCGCGAGGCCGGACGCCGGTCTGCCGGCGTTCCCCAACCGCGCCGCGCAGGCACAACAAGATGAAAAGGGAATTGTCATGATTACGTTCAAGAGCAAGGCGGCACAGGATCTCGACGTGCTGAAGGATTTCGCCGTGTATGTGCTGGGTCTCGTCGGCAAGCAGCTGGGCGAGCGCGGTGTGATTACGCACGACGAACTGGACCACGCGATCGCCAAGCTGGAAGGCGCGGTCGCGCAGGCGAAGCAGGAACGCGCCGAGCACGCCGGCCATTTCCATGAGGACGAAGCCGACCACGCGCACCACGAAGTGCCGCCGAGCCTGGCCCAGCGCGTCGCGCCGTTCCTGACGATGCTGCGCGAAGCGAAGGCCGGCCAGGCCGACGTCCACTGGGGCTTCTGAGCTTCCCTTGCTTGGCAGATCGAAAGGTTCGCCAGACAGGAAAAAGCCCGCTTTCGAGCGGGCTTTTTCTTTTGTCTGATCAAAAGGCGGCCGGGCCGCCCGTTTGCAGCGATCAGAGTTGCGGCGCGAGCGCGCGACGTGCGTCGTCGAGCGACAGCGCCATGCGCCGCGCATAGTCCTCGAGCTGATCCTGCCCGATTTTGCCGACCGAGAAGTAGCGGCTGTCCGGATGCGCGAGGTAGAAGCCCGACACGCTCGCCGCCGGCAGCATCGCCAGCGAGTCGGTCACGCTCATGCCGATCTCGTCCGCGTGCAGCACGTCGAACATGTCGCGCTTCACGAGGTGGTCCGGGCAGGCCGGGTAGCCGGGCGCCGGGCGGATGCCCGCGTACTTCTCGGCGATCAGCGCGTCGTTGTCGAGCGTCTCGCCGCTCGCATAGCCCCACAGCTCGCGCCGCACGCGCGCGTGCATCGCTTCGGCGAACGCTTCGGCGAAACGGTCGGCGAGCGCCTTCAGCATGATCGCGCTGTAGTCGTCGTGGTCGGCTTCGAACTGCTTTTCCTTCGCGTCGACGCCGAGGCCGGCCGTCACCGCGAACATCCCGATGTAGTCGGCCACACCCGATTCCTTCGGCGCGATGAAATCGGCGAGCGAGCGGTTCGGCCGCATCACGCCGTCGACCACCGGGCGCACGCTCTGCTGGCGCAGGTTGCGCCACGTGAGCAGCACCTCGGAGCGCGACTCGTCGCTGTAGATCTCGATGTCGTCGTCATTGACGGTGTTCGCCGGCAGCAGCGCGATCACGCCGTTCGCGGTCAGCCAGCGGCCCTGGATCAGGCGCGCGAGCATCGACTTGGCGTCGGAGAACACGCGCCGCGCCGATTCGCCGACGATCTCGTCGTTCAGGATCGCCGGGTACGGGCCCGCGAGGTCCCAGGTCTGGAAGAACGGGCCCCAGTCGATGTAGTTCGCGAGCTCGTTCAGGTCGTAATTCTTGAACACGCGGCGGCCGATGAACTTCGGCTTCACCGGCTGGTAGCCGGCCCAGTCGACCTTGGTCTTGTTCGCGCGGGCTTCGGCGAGCGTGACCATCGGCTGCGCCTTGCGGTTCGCATGCTGGTCGCGGATGCGTTCGTAGTCGGACTTCAGCTCGTCGAGATACTTCGCCGCGCCTTCGTCGGACAGCAGGTTCGACGCGACCGACACCGAGCGCGACGCATCCGGCACGTAGACGACCGGGCCTTCGTAGTGCGGCGCGATCTTCACCGCCGTGTGCACGCGCGACGTCGTGGCGCCGCCGATCAGCAGCGGAATCTTCTTCACGCGGAAGTAGTCGTCGCGCTGCATTTCGGACGCGACGTACGCCATTTCCTCGAGGCTCGGCGTGATGAGGCCCGACAGCCCGATGATGTCCGCGCCTTCGACCTTCGCCTTCGCGAGGATCTCGTTGCACGGGACCATCACGCCCATGTTGACCACTTCGAAGTTGTTGCACTGGAGCACGACCGACACGATGTTCTTGCCGATGTCGTGCACGTCGCCCTTCACGGTCGCGATGACGATCTTGCCCTTCGCGCGCACGTCGCCGCCCGCTTCCGCGAGCAGCCGCTTTTCTTCCTCGATGAACGGGATCAGGTGCGCGACCGCCTGCTTCATCACGCGCGCCGACTTCACGACCTGCGGCAGGAACATCTTGCCCTGGCCGAACAGGTCGCCGACGATGTTCATCCCGTCCATCAGCGGGCCTTCGATCACGTTGATCGGACGGCCGCCGGCCGCGGCGATCTTCGCGCGCACTTCTTCGGTATCCTCGACGATGAAGGTCGTGATGCCGTGCACCAGCGCGTGCGAGAGCCGCTTCTCGACCGGCTGGTTGCGCCACTCGAGGTTCTCTTCCTTCTTCGCGCCGCCCACCTTGAACTTGTCGGCGATTTCGAGCAGGCGATCGGTCGAATCCGCGCGGCGGTTCAGGATCACGTCCTCGACGCGCTCGCGCAGCTCCGCGTCGAGATCGGCGTACACGCCGAGCTGGCCCGCGTTCACGATGCCCATGTCCATCCCGGCCTGGATCGCGTGATACAGGAACACGGTGTGGATCGCCTCGCGCACCGGGTCGTTGCCGCGGAACGAGAACGACACGTTCGACACGCCGCCGCTCACCTTCGCATGCGGCAGGTTCTGCTTGATCCAGCGGGTCGCCTCGATGAAGTCGACCGCGTAGTTGTTGTGCTCCTCGATGCCCGTCGCGACCGCGAAGATGTTCGGGTCGAAGATGATGTCTTCCGGCGGGAAGCCGACTTCGTTCACGAGGAAGTCGTACGAGCGCTTGCAGATCTCGGTCTTGCGCGCGTAGGTATCGGCCTGGCCGGTCTCGTCGAACGCCATCACGACCGCGGCCGCGCCGTAGCGGCGGATCAGGTTCGCGTGGTGGCGGAACGCGTCCTCGCCTTCCTTCAGCGAGATCGAGTTCACGATCGCCTTGCCCTGCACGCACTTGAGGCCGGCTTCGATCACGTCCCACTTCGACGAGTCGATCATGATCGGCACGCGCGCGATGTCCGGCTCCGACGCGATCAGGTTCAGGAAGCGCACCATCGCCGCCTTCGAATCGAGCATCGCCTCGTCCATGTTGACGTCGATCACCTGCGCGCCGTTCTCGACCTGCTGGCGCGCGACGGCGAGCGCCTCGTCGAACTGGCCGTTGAGGATCATCCGTGCGAACGCCTTCGAGCCGGTGACGTTGGTGCGTTCACCGACGTTGATGAAGAGCGTCCCGGGCGTGACGTTGAACGGCTCGAGGCCGGCAAGGCGCATCATGTGATCGGTCATGGCGGTGCGAATTCTTTTGAGGAAGGACGTGGGGCGGTCGGGTCAGGCGTTGTCGCTGTACTGGTTCGGCCAGCGGCGCGGCTTCACGCCGGCGAGCGCCTTCGCGATCTCGGCGATGTGCTCGGGCGTCGTGCCGCAGCAGCCGCCCGCGAGGTTCACGAGCCCGGCCTGCGCGAACTCCTTCAGCAGGCCCGACGTGACATCGGGGGTTTCGTCGAAACCGGTGTCGCTCATCGGGTTGGGCAGGCCCGCGTTCGGGTAGCACGACACGTAGGTGTCGCACAGCTTCGCGAGCTCGGCGATGTACGGGCGCATCAGCGCCGCGCCGAGCGCGCAGTTCAGGCCGAACGTGAGCGGCTTCGCGTGGCGCAGCGAATTCCAGAACGCCTCGACGGTCTGGCCCGACAGGATCCGGCCCGACGCATCGGTGACGGTGCCCGAGATCATGATCGGCAGGCGCTCGCCGGTGTCCTCGAACAGCTCGTCGAGCGCGAACAGCGCGGCCTTGGCGTTCAGCGTGTCGAAGATCGTCTCGACGAGGAACAGGTCGACGCCGCCGTCGAGCAGCGCCTTCGCCTGCTGGTAGTACGCCGTGCGCAGCTCGTCGAACGTGACGTTGCGGGCGCCCGGATCGTTGACGTCCGGCGAGATGCTGGCCGTCTTCGGCGTCGGCCCGATCGCGCCGGCGACGAAGCGCGGCTTGTCCGGCGTCGCGTATTTCGCGGCCGATTCGCGCGCGAGCTTCGCCGATGCGACGTTCATCTCGACGACGAGATCTTCCATCCCGTAGTCGGCCTGCGCGACGGTCGTCGCGCCGAACGTGTTGGTTTCGACGATGTCGGCGCCGGCCGCGAAGTACTGATCGTGGATCTCGCGGATGATCTGCGGCTGCGTGAGCGACAGCAGCTCGTTGTTGCCCTTGATGTCGCGCGGGAAATCCTTGAAGCGCTCGCCGCGATACGCGGCTTCGTCGAGCTTGTAGCGCTGGATCATCGTGCCCATCGCGCCGTCGAGGATCAGGATGCGCGATTTCAGCAGCGCGGGCAGGGCGGCGCCGCGCGTGTAGCGCGCGTCGAGCGGGGCGGAAGCGGCGAGGGGAGTCTCAGACATGGGCGGAAGACCGGCGAAGACGGAAAACCGTCATTGTAGCCGGTGCGTCAAGCGGTCGCCGACCCTCGCCGCGCCGGCCGGACGGCCCGCCAAATGAAAGCCCCCGCAGGCGAACCGGACGGGGGCAGGATCGGAGTGCACGCGGCGCCGCGTCGATGCGCGGCGAATGGCCCGGCCGCGTGACGCGCCGGGCCGCGAGTCGTCAGTGCAGCACGACGGGCATCATCATCAGGC
Organism: Burkholderia cenocepacia; assembly: GCF_900446215.1. GTDB lineage: Bacteria > Pseudomonadota > Gammaproteobacteria > Burkholderiales > Burkholderiaceae > Burkholderia > Burkholderia cenocepacia. The sequence continues at coordinate 322,271 of NZ_UAQZ01000015.1, read as the reverse complement.
TGTCGAATTGTCCGAGGAATTCGTCGACTTCGTCGAGCGACGGTTCATCCTCGATCAGCTGCTTCACGTGCGCGCGGAATCGTTCGGCAAGTTCGCCGTCGATGAAGATTTCGCGCTGCGCGTTCTTGTCGACGATTTCGTATCCGCCGGCATTCATCAGGTGATGGCCGGCCTGCGGCGCAAATTCGACGACGCAGTAGTTGGGGCTGTTGTAGATCATTTGCATGGCGGCACTCCTCTTCGCAGTGGCATCTGGCCTTGTTGTCCCCTAGGTGGGGCGAGCCTTGCCGGTTTCAAGGGGCTTGCGCTGCACACCCCGTTCTCCCGTTTGCGTGGGGTGTATCGGTTAGAAGCCGATGTCTATCAAACGTTTCTTATTGTGAGCCGGTGGACTGAAATAGTTGTTAAAGAGTGTCATCGGCCATTTTCGGGAAATCTGTAATCGGTCGAAATTGCCGATTCGTGCGCGTTCATGTGCGTGCGTTCACTGTGTGACAGTCGATGACGCTGGTGGTTGCACGGCGGCGGGCGGCGCGGGTTCCGCGGGCGGCACGGCCGATGCATCGGGTGCCGGAGCGACAGCGGGCGCGTTCGTTGCGCCACTGGGCGCGGCGTCGGCAGGCACGTTCGGTGCGGCGAGCCGGCCGTGCCACAGCAGTTCGATCTGCGCCCCGTTCGGCTCGCTCTGCACGAGCCGCGCGGGCAGCCAGCCGAGCGACGGCGCGAGCCACATGTCGATGCGGCGCGTGTCGCCGTCGCGGCGCGGCAGGCGCATGAAGTGCCGCGCCGCGACGATGCCGGCCTGCGTCTGCACCTGTTCGTCGCCGATCACGGTGATCGGCCAGGTCTCGCCGCTGTTGTTGTCGATCACGAAGAACTGCTGCGTGACGCCCGGCTTGTAGGCGGCGGGATTGCCGCGCACGAGTCCCGACAACTGCATCAGCATGCTGAAGCGGTCCTGCACGCCGTCCGGCAGCGGCGCGTTGTTCGGCGTGCGCGTGAATACGACCTGCCGGATCTCGCGGTTGAAGATCGCGATGTCTTCCGGCCGCTTGCCGCGCTTCTCGACGTAACGGTCGGGTGCGACGCCGAACGCGTCGATGCGGCCTTCGCTGCGATAGGTGAACGGGCCGACGAACGGCACCGGCATCGACACCGACAAGTCGTAGGTATGCCCGTCGGTGCGCCAGTGGATCGTGCCGATCATGTTCTGCATGCCGTTGTAGAACGTGTCGTACTGCAGGTCGCCGGACGGCGGCGCCGCGAACTTCACGCCGCTCGTCGCGGGGCCCGGTGTCGCGGCGCTGGCGCCCGCGGCCGATGCGGCGTGCGCGCCCGAAGCCCCCGGTGTGCCGCTCGCCGCGGACGCGGCGGCAGCCGGCGGTTCGCCGTGCTCGGCGGTCTGCGTCGACGTGAGGACCGGCTCGTGCGACGGCGCGGGTTTCGGCGGGGCCACCTTCGGTGCGGCGGCCTTGGGCGCCGCCGATTCGGCCGGACGTTCGACCGGTTTCGGCGCCGGCGGGGCCGGCTGACGCTCGATCGGTTGCGGTTTCAGCAGCTCGATCTGCACCGGGATCTCCGTGGCCGGCGGCGGCGTGAACGATTCGCGGTTGCGCATCAGCCAGAACCCGGCGAGCGCATGCAGCACCAGCACGGCGACGAGCGCGACGCCCACGCGCAGCCAGCGGCGGGGCAGGGCGTGACGCGGGCGAAGATCGGCAGGCTGCATGGGCATCGGAACAGGGTCGGGGCGCTGGCGTGACGTCGGGCGCGCGGCGCGCGCCACAGGAATCGGACCGTCGGATGCGCCGCGCGTTCGCGATGCGTGACGTGGCGTGAACCGGATGCGTCAGGCGTCGCGTGCGTCGGGACTATAGCCGAGTTCGTAAGACAGTTTCTGCGCGCAGGCGCGCAGCGCGGTGTCGATCTCGCCGCCCCATGCGATGTCGAACGAGCCTTCCTGGCCGAGCGCGACGATCGCGAGCGCGAGTTCGCCGACCGCGTCGAATACCGGCATGCAGAACGCATGGATCGTCGGCAGCAGCATCCCTTCGACGCGCGCGGCCTGGTGCTGGCGCACGTCGGCGAGCACCGTCTCGACTTCGTCGAGGGTGCGCGGGCCGCCGTGGTGCGGCGAGCGGCGCGTATCGGCGAGTTCGCGCTCCAGCATCGCGGCGGTCTTGCTGCGCGGCAGGTATGCGGCGAACAGCAGGCCCGTCGCGGAGCCGAGCAGCGGCATCACGTCGCCGAGCTTCAGCGACGCCTTCGCCGGATGGCTCGATTCCATCCAGTGCACGATCGTCGGCCCCTGGTTGCCCCACACCGCGATACCGACCGTCTGGTCGAGGCGGTCGCGGAATTCGGTGAGCGCGATCCGCGCGAGCTTCACGCCGTCGACGCGCGCGAGCCGCGCGAGCCCCATCTGCAGCGCGAAGCCGCCCAGCTCGTAGCGGCCCGAGACCGGGTCCTGTGACACGACGCCGAGCCGCGAGAAGCTGACCAGATAGCGATGCGCCTTCGCCGGGCTCATGCCCGCGCGCTGCGCGAGATCGCGCAGCATCATCGCGCGCGGCTCGCTCGTCAGCACGTCGAGCAGGCGGAAGCCGACCTCGATCGACTGGATGCCGGAACGGACCTTCTCGCCGGGTTCGCCGGAGGCGGCGTCGTCGGTATCGGAGTCGGCGAGATCGTCGTCGGGAAGCAGGCTGGCGGGCATGGGCAGCGGGTGCGCGAAAATGCGACAGGAAACGGGGCGAAAACGGCGTGCGCGATCGTGGCGCGCCGCAGGGATTCACCATCGTAAAATAGATTCCCTCCATCGTCACTACAACGGCAGATCCCCCTATGAAACTTGCTTCGCTGAAGGACGGCACGCGCGACGGCCAGCTGATCGTCGTGTCGCGCGACCTGCACACCGCGGCGATTGCCGATGCGATCGCGCCGACGCTGCAGCGCGTCCTCGACGACTGGGCGTTCTACGCGCCGCAACTGCGCGACCTGTACGACGCGCTGAACCACGGCCGCGCGCGCAACGCGTTCGCGTTCGACCCGGCCAACTGCATGGCGCCGCTGCCGCGCGCGTTCCAGTGGGCCGACGGCTCCGCGTACGTGAATCACGTCGAGCTCGTGCGCCGTGCGCGCGGCGCCGAGATGCCGCCCGAGTTCTGGACCGATCCGCTGATGTACCAGGGCGGCAGCGACGATTTCCTGGGCGCGCGCGACGACGTCGTGTGCCCGTCCGAGGAATGGGGCATCGATTTCGAGGCGGAAGTCGCGGTGATCACCGGCGACGTGCCGATGAGCGCGTCGCCCGACGACGCGCTGAAGGCCGTGCGGCTCGTCACGCTCGTGAACGACGTGTCGCTGCGCAACCTGATTCCGGCCGAACTCGCGAAGGGTTTCGGCTTCTTCCAGAGCAAGCCGGCCACCGCGTTCGCGCCGGTCGCCGTCACGCCCGACGAGCTCGGCGACGCGTGGCGCGAAGGCCGCGTGCACCGCCCGATGATCGTCCACTGGAACGGCAAGAAGGTCGGCCAGCCCGACGCGGGCACCGACATGGTGTTCCACTTCGGCCAGTTGATCGCGCACGCGGCGAAGACGCGCAACCTGCGTGCCGGCTCGATCGTCGGCTCCGGTACGGTCTCGAACAAGGACGCGAAGCGCGGCTACTGCTGCATCGCCGAGAAGCGCTGCCTCGAGACGATCGAGCACGGCGCGCCGCAGACCGAATTCATGCGCTACGGCGACACCGTGCGCATCGAGATGTTCGACGCGGCCGGCAAGTCGATCTTCGGCGCGATCGAGCAGTCGGTCGCGCCGCCCGACGGCGCGGCGTAAGCGGCGCGGGGCAAGCAACGCAGCGGCGAAACCCGGCTTCGGCCCGCGCGCCGGGTTTCGCCCGATGTTTGACCGCGCGGGCTTGGCTACACTCGATTCAGGCGTTCGAGCGCCTCGCACAAGGAGCAGCAGATGGCCGATCTTGCCGCGTACGGCGGTTACGAAGCACTGAAGGTGACGCGCCGCGACCATGGCGTGCTCGACATCGTGATGAGCGGCGAGGGCGCGAACCGCAGCGGCCTCGCGACCGCGAACGCGCGCATGCATCGCGAGCTCGCCGACATCTGGCGCGACGTCGATCGCGATCCCGACACGCGCGTCGCGGTGATCCGCGGCGAAGGCAAGGGCTTTTCGGCGGGCGGCGATCTCGCGCTCGTCGAGGACATGGCGAACGATTTCGACGTGCGCGCCCGCGTGTGGCGCGAGGCGCGCGACCTCGTCTACAACGTGATCAATTGCAGCAAGCCGATCGTGTCGGCGATGCATGGCCCGGCCGTCGGCGCGGGGCTCGTCGCCGGGCTGCTCGCCGACATCTCGATCGCCGCGAAGGATGCGCGCATCATCGACGGCCACACGCGGCTCGGCGTCGCGGCCGGCGACCACGCGGCGATCGTATGGCCGCTCTTGTGCGGGATGGCGAAGGCGAAGTACTACCTGATGCTGTGCGAGCCCGTGAGCGGCGAGGAGGCCGAGCGGATCGGCCTGGTGTCGCTCGCGGTCGAGCCGGCCGACCTGCTGCCGAAGGCATACGAAGTGGCCGAGCGGCTCGCGCACGGTTCGCAGTCGGCGATCCGCTGGACCAAGTACGCGCTGAACAACTGGCTGCGCACGGCCGGCCCGACCTTCGATACGTCGCTCGCGCTCGAATTCATGGGCTTTTCGGGGCCCGACGTGCAGGAGGGCGTCCGTTCGCTGCGCGAGCGGCGCCCGCCCGCGTTCCCGGGCGACGCGCCGTTCTGACGTGCGCGCTATGATCGAATCACGCGCGGCTGCGCGACGCACGGCGGCCGCCTCGCTCCCTCAGTCAACCAGGATGCCCGTATGACGACCGATGCCTCCGGCGCCAACCCTTTCGCCGGCTTTGCCGGGTTCCAGCCCGCCGACATGATGGACCGGATGTGGGACATGATCCGGATGTCGCCGTTCGGCGGGATGGCGCCGTTTCCGGGCGCCACGCACGGGCTGCCGCCGTCGCTGTCGAGCATGTCCGACATGATGTCGCCGCTCACGAACGTCGAGGAGCTCGACAAGCGGATCACCGATCTGCGCGCGGTCGAGCAATGGCTGAAGCTCAATCTCGGGATGCTGCAGTCCGCGATCCAGGCGCTCGAGGTGCAGCGCGCGACGCTCGCGACGCTGCGTGCGTTCGGCGCGTTCGCGCAAAGCTCGATGTCGGCGGCCGAGGAAGCGGCCGTGGCCGCCGCGCAGGCCGCGAAGCCCGCGTCGGCGGGCGAGCCCGCGCCCGATGCCGCGGCGTCCGCGGGGGATGCGCCGGCGGGCGACCCCGCGCAGCAGCCGTTCGATCCGGCCGGCTGGTGGAATCTGCTGCAGACGCAATTCAATCAGCTCGCGAGCCTCGCGATGGCGCAGCCGGGCATGCAGCCTGCCGCGCCGGGCGCCGCGCCGCCGGACGCCGCCGCGCCGGAGCCGGCCGCGAAGCCGGCCGGGGCCGCTGCCGCGCCGCGCAAGCCCGCCGCGAAGCGCGCGAAGCCGTCCGGTTCGGCCGCGGCGCGCGCGGCGGCCGCTTCGTCGCCCGAAACGCGTCCGCCGAAGCGCTCGACGTGATGCGGCGCAGGTAGCAGGTCGATCATGCGACTCGCGCTCGTTCTGATGGGAGGCGGCGCGCGCGCCGCATACCAGGTCGGCGTGCTGAAGGCGCTGGCCGAGATCGCGCGCGAGGCCGATCCGCAGCGGCACACGCTGCCGTTCGCGATCGTGTGCGGCTCGTCGGCCGGCGCGATCAACGCGACGTCGATCGCGAGCCACGCGGACGACTTTTCCCATGGCGTGCGCCGCCTGCTCGAATTCTGGGAGCCGCTGCGCGCCGATTACGTGTATCGCACCGACTGGCTCGGCATCGCGGCTGCCGGCGCGCGCTGGCTCGCGACGATGACGTTCGGCTGGGCGGCGCGCCGCTCGCCGCGCGGGCTGCTCGACAACACGCCGCTCGCGCACCTGCTGCAGCGCGAGCTGAGCTTCCACCGGATCGAGCAGATGCTCGAGGCGCGCCTGCTGCACGCGCTCGCGATCACCGCGCTCAGCTATTCGAGCGGCCGGCACCTCACCTTCTACCAGGCCGCCCAGCCGATCCAGGCGTGGCGGCGCGCGCAGCGCACCGCGCGGCTCGTCGACCTGTCGGCGTCGCACCTGCTCGCGTCGTCGGCCATTCCGTTCGTGTTCCCTGCGGTGCCGCTCGTGCTCGACGGGCAGATCGAGTACTTCGGCGACGGCTCGATCCGGCAGATCGCGCCGCTGTCGCCGGCGATCCACTTCGGCGCGGACCGGATCGTCGTCATCGGCGCGGCCGATCCGCGGCCCGAGATTCCGGCCGCGAACGGCGCGGGACGGGCCCGTGGTTATCCGACGCTCGCGCAGATCGGCCAGCAGGTGCTCGCGAGCGTGTTCCTCGACTCGATCGGCTCGGACATCGAACGGATCGAGCACATCAACCGGATGATCGAGCATCTGCCGCACCAGGTCGAGGTCGACAGCGGCTGGCGGCACGTCGACGTGCTCGCGATCGCGCCGTCCGAGCGCATCGAGCTGATCGCCGCGAAACACCTGAAGCAGATGCCGGCGACGATGCGCGGGCTGCTCGGTGCGATCGGCGGCAGCCAGCCGGCCGGCGCGTCGTTCGCGAGCTATCTGCTGTTCGAGGAAGCCTTCACGCGCGAGCTGATCGAGCTCGGCTACCGCGACGGCCGGGCGCAGCGCGAGACGCTCGCCGGCTGGATCGCGCAGGCCGACGGCAGCAGTGCGCCGGCGGCCGGCACGCCGCCGGAAGACGGTCTCGCGACCGGCGAAATACGGGTCTGACACGCGCAGGCGCAATGTAAGGTTGCGTTTTCGCGACGGTCGGCCGCGACCGATCGCCGCACCGTGGCTGGCGGCACGCGACCGGGCGAGCGTCTCGGAACCGTCATGCACGCGTGCTATCATGGCCGCCGCCGTATACACCATATCGAGCAGCCCGCCGATCCGGCATCCGCACGGGACCTTTCCGGGACCCGCCTGGGGCAGGGGACGGGCGCGCCACCGAGCCGGCCAGCGCCGGCCCCCACTCAGGCAAGCGCGGCCGGCTCCGTCCGAACGGAGCGGGGTTGCGGCATGCCCAACGGCGGCAACGCGGCCGCCAGGCAGCCGGACGAGGAATCAGCGTCCGGCGGGCCGGTTTCCCGCGTAAAATTAGAGTCTTGGCTGCAAAAAGCGCGCGTGGCGTGCTTGCGCGGCAACAGTCACGTTTAGAGAAGTCGCATTGCGCAGAACAGGGGTGGGACCATCATGAACACCATGCTTTATCCGGAACTTTACAGGTCGCTCGAAGCTGTCCGTTGGGACATGGAGAAGGACATTCCGTGGGACAAGTTCGACGCTTCGCTGCTCACCGACGAGCAGGCGAAGACGATCAAGATGAACGCGATCACCGAATGGTCGGCGCTGCCCGCGACGGAAATGTTCCTGCGCGACAACCAGCACGACAGCGACTTTTCCGCGTTCATGAGCGTGTGGTTCTTCGAGGAGCAGAAGCATTCGCTGGTGCTGATGGAATACCTGCGCCGCTTCAAGCCCGAGATGGTGCCGACCGAAGAGGAACTGCACGCGGTGCGCTTCCAGTTCGATCCGGCGCCGCCGCTCGAGACGCTGATGCTGCACTTCTGCGGCGAGATTCGCCTGAACCACTGGTACCGCTGCGCGGCCGACTGGCACACCGAGCCCGTCATCAAGCAGATCTACGAAACGATTTCGCGCGACGAAGCACGTCATGGCGGCGCGTACCTGCGCTACATGAAGAAGGCGTTGAACAACTGCGGCGACGTCGCCCGTGCCGCATTCGCGAAGATCGGCGTGCTGATGGCGTCGGCGCGCCGCACCGAGAAGCCGCTGCACCCGACCAACCTGCACGTGAACCAGGCGCTGTTCCCGCGCGACACCGTGCAGTCGCGTCTGCCGGATCCGGAATGGCTCGAGCGCTGGCTCGACGAGCAGATCCGGTTCGACGGCGAGTGGGAGAAGAAGGTCGTCGAGCGGATCCTGCACAACCTGTCGATCCTGTTCGAGCGCACGTTCGCGACCGCGCAGGAATTGAACCGCTACCGCAAGGAAGTCACCGGCCGCCTGCAGGCAGAAAGCGGCCCGTCGTCGGCCGCGCAGCCGGCCTGAGGCCGGCAGGGGCCGCCGTCGGCGCGAGTCGTACCCGATTCGCGCCCGGCGCGCGGCACCGTGTCGCGTTCATCGCATGAAGCCCGCCCGGCCGGTCCGGCGGGCTTTTTATCGGGTGCCGCCGTCGCGCGAGCCGTTGTCCATTCCGTCCGCTCTTCATCATGTCCGCCACTTTCGAACGCAAGCTGATCACCCGTGATGCCCTCGTCGCGCTGCGCGCGTCGCTGCCGTCGCCCGTCGTGTTCACCAACGGCGTATTCGACATCCTGCACCGTGGCCACGTCACGTATCTCGCCGATGCGAAAGTGCTCGGCGCCTGTCTGATCGTCGGCGTGAACAGCGATGCGTCGGTGCGCATGCTCGGCAAGGGCGACGACCGGCCGATCAACCGCGAAGAGGATCGCGCGGCATTGCTGGCGGCGCTGGAAAGCGTCGACTGGGTCGTGACGTTCGCGGAAAAGACGCCGGTGTCGCTGATCGAGGCCGTCCGTCCGGACATCCTCGTGAAGGGCGGCGATTACGACATGGATGCGCTGCCGGAATCGGCGCTCGTGCGCGGCTGGGGCGGCCGTGCGCTGGCGATCCCGTTCGAGCACGACCGCTCGACCACCGCGTTGCTGAAGAAGGTGCGCGCGCAACAGCCCTGAGCGCGACGCGGCGTCGTCACGGGGCGGACGCCGCGAGCGGTGCGGTCGTGACGGCTGGCGCCGCGATCGGGCCGCCGACGACGGGCTGATCGGTCGCCCGCAGGAGCGGCGTCACATGCAGCGCGTCGGGCCGTACCTGCCGCGACAGCACGCCGGGTTCGCGCGGGCCGGCCGCCGGCAGCGGCCCGAACACGCCGCGCGCCACCACGAACGCGAGCATGTTGGCGAGAAAGAGAACAGCGATCAGCCAGCGCAGCATCGTCGAAACTCCTTGTCGTCATTGACGTGGTTCACGTCGTTCAGTCGAGCCGGCCGCAGGGCCGGCTTTTTTCATGGCTTCCGTGGATCGTCCGTGCGGGCCGCTGGCGCGGCACCGCGCGGATGGCATCGTCGGCGTGAAGCCGGCCCGTTTGGGCTTGCGTCGTCACGCGCCGGCGCGATGCCGGCGCCTTTGCATCAATCCGGCGCCGTTGCCGGGTCGGCCGCGTCCGCGGCGATCAGCGCGAGCCCGGACAGGATCAGCGTGTCGTGCCGGGTATGCGCGATCGTCAGCGCACGCGCGACGTCGTCCGCCGCGCCGCCTGCCAGCACGAGCCGCACGGGCGCCTGCCACGCCGCGACGAGATCGCGCCACGCGCGTTCGATCAGACCGGCTTGCGCGTACAGGCACCCGGCCGACAGCGAGCGCGGCGTATCGACCTGGAACGGTTCGGCCTGCGCGCCCGCGAGCAGGCCGCTGGCGATGTCGGTGGTCAGCGTCGGCAACTGCGCGGTGTGCGTGCCGAGCGCGCGCATCATCAGCGCCCAGCCCGGCGCGATCAGTCCGCCCGTGAAGCAGCCGTCCGCGCGCAGTGCCTCGAGCGTCGTCGCGGTGCCGAACGTCGCGATCAGCAGATGCTCGCCCGGAAACGCCGCGTGCGCGCCGATCAGGCCGGCCCACCGGTCGCTGCCGAGCTGCTCGGGTGTCGTATAGCCGTTCGTCACGCCGCATTGCGCGGGCCGCGAGCGGATCGTCGTGCGCGGCAGGCCCGGCCAGCGCGCGTCGAGCAGCGCATCGATCCGCGCGGCCACGTCGGCGCCCGCGACGTTCGAGATCCATGCGCCGCGCGGCCGCGGCAGGCGCGACCAATCGGGATCGGCGCCGCCGTCGCGCGTGTGGCCGAACGCGCCCGTGTCGACGAGCGTGCGCCGCGCGTCGGCGAGCGCCCACTTGATCCGGCTGTTGCCGGCGTCGATCAGCAGGTGCGGTTCGCTCATTGCGCTTCGCGCAGCGACACGTCGCCGGCCGCGATCGTCTGTACGCCGTTCGGCGTGTCGAGCAGCAACTGGCCGGTCGCGTCGATGCCCGTCGCGATGCCGCGCGCCCGTTCGACGCCCTGTTCGAGCAGCACGACTTCGCGGCCGGCGTACGCGTGCAGCGCGTGCCAGCGCGGCAGGAACGGCGCGAGGCCGTCGGTGCCGAACTGTGCGAGCGCGGGCGTGAGCGCGTTCAGCGACGCGGCGAGCGTATCGGTGAGGTTCGCCGACGCGCACGCGATCGACAGCGCGGCGGGCGGCAGCCCGCTCGCGAGCGTCGCTTCGCGCGCGCGCAGCGCGTCGACCTGCGCGGCCACGGCTTCCGCGCCGCGCACGTTGATGCCGAAGCCGATCACGACCGCGGTGGCGTCGGCGGTGGTCCAGACGGTTTCGATCAGGATCCCGGCGAGCTTGCCGACGATACGCGGCGTGCCGTCGTCGTCGGTCGTCAGCAGCAGGTCGTTCGGCCATTTGAGCGCGACCCGCATGCGGGCGTCGAGCGGCAGCGTGGCCAGCCCTTCGGCGAGCGCGACGCCGATCGCGATGCTGAGGCCGCCGAGCGCATCGATGGCGCGCGGCACGATGCAGCCGACCGAGCACAGCAGCGCATTGCCGGGCTGCGCGAACCACGGGCGGCCCTGCCGGCCGCGGCCGGCCGTCTGCTCGAACGCGACGCGCACGAGCGGCGCGGGCAACGCGCTCGCGGTGCGCGGCAGCGCCTTGAGCCGGGTCGCGACGTCGGCGTTGGTCGAGCCGGTGGCGGCGACGATGTCGAGCGGCCACGCGCGCGGCGTGGCGTCCAGGTGCGCCTCGAGCCGGTTGCGCGCGATGTGCGCGTCGCCGGATTCGGGCGTGTCGGAGGAGGTGGGGGCGTTCATGGCGCCTATTGTAGCGACAGGGGGCGTTGGCGCGCGCCGGACGGCGCACGCAACCTGCGGGACGACACGGCGTGGCTTGGCGCGGCATCGCTATCCGCTCCCGCGCCTCGATGCCCGCTTCCGACGTCATCTCGCACGCGAGCAGCGTCTTGTCCTTCAGCGCCGGGCCTTGGCGGGTCGAAACGAGGATCGGTGCGCCGCCGACGCCGCGCGGCCGACGCATGCGAAGCAACCACCGTTCGGCCAGGTCACGCTCGCGCGTCCCCCGGCCGAACGGCCATCACGGCGCGACGACCGGGTGCTTCAGCGCATGCGCGGTCTCGATCCACTGCGCGTGGAACTCGTCCGCGTCGGGCCGAAGCCCGAGTTCGCCGTTGCGATAGGCCATCGCAAGCGTCTGCACGGCTTCGGGCAACTCGTGTTCGGCGGCCCGGCGATACAGCGCGAGCGCGCGCGCTTCGTCGTGCGGCACGCCGCTGCCGTCGCGGTACGCGTTCGCGAGCATGAAGTCGGCGGCCGGGATGTCCGCGCGCGACGCGATGTCGAACCAGTGCGCGGCCTGCACCGGGTCGGCCGCGATGCCGTAGCCGCTGCGGTAGATCAGCCCGAGGTAATACGCGGCGGCCGGGTCGCCCTGTTCGGCGGCTGCGCCGAGCAGCGCGCGGGCGCGTGCATAGTCTTTCGGGAGGTCGCCGCTGCCGAGCAGCAACGCCTTGCCGAGCGCGAGCTGCGCGCGCCGCGCAGCCGGCGCGTCGGCCTTGCCGTCGGCCGCCGCGGCGGTTTCCAGCCAGCCGCGCCCCTCGTCGCGCAGCTCCGGCTCGTGCGCATCGACGAGCGCGATGCCGAGCGCCGCCTGCGCGGCGCCCGAGCCGCGGCGCGCGAGCGTGCGCAACTGGGCCAGCGCATGCGGCTCGTTCGCCTGCGTGACCATCGCCTGCCATTCGTCGAGCTGCGCGGCGCTCGGCGCGGGGCCGGCGCCGCGCAGGCCGGTCATCGTGACGACGGCCGCGACGGTCACGGCCGCCGCCGCGAGCAGCGCGGCGGGCGGGAGTTTCGCGCGCAGCACGCGCCGCGCGGCGGCGGCGAAGCCGGTTTCGGCGGGCCGCATCGTCCGGATCGGTTGCATCGCGTGTCTCATTGCGTGAGGTCGATCTCGTAGGTCGCGAGGTTTTTGCCCGAGCCGTCGTCGGCCGCGACCTGCGTGATGCCGGTCAGGCCGGCCGCCGCCGCGTCGCCGAGGCGGTTCGGCGCGGACGCGAACTGCACGTGCGCGACCGAGCTCGCGAGTTTCGTGAAGCGCCAGCTGCGTTGCGCGCCGTCGGCCGCACGCGTGATCGCGCCGCGCTTCTTGATGAACGCGATCAGCACGTCGCGGTTCGCATCGGGCGACGCGAAGATCGTCTTGCTGCCGTCGAGGCCCGGGAAATTGCCGCCGCCGCTCGCGCGGTAGTTGTTGGTCGCGACGATGAACTGCGCGTTCGGGTCGATCGGCGCGCCCTTGTACGTCAGGTTCCTGATCCGGCTGCCGACCGGCTGCGTGACGTCGATTTCATACGCGAGGTCGGCCGACGTGAACATGTCGAAGTTGTAGCCGGGGAAGGTGCTGACGAGCGGCTGCACGGTCGCCTTGGTCGGGTCGATCCGGTTGAAGCGCTTGGCGGCCGTCTCCAGCCAGTTCTTCACGTCGGTGCCGCTCACCTTCACCGCGTACACGGTGTTCGGATACAGGTACAGGTCGGCCGCGTTGTTGATCGCGAGCGCGCCCGGCGCGACGTCGGTGTAGTCGGTACCGCCGCCGAAGCCGCTCTTGAACGGCGCGCTGACCGACAGCACCGGCAGCGACGCGTATTGCGGCAGGTTCGCCTGCACGTAGGTCTTCACGTAGTCGGCCTGCGCCTCGTTGACGATCTGGATCGCGCCCGGATCGCCGACGTCCGCGAAGTACGAGTTCATCCGGTAGTCGGTCGAGCCGATCGGCGTCTTCACGTAGTCGATCGTCGCCTGGTGCTCGGCCGCGATCGCGGCGGACACCGACGGGTCGGCCGCGACGTAGCTCTTGTCGGGGTTCTGGATCGGCCGCGCCTCGACGGTCGTCTGCGACTTGTCGACGATCCACGTCTTGCCGTCGAACTTCAGGCCGAGCTTGATCACGCCGAGGTGCTTGCCCCAGTAGTTGGCCATCACGGTCGGCACGCCGTTGACGGTGCCCTTGACCTTGTCGACGCCCGGCAGGTTGAACTGCGACACGGTGCTGTTCGCATCCGGGAACACCTGATGCGAGTGGCCGATCAGCATCGCGTCGATGCCGGACACCTTCGACAGCCACCAGCTGCCGTTTTCCATCGTCGGCGAATACGCGGAATTGTCGAGGCCGCCGTGCGAGATCGCGACGACGAGATCGGCACCCTTCGCGCGCATTTCCGGGATGTACTTCTCGGCCGCTTCCTTCAGCCCGGTCGTGTAGACCTTGCCGTCGAGCCAGCGCTTGTCCCAGTTCATGATCGCGGGCGGCGTGAAGCCGATGATGCCGATCTTCACGGGCGCGCTGACCGTCTTGCCGTCCGGCGTCGTGGCCGTCACCGTGCGCGTCAGGATCGTGTACGGCGTGAACAGCGGCGCGTTGGTCTTCGCGCTGATCACGTTCGCGAGCACCTGCGGGAAGTTCGGGCCCGCGCACTTCTTCTGCTGGGCGGGCGCGGGCAGCCCGTCGACCTCGAAGGTGTTGCCGGTCACCTGCGACAGGTACGGCAGCCCGTAGTTGAACTCGTGGTTGCCGATCCCGCCGCCGTCGAATTTCGCGGCGTTCATCACCTTGTAGATCGCGAGCGTCTGGTCGCAGCCGACCGGCTTCACGAGCGCCTGGTAGTCCGACAGCGCGGTGCCCTGGATCGTGTCGCCGTTGTCGAGCAGCAGCGTGTTCGGGTACTGCTTGCGCGCCTGCGCGATCAGCGTCGACACGCGCTCGAAGCCGAGCGAATTGTCGGCGGCGAGCTTGAAATAGTCGTACGACAGCACGTTGGTGTGCAGGTCGGTCGTCTCGAGCAGCGCGAGCGTGGCCGTCGTGCCGACGGGCGCCTGGGCCTCGGGCTGCGACGGCGGCGTGGCGGTGACGTCGTCGCCGCCGCAGCCGGCGAGGACGAAGGCGAGGCTGGCGAGCGCGGCGGCGGCCGGTACGTGGCGGCGGGAAAGCGGGGGGAGACGCATCGGTTGTCCTGTTCGGTGTTCTGTTTTATGAAACGCGAGATACGCACGAATGGCGGCGCGGCGCGCCGACGGCCTGATGTGCGGCGCGTGAGAGTATCGAAAGGAAACGTGACGGAACAATGAAAGGTCGCGATGCCGGCGGCGGGCAGGCTCGTGGCGGCTTCGGGCTGATCGGCCGGCGCCCCGGCCCGGCGCTCCCGACCACGCGCGCCGAGCGCGGCGGCCCCAGCTGCGCGCCGCCAGCCCGGCGTCCCCGGCTGCGCGCCCCCGCTCGCGCCCCGAGCTCGCCGCCCACACGGAAATCCTCACGTCGCGGCGCCGGGCGGTTCGCTACAATGGCCGCTGTCATCCTTTTGCAAACAACCTGCCCTTGGACTTCGAGACTCCTCCCGGCCTGTCGGTCGACGTCGGCGGCCAGGGCCAGACGGTGCGCCTGACCGGCCAGTGGACCGCGCTCGCGCTCGCGCGCAATCGCGGCGCCGTGGCGCGCCGCGTCGCGAGCATCGCCACCGGGCGCGTGAGCGAATGGGATCTGTCCGGCATCGAGCGGCTCGACCACGTCGGCGGCCAGGCGCTGTGGCGCGTATGGGGCCGCAAGCTGCCGGCCGGCGTCGCGCTGAGCGCCACGCAGCGCACGATCTTCGAGCGCATCGAGCGGCTCGACAGCGAACGCGAGGCGCCCGAGCGCGTGGTGCGCGTCGATCCCGTCACGCGGCTCGGCCAGGCGATCTTCTCGTTCGGCGAACACCTGCAGGGCGGCATCGCGATGTTCGGCCTCGTGATCCTCGATGCGCTGTCGGTGCTGCGCCGCCCGCAGACGATGCCGTGGAGGGAAACCTCGGCGAACATCTACAGCGCCGGCGCGCAGGCGCTGCCGATCACCGCGCTCGTCGCGTTCCTGATCGGCATCGTGCTGAGCTACCTGTCCGCGCAGCAGTTGCAGACGTTCGGCGCGAACCGCTACATCGTGAACATCCTCGGGCTGTCGGTGATTCGCGAGCTCGGCCCCGTGCTGTCGGCGATCCTCGTCGCGGGCCGCTCGGGCTCGGCGATCACCGCGCAGATCGGCGTGATGCGCGTGACCGAGGAACTCGACGCGATGCGCGTGATGGGCATCCCGCACGGGCTGCGGCTGGTCCTGCCGCGCGTGCTCGCGCTCGGCGTCGCGATGCCGCTGCTCGTGATGTGGACCAACATCATCGCGCTGACGGGCGGCGCGATCGCCGCGAAGTTCGTGCTCGGCATCGACGTCAATTACTTCGTGCGCTCGCTGCCGGGCGTGGTGCCGATCGCGAACCTGTACATCGGCCTCGGCAAGGGCGTCGTGTTTGGCATGCTGATCGCGCTGGTCGCGTGCCATTTCGGCTTCCGGATCAAGGCGAACTCGCAGAGCCTCGGCGAAGGCACGACCACGTCGGTGGTGTCGTCGATCACGGTCGTGATCCTCGCCGACGCGGTGTTCGCGATCCTGTTCCAGAACGTGGGGCTCGGATGAACGCATCGAACGAAACGACCGCGCATGCCGCGGCCATCGGCGCCGGGTCGGTCGGCGCCCGGCCCGACGTGGCCGGCGATGCCGGCGACCTCGTGATCGAGGTGCGCAACCTGACCAAGCGCTACGGGCGCAACATCATTCACCAGAAGCTCGACTTCGACGTGCGGCGCGGCGAGATCGTGTCGATCGTCGGCGGCTCGGGCTCCGGCAAGACGACGCTCGTGCGCCAGATCCTCGGCCTGGAGCGGCCGACGTCGGGCACGATCAAGGTGTTCGGCGAGGATACGGCGACGATCGACGACGCCAGCGCGCGGATGATGCGCACGCGCTCGGGGATGCTGTTCCAGCAGGGCGCGCTGTTCTCGTCGATGACGGTGTTCGACAACGTCGCGCAGCCGCTGCGCGAGCTCGGCCGCGTGCCGCCGGACCTGCTGCACGACATCGTGATGCTGAAGCTCGAGATGGTCGGGCTGCCGTGCAAGCACGCGTCGAAGATGCCGGCCGCGCTGTCGGGCGGGATGGTCAAGCGGGTCGGCATCGCGCGCGCGATCGCGCTGGAGCCCGAGCTGCTGTTCCTCGACGAGCCGACGGCCGGCCTCGATCCGCAGGCGTCCGACGAATTCGTCGAGCTGATCGCGACACTGCACCGCACGCTCGGGCTGACCGTCGTGATGGTGACGCACGACCTCGACACGATGGTCGCGCTGTCGACGCGCGTCGCGGTGCTGGCCGACCGCAAGGTGCTGGTCGCCGCGCCCGTCGAGGAGGCCGCGAACGTCGACCATCCGTTCATCCACGAGTATTTCCTGGGGCTGCGCGGGCGCCGCGCATTGCAGGCGCTGCCGCCCGAGCGGCGCGCGAAGCTGCCGAAGGCGGCCCTCGAACCGGCGCTGTCGAGCGTCGAGCTGTAGAAGCAAGGAACCCGCGAATGGAAAACAAATCACATGCGTTCTGGGCCGGCCTGTTCACGATCGCGCTGACGCTCGCGATCGCGGGCACCGTGTTCTGGTTCAACGTCGACCGCACCGTGCGCGTGCCGTACGACCTGCTCGCGCGCACCAACGTGACGGGGCTGTTCCCGGACGCGGCCGTGCGCTTTCGTGGCCTCGACGTCGGCAAGGTGCAGTCGATCGGCTTCGATCGCACGCATCCGGGTCAGATCCGGATCCGCATTCTCGTCGATCACGACGCGCCGATTACGCAGTCGACCTACGGCAGCCTCGGCTTCCAGGGCGTGACGGGCATCGCGTTCGTGCAGTTGGAGGATACGGGGCGCGATCTGTCGCCGCTGCCGTCGTCGCCGAAGGCGATCGCGCAGATCCCGATGCGGCCGAGCCTGTTCGACCAGATCCAGGAGCGCGGCGACGTGCTGCTGCGGCAGCTCGAACTGGCCGCGAAGAGCGCGAACGCGCTGATGTCGCCCGAGATGCGCGAGCAGTTGCGCGCGACCGCCGAAAGCCTGCAGCACGCGGCCGACGGCGCCGCGACGCTGACGAAGCAGCTCGGCCCGGCGGTCACCGCGCTGCCGGAGACGATGCACGAGGTGAACCGCGCGATGGCGTCGGCGAACACGCTGATGCAGCCGAACGGGCCCCTCGTGTCAAATCTGAACAAGGCCGGCACGGCCGCCGAGCAGGTCGGCGTCGCGCTGAACGGCCTCAACGCGCGCGTGCAGTACGACACGCTGCCGCGCTTCAATGCGCTGGCCGACAGCGTCGGCGACGCGTCGCGGCAATTGAAGGACGTCGCCGGTGAACTCGGCCGCAACCCGCGCAGTCTGTTGTTCGGTTCGCCCGGCGCGGCGCCGGGGCCCGGCGAAGCGGGCTTCGTGTGGCCGGGTGCCGCGGCCGGGAAGTGAAGCGCAAACCCATCGAGGGTCCAGCCGGAAACGGCCGGGTCATGACGCCCATCGAAACCGGAAACATCATGCAGGAATACGCCATGCCACGAATCCTTGACCGCGCGCTGCGCCCGGCCGCGGCCGCGCTGGCCGTGCTGACGCTCGCACTGGCGGCCGGCTGCGCCGGCAACGACGCGGTGCTGTCGAACATCCGCTACGACCTCGGGCCTGCGTCGTCGGTGACGACCACCGGTTCGGGCCCCGCGCTGAAGGTGCTCGACGTCGCCGCGCCCGACGCGCTCGACTCGGACAAGTTCGCGTATCGGCTCGCGTACGCGGATGCGCAGCACGTGGCCGTCTATCGCGACAGCCGCTGGACCGCGCCGCCCGCGCAACTGCTCACGCAGCGGCTGCGCGGCGCGCTGTCGTCGCGTGGCACGGTGCTCGAAGGCGCCGATGGCGTGCGTGCGCCGACCCTCAAGGTCGACCTCAGCGAATTCGAACAGGTCTTCGACGGCCAGTCGCAAAGCCACGGCGCGGTGACCGCGCGCGCGACGCTGATGCTCGACGGCAAGGTGCTCGGCCAGCGCACGTTCGTCGCGCGCGCGCCGTCGAGCACGCCCGACGCCGCCGGCGGTGCGCGCGCGCTCGCGGCGGCCAGCGACGAACTCGTGTCGCAGATCGCCGCGTGGGTCGGCGTGCAGGCGTACGCGGGCACGCCGTGACGCACGCCGTGCAGCCGCGATGAACGTGCCGGGCCCGCATCGCGCGTCACCGCTCGCACGGCAGGCATTTGCCGCCTATGCGGCGCTGATCGTCTATGCGTCGCTGTATCCGTTCGACGGCTGGGCGGCGCTCGGCATCGGCCCGTTCGATTACCTGTTCGCGCCGATGCAGCGCTACGTGACGACGTTCGACGTGGTCACGAACGTGCTCGGTTATCTGCCGTTCGGCGCGCTCGGCGTGCTCGCGCTGCATCCGCGCTGGCGCGGCGTGGCCGCGACGCTGATCGCGGGCGGGCTCGGCGTGCTGCTGTCGGGCGCGATGGAAGCGCTGCAGACCTATTTGCCGACGCGTGTCGCGTCGAACCTCGATCTCGGCGCCAACGCGTTCGGCGCGCTGCTGGGCGCGGCGCTCGCCGCGCCAGCCACCGGCGCGCTGCTCGACCGCGGCGTGTTGCGCCGGCTGCGCTTCGCGTGGCTGGAAGCCGATGGGTCGACGCCGCTGCTGCTCGCCGCGCTGTGGCCGTTCGCGATCGTGTTTCCGTCGCCGTTCCTGTTCGGCATCGGCGACTGGCCGGCCGCGCTATGGGAGCGCGCCGACGCGTCGATGCAGGACGCGGTGCTCGCGTGGCTGCCGGCCGCCTGGCGCGTCAGCGAATGGCCCGAGCGGGTCGACGGCTGGCTGTCCGATTCGGCGTGGGAAGCCATGCTCGGCGGGCTGATGCTGTTCGCCGCGCTGGCGATCGCGTCGCTCGCGATGCGCCCGCACGCGCCGCGCATCCGGCTGCTGGTCGCACTGGTGGTCGCCACGCTCGTGCTGAAGGCCGCGGCGACCTTCATGCAGTCGGCCACCGGCCTCGTCGTCGTGTGGGCGACGCCCGGCGCGCGGCTCGGCATCGAGCTCGGCTTCGCGGCGGCGCTCGTCGCCTTGCGCGTGCCGGCGACGTGGCGCGCGCTGCTCGCGGCGCTCGCGCTGCTGGCCGGCGTCGCGCTCGTGAACCTGCTGCCGGTCAATCCGTTCTTCGACTTTACGCTGTCGGGCTGGCGGCAGGGGCGCTACGTGCACTTCAACAGCCTCGCGCGCTGGCTCGCGTGGATCTGGCCCTACGCGGCGCTGATCTGGCTCGGCCAGCGCGTCGAGCACGCGTGGCTGCCGGCCGCGCTGCGCCGCTGACGCCGCAGTCCGGGCCGTGCGGCGGCGGCCGTGCCGCGGGCAGCCGCGTGCGTCGGTCGCTATAATCGTCCGCATCCTCCGTTGCCGCCTCGCGCAACGGCAATCCATCGCCCCTCTTTCCGCACGGCCTCGTGCCGGGCCGCTCGTCACCATCATGGATTCCTACTACCAGCACCACGTCTTCTTCTGCCTGAACCAGCGCGACCCGGGCGCCGAACGTCCGAGCTGCGCGCAATGCGATGCACAGACCATGCAGGAATACGCGAAAAAGCGCGTGAAGGAACTTGGCCTCGCGGGGCCGGGCAAGGTCCGCATCAACAAGGCCGGCTGCCTCGACCGCTGCGAGGAAGGGCCGGTGATGGTCGTGTATCCGGAGGGCACGTGGTACACGTACGTCGATCAGGCCGACATCGACGAGATCGTCGAATCGCACCTGCGCGACGGCAAGGTCGTCGATCGCCTGAAGATCTGAGCGGGCCGGCCGAATGAACGTTCATACGCAGAAATCGCTGATCGCGGGCCCGATCGGCCAGATCGAAATCGCGGTCGACCTGCCCGACGCCGTGCGCGAAGGCGGCGCCGCGCCACGCGGCATCGCGCTCGTCGCGCATCCGCATCCGCTGTTCGGCGGCACGATGGACAACAAGGTCGCGCAGACGCTCGCGCGCACGCTCGTGCAGTTGAACTACGTCGTCTACCGGTCGAATTTCCGTGGCGTCGGCGCGACCGAAGGCGTGCACGACAACGGCACGGGCGAGGCCGACGATCTCCTCGCGGTGCTCGCGCACATGCGCGCGCAGCCCGCGTATGCGGACCTGCCGCTCGTGCTCGCGGGCTTCTCGTTCGGCACCTTCGTGCTGTCGCACGTCGCGAAGCGGTTGCGCGATGCGGGCGAGACGATCGAGCGGATGGTGTTCGTCGGCACGGCCGCGAGCCGCTGGCAAGTGGCCGACGTGCCCGAGAACACGCTCGTGATCCACGGCGAAACCGACGACACGGTGCCGATCGCATCGGTGTACGACTGGGCGCGGCCGCAGGAGCTGCCCGTCGTCGTGATCCCCGGCGCCGAGCATTTCCTCCATCGCAAGCTGCACGTGCTGAAGCGCATCATCGTCGACGCGTGGCGCTAGCCGCCATGCGGGCGTCGGCGTAGGAGCCGGCGGCCCGTACCGCGCATCGGCCCCGGCCGGACGATGCGCGACCCTTCCCGAAACTTCACGCGACAGCGCGCCGCACAGCGCGGTGCGCCGGCTACGGCATCGCGGTGCAACGCGACTTGCACACCGCCTGCGCGTGCCTTTCGCGCGGCTTCGAGCGCACGTGTTCGCCGCGTCTCCACGCTATGCTCTCGCAGCCGGTATGCGGGCGTCCGCTGCCAGGTTCGCGAAAACGCCGTTCGTGGCCACGTATAATGGCCGCATTCCGCGTCGCCCGCGGCCCGGCTGGGCCCATGCCGCGCTCGTTTCGCCGCCTGTCCGCCCGCTCGCGACGGCCGCGAACCGAACGCGTCCGCACGAGTCCAACCGGCGCGTTTCGCGTCGCCCGACGGTGTCGGGCGAGTGCCCGACACGCCCGCCGCCTTGCCGTTCAACCCTGCGCGTTTCGCACCGCACTTTCTGCCATCAGCCTGAATCGATCATGCGTCTGTCTTCCCAAGGCCTCAAGTCCCTCGCTTCCTCCATCGCCTTCGGCACCGCCGCGCGCAACGTCGCGCTCGGCGTGATGCTGCCCGTCGCGCTCGCGTCGACGATCGTCGTCGCCGAGGCGAAGCCGGCCGCCAAGGCCAAGGCCGCGCATGCGGCGCCGGCCGCCGAGCAGTTCACCGGCGCGCCCGCGACCTACATGCCGGGCGCGGTGCCGCCGCCGGGCGTGAACGCGCGCTCGTGGGTGCTCGTCGACGCGACGAGCAACACGGTGCTCGCATCGGGCAATGCGGACGAACGCGTCGAGCCGGCGTCGCTGACGAAGCTGATGACCGCGTACCTCGTGTTCGAGGCGCTCGACAAGAAGAAGATCTCGATGGAGCAGATCGTCACGCCGAGCGACGCGGTGCGCCGCGTCGGCCGCGACGAGTCGCGCATGTTCATCGAGGCGAACAAGCCGGTGTCCGTGCACGACCTCGTGTACGGGATGATCATCCAGTCGGGCAACGATGCCGCGATCGCGCTGGCCGAACTCGTCGGCGGCAGCGAAGGGCAGTTCGTCACGCTGATGAACGACGAGGCGGCGCGTCTCGGCATGAAGGGCACGCACTTCGCCGACGTGAACGGCATGCCCGACCCGAACCACTACACGACGGCCGGCGACCTCGCGAAGCTGTCCGCGCACCTGATCCGCGATTTTCCGCAGTACTACGGCATCTTCTCGGAGAAGGAATTCAAGTACAACAACATCCGCCAGGGCAACCGCAACCGGCTGCTGTGGCTCGACCCGACGGTCGACGGCCTGAAGACGGGCCATACGCAGGCGGCCGGCTTCTGCCTGATCGCATCGGCGAAGCGCGCGATCCCGGGTGTCGACGGCCAGCGCCGTCTCGTGTCGGTGATGATGGGCGAACAGAAGGAAAACGACCGCACGCAGGACAGCATGAAGATGCTGAACTACGGCTACAGCGCGTTCGATTCGGTGCGCCTGTTCAAGGGCGGCCAGGCGATCTCGACGCCGCGCATCTACAAGGGCAAGGACAACACCGTGCAGGTCGGCGTGAAGGGCGACCAGTGGGCGACCGTGCCGCGCGGCCTCGGCGACAAGGTCAAGACCGAAGTCGACGTGAACGCGCCGCTGATCGCGCCGCTCGCGGAAGGCCAGCAGGTCGGCACCGTGAAGATCGTCGCCGACGGCAAGACGCTGTCCGAATTCCCGGTCGTCGCGCTGCAGGCCGTGCCGGAAGCGGGTATCTTCGGACGTATCTGGGACTCGATCCTGCTGATGTTCAGCAAGAAGAAGTAAGCACGACGGGCCTTTGTTTTCACGACTTCATCCCCATCTGTCATAGCCATGAGCCAAGCCGAATTCGAACCGATCGTCTACCTCAGCGTCTCGGCGCAGGAGGAACTGGTGCCGCTGTCCGAAGCCCGTGTGCCGGTGCTCGACCGCGGATTCATCTTCGGCGACGGCGTGTATGAAGTCGTCCCCGTTTATGCGCACGACGGCGCGCACGTGCCGTTCCGGATCGAACAGCATCTGGACCGGCTCGCGCGCAGCCTGAAGAAGATCGGCATCGACAACCCGCACGATGCGGCGGGCTGGCGCGCGTTGATCGAGCGGGTGGTCGCGGCGAACGCCGAAGGCCTCGGCGACGGCAACGCGCTCGTCTACCTGCAGGTGACGCGCGGCGTCGCGAAGCGCGGCCACGCGTTCCCGGCGAACGCGGTGCCGACGGTGTTCGCGATGACGAGCCCGCTGCGCCTGCCGTCGGAAGAGGAGCGCGCGAAGGGCGTGCGCTGCGTGACGGCCGAGGACCGTCGCTGGCTGCATTGCGACATCAAGTCGATCTCGCTGCTCGGCAACGTGTTGATGGCGCAGCATGCGGCCGAGCGCGATGCGTTCGAGACGATCCAGCTGCGCGACGAAAACGTGACGGAAGGCTCGTCGTCGAACGTGTGGATCGTGAAGAACGGCGAACTGTTCGCGCCGCCGCGCAGCAACAAGATCCTCGAAGGGATCCGCTACGCGCTGGTCGAGCAGCTGGCCGACGAATGCGGGATTCGGTTCGTCGCGCGCGAGATCAGCGAGGTCGAACTGCGCTCGGCCGACGAGATCATGCTGACGTCGGCCACGAAGGAAATCCTGCCTGTGACGTCGCTCGACGATCTGCCCGTGCAGGGCGGCAAGCCGGGCCCCGTGTTCGCGGCGCTGTATGACGCGTACCAGCGTGCGAAGGCACGCGAGTTTGAACAGTTTGACCTAACCCGGAGAAAATGATGAGCGAACCGACCAAAACCGTCGAGGTCACCGGCGCGATCGAGACCCGGAAGGAGTCGCTGCTGGAGTTTCCGTGCGATTTCCCGATCAAGATCATGGGCAAGGCGCACCCCGAGTTCAAGGACACGATCTTCAAGGTCGTGGCCGTTCACGACAACGAGATCGACGTCGAGAAGATCGAGGAGCGCGCGTCGAGCGGCGGTAATTACACGGGCCTCACGATCACCGTGCGCGCGACGAGCCAGGAACAGCTCGACAACATCTACCGCGCGCTGACCGGCCATCCGATGGTCAAGGTCGTGCTCTAAGGGGCCGTTCTGGTGGCCCGGGATCAGCGCAAACGGCCGCTGATCCCTTTCCATCCTCCCTCCAGCGCGCACTCGGCGGGGCATTTTCCCGCCGCGCGCCGCGCGTCCAGCTCGTCGCACAGCCGCTTGTATTCGGCGACCTCCTCGAACAACCAGGTCCGGAACGCCTGCACGCGCGGCGTGTTGAGCAGCGGCGGCGGACACACGAAAAAATAGTGCCACGGGCTCGGCCCGTCGATGTCGAACAGGCGCACGATGCGCCCGTCGAGCAGGTCGTGGACCGCGAGCGAGCGGCGCACCAGCGCGATGCCCTGGCCCTCGATCGCGGCCAGCAGCAGGTTCGACGAATCCTGGTACAGGATCCCCCGTTTCGGCTCGGTCAGCGTATCGAGCCCGGCCGCGTCGAACCATGGCCGCCACAGCTCGTCGTCCGAGCGCAGCAGCGGGTAGTGCACGAGATCGGCGGGCGTCTGCGGCAGCTTGCCGCCATTCAGCGTCGGCGCGCAGGCCGGAAAGAACACCTCCTCGAACAGCGGCTCCACGTGCAGCCCCGGATAGCTGCCGAAGCCGAAGCGGATCGCCAGATCGACGTCGTCGCGCGCGAAATCGGTGAGCGAGTTGGTCGACTGCAGCTCGACGTCGATTTCCGGATGCCGCTCGATGAACGTGCCGATGCGCGGCGTGATGAAGCGCGCGGCGAACGACGACAGCATCGACACCACCAGCCGCCGGTCGCGGTCGCTCGCGCGTACGTCGCGCGTCGCGTCGGCGATCACCATCAGCGCGGTGCGGATCTGCTGCGCGTACCGCATGCCGGCGTCGGTCAGGCACAGCCGCTTGCCGTTGCGCGTGAACAGCTGCACGCCGAGCTCTTCCTCGAGCGCGCGCACCTGGTGGCTGACCGCGCCGTGCGTGACGAACAGCTCGTCGGCGGCGCGCGAGAAGTTCTCGTGGCGCGCGGCGGCTTCGAACGCGCGAATCGCGTTCAGCGCGGGGAGCTGGCGGAGG
Source organism: Burkholderia cenocepacia (assembly GCF_900446215.1). Classification (GTDB taxonomy): domain Bacteria; phylum Pseudomonadota; class Gammaproteobacteria; order Burkholderiales; family Burkholderiaceae; genus Burkholderia; species Burkholderia cenocepacia. Next base: position 297,558 of record NZ_UAQZ01000015.1, on the reverse strand, counting down.
TCCATTTGCTAATTTTCCTCACATCGACGTGAAAATTGGTCGTTTGGTCGGACGCCTTCGAGTGACTACGATTGTAGCCATCGGAGCACTTATTGGCGGAGTCGATCATGCAAGAAATCTCTTCAAGCATCACCTTCGAAATTCCCCCGGGCGAGACCGTGCCGATGAGGGTGCAACGCAGCACGCGGCTGGTCGTCCAGTGCGGGCCGGTCTGGGCGACGCGCAGCAACGACGTCGACGACTACTTCCTGGCCGACGGCGAGACGCTGAAGCTGCGCCGCGGCGAGCGGCTGTGGCTCAGCGCGGAAGGCCGCGAGGGCGCGTGCGTCGCGTTCTCGGTGTCGCGGCCGCCGCGGGAAGTCGCGCTCGGCGGGCTGACCCGGCTGCGCCAACGCGTGAGCGCGCTGTTCCATGACGGCTGGCGCACCGTCTGACCATCATTTCATCCGACGGATACCGGCGATCCGTCCCCCTCCCCAGGGCCGGCGAGACCCACGGGTTTTCGGTAAACTACCGCCCATGTCCGTTTCGCCGGTTTCCATCGTGTCCACGCCTGTCGCCGTTTCCGCATCGCCCGCCGGAGTCCCGGATCAGCCGGTCCAGCCGGTCACCGTGCGCTGGCGGGGCAGCGAGGCGTACGAAGCGAGCTTCGACGCGATGCGCGCGTTCACCGATACGCGCACGGCCGACACCGGCGACGAGATCTGGGTGGTCGAGCATCCGCCCGTCTACACGCTCGGCCAGGCCGGCGACCCGGCGCACCTGCTGGTGGCCGACAGCGGCGTGCCGCTCGTGAAGGTCGACCGCGGCGGACAAATCACTTACCACGGCCCCGGCCAGATCGTCGTCTACCTGCTGCTGGACCTGCGCCGGCGCAAGCTGATGGTGCGCACGCTCGTGACGAAGATCGAGGAGGCCGTGATCGAAACCCTCGCGGCGTATAATCTCGCTTCGGTCCGCAAGGCGGGCGCGCCGGGGATCTACGTGGCATCCGGCGTGCACGAGGGCGCGAAAATCGCGGCCCTCGGCCTGAAGATCCGTAACGGCTGCAGCTATCACGGGCTGAGCCTGAACGTGAAGATGGATCTGCGCCCGTTTCTTGCGATCAACCCGTGCGGCTATGCCGGACTGGAAACCGTCGACATGGCGAGCCTCGAGGTTGCCGCCGACTGGAACGACGTCGCCCGCACGCTGGTGCGCCGTCTGATCGCCAACCTCGACGGCGCATCCGCGGCCGCCGACAAGCCGCACGCACTGGAACAATCGAATGACTGACGTTACCGCTTCTCCCGCACCGGCCGACACGGCCGCGACCCCTGCCTACGATCCGACCGCCAAGCAGAAGGCGCAGGCGAAGACGGCGCGCATCCCGATCAAGGTCATTCCGATCGAAAAGCTGAAGAAGCCCGAGTGGATCCGCGTGAAGGCGGCCACCGGCAGCTCGCGTTTCAACGAGATCAAGACGATCCTGCGCGAGCACAACCTGCACACCGTGTGCGAGGAGGCGAGCTGCCCGAACATCGGCGAATGCTTCGGCAAGGGCACCGCGACGTTCATGATCATGGGCGACAAGTGCACGCGCCGCTGCCCGTTCTGCGACGTCGGCCACGGCCGTCCCGATCCGCTCGACGCCGACGAACCGAAGAACCTCGCGCGCACGATCGCGGCGCTCAAGCTCAAGTACGTGGTGATCACGAGCGTCGACCGCGACGACCTGCGCGACGGCGGTGCGGCTCACTTCGTCGAGTGCATCCGCGAAGTGCGCGAGCAGTCGCCGGACACGCGCATCGAAATCCTCACGCCGGACTTCCGCGGCCGTCTCGACCGCGCGATCTCGATCCTGAACGCCGCGCCGCCCGACGTGATGAACCACAACCTCGAAACGGTGCCGCGCCTGTACAAGGAAGCGCGCCCGGGTTCGGACTATGCGCACTCGCTGAAGCTGCTGAAGGACTTCAAGGCGCAGCATCCGGACGTCGCGACGAAGTCGGGCCTGATGGTCGGCCTCGGCGAGACGGAAGAGGAAATCCTGCAGGTGATGCGCGACCTGCGCGCGCACGACGTCGACATGCTGACGATCGGCCAGTACCTGCAGCCGTCCGAGCACCACCTGCCGGTGCGCGCGTACGTGCATCCGGATACCTTCAAGATGTACGAGGAAGAGGCGTACAAGATGGGCTTCACGCACGCGGCCGTCGGTGCGATGGTGCGCTCGAGCTATCACGCCGATCTGCAGGCGCATGGGGCCGGGGTGGTCTGAGCATCGCACACGCCTCCATCTGCAGCAGTCCCGAGCAGTCGAAAAAAGCCCGCAGCAATGCGGGCTTTTTCGTTGGCGCGGCGGTTGCCCGCGCCCGCGCACGGCAATCGGCACCCGACCGGACGCGCAATCCGGTCGAGCGTGGAAAGCAAAGCTGAAACGGCATCGATAGCTTCGCAGGATAAGTTCGCTCCCGCCGCGCGCAAAGCTCGTAAAGTCGGCTCTCCCGCAGCAATGCCCGCATTCCGAAGGAGAGCCGCATGTCCCGTTTCAGCTTCATCCGCCGCGCCGTCGTCGCGCTGACCGCCTTTGCCGCGCTCGGCGCGGCGCACGCCGAATCGCGCGAAGTCGTGATCGCGTACCAGGACATGGTCGTGCCGTGGCGCTACGCGCAGGCGAGCGGTGAAGTCGAAAAGGCGACCGGCTACAAGGTCACGTTCCGCAAGCTCGACAGCGGCGCCGACGTGATCCGCGCGCTCGCGTCGGGCTCCGTGCAGCTCGGCGAGGCGGGGTCGAGCCCGATCGCGGCCGGCCTGTCGCAAGGGCTCGACATCTCGCTGTTCTGGGTGCTCGACAACATCAACGACGCCGAGGCGCTCGTCGCGCGCAACGGCTCGGGCGTGACCAGCATCGCCGCGCTCAAGGGCAAGAAGATCGGCGTGCCGTTCGTGTCGACGTCGCACTTCCATACGCTCGTCGCGCTGCAGGCCGCGGGCGTCAATCCGAACGACGTGAAGATCGTCAACCTGCGTCCGCCCGAAGTCGCGGCGGCGTGGGCGCGCGGCGACATCGACGCGACCTATATCTGGGATCCGGTGCTCGCGAAGGTCAAGCAGTCGGGCACGGTGCTGACGACGTCCGGCCAGGTTGCGAAGGAAAGTGGCAAGGCGACCTTCGACGGCTTCGTCGTGAGCCGCAAGTTCGCGCGCGAGAACCCCGAGTTCGTCACGCGTTTCGTGAAGGTGCTCGCGGCGGCAGACGCCGACTACCGCGCGCATGCGGCGGCGTGGAAGGTCGGCTCGCCGCAGGTCGCGGCGGTGGCGAAGGTGTCCGGCGCGAACGCGCAGGACGTGCCGGCCAGCCTCGCGCTCTACGCATTCCCGACGGCGGCCGAGCAGGCATCGCCGACGTGGCTCGGCGGCGGCGCGCAATCGGGCGCCGCGAAGTCGCTCGCGGCCACGGCCACGTTCCTCAAATCGCAAGGCACGATCCAGACGGTGCTGTCCGACTATTCGGCCGGCGTCGATCCGCAGTTCGTGCAGAAGGCTGCGCGCTGAGCGCGGCCATTCAGCCCACTCATCGCGGAGCCCCGATCATGAGCACGCTGGAAGTCCGTCAGGTATCGGTCGCCTATCCGGGCGAGCGCGGCAGGCCGACGACGCAGGCGCTCGCGCAGGTCGACCTGCGCATCGATGCCGGTGAATTCGTCGTCGCGCTCGGCGCGTCCGGGTGCGGCAAGACCACGCTGCTGAACTGCATGGCCGGCTTCGTCGCACCGACGACGGGCGACGTGCGGGTCGACGGCGTGCCGGTCACGGGCCCCGGCGCCGATCGCGGCGTCGTGTTCCAGAAATACGCGCTGCTGCCGTGGCTCGACGTGCTCGACAACGTCGCGCTCGGACTGCGCTTCGCGCGCGTGTCGAAGGCCGAACGCGATGCACGGGCGCGCGAGATGCTCACACTCGTCGGCCTCGAGCGTCATGCGCATGCGCGCGTGTACGAGCTGTCGGGCGGGATGCAGCAGCGGGTCGGCATCGCGCGGGCGCTCGCGAGCGACCCGCGCGTGCTGCTGATGGACGAGCCGATGGGCGCGCTCGATGCGATGACGCGCGGCACGATGCAGGCGCTCGTGCTCGACGTGTGGGCGCGCACCGGCAAGACGGTGTTCTTCATCACGCACGACGTCGAGGAGGCGTTGTTCCTCGCGACGCGTCTGATCGTGATGACGGCGGGCCCCGGTCGCATTGCCGAAACCTTCGAGCTGCCGTTCGCGCGCCGCTACGTCGAATCGCGCGATGCGCGCGCGGTGAAGTCGTCGCCGGACTTCATCGCGTGGCGCGAGCGGTTGATCGCGTACCTGCATCGCGACGAGGCGGCGGTGGAGCCCGCGTGATGAGTGAACTCGCACGGCACGGGGTGGCCGTGGGGCGCGGCCGGAACAGCACTTTGCACAGGCAGGACAGCATGAGCACACAGGATTCTTGGACGGCCGATCGTGCGGCCGCCGATTTCGAACGGGACGGTCGCACGCCGCGTCGGGCGGCGCCGCGCCGTGCGCCGTCGTCGCGCCGTTACCGGTTGCCGGGGCAGGGGAAGACGGCTGGGTTGAGCGCCGCGACGGTCGCGGCGCTGGCCGTGCTGTGGTGGGTCGCGACGCATCTGCAGTGGCTGCCGCCGCTGTTCCTGCCCGCGCCGGAAGCGGTGTGGACCGCGTTCGTCGATGCGTGGCACGGCCGCATCCAGGGCGGCCTGCCGTTGTCCGACCATCTGTTGTGGAGCGCGGCCCGCGTGTTCGGCGCGTTCGCGCTCGCGACCGCGATCGGCGTGCCGGCCGGCATCCTGATGGGCGTGAGCCGCGTCGCACGCGGCGTGCTCGATCCGCTGCTGGAATTCTACCGGCCGCTGCCGCCGCTCGCGTATCTGCCGCTCGTCGTGATCTGGTTCGGCATCGACGAAACGGCGAAGCTGGTCGTGATCTTCCTCGCGTGCTTCGCGCCGGTCGCGATGGCCGCGCGCGCCGGCGTGCGTGCCGCAACCGTCGAGCAGATCAACGCCGCGTATTCGCTCGGCGGCAGCTTCGCGCAGATCGTGCGCCATGTCGTGCTGCCGGCCGCGCTGCCGGAAATCCTCACCGGGCTGCGGATCGCGATCGGGTTCGGCTGGACGACGCTCGTCGCGGCCGAGATGGTCGCCGCGACGGCCGGGCTCGGGCAGATGGTGCTCAACGCGTCGAGCTTCCTGCGCACCGACATCGTCGTGATGGGCATCCTGCTCATCGGCGCGATCGCGTGGCTGTTCGATCTCGCGATGCGGTGGGTCGAGCGGCGGGTGGTGCCGTGGAAGGGGAGAGGGTGACGTCACACTGACGGCACGGGCAACGGGCGCGTACGCGCCGCCCGCGCCTTTCGCGCTCAATCGCCCATCGCCACCCCTTCCCGTCGCGGGTCCGCGCCGCCGAACCACACCGTCTGCCCCTGCACGTTCAGCCGCTGGATTCCCTGCAGCCCCGAGTTCATCTCGACGATCTGCACGTCGTGCCCGCGTCCCTTCAACCCGTCCACGAGCGCGTCCGACACGCGGCCCCGTTCGAGCTGCGTCGGCCCGTTCATCGACCCGAAGTTCGGCAGCGCGATCGCCTGCTGCATCGTCATGCCCCAGTCGAGCACGCCGACCAGCGTCTTCGCGACGTGATTGATGATCGCCGGGCCGCCGGCCGAGCCGACGATCATCGTCACCTGCTTCGTCTTCTTGTCGAACACGAGCTCCGGCGACATCGCCGAGCGCGGCCGCTTGCCCGGCTGCACGCGGTTCGCGACCGGCCGGCCGTTGTCGTTCGACACGAACGAGAAATCGGTGAGCTGGTTGTTCAGCATGAAGCCGCGCACCATCAGCCGCGAGCCGAACGCGTCCTCGATGCTGGTCGTCATCGACAGCGCCTGGCCGTAGCGGTCGACGATCGCGATGTCGGAGGTCGACGGCCATTCGGGGCTGCGGTCGTCGGCCATCGCGAGCGTCGCGCCCTGCGGCGTGCCGGCCTGCGCGACGCCCATGCTGGTGTCGCCGATCAGCCGCGCGCGCTGTGCGAGATAGGTCTTGTCGGTGAGGCTCGCCCAGGTGCCGCCCGGCAGCGGCACGAAATCGGGATCGGCCACGTAGCGTGCACGGTCCGCATACGCGAGGCGCCCGGCTTCGCTGAACAGGTGCGCGGCGAACGGCGTCGGCTCGTAGCCGACGTCGTTGCGCACCGGCTTCTGCGCGCCGATCTGCTGCCAGTCGGGCATCGCTTCGAGCATGCCGAGCATCTGCGCGATCGCGAGGCCGCCCGACGACGGCGGCGGCATCCCGCACACGATCGAGCGCCGGTAGTCGGCGCACAGCGGCGCGCGGACCTTCGCCTTGTAGCGCGCGAGATCCTGCAGCGACAGCAGCCCCGGGTTGGTCGGGTGCTTGCGCACCTTCGTGACGATGTCGCGTGCGATCGAGCCGCTGTAGAACGCGTTCGCGCCGCGGTCGGCGACCTGGCGCAGCACGGTCGCGAGCGCCGGGTTCTTCAGCACCGTGCCGGCGGCCTTCGGGGTGCCGTCCGCGTTGTAGAAGTACGCGCGGGCCGCCGGGTCGTTCTTCAGGTACTTGTCGTTCGCGATCAGCATCGCGAGCCGCGGGCTGATCGTGAAGCCGCGCTCGGCGAGCCGGATGGCCGGCTGGAACAGCCGGCGCCACGGCAGCTTGCCGTGCGCGCGGTGCGCGGCGTCGAGCATGCGCAGCACGCCCGGCGTGCCGACCGAGCGCCCGCCGACCACACCTTCGTAGAAGCTCATCGGCTGGCCGGTCGGCCCGTAGAACAGCCGGTCGGTCGCGGCAGCCGGCGCGGTTTCGCGGCCGTCGTACGCCTGCGTTGCACGGCCGTCGAAGTACAGCATGAACGCGCCGCCGCCGATGCCCGACGATTGCGGCTCGACGAGCGCCAGCACCATCTGCGTCGCGATGGCCGCGTCGATCGCGGTGCCGCCGGCCTTCAGCATGTCGTAGCCGGCTTGCGTCGCGAGCGGGTTCGCGGCCGCGATCATGAAATGCTGCGAGGTCCAGCCCGACTTGTCCGTCCAGCCGGACGACAGTTCGGGCGCGTGAACGCCCGGCAGCGGGACGGCCGCGCCCGATGCGGCGGTGACCGGGACGACGGCGCCCGATGGCGCGGACGGGGACGTGCAGCCGGCGTTGAACGCGACGAGCGCGACGGCGGCGAGCAGCGTCCAGGGACGCGAATACGGACGAATCCGGTCGAACATTGAACCCTCGGCAGCAGTGAATTCGAAGGAGACGGCGGCGTGGACGTCGGCGCGGGCGCAACGGCGCTGCCCGCCCCGGCGCGCTATTGTCGCCGCGCGCCCGGCGGCTTGTCATCCGACAGGAAACCCTGACGCATCCCGCCGGGCCCGCCCCGGCCGGTCTTTCCGGCCTGTTCGAGGATGAACTCTATGAACGTCGAGGTCGCGCGCGTGTGGTGGCGATTCGGCATGTACAGCATGTACATGTGGGTGCCGAAGATGCTGAGCCGGTACGCGTCGAGCGACGTGACGACGGCGCCGTGCCGCAGGTCGTCCTGCATCACGTAGTCGGGCACGATGCCGACGCCGATCCCCGCGAGGATCGCCTGGCGCAGGAACAGGAAGTTCTCCGAAATCAGCGTCGGTTCGAGCAGCACCTCGTGGCGTTCGTCGCCGAGATACGCGGCGATGCGGAGCTGCCGGCCCATCACCGTCGCGGTGACGACCGGCGCGGCGGCCAGCGCGCCGAGGCTCGCCGGCATCCCGTGCGCGGCCGCGAACGCGGGCGACGCGCACGCGACGTAGCGCACCGCGCCCATGTCGCGCGCGACCAGGTTCTGCGGCGGCTCGGACATCACGCGGATCGCGATGTCGACTTCGTCGCGCATCAGGTCTTCCACGCGATTCTCGAACACCACGTCGAGCACGATGCCCGGATGCCGCCGCTTGAACGCGAGCAGCCATTCGGACATCACGATCTGCCCGTAGCCGCTCGGCACCGACAGCCGCACGCGGCCCTGCAGGTCCTGCCCGAGCGTCGTCACCGATTCCTGCGCGGCGAGCAGTTCGTTGCGGATGCGCCGGCCGTGTTCGTACAGCTTCAGCCCGATCTCGGTCGGCTCCATGCGCCGCGTCGTGCGCCGCACCAGCTGCTGGCCGATCGAGCGCTCGAGCTGGTTGAGCCGGTAGCTGACGTTCGCCCGGCTCATCTTGAGCCGCTGCGCGGCCTTGCTGAGATTGCCGGCGTCGAGGATCTCGACGAGCAGCGTCAGCGCGTTCAGGTCCATGCCCGTATTCTCCTGATTCGGCCCGTTTAACGGTCGGAAAGCATCCAGTGTCAAGTCAGACTTGACAGCTTGTAAAGGCGTGCGGGAATTGTCAATGAATCTCGATCAATCGAGAATCGGGTCATGCCTGCTGCATCGACAGCTTCGACAGGAGACGCCATGAATTCCCCCGCCACGCCCCCAACCGGCACCGTCACGCGCGAGCGGCGCGACAAGGTGCTCGTCGTCACGATCGACCATCCGCCCGTGAACGCGCTGTCCGCCGACGTGCGGCGCGGCCTCGCCGACGCGATCGACGCCGCGCAGGCCGACGATGCGATCCGCGCGGTGCTGATCGTCGGCGCCGGCCGCAACTTCATCGCGGGCGCCGACATCCGCGAATTCGGCAAGCCGCCGGTGCCGCCGTCGCTGCCCGACGTGTGCGAGCGGATCGAGTCCGGCACGAAGCCGGTCGTGGTCGCGCTGCACGGCGCGACGCTCGGCGGCGGCCTCGAAGTCGCGCTGGCCGCGCATTACCGGCTCGCGGTGCCCGGCGCGAAACTCGGGCTGCCCGAAGTGACGCTCGGCCTGCTGCCCGGCGCGGGCGGCACGCAGCGCGCGCCGCGCCTGATCGGCGCGAAGGCCGCGCTCGACCTGATGCTGACGGGCCGTCATGCGAGCGCGGAGGAAGCGCTCGCGCTCGGCCTCGTCGATCGCGTCGCGCACAGCGACGACACGCTCGCCGAAGGGCTCGCCTATGCGCAGGAACTCGTGTCGCTCGGCGCACCGGTGCGCCGCACGCGCGATGCGCAGGGCCTGGCGGACCGCACGGCCGCGCAGGCGGCGATCGACGCGGCCCGCGCCGAATTGCCGAAGAAGTCGCGCGGCCTGTTCTCGCCGGCGAAGATCGTCGACGCGGTCGAGGCCGCGCTCACGCAGTCGTTCGACGCGGGAATGAAGTTCGAACGCAGCCTGTTCCTGCAATGTCTGGACAGCCCGCAGCGCGCGGGCCTCGTGCATGCGTTCTTCGCGGAACGCGAGGCGGCGAAGGCGCCCGAGGCGCGACGCGCGAGCGCACGGCCGGTCGAGCGGATCGGCGTGGTCGGCGGCGGCACGATGGGCGCGGGCATCGCGGTCGCGGCGCTCGACGCCGGGCTGCCGGTGACGATGATCGAGCGCGACGAAGCCTCGCTCGCGCGCGGCCGGGCGCACGTCGAGAAGGTGTACGACGGCCTCGTCGCGAAAGGGCGGATGACGCCCGCCGCGCACGCGGCGCGCCTCGCGCGCTTCAAGGGCAGCACGTCGTACGACGCGCTCGCGCAGGTCGACGTCGTGATCGAAGCCGTATTCGAGGACATGGCCGTGAAGCAGGCCGTGTTCGCCGAACTCGCCCGCGTGTGCAAGCCGGGCGCGGTGCTCGCGACCAACACGTCGTATCTCGACATCGACGCGCTCGCGAGCATCGACCGGCCGGCCGACGTGATCGGCCTGCATTTCTTCTCGCCGGCCAACGTGATGAAGCTGCTCGAGATCGTTGTGCCGGCGCGCGTGAGCCCGGACGTCGTCGCGACCGCGTTCGCGCTGGCCCGGCAGTTGAAGAAGACGCCGGTGCGCGCGGGCGTATGCGACGGCTTCATCGGCAACCGGATCCTCGCCGTCTACCGGACGGCGGCCGACTACCTGATGGAAGACGGCGCGTCGCCGTACCAGATCGATCGCGCGGTGCGCGAATTCGGCTTCCCGATGGGGCCGTTCCAGGTCGTCGACCTCGCGGGCGGCGACATCGGCTGGGCGACCCGCAAGCGCCGCGCGGCGACGCGCGATCCGAATGCGCGCTACGTGGAGATTTCCGACCGGCTGTGCGAGCGCGGCTGGTTCGGGCAGAAGACCGGCCGCGGCTACTACCTGTATCCGGACGGCGCGCGCGTCGGCACGCCCGACCCGGAAGTGGAGGCGATCGTCGCGGAAGAACGCGCGAAGAAGGGCATCACGCCGCGCACGTTCACCGACGACGAGATCCTGCGCCGCTACCTCGCCGCGATGATCAACGAAGGCGCGAACGTCGTGCACGAGAAGATCGCGCTGCGCCCGCTCGACGTCGACGCGGTGTTCCTGCACGGCTACGGCTTCCCGCGCTATCGCGGCGGCCCGATGCACTACGCGGACACGCTCGGCCTCGCGAACGTGCTCGCCGACATCCGCACGTTCGCGAAGGACGATCCGCTGTTCTGGAAGCCGTCGCCGCTGCTCGTCGATCTCGTCGCGCGCGGCGCGAATTTCGCGAGCCTGAACCACATCGACTGAACGCCAACCGCATTTGCCACGGACCGAAGATGGACCTCGATTTCACTCCCGAAGAGGAAGCCTTTCGCGCTGAAGTGCAGCGCTTCCTCGCCGCCGAACTGCCGGCGCGCACCGCGCGCAAGGTGAAGGGCGGCCTGCACCTGACGCGCGACGACATGCGCGAATGGCACGCGATCCTCAACGCGCGCGGCTGGCTCGCGAGCCACTGGCCGCGCGAATACGGCGGCCCCGGCTGGAGCGTCGCGCAGAAATTCCTGTTCGACAACGAATGTGCACTCGCCGGCGCGCCGCGCATCGTGCCGTTCGGCGTGAACATGCTCGGCCCGGTGCTGATCAAGTACGGCAACGACGCGCAGAAGCGCCACTGGCTGCCGCGCATCCTCGACGGCACCGACTGGTGGTGTCAGGGCTACTCGGAGCCGGGCGCCGGCTCCGATCTCGCGTCGGTGAAGACGAGCGCGGTGCGCCACGGCGATCACTACGTCGTGAACGGCCAGAAGACGTGGACCACGCTCGGCCACTACGCGAACATGATCTTCTGCCTCGTGCGCACCGCGACCGACGTGCGCAAGCAGGAAGGCATCAGCTTCCTGCTGATCGACATGAATACGCCGGGCGTCGACGTGCGTCCGATCATCACGCTCGACGGCGAGCATGAGGTGAACGAGGTGTTCTTCACCGACGTGCGCGTGCCGGTCGAGAACCTGGTCGGCGAAGAGAATCGCGGCTGGACCTACGCGAAATACCTGCTCACGTACGAGCGCACCAACATCGCGGGGATCGGCTTCTCGACCGCCGCCCTCGACCGGCTGCGCGCGGTGGCCGCGAAGGTCACGAAGAACGGCCGGCCGCTCGCGGACGATCCGTTCTTCGCGGCGCGGCTCGCGCGCGTCGAGATCGAGCTGGAAAACATGCGCACGACCAACCTGCGCGTGCTGGCCGCGGTCGCGGGCGGCGGCGTGCCGGGCGCGGAAAGCTCGATGCTGAAGATTCGCGGCACGCAGATCCGCCAGGAGATCACCGCGCTGATGCGGCGCGCGATGGGGCCGTACGCACAGCCGTTCGTCGACGACGCGCTCGACGCCGATTACGACGGCGAACCGGTCGGCCCGGAAGAAGCCGCGAGCGCCGCGCAGCAGTATTTCAACAACCGCAAGCTGTCGATCTTCGGCGGCTCGAACGAGATCCAGAAGAACATCATCGCGAAGATGATGCTCGGGCTGTAACGAGGGACGCGACGATGGATTTCCAGCACACAGAAGACCGCCGGATGCTGGCGGACACGTTGAACCGCTTCATCGCCGAACAGTACGCGTTCCCGGTGCGCGACCGCATCGCGCAGTCGGCCGAAGGGTTCGACCGCGCGATGTGGCAGCGCTTCGCCGAACTCGGCACGGTCGGAGCGCTGTTCGCCGAGGCCGATGGCGGCTTCGGCGGCGCGGGCTTCGACATCGCCGTGGTGTTCGAATGCCTCGGGCGCGGGCTCGTCGTCGAGCCGTTCCTCGGCGCGCTGCTCGCGGGCCGTGCGTTGGCGCTCGCCGGCGGCGATGCGCATCGCCACCGGCTCGCCGCATTGATCGACGGCAGCGCGAGCGCCGCGTTCGCGCACGACGAACCGGGCTCGCACTACGAACTGACGACGGTGCGCACGCGCGCCGAACGGTCCGGCGACGGCTGGGTGCTGACCGGCGCGAAAGGTGTCGTCGACCAGGCCGCGCAGGCGGCGTTCTTCGTCGTCAGCGCGCGCGTGTCCGGCAACGACGACGCGGCCGGCATCGGCCTGTTCGTCGTGCCGGCCGATGCGCCGGGCGTGTCGCTGCGCGACTACCGGAAGATCGACGGCGGCCGTGCGGCCGAAGTGCGCTTCGAGCGTGTCGCGCTGCCGGCCGACGCCGCGCTCGGCGCGCCGGAGGCGCTCGACGGCGAAGCGGGCGCCGAGCTGCTCGAACGCGTGCTCGGCTACGGGCTGCTCGCGCTGTCGGCGGAAGCGCTCGGCGCGATGGACGTCGCGAAGGAGCACACGCTCGACTACCTGCGCACACGCAAGCAGTTCGGGTTGCCGATCGGCAGCTTCCAGGCGCTGCAGCACCGGATGGCCGACCTGCTGCTCGAAGTCGAGCAGGCGCGCTCGGCCGTGATCAATGCGGCTGCGCAGCTCGACGCGCCGCGCGCGGTGCGCGAGCGCGCGCTCGCGGCGGCGAAATACAGCATCGGCCGGATCGGCACGCTCGTCGCCGAGGAAAGCATCCAGCTGCACGGCGGGATCGGGATGACGTGGGAGTTGCCGCTGTCGCACTACGCGAAGCGGCTGGTGATGATCGATCACCAGCTCGGTGACGAGGATCATCATCTCGCGCGCTACATCGCACTGTCGAAACAGTAACGGCGAAAACGCGAATGGAGGAGACAAGGATGACGAACGAACCGCGCGCGTTGCCGCTGGCGGGCGTGAAGGTGCTCGATTTCTCGCGCGTGCTGGCCGGCCCGTGGTGCGCGATGGTGCTGGCCGATTTCGGTGCGGAAGTGATCAAGGTCGAGCACCCGGCGCGCGGCGACGATACGCGCGACTGGGGGCTGCGGATCGGCGACACTGAAACCACGTATTTCAACAGCGTGAACCGCAGCAAGCGGTCGATCTGCGTCGACCTGCAGACGGACGCCGGCCAGCGCATCGCGCGTGAGCTGGCCGCGCAGGCCGACGTGCTGATCCACAACTTCAAGTTCGGCGGCGCGGAGAAGCTCGGCCTCGGCTACGACGCGCTGGCCGAGCTGAACCCGCGCCTCGTGCACTGCGCGATTTCGGGTTACGACCGGTCGGGCGCCGAGGCCGCGCGGCCCGGCTACGACCTCGTGGTGCAGGGCGAGGCCGGGCTGATGGCGCTGAACGGCGAGGCCGGCCAGCCGCCGCTGAAGTTCGGCGTCGCGGCGGTCGACCTGTTCACCGGCATGTATTCGGCGCAGGCGATCCTGGCCGCGTTGTACGAACGCCATGCGACCGGGCGCGGGCGGCGCATCGAGATGGCGCTGTTCGACTGCGGGCTGATGATCACCGCGTACTACGGGCTCGACGCGCTGCTGATGGGCGAGGACCCGCCGCGCTACGGCAACGCGCACCCGTCGATCGTGCCGTACGGCGTGTTCGACGCGGCCGACGGCCCGCTCGTGATCACGGTCGGCAACAACACGCAGTTCGCACGCTTTTGCGACGCGATCGAGCGTCCCGACCTGGCGGCGGACGAACGCTACAAGACCAACCTCGGCCGCTCGGAGAATCGTGCGGACCTGCTGCCCGAGATTCGTCGCGAACTGGCACGCCGGTCGCGCGCGACGCTGCTCGCCGCGCTCGCCGATGCGGGCATCCCGTGCGGCGAAGTGCTCGGGCTGCACGAAGCGCTGACGTCCGAACGTGCGACGAGTGCCGGGCTCGTCACGCGGCAGCCGCATCCGGTCGCGGGCGGCGTCGACGTGCTTGCGCCGCCGTACCGCTTCGACGGCGCGCGGCTGCCGGTACGCGGCGCGCCGCCGGTGCTCGGCGCCGATACCGATGCGGTGCTGGGCGGCTGGCTCGGGATGTCGGCGGAGGACGTCGCGCGGCTGCGCGCGGATCGCGTCGTGTAATTCAATTTACCGCCGCGGCGCGGGCGGAACAGTCGACGCGCGCCGACCATTCCACAAAACACCGCTCGCCATGACGAGCTGGAAATGGAGACACCATGGAGCTTTCCGTCATCGAATCGGTCACGGCGCGCCGCGACTACCAGCAGCTCGTGCGGGCACGGCGCCGCTTCAGCTTCACGCTGACGGCGCTGATGATCGCCACCTACTACGGCTTCATCCTGCTCGTCGCGCTTGCGCCGCACGTGCTCGCCGCGCCGCTGTACCGCGGCGCGACGACGACGGTCGGGATCGCCGCGGGTGTCGCGATCATCCTGATCGCGATCGGCCTGACCGCGTGCTACGTGCTGCGCGCGAACCGTGCGTTCGACCGCCGCGTCGACGCGATCCTGCAACGTTCGTGACGGAGGCCCGCATGCGACGCATTGCGCGCGCGCTCGGCGCGCTGACCGTTCTCGTCTCCTCCACCGCCCATGCGACCGGTGTCGCCGGCCCGATGCCCGACAAGGTCGAGCTGAACCCGGTCGCGATCGCGATGTTCTTCGCGTTCGTGTTCGCGACGCTCGCGCTCACGCGCTGGGCCGCGCGCCGCACCCGCTCGACGCGCGACTTCTACACGGCCGGCGGCGGCATCACCGGGCTGCAGAACGGGCTCGCGATCGCCGGCGACTACATGTCGGCCGCGTCGTTCCTCGGGCTGTCGGGGATGGTGTTCATGTTCGGCTTCGACGGGCTGATCTATTCGATCGGCTTCCTGGTCGGCTGGCCGTTCGTGATGTTCCTGATCGCCGAACCGCTGCGCAACCTCGGCAAGTTCACGTTCGTCGACGTCGTCGCGTACCGCTTCGCGCAGCGGCCGATCCGGTTGCTGACGTCGGCGAACGCGCTGACCATCGTCGTGCTGTACCTCGTCGTGCAGATGGTCGGCGCGGGCAAGCTGATCCAGTTGCTGTTCGGGCTGTCGTACGGCACGGCCGAGCTGATCGTCGGCGTGCTGATGGTCGTCTACGTGTTCTTCGGCGGGATGACCGCGACCACCTGGGTGCAGGTGATCAAGGCCGTGCTGCTGCTGTGCGGCTCGACGCTGCTCGCGGTGCTCGCGCTCGGCGAGTTCGGCTTCAGCATCGACGCGATGTTCCGCCGCGCGGTGGCCGTGCATCCGGGCGCGCTGTCGATCATGGGGCCCGGCAAGCTGATCCGCGACCCGGCCAATGCGCTGTCGCTCGGCATCGCGCTGATGTTCGGCACGGCCGGCTTCCCGCACATCCTGATGCGCTTCTTCACGGTGCCGAACGCGAAGGAGGCGCGCAAGTCGGTGCTCTACGCGACGGGCTTCATCGGCTACTTCTACCTGCTGACCTTCGTGATCGGCTTCTCGGCGATCGTGCTGCTCGCGCAGCATCCGGAATTCTTCCGGCTCGGCGCGAACGGCACGTTCAACCTGACGCACGACCTGCTCGGCGGCTCCAACATGGTCGCGGTGAAGCTCGCGCAGGCAGTGGGCGGCAACTGGTTCTACGGGTTCATCGCGGCCGTCACGTTCGCGACGATCCTCGCGGTGGTCGCGGGCCTGACGCTCGCCGGCGCGACGACGATCTCGCACGACCTGTATGCGCAGATGTGGGCGCGCGGCAAGCCCGACGAACGGCTGGAGATGCGGATCTCGCGCGCGGCGACGATCGTGCTGTCGGCCGTCGCGATCGGGCTGTCGATCCTGTTCGAGCACGTGAACGTCGCGTTCATGGTCGGGCTCGTCGCGGCGGTGGCCGCGAGCGCCAATTTCCCGGTGCTCGCGATGTCGATCTTCTGGCGCGGGATGACCACGCGCGGCGCGGTGCTCGGCGGCGGCCTCGGCCTCGTGTCGGCGGTCGCGCTCACGGTGCTGTCGAAGTCGGTGTGGGTCGACGTGCTGCACCACGCGCATGCGCCGGTGTTCCTCGACAACCCTGCGCTCGTGTCGGTGCCGCTCGCGTTCGTCGGGATCGTCATCGGTTCGCTCGCGGATCGCGGCGAGCGCGCACGCCGCGAGCGCGACGCGTTCGCGCAGCAGGAGTTCTACGCGCAGACCGGCGTGCTGGCCAGCCAGGCCGTGCGGCACTGATTCGTCTGACGAAGCGACACATCCGTCCGGATCGCCGGACGGATATTTTCCGGAAATCCGGAATCCCGGATTTTCTTGCCTGCCGCATTATGAGAAATACAATGAAAACAACGGCTTGAGGGGTTCCGGAAACCTGGCATCGACCTTGCGATATAAAGCGCATGGCCGGCCCCCGGCCTGACTATTAAACCAAGGAGACAACCGATGACCACTGCCTTCCTCCCCCTCCGGATGTTCTGAGGCATCGCTTGTTGCGGCACGGCAGCCGCGCGGGCGAGTGACTTTCCCCTGAGACATTCGCCTGCGCGCGTGACGCCGTTTCCACCGGCTCATCATCTACTTCAGCAGGAACCATCGTGAAGAAGAAACCCTTCTACAAAGTGCTCTATGTGCAGGTGATCTTCGCCATCATCGTCGGCGTGATCCTCGGCCACTACTACCCGGCGCTCGCCACCGACATGAAGCCGCTCGGCGACGGGTTCATCAAACTGATCAAGATGGTGATCGGTCCGATCATCTTCTGTACGGTCGTCACCGGCATCGCCGGCATGGAGGACATGAAGAAGGTCGGCCGAGTCGGCGGCAAGGCGCTGCTGTACTTCGAGATCGTGTCGACCTTCGCGCTGCTGCTCGGCCTCGCGGCCACGCACCTGCTGCGTCCGGGCGTCGGCTTCAACATCGATCCGGCGACGCTCGACGGCAAGGCCGTCGCGTCGTACGCGGCGAAGGCGCACGGGCAGTCGACGGTCGACTTCCTGATGCACATCATCCCGAACACGATGGTCGACGCGTTCGCGCAGGGTGAAATCCTGCAGATCCTGCTGATCGCGCTGCTGTTCGGCAGCGTGCTCGCGCACCTCGGCGAGCGCGGCCGTGTGGTCACCGACTTCATCGACGGCCTGACGCGGGTGCTGTTCGGCATCGTGCACATCGTCACGAAGCTGGCCCCGATCGGCGCGTTCGGCGCGATGGCGTTCACGATCGGCAAGTACGGCGTCGGCTCGCTGGTGCCGCTGCTCAAGCTGATCGGCACGTTCTACCTGACGTCGGTCGTGTTCGTGCTCGTCGTGCTCGGCGCGATCGCGCGCTTCACCGGCTTCTCGATCATCCGCTTCGTGTCGTACATCAAGGAAGAACTGCTGATCGTGCTCGGCACGAGCTCGTCGGAAGCCGCGCTGCCGCAACTGATGGAAAAGCTCGAGAAGGCCGGCTGCTCGCGTTCGGTCGTCGGCCTCGTCGTGCCGACCGGCTATTCGTTCAACCTCGACGGCACCAACATCTACATGACGATGGCCGTGCTGTTCATCGCGCAGGCGACCAACATCGAGCTGACCTGGATGCAGCAGCTCACGCTGCTGGCCGTCGCGATGCTGACGTCGAAGGGCGCGAGCGGCGTGACCGGGGCGGGCTTCATCACGCTCGCCGCGACGCTGGCCGTCGTGCCGACGATCCCGCTGTCAGGCATGGTGCTGATCCTCGGCATCGACCGCTTCATGAGCGAATGCCGTGCGCTGACCAACATCGTCGGCAACGGCGTGGCGACGGTCGTCGTGTCGGCCTGGGAGAAGGAGCTCGACCGCAACAAGCTGCGCCAGGCGCTGAAGGGCGGCAGCGAAGTCGCGCCGACCGAGACGGCCGGCGTCTGACGCGATGAACGAGCAGGCGGCGGAGCCGCCCGCCGGCCGTGCGGCCCGCGGCGCCCGGGGCATCGAGGCGGAGGCCTATGACACAATAGGCGATCCGCATCGCCAGGAAGCCTCGACCGTGACGCGCCGCCTGCTCATCCTCGTCGTGCTTGCCGCCGCGCTCGTCGCGGCGTGCGCGCTCACGTGGACGGTCACCTGGCAGCGCGGCGTCGCCGAGCTGCAGCGCAATGCCGCGGTGCGCGTCGACCGCACCACCAACGCGCTCAAGAGCACGCTCGATCGCTACGAATCGCTGCCTTACCTGCTCGGCAGCCATCCGTACGTGCAGGATCTGCTCGCGGAGCCCAAGCGCGGCGACTACACCGCGCGCGTCAACCGCTATCTCGAAGACCTCAACGAACACGCGCACGCGACCGTCACCTACGTGATCGGCGCGGACGGGCTGTGCGTCGCCGCCAGCAACTGGCGCGCGCCCGACAGCTTCGTCGGAATCGAATACCGTTTCCGCCCGTATTTTCTCGACGCGATGAACGGCCAGGTCGGCCGCTTTTTCGGGATCGGCACGATCTCGCGCGACCCCGGTTACTACATCTCGCAGCCCGTGTGGCACGACGGCAAGATCGCGGGCGTCGTCGTCGTGAAGCTCAACCTCGAATGGTTCCAGGGCGCCGACGCGTCCGAGCCGCTCGTCGTCGTGGACGATCACGGCGTCGTGTTCCTGTCGTCGGTGCCCGCGTGGAAGTACCACACGCTGCGCCCGCTCACGGGGCCGGTCGCCGCGTCGATCTACGAAACGCGCCAGTACGCGCAGCAACCGGTCACGCCGTTGCCGTTGCGCGTCGAGCAGACGCTCGGCGCCGATGCGGAGATCGTGCGCCTCGGCGCCGGCCGGCGCGCGCCGCGCTTTCTCGCCAGCAAGCGGCGGATCGGCGAGCCCGACTGGCTGCTCGTCACGCTCGCGCCGATCGCGCCGATCGATGCCGATGCGCGCAACGCGACGATCGTCACCGGCTTCGGCTTCGTGTCGGTCGCGCTGCTGGCGTTCTACTGGCGAATGCGCCGCGCCCGCGTGCGCGAGATGATCCGCGGCCGCGCGCTGCTGCAGCAGGCGTACGCGGAGCTGAACCGGCGCGTCGAGGAGCGTACGGCCGATTTGTCGGAAGCGAACGAGCAGTTGCAGAAGGAAGTCGGCGACCGGATCCGCGCGGAGCAGGAGCTGCGCGCCGCGCACGACGAACTGATCCAGGCGAGCAAGCTCGCCGCGCTCGGCCAGATGGCGGCCGGCATCACGCACGAACTGAACCAGCCGCTCGCGGCGCTGCGCAGCTTCTCGGACAACACGCGCGTGCTGCTCGATCGCGGCGAGCAGGCCGCCGCGCGCGAGAATCTCGAGGCGATCGCCGCGCTGACCGAGCGGATGGGCAAGATCACCAACCAGCTGAAGCTGTTCGTCGGCCGCGCGAAGCCGCGCAACGAGCAGGCCCTCGTCGTGCGCGCATTGCGCAGCGTGCTGTCGCTGCTCGACGAGCGCCTGCGCGGCGTCGCGCTCACGCTGACGCTGCAGGACGCGACCGTGTCGCCCGCGCGCGACGCGCCGCTCGACCTGGCGCGCGACTATCCGGAACTCGTCGCGCGCTGCGAGGATCTGCGCCTCGAACAGGTGCTGATCAACCTGCTCGGCAACGCGCTCGACGCGGTGGCCGGCGTCGCGGCGCCGGCGATCGAGGTGACGATCGCGGTGTCGGCCGCGACGCTCGCGGTCGAGGTGCGCGACAACGGCTCCGGGATCGCGCCCGATCTGCTGCCGCGCCTGTTCGAGCCGTTCTTCACGACCAAGGAAATGGGGCGCGGGCTCGGGCTCGGCCTCGCGATCTCGTCGTCGATCGCGAGCGACGCGGGCGGTGCGCTGACCGCCCGCAACGCCCCGTCGGGCGGCGCGCTGTTCGTCTTGACGCTGCGGCGCGCCCGCACGCATCATCCGGACTCCGTGTCCGAGCCGGCGGGTTCGCATTAGCGTGAACAGGCCCGGTCGGCGACCGACCGGCATCAATCGAGAGCCGCGTGCGAGCGCAGCGCGGCCTGTCAGGAGCAAGTGACCAAGATGGCCAACCGGCTGCAAGTGATCTATATCGAAGACGATGCGCTCGTGCGCCGGGCGAGCGTGCAGAGCCTTCAACTGGCGGGCTTCGACGTCGCCGGCTTCGAGTCGGCCGAAGCGGCCGAGAAGGCGATCGTCGCGGATACCGCCGGCGCGGTCGTCAGCGACATCCGGCTGCCCGGCGCGAGCGGGCTCGACGTGCTCGCGCAGTGCCGCGAGCGCGTGCCCGACGTGCCGGTGATCCTCGTCACCGGGCACGGCGACATCTCGATGGCCGTGCAGGCGATGCGCGACGGCGCGTACGACTTCATCGAAAAGCCGTTCGCGGCCGAGCGCCTGATCGAGACGGTGCGCCGCGCGCTCGAGCGCCGCGAGCTCGTGCTCGAGAACCACGCGCTGCGGCGCGAACTGGCCGGGCAGCACGTGGTCGCGCCGCGCATCATCGGCCGCAGCCCGGCGATCGAGCAGGTGCGCAAGCTGATCGCGAACGTCGCGCCGACCGACGCGTCGGTGCTGATCAACGGCGACACGGGCGCCGGCAAGGAACTGATCGCGCGCAGCCTGCACGAGCTGTCGCCGCGCCGCGACAAGCCGTTCATCGCGGTCAATTGCGGCGCGCTGCCCGAGCCGATGTTCGAATCGGAGATGTTCGGCTACGAGCCCGGCGCGTTCACCGGCGCGGCGAAGCGGCGCGTCGGCAAGCTCGAATACGCGTCCGGCGGCACGCTGTTTCTCGACGAAATCGAAAGCATGCCGCTCGCGTTGCAGGTCAAGCTGCTGCGCGTGCTGCAGGACGGTGTGCTGGAGCGGCTCGGCTCGAACCAGCCGATCCGCGTGAACTGCCGCGTGGTCGCGGCCGCGAAGGGCGACATGAGCGAACTCGTCGCGGCCGGTACGTTCCGGCGCGACCTGCTGTACCGGCTCAACGTCGTGACGATCGCGCTGCCGCCGCTCGCCGAGCGCCGCGAGGACATCGTGCCGCTGTTCGAGCATTTCATGCTCGACGCGGCCGTGCGCTACGGGCGGCCCGCACCGGTGCTGACCGACCGGCAGCGCGCGAGCCTGATGCAGCGCGACTGGCCGGGCAACGTGCGCGAGCTGCGCAATGCGGCCGACCGCTTCGTGCTCGGCGTGGCCGACATGCCGCAGGAAACGGGCGCGGGCGACGACGCCGACAACGACCAGACGCTGAAGGAGCGCATCGAGCAGTTCGAGCGCGCGGTGATCGCCGAGGCGCTGAACCAGACGGGCGGCGCGGTCGCGGCAACGGCCGACCGGCTGCACGTCGGCAAGGCGACGCTGTACGAGAAGATGAAGCGCTACGGGCTGTCGGCGAAAGGCGACACCGAGCGCTGAAAAGCAAACGGACCGCGGAACCGGGTTGCCCGGTCATGCGGTCCGTTGTCTTGCCGGAAGGGCGCGGTGCGCGCGCCTGCGAGCCGGATCGGGCGGCGCTCAGGCCGCGTTGCCGTCGAGCGCCTTCTTGAGCAGTGCGTCGAGCTCCGCGAATTGCGGCGCGCCGACGTAGCGCTTCAGGATCTTGCCGTCCTTGTCGACGACGAAGGTCGTCGGCGTGAGCTGCACGTTGCCGAACTGCTTCGCGACGCTGCCGTCGTCGAGCGCGACCTTGAACGGCAACTGGCGCGTCTGCGCGTAGTTCGCGACGTACATCGGCGGATCGTAGTTCATCGCGACCGCGACGAATTCCAGCCCCTGACCCTTGAAGCGATTGTAGGTATCGACCATCTGCGGCATTTCCTGCATGCAGGTCGCGCAGCTCGTCGCCCAGAAATTCACGAGATAGACCTTGCCCTTCAGGTCGCCGGCGGTCGAGACCTTCTGGCCCGACAGCAGCGTGAAGGTCGCGTCCGGCACGCTGGACTTGCCGTTGAACGCGAAGAAGCCGGCGACGGCGATCGCCGCGACGACTGCGGCCGCGACGATATAGCGGACGGGTCCGGTACTGCGGCGGGCGGGGGGCGTGGTGTTCATCTGGTGCTCTCGGAGTCGATGACGCGGATCGATGCAAGGGACGTCGAAATTCGGCGCTCATTTTAGCGCGAATGCGGCGCGCGCACCGGCGGCGGCCCCGCATCCCGGTTGTCAGGTTCGGCGGATAATGGCCGTTTTGCCTGCCGCGATCCACGCCATGCCGAAGGAAGTCACCGATTCGTTGCGCCCCCTTTTTCGCCCGCTGCGACACTTCGCCGCGCTCGCCTGCCTGAGCGCCGCGCTGGCCGCGTGCTCGCCGTCGTACGACTGGCGCACGCTGCACAACGACGCCGGCTATACGATCGACCTGCCGGCGAAGCCGACCGTCGAGCAGCAGCCGGTGGCGCTCGGCGGCGCGTCGATGCCGATGCGGATGCAGGCCGCGCACGTCGACGGCGCGGTGTTCGCGGTCGGCACGCTGACGCTGCCCGACGACCGCGACGATACGCGCCGCGCGGCGCTCGACTTCCTGCGCGCCGGGTTGTCGCGCAACCTCGAGGGCGTGCCACAGACGGCGTCGGTGCCCGTGCCGCTCGCGGCCGGCGGCGCGGTGAACGGGCTCGAGCTGCGCGTCACGGGCGCCGCCGCCGGCGGCGATCGCGCGCGCAAGACGATCGTCGCGCGGCTCGCCGCGCGCGGCCGGCATGCGTACCAGGCCGTCGTGATCGCCGACGGGCCGCTCGCGCAGGAGCAACTCGACCAGTTTTTCGGCTCGTTCAAACTCGATTGACGACGGCCGGCGCGGCGCCCGGACACACTGTGACAACTGAAAGTTCGTTCGCAGCTTTCGACGCTAATCGCCGGATTTTGCGAGGGTTTTTCGGCTATCCACAGCGCATGTGGATAACTTTGTTGAAAAGTCGCGCGCATTTCCCGCAGAGCCGCGCCGGACGGCCTTCCGGCCCGTTTGGCCGTCCGTACGCCCTTTGAGAAAAATCAATCAAAACAATGGGATACGAATTCCGTCCGGCAAAGGCCGCGGCGAGTCGCGAACCGGGGCCGGATTCGCGAAATTGTGCATAAGTCAAGTCTTGACAGCCTGATTTTGTCCTCCCAGCGCGCTCACAGCGCCGTCAGCGCGCGCCGGTAGCGGATCGCCTCGGCGATCTGCGCGGCCGTCGGCAGCGGGTCGCCGGCCAGGTCGGCGATCGTCCGCGCGACTTTCAGCACGCGGAAATACGCGCGCGCCGACCAGCCGAAGCGCTCGCCGGCCTCGCGCAGCAGCCGCTCGCCTTCGTCGGTCGGCCGGCACAGGTCGTCGGTTTCGCGGCCGCTCAGCATGTGATTCGTCTTGCCTTGCCGATCGAGCTGCAGCGCCCGCGCCTGGGCGACCCGGGCGGCCACCGCCGCGCTCGGCTCGCCGGGTGCCGTCGCGCGGGTCGCGAGTTCCGCCGGCGACAGCGCGGGCAGGTCGATCTGGATGTCGATGCGGTCGAGCAGCGGCCCCGACAGCTTGCGCAGATAGCGGGCGGCCACGTCCGGCGAGCAGCGGCAGCGCCCGGACGGATCGCCGTGCCAGCCGCACGGGCACGGGTTCATCGCGGCGATCAACTGGCACGCGGCGGGGAAGTCGGCCTGCTGGGCCGCGCGCGAGATCGTGATGCGGCCGGCTTCCAGCGGCTCGCGCAGCATTTCCAGCACGTGCCGGTCGAATTCCGGAAGTTCGTCGAGAAACAGCACGCCGAGATGCGCGAGCGTGATTTCGCCCGGCTGCGGCGGATTGCGGCCGCCCACCAGCGCGGCGGCGCTCGACGAGTGATGCGGCGCGCGGAACGGCCGGCGGCGCCACTGCGCGGGCGAGAAGCCGAGCCGGCTCGCGGACAGCAGCGCGGCCGAGGTCAGCGCCTCGTCGTCGGTCAGCGGCGGCAGGAGCCCGGCCAGCCGCGCGGCCAGCATCGACTTGCCGGCGCCGGGCGGCCCGACCATCAGCATGTGATGGCCGCCCGCGGCCGCGACTTCCAGCGCGCGCCGGGCGCCGCGCTGGCCGACGACGTCCGCGAGGTCGGGCGCGGCGGGCGCCGGCAGGCCGTCGAGACAGGGCGCCGCGACCGGCGCGAGCCGCCCGTCCGGCGCATCCGCGAGGTGCGCGCACAGCGCGGGCAGGTCGCGCGCACCGAACACGGTCACGCCCGGCACGAGCGCGGCCTCGGCGGCGCTGTCGAGCGGCAGGTACAGCTCGGGCGGTCGCGAGGTCGCGACGGAATCGCGCGCGGCGCCGGAATCCGGGCCCGGGCCGCCGGCGAGGCCCGCGCCGGATTCCGCCGCACGCCAGTCCCGCGCGGCGCCGCACGCCATCGCGAACGCGCCGCGCATCGACCGCAGTGTGCCCGTCAGCGACAGTTCCCCCGCGAATTCGCGGCCGGCCAGCGCGTCGGCCGGGATCTGGCCGTTCGCGGCGAGGATGCCGAGCGCGATCGGCAGGTCGAAGCGGCCCGATTCCTTCGGCAGGTCGGCCGGCGCGAGATTGACGGTGATGCGGCGTACCGGGAATTCGAATCCGCAGTTCTGCAGCGCGGCGCGCACGCGCTCGCGGCTTTCGCGGACTTCGAGATCGGGCAGCCCGACGATCGAGAACGACGGCAATCCGTTGGCGAGATGGACTTCGACGGTGACGTCCGGCGCGCGGCCGGAGGCGGGCGCGCGACTGCGCACCACGGCGAGCGACATGGCGAGGCTCCTGTGAACGGGCGGACGACGGCCGTTCGGGGCCGCATGCCGCGGGAATCGGAGGAATCGGGTGCGCGCTTGCCGGCGTGGCGCGGGGGAAAGAACGAGGTGTTGCGGAACGACGTACTGCGAAGAGCGATGGACTGCGAAGAGCGGAGGGTGCTGCGAAGAACGACGGACGACGAAGAGCGGGACCGGCTTCGGGGGTGGGGGCGCGGGCCGC
This sequence comes from Burkholderia cenocepacia, assembly GCF_900446215.1. Taxonomy (GTDB): domain Bacteria; phylum Pseudomonadota; class Gammaproteobacteria; order Burkholderiales; family Burkholderiaceae; genus Burkholderia; species Burkholderia cenocepacia. The sequence goes on along the minus strand of NZ_UAQZ01000015.1, from coordinate 272,621 downwards.
ACGAGGCGGCCCGCGCCCGGACCGTTTGGCCGGGTGGGGCGTCAGGCCTGCGGGGCGGCGAGCTTCTGCTCGAGTTCCGCGACGCGCTTTTCGAGTTCCTCGAGGCGCACGCGGGTGCGGGCGAGCACCTGTGCCTGGGTGTCGAATTCCTCGCGCGTGACGAGATCGAGCTTCGAGAAGCCTTGCGACAGCATGGCCTTTACGTTGCGCTCGACGTCCTTGGCCGGCGAGTTTTTCAGCAAATCGCTGACGCGCGACTGCAGATCGTTGAAAACGTCGCTGGGTTGCTTCATGTGATTTCCCTTCCTTGCACAAAAAATGTGCATCTTCAGTTGCGTACGTGCCCATGATGCACGCATGACCGGAAATGGTGCGCGCGGGGCGCGAATTCCGGGCATGGCGCCCGCATGGGTGAATGGCCCGGCGATCCGGGACGTGCGTGCACTCTAGCAACGATCCTTTCGCCGCGCCAGCAAACCGGGCCATGTTGGCCATTCGGCCGGGCTTCCGCGCCTTACACCGCGGGATGCGACCCCGCTTCGAAGCCCTTCGAGACGGTGTTCGGACGAACATGGCATGCGAGTTGCTGAGAAGAGTCCGTTACAACATTCCAACTCATTCGACGGGACAACCCAGCGAGAGGACTTCATGAAACTCATTACCGCAATCATCAAGCCGTTCAAGCTCGATGAGACGCGCGAGGCGCTGTCGGCGCTTGGCGTCTCGGGCATCACGGTGACGGAGGTGAAAGGGTTCGGGCGCCAGAAGGGGCACACCGAGCTGTATCGCGGCGCCGAATACGTGGTCGATTTCCTGCCGAAGATGAAGATCGAGGCGGCCGTGTCCGACGATCTCGTCGACCAGGCGGTGGAAGCGATCGAGCGGGCCGCGCGCACGGGCAAGATCGGCGACGGCAAGATCTTCGTCACGCCGATCGAACAGGTGATCCGGATTCGCACCGGGGAGACGGGCGCGGACGCGCTGTAACAGAACACACAAGACAAGCGACAAGAGGAAACCCAAGATGCGCAAACTTCTGATGTCCCTGCTGATGGCCGGCTCGCTGATCGCGGCCGGCGTCGGCTCCGCGCTCGCGGACGACGCGGCGTCCGCCGCGGCCGGTTCCGCGCCTGCCGCCACCGCTTCCGACGCATCGGCTGCCGCCGCACCGGCCGCTTCGGCGCCGAGCGCCGACGCATCCGCCACCGCCGCTGCGGCCGCACCGGCTTCGGGCGCGACCGACGCATCGGCTGCCGCCGCCGCGTCCGCGCCGGCCGCCCCGGCCGCGCCCACCGCCCCGTTCTCGGTCGATTCGTCGAAGATCAGCGCGGGCGACACCGCGTGGATGCTGACGTCGACCGCGCTCGTGCTGTTCATGACGATCCCGGGCCTCGCGCTGTTCTACGCGGGCATGGTCCGCAAGAAGAACGTGCTCGCGACCGTGATGCAGAGCTTCGCGATCACCGCGGTGATCACGGTGCTGTGGACGGTGGTCGGCTACAGCCTCGCGTTCACGCCGGGCAACGGCTTCATCGGCGGCCTGTCGCGCGCGTTCCTGCACGGCATGAACTACATCAAGGGCGACAAGGCGACGACGCTGACGGTCAGCCATCTCGCGACGACGATTCCGGAATCGGTCTACTTCGTCTACCAGATGACGTTCGCGATCATCACGCCGGCGCTGATCTGCGGCGCGTTCGCCGACCGGATGAAGTTCTCGGCGATGCTCGTGTTCATGACGCTCTGGTCGCTGATCGTCTACGTGCCGATCGCGCACATGGTGTGGGAGCCGACCGGCTGGCTGTCGGCCGACGGCGTGCTCGACTTCGCGGGCGGCACGGTGGTGCACATCAACGCCGGTATCGCGGGCCTCGTGTCGTGCCTCGTGCTCGGCAAGCGCGTCGGCTACGGCCGTGAATCGATGGCGCCGCACAACCTGGTGCTGACGATGATCGGCGGCTCGATGCTGTGGGTCGGCTGGTTCGGCTTCAACGCGGGCTCCGCGGTCGCGGCCGATGGCCGTGCCGGCTTCGCGATGCTGACCACGCAAGTGGCGACCGCCTGCGCGGCGCTCGGCTGGATGTTTGCCGAGTGGATCGCGAAGGGCAAGCCGTCGGTGCTCGGCATCGTGTCGGGCGCGGTCGCGGGTCTCGTGGCGATCACGCCGGCCGCCGGTTTCGTCGGCGTGGCGGGCGCACTGGTGATCGGTATCGCGGCGGGCGTCGTCTGCTTCTGGTCGGCAACCTGGCTCAAGTCCAAGCTCGGCTACGACGATTCGCTCGACGCGTTCGGCGTGCACGGCATCGGCGGGATTCTCGGCGCGCTGCTAACGGGCGTATTCGCGGTCAAGGACATCGGCGGCTTCGACGGCAGCCTGCTGCTGCAGGCCAAGGGCGTGCTGATCACGCTGGTCTACAGCGGCGTGCTGAGCTTCGTGCTGCTGAAGCTGATCGACCTGACGATCGGCCTGCGCGTGACCGAAGAGGAAGAGCGCGAAGGTCTCGACGTGATCCTGCACGGCGAGCACGTGGAATAAGTCACACGAATCAACGGCGGGCCGCCGCGACGACGGCGCCCGCCCCGAATGAGCGCAGCGACTTCGGCCCGCCTACCCGGCGGGCTTTTTTTCTCCTGCCACCCGCTGCCGTAGCGGATAACCCTTCACTCTATCGGGTCAATAGCCGAAAAGTTCCTCGATATCCTTGCGAAGCCGGGAACAATCCCCAAATGGGCAAGGCAATTGCTCTACAATCTTCATTCTCCCGCTCGCGAGTGATTCATGGTTCCCCACCTCGTTACCGCGTTGAACGGTCCGCTGCTCGAACTCGAGCAGAAGATCCTCGACGCGACGCCTGCGATCGAACGCTGGTTCAGGCTCGAATGGCAGGAACACACCCCGCCGTTCTATTGTTCGGTGGACCTGCGCAATGCCGGCTTCAAGCTGGCGCCCGTCGACGCGAACCTGTTTCCCGGCGCATTCAACAATTTGCCGTCCGAAGTGCTGCCGCTCGCCGTGCAGGCCGCGATGGCCGCGATCGAGAAAATCTGCCCGGACGCGAAGAATCTGCTCGTGATTCCCGAGCTGCCGACCCGCAACGCGTTCTACCTGGAAAACGTCGCGCGCCTCGCGACGATCATGCGCCAGGCCGGCCTGAACGTGCGCTTCGGCTCGCTCGACCCGAGCATCACCGACATGACGCCGATCACGCTGGCCGACGGCCAGAAGATCGTGCTCGAACCGCTCGAGCGTTCGCAGCGCCGCCTCGGCCTGAAGAATTTCGATCCGTGCTCGATCCTGCTGAACAACGACCTGTCGGCCGGCATCCCGGCCGTGCTGGAAAACCTGCACGAGCAGTACCTGCTGCCGCCGCTGCACGCAGGCTGGGCCGTGCGCCGCAAGTCGACGCATTTCTCGTGCTACGACGACGTCGCGAAGAAGTTCGCGAAGATGGTCGGCGTCGATCCGTGGATGGTGAATCCGTATTTCGCGCACGTGGAAGGCGTCGACTGGCAGGCGCATGAAGGCGAGCAGGCGCTCGCCGACGCGATCGACGGCGTGCTGAAGAAGATCGCGCGCAAGTATCGCGAATACGGGATCAGCGAGAAGCCGTACGTCGTCGTGAAGGCCGACGCGGGCACCGCCGGCCGGGGCGTGATGACCGTGCACGACGCGGCCGAGATCGGCCGCATGACGAAGGCCGAGCGCGCGCAGATGGCCGAATCGAAGGCCGGCCTCGCGGTGCGCGACGTGATCGTGCAGGAAGGCGTCTACACGTTCGAGCGCGTCGGCGACGAAGTGGCCGAGCCGGTCGTCTACATGATCGACCGCTACGTGGTCGGCGGCTTCTACCGCACGCACGGCGGCCGCGAGCGCGACCAGAACCTGAACGCGCCGGGCATGCACTACGTGCCGCTCGGCTTCGAGCACACCGCGCTGCCGGATGCAGGCGCCAAGCCGGGCGCCGCGCCGCCGAACCGTTTCTACATGTACGGCGTCGTCGCGCGGCTGTCGCTGATCGCGTCGTCGATCGAACTGGAAAAGACCGATCCCGAAGCCATCCAGGTGTAACGGCTTCGCTACGTACAGGACCCGCATGGACATTCTTTTTATCGCCGACCCGCTCGAGCATTTCAAGATCTACAAGGATTCGACCTACGCGATGATGGTGGAGGCCGCCCGGCGCGGGCATGCGGTGTACGCGTGCGAGCCGCGCCACCTCGCGTGGACGGGCTCGGCCGTCGAGGCCGACGTGCGGCGCATCACGTTCGTCGGCGAGCTGGACGACCTGCATCGCGACACCTGGTTCGACGCGGGCCCGGTCGACGCGCGCCGTCTCGAATCGTTCGGCGCGGTGCTGATGCGCAAGGATCCGCCGTTCGACATGGAGTACGTGACGTCGACGTGGCTGCTCGAGCTGGCCGAGCGCGCGGGTGCACGCGTGTTCAACAAGGCGCAGTCGATCCGCGACCATTCGGAGAAGCTCGCGATCGGCGAGTTTCCGCAGTTCGTCGCGCCGACGCTCGTCACGCGCGACGCGAAACGGCTGCGCGCGTTCCACGCCGAGCACGGCGACGTGATCCTGAAGCCGCTCGACGGGATGGGCGGGATGGGCGTGTTCCGCGTGAAGCCGGACGGCATGAACCTCGGTTCGATCGTCGAGATGCTGAGCCACGACGGCACGCGCTCGGTGATGGCGCAGAAGTTCATTCCCGAGATCAAGGCCGGCGACAAGCGCATCCTGCTGATCGGCGGCGAGCCGGTGCCGTATTCGCTCGCGCGGATTCCGCAGGGCAGCGAGGTGCGCGGCAATCTCGCCGCGGGCGGGCTCGGCGTCGCGCAGCCGCTGACGGCCCGCGACCGCGAGATCGCCGACACGCTCGGGCCCGTGCTCGCATCGCGCGGGCTGCTGCTGGTCGGGCTCGACGCGATCGGCGACTGGCTGACCGAGGTGAACGTCACGAGCCCGACGTGCTTCCGCGAGATCATGGAGCAGACGGGTTTCGACGTCGCCGCGATGTTCATCGACGCGCTGGAGCGTGCGGCCGCGTAGGCCCGACCCGTTTCCCGCGCAACCCCGGCGGCGGCCGCGCAGGTCCCCCGTCGCCGGAGCAGCTTGACCGGCCTGCTACAATGCCCGCTCGCCCGGTGCCGTGATCGGCGCACCGAAGGCCCGGCGGTCGGGCCGACACTGTTGCAAGGCTGAACATGAAACGTTCCCCACACTCGCTACGCTCATTGCCCCGCCGCGGGGTATCGGCCCGCCAGGGGCGGCCGGGAGCGATCTGACATGGCCGGGATCCTGATCATCGCGCACGCCCCGCTCGCCACCGCGCTGCGGGACTGTATCGCGCACATCTACGGCGGCGTACCTGCCCGCATCGGCTGCATCGACGTGATGGCGGACAGCGATCCGACCCAGGTGATGGCGTTTGCGCACGCGGAACTCGCGCGGCTGCGGGAAGAAAACGGCGTGGTCGTACTGACCGACATGTACGGCGCGACGCCCGCGAACATCGCGGGCCAGCTCGCGAAGCTCGACAACGTGCGCGTGCTGGCCGGCGTGAACCTGCCGATGCTCGTGCGAGCCGTCTGCTACCGCACCGTGCCGCTCGACAAGCTGGTCGACAAGGCGCTGTCCGGCGGCGCGAAGGGCGTCCACGAGGTGTCGTCCGGCACGCCGCCGCCGCCGACGGAAACCGGCTGCGGCCAGTGCGCGCCGATTCCGCCGGAGCCGCAACCGCGCACCGAATCGCACTGAGCCGCCGTTTTCCGTTTTAGACCGACCCGCCGACGCGTGCCGCCGGCGGTCCAGACCGACCCGACCGAGAATCATGCTTCAACAAGAAACCACCATCGTCAATAAATTGGGGCTCCATGCGCGCGCATCGGCCAAGCTTACGCAACTGGCCGGCAACTTCCAGTCCGAAGTCTGGATGACACGCAACGGGCGCAAGATCAATGCGAAGAGCATCATGGGCGTGATGATGCTGGCGGCCGGCATCGGCAGCACCGTGACGATCGAAACCGAAGGGCCCGACGAGCGGGAAGCGATGGACGCGCTGCTGAAGCTGATCGCCGACAAGTTCGGCGAAGGCCAGTGATCGCCACGCGGAATCATTGCCGTTTCCAGTCAGAATGCCGCGGATCTCGCGGCATTTTTTTCGTCGGAAGCATTGATGCGGAATGCGCAATGCTGCGCTGCATGCAGTCAGCAGGGAGTCGCGGAATTTATAATCGCTAACCGGGGTCATAAGCGCATCGCAGCAGTGTGCCGCGGCTTTACTTGTACAGAGGAGGTGCGCGTGTCCTTCACGCTGCATGGCATTCCCGTCTCACGAGGTATCGCGATCGGGCGAGCGTATCTGATCGCGCCGGCGGCGCTCGACGTCGCCCATTACCTGATCGAGGCCAACCAGATCGACGCCGAAGTGGAGCGATTCCGCACGGCGCTCGACGTCGTGCGTCGCGAGCTCGAAGCGCTGCGCGCCGACCTGACCGACGACACCCCGAGCGAAGTCGGCGCATTCATCGACGTCCACACGATGATCCTGAGCGACGAGATGCTCGTGCAGGAAACCATCGACCTGATCCGCACGCGCCGCTACAACGTCGAATGGGCGCTGACCGAGCAACTCGAACTGCTGACGCGCCATTTCGACGACATCGAGGACGAGTACCTGCGCGAGCGCAAGGCCGACATCGAGCAAGTGGTCGAGCGTGTGCTGAAGGCGCTCGCCGGTGCGCCGTCCGCGTCGCAGGCGCTCGACGGCGCGGCCAGGAACGGCACGAACGACATGATCGTCGTCGCGCACGACATCGCGCCGGCCGACATGATGCAGTTCAAGACGCAGTCGTTCCAGGCGTTCGTCACCGATCTCGGCGGGCGCACGTCGCACACGGCGATCGTCGCGCGCAGTCTCGGCATTCCGGCCGCGGTCGGCGTGCAGCACGCGAGCTCGCTGATCCGCCAGGACGACCTGATCATCGTCGACGGCGACCAGGGCATCGTGATCGTCGATCCGGCGCCGATCGTCCTCGAGGAATATTCGTACCGCCAGTCCGAGAAGCTGCTGGAGCAACGCAAGCTGCAGCGCCTGAAGTTCTCGCCGACGCAAACGTTGTGCGGCACGAAGATCGAGCTGTACGCGAACATCGAGCTGCCCGACGACGCGAAGGCGGCCGTCGAGGCCGGCGCGGTCGGCGTCGGCCTGTTCCGCTCCGAGTTCCTGTTCATGCATCAGAAGGAGATGCCGGAAGAGGAGGAGCAGTTCGCCGCGTACAAGCGGGCCGTCGAGTGGATGAAGGGCATGCCGGTGACGATCCGCACGATCGACGTCGGCGCCGATAAACCGCTCGAGGCGCTCGACGAAGGCTACGAAACGGCGCCGAACCCGGCGCTCGGGCTGCGCGCGATCCGCTGGAGCCTGTCCGAGCCGCAGATGTTCCTCACGCAGTTGCGTGCGATCCTGCGCGCGTCCGCGTTCGGCCAGGTGAAGATCCTGATCCCGATGCTCGCGCATGCGCAGGAGATCGACCAGACGCTCGACCTGATCCGCGAGGCGAAGCGCCAGCTTGACGACGCGGGGCTCGCATACGATCCGAACGTGCGCCTCGGCGCGATGATCGAGATCCCGGCCGCGGCGATCGCGCTGCCGCTGTTCCTGAAGCGCTTCGACTTCCTGTCGATCGGCACGAACGACCTGATTCAGTACACGCTCGCGATCGATCGCGCGGACAACGCGGTCGCGCACTTGTACGACCCGCTGCATCCGGCCGTGCTGCATCTGATCGCGTACACGCTGCGCGAAGCGAAGCGCGCGGGCGTGTCGGTGTCGGTGTGCGGGGAGATGGCGGGCGACCCGGCGCTCACGCGCCTGTTGCTCGGGATGGGGCTCACCGAGTTCTCGATGCACCCGAGCCAGTTGCTCGTCGTGAAGCAGGAGATCCTGCGCGCGCACCTGAAGGCGCTCGAAAAGCCGACGGCCGACGTGCTGGCCGCGTTCGAGCCGGAGGAAGTGCAGGCGGCGCTGCAGCGGCTGTCGGTCGCCGAGCCGCGGGCGGACGCGGCCGCGTAGGCGTTTTCGTCGCCGCCAACTGTCGCGAAGTGTCACGCATGCGCGTCCAGCGCATGCCCGTCGCGCGTCAGTGCCGACCCCCGCACACGGGGCAGTCGGCCTGGCGCGCGATTTTCATCGTCGTCCATTCCATCCGCAGCGAATCGAGCATCATCAGCCGGCCGTTGAGCGTCTTGCCGATGCCGCCGATCACGCGCAGCGCCTCGGCCGCCTGCATCGCGCCGATGATCCCGACGGTCGGCGCGAACACGCCCATCGTCGAACACGCGACTTCCTCGAACGGCTGGTCTTCCGGGAACACGCACGCATAGCAGGGCGCGGCCGCGTCGCGGAAGTCGAACGTGCTGATCTGGCCGTCGAAGCGCAGCGCGGCGCCCGACACGAGCGGCACGCCGTGCGCGACGCACGCGCGATTGATCGCGTGCCGCGTCGCGAAGTTGTCGGTGCAGTCGAGCACGACGCTCGCATGCGGCACGTGCGCGTCGAGCCACGCATCGTCGACGCGCTCCGCGACCGCGTTCACCGTCACCTCGGGGTTCAGTTGCGCGAGCGCGTCGCGCCCCGACTCGACCTTGCTGCGGCCGACCGAGGCCGTCACGTGCAGGATCTGCCGCTGCAGGTTCGTGAGGTCGACCGTGTCGGCGTCGACGAGCGTGAGCGTGCCGACTCCGGACGCCGCGAGATACATCGCGGCCGGCGAGCCGAGGCCGCCCGCGCCGACGACGATCGCATGCGCATCGAGAAAGCGCTGCTGCGCCTCGATGCCGATCTCGTCGACGAGGATGTGGCGGGAGTAGCGAAGGAGTTGATCGTCGTTCATGGGGAGTCGTGAGCGAGGCGGGCGGACGTTCGTTATTTTAGGCGCGCATGAAAAACGGGCCATCGCGGTCTTCCCGCGATGGCCCGTTCGATGCCGGCCGGCGCTTACTTCGGCGCGGATGCGGGCTTCGGTGCGGAAGCCGGCTTCGCGGCGCTTGCGCCCGATGCCTTCGACGCCGTCGCCGCCTTCGCGGCCGGGCTCTTGGTCGTGCTCTCGGCGAGCAGCGACTTCGATTCCTGGACCGGCTTGCCTTCGAGCTTGTTGAGCGCCTGCTGCATCATGAAGTCGTCGGCGCTGCCGAACTCGATCGGCTTGCGATCGCGATCCTTCTGGCGTTGCTCCGGCGTCTTCTTGTCGTTCTGCTCTTCGAGAATGCGCAGCTGATCCATCCGGCGCTGTTCGCGTTCTTCCTGCTCCTTCTTCTCGTTCGGATCCTGCGTGTTCGCGAGGTGGTTCGTGTAGTCGACCTCGCGCGTCACGAGCACGTCGTCCGGATCGCCGTCCGCGTACTGATCGACCGGCACGTCCGGCGTGATGCCCTTGTTCTGGATGGAGCGGCCGCTCGGCGTGTAGTAGTACGCGGTGGTCAGACGCAGCGCGGTGTCGGCCGTCATCGGGCGCACCGTCTGCACCGAACCCTTGCCGAACGTCGTCTTGCCCATGATCTGCGCGCGCTTCGAATCCTGCAGCGCACCGGCGACGATTTCCGACGCGGACGCCGAATACGCGTTCGTCAGCACGATCATCGGCACGGTCTTGAAGATCGGCGGCAGGTTCTTCAGCGGATCGCCGTCGAAGGACGGCAGGCGATAGTTGTCGTACGTATCGCGGTAGACCTGCTTCGAATCGGGGATCTGGCCGTTGGTCGACACGACGACCGAGTCGGGCGGCAGGAACGCGCCGGCCACGCCGACCGCGCTCTGCAGCAGGCCGCCGCCGTTGTTGCGCAGGTCGAGGATGAGGCCCTTCAGGTTCGGTTGCTGGCGCGCGATGTCCTGCAGCTTCTGCGCGAGATCGGGCGTCGTGCGCTCCTGGAAGCTCGTGATGCGGACATACGCGTAGCCCGGATCGAGCATCTTCATCTTCACGCTCTGGACCTTGATGATCGCGCGCGTGACCGTGACCGGGAACGTGCGGTCGTCGCTCTTGCGGAAGATCGTCAGCGTGACCTTGGTGCCCGGCTCGCCGCGCATCTGCTTGACGGCCTTGTCGAGCGTCATGCCGCGCACCGGCTTGTCGTTGATGCGCGTGATCAGGTCGCCCGGACGGATGCCGGCGCGGAACGCGGGGGTGTCCTCGATCGGCGAGATCACCTTGACGAGGCCGTCTTCCTGCGAGATCTCGATGCCGAGACCCGCGAAGCGGCCCTTCGTTTGCTCCTGCAGCTCGTCATAGTCGGTCTTGTCGAGGAACGACGAGTGCGGATCGAGGCTCGACACCATGCCCTTGATCGCCGCCGTCAGCAGCTTCTTGTCGTCGACCGGTTCGACGTACTCGCGCTTGATCTGCCCGAATACCTCCGCGAACAGGCGGAGCTGGTCGAGGGGAAGCGGCGCCGTGGCGGTCTGCTCGGCCGATGCGGAAACCTGCAGCGTGGCGAACACGCCCGTGGCGAGGCCCGCGGCAATCAGGCCGATGTTCTTCAAATTCATTCGCATAGAGAGTCTGGTGCGGTCGGGAAGCGCGTGGCGGTAGCGGGGATGTAGCGGACAAGTATAACTGTTCGTCCGATAACTCAGTGGAACGGCGCGAAAAGCGTCGAAAAGGCCGCAGAGGCCCCGGCGGGGGCGCTGCGGTTCGAAAGCGGGTTCGACCGCAGCGGGGCCGCGAAGGTTCGCGCGGCGTGCAGCGTGCAGCGGGCGACCGGGGCCGGGCGCGCCGCGCCGGAACCGGGCCTGCCCGCCGCGTCGGGCGTCAGCCCGCCTTGCCTTGCTTCGCGACGGCGGCCTGCGCCTGCGCGATCGCTTCCTGGTCGCCGAGGTAATAGTGCTTGATCGGCTTCAGATTCTCGTCGAGCTCATAGACGAGCGGCACGCCGTTCGGGATGTTCAGGCCGACGATGTCGCTGTCCGAGATGCCGTCGAGGTACTTGATCAGCGCGCGCAGCGAGTTGCCGTGCGCGGCGATCAGCACCTGCTTGCCGGCGCGCACCGCCGGCGCGATCGACTCGTTCCACAGCGGCAGCACGCGCGCGACCGTGTCCTTCAGGCACTCGGTGAGCGGCAGCTGCTCGCGCGGCACCTTCGCGTAGCGCGGGTCGTTGAACGGCGCGCGTTCGTCGGTCGGCTCGAGGGCGGGCGGCGGCGTGTCGTAGCTGCGACGCCACACGAGCACCTGCTCGTCGCCGAATTTGGCGGCCGTTTCCGCCTTGTTCAGGCCCGACAGCGCACCGTAGTGGCGCTCGTTCAGGCGCCACGAATGGACGACCGGCAGGTACATCAGGTCCATCTTGTCCTGCACGTGCCACAGCGTGCGGATCGCGCGCTTGAGCACCGACGTGTACGCGATGTCGAACGTGTAGCCGGCCTCCTTGAGCAATTCGCCGGCCTGATAGGCCTCGTTGCGACCCTGTTCGGTCAGGTCGACGTCGACCCAGCCGGTGAAGCGGTTTTCCTTGTTCCACGTCGATTCGCCGTGGCGGATGAGAACGAGTTTGTACATGGATCTTGCGGTCGGTAGTGATAGGGAAGCGGGGCGCGTCGCACGGGACCGAACCGGGGCCCGACATCGCGCAAGACGGTTATTTTATAATGGCGGGATTGTCCTCATCCGATTTCTCTTTTTCCGGCGGCATTCCGTGACGTTCTTTACCAATTACACGAACCTGGCCCTTATCGCGATCCTGCTGGTTTCTGGCGGCCTGCTCGCATGGCCGGCCCTGCGCCGCGGCCGCGGCGGCCTGTCGGCCGCCGAGGCGACGCAGCTCATCAATCGCCGCAACGCGGTCGTGATCGACCTGCGCGCCGCGTCCGACTTCGCCGCCGGCCACCTGCCGTCGGCGCGTCAGGTCGCGGCGGGCGAGATCGGCGCGAAAATTGCGCAGGTCGCGAAGAACAAGAGCACCCCGGTGCTGCTCGTCTGCCAGAACGGCCAGCAGTCGCAGAAGGCGGCGCGCGAGGTCGAGGCGGCGGGGTACGCCGAGGTGCACGTGCTCGAAGGCGGCGTGGCCGCCTGGCAGCAGGCCGGGATGCCGGTCGTCAAACAAGGAGTGGCGAAGTGAACAAGGTTTTGATGTACAGCACGCAGGTGTGTCCGTATTGCATGCAGGCCGAGCGCCTGCTGAAGCTGCGCGGCGTCGAGCAGATCGAAAAGGTGCTGATCGATCGCGATCCGGCCCGCCGCGAGGAAATGATGACGCGCACGGGGCGCCGCACGGTGCCGCAGATCTATATCGGCGACACGCACGTCGGCGGCTACGACGATCTGTCGAAGCTCGACCGCGAAGGCGGCCTCGTGCCGCTTCTGCAAGCGGCCTGATTAGGGCAGAATGGCCGCCGGCCGCGCCGCGGCTTGGGCGCGCAGGATTCATCCGTGGCGGCCGGCGAACAGCCGGGCCGCCCCGTCACCACTTTTAGGGAAACACCATGTCCGACGTCGAAAACCAACCGTTCTTCAACATCCAGCGCGTCTACCTGAAGGATATGTCGCTCGAGCAGCCGAATTCGCCGGCGATCTTCCTCGAGCAGGACATGCCGTCGGTTGAAGTCGAAGTCGACGTCAAGGCCGACCGCCTCGCGGAAAGCGTGTTCGAAGTCGTCGTGTCGGGTACCGTCACCGCGAAGGTGAAGGACAAGGTCGCGTTCCTGATCGAAGCGAAGCAGGCCGGCATTTTCGACATTCGCAACATTCCGGACGAACAGCTCGACCCGCTCGTCGGCATCGCATGCCCGACGATCCTGTTCCCGTACCTGCGCTCGAACATCGCCGACGCGATCACGCGCGCCGGCTTCCCGCCGATCCACCTCGCGGAAATCAACTTCCAGGCGCTGTACGAGCAGCGTCTCGCGCAGCTCCAGCAGCAGGCTGGTGCGGCAGGCGCACCGAACGGCGCGCCGAATGGCACGACGCTGAACTGACGTTTCGCTCGGACCGGTGCTGGGTATGAAAGTAGCCGTTCTCGGCGCCGGTGCCTGGGGCACCGCGCTCGCGGGCCATCTGGCCGCGCGGCACGATACGCTTTTGTGGGCGCGCGACGCCGCGCTCATCGCCGGGCTGCAGGCCCGGCACGAAAATTCCCGCTATCTGGACGGCATCGCGTTGCCTGACGCGCTGCGCTACGACGCCGATCTCGGCGTCGCGCTCGCGCATGGCGCCGCGGACGACGCGCTGTGCGTGATCGCCGCGCCGGTGGCCGGGCTGCGCACGCTGTGTCACGCGATGCGCGATGCCGGCTGCGTGCCCGCGCATATCGTCTGGGTCTGCAAGGGCTTCGAGGCCGACACGCACCTGCTGCCGCATCAGGTGATCGCGGCCGAGCTGCCCGGACAGCAGAGCAACGGCGTGCTGTCGGGCCCGAGTTTCGCGCGCGAGGTCGGGCAGTCGCTGCCCGTCGCATTGACGGTGGCGAGCACGTCGGCCGGATGCCGCGAGCGCACGCTCGCCGCGTTCCATCACGGCGCGATGCGGATCTATACGGGCGACGACGTGGTCGGCGTCGAGGTCGGCGGCGCGGTGAAGAACGTGCTGGCGATCGCGACCGGCATTTCCGACGGCCTCGGCCTCGGGCTGAACGCACGCGCCGCGCTGATCACGCGTGGCCTCGCCGAAATGTCGCGGCTCGGCGTGGCGCTCGGCGGCCGCGCGGAAACCTTCACGGGCCTCACGGGCCTCGGCGACCTGATCCTCACCGCGACGGGCGACCTGTCGCGCAACCGCACGGTCGGCCTGCAACTGGCGGCCGGCCGCACGCTCAACGACATCCTCGGCGCGCTCGGCCACGTGGCCGAAGGCGTGCGCTGCGCGCAGGCCGTGCTGGCGCTCGCGCGCGCGCAATCGATCGAAATGCCGATTGCGGAAGCCGTGTGCGGGGTGCTGTTCGACGGCATCGCGCCGCGCGACGCCGTCAGCGGCCTGTTGCGCCGCGACGCGCGCGCCGAGTAGCGCGAGCCGGGTTCGCCCGGCACGGTTGCGCCGGGCGCGCGGCGCCAAAGCGGACTACGCTTGAACAATCTCCGGCGTTCCGCGAGGTCGTCATGCTGCAGATCCATTCCACCACGCTCGATGCGCAAGTCGTCGACATCACGACGCTCGAGGTCGACGCAATCGTCAACGCCGCGAACGGCTCGCTGCTCGGCGGGGGCGGTGTCGACGGCGCGATTCACCGCGCGGCCGGCCCCGGCCTGCTCGCCGAGTGCCGCACGCTCGGCGGCTGCGACACCGGCGACGCGAAGCTCACGCGCGGCCACGGGCTGCCGGCGCGCTATGTGATCCACGCGGTCGGGCCGGTCTGGTACGGCGGCGCGCGTGGCGAGGCCGAGTTGCTCGCGTCGTGCTACCGGCGCGCGATCGAGCTGGCCGAAGAAGTCGCCGCGACGTCGATCGCGTTCCCGGCGATCAGTTGCGGGGTCTACCGCTATCCGGCCGAAGCCGCCGTCGATATCGCGGTCGGCACCGTCGCCGAGATGCTCGCGCAGGCGCCGAACCTCACACGCGTGGTGTTCGCGTGCTTTTCTCCCGATATCTACGACCTGTACCGCGCACGGCTCGCGCGAACCTGACGCGTTCGACGCCGCGCGCGACGAGCGTCAGGCGCCGCCTTCGAAGCCGGCCTGGCGCCACGCCTCGAACACGACCACCGCGACCGTGTTCGACAGGTTCAGGCTGCGGTTGTCGGGTCGCATCGGCAGGCGCACGCGCTGTTCGTTCGGGAAGCGTTCGAGCAGCTCGGCCGGCAGGCCGCGCGTTTCCGAGCCGAACACGAACCAGTCGCCGGGCAGGAACGCACGATCGTGGAAGCGGCCCGAGCCGCGCGTCGTGAACGCGAACATCCGCGCGGGATCGGGCGCTTCGGAGGCGACGAATGCGTCCCAGTTGCGGTGCACGCGCATTTGCGCATACTCGTGATAGTCGAGGCCGGCGCGACGCATGCGCGCGTCGTCGAGCGGAAAGCCGAGCGGCTCGATCAGGTGCAGGTGCGCGCCGGTGTTCGCGCACAGGCGGATCACGTTGCCGGTGTTCGGCGGAATTTCGGGGGCGACGAGGACGACGTTGAACATGTTTCGGTTTGGCTGGGCCGGCCGGAGCCGCGCAACGCGCGCGGGCTCCCGGCCGACCGGTTCTTGACGGCCGCATTCGCGGCGGCCGGCCTCTCTCTCTAATTAATCCCTGGCGGTGCGCAGCGCAACCAGATTCGTCACGCGCGCGGCGCCCGCCGCCTTCAGCGCCTGCGCGGCCGCCGCGAGCGTCGCGCCGGACGTCATCACGTCGTCGACGAGCGCGATGTGGCGGCCGGCGACGCCGCCGGCCACCGCGAAAGCCGACATCACGTTGTCGCGCCGTGCGTGCCGGTCGAGCCGCGACTGCGGCGCGGTGTCGGCGACGCGCGTGAGCAAGGTTGCGTCCGCTTGCACGCGGAGCCGGCGCGCGAGCGGACGTGCGATCGCCCACGTCTGGTTGTAGCCGCGCGCGACGAGCCGCCGGTGCGACAGCGGCACCGGCGCAACGAGGTCGAAGCCGCTCGCGCCGTGCGTATCGTCGACCAGCCGGGCGAGCCGGGCCGCGAATTCGCCGCCGAGCGCGAGTCGCGCGTGAAACTTCAGGCCGCGCGCGAGCCCGTCGAGCGGTGCGCGGTAATCGGCAAGCGCGAGCGTCGCATCGAACGGCGGCGGCGCGGTGCGGCACGCGTCGCACCGGTACGCGGTCGCGCGGCCGGCGCCGGTACGACGGCCGCCAAGCGATCGCGCATGCCCGACGCCGAGCGGCAGCGCGCAGACCGCGCAGCGCAGCCTCGCTTCATTCCAGTACGCGGCATCGCAGGCGCCGCAAATCACTTCGTGTGACAAATTGCCGCACAACGCGCAGCGATTCGGCAATGCGACCGCGGCAACGCGCACGACCAGCGTTCGAACCTGCGACAAAACGACGCGCATCGTGCGCTCGGCGGAACCGCGGACCATCGCAACACTCCTGGCACGCCGCCTCAATGAAGCTTGCGAGGCGAGCGAGTATACTTCGGGCTCTTCGCCAGTGTGCCCGACATGTCCCCAGCTTCGACTTCAACCGGCCGTCCGGCCAATGACACCCGGCGCCTGCGGCGGATCTTCGACCGCCGTGCCGCCACGTTCGATGCGGTCGCGTTCCTGCCGCGCGAGATCGCGCAGCGGATGAACGAGCGCCTCGAATACATCAAGGTGAGCCCCGCGGCCGTACTCGACGCGGGCTGTGGCCCGGGCGACGACCTGCCGGCGCTGCGCGCGCGCTTTCCGGAGGCACCGGTGTTCGGCGTGGACCTGTCCGGCGCGATGCTCGCGCGGGCCGGCCAGCGCGAGGTCGAGCAGACCAACTGGCGCCGCTGGCTGCCGGCGTCGCTCGGCCGGGCGCTGGGCCAGCGCGGCCCGCGCGTCGCGCAGGCCGACTTCGCCGCGCTGCCGTTTCCCGGTGGCGCGTTCGACCTGATCTGGTCGAATCTCGCGCTCCACTGGCATTCGCGTCCCGATACGGTGTTTCCTGAATGGCAGCGCGTGCTGCGCGTGAACGGCCTGCTGATGTTCAGCACGCTCGGCCCGGACACGCTGCGCGAGCTGCGCGCGGCCTGCGCGGACGCCGAAGCGGCGCTCGGCATCGCGCCGCCCGCCGCGCGCGTGATCGATTTCGTCGACATGCACGACCTCGGCGACATGCTCGTCGAGAGCGGCTTCGAGATTCCCGTGATGGACCAGGAAGTGCTGACCGTCACCTACAAATCCCCCGACTCCCTGCTGGCCGACGTGCGCCGCTGGGGTGCCTATCCGTTCGGGCGCACGGCGCCGCAGCACGCGACGCGACGCTTTCGCGCGGCGCTCGGCGACGCGCTGGACGCGCGCCGGCGCGAGGACGGCACGATCCCGCTGACCTTCGAGGTGATCTACGGCCACGCGTGGAAGGCCGTGCCGCGCACGACCGCGGAAGGCCACGGGATCGTGCGCATCGAGGACATCGGCAAGGGGCGTCCGAAGAATCGGTAAAGCGGTAAAGAGGGGTTTTGTTATGTCTGAAATTAGCGGCGCAAAGCGGGGTCGAATTGGCGCCAAAAACGGCCGGAAAGCTTGTCGCACTTGGCTTGGCGGGCGATAGGCGCTTGCTTGTGGATGCCATTGAACCCGCCTATAATGCGTCAGCTTGTCGTCCCGGGGTCCCCGCAATACGGGGCGACGAGTCCGATGCAGGCATGCATCGCATGCCATTCGCGTGAGGCGGCGATGGAAGCAGCGAGGGTTTTGGCGGAGACGGCGGACAGCGAACCGGTCCTCGAAGACTGGCTCATGAAACGCAACTGTTCGGTGTCGCCACGCCAATTCGTGCTGTTTTATGCGTCGCTCGCGGGCTTCTCGCTGGCGATCGCGGCGTTGCTGATGTGGAGAGGGGTCTGGCTCGTCATGCCCTTCACCGGAATCGAGTTGCTGGCGGTGGGTGTCGCATTTGCGATCTATGCTCGCCATGCGGTCGATTACGAGCGCATCAGGCTGTTTCCGCACCGGCTCGTGATCGAGCGGATGGATGCGGAGCGGCTCACGCAGATCGAATTCAACCCGCGCTGGGTGCGGGTCGAGCCGGGTGCGACGCCACGCGATCCGATTCGGCTTGTATCGCGCGGGCAGACCGTCGTAATCGGGCAGCATCTCGCGCAGTACAAGCGTGCGCAGTTCGCCGACGAACTGCGCGTGTCGCTCAGGCGCTGCGGCTGACGAGGCGCGGTCATCGGCCGGACGAGGCCGGTGGCTTGCGACGGGGGAGGGTTTGAATGGAAATTTTGGGTAAGGATGCTATGAAAACAATCAAGCGAGCCCTCACGGGCGTGCTGGCATGCAGCGGATTGCTCTTTGCCGGTGCGGCCCTGGCGGTCGGTGATAGCCCGGGCGGCCCCCGTGTCAACGAGATCAACTTTCAGCCGCCTGTCACGAAGATCGCCGAGGAGCTCTACGATCTCCACACGATGATGCTGATCCTGTGTACGGTGATCTTCGTCGGCGTGTTCGGCGTGATGTTCTATTCGATCTTCGCGCACCGCAAATCCAAGGGCCACAAGGCCGCCAATTTCCATGAAAGCACGACCGTCGAGATCATCTGGACGATCGTGCCGTTCGTCATCGTCGTGCTGATGGCGCTGCCGGCGACGAAGGCCGTCGTCGCGATGAAGGACACGACGAACGCCGATCTCACGATCAAGGTCACCGGCTACCAGTGGAAGTGGGGCTACGACTACGTGAAGGGCCCGGGCGAGGGCATCGGCTTCCTGTCGACGCTGACCACCCCGCGCGACGAAGTGATGGGCAAGAAGCCGATCACCGACACCTATCTGCAGGAAGTCGACAATCCGCTCGTCGTGCCGGTCAACAAGAAGATCCGCATCATCACGACCGCGAACGACGTCGTCCACTCGTGGTACGTGCCCGCGTTCGGCGTGAAGCAGGATGCGATCCCCGGCTTCGTGCGCGACACGTGGTTCAAGGCCGACAAGGTCGGCACGTTCCGCGGCTTCTGTACCGAGCTGTGCGGCAAGGAGCACGCGTACATGCCGGTCGTCGTCGAAGTCCTGTCGGACGACGACTACGCGAAGTGGGTGACGGCGCAGAAGGCCAAGCTGGCCAGCGCGGCGGTCGACCCGAACAAGGTCTACACGATGGCCGAACTCGTCGCGCACGGCGAGGAAGTCTACAAGGCGAACTGCGCGGCCTGCCACCAGGTGAACGGCAAGGGCCTCGGCGCATTCCCGGCGATGGACGGCAGCCCGATCGTGAACGGCCCGATCGCCGCGCACGTCGAGCGCGTGCTGCACGGCAAGGGCGCGATGCCGTCGTGGGCGTCGCTGTCGGACCTCGACATCGCTTCGGTCGTCACGTACGAACGCAACTCGTGGGGCAACCACAAGAACGACCTGCTGCAGCCGAAGCAAGTGGCCGACGCACGCAACGGCAAGCTGCCGGAAGACACGGCAGGCGCGGCAACGGCAGCGGCCCCGGCGGAAGCGGCTTCGGCGCCGGCGCAAGCCGCGTCGGGCGCCGAGCAGCCGGCGGCAGCGGCATCGGCCGCGCTGTCGACGATCTACTTCGAGACGGGCAAGAGCGTGCTGCCGGCCGACGCGAAAGCGGCGATCGCCGCCGCGGCCGACTATGCGAAGGCACATCCGGACGCGAAGCTCGCGCTGTCGGGCTTCACCGACAAGACGGGCTCGGCCGACGCGAACGCCGAACTGGCGAAGCATCGGGCGCAGGCCGTGCGCGATGCGCTGAAGGCAGCAGGCGTGGCGGAAGACCACATTATTCTCAAAAAGCCGGAAACGATCACGGGCGGGGCTGACGCGAAGGAAGCCCGGCGTGTCGAGATCGGCCCGGCGGCTTGACGTGTCGCTGAGTTAGTCGACGTATTCGCATTAGGAGATTCTCATGTCTAGCATCGGGCACGACGTAGCCGCGGACCACGCGCACGACGACCACGCGCACGAAGCCCCGCACGGCTGGCGTCGCTGGCTGTTCGCCACCAACCACAAGGACATCGGTACGCTGTACCTGCTGTTCTCGTTCATCATGTTCCTGTCGGGCGGCGTGATGGCACTCGGCATCCGTGCCGAGCTGTTCGAGCCGGGCCTGCAGATCATGCGTCCGGAGTTCTTCAACGAACTCACGACGATGCACGGCCTGATCATGGTGTTCGGCGCGATCATGCCGGCGTTCGTCGGCTTCGCGAACTGGATGATTCCGCTGCAGATCGGCGCATCCGACATGGCGTTCGCGCGGATGAACAACTTCAGCTTCTGGCTGCTGCCGGTCGCGGCCGTGCTGCTGGTCGGTTCGTTCTTCGCGCCGGGCGGCGCGACGGCGGCCGGCTGGACGCTGTACGCACCGCTGTCGACGCAGATGGGCCCGGGCATGGACTTCGCGATCTTCGCGGTCCACATCATGGGCGCATCGTCGATCATGGGCGGGATCAACATCGTCGTGACGATCCTGAACATGCGCGCACCGGGCATGACGCTGATGAAGATGCCGATGTTCGCGTGGACGTGGCTGATCACCGCGTACCTGCTGATCGCCGTGATGCCGGTTCTGGCAGGCGCGATCACGATGGTGCTGTTCGACCGCCACTTCGGCACGTCGTTCTTCAATGCGGCAGGCGGCGGCGACCCGGTGATGTACCAGCACATCTTCTGGTTCTTCGGCCACCCCGAGGTGTACATCATGATTCTGCCGGCGTTCGGGATCGTGTCGCAGGTGATCCCGGCGTTCGCACGCAAGACGCTGTTCGGCTATAGCTCGATGGTGTACGCGACGGCGTCGATCGCGATCCTGTCGTTCATGGTCTGGGCGCACCACATGTTCGCCACGGGCATGCCGGTCACCGGCCAGCTGTTCTTCATGTACGCGACGATGCTGATCGCGGTGCCGACGGGCGTGAAGGTGTTCAACTGGCTCGCGACGATGTGGCGCGGCTCGATGACGTTCGAAACCCCGATGCTGTTCGCGATCGGCTTCCTGTTCGTGTTCACGTTCGGCGGCCTGACGGGCCTGATGCTCGCGATGGCGCCGCTCGACATCCAGTATCACGGCACCTACTTCGTGGTCGCGCACTTCCACTACGTGCTGGTGGCCGGCTCGCTGTTCGCGCTGTTCTCGGGCTGGTACTACTGGGCGCCGAAGTGGACGGGCTGGATGTACAACGAGACGCGCGGCAAGATCCACTTCTGGGCGTCGATGATCTTCTTCAACCTGACGTTCTTCCCGATGCACTTCGTCGGTCTCGCGGGCATGCCGCGCCGCTATGCGGACTACCCGGCGCAGTTCACGGACTTCAACCAGGTGGCGACGATCGGTGCATTCGGCTTCGGCCTCGCGCAGGTGTACTTCCTGTTCGCGGTCGCGCTGCCGGCCTACCGTGGCGGCGGCGAGCTGGAAAAGGCGTCGGACAAGCCGTGGGATGGCGCGACGGGCCTCGAGTGGACGGTCCCGAGCCCGGCTCCGTTCCACACGTTCGAGCAACCGCCGCACGTCGAATAAGTTTCACCTAGCGTTCCGCCGCTGCCTGCCGCGCAGGCAGGCGCGGCGGGCGCGAAACGGAAGTTTCAGCGAAGTTTCAGATGACCCGGAATCCACAAGAAAGACGAACGCCCGAGCAGATCCGCGCGGGCAACAAGCGGCTCGGCCTCACCCTGCTCGTCATCGCCGCCGTTTTTTTTGTGGGTGTCGTGATCAAGCAGTGGTGGCTGTCCACCCACTGATGCAGTAACTGACGCAGTAGCGAGGAAGTCGTCGTATGTCGAAGCCGGAAGAGGGCGCCGCGGATCGCGCGTTCAATCGTTCGATGCTGGTGAAGCTCTTCGTCGTGGCCGGGCTGATGTTCGGTTTCGGCTTCGCGCTGATCCCGATGTATCGGGCGATCTGCCAGATCACCGGCATCAACAACCTGGTGCAGCGCGATGTCAGCGAGCGCGAGGTGAAGAACTCGCAGGTCGACTACAGCCGCACGGTGTCGGTCGAGTTCGATGCGAACGCGCGCGGGCCGCTCGGCTTCAAGCCGGAGCACAACAGTCTCGACGTGCATCCGGGCGAACTGACGACGATCGTGTACGACGTGACGAACGGGCAGGGCCGGCCGGTCGTCGCGCAGGCGATTCCGAGCTACGCGCCGAAGCAGGCGACGGAGTTCTTCAAGAAGATCGAGTGCTTTTGCTTCACGCAGCAGACGCTGACCGCGAACGAGTCGCGCAAGATGCCGGTGGTGTTCGTGATCGACCCGAAATTGCCGAAGGACGTGAAGACGATCACGCTGTCGTACACGTTCTTCGAGCTGAATACCCCGGCCACGCCGGCCCCGGCGCAGCGGAGTACGGCGGCGGCGCAGGGTGCGGCGAAGCCGGATGCATGACGACGGAGGCGGGGCGATGACGGAGGTCAAGCGGAGCGGTACGTTCGGTCAGGCGCTGAAAGCGGTGCTGTGGTCGTTCTTCGGGGTGCGCAAGCGGCGCGACCTGGAGGCCGACGCGACGCAGCTCAATCCGCTGCACGTGCTGATCGTCGCGTTGATCGCGGCCGGCGTGTTCATCGGCGTGCTGATCCTGATCGTGCGTGCCGTCGTGGGTTGAGGGCGCAGTTAGCGGCTAGCGGCCCGCGGCGACGAAAGAATGCAGTGCGCGGCGCCACGGCGCGGCGTGCAGGAAAGAGCGGTGGCGGTCTCGCCGCGCAAGAAATAAAGCCGGAGCGGTTTCCGGTACACAAATTGGACTGAAGTGGAGAATCAAGCATGAGCGGTCAAAACCAGACCCCGTACTATTTCGTGCCGCATCCGTCGCAGCATCCGATCAGCGCGGCCATCGGCCTGCTGGTCATGCTCGGCTCGGTAGCGCTGTGGATCAACGGTCACGACTGGGCGCCGTTTACGGCGCTGCTCGGCCTGCTGTGGTTGCTCTTCACGCTGTATCACTGGTTCGGCGACGCGATCGCCGAATCGGAAGGCGGTCATTACGGCAAGAACGTCGACAAGTCGTACCGCTGGAGCATGAGCTGGTTCATCTTCTCGGAAGTGATGTTCTTCGGCGCGTTCTTCGGCGCGCTGTTCTATGCGCGTGAAATCGCGCTGCACCAGCTCGGCAGCCTCGACTACAAGCTGATCTGGCCGGACTTCTCCGCCGTGTGGCCGAACGAAGGCCCCGCCGCGCTCGCCGGTCACTTCAAGACGATGGGCCCGTGGCCGGTCCCGACGCTGAACACCGCGTTCCTGCTGTCTTCGGGCGTGACGCTGACGATCTCGCACCACGCGCTGCGTGACGATCATCGCAAGAAGGCGATCGCGTGGCTGGCCGCGACGCTCGTGTTCGGTATCTGCTTCCTGTTCCTGCAGGGCTTCGAGTACTACCACGCGTACAACGAACTGAACCTGACGCTGAACTCGGGCGTGTACGGTTCGACGTTCTTCCTGCTGACGGGCTTCCACGGCTTCCACGTGTTCCTCGGCGGCACGATGCTCGCGGTGGTGCTGGTGCGCATGATCCGCGGCCACTTCAAGCCCGATCACCACTTCGCCTTCGAAGGCGCCGCGTGGTACTGGCACTTCGTCGACGTCGTCTGGCTCGGCCTGTACGTCGTCGTCTACTGGCTGTAAATGGAACGACGGCCCGCGCAGCAATGCGCGGGCCGTTTTCATTGGTGTCGAGCGCGCGGCGGCGAAGCCGCGAGCGACACCACCCTGGCGCCGCCGCGACTCAGTCAGGCGGCGCTTTTGCTTGGTGGCGCGGCCGTGCGGCGAAATGTCACAGCGGCCGGCGCGGCAACGGCATCAACGCCCGATCGGCAGGCCGGTCGAATGGATCCAGCCCATCCAGTTCGCGAACAGGATGAGCAGGAACAGCGACACCGACAGCCCGACGCGGGTGGCGAGCGACCAGACCATGCGCTTCGTATGGCCGCGGTCGTGCATCATGAAGTAGAGCGCCGAGCCCATGCTGGCAATGATGAGGACGAAGGCGATGGGAACGAGTATGTGCATGACACGAACCGGACGACGGCAATTCGAAAGGAAGAGGATAATTATCGCACTTCGCTTTCGCGCAGGTGCCGGGCGGGCCGCATGATGAAGATCCGCTGGCTGCCCGCGTTGCTGATCCTCGTCGTCGTCGCCGTCACGATCCGTCTCGGTTTCTGGCAGCGCGACCGCGCGCACCAGAAGGAAGCGCTGCAGGCGAGCATCGAGCGCTACGAGCAGGCGGCCCCTGTCGACATCGGCGCGCAGCCGGTTCCGCTCGCGTCGATCGAGTTTCATCGCGTGCGGGCAAAGGGCCGTTTCATGCCCGAGCAAGCGGTGTTCCTCGACAATCGGCCGTATAACGACCAGCCGGGTTTTTACGTCGTGATGCCGTTTAAACTCACGGGCGGCGGCGTCGTGCTCGTGAACCGCGGGTGGCTGCCGCGCAATATCGCCGATCGCACGGCGATCGAGCCGTTCGCGACGCCGGCGGGCGACGTCGAGATCGTCGGCATCGCGCGCGCCGATGCGTCGCGCGCGTTCGAGCTCGGCGAAGGCGGGTCGGCCGCGCATCAGAAGATCCGGCAGAACCTCGACGTCGCCGCGTATGCGAAGGAAACCGGGCTGCCGCTGCAGCCGTTCGTGATCCAGCAGACGAGCGACGACGGCGACAAACTCGTGCGCGACTGGCCGGCGGCGACGACCGGCGTCGAGCGCAATTACGGTTACATGTTTCAGTGGTGGGCGATGGCGGCGGCCGCGCTCGGCTTCGGGCTGTACGCCGCGCGGCGTGCGGCGAAGAAGTCGGCCGGCGCGTGAGCGTCATGCCAGGACGCGGCGAGCGCGCCGCGGGTTCGTTTCGAGAGGTCTGATTTGTCCATGCAATCTCCACGTCAGGGTCCGGCCGCTGCGCCGATGTCGCCCGCGGCCCGCAAGCGCGGCCGCTGGATGCTCGTGCTGCTGGGTCTCGTGTGCGCCGCGCCGATGATCGCGTCGTACTTCACCTATTACGTGATCAAGCCGAAGGGCGGGTCGACCAACTACGGCACGCTGATCGAGCCGCAGCGCCCGATCCCGGCGGATCTGCAGGTCACCGACGAAGCCGGCAAGACGGTGCCGCTGTCGTCGCTGCGCGGCGTCTGGCTGTTCGTGATGACCGACCGCAGCGCGTGCGACGACGCGTGCGCGCAGAAGCTCTATTTCATGCGCCAGATCCGCGTCACGCAGGCGGGAGAACGGCACCGGATCACGATGGTGTGGCTGCGCAGCGATGCGGGCGCGGTGCCGCAGAAGGTGCTGGACGCGTATCCGGACACGCGCCGGCTCGTCGCCGATCCGGCCGCGGTGGCCGCGTGGCTGCCGGCCGACGCCGGCACGAAGGACAGCGACCACATCTACATGGTCGACCCGAACGGCAACCTGATGATGCGTTTCCCGAAAGACCCGAATCCCAGCAAGATCAAGTCGGACGTGACGAAGCTGCTGAAGTGGTCGAGCATCGGTTAAGGCGAGAGAACGAGGCACCATTCCGATGTCGTATCTACTGCAACTCGGCCTGATCGGCTTGTGCATCGCGCTGCTGCCGCTGTCGTACGTGTGGGTGAAGGCCGACGACGACAAGTTTCGCAAGCTCGTGTGGATCACCACCTTCCTGACCCTCGACCTCGTGATGTTCGGCGGCTTCACGCGGCTGACCGATTCGGGGCTCGGCTGTCCCGACTGGCCAGGCTGCTACGGCACGTCGTCGCCGTTCATCGCGCACGCGGCGATCACGGCCGCGCACCAGGCGATGCCGACCGGGCCGGTCAGCATGACGAAGGCGTGGATCGAGATGATCCACCGCTATTTCGCGATGGCGATCGGCGTGCTGATCATCGCGCAGACCGTGATCGCATGGGCCGCGCGGCTGCGTCGCCGCCCGCTGCACGTGTCGCCGTGGTGGCCGACGAGCCTGCTGCTGCTGATTCTCGTGCAGGGCGCGTTCGGCGCATGGACGGTCACGATGAAGCTGCAACCGGTGATCGTCACGATCCACTTGCTGCTCGGCCTCACGCTGCTCGGCACGCTGGGTTGGCTCGCGGCGCGCCAGACGCCGCTGCCGTCGTATGACCCCGAGGCCGGGCGTTACCGCGCGGCCGCGCTCGCGGCGCTCGTGCTGCTGGTCGTGCAGATCGCGCTCGGCGGCTGGGTGAGCACGAACTACGCGGTGCTCGCGTGCACCGACTTCCCGACCTGCAACGGCCAGTGGATTCCGCCGATGGACTTCCAGCACGGCTTTCACCTGTGGCGCGCGCTCGGGATGACGAAGGACGGCGACGCGATCACGCAGGACGCGCTGGTCGCGATCCACTGGACGCACCGCACGTTCGCGTTCGTCGTGGTCGCGTACCTGGTCGCGTTCGCGCTGAAGATGCGCCGCTTCGAATCGCTGCGGCGGCCCGCGAACGGCGTGCTGCTGGTCGTCCTGCTGCAGTTCGTGACGGGCCTGACCAACATCGTGCTGCAGTGGCCGCTGCCCGTCGCCGTCGCGCACAACGGCGGGGCCGCGATCCTGCTGCTGCTCGTCGTCATGTTAAACTTTCGCATCCTTTCAAGCCGCCCCGGCCGTGTCGCGCAGCCTGCGCGCGACGCCGCCCCGGCGTGACCGCCCCCATGCAAAGCACCCTCTCCCAATCGCCCGGTAGCCGCTTTTCCCAGTACATGGCGCTGACGAAGCCGCGTGTCACGCAGCTCGCGGTGTTCTGCGCGGTGATCGGCATGTTCCTCGCGACGCCGGGCATGGTGCCGTGGCATGTGCTGATCGGCGGCACCGTCGGCATCTGGCTGCTGGCCGGCGCCGCGTTCGCGATCAACTGCCTCGTCGAACAGAAGATCGACGCGATGATGCGCCGCACCGCATGGCGCCCGTCCGCGCGCGGCGAGATCACGACGCCGCAGATCCTGCTGTTCTCGGCCGTGCTCGGCAGCGTCGGCGCATGGACGCTCTATACGTTCACGAATCCGTTGACGATGTGGCTGACGATCGCGACGTTCGTCGGCTACGCGGTGATCTACACGCTGCTGCTCAAGCCGATGACGCCGCAGAACATCGTGATCGGCGGCGCGTCGGGCGCGATGCCGCCGGCGCTCGGCTGGGCCGCCGTCACCGGCGCGGTGCCGGGCGACGCGTGGATCCTCGTGCTGATCATCTTCGTGTGGACGCCGCCGCATTTCTGGGTGCTCGCGCTCTATCGCCGCAAGGATTACGAGAACGCGGGGCTGCCGATGCTGCCCGTCACGCACGGCGAGAAGTTCACGCGGCTGCACATCCTGCTGTACACGGTGATCCTGTTCGCGGTCACGCTGATGCCCTTCATTTCCGGGATGAGCGGGGCCGTCTACCTGACGAGCGCGGTACTGCTCGGCGCGGTGTTCCTCGCGTATGCGTGGAAGATCCATCGCGACTATTCGGACGAACTCGCCCGCAAGGCCTTCCGCTACTCGATCGTCTATCTGTCGCTGCTGTTTGCCGCGCTGCTCGTCGATCACTACGCACGCCCGCTGCTCGGCGTGTAACCGCACGGTTTGAACGCAATGCTCCCATCACGGTTCGGGCGCCGCGCGCGCCAAGGCTGGATGCTCGCGTGCGCATTCACGGCAGCGCTGCTGCTCGCGGGATGCGACAACGCGCCGAAATTCCAGAATCTCGACATCACCGGCAACACGCAGTTCGGCAGCGACTTCGCGCTGCCCGATACGAGCGGCAAGGTCCGCACGCTCGCCGACTTCAAGGGCAAGGCCGTCGTGATGTTCTTCGGCTATACGCATTGCCCGGACGTGTGCCCGACCACGATGGCGGAATTGTCCGAAGCGCTGAAGCAGCTCGGGCCGGATGCCGCGAAGCGCGTGCAGGTGCTGTTCGTCACCGTCGATCCGGAGCGCGACACGCCGGCGCTGCTCGGCCAGTACGTGCCCGCGTTCGATCCGTCGTTCATCGGCCTGCGGCCGGCCGACGAAGCGGCGCTCAAGAAGGTCACGAAGGATTTCCGCGTGTACTACGCGAAGGTGCCCGGCAAGACGCCCGGCAGCTACACGATGGATCACACGGCCGCGAGCTACGTGTTCGACCGCGACGGCAAGCTGCGCCTGTTCGTGCGCGACGGCCAGGGCCCGGCCCCGTGGGTCCACGACCTGAAGCTGCTGGTCGACTGACCGGCCGCCGCCGGGCGCCCGCCCGGCGTTTCGCGTGACGGCCGTGTTCGCGCCGTCACGTTTCCCCGCTCTCATCGTTGCGCGCATGCGCTGCCCGCCGGGCGGCGCGTCGGCATGCGCGCGTATTGCGCACGTATTGCGCCGAAGCCGCGTTACGGCAGCGCCGGCACGTTGAAGCCCGACGCGGCGCGGGTGATCCGGAATTCCGTCACGCGATACGTGGCGAGCCCCTCGGTGACGAACGGGTCGGTCTCGAGGATCGCGTCGAGTGCGTCGCGATCGATGCGGGCCGCGAGGATCATGCCGCCTGCGCGCGGCACCTTCGGCCCCGCCGCGATGAAGATGCCCTTGTCGAACTGCGGCTGCAGGTACGCGCGATGGCGTTCGAGCGCGTCGTCGATGCGCTCGAGCGACGCGGTGTAGTGGATGTCGATGACGTACATGGATGCCCCTGGAATGATGCCGGCGCTTCGCGCGCCGGCCAGCCGGTCTTTTTAGCACAGCGGATGCGGGCTGTCGCGCCGGCGCGCCGCGTGGGGGCCTGTCGATCGCCGGTTCGCCGCGGCGACGCGTATTCAAGATGTAAGCCTCGTTGCCGTAAATAAAAGAGCAACCGTTTGCGCGCGGCCGGCCGTTCGCGCGTCGGATGCATCGACATCGACAGAGGCACGCAGATGAGCAGAATGAGTTTGAACCGCAAGCTGTGGCTCGCGCTTGCGCTGGTATGGATCGGTCTTCTGGGCGTCGGCGCATGGAGCGCCTACGAGACGCGCGCGACGATGCTCGCCGAACGCAAGGCCGGCATCGCGAATCTCGTCGACTCGGCGGCGGGCATCGTGAAGGCCTATCACGCGCTCGCGCAGAGCGGCACGCTGCCCGAGGCCAACGCGAAGCGCGACGCGCTCGCGAGCCTCGCCGCGATGCGCTACGGCGATTCGGGCTACGTGTTCGTGATGGATTCGAAGCCGGTCGTGCTGATGCATCCGACGCTGCCGAAACTCGTCAACACGCAGGTCGGCGACTATCTCGATCCGGACGGCAAGCCGCTGTTCGTGACGATCCTGAACGCGGCGAAGGCGACCGGCAGCGGCTTCGCCGAATATCGCGGGCGGCTGCCGCACAGCGAGACGGCCGTGCCGAAGATCAGCTACGTCACGCGGTTCGCGCCGTGGGACTGGAATATCTCGAGCGGCGTGTTCCTGAAGGACATCGACACCGTGTACTACCGGACGCTGTTCGGCCATCTGGCCATGGTGTTCGTGATCGGCTTCGTGATCAGCGCGGCGATGCTGGTGATCATCCGCAACGTGCGCGGCAGCCTCGGCGGCGAGCCGGACGAAGCGGTCGCGCTCGCGACGCGCATCGCGCAGGGCGACCTCACGCAGCCGGTGCCGGTGCGCGCGGGCGATCGCACCAGCATGATGGCCGCGATGCACGACATGCAGGCACGGTTGCAGGCGACGATCGGCGGGATTCGCCAGTCGGCCGAATCGATCGCGTCGGCGAGCCGCCAGATTTCGGCCGGCAACGACGACCTGTCGCAGCGCACCGAGGAGCAGGCCGCGTCGCTCGAGGAAACCGCCGCGAGCATGGAGCAGTTGACCGCGACGGTGAAGCAGAACGCGGACAACGCGCGGCAGGCGAGCGGGCTCGCGAACAATGCGTCGGACATCGCGCGTGCGGGCAGCGACGTCGTGAACCGCGTGATCGGCACGATGGGCGAGATCGACGACAGCTCGCGCAAGATCGCCGACATCATCGGCGTGATCGAGGGCATCGCGTTCCAGACCAACATCCTCGCGCTGAACGCGGCGGTCGAAGCCGCGCGCGCGGGCGAGCAGGGCCGCGGCTTCGCGGTGGTCGCGGGCGAGGTGCGCTCGCTCGCGCAGCGCAGCGCGACGGCCGCGAAGGAGATCCGCGCGCTGATCGTCGATTCGGTCGAGCGCGTGCGCAACGGCTCGACGCTGGTCGGCCAGGCCGGCACGACGATGGGCGAGATCCTGCAGGCGGTCGCACGCGTGACCGACATCATGGGCGAGATCGCGGCGGCGTCCGAGGAGCAGGCGAGCGGCATCACGCAGGTCGGCCGCGCGGTCACGCAGATGGACCAGGTGACGCAGCAGAATGCGGCGCTGGTCGAGGAAGCGGCCGCGGCCGCTGCGTCGCTGCAGGAACAGGCCGCGCGGCTGCGCGACGCGGTCGGCGCGTTCCGGGTCGCCAATACCGGCGGCCCGTCGCCGCGCGGGACCGGTGCATGGGCGGCCGAGCCGGCTTTCGGCACGAAGGCGGCCGACGAGACGGTGGCGGCGTGACGTGTATCGGCCGATCGGCCGATGGACCAATGGGCCGATGCGTCGAGGAAAAATGCAACTAACGGCCGAGTTGTGCGGCGGCCGCCGGCACTGCGCTGGTGCATACCCATATGAGCGGGATGTATTTCACT
This sequence comes from Burkholderia cenocepacia, assembly GCF_900446215.1. Classification (GTDB taxonomy): domain Bacteria; phylum Pseudomonadota; class Gammaproteobacteria; order Burkholderiales; family Burkholderiaceae; genus Burkholderia; species Burkholderia cenocepacia. The sequence continues at coordinate 242,442 of NZ_UAQZ01000015.1, read as the reverse complement.
TCCCGCCGATCCTGTGACACCATTTGGCCCTTCCTGCGAGTCCGGGCATACCCGTATCGCGCCCCATTTCCAGTAAGCAAGAAAGCGAGAAACAGATGAAGCGTCGCAGTCTCCTGAAGGTATTTTCCGTGCTGGCCACCGGCGCCGCGCTGACGCTGTCGGCAGGCGCGCACGCCGAAGACAAGGTGATCAAGGTCGGCACGGTCGCCGGCCCGGATTCGGAAGTGTGGCAAGTCGTGCAGAAGGTCGCGAAAGAGAAGGAAGGCCTGAACGTGAAGGTCATCGAGTTCAACGACTACGTGCAGCCGAACGCGGCGCTCGATTCGGGCGATCTCGACGCGAACAGCTTCCAGCACCAGCCCTACCTCGACAGCCAGGTGAAGCAGCGCGGCTACAAGATCGTCAGCGCGGGCCTGACCTACATCTCGCCGATCGGCGTGTACTCGAAGAAGTTCAAGTCGCTGAAGGATCTGCCGCAGGGCGCGAAGCTCGCGGTGCCGAACGATCCGTCGAACGAGAACCGCGCGCTGCTGCTGCTGCAGACGCAAGGCGTGATCAAGCTGAAGGCCGGCGCCGGCACGGGCGGCAACAACGCGACGGTGCTCGACATCGCCGAGAACCCGAAGAAGCTGAAGATCTCCGAACTCGACGCCGCGCAACTGCCGCGCGTGCTGTCGGACGTCGACGCGGCCGTGATCAACACGAACTACGCGCTGGCCGCGAATCTGCAGCCGACCAAGGACGCGATCGCGCTCGAATCGCTGACGAGCCCGTACGCGAACCTGATCGCCGTGCGCGCGAAGGACAAGGATCAGCCGTGGGTGAAGAAGCTGGTCAAGGCGTACCAGTCGCCGGAAGTGAAGGAATTCATCAAGAAGCAGTTCAAGGGCTCGATGGTCGCGTCGTTCTGAACGCCGCTCACCGGTCGGACCGCTGAACGAAAAGGGCCTGCATCGCGCAGGCCCTTTTTTCATTGGCGCAGCACGCGCGCCTATGCCTACATCTCCCCGCGCCGCGAGCAGATCGACATGATCTGCTGGATCGCGTAGTTGTCGCGCACGCCGGGCAGCGACTGCACGACGCACTCGTGAAAGCGCCGTTCGCGCGGCAGCAGCATCGCGTTGTTGCGGTACAGCGCGTCGCACGAGCGCTGGATCAACTGGGCCGCCGCGCCGTTGCGGCTTTCGCGCAGCGCGTTGAGCATGCAGTCGTCGTATTGCGCGTTGCCGTCGGTCAGCGCGAACGCCGCGCCCGGCGGCGTCAGCGCGACGGCGGTGAATGCTGCGAATGCGGCGGCTCGGATACCCCGTTTCATCTGCCCTCCGGTGGAGTGGATTGGGTCGGCCGACAGCATAGCGTAAAGCCGCATGCGCGGCCGACGCATTGGCCGACGCGGATCGGCGCCGCCACCGGCAAGGCTTGGCGCGCTTTCTCGGGGCCTCGGCGAGGTGGTGCCCGGCGCGCCGCGCGAAAGCACGGAGTCAGGCGGTGGTCTGCGGAAATGGTATCCTCGTGCGTTCGCCGCTGCACGCTTTCCCGGAGCGTGCGCGGGCCGATCGCCCGCGTCTCGTACGCACGGGCGGCGCCCGCCCGACGGCGGCGGGAATCCATCATCCAGAACCGACACAATACGGGGGAGACTCACCCATGAAGCGATTCAAGACTTTCGCGATCCGTTCGATCACGGCCGGCGTCGCCGCACTCGCGCTGGCAGGCGCCGCGCATGCACAGACCGTCAAGGTGCTGTCGATCGTCGACCATCCGGCGCTCGATGCGATCCGCGACGGCGTGCGCGCCGAACTGAAGGCGGAAGGTTACGGCGACGACAAGCTCAAGTGGGAGTACCAGAGCGCGCAGGGCAACACCGGCACGGCCGCGCAGATCGCGCGCAAGTTCGTCGGCGACAAGCCCGACGTGATCGTCGCGATCGCAACGCCGGCCGCGCAGTCGGTCGTCGCCGCGACGAAGAGCGTGCCGGTCGTCTACTCGGGCGTCACCGACCCGGTCGCCGCGCAGCTCGTGAAGGGCTGGGGCCCGTCGGGCACCAACGTGACGGGCGTGTCCGACAAGCTGCCGCTCGATCGCCAGGTCGCGCTGATCAAGCGCGTCGTGCCGAATGCGAAGACGGTCGGCATGGTCTACAACCCGGGCGAGGCGAATTCGGTCGTCGTCGTGAAGGAGCTCAAGGAGATCCTCGCGAAGCAGGGGATGACGCTGAAGGAAGCGGCCGCGCCGCGCACCGTCGACATCGGCCCGGCCGCGAAGAGCCTGATCGGCAAGGTCGATGTGATCTACACGAACACCGACAACAACGTCGTGTCCGCGTACGAAGCGCTGGTGAAGGTCGCGAACGAAGCGAAGATTCCGCTCGTCGCGGGCGACACCGACAGCGTGAAGCGCGGCGGCATCGCGGCGCTCGGCATCAACTACGGCGACCTCGGCCGCCAGACGGGCAAGGTCGTCGCGCGCATCCTGAAGGGCGAGAAGCCGGGCGCGATCGCGTCGGAGACGAGCAGCAACCTCGAACTGTTCGTGAATACGGGCGCGGCCGCGAAGCAGGGCGTCACGCTGTCGCCGGATCTCGTGAAGGAAGCGAAGACGGTCATCAAGTAAGCCGCGGCCCGACCGCCGCGCTTGCAGGCCCGATCCGGGCCTCGACGACATCGCCGGACGGGCGGCTCCCACCCGGGGCCGCCCGTCCGCTTCGCCCGGCCGTACACGTCCGGCCGGGAAGCAACAGGATTTCCCCATCATGTCTCTGTTCTCGTTTCTGGGCGCACTGGAGATCGGCCTGATCTTCAGCCTCGTCGCCCTCGGGGTGCTGATCTCGTTTCGCATCCTCAACTTCCCCGACCTCACCGTCGACGGCAGCTTTCCGCTCGGCGGCGCCGTCGCCGCGACGCTGATCTCGGCCGGCCATGACCCGTTTTCCGCGACGCTGCTCGCGATCGTCGCGGGCGCGCTGGCCGGCTTCGTCACCGGCTGGCTGAACGTGCGCCTGAAGATCATGGATCTGCTCGCCAGTATCCTGATGATGATCGCGCTCTACTCGGTGAACCTGCGGATCATGGGCCGGCCGAACGTGCCGCTGATCACCGAGCCGACGCTCTTCACCGTGCTGCAGCCCGACTGGATGCCCGATTACGTGCTGCGCCCGGCGCTGCTCGCGATCGTCGTCGTGATCGCGAAGCTCGGCCTCGACTGGTTCTTCTCGTCGCAGCTCGGCCTCGCGATGCGCGCGACCGGCGCGAACCCGCGGATGGCGCGCGCGCAGGGCATCGCGACCGGCCGGGCGACGCTCGCCGGGATGGCGCTGTCGAACGCGCTCGTCGCGCTCGCGGGCGCCCTGTTTGCGCAGACGCAGGGCGGCTCGGACATCTCGATGGGGATCGGCACGATCGTGATCGGGCTGGCCGCCGTGATCATCGGCGAGACGCTGCTGCCGGCGCGCCGGCTGGTGCTGACGACGCTTGCCGTCGTGCTCGGCGCGATCGTCTACCGCTTCTTCATCGCGCTCGCGCTGAACAGCGAATTCATCGGCCTGAAGGCGCAGGACCTGAACCTCGTGACGGCCGCGCTCGTCACGATCGCGCTGGTGCTGCCGGCGACGCGCAAGAAGCTGTTCGCGCGCAAGAACGGAGGGGCATGACATGCTGTCCGCACACGATCTCAAACTCACGTTCAATCCCGGCACGCCGATCGAGACGCGCGCGCTGCGCGGGCTGTCGCTCGAGATTCCCGACGGCCAGTTCGTCGCGGTGATCGGCTCGAACGGCGCCGGCAAGTCGACCTTCCTCAATGCGGTCAGCGGCGACCAGCGCGTCGATGCGGGACGCATCGCGATCGACGGCACGGATGTGACGCGCAAGGCCGCGTGGGACCGCGCGCACCTCGTCGCGCGCGTGTTCCAGGACCCGATGGCCGGCACCTGCGAGGCGCTGACGATCGAGGAGAACATGGCGCTCGCGATGGCGCGCGGCGCGCGGCGCGGCTTCCGGGCGGCGCTCGACCGGCCGTCGCGCGAGCTGTTCCGCGACAAGCTGCGGCTGCTGAACCTCGGGCTGGAAAACCGGCTGACCGACCGGATCGGGCTGCTGTCGGGCGGCCAGCGGCAGGCCGTGAGCCTGCTGATGGCGTCGCTGCGGCCGTCGCGGATCCTGCTGCTCGACGAGCACACGGCCGCGCTCGATCCGAAGACGGCCGCGTTCGTGCTGGAGCTGACCGCGCGCATCGTCGCCGAGAGCAAGCTGACGACGATGATGGTCACGCACAGCATGCGGCAGGCGCTCGACTACGGCGACCGTACGGTGATGCTGCACCAGGGGCAGGTCGTGCTCGACGTGTCGGGCGACGCGCGCAAGGGGCTGGACGTGCCGGATCTGCTGCAGATGTTCGAGAAGGTGCGGCACGAGCAGCTCGACGACGACGCGTTGCTGCTCGGCTGACGGGCTGCTGACCGACGGCTGACGGGCCGGCGCGCCGTGACATGACGGGCGCGCCGGCTTCTCCCCGGTTTCTTCCGACGAAAACCGGTTTTGCACCGGTGCTGTGCGACGCGCGCGCATTGCCATATACTGTATATCCATACAGTTGTGGGTGGCGTCATGCTCGCATCCTCCATTACTCCCGAATCCCTTCATCCGTCCCTTTGGCGCGGCTCGCAGCTCGCGCGCGGCGGCCCGCGCACGATCGACACGGGCTTCGCGCCGCTGTCGGCCGAGCTGCCGGGCGGCGGCTGGCCGGTCGGCGGCCTCGTCGAACTGCTGGCCGCGCAGCCGGGCTGCGGCGAGATGCGGCTGCTCGCGCCGGCGCTTGCCCGCACCGTCAGCGTGCGGCGGCCGCTCGCGCTCGTTGCGCCGCCGCAGTCGCCGCATGCCACCGCGCTCGCCAGTCTCGGCGTGCCGGCCGACACGCTGCTGTGGCTGCGCGCCGGTAGCCGTACCGATGCGTTGTGGGCCGCCGAGCAGGCGCTCAAGGCCGGCTGTTGCGGCGCGCTGCTGCTCTGGCAGGACGCGCGGCCCGATGCGCTGCGGCGCCTGCATCTCGCGGCCGCGCGCACGGGCGACACGCTGTTCGTGATGCTGCGTCCGCTGTCGGCCGCGCGGCAGCCGTCGCCGGCCGTGCTGCGCGTCGCGCTGTATCCGGTGCCGGGCGGCGTGTCGCTCGACATCGTCAAGCGTCGCGGGCCCGCGCGCAGCGAGCCGCTCGTGCTCGATTTGCCGTCGCCCATCGTGGAGAGCCGCTATGCGCGTCTTGCTCGGCATCCATCTGCCGCGCCTGCCGCTCGACGTGTGCGCCCCGCCGCCGTCTGACGCGGCGGCCGGCGAGGCCGGCGAGGCCGGCTGCGCGGTGCTCGAGCAGGGCGTCGTGCTGATCGCCGACGCGGCCGCGCGCCGGCAGGGCGTGCGCGCGGGCATGAAGCGCGGCGGCGTGCTCACGCTCGCGCCCGATACGCAACTCGTCGAACGCGATCCCGCGCGCGAAGCCGATGCGCTGCGCGCGGTCGCGCTCGCGCTGCTGCGTTTCTCGCCGTGCGTCGCGCTCGACGACGAAGCCACGCTGATCGTCGACGTCGGCTCGAGCCTGCGCCTGTTCGGCGGCCTGCCGTCGCTGTGCCGCCAGGTGCGCGCGATGCTCGCGGCGCTCGGCTACGCGGCGCGCCTGTCCGCCGCGCCGACCGGGCGCGGCGCATGGCTGCTCGCGCGCACGTCGGCCCGCGCACGCAGCCGGCGCCGCGTCGCACGCCAGACCTCGCTCGTCCGCACGCTCGACCGGCTGCCGTGCGTGCTGCTGCCCGATGCGCGTCCGTATGCGGGCTGGTTCGACGGCCTCGGCTGCCGCACGCTCGCCGATCTGCGCCGCCTGCCGCGCGCAGGGCTGCAGCGACGCTGCGGTCCCGCGTTGCTGGCCGCGCTCGATCGTGCGTACGGCGAAGCGGTCGAGCCGCTCGCATGGATGGCGGTGCCGCCCGTGTTCGACGTGCGGCTCGAGTTGCCGGAGCGCGTCGAATACGCGGAAGCCGTGCTGTTCGCCGCGCGGCGGCTCGTCGTGCAGCTGTGCGGCTGGCTGGCCGCGCGGCACCTGTCGCTCGCCGCGATGACGTTCGATCTCGAGCACGAACGCGGCCGCCAGGCCGTGCCGCCGACCCCGCTCGCGCTCGCGTTCGCCGCCCCCGTGCGCGACGAGGGGCATTTCATGCGGCTGCTCGGCGAGCGGCTCGCGCGCGTCGAGCTGCCGGCCGCGGTGATCGCGGTGCGTCTGAAGGCCACGCGCGTCGAATCGGTCGCGCCGCCGGCCGACGATCTTTTTCCCGAGCCGGGCGGTACGCGGGAAACCCGCGAGCGGTTGCTCGAGTTGCTGGTCGCGCGGCTCGGCGCGGACAACGTGCTGCGCGCGGCACCCGTCGCCGATCATCGGCCCGAAGCCGCGAACCGCTGGCTGCCGCTCGATGCGCAGGCGGGCAAGCCGGCCGGCGGGCCGCCGGCCGTGCCGCCGCGCCCCGCGTGGTTGCTGGCCGAACCGCTGCCGTTGCTGATGCGTGGCGAGCGGCCGGTATTCCATACGCCGCTGAGGATGATGTCGTCGGCGGAGCGGATCGAGGCCGGGTGGTTCGATGGTCAGCTCGCGGCACGCGATTACCACGTCGCGCAGGACGAAGCCGGTGCGTGCTATTGGGTGTTCAGGGAACGGGCGGGGAGCGAGTCCGAACCGCACTGGTTCCTGCACGGCCTGTTCGGGTGAACGAAGATGATGGCGGATTTCAGCGGGCTGCCCGATTACGCGGAGTTGTTCTGCCGTTCGAACTTTTCATTCCTGCATGGCGCATCGCATGCGGACGAACTGGTCGAGCGTGCGGTGAAACTCGGCTATCGCGGGATCGCGATCACCGACGAATGCTCGCTCGCCGGCGCGCCGCGCATGCATGTCGCGGCGAAGGCGAACGGATTGCCGCTCGTCATCGGTTCGTATTTCGACGTCACGCCGGATGACGTCGCGCCCGGCCACGACCCGGGCCCCGGTGCGTTCGGGCTCGTGCTGCTCGCGCAGAACCGCGAAGGGTACGGCAATCTTTCCGAGTTGATTTCGTGGCGGCGGATGGCATCGCCGAAGGGCACTTACCAGCTGACGTCGCGGATGCTGTCGGCGCCGCCGGCGGAGTTTGCCCACTTGCGCGGCATGCCCGACTGCTTCGCGATTCTCGTGCCGACGTACCCGGTGCGGGCGGACGTGCTCGATGCGCAGGTCGCGTGGTTTCGCGCGACGTTCGGCGAGCGGGCGCGGCTCGGGCTCGTGCAGTTGCAGCGCGCGCTGGACGGCGCGCAGCGCGACGAGATTCGCGAGGCCGGCAAACGGCGCGGCGTGCGACTCGTCGCGCTGGGCGACGTGACGATGCACGTGCGCTCGTGCAAGCCGCTGCAGGACGTGATGACGGCGATTCGCGTCGGGATGCCGGTCTCCGAATGCGGGTACGCGCTCGCGCCGAATGCGGAGCAGCATCTGCGTTCGCGCGGGCGGATCGCGAAGTTGTTTTCGTCGGCCGAGATCGCGGAGACGTGCGCGATGTTCGATGCATGCGATTTCGAACTCGACTCGCTGCGTTACGAGTATCCCGACGAGATCGTGCCGGCGGGACTGACGCCGACGCGCTATCTGGAACAGGAAACCTTCGCCGGAGCGGCGGTGCGTTATCCGCAGGGCATCCCGGAGAAGGTCGACAAGCAGATCCGCCATGAACTCGACCTGATCGCCCGGCTGAGCTACGAGCCGTTCTTCCTGACCGTCTACGACATCGTCAAATACGCGCGCAGCCAGAACATCCTGTGCCAGGGCCGTGGCTCGGCCGCGAACTCGGTCGTCTGTTATTGCCTCGGCATCACCGAAGTGAATCCCGAGCAAAGCACGATGCTGTTCGAGCGTTTCATCAGCGAGGAACGCGGCGAGCCGCCGGATATCGACGTCGACTTCGAGCATCAGCGCCGCGAAGAAGTGATCCAGCACATCTACGCAAAATACGGCAAGGATCGCGCCGCGCTCGCGGCTGCCGTTTCGACGTATCGTCCGCGCGGCGTGCTGCGCGAAACCGGCAAGGCGCTCGGCGTCGATCCGATGCTGGTCGATCGCGTCGCAAAGGGGCATCGCTGGTTCGACGGCAGTCGCGATCTGCTGCGGCAATTCGCGTCGACCGGGCTCGATCCCGAAACGCCGCTGATTCGCACATGGGCCGAACTGGCCGGGCGCTTGCTCAACTTCCCGCGCCACCTGTCGCAGCATTCGGGCGGCTTCGCGATCAGCCGCGGCAAGCTCACGCGGCTCGTGCCGGTCGAGAACGCGGCGATGGACGGGCGGCGCGTGATCCAGTGGGACAAGGACGATCTCGAAGCGCTCGGGCTGATGAAGGTCGACGTGCTCGCGCTCGGCATGCTGTCGGCGCTGCATCGCGCGTTCGACCTGCGCACCGCGTGGCGCGGGCCAGCGAAGGACGGCAAGCCATTCACGCTGAAACACATTCCGCAGGATGACAAGGCAACCTACGACATGATCTGCCGTGCCGATACCGTCGGCGTGTTCCAGATCGAATCGCGCGCGCAGATGTCGATGCTGCCGCGGCTGAAGCCGCGCAACTACTACGATCTCGTCGTTCAGGTATCGATCGTGCGGCCCGGTCCGATTCAAGGCGGCGCCGTGCATCCGTATTTGCAGCGGCGCAGGATCGTGGCCGGTGAAGAGGAGGGCGAGGTCACGTATCCGAGCGACGCGCTCAAGGAAGTGCTCGTTCGTACGCTGGGTGTGCCGATCTTCCAGGAACAGGTGATGCAGATTGCGATCGTCGCCGCGGGTTTTACACCTGGCGAAGCGGATGACTTGCGTCGTGCGATGGCCGCGTGGAAGCGCAAGGGCAATCTCGAGAAATATCAGGACAAGATCATCAGCGGCATGCTCGAACGCAACTACACACGCGAATTCGCCGAACAGATCTTCGAGCAGATCAAAGGCTTCGGCGAATACGGGTTCCCCGAAAGCCACGCCGCGAGCTTCGCGAAACTCGCGTACGCGAGCAGCTGGCTCAAATGCCACGAACCCGCGATCTTTCTCGCCGCGCTGCTGAACAGCCAGCCGATGGGGTTCTACCCGCCGTCGCAACTCGTGCAGGACGCGAAGCGTCACCGCGTGAAGGTGCTGCCGATCGACGTGACGCAAAGCACCTGGGAAGCCGCGCTCGAAGCGTTGCCCGACCAGCCGCCGCCGCACGGTCAGCCGGCCGTGCGGCTCGGCCTGTCGCTCGTGCGCGGCCTGAGCGAAGCCGCCGCGCGGCGCATCGAAGCCGCACGCGCCGCCGGCCCGTTCGACAACGTCGACACCCTCGCGCGCCGCGCGCAACTCGAACGTCGCGATCTCGAGGCGCTCGCCGCCGCGAATGCGCTCGCGACGCTCGCCGGCCATCGTCGCGATGCGTTGTGGCAGGCCGTCGCCGCGGCGCCGGAGCGCGACCTGCTCGCCGCCGCGCCGATCGACGAGGTGGAGCAACCCGCGCTCGGCGCGCCGTCGGAAGCCGACGACATCCTCGCCGACTATCACACCACCGGCCTCACGCTGAACCGCCATCCGGTCGCGTTGCTGCGGCCGGCCTTGCGCGCGCAGCGGCTGTCGTCGGCGGCCGAGTTGCGCGACCGTCCCGACGGCCGGCTCGCACGCGCATGCGGGCTCGTGATCGCCCGGCAGATGCCGGGCACCGCGAAGGGCGTGATGTTCATGACGCTCGAGGACGAAACGGGCTGCGTGAACGTGATCGTCCGGCCCGAGCTGCTCGCGCGGCAGCGCCGCGAAACACTCGATTCGCGGCTGCTCGCGGCGTCCGGCGTGTGGCAGGTCGTGAGCGACGTGCGGCACCTCGTCGCGCAGCATTTCGAGGATCTGACGCCGCTGCTCGGCGGCCTGCGCACGTCGAGCCGGGAATTCCACTAAGGTCGGCATGCACTGCCGGCACGCGTGCGCTTCGTCCTGCGTGCGTGCGGGGACCGATTGCGGCCACGCTAGCCGACGAGCGATGACGGGTTGCCTGCTTCACGGATCATTTCGACGAAATGGTCGTATTCAATCCGGGTTCGATCGTGATGCACGTCCGGATCACATGAACAACAGGTGCGGGGAGCCTGCCTCAATCGTCCCAGCCCGCGCGGAGGCGGGGCGGGACCGTGACCTCACCATCACGTCAGGCTGTCACCTCTTGCTCGCATGGAAGAGGTAATCAGCTTTGCAAGAACTCGAGCAGATCGGCGTTGACCTTGTCGGCATGGGTAGTCGGAATGCCGTGCGGAGCCCCCTTGTACGTAATCAGCTTCCCGTTCTTGACCAGCTTGGCGGACAGCACGCCGGAATCGGCATAAGGAACAACCTGGTCATCGTCACCATGAATGACCAGCACGGGGATGGTGATCCCCTTGAGATCGTTGGTGAAATCGGTCTGCGAGAACGCAACGATGCCGTCGTACTGCGCCTTCGTACTGCCCATCATGCCTTGACGCCACCAGTTGTAGATCACCCCCTCCGACGGCTTGGCCCCGGGGCGGTTATAGCCGTAGAAGGGGCCGGCCGGCACGTCGAGGTAGAACTGCGCCCGGTTCGCTGCGACATGTGCCTGGAAATCGTCGAAGACGGACTTCGGCGTACCGTTCGGATTGCTGCTGGTCTTGACCATCAGCGGCGGCACCGAGCTGATCAGGACGGCTTTGCTCACATTGCGCTCGCCATGCCGTGCGATATAACGCACCACCTCGCCACCGCCGGTGGAGTGGCCAACGTGCATTGCTCCGTGGGTACCGAGCTTCTCGACCACTGCCGCGGCATCATCGGCGTAATGGTCCATGTCATGGCCGTCCCAAACCTGGCTGGAACGACCGTGGCCCCGGCGATCATGCGCGACGACGCGAAAGCCCTTGTTCACAAAGAACAGCAGTTGCGCATCCCAATCATCTGAGCTGAGAGGCCAGCCATGGTGGAAATGGATGACCTTGGCATCGCGCGGACCCCAGTCCTTGTAGAAGATCTCGACGCCATCTTTGGTGGTAACGGTACCCATGTGCTGAACTCCTTGCGTATTGCCTTGTGGTGAAGAGAGAGGATTGCTGGATGCTGCTCGAGCGGGTAAAGCCAAGTAACCCGTGGTCGCGGCAATGACGCCGCCGAGGAGTAATTGACGACGTCGCACATCAACGTCGTCGCCGCCTTGAGGGTTCGAATCGCAAATTTTTTCCATTGCTATATTCTTCTGATTATCTGGTGATCGAGACAATTCATCTTCTGGTTCGACAGATATCTGCAAGACGTCAACGCGATTGCTGGCTAATATGTTGATAATGCCGGAAGGGATTGGATATCAACTTCGCTCTGCTCCTTAGTAATGCTGGTTTGCGCAGACCCATTGTAGGCGGATGCAGATATATTGAAACTGACGAGGTTGACATTGTTAAGGTCCAAAACTGACAAAGTTGTCGAGGTTGCACTCCTGGTCTATCCAGACTGTCAAATCGCCGCGATTCACTGCTTGACCGATCTGTTTCGGATCGCCAATGATTGGGCGGCCTATCCGCACGAGGACGATCGCCACTGCCGTATCCGCGTCACGCATTGGCAACTGAACCCGGCGTCGGGACGTATCGAATGCTGTTGGGACAGCGATCCGGCCGACGCGCATCAGCCGGCTTTCGCTATCGCCCCGCCGAGTGTTGTGATGCCCGAGCGCATGTCGGACATGCCGCGCGAGGCGGCCTGGTTGGCCGAGCTGCACGGGCGCGGCGTAATCGTCTGCTCCATCTGCGCAGGCGCGTTCGTGCTGGCCCAAACCGGCCTGTTGGCGCGACGGCGGATCACCACGCACTGGGCATTTGCGGAACTCCTTTCCCGTACCTGCCCCGACGCTCACGTCGCGAGCGAGAACATCGTGCTCGATGATGGGGATGTCATTACGGCCGGCGCCATCCTTGCATGGAATGATCTTGGTTTCTTGATCGTCGATCGCGTCATGGGCGCAAATGTCATGCTGGCCACATCGCGTTTCATGCTCAGCGAAGGGGTGCGTGACGACCAGCGGCCGCTAGAAGGATTCCTTCCAAGACTCGATCACGACGACGATGCGATATTGGAGGCTCAACATCTCATCCTTTCAACGCCGGGTATCAATCACACCATAGCCAGTCTTGCCGGAATTTCTTGTCTCACGGAAAGGACATTCATTCGGCGATTTCAAAAGGCAACGGGATTGAATCCCGCGAACTATGTAAGGCAGGTGAGAATGACGAAGGCGAAGGATGCGCTTCGATTGGGTAACCGGCCGATCGCGCTCGTTGCGAAGGAATTGGGATATGACGATGTGATTTCGTTTCGGAAGGCGTTTCAAAATGTCGTCGGCATGTCGCCGGCGGCTTATCGCCAGCATTTTCGAACCAAATGACGAGTCGATAACGCCTTTCGGATGAACGATGTCCATCGTGTTTCGCACGTTCGATGTGCTCTCGGCGTGCCGGCCGTGAAGCCGCTCGATCGTCGCGATGCCGTGAACGTGATGCGCGTCACGCGTCACGGCATGACGGGCGGATGGTAGGTGAGTGTGCTCGCGAGCGCCCACAGCATGAAGATCACGAGCGGCAGGTGAACGACCAGTTGCGTGAACGTGAAGCCGACGATGTCGCGGGCACGCAACCCGAGCACGCCGAGCAGCGGCAGCATCCAGAACGGATTGATCAGGTTCGGCAATGCCTCGGCCGCGTTGTAGACCGTCACGGCCCAGCCCAGATGAACCTGCAGCAGTTTGGCCGCCTCGATCACGTACGGCGCCTCGATGATCCACTTGCCGCCGCCGGACGGCACGAAGAACCCGAGCACGGCCGAATACACGCCCATCACCGCGGGGAACGACGCATGCGACGACAGCGCGACGAAGAAGTGGGCGAGGTGATCGGACAGCGGCAGTCCGGTGGGCGCGGCCGCCTTGGTCAGGATGTACGCGATCCCGCCGTACAGCGGAAACTGGATCAGCACGCCCGCGACCGACGGCACCGAACGCGCGACGGCATTGAGGAAGCGCCGCGGTCGCCAGTTGAGCAGCATGCCCAGCAGCAGGAACAGGAAGTTGTACGTGTTCAGGTTCGAGATCGCGATCAGCGGATTTTTCGTCGTGAACTCGTGCCACGCCCAGATCGCACCGATCGCCACGATCACGATGGTGACGAGCGGACTGTATTCGAGCCAGTCGCCCGGGCGGCTGGGGCGGGCGAGCGCGGCATGGCTCTCGTCGAGCGCAATGCCGAGTTCCGTCGCGGTCTTCGCCCGCGCGTCGTTCGGCGCGGACAGATACGCGATCAGCAGCGACGCGACGGTCAGCACCGCGGCCATCAGCATCGACTGCGGGAGAAAGATCGTCTCGGTGAACGGGATGACGCCGGAGATCGCGAGCAGCGCCTTGGGCAGGCTGTCCGGATTCGCCTGCAATTGCGACGCGGATGAACTCAAACCCAGCGCCCACGTCGCACCCATGCCGAGATAAGCGGCCGCGCCGGCCGCGCGGTAATCCATCCGCAGATCGGCGCGGCGCGCGAGCGCACGCACCAGCAGGCCGCTGAAGATCAGGCTGATCGCCCAGTTGAACAACGACGCGACGATGCTGACGAGCGCGACGAACGTCACCGCGGCGCGCCCGGACGCGGGCACGCGCGCGAGCGCATCGATGAGCCTCGACGCGGGCGGCGACACCGCGACGACATAACCCGAGATCGCGACGATCGCCATCTGCATCGTGAACGGGATGAGGCTCCAGAAGCCGTCGCCGAACGCCACGCCGATCCGCGCGACCGGCGCCCCGGCCGCCAGCGCGCCCGCCGCCACGATGATCACCGCGAGCGCGGCGAAGATATAGGCGTCCGGAAACCACTTCTCCGACCAGCGCGCCATGCCCGCGGCCATCCGTTCCAGCACGCGTTCGCGGTCCGCCGCCGGCGCGTCGCCGCGCTGCACGTCCATCAGCTCTTTCATCTCGATCTCCTTGCCCGTCACGGGTTCAATTCGTTTTTTCATGGATTTGAATGGCCGCGGCCAGATCCTCCAGCGCGGTGCCGACGGCCTTGAACACGGTGCGTTGCAGGTCGTTCGTCCGGCCCCGCGCGTCGCCCCGGCACAGCGCCGTCAGCGTCCGACCCAGGTGGTCGGGCGCAATGACGTTGCGCGCCAGCGGACCCAGCAGGTCGCCGGACTTTTGCGCGGCCTCGTCCGTGTCGACGTAAATCTCCGCGTGCCGGAAGCAGTCGTCGTCCGCTTCGCGCATGCGCGGCGTGAAGCTGCCGATCAGGTCCAGATGCGAGCCCGGTGCGAGCCACTCGCCGCGGACGATCGGCTCCGTCGCGAGCGTCGCGCAGGCGACGACGTCGGCGCGCCGGACGCTGTCCTCGAGATGCGTGACGGGCGCCGCGTCGAAACCGTCGCGGGTCAGCCGGTCGACCAGGCGCGCCACCGCTGCGGGGTCCTTGTCCCAGACCTCGACGTGCGAGATCGGCAACTGGCTGCGATACGCGAGCGGCACGAGGCTGCCGACCCGGCCGGCGCCCAGCAGCACGATGCGCGATGCGTCCGGCCGGGCCAGGTAGGTGGCGGCCAGCGCCGACGCCGCCGCGGTGCGGCGCGACGTGATTTCGTTGCCGTCCAGTTGCGCGAGCGGGCGACCCGTCCGCCCGTCGTAGAGCACGTAGGTCGAATGCAAGCCGGGCAGGCCGTGTTCCGCATTGCCGGGGAAGATGTTGACCGTCTTGATGCCCAGATAGCCGTGGTCCTGCCACGCGGGCATGACGAGTACCGTGCCTTCGTCCGTGCTGCCGGCATTGACGACGTGCGAATGTCGCAGCGGCACGTGGCAGCCGTCGACGAACGCTTGCCGCAGGCGGGCGACCAGCGATTCGAAATCCAGCGCGTCGCGGGTCGCGACGGCGTCGAAATGTTTCATGGTGAACCTTTCCTCGAATGGGGTTTATGCGTCGATGCTGATGTCGGTTGCCGGAATGGCCTGGCAGGCGAGGCACAGGTCGGCTTCGTCCGGCCCCTGTCCGCTCGGATGCGAGACTTCGCCCGAGACGACCTTGACCGCGCAGCTCTCGCACTGTCCGACCCGGCAACCGCTCGGCAACGCGATGCCGAGGCTTTCCGCGAACGACAGCAGGCTGCCGTCGCCGGGTGTCCAGGTGGCCGTGCGGCGCGACCGCGTGAACTGCACCGCGTATCGCTTCGACGGGTCGAGCGTCGGCCGGGACGGTGACCGGAACGCTTCCTTGAAGATGTCGAAGGGCGGGACGCCGCGCGCGATCAGGCCCGCCGTGATCGCCTCCATCATCGGTTCGGGGCCGCACAGATAAAACCGCGCACGCCGCCGGATCAGGTCGTCGGCGACCACGTCGGCCGACAGGTAGCCGTGCAGCTGAAAGTCGCGCCCCGGTATCTCGTCGCCCGGCTGGTTGTAGCAATTGACGACGTCGAGCGTCGGCAGGCGCTGCTTCAACGTCTCGATGCGGTCGCGGAACGCGTGCGTCCTGCTGTTCAGGTTCGCATAGAAGAGCCGCGATTCCGGTGCGCGGTCCGCCAGATCACGAATCGATTCGAGGTACGAAATGAACGGCGTGATGCCGATGCCGCCCGCGAACATCACGACGGGTTGGCGCGATGCCGGCGGCACGACGAACGTGCCGCCGGGCGCACCGAGCAACACCGGGTCGCCGACCTTGAGCACGCCGTGAATGTAGGACGACATCGCACCTTCGAACGCGGCGCCGTCGCGCGTCTGACCCTTCTGGTGCCGCACCGAGATCGCGTAACTGCGGCGATCGTCCTCGTGCGCGGCGCCCGTCAGCGAATAGGCGCGTGTCGTCCCGCCGTCGCCGAGCGACGGGATATGCAGCGTCACGTGCTGACCGGGCAAATAGTCCGGCAGCGCGCCGCCGTCCGCGGCCCGAAACGTGACGGTGCGCACGCCGCTCGCTTCTTCGCGGATCGCGGACACGACGAAATCGCGCAGCCCTTTCCATGCGCGGCGCGCCGGATCGACCGACGGATCGCGCCGGATGCGGCAGCGCACGGAGCGCAGCGGCGACGAGCCGCTGACCGGATCGAGTCGTGTCGCCGACACGAGCTGGTTGAAATTGCTGTTGTCGCGGCCGCCCGCGGCGAGCGCATCGAGGCCGACCTCGTCGCACGCCTGCCACCAGCCGTACTCGGCCACGATCACGTTGCGCGCCAGTTCCGGGACGACGCGCGCCTTGAAGCGCGCCGAGCCGTTGGTCGTTTCGATCACGCACCAGTCGCCGTCGACGATGCCGTGCTCCGCCGCGAGTGCGTCGTTGAGTTCCGCCATCGGGTACGGCGCGCGGCGACGCAGGCTCGGCAGGCCGCGATGCTGGCTGTGGCAGTAGTACCCGTTCTTCATCGACGTCAACGTGCACGGAAAGCGGCGGCGGTTGTCCGCGCGCGCATCGTCGCCATGCTGCGGCGGCACGTACTGCGGGACCGGCGGATAGCCGTGACGATGCAACCTCTCGGAATACAGTTCGACGCGCAGCGTCTCCGTGTTGAAACCGCGAACGCCGTCGGGCGTCGCCGCCGCGTATTGCCGCTCGCGTTGCGGCAACGGCCGGTAGAGGCCTTCCGGATGCGCGCGCAGCGACGCGACGTCCAGCCCGAGCGGTTCGAGCACGTGATTCCAGCCGGCCTCGATGCTGCCGCCGAAGAATGCGTCCTGCATGCCGAGCCGCACGGCCAGGTCGAAGACGATGTCGTAGTCGGCGCGGCTCTCGCCTCGCGGCGGCACCATGCGCTGTCGCAACTGAACCAGTTCGACCGCGCGCTCGTCGATCTCGAAGCCGAGCCGCAGCCCTTCGCGTTCCCACGGCGTGTTCACCGGGAGCAGGATGTCCGCATAGCGTGACGACGGCGTCTCGAAGAGATCGCAGTGGACATGAAAGTCGAGCGCGCAGAGCGCCTCGTGCGCGAGGCCGCCATCCGCCTGCGACATCACCATGTTCGTGCCGAACGCGAACAGCGCGCGCACGCGGTAGGGTTCGCCGTCGAGGATCGCGCGATAGACGTCGCGTGCCGTGACCCAGCCTTGCGCGGGCGGGCCGAGCGGCCGCTCCGCGAGGCCGAGCGCTTTCGCGCGTTGCTGCGGGCTCAGCATCGCGTAGCTGCTGACCGCGTTGGCCGGCTGCTTCGTCCATTCGCGGTTCGAGCCGCGCGTGTCGAACGCCCCCGTCAACGCATACAACGTCGCGATGGCGCGCTCGGTCTGCGTGGCATTGGTGTGCATGCCGACGCCCGACCATGCGTGATAGGCGATCGCCTGGTGCGGGCGCAGCATGGCGGCGGCCTTCACGATGTCGGCTGCGGCGACGCCGGTGAGCGCGGCCGCCTGTTCCGGCGTATAGGCGTCGAGCGCCTTCGCATAGAGGTCGAAGGCCGGCGTGCAGTCCACCTCCACGCAGCGGCCGGCCGCATCGCGGATCGCCACGCGACGCACGCCGGTCGTCAACAGGTCGGCGGACCGCGTCGCGGATTCCTCGCCGGCGCATTCCAGCCGCTCGAGCGTCGCGTTCCAGACCACGTAGCGGTTGCCGGACGCCTCGCCGTCGAGATCCCGCTCGCGCAGGAACCGCCCGGTGTCGGCCCGCACGAGCAACGGGCCGTTGGTCCATTCGCGCACGAATGCGTCGTCGACGTTGCCGGTCGCGATCATCTGCCGCGCGATCGCCATCGCGAGCGCGCCGTCGGTGCCGGGCTGCACGCGCAGCCACAGATCGGCCTCCCGCGCGAGCGCGGTCGGCCGCGGATCGACGACGATCAGCCTGGCGCCGTTGCGGCGGCTTTTCGCGATCGCGTCGGCCTGCGCGAGCCAGGTGTTGGCGGGGTTGTTGCCCCACAGCACGATGAGCTCGGCATGCCGGTAATCCGCGACGGGAATGCCGCAGCCGAACGTGAACGCATGCGCGCTGTCCTTGTGCCAGTTGCAAATCTCGGTCGCGTAGCAAATATTCGGGCTCCCGAACAACCAGACGAATCGCTCGACCCAGTCGATGCTGTCGCTCATCGGCGTGCCGCTGGGCGTGGTCACGCCGAACGCGACCGATTCGGCGCCGTTTTCCCGCTTGAAATACGCGAGACGCCCGGCGATCTCGGCCAGCGCTTCGTCCCAGCCGATGCGTTGCCAGCCGGGGTCGGCGGCACCCTTCGGACGCGTGCGCCGCATCGGGTACAGCACGCGGTTCGGGCTATGCACGAGTTCCGGCGCCGCTTTCCCCTTCATGCACATCGCGTGGCCGGTCGGGTGCGTATCGTCGGGCCGGACCTTGATCATCATGTCGCCACGCACGACGTTGATCGTGCCGCATCGCGACCGGCACAACGTGCAATAGCCCTTCTTTTCCTGCGTCTCCATCGCCTGGCACCGTCCGCTTCATGTTTGCGACTATGCTAGGAAGCCGCGGCGGCCATGACAAATTCATCCTTTCGATGGTCCGGTATATATTGAATCAATATCGCGTCCATCGATCTGCGGTACTGTTCGGGCCTTCGAGGCAGTGCTGATTCGGAGCTGCCCGGCCTTCCCGGACCTTTTCCCGTGAACACGCACATCACCCTGCGCCAGATCGAATACTTCGTGTCGGTTGCCGACACGGGGCAGATTTCGAAGTCGGCCAATCTCTGTTCGGTGTCGCAATCGTCGATGACGATCGCGTTGAAGAACCTCGAGGAGGCGGTCGGCGTCACGCTGCTGCTGCGTCATCCGAAAGGCGTGCGCCTGACCCCGGCCGGCGAGCGGTTCCTGCGTCACGTGCAGCACGCGACGACGTCGATCGATCGCGCGGTCGCGGCCGCGCAGGAGGAGCCGGAGCAGATCTCCGGACATGTCCGGATCGGGATGACCGAAACCATCTCGGCGTATCTGATGCCGGCGCTGATGTCCGCCATTTCCCGGCGCTTCGGCAACCTCGGCGTGAGCATCGTCGAAAGCGAACGCGAAGCGATCGAGACGATGCTGGTCGACGATCGCCTCGATATCGCGCTGCTGCTGGTGTCGAATACCGCGGAAGTCGCCGACCTCAAATACGAGACGATTCTGCGCTCGCCGCGCCGGCTGTGGACCCATCCGGCGCATCCACTGCAGGACGCCCATCGCGTGACCCTCGAGGACGTCGCGCGCGAGAACTATCTGCTGCTCGACATGGACGAGCACCTGCGCACCGTCGGCAAGTACTGGGGCAGCTACGGCATCGCGCCGAACGTCTGGATGCAGAGCAAGTCGATCGAAGCGGTGAGAAGCCTCGTCGCGCTCGGGCACGGGGTGACGATCCTCTCGGATCTCGTCTATCGGCCGTGGTCGCTGGAAGGCAACCGGATCAGCCGTCGCAATCTCAGCGTGACGGTGCCGACGATGGACGTCGGCGCGGTGTGGCGGCGGGGCGGCGCGACGTCGACGCCGTGCCGCGCGCTGCTGGAGCTGTTCCGGTCGTGGAGAAAGACGGCCGGGTAGGGCATCGGCCCGCCGCGTGATGCATACCAGTCGCCCCAAGTGGTTCTATCCTGGTCTGCTCCTGCCCTCCAAAAACGCGGTAAATCCGCCCATCGAACTGTCCCCCTGCATACCACTTCGGGTAAATCCCTATCCCGCACTGCGTTGTAAACAAAGGCTTTGCCAGTACTAAAACGCTTGCCGCGCAAGGCTTTCGGCGATTTCCGCGGCGCTAATACCAGTTCGTTGACTGGTATTATGGTGGTTATATAATGCGTTCACTTTCGACGGTCGGAGATCGTCGTCCGACACGCGGAGGCACATGGAAACCGGCTGGGCCGAACTGGCGCCCGATCCCCTCGACGATACGCCGCTCTATCTGCAGCTCGCCCGCAATCTGGCGAGCGCGATCCACGCGGGCGCGTGGCAGGCCGGCGAGGCGCTGCCGTCGGAGCGGCTGCTGTCGGTGTCGGTCGGCGTGTCGCGGATCACCGCGCGTCGCGCCCTCGCGCTGCTGGTCGAGCAGGGCCTGATCAAGCGGGCGCGCGGCGCGGGCAGCTTCATCACGCCGCGCGTTGCCGATCCGCTGTCGCGCCTCGTCGGCTTCACCGCGAAGATGCGCCAGCGCGGCTTCGTGCCCGATTCGGTGTGGCTGTCGCGCACGCTGCGCACCGCGAGCCGCGACGAGCTCACGCATCTCGGCCTCGCGCCCGGCGCGACGGTGGCGCGGCTCGAACGGCTGCGCCGCGCGGACGGCATCGTGATGGCGGTCGAGCATTCGACGCTGCCCGCGGCGGTGGTGCCCGATCCGCAGGTGCTCGGTGCATCGCTGTACGAATACCTGGAGGCGCGCGGCATGACCGTCGTGCGCGCGCTGCAGCACTTTCGCGCGGCGAACGCGACGCACGCGATCGCGAAATGGATGGCGGTGAAGCCGGGCTCGGCGCTGCTGGTGATCACGCGGATCGGCTACGGTGTCGACCAGCGCGCGATCGAAATGAGCGAAACGTATTGCCGCGACGACTATTACGACTTCGTCGCCGAACTGAAACGCTGACGCGCGAGACTGCCCGCGCAGCACATGCAACGGATTTGCAAATCACGACGCGGATGCCCGCGTCACCAGATCATCAAGAGAACGTCATGCTGACTGGAAACATCCTCACCCCCGACGGCTGGATTCACGGTTCGCTCGATAGCGAGAACGGCCGCATCACCACGCTCGACGGCGCGCCCGTCGATCCCGCGAAGAACGACGCGCCGTACATCCTGCCCGGCTTCATCGACCTGCACGTGCATGGCGGCGGCGGCGCCGACGTGATGGAAGGCGGCGACGCGATCGAAACGATCGTCCGCACGCATGCGCAATTCGGCACGACGAGCCTGCTCGCGACGACGATGACCGCGCCGCGCGACGAACTGATGGAAGTCGTCGCGAATCTCGGCACCGCCGCGCGGGCCCGCACGCCGGGCGGCGCCCGCGTGCTCGGCGTGCATCTCGAAGGGCCGTACATCAACCCCGGCAAGCTCGGCGCGCAGCCCGACGCGGCCGTGTCGGCCGTGCTCGACGAGGTGCTGAAGTACCTGTCGATCGCGCCGATCCGCGTCGTCACGCTCGCGCCGGAAATCGCGGGCCACATCGAGATCATCGGCGAGATGGCCGCGCGCGGCGTGCGCGTGCAGCTCGGCCACTCGCTCGCGACCTACGACGACGCGGTCGCCGCGCTCAAGCACGGCGCATGCGGTTTCACGCACCTGTTCAACGCGATGTCGCCGCTGCATCACCGCAACCCGGGCCTCGTCGGCGCGGCGCTCGCGCATGCCGAATACGCGGAAATCATCCCCGATCTGCTGCACGTCCACCCGGGCGCGATTCGTGCTGCGCTGCGCGCGATTCCGCGCCTGTACGTCGTGACCGACAGCACGTCCGCCACCGGCATGCCCGACGGCGAATACCGGCTTGGCAGCCAGCACGTGACGAAGTGCCTCGGCGGCGTGCGGCTCGCCGACGGCACGCTCGCCGGCAGCACGCTGACGATGGACCAGGCGCTGCGCAACCTCGTGTCGCTCGGCCTGCCGATCGCCGACGTGTCGAACCGGATGTCGCGCTACGCGGCCGACTACCTCGGCGTGACCGATCGCGGCCGCCTCGAGCGCGGCGCATGGGCCGACCTCGCGGTGTTCGATCGCGACCTGAACCTCACCGCGACCTACGTCGAAGGAGAATCGATTGTCGAATATGCTTAAGGAAGCGCGCGAGTCCGCCCAGGTCGTCGCCGCGCAGATCGCCGACACCGCGCGCGTCGAAGCGCTCGCCGGCCAATTGCTCGATCACCCGCCGGCCGTCGCGCTGACGGTCGCGCGCGGCAGCTCGGATCACGCCGCCAGCTATTTCGCGAGCCTGACGATGAGCCGCCTCGGCGTGCCGGTCGCGTCGCTGCCGATGTCGGTCGCGACGCTGCAGCAGGCGCCGCTGAAGGTGCAGGACCAGCTCGCGATCGCGTTCTCCCAGTCGGGCAAGAGCCCCGATCTCGTCAATACGATGGCCGCGCTGCGCGAAGCCGGCGCGCGCACCGTCGCCGCCGTGAACGTGCTGCCGTCGCCGCTCGCCGATGCGTGCGAGCACCAGTTGCCGCTGCTGGCCGGCCCCGAACTGTCGGTCGCCGCGACCAAGAGCTATATCGCGATGCTGTCGCTGTCCGCGCAGATCGTCGCGTACTGGCAGCGCGACGCCGCGCTGATGACCGCGTTGCGCGGGCTGCCCGACGTGCTCGCGCAGGCCGGCCGGCTCGACTGGTCGCAAGCCGTCGCGGCGCTCGCGGGCGTCGAGCGGATGATCGTCATCGGCCGTGGTCTGGGCCTCGCGATCGCGCAGGAAGCCGCGCTGAAGTTGAAGGAAACGTCCGGCATCCAGGCCGAGGCATTCTCGAGCGCCGAAGTCCGTCACGGCCCGATGGAGCTGATCGACCGCGACTATCCGCTGCTCGTGTTCGCGCCGCCGGGGCCCGAACAGGCCGGCCTGCTGCAGCTCGCCGCGGACATGCGCGCCCGCGGCGCCGCCGTGCTGCTCGCGGCGCCGGCCGGCACGCCCGGCGTATCGACGCCCGGCGTATCGGGCACCGTGCTGCCGCTCGCGCAGTCCGCCCATTCGGCGCTCGACCCGATCGCCGCCATTCTTTCGTTCTACGTGATGGCGGCGGATCTCGCCGTCGCGCGCGGGCGCAATCCCGACACGCCGCGCCACCTGAACAAAGTCACCGAAACGCACTGATAGCCGAGAAAGCCGATGAGACGCGCCGAGGAATCCCAGTTGAAGAGCCCCACCCACGATCAGATCGTTCTGCTCAGCCCATTGACGGGGCCGATCGTCGCGCTGGCCGACGTGCCCGATCCGGTGTTCTCCGGCGGGATGTTCGGCGACGGCATCGGCATCGACCCGCTCGCGGGCCGGCTCGTCGCGCCGTGCGCGGGCGTCGTGTCGCATCTCGCGCGCACGGGCCATGCGGTCACGATCACGACACCGCAAGGCGCGGAAGTGCTGCTGCACATCGGCATCGACACCGTCGAGCTGAACGGGCAGGGCTTCACCGCGCACGTCGAAGCCGGCGCGCGTGTCGAGGCAGGCGCGCTGTTGATCGAGTTCGACCAGGACGCGGTGGCGCGCCACGCGCATTCGCTCGTGTCGGTGATCGCGATCGCGAATTCCGACGCGTTCGAGGTGGTCGAGCGCGCGAGCGGTTTCGCGACCGCCGGCGAGACGCCGTTGCTCGCGCTGCGCGGCAAGGGCGAAGCCGCCGCGCAGGCGGCGCAGGCCGGTGCTGCCGCGCAGAACGAAGTGCGCCGCGAGATCGTGCTCGCGCAGCCGGGCGGGCTGCATGCGCGGCCGGCCGCACGGGCGCGTGAAGCCGTGCGCGGGTTCGATGCGACCGTCGACGTGCTGTTCGACGGCCGCAAGGCGTCGATCGCGAGCGTCGTCGGCCTGCTCGGCCTCGGCGCTGGCGAAGGCGCGACGGTCGAACTGGTCGGGCGCGGCGCGCACGCGCAGCAGGCCGTCGATGCGGTCGAGCGCGAGCTGCTGCGCGAGGCGCACGGCGAAGTGGAAGAAAAGCCGGCGCGGCTGAAGTCGCCCGCGCCGCAAGCCATCGCGCACGCACCCGGCGCGACGCTCGACCCGAACACGCTCGCCGGCGTATGCGCGGCGCCCGGCATCGCGGTCGGCACGCTGGTGCGTCTCGACGATGCGGACATCGTGCCGCCCGAGCAGGCGTCCGGCACGCCGGCCGCGGAAAGCCGCCGCCTCGACCAGGCGCTGAAGGCGGTCGACGCCGAACTCGGCGAAACGGTGCGCAACGCCTCGGCGCGCGGCGCGGTGGGCGAGGCGGGCATCTTCGCGGTGCATCGCGTGCTGCTGGAGGACCCGACGCTGGTCGACGCGGCGCGCGACCTGATCAGTCTCGGCAAGGGCGCGGGCTTCGCGTGGCGCGCGACGATCCGCACGCAGATCGACACGCTGTCGAAGCTCGACGACGCGCTGCTCGCCGAACGCGCGGCCGACCTGCGCGACATCGAGAAGCGCGTGCTGCGCGCGCTCGGCCATACGAACGGCGCCGCGCGCGCGCTGCCCGACGAGGCCGTGCTCGCGGCCGAGGAATTCACGCCGTCCGACCTGGCGTCGCTCGATCGCGAACGTGTGACCGCGCTCGTGATGGCGCGCGGCGGCGCGACGTCGCACGCGGCGATCATCGCGCGGCAGCTCGGCATCCCGGCGCTGGTGGCGGTCGGCGATGCACTGTACGCGATTCCGGACGGCACGCAGGTCGTCGTCGATGCGAGCGCGGGCCGGCTCGAACATGCCCCGACCGCGCTCGACGTCGAGCGCGCGCGGCACGAGCGCCAGCGCCTGGACGGCGTGCGCGAGGCGAACCGGCAACAGGCCGGCGAGGCGGCCGCGACGGTCGACGGTCGCGCGATCGAGGTCGCCGCGAACATCGCGACGCTCGACGACGCGAGTACCGCGGTCGACAACGGCGCGGACGCGGTCGGCCTGCTGCGCACCGAACTGATGTTCATCCATCGCCAGGCCGCGCCGACGGTGGTCGAGCATCAGCAGAGCTACCAGTCGATCGTCGACGCGCTGCAGGGCCGCACGGCGATCATCCGCACGCTCGACGTCGGCGCGGACAAGGAAGTCGACTACCTGACGCTGCCGCCCGAACCGAACCCGGCGCTCGGCCTGCGCGGCATCCGTCTCGCGCAGGTGCGCCCCGATCTGCTCGACGATCAGTTGCAGGGCCTGCTCGCGGTGAAGCCGTTTGGCGCGGTGCGCATCCTGCTGCCGATGGTGACCGACGCAGGCGAGCTCGTGCGGCTGCGCAAGCGCATCGACGAATTCGCGCGCGCGCAGGGCCGCACCGAGCCGATCGAGGTCGGCGTGATGATCGAGGTGCCGTCGGCCGCGCTGCTGGCCGACCAGCTCGCGCAGCACGCGGATTTCCTGTCGATCGGCACCAACGACCTGACCCAGTACACGCTCGCGATGGACCGCTGCCAGGCCGACCTGGCCGCGCAGTCCGACGGCCTGCATCCGGCCGTGCTGCGCCTGATCGACATCGCGGTGCGCGGCGCCGCGAAGCACGGCAAGTGGGTCGGCGTATGCGGCGCGCTCGGCGGCGATCCGCTCGCGGTGCCGGTCCTGGTGGGCCTCGGCGTGACCGAACTGTCGGTCGATCCGGTGTCGGTGCCGGGCATCAAGGCGCGTGTGCGCCGTCTCGATTACCAGTTGTGCCGTCAGCGCGCGCAGGATCTGCTCGCGCTCGACTCGGCACAGGCGGTAAGGGCAGCAAGCCGCGAGGTCTGGCCGCTCGACTGAGCGTCGACGGCAGGTTCGCGACCGGTTTCACGACGAAGGCATTCGCTCAACGACGATTAATGACGAGACAAGGATTGGAGGACTGAATGAACGGGAATCCGTTTCTGAAAATACAGGGCCTGGGCCGGGCACTGATGCTGCCGATCGCGGTATTGCCGGTCGCCGGCATCCTGCTGCGACTCGGCCAGCCGGACGTGTTCAACATCAAGATGATCGCCGACGCCGGCGGCGCGATCTTCGACAACCTGCCGCTCTTGTTCGCGATCGGCGTGGCGGTCGGCTTCGCGAAGGACAACAACGGCGTGGCGGCGCTCGCGGGCGCGATCGGTTACCTGATCGAAACCGCGATCATGAAGGACATCGATCCCAAGCTGAACATGGGCGTGCTGTCCGGGATCATCGCGGGGGTCGTCGCGGGCCTGCTGTACAACCGCTACAAGGACATCAAGCTGCCGGACTACCTCGCGTTCTTCGGCGGCAAGCGGTTCGTGCCGATCATCACCGGGCTGGTCTGCGTGATACTGGGCATCGCGTTCGGGTACGTGTGGCAGCCGATCCAGCATGCGATCGACGCGGCCGGCCAGTGGCTGACGACGGCGGGCGCGATCGGTGCGTTCGTGTTCGGCTTCCTGAACCGTCTGCTGCTCGTCACCGGCCTGCACCACATCATCAACTCGCTCGCGTGGTTCGTGTTCGGCAACTTCACGCCGCCCGCCGGCGGCGAGATCGTGCACGGCGACCTGCACCGCTTCTTCGCGGGCGACCCGACCGCGGGCACCTTCATGGCCGGCTTCTTCCCGATCATGATGTTCGGCCTGCCGGCGGCGTGTCTCGCGATGCTGCACGAGGCGCCGAAGGAGCGCCGCGCGATGGTCGGCGGCCTGCTGTTCTCGATGGCGCTGACGTCGTTCCTGACCGGCGTGACCGAGCCGATCGAGTTCAGCTTCATGTTCCTCGCGCCGGTGCTGTACGTGATCCACGCGGTGCTGACGGGCTTGTCGCTCGCGATCTGCCAGATTCTCGGCGTGAAGCTCGGCTTCACGTTCTCCGCCGGCGCGATCGACTACGTGCTGAACTACGGGCTGTCGACGAAGGGCTGGATCGCGATTCCGCTCGGCATCGCGTACGGCGCCGCGTACTACGGGCTGTTCCGCTTCTTCATCCGCAAGTTCAACATGGCCACGCCGGGCCGCGAGCCGGCGTCGACCGATGCGGCCACGGAATCGTACGCATCGGGCGGGTTCGTCGCACCGGCCGCGGGCGCGGCTGCAACGGCTGCCGCACCGCGCGCGCAACGCTACATCGCCGCGCTCGGCGGCGCGGCCAACCTGTCGGTCGTCGACGCGTGCACGACGCGCCTGCGCCTGACCGTCGTCGATCCGGAGCAGGTATCGGAGCCGCAACTGAAGTCGATCGGCGCGCGCGGCGTGCTCAAGCGCGGCGGCAACAGCGTGCAGGTGATCATCGGGCCCGAGGCCGACATCATTGCCGACGAGATGCGTGCCGCGATCGGCGGCGGCGCGACCGGTGCGGCCGCGCCGGCGACGGCCGCCGCGCAGCCGGTCACGGGCGCGGCCGCCGGCCCGCTCGATCCGGAACCGACCCGCTGGCTCGCGGTGTTCGGCGGTGCGACCAACGTCGCGTCGCTCGATGCGGTGGCCACCACGCGCCTGCGCGTGGTCGTGCGCGATCCGTCGGCGGTCGATCGCGAGCGTCTCGGCACGCTCGACGTCGCGTGGGTGTCGCTCGACACGTTCCACATCGTCTGCGGCAACGCGGCCGCGCGCTATGCCGAACAACTCGGCGCGCGCCTGCCGCCGTCGGGCGGCGGGGCGGCAGCCCAACCGGCGTGATGCGGTGAAGCCGGCCCGGCCTCCGCGCGGCGGATGCGGGTCGGCGGTCAAGAGAGGCCAAAAGAAAACGGCTTGCGACGACGATGTCGCAAGCCGTTTTTGCTTTGGAGACGGCGGTGCGCGATACGCGATGCGTTGCGCCGCATCGCTTGTCGCTCGACTGCCTGGCCGGTCAGCCGATCACGGATTCGTCAGCGTGAAGGTCGGCTTCCGGTAGCCGACGCCGGCGCGGTCGAGCTTCGGCAATTCGCGTTGCGTGAGCAGCGTCGCGAAGCCGGCCCAGTCGCGCTGCAGCGTGGCGATGTCGACGTGATGCGTGTCGCCGCGCTTGAAGCGCACGCCGGCCGCATACGGCAGCTCCCAGTCGGCCCGGTGCCACGCGCGCTCGGCGAGCGCGAGCAGTCGCGGATAGGTCATGTATTCGAGAAAGGTGTCGTTGCGCATCACCTCGCCCCACGCCTGGCCCTGCATGCCATCGATGCGCGGCGCGGGGCCCGTGCCCGTCACCTCGAACGGGTTGCCGTCGCGGTCGCCCATCACTTCGGCGTTCTGCGGCAGGTTCTCCGGCGCGAGCGAGAACACCTTGTACTCGTCGGTCGCGTGCGAGCCCCAGTAGTAGCCGCGCTCGCGCGGATTGAGCGTGTACGGGAAGTCGAAGTACAGGTAGTCGGGCAGCGCGAGCACCGTCTGGTAGCCCTTGCCGCTCAGGTCGCGCGCGCTGTCCGACGCGCCCCAGAAGATCGTGTCCCACAGCGACACCATCACGTGGCGCGTGCTGAAATCCTGTGGCCCGTTCGCATGCTTGATGCCGTCCTGCCACGCGGCCATCGTGCCGATCCCGTTCGCGTTGACCGCCGCGCTCACCTGTTTCGCGAAACGCGTCGGCAGCTCGTCGATCGACTTGATCTCGCCGCGCTGGAGCAGCGCCGTGCAAGCGGGCGAACGCGCCCACGGCTTGTCCTGCGCGGCCAGATCGATGCGCCCCTTGTTCGGGTCGGTGCCGTTCAGCGGCTGGAAGCCGCCGCCGAGGAAGATGTTCTTCGCTTCGTCGCCGCCGTAGTGCCACGTCTGCAGCGGCGCCTGCGCGTCCGCGTGCATCGCCGCGATCTCGCGGATCACCTTCGACGCGAAGTTGAGCGCGCCCGGCACGCACGGGTTCAGGTCGCTGCGCCGGTCGTAGAACTGCACCGTCGTCAGGTTCGTCGTGTCCTGCGGGTCGAGCAGCCGGTATGCGTTCGCTTCCTGCTCGCGACCCGCCGCATGCAGCCGCCGGTAGCGCGCCTCCATCGTCACGACGGCCGCCCGCGCATGCGCGGGCATGTCGATCTCGGGAATGATCTGAACGAAGCGCGCGGCCGCGTAGCGCACGAGCGCCACGTAGTCGTCGCGCGTCAGGTAGCCGCCGCCCGAGCGATTGTCCGGCCCGGAGCCGAGCTGCGGCAGCAGGCAGCGCGTCTCGCTCGGGTCGTGGCAGCGGCGTCCCCCGATCTCGGTCAGCTCGGGCAGGCCGGGAATCTCGATGCGCCAGCCTTCGTCGTCGGACAGATGCAGGTGCAGGCGGTTGAGCTTGTACGCGCTCATCTGGTCGATCAGGCGGCGCAGCGTCGCCGGCTGCTTGAAGTTGCGCGCGAGGTCGACGTGCATCCCGCGATGCGTGAAGCGCGGCGCATCCTCGACGAGCATCGCCGGGATCGGGCCGCCGCCGGCCGGCGCGAGCGAGTAGAGCGTCTGCACGCCGTAGTAGAGGCCCGCGCGATCGTAGCCTTCGATCAGCACGCCGCGCGGCCCGATCGCGAGCCGGTAGCCACCCGGTGTCGCGAGGTCGGCCGGCAGCCGGCGCGGCGCGACGAAGCCGCGTACCGGCACGC
Source organism: Burkholderia cenocepacia (assembly GCF_900446215.1). Classification (GTDB taxonomy): domain Bacteria; phylum Pseudomonadota; class Gammaproteobacteria; order Burkholderiales; family Burkholderiaceae; genus Burkholderia; species Burkholderia cenocepacia. The sequence continues at coordinate 213,321 of NZ_UAQZ01000015.1, read as the reverse complement.
CTGCGCCGTCGAGTCCGAGGGTCGTCGCGCGCTCGCGCAGCGCCGCGACCTGCGCGTCCGGCAGGTCCGGCAGCGCGAGTTCGACGCCGCGCAGCTCGAGCGTGCCGGGCAGCGGCAGCTCGCGCTTCACGCTCGGCAGCGCGCGACCGGGATCGGGCCGCGCGGCCACGGGCGGCGCGTTGCCGGTCGAGTTGTTCTGCGCGTCGGCCGGCAGCGATTCGACGTAGCGCAGCTCGTTGTCGGTGTCGTCGTAGCGCAGCACGGCCGGCGGCGCGCCGTCGACGACGACGTACGGACGCGGAATCACGTCGCTGTAACGCAGCAGCCAGTATTCGGCGACGAACGGCAGCTCGATGCGCTCGCCGGGCGCGAGCCGCACCGAGCCCGGCTGCGGCGTCAGCTCGTACAGGTCGCCGGTGAGCCGCCGCAGCGCGAAGCCCGGCCGGTCGATCCGCAGCAGGCGGCGGATGCTGTGCAGGTAGAGCTTCCAGCCGCCGTCGGCGATCGCCGCATGGCCTCGGTTCTGCAGGATCAGGCGGCCGGTCGCGCAGGCGGCGCCGTCGGCGCCGAGATCGGCGCACGGTACGCCGGCCGCGGCCGCGTGGTTGTTGTCGACGGCCACGCGCAACGCGAGGCCGTTCGACAGCAGCATCGCGAGGCTGGCCGCCTGGGCGGCGGCCGCTTGCGCGGTGCCGGCGTTCGCGCCAGCGGCGGCCGACGCCGGCGCCGCGGAGATCACCGCCGGCGACAGCACCGCGATCAGCAGGCCGGCAATGAGGGAGGGCAAGGTACGCTTCAATTCGAACTCCTGAGAAAAAGGGGGCGTAGCGGCGCCGTGACGCGACGTCGCTGCGATCGGGTCTTTCAGTGGAGCTGCGGGAGATACCAGCACGCGGAGCGATGCGGCTGCGCCGCGCGCACTCGGCACGCGGGCGCGTGCGTTACGGAACGGGAGGCGGGCATGCGTGCCGGTCGGCGCGGCGCGGCGGCGTGCGCGGAATCATCGGCGGCTCGCGGCGTTCGCTGCAGCGGCGAGACGGCCGCAATCGACGGCGCACGGTTGGCCGCGCACGAGCGCGACGACGGCACGCGCCGTGGCACGCGGACATCGACACGGCGCGCACGCGCACGCCACACACGGGATTCGCATGTCTCCCCCACCCAGAAGGAATCGGCCTGTCAGCGGCCGTGTCCAACGATCTTATGAAACCTTTTATTGGTATTCAAGTGGTATCAATCTGGCGCTAAATTGGCATCGCCGTGCGACGTCCCGCCGGCGCGGCCGTGACGAAAAAAAACCTCGCGCGAAGCGAGGTTCTTTCCGTTGTCGGACGGCGGCCGCGCGTATCGCGCGCGGTGCGTCACTGCGTCAGTCGCGGCGCGCACGCACCGGCGCTTCCTGCGGCTTCTGCCGCGCTTCGAGCCACATCGCGTTGACGATGCCGAACGACAGCGCGACGCCGATACCGAGAATCCAGCTGAAATACCACATGATCCGACTCCTTGCGAAACGGTGGGCGAGGGCGCCTGCGCGCCCCGGCCCGGTTCAGTGCGTCAATACATCGAGTGCTTGTTCTCTTCGAGCGTCTGGTGCGTGACCTTGCCGCGCATCACGCGATACACCCAGCTCGTGTAGAGCAGGATGATCGGCAGGAACACGATCACCGCGAACAGCATTACCTGCAGCGTCATGTGGCTCGACGTCGAATCCCACACGGTCAGGCTGCTGCGCGGGTCGAGCGACGACGGCATGATGAACGGGAACATCGAGAAGCCGGCGGTCAGGATCACGCCGACGATCATCAGGCCCGTGCAGAAGAACGCCGTCTTCTCCTGCTTCGAGCCGGCGAGCAGCAGCGCGAGCACGCCGCCCGCGATCCCGACGACGGGCGCCGCGATCATCCACGGATACTCGCCGTAGTTCGCGAGCCAGAGGCCCGAACCGGCGGCGACGTCCTTGAGCAGCGGGTTCGCGACGGTGTCGGTCGGCGCGGCGTGGGTGATGTGGAAGCCGCCGATATACGAAGCGACGAGCACGCCGGCCAGCACGAACAGCACGACCGCGAGGAACGACGCGACGCGCAGCGCGATCGACGCACGGCGCGCGATCACGCCGTCGGTCTTCATCTTGATGAACGCGGCGCCGTGCGCGACGAGCATCGTGAGGCTGACGAGCCCGCACAGCAGCGCGAACGGGTTCAGCAGCGCCCAGAAGCCGCCGTAGTAGGTCACGCGCAGGTCGCTGTCGAACTTGAACGGCACGCCCTGCAGCAGGTTGCCGAACGCGACGCCGAACACCAGCGCCGGCACGAAGCCGCCGACGAACAGGCCCCAGTCCCAGCCCGCGCGCCAGCGCGGGTCGGGCCGCTTGCTGCGGTAGTCGAAGCCCACCGGCCGGAAGAACAGCGCGAACAGCACGAGCAGCATCGCGAAGTAGAAGCCGGAGAACGACGCGGCGTAGACGAGCGGCCACGCGGCGAACATCGCACCGCCGGCCGTGATCAGCCACACCTGGTTGCCTTCCCACGTCGCGCCGACCGTGTTGACGATGATGCGGCGCTCCTCGTCGGTCTTGCCGAGGAACGGCAGCAGCGCGGTCGCGCCCATGTCGAAGCCGTCGGTGACGGCGAAGCCGATCAGCAGCACGCCGACGAGCAGCCACCAGATCAGCTTGAGAGTTGCATAGTCCATAGCGATTCCTTGTTCGGTTGCGAGGGCGTGCTCAGACCGCGGCCCGCTCGCCGGCGGCGGCGAGTTCGTGGTGATAGCGGCCGGTATGCAGCGACGACGGGCCGAGGCGCGCGTACTTGAACATCAGCTTGATCTCGATGATGAACAGTACCGTGTAGAACGCGATGAAACCGGCGAGGCTCAGGTACAGGTCCGTCGACGTCAGGCTGGACGCGGACAGATGCGTCGGCAGGATGCCCGCGATCGTCCACGGCTGGCGGCCGAGCTCGGCGACGACCCAGCCGAATTCCGCGGCGAGCCACGGCAGCGGGATCGCCCACACCGCATAGCGCAGGAACCAGCGGCGGTTGTCCTGCAGCAACTGCCGGCGCGCGCAGAACCAGAACGCGGCGACGAAGGTCGCGAGGAACAGGAAGCCGAGGAACACCATGATCCGGAACGAGAAGAATACGGGCGCGACCGGCGGGATCGTCTTCTTCGCGGCGGCCTTGATCTGCTCGGGCGTCGCATCGACCACGTTCGGCGTGAACTGCTTGAGCATCAGTCCGTAGCCGAGATACTGCTTGTGCTGGTCGAACAGCGCGCGGGTCGCGTCGCTCGTGTCGCCTTCCTTGATCTTCTGCAAGGCGCCGTACGCGACCATCCCGCTCTGGATGTGTTCCTCGCTGTGCTTCGCGAGCTCGCGCAGGCCGATCACCGGCTCGTCGATCGAGCGCGTCGCGATCAGGCCGAGCGCGTACGGGATCTTGATCGCGTAGTCGGTGCGTTCTTCCTTCTGGTTCGGGATGCCGATCAGCGTGAACGATGCCGGCGCCGGCTGGGTTTCCCATTCCGATTCGATCGCGGCGAGCTTCATCTTCTGCACTTCGCCGGTCGTGTAGCCCGATTCGTCGCCGAGCACGATCACGCACAGCGTGGCCGCGAGGCCGAAGCCGGCCGCGACCGCGAACGAGCGCAGCGCGAAGTCGACGTCGCGCTTTTTCAGCAGGTACCACGACGAAATGCCGAGCACGAACATCGCGGCCGTCACGTAACCGGCCGACACGGTGTGCACGAACTTCACCTGCGCGACCGGGTTGAACAGCACGTCGAACAGGCTCGTCAGCTCCATACGCATCGTCTGGTAGTTGAACTCGGCGCCGACCGGGTTGTTCATCCAGCCGTTCGCGACGAGGATCCACAGCGCGGACAGGTTCGAGCCCAGCGCGACGAGGAACGTGACGACCAGGTGCTTGACCTTCGACAGGCGGTTCCAGCCGAAGAAGAACAGGCCGACGAACGTGGATTCGAGGAAGAACGCCATCAGGCCTTCGACCGCGAGCGGCACGCCGAAGATGTCGCCGACGTAGTGCGAGTAGTACGACCAGTTCGTGCCGAACTGGAATTCGAGCGTGATGCCGGTCGTCACGCCCATCGCGAAGTTGATCCCGAACAGCTTGCCCCAGAACTGGGTCATGTCCTTGTAGACCTGTTTGCCGGTCATCACGTAGACGGCTTCCATGATGACGAGCAGCCAGGACAGGCCGAGCGTCAGCGGCACGAACAGGAAGTGGTAGAGCGCCGTGATGCCGAACTGCAGACGTGACAGATCGACGACTTCGCTACTTATCATGGTGGTCTCCCTCGGTAGATGCAGGCGCCGGCACCGAGAGCAGCTTCTCGGCCACGGCGGCAGGCGGCAACGACATGTGCTCGGCCTGCGGATGATTGAAGAATGCGTATTTGAGCGACATCAGGAGGATCAGCTTGACGATCAGCACCAGCGCGATGTCGCGGGCGAGGGTGGGGCCGCGTGCCCACGCGGCGATGCGCGCGCGCCAGCCGATCGTGCCGGCCGGCCGCGAAGGCTCTTTATTGATCGAGATCAAGGCGATTATCCTGAATCGATTGAGATCGGATTGGGGGCGACTTTACGTCGGATTGGTGACGGCCGTGAAGCTGTTTTAATCCTTTTGCGCCTGACATGCCAATTTTAAAAGGACGGCTTTCCGCTGCCGAGTGCTGCGCTGCGGCAGACCGTCGCGAAGCGTGGGGTAAAAATTGAGGTGGATCAAGGTTATGTGGAAGGGCGCTGCAAATGACGCAATATCCGATGAATCAGGTCAATTAATCGGCGTAGAAACGGCGTGTGAAACGCGTTGAAAAGCGGGGGAAAAGCAGCGGAAAAACGGACGAAAAAAAACCGCTGCCGGTCAGGCAGCGGTTTTCGACGAAGCGCTCTAAATTGCCGCGATTTACGCGTATTCGGCGAGCGCCGTGCGCATCTTTTTCATCGCGCTCGCTTCGATCTGGCGGATGCGTTCCGCCGACACGCCGAACTCGGCGGCGAGATCGTGCAGCGTCGAGCCGCCCGAGCCGTCGTCGTCGACGTGCAGCCAGCGCGCCTCGATGATGCGGCGGCTGCGTGCATCGAGCGCGTCGAGCGCCTGCGCGATGCCGTCCGTCTGCAGCATGTCGCGCTGACGCGCGGCGAGCACGGCGGTCGGCTCGTTGTGCGAGTCGGCCAGGTAGGCGATCGGCGCGTACGACTCCTCGCCGTCTTCCACCTGGCCTTCGAGCGCGATGTCGCCGCCCGACAGGCGCGTTTCCATCTCGGTGACTTCCTCGCGCTTGACGTTGAGCTCCTGCGCGAGGCCGTCGATTTCCTCGGGCGTCATCGCCTGCATGCTCTTCTTGTGGCTGCGCAGGTTGAAGAACAGCTTGCGCTGCGCCTTCGTCGTCGCGACCTTCACCATGCGCCAGTTGCGCAGGATGTACTCGTGGATCTCGGCCTTGATCCAGTGAATCGCATACGACACCAGGCGCACGTTTTGCGCCGGGTCGAATCGCTTCACGGCTTTCATCAGGCCGATGTTGCCTTCCTGGATCAGGTCGCCGTGCGGCAGGCCGTAGCCGAGATAGTTGCGCGCGATCGACACGACGAGACGCAGGTGCGACAGCACGAGACGGCGCGCCGCGTCGAGGTTGTTGTCGTCGCGGAATTCGGTTGCGTAGCGGCGTTCCTCCTCGGCGGTCAGCAGCGGGATGCGGTTGACGGCCTGGATGTACGCGTCGATGTTGCCGAGCTGGCCGGGCAACATCGATTGGGCTGCGAGCGCCAGCGAGCCTGCCGATTCGGCCTTGGCCGGCGTCGGGCTCAGGGTGTTCGGGAGGGTCAGGGCGTTGCTCACTAAAAACTCCTTTGGAATCAGGGACAAACCCCCGGTCTCGAATGAGATTCCGTGGATCATCTTAGCACTCCCGCAAGGTGAGTGCTAATTCCTTAGAGCGGGCGGGGGCATCGGAGTTCCCCATTTTTCTATCGAACCAGTCGAGCCGATAGTCTATTCTGCGACCAGGGTGGCGCCACGAAGTTCCGTAAGCCGTTGTTTCTGATGGGAATCAGTAGACGATTTCGATTTTTGTCGTTTTGGAAGGAAGCCATTTCGTTTCGTGATGCCGATCCGAAAAGTCCTTTACCATACCATTCAGTTCGCTCGGGCCCGGCCGTTGCGGCAGGCTCCATTCAACCCACAAAGTTGGAGTGTCAGATGAACAATAAGAAGAATCGCCGGCCCCGCAGCCGGCTGGTGCTGCATGCGATGCTGGCAGCGTCTCTTCTGGGCGGATCGGGTGCGGCTTTCGCGGATCGCTGGGGGATCCAGGCGGGCGGCGGGTTTTCGGATCGTCACGGGGTCGACAAGGCCGATATCGGCGTGGTGTGGGATCCGGGCTGGAACTGGTGGGAAGTCGGCGGCTGGCACTTCGCGTTCGTCGTCGAAGGGCATGCCGGCTACTGGCACACGGGCGGCAACGTCCACAGCAGCATCGGCGAGTTCGGCGTGACGCCGATGTTCCGCTTCATCAAGAGCAGCGGGCAGATTCGCCCGTTCATCGAGGCGGGCGGCGGCGTCCGGCTCCTGACGCACCCGACGATCTCGGACAATTTCTCGCTGTCGACCGCGTTCCAGTTCGCGCCGACGGGCGGCGTGGGCGTGCAGTTCGGCCAACGGCAACAGTATCAGGTCGGCTACCGTTTTGAACATGTGTCTAACGCGGGTATCAAAGAGCCGAATCCTGGTATAAATTTCCACCAGTTCTACCTGCAGTACAACTTCTGATCCGTACGCCCGTGCAAGGCGGGCGCGTTGCCGAGGAGTCAGGCGATGGCGAAGGTGGTCGATGCGATCCGCGCGCTCGAGCGCGACCGGTTCCGGGCGATGGTGGACGGCGACGGCGAGGCGCTCGACGCGCTGTTGTCGGACAAGGTGTTTTTCGTCCATACCAACGGCAAACGCGAAACCAAGCAGCAGTTCATCGACGCCATCGTCGCCGGCCGCCGCCGCTATCGCCAGATCGAAATCCAGTCGCAGGACGTGCTGCCGGTCGGCGACGAGACCTGCGTCGTGACCGGGCGCGCGTTGATCGAGATGGAAACCAACAACGGCGGCCTCGTGTTCCCGATTGCCTATACGTCCGTCCACACGCACGACCACGGTCGCTGGAGCCTGTTCGCGTGGCAGGCGACGCGGTGCGCGACCGAGGCGTGAGCGCGGGTAACGCGCTTTTTCATGTCCCGACCGAAGCGGCCTTCTGAGCCGCTTTTTGTTGCCGCGTGCGGCGCGGATCGCGCGTCGCACGGGCGGTCACGCCCCGCTCGCTGACGTTTCAACCCTGCATCGAAGCCCCGCGTTCAGGCCGCTGCGCGGCGATCCGCGCAGTGCCATGCCGAGCGGTTGATCGCGCTGACGACCGCATCGAGCGCCGCACTCGCCGCATCGGCGTGCACGCCGACACCGTGCCGCAGCGGCGCGTCGCCGACCCGGCAGCCGACCGATACCGCGACCCGGCCGTCCGCCGTGCGCGTGGATTCGCACGACGCGATGTCGATCGTGGCGCCGGCGGCGCTCGCGAATGCCGCGGCGAAACGTCGCACGGCGTCGTCGGGCGTCGCGTCGGCGGCGGGCGCCAGCGCGATCTCGCGGTTTTGCCAGCGCGCGCCGCTGCCGTGGCGCGCGGCCGGGCCGTCCGTCTCGAAGAATTCGCGCGCGAACAGCGCGCAGATCGTGTCGCCCGTCACTTCCTCGCCCGATGCGTCGGCGAGCGTCTGCACCGCATGGCTGAACTCGATCTGGACGCGGCGCGTCGGCGTGAAGCCCATCCCGCGTTCGAGCAGGAAGGTCACGCCGCCCTTGCCGGACTGGCTGTTCACGCGGATCACCGCGTCATAGCTGCGGCCGAGATCCGCGGGGTCGATCGGCAGGTACGGCACTTCCCAGATCGCATCGGGGTGCTGCTGCGCGAAGCCCTTGCGGATCGCGTCCTGGTGCGAGCCGGAAAACGCGGTGAACACGAGGTCGCCCGCGTACGGATGGCGCGGATGCACGGGAATCTGGTTGCAGCGTTCGACGACGCGGCGCACGGCGTCGATGTCGGAGAAGTCGAGGCCCGGGTCGATGCCTTGCGTGTAGAGGTTCAGCGCGAGCGTGACGAGATCGACGTTGCCGGTGCGCTCGCCGTTGCCGAACAGGCAGCCTTCGATGCGGTCGGCGCCCGCGAGCAGCGCGAGTTCGGCCGCCGCGACCGCGGTGCCGCGATCGTTGTGCGGATGCACGGACAGCACGATGCTGTCGCGATACGCGAGGTTGCGGTCCATCCATTCGATCTGGTCGGCGAACACGTTCGGGGTTGCGGCCTCGACGGTGGCCGGCAGGTTGACGATCATCTTGTGGTCGCGGGTCGGGCGCCACGTCTGCGCGACCGCGTCGCAGATCTCGCGCGCGAACGTCAGCTCGGTCATGCTGAAGGTTTCCGGCGAGTACTGGAAGGTCCAGTGCGTCTCCGGGCGCGCGGCCGCGTGTGCCTTGATGATGCGCGTGCCGTCGATCGCGAGCGCCTTCACGTCGTTCTTCGACATGCCGAACACGATGCGGCGGAACGACGGGCAGACCGCGTTGTACAGGTGCACGATCGCGCGCGGCACGCCTTCGAGCGCATCGAACGTACGGGCGATCAGGTCTTCGCGCGACTGCACGAGCACCTCGATCGTCACGTCGTCGGGAATCCGCTTGTCGTCGATCAGCTTGCGGACGAAATCGAAGTCGGTTTGCGACGCCGACGGAAAACCGACTTCGATCTCCTTGAACCCGATGGCGACCAGCATTTCGAAGAACTCGAGCTTCTGCTCGATGCTCATCGGCTCGATCAGCGACTGGTTGCCGTCGCGCAGGTCGGTGCTCATCCACACGGGCGCACGCTCGATGGTGCGGGCCGGCCAGCGGCGGCCATTGAGGCGAACGGGCTCGAACGGACGGTACTTGTCTTGCGGATTGCGCATCATCTTCTGGACCTCGGGTCTCAAGTCGCGAGCGAAGACGGGGCGGCATGGGCGACGGTTGGCGCTGCCTCGCATCCCGGCGCACGATGGCGCCGCGGATGCGGATGATCTTCGCGAATCGGCCGACGGATAGACGGACGAAGGCTGACGACTTCGGGTTGTAAAAACTGCGAGAGGGGTACTGCGAGAAACTGCTGGGAGGACCGTGCGAACAGCACACGGCGCTACGACAGCCTTAGGCTAGTCGTAGCGATAGCGGCCGCGCTAGGCGGCCGGAGGTAATTCGGAGGGTGTTCGGAAAGGAACGCATGACGGCCACTCTATGCCAGGATGCGCTCGCGTGTCAAATGTCGGGATAAAGGGGCAGGTCGTCAGCGCGCGATGCGGGCGACCTGCACGATCGTCGCGACCTGGCGCGCCACGGTGTCGGGCACCGGCACCTCGCCGCGCAGCACGGCGTCCGTCCACGCGGCCGTGGTCGCCGCATCGCGCGACTCGGGCAGCGCGACGGGCGGTGCGTCGGTCGACGAACGCTCGGCCTCGATCAGCGTGTCGCACACGCCGTCATGCAGCCAGTCGACCTGCACCTGGCGCCGCGTGTCGGCCACCGCTTCGCCTTCGGTGCCGCGCGCGAGCAGCGCGCCGCCGAGCGCGGCGTCCGGATGATCGCGGAACAACTGCGCGAGGCTGTCACGGTACGGCGGGTGCGTGTAGTTGACGAGCCGCAGCCCGGCCGGCGCGAACGGCTGCAGGATCTTCACGAGCGTATGCGTCGAGTTGCGCACGCCGAGCACGCTGCGCATCGACAGCAGGTGCGCGATGCGCGGCGCCAGCACGTCGATCGGCGCGAACGCGACGCGGCGTTCGGCGAGCGTGTCCTCGATCGCATCGTGCGACGTCGACGGCGGGAGCGACAGCGCCGAGAAGATCTCGGCGCTCGTCACGCGGCCCGGATCCTGCTCGACCCCATGCACGAGCACCGGCACGCCTTCGCGCGCGAGCAGCAGCGCGAGCAGCGGCACGAGGTTCGGTTGCTTGCGCGCGCCGTTGTAGCTCGGAATCGACACCGGGCGGAACGCGGCGTCCTGCACGTGCACCGGCTCGAACGACGCCTGCGCGGCGGCGAGCATCGCGGCCAGTTCGTCGGCGGATTCGCCCTTCAGCCGATAGGCGATCAGGATCGCGCCGAGTTCGACGTCCGACACGCGCGCATCGAGCATCGCGCGATAGAGCGTGAACGTGTCCTCGGCGGACAGGGCGCGCGCGCCGTGCGGGCCGCGGCCGATTTCCTTGATGAAGCGGGCGCAAGGGAACGGAGCGGCGGCGGGATCGTGGGAAGCGGTCATCGGAACGTGGGGCGGGCGGCCGGCATCGGGCCGCGCGGTGAGCGGTGAGGAATGTCCCGAGTATCGCACGGGCGCGGGCGCGCATCGTGCCGCGCTACACTCTGGTTCCCGGCGGCGCGCGCACCGGCTGCGCCGCGCCCGTGCCGCTGCCGACCGAATACGACTACGAGAGACATCCCATGAAGCTCTACAGCTATTTCCGCAGTTCCGCGTCGTACCGCGTGCGGATCGCCCTGAACCTCAAGCAGTTGCCGTTCGACTATGCGCCCGTGCACATGCTGCGCGATGGCGGCGAGCAACTGAAGGACGCGTACCGCGCGCTGAATCCGGATGCGGTCGTGCCGACGCTGATCGATGGCGACGCGACGCTGCAGCAGTCGCTCGCGATCATCGAATATCTCGACGAAACCCATCCCGAGCCCGCGCTCCTGCCGAAGCAGCCGGTCGATCGTGCGTACGTGCGCGCGGTCGCGCTGCAGATCGCGTGCGAAATCCACCCGCTCAACAACCTGCGCGTGCTCAAGTACCTGAAGCACACGCTGAAGGTGCCCGAGGACGCAAAGAACGCGTGGTACCGGCACTGGATCGAGGCGGGCTTCGAAACGCTCGAGGCGCGTCTCGCGAACGACCCGCGCACCGGCAAGCTGTGCTTCGGCGACACGCCGACGCTCGCCGACGTGTGCCTCGTGCCGCAGGTGTTCAACGCGAACCGCTTCTCGATCGACACGACGCGCTTCCCGACGATCCAGCGGATCGTCGACCATGCGGCGACGATCGACGCGTTCAAGGCCGCCGAGCCGGGCGCGCAGCCCGACGCGGAATGAGCGCGGCGCGCCCGTGGCGAGCATGATCGGGCGCGCATGAAAAAGGGCGCCCGAAGGCGCCCCGTGCGATGCAGGCCGGCGGCGTTCAGCCGAGCAGCGCGTCCGCGAATTCCACCGCGCTGAACGGCTGCAGGTCCTCGACCTTCTCGCCGACGCCGATGAAGTAGACGGGCACCGGCCGTTGCCGCGCGATCGCGGCGAGAATCCCGCCCTTCGCGGTGCCGTCGAGCTTCGTGACGATCAGGCCGGTCAGGCCCAGCGCGTCGTCGAAGGCCTTCACCTGCGTGAGCGCGTTCTGGCCGGTGTTCGCGTCGATCACCAGCAGCACTTCGTGCGGCGCGCCGTCGTGCGCCTTCGCGATCACGCGCTTCACCTTCTTCAGCTCCTCCATCAGATGCAGCTGCGTCGGCAGGCGGCCGGCCGTGTCGGCCATCATCACGTCGATCTTGCGCGCGCGCGCGGCGCTGACCGCGTCGAAGATCACCGCGGCCGGATCGCCGCTCTCCTGCTGCACGACCGTCACGTTGTTGCGCTCGCCCCAGACCGCCAGCTGTTCGCGCGCGGCCGCGCGGAACGTGTCGCCGGCAGCCAGCAGCACCGACTGGTCGAAGCTCTGCAGGTGCTTCGCGAGCTTGCCGATGCTGGTCGTCTTGCCTGCGCCGTTCACGCCGGTGATCATCATCACGAGCGGCTGCGCGCGGCCGAGCATCAGCGATTTCTCGAGCGGCGTCAGCAGCTCGACGAGCAGGTCGTGCAGCGCAGCCTTCACCTGCTGCGGATCGGTCAGCCGGCCCGCGCGCACCTTTTCGCGCAGCGCGCCGAGCAGGTATTCGGTCGCGTCGACGCCCGCGTCGGACATCAGCAGCGCGGTTTCGAGCTCCTCGTACAGATCCTCGTCGATCTTCGTGTTGACGAAGACGCCGGTGATGCTCGAGCCCGTCTTCGCGAGCCCCGTCTTCAGGCGCGCGAGCCACGACTTCTTCGCGGACGCGTCCTGCAGCGGCGGCGGCACGATCTCGACCGTCTCGACGACTTCGTCGCGGCCGTCGTTGGTCGGCGTGACGGTCATCACGACGGCCGGCGCAGCCGGTTGCGCGGGCGCTGGCGGCACGCTGGCCGCGGGCGGCGCGTCGAGCACGGGCGCGTCGGCGTCGGACGCTTCGTCCGCTTGCTGCGCGTCGGCCGATTGCGATTCCGCCGGATCGGGCTCCTGCGTTTTCTTGAATCGTTTGAAGAAACTGAACATGGTCTGACGTCGGGAAGAGGGCGGGCCGCCGCCGGGAGCGGGGCGCCGGACGGGCCGTTCTGCGTTCGCGCGGGCGCGGCGCACGGCGGCCGAAACCGTGCATTTTATCAGTGCGGCGTGGCGCTCGCGTCAGTGCGCGTCGCCGCTGTGGTAACGTGCGCCTGTTTGGCGGCGCGCCCCTGCGCGTGCCCGGTCCCTCCGTTGTCGATATCCCGTATGTCCCGTTCCTCTTCCGGCCGCCCCGCGGCCTCTCCCGGCCGCGGCAAGCCGCACACGATCCGCATCATCGGCGGCGACTGGAAACGCACGCCGCTCGCGGTGCTCGATCTCGACGGCTTGCGCCCGACCCCCGATCGCGTGCGCGAGACGCTGTTCAACTGGCTCGGCCAGGATCTCGAAGGCCGCCGCTGCCTCGACCTGTTCGCGGGCACCGGCGCGCTCGGCTTCGAGGCCGCGTCGCGCGGCGCGGCGAGCGTCGTGATGGTCGAGCGTCATCCGCGCGCCGCGCAGCAGTTGCGGGCGATCAAGGACAAGCTCGGCGCCCGTTCGGTCGAGATCGCCGAAGCCGATGCGCTGCGGCTCGCGGCCGGCCTGACGCCGGGCGCGTTCGACGTCGTGTTCCTCGATCCGCCGTTCGACGACCTGGCCGCGCTCGAGCGTGCGATCGCGCTGTCGGCGCCGCTCGTCGCGGCGGGTGGCGCGTTGTACGTCGAAACGGGGGCGGAACTCGATCCGGCCGCGCACGACGCGCTCGCAGGCTGGCAGGTGGTGAAGCACGGCAAGGCCGGTGCGGTTCACTATCATTTGCTGCGGCGCGAAAATGATGAATAATGCGCGTTCCATACGAGGCGGCGCGCCGCAAAGGCGACGCATGCCCATCTCGGCAGCGGCGCGTGCATCGCACGGCTGCCATCCCGTTTGCGTGATGACAGGAGGAGCGACATGGTAGTCGCCGTGTATCCCGGTACGTTCGATCCGCTGACGCGCGGGCACGAAGACCTCGTGCGGCGTGCGTCGAGCATTTTTGATACGCTGGTGGTGGGCGTTGCCGACAGCCGCGCGAAAAAGCCGTTTTTCTCGCTCGAGGAACGTCTGACGATTGCGAACGAGGTGCTCGGCCATTACCCGAACGTGAAGGTGATGAGTTTCACCGGCCTCCTGAAGGATTTCGTCCGCGTGAACAATGCGCGCGTGATCGTGCGCGGGCTGCGCGCGGTGTCCGATTTCGAATATGAGTTCCAGATGGCGGGGATGAACCGCTATCTGCTGCCCGACGTCGAGACGATGTTCATGACGCCGTCCGACCAGTACCAGTTCATCTCGGGGACGATCGTGCGCGAAATCGCGCAATTGGGCGGCGATGTCAGCAAATTCGTGTTTCCGTCCGTCGAGAAATGGCTGACCGAGAAGGTCACCGCGATGGGAGGCCCTGCCGCGTGATGCGGCGCCGGCCGGTTTCGTTGCGAAGCCGGCCGCCGGCCTGAAGAAGTGAGATCAGTATGGCTTTGATGATTACCGACGAGTGCATCAATTGCGACGTGTGCGAGCCCGAGTGCCCGAACGGCGCGATTTCGATGGGCCCGGACATCTACGTGATCGACCCGAACAAGTGCACCGAGTGCGTCGGCCATTTCGACGAACCGCAGTGCCAGCAGGTGTGTCCGGTCGAATGCATTCCGCGCGATCCGCAGCATGACGAATCGCATGCGCAATTGATGGAGAAGTACCACACGCTGATCGCCGTGAAGGGCGGCGACGCGTCGTGATCCGGCGCTGACGCGCGCTTGAGTGGCGCGCGCGTCGCGCTTTCAGCCCGGCGCCATTCGGCGCCGGTTCTTCCGTATCAGGCCAGCAGCTCGCGCAACGCCGCGACGAGCGCGTCGCATTCGGCATCGGTGCCGACGGTGATGCGCAGATGCTGGTCGATCCGCGGCAGCCGGAAGTGCCGCACGAAAATTTCCCGTTCCTTCAGCTTCGCCGCGATCGCGCCCGCATCGTGCGCGGGATGGCGCGCGAACACGAAATTCGCGGCCGACGGCACGATCTCGAAGCCGAGTGCGTCGAGCGCCTGCGTGAGCCGCGCCCGGCTGTCGATCACGCGCCGGCAGGTGGCGTTGAAATAGTCGGTGTCTTCGTACGCGGCCTGCGCGGCGACCTGCGCGAGCCGGTCGAGCGGATACGAGTTGAAGCTGTCCTTTACGCGGTTCAACGCGTCGATCAGCGCCGCATCGCCGAACGCGAAGCCGACGCGCATGCCCGCGAGCGAGCGCGCCTTCGACGTCGTATGCACGACGAGCAGATTCGGATGGCGATCGATCAGCGTAATGGCCGACTGCGCGCCGAAATCGACGTACGCTTCGTCGATCACGACGACCGACGACGGATTCGCGGCCGCGATCCGCTCGACGTCCGCGAGCGGCAGCGCGCGCCCGGTCGGTGCATTCGGGTTTGGAAACAGCACGCCGCCGGCGTCGTCGAGATAGTCGTCGACACGGATCGAGAAATCGTCCGCGAGCGGCACGACCGTGGTCTCGACGCCGTACAGGCGCGCGTAGGTCGGATAGAAGCTGTACGTGATGTCGGGGAAGCGCAGCGGCCGGTCGTGCTTGAGCAGCGCCTGGAACGTGTGCGCGAGCACCTCGTCGGAGCCGTTGCCGACGAACACCTGTTCGGGCTTGATGCGGTGATGGGCCGCGACCGTCTCGCGCAGCGCGCGCGCGACCGGGTCCGGATAGCGGCGCAGCGTGTCGCCGGTGTCGCCGAGTTCGCGGGCGATCGCCGCGACGACGCGCGGCGACGGCGGATAGGGATTCTCGTTGGTGTTCAGCTTGACGGGGTGCGCAAGCGCGGGCTGTTCGCCCGGCACGTAAGGCACGAGTTGCTGAACGACGTCGCTCCAGTAACGGCTCACCGCTTGGCTCCTGTCGGGCAAAACGTCGAGATTACCGCATGTGCGCGTCGCGGTGGGGCGGACGAGGCCGCCCGGTTGCGCCGGACGGCCGATGCACCAGGCGGGTGCGACGGGCGTCAGTTGCGATGCAGCTGCATCGTCGCGCGGTCGAGTTCGCCCTTGACGACCATCGGCATCACGGCGAGCGCGCGTTCGATCGATGCGTCGATCACGTCCTGCTCCTCGCGGCGCGGCGGCTTCAGCACGAAGTTCGCGACGTCGGGCTTCGCGCCGGCGCGCGCGCTTTCCGGAATCAGGTCGCGCGGATGGCCGATGCCGATCCGCAGCCGCCAGTATTGCTGCGACGACAGGTGCGCGGTGATGTCCTTGAGGCCGTTGTGGCCGCCGCTGCCGCCGCCGAGCTTCAGCTTCACGGTGCCGGGCGGCAGGTCGAGCTCGTCGTGCGCGACGAGGATCTGGTCGGGCAGGATCTTGAAGAATTGCGCGAGCGCGACGACCGACTGGCCGGAGCGGTTCATGTAGGTCTGCGGCTCGAGCAGATGGACTTCCTCGCCATGCAGGCGCGCTTTCGCATAGAAGCCGTGGAAGCGGCGTTCGTCGCGCAGCGTCGTGCCGGCTTCGCGGGCGAGCTGGTCGATCAGCCAGAAGCCGGCGTTGTGGCGCGTCGCGGTATATTCCGCCCCGGGATTGCCGAGGCCGACGATCAGTTTGATCATGACGTTTCGAAGGCGGCAACGGCCGCCTGGGCGCAGAAAAAGAAAAACCCGCCGGGCAAGCCGCGGCGGGTTGCGTCGACCGTTTCGTGAAACGGATCGAGGGGGCGCGTACGCAGCCGCTTAGGCAGCCGGCGTTTCGCCTTCTGCTGCGTCCGACACGGCGCCAGCCGGGACCGTCGCCGAGGCGACAACCGGGTTTTCCGCGTCGACGTGCGCGACCAGCGTCACGCCCTTCGGCAGTGCGATGTCCTTCGCGTGCAGCGACTGACCGGCTTCGATCTTCGACAGGTCGACTTCGAGGAACTCCGGCAGGGCAGCCGGCAGGCACTCGACTTCGATTTCCGTCGCGACGTGCGAAACGATCGCGCTCGACAGCTTCACGGCCGGGCTGACTTCAGCGTTCAGGAAGTGCAGCGGCACCTTCGTGTGCAGCTTCTTCTTCGCGTCGACGCGCTGGAAGTCCACGTGCAGCACCAGTTGCTTGAACGGGTGGTATTGCACGTCGCGCAGCAGAACCTGTTGCGACTGGCCGGCCACTTCGAGGTCGAGGATCGACGAGTGGAAAGCTTCCTTCTTCAGGGCGTGCCACAGGGCGTTGTGATCGAGTTCGATCTTTTGCGGGGCTGCTTCGCCACCGTAAACGATACCCGTGGTCTTACCGGCGTTGCGCAGGCGGCGGCTCGCACCCGTACCTTGCTGTTGGCGCTCGAAAGCGACGACTTTCATGTGATTCTCCAATGGCTGCCCGCGACCAGGCAGTAAAACGGGGCCATCAACTGGTGGCCCCCGATGAAACGGCCGGGGTTTCGTCTATCCCGTCCGATTGTGCAAAAAGCGAAGCGTCGCCGCTTCGCTTTCTGCGCATGCTTTGTTCAGTCGATTCGCGATCAGGATTCCGCGAACAGCGACATCACCGAATCGCCGCGGCGAATCCGCGAGAACGTTTCGGCCAGCAGGCTCGCGCTCGTCAGCGAGCGGATCTTCGAGCAGGCCAGCGATTCGGCCGACAGCGGAATCGTATCGGTGACGACGAGCTCGTCGAGTGCCGACGCGGCGATGCGATCGGCGGCGCCGCCGGACAGCACCGGATGCGTCGCGTACGCGAACACCTGCTTCGCACCGCGGTCCTTCAGCACTTGCGCGGCCTTGCACAGCGTGCCGGCCGTATCGACCATGTCGTCCATGATCACGCAGGTGCGGCCTTCGACTTCACCGATGATGTTCATCACTTCGGCGACGTTCGCCTTCGGACGACGCTTGTCGATGATCGCGAGATCGCAGTTGAGCTGCTTCGCGAGTGCACGGGCACGCACGACGCCGCCGACGTCCGGCGACACGACGAGCAGATCCGAGTAGTTCTGCTTGCGCAGGTCGCCCAGCAGGATCGGCGTGGCGTAGATGTTGTCGACCGGGATGTCGAAGAAGCCTTGAATCTGGTCGGCGTGCAGATCCATCGTGATGATCCGCTCGACGCCGGCGATTTCCAGCATGTTCGCGATGACCTTCGCCGAGATCGCGACGCGCGCCGAACGCGGGCGGCGATCCTGACGGGCATAGCCGAAGTAGGGGATGGCAGCAGTGATCCGGCCAGCGGATGCGCGCTTGAGCGCATCGACCATGATCATCAGTTCCATCAGGTTGTCGTTCGTCGGTGCGCACGTGGATTGCAGGACGAAGACGTCCTTGCCGCGCACGTTTTCCTGGATCTCGACCTGGATCTCGCCGTCGGAGAAACGGCTGACCATTGCTTTGCCGAGGGGGATACCAAGGATATTGACGACTTCCTGGGCGAGCGCGGGATTCGCGTTGCCAGTAAAGACCATCAGGCCATCATGGCTGTGGCTGCTCATCGTGCACCTGCTTCAGGCTTGGGCGGGAAATGCGGGAAAATTTTTGGCAGGGGAGGAAGGACTCGAACCCTCGCATGCCGGAATCAAAATCCGGTGCCTTGACCAACTTGGCGACTCCCCTACACTTAACTGATAACTTCACCGAACTCGTGTAGGCCGTTCGGCAAAGTAAAACTTCATGACGCGAAAGTGAAGAGCGGATGCTCGTTCAGACTCTCGGCAACTGCGCCATTCCAACTGGCGGGCAGTTTGGCTTTCGCCGCTTCTGCCTCGTGCTTGCTGTGAAACGCTGCAAACACGCTTGCTCCGGAGCCGGTCATCCTCGCGGGGGTCACATCATACAACCATTTGACCACCTGCGCAACTTCCGCGTACTTCCTTGTTACAACTTCCTGCATATCGTTCCGGCCGAAGCTATCTGGCCATCCCGCATCGCTGGTTTGCTGTGCAAGAAAGTCAGCAATTGTGACGGGCTTCGTATCTCTTGTCAACAACTCATCTGAAAATATTTCAGCGGTCGGGACATGAACGCGTGGCGTCACAACCAAGAACCAGCGAGTCGGCAATTGTACCTCAGCTAATTCTTCTCCGATACCCTCTGCGAACGCATTTTTTCCAAAAATAAAAAACGGCACGTCGGCGCCGAGTTTGACCGCGAGCGATTGAAGTTCGGCGCGCGGCAAATCGAGTTGCCACAGGCGGTTCAGCGCGAGCAGCGTCGTCGCCGCGTCGGAGCTGCCGCCGCCGAGGCCGGCGCCCATCGGCAGGATCTTGTCGATCTCGATGTCGACGCCGTGCGCGGTGCCCGTATGCGTTTTCAGCAGGTTGGCCGCGCGCACGACGAGGTCGCTTTCCTCGGGCACGCCGGGCACGTCGGTGACGCGTGCGACGCGGCCGTCGTCGCGCAGCGTGAAGTGCAGCGTGTCGCCCCAGTTCAGCAGCTGGAATACGCTCTGCAGATCGTGATAGCCGTTCGGACGACGGCCGGTGATGTGCAGGAACAGGTTGAGTTTCGCGGGCGCCAGACAGTTGCGCAGCGAGCGGGTCGAATCGGTCATGCGGGTATCGGGGCTAGGCGCGCGTGCTCACTGATCGAGCACGAGCTTGATGTCGAGCGGCGGCGTCGCGCGCACGAGGTTGACGCGTTTGACGCCCGTGGCCGGGGCATCCGCGTAGGCAAGGTAGTCGATCGTCCAGCCGTCCTGACGGATCTGCTTGACGCGCGTGCCGTCGGCCGGGTCGCGCACGGTTTCCGCCGGCGTCGCGGGGGCAACGGTCGGCAGCAGCCAGTAGCGCAGGCCCGCGAGCGGCAGCTCGAAGCCGAGCGTTTTCTGCATCAGGTCGCCGACGTCGGGCGCATATTGGGTCGGACGGTTCGGCAATTCGAGCGACGCCGCGCGCGGCGTCGATTTCACGACCGCGAGCGTCTGGCCGAGCGGGCTGCGCAGCTCGAGCGACACGTCGTCGCCGTGCTCCTGCCAGTCGAAGTTGCCGTACACGTTCTGCGGGTTGCCGAGCCGATCGTCGTACCGCACCGCGAAGCGGCCATGGTACGCATGCGTCGCGGCCGTCTGCAGTGCGGCGCCCGTCGACGTGCCGGCCGGCGGCGGCGTGCTCGCGCAGCCGGCGAGCGCGAGCGCCGCGCCGGCCGCGGCCAGCGTGCGCTGCGTGCGGAAGGACAGGGAAAACATCGGGAACATCCGCATCAGAGGCCGTTGATCTGCAGGCGTTTCAGCGTCTGCACGAGCGTTTCATTGTCGGGCTCGAGCTTCTGCGCGGCGCGCCACGCGTTGCGCGCGTCGTCCTGCGCGCCGCTCTTCCACAGCACTTCGCCGAGATGCGCGCCGATTTCGGCGTTCGGCTGCAATTCGTACGCGCGTTGCAGCACTTTCGTCGCGCCGGCCGTGTCGCCCATCCGGTACTTCACCCAGCCGAGGCTGTCCATGATGTACGCGTCGTTCGGCGCGAGCGCCATCGCCTTGTCGATCAGCTTGCTGGCCTCGGGCAGGCGCTGGTTGCGATCGGCGAGCGAATAGCCGAGCGCGTTGTAGGCCTGCGGGTTGTCGGGCTGCGTGCGGATCAGTTCGCGCAACTGCTTTTCCATCGTCGCGTAGTGGCCGGTCTTTTCGGCCGCCATCGCGTAGTCGTAGCGCAGGTCGGGATCGTCCGGGAAGTCCTGGACGGCCTGCCCGAGCCGCGCCTCCGCTTCCGGATAGCGCTTCGCGGTGAACAGGATCGACGCATCGGTGCGCGCCACCACGGCCGCGTCGCGCGGATCCGTGATCGGCAGGTTGTCGAGCACCTTGCGCGCCTCGTCGGTCTTGCCCTGTTTCTGCAGCAGCTGTGCGCGCGTGATCTGCGCGGGCAGGTAGTGCTGGCTCGTCTGGTCGACCTTGTCGAGCCATTGCGACGCCTGCGCGTCGTTGTTCTGGTCGATCGCGATCTGCGCGAGGTAGATGTAGCCTTGGCCGACGTCGAGGTTCGGCTGCTTGTCGCCGAGCTGGACGTACTGCTTCAGGTAGCCGGTCGCCTCGTCGAGTTTCTTCTGCTGGATCTTGATCAGCGCGAGCGCCATCAGCGGCGTCGGATCCTTCGAGTCGAGCTTGCGCATCGTCTCGAACTGCTTCTGCGCGTCATCGAGGCGGTCGTCGGCGAGATAGAGCTGCGACAGTGCGAGCCGCGCGTCGCGGGACTTCGGATTCTGCTGAACATATTTCTCGAACGACGCGATGCCCGCCGCGCGTTCCGCCGGCCCCATCTGCGACAGCATCAGCGCCGCCGGCAGGTAGTCGGGGCGGATCTGCAGCGCCTGCTTCAGCGATTGCGCGGCGCCGTCCTTGTCGTCGACCGCGAGCTGCTGCCGCGCGATCGCGAGCTGCGCCTCGGGGCGATTCATGTCGTTCTTCAGCATGTCCTTCAGCACCGCGAGGCCGCCGACGCGGTCGGGGCCGCGTACCAGCAGCGCCTGCAGTGCGAGGATCGCCGGACCGCGCGTGTCGCCGGTCGCGCGGGCCAGCTCGCGCGCGAGCATCGGCTGCGCATCGGCCGGCTTGCCGGCGAGCACCAGCAGCGCGGCGTCGACCTGCGATGCCCGGTTCGAATCCGGTGCGTACTGGCGCCACAGATTCGCGGCGGACAGCGCGTCGGCCGGGCTCTGCGCGCCGAGCGCGATTTCGGTCGCGCGCTGCGCCATGCGCGGGTCGCGCGTGTCGCGGGCCAGCGCGAGGTAGGTCTGGTAGGCCGGCGCCGGCTGGTTGCGCTGAAGCGCGACCTCGGCGGCGAGCACCTGATAGACGATCTGGCTCGTCAGCGGCACAGCGGGGAGATTTTTCTGCTCGTCCGGCATCACATGCTCGAACGCACCCTGCGGCTCCGCGTCGTCCGAGGCCGGATCCTGCGCGTGGGCCGGAAAGGCGGTGAGGGTCCAGGCGGCAAACAGCGCGGCACCGAGTGCACGGCGGACCGGGAAGGCGCGCGCGCCGCGCACGGCGGCGGGGCGCTTCTGAAGCAGCTTCGAGGGCAGGGTCATGGAAATCCGTTCGATGTTTCAACCGATTGTAACGCGCTCGCTACAATACACGCACGATCGTGATAGGGTCCGTTTACCTGTGGAACCCACATGCGAATGCCCGAAATCGCCCGCCTCGCGTGCTGCCAGGCCGGGCGATTTCGGGCATTCCCGTGTTTAATTCGGGGTCGTCGCGAGAACGGCCGTTCTCGTGGCGCCGCATGCGCATTCTTTCTGTAAGCAGACCGTAGCCTCAGACCCGCAAAACATGCCAGAGTTGCCAGAAGTCGAAGTCACGCGCCGGGGCATCGAGCCCTTTGTCGCGGGCCGCCGCGTCGAGCGTGTCGACGTCCGTACCGCGATGCTGCGCTGGCCCGTGCCGGCGGGGCTCGCCGAGCAGTTGCGCGCGCGCGAGGTGCTCGCCGTCGAGCGCCGCGGCAAATATCTGCTGTTCGAGGTCGATGCGGGCTGGTTCATCGTCCACCTCGGGATGACGGGCACGCTGCGCGTGCTGCCCGCGGCCGGCGTGCCGGTCGCCGCGAAGCACGACCACATCGACTGGATCTTCGACGAATTCGTGCTGCGGTTCCGCGATCCGCGCCGCTTCGGCGCCGTGCTGTGGCACCCGCGCGAAGCCGGCGACGTGCATGCGCATCCGCTCCTCGCGAGCCTCGGCGTCGAGCCGTTTTCGCCGGCGTTCACCGGCGCGCTGCTGCATGCGCGCACGCGGGGCCGCACGGTGTCGGTCAAGCAGGCGCTGCTCGCGGGCGACATGGTCGTCGGCGTCGGCAACATCTACGCGTCGGAGAGCCTGTTTCGCGCCGGCATCCGGCCGACGACGGCTGCCGGCAAGGTTTCGCTGCCGCGCTACGAGCGGCTGGCCGACGCGGTGCGCGCGACGCTCGCGGACGCGATCGAGCGCGGCGGCAGTACATTGCGCGATTTCGTCGGCAGCAACGGCGAAAGCGGCTACTTCCAGCTCGACTGTTTCGTCTACGATCGCGCCGGCCAGCCGTGCCGCGTATGTGGCACGCCGATTCGCCAGATCGTGCAGGGCCAGCGGTCGACCTATTACTGCCCGACGTGCCAGCGTTGAAACCCTTTTCCACAATTCGATAACTTGAAGCCGCCCCGCATCGCCCCCGCTCCGTTCCCCGCCACGCCGCTGCACCGCACGTTCGCCACGCGTCTCGTCGCGTGGCAGCGCGCGCACGGCCGCCATGACCTGCCGTGGCAGAACACCCGCGATCCGTACCGGATCTGGCTGTCGGAAATCATGCTGCAGCAGACGCAGGTATCGACCGTCATTCCGTATTACACGCGCTTTCTCGATCGCTACCCGGACGTCGCCGCGCTCGCGGCCGCGCCGAGCGACGACGTGATGGCGCTGTGGGCGGGCCTTGGCTACTACTCGCGCGCGCGCAACCTGCACCGCTGCGCGCAGGTCGTCGTCGCCGAGCACGGCGGCGCGTTTCCGGCGACGCCCGACGCGCTGGCCGAACTGCCGGGCATCGGCCGCTCGACGGCCGCCGCGATCGCGTCGTTTGCGTACGGTGCGCGCGCGACGATCCTCGACGGCAACGTGAAGCGCGTGCTTGCGCGGGTATTCGGCGTCGAGGGCTTTCCGGGCGAGAAGCGTGTCGAGAACGACATGTGGGCGCTCGCCGAATCGCTGCTGCCCGATGCCGCGAACGCGGCCGACGTGAGCGCGTATACGCAGGGGCTGATGGATCTGGGCGCGACGCTGTGCGTGCGCGGCAAGCCCGATTGCGCGCGCTGTCCGTTCGCGGGCGACTGCGTCGCGCAATCGACCGGCCGCCAGCGCGAACTGCCGGCCGCACGGCCGAAGAAGGCCGTGCCGACGCGCAAGACCTGGATGCTCGTGCTGCGCGATGGCGACGCCGTGCTGCTCGAGCGCCGGCCGCCGACCGGCATCTGGGGCGGACTATGGAGCCTGCCGCAAGCGGACGGCGATGCCGCGCTCGCGGATCTCGCGCGCGGTTTCGGTGGCGGTCGCACGGTGCCGCTCGCGCCGCTCACGCATACGTTCACGCATTTCCGGCTCGAGATCGAGCCGCGGCTGAGCGATCTGGCGGACGGCGTCGGCCTGCCGTCGCAGGCGCGGGACGCGGACACCGCATGGGTGCCGCTGAGCCGGCTCGACGCGTACGGCGTGCCGGCGCCCGTGCGCAAGCTGCTCGATGCGCTGAGCGGGCCGCTGCTGTAACGAACCGGGGAAAGGCGCGGCGCGGGCGGCGTTCGACAGGGCGGCGGCCCACTGCGCGTGGGAAAGGCTTTCGGACGTGCGATGCGCGACGAATCAGCCGCGATAATCAAGCCGGCCTTATAGCCAGCCGTGCCGGTCGAGCACGTGGTGTACGGCGTCGATGCGCGCACCGACGTCCGGAAACTCCATCAGCTTCTGTCGCGCGCGCAGGTCGAGCGGCAGCAATTCCGCGAGGCGGTTCGATACCCAGCTCGGATCGTCGAGGCGGAACGGTTCGCCGAACGGCATTTTTTCCGGATCGGATTTCTTCAACGCGTCGATGATGCGCTCGAGCACCTCGGCGCACGAACCGAACTGCGCGAGCGCCTGTTCGCCTTCGAGCGGGATGTCGTCGGGCAGCGGCTCCGCGATGCCGACCAGCAGCCCGTTGCCTTCGACGCGATACGACAGCAGCTCGAAACGCTGCGTGCCGATCGCCTGCAGATACAGCATCCCGAATTCGCCGGTATCGCACTCGGTGATGCGCGCCATGCAGCCGATGGTTTCGGGCACCGACACCGCGCCGTCCTGCGCGACTTCGGGTCCGCTCTTGAGCAGGCACACGCCGAACGGGGCGTCGTCGCGCAGGCACGTGCGGGACATGTCGAGATAGCGCGCCTCGAACACCTTGAGCGGGAGCAGGCCTCCGGGAAACAGCACCGTGTGCAGCGGAAACAACGGCAGGTCGATCAGGGTGGTCGATAGGGAGGACATGGCGCGCGGGCGTTGGGCGGGTGTCGCTAGGGTCGGTCGACCTCGGAGACGAGCCGCGACGACGCGTCGACATCCACTGGCGCGTCACGATGCCGCACGATCACGTTCGCCTCGCGCGCCAGGCGCGCGGCGAGCGTTTCCGCGATGAACACCGAGCGATGCTGGCCGCCCGTGCAGCCGATGGCGACGGTCAGGTAGCTGCGGTTGTCATCGCGGAAGTGCGGCAGCCATTTCATCAGGAACGCATGGATGTCGTCGATCATCTGATGGACGATCGGCAGTGCGTCGAGAAAGGCGATGACCGGCTGGTCGAGCCCGGTGAGCGGGCGCAACTGGTGGTCGTAGTACGGATTCGGCAGCGCGCGCACGTCGAACATCAGGTCGGCGTCGAGCGGCACGCCGCGCTTGAAGCCGAACGATTCGAACATCACCATCAGATCGTTGTTCTTCTGCTCGATGAAGCGCTTGACCCAGGTGCGCAGCGCGTTCGCGCGCAGCGTGCTGGTATCGATCTGGTGGCCGAATTCGGCGAGCGGCGCGACGAGTTCGCGCTCGCGCTCGATCGCTTCCTCGAGCGACGACAGCAGGCCGACATCCGCATCGTGCGACAGCGAGCCGGACAGCGGATGGCGGCGGCGCGTTTCGGAGAAGCGCTGGATCAGCGCCTGGGTGCTCGCGTTGAGGAACAGCACGCGCACGTCGTGTTCGCGGGACAGCTCGCGGATCAGGCCGGGCATCTCGTCGAGCGACGCGCTCGAGCGCGCGTCGATCGCGACCGCAAGCCGGCGCTGGCCGTCCTGGGCAAGGTAGCGGGCGAGTTCGGGGAGCACGTGCGGCGGCAGGTTGTCGACGCAGTAATAGCCTGCGTCTTCGAGCGCGTTCAGCGCGACGGACTTGCCTGAGCCGGAGATGCCGGTGATGAGGACGATGCGCATGGGAACGGAGAATCCTGACATTTCATCATAGCACCGGCTCGACGCGTCGGCGTTGCGCGGCCGGCGCGTGCGGGTTACACGAGTTTGCCGGGGAACTGACTGTCGGGATCTTGCATCGCGAGTCGTTGCCGATCCATGAAATCGCGCAACGTGTCGATTCCGCGCAACTGCAGGATCGTGTTCCGGACGGCCGCCTCGACGAGCACCGCGAGGTTGCGGCCGGCCGCGACCTGGATCGTGACCTTGCTGATCGGCAAGCCGAGCACGTCGACGGTCTGGCTTTCGAGCGGCAGGCGCTGGAATTCGCCGTCGGGGCGCCGCACGAGCTGAACGATCAGCTTCAGCTTCATTTTCCGCCGCACGGCGGTTTCGCCGAAGATCGTCTTGATGTCGAGCAGGCCGAGGCCGCGCACTTCGAGCAGGTTCTGCAGCAACGGCGGGCAGCGCCCTTCGACGAAATCGGGGCCAAGACGGACGAAATCGACCGCGTCGTCGGCGACGAGGCCGTGGCCGCGGCTGATCAGCTCGAGGCCGAGCTCGCTCTTGCCGAGGCCCGAATCGCCGGTCAGCAGCACGCCCATCCCGAGGATGTCGAGGAACACGCCGTGCAGCGTCGCGCGCGGCGCGAGGATGCGCGACATGTAGAGCCGCAGGCTGTCGATCACCGCGGCGGCCGACATCGGCGTCGTGAACAACGGAGTGGACGAGCGCGTGCAGCGCAGCACCAGTTCGGGCGGCGCCGCGGCGCCGCCGGCGACGACGAGGAACGGCGGTTCGAGCGCGATCAGCTCGGCCATGTGGCGCGAGCGGTCTTCGTCGGTCTGGCGCTGGTAGTAGTCGATTTCGGCTTCGCCGAGCACCTGGATCCGGTTCGGGTGGATCAGGTTCAGGTGGCCGACGAGGTCGGCGCTCGACGTGGCGTTGCCGACCGTGTCGGCCGAAAAGCCGCGTTCCCAGCCTTCATGCCCCGTCAGCCAGCTCAGTTTCAGCGTGGCTGCGTTGTCGTCGAAGATGCTCTGGGCGTTGATGCTGGACGTATCCATGACTCTCGTCACTCCAATGGGCCGGTGCGGGCGCGCGGCGACGGACGTCGCCATGCCGGGCCGGCGCCGGGCGGCCCTGGACGGCGGCGTGGGCCGCCTCGTACGGGGAAATATTCCGCCCGGAACAACTCAAGGTTGCCACTGAGTGAGCAGGCGATGCAACTCGGCGATATCCGTTTCGTTGTGCAGACGCTCGCGGGCGTCGCGATCGGACAGCAGTTGCGCGATTTCCGACAGGATCTCGAGGTGCTGCTGGGTGGCTTGCTCGGGAACGAGCAGGAAGATCAGGAGGCCGACCGGCTGGCCGTCGGGCGCTTCGAACGGGATCGCATCGGCGAGGCGGACGAACGCGGCGAGCGGGTGCTTGAGGCCCTTGATGCGGCCGTGCGGAATCGCGACACCTTCGCCGAGCCCGGTCGAACCGAGGCGCTAGCGCGCGAACAGGTTGTCCGTGACGGTGCTGCGGGCGATGCCGTTCTGATTCTCGAACATCAGCCCGGCTTGTTCGAAGACGCGTTTCTTGCTGGTGACGGAGAGGTCGATGACGACGTTCTCTATGGGCAGGATTTTGGCTAGGCGATTCATGTTGGCAGGCGATTGGGCGGCCTGGGGTCTCCTTGCGGCGGCGGACTGATTTTCCATGTTCGGCGATATCAAGGCATGTGGCATCGGCAACCTGCAGCGCAGCTACCGCATCCAACGCCCCCCGGCGATAACCGGAACATTATAGAGCACAGCCGCGTGCGTGGCGCAGCACGGACGGACCGGTTGCACCTTCGCGCGGAGTCACAAAAAAAACGCCCGGCGAACCGGGCGGCGTGCGTGTTGCGGTGACGGTTATTGCGGCGGCAGCTCGATCTGGTCGATCGACGGCTGAAGCTTGATCGGGTCGTGCGCGTGCGTTTGCAGGCGCTCCATGTGCTTGACGACCTGGCGATCCAGCTTGTCGATCAGCAGATCGATCGCGGCATACAGGTTGCCGTTCGCGCTTTCGACGAAGATGTCCTTGCCCTTCAGGTGCAGGTTGATTTCCGCGCGCTGCTGCTTGTCCTTTTCCTTGTGGTTGTCGACCGAGAGGATCACAGTGCCATCGATCACCTGATCGCTATGCCGTAGCACCCGGTCCAGCTTGGTGATCACGTATTCGCGAATCGCAGGCGTGACTTCGAGATGATGTCCACTGATCTTCAGGTTCATAGTGCTTCTCCAAGCGAGTGGCCACCCGGCCGCATCGAGGCGGCGCTCCGGTCGACTTGCCCGTGCCGCACGAAGCGGCGTATCGCGGACAGATCGTCCGGCCTGTTCCCCGTGTGCGCGGTGGCCGGGACACGCCTGCCGCCGGGCAGGCAGCAGGCTTAAAGAGACTTGCGCAGATTCACTGCCGGGATCTTGAGGGCTTCGCGATATTTCGCAACCGTGCGGCGCGCGACCACGAAACCCTGTTCTGCCAGCAGCTCGGCAATGCGGCTGTCCGAAAGTGGCGATTTTGGGTCTTCAGCTCCTATCAGTTGCTTGATGAGGGCTCGGATGGCGGTCGACGAGGCGGCGCCACCGGTGTCGGTCGAGACGTGAGATCCGAAGAAGTACTTAAATTCAAGCGTCCCGAACGGGGTCAGCATGTACTTCCCGGTTGTCACACGGCTGACAGTCGACTCGTGTAGGCCCAGCGTATCAGCTATTTCCCGCAAAACCAAGGGGCGCATGGCAATTTCACCGTGCGCAAAGAAATTCTTCTGACGCTCGACAATAGCCTGCGCGACACGCAGGATCGTGTCGAATCGCTGCTGGATATTCTTGATCAGCCAGCGCGCTTCCTGGAGCTGCTGTTTCAGCGATCCGGCCGACGGATCGCCGCGGCTGTTGCGCAGGATGTTCGCGTACAGGTTGTTGATCCGCAGGCGCGGCACGACTTCCGGATTGAGCTCCGCGAGCCAGCCCTGGCCGGCCTTCTTCACGATGATGTCGGGCACGACGTAGTCGGCCTCGGCCTTGCCGTATGCGGCGCCGGGGAACGGCTCCAGCGAGCGGATCAGTGCGTGCGCGTCGCGCAGCGCGTCGTCGCTCGCCTTCAGGTGCTTGCGCAACCGTGTGAAGTCGCGTGCGGCGAGCAGTTCAAGGTGCTGCGACACGATCTCGAGCGCGAGCGTGCGCGTCGGGGACGGATCGAGACGCAGCAGCTGCAGCTTCAGGCATTCGGACGCCGAGCGCGCGCCGACACCGGCCGGGTCGAAGCTGTGCAGCAGCGCGAGCGCCGCGTTGAGTTCGTCGCAGTCGATTTCCAGTTCGGGCGGCAGGTCGGCGAGCACTTCGTCGAGCGTGGCGGTCAGGTAGCCGTCGTCGTCGAGCGATTCGATCAGGAACATCACGAGCGCGCGATCGCGCGGGCCGGCCTGCGTGACGCGCAACTGCGCGGCGAGGTGGTCGCGCAGCGACGTCGCGGCTTCCTGCACCTGCAGCGGCGGCAGGTCGTCGTCGTCGGACGCGCCGCTCGAGCGGCCGTATTCGTCGAGGTTCCACTGCGGGCCGTCGTTGCCGTCGCCGGACCCGTAACCGTCGTATTCGTCGGCGCCGGCCGGTTCGTCGCGCTCCGCGCGATCGCTGGACGGGCTGCTGCCGTTGGTCGCGGCGGGCTCGGTGTTCTGTGCGGGCGGCGTCTGCGCGATCAGCGATCCGTCCGCCGCGACGCGCAGCGGGCTCGCGATCCATTCGTCGTCGTTCTCGAGCAGCGGGTTCTGCGCGACGGCCATCGCGACTTCCTGCTGCAGTTCGAGCGTCGACAACTGCAGGAGCCGGATCGACTGCTGCAGCTGAGGCGTCAGCGCAAGATGTTGCGACAGGCGGAGTTGAAGGCTGGCTTTCATGGCAAGGAGGGAGTCATACCGGCAGTTTGCCACGACCCAGGCGCATTGAGCCATCCGCGATTACGCGCGGCGCGCCGCCCGGCCGCGGGCATGCCCGCGGGCGTGGATGCAAAGCGGGGCGCAGCCCCGCGCGGCGATGCCGGGCGGGGTGCAGCCAGCCACGAGGAGGACGTTACATGCGGAAGTGTTCGCCGAGGTACACGCGGCGCACGCTTTCGTTTTCGATGATTTCGCTCGGCGCGCCGGCGGCCAGCACCGAACCGTCGCTGATGATGTACGCGTGGTCGCAGATGCCGAGCGTTTCGCGGACGTTGTGGTCCGTGATCAGCACGCCGATGTTGCGCTGTTTCAGGAACTTGACGATCTTCTGGATCTCGAGCACCGCGATCGGATCGACGCCGGCGAACGGTTCGTCGAGCAGGATGAAGCTCGGGTTGGTCGCGAGCGCGCGCGCGATCTCGACGCGGCGCCGTTCGCCGCCCGACAGCGACAGCGCGGGGTTCTCGCGCAGGTGGCCGATCTGCAGCTCGTCGAGCAGCGCTTCGGTACGCGACGAGATCGCGTCCTTCGACAGCCGCTTGCCGTCCTCGTCGTGCTGCAGCTCGAGCACCGCGCGGATGTTTTCCTCGACGGTCAGCTTGCGGAACACCGACGCTTCCTGCGGCAGGTACGACAGGCCGAGCGACGCGCGCTTGTGGATCGGCAGCAGGCTGATCGAGCTGCCGTTCAGCGTGATTTCGCCCGCGTCCGTCGGCACGAGGCCGACGATCATGTAGAACGACGTGGTCTTGCCGGCGCCGTTCGGGCCGAGCAGGCCGACGACTTCGCCGCTCTTCACGTCGAGCGACACGTCCTTGACGACCGTGCGTGAGCCGTAGCGCTTCTTCAGGTTGCGCACGACGAGCGAGCTCGTCGTGCCGGCCGGCTGGCGGTTCGGAAGCGCGTTCATTGGCCCGGCGCTCCCTGGATCGTGGTCGACGGCGACAGCTTGGCCGGCGCCCCGTTCAGCGGCGCGGGGCCGCCGTTCTTCGGCGACAGCATCGCGCGCACGCGGCCGTTCGGGTTACCCGGCGCCGCGACGTCCTTGCCGCCCTTCGCGGTGTAGAAGTCGCGCTGGCCGTCGTACGTGATCACGCTGCCGTGCACGGTATCGGCGACCGTCGACGTGCCCTGCAGGCGGCGCACGGTCGCGGCGGTGGTCAGCGTGGTGAGATCCTGCTTGCCGTCGTAGTCGATGCGCTCGGCGTCGCCGTCGATGTATTCGTCGAGGCCTTCGCGCTTCTGGCGGAACGTCGCGTGCTTCTTGCCGCTGCCGAACGACGTCGCGTACTGATAGCCTTCCGGGTCCTGGCGCACTTCGACGCGATCGCCCTTGATGATGATCGTGCCCTTCGTGATCACGACGTTGCCGGTCGCGACCGTGACCTGCTTCAGATCGTCATAGGTCAGGTTGTCGGCCTCGACGTTGATCGGCTTGTTCTGGTCGGCCTTCTCGGCATGGGCGAGCGGCGCCAGCCCGACGAGCGGGAGCGCCACGAGCGTCGCGGCGAGCGCGGCGCGGACGGCGCGCGCAGCGCCGCCGGAAATCTGTCGAGGGAACGGTTCGTTCATGCAGTCACGTGAGGGATGCGTCACCTGGGTTGACCTTTCGAGCCGCCGGACGTGTCCGCCGCGGCGATCGTGCCGCGCACGTTGCCGTAAAGCTCGATGACCCGGGTGACGTTGTTGTACTTCATGCCGTCGGTCGCGTTGACGAGCGACAGGCCGCGCTGAAGTTTAACCGGCTTTTCGGTCTGGATCACATCGTCATTGACGAAGATCCGGAAATGCTGGGAATCGGCCTGCATCTGCGGATCGCCGCCGCCGGCCGCGCGCAGGATGCGCGCATCGTCGTACAAATCGACGATCGACACGTCGCCGTTGACGGTGCCGCGCTTCGCGGTGGTCGTCACGACCGGCTTGCCGGGCTGGAACGCGCGCATGGCCGGATCGGTCAGGTCGCTGCCTTCGGTGTCTTCGTAATGGACCAGCTTCGCGGCCGTCAGCCGGTACTGGGTCGTGCCGGTCTGGTCGAGCTCGGTGACCGAGAAGTTGTCGGCGAAATAGTCGGGCGTATGGCGCTTCGGCTGCACGGCGCCCTCGCCGGGCGGCGGCAGCGTGGCCTGCAGCAGCCACCACGTGACGCCCGCGAGCGCGGCGACCGCGACGAGCGGCAGCATCTGGGTCCAGCGGAAATGCGTGCTCATCGGTCAGGCTCCGCAGGCGGCAGCGAGCAGCGCGTCGTAGCGGCGCTGCGCGCGCAGGATCGCATCGCAGACCTCGCGCACGGCGCCGTGGCCGCCGCGGGCCTCGGCGACCCAGTGCGCGCGGGCGATCACCTCGGGGTGCGCGTTCGCGGGGGCCGTCGCGAAGCCGCAGCGCAGCATCACCGGCAGGTCGGGCCAGTCGTCGCCCATGTAGCCGCAGGCGTCGGCCGTCAGGCCGAGCGACGCGATCAGGTCGGCGAACACGGTGAGCTTGTTCTCGACGCCCTGGAACAGGTGCGCGATCTTCATTTCCTTCGCGCGCGCCGCGACGATGTCCGAGCGGCGGCCCGTGATGATCGCGGTCGCGATGCCGGCTTCGCCGAGCAGCTTCACGCCATGGCCGTCGAGCGAATTGAACGACTTCATCGCGTCGCCGGCCGCGGTAAACAGCAGGCCGCCGTCGGTCAGCACGCCGTCGACGTCGAAAATCATCAGCTTCACGCGGCTCGCGCGTTCGGCCGCAGTCAGCGCTGCGCTCATCAGATCACCTTCTTCGAAAACAGGTCGTGCATGTTCAGCGCGCCGATCAGCGCGCCGTCGGCATCGACGACCAGCATCTGGTTGATCCGGTGGCGCTCCATCAGTTCCACGGCCTCGACGGCCAGGTGATCCGGCGCGATCGTGCGCGGGTCGCGCGTCATGACTTCGGTGATCGGCAGCGTGCGGAAATCGCCGTCGCGGGCGAGCACGCGGCGCAGGTCGCCGTCCGTGAAGATGCCGGCGACCTTGCCGTCGGCGTCGACCACGGCCGTCATGCCGAGGCGCTTCGCGGTGATCTGGAACAGCGCGTCCGACAGCGTCGCGTTCAGCCCGACGGACGGGACGTCGTCGCCCGAGCGCATCACGTCGCGCACGTAGGTGAGCAGGCGCCGGCCGAGCGCGCCGCCCGGATGCGAGCGCGCGAAATCTTCCGAGCCGAAGCCGCGCGCGTCGAGCACGGCGACGGCGAGCGCGTCGCCGAGCGCGAGCGCCGCGGTCGTGCTCGCGGTGGGCGCGAGGTTCAGCGGGCACGCTTCCTTCGACACCGCGGCGTTCAGGTTCACGTCGGCGAGCGTGCCGAGGCTCGACCCCGCGCGGCCCGTGATCGCGATCAGCTTCGCGCCGATCCGCTTCACGAGCGGCAGGATCGCGACGAGTTCTTCCGACTCGCCGGAATAGGAGATGCCGATGAAGACGTCGTCGGAGGTGACCATCCCGAGGTCGCCGTGGCTGGCCTCGGCGGGGTGGACGAAGAAGGCCGGCGTACCGGTGCTGGCCAGCGTGGCTGCGATCTTGCGGGCGATATGCCCCGATTTGCCGATCCCGGAGACCACGACGCGGCCGCGGCAGCCGAGCAGCAGCGCCACGGCCTGGACGAAGCCGCCGTCGAGCTGGTCGCGCAGCGCGCGCACGGCGTCCGCCTCGATGTCGAGCACGTCGCGGGCGAGCGCGAGCGCCCGATCATCATTGATTTTCGCTATCATGCGCGGAGTATAGCAAAGGCGTTTGTTCGCCGCGCCGCGCCTTCGGACTCGTCCGAGGTCGCCTGTCCACCGCCACCACCCGCGCCCGCATTGCCGTGGCCCCGACGAACGAGGACGCTTCGCCTGTGATTTCCCCGCTCGAAATGACCCTGCTGCTGCTGGCCTCGGTGGTGGGCGTCGTCGTATTCCGCTCGTTGAACCTGCCGCCGATGCTCGGCTATCTGACCGTCGGCATCCTGGTCGGCCCGCACGCCTTCGGCGTCGCGGCGGATCTCGAACGGGCCGAGCACCTCGCGGAATTCGGCGTGGTGTTCCTGATGTTTTCGATCGGCCTCGAATTCTCGCTTGCGAAGCTGAGGGCGATGCAGCGGCTCGTGTTCGGACTCGGCCTCTTGCAGGTCGTCGCGACCCTCGTGCTCGCGCTCGTGCTCGGCGCGCTGTTCGAGCGCTGGGTGCACATCACGTGGCAGGGCAGTATCGCGCTCGGCGGCGCGCTCGCGATGTCGTCGACGGCGATCGTGTCGAAGATGCTCGCCGAGCGGCTCGAGATCGAGACCGAGCACGGCCGCAACATCTTCGGCGTGCTGCTGTTCCAGGATCTCGCGGTGGTGCCGCTCTTGATCGTGATCGCCGCGTTCGGCGCCGAGTCGTCGAAGGATCTCGCGCTCACGCTCGGCTTCGCGGCGGTCAAGATCGTGATCGCGCTCGCGCTGCTGCTCGTCATCGGCCAGCGCTTCATGACGCGCTGGCTCAACGTCGTCGCGCGGCGCCGCTCGCAGGAGCTGTTCGTGCTGAACCTGCTGCTCGTCACGCTCGGCGCCGCGTTCATCACCGACCGCTTCGGGCTGTCGCTCGCGCTCGGCGCGTTCATCGCCGGGATGCTCATTTCCGAGACGCCGTTCCGCCATCAGGTGGAGGAGGACATCAAGCCGTTCCGCGACGTGCTGCTCGGCCTGTTCTTCGTGACGACGGGGATGCTGCTCGACCCGCGCGTGATCTGGGAGCATCCGCTGATCGTGCTCGGCTTCTTCGTCGGGCAGATCCTGTTCAAGGCGACGATGATCGCCGGGCTCGCGCGGCTGTTCGGCGCGACGCCGGGCGTCGCGATGCGCACGGGCATCGGCCTCGCGCAGGCCGGCGAATTCGGCTTCGTGCTGCTGAACCTGATCCTCGACCGGCATCTCGTCGATTCGACGCTGCTGCAGGCGATCCTCGCGTCGATGCTGCTGTCGATGCTCGCCGCGCCGTTCCTGATCCAGAACGCCGACCGCATCGTGATGCGGCTGTCGTCGACCGAATGGATGCAGCAGTCGCTGCAGATGACGCGGATCGCGACGCAAAGCCTGAAGCAGCGCGGCCACGTGATCATCTGCGGCTACGGCCGCGCGGGCCAGAACCTCGCGCGCATGCTCGAACAGGAAGGCATTTCGTACGTCGCGCTCGACCTCGATCCCGATCGCGTGAGCGCGGCGGCGACCGCCGGCGAATCGGTGGTGTTCGGCGACGCGGCGCGCCGCGAGTCGCTGCTCGCGGCCGGTATCCACCGGGCGGCGGCCGTCGCGATCACCTACGCGAACACGCCGTCCGCGCTGCGCGTGCTGCACCACGTGCACGAGCTCGAACCGACGCTGCCCGCGATCGTGCGTACCGTGGACGATGCCGACCTGGAGAAACTGCTCGCGGCCGGCGCGACCGAGGTGATTCCGGAGATCGTCGAGGGCAGCCTGATGCTGGCGTCGCATACGCTGGTGCTGGTCGGCGTGCCGATGCGCAAGGTCGTGCGGCGCGTCGAGGAGATGCGCGACGAGCGTTACAGCCTGCTGCGCGGCTATTTCCGCGGCGCCGACGACGCGGACGACGACGATCACGAGCAGGTGCGGCTACAATCGGTGCCGGTCGATGCGCGCGCGGACGCGGTCGGGCGTTCGCTGGAAGAACTCGGGCTGTACGCGCTCGGGCTGGAAGTCACGGCGATCCGCCGGCACGGCATCCGCGGCGTCGAACCCGATCCGCAGACCAAGCTGCGCGCGAGCGACATCGTGGTGCTGCGCGGGCTGCCCGAGGCGCTCGCGCTCGCGGAGGAGCGGTTGTCGCGCCATCGGCGCGACCCGCCGGCCGCGGCCGCGTGAGCCGCGATTCACAACCTGACCCGTATTGATCAGAAACGGTGCCCGATCTTCGCGCACCGTTTTTTTCGGAGAGTTTCATGCCGCATTCGTCGTCGGGCGCACCGCTCGATCCGGTCGCCTTCATCCATAGCCAGATCCGCACGGTGCCGGACTGGCCGCAGCCGGGCGTGCAGTTCCGCGACATCACGACGCTGCTGCAGAGCCCGAAGGCGCTGCGCATCCTCGTCGACCTGTTCGTCGAACGCTATGTCGACGCGAAGCTCGACTACGTCGCGGGCCTCGACGCGCGCGGCTTCATCATCGCGCCGATCGTCGCGTACGAGCTGAGCGTCGGCTTCGTGCCGATCCGCAAGGTCGGCAAGCTGCCGTACAAGACCCGTTCGGAATCGTACGACCTCGAATACGGCAGCGCGACGGTCGAGATCCACGAAGATGCGTGCCGCCCCGGCGATCGCGTGATCATCATGGACGACCTGATCGCGACCGGCGGCACGATGATGGCGGGGCGCAACCTGCTGCAGCGGCTCGGCGCGGTGGTCGTCGAGGGTGCGGCGATCATCGACCTGCCCGATCTCGGCGGCTCGGCGCTGCTGCGCAACGCCGGACTGCCGGTCTACACCGTTACCGAATTCTCCGGCCACTGAACGCCGGTCCCCCGGGGCGGGCCGCCCCGGCTTGCGCTGATTCACGCCTGGTTCACATTCCGCAGCGAGGTCACGATGCCCAACTTCATGCTGTTTCTCGCCACGTCGATCGCGATCACGTTCGCGCCGGGTCCCGACAACCTGCAGGTGCTCGCCCGCGGCATCTCGCAGGGTCGCGCGGCCGGCTTCGTCGCCGCGCTCGGCTTCACGGCGGGGATCCTGTTCCACACGACGCTCGCGGCGCTCGGCGTCGCGGCCGTGCTGCGTTCGTCGCCGGTCGCGTTCCAGATCCTGAAGCTCGCGGGCGCCGCGTACCTCGTGTGGATCGGCATCAAGGCGCTGCGCAGCCAGGGCCTCGCGAACGCGCATGCGCGGCCGCCGCAGCCGCTCGGCACGATCTTCCGGCAGAGCGTGATCGGCAACCTGATGAACCCGAAGGTCACGCTGTTCTTCGTCGTGTTCCTGCCGCAGTTCGTCGATCCGCACGGCGCGCAGAGCGTGACGCTGCAGATGTTCGAACTCGGCGCGCTGTTCATGCTGCAGACGGCCGCGGTCTTCTCGCTGTTCGGCGTCGGCGCGGGCATGATCGGCACGTGGCTGAAGCGCCGCCCGAAGGCCGGCGTGTGGCTCGACCGGATCGCCGGCGCGACGTTCATCGCGATCGGCATTCGCGTCGCGCTGAAGGATTGATGACGATGACGTTTCCGTGCATCGCGGCCGCGCGCCGCTTCGATCCGGCCGCGCACCTGCGTTTCGAGATCGCCGGCCAGGCGGTCGGCTGGGTGCGCCGCCAGGACGTCGCGAAGCTCGCGCGCTGGCCCGACGTGTTCGAGCTGACCGGCGAGCGCGTCGTGCTGTCGGCGCGCTACGATTCGGTCGACGCGCGCAGCATGGCGCTGGCCAGCGCGATCGGCGCGCTCGCCGCCGAAGGCGCGATTCCCGGCTGGCGCGACGAGATCTACGCGATCCGCAACCGCTTCGACGATCCGCCGCTCGCGTACATCGAGCGCGCCGCGTCGCGCTTCTTCGGCACGCAGACCTATGCGGTGCACGTGAACGGCATCGTAGAATATGCGGTTACGCCGGGCGAGCCGCCCGCCGCGGCTGCGCCGAAGATGTGGCTCGGCCGCCGCAGCGCGACCAAGGCCACCGACCCCGGCATGCTCGACAACGTCGTCGCGGGCGGGATCGGCTGGGGGCTGGGCGTTCACGAGACGCTCGCGAAGGAATGCTGGGAAGAAGCCGGCATTCCGGCCGACCTGGCGGCGCGCGCGATCGCGGGCCGCACGGTGCAGGTGCTGAATTCGCTGCCGGAAGGCACGCAATCCGAACTGATCTTCGTGTACGACCTGCCGCTGCCGCACGACTTCGCGCCACGCAACCAGGACGGCGAAGTGGCCGAGCACCTGCTGGCCAGCGTGCCCGAGGTGATCGGCTGGTTGCGCGAAGGCCGCGCGACGATGGATGCGAGCCTCGCGACGCTCGATACGCTGCTGCGCCACCGCTGGATTGCGGCGGCCGACGCGGCCGGCATCGACGCGCTGTTCGTACCGGCGGCGTGACGCGCGCCGAGCGCGCAGCCGCGCGGCGCGAACGGGCAATTTGACGAATACGGAAACAATGGGAGTAGCGGTCATGCCGACCGATCACAGCTTTATCTTGAAACTGTCGTGCCCCGACCGGCACGGCATCGTCCATGCGGTCTCGGGCTTCCTGTTCGAGCGCAGCAACAACATCCTCGATTCCGCGCAGTTCGGCGACAGCCGCACCAGCGAGTTCTTCATGCGCGTGCACTTCGAGCAGGACGGCGGCGGCGTGGATGCCGCGTCGGCGCTCGACACGCTTCGCAAGGAATTCGCGCCGCTCGCCGAACAGTTCTCGATGCGCTGGGAGCTGCACGATGCGGCCGTGAAGCCGCGCGTCGTGATCATGGTGTCGAAGATCGGCCACTGCCTGAACGACCTGCTGTTCCGCTATCGCACGGGCCAGCTGCCGATCGAGATTCCGGCGATCGTGTCGAACCACAAGGAGTTCTACCAGCTCGCGGCGAGCTACAACATTCCGTTCCATCACTTCCCGCTGATCGGCGGTTCGTCCGATGCCGCGAAGGCCGCGCAGGAAGCGCGCGTGCTGGAAGTGATCGACGAGCACCAGGCCGATCTCGTCGTGCTCGCGCGCTACATGCAGATCCTGTCGCCGAATATGTGCGAGCAGCTCGCCGGGCGGGCGATCAACATCCACCATTCGTTTCTGCCGAGCTTCAAGGGCGCGAAGCCGTACTACCAGGCATTCGACCGCGGCGTGAAGCTGATCGGCGCGACCGCGCACTACGTGACGACCGATCTCGACGAAGGCCCGATCATCGAGCAGGAAGTCGAACGTGTCGATCACAGCATGACGCCCGACCAGCTGACCGCGATCGGCCGCGACGTCGAGTGCGTGACGCTCGCGCGGGCGGTGAAGTGGCACGTCGAGCACCGGATCGTGCTGAACGGGACGAAGACGGTCGTGTTCCGCTGATTCGCCGGCCCCGGCAGGCCCGCGCCGCAAACGAAAACGCCGCGCCCTTCACGGGGCGCGGCGTTTTTGCTTTCCGCTGGCTGGCGGGCGGCTTCAGATCAGCCGCAGCAGGTACAGCTCGCGTTTCAGGTACGCATAGAAGATCGGCGCGGCGATCACGCCCGGCAGCCCGAACGCGGCCTCCATGATCAGCATCGCGAGCAGCAGCTCCCACGCGCGCGACTCGATCTGGCCGCCGATGATCTTCGCGTTCAGGAAGTATTCGAGCTTGTGGATGACCACGAGGAACGCGAGCGACGCGATCGCGGTGCCCATGCTGACCGACAGCGACACCGCGACGATCAGCGTGTTCGAGATCAGGTTGCCGATCACCGGCAGCAGGCCGACGATGAACGTGACGAGCACGAGCGTTTTCGACAGCGGCAGCCGCTGGTGGAAGATCGGCAGCGCGACGAGCAGGTAGATGCCGGTGAATGCCGCGTTGATCGCCGAGATCTTGATCTGCGCGAACACGATGCGGCGGAACGCGTCGGAGAAGCGCGACACGCGCATGACGAGCGCGGTCGACAGCGGCCGGCGCACCTTGCCCTGCTCGACGCCGATCGCGATCATCGCGCCGATGATCATCCCGAACAGCACGTGGCCGAAGCCGCGCGCGACGCTCTTGCCGCTTTGCTGGAGCTGGTCCATGTGCGAGTGCATCAGCACGGCCGCCTTCGTCTTCATCTGTTCGACGTCGACGGGCAGCAGATTGGCGATCCACGCCGGCGTGCGTGCGCGGGTCTGCTCGACGATCTGCATCAGCTGGTCGAGCAGGCTCTGCAGGTTCGGCACCGTGTGCTCGAAATGCTCGATGATGCCGATCGTCAGGCCGGTGAGCGCGCCGACGATCGCGATCGACAACAGCACGACGGCGACCCAGCGCGCGCGCATGCTGGTGGTGTGACGTTCGATCACGGGTGCGATCGTGTGGATCAGCTGATAGACGAGCAGGCCGGCGAGCATCCCGCCGAGCAGCCGGAGCTCGAGGACGAGCCACATCATGACGAGCGCGAAGAGATAGCTGCCGATCTCGAGTGCCGACAGCTTCGGCAGGCTCAAGTCGCTCGTCAGCCGCACGCTGCGCAGGTGCGGCTCGCGGTTCTGCGTGTCGCGCGACTCTTGTTGCTTCTCCATCGTGGATTCCTGTCGTCCGTGTGTCGTGCCGCGCAGCGCGCGGCAGCGTGCGGGCCGCCCGGCGCCGCACCGGATTGGTGCGGATGGCGAACCTTACGACCGTAAAGTATAGCTGCCATTATGGTCCGCAAACGGGCCGTTTGGCGCGTGGTGTAAACGCAGAAGGGAAAACGAGGAGGCGCGCGGCCGGACGGCCGCGCGCGGGCAGGGTGGAGCGGCGTCAGCCGGCCGCGACTTTGCGGGTCGGACGCTTGAGCAGCGGCGCGAGGTACTTGCCGGTGAAGCTCGCCTTCGTCTTCGCGACCTGCTCGGGCGTGCCTTGCGCGATGATCTGGCCGCCGCCGGCGCCGCCCTCGGGGCCGAGGTCGATCACCCAGTCGGCCGTCTTGATCACGTCGAGGTTGTGCTCGATGATCACGACCGTGTTGCCCTGGTCGCGCAGCCGGTGGATCACTTCCAGCAGCAGCGCGATGTCGTGGAAGTGCAGGCCGGTGGTCGGCTCGTCGAGGATGTACAGCGTGCGGCCGGTGTCGCGCTTGGACAGCTCCAGCGACAGCTTCACGCGCTGCGCCTCGCCGCCCGACAGCGTTGTGGCCGACTGGCCGAGGCGGATGTAGCCGAGGCCGACGTCGAGCAGCGTCTTCAGCTTGCGTGCGATGACCGGCACCGCGCTGAAGAACTCGTACGCGTGCTCGACCGTCATGTCGAGCACTTCGCTGATGTTCTTGCCCTTGTACTGCACTTCGAGCGTTTCGCGGTTGTAGCGCTTGCCGTGGCACACGTCGCACGGCACGTAGACGTCCGGCAAAAAGTGCATCTCGACCTTCAGCACGCCGTCGCCCTGGCACGATTCGCAGCGGCCGCCCTTCACGTTGAACGAGAAGCGGCCCGGATCGTAGCCGCGCTCCTTCGACGTCGGGACGCCCGAGAACAGCTCGCGGATCGGCGTGAACAGGCCCGTGTACGTGGCCGGGTTCGAGCGCGGCGTGCGGCCGATCGGCGACTGGTCGACGTTGATCACCTTGTCGAAGTGCTCGAGGCCCTCGATCGCCTCGTGCGGCGCCGGCTCGGCGGCCGAGCCGTACAGGTGGCGCGCGACCGCGTGATACAGCGTGTCGTTGATCAGCGTCGACTTGCCGGAGCCCGACACGCCGGTGATGCAGGTCAGGAGGCCGACCGGCAGTTCCAGATCGACGTGCTTCAGGTTGTTGCCGTGCGCGTCGACGATGCGCAGCATCCGCTCCGGATCGGGCGCGAGCCGCTCGTCCGGATACTCGATCACGCGCTTGCCGAGCAGGTACTGGCCGGTCAGCGACTGCGGATTCGACTGCACCTGCTTCGGCGTGCCTTCGGCGACCACGACGCCGCCGTGCTCGCCCGCGCCGGGGCCCATGTCGACCACGTAGTCGGCCGTGCGGATCATGTCCTCGTCGTGCTCGACGACGATCACCGAGTTGCCGAGGTCGCGCAGGTGCTTGAGCGTCGCGATCAGGCGGTCGTTGTCGCGCTGGTGCAGGCCGATCGACGGCTCGTCGAGCACGTACATCACGCCCGTGAGCCCCGAGCCGATCTGCGACGCGAGCCGGATGCGCTGCGCCTCGCCGCCCGACAAGGTCTCGGCGCTGCGCTCGAGCGACAGGTAGTCGAGGCCGACGTTGTTCAGGAACGTCAGGCGCGCGACGATTTCCTTGATCACCTTGTCGGCGATCTCGCGCTTCGCGCCGTCGAGCGTCAGCCCGTCGAAGTAGCCGAGCGCGTCGCGCAGCGGCCAGCCGCTGATTTCATAGATGCCGCGCGCGTAGTCGCCGGTGCCGATCCGCACGTGGCGCGCCTCGCGGCGCAGGCGCGTGCCGTCGCACGACGGGCACGGCTGGTTGTTCTGGTACTTCGACAGCTCTTCGCGCACCGCGACCGAATCGGTCTCGCGGTAACGGCGCTCGAGGTTCGGGATGATCCCTTCGAACACGTGCTCGCGGATCGTCGTGCGGCCGCGCTCGTTGATGTACGAGAACGGGATCGTCTGCTTACCCGAGCCGAACAGCAGCACCTTGCGGATCTTTTCGGGGAGATCCTCGAATGCGGCGTCGATGTCGAACTCGTAGAACGCCGCGAGGCTCTGCAGCATCTGGAAGTAGAACTGGTTGCGGCGGTCCCAGCCCTTCACCGCGCCCGCGGCCAGCGACAGCGACGGGTGCGCGACGACCCGCTTCGGGTCGAAGAACGTGATCTGGCCGAGGCCGTCGCATTCCGGGCACGCGCCCATCGGGTTGTTGAACGAGAACAGGCGCGGCTCGAGCTCCTGCAGCGAGTACGAGCAGATCGGGCACGCGAACTTCGAGCTGAACAGGTGCTCGTGATCGGTATCCATCTCGAGCGCGATCGCGCGGCCGTCGGCCAGGCGCAGCGCGGTTTCGAACGATTCGGCGAGCCGCTGCTTCATGTCCGGGCGCACTTTCAGGCGATCGACGACGACGTCGATCGTGTGCTTGTCGTTCTTCTTCAGCTTCGGCAGCGACTCGACCTCGTAGATCTTCGCGACGCCTTCGTTCGCGGCGCCGCCGCCCGAGCGCACGCGAAAGCGCACGAAGCCCTGCGCCTGCATGTCCTCGAACAGCTCGGCGTGCTCGCCCTTGCGGTTCGCGACGACGGGCGCGAGGATCATCAGCTTGGTTTCCTCGGGCAGCGCGAGCGCCGCGTCGACCATCTGCGACACGCTCTGCGCCTCGAGCGGGATGTCGTGGTCGGGGCAGTACGGCGTGCCGACACGTGCGTACAAAAGTCGCAGGTAGTCGTGGATTTCCGTGACCGTGCCGACGGTCGAACGCGGGTTGTGGGACGTGGCCTTCTGCTCGATCGAGATCGCCGGCGACAGCCCCTCGATCAGGTCGACGTCGGGCTTCTCCATCAACTGCAGGAACTGGCGGGCGTACGCGGACAGGCTTTCCACGTAGCGGCGCTGGCCTTCGGCATAAAGGGTGTCGAACGCGAGCGACGACTTGCCCGACCCGGACAACCCGGTAATCACGACCAGCTTGTGGCGCGGCAGGTCGAGATTGACGTTTTTCAGGTTGTGGGTGCGTGCCCCACGGATACGGATCTGTTCCATGAACCTGGCGAAAATGGAGGGAACCAAACCTGCTACTATAACGGCTTTTCGAGACCGTCGTTTACGGCCCCCAGCCTTTACAGCAGGTGGCAGCAAGGCGACACCTGCGCCGGGGAATGCGGTCGCGCCGCACGGTTCCGGGCGGCCCGCAGGCCGTCTGCATCCGGCCCCGACGCGTCGCCCGAAAGGCCGCCAGGCCGCCGGTCCTGATCTTCCGCCGCCCGCCGCCGGGCGGACATTCCGATCATTCGAAATTCATTCCCGATGTCCAATCCGTCTGCCACGTCTTCCCGCATGACTGCGCCCGAACTGCGCGCGACCACGTCGCTCGCGGCGATCTTCGCGTTGCGCATGCTCGGCCTGTTCATGATCATGCCGGTGTTCTCGGTCTACGCGAAAACCATCCCGGGCGGCGACAACGTGCTGCTCGTCGGGATCGCGCTCGGGGCCTACGGCGTCACGCAGTCGCTGTTCTATATCTTCTACGGCTGGGCGTCCGACAAGTTCGGCCGCAAGCCGGTGATCGCCACCGGCCTCGTGATCTTCGCGCTCGGCAGCTTCGTCGCCGCGTTCGCGCACGACATCACGTGGATCATCGTCGGCCGCGTGATCCAGGGGATGGGCGCCGTGTCGTCGGCGGTGCTCGCGTTCATCGCCGACCTGACTTCCGAGCAGAACCGCACGAAGGCGATGGCGATGGTCGGCGGGTCGATCGGCGTGTCGTTCGCGGTCGCGATCGTCGGCGCGCCGATCGTGTTCCACTGGGTCGGGATGAGCGGGCTGTTCGCGATCGTCGGCGTGCTGTCGATCCTCGCGATCGGCGTCGTGCTGTGGATCGTGCCCGATGCGGCGAAGCCCGTGCACGTGCCCGCGCCGTTCGCCGAGGTGCTGCACAACGTCGAGCTGCTGCGCCTGAACTTCGGCGTGCTGGTGCTGCATGCGACGCAGACGGCGCTGTTCCTCGTCGTGCCGCGCCTCTTGGTCGACGGCGGGCTGCCGGTCGCCGCGCACTGGAAGGTCTACCTGCCGGTGATGGGGCTCGCGTTCGTGATGATGGTGCCGGCGATCATCGTCGCGGAAAAACGGGGCAAGATGAAGCCGGTGCTGCTCGGCGGCATTCTGGCTATCCTGATCGGTCAATTGCTGCTGGGCA
The DNA here is from genome assembly GCF_900446215.1 of Burkholderia cenocepacia. Lineage (GTDB taxonomy): Bacteria > Pseudomonadota > Gammaproteobacteria > Burkholderiales > Burkholderiaceae > Burkholderia > Burkholderia cenocepacia. The sequence continues at coordinate 169,597 of NZ_UAQZ01000015.1, read as the reverse complement.
GCGCGCCGCATACCATCCTGATTGTGGCGGCGATTCTCTTCGTCTACTTCCTCGGGTTCAACATCCTGGAAGCGTCGCAGCCGTCGCTCGTGTCGAAGCTCGCGCCGGGTTCGCGCAAGGGCGCGGCCACGGGCGTCTACAACACCACGCAGTCGATCGGGCTCGCGCTCGGCGGCATCGTGGGCGGCTGGCTGCTGAAGCATGGGGGCGCGAACACGGTGTTCTACACGTGTTCGGGGCTCGTGGCCGCGTGGCTTATAATCGCGGCCAATATGAAGGCGCCGCCGCGCAAGGCCTGAACCTCACTCGGGCAGGCATCGGCAGCGCGCCGGCGTGCCCGGCGGGCCGTTCCGGCGACACACGGGGGCGGCCCGGCATCGAATTTACTGGAGAAACACATGGCATCCGTCAACAAGGTCATCCTCGTCGGCAATCTCGGCGCCGATCCTGAAGTCCGTTACCTGCCGAGCGGCGACGCGGTTGCGAACATCCGTCTCGCGACGACCGATCGCTACAAGGACAAGGCGAGCGGCGATTTCAAGGAAATGACCGAGTGGCATCGCGTCGCGTTCTTCGGCCGTCTGGCGGAAATCGTCAGCGAGTACCTGAAGAAGGGTTCGTCGGTCTATATCGAAGGCCGCATCCGCACGCGCAAGTGGCAGGGCCAGGACGGCCAGGACCGTTACTCGACCGAAATCGTCGCCGAACAGATGCAGATGCTCGGCGGCCGCGGCGGTTCGGGCGGCGGCGGTGGCGGCGGTGACGAAGGCGGTTATGGCGGCGGCTACGGTGGTGGTGGTGGCGGCGGTCGCGGCGAGCAGGCGGAGCGTGGCGGCGGCGGTCGTGCCGGCGGCGGCGGCGCGGCGCGTGGCGGTGCGGGTGGTGGCGGCCAGAGCCGTCCGAGCGCACCGGCAGGCGGCGGCTTCGACGAGATGGACGACGATATCCCGTTCTGATCGCCAGTCGCACCCTCGCATCACGATGGGCCCGAATATCCGAGTCAAGCCAGTCGCTTGGCCCGGGTTTTCGGGCCTTGTTTCGTTTACGTCGTTCCCGCCAGTCGCACGCCGGATGAACCGTGGCTGACGCACTCTCCGACCTCATCGCGCCCGATCTCGACGTCCTGTTCTGCGGGATCAATCCCGGCCTGCTCGCGGCCGCGACCGGCCATCACTTCGCGGGGAGAAACAACCGCTTCTGGCGCGTGCTCCATCTCGCCGGCTTCACGCCGACGGAAATTTCGCCGCTGGACGATCGCGAGATCCTCCGTTACGGCTGCGGGCTGACGGCCGTGGTGCCGCGGCCGACCGCGCGTGCCGATCAGCTTTCGCGCGCGGAATTCGCGGCCGCCGGCGCCGCGTTCCAGCAGAAAGTCGCGCAGCATGCGCCGCGCTTCGTCGCGTTTCTCGGCAAGGTGGCCTATTCGGCGCTGTCGGGGCAGCGCGAAGTCGCGTGGGGATTGCAGTCGGCCCGCATCGAGCATGCGCGGGTGTGGGTGCTGCCGAATCCCAGCGGGAGAAACCGCGCATTCGGGCTCGACGATCTGATCGATGCGTATCGCGAGCTTCATTTCGCGGCGATCACGGAGGGACACGATGCGACGCAGTAAGACGGTGGCTCCGTGGCCGGGCACCATCGTGCCGCGCGCATTCTTCGACCGCATGGCCACCGAGGTCGCGCCGCAACTGCTCAACAAGATCCTCGCGGCCGCGGACGGCCGGGCCGGCCGCATCGTCGAAGTGGAAGCGTATGCGGGCGCACTCGATCCGGCGGCGCACACCTATCGCGGCAAGACCCCGCGCAACGCGACGATGTTCGGGCCGCCCGGGCACTTCTACGTCTATTTCACGTACGGCATGCACTGGTGCTGCAACTGCGTGTGCGGCCCGGACGGCGCTGGAACGGGCGTGCTGATCCGGGCGCTGGAGCCGCTGCACGGACTCGAACAGATGCGTGCGGCGCGGCCGCCGCGCACGCGCGATCGCGACTTGTGCCGCGGGCCGGCCCGGCTGACGCAGGCGATGGGGATCGGCGGCGCGCAGGATGGCGTCGACCTGGCCGGCGCGCATCAAGGGTTCGCGATCGACGACGACGGGCTGGCGCCGCCCGCCGATCTGGCGGGCGGGCCGCGCATCGGCGTTCGCGTCGGCCAGGATCTCCCGTGGCGGTGGAGCGTGCCCGGCAACCGCTACGTATCGGGCGCGGTGCCGCGCGTGTGACGCGTGGCGCGCACTGTCGCGTCCAATTCGACCTGCGTCACGCGGTCGCCATGATTGACCCGCTAAGCTGGCCGTTTCGACGTTTCGAGCGAGGGGACACCATGCGGCGGGTCGTATTCAACCAGAAGGGCGGCGTGGGCAAGTCGACGATCGTCTGCAACCTGGCGGCGATCAGCGCGAGCGAAGGATTGCGCACGCTCGTCATCGATCTCGATGCGCAGGCGAACTCGACGCGCTACCTGCTCGGCGACGCGGCGGCCGACGCGCAACCGGGCGTGGCCGGTTTCTTCGAAACCGCGCTGACCTTCAACTTCCGGCCGGTCGACATCGCGTCGTTCATCCACGCGACCCCGTTCGACGGACTCGACGTGATGCCCGCGCATCCGGATCTCGACACGCTGCACGGCAAGCTCGAATCGCGCTACAAGATCTACAAGCTGCGCGACGCGCTCAACGAGCTCGACACTTACGATGCGGTGTACATCGACACGCCGCCCGCGCTGAACTTCTATACGCGCTCGGCGCTGATCGCGGTCGAGCGCTGCCTGATCCCGTTCGACTGCGACGATTTCTCGCGCCGCGCGCTGTACACGCTGCTCGAGAACGTGAAGGAAATCCAGCAGGACCACAACGCGGCGCTCGAAGTCGAAGGGATCGTCATCAACCAGTTCCAGCCGCGCGCGAGCCTGCCGCAACGGCTGGTCAACGAACTCGTCGACGAAGGGCTGCCGGTGCTCGCGTCGCGGTTGTCCGCGTCGGTGAAGATCCGCGAATCGCATCAGCAGTCGACGCCGGTGATCCATCTCGAGCCGACCCACAAGCTCGCGCAGGAATTCCGCGCGCTGCATCGCGAACTGGCCGGCTGACCCCCCGCTTCACCGCATCGACCAAGGCCGCTTCGAGCGGCCTCGTTTTTATCGCGACCGTAATTCATCCGATCATTGAATTCGTCATTAATAATCCAGAAAACGATTTCATAATAAATCCCGAAAAAACGATTACATCGGCGGCCACTCCATTTTTAATGAGGGCCGGTTTTCTAATAAACGGAATAATGGATTGGTAAATATTGCGCGATGTCACGATGCGCTATGCTGTAAAAAGGTAAAAAGGCATTGCGGGGCGGAGCGTGCGGGCATCCTGCCCGCGATGTCGGCGCGCCGGGCTACGGCGGCCGCTCTAAAGGGTAATAAGGGTTTATACCTATCATTAATGCCATTTAATTGACAATTAATCGCTCTAAAATGACTTCCTTCAACCGCTCGTGCTCAAACAGGTACGGGTCGTCAATAAGGAAGCGCTGTCGATCAAGCTTCCATTTTTCTTTACGTCGTCTCTCGCATTGCTAACAGGAGCGTGCCCGATGTCCGTATTTGCCCCCGAAAAACTCGCCGCCGATTATCAATCCGGTATCGCCGCCTGGTTCGCGATCGCCCGTCCGGCGATCCACGGTTTCGAGGCCGTCGTCGAACTCAACCTGCAAGCGGCCCGCACGGCGCTCGAGGAATACGAGGACAAGCTGAAGAACGCGTTCAACGGCAACAACCCGGCCGCGGGCTTCGCGCAGCAGGTCGCCGCGCCGCAGGAAGCGGCCGGCAAGGTCGTGTCGTATGGCCGCCATCTGTTCGACATCGCGGTGTCGACGCAATCCGAGTGGGCGAAGGTCGCGCAGGCCCAGTACGAACAGAACGACAAGCGCCTGAAGGACGTGCTCGGCGAACTGTCGAAGCACGCACCGGCCGGCTCGGCGCCGGTGGTGGCCGCGCTGAATTCGGCGTTGTCCGCGGCGACCGCCGCGGCCGACTCCGTGCGTGCAGCGACGGGGCAGGCGATCGAAGCGGCGCAGAGCGGTTTCGATGCAGTCAGCGAAACGGCCACGCGCGGTGCCAAGCAGACGGCTGCGGCCGCCCGCAAGGACGCCGCGGCTGCGCGCGAATCGGCTGCGTGATCTGAACGCGTGCTGAACGCGTGTCGCGCGCAGGCGCGACACGCTTGATCGGCGCCGGACGGCGCCGGCGCCGCGTGTGCCACGCGGGGGCCGGCGAGCGTCCGATGCGCCGCAAGACGCCCGTGCACGGTTGCCCGTGCGGCGGTGTGTCGTGCCGCCGGTGCGAACAGGCGCCGCCCGCCAACACGGCGCGCGACCGCGACCGCGATCGCACCGGTTGGCCCGACGCGCGCCGTCGCCCCGTGCCGGCGTCACAACGACGAACTGATTTCGATGCAGGAATTGAACATGACGGATGTAGTGATCGTATCGGCCGCGCGGACCGCGGTCGGCAAATTCGGCGGCTCGCTGGCGAAGGTTGCGGCGCCCGAACTGGGCGCGACGGTGATCCGCGCAGTGCTGGAGCGTGCGGGCGTGAAGCCCGAGCAGGTCAGCGAAGTGATCATGGGCCAGGTGCTGACGGCCGGCTCCGGGCAGAACCCGGCGCGGCAGTCGCTGATCAAGGCGGGGCTGCCGAACGCCGTGCCGGGGATGACGATCAACAAGGTGTGCGGCTCGGGCCTGAAGGCCGTGATGCTGGCGGCGAACGCGATCGTCGCGGGCGACGCGGAGATCGTGATCGCGGGTGGCCAGGAGAACATGAGCGCGTCGCCGCACGTGCTGCCGGGCTCGCGCGACGGGTTCCGGATGGGCGACGCGAAGCTGGTCGACACGATGATCGTCGACGGGCTGTGGGACGTGTACAACCAGTACCACATGGGGATCACGGCGGAGAACGTCGCGAAGGAATACGGGATCACGCGCGAAGAGCAGGACGCGTTCGCGGCGCTGTCGCAGAACAAGGCGGAAGCCGCGCAGAAGGCCGGGCGCTTCGACGACGAGATCGTGCCGGTGTCGATTCCGCAACGCAAGGGCGAGCCGCTGCAGTTCGCGACGGACGAGTTCGTGCGTCACGGCGTGACGGCGGAGTCGCTGGCGGGGCTGAAGCCGGCGTTCGCGAAGGACGGCTCGGTGACGGCGGCGAACGCGTCGGGGCTGAACGATGGAGCGGCGGCGGTGCTGGTGATGTCGGCGCAGAAGGCAGCCGCCTTGGGCCTGACGCCGCTGGCGCGGATCAAGGCGTATGCGAACGCGGGCGTGGACCCGAGCGTGATGGGCATGGGCCCGGTGCCGGCGTCGCGCCGTGCGCTGGAGCGCGCGGGCTGGACGCCGGGCGACCTGGACCTGATGGAGATCAACGAGGCGTTCGCGGCGCAGGCGCTGGCGGTGCACAAGCAGATGGGCTGGGACACGTCGAAGGTGAACGTGAACGGCGGGGCGATCGCGATCGGCCACCCGATCGGTGCGTCGGGCTGCCGGATCCTGGTGACGCTGCTGCACGAGATGGTCAAGCGCGATGCGAAGCGCGGGCTGGCGTCGCTGTGCATCGGCGGCGGGATGGGCGTCGCGCTCGCGGTCGAGCGCGTCGGAGCAGCGGCCTGACGACACGGTTCGCTTTGCGGCGTGGGCCAGTGCCGCGGGCGAGCCGGACGGTTTTCGCGCAACACAGGCAGTCAACAACAAAGCGCGGTGCCGATGCGCGACGCGTCCGCGAAGCGGGCGGGGGCTGCGCATCGAAGCGGTGGGGCGGCGGCATGTCCGATGCCGTCGCCCCGCCTTTCATCGATTACTTTTTTGTCGGTAATTCATAGTATGACTAAGCGAATTGCAGTTGTGACGGGTGGGATGGGCGGCCTCGGCGAAGCGGTCAGCATCAGGTTGAACGACGCGGGTCATCGGGTAGTCGTCACGTATTCGCCGAACAACACCGGCGCGGACCGCTGGCTGACCGAGATGCATGCGGCCGGCCGCGAATTCCATGCGTATCCGGTGGACGTGGCCGATCACGATTCATGCCAGCAATGCATCGAGAAGATCGTGCGGGACGTCGGCCCGGTCGACATTCTCGTGAACAATGCGGGCATCACGCGCGACATGACGCTGCGCAAGCTCGACAAGGTCAACTGGGATGCCGTGATCCGCACCAACCTCGACTCCGTGTTCAACATGACGAAGCCTGTCTGCGACGGCATGGTCGAGCGCGGCTGGGGCCGCATCGTCAACATCTCGTCGGTGAACGGCTCGAAGGGGTCGGTCGGCCAGACCAACTATGCGGCCGCGAAGGCCGGCATGCACGGCTTCACGAAATCGCTCGCGCTGGAGATCGCGCGCAAGGGCGTGACGGTGAACACGGTGTCGCCCGGCTATCTCGCGACGAAGATGGTCACCGCGATCCCGCAGGACATCCTCGACACGAAGATCCTCCCGCAGATTCCGGCGGGCCGGCTCGGCAAGCCCGAGGAAGTCGCGGCGCTGGTGGCCTATCTGTGCTCGGAGGAGGCCGGCTTCGTGACGGGCTCCAACATCGCGATCAACGGCGGTCAGCACATGCACTGACGCGCGGCGGCCCGCACGGCGTTCGCGCCCGGGCGGGCCGCGTTCCGCACCATTCCGTGCCGAAGCGGCAGGCGCGCCGCTTCGGCCTCGCATTCCGGAGAACGCATGGGCGACACCTGGATGGGACTCGTGATCGGCGGCTCGGCACTGGCCGTCGCGCTGACGATGGCGATCGCGCTCTACTGGCTCGAGCGGCGCCGCGCGCGGCTGCTGCGGAATTTCGATCATCGCGATTGCTGGCTCGTCGCGTACGGCAAGTGCTTCGCGCGCAGGCCGGCGCGGTCGTTGCGCCGCATGCGCGGTGCACGCTGAGCGCGGCGCCGACGCGTCGCGATCGGTGAACGCTCGATCGGCGATCGATGGGCTGTCATGCCCCGCGCGCATGCCGTCGGCCACGCGCGCGGGATGCGCGATCAGTCGTTCCTTTCGCTCTTTCCGGCAGACTCGCCCGAGTCGTTCTTGTGGAAGATCCGCTTCGTCGTGCGCTTGGTGGCTTCCCAGCCTTCGCGCGACGCATGCGCGACGCCGTGCCCGACCGCCTTCGCGGCGCTCGCGGTCGCGTGGCCGAAGCTGCGCGCCGCGTCGCCGGTCTTGTGCGCGGCTTCCTTCGAATCGCGCTTGATGTCCTGCTTCACTTCCGACATGTCCGCGTGGGCGAGCGGGCCGAGCAGCGCCAGAACGAGCGCGGCGCCAATGAACTGACGAACTTTCACGACCGGTTTCCTTGAGGTAAGCCTCTTCATCGAGGATTCGTGTTGCCGGCGGGCGCCGGTTGAAACGCGCCGGCGGCCGATGCGTCGAGCATCACCGCCGCGCGGCCGGACAGCAGCACGCGCTCGCCGCAGCGCAGCGCGAAGCCGTACAGCACCGAGCGGCCGTCGCCGCTCATGCGTTCCGCGTCGACGGTGAGCGGCTGCTCGAAGGTGTCGAGCCGGTCGACGAACGCGTCGACGTTGCGCACGCTCGCGAGATAGCCGGCGCGCGGGCGCGCCTCATGCGCACCGAGCAGCGCGCCGTGTACGGCCATCGCCTGCGCCGCGTACTCGATGCCGCAGACCGACGCGAGCCGCCCGTGCGCGCGCAGCGGGTTGTGCGGATCGCGGTGGCTCGTCGCGGTGCAGCGAATTCGTTCGGCATCCCACGCATCGACCGAATCGAGCACGCACATCGTGCCGGCGTGCGGAATGTGCGCGGCAATCCACGCGTGGTCGAGCGGCGCGGTCAATACGACCGTCGTGGTCATCGCGCGCGCTCCGCGAAAGAGTCGGGCATCGCGACGTCGACCTGCACGCGCGTATCGGCCAGGTAGTCGAGCACGACGCGCGTCGATTGCCGCGTGGCGAGCGCGTCAAGCAGCGGCAGCACGCGGGCGGCCGGATTGCCGGCGCGCAGTGCGTCGAGCTCGGCATGCGCGAGCGTCGTGGCGGGCGCATCGGTGAGCTGCACGTCGATGCGGGCGAGCGTGCGTTCGCTCGCTTCCGGCGCGAACACGAGCGCGACGCCGAACGCGTCGCCGATCGGCCGCACCGCACGCAGCGGTTCCGGATAGTCGGTGTCGTACGCGATCAGCAGGCTCGGCACGCGATCGACGACGACCTGGCACAGGCTTTCGAGCAGGCCGGCGGCAAAGCTGCCGTCGTGCGCGCACAGCACGTTCGACGTCGCCATCGCGCGGGTCGCGATGCTCCAGTAGCCGGCCGGGGCGTTGTGCACCGAGTTGTGGAAGCGGGTCGGCGACAGCTGGCGATCGTCGCCGGCGAGCGTTTCGCAGATCGCGTGGCAGTTCTGGCCGTCGCCGCCGGATGCGCTGAACACGGTCGCGAGCGTCGCGGCATCGCGGCCGCTCGCGGCCACCGCCGCGTGGCCGACCGCGAGCGCGGCGCGCACGACGGGGCCCGTGCGACGCCGCTCGGCGGACGGCAGCCCGGCGGGCGGCGGCAGTTCGGTGCGGACGGCCGCGTAGGGTGCGCGGCCCGCGAGCACGTCGGCCGCGTGCGGCCAGTCGGTCAGTCCCGGCCCGACGAGGCCGACGCTTTCGATGAACGCGGTGAGTGTCATGGCGGGCCTCAACGGCGGGCGCGACCGGCCACGTGCCGGGCGCGGCCGAGGATCAGGCTGCAATTCGTGCCGCCGAAGCCGAACGAATTGGAGAGGACGGCGCGCACGCGCGTGTCGCGGCTCGCGAGCACGTAGTCGGCGACGAGCGCCGGGTCGGGCTGCGTCGTGTTGACGCCGGCCGGCACGAACTGCTCCTGCAGCGCGAGCGCGGCGACGATCGCCTCCAGCGCGCCGGCCGCGCCCAGCGTGTGGCCGGTCGCGCCCTTCGTCGAGCTGCACGGCGTGCGGGCGAACAGCGCGCCGAGCGCGCGGCTTTCCGCTGCATCGTTGCTCGGGGTCGCGGTGCCGTGCAGGTTCACGTAGTCGATATCGTGCGCGCCGAGGCCGGCGGACGCGAGCGCCTGCTCGATCGCGGCGCGCGCGCCGAGCCCTTCCGGATGCGGCGACGACATGTGATGCGCATCGCTCGATTCGCCGATGCCGAGCAGCAGGATCGCGTCGTCGTCGAGCGCAGCGGGCGGGTCGGGCACACGTTCGACGAGCGCGAACGCGGCGGCCTCGCCGATCGAGATGCCGTCGCGTGCCGTGTCGAACGGCCGGCATGGCCGGCGCGACAGCAGTTCGAGCGAATTGAAGCCGTACAGCGTCGTCAGGCACAGCGAATCGACGCCGCCGACGACGGCCGCGTCGATCAGCCCGGCCTCGATCATGCGGCGCGCGGAGCCGAACGCCTTCGCGCCGGACGAACACGCGGACGAGATCGCCATCGCCGGCCCGCGCAGCGCGAAATACGCGCGCACGAACGCGGCCGGCGAATACGGGTTGTGCGTGTGCGCATAGCGGAAATCGGCCGGCAGCGCGCCGCTCGACGGATCGCGGCGCTGGTACGCGCGTTCGGTTTCGAGGATGCCGGCCGTGCTCGTGCCGACGAACACGCCGATGCGTGCGGCGCCGTAGCGCGCGGCGGCCGCCGCGACGCGGGCGTCGAAGCCGTCCTGCGTCAGGCCGAGTTGCGCGAGGCGGTTGTTGCGGCATTCGAAGTCGGCGAGATCGGCGCGCACGGGGTGCGCATCGACGCCGTCCACCGCGCCGATCCACGTGTCGAGATCCGCGCGCTCGAAGTTGCACGGCACGAGCCCGCCGCGGGCGCGGCGCAGCGCATCGAGGGTCGCGTCGAGGCCGCGGCCGATGCAGCTGGTGGCGGTGAAGTGCGAGAGCAGGAGAGGGTTCACGAGGGTCGCATCCGGTGGCCGGAACGGGCGCCGCAGCAGAGCTGGCAGGCGCGCCGTTCGCGGTCAGATTTTATCAAACGGGGGTGCCGGCACGCGCGGCTGGCCGGGCGGTTCGGGCGGTTCAGGCGCGAGCGCCGCGCGCAACGTGGTCCAGTGCAACTGCGCGTCGGCGGCCGCGCGCAGCACCGCGTGCAGCACGTCGAGCACGACCGGTTCGCCGCGCGCATCGCGTGCGGCATGACCGTCGTGGACCAGCAGGATGTCGCGCGCCTCGAGGCCGTGCAGCAGGCGGCGCGTGACGGTCGCGGCGTCGCGCGCCCGCGTGTCGAAGCCGCGCCGCGTCCAGCTCGCCAGTTGCAGCCCGAATTCGCACAGCACCGGTTCGAGAAACGGATTGCGCAGGCCGGCCGGCGCGCGGAAGAACAGCGGGCGCGTGCCGGCGATGTCGGTCAGCGTCTGCTGCGCGGCCGCGATCTCGCGCCGCAGCGCGGCCGGCCCCGACAGCGAGAACGTATGGCGGTGCCGCTGGCTGTGGTTCTCCACCGCGTGACCACGCGCGACGATCGCCTCGATCCACCGCGGATGGCGACGCGCGAGATCGCCGATGCAGAAGAACGTCGCACGCGCGTCGTAACGGTCGAGCAGGTCGAGCACGCGCGGTGTGACGTCCGGGTCCGGGCCGTCGTCGATCGTCAGCGCGATGCGGCGGCCCGCGCCGGCCGGCAGGCGCGTCCAGTTCGGGCCGAGCAGCGTGCTGCGCGGCCACAGGCCCGCCGCGGTCAGCGCGAGATGCGATGCGACCGCGCCACCGACGGCCCACGGCCACGTGGCCGGTTGCGCGACCACGGCGGCGGCCGCGCCCGCGTGCAGTGCGGCGGCGCCCGCGATCAGCGGCGTCGGCTTCCAGCGGCGTGCGTCGCCGGCGTGGCGCGGCGGCATGGACGACGACGCGTTCATGCGCGGCCTCCACGTTCACCATGACCGATCGTCGCCGCGGCGCGCGGCGCGAGAATCGCCGCGAACGCGAGCGCGAGCATCGCGCCGGGGCCGACGGTCAACCCGAAGGTTTCGAGCAGCGGCACGCGCGACAGCGCGAGCAGCCCGAAGCCGGCGACCGTCGCGAGGTTCGCGATCAGCAGCGATACCAGCGTGTACGGCGTGACGGGCTGCGCATCCGCGCGCCGGCAGAAGAACAGCGCGTAGTTCGAGCCGACCGCGACGATCAGCAGCATCCCGACCAGGTGCAGGATCGTCAGTTGCACGCCGGCGAGCGCGAAGCCGGCCGTCACGACCAGCACGGCCGCGACGAGTGGCGCAAGGGCGCGCGCGGCGCGGCGCGGCGATCGCAGCGCGATCAGCAGCAGCACGGCGATCGCGGCGAACCCCGCGAGCGACAGCCGGATGTCCTCGTGCACGTAGCTCACGTACAGGCGATCGGCTTCGGCCTTCATGTCGACGAACAGCGCATCGGGCACGCCCGCGCGCGCGACGGCGGCGCGAATCGGTGTCGCGTCGAGGCTCGACGCCGGTTGCGCGGTGCGTGCGGCGTCCGGCGCACGCAGCGGCAGCATCGCGCTCCAGCGGTCGTCGCGTTCGGTCAGCAGCGCGTCGACGGCGAGCGCCATCGACGTGCCGTGCAGGTCCGCGCGTGTCAGCAGCGGCGCGTGACGCGCGGCGTCGACGTCGGTGAGGAACGGCGCGAACAGGTCGGGCTTCACCGCGATCGGCTGGTGCGCGACGGCATCGCGCATCCGCGCGGCAAGCGTGTTCGCATCCGGCAGGCTCGCCTGGCGGGCGCGCTGCGCGGCGTCGCTCGGCAGGTAGCGGGCCGGATTGTCGAAACCGCCGAGCGTGCCGCGCTCGACGAGCGGCTGCAATTGCGCGGCCACTTTTTCCGCGCCTTCGAGTGCGGCCTGTTCGGTCGGCGCGGTAATCACGACGAGGTAGCGCACGTCGGGCGCGCCGACGTCGGCGCGCAGCCGGGCGTCGAGCGCCTGCGCCGGTGCCGGTACGGGGCTGAGCGCGGCGAGCTCGCGGCTCCACAGGCCGTCGCGATGCAGCGCGAGCGTCGCGCAGGCGGCGACCATGAGCACCGCGAGCGGCCAGCGCAGCCGCGGCGCGGCGTCGGCCGCGCGCGCGAGCACGGCGCCGACGCGCGAGACGTCGCGGATCGCGACATGCTCGCCGCGCAGGTGCGGCAGCACGAAGCGCGTGACGAGCGCGGCGGCCGTCAGGCCGACGATCGAATACAGCCCGAGCTGCACGAGGCCCGGGAAGCCGGAGAACAGCATCGACGCGAACCCGCACACCGACGTCAGCACGCCGAGCCGGATCGTCGGCCAGTACGCGGCGACCCACGCGCGCGTCGCGTCGGCCGGGCGTGCCGTGCCGCGCGTGCCGGCCTGCGCCGATTGCACGAACAGGTAGATCGAATAGTCGACGGCTTCGCCGATCAGCGTCGTACCGAACCCGAGCGTCAGCCCGTGGACCGTGCCGAACGCGATGCTGACCGCCGCGATCCCGGCCGCGACGCCCGTCAGCACCGGCAGCAGGCCGAGCGCGAGCGTGCGCGGCGACCGGTACAGCGTGAGCAGCAGCGCGACGATCAGCACGACGCTCGCCGTCGACAGCCGCTCGACGTCGTGCCGGATCGTGTCGCGCGTGTCGACCGAGAACACGCCGGGGCCGGTCATCGCGAGCGTGGTGCCGGCCGCATTCGGCACGGCCTGCGTCGCGGCCGCGAACGCGCGGCGCACGGCGTCGATCGCGCGGGCCTGCGCATCGGTATCGGAGCCGGCGGCGGCCGTCTGCACGACCAGCACCGCGCGCGTGCCGTCGCGCGACGCCCACACGCCGTCGCGGCTCGCCGGTTCGGCCGCGCTGTCGAGCCCGTCGACGAGCGCGGCGACTTCGCCGGTCGGGTCGCGCGGCAGCATCGCCTTCGCGACGAGGCCGGCCGACGAACTCAGCAGGTCGAGGCTGTCGCCGAGCGCCTGGTGCAGGCCGTCGGCGCTGAAGCGCTGCGGCGTGACGGCCGGGCTCAGCAGGTAGCGATGAGCGAAGACGAATTGCCGGTCGCGCGCGTCGTTCGCGGCTTCGCCGTTGTGCACGGCCGCGACCCGCGGATCGGTGCGCAGCGTGCCGGCGACGCGCCGCGACAGCGCGGCGCGCGTGCCGGCATCGCCGCCGTCGATCGCGACGAGGATCAGGCGCGACACGATGCCGTCGCGCAACTGGTCGACGAGCACGCGCTGTCCGGCGCTCGGCGCATTCGGCAGGAATGCGGACAGGTCGGCCGTGAACTGCGCGCGCCCGATCGCGACGCCGCACGCGACGAGCGCGAGCAGCCACACGAGCACCGCGCGCTGCCGCCACGCGGGTGGGCGACGCGTGACGGGCGAGGGGCGCGTACGATCGTCCATCAGTTCGCGTGCGCCGCGACGGGTTGCAGGCGCATCACCGAACGATCGCCGTCGGCCTGCCGGATCGCGACGCTGCGCAACACGTCGCGCGTGCCGTCGAGCGTGATCGTGCTGACGACCTTCAGCATCCGCGAGTCGAGCGGCGTGAGCGTCAGCGTCCAGTCGTCGCCGCGTCCGGCAAGGGCGACCTTGTACACCTGTTCGAGCGCGAAGCGGTTGCCGGCGAGCGTCGCGCGGATGCTGTCGATGAACGCGCCGAGTTCCGGATAGCGCGCGAGCGCGAGCGTGTATTTGCGGTTGTTGCGCTCGACGGTGAGCATCTCGCCGTCGACGACGAGGTGTTCGGGCGTCGGGCGCAGCGTGTGCTTTTCCAGATGATCCGGCGCGACGAACACCAGTTCGCCCGACGATTCGATCGGCTGCGTGGCGATCGACAGGGTCTTCGTCTCGGTGAAGGTCGCGCGGCCCGACTTGTGCTGCGCGAGCGTCGACATCAGCCGGTCGAGGGTCCAGGCCGTTCCGGTATCGGCCGCGTGCGCGGGCACGGCCAGCGCGATCGCGGCGGCGGTGGCGGCGATCACGCGGATAACACCGGCGATGCGGGGCGACGAAAACGGGAGCAGGCAGCGGCGAACGGCGGTCATGCGTCGGAATCCCTCGTGGTGGTCAGGTCGGCGCCGGCGTGCGCCGCCTCGCGGCGCGCGGTTGCGGCCGTGGCATCGCCGCCTTGCCAGAAATCGAAATAGTTGAACCAGTTGTACGGCGCCGCGCGGCAGTACCGGTCGAGCAGCGCGACGTAGCGCGCGAGCGCCGCGTCGACCGCCGCCGCGCGCGCATCGCGCCGCACGTCGGAGAAATCGGCGAGCGTCTCGAAGTGCACATCGTAGCGGTTGCCGTCGCGATAGAGGCCCGTCATGAAGATCACCGGGCGCTTCAGCATCGCGGCCATGTAAAGCGGCCCGAGCGGGAACGCGGCCGGCGCGCCGAGCAGCGGCACGCGCCGCAGCGACGCGGCCGCGTCGTCGAGCAGCGTGCGGTCGGCAAGCATGCCGACCATGCAGTTCGCGTCGAGGCGCTCGCGCACCTTCAGCATCGAGTCGACCTGGCCGAGCGGAATCACCTCCGGCTGCGCGGCCGGGTTCACCGCCGCGAGCGTCGCGTTGATCTTGCGCGCGTTCTTCTCGTACATCGTGACGACCACGCGCAGGTCCGGATGCGTGCGGCCGATCGCGCGCACGACTTCGAAGCTGCCGAGATGCGCGCCCATCAGGAACGCGCCACGTCCGCCCGCGAGCGCATCGTCGACGAGCGTTTCGCCGTGCAGCCGGATGTCGAACAGGTCGAAGCGCCCGTTCATCAGGTACACGCGATCGTGGATCGTCGCCGCGAACGTGAACACGTGCCGATAGACGTCGCGCCAGCGCGCGGGGCGCCCGAGCACGCGGCGCAGGTAGTCGCGCGACGCCGCGCACGCGGCCGGCGAGAACAGCACGAAATACGTCGCGATCAGGTGCAGCACGATACGCGCGCGCGGCCGGCCGAAGCGCAGCGAGATCCACGTCATCACGCGCAGCAAGCCCGCGTTGCTGCGCTCCTGGCGTTCGGCCCATGCGGTGCGCTTCATGGCTGCGCGCCATCCTGCACGGACGGTGGTGCGGACAGCACGCCGGTCGCGACCTCGCGCGACCCGGTGCGCACCGTGAAACGGATCGCGCCGCTGGCCGCCGCGTCGTACGCGAGATCGAGCGGTTCGCCGGGCGCGACCGGGCTCAGGAATTTCGCGGACCCGAGCCGCCACGCATGCAGCGGACGGTTCATCGCCGCGCCGATCATGTGGATCGCGTGATCGAGCAGCACGACGCCCGGCACGACCGGATGGCCGGGGAAGTGGCCGGGCAGCGCGGGGTGGTCGGCGGCAATCGTGAACGCGAGCGCGGACGACGGCGTGCGGGCCGGGTCGCGCCCGGCCGGCGGCGTGGGCGTCGCGCCCGTGGCACGCGCATGTTGCGCCACGAGCGCCGCCAGCACGTCGCGCGGCAGCTTGCCCGTTTCGTTGCGCGGCAGCGCATCGACGAACACGAGCGGGCGCGGCATGAACGCCGGATCGATCCGCTCGCGCAGCGCGCGTTGCAGATCGGCGGCCGAGAGCGTCGGCGCGACGACCAGCGCGACGAGCCGCGTGACCGGCTCGAGGGCGGTGTCGCCGTGCGCCGGCGCGGCTTCGTCCGGCATGAAGAACACGCCGTCGACCACCTCCGCGATCGCGTTGAGCTGATGGTTCAGGTACGCGAGCGACGTGCGCTTGCCGGCGATGTTGACGAGGTCGGCCTTGCGGCCGTGCAGCAGGAACCGGCCGTCGCCGAGCAGTTCGAGCGCATCGCCCATCGGCACGGGCGCCTCGACGTGCCCGCCCGATACCCACACGGTCGGCCCGCTGTCGTCGCCGTCCGGTGCGTCGCGGGCATCGAGCCGGATGTCCGGGAACCGTTCCCACGCCGCGCCTTGCGACGTGCGACGGGTCGCGATCTGACCGGTCTCGGTGCTGCCGTAGATCTCGACGAGCGGCGCGTCGAGCGCGGCCTCGGCTTCGCGCGCGAGCTTTTCCGACAGCGGCGCGGTGGCCGACAGCACCAGCGCCGCGCGCGGCAGCGCATGGCCGGCGGACAGCAGCGCGCGCAGGTGGATCGGCGACGTGACGAGCACGCGCGGCTGCGGGAGCGCGTCGAGTTCGTCGCGAATGTCGCTCGGGTAGAACGGCTGGCGGTTGCTGAACGCGAGGCCGCCGATCAGCGCGAGCAGCACCGTCGACTCGAAACCGTACATGTGTTGCGCGGGCACCGTGCCGATCAGCGTCGCCGCACGGCCGTCGAGCAGCCCGAGCCGCTCGGCCGCCGCGCGCACGCAGCCGACCAGGAAGCCCCAGGTCTTGCGGTGCGGCACCGGCGCGCCGGTCGAGCCGGACGTGAACACGTAGGCCATGATCCGCGCCGCGTCGATTTGCGGGACGGCGAACGGCGCATCGGCCGCCGGTTCGCCCGGCGCGGCGTCGGGATACGCGAAGCGCGGCAGGTCGATCGCGCAGTCGGGCGCATCGTGCAGGCAGAACGCATCGGGCGCGAACGACGCGAGCTGGCGGACCATTTCCGGCGTGTGCGTCGACGGCAGCAGGCTGATCTTGCCGGCGACGAGCGCCGCGCACAGGCTGACCGCGAAGCGATAGCGGTCGCGGCACACGTTGAACACGTGGCCGCCGGCGGGCAGCGCGGCGGCCACGCGCGCGACGTCGGCGACGAACGCGCGTACGGTGACGGGCGAGCCGTCGCGCCAGGCGATCGTCCGGTCGGGCGAGGAATGGAATACCAGCGGGTGAGTCGGCATAAATCGGTCAAGACGGGAACGAAGGCCGGCGCGGCCATGGAGCCGCGCCGGTCATGAATTCATCGCGAGGCCTGCGATGCGTGGGTCGACGCGCGATACGCGCGCACCGCGTCGACCATTCGCGGCCGCGGCTCGTGCGGCAGCGCGACACGCCGGCACGCATGCTCGGCGGCGAACATCACGGCGACGAGCGGCAGCGACAGGTAGTTCGCGAAGGTCGACCACGTGACGATCGGCGCGGTCGCGAACAGCAGCGTCGACACGGCGGCGGTCGCGACGAAGAACAGCGTCCACGCGAGCGTGATCCGGCGCGTGTAGCGCGCGACGGCCGGCGTGACGGTGCCGTGGATCATCGCGGCGAAGCGGGTGCACAGCGGCACGTCGCCGGCCACGAGCGTGCGGCCGAACAGCAGCGCCATCGCGACGTTGAAGCTCGCGTGCTCCAGATACAGGCCCCATTCGAAGTGCTGCGCGAGCGGCGCGCGCGCGGCCCACAACGCGGCGGCGGCCAGCAGCCATGCCGGCACGAGCCACGCGCGCCGCGGCGAGCGCAGCGCCACGCCGAGCGCGAGCAGCAGCGGCGGCACGAGCGCCATCGCGAGGCCGACGCCGTGCGCGCCCGGTGTCGCGCTCGCGTAGTGCGCGCCAATCTGGTACGCGGCCACGGTGCCGACCGCTGCGACGCCGCGCACGACGGGCAGCAGCCGGCTCATCGACGGCCTCCGGGCGCACGGCGCGCGCACCGGCCGGCGGCCGGGCTGCAGCGGCTGACGGGCGGGCGAACCGGAACGGGGCGCAAGGGCGGACGCGGCATCACTGGAAACATCGGGCGGATCGTGGCCGGACGCGGGGTCGGGCCGTCAAACATCATATGAATGGCGGCCGGGACGCGAGTCCGGGCCGATGGTCGGGCACGCTCATTTTAGGGCCGCGGCGGGGCGGCTTCGGGCCGCCCGCGACCGGGTTTTGTAACCGATTGTATGGCACCGGACGAACGGTTTCGCGGGGTCGGTCCATTTCCATCCAAAGCGGCTCAAGCGTCTCGTCCATTCCCGTGCGAAACGGGCCGCGGCGCCGGCTAGCGAGTCTGTAACCATTCGCGGTATACGACCCGATACCCATCGTCTAGAATCCGCGTAACTTTTACAAACGATCCCCACATGACGCAGGCGGGGAAGCCGGCAGACGCCGGAGGGACGGAGATTTGCACGCGCCGGGCGTGCACGACGGTTGCCGTTTCCGGGCGCCTCCCGCTGCCA
Source organism: Burkholderia cenocepacia (assembly GCF_900446215.1). GTDB lineage: Bacteria > Pseudomonadota > Gammaproteobacteria > Burkholderiales > Burkholderiaceae > Burkholderia > Burkholderia cenocepacia. The sequence goes on along the minus strand of NZ_UAQZ01000015.1, from coordinate 151,645 downwards.
TGGGCCGCCTGCCCGCACGCATGATGAACGCACTGGAACAAGAGCTCGCCACGCTGATCATCGGCGAACTGAATCTCGAAGACGTCCCGCTCGAAACAGTGACGGCCGACACCCCGCTGTATGGCGAAGGTTTCGGGCTCGACTCCATCGACATCCTGGAAATCGCGCTGCTGATCTCGAAGAAATACGGCTTCGAACTGCGCTCGGACAATCCGGACAACCAGACAATCTTTGCGACGCTCGGTGCGCTGGCTGCCTACGTCGCCGCGCATCGCACGAAGTGACGGCGTCGCTCGGCGGACGATGCGCGACGGCATCGATCGAGGGGAAAACGCGATGAACGGAGCAAGGCGATGCGGGCGCTCGTGACGGGCGGCAGCGGTGCGCTGGGGCAGGCGATCTGCACGGCGCTCGCGCAGGCCGGCCATGAAGTGTGGGTGCATGCGAACCGCCATCTCGCGCAGGCGGAGGCGGTCGCGCAGCAGATCGTCGCGGCCGGCGGCGCCGCGCACGCGATCGCGTTCGACGTGACCGACGCCGACGCGACGCTCGCCGCGCTGCAGCCGTTCATCGACGATGCGCCGGTGCAGATCCTCGTCAACAACGCGGGCATCCACGACGACGCGCCGATGGCCGGCATGTCGCGCCGGCAATGGCACAGCGTGATCGACGTGACGCTCAACGGCTTTTTCAACGTCACGCAGCCGTTGCTGCTGCCGATGATCCGCACGCGGCGCGGACGGATCGTCAACATCGCATCGGTGGCCGGTGTGACCGGCAATCGCGGGCAGGCCAACTACGCGGCCGCGAAGGCGGGGCTGATCGGCGCGACGAAGTCGCTGTCGCTGGAGCTCGCGTCGCGCGGCATCACCGTGAACGCGGTGGCGCCGGGCATCATCGCGTCGCCGATGGCCGAACAGGCGTTTCCCGCCGAACGCATCAAGCAGCTCGTGCCCGCGCAGCGCGCGGGCCGGCCCGACGAAGTCGCGGCGATGGTCGCGTATCTCGTGTCCGACGCCGCGGCCTATGTGACGGGGCAGGTGTTGTCCGTCAACGGCGGGCTCGCATGACGAAGCGCGCCGCGTGGGCCTGACGTAACGCAACGCGGTGCAGGGCCGCGTGATCGCGCGGCCCGTGCCGCATCGTGAGGAAATCGAAGTGTCCGTGCATCCAGTCGACGCCGAACGGCGTCCGTGTCCGATGTTGCCCGCCGCCGCGCCTGCGGCCGCGCCGTTCGCGCACGGCGGCGGCCGCGCGCTGCGGCTCGTCCAGGCGAGCCATGCGCGGCTCGTCGCGCTGCTGCACGATGCGCGCGGCCGGGATGACGGATTCGATCGCGTGTTTCCCGGCGCGCTGGGCGCGGTGTGCATCGGCGCGGCGGGAACACCGGACGCATCGCGCGCGGCCGCCATGGCGCGGATGCTGACCGATGCCGCGCCCGGCCTGCCGGTCGCACCGGTACAGATGGCGCTGCTCGGCGCCGACGTCGCACCGGACGATGCGGTCTGCGAAGTGTGGCAATGCGATGCGCACGACCTGCGCAGCGAACGGCGCGGTGCGCTGCATTACCGCTACAGCGAAGCGGCGGGGCTCGTGTTCGGCAGCCTCGTCGTGCACGAGACGGATGCGGCGTACGATGCGCGGCGCGACGGCGGCACGCCGCTCGAACGCGCGACGTTCGACGCGTACCGCGCGCTGTTCGAGCTGCTCGATACGCTGGGCATGCCGCATCCGCTGCGGATCTGGAACACCGTGCCGGCAATCAATGCGGTGCAGTTCGGGATCGAGCGCTATCGTCAGTTCAATATCGGCCGTCAGCAGGCGTTCGACGCGTGCCGCCGCGCACTGACGGGCGGCGTGCCGGCCGCGTGCGCGCTCGGCTCGGTCGTGCCGGTCGCCGGCGATGCGTCGCCGGCCGCGCCGCTCGCGATCCATTTCCTCGCGAGCCGCACGCCGGCCGATTCCATCGAGAATCCGCGCCAGGTGAGCGCCTATCACTATCCGGCGCAGTACGGCCCGCGCGCGCCGACGTTCGCGCGCGCCGCCGCGTGGGCCGACGGCGATGCGACGCCGGTGCTGTTCGTCTCGGGCACCGCGAGCATCGTCGGGCACCGCACCGTGCATCGCGGCGACGTCGTCGCGCAGACGCGCGAGACGGTCGCGAACCTCGCGGCGGTACTCGAGCAGGCCGCGCGGCAGGGGCACGGCCCGTTCTCGCTCGCGGACCTCGGCTATCGCGTCTACGTGCGCGATGCAGGCGATACCGCGGCGCTGGCCGCGATCGGCCGCGTGCTGCGCGAGGCCGCCGGTCCTCACGTGCGGCCGCTGTTCGTGCATGCGGACGTGTGCCGCGACGACCTGCTGGTCGAGATCGAGGCCAGCGCCGGTCATGCGATGGAGTGGCTGTCATGAAGCGCGAGAGCCTCACGATCCGGCCACCGGTCGGGCAGGCGGCCGGGGTCGACGAAGCGTGCCGGCGTTCGTCGGCCGGTCATACACTTTTGTCAGGATCCCCGTCTTCGTCATCGGCTGTTTCCATGTTCAAGCTGCACGCGTCGCCCACTCATCTCGTCCTGATTCCGAGCTACAACCCGGGCGCCAAGGTCGACACGACCGTGCGCCATGCGCGCGCGCAGTGGAACCCGGTGTGGGTCGTCGTCGACGGCAGCACCGACGGCAGCGCCGAACGGCTGCAGGCGATGGCCGAGCGCGATCCCGGCTTGCGCGTGATCGTGCTGCCGGAGAATCGCGGCAAGGGCGCCGCGGTGCTCGCGGGGCTCGACGCGGCGGCCGCGAGCGGCTTCACGCACGTGCTGACGATGGATTCCGACGGCCAGCATCCGGCCGACCTGATTCCCGCCTTCATGGCGGCATCGCAGGCCGCGCCCGATGCGATGGTGCTCGGCGTGCCGAAGTTCGACGCGAGCGCGCCGCAGTTGCGCGTGCAGGGGCGCCGGCTGTCGAACGCGTGGGCCGACCTCGAGACGCTGTGGGCCGGGATCGGCGATTCGCTGTACGGTTTTCGCGTGTATCCGGTCGCGCCGCTGGCGGCGATCATGCGGCGCCAGCCGTGGATGCGCGGCTTCGACTTCGATCCCGAAGCCGCCGTGCGGCTGTGCTGGGCCGGCGTGCGGCCGATCCGCATCGACGCGCCGGTGCGCTATTTCGGCCGGGACGAAGGCGGCGTGTCGCACTTTCACTACGGCCGCGACAACGCGCTGCTCGCGTGGATGCACCTGCGCCTGTTCGCCGGCTTCGCGATGCGGCTGCCGATGCTGGTCGCCCGGCGTCTGACGCGGCGGCGCGACCAGACGGCCTGAGCGAAGAGCCGGCCGTTTCCTTCGCGGCCGCCGCCCCGCGTGCGGCGATTACCCTGCTTTTCGTCGCCAATCCGGTGCCGGATCGCCGCGTCATGTCAATCCACCGAGTAATGAACGTGTCATCCGATGTAAACATCTGGTAATTTTCTGCCGGATTATGCAAAATCGCCGCTCCCAAATACAACTATCGAGGGATTCCGGGATGCAACTCAAGAAAGCGGTGGCGGCGTGTGGCGTGGCGTTTCTGTTGAGCGCATGCGGCGGGGTACAGAGCCTTGACGCGAACAGCCTGACGTCGGCGGGGACCAACCTGTACAAGGCAGCGACGCTGTCGGACAGCGACATCGCCGCGCTGTCGAACGAATCGTGCAAGTCGAGCGACGCCGAATCGAAGATCGCGCCGGCGAACAGCGCCTACGCGAAGCGCCTGACGAAAGTGATGAAGGGCTTCGGCGACATGACGCTGAACGGCCAGAAGATCAACTACAAGGTCTACCTGACCAAGGACGTCAACGCGTGGGCGATGGGCAACGGCTGCGTGCGCGTGTACAGCGGCCTGATGGACATGATGAACGACGACGAGCTGCGCGGCGTGATCGGCCATGAAATGGGCCACGTCGCGCTCGGCCACTCGAAGAAGGCGATGCAGACCGCATACGCGGTGAGCGCGGCGCGCAGCGCGGCCGGCGCGGCCTCGCCGGGCGTGGCGGCACTGTCGAGCTCGCAGCTCGGCGACATCACCGAGAAGTTCATCAACGCGCAGTTCTCGCAGTCGCAGGAAAGCGCGGCCGACGACTACTCGTTCGACCTGATGAAGCAGAAGGGCATGAGCCAGAAGGGCCTCGTCACCGGCTTCCAGAAGCTCGCGCAGATGGACGGCGGCCAGAGCTCGATGATGAGCTCGCACCCGTCGTCGGCGAGCCGCGCGCAGCACATCCAGGATCGCATCGCGAAGGGCAGCTGATCGCGCGGCGGAGCGCCGGCCGTTCGCGCCGGCGATCGGCAAGCGACATGAAAAACCCCACGCTCGTGGTTCGGGCGTGGGGTTTTGTTTTGGGCCGTGCCTGCGCGCCGCTTACGGCACCATCCCCGGCAGCACGTACGCCTGCACGAGCGTGATCAGCCCGACGATCACCGCGAACAGCAGGCTGTGCCGCACCGTGAAGCGGAACAGCTCGGATTCCTTGCCGACGAGGCCCGTCGCCGCGCACGCGACCGCGATCGATTGCGGCGAGATCATCTTCGCGGTCACGCCGCCCGTCGTGTTCGCGGCGACCGCGAGCGTCTCCGGCACGCCGAGCTGATGGGCGGTGGCCTGCTGCAGCGAGCAGAACAGCGCGTTCGACGACGTGTCCGAGCCGGTCAGGAACACGCCGAGCCAGCCGAGGAACGGCGAGAAGAACGGGAACGCGGCGCCGGTCCCGGCCAGCATCAGCGCGAGCGTCGACGACATCCCCGAGTAGTTCGCGACGAACGCGAACGCGAGCACGAGGCCGATCGACAGGATCGGGCGCGTCAGTTCCTTCAGCGTCTCGCCGAACGTGACGCAGGCGTCGCGCGGCTTCATCCGCAACAGCGCCATCGAGATCAGCGCGGTCACGAGAATCGCGCTGCCGACCGCCGACACGAGATCGATCTTCAGCACCGCGTCGAGCGCCTTCGGCGTCGCGGCGATCGGCGCGGTCTTCACGACGAGCTGGTCGAGCCCGGCCACGTGAAATTTCAGCACGGTCGACGCGAGCGCGCCGTGCGCGGCGAACAGCGCCTTGAACGGTGCGATGCTCCACACGGTGACGACGGCCGTCAGGATCAGGAACGGCGACCACGCGCGCACGGTCTGCGCGAGCGTGTACGGCGACGGCTGGCGGCTCGTGCCGGAGCCGTTGCCGCCTGTACCGAACCCCGCGAGCGCCGCACCGCCGCCGGACGCGACGATGCCGCCCGCCGTCTGCTTCGCGCGGCTCGGCTGCCAGACCTTCAGGAACGCGGCGAGCGCGACGAGGCTGACGAGCGACGACGTGATGTCCGGCAGCTCGGGCCCGATGTGGTTCGACGTGAAGTACTGCGTCACCGCGAAGCTGCCGCCCGCCACGAGCGCGGCCGGCCAGGTCTGCCGTACGCCGCGCAGCCCGTCCATCATGAACACGAGCCAGAACGGCACCGCGAGCGACAGCAGCGGCAACTGGCGGCCGGCCATCGCGCCGATGTGGAACGCATCGATGCCCGTCACCTGCCCGGCGACGATGATCGGGATGCCCATCGCGCCGAACGCGACCGGCGCGGTGTTCGCGATCAGGCACAGCCCGGCCGCGTGCAGCGGCTTGAAGCCGAGGCCGACGAGCAGCGCGGCGGTGATCGCGACGGGCGCGCCGAAGCCGGCCGCGCCTTCGAGGAACGCGCCGAACGAGAAGCCGATCAGCAGCATTTGCAGGCGCTGGTCGTCGGTGATCGACAGCACGGACGCGCGGATGATGTCGAACTGGCCGGTCTTCACGACGATCTTGTACAGGAACACGGCCGCGACGATGATCCACGCGATCGGCCACAGGCCGTACGCGAAGCCGAAGCCGGCGGCCGCGAGCGCCTGCGGCACGGGCATCCCGTACGCGAGAATCGCGACGCCGAGCGACAACAGCAGCGTGATCGCGGCCGCGACGTGGCCCTTCATCCGCAGCGCGGCCAGCGCGACGAAAAAGAAGATGATCGGAATCGCGGCGACGAACGCCGACAGCCCGAGGCTGCCGAGCGGGGTGTAGATCTGGTGCCAAACCTGCATGGGTGTCTCCTCCATGGATTTATCGGGGTACGGGTTTGAAAGCGGGTGCTATTCGGGCTGGCCGCGTGCGCGCAGCAGGTCGGACAGGCTGCGCGGCGCCGGTTCGAGCGGCGTGCGGTGCTGCGTCCAGCCCATCTGTTTCGCGGGCGTCAGCGCGCGCAGGCGCGTCGCGGTCCAGCGGAAGGCGCGGTACGCACGCGGATGCGCGAACGCACCCGACCAGAAGCGCCACACGAGTTCTTCCGCGCGGTGGTAGTTCGCGCCCTGGCCGCGCAACGGATGCGCGACCGGCTCGTCGGGCTTGCGGTTCGCTTCGGTGCGCAGCCGCACGAGCAGTTGCGGGATCGGGATCCGCACCGGGCACACCTCGCCGCAGGCGCCGCACAGCGTCGACGCGGTCGGCAGGTCGGCCGTCGCGTCGAGGCCGAGCAGGTGCGGCGAGATGATCTTGCCGATCGGGCCCGGGTAGGTCGTGCCGTACGCGTGGCCGCCGATGCGCGTATAGACGGGGCAGTGATTCATGCACGCGCCGCAGCGGATGCACTGCAGCGTCGCGCGCAGTTGTTCGTCCGCGTACGCCTGCGTGCGGCCGTTGTCGAGCAGCACGAGATGCAGCTCGCGCGGGCCGTCGCGTTCGCCGTCGCGGCGCGGGCCGGAGATCAGGTTGAAGTAGGTCGTGATCGCCTGGCCGGTGGCCGAGCGCGTGAGCAGGCTCGACAGCGGCACGATGTGCTCGAGCTTCTCGACGACCTTCTCGATTCCCATGATCGCCACGTGCGTGTCGGGCACCGTCGTCGACAGGCGGCCGTTGCCTTCGTTCTCGACGAGCCACAGCGTGCCCGTGTCGGCGGCCGCGAAGTTCACGCCCGACAGGCCGATGTCGGCCTCGGCGAACGCACGGCGCAGCGCGCGCCGGCCGGTCTGGATCAGTTCGTCGACGTCTTCCGTGTAGCGCGTGCCGGGCAGGTGCGCCGCGAACAGTTCGGCGATGTCGCCGCGGGTCTTGTGGATCGCCGGCATCACGATATGCGACGGCTTTTCGCCCGCGAGCTGCACGATGAATTCGCCCATGTCGGATTCGATGCAGTCGACGCCGTGCTCCGCGAGGTAATGGTTCAGCTCGATTTCCTCGCTCGCCATCGACTTGCCCTTGATCACGCGGCGCGCCTTCTTTGCCTGCGCGATGCCGAGCACGATCGCGTTCGCGTCGGCGGCGGTCTCGGCCCAGTGCACGTGCACGCCGGCTTCGGTGAGCTTCGTCTCCAGCCGTTCGAGCAGCACGGGCAGTTGCGCGAGCGCATGCTGCCGCACGGCTTCGCCGAGATCGCGCAACCGTTGCAGCTCGGTGTCGTCGGGGAACTGCGTCGCACGCTTGCCCTGCAGGAAGTCCATCGCGCCGCGAAAGCTCTGGCGCAGCGCCGGATCGTCGAGCGCGGCGCGCGCACGGGTCTTGAAGTCGCCGGGGGCGACGAATTGCAGCGGGTGGTTGCTCATCGCGGCAGGTCCTCGCAGGCGGGGGCGGCCGGCGGCGCGGCCGAATCGGTGACGATCACGACCCACAGGCGGCGCGGGCCGTGTGCGCCATAGGCGAGCGTCTGCTGGATGTCGGACGTCTTCGACGGGCCCGATACCAGCACGAGATTGGTCGGCATGCCGGCTTGCCAGCGCTCCGCGTGCACGGCGGCGTGCAGGTCCGCGTGCAGCGTGTTCGCGTGAACGAGCGCGATGTGCAGCGGCGGCACTAGCGACACCGTGCGCGGCGTGCCGGCATCGGGCGCGAGCACGACGGTGCCGGTGGCCGCGATGCCCGAGCGCGCGACGGTGAAGCCGGCGTCGATCGTGTCGAACAGTTCGGCCTTCCATGCGTCGATCGGCCGGTCGAACGGTACGGGTGCGACCGTCTCGGGCAGCGCGCGGGCGAGCGCCGCGGATTCGGCGCGGACCGGGTCGAGCAGCAGGCGGCGCACGCCGGCGTCGGCGAGCCGCGCGGCCAGCTGCGCGGGCCATGCGTCGGCGCTCGCGCACCAGACGTCCGCGTGCGAGGCGGCGAGCGCGGTCTGCATCGTCTGCGCGAGCGCCAGAGGATCGGGCGCGACCCGCGTACGCCGTGCCGCGTAGTGTGTGTCGATGCGCGCGTCGAGTGCAGCGGCCGCGTTCGTTGCGACATCCGGGGCGGCTGCGCGCAGCCGCGCGAGGATCGCGTTGCGCGCGCTCATTGCGACTCTCCGCGCAGCGAGCCGGCGCCGGCCGTGCGGCGCCACAGGAAGCTCGCGAGATGCTCGACCGGCAGCGGCGCGCCGGCCTTGGCCGCGGCGTGGCCGATGTTCAGCAGGCAGCCGCAGTCCGCGGACACGAGCCGGTCGCAGCCGGTCGCGCAGGCCGACGCGACCTTGTCGCGCACCATCGCGCCGGAGATGTCCGGATGCTTCAGCGAGAACGTGCCGCCGAAGCCGCAGCATTCGGATTCGCGTTCGTGTTCGATGCGCGTCACACCCGGCAGCGCGTCGACGAGCGCGACGCCGTGCACGCGCGTGCCCATCTCGCGCCGCGCCGCGCACGACGTGTGCAGCACGACGCGTTCGTCGGGCCCGGCGCCGGCCGCGATCGCGTCGAGCCGTACGTCGAGCACGTGGACGAGGAATTCGGCGAGTTCGTAGGTCCGCTCCGCGATCGCGCGCGCCTTCGGGCCGTGAACGGGATCGTCGGCGAACAGCGCCGGCCAGTGGTGCCGGATCATGCCCGCGCACGAGCCGGACGGCACGATCACCGGCCACGGTTGCGCGAACAGGTCGAGCTGCGCGGCCGCGACGCGGCGCGCTTCGTCGGGGTTGCCGCTGCTGTAGGCCGGTTGCCCGCAGCAGCTCTGGCCGCGTGGATAGTGGACCGTCAGGCCCTCGCGTTCCAGCAGGCGGACCGCGTCGAGCCCCGCTTCGGGGACGAACAGGTCGACCAGGCAGGTCGCGAACAGATAGACGTGCGCGGGGGCGGTGGGGTACGGCCTTGAGTTCATGTCTCGCTCCAGAGGCGACGGCCCGGCATGCGGAGCGTCGATTTCGCTGCATAATTCCCGCGTCCGCGCTGTAGCTCAAATTGGTTGGGCCAATCGGCGCGGCACGCATTCCGCGGGGAGACGCGACGATGGCAGCGATGACGGCACGGGGCCGGACCGAAGTGGTGATGCGCAAGATCGAGACGGCGCTGCTCGACGGCACGTGGCCGGCCGGCGCGCGGCTGCCGGCCGAGCGCGTGCTCGCGCAGCAGTACGGCGTCGCGCGCAATACGGTGCGCGAGGCGACCCAGCGGCTCGTCGCGCGCGGGCTGCTGCAGAGCCGGCGCGGCGCGGGCGTCTACGCGACGGACCAGTTGCGCGCCGGCATCGCGTCGCCGTGGGGCCAACTGGTCGCCGATCATCCGGCGCTGCGCGACGACATCCTCGAATTCCGCCGCGTGCTGGAAGGGGCGACCGCCTATTTCGCCGCGCTGCGGGCCGATGCGAACGACCGGCGCCGGATCCGCGCGCTGCTGCGCGAGCTCGAAACCGCGCACGCGAACGACGACGCGGCCGTCGAGGCCGCGACCGACGCGAAGCTGCACGAGGCGATCGCGCTCGCGTCGCACAACACGATGTTCCTGCACCTGCATACGAGCGTGATCGGAATGTTGCGCGAGCACATTTCGATCAACGTTGCCGGGATGACGATGGAGGACGAGCAGGCATCCGAGTTGCTCTTGCTGCAGCACCGGGTCGTGTGCGAGGCGATCTGCGCGCAGCGGCCCGAGGAGGCGCGCACCGCGATGCAGACGCATATCGACTACGTGCGCAGCCATTTCGAACGCAGCGGCGATACGTCGTGAGATTGGTCGGACCAGTGACGGCGGCAGCCCGCGCGGCGGCCGGTCGCGCATCGCGCGCCACCCTGCCCGGCGCGCGGCGCGGCTGCGCGGCCCGCGCGATTGACCGGTTCGTCGGGCGCCTACTAGAATCGACCGGAACCGCTTGTCAGCCGCGCGCCGCGGCGATGACGTGCCCATTGATCCGACTGTCGAGGAAGCTTCCGTGCTCACGTCCTTGATCCGGCGCGCACCGGTCGCGCTGTCGTGGCGCGCCGCCTGCCGCCAGGCCCGCGCGCTGGTCGTCTGCGCGCTGCTGCCGCTCGCCGCGTGCGCGACGCATCCGCCCGCCACCTCGCTCGATCGCCCGGTCTCCCACGCGTTGTCCGCCGATACCGCGACGCCGCTGCGCGATGCGCTGGCCGCGCCGGAAGCCGCGCATCCGGGGCAGTCGGGCTTCCGGCTGCTCGCCGACGGCGCCATCGCGTTGCAGATGCGCATCGCGCTCGCGCGAGCGGCGACGAAGACGCTCGACATGCAGTACTACATCGCGACCGAGGATACGACCGGCAAGCTGCTGCTCGGCGCCGCGCTGTACGCGGCCGATCGCGGCGTGCGCGTGCGGATGCTGGTCGACGATCTGAACTTCGACGATATCGACCGCGTGATGGCCGCGCTGAATACGCACCGGAACATCGAGATCCGCGTGTTCAACCCGTTCGGCGCGTCGCAGCGCGGCATGGTCGAGCGCACGACCAACTTCTTCACGCGGATCGACAGCTTCACGCGCCGGATGCACAACAAGGCGATGATCGCCGACAACCAGATCGCGATCGTCGGCGGCCGCAATCTCGGCGACGAATACTTCAGCGCGAGCCCGACGCTGCAGTTCCGCGATCTCGACGTGCTCGCGGCCGGCCCGGTGACGAACGACATCTCGAAGAGCTTCGACGACTACTGGGCGAGCGCGAGCAGCTATCCGTTGCGCGTGCTCAATCATCAGACGTTCGATCCGAAGGATCTCGACGCGATGCGCGACGAGCTGCGCGACCACTGGCGCAAGAACGCCGATCCGTACAACGCGAAACCGCTGAACGCGACGCCGCTCGCCCGGCAGATCGCGCGCGACGAACTCGAGCTCGTGTGGGCGCCGGCCGAATTCGAGGTCGATGCGCCGGACAAGGTCGCGCGGCCGACCGGCACCTACGTGAGCCCGCCGATGCAGCGGCTGGCCGAGCTGACGCGCGGCGCGCAGAAGGAATTCCTCGCGTTCTCGCCGTACTTCGTGCCGCACGACGCCGGCGTGAAGATCCTCGGCGACACGACCGCGCGCGGCGTGCGCGTCGCGATCGTCACGAATTCGCTCGCGGCGACCGACGCGGTCGCGGTGCAGGCCGGCTATGCGCCGTATCGCGTGCCGTTGCTGCAGCGCGGCGTCGAGCTGTACGAGTTCAAGTCGCAGCCGGACCAGCTGCCCGCGCGGCTGTTCGGTTCGCGCTCGCGCGCGAGCCTGCATGCGAAGGCGTACGTGATCGACCGGCAAATCCTCGTGATCGGCTCGCTGAACCTCGACCCGCGTTCCGCGTACCTGAACACCGAGCTCGCGCTCGTGATCCACAGCCCGGTGCTCGCGCAGCAGGCCGCGGCGATCTTCGCGCGCGTGACGCAGCCGGACGAAAGCTACCGCGTCACGCTCGCGAAGCGGACCGACGGCAGCCCGCCCGCGCTCGAATGGACGGGCGCCGACGGCGGCCAGCCCACCACCTATCACGTCGACCCGCATGCGGGGCTGCTGCGCAACGTGATGACGGGCATCTTCACGCTGCTGCCGGTCGACGACCAGTTGTAAGGGCGGGAACGGCTCCGGCAAAACCCGCGATACCGGTGCGCGGGGAAAGGTGATATGGTTGTGCGCGCAACGATATGTGAATCGTGAGGGCGCCGCCGGTCCGCTCGCACCATGCGGGCCGGAACGCGCCGAACGGCGTGCCGCCGCACGGGCGTGTACGCACCGCGCGCGGCGCCGGCACACGATGGACGATGCGCGCCGCCATTCGCCCGGGGCCGCGCGCCCCCGCAACCGGAGTTCCTCATGCAACGTGTACCGAACCAGCCGTTCACGCGTCCCGCGCGCTTCTCCGAAGCCGAATGGCAGGCGCGGGTGCAGCTCGCGGCCGCCTACCGCATCTTCGATCATCTCGGCTGGACCGAGCTGATCTACAACCACATCTCGCTGCGCGTGCCGGGCGAGGACGGTCATTTCCTGATCAACCCGTTCGGGCTCCATTACCGCGAGGTATGCGCGTCGAATCTCGTGAAGATCGACATCGACGGCAACGTGATCGGTCACTCCGACTGGCCGATCAATCCGGCCGGCTTCACGTTCCACAGCGCGATCCATGCGGCGCTGCCCGATGCGCACTGCGTGATGCACGTGCACACGACGCCGACGATGGCCGTGTGCTGTTCGCGCGACGGGCTGTCGTTCTCGAATTTCTATTCGGCGCAGCTGTACGGGAAGATCGCGTATCACGACTTCGAAGGCATCACCGTGCATCTCGAGGAAGGCCGGCGCATCGTCGGGAGTGCGGGCGGGCGGCCCGTGCTGCTGTTGCGCAACCACGGACCGGTGACGATCGGTGCGACGCTCGCGCAGACGTTTTCGCTGATGTGGCTGCTCAACCGCGCATGCGAGGTGCAGGTCGCGACGCATGCGATCGGCGACGCATTGCCGATCGCGCCGCCAGTGCTCGAAGGGTGCGTGCGCGATTCGCTGAATTTCGATCCGAAGCATGGCGCGGGACAGGACGCGTTCGACGCGCTGCAGCGTATCGTCGACCGGATCGATCCGGGCTACCGCGCGTGACGCGGGCGGTAGCCCGGTGAGGGCACCGGGCTAGAACCGGTAGCCGACGCCGGCCTGGATCACGTCGGTGTCGCGGTCGTAGCGCGTGACCACGCGGTTCCAGGTGACGCGCGTGAGCCAGCGGTCGGAGATCCGGTAGCTGGCCGAGATCGACACGATGCCGGAGAACCGGCCGTCACCCGGGCCCGGCTGGCCTTCGCGGTTGCGCTGGTTGACGGTGAAATACGCGCCGGCCCCGGCCGACAGCGTGACCTTGTCGTTCAGGAACGCGCGCGTGAGCCACAGCTCGGACGCGATCCCGTTGCGGCGAACCGACTGCTTCGCGCCTTCGTACATCCACGTCGCGGTCCAGTCGAGCGAACGCGTGAGGCCGCGCCGGTATTCGATGCTGCCGCCGAGCGTCGACGGCGACGAGCGGCTGTTCAGAATCGTCTCGCCGAGCATCGCCGTGACTTCGTTGTGCGTGACCTTGCGCGTGCGCGGCAGCGCGGTGTCGCGCGGGCCCGGCGTGTCGGGTGCATCGAGCTGATAGCCGACGCCGAACATCACCGACGTCGTGTCGGGCCCGCCGAACACCTGCGCGCGGTTGACCTGAAGCTGCGCGATCCAGCGGTGCGACGTGTAGTACGCGGCGCGCACGCTCATCAGCACGCCCCAGCCATGCGTATTCGAGTAGCCGCGGCCTTCGGCGGCCGGCACCGTGTCGAAGTAGCGATACGGGCCCGCGCCGGCCGACAGCACCAGGCGGCGGTTCGCGAGCGGCACGCGGCCCCAGAACTGCACTGCCTGGCCGTCGCGGTGATGATTCGGAATGTGCCCTTCGTTGTACCACGTGAAGCCGAGCGCGGTATGCGGGCTCAAGCCTTCCTGGTAATCGAACGCCCAGGAATACGTGCGTTGGCCGCCGCCCCACAGCGGGCCGGTGAACAGCGCGAACTCCTGTGCGTCGGCGGGCGCGCCGTAGAGCGCGGCGACGGAGCAGAGACCGGCCACCAGCGGGCGGACACGGGCGGGGCGGGTCGGGCAGGGCATCGGGAGACGGGCCGGCACGGTTCACTTCTTTCCAGTCACGACAACACGCGGTCATTGTCCTGCGCACGAAAACACGTGTCGACCCGGCTGCGCGCAATAACGTATTACGCACATCGGGACAACATGCGGGTTGCGGTACTGGTCGACACGCGTTTCGATCGCGACGTGTGCGCGACGAAGCATGATTCGTCCTGCTTGATGATGAGCAGGGCCAAAGCGCGGCGTTCGCGCGCGGCATTTCCGCTTGCCGTTCGAGACACGCAAAAAAAACGCGGCCGGGGTGGCCGCGTGAATACTCGCAGACTCCTTCGGACGAAGGAAACAAGCAACTGTGAAACGAAGTGTAGCGAAAGGCCGTGCACGGATTCAGGGGCCGTGCTGCAAAGGTCTCTTCCAGGTTTCGGCAGGCTGCCGGAGCGGGCGCCGATCGACTACCATCACGGGTGACGCCGCCGCCCGGGCGGCGTACCACGTCGTACAAGGAGAATCCATGCTCAAGCTGCGTTTGCTCCAGGTCGCGTTATGCGCGGGCGTGCTGGCGGCCGGCAGCGCCGCTGCCGAAACGGTGCGCCTGTCCGCCAGCCTGCAGCCGTCGAGCGAAGTGCCGCCGACGGCGACCAAGGGCTCGGGCGCCGTCGCCGCCACCTACGACACGGCCACCCACATGCTGCAGTGGACGGTTACTTACGAACACCTCACGGGGCCGGCGACGGCCGCGCATTTCCACGGGCCCGCGCCGGTCGGCCAGAACGCCGGCGTGCAGGTGCCGATTCCGAAGGACGAGCTGGCGAGCCCGATCAAGGGTTCGAAGGCGCTCACCGACGCGCAGGTCACCGACCTGATGGGCGGCAAGTGGTACTTCAACATTCATACGAAGGAACACCCGTCCGGCGAGATCCGCGGCCAGGTGATGCCGGCGAACTGAGCGCCGGCGTTTGATATAGAGGCACCTGTCGAGCGACGCGGGAGCGTTCGCACGTACCATCGTCACACTGCGATGACGGAGTGCGTCCGATGAGTTGGCAAAGCAAGTTCGCCTGCTGGCTGCTGCGCTGGCAGTTTCGTCCGGAAACCATGCGCGAGGTGCTCGACCCCGCGCGTGCCCGGCGCTTCACCGACCTGCGGATGTTCGTGCCGCGCCGCCCGCCGTCAGGCTACCGGCTGCGGCAGTGCTACGGCGCCGGGGACGCGCCGCTGCGCGGCGAATGGCTCGAGCGCACCGACACGGGCGCGGGCCGCGGGCCCGGCCGCACGCTGCTGTATTTCCACGGCGGCGGTTACTACTTCTGTTCGACGAAGACCCACCGACCGCTGGTGTTCGGCCTGACGAAGCGCGCGGGCGTCCGTTCGTTCTCGCTCGACTACCGGCTCGCACCCGAAAACCGTTTCCCCGCCGCGCTCGACGATGCGCTCGCCGCCTATCGGCAACTGCTGGCGCTCGGCACGCCGCCCGAGTCGATCGTGCTCGGCGGCGATTCGGCGGGCGGCGGCCTCGCGCTCGCGACGCTCGTCGCGCTGCGTGATCGCGGCGAGCCGCTGCCGGCCGGCGCGATCCTGTTCTCGCCGTGGACCGACCTGGCCGGCACCGGCGGCACGATGCGCAGCAACGACGGCGTCGATCCGATGTTCGCGGCCGCGGCGCTGCCGAAGGCGGCGAAGCTGTATCTCGGCGACGAGCCCGCGACGAATCCGTACGCATCGCCGCTCTACGCGGACTTCACGGGCCTGCCGCCGCTGTACATCCAGGCCGGCAGCACCGAGGTGCTGCTGGACGATTCACGCCGCGTCGCCGAGAAGGCAAAGGCGGCCGGCGTTCAGGTCGAAATCGAGGTGTGGCCCGACATGCCGCACGTGTGGCAGCTGTACGCACCGATGGTGCCGGAAGCGCGCGACGCGCTCGACCGCGCGGCCGCGTTCCTGCGCCGCGTCGCGGTCGAGCGCGCGGTTCAGCGCGTGGGCGAGGCGTCGATCGCCTGATAGGCGGCCTTGACGGCCACCGAGCCGTACTTGCGTTCGAGCCGGCGCACGGTGAAGTGGCCGTGCGCCATCTGCTGGAAGTGGTCGATGAACAGCGTGTTGACGGTCGCGCCGAGCACGGCGCCGATCGCCGGGATCGACTTCGCGGCCATCTGTTCGGTCACCTGCACCGAGAAGCGCGAGGCCACGGTCTGCACGAGCTTGAACACGGCCGCCGAGCTGTGCGCGGCGATGCCTTTCGCCGTGATGTCCGACGACGCCTTCGAGATCGCCTGCGCAAGCGCGCCGCGCAGCACGAAATAGCCGAGATCGGCGTCTTCCTCCTGCTTGTCCGGGTTGCCGCCCATGCCGAGCACGGCCAGGCACTGCAACTGCGTATCGACCGACGTCAGGTCCTCGCCCTCGCTGCGCGCGATGTCGCACACCGAGCGGAAGATCAGCGTGGTCGTCACCGGCAGCTCGACCGGCAGCGCGAGGAAACCGAACGCGCCGCCCGCCGCGCCGGTCGTCGCGACCGCGAGCTTGTGCAGCAGGTTGCTGGGTTTCTCGGGCTCCGCGTCCGGCGCCTGCGGCTTGCCGAGCGTGCGCAGCGCGATGTTCAGGCACTTGCGCAGCGCGAGCTGCGTCGCGTCGTTGATCTTGCCGGTCGCGAAGTCCGGCAGCCGCGCGATCATCTTCTCGACCGGCGCGCCGAGCACGCCCGTCAGCTTCATCGTCAGCGACGGGCTTTCCAGCACCTGTTTCGCGCGCCGCAGCGCGTCCCGATCCTCCGGCGACAGCGCCGTCGCGGGGGTGATTGAAATCGGTTCCATCTTTCTCCTTGGCCTGAGCGGGCCCTGAACCATCGCCAGCCTAGATTACTCCGGCATGCTAGAATTTTGAGATTCTTTGACTCGGCAAAAGTTGCATCGACAAAAAATGGCCGTTCACACCGCCGCCCACCATTCGAGCGGGCAAGTCCTGCCGTTCCGCGAGTCGCTGCTGGCGATGATCGGGATCTCGTTCGTCACCATGCTGGTCGCGCTGGACCAGACGGTCGTCGGCACGGCGCTGCCGACCATCGTCGCCGAACTCCGCGGCTTCGACCTGTACGCGTGGGTCGCGACCTCGTACCTGCTCAGTTCCGTGATCACGGTGCCGATCTTCGGCCGGCTCGGCGACTATTACGGCCGCAAGCCGTTCGTGATCGCGTCGATCGTCGTGTTCACCGGCGCGTCGGTGCTGTGCGGGATGGCCAACGACATGCTGACCCTCGTGCTCGCGCGCGGACTGCAGGGAATCGGCGGCGGGATGCTGGTCGGCACCGCGTTCGCGTGCATTCCCGATCTGTTCCCCGATTCCGTCGTGCGGCTGCGCTGGCAGGTGCTGATGAGTTCCGCGTTCGGCATCGCGAACGCGGTCGGCCCGTCGCTCGGCGGGTTCCTGACCCAGTCGTTCGGCTGGCGCTCGGTGTTCTACGTCAACCTGCCGATCGGCATCCTGTCGCTGATTTTCGTGTGGCGCTACCTGCCGCACCTGCGCCACGTCGAACACGATCGCAAGATGCGGCTCGACTGGCCGGGCGCGCTCTTGATCGCGCTGTCGCTCGGTGCGCTGCAACTGTTCGTCGAATGGCTGCCGAAGTACGGCGTCATGAGCTGGGCGTCGCTGCTGCTCGTCGTCGCGGTCGTGGCGGGCGTCGGCCTGTGGCACTGGGAGAAACGCTGCGCGCAGCCGATTTTGCCGTTCGACATGTTCGGCAACCGTGCGCTGTCGGCGCTGTTCGTGCTCGCGATCCTCGCCGGTTTCTCGATGTTCTCGCTGCTGTTCTACGCGCCGCTGCTGTTCCAGGGCGGCTTCGGGATGTCGCCGAAGGAGGCCGGGCTCGTGATCACGCCGCTCGTCGTGTTCATCACCATCGGCAGCATCATGAACGGCCGCGTCGTCACGCGCATCCGCAATCCGAACGCGATGCTGCACGTCGGCTTCGTGCTGTTCGCCGTCGCGTGCGCGGGCATCGTCGTGGCGACCCACACGACGCCGGCCTGGATGCTGATGGCGCTGATGGTCGCGGGCGGCATCGGGCTCGGTTTCGTGTTGCCGAACCTCACCGTGTTCGCGCAGCAGACGGCCGGCCGCGAGCATCTCGGCATCGCGACGGCGCTCTTGCAGTCGCTGCGGATGGTCGGCGGGATGCTGGGCACCGCGCTGACGGGCACGCTCGTCAACCAGATGTATTCGAGCGGTGTGCGCAACGCGCTGTCCGCCGACCACGCGATGCAGTGGCACGCGCGGCTCGCCGATCCGCAGATCCTGATCGATCGCGCGGCGCAGGGCGGTCTCGTCGCGGAGTTGACGCGTGCCGGGCATAATGGCGCGCTGCTGCTGGAAGCGGCCCGCGAATCGCTGGTCGGCGCGATTCACCTGGGGGTCGCGATGGCGGCCGTCGTCGCCGTGGTGTCGGTGTGGCAGTGCCGTCGCGTGCCGCCGATCGCGCTGCGGCGCAAGATCGAACCGCACGTCGCGGCCGACTGACCGGTCACGCGATCGAGCGATTCGACGACTCAACGATTCACCGGAACGAAATCAGCGCATGGAAGAACAGGACCGCGTCGCGATCTTGCAGCAATTCGGACGCACGTATCGCGCCTTCATGACCGCGTTCGAAGCGCACGTCGGGCAGCCGATGCCGCGCTGGCGCATCATGGTCGCGCTGCACACGATGGACGGGCATGCGTCGCAGAAGAAGCTCGTCGAAGTGCTGCGCATCGATCCGGGCGCGCTCACGCGCCAGTTGAAGTCGCTCGACGCGCTCGGCTGGATCGAGCGCGAATCGGACGCACGCGACAACCGCGTGACCAACGTCACGCTGACGGAAGCCGGCCGCGCGGCGTTCGACGCGTGCCTGCCGCGCCGCAAGGCGTTTCTCGACCAGACGATGGCGCAGTTGCCGGACGATGTGCTGAATGCGCTGTCGGGTGCGCTCGCGATGCTGGAATCGCGGATCGCGGATGTCGGGTCGACGCCGGTCGCGCGTTGATGCGCGGGGCCGGCGGTACTTGAGCGCCGCCGGCCGCCGCTTCATTTCATTCTGATCAGGTGACGGTTTACAGCTCGATGCGCGTGCCGAGCAACGCGAGGAACTGCGCGAGCCAGGCCGGATGCGCAGGCCACGCGGGCGCGGTGACGAACGGCGCGTCGGTCACGGCCGCGTCGACCGGGATGTCCGCGTATTCGCCGCCCGCGAGCTTCACTTCCGGCGCGCAGGCCGGGTAGGCCGAAATGCGCTTGCCGCGGATCACGTCGGCGGCCGCGAGCAGTTGCGCCGCGTGGCAGATCGCCGCGATCGGCTTACCGGCCTCGGCGAACTCGCGCACGAGCGAGATCACCTTCGGATCGAGTCGCAGGTATTCGGGCGCACGGCCGCCCGCGATCGCGAGCGCGTCGTAGCGCGCCGCATCGACGTCGTCGAATGCCGCATTCAACGTGAACTGGTGGCCGGGCTTCTCGGTGTAGGTCTGGTCGCCTTCGAAATCGTGGATCGCGGTCTTGATCTTGTCGCCCGCGCGCTTGCCCGGGCAGACTGCATCGACGTGGTGGCCGACGGCCTGCAGCGCCTGGAACGGCACCATCGTTTCGTAGTCTTCGGCGAAATCGCCGGTCAGGAACAGGATCTTCTTCGCGGCCATGGCTTTCTCCAGTGAAGCAGCGTTGAAGGCCCGGTCGCGCCGTGCATGACGGCGGCGACGGGCCCTGAGGACGAAAGCGCAGTGTACTCCGGCAGATTGAAGCGCGCGTGACGGCCGCCCCGCGCGAGCGGCTGGGCGGCGTCGCGCGCGGCGTGCGTCAGAAGAACGTTTCGACGACTTCCGTCACGCGGAATTGCGGATCGAGCACCAGCACCTGGCGCCACTTGTCGAACGTCAGGCACGGGTGCGAGATGTCGAACGCGACCATGTCGCCGACCTTCACGTCCGCGCCCGGCGGAATCTGCAGGTACGCGTGCTGGTCCATCATCCCGGTGACGGCCCAGCCTTCGGTGGCGGCGACGTCGCGCGGCGCGCTGTCGCGGCCCGGGCGGAAGTGGCGCGCCGGCTCGGGCAGGCCCGCGTCGAACGCCGCATCGCGCTTGCCGAGCGCGACGATCGCGCGATCGGGCTCCGGCACCGACTGCACGTACGCCCACAGCTGCAGCGCCGGCAGCAGCCCTTCGCCCATCGAGCGGGCGATCGGATTGCGCGCGAACACGTCGCTCTGCGCCTTCTTGTAGATGCCGACGTCGTGCGTCAGGTAGCAGCCCGGACGCAGCACGACTTCCGCGAAGCCCGCGTCGGACGCCTTCCGGAATTCTTCCGCGACCACGTCGTACCACGCCGAACCGGCGCCGGACAGGATCGCCGGCGTGCGCGCGAAGCGGCCGGCTTCGGCCAGCTCGCGCGTGAGCGCGACCGCCTGCTGCAGGAACGCGCGGATCTCGCCTTCCTCTTTCAGCACGCCTTCATAGAGCTCGATGCCGGCCAGCTTCAGCGTGTCCGGATAGCGCGCGATCGCGGCCAGCACGGCCTCGCGCTGCGCGGCATCGCGCACGCCCGCGCGGCCGCCCGGCACGCCGAGCTCGATCAGCACGTTCAGCGACTTCTGCGCGGCGCCGAAGAAGCGGCCGAGCTGGTCGACGCTCTCCGCGGAATCGACGAGACAGAAGAACTCGAAATCGGGATCGGACAGCAGCCCCGCGATGATCGTCATGTTCTGGCGGCCGACCAGCTGGTTCGCGAGCAGCACGCGCCGCACGCCGCCGTGATACGCGGCCTGCGTCTGGTGCGCGGTCGCGAGCGTGATGCCCCACGCGCCGGCGTCGAGCTGGCGGCGGAACAGTTGCGGCGCCATCGTCGTCTTGCCGTGCGGCGCGAACTTGACGCCGTATTTCTGCACGAACGCCTGCATCCAGTTCAGGTTGTGCTCGACGCGATCCTCGTAAAGCACGGCGGCCGGCAGGCTGACGTCTTCCGCGAGCAGGTTCCATTCGAGCCGGCCCGCGTCGCCGAGCGGCACGCTCGCGCTCGGCAGATTGCCCAGGCCCTTGCCGAACGGATCGATCGTCGCTTCCTGATAGTTTGTAACTTTCATGTCATCCCGCTCCATCATCACTATGCATTGCACTGAAGTTGACATGCAGATGGTACAGAAAGTAGCATCGGCGCGGTGATGTTATTTAATAACATCCAGCTTCGTATCCTTTTCCGCAGATGAATACGCCCGCTTCCCCGTCCGCTCCGCCAGCCGCCGAGCCCTATCCGGCTCAGGCCGCTCCGCCGGTCCTCGACATCGTCGCGCGGATCGCCGAATGCGCGCCCGAGTTGCGCGAGGCCGAGCGCAAGGTCGCCGCGTTCATCCTCGCCGATCTGGCCCGCGCCGCGCATGCGAGCATCGGTGCGCTCGCGCGCGACGCGGAGGTCAGCGTCGCGACGGTCACGCGTTTCGCGAAGGCCGTCGGCTGTCGCGACGTGCGCGAACTGAAGGTGCTCGTCGCGCAGGCGGCGGCCGTCGGCCAGCGCTTCCTGGTGCCGTCCGACGACACGCCGGCCGACGACGCGAGTCCCGCGTCGATGGTCTACGACGAGATCCGCGTGGCGCTCGCCCACAATCACCAGCTGTTGCGCAACACGTCGTTCGACGCGGCGGCCGACCTGCTCGCCGGCGCGAAGATGACGTACGTGTACGGGCAGGGCGGCGGCTCGACCGCGCTCGCCGACGAGCTGCGCTTCCGGCTCGTGCGCTTCGGCCGGCCGGTCGCGAGCTACCAGGACAGCCTGCTGCAGCGGATGGTGGCCGCGACGCTGTCGGGCGACACCGTCGTCGTCGCGTTGTCGGTGAGCGGGCGCGTGCCCGAGCTGCTCGAGAGCTGCCGGCTCGCGAAGCGCTACGGCGCGAAGCTGATCGCGATCACCGCGCCGGCGTCGCCGCTCGCGAAGCTCGCCGACCACCTGATCCCGGTCGTCGCGTTCGAAACCGATTTCATTTACAAGCCGTCGACCTCGCGCTACGCGATGATGATGGCGATCGACGTGCTCGTCACCGGCGTCGCATTGCGGCTCGGCGATGCGGGCCGGGAATCGCTGCGCCGCATCAAACACGCGCTTGACGCGCACCGCGGCGGCGGCGACCGTCAACCGGTAGGAGACTGACCATGCATTCGCATCCCGAAGCGGCCGATACGCTGATCGTCGGCGCGCAACTGTACGACGGCACCGGCGCGCCGCCCGTCACGCGCGACGTCGCGATCCGCAACGGCCTGATCGCGGCGATCGGCAACCTGTCGAACTGGCTCGCGGAGCACGTCGTCGACGCGAACGGCAGGGCGCTCGCGCCGGGTTTCGTCGACGTGCATACCCACGACGACACGCACGTGATCCGTGCGCCGGAGATGATCCCGAAGATCTCGCAGGGCGTGACGACCGTGATCGTCGGCAACTGCGGGATCAGCGCATCGCCGGTGACGCTCGCGGGCGACCCGCCCGACCCGATGAACCTGCTCGGCGAGCGCGGCGCGTTCCAGTACCCGACCTTCGCCGCTTACGTCGCGGCCGTGAACGACGCGCGCCCGGCCGTGAACGTCGCGGCGCTCGTCGGCCACACGGCGCTGCGCAACAACCAGATGGACCGCCTCGACCGCGCGGCGACCGACGGCGAGATCGCCGGCATGCGCGCGCAGCTCGAGGAGGCGCTCGCGAACGGCGCGCTCGGCCTGTCGTCGGGTCTCGCGTACGGTTCCGCGTTCGCGGCGCCGACCGAGGAAGTGATGGCGCTCGCCGAGCCGCTCGCCCGCTCCGGTGCGCTGTACACGACGCACATGCGCACCGAGTTCGACGCGATCCTCGACGCGATGGACGAAGCCTATCGCGTCGGCCGTCACGCGCAGGTGCCGGTCGTGATCTCGCACCTGAAATGCGCGGGCCCGTCGAACTGGGGGCGCAGCACCGAGGTGCTCGCGTCGCTCGAAGGCGCGCGCCGCTACCAGCCGGTCGGCTGCGACTGCTATCCGTACAGCCGCAGTTCGTCGACGCTCGACCTGAAGCAGGTGACGGGCGACATCGACATCACGATCACGTGGTCGGAGCCGCACCCGGAAGTCGCGGGCAAGCTGCTGAAGGCGATCGCGGCCGACTGGGGCGTGACCGAGCAGGAAGCCGCGCAGCGCATCCGTCCGGCCGGCGCCATGTACCACAACATGTCCGAGGACGACGTGCGCCGGATCCTGTCGCATCCGGCGACGATGGTCGGCTCGGACGGCCTGCCGAACGATCCGCTGCCGCATCCGCGGTTGTGGGGCGCGTTTCCGCGCGTGCTCGGCCATTACGTGCGCGACACCAACCTGCTGCCGCTCGAGGAGGCGATCCGCAAGATGACGTCGCTGTCCGCGCGTCGCTATGGCATCCCGAAGCGCGGCGAGGTGCATGTCGGCTATCACGCGGACCTGGTGCTGTTCGATCCGGCGAGCGTGATCGACGCCGCGACGTTCGAGAAGCCGCAGCAGCCCGCGCACGGGATCGACGCCGTGTGGGTGAACGGCGTGCTGACCTATGAAAACGGCCAACCGACCGGCGAGCGCGCCGGCGGTTTCGTCGCGCGCGGCGAGCGCGTGCCGGCCAGTGCCGATGCGGCGTTCTGAACGCACGCATTCCGATCTTCCGTGCGCGCCGCAGCAGCCGGCGCGTGCATCCGTAACCGAAATGTGAGGAGTGAAACGATGAAGCGATATGGCGTAGGCGAAGCGAAGGGCACCGGCGGCCAGGTGATGCCGTTTGCACGGGCGGTCGAGGCCGACGGCTGGCTGTACGTGTCGGGCCAGACGCCGATGGTGAACGGCGAGGTCGTCGAAGGCGGGATCGTCACGCAGTCGAAGCAGGCGATCGAGAACGTGATCGCGATTCTGAAGGAAGCCGGCTACGGCCTCGAGCACGTCGTGCGCTGCGGCGTATGGCTCGACGACGCACGCGATTTCGCGTCGTTCAACAAGGTGTTCATTTCGTACTTCGGCGAGAACCCGCCGGCGCGCGCGTGCGTGCAGTCGAGCATGGTCATCGACTGCAAGGTCGAGGTCGATTGCATCGCTTACAAGGCGCCGGCGAAGTAACGCGGCCACGCTTCCCCGCGCACAGTGAAACAGCCCGGTCGGTTGAAGCCGACCGGGCTGTTTCGTTTGACGCGCGTGGCCGTTACTGCCGCGCCGTCCGCGCGTTGTCCGGCATCGGCTGGTTGTAGTTGGTGCGGAACGGGTTGATGTCGAGCCCGCCGCGGCGCGTATAGCGCGCGTACACCGCGAGCTTCACCGGTTTGCACGCGCGCATGATGTCGAGGAAGATCCGCTCGACGCACTGCTCGTGAAAGCCCGTGTGATTGCGGAACGAGATGATGTAGCGCAGCAGCCCCGCGTGGTCGATCTGCGGCCCGACGTAGTGGATCTGCACGCTGCCCCAGTCGGGCTGGCCCGTGACCGGGCAGTTCGAGCGCAGCAGGTCGGACACGAGCGTCTCCTCGACCGGTGCTTCGTCCTCGCCGTCGGCCGCCGACAGTAGCGACGGATCGGGTTCGTACACGTCGGCGTCGAGGTCGAGCCGGTCGAGCGACAGCCCGTCGAGCTCGTCCATCTCCAGCTTGCGGAAATCGTGCGCCGACACCAGCTGGACCGACACGCTCGCGCCGCACGCGGCCGACACGTCGCGCTTCAGCACGTCGCGCACCGCGTCGACCGAGTCGAACTTCGACTGTGCGAACGAGCCGAGATACAGCTTGAACGACTTCGATTCGACGATGTTCGGCGATTCGGCCGGCACGTAGAACGTCGCGATCGCGACCTGCGGCTTGCCGCGCGCGTTGAGCCACGACAGTTCGTACGCGTTCCAGATGTCGGTGCCGAAGAACGGCAGCGCCGACGTGATGCCGAGCTGCTCGCGCGCGCCGGCGCGCGGGATCGGGAACAGCAGCGACGCATCGTACTGCGCCGCGTAGACGGTGGCCTTGCCGAGCGGGGATTGTTCGGGATTCATTGCACGCAGCCTTTACGACAGGAAGAGGCGGTAAGCCGGGTTGGCGCTCTCTTCGACATACGGATAGCCGAGCGCCGCGAGGAAGCGTTCGAATTCGGCGCGGTCGGCCTGCGGCACCTGCAGCCCGACGAGGATCGAGCTGTAGTCCGCGCCCTGGTTACGGTAGTGGAACAGGCTGATGTTCCAGTCCGGCGCCATCGACGACAGGAACTTCATCAGCGCGCCCGGCCGTTCCGGGAATTCGAAGCGGAACAGGCGCTCGTCGAGCGCGAGCGGCGAGCGGCCGCCGACCATGTAGCGGATGTGCTCCTTCGACAGCTCGTCGTGCGTCAGGTCGACGCTCTTGAAACCGTGCGACTCGAAGTTCGCGGCGATCTCCGCCGATTCGCCGCGACGGCGGATCTGCACGCCGACGAAGATGTGCGCGGACTTCTCGTCGGCGATCCGGTAGTTGAACTCGGTGACGTTGCGATCGCCGACCAGCGAGCAGAAGCGCTTGAAGCTGCCGCGTTCCTCGGGGATCGTGACCGCGAACACCGCTTCGCGCGCTTCGCCGACCTCGGCGCGCTCGGCGACGAAGCGCATCCGGTCGAAGTTCATGTTCGCGCCGGACGTGACCGCGACGAGCGTCTGGTTCTCGATGCCTTCGCGTTCCGCGTACAGCTTCGCGCCCGCGACCGCGAGCGCGCCCGACGGTTCGAGCACGCTGCGCGTGTCCTGGAACACGTCCTTGATCGCCGCGCACAGCGCGTCGGTGTTGACCGTCACGACGCCGTCGAGGAATTCGCGGCACAGCCGGAAGGTTTCCTCGCCGACGAGCTTCACCGCGGTGCCGTCCGCGAACAGGCCGACCTCGCTCAGCTCGATGCGCTCGCCCGCGTCCAGCGACTGCTTCATCGCGCACGAGTCCTCGGCCTGCACGCCGATCACCTTGATCTCCGGACGCACCGCCTTCACGTACGCGGCGACGCCGGACGCGAGCCCGCCGCCGCCGATCGGCACGAAGATCGCATGGATCGGGCCCTGGTGCTGACGCAGGATCTCCATCGCGATCGTGCCCTGGCCGGCGATCACGTACGGATCGTCGAACGGGTGAACGAACGTGAGGTCGCGCTCCTGCTGGACCTTCACCGCGTGCGCGTATGCATCGCTGTACGATTCGCCCGCCTGGATCACCTCGACGCTCGGGCCGCCGTGCGCGCGCACCGCGTCGACCTTCACCTGCGGCGTCGTGACCGGCACGACGATCACGGCCTTGATGCCCATCCGGGCCGCCGAGAACGCGACACCCTGCGCGTGGTTGCCGGCCGACGCCGTAATCACGCCGCGCGCGAGCGCATCCGTCGGAATGTGCGCCATCTTGTTGTACGCGCCGCGCAGCTTGAACGAGAACACCGGCTGGTTGTCCTCGCGCTTCAGGTAAACGGCGTTGCGCAGCCGGGCCGACAGGTTGCGGGCGGGTTCGAGTTCCGTCTCGATCGCGACGTCGTAGACGCGCGCGGTGAGGATTTTCTTCAGGTAATCGTGGGATGCCATGGGCGCTCGCGTGCAGTGCGGATGCAGACGGTAAAGGGTCAATGATAGCGCCAAGGGTCCGCCCGTACGCAAGCGGCATGCCGGGCGGGCAGCTGCGGGCGGCCGGGTGGGCGTGCCGGCAGGGGAGGCGCGCCGCCGGGCGCCGCTTTTTATCGGCTTAACCGCGTGGTTACCGACCGGACGGACGGCGAATGATCGCATGAAACCGCGCCGAGCCCCGCCCGGCGCGGCTCGCGGCGATAGCCCCACGACCTGTCCGGCGTGTCACGGACCGCCCGATCATGGGTTAGAATTCCGTTTTGAATCAAGGATTCGGAAGATGCAGAGGCACCCTCGGATCGCACCGTTGAAGCCGACGCCGCGCGCAGCCAGCCCCGCGGCCGAACGGCATGCGCGCCGCGCGCGATCGTGCTGATGATCCCGAGTGCCGCCAGGCCCTGTCGCCGGCCAGGAGGGGCGAGTCGCCCGCTCCGGCCCCATGAAGGACAGCCGCGCGCCTGGTAACAGAACAGATTTCCCCAAGATTGCGCCCACGCGCTTGCCGACGCCCGTGCACGGTGTATCGGCCCTCCGAGTCGTCCGAACATGAACGCACCACAAGTTTTCGATCCGCATGGCGCGGCCGCCGCCGTCGCCGCCGACCCCGCGCCCCGCTTGCGCGAGATTCCCTACAACTACACGTCCTTCTCGGATCGCGAGATCGTGATCCGCCTGCTCGGCGAAGAGGCGTGGTCGGTGCTCGACGAGCTGCGCGCCGAGCGCCGTACGGGCCGCTCGGCGCGGATGCTGTATGAAGTGCTCGGCGACATCTGGGTCGTGCGTCGCAACCCGTACCTGCAGGACGACCTGCTCGACAACCCGAAGCGCCGCGCGCTGCTGATCGAGGCGCTGAACCACCGTCTGACCGAGATCGGCAAGCGCCGCAGCGCGGATCTCACCGAGCATCGCGACGACGCGGGTCGCGAGCGCGCGTCGCGCGTCGAGATGCTCGAGACCGCCGCGCAGCGTGCGGTCAACGAGTTCGCGGACGAATTCGACAAGATGGCCGAGCTGCGCCGCCGCGCGACCAAGGCGCTCGGCCGCTGCACGCAGAAGGACAACATCCGCTTCGACGGGCTGTCGCGCGTGTCGCACGTGACCGACGCGACCGACTGGCGCGTCGAATACCCGTTCGTCGTGCTGACGCCCGATACCGAAGCCGAGATCGCCGGTCTGATCAAGGCGTGCTTCGAGCTCGGCCTGACCGTGATCCCGCGTGGCGGCGGCACCGGCTACACGGGCGGCGCGGTGCCGCTCACGCCGTTCTCCGCGGTGATCAACACCGAAAAGCTCGAACAACTGGGCGCGGTCGAGCTGACCGAGCTGCCCGGCGTCGCGCACAAGGTGCCGACGATCTTCTCCGGCGCGGGCGTCGTCACGCGCCGCGTGACGGAAGCGGCCGAGGCGGCCGGCTACGTGTTCGCGGTCGATCCGACGTCGCTCGACGCCTCGTGCATCGGCGGCAACGTCGCGATGAACGCGGGCGGCAAGAAGGCCGTGCTGTGGGGCACCGCGCTCGACAACCTCGCCTGGTGGCGGATGGTCGACCCGGACGGCAACTGGCTCGAAGTCACGCGCCACGAGCACAACCAGGGCAAGATCCACGACATCGCGGTCGCGCGCTTCGAGCTGAAGTGGTTCGACGGCGCGTATGCGCCGGGCGAGAAGCTGCTCAAGAGCGAGATGCTCGAGATCGAAGGCCGCCGGTTCCGCAAGGAAGGGCTCGGCAAGGACGTGACCGACAAGTTCCTCGCCGGCCTGCCGGGCGTGCAGAAGGAAGGCTGCGACGGGCTCATCACGTCCGCGCGCTGGGTGCTGCACAAGATGCCCGCGCACACGCGCACCGTCTGCCTCGAATTCTTCGGCCAGGCGCGCGAGGCGATCCCGAGCATCGTCGAGATCAAGGATTACCTGTTCGAGACGTCGAAGCAGGGCGGCGCGATCCTCGCGGGCCTCGAGCACCTCGACGAGCGCTACCTGCGCGCGGTCGGCTACGCGACCAAGAGCAAGCGCAACGCATTCCCGAAGATGGTGCTGATCGGCGACATCGTCGGCGACGACGCCGATGCGGTCGCGCACGCGACGTCCGAAGTGATCCGGATGGCGAACGGCAAGAGCGGCGAAGGCTTCGTCGCGGTCAGCGCGGAGGCGCGCAAGCGCTTCTGGCTCGACCGCAGCCGCACGGCCGCGATCGCGAAGCACACGAACGCGTTCAAGATCAACGAGGACGTCGTCATCCCGCTGAACCGGATGGGCGAGTACACCGACGGCATCGAGCGGATCAACATCGAGCTGTCGCTGAAGAACAAGCTGCAGCTGGTCGACGCGCTCGAAGCGTTCTTCCGCGGCGGCAACCTGCCGCTCGGCAAGACCGACGACGCGAACGAGATCCCGAGCGCGGAACTGCTCGAGGATCGCGTCCAGCAGGCGCTGGAACTGCTCAAGCGCGTGCGTGCGCGCTGGGAATTCGTGCGCGACCGGCTCGACCAGCCGCTGCGCGAGGCGCAGCACTACCTGGTGCAGCTCGGCTACGAGGCGCTCGCCGAGAAGTTCGCGGATCGTGCGGACGAACAGCCGGGCGCGACCGTGTTCCACATCACGCAGGACCGCACGGTCCGCATCTCGTGGAAGCAGGAAATCCGCGCGGAACTGCGCGCGATCTTCAACGGCGGCGCATTCAAGCAGATCCTCGACGAGGCGCAGGCGATCCACAAGCGCGTGCTGCGCGGCCGCGTGTTCGTCGCGCTGCACATGCACGCGGGCGACGGCAACGTCCACACCAACATCCCGGTCAACTCCGACAACTACGAGATGCTGCAGGACGCACACGCGTCGGTCGCCCGCATCATGACGCTCGCGCGCTCGCTCGACGGCGTGATTTCCGGCGAACACGGGATCGGCATCACGAAGCTCGAATTCCTGACCGACGACGAGATTGCCGAATTCCGCGCATACAAGCAGCGCGTCGACCCGAACGGCCGCTTCAACAAGGGCAAACTGCTCGACGGCGCCGACCTGCGCAACGCGTACACGCCGAGCTTCGGGCTGATGGGCTACGAATCGCTGATCATGCAGCAGTCCGACATCGGCGCGATCGCCGATTCGGTGAAGGACTGCCTGCGCTGCGGCAAGTGCAAGCCGGTGTGCGCGACCCACGTGCCGCGCGCGAACCTGCTGTACAGCCCGCGCAACAAGATCCTCGCGACGTCGCTCTTAGTCGAGGCGTTCCTGTACGAAGAACAGACGCGCCGCGGCGTGTCGATCAAGCACTGGGACGAGTTCAACGACGTGGCCGACCACTGCACGGTGTGCCACAAGTGCGCGACGCCGTGCCCGGTGAAGATCGATTTCGGCGACGTCACGATGAACATGCGCAACCTGTTGCGCAAGATGGGCAAGAAGAAGTTCAACGCCGGCAACGCGGCGGGCATGTTCTTCCTGAACGCGACCAATCCGCAGACGATCAATGTCGCGCGCGGCGTGATGATGGGCGTCGGCTACAAGGTGCAGCGCTTCGCGAACGACATGCTGAAGAAGGTCGTGACCAAGCAGACGCAGCACCCGCCCGCGACGACCGGCAAGCCGCCGGTGGTCGAGCAGGTGATCCACTTCGTCAACAAGAAGATGCCGGGCAACCTGCCGAAGAAGACGGCGCGCGCGCTGCTGGACATCGAGGACAACAAGATCGTGCCGATCATCCGCAACCCGAAGTCGACGACCGTCGATTCGGAGGCGGTGTTCTACTTCCCGGGCTGCGGCTCCGAGCGCCTGTTCTCGCAGGTCGGGCTGGCCACGCAGGCGATGCTGTGGGAAGCGGGCGTGCAGACGGTGCTGCCGCCGGGCTACCTGTGCTGCGGCTATCCGCAGCGCGGTTCGGGCCAGTACGACAAGGCCGAGAAGATCGTCACGGACAACCGCGTGCTGTTCCACCGCGTCGCGAACACGCTGAACTACCTCGACATCAAGACGGTCGTCGTGTCGTGCGGCACCTGCTACGACCAGCTCGCGGGTTACGAATTCGACAAGATCTTCCCGGGCTGCCGGATCATCGACATCCACGAGTTTCTGCTCGAGAAGGGGATGAAGCTCGACGGCGTGACGGGCACGCGCTACATGTATCACGACCCGTGCCACACGCCGATCAAGACGATCGACCCGGTGAAGCTCGTCAACGAGCTGATGGGCGCCGAGAAGGACGGCTACAAGATCGAGAAGAACGATCGCTGCTGCGGCGAATCGGGCACGCTGGCGGTCACGCGGCCGGACATCTCGACGCAGGTCCGCTTCCGCAAGGAGGAAGAGATCCGCAAGGGCGCCGCGAAGCTGCGCGCGATTCCGGTGGTCGCGGGCGACGCGCCGGCGCCGGCCGCCGCGGCCGCGAACGGCCCGGACGTGAAGATCCTGACGAGCTGCCCGTCGTGCCTGCAGGGCCTGTCGCGCTACAGCGAGGACGCGAACCTCGAAGCCGACTACATCGTGGTCGAAATCGCGCGTCAGGTGCTCGGCGAGAACTGGATGGCCGATTATGTCGCACGCGCGAACCATGGCGGGATCGAGCGCGTGCTGGTCTAATGCGGGCATGACGAGCGCCCGACCGGGCCGGGAATGAGCGGGCGCCGGCGCGGCATGCCGGCGCCCGTCCACATGGGAGCGACGATGGAATGCGTGTTTTGCCGTGAAGACGGCGGCGAGGTGCTCTGGCAGGACGATGCGCTGCGCGTCGTGCTTGCCACCGGCGAGCACGAGTATCCGGGCTTCTGCCGGGTCATCTGGGCCGCGCACGTGGCCGAGTTCTCCGATCTCGGCGAGCCCGAGCGGGCACATCTGATGCGCGTGGTCTACGCGGTCGAGCGGGCCGTGCGCCGCGTGATGCAGCCGAACAAGGTGAATCTCGCGAGCCTCGGCAACATGGTGCCACACGTGCACTGGCACGTGATTCCGCGCTTTTCCAACGACGCCCATTTTCCGCAGCCCGTGTGGGCGCCGCGCCAGCGCAGCGTGTCCGAGGCGCTGCTGCGTTCGCGCGCGGCGCAGGCCTCGCTGCTGCACAATGCGGTGCGCGAGGAAATTCAACGCATGACCGATTCGAGGCAAGCATGAGCGGTTTGACTTCCACGACGCCGATTCCGTCCGGCGTCGTCGTGCACGCGGTGTCGCGCGTGCTCGAATTGCAGTACCCGAACGGCGAGAGTTACCGGATTCCGTTCGAGCTGATGCGCGTCTATTCGCCGTCGGCCGAGGTGCGCGGCCACGGGCCCGGCCAGGAAACGTTGCAGACCGGCAAGCGCGAAGTGACGATCACCGCGCTCGAGGGCGTCGGCAACTACGCGCTGCAGCCGACGTTCTCCGACGGCCATTCGACCGGGATCTACTCGTGGGACCTGCTGTACGAGCTGGCGACGCAGCAGGACGCGCTGTGGCGTGACTATTTCGACAAACTGAAGGCGGCGGGCGTCGAGCGCGACGCGCCGATGCAGGCGGCCGGCGCGCCGCACGGCCACTGCCACTGAAATCGACGGCGCCCGCTCGGCGCCGTCTTGCCATTTACTGAGGATCAACGCGATGAGCAAAACCCACTTCGGCTTCGAGAGCGTCGAGGAAAACGAAAAAGCGAAGAAAGTGGCGGGCGTGTTTCATTCGGTCGCGAGCAACTACGATCTGATGAACGACCTGATGTCGGCGGGCATGCACCGCGCGTGGAAGGCGTTCACGATCGCGCAGGCGAACGTGCGCCCCGGCTTCAAGGTGCTCGACATCGCGGCCGGCACCGGCGACCTGACGAAGTCGTTCGCGAAGGCGGCCGGGCCGACGGGCGAGGTCTGGCATACCGACATCAACGAATCGATGCTGCGCGTGGGCCGCGACCGGCTGCTCGACAAGGGCGTCGTGACGCCGTCGCTGCTGTGCGACGCCGAGAAAATTCCCTTCCCGGACAACTACTTCGACGTGGTCACGGTCGCGTTCGGGCTGCGCAACATGACGCACAAGGATGCCGCGCTGGCCGAGATGCGCCGCGTGACGAAGCCCGGCGGTCGCGTGATGGTGCTGGAATTCTCGAAAGTCTGGGATCCGCTGAAAAAAGCGTACGATCTGTATTCTTTCAAAGTATTACCGTGGCTTGGCGACAAGTTCGCGAAAGATGCCGAAAGTTATCGGTATCTTGCTGAATCTATCCGGATGCACCCCGATCAGGACACGCTGAAGACGATGATGGAACAAGCGGGCCTCGACGCCGTCAAATATTACAATTTGTCAGGTGGCGTGGTAGCTTTACACCTAGGGACCAAGTACTAAGGGGTTCTTTCCCTACATTCGTCTTACATTCGGAGAAGCTGATGTCTGAATCGCGTTCGTTGTTCAACCGTAGCAAACCGTCGAAGCCGTGGGCTCGACGGGTCGGCACGCTGCTGATGGTCGGCCTGCTCACGGCCGGCACGTTCGCATCGCTCGACGCTGAAGCCAAGCGCATGGGCGGCGGGCGCAGCATCGGCCGCCAGAATTCCACCGTCACGCAGCGCCAGGCCACGCCGCCTGCGCAACAGCCGATGCAGCAGGCCGCACCGTCGCAGGCGCAGCGCACGAACCCGGCTGCCCCCACGCCGGCCGCGCAGCCCAACCGCTCGCGCTGGCTCGGGCCGATCGCCGGCCTCGCGGCCGGTCTCGGTATCGCGGCGCTGCTGTCGCACTTCGGTCTCGGCGGCGCATTCGCGAGCATGATGGCGAACGTCATCGTGATTGCGTTGCTCGCGATGGTCGGCATCTGGCTGATCCGCAAGTTCATGAACCGCCGTCGCCCGCAGGAGCCGGCGTATTCGGTCGGCGGCGCCGCATCGTCGTCGGGCGGCTACTCGCAAAGCCCGTCGTTCCAGCAAGGCAATGCCGGCAGCAACTACGCGGGCAGCGGCAGCAGCTATGCGAACGAAGCGCAGGGCGTGTTCGGCGGCGGTGCGGCGGCCGCCGGCGCGGCTGCTGCGGCAGCGGCGCCCCTGCAGGTGCCGGCCGGCTTCGACACCGAAGCGTTCCTGCGCAGCGCGAAAGTCTATTTCGTGCGCCTGCAGGCCGCGTGGGACCAGGGCAACCTGGCCGACATCCGCGAGTTCACGACGCCCGAAATGTTCGCCGAGATCAAGATCGACCTCGATTCGCGCGGCAACGACGCGAACCAGACCGACGTCGTACAGCTCGACGCGGAACTGGTCGCGATCGAGGATCGCGGCATCGAGCAGTCGGCGAGCGTGCGCTTCCACGGCCTGATCCGCGAATCGGCGAATACGTCGGCGGCGCCGTTCGACGAGGTGTGGAACCTGTCGAAGTCGGGCAGCCAGGGCTGGCTGCTCGCGGGTATCCAGCAGATCAACACGCACTGAGCGTGGCCGGCGGCCCGCGCCGCCGGGCACCCGGGCGACGGCCGCCGCACTGCGACCGCTTGCCGCCCGGGTGTACGGTCAGGCACGGTCCGCCATCGATCCGACGTTACAATAGAAACCCGCGTGGGCGCCCGGCCTGCGCGGGTTTTTTCTTTCCCAGCCCGATGACCTTTGCCGCCAAGCCTTTTGCTGCTGCCGTCAATCACCTGCTCGCGCGCGAATCGTGGGCACGCGACCGCCTGATTCCCTATGCGGGCAAGACCGCCCGGATCGACGTGCCTCCCGTCACGCTCACGCTGCTGGTGCAGCCCGACGGTTATCTGTCGGCCGTCGACGCGCACGATGCGCAACAGGTCGACGTGTCGATCGCGCTCGCCGGCGACACGGTCGCCGCGTTCCTGCAGGGCGGCCAGGCGGCCGTGATGAAGCACGTGAAGATCGAAGGCGACGCGGAATTCGCGACGCAGATCGCGAAGCTGGCCGAGCACCTGCGCTGGGAACCGGAAGAAGATCTCGCGAAGCTGGTCGGCGACGCGGCGGCGTACCGGATCGCGACGGTCGTGCGCGACGCCGGCGCGCGCGCACGCCGCACCGGCCGCAACGTGCTCGATTCCGTCGCCGAATACTGGCTCGACGAGAACCCGCAGGTCGTCCGGCGCGCGTCGCTCGGCGGCTTCGACGCCGAGCTGGCGCGCGCACGCGATGCGCTCGCGCGGGTCGAAAAGCGGGTCGAGCGACTCGAACAAAAAATCGGCGCGCGCACGGGCTCCGGCCCGCGCGGCGCGCACTGAGGGCCGCAGGGCATGCGCATTTTCCGTTTCATCAAGATTGTCTACACCGTCATCCGCTTTGGTCTCGACGAAGTGATGCTGTCCCGGATCGACGACCGGCGGGTGAAGCTGCTGCTGCGGATCACGACGATTGGTCGCCGCTTCTCCGATCCGCCGGCCGTGCGGTTGCGTCACGCGCTCGAAAGCCTGGGCCCGATCTTCGTGAAGTTCGGCCAGGTGCTGTCGACGCGCCGCGACCTGCTGTCGGTCGATTTCGCGAACGAACTCGCGAAGCTGCAGGACCAGGTGCCGCCGTTCGATTCGGCCGTCGCGATCGCGATCATCGAGAAGTCGCTCGGCGCGCCGGTCGACGAGCTGTTCGACGAATTCGAGCGTGAGCCGATCGCCAGCGCGTCGATCGCGCAGGTGCATTTCGCGAAGCTGAAGCAGGGCGTGCATGCGGGCAAGGCCGTCGCCGTCAAGGTGCTGCGGCCGAACATGCTGCCGGTGATCGATTCCGACCTCGCGCTGATGCGCGACATCGCGACGTGGACCGAACGCATGTGGGCCGACGGCCGGCGCCTGAAGCCACGCGAGGTCGTCGCCGAATTCGACAAGTACCTGCACGACGAGCTCGACCTGATGCGCGAGGCCGCCAACGGCAGCCAGCTGCGCCGCAACTTCGCGGGCCTCGACCTGCTGCTCGTGCCCGAGATGTTCTGGGATTTCTCGACGTCGCAGGTGCTCGTGATGGAGCGCATGACCGGCGTGCCGATCAGCCAGGTCGAGACGCTGCGCTCGGCCGGCGTCGACATCAAGAAGCTCGCGCGCGAAGGCGTCGAGATCTTCTTCACGCAGGTGTTCCGCGACGGCTTCTTCCACGCGGACATGCACCCCGGCAACATCCAGGTGAGCCTCGACCCGAACACGTTCGGCCGCTATATCGCGCTCGATTTCGGGATCGTCGGCGCGCTGTCCGATTTCGACAAGAACTACCTCGCGCAGAACTTCCTCGCGTTCTTCAAGCGCGACTACCACCGTGTCGCGACGCTCCACCTCGAATCGGGCTGGGTGCCGCCCGAGACGCGCGTCGAGGAGCTCGAAAGCGCGATCCGCGCGGTGTGCGAGCCGTATTTCGACCGCGCGCTGAAGGACATTTCGCTCGGCCAGGTGCTGATGCGCCTGTTCTCGACGTCGCGCCGCTTCAACGTCGAGATCCAGCCGCAGCTCGTGCTGCTGCAGAAGACGATGCTGAACGTCGAAGGGCTCGGCCGCTCGCTCGATCCCGAACTCGACCTGTGGAAGACCGCGAAGCCGTATCTCGAGCGCTGGATGACCGAGCAGATCGGCCTGCGCGGCTGGTACGAGCGGTTCAAGGTCGAGGCGCCGCAGTGGAGCAAGACGCTGCCGCAACTGCCGCGCTTGATCCACCATGCGCTGGCCGCGCGCCACGATGCGCCGCGCGCCGCGAGCGAGGAACTGATGCGTCAGGTCCTCGTCGAGCAGAAGCGGACGAACCGGCTGCTGCAGGCGTTGCTGATCTTCGGCCTGGCCGTCGGCGTCGGGGCGCTCGTCGCGCGCGTGCTGCTCGCGCTCGCGTACGGCGCTTGATCGAAAGGAGCACGGCGATGTCCGATCCGAAGCAACCGGCCGCACCGTCGGCCACCGATTTCGCGACACGCGACCCGGGCAGCGCGTCGTTCTGGAACGAGCGCTTCGAGCGCGGTGTGACGCCGTGGGAATTCGGCGGCGTGCCGGACGGCTTTCGCGTGTTCGCGCAGCGGCTGGCGCCGCGCGCGGTGCTGATTCCCGGCTGCGGCAGCGCGCAGGAGGCCGGCTGGCTCGCGCAGGCCGGCTGGCCGGTGCGGGCGATCGATTTCGCCGCGCAGGCGGTCGCTGCGGCGAAGGCGCAGCTCGGCGCGCATGCGGACGTCGTCGAGCAGGCCGATTTTTTCCAGTACCGGCCGCCGTTCGACGTGCAGTGGGTGTACGAGCGTGCGTTCCTGTGCGCGTTGCCGCCGAGCCTGCGTGCCGATTATGCGGCGCGGATGGCCGAGCTGCTGCCCGCGGGCGGATTGCTGGCCGGCTATTTCTTCGTGGTGGCGAAACCGAAGGGGCCGCCGTTCGGGATCGAGCGCGCGGAACTCGATGCGCTGCTCGCGCCGCACTTCGAGCTGGTCGAGGATTTGCCCGTGACCGATTCGCTGGCCGTGTTCGACGGGCACGAGCGCTGGCTCACGTGGCGTCGCCGCTGAGGCACGGGCGTCGCGGCCATTGCCGGAGCGCGCCAGGGTTTCGGCTATAATTCAAGGTTTTGCAAGCCGTTTCCAGTTTCTGCGGGAAAAATATCATGCCGATCTACGCCTATCGATGCGAAGCGTGCGGTTTCGCGAAGGACGTGCTCCAGAAGATGAGCGACGCGCCGCTGTCGCAATGCCCTGAATGCGGGAAGGATGCTTTTCGCAAACAGGTGACCGCCGCCGGTTTCCAGCTGAAGGGCTCGGGGTGGTATGTCACCGATTTTCGCGGCGGCTCGGGCGGTACCAGCGCGCCGGCGACGGCGTCGGGCGACGCGGCGCCGGCCGCACCGGCGGCTGAAGCCGCACCCGCCGCGGCCGCGCCGGCTGCGGCGAGCAGTTCGGGCAGTACCTCGACGACGAGCGCCGCGCCGGCTCCGGCCGCAGCGCCCGCCGCCGGTAGTTGACCGTCGCGGCCCGTCCGGGTCGCGACCAACCCGCGCCGCCGGCGCGGTTCATTGACGGCAGATGATGAAAAAGACGACCCTGAAAACGGTGTTCCTGACCGGCCTGCTGGTTCTCGTCCCGCTCGCGATCACGCTGTGGGTGCTCGGCCTCATCATCGGCACGATGGACCAGACGCTGCTCCTGCTGCCCGAATCGTGGCAGCCCGAGCGGATGCTCGGCTTCCATCTGCCGGGGATCGGCGCGGTGCTGACGCTCGCGTTCATCTTCGTCGTCGGGCTGGCCACGCAGAACTTCATCGGCCAGAAGCTCGTCACGTGGTGGAACGCGGTCGTGCGTCACATCCCGGTCGTCGGGCCGATCTACACGAGCGTCAAGCAGGTGTCCGACACGCTGCTGTCGAGCAGCGGCAATGCATTCCGCAAGGCGCTGCTGATCGAATACCCGCGCCGCGGCTCGTATACGATCGCGTTTCTGACCGGCACGCCCGGCGGCGACGTGGTCAACCATCTGACGGAAGAGTACGTGAGCGTGTACGTGCCCACGACGCCGAACCCGACGTCGGGCTTCTTCCTGATGCTGCCGAAGAGCGAAGTCATCGAACT
Organism: Burkholderia cenocepacia; assembly: GCF_900446215.1. GTDB lineage: Bacteria > Pseudomonadota > Gammaproteobacteria > Burkholderiales > Burkholderiaceae > Burkholderia > Burkholderia cenocepacia. Next base: position 113,798 of record NZ_UAQZ01000015.1, on the reverse strand, counting down.
CGACATGTCGGTCGATGCCGCGCTCAAGTACATCGTCTCGATGGGCGTCGTGGCGCCTTCGGCGCCGGCTCCGGCGCCCGCCCGCCGTCCCGTCGAGCCGCCGCTGTAGTAAAGAATCATCGCCCGGGCCGCGCGTTGCGGCGCCCGTTGATCAAACCGAACGAAAGCAAACATCATGTCGATGCGTACTGAATACTGCGGTCTCGTGACCGAACACCTGCTGGGCCAAACCGTGTCGCTGTGCGGCTGGGTGCAGCGCCGCCGCGATCACGGCGGTGTGATCTTCATCGACCTGCGCGATCGTGAAGGCCTCGTGCAAGTGGTGTGCGACCCGGATCGCGCCGAGATGTTCGCGACCGCCGAAGGCGTGCGCAACGAGTTCTGCGTGCAGATCAAGGGCCTCGTGCGCAACCGTCCGGAAGGCACGGTCAACGCCGGCCTGAAGAGCGGCAAGATCGAAGTCCTGTGCCACGAACTGAACGTGCTGAACGCGTCGGTCACGCCGCCGTTCCAGCTCGACGACGACAACCTGTCGGAAACGACGCGTCTCACGCACCGCGTGCTCGACCTGCGCCGCCCGCAGATGCAGCACAACCTGCGCCTGCGCTACCGCGTCGCGATCGAGGCGCGCAAGTACCTCGACGAGCAGGGCTTCATCGACATCGAGACGCCGATGCTGACGAAGAGCACGCCGGAAGGCGCGCGCGACTACCTCGTGCCGTCGCGCGTGAACGCGGGCCAGTTCTTCGCGCTGCCGCAGTCGCCGCAGCTGTTCAAGCAGCTGCTGATGGTCGCGAACTTCGACCGTTACTACCAGATCACGAAGTGCTTCCGCGACGAAGACCTCCGCGCGGACCGTCAGCCGGAATTCACGCAGATCGACTGCGAGACGTCGTTCCTCGGCGAGCAGGAAATCCGTGACCTGTTCGAAGACATGATCCGTCACATCTTCAAGACGACGATCGACGTCGAGCTCGACGCGAAATTCCCGGTGATGCCGTACTCGGAAGCGATGGCGCGTTTCGGTTCGGACAAGCCGGACCTGCGCGTGCAGCTCGAATTCACTGAGCTGACCGACGCGATGAAGGACGTCGACTTCAAGGTGTTTAGCACGCCGGCCAACGCGAAGGACGGCCGGGTTGCGGCGCTGCGCGTGCCGAAGGGCGGCGAGCTGTCGCGCGGCGACATCGACGGCTACACGGAATTCGTGCGTATCTACGGCGCGAAGGGCCTCGCGTGGATCAAGGTCAACGAGAAGGCGAAGGGCCGCGACGGCCTGCAGAGCCCGATCGTCAAGAACCTGCACGATGCATCGATCGCGGCGATCCTCGAGCGCACCGGCGCCGAAGACGGCGACATCATCTTCTTCGCGGCCGATCGCGCGAAGGTCGTCAACGACAGCCTCGGCGCGCTGCGCCTGAAGATCGGCCATTCGGAATTCGGCAAGGCGAACGGTCTCGTCCAGGCCGGCTGGAAGCCGCTGTGGGTCGTCGACTTCCCGATGTTCGAATACGACGACGAAGATGCACGCTACGTCGCCGCGCACCATCCGTTCACGAGCCCGAAGGACGAGCACCTCGAGTACCTCGAGACCGACCCGGGCCGCTGCCTCGCGAAGGCGTACGACATGGTGCTGAACGGCTGGGAAATCGGCGGCGGCTCGGTGCGTATCCACCGCGAGGAAGTGCAGAGCAAGGTGTTCCGCGCGCTGAAGATCGGTGCGGAAGAAGCGCAGGCGAAGTTCGGCTTCCTGCTGGACGCGCTGCAGTACGGCGCGCCGCCGCACGGCGGTATCGCGTTCGGTCTCGACCGCATCGTCACGATGATGGCCGGCGCCGATTCGATCCGCGACGTGATCGCGTTCCCGAAGACGCAGCGTGCGCAGGATCTGCTCACGCAGGCGCCGAGCCCGGTCGACGAGCGTCAGCTGCGCGAGCTGCACATCCGTCTGCGTCAGCCGGAGCAGCCGAAGGCGTAACGCGCTTCTCGCCCCGGTCGTGTGCGTGGTCACGCGCACACGACGCCCATGAAAAAGGCGCAGTGATGCGCCTTTTTCATTTTTTGCGGTACAGTCGCAGCACTTGCCGCACGTTCGGGCGCAGGCCCGGCGCACGGCCCTGTGCCGCATGAAACAAAGATGACGAAGCCGCCGAAAATCCCCGAATCCGTTCTCGTCGTGATCTACACGCCCGACCTCGATGTGCTCGTGATCAAGCGTGCCGACCAGCCCGATTTCTGGCAATCGGTCACCGGCTCGAAGGACGCGCTCGACGAGCCGCTCGCGCTCACCGCCGCGCGCGAAGTGGCCGAGGAAACCGGCATCGCGGTCGGCACGCCGGACGTGCCGGCCAGCGCGCTCGTCGACTGGCACCACCGGATCGAATACACGATCTATCCGCAATACCTGCATCGCTATGCGCCGGGCGTCACGCGCAACGTCGAGCACTGGTTCGGCCTGTGCGTGCCGCATCGCGTCGACGTGACGCTGTCGCCGCGCGAGCATGTCGACCATGCGTGGCTGCCGTTCCGCGAGGCGGCCGCTCGCTGCTTCTCGCCGTCGAACGCCGAGGCGATCCTGCAATTGCCCGCGCGCGTGGCCCTCGCGCGTGCGCCGCACGGCTCGTCCGCATGAATGCGGAGACCCGCAAGCGCTTCGCGCAATTGCGGCAGATGTTCCTGCAGGAGCGCGGCTCCGCGTCGCGGCTCGCGTTTACGGCCGGCAACACGGTGCGGCTGTGCGAAACCGGCGGCGAATTCTTCCACGCGCTGATCGAGCGGATCGATGCCGCCCGCGAGCAGGTGATGCTCGAAACCTACATCTTCTGCGACGACGCGGCCGGCCGCCCGGTGTCGGACGCGCTGATCCGCGCGGCGCAGCGCGGCGTGCGCGTGCGGGTGATCACCGACGGCATCGGCACCGCACGCCTGCCGCTGTTCGACACGTGGGCCGAGTCCGGTGTCGAGCACTGCATCTACAACCGTTTCCTGTTCGGCCGCTTCGGCTTCTCGCGCACGCACCGCAAGCTCGCGGTGATCGATCATGCGGTCGCGTTCTGCGGCGGCATCAACATCGTCGACGACTACACGCAGGGCAGCGCGACGCTGCCGTTCCCGCGCTGGGATTTCGCGGTCGAGATGGCCGGGCCCGCGGTGTCCGACGTGCGTGCCGCGTTCGAGCTGCAATGGCACCGGATCCAGTTCGGCCACAAGCCGTACGCGCAGTACGCGGCCGGGCTGCACGGCGGCGAAGCGTTCCCGGACATGTTCCGGCGCTGGATGCGCAGCCACCGGTGGATCAAGGCCGGCGCGCTGCGGGTCGTGACGGAGCCGAGCGTCGCGTTCGTCGCGCGCGACAACGTCGTGAACCGCCGCGCGATCGAGAAGGCCTATCTCGCGGCGATCGGCCAGGCGCGCCAGCGGATCCTGCTCGCGAATCCGTATTTCATGCCGGGCCGCAAGCTGCGTCGCGCGCTGACGGGCGCGGCGCGGCGGGGCGTCGACGTGCAGGTGCTGATCGGCCGCAAGGAATTCGCGGCGCTCGATACGGCCGTACCGTTCCTCTATCACACGCTGCTGCGCGCGGGCGTGCGCGTCGCCGAATACGACAAGACGATCCTGCACGGCAAGGTCGCCGTGATCGACGACAACTGGGCGACGGTCGGCTCGTCGAATCTGGACGCGCTGAGCCTGATGCTGAACAATGAAGCGAACGTCGTGCTGGTGCGCTACGATGCAGTGACGAACCAGTTGCGCGACGCGATCGCCACCGCGTTCGCAGAAGGCCGGGAGATCGATGCCGCGCACTACGCGGCGCGCCCGCGCGTCGAGCGGCTGCTGAACTGGCTCGCGTACACGACCTACCGTGTCGTGATGAAGGCGCTGACGGTCGGCGGTTACGACTGACGCCGACTAAGTATTCGCTTCAAAAAATCTGTCCGCACGTTCGTGCGGAAAAGCCGCTCCGGTCCCGCCGGAATCGCGCAAAATAGCGGCTCGGTTAGACACCGGTTTCTAATAATTTCCTTGTTTCGCGAGCGGCCGCACTCAATAATAGTACGGCCGTTCGATTTTATTCGAACCCCCGAACGGTTACAGAAATAGCTATGCGAAAAGGCGAACAGACGCGTGCCGCGATACTTGAAGCTGCTTTGGACCTCGCCAGCCGTGACGGGCTGGAGGGGCTGACGATCGGCCTGCTGGCCGAGCGCATGCAGATGAGCAAGAGCGGCGTGTTCGCGCACTTCGGATCGCGCGAAGACCTGCAGGTCGAGGTCGTCCGCGAGTACCACCATCGTTTCGAAAACGAGGTGTTCTTTCCGAGCCTGCGCGAGTCGCGCGGTCTGCCGCGTCTTCGGGCGATGCTGGCGCGCTGGATCGAGAAGCGCATCCAGGAGGTGACGACCGGGTGCATCTACATCAGCGGCGCAGTGGAGTACGACGACCGGCCGGACAGCCCCGTGCGCGAGCAGTTGATCGCGAGCGTGACCGCCTGGCGTGCCGCGTTGCTGCGCGCCATTTCGCAGGCGATGGAAGAAGGGCATCTGCGCACGGACACGGATCCGGAACTGATGCTCTTCGAGTTGTACAGCTTCACGCTCGGCCTGCATCACGACGCACGCTTCCTGCATTCGCCGGACGCCGTGCGCCTCACGTGGGCCGCGCTGGAAAAGACGATTGTTTCGTATCAGAGCGAGAGCCGTTAGCGGCGCGTGACCCGCCCGCCAGGAGCTCGAGCCGTTTTGCCCACCTTTGGAGAGAGTCATGGGACAGTACGCCGCGCCGCTGCGCGACATGCAATTCGTGTTGCACGAGCTTCTGAACGTCGAAGCCGAAGTCAAGCAAATGCCCAAGCATGCGGACCTCGACGCCGACACGATCAACCAGGTCCTCGAGGAAGCGGGCAAGTTCTGCTCCGAGGTACTGTTCCCCCTGAACCAGGTCGGTGACCGCGAAGGCTGCACGTATGAAGGCGACGGCGTCGTGAAGACCCCGACCGGCTTCAAGGAAGCGTATCAGCAATACGTCGAGGCCGGCTGGCCGGCGCTCGGCTGCGATCCGGACTACGGCGGCCAGGGCCTGCCCGCGTTCGTGAACAACGCACTCTACGAAATGCTGAACTCGGCGAACCAGGCGTGGACGATGTATCCGGGCCTGTCGCACGGCGCGTACGAATGCCTGCACGCGCACGGCGCGCCGGAACTGCAGCAGCAATATCTGCCGAAGCTGGTGTCGGGCGAATGGACGGGCACGATGTGCCTGACCGAGCCGCACTGCGGCACCGACCTCGGCATCCTGCGCACCAAGGCCGAACCGAACGGCGACGGCTCGTACTCGATCAGCGGCACGAAGATCTTCATCTCGAGCGGCGAGCACGACATGTCGAAGAACATCATCCACCTCGTGCTCGCGCGCCTGCCGGACGCGCCGCAAGGCACGAAGGGGATCTCGCTGTTCATCGTGCCGAAGTTCATTCCGGACGCCGCGGGCGAGCCGGGCGAGCGCAACGGCATCAAGTGCGGCTCGATCGAACACAAGATGGGCATCCACGGCAACTCGACGTGCGTGATGAACCTCGACGGCGCGAAGGGCTGGATGGTCGGCGAGCCGAACAAGGGCTTGAACGCGATGTTCGTGATGATGAACGCCGCGCGCCTCGGCGTCGGCATGCAGGGCCTCGGCCTCACGGAAGTCGCGTACCAGAACTCGCTGACGTACGCGAAGGAACGCCTGCAGATGCGTTCGCTGACGGGCCCGAAGGCGCCGGACAAGCCGGCCGACCCGATCATCGTGCACCCGGACGTGCGCCGCATGCTGCTCACGCAGAAGGCCTACGCGGAAGGCGCGCGCGCATTCACGTACTGGTCCGCGCTGCAGATCGACAAGGAGCTGTCGCACGCCGACGAAGCGGTGCGCAAGGAAGCGGCCGACCTCGTCGCGCTGCTCACGCCGATCATCAAGGCGTTCCTGACCGACAACGCGTTCGAGTCGACCAACCACGCGATGCAGATCTACGGCGGCCACGGCTTCATCTCCGAGTGGGGCATGGAGCAGTACGTGCGCGACGCGCGGATCAACATGATCTACGAAGGCACCAACTCGATCCAGTCGCTCGACCTGCTGGGCCGCAAGGTGCTCGGCGACATGGGCGCGAAGCTGAAGAAGTTCGGCAAGCTCGTCACCGAATTCGCGGAAGCCGAAGGCGTGAAGCCGGAGATGGCCGAGTTCATCAACCCGCTCGCCGACATCGGTGAAAAGGTGCAGAAGCTGACGATGGAAATCGGCATGAAGGCGATGCAGAACCCCGACGAAGTCGGCGCGGCCGCCGTGCCGTACCTGCGCACCGTCGGCCACCTGGTGTTCTCGTACTTCTGGGCGCGCATGGCGCGTCTCGCACTCGACAAGGAAGCGTCGGGCGATCCGTTCTACAAGTCGAAGCTCGCCACCGCCCGCTTCTACTTCGCGCGTCTGCTGCCTGAAACGGCATCGACGATCCGCGCCGCGCGCGCCGGTTCGAAGACGCTGATGGAAGTCGACGAATCGCTGTTCTGACGCGATTCAGGGCGGTGCGCGCCGCGCGCCGCCCGGACGCAACGGTTCCTGGTACTCACTTCGCCGTGCAGCCCTCACATTTCGCGCTGCACGACACTATCCGGAGACATCCCGTGAGCAATTTCCTGATTCGCAAGGTCGCCGTGCTGGGCGCCGGCGTGATGGGCGCGCAGATCGCCGCGCATCTCATCAACGCGCGCGTGCCGGTGCTGCTGTTCGACCTGCCGGCCAAGGAAGGCCCGAAAAACGCGATCGCGCTGAAGGCGATCGAGAACCTGAAGAAGCTGTCGCCCGCGCCGTTCGGCGTGAAGGACGATGCGAAGTACCTCGAAGCGGCGAACTACGAAGACGACATCGCGAAGCTGGCCGAATGCGACGTCGTGATCGAGGCGATCGCCGAGCGGATGGACTGGAAGCACGACCTGTACAAGAAGGTCGCGCCGCACATCGCTTCGCACGCGATCTTCGCGACCAACACGTCGGGCCTGTCGATCACGAAGCTGTCCGAAGGTTTCTCGGACGAGCTGAAGTCGCGCTTCTGCGGCGTGCACTTCTTCAACCCGCCGCGCTACATGCACCTCGTCGAGCTGATTCCGACCGCGCATACGCGCCCGGAGATCCTCGACCAGCTCGAGACCTTCCTGACGAGCGTCGTCGGCAAGGGCGTCGTGCGCGCGAAGGACACGCCGAACTTCATCGCGAACCGCGTCGGCATCTTCTCGATCCTCGCGGTGATCACCGAGGCCGCGAAGTTCGGCCTGCGCTTCGACGAAGTCGACGACCTGACGGGCAGCCGCCTCGGCCGCGCGAAGTCGGCGACGTTCCGCACCGCGGACGTGGTCGGCCTCGACACGATGGCGCACGTGATCAAGACGATGCAGGACAACCTCGCCGACGATCCGTTCTTCCCGGTCTACCAGACGCCTGCCGTGCTCGCCGAGCTGGTGAAGCAGGGCGCGCTCGGCCAGAAGACGGGCGGCGGCTTCTACAAGAAGGAAGGCAAGGCGATCAAGGTGCTCGACGCGAAGACGGGCACCTACGTCGATTCGGGCGCGAAGGCGGACGAAACGGTCGGCCGCATCCTGAAGCGTCCGCCGGCGGAACGCCTGAAGCTGCTGCGCGAGACGGATCATCCGCACGCCCAGTTCCTGTGGTCGATCTTCCGCGACGTGTTCCATTACATCGGCGTGCATCTCGAGTCGATCGCCGACAACGCGCGCGACGTCGACCTCGCGATCCGCTGGGGCTTCGGCTGGAACGAAGGTCCGTTCGAAGGCTGGCAGGCCGCCGGCTGGAAGCAGGTCGCCGAGTGGGTGCAGGAAGACATCGCGGCCGGCAAGGCGCTCGCGAGCGTGCCGCTGCCGTCGTGGGTGCTCGAAGGCCCGGTCGCCGAGAAGGGCGGCGTGCACACGGCCGAAGGCTCGTGGGCGCCGGCCGCGAAGCGCTTCGTGCCGCGCTCGGACCTCGCGGTCTACGGCAAGCAGGTATTCCGTGCGCCGCTGCTCGGCGAAGCGGGTGCCGATCCGAAGACGTACGGCAAGACGCTGTTCGAGACCGACGCGGTGCGCGCATGGGTCGACGACCGCGCCGGTGAAGACGACGTCGTGATCGTGTCGTTCAAGTCGAAGATGAACACGATCGGACCGAGCGTGATCGACGGCCTCGTGCAGGCGATCGAACTCGCGGAGAAGGACTACAAGGGCGTGGTGATCTGGCAGCCGACGTCGCTGAAGCTCGGCACGCCGGGCGGCCCGTTCTCGGCCGGCGCGAACCTCGAGGAGGCGATGCCCGCGTTCATGATGGGCGGCGCGAAGGGCATCGAGCCGTTCGTGAAGAAGTTCCAGGAAGGCATGCTGCGCGTGAAGTACGCGAACGTGCCGGTCGTCGCGGCCGTGTCGGGCATCGCGCTCGGCGGCGGGTGCGAGCTGATGCTGCACAGCGCGAAGCGCGTCGTGCACGTCGAGAGCTACATCGGTCTCGTCGAAGTGGGCGTCGGCCTCGTGCCGGCGGGCGGCGGCCTGAAGGAAGCGGCGCTGCGCGCGGCGGACGCCGCGACGGCCGCGAACGCGACCACCGACATCCTGAAGTTCGTCACGAAGTCGTTCGAGAACGCGGCGATGGCGAAGGTGTCGGCGTCCGCGCACGACGCCCGTGCGATGGGCTACGTGAAGCCGTCCGACACGATCGTCTTCAACGTGTTCGAACTGCTCGACACCGCGAAGAAGGAAGCGCGTGCGCTGGCCGACACCGGCTACCGCGCACCGCTGCGTGCGAAGGACGTGCCGGTTGCAGGCCGTTCGGCGATCGCGACGATCAAGGCATCGCTCGTCAACATGCGTGACGGCCGCTTCATCAGCGACCACGACTACCTGATCGCGAGCCGCATCGCCGAAGCCGTGTGTGGCGGCGACGTCGAAGCCGGCAGCCTGGTCGACGAAGAATGGCTGCTCGCGCTGGAGCGTCGCGCATTCGTCGAACTGCTCGGCACGCAGAAGACGCAGGAACGGATCATGGGCATGTTGCAGACCGGCAAGCCGGTGCGTAACTGAGCGAGCGGATAACTTTGTATGGGGCCCGGGCCGGCGCTGAAGCGCCCGCTCGGGTCGACAGGAGTCTGAAATGAGCAAACAACTGCAAGACGCATACATCGTCGCCGCCAGCCGCACGCCGATCGGCAAGGCCCCGCGCGGTGTCTTCAAGAACACGCGGCCGGACGAGCTGCTGGTCCACGCGATCAAGTCGGCGGTCGCGCAGGTGCCCGGCCTCGACACGAAGGTGATCGAGGACGCGATCATCGGCTGCGCGATTCCGGAAGCCGAGCAGGGCCTGAACGTCGCGCGCATGGGCGCGCTGCTCGCCGGCCTGCCGCAGACGGTCGGCGGCGTGACGGTCAACCGCTTCTGCGCGTCGGGCATCACCGCGCTGGCGATGGCGGCCGACCGCATCCGCGTCGGCGAATCGGACGCGATCTTCGCGGGCGGCTGCGAATCGATGAGCATGGTGCCGATGATGGGCAACAAGCCGTCGATGTCGCCGCACATCTTCGATCGCAATGAAGATTTCGGCATTGCATACGGGATGGGCCTGACCGCCGAGCGCGTCGCCGAGCAGTGGAAGGTGAGCCGCGAAGACCAGGACGCGTTCTCGGTCGAGTCGCACCGCAAGGCGCTCGCCGCGCAGCAGGCCGGCGAGTTCAACGACGAGATCGCCGCCTACACGATCAGCGAGCGTTTCCCGAACCTCGCGACGGGCGAAATCGACGTGAAGACGCGCGAGATCAAGCTCGACGAAGGTCCGCGCGCGGATACGTCGCTCGAAGGCCTCGCGAAGCTGCGCACGGTATTCGCGAACAAGGGCTCGGTCACGGCCGGCAACAGTTCGCAGACGTCGGACGGCGCGGGCGCGCTGCTCGTCGTGTCGGAGAAGGTGCTCAAGGAATTCAACCTGACGCCGCTCGCGCGCTTCGTGAGCTTCGCGGTGCGCGGCGTGCCGCCGGAAATCATGGGCATCGGTCCGAAGGAAGCGATTCCGGCCGCGCTGAAGGCCGCCGGCCTGAAGCAGGACGATCTCGACTGGATCGAGCTGAACGAAGCGTTCGCCGCGCAATCGCTGGCGGTGATGCGCGACCTCGGCCTCGATCCGTCGAAGGTCAACCCGATGGGCGGCGCGATCGCGCTGGGCCACCCGCTCGGCGCGACCGGCGCGATCCGCGCGGCGACCGTCGTGCACGGCCTGCGCCGCCGCAACCTGAAGTACGGGATGGTCACGATGTGCGTCGGCACCGGCATGGGTGCGGCGGGCATCATCGAACGCCTGTAAGCGGGACGCGACGACAAGCGACGACGGTGCGCGGGCCACGAGCTCGCGCACCGTTTTTTCATTCCGGTAGAGACAGTCAAAGGAGACGGTTGTGGCCGACATTCAAGTGGAACGCGCCGACGGCGTGATGACGATCACGATCGCGCGCCCGGCGAAGAAGAATGCGCTGACGGCGGCGATGTACCAGACGATGGCCGATGCGCTCGCCGATGCGCAGGAAGACAAGGCGGTTCGCGTGATCCTGCTGCGCGGCAGCGACGGCAATTTCAGCGCGGGGAACGATCTCGAGGATTTCCTGAAGTCGCCGCCGAAGGACGACACCGCGTCGGTCTTCCAGTTCCTGGCGCGGATCAGCAGCGCGAGCAAGCCGGTCGTGGCGGCGGTGCCGGGCATCGCGGTCGGCGTCGGCGTGACGATGCTGCTGCACTGCGATCTGGTCTACGCGGCCGATACCGCGACGTTCTCGCTGCCGTTCGTGCAGCTCGGGCTGTGCCCGGAGGCCGCATCCAGCGCGCTGCTGCCGCGTCTGGCCGGCCATCAGGTCGCGGCCGAGAAGCTGCTGCTGGGCGAGCCGTTCGACGCGCTGGAAGCGCACCGGATCGGCATCGTCAACCGCGTGCTGCCGGCGGCCGAACTCGACGCGTTCGCGGCGAAGCAGGCGGCGAAGCTGGCGGCATTGCCGGCGGCATCGCTGCGTGTGACGAAGGCGCTGCTGAAGGAGACGGGCGGCGTGGCGACGCCCGCGCGGATGGCCGAGGAAGCGCGCCACTTCGCGACGATGCTGCGCGCGCCGGAAGCGCGCGAGGCGATGACGGCGTTCTTCGAGAAGCGCAAGCCGGATTTCCGTCAGTTCGACTGACGGAGCGGGCCGCGCCGGCGGCAGAGCGCCGGCGCGATCCGTTGATTGCGGTCAGACCGTGCCGTAGTCGACGTGGCCGGTTTCGCGGCAGAAGCTGACGAGCCGCAGGCCAGCCGCCTTCGCGATCTCGATCGCGAGCGACGACGGCGCGGAGATGGTCGCGACCAGCGGGATGCCGACCCGCGCGGCCTTGCGTACGAGCTCGTAGCTCGCGCGGCTCGACAGGAACACGAAACCGTCGGTGGTATCGGCGCGCGACAGCACGAGCGAGCCGATCAGCTTGTCGAGCGCATTGTGGCGGCCGACATCCTCGAATGCCGCGCGGATCGCGCCTGTTGCGTCGCACCACGCGGCCGCGTGCAGGCCGCCGGTCAGTTTCGTGAGCGCCTGATGCGCCGGCAGCGCATGCGCGGCGCGCGCCAGTGCGTCGGGCGCGAGGCGCGCGAGAAAGCCGGTATCGGGCACGCGTTCGGGCGCAAGGTCGAGCAGGTCGATGCTCTCGATGCCGCAGACGCCGCAGCCCGTGCGCCCCGCGAGTGCGCGGCGCCGGTCCTTCAGCGCGGCGAACGCCTGCTGGACCACGTCCAGATGGACTTCCGCATGCGGCAGCGGCGCGTCGGCGTGCAGGATCACCTCGATGTCCTTGATGTCGCTGCCGCGCGCGACGATCCCTTCCGAGATCGCGAAGCCGACCGCGAACGCTTCGAGGTCGCATGGCGTACACATCATCACCGCGTGCGAGATGCCGTTGAAGACGAGTGCGACCGGCCATTCCTGGCCGACGAAGTCGTGCGCGGTGTCGACCGCGCCGCCGCGCGTACGGCTGACGGGCAGCTCGATCGCGCCGCGCGGTTCGTCGCGAAGTTCGTCTGATTGGGTCGGATTCACGAGCACTCCCGTTGATTCGAAGCACGGTCGGCGACGATCGTGCCGCCGCCCGCGCGCAGAGGTTCTAAAATACCCCAGGCAAGCCGGCCGCGCCGGCATCCGCCACGTCAGGTAACGACCATGGGACTCAGCGACGCTCCGTTGCTCTTCAACTTCGAACACGATTCGTCGGAAAACTTCACGTACATCCCGATGATCGTGCGTTTCAATCTCGACCGCTTCGGCCTGCGGATTTCGCTCGACCAGTGGCAACTGCTGCCGCTCGAGGACCGCAAGCTGCTCGCGCGCTTTCCGGCCGACGACGACACCGCGATCGAGCCCAATTTCGATCATGCGCTGTTCGAAATGCTGCGCACGCACGCCGATCTGGAGCCGTCATGGTTCCAGCCGGACGAGCAGCCGGCCTGGCGTGCGGTCGACACGGTGCCGGAGTCGCTCGTGCAGCAGAGCGCGCTGGCCGGGCTGCCGGCGCCCGCGCTCGCGCAGTGGCAGCGGCTCGCGCCGTTCCAGCGCTACGTGCTGGTCAAGCTGTCGCGCAAGCCGACGCTGAATCACGATTTCCTGCCCGCGATGCGGGAGTTCGGGCTGACGGCCACGCACTGACGGCCATCTGCCGCGCGGCGGCGCGGCGCGTGCCCGTCAGAGCGGCGGCAGTTGCCGCGGCTTGCGGTCCGGGCCGGTCGCGACGTACGTGAGCGTCGCTTCGGTGACCTTCACGACTTCGCCCATCAGGCGCATGCGCTGCGCGTATACCTCGACGTCGACCGTGATCGACGTGTTGCCGGTGCGCATGATGGTGGCGTAGAAGCTCAGCAGATCGCCGACGAATACCGGCTGCTTGAACACGAACGAGTTGACCGCGACGGTCGCGACGCGGCCGTTCGCGCGCTGGCTCGCGGGGATCGAGCCGGCGATGTCGACCTGCGACATGATCCAGCCGCCGAACACGTCGCCGTGGACGTTCGCGTCGTGCGGTTGCGGGACGACGCGCAGCGCGGGCTGCTTCTGCGGGAGTTCGAGGGTCGAATCGGTCATGGCGGGGGCTTTCATCCTGTAATAAATGGACCGCCGCGCGCAGGCGGGCCGGCGAGGGCGCCGGCAGCGGCGCGAAGCGGCTTCTGCGACAATACAACGTTCACAAATTGTACGAGAAAGCGCGCGAGCCGGCCGTCGGAAGACGGATCCGGCACCGCCGCGCAATCCTTCCCCCATGCGCCGATTTCCCGCTTCCGGCGAGCCCGCGCCGGCTTCGACCGGGCCACGCAACGACTGGCAGACCATCCGGTCGCTGCTGCCGTACCTGACCACCTACAAATGGCGCGTCGCGCTGGCGCTCGGCTGCCTGATCGGGGCGAAGGTCGCGAACCTCGGCGTGCCGGTCGTGATGAAGCGCATCGTCGACCACCTGTCCTACGTGCAGCAGCTCACCGCGCTCGGCCGTGCCGAACAGTCGGCCGGCATCGTGCTCGCGGGAGGCGTCGGGCTGCTGGTCGTCGCGTATGCGCTCGTGCGGCTGTCGACGTCGCTGTTCACCGAGCTGCGCGAAATCCTGTTCTCGAAGGTCACCGAGAGCGCGGTGCGCCAGCTCGCGCTGCAGGTGTTCCGGCATCTGCACGGGCTGTCGCTGCGGTTTCATCTCGAACGCCAGACGGGCGGCATGTCGCGCGACATCGAGCGCGGCACGCGCGGCATCCAGCAGCTGATTTCGTATTCGCTGTACAGCATCCTGCCGACGCTCGTCGAGGTCGGGCTCGTGCTCGGCTTCCTCGTCGTCAAGTACGAGGCCTACTACGCGTACGTGACGTTCGCGGCGCTCGTCACGTACATCGTGTTCACCGTGAAGGTCACCAACTGGCGCACGCATTTCCGTCGCACGATGAACGAGCTCGATTCGCGCGCGAACTCGCGGGCGATCGATTCGCTGATCAACTACGAGACGGTCAAGTACTTCGGCAATGAGGAGTGGGAAGCGCAGCGCTACGACGAGAACCTGAAGCGCTACCGGAAGGCCGCGATCCGCTCGCAGAACTCGCTGTCGGTGCTGAACTTCGGCCAGCAGGCGATCATCGGCACGGGGCTGGTGTTCATCCTGTGGCGCGCGACGCAGGGCGTGCTCGCGGGCAAGCTGACGCTCGGCGATCTCGTGCTGATCAACACGTTCATGCTGCAGCTGTACATTCCGCTGAATTTCCTCGGCGTCGTCTATCGCGAGCTGAAGCAGAGCCTGACCGACATGGACCGGATGTTCGGGCTGCTGTCCGCGCCGAAGGAGGTGGCCGACCGGCCCGATGCGCCGCCGCTCGCGGTGACCGGCGCGCAGGTGCGCTTCGAGCACGTGAACTTCGCGTACGAGCCGTCGCGGCCGATCCTGCACGACGTGACGTTTACGATCGAGGCCGGCACGACGACCGCGGTGGTCGGCCACAGCGGGTCGGGGAAATCGACGCTGTCGCGGCTGCTGTTCCGTTTTTACGATCTCGACCGGCAGGCGGGCGGCGCGATCCGGATCGACGGCCAGGACATCCGCGACGTCACGCAGGAATCGCTGCGCGCATCGATCGGGATCGTGCCGCAGGACACCGTGCTGTTCAACGACTCGATCTACTACAACATCGCGTACGGGCGGCCGACCGCGACCCGCGACGAGGTGGTCGCGGCCGCGCGCGCCGCGCACATCCACGACTTCATCGAAAGTCTGCCGAAGGGCTATGACACGCCGGTCGGCGAGCGCGGGCTGAAGCTGTCGGGCGGCGAGAAGCAGCGCGTCGCGATCGCGCGCACGCTGCTGAAGGACCCGCCGGTGCTGCTGTTCGACGAAGCGACGTCGGCGCTCGATTCGCGCTCGGAACGCGCGATCCAGCACGAACTCGACCAGATCGCGCGGCATCGCACGACGCTCGTGATCGCGCACCGGCTGTCGACGGTCGTGCACGCGCAGCAGATCCTCGTGATGGACCACGGGCGGATCGTCGAGCGCGGCACGCACGACGAACTCGTGCGCGCCGACGGGTTGTATGCGCAAATGTGGGCGCTGCAGCAGCAGCGCGCGGCGGCTGGCGGGGAAGAGGCCGAGGCCGCGTGAGCGCGCAGGCGCCGCGCGACACGGCGGGCGGCGGGAATGGATGGTGGGCGTCCGTCCGGTAGCGGGCGGTGTAGCGGCGTCCCGGTCGGGTGACCGGGCGGATGCCCGCGGGCACGTGATTCGGGCTCGGCCGGGCATTCATTGACCCGTCAGGCCATCGGCGCCGCGCCGGATACCCGACGACCGGCGCCAGGCCACGAGACGATCAGCCCGCGGCGGCGCGCAGCCGCGCGTCGAGCTCGCCGAGCTGCGCGGGCGTGCCGACGTTCTCCCAGATGCCTTCGTACAGTTCGCCGCTCGCGTGGCCGGCTTCGATCGCCGCGCGATAGTACGGCGTCAGCGCGCGCCGCGTGCCGGGCGCGAGGTCGCGGAACATCCGCGTGTCGTACAGGCCGATGTTGCCGAACGTGAAGCGCGCGGCGCCGTCGAGCGCCAGACGGCCATCGTCGCCGAGCGCGAAGTCGCCGGCCGGGTGGAACGGCGGGTTCGGCACCATCACGAGGTGCATCGCCGGCGTGTCGAGCGCGGCCATCCGGGCCGCGCGCGGCGCGAGCGTCCGGTAGTCGAACGCGCAATACACGTCGCCGCTGACCGCCGCGAACACGGCCGGCTGCCCGTCGCGCTCCAGCAGCGGGAGCGCCTGCGCGATGCCGCCGGCGGTTTCCAGTGCGTCGCCCTCGGCCGAATAGGCGATCCGCACGCCCCAGCGCGAACCGTCGCCGAGCGCGGCCTCGAGCTGCTCGCCGAGCCATGCGTGGTTGATCACGATGGTCTCGATGCCCGCCCGCGCGAGCGCCTCGATCTGCCACACGATCAGCGGCTTGCCGCCGGCTTCGAGCAGCGGCTTCGGGCGGGTGTCGGTCAGCGGGCGCATCCGTTCGCCGCGTCCGGCGGCGAAGATCATCGCCGTGGTCAGGGTAGTGCTCATGTTCGACTGGGTGTGGGGACGGTCAGAACGTATAGCCGACGTCGGCCGGCGCGTTGCCCTCGAGCTCGTCGAGCAGCTTCGCGAACGGCACGAGCGGGCGATAGCGCAGCGCGACCTTGCGCGCATATGCGAGGAAGCGCGGCAGGTCGTTCAGGTAGTGCGGCTTGCCGTCGCGGTAGTTGATGCGCGCGAACAGGCCGAGGATCTTGATGTGGCGCTGCAGCCCCATCCATTCGAGCTGGCGGTAGAACTCGCCGAAATCCGGATCGACCGGCAGGCCGGCCTTTTTCGCCTTTTCCCAGTAGTACGCGAAGCAGTCGAGCTCGAACTCCTCGTCCCAGCTGATGAACGCGTCGCGCAGCAGCGACACGACGTCGTACGTCAGCGGTCCGTACACGGCGTCCTGGAAGTCGAGCACGCCGGGATTCGGCTCGCAGACCATCAGGTTGCGCGGCATGAAGTCGCGCAGCATGAAGCCCTGCGGCTGCGCGTGCGCGCTCGCGACCAGCAGCGCGAAGGTGCGCTCGAGCGTGCCGCGCATCGCGTCGGTGACCGGCTTGCCGAGGTGGCGGCCGACGAACCATTCGGGCAGCAGCTCCATTTCGCGGCGCAGGAACGCTTCGTCGAACGGCGGCAGCACGTCGGGCTTCGACGTGAGCTGGAAGCGGATCAGCGCATCGAGCGCGGCGCGCATCAGCGGACGTGCGGCGGCCGGGTCGGCCGGGTCGAGCACCGAGATGTACGACGTGCGGCCGAGGTCGGTCACGAGCATGAAGCCTGCGTCGAAATCGTGAGCCAGCACGTCGGGCACGTGGTCGCCGGCCGCGGCGAGCAGCTGCGCGACCTGGACGAACTCGCGGCATTTCTCGGGCGGCGGCGCATCGACGGCGATCAGCGTGCCGCCGGCACTGGTGGCCGACGCGACCCGGAAATAGCGGCGGAAACTGGCGTCCGACGACGCGGGCGCGAGGGTCGACAGATCGAGGGCGTAGCGCCCGGCGAGCGGGTGCAGCCACGCGGTGAGCGCTTCGAGGCGGGCGTCGGGCTGGGATGCGGCGGATGGGGGCGTCATGAAACTCGGCGGAGGGGGGAACGTCTTGCCATATAATACCCCACGACTTTTTTGACGCGCCCCCGCGTCAGCTTCCGCCGTGCAGGCCCGCCGCCTGTCGCGCCGTCCGCCCGATCGCCTCCCCGGTTTGCGAAGAGCCGCAGTCGCGGCTCGACGGCGCGGCCCGCCGCGCGCGAAGGTGCCGTGCAGGCGCGGTTGACAAGGGGCGATTCGCCAAACGATAGATGCCGCCCAAACCGCTATTCCCGAATGTTTTCCCCGGTGACGGGGCGCCGCGCAAACGGCGGCTCGCGCTCGCGCTCCTGGCCGTGCCCGGCCTCGTGCCGGCCGTGTCGTACGCGCAGCTGTCGGGCGCGGCTGCGCAGCCGCAGCCGCTCGACTCGCCGTGGGATCTGCGTCTCGCACCCCAGCTCGAGGATCATCCGCTGAAGGACGGCGCGAAGCCGGCCGCCTTCGTGATCGCCGACCACACGAGCGGCACCGCCGAGCAGGATCTCGCCGCGAAGGGCTCCGCCGAGCTGCGGCGCGGCGACGCCGTCGTGAAGGCCGACGCGATCCACTACGATCAGGATACCGACATGGCCGATGCGTACGGCCAGGTCAAGGTGGTCAATGGCGGGATGTCGTTCGCGGGCCCCGAGGCGCACATGAAGATCGAGGCGAGCCAGGGCTTCATGACCGCGCCGAAGTATCACTTCAACGTGACGGGCGGGTCGGGTAGCGCGGAGCGCGTCGACATGGTCGACAACGAGCGCTCGGTGTTCGTCAACGGCACGTATACGGCGTGCCAGTGCTCGACGAACCCCGCGTGGTACATCAAGGGCAGCCGCTTCGACTTCGATACGGGCGCCGACGAAGGCACCGCGCGCAACGGCGTGCTGTTCTTCCAGGGCGTGCCGATCTTCGCGAGCCCGTGGATGACGTTCCCGCTGTCGGGCGAGCGGCGCAGCGGCCTGCTGCCGCCGACGTTCTCGATGAACTCGAACAACGGCTTCGAGCTGTCGCTGCCGTACTACTTCAACATCGCGCCGAACCGCGACCTGACGCTCACGCCGCGCATCATCTCGCGGCGCGGCGTGATGACCGAGGCGACGTTCCGCTACCTGTCGCCGTCGTATTCGGGCACGTTTACGGCCAATTACCTGCCGGATGACCGGCTCGCGCACCGCAACCGCTACGCGATCTACTGGCAGCACCAGCAGAATTTCGGCGGCGGATTCGGCGGCTACGTCTACTTCAACAAGGTCTCGGACAACACGTATCCGGAAGACCTCGGGTCGACGAACCAGTTCGTCAACGGGACGCAGACGCTGTACCAGCAGGAAGCCGGCCTCACGTACAACAACGGCCCGTGGTCGGTGCTCGCGCGCTACCAGCACTGGCAGACGCTGCCGCCGTCGATCGCGCCGTACAGCCGCGAGCCGCAGTTGAACGTGAAGTACACGAAGTACAACGTCGGCGGTTTCGACTTCGGCGCGGAAGCCGACTATTCGCGGTTCCGCATCACGACCGCCGATGCGACCCAGGGCGACCGGATCGTCTTCAACCCGTACATCTCGTACGGCGTGTACGGCCCCGGCTACTTCGTCGTGCCGAAGGTCCAGTATCACTTCGCGTCGTACGACCTGGGCTACCTGTCGTCGACCACGCCGAACAACCCGAAGCGCTTCACCGAGTCGATCCCGACCGTGAGCGTCGATTCGGGCCTGATCTTCGACCGTTCGGTGCGCCTGTTCGGCCAGGACTTCATCCAGACCCTCGAGCCGCGCCTGTACTACGTGTACACGCCGTATCGCGACCAGTCGAACGCGCCGCTGTTCGACACCGCGGAATCGGACTTCGGCCTCGCGGAGATCTACCAGCCGAACACGTTCGTCGGTAACGACCGGATCGCCGATGCGAACCGGATCACGGCCGGCCTGACGTCGCGCTTCATCGATCCGCGCACCGGCGACGAGCGCGCGCGCTTCGTGATCGCGCAGCAGTACTACTTCGCCGATCAGCGCGTCACGCTGACGCCGGGGCAGAGCGCCGTGCTGGCGCGCCACTCGGACCTGATCGTCGGCGCCGCGCTGAAGCTCGGCTCGGGCTTCATGTCGGAAACGGCGTTCCAGTACAACCAGAACAACAACCAGCTCGTGAAGTCGAGCGTCGGTTTCGGCTACAGCCCGGGCGAGCGCCGCGTGATCAACGTCGGCTACCGCTATACGCGCGCGAACACCACGCTCGACAACCAGCCGATCAACCAGTTCCTGGTGTCCGCGCAATGGCCGCTCACGCGCCGCCTGTATGCGATCGGCCGTTTCAACTACGACCTCGCCGGAGATCGCGTGGTCGACGGTCTGGTCGGCTTACAATACGACGCGGACTGCTGGGCGCTCGGGGTCGGGGTCCAGCGATTTGCGAACGGCATCAATACGTCGGGACAGCAGAACTCGTCGACGCGATTCATGATGCAGCTGACGCTCAAGGGCCTGTCGACCGTCGACAACGGCCTCGTGTCCGCGTTCCGCGCCGGGGTGCCGGGCTACACGCCGTTGCCGCCGCCGCCGCCGCCGATGTCCCGCTTCAGCAACTACGAGTAACGCCGGCATGTCTGCACCGGTCAGCACGATTTCAATGGAGTTTCAGTGGCAATGAAGAAAACCCTTCGTTTCGCGGCAGTCGTGTCCAGCCTTGCCGCGTCCGCCGCGCTGCTCGCCGCCGCGCCGGCCGCGGCGCAGGCGCTCGGTTCGCAAGGCGCGCAGCTCGCCGACGAAGTCGTCGCGGTCGTCAACAACGACGTGATCACGGGCCGTGAACTCGACCAGCGTGTCGGCTTGATCGCGCGCCGGCTGCAGCAGCAGAACGCGCCGGTGCCGCCGGCCGACCAGCTGCGCGGGCAGGTGCTGAACCAGATGGTGCTCGAACGTATCCAGGTGCAGAAGGCCAAGGATGACGGGATCCGTGTCGACGACGCGACCGTGCAGGCCACGCTGCAGCGTCTCGCGCAGGCGAACGGGATGACGCTCGACCAGTACCGCGCGCGTCTCGAGGCGCAAGGCGTGCCCTGGAGCATCTTCACGAACGACGCGCGCACCGAGCTGACGCTGTCGAAGCTGCGCGAGCGGGAGGTCGACGGCAAGATCACGGTGTCGGACGCCGAGGTCGCGAACTACATCGCGAGCCAGCGCGGGCCGAACGCGTCGCAGCAGCAGGACCTGCGCTTCCAGCACATCTTCATCAAGGCGCCCACCAACGCGCCGCAGGCCGACATCGAAGCCGCGCAGAAGAAGGCGGAAGCGCTGCTGCAGCAGGCGAAGTCGGGCGCCGATTTTGAGCGGCTCGCGAAGAACAACTCCGAAGCGAACGACGCGAAGAAGGGCGGCGATCTCGGCTTCAAGTCGCCGAGCGCGCTGCCGGCCGACGTCGTCGAGGCCGCGTCGAAGCTGCGCCCGGGCCAGGTCAACCCGACGCTGATCCGCGTGCCGGACGGCTTCGAGATCGTGCGCCTCGTCGATCGCCGCCAGAGCCAGGGCGCGAGCGCCGCGGCGCCGAAGATCGTCCAGACGCACGTGCGCCACATCCTGCTGCGCGTCGGCGAAGGCAAGTCGGAAGGCCAGGCGCGCCAGCAACTCGTTGACATCCGCAACCAGGTCGAGGCCGGCGGCGATTTCGCGAAGTTCGCGCGCACCTACTCGCAGGACGGGTCGGCGTCGCAGGGCGGCGATCTCGGCTGGATCAGCCCGGGCGAGACCGTGCCGGAATTCGAGCGTGCGATGAACAACCTGCAGGACGGCCAGATCAGCCAGCCGATTCGTACCGAGTACGGCTACCACCTGATCCAGGTGCTGAACCGCCGCGAAGCGGAAGGGTCGGTGCAGCAGCAGATGGACATCGCCCGCCAGGCGATCGGCCAGCGCAAGGCCGAACAGGCCTATGCGGACTGGCTGCGCGAGCTGCGCGATTCGTCGTACGTGCAGTACAAGATCGGCGGCGTCGGCCCGGCGAACTGAGCGAGCATCGAATGACCACGCCCGCGCTGCAGATCGCGATCACGACCGGCGAACCCGCGGGAGTCGGCCCGGAGCTGACCGTGCAGGCGCTGCGTGACGCCGCGCAGCGTTGGCCCGACGCGCATTTCACCGTGCTCGGCGATGCGGCGTTGCTCGACGCGCGGGCCGCGGCGGTCGGCATCGACCCGGCCACGCTGGCCGGCGGCGCGCAGGTGTCGGTCGCGCATCGCGCGCTGGCCGTGCCCGCGCAGGCGGGCAAGCTCGACGCGGCGAACGGCCGCTACGTGCTCGGGCTGCTCGACGCGGCGATCGACGGCGCGCTGGCGGGCCGGTACGACGCGATCGTCACCGCGCCGCTGCAGAAAAGCACGATCAACGATGCGGGCGTGCCGTTCACCGGCCATACCGAATACCTGGCCGAGCGCACGCATACGCCGCGCGTCGTGATGATGCTGGCCGGCACCGGCCAGCGGCCGCTACGTGTCGCGCTCGCGACCACCCACTTGCCGCTGAAGGACGTATCGGCCGCGCTGACGATCGACGGGCTCGTCGAGACGCTCGCGATCATCGATCGTGACCTGCGGCGCGACTTCGGTCTCGCCACGCCGCGCATCCTCGTGACGGGCCTGAACCCGCACGCGGGCGAGAACGGTTATCTCGGCCGCGAGGAGATCGACGTGATCTCGCCGGCGCTGGCCCGTGCGCATGCGCAACACATCGATGCGCGCGGCCCGTATCCGGCCGACACGCTGTTCCAGCCGCGCCATCTGGCCGATGCCGATTGCGTGCTGGCGATGTTCCATGACCAGGGCCTGCCCGTGCTGAAGTACGCGACGTTCGGCGAGGGCATCAACGTGACGCTCGGGCTGCCGATCATCCGCACGTCGGT
The DNA here is from genome assembly GCF_900446215.1 of Burkholderia cenocepacia. Classification (GTDB taxonomy): domain Bacteria; phylum Pseudomonadota; class Gammaproteobacteria; order Burkholderiales; family Burkholderiaceae; genus Burkholderia; species Burkholderia cenocepacia. The sequence continues at coordinate 91,717 of NZ_UAQZ01000015.1, read as the reverse complement.
CGATCACGGCACCGCGCTCGATCTGGCCGGCACGGGCCGCGCCGATCCGGGCAGCATGATCGCCGCGCTCGATACGGCCGTCACGATGGCGCGCCATCGCCGCGCAGCCTGACGCTGCCGGCTTACCCCATTCGTCGTATTTTTCGTTTTACTCAGTCGATGTCGAACAGCAGACAGCACCAAGGCCATTTCGCGCGCAAGCGCTTCGGGCAGAACTTCCTCGTCGATCACGGCGTGATCGATTCGATCGTCGCGACGATCGGCCCCGCGCGCGGCCAGCGGATGGTCGAGATCGGGCCCGGGCTCGGCGCGCTGACCGAGCCGCTGATCGAGCGTCTCGCGACGCCCGAGTCGCCGCTGCACGCGGTCGAGCTCGACCGCGACCTGATCGGGCGCCTGCAGCAGCGCTTCGGCGCGCTGCTGGAACTGCACGCGGGCGATGCGCTCGCATTCGACTTCCGCTCGCTCGCGGCGCCCGGCGACAAGCCGTCGCTGCGGATCGTCGGCAACCTGCCGTACAACATTTCCAGCCCGCTGCTGTTTCATCTGATGACGTTCGCCGATGCGGTCGTCGACCAGCATTTCATGCTGCAGAACGAAGTCGTCGAGCGGATGGTCGCGGAGCCGGGCACGAAGGCGTTTTCGCGGCTGTCGGTGATGCTGCAGTACCGCTACGTGATGGAAAAGATGCTCGACGTGCCGCCGGAGTCGTTCCAGCCGCCGCCGAAGGTCGATTCGGCGATCGTCCGGATGATTCCGTACGAGCCGCACGAACTGCCGGACGTCGATCCCGTGCTGCTCGGCGAAATCGTCTCCGCCGCGTTCTCGCAGCGCCGCAAGATGCTGCGCAATACGCTCGGCGACTACCGCGAGACGATCGATTTCGACGCGCTCGGCTTCGATCTCGCGCGCCGTGCGGAGGACGTGAGCGTGGCCGAGTACGTCGGCGTCGCGCAGGCGCTTGCGGCGGTGCGCAAGGCCGGATGACGCGGGTCGCGCGCGCCACCGGCTGTATCGAAGAGGCTGCCTGACCGGCGGCCTTTTTTATTGCCCGCGCATCTTGCGTCGGTCGTCACGCCCGCCGGCGCGGCGGCGCGTTGACGAGCGCGATGCCGGTCAGCACGAGCGCGGCCGCGGACATGAAGCGCCAGCCGACCGATTCGCCGAGCAGCAACACGCCGAACGCGACGCCGAACAGCGGCGACAGGAACGTGAAGACGGACAGCCGGGACGCGCTGTAGCGCGTCAGCAGCCAGAACCACGACAGGTAGCTGACGAACGCGACGATCACCGACTGGTACGCGAGGCTCGCCAGCGCGACCGGCGTCACGTGCGCGAACGACATCTGGCCGGACAGCGCGGCGAGCGCGACCAGCACGACCGCCGATACCGCGAGCTGGTAGAACAGCGTCTTGCTCGCGCTGGCCCGCGCGAGCGCCGTCGAGCGCACGACGACCGTCGTCGCGGCCCACATCGCGCCGCCGAGGATCCCGAGCGCGTCGCCGGCGAGCCCGGCCAGCACGGATGCGCCGGGCGCGCGCGGCTTCAGGAAGCCGTCCGCGAACGCGAGCGCGATGCCGGCGAAGGCGAGACCGACGCCGGCCCATTGCGTGCGCTGCAGCCGCTCGCCCGGGGCGAACAGGTGCAGGCCGAGCGCGGTGAAGCACGGCGCCGTGTACAGGAAGATCGCCATGTGCGACGCGCTCGTCAGCGTCAGTCCGAAGAACACGCAGATGAATTCGCCGGCGAACAGCGCGCCGGCGGCGAGCCCCGCGCCGAACGTGCCGTCCGCCTGGAACAGCGGCGTGCCGCGCGTGCGGGCCCAGCCCCATAGCAGCACCGCCGCGATCACCGAGCGCAGCCCGGCCTGGAACATCGGTGCGATCGCGGCGTTCGTGCTCTTGATCGCGACCTGCTGGAAGCCCCAGATCGCGCACAGCAGCAGCATCAGGCCGACCGCGCGCGTATCGAGCGCGCGGCGCACGGGGGCGGCGGCAAGCGCGGTCATCGGCGCGCCTCGCGGGTCCGGTATGACGGCGGCGAGGTCAGGCGGGCGGCGCGTCCGGCGCGCTCGAATCGGCGGTTTCGCACGGCAGTGTGGGGTAGGGAAGAGTGGGTGGTCGCGGTCGGGCGGCGGGACGCATGCCCGCTTTTGGTGCGAAGTGGAAGGATGTTACCCGATCGGCGCGGTGGTCGGGCGGGCCGGAGTGTGACCTTTTCTGCCGTTGCGCTTGCGTCGGGTCAACCGATGCGCCGCCTCGGCCGTGCGCCGGGCGGGGCGCATCCAGCTGGGCGCCCCCAGCTAGGCGCCCCCGGCTAGGCGCCCCCGGCGAAATTCACCCGTCTCCGGTAGAATTTCCGGTTCTGGAAAGTCCCCACAGGAGTACAACACATGCGTTTGCTGCATACGATGCTGCGAGTCGGCGATCTCGACCGCTCGATCAAGTTCTACACCGAATTGCTCGGCATGAAGCTGCTGCGTCGCGAGGATTATCCGGAAGGCAAGTTCACGCTCGCGTTCGTCGGCTACGAAGACGAGAGCACGGGCACCGTGATCGAACTCACCCATAACTGGGAGACGCCGTCCTACGATCTCGGCAACGGCTTCGGCCATCTGGCGGTAGCGGTCGACGATGCGTACGCGGCCTGCGAGAAGATCAAGGCGCAAGGCGGCAAGGTCACGCGCGAGGCAGGCCCGATGAAGCACGGCACGACCGTGATCGCGTTCGTCGAGGATCCGGACGGCTACAAGATCGAGTTCATCCAGAAGAAGTAAGCGCGGGATGAACCGGGCCGCGGCGTGCGATGTGCGCCGCGGCAGCGAAAAAGGGCGATGCGGGGTAATCCGCATCGCCCTTTTTCGTTGGAGCCGAAGCCGCGCGCGTCAAAGCGACGGCAGCAACTCGGGCGGATGATGCTTGAGCGTATGCCGCGCTTCGCGGAACTCGGGGAAGATCGATTCGACGGTCTGCCAGAAGGCCGGGCTGTGGTTCATCTCGCGCAGGTGCGACAGCTCGTGCGCGACGACGTAGTCGATGATCGACATCGGGAAATGGATCAGCCGCCAGTTCAGGCGGATCTTGCCGTCGCTCGAGCAACTGCCCCAGCGCGTCGCGGCCGACGACAGCGCATACATCGAATACGTGACGCCGAGCTTTTCCGCGTAGACGACGAGGCGTTCGCCAAAGATGCGTTTCGCTTCGCCCTGCAGCCAGCCCTGCACGCGATCCTTGATCTGCTGCATGTCGGCCTGCACGGGCAGCGGCAGCGACAGCCGCAGCGCATCGGCATCGAACGCGACGGCGCCCGCGCCGAGCGCGATCGTCACCGTCTTGCCGAGATACGGCAGCTGCGCGCCGTCGCGCCAGTCGATTTGCGGCAGCGCGCGCTGCTCGGTGCGCGTCTTCCACTCCGCGAGCTTCGCGAAGATCCAGCGTTGTTTCTCCGCGATCGCCGCTTCGATGTCGGCGAGCGTGACCCAGCGCGGCGCGGTGATCGACAGCCCGCTGCCGTCGATCGTGAAGCCGATCGTACGGCGCGCCGAGCGCTTCAGCCGGTATTCGAGCACGCGGCTGTCGAGCGCGAACGTGCGCACGCGCGAGCGATCGGGCGCCGGGCCCGGATCGAGCGGTGCGGCGGGTGCGACTTCAGGCGGCGCCGGCGGGGCGGCGGGCGCCGACGGCGCCGCGGCCGGCTCGTCGAAGAGCGGCAGATCCATCTGGCGATGATCGAGGGCCACGACGGCAGGCCGTGGCCGCGGACGCTGTTTCATCAGTTCGCTTCTTTTTGTCGTACGCAACGGCTGCAATCCGGGGCTTCAGGCGCGCGCGGCATCGCGTGTGCCGGCGTTACCCGCCTGACGATACGCATCGGGATCGATGCGGCGCATTTCCGCTTCGATCCATGCTTCGACCTGCGAGTTCAATGCATCGGGCGTTAGCCCTTCGCTCGCGATCGGCTTGCCGATCGACACCGTGACGACGCCCGGGAATTTCGTGAACGAGTTACGCGGCCACACCCGCCCTGCATTGTGCGCGATCGGCACGACCGGCGTGCCGGTTTCGATCGCGAAGCGCGCGCCACCCGTCTTGTACTTGCCCTGCTTGCCGACCGGCGTACGCGTGCCTTCGGGGAACATGATCATCCATGCGCCTTCCGACAGGCGCTTCTTGCCCTGGCGGATCACCGAATTGAACGCGTTCTTGCCTTCCTTGCGGTTGATGTTGACCATGTGCAGCAGCCCGAGCGCCCAGCCGAAGAACGGCACGTACAGCAGCTCGCGCTTGAACACGTAGCAGAGCGGCTTGGGCATCAGCGCCGGGAACGCGAGCGTCTCCCAGGCGGACTGGTGCTTCGACAGCAGCACGGCCGGGCCGTCGGGCAGGTTTTCCATCCCTTCGATCCGGTAGCGGATGCCGTTCAGCCAGCGCACGACCCACAGCGTCGACTTGCACCAGCCGGCCGCCATCCAGTAGCGCGCGTCGGGGCGCATGAACGGAAACGCGATGAAGCACGCGGTGGCGTACGGCACCGTGTACAGGATGAAGTAGATCAGCAGCAGCAGGGAGCGGACGAAGCGCATCGGCGTGAGTCTGGCGTTGGGGAGGATGCGCGCGGCAGCCGCATCACTCGTGTTCGTGTGAAAGAAAATCGAGCGCAAACGCGCGCAGGTCGTCGTGGACCTTCGTGCCGGGCGGCAGATTGCCCGCGGCGAGCGTTTTCTTGCCCTTGCCGGTCAGCACGAGGTGCGGCTGGAAGCCGACCGCGACGCCGGCCTGCAGGTCGCGCAGCGAATCGCCGACGACCGGCGTGTGATCGGGATCGATCTCGAAGCGCTCGGCGATCATCTGCATCATGCCGGGTTTCGGCTTGCGGCAGTCGCAATGATCTTCGGCCGTATGCGGGCAGAAGAACACCGCGTCGATGCGCGCGCCGACCGCGGCCGCCGCGCGATGCATTTTCAGGTGCATCTCGTTGAGCGCGGCCATGTCGAACAGCCCGCGACCGATGCCGGACTGGTTGGTCGCGACGACCACGCGGTAGCCCGCGTGGTTGAGCCGGGCGATCGCCTCGAAGCTGCCGGGCAGCGCGATCCATTCGTCGGGCGTCTTGATGAACGCGTCCGAATCGACGTTGATCACGCCGTCCCGGTCGAGGACGACGAGCTTTCGGTTGGGGCTGGTCGGCATCGGGCGGCCCTTATGCGGCGAGCTTCGAGATGTCGGCGACGCAGTTCATCTGCTGGTGCAGCGCGGACAGCAGCGCGAGACGGTTCGCGCGCAGGGCCGGATCTTCCGCGTTGACCATCACGTCGTTGAAGAACGTGTCGACCGGCGCGCGCAGCGCGGCGAGCGCCGACAGCGCGCCCGTGTATGCACGCGCCTCGAGCTGCGACTGCACGTGCGGCGTGACGGCCGCGAGCTGTTCGTGCAGCGCCTTCTCGGCGGCCTCGACGAGCAGCGTCGGCTGCACCGCGCCGTTCGCGCCGCCTTCCGACTTCTTCAGGATGTTCGAGATCCGCTTGTTCGCGGCCGCGAGCGCTTCGGCTTCCGCGAGGCGCGTGAATTCGCGCACCGCGTCGAGACGCGCGACGAGATCGTCGATGCGCGTCGGATTCAGGCTCAGCACCGCGTCGATTTCGCCGGCCGAATAGCCGCGCTCGCGCAGCAGGCCGCGCAGGCGATCCATGAAGAACGCGAAGATCGCGTCGGTCGATTCGGCGACGCCCGGCACGCCGTTAAAGCGTGCATGGGCCGTGCGCAGCAGCGAGACGAGATCGAGCGGCAGCTGCTTTTCGAGCAGCAGGCGCAGCACGCCGAGCGCGTGGCGGCGCAGCGCGAACGGATCCTTCTCGCCGGTCGGCGCGAGGCCGATGCCCCAGATGCCGACGATCGTTTCGAGCTTGTCGGCGAGCGCGACGGCGGTCGACACCGGCGTGGTCGGCAGTGCGTCGCCGGAAAAGCGCGGCTGGTAGTGCTCGGCGCATGCGAGCGCGACGTCGTCGGCTTCGCCGTCGTGGCGCGCGTAGTACGTGCCCATCGTGCCCTGCAGTTCCGGGAACTCGCCGACCATGTCGGTCAGCAGGTCGGCCTTCGCGAGGCGCGCGGCGCGCTTCGCGTGCGCGGTGTCGGCGCCGATCGCAGGGGCGATTTCGCCGGCCAGCGCCTCGAGGCGCTCGACGCGGGCGAGCGCCGAACCGAGCTTGTTGTGATAGACGACGTTCGCGAGTTGCGGCACGCGGTCGGCGAGCGGCTTCTTCTTGTCCTGCTCGAAGAAGAACTTCGCATCGGCGAGGCGCGGGCGCACGACGCGCTCGTTGCCCTCGATGATCTCGCCCGGCGTCTTCGTCTCGATGTTCGACACGATCAGGAAGCGCGAGCGCAGCTTGCCGGCGACGTCGGTCAGCGCGAAATACTTCTGGTTCGTCTGCATCGTGAGGATCAGGCATTCCTGCGGCACCTGCAGGAATTCGTCCTCGAAGCGGCACGGGTAGACGACCGGCCATTCGACCAGCGACGTGACTTCGTCGAGCAGCGATTCGGGCATCACGACCGTGTCGCCGTTCGCATGTTCGTTCAGTTGCGTGCGGATCGTTTCGCGGCGATCGGCGAAGTGCGCGATCACGCGGCCCTTGTCGCGCAGCGTGTCGGCGTACGCGCGGGCGTGCTGGATCGCGACCAGGCCGTCGGACAGGAAGCGGTGGCCGAGCGTCGTGTCGCCGGCGTCGACGCCGAACGCGGTGACGGGCACGATGCGGTCGTCGTGCAGCACCGTCAGGCGATGCACCGGGCGCACGAACTTCACGTCCGAGCCGTCCGGGCGCTGGTACGTCATGAATTTCGGGATCGGCAGCTTCGCGAGCGCCTCGTCGAGCGCGGCCTGCAGGCCGTCGGCGAGCGTGGCGCCGGCCGCCGAGTAATTGATGAAGAACGCTTCGGCCTTGCCGTCCTGCGCGCGCTCGAGATCGGCGATCGACAGGTTCGGGTGGCCGAGCGCCGCGAGCTTCTTCGCGAGCGGGGCCGTCGGCTTGCCTTCGGCGTCGAGCGCGACCGACACGGGCAGGACCTTTTCGCGGACCTGCCGGTCAGGCGCGACGGCGCGCACGTTCTGCACGACGACCGCGAGGCGGCGCGGCGTGGCGTAGCGTTCGAACACGAGTTCGCCTTCGACGAGGTCGCGCGCCGCGAGGCGTTGCGCGAGACCTTCGGCGAATGCGTCGCCGAGGCGCGCGAGGGCCTTCGGCGGCAGCTCTTCGGTCAGCAGTTCGACGAGCAGGGGGGCGGGATGATTGTGCGTCATGGTTGGATTGAATCTCGTCTCGTCAGACCTGATCGATCTTGCGTTCGACCTTGAGCGGCGGCGCCCATGCCGGCTGGGCGGCGTCCTGGGCGTCGGTGGTGAGGCCCGGCACGCCCGGCGGGTTGCCGAGCATCGGGAAGCCGAGCTTCTCGCGCGAGTCGTAGTAAGCCTGCGCGACGAGACGCGACAGTGCGCGGATGCGGCCGATGTACGCGGCCCGCTCGGTCACCGAGATCGCGCCGCGCGCGTCGAGCAGGTTGAACGTGTGGCCGGCCTTCAGCACGAGTTCGTACGCGGGCAGCGCGAGCTGCGCGTCGATCATCTTCTTCGCTTCCGCTTCGTAGCTGTTGAAGAACGTGAACAGCAGGTCGACGTTCGCGTGCTCGAAGTTGTAGGTCGACTGCTCGACCTCGTTCTGGTGGTACACGTCGCCGTACGACAGGCGGCGCAGCTCGGGGCCGTTCGGGCCTTGCTCTTCCCACTCGGTCCACACGAGGTCGTACACGTTCTCGACCTTCTGCAGATACATCGCGAGGCGCTCGAGGCCGTACGTGATCTCGCCGAGCACCGGCTTGCATTCGAGCCCGCCGACTTCCTGGAAATACGTGAACTGCGTGACTTCCATCCCGTTCAGCCACACTTCCCAGCCGAGGCCCCACGCGCCGAGCGTCGGGTTCTCCCAGTCGTCCTCGACGAAGCGCACGTCGTTCTGCTTCAGGTCGAAGCCGAGCGCCTCGAGCGAGCCGAGGTACAGGTCGAGGATGTTTTCCGGCGCCGGCTTGAGCACGACCTGGTACTGGTAGTAGTGCTGCAGGCGGTTCGGGTTTTCGCCATAGCGGCCGTCCTTCGGGCGGCGCGACGGCTGCACGTACGCGGCGCGCCACGGCTCGGGGCCGACCGCGCGCAGGAACGTGTGGACGTGCGACGTGCCCGCGCCGACTTCCATGTCGATGGGCTGGAGCAGGGCGCAACCCTGCTTGTCCCAGTAGGACTGCAGCGTCAGGATGATTTGCTGAAACGTAAGCATGAAGAGCCTTCGTGGCGCTGGCGCTCCGTTGCGGACGGCGCTCCGGGCGGGCCCGGAGGGTCGGCTCGCGCGGCGGCGCGGCTTGTTAGTGTGCTGAAACGCGTAATTTTACCGGATCGGCGACCGGATGCGGCCGGAAGGCCGATGCGGGCATCGCCGCACCGCTCCCGCGGCCTGCGCGCACGCGCGCGGCGCCCCTGCCGCGGCGCGTCGCGCGGGCGGTAAGATGCGCGTATTGCGGCGCGCCACGCGTGCCGCGTCACCGCTTGCCGATGCCGATTGCATGGATGAACCGACCGACATTCTGATTCCGCTGCTTCCGCCGTTCCTCGCGTTGCTCGGCCAGGCCGCCGACGCGCAGGCGCGCGGCGAGCGCGCCGCGCACGATCTGTGGCTGGCCGCCGCCGCCCATCTGCATGCGGTCGATGCCGACGCGCTCGTGCGGCTCACGACGGCGCTCGTCGCGCGGCAGCGCACGGCCGACGCGCTCGCGCTCGCCGAATGCGCGGTGCGCGTGCAGCCGGGCGCGGCCACACACTTCAACCATGGCTATGCGCTGCAGATGGCCGGCCGTCACGCGGACGCGGTCGCGCCGTACCGCGCGGCGCTCGCGATCGATGCCGGCTGGCCGTCGCTGCGCAACAACCTCGCGATCGCGCTGCGCTTGTCGGGCGCCGATCGCGCGGAAGAGATCGCGTTGCTCGACGCGGCCGTGCAGCACGATCCGCAGGACGTGCAGGCATGGATCAACCTCGTCGTCGCGCGGATCGCGACGCACGACCTGGACGGTGCGCTCGCGTGCGCCGCGCGGCTCGTCGAGCTCGCGCCCGACAACGCGCTCGCGATGAACAACGTCGCGATGGCGATGAAGGAGGCGCAGCGCTGGGACGAGGCCGAGCGCCATGCGGCGCGCGCCTGCGAACTCGCGCCCGACGATGCGTCGTTCCGCTTCAATCTCGCGATCATCCAGCTGGTGCGCGGCAACCACGCGGCCGGTTGGCGTGGCCACGAGGCGCGCTGGGACGGCGCGGGCGAGTTGCGCGGTCGCCGGCCGGCACTGCCGGGCCCGCGCTGGCAGGGCGAGCCGCTCGCCGGCAAGACGCTGCTGGTGTGGGGCGAGCAGGGGCTCGGCGACGTGCTGCAGTTCTGCCGCTTCGTCGTGCCGCTCGCCGAACGCGTGCATCGCGAAGGCGGCCGGCTCGCGTGGAATACGTTTCCGGCGCTCGGTACGCTGATGCAGCGCAGTCTCGGCGCGCACGCGGACGTGTTCGGCGCGGGCGGCGGCATCGATGCGCTGCCGGCATTCGATTACGAAGTGCCGTTGATCGGCCTGCCGCTGATGCTCGGGATGGAGGCGTCGACGCTCGCCGCGTCGGTGCCTTACCTGCGGGCCGAACCACGCGCACGTGATGCATGGCGCGCGCGGCTCGCGGGCGATGGCCGGCTGAAGGTCGGGCTCGTGTGGACGGGCAGCGCGGGCCATCAGCGCAATCCGTTCCGGCGCGTCGGGCTCGAGCGCTATGCCGACGCGTTTCGCGGCATCGACGGCGTCGCGTTCTATTCGCTGCAGCCGGGTGCGGATGCGGATGTCGCCGCCGCGCGCGCGGCGGGCTTTGCGATCGACGACTACACGGCCGAGTTGAAGAGCTTCGACGATACGGCCGCGTTCATCGGCGCGCTCGATCTCGTGATCACCGTGTGCACGTCGGTCGCGCACCTGGCCGGCGCGCTCGGTGCGCGCACCTGGGTGCTGCTCGACGTGAATCCGCACTGGCCGTGGCTGCTCGATCGCGCGGACAGCCCGTGGTATCCGACCGCGACGTTGTACCGGCAGCCGACGTTCGGCGCGTGGGCGCCGGTGATGGAGGAAGTGAGCCGCGATCTGCGCGGCCTTGCCGCGCAGCCGGCGCAACAGGATCGATCGAACTGATCGTCCCGGCCCGCCTGAGCGGCCGGCCGGTTCGTGGTCACGGGCCGCCGCGCGCGGCAGCGGCCCGCTGCATCATGCCGCTTCGTCGTCGCCGGGCTTGCGGCCGTTGCGCCGCCGCAGCCCGGGCCCGAACGTGAAGCCGAACGCGAGCAGCACGAGCGACACCGCGAGCACGATATTGTTGCCGCTCGTCACGTACGGCGTGAAGCCGCTCGTGCCTTCGATCCGCACGTCGAGCGAGCCGATCGTGAACGGCTTCAACTGGCCGAGCACGCGGCCGTGCGCGTCGATCGCGGCCGTCATCCCGGTGTTGGTCGAGCGCAGCATCGGCCGGCCCGTTTCGAGCGAGCGCATCCGGGCGATCTGCAGGTGCTGGTCGAGCGCGATCGTGTCGCCGAACCACGCGAGGTTCGTCACGTTGACGAGCACGCCCGGCGGCTGCGGGTTGTCGCGGATCGTCGCGGCGATTTCCTCGCCGAACAAGTCCTCGTAGCAGATGTCGGCCATCACCGGCTGGTTGTGCACGAGGAACGGCTTCTGCACGGGCGCGCCGCGCGCGAAGTCGCCGAGCGGCATCTTCATCAGGTCGACGAACCACCGGAAGCCCCACGGAATGAACTCGCCGAAGGGCACGAGGTGGTGCTTGTCGTAGTGATAGATGTCGCGCGAGTTCGGCGTCACGCCGTACAGGCTGTTCGTGTAGTCGACGTAGTGGCCGTCCTCGGTCACCGACGCGCCGACCGCGCCGAACAGCACGGCCGAGCCGGTCGTGTCGCTGAACTTGCGGATCGCGACCGCGAACGGCTCGGGCAGCTCCTGGATCATCACCGCGATCGCGGTCTCGGGCGTGACGATCAGGTCGGCCGGCTTCTCGACGATCATCTGCTGATACATCTTGATCGCTGCGTCGATGCCTTCCTGCTCGAACTTGATGTCCTGCTTCACGTTGCCCTGCAGCAGCCGCACGGTGAGCGGCGCGTTCGCGGGCACGATCCAGGTGACCTGCGACAGTCCGAGGCCGGCCGCGACGAGCGCGACGGCGATGCCGGCCGGCGCGGCGACGCGCACGCGGGCGTTGCCGCCGGATGCACCGGCTCCGTTGTCACGCACGGGCGACGGACGCGCGGCGACGAGCGCCTGCACGACCAGTGCGGCGAACAGCGCGAGCACCCACGCGATCCCGTACACGCCGACCACCGGCGCAAAGCCGGCGAACGGGCCGTCGACCTGCGGGTAGCCGCTGCCGAGCCACGGAAAGCCGGTGAACACGGTGCCGCGCAGCCATTCGCCGAGCGCCCACGCGCTCGCGAACGCAAACGCGCCGTGCCAGGTCGGCGAGAACGGCCGCGGGTCGGGCGCGCGGCGATGCCACGCATGGCCCGCGCAGAACGACCACAGCCCGGCCGAGAACGCCGGGTACAGCGACAGGTACAGCGAGAACAGCACGAGCGCGCCGCCCGCGAGCGGCGCGGCCATCTCGCCGTACACGTGCATGCTGATGTAGAGCCACCAGACGCCGCTGATGAAGTTGCCGAAGCCGAACGCGCCGCCGGTGAGCGCGGCACCGCGCCAGCTCGACGTGCGCGTCAGCTGTGCGAAAAACCAGACGAATACGACGAGCTGCAGCCAGCCGCCGTGCGGCGTGGGCGCGAAGCTGAGCGTATTGGCGGCGCCGGCGAGCAGCGCGGCCGGATAATGCCAGCGCGGCAGCGCGCGGCCGGGGGCCGGCGCGAGAAGGCCGCCAGCCGGGCGGGACGGGATCGGATCGTCCATGTGAAGCGGAAGTGGGCGAGCGGTTGAAGGAGGCGCGGCTGGCGCGGAACGGTCAGTCTTCGTGCGAGGTTTCGGCGCGACGGCTGGCGAGCGGGTTGCGGCGCACCAGCAGCACATGAACCTGGCGCGCATCGCCGCGCTGGATTTCGAACGCGAGGTTGCCGAGCTGCAGCTTCTCGCCGCGGTGCGGCACGCGTCCGAAATGATGGGTGATCAGCCCGCCGATCGTGTCGACTTCGTCGTCGGGGAAATCGGTGCCGAACACCTCGTTGAACTGTTCAATCTCGGTGAGCGCACGCACGCGGTAGCGGCCGTCCGGCCCCGCGATGATGTTGCCGGCTTCCTCGTCGAAGTCGTATTCGTCCTCGATGTCGCCGACGATCTGTTCGAGCACGTCCTCGATCGTGATCAGGCCCGCGACGCCGCCGTATTCGTCGACGACGATCGCCAGGTGGTTGCGGTTCACGCGGAAGTCGTGCAGCAGCACGTTCAGGCGCTTCGATTCCGGAATGAACACGGCCGGGCGCAGCATCCCGCGCACGTCGAACTCTTCCTCGGCGTAGAAGCGCAGCAGGTCCTTCGCGAGCAGCACGCCGATCACGTTGTCGCGGTTCTCCTCGTACACGGGGTAGCGCGAGTGCGCCTTTTCGAGGACGAACGGGATGAAATCCTCGGGCTTGTCGGCGATGTTGATCGCGTCCATCTGCGCGCGCGGCACCATGATGTCGCGGGCGCACAGATCGGATACCTGGAACACGCCTTCGATCATCGACAGCGAATCGGCGTCGATCAGGTTGCGTTCGTGGGCGTCCTGGAGGATTTCCAGCAGCTCGCCGCGGGATTCGGGCTCGGGCGAGATGAAGTCGGTCAGGCGCTCGAGCAGCGAGCGCTTTTCTTGCGGTTTGTCGGTTGACTTACGACTGGGATACGAATCGTTCATGGTGGTGCGCCCGGGTCATGCCGGGGCGCGCGGTCACGGAGTAGGCAAGGATACACCAAGGGCACGACGCGACCGTGTCACCCCGGCCGCACGGCCAGGATGGGCGGCTCGCGCGGGCCCGCTCGCGGACGGCCGCGCCGGGCGCGACGCCGTCCTCGGGTCCATCCTAGCGCAGAAAGAGTCGGCGGGGCGCGGCGGCAAAAAAACGGCGGCGGCAAGGGCGGCGCGGCCCGACGCGGGACATCGGTCGTGAGCGCGGCATTCTGCCGCAGGCGGGCGCCGCCGGCGCGCGGTTCAGAACCGCATGCCGGCCGAGCAGCCGCCGGCGGCCGCGCCGTTGGTCGCGGCGCCGCCGCAGCCGAGGATTCCGCAGCCGGACAGCGCGACGCCCGCGGCGACGAGCAGCGCGGCGATCCTGCCGCGCGACCAGTTTGACGGTTTCATCGGGGATGTCCTCGTTCGGATGCGCGGGCGGCGTGGTGTCGCATCACCGGCATCGCGCCAGCAGCCCTTCCAGCGCGCGGTCGGGGATGCCGCTCGCGCGCAGCGCGTCGACCGTGCGGCTCACGTAGTCGAGCGTCGTGCCGTAGCGGCCGGCCGCGCAACTGAACACTTCCTTCACGACGGGATCGGTCAGCTTGCCCGTATAGGTCGGTGCATCGCGGCGCATCACGAACGCGAGCGCGTTCACGCGTTCGCCGGTCTCGAGCGAGCACGGCAGCCACGCGGGCCGGTACGAGCCCATCGGCATCTCGCGCTTCCACAGCGTCTCGAGATGCGGCTGCGCGGTCGGGCCGGAGAGCCGGAACGCGATGCCCGAGCACGAGCCGCCGCGATCGAGCGCGAGCACGAGGCCCGGCCGTTCGGGGGTGCCGCGGTTCACGCGCGACCACAGGTAGAGCCCGCGGTGATAGCCGTGCACCTTGCCGCGTACGGCGGCGACGGTCGGCAGCCCGGGGTTCCAGATCAGCGAGCCATAGCCGAACAGCCACAGATCCTGCCGGCCGTCCCAGTCGCGCATCGTATGCGCGAGCGACGCCGCGAGCTCGTCTTCCGTCAGCAGACGGCCTTCGCCGATCGACGGCGGGTAGGCGGGCGGCAGCATCGCGGCGTTACGCATCGGGCGGACGGCTTACTGGTACGGGTTCGGGAAACCCAGTTTAGCGAGGATGTCGACTTCGAGCGCTTCCATTTCGGCCGCGTCCTCGTCGCTGGTCTCGTGATCGTAGCCCTGCGCGTGCAGCGCGCCGTGCACCAGCAGGTGCGCGTAATGGGCCATGAGCGGCTTGCCCTGGTCGTGCGCTTCCTTCTCGACCACCGGGCAGCACAGCACCAGGTCGCCGATCACGGTGCCGTCGGGCGCCGCGTCGTACGCGAAGGTCAGCACGTTGGTCGGATAGTCCTTGTGGCGGTAGCCGGCGTTCAGCGTACGGCCTTCGTTCTCGCCGACGAAGCGCACGGTGAGCTGCGCGCTCGCGAACAGCGCCGGCTCGAGCCATTCGGCGATCAGCTTGCGCTTGGGGAGCGTCTTGCGCACGTCGCTCGTGATCTCGTCGCCGTACTGCACCGACAGGTCGAGTTCCAGCGCGCGCGGCTCGTCTTCCGGATCGTCCTCGCGCGGCGCGAACTCGGCGCCGACGTGCAGCGTCACGCTGTCGTAATGCTCGGGTTGCAGCGCGAGCTTCGCGCGCATCGCCGGATCGTTGTGCTGCGCGACGATCGCGACGGCCGCGTCGCCCGAGCTGCCCGACAGGTCGAACATCAGGCTGCGGCCGTCCGGGAAGTCGATCCGCAGCCCTTGCGCGTTGACGGTGCGGGCTTTGCCCTTCGCGTCGAACAGCGAAAGGCGGGGGGATTCGGACGCGGCGGACTGGGCGCGACCGGACTTGCGGGAACGGGAGGATTTCATGACGCGTGCGGCGATTGGGACGCGTTGAGGATACACCAAACGGCCGATCGCGCCCGAATTCGGCCGGGCTGCGCGCGGGTGAAAAAAAGCCCGGCGCGCCATGACGGCGGGCCGGGCCGGCAGGCCTGGGGCAGCGCACGCGCGCCGCCGCTCAGCCGTCCTGGTGCTGCGCGTGGAATTCGTCGTACGCCTCGACGATGCGCGCGACGAGCGGATGGCGCACCACGTCCGCGCTCGTGAAGCGGGTGAGCGCGATGCCGCGCACGCCGCCGAGCACCTGCTGCGCCTCGACGAGGCCGCTCTTGTGGCCGCGCGGCAGGTCGACCTGGCTCGTGTCGCCCGTCACGACCGCCTTCGAGCCAAAGCCGATCCGCGTGAGGAACATCTTCATCTGCTCGGGCGTCGTGTTCTGCGCCTCGTCGAGGATGATGAACGCGTGGTTCAGCGTGCGGCCGCGCATGTACGCGAGCGGCGCGATCTCGATCATCTGGCGCTCGAACATCTTGGCCGTCTTGTCGAAGCCGAGCAGGTCGTACAGCGCGTCGTACAGCGGACGCAGGTACGGGTCGACCTTCTGCGCGAGATCGCCGGGCAGGAAGCCGAGCCGCTCGCCGGCCTCGACGGCCGGGCGCGTCAGCACGATCCGCTTGACCTGGTCGCGCTCGAGCGCGTCGACCGCGCACGCGACTGCGAGGTAGGTCTTGCCGGTGCCGGCCGGCCCGATGCCGAACGTCACGTCGTGCGACAGGATCTGCTTCAGGTATTCGCGCTGGGCGGGCGTGCGGCCGCGCAGGTCGGCGCGCCGCGTGTAGAGCTTCGGCGCCGGCTCTTCGTCCGGCTCGTCCGCGTCGAGCTGCACGACCGGTTCGTCGAACGGATGATCGGGGTCGCCGCGAAAGCGCACGTCGAGCGTGTCCTGGCGGCCGTTGCCGGCCGTGTGGCGCACCTCGACCAGCGCGAGCTGGATGTCGTCGACCGACAGCGGATCGCGCGCGCGGTTGTAGAAGTTTTCGAGCGCGGCGAGCGCGAGCTTGGCGCCGCGCCCGCGGATCGTGATCCGGTGGCCGCGCCGCGCGAGCGTGACGTCGAGCGCCTGTTCGATCTGCCGCAGGTTCTCGTCGAGCGGGCCGCAGAGGTTGGCGAGGCGCGCGTTGTCGTCGCGCGGGGCGGTGAATTCCAGTGCTTGGACGGTCTTCAAAGTAGCGTCGGGCTCCTGTCGGGCGTCAATCAGTGGGTGGCCGCGCTCGCGTCGTCGCTGACGATCACGAGCTCGCCGCGCAGCGAGTGCGGGTACGCATGGTTGATCTTCACGTCGATCATCTGGCCGATCAGGCGCGGGTGCGACGCGAGCGGCGCCGGGAAATTCACGACCCGGTTGTTCTCGGTGCGGCCCGCGAGTTCGTTCGGGTCCTTGCGCGACGGGCCCTCGACGAGGATCCGCTCGACCTTCCCGACCATCGACTGGCTGATGCGCGCGACGTTCTCCTCGATCGTCGCCTGCAGATGTTGCAGGCGTTTGAGCTTCACGTCGCGCGGCGTGTCGTCGGCGAGGTTCGCGGCCGGCGTGCCGGGACGCGGGCTGTAGATGAACGAGAAGCTGGTGTCGTAGCCCATCTCGTGCACGAGCGCCATCATCTTGTCGAAATCGTCCTCGGTCTCGCCGGGGAAGCCGACGATCATGTCGGTCGACAGCGACAGGTCGGGGCGGATCGCGCGCAGCTTGCGGATCACCGACTTGTATTCGAGCACCGTGTAGCCGCGCTTCATCGCCATCAGGATGCGGTCGGAACCGTGCTGGACCGGCAGGTGCAGGTGGTTCACGAGCTTCGGCACCTTCGCGTAGGTGTCGATCAGGCGCTGCGTGAATTCCTTCGGATGCGACGTCGTGTAGCGGATCCGCTCGATGCCGGGGATGTCGGCGACGTATTCGATCAGCGTCGCGAAATCGGCGATCTCGGACGAGCCGGCCGCCAGCGCGCCGCGGTAGGCGTTCACGTTCTGGCCGAGCAGCGTGACTTCGCGCACGCCCTGGTCGGCGAGGCCGGCCACTTCGGTCAGCACGTCGTCGAGCGGGCGCGACACTTCATCGCCGCGCGTGTACGGCACCACGCAGTAGCTGCAGTACTTCGAGCAGCCTTCCATGATCGACACGAACGCGCTCGGCCCCTCGACGCGCGCGGGCGGCAGGTGGTCGAACTTCTCGATTTCGGGGAACGTGATGTCGACCTGCGCGCGGCCGCTCGCGCGGCGCGCGTCGATCATCTGCGGCAGGCGGTGCAGGGTCTGCGGGCCGAACACGAGGTCGACGTACGGCGCGCGCGACACGATCGACGCGCCTTCCTGGCTCGCGACGCAGCCGCCGACGCCGATCAGCAGGCCGGGCTTCGCTTCCTTCAGCTCGCGCACGCGGCCGAGATCGGAGAACACCTTTTCCTGCGCCTTTTCACGCACCGAGCACGTGTTGAACAGGATGATGTCCGCGTCTTCCGGCGTGTCGGTCTTTTCGAGGCCTTCGGCCGCGTTGAGCACGTCCACCATCTTGTCCGAGTCGTACTCGTTCATCTGGCAGCCGAAGGTCTTTACGTAAACTTTCTTGGTCATGGGGATTCGCCGTTCGCAGTGGTTGACCTGGGGGCGTCGTCAAGGGTGAGTCGGGACGGCCGTGCGCGGCACGCGAATCGCGCGCACGGACAGGAAAGGCCGTCGGGAAAGCCTTCCATTATAGCTTTCCATGCCAAGACGGACGGGCGGCCGGTTGCGGGCGCGCGACGCCGGTTTTCGCGTTCCGACCCCGGAGTGGTGACGGCCCGGCCGTCAGCGACACGCGTTCAGCAGGTCGTCGAGCGCGGCTTCCTCGCGCGCGAAGCGTTCGGCGAGAAAGTCGAGCAGCACGCGCACGCGCGGCGCCATGTAGCGCTTGCTGTGATAGATCGCGTGCAGCGGCGCGTCCTGGTGCCGCCACTCGGGCAGCAGCACGCGCAGCCGGCCCGCGCGGACGTCGTCGGCGATGTCCCACAGCGACTTCAGCGCAATGCCGTGGCCGCGCAGCGTCCATTCGCGCGTGAGCCCGCCGTCGTTGGTCTCGAACGCCGTCGACACGGGCACCGTGTGGATCTGCACTTCGTCGCCGCGCGTGAAGTGCCAGGTGTTCATCGGGCCGGACGCGATCGTGATCACGTTGCACGGAAAGCGGGCCAGATCGTGCGGATCGGCCGGCACGCCATGGCGCTCGACGAACGACGGCGCCGCGCACAGCACGCGCCGGTTGGTCGCGAGCCGGCGGGCGATCAGCGCGCCGTCGGGCGGCGCGGCGAAGCGGATCGCGAGGTCGATCTCGTCCTGCCACAGGTTCGACGACGAATCGGACGCCGTCAGCGAGAACGTGACGCCCGGATGCAGCGTCGTGAATTCGTGGAGCCAGTCGAGCAACTGATGGCGGCCGAAATCGGACGTCGACGACAGCCGCACCTTGCCGCTCACGACATTGCGGCCTTCCTGCAGCATCGCGTCCGCGTCGTCGAGCGCCTGCAGCGCCTGGCGGCAGCAGTTCAGGTACAGCTTGCCTTCGTCGGTGAGCCGCAATTGCCGCGTCGAGCGTTCGAACAGCCGCGTCGCGATCTTCGCCTCGAGCTTCGCGAGCCGCGCGCTCGCGGCGGCCGGCGTGAGGTTCAGCTTGCGCCCGGCGGCGGACAGGCTGCCCAGCTCCGCCGCCTCGACGAACAGCCGGATGTCGCCCAGTCGGTCCATGCGATTTTCCAGAAATATTTGAAAATGGTTCAAATGCCACGCCAATTATCAAATATAGGCGTCTTCGGGACAATGCGCGCACACCCCGCTTTTTTGTGCGGTGCGGCACCGATCGGGCGCCGCGGCCGCCGTCTTCCGGAGAACGTCATGCCCATTCCGTTACTGGCGCTCGCGATCAGCGCCTTCGCCATCGGCACCACCGAATTCATCATCATGGGCTTGCTGCCCGAAGTTGCGCACGACCTGGCCGTGTCGCTGCCGTCGGCCGGCCTGCTCGTCACCGGCTACGCGCTCGGCGTCGCGGTCGGCGCGCCGCTGCTCGCGGTGCTGACGAGCCGCATGCCGCGCAAGGCTGCGCTGCAGTTGCTGATGGCGATCTTCATCGTCGGCAACGTGCTGTGCGCGACCGCGTCCGGCTACGCGATGCTGATGGTCGCGCGCGTCGTCACGTCGTTCGCGCACGGTTCGTTCTTCGGCATCGGTGCGGTGGTCGCCGCGTCGCTCGTGCCGGCCGACAAGCGCGCGAGCGCGATCGCGCTGATGTTTACCGGACTCACGCTGTCGAACGTGCTCGGCGTGCCGTTCGGCACGTTCGTCGGCCAGTTGCTCGGCTGGCGCGCGTCGTTCTGGATCGTCGCCGCGCTCGGCGTGCTGGCGCTCGGCGGCGTGGCCGCGCTGGTGCCGAACCGCCACGACAGCGGGCCGGTCGGCCTCGGCCACGAAGTGCGCGTGCTGAAGGAGCCGCAGGTGTGGCTCGCGCTGCTGATGACCGTGCTCGGCTTCGGCGGCGTGTTCGTGGTGTTCACGTACATCGCGCCGATTCTCGAGACCGTGTCGGGCTACTCGCCGCGCGCGGTCGCGCTGATCCTCGTGCTGTTCGGCGCGGGGCTGACGATCGGCAATACGATCGGCGGCAAGCTCGCCGACCGCGCGCTGATGCCGTCGCTGATCGCGATCCTCGTCGCGCTGATGGCCGTGATGGCCGTGTTCGCGAAGACGAGCCACCTGCCGGTCGCGGCGGCCGTCACCGTATTCGTCTGGGGGATCGCCGCGTTCGCGACGGTGCCGCCGCTGCAGGCGCGCGTGGTCGAGAAGGCCGCGAGCGCGCCGCATCTCGCGTCGACGCTGAACATCGGCGCGTTCAACGTCGGCAATGCGGGCGGTGCGTGGCTCGGCGGCCTCGCGCTGGAACACGGCTTCGCGCTCGATGCGCTGCCGTGGGTCGCGGTCGCGGTGACGTTCGCGGCGCTGATCGTCACGTGGCTCGCGATGCGGCTCGACGCGCGCGGCCCGGCCCGCGGCGCCGCGCCGGCGGCGCAGTGAGCGTCGGCCCCGGCGCGCCGACGGCGACGCCATAGCGGCAGGAAAAGGTTCGCGAGAAACGCATTCCTCCGCGATGCTGATAACGGTGTGAAGATAACTTCGTTTGCCCGTGCCAGGCCGGGTGATAGCGTCTCGATACGCGCCAATGACCGGCGCAACCCGATTCCGATTCCGGCTTACCCCCTACGCAGGGCCGCGCGGCGGCCCGGAGGCAATGCTATGTCTTCATCCCTGGCGCTCGTGCGCGACGTGTCTTCCTTCGAGTCCGGCCATGCCGCCGACCTGCGCGCGTCCGCGTCGCTCGACGTGCTCGAGCAGGTCGTCGGCGTGAACCTCGCGCGCTTGCGCGCCGAGCGGCAACTGTCGCTCGATGCGCTCGCGCGGCTGTCCGGCGTGTCGCGCGCGATGCTCGCGCAGATCGAATCGGCGCGCAGCGTGCCGTCGATCAAGGTGCTCTGCAAGATCGCCGCGGCGCTGAAGGTGTCGGTCGCCGCGTTTCTGCGGCGCCACGCGGTGAACGGTTTCGAGCATCTGGCGGCCGAGCGCGCGTCGCGCGTCGTCAGCTCGAACGGCCGTTTCTCGGCGCGTGCGCTGTATCCGGAAGGCGAGCCGGCCGCGGCCGAATTCCACGAGCTGCGCATCGCGCCGCTGCATACGGAGCCCGGCGCGCGTCGCGCCCCCGGCACGACGGTCAACCTCGTCGTCAGCGAAGGCACGCTCGAAGTCAGCGTGCACGATCGCCGCCAGTTGCTCGCAACCGGCGACGCGATCGTGTTCGATGCCGACCAGCCGTACAGCCTGCGCAACCCGGGCGACAGCGAAGCGCGGGCGTTTCGCGTGACGGTGAGCCCCGAGGTGCCGCCGCGCTGGCTTGTGCCCGACGCGGCGCACACGGCGGCCGCCAACTGATCGCGCGGGCCGCGCGGCGCGACTGCGCTCCCGGATTCTCGCGGGATCGCGGGCGGGTGCGTCGGCCGTTCGGACGATGCCGTTAGACAGGGTCGTCAGTAAGGTTTTACCGGTAGTGGGCTGCGCGTCGCGCGCGGCTGTTGTATGCTTGGCCCGCCGGTGACGGGGCGTTCCCGTCCGGCAATCAGTGCGTCTTCAGGGCGGGGCGAAATTCCCCACCGGCGGTAGGCTGGCGTAAGCCGGCGAGCCCGCGAGCGCCCGCGCATTCGCGCGGGGTCAGCAGATCTGGTCGAATGCCAGAGCCGACGGTCACAGTCCGGATGAGAGAAGATGTGCAGATAGTCATGTCCGTCAGGGCCGCTTCGCGCTGCGTGCGAAGCGGGTTGTCGTTCTGTCTGTTTGCAATGCCCTGAAACGTTTTTCGCCCAAATCGTATTTGCGAGGAGCGTTTCACATGTCCTTGATGTCCGTTTCGTCGGCGCCTGCCGACGCCTTTGCCGATCTCCCGTTGCTGGATTCCGAACCGGTGCCGCCGCGCATCGCCGCTGCGCTCGACGCGATGCGCGCAGGCCGCGCGGTCGTGCTGCAGGACGACCACGACCGCGAGAACGAAGCCGACCTGATCGTCGCCGCCGAGCGCATCACGCCCGAGACGATGGCGCTGTTGATCCGCGAGTGCAGCGGCATCGTCTGCCTGTGCCTGACCGACGACACGGTGCGCGCGCTCGAGCTGCCGCCGATGGTGCAGACCAACGAAAGCCGCAACGGCACCGCGTTCACCGTCTCGATCGAGGCGCGCGAAGGCGTGCATACCGGGGTGTCGGCCGCCGATCGCGTGACGACGATCCGCGCGGCGATCGCCGACGGCGCGAAGCCGCACGACATCGTGCGCCCCGGCCACGTGTTTCCGTTGCGTGCGCAACCGGGCGGCGTGCTGGCGCGCCGCGGTCATACCGAAGGCACGGTCGACCTGTCGATCCTCGCGGGCCTGAAGCCGGCCGGCGTACTGTGCGAGCTGATGAATCCGGACGGCACGATGACGCGCGGCGACGATGTCGAGCGCTTCGCGCAACGGCACGGGCTGCCGATGCTGACGATCGCGGAACTCGTCGAGTTCCGCGAGGCGCTGGCCGCGGCGCGCGAACGCTGCTGCGAGCCGGCCTGAGCGAAGGAAGGCGGGCGCGTACGCGCGCCCGCGGCATGGCCGGATCGACCCGGTCCGGCCCGAATGACGATCAGGACTGCACGTCGCCGAATTCGCCGCGCATGCCGGCTTCGACGAGCGCCGGCAGTTCGTCCATCCGGCGCATGATCCGCGTGATGCCCATCGCGCGCAGCGCGTCCGCGTAGTTGTCGGGAATGTGGCTCGCGCCGACGAACGCGATCGTCTTCATCCCGGCCGCCCGCGCGGCATTCAGCCCCGAGATGCTGTCCTCGACGACGACGCAGCGCGCCGGCTCGACGCCGAGCGTGTGCGCCGCATGCAGGTAGACGTCGGGGTAGGGCTTCGGCCGCGCGACCTGTTCGGAACTGAACACGCGCTCGCCGAAGATCTCGGTGAGCGACGCGCGCTTCAGCGAATTGCGCACGCGCACGAGCCGGCTGTTCGACACGACGGCGGCCGGCAGCGTGACCTTCAGCAATGCGTCGCGCACGCCGCTGATCGGTGCGAGCGATTGCGCGAGCGCGATTTCGATGTTGTGCTCGATGGTTTCGATGAAGTTGGCGGGCATCTCGATGCCGAAGCGGGATTCGATGCCGGTGAGGAAGCGCGACGTCTGCTGGCCGAATGCCGACTTCGCGGCGGCTTCGAAATCGAGGTTGGGGAACGTGGCGGACAGCGTGTCGAGCAGCACGCGGTCGGCGATGACTTCGCTGTCGACGAGCACGCCGTCGCAGTCGCAGATGAGGTGATCGAGCATGGTGATGAAAACGCGGGATATCGGCGACGCCGATCGATTCGCCATCATACGTGCTTTCATGCGCCTGCCGCGCGACGTGGCGGCAAATTTGCCCGATGCGGCCGTGCTACTGCGGCAACGCGTGCCCAGGTGCCGCCGGTCGTGCGGCTGCGGCGACCCGGTTGCGCGGGCCGCCGCCGTTCACGGCGTCACAGCGCGATCACGCGCCCCGTTTTCCACGACGTCATCGCGGCTTCGGCCAGCTCGAGCGCGGCGAGCCCGTCGTCGATCGTCGTCCGGACCGGCGTGCCGTCGCGCAGCGCGTCGACGAAGTGCGCGATCTCGGCCGCGTACGCGTGCCGGTAGCGTTCGAGGAAGAACGGCTCCGGCACGTCCGTCGCGATGCCGCCCGCGAGCCAGGCGCTCACCTCGGTCGGCCGCACGTTGCCGGCCTGCAGCATCCCGTGGCTGCCGAGCAGCTCGAAGCGCTGGTCGTAACCGTAGGCCGCGCGCCGCGACGTGTTGATCTGGCACAGCAACCCGCGCCGCGTGCGGATCGTCACGGCGGTCGAATCGATGTCGCCCGCGTCGTGCACGGCCGGATCGGTCAGGCAACTGCCCGTCGCGTGCAGCGTCTGCGCTTCGTCGCCGAGGATCCAGCGGAACACGTCGAAGTCGTGGATCAGCATGTCCTTGAAAATGCCGCCCGAGCTGCGAATGTAGTCGGCGGGCGGCGCGCCCGGATCGCGGCTCGTGACGACCAGCATTTCCGGCGCGCCGACCTCGCCGCGCTCGACGCGCGCCTTCAGCGCCGCGAAGGTCGGGTCGAAGCGGCGCTGAAAGCCGATCATGCAGGTCACGCCGGCGCGCCGCACGACGTCCGCGCATGCACGCGAGCGTTCGACGGTGAGGTCGACCGGTTTCTCGCAGAACACCGCCTTGCCCGCGTTCGCGGCGGCGACGATGAGATCCGCGTGCGTGTCGGTGCTCGACGCAATCACGACAGCCTGCACCGACGCGTCGCCGAGCGCGCGCTCGACGTCGGCGACCTGCGCGCCGTGCGTGCGGGCGAGCGCTTCCGCCGACGGCGCGTGCCGGTCGATCACGTATGTCAGTTTCGCGCCCGGCTGGCGCGCGAGATTCGCCGCGTGGATCTTGCCGATGCGGCCCGCGCCGAACAAAGCGAATTCGATCATTCCGTTCTCCGGTGGATTGCGTTGTCTTGCCGATGTGCTCAGCGATCCGCCAGTGCGCCGCGCACGTAGTCGATGCTCGCCCGCAGCCGGTCTTCGATGTCGTCGGCTTCGGCGATCTCGCTCGCGAACGGCTCGAACGACAGCGCGCCGCGGTAGCCGCGCGCGAGCAGTTCGCGCAGTTGCGGGATGTTGCCGAGCCGGTCGGCGCCGCCGACCAGCACGCGGTGGCCGTCGCGCATCCACTCGATCGGCAGGTCGGCTTCCTCGACGCCCGAGATGTGCACGAGGCCCGTCAGGTTCGGGAAGAAGATGTCCTCGCCGGCGAGATGATGGTGGAACGTGTCGTGCACGAGCCGGAACACCGGCTCGCCCGCCGCCGCGTAGATGCCCTTTACCGCGTCCGACTTGCGGCGCAGCGCGCATTCCTCGAAACCGAGCGGCTCGATGAAGCCGAGCAGGCCGCGGGCCGCGAGGATCGGTTTCAGCGCCTGCAGCGCCGTCACGAGATCCGCGTGGCGGGCGTCCGCGCTGCGCGTGTCGGCGCGGCTGTTGGTCGGGCACAGCACCAGCGCACGCGCGCCGCATTGCGCCGCGTAATCGGCCAGCGCGGTCGCCTCGTCCGCGCGCCCGGCGTTCCACTGCTCGAAGCGCTGCAGCGCGTTGATCGTCAGGATCGTCACGCCGCCGGCCTCGGCCGTTGCGCGCACGGCGGCGGCCGGCGTGCCGTCGGCGAGCTCGACGCCGTCGAGATCGTTGCGGATCTCGATCGTGTCGACACCGAGGCGCCGGCACAGCGCGACGTAGCGGTCGAACGGCAAGCGCGGCGCGCTCATCCGGTTCAGCGAAAACTGGCAGGCTTGCGTCATCGTTCTGTCCTTGGAGCTTGAGTGGGGTGTGGGGGGCGAATCAGGTGCCGGCATGCGCGGCGAATGCTTGCCACGTGTCGCGCAGCCATTGCGCGCACGCGACGTTGTTGTCGAAGATCGAATAGCGTGCGCCGCCGCCGTAGTCGGGAAACGGGATGAACTCGCAGCTGATCTGCTCGAGTCGTGCCGGCTGCGCGGGAGTGGGAGCGTGAACCTCGGCCTGCGCTTGCGCGTGCAGCAACTGGCGCAGCGCGGCTTTCCACGGATCGAGCGACGCCGCACGCCATTCGCCGTGATAGGCGCCCGGCGCGGGTTCGACGAACGGGTACTGGATACCGCGCCCGGGCCGGCCGTCCGCGCGGCGCATCCAGCGGTTGGCGGGATTGTTCGGCGTCACGCTGCGCGCATGCGCATGCCGGACCCAGCCGCGCGCGATCCAGTCGGTGTAGATCGCGGCGCGCGACGCCGGGTCGAGCATCGCGCAGCCGCCGTCGGCCGATTCGCGCAGCCCCGACGCGTCGAGCTCGGCGCGGTTGCCGATCTTGAACAGCAGATGCGAATGATCGAGCGTGATCCGGAACGGCGCGCCGGCCTGCTCGACCAGCCGCGCGACGCGCGCCACGCGGGCGACATCCTCGCTCCACATGTCGACGTGCACTTCGAGGCTCGGCAGGCAGCCGACCGGCTCGCCCGATGCGTAGGCGCGCAGGTAGAAATCGGCGACTTCGCGGTCCGACAGCGGATGGCCGTCCGCGTGATGCGCGAACAGCTGGCAGTTGAGCACCGTGCTGCCGAAGCGCGCGCCCGCCGCGACGATCTCGGCGACATGCGCTTCGTCGCGGCCGGCGCACCAGATGCCGCCGATCACGCGAATCGGCAGCGCGTGGCGGTCGACCAGCGCGAAATACGGCGACAGGTCCTCGCCGCGTACCGGGTTCTTTTCGATGTAATCGAACACGCCGGCAGCGGCGACCCGCCGGAAGCGCTCGGCGGGCGTGGGCGGCGGCAGCCCGTCGTGTTCGAGCACGCCGTCGAGGTTCACGCCGATGAGGATCGGTTCAGTCATCGTCTCCTGTCCGTTGTCGGTTATCGATGGCTGACCAATGTACGGAGGCGCGGCGCGACCCGCATGACAAACGTTGGCGAAAAATCGCCAACGCGACGGTCGATTTTTTCGCCGCGAGCACGGGGCCCGCCGCGCGGCGCGATTCACGGCTGCAGGTACGCGCTCGTCCTCACGTTCGCCGGACAGAACACGCGGAATTCGACCGGATCGTCCGGCGGCGGCTGTTCGACGATGCCGCATGCATGCAGCACGTGCTGCAGCGCGGAAATCGCCTGGCCGTCCGGATCCTGGTCGATCGCGAGATCCATCGCGCCGGCTTCGATGAAGGCGCGATGCTGGTCGATCATCTCGTGGCCGATCCACACGACGCGCCCGATCGCGCCGGCCTTGCGCAGCGCCGCTTCGATGCCGGCCGAACCGGCGCCGCTGTTGTAGATCGCGACCACGTCGTCGTGCGCCTGCAGCGCCTTCGACACCGCGCGGTAGCAGCGGTCGTCCTGGTCGAGCGTCTCGACCGGCGCGTCGTCGCAGCGCACGGCGGCGAACGCGTCGGCGAGCTGGTCGCGGCAGCCGGCCATCCGGTCGACGTGCGCGCGGTAGCCCATGCGCCCGCCGAGCAGCAGCACGCGGCCGGGGCGCGCCGCGAGGCGGCCGATGTAGTAGCCGGCCGTGCGCCCGGCGCGATAGTTGTCGATGCCGGCGAAGTGCGTGCGGTCGATGCCGCCGATGTCGGTGACCATCGTGACGACGGTCTCGCCCCGCGCGATCGCGCCGGCCAGCGCGTCGCGCACGCGGGCCGTGTCGTGCGCGGTGACGATCAGCGCCGCGCGCCGGTACGCGGGCCGTTCGATCAGCGTCGCGGCGCGCACGTCGTCCGCGGCGGGCAGGATCGTCCGGTGCACGACCACGCGCCGGTCGAGCATCTGCAGCGAGCGCTGCAGCGCCTGCTGCAAGCGTCGGAAGAATGGCGCGTCGGTGTCCGGCAGCAGCACGTCGACGTGGATCAGCCCGTGCCGCGTGTCGGGCAGCTGCCGCGGCACGCCGAGCTGCCGCGCGGCCGCCACCACGCGTTCGCGCGCCTGCGCGGAGACGCTGCCGCGCTCGTTCAGCACGCGGTCGACGGTGGTCGTGCTGACGCCGGCGAGCGCCGCGATCTCGTCGAAGCGCGCGGTGCGCTTGCGCCAGCGCGGCCCGGATTCACCTG
Organism: Burkholderia cenocepacia; assembly: GCF_900446215.1. Classification (GTDB taxonomy): domain Bacteria; phylum Pseudomonadota; class Gammaproteobacteria; order Burkholderiales; family Burkholderiaceae; genus Burkholderia; species Burkholderia cenocepacia. The sequence continues at coordinate 64,627 of NZ_UAQZ01000015.1, read as the reverse complement.
CCATGGTCGTCTCCATCGTGAGGGTCGCCATCGATCGCGTGGCGTTGTCGGGAACGCTAAAGCGGTGGCGAAATTTCGTCAACGTTTCGATTGAGGCGGGGCGGCCGCTCGCCTAATTTCGTTCCTATGGCGAAGCGCTTGCCGCGCTTCCCCCGCACAAGAACCCCAGGAGACAGACGTGGCCCAACCCGACGACCCGGCACGCGAACGCACGGCGGCGCGCCGTCAGGCATACCGAATGATTGGCGGCGCCGGCGAGCGCGCGCACGCGGCCGGGCTCGTCAACGCCGCGTGGTACCGCTGCGCGGTGCCGCGGCCGCTGATGAAGCAGTTGATGCAGCGCGGCGATGCGCGTGCGATTCGCGACACGCTGATCTGGTACGCGGCGATTGCAATCAGCGGCGTGCTCGCGTGGCTGGCGTGGCGCGCGCATTCGACGTGGGCGATCCCCGCATTCTTCGTGTACGGCACGCTGTACTGCAGCCCGGCCGATTCGCGCTGGCACGAATGCGGGCACGGCACCGCGTTCCGCACGCGCTGGATGAACGACGTGCTGTACCAGGTCGCGTCGTTCCAGGTGTTCCGCCGCGCGACTGCCTGGCGCTGGAGCCATGCGCGCCATCACACCGATACGCTGATCGTCGGGCGCGATCCGGAAATCGCCGCGCCGAAGCCGACCGACTGGCTCACGCTCGCGCTGAACGTCGTCGCGCTGAAGCACGTGGCCGGCGAACTGCGCAAGATGATCGCAGTGTCGTTCACCGGCCGGCTCGACGACGAGGAACGCACCTACGTACCTGCATCGGAATGGCCGAAGGTCGTGCGCGAGTCGCGCATCCATCTCGCGATCTACGCACTCGTGACGGGCGCGGCGCTCTACTGGCACACGATCCTGCCGCTGCTCTACATCGGGCTGCCGAGCCTCTACGGCGCGTGGCTGTACCTGTATTTCGGCCTCACGCAGCACGCGGGCATGCCGGAGAACGTGCTCGATCACCGGCGCAATTGCCGGACCGTGATGATGAATCCGGTGTTCCGCTTCCTGTACTGGAACATGAACTATCACGTCGAGCACCACATGTTCCCGATGGTGCCGTTCCATGCGTTGCCGAAGCTGCATGAAGCCGTGAAGGCCGACATGCCGCCGCCGTACCGCAGCACGCTGGCCGCGTACGCGGAGATCGTGCCGGCGCTGGTCCGGCAGACGCGCGACCCGTCCGCTTGCGTCGTGCGGCCGGTGCCCGATGCCGCGCGCGCCTAGCCGTTATCCAATATCCCGACGAAGGAGACACACACCATGACGCAATGGATCGACACCGGCGCGCTCGACGATATCGACGATGAAGACGTCGCACGCTTCGACCACGGCGGCCGCACGTACGCGATCTACCGGATCGACGGCCACGTGTATGCGAGCGATGGCCTGTGCACGCACGAGCAGGTGCATCTCGCGGACGGGCTCGTGATGGATCACGTGATCGAATGCCCGAAGCACAACGGCCGCTTCGACGTGCGCGACGGCCGGCCGCTGTCGGCGCCCGCGTGCGAGAAGCTGCGCACGTACCGCGCGAAGATCGAAGACGGCCGCATCCTGATCGAGGTATGACGCAATGAACAGCGACCGGGTGATGGCGATCGTCGGTGCGGGCCATGCGGGCGGCCGCGCGGCGCAGGAGCTGCGCGCGTGCGGCTGGCGCGGGCGCATCGTGCTGATCGGCGCGGAGCCGCATCCGCCGTACGAGCGGCCGCCGTTGTCTAAGGGCGTGCTGACGGGCGAGCGCAGCGCGGCGCAATGCCGGTTGCGCGATGCGCAAGCCTGGGCGGCCGATCGCATCGAACGGATCGTCGCGACCGTCGAGCGCATCGAATCGCACGCACGCGAAGTGCGGGTGTCCGGCGGGCACGTGTTCGGCTACGACGCGCTGCTGCTGGCCACGGGCGGCCGTGCGCGTCGCCTGGCCGTCCCGGGCGCGGCGCTCGACGGGGTATTCGCCTTGCGCACGCTCGACGATGCGGCGGCGCTCGGCGCGCGGCTCGTTCCCGACGCGCGGATCGTGCTGATCGGCGGTGGCTTCATCGGTCTCGAAGTCGCGGCGTCGGCGCGGCAGCGCGGCTGCCGCGTGACCGTGCTCGATGCGGCGCCGCGACTGCTCGGCCGCGCGGTGCCGGCCACCATCGCGACGCGCGTGCATGCGCTGCACGACGCACGGGGCGTGGCGATTCGTCTGAACCGGACGCCGGTGGCGATCGAGCGGACCGCGGGCGGGGCGCTGGCCGTCGTGCTCGACGACGGCGACACGCTGATCGCCGACACGGTCGTGGCCGGCATCGGCATCGAACCGGCCGACGAGCTGGCGCGCGATGCGGGCCTCGCGGTCGAGCGCGGGATCGTCGTGAATGCGCAGCTCGAGACGTCGGCGCGCGGCATCTACGCGGCCGGCGACGTCGCCGTGTTTCCGAGCGCGTTATCGGGCCAGCTGGTTCGACAGGAGACCTGGCACGGCGCCGAGACGCAAGCGCACGTCGCCGCCCGCAACATGCTCGGCGCGGGCGAGCCGTATCGCGATACGCCGTGGTTCTGGTCCGATCAATACGATGCGCAGTTGCAGGTGGCTGGGGAGCCGGCGCTCGGCACGCGGTCGGTCGCGCGCGTGCTCGGCGACGATGCGGAAATCCATTTCCACTTCGACGCGCGCGCGCGGCTCGTCGCGGCGAGCGGCTTCGGCCGTGCAGCGGGATTCGTGAAGGACATGCGCGTGGCGAGAATGCTGGTCGAGCGCGGGACCGACGTGACGCCGGCGGCGGTCGCGGACGTCGACGTGAAGCTGAAATCGCTGGTGACGGCCGTGAATGACCGGTAGAACGACGCAGGGGCGTGAAGCGCGCGGCAGTGCAGGCCGCGCGCTTCGTTCAAACCGCGATCAGATCGTGGTGTGCAGGTGCAGATACAGGCCGGCCGCCGCGGCGCCGCCCAGCAGCGGGCCGACGACCGGCACCCATGCATAGCGCCAGTCGCTGTCGCGCTTGCCGGGAATCGGCAGCAGCGCATGCATGATGCGCGGCGACAGGTCGCGCGCGGGGCTCATCGCATAGCCGGTCGGGCCGCCGAGCGAGATGCCGATGCCGAGCACCAGCAGGCCGACGGGCAGCGCGTCGAGTGCGCCGAGGCCGACCTGCGGCGACGCGAGATACAGCACGCCGAGGATCAGCACGAACGTGCAGATCGCTTCGGTCAGCACGTTGTGCGTGACGCTGCGGATCGCCGGCGCCGTGCAGAACACCGCGAGCTTCAGGTCCGCATCGGCTTCCTTCGCGAAGTGCTGGCGATACGCGAGCCACACGAGCAACGCGCCGGCCATCCCGCCGAGCATCTGCGCGAGGACGTAGCCGCCGACTTTCGACCACGCGAACTTGCCCGCGAGCGCGAGGCTGATCGTGACGATCGGGTTCAGGTGCGCGCCGCTGAACGACGCGGTCACGTAGACCGCGACGAACACCGCCATCGCCCAGCCCATCACGATCACGATCAGGTCCGCGCCTTTGCCCTTGGTCTTTGCAAGCAGCACGTTTGCGACCGCGCCGTTGCCGAGCAGCACGAGGATCGCTGTGCCGATGAATTCTGCAATGTAAGGTGACATGATTGTCTCTCGTATGTCACGGCGGACTCGCGCATCGCGCGGTCCGCCGGTGTTGTTGTATGTCGTCCGGACTGATTCGGATTACTGGGCGTCGTCGGCCCATGCCTTCGCGGCGCGCACCGCACGCTGCCAGCCGGCCATGCGCTGCTCGACCTGCTCTTTCGGCATCGACGGTGCGAAGCGGCGATCGAGCTTCCACTGGTCGCGCACTTCGTCGAGGTTCTTCCAGTAGCCGATCGCGAGGCCCGCGAGGTAGGCCGCGCCGAGCGCGGTCGTCTCGGTGATCTGCGGGCGCACCGCGTCGACGCCGAGCAGGTCGGCCTGGAACTGCATCAGCAGGTCGTTCGCGCTCGCGCCGCCGTCCACCCGCAGCTCGCCGATGCTGATGCCCGAATCGGCTTCCATCGCGGCCAGCACGTCGAGCGACTGGTACGCGATCGCATCGAGCGCCGCGCGCGCCAGATGCGCGGCGCTCGTGCCGCGCGTGACGCCGAACACCGAGCCGCGCGCCCGCGCGTTCCAGTGCGGCGCGCCGAGGCCGGCGAAGGCCGGCACGAGATACACGCCGTCGGTATGCGGCACGCTGGCGGCGAGCGCCTCGATTTCCGCGGCCGTCTTGATGAGGCCGACGCCGTCGCGCAGCCACTGCACGACCGCGCCGGCGATGAAGATGCTGCCTTCGAGCGCGTACTGCACGTCGTCGCCGATCTGCCAGGCGATCGTCGTGACGAGGTTGTTCTTCGATTCGATCGGCTTGTCGCCGGTGTTCATCATCAGGAAGCAGCCGGTGCCGTAGGTGTTCTTCACCATGCCCGACGTCGTGCACATCTGGCCGAACAGCGCCGCATGCTGGTCGCCGGCGATGCCCGCGAGCGGGATCTTCGATGCGAACACGGTGGTCTTCGTGTGGCCGTAGATTTCCGATGACGCCTTCACTTCGGGCAGCATGCTGCGCGGGATGTCGAGCAGTTCGAGCAGCTCGCTGTCCCACTCGCGCGTATGGATGTTGAACAGCATCGTGCGCGACGCGTTGGTCACGTCGGTCACGTGCAGCTCATGCTTCGTGAAGTTCCACACGAGCCAGCTGTCGACGGTGCCGAACGCGAGCTTGCCCTGGCGCGCCTTGTCGCGCGCGCCCGGCACGTTGTCGAGGATCCAGCGGATCTTCGTCGCGGAGAAGTACGAGTCGATCGGCAAGCCGGTCTTCGCGCGCACCTTCGCTTCGAGGCCCTGCTTCTTCAGCGAGTCGCAGAAGTCGGCCGTGCGGCGATCCTGCCAGACGATCGCGTTGTAGACGGGCTGGCCCGTCTCGCGATCCCAGACGATCGTGGTTTCGCGCTGGTTCGTGATGCCGATCGCGGCGATCGACGTGCCGTTCAGGCCCGTGCGCGTGACGGCTTCCGCGGCGACGCCGGCTTGCGTCGACCAGATTTCCTGCGGGTCGTGCTCGACCCAGCCGGGTTGCGGGTAGATCTGTTCGAATTCCTTCTGGGCGATCGATACGATATTGCCCTGGCGATCGAACAGCATCGCGCGGGAACTCGTGGTGCCCTGGTCAAGCGCGAGGATGTACTGGTCCTGCATGTCTCTCATCTCCATCCGTGGATTGGCTTAGTTGTGATGCGCGCCGCATGTGAGCGGCGCGTCGGTGAGTCAACGTCGGTCAGGCAACTGCAACTGCATTCGGATCAGGCGTGCGGTGCATGCGCGGCGGCGAACCATGCGTCGACCGCGGCGGTCACGGCGTCGAGCGTGCCGGGCGCGACGTGCAGCCCGAGCTTCGAGCGGCGCCACAGCACGTCCTGCGCGCAGGTCGCCCATTCGGCGTCGCGCAGGTAGCGCAGTTCGGCATCGTGGATGCCCGGCGCGATTTCGGCGCCGAGATCGGCGAGCGACTTCGCGTCCGCCACCACGCGCTCCGCACGCGTGCCGTACGCCCGTGCATAGCGGCGCGCGAGCGCGGCGGGCAGCCACGGATGGCGTTTCGCGAACGCGCTGGCGAACCCGTCGAACTTCGCGTCCGCGATGTCGCCGCCCGGCAGCGCGACGCCGGCCGTCCAGGTCTTCGCGTCGCGGCCGAGCGCGCGGCACAGCATGTCGCCGGCTTCTTCCGCGAGCTTGCGGAACGTCGTGATCTTGCCGCCGAACACCGACAGCAGCGGCGCGCCCGCGCCGTCGTCGAGTTCAAGGCGATAGTCGCGCGTGACGGCCGATGCGTTCGCCGCGTTCTCGTCTTCCAGCAGCGGGCGCACGCCCGAATAGGTCCAGTGCACGTCTGCCGGCGAGATCTTGCGCTTGAAATAGCGGTTGATCGAATCGCACAGGTACTGCGTCTCGTCGCGATCGATCGCGACCTTCGCCGGATCGCTCGTGTATTCGACGTCGGTCGTGCCGATCAGCGTGAAGTCGTGCTCGTACGGAATAGCGAAGATGATCCGCTTGTCCGGGTTCTGGAAGATGTACGCGTGATCGTGATCGAACAGGCGGCGCGTGATGATGTGGCTGCCCTTCACGAGCCGCACGCTGTGATGCGCGCCGCGGCCGAGCGCGCCGTGCAGCACGTCGCCGACCCACGGGCCGGCCGCGTTTGCGATCGCGCGCGCCTGCACGACGCGGATCGAACCGTCGGCCTGCTGCAGCCGCGCTTCCCATTCGTCGCCGCGGCGTTCGGCGGACAGGAGCTTCGTGCGCGTCAGGATCTCGGCGCCGCGCTCCTTCGCGTCCATCGCGTTCAGCACGACGAGGCGGGCGTCGTCGACCCAGCCGTCGGAATACACGAAGCCGCGCTTGATGGAGTCGATCAGCGGCGCGCCGGCCGCATGGCGGCGCATGTCGATGCCGCGCGAGCCGGGCAGCAGCTCGCGTTTCGCGAGGTGATCGTAGAGGAACAGGCCGATGCGGATCAGCCAGGCCGGGCGCAGGTTCGGCATGTGCGGCATCACGAAGCGCAGCGGCCACATGATGTGCGGCGCCGCGCGCAGCAGCGTTTCGCGCTCCTGCAGCGCCTTGCGCACCAGTCCGAACTCGTTGTACTCGAGGTAACGCAGGCCGCCGTGAATCAGCTTCGTGCTGGACGACGACGTATGCGACGCGAGGTCGTCCTGCTCGCAGAGCATGACCGACAGGCCGCGGCCGGCCGCATCGCGCGCGATCCCCGCGCCGTTGATGCCGCCGCCGACGACGAGCAGATCGTAGCGATTCGGTTGGGTCACCTGCTGTCCTTATCGTCTGTTGAAATGGGGCGAACATGAAATGTTCGAATTCGAAATTTAACGAACGGAATCGAAAAAGTAAAGTTCGAAAAAGCGGGGCCAGTAGCGCGCGACACGATCCCGGACGATACTGGCGGAATCGACCGTTTCGCGAGGTGAATCATGCGTATTGGGATGTGGGTCGGCGTGTGCGCCGTCCTTCTGGCGGGGTGCGGCGCGGGTATGCCGCCGCTCGCCGGCAACTGGCGGGCGCCGTCGTTCGTCGACCTGCAGACGTCGTGCGGCGGCGCGGCGCGCGACTGGGGCGCGGACGCGCAGCCGGTCTACTCGACGCTGTACGACGCGTACGTGGCGAAACGGTATCGCGGGCTGACCGAAGCGAACTATTGTGCGTTCGTAAACGAACTTTCGACCCACTATGTGGCGCCTGACGCGGCGGCACGCGCCGGCTGGATCGCGTATTTCAACGGGGCGCGTGCGCAGGCCATCAGCTGGCGGGCGGCGGTCGATCCGACGCTGCGCGGCGGTTGAGGCCGACGGCGACGAACGGGCAGGCGGGAGGCAGGAACGACCGCGCGGCCGATTCCGGCCGCGCGAGCAGGTTCAGGTCAGGGAGCGGCGGAGCTTACGAATAGCGGTATTTGATGGATCGCAGCGCGGCGTCGCCGGTCTCGGTCACGCAGTATTTGCGCCCCGAGCCGAGCCCTTCCAGGCGGACGAGCTGTTGTTCGAGCAGGATGTCCAGTTCATCCCGATCCATGTCGCGCTGATCAGGCGCGTCCTTCACAAGCAATAGCGTGGCGAATTCATGCGGACTCAGCATCGTTTCTCTCCATGGCAATCGGACTGCCCGCGCGGCCGGCGCACCGCCGACGCGCGATACCCCGCGGGGTATGGCTTGGGGGGAAAGCTGTCTTCGCCGGCCCTGCGATTCGCACCGCCCTGGCACAGGCGGATCGGCGAACGGGCCGGGGAACTGGAGTCTAGTCGAGCGCGCAGGCAACGACAAATCGTGCCCCGTTAATTTTCCGTTTGACAGAAGGGCCCGCCACAAGCGGTTTGCGCGCGGCGCCAACTTCTTGATTTCACTTGAAGTTTCAGGTGCGGTGCAGCATCGCAACGGTCATTCCGCGACGTACACCTGGGTGCCGGCGGCCGCCACCGTATCGGCCATTTCGGGCGGCAGCGGCTTGTCGGTGAAGAGCGCATGCACCTGGCTCAGATGGCCCTGGCGCACCAGCGCCGGGCGGCCGACCTTCGAATGGTCGGTCACGAGGTAGACCGTGCGCGCATGCTGCATGATCGCCTCGGCGACGCGCACCTCGCGCGTGTCGAAATCGCGCAGCGTGCCGTCGGCCTCGATCGCCGACGTGCCGATGATCGCGTAGTCGACCTTGAACTGGCGGATGAAGTCGATCGCGAGCTCGCCGACGATGCCCTTGTCCCACGGCCGCACGATGCCGCCCGTGATCAGCACCTCGCAGTCGGGGTAGCCGCTCATCATCGACGCGACGTTCAGGTTGTTCGTGATCACGTGCAGCCCGTGATGGCGGTTCAGCGCGCGCGCGACTTCCTCGGTCGTCGTGCCGAGGTTGATGAACAGCGACGCCTGGTCGGGGATGTGCGACGCCGCGAGCGCCGCGATGCGCCGCTTCTCGTCGTGGAACATCCGCTGGCGCGCGGTGTACGACACGTTCTCCGAGCTGGTCGGCAGGCTCGCGCCGCCGTGGTAGCGGCGCAGCAGGTTCAGGTCGGCGAGCCAGTTCACGTCGCGGCGGATCGTCTGCGGCGTCACCGCGAAGTGCGCGGCGAGATCGTCGACGGTCACGAAGCCGTCGCGCTGCACCCATTCGAGCAATTCCTGCTGGCGCGCGTTGAGGGTGAGGCGGGGATCTCGGGTCATGGCTCGATGGTCGTGTCGTGAGACGGAGCGGGTATTGTAAGGGCGGCAACGGCGTTCGGCCGGCCTGCGGAACATCGCCGCGCGCGATTCATGTAGAAAACGCATGGATTCATTTGACAAATGAATTTGTGCGATCGCGCGGATCGCGCTGCAATGGCGGATTGCCCGTTCACGCGGGGCACGTTCATTCAGCTTTCGACGAGGTGGTATCGATGAGTGGCTTCAACTGGCACAACCCGTATCCGACGACCCGCATTCCGGTGTTCGCGCGCAACGTCGTGTCGACGTCGCACCCGCTGGCCGCGCAGGCCGGGTTGCGGATGCTGTGGAAGGGCGGCAACGCGGTGGACGCGGCGCTGGCCGCCGCCGCCGCGATCACGGTCGTCGAGCCCGTGTCGTGCGGGCTCGGCGGCGATGCATTCGCGCTCGTGTGGGACGGCGAGCGGCTGTCCGGGCTGAACGCATCGGGCGTGGCGCCGGCCGCCTGGAACGTCGACTACTTTCGCAAGCGCCACGGCGAGGACGCGCACGGCATCGCGAACAAGCCGACGCGCGGCTGGGACACCGTCACGGTGCCGGGCGTGATCGCGGGCTGGGAAGCGCTGCACGCGAAGTTCGGTTCGCTGCCGTTCGCGGACCTGCTCGAGCCGGCGATCGAGATCGCGGAGCGCGGCTATTCGGTGCCGCCGATCGTCGCGCACAAGTGGGCGGCGGCCGTTCCCGAACTGCAGGGCCTGCCGGGCTTCGCGGACACCTTCATGCCGCGCGGCCGCGCACCGCTCGTCGGCGAACGCGTGTGCCTGCCCGGTCATGCGCAGACGCTGCGCACGCTCGCGAAGGACGGCGCCCGTGCGTTCTACGAAGGGGCGCTCGCCGAGCGTATCGCCGCGTTCGCGCGCGAAGGCGGCGGCGCGCTGACGGAAGCCGACCTGCGCGCGTACCGGCCGGAATGGGTCGAGCCGATCGGCAAGCGCTTCGGCCGCCACACGATTCACGAGATTCCGCCGAACGGGCAGGGTATCGCCGCGCTGATCGCGCTCGGCATCGCCGAGCATGCGGGCGTGACCGAATGGCCGGTCGACTCGGTCGATTCGCAGCATCTGCAGATCGAGGCGATGAAGCTCGCGTTCGCGGACGTCTATCGCTACGTCGCCGATCCGCGCGCGATGGAGGTCACGCCCGAACAGATGCTCGACGATGCGTATCTCGCCGAACGCGCGAAGCTGATCGATCGCGCGCGGGCGACGCACTTCGCCGCCGGCCGTCCGCATTCGGGCGGCACGATCTACCTGTCGGCGGCCGACGAGCGCGGGATGATGGTGAGCTTCATCCAGTCGAACTACATGGGCTTCGGTTCGGGGCTCGTCGTCCCCGGCACGGGCATTGCGCTGCAGAACCGCGGGCACGGCTTCTCGATGGACCCGGCTTCGCCGAACGTCGTCGCGGGCGGCAAGCGGCCGTTCCACACGATCATCCCAGCGTTCGTCACCGAGGAAGCCAATGGCCGCACCGAGGCCGTGATGAGCTTCGGCGTGATGGGCGGCGACATGCAGCCGCAAGGCCACCTGCAGACCATCGTGCGGATGCTCGGCTATGGCCAGCAACCGCAGGCCGCGTGTTGCGCGCCGCGCTGGAAGGTCAACCGCGACTTCACGCTCGACGTCGAGGCGACGATGAACCGCGCGACGGTCGACGCGCTGGCCGCGCGCGGCCATACGATCAAGTCGATCGACGATCCTTACATGGATTTCGGATCGGGGCAGTTCGTCTGGCGCCTCGATCCCGACGATCCGGAGCGCGGCTACGTGGCCGCGAGCGACAGCCGGCGCGACGGGCTGGCGGCCGGTTTCTGACGGATCGCTTCCAGCCTGCTTGGCAGTGTCCCGGCATGACGGGCGGCCCGACGGCCGCCCGTTTTCATTTGGCGCGGCGCCTGCCGTCGAGCACGCGCAAGCGGTTTGAAGGACTCATCTAACGCACGGCAACAGGCGCCGTGGAACTGCGCTCGTCGGGTATGGTCAGTGCTCTGGAGCACGAACATCAAAGTCCGGCTAAGATGCCAAGATGGTTCGGCCGGACCGATTCACTATAAACGCAAGTAAAACGCCGCCTGCGGATCGGCTGGCGCCTGTGCCCCAGGCATGGGCCGGCCTCCGCGCGACGACTGGGAGCGCACTACCATGGACACCAAAACGACGCATGTGATGCCGTGGCGTATCGAGGACATCGACCTGAACCGGATCGATCGTCAGCGTGCCGCCGCGAACGAGGATCTGCTGCTGCTGCTGTGCGCGTCGTCGTTCATCGAGAGCGGCTCGGATCTCTATACGAGCAATCTGAGCGAATTCTTCAATGACGATCCGGAAGTCTCCGCATGGCTCAACAATGCATGGGAGCACGAAGAATTGCAGCACGGCCGCGCGCTGAAGGCGTACATCGCGCACGTGTGGCCCGAGTTCGACTGGGATACCGCGTTCGCGAATTTCTTTGCCGAGTATTCGAAGACCTGCTCGGTCGAGGCGTTCGAAAAAACCCGCGCGCTCGAAATGGTCGCACGCTGCGTCGTCGAGACGGGCACGGCCACGCTCTATCGCGCGATCAACGAATGCTCGGACGAGCCGGTGCTGAAGGAAATCACCGACAACATCCGCACGGACGAAGTGCGTCACTACAAGCACTTCTTCAAGTTCTTCAAGAAGTACAACCAGGTCGAAGGCAACGGCCGGCTCGCGGTGCTCGGCGCCCTCGCGCGCCGCGTGATGGAAATCAAGAACGAGGACTCCGAGATCGCGCTGCGCCACGTGTTCGCGATCCGCTATCCGGATCGCGTCGGCGACAGCCAGTACAACCGCGAGCGCGCCGCGCGCATCAATTCGCTCGTCCGGCGCAACCTGTCGGCCGACATGTGCGTGAAGATGCTGCTCAAGCCGCTCGACCTGCCCGCGAAGATCCAGCCGGGCGTCCACTATCCACTCACGAAGATCACGCGGCACGTTTTCCTGCGCTGATCGCCGCGGCACGGCCCGTCGCGCGTATGCTGGCGCATCCTCATCCGATCCGCACCGGGGCCACGCCATCATGACCGATACCCATCGCCACGCGCTCGAACAATGGACGTTCGACGCGTGGCCGCCCACCGTCGTGTCGCGGTTCGACGGCACCGCACTCGAGCGTCATGCCGACATGGCCGCATCGCTGATCGTCGCGACCGACGACGGCCAGTTGCGCACGACGCTGCTCGGCGTCGGCGAGATCTATGCACGCGATGCGCGCACGCTGCTGATCGCGCTCTGGCCGCAGTCGCGGGCGGCGCGCGCGATCGCGCAGCGGCGCACGGCCGCGTTGACGCTCGTCGCGGACGGTGCGTTCTTTCAGGCGCAACTGGAGATGGCGCCGCTCGAAGGAGACTTCGGCGGACTGGCCGGATTCGCTGCGACGATCGCGCACGGCGATGCGCAGCGGGTCGGCTATGCGCGTCTCGCGACAGGCGTCACGTTCACGCTCGAAGGGGAGCGCGCCGCGGTGCTCGCACGCTGGCAACGCCAGGTCGAGCACCTGCGGCGCGCGGCCGCGCGGCTTCAGTGACCGCGCTGGCCGCTGCGCGACGAACGGTTGCGGTTCGCGTGCGCGGCGTTGCCGTTCGCCGGGCGGGCGCCGTTGCCGCCGCCCGCCGGACGTCCGCCGCCGTTACCACCGGCGCCGGCACCGCCTTGCGTGCGCGGCTTCGCGGCCTTCGGTTGCGCGTGGCCGTCGCGTTTCGCGGCCGGCTGGCCTGAGCCGCCGGCGCGCGGCTGGCGATTGCCGCCGCCGCCACCGCCACGCGGTTGCTGCTGCCCGCGGCGCTGCTGGATCGGCTCCGGCTTCGCGTTCGGATCGGGTTCGAAGCCCGCGATCACTTCCTGCGGGATCTCGCGCTTGATCAGCCGCTCGATGTCGCGCAGCAACTGCTTCTCGTCGACGCACACGAGCGACACGGCTTCGCCGGTCGCCCCCGCGCGGCCCGTGCGGCCGATCCGGTGCACGTAATCCTCGGGCACGTTCGGCAGGTCGAAGTTGACGACGTGCGGCAACTGGTCGATGTCGATCCCGCGCGCGGCGATATCGGTCGCGACGAGCACCTGCAGCGTGCTGTTCTTGAACTCGGCCAGCGCGCGCGTGCGGGCCGACTGGCTCTTGTTGCCGTGGATCGCCATCGCGCTGATGCCGTCCTTCGTCAGCTGCTCGGCAAGCCGGTTCGCGCCGTGCTTGGTGCGCGTGAACACGAGCACCTGGAACCAGTTGTGTTCGCGGATCAGGTGCGTGAGCAGCTCGCGCTTGCGGTCGCGATCGACCGGGTGGATCTTCTGCGCGACGCTCTCGGCGGTCGTGTTGCGGCGCGCGACTTCGATCAGGGCGGGCGAGTCGAGCAGGCTGTCGGCGAGCGCCTTGATTTCATCGGAGAAGGTGGCCGAGAACAGCAGGTTCTGACGCTGCGGCGGCAGCTTCGCGAGCACGCGCTTGATGTCGTGGATGAAGCCCATGTCGAGCATCCGGTCGGCTTCGTCGAGCACGAGGATGTCGAGATCCGACAGGTCGATGGTCTTCTGCTGCATGTGATCGAGCAGGCGGCCTGGCGTCGCGACGACGATGTCGACGCCGCGCTTGAGCGCATCGATCTGCGGATTGATGCTGACGCCGCCGAACATCACGGTCGAGCGCAGCTTCAGGTACTTGCTGTACGCACGGACGCTTTCCTCGACCTGGGCGGCGAGTTCGCGCGTCGGCGTGAGGATCAGCGCGCGCACCGCGCGCTTCGCGCCACGGTGCTCGGCGTAGAACGTGTGCAGGCGTTGCAGGATCGGCAGCGTGAAGCCGGCGGTCTTGCCGGTGCCGGTCTGTGCGCCGGCGAGCAGGTCGCCGCCGCCGAGGACGGCCGGGATCGCCTGCTGCTGGATCGGGGTCGGCGACGTGTAGCCGAGCTCGTTGACCGCCTTGACCAGCGGTTCGGCCAGGCCGAGAGATTCGAAAGACATAGATACCACTCTTGAGTTTTATGATCGGCGATGCGTCGCGCGGCCCGCGCGGCAAACCTGCATCGCAAAACAGCCAAAAAGCAAAAGGGCGCGGCCGCGGTTTCCCGCAGCCGCGCCCCGTTTGTGTGAGCCGCTTCTTAGTCGAGCGGCGCGGAACGCAGGTCGCTCACCTGTTGCGGCGAGATCGGCGTACCGTTGTTACCCCAAGACATCCGGATATACGTGACGACCGCCGCGACTTCCTGGTTCGACAGCGACTGTGCGAACGGCGGCATCCCGTACGGACGCGGATTCTTGAACGTGCTCGGCGGATAGCCGCCATTCAGCACCATGCGGATCGGGTTGACGGCCGATTCCATCATGATCGAGTGGTTGCCCGCGAGCGGCGGATAGGCCGGCGGCTTGCCGGCGCCGGTTTCGGCGTGGCAGGTCGCGCAGTTGTCCGCGTAGATCTTCTTGCCCTGGTCGAACAGCGCGTTGCCGAACTGCTTCGACGGCTCGTACTGCATGTTCTTCGGCGCTTCAGCCTTCTGCGGGATCGACTTCAGGTACGTCGACATCGCGCGCGTATCTTCGTCGGTCATGTACTGCAGGCTGTTGTGGACCACGTCCGCCATCGGGCCGAATACCGCACCCTTCTGCGACACGCCGGCCTGCAGCAGGTCGGACAGCTCCTGCACGTGCCAGTCGCCGAGGCCGAGTTCCTTGTCGTTCGTCAGCGACGGCGCATACCAGTTCTGCAGCGGGATCAGGCCGCCGGCGAACGCCGACGAGCTCACCGGGCCGCCCATCATGTTGATCGACGTGTGGCACATCGAGCAATGGCCGAGGCCTTCGACGAGATACGCGCCGCGGTTCCATTCGACCGACTTCGTCGGGTCCGGCTTGTATTCGCCTTCTTTGAAGAACAGCGTGCGCCAGCCGATCAGCAGGTTGCGGTTGTTGAACGGGAACTTCAGTTCGTGCGGACGGCTCGGCACCGACACCGGCGGGACCGAACGCAGGTACGCGTAGATCGCGTCCGAATCGGCGCGCGTGACCTTCGTGTAGCTCGCGAACGGGAAGCCCGGGTACAGCAGGCTGCCGTCCTTCGAGCGGCCCGTGTGCATCGCGCGGTAGAAGTCGTCCGACGTCCACTTGCCGATACCGTTCTGGTCGTCCGGCGTGATGTTCGGCGTGTACATCGTGCCGAACGGCGTCGCCATCGGCAGGCCGCCCGCGAACGACTTGCCGCCGCGCACGGTGTGGCACGCGATACAGTCGCCGACGCGCGCGAGGTATTCGCCCTTCTTGATCAGCGCGGCCTGGTCGGCCGGCGTGGCGGCGACGGCGGCAGCGCCGTGCAGCGTGTCGTTGCCCGGCCACAGGACCGGCACGAGGGCGGCAGCCGCGACGATCGCGACGGCCGAGAGTGCAAACAGGGACTTGCGTTTCATTGTGTCTGTCTCCCTTGCCTTATTGCGGTTCGCTGCCGCAGGCGAGCGGAGTCTTCATCGAACGCGCCGGGGCCGGCACGGGGTTGGCGGGCGCCGGTTGCGCGGCGAGCCATGCGGTCACGGCCGTCACGTCTTCGTCGGAAAGCTTCGCGGCGATGTCGTGCATGCAATCGGGTGCCTTCGCGTGGCGGTTGCCCGAGCGCCATGCGCCGAGCTGCGCGCTCAGGTAATCGGCGTGCAGGCCGACGAGGCCCGGGATCGCCGGCTGCATGCCGGTCAGCCCAGCGCCGTGGCAGGCTACGCAAGCCGGCAGCTTGCGGGACGGGTCGCCCTGCGTGACGAGCTGCTTGCCGCGTGCGAGCGTCGCGGCCGGCAGCGTCGGCTTCGCCGGCGTCGGGTACGGCGGACGTTCGGCCGAGAAATGCTCGGCGATTTCGCGCAGGTAGTCGTCGCTCAGGTACGTCAGCAGGTAGTTCATCGGCGGGTACTTGCGCCGGCCGTCACGGAAGTTGACGAGCTGGTTGTACAGGTACTCGGCCGGCTTGCCGGCAAGACGCGGGAAATAGTCGTTGTCCGTGCCCTGGCCGTGGACGCCGTGGCATGCGGTACAGCCGCGCACGCGCTCGGCCATGGTATCGGGTGCCTTGAGCGGCGCCTGCTGGGCGTGCGCTTGCTCCGTGGGCTTGGTCTGCGCTTGGGCAGCGCTCATAAGGCCCGCGCCGCCGATCATCAGAACGGCGAGCAGCGGACGGAAGAGGCGTCTTGAAGACACACGAGACTCCATGTTTATTCGTCGGGGACCTTGTCCGGGCTACGATCGGCTCGGCGCATGGACGGCAGGACAGCCGGGCTGCTGCGACGCGGCATTCTATCATCGATGGGTAATGACGGCTATTTGACGAAAGGACATCGGTTCCTGTCTGTTTGCGACTTGCGACAATTTGACGCGCATTGCGGTGGGGCCGTGTGAACCGGCGTGCGTTTTCACCATCGAAGACCGTACACTCGCGGGTCGCGCGGCGCCTGCGCCGCAGGTCCAGTCATTTCTCCCGTTTCCGGATTCATCGATGACGTTTTTTACCGTGCCGTTGCCTGCCTCACGCTGTCCGTCCCGTTGCCGCCGCATTGCCGGCCTGCCGCTTGCGGGAGGGTGCGCGCGATGAAGTTCGACAGCTTGTGGATCGGCCAGGTCGCGCTCGCGGCGCTGATGGATGCGGCGTTCGCGATGGCGGTCGGCTCGGCGCTGCTCAAGGCGTGGCTCGGCAAGGACGGCGCGCGGCCGGTCGTCGCGCCGTCGCACCCCGCATGGCTGCGCGCGCAACATTCGCTGGTCGCGGCGGCGCTGGCGCTGGTGCTCGCCGATCTCGGCTGGCTCGTCTACGAGGCCGCGACGATGAGCGGCGCGGGGCTCGGCGGCGCGTTCGCCGCGATCCCCGTCATGCTGATGCAGACGCACACGGGCTTCGCGTGGAGCGTCGCGTTCGCCGGCGCGGTGGTGCTCGCGATCGTCGCGCTCGCGAAGCCGGATGGCCCGCTCGCGCATGCGGTGCTGTGGCTCGCGGTGATCGTGGTCGCGGCCGGCAAGGCGTCGCTCGGGCATGCGGCCGACAGCGGCGTGCTGTCCGCGGCGGTCGGCGTGCAGACGCTGCACCTGTTGGCCACCGCCGTCTGGGGCGGCCTCGTGCTCGCGGGCGGGCTCGCGGTGCTGCCGGCGCTCGGGTCGTCGGTCGCGCGCGGCGCGCTGATCCGCATCGGCCAGCACCTGTCGCGCACGTCGATCGTCGCGGTGGTCTTCGTGCTCGGGACGGGCGTGCTCAACGCGATCCGCGGGCTCGGCGGCTCGCTCGCGCCGCTCGACGGCAGCACGTGGGGACGCGTGTTGCTGCTGAAGCTGCTGCTCGTCGCGCTCGCGCTGGTGCTCGGCGGGCTCAACCGCTTCTCGGCGCTGCCGCGTCTGCGCCGCACCGCGTCGACCGAGGACGCGCACACGTTCCGCAACATCCTGCATCTCGAAGGGATGACGATGATCGGCGTGTTCGTCGCGGCGGCCGTGCTGTCGTTCAGCGTGCCGGGGTTCGCGGCGCTCGGCTGACGACCGAACGGGCTGACGACCGAACGGCGCGGCCCGACGCGAGATGCCGGCGCGCGGCGGGCGTGGCGCGGATGCAAGAACGGCCGCCTGGTCGGGGCGGCCGTGTCGAACGTGTGGCGCGGCGCGCGTGCCGCGCCACCCGGCTTCGTCATCTCACGCGTTCATCACCATTCGGCGACGCTGCCGTCCGCGTGGCGCCACACCGGGTTGCGCCAGCGATGGCCGGTCTTCGCCATCTCGCGCACCTTCTCCTCGTTCACGTCGATGCCGAGCCCCGGGCCCTGCGGGATCGCGACGAAGCCGTCCTCGTAGCGGAACACTTCGGGGTTGCGCAGGTAGTCGAGCAGGTCGTTGCCCTGGTTGTAGTGGATGCCGAGGCTCTGTTCCTGGATGAATGCGTTGTAGCTGACCGCGTCGAGCTGCAGGCACGCGGCGAGCGCGATCGGCCCGAGCGGGCAGTGCAGCGCGAGCGCGACGTCGTAGCTTTCCGCGAGCGTCGCGATCTTGCGGCACTCGGTGATGCCGCCCGCGTGCGACGCGTCCGGCTGGATGATGTCGACGTAGCCGCCCGCGAGGATGTGCTTGAAGTCCCAGCGCGAGTACAGCCGTTCGCCGAGCGCGATCGGCGTGTTGGTCTGGTTGACGATGTCGCGCAGCGCTTCGGCGTTCTCCGACAGCACCGGCTCCTCGATGAACATCAGCTTGTACGGGTCGAGTTCCTTCGCGAGCACCTTCGCCATCGGCTTGTGCACGCGGCCGTGGAAGTCGACGCCGATCCCGACGTGCGGGCCGACCGCGTCGCGCACTGCCGCGACGTTCGCGATCACCTGCTCGACCTTGTCGTAGGTGTCGACGATCTGCAGCTCTTCGGAGCCGTTCATCTTCACGGCCTTGAAGCCGCGCTCGACGACCGCGCGCGCATTGTTCGCGACGTCGCTCGGGCGGTCGCCGCCGATCCACGAATACACCTTGATGCGGTCGCGTACCTGGCCGCCCAGCAGCGCGTGCACGGGCACGCCGTGATGCTTGCCCTTGATGTCCCACAGCGCCTGGTCGACGCCCGCGATCGCGCTCATCATGATCGGGCCGCCGCGGTAGAAGCCCGCGCGGTACATCACCTGCCAGTGATCCTCGATCAACAGCGGGTCGCGGCCGACGAGGTAGTCGGCCAGTTCCTGCACGGCGGCCTCGACGGTGTGCGCGCGGCCTTCGACGACCGGCTCGCCCCAGCCGATGATGCCCTCGTCGGTTTCGATCTTGAGGAACAGCCAGCGGGGCGGAACGACGAAAGTTTCGAGGCGGGTGATTTTCATGACGCGAGTCTCCATGATTGACCGGCGCGGCCGGGGCGCACGATCCGTGCTTTCGCGGTTATCCTAGCGTAGTCGAATAAAAAATAGTATTAATAGCATTAATGTGCAGATAGTGGGCAGCCCGCCCGACGGAGAACGATCATTCAACGCGACCTGCATGGACAGACGGCCTTCCGGCTCGCGACGGCGATCCTGCGCGGCGACTATCCGCCCGAATCGCTGCTGCCGAGGGAACCCGACCTGATGGAGATGTACGGCGTGAGCCGCACGGTGATGCGCGAGGCGCTGCGCACGTTGACGTCGAAGGGGCTGGTCGAATCGCGGCCGAAGGTCGGCACGCGCGTGCGGCCGCGTCGTGCGTGGAACCTGCTCGATGCCGACCTGCTCGACTGGTATGCGCGCGTCGCGCCGCCGCTCGCGTTCGCGCTGAAGCTGCAGGAGATGCGCGAGATGATCGAGCCGCACGCGGCCGCGCTGGCCGCGCGCACCCATACGCCCGAAGCGTTCGACGCGATCGACGACGCGGTGCGGGCGATGGCCGCCGCGCGCAACGTCGACGAATGGGTGCGCGCCGACCTGCGCTTTCACCTGAGCGTGCTGGAGGCCGGCGGCAACGAGCTGCTGGTGCCGCTCGGCGCGCTGATCGATCGCACGCTCGAGGCGCAACTGCAGCTGAACGCGCGCCGGGCCGAGGTGTACAACGCGTCGCTTGCCGAGCACACGGCCGTCAGCGACGCGATCCGCGTGCGCGACGAGGACGGCGCGCGCCACGCGATGGCGATGCTGCTCGCGGTGACGCGCGCGCGGATCGAGATGTCGTGACGGACGCGAGGCGGGCGGCGCCGGCGGCGTGCCGTCAGGCGTTCGCGCAACCGCCCGGCTTGTGGATGCGTTCCGTCGACGGCGGGTACTTCGCGAGCAGGCTCGCCGGCCGCCGCGGGCGGGCGACCAGGTCGCCGCCGCAGTTCGGGCAGCGGCCCTTCAGCACGTCGTCCGCGCAGGTCGCGCAAAACGTACATTCGAATGTGCAAATGCGCGCTTCCGCCGAATCGGGCGGCAGGTCCTTGTCGCAGCATTCGCAGCCGGGGCGCAGTTCGAGCATGACGGTCTCCTGGGTCGGTGAGGGATGGGCGCCGCCCGGGCATTGCGTGCGGCGCATGCGAGCGCTACTGTACGCGCTTGGATCGGCCCGGCCAACGGTGTCCCGCCCGGGCGCCGGCGATGCGCACGGGCTGCACCGGGAGATGACCATGCTTTATCGCGGAAGCTGTCATTGCGGAGACGTGACGTTCGAGGCGGAAGGTGACCTGCAGGGCGTGATGGCGTGCAACTGCTCGATCTGCCAGCGCAAGGGCGCGCTGATGTGGTTCGTGCCGCGCGATCACATGAAGCTGCTGACGCCCGACGAGCATCTCGCGACCTACATGTTCAACAAGCACGTGATCCAGCATCGCTTCTGCAAGCGCTGCGGGATTCATGCGTTCGGCGAAGGCGTCCATCCGGACGGCACCGCGATGGCCGCGATCAACGTGCGCTGCCTGGAAGGCGTCGACCTCGACGCGCTGCCCGTCACGCATTACGACGGCCGCTCGCACTGAGCGGCGCATCGGCGCGGGCGCCTGCGGGCCGCGATCGCGTCACGACGGTTGCACGGCCGCCGCGTTCGGCGCGGGCGTTTCCGCTTGCGGCGCCGGTCCGGCGGTGCGCGTGCCGGCGCTGGCCGGGCGTTCGATCAGCGGCGCGAGCGCCGGCGCCATCGACTTCAGCAACTGCACGGCCATCGCGCTCGTGAAGTCGTAGCGCGCCGCATACGGCTCGTGCGCGGTCGCCGTCAGCACGCCGAAGAACCGGTCGCCGAGCGCGAACACGAAGGTGCCGCTGCGATTGACCTTGCGCGACTCGATCAGCCGCGCGCCGCGCGCATAGACGTTGAAGCGCTGGTCGCCCGTCCCCGTCTTGCCGTACACGTCGAGCGTCTTGCCGTCCGGCAGCGTGAGCCCGCCCGCGAGGCGGCGCGCGGTGCCGTTGAGCACGACGTCGCGCAGCAGCGTGTGCGTCACGTTGACGATCTCCGGCGACAGCATCGGCTGCGGCTGCGCGGCCGCGCGCACGAAGCGCGTTTCGTACGGCGTGCCCTTCGCGAAATCGAGCCGCGTGATCGTTTCGGTCGGCGCCTTCTGGCCGCCGTTGGCGATCAGGCCGATCAGTTTCGCGAGCGCGTCGGGCTGGTCGCCCGATGCGCCGATCGCGGCTGCATACGACGGCGTCACTTCCGCGAACGGATAGCCGAGCGCGCGCCACGACTTCGTGATCTCCGCGTACGCACGCAGCTCGACCATGCGGCGGATGCGCCGGTCCTGCGTCGCGTGGTAGCGGGTCTTGTACAGCCACGAATACGTGTAGAAACGCGCATCGCGGCTGTCGCGCTGAACCTCGGCGAGCGATGCGCCCGGATGCGCGCGCAGGTAGTTGAGCGTCCACAGCGCGAGCGGATGGACGCTCGCGATATAGCCGCGATCGTTGAGATTGAAGCGGTCGATCGCGTATTTCGCGTAGAGCGCGGCGAGATCGTCGTCGGACAGCGTCGCGGCCGGCGTGCCCTTCAGTTGCGCACGCATCTGCGCATTGAACCATGCGAGCGATTCGTTCGGCGCGACGCTGCGCAGCACCGTCGCGAGCTTCGGCGGCGACTTGCGGACGTCGCGCAGCATCAGCGCGAGTGCGTCGTCGGGCGCCTTGCCCGCATAGCGCGTGTAGTAGCGCTTCACGTAGACCTGGCTTTCGCCGTCGACGAATTGCTGCAGGTAGTGCTGGCGCTGCGCGGGATCGTTGAGCCACGACGACGACGGCCCGGCCGCCTGCAGCGTCTCGTAGTGGACGATGTCGCGCATCAGCCGCACGAACACCAGGTTCACCGAATGCTCGAATGCCGCGTGCAGCGTCATGATGCGGCCGTTGTCCGACTTCTCGAAGTTGGAGAACACCTGCGCGCCGCCGCCCGTGTAGAACACGTCCGGGCTCGCCGAATACTTGCGTTCGACGGAGGCGTCGAGCATCGCCTGCAGCGAGCGGTCGCGCGTATGCGACAGATAGTCGAGCGCCCAGCGCGACAGCCCGTCGATCGGATCGGGCTTCACGCGCGCGAGCTCCGCGTTCGACAGGTTCGCGTAGCGCGCATGCAGGTCGGAGACGATCTGCAGGTACGTGATCAGCGTGCGCAGCTTCGCGGTCGAGCCGAGATTGATGCGGCCGCCGCGATTCACGTCGAACGGCTGGTTCACGCTGTCGGTCTGCACGCGCAGCAGGTTCGCGCCGTTGCGGTGTTCGTAGAGCGTGAAGCTGTACGTGAGGTGCGACGGGTCGTCCTTCGGCGCGAGCATTTCGAAACCGTACAGGCCGGCGGCCTGTGCGCCTTCACGCGTCGACGCTTGCGCGAGCCGCGCGGCGACCGCCTGCTGCACGCCGTTGTCGAGCGTGCTGGTCGCCTGGAGATCGAGCTGGTCGAGCTGGTACAGGTCGCTGATGCCGAGCGCCGACAGCAGCGACGCGCGCGCCGACGTGACGGCCTTGCGCGACACGAACGACTGCACGCGCGCGGCGGCCGGCGGCGCGCTGCGTTCGATCTGCGCGGCGAGCGCGGCATCGCGCAGCGCGGGCGAGATCACGCCGCCGTTCGACAGCAGCCGCAGGTAGCTGTCGGTCAGCTTCTGCAATGCCGGATAGCCGCGGTTCAGGAAGTACGACGGCGCGCGCTGCGCGATCAGCAGCGACAACACCTCGCGGAACGTCTTGCCCTGCTGATCGACGTTGTCGCCGGTCGTCGGCGCGGACAGCACGCGATTCACGTCGTTGAAGTCGCGGCCGTACCACGCGGCGAGACCGTCGCCGATGCCGGTGATTTCGCCCACGTGCGGCCGCGCGGCGAGCGGCACCGAGTTCAGGTAGCGCACGACGATCGTGCGGCGCGCGAGCATCGTCTGCGGACCGTTCAGGTAGGCGCGCACCGACGCGGAGGCGATCTGCCGCAGCTTTTCGGGCGGCGTCGCGGTGCGGCCCTCGGGCGAATGGCGGAACTTCTCGATCTGCGTCGCGAGCGTGCTGCCGCCCGGGCGCGCCTGGTGGCGGTTGACGACGTGCAGCGCCTGGTCGGCGAGCGCGCGGCTGAAGCGTCCCCAGTCGATCGCCGGGTTGCGGTTCGGCTCGTTCGCATCGAGCAGGTAGCGATCCTCGATGAACAGCAGCGAATCGGTGATCACGCGCGGCACCGTGTCGAAATCGGCATAGACGCGCTGCGGAAACACGGTCGCGAACAGCGGCGAGCCGGTCGAATCGAACAGCATCAGGCCCGTCTGGTCTTTCTCTTCGTAAGGGAGGAACAGCCCGCGCTCGCCGAGCGACAGCATCCGCTGCGAATCGCGCGCCTGCTCGCTGACGACGAAGCCGCGTGCGAGCAGCCGCTGCTGGAACGCGGGAATCATCGCGTAGCCGAAGCGCTGGTCGTACGGGCCGTTTGCCGGGAAGCGGATGTGATCGCTCGGCCCCGCCTCGACCGTGTAGCCGACGTCGCGGGTGAGCTCGGACAGGTAGTGCGCCTGCAACCGGGACGTTTCGATCTCGGTCTGCACGAGCCGTGCGACGATCGCGACCGCGATCAACAGTGCGGCGAGCAAGGACCACTTGACCCACGTCCACACCGAGGCGGGACCGGTCACGCGCGGCAGGATACGATTCAGCGGCCGATTCATGGCGGCGTCTCCCTGAGGGCGCGGTTATCCGGCCGCACCCCATTAAGGATTAGTGTAGTCCTCCGCGGCGGGCTGCCAAGGGCGGTTGACTACCGAGATGCGCCGGCGCAACAGGCGTGCCCACGCGAGCCGCGCGGCGGCTCGCGGGCCGTCGGGGCGCCTGCCGGCGCGCCGCCGCGACCAGGCGAGGGCCGCGCGGGCGGCGGCGAATCGGTGTGAAAAATGGTGTGCGATGCCACCCTTCATTCAACCGACGAAATGGTCGATCAGGTGATCGACGAAAAGCCGGGCCTTGCGCGGAAAGTGACGGCGGCTCGGGTATGCGACGTTCATCTCGAGCGTCTCGAGCCGATAGCCGGGCAGCAGCGCGAGCAGTTGGCCGTCGTCGAGATTCGACTGGACGAGGAAGTCCGGCAGGACCGCGATGCCCATGCCGGACAGCGCCCAGTTGCGGATCAGCCCGACGTTGTTCGACGACGCGGACTTGTTCGGGCGCACGGTGATGCGCGTCTGGTCGTGATCGAACGACAGGTATTCGCCCATGAAGTCGGCATGGAACGACAGGCACGCGTGCGACGCGAGGTCGTGCGGATGCGCGGGCGCGCCATGCCGGTCGACATAGTGCGGTGCGGCGCAGACGATCTGCTTGAGCCGCGTGAGCGGGCGCTTCACCAGCGTGTTGTTGCTGATGTGCTGGGACAGCAGCAGCCCGACGTCGAAGCCCTCCGACACGAGGTCGACGTGACGATCGACGATCGTGACCTCCGGCACGATGGCCGGGTGGCGCATCTTGAACGCGTCGATGGCCGGCGCGAGCACGTGCATGCCGAACATGACCGGCGCGGCGATTTTCAGCGATCCGATCGGTTCGTGATGCATCGACGCGATCGTTTCCTCGACCCGGTCGATTTCGTCGATCACGTGACGGATCTGCGCCAGATAGAGGTGGCCTGCGTCGGTCAGCGACAGGCTGCGGGTGGTGCGATTCAGCAGGCGGGCGCCAAGCCGGTCCTCGATGCTCATGACGAGGCGGGTGGCCGATGAATTGGAGATGTTCAGTTCCGTGGCGGCGCGCGCGAAACTACGAAGTTCGGCGACCTTGACGAATAGTCGCATCGGTAGGAGTTCGTCCATTTTCTTATCGATAAACAGAAGGCATTGATTGAATTCTATCTATCGGTTTACTGAATTTTAACGCCCCGTTTTAATGAATGTTTATTATGGAATAGCGTGTTTATCGGGTGTGCGAACGGTCGGAGAATGGTAGGTTTTGAGGTGGAAAGGGCGTCGAATGAATGATTCGAATCGGCTTTCTATTAAGCCTTTTTGATGTATTTGTATTTAGTACTTGTACGAAAATATAGGCTATTTTTTTCATTAAAGCATCAGCATTATCGATGCAATGCGATGCCGAACCGGCTGTGTCCTGATCGCCATGACGACTTCATGCGATCGTGCCGGCGCACGGCTCCGATGGAACAGGGGAACGGGTCGTCGCAGGCAGGCGGGTTCGACGCGTCATGGTGTGTGAGCACACCGCGACGCCGAATAGCCGTGTGCGGCGAAGGCGTGTTGCGACGGCCGCCCGATGCGGAGGGCCTGCGTCGCGGCCGTGGCGAGCGGTGATATGCTCGCGGGACGCCCGCGACCGACGGGCAGTATCACGATACCCGTGCGCGGTTGCGTTGCGCGGCGTTTCCGAGGGAAGAACCGACATCATGAGCCGCAAATTCATTCTGAAGGGCGACACGACCGATCATGGCGGCGTCGTGCTCGAAGGGATCGCCAATTCGTCGTTCGACGGGCGCGAACTCGCGTATCTCGGTGCAGCCGTGTTCTGCGCGGCGTGCAAGTCGCCGGGCGTGATCGTGTCGGACGGCGGCGAGCGCACGATGACCGTGATGGGCAAGGTCGTCGCGCTCGAGCACGACCTGTGTCAGTGCCAGTGCACGCCGCTGCCGAAACTGATCGCATCGCAGGCAACCGGCACGATCTCGGGGTAACGCCCACCGCGCGGCGTCGAGCCTCCGAGGCTCGCCGTCAGACGCTGCCTTCGGTCTCGATCACCAGGATGCGCGCGCTGCCGAGCGGATGCGCGACGTGTTCGGTGCCGACCGTCGCGTGGAAGACGTCGCCCGTCTCCAACACCGTCGCATGCTCGACGCCTGCCTCGCGGTAGCGCATCTCGACGCGGCCGTCGAGCACCGCGAATACCTCCTCGCCGTCGTTCACGTGCCAGCGATACGGCTGGTCGGTCCAGTGCAGCCGAACCGTGATGCCGTTCAGGTTCGCGATGTCGAGGGCGCCCCACGCGCGGTCCGCGGTGAATGCGGCGCTCCGGATGATGTTCATCGAGATGGTCTCCCGCACGCGTGCGCGCTGCTTTCCCATGATTGTTCCGACATCCGCATTCAGCGCGGCGTCGCGCGCAGCGCGTGCTCGACGATCTGCTTGCGTTTCGCGAAGCCGGCGGCCGAACGTTCGGTGACGCGCTTCACGACCGCGGCCGGCGCGGTGTCGGGCGAGCCGGCGTCGAACGGCGGCGCCGGCGCATATTCGAGTTGCAGCTGGATCGCCTGCGCTTCTTCTTCGCCGACCAGCTCCGCGGCGATCGTCAGCGCGAAGTCGATGCCGGCCGTCACGCCGCCGCCCGTGACCAGGTTGCCGTCGCGCACGACGCGCTCGCGCACGGGTATCGCACCGAGCGGTTCGAGCAGCGCATGGAAGGCCCAGTGCGTCGTCGCGCGCCGCCCGCGCAGCAGGCCGGCCACGCCGAGCAACAGCGAACCCGTGCAGACCGACGTCACGTAGCGCGCGGTGGCCGCGCGCTGCTGCACGAACGCGATCGTTTCGGCATCGAGCAGCAGCTCGTTGATGCCGATGCCACCCGGGATGCAGATCACGTCGAGCGGCGGGCAGTCGTCGAACGTGCAGGTCGGTGCGAGCGCGAGGCCGCTGCTCGACGCGACCGCGTCGCGCGACTTCCACACCAGATGGACGGCCGCGTCGGGCAGCGATGCAAGCACGTCGTGCGGGCCGGTGAGGTCGAGTTGCTGGACGCCCGGAAAGACGAGAAGGCCGATATGCAGGGTCATGCGAAGACTCCGAGAGGAAGGGAACGCGCGCCGTTCGGCACGGGATGGACAGATCGATTCTAGGCGCGTAGTGTTTGGCGAAATTGCCATATCCCCCACGTTTTCAGCCAATCGCCATGCCTGCCGCCGCCCCGCGTTCGATCCTGGTCCTCGCGTTTCCCCGTGCGCAACTGCTCGATGTGACGGGCCCGCTGCAGGTATTCGCGTCCGTCAACGAGCTCGCGCTGGAGCGCGGGCAGCCGGCGCCGTATGCGCCGCGCGTCGTGGCCGTCGAAGCGGGACCGGTCGAGACGTCGTCGGGCCTCGTCGTGATGGCCGAGTCGCTGCGCGCGGCCGCGCGCCATCCCGATACGCTGATCGTCGCCGGCGGCAAGGGCGTGCATGCGGCGTCGAAGGACGCGCGGATGGTGCGCTGGGTGCGGCAGCAGGCCGGGCGCGCGCGGCGCGTGGCGTCGGTCTGCACCGGTGCGTTCCTGCTCGCCGAAGCCGGCCTGCTTGACGGGCGGCGCGCGGTCACGCACTGGGCGCGCTGCGACGAATTCGCGGCGCGCTATCCGAACGTGCGCGTCGAACCGGACCCGATCTTCATCCGCGAAGGCGCGCTGTGGACGTCGGCCGGTGTGACGGCTGGCATCGATCTCGCGCTCGCGCTGGTCGAGGAGGATCTCGGGCGGGCGACCGCGCTCGACGTCGCGCGCGAACTCGTCGTGTTCCTGAAGCGTCCGGGCGGGCAGGCGCAGTTCAGCACGATGCTGTCGATGCAGCGCACCGCCGACCGGTTCGGCGAGCTGCACGCATGGATGGCCGAGCACCTGACGGCCGACCTGTCGGTGCCCGCGCTCGCCGAGCGCGTGAGCATGAGCGAACGCAGTTTCGTGCGCCACTATCGCGCGGCAACTGGCCGCACGCCCGCGCGCGCGGTCGAACAGATCCGTGTCGAGGCCGCGCAACGCCTGCTCGGCGAAACGGCGTGGTCCGTCAAGCGGATCGCCGGGCGTTGCGGCTTCGGTTCCGAGGAGACGCTGCGGCGCAGTTTCGTGCGCGTGCTGGGCGTGTCGCCGCAGGGATATCGCGAGCGGTTCGTGCGGTAACGTACGACGGATGAGCGGGCTCGCCCGGAACTGCACGGAAACGACGCGATTTCCAGTCCGAAGCGTCGAAACTATTCGGTATCGGAGAACAATAGACGGGGGCTTGTGCCGCGCTTGCCGCGCGCTCTATTCTGTTCCGTTGGCGATTCGAAGGGGGAAGCAGCATGGACCGAATCCAGGCAATGGAAGTTTTTACCCGCGTGGTCGACGCGAACAGCTTCACGCGGGCGGCCGACACGCTCGCGATGCCGCGCGCGTCGGTGACGACCATCATCCAGAATCTCGAGGCGCTGCTCGGCGTGCGCCTGATGCACCGGACGACGCGCCGGCTGTCGCTGACGCCGGAGGGCGCCGCGTACTACGAGCATTGCATGAAGATCATCGCGGAGATCGCCGAGGCCGACGCGAGTTTCCAGACCGGCAACCGCAAGCCGAGCGGCGTGCTGCGCGTCCACATGCCGAGTTCGCTCGGGCGGCGCATCGTGCTGCCGTCGCTGTCGATCTTCCGGCAGCGCTATCCGGACATCACGCTCGAGCTGGGATTGTCCGACCGTTACGTCGATCCGGTCGAGGAAGGCATCGACTGCATGATCCGGGTCGGCCCGCTCGAGGATTCGTCGATGGTCGCGCGGCGCATCGGGATGCTCAAGCGCGTGACGTGCGCGTCGCCCGATTACCTCGCCCGTCACGGCGAGCCGAACGAGATTGCCGATCTCGTCGAACATCATGCGGTGAATTTCCGGTCGAGCCATGGCGCGCGGGCGATTCCGTGGGTGTTCATGATCGACGGCAAGCCGTTCGAGGTGCGGATGAACGGCAGCGTGACGGTCAACGACTCGGATGCGTACGTGACGTGCGGGCTCGAAGGCTTCGGGATGATCCAGCCGACGCTGTTCATGGTGCTGCCGAACCTGCTCGACGGATCGCTCGTCGAGGTGCTGCCGGACTGCAATCCGAAGCCGAAACCGATCTCGATCGTCTATCCGCACAACCGGCATCTGTCGCAGAAGGTGCGCGTGTTCGCCGACTGGATCGCGGAGGTGTTCGAGTCGACGCCGGCGCTGGAGGGCGGGGAGAACTGGCGGGGGAAGCTGCGGGCGCAGACGCCGGATGCGCAGCGCGGCGCGGTGGTGGCGTAGTCGCGGCGCAGCGCGCGGCCTGAAGGCGGGCAGCGCGCGACACCGCGTGCTGCCGGATGAGGCAATGAAAAAAGCCGCTGTTTCTTTCGAAACAGCGGCTTTTCGCATTTGGTGGCGAATCAGGGATGTTTTTGCGGTTTGACAAAACATCCTTTTCCGTCAACAACTTAGCTCAAAAAGGCGGGTCGGTTTAGGAAAAAACGGACACACCTATGGTCCCACATGACCCACCAATTCGCAAGATACCTGTAAAAATTTACAGGTAGAACGGTCAAAACGTCGTCTTGAACCTATATTTAGTACGTAATGAGGTAGCGATGAGCACACAGGAAGAACAGACGCAGGCACTGCAGGGAATTCTTGCTCATGGTCAAAAACAGATTAATGACGGTAAGTTTCGTAACGCCGATGATGTTTTTGATGACCTTGACCGTGAAGATCGAGAAAAGTCGGAATAAGAATGAAGTGATGTCGAGTGAGATTGAAGTAATGTTGAATAAGATTGGTGTGATGTGGTGTTATTGTGTGAGAGATCGAAGACATAAGAGAGGCGACACATAGACTACGGAGAGAGATAGGGTAATTGAGGGAGGGATAATAGAAATACAACGGCGAGGTGGGGCAAAAACGTGGTGATTATATGGAGATGTATCTACACTTCGTGAGGTTAATAGATACATAAGAACCTAACGCAGTAAACTGTACCCCCTCGATTTTTGCCTGAAAAAATCCCTCTAAGCCTTGTGCGATAAGGGATTGATGGGCGAAGCATAAAAATAGTGAGAGATGCTGCGATCTCAAAACTTGAAAATGGGAGCAGAAAACAAAAAACCACCTTTTCAGGTGGTTTTTTCTATCATTTGACAATTTCGAAAAATTGAGTAAGTTGATAGAACTTGCTTCTCAAGGCAATTTAAAGATAACAAGTTCGACAAAATTGTCAATACCAAATTTAAATTGCCATGCGAAGTAAGCAGGGCAATTTTTTTATGCGTCGGTTAATTCTCACGATTTGGAAAATTGCTAACGCAAACTCGCACAGGTAAAAATAATCAGTGGGGACTGAAAAGACTGAATACCCCTGATAACTGGAAAAGGCGATAGCGACACCATTACTATGGTGAAAGTGGCTAAAATGGGAGTTTGAGCAAAGCCACACAGATAGGCGCAATTGCGGAACCTGGCTCAAAGGTGTGTTAAGACACTGAATCCGCAAAACAGGAATACTTAACTAATTCCGTCCGGTTATGTAGTCACTACTAATATCGGCAAGCCATCCACCAGCTTTTCAGCGGGTAGGGATAGGCTTTGCCGATATTAGTAGTACCGTAGGAACTACTACATAGAGGCAAAGCTAGAAGTACAAGTCTAGTACAGAGGTGTACTAGAAATCTAGCGAAGCACATTTAATGTCTAGCGAAGCACATTAACCCGCAGGGTTGAAATTCACGTTAGTGAATTAAAAAAGGACGGCGGCCGAAAAAATCACTTTTTAAGCGTTTTTGGCGATTTTAGGCTGTTTGTGCTACCTGATGTCGGCATTGGGGTTGCCTGCGCATCTAAGACCTCATTTTTTGCCTTTAATCGCTCGATTTCCTGCTGTAAGACCTCATTCCTGTCCATCAGGCTACTCAACAGCGAAACGTCGTTATTCTTCGAATTTAACGCCTCTGCGTATAACTCACGACGAGCGGTCAAATCTTTTTCTTGCTTTTCAAGCTCCAATTTTTTTGCCTCCTGTTCCTTTTTCTGTTTGTACAGGTTTTCAGCCCACTGCTTAATATCAAACAGGAATTTCTTGCGAAGCACCTCATTTGATTTGAGCAAAGTATTCATCATGGGTTTGAACTTTTCCCTGATTTCAGCGATGGAAACCTTGCCAGAAAACCAACCAGTTTCCATGTCACTGATTGTTTTTTCAATGGTTTTGTCAAATTTGGTGCTCAAAGCCTCATCAATCATCTTGTAGAATTCTTTAGGGTCGTGGTGCTTTCTCAGCGATCCTCTGACGCCACGTACCAACCCAAAATTTTTATTCCATTCCGCATGGCGGTCATGTAATCCCCTCAAAAAATTTGGATCATAACGTTTGGCATTCAGTGACCAGGTTTCCTTGTGGAACTCACCTTTCTGATTTTTGTATTTCTTGAACGATTTCACTTCCGTGCTGACCATGAAATGAAAATGAGGCGTTTTTTCGTCCATATGTAATATGGCAATCTTTAATTGCTCCCCAAATTCCTTTCTCATGAACCCGACCTGATGGCTTGCCCATTCGTCAATCTGTTTTTTTGATTTGTTTTTGAAAAAATCAGGCGAGGCGGAAATAACGAACTCCATCATAAGTACGTTTCCCTCTTTTTCTTTAACGCCCAAATTTTTATAGTAGGCAGTCACCCCCTCCTGCAGGGAGCTTGCGTTATTCGTGTCAATGTTCAGCGTATTGACAAGTGTGCGATTTAGGTGTGTTCTGTTTTTGTCGATGTTTCGCTGGTGACGCAATCGAAAATTGTGTTCCGCCGCTTGCGTGATTTGTGAGCGAGTTTTTACCTTTTTGGCTCTTAGTATGTTGTAGTTTGGCATGCGCTATTTTTGTAATTTTTTGCGATCTCCTACTAATAAGCGTAGCGGTAATTTGACGCAAGTCAATGCCACCAACTTACAGTTGGCGTCACTCACTATACCAACCCACTTCGGGGTTGGCGTTCGCAAGGGAGTATCCCTTGACCCTAAAAGCAAAAATCAAAGTCAAAACCGTAAGGGCCGAACCCTTACTATCCCGTTCCGGTTGCCAAAAAAAATCCTGCTCGTTGGCAGGATTTTTTTTGACAATCGGCGCTTATATTTCTGCGTTGTTTCAATGGAAAATTTTGATAGGGTAGGTCAATTTGTCCATTGCCTCTTTTAGGATTTTCATCGGTTTGTCTTGTTGGTAGTTCGTGAAGTGGGGTGATGAAAAATCTACTTTTCCTTGCTCGTAATGTCCAACAATTGCCATCAAGATAGCAGGGTGTACGTTCAGGTTGGTCATCGAGTTGATAAAAGTAGTTCGGAAAGAATGGAACACTTTCCGATCATCTTTGATTTCCAATTTGTCAAGATATTCGCCAAAACGTCGGGACATATTTTTTGAAAATCCATTTTTCCCATCTTTAAGGTGTGGAAAAAGATGGGTTGCTTTTGTTGCTTTGACTTGCTCTACATAGTCCAGAAATTTTGATTTCAGGATAACGTCAGGTAATGGGATTTTACGCACGGAATTCGAATTCTTGGCAGCGTCATGCTGAATATCAAACACCAGAACACCATCGACTTTTGTAATCTGGTCAAGCCTCAGGCTTGCCAGCTCCTCTACGCGTGCGCCCGTGTAGAGGCTCAAAAATGGCAACCAATGATAGTCAGGTTTTTTGAGAAAAGCTCGGTACTTCAGTTCTTCAAAAATTATTTTGAGGTCGTCATCTTCAAAGGGTTTGTAAGAGCGGACCTGTTTTTTGAGTTTTGCTTTTGTGGAAATCTTGACCCGTTCAAACGGGTTGGCTGTAAAAAACAGATTATTATTGATAGCGTATTCAAACAACGACCGCAAGAATGAAGTCTTGGCGTTGATGGCACTGGCAGACCCACCTAAAGCCAATAGGCGGTTCTTGTAGGCAACTGCCTGATCTGGACTATATTGATTAACATCGAGATCACCAAAGAACGATTTGAACTCGTCGTAAACCCGCTCTTTGTCGTAGAGCGTTTTCGCTACGTTGTCAATTTTCTTCTCGGTGAGATAGAGCGTGACCACGGTGCTAAACAATTCGCTTTTTTGCGTAGCCCGTGGCCCTTGTGGCAAGCCGTTAGGCACATTCCCAAGAGAAGCCCCCAAGTTTGGGGGTTGGGGGTTGCCAGCTAACTTGGACGCCAATTCAGCAGGGCTGAGTTGGCTAAACTGGGTAGGTGTCAGCCCCAGTTTTTCAATAATCTGGGACACGATATCCACGTCAGCAGGTTTCACGTCCCTGAAACTGACGGCACCGTTAGGTGCTACCTCAACGTCCAGTTTTTTAATTTTGCTCAGGTCGAAGTCATTCATCGCCAGTTTCATGTTCAGGTCTAGAGCATGAATTCTAGCCCGATGAAAGTCTTTCGTTCCAAGCGACCAGCGGTACTTTTTCTTATTGCGAATGATTCTCAGGTAGTACACGCCGTGACGTGACTGGTACAGACGGGGTAACTTGTTCATGGGAATGACCCACCAAGTGACCCACCGAAAAGGAAAAAGGCTCTGTAACCGTTTGATTACAAAGCCTTTTTTGAACATGGTGGCGAATCAGGGATTCGAACCCCGGACCTGCGGATTATGATTCCGTCGCTCTAACCGACTGAGCTAATTCGCCGTGAAGACTTGAATTATGTCGATCGGCCGGTCAGCTGTCAATACCTTTTTCCATCTTTCCCGAAAAAAGTTGCCGGCGGCTCGTGCCGGCCTCCATCGCGGGCGGGAGCCGGGCGCCGGAAGGCGATCCTCCGCCGGCCGTCCCCCGCCGCGGACCCGACATCAATCCTGCGCGTAGATGTCCGAGTCCTTCGTCTCCTTGACGAACAGCAGGCCGATCACGAACGTGGCCAGCGCGATCACGATCGGATACCAGAGCCCCGAGTAGATGTTGCCCTTCGCCGCGACGATCGCGAACGCGGTTGCCGGCAGGAAGCCGCCGAACCAGCCGTTGCCGATGTGATAGGGCAGCGACATCGACGTGTAGCGGATCCGCGTCGGGAACATCTCGACCAGCATCGCGGCGATCGGGCCGTAGACCATCGTCACGAAGATCACGAGGATGGTCAGGATCACGATCGTCATCGGCCAGTTGAGCTGCGCCGGGTCGGCCTTCGCCGGATAGCCGGCCCCCTTCAGCGTCGACGCGAGCGTCTTGTCGAACGCCGCACCCTGCGTCTTCGCGTCGGCCGCCTTGCCGTCGTAGGTCTGGATCACCGTGTCGCCGACCTTGATTTCGGCCAGCGTCCCGGCCGGGGCCGCGACGTTCTCGTAGTTCAGGCCGGCCTTCGCGAGCGCGCTCTTCGCGATGTCGCACGAGCTGGTGAACTTCGACGTGCCGACCGGGTTGAACTGGAACGAGCAGGTAGCCGGATCGGCGACGACCGTGATCGGCGCCTTCTGCGTCGCGAGTTCGAGCTGCGGGTTCGCGTAGTGCGTGAGCGCCTTGAACAGCGGGAAGTAGGTCAGCGCGGCGATCAGGCAGCCGGCAAGGATGATCGGCTTGCGGCCGATCTTGTCCGACAGCGAACCGAAGAACAGGAAGAACGGCGTGCCGATCAGGAGCGCGATCGCGATCAGGATGTTCGCGCTGGCGCCGTCGACCTTCAGCGTCTGCGTGAGGAAGAACAGCGCGTAGAACTGGCCCGTGTACCACACGACCGCCTGGCCGGCCGTCAGGCCGATCAGCGCGAGGATCACGATCTTCAGGTTCTTCCACTGGCCGAACGCTTCGGTCAGCGGCGCCTTCGACGTCTTGCCTTCCGCCTTGATGCGCAGGAACACCGGCGATTCGTTCAGCTGCAGCCGGATCCACACCGACACCCCGAGCAGCAGGATCGACGCGACGAACGGCACGCGCCAGCCCCAATTGCCGAACGCTTCCTCGCCGATGAACGTGCGCACGCCGAGGATCACGAGCAGCGACAGGAACAGGCCGAGCGTGGCCGTCGTCTGGATCCACGCGGTGTAGAAGCCGCGACGGTTGGCGGGCGCATGCTCGGCGACGTAGGTCGCCGCGCCGCCGTATTCGCCGCCGAGCGCGAGGCCCTGCAGCAGCCGCATCGCGATGAAGATCACGGGAGCGGCGATGCCGATCGACGCGTAGCCGGGCAGGAAGCCGACCACGAACGTCGAGACGCCCATGATCACGATCGTCACGAGGAACGTGTGCTTGCGGCCGACGAGGTCGCCGAGCCGGCCGAACACGATCGCGCCGAACGGCCGCACCGCGAAACCGGCCGCGAAGCCGAGCAGCGTGAAGATGAACGCGGCGGTCGGATTGACGCCGGAGAAGAAGCTCTTGCTGATGTAGGCCGCGAGCGAGCCGGCCAGGTAAAAGTCGTACCACTCGAACACGGTGCCGAGCGACGACGCGAAGATCACCTTCTTCTCTTCGCCCGTCATCGGCGAGTGCGAAATTTGCCCGCCTAACGTTGCCATGAATCGTCTCCAAGTCCCTTGATATAGATGTGCGGCCGCCTTGGGAGGGGCGGGCCTGTCGACGATTATTGGCACGGAAACTTACGGCGCACTGACTCGCGCGCACAAAACGACTGCGCGTTAACCCGTGTCGAATCGGCGGCTTCGCGCGCGGATTGTGACGCGAACGTCCGGTAAAGCGCCGGTTTCGACGTATCTGTGCCGAGCCGTGGCGGCGTACGTCAGGGTTAATCCGGGGCGGTGTCAGTCAGCGGCAGGCTGATGCGCACGAGCGTGCCGGCGAGACGCGGCGCATGCTGGTAGACGTGATCGTTGAGCGTCAGCGTGCCGCCGTGCTGCGTGGCGATCTCGCGCACGATCGCGAGCCCGAGGCCGCTGCCGTCGCCTTCGCGGCCGAGGATCCGGTAGAAGCGCTCGACGACGCGCTCGCGCTCGCCGGCCGGGATGCCGGGGCCGGTATCCTCGACTTCGAGATGCACGCGCCGCGCCGCGCGCTCGGCCCGCACGCGCACCGTGATGCGTCCGCCTTCCGGCGTGTAGCGGATCGCGTTGTCGATCAGGTTGCCGAGCATCTCGCGCAGCATCACCGGGTTGCCGTCGACGTCGAGCGGCGCGTCGTCGTCCGGGCCTTCGTAGCCGAGGTCCATGCGTTTCGCGAGCGCGGCCTGCACCCAGTCGCGCACCGCGCGCCGCGCGAGCGCGGCGATCTCGACCGGCTCGAACGTCAATCCGCTCGCACGGTTCTCGGCGCGCGCGAGCGCAAGCAGTTGCGTGACGAGCCGCGCGGCCTGCTCGGAACTCGTCGCGATCTGCTCGAGCGAGCGCTGCACGTCGGGCGGGACCGGGTGGCGCATCGCGAACTCGGCCTGCGTGCGCAGGCCCGCGAGCGGCGTCTTCATCTGGTGCGCGGCGTCGGCGATGAAGCGTTTCTGCAGCGCCATGTTCTGTTCGAGGCGTGCGAGCAGGTCGTTGAACGACGTGACGAGCGGTTCGATCTCGGGCGGCGCGCGCTGCGCCTCGACGGGCGACAGGTCGTCGGGCCGGCGCGCGCGGATGTGCGCCTGCAGCGCGTTGAGCGGCGCGAGCCCGCGCGACAGCCCGAACCAGACGAGCAGGATCGCGAGCGGCAGGATCACGAATTGCGGCAGGATCACGCCCTTGATGATGTCGTTCGCGAGCGCGTTGCGCTTGTCGAGCGTCTCGCCGACCTGCACCAGCACGGGCTGCGCGCCGCTCGTCTGCGGCAGCGCGACGGTCGTATACGCGACCCGCACGTCGTTGCCGCGCAGCAGGTCGTCGCGGAACACGACGACGCCCGGCGGCGGGCGGTCCTCGTCGCGCGGCAGCGGCATGTCGGCTTCGCCCGCGACCAGCTCGCCGCGCGTGCCGAGCACCTGGAAGTAGACGCTGTCGATGTTGTCCGCGCGCAGGAAGTCGCGCGTCTGCTCCGGCAGCGTCAGCTCGGCGACGCCGTTGACCGGATGGATCTGGCGCGCGAGCACGTACGCGTTGGTCTCGAGCGCGCGGTCGAACGGGCTGTTCGCGATCGTTTTCGCGACGAGATAGGTGACGGCGATGCTCATCGGCCACAGCAGCAGCAGCGGCGCGAGCATCCAGTCGAGGATTTCGCCGAACAGCGAGCGCGGGCGCGGCGTTTCGGGCGATTCGGTTTCGTCGGGCGGCGCGAACGGGTTCTCGTAGCGCGCGTCGCGTGCCTCGTCGGCGGCCGACGACGGCGCGCCGGTCGGGTGGCGGGATTGGGCCGGCGTGGCCATCGCGGCGACGCCCGGCGTCAGCGCAGCGGCGTGCCGGCCGCCGCGGGCTGGGGCGCCGCCGTGTCGGCCGGCGTCGCGGGCGCGACCTTCTCGAGGCAATAGCCGAGGCCGCGCACGGTCGAGATCCGCACGCCGCTCGGTTCGATCTTCTTGCGCAGCCGGTGCACGTAGACTTCGATCGCGTTGTTGCTGACTTCCTCGCCCCATTCGCACAGGTGATCGACGAGCTGTTCCTTCGACACGAGCCGGCCGATCCGCTGCAGCAGCACCTCGAGCAGGCCCAGTTCGCGCGCGGAGAGATCGAGCACGTGATCGTTCGCATACGCGATGCGGCCGACTTGGTCGAACGCGAGCGAGCCGTGGCGCACGACGGTCGGGCCGCCGCCGGCGCCGCGCCGGGTCAGCGCGCGCACGCGCGCCTCGAGCTCGTTGAGCGCGAACGGCTTGGCCATGTAGTCGTCGGCGCCGAGGTCGAGTCCCTTCACGCGTTCGTCGACGCTGTCGGCGGCGGTCAGGATCAGCACGGGAAGATTGGAATTGCGCGCGCGCAGGCGCTTGAGCACGTCGAGCCCGGACATTTTCGGCAGCCCGAGATCGAGGATCAGCAGGTCGAAAGTCTGCATCGACAGCGCGGTGTCGGCGTCGATGCCGCTCTTCACGTGATCGACGGCATAGCCCGATTGGCGGAGTGACCGGGTGAGGCCGTCCGCGAGTATGCTGTCGTCTTCGGCGATGAGAATTCGCATGTTGCTGACCGATGCCGGCAGGGCGTTCGCGCCGGCGCGGCTGTCTCCGAAGTTATTCGTGCACAACGCGCTGCATTGCGGGCTTGCACAAAACACTGTTTTTTTATACAGTGTCTGCATTCGTGGGCAGCGCTTGAAAGGGGCGCGCCTCCAACAGACGCTGCTCATCATAGCAAAGGACGATTCATGGAAGATAGCAAGAAGGGCTCCGGGATGACCGCCGAGAAGAGCAAGGCGCTGGCGGCCGCGCTCGCGCAGATCGAAAAGCAGTTCGGCAAGGGCTCGATCATGCGGATGGGCGACGGCGAAGCGGCCGAGGATATCCAGGTCGTCTCCACGGGGTCGCTGGGTCTCGACATCGCGCTGGGCGTCGGCGGCTTGCCGCGCGGCCGGGTGGTCGAGATCTACGGTCCGGAATCGTCCGGTAAGACCACGCTCACGCTGCAGGTCATCGCCGAGCTGCAGAAGCTGGGCGGCACCGCGGCGTTCATCGACGCCGAGCACGCGCTCGACGTTCAATATGCCGCGAAGCTCGGCGTGAACGTGCCGGAGCTGCTGATCTCGCAGCCGGACACCGGCGAGCAGGCCCTCGAAATCACCGATGCGCTGGTGCGCTCGGGCTCGATCGACATGATCGTCATCGACTCGGTCGCGGCGCTCGTGCCGAAGGCCGAAATCGAAGGCGAGATGGGCGATTCGCTGCCGGGTCTGCAGGCCCGCCTGATGTCGCAGGCGCTGCGCAAGCTGACCGGTACGATCAAGCGCACGAACTGCCTCGTGATCTTCATCAACCAGATCCGGATGAAGATCGGCGTGATGTTCGGCAACCCGGAAACCACGACGGGCGGTAACGCACTGAAGTTCTACTCGTCGGTGCGTCTCGATATCCGCCGGATTGGCTCGATCAAGAAGAACGACGAGGTGATCGGCAACGAAACCCGCGTGAAGGTCGTCAAGAACAAGGTGTCGCCGCCGTTCCGCGAAGCGATCTTCGACATCCTGTACGGCGAAGGCATTTCGCGTCAGGGCGAGATCATCGATCTCGGCGTGCAGGCGAAGATCGTCGACAAGGCGGGCGCCTGGTACAGCTACAACGGCGAGAAGATCGGCCAGGGCAAGGACAACGCGCGCGAATTCCTGCGCGAAAATCCGGAAATCGCGCGCGAGATCGAGAACCGCATCCGCGAATCGCTCGGCGTCGTCGCAATGCCCGATGGCGCAGGCAACGAAGCCGAGGCGATGGACGAAGAAGAGTGATGGTTGCGCGCCGAGGTCAGGCCGGCGAGCCGGAGGAGCACGACACGCCCGAAACGGCGGGTCGCTCCGGCCGGCGAGGCGGATCCTCGGGCGCCGACCGGCGGAGCGCAGGCGGCAACGCCGCGAACCGCACCGCGACGAGGGCATCCGACGATGCCCTCGTTTCGTTTGAGATTGCCGCACCGGACGATCCGTTCGACGACGATGAGTCGTTCGACGCGCACGATCGGTCCCGCCGTCGCGTGTCCGGTGTCCGCTTCCCGGTCGATCGCACAGCCGATGCGCCGGCGACGGAAGATGTCTATACGCGCAGCAGCCAGCATCCGCGCCGCGCACGCCGTGCAGCCGGCGCGTCTTCCGGCGATGCCTCGAGTGACGCGCCGGGCGCCCGCGAGCGCAAGTCGTCGAAGCCGCCGCGGTCGTTGAAGGGCCGCGCGCTCGGCTATCTGTCGAGGCGCGAATACAGCCGCGCGGAGCTCGCGCGCAAGCTCGCACCCTACGTCGGCGAGGACGAATCCGTCGAGCCGGTGCTCGATGCGCTGGAAAAGGAAGGCTGGTTGTCCGACGCCCGTTTCGCCGAGAGCCTCGTGCATCGCCGCGCGTCGCGTGTCGGCGTCGCGCGCATCGTCGGCGAGCTGAAGCGCCACGCGGTCGGCGACAGTCTCGTCGAAGCGGTGAATGCACAATTGCGCGAGACCGAGTTGACGCGCGCGCAGGCCGTCTGGCGCAAGAAATTCGGTGCACTGCCGCAAACGCCCGCCGAGCGCGCGAAGCAGGCGCGCTTCCTGGCCGCGCGCGGCTTCTCGAGCGCGACCATCGTGAAGTTGCTGAAGGTCGGCGACGATTTCCCGATCGACGACTGACGGGCCCGGTCGCGCGCGATTTTGCTGCATTGCAACCGCTTCCGGACAGGCGGGAATACCCGCCGTCGCGGCAAACTGTCTCAAATACCCAATATGCTAAAATCCACGGGTTTTCCTCTTCGGCCTCAACCTCCAGCATGCCGCTATCCGAGCCCGTGCCCCGTCAGTTGCGACATCGACGCGCAATCCGAGCGGAAGCCTACGAGCGCGGCGACGGCTTGTGGGACATCGAAGCCTGCCTGACCGACCACAAGCCGCGCGATGTCGCGCTTGCGTCGGGCATCCGGCCCCAGGGCCTGCCGATCCACGAACTCTGGCTGCGCGTGACCATCGATCGTGACCTCAATGTCGTCGACGCCGAAGCGTCTTCGGAATGGGTGCCCTATCCCGGTCACTGTCAGTCCGCCCCGCCTGCCTATCGGGCCCTCATCGGGCTCAATCTCTTCCGCAATTTCCGCCGCAACGCGAACCGGCTGCTCGCCGGCGTCGCAGGCTGCTCCCATCTCACCGAACTGTGCGCCGTGCTG
The DNA here is from genome assembly GCF_900446215.1 of Burkholderia cenocepacia. GTDB lineage: Bacteria > Pseudomonadota > Gammaproteobacteria > Burkholderiales > Burkholderiaceae > Burkholderia > Burkholderia cenocepacia. The sequence continues at coordinate 24,581 of NZ_UAQZ01000015.1, read as the reverse complement.
CCGACGGCCGCGATCCAGGCGTTCGCCGGTGATGTGTGGAACGTGCGCGAGGAGGGCGGCGAGGGGCCGGATCATGACGACGCGCACGCCGAACCGCCTTTCCAGCTCGGCCGCTGCCGGGCGCTGCGATTCGACGGCGAGGTCGTGCGGCAGTACTACCCGAAGTGGTATGGCCCGCTTCGGCCGGATTTGCCCGGTGAAGGCAGCACGAAGGAATGAACGGAAATCATTCGAAGAAGCGTCTTAAGCGACTTTTCATCCAACTCTCAGACTGAAGGGAATCACGCATGAAGATTCACGAGTACCAGGGTAAGGAAATCCTGCGGAAATTCGGAGTCGCGGTACCGCGCGGCAAGCCGGCGTTCTCGGTTGACGAGGCCGTCAAGGTGGCGGAAGAGCTCGGCGGCCCGGTATGGGTCGTGAAGGCTCAGATTCACGCGGGTGGCCGTGGCAAGGGCGGCGGCGTGAAGGTGGCGAAGTCGATCGAGCAGGTCCGCGAATACGCGAACCAGATCCTCGGCATGCAACTCGTCACGCACCAGACCGGTCCGGAAGGCCAGAAGGTCAACCGTCTGATGATCGAAGAAGGCGCCGACATCAAGCAGGAACTGTACGTCAGCCTCGTCGTCGATCGCGTGTCGCAAAAGATCGTTCTGATGGGTTCGAGCGAAGGCGGCATGGACATCGAAGAAGTCGCCGAAAAGCACCCGGAACTGATCCACAAGGTCATCGTCGAGCCGTCGACGGGCCTGCTGGACGCGCAGGCCGACGACCTCGCCGCGAAGATCGGCGTGCCGGCTGCTTCGATCCCGCAAGCGCGAGCGATCCTGCAAGGCCTGTACAAGGCATTCTGGGAAACCGACGCATCGCTGGCTGAAATCAACCCGCTGAACGTCTCCGGCGACGGCAAGGTCACCGCACTCGACGCGAAGTTCAACTTCGACTCGAACGCGCTGTTCCGCCATCCGGAAATCGTCGCGTACCGCGATCTGGACGAAGAAGATCCGGCTGAAATCGAAGCGTCGAAGTTCGACCTCGCGTACATCTCGCTCGACGGCAACATCGGCTGCCTCGTGAACGGCGCGGGCCTCGCGATGGCGACGATGGACACCATCAAGCTGTTCGGCGGCGAACCGGCGAACTTCCTGGACGTCGGCGGTGGCGCGACGACGGAGAAGGTCACGGAAGCGTTCAAGCTGATGCTGAAGAACCCGGGCCTGAAGGCGATCCTCGTGAACATCTTCGGCGGCATCATGCGCTGCGACGTGATCGCGGAAGGCGTGATCGCCGGTTCGAAGGCCGTGAACCTGAACGTGCCGCTCGTCGTGCGCATGAAGGGCACGAACGAGGACCTCGGCAAGAAGATGCTGGCCGATTCGGGCCTGCCGATCATCTCGGCGGACAGCATGGAAGAGGCTGCGCAGAAGGTCGTCGCGGCTGCCGCAGGCAAGTAACGCTATCGAATACGCATGGCGGCGCGGTTTGCACGCGACGCCCATCGAACAGAGGTCAAAATACATGTCGATTCTGATCAACAAGGACACGAAGGTCATCACGCAGGGCATTACCGGCAAAACCGGTCAGTTCCATACGCGCGCCTGCCGTGAATACGCAAACGGCCGCGAAGCATTCGTCGCGGGCGTGAACCCGAAGAAGGCCGGCGAAGACTTCGAAGGCATTCCGATCTACGCGAGCGTCAAGGAAGCGAAGGCGGAAACCGGCGCGACCGTGTCGGTCATCTACGTTCCGCCGGCAGGCGCGGCGGCTGCGATCTGGGAAGCGGTCGAAGCCGACCTGGATCTCGCGATCTGCATCACGGAAGGCATTCCCGTCCGTGACATGATCGAAGTGAAGGACCGCATGCGTCGCGAAGGCCGCAAGACGCTGCTGCTCGGGCCGAACTGCCCGGGCACGATCACGCCGGACGAACTGAAGATCGGCATCATGCCGGGTCACATCCACCGCAAGGGCCGCATCGGCGTCGTGTCGCGTTCGGGCACGCTGACGTATGAAGCCGTTGCGCAGCTGACGGCCCTGGGCCTCGGCCAGTCGTCGGCAGTCGGTATCGGCGGCGACCCGATCAACGGTCTGAAGCACATCGACGTGATGAAGATGTTCAACGACGATCCGGATACGGACGCGGTCGTGATGATCGGCGAAATCGGCGGTCCGGACGAAGCCAACGCGGCCGAGTGGATCAAGGACAACATGAAGAAGCCGGTCGTCGGCTTCATCGCGGGCGTCACGGCGCCTCCGGGCAAGCGCATGGGCCACGCCGGCGCGCTGATCTCGGGCGGTGCGGATACGGCCGAAGCGAAGCTGGAAATCATGGAAGCGTGCGGCATCACCGTCACGCGCAACCCGTCGGAAATGGGCCGTCTGCTGAAGAAGGCGCTGTAATCATTTCCCCCGGGCTCGTCCTGCAGAAAACGCCGGCTTTGCCGGCGTTTTTTGTTATGCTGCCGCAATGAATTCGTAAGCACCGGGCATGCGTCCTGCATGTGCCGGCGATGAACCGGGTCGCCCTCGGAGCGGCCGCTGTCCTTTCCTCACCGCCATGCTCGAATTCCTGACCTCGCTGCACTGGGGCGCGATTCTCCAGATCGTCATCATCGATATCCTGCTCGGCGGCGACAACGCGGTCGTGATCGCGCTGGCCTGCCGCAACCTGCCGGCGAACCAGCGGCTGCGCGGCGTCGTCTGGGGCACCGCCGGGGCGATCCTGTTGCGTGTCGCATTGATCACGTTCGCGGTCGCGCTGCTCGACGTGCCATTCCTGAAGTTCGGCGGCGGGCTGCTGCTGCTGTGGATCGGCATCAAGCTGATGGCGCCGGCCGCCGACGCGCACGACAACATCAAGCCGGCCGACCGGCTGTGGGACGCCGTGAAGACGATCGTGATCGCCGATGCGGTCATGAGCCTCGACAACGTGATCGCGATCGCCGGCGCGGCCGAGCAGGCCGACCCGTCGCACCGGATCGCGCTCGTGATCTTCGGGCTGGTCGTCAGCGTGCCGATCATCGTGTGGGGCAGCACGCTGGTGCTGAAGCTGCTCGACCGTTTCCCGGTCGTCGTCGCGTTCGGCGCCGGGCTGCTCGGCTGGATCGCGGGCGGGCTGATCGTGAACGACCCGGTCGGCGATCGCTGGCCGGTGCTCGATACGCCGCCGGTGGTCTACGGCGCGAGCATCGCCGGCGCGCTGTTCGTCGTGGCGATCGGTTACGCACTCAGAAAACGCCGCAGCGCGCCGCACGCGCACTGACTAGGCCATCCGGCCGACTGCCGGCTTCGCCGCCCGCTGGCTACGATCGAGACGCCTGCCTGTATCGGCAGGCGTTTTTCGTTTCCGGAGCCTGTCCATGTTCGAAGCCTTTTCCGTTTCCCTGTTCCGTCGCGTGGCCGCCGACCTGCGGCGCGCGAACCGGCCGTCGCCGCGCTGGCGGCCGGCCGGCTTCACGCTGATCGAACTGATGATCGTGCTCGCGATCGTCGGCGTCGTCGCGGCCTATGCGATTCCCGCGTACCAGGATTACCTCGCGCGGTCGCGCGTCGGCGAGGGGCTGGCGCTCGCATCGTCGGCGCGGCTCGCGGTCGCTGACAACGCGGCGAGCGGCACGAGCCTCGACGGCGGCTACAGCCCGCCTGCCGCGACCCGCAACGTCGAGTCGGTCGCGATCGACGGCGTGACCGGTCAGATCACGGTCGCGTTCACCACCCGCGTCGCCGCCGCCGGCACGAATACGCTGGTGCTCGTGCCGTCCGCGCCCGACAAGGCCGATACGCCCACCGCGCGCGTGCCGCTCAAAAAGGGCACGATACAAGCCGGCACGATCGCGTGGGAATGCTTCGCCGCCGGCAAGGATGCGTCGTCGCTGCCGGCACCGGGAGCCGGGCCGTTGCCGAGTAACGCCGCGACGTTGCCCGCGAAATATGCGCCTGCGGAGTGCCGCGCATAGGTCCGGCGCGGAACGATGGCGCCGGGGCATGCGGCCGGCCGTCCGCCGCTTCGGCCGGCGGGGCGCCGGCCCCGCGCCGGCTCGCGGAGCGACAGCCCCGCACAGAGCAGGGAAAGTTTTGTATAGTGCGCCGGTTGCTGACATCCGGTTCGCTCATGCCTTCTACTTTTTCCCGTTCGTTGTCGCTCGTTGCGCTGGCTGTCGCCCTGATCGTGCCGTACGCGATCACGAATCACACGTATCCGATTCCGACCTTCTATTCCGAGTTTTCCGCGCTGGTGCTGTATCTGCTGGTGGGCGTGTCCGTCGTGCTGCTCGCGCGCACCGGCCGTCCGGCCGAGCCGTTTGCCGCGCCGGCCGCGTTCGCGGTGCCGCTCGGCTTTGCGGTGGTGCTGCTCGCGCAGGTTGCACTGATCCCGCTCAAGGTGCCGTCGATGAACTGGCTCGCGCTCGGGTATCTGGCCGCTGCGCTGGTCGCGATGCAGGCCGGCTATGCACTGGCGCGCGACGGGATGGCGGAAACGGTGTGGCCGATGATGGCCGGTGCGCTGCTCGTCGGCGGCGTGTTCGCGGTCGGTACCCAGATCGTGCAGCTGTTCCACCTCGAGTCGGCCGTCTCGCCGTTCGTCGTGGTGTACAACATCGCGGTCGACCGCCGTCCATACGGCAACATGGCGCAGGCGAACCATCTGGCCAGCTACATCGCCTTCGCGCTCGCGGGCGCGCTGTATCTGGTGCAAACGCGCCGGCTCGCGGTGTGGGCATGGCTTGCGCTGTCGCTCGTGCTGTCGGTCGGTCTCGCGCTCACGGTGTCGCGCGGGCCGTGGCTGCAGGTCGCGGTGATGGTCGTCGCGGGCTTCTGGATGGCGTGGGTCGAATCGCGCCGCACGCCGGGCAATGCACGCGCGTGGCTGATCCCGGTCGTGCTCGCGGCCGCCTTCATCGCGGTGAACGTCGCGGTGCGCTGGGCCAACGTGCACTATCACCTGAATCTCGCGGAGTCGGCCGCCGACCGGATGCGCGACGCCGGGCAGATCGCGCCGCGCCTCGCGCTGTGGAAGTACGGGCTCGCGATGTTCCGCGAGCATCCGCTGCTCGGGGTCGGCTGGGGCGAATTCCCGTCGCACCAGTTTGCGCTGGTGCGCACGCTCGGCGGCGTCGAGATCGCGAACAACTCGCACGACATCTTCATCGACCTGCTCGCGAAGTCCGGTCTCGTCGGGCTCGGTGTGCTCGCCGTCACGCTCGTCGCGTGGTTCGTGCGCGCGGTGCGTGCGCCGCAGTCGAGCATGCGCGTGTTCGGCTTCGCGCTGTTCGGCATCCTGCTGATGCATGCGCTGGTCGAGTATCCGCAGCAGTACATGTTCTTCCTGCTGCCGGCGATGTTCGTGATCGGGCTGCTCGACGTGAAGCCGCTGCGCATCCTGCCGGGGCGGGCGGCCTTCGGGCTGTTCGCGGTGCTGTCGTTCGGCGGCGTGCTGGCGGCGGTGCCCGTGCTGCGCGACTACCAGCGCGCGGAAGTGCTCTATTACGGCAGCAGCCCGGCCGCGCAGTACCGCGATGCGCCGTCGCTGCTGTTCGGCGCGTGGGGCGATTACGGTGCGGCGACGCTGCTGCCGATTTCGCCGGACGATCTGCCGGCCAAGCTCGCCGCGCACGAGCGCGCGATCGCGCTGCTGCCCGGCGAGACGGTGCTGCGTCGCTACGCGGTGCTGCAGGCGCTGGCCGGCCGCGAAGCCGACGCGCTCGATACCGTCGCACGCCTGCATGTGTTCGCGAAGGAACTGAAGGACTGGCCGCAACAGCTGGCCGCGTTGTACAAGCTGTGCGACCAGGAGCCCGCGCTGAAGACGTTCAGGGCGGCCGTCGTCGCGAAATACGGGGAAGCGCCGGCCGACGAGGGCGACGACTCGGACGACGACGATTCGGATTGACGCCTGTCGTGCGCGCCGGAACGGGGAATTCCGGCGTCGATCGCGGCGGGCTTGAGGTGGTTGACGTCGGAGCCACACGACGTGGCCTGTCGTGCGGCAATCCGTCGGATCTCGATTACCTCGCGGATCGCGCGGATTCCGGCCGAACGAGCGGCGATTCGCGTCAACCATTGTCAAATTGCCGCCGCTGACCTGGCGGCGCGTGCACAATGCGCGAAAGCGTTTGCGTGCCCGCAGGCGCCGGCCATCGCCGGTGCGAATACGGCAGATTTCCCGGCTATCCGGGCATTGCGCCGAGCAGGATCGCGGCCGAGCATCGCTCGGTCGTGCGGCCGTAACGGGGCGCCGGTCCGATGGCCGCGGCGCAGTGCGACACATGCGATGCGGCCGGGGAAGGCTGCCGGCCTGCGGTGCGTGTGCCCAGAACAGTGCTGAAGAACGATATTCGACCATGGCCATTCGCTCGACCTACCTGATCCTGCCTGCCGCCGCGATGCTGTTTTCCGGCTGCGCGATGTTGTCGTCATCGCAGGAAAGCAAGCTGACCTGCCACATTCCGCGGGCCGTCTATCCGGATACCGCGAAGCCGCTCACGCGTCCGGCGACGGTGCTCGTGCGCGCGCTGATGACGACGTCCGGCGAAGCGCAGAACGTCACCGTGACGACGAGCAGCCGCAATGCGGCGGCCGATCGCGCGGCCGTCGAAGCGATGACGCACGCGACCTGCGTGCAGACCGGCGCGACCGCGAATCCTTTCTTGCTGACCCAACCGTTCGTGTTCGAGCCGCAGCGCGGGCAGTGACGCGGGGCGGGCGCCGCGCCGTGGCGCGGTCCAGATTCAGTTCCGGGGTATCGGGTTCGTGCCGCGACAGTCCGGCGGGGCACGAATGGCGCGAACCCGTCGCGCGTCCGTCGATCAACGCATCGCGACGGTGTTTTCCCGCGCTTGCCCGTCAGGGCCGGTTCACATGGGAACGGATAGCTGCCGGCACGGTGGCGCACCGGGGCACGCATACGGCAGCGGCGCAACGCATTTCACCGAATCGCTCCCCATCGGCGACGTGGTTTCCTGATGGTCTGTCGTCCGACCGGGAAATCACGATAACCATCGATTCTCCACGAGCTGCGCGCGAGTGCGTCGCGGCGGGCGCTCAACCGGCGACGTCTTCCGCCTTCCAGTCCCCCGACTTCCCACCGCGCTTCTCCCGCACGCTCACGTCGGTGATCACCATCCCGCGATCGACCGCCTTGCACATGTCGTAGACGGTCAGCAGCCCGACCTGGACGGCCGTCAGCGCTTCCATCTCGACGCCGGTCCGGCCGAACGTCTCGACCTGCACGACGCAGTGGACGCCCGGCAGCGCGTCGTCGAGTTCGAAGTCGACGGCCACGCGCGTCAGCGCGAGCGGATGGCACAGCGGAATGAGATCGGCCGTGCGTTTCGCGCCCTGGATCGCCGCGATGCGCGCGACGCCGAGCACGTCGCCTTTCTTCGCCTTGCCGTCGCGGATCAGCGCGAACGTGGCCGGCAGCATCCGGATCGTGCCGCGCGCGATCGCGATGCGTTGCGTTTCCTGCTTGCCACCGACGTCGACCATGTGGGCGTGGCCGGCGGCGTCGAAATGGGTGAGTCCTGACATGTCTTCCTCTGGTGGAACGGAGTGCGCGTGCACGTGCGTCGATCCTGCTTCGCGATCGGCAGGCCACCGGATGCCATACCGGCGCGACGAACCGATCCAACCGCTCAACGGGCGCCTATCATAGCAGCGGCGTTCGCGTTGCCGGAGGCGCAGATGACGCACGCGCGGTACGGGACAGTCATCGCGGCGCCGGTACAATGACCCGAATATTCAGACCAAACGCCGCGATGCGCGCCGCTCGCGCGGGACGGCGTCGTTTTCATCCTGCCATGCGTGTCAAACAGTTGCTTGCCGTGTCGCTGTCGGCGGCGCTCGCGCTACCGCCGGGCGGCCATGCGCAGAGCGCCTCCGCGCCGCCGCTCGAGCCGGCGGCCGGCGGCGCGACGTCGATTTCCACCGTGCCGTCCGGCATCGCGACCGGCGTGTTCGGCACGTACGGCGGCGCGGAGAGCCGGTTCTCGGGCGCGGGCGGTGCGTCGGCGCCGGTCGCGAGCCTGCGCGCGCCGCTGCGGGCACTGGAGCTGCCCGATCTCGGCGACGGCTCCGGCGGTGCGCTGACGCCGCAGGCCGAGCGCCGGCTCGGCGAGCGCGTGATGCGCGAAGTGCGGCGCGATCCCGACTATCTCGACGACTGGCTCGTGCGCGACTACCTGAACGCGATGGCGGCGCGGCTCGCGGCCGCGGCGGCGGCGCGCTACATCGGCGGCTACGCGCCGGACTTCGACCTGTTCCCGGTGCGCGATCCGCAGATCAACGCGTTCTCGATGCCGGGCGGCTTCATCGGAATCAACAGCGGGCTGGTGGTCACGACGCAGACGGAGTCGGAGCTCGCGTCGGTGGTCGGCCACGAGATGGGCCACGTGCTGCAGCGGCACATCGCGCGGATGATCGGCGCGAGCGAGAAGACCGGCTACACGGCGCTTGCGACGATGCTGCTCGGCGTGCTGGCCGGCGTGCTCGCGCGCAGCGGCGATCTCGGCAGCGCGATCGCGATGGGCGGACAGGCGTACGCGGTCGACAACCAGCTGCGCTTCTCGCGGTCGGCCGAGCGCGAGGCCGATCGCGTCGGCTTCCAGTTGCTCGCGGGAGCCGGCTACGACCCGTACGGCATGCCCGGCTTCTTCGAGCGGCTGGACCGCGCGTCGATGGGCGATGCGGGCGTGCCGGCCTATGCGCGCACGCACCCGCTGACCGGCGAGCGGATCGCCGACATGGAAGATCGTGCACGTCGCGCGCCATACCGGCAGCCACGCCAGTCGGCCGAATACGGGTTCGTGCGTGCGCGGCTGCGCGTCCTGCAGAACCGGGCGCCGACCGACATCTCGGCCGAGGCGCGGCGGATGCAGCTGGAGATCGACGATCGCACGGCGCCGAACGTCGCGGCGAACTGGTACGGCATCGCGCTCGCGAACACGCTGCTCGGCCAGTACGACGCGGCGGACAAGGCGCTCGCGTCGGCGCGCGGCGCGTTCGATGCGCGCGAGCGGCGCGACGACGACCCGGCGACCAGCTCGCCGAGCCTCGACGTGCTGGCCGCGGACCTCGCCCGCCGCGCGGGCCGGACCGACGACGCGGTACGGCTGTCGGCGCTCGCGCAGCGGCGCTGGCCGGCGTCGCACGCGGCGATCGTCGCGCACCTGCAGGCGCTGATCGCCGCGCGCCGCTTCGCCGAAGCGCAGACGCTCGCGCGGGCGCAGGCGAAGGCCGACCCCGAACAGCCGGACTGGTGGGATTACCTCGCGAAGTCGAGCGACGGCAAGGGCGACGTGCTCGCGCGGCGTCGCGCGCTGGCGGAGAAGCTGGCGCTCGACGGCGCGTGGCCGTCGGCGATCCGGCAACTGAAGGAAGCGCGCGACGCGAAGGATGTGTCGTTTTACGAGCAGTCGATCATCGGCGCACGGCTGCTGGAATTCGAGGCGCGCTACAAGGAAGAGCGCGACGACGAGAAGAACGGCCGCGGGTAGCGGCCGTCGCGCGGCGAACGCGGAAGGCGCCGCGGCGGGTCAGTTGCCGCTGTCGGCGGCATCGCGTGCGTGGCGCGCCGGGCTGGGAATGTAGCCGAACCGCGCAGGCACGTCGGCGCACGCGATGCTGCCAAGCGGCAGCGAGCGGCCGTCGCGCCAGCGCAGCGCGGGCGGCTTCGCGTCGAAATCCGCGTGGTCGGCGAACAGCCCGAGATCGTGATCGTGCAGTGCCGCGATGCGCGGCGGTGTGCCGGCATCGCGAAACAGCACGCCGCCGCCGTCATCGAGCCACGCTGCGTCCGGTTCGAACGGGGCGCCCGTCTGGTCGGTGAGCGCGAGCTGCCCGTCGCGTTCGGCGAGCCGCACGACCCACGGCGTATAGGCGAGTTCGACGTACACGCGCTGCGGCCCGTTCTGGAAGAACCACTGGCCCTGCGCGTCGCATTCGTAGTTGCGGCCGATGAACGCGTTCAGCGCCGCATGCCGGATCGGCGAGCCGAGCTCGCCGGCCGCCTGCGCCGCGTCGTCGCGCAGCCGCCATGCGCCGCGCCGGTCGAGCAGCAGCCAGCCGGTGCAATGCGGCACGTTCGGCCATTTGGCGAGCGCCTGCCTGACGATGTCATCCATGGTCGACGAATTTCGAGCAATAGCCGAACACCCGCGCCGACAGCCAGTCGAGGCGGCCGGGGAACGGCCCGGTCATGAAACCCGCATGGCCGCCGTGCGCGGGCTGGTCGAGCTCGACGGCGGGCGACACGTCGGCCGGGCCCGGCAGCGCCGATTCCGGCAGGAACGGGTCGTTGCGGGCGTTGAGGATCAGCGTCGGCACGTCGATCGCGGGCAGCAGCGGCCGCGTGGTCGCCTGCGTCCAGTAGTCGTCGGCGTTCGCGAAACCGTGCAGCGGCGCGGTCACGACCTCGTCGAAGTCGCGCATCGTCACGGCCTGCAGCATCGCGTCGCGGTCGAACAGCCCCGGATACTGGTCGAGCTTCGCGAGCGCCTTGCGCTTGAGCGTCTTCAGGAAGCTGCGTGTGTAGACCATCGCGAACCCCTGCGACAGCGCGCGGCCGCCCGCATGCACGTCGATCGGCGTCGAGATCGCGGCGGCGGCGCGCACGATCGACGTGTCGCTGCGATGCTCGCCGAGCCAGCGCAGCAGCACGTTGCCGCCGAGCGATACGCCGGCCGCGACCAGCGGCCCGCGATGCTGCGCGGCGAGCCGGCGCAGGATCCAGTCGACCTCGGCGCTGTCGGCGAGATGGTAGAAGCGCGGCTGGCGGTTGATCTCGCCGCTGCAACTGCGGAAGTGCGGCACCACGGCGTGCCAGCCGTTCGCGCGCGCGGTGGCCATCATCGCGAGCGCGTAGTGCGACGCGGAGCTGCCTTCGAGACCGTGGAACAGCACGAACAGCGGCGCGTCGGGCGCCGGCGCCGCGCTGTCGAGGTGCGCGACCCAGTCGAGGTCGATGAAGTCGTGGTCGGGGGTTTCCCATCGCTCTCGCCGGTAAGCGACAACCGGACGCCGCGCGAACAGCGCGGGCACGATGGTTTGCACATGGCTGTTGGGCAGCCAGCGCGGTGCGCGATAGCGCAGTGTGTCGTCGTCGGGGGCCGGGGCCCCGGTCAGCGGCGAGGTGGGCGGAGAAGCCGTACTCATGATCGCCCCGCTAATGCGTTGCTTCGTTCTTCGTCAGTGCAGCGGACCCTGCCCGTGACGGATCTTCGCGGCGAATTGTCCGGCCGCCTGTTCAGGAATCGGGCTCGCGTGGATGTGCGCGATGCGCCATTCGCCGCGTTCGTGGATCATCACGTACGTCGCGAAAACCATGTCGGGTTCGGCCGTCAGGTCGGCCTGCTGATGCGCTTCGGCGATCGTATAGACGACCGTGCCGAGGCTGTCGTACACGCGGATGTCGAGCGGCTCGATCGTGACCGGACGCGTCGCGAGCCGGTTGGCGAGCCCGCCGCGGATCTGGTCGAGGCCGTGCAGATGCTCGCCGTCCGCCCACACGCAGCTGGCGAAATCCTCGTCGATCCACAACGCCAGCAGCGCGTCGAGATTGGCATCCGCGACGGCCTGGTAGTAGGCGTTCAGCGTATCGGCAGCGGCTTCGAAGAGGCGGGCAAAACGTGGCATCGGGGTTGTCTCTCGCGCGCGTCGCGCGCCGTATTCAGCACGGCGGCCCGGATCGAGCCGCCGCACACCGGTGAATCGGATTGCCCGGCGCGCCGTGCGACGCTGCCGGTCAGGGTCAGCGCTGCCCGACTAGCATGCCGCGCAAATCGCCGAATACCTGCTCCGGACCGAGTTCGCGCAGGCACTTCAGGTGGCCGAGCGGGCACTCGCGTTCGAAGCAGGGACTGCATTCGAGATGCAACCATTGTACCTTCGCCAGCTCCGACAGCGGAGGGGTGTGGCGCGGATCGGTCGATCCGTACAACGCGACGAGCGGCCGGCGCAGCGCGGCCGCGACGTGCATCAGCCCGGAATCGTTGGTGACGACCGCGTTCGCGCGCGCGATCAGCGCGCACGCCTCGGACAACGACGTCTGCCCGCACAGGTTGCGCACGTTCGGCGCGTGGTCGGCGATCGCCTGCGCGGCCGCGGCATCCTTCTGCGAGCCGAGCGCGACGATCTGCGTATACGGGAACGACTGGTGCACGATGGTCGCGAGCGACGCGAAGTGCTCGGGCGGCCAGCGCTTGGCCGGGCCGTATTCGGCGCCGGGGCAGAACACGACGAGCGGCTTGCGTGTATCGAGATTGAAACGTGCGGACACCCGCGCCGTTTCGTTCAGGTCGGCGTCCAGGCGCGGGGCGGGCAGCGTCTTCATCGACTCGGGCAGCTTCGCGCCCGGCGCGTACGCGAGCGCCGCGTAGTGGGTCGTCATCGGCGGCCGCTCGCCCGACTTGTCGGGGTTCGCGTGGCGCACGTTGAGCAAGCCGTAGCGGTGCTCGCCCGTATAGCCGATCCGCAGCGGGATGTTCGCGAGCCACGGGATCACCGCGGACTTCAGCGAATTCGGCAATACGTACGCCGCGTCGTAGCCGACGTCGCGCAGGTCGCTCGCGAGCTGCCAGCGGCGCAGCAGCTGCAGCTTGCCGTGCGCGAGATCGGTCGCGTGGACATCGTGGATCTCGGGCATCCGCTCGAGCACGGGCGCGACCCACGAGGGTGCGACGGCATCGATGGCGATGCGGGGATGGAGTTTCTTCAGCAGCGCAAAAAGCGGCTGCGCCATCAATGCGTCACCGATCCAGTTCGGTGCGATAACCAGCGCTCGACGCATCAGGTCGACTTCCGATGTCGTAATGAAGCACGGCGCTCGGGCGCCGCGTTCGGGTTGCCAGAATGGGGAACGGCGGCGCGCCGGACTTCCGGCTGCGCCGCCTTGCGGGTCGGTGGGCCTTCAGGCCCGGCCGCCGGGCTCAGTGGCCCTTGACGACCTCGCCGTCGCGCAGCTTGTAGCGCGTGCCGCAGTACGGGCAGCGCGCCTCGCCGTGCGACACGTCGATGAAGACGCGCGGGTGCGCGTTCCAGCGGGTCATGGCCGGGTTCGGGCAGTAGGCGGGAAGATCCTTGGCCGTCAGCTCGACCAGCGGCATTTCCTTGATTTCACTCATGAGACTTTCTCTTATCACTCTTGTGTGGGGCGGTCGGTCGCGCGGCGCGCTTGTATGTTCTTGCGCCCGCCGGAACGGGGCCGGTGCCCGCGTGCCGGCCGGCGCGGGCGGCCGTGCGGCCGACGACGGCGGGAAGCCGCGCGTCAGCTTGCCTGCCAGCGCCCGGGCGGCACGCCGAACATCCGTTTGAAATGCCGCGTGAAGTGGCTCTGGTCGACGAAGCCGCTGGCCGCCGCGACATCGGCGACCGGCACGCCCGCGCGCAGCGGCGCCAGCGCACGCTGCAGCCGCAACTGGTTGCGCCACGCATGCGGCGGCATGCCGGTCGTACGCGTGAACAGGCGCGCCGCGTGAAACGGCGACAGGCCGGCCGCCTGCGCGACCTCGTCGAGCGTCACCGTGGACATCAGGTCGGCGGCGAGCCGCTCGCGCATCGCGTCGACGCGTGGCTCGTCGGCCGCGAGCGGCGCGGGTCGCGGCCGTACGTCGGCGTGGCGCACGATCAGCGTCGACAGCGCGTCGAGCATCGCGGTTTCGGCGGCGAGCGGATCGTAGATGCGCGGCGCGCCGGTGGCCGGATCGCCGGCCGGCTGTCCGGCCGCATCGGCCTGCGACGACAGCGCGCGCTCGCTGCCGGCTTCCAGCATCCGGTGCGCGAGCGTGAGCCGGGCCGCGAGATCGGCGTCGCGGATCACGTCGGGGGCAAACCACGGTGCATCCTGCGGGCGGCCCGCGATCGTACTCGCGAGTTCGTGGATGAATTCGACCGGCATGTAGCTGACGCGATAGCACCAGCCTTCGTCGGCGGCACGCGAGCCCGTGTGCACTTCACCGGGATTGATCACGGGCACGGTGCCCGTTTCGGCGACGTAGCCGGTGCCGCGATAGGTGAAGCGTTCCGCGCCTTCGAGAATCACGGGGATCGTGTACGCGTCGTGCCAGTGGGGCGCGAACGCGTGATCGCGATAGGTGGCCGTGAGCAGATCCGCGTCCGGCACGAGCGGCGTGCGCCAGTAGCGTGCGGAATCGGGGAGGCGGGCGGCGGACATGATCGGGCGCGGGAGCGGGCTTACTTGACCGGAATCGTCGTGCCGGCGGGCATCGGCACCGCGGTCACGGCGTTCTTCGGGCTGCCGCTGACGATACGGTCGCTGTAGGTCAGGTAGACGATCGTGTTGCGCTTCTTGTCGATCACGCGCACGACGTGCAGCGTCTTGAAGATGAACGACATGCGTTCGCTGAACACGTCGGTCTGCTGCTTGAGCGGTTCCTTGAAGCTGATCGGGCCGACCTGCCGGCACGCGATCGACGCTTCGCTCGGATCCTCGGCGACGCCGAGCGTGCCCTTGATCCCGCCGGTGCGGGCGCGCGACACGTAGCAGGTCACGCCATTCACGACCGGATCGTCATAGGCCTCGACGACCACGCGATCGGAGCCCGTGACGCGGAAATGGGTATTGACGCTGCCGACTTCCTCCGCGTGCGCGAACGGTGCGGCGGCGACGGCGGAGAACAGGAGGGCGACGGGGGCGAAACGGAAGAGGCGATGCTTCATCGACGGAACCGGATGCGAATGCGGGACAGAAACTCTAGCATGCGCATGACCGGACCACGAAAAGCGGGAAGAGGGAACGGCGGCCGGAAAAACAAAAGGCCCGTCGAATGACGGGCCTTTCGCTGTTTGGCTCCCCGACCTGGGCTCGAACCAGGGACCTACGGATTAACAGTCCGGCGCTCTACCGACTGAGCTATCGGGGAATAAATCGGTACATCTGCGTGTTGTGTGTTCCAACAAAAAACCCGTCCACTTTCAACGTGGCCTTTGCGTTTTTGGCTCCCCGACCTGGGCTCGAACCAGGGACCTACGGATTAACAGTCCGGCGCTCTACCGACTGAGCTATCGGGGAACAAACAAGCAACAGCAGAGAAACGAGATTGTATGGAGTGTTCGCTAACCTGTCAACACCTTGGAGCCGCGCCGCATGAAATTTTTTGCGGCCGCCGCGCGATCAGCGCTCGAGCAGGTGCAGCTTCTCCTGCACGTCCTTCCACTCGTCCGCGTCGGCCGGCGCCGGCTTGGTCTTCGTGATCGACGGCCAATTCTTCGCCAGCTCGGCATTCAGCTCGGTGAACTGCTGCTGGTCGGTCGGAACGTCTTCTTCGGCATAGATCGCATTGGTCGGGCATTCGGCGACGCACACGGCGCAGTCGATGCACTCGTCCGGATCGATGGCGAGAAAGTTGGGACCTTCACGGAAGCAATCCACCGGGCACACATCCACGCAATCCGTGTATTTGCACTTGATGCAGCCTTCGGTCACAACGTGAGTCATTAAAACGCTCCTGCTTGGCGGTATATATGGGGTGGCGTTTGCGCCAAAAGCGGCATTGTAACTGAAGCGCAAAACCCGCATGACGTGGTCGGCTATCCGGCTTATATCGTTTCGTGATTAGTTTATGGCAGGCGCAACGCGGATACCCGCGCACCCGGCGGCGAGGGCGGTTTCACGATGGTCCGGCCCGCATTCGGGTAACATGACCGACAGACCGGGCGGCGCGCGGTGCGCCGGGGCCCGGTCATGATATTGGCGGTGCCGTCATCATGATCATCACTTCGCTGCTGGACACGGATCTCTACAAGTTCACGATGATGCAGGTCGTCCTGCATCACTTTCCCGCTGCAAACGTCGAATACCGCTTCCGGTGCCGCACGCCCGGCGTCGATCTCGTGCCGTACATCGACGAGATTCGCGACGAGGTGCGCGGCCTGTGCTCGCTGCGCTTTTCCGACGTCGAACTCGATTACCTGCGGCGGATGCGCTTCATCAAGAGCGACTTCGTCGATTTCCTCGCGCT
This sequence comes from Burkholderia cenocepacia, assembly GCF_900446215.1. Taxonomy (GTDB): domain Bacteria; phylum Pseudomonadota; class Gammaproteobacteria; order Burkholderiales; family Burkholderiaceae; genus Burkholderia; species Burkholderia cenocepacia. Next base: position 8,607 of record NZ_UAQZ01000015.1, on the reverse strand, counting down.
GTTCCACCTGAACGAGAAGTACATCTCGGTCACGCCGTCGCCGAAGGGCAACGGCGAGATCGACATCGTGATCGAGGGGCCGTGGCTGCATACGATCCTGTTCGAGATCCCGGTGCTCGCGATCGTCAACGAAGTCTATTTCCGCAACACGCAGCGCGAGCCCGACTATCGCGAAGGCCGCGAACGGCTGCGCGAGAAGATCAAGCTGCTCGGCGCGAAGCCCGAGTTCGCCGACTGCAAGATCGCCGATTACGGCACGCGCCGGCGCTTCTCGAAGGTCTGGCACGAGGAAGTCGCGCTCACGCTGCGTGACGGGCTCGGCCCGCAGTTCGCGGGCACGAGCAACGTGCTGTACGCGATGAAGCACGACATCACGCCGCTCGGCACGATGGCGCACGAGTATCTGCAGGCGTGCCAGGCGCTCGGCCCGCGGCTGCGCGATTCGCAGATCTACGGCTTCGAGATGTGGGCGAAGGAATATCGCGGCGACCTCGGGATCGCGCTGTCGGACGTCTACGGCATGGACGCGTTCCTGAACGACTTCGACATGTACTTCTGCAAGCTGTTCGACGGCGCGCGCCACGATTCGGGCGATCCGTTCGAGTGGGGGCGAGCGGATGCTGCGCCACTACGAAGCGAACCGGTGCGACCCGCGCACCAAGGTGCTGGTGTTCTCGGACGCGCTCGACATTCCGAAGGTCATGCAGCTGTACGAACGGTTCCGCGGCCGCTGCAAGCTCGCGTTCGGCGTCGGCACCAACCTCACCAACGATCTTGGCTACGTGCCGCTGCAGATCGTGATCAAGATGGTTCGCTGCAACGGGCAGCCGGTCGCGAAGCTGTCCGATTCGCCGGGCAAGAGCATGTGCGACGACAAGGCGTATCTCGCGTACCTGCGGCAGGTGTTCGGCATCGCGCAGCCGGTCGAGGAAGACGCGTCGAAGTAGGCGCCGGCCGTTGGGCCGAAGGTGCGTCGCGGCAGGGGCGGTCGGTATAATCCGACGTATTGCCCGCCACCGTCACGAGGACCGTTCATGGACACTTCCGCTGCCCGTCGCCAGATCCTCGCGCGCATTCGCGCAGCGCAGGGGCGCGCGGCCGAACCCGATGCAGCGGGAGCGCGACGGCGTCGCCGACTATCTCGCCCGTCATCCGGAGGGGCCGCGCCCGCCGGCGCCGGCCGACCTCGTCGCCGCTTTCGTCGACGAAGCGGCGCGCCTGTCGACCACGGTCGACGAAGTCGCGACGCTGGCCGACGTGCCTGCCGCCGCCGCCCGCTATCTTGCCGCTCACGGCCTGCCGACGCAGGCCATCGCTTGGCGCACGCTCGCCGATCTCGACTGGGCCGGCGCCGGCCTGTCGGTCGAGTGCCGCAAGCCGCGCGACGGCGATCTGGTCGGCCTGACCGGCTGCTTTTGCGCGACCGCCGAAACGGGGTCGCTGGTATTGCTGTCCGGCCCCGACACTTACGCATCGGCCGGCCTGCTGCCGGAAACCCACATCGCGATCGTGCCGGCATCGCGCATCGTCGCCGGTCATGAAGACGCGTTCGCGCTGATTCGCGCGGAGCGCGGCGAGCTGCCGCGCCGCGTCAATTTCGTGTCCGGCCCGTCGCGCACGGGCGACATCGAAAAGATCATCCTGGCGCACACGGCCCGTACCGCGTGCACGCGATCGTCGTACGGGGCGCATGACGCGCCGCTGCATTCACCCCTACTCGAACAAGGAAGTTCTGCATGAAACGACATGCCGCCTGGGCGGGCATGGCGTCGGGAATCGCGCTTGGCGCCGCTCCCGCGCTTGCATCGGCCGCCACGCTCGACGGTGCCACGCTGTCCGCGCTCTGGGGCATCCCGTTCGCCGGGATCCTGCTGTCCATCGCGCTGTTCCCGCTCGTCGCCCCCGTGTTCTGGCATCACCACTTCGGCAAGATCGCCGCCGGCTGGGCGATCGTGTTCCTCGCGCCGTTCGCGGTCGCGTTCGGCATCGGCACCGCGTTCGGCACGCTCGTGCATGCGCTGCTCGAGGAATACATTCCGTTCATCGTGCTGCTCACCGCGCTCTATACGGTCGCGGGCGGCATCTGCGTGAACGGCAACCTGCATGGGTCGCCGAAACTGAATACCGCGATCCTCGCGCTCGGTACGCTGCTCGCGAGCGTGATGGGCACGACGGGCGCCGCGATGCTGCTGATCCGGCCGCTCCTGCGCGCCAACGACAACCGCAAGCATGTCGTGCACGTCGTGATCTTCTTCATCTTCCTCGTCGCGAACGCGGGCGGCTCGCTGTCGCCGCTCGGCGATCCGCCGCTGTTCCTCGGCTTCCTGAACGGCGTGAGCTTCTTCTGGACGACCACGCATCTCGCGCTGCCGATGCTGTTCATCTGCGTGGTGCTGCTGACGCTGTTCTTCGCGCTCGATACGTACTTCTACCGGAAGGGCGGCGAGGAGCGGCCGGCCGCGCTCGATCCGACGCCCGACGGTGCGGCGCTGTCGATCGACGGCAAGGTCAACTTCGTGCTGCTGGCGGCCGTGATCGCGCTCGTGCTGATGAGCGGCGTGTGGAAGCGGGCATCTCGTTCGACGTGTGGGCACGCACGTCGCGCTGCAGAATCTCGTGCGCGACGTCGCGCTCGTGGTCGTGACGCTCGTGTCGCTCGCGCTGACGCCGCGTTCCGCGCGCGAGGGCAACGCGTTCAACTGGGCGCCGATCGAGGAAGTCGCGAAGCTGTTCGCGGGCATCTTCGTGACGATCGCGCCGGTGATCGTGATCCTGCGCGCCGGCGCGGATGGCGCGTTCGCGCAGATCGTCCATCTCGTCACGGGCCCCGACGGCAAGCCGATCGACGCGATGTACTTCTGGGCGACCGGCATCCTGTCGTCGTTCCTCGACAACGCGCCGACCTATCTCGTGTTCTTCAACCTCGCGGGTGGCGATGCGCAGACGCTGATGACGACCGGCGCGTCGACACTCGCCGCGATTCCGCCGGCGCGGTGTTCATGGGCGCGAACAGCTACATCGGCAACGCGCCGAACTTCATGGTGAAGGCGATCGCCGAATCGCGCGGCGTGAAGATGCCGAGCTTCTTCGCGTACCTCGGCTGGGCGCTCGTCGTGCTGATACCGGTATTCCTGCTGACGTCGTGGCTTTTCTTCACGGCGTAAGCTGACGATTTTCAACCCCGAGCGGGCGGTCCCGGCGCGGCATGGTGCGCCGCCATCCGTCCGCGGCATGCGGAGATGGCGATGCAGAAGATTCTGGTCGCGCGTCCGATCTTTCCGGACGTGATCGAACGGCTCAAGCAGTATTTCGAAGTCGACTGGAACGACGGCGACGCGCTCGCGCCCGACGCGCTCGCCGCGCGTCTGGCCGACAAGGACGGCGCGCTGACGGCCGGCGACCCGGTCGGCGCGGCCACGCTCGCGGCGGCACCGCGTCTGCGCGTCGTGGCGAACATGGCGGTCGGCAACAACTTCGACATGGCCGCATTCAACGCGGCGAACGTGCTCGGCACCAATACGCCCGACGTGCTGAACGAATCGACCGCCGATTTCGGCTGGGCGCTGATGATGGCCGCGGCGCGCCGGATCGCCGAATCCGAACACTGGCTGCGCGCCGGCCACTGGCAGAAGTGGGCGTACGACGGCTTTCTCGGCGCCGACATCCATGGCTCGACGCTCGGCGTGATCGGGATGGGTCGCATCGGCCAGGCGCTCGCGCGCCGCGCGCGCGGCTTCGGGATGCAGGTGATCTACCACAACCGGTCGCGGGTCGCGCCCGAGATCGAAGCCGAGCTGAATGCCGAATACGTGTCGAAGGATGCGCTGCTCGCGCGCGCCGATCATGTCGTGCTCGTGCTGCCGTACACGAAAGAGAACCATCACACGATCGGCGCGGCCGAGCTCGCGAAGATGAAGCCGACGGCGACGCTGACCAACATCGCGCGCGGCGGGATCGTCGACGATGCGGCGCTGGCCGTCGCACTGCGCGACGGGACGATCGCCGCGGCCGGCCTCGACGTGTACGAGGGCGAGCCGAGCGTGCATCCGGCGCTGCTCGAGGTGCCGAACGTCGTGCTGACGCCGCATATCGCAAGCGCCACCGAAAAGACCCGCCGCGCGATGGCGGATCTCGCCGCCGACAACCTGATCGCCGCGCTGGGCGAGGGGCCGCGGGCGGGGCGGCCGCCGAATCCGATCAACCCTGACGTGATCGGGAAGCCGCGCGCATGACGATGACGTTGTTGCTTGCGGCGGTCGTCGTGCTCGCTGTCGCGCTCGCGGTGGCGATCGTCGCGCCTCGTGCGCGGCGGCCGCCACGACGATGCGGCCGTGCTCGGCGACCAGATCGAGGACGCCGCGCATGCGCAGGCGCGCGCGGTCGAGCGGCTCGAGCGCGAACTGCGCGGCGAGATCGTCGAAAATGCGCGCGGCTCGCGTACCGAGCTGGCCGGCAGCTTCGCGCAGTTGCAGCAGACGCTCGCCGCGCAACTGACGAGCGTGGCGACCGTGCAGAGAACAACCAGATCGAGGGGTTCGCGCAGCAGCTCGGCAAGCTCGTCGCCGGCAACGCGCAGCAGTTCGACGCGATGCGCGAGAGCGTGCAGCGCCAAGCCCAGCAGGCGCGCGAGGAGCAGACGGGCGCGCTGCGGCTGTTCGGCGACACGTTGCACCGGCAGCTCACGCAACTGACCGAGGCGAACGATCGCCGGATCGGTGAAGTGCGTGCGACGCTCGAACAGCGGCTGAAGGAAATCGAGACGAACAACGCGGCGAAGCTCGAGGAGATGCGCCGCACCGTCGACGAGAAACTGCACGCGACGCTCGAGCAGCGGCTCGGCGAATCGTTCAAGCTCGTGTCGGACCGGCTCGAGCAGGTGCATCGCGGGCTCGGCGAGATGCAGACCCTCGCGGCCGGCGTCGGCGACCTGAAGAAGGTGCTGACCAACGTGAAGACGCGCGGCACCTGGGGCGAGGTGCAGCTCGAAGCGCTGCTCGAACAGATGCTCACACCCGAGCAGTACGCGAAGAACGTCGCGACGGTGCCGAAGAGTACCGAGCGCGTCGAATTCGCGATCCGGCTGCCGGGCCGCGATGCCGGCACGCGCGACGCGCCGGTGTGGCTACCGATCGACGCGAAATTTCCGCGCGAAGACTACGAGCGGTTGATCGACGCGCAGGAGCGCGCCGATGCGGTGGCGGTCGAGGAGGCGGCGCGTGCGCTCGAGGCGCGGGTGCGGATGGAAGCGCGCACGATCGCCGAGAAGTACGTCGCGCCGCCGCACACGACCGATTTCGCGCTGCTGTTCCTGCCGACCGAGGGGCTCTATGCGGAGATCCTGCGCCGCCCGGGGCTGACCGACCTGCTGCAGCGCGACTATCGCGTGACGGTCGCCGGGCCGACCACGCTCACCGCGCTGCTGAACAGCCTGCAGATGGGGTTCCGCACGCTCGCGATCGAGCAGCGCTCGAGCGAGGTGTGGCAGGTGCTCGGCGCGGTCAAGACCGAGTTCGGCAAGTTCGGCGACGTGCTCGCGCGCACGAAGTCGCAGCTCGAAACGGTCACGCGTTCGATCGAGGCGGCCGAGCAGCGCACGCGCGTGATGAACCGCAAGCTCAAGCAGGTCGAGGCGTTGCCGGGCGATACGGCGGCCGGGCTGCTCGGCGCGGAAGGGGCCGAAGGCGCCGATGCGGACGATGCATGACACGCGTTGCCGGCCGCCGCCGGACAGAAAAAACGGGCGCCGCGGCGCCCGTTTTCCTTTGCAGCGATCGCCGGCGTGGCCGGCCCGCGCTCAATGCGCGGCGAGCGTGTCCAGCGCGCCACCCGTCACGCGTACGATGCGCCACTCCGGCAGCACGGTCGCGCCCATCTTCTCGTAGAAATCGATTGCCGGCTGGTTCCAGTCGAGGACCGACCACTCGAAGCGCGCGCAACGGCGCTCGACGGCGAGTGCCGCGAGATGACGCAGCATCGCGGTGCCGAGGCCCGTACCGCGCTGCGACGGCTGCACGTACAGATCCTCGAGATAGAGCCCGCGGCGGCCGAGGAACGTCGAATAGTTGTGGAAGAACAGCGCGTACGCGACGATCGCGCCGTCACGCTCGGCCACCAGCGCTTCGGCCGCGGGGTGCTCGCCGAACAGCGCGTCGGCGAGATCGGCTTCGGTCGCGACGAACAGATCCGTGAGCTTCTCGAACTCGGCCAGCTTGCGCATCAGCGCGAGGATCGCGCCGACGTCGCGCGGGGCGGCCGCGCGGATCAGCGGCGTGCCGCTCACGCTTCCTCCGGCGGATCGGACAGCACGATTTCGATGCCGCCGAAGCGCGACGCGACCCAGTTGTACGCGTGGCACGCAATCCACAGCAGCACGAAACCGAGGATCGCGTTCAGCAGCAGCGCGCTCAGGATCGTGCTCAGTTCGACCATCCCGTAGCGGATGTACGCGACGAGAATGCCGAGCAGCACGATCGGCACGCTGAACGTCAGGTAGACGAGAATCAGCGCCTTCGCGGTCTGTCCCGCGGCGATCGACGAGATTTGTTTCTTCATGCGGATTGCCCCCGTAGAGATATACCGATAGTGGAATTCAGATCAGGCCGTCGAGCGGCAGGATGTCGACTGGGCGCCCGCGTCGACTGCGCGGTATCGTGGCCCAGGACGATGAAACAGTTGGCGTCTGCGAGGCCGCTCAGCGACGCGGAGCTTTGCGATCCGGCCGGTACGACGTGCCATTGGCCGTCGGCGGCGCGCGTCGCGATGCCGCGCAGGTATTCGGTGCGACCGGGGCGCGTCTTCAACGGCTGCGTACTGCGCGCCGTGTACATCGCCGGTGGCGGCGTCTGCGCGCCGGCCAGCGTCAGCAGCGCGGGGCGCACGATGGCGTAGAACGTCACGGCGGACGCGACCGGATTGCCGGGCAGCCCGAAGAACAGCGCGTGGCCGGCGCCGTCGGCCGCGCGTGCGAGCGTGCCGCACGCGAGCGGCCGGCCGGGCCGCAGCGCAAGGCTCGCGAACGTCACGTCGCCGAGCCGCGCCATCACGTCGCGCGTGAAGTCGGCTTCGCCGACCGACACGCCGCCCGACGTGACGACCGCATCGGCCTGCGCGGCCGGGTCGTCGCGGACGATGCCGAGATCGATCGCATCCACGTGCAGGCGTTCGAGCATCGCGATCAGCATCCCGCGATTGCTGTCGTACAGCGCGCCGCGGCCGAGCGGTTCGCCGGGCTCGCGCAGCTCGTCGCCGGTCGAGAACACGGCGACGCGCACGCGCCGGCGCACCATGACGTCGGTGACGCCGAACGACGCGAGCAGACCGAGATCAGACGGCCGCAGGACGCGGCCCGCGGCGAGCGCACAGGCGCCGCGCGCGAGATCCTCGCCGGCCTTGCGGCAGTTCGCGCCGCGCGCGACGTCGCGCGTGGCGAAGCGGATCGTGTCGCCCTCGACGCGCACGCGTTCCTGCGGGATCACGGTGTCGCATCCGGCCGGCATCGGGCGCCGGTCATGATCCGCACGCATGCACCGGCTGCCACGGCGCCGTCGAACGGATGGCCGGCGAATGCGGTGCCGGCGACCGGCATCGCGACCTCGCCCTGCGGCGACGCGAGTGCCGCGCTGCCGCCGTCGAACGCATAGCCGTCCATGGCCGAATTGTCGTACGCGGGAATGTCGAACGGCGCGCTCACGTCGACCGCGAGCACGCGGTCGAGCGCATCGCGCAGCGTCACCGTGTCGCACGCGTCGACGGCACGCGAAGCGCACGCGAGCGCCTGCGTCGCGAGCGACGCGGGGGGGGTCGGTGCGGTTCGGGGGCGGGGATTGCGTGATCATCAGTCGGACTGCGCCGCAAGCGTATCGGGTTGTGGCCGGTGGCGCGAGGAGGGGGGCGCGGGGTTTTGTGGCGGGGCCGGGCACGGCACGGGGCCGTCAGCGCGGGGCCAGCGCGGCGAGTTCCTGCCAGGAGTTGGCATTGTAAAACGCACGCTCGTCGCGAAACTCGACTTCGACCGTCTTGTGGCGTGCGTACCACGCACGCACCTTGCGGTCGCCGGCCGCGAGGCGCGCGGCCAGATCGTCGGCCAGCGACGTGCGCAGCAGCGCGAACGTCGGCTGCGGCGAGCGTTGCTGCGCGTCGACGGTGACCGCCATCGCAATGTCGGCCTGCTGCGTCCAGCGCCGTATGCAGTTTGCGCGACGAGGTCGGCGGGCAGATACGCGTATCGCACGGCGAGCACGCGACCAGCGGCGCGCGCGCCGCGCGCATGCCGGCGAGCAGGCCCGCGAGCGGCCCGGGGAAGTCGGGCGTTTCGTCTGCGACGATGCGCGCGTCGAACGGCGCACCGAGCTCGGCATAGCGATCGGCATGGCGGTTCGCGCTGATCAGCGTCTCGTCGACCTGCGGCGACAGCCGGCGCAGCACGTGCAGCGCGAGCGGCGTACCGTCGAGCAGTTGCAGGCCCTTGTCGACGCCGTCCATGCGGGTCGCTCGGCCGCCTGCGAGCAGCAGGCCGGCGATCGACGGAGAAGCGGGAGCGGGCATCGTGTGAAGGCGGAAAGAGGCGTCAGCCGCCGATATACGACATTTCGACGCGCTTGCCGGCGC
>NZ_UAQZ01000005.1 GCF_900446215.1 Burkholderia cenocepacia | reverse complement strand
CGCGGTATTCGCTGTTAGGTCCGCAGGCGATAATTCGCGCGGACTACCGATTTACCGAGAGGTTACTGTGCGGCAAGCCACATTTGCCATAGATAAGTGGCGAATGAAAATCTTGTCTGATATTACCGCGAGAAATATGAAGGTACGACGAGACCGTAACTCCTCGCCTCGTTCACGCTGACGCGAATGTCATGCGTCCCCATTTTCTGATTGATCGACTGCCGCGCGTCACGCAACATTGAATGCGAAATCGCCAGCCGCGTTTGAATCTCGTCCGCCTTGACACCGGCCACGAGCAAAGCGAGAACTTGGTGCTCGAGCTGGGTGAGCGCCAACTGACTGACCGCCTCGGCTCGACGATTGGAGAGATAGTAACGCAGGATGTCGTGTGCGAGTGCAGTCCAGTCACTTCGCGACCGTGCATCCAGAAATGCCGTTTCTCCTGCCGGGGCCGGCAGCGAGCGGCCGAGATGCAGTATGCCGAGCGCTGCCTCGTGCCGGGCTGGAAAAAAGACGCTGCTCTGAAACGCCGGATAGCTGCGTACGTCCGCGAGTGGGCTGCCGGGTCCGTGAAGGAGGTCAGAGGCAGCGACAGGCTGATAATTATGGTGACGCGCCTGCAGGAACACGGGGTCGCTTCGATAAAGAGCCTTGTTCGAATAGTGTTGCGACCATAGTGCCGAATCGGGGCCAATCCCGGCAATCAGCGTGTCATGAAGAACGACATTGCGTTCGGTACCGTCGAGTAGGAATGCATGGAAGACGCAGTCAGCTAACCCTGCCTGTTCGGCTGCATTCGAGAGCATCCGAACCAGTTCCCCGTCGGGCAGATCGGTCCGGTGCATGAGGCTCTTGCCGGCCTTTGGCCGATGCGAGCCCCTGGGTACTAGCTCTCGAAGCGGGCCATAGTGTTGTTCCGGGAAGAGGAATGCCGTCTCCCATTCGGCGAACGCTGTCAGCGCAGTTGGGTTTTCGAGGGACATGCGCTGGATCGCGAGGTGGCCGTCAATGTGCCAACGTCGGCGCTCCAACAGGTATCCGCTGTCCGCGCTACCTCGGACGCTCAATACGAGTCGCCCGTCCGACACTGGTACCGCGACGTTGCGCAGTGTGTCGCTCGGTAACGTGTCACCATTCCAGATGCCGCCCATCGCGCGTCACCTTAGTCCTGGTGCAGTGCGATCGGCCATGTCTCGTCGACATAGGGCCCGCATACTGCTTGAACGGATCGGGCGCGAAGCCAAGCCAGCTGCTCCGGTGTCGTCACGCCTAGAACGACGGTTTGCAGGCCCAATGCAATCGTGGCTTCGATGAGGCCATTGAGCACCGGCGCTGCGACCAAAGAAGCGGGCACCGCGCCGACCCATCCTCCGTCAAATACAAGTCCATCGACCGGTAGCGTGGCGAAGAGTGAATATGGCGTAGCACGGTCAAGGTCGACGACAGCAAACACCTGGGCGCCACGCTCCCGTATCGCAGCGATCCTTGCTGTCGTGATGTCGTCGGGTTGCCGATCGAGGAGGTCAGTAACAGCGAGTCGGAGGCGCGCCGGTGCAAACTCACGCGACACAAGATAGCGGTCGGGATCGATATCGCGCACAAACGACGTGGAGACGGACGCCCACAGCGTCATGTCGTCTCCCAGCCGCGAGACGGTTTGCGACGCGTGTGCAATCGTCAAAGCCCATACCGAATTCGACAAGCGCGTGCGCTCGACAGCATCCATGAATGCACTTGCAGTCGGCGTGCCGGCTGGTGCGCTTCGTAATACAGGGGTCGCCCAGAGTCCACCGATCGTGTTCGCGCGCGAGTTCAGTACCGGCGCACATGCGGACTCTATGCCGCCATGCAACACTGCCTCTTGGACCGCTTCATCAACTCTTCGCTCCTCGCCAAACTGTCGGAACATCGCGTGATCATAGATGCGATATTCATTTCGCTGCGCTTGAGCGGTGGCTCTCTTTGCGAGGTCCAACGCATAGCTGGCCTGACTCCGTAGCGCGCCGGGCGTGTCATCGTATTCGGACGTGCCGATGCCTACGCTCAACGTGACGTCTTGACTATAGCCGCGAAAATGGACCGGAAAACGATAGGAATCGAAGAGCGTTCGTACAAAGTCCAGCGCACGCGTTGCCGGCTCATTTCCCGAAAGGACCACCCCGAACTGATCGGATTTGACGCGCACAACGAGATCGGCAGACGACGTCAGCTGCATGAGGCGGTTTGCGACCATTCGCACGAAGCTGTCGCCCACGTCGTCGCCATATCGCTCATTGATCGCCGAGAACTCGGCGATTTCGAATAGGACCAGAGCAACCGAAGGACGCTCATCGCGCTTGAAGCGGTCGGTCGTATAGGTATCGAGTGCGCGCCGGTTTCCGAGGCCGGTCAACTGATCCGTATCGGCAATACGCGCAGTGATTGCACGTTGCTGCAGCAGCGTTCTTACGTACGACTTCGCCAGAAAAGCTGCGGCGGTCAATGCGAGTATCAGCAGGAATGCCCAACCCCAATAGGCATTCTTCTGGCGCTCGAGATCTGCATAGATGTCACGAACCGACAGCGCGACAACGGCAGTTATTGGATATCCCGGCACCGGCTGCCGGGCATAGAGTCGGCGATGGTGGTCGATCGGATCGAACAGAAAGTTCGACGAGCCGTCTGACGCTACATAACGGTCCAGCGCTTCGCCAGCAGGCGAGGGCGTGCCGTCCGACGACGCTCGGACGAGCAGTCGTCCGTCTTTCCGAAATGCGAGCACCGCGCCGTCTGTTCCTAGATTTGCATGGTTCGCGAAGCTCTTGGTGAGAAAATCTATGGGTTCCGAAACGACGACAACCCCGTCGAAACGCCCGTCGGCATCGAAGAGTTTGCGAGTGAACTGGAGGGTCCAGGTGTTCGACACTCGCCCGAACACCGGAACGCCGACGTAGAGTTCATCCTTCGGTGAGTTTTGTTGGGCGACGAAGTGTTCGCGATCACCGAGATGGACCGTCGCTTCAGGCGATGTCGGCCATGCCTGTACCACCGTGCCGTTGGCGTTTACGAGCGTGACGAGGGTCTGGTCCGTCGGTGCTAGCAAACCAGCCGCCACGAGCCGCGTCAGGTCGACCTGCCCTTTGTGGGTCCGGTACTGGAACGCCACCGTACGCGCGAGGACGTCCGCGGTTGCCGTCCGTTCGGAGAGATAGTTGGCATAGGATCGAGAGATCGCCGTCGCTCGCGCTTCTGCGGAGCGGTTCGTAAACTGCTCCGCGGAGGTTAGGGCCTGGTCGACGATGAAGACGACGAACAGGCATAGCGCGACGAACACTGAGAAGATCGCGATCGTTGCACGTTCGATCCCCTTCGGATGGACTTGAGGATCGGCACGCTCAGCAGACTTTTTTGCGAACAACATCAAGTTCACTCCCCGGCGGAATTACGGCCCATGATTGGGTGGTGTCAGGCGCACGGCCCGCCTCGTGGTCTTCATCCGTAACGTATCGCGTGCCGGTTTCCCTTACGCGGCTTCTCCAACAGTCCATCTGATAGTCGGTCAACGCTATTGCGACTGTCTCGGATGCTCCAATCGGACGATAACCGTGCTTGGCCACTGCTCGCATCGTAAATGCGACAAGTCCAGCGGGGTCCTGCCGAACGGTCTCGGTTTGAAGAAAGAGCGTGCGGGCGTCGTTATCTGCAACGAGAAAAATCGGCCCGGCGCTCGCAAACGTTGCTACGGCGATCAATGGATAGACAAGGCTCCTGCGGTGCATATCAGCGTCGTCGAATCGATTGGTTGAGTACGAGGTCGGCCGCGCGCGGCCACCTACGCGGTTGCGGCACGGGGACGAATTTCCCTTACGTCTCGGAAATATTACGAGATGTTTCTTCGGAAAGGATTGTCGCAGCGCGAAAATCTGCCGCCACTGTCAAATCTACGAGGGCCTCGAAGCGGGGCCTGCCTGACGCCATAGAAGACCAATTGTCGCAGTGCGGAGTCCGACGATACCCATGGGTCGACCAACGGCAGCTGGGCTTCCGTCAGAATCTCGATGTCGTTGGCCGAGAGCGGCCCAATCAGAATCTGCCGCATATATGTGAAGTACAGCGCGTCGCAATCGACAACGAGCTGGCAATCTGCCTGCTGGCAAACGATGTCGACGGTGTCGTCAAATACGCGGATTACCCCTCCCGGCCAAATTTGGAACTGTGTAGGACACTCGGCGCCCATCTTTTCCTCCGTTCAAATTTCATGCTGTTCGCGCTGGATTGTCTGCTCGCGAACCTCCTGATTCATTGCCTCGATGACTGTCGTCTTGTCGAGCTTCCCGGTAATCGCGCGCTGCGCCAGGTCTATGTCGTTGGTGACAATGGAAATGTCGTGAGACGCTCGGGTGACGCCAACGTAATAGCTCCGGTCACCGAATACCTTTGCAAGTGCCTGAAATTCGCGCTCCTGCGCTTTCTTGTCTTCGTTGTCCGGCATGTTGATCGCAAATATCGTGGTATTCCTGGAAGCGCCCTGTGCCGCGTGCACGGTCGATGCGTACGCATGATCCCAGTGTTGGCTTGTCTCAAGATTGACGGAGTGGTGGCTAATCACACCGCGATCATCGACCTGTAAGACAGCGTGTTCTCCGGTGAGCTGGACGACGCGCGCTGTCTCGCCGTTCTTGAACGTTTCGTCGTTGCGAGTGAGGCGAATCACGTCACCAACGGCCAACTGCCGGAGGTCGGGGTCGTAGACTTCAACCTTGTTGTGCTTGGCCGGCTCCCAAGCGAGCGTCGATCCGTCTCGTTTTCTAAGGGTCACGATGCCCGATTCGTGATCGACGTCAATCACCCGGGTATAGTCGCCCTTGTCCGCATTGATTTGCTGGTAGGTGCGGTTGAATCGAACGACATCACCCCGTTCGTAGTACTGTGCTTCCTTGATCTGTGCACGGGTAAAGCCCTTCGACACCAAGATCTCGTGTGTAGATTCGTTCTTTGACAGTTCTCCGCGTGCTTGCAGGCCCACACGGACACCTTCATTAATCGCAACACGATCGCGGTTCAGCGGCGTAATCGTGATGTTACGCGCTCGCTCCTCGGGGCTCATGGCCAAGATCTTGTCGACGGTCGACGTGACGACTTCATCCGTCTCGTGCACCCTGCCTTGCTGTGACAGGTATTGAAACGACTGTCCGTTGCGCTTCAGTTCAATATCGGTCAGTCGTGTGCCGGCGTCCAACTGATTTCGGCCGGTGATGATGTCCACGGCTTCCTTCATCACGTCCGTCTTTTGCCGGTTGATGTCGGTCATATACGCCGTAGCGATACCATCCTTCTGAGCGAGTTCGAACGGCTTGCCGGCTTCCACCCCCTGCAGCTGAAGCGTATCCCCCAGGTAGACGACCTTCGCACCGGCATGCTCGGCGAGCCGATGCAGTTGCGCCATCTGTCGTTGGGCAAGGAACGATGATTCGTCGACAACCCATACTTCCGGCTTCCGCTTGAAGTCCGGGGCAAACTGTTGAGCGAACTCGATGTCCTTCTGTAGTTGCCGTTCCTTGATTTGGAACATCGCGACCGTCTCGGCGGCAATGCCAGTCTCTTTCACCATCACTTTCGCGGCCGCTCCGGTCGGCGCCATGCCCCGCACGACATATCCCTCGGCGGCCGCGATATCGTTTAGCGTGCGGAGCATCGTCGTCTTGCCCGTACCGGCTAGCCCCTGAATCGCTACGAATCGGTCCTTGGACGTCAACGCAAGCACGATCGCATCGCGTTGACCGAACGTGTACGAGAACTGCTGCAGACGCTCGGCTTCGGCTATACGCTCCTGGACTTTGGTCGCCTCGAGCACGACGGGCGCATTGCCTTTTTCCTGCTTGACGAAGTCGAGGGCCCACCGTTCGCTCTCGAGCATTTTCCGCGTGGTGTACTTCTCATCCGGCAGCGGCACCAGGTCGCCGTTCTTCTCGAGCTGCCGGAAAGCCTTCATCACTTCCTGCGGCGACACGCGGCCGGTACCGTGGACCACTGCCGTCTCGACCAGATCAGACTTGTCAACCACAGCTTCGCGCTCGATCAGGTGGGCGGCGGCGAATGCTAGCGCCTGACGGCCCGTTAGCTTCGTCGGTGGGTCGATGCCCTCTGCCTTACGCTCGGCGGCTGTCGCGCGCAGTGCCCCGAGGTCGATCCCCTGTTCCAGAGCGCGCGCTTGCCAGTCGGCGAGCAGTTGCTCGTGGTCAACGTCCACCTTGCGCTCGCGCGTGGCGAGCGCCGCGCGCTCCTTGTCGGCCGCGGATGCAGTGTCCAGTTCGAGCTGGCGCTTACCGAGTTTTTCCTTCATTGCGGTGCGCCGCTGACTGAAATGTTCGATCTGTTCGCGGGAGATTCCTTGGATTTCAAAGTTGCCGTGCCGATCCGGGTTCGTCAGGCGATACCCGAGCTGCTGTAGGCCGGATACGAGTTCAGCGTTGTAGATGGCCCCCGCGAGCTTCTGAGTCTGGTAGATCTCCCGGTTGTCGATCGACCGCCACTTACCGTCTGCGCGCAGCGTCGCGTTCATCACAACGGCATGCGTGTGGGTCTGCGGGTCGAGATCCCGGCTGGTGTTGTGTTTGAAGAGCGCGGCGACCATGTTGCCGGTATGTTCGATCGACGTGACGCCGTTCTGGGTCGACCGCGTGCGGATCACGTTCTCCTCCAGGTACGCTAGCGCGGACTGAACGGCAGCTTCGTGCGCGTCCCTGACGGCGGTGTCGCCGGCGACTTCGGCCATCAGCGACACGCTCTTTGGAGCGGAGAAGGTGATGTCAATGCCAGGCTGGTGGTCCTGACGACGTTCGCCCGTCTCCTCGTCGGTTACCCATTTGCCGAGCTGCTGCTCCTCGACTCGACCCTCGAGTAGGTTGAGGAACGCCGCCGGCTGAACTTGCCCGGCTAGACCGAGGCGGGCCGCGCCGGCGCCGAACCAGGCGGAGTGCTTGGTGTTCTCGTCCTGGGTGTAATAGTTGTCCTTCGAGAAATAGTTTCGCGTCTGGGCAGCGCTGGCGATGTTGTGCAGACTCAACATGATTGATCGGGAGATCGCATTTGATTGTCTATTCGATGTCGGAGTGCCGATTGGGCTTTCGCGGCCTGCCGATGATCCGCTTCGACTACGAACGGTCGACCGCGTCGGTCCGGATCGCGCGGTTGCCGAGTCGGCCGCAGTCGGGGGCTCATCGCCGCACCGGTTTCATCCGCGGGGAGAGAGGTGGAATTTCCGTTCCACGGGCGGATAGCAGACGCCCGGCTCGACGGCACACCCCTGGATCCTCACGACCAAGTCCGTCGGCCGCGTCGGCGACATCGAGACGTCGACGCGGAAATCGCTGTCGTACGTCTCAACGGATTTGCCCAATGCCGCGTCGTACATCATGGTGCCGGGGGGCTTCAGAACCGCGTATACCATCCGACCAGGTGTGGGCGTTGTGACAGTGACACGATCGCGATATAGCCGGTAGCCAGGGGCGACATGAAAGATCACGCTGACGTACCCGTCTGACGCGTCGGCCATCCGCATCGTGAACGCCTGATCCGGTGGAAGCAACCCGGGCGCAGACTGCGCGAATGCGCTCACGGCGGGCACCGCAAGAAAAAGGGCGGTGGACAAAACACGACAAAGGGCCTTCATGCATGGTCTCCTCGTTGATTGCCGTCGCCCCAGCGCCAGGCGCCCGGGCGGGGTGGCAGGATTTCGCCAGTTTCCGGATCGACGCCGCCGCTCGCCGCGACGAGTATCTCCGGGTGCGCGATCCAGTCAGGTGATGGGCCAGCGACTACGGATTCCGAAGCGGCAGCGGTTGCCGGCGAGCCGGCCGCCGGCGCGAATAGTTCGGAGAATGCCTGACGCTTGATAAAAGCAGGTGCGTTTTTCCGCGGTTTGACAAACCCGTACTTCACGCGAGCGATCGGGTATTCGCCGGGATAGACCAAATAGCCTGTCATGTCCCGCAGTCGCAATATCTGTGAGGGCAACGCTAGGTCGCGCAGCAGCCGACGCTTCGCGATGCTGAATCCGTCCCGCTGAGAGTTCACACCAAACGACAGCGACTCGTCCTTTTCCTCGACTTCCGTCTGCCCGATGATTTTCGAGAACATCTCAGCGGCTTCTGCGTCGGTTACGCGCAACAACAGCTTGGTTTGACACCCGTTGATAATCGTCCGCGCGAGGTATTCCCCGTAGATGTCGAGGAACTGCGGCATATCCTGCGCACCGAGCATCATGCATAAGCCGTACTTCCGCGTATTGCTCACCGCGAGCTTCATGATATCGAGCTTCTGCAGGGTCGGGACTTCGTCGATCGAGAAGTGCAGTCGCTCGCGATGAATCGGTGTGAGGTTGAGCACCGCTTTGATCGCGATGTCGATCCAGAGCGACATGATTGGCTTGATCGCCTCGAGCATTTCCTCACGGGTCGAGATGAACATCCACGAATCACTCTCGTTGTAAATCCACTGACGGATCGAGAACGGCTTTCCATCATCACGGAGATACCTGAAAGAGGAAAGCTGGTTCTGGACGGTCATCTTCAACGACATACCCGTGCGCTCGGTCTTGGGATCGACGTACGACGCGCCGGCGGTATTGCGCAGCAACTGGTAGATCGCGTCGAGGTTGCTCATTGCGATCGAATTGTAAAGATTGCGGTTCGTCAGATTGCCCTCTCTGTGCAACGTACGCGCGACATCTCGAAACACCTCGCGCCCCGCCAATGACCAAAATGGATCGGCTTCGCGCGGATCGGGAATCAGCGCGGTTGCCATGCTGTCATAGTGGTACTCCTCCTCGATCTCATACTTGATGTTCCAGTTTGGCGAACGGTCGTCGAACGGATTCATCATGACGTCCTTGCCTTCCCGGAAAAATTCCTCCGCAAATTCGCCCGACGGATCGTATACGATCGCGCGCTTCCCACGGGCGCGGACTTGCCTGAGCCGATCGAAGAACTGCTGAGACTTACCCGTACCCTGTGCGCCGACCACCAGGGTATGCAGGGTCTCCGCGTTGCGCAGCATCGGCACGCCCGCTATCGAATACGGGCTCTCCATATCGTCTTGCCGAATCATCTTCGCCAGTTGCTTCCCGTTGACGAGCGTTGCGCCACGCAGATCCTTGTCGGCCATCGTGCTGCGACCGAACTCATACCAGTAGGCAGCGATCGAGACGCATGTACATGCCGTGACGGTTGCGACAATGATCAGGAATCGCCGCAAAAAGAAATAAGCCACATCCCACACTGGGTCCGTCAGGGCGACAACTTGATCGACGGGAAGTCGCACGGTCTGGCCGTTGACTTCGTATTCCATCGGTACCGCCGTCATCATGACGACCGACCGAAGATGCGCGATAACGTTCGCGACTGCTGGACGCCAGATGTCGCGGTCGACGAAGAATGCGGCGTAGATGAACCCGGCCGCCAGACCGAGAAACAAAGAGAGCAGCAGGATATTTCGGATCGCGACGAGCACCAGCGCGACACGGTGAGTCCAGATTTCCGAGCCGGTGGAAAAATCCTGGAAGAGCCCGTTTGGCTTTTTTCCCGTCATTTCTGGCTACCCCGCAAAAGCTCGGTAGCTCGTTCCTTCGCTGAGTCACGCGCACGTCGCTCCGCGGTCATATCGCTGCGCGACACGATCTCAGTCAACAGGAACTCGCAAACAAAAATTGCTTCGACGAGTTGCGTCGGCAAATTTGCCAGCGTTGATTTCTGTCCGGTTGGCGTTCCCGTTCCAGATAGCTGCCTAGCTTCTTGCAGCAATGTATCGGCTTTCGCGATAGACGCGTCGACGGATGCGATCAGCCGGTCGACCGACTCGGCGAGCGCGCCGCGCTCGGTGAGACGTCGGGCATATTCGGAGAATGAGACGCCGCGGGCCTGGGCGGTTTTCTTGTAAAAACGGACAACGTCGGGGGTGTCGCGAAAACTGACGCGGCCGGTTTCGACGCGCGAGGAAGATTTTCGTGAGGTCATGAAAAACGCCTGGAATGAAAAGAGCGGGCGCTCGTGGAGTCGAGGAAAAACCTCGACTCGCGCACGAAACCGCGCTCGATTACGGCCCTCATGACTGCATTATTTTGAGCGACAGTAGCATGGCGACGAGCGTTTCGCAATAACCCATTTATTTTCATAGTGATACTTATCGAATGTCAGACACACCCGTTCTAGCTGTCTGACAACGTGGCCCAATCATGACGGGGCGGGCGCGACATACTGGCAATGTTCGCGCTTTCCGGTCATTCGGGTGTCTGACATCGCGAGCCTTAACGCAAGCCGTTTCTCGCGATACGTGGCGGCGTTTTCTCGACAGGTCGACGGTGGCTGTCTGACGCTGCAAACCGCTACCGTCAGTGGTCGAGCGGGAATTTTCTATTCCTCTGGAGTCCGAATTATATTCTCCGATTCCGAATTTGTCTGACACCGGAGGATATGACGTACAAGGGGTCGCGCTTGATCCCTGCCTCGCTTTTTTCGCCTATTTTCGTAGGTGTCTGACGCCGAAGGCACCGCGCCATACGGCGCGACACACCGCAACAACGTTGCATGGTGTGTGACGATCGTCTTAGGGGGCGGGGATTCCCCCGCTTCCTAAGACGATCGTAGCCAACTTCACTTCAGGTTTGGGCCGGTCGCGGAGCCTTCACCCGGTAAGGTACGGCGGTTCCCGCTCAAGGGAATCGGCGTAATCGGGGAAAAAGCGACGGCGTGGTTTGGATCGTGAGCGGTGGATTTTCGCCATCTTCACCTCGGAGCGGAGCGGAGCTGTTCAGTGCAACGTCGGAAGGAAGAAGGGAGGTGGAGGCAGCAGGGAATATACAGGTTCGGGGACGGCGGTAGTGTGGGCAGGACAGTAGCAGAAGGTGACGCGGTGGTGGACCGGTGAGCATTGTCCACATATCCACGGTGCCGGACCAACGGCCGTGATCGATAAAGATCACGGAGCCGGTCGCCGCGCGGTGTTGTCCACACGTCAGTGTGTGGCAACACCGGTGTGAGCGCGGGGCGCGGTGGATCTGTGGTCAATGCGGCGTCGGGAAATTTTTGGGCGTGTGCAGACGGTCGGTGTGCCGCTCGACGTCGGTGTCGGGCGGGGAGTCGAAGATTTGCGGAATGCATGCATTCCGCAAACACGTGTGACTTTCCCGCGCGCCGGATTTTCACCTAACAGAGGCAGGTGGGAATTCGGCGCGCGCCTTGTGTCGCTGGGCCGCGTCCGGATTGCGGGCCAGCGGAATAATTCGGACGCGCAGCAGCGCGGCCGAACTGGACGAAATTCGCGCGATCCACATGTCCACGGCGTCGTACGCCCGGCCGTGATCGATACGGATCACAGAGCCGGGCGCCGCGCGGTGTTGTCCACACGGTAGTGTGCGGCAACACCGGATTGAGCGCGGGGCGCGGTGCACATGTGGATCGCGCGGGACATCGAGCGCGCACGACGGATTGGGCGCTCGATCGGATTTGCCCGCTTGCGGGCAACTGGAAACTGTTCCGGGCTATCGCGTGGTGGTGGCATGCCGGTACAATGCGCGGCGAGGGCCGATACCACGAAACGGAGAATCGTGAAATGAGTGAGCTATCGGAAAAGACCACGCGGAAGCCGCGATCGATCGAAGATGAGATCGCGAGGGCGGCAGCGAAGCTGAAAAAGCTGCAGGACGAACAGCGCGAACGGCTCCGCAAGGATCGCGAGCGGAATCAGAAGGCGGTACTCGAGCTGCTGCGCGCGGAAGGGCTGGACGAGATCCCGGCGGAACAGTGGAAAGAGCGGCTCGAGGCTGTAAAAGCGGCACTCGCCAAACCGGGCGAGACACCGGCGCCGGAAAAACCCGCCCAGGCCGAACCGCAGCCTGCTGTCGCCGACGGCGCGTCGGTGTGATCGTTGGGGCAATCCGGCGAAGCGCGAAGTATGCGCGGAGCGGGATTGCCCCGATTCATTTGCGCAACGCGCAAACTGGATAACGCATTGGTCGCGGGCTGGCGGGTGGTCGCGGCGTAGCGGCGAGCGCCCGCCAGCCCGCGACGCCGCGCAAAAAATCCCGATTCAGGCGTGCTCGTGTGCGGTCGCCGTCATGGTGAGGCCGAGCGCGCGCACCACCGGCAGGAGCGTCCAGAATTCCGGGATTCCGGCTACTGGCCGCAGGGCCGGCGACGCGATCCGTGTTCGCCGGCCCTGTGGCCTAGTAGCCGAGCCAGTCGAGCACCTCTTTCCCTTCGTATTCTTCGCGGTCGCCGACGTCTGCCAGAAACTCGGAAAAATCCACGAAGTGCTTTTTGATCTCGGCCTCGGCTTCGGCGCGCGTCACGGTCATCTCGCACGCTTCGAAGTAGGAATATGCGGTCATCGGTTCATCCTCGCAATTGGATCGTCACGGGTGCTCACGGCAGGTAACGGGACCAGTCGCCAACGTGCAGGGTTGAAAGCCAGAAATCGTATGCGCCACTGTCGTATGCGTCGGTCAGTTCCGCGATTCGCGAGAAACGCGGCGTATGGAGAAAGACCCCGAAATCGGCACGGCCGAGGCGATAGGCTTGCGCCGTCGCCCAGTTGCGGCACCACGCTTTCGCGTTGATCGCGAACATGCCGACGAATGCCGCGACCAACCAGACGAGGCGGATTTTCCAGCCGTACCAGAACGGGCTATTGCGCTTGGCCGACGTGCCGAGATTCTTCATGATTTGCTCCTTGCGACGCTCGACATAGCGAGCGCTGGTCGCGTCGATGACGCGTTATCGAGAAAACGCGCCATCGAACGCGGCGCGCTGCGTGTCGGACAGGTGTGCCGCGTCGATCTGCGTCTCGCGGCTCAGAATCATCAGCGCATAGGGTTCGGCAAGAACCCGCGCCTCACGGCACAGGATCGGATCGCCTTCGACACTCGGTTGGCGCGCGCGCCAAATGTTGATCGCGCGCTCAAGCTGATCGATGCTCAGAATCGTTCCGGTGTTCATCGTGTGTTCTCCATAATCGGCGCTGTGGCCCAATGCTGCGGTGACGTCATCCGTGAATCGGGCAGGGGTCGCCTCGCGCGGCAATACAGTGCGGGCAGTTTTCAAGTTCTTCGCACATAGCCGCGTCGTTTTGCCCCTGCTCCCATGCCGCCCGCAGAAACGGCTCGTCTGCGAACATCGTCGGCAACTCGCGACGGCCATTCCAATAATCGTTGCGCCCGAGAGTCTCGGTGTCGATCTGAACCTCGATCATGTCGAAGTGTTCCGGATCGGTGATTGAAGCAATCCGGGCGAGCGCAAACGAGACACGAATATCAAGACCGCGCATGGTACGACTCCTTGCTCGAACGATGGAAAGCGCGTCCGGCCGGACGCGCACGAAGTTAATGAAAGATTCCGAGCGCTTCGCGCACAATGCGCCGCGCGTGCGCTGCGCCGAACTTCTCGCCGTGGGAAAACCCACGCTTGTAGACGGCAATGGCGGCGTTGATCTGCTCGGCGGTCCAGCCGGACGGCAGCGTAAACAGCCCTTCGCCGTCTGCGTCATGAACCGAAATATGCTTCCAGATTCCGCTTTCGTGCGAGATCGCGAAATGGTCCTCGGTGATACCTTCAATCATCAGTTCATCAGTCTCGTAGCTCATCGTGAGTCTCCGGGTTATTGCCAAACCGGCGACCACGCGCCGGACGAAAGGCGAAACAGGGTGATGCGGCGCACGCAACCGCCGACGCTCGTTTCGAGCCGCACGGCGCGCGCGTCGTCATCAGGACGGGTCCAGCGATGCAGGACGCGAATCGAGGCGTCAGCCGTGCAGCCGAGCCAATGGGTCGCGATCAGACGGAGTCGGTTCGAGCGCCGTGCGAAATCTGCCTTTTGGTGGGCCTCGGGGGGTGCGGGGGGAACGCCCGCGTCGTTGGTGTGGCTGGATGGGTTGGGGGTGTTTGCGCTC
The DNA here is from genome assembly GCF_900446215.1 of Burkholderia cenocepacia. Classification (GTDB taxonomy): domain Bacteria; phylum Pseudomonadota; class Gammaproteobacteria; order Burkholderiales; family Burkholderiaceae; genus Burkholderia; species Burkholderia cenocepacia. Next base: position 78,740 of record NZ_UAQZ01000005.1, on the reverse strand, counting down.
ATGGTTCCGTCCTTTCGTGTCGGGTTGTGAATCTGCCTTTCGGAGCCGCCTCGACGCGGTTTTAGCGGGGTGGGTCAGGGGTGCAAGGGAACCGTGGAATACCGGAGCGCGCGCAGCGCGCGAGGATATGCCGCGAAAGTCCCTTGCACCCCTGACCCATTCCGCTATGCGTCGAAAAGAGGCGGGCCGGAAGGCAGATTCACGCGATTAACCCGACGCGAAAGGATGGAGCGCAAACACGGCAGTCCCCAACCCAGCCAGCCACACGACGCGGGGACGCACAGCGGCCCCGCGTCCCGTCGCCCGGCATCGCCGGGCGCTAGACCTGCTGTCCGCCCGCGCGGAGCGGGCGCGTACTCCACGAGCAAGCGAAGCGCGCAGCGCCGGCACGGCGCGCAGACGTCAGGGATTGAAGCCCGTCAGGGGCGAGACACGCGCAGCGGGGCTCGACGCGCAGCGCGAAAGCCCGGCCCGGAGCGAAGCGGAGGGAGACGCCCGAGCAGCAAGTCAGGGAAGTGCCAGGAGTGCATGCGCCACAGCGACGGGCGCGCATGCGCGGCATCGGAAAGGTGATCCTTTACGGGAGCGGAAGAGACCAGGACAGTGAGAACTTTCGGGAGTAGATCATCATGCCGCGTACGGCCCGCCGAAGGACACTGACCGGCACGCCGCACCAGCGGGCGCGGTGCACCCGCTGGCGTCGATCAGGTCAATCACGCGGCGGCATGCCTTCACCCTCCGCTACGGCGGCGTCGTCGCGCACCTCGTCGGCCGACGCAACCAGCGCAGGCTCGTCCGCCTCCGCTTCATCGGCGCTCGCCTCGGCATCCGACGCCTTCGCCGGAACGTCCCACAGCTTCATCCGCACGGCTTCGGCCGTGACGAAATGCTCGGGCAACCAACCGCGCCCCGCGATCAGCCGTTCGGCCTCCGTCGCCGCGTCCCCCTTCTTGAGCTTCGCCACGCGCATCGCATCGGAAGGCGACACGGCCGCGCTCACGACGTCCACGATCCGATCTTTCGAAACGTGGTCGAAGTAGCCCGCCTTCGTCGGTTGCCACGCACCCGCGAGATTCAGCCCGAGCGCCGGGATCAGCGCGTTGATCGCGTGCGGCCGCTCGTCCGGGCGCACGCTGTCCACGCTCGCCGCGACGTACTGCGCGAGGATCAGCAGCAGGCGCTCATCGGTCTGCTCGATCAGCCAGCGCAACAGCGCGTCGCTGTCGTTCGGGATCACGCCTCCCCAAACCCGGCGTTGCTCTCGGCGCGTCGTGAACGCAAGGTCGTCGTCCAGTTCCGGCGCATGCTTCGTCAGGGTGTGGGAGTGGTCGCGGAACGTCACGTCGAGCGCACTCCCATCGGTACTGTGGCCGTACTCGCCCGCCAGTAGCCGGTGCACGAGCGCCGCGAGCGCGACGTGCGGCTGCTGCGCGAGGGCGGCGGCAACAGCCGCCGTGCGATGCGCGTTCAGGCGCAGCGTCAGCCGTTCGGAGTGCGGCCCCTTCGTGAGCTTCACGGCCGGCGCGGCGACGCGTGCGGGCTGACCATCTGACGAGTCGTCGTCATCGTCGTCACCATTCTCGTCACTTTCGGTCGTCGCGGCTCCAACCGGCTCACGCGCAACGAGTCCGCGCTCGATCACGGGCTCGCCGTTCGCATCGAGCGAGAGAAGCGCGCCAGCCTGCGCCATGTCGTCGGGATGGTAGACGAGCAGTGACTCTTCGATTTCGTCACGACGCACGGTCAACGCTTCTTCTTCGGCCTCGACGCGCTCGGCGACTTCGTCGTCTCTCTCGTCAGCATCCCAAAATTGGGCGAGTTCGGCCAGCCGCTGATCGATCGCCGCCAGTTCTTTCGCAACCTCGTCGGTGGGTTCCGTTCGACGCGGCAGCACCGGGCGAAATTGCGACCGCGTGGCATGGTCCCGTTCCGGCATGGCTTTCACCCATGCCCAGCCTTCGGCCAGCACCGACGCGCCGAGTGCTTCCAGTTGCTCGGTCGCGAGGCGCAGCATCAGCGCATGATCGCGATACCACGCATCCTCGGCTGCGGAGAACAGGTCGCGTCGCACGGCACCGCCAGCCGCTTCGAACGCCTCGACGCCTACGAATTTCGCGACGCGGTTGCTCACGAACGACTGTTCGTCGCGCACGAAGCGGCGGCGGATCGCGTGCGCGTCGCGGTTGTACGGCTCGGCGTCGAACCACGCGGCCTCTTGCTCGTCGTGACTGTCCGACAGCGCGAGCGCCTGCATTTGATCGAGCTTGATCTCGCCGGTGCGGAACAGGTCGACCAGCTTCGGAGACACGCGCGCGAGCTTGAGGCGGCGCTGCACGGTTTTCGGATGCACGCCGTACAGGTCCGCGATTTCCTCGATCGATCGACCGGATTCGACCAGAATCCGATAAGCGTCGCAGGCGTCGGCCGGGTGCATCGGCTCGCGCATTTCGTTCTCGGTTGCCGAGAGCAGCACGGCGTCCTCGACCGGCACGACACGGCAGCGCACCGGGTGGTCGGCGGGGATGTAGTCGTGTTCGAGCAGGTAGACGAGCGCGAGGCGGCGACGTTCGCCAGCGGCTGCGCCGAACGTCTGCGCCTTCCGCGCGCCGACCTTCATCGGGTGGACGATCAGGTTCTGGAGCAGACCGACCTTCCAGATATTGAGGGCGAGTTCCTTGATGCCGGTCGGCGGCACGCGCCGCACGTTGTAGGGGGACGCGACGAGCCGTTTAAGCGGAATGTCGCGCAGCTCGTCTGCCGTTCGGTGAGCCTCGGGGGGTGCGGGGGGAACGCCCGCATCGTGGGCGAGGGTCGGGATCTCGGTGGTCACTGCGTTCATAAAAGCCTCCTTTACGTCGGGGTGGAAAAAGCTGCCATTCGGAGCCGCCTCGACGCATGGGGAGTGCGGACGCGCAGGCACAGCAAGGGCGCGAGCAAGGCCGCAGCGCCGCGGCCGTCAGGCCCGGCGACCGGGCGCCGCGCGCGGCAACGCGAACCCTTGCGGTGACGGCGGGCCGCACTATGCGTCGGGATGAGGCGGCCCGATGGCAGCTGATGCGCCGACGGGGGAGGCTGGAACGCGGGGACGGCTGCCGAGGCCCGGACGTCGCCGGCGCCGGGCCGCTCGCGCGGCCCGAGCGCGAACTCCGCGCGGCTCGCCGCGCGGCTGGCGGGGCGGCCAGCGCCGGGGCCGGACGCCGGCGGCGGCCGAGCCCCAGGAGCGGACAGCCCGTTTCTCTGGCGCGCGGGTGCGTGCGGCTTGCGTGCCTGGCGCTGCCAGGCGCGCAAGGTGCCGCGCGCCGGCTGGACAATCGGAAGGGTATGGATCCACCGCGGCCGACTGGCACGACCGGTCCCCGCCCGCGCCGGCCGCTCGATGCGGGCGGGGTGGGCCGACCCGTATCAGTGGAACATTTCGCGGTACGGAATCGGCCTTCCGCGTTCCAGGCGCCGGCCGGGCCCGCGGCGCCACACCGGCGGTGGAACATGGTCGAGCGGCGAACGCCGCCGGCGCCAGCCGCGCGCCGGCGGCCGCGCGTCACTTCGAAGCGTTTCGGCGCCCTTCAATAACGCCAGCGTCGTACGCCGCCGTCAATGCGGCACGGATACACCAGACGGCACAATCGTGGAAATCCAGCCGGTCGCTGTAACGCGTTTCAAGCGTGTCGATGTTCAGATGGATACGCGCGATCGCAAACAGCAACATTTCGAATTCGCCTTTGTTCATGGGTGTCTCTGGAAAGGCCGGCCCCCGGGCAAAGCCGCGGCCGGCGGGTGAATTTATCGCCGCGCGCACTGGCCGGCCTGGAACGCTTCCAGCATCGCGTAACGCAACGACGCCGGCAGGACTTCGATTTCCGTGTCGGAATCCCATACCAACGAGATCTCGGGGCCGAAGGCGTTTGCTGCGATCACGGCCAAAATTGCATCAATCAAATATCGGGGCATGCTGTTCTCCAGGTGTGCCGGCCGCGGCGCGCGGCCGGCGCTCGTGTGGTCAAGAGAGCTGCACTGCGCCGCAGTTCTCGGCCAGGCAGAAGGCGAAATACCAATTTCGGTACAGTTCGGCGAACAGGTGATCGCAATCGGCGTCGATTGCCCCAAGGAACCTGCTGAAATCGTCGGCCAGCTTTGCGGAAGTCCGAGATCCGAGCGTTCCTGACGTGATCGAAAAATCGATCAGTTCCTTGAACGGGCCGTCCTTTGCCGCGATCGCGCCGTTCGTATGGCAGATTCGCGCGGCGCCGATCGAGACCGCCGGATAATCGGCGAGCTCGGCCAGGCGCTCGCGGAAAATGTCGTGCATGACGTAGGTGCCGGCGCTGAATTCGAACGAATTCCGGTACCGATAGATACGCGCCATGTCCAGGTCGCTGGCGCGGTGGGGGAACCGCGCCGCGGCGTCGAGGCGGACGCAAAACACGTCGACAGGGTCGCCGTTTTCGTTCGTGCGGGGATGGTCGAGCTGCTCGAGACCGGAATAGGCTGAAACGATCAGTCGCATGATGAATGTCCTCTGTTCGGGTCTTAGGCGGCGGCCAACGCGGCGCCCGCGACGGGCGCCGTCAGGCGCGCCTTGGCGGCAGCAAAGTAGGTCGGGTCCAGTTCGATGCCGATATACCGGCGCCCAAGCTCGCGGGCGGCAACGCACGTCGAGCCGGACCCGGCGAACGGATCCAGTACGACGTCGCCGGGCTGCGTAAAAGCTGAAATGAGTGTGCGCAGCGCGGCGACCGGCTTTTCGGTCGGATGGTGGCGATTGCCGCTGTACGGAAACGGCATGACGTCGGCGATCGGCGCCGCCGGCGCCGCGGGCCTCCCCTTGGCGAGCAGGTAGGCCGATTCGTGCTGGTACTTCACCAGGCCGGCCTTGGACGCGTAGGACTTCGTGAAGACGAAGTGGCCGGCGACGCGAAAGCCGGCGGCCTTCCAGGCGTCGAAAAACAGATCGACCTTGTTCCAGCCGTAGAACGAAATGCACACGGCATCGCGTTTCAGGACGCGGAACATTTCGGCGAACGCCGGCGCCAGCCAGTCGCCGTTCACGTCGTTCGCGATCGAGCGGCCGCTGCGATCGCGAAAATTCACGAGGTAAGGCGGGTCCGTCACGATGCAGTCGACGGATTCGGGGGCGAGTTTGGGCATGGCGACCAGGCAGTCGCCGTTGTACAAATAGCTCACGGTCAGCTCCATAGAGTTGAGATAGGGGCAGCCGGAGCGATGCGGCTCGCAAACCGTGCTACCCGGAGCTGGCGAGCGCCCGCAGGGGAATGGCGGGCAAGGGGACCGTGGAATACCGGAGTGCGCGAAGCGCGCGAGGATATGCCGCGAAAGCCCCTTGCAGGAGAGGGGCGCCGTGCGACATTCGTCGCGCACGGCGGAACGGTCCGTCCGCCAGGACACGGCGGGCGAACGTGGGCTCCGGGTTGAAAGGTCGACGGCAGCGGCGTGCCGGCGGAAGGGGATGGACCTGCAGGACGCAGCGGACCGACGGTGCTGCGTCCTGGTCATGAGCGCCGCAGCGATCTCCGATCGCGCGGCGCGATCGCGATTCCGTCAGCGCGGCCGCGAGAGCGGCCGCCGCGCAAATTTGCCCGCACGACGGCCGAGCGGGTTGAGGTACTGCAGCGTCAGAACAGCGCCAGCTGCTGCGCCTCGAGGCGCGCATCTCGACGCTGCACGTCGACGTCGCTCGCGAGCAGCTCGATCGATGCACCATCCGGGTCTTCAACGCACGCGTCGAGCGGTATGGGCGCCCCTCGCGGGGCATCGGCCGCACCAATACGCTCAAATTCCGCACGCGTAGCGGCCAAGAGGGCGCGCGTGGCATGCTCCGGCAGCACGTAGTCGGCCGACGCGTACTGGCCGTCAAAGAATCGTGTCACGCCATACCGTTCTCCGCCGCCGTGCCTCGGCCGGTATACGACCAGAGCGATACGATCGGCATCGCGCCGACCGTTGGTCCATCCCACTGGCCCGCAAGGCACTAGACCACATTCAGCGGCGATCGCCGCGCCGCGCGCGATCAAATCGACGTGCGCGCGGTCGATGACGCGATGCAGATTGGGCATCTTCAGGAAAAGCTGATTCATTGGGGTCTCCTGGTCGTGCTCGGGGTAGCCGAACCACGACGGCCGGCTACCCCCAAAATGTGAGATCGCGCACCATCCATCATCACCATGTGCGCGACGATCGGCGTCAGCTCATCGGGAACTGTCGGGACGCTCCCGCCACGTCTGCACCTCGTGAACCTTCACGAGCTCGAACGGGGTCTCGCCGTCAGGCTCGATGCCAGGGTTCTCCAGAATGACACGCAATGCATCTGCGTCGCTCAGGGCGGCCAGGGCCGTCAGAAGCTGCTCGCGGCCAGCCTTGCCCGCACGAGCCCACTCGCTCCCGTCCTCGTCGTTCCAATCCGGCACGGTGGGCAGCTGAAGGCCATACGCGCAGGCGGCCTCAATTGCGGCAGATTCGATCGCTGTCATCATTCGCTCCTTGGGGATTCCGGTCAGTGGACATCGCGCCGTACGAACAGACGCGCGGCCGTGGCCGAACGGGGAAAGCCGTGCACGTCGGAGGTCTCGGCAAGCATTGCGGCGACATCCATCTGCACGTTGGACCCCGAGCGAAGGCTGCCCGCCCGGTGCACGCCGATCACCTCGAGCAGCTGCAGGTTCCCCGCGCGATATCCGTCGACCGTCATCGAGGCGCGCACGTCCGGCGCCAGCCGATCGCCGTAGCGCGACGCGAGCCGCGCGAGCGCACGCTCAATCGCGCGATCACTGAACTGTCGCGACAGCGCGATCCGATCTGCAGCGAGACGAACCATCTGCCGGCCGCTGGACGTCAACATGAAGTGTTCGACGCGCTCGACCCTACCGCCGTCTGCCAGACGCGTGGCCTGCAGCGGCATCACAAGGCGCGCAACCTGCACGTCTCGGGGGCCGTCGGTCCATTCGATGCTCAGCTGCGTGCCGTGTTCGTTCTTCGCGACGCGCACCGCGAACGACGTCGCGGGGAACCCTTCACGCAACACGGTCTGCACCAACTGCGCGGTCTCGACAAGGTTCAGCACGTCGGCCAGCACCGCGGGCGCGGTGGCGGAATCCCGACTGCCCCGCGTGCGGACGGATTCGGAAATTTGGGTATGGCGATCTGCAATGTGATGGAACATGTTGAACCTCGAATGATGGTGGACGGGACAACGTGAGGCGAGGGCGCCGGCGGCGATCGCCGGCGCGTTCGGGTTAGCCCTTCAGCTTGCGCATCTCTTCGGCGAGCACCCACATGGCGCGATTCAGGCGGAGATCCTGATCGATGCCGGCCACACCGCGTGTCGACATCCGGCGGCCAGAGGCCGAGCGACCACGCAGTCCGCCCTTGATCACGTTCTCCTGCACGCGCTGGAACGTAGTCCAGAGGTCGGGGCGGTTGTCGTCGGTGCGACGCGCGCGAAGCAGCTGATCCTCGGTGATCGGCGCGGGCGCTTCGGTCACGTCGTACCGGAGAGCCAGCACCGACCGCGCAAACGCCTGTTGCTCGCCTTCATCAAGCTGCACGGCTTCCATCTCGCTCTTGCATTCGCGGATCAGGTCGAACCCGTCGAGCACCTCGTGCGCGCCGTCGACGACGTGGTCGACGACGGCGCCTTTGTGCGGCACCCGGATGTCGTGCGTCGTGTCGCCGAATACGAGACCGTTCTGGCAGACGAACCGGAAGTAACCGGCCAGCATCTGGTAGCTGCTCGACCCATCGTGGCTGTTGAGGAGGATGATTTCCGGGGTTTCCGGCGACGCGACCTGCGACGCGTGACGCAGCCGGAGCATGTGCTTCGTATGCTCGCGCTTCGCGTCGACGCGCACGCGGGTCTGGCAAACCATGAAGGGCTGGAACCCTTCTGCGCGCAGCTTCGTGAGGATCTCGATGGTCGGAATGTACGTGTAGCGGTCCGACCGTGAGTCGTGCTTGTCGGCGGCGAAAATCGACGGCGCGACCTGACGAATCTGCTCATCGGAGAGCGGCGTGTTCGAGCGAAGGATCGGGGCGTTACTGCCAAACTTGGTTGCGAGTTGCATGGCTTTCTCCGTTGAATATTCAGGTTCGATGCGAGTCGTTCAGGAATTCGCTGGCGTCCGTCAACACCAGACGACGTGGTCGTAAGCGACTGTGCGTCGGTAGTAGTTCCGTCCATCCCAAGGCGTGTACGTGTATTCCATGTACGCACAGTGCAGGACTACTATCCAATGGTGCAGTCGGTTCGTTTCCATCGTGACCTCCATCTGCGGTTGGTTTGCGTTTCAGGCCGACCGGGACCCAAGATTCTGAGTCCCCACGTAGGGGTTGTGCCGGTGCTGCCTGGACTTCGGCGGAACTGCTACCGCCAGTCCCCTGAGTTCGTCGTCCCGCGACTAAAGGAGCCTGCCGGCGGGCGTGTTCAAGGGCGGTCGCAAAGCCGCACGCGGAGCGCAGCCCGCAGGGCGAGCACCGAACGGGTGCCGCGGCCGGCGAAGCGGACCCTTGAATGCGAACGACGGTGGGCTACGGTCGCGTTTGGGACGGCGAGCTCAGGGGACTGACGGACTGCGGATAGTTGAGGCCGGCACCGGCTCGCCGCGCGGCGAGCGCCCCATCTTGCGGCCGCGGCCGCAAGACTGGTGAGGTGTGTGCCGCGTGTCGCGGTCGTTCGCGACACGCGGTTGCGCTATGCTTCGGCGTGATCGTGTGAAATCTGAGACGAGTCGATGCTCATTCGAGAACAGGGAAACCTCATCAAGGTGCTGCGCGTCGAGCCCCCCAAGCAACCGCGTGCACGGGGACGTCGGCGCGAACATGTGCTCGGCACGTTTCGCGCCGACGAGCCGATACCGCCCGAGCTGCTCGCGGCACTAACTCACGACGAACGCGAAGCGCTCACGCGCTGGCTCTCGGTCTACCGGGAAGGCGAGGCGCGCACGGAGGCGCGTGCGATGCTGGCCTCGGCGCCCGCGCAACTAGAATCGCTCGTAATTGCACTCGAAGTCGCGGCCGACACCTTGTCGGCCGCCGAGGCGGACCGCGTGTGGGCGCAACTGCAGGCGATCGCCCGGACGCTGAAGCGGTCCGGCCATCCGCGGCCGCGCGCGGTGCGTCGGCCGCCGGCGCCGCTTCCCGGCCAGCAAGATTTCTTCGGCGAATGCGAGGAGCTCGAGCAGCTGGCCGAACAATGAACGCATTCCACGCGAGAATTCGACCCATGCATCCACACCGTATCGTCAAAGACAGCGGGCGCACGCGAATCCCGACTCGCCGGGCAGAAAATCAGATCGCGCATTTGCCAGGATGGCGACGCTGGATTGCGCGGCTTTTTCGCGCCTTCAGCAAGACGACCAAGGTCCATTGAGGATCGAGCAGACGAGGTCGTCGCCGCGCTGATCACGTGGCGCGAGGACCAGCTGCGCGCGAGCCGCTGGCGGTGTTCGCCGTGGCGCTCGAGCGGCTTGAGCGGATGCGGGAGGGTCGATCGTACGGTCGGCCACCCGCGCGGCGCAGTGCCACCGGATCCAGGCTCAGCTGACGCCGCTGCAACTTCGACCGGATGTTGCGCTCGGTCCGCCCCCCCCTGATATACATACAGTGTTTCGGTGGCACCGGCCGCCACGCGCTCGGGAGGGTGGGATGGACAATCTGATTCGAGGGATCAACGTTCGAGATCGCATTGCGCTCCCTGGACGTCCCGCCTGCGTCGGCGACTACAAGCTGGTCAGCGCGCGCGGGAACCTAGTCCGCGCACCCCGGGATCAAGCATGATCGCCCCGCCGATGCTAGATCAGCGCGACACGATGGTCGCGCTCGGGTGGACCGTGGTAAGCGACTACGGCTATTCGCATCGGACCGGCTGGACGATAGGCGTCTGCCGTGTACGGGACAAATGGGTGGTCGAGCTCTGGGATGGAACAGCTCTCCACGCCAACGTCGATTCCCCTGTAGCCGCCGCGCGGCTTCATCGCGAGCTCGTGGTCGAAGCCGACTCTAACGTAACCGGCGTGGACATCGATAGGGCAGATTAGGCGGCGCTGGCGAGCAGTCCGCCAGTAGTTGTGCGACGAACGGTACTGCAATTCTAGAGGCCAAGTCGCCTGCGTCTCAAGTCGGGGTAGCACGGTACGAATCGCCGTCACGGCGGATCTCGTACCACCTCGTTCCGCCGAATTCGGCCGCCGCGCTGTCCGGGCGTGCATAGAGGAGGCCCAGCATGCGGACGGACTCCCCCTGCTCGGGGAGACGATCCAGCTCACCTCGCAGGGTCATGTTCCGACCATTGACAGCAACTGCGAGCTTGCGCCTCCTTGTCATTTGGAGCCCGTCCGGCTGCTCGCGCGTTGCCGGCGATTTCGAACTTCCCCCGGACGCGATTTCCCAAACAGCAAGGTCCGTGAGCGACGGCGTGTGGCGCAGCATCGCTCCCTCGAAAAACCATCCGGCTAGTAACGACATCGTCAGTGCTCCCTATTCAACGGCCGTCGGAAGCAAAAAAGCGGTTGCTTGCCGCGTCCGGCGGTTAATACAGCATATTGGACGTTGCGCGATTCTCAACATATCACTGTATGAAGTGCTGGATGAGTATCGCGCAGCCGGCGACCATACCGACAATCCCCGCAGTCTTATTCACCCGTCCGAAAAGATAGATAAGTGCTGCGACAACGGCGATCCAAGTAATCCCATATCCCAAGATCTCTAACAGACCTGTTCCGGGCGCGAGAATGCTCCGAGGTTCCAATTCCATGGTGCTCACCTTATTTGATAGCAATCCGAATGATTTTACATAACAGATACTAACGACGGGACAAGTTGTAGTGGCTACATAGAAATGCCCGCGTTCCAGCCGCGTTTGCTGTTCGGCTACGTCTGTCCGGTACCGGGGGCCGCGATGCCTACAACAGGCCGGATCGCGATAACGATGCGCGAGGTCGACCGATACCGATATGGTCATTCGGGACGTGACGGACGGGAAACTCAAGCCGCGACGGACGACAGAACGGCTGGAGTTGGCGACGCAGCAGTTTCGCCGCTTGGTCGCGGGCGTCGTGAGCGCGGCTGGGCGGGTTTGGTTCGGGACGAGCCGTGCGCGCGCTTCCAACGTTTCGGAATCGGCTAGCCGAGGAGATACGCGTGCGCGAGATCGGCACGATCGCCGCCGCCAAGGCTTATGCGCCCGCCTTTATCGCGTCCGACAGCACACACTTCGCGGAACCGCGGAAGAGCGATTTCAATGCGCACCGGCAGCTGCAAGATGTCGGGAATCGGGACCGCCTGCTGAACGATACGCTCGCGAATCGGAAGCTGATTCATCGCAATCTTTAGTTAGCGCTACGACGTCCGAGTCCGGGGACGACGGACAATGGGCGAGCGAAAAACGCCAGCTTGCAAAATCTTCGTTACGACGCGGGCAATCTCGGTACTGCAGGTAAGCAGAGTGGCGAGGGAAGGTTGCGCACGAAATTCAGGTGTGCGGTTCTCGCAGGGCGAGCTATCTGCGAAGCAGAAAGATCGATTGTGACCGAACCGGAACAACATGCATTCTTCTCAGCGCCTGCAGAGAACCGCTCACTCAGATGCCCAATCGCGCTCGGAGCGTCGGCCGAGCACCGTTGTGACTGACCTGCCCCCTGCAAACAGGGCCAGCCGGAGTCTAGTAAAGTTCGTTTTCGGAGAAGAAGACGAACATGAAGAAGCGCTTTACGGAACAGCAAATCATCGGGTTTCTGAAGGAAGCCGAGGCCGGTATGCCGGTCAAGGAACTGTGCAGGAAGCACGGGTTCAGTGATGCGTCGTTCTACACTTGGCGTGCGAAGTTCGGCGGCATGGAGGTCTCGGAAGCCCGCCGGCTCAAGAACCTCGAGGTGGAGAATGCCCGGCTGAAGAAGCTGCTGGCCGAAGCAATGCTCGATATGGAAGCGTTGAAGGTCGTCGTCAAGGGAAAGCCCTGAGCCCGCAAGCCAAACGCGAAGCAGTATCGGCGATTCGGGGGAAGGTCAACATCTCCGAGCGCCGCGCCTGCCGGCTTGTCGGGCTTTCTCGCAGCGTGCTGCATTACGACGCGAAGCCAGACCACGAGAATGAGGTGCTAGCGGCGCGTCTGGTGGAGTTGGCACACGAACGTCGTCGATTCGGCTACCGCCGATTGCACGCCCTAGTGGAACGCGAAGGCACGCACGCCAATCACAAGCGCATCTATCGCCTGTACCGTGAGGCAGGGCTGGCTGTGCGGCGCCGTCGCAAGCGCCACGGCGTAATGATTGAGCGCGAGCAACTGGCATTGCCGGGCGCCCCCAACGAGGTGTGGTCAATCGATTTCGTGATGGATGCGCTTTCCAACGGCCGGCGCGTGAAGTGCCTGACCGTCGTCGACGACTTCACGAAAGAGGCTGTCGACATCGTTGTCGACCATGGCATCTCAGGTTTGTATGTCGCTCGGGCATTGGACCGCGCAGCTCGCTTCCGTGGCTATCCCAAGGCGGTGCGAACAGACCAGGGCCCCGAATTTACGAGCCGCGCGCTTGACCAGTGGGCGTATGCGAACGGCGTCGCTCTGAAGTTGATTCAGGCGGGCAAGCCAACGCAGAATGCGTACATCGAATCGTTCAACGGCAAGTTCCGCGACGAATGCCTTAACGAGCACTGGTTCACGACGCTCGCGCATGCTCGGGCAGTCATCGCGGCATGGCGTCAGGACTACAACGAGCAAAGGCCGCACAGCGCACTGAACTACCTTGCGCCGTCAGAGTTTGCGGCGAAACATCGGGCAACCGCGGATACTCCTGCCGCTTTCCAGGAGTTGGTTTAAAGGGACTTTGCTAGAAGCCCATTGGCCCTATTGATGGGGGCAGGTCACTCGGAACTGACTCGCTTGCGGTGGCGGGAGGTGCTTTCATGAACGTCAAGCTAAATCAACACCTGAGCCAACATCCGTCAATCGCAGACTTCTACGTCATTCCATCGTGTGGCGACGAAAGCAACAGCCTGGGGGCCGCGTGGGCACTTTCGTCAAAGCTCGACGTATCTCCGGAAGGCGGTCTGCGCGACATCTACTGTGGCCGGCGCTACGGGTCCGATTCATACGAGCGTGCGCTTGACGCAGTGAAGGGGGCTGACGTGACCGTAGATCGACCGAAGGACATTGAAGACGCCGTGGCGGAACAGCTGGCGGCGGGAAGAATCGTCGCCCGTTTTGCAGCAGGTGCCGAGTTCGGCGCGCGGGCGCTTGGCAATCGGTCGATTCTTAGTCGCCCGGATTCGATCGGTAATCTCCAGGAAATCAATTCGGCCATCAAGTCTCGTGATTTCTGGATGCCCTTTGCGCCTTCGGTACTCGACATCGGTGTCGATCAATTGTTGGCGACCAAAGCGATCCCACACTCGCCGCATATGATGATTTCCTTCGATACGACCACCGAGGGTGCCAAGTTGCTTGCCGCAGCGATTCATCCGAAAGACAAGACCGCGCGTGCGCAGATCCTGCGGCGGGACGATAACGAAACTTACTACCGACTGGTCGCACGATTCCACGCGCTGACCGGTATTCCCGCCGTACTGAACACTTCGTTCAACATCCATGGCGAACCGATTGTTGAAACGCCGGAAGATGCCGTTTCAGTTTTCGTTCGATCTGGGCTCCGAACGCTTGCGCTGGGGCCCTACTTGCTGACCAAAAATGACCGCCATGGACTGCCCGAAAATATTGCGTGAGGTCAATCTCGAGTACGCCAACTCGTATCGGCTTGCCTCGACCTGTGAAGAACTGCTGTTGCCGCGCTGCGCGGATGACGTCGCTGAAATGTTCGAGCGCGGCGGTGCAGCGTCGTTTCCGATTCTCGGCCATGGCAGCAACGTGATTCTGTCTCGGACACGCTACCCTCGCGTCATGAAATTCGGTCGTCGTTTCGGCGCCGTCACGCGGCTGGCCGAACATGTTGTGTATGCCGATGCCGGCGCCAGCCTTCGTAGGGTCGGGTTAGCATGCGAGCGCTTCGGACTGGCCGGATTCGAGGTTCTGGGAAACATTCCGGGCTCAGTTGGCGGAGGCATAGTGATGAACGCGGGAGCATTCGGGGACGACATTTCCAGTGTCGTTCAATCGGTACGGGTTTATGCGATCCACACCCGGCAAGTGATCGAACTCGATCGGTCCGAGTGCGAATGGGGATACCGATCTTCCGGCTTCCAGCACGGCGCGTACGTGGTACTCGGCGCGTACTTCCGACTACATGATGGCGATCCGCACGAGCTCCGGATCCGGCGACTGGCTAATCTCGCGCTCAGGCGCGAGCGATTTCCCGGCTCGGAACCGAACGCTGGGAGCGTGTTCAAACGACCAGCGCACGGGATGAAAATCGGTGAAATGATCGAGGCACTCGGGCACAAGGGGCTCACCATCGGCACAGCACGGATTTCGCCCAAGCACGCCGGGTTCATCGTTGTTCGGCGTCCCGGACGCGCGAACGACATTTGCCAGTTGATCGACTTCATGCGGAGCGAGATGTGGAAACACTTCAATGTCGAGGCGGAAGTCGAACAGCGAATCCTGTAGAGGTGGAACGAACCTTTTTGTCGAGGGAATGAATGGGAATTTTTCAAAGATACTCGTCCGTATCGGCCAAACTTGATCCTCAAGTTCGCTGGAATTTCGAGACTGCACGTTCGTCAGACATTGCCAGGGTCTGGACTTTCCTCAAGGAGAGCCAACCCAAGATATTCAACGGCCCGGTACTGATGTCTCACGGCACCTCCGGCGATGATCGATCGTTGCGGGTGAACCTGCTTCGAACTACCTACGCGGCATTCATGGCGTGGAGAGAACTCGACCATCCGGACAGGAGCGCCAAGCTTTGCTTTCCAATCGCAGCAATTAGGACATCAGACGATTTCTATGTACTGGGCACCATGGCGTCGCATACCTCGAATGCCGGTCTGACCTACTTTCCCTCCGGGACATTGAATGACGACGACGTTCTGCCGGACGGAACGGTTGCCTTGGAACGTGCTCTGGCGCGTGAGGTTGAAGAAGAAACCGGCTTGACTCGGGCAGACTACGAGTTGGTCGACGGATGGATTCGAGTCGAAAACGACGTGCGTTGCGCGTTTTTTAAAGAGGCTCGTTTGAGGTGGTCCCGATCCGAAGTCTCGGGACGAATCGCATCGTTCTTAGACCGTCAGGCCGATCCTGAGCTGTCAAGCATCGCGTTTATCAAGGATCCAGCAGACGCTGCTGGGCTCAACTTGCCAGCCGTTCAACGGGAATACTTCGCAAAGATTTTCGCTGCACCGAAACTGTGACGACAAGCTACTTTCGAACGACCAACACTCGCACAAAATTTCCACCATGCATGCGGATACAGCGGTGCGTCACGGCGCAAGCGAGTGGCGAGCATTTTCGGGTGATCCTAAAGCGATACAGGCCATCCGGTCTGGCGCGTGCTGGGTCATCGAACGCGCCACCTACTTCGACAGCGATCGCCATATCTGGCGAGAAGCCGACATTGAAATTTGCGCCGGAGAAATCGTCGGCGTCTGCGAGCCCGGGACATCGCATGCTTCGATCCGACGCGATGCGCGCGGTCTGCTTTGCTTGCCGGGACTCATCTGCGCGTCACTGAATGCGGAGAGTGCGTGTGCAAACCTGTACGACTACGTCAGACAAGCGGTAGCCTCGGGATTCACCACCGTAGGGATCTTTTCGGAAAATGTGGCGCAGGATGCTCAAACGGTCGGTGCCTTCGGTATCCGTCCCGTCTTCTACCATGTCTTGAGGGATAGGTGGGTGGGCCGAGGACACAGACCGGTGACCATGTCGATCGGCGCGTGTATCCACGGGTTTCGCCAGACGCAGCGCTGTACATCCGGTTCGCGCGTCTCAGTGTTCCCTGCGATCGGCTCACAGTTCGGTGCGTCACCCGCGCTGCTCGTGGCGTTGCATGAGATCGTAAAGGACCAAGCGTCCCGCTTGGTCATTCGGCTCGACGCCGGCGGAGACGGTATCTCCGATTTCCATGACGCGTATGGCTGTTCCAGTGTCTCTTTGCTATCCAATCTGGGAGTTCTCGATCGCCATGTCATGGCGTTCCCGGTCTCGTCGCTCAATCGAGTCGACTGGCGGCTGATGAATGCATCCGCGTGTGCAATCGTCGCATGCGATGCCCATCACTGGAATAGCATACGACGGCAGGGATATTCCGCGATTGATCGGGAACTTGCGACCCGCTTGTTCGCGCGCGAACAGTCCTCCGACTGGAGGTATCAGAACGACGAGCTTTTCGATATGCTGACGTGGAAAGGAGCCCAGTCGCTGGCGCTGGATAATCTCGGCAAGATTGCGCTCGGCCAACGCGCCGATCTGCTGTTTTATGCCGACTCTGTCCAAGCTGTGTCATCGCGGGGGCAGTCCGCAAGCGACCTGTTCATGCGGTGTATTACGCGCTCCCGGCCGTTAGCCGTTTACGTCAACGGGCAACCCGTCGCATCCGCGGGACACGTATAACTCATCGAAGCGATGCGAGCCGCGCATTGGCCTCTGCCACCCGGAATACCTCCGGATCGAAGGGTTCGTCCAGCCATGCCAGCAACTCGCGCTTGTCATCAGTCATTCGGCCGGAAAGCGTGCGCAGCAGCGCCGCATAGCCGGCCGGACCGCCGCAGTCCTCGGGCGGACAGGCACGGGCGCCGGCCACGCACCGCGGGGTGCGCACCTCCGGCGCCGCGATGGACACGGCCTCGATCTCGATAACATGCCGCCAGTCGTCATCCAGGTCATACGTGTACGTGAACGATGACCCGGCACCGCCGGTTGCCTCGAGCCGCACGTCGGCCGCGCCGCTCGCTGTGGGCGGTAGCATCCCGATCGCCCCGGCGAGGCCAAAGCCGTAGCGATGGCGGTTGTGCCAGCCCATTGCGGCCTGGATCACGTCGTGTAGGTCATCCAACGCAATGTCGGCCGGCACCTCGAGCCGACGCCAGATCGCCGGTTCCACCCCCTCCAGGCTGATCCGCAACCGCATCACGCGCGGGCCGGACGGCACGGACGCGGCGTCGCGCACCGCCGCGGGCGCACGGGAATTACCGGCACCGCCCGGAAACGGAATCACATTGCCGGCTGGCACCCGATAGGTCCACGTGCGCGCCGTGCCGACCCACTGCGCATCGATCTCGGCCACGCAATTGTGCAGGTGCGCTTCGTCGCGGATCTCGTCGAACAGCGTCTCGAGCTCCGCGTCGAGCGCCGCCTCGTCTTCGTGCCGCACCTTGAGCGCGTACACGCCGGGCGCGATGCGTTCGGCCGCGTGATCAGCGAGGATGCCGCGCTCGAGCGCGCGGATCGTGCGCGCCCGCCCCCGCCCGCCTGGCGCGACGTTCTCGACACGCAGCGTGAGCTTGATCGGCGCGGCCCGCATCCCGGCCACCTCGTCATCGTCGCGCGCACTGAAGGCGTCGCCCGCTTCGTCATCACGGATCAACTGCGGCATGGAACTCGTGAGCGCCGTCGCCGATTCGGTGGGAGCCGCTCGCGCCTGTTGCTGGTAATAATCGAGGGCCGCCTCGAGCACGCGCTGCTGCTGCGCCTTCACGTAGATCGAGGTGGTGGCGAGCGACGCGTGGCCGAGGATTTGCTGCACCACGTCGATCGGCACACCGCGCGCGGTCGCGTCGGTGCCGAACGTATGGCGCAACGCATGCGCACTGGTTTTTTGCAGCTGCGCCGCGTCCCACAGCGACAACACGCCCCAGCGCTGCAGCTCGACCTGCAGGCGTCGCAGCGCGGTGCGCACCAGGCGCCCGAGTGCATCGGGCGCGTAAGTCTCGGCGCCGGTTTCATGCCGCGCCTGCGCGGCCGCTGTGCCGGGAATCGTCAGGGGTGCCAGCAAGGGCCAGTCGGGCGCGGAATCATCAGTCACGTCGTTGTCATCGGCCCGCGCCCGGCAGTCGTCCCAGATCAGCCCACGATCGGCCCAGTGCGCGCGCAGCGCCGCGAGCGTCGTCGGACTGACCGGCACCGTGCGCACCTTGCTGCGTTTGCCGATGAGCGTCAGCGTCCACACCGCTTGCCCCTTGATGCCATCCACGCGTTTCAGGCCGCTGCGCCGTGCGCACGCCGCTTCGGCGCGGCGCAGGCCCGAATCGACCATCAGGCCGATCGCCGCGCGCGCGATGCGCCACTGCGTGGCGTCCTCGTCCGGTCGGGCGCAGCGCGCATCGAGCGTGTCGCGCAGCGTGCGCAGCAGATCGGCCGGCAACGCCCGCTCGACCTGCAGCGACCATTCGCGCGTGACGGTCGCCGGCAGCGTCACGGCGCTAAACGGGTTGCCGGCCAGATAGCGGACTTTCACCAGCCAGTCGAACGCCATGCGCAGCGTGCGCACCGCATAGGCCTGGCTGTCGGCCGACAGTGAGCCGGTGAACGGCCGCCAGCGGCCGCTCACGCGGGGGCGCTTCGGGCCGCAGAAGTCCGCCGCCGGATGCCCCAGGAAATCCTTATAGGCCTCGCAGTCCTCGACCCGTAGCGACGACACCGCGATGCCGCGCACCTTCAGTGCCCACAGCACGAAGCGCTCGACCTCGCGGGTGTACGCGCGCAGTGTCGCCGGCCGATCCCGATAGCGCATGAGCCACGCATGCAGCGCAGCCAGATCGTGCTCGGCGTGAATGAACGGGAACCCAACCGCGCGGTTCGTGCCGCCCGCGCCCGACAGTTCGACCGGCGCAGCCAGTCGCTCAAGCGGCGCGAGTGCCGCGCTGCCCGGGCCGACCACGATCGCGCGGTCGGGCGCCGGCGCGAGCGGCGCCGTGTCGACGTCGGCGTCGACCCGCGCGCCGAGCGTCGTCTCGTGCCGCCGCAGCCACGCAACCAGCGTCCTGGCGCGCAATGGGCCGATGCGCGGCACCGACCGCCACCAACTGCCGCCGTGCCGATTGCAGTACGCAACCAGCTCGCCCAGCGTCGCGATCCCTTCCCCGGCCAGCCGCCGCGCGATGAGCGGCCGGAACCACAGCGCAACCGCGTGGTCGGCTGCTGGCGCGGCGGCCGCGAGCTTGGCCGCGTCCTCGACCATTCGAAGCGTCAAGGCGGTCAGTTTCGCCTCGCCGTGCTGCCGCATCGACGCGCGCAAGTGATCGGCCAGCGCCGCCGAACCATTGAGCAGCGCCAGGCGCACCAGCGCGTCGCGCATCGTCATGAGATGCTGCTCGACCGCGTCGGCCTCGGCCGGCACTGCACTGTCTTCGACGTCGTAGAAGCGACGCGCGATAGTCGCCGCCGGGATGCCCTGGATGCGCGCGCGCAGCGCCGCGAAGTCGGTGCGCGTGTAGGTCGCCGGCGGCGGCACCGTCACCGCTTGCGGCCGGTTAGCCATCCGACCGCTCCCGCCCGGGCGGACCGTTCACGCGATCATCGTGGCGCGCGCGTGGTTCGACCCGCGCCGATCGCGGCGGCCGCCGTCGCGCCTGGGGGAACCGGCCCATCATCTTGATATGCCCCTATATTAGCAAATGGCAATACTACTATTTTAGCCATTAAACAGCAGACTGCTAATGTGAATTAGCAGACAAGGTGCCAAGCTAAAAAAAATCGGGCCGCCCAACGCCATGGACAGCCCGCATTCAACCCAACTACAGCGACCGTGCCGTCCAAGCCAGCGGTCGCCGAACCCAGTATAGACGCTGCCGTACCGTCGACAAGGTCCGTTTCAGTCGGCAAGCCGCCTATCCGGGCTGGACGCCCTGCTCGCCCCGAATCGGGGGCGGGTCGTGCAGTCAATGCCGCTCAGAGGAGTTATCGGCATTGACGACGCGCCACAAAAACCCGGCCGCAGCCGGGTCTGCATGGTCAGTGGCCGCTTTCGACCTCCAGCGCGATCGCCAGGTTGCGCGCATCGGCGGGTTTCAACGACGCGCGATTCAGGTCCAGCGTGATGTCGAAGCCCTCGCCCTGTTCGTAGTCGGCATCCACGCCCTTGCGCGCGAAGAAGTTGCGCACTTCCGTGACGGTCTCGTCGCGCAAGCGCTCGAGGCCAAACGCATCCTTCAGCTCGTTCGCCGGGATATTGAAGTGGTAAACCTGGTCGCCCGAACGGGCCACCCGTTGGATCGCGCTGTTGACGAACGCGTCGTACGCGCCCTGCAGGTAATCTTTGTTCAGCGGCATTTCGCCCTCCATCTGGGATGTTTTCGACGATTATACAGGCCGCTTCTCGGCTGTCAATCAAATCCTTAACTAGACCTTAGCGTGGCCTTATAGATCGTGTCGGATCGCCCGACCCGCTTCTGTTCTCGATTTTCGCGCTCTACTTCCCGGGCCGGCCGCTCACGCAGCGGGCTCATCGTCCGGCAGTTCGGGGTCCGGCAGGAACGACACCTGGCCCGGCGGGATGACGAAGCTCGGCAACCAGTCGTCGAGCGCCGTACACACGTGCTCGTAGGCCGCGTCGAGCCCGGAACCCTCCGGTGCGTTCGGCGGATCCGGAAACAGGCGCCGGCCGGTCTCGATCATGTCGTCGCAGAGGAAGCCGTACCGCCCCTTTTGCAGCATGGTCCACAGCGCATCGTAGCGCTCGGCCTCGAGGGACATCAGACCGACCGACATCGCGTCGGCGATCCGGAACTTCATGTAGCCGATGCACCACTCGAGGAACATCTGCTGGACAGCCGTCATTGGGTGGGTCACTTCGCCATCTCCTTCGCCACGCCCACGTATCGCGGCACGGCGATCGGCATACCTGGTGCGCCCGGCGGTCGGCTGGCGCTTATTGCTCGCCCCGGGACGCATTGACCGTGCACACGATGCACGCCGCGAACGTTACTCCCGCCGGTACGCTCCAGCCGAGCGCGAGGCACCCGACAGTCAATGAAAAGGCAAAAATCGCCGCACCGCCGAATCCGTTCATCCCCGCTCCTATTCTGTTCTCAGGCGCGCTGTCGTGCGTCGGTGGCGCCCATCGTGCCGCGGGCGGCCGCCACGCAGCGTTACGTCGCTGGCCGCAGCCAGTTTTCGACCGGCAGCCCGGCAACGCGGGTGAACTCAGCCGTATTGTCCGTGACCAGGACCGCGTCGACGGCCAACGCATGCGCGGCGATCAGCATGTCGTTGGCGCCGATCAACTGGCCTTGCTTCTCGAGCTCGGCCCGCAATCGCCCGTAGCAGCGGTCCGCGTCGGGCTGCAGCGGCAACACGGTCAGGCTTGCGAGCAGCTGCTCGACGCGCTGCGCGAGCGTCGAAGAGCCACGCTTCCAGACGCCGAACCGCAGTTCCGCCGCGACGACGATCGAGGTGCACACTTGCTCCGGCGGGGTTTCTCCGATCCGGGTGGCGCATGCGCCGCGCGGGTCGCGGATCACGTTCGACAAAATGTTGGTATCGAGCAGGTACAGCGTCATTCGATGTCGACCGGTTCAGCGGGAAGGTCCTCGATGTCCGGAAAGGTCTCGTCCAGCGGGGCCCATTGGGCGAACAGCTCACGCAAGGGCGCGGCCTCCACGGGCTCAATGATCAAGCGGCGGCCTTCCCGCTGGATGGTGACCTCCGAGACCGGCAATTCGAATTCGCGCGGGATCCGCACGGCCTGGCTTCGCCCGTTGCGAAACAGGCGCGCGTGGCGGGTGTCATGGGTTGGCATGGGGACCTCTAATTCAAACAGGATGGCATATGCCACAGCATATACAAGCCGACGCGAATTCGCAATGCACTCATGTCGATGTCGGCGCATCGATCGATCGGTCTGTCTGCTTGGAGTAAATCACTTGCTGTTGCGGGCCCGTTTCAGTTCAAGTGGGTCTTCGCGGGTCACGGTCCGTGCAGGCTTGTCGTCGCGCAGCCCGCGAAACGACGGATGACGCAACTGTCCGGTCGGCGTCCACTCGAGAAACGCTACTTCGGCAACGAGCTCCGGCTTCAGCCAGTGGAACTCGCGATCGGCTTCGGGTTCCGGCGCGCGGACGAACGGCGAGCGCTTGCGGCCCAAGGATGGAAGGCGGTCTTCGAATTCCCGTGCCTGGCGGGGCGCGAAGCGCGGCGCGACGTGTCCGACGTAACGCAGCTGTCCGCCCTCCTCGTACACACCGAGCAGAACCGCTCGCACGCCCCCGGTGGCGCCCTTACGGCGCGAAAATCTGCCAATGACGAACTCCTGGCGTTTACTGCATTTGAGTTTGATCCAGCGGTCCGATCTTCCTGAGCGATACGGCGCGTCCACCCGCTTGCCCATGATTCCCTCTAGGCCGAGGGCACACGCCGAGGCCAGCATGGCGTCAGGGTCGGCATCGATCGCCTCAGAGAAGCGCACCTCGTCCCCGAGAATTTCGGCAACGAGCTTCGTCAGCGTGGCGCGGCGTTCACGCCACGTCCACGGCCGGAGATCATTGTTGTTAAGCCACATCAGGTCGAAGACGACAAGCGAAATCCCCGCAGTTCGACGTCTATCAAACGCATTCTGCAGGCCGTTGAAGTTTGGGCGCCCTTCTGTATCGAACCAGACGGCCTCCGCGTCAATCCATGCACGGTTGACCGGCAATCGTTCAAGGACTGACCTCAGGTGCGGTAGTCGGGCGGTCCAGTCGTGGCCGTTCCTGGTGAAGATTCGAACGTCACCAGCGTCGATACGCGCGAGCATCCGGTAGCCGTCGAATTTGATCTCATATCCCCACTCTCCCGACGTTGGGGGTTCTGCAGCAAGCACAGCAAGCGACGGCTCGATGAATTCCGGCATGCGTCCATTTCTGGCTACTGGCGTCCGGGCACGGATGCCGCGCTCACTTGTCCACCGCCCCATATGCCCTCCTCGCTTTGCAGGTATGTGGGCAATCTATATGCCCGTTGCATGGGGCATTTGACTAGGCCAGGCCGGTCTTGGCTCGAGCCAAGATCGGCCGTACAGAGGGCGAATGCACTCTTTGGGTCGGTGGCAAGCGTAACCACCCCAATCTCAATGAGCTGCTTCCGTGGGATCTTGGCTCGAGCCAACCCTTGGACATCTTGTGAGACTCCCTATAGAAACCGGTCTTGGCTCGAGCCAAGACTGTTTAGAAGTGCGGTTCATGGCTAATCATCCAACATCGGATCTGCGATCGTGGCTCGGGCCAAGTCGGTGGCATTTTTGCTCCGAACGTTGTTCCTTGACCACATTTTGTAAAGGCCACAAAAAAATATAGCTATTTGATTGACTTATTTTGACTGAAGAATAAAACTCCGATCGTTGAAACAAACACTTTCCAGTGGAGGTGAAATGGTCATCACGATTGGGGCGGAAAAAGGAGGTGTTGCTAAGACGCGGTTAGCAACGCACATTGCAGCCCTGGCTGCCGCGGAAGACGTGGATGTCGTTCTTCTGGATACTGATAAGCAGGGGTCTGCGATGAGTTGGTCGCGAATTCGAAACGAGGAGGGCGTTACACCTGCCATTCCAGTGCTCGCTCTCCCGGCTAATCCGGCCCGGGAACTGGCAAACCTTGCCAACAAGTACACCCTCGTCGTGGTTGACATCGGCGCGCAGAACTATCGGACGATGCTCGAATGCGCACTGTTATCCGATCTCGTGCTGGTCCCCTGCGGGCCTGATCAACAAGAAGTGGAGTCGACCCTGAATGTCTTCGCGACCCTTAAAGACATGGGGCCGCGGCATGAAAGCGGTGAGATCCCAGCATACGTGGTGCTCACTCGGGTGTCGCCGGTAGAAGGATCGAAGGCGACTGCGGAATTGCGGGCATATTTGAAAAGCGAAGACATTCGAGTTTTCGATTCCCAGATTCCGCAGAGAGAAGCTTGGCGTGCGACCGGCAAGACCGGCAGGGCCGTTCATGAGCTGAAGGGCCGTGATCGGTCGAAGAAGGCGATCGATGAGATGGAGGCGGTCTATCGGGAAATCATTGAGCGGATCAACGGGGCGGAGGTCGAATAATGGCTACATTTCGGAAAAAAGCGGTAGCGGTCGAGAGGGTTGCCGCAGTGGAGGAAGCAGCTTCGTCGGCTCCGATCGTCGGCGATCCGCGCATGGCGCCGTCGTTGGCGACTATCTCGCAGCTTAGGGGCGGAGAGGTTGGCTCGAGCCAAGGTGCCACGAAGTACGAAATTGGGCAGACATATGAAGTTCCAATTGGCAAAATTAAATCAAATTCTGTCAATCCGAGAGCCATCTATACAGCTTCTGCTGTATCCGAGATGGCAGAGTCCCTAACGGCCCGCGGGCAAGGCCAATCGGCGAGCGCGTATGTCGATGAAGCAGGCGACATCGTGCTCATTGACGGAGAGAGGCGCCTTCGTGGTGCTCGAGCGGCCGGGCTGCCGACGTTGCGGGTAGAGATTCGTCCTAAACCAGCAAGTGAGCGGGAACTGTATGAGGAAGCGCGCGCTGCCAACGTGGAGCGTAAGGATCAAAGCCCGCTCGATGACGCGCTCAAGTGGAAAGAGCTGCTTTCGCGGAAGATTTATCCGACACAAGTGGCTTTGGCCAAAGCGCTCAATCTCGGGGAAGACCATGTAAGTCGGACTCTGTCGCTCGCTCAACTGCCAAGCAGGATTGTTCAAGCCGCCGCCGAGTATCCGGAACTTCTCTCTCTCAAAATGCTGAACGCAATTCGGGAGTTCTGGGAAGTGAAAGGGGAAGAGGAGACCCTCGAACTCGTCCTCGATGCTGCTAAGACCGGGATCGGGTACCGCGACGTCGCCGCTCGCAGAAAGGCTGCGGCAAAAGGGACGGTTAAGCGGCCGCGGTCTACGCGCGAGCAACTGTCGTTCCGTGGGGCAAAGGGAGAGTTCAAGTCGTTCGAGGAGGATGGCCGGATCGAGTTGAAGCTGAAGGGTTTGGCTCCGGACGTCGCGGCAGAGATCAGCGAAAAAATCTTGGCCCTTTTTCCAAAGGAATAGGGCGACTGTTAGACCGTGAAGAGTGTCTCCTGGATGACGCTGGAGGACATCGCTCACGTGACCGGGCAGGACACACGACTATCGGTTATGCAGCGATGGGAGCCAGCGTTACCTAGTATTTTGGACTCGTCTCTGGAGCGATGGAGGGTGACGTTCTTCCAGCGATGCTCTATATGGGACGGGCATGAGCGTGAGAGTGTGTACTCACCTTGCTCGGGGGGCAGCTTGACGGTGTCGTGTCGTTCTTCCAGCGATGCTGATAGGGCGCGGTCGTTCCTCCAGCGATGGTCGAGATGCCCTCTCTGTCCTGTACTGTCGTTCTTCCAGCGATGATTTGCCATGCCGACGCTGCTCTGTTGGCGCATAGGTATCGTGCTTACAACGATGGATAGGTCGATTAGAAAAAGATTAAAAGAAGATTAGGCGCTGTGGACAACAGTGGTAGCGGATTGATTGTAAAGGCGTTTTTTGCAAGGGCCGCTCGCTGGAAGAACGATAGTGGCATCGCTGGCGATACGAGTGTTGCCTCGCTGGAGGCACGATTGACCACGCTGGAAGCACGATAGGGACATCACGCTGGAGGAACGAGGAACATCGCTGCAGTGACGAATGCGCCGTGGTACATCGCTGGAGGCACGATAGTCCCGTAGTTTTTTTGCTGAACCATCGCTGGAGAGACGAGACAAGGGTCTTGATGGCGCAATTCACGTACTTATACTTCTCGCATGGCAAATTCCATCGTCGACCAGGTGAAAGCGATCGCAGCACGCGCTAGCAGCGCGGGTGTGGAAACGCAATCTCATCCGACACAGATTCCACTGTGGCCGGCGAACGTTCGTGGGATGCCAAACGCCCTCGCGCGCTCGGCTCTGTTCAACGTGAACAAATCGAATGCGCCGCGTAGCCGAATGGAGAAGGCGCTGATCGCAAGCGTTGATGGCGTCGAAATTTCGTTTAGCGGGGAAGAGCTTAGACAGGACGACGCGGACGTCTTTCTTGAAGTGCTTCACTTGGCCCGGGATACTCAGCTGAACGAGAAGGTGGAATTCACTGGCTACAGTGTGTTGAAGTCGCTTGGCTGGGGCACGTCGGTAAAGTGTTACGACAGGCTCGTGACGACGCTGGAGCGGCTGCAGGCGGGGCAAGTCAAGGTTCGCTTCACGGGCAATAAAAAGGGGTTTGTCGGGTCGCTGATCCGTAAATTCCTGTGGAAGGAAGGCACCGAAACGGGAACTGACGGGAAGACGCGATGGGTCGCGTACGTGGAACCCGAAATCGTTGCGCTATTCTCTGACGACGACTACACGCGGCTGGCCCGCGAGCAGCGTCAGCGACTGCGATATGAGTTGTCGAAGTGGTTGCATACGTACTACCACACGCATGCAGTGCCTTTCGCGCATTCCGTCCGTTTCCTTCATCGTCAGTGCGGTTCGCAGACGAAAGAGTTGTTCCACTTTCGCGCGAACTTGAAGAAGGCACTCGACGAGCTCGTGAAAGAAGGCTTCTTGGTCAGTTGGACCATTGATAAGTCTGACCTTGTGCATGTTGTACGAGCATCGTCACGCGGTGCTATAGCGGCCTGAAGTGCGAGTGGCAAAGGTAAACGGCTGCAATCGTAGTCCGACGAGGATCGCTGGTGTTGGTGGTCTGCTGTATTCGTGATGGATTAAGATCAAGAAGTAATCTTGCTTGCAAGCCCGGTTTTTTGCTTTTTTGCTCGTCCAAGGGAGCGCCAGACAAATGGGCGGTGGCCGATACGACCAAAGGTTGGTGGTAATACTGGCATGCATGGCAAGCTTCTCGGTATCAGCGGCTTCCGTGTGTCGATTGGGTCCTAATAGTGCTCGTCCGCCGTGGGCGCCTCGGATTGAGGCACCCTTTAAGGCTTTTCACATCGGCGATCCGCCGCATATGAAGCCAACTCCGTTTAAATTGAACGACGGGTTGTCGCCTTTACGCGCGAGGACTTGTATTGACGGCGCATCAAAGCCCATCTATCTGAACGTCGAAGCCCACGGAGAAAGTGGCGTCATTGACGTTGCATCTGGGTCGTGCCTGGATACGTTCGTTCCTAGGGCTGAGATTTCAAGCGGATGCGAGGGGGCTCCGAATTGCTCGTCGATTCATTGGGAGAATTGGTGTTACGAGGACGGGAAGCCGTCGTACATAGGATTTCAGGGCAATCTCTCAAATCGCGGGATGTACTATGTTGAATCGGCATCAGCCGATGACGCGACCGTGTTCGTTCGAGGCTCGGGTCGATTCCTTATTGATCGAGGTCGAATTGAGCGGACGTTTTTGCTGTCGTCAGTGAAGTCTCAGCGGCTGCTCGTATGTTCGAATTTCCCTCGACTTGTTATATCTGTCTCGAGCGATCCTTTTGGACGTCATCAAAGTGGGCAGATGACCGCGTCCTCTACCTGTACCGCAGTCGAAGGAAATGCGGTGTGGGTACAGCCACCCGTTGAAGGCGCACACCTTCAATACAGCGGGACATATCAGTTGCTTAAGTCCGAAAAATGACCGGACTAGCTTCGTCAAGTCGCATTTGATTGAGCTTCCGTTCGTCGATCAACAGAACTCCCGCGCCGTGGTCGGCAGTGCACCGAGCAACTCGGTCCGGTCGACGAGCTTGCTCGCGATCAGGTGCCGCACCTTACCTTCGGCCTGCCATACGCCGTACACGGCCAGCAGCGAAGCGCCGAGCGCATCCTTTCGAAACTTCTCCAGCAGGCCGGGCCAGAGGATCACGTTGACTTGGCCCGTCTCGTCCTCGAGCGTCATGAACAGCACACCATTCGCCGTGCCCGGACGTTGCCGAACGGTGACCAATCCGCACGCGCGCGCGAGCTGGCCGCTGCGCAATGTCGCCAGCTGCTCGGCCGACTGCAGGCGATCGAGCGCGAGGCGATCGCGCAGTAGCGCCAGGGGATGCCGGCCGAGCGTGAAGCCCATCGCTCGATAGTCCGTCACGATCTCGTGGCCCTCCGATGCTTGAGGCAGCGCCGGCACTGCGTCGTCGCGTTCGGTGCCGCGCAATAGATCTCGATCAGGCACGGCAGCGGCCGCGAGCCAAAGCGCGGCGCGCCGGTTGCCGCCGGCGAGTGAGCGAAGCGCGTTCGCGCGCGCGAGCACCTGCAGGTCGTGCCGATCGAGCTGCGCGCGGCGCGCGAGGTCCGCGACGTCGACGAAGGGCCGCGCTGCGCGTGCGAGTTCGATACGGCCGGCGACATCCTCGCGCATGCCGCGCAACAGCGAGAAGCCGAGGCGCACAGGCGCCGACGTCGTCGACCCTTCGATCGCCGAATCCCATGTGCTCACGTTGACGTCGACCGGCAGTACCTCAACGCCGCGGCGCCGCGCGTCCTGCAGCAGCTGCGACGGCGTGTAAAAGCCCATGGGCTGGCTGTTGAGCAGGGCGGCCAGGAACACGGCCGGTTCGTGTCGACGCAGCCATGCGCTCGAGTAGACGAGCAGCGCGAAGCTCGCCGCGTGGCTCTCCGGGAAGCCATACTCGCCGAAGCCCTTGATTTGCGCGAAGATCGACTCGGCGAACTCGCGATCGTAGCCGCGCTCGAGCATACCGCTCACGAGACGTTCGTGGTACGGCTCGAGCCCACCCTTGCGCTTCCATGCCGCCATCGCCCGGCGGAGCTGGTCGGCTTCGCCGGCGGAGAAGCCGGCCGCCAGCATCGCGACCTGCATCACCTGCTCCTGGAAGATCGGCACGCCGAGCGTGCGCGCCAGTGCCTTCTCCATGCCCTCCGACGGAAACGTGACGGGCTCCAGCCCTTGGCGCCGGCGCAGAAACGGATGCACCATCCCGCCTTGCACCGGGCCCGGGCGCACGATCGCGACTTCGATCACCAGGTCGTAGAAGCACTGCGGCCGCAAGCGCGGCAGCATCGACATCTGCGCGCGCGATTCCACCTGAAACACGCCCATGCTATCCCCTTCGCACAGCATGTCGTAGGTCGCCTTGTCCTGGGCCGGGATATCCTGCAGTTCGAAAGTCTCGCCGCGCTTTTCCGAGATCATGTCGAGCGCGCGGCGCACCATCGACAGCATGCCGAGCGCCAGGACGTCGATCTTGAGGATGCCGAGGGCCTCGATATCGTCCTTGTCCCATTGGATGATCGAGCGATCCTCCATCGCTGCGTTCTCGACAGGCACGAGCCGGGTGAGCTTGCCGCGGCTGATCACGAAGCCACCCGAGTGCTGCGACAGGTGCCGTGGATAGCCGAGCAGCTGCGCGGCAAACGCGGCCCATTGCTGGTTGAGCGGCGCCTCGGGATCGAGGCCGGCCTCGGCAAACCGCTGCAGCAGATCGGCGCGCGAGTCGAACCAGTGATGCTGCTTTGCCACTCGCTCGACGATCGCCGTATCCACGCCGAGCGCCTTGCCGGCTTCCCGCAACGCGCTGCGCGGCCGGTACGTCGTGACGGCGGCCGTCAGCGCTGCGCGATCGCGGCCGTACTTGCGGTAGATATACTGCATAACGATTTCGCGTTTTTGATGCTCGAAGTCGACATCTATGTCCGGTGGACTATTGCGTTCTTTGCTGATGAAGCGCTCGAACAGCATCGATTGTCGTGACGGGTCAACTTCGGTCACGCCAAGGCAATAGCAGACCGCCGAGTTGGCCGCCGAGCCGCGTCCCTGGCACAAGATTCCTTGCTCGCGCGCGAACTGCACGATGTCGTAAACGGTCAGGAAATACGCCTCGTAATGCATGTCCGCGATCAGCTGCAGTTCGTGCTCGATCTGCGCCTGGACGTCGACCGGGATGCCGGCGGGGAAGCGCCGCCGCGCGCCGATGTAGGTCTGCTCGCGCAGGTACGTCGCCGGGTCAGTGCCGGCCGGTACCAGTTCGTCGGGATACTCGTATTTGAGGTCGTCGAGCGAGAACGTGCAGCGCCGCGCGACGCGTACGGTTTCCTCGAGCGCGCCGGCGGGATAGAGGTTGGCGAGCCGCAGGCGCGATCGCAGGTGACGCTCCGCGTTCGGTGCGAGCTCGTACCCGCACTCCGTTACCGGTCGGCCGACGCGAATTCCCGTCAGCACGTCTTGCAGCGGCTTGCGCGACCGAACGTGCATCAGCGGCCAGCTGGTGGCCACCACCGGCACGCCGTGACGCGCGGCGACGCGCTCGAGCACGCCGCGGTGGATGTCGTCCATCGCGCGTGCGTGCAGCGTCAGCGCGATCCATGCGCGATCGCCGAACACGCGCGCGAACCATTCGACCTGCGCGTCAAGGCGTTGCTCGTTGGCGGGGAAGTCGGGCGACAGGATCGCCAGGCAATCCGGCAAGCCGCGCAGGTGTGCGTATGGTGCTTCGGGATGGTCGACGTCGAGCGGTGCGAGTCGATACGAGCCCTTCTTACCGCGCATGCGACCGAGCGAAATGAATTCGCAGAGATTGCCGTAACCGTCGCGATTCATCGCGAGCGCGGTGAAGGCGAGCGCGGATGAGCCGTCGGCGGCCGTCAGCTGGAAGTGCGAGCCGATGATCAGCGGCATGTTCGCCGACTTCGCTTCGACGTGTGCGCGCACGACGCCGGCGAGCGAGCATTCGTCGGTGATCGCGATCGCGCTGTAGCCGAGCTGCGCCGCGCGCGCGACGTATTCCTCCGCGCGCGATGCACCGTGCAGGAACGAGAAATCGGAGGCGACCTGCAGTTCCGCGTAGGCGGGCAGGGCGCCGAAACTGCCGGCGTCCATGACGGATCAGCCGAACAGGCCGTGGAGGAAGAAGCGCGCTTCGCTCTCGTCGCTAGCTGTCGGCCGCTCCTTGTAGATCCAATAGCAGACGCCGTGGTCGTCCTCGGCAACGAAGTAGTCGCGCGTCACGGTCTGCCCGTCCTGCCAGCCGCCTTCGATGCGCTCGCCGGGCGATACCATGCGCAGCGGCGTGCCGTAGAACGGGCGATGCTGGCGCGTGAGCAGCGGCACCGGCTTGGCAAGCAGCCACGCCGGGCGTGGCAGATCCGCCGGCAGCGGCGCCGGCTTCGGCGCGTCGCGCATCGGCACCCATCGGGCGGCCGGCTCCGGACGGTAGTCGGCCATGGGAGCCGGGACGAGCACGTTTTCGGCGCCGAGCCGCGCAGTCAGCAGTTCGAGCAGCCGCGCGTGGTCCTGCGGCGTGCCGCCGGGCTCCGGAAATAGCGAGTCGCTCGGCGCGGCCGCTTCCTGCACGCTGCGGGCGACCAGGCGCACCGCAATCACGGGCCCGGCGAGCTCGACGTGGCCGAGCCGCTCCTTGACGAGCCGCGTGAGGTGTTCCTCGAAGCGGGTAGGGGCGCCCAACGCGATCTCGATCTCGGTCGGCGCGATCGCCTCCCGCCCGCGCTCGTGCTCGAGCAGCAGTGCGAACGCGGCGACGTCCAGCTGCTTCGCGGTGAGCCAGCCCGTCAGCTGCAGGATCAGCCGGCGCGCGACGAACAGCAGCGCCTCGGCGTGCTCGACGCGATCCATCAGTTCGACGCGCGTGTCGAACGACGGCGGCATTTCGAGCCAGTCGTAGGCGGCCGGCGCGGTGCCGGCGACCTGGTCGAGCCAGTCGAGCAGCTGCGTGCCGCAGCGCTTCTTCAATCCGGCGCGAGGCAAGCGCTGCAGATCGGCCAGCGTTTCGCAGCCGAGATCCTCAAACCAGTTCGCGTAGCGCCGCGCGTCCGGCGCGACGACGAGCGGCACGCGCGCGAGCGCGCGGCGCAGCGATCGCGCAGACAGCGCGAGGCCGCCGCGCAGGCCGCGGGCGACCATCCACGCGGCCGGGCCCGACGACGCGACGGATATCGCCGAGGTGACGCCGAACGACGCGACGACGTCGCGCACGCGCTGGCGCAGCGCGCGGAGTCCGTGAAAGAGGCGCAGGCTCGCGGTCACGTCGAGCACCACGACGTCCTCGTCGGCGTCGACGACGCTTGGCGTAAATTGAAGGAGCGCATAGGCAACCCCGAGCACGAGTTCGCGCTCGCGCGCGGCGTCGCGCTCGCGGATCTGCGCGTCCGGCGCGAGCGACAGCACGCCACCGCGGCGCATGCCGGCGACCACGCCGAGCTTACGTGCGGCGCGATCGAGCGCCACGACGCGGCCGCCCTCGAGCACGACGAGTCCGCGCGCATCGTCAGGCGACGGCGCCGGCGATCGTGGCCGGAACACTTCGAGGTTGAGGTGCGGCAGATGCACGCCGATCCAGACTTGCATGGCGGTTCAACAAAATCGGCGAGGGGGACAGGGGAACGAACAGCGGCGTGTCGCGTGCCGGTCCGCGGCGTTTCAGGAACGTGACGTCGATGCCGTCACGCTTCGGCGCCAGCGCGAGCCGCAAGGGTGCCGGCGACGCGTCGCGCGCGGCGGCGACAGGCCGGAAGAGATAGAAAAGGGCCTGCCCGCTCTGCGCAGCCAGGTTGAGCCGCCGCAATGCGTCCGCGCGGACATGCGACTGCCAGAGCAGCACGGCCGCGCACGTGCCGGCGCGCAGCGCCTGTTCGGCGGCCCACAGCGCGTCGGCCGTGCGCGGCGCCGGCAGCGTTACGAAGCCGGACGGATCGATACCCCAATACGCGAGCGCCAGCGGTTGCAGCGCATGCGGCGGCTGGATCAGCATGACCGGCTTGCCGGCCGTGCGCGCGAGCACCGGCGCCAGCAGCCGCAGCTCGCCGATGCCTGGCTGTGGCGCGAGCAATTCGATCAGCGCGCCGGCCGGCCAGCCGCCGCCGGGCAGTTCGGCCGTGAGTTCCAGATGGCCCGTGTCGACGCCGCGCACGCTCGGGCGCGCCAGCTGACTGGCGCGCCAAAGGGCCGGATGTATGGCTTCAGGATGGGCGAGGGCGGGGTGCATGGGGTCGGTTACGCAAAATACTGTATGTTTGTACAGTGTGCGCCGGGAGACCGGTAGAGATCAAGGGGTGAAAGTCCCCGACATTGCAAGAACTAGCGATTCACGATTTCCCCGAGTCATGCGTGGCCAGCCGCGAGGCGGGTTGCGAAGCGTTGACAGGGGCGCTGATAGGCCAGCCATTGAGCCACGAAATGGATACATTCCCGAGTGCTGACGTACTGCTGTATGCGGAAGGCAACATCGCGCGGCGCGCTATCGCGAGCGCTGCGCGGACTCGGCGTGGTCTGAGACCCTGGCATGTCAGTACGATCTCTACGCGGGAACCGGGAGATCTCCCATCTGGCCGCCGACGGAAATATGGTCGAGCGGTCCGCATCGGGAAGGCGAGGAGCTGAAGCCGATGACGAACGGATGGGAGAAGTCGGACTCGCCCATAGTAGCGAAGAAGCTGGCGAACAAACCCGGGCAACCGGATGCGGAGTCAGTGGAGCGAAGGGGTGGGGCCAAGGGGAACACGGAATGGTCGCGCACGCGCCGGACGCAGAGCCGGATAAGCGTGTCCCAGAGACTGGACCGTGTGCGTCAAGCCGCAAGGCAAAGGAAGAAGGAGAAGTTCACGGCGTTGTACCACTTGATCGACCTCGACCTTCTGGCGACGGCGTTCTTCTGGCTGAAGCGGAAGGCGGCAGCCGGGGTCGATGGCGTGACGTGGCACGACTATGAGCAAGATCTCGACCGAAATCTCGAAGACCTGCATGGCAGACTCCGCCGGCAGGCTTATCGGGCGCTGCCCAGTCGCAGACGGTACATACCGAAGGCGGATGGCAAACAGCGACCGCTGGGCATTGCTGCGCTGGAAGACAAGATCGTCCAGCGTGCACTGGTGGCAGTACTCAATGCTGTCTACGAGATGGACTTCTTGGGATTCTCATACGGTTTCCGGCCGCAACGCAGCCAGCACGATGCGCTGGATGCACTTGCGACGGGAATCGCTCGCACGAGCGTGAGCTGGATTCTGGACGCCGACATCAGCAGGTTCTTTGATACGGTCGACCACGATTGGCTGATCCGTTTCGTGGAACATCGCATAGGCGACCAGCGTGTGATCCGACTGATCCGCAAATGGCTGAAGGCGGGAGCGATGGAAGACGGGGTGATCGAGCCCACAGACGAGGGGACGCCGCAAGGGTCTGTCATCTCGCCTCTGCTGGCGAACATCTACCTGCATTACGTCTTCGACCTCTGGGCAAACCAGTGGCGCAAGCGCCACGCCGAGGGGAACGTCGTAATCGTCCGATACGCCGACGACGTCGTGGTTGGTTTCGATAAACCACACGATGCGAAGCGGTTCAGGCGGGCCATGCAACAACGACTGGAGCAGTTTGGGCTGTCGGTACACCCGGAGAAAACCCGGCTGATCGAATTCGGGCGCTTTGCGGCCCGGAACCGGGCAAGCCGAGGGCTGGGCAAACCCGAGACGTTCAACTTCCTTGGATTCACCCACATCAGTGGCCGTGCGAAAGACGGTAGGTTCATGCTCATGCGTAAGACGCGGAGCGACCGTCTTCGAACGGCGCTGAAGGGAATCAAGGATGAGTTGCGGCACAGATGGCACCAGTCGATTCCCGAGCAAGGGGACTGGTTACGCCGCGTGGTTCAAGGGTACTTCAACTACCATGCGGTGCCGACCAACTTCGCTGCGTTGCGAGCCTTCCGCGCGCGCGTGATCGACCTCTGGAGGCTGGCGCTTCGGCGCCGCAGCCAAAAGGACGACACCACGTGGGCAAAGATGCACCGGCTCGCGAAGCAGTGGATACCCAAGGCTCGCATCCTTCACCCCTGGCCGGTCGTGCGGTTTGACGCCAACCACCCGAGGCAGGAGCCCGGTGCGCGAATCGCGCACGCCGGGATCTGTGCGGGGGGTGCCCAGTAATGGGCATTCCTACCGCGACATATGACAGAGATAACCGCCCCACCAACCCCCGCGTTTACGCTGCGAGCTGGTGCTCGTAGTACGGCCGCTCGCGGTCGGCGAGGATCTCGCGCAGCTGCGCGCGCCGGCTTGGATCGGGCGCGAGCCAGGCGTCGACGTTCGAGGATTTAATGGGCACGATGCACCTGTCGTGGCCAGCTGCCGCCACTTCCGGTGGTGGGTCGTCGGTGATCGCCGCGAACGACCACAAATCGTCGCCGCCAGGGATCTCGGTGCGGGTCCACAGGCAGGCGACCTGCATGTGCTGCGGGGGCGTCGGGTCGAAGCGAAGCACGACATTCTGGCCGTCGCGCTTCACGTTTTCGAAAAATGCGTCGACGAGCAAGAGGCCATGCGTGAAACCGAAGACCTTGCGCCAGGCGGTACTGAGCGAATCGGCCCTCGCGTTATAGCTTCCGTTCTTTTGCTTCTCGTCCGCTTCGGTCCAGCCCGGTATACGGCATCGATACCGCATCGGCACGACCATGCGCTTGCCGTCGACCTCGATCAGCACGGGTGCATACCAGCCGGGAAAGATTCGCGAATCACGCTCCTGCAGGTCCTGCCGGCGGAGATCGTTGAGCCCGCGCGTCGCCGCATCGATCTTGTCCGTGGCGATTCGAACGTCCTCGCTCGCCTTCTTCGTGATCTTCACGGCGAGCTTCTTCTCGGCCGCGGCGAGCCGCGCTCGCTGCTCGAACAGTTCGGTCTCCAGTTTCCGTGTTCGCTGGCTTCGATACGCAGCGATCGCGGCCGAGATTTCGTCATCGACACCAGCGAATGCTGCGTCGACCGCTTTCGGGATCTTGATGTCGGCGCCGGATGCGCGCGCGAAAAAGATACGCCGGAACGTCTCGATGTCCATGTCGGCGCCGTAACGTCGGACGTACTCTCGATAGTTCGCCTGGATCTTGGCCGAGTAGCACATCGTCGTCTCCCATAACCATTGCTCTTCCGACAGAGTATCGCGCTCAGGCACGGGCTGAACAGAATTGTGCGGATTCCACGAGGGTTGAGGGCGGCCCCGTTCTTGTAGACACGGGGGCGTGGAGTGGCAGGGGAAAATTTTGGCGGGGGCGATCCGCTTGACCGTTAGTTGCGTATTCAGATTGCCCCCCTCTCTGAAAGCTAAGCTGCCGGGGATAGTCGACGGTGCTTGCGGGCAGCCGGGCGCGCACGCGCGCGCGCTGATTTCGGGGTGCGGCTCTGACGCGCCCCGAAATCTTTTGTCGCGCCGTAAGCGCTACGGCGGCCGGCGGCCGCCGTAGCGCTTACGGCCTGCCGGTGGAAAGCGCATGCAGCCCGTGGGGGTTTCCTGCCAAGCGGGCGGAGCCCGCGTGACACCGCGGCATTGCCGCGGCTGGATTTGGAGGGGTAGGTAAGATCTGTGTCCTGAATAAGAGCCGACACTTAAATACGATCAGACCCGACATTTAAATGCTTTTATCCACAGCGCTGCACGCGGCGATCGCAAAATCGTGCAATCGCCGGCGCTTTTTCCGCCTGCAGGGCCCCGCGCGCGAGCGCGAAATGCCGGCAAATCGGCCATCCGGACGTGCGGGTGCCTCGCTTGCGCGATAGGGGGAAGGTGGTCAGGTTAGAGAACCGGCCGCAGCGCGCCGGCTAAACGGAATCGCCGGGTGGGGCGAGCTGCCGCCGAGCGGCGGCATAGAGGGTGTCCCGATCCCAGTCCGGGTGCGCGTGCAGCAGTTCGCCGACACGCAGCTTGATCGCACGGTCAAGGTCGACCGCTTCGCGCTGTGCGGCACCCGCTGCTGCAGCCTGGCGCCGGGCGCGTGCCTCGATGCCGGCGAGTTGCTCGACGAGCTGCGCGCCCAGCGCCGAACCCTGCTGCGTTCGCTTGCGCTGCTGGTTCGCGCGGCGCTGTGCACGCAGGTGCGCGCGCGTGCGTTCGTGCCGCAGCCATTTCCCGAGCCCGAACGACTCGAAGAGCGTCGACGTCAGATACTTGATCGACGCGACGCCCTTGTACCGCACCCCTTGCTCGGTTTCCTCGAGTTCGCACTGGCGCCGCACCTTCACCAGCCGAGCCTTCTGCAGGTCGCGCAGCGCGCGCTCGGCACGGCGCTCCGACAGGCCAGCCTGGGCCGCCAGGTACGGCAGCGTGAAATCGATCCAGCCAGCCGCGCCCGGCACACCGATGCGCATCGTGCGCAAGTCGCAATACTTGATCATCGCGCGCGCGAGCTGCACGCACGCGAGACGTCGCTCGCTGCGCTGCTGCCGACGGCTGCCGTTCGCCGCGTTCAGCTGCGCGAGCCACTGCGCGGGCTTGTCAA
Organism: Burkholderia cenocepacia; assembly: GCF_900446215.1. GTDB lineage: Bacteria > Pseudomonadota > Gammaproteobacteria > Burkholderiales > Burkholderiaceae > Burkholderia > Burkholderia cenocepacia. Next base: position 41,745 of record NZ_UAQZ01000005.1, on the reverse strand, counting down.
GGTAGCGCGACAGGCGAGTCTTGAGCTCGCGCAGAATCCGCGGTGCGTTCGCCGGCGCCGGCGACGGGATGTCGTCGGGCCACACGCGCTCGGGCAGCACCGTCTTGGCGACGCGCATGCGGTGCGCGCCGATCGGCGCGGCCGCAGCCGTCAGCTGATCAGGCGCGCCCACGCCGACAGGATTGGACTGGTCGGGCAGAAGCGGATCGAGGAAAGGGAAGTTCACGCGCGAACCTATCGGCAGCCGCGCTCCCTGCCGATCGACGTCGATCGATCGGATGTTCGTGAATGTGTTGTCCGGTGTCGGCAACGACAGTCGTCGACGGCCCCTGCTGGCGCAGTGCGCTGCGCGTCTCGGGAGTATTTCCCGCCCTCGGTCTTTCGATTCATCTGGCGCTCAATTTATGATGGTTGTGGTCACACAGATGTCGCTTGACAGCGAAAAGAGCTTCGATAGAATCGGCTTCGTTGTGGTGTTGCCGATTGCTCTTTCTCCGTCGCGCTTCATCTTGAAGAGCCCCCGTCCGTCAACGGGGGTTTTTCATTTGTGCGGACGATTTCCGTTAAGCGACGTCGTGCCGATTAGGCGAGCTGCGTCGACTGTTCGGCCAGTAGTGCACGGTAAGGCGCGGACCTCGCGTCACGCGAAATCCAGCCGGCACTACCTGGCCCGAGAGGTGCAGCGTGAACTCACCGCGGGGGGCGATGCGCGCAGCGAGACGAATCTCCTCGTGCCACGCTTCGTCGTAGTGGTCAGGGATCCGCGTCCGCCCCCCGAAGGCGTGCCACATCACCAGCACCATGCCGCTGAAGCCGATCGCGGTCCAAGCAAGGCCGTCGACCACAGCACGCAGTTCTGTTTCGCTGGCGTTCAGGATTTGACGCGCGAGATGCGCGAACCCGGCCGGATTGGTTGCCCATGACAGGCCCGCGAAGGCGAAGATCGCGAGCGGTATGCACAGTGCGGTGTACGCGAGCTGGCACAGCACGGCGCCGGCATAGCTGAGGATCGACGCGACACGCAGATCCCATTGCCGCTCCTGCGCGAGTTCGTGCTCGATGCGACGGACGACGTGCTCGGGCACTTCAGCCGCCGGCACATCATTGAGACGTAACTCCCAAACAGTGGCCTCGGTTATCGTCACGGAGGGTCGGTCGACCGCCTGCTGCCGGCGCCATCGATTTGTCGCTTTGACGAACAGTGATGCCAGCGGAATTGCCAGCAGCGTTGCTGCCACGATCGGCCAGGCGCGGTGGCCAAAGCAGGCGGTAACGAGGAACGCCGCAACGGCAACGCAAGCGGCGAGCAGAGCAGAGCGATAGTTGGGTCGTTTCATCTGAGTCTCCAGGTAAATGAAAGGGTCGACGGGGCGTTACCAGACGTACGCGGCACCAGCACCCGCAGCGACCGTGCCGCGTGTGTTGGTCGAACCGGATGCCTTCAGGATCCAGCGGCCGGCGTAGGTGGACATGCCGACCGCCACTGCGGATTGACCCGCATACGTGCCCCCGCCGATCGACACGACGCTGTGACCAGGCGCGGGCGCCTGCGGCAGCGATGCGATCGCAACGGCACTGGCCGAGCCACCGTTCGCATCGGCCCGGTCGTGCTCGATCTGCGAGCGCAGCCCTCCGACCGCGTCGCTGAGCTGCCGGACATTGACGGCGTCGGTCGGTGCGCCACCGGCAGAGACGTTCGTCAGCGTGCGCGTGAGCCCCGTCGCACTGTTGCCAATTGATACGGTGTTGTCGGCCGACGCGTCGGAACCCTGACCGAGGGCGATTGAGTTGCTTCCCTTGGCCGATGTATTCGCACCGAGCGCGAGAGCGCCACTGCCGATTGCCTGTGCGCCGGTACCGATTGCGACACTGTGGGCACCGGCGGCAAGTGCATTGCCTCCAGCTGCAACTGTCTCTGTGCCGCTCGCGCTCGCAGGTGCACCGGTCGACGATGCCGCGAAGTACTTCAACGCATCGGCACTGACGATCGGCTGCAGTTGCGCTGCGTTCCTGGCCATGGAGCGCTGGACGTCGGTCAGGCTGTTCGTGAGAGCGTCAATCGCACCCGTGTTAGCGGCGACAGCCTGGTTCGTCATGTAGAGCTGGGAGCCGTTGACGGCGTCGGTGCTATTGCCGGACAAAACGCCAGCCGCCACATTGCGCAACGTCACCGGCACCGATGCGCCGAGTCCGCCGAGGGTCACGATCGATCGCGCCGCGCTGTCGTAGACGACAGCATTCGCGGTCGCGCTACTGATGGTGGCATTGAGCTGGCTGACGTTGACTGCATCGGTCGCGTCAGTCCCGGCGGCAACCCCCTTCAGTTGCCGCGCACCGCTGGTGCCGGAGACGTCGATAGCGGTGCCGCCTGTTTTCGCGCCGATTGTGATCATCCCAGTGCCGGGTGCACCGCCTGCCTGCTGCACGAGACCGATCGTACCGGCCGCGATTCCTGTCGACAGGGCGTTGACGGTCGACGTTGTGCCGGACAACGCTTGATTCGTCGCATACAGTTGTGCGCCGTTGACGGCGTCCGTACTCGAGGCCGATAGCGCTCCGGCGGCCACGTTCGTCAAAGCAACCGGCGCTGCAGCACCTGCGCCGCCGAGCGTGACCGACGTGCGGCCCGCGTTGTCGTACTGCACCGCGTTGGTTGCGACGCCAGCAACTGCATTGAGCTGGCTGACGTTGACGGCATCGGTTGCGGCCGTGCCGGCGGCGACGCCAGACAGCTTGCGCGTCCCGTCCGTGCCGGAGAAGTCGACCGACGTGCCGCCAGTTTGCCCGCCGACCGTGATCTGCCCGGTGCCGGGTGCACCGCCGGCCTGTTGCACCAGACCGACCGTGCCTGCCGCAATGCCGTTCGACAGGTTCGTGACGACCGTCGACGTGTTGGCGACCGCCTGATTCGTTGCGAACAGCTGGCCACCGTTGACGGCATCGACGCTCGATGCCGACAGCGTGCCGGCCGCCACGTTCGTGAGCGCCACCGACGCTGCAGCTGACGCACCGCCGAGCGTGACCGACGTATGGCCGGCGTTGTCGTACTGCACCGCGTTCGCCGCGACGCCGGCAACTGCGCCGAGCTGGCCGACATTGACGGCATCCGTTGCGGCGGTGCCGGCCGCGACGCCCGAGAGCGTGCGTGCGCCGCTCGTCCCGGCGAAGTCGACAGACGTGCCGCCGGTCTGCGCGCCGACCGTGATCGCGCCTCTGCCCGGGGCGCCGCCGACTTGCTGCACCACACCGACCGTGCCGGCGTCGATGCTTGCCGACAGATTCATCAGAGATCTCGACGTGCTCGCGACGGCCTGATTGGTCGTGTTCAGCTGTGCCCCGTTGACCGCGTCCGTGCTCGCGGCCGACAGCGTGCCGGCCGCCACGTTTGTGAGCGCGACCGGCGCTGCCGCCGCGGTACCGCCGAGCGTGACCGACGTATGGCCCGCGTTGTCGTACTGGACCGAGTTCGACGCGGTACCGGCCACCGTGCTCAGCTGACCAACGTTGACCGCATCGGTCGCAGCGGTGCCAGCCGCGACGCCGGCCAGCGTGCGCGGACCGGTCGTCCCGGCGAAGTCGACGGACAGGCCGCCGGTTTGCGCGCCAACCGTGATCGGGCCACTTCCCGGCGCACCGCCGGCCTGCCGCACCAGGCCGACCGTGCCCGCATCGATGCTGGCCGACAGATTCGTCACCGACGTCGACGTGCTCGCGACGGCCTGGTTCGTCGCGAACAGTTGAGCGCCGTTGACCGCGTCTGCGCTCGCGGCCGACAGCGTGCCGGCCGCCACGTTCCTCAGCGCGACGGGCGCTCCTGCCGCGGTGCCGCCGAGTGTGACGACCGTATGGTCCGCGTTGTCGTACTGGACCGAGTTCGACGCGGTGCCGGCGACGGCATCGAGCTGCCCGACGTTCACGACGTCGGTCGCTGCGATGCCGGCCGCGACGCCGGACAGCGTACGTGCGCCGTTCGTGCCGGCGAAATCGACCGTTGTGCCGCCGGTCTGCACACCGACCGTAATCGTGCCGCGGCCAGGCGCACCGCCGGCCTGTTGCACCAGACCGACCGTGCCCGCATTGATGCTTGCCGACAAATTCGTCACCGACGTCGACGTGTTCGCAACGGCCTGGTTGGTCGTGTTCAGTTGCGCACCGTTGACGGCGTCCGTGCTCGAAGCGGACAGCGTGCCGGCCGCCACGTTCGTCAGCGCGACCGGCGCTGCAGCTGCCGTGCCGCCGAGCGTCACCGACGTGTGGCCAGCGTTGTCGTACTGCACCGAATTCGACGCGGTACTGGCGACGACGTTGAGCTGCCCGACGTTTACGGCATCGGTGGTTGCCGTGCCGCCCGCGACGCCGGACAGCGTACGCGCACCGTTCGTGCCGGCGAAATCGACAGCCGTGCCGCTGGTCTGCGCACCGACCGTGATCGTGCCGGTGCCCGGCGCACCGCCGGCCTGTTGCACCAGGCCGACCGTGCCGGCGTTGATGCCGCTCATGAGGTTCGTGACCGACGTCGACGTGTTCGCGACGGCCTGATTCGTCGTGTTCAGCTGTGAGCCGTTGACGGCGTCGGTGCTCGAGGCGGACAGCGTTCCGGCCGCCACGTTCGTCAGCGCGACGGGCGATGCAGCCGTCGTGCCGCCGAGCGTGACCGACGTGTGGCCGGTACTGTCGTACTGGACCGCATTGGCCGTCGCGCCGGCGACTGCACTGAGCTGGCCGACATTGACGGCATCCGTCGTTGCCGTACCCGCTGCGACGCCCGAGAGCGTGCGTGCGCCGTTCGTCCCGGTGAAGTCGACGGACATGCCGCCAGTCTGTGCGCCGACCGCGATCGGGCCGCTGCCCGGTGCGCCGCCGGTTTGCTGAACGAGGCCGACCGTTCCGGCGTTGATGCCGTTCGTGAGGTTCGTGACCGACGTCGAGGTGTTCGCGACGGCCTGATTGGCCGCGAACAGCTGCGCGCCGTTGACAGCATCAACGCTCGTTGCCGACAGCGTGCCGGCCGCCACGTTCGTCAGCGCGACCGGCGCTGCAGCCGCGGCTCCGCCGAGCGTCACCGACGTGTGGCCGGTAGTGTCGTACTGCACCGAGTTCGACGCGACGCTGGCGACCGTGTTCAGCTGGCCGACGTTGACCGCATCGGTCGTCGCCGTGCCGGCGGCAACACCGGAGATGGTACGCGCCCCGTCAGTGCCGGTGAGATCGACGGACGTACCGCCGGTCTGTGCCCCCACCGTAATCGTGCCGCTGCCTGGTGCGCCGGCCTGCTGCTGCACCAGACCGATCGTGCCGTTTACAACGCGCCCTGACAGGTTGTCGAGCATCTGCTTGTGGGTCGTGACGGCCAGATTGGTTGTGAACAATTGCGAGCCGTTGACCGCGTCCGTGCTCCCGCCCGTCAACGTGCCAGGAGCCACGTTCGTGACCGTCGCGGGGCCGACGCTGGCACCCGGCGTCAACATGTTTCCCATCGTCACGACGTTACCGTTGATCGTGCCGGGCAGCTGGCCGACGTTTGCCGCGTCCGTCGTCGTCGTCCCCGCCGTCACGTTCGTCACGGCGCGCGTCAGACCGCTCGCGCCAACGCTGACGACCCGATCGCGACCCGCGTCATTGCTCTGATAACCGATGGCGACAGATGTGTCTCCCGTGGCCGTCGCTTGCACGCCGACGGCAGTGTCGCGCCATCCTGCGTACGAGTTCGCGCCGGCCGCGACAGAGTTGCCCGATGCGTGTGCATCCACCCCCAATGCCGCGCCAACCCCGCTGGTATACGAGTTTTGCCCGATCGCGATGCCGCCCGGTGTGCCGAACGATGAAGGATCGGCGAGGGCGCCCGTGCCGATTGCAATCTGACCGTCGATGCCGGTCGACGCACTATTGCCGATCGCGATTGCCGCTCCGGCGTTGTGGCTGGAGGCGCCGATGGAGATCCCCCCGACCGCTCCGACACTGCGCTCGTGCCGATGGCGATCGCATTTGAAATGTCGCCCGCGGTATTCCCGCCAACGGCCGCATTCACACCGATCGCGAGGTTTCCGGATGACGTGGTTGCACCGCCCGGCGCGACCTTCGCTCCGTATCCGAGCGCCATTGAACCGGTATCGGTAGTGGGATAAACACGCGCGTTTGTGCCGATCGCGGTGCTGTCGCTGCCGGCGGCCGTGGCCGCAGAGCCTACGGCGATGCCGTCCGTTCCGCTCGCATGGGCAGCGCTTCCGGTGGAGTTGACACTGACGTACTGCGCCGACGCCTCACCGGAAAGCGCGAGTACAGCAGTCGTTACCGTGACAGCGATCAACTTCCGCCGCACGCGCAACGAATCGCGCATTGCAGGGTATGAAAGGTGATTCATCTACAATTACCTCAGAATAACAACGGTGGTTTGTGAATTCCCGCCGCAATCCGTCTCCCGGCCAAGGTCATCGGATTGCGGCGCTTTTTTTGTGTGCTCCTGGATCAATATCAGCAGGTCTCCTTCGGTTCGAGATACAGCCAGGTCATCAAAGTCGCGCGGCTCTCCGAGCAGAGCAACCAGCGATCGGTATCGGTCCAGCCATTGCGTAAAAACGGGATCGACGACGGATCTCGCGCCCCGGTGGTAAAGGAATGGACGTGGAAATCGACTTGCGCGCGCTCGCGCAGCTCGGCGTAGCGCTGCGCGCCGTCATGCGGGCGCATGAAGTCGTGAATTTCGACGATCACGTGTGAATGACGCAGGTCGTGGAGGCACTGGGTGTTGAGGACTTCGAACTCGTTGCTTTCGATGTCGACCAGGACCGCGGCACGACGAAAGTCGACGCCCGCTGCTGTGAGGTCACGGGCGAACGTCGAAGTCGCGGCACCGTAAAGATGAACCCGCCCGGCCACGCCGTTGTCGGCCGCGATCGCGGCGATGTTCGCGCGGCTCTGATCCTCGATCTCGAAGCAGTGCGATTCGCGGAAGTGCCCGCGTTCGACCATGCCGACCGCATAGAAGCCATCGGCGCCGCCCAAATCGACCAGAACATCACACCGTCCGGAAAGTCGGTCGAGCAGGGCGCACACTTCCTGTTCGTAGAAGCCCAGCACCTTGGACGCGTTGTCCTCTTCCCGCCAGGTCGCGTGCCGGCCGATGTTGAAGCCCGCGAGCGGGCCGTGCTGGACCACCCCTCCCGTCAGGTGCATTACCCGACGCGTCAACAGAAAGCGGTACAGATCCGCGCCGTGTGAGAGTTGTGCATGCAGCATCTGCATGGCCTCGTCCGGTGTCAGGTAGTCTTTAACGTGCTGGCTCATAAATATCTCTGGTCTCGGATGGTTGGATTCCGCTGTCGTTATTGAGGGGAGAGGACTTCTTCGTTGCCGGAAAGGGTCTTGCGGGCGGTCGCCACAACGTCGTCGCGCACCGCTGCAGTCGGATGACTTGCACTGACGGACGGAGCAACGATCACCGCAGCGGGCTGACTCACGCGCGACAATCCCGTCATGACGGGCACGCCCATCAACGGAGTCGGGCGAGCGTCCGGTTCCGCAGCCATGGAGGCAGCGGCGAACACCGGACGCGTTACAGCGACGACGAGCAATGCAAGCGCGAGTATGCGAATCATTGAATTCTCCAATCTGTTTCGTTTAATCAGGTTTGCGGTGGGTCATGGCTTCCCTTGCCATCACAGGCGCCCCATGTTCACTTCACGCACGCCACGCGCGCTACGCAGCTCGAGCGCCTGGCGCGTCAGCACTTCACGCATGAACTCGACGTTCCGCACGCCCGGCAGCACCCATACCGGGCGGTAGGCGTCGCTCGTCTCCAGAATCAGCGTGCCGAACCCAAGCGGGCGTTGCCACCAGGCCGTCACGGCGTCGACGTTCACGAGGCGATAAAGCTCGACGCTCGCGGTCCGGCGGGTCGCGATGCCGGTTTTGACCGTCACCCGTGCGGGGTCGATCACGATATGCGTCGCGGCCGCGTCGACCGCCGCGTTCACGGCGATCGCAATCGGGATAAGCATCAGCCCGAACCCGAACGGCCAGAGCGGCGTGTACGCCGACAAGAGCACGGAAATGACGCCGATCAGGCCGACGGTCGCAGCCGCGGTCGCGAACTGCGGTAGGTTGACCAGCCAGCATGGCGACGCGTCGTACCAGGCTGGCAGATCTTGCATCGGCGGCAGCGCACCGCCGGACGGTCCGAGGCGGTTAGTCGCCAACCGGCCACGATCGCGAGAGATCGGCGTGTTCATGATGGATCGCGCTCACGCACAACTGGCGCCGGCGCCCCGCTGATCGGTATCCGCCAGGTGGCGTTCTGCAGAGTGGCGCGCGCGACACCGGCCGGAACCCGCTTCGCTTCGGCGACATCCCAGCCGCGCGTGCCGACCACGAATCGTTCGTTGTTGAGCTTCATGCGTCGTGCTTTCCCTGTTGGCCAGCGTGGGGCGGTTCGCCATCGAACGGCAGGTGCGCATCGTGTTGAGATGCGCGCGCGGCCTGCGCCGCGACGAGCTTGCGCCAGTTCGTCGCGGGGTCCGGCAAGGCCGGCATCGTGCCTTCCAGCGGCTTCCAGATCCACGCATCAAGTTCGCTGTCGACCAGCAGTGCGTCGAGCGCCGTCTGGTAGGCTTCGTCGGCGCTCGGCGGTACAACGTAGAGCGCCGTGGCCTGTTCAACGTCGGTGAGCACAGCGCTCGCGAGCGGCCGGCTAGAAGGCAGGTTGTAGCGCAGGCATTTCACGTAGCGCCGGCGCACCAGAGCCTGCAGCAGCGCATGCTCGCTGCTGTCGTCGAACGGGATCCACTGCTCAGTGGTCAGCATCAGCGAGCATTCCTGGACGGTCGCGATGCCGGTGCGCGAAAGGCTGGCCGTCGCGATCACCATCAGGTGCGTGCCCTCGAGCGCGTTCCAGAGCTCGAGCTCGACCTCGAAGCGGTCCTTCAGCCGCTTGTGGGTCGCCTCCTCGAGCATCAGGCCGTAGTCCGGCAGGTGTTTCAGCACCAGCTTGAAGCCGAAGCGCGCCGTTGCGATTTCCTTCAGTTCGCCGATCACCAGAATGAAGTGCGGCTCGCCCGATTCCGACACCGAGATATGCGTAAGGTGTTCCGTTCGGCGCTGCTGGATTTGGTCTTTCTGGTCGAGCACGAACGATTCCGGGATGTACAGCATGTCGGTGAGGTTCATGCGCTTCGCTTGCTTGTCGGCGGCCGCCTGCAGCAGGTACTTGCGCACCACGTACCAGCTGCGCTTGCCCGCCATCGCAGGCGACCAGCGGTTCAGCCCGGCCTGTTCCCACAGGTAGTGCAACGTGCCGCGCAGCGTCAGCTTCTTGCTGTCGGCCTTGATGCTGTCGGGTTCCTTCCCGGATGGCTCGGGCATCTTCCTGGCCGCACCCTTGGACAGCGCGAAACCGAATTTCAGCGTTACCTGGCCGGATTCGAGATCCTCGACGATCGCGCTACCTTCGACGTCGCCGAGCCCAGATAACTCGGGCGGGTAGTCGTACGAGTCGCAGCCGAGCTTGTGCTGGCCGGCCGTACCCGGCATGCGCTTGATCAGAAAACGCCCGTCGAAGCGCGCGATGTACATCGGGACACCGGGTTCCGGATCCCGGCAACGGCACAGCGGCCGAACCTTCTGTTCGTACGCTTGCGCAAGGTGCGAATACAGATCACGAGTGTCCGCGTCGTAGACCTCGCCGAACAATTCGTAGCGGGCACTCATCATCGGCTCCTTTCCATGCCGGCGTCGCGGTCGCGTGTCAGGTCGGTCATTTCCTGCGCCTGCTGCTGCGTCATGACGCGGGTGGCGCCGTGCTGCTCATGGGCAAGGCCGAGTTTTTCGCCGGGTTCGATATCGCGCTCGAGCTGCGCGCGGGTGTAGACGAACGCGATGTTGTCGCTACCGGCGACGTGGACCAGGGTGTGTTGCGACGAGCGCGCCAAGACTTCGCCCTGCACGATGCGATCCGGCTCGGGTTCGCGAACGACCAGATTGCGCTCGCGCGCGGCTGAGTTGATCACCCGCCGCGAGTCCTCCGGACCGACGTCGCCCTTGGGGATCTCTCCGCGATGGAGCTGTTCCGACAGGCTCGCGACTGCAGCCGAATACTGGCGATCGCGCTCACCTTCGGGCGTCTCGGGCGAGAAACTCTTGCGCAGGTCAGCCAATTGCTTGTACGCACCGTCGAGCTCGGGGTGGCGCGCGAGCGTGGCGACGCTCGGCCCGTCGTCGAACGCCTTGGCCCGGGCATAGGTAGGAGACTGCTCGAACTGCGCCAGTTCCTTGCGGGCGGCGTCGATCTTCTCGATCCAGTCGGCACGGTCCTGCGGGCCCCTGCCAGGCGAGACCGAATTGCGCACGGCCGTTTGCGCTTCGATCGTCGTGAGCGCATCGACGTAATCGGCTCGCTCGTCGCGGGTACGGCCGCGATCGCGCACGGCCACCAATGTTTGCGCGGCTTGCGGCGGTGCCTTCCACTGTCCGCCCTCGAGCACGTTCTGGTAGACCTCGCGGCGCGCGGTGTCGTAAATCGTGATCCGGTCGACCAGCTTGTTCGCCTCGAGGCGCTCGAGCGATTGCGGGACACCGGCATAGGCTGCATCGTGCTGACGCTGATTGACCACGCGCCCCGCCTGGGCTTCGTTATCGAGCGATTCATATCGCAGCCGAGCGTGCGCGAACGATACGTCGCCCGGCACCGCCATGACACGAGCGTCCACGATGTAACCCGCGTCCTTCAGTTGTTTGGCGACCCGCGCGACGTCGTTGGGATCGCGCATCGTGCCGTCGACGACGAGATTGCGCCGTTCAAAGATCGCGCGGTCGCGCAGCTGATTTGCCCACTGAGCCGCCGTCGGGTGCGTAAGGTCGGCAGCATGTTCGGGATCCGATGCCATCAGGCGCCGGTAGTCCGGGTTGTATTCGCGCATGCGATCCGCGTCGATCACGACGGCGCCGCCGCGTAATGCCAGTTCCTGCAGGGCGATGCCAGTGAGGCCGGTCTTGCCGGAGCCTGGCTGGCCACCGGTCATGATCGCGATGGGAGTTTCCTGGTGCGCCGTTCGAGAAATATCCGCCACCTCGACGGCACGGTAAAGACGATGGAGTTCGTTGTCGGTCAGTTCGCGGGGCATGGCCGGCTCCTCACAGGATCTGCTCGCCGCGGACGAGCGGGCCGTACTGCGCAATGACGGAGTTGATTTTTTCAACGTCGAACGGATCGATTGCGGTGCGCAATACTTCCAGCTCGCGTTGCTTTGCCTGCAGATGTGTGACGGTTTCCATATCGGGCGGCGTCTGCCGCAACGCATCACCGATCTGATCAGCGCACTTGCTGATCACCGCGCCAACGACGCCAAGCGCCACCTCGTAGCGGACGATTCCGTGATTGAAGAGGGCGTTTTTCTGCATCTCTGATCTCCTGAATTAGCGAAGCTCGCAGCCGCGGCAAATCAATGCCGGTGCGGTCGATTGGTAGGGCGTCAGCGGCGTTCCAGCGAACTGCCGCTGCGGATCGCTGATAGGCGTGTTGACGCACCCGGCGAGTAGCAGCGACGCGCATGCGGCAACGCAACACGAGAAACGGACGGTGATAAGGCTGGACAAAACTCGGCGCATCGCGGTCTCTTTACATATGCAGGCTGTAGCCGGCCATGTCGCCCGGCTTGATCTCGTAGGGGGTGCCCCGGTCGCGCGGGCTACCCGACCGACCGGAACGGGGGGAACTGGCTGCAACTCCCGAAGCAACCCTCGGCGGGGTTGACGCATTGCCAGGTGCCGGGGTGGCTGCAGCAGCGCCCGCATCTCGCGGGGCAACAAGCTCCGCTAGCCGCTGGCGGGCGATCGGAATGTCCTGGCAGGCGGCTAGGGAGGCGGCCAGTACGACCGTCAACGCCGTGACCACACCGGACAGCACGGGACCACGAGGCGTCCGAAACGCGGTAAACTCAAGATGAATCATGGTGTTAGCTCCCTGTGGCACCCCAAACATACCGGCACGTATCGCACGCATCCAGCGCAAGAACGCGACACGACGGTTGGAAAAGGATTCGAGATGAAAGCCTTCCTTCGTGTTGTGTGGCATCCGCTGCGGTATCTGCTTCGATTTGCTTGGTTTCGGCGATTTGCGCCCGTGTGGCTCGTCGCGACACTCCTGCTGTGGGCAGGCACGGTGGAACTGCTGAACCGCGTCGGCTGGATTGGTGCGGTTACCGTGCTGAACGACCTGATCGTGGTGCGAGTCGTGATCGCGCTGGTTGAGGCGCTTGTCGGCACAACATTCCGCAGATCCGCGACTTCTGCAGTCGCCACCAGCTTCGACGACGTGTCCTTCGCGCCCAAGTCACCGAGCGTTCCGATGTATGTGACCGCACACGGCGTAACCCCTACGCCGGTCGGTGATGAATGGACAACCGCAACGAAGCTCATTTCTTGATCTCCGGCGGGACATCCTTCGTGTCGTAGTCGTCGTATTCCTTCATCCCGAGCGCCCGGCGCGGGGCATTCCATGACCGGCGGACGGTATCGGCAAGATCCCGATCCTCGTTCGCCGCATTCACCTCGGTCTGGGTCACGCGCCCCTCGCCAAGCGCCCGGTCCGGGCTCGCGTGCTTGTGCACGTCCGCGTCAAAATCCTTCGCGCGTTGGCCGATGCCGCGACCTTGATCAAGCGCGTGCTGTGCTGCCGAGATTTCGGTCGGCGACGTCATGTTCGGCTTGACCGGATCGGTCGAGGAGAAGCCCGTTGCCTTGACCCGGCCTCCGAAATCGCCGGCGCCAGCGGAGGTGTGGCCGGCACCAGCTCGACCACGCGACGACGATCCAAAGTCGTGGGCCAACTTGGGGGCGACGGCATCGTCATTGGCTCCGGCTCCTTGTGGGCCGCGCATGTTCTGCGCCATCGCTTTCCAGTCCAGATACTCGGCGGCCATGCCGATTACCTTGTCCTCGGACATCTGCCACATGCGCGTCGCCGAAACGTGGTTGCGCTGGCCGACCTTCATCATGAAGTCGGGATCTTCCGCCAGATTTCGCTCGATCGCGAAGCGCATCGAATTGCCGTCTGACGAAGTGGAACGCGAGCCAGCCTCGCTGTGCACGCCATGCTCGCGCTGGAACGCGCTTTCCGAAAAGCTAGACCGAGTTGCCGACGAATCATGGCGATCCGATTGCGACGATTGGGTACCAGTTGCGTTACGTGTGCTGGACGAACCCGTTTGGCTAACTTCGCTGCCCGACGATACCGAATCACCAGTGCGATGGTCCGATTGCGACGACCAGTCGCGATCGTGGCCGGCCGTGTAGTTTCGAATACCGGTTACTTGCGCCCCAAGGCTCAGCGAAGCGCCACCGCCGCGCCGGACAGAAGGTGCGCCTTCCGCCGCCGCTTGGTTGCCGCGCATGTTCTGCATCGCGGAATCGATTTGCTCTGCCGACGCGCCCCCTTGCTTCATAGCGTTGGCAACCCGACGCGCGTCGCGGTCACTAGCGCCGGCGCCCGGTGCGCGCGGAGTGGCGCCGCCCTGGGAAGCATCGATTCCAAGGTGACCACTCCCGCCGGCGTGAAGTTGAATACTGTCGGTGGCACCGATGCCCGTACCAAACCGTGTCCCGATCTGATTGGTTTGTCCGACGCTCTCGTCGTGCATTGCGCGGCCGCTGGTACCGCCGGACATCGTCGTCGCAGTTTCCGACCCGATGCTCTGAGTCGCACCGCGCTCGGACGCGTGCCCGAAACTCTCGCTGCTGCCGACCGAACTTCCCGAACGCGTCGAACTGCTCCAGCCCGACGTCGATGTTGTACCGCTAAACCGGTCGAAACTGTGACCAGAGTTCTGGGCATCTTCGAGCTGCATCGACGTCAGAAGGTGGTTCGCGAACTTCTGATACGCAGCGCGGCCGTTGCTGGATACCGACATCGTGGAACCGTCCGAAAGCTGGACCGTCTTCATGCCGGAATTCATCAGCATGTTGCCGTCGAACTTCTGCATCGTCGTAGTGTTGACCGATGCGGTGTCAAGGCCGGCCTGTCCCATGCTGTAGTTGCCGGACGCAATTGCGGCGCCGGCCCGCGAACCGGCGGTGGCGAAGCCACTCAAAGCTCGATCGGCCAGGCCGAAGATCGCGCCGTCGCCCATCTTGACGATTGCGCCCGCGATGAACGGCACGAGCACCACCATGTATCCGATCATCGCCTGCTCGTCGACCAGAGTCGAATCGAACGCCGAGGAGAGCTGGAACGGCACGCCGGCCGACAGGTGCAGCGCCGTCAGCTTGTAGTGCAGCCACATTAGTGACAGGTGGTTGATGATTGCGAACAGCAGCGGCCACAACCCGATCCACACGAGGATCATGAAATAGCCGCCGAGGACGTACTTCGCCTTCTCCTGCGGTACCACGATCATCAGCAAGACCATGACAGGGAACAGGGCGTAGGTGATCGCTTCGATCCAGTTGCGCATGTGCGGGATCGTTTCTTGGCCGAGCAGGCTTAGGGCGCTATTCGACCCGTTCGCCTGGCGCGCCGCTTCTGCCTCCGCGATAAGAGCGTTTGTGTCGGCGATCGCCGCCGGGTCGTCGTGCGCGCGCGCGATGCCGGGACCCGCGTCCCGCCAGATGTTGTTGAACATCGCCTGCTTCATGGCATCCGAGGCTGACTGCGATGCGTCGAGGAGCCACGAGTAGGACGTCGAGACGGTCGAGAGGAACATCTGCTGAGCGATCCCGTCCGAGCTCACCTGCGGAAACGCCTTGCGGCCATAAAATGCTTGTGCGTCCGCGACGGCAGCGTCCACTCGTGGCTTGAGAAGCAGCGCCACGTTCTGGCACGTATCCGTGACGGGTTGAGCCGTCAGCACGTTGTATGTAACGAAGCGGGCAGGGCTGGTATTGCTGAAGATCGTGTTCCACGTGTCCGTCGCACCGACGATCTGGCTGGGCGCGATCGCCCCGTCCAGGATGTCGTACTTCGTACACTCCTTGAAGAACTGCATCAGGTCGGCGCGGAGCGCAGGATCGCGTACCACTGCGGAATTCACCTGCCGCAGAATTCGGTGACCAAAGCCTACGTCACCCTTCGCGAGACCGAGATCATCCGGAACATTGAACGCGGTTTCGTACGCGCGCGTCAGGAACCCGAACGAAAGCGAGCTTGCCTGCGCGATTGCGGCAAGCGCCACCGGCACATGATCGACCTGCCGAGGGGGCTGGAGGTCCGTGCGATCGGAAAGCATCACTCGCGCGATCGGCATATTGAGAATCGTGACAAACGCGAACGCCTGAATGAACCACATCGCCATGTCGCCGTGGCGCCCCATGTACGCGAACATCGCGATGAGCAACGCAACGAGGAAGACGAACTTGATCAAGCCGGGCCACCCGCCGCTCGTCATCACCGATGCGACGGCGTTGAGCACGTAGTAGAGCGTTTCGACGTTCCAGTAGGTCTGGATCTCGATGTTCATAGCCGCCCCTTAGTTCAAGCTTTTGCCGAAAGCCAGGGACGAACGCAACGTCTCCGACAGGTTCGAGTCCACCGCGCGCTGCATCGCCGCTAATTCCGTGGTGAGCGAATGCGTGCTGACGGTGCGCGTGTACGCCTGCATCAGCGCTTCGTGCGCCGTATTGCGGATACGCTCGAGCTGCGGTTTCAGGTCGCTCAGCGCCTGCGTCTGTGACGAGTCAGCGAGCGCTGCATATTTCCCGATCGCGTCCTGAAGGTCCTTCGTGCATCGGCGAATGTACGTTTCGGCATATTTCGCCGCGATCAGGTCGATGTAGACACCCATCGTGCTGTCGGCAATCTGCGTGTTGTTGTAGCGCGTGCCGGCCGCCAACATCGCGTAGATCGGAAGGTCGGTAGTGTTCAGAAACGCTATCACCTGGCTCACGTCGTCGTGCGGCGATCGCGCAGCAATGTGGTCGACCATATTGTTCATTTTCGTCATCACCATTGATCGGAAGCTGCGGGTCGACAATTGATCGCTGTAGGGATTTAAGCAGCCATCGTCGGTGGTGGTGTCACAACGCCAGATCGGCACGTTGATCGTGTCGCCGTCTACACCATTGCCAATCAACGTCGCTACGTCGATGTCTGTCGGCATCAGGGGCTTGGGCGCCTGCGCGTTACCTTGCGTCGGGAAAATCATGCTGCCGACC
Organism: Burkholderia cenocepacia; assembly: GCF_900446215.1. GTDB lineage: Bacteria > Pseudomonadota > Gammaproteobacteria > Burkholderiales > Burkholderiaceae > Burkholderia > Burkholderia cenocepacia. The sequence continues at coordinate 25,608 of NZ_UAQZ01000005.1, read as the reverse complement.
AACGACATCAACACCATGCGTTCTTCGTCCGTCATCCCGTCGATCTTCTTCAGCGCCTTCCACACCACGTTGCCCGTCGGCAACACGTCCTTCGCCGCCGGATTGCTCTGCTTCACCTGGTCGATGACGTCGTCAGCCTTGTTCTCGTCATTCATGACGTTCGTCCACGCGTCAGTAACGTTCTCGAAGATGTTCGAGTCGACGCCGAAGTTCTTGGCGGCATCCTGCCGGCCGCGCGTCCACGTGTCAGGGAGTGCCGCGTTGACCAATCCCTTCGCGGTCTCGCACGAATCCATGTTCAGTCGATTGATCTGCTGCGCGGTCGCCTGCAGAGCCTGCATGACGTTGTCGCACGTAGGACACAGGTTTTGAATCGCAAGCTTGAAGCCGTAACCGAGCGCATTGGAGCCAATGTTGCGCAGCATCGCGACGAACTGCTCCTTGTTGATAAACGAGAATCCGCCCATGAACAGGTCGATTCCGCCACACCCGGCATTCCATGACGGAGGTGTCACGGAACTCAATTGATACGTGCGCTTGGGCATACGCATAAACAGCGAACCGCCCGAGTACATGTTGAGCGTTTGGCCTTGCAACGCCGCCGGACTGGTGTAGTTCCCTTGGGCGTTCACCGTGTCGAACAGCTGCTGCATCGACATTGCGGCCGCCGGTTGGGTGTATGCGAGACATGCGATCGACACGCTCGCCAACAGGACCTGCAGGCCGCGCAGATACCGCCGAAACAGGGGGGAAGCGAGAAGCTTAGGCATGTTGGCCTCCGTCATGCGAGACAGTTCGGGATTGCGGGCCAGGCCGGCCAGGCAGGCGCTCGGCCGACCCGGTTGTCGAACGGTCGCTTGGCAACGCGTGATGAATGACGTCGTCGAGGATGCGGCCCGCCAGCTTCTTGCCGACGCTGATAACGCGCTCGTCGCCTGGACGAAATACCCGTTCGTCGCTCCCGTCGTGGAACGCACCGTCGAGAGAAACCCAGCCGTGGGCGCGCGCAGCTTCGAGTTGCTCGTTGGTCGCATTCGTTGCCGGCCGCCATTGGCCCCATTGCTTGAAGAAGAACGGCACGTCGGCCGCTAGGCATTGGTCGCGCAGGTGGCGCGCCCAATCCGGATGAATCGGCCGCGCGCCGCGGCCGCTCTCGCCCCCAGCGATCAGCCAATCCAATTCTTCAAGCGCGTTGGTGCAATCGCGCCAATTCGCACTTGTGAACATGCCATCGAAGCTGACTGGACCAAGCAGAGGCTCCATGCTCAGGAAGCGCACACGTGCCGGCACCGCGAGCAACTTCGGAATTTCGCGATCGGCCTCGCCCTGGTTGACGATCGTTGCGCCGAGCCAGACGGTCGGCCACGCCAGCTCGTCCCACGTGTTGAGCCCGTGGGACAGCTCGTCGACTACCTCGTTAAGCATGTCGCGTGCATTACCGATTCTTTTCGTAAGCAACAACCAATCGAGATTTGGCGTGCGCGCAATCAGCTCGAACAGATCTCGGCGCCACGCTGGATCGACAGCGTTGTCGAACGGATCGCAGAGGCTCGGGAAGATTCGAAAGCGCTGTCCAAGCTCGCGTGCCTTCCGATCCCACCTCAGCGGCATCCTCCACGAGTCCGGCGCAGTGCGACGACGAGGTGCTCCCGCGCCCCAGTTCACCGCGGTGCGACCGCCGAAGCGCGCGTTGCGCGCCTCGGCGTAACAGTGGTCACAACCCGGCCCGACCTTCTGGCAGCCTTCCCACGGCGACCAGGTGTGGTCACACCACTCGATATTGCTGTTCTCGCTCACGAAATGCTCTCCTGGTTCACAACGGGAACTGTCCGAGAAGCCTCTGCCGCCACTCGTTCGAAGTAAAAGACGATCGGTGCCGCGGTCTCTACGACCAAACCGAAGCGACGCGCGTGGCGATAGGTTGGGTAGTTCTTGTTGAGCACGTCGAGCGTGCGGCTCAGCTTCCCGCGCCATGCCTCGAGATCCATCGCATGCTTGTCGATGTTGCAAGGCGCGCAGGAGGGCATGAAGTTCTCGATGACATCGAACTCCGGCCGGGTTGGCGGGCCCGACCTCCAGCGGTAACCACGGTCGGTCTCCACGAGCTTTAGATCGCGTCGTACGGGCTCGAAATGATCCGCATGCCAACGTTCGGACAACGGCATCCCGCAATAGGCGCACCGCCCGTCGTACTTGCCGCGCAATTCATCGCGTTGAGCTTTGGTGAGGCGGCTCATCCCGCCGCCTTCACGGTTGGCTCACCGTGGTGCCAGAGAAACGCGCAGTAGGCGGCGACGTCGAGCTGGTCACCCTTCGCCACGTGACGCATCAGTTGCTCCCGGCACTCGTCCATCCAGTTGGTCGCTACCCACGAGTCCGCGTATCCGTACTTGTGCTCGGCTTTCGCAAGCTTCGATGCCAATGCGATGTGAAATCGTCGGACCAAGTCAGCCGTACGCGGATGCAGGTCGTGCGGCATCGGGTCAGTGGCGCAGCCGGAGGACGGCAGCGATTCGGCCGCCGGGCTGTCGGAGTGACCTGCCGGATCGAGGAAGCTGGCGCCTTCGTCGGGATACTCCTCATCCCACGCATAGAGACCAGCTCCCGAATGACCTGCCGCACCAAACTGCACCGTCACGACCGTGGACTCGTCGACGGCTAGCGCGAGCAGTTGCAAAATCTGCATCCGATTCAGCCGAACTGCCGAGGAGATGCGTGTCGTCGCCACGTCCGGAATTTCCACACTGGGTTGGTCGGAATACATGCGAGCCTCCTTAGAAGGTCTGCCCGGGCTGTGTCCCGGTCAGCACGAACAGTCGGTTGACGATTTCTGATACCGACATCGCCCCGAAGCCGATCGCGGCGTGGTCGCCCGTCTGCTTCGAGCCAATGAAGAGCGCGGGCACACGCTCGACGCCCCATGCGACAGCCTGTGCACGGCCATCGGCCGGATGCGGAAACTCGTCGATGCCGCGGCCGTCGACTGAAACGCCCAAGACATCGATTCCGTATTTGTCTGCGAGCATCTTCACGGCCGGAGCCATCGCGTGGCAGTAAGGGCAGTCAGAGCGGAAGAAGAAGATCAGCCCATGGTCCTTGGCTAGGGCACGCAGCTGCGCTTCCTGATCCTGGTCGCGCTGCGCGTCGAACACCTTGATCGCCGAATTGTTTGCGGGCCGGGTCAACGTGTAGTCGAGCGCAGGGTTCTGCCAGACGACGCGACGCCACGTATCAGCAAAGGTCGAGCCCTTCTGCTGGGTCACCTGCCAAAGCTGCAGGTAGTCGCGGATGTGGTCGTCGGTTGGCTCCATCGTCGCGAGGTCGAGCCGGCGCGCGAGTTCCTTTCGCATCTGCTCTGCCGTTCGGATATCTGGAATTTCAATTCGCTGGGGCTCTGCGTTCGGTGCCGGCGCGGCCGGAGGAGCAGCTGCTGTGGGCGGCGCTTGGTCCACGTCGTCGCAGTACCAGTTGGTGCGCGGCGCGTATGGGCTCACATCGCCAGCACGGCAATTCCAGATCGACGGGTAGTCGAGCGGATTGTCAGCCGCGTGGGCGACGCCGGACAGGGCGATCGCGGACGAAAGAAGAATGGGAAGCGTAGGGCGCATGGTGTTACTCCAGGTCGCCGGGCGGGCTACCGTCCGCGCAGATGTTCATGTGCATGGTCAAAACTGCGTCGTCGCGGCCATTCGGGGTCATGGCACCCGCCTGAGTCCACACGAACTGAACACGTTTGCAGTCGGCCTGAGGCAGATCCCTCTCGACGGTCGCAACTACCATCAGTGCTCCAGTTGCCTGGAACTGGCGCCGAAACTGCTCCGCGATCGGGCCCGTCACGATCCCCTGCGCATGCCCATGGCGAATAGCGTCGGCAGTGAGCGCTCGCGTGTCGTCGTAGACTTGACCGTCACCCTCAGCTCGGGCCGACGAGATCGCAAACAAGGCGCTTAGCGTGAGCGCGCTGAGCCAACGCGCCGAGCGGTGAAAGGGTTGCCGATTCATGCCGAAGCCCCGATCTTGGCGGCCGGCTCGCGAGCGATTCGCCATTCAGGATTGAGTCGGGCCGCCTCTTGGTCGGCGGCCTCCGCGATCGCAGTTGCGACGTCATCAGCGCCGAAGTACTGGGCGGTAACAGCGAGGGACGCGCCTTGTCGAACTACGGCAGAGCACGCCTGCTGTGGGGTCACTTCGCCCAAAGCGATCCGTGCCGCCTGGTCTGAGGCAATGCGTTGGACGTGCCGGACCAACATCGCCAAAGCGAGTTGCGCGTCGGAGTGCGCCTGGTGCGGAAGGGTGGGTTGGCTCACGAGGTTCTCCCTTTATCAGCCGGGCCGATGTTCGGCCGGACGTCGGTTGAGTTGTCGGCGGGACGAGTCGCGCAGTCCCAGGCCGGAACGTGCTCAGCGCAGGCGCTACATACGCCCACGCCCGAGCGGTAGTCGACCCTCAGCCAGTGGCAAGGGATGCGGTTCGCGTCGCAGCAGGCATGGAAGTCGTCGCAACCACAGCCGATACAGATGGCACATTCGAGCAGGCCCGACAGTGCGTGATCGTGATGTTTGGCGGTCATTGCCCGTTCCCGTAATAGCTCTGCACCTTATCGTTCACGGTCTTTTGAACGCTGCCGGTGATACCGCCCTGATCGGGGTTCTTTGGTGCGACAGATGCGATGAATTCGGAAAAGTCGATCCGTGAGAAGTCCAGCTGCGTGATCTGGTCTGCGCTGAATCCCCCGCACTGGTCCATCGGCATTCCGAGTTGCGAACGGCCTTGCCGGTTAATCAGCTTCGCGAGGATCGAGTTGAAGCAGCAATGGTCTTGCTCCCGCTCGAGGCAGACGCCGAGAACCTTCTTCGTGCAACGCGTGCCCGTCTGGACGCAGAGGTTCTGGCCACGTTTCAGCGAGAGCGTCTGCTCGGCTGTATTGCATTTCAGCCACATCTGTACGAGCTGAATCGCGACCGACAGGGCGAAACTCGACGGATCGAATCCGACGAACGTGAACCCGGAAGAGAAGGAGAAGCTGAAGGTGAATCCGTACATACCGAAGGTCGGCGTGAAGCCGCCGCCAGAAAACAGCGAAGTCACGCTGTTGGCCGCGCCAATACCCTTGCTCATCAGCGTGCCGTCGATGTTCTGATACAGAGCGTCGTACATGTAGTGCGACCCGGTAGCCAACGCCTTACCCGTGCCGACCGCGAGCATCGCGTAGTTGACGAATGTCTGCCCACCATCGTTCGACGAGCAGCAATTCGACAGCGTGGCGCCACCGACACCTTTGATGCTGCAGGTCTCGTGGTAGCCCTTGAAGATCTCGACTGCCTTCGAACTAACGCCGTACACACCGGCCTCGCGAGCCGCCTCGAGCATCGCGACGGCCTGCCCAAAATCCTTGTCTTGTGGCGCGCTCGTGTCGAAACAACCCACCCCGTTTTGGCAGAAAGCACCTTTGTCGCACACGGTCTGATTCACGACCTGATCGGGCGTCGTCTTGCACAGGAACGTGTTTTCCTGGGTGATGCAAGAACCGTCGGCCGCTGCCGACAGGCACCGCGTGCTCACCTGACCGCAGCCACGATCCCGCAGCGCTTGACAATCACTCGACGTATCGGTCGACCGGCACTGGTAGCTCGCGGTGTATCTCCAGCAATCACGCGTCACGTCGACGCCTGAAATGTTCTTCGTCGACGGACCGTCGACGCACACTTCACTGATCTTCTGGCACATGGGCTCGGCGTGCACGATATGCGCGCCGCTGGAAAGAGCCGCCGCGGCGAGCAGTACAATCCGGAGAAGGAATCTCTTAGACATAGGACACCTACTGCGAGCGAGAATCGAGATACAGGCACTGGTTGTCCCAGTGGTCGGTGATCGATGTCTTCTGGATCACACCGGTAGCCCAGCCGTCGTTTTTCGCCTGCAGGACCGGTTTGAGCGGGCAGTTGTCGTTGATGTCGCACACGTTCATCAGCTCGGTCCACTCCCAGTAGATGTGATAGGCGCATCGATCGGAGCCCGGTTGACAGCCGGTCGAATCCTTCAGGATATATACCGGTACGTTGCGAATGGAGTACTCCCAGTCGGGATGAGTCATCACCAGCTGGTAGCCCAGCGGCCCGCCGACCGTCTGGGTCCAAGACGAAGGCGGGATGCTAGCGACATCCTTCGGAATCTGAACGGTGGCGTTACGCACCGTACCGCCGCGGATCCCGAATGCGTCGGCGGTCATCGCGATGTACGAATGGCTCTGCGCGGCCGGATCACACTTCGCGAAGATCTTCACGTGGTCTACCGCGTTGCGCGGTAAGTCGAGCGCTTGAAAGAGTTCTCCCGGCTGACAGCTCATCTGCACGTCGACCGAGAGGATCTTCTGGCACGACTGGTCGCCGAGGGTCTGGGTCTCGCTGCAGGTTTCCGTCGTTGTCTTGCCGGGAATCTTCGTCTGTTCGACGTGGCACTGCTGGGTTTCGCTACCCTGCGCGGTACCCGGGTTCGCGATAATGTTCTTCGATCCCGCCATCAGGGGATCCTTGTTCTTGTCGATCTTGAATTTCTGGCGCTGACCGGGATTGCGCGTCATGAAATTGACGGCATCGCATTCTTGCTGGTCGAATGCCGAACCTGCCTTGTAGGACTGGCAGGTGATCTGCTTTTGCGATCCGGCCGCGCCGATCGCACCCATGCCGTTGCCGAAATCGGCTGACTCGGGCGCATTCGTGTTGTAGTATGGCAGGTTCTGCTGGCCAGTCGTCGAGTTGATCGCACCAGCGGCCGCGTTCTTGCCATTGCCGGCGAAATCCTTGCCAGCCTGGAATGCGGCGTCGGGAGTGGATTGTGCGAATGCCGTGGACGCGAAGAGGCTCACGATGCAGAACATCGCGCGTGGAGCGCGCCTGCCATTCCGGCGCCGTGCTGCGGGTGCGAATGCAAACGGTTTCATCTCAATAACCTCCTGCGTGCGGGAGGGCCGCCGTCATGTCGCGGAGAAACGAGAGAACGGTCATAGCCGTCAGGAGGATCAAGAAATCCCACTTGAGCTCTGATTTCACACCGCTCCTGCTGCGGACATACGTGCGAACTCCGAAACTGATCAAAGCCACCACAGCGAGACCGGCCAAGAGCGGCATAGAAACGATATGAAGCAGGGACGGTTCCAGGAATCGGCACAAGACGAACATGAGGAAGGTCACCCCGACGACGATGTCGAACAGCGCGATCTGTGCCACAAGCTTCCAGTTCCCTGAGTGACGTATCCGCTCGCTCTCGACCTTCATCGCAAGGGCGATGATCACCACTGCAATAGCGAAAGTCGTCAACATGTCAGTGCTCCCCCAGGCTCGCCAGGATTCTGTCGGCGAGGGGTTGGTAATCCGACGAGCGGCGACCAATCTCGCGAAGCGCATACGCCACGGTCACATCGCCCGTCACGCCTGCAAAATTCGCTGGCAGCGAACAGCCTTCGGCATCGAGATCGAGGGCACGGTCCGCCTTGACGAGCACGATCGCCGGCACAGCCGTGATGCGGTACTGCTTGAACGCATTCGGGTTGACCTGCACAGCCGATGCGTCGACACCGAGCGCCTGGATCGCACTGACAGTGGTCTTGAGCGAGCCATCCTTGAAGCCGCGCAGCACGACGGCCCCGCCGGCGCGCGCGACGTCGCGCACCAGACGCTTGAGCGATTCGGCCGGCATGGACAGGCTGGCGAACGCGAGCAGTTCCTCCTGCTTACGCGACTGTGCACGCGCCGCGTAGCGCTGTGCGACGGCGAGAGGATCGAGCTGCGCGCGCGGCGGCGTCGGTATGGCCGGAAATGCGTTACCCGCTGTCGAACGGCCGAGATTCGGGTCGGCGAACATTGGTTTGCGCTCCCGCTCGATGCGTGCCCGTTCTGCAGAGATCTGCGCGTCCGACGGCATCGCGGCGACGGTGCCTGCGGCGTTGGCGATGATGGAAGCGCTCAACCCGATGATTGCGAGCACGAAGTTCCGCGGGCGGGCGAAGAAAGCGATATGGCTCACGGCAAGACTCCCAGGCAGCAGTTCTTTTTGCGGAACACCATGTAGGCGAAGTCTTCGCCCTTGTATGGATAGCTCTTGCCCGCGCCCCAAATAGCCGTCGTGCGCCCGTACGGCTGGCAACAGCGCCCGTTCGTTTTGGCGGTCTCCGGGATGGGGTACAGCATCTGGTATTTGTATTGGGTCTTGTCCATCACGGGCATTGGGTAGCTACCGCACAGCCCGCTGCCGCCCATCGTTCCCCACAGGAGTCCTTCCCGATGAAGCTTCGCGGTCATCCGCTGCACGAGCAGTGAGCTCGCCTGAACATGCGAGACGTGTGCCTGCACGTGACCGTTGAACGGATAGATCGACCCGTTGCAGCCCGCGCACCAGAAGAGCGCGTTGCTGCCGAAGCCCGCGGTCGACAGCACGCAGTCGCCGGCGCACGCAGCCTGTGCTATGGGGTTGCCGAATAGGAACGTCTCGGGGTTCAGCAACATCGTGAGTTCGTCGTCGTTCCACGTCGGATCGATTTCGGTGAGGTACGCGACATCGAAGTTGCCCGTCTCGAGACACGCGAAGTCGAGCAGCACCTCCAGCCAGAACAGGATTGGGTCGAGGTACCAATGCACCTGATAGCTCGATTGCTTTGTCAGATCCTGCTGCATCCGCACCTCACCCTCGGGCGTACGAATGCCCGGATCGATCTTGATGCCGCCGAGCGAGACGAAGCAGTAAGGCACACGCGTCACGTCGACACGACGTACGGGCTCCCAGAATCCGATCTTGATCCCGAGTACTGGACCGCATGCGCACAGCAGGCCGCCAGGGTTGTCGCCGTCCTCTTGGCCCGCGGTGATGATCGGTGTCCCGCCGAGCGAGATCGGGAAAATGCAGCTCCAGCAGATGTCGGTGATGGGGTTCGCGAATTTGCCGTTGCAGTTCGAGGACACCCCAGCCAATGCGGGACCGCTAGCAAGCACCAGCGCCGCGGCGAAGCAGATCATCGTTGTGAGGCGCCGAATCATTGCAGCTCCTTCGCCGGAATCACGGACAGCTCGAGCTGTTTGCCGCGCTGCTGAATCACGGCCGGCACAACCGAAATGCCGAAGCGGGCGGACAGCACGCCATGCTGATCGAAGTAGACCTGTTTCTTAAACTGCTTCGTGAGGTCGAGCCACGATCCAGCGATCAGGACGGGTTTCACGCGTGCGCCGGCGTGCGCCATCATGCGCTCAACGCCGGCCGCTTGTTCGCGGTCGCGGCCATCGAAAAATACGAGAGTCTCTGTGAAGGGCATCAAGTCGAGCGGGTTGAGCTTCGTCCCGGCCGGGATAACGACACGCCCGTCATCCGTCGTGACCGGCTTGGAATAGGTGACCGTCGGATCGATGAGTCGCAGGCTGCGCTCAGTCGCCGTGCGGATGCCCTCCACCGGTGCGGGGTTCTGGGCGCTATCGAGCGATCGATGGGTCGCCGCTTCTTGCAGCCGCTTCAGTTCCCCGCTCCGTTCCTTCACGCGCAGCTTGGCCATGATCTGTGCGACGGCGTCCGGCTCCGCGATCGGGTAGGCGGGGCCGATTGCGCCAAGCATGCCGGCATGGACGTCGCCGATCGCACCGGCGACCAACATAGCGGCGGCGACCGCCTTAGAAAATTTCATATGCCCTCCCGATTACGTCGTGCTGGGGAATATTTCCGGTCAGCGCGTAACGTGAATCCAGGCTGTTCGGGTTCGGTGTCGCGACGAAATAGTGGCCGTCGGGAATCACCCCCGGCGCGGCAGGCTTCAACGGAACGCCAGCGAGAGTGACGGTCTTTGCACGGCCGATCACGACACCGTTTACGTAATAGACGCCGTCTCGTACCGAGACGACGTCGCCTCCTGCACCGGCGATGCGCTTGATGAACGTCACACCACGGGGATAAGTTGCTCCGCCGTGCCAACGAAACGCGACCAAATCACCCCGCTTGACGGGTTCAGCGATATGCGTGACGTAGAGCGTGCCCGGCAGGCTGCTCGTCAGATTGATCGAATAGTCAAACCACGGATTGAGCGACCAGCATACGAAGCCGGCCAGACCCAGCGTGCCGGAGGCGCCGATCGCCGCAAGCCGTACGGCGCAGTATCGGCGCGAGCGGCGCGGCCATGAGTAGGATTCGGTCGGAGCGGGGATCATTTGAGGTCTCCACACGGTCACGACCAACGACGTGCATTGCGGGCAATGACGATCGCCACAATGCCGTACGTCATGCAGCCGAGCGCGCCATCCATGCCCGCAACAACGAGAGTGACTGCTGCGAACCCGACGCTCAAGCACCCGATGAACAGCCAGAACAGTGCGATGGCCGTCCAGCGCGGCGGCACGGACTGTTCGCCGGCTCGAGCGGAATCAGAACGAGGCGTTTTGAGCATGGCCGCTCCTCATGCCTGTCAAGTCCCAGGCGTTAACCCTCTCCATCGCATCGAATGCAGCAGCGGCATCGCGCTCGCGAAACGCCGCGGCGAGTTGCGCGATCGCCTGACGTTCGCCATCGGCGACGTCTACCAGCGTCGACCCGCCATCCAGATCGCCCTGTGGGCGGACCTCCGCAAAGCAGGTCATTTGCCTCAAAAGCTGATTGCGGCTTGCCGCTAGAATCGCGACGTGCAGCGTTTCGCGGTACTTCTCGTAGTCCGCATGATTGATCGGTGCAAGGCGGCGATAGCAGGCGGCCAGAATGCGCTCGCGCGTCGGGTCGTTCGAATAGACCGCTGCTTCCGCCGCTGCCAGGGGTTCGAGCAATTGGCGGACTGCAGCGAGATCGCGTTGAAAGGTCGGATCCGGCTCGCGCTGGTGACGCCAGCGGACAACCTCCTGATCGCTCACGCGCCACTGCCGCGCGTCGACAATGCGCGTTCCCGACTTCGGGCGCACCTCAACCATGTTGCGCGCGAGCAATCTGCTGATCGCCTCGCGCAGCACTGTCCGGCTGACTCCGAATTCGGCGGCCAAGACATCTTGCGGGGGCAACAACTGGTCGGGATAGCTGCGTGTCACGATCGTGCCAGCGAGCAAGTCGAGGCTGACTTCAACCCGTGAACGTGTGAGATCCGCGAATGCGCTCGCTACTTGCCGATCATTCCGCGCGGGCTCGGTTGTCACGTCCTCCGCCTCGTCGGCTGTCAACGGCGTCAGCAGGGTGTTGAGAGCGTCGCTATTCAAGTCTGCACCTCGCTTAGTAGGCAAGCGTGTAGTCAGCGCCTTGGTTCCAGCGCGACTGCCAATGGTTGAGATAGCTGCGTGCGAGATCGGGGCAGCCGGTAAGCAGCACGACGTTTTCGCTATTGCGGCGCGCCGCGGCGGCGCTGAAATTGAAGGAGCCCGTCTCGACCGCGGCGCCGTCAATGACGATGAATTTGTCGTGGTGGATCGCGTAAGCGGAGATCGTGCGCGTCGGGATGCCGGCCTGCACGAGCACGTTGAGCGCAGCCTGTTGTGTGCGCTTCATGCTTTCCTTCGCGTCGGCCAAGACCGCGACGTCGATCCCGCGGCGCTTGGCGCCTACCAGCGCGCGTGCGACGGTCGGAGACGTAAACGTGTAGGCCGCGAGTCGGACCGACTGCCGCGCACGTTCGAGCGCGGTCAGCACGAGCTGCTCTGCAGTCCCCTCAGGCGAATAGCCGACGTCGACGGCACAGGTCACCGCGGCGTACGCGGGCTGCGCGGCAGCCGCGTTCGCCGCGAGCGCGATCATCGCGGCCGCGAGCATGTTGCTCAATGAGGATTGGTGACGTGCGACTTCGCTTCTGTTCATGTCTCTGTCCTTATGTGTTTCAGCATTGGCTCAAAAGCACTGCCGCTGAAACGGGTTTCCCAACCACGGCGCGACTCCGCGCGCCCACAATTGCGTTAGATCGAAGAAAAACAAGCCGATGACGATGCCGACCACCAACGCGACGATCGCGAGCACGAGGAAGTAGCTCACACCTGCCGCCGGCGATTCGTGAAAGATCGTGAAGCCGATCTTCGTTGCAAGAAACAAGTACATGGCGACGGCCGCCGGAGTGGCGAAGTAAAGCAAGGTCGGGCACATGTTGGGGTTGGGCGCGGGCGCAAGCGACAGCGCCGCGGCGATCCAAAACAGCACGGCGATGCACTCGGCGAGTAGCCCGAGCGCGAACCAACCGGAGTGATGTTTTTTCTCAGTCACTTCGCGCGACCTGATCGGTTAGCAACGTCGTTCCGGTTGCTGTTGGACGCATCGGCCGAGCTAGCCTGCGCTGATTCGTCCACCGCAGATGCAGCCGATGCTGCCGGGGCCGCGTCCGCCGCCCCAGCGGACGCGCTTCCAGACATGGACTGCGCCTTTGCACCCGCGATCCGGGAAGATCCAATGTCGCGCCAGGACTGGGCATTTGCGCGCGGCGAGGTCGCGTAAAGCTCCTTCAGTGTCGCCGTGTAGTCGGACGCGGTGTCCATGACGGCCAGCAAGGCACTCGCATCACCGCGGTAGTCGCTGCTGCATGCGGTGGACAGGGCGGCCATGGCAAGAGCGACGACCACACCGCGAAACCGAAAGACGGGCATTAATACATTCATCGCGCGGCTCCGGTGTTTGACGAAGCCGACGCAGTGCCCGCAGCCCCGCTTGGCGTTACGCTGACGTGGCTGGCAGGCCCCGCCCACGTCTCGCGCAGACTCTTAGGATCGCTCGTCGGATGAGCTCGGAGATATTCGTCCACTGCCGCTACGGCTCTATCCGCCAGACGCTCCGCATCCTCAAAGGACACCCGAGACTGGTCAGCGTGAACTCGAACACGGATGACGGCCGGAGCCGGCTGCGCGATGACAATTCGGAACTTCGAATCGTGCAGTGCCTCGGCATCGAAAAGCCATTCCGTACCGGGCCTCATTCCAGACGGCCCGATATAGCTACGAACCTGGAATGTCGCGCCGTCTTTACGAGACTGTTCGTCGCTCATCGCGACATCGCAGACCAAACGATCGGCCAACCACCCAGTGTCAACGTAGCAGTCGATCCGCGCGACTTGCGGCGAAAGCGTGGCTTTGCTCAACAGGTCGGTCAGCTGCTGATTGAAAATCGGTTCGGGGGCCGAATTTCGGTAGTCCTGGCTGCATGCACTCAATGCGCAGGCAGCGAGGGCGAACGCGCCAGCGATGCTGGCGCGACGGTCAATGTTCATCTTCACTTTTGATCACCTCCGGTATCGGGCGTACGCAGCGCCGGAAGAGCGCGCGACACAGTGACATCAATTTGGTATTCGCTGCCGTCAGCCCTGGGCGTCAATCGCTTGACCCCGTCCATGGCCGCGAGCGGATCGCGCGTCCAGGTGGTGAGCGTGAGTTCTGTTGTCTCGTCGACCGCCAGTGCGGAGCCAGTCGAGGCCGGAAGGCTTGTCTGACGCGAAAGATCGAAAGCGGGCGCAGATGAAGCCGGAGTTCCCGTCGCGGCGAGAGCAACGGCGCGAGGCGAGACCTTCGGTCGGCCGACGATCCAGTCGACGACCGACGCGGCTGCAGGCGCACCCAACACGAACGCACCCGCCATGGTTGCGACGAGCGCAGTCGCACCAGCAACCACCCAGCCCCGCGGAACCTGCGCGGGTCGAGGGTCACGGTCGTCGCTCGAGTCAATAAACTCAGGCTGACGCAGGCGAACATGCAGGAATTCGCCAGCGCGCAAGAGCAGTTGATCGAGCACAGCCTGATTCGGCTGCGTACGCACGAGCGTAAGCAGCGCTTCGAGTTCGTCATACTCGGGCGAATGGAAGCGCGATTCGAAACCGATGCGCTCTGCGAGTCGGGCGAGTGCACGCCCAGAGTACGCATCGAGGTGCGCGAACACATGACGAACCTGATGGTCGAAGACCTTTCGGTCCACGCCGACGAGCGGGAATTCCTCGGGATAGTCGACGACCACGTTCATTTCCGTGCTCCCTTCGGTTGGTCGAGCTTGAACTGCGCGCTCAACGCGTCCGTATAGTCGACAACTGCCTCGGTGTTCAGTACCGCTGCCTTGTTGACGAGCACGCACTTGCAGCTGCGGCCGAGCACATCGACGGCCTCGGAGAGTTCGCGTGCGAACCGGGCGGTGTCGTCGACGGCCGCCTGCGCGTCGCTGGCGCTTGGTGCGGCCTGTGCGCCATGGCTCGAGCGGAATGCAGCAAGCTGTCGCGTCTGCGCCGCCTCAACGAGTTTCTGGAGGTCAACGGTAGCAACGGGCGCCGCACGGTGCGCCGAGACGGAGTAAAGCACCGGCCCGATGACGGCGAGCGTCACCAGGGAAGACGCCAGTACCGGCACTGCATGGCGCATCCAGTCGCGTCGTGTGCGGCTAGGAGCGGTTGATGCATCGACCGCGACCGAGTCCGACGCGGGGACCGGAGGATCTGCCGGCAGCGTCGGCTCTTGACGCGAGACGTTCGGTTCAGTCGTCATGCTGCGGCCCTCGCGCGGCGGCGTTCGAGCATCACTTCGAGCGCCTGGAAGTGTGTGTAGCCTTGTTTGAGAAGATGGTTGCGCTCCTCAACGTCCTCGCCGGTGGACGTCGCCACCAGCAGTGCGAACGGATCGGGGATATGCCGCACCAACATTTGGCCGTCCGGCGAATCGATGATCATCTCCGCGAACTGGCCATCTTCCTTCTGCAGCGAGCGGATCATCTTCTCGACCGCCGGCGTGAAGCTCGCAAGACCGTCCTTGATGAGGTTGTCGAGCTTCTGCTTGTCCTGGCGAAGAATGAACTTCCAGTCTGCGTTGTTGTATGCAGCCTTTGACGCGTCGTTCTTGTATGCGTCTTCGATCGACTGTGTGCCCAGTCCGAAGATGCCCTTGTACTTGCGCGCGCGCCGATAGCCTTCCTCGATGAAGAGTGCTGTCTCCCGATCGTCGCCAAGGAGCTGCCACGCTTCGTCGACTACACACAGCTTGGGGAGGTTTCGCGGCGACATATACATGTCGTGTGCGATCTTGCTGGTCAGTGCGAACAGCACCACGCGGCGCAGCTCGGGCGCATCCTTCAATTCTTCGAGCTCGAGGCAGGTCAGGTCGTTGTCGAACGAGATGTTCGCCTCGCCGTTGAAGAAGCGGCCGTAGACGCCGCCTTCACAGAACGGGCGAAGTTGCCGGCCGAGCTCGTAAGCGATACGTTCGATTTCGCCCTTCTCGTTCTTGATCTCGGTCATCAGATACTCGGCGATCAACGTCGGGTTGGATGCCCGGTTGTGGCGATTCCACACGACGGTGATTGCCTCCTCAATGAACGCGTACTGCAGCGCATTGAGCGGCGCCTCCGGCGACGCCATGCGGCCGATCAGCGGCTTGAGCATCCGAAGTTCCTGCTCGAAGGTGTTCTCTTCGTCGACGCCGACCCACGAGAACGGGTTCACGCAGATTTTTGAGTTCAGCGTGAAGCGGATGAACGCTCCGTCCAGCATGTTCACGAAGTTTTCGTAGCCGCCACCGACGTCGATGATGGCGCAGCGCGCGCCGACACTTCGATAGCCGAATGCAACCTCGTTGAGCGTCACGGTTTTTCCGGCACCCGAAACCCCAGACGCGAACAGGTTGTAATTGCCTTGTCTGTTCCGGTAAAAGTCGACCGGAGTGATCGCCCCCCGTCGGCCATAGAACAACATGATCGGATTGCCGTTTCCGCTCCATTCGCCGAGCACTGGCGACATATCGACAGCGTTGACGGTGGTCTTCTGGCTCATGAGGCGGTTGCGCTTCAGGTCGCCGCGCGCGCCCTTCGTCAGCGTCATCGGGATGCTCGCGTACAGCGCCTGCAGATTCATCATCCGAAGCGGGACGATCCGAAACCCGACGTGGTCCCAGAGGTTGATCGCCGTCTGGCTGTATCGGTTGATCTGCTGCCTCGGAGCAAAGAGGATCAACGTGTGATACAGCTCGCACATCTGCCCGCCTGCATCCAGCTGAACCTGGACCATCTTCCAGTCACGGCTCTGGGCAGCGAGACTCGGCTGGAACTTTGCCATCTTCGATTCGGCGTTCTGTTGCGCCCGCGCCGTGCGAACCTGGACGCGGCTGTCGACCACGTTGCGGTCAAGCGTGAAGATCCCGCCGCAGATCAGGTACGGACACGGGTATTGGAGCTGGGTGTCGGTAAACGAGCCGACAATGCCCGTCATTTCCCACAGATGCTTGCTCCTCGGATAGCGTTGCACGCCAAACGCTCGAACGGCCACTCGCGTGTCTGGCTCGTCCTCGCCCGGAGGAACGCCAAACAGGATCTCGGTAGTGCGCACGCGTGCGCGGTGCCCGAATGCCGTGATCTGCTCCTTGATGGGGCGTGTCGGGTCGTACCGAAGATCCGGCATCGGCTCGCCGTTGAACAAGTATTCCGGGTTAAAGATTGGGAACAGAAAAGCAATCAGATCGTCAGCGTCCATCTGGCGCGCCGGCAGCTTGCCAGCGCGCAGTGACGACATGAGCGTCGACTTCAGGTCTGCCATTTCGCTGACGAGCGTGTGATCAGTGTGCGATCCGGAGCGGGTGACCGAAAACACCAGCCGCGTTTGCTTGACGAGAAATGGAGCGGAGTCCCACAGCGATTGCCCTTGCATCGAACGGATGTATGCCGTCCGCCGACGGGCAATCTCGAGGAACATAGGATCTACTTTCCCGGCCTCGACCGCTTCGTGGCGCAAGTCCTCGTAGTGTTCGAGCACGGCATCCACGCGCGTCGAGCCGAAAAGACACCACTGGACGCCTGTACCTGCAGGGATCGGTGTGAACAGCGTTGTCAGTTGGCTGACCATGTCCTCGTCGGCACCGGTTTGCTGGACGACCGAGAAACAGAACGCCACAGCGTTGTCGTTGTAGAAGAGGCCCGTGTCGTCGTCGTACTGGTCGTACTTCAGGATGTGATGAAGGCCGGATGGCGACGAGCCCTCGCGTGAATTCAGCGTGGCCTCGATGTCGTCATGCGCCGGCGTCTCGCCGAGAACTGCGTCGCGCCAGAAGCTTTGCGCGGCGTCTCGCGCCTGCCGGAGCCACGATCGGTCGAAGATTTGTGCCATGGTCAACGCCCCACGGTCGACGCGTCCGGCATACGTACGCCGGCCGCGAACTGCTTGAGCGAGTCGCCTGCCATTGCGGCCTGGCGCATGGCTTCGTCGGCCATGCCAGAGAGGCCTCCGGTTGGCGCGGGCACGCCGGAATCGAGCGCCGGGACAGTTGCAGCCGCCGGCGCCGCGGGTGGGGGCACCGCCGCCGGCGCACCCGCGCCGTCGCGAACGGCAATGCCGGGAGCGGGCCGATACAGATCGCGGATCCGGCGTTGGTTGTGCGCGATTAACCACTGGCCGTTATCAATCACGAGATACGCGTAGGATTGGTCGTAGAGGTCGCCGTCGGCGTCCTCCCACGGCGCGAACCAGAGGCGGAGCTCACGCGGCGCGCTGCGGATCGGTGATCCAGAGAACAACGGACGGGACAGCACAGCACTGCCCGGCGCAGGCGTCTTGGTAGTCGTCGCCAGCGATGCACCGTGGCTGATTTGTTGTCCAGGAAGGTTGTTCGCGCGGAGATTCGCGTACACGCCGGACATCGACGCGCAGGCGACACCGTCTGGCGCCTTGCACGAGAATTTGTTGGAAGCATCCAGTCCAGAGAAGGAACAGCCGGCGAGGCAGATAGCGGCCGCCGTGATCAGCGCGGTGCAACGAATCGGATTCCGGTTCATTTGAAGGCTCCTTGCGGCTGAGCCGAGGCGTTCGACGAGGCGGCACTTGTGCCGGCATCGAGCCACGCGCTGAGCTGCGCCGCCGACACTGCGCCGGGCAGCATCCGACCGTCTTCGGCGATGATCGTTGGCGTGCCGGTGACGCCGAGTCGGGAGCCGAGCACGATGTTGTCGTTGATCGGGTGGTGGCAGGAGCCGAGCGGCGGAAGCCGGCTCTCCGTCATCCACTCCCGCCACGCTTTCGCTGGATCTGCCGAGCACTGGATGCGAATCGACTTCGTCATGGCGTCCGGATGAAGCGATTCGAGCGGATAGAGGAACGTGTAGATCGTCACGTTGTCGACCATGGCGAGCTGCTGCTCCAGCTGGTGGCAATACGGGCAGTCGGGATCGGAGAACACAGCGAGGACGCGCTGTCCGTTACCGTGAACGGTCTTGATTGCGTGGTTCAGGACCGCCGCGGGGAAGCGGGTCTTGTACCCCTGAGCCTTGCGCTGTTCGGTGATGTCGACCTGGTCCTGCATGTCGTACAGGTGCCCGAACAGGAAGTAGCGGCCAGTGCTGTCCGTGTACGCCACCGTCTCGCCCATCGACACCTCGTACAGGCCGGGCAGTGGGGCCGGCTTGACGTCGCGAAACGGTGTCTTCGGATAGGTCGCCGCCAGGTGGTCCGAGACCTGCTGGGCGGCTGCCGTATCGTCGGCGGCGTAAGCGATCGAGGTATAGGTAAGGGTCGTAGCGAGCGCGGCGACGAGCAGCCGGACGCGACCGCGCGAAAGGCGGTTATTCATCTCGGGTTCTCCGATTGCGATTGCGGGAACGGTCGAACGTCGAACGCGCGTCGAAGAGAGCGGCCGTGGCCGCATCGACGTACACGCCCTTGGTGATCGAGACTTCGATCGTTCGGGTTGCGTCCGTTTCGATTACAGGGAAGAGCTTGTCAGCAGCCTTCAGGTAGTACTGCGCGAGCATCTGGCCGGCAGTTCCGACACCACCGCCGATTGCGGCTCGGCCAACCTGACCGCCATCGATCGTCTGCGCAACGCCGCCGCCTCCGAACGACGTCACCGTCGCGGACTGTTGGAACGCCTGGCCGATGCCACCAAGCGAGCCGGCCAGAATCGCATTCGCGAGAACCTGGCCCTGCTTCGTGACAAGTCGCCCACGAACGCCTTCCTTACCGTCTTCGCCGATAAGCTTTCCCTTGATTTCGAGCTCAATCGGATGGCCGGCGATAATGCACGACAAGATTTGTGTGCGGCCCATCATGCGTTCTGCAGACAGATCACCCCACGCGCTTGATACGATCCGACAGCCCCGAACATCGAGGCTCTTTCCGTTCGGGAGATTCGCTGGTTTGATCGCTTCAAGGTCTACGGAAAGCGGATCACTCTGCGCTTGCCCGCCAGTCGGGGCGTCGACGCCGTTGAGCATCGCAACCGGGATGAAGGAGCCGGCCGGTAACAAGTTGACGTCGCCTTTGCCACCGGCACCACCAGCGGCTCCGCCGTTGGTTGAGGTGGTCATCTTGTAGCGGCGCGCTCGTGCGTCGACAGGAAATCCTTGAACTTCGAGCTTCCCCCCGGTGCCGCCGGGGCCGGCACCGACGCCACCGGCGTCTGTGCTGTCGTCGAAATCGATGATCTCGAGTTCATTCGACACAGGCATGCCCTCGCCGATTGGTGTATTCAGTGCGGTGTTGTCGCCCGGCGGCGTCAGTACGCGCTTGCCACCCAAACCTCGACCGGTCGTGCCAACAGGGAGAGGTTTGTTGAGGGTGGCCGGCGACGCCGTCGTCGCGGAAGTCGTTCCCGAGGGTGCAGAGGCAGCGGCTGCCGCAGACGCGGCGGCGGCGGCACTCGCCGCGGCACTGGCCTCGGCAGCTTTCTGGCCGGCGACATCGGATGCAACTTTGTCGATTGCGGCCTTGGCGGTTGCCTGTTCGGCAGCAACGCGTTGAACTCGCTGCTCGAGGTCGAGCAGCTTTGCATCGGATTGGCCCCGCCACGCGTCACGATCACTTATTGAGCCCGGCGGTTGAATCGTTTCAACAACAGGCTTCGGCTTAGCCGTCGGCGTAGCGTCTCCGCTTAGAAACAAGCCGACACCCGTCGCGGCAAGAATCAACACCATCGCCACAATCATGATCACGCGTTGGCGAGATTTGATGCGATCGTTCGTGCCCGCCCCTGCGGAAGAATCGTTTCGGTCACTCATCGCGGCCTCGCTCCCTGACAATGTAGACGCGCGTGCTGTCGCCCGGTGCGAGCGTTTGTTGCTCGACGGCGACGACCACGACGCCTGGGCGATACAGCTCTTGTTCTGCGATCACCATGTCGCTGCTGGACACGTTCGTGAGCGTGTATTGCTCACCCACGAACGTGTCGTCGACGTACTTCGTATCGAAAGTGAGGCGTGCTTCCTTCCACAGCGGCACGTCCTGATGCACGGGAACAGCTGAAGCTGCAGGATCTGCACTGGGATCGACCTGAGCGGCGGCCATCTCGTACACGAGATCCTTGATCGCGCTCTGGTACGCCGACGAAGTCGCCGCCGTGCGGGCTGCGGCGCTCCGACCGGGAGCGTCGCCGGCGGCCGGCACGATGATGTTCGCGGACGGCACTCGGCGCGGCTGCAACAGCAACTGGTAGGTAGCGCCTTGATCATCGATCACGTACAGGGTTTCGGTTCCCATCCCGTCCCCGCCATTTGCGAAGGCAAAATAGAAGACCCCGTTCCCCTTGTCCTTCACATAGGTCAGCGCGCCTTTGTGACTGGGCACAACCTTCTTGATGGCTCGCCCC
Source organism: Burkholderia cenocepacia (assembly GCF_900446215.1). GTDB lineage: Bacteria > Pseudomonadota > Gammaproteobacteria > Burkholderiales > Burkholderiaceae > Burkholderia > Burkholderia cenocepacia. The sequence goes on along the minus strand of NZ_UAQZ01000005.1, from coordinate 5,092 downwards.
GCGATCTCGAGACGGTTCTGCTCGGTCGCCGAAACCGTGTATTCCCGTGGCTCGCTCGCCCCCGCTGTCGCTGCGTTCGCGGGCAGAACGTTAGCGGCCGCTATTGGGAACAACGTTGCCGCGGCTATCCACTTGCGCAAGTTGCTGAACATAGGTCTGTCCTGTCAGGGTGATGTTGAAGGCGACGAGAAGGCTCCGATCTTCCTCGCCGACGAGCTTGTCGCCGATGTAGGTTTTGAACGTGCCGGTCGTAATCACACGGTTGTTGGGCCGGTCAATGCTCTTGGTACGCATCACAAAAATCGTCGTAATGCGCTCGCGCTTAATCCGGATCGCGGCCGCGTCGAGCATCGTCTTGATGACCGGGTACGCTGCCGGGTCGGTCATCTTGAGAATCACGGCGTTGTTGTGGTCGACCGTTTCCGGTGTTGTCGTCGCCTGCAGGCTCAACACGTAGTCGGACATGTCGCTGAGGTAGTCGCCATTCGCGGTGCCCGAGCCAATTACGTAGGCGTGCTGGATTTCTGGGGGCACAATTCGGGTAGGGTCACGAAGGACGAGAAACATCACGAGGATGAGGCCGAGAACGATCGTGCCGAGGGTGAAGACGAGGCAGAGCTTCAGGAATTTCACGCGGCTGCGAAGGTCGGCGCGCTCGTTCGCGGCGCGGTCGGGAGTCATGGTCGATTACCCCTGGAAATCACGCAGGTAGCTGTCGGGCAGGTCCGACATCGGCGGCTGCCCGGTCATCCAACCGAGCAGGTGAAAGGGAGCACCCTGGTGAGTGCCTGCCTTAAAGAACTTTGAATAGATGGTGGCCAGACCGAGCCCCAATGCGACGCCGAGGATCGGGTACCCGGTGCCAAGGCCAACAGTGATGCCGGTCATGACGACCATCGCAACGTCCCAATCCCAAAACAACAGCTTTGCGCCATCGTCGAGCGTGACGGGGATGGCGTGGGAGAGATCCTCGGCTGCCATTCTTCGTTCTCCTTTAGATTGTCGCGGTGAAGCTCGCGTTGATGATGCCGACGATGATGCCGACGAGCAGGCCCAGCGCGACACCACCGAACAGCCAGTTCCAGTCCTTGCGAACCGCTGCCATGAACATCCCGATCATCACGCATACGAGTGCGGCGAGCTTGCCGGCGTTGCCCTTGACCCAGTTCTCGAACTTCTGCGATGCGTCCTGGAACTCGGTGCCGTCGGAGGCGCCGACGTGCATGCAGGTGAACACGATCGAGACGATGAGGATGGTGAAGAGCAGGGCTTTCGCCCATTGGCGGAGCTCGTCGAACATCGCGTCGCGACGTCCGGGATCGAGCTGATAGGCGACGTTTTCCGGCGCGATCAGCGAGTTAGCGACAGACTTCAAAATGACGGACATGCTGGCTCCTTGCGGTGGCGGTTAAAAACTACTTGCAGAGACGCACGCGCGGCTTGTGCGAGACATGCCGCTTGTGCTTGACGGCCTTGCGTTTCGTGGCCGGCCGAGTAGTCGGCTCGGGAACCGTCCACTCGGGTTCGGGAGCGCGCGCGACGGGCGCCTGCGCAATGTGCTTAACCGTCCGCGGCGGGCATTCTTCGCCTTCGCAAATGACGAACTGGGCATCGGGACGCATGCCGAACTGCGTGACGTCGGATATCCGGCCGACTGGTTGCGGAGAAGCGAGCGTCTGGGCGCTCGCCGATGCGGCAAGTGCGGTTCCGAATACCGCTGCTGCAATTCGGACAGCGATCGACAAGATTGAGCGGGTCATTGGGCCTCCTGTTGGGCGCGTTTGTAGGCGGCGTAGTAGCGCTGGACGTCGCGTACATACCGAAGCTGCGCCGCCGTATTGGTGGAGGCCGGGCCGGTGTTGTAGCAACCGACAGCCTTCCAAGTGGTGCCGAACTGCGAGATGCAGTTGGCCAGCACCCAGGCGCCGACGCGCTGGCTGGTGCACGCGTCGAACAGGTCGCGACGTTGAATGCCGACACGTGCGAGCGTGGGAAGATGGACGGTGTTGATCTGCATCAGGCCGATGGCCTGATTCCCGTCCTTCAAAATCGGGCCACGTGCTCCCGTCCACCCTCGAGATTCTTTCCACGCGATTGCCTTGAGGAGAGCGGGATCGATGCCGTATTGCGAGCCGGCGTCTTCCCAGCAGGACGCGTGAGCAACTCGACAAGAAAGGACTGCGAGTGCGATTAGTAGTCCTATTTGTCTTATGGTAGGAGCCGGATAACGCATGTCTGCTAGCTACTAGGAGCGTCGGTCACGCAGCGGTGAGCTGCAAAACCGGACAGGAATAAAAAGCGCTTCGTGCGGGGGGAGCTGCACGAAGCGGAAGGCCAGCATCCGAGGGCCGGAAAATCCGCTGGCACGAGGAAAAAGGGTTGCGAGGCGATGTTCGAGGGATGTTTCGCGCGGCGCGCCGGCGCGAATGGGCCGGCAACGGAGGGGGCGAGAGAGGCGGACGAGCGCAGCCGCAGCTGCGAAAGCTGCCGGGCGAACGGCGGGGCGCGTTACATCGCGTAACGAATTAACGCTTGCGCGCAGACGCGCGAGCGCAGTCACTCCCGCCGGATGGCGTACAATGGCCAAAGCCATGGGTGCTCTCTCTCAAGACACTACTATTGGTCAGGTTGATGCCGGTGTTCCCGCACCTGCATCAACCGCTCACTTCAGTCCTGCGACAAACTCACCAGCTCAAAGTCCTGGTACCGAACGGTCAGCCTGGACCGTTGGGTGCAGTAGGCAATCACAAAGTCCAGTGCCTTATCCAGCGTTCGCCACATCTTCGGCGTACCGCGCTGGGTCTCAACTTCGACCCGCTTTCCGGACTTCAAGACCAGATCCACCTGCCACGTTTTGGACGGTCCTACATAGACGTCAACCTCATAGGTCTCGTCTATCAAAATTACCCTGCGCGATAGCTCTTCCTGAGTGATCCCCATGTTGGTGTCGGCATTCCTCGAAGACAAAGAAGCAGACGTTTTGGGCGATTTGCGCAGTTTTCTCAAGTTCAGATAATCAAAAATCAAAATTGATGTTTTGATATCACATTTGATTTATAGGCTAAGGTATCGCAGATCTGGTGTCAACCCTTATCGGCGGCCTCAGCGTGCATGACGCAGATCGAAGCGCCGCATGTATCTCGCGGGCGAACGCCACGGCGTGGTGCCCGTGTCCGTGCAGAGATAGGCTCTGTGCTGTTATCGAGATCCATGAGCCGTCGTCGGCCTGGAGACGACCCGCAACAACGATGTCCTTGGTGCGGCGGGCGATATGGCCAGGATCGTCGATGAACGCGTCGGGCTCGGAGCAGGGCACCAGAGTGCCGTCGGGACGGTACCTACGATCCGCAAACGTTTCAGCGATGGCAACAAGACCAGCCTCGCGAGCTTTGGCGACAAGGTGCCCGCCGGACAGACCATACAAGGCCAGCGACGGGTCGACGCGACGAACCGCGGCCACGACGACGTCGGCGATCGAGGCGTCATGCTCGGCATCGTTATAGAGCGCGCCGTGTGGTTTGACGTGCGCGAGACGGCCGCCCAGCGCTTTCACGATGCCCCCCAGCGCGCCTATCTGATATTGGATGCCTGCACAAAGGTCGTCGCGATCCATTTCCGACGAGGGACGACCGCAATGCGCTCTACCCGGATAGCTCGGATTCGCACCAATCGCGATGTCGCGCGCGAGCGCGGCGGACGCGGTCCTGTGCATCGTGGTCGGGTCGCCGGCATGCCAGCCACATGCGATGTTGATCGACGTCGCGTAGGTCATCAGGGCGTCGTCGTGTGCACGCCCCTCCCCGAGGTTGACGTTCAGGTCAATTGCTGCCACGGCGCGGCGCCTCCGTGTCGGGCGGAGAACAAGTTTGACGGCCGCGAATCTGGCCGTCGCCAACATAGTGGTTCTCCACTTGGCAGGTTCCATTCACGCCGTCGATCGGCAGCACGGCGATTTCGCTTGGCGACCTGTCGGCATGGCGTTGACCTATGAGGAGCGCGGTGAGGTAGCCGAGCGCCAAGAGGACCAGCGTCAGCGTTCGCTTGGTGGAGCTCATCGTGCGGCCTCCCGGTCGATTTGCCGATCGCACGCTCTACGGGATACCGAACAGCTGTGAAACTGCGACAGCATTTGCGCGGTCTCGTAGTCATTTTCGATCGCGATAGATGTGTCGGCCTTTGCTGCACTTTCGACCGCTGCGATTAAAGGCTTCGGCGCTGGGTCGTGCACGGCAACGCCCCAGGCCGACATTGACCGGTAGTTCCGATGGACCCGCTCCGGCAGCCTATCCCATGCGAGCCGTTCAGCTTCTGCGCCGGACTGGAACACGGCGAACCGTTGCGACGCTGAAAGGCCGTCGAGAAAGTGCTTGCTAACGACGAGAAATGAGACCGGATAGGCGTATCGCAGAGCGGTGAAATTCGGCAGGACGTCCGCGTACGCCCGGCCCGCGTCGCCATCGCCCGACGAAATGATTGCGTCGATCGCCCCTGCCTTGAGTTCGACGAGCGCCTCCTGGATTGGAAGGGACACGACCTGCGCGCCCAACCAGGCCATGACACGCCGCGAAGACTCGTCGTATGCACGAACACGCATTCCAACGAAATCGCGAGCGGAATCGATCGGCTTGCGGGACCAGATCCCCGTAGGCGGCCATGGAACGACGGCAAGCAGCACGAGACCCTGATGCGCGAGCGCTGTACGGTAAGCAGGCTTCGCAAGTCGGGCCATCTCACGCGCTTCATCGACTGATGTAACGCTATAGGGCCGCACGGAAAGTGCGAGGATCGGCTCTTTCGCCGCCAGGTCGCCAGCGAATAGGAGAGCGAAGGGGAGTCGCGTGGAATCGTCGGACAGCGCGGCGCCAAGGGTCTTGAACTCGAAGCGCGCGGAAACGTGCGCGGTGCCACCCAGTGCGGCTTCGAGCGTGCGAGCAAAGTCTACAGCTGCGTGCCCGGAAACCGTGTCCGCAGGATATGCCGTGGCGATCGTCCAGTTGGCAGTTGCCTGACTAGGCAGCTGTTGGGTGAGACCCAGTGCGGCTTGCGCGGCCCCCAGTAACGTGATTAGTGTCGCTATTGTTCGCAGCTTCAT
>NZ_UAQZ01000003.1 GCF_900446215.1 Burkholderia cenocepacia | reverse complement strand
GTCTCGCGAACCCGCACGGCAAGGCCGCGATCTCGCTGCAGGAGCGGCAGATGGAGATGCTGCGCGACAAGAACAAGCACCTCGAGCGCCGGCTCGCCGAACTCGTGCGCTACGGCCACGAGAACGACAGCCTGTCCGCGAAATTCAGCCGCTGGACCGCGCGCGTGATCGCGGAGCGCGATCCGTACGCGCTGCCGCGCACGATCGCCGACGGCATCGCCGACGTGTTCGACGTGCCGCAGACGGCGCTGCGCGTGTGGGACGTCGCCGACACCTACGCGCAAGCCGACTTCGCGCGCCAGGTCGGCGAGGAAGTGCGCCTGTTCACGAACGGCCTGTCGACGCCGTACTGCGGCGCGAACACGGGCTTCGAAGCCGCCCAGTGGCTCGCGCCCGCGCTCGCCGCCCCGGCCGCGAGCGCCGCGGAAGGCACCGAAGCCGCGCCGGCCGGCGACGGCTCGGCCGCGTCGGTCGCACTGCTCGCGCTGCGCGCGCCGCTCGCCGGCAACGATGCGCCCGCGTTCGGCCTGCTGGTCCTCGGTTCGCCCGATCCGCGCCGCTTCCACGACGGGATGGCCACCGACTTCCTCGCACAGATCGCGACGCTCGCGAGCGCCGCGCTCACGCGCCTGCTGCCGCACTGATCCGCCGCACGCGATGACCGACGATCCGATCGCCGCCTACCTGTCGAACCTGAAGCACGTCAGGCAGCTGTCGGAACACACGCTGCGCGCGTACACGCACGAACTCGACGAACTGAAGAAGCTCGCGGCCGGCCGGCCGCTCGACGCGCTGACCGCCGCCGACATGCGCGGCGCGGTCGCCCGCGCGCATGCGGGCGGGCTGTCCGCGCGCTCGATCTCGCACCGGCTCTCCGCGTGGCGCGCGTTCTACCGCTGGCTCGCGCAACGCATCGAGATGCCCGCGAACCCGGTGGCCGCGGTGCGCGCGCCGAAGCGCCCGAAAACGCTGCCGAAGGCGCTGTCGGTCGACGACGCATCCGCGCTGATGGACGCGCCGCTCGCCGGCACGACCGAAGGCATCCGCGATCACGCGATCCTCGAGCTGTTCTATTCGTCGGGGCTGCGCCTCGCCGAGCTGATCGGGCTGGACGTGACGTACACGCAGGCCGACGGCTACCGCTCGGCCGGCTGGCTCGATCTCGCCGAAGCCGAAGTCACCGTGCGCGGCAAGGGCAACAAGGAGCGCAAGGTGCCGGTCGGCCGCAAGGCGATCGACGCGCTGAACGCGTGGCTCGCGGTGCGCGGCGAATTCGTGAAGCACGATCCGCATCCGCTGTTCGTGTCGGTGCGCGGCAACCGGATGTCGCCGGGCGTCGTGCGCGAGCGCGTGAAGCGCGCGGCGCTCGCCGCCGGCATCCCCGCCAACGTCCACCCGCACGTGTTGCGCCACTCGTTCGCGACGCACGTGCTGCAGTCGAGCGGCGACCTGCGCGCGGTGCAGGAACTGCTCGGCCACGCGAGCGTCGCCGCGACGCAGGTCTATACGTCGCTCGACTTCCAGCATCTCGCGAAGATTTACGACAGCGCGCATCCGCGCGCGAAGAAGCGCGACTGACGCGCGTCCCGTGTTACCCGCCACGCGCGGCGGCCGGCATCGGCCGGCGCCGCGCCCGGCCCATTTCGATCTCATCATGCAAACCGTCACCCTCAAGCCGTCCAAGGAAAAATCGCTGCTGCGCCGCCATCCGTGGATCTACGCCAATGCGATCGACCGCGTCGACGGCAAGCCCGCGCCCGGCGCGACCGTGCTCGTGCGCGCGCACGACGGCCGCTTCCTCGCGCGCGGCGCGTACAGCCCGCAGTCGCAGATCCGCGTGCGGGTGTGGAGCTTCGACGAGCACGAGCCGATCGATCACGCGTTCTTCAAGCGCCGCGTGCAGCGCGCGGTCGCGCACCGCACGACGATGGTGTCGGGCACGGGCGCGGTGCGGCTCGTGTTCGGCGAAGCCGACGGGCTGCCGGGGCTGATCGTCGACTACTACGTCGCGGACACCGCGGAGGCCGGCGCCGCGCCGCGCGGCCAGCTCGTCTGCCAGTTCATGGCCGCGGGCGTCGAAGCGTGGAAGGACGCGATCGTCGCGGCGCTCACCGGCGCGACCGGCTGCCCGAACGTGTACGAGCGCTCGGACGTGTCGATCCGCGACAAGGAAGGGCTCGAACAGACGACCGGCGTGCTGGCCGGCGACGCGCCGCCCGCGACGCTGATCTCGAACGAAAACGGCGTGCGCTATCACGTCGACGTGCCGAACGGCCACAAGACGGGCTTCTACGTCGACCAGCGCGACAACCGCGCGCTCGTCGCGCAGTACGCGGCCGACCGCGACGTGCTGAACTGCTTCTGCTACACCGGCGGCTTCTCGCTCGCGGCGCTCAAGGGCGGCGCGAAACGCGTCGTGTCGATCGACTCGTCGGGCGATGCGCTCGCGCTCGCGCAGCAGAACGTCGTGGCCAACGGCTTCGACGCCGAACGCGCGACCTGGCTCGACGCCGATGCGTTCAAGACGCTGCGCCGCCTCGTCGACGAAGGCGAACGATTCGACCTGATCGTGCTCGATCCGCCGAAGTTCGCGCCGACCCGCGACAGCGTCGATCGCGCGGCGCGCGCGTACAAGGACATCAACCTGAGCGGTTTCAGGCTGCTGCGTCCGGGCGGCCTGCTGTTCACGTACTCGTGCTCGGGCGCGATCGACATGGACCTGTTCCAGAAGATCGTCGCGGGCGCGGCCGCCGACGCGAAGGTCGACGCGCGGATCCTGAAGCGGCTCGGCGCGGGCGTCGATCATCCGCTGCTCGCCGCGTTCCCGGAAGGCGAATATCTGAAGGGCCTGCTGTTGCAAATCGTCTGATCGCCCCGATCTTGGCGGACACCCGGTCCGCCAGCTCCGCCTGTCGGGCCGCGCCTCGCCCCTGTCGTCCGGACGATGGGCGGGGGCTTGACAGGTATGTTTCAATGGATGGTTGTGCGCCCCGGCTCGCAGCGCGAGGGCGCGACGCACATCCTGGTTTTGACCCCGATTCACGAACCACAGGCGACCGACATGGCCACTCCCGTCACCATCCTTACCGGCTTCCTCGGCAGCGGCAAGACGACGCTGCTCAAGCGCATCCTGAACGAACAGCACGGCATGAAGATCGCCGTGATCGAGAACGAGTTCGGCGAAGAGAACATCGACAACGAAATCCTCGTGCAGGATTCGAACGAGCAGATCATCCAGATGAGCAACGGCTGCATCTGCTGCACGATCCGCGGCGACCTCGCCCGCGCGCTCGGCGATCTGGCCGCGAAGAAGCGCGAAGGCAAGCTCGACTTCGACCGCATCGTGATCGAGACGACCGGCCTCGCGAACCCGGGCCCCGTCGCACAAACGTTCTTCATCGACAGCGAAATCGCCGACGATTTCCTGCTCGACGCGGTCATCACGCTGGTCGACGCGAAGCACGCGAACGCGCAGCTCGACGAACACGAAGTGGTGCAGCGCCAGGTCGGTTTCGCCGACCGCCTGTTCATCACGAAGTCGGACCTCGTCGACGACCAGACCGTCGCGGGCCTCAAGCACCGCCTGATGCACATGAACCCGAAGGCCGCGATCAAGGTCGTGAATTTCGGCGAAGCGGACATCAAGGAAATCTTCGACCTGCGCGGCTTCAACCTGAACGCGAAGCTCGAGATCGATCCCGATTTCCTCGCCGAGGACGATCACGCGCACCACCACCACGATCACGACCATGATCACGATCACGCGAATTGCGACCACGATCACGGCCAATGCGCGCACGATCACGACCACGGCCACCACAACCATCACCACGCGCACCACGACGACAAGATCAAGTCGTTCGTGTACCGCAACGACCGCCCGTTCGATCCGAACAAGCTGGAAGACTTCCTCGGCGGCATCCTGCAGATCTACGGCGAGCGCATGCTGCGCTACAAGGGCGTGCTGTACATGAAGGGCGTCGACCGCAAGGTCGTGTTCCAGGGCGTGCACCAGATGATGGGCAGCGACCTCGCGGCGAAGTGGCTGCCGGTCGAGAAGAAAACCAACAAGATGGTGTTCATCGGCGTCGACCTGCCGCAGGACCTGATCACCGACGGCCTCGACGCCTGCCTCGCCTGACCCGCGCGGGCGCCTGCCGCACCCCGCTGCCGGCCGCCTTCGCAGGCGGCTGCGGCAGCCGCGCGACGCCTTTTCCGGGCAGGGTTTCGCCGTCATCGCTTTTTCGCGATTTGCGCGTTATATTTTCTAGATATTGGCGCGGCCGACGGGGATCGACCCGATACGGCGGCCGCTTGCGATTCAGTTACAATACGTGCCCGCTGGAGTACGGCAACAAACAGGCCCGGTTCTTGCTGAACCAGTTTTCCGGGCATCGCAACCGCGCCGGATCGCCCATCCGCCTCCCGGCCGCGGCCGATGCGATCTGCCGCGCAGCACACCGGTTCGCAGCGCGCGCAAATCCGCGCCAGGCCTATCCTGGTATTTGAGAACCGGTTTTCCAGAGGCTTTCGGCCCCGCGGCGGCAAATCGCAAATGATTGCAAGCGCGGTTGCGGGTAATCCCAAAGTGCAGGCAATATCTCTTGATTTGCCGCACATTGAAGAAGCAAGCAGATGACGAAGAAACTCTTGACCGAAGCCGAAATCCTGAAGATGAGCGACAAGGATTACATGAATGAGGATCAGCTCGCCTTCTTCAAAAATCGGCTCGAACAGTTGCAGGCGGACATCCTCAAGAATGCAGGCCAGACGACCGAGAACCTGCGCGAGACGGTGATCGTCCCCGATCCCGCCGACCGCGCGACGATCGAGGAAGAGCACGCGCTCGAGCTGCGTACGCGCGATCGCGAACGCAAGCTCCTCAAGAAGGTTCAGCAGTCGCTCGCCCGCATCGATTCCGGCGATTACGGCTGGTGTGAGGAAACCGGCGAGCCGATCGGCATTCCGCGCCTGCTCGCGCGTCCGACCGCCACGCTGTCGCTCGAGGCGCAGGAGCGCCGCGAGCTGCGCCAGAAGCTGTTCGGCGACTGATCGAGCGGTATTCCGCTCAGACACGCTGCTTCCCGAAAGCGCGCGGCCTGCCGCGCGCTTTTTGTTTTCCGGCACCGGTTCCCGGCTGCCGGCCGATTTGCCTCCCCCTCTTGATATCCCGGCGCCCGCCCTAAAATGAAACGGACGCGCGCCGGGCCGCTCCCCGGCGCACTGCGGATTCACGCGGCGGCGCGTCGCGCCGCCCGACTCTTCCCCGTTTTTCTCAAGGAACGCAGATGGAGCAATTTCACGGCACGACCATCGTTTCGGTCCGGCGCGGCGACAAGGTCGCGCTCGGCGGCGACGGCCAGGTAACCCTCGGCAACATCGTCATGAAGGGTGGCGCGCGGAAAGTGCGGCGGATCTACAACAACCAGGTACTGGTCGGATTCGCGGGCGGCACCGCCGATGCGTTCTCGCTGCTCGACCGCTTCGAGGCGAAGCTCGAGAAGCACCAGGGCAACCTGACCCGCGCGGCCGTCGAGCTCGCGAAGGACTGGCGCACCGACCGGATGCTGCGCCGCCTCGAGGCGATGCTGATCACGGCCGATGCCACCACCACGCTCGTGATCACCGGCAACGGCGACGTGCTCGACCCCGAAGGCGGCATCTGCGCGATCGGCTCGGGCGGCGCGTACGCGCAGGCCGCGGCCCGCGCGCTCGTCGAGAACACCGACCTGTCGCCGCGCGAAATCGTCGAGAAGTCGCTCGGGATCGCCGGCGACATGTGCATCTACACGAACCACAACCGCATCATCGAAACGATCGAGTAAGGACACCCCATGAGCACCATGACCCCTGCCGAGATCGTCTCGGAACTCGACAAGCACATCATCGGCCAGGCGAAGGCGAAGAAGGCCGTCGCCGTCGCGCTGCGCAATCGCTGGCGCCGCCAGCAGGTCGCCGACCCGCTGCGCCAGGAAATCACGCCGAAGAACATCCTGATGATCGGGCCGACGGGCGTCGGCAAGACCGAAATCGCGCGCCGCCTCGCGAAGCTCGCCGACGCGCCGTTCATCAAGATCGAAGCGACCAAGTTCACCGAAGTCGGCTACGTCGGCCGCGACGTCGACAGCATCGTGCGCGACCTGATTGAGATCTCGGTCAAGCAGACGCGTGAAGCCGAAATGCGCAAGGTGCGCAGCAAGGCGACCGACCAGGCGGAAGACCGCATCCTCGACATCCTGCTGCCGCAACCGCGCGCGGTGGGCTTCGGCGGCAACGCCGAGCACGCGAACGACGACAACAACGCGACGCGCCAGACCTTCCGCAAGCGCCTGCGCGAAGGTCAGCTCGACGACAAGGAAGTCGAGCTCGACCTCGAGCAGCCGTCGGTCGGCATGGACATCATGGCGCCGCCGGGGATGGAAGAGATGACCGAGCAGATCCGCTCGATGTTCTCGAACCTCGGCAGCGGCAAGAAGCAGCGCCGCAAGGTGAAGATCAAGGAAGCGCTGAAGCTGCTGACCGACGAGGAAGCGGCGAAGATGCTGAACGAAGAGGAAGTGAAGACGAAGGCCGTGCAGAACGTCGAGCAGAACGGCATCGTGTTCCTCGACGAGATCGACAAGATCACGTCGCGCAACAACGAAGGCAGCGGCGGCGAAGTGTCGCGCCAGGGCGTGCAGCGCGACCTGCTGCCGCTCGTCGAAGGCACGACGGTCAACACGAAGTACGGGATGGTGAAGACCGATCACATCCTGTTCATCGCGAGCGGCGCGTTCCACCTCGCGAAACCGAGCGACCTGATTCCCGAACTGCAGGGCCGCTTCCCGATCCGCGTCGAGCTCGATTCGCTGTCGGTAAACGACTTCGAGGCAATCCTCGTCGCGACCGACGCGAGCCTCGTCAAGCAGTACCAGGCGCTGCTCGCGACCGAAGACGTGCAGCTCGAATTCGCCGACGACGGCATCCGGCGCCTCGCCGAGATCGCGTTCGCGGTCAACGAGAAAACCGAGAACATCGGCGCGCGCCGGCTGTACACGGTGATCGAGAAGCTGCTCGAGGAAGTGTCGTTCTCGGCGGGCAACCACGCCGGCGAGCGCGTGACGATCGACGCGAAGTATGTCGACCGCGCGCTCGGCGAAGTGTCGCAGGACGAAGACCTGTCGCGCTACGTGCTGTAACGCGCGCGGCGCCGGATGAGAAGCGGGCGGCCCCTTCGGGGGTCGCCCGTTTTCGTTGGTGCGCCGCTTACTGCCGCACCGGCTTCTTCGCGAGCTTGCGCTGCAGCGTGCGGCGGTGCATGTTCAGCGCGCGCGCGGTCGCCGAGATGTTGTTGTTGTTCTCGGCCAGCACGCGCTGAATGTGCTCCCATTCGAGCCGGTCCACCGACAGCACGACCGGATTCTCAAGCGCTTCTTCGGCCTGCACTTCGGTCGCGTTGGTCTGCAGCGCGGCCAGGATCGACTCGACGTTCGCCGGCTTCGCGAGATAGTTGTCGGCGCCTTCCTTCACGGCCTGCACGGCGGTCGCGATGCTCGCGTAGCCGGTCAGCACGAGAATGCGCGCATCGGGCTGCAGGTCGCACAACGGCGCGATCAGGCTCAGCCCCGAATCCTCGCCGAGATGCAGGTCGACGGTGATGAACTGGAACTTGCCGCCCGCGGCGAGCCGGAGCGCCGCCTCCTTGTCGTGCGCCTGCTGGACCGCGTAACCGCGGCGCTCGAGGCCGCGCGCGAGCGTGCCCGCGAACACCTCGTTGTCGTCGATCACCAGGAAATTGTTCTCGCTCATGGGGTTTCTCCGTCTACGTGTTGGTTGAGGCCGCCGGCATCGCGACGCGCACGACCGGCAGGCGCAGCACGGCCCGCGTGCCGCGCCCGGCCGCGGCGCCGGCCGGGCGGCTGTCCGGCGTGCCGGCTGGCCGTTCGGCTGCCGGTGCACCCGTGCGTGATCCCGCGCGTTGTCCCGAGGCCGCCGCCGCGTGGCCATTTGCCGCACCGCCGGCGCGCCCGTTGCCGCCCGCCGCGCGCGGCGTGACATCGGACAGTTCGATCTCGCCGCCGAGCCGCGCGGCCGCACTGAACGCGAGATACAGGCCGACGCCGTGCCCACCCTGCGTGCTGTCGACCGGCATCGCGCCGAGCGATTCGCGCAGCGCGGCCGGAATGCCCGGCCCATCGTCGCATACCTCGAATTCGATTTCGTCGGCCGCGCGATCGTGCGCGACCTTCGCGGCAAGCGTCACGCGCTGCGGGCTCGCGCGCGCGGCGTTGTCGAGCAGGATCGTCAGGATCTGGCCGGCCGCGACCGTATCGTCGAGCGCGACGCCGGCCGGGCGCGCGCCGAGCAGTTCGAACTGCACGTGCGGATGCCGCAGGCGCCAGTGCTCGACGAACGTGTCGAGCCAGTCGTCCACCGGCTGGCGGCTCGCCGGCGCGCTCGCGCGGCTGCGCAGGCGCGCGAGCGCCGACGTGCACAGCGTCATCTGTTCCTCGAGCACCTTCAGGTCGGCCTCGTAGCGCGCCAGCCCAGGATCGGCGCGCGCCGCGTCGCGCAACTCCTCGGCGAGCATCGCGATCGTCGACAGCGGCGTGCCCATTTCATGCGCGACGGTGGCGGCCTGCACGCCGAGCGCGACGGCCCGCTCGTCGCGCAGCAGATGCGCCTGCGCCTCGCCGAGCGCCGCGTCGCGCTGGCGCAGCGCATTCGACATGCGCGCGACGAACCACGCGATCAGCCCGACGCTGACCATGAAGTTCGCCCACATGCCGGTACGGTAGTAATCGAACAGGTTCGCCGGGTTGTCCATGTTGAGCGGCACCGAGTCGAAGCCGAGCGCCGCGTAGCAGGCGACCGCGAACGCCGCGAGCCAGATCATCAGGTGCCACGGCAGCACGGCCGCCGCGATCGCGAGCGACGGCAGGTACAGCGACACGAACGGGTTGGTCGTCCCGCCCGACAGGAACAGCAGCGCGGACAGCGCACCAAGGTCGACCCACAGCTGGCCGAGCAGCTCGAAATTGGTCTCGGGCCGCGCACGCAGCACGCGCACCCAGGTCAGCGCGTTGAAAACGATTTCGAGCGCGATGACCATCAGCATCGCCGGCAACGGCAGATGCACGCCGAAATAGGTCTGCACAACGCCGATCGTCACGAGCTGGCCGATGATCGCGAGATTACGGAGCCAGAACAGGTGACTGAGGTTGACGCGCCCGGTGGTGGTGATTCGTTGCATCCGAGCAGTTTACCCGTTTAGCGCCCGGCGCCTCTAGCGGGGCCGGATCGGCGCACGCGAACGGGCGAGGCGCGTGCGTGGCGCAGCACCGTCAACCGGCCGCGCCGGCCATGCGCTGCGCGATCTCGTCGGCCAGACACTCGGGGCACCGGCACCGCGCGCCGGCCGCGGGGGGCGTACCGCCGGGCGGCACCGGCATCGACGCGCACCAGCAGTCGAACGGCTGCGTGTGCGCGCCGCAGTCGAAGCCGCGCCCGCAGCGCGGGCAGCGCGCACGGCGCGGAGCGGAACGGGCGTCGGCGGCGGAATCGGTCATGGCGCAATCGCGGAAGCGGGCGGGACATCGCCCCACGCGACAAGCATAGCGCGGCGGCCGGATTTTGCACGTCGGCCGCCTGACCAGGCTCCACCGCAAACACGCGCGCGCCAGCCCGCCGGTGTCGCCCGTGCGAGCGCCGCCCGAATCGCGCCGCGCCATAGCCGGCGGGCCGCCGCGTGCGATGCCGCGGCGCGCCGCCGGTGTTCCGATCGGCCCAAAAACCCGATGCTGCGCTGCGCCACTCCTGTACAATTCGGCCTGTTTCAACCGTTCCCAGCCAGAGCCGCCGCCATGTCCGAGCCCATCGACCTCTCGCAGATCGCCCCCACGCTGAAAGCAGAAATCCTCGCGGAGGCGCTGCCGTACATCCGTCGTTACCACGGCAAGAGCGTGGTCATCAAATACGGCGGCAACGCGATGACGGAAGAGCGGCTCAAGCAAGGCTTCGCGCGCGACGTGATCCTGTTGAAACTGGTCGGCATCAATCCGGTGATCGTCCACGGCGGCGGTCCGCAGATCGATCACGCGCTGAAGAAGATCGGCAAGGCCGGCACCTTCATCCAGGGCATGCGCGTCACCGACGAAGAGACGATGGAAGTCGTCGAATGGGTGCTGGGCGGCGAAGTGCAGCAGGACATCGTGATGCTGATCAACCACTTCGGCGGCCACGCGGTGGGCCTGACGGGCAAGGACGGCGGCCTGATCCACGCGCGCAAGCTGCTGATGCCGGACCGCGACAACCCGGGCCAGTACATCGACATCGGCCAGGTCGGCGAAGTCGAGGCGATCAACCCGGCGGTCGTGAAGGCGCTGCAGGACGACGCGTTCATCCCGGTGATCTCGCCGATCGGCTTCGGTGAAGACGGCCTGTCGTACAACATCAACGCGGATCTGGTCGCAGGCAAGCTCGCCACGGTGCTGAACGCCGAGAAGCTGCTGATGATGACCAACATCCCGGGCGTGATGGATAAGGACGGCAACCTGCTGACCGACCTGTCCGCGCGCGAGATCGACGCGCTGTTCGAGGACGGCACGATCTCCGGCGGCATGCTGCCGAAGATCTCGTCGGCGCTCGACGCCGCGAAGAGCGGCGTGAAGTCGGTGCACATCGTTGACGGCCGGATCGAGCATTCGGTGCTGCTGGAAATCCTGACCGAGCAGCCGTTCGGCACGATGATCCGCTCGCATTGAGCGCGCGCCGCCCGCCTGCCCGCCCCGACCTGCCGGCCCCGCTGCGGCGCCGGCGCATCTCGCGCAGCCGGCCGCGCGCCGGCGCGCCGGTCTGGTTGTTCGATCTGGACAACACGCTGCACCACGCATCGCATGCGATCTTTCCCGAGATCAACCGTGCGATGACGCAATACATCATCGACGCGCTGCAGGTCGGGCGCGCCGAAGCCGACCGCCTGCGCACCGGCTACACCGAGCGCTACGGCGCCGCGCTGCTCGGTCTTACGCGCCATCACCCGATCGACCCGCACGATTTCCTGCGCGTGGTCCACACGTTTTCCGACCTGCCCGCGATGGTGCGGGCCGAGCGCGGCCTCGCGCGGATCGTCGCCGCGCTGCCGGGCCGCAAGCTGATCCTGACCAACGCGCCGGAAAACTATGCGCGCGCGGTGCTGCGCGAGCTGGGCATCGAGCGGCTGTTCGAGCGCGTGATCGCGATCGAGCACATGCGCGACCGCCGCACGTGGCGCGCGAAGCCCGATCACACGATGCTGCGCCGGACGCTGCGCGCCGCGCACGCACGGCTCGCCGACGCGATCCTCGTCGAGGATACGCGCGGCCACCTGAAACGCTACAAGCGTCTGGGCATCGGCACGATATGGATCACCGGCCACTTGCCCGGCCATCTGCCGGCGACCGGACGTCCGCATTATGTCGACCAGCGCATTCGTTCGTTAAAATCGCTGCGACTGGGCACACGATCGGGGCGACAAAAATGCAGCCGACTTACCCGCAGGACCAAGCCGTAACGGAAGGCCAGGCCACACCCTCGCGCCCGCGCCCGAAGCCAGGCGAGCGCCGCGTCATGATCCTGCAGACGCTCGCGGCGATGCTCGAGGCCCCGAAACCCGAGAAAATCACCACCGCCGCGCTCGCGGCCCGGCTCGACGTGTCGGAGGCCGCGCTGTATCGGCACTTCACCAGCAAGGCGAAGATGTACGAAGGGTTGATCGAGTTCATCGAACAGGCGCTGTTCGGGCTCGTCAACCAGATCGTCGCGAAAGAGCCGAACGGCGTGCTGCAGGCCCGCACGATCGCGTTGACGATGCTCAATTTCGCCGCGAAGAACCCCGGCATGACGCGCGTGCTGACCGGCGAGGCGCTGGTCGGCGAGGACGAGCGGCTCACCGAGCGCGTGAACCAGCTGCTCGACCGGATCGAGGCGACCGTCAAGCAATGCCTGCGCGTCGCGCGTACCGAGGCGAATGCGCCGCAGGACGGCGCGACGCCGTTCGTGCTGCCCGCCGACTACGATCCCGGCGCCCGCGCGAGCCTGCTCGTCAGCTACGTGATCGGCCGGTGGCATCGGTTCGCGAAAGGCGGGTTCCAGAAGCCGCCGGGCGAGCAGGCCGATGCGCATCTGCGGCTGATCCTGCAGTGACCGACGCATGACGGCGCGCCCCGCCATGCGCCCGAATCCGGGCCTCGCAATTTCCGCTATACTTTGCCGACTGTCGCCCCACGGGCGGCAGGTCGGAAGCGCGCCGATTTGCTGACTCGATTGCGGGCGCGCGAACCGGCCAGGGCGTGGCTGTGCGTTCGCCCTGGCGGTTCACTACAAATGCGGCTAAAGAGGTCGTCAGCCGCGCACCTTCGCCTCCGCGCATCGCCGACACCATTTAGCCGCCCAGTCATAAGGCGGAACGAATGGAATCGATCGGCATCGTCGCTCCACAGACCATGCACTTCGCCGAACCGCTGCGCTTGCAAAGCGGCAGCGTGATCGGCAACTATCAGCTCGTCGTCGAGACGTACGGCGAGCTCAACGCCGCGCGCTCGAACGCGGTGCTCGTCTGCCACGCGCTCAACGCGTCGCACCACGTCGCCGGCGTCTACGCGGACGATCCGCGCAGCACCGGCTGGTGGGACAACATGGTCGGCCCGGGCAAGCCGCTCGACACCAACCGCTTCTTCGTGATCGGCGTGAACAACCTCGGCTCGTGTTTCGGCTCGACCGGACCGATGAGCATCGATCCGTCGACCGGCAAGCCGTACGGCGCGAAGTTCCCGGTGGTCACCGTCGAGGACTGGGTGCATGCGCAAGCGCGCGTCGCCGACGCATTCGGCATCGAGCGCTTCGCCGCGGTGATGGGCGGCAGCCTCGGCGGCATGCAGGCGCTCGCGTGGAGCCTGATGTATCCGGAACGCGTCGCGCACTGCATCGACATCGCGTCGACGCCGAAGCTGTCCGCGCAGAACATCGCATTCAACGAGGTCGCGCGCTCGGCGATCCTGTCCGATCCCGATTTCCACGGCGGCGACTACTACGCGCACGGCGTGAAGCCGAAGCGCGGCCTGCGCGTCGCGCGGATGATCGGCCACATCACGTACCTGTCCGACGACGACATGGCCGAGAAATTCGGCCGGGCGCTGCGCCGCGCCGACGGCGCGCTCGACGCGTACAACTTCAGCTTCGACGTCGAGTTCGAGGTCGAGTCGTACCTGCGCTACCAGGGCGACAAGTTCGCCGACTACTTCGACGCGAACACCTACCTGCTGATCACGCGCGCGCTCGACTACTTCGATCCGGCGAAGGCGTTCGACGGCAACCTGACGGCCGCGCTCGCGCACACGCAGGCGAAGTACCTGATCGCGAGCTTCTCGACCGACTGGCGCTTCGCGCCCGCGCGCTCGCGCGAGATCGTGAAGGCGCTGCTCGACAACAAGCGCACGGTCAGCTACGCGGAAATCGATGCGCCGCACGGCCACGATGCGTTCCTGCTCGACGATGCGCGTTATCACAACCTGATCCGCGCGTATTACGAACGAATCGCCAACGAGGTGGGAGCATGAACCAGCAAGCGCTGAATTCCCTGTCCGCGCGCGCGGACTTCCGCGCGATCGCGCGCTGGGTCGAGCCGCGTGCGACCGTGCTCGACCTCGGCTGCGGCGACGGCTCGCTGCTGTCGCTGCTGATGGAAGAGCTGGACGTCACCGGCTACGGGATCGAGCTGAACGACGCGGGCGTGCTCGCGAGCACGAAGAACGGCATCAACGTGATCCAGCAGAACCTCGAGGACGGCCTGCGCCTGTTCGAGGACCACAGCTTCGACATCGCGATCCTGTCGCAGACGCTGCAGACGATTCACCAGACCGCCGCGATCCTGCGCGAAACCGCGCGGGTCGGGCGCGAATGCATCGTGTCGTTCCCGAACTTCGGCTACTGGGCGCACCGGCTGTCGGTGCTGCGCGGCCGCATGCCGGTGTCGAAGTCGCTGCCTTACCAGTGGCACAACACGCCGAACGTGCGGGTGCTGACGATCAAGGATTTCGAGGCGCTCGCGCCCGAGGTCGGCGTCACGATTCTCGACCGCATCGTGCTGCACGAAGGCCAGCCGATTCGATGGGGAGCGAACTGGCGTGGTAGTCTTGCTGTCTACCGCGTCAAGCGCAGCTGAGCCGGGGGGCCGTTGACGGAAGCTCCGGTCCGCACGCGCGAGCGGTCGCCCCTCGTGCGCCGCTCGCGCCGCCTGCGCTGCCGCCGCCATCAGTCAACGCTACCCAGTTCCAGTCCATGTCGAAAACGCCACACGAGGCGCCCGCACTCACCGCTCACGAGGATCACCCCGGCTGGCGAGCCTATCTGAACACGCACATGCTGATCTGCGTGTTCCTGGGTTTCACGTCGGGTCTGCCCCTCTTCACGCTCGTCTACCTCGTGCAGGCATGGCTGCGCTCCGAAGGCGTGAACCTGAAGGAAATCGGCCTGTTCGCGCTGATCCAGTTCCCGTATACGTGGAAATTCCTGTGGGCGCCGCTGATGGACCGCTACATCCCGCGCCTGCCCGGCTGGCGGCCGGGCCGCCGGCGCGGCTGGCTGCTGCTCACGCAGCTGCTGGTCGCGGGCGCGATCGCCGCGCTCGGCTTCGTGTCGCCGCGCGACTCGATCTGGACGGTTGCCGCGCTCACCACGCTCGTCGCGTTCTTCGGTGCGAGCGCCGACATCGTGATCGACGCGTACCGCCGCGAGCTGCTGCGCGACACCGAGCAGGGCCTCGGCAACGCGGTGCACGTGAACGCGTACAAGCTCGCCGCGCTGATCCCCGGCTCACTGGCGCTGATCCTGTCCGACCACATGCCGTGGGACGCCGTGTTCGCGATCACCGGCGCGTTCATGCTGCCGGGCATCCTGATGACGCTCGTCGTGCGCGAGCCGGAAGTGGTCGGCGCGCCGCCGCGCAACCTGCGCGACGCGATCGTGCTGCCGTTCCGCGAATTCATCCAGCGCGACGGCTGGGCCGGCGCGCTGCTCGTCATCGCGTTCATCTTCCTGTACAAGATCGGCGACACGATGGCCACCACGCTGTCGACGTCGTTCTTCCTCGACATCGGCTTCACGCGCACCGAGATCGGCATCGTCGCGAAAACCACCGCGCTCGTCGCGAGCGTGCTGGGCGGCATCATCGGCGGCATCTGGCTCGTGAAGATCGGCATCGGCCGCGGGCTGTGGATCTTCGGCGCGCTGCAGCTGGTGTCGACGCTCGGCTTCGCGTGGCTCGCGCAGCTCGGTCCCGGCTCGCCGGTGCTCGCGATGCTGTACGACTTCACCGTGTCGACGAGTCACGCGATCGCGTCCGCGCTGTCGGTGTTCGGCATCGCCGTCACGCCGCAATTCAGCCCGATGACGGTCGCGCTCGCGATCGTCTACGGCTTCGAGACCTTCACGACCGGCCTGACGATGGCCGCGTTCGTCGCCTATATCGCGAGCACGACCGACCCGCGCTATACGGCCACGCAGTTCGCGCTGTTCACGAGCCTCGCGTCGGTGCCGCGCACGCTCGCGTCGGCCGCGAGCGGCTTCATCGTCGCGAAGATCGGCTGGTTCGACTACTTCATCGTGTGTACCGCGCTCGCGATTCCCGGCATGCTGCTGCTGTTCAGGATCGCGCCGTGGAACGGTACCGCACGCGACGGCGAGGCGAGCCGTGCGCAGTAACCGCCTGCATCGTCTCGCCCGCGTCGCGGCTGCGTTGAGCATCGGCGCCGCGGCACTGGCCGCGATGGACGCCTGCGCAAGCGACACCGGCGCGACCGCGGCGGGCTCCGCGCCGGCGACGCCGCCCGCGCCTGCGACGGCGGCCGCGCCCGCCGCGCCGTCCATCGCGGAAGGCGCGCAGCCGACCGGTGCCGCGGTGCCCGCGAAGGCCTATACGCCGACGCCGCAGCAGGTCCGTTACGGCAACGCGATCGCATTCCGCACGCTGATCCCGTCGCCGCTGCTTGAACAGCTCACCGCGAACGAATACGCACAGATCGTCCAGGCGGCCGCCGACAGCAACCGGCTGCTGAGCGCGAACCAGCCGCGCGTGAAGCGGCTGCGCGCGATCGTCGCGAAGCTCGCGCCGTATTCGGTGAAGTGGAACGACCGCGTGAAAAGCTGGGCCTGGGACGTGAACGCGATCCGCTCGCGCGACATCCGCCTGACCTGCCTGCCGGGCGGCAAGGTGCTCGTGTACGGCGGCATGCTCGATCGGGTGCGCCTGAACGACGACGAGCTCGGCGTGCTGCTCGCGCACGGCATCGCCCATGCGCTGCGCGAACACGCGCGCAGCAACTTCAGCGTGACCTCGCAGACGTCGCTGCGCGCGGCCGCGCTGCCGCCGCTGTTCGGCGTCGGCGATCCGCTGCCGCAGGCGCTGAACCTCGGCGAGCGCCTGCAATCGCTCCACTACGACCCGACCGACGAAACCGAGGCCGACGTGATCGGCGGCGACATCGCCGCCCGCGCGGGCTTCGATCCGCGCGCGGCGATCACGCTGTGGGACAAGCTCGCGGTCGCGACCCGCGCGAACAAGGCGTCGGGCTTCATCTACACGCATCCGTACAGCAGCGCGCGCCGCCAGGACCTGCTGAACCGGCTGCCGGACCTGATGCCGCTGTACGCGAAGGCAACGGGCAAGCGCGTCGAATCGCTGCCCGACTACGCGGGCATCAGCGCGCAGCGGCGCAAGATCGTGCGACGCTGAACCGCCGCGCGGCGCCGGGACGCTACGCGTCCACGTCGGCCATGGCCGGGCGCACCCCGCTGTCGCGCATCCAGCGCACTTCGTCTCCCGGGCTGCGGCCGAACAGCCGCTTGAACTCGCGGCTGAACTGCGACGCGCTCGCATAGCCGACCCGCGCGGCCGCCGCGCCGGCGCCCAGCCCGTCGCGCACCATCATCAGCCGCGCCTGGTGCAGCCGCGCGGTCTTCACGTACTGCATCGGCGATGTCGCCGTCACGTGCTTGAACTGCGCGTGAAACACCGCGAGGCTCATCCCGGCTTCGCGGGCGAGCGTCTCGACGTCGAGATCGGCCTTCAGCTCCGCATGGATGCGCCGCAACGCCTTCGCGATGCGACCGAAATGATGCTGCTGCACGAGCGCCGCGCGCATCGCGTCGCCCTGCTCGCCAGTCAGCACGCGATACGCGATCTCGCGCATGATCGCCGGCCCCAGCACCCGTGTGTCGTGCGGCGACGCGAGCGCTTCGAGCAGGCGCACGACGGCATCGGCCAACGGCGCGTCGAGCGGCGTCGAATAGACGCCGAGCGGCTCGCTGACCGCCGCGCCGAGCGTCTCGTCGAGCAGGATCGCGAGTTCGGCGATCACCGCGAGATCGACGCGGATCGAGATCGCGAGAAACGGCTCGTCCATGCTCGCGAAGGTCTCGCATTCGAACGGCAGCGGCACCGACAGCACCAGATACTGCTGCGCGTCGTACACGAACGAGCGGTCGCCGAGATAGCCGAGCTTGCGCCCCTGGCACACGACGATGATGCTCGGCTCGTACAGCACCGGCATGCGCGGCGCCGGATGGGTCACACGGATGAAGCGCACGCCGTCGAGCGCCGCGAGCGTGTCGCCCTCGTTCGGCGCGAGGCGCGTGTGCAGCTCGATCATGCGGCGCTGCAGGCGCTCGCCCGCGTCGGCCAAAAGGGGTTGGAAGCTCATCGGTACGGCCCTGTCCGGCAAGAGAATCTGGCTCGCAATGTAGCACCTTGGACGCATTTTGACGGCTGTTCGCGGGCAATTCGAGAGGAATAGGCAAATCTTCCAGACCTTCGTGTATTTCGCCGCGGCGCCGCGCTCCTTACGATGACGTCCTGTCTCGCCGCATCGCCACATGATGCGACGGCAGTCTGTTTCGCCGGATGTTTTCCGGACAAGGAGCCCTTGCATGAGTACGACCTATGCCTACGCGGCGACCGATGCGCAGTCACCGCTCGCCCCGTTCGAATTCCAGCGTCGCGCGCTGCGCGACCTCGACGTCCAGATCGACGTCCTCTACTGCGGCGTCTGCCACTCGGATCTTCACCAGGCGCGCAACGAATGGCGCAACACGATCTACCCGGTCGTCCCCGGCCATGAAATCGTCGGCCGCGTGACCGCGACCGGCCCGCAGGTGTCGCGCTTCAAGGTCGGCGAGCTGGTCGGCGTCGGCTGTCTCGTCGATTCGTGCCGCACCTGCGCGAGCTGCGAAGAAGGCCTCGAGCAGTATTGCGAGAACGGCTTCGTCGGCACCTACAACGGCCAGGACCGCGTGACGGGCGACATCACGTACGGTGGCTATTCGACGCAGCTCGTCGTCGACGAGGCGTTCGTGCTGCGCGTGCCGGACACGCTCGACCCGGCCGGCGCGGCGCCGCTGCTGTGCGCGGGGATCACGACCTACTCGCCGCTGCGGCAGTGGAACGTCGGCCCCGGCAAGAAGGTCGGCATCGTCGGTCTCGGCGGCCTCGGCCACATGGGTGTGAAGCTGGCGCGCGCAATGGGTGCGCACGTCGTGCTGTTTACGACGTCGCCGTCGAAGATCGAGGACGGCAAGCGGCTCGGCGCGCACGAAGTCGTGATCTCGAAGGATGAAGCGCAGATGAACGCGCACCTGAACAGCTTCGACTTCATCCTGAACACGGTCGCCGCGCAGCACGACCTGAATCCGTTCCTGCACCTGCTCAAGCGCGACGGCACGATGACGCTCGTCGGCGCGCCGGAGCACGACCATCCGTCGCCGCAGGTGTTCAACCTGATCTTCAAGCGCCGCCGCCTCGCGGGTTCGCTGATCGGCGGGATCGCGGAAACGCAGGAAATGCTCGATTTCTGCGCGGAACACGGGATCACGTCCGATATCGAGACGATTCCGATGCAGCAGATCAACACGGCCTACGAGCGGATGCTGAAGAGCGACGTGAAGTACCGGTTCGTGATCGACATGGCGTCGCTCAAGCAGTAAGCGCCGCCCCAAGCGAAACGGGCCGCCTGTCGGAACAGGC
Source organism: Burkholderia cenocepacia (assembly GCF_900446215.1). Lineage (GTDB taxonomy): Bacteria > Pseudomonadota > Gammaproteobacteria > Burkholderiales > Burkholderiaceae > Burkholderia > Burkholderia cenocepacia. The sequence continues at coordinate 360,393 of NZ_UAQZ01000003.1, read as the reverse complement.
GGCCCGTTTTGCATCCGGCGACCGGGATGAATGGCCCGGCGGCTGCGCGCGCGCGCAGCGCCGGCCATCACTTCTGGTAGTCGTAGTCGACCGTCAGCGGCGCATGGTCGCTGAACTTGATGTCCTTGAAGATCGACGCGCTTTTCGCGGTCCCGGCCACGCCCGGGGTCGCGATCTGGTAATCGATCCGCCACCCGACGTTCTTCGCGTACGCCTGGCCGCGGTTGCTCCACCACGTGTACTGCTCGGGACGCGGGTCGAGCGTGCGGAAGACGTCGACGTAGCCGACGTCGTCGAACAGCTTCGTGAGCCACTCGCGCTCTTCCGGCAGGCAGCCCGAGTTCTTCTGGTTGCTCTTCCAGTTCTTGATGTCGATTTCCTTGTGGACGATGTTCACGTCGCCGCACAGGATCACCTCGCGCTTCTTCTTCAGCGCGGCGAGGTGCGGCATGAATTCGGCCATGAAGCGGTACTTCGCCTGCTGGCGCTCCTCGCCGCTCGAGCCGGACGGCACGTACACCGACACGACCGACAGCTTGCCGTAGCGCGCCTCGACGTAACGCCCCTCGGGATCGAATTCGCTGCTGCCGAAACCGATGATCACGTCATCGGGCTCGCGGCGGCTGTACACGCCCGCGCCGCTGTAGCCCTTCTTCTCGGCGTGGTGGAAATAGCTCTTGAAGCCGTGCGGCTCGACGAATTCGGCCGGCAGGTCGTCGGCCGATACCTTGATTTCCTGCACGCACACGCAATCGGCGTTCTGTTCGCCGAGCCAGTCGAAGAAGCCCTTCTTCGCGGCGGAGCGGATGCCATTCAGGTTGGCGGTGATCACTCGCATCATGTCGGGTTCCGTTCAGTTCGATATTTTTACAGGGGGCAGCTTAACGGATCTTCACGCCTTCGAGCTCGGGCTTCGGCGGCGGGAATTCCAGCTTCATGTCGGTCATCGTGCGCAGCAGCAGCTCGGCGATCATCACGTTGCGGTGCGTCTTCGAATTCGCCGGGATCACGTACCACGGCGCATGCTCGGCCGACGTCGCGGCGAGCGCGTCGCGGTACGCGGACTGGTAGGCGTCCCAGTGCTTGCGCGCGTCGAGATCGGCGATGTCGAATTTCCAGTGCTTGGTCGGATCGTCGATGCGCGCCTGCAACCGCGCGCGCTGCTCGTCCTTCGAGATGTGCAGGAAGCACTTGATGATCGTCGTGCCGTTCTCGAACAGCATCGTCTCGAAATCGCGGATCTGCCGGTAGCGGCGCTCGCACTCCTTGTCGCCGATCGCGCCGAGCACGCGCGGCACCAGCACGTCTTCGTAGTGGCTGCGGTTGAAGATCGCGAGCTCGCCGGCCGCCGGCACCTGCGCATGCACGCGCCACAGGAAGTCGTGCGCGGCCTCGATCGGCGTCGGCGCCTTGAACGGCACGATGCGCAGGCCGAGCGGATCGACCTCGCGAAACACCGCGCGCACGGTGCCGTCCTTGCCGCTCGTATCCATCCCCTGCAGCACGAGCAGCACGCGCTTCTTCTGCTGCGTGTGCAGGCGCTCCTGCTGCACGTCGAGCTCGGTCGACACGACCGACAGCCGTTCACGGTCGGCCTCCTTCGAGCCGGACGAAAACGGCTTCGCGGCCGGGTCGAACGCGTCGAGCTTGAATGCGGCGGCTTCCTTCTCGCGCGTGCTGTACGGCACGCGGAAATCGTCGAGCGACGGTTGTTTCGCCATTCGTTCCTCCGTTGGACGGTGCGATGCATACGATAACGCATCCACCAAACGCGACGGGCCGCCCCGAACTGGTCGGGAGCGGCCCGTCGTCAAGCGCGGTTCAGGCGCGCGCGCATGCTCAGCCGAGCTTCTTCTTCAGCAGCTCGTTGACCTGCTGCGGATTGGCCTTGCCCTTGGTCGCCTTCATCGCCTGGCCGATCAGCGCGTTGAACGCCTTTTCCTTGCCCGCGCGGAATTCCTCGACCGACTTCGCGTTCGCCGCGAGCACTTCGTCGATGATCGCTTCCAGCGCGCCGGTGTCGGAGATCTGCTTCAGGCCCTTCGCGTCGATGATGCGGTCGGCCGCACCTTCGTCGGTCGCCTTCTCGTCCCAGATCGTCGCGAAGATTTCCTTCGCGATCTTGTTCGAGATCGTGCCGTCGGCGATGCGCTGCAGCAGCAGCGCGAGCTGCGCGGCCGAGACGGGAATCGCGTCGATCTCGATGCCGTCGCGGTTCAGTTGCGACGACACGTCGCCCATCAGCCAGTTCGCGGCGATCTTCGCATTCGCCGCGCCGGCCTTCGCGACCACCGCCTCGAAGTACGCGGCCATCGCCTTGCTCGACGTCAGCACGCCCGCGTCGTACGCGGACACGCCGTACTCGTCGACGAAGCGCTGCTGCATCGCGGCCGGCAGTTCCGGCATGCCGGACTGCACGCGCTCGATCCAGTCCTGGCCGATCACGAGCGGCATCAGGTCGGGATCGGGGAAGTAGCGGTAATCGTGCGCGTCTTCCTTGCTGCGCATCGAACGCGTCTCGCGCTTGTCCGGATCGTAGAGGCGCGTTTCCTGCACGACTTCGCCGCCGTCCTCGATCAGCTCGATCTGCCGACGCACTTCGTAATTGATCGCTTCCTCGAGGAACCGGAACGAGTTCAGGTTCTTGATTTCCGCGCGCGTGCCGAACTTCTCCTGGCCGACCGGGCGCACCGACACGTTCGCGTCGCAGCGGAACGAGCCTTCCTGCATGTTGCCGTCGCAGATGCCGAGCCACACGACGAGCCCGTGCAGTGCCTTCGCGTACGCGACGGCCTCGGCCGCGCTGCGCATTTCCGGCTCGGTGACGATCTCGAGCAGCGGCGTGCCCGCGCGGTTCAGGTCGATCCCGGTCATCCCGGCGAAGTCTTCATGCAGCGACTTGCCCGCATCTTCCTCGAGGTGCGCGCGGGTCAGGTTGACCGTTTTCTCGTACGCAGCCTTGCCGGCCTTTTCGTTGGCCGGCACCTGGATCGTGATCTGGCCGCCCTGCACGACCGGAATCTCGTACTGGCTGATCTGATAGCCCTTCGGCAGATCGGGGTAGAAATAATTCTTGCGCGCGAAGATGCTGCGCGGCGCGATGGTCGAGCCGATCGCGAGACCGAAGCGGATCGCCCGCTCGACCGCGCCGCGGTTCAGCACCGGCAGCACGCCCGGCAGCGCCAGGTCGACCGGGCACGCCTGCGTGTTCGGCTCGGCGCCGAACTGCGTCGATGCGCCCGAGAAAATCTTCGAGACGGTCGACAGTTGCGCGTGCGTCTCGAGACCGATAACGACTTCCCACTGAGTAGCCATGTGCTTACACCCCTGCCGGAACTTGCTTGTGCCAGTCGGTCGCGCGCTGGAACGCGTCGGCGACCTGCAGCATCCGGGCTTCGTTGAAATAGTTGCCGATGATCTGCAGGCCGACCGGGCGCTGCGCGTTCGCGCCCGCGCCGAAGCCGCACGGCACGCTCATGCCGGGCAGACCGGCGAGGCTCACCGACAGCGTGTAGATATCCGCGAGATACATCTGCACCGGATCGTCGCCCTTCGCGCCGAGATCCCATGCGACCGTCGGCGACGCCGGGCCCATGATCACGTCGCAGGACTTGAACGCTTCCTGGAAATCGTTCGCGATGATGCGGCGGATCTTCTGCGCCTGCAGGTAGTACGCGTCGTAGTAGCCGTGCGACAGCACATACGTGCCGACCAGGATCCGGCGCTTCACTTCAGGCCCGAAGCCTTCGGCGCGCGACTTCTTGTACATGTCGAGCAGGTCGCCGTACTGCGCGGCGCGGTGGCCGAAACGCACGCCGTCGAAGCGCGACAGGTTCGACGACGCTTCCGCCGGCGCGATCACGTAGTACACGGGGATCGACAGCTCCGTCTTCGGCAGCGACACCGGCACGAGCGTCGCGCCGAGCGCTTCGTATTGCTTGAGCGCCGCGTCGATCGTCGCGCGCACGTCGTCGGCGAGGCCGGCGCCGAAATACTCGTTCGGCAAGCCGATGCGCAGGCCGGCGAGCGGCTTGCCCGCGTCGTTGCCGGCCGCCCACGGCTGGCCGAGGTGGCGCGTGAAGTCTTCGTCGTCGCGCTCGAGGCTCGTCGAGTCACGCTCGTCGAAGCCGGCCATCGCGTTCAGCAGCAGCGCGCAGTCGGACGCGCTCTGCGCCATCGGGCCGCCCTGGTCGAGCGACGACGCGAACGCGATCATCCCGTAGCGCGACACGCGGCCGTAGGTCGGCTTGATGCCCGTCACGCCCGCGAACGACGCGGGCTGGCGGATCGAGCCGCCGGTGTCGGTGCCGGTCGCGGCCGGCGCGAGGCGCGCGGCGACGGCGGCCGAGCTGCCGCCCGAGCTGCCGCCCGGCACCGCGTTCGTGTCCCACGGGTTCTTCACCGCGCCGAACGCGGAATTCTCGTTCGACGAGCCCATCGCGAACTCGTCCATGTTGGTCTTGCCGAGCGTGACCATGCCGGCCGCCTGCAGGCGGGCGACGACGGTCGCGTCGAACGGGCTCTCGTAATTCGCGAGCATCTTCGAGCCGGCGGTCGAGCGCCAGCCGCGCGTGACGAACACGTCCTTGTGCGCGATCGGCAGGCCGGTCAGCGCGCCGCCCGCGCCGCGCGCGAGTTCGGCGTCGGCGGCTTTCGCCTGCGCGAGGGTGAGGTCGGCGTCGACGTGGACGAACGCGTTCAGGTCGCGCGCGGCGTCGATCCGTTTCAGGTAGTGCTGCGCGAGCTCGACGGCCGAGCATTCCTTGGCGGCGAGCGCGGCGCGCAGTTCGGTCAGGCTTTTTGCGTGCATTGAGTGGTTTTCCTGGGAATTCTGGGTCGCGCGCGGCGCTGGACGGCCGGCGCGCTTGTCATCGAATGCTTACTCGATCACCTTCGGCACGAGATAGAGGCCGTCCTGGACGGCCGGCGCCGGACGCTGGTTGTCGTCGCGATCGACGACTTCCGTCACGGCGTCGTCGCGCAGGCGCTGCGCGACTTCCTGGATCTGTTCGATCGGGTGGGCGAGCGGCGCGATGCCGGCGGTGTCGACCGCCTGCATCTGCTCGACGAGGCCGAAGAATTCATTGAGCTGGCCGAGCATGTGCTCGGCGTCGGCGTCGGCCATTTCGAGTCGCGCCAGGTGCGCGATGCGTTTCACATCGGTCAGGGTCAGGGCCATGCGATCACCGGAAAAACAAGGCTGCGCAGTGCATCGAAAGCAGCACTGCGGCGGGGGGTTGGAGGGTGCGATCCCACCCTCAAAAATCGGGGCCGAAGCGGCAAAAATACCGCCCGTTTCGATTCAAATACCGTGAAATTATAAGGTATCATTACGCGTTCGACCCAAACCCGGCAGCCTTTTCCCGCACCGTTTCGCCCCACTTCGGCAAGCCGTGCGTGCTTCGTGCGATCCCCGGTAGACATCACTCGCAGCTTCGTGCGCCGCGGCGGCCGCTTCCGCCACGCTTCCCGAGGCTGTTATTTTTTCCGCTGCCGCCCTCAGCGCTCGCTATGCAGGGCCGGCCCAGAGCGAAACAGGATTCTGAATGTTCGGTTTTTTGCGCAGCTACTTCTCCAACGATCTCGCGATCGACCTCGGCACCGCAAACACCCTGATCTACATGCGCGGCAAGGGCATCGTGCTCGATGAGCCGTCCGTCGTGTCGATCCGCCAGGAAGGCGGCCCCAACGGCAAGAAGACGATCCAGGCGGTCGGCAAGGAAGCCAAGCAGATGCTCGGCAAGGTGCCGGGCAACATCGAGGCGATCCGCCCGATGAAGGACGGCGTGATCGCCGACTTCACCGTCACCGAGCAGATGATCAAGCAGTTCATCAAGACGGCCCACGAGTCGCGCATGTTCTCGCCGTCGCCGCGCATCATCATCTGCGTGCCGTGCGGCTCGACCCAGGTCGAGCGCCGCGCGATCAAGGAAGCCGCGCACGGCGCCGGCGCGTCGCAGGTCTACCTGATCGAGGAGCCGATGGCGGCCGCGATCGGCGCGGGCCTGCCGGTCTCGGAAGCCACCGGCTCGATGGTCGTCGACATCGGCGGCGGCACGACCGAAGTCGGCGTGATCTCGCTCGGCGGCATCGTCTACAAAGGCTCGGTGCGCGTCGGCGGCGACAAGTTCGACGAGGCGATCGTCAACTACATCCGCCGCAACTACGGGATGCTGATCGGCGAGCAGACCGCCGAGGCGATCAAGAAGGAAATCGGCTCCGCGTTCCCGGGCTCCGAAGTCAAGGAAATGGAAGTGAAGGGCCGCAACCTGTCGGAAGGCATCCCGCGCAGCTTCACGATCTCCAGCAACGAAATCCTCGAAGCGCTGACCGATCCGCTGAACCAGATCGTGTCGTCGGTGAAGATCGCGCTCGAACAGACGCCGCCGGAACTCGGCGCCGACATCGCCGAACGCGGGATGATGCTGACGGGCGGCGGCGCGCTGCTGCGCGACCTCGATCGCCTGCTCGCGGAAGAAACCGGCCTGCCGGTGCTCGTCGCGGAAGACCCGCTGACCTGCGTCGTGCGCGGTTCGGGCATGGCGCTCGAGCGCATGGACAAGCTGGGCAGCATCTTCTCGTACGAGTGATCGCCCAGTGATCGCCTAGGCAGTCCCGTTTGATATGACGCACCCGCGGCGTGGCCGGATCGCTCGTTCAGAACGAACCGCCGCGCCGTTTGCGCGTCTGAGCATTATTTAACCGATCACACGCGCCCGGCGCCGACCATGGAATACAGTCCGCCGCCCCTCTTCAAGCAAGGTCCGCCCGCGCTCGCGCGGCTCATCTTCTTCGTCGCCCTCGCCATCGCGCTCCTCGTGTCGGACGCGCGCTTCAGCACGCTCGAAATCGCGCGCGGCGTGCTCGGCACAGTGCTCTACCCGCTGCAACGCGCGGCGCTCGTGCCGCGCGACCTGTTCATGGGCGCGGCCGACCTCGCCGTCACCGGCGCGACGCTGCGCCACGAGAACGACGATCTGCGCAAACGCAACCTGCAACTGTCCACGCAGGCCAACCAGGCCGCCGTGCTCACGCAGGAAAACGCGCACCTGCGCGCGGTGCTCGAACTGCGCCAGCACATCGCGACGCAATCGACGCCGGTCGAGATCCAGTACGACACGAGCGATCCGTTCACGCAGAAGATCGTGGTCGGACAAGGCTCGCAGCAAGGCATCCAGGACGGCTCGCCCGTCGTCAGCGAGGACGGCGTGATCGGGCAGGTCACGCGCGTGTTCCCGCTGCAATCCGAAATCACGCTGGTCACCGACCGCGATCTCGCGATTCCCGTGCAGGTGCTGCGCACCGGCCTGCGCAGCGTGATCTATGGCACGCCGAAGGGCGATTCGCTCGACCTGCGCTTCGTGCCGACGAGCGCGGATCTCGTCGCCGGCGACGAACTCGTCACGAGCGGCCTCGACGGCGTCTATCCGCCCGGCCTGCCGGTCGCGAAGGTCGTGCGCGTCGACAAGCTCGCCGATACCGCGTTCGCCCGCGTGACCTGCGCGCCGGTCGCGGCCGTGCGCGGCGCGCGCCAGATGCTCGTGCTGCATTACCGGAACGACATCCCGCCGCGCCCGGCCGAGCCCGATCCCGCGGCCGAGAAGAACGCGAAGGGCAAGAAGGGCAAGGCCGCCGCGAAGGCCGAGAAAGCCGACAAGGCCGACGCGAACGCGAAGCCGGCCGCCGCGGCCCCGCCCGCCGGTGCGAACCCGGCGCCGGCCCCTGCCGCGCCGGCCAAGCCCGCCGTCGCGCCCGCGAAGCCCGCTGCCGGGCAATCAGGAGCCCAGCGATGAACCGCCCGCAATACATCCTGCAGCCGGTCAATCCGTACTTCATCGTCTTCAGCCTCGCCGCCGCGTTCCTGCTGAACCTGATGCCGTGGGGCCGCCTGCCCGGCGTGCCCGACTTCGTCGCGCTCGTGCTGCTGTTCTGGAACATCCACCAGCCACGCAAGGTCGGGATGGGCGTCGCGTTCGCGCTCGGCATCCTGATGGACGTGCACGACGCGGGGCTGCTCGGCGAGCATGCGCTCGCCTATACGCTGCTGTCGTACGGCGCGATCACGATCCACCGCCGCGTGCTGTGGATGCCGATCGGCGTGCAGGTGCTGTACGTCACACCGCTGCTCGTCGTCGCGCAGCTCGTGCCGTTCGTGATCCGCCTGCTGATGGGCGCCGCGTTCCCCGGCTGGCGCTACCTCGTCGACGGTTTCGTCGAAGCCGCGCTGTGGCCGATCGCGAGCCACCTGCTGCTGATGCCGCAACGCCGCCCGGTCGACCCGGACGATACGCGCCCGATCTGAGCCGGACCGACCTTGAATACCCGCCGCCCCCACGCCCGCCGCGCGCCGCGCTCCGGGGCGGCACCTCGCCCGCGTCCGCGCGCGGGCCAGATTGCCCTTAAATGACCGAATTCAACGACACCCAACAGCAGCTCTCGAAGTTCCGCCTGCGCGTCGCGGCGGCGGGCGTGTTCGTGTTCGTCTGCTTCGGGCTGCTCGCGAGCCGCTTCTTCTATCTGCAGCTGATGCAGCACGGCAAATACGCGCTGCAGGCCGAGGAAAACCGCATCTCGGTCGCGCCGATCGTGCCGAACCGCGGGATCATCACCGACCGCAACGGCGTGGTCCTCGCGAAGAACTACTCGGCGTACACGCTCGAGATCACGCCGTCGAAGCTCGACGACACGCTCGACAACACGATCGACAAGCTGTCCGAGATCATCCCGATCGACGCGCGCGACCGCCGCCGCTTCAAGAAGCTGCAGGAAGACTCGAAGAACTTCGAGAGCCTGCCGATCCGCACGCGGCTCACCGATGCCGAAGTCGCGCGCTTCACCGCGCAGCGTTTCCGCTTCCCCGGCGTCGACGTGCGCGCGCGGCTGTTCCGCCAGTACCCGCTCGGCATGACGGCCGCGCACGTGATCGGCTATATCGGCCGGATCTCGAAGCGCGACCAGGATCGCATCGACGCGATGAGCGACGACAACGACAGCGACCAGGAGCACTACGACCCGCGCCGCGACGCGAACAACTACAAGGGCACCGACTACATCGGCAAGATCGGCGTCGAGCAGAGCTACGAAACCGAGCTGCACGGGCTGACCGGCTTCGAGGAAGTCGAGGTGACGGCCGGCGGCCGGCCGGTGCGCACGCTGTCGCGCACGCAGGCGACGCCCGGCAACAACCTCGTGCTGTCGCTCGACATCGGGCTGCAGCAGGTCGCCGAGCAGGCGTTCGCCGGCAAGCGCGGTGCGCTCGTCGCGATCGAGCCGAAGACGGGCGACGTGCTCGCGTTCGTGTCGTCGCCGAGCTTCGACCCGAACTCGTTCGTCGACGGCATCGACCAGCAGACCTGGGACGAGCTGAACAACTCGCCCGACAAGCCGCTCCTGAACCGCCCGCTGCACGGCACCTACCCGCCCGGCTCGACCTACAAGCCGTTCATGGCGCTCGCGGGCCTGACGCTCGGCAAGCGCACGCCGGGCTGGGGCTTCCAGGACCCGGGCTACTTCACGTTCGGCGGTCACACGTTCCGCAACGACGTGCGCTCGGGCCAGGGCTGGGTCGACATGAACAAGGCGATCATGGTGTCGAACGACACCTACTTCTACATGCTCGCGCGCGACCTCGGCGTGAACGCGATCGCGAACTTCATGAAGCCGTTCGGCTTCGGCCAGATCACCGGGATCGACATCCAGGGCGAGGCGCGCGGGATCCTGCCGTCGACCGACTGGAAGAAGAAGGCGTTCAAGAAGGCGGCGCAGCAGAAGTGGTTCGACGGCGAGACGATCAGCCTCGGAATCGGCCAGGGCTACAACTCGTTCACGATCCTGCAGCTCGCGCACGCAACCGCGACGCTCGCGAACAACGGCGTCGTGATGAAGCCTCACCTCGTGAAGGAAGTCGAGGATCCGATCTCTCGCGCGCGCCACCTGACCGTGCCGAAGGAAAGCGAGGTGATCCCGCTCAAGCAGGCCGACATCGACGTCGTGAAGCGCGGGATGGAGAACGTGATCGAGAACCCGTCCGGCACCGCGTACAAGGTGTTCCGCGGCGCGCCGTACCTCGCCGCCGGCAAAACCGGTACCGCCCAGGTGTTCTCGCTGCAGGGCTCGAACTACAAGGGCCACCTGCTCGCCGAACACCTGCGCGACCACGCGCTGTTCATCGCGTATGCGCCGGTCGACCATCCGCAGATCGCCGTCGCGCTGGTCGTCGAAAACGGCGGCTGGGGCGCCCAGGCCGCCGGCCCGATCGCGCGTCGCGTGCTCGACTACTACCTGGTCGAGCGCCAGAACCCGAAGAACGAAGCCGCGGCCGTGGCCGCCGCGGCGTCGGCCACTGAGCCGGTGAGCGCGCCGGTGGTCGGCGACACATCCAAGCCGGCCACGATCGCGGCCGGCTTCACCGCACTGCCGCAGCCGGTCGTGCCGTCGGCGGCCAGCGACGCGCAGCCGGTCGTCGCCACGCCGCGGGACGACAACCATCGTGCGACGGCCCCCGCGAAAGCGGCGGACGCCGGCACCGCTCATTAACGGAGAAAGGCATGCAATTCGACAAGCGCGCCTGGCTCGACAAGATCAAGCAGATGTTCGCGGGCTTCGACCGTCCGCTCGCCCTCATCGTGTTCCTGCTGCTGTGCGTCGGCATCGTCACGCTGTACAGCGCGTCGATCGACGTGCCGGGCCGCGTCGAGGACCAGTTGCGCAACATCCTGCTGACGTTCGTGCTGATGTGGGTGATCGCCAACATCCCGCCGACCACGCTGATGCGCTTCGCGGTCCCGCTCTACACGTTCGGGGTCACGCTGCTGATTGCCGTCGCGCTGTTCGGGATGACCAAGAAGGGCGCGAAGCGCTGGCTGAACGTCGGCGTCGTGATCCAGCCGTCCGAAATCCTCAAGATCGCGACGCCGCTGATGCTCGCGTGGTACTACCAGCGCCGCGAAGGCGGGCTGCGCTGGTACGACTTCATCGCCGCTTTCGGGATCCTGCTGGTGCCGGTCGGGCTGATCGCGAAACAGCCGGACCTCGGCACGGGCCTGCTCGTGTTCGCGGCCGGCTTCTTCGTGATCTACCTCGCCGGCCTGTCGTTCAAGCTGATCGTGCCGGTGCTCGTCGCGGGCGTGATCGCGGTCGGCTCGATCGCGGTGTTCGAGGAACGCATCTGCCAGCCTGAAGTGCAGTGGCCGCTGATGCACGACTACCAGAAACACCGGGTGTGTACGCTGCTCGACCCGACGTCCGACCCGCTCGGCAAGGGCTTCCACACGATCCAGGCCGTGATCGCGATCGGCTCGGGCGGCGTGCTCGGCAAGGGCTACCTGAAAGGCACGCAGGCGCACCTCGAATTCATTCCGGAAAAGCACACCGACTTCATCTTCGCGGTGTTCTCGGAGGAATGGGGGCTCGCCGGCGGGCTCGTGCTGCTGACGCTGTACATGGCGCTGATCGCGCGCGGGCTCTACATCGCCGCGCAGGGCGCGACGCTGTTCGGCCGGCTGCTCGCGGGCTCGCTCACGCTCGCGTTCTTCGTCTACGCGTTCGTCAATATCGGGATGGTGAGCGGCGTGTTGCCGGTCGTCGGCGTGCCGCTGCCGTTCATGAGTTACGGCGGCACCGCGCTCACAACGCTCGGCATCGCGATCGGGATGATCATGAGCGTCGGGCGGCAGCGGCGGTTGATGAAGAGTTGACCGCGCGGCCTGCGCTGCGGCACACGACAACGGCGCCTGCGGGCGCCGTTTTGCATCGGGCGGACCGAATGCAGCCGCTTACTGCGGCGGCGCGTGCGGTTTGCCTGGCTCCGCGCCGGTGCCCGATGCCGGCCCCGGCGCCTTCAGCCGCGCGCTCAGCTCCTTGAATTTCATCCCGGCCGTCTCGTCGCCCTGCGCGGCCGCCGCCGCGTAGTACGCGCGTGCGATGTTCAGGTTCTGCGCGACGCCATCGCCGCCGCGCTCGTAGAACGACGCGGTCACGTACTGCGCGGTCGGCTCGCCCGCGTCGGCGGCCTGCTTGTACCACACGAACGCCTGCCGGTTGTCGCGCGGCGTGCCGCGCCCGTCGAGGAACTGGTTCGCGAGCGACAGCTCGGCCTGCACGTGCCCCTGCTTCGCGGCCCGCAGGAACCAGCGATGCGCTTCCGCCGGATTGCGCGCGACGAACTCGCCATCGTCGAACATCCGGCCATACACGTACTGCGCATGCGACATGTTCGCTTCCGCCGCGCGCTTGAGCCAGCGCAGCCCTTCGTCGACGTTCGCGGTCACACCTTCGCCCGTCAGCAGCATCATCGCGTAGTTGAACTGCGCGAGGCGATCGCCGCGCTCGGCCGCATCGTGGAATTGCACCAGCGCCGCGCGATAGTCGCCGGCGTTGTAGTCGGCGACCGCCGATTGCGTCTCGCGCGACGGGTCAGGCTTCGCTTGCGGCGCGCCCTGCGCGACGGCCGCCGCCCACACGGCCCACAGGCCGACCATCGCCCCGATCCGCGCGCGCCCACGGCACGCACCGTCTGCGCCGTTCATGACCGTACCTCCTGCAACGCCTGCCGCGTCGCGCGCAACAGCCAGCTCACGTCGGCCGACACCGTGATCAACCGGTAGCCGGCCTCGCGATACTGGCGCGCGGCCGCCGTGTCGCCCGCGAAGATGCCGACCGCGACGCCCGCCTGCTTGCCCGCCGCGAGCACGCGCGCCATCGCGGTTTCGACGTCCGGGTGGCGGATATCGCCGAGATGCCCGAGGCTCGCCGCGAGATCGGCCGGGCCGACGAACAGGCAATCGACACCGGGCGTCGCCGCGATCCGCTCGACTTCGTCGACGCCGCGCGCCGATTCGACCTGCACGATCACCGCGACTTGCGCATTCGCCGTCTGCAGGTAGTCGCGGCGCATGCCGAACGCCGCCGCGCGCACCATGCCCGCGACGCCGCGCAGCCCGTCCGGCGATTCGGGCGACGGGAAGCGCGTGAGCCGCACCGCGTGCGCGGCGTCGTCGGGCGTCTCGATACACGGAAACATCAGCGTGCGGGCGCCGGCGTCGAGCGCACGCTTCACGAGCCACGGCTCGCGCGCCGGCACGCGCACGACCGGCTCGCTCGGCAGGTGCGCCGCGGCGATCGCGCGCAGTTGCGACGCTACATCGCGACTGTCGTTCGGCGCATGCTCCATGTCGATGCAGAGCCAGTCGTAACCGGCATGCGCGAGCGCTTCCGCGGCCGAGTCGCTGCCGAGCGACAGCCACAGGCCGTACAGCGGCTCGTCGCCGTCGCGCAGGCGTTGTTTGAGGGAATTGGTGAGCGTGCTCATCGATACGGCCTCCGGAACGGAACGGCAATCGAACGGGACAAGCAACTGGCGAAGCGGAAAGCGGCATGCGCGCCGCCGGGCAACCGAAGCACGGCGGCGGCGGCAGATCACGCCCCAGAGAACGTGAGTCGGCCCGGGACGACCGATCTGACAGCGCAGGCCGCGCAATGGCTCACGCGCGCGCTTTTCCGTGCCGCACGACGATCATAGCGCGGCCGGATGCGCGATGCGGGAACCGAAGGGGGAAGCCGTATCGGCGCGGGACGCGGCGGCTGGCGACGACGGGCAGCCCGCGCCGAACGGCGGGGCTGCCGAGAAAGGCAGAATCAGCGGCCGGGCTGGCGCTCGACGTCGGCCCAGCAGTTCGGCGTTTCGTACAGACGCACGCGCTCGAGGCGCAGATTCACGCCGTAGTGCGCGTCGTACACGTTCGCGAGCAGGTCGAACGCGATCGCCGCGAGGTTCTCGACGGTCGGGATCCGGTCGATCACGACCGTCTTGTGGTCGGCCATCTGCTCGAGGAACGACCGCACGACCTCGTCGCGCGCATAGACCAGGAACGCGTGATCCCACTTGCTGACGAGGTGCTCCATCGCGAGCGCCTTCACGTCGGCGAAATCCATCACCATGCCGCGGTCGGGCGCCCCCTCGGTATCGACGAGATCACCGCGCAGCGTGATTTCGAGCACGTAGCGATGGCCGTGCAGGTTCCTGCACTGGCTGCGGTGATCGGGGATGCGGTGGCCCGCGTCGAATTCGAGTTTTCGGGTAATCAGCACGATGTCAAAAGCCGTGGCTCAGGGAATGTTCAGATATTTGTGGGTCTGCATCGACAGCCGCCACTGCGGATGACGCTTGCACCAGTCGATCGCGAGCTTCGTATTGAGGTCGCGCGACGGGCCGTCCATCGGCTGGACCAGGAAATACTCGAAGTCGAGCTTCGCGTAGTCGGCCAGCCGCTGGTTGTCCTGCGGCACGACGACCTTCAGTTCGTTGCCCTTCGTGACGACGAGCGGCGCATCGGCCTTCGGGCTCACGCAGATCCAGTCGATCGATTCGAGCACCGGCAGCGAACCGTTGGTTTCGATCGCGATCTCGAAGCCGGCCGCATGCAGCGCGTCGACGAGCGGCTGGTCGAGCTGCAGCATCGGCTCGCCACCCGTGCAGACGACGAAGCGGTGCGCTTCGCCCTCCGGCCACAGGCCGGCGATCGTCGCGACGAGCGCGGCGGCGTCCTTGAACTTGCCGCCGTTCTCGCCGTCGGTGCCGACGAAGTCCGTATCGCAGAAGCGGCACACGGCCTCCGCACGATCCTCTTCGCGGCCCGACCACAGATTGCAGCCGGCGAACCGGCAGAACACGGCCGGCCGGCCCGCATTCGCGCCCTCGCCCTGCAACGTGTAGAAAATTTCCTTGACCGCGTAAGTCATCGTCCTTCGTCCGGCTCGCGCCGCTCGTTGTCGATCAGAATCCGTTGTCCATCAAGCGCCGCCGGCGCAGCCGCGTCACAGCGGCGCTTCGGTCACCCGCTCGCCCTTCAGGTAGGCCTCGTAGCCGCGCTTGCGCAGCTTGCAGGCCGGGCATTCGCCGCAGCCGAAGCCCCAGTCGTGCAGTTCCGCGCGTTCGCCCACGTAGCAGGTGTGCGTCTCGACGCGGATCAGTTCGACGAGCGCGTCGCCGCCGAGCTGTTCGGCGAGCTGCCAGGTCTGCGCCTTGTCGAGCCACATCAGCGGCGTCTCGAGCACCATGCGCGTATCCATCCCGAGATTCAGCGCGACCTGCAGCGCCTTCATCGTGTCGTCGCGGCAGTCCGGATAGCCCGAAAAATCGGTCTCGCACATCCCGCCGACCAGCACGCGCAGCCCGCGCCGATAGGCGATCGCCGCGGCGATCGTCATGAACATCAGGTTGCGGCCCGGCACGAACGTGTTCGGCAGGCCGTTCGCCGTCGTCTCGATCTCGATCGTGCGCGTCATCGCGGTATCGCTGATCGCGCCGAGCACCGACAGGTCGATCATGTGATCGTCGCCGAGCCGGTCCGACCACGCGGGAAACCTGTGCTTCAGCGCTTCGCGCACGCCTTCGCGGCACTCGAGTTCGACGCGATGACGCTGGCCGTAGTCGAAGCCGAGCGTCTCGACCGTCTGGTAGCGTTCGAGGGCCCATGCCACGCACGTGGCGGAATCCTGCCCGCCGGAAAACAACACGAGCGCGCCGTCTTTAGCGTCTGTCCGAATCACCGTGATACTCCGTGAATGTGTAGGCTCGCGTCGCACTGCGCCCCGAGGCCGGCTGCCGCCGGGCGGCCCGACGCGGCCGGCCTGTGCCGGCTCGACCAGTATAGGCAGCGCGCTCGGCCGCGAATGCGGCGGCGCGCTTATACCGCTCATCGCACGGCATCGTTGCCGCGCGCCACGACAGGCGCACCGCGAGCAGCCTGCCATGCGCATGAAGCGATGCGCTAAGTCATTGAGCGGGCACGGATTTTATCATGCCCCGGCGAATGCTGCCGGGCCAGCGGCCCACGACACGCGATACCCACCACAAACGAAAAACCCCAAGAACCTTCCGATTCTTGGGGTTTTAAATGCTGGTGGCCTGGGACGGAATCGAACCATCGACACGCGGATTTTCAATCCGCTGCTCTACCAACTGAGCTACCGGGCCAACGAAGAATGAAAGTATATCGAGCTATTCGCCCCCGAGCAAGTGCTTTCGCAAAATATTTTACAGCGCGCCTTCGGACGGCTTCTTGCCGAGCTCGACGCCGAGTTGCTTGAGCTTGCGATACAGGTGCGTGCGCTCGAGGCCCGTCTTCTCCGCGACGCGCCTCATGCTGCCGTTCTCGCGCGCGAGGTGATATTCGAAGTACGCGCGCTCGAACGCATCGCGCGCTTCGCGCAACGGGATGTCGAACGGGATCGCGGCCGTCTGGCCCGCGAGGCCGAGCGCCGACGCCATGTCGTCGCCGAGCGTCGGCAGCGCCGCCGCGGACGCGACCGCCGCCGGCCCCGCGGCCTGCCCGCCGCCCGCCTTCGCCGCCGCGTTCGCGGACACCGGCGCCGCGCCGCGGGCGAGACCGTGCTCGACCGACTTCAGCAGCTTCTGCAGCGCGATCGGTTTCTCGAGGAAATCGAGCGCGCCGATCTTGGTCGCCTCGACGGCCGTATCGATCGTCGCGTGCCCGGACATCATGATCACGGGCATCGTCAGCAGCCCCTGCGCCGCCCATTCCTTGAGCAGCGTGACGCCGTCGGTATCGGGCATCCAGATATCGAGCAGCACGAGATCGGGCGCCTGATTCAGCCGGTATTCCCGCGCGGCCTGCGCGTTCTCCGCCGCCTCGACGACATGTCCTTCATCGCTGAGGATCTCCGAGAGCAATTCCCGGATGCCCATTTCATCATCTACCACCAGGATGGTTGCCATTTACGCTGCCTTTGTCTGCTCACTTGCTTTTGTCTTGGCGGGTGTCGTCCCGTCCTGTGCGCCCGGTTCGGCGCCTGGCGTATCGCTCGCCATCTGCAGGAAGAGGATCGACACCTGCGCACCCTCGACGGTCTCGCCGTGCATGCGATTGCGCAGATCGATCCGCGCGCCGTGCTCGTCAACGATTTTCTTGACCGTGGCCAGCCCGAGCCCCGTGCCCTTCGCCTTGGTCGTCACGTAAGGCTCGAACGCACGGGTCAGGATGCGTGCCGGAAAACCGGGCCCGTTGTCGGACACGGTAAGACGTACCGCGACGCGCGTTTTGCCCTCGGCGTCGGGGTCGCCATATTCTACTGTCTTGGTTTCGATCAACACACGCGGATGCGCGGACTCCGCGACCGAATCCTGCGCATTCTGCAGCAGGTTGTGAATCACCTGACGCAATTGCGTCGCGTCGCCGCGAATCACCGGCAGCGACGGCGCGAGCTCGGCGACGATCGGGCTCTTGCCCTCGCCGACGCCGTACAGCCCGAGCACCTCGCTCGCCAGTTCGTTCAACTGCAGGTTCGCGAGCACCGCCGGCGGCGTGCGCGCGTATTCGCGAAAATCGTCGACCATCCGCTTCATCGCGGCCACCTGGTTCACGATCATCGTCGCGCCGCGCTTGAGCACGTCCGCGTCGGGCGGTGCGAGCTTGTCGGACAGCTTCATCTGCAGCCGCTCGGCCGACAGCTGGATCGGCGTCAGCGGATTCTTGATCTCGTGCGCGAGCCGCCGCGCGACCTCGCCCCACGCGACCGAACGCTGCGCGGAAATCACGTCGGAAATGTCGTCGAACACGACCACGTAGCCGGACGTCTGCGGATCGTCGGCCTGCCCTTCGACCGTCGACACGAGCCGCGTACCGCGTACGAGCAGCGTCAGCGGATCGGTTTCGCCCGGCACCTCGATCGCGAACTGCTGCTGCCAGTGGCCGCGATCACCGCTGCCGCCGTCGGACGCCGCCTCGCGATCGGCGAACGCCTTGCGTACCATCGCGCCGAACCCGGCGGCCACGCCGATCCGGTCGAGCGTCGTGCCGATCAGCGTGTTGAACGGCTGCCGGAAGATCCGCTCGGCGCCGCGATTGGCCGTCGTCAGCCGGAACTGGCGATCGAGCACGAACACGCCGGCCGTCAGGTTCGCGAGGATGCTCTCGAGATACGTCTTCGAATGCTCGAGCGCGATGCGGTTCTTCTCGACCGCGAGCCGCGCCTCGGACAACTGGCGCGTCATCGCGTTGAACGACTGCGTGAGGAAGCCGAGCTCGTCGCGCGTCTTGATCTCGCGCTTCGGCGTGTAGTCGCCTTCCGTGATCTCCTTCGTGCCCTGCGCGAGCAGGAACAGCGGCCGTGCGAGCTGCTGGCCGAGCGCGAGCGCGAGCATCATCGCGATGAAGGTCGCGAGGAACAGCGCAAGCGTCAGCGTGCCGATGTACATCTTGCGCAGCCCCGTGCGGCCGAGCGACTTTGCCTGGTACTCGCTGTACGCGCGCTGCACGGCGTCCGCGTTGTGCGCGAGCGTCGGCGGCACCGGCTGCGTGAGCTGCAGGAACCGCTCCGCCGGCTGCAGCAGCGACGTCGTCGCGTCGGGAATCGGCCGCACGACGCGCAGCCGCAGCGCGCCCTTCGCGCCGTGTGCGCGCGGGTCGCCGTCGACTTCGCCCTCGATCGCCGCATACGCGCCGTGTTCGCGCGCCTGGCTCAGCATCAGCGGCGTCGGCAGGTCGTCCGGAATAAGCGCCGCGAAATTGCCCGACGCCTGCGCGACGATGTGCAGGTCGGGCGCGGCGCCCGAGCCGCCGCGGCTCGGCTCGACGATCGTCGCGTCCTGCACGCCGAACTGGTCGCGCAGCCGCAGCAGCGTGAGCGTCGTGCCGTTCGTGTTCGCATCGACGCTCGCGAGCTGGTCGGACATCAGCCGCGCCTTCGTCTGCAGATCGGACAGCGACGCATCGAGCATCCCGCGGCCGAGGTTCAGGCCGGCCGTCAGCGCCGTCTCGACGTTCACGTCGAACCACGACTCGATACTGCGCGACACGAACTGGTACGACACGATGTAGATGATCCCGCCCGGCACCACGCCGACGAGCGCGAAGAACACCGCGAGCTTCGCGAGCAGCCGTGTGCCGAACTTGCCCTTCCTCAGGCGCACGACGATCATCCCGATCAGCCCAAGCACCACGAGCAGGAACACGAGCGCGACGACGATGTTCGTCGCGTACAGCCACGAGTAGTAGCGATCGAAGAATTCGGTGTTCGCGCTCGCGGCCGCCAGCAGCACGAGCAGCAGCAGCGCGGTCAGCGCGACGGTCGAGACGATCACGCGGACGAGGAGGCTCTTCCCGCTGGCCGCGCGGCGTACTTTATTTAGCACGTTCGGTCACCGTGAAGTTGAAGCGCTTCCAGTCCGACCCGAGCGTCCAGTCGCGATTGTTCACCGCGTCGACCTGGAACGGCTTCGGCATCAGCGCCGTATCGAGCTGCATCCGCACCGACGCCGTGTAGGTTTCGCCGGCACGCACCTGGTTACGGTCGATCACGTGCCACGACGTGATGTGCCGGACCACCGCGAGCGCATCCTTCAGCGACGGGAAGCCGAGCTGCAGGCCGCCCGTCGACACGCGGTACTCGCGCGTGAGCGGCTGGAACGACAGGCGGATCGTCTGCGTGACCGCCACCGGCTGCTCGTCGAACCAGTACCAGCGCGCGCGGCTCAGCTCGAAGTCGGTCGTGAAGTAAAGCGGGATGCCCTTGTTGACGGCATCCTCGAGGTTCGGATTCAGCTCGAAGTCGAACCGTGCGTCGAGGCTCCAGCCGCTTCCGTCGGACTGGAGCGACGCGCGTTGCACGGCGATCGATTCGGCATGCGCCGGCCGCACGACGGCCAAGCACAGCGTCAACGCGACCAGCAAGACGGCCGCGAGCCGAAAGGGAAAAAGGTGTTTGATCGTCACCGTTTCTGAAACCGCGCGTAGAAAAATCCGTCGTGATCGGTGTTCTGGTCGAGTGCGCCGGCGGCCGCCCGTCCCTGCACGCCGCCCGGCAGCAGTTGGCCGGGGGCGTCCAATCGTACCGCATCTTCACAGGCCGCTTCAAACCAGCGGGCCTGCCCTTCGCCTTCTTCGGGGAAGATCGAACAGGTCACGTAAAGCAGTTCGCCGCCCGGCTTCACGAGCGGCCACAGCGCCGACAGGATGCGACGCTGCTCCGCGACCAGCGCCGGGATGTCGGCCTCGCGGCGCAGCCAGCGGATGTCGGGGTGCCGCCGCACGATGCCGGACGCCGAGCACGGCACGTCGGCCAGGATGCGATCGAACGGACGCCCGTCGTACCACGCGTCCGGCGCGCCCGCGTCGCCGACGCACACGTTCGCCGCGAGCGACAGGCGCACGAGATTCTCGCCGATGCGCGCCGCGCGCGTCGCGTCGCTTTCGAGCGCCACGACTTCCGCGTCGGCGAGTTCGAGAATATGGCCGGTCTTGCCGCCGGGCGCCGCGCACGCGTCGAGCACGCGCATGCCGTCGCGCGCGCCGAGCCATTCGGCCGCGAGCTGCGCGCCGGCGTCCTGCACCGACACCACGCCGTCGGCGAAGCCCGGAATGCGGTCGACCGGCAGCGCCGACGCGAGCCGCACCGCATGCCGGCCGATCGCGACCGCTTCGATTCCGCTCGCACGCAGCGTGTCGAGATACGCATCGACGTTCGCGCGACGCGCGTTCACGCGCAGCGTCAGCGGCCCCTGGCGCTCGCCGGCCGCGAGGATCGCCTGCCACGCGTCGGGCCATGCGCGCTTCACCGCATCGACCCACCACGCACGGTAGTTCCAGCACGCAACCGGATCGTCCTGCATCGCCGCGACGAGTGCGTCGCGCTCGCGCAGGAAACGGCGCAGCACCGCGTTGACCATCCCCTTCGCGAACGCGAATTCGCGCCGCGCACCGATGACGGTGACGGCCTGGTCGACCACCGTGAACGCCGGGTACGCAGCTTCGTCAGGCGGGTCGAGCAGCAGCGCGAACGCGCCGGCGAGCACCGCGTGCACGTGCGCGGGCGGCGCCTTGCTGACGAACTTGCCGATCAGCCAGTCCGCGCTGCCGAGGCGACGCATCGTCCGGTAGGCGACGTCCTGCGTCGCGCCGCGTGCGAGTGCCTGCGCGCCGGACGGCATCTGCGCGAATACCGTCGACAGTGCCGCCGGCAACGCGGTGCCGCGTCGCACCGCATCGACCGCCTGCGCGGCCGCGTCGAGCGCGAAGCCGAGCGAATCGGGCGCCAGGTGCAGCGCAGCCAGGCGCGCCGGGCGGCCGGAAGAAGTCGGAGCGGAAGAACGGGGTCGTGTCATCGGTACGGAATCGGCAAGCAGGCGCGGCAAACAAATGCGGCAAACGGCGGGATCGCAGTCGCCGGATGGCCCGGCGATCCCAAACCGCGCATTGTAGCGTGCGACCATGCTGCCCCTTTGGCCCCTTTACGGCGAGCGCAAATGAAACACCCCGCAGCACGGCGCATGCGGGGTGGCAAGGGGGCCTCCGCGCGACATCAGCCGCGCGGTACACCGGAGGTCAATCGAAGCGGCCGGTGCGCGCCATCTCCATCAGGCGCGCGATGCGTTCCTCGGTGGCCGGGTGCGTCGAGAACAGGTTCTGCAGGCCGCCGCCGTGCAGCGGGTTCATGATCATCATCTGCGCGGTGGCCGGATGGGCCTCGGCCGCCTGGAACGGAATGCCCGCCGCATAGCGATGAATCTTGTCGAGCGCGGTGGCGAGCGACTGCGGATCGCCGGAAATCTGCGCGCCGCCGCGGTCGGCCTCGAACTCGCGGGCCCGCGAAATCGCCATCTGGATCAAGGCGCCCGCGATCGGCGCGAGCAGCGCGACCGCTATACCCGCGATCGGATTGGCCGGCCGGCCGTTCTCGTCGCGCCCGCCGAAGAACATCGCGAAATTCGCGAGTGCCGAGATCGCACCCGCCATCGTCGCGGTGATCGTCGAGATCAGGATGTCGCGGTGCTTCACGTGCGCGAGCTCGTGCGCCATCACCCCGCGCATCTCGCGCTCCGACAGCACGCGCAGGATACCCGTCGTCGCGGCGACCGCCGCGTGCTCGGGGTTGCGCCCCGTCGCGAACGCGTTCGGCGCATCCTCGTTGATCAGGTAGACGCGCGGCATCGGCAGGTTCGCGCGCGTGGCCAGCTCGCGCACCATCCGGTAGAACTGCGGCGCCGTGTTCTCGTCGACTTCCTGCGCGTTGTACATGCGCAGCACCATCTTGTCCGAGAACCAGTACGAGAAGAAATTCATGCCGAGCGCGAACAGCAGCGCGATCGTCATGCCGCGCGAGCCGCCGATCATCCCGCCGATCACGATGAACAGGGCCGTGATCGCGGCCATCAGCATCGCCGTTTTGACCCAATTGAACATACCCACTCCTTATCCGTCAGGGGACCGCCGCGCATCACAGGGCACGGCGGAAAATTGTAAGCGATTTGTTAGATAAGGTCTTGCCGGAAAAATTCAATCTCAGCGTTGCGACGTTGCAAGACGAAGTCCGAGGCCGACGAACGCGCTGCCGACCGTGCGGTCGAGCCACTTCTTGACGCCCGGCTTGCCGGAAAAGCGCTGTGTGACGCTGCCCGCCACCCACGCGACCAGGCTCGTCCAGACCGTGCTCATCGCGACGAACACCGCGCCGAGGGTCAGGAACGCCCATGTCTTGTGCGGACTGTCGGCCGAGACGAATTGCGGGAAGAACGACACGAAGAACAGCACGACCTTCGGATTCAGCACGTTGGTCCAGAAGCCCTGCATGAACAGCTGGCGCAGCGGCTTGGCGACCGCGACCTGCGCGGCTGCGGCGCCCGACGGCGCGGCGGCCTGCTTCGCGATGATCATCCGCACGCCGAGATAGATCAGGTAGGCGGCGCCGACCAGCTTGATCACCGTGAACGCGGTGGCCGACGCGGCCAGCAGCGCGGTCAGGCCGAACGCGCAGGCGAGCGCGTGAACGCAGCAGCCGGCCGAAATGCCGAACGCCGACATCAGCCCCGCGCCGCGCCCCTGCGCGACGCTGCGGCCGACGATGTAGGCCGTATCAGGGCCGGGCGTGACGTTCAGCAGGAAAACCGCGAACACGAAGAAGCCGAAATGGGTGATGCCGAACATGAAAACCTCGAAACCGGAGAGCGCAGGGAAATTCTACGCGCGCCTGCCGCACCGCGCGACTCGGCCGTCCGGCCAGTTGCGCCGGGCCGGCAGACCGGGTCGAATGGCGCTCAGGCCGTGTCAGTCGACGTCGGGCAGCGCGAACCGCTGGCCCGCGGCGAGCGGCGAACCGGCGAGGAATTCGCGCGCGGGCAGCCGCTTGCCGCCCGGCTTCTGCAGCTGAGTGACGCGCAGCGCGCCGCTGCCGCATGCGACCACCACGCCTTCCGGCGCGGCTTCGACGATCGTGCCGGGCGCCGCGTTGGCCATCGTGCCGCGCGCCGCCACGGGCTCGGCCGCCCACAGCTTGATGGCCGCGCCGTCGAGCGTCGCGACGCCGCCCGGGAACGGATCGAATGCACGCACCTGGCGCGCGAGTACGTCGGCCGGCTTGCGCCAGTCGAGCGCCGCTTCGTGCTTGCCGATCTTTTCCGCGTAGGTCACGCCGTCGGCGGGCTGCGGCGTCGCCGGCAGCGTGCCGTCGCGCTCGAGCCGCACGAGCGCGTCGACGATCAGCCGCGCGCCGTCGGCGGCGAGGCGGTCGTGCAGCGTCGCGGTCGTATCGTCGGGCGCGATCGCGATGCGCGCCTCCTCGATCATCGCGCCGGTGTCGAGGCCGACGTCCATCTGCATCAGCGTGACGCCCGTCTCGGCGTCGCCGGCCTCGATCGCCCGATGGATCGGCGCGGCGCCGCGCCAGCGCGGCAGCAGCGACGCGTGAATGTTGATGCAGCCCGCGCGCGGGATGTCGAGCACTTCCTGCGGCAGCAGCAGGCCGTACGCGGCCACCACCATCACGTCGTGCTGCGTCGTGCGCAGCAGTTCGATCGCGTCGGCCGCCTCCGCCGGGTACTTGCCGGCGCGACGCAGCGACGGCGGTTGCGCGACGGTCATCCCGTGCTCGACGGCGTAGCGCTTCACGGCACTGGCCTGGAGTTTCATCCCGCGGCCGGCCGGGCGATCGGGCTGGGTAAGCACGAGCGGCACCGGGAAACCGGCCTCGTGGATCGCGGCAAGGGCAGCCGCGGCGAATTCCGGCGTGCCGGCAAAAATCACGCGCAACGTATGGGTCATGACAGCGTTCGGGGTCGGGCTGGGTGCACGCGCATCACATCGCGCGTTCGAGTTTCTTCATCTTCGTCTTGATGCGCGTCTGCTTGAGCGGCGACAGGTATTCGACGAACACGCGGCCCATCAGGTGATCCATCTCGTGCTGGACGCACACGGCGAGCAGGCCCTCGCAGTCGAGCTCGAACGTCTCGCCCTGCTCGTTGAGCGCACGCACGCGCACGTGGTCGGGGCGCTCGACTTCGTCGTAGATGCCGGGCACCGACAGGCAGCCTTCTTCATAAGTCTGCTTCGCGTCGCTCGACCACACGATTTCCGGGTTGATGAACGCGCGCAGCTCGTTCTTCTCCTCGGAGACGTCGATCACGATCACGCGCTCGTGCACGTCGACCTGCGTGGCCGCCAGGCCGATGCCGGGCGCCGCGTACATGGTCTCGGCCATGTCGGCGACGAGCTTGCGGATCCGGTCGTCGACCTTGTCGACGGGCTTCGCGACCTTGTGCAGCCGCTTGTCGGGGTAATGAAGAATATTGAGCAAAGCCATGGTGTTCGGTATTCGGTGGAGCGGCGTGCCGCATCGGCCATCCGGCCGGCTGGCGCCGCCGCCGGGATGCAATGAAGATGAGGCGGATGCGTGGCATATCAATGCCGCGGATCGCGCCTCCTGCAATCGGCCGGGCGCCTGCGCGCACGGCCCTGTCGAGTATTTCGGATGATGAAAATTTTATCATGGCGCCACGCGCTTCGCTGGCCGCCGCATTCGAGGGCCGCCTCATGTCGCCGCAAGCGCTGACGCCCGCCGCGCTGCGCGCATGGCTGCAGTTCGCGCATGCGCCCGGCCTCTCGCCTGCCGTGCTGCAACTGCTGCTCGCGGCATTCGGCTCGCCGGAGGCGTTGCTGCGCGCGTCCGACGAGGCGATCGCCACCGTGAGCAGCCCCGCCGCCGCGCAGGCCGTGCGCATGAGCGAGCGCGACGATCTCGATACGCGCACCGCCGCCGCGCTTGCGTGGCTCGACGGGCCGGGCAACGTGCTCGTCACGCTGAGCGATCCGGCCTACCCGCCGCGGCTGCGCGACCTGCACGATCCGCCGCCGCTGCTATATGTAAAGGGAGGGCTCGAGCTGCTGCACGCACGCGGCCTCGCCGTGGTCGGCAGTCGCCATGCGACGCCGCAAGGGCTCGCCGACGCCACGCAGTTCGCCCGCACGTTGTCCGACGCGGGCCTCACGATCGTCTCGGGCCTGGCGCTCGGGATCGACGGCGCCGCGCACCGTGGCGGGCTCGACGGCCGGTCGGGCACCGTCGCGGTGATCGCGACGGGCGCCGATCTCGTCTATCCGGCGCGGCACCGCGCGCTCGCCCACGAGATCGCCGCACACGGCGCGATCGTGTCGGAATGGCCGCTCGGCACGCCGGCCCGCGCCGCGCATTTCCCGCAGCGCAACCGGCTGATCGCCGCGCTCGCGATCGGCGCGCTCGTCGTCGAGGCCGCTCCGCGCTCGGGCTCGCTGATCACCGCGCGGCTCGCGAACGAATTGGGGCGCGACGTGTTCGCGATACCCGGTTCGATCCACGCCCCGCTCGCGCAGGGCTGCCACGCGCTGATCCGCGACGGCGCGAAGCTCACCGCGGCGCCGCTCGACGTGCTCGAGGAATACGGGCTGGACGAACCGGCGGCGCGCGCAACGAGCGGCGCAATGCGAGCCGGCAATCAGGGCTCGAACACCGACGCGCTCCGCGAACCTGAAACTGCCGGCATCGCGCAGGCGAATCGCACGGCGGCGACCACCGCACCGGCCTCAATCGAAGCCGCTCCACCAGGCAATCCGTCGGAACGAGCGGTGCTCGCCGCCCTGGGATACGGCCCCGTGACATACGAATGGCTGGCCGAACACAGCGGCCTGTCCGACGACGTGCTGCATGGCGCGCTGCTCGCGCTGGAACTGGCCGGCCGCGTCGCGAGCGTCGCCGGCGGCCGCTTCGCGCGGCTTGACGCAGCGCCCACCCCCTCCACGCGGGGCGTGCTACATTCCCCGGCATAGGGGCGGCCCGGCCGCCGACGCTACCCAAGGAATGCCATGCCCGCGCTGAATCTCGACACCGATGCCGATCGGATCGCCGAGCGCCTCGCCGATCCCGGCACGTTGCTGGTCGCCTGCCTGTGCGCCGAGTGGTGCGGCACGTGCCGCGACTACCGCACCGCCTTCGACCAGCTCGCCGACGCGCATCCGGACGCCTGCTTCGCCTGGATCGACATCGAAACCCACGCCGACCGGCTCGACGATCTCGACGTCGAGAACTTCCCGACCATCCTGATCGAGGATGCCCACACCGCGCGCTTCTTCGGCACGGTGCTGCCGCACGCGGCGATCGTCGAGCGCATGCTGTCCGACCTGAGCGCGGTGCCAGGTGCGCCGCACGCACCGAAATTGCGCGACGTCCTGAACGTCGAAGCCTGAATTCGCGGCCGGCCCGGCGGTTTTGCGCCCGTTTGCGCGCGCCGCCGCGTCGGACGCTTGCCGCCGTTGCGGCCCCCCTCTATGATGAGCCGCTTTTTACACGCCGAGCCGCCGTCGCTGCGGCGTGTGCTATAAAGCGGTCGTAAAAGGGACCCACAACCGGCGAACCCGGTCTACCAACACACACCTGTCATGTCCAAAGCACTGATCATTGCGGAAAAGCCTTCTGTCGCGAACGACATCGCACGCGCTTTGGGCGGCTTTACCAAGCATGACGAGTATTACGAGAGCGACGATTTCGTCCTTTCGTCCGCTGTCGGCCACCTGCTGGAAATCGCCGCCCCGGAAGAGTACGAGGTCAAGCGCGGGAAATGGAGCTTCGCGCATCTTCCCGTCATTCCGCCGCATTTCGACCTGAACCCGATCGCAAAAAGCGAGTCGCGCCTCAAGGTGCTCACGAAGCTGATGAAGCGCAAGGACGTCGACCGCCTGATCAACGCATGTGACGCGGGGCGCGAAGGCGAGCTGATTTTCCGCCTGATCGCGCAGCACGCGAAGGCCAAGCAGCCGGTCCAGCGCCTGTGGCTGCAATCGATGACGCCGCAGGCGATCCGCGACGGTTTCGCGAACCTGCGCAGCGACTCCGACATGCAGCCGCTTGCCGACGCCGCACGCTGCCGCTCGGAAGCCGACTGGCTCGTCGGGATCAACGGCACCCGCGCGATGACCGCGTTCAACAGCAAGGGCGGCGGCTTCTTCCTGACCACCGTCGGTCGCGTTCAGACGCCAACGTTGTCGATCGTCGTCGAACGCGAAGAGAAAATCCGCCGCTTCATCCCGCGCGACTACTGGGAAGTGAAAGCCGAATTCGCGTGCGCGGGCGGCTTCTACGAAGGCAAGTGGTTCGACCCGAAATTCAAGCGCGACGAATTCGATCCGGAAAAGCGCGATTCCCGCCTGTGGAGCCTGCCGGCCGCCGAAACGATCGTCGCCGCCTGCCGCGACCAGGTCGGCACGGTGTCCGAGGAATCGAAGCCGTCGACGCAGCTGTCGCCGCTGCTGTTCGACCTGACGAGCCTGCAGCGCGAGGCGAACAGCCGCTTCGGCTTCTCCGCGAAGAATACGCTCGGCCTCGCCCAGGCGCTGTATGAAAAGCACAAGGTGCTGACCTACCCGCGTACCGACGCGCGCGCGCTGCCGGAAGACTACCTGTCGACGGTCCAGTCCACGCTCGAGATGCTCAAGGAGAGCCACAACTACCTGCCGCATGCCAAGCAGGTGCTCGACAAGGGCTGGGTGAAGCCGAACAAGCGGATCTTCGACAACTCGAAGATCAGCGATCACTTTGCCATCATCCCGACGCTGCAGGCGCCGAAGTCGCTGTCCGAGCCGGAGCAGAAGCTGTACGACATGGTCGTGAAGCGCTTCCTCGCGGTGTTCTTCCCGGCCGCCGAATTCCGCGTGACGACGCGCATCACCGAAGTCGCCGGGCATCACTTCAAGACCGAAGGCAAGGTGCTCGTCGAACCGGGCTGGCTGCAGGTGTACGGCCGCGACGCCGAAGGCGCGGACGCGAACCTCGTGCCGGTGCAGAAGGACGAGAAGGTGAAAACGGACGAAATCGCCGCCGTCGCGCTCGTGACCAAGCCGCCCGCACGCTACTCGGAAGCGACGCTGCTGTCCGCGATGGAAGGCGCCGGCAAGCTGGTCGAGGACGACGAGTTGCGCGAGGCGATGGCCGCGAAAGGTCTCGGCACGCCGGCGACGCGCGCGGCGATCATCGAAGGCCTGCTCGGAGAGAAGTACCTGCTGCGCGAGGGCCGCGAACTGATCCCGACCGCGAAGGCATTCCAGCTGATGACGCTGCTGCGCGGCCTCGGCGTGAAGGAGCTCACCGCGCCCGAGCTCACCGGCGAATGGGAATACAAGCTGTCGCAGATGGAGCGCGGCAATCTCGGCCGCGACGCGTTCATGCAGGAAATCGCCCGCATGACGCAGCAGATCGTCAAGCGCGCGAAGGAATACGATTCCGACACGATTCCCGGCGACTACGCAACGCTCGAGACGCCGTGCCCGAACTGCGGCGGCCAGGTGAAGGAAAACTACCGCCGCTTCGCGTGCACGAAGTGCGACTTCTCGATCTCGAAGATCCCGGGCAGCCGGCAGTTCGAGATTCCGGAAGTCGAGGAGCTGCTGCAGAAGAAGGAAATCGGGCCGCTGTCCGGGTTCCGCAGCAAGATGGGGCGCCCGTTCTCCGCGATCCTCAAGCTGTCCTTCGACGACGAGACGAAGAACTACAAGCTCGAGTTCGATTTCGGCCAGGACCAGGGCGGCGAGGAAGGCGAAGCGCCCGACTTCTCCGCGCAGGAACCGGTCGGCGCGTGCCCGAAGTGCAAGGGCCGCGTGTTCGAGCACGGGATGAGCTACGTGTGCGAGCACTCGGTCGCGAACCCGAAGACCTGCGACTTCCGCTCGGGCAAGGTGATCCTGCAACAGGAAATCACGCGCGAGCAGATGGGCAAGCTGCTGGCCGACGGCCGCACGGATCTGCTGCCGAACTTCAAGTCGTCGCGCACCGGCCGCAACTTCAAGGCGTTCCTCGTGAAGCAGCCGGACGGCAAGATCGGTTTCGAGTTCGAGAAGAAGGAGCCGAAAGCCGCCGCCGCGAAGAAGACGGCCAAATCGGCGACGAAGGACGCCGAAACCGTGACGGAAGGCGCCGAGGAGAAACCGGCACCGGCCCGCAAGACCGCCGCCCGCAAAACCACGGCGCGCAAGACGGGTTCGTGACGGCCCGACCGCCGGGCGCCGCCTGCGGCGCGTCCGGCGCCGGCACGCAGCCATAAAAAAACGCGGATCGAACGATCCGCGTTTTTTCTTTGTGCCGGCAGGGGCGCTGCCGGGCCTGGGCCGCCGAGCCGTTACAGCGGCGACGGCACCGCCACGCGCGTGCGCGGCGAACGCGCCAGACGCGGCTGCAGGTTCGGATCGGTCGATTCGGGCTGCTCGGCACGCATCTCGACGCCGATCGGCGGCAGCGTCGCGCCCTGCGCGGCCCACTGTTCGCCCATCATCGCGTCGGTCGAATGGCTGAAATGCTCGACGAGATGGTCGATGAACGTGCGCACCTTCGCCGGCAGATGGCGCCGGCTCGGGTAGGCAATGTTGATCTCGACCTGCGGCAGCCGGAAATCCGGCAGCAGCCGCACGAGCGCGCCGCGCGCGATGTCGCTGCCGATCAGGTAGCTCGGCAGGATCGCGACCCCCATCCCGAGCAACGCGAACTGGCGCAGCATCGCGGTGTTGTTCGCGACGATCACGTTGGTCGGGCGCACGCGCACTTCGCCGTCCGGCCCCGTGAACACGCGCTCGTCGCCCCAGTATTCGGTCGGCAGGCTCAGCGCCGGATGCTCGGCGAGCTGTTCCGGATGCGTCGGCACGCCGTGCTTCTCCAGATAGCTCGGCGTCGCGCACACGGTCATGCAGCCGGTGGTCAGGCGCCGCGTGACGATGCTCGCGCTGCGCATCTGGCGCGTGACGACGATGCCGACGTCGAAGCCTTCCTCGACGAGATCGACCTGCCGGTCGACCAGCGTGAGATCCGGCACCACCTTCGGGAAATTCTCCGTGTACGACTGCAGCACGGGCGCGAGGTTGTGCAGGCCGAACACGACCGGCGCAACGATGCGCAGCGTGCCGACCGGCTCGTGATTGCGTGCGACGACCATCTGCTCGACATCCTCGAGCTCGTCGAGGATCTGGCGGGCACGCTCCAGATAGACCTGACCCGACTCCGTCAGGGAGAGGCTGCGCGTGGTGCGGTTAAGCAAACGCGTGCCGAGCCGGCCTTCCAGATCGGCGACGTGGCGCGTCGCGACCGCGTTGGAGATATCCATTGCGCTCGCGGCCCGCGCGAAACTGCCGAGATCTGCAACCTTGACGAACACGCGCATCGACTGCAAATGATCCATAAACGACTCCTGCCGCTGTTACAACTTCAAAAAGATGAAGCAAATGCGTAATTCTCCTACGACAGCGGAAATGATGCAGAGTTGCTCAACAAGGGGCCGGTTGACGATAAAAATAGTCAAAAATCCTCGCCTTCCGCGGATAGTTGATCCAATTATTCTGCTTGGAGCAACAATTGGGTGAACCTCGTCGAGGAAGTGGCCGAATCAGGAAGGACCTATTTGATGCGACACAACAGCGCACCCCGTCGCACGACGCAGGAGCGGCGCCGGGTGTGGCCGGCGCCGATTGCGGCGGAGCGTAACAACCTGTTAAAAAGACACCACGAAGGCGGCCGACGTTGCATCATGTCGGCCCCGGCCGGGCGGGACGGGCGCGCAACGTGCGCCACCGCCACGGCCGCTTTCAACGCGCGACACCCCGTTCACCATGAAAATTGCCATCCTCGACGACTACCAGGACGCCGTCCGCAAGCTGAACTGCTTCGAGATGCTCGCCGGCCACGACGTAAAGGTCTTCAACAATACGGTGCGCGGCCTGGGACAGCTCGCCAGCCGTCTGGCGGAAGTCGAGGCGCTCGTGCTGATTCGTGAACGGACCCCGATTACCTCGCAGCTGCTGTCGAAGCTGCCGAACCTGCGCATGATCAGCCAGACCGGCCGCGTGTCGAGCCACATCGATCTCGACGCGTGTACCGACCGCGGCATCGCGGTGCTCGAAGGCACCGGTTCGCCGGTCGCGCCGGCCGAGCTGACCTGGGCGCTCGTGATGGCCGCCCAGCGCCGCATTCCGCAATACGTCGCGAACCTGAAGCAAGGCGCGTGGCAGCAGTCGGGCCTGAAGACGTCGGCGCTGCCGCCGAACTTCGGCCTCGGCCAGGTGCTGCGCGGCCAGACGCTCGGCATCTGGGGCTACGGGAAGATCGGCCGGCTCGTCGCCGGTTACGGCAAGGCGTTCGGGATGAACGTGCTGGTATGGGGCCGCGAGCATTCGCTCGAAGCCGCACGCGCCGACGGCTACACGGCCGCCGACAGCCGGGAAGCGCTGTTCGAGCAGAGCGACGTGCTGTCGCTGCACCTGCGCCTGCATGACGACACGCGCGGCATCGTGAAGCAGGAAGACCTGATGCGGATGAAGCCGACGTCGCTGCTCGTCAACACGAGCCGCGCCGAGCTGCTCGAGGAAAACGCGCTCGTCAACGCGCTGTCGCACAACCGTCCGGGGATGGTCGCGATCGACGTGTTCGAAAGCGAGCCGATCCTGCAGGGCTACAGCCTGCTGCGGATGGAAAACGTGATCTGCACGCCGCACATCGGCTACGTCGAACGCGAAAGCTACGAACTGTATTTCAGCGCCGCATTCCGCAACATTCTCGCGTTCGACGACGGCGACATGTCGAGCGTCGCCAACCCGGAAGCGCTGACGCCGATCCGCAAGCGCTGATCGCACGGGCCGCGCGCCGCGCGGCCCCACCGTTTCATTCCCCGCTCGTCAGGCGGCCACGCGGCCGCCCGTCATCGCGCCGACGCGCGCGAGGAAGTGCTCGCCGTCGCGCCGTCCGAGATCGTACGCATGCCGCATCTGCGACGGGCTCGTGTAGTCCCAGCTCGAAATCGGTACCTTGCTCGACGGCTGCACATACAACCGCCGCTGGTCGCCATGCGCGACCGTGAACATCTGCGGACGCGGATACAGCCGGGTGACGAGCACCAGCACGTCGCCCGGCGACGGATCGAGCGCATCGACCGGCACGTTGTCGACCATCCCGCCGTCGAGCACCGGCCGGCCGCCACGCCGCAGCACCGGCGTGAACGGCGGCGTGCAGGACGACTGCAGGATCAGGTCGGCGAGCTCGTCGACTTGCGTGCAGGCCTGCGCCCGCACGAATTCGGGCCGGAAACCGAGCGTGCGCCCGAGCGTCGGGTGCAGCGTCTTGCGCACGTACTTCTCGATGTTGTATGCGACGAGGCCGGCCGCGACGGCGCTGCGCGCGCCGAGCCAGCGCGGCACGTGCGACACGCCGATGCGGATCTCCGGCGCCGTGGCGAGCTTCGCGAACGGCTCGCCGTAAATGTCGAGCAGCGCCTGACGATAGATCCGGTAATGCGGAAACACGGGCTCGCGCCCGAACAGGTTGCCCCAGTACGCATTCTTCCGGTTGTGGCGCAGCGCTTCTCCGTAATAGCGCATCACCCACGCGGCGTCGCGTGTATACAGCATGCAGGCGGTGGCCGCGCCGGCCGAGATGCCGGTGATCACGCGCGGGCGCAGGTCGAGGGCCGGCCGCGCGACGTCCCAGAAGCCGGCCTGCCACCAGCAGCGATTGCCGCCGCCCGCAAAGACGATCTGGTCGAACATCGCGCCGCTCAGCTGACGAGCGCGTAGGTCGACGTCGCGTGAACGGCAATCTTGCCGTCCTCGTCGAACAGCTCGACTTCGCCGAACACGAGGTTGCGGCCCATCCGCAGCACGCGCGCGGTGACGAGCACGTCGCCCTTGCGCACGGGACGCATGAAGTTCGTGTTCAGCGACACCGTCGTCATCGGCCGGAATTCGCCGAGCGCGGACGAGATCGCGACCACCATCGCGGTGTCGGCGGCCGCCGTGAACACCTGGCCGCAGATGATGCCGCCCGAATGGCGGAACTCGCCGGAAAACGGCAGGCGCAGCGTGACGCTGTCATCGCCGATCGACACGGGGACCAGACCCAGCGAGCGGACCCACGGGGCCAGCAGGCGATCCAGCAATTCGCGGACTGCGTTTTCGTCCATCTTCGGATGTCCAGAAAACGTTGCGCGACCGCCGCGCAACGCGTGTGGCGTCATCATACCGGGAGCGCGCAAACTGCGATCGCTCGTTACCGCGCTGACAGCCGCGGTTGTCTTGACGAAATATTTTCAGGAAATTTGCACAAAGGGCTTGCCATGTCCTGAAAACCCCGGCATAATCTTTCTTCTGTTGGGGGCGTTAGCTCAGTTGGTAGAGCAGCGGACTCTTAATCCGTAGGTCGAGTGTTCGAGTCACTCACGCCCCACCAGGAATTCCAAAGGCCGGTCAGCGAAAGCTGACCGGCCTTTTCCGTTTTGGCCGCCGCATTCATCGCGGCGCGCGCCTTTGGCGGCGATACGCGAGCGCACGCCCGTTGCACATCGTTTCCGCTAGAATCCTCCGACAAATATCACACGACCGGCGCAGGGTTCGTCGTTTGCCCGCCGGCACTGAGAGAACATGGGACGTCAGACATGGAAGCATGTGAACGAGACGCGACCATTCAGAGGGCATGGTTGCGCCGATATCGGCCCGTCCGTCGCGATGGGCCGTGCATCCGGACACACCCGACTCCGCACGGCGCACGAACCGGATCGCGTCATGCCCGGTAAGGACGCGCTGCTCGCACTGATGATCGGCGTCGTCCTGTTCGTGCTGGCCGGCGTGCTCGCCATCACGGCCGGCCGGGAACCGGGCAATCTGGTCCGCGCGCCGGGCACGGTCGTGCGCATCGTCCAGGACAGCGACGCGATGCACGCGTACCGGCCGATCGTCGCGTACCTCGCGAACGACGGCCAGCGCCGCGAAGTCGCCGGCAATACCGCGTCGACGGTCCCCGCCTACGACATCGGCGAGAACGTCGACGTCCTGCTCGACCCCGATCACCCCGAACGCCCCGCGCTGATCGACGATTTCACGCAACGCTGGTTTCCGGCGGCCGTGCCGGCGCTGCTCGCCGTCGCGTCGTTCGCGATCGGCGGCCTGCTGATTGCCCGCGAGCGTCGCCACCGGCAATCGGACCCGGCGCCGCGCCGCGTCGTGCACACGCCGGCACGGCGTCGCTGGGATGTCGCGATCGTGCTGATTCCGATCGCGATCGGCACGGGCTTCCTCGCCGGCGCCGGCGCGGCCGGCCTGCGTCAGTGGCAGATCGTCCATCACTATGCGCGCTCGACCGGCCATGTGGTCGAGATCGCGAAAAACGGGCGGTCGTCACGGTCGCGCACGTCACTGTATTCGGCCGTCGTCGCGTTCACGACCGACAGCGGGCGGCTGATCACGTTCGCGCAGGGCTCGGCGTCGTCGCACCCGGGCCTGCACGAAGGCGACGCGGTCAACGTGCTGTACGACCCCGTCACGCCCGAGCGTGCGCTCGTCGACCGCTTCTGGGATCGCTGGGGCCTGACGGCCATCCTGTTCGCGATCGGTGCGCCGTTCCTGGCGGCCGGGCTGTTCGTCGCCGCGACGCTATGGCCCGACCATCGGCCCCACGGCACTGCTCAATGACGCACGCGCGGCGCGGCCACCGCCGCAGCGCGCGTGTCACCGCTCCCTGAACGCCTCCACCTTCGCGCGATTCCCGCACGTGCGCATGTCGCACCACCGTCGCCCGACGCCGCGGCCGCGATCGACGAAGAACCACGTACACCGGCCGCACTGCCGCACCCGCGCGAAATCGTCGCTGCGCATCAGATCCTCGAAACCGAGCGCGATCGCATCGACCCAGCGCGACGCGGCCCGCGCATCGGGCCGCCACGCGAAGCGGCCGCCGACCGCATCGAATGCGCTGCGCCCGATCGCATCGCGGATCGCCACCGCGAGCCGCTCCGCCGCGCGCGCGCGCGCGCTGCCGCCACCTTCAGCCGTCAGATGTGCGATCGCGACGTACGCGTCTTCGCGAAAGCGGCGCAGCGCCGCGAGTTCGTCGGGGCCGTCCTGCCGCGGATGACGTAGCAGCCGCGCCAGATCGTCCGGCGCCGGCAACCCCGCTTTCCCGGCCCACGCGCGCACGGCCGGCCAGTCGACGAGCTTGTCCTCGGCGCGCGTCTTGCCCGTGTCGGCCACCGTGTTGAGGAAGTCGAGCGCCGGATGGCCGCCGACGAAATCGGCCGCGCGCCATTCGTGCCGGGGTCGCACCGGGTCGGATCGAGTAACCATTTATTTTCACCTATTCGGTTTCACATCCGGACAATCCGGCGTAACCTGTTAACAACCAAAACAGGTTAGCACGGAGAAGCCGATGCTCGAACTCCCGAACCGCTTCAATTTCGAAGGCCACCGGATTGCATGGGGCACGCTCGGCGAAGGGCCGCCGCTCGTGCTGGTGCACGGCACGCCGTTTTCGTCGCAGGTATGGCGCCGGATCGCGCCGTGGCTCGCGCGGCGCCATCGCGTGTATTTCTACGACCTGCTCGGCTACGGGCAGTCCGACATGCCGGACGCGGACGTGTCGCTGGGTCGCCAGAACGCGCTGTTCGGCGCGCTGCTGAATGAATGGAAACTCGCGCGGCCGCGCGTGCTCGCGCACGACTACGGCGGCGCAACCGCACTGCGCGCACACTTTCTCGACGGCATCGCATATGCGGATCTCACGCTGGTGAACCCGGTCGCGATCGCGCCGCAAGGCTCGCCGTTCGTCCGCCACGTCGCGCAGCACGAAGCCGCGTTCACCGGCCTGCCCGCGTACGCGCATCACGCGCTTCTGTCGGCCTATCTCGGCAATGCGGTCGCGCGCCCGCTGAGCGACGACGCGCTGTCGATCTACCGTGCACCGTGGCTCACGCCGGCCGGCCAGGCCGCGTTCTATCGGCAGATCGCGCAGATGCGCCAGCGCTACATCGAGGAAGCGGAGGCCCGCTACGCGCCGCCGGACTTTCCGGTGCGCATCGTGTGGGGCGAGGACGACGCGTGGATTCCGCTCGAGCAAGGGCAGGCGCTAGCCGATCGCATCGCGAACGGCCAGTTGATCCGGGTGCCGCACGCGGGCCATCTGGTTCAGGAAGATGCGCCCGAAGCGATCGTCGCCGCGGTGCTAGACGGATACGCGCAACGCTGAGCGCGCCCCCATCGCGCCGCGTCGTCAGAACGCCGGCACGCCTTGCGCGAGCGTCGCGACGAACTTCGCGGTGCGCGGGTCGCGCGGCCGGCCGAACAGGTCGCGCGATGCGCCGGCTTCGACGATGCGGCCATCGGCGAGAAACACCGCATCGTGCGCGATCGACGCGGCGAGGCGCAGGTCGTGCGTGGCCATCAGCATCGTCGTGCCTTCACGCGCGAGCTGGCGCAGCACCTCGACCACTTCGACGGACAGCTCCGGATCGAGCGCCGACGTCGGTTCGTCGCACAGCAGCACCTGCGGCGACGGCGCGAGCGCCCGCGCGATCGCCACGCGCTGCTGCTGGCCGCCCGACAGCGTGGCCGGCCATGCGTCGGCCTTGTCTGCGATGCCGACCTTGTCGAGCAGCGCGAGCGCGCGCTCCCGGGCCCGCTCGCGCGGCCAGCGCTGCACGGTCACGAGCCCCTCCATCACGTTCTGCACGACGCTCAGGTGCGGAAACAACTGGAAGTTCTGGAACACCATGCCGGTCTGCTTGCGCACCGCGAACACCGCGTCGCGCGACGGCCGGCGCGCCGGCACGAAGTCGATGCGCGCGTCACCGACAACCAGCGCACCCGCCTCCGGCACTTCGAGCAGGTTCACGCAGCGCAGCAGCGTGCTCTTGCCGCTGCCGGACGGCCCGATCAGCGCGGTCACGCTGCCCGGCTGCAACGCGAGGTCGATTCCGCTCAGCACGCGATGCGCGCCGAACGACTTGTCGATGCGTTCGAGGCGGATCATCGCAACTCCGCGTGGAACAGCGCGTGCCGGCCGAAGCGGGTTTCGAGGCGACGTTGCAGCGTGGACAGCACCGAGCTGAACAGCAGATAGATCAGCGCGGCTTCGGTATAGAGAATCAGCGGCTCGTAGGTCACGGCCGCGATGCGTTGCGCGGCCTGGAAGATCTCGGGCACCGTCAGCACGGCCGCGAGCGACGTGTCCTTCACGAGCGAGATGAACGAGTTCGACAGCGCGGGCAGCGCGACGCGCGCGGCCTGCGGCAGGATCGCGCGGCGCAGCGCCTGCGCGCGCGTCATCGACATCGAGTACGCGGCCTCCCACTGCCCTTTCGGCATCGATTCGATCACGCCGCGAATCACTTCCGCGTTGTACGCGCCGACGTTCAGCGAGAAACCGATCACGGCGGCCGTCAGCGGATCGAGCACGATGCCGACGTTCGGCAATCCATAGAAGATCACGAACAACTGCACGAGCAGCGGCGAGCCGCGGAACAGCCAGATGTAGAACCGCACGACGGCCTGCGCCCAGCGCGGCCCGAACAGCCGCGTGAGCGCCGCGCCGAACGCAAGCAATAAACCGATCGCGAACGACGCGAGCGTGAGCGGAACCGTGAACACGAGCCCTGCAACGAGCAGGGGCCGCAGCGATTCCGCCATCAGGTGCAGCCAGGCCGGCATCGTTCAGCCTCGCGTCACGGCTGCGACACGTCGCGGCCGAAGTACTTCTGCGAGATCTTCGCGTAGGTGCCGTCCGCCTTGATGTCCGCGAGCGCCTTGTCGATCGCGGCCACCAGCGCCGGGCTGCCCTTGCGCAGCAGTACGCCGGACGCGTCGCCCGCGCCGGTCTGGTCGGTCGCCGCGATCTTCAGTTTCGCGTCGGGCTTGTGCTTGCGGAAATCGAGGTACGACAGCGAATCGTTGATCGTCGCATCGACGCGCCCCGACGTCAGCAGGTCGATCGATTCGTTGAAGCCCTGCACGGGCACCACGTCGGCGCCGTGCGCGGCCGCGAGCTTGCCGAAATTGCTAGTCAGCGTGTTCGCGGATTTCTTGCCCTTCAGGTCGTCGAACGAGCGGATCGTCGTGTTGTCCGCGCGCACGATCAGCACCGCGTGCGACGTGATGTACGGCGTCGAGAAATCGTATTTCGCCTTGCGCGCATCGGTGATCGACACTTCGTTGACGACCGCGTCGTAGCGGTTCACGTCGAGGCCCGCGATCAGCCCGTCCCATTTGCCTTCGACGAACTGCGGCTTCACGCCGAGGCGCTGCGCGATCGCGGTCGCGATGTCGACGTCGAAGCCGGTCAGCTTGCCCGTCTCGTCGTGGTACGTGAACGGCGCGTAGGTGCCTTCGGTGCCGACGCGGAACACGCCGGCCGACTTGATCTGCGACAGGTCGTCGGCAGCCAGCGCACTGGTGGCCGCGGTGGCCTGCAGCAGCGCGACGACCAGGAGGGAGCGGAGGAATTTCATGGTGCGGACCCCGAATGATTGGAGAGAATCATCCCGCCGGCATGCGTACGCCGTTCGAGAGGTCCGCGAATTCTACCGACGCGTCGAGGCGCGGCAAAAACGCAAATCGGCTAACGATATGAGCCGATCGAATAACGCCCGCACCGGCCGCCAGGCCGGCGCGGGATCTTACACACCGCTTACCAGGGCAGCGAATACGTCTTCGTATTCGTGAAGCTCTTCATCGCTTCCTGCACGCCCTCCTTGTAGCCGAGCCCCGAATCCTTCACGCCGCCGAACGGCGTCAGTTCGAGCCGATAGCCGGGCACTTCGCGCACGTTCACGCTGCCGACTTCCAGCTCGGTGATGAAGCGCGTGATGTGGTCGAAGCGGTTCGTGCACACCGACGACGACAGCGCGTAGTCGGTGCTGTTCGACATCCGGATCGCCTCGTCGATGTCGCGAAAACGCATGATCGGCGACACCGGCCCGAAGGTTTCGTGCTTGACCAGCGGCATGTCGGGCGTCACGCGATCGACGACGGTCGGCGAATACAGCGCGCCGTCGCGCACGTTGCCGACCAGCAGCCGCGCGCCGCGCGCGATCGCGTCGTTGACCTGCTGCTCGCAGAACTTCGCCGCCGCTTCGTCGATCACCGTGCCCATGTCGACCGACGGATCGGACGGGTTGCCGTACGACCAGGCGCGCGTCTTCTCGACGACGAGCGCCGTGAAGCGATCGGCCACCGCCTCGTGCACGAGCATCCGCTTGATCGCCGTGCAGCGCTGCCCCGAATTCTTGTACGAGCCCGACACCGCGAGCGTGCTCGCTTCGTCGAGATCGGCATCTTCCATCACGATGATCGGATCGTTGCCGCCGAGTTCGAGCACCGCGCGCCGGTAGCCCATCCGCGCGGCGATCGACTTGCCGATCGACACGCCGCCGGTGAACGTGATCAGGTCGATCGCCGGGTTCGTGATCAGCTCGTCGGCGATTTCCTTCGGGTCGCCGGTGATCACCTGCAGCATCTGCGGCGGCAGGCCGGCTTCGTACAGGATGTCCGCGAACAGATAACACGACAGCGGCACCTTCTCCGACGGCTTCACGACGATCCGGTTGTTGGTCGCGACCGACGGCACGATCTTGTGCGCGACCTGGTTCATCGGGTGATTGAACGGCGTGATCGCCGAAATCACGCCGAGCAGCGGATCGCGCTGCGTGTACACGCGGCGCTTCTTGCCGTGCGGCGTCAGATCGCACGAGAAGATCTGCCCGTCGTCCTTCAGCACTTCGCCGGCGCCGAACGTGAGCACGTCGGCCACGCGGCCGGCCTCGTAAGTCGAATCCTTGATGCACAAGCCG
Organism: Burkholderia cenocepacia; assembly: GCF_900446215.1. Lineage (GTDB taxonomy): Bacteria > Pseudomonadota > Gammaproteobacteria > Burkholderiales > Burkholderiaceae > Burkholderia > Burkholderia cenocepacia. Next base: position 320,495 of record NZ_UAQZ01000003.1, on the reverse strand, counting down.
GCCTCGGCCGTGATCAGCGCCGCGATCTCCGCGGTGCGCGAGCGCACGATGTCGGCCGCGCGGCGCAGGATCGCCGCGCGATCGTGGCGCGTGAGCGTCGGCCGGTACGCACGCGCGACCGCGAATGCACGGCGCACGTCGTCGAGCGTCGCCTTCGGCACGGTGCCGACCAGCGCGCCGTCGTACGGGTTGCGCACGTCGATCACCGCGTCGCGGTGAATCCGTTCGCCGTCGATTCGCAGTGCTTCGCGACGAATCTCGCGGACGGCCGTCGATGCTGCAATGGCGTTCATGACTGTATCCCCCCAAGGATGCGCGTGCATCACTGCAGATGGTTGAGCGCGATGTCGATGATGTCGAAGTTGCGCAGCCGCGCGCGACCGGTGACGTCGGTCGCGACCGGCTTGCTGAAGATCAGCGGCACGATCTGCTCGGAGATCCCGCCGTGCGAACGCAGCGGCACGTCGAGGCCCGACAGGTCGTGCTTGATGCGGCGCGTGCCGAGCACGACGTCCTGCTTCGAGATCACGATCAGGTCGCCCATCCGCGCGGGCGGCAACTCGAAGCGCGCGCAGCCTTCGGCGCCCGTCAGCACGACCTCGATGCCGTCGACCGCCGCGAGCCGCGCGCGCAGCGCGTCGGCATCGGCGGTGGCCGGCACGTAGACGGTCGCGAACGAGCCGAGCGCACCGTGGTGCACGACGTACGGATCGGTGATCGGCAGGATCACGCGCGCCGCATCGTGGCCGAGCCATTCGTCGAACAGCTCCTGCAGGTAGATCACGTTCGGCTCGCCGGTCGCGTCGTCGTGCTTCGCGTTCATCCCGTGATCGGCCGTGATCGCGACGATCGCGCCGAGTGCGTCGAGACGCTGCAGGTACGTGTCCATCATCGCGTAGAACGCGTTCGCGCCTTCGGTGCCGGGCGCGCACTTGTGCTGCACGTAGTCGGTGGTCGACAGGTACATCAGGTCGATCGGGCGCGTCTCGAGCAGGCGCACGCCGGCCGCGAACACGAATTCCGACAGGTCCGCGCTGTACACGCTCGGCACCGGCTTGCCGACCAGCTCGAGCACGTTGTCGATGCCGTTTTCCTCGACGCTCGCCTCGTCGGCCTTTTCCGACGAGAAGCAGATGCCCTTCAGCCCCTTGCCGAGCAGACGGCGCAGCTTGTCCTTCGCGGTGACGACCGCGACGCGCGCCCCTCGTTCGGCGAAGGTCGCGAGCACGGTGGGCGCGACCAGGTACTTCGGATCGTTCATCAGCACTTCGGCGCCGGTGTCGCGATCGTAGAAGTAGTTGCCGCTTATCCCGTGGATCGCCGGCGGCACGCCGGTGACGATCGACAGGTTGTTCGGGTTCGTGAAGCTCGGCACCACGCACTCGCCCTTGAGTGCGGTGCCCGGCTTCAGCAGCGTGCGCAGGAACGGCGCGACGCCGGCCTCGGCGGCTTCCTCCAGATATTCGTATGCGCAGCCATCGACGCACACGACCACCACGGGCCGGCTCATCCAGTTGTAGCGGCGGCCGTTCACTTCCACGGATACAGGCGTTTCAGTCATGACGTTCATTCCTTTCAGGTCGAAGGGTGTGAGCCGTCGGCGCCCGCGCCGCGCCGAAGGGAGGTGTTTTCCATGCTTGACATTAAAATTGATGATTTGTAGATTGTCAACAACATGCAGAGAACAGAAAGCAAAACAACGAAGCAGCAAGAGGGCTGGTCTCCACTCATCCGCCGTGTGCCGCGGCGCCACAGTCAAGGGGTCTGAAGATGAACGAAGTGCCGGTAAACAAGCGTTTGAACGCATGGGCGGCGGGCGCGGCCCGCGTCGCGCTGGCTGCCGCGGTGGCGCTCGGCGCCGCGCACGCGGCGTACGCGAAGACGTCGCTGCTGGTCTACACCGCGCTGGAAGACGAGGCGATGAAGCCCTACAAGGACGCGTTCGAGAAGGCGAACCCCGATATCGAGATCCGCTGGGTGCGCGACTCGACCGGCTCGGTCACCGCGAAGCTGCTCGCGGAGAAGAACAATCCGCGCGCGGACGTCGTGCTCGGCCTCGCCGCGTCGAGCCTCACGCTGCTCGACCTGCAGGGCATGCTGATGCCGTACACGCCGAAGGGCTTCGACCAGCTCACGCGCAAGTACAGCGACGCGAACACGCCGCCGCACTGGGTCGGCATGGACGTGTGGGGCGCGACGATCTGCTACAACCGCGTCGCCGCGCAGGCGAAGAACATCCCGAAGCCGACGTCGTGGGAAGACCTGACGAAGCCCGTCTACAAGGGCGCGATCGTGATGCCGAGCCCCGTTTCGTCGGGCACCGGCTATCTCGACGTGACCGCTTGGCTGCAGACCTTCGGCGACGATCGCGGCTGGAAATTCATGGACGCGCTCGACAAGAACGTCGCGCAGTACGTGCACTCGGGCTCGAAGCCGTGCACGCTCGCCGGCACCGGCGAATTCCCGATCGGCATCTCGTTCGAGTTCCGCGGCCACGAACTGCAGGCGCAAGGCGCGCCGATCGATCTCGTGTTCCCGAAGGAAGGGCTCGGCTGGGACATGGAAGGCACGGCGATCATGAAGACGACGAAACAGCCCGACGCCGCGAAGAAGCTCGCCGACTTCATGGCGAGCAAGGAAGCGAACCAGATCACCGCGCGCTGGTGGGCGATCGTCGCGTATCCGGGCGTCGCGCGGAAGCTGGCCGGCATCCCCGACAACTACTCGGACCTGCTCGTGAAGAACGACTTCGTGTGGTCCGCGAAGAACCGCCAGTCGATCCTCGATACGTGGCAGAAGCGCTACGGCGCGAAAGCGCAGCAGTAACGCCGCGACCGGCTGCGGGGCCGCGCCGGGCGCCGCCCCGCGTCACTTTTTCCGTCGTCGAATCCGGCCCCCGGGCCGCCCCTCCATGGAGGCGCGCATGGCACCTTATCTGAGCGTAGAACGCATCGAGAAGCGGTACAACGACACGCAGGTCCTCACCGACATCAACCTGAGCGTGATGAAGGGCGAGATGATCTGTTTCCTCGGGCCGTCCGGCTGCGGGAAGACCACGCTGCTACGGATCATCGCGGGGCTCGAGACACAGAACGCCGGCCACATCATGCAGGACGGCCGCGACATCTCGCGGCTGCCGCCGCAACTGCGCGACTACGGAATCGTGTTCCAGTCGTATGCGCTGTTCCCGAACCTCACCGTGTACGACAACGTCGCGTACGGGCTCGTGAACCGCAAGATGAAGCGCGACGCGATCCACGAGCGCGTGCATACGCTGCTGGCGCTGGTCGGTTTGCCCGACAGCCATCGCAAGCATCCGGGCCAGTTGTCCGGCGGCCAGCAGCAACGCATCGCGCTGGCGCGCGCGCTCGCCACCTCGCCCGGCCTGCTGCTGCTCGACGAGCCGCTGTCGGCGCTCGACGCGCGCGTGCGCGTACGGCTGCGCCAGGAGATCCGCGCGCTGCAGCAACGGCTCGGCGTGACGACGATCATGGTCACGCACGATCAGGAAGAAGCGCTGTCGATGGCCGATCGCATCGTCGTGATGAACCACGGCGTGATCGAGCAGATCGGCACGCCGCTCGAAATCTACCGGCAGCCGGCATCGCCGTTCGTCGCGGACTTCATCGGCCGCGTCAACACGATTCCCGCCGAGGTCGCGCAGGACGGCACGCTGCGCGCGGGCGGCATCGGCTTCGACTGCCGCCACGGCACCGCGCAAGGCGCGGCGGTGTCGGTCTACGTGCGGCCCGAGGACCTGCGCATCCGCGTGCCGGGCGAGACGGCCGACAACGTGCTGGCCGGCCGCGTCGAGAAGCTCGAATTCCTCGGCGCGTTCTGCCGCGTGAGCTTCCGGATCGACGGGCTCGACGGCCAGGAGATCGTCGCCGACCTGTCGTATCACGACGTCGACCGCACCGGCGTGCAGGCCGGCGCGCGCATCGACCTCGCGCTCGATCGCGAGCATGTCCGCGTGTTCCCGTGCGCGAAGGAGCGACTCCAATGAGCACCGTCCTGACCGAGCGCCGCCGCGGCGCGTCCGCCCCCGCCGACGTGCGGCAGCTCACGCACTGGCACGATCGCCTCGCGCAGCTCGCGCTGGTCGCGATGGCCGCGCTGATGTCGCTGTTCCTGCTGCTGCCGCTCGCGCTCGTCGTGCAGAAATGCTTCGTCGACGCGGACGGGCGCTTCGTCGGCGCGCACAACTTCGTCGAGTATCTGGAGGACAGCGGCGTGCTGCGCTCGATGCTGCATTCGCTGACGGTCGGCGCGCTCGTCACGATGATCGTCGTGCCGATGGCGTTCACGTTCGCGTATGCGCTGACACGCTCGTGCATGCCGCTGAAGAACGCGGCACGCACGATCGCGCTGCTGCCGCTGCTCGCGCCGACGCTGCTGTCGGCCGTGTCGTTCATCTACTGGTTCGGCAATGCGGGGCTGCTGAAGCCGCTGCTGCACGGCCATTCGATCTACGGGCTGCCGGGCATCGTGCTGAGCATGGTGTACGCGTCGTTCCCGCACGTGCTGATGATCCTCGTCACCGCGCTGTCGCTCGCGGACGGCCGGCTCTACGAAGCCGCCGACGCGATGGGCACGGGCCGCCTGCGCAAGTTCTTCACGATCACGCTGCCCGGCGCGAAGTACGGGCTGATCAGCGCGACGATGGTCGCGTTCACGATGTGCATCAACGACTTCGGCGTGCCGGTCGTGATCGGCGGCGCGTACAACGTGCTGTCGACCGACATCTACAAGCTGATCATCGGGCTGCAGGATTTCAACCGCAGCGCGGTCGTAAGCCTGATGCTGCTGTGCCCGGCGCTCGTCGCGTTCGGCGTCGACTACTTCATCCGCCGCCGCCAGCAGTCGCAGCTCGGCGCGCGCTCGACGCCGTACCAGCCGAAGCCGTCGCGCGGCTTCGACGCCGCGATGCTCGCGTACTGCGCGCTCGTGTGCGCGTTCTTCATCGCGGTGGTCGGCATCTCGGTGTTCGCGTCGTTCGTGAAGTTCTGGCCGTACCAGATGACGCTCGGGCTGCAGCATTACGAGATGGGGTTGATCGCGGCCGGCATCTTCGACGCGTACAAGAACAGCTTGCGGATGGCCGCGACGGTGGCGCTCGGCGGCACGATCGTCGTGTTCGGCGGCGCCTACCTGATCGAGAAGACCCGCGGCGCACGCTGGCTGCGCGGCTTCATCGGCCTGTGCGCGATCCTGCCGATGGGCGTGCCGGGGCTCGTGCTCGGCATCAGCTACATCTTCCTGTTCAACGCGCCCGGCAATCCGCTGAACGGGCTGTACGGATCGCTGTGGCTGCTCGCGATCGTCACGGTCGTCCACTACTACGCGTCGAGCCACCTCACCGCCGTCACCGCGCTCCGGCAGATCGACAGCGAGTTCGAGGCGGTATCCGCGTCGCTGAAGGTGCCGTTCTACAAGACCTTCCTGCGCGTAACGGTGCCCGTGTGCCTGCCCGCGATCCTGCTGATCGCGCGCTACCTGTTCGTCAACGGGATGACGACGGTGTCGGCCGTCGCGTTCCTGTACTCGCCGGACACGCAGCCCGCGTCGGTCGCGATCCTGAACCTCGACGACGCGGGCCAGATGGGCCCGGCCGCCGCGATGGCCACGCTCGTGCTCGCGACCTCGTCGTTCGCGTGCGTGCTGTTCGCCTGCATCTCGCACCGCCTGCTGCGCCGTACGCAGGCATGGCGCAACCCGCATCGCCGTTGATTCCCTGCCGCATTCACGTGACGTCCCGACTTCATCGAGGAGACACCATGACGCTCGCTGCCCAGCCCATCCTGCTGACCCCCGGCCCCCTGACGACCTCCGAGCGCACGCGCGACGCGATGCTGCGCGACTGGGGCTCGTGGGACGGCGATTTCAACGCGATCACCGCGCGGCTGCGCGAACGCCTGCTGCAGATCGTGCACGGCGAAGGCACGCACGAATGCGTACCGCTGCAAGGCAGCGGCACGTTTTCGGTCGAAGCGGCGATCGGCACGCTGGTGCCGCGCGACGGCCACGTGCTGGTGCCGAACAACGGCGCGTATTGCCAGCGCCTCGCGAAGATCTGCCGCGTGCTCGGCCGCCGGCTCACGACGATCGACTACCGCGAGGATCGCCGCGTCGATCCGGCCGACGTCGAGCGCGCGCTCGCCGCCGATCCGTCGATCACGCACGTCGCGCTCGTGCACTGCGAAACCGGCGCCGGCGTGCTGAACCCGCTGCACGACGTCGCACAGGCCGTCGCGAAGCACGGGCGTGCGCTGATCGTCGACGCGATGAGCTCGTTCGGCGCGATCGACATCGACGCGCGCACGACGCCGTTCGACGCGGTGATCGCCGCGTCCGGCAAATGCCTGGAGGGCGTGCCGGGGCTCGGCTTCGTGATCGCCAAGCGCAGCGCGCTCGAACGCTGCGAAGGCAACAGCCACTCGCTCGCGATGGACCTGTACGACCAGTGGGTCTACATGCAGCGCACGACGCAGTGGCGCTTCACGCCGCCGACGCACGTGGTCGCCGCGCTCGACGCGGCCGTCGCGCAATACATCGACGAAGGCGGGCTCGCCGCGCGCGGCGGCCGCTACCAGCGCAACACCCGCGCGCTGCTCGACGGGATGCGCGCGCTCGGCTTCCGGCCGTTCCTCGATCCGGCGATCCAGGCGCCGATCATCGTCACGTTCCATGCGCCGGACGATCCGAACTACGACTTCAAGCGGTTTTATCAGGAGGTCAAAAAGCGCGGCTACATTCTGTATCCGGGCAAGCTGACCGAAGTGGAGACGTTCCGCGTCGGCTGCATCGGCCATTTCGGCGAGGCCGGGATTCCGGGCGCCGTCGCCGCGATCGCCGACACGCTGCGCGCGATGGGCGTACGCCGCGTGTCGGCCGAAGCGGCGGCATGACGATGTGACGCGATGCCCCGGCCGCGTGCGCAGGCGCAGGCGGCCGCCCGTTTTCCCGGCCGTGCGCCGCACGGCCCCTTATCGACGACTCTCCGATGCGACCCTTCTGGATCGAACAAGCGCTGTTCAACGACGGCGATCTCGCCCCCGCGCTGCAAGGCGCGACGCAGGCCGACGTGTGCATCGTCGGCGGCGGCTTCACGGGCCTCTGGACCGCGATCCAGGCCAAGCAGCAGCATCCCGCGCTCGACATCGCGATCCTCGAAGCCGACCTGTGCGGCGCCGGCGCGAGCGGCCGCAACGGCGGCTGCCTGCTCACGTGGTCCGCGAAGTTCCTGACGCTGCGACGCCTGTTCGGCGAAGCCGAGGCAATCCGGCTCGTGAAGGCGTCGGAAGCGGCCGTGCAGCACATCGCCGATTTCTGCCGCGCGCACGACATCGATGCGGAACTGCGGCTCGACGGCACGCTGTACACCGCGACGTCGCGCGCGCAGGTCGGCACGCTCGCGCCGGTGCTCGACGCGCTCGCCGCCTGCGGCATCCACAGCTACGAGCCGCTGCCGCCCGCCGAAGTCGCGCGCCGCTCGGGCTCCGCGCGCAATCTCGACGGCGTCTACTCGCCGATCGCCGCGACCGTGCATCCGGGCAAGCTCGTGCGCGGGCTGCGCCGCGCCGCGCGCGCGATGGGCATCCGGATCTACGAGCGCACGCCGATGCTCGACTTCACGCCCGGCCAGCCGGCCGTCGTGCGCACGCCGTCCGGCAGCGTCACGGCGGGCAAGCTCGTATTCGCGATCAACGCGTGGATGGCGAGCCGCTTCCCGCAGTTCGAGCGGACGATCGCGGTCGTGTCGAGCGACATGGTGATCACCGAGAAATGCCCGGAGCTGCTCGAGCGGACCGGGCTCGTGGACGGCGTGTCGGTGCTCGATTCGCGGATCTTCGTCTACTACTACCGCACGACCGCCGACGGGCGGCTGATGCTCGGCAAGGGCGGCAACACGTTCTCGTGGCGCAGCCGCATCGCGCCGGTGTTCGACCGCCGCTCGCCGTACGAGGCGCAGCTCACGCACAGCCTGCGCGAGTTCTTCCCGTCGCTCGCGGGCGTGCCGGTCACCGCGAGCTGGAACGGGCCGTCCGATCGTTCGGTGACGGGCTTCCCGTTCTTCGGCCGCCTCGACGACGCGCCGAACGTGTTCTACGGCTTCGGCTATTCGGGCAACGGCGTCGGGCCGACCTACATGGGCGGGCAGATCCTGTCGTCGCTGGTGCTCGGCCTCGACAACGCGTGGACGCGCAGCCCGATCGTGCGCGGCCCGCTCGGCCATTTCCCGCCGGAGCCGATCCGCTATGTCGGCGCGCACGTCGTGCGCAACGCGATCCGCCGCAAGGAGCGCGCGGAGGACGAGAGCCGGCAGCCGTCGGCGGTCGATACGTGGCTCGCGAAGTTTGCGAGCGCGGCGGGGAAGGCCGACAAGGCGTGACGACGGGTTGATCCGCTGAACCGAAGCGCAACGAAAAAGGGACGCGGCGACGCGTCCCTTTACCTGTGCGCGACAGCCCCCGCGGGCGTTGCCGGGCTTTTATGCGCCGGCCTTCTCCCGCGCCGCCTTGCCCGTCGCAGGCAGCCCCTGCTCGTGCGTACGGCGCATCCGCGCGAGGCCGTGCGCGACATGCTCGCGCACGAGCGCGACGGCCTTGTCCTCGTCGCCGGCCGCGAGCGCCTGCACGATCTTGTCGTGCTCGGCCGCCGACACCGCGATCGCATCCTCCTCGGCCTCGATCGCCGCCTGGCGCAGCAGGCCGAGCTGGCGCACGAGCCGCCGGTAGGTATCGGTGAGATGGGTATTGCCGACGCCGACGACCATCGCGTCGTGGAACTGCACGTTCAGCTCGGTATAGCGCGTGACGTCATGCGTCTTCGCGGCGTCCTTCATCGACTGGATGATGCCCTTCAGCACCTTCAGCGTCTCGGGCGAGATACGCTTCGCGAGCGCGCGCGCGACCGACTCGTCGAGCATCGCGCGCACTTCGTAGATTTCCTCGGCCTCGCGCAGCGGCACGACGCGCACGGTCACGCCGCGATTCTTCTCGTTGCGCAGCAGGCCGGCCTGTTCGAGCGCGCGGAACGCTTCGCGCACCGGGCCGCGCGACACGTTCAGCCGGGTCGCGATCTCGACTTCGTTGAGCTTTTCGCCCGGCGCGTATTCGCCGGAGACGATCGCGCGCTCGAGCATGTCCTGGACGATCATCGCGAGCGACTGGCTTTGCAGGAGTTCGATGGCGCTGAGCGCGTTCGGGGCAGTCATGGTCGGGCAGGCAGCGGGCTATGGATGAAAACGAGGGCGCCATATCGGCGAATGATCCTTGTATACCCTCGGCCCGGCATATTGTCAACAGTTTTCAGTTTCCAAAATCCAATCCGGCGTGCCGGAATGCGGCCGGCACGCGAGGGTCGCGCGCGGCGGGCGAACCGCCCCGCTTCGCGCGACCCTGCGCAACCGTCAGGCCGTGTGCTTCACCGGCCCCGGATCACTGTGGCTCGGCCGGCCCGTCTCGACGTGGCCCGCGAAGCGGCGCACGACCTTGTCGTCGCCGCCGCGCAGCGTGGTCGCGGTGATCGTCAGATCGTACCAGCCGTGGCTCGACGACAGCTCGAAGTGCGCCTCGATGCGCTCGCCCGGCGCCAGCGTGTAGGTGCGTGCATGCGCATGGCTGTACGCGTTGTCGACCGTCACGCGGCAGCTCGCGCGCCCGCTGTTGCGCAGTTGCAGGTACACGTGGCGATTGCGCACGTCGTAGCCGATCTTGGCTTCGGGGTTCGCGTGGCGGCCGTCCGCGGCGAGCCGCGTGTTGCCCTGGAACTCGCACAGATAGCCGTTCGGGCCGTAGGCCGCGAGATGGTAGTCGCCGCGCGCGGCCGACGTGCTCCACGTGTCGACGAAGCGGTCGCGCGCGGACACCGCGTAGCGGCGCGGCGGCGTCGCCGGGTTGCGGCGGTCGTACACGTAGAACGCGGCGCCCGCGTCGCCGGTGTTCGCGAAGTCGAGCGACACGGTGTCGTCATGCGCGCCCACGCGGCTGTGCACGAACAGCTCGTACGGCAGCGCACGCGCCGGCCGCGTGCCCGGCTCCTGCGCCGGCATCGACTGTTGCGCGGGCACCTGGTACGCCTGGCCGGCCGTCGCGAGGTGCTGCGGCACCGTGAAGCTCACCGTGCGCGTGTCGGGGCGCGCGGAGAAGTCGAACGCCGACGTGAGGTCGCCGCAGATCGACCGGCGCCACGCGCTGATGTTCGGTTCCTTCACGCCGAAACGCGCTTCGAGGAAACGCAGCACCGACGTATGGTCGAACGTCTCCGAGCAGACCCAGCCGCCCTTCGTCCACGGCGAGATGATGATCAGCGGCACGCGCGGCCCGAGGCCGATCGGCTGGATGCCGCCCGGGTCGGCGCCCGGCACGAGCGGGCTCATTTCGCCCGGGTACTTGTTCAGGTCGAGCAGCTCGTCGCCGAGGGTCGACAGCAGGTTCGACGACACGATCCCCTGCCCGCCCACGCCGCTCGTGACCGGCGGCACCGGCGGCACGACGTGATCGAACAGTCCGTCGTTCTCGTCGTAGTTCAGGATGAACACCGTCTTCGCCCACACTTCCGGGTTCGACGTCAGCGCTTCGAGCACCATGTTGATGTAGAACGCGCCGTCGGTCGGCGACGCCTGCGGGTGCTCGCTGTACTTGTACGGCGACACGATCCACGACACCTGCGGCAGCCGGTTCGCCTGCACGTCGGCCTTCAGCTCCGCGAGCGTGTGGTTCGATGCGCCCTTGTCGACCAGCGGGCCGCTCGCGCCTTCCTTCACCTGGAAGCGCTTGAAGAACATCAGCGAGTTGTCGGTGTAGTTGTCGGTCGGGTCGCCCGGGATGCCGGTGCCGCCCTGGTACACCTTCCAGCTGATCTTCGCGTTCTCGAGGCGTTCGGCGTAGGTCGTCCACGTGTAGCCGTTCACGTCGTTGCGCTCGCCGATGCCCGGGCCGTTCGGCGCGCTGCCGTAGACGTTGCGCGAATCGATCGTGCCGGTCCACAGGTAGATGCGGTTCGGCGCCGTGTCGGCGTGCGCGGAGCAGAAGTACGAATCGCAGATCGTGAACGCGTCGGCCAGCGCGTAGTGGTACGTGAGATCCTGGCGCTTCAGGTAGCCCATCGTCAGCACGTCCTGCTTCTGGTTCACCCACTGATCCCACTGGCCGTTGTTCCAGGACAGGTGGCCGCTGCTCCAGCCGTGGTTGGTGCCCGGCTGGAATTCGGTCGTCTGCTTCGGATCGAGGTAGAACGGCAGCACGTACGGCGCGGACGGATCGAGCCCGCGCGAGTGGTAATTCTTCGTGAACACCGATGCCGGCGGCTGTTGCCACACCGGTGCGCCGTTCGGCAGCAGGTGCGGACGCGGGTCGTCGAAGCCGCGCACGCCGCGCAGCCCGCCGAAGTAATGGTCGAACGAACGGTTTTCCTGCATGAAGATCACGACGTGCTCGACGTCGCGGATCGTGCCGGTGCGATAGGCGGCCGGCATCGCCAGCGCATTGCGGATCGCGGGCGGAAAGCCCGCGTAGGCGGCCATCGCGCCGGCCGACTGCGCGGCGAGGCGCAGGAAATCGCGTCGATTGTTCGAGGACATGAAAAGCACCCTGTGGTCGGTGGGAGTGGGGTCGCCGGACGAGCGGGCCGGCGATCTGCGTCGCCGTTATTACCCCGCACCGGCATGTCCCGGCCGTGACCGGTTCCCGCAGGTTTCTTTGGGTGACCCACAGGATTTTTTTGGAAGCGGCGCACGGCGCGCCTTTCATGCGGCCGACATATGCGTGCGCTACGCTGACGCGCGATGAAGAGGGGGGAGAAGCCGAGTCGTGTTCGATCAGCTGAAGGCGTTCCACGCGACCGTCCGGCAGGGCAGCATCACGCGCGCCGCGCGCCACCTCGGCGTGAGCCAGCCGACGATTGCCGCGCAGATCCGGCAGGTCGAGCAGGTGTACGGCGTCGAGCTGTTCTACCGCAGCGGCCGCAAGCTCGAGGTGACCGACACGGGCATCGAGCTGCTGCCGCTCGTCGAGCAGATGATCGCGCTCGAGGCGCAGGCCGACATCATGCTGCGCAACGTCGGCGGCCTGTTCGAAGGCCACCTGCGGATCGGCGCGACGGGCCCGTACTACATCATGGACGCGGTCGGCCGCTTCTCGAGCGCGCACCCGTCGATCGCGCTCACGTGCCGGATCGGCAACTCCGAGGAAATCCTGCAGGCGCTGCAGGAATTCCGCATCGATCTCGCGGTCTCGTCGCAGCGCAACGACGCCGACGGCCTGGAACGCAAGGTGATCTCGACCGATCCGCTGGTGCTCGTCGTGCATCGCCGTCATCCGCTCGCGCGATTCGATTCGATCGACCCGGCGCAGCTCGCCGACGTGCGGCTGCTGATCCGCGAGGAAGGGTCGGTCACGCGCCGCTGCACGGAGACGATCCTCGCCGCGGCCGGCGTCGCGGCCCCATCGGTCGCCGAGATCGGCAGCCGCGAAGCGATTCGCGAGGCGATCCTGCATGGCGTAGGCGGCAGCCTGTTTCCGCTCGGCGAGGCCGAGCGCCATCCGGACCTGCGCGTGATCGCGCTGCGCGGCGTCGACACGACGATCGACGAATACGTGTACTACCTGAAGGCGCGCCGCCAGAGCCCCGCGATCGACGCGTTCCTCGCGTGCATCCTGCCGGGCGACGGCGAAGCGGCCGATGCGATCGATGCGGCCGACACGGTTGAAACCGGACGAACGATGCGGCGGGTGAACGCGCGCTGAGCCGCCGCGCGTTCACCGCTTCCGCACACTACGTGGCGCTTTTCCCGCGCCTTCCCTCGTTGCTTTCCTCGTGCCTTCTTCTGTCGCGGCGCCGCGTCACTTCGGCAGCGCCGGAATCATCCAGGTCAGCACGTGCTGCTGCAGGAACACCAGCACGCCGAGCAACAGCGTGAGGATCACGCTGTGCCAGAAGGTGCGCGCGAACACGACGCCCTCCTGCCCTTTCAGGTCCGTCGTCGATACGCCCGTCGCGATGTTCTGCGGCGAGATCATCTTGCCCATCACGCCGCCCGACGAGTTGGTGGCGGCCATCAGCACCGGATCGAGGCCGAGCTGGCGCGCGGCGACGACCTGCAGGTTGCCGAACAGCGCGTTGCCCGACGTGTCGCTGCCGGACAGGAACACGGCGATCCAGCCGAGCGACGCGGACACCAGCGGGAACAGCGCACCGGTCGACGCGACGCCGGTGCCGAGCGTATAGCTGATGCCCGAGTAGTTCAGCAGGTACGCGAGCCCGACGATCATCATCACCGTGACGATCGCGATCCACGTCTGCCGCCACGTCTTCACCACGCATTCGACGAACGCGCCGGGGCCGGTACGCGTCAGCGCGGCCGTGACGATCGCCGACAGCAGGATCGCGGTGCCCGTGCCGAGCGGCTGGAAATCCCAGATCGCCGCATACGGCTTGTGGTACAGCGACACGTACACGGCGTTGTGCAGGCCCGGCCACTTGATCTTCACGTCGCCGATCGCCGCGACGTTCGCGTGTACCCACACGATCACGACCACCGACACGACGAGCCACGGCAACCAGCCGCCGAAGCCCGCGCGCGCGGCGCCGGCGGCGGCCGGCACGCTGCGCGCGAGCGCGTATTGCGGATCGGGCTGCGGCTTCCACACCTGCAGGAAGCCGATCGTCACGATCAGCGACGTGAGCGACGACAGCACGTCGGTGAGCTGGTAGCCGAGGAAGTTCGACGTGACGAACTGCGCGAGCGCGAAGCTGCCGCCCGACACGAGCAGCGCGGGCCACAGCTTCGCGATCGAGCGCAGCCCGCCGTATGCGCCGACCACGTAGAACGGCAGCAGCAGCGCGAAGAACGGCAACTGGCGGCCGACCATCTGCGCGAGCGTCGCGGGCGGCAGCGACGTGACCGCGCCGAGCACGGTGATCGGCACGCCGAGCGCGCCGAACGCGACCGGCGCCGTGTTGAACAGCAGCGTGTAGGTGAGCGCTTCGAGCGCGGGAAAGCCGAGCGCGATCAAGAGCGCGCTCGTGATCGCGACCGGCGTGCCGAATCCGGAGATCCCTTCGAGCAGACAACCGAACGAGAACGCGACGACGAGCAGCACGAGGCGGCGATCGTCGGGCAGGTTGTCGAGCATCCACTGCCGGAACTGGTCGAAGCGGCCCGACTTCACCGCGATGTTGTAGAGCAGCAGCGCGTTGAAGACGATCCACATCACCGGCACGACCGCGAGCGCCATGCCGGCGCCGACCGCGTTGAACGCGAGCCCGGCCGGCATCCCCCACGCGCCGATCGCGACCGCGAGGCCCGCGACGAGCCCGGCCAGCGACGCCTGCCACGCGGGGCGACGCAGCACGCCGAGCGCGATCAGCGCGACCGCGATCGGGATCGCGGCGACGAGGAACGACAGGAGCAGCGAGTGGGCGACGGGCGTCAACGGTTGCGCGAAGACGATGCCGGGCGGTAGGGCGTCGGTGGGATTCATCGTGTCTCCAGAGTCGACCCGGGCGCGCATGTCGATGTGCCGGGTTCGGGTCAAGGCGATGTCCTGCAGTCACGACCACGATCGGGCGCTTGCGTACGCAACGACGTTGCGCGGCCAACCGATCGGTCGCTTAAAAGAGGTTAGGAGGCGCGACGCGCTTGTACAAGGGGGGAGAAGCCCGATGCGGGCGAGCCGATGCGGACCGTCCGCCGCACGATGACCGGCAGATGGCGCGCAGCTGTCGCGTTCGACAGGCAACCCGTCGCGGCCGGCTCACCGGTGCGCGCGCAATGTTGCGCGACCGGAAAAGGTGACTGCCAGCCACGAGGATGTTTCGTTTGGCCTCCGAAGCCTAGACTGGCTGCATCGTTTCCGCCCGCGCCAGCAACGGCGCGGCACCGGAACCTCACGGAGCACACACGATGAAGACGATGAAACACGCGGCATGCGCGTTCGTGCTGATCGGCGCGGCGTTCGCCGCTCACGCGCAAGCCGCGTCGACGCTCACGCGCGCGCAGGTCCGCCAGGAGCTCGTGGAGCTGCAGGCCGCCGGCTACCGGACGAGCCTCGCAAGCAGTCCGGACTTTCCGGAAAACATGCAGGCGGTCATGCAGCGCGCGGCGCAGGCGCGCACTGAGGGCGACGCGGCCGGTTACGGCAGCGACGGCCGGTCCCACACGGAATCGGGCAAGCCGATGCTGCCGCACGCGGCCGATCGCGGCACGTACGCGCATCACTGACCGGATCACCGACCCGATCACCGACGGAATCGGACGGATCGCGCGGCAGCGGCGCGGCGCACCCTGCGCCGGCCGCATGCGCGAGCGTCACACGCTGAAGCGGTTCAGCGTATAGGCGCGATAGGCGGCGACGAATGCGTCGAACGATCCGGCCTCCTTCGCTTCGAGCTCGGCCTGCTCGGCCAGCGACTTCGCGGCGAGCGCCTGCTCGGTGCGCAGCGTCTCGGCCGACGGCGGATGCGCGCGGAAATGCGCGGCATGCGCTTCGCTCTGCGCGAGCGCGAACGCGAGGAACGACTGGCCGTTCTCGCGCATCGTGCGCAGCACGCGCGCGGAAGGCGTGCGTTCGGGATCGGCGAGCTTGTCGCGCTGCGCGGCGATCGCGCGCGCATGCTCGTCGCCGCCGCGGATTTCGTCGAGCCGGTGACCGACGATCTCGATATCGGCCATCAGTTCGTCGGCCCACTGCCGCAGCGTGATCGATTGGCCGTCGCGCGTCAGCGTGAGCCCCGGCTTGCGGCCGTCCATCGTCACGCTGCCGAAGTTCGCGTTCGCTTCCTTGTACGCGTCGCAGTCGAGCGGCGCGCTTTCGTCGAGTGCGCACGCGAGCAGGAACGCGTCGATGAAGCGCGCGGTCTCCAGCGCGATGCCGGTCGGCTCGAACGGATCGATGTCGAGGCAGCGCACTTCGATGTACTGGACGCCGCGCGACGCGAGCGCATGCAGCGGCCGCTCGCCCGAATACGTGACGCGCTTCGGCCGGATCGTCGAGTAGAACTCGTTCTCGATCTGCAGCACGTTCGTGTTGATCTGGATCCACTCGCCGTCGCGATGCGTGCCGATCGCCTCGTACGCCGGATACGGCTCGCTCACGGCCTTCGACAGCGCGTCGAGATAACCGGGCAGCGTGTTGTAGTCGACATGCAGCGCGGCCTGGGCCGTCGTGTTCGAGTAGCCGAGATCGCTCATCCGCAGGCTGGTCGCATACGGCCGGTACAGCGTATCGGCGTCGAACGTATCGAGTTTGTGCGGCTTGCCGCGCAGGAACCTGGTGTCGAGCACCGGCGACGCGCCGAACAGGTACATCAGCAGCCAGCTGCGGCGGCGGAAGTTGCGGATCTGCGCAAGATAGCGTTCCGACTGGTAATCGACGAGCGTCGCCGTGGACCCTTCTTCCGCATGCAGGCGCCGCCACACTTCCTCGTGCAGCGAGTAGTTGTAGTGGATGCCGGCGATGCACTGCATCGTGCGGCCGTAGCGATACGCGAGGCCGCGCCGGTACACCGTCTTCAGGCGGCCGATGTTCGACGTGCCGTAATCGGCGATCGGGATCTGGTCGTCGGCCGGCAGCAGGCCCGGCATCGAGTCGTTCCACAGCATCTCGTCGCCGAGCGATGCATAGACGTAGCGATGCAGATCGTCGAGGCGCTCGAGCGTGAGCGCGGCGTCGCGCTCGGCGGGTGTGATCAGTTCGATCAGCGCTTCGGAATAGTCGGTCGTCAGCGCCGGATGCGTGAGCGCCGAACCGAGCGCGCGCGGATGCGGCGTGAACGCGATCATCCCGTCGCGCGTCACGCGCAGGCTTTCCTTTTCGATGCCGCGCAGGCCGTCGGGCAGATGCTGCCGCGTCGGGCCCGAGCTCAGCGCGTCGAGGCGATTCAGCAGCAGTTCGGACTGGCGGTGAGTCATGGTGTTCGACATGGAGACGCAAGTGCGTGACGGCCGCGCGCAGAACGCCGCGCGCGGCCGGCTGGATTGTTGGTCGCTTCGTTGGTAGCGGGCACTTTAACATCTCGCCGGAACCCGCGCTTGAGGTGGCCCCGGGCATGGCGCACGGGCCTGAGCGGGCGATCGGACGGCCCGGGCGCGGCAGCGCCGGCCCCGATCGCCGGGTCGGGACGAGGCCGATCGGCACGCCGGTCAGCGGAATTCGTCGGATGGAACGGGCGCGGCGAACGGGGGGCGGCAGGTGCAACCGTGTCGCGGAATGGATCGGGAAACCCCGCATCCGGAGACGTCGCACGCGCGGCATCCGGCCGGTGCCGCAGGCGTGGCATCGCCATGACGGGCCACGTCACGCCGGCACTTGTCGCATGCCGGCGCCGCCTGCGCACCGGGTTGCAGCCCCGCCTTCCGGCGGTCGCACCCGGCCGCGGGCCGCCGCGCTTACCCGCCGCGCGCGCCGCCTGCCCGGTCGGCCACTTCGTTCCACAGATGCAGCGCCGCATACGCACGCCACGGCCGCCAGCCTTCGGTGCGGCGCTTCTGGCTGGCGAGCCGGTCGAGCGCCGGGTCGCGCGCGGCGATCGACTGCATCAGCACGAGATCGGATGCCGGCCACGCGTCCGGGTCGCGCCATGCACGCATCGCGATGTATTCGACGGTCCACGGGCCGATGCCGGGCAGGTCGAGCCACGCGCTGCGCAGCGTCGCGAGATCGGCATGCGCGCGATCGACCGGCACGTCGCCGGCCGCCACCGCGCGCGCCACGCCGGTCAGCGCGGCCACCCGCTTGCCGGGCATCCCGATCTTGTCGAGATCGCACGCAGCCAGCGCGTCGGGTGTCGGAAACCGCCACGCGGGCGCGCCGTCGTCGTCCTGCATCACGCGTTCGCCGGCCCGTTCGACGAGCCGGCCGACGATCGTCGTCGCGGCCTTCACGCTCACCTGCTGGCCGACGATCGCGCGCACGGCCAGCTCGAATCCCGACCACGCGCCCGGCACGCGCAGCCCCGGCGCGGCGTCGACGAGCGGCGCGAACCACGGATCGCGCGCGAGCCCGTCGCCGATCGCGGCCGGATCGGCGCCGAGGTCGAACATCGTCGCGACGCGCGCGGCGAATGCATCGTCGACGTGACGCGCGACCGCCCCTTCGACGGTCGCGATCAGGCAATGCTTGCGCGGGTGTTTCGTGACGGTGAGCCGGCCCGCATCGCCGTGCAGATCGACGATGCGGCGATATACACCGTCGGCGACCTGCTCGACACCCGGAATCGCGCGCCCGCTGAAGAAGCGCAGTACGCGCGCCCAGTCGTACGGCGCCTTGTAGCGCAGCTCCATCTGCGCGGACGGCGGCACTGGGCCACCGTTCGCGAGGGACTTGATCGTTGTCGTCTCGATGCTCAAACCGCACTGCCCTCCGTCTCGGCTTCGGCTTCATCGTCGTGAACGTGGCGCGCCTCGGCCGCGAGCAGCGTCGCCTTGCGGCGCACGCCCCAGCGATAGCCGGCGAGCGCGCCGCCCTTCTGCACGACGCGGTGGCACGGGATCGCGAGCGCGACCGGATTCGACGCGCACGCGGACGCGACCGCCCGCACCGCGCGCGGCGAGCCGAGCGCCTCCGCGATCTCCGAATAGCTGCGCGTCTCGCCGTACGGGATGTGCGTCAGCGCTTCCCATACGCGCTGCTGGAACGCGGTCGGCGCGATGTCGAGCGGCAGGTCGAATGCGTGCCGCGTACCGTCGAGATACGCGCGAATCTGCGTGACGAACGGCGCGAGCCGCGCGGACGATTCGACCAGTTCGGCGCGCGCGAACGTGTCCTTCAGTTCGCCGACGAGCGACGCCGGGTCGTCGCCGAACGCGATCCGGCAGATGCCCTGTTCGGTGGCGGCGACCAGCACCGTGCCGAGCGACGTCGACGCGGTCGCATAGTCGATCCGCAGGCCCGCGCCCTGGCGGCGAAACGCGGACGGCGCCATCCCCAGCTCGCGCGGCACCGACGCATAGAGCCGCGACGGCGAGTTGAACCCCGCGTCGACGGCCGCCTGCGTGACCGGCTGCCCGCTTTGCAGCGCCTGCCGCAACGCCGCGCCGCGCTGCGCGGCCTGGTACTGCCGCGGCGACACGCCGACCACGCGCTTGAAGAGCCGCTGCAGGTGGAACGGGCTCACGTGCACGGCGTCGCTCAACTGCTGCAGCGTGAGCCGCTCGGCCTGCGCGTCGAGCACCGCGCATGCGCGATTGACGATGTCCAGTTCGCGCGGCAGCCCTTCCGGCTGGCAGCGCTTGCAGGGCCGGAAGCCGGCCGCGCGCGCGGCCGCCGGATCGGTGAAAAAGGACACGTTCTCGCGGCGTGGCTGCCGCGACGCGCAGGTCGGGCGACAAAACACGCCGGTCGTGCGGACACCATAGAAGAACGCGCCGTCCGCATGCGGATCGCGCTCGGTCACGGCGCCCCAGCGGGCATCATCGGTCGGATAGGCGGTTTTCATTTGAACCTCGCACTCTCTAGTGTAGATGGTGCCTACTCTAGCCATCGGCACATGCCGTCGCGCCCTGAATCTTGCTCTGTGATTCGTGCCGACGAATCGGGGCCACATCGATCGAGATAAATCCGACGAAACCCGCGCGGCGGCCGCTCCAGCGCGGTTTTCGTCATCGTCCCGTCACCATTTTGCTGCAGTGCGGATGCGACAAATCGCCGTCCTGACGTTTTTTTGCAATCGGAATATTGCGTCGCACCATCGCCGTGTGTATAGTTGGAACTGTCTCCTCCATGTCTCCTCCTGATATGGATTAAGCCCGTTCCGCACTGCGTGAACGGGCTTTTTTTCGTCCGTCGATTGTGCCGCGTTCCGGCCGGCGGCGCAGGCGCGATGCGTCTACACTCGATGCTCGTCGACTGCGAAGGAGTCCCCCGCTCATGAAACCCACCATCCGCGGAATCGATCACATCGTGCTGCGCGTGACCGACATGGCGGCGATGACGCGCTTTTACTGCGACGCCGTCGGTTGCCATGTGGAGAAGGAACAGCCCGATCTGGGCCTCGTGCAACTGCGCGCCGGCGACGCGCTGATCGATCTGCTGACGGTCGGCGGCCCGATCGACCGGCCCGACAGCGGGCCGCCCGGCACCGGGCGCAACCTCGATCACCTGTGCCTGCGCGTCGAGCCGTTCGATCCCAACGCATTGATCGCCCATTTCGCCACGCATGGCGCGCGCCCCGGCGCACCGGCCGAACGCTACGGCGCCGGCGGCTACGGGCCGTCGATCTACCTGTTCGATCCCGAAGGGAACATGGTCGAATTCAAAGGGCCGCCGTCCGCGCTCGGCTGAATGCGGCCCGCGCGCGGGCCGTTACGCGTCCGCGCGCGCCTTCAGTACCGTCCACTCGACCACGACCGGATCGTGATCGGCGCTCGAGATCCACGCGGTGCCGTCCTGCACCGTGCACTGCAGGCGCATCGTGCGCTCGGCGAGCCGCCCGAGCGCGGCCGCGACGCCGTCGGCGAGCGACAGCACCTGCACGTTGCGCAGCCGTTCGACCTTGCTGCGCACGCCCTGCCACCAGATATCCGACGTCTTGCCGCCGTACGCGATCACCGTGACCTGTCCGGCGCGGCCGGCCGCCTTCGAGATGCGTCGTTCGTCCGGCTGGCCGGCCTCGATCCACACGTCGATCGCGCCCGTCAGATCCTTCTGCCACAGGTCGGGCTCGTCCACGTCCGACAGTCCCTTGCAGAACTCGAGCCGCTCGTGCGCGAACAGCGCGAACGCGACGATGCGCACCATCATCCGGTCGTCGGTTTCCGACGGATGGCGCGCCACCGTCAGCGCGTGATCGGCGTAGTAATGCCGATCCATGTCGGCGATTTGCAGCTCGGCTTTGTAGATCGTGGATTTCAGCGCCATGCGGATGCGGCCCGGGCGGGCATTCGGTTCGGTCGGGCCGTGATGATACCGAATGCGCGCCGTCCGGCGTGCGTGATGCGCGATCCACAGCGCAACGGCCCGGCATGCGCCGGGCCGTGATCGGTTCGCGCCGCCGGCTCCTCGAGCCGGCGCGCTCGCGCGTCGTGCGACTGCGCGGGAATGGACGGTTATTGCTTGACGAAGCGCGAATCGGTCCAGAGGCCTTGCTGGTCGCTGTTGTCGGCGCTGACGAACTGCACGTCGCCCTGATCGACCGACACCACGCGGAAGCGCTGGCCTTCCGGCACCGACAGGCAGCGGAAGTCGTCGAAATACTGCTGCTTCGCCTGCGACTTGCCGTCACGCTCGTGACTCAATACGGAGTCCAGATTGTCTTTCGACAGACAGCCCCATGCGTTCTTCGTCAGCTGGATTTCCTGCTTCGGCTTGACGGCCGAATCGCCGCCGGCCTGCGCAATCGACACAGCGCAAAATGCGCCGACAAGGGCAAAGAGGACACCGGTACGCTTCATCATGTTCTGTCTCCAGGCTTGCGGGCACCAGGCTGGGTTAGCTATGTGTTTAAAGGTGATCGTGAACCCGCGTTTTTCACTTTAGAAGACCGGTAAACGATAGCAAGCACATTTGTTGTGCGACCGCAATAGCGGCGGATTGTCGCACCCCGTGCGCAGCCTGTTTTCGCGCAGTGTGCGCGACGGGTAAAAGCGGGCTGCCCGGCGGACAGCCTCGTCATGCCGGGCGGAAAGCGTTATCCGGCAAGGCTTTCATCCCAGTTACATTGCAGCGATTGAACGGTTTGGATAATCCATTTCGATATCCGGATCATTTTGATGCGCCGCACATAAAGTCATCCGAAACGATTCCACTTTACCGCAGCGCGCAATCGCATTTACCTGATACAAGAAAAATGCCAGGTATAAGCGGATCCGTATTTATCCGTAGTTCCCCGTGTCCATTCGGCGCCCGCGAAGCCCCGTCGCAAGCGCCTTTCACCGATGGCGTTTACCCTGCGTTATTCACACCGGCCCGCTGCCGCTCGAAATAATCGCACTGGAAGATGCACATCCGATAAGCGTTGTGATACGCGCCATTCCCGAAAAATTCTTCCTTCAATTCGGCCTCGTGCTGGAATCCGCATTTCTCGTACACGTGAATCGCCGCCGCATTCGACGTATCGACGATCAGGTACAGCTTGCGCATGTTCAGCACCTTGAACGCGTACTCGATCGCGAGGCGCGTCGCCTGGCCCGCATAGCCGCGCCCCTGGCACTGCGGCGCGATGATGATCTGGAACTCGCCGCGGCGGTGGATGTAGTCGAGCTCGATCAGCTCGACGAGGCCGACGAGTTCATCTTGCGCATCGACCGCGACGAAACGGCGCTCGCGCTGGTCGTGTACGTGGCGGTCGTACAGTTGCGACAGTTCCGAGAAGGTTTCGTACGGCTCCTCGAACCAGTAACGCATGATCTTCGCGTCATTGTTGAGTTCGTGGACGAAGCGCAGGTCCTGGCGCTCCAGCGGCCGCAGCGCGAGCGTGTTGGTATCGTTCTGGAGTTGCATGTTCATGTCCTTTTTGAGGCCGGCGCACGTGCGGAACGCCCGCGCGGCGCGGCCGCGTTCGGGCCCGTTTCGCACTGTAAGAAATTGAACGCGGGCGAAGTTCAGAGCCTAGAATGGGAGCAAGGGTTCCTGCCACCGCAAGGAGGCTATCGTGATCGAGCAAGTCATCCTCGGAATTTTCCTCGTGCTGCCGCTCGTCATCGTGGCTGCGCTGTTTTCCGACGAACTCTGGCAGGAGCACCGTCGCCAGCATCCGCGCGACGAGAACGCACCGCACATCGACTGGAAGCATCCGTGGCGCCGCGTGCGACGCGGGCATTGACGTCGATCGCCGCCATCCGCAACCCGCGCCGGCCGGGGCACCGCGGGCCGCGTAACATGCCGGGCACGGCCCTTGCGCTTCGATCCGATTCCCGCCCCACCCGCGAGACGCCGACGTGAACGACAAGCCCACCATTCCTCCGCACGATATCCCGAACGAAACGATCGACCTGCAGATCGCCGATGTCCTGGCGGCCGTCCGCTATCCGGCGAACAAGGATGCGATCGTCGATGCCGCGCGCGACGCCGGCGCCAGCAACGAAGTGCTGTCGATGCTCGACGGCCTGCCCGAGCAGGACTACGCGGACGTCGATGCCGTCACGCGCTGGGTCGCCGGCAACTTCGGCCCCGGGCTCGGCATTTGAGCGCAGCGCGATAACGCGATAGGATCGGGCCGCACCGGTCGCGCCGCGATCGGCAGGCGTGCCGCCCGGCGCAAGATCGGGTGCGTCGCACGCGTGTCCGGGGGACTCCATGGAAGGCATCCTGATCCAGCACACGACGCAACGTCAGCTGTGGTTCGGCGCGCTGACGGCGCTCGTCATCCTGCTCACGCTCGGGATCGCCGCGCCGCATGCGAACGTCGCGCTGCCGCCCGTCGAGCCCTTCATGCCGATGTGCGCGCTCACCGTGTTCACGACCGCGAGCATCGCCGCGTTCTTCCTCGGCGCGCAGTTCACCGTGACACGCCAGCCCGTGCTCGGTGCGCTCGGCGGCGCCTATGCGTTCACCGCGCTCGCCGTCGCGCTGCAACTGCTCACCTTTCCCGGCGTGTTCGCGCCACATGGCCTGCTCGGCGCGCGCCCGCAAAGCGCCGCGTGGATGTGGGTCTTCTGGCATGCCGGCTTTCCGTGCTTCGTGATGGCCGCGCTGTTCGCACGCGAACGGCTGACGCGCGCCCCGGTCGGCGCGAAAGAGACGCGCCGCTGGACCCTCGCGCTCGTCGGTGGGCCGGCCATCGCGGCGGCGCTGCTGTGCGTGCTCGCGCTGAACGTGTCGCTGCCGCCCGCGTTCCATCCGCCGCGCGACGCGGCCGTGCTGCCCGTCAACGGCATCGCGCTCGTCGTGTGGATCCTCAACGCGCTCGCGCTCGTGGCCGTGCTGGTCACGGGCCGGCTGCGCACGACGCTCGACCTGTGGCTCGCGATCGCGGTGCTCGCCTGTCTCACCGATACGACGCTGAACCTGCTGTCCACCAACCGCTTCACGGTCGGCTGGTATGTCGCGCGCGTGTTCAGCATGTTCACGCCCGGCGTGCTCGTGTGCGTGCTCGCGTGGGAAGTGACGATGCTGTATCAGCAGTTGTTCGAAGCGCACGCGACGCTGATCCGCTCTTCCGCGCGCGACGGTCTCACGGGCGCGTTCAACCGCAGCCACTTCAACGACCATTTCCATACGCTGTTCCTGCAGGCGCGGCGGCAAGGCGAACCGCTGTCTCTGCTGATGGTCGACGTCGATCGCTTCAAGGCGTACAACGACGCGTTCGGTCACGTGAAGGGCGATGCGTGCCTGATCGCCGTTGCGAATGCACTGGCCGGCGCGGTGCGGCGGCCGGCCGACATCGTCGCGCGCTACGGCGGCGAGGAGTTCGCGATCGTGCTGCCGAACACCGGCGCGCGCGGTGCGCGGGTGGTGGCCGACGAAGTGCGCGAAGCCGTGCTGCGGCTCGACCTCGCGATGCCCGACTCGCCGGCCGGGCGCGTGAGCGTCAGCGTCGGTTGCGCGACCGTGTCGGCCGACGATCTGTCGACCCCCGACGCGTTGATCGAAGCTGCGGATGCCGCGCTGTATCGCGCGAAGGATGCGGGGCGAAACCGGGTCGTCGTCGCCTGAAAACGTCTGCTGTTTGGCGAATTGTTACGGTCATTGTGACCGGAATAATCCGCCGTTACGGATTGCGGCGCGGGGATACGATCGCTTACAGCCCGGGCCGGAGCCGCTCGCTATGCTGGGTTTCATATTGAACCCGAGCAGGTGAACGCGATGAAGAAGGCCCTTTTGCTGATTGCCGGCGTCGCCGTGTTGTTGAGCGGCTGTATCGTCGTGCCTGATGGTGGCGGGTATTACGGTGGGGGTGGGTATTACCATCATCATCGTCATTGGGATTGACGTCTTCCGACCGAGCACTGCGTCATCATTCCGGATGTTTGAATTCGTTTCGGCATCCGGCAATGACGATGCGTGAGCGCCCATGCCGTTCGTACTCGATGGCACGCCGCTGGCAGCGGCAACGGACAGTTCCGTGCCAGCTCACTTCCCGATACAAAACCTGCTGAAAATCACCCCCAGCAGATCATCCGACGTGAACTCCCCGGTAATCGCATTGAGCTGCTCCTGCGCGAGCCGCAGCTCTTCGGCAAACAGATCGAGCGACTGCGCACGCTGCTCCGCATGATCCGCCGCCTGCGCGAGATGTTCCTGCGCGGCCCGCAGCGCGATCAGATGCCGCTCGCGTGCGAGATACACACCCTCGGCCCCCGCCTGCCACCCTGCGATCCGCAACAGCTCCGCGCGCAGCATGTCGATCCCGTCGCCGCGTTTCGCCGACAGATGCACCTCGGTCAGATCGCCTTCCGCCGCCGGATGCTCGACGCATGCCGGCACGCCGGTCAGGTCCGTCTTGTTCAGCACGCGCACCACCGGCACGCCGGCCGGAAACCGCGCGGCGATCGTTTCGTCGTCCGCCGTCATCCCCGTGCGCGAATCGAGCAGATGCAGCACGACGTCCGCGCGCTCGATCTCGCTCCACGTGCGCGCAATGCCGATCCGTTCGACTTCGTCCTCCGTCTCGCGCAACCCGGCCGTATCGATGATGTGCAGCGGAATCCCTTCGACCTGGATCGTCTGCGCCACCTTGTCGCGCGTCGTGCCGGCAATCGGCGTGACGATCGCCAGCTCGGCGCCCGCCAGCGCATTCAGCAGCGATGACTTGCCGACGTTCGGCTGCCCCGCGAGCACGACCGACAGCCCTTCACGCAACAACGCGCCCTGACGCGCATCGCCGAGCACGTGCGCGAGTTGCGCGCGGATCTTCGCGAGCTTGCCGCGCGCGTCGGCCGCTTCGAGGAAGTCGATTTCCTCCTCCGGAAAATCGAGCGTCGCCTCGACCAGCATCCGCAGCGTGATCACGTCGTCGACGAGCGCGTGGATCTGCCGCGAGAACGCGCCGTCGAGCGAACGCCCGGCCGAGCGCGCCGCGGCCTCGGTGCTCGCCTCGATCAGGTCGGCGACAGCCTCGGCCTGCGCGAGGTCGAGCTTATCGTTCAGGAACGCGCGCCGCGTGAATTCGCCCGGTTCCGCGAGCCGCAGCCCGAAGCCGCGCCCCGCATCCAGGCAGCGCTGCAGCAGCAGCTGCATCACGATCGGCCCGCCATGCCCCTGTAGCTCGAGCACGTGCTCGCCGGTGTACGAATGCGGCGCCGGGAAATACAGCGCGATCCCGCGGTCGAGCGGCGCGCCGTGCGCGTCGAGAAACGGCACGTAGCTCGCGTGGCGTGGCGCGAGCTTTTGCCCGCACAACGCGTCGATCAGCGGCAGCGCGGCCGCCTCGCCGCCACGCCCGAACGACACGCGGACGACCCCGATGCCGCCCCGGCCGGCAGCGGTGGCAATGGCGACGATCGGATCGGAATCGGTAGCGAGCATGGGAATCGGAGAAATCGGGTAATCAGCGAGTCAATGGTGCGCCCGCGCAACAGTTCGGGCACCGGAACGCCGGCATTGTAGCGTGCCGGCTCACACGCCACCGGCCGCGCCGCCGGATTCGGACACGCCCGAATTTATCCCGCCGGGGATAAGCCGAGTATCAGTTCGGCGTCGTGACACACCGACCATTTCGGACGAGTATGCGTGCCCGAGGGGCTTGGCACTACGTCCCTCAATTTCGTTCCCCATCCTGATCAAGGGTGAGATTCGTCCGAACAAGATACGTTTATCCTATATGGTTGTCTGGGACGCGGCGATGGAATTGCACAATCTCCCCATGCCGACATCCGAAGAAAAAGCCGCGTTCTCGGAACGCCTGAAATTCGCCCTGCGGCGCAGCCCGGAGAAGGTCACGGGCGCGACGGAACTGGCGAACCGATTCAATCTGCGTCATCGCGGAACGCACCCCGTTTCGCCGCAAACCGCGCACAAATGGCTGACGGGCCGCACGATCCCGACGTCGGACAAACTCGAAACGCTCGCCGAATGGTTGCGCGTCGAAGTGCACTGGCTGCATTACGGGCCGTCGCCAAGCGTAATCGAACATCCGACGCCGCAACCGCTGCCGCGCGACGAACGTTATCCGCCGACACCCGAGACGATCGAACTCGCATCGAAGATCGAGGCCTTGTCGCCGCATCAGCGCTACCTCGTGCAGGAACTGGTCGAGCAGTTCTACGGCGATCCGAAACTCGAAGCGAAGAAAGCCTGAACGGCAGCAGCCGCACGCGCCGCCGGCGTCGTCGCCGCGAAACAAAAAAGCCGCATGGTCATGAACCATGCGGCTTTTTTTGCGAGCATCGCGGACGGCGGGCCGCCCGCGGCTGCAACGCGCGTCAGGCCGGCTTCTTCTTGACGCCGCCGAGCTTGCGCGTGATGTAGTACTGCTGCGCGATCGACAGCACGTTGTTCACGACGTAGTACAGCACGAGACCTGCCGGGAAGAAGAAGAACATCACCGAGAACGCGATCGGCATGAACTTCATCATCTTCGCCTGGACCGGGTCCGGCGGCGTCGGGTTCAGGCTCGTCTGCACGAACATCGACACGGCCATCAGCACCGGCAGGATGAAGAACGGATCGCGTTGCGACAGGTCGTGAATCCACAGAATCCACGGTGCGCCGCGCATTTCCACCGACGCGAGCAGCACCCAGTACAGCGAGATGAACACCGGGATCTGGATCACGACCGGCAGGCAGCCGCCGAACGGATTGACCTTCTCGGTCTTGTACAACTCCATCAGCGCGGCGTTCATCTTCTGCGGATCGCTCTTGAAGCGTTCGCGCAGCGCCTGCATGCGCGGCGTGATTTCCTTCATCCGCGCCATCGACTTGTAGCTCGCGGCCGACAGCGGGAAGAACACGGCCTTGATCAGCACCGTCAGCAGCACGATCGCCCAGCCCCAGTTGCCGACATAGCCGTGGATCTTCTCGAGCAGCCAGAACAGCGGCTTCGCGATGATCGTCACCCAGCCGTAGTCCTTCACGAGCTCCAGGCCCGGCGCGATGCCTTCGAGCATGCGCTCTTCTTCCGGACCGGCGAACAGGCGCGCCTGCACGTCGGCCGACTGGCCCGGGGCGATTGCGGCGACCGGCTGCTTCACGCCGACGCGGTACAGCGCCGGATCGATCTTTTCAGCGTAGATGTCGCGCTTCGCGCCCTGCTGCGGAATCCACGCCGACGCGAAGTAGTGCTGCACCATCGCGACCCAGCCGTTGTCCGCGGACTTCTCGAAGTTCGCCTTGTTCTTGTCGAGGTCACTGAAGTCGATCTTCTGGAAGTGCTTCGCGTCCGTGTAGACCGCCGGCCCGAGGAACGTGTGCGAGAACATCGGCGTTTCGACGGCCGTGTTGTCGCGAACGAGTTCCATGTAGACCGTCGGCGTGACGGGCGCCGTGCCGACGTTGTCGATCTTGGTGTCGACGCCGATCACGTAGCTGCCGCGCGTGAACGTGTAGGTCTTCACGACCTTCACGCCGCCCTTCACCGGCGATTCGAACGACAGCTTCAGCGTGTTCTGGTCGCCCGTCAGCGACGTCGAGCCGGGGTTCAGCTGCGTGTAGACGTCGTTGTGGTTCGGGAAATCGCCGCCGAGCAGGCCCGTGCGTGCGAGATACGTGTGGCCGGCCGTGTGGTCGAACAGCGTGATGTACAGGTCGGGCTGCTTGCCGTCGCCCTGCTTCTTCAGCGTCAGCTTCGCGAGCGTGCCGCCGCGCGTGTCGATTTCGCCGTCGTACACGTCGGTCGAGAACTTCACGAGCTGCGCCTGCGCGGCCGGGGCCGTCGTCGACGGTGCGGCGCCGGCTGCGGCGGCAGGCACGTCACCTGCGGTCGTCGCGCCCGTGCCCGATGCGCCGCCGGCAGCGGCCGGAGCCGTGTGCGTGGCGCTCGGGAAGAACATCGACGGGCGTCCATGGTCCCGCTGCCAGTTGTCGTACAGCATGACAGCTGACATGAAGAAGATCACCCATAGGACGGTGCGTTTGATATCCATGCGTTGTCTCAGAGTCGATGGGACCGCGCGTCGGCTTCGCCGCGAGCGCGAGTGTCGGAGTTGGGCGGCGGGACGAGGTCGATGCCGCCCGCGGAAAACGGATGGCATCGGCACACGCGCCTGACGGCGAGATACGTGCCGCGCGCGGCGCCATGATACTGGATTGCCTCGCGCGCGTAATCCGAACAGGAAGGATAAAAACGGCAACGGTTGCCGAGCATCGGGCTCACGGCAACCTTGTAGAAGCGCAGCAAGGCGATCAATACCGTTTTCATACCTTGGGCGGCGCCGTACGACGCCGCGTCAAAACCGGCCGGGCGGGCGCGAACGCCACATCGGGCACGGATGCGTCACTCGGACGCGGGCTTCGACGCACGGCGGGCGATTTCCCGGACTGCCCTGTCGAGCAGCTCGCGGATCTCGGCCGCGCACATCGCCGCGAGCGGGGCGGAAGCCGCGCTCGGCAGCGCTTTCTTGTCGAAGCGCGTGTGCTGCCGCAGCAGCAGGTCGTAACCGGCGAATTCGGCGCGGCGCAGGCGAAACTGATCGCGCGCCAGCCGCTTCACGAGGTTACGGGTGACCGCTCGCGGCGCATACTTCTTGCCGATGACGAGCCCCAGGCGTGCGGGCTGACCGGTCGGCTTGCCGTAAATCACGAAGTGCGCGGAGCGCCGCCAGGGGCGCAAACGAAAAACGGATGAAAATTCATCCGTTTTCAGAAGTCGCGCAGCTTTCGGGAAGGCGGCTTTCGTCTGCGACGGATTCGCACCCGGCTCGACGGCACCTTCCGCAGGACTGCGGACGGCGGACACAGCGCGCAACCTGCCTTAGATGGCGAGGCGCTTGCGGCCCTTCGCGCGGCGAGCGTTGATGACCTTGCGGCCACCTGCCGTCTTCATGCGGACACGGAAGCCATGGGTGCGCTTGCGGCGCGTCACGGACGGTTGGTAAGTACGTTTCATGATGTTCTCACTTGTTCGAGAATGTCGAAATTCAGGGGACCGCGTGCCCTTAACCGGAGGCATTCGGGCGAACGCAATCGCCGGGAATACAGGATTGGTTTTCGCGGAACCCGCTATTTAAACCGTTTTTCTCTTGACGGTCAATACTTTACCAGTCGTCCGCCTGTGCCGGCCCGCGCCGATCCGGCCCCGCGACCCACACAACCGGCCTGTGGATAAGTCCCGCTGTGGCCGCGTTTGGCGTTAGAATCTCGCCTTATCTCCAAGAATCCCGCACGCCGCCTCGGCTCGCGCCTGCCCCTCCAACACTGTGACGCAGGCGTCCGAGGCACGCTCGCACGACCGCTTCGGGCCTTGTTGCGCGACTGCGACAAGGGCGCGGGCGAGCCGCGCTGTGCACGCAAAAAACGACAGTTACTTGATGAACGATTTCTGGCAACACTGTTCCGCACTGCTGGAGCGCGAGCTGACGCCCCAGCAGTACGTGACGTGGATCAAACCCTTGGCCCCGGTGGCCTTCGATGCGTCGGCGAACACGCTGTCCATCGCCGCGCCGAACCGCTTCAAGCTGGACTGGGTCAAGAGCCAGTTTTCGGGCCGGATCGCCGATCTGGCCCGCGAATTCTGGAACACGCCGATCGAAGTCCAGTTCGTCCTCGATCCGAAGGCCGGCATGCGCAGCGCCCCCGCAGGCGCCGCACCGGCCGCCCCGCGTGCACCGCTGGCCCCGAACGGCCCCGCCGCGACGGTCGCCGCGATCGCCGCCAACCTGACCGCGAATGCTTCCGCTGCGCCCGCCGCGCCGGCCGACGTGCCGATGACGCCGTCGGCGGCCGCCGCGCGCCACCTGAACGCCGACGACGCCGACATCGACCTGCCGAGCCTGCCCGCGCACGAAGCGGCGGCCGGCCGCCGCACGTGGCGTCCGGGCCCGGGCGCCGCGCCCGCGAACGGCGGCGAAGCCGATTCGATGTACGAACGCTCGAAGCTGAACCCGGTGCTCACGTTCGACAACTTCGTGACCGGTAAAGCCAACCAGCTCGCGCGCGCGGCCGCGATCCAGGTCGCGGACAATCCCGGCATCTCGTACAACCCGCTGTTCCTGTACGGCGGCGTCGGCCTCGGCAAGACCCACCTGATCCACGCGATCGGCAACCAGTTGCTGCTCGACAAGGCCGGCGCGCGGATCCGCTACATCCACGCCGAGCAATACGTGTCGGACGTGGTGAAGGCGTACCAGCGCAAGGCGTTCGACGACTTCAAGCGCTACTACCACTCGCTCGACCTGCTGCTGATCGACGATATCCAGTTCTTCTCCGGCAAGTCGCGCACGCAAGAGGAATTCTTCTACGCGTTCGAGGCGCTCGTCGCGAACAAGGCGCAGGTGATCATCACCAGCGACACGTATCCGAAGGAGATTTCGGGCATCGACGATCGCCTGATCTCGCGCTTCGATTCGGGCCTGACCGTCGCGATCGAGCCGCCCGAGCTGGAAATGCGCGTCGCGATCCTGATGCGCAAGGCGCAGTCGGAAGGCGTGAACCTGTCGGAAGACGTCGCGTTCTTCGTCGCGAAGCACCTGCGCTCGAACGTGCGCGAGCTCGAAGGCGCGCTGCGCAAGATCCTCGCGTATTCGAAGTTCCACGGCCGCGAGATCTCGATCGAGCTGACCAAGGAAGCGCTGAAGGACCTGCTGACCGTGCAGAACCGGCAGATTTCGGTCGAGAACATCCAGAAGACCGTCGCCGACTTCTACAACATCAAGGTCGCGGACATGTACTCGAAGAAGCGTCCCGCGAACATCGCGCGGCCGCGGCAGATTGCGATGTACCTGGCGAAGGAACTCACGCAGAAGAGCCTGCCGGAAATCGGCGAGCTGTTCGGCGGGCGCGATCACACCACCGTGCTGCACGCGGTGCGCAAGATCGCCGACGAGCGCAGCAAGGACGCGCAGCTCAACCACGAGCTGCACGTGCTGGAACAGACGCTGAAGGGCTGAGCGCGCGCACCGCGCTTGATAATTCGGCCTCCGCCCCAATTTAAGGGGGGCGGTTCGGTTTTGAGGCACAATACTGGTTTGACCGCCCCGGTGGTGGCGGGCCAAGAGCCCGGCCGGCGGGGCGCTGCGTGGCTGCTGCGCTGCAGGCCGTTACTCAACGAAGGAACTCTATGCAACTGGTCAAGACCGAACGAGACACCCTCCTCAGGCCGCTGCAAACGGTCAGCGGCATCGTCGAACGCCGCCATACGTTGCCGATCCTCGCCAACCTGCTGATCACCAAGAACGGCCCGGACGTTTCATTCCTGTCGACCGACCTGGAGCTGCAGATCACCACGCGCGCCGATTTCGGCGTCGGCGGCGACCAGATCGCGACCACCGTCGCGGCCCGCAAGCTGCTCGACATCCTGCGCGCGATGCCTGACGGCCAGGTCACGCTGTCGCTCGCCGACAAGCGCCTCACCGTTCAATCGGGCAAGAGCCGCTTCGCGCTGCAGACGCTGGCGGCCGACGAGTTCCCGACCGTCGCGCAGGCGAAGGATTTCGGCGCCACGCTCACCGTCCCGCAGAAGTCGTTCCGCCAGTTGCTCGGCATGGTGCACTTCGCGATGGCGCAGCAGGACATCCGCTACTACCTGAACGGCATGCTGCTCGTCGTCGACGGCGACCAGCTGATGGCCGTGGCCACCGACGGCCACCGCCTCGCGTTCTCGTCGATGAAGCTCGAAGGCGGCACGTTCGGCCGCCAGGAAGTCATCGTGCCGCGCAAGACGATTCTCGAGCTGCAGCGCCTGCTCGAGGACATCGACGACACCGTCACCATCGACATCGCGCAGACCCAGGCCAAGTTCACGTTCGGCCAGGTCGAGCTCGTGTCGAAACTCGTCGAGGGCAAGTTCCCCGACTTCCAGCGCGTGATCCCGAAGGCGCACAAGAACACGTTCGAGATCGGCCGTGAAGAGCTGCAGCGTTCGCTGCAGCGCGCGGCAATCCTGACCTCGGACAAGTTCAAGGGCGTGCGCTGCATCATCGCGCCGGGCCAGCTGAAGATCATGTCGACCAACGCCGATCAGGAAGAGGCGCAGGAAGAACTCGAAATCGCCTACCAGGGCGATACCGTCGACATCGGCTTCAACGTCACGTATCTGCTCGACGTGCTCGCGAACCTGAAGGTCGACACCGTGCAGGTGAGCCTCGGCGACGCCAGCTCGAGCGCGCTGATTACCGTGCCCGAGAACGACGAGTTCAAGTATGTCGTGATGCCGATGCGCATCTGACGCGCACGACATCGCGACACACACCAGGGGGCGGCAAGCCCCTTTGGCGTTTTTATGGCGAACCGACAACCCGCCCTTTTGGTGCCTTTTCGGCACTTGGGGCGGGCCAGGAAACTGGAGCGGCCCGGCGATTTCTCGCTGAAACGCACCGCGCCGCCACGAGAGTGGCCCCGCAGAACCGGAAGATATCCATGAGTGAACAGCACAATTCGCAACCCGATAACAGCAGCTACGGCGCCTCGTCGATCCAGATCCTCGAAGGTCTGGAAGCGGTGCGCAAGCGCCCCGGGATGTACATCGGCGACACGTCGGACGGCACCGGTCTGCACCACCTCGTGTTCGAGGTGCTCGACAACTCGATCGACGAAGCGCTGGCCGGGTACTGCAACGACATCCACGTGACGATTCACGCCGACAACTCGATTTCCGTGACCGACAACGGCCGCGGGATTCCGACCGACGTGAAGATGAACGACAAGCACGAGCCGAAGCGCAGCGCCGCCGAGATCGTGATGACCGAGCTGCACGCCGGCGGCAAGTTCGACCAGAACAGCTACAAGGTGTCGGGCGGCCTGCACGGCGTGGGCGTGTCGTGCGTGAACGCGCTGTCGAGCTGGCTGCGCCTCACCGTGCGCCGCGACGGCAAGAAGCGTTTCATGGAGTTCCACCGCGGCGTCGCGCAGGATCGCGTGATCGAGGTGGTGGACGGCGTGGAAGTGTCGCCGATGCTCGTGACCGGCGACACCGAGAACCGCGGCACCGAAGTGCACTTCATGGCCGACCCGACCATTTTCGGCACGGTCGAGTATCACTACGACATCCTCGCGAAGCGGATGCGCGAGCTTTCGTTCCTGAACAACGGCGTGCGGATTCGCCTCACCGACCTGCGTTCGGGCAAGGAAGACGATTTCGCGTTCGCCGGCGGTGTGAAGGGCTTCGTCGAATTCATCAACAAGACGAAGAGCACGCTGCACCCGACGGTGTTCTTCGCAAACGGCGAGAAGGACGGCGTGGGCGTCGAAGTCGCGATGCAGTGGAACGACAGCTACAACGAAAACGTGCTGTGCTTCACGAACAACATTCCGCAGCGCGACGGCGGCACGCACCTGACCGGCCTGCGCGCCGCGATGACGCGCGTCATCAACAAGTACATCACCGACAACGAAATCGCGAAGAAGGCGAAGGTCGAGACGACCGGCGACGACATGCGCGAAGGGCTGTCGTGCGTGCTGTCCGTGAAGGTGCCGGAGCCGAAGTTCAGCTCGCAGACGAAGGACAAGCTGGTTTCTTCCGAGGTTCGTGCGCCGGTTGAGGAAGTTGTGGCGAAGGCGCTCGAAGAGTTCCTGCTGGAAACGCCGATCGACGCGAAGATCATCTGCGGGAAGATCGTTGAAGCTGCTCGGGCGCGTGATGCTGCGCGGAAGGCGCGTGAGATGACGCGCCGCAAGGGCGTGCTCGACGGCGTCGGCCTGCCGGGCAAGCTCGCGGACTGCCAGGAGAAAGACCCGGCGAAGTGCGAAATCTACATCGTCGAGGGTGACTCGGCAGGTGGGTCGGCCAAGCAAGGGCGTGATCGGAAGTTCCAGGCCATCCTGCCGCTGCGCGGCAAGGTGCTGAACGTCGAGAAGGCGCGCTACGACAAGCTGCTGTCGTCGGAGCAGATCGTCACGCTCGTGACCGCGCTTGGGTGCGGGATCGGCAAGGAAGACTACAACCTCGACAAGCTCCGCTATCACCGCATCATCATCATGACCGACGCGGACGTCGACGGTGCGCACATCCGGACGCTGCTGCTCACGTTCCTGTATCGCCAGATGCCGGACATGATCGAGCGCGGCTATGTGTATATCGCGCAGCCGCCGCTTTACAAGATCAAGGCGGGCAAGGACGAGCGGTATCTGAAGGATGACGTGGAGCTCAACGCGCACATGCTGCGGTTGGCGCTGCAAGGGTCGGAGCTGGTGCCGGGTGAGAATGCGGCGGCGATTTCGGGTGATGCGCTTGGGGAGCTGGCAAGGTCGTATCTGCTGTCGCAGAGCGTGATCGAGCGGTTGAGCCGGTTGTATGACCCGGCGGCGCTGGAAGCGGTCATGGACGGGGTGGTGATCGATCTTTCCAACGAAGAGTCGACCGAGGCTTCGGCGAAGGCGCTGCACGCTGCGTTGCATGATGAAGCGCTGAAGAACGAAGTGCGGGTTGTGCCTTCGTATGACCCGGTTCGCGAACAGCGGGCGCTGCATGTCGAGCGAACGCACCACGGCAACGTGCGCGTTTCGGTCATTGACCAGGAGTTCCAGCACACGGCGGATTATCAGCAACTCGTGACCACCGCGAATACGTTCAAGGGGCTTATTGGGGAAGGGGCGGTCATCAAGCGCGGTGAGCGCAGCATGGCCGTGGCGGACTTCAAGAGCGCGATGAAGTGGCTGCTGGCGGATGCGGAGCGGAATGTGTCGAAGCAACGCTATAAGGGCCTCGGCGAGATGAACCCCGAGCAACTGTGGGAAACGACGATGGATCCGGCAGTGCGGCGTCTGCTGCGTGTGCAGATCGAAGATGCGATCGCTGCGGATGGGATCTTTACCACCCTCATGGGGGATGATGTCGAGCCGCGGCGGGCGTTTATCGAGTCGAATGCGTTGCGGGCGGGGAATATTGACGTTTGATTACGCACTCCATTCGTGGAACTGGGCGGTTTTTCGCGAGACTGGGAAAACAAAAATGATGAGACTGCCCTGACTCCATCCAGCAGGAGTGGTAGTTGAACGACAGGCCCCGACGGTGCCACGCTGCGGGGCTTCTTGACAAGCGGTCGCGGACGCCCCGCCCGTTTGATGTCTGTGCCCACTCGATAGCGAACATCAGCGGCGGCGTATACGCCGTCCGCTGAACTCATTTGTTGTTAGGCCTCTTCCCATCGAGCTTGGCCGTTCTGCTACTCCGAGTTCTCAGTCGACAACTCAGCTTGGCGCAAGACGAGCTGTGTTGCCTCTTCGGATAGGTCTGGCGGGTATCCATACATTGCCAACAACCGACGCACCTTACGTCGCAGGTCTGCCCGCACACTTTCCCGCTGGGTCCAGTCGAGTCGGGGCATCTTCTTGACCATTTCCGCCAGCTCGCGAGCCATCAACCGAAGCTGGTCGGACTTCATGGCCTCCTTTGCCGAACCATTCTCGGTCAAGGCGTCGTAGAACGCCGCTTCTTCGTCACTCAGTCCAAGGTCTTGTCCATGCAATTTTGCCTCGCGCACCCACTTCGCTAGTGCCAGCAATTGCGTGATCATCTGGGCCGTCGTGATCTGCTTGTTCGTGTAGCCGAGCATCGCCCTTTCCAGCGCCTCGCGGAACTTCTGTGCTTGCACGAGATTGGACCGCTCACTGAGCTTGATCTGGTCGGCCAGCAGCTTTCGTAGCGTCTCCAAAGCCAGATTCTTCTGCTCCAGGGCGGACACACGTTCCAGAAAGTCGTCGCTGAGGATGTCCAGTCGTGCCGCATCGAGCCCTGCCGCGGCAAACAGGTCGATCACCTCGCCCGCATCCACCGCACCACCGATCACCTGCCGCACCGCGGCGTCAATGTCGGGGGAACCATCGCTTCGACTCTCCGTCGGTCCGCGCTCGTCGGTGAGCCGCTTGCGGATCATTGCGGCTACACGTTGGAAGAAGGCCAGGTGCGGGGTGATGTCTCGCGTTTCCTCCCGTGGCACGGCAAGCGCAAATGCTGTTGCCAGCCGCTTCACCATGCCGCCGAAGCGCTGCCAGCCTGTTTCATCGCCCACGGTGTGTTTCACGTCCAGCACGTGATCGATCGCACCCAAGTACACACGCAACACCCTCGACGGAATTGCGTCCAGCGCCTCCGCGTAGTTGAAGTCGTGGAAGAAGCTGCGCAGTTGCTCGAACGCTGATTGCATGGCTGGAATCGCTTCATCCTGCAATTCTTTGACCGGCTTGTCTGTTTCACCCGTAGCGCTCGCATACGTCGCCAGTGCGTCGGCCAACGGGTCCGCCAGTCCGATCATGTCGACGATCAACCCACCGGGCTTTTCGCCATACACGCGGTTCACGCGCGCGATGGCCTGCATCAGGTTGTGTCCAGCTAGCGGCTTGTCCAAGTACATCGTGTGCGCGCAGGGCACATCGAATCCTGTGAGCCACATGTCCACGACAACCGCCAGCCGGAAGTCGTCGGTCGGGTCTTTGAACCGATCTGCCAATGACTTTCGCTGCGCCTTGCTCCGCGAATGCCGCATCATGTGTTCAGAGTCGTTCGGGCCGCCGGTCATGACAACCTTAATTGCGCCCTGTGCGTCGTCCTCGTCATGCCATGCCGGCCGTAGCTTGCAAATCTCGTCATATAGCCGCGCTGCGATGTCACGGCTCATGGTCACAAGCATCGCCTTTCCCTCCATCGCGGCTCGGCGCTCTTCCCAATGCTCGACCACAAACTTCGCTACGCGCTGCAGCCGCTCGGGTGCGCCATACAACTCCTCTAGTGAAATGCGAACATTCTCCGGCGTCTCCTGTCCATACTCATCGCGGGTCGCGTACTGCGCGATCTTTGCCTCTGCTTCCTTAGCCCCTGTTTCGTCTATCGTGAGCTTCACGATCCGCGGTTCGTAGTAGATTGGCACGGTCGCGCCATCAGCCACGGCTTGACGAACGTCGTATACGTCGGCGTACTCGCCAAACACATTCTGAGTGACGCGATCGCCCGCCATCAGCGGCGTGCCGGTGAAGCCGACGAACGTCGCATTTGGCAGCGCCTCACGCATCCACCGCGCCCCGCCTTCGACAAAGCCGTACTGGCTACGATGCGCCTCGTCTGCCATCACGACAATGTTCGCACGCTCGCTGATCATGCCGTGCGCCTCGGTGAACTTATGGATCGTCGTGAACACAACACCGCCGCTAGCCCGGTCAAGCAATTGCCGCAGGTGTTCGCGGCCTTCTGCCTGCATGGGATCTTGCCGCAGCAGCGCCCGGCCCATGGCAAAAGTCTCGAAAAGCTGGTCATCGAGGTCGTTGCGGTCGGTCACGATCACGATAGTCGGGTTGGCCATCTCCGCCGCGCGCACCAGTGTGCCGGCAAGCATCAGCATCGTCAGGCTCTTGCCGCTGCCCTGTGTGTGCCAAACCACACCGCCCTTGCCCGCAGTCACATCGTCGCTACGCGCCGACGTCTTGATCGCGCTGATTACACTGGCCCTCGCCTTGCGCACCGCCCGGAACTGGTGATATCCCGCCACCTTCTTGACGATATTCCCTCTCTCGTCCTCCTCAAAAGCAACGCAAGATAGTAGATAGTCCAGAAGCGCCGAGGGGTTCAGCAGTTCGCGAATCAACGCCTCCAACGTTGGCTCGCCGCCATGGGCGGGCCGCCATGGCGTGAAGCGCTGCAGGCCGCTGGTGATACTGCCAACTCGCGTCAGCAGCCCGTCACTAGCGACCAGCAGCAGACTCGGCACGAACAAGTCGGGCGCGACGGTCTTATATCGCCCGAGCTGGTCGATTGCGACTTCCAACGTCGCCGACGTGTTGGCCGGGTCCTTCAGCTCGATCACGACCAATGGCAGACCGTTGACGTAGAGAACCAGATCCGGCCGAATGGTCTTGCCGTTCGCTCCCGCGACTGTGAGCTGCCGTACAACGAGAAAGTCGTTGTTTGCCGGGTTGTCAAAGTCGATTAACCGCGCCCGCCCGCCACGCGTCTCTCCGGTGGCTGCGTCCTTGTACTCAACGGGCGCACCATTGATGAGCAAATCGTGGAACCAGCGATTGTTCTCTACGAGCGTCGGGTGGGGCGGTCGGCTAGCTTCCAACGCGACCTCCGCGCTGACTGAGTGCGGCAGGCTTGGATTGATTCCTTGCACGCGTTCAACGAGTCGACGTGGAAGAACTCCACTGCTAATATCCGGTCGCTCACGATTATCGAAGTCGAGGCCTGGCGTCAGTTCGCAGGGAATTCCTACCTCTGCAAACACTCGGGCAGATTCCTCCTCGATGAAACGTTCAGAAATACTACTCATCGCCAGCGCCTCCCTGGCTCCCGACAACTGCGACTTCGCAGCGGGCAAACTCGGGAGCATGTAAATTGGCCGCGGATGTCAATGGAAGAGATTCACCAACAACTTCCAGATGACACGTATCCGCCGCTCGCTTCTTAAAGAATGCGATACGGGTATGGTGTCCCGAGTCGTCATCGCAAGCATAGAAGTAGGGAGACAGATCAAGACACTGTGAACGAATTTTGGCGAGTACGCGGTCATATGATCCAACCTTACCCGACTGCATTACGACTTTCTGCGCATCCGCATCCAATTCGAGGTCTGTGACATGGCGTGCTGTCGAGTGGCCGTTTAATCTGTCCACTTCCGCATAAGGTGGAACTCCCGGCGTCACTTTGATTAGACGAACAAGTTGCGTATCCGCCAGGAAAAGGCAGTCCACGAGAACATCGTGCAATATGGGCCGACTCTCATCAATCAGGTGCGCCGCTTGCACGTCGGAGAGCGTGCCCAGATGCGAAAAACCATTGCGTACCGTATTTAGACGACGCAATTCAGCAGGAAGACCACTCGGAATCAAATCCGCCAAGACCGCACGCACGCCGGTGGCACGCCAGCTTTCGAGAATTCCCTCGATAATGCCAATCCGAACGGAAAGTTTGTCGCTCCGCAAGTCTTTGTGTTTAATGGCGCGCCTAGAGGCAGTTTCGATCACCTGCACGGGTAACTCACCGATTCCAACCAGGCCAGCCTCCGCAATTACCATGGCGAAGAGTAAATTGATTAACCCCTCCCACGTATCGCGCATACGCGTCAGCCGACGATTAGGATCGCGTGGTCCGTAAATGGTTTGTTGATATGGGATGGCGATGGGTGAAGGAAACTGAGCGCAGATCGTCTCGTCGTCCTGATCCAAGAGTTGAGACCTGCACTCAGAAATTGTTTTTTCGACCACATCCGGTTTCAGGCGCAGAACTTCGGCCGGATGAAACTCATGTTCGCCGACCCTGACGTATCCTTCAAACATATCTAAACACCATTGACGGTAACGATCCGCATCGCGCGTCTCACGCCACTGGAGTAAAGCTTCGGCTGGATTCTTGGAATCCAATTCGGCATGGTCCCGTGCGGTCGAATCGCTCATGAACGCACCTTCACCGCGCCGCTCAGCAATCGTGGGAGCAGGTAGTTTCTCATCTCTTCAAGTGAAAAACGCTGTCGTACATTCACTTCAATAAGATCGAACAAACACGCCGCGAAGCTCTCGAATGCTTGCACTACAACTGCAGAAGGCACAATCGCCAGTATCGGGCGGAACGCACCTTTACTTATTTCGGGAAAGGTGGTGCCGCTCGCTCGTGATTTAATTTCCCCGAGCATGGATCGCGTCCAGTGGAGCACATAATGCGGGGGGAGCGGTCCATCGCATGTCATAGCGATGAACCCCTGATTTACCGCCGTCGGCACTTTGGCAAGAGCCGTGTAGCCAACCGGCGCACGCGACGACAACAGCACTGTGTTCTCTTGCAACACACCGGAACTGATGCATTCGGCCCCCGCGTCAGTGATGCACCGGCTGGTTTCGAGGAGCACGGGGTCTTGTAAACCGGAGAGGTCTTTCGGAGTCGCCCAAAAGTGAGTGCCTTCGTCCCAATACTCCGCGACTTTCGTACTTGGCGTACCTCCACCCTTAACTGCAACGAGATCTCCGATCGGTCGTATCTCCCACCCTTGTGGCACTTGCCCGAGCGGTGAATCGGTTAAGCGGTCGGGGAGAGCGGCAAAAGCGGCGGGAGGCATACCGGCGAAGCTAGTTTTCCCAGAGGCCTTGGCCTTGACTGGCTCAAAGTCCACGAACCATGCCTTAAACATCGCCTGCGCCAACCCCTCCAACTCCCGATTCGTCCGGCGGTTCTGCTCGATCTTGTCGTCCAACGCACCGAGCGTTGCGGCTATTAATTCTTGCTGGGGCAGCGGAGGGAGGAGGAATGGAATTGCTTCCATAATGCCGGTGTTGAGGTTGGGCATCGTGGCCCCCACCGCATGGCGGACAATCCATTCCCGCACTTCCGGATGACCAAGATAAAACGCAGCAAACTCAGGCAGGACGACTCCCTGCCCAAGTCGCACTTTCAGACACCCTGTGCCACAGAACCACCCATCCTCTGCATCGCGTACTAACGCACGTCGTTCGACATCACCTCGTCGGCTGTAGATGATGTCACCTTTACGAACGATGTGCTTGGAGAGTCGTTGTGCGTCCACTTCGGTGATACACGCGATCCCATCACGGATCAGGCGGTTGTCGCCAATGTTGACGGGCATGATCGAAGGGATGCCTACGGGCACATAGTCCGACGCATGCAGTTGGCTACCGAACGGACCAGTCTGGACACTCCCTCCTCCACGCGCGACGACTTCGCCGAGCGTGGTTCGCTCCCACGCAGCCGGTGCCGTGTCGAAGATCCCAAGCATTTACTCGCCCTCCGTGATGAAGCTTAGGCGCTCGCGAACTAGTGTGCTCAGCCGCTCCCCTTCCGCCAACTGCTCCTCCAACTCCGCCATCAATCGCGGATACCTCTCGGCGAACGGCTCGGCGTCGTCGACCTGCTCCTCAGCTCCAACATAGCGGCCGGGGGTGAGGACGTGTCCGTGTTTAGCGATCTCATCGATCGTCGCGGGCTTGGCGAAGCCCGGGATGGGCGTAAATGCCCACGGACCGTGCTCGCCTTCGTTCCACCAGTCAGGGGCGGGCTCGCCACGCCAGCGCCGGTAAGCGTAGATGATTCGGCCAACGTCGGAGTTCGGCAAAGGATCGCTCGTACCGGGAACGCATTCGGCATCTTCAGTGCCGGTGAGGACCCGTAAAACGCGTGTCTGCATCGTGCCGAGCTTGCGGGCGTCGATGAAAAGCGTTTCGCCCGCACGGCCGCCGGGGCGGTTTGGCGTTCCGCGACGGATGTTGCGGCCGGTCTTGTCGCGCGTGAGGAACCACAGGCAAACAGGAATGCCAGTGGTGAAGAAGAGTTGCGCGGGCAGGGC
Source organism: Burkholderia cenocepacia (assembly GCF_900446215.1). Taxonomy (GTDB): domain Bacteria; phylum Pseudomonadota; class Gammaproteobacteria; order Burkholderiales; family Burkholderiaceae; genus Burkholderia; species Burkholderia cenocepacia. The sequence goes on along the minus strand of NZ_UAQZ01000003.1, from coordinate 278,242 downwards.
GACGATGCAGTCTACGAGGTCTGCTTCAACGATCTTGCGGCGGATGTCGCCCTCGCCGCCAGTATTGCTCGACATGCTGCCGTTCGCCATCACGAATCCGGCCACCCCGCCGCCTTTGCCGTTCGGATAGGCAAGGTGATGGATGAAGTGTTGAATCCACGCATAGTTGGCGTTGCCGACCGGTGGATCACCGTAGGCCCAGCGTTTGTCGCCGCGCAGCAGCTGGCCGGACCAGTCACTTACGTTGAACGGCGGGTTGGCAAGCACGAAGTCGGCCTTGAGATCAGGATGCTGGTCGCGCAGAAAAGTGTCCGCAGGTTGCTCGCCGAGCTTGGCTTCGATGCCGTGGATGGCAAGGTTCATGTGCGCGAGGCGCCATGTCGTGGGATTGCTCTCCTGACCGAAGATCGAGACGTCGGTACGCCGGCCGCCGTGTGCCTCGACGAACTTTTCAGATTGAACGAACATGCCACCGCTGCCGCAGGCAGGGTCGTAGATGCGGCCCTCGTAAGGTTCCAGCATTTCGACCAGCACACGCACCACGCTACGCGGCGTGTAAAATTCACCGCCCAGCTTACCCTCGGCGGCGGCGAACTTGCCCAGAAAGTATTCGTAGACGCTGACCTGCCCCCTGCAAACAGGGCCAGCCGGAGTCTAGTAAAGTTCGTTTTCGGAGAAGAAGACGAACATGAAGAAGCGCTTTACGGAACAGCAAATCATCGGGTTTCTGAAGGAAGCCGAGGCCGGTATGCCGGTCAAGGAACTGTGCAGGAAGCACGGGTTCAGTGATGCGTCGTTCTACACTTGGCGTGCGAAGTTCGGCGGCATGGAGGTCTCGGAAGCCCGCCGGCTCAAGAACCTCGAGGTGGAGAATGCCCGGCTGAAGAAGCTGCTGGCCGAAGCAATGCTCGATATGGAAGCGTTGAAGGTCGTCGTCAAGGGAAAGCCCTGAGCCCGCAAGCCAAACGCGAAGCAGTATCGGCGATTCGGGGGAAGGTCAACATCTCCGAGCGCCGCGCCTGCCGGCTTGTCGGGCTTTCTCGCAGCGTGCTGCATTACGACGCGAAGCCAGACCACGAGAATGAGGTGCTAGCGGCGCGTCTGGTGGAGTTGGCACACGAACGTCGTCGATTCGGCTACCGCCGATTGCACGCCCTAGTGGAACGCGAAGGCACGCACGCCAATCACAAGCGCATCTATCGCCTGTACCGTGAGGCAGGGCTGGCTGTGCGGCGCCGTCGCAAGCGCCACGGCGTAATGATTGAGCGCGAGCAACTGGCATTGCCGGGCGCCCCCAACGAGGTGTGGTCAATCGATTTCGTGATGGATGCGCTTTCCAACGGCCGGCGCGTGAAGTGCCTGACCGTCGTCGACGACTTCACGAAAGAGGCTGTCGACATCGTTGTCGACCATGGCATCTCAGGTTTGTATGTCGCTCGGGCATTGGACCGCGCAGCTCGCTTCCGTGGCTATCCCAAGGCGGTGCGAACAGACCAGGGCCCCGAATTTACGAGCCGCGCGCTTGACCAGTGGGCGTATGCGAACGGCGTCGCTCTGAAGTTGATTCAGGCGGGCAAGCCAACGCAGAATGCGTACATCGAATCGTTCAACGGCAAGTTCCGCGACGAATGCCTTAACGAGCACTGGTTCACGACGCTCGCGCATGCTCGGGCAGTCATCGCGGCATGGCGTCAGGACTACAACGAGCAAAGGCCGCACAGCGCACTGAACTACCTTGCGCCGTCAGAGTTTGCGGCGAAACATCGGGCAACCGCGGATACTCCTGCCGCTTTCCAGGAGTTGGTTTAAAGGGACTTTGCTAGAAGCCCATTGGCCCTATTGATGGGGGCAGGTCAACGCGGCCAAGTATGTCGCGTGCGCGTCCCCGGCTACCTTTGAAGCCGATGCCGGCGATGAGGTCAATCAGCCCCTTCATCTTTACCGGCTCGATGCCGCGGCGAGCGTAGTCGCGTGGCAATTTGCCCTTGAGATTCGCGTTGTCCCTCTCGACGGCAAGGATCGCATCATCGATCAGCGTGGCAATGTCGGGGCGTGTCGCTTGATTCTGCAGGTTCGACCAGCGCGCCTCGGGTGGCACCCAAAACACGCGCTCGGCGGTGTACTCGTCGCGCGATTCGAGCAGGCGTTCGAGCTGTTCGCCCTTGATGCCATCGTTCGTCAGTTCGGCACGCAGGTCGTCGCGGCGGCTCTCGAAACTGTCGGAGATGTATTTGAGAAATAGCAAGCCAAGGACAACATGCTTGTATTCAGCAGCATCCACCTGGCCGCGCAAGGTGTCGGCGGTTTTCCACAGTGTGTCTGCGTAGGTGAGGTCGATGGTGTCTACTTCAGTGCTCGCCATCAGTGCTCCGTTTTGATTTCATTCATAGTGCTGCGTCCGCTCAACCTCCATGAGCGCCGCTCGGAAGGCCTAAAGTTTGGCTAAGGGGCGGCCAATGGCGCATCTTGGGTATGTCCCGAGTGCGCGACGCGAACGACGTGAGCCACCTGCTAGATTGCCCTGCCGAACGCTGGAGATTGTGCCAGCGGCGAGCATAACCCGCCGAGCGCTTGGCGTGTCGTTTTTCGCCCAAAAGGTGACGGTGCTGCGCGTCTGATTTTGAAAGCAAATCCATTGCTGAACACGCGTAACGACCAAATCAAACACTTACTTCCGATTCGTCACGGAAAACGGTTGGTCGACGCGGTCGATGCCACCGATGCCACAAACCTACTGAACATAGAGAATCGGACCACCGCTGAAAAATTGCACCTTGGAACCGTCCGGGCGACCAATCTTACAACGGCTTGAATCACACAAGCTTGTGTGTCGCTTGGGCGAAGAGATCATAGGTCCGGTGCTTCTGCTTCCGATCGGGAAGAGTCACGCGGCCGCGCTATCCGCTTAAGGTCGGGGGTTTTTCTCGCTCGAGCAAACGGCCTCCTTGATCGAGCACGTTATTGATGAGCTTGCGTGCGTAGTAGCGGAGAACAAAGGCATCCGTCCTTTGGGGTCGAGCGGATCCCATACTTCACCGCTTGTCGATGTGTCGACCAGACAACTCAGTAATGCACGAAAGGACACCACTAGTGCTTTAAAAATCTATGCATTCTCGTTCAGCATATGAAACTCGAGTGGCGGGGAGACGGCAATCCAGCACATCCTCCGTATTGTATATTTATCCACCAATAATTAAATTCTACAAAATACATCCTCCCACACACTCCATTCCAGCAAATCAAACCGCACTACACCTTCCAACGCCCCTTCAAATCAGCACCAAGAACATAAATTAATACCAAGGTTTCCTGGTAAATTGAGGCACATCCTTCGTTTCGACGGCAATAAGTATTGCACGGCCCGTTTCATAGAAATTCCGGATCATTTTCTTGAGCGTTTCAGACTGAGCTCCCCGAGTTCCAATCCAGCCATCGTGAACACTGGCAGAAAACTGTGAATTCGTGAGATAGCGAGGAGCATCTTCAAAGGTGATTTGAACCCCACCTCTTGGCCCTTTGGGGCCGCTTGGACTCAATAAGTAATGCACATATTTACGCGGAAGATACATCCCCTTTACCAACTCACCAGAGGCTGGCTGAAGTCCTCTGTTTGGCACCATTTTCATCATAAAGCCATCGTCACTCAGTCGATAGTCAGCATGAGATCTGATGGCATCGTCGGAATGAATTTCCTTATAGAAATTATCCATTCTTTCCAACTCACTCGCAAACTGAGCATCTGGACGATATACAAAACCCCCACCCTCTTCAGACATCAATTTATATTGCACAAGAACAAACAATCCATAGAACTCGTTATAGTAAATTAAATCCACCCCTAGTGTGTGCTCAAGATCGTTTCTATTTGCATAGAGAACGTTGAGCGAACGATTACCTTGCTTGAAGACGGATACTCCAGACTCATGAATCGAAGTCATACCCGGCCAATTAAATAAATCATGCTGAATCGCAGATTCTTCTTGCAAGTAGCGCTTTGGTATCCCCATCAAAAATGATGACTGCCCCTTTGGCAAGTTAGCCAACTTCGCTGATGAGTCATCCTCATTTATTTCTTCAACAAAACCCTCGCTAGGCGCCCACTCGGTTAGCACATGCTCGCGAAGCTGGTTACTACCGGAGAAGATATCTAGTGAGATGCCCAAAGCCTCCCTCTCCTGGATCAATATCTCGGCTGATTGACCGCTCAGACGGAGACCGGAATAGCGTCGGAGTGCAAGAAGTCGATCGATCTCGCCAGCTAATCCTGGACGTTCCAACTTTATAGCATCAACTAAAACAGACCATGTGGTATCTGGGATAGCTCCGCCAATACCTTGTGACGCTTTAATGAAGTACTGTTTTAAGCGATTTGTAAGCCTTGACTCAATGGCTGGGAGAGGAACCTGTGATAAATTCACGAGGCTGGAGAATTCGACTTTAGACTTCGAAGTCGCGACACGCCTCCCTTTTTTCGCTATAGCTATATAGTCAATCGTGACTTCTGAAAAACACAGAAGCGCAATATTAAGTTGCCCGATATCCCAATCATAGACACTTAGCGCATCCGAGAATGGTTCATAACTCCCCTCAACCTTTTGTCGAATCAAGTCGCGTCGCCTATTTTCATCGAAATAAATAAGCAGCCCCGTGTTTTTTGACGTCATATGCCGAACCTAAAATAGTATCCCAAACGTTCACCACACGCCAACATCAATTATTTCCAGAAAATTATGACAAAGATAGCGCTCAAAATTAATTTTAATCCTCCAGAAAATCATATTGAAGCAGTTATCCCAATTTCACCGTCGCTGATTCATTTATTCAGACGACGCCCATACCTGGTCCAAGTTCTCCGCGGCGATCACCTTGTCTCTCAACGCGTAGCGTGGCGACTGCATATTGATATCACTATCGACAGAGCGTGGAATTGGACCAATCTGCTTTGCCTTCCCCTTGAAGTGAATCATGTATTTTCCCGTATCGTTGTACGGGATAATTGATTCAATCTCTGCAATGTGAGTTATTGCGGCCACCGGCGCAACCTGATACGCAGCAATATATTTTAGCTTCGGGATATGCTTCGCATTGATCCTAATCGCAAACCAGCAGTTTTCGCCTAAATAGCGTCGATTAAATCCATCTTCTCTAGCTGGCACAACGACTGTGTCGAACTTCTCGCTACCTGTAGCAACTGCCTGTATTTGATCAGAGGTATCGCCCTGCTTTGGCGCATTGAATGCATTGATTCCAAGCATCGGTAAGATCAACAACATGTCAGCAAAAAATGCTTGCGCAGTCGCCCTCGCAGCGGGTGCCATCGTTGGCGTTGTCGGATTGTTTTTGTTCAGTAAGATTGCACTGACCTGCCCCCATCAATAGGGCCAATGGGCTTCTAGCAAAGTCCCTTTAAACCAACTCCTGGAAAGCGGCAGGAGTATCCGCGGTTGCCCGATGTTTCGCCGCAAACTCTGACGGCGCAAGGTAGTTCAGTGCGCTGTGCGGCCTTTGCTCGTTGTAGTCCTGACGCCATGCCGCGATGACTGCCCGAGCATGCGCGAGCGTCGTGAACCAGTGCTCGTTAAGGCATTCGTCGCGGAACTTGCCGTTGAACGATTCGATGTACGCATTCTGCGTTGGCTTGCCCGCCTGAATCAACTTCAGAGCGACGCCGTTCGCATACGCCCACTGGTCAAGCGCGCGGCTCGTAAATTCGGGGCCCTGGTCTGTTCGCACCGCCTTGGGATAGCCACGGAAGCGAGCTGCGCGGTCCAATGCCCGAGCGACATACAAACCTGAGATGCCATGGTCGACAACGATGTCGACAGCCTCTTTCGTGAAGTCGTCGACGACGGTCAGGCACTTCACGCGCCGGCCGTTGGAAAGCGCATCCATCACGAAATCGATTGACCACACCTCGTTGGGGGCGCCCGGCAATGCCAGTTGCTCGCGCTCAATCATTACGCCGTGGCGCTTGCGACGGCGCCGCACAGCCAGCCCTGCCTCACGGTACAGGCGATAGATGCGCTTGTGATTGGCGTGCGTGCCTTCGCGTTCCACTAGGGCGTGCAATCGGCGGTAGCCGAATCGACGACGTTCGTGTGCCAACTCCACCAGACGCGCCGCTAGCACCTCATTCTCGTGGTCTGGCTTCGCGTCGTAATGCAGCACGCTGCGAGAAAGCCCGACAAGCCGGCAGGCGCGGCGCTCGGAGATGTTGACCTTCCCCCGAATCGCCGATACTGCTTCGCGTTTGGCTTGCGGGCTCAGGGCTTTCCCTTGACGACGACCTTCAACGCTTCCATATCGAGCATTGCTTCGGCCAGCAGCTTCTTCAGCCGGGCATTCTCCACCTCGAGGTTCTTGAGCCGGCGGGCTTCCGAGACCTCCATGCCGCCGAACTTCGCACGCCAAGTGTAGAACGACGCATCACTGAACCCGTGCTTCCTGCACAGTTCCTTGACCGGCATACCGGCCTCGGCTTCCTTCAGAAACCCGATGATTTGCTGTTCCGTAAAGCGCTTCTTCATGTTCGTCTTCTTCTCCGAAAACGAACTTTACTAGACTCCGGCTGGCCCTGTTTGCAGGGGGCAGGTCACGGGCCGCATGGGCTGCCACCCATACGACCCGCTGACCACCACCAACTCGGACAAGGAGTCGGAAGATGGCTAACGCCTATAGTAAGTCACGTCCCAAGAAGCTCAAACAGTATCCCGAGGTTGAGCTGACCCTCGGCAACAAGCCGGACCTTCCCCAGGATGGCCAACCGTACATGCCATGGATGCGCGCCATCGACGCGCATTTCGAGATGTTCGGATTCAAGCCGGGTGATCGCGTCTATCTCCGGTTCAGCTTTGCTTCCCGAAGAGTCATCATCACGCCCGACTACAGCGCGCTGAACTGGCGAGAGCAGCCCTATGGTGCAGCTGCCCAAGAAGAGGATGAGGCTGAGGACTACGCAGCGCTGGCCGCTTTGCGCGGCTCTACTGCCTGGTGATGGCTCGGCGTGAAGCACTTCGGCACACGCGTTGACGCAAATGGTCCGCGGTGAGGCTGCAGGCAACTTCAACAATCGTCACAACAGACGAAAAGTTGCGTTCCGTCCTCTCCGCACCCGGCAGCATTACAAGCCTCAGTGCGTGCAGCACGACATGCAGCCATGCCAAACACTCCACGCACATTTCTGCCGCTGAAATGCAAAAACCCCCGCCTTTCGGGCGGGGGTTCTTGGCTTAGGGAGCCTGACGATTACCTACTTTCACACGGGAATCCGCACTATCATCGGCGTAGAGTCGTTTCACGGTCCTGTTCGGGATGGGAAGGGGTGGGACCGACTCGCTATGGTCATCAGGCAAAGAGGGTTGTTCTGCTGGCGTGGCCAACAGAACCAATCTGGGAAGAAGCAGTAATTAGGTTGTGTGTATCACACACGAGAATTCAACATGTCGCTTTGGATCGCGACCGGTGCTTTCGCACGGCGCCGATCTACAAGGCAGACTTGTTATAGGATCAAGCCTTACGGGCAATTAGTATCAGTTAGCTGAACGCATTACTGCGCTTACACACCTGACCTATCAACGTCCTGGTCTCGAACGACCCTTCAAGGGGATCTAGTCCCCAGGGATATCTCATCTTAAGGCGAGTTTCCCGCTTAGATGCTTTCAGCGGTTATCTCTTCCGAACATAGCTACCCGGCGATGCCACTGGCGTGACAACCGGTACACCAGAGGTTCGTCCACTCCGGTCCTCTCGTACTAGGAGCAGCCCCCTTCAAATATCCAACGCCCACGGCAGATAGGGACCAAACTGTCTCACGACGTTTTAAACCCAGCTCACGTACCTCTTTAAATGGCGAACAGCCATACCCTTGGGACCGGCTACAGCCCCAGGATGAGATGAGCCGACATCGAGGTGCCAAACACCGCCGTCGATATGAACTCTTGGGCGGTATCAGCCTGTTATCCCCAGAGTACCTTTTATCCGTTGAGCGATGGCCCTTCCATACAGAACCACCGGATCACTATGACCTGCTTTCGCACCTGCTCGACTTGTCGGTCTCGCAGTTAAGCACGCTTATGCCATTGCACTATCAGCACGATTTCCGACCGTACCTAGCGTACCTTCGTACTCCTCCGTTACGCTTTGGGAGGAGACCGCCCCAGTCAAACTGCCTACCATGCACTGTCCCCGACCCGGATCACGGGCCAAGGTTAGAACCTCAAACAAACCAGGGTGGTATTTCAAGGACGGCTCCACCGAAACTAGCGTTCCGGTTTCATAGCCTCCCACCTATCCTACACAGATCGGTTCAAAGTCCAATGCAAAGCTACAGTAAAGGTTCATGGGGTCTTTCCGTCTAGCCGCGGGTAGATTGCATCATCACAAACACTTCAACTTCGCTGAGTCTCGGGAGGAGACAGTGTGGCCATCGTTACGCCATTCGTGCAGGTCGGAACTTACCCGACAAGGAATTTCGCTACCTTAGGACCGTTATAGTTACGGCCGCCGTTTACCGGGACTTCAATCAAGAGCTTGCACCCCATCATTTAATCTTCCGGCACCGGGCAGGCGTCACACCCTATACGTCCACTTTCGTGTTTGCAGAGTGCTGTGTTTTTATTAAACAGTCGCAGCCACCAGTTTATTGCAACCCCTTCACCCTCCTGGCGCAGGCCAGTCAAGCTACAAGGGCGTACCTTATCCCGAAGTTACGGTACCAATTTGCCGAGTTCCTTCTCCCGAGTTCTCTCAAGCGCCTTAGAATACTCATCTCGCCCACCTGTGTCGGTTTGCGGTACGGTCATCGTTAGACTGAAGCTTAGAGGCTTTTCTTGGAACCACTTCCAATTGCTTCGCTCCCGAAGGAGCTCGCGCCACACCCTTGAATTACGCGCCCGGATTTGCCTAAGCGCCTTCTCCAATGCAGCGACCGGGACTTCCAACACCCGGACAACCTTCCGCGATCCGTCCCCCCATCGCATCTAACAATGGTGCAGGAATATTGACCTGCTTCCCATCAGCTACGCATTTCTGCCTCGCCTTAGGGGCCGACTCACCCTACGCCGATGAACGTTGCGTAGGAAACCTTGGGCTTACGGCGAGGGGGCCTTTCACCCCCTTTATCGCTACTCATGTCAGCATTCGCACTTCCGATACCTCCAGCACCCTTTACAAGGCACCTTCGCAGGCTTACGGAACGCTCTCCTACCATGCGAGCAAGCTCGCATCCGCAGCTTCGGTATATAGCTTAGCCCCGTTACATCTTCCGCGCAGGACGACTCGATCAGTGAGCTATTACGCTTTCTTTAAAGGGTGGCTGCTTCTAAGCCAACCTCCTGACTGTTTTAGCCTTCCCACTTCGTTTCCCACTTAGCTATATTTGGGGACCTTAGCTGGCGGTCTGGGTTGTTTCCCTCTTGACACCGGACGTTAGCACCCGATGTCTGTCTCCCGTGATTGCACTCTTCGGTATTCGGAGTTTGCTATGGCGGGGTAATCTGCAATAGACCCCCCAACCATGACAGTGCTCTACCCCCGAAGGTGAGACACGAGGCACTACCTAAATAGTTTTCGGAGAGAACCAGCTATTTCCAGGTTTGTTTAGCCTTTCACCCCTATCCACAGCTCATCCCCTAACTTTTCAACGTTAGTGGGTTCGGACCTCCAGTACGTGTTACCGCACCTTCATCCTGGCCATGGATAGATCACCTGGTTTCGGGTCTACGCCCAGCAACTGAACGCCCTATTCGGACTCGCTTTCGCTACGCCTGCCCTATACGGTTAAGCTTGCTACTGAACGTAAGTCGCTGACCCATTATACAAAAGGTACGCCGTCACCCCTTACGAGGCTCCGACTGTTTGTATGCATGCGGTTTCAGGATCTATTTCACTCCCCTCCCGGGGTTCTTTTCGCCTTTCCCTCACGGTACTGGTTCACTATCGGTCGATCACGAGTATTTAGCCTTGGAGGATGGTCCCCCCATCTTCAGACAGGATTTCACGTGTCCCGCCCTACTTGTCGCACACCTAGTTCTTTCATACTGTTTTCGCCTACAGGGCTATCACCTGCTATGGCCGCACTTTCCAGAGCGTTCGGCTAACAATACAAATAAAGAGTGCAAGGCTCATCCCATTTCGCTCGCCACTACTTTGGGAATCTCGGTTGATTTCTTTTCCTGCGGTTACTTAGATGTTTCAGTTCACCGCGTTCGCTTCGCATGGCCTATGTATTCAGCCATGGATACTCCAAAAGGAGTGGGTTTCCCCATTCGGACATCTACGGATCAAAGCTTGTTTGCCAGCTCCCCGTAGCTTTTCGCAGGCTACCGCGTCCTTCATCGCCTGTGATCGCCAAGGCATCCACCACATGCACTTGTTCGCTTGACCCTATAACGAGTCTGTCTCGTTACAGGTTGAGTTCTCGCGTTGTGCCGTATTCCAATTGAGTCGAACATAGAGTTCGAATCATCTTGAGATACATCGATACAATCACAACCCGGATAGTTTCCACGTCCATCTCAAGACGCTTCCGCTATCCAAATTACTTACTTCTTCCAGATTGTTAAAGAACGACAGCCGATATCTGTTGATATCCTCTGACTGGCTCAATCGCCAATGACAAAGACTCGAACAATCGTCATTCGAATGTTTGTCATTGAGGATTGGTGGAGGCAGACGGGATCGAACCGACGACCCCCTGCTTGCAAAGCAGGTGCTCTCCCAGCTGAGCTATGCCCCCATGTACAGATTTGCCTCAGGTGTGTTACCGCCAGACAATGGTGGGTCTGGTTGGATTCGAACCAACGACCCCCGCCTTATCAAGACGGTGCTCTAACCGACTGAGCTACAGACCCCTGAGTCTGTCTTTAATTTACAGCCGATAAGCGTGAGCGCTCAACTTCGCGAGATAGCTCTGGAAAGGAGGTGATCCAGCCGCACCTTCCGATACGGCTACCTTGTTACGACTTCACCCCAGTCATGAATCCTACCGTGGTGACCGTCCTCCTTGCGGTTAGACTAGCCACTTCTGGTAAAACCCACTCCCATGGTGTGACGGGCGGTGTGTACAAGACCCGGGAACGTATTCACCGCGGCATGCTGATCCGCGATTACTAGCGATTCCAGCTTCATGCACTCGAGTTGCAGAGTGCAATCCGGACTACGATCGGTTTTCTGGGATTAGCTCCCCCTCGCGGGTTGGCAACCCTCTGTTCCGACCATTGTATGACGTGTGAAGCCCTACCCATAAGGGCCATGAGGACTTGACGTCATCCCCACCTTCCTCCGGTTTGTCACCGGCAGTCTCCTTAGAGTGCTCTTGCGTAGCAACTAAGGACAAGGGTTGCGCTCGTTGCGGGACTTAACCCAACATCTCACGACACGAGCTGACGACAGCCATGCAGCACCTGTGCGCCGGTTCTCTTTCGAGCACTCCCACCTCTCAGCGGGATTCCGACCATGTCAAGGGTAGGTAAGGTTTTTCGCGTTGCATCGAATTAATCCACATCATCCACCGCTTGTGCGGGTCCCCGTCAATTCCTTTGAGTTTTAATCTTGCGACCGTACTCCCCAGGCGGTCAACTTCACGCGTTAGCTACGTTACTAAGGAAATGAATCCCCAACAACTAGTTGACATCGTTTAGGGCGTGGACTACCAGGGTATCTAATCCTGTTTGCTCCCCACGCTTTCGTGCATGAGCGTCAGTATTGGCCCAGGGGGCTGCCTTCGCCATCGGTATTCCTCCACATCTCTACGCATTTCACTGCTACACGTGGAATTCTACCCCCCTCTGCCATACTCTAGCCTGCCAGTCACCAATGCAGTTCCCAGGTTGAGCCCGGGGATTTCACATCGGTCTTAGCAAACCGCCTGCGCACGCTTTACGCCCAGTAATTCCGATTAACGCTTGCACCCTACGTATTACCGCGGCTGCTGGCACGTAGTTAGCCGGTGCTTATTCTTCCGGTACCGTCATCCCCCGACTGTATTAGAGCCAAGGATTTCTTTCCGGACAAAAGTGCTTTACAACCCGAAGGCCTTCTTCACACACGCGGCATTGCTGGATCAGGCTTTCGCCCATTGTCCAAAATTCCCCACTGCTGCCTCCCGTAGGAGTCTGGGCCGTGTCTCAGTCCCAGTGTGGCTGGTCGTCCTCTCAGACCAGCTACTGATCGTCGCCTTGGTAGGCCTTTACCCCACCAACTAGCTAATCAGCCATCGGCCAACCCTATAGCGCGAGGCCCGAAGGTCCCCCGCTTTCATCCGTGGATCGTATGCGGTATTAATCCGGCTTTCGCCGGGCTATCCCCCACTACAGGACATGTTCCGATGTATTACTCACCCGTTCGCCACTCGCCACCAGGTGCAAGCACCCGTGCTGCCGTTCGACTTGCATGTGTAAGGCATGCCGCCAGCGTTCAATCTGAGCCAGGATCAAACTCTTCAGTTCAAACCTGTTACTGTTTTCGGTTCTTTCGAACCGGTCGCTCACTCAAAGCTGACAGGAATATGAATCACTTCATAAACCTGACTTACTTTAGTGTGAGACTCTTGATACTTTTGCTATCTGATCCGAGGATCAGCTCGCTGTCATCAAGCGCCCACACTTATCGGCTGTTAATTTTTAAAGAGCATGTCTGCGAGGGATCTTGAACCCCTCAGCAGCGCTGCGTTTTCAGCAGCAGAGAAGCGAGATTATGAACCGTGTTTCGCAGTTCGTCAACAACTTTCTGAACGACTTCGTTGCGACTGCGGGGCTCAACTTCCGTACCGCCGAGGCTCGCTACCTTCCGAACTCCAACGGCACTGCTTCCCTTCCCTCCGCGCCGCGTTTCCGTTAGCGCGAAAGAGGCGTGATTCTAAGCACCTGTCCCCATCCATGCAAGCGCTTTGTGAAGAAAGTTTGAAAAAGCCTCCGTGCGCTACCGCGCACGGAGGCTTTTGATGAACGGGGCAAGGCGATCACGCCGATAACCGGTGCAGGCCAGCCACCGGACACCCGACCGACGCCAGTCGATCAGCGGTGCTTGAAGACCGGCTTCCGCTTCTCGACGAATGCCGCCATCCCTTCCTTCTGATCTTCGGTTGCGAACAGCGAATGGAACAGCCGGCGCTCGAAGTGAACGCCTTCAGCCAGCGTCGTCTCGTACGCGCGGTTCACCGACTCCTTGACCATCATGACTGCCGGCAACGAAAACTCGGCGATCGTGGTGGCGGCGGCAATCGCCTCGTCGAGCAGCTTGTCGGCGGGCAGCACGCGTGACACGAGCCCGGCACGCTCCGCTTCGACAGCGTCCATGAAGCGCGCGGTCAGGCACATGTCCATCGCCTTCGCCTTCGATACCGCGCGCGGCAAACGCTGCGTGCCACCCGCCCCCGGCATGACGCCCAGCTTGATTTCCGGCTGACCGAACTTGGCCGTGTCCGCCGCGAAAATGATGTCGCACATCATTGCCAGCTCGCAGCCACCGCCCAGCGCAAAGCCCGAAACCGCGGCAATGATCGGCTTGCGGATCTCGCGGACCGTCTCCCAGTTGCGCGTGATGTAGTCGCCCCGATAGACATCCATATAGGAGTAGGTCGCCATCATGCCGATGTCCGCACCGGCCGCGAACGCCTTTTCGCTCCCGGTCACGACGATCGCGCCGATGTCGTCGTCCGCATCGAACGCCTTCAGCGCGGCGCCCAGCTCATCCATCAGCGCATCGTTCAGCGCATTCAGCGCCTTCGGACGGTTCAGCGTCACCAGACCGACACGCCCCCGGGTCTCCACCAGGATGTTCTCGTAAGCCATCTATTTCTCCTCGATCAATGAAATGAGAAACGCCTCGCACATGCGAATAGTTTGATGCTACCATTCTCCGACCAACCGGTCGGTTAATTAATCGATCCAATCCCTCTCAACGTTCATCAGGCCGCCGCCATGACCCATGCCCTGTTCACGAAGCACGAAGACACGCTGAAACACGCACTCGCCGCCATCGAGAGCCGCGGGTACTGGAGCCCGTTCGCCGAAATGCCGAGCCCCAAAGTGTACGGGGAAAGCGCAAGCGCGGACGGTGAGGCCGCGTTCAAGTCGCACCTCGACACGACCTTCGTACTCGACCAGCCGGCGACCGGTGAAACGGTCGGCGCCGAGCGCTCGCCGTACGGCATCGCGCTGGGCGTCCGGTACCCGAAATCGACGCCCGACGCACTGATCGCCGCCGCCGCCGCCGCGCAACGCACGTGGCGCGAAGCTGGCCCGAGCGCGTGGGTCGGCGTCAGCCTCGAAATCCTGGCGCGCCTGAACCGCGCAAGCTTCGAAATTGCCTACAGCGTGATGCACACCACCGGGCAAGCCTTCATGATGGCGTTCCAGGCCGGCGGCCCACACGCGCAGGACCGCGCCCTCGAAGCGGTCGCCTATGCGTGGGACGAGCTGCGCCGCATCCCGGCCGATGCGCACTGGGAAAAGCCGCAAGGCAAGAACCCGCCGCTCGCGATGCACAAGCGCTATACGATCGTGCCGCGCGGCACGGGCCTCGTGCTCGGCTGCTGCACGTTCCCGACCTGGAACGGCTACCCCGGCCTGTTCGCCGACCTGGCAACCGGTAATACGGTGATCGTCAAACCGCACCCGGGCGCGATCCTGCCGCTCGCCATCACGGTGCGGATCGCCCGCGACGTGCTGCGCGAAGCCGGGTTCGATCCGAACGTCGTCACGCTGCTGGCGACCGAGCCCAACGACGGCGCGCTGGTCCAGGAGCTCGCGCTGCGCCCCGAGATCAAGCTGATCGACTTCACCGGCAGCACGCAGAACGGCACGTGGCTCGAACGCCATGCCCATCAGGCACAGGTCTACACCGAAAAAGCCGGCGTCAACCAGATCGTGATCGATTCGACCGACGATCTGAAGGCCGCCGCCAAGAACATCGCGTTCTCGCTGGCGCTGTACTCCGGCCAGATGTGCACCGCACCGCAGAACATCTACGTGCCGCGCGACGGCATCCGGACGGCCGACGGCCACGCGAGCTTCGACGAAGTCGCGCAAGCCATCGCGGTTGCCGTGCAGAAACTCACCGGCGACCCGGCACGCTCGGTCGAACTGATCGGCGCGATCCAGAACGACGGCGTGACCGCGCGCATCGACGACGCACGCAAGCTCGGCCGCGTGCTCGCCGACAGCCAGACCCTCCAGCACCCCGCGTTCCCCGATGCGCGCGTGCGCACGCCGCTCGTGCTGCAACTCGACGTGGCCGACCGCGAGAAATTCACGCAGGAGTGGTTCGGCCCGATCTCGTTCGTGATCTCGACCGACTCGACTGCCCAGTCGCTCGACCTGGCCGGTGAAATCGCCGCCGAGCATGGCGCACTGACCCTCTCCGTCTACAGCACCGACGACGCGATCGTCGATGCCGCGCACGACGCGGCGGTGCGTGGCGGCGTCGCGCTGTCGATCAACCTCACGGGCGGCGTATTCGTCAACCAGTCGGCCGCGTTCTCCGACTTCCACGGCACGGGCGCGAACCCGGCGGCCAACGCCGCGCTGGCCGATCCGGCATTCGTCGCCAACCGGTTCCGCGTGGTGCAAAGCCGCGTCCATGTTGCCCCGAAGGCGGTACCTGCGGAAGCCGGCCAGACGGCATAACCCGATTGGCCGACGTGCAAACGCCGCCATGTTCTCTACCATGAACGAATCCGCCACCCGGCGGGTTCGTCACTCATCGATACGCCCATGACAGACGCCTACATCTGCGATGCGATTCGCACCCCCATCGGCCGCTACGGCGGCGCCCTGAAAGATGTCCGTGCCGACGACCTCGGCGCGGTGCCGCTCAAGGCGCTGATCGAGCGCAACCGCGACGTTGACTGGGCGGCGATCGACGACGTGGTCTACGGTTGTGCGAACCAGGCCGGCGAGGACAACCGCAACGTGGCACGCATGTCGGCGCTGCTGGCGGGCCTGCCCACTGCCGTGCCCGGCACGACGCTGAACCGGCTGTGCGGCTCCGGGATGGACGCGGTCGGCACGGCCGCGCGCGCGATCAAGGCAGGTGAAGCACGTCTGATGATTGCTGGCGGCGTCGAGAGCATGACGCGCGCACCGTTCGTGATGGGCAAGGCCGCGAGCGCGTTCGCGCGCCAGGCCAACATCTTCGACACGACGATCGGCTGGCGCTTCGTCAATCCGCTGATGAAGCAGCTGTATGGCGTCGATTCGATGCCGGAGACGGCCGAGAACGTCGCGCTCGACTACGACATCAGCCGCGCGGATCAGGACCTGTTCGCACTGCGCAGCCAGCAGAAAGCCGCGCGGGCGCAGCAGGACGGCACGCTCGCCGAAGAAATCGTCGCGGTCACGATTCCGCAGAAGAAAGGCGATGCCATCGTCGTGTCGCGTGACGAGCATCCGCGCGAAACGTCGCTCGAGGCGCTTGCGAAGCTGAAGGGCGTCGTGCGCCCGGACGGCTCGGTGACGGCCGGCAACGCGTCGGGCGTGAACGACGGCGCCTGCGCGCTGCTGCTCGCCAATGCGCAGGCGGCCGACCAGTATGGCCTGCGCCGCCGCGCGCGCGTCGTCGGCATGGCGACCGCCGGCGTCGAGCCGCGCGTGATGGGCATCGGTCCCGCGCCGGCCACGCAGAAACTCCTGCACCAGCTCGGGATGCGCATCGACCAGTTCGACGTGATCGAACTGAACGAGGCGTTCGCGTCGCAAGGTCTCGCCGTGCTGCGCATGCTCGGCGTCGCCGACGACGATCCGCGCGTGAACCCGAACGGCGGTGCGATCGCGCTCGGCCACCCGCTCGGCGCATCGGGCGCCCGGCTCGTCACCACGGCGCTCCATCAACTCGAGCGCACCGGCGGCCGGTTCGCGCTCTGTACGATGTGCATCGGCGTCGGCCAGGGCATCGCGATCGCGATCGAACGCGTGTAACCCACGCACCGTCCGCCTATAACGAAGTCATGAAGGAGACACTGCATGTCCTATCAGGCGATCCAGCTGGATATCGATCAGGCCGCGGGCGTGGCCACGATCACGCTCAACCGGCCCGACAAGCTGAACAGCTTCACGCGGGCGATGCATCGCGAACTGCAGTCGGCGCTCGATGAAGTCGAGGCGGCCGGCGCGCGTGCGCTGATTCTGACGGGTGCGGGCCGCGGCTTTTGCGCGGGCCAGGATCTGGCCGACCTCGACTTCACGCCGGGCGCGTCCACCGATCTCGGCACGCTGATCGACGAGCATTTCAATCCGCTGATCCGCCGCCTGCAGCGTCTGCCGATTCCGGTGATCGCGGCCGTCAACGGCACGGCCGCCGGCGCCGGCGCGAATCTCGCACTTGCGTGCGATCTGGTGTTTGCCGCCCGTTCGAGCAGTTTCATCCAGGCCTTCGTCAAGATCGGGCTCGTGCCCGATTCGGGCGGCACGTGGTTCCTGCCGCAACGCGTCGGCATGGCACGCGCGCTGGGGCTCGCACTGACCGGCGACAAGCTCGGCGCCGAACAGGCCGAACAGTGGGGCCTGATCTGGCGTGCGGTCGACGACGAAGCGCTCGTCGCGACAACCCGCCAGCTCGCCACCCAGCTCGCGCAGCAGCCGACGCTCGCCATCGCATCGATCAAGCAGTCGATGCGGGACAGCGTCACGAACACGCTCGATCAGCAGCTCGACCTGGAACGCGACCTGCAGCGCAAGCTCGGCCAGTCGCACGACTATGCGGAAGGCGTGCAGGCCTTCATCGGGAAGCGCGCACCGCGCTTCGAGGGACGTTGACATGACGAACGCCACCGCCACGCTCGCCCCCGATGCGCTCGCCCGCGCGACCGCGCAGGCCATGTACGACGCCGACGCCTGCAGCCGCGCGTTCGGCATGGAGATCGCCGAAGTACGCGCGGGCTACGCCCGCCTGCAGATGCGCGTGCGACCCGAATTCCTGAATGGGCACCAGACCTGCCACGGCGGGATCATCTTCACGCTCGCCGATTCGACGTTCGCGTTCGCGTGCAACTCGTACAACCTGAGTGCGGTCGCGGCCGGCTGCTCGATCGAATTCCTGCGCCCCGTGCACGGCGGCGACGTGCTGACGGCCGAGGCGATCGAGCAGGCGCGCGCCGGCCGCCACGGCATCTACGACATCCGCGTCACGAACCAGACAGGCGACACGGTCGCGATGTTTCGCGGCAAATCCGCCCAGATCAAGGGCACGGTCATCCCGGAAGACCGCTGACGTCGACGGCTCGCCCATAACAAACACTGGAGACATGCATGACTACCCCGCTACCGCTCGAGCCGATCGAGACCGCCTCACGCGACGAGCTGACCGCGCTGCAGCTCGAGCGCCTCAAGTGGTCGCTCCGGCATGCGTATGATCACTCGCCCGTCTATCGCCGCAAGTTCGACGAAGCCGGCGTGCATCCGGACGACCTGAAGACGCTCGCCGACCTGTCGCGCTTCCCGTTCACGACCAAGGGCGACCTGCGCGACAGCTATCCGTTCGGGATGTTCGCGGTGCCGCAGGACCGGATCTCGCGCATCCACGCGTCGTCGGGCACGACCGGCAAGCCGACGGTCGTCGGCTATACGGCTGCCGACATCGATACGTGGGCGAATCTCGTCGCCCGCTCGATCCGCGCCGCCGGCGCACGCCGCGGCGACAAGGTGCACGTCAGCTACGGCTACGGGCTGTTCACGGGCGGGCTCGGCGCGCACTACGGCGCAGAACGCGCGGGCCTCACCGTGATCCCGTTCGGCGGCGGCCAGACCGAAAAGCAGGTACAGCTGATCCAGGATTTCCGGCCCGACATCATCATGGTCACGCCGAGCTACATGCTGTCGATCGCCGACGAGATCGAGCGCCAGGGCCTCGATCCCGTGCAAAGCTCGCTGCGCATCGGCATCTTCGGCGCGGAGCCGTGGACCAACGACATGCGCGTCGCCATCGAACAGCGGATGGGCATCGACGCAGTCGACATCTACGGACTGTCCGAAGTGATGGGCCCCGGCGTGGCGTCCGAATGCGTCGAGACCAAGGACGGCCCGACCATCTGGGAAGATCACTTCTATCCGGAAATCATCGATCCGGAAACCGGCGAAGTGCTCCCGGACGGCGAACTCGGCGAGCTCGTGTTCACGTCGCTGACGAAGGAAGCGCTGCCGATCATCCGCTATCGCACGCGCGACCTCACGCGCCTGCTGCCGGGCACCGCCCGGACGATGCGCCGGATGGAGAAGATCACCGGCCGGTCGGACGACATGATGATCGTGCGCGGCGTCAACGTGTTCCCGACGCAAATCGAGGAACAGTTGCTCAAGCAGCGCGCGCTCGCGCCGCACTATCAGATCGTGCTGACGAAGGAAGGCCCGCTCGACGTGCTGACGCTCAACGTCGAACCCTGCCCGGAAACCGCGCCCGACACCGCGGCGATCCAGGTGGCAAAACAGGCGCTCGCGTACGACATCAAGTCGCTGATCGGCGTGACGGCCGTGATCAACGTGCTGCCCGTGAACGGCATCGAGCGGTCGGTCGGCAAGGCGCGCCGGGTCGTCGACAAGCGCAAGGGCTGAGGGTCGCTCGCCACCTGTACGTCGCCCAACGGCGAATCCGTGCCGGCAAATGAAACAGCCCGATCGGCCAACACCGATCGGGCTGTTTCAATTCCAAAGCGTCGTTCGACGTGACATCGCTGCATCACGCGAACCTAAATCACAGGGCCGCACCCGCGATCAGACCGTCGGCATGCGCCACGCACCCGAGACACGCCACGAACCCCGCGGCTCAAGCACAGACCGCCTCCTCCGTGCAGCCCGCGTCATCCCGAATCACGAATTCGGGAACAGCAGCCACATCCGGCCGACCTGCTTCATCCGGCCAGCCTGATCACCCGCGTCGTCGCCGAGCCCCCAGAAATAGTCGGCCCGCACGCCACCCTTGATCGCCGAGCCCGTATCCTGCGCGAACACGAGCCGGTTCATCGGCGTATTCGTCAGCGGACGCGTGGTCTGCAGAAACACCGGCGTGCCGAGCGGGATCGACGACGGATCGACCGCGATCGAGCGCTCCGGCGTCAGCGGCACGCCGAGCGCGCCGATCGGACCGTCCGCGCCGCCATGCGGCGCATCTTCCTTGGTCGGCATGTCGCGGAAGAACACGAAGCGCGGATTCGTGTCGAGCAGCGCGTCGACGCGCGTCGGGTTCGCCTTCGCCCACGCCTTGATGCCCTGCATCGTTGCCTGCGCGGGCGTCAGCTCGCCGCGATCGAGCAGCCACTTGCCGATCGAACGGTACGGCTGGTTGTTGGTGCCGCCGAAGCCGACCCGCATCACCGAACCGTCGTCGAGCAGCACGCGACCCGAGCCCTGCACCTGCAGGAAGAACGCCTCGATCGGATCGTCGACCCACACGAGTTCGTTGCCGTTCAGGATGCCGGCGCGCTCAAGCTGCGCGCGTGCCGGCAGCGGGGCGCCCGCGCGATAGCCGGCCGGCCAGCGATAGAGCGCGTACTGATACGGGCCGCGGCGCACGCGCGAACCGTGCAGCAGCGGCTCGTAATAGCCGGTCACGAGCCCGTCGAGCGTACCGTCGGTATTCGCGAGCTGGAACGGCGTGAAATACGTTTCGAAGAAAGTGCGGGCGCTGCTGACGTCGAGTTCGTCGAGCCGGTCGGCGGCCGCGCAAGCGCGCGCCCAGGCCGGCTGGCGCGCGAGCCGCGCGCAGTTCTGCCGCAGCGCGGCCGTCGCGCCGATCAACGAATCGTCCTGCCAGCCCGGCACCTGCTGCCACGCGACCGGCGTGAGCCGCTTCGCGGCGACCTGCCCCGGCACGATCGCCGCGCCGGTCGGCGGCTTCAGCGCGGAGGTCCGCGTCGGCGCGCCACCGCACGCCGCGAGCAGCGCCGCCGCCGCGGCGGCGGCCATCCACCCGGCCAGCCGGGGCCCAAACCACATACAATGTCCGTTCTTGATGGAAACCGCCATGTCAGATTTTCTCGACCAATATCCGATGCTCATCTTCGCGCTCGAAGCCTTCGTAGCGCTTGCCCTGCTGATCTTCATCGTCGTGTGGACGTCGTCGGGCAGAAAGAAGCAGGCCCGCCACAACGACCGCCAGCCGCGCTGACGCCCGTCGCACACTGCACGCTCAATGCAGCGTGCGCGGCATGTGCAGGGCGAACTCGTCGACCGGCGCCTCGAAACGCTCGCCGTCTTCCGCCACGCAGAAGTACGCACCGCGCATCGTGCCGACCGGCGTCGCGATCACGGCCCAGCTCGTGTATTCGAAATGCTCGCCCGGCTGCAGCAGCGGCTGGTGCCCGACGACGCCGAGTCCCTTCACTTCCTGCACGTGGCTCTCGCTGTCCGTGATGATCCAGTGACGGGCGATCAGTTGCGCCGCGACCTGTCCGGTATTGCGGATCGTCAGCGTGTACGCGAATGCGTATTGACGGTGATCGGGGTCGGATTGTTCCGGCAAGTAGCTGGTTTTCACCGAAACGGTGAACTGATACTGACTCATGGTGTGTCCGCTCTAGGTAACCGCGCGCGCCGACTCGAGCGGCCGGGCCGCGGGCGCGCCGCATTGGTTCGGCATTCTATGCGCAATCGGGCCGCAACCGCACGGCCTGCCGCCGCGCGCCGGGTCGCCGGACGGTAGAATGACGGTTTTGCGCCGCAACGTCCCCCGCTCCCCTGTCATGACTCAATTCCGCATCGCTCCCAGCATCCTGTCGGCCGACTTTGCACGGCTCGGCGAAGAAGTCCGCAACGTGGTCGCCGCCGGCGCCGACTGGATTCACTTCGACGTGATGGACAACCATTATGTGCCGAACCTGACGATCGGCCCGCTCGTCTGCGAGGCGATCCGCCCGCACGTGCAGGTGCCGATCGACGTGCACCTGATGGTGCGCCCGGTCGACCGGATCGTGCCCGATTTCGCGAAGGCCGGCGCGAACCTGATCAGCTTCCACCCGGAAGGCTCCGATCACATCGACCGCACGCTGTCGCTGATCCGCGACCACGGCTGCAAGGCCGGTCTCGTGTTCAATCCGGCCACGCCGCTGAACTACCTCGACCACGTGATGGATCGCCTCGACTTCGTGCTGCTGATGTCGGTGAACCCCGGCTTCGGCGGCCAGTCGTTCATTCCGGAAACGCTGAACAAGCTGCGCGAGGCGCGTGCGCGCATCGACGCGTACACCGAGCGCACGGGCCGCGAGATCCTGCTCGAAGTCGACGGCGGCGTGAAGGCCGACAACATCGCGGAAATCGCGGCGGCCGGCGCGGACACGTTCGTCGCGGGTTCGGCGATCTTCGGCAAGCCCGACTACCGCAAGGTGATCGACGAGATGCGCGCGGCGCTCGCGACCGTCGAACGGAGCTGACGCCGTGGCCGACTCGTCGTTCGCCGGCCGCGCGCCGGCCGAGGCCGCCACGGACGCGGCCCCGATCCGCTTTGCCGCGCCGCGCATCGACGCCGCGCTGATCGACCTCGACGGCACGATGGTCGATACCGCCGACGATTTCACGGCCGGCCTGAACGGGATGCTCGCGCAGCTCGGCGCGCCGGCCACGTCGCGCGACGAAGTGATCGGCTACGTCGGCAAGGGCTCCGAACACCTGATCCAGAGCGTGCTGAAGCCGCGCTTCCCGGCCGACGAAGCGCACGCGCGCTTCGACGACGCACTGGCGATCTATCAGAGCGAATACGCGAAGATCAACGGCCGCCACACGCGCCTCTATCCGGACGTGGCAGCCGGCCTCGATGCACTGCGCGCGGCCGGCATCCGGCTCGCGTGCGTGACGAACAAGCCGCACCGCTTCGCGGTCGAGCTGCTCGAACAATACGGGCTGGCCGGCTGCTTCGGCATCGTGCTGGGCGGCGACAGCGTCGCGCGCAAGAAGCCCGACCCGCTGCCGATGCTGACGGCCTGCGACGCGCTCGGCGTCGCGCCGGACGCCGCGGTCGCGATCGGCGACTCGGAAAACGATGCGCTGGCGGGCCGCGCGGCCGGGATGGCGACGCTGACGGTGCCGTACGGCTACAACCACGGCAAAGCTATACAAACGATAAATTCGGATGGTATAGTCGATTCGTTGCTGGTCGCGGCTCGCGCAATTTCCGCGCACAACGCCGGCCGGCCAACCATCTGATTATTTCTTCCATCCGCATGTTTCTGAATAAAAAACGGAGTCTGAGCAGCATCGACCGGGGAGCCTGGCCCTGGCGTCGCTGGTCGCGCTAACCTCTTCGATGAGGTACGCTGAAGCACGTCTTCAGCGCCGTTTTTTATCTCGCTGCGCATCCGCGCGCCGACCGTCGCACCACCTCGAGTTCCACCGCGTCCGAACGCTCGCGTTCAGGACCGGCCGCAGGCTCGCGACGTTCACGCCCGGAGTGCCGGCCGGCAACAGGCACTTCTCGATCGACCGCCCTTTCGCCGACGGCCACCCGCGCAGCGTCAAGTGATCCCTGGCGCACGCGCCGCTCGTCCCGAACAGGACCGGAACATGACCGAACTCGAATTCCAATCGCTCGCGAACGAAGGCTACAACCGCATCCCGCTGATCGCGGAAGCCCTCGCCGATCTCGAAACGCCGCTGTCCCTCTACCTGAAGCTGGCCCAGCCCGAACGCGCGGGCGCCAACTCGTTCCTGCTCGAATCGGTGGTCGGCGGCGAACGCTTCGGCCGCTATTCGTTCATCGGCCTGCCCGCCCGCACGCTGGTGCGCACCCGCAACGGCGTGTCGGAAGTCGTGCGCGACGGCCAGGTCGTCGAGACGCACGACGGCGACCCGTTCCAGTTCATCGAATCGTTCCAGGCGCGCTTCAAGGTCGCGCAGCGCCCGGGCCTGCCGCGCTTCTGCGGCGGCCTCGCCGGCTACTTCGGCTACGACGCGGTGCGCTACATCGAGAAGAAGCTCGCGAACACCGCGCCGCGCGACGATCTCGGCCTGCCCGACATCCAGTTGCTGCTGACCGAGGAAGTCGCGGTGATCGACAACCTCGCCGGCAAGCTCTACCTGATCATCTACGCGGACCCGGGCCAGCCCGAAGCGTATGCGAAGGCGAAACAGCGCCTGCGCGAACTGAAGCAGCGCCTGCGCACGACCGTGCAGCCGCCCGTCACGTCGGCGAGCGTGCGCACCGAGACGTTCCGTGAATTCAAGAAGGACGACTATCTGGCCGCCGTGCGCCAGGCCAAGGAATACATCGCCGCCGGCGAGCTGATGCAGATCCAGGTCGGCCAGCGGCTGACGAAGCCGTACCGCGACAATCCGCTATCGCTGTACCGCGCGCTGCGTTCGCTGAATCCGTCGCCGTACATGTATTACTACAACTTCGGCGATTTCCACGTGGTCGGCGCATCGCCGGAAATCCTGGTGCGCCAGGAAAAGCGCGGCGAAGACCAGATCGTCACGATCCGCCCGCTCGCCGGCACGCGCCCGCGCGGCAACACGCCCGAGCGCGACGCGGAACTCGCGACCGAGCTGCTCAACGACCCGAAGGAGATCGCCGAGCACGTGATGCTGATCGACCTCGCGCGCAACGACGTCGGCCGCATCGCGGAAATCGGCTCGGTGCAGGTGACCGACCAGATGGTCATCGAGAAGTACTCGCACGTGCAGCACATCGTCAGCTCGGTCGAAGGCAAGCTGAAGCCCGGCATGACGAACTACGACGTGCTGCGCGCGACCTTCCCGGCCGGCACGCTGTCCGGCGCGCCGAAGGTGCGCGCGATGGAACTGATCGACGAGCTCGAGCCGGTCAAGCGCGGGCTGTACGGCGGTGCGGTCGGCTATCTGTCGTTCTCGGGCGAGATGGATCTCGCGATCGCGATCCGCACGGGCCTGATCCACAACGGCAACCTGTACGTGCAAGCGGCGGCCGGCGTCGTCGCGGATTCGGTGCCCGAATCCGAATGGCAAGAGACCGAGAACAAGGCGCGCGCGGTGCTGCGTGCGGCCGAACAGGTCCAGGACGGCCTCGATAGCGACTTCTGACCGGAGACTGACCATGCTGCTCATGATCGACAACTACGACTCGTTTACCTACAACCTGGTCCAGTACTTCGGCGAACTCGGCGAGGACGTGCGTACCTACCGCAACGACGAAATCACGCTCGACGACATCGCGCGCCTGAACCCCGACGCGATCTGCCTGTCGCCCGGCCCGAGCAATCCGCAGCACGCGGGCATCACGCTCGACGTGCTGCGCGAATTCGCGGGCAAGAAGCCGATCCTCGGCGTCTGCCTCGGCCACCAGGCGATCGGCGAGGCATTCGGCGGCCGCGTGGTGCGCGCGAAGACCATCATGCACGGCAAGGTAAGCCGGATCGAAACCGACTGCCGCGGCGTGTTCGCCGACCTGCCGAAGCATTTCGACGTGACGCGCTACCACTCGCTCGCGATCGAGCGCGAATCGCTGCCCGACTGCCTCGAGGTGTCCGCGTGGACCGACGACGGCGAAATCATGGGCGTACGCCACAAGACGCTGCCGGTCGAAGGCGTGCAGTTCCACCCGGAATCGATCCTGTCCGAGCACGGCCATGCGCTGCTCGAGAATTTCTTGAAGCAGACGCGCGGAGCGGCCCGCGCGGCCGCGCCCACCGCCTGACGGGAGCCTCACGATGACGATTACCCCGCAGGAAGCGCTGCAACGCACGATCGAGCACCGCGAGATCTTCCACGACGAAATGCTGCACCTGATGCGGCTGATCATGCGCGGCGACCTGTCGCCCGTGATGGCGGCCGCGATCATCACCGGGCTGCGCGTGAAGAAGGAGACGATCGGCGAGATCGCCGCCGCCGCGACCGTGATGCGCGAATTCGCGAACCACGTCGAGGTGCAGGACAACTCGAACTTCGTCGACATCGTCGGCACCGGCGGCGACGGCTCGCACACGTTCAACATCTCGACCGCGTCGATGTTCGTCACGGCCGCCGCGGGCGCGAAGGTCGCGAAGCACGGCAACCGCGGCGTATCGAGCAAGTCCGGCAGCGCCGACGTGCTCGAGGCGCTCGGCGTGAACATCGACCTGCAGTCGGACCAGGTCGCCGCGTCGATCGCCGAAACCGGCATGGGCTTCATGTTCGCGCCGAACCATCACCCGGCGATGAAGAACATCGCGGCCGTGCGCCGCGAGCTCGGCGTGCGCACGATCTTCAACATCCTCGGCCCGCTGACCAATCCGGCCGGCGCGCCGAACCAGCTGATGGGCGTGTTCCACGCCGACCTCGTCGGCATCCAGGTGCGCGTGATGCAGCGCCTCGGCGCGCAGCACGTGCTCGTCGTGTACGGCAAGGACGGGATGGACGAGGTATCGCTCGGCGCCGCGACGCTCGTCGGCGAATTGCGCGACGGCAAGGTGCACGAATACGAGATCCATCCGGAGGACTTCGGCCTGCAGATGGTGTCGAACCGCACGCTGAAGGTGGAAAATGCCGACGAATCCCGCACGATGCTGCTCGGCGCGCTGGACAACCAGCCGGGCGTCGCGCGCGAGATCGTCACGCTGAACGCGGGCACCGCGCTCTATGCGGCGAACGTCGCCGAATCGATCGCGGACGGCATCCAGCTCGCCCGCGAAGCGATCGCGAGCGGCAAGGCCCGCGCGAAAGTCGACGAACTCGTGCGCTTCACGCAGCAGTTCAAGCGCTGACCCTCTTACGAATCCAGCAGGAACCCACATGAGCGACATTCTCGACCGAATCATCGCCGTCAAGCGCGAAGAAGTCGCGACGGCCATGCGCAGCACGCCGCTCGAGGCACTGAAACTCGACGCATCGGCGCGCGACCTGCGCGACTTCGTCGGCGCGCTGCGGGCGAAGCATGCGGCCGGCAACGCCGCCGTGATCGCCGAAATCAAGAAGGCGAGCCCGTCGAAAGGCGTGCTGCGCGAGCATTTCGTGCCGGCCGACATCGCGCGTTCGTATGCGGCGCACGGCGCCGCGTGCCTGTCGGTGCTGACCGACGAGCAGTTCTTCCAGGGCGGCGTGCGCTATCTCGAGGAAGCGCGCGCGGCCTGCTCGCTGCCGGTGCTGCGCAAGGACTTCATCGTCGACGCATACCAGATCGTCGAAGCCCGCGCGATGGGCGCCGACGCGATCCTGCTGATCGCCGCCGCGCTCGACACGCCGCTGATGCAGGATCTCGAAGCGTATGCGCATTCGCTCGGGCTCGCGGTGCTGGTCGAAGTACACGACCGCCACGAGATGGAACAGGCGCTGACGCTGAAGACGCCGCTGCTCGGCATCAACAACCGCAACCTGCGCACGTTCGAGACGTCGATCCAGACCACGCTCGACATGCTCGACATGATTCCGGCGGACCGCATCGTCGTGACCGAATCCGGCATCCTGTCGCGCACCGACGTCGACACGATGCGCGCGGCGAACGTGAACACGTTCCTCGTCGGCGAAGCGTTCATGCGCGCCGACCAGCCGGGCGAGGAACTCGCACGGATGTTCTTCTGATGGCGATCGAAAAGGAAATCAAGCTCGCGCTGCCGGCCGGCCAGGCCGACGCCGCGCGCCGCTTCTTCGAGACGCTGACCGGCGAACCCGGCCACGCGATCACGCTCGCGAACGTCTATTACGACACGCCCGATCTCGCGCTGGCGCGCTCGAAGAGCGCCGTGCGCGTGCGCCGCACGCCGGACGGCTGGCTGCAGACGTTCAAGACCGTCGGCAGTGCGGAAGGCGGCCTGCACCGCCGCCACGAATGGGAACTGCCGGTCGCCGGCGACGCGCTCGAAATCGACGCGCTCGTCGCGGCTTGCGACGTGCCGGAAGCCGCCGCCGCGCTGAATGACGCGGCCGGCGCCCTGTACGCGCTGTTCCGCACGGATTTTTCGCGTACGCTGTGGCGCATCGCAATCGGCGGCGCAACGGTCGAAGCCGCGGTGGACCTCGGCGAGATCGTCGTCCAGGCGGAGCGCGACACGCGCCGCGAACCGATCAGCGAAATCGAACTCGAACTGATCGACGGCCCGGAAACGGCGCTCGCGACGCTCGCCGCCGAACTGCAGCAGGCGCTGCCGGGCCTCGTTCCCGAAAACATCAGCAAGGCGCAGCGCGGCTACCGGCTGCGCGCGCAATAAACACGCATCACGCATGGCAACCCGCAAGACTTCCCGCGCGCCGCAACAGGCGTCGCTGTTCGACGATCCCGTGCCGGAAACGGCACCGGCCGACCTTCCGTCCCCGGCTTCCGAGCCGCCCGCGGCCGCGCGCAAAGCCGCGAAGAAAACCGCCCCACCGGCGTCCGCGCCGACCCCGGCCGCCGCGGCACCGCAGTCCGTTGCCGCCGACGTACCGCATCTCGCCGCGCAATTCGACGCGCTGCCGGCCGTCTGGCGCGACGTGCTGAAGCCGTTCATCGACAGCGACGCGTACGCGCCGCTGTGCCGCTTCGTCGACGACGAGCGCGCGGCCGGCAAGACGGTCTACCCGACCGACGTGTTCCGCG
This sequence comes from Burkholderia cenocepacia, assembly GCF_900446215.1. Taxonomy (GTDB): domain Bacteria; phylum Pseudomonadota; class Gammaproteobacteria; order Burkholderiales; family Burkholderiaceae; genus Burkholderia; species Burkholderia cenocepacia. The sequence continues at coordinate 249,799 of NZ_UAQZ01000003.1, read as the reverse complement.
CGCTGCGCCTGACGCATCCCGACGACGTGAAGGTCGTGATCCTCGGCCAGGACCCGTACCATGGCGACGATCGCGGCACGCCGCAGGCGCACGGCCTCGCGTTCTCGGTGCCGCCGGCCGTGCGCACGCCGCCGTCGCTGCGCAACATCTTCAAGGAAATCGCCGCGAACTTCGGTCACGACACGCCGCGCCACGGCTGCCTCGATACGTGGGCGCGGCAGGGCGTGCTGCTGCTCAACACCGTGCTGACGGTCGAGCGCGGCGCGGCCGCGAGCCACGCGAAGCGCGGCTGGGAACAATGCACGGACACGCTGATCCGCGAACTCGCCAACCGCCATCGCGGGCTCGTGTTCATGCTGTGGGGCGCACATGCGCAGGCCAAGCGCGCGCTGTTCGATCCGAGCGAACACTGCGTGCTGGAGGCGCCGCACCCGTCGCCGCTGTCCGCGCACCGCGGCTTCCTCGGCTGCCGCCATTTCGCGCTCGCGAACGACTATCTGGTCGACGCGGGCCGCGCACCGATCGACTGGCGCCTGCCGGACGTGGCCGAAACGTTCGCGTAACGGCCTCGGCGGCCGGTTCGCCAGCCACCCCACCGCATGCAAAAACGCCGCGTCCCTTTCTGAACTGAACCCACGAAGTTGGACGGTTACCGGCTAGGCCGGATGAGGCTGAGTCCTGTATTGCACAGGACTCAGCCCTTTCAGTTTGAGCTTGATGCGCTCGTGATTGTAGTACCGGATGTAGCGCTTCAAGCCGATGCGTAGCTGTTCAATGCTGCTGAAGTGGTTCAAGTAGAAGAACTCGGATTTCAGCGTGCCGAAGAAGCTTTCCATGGCAGCGTTGTCCAGGCAATTGCCTTTACGCGACATGCTTTGCGCCAACGAGCGTTGCTCGAGCATGAGCCGCCAGCCGGGCATTTGATAATGCCAGCCTTGATCAGAGTGCAACATGGGTCTTTCGTCGGGTTGCAGGCGACGCAAAGCCTTGCGCAACATGTCAGTAACCATCTGGAAGGCTGGCCGAGTATGCGTCTGGTACGCGATGATCTCCCCGTTGTACAGATCCAGCACTGGTGACAGATACAGCTTTTGGCCACCTACGCTGAACTCGGTGATGTCGGTAACCCACTTCTCGTTCGGACGGGCGGCATGGAACTGGCGCTGGAGCAGATGCGGGGCCGTCTTGCACGTGTTGCCCCTATACGCACGGTACTTCTTGACCCGCACGCAGGACTTCAACTGCATCTTGCGCATCAGGCGTGCAACCGTCTTGTGGTTAATCATCTGCCCCAGACGGCGCAGCGCCAGCGTGATGCGTCGATAGCCATAGCGCCCCTTGTGCTGCTCGAACAGTGCTCGAATTTTCGCTTTCACACTCGCATGCCGATCGGGAGCGGCCAGCGCCTTGCACTGGTAATAAAACGTGCTGCGAGCCAGTCCGGCCACCCGGAGCAAGCCAGCCAGCGGGAATTGTTGCCTTAGCTCAAGCACTATTTGCGCTTTTTGCGCGGTACAGCCTGCGCCTGAACCAAGGCCCTCAGCTTTTTTAGATACGCGTTCTCCATGCGCAGGTAGTTCAGTTCCTGAAGCAGGTCCTCGCGGGTACGGGTATCCGTGCCATCGGTAGGGTTCAGAGGCTGAGCAGGCGGTGTTTTTGGCATTGCGGTTGGGCGGCGGCCTTTGGGCCTCGGCGCGAGGGCAGTCAAACCACCATCATCATAGCGGCGAGCCCATTCGAGCACCGCGCTCGGATTGCGAATATTGAACCGCGCCGCCGCTTCCTTGCTCGACACGCCATGCTCGCGCATGTGCTGAACAACTTTGAGCCTGAACGCCACATCGTATGAGTTGTACTTCCTACGCACGCCGTCCTTACCATGAGCCTGGTATGTGGCGTACCACTGGGAAACCGTCGAGTGACTCAAGCCATGCGTTCGCGCCACCGCGCGTATGGCTTCCCCCCCGATGCACCGCTTCACTACCGATAGCTTGAACTGCTCGGTATATCTCGCCATGAAAAAACCCCAAAAGTTGGCGTCCAACTTTTGGGGTTCAGTTCATTTCGGGGCGCGGCGTTTTTTTTATCGGGCGACGCAGCGGGTGCGTCGCACCCGCGTCGAGCTTGCGCGTTACGCGGCGGCGATCGCTTCGCGTGCGCTGGCCAGTGCGGCGCTTTGCGCATCCGGACCGAGGTTCAGGCCTTCCGCATGGATGAAATTCACGTCGGTCAGGCCGATGAAGCCGAGGAACGAACGCAGGTACGGCGTGTGGCTGTCGTTCGGCGTACCCAGGTACTTGCCGCCGCGGGCCGTCACGACGTGAACCTTCTTGCCCTTGATCAGGCCTTCCGGACCGTTCTCGGTGTAACGGAACGTGACGCCTGCGCGGGCGATCCAGTCGAAATACGTCTTCAGTTGCGACGAGACGCCGAAGTTGTACATCGGCGCGCCGATCACGATGATGTCGGCAGCCTGCAGTTCGGCGATCAGTGCATCGCTCTTCGCGACGATCGCATTCTGTTCCGCGGTGCGCTTGTCGGCCGGCGTGAAGAACGCGCCGAGCACCGATTCGTCGAGGTGCGGCAGCGCATCGGCCAGCAGGTCACGAACCACGACGTTCGCGCCGGGATTCGATTGTTGCAGCTTTGCCGTCAGTTCGTTGGCCAGCAGCGTGGATTGCGCACCTTGCGAACGCGCGGCGGAATTGATTTGCAGAATGGTCGTCATGTCAGGCTCCAGTGGGGTTGCGCTTCGGTAGCGCGAGTGACGCCATTGTGCGTGGCCATATGACCGCGAAAAAGCGGGTTCAGGGCGACGGATTGTTGCAACAACGGAACAATCCTTGATCGCGCCCCGATACCCGCGTGCGTCCGCTTACCCCTTCAGCCAGGCTTCGCGGGCCTTCGTGGCCGCAGCCGGCTTCGCGGCCGCCGTCAGCCGGTAGCGGGTGACTTCCGGGCCGTCGAGCTTCAGCTTCGCGGTACGCAGCTCGTCGCGGCGGAACGCGTGAACCTCGACCTTGTCGCCCGGCCGGTAGCGGGCCAGCAGCGCATCGAGGTTCGTACCCGTCACGCGCAGGCCGTCGACCGCGATCAGCGTGTCGCCGGCCGACAACCCCGCGCGATGCGCGGCGCCGCCTTCGTAGACCGCCGCCAACGTGCAGTCCGCGCCGCCGCGCGGGCGCGCGCCGATCGTCGGCTTCGCGGCCGCGCCGGTCGCGACATCGGGCGTCAGCGTCACACCGAACGGCGCGAGCAGTTCGGCGAGCGGCAGGTCGCGCGTGCCGTGCACGGCGTCGGCGAACAGGCGGCCGAGCGCGACGCCCGTCGCCTCTTCGATCAGCGTCTCGACTTCGTTTTCCTCGACGCCCGCCTGCTTGCCGCGATAGAAGTCGCGGCCGTAGCGTTGCCACAGCAGGCGCATCACGTCGTCGAGCGACTTGCGGTTGCGCGTCTGCGCGCGGATCGCGAGATCGAACGCCAGCGCGACGAGCGAGCCCTTCGTGTAATAGCTGACGATCGCGTTGGTCGCGTTCTCGTCCTGACGGTAGTACTTGATCCACGCGTCGAACGAGCTTTCCGCGACGCTCTGCTTGAGCCGGCCCGTGCCGCGCAGCACGCCGCCCACGGTGCGGCCGAGCGCCGCGAAATAGTCGTCCTGCGACATCAGCCCGCTGCGGACCAGCATCAGGTCGTCGTAATACGACGTGAAGCCCTCGAACAGCCACAGCAGCGACGTGTAGTTCTCGCGGGTGAGGTCGTACGGCACGAACGCCGCCGGCTTGATGCGCTTCACGTTCCATGTGTGGAAATACTCGTGGCTGCAGAGGCCGAGATACGTGCGATAGCCTTCCGTCGTTTCCGGTCGCCCCTTCACCGGCAGGTCGGTACGGTTGCAGATCAACGCGGTCGACGCACGATGCTCGAGGCCGCCGTAGCCGTCGCTGACCGCGAGCGTCATGAACACGTAGCGGTCCATCGGCGCCTTCTTCGACTTCGGCTCGAACAACGCGATCTGCGCCTCGCACACCCGTTTCAGGTCGTTGCGCAGCCGCTCCAGGTCGAGCTGCGTCACGCGCCCCGCGATCACGATGTCGTGCGGCACGCCGTGCGCGTCGAACGTCGCGAGCGCGAATTCGCCGATCGTCACCGGATGGTCGGACAGCTCGTCGTAGTTCGCCGCGCGATATGCGCCGAAACCGTAGCGCCGGGTGCCGCCCGCTTCGGGCAGTGCGGTGCCGACGCGCCAGGTGCGGAACGCCGCGCCGGCCGGTTTCGCGATATCGACTTCGCACGGCGCGTCCTCGCGACCGGCGACGCTCAGGAACACGGCCGTCGCGTTGAAGAAGCCGCCCGATTCGTCGAGATACGCGGAGCGCACCGACAGGTCCCATGCATACACGTCGTAACGCAGCGTCAACGCGCCGGTCACGGGCGCGGCCTGCCACGTGTGCTTGTCGGTCTTCGCGATGCGCACCTTGCGGCCCGCGTCGTTGAACGCACGCAGCGTCACGATGTTGCGCGCGAACTCGCGCACGAGATAGCTGCCCGGAATCCATACCGGCAGCGAGAAACGCTGGCCTTCGGGATCGGGATCGGCAACCGTCACCGTCACTTCGAACAGGTGCGCGGCAAGATCTTTCGGGACAATCGAATAGCGGATCGGCTGGGTCATCGTGGCAATCGGTCGGTCGAATACGGCGGCGAAAACGAAGAGAGGCGCCGGCAGATCATGCGGGCGCCCCTCGCTGGCCGGGCCATGCGCCCGGCGTGCAGTCGGTTACTTGCTCGAGGCGAGCGCCTGGTTGAGCTGGTCGGCCGATACCGCGCCCGGCAGGCGGCGGCCGTCCGGCAGGAAGATCGTCGGCGTACCTGTGACGTTCATCCCGCGGCCGAGCGCGAGGTTCTTGTCCAGCGCGCTGGTATCGCAGGTACCGGCGCCGGACGGCGCGCGGTGGTCGAGCATCCAGCTTTCCCACGTCTTCGCGCGGTCGGTCGCACACCAGATCGCCTTCGACTTCGCGGTCGAATCCGGCGACAGCACCGGATACAGGAACGTGTAGACGGTCACGTTGTCGACCGACTGCAGCGTCGTCTCGAGCTTCTTGCAGTACGGACAGTTCGGATCGGAGAACACCGCGATCTTGCGGGCGCCGTTGCCCTTGACGACCTTGATCGCATTCGCGAACGGCAGGCTCGCGAAGTCGATCTTGTTGATTTCGGACAGGCGGGCGTCGGTCAGGTTCTTGTGCGTCTTCGCGTCGACGAGATCGCCGAGCAGCACGTAGTCGCCCGCCGCGTCGCTATAGATGATCTGCGAGCCGAGGTTCACTTCGTAAAGGCCTGCAACCGGCGATTTCGACACGCTCTTGATCGGCGCGTCGTTGCCCAGCCGGGCCTGCAGCGTAGCCTTCAGCTTGTCGGTGGTCTGGTCGGCCTGCGCGGTGCAGCCAAGCGTCGCCATCGTGACGGCCAGCGCCAGCGATGCGATGCGGATCGTTTTTTTCATTGAAATCTTCCTTCAGCTCAATCGGAGTGCACGGCACAGTGTACGCCGTAACGGAACCGTCTCCGACCGGCGCGGTGGCGGAAGGTTCGCTCAGCCGAGCGCGGCCGACACGAGCCAGCGCTTCACGAGCGGCTGCGCGCCGACGAACGCCATGCCCGCATTGCGCACCGCCTTCGCGAGCGAGCCCGGCACCGCGAACAGCCGCTGCAGGCCGTCGGTCGCGACCATCAGCGCGCGGATGTCCTCCCGACGCGAACGCTCGTAGCGGCGCAGCAGCACCGTATCGCCGAGGTTGCGGAAGCTTTCCTTGCCCGCGATCGCATCGGCGAGCGCGGCGACGTCGCGCAATCCCAGGTTCATCCCCTGCCCCGCGAGCGGGTGGATCAGGTGCGCGGCATCGCCGACCAGCGCGACGCGCGGCGCGATCAGCTTGTCGACCGTCTGCAGCGCCAGCGGGAAGCCGGCGGCCGGCGTCACGCATTCGAGCGCGCCGACCTGGCCGTGCGACACGCGCTCCACCTCGGCCGCGAGCTGCGCCGGATCGAGTGCGAGCAGTGCGTCCGCGTGCGCGGTGTGCGCGGACCACACGAGCGACACGTGGCCGTCCGGCAGCGGCAGCAGCGCGATGATCTCGCCTTCGTGAAACCATTGGTACGCGGTCTCGCGGTGCGGCAAAGATGCCTTGAAATTCGCGACGACGCCCGTTTGCCGGTAGTCGCGCCGCTCTACCCTGGCCCCCATTTGGGAGCGCACCCACGAATGCGCGCCGTCGGCGCCGACGACGAGATCGGCTTCGAGCACCTGTCCCGACGACAGTGTGAGCACGGCCGCGTCGTCGCGCACGTCGAAGCCCTGCGCACGCGCGTCGAACCACGTCAGGTTCGGCTGGAAGCGCAGCGCGGCGTCGAGCGACGCCTCGACCAGCGACGATTCGGCGATCCATGCGAGCTGCGGCACGGACGCCTGGTACGCGGAGAAATGCAGTTCGGCATGCGCATCGCCATACACGCGCATGTCGTAGACGGGCGCGAGCCGGCTGTGGTCGAGCGCCTGCCAGACCCGCAGCCGCTCGAGCAACGCCTGCGAGCTGGACGACAGCGCGTAGACGCGCGTGTCGAACGCGAGATCCGCGGCGCGCGGCGTGGCCGGCTGGGCGAGCAACGCGGTCTTGTAGCCGGACTGGGTCAGCGCGAGCGCGGCCGTCTTGCCGACGAGCCCGCCGCCGACCACGGCGACGTCGAAGGAGTGGTGGGCAGTCATGGCGGGCATTATAGCCGCGGGGCCAAACCCTTACGCGGCCGGACTTTGCGGGAAATCAGCAGAATCGCAGCCCGGTGCGCCGGCGCGGCGGCCCGCCGCATCGGCCGTTCGGCGCCAGCCCGGAATCCGGGCCGCCGGCACGGTACAATAGCGTCTTTGACCGTCGGCCCGCCGCGCTCCACGCGCCGGCCGCCCTTTTTTCCCGCGCCGCCGTGCCTTGTCCGGCCGCGCCGCCTCACCCGTCCGAAGGATTCCATGAGTCTCAAATGCGGCATCGTCGGCTTGCCCAACGTCGGCAAGTCCACCCTGTTCAATGCGCTGACCAAGGCCGGCATCGCCGCCGAGAACTACCCGTTCTGCACGATCGAGCCGAACGTCGGCATCGTCGAAGTGCCGGATACGCGCCTGAAAGCGCTCTCCGAGATCGTCAAGCCGGAGCGTGTCGTGCCGGCCGTCGTCGAGTTCGTCGACATCGCGGGCCTCGTCGCGGGCGCGAGCAAGGGTGAAGGCCTCGGCAACCAGTTCCTCGCGAACATCCGCGAAACCGACGCGATCACGCACGTCGTGCGCTGCTTCGAGGACGAGAACGTCATTCACGTCGCCGGCAAGGTCAGCCCGATCGACGACATCGAAGTGATCAACACCGAACTCGCGCTCGCCGACCTCGGCACCATCGAGAAGGCGCTCACGCGCTATTCGAAGGCGGCGAAGTCGGGCAACGACAAGGAAGCGGCGAAGCTCGTCGCGGTGCTCGAAAAGGTGCGCGCGCAGCTCGACCAGGGCAAGGCCGTGCGCGGCCTCGCGCTGTCGGACGACGAACAGGCGCTGATCAAGCCGTTCTGCCTGATCACCGCGAAGCCGGCGATGTACGTCGCCAACGTGAAGGACGACGGCTTCGAGAACAACCCGCACCTCGAGGCGGTGCGCAAGTACGCGGAAAGCGAAAACGCGCCGGTGGTCGCCGTATGCGCGGCGATCGAGGCGGAAATCGCCGATCTCGACGACGCGGACAAGGAAGCCTTCCTTGCCGACATGGGCATGGAAGAGCCGGGCCTCGACCGCGTGATCCGCGCAGGCTTCAAGCTGCTCGGCCTGCAGACCTACTTCACCGCGGGCGTGAAGGAAGTGCGCGCGTGGACGATCCACATCGGCGATACCGCGCCGCAAGCGGCGGGCGTGATCCACACCGACTTCGAGCGCGGCTTCATCCGCGCGCAGACGATCGCGTTCGACGACTTCGTCACGTACAAGGGCGAGCAAGGCGCGAAGGAAGCCGGCAAGATGCGCGCGGAAGGGAAGGAATATGTCGTGCACGACGGCGACGTGATGAACTTCCTGTTCAACGTCTGAGCGTTGCTGTCGCATCGAGCGTAAAAAAGCCCGCTGAATGCGGGCTTTTTCTTTTCGACGGCGGAAGACCGACTCATTCGCGACCGACGACCTTCAGCGTCCCGGACAGATGCAGGAACTGTCCATCCTTCATCGCGATGTTCGTATCCACCGCGCCGCGTTCGAAATCCTCGACGTGCACGACGTTCGAGCCGGTGGACGGCTCATGCCAGTACACCATGTACACCTGCGGACGGACCTCGCGCGCCGTGTACTGCACCGTATCCGTCACGCCCTTGAATTGGCCGGCCGTGCCGACGAACGACATCGTCCTGTCGTCCTTGAAGTTCAGGTCGAACGCGGTAGCGCCGAACTGCACGCGCACCGTCTTGCCCGCCGCGGGGAACGGCGCCGGCGCGGGCCACTGCATCTCGCCCTTGGCAACTTTCGCGCTCAGCTCGAGCGACGGCTTCTCGCCGAGATCCGGGTAGCGCGCCTCCATCGCCGCGATGAGCGTCGTCGAATCCTTCGCGCGCGCCGCTTCCTGGTCGAACGCCTTCACGTAATTCCGCGTGAACGCGACGCCCGTGGTGAACGGCTGGCTGCCGTCGCGGTTCGGCAGGAAGTGGCCGGGCACGACGCGCGCCGGCTTCAGTGCATCGATCCGGTCGAGCGTTGCCAGCCAGTTCGCGTGCGACAGCGGCGTCTGCGTGTCGGCCATCCAGACATGAATGTTCGCGGCGACCGGGATGCCACCGACCACGGTCCGCGCGGAAGGAATCCACACGAACGTGCGATCGGGCGTCGGGCCGTCGAGCCCGACGATGCGCAACGGCTCGCCGTCGACGCGCAGCGTATTGCCGTCGAGCGGCTGCGGCACGATCACCGAAGCCGGCGCGTTGTCCTTCAGGATCGGGCCCCAGTAGGCGAGCTTGCCGTCCTTGCTGGCCGCGATCGCGGCGACGGTCTGCGGCGTCGCGACGATCTTCGCATCCGGGAACGCCGCGTGAATGGTTTCCAGCCCGAAGTAATAGTCGGGGTCGCTGTGGCTCACGTAGACGGCCTTGAGCGTCTTGCCGCTCGCCTTGATCCGGCTCACCAGCGCCTGAGCGTCGTTGCGCTGGAACTGGGCGTCGATCAGGATCGCCTCGGTCTTGCCCGAAACGATTTCGGACGAAACCGGGAAGATCGCATGCGCGCCCGGATTGTAGACATCGACGGTCAGCGGGGCAGCGATGCTTGCGGATGCGGCGCCGAGCAGCGCAGTCGCCGCGAGTGCGGAAGAAAACAGATGACGGATCGACATGGTCGGACTCTTGATTGGTGGTGAGCCCGTAGAATAAATGAAACTGTCTCGGTAACAAATATCCCGCTTGTCGATGATTTATCTCCCAACAGGAATGAATCGACCGCGACGCGGCCGTCTGAGCGGACGCCGGCCGGGCCGTTACCCGGTAATCCTTGATGAACAAAAAAAGCCCGGCCGGCACACGCCGGTCGGGCCACGATACTTCCGGGCCGTATCACTCAGGTGCTATCGCATCCGGCCGCTCGCGCGCTCACGTCGCCGACACCCGCCGCCCGGCGTTCGCCTGCGCATCGCGCCCACGCTTGTTCAGCCACGACGCGAACAGCACGATCAACGCGAGCACGGCCGTCGCGCCGACTTCCATCCGATGCTCCTCGCTGACGAACATCACGGTCAGCGTGCCGCAGATGAACAGGATCACGGCCCACGTGAGCCACGGGAACAGCCACATCCGCAGCGTCAGGTCGGCGCCGCCCGCTTCGAGCGTCTTGCGCATCCGCAGTTGCGAGATCGCGATCACGAGATACACGAGCAACGCGATCGCGCCCGACGTCGCGAGCAGGAAGCCGAACACCTGCTCCGGCATCAGGTAGTTCGCGATCACGGTCAGGAAACCGAACGCGGTCGACGCGAGCACGGCCGCGCGCGGCGTGCCGGTCGAATCGGTGCGATGCAGGAAGGCCGGCGCGTCCTTGCGCCGGGACAGCGAGAACAGCATCCGCGACGCGGTGTACAGCGCCGAATTCAGGCAGCTCGCGACCGACACGAGCACGATCACGTCGATGATCGCCTTCGCGTTCGGGATGCCGATCAGCTCCATCGCGCGCTGATACGAGCCATGCTTCGGCAGCAGCGGGTCGTTCCACGGCACGATGGCCGCGACGACGAGGATCGAGCCGAGATAGAACAGCGTGATACGCCAGATGACCGAGTTCGTCGCGCGCACGATCTGGCGTTGCGGGTTGTCCGATTCGGCGGCCGCGATCGTCACGATCTCGGTGCCGAGGAACGAGAACATCGTCGTGAGCATCGCCGCGAGCACCGCGCTCGCGCCGTGCGGCATGAAGCCGTCGTGCACGAACAGGTTCGACACGCCCGACACGGACGGCGCAGGAATGATGCCGACGATCGCCGCACCGCCGATGCACAGGAACACGACGATCGCGACGACCTTGATCAGCGCGAACCAGAATTCGAATTCGCCGTAGTTCTTGACGGAAAAGAGGTTGGTGATGGTGAGCAGCAGCGTGATGCCGAGCGCGAAGATCCACGTCGCGATGCCCGGGAACCACGCATTGAGAATGGTCGCGGCGGCGGTCGCCTCGATCGGGATCACCAGCACCCAGAACCACCAGTACAGCCAGCCGATCGTGAAGCCGGCCCAGTGGCCGATCGCGCGATCGGCATAGGTCGAGAACGACCCGCTGTCCGGATGCGCGACGGCCATTTCGCCGAGCATGCGCATCACCAGCACGACCAGCACGCCCGCGATCGCATACGCGAGTATCGATGCCGGCCCGGCTTCCGCGATCGCGTGGCCGGAGCCGACGAACAAGCCCGCGCCGATGACGCCGGCAATCGACATCATCGTCACGTGACGCTGCTTCAGGCCGGTGCCGAGGCCTGTGTTGCTTCCACTCATCTGTCTCTCTCCAAAAAACGGTTCCGATACGACCGGGTGTCGCGTGAAGGCGGCGCGGGGAGTTGTCGTTCTTGAATCCGGCTGCGACCGCGCGTGCGTCGCACGCGGGCATGGGCCGGATGGGGCCGTTCCGGCCGGGTCGTCCGCGCAGTCTGCGAAGCTGCGGGTGCGATGCGGCGCACCGGGCGCCGGCGCATCGCGTACGCCCGTTCCGTCGGCTGTCGTCAGCCGCCTTCGAAGCGAAGGAGTGTAAGCATCAAACGGTTCTTCACTAAGAACCAATTGAAGCATTTCGATGGAACCACTCGTTGCATCGATGCGAACCGATGCAACGCTTGCTCCGGTTCGGCCGCGCCTCGCGCGCCGGGCGCGCCGTTCAGTTCGCGTCGCGGGCGGCGGCTTCGTTCCGCCACTGCGCCGGCACGATTGCGTGCCATTCTCGCAGAAGCAGGTTTTTCACGGCGTCCGGATGCGCAGCCGACAGGCGCACCAGCACGATCGGCCAGCCGACATAGTGATCGGTCACGTAATACACGTCGGGCGCCGATTCGATCAGCCACGCGCGCTCGTCGGGGCCAACGCCCTTCACGACGAGCGTGTCGCCGTCCTCGCGCAGCCGCGCGAGCAGCTTGCCCTTCACCTTGAGAGCGGGCGTGCCGTACGACGTACCTTCCTCGACGCCGCGCCACGCCAGTGCGATCTGCCGGACTTCGTCGAATGTCACGATGCCTCCCCGACCATGCGTCGATGGTTGACGATCCGGCCACCCTACCGGAAATCGCGCGACGCACCCAGCCTCGCGGCGCTATCCGCCGGCCGCGCGGGCGGCGGCCGGCGCACGCCCGGTGGTCGCGACGATCGCGAACGCGATCGCATTCGCGGCGGCGCTCGCGAGGATCGGCACGAGATAGCCGCCGCCCGCATCGTAGATGAAGCCGGCGGCGGCCGGCCCGACCAGCGTGCCGAACGCGACGCTCGTGTACAGGATGCCGATGATCGCGCTCACGTTGCGCCCGCCGAAATAGTCCATCACGACCGCCGGCAGCACGGCGACCCAGCCGCCGTAGAACACGCCGAACACGAGCGCGAACGCAGCGAGCGTCGCGACGGTGCCGGCGCCCGCCCACGCGACCAGCGCGACGGCCATGCCCGCGAACATCGCGAGCAGCGACGCGCGGCGGCCGAAGCGGTCGGCGAGGCCGCCGAGGAAGAAGCGGCCGGCCGTGCTGCCGACGCCGATCGCGCCGAGCAGCAGCACGGCCGTCGATGGCGCGACGCCATGATCGAGCGCGTACGGCACGAGGTGAACGAACGGGACGAACACGCCGAACGAGCAGACGAGGCAGGCCGCGTAGAGGCTCGCGAACGGCCGCGACGTGACGGCTTCGCGCACCGTCGCGCCGGCTGGCGCGTTCGCGGCGGCCGGCGAAGCACCGGCATGCCGGCCGCCGCCGTCACGGGCGACCTCGCCGTCCGGCAGCAATCCGCGCCCGCGCGGGTCGTTCTCGATCAGCAGCGACATGCCGGCCCCCAGCACGAGCGCGATCGCGGCCAGCGTGAAATACGCGCCGCGCCAGCCAACCTGCGCGATCAGCGCGGAAGCGAGCGGCGGCATCACCAGCGTGCCGACGCCGATCCCCGCGACCGCGAGCCCCGACGCGAACCCGCGCCGACGCACGAACCAGCGCTGCACCGCGCCGACGGCCGGCACGTACGCGCAGCCGACGCCGAACCCCACCCCGAGCCCGTACGCGACGTAGACCTGCAGCAGCGTGCGCGCCGCGCCGGCGGCCGCGAGCCCCGCGCCGGTCAGCAACATCCCGACCACGGCGAGGCGCCGCGAGCCGAAACGATCGGCCAGCGGCCCACTGACGATGCCGAAGCCGAAGTAGAGGAAGCCGGCGAGCGAGAACACGAGCGAGATCTGGCCACGCGACGCGGCGAAATCCCGCTGCAGCGACTCGACGAACGCGCTGAACGTGTACGCGCTGCCGAATCCGACGAACGTGACGGCGAACGCAGCCGCCACCACGTACCAGCCGTAGAAAAGGCGCGATGCGCTCGGGCGGTTCATGACGATGCTCCTTTCGGGTTCCACCGGCTGCCGGGCGGCGTCCGGATTGCCTCGTGGATATAGTTGAACTATGTTGATCGCATCGGCCGCCGGCGGGCAGCCGTGAAACGGGCGATCCGATGCGTCAACGGTACTCGCGCGTACGCGTCGTCTCAAACGATATTTCGTCGATCTTTCGCTTTAGAAAAACTGAATGAACCGTTCGCGCCTGCCGCCGCTCAATGCGTTGCGCGCCTTCGAAGCCGCCGCCCGCCACCTGTCGGTGAAGTCGGCGGCCGAGGAGCTGTCGGTCACGCCCGGTGCGGTGAGCCAGATGATCCGCACGCTCGAGACGCATCTCGGCGTGCAGCTGTTCGAGCGCGTGAACCGCGGCATCCTGCTGACGGCCGCCGGCCGCGACTACCTGCCGCCCGTGCGCAACGCGTTCCGGCAGATCGCCGACGCGTCGCAGCGCGTGTCGGGCGCCGCCGACAGCGGCGTGCTGACCGTGAGCGTGACGCCGTTCTTCGCATCCGCGTGGCTCGTCCCGCGCCTCGCGCAGTTCCGGCAGGCTTGCCCGGACGTCGACCTGCAGGTCGTCACGAGCCACGCGCTCGCGGATTTCGCGCGCGACGGCGTCGACGTCGCGATCCGTCACGGCCTCGGGCGCTACATCGGGCTCTGCAGCGAACGGCTGCTGACGGTGGAAATCGTCGCGCTCGCGTCGCCCGACCTCGTCGCGCGGCTCGGCATGCCGGCGACGCCGGCCGAGCTCGTCGGCTGGCCGCAACTGCACGACGCCGAACGCAAGGGCTGGCACATCTGGTTCGGCGCGCAGCGAATCGACGATTTCGGCCCGCCGCGCGGCCCCGCGTTCGACGACTCGGGCCTGCTGCTGCAGGCGATCGTCGCCGGCCAGGGCGCCGGGCTGCTGCCGGCGGCGATGGTGCGCGGCGAACTGGCGAGCGGCCGGCTCGTGCAGCTTGCCGACGTCGCATGGCTCGACGATTTCGCGTACTACCTCGTCTATCCGCCGCATCACGCGGAACGGCCGAAGGTTGCCGCGTTCCGCCGCTGGATTCTCGATGCCGCGCAGGCCGACGGCGCGGCGTCGATGGCCGGCGCGGCGTAGCGTCGCGCGGCGCCCCGGCGCCGATCCGCTAACATGCGGCGCGGGCCGTCGGCCCGACATCGACAACAACGAACAGAACGAGAGAGACCATGCGTGCCCTGCTTCGCCGCGCGACCCACGTCGCGACCCTGTCCGCCGCGCTTTTCGTCGCGTGCACCGCGTTGCCGCCTGCCGCGCACGCCTATCGCGCGTCGCCCGGCTACGGCGACGAAGCCGATCTCGACCGTCACGACACCTATCGCAACCGCGACGGCGAAACCGTGCATGCGCCCGCGCATTCGAAATCGGGCCGCGTGCCGGACGGCGCGAGCGCGCGCTGCCGAGACGGCACGTACAGCTTCAGCCGCCACCGGCGCGGCACCTGCTCCGGGCATGGCGGCGTCGCCGCGTGGCTGTGAGCGCGGGTCGGCCGAATGGCCTGCGCGGTGCCAGCGGCAGCCGGCGGCGAAGTACAATACGCGCTCGCACCGCCGCGCCCCGCGCGGCACGCTCCGTACCGAATCACCCGACGCCGCCAGCCCGCGCGCTGCGCGGCCGTCTCAACCACTTCTGACTTTCACACCGAAATGGCCCAATACGTTTTCACGATGAACCGGGTCGGCAAGATCGTGCCGCCCAAGCGCCAGATCCTGAAGGACATCTCGCTGTCGTTCTTTCCCGGCGCGAAGATCGGCGTGCTCGGCCTGAACGGCTCGGGCAAGTCGACGCTGATCCGCATCATGGCGGGCGTCGACAAGGACATCGAGGGCGAAGCCACGCCGATGCCGAACCTGAACATCGGCTACCTGCCGCAGGAGCCGCAGCTCGACCCGACGAAGACCGTGCGCGAAGCCGTCGAGGAAGGCCTCGGCGACCTGTTCCAGGCGAACAAGAAGCTGGAAGAAATCTACGCGGCCTACGCCGAACCGGACGCCGACTTCGACGCGCTCGCGGCCGAACAGGCGAAATACGAAGCGATCCTCGCGTCGAGCGACGGCGGCAGCCCCGAGCAGCAGCTCGAAGTGGCCGCCGACGCGCTGCGCCTGCCGCCGTGGGACGCAAAGATCGAGCACCTGTCGGGCGGTGAGAAGCGCCGCGTCGCGCTGTGCAAGCTGCTGCTCGAGAAGCCCGACATGCTGCTGCTCGACGAACCGACCAACCACCTCGACGCCGAATCGGTCGACTGGCTCGAGCAGTTCCTGGTGCGGTTCCCGGGCACCGTGGTCGCCGTCACGCACGATCGCTACTTCCTCGACAACGCGGCCGAGTGGATTCTCGAACTCGACCGCGGCCACGGCATTCCGTGGAAGGGCAACTACAGCAGCTGGCTCGACCAGAAGGAAGAGCGCCTGAAGCAGGAAGAAGCGTCGGAATCGGCACGCCAGAAGGCGATCAAGAAGGAACTGGAGTGGGTGCGCCAGAACCCGAAGGGGCGTCAGGCGAAGTCGAAGGCGCGTATCGCGCGCTTCGAGGAACTGAGCAGCCAGGAATACCAGAAGCGCAACGAAACGCAGGAAATCTTCATTCCGGCCGGCGAACGCCTCGGTAACGAAGTGATCGAGTTCAAGAACGTCAGCAAGTCGTTCGGCGATCGCCTGCTGATCGACAACCTGAGCTTCAAGATCCCGGCCGGCGCGATCGTCGGCATCATCGGCCCGAAGGGCGCCGGCAAGTCGACGCTGTTCAAGATGCTGACCGGCAAGGAACAGCCGGATTCGGGCGAAGTCGTAATGGGCCCGACGGTGAAGCTCGCGTACGTCGACCAGAGCCGCGACGCGCTCGACGGTTCGAAGACGGTGTTCGAGGAAATCTCGGGCGGCGCCGACGTGCTGACGGTCGGCAAGTACGAAACGCCGTCGCGTGCATACATCGGCCGCTTCAACTTCAAGGGCGGCGACCAGCAGAAGATCGTCGGCAACCTGTCCGGCGGTGAGCGCGGCCGCCTGCACCTCGCGAAGACGCTGATCTCGGGCGGCAACGTGCTGCTGCTCGACGAACCGTCGAACGACCTCGACGTCGAAACGCTGCGCGCGCTGGAAGACGCGCTGCTCGAATTCGCGGGCTCGGTGATGGTGATCTCGCACGATCGCTGGTTCCTCGACCGGATCGCGACGCACATCCTCGCGTTCGAAGGCGATTCGCAGGTCACGTTCTTCGACGGCAACTACCAGGAGTACGAAGCCGACAAGCGCGCGCGCCTCGGCGAGGAAGCCGCGAAGCCGAAGCGTCTGCGCTACAAGCCGATCAGCCGCTGACCGGTGCGGCCCGGGCATCCGGCCTCGCGCTCACGCGGGGCTGGACGCCGAAGGTGATCGAAGGAGGCCGCATCCGGAACGGCACAACGAAAAAGCGGGCCCATGGCCCGCTTTTTTTCGCCTGGCGCTCGTCCCGCCGCTTACACCAGCGCGCCCAGCTCGCGCAGCCGCGCCTCGGTCGCCGCCGCGCTCGTGTGATGAATGCCGTGCCAGCCGAGCGCCGTGGCGGCCGCCGCGTTCTTCGCGTTGTCATCGATGAACACGAGTTCGTGCGACGCGATGCCGGGCAGGTGCGGCTCGATCCGCGCATGCATCTCGCGGTAGATCGCCGGATCGGGTTTCACGAGCTTCACGCGGCCCGATACGACGATGTCCTTGAACCGGCGCAGCACCGGGAAGTTGTCCCATGCATACGGAAACGTCTGCGCGGACCAGTTCGTCAGCCCGAACAGCGGCATTCCCTGCGCGTCCAGCCGGTCGACGAGGTCCGCGCCTTCTTCGAGCACGCCGCCGATCATCTCGTGCCAGCGCGCATAGAACACGCGGATCAGCGCTTCGTGCTCGGGAAACTTCGCGACGAGTTCGGCCGTGCCTTCCTCGATCGTCTGCCCGCCGTCCTGACGGACCACCCAGTCCATCGCGCACACGTGCGTGAGGAACCAGCGGCGCTCGGCGTCGTCGGGAATCAGTTCACGGTAAAGGTACTCGGGGCTCCAGTCGATCAGCACGCCGCCGAAATCGAACACCACTGCCTTGATCGTCATGCGAACTCCGTAGCAAGCACGTCCGCGAGCGGACGCGGCGTCACCGCGTTGCCCGACAGCGAATTGTTGTTCCAGATGAAGTGATGGTGCGCGACGATCTGCGCCGCCGACAGGTGGACGCGCTCGTTCGTCGTGTGCAGGTCGGACACGACGGTCGTCCGGTAGCCGAGCAACGCGGCGCGGCGTGCGGCCGAATCGACGCAGAACTCGGTCGCATAGCCGCAGATCAGCACCGAGCGGATGCCGTGGCGATCGAGCTGCGCCGCGAGCGGCGTGTCGTGAAACGCGTCGCTCGCCTGCTTGCGCACGCGCCAGTCGTCGCGACCGACGACCAGCCCCGCATGCAGTTCCCAGCCCGGCGTGCCGGGCACGACGTCGTCGTCCGCGTCGCCGTCGTGCTGCACGAAGCACACCGGCGCGTTCGCCGCGCGCGCCGCCGCCGTCAACCGGTTGATGCCCGACACCACGTCGTCGAGCCGGTACGCGGGCCGCGCCCGCTCCACCAGCCCGCGCTGCATGTCGACCACGATCACTGCAGTGTCCGCCATTGCCTGCCCTCGCTGTTATTGTCCGGCCGTCGTTCGATCGCTATCCGATCGCTGTCCGATCGCGATCAGCCGCTATCCGGCCCTGCCGCGCGTTGCGTCAGATCGGCTGCGTGCGCGCGTCGAGCCACGCCTTCGCGTCGCCGCTCACATGCCGGCCGACGCGCTCGCGCACCGTCGCGTGATACGTGTTCAGCCACGCGCGCTCTTCGTCGTGCAGCATCTCGATCAGCACGCAGCGCGTGTCGATCGGGCACAGCGTCAGTGTCTCGAACGCGAGGAAATCGCCGAATTCCGTCTGACCGGCCGCGCGGTTCACGACCAGGTTCTCGATCCGGATGCCCCACTGGCCCGGACGGTACACACCCGGCTCGATCGACGTGATCATCCCCTCTTCCATCGCCGTGTACGGCTCGGCCGGCGCGTAGTGCGAGATCACCTGCGGGCCTTCGTGCACGTTCAGGAAGTAACCGACGCCATGCCCGGTGCCGTGGCCGTAGTCGAGCCCGGCCGCCCACATCGGCGCACGCGCGATCGCGTCGAGCATCGGCGAGCGGATGCCGCGCGGGAAGCGGGCGCGCGACAACGCCATCATCGACTTCAGCACGATCGTGAAATCGCGCCGCTGCAGGTCGCTGACGGTGCCGACCGGCACGACGCGCGTGATGTCGGTCGTGCCCGTCACGTACTGGCCGCCCGAATCGATCAGCAGCAGGCCGTCGCCGGCGATCGTCGCGTGCGACTCGCGCGTCGCGTGGTAGTGCGGCATCGCGCCGTTCGCGTTGAAGCCGGCGATCGTCGCGAAGCTCGCCGACACATAGCCGGGGCGCCGCGCGCGCGCGGCCGTGAGCTTCTCCTCGATCGTCAGCTCGGTGATCGTTTCGCGATTGACGGCCTGTTCGAACCACGCGAAGAATTCGGCGAGCGCGGCGCCGTCATGCTCCATCGTCACGCGCACGTGCTCGATCTCGGCGGTCGTCTTGCGCGACTTCGCGAACGTCGACGGATTCACGGCCTCGACGAGCTTCACGCCGGCCGGCACGGCCTCGAGCGTGCCGAACGTCACGCGGCGCGGGTCGATCAGCAGCGTCGCGCCGTCCGGCAGCGCCGCGAGCGACGCACGCGCGGCGTCGTAGGCGCGGACGTCGACGCCATCCTGCGCGAGCGACGCAGCCAGCGCCGGCGGTACCTTGCCGTCGGCGACGAACAGCGTCGCGCGATCGGTGCCGATCATTGCGTGCGCAACGAATACCGGATTGAAGTTGACGTCGGCGCCGCGCAGGTTGAACAGCCACGCGAGATCGTCGAGCGTCGACACGAAATGCCACTGCGCGCCTTGCGCGTGCATCGCGCGGCGGACGTCGGCCAGCTTGCTCGCGCGCGTCGTGTCGGCCTGCGGCGCCACGTGCTCGAACACCGCATCGCCGGGCAGCCCCGGCCGCTCGGGCCAGATCGCATCGAGCAGGTCGACGTCGGTACGCAGCGCGATGCCGCGCGCACTCAACGCGGCCGTCAGCCCGCGCGCGGCCGTGACGCCGAGCACGGCGCCGTCGACCCCGACCGTCGCGCCCGCCGCCACGTTCTGCGCGAGCCAGTCGACGTGCGGCGCGCTCTGCTGCCCGCCCGTCATCTTCATCAGTTGCACGCCCGTGCCCGCCAGTTCGGCGTCGGCCTGCACCCAGTAGCGGCTGTCGACCCACAACCCCGCGAAGTCCGCGGTGACGACCAGCGTGCCGACCGAACCCGTGAAGCCGGACAGCCAGCGGCGCGCCTGCCAGCGTTCGGGCAGGTATTCGGACAGGTGGGGATCGGCGGACGGCACGAGATAGGCGGCCAGGTTCTCGCGGACCATGGCGTCGCGCAATAGCGCGAGACGGGCCGGCACCGGCGAGACTTCGGGGAGACGGGCATTCATGATTTCACCTGAGAGCATTCAGCGACGGGCCGACAGCGCGACCGTCACGGCTACGGCGAGGAACGCGACGCCGGTGCAGACCGGCCATTCGAGCGTCTCGCCATCGTAAAACAGTCCCGAGAGATTGCCGACCATGCGGGCGGCGGCCGCGCCCACGATGCCGACGAGCACCGCGATCCACCACGCCGGCCGGCCCGTGCGCCGCATCGGATGCAGCCAGCGGCCGAACAACCCGACGGCCGCTCCCAGGACAAGGATTCCAAACCAGTTCATTCGACGCCTTCTATAAATTCAGATTCGTCCCATAGGCGTGAACGTTGCCAGCGGCTAGCATCGATTCATCCATCGAACCCGAGACCAGCCGGGCGCCGCGAACATTCGAGTGTAGGGGCCGACTCGACGTTATGGCAAGCGCACACCGGCTGCCGTATTGAAGAAATTCTCATGCGAATCGCGCTGATCGATCCGGAGTCGCGTCACACCGCACTCCTGAACCGCCTGCTCTTTGCCGGCGGTCACGTGTGCCATGCTTTTCCATCCAGCGCCGCTTTCTTCGAGTGGCTCGCCGCCGACAACACCTGCGACATGCTGGTCACCGGCCACTGGGCCGGCGATCAGCCGGCGCAGGAAGTCATTCCGCGCGCGCAGGCGGTCCTGCCGGGATTGCCGGCCATCGCCGTGATGCAGTCGGCACGCGAAAGCGAAATCGTCTCGTGCCTGCACGCGGGCGCCGACGATTGCCTCGTGCGCCCCGTGAGCGGGCCCGAGCTGCCCGCGCGCGTCAACGCGCTGAGCCGGCGCGCCGGCGTTCGCCGGCCGCCCACCCGCTCGCGCGAAATGTACGGCGAATACGCGTTCGACGCCACGCACTGCCTCGTGCGTTTCGGCGACGCAATCGTTTCACTCACGCCGAAGGAGTTCCGTTTCGCGCAGTTGCTGTTCACGAACCTGTCGCGGCCCGTGTCGCGCGCCCATATCCTCGAAACGGTATGGGCGCGCCGCCGCGACATGAAGTCGCGCACGCTCGATACCCACGCGTCGCGGCTGCGCAGCAAATTGCAGTTGCTTCCGGAGCGCGGCTACCGGCTGCTGCCGCTCTACGGCTTCGGCTACCAGCTTGACCGCGTACCGATCGAGCCCCCAAATTCGCGCCCCCGCCACGCTGATGCCCGGTATGCGGCGAGTGAGGAAATCGCTGAAACGCTATAATATGGGGCTAAACGATAGCCCTCGATATGCAACTCCTCACGATCGGAATCAACCACCACACTGCGCCTGTCGCCCTGCGCGAACGCGTGGCGTTTCCGCTCGAGCAAATCAAACCGGCTCTCGTCACGTTCAAGAACGTGTTTCTCGGCCCGCAGGCGCCCAATACGCCCGAAGCGGCGATCCTCTCGACCTGCAACCGCACTGAACTGTATTGCGCGACCGACGATCGCGCGGCCCGCGAAGGCGCGCTCCGCTGGCTGTCGGAGTATCACCGGATTCCGGTCGACGAACTCGCGCCGCACGTCTACGCGCTGCCGCAGTCGGAAGCGGTCCGGCACGCGTTCCGCGTCGCCTCCGGCCTCGATTCGATGGTGCTCGGCGAAACCCAGATCCTGGGCCAGATGAAGGATGCCGTTCGCACCGCGACGGAAGCCGGCGCGCTCGGCACCTATCTGAACCAGCTGTTCCAGCGCACGTTCGCGGTGGCGAAGGAAGTGCGCGGCACGACCGAAATCGGCACGCAGTCGGTGTCGATGGCCGCGGCCGCGGTGCGCCTCGCGCAGCGCATCTTCGAAAAGGTGTCGGATCAGCGCGTGCTGTTCATCGGCGCGGGCGAAATGATCGAGCTGTGCGCGACGCATTTCGCCGCGCAGGGCCCGCGCGAACTCGTCGTCGCGAACCGCACGGCCGAACGCGGCCAGCGGCTCGCCGAACGCTTCAACGGCCGCGCGATGCCGCTGGCCGACCTGCCCACCCGCATGCACGAATTCGACATCATCGTGTCGTGCACCGCGTCGACGCTGCCGATCATCGGCCTCGGCGCGGTCGAGCGTGCGGTGAAGGCGCGTCGTCACCGGCCGATCTTCATGGTCGACCTCGCGGTGCCGCGCGACATCGAGCCCGAAGTCGGCAAGCTGAAGGACGTGTTCCTGTACACCGTCGACGATCTCGGCGCGATCGTGCGCGAAGGCAACGCGTCGCGTCAGGCCGCGGTCGCGCAGGCCGAAGCGATCATCGAAACCCGCGTGCAGAATTTCATGCAATGGCTCGACACGCGCAGCGTCGTGCCGGTGATCCGTCACATGCATACGCAGGCCGACGCGCTGCGCCGCGCCGAAGTCGAGAAGGCACAGAAGCTGCTCGCACGCGGTGACGATCCGGCCGCCGTGCTCGAAGCCCTGTCGCAGGCGCTGACCAACAAGCTGATCCACGGCCCGACGAGCGCGCTCAACCGCGTCAACGGCGCCGATCGCGATTCGCTGATCGACCTGATGCGCGGCTTCTACCAGCACGCGCCGCGCTCGAACGACCAGTCCGGCCACTAGCGCCGGCCGGTCGCCCTGCCGCCGGCCGCGCATTGCCCTGCCGCCGGCCTATCCTTTCCGAATACCCTTGCCCGGGAGCGCCGCTCCACACCATGAAGACGAGCATGCAACGCAAGCTCGACCAGCTGTCCACACGGCTGGCCGAACTGAACGACCTGCTGAGCCGCGAAAACGTCACGGCCGACCTCGACCAGTACCGCAAGCTGACGCGCGAACATGCGGAACTCGGCCCGGTCGTCGAGCAATACGCGTTATGGCGCCAATCGCGCAGCGACGAGGCGGCCGCGCAGGAACTGCTCGCCGATCCGTCGATGCGCGATTTCGCGGAAGACGAAATCCGCAGCGCACGCGAGGGCATGGCGCGCCTCGAGACCGAGCTGCAGAAGATGCTGCTGCCGAAGGATCCGAACGACGACCGCAACATCTTCCTCGAAATCCGCGCGGGCACGGGCGGCGACGAATCGGCGCTGTTCGCGGGCGACCTGCTGCGCATGTACCTGCGCTTCGCGGAACGCCAGCGCTGGCAGGTCGAAATGATGTCGGAGAGCGCGTCGGATCTCGGCGGCTACAAGGAAGTGATCGTGCGGATCGCGGGCCAGGGTGCGTATTCGCGGCTGAAGTTCGAATCGGGCGGCCATCGCGTGCAGCGCGTGCCGGCCACCGAGACGCAGGGGCGCATCCATACGTCCGCGTGCACGGTCGCGGTGATGCCGGAAGCCGACGAGATCGGCGAGGTCGAGATCAATCCGGCCGACCTGCGCATCGACACGTTCCGCGCGTCCGGCGCGGGCGGCCAGCACATCAACAAGACCGATTCGGCGGTGCGCGTCACGCACATCCCGACCGGGATCGTCGTCGAATGCCAGGACGATCGCTCGCAGCACAAGAACAAGGATCGCGCGCTGAAGGTGCTCGCCGCGCGCATCAAGGACAAGCAGTATCACGAGCAGCATGCGAAGGAAGCCGCGACGCGCAAGAGCCTGATCGGCTCCGGCGACCGTTCGGAACGCATCCGCACGTACAACTTCCCGCAGGGCCGGATGACCGACCACCGGATCAACCTGACGCTGTACCGGCTCGAGGCGATCATGGACGGCGATCTCGACGAACTGATCGGCGCGCTCGTCACCGAGCACCAGGCCGAGCTGCTCGCGTCGCTCGGCGAAGCCGACTGAGGCCACGATGCCCGACACCACCGCCGACGCCCTGCTGCGCACCTCGCCGCTCGACGCGGTCGATGCACGCGTGCTGCTCGCGCACGCGCTCGGCTGGACCCGCACGCAACTGATCACGCGCGGCGACGCGCCGCTCGACGCGGCCGCGGTCGAACGCTACCGCGCGCTCGAAGCGCGCCGCGTCGCCGGCGAACCCGTCGCGCAACTGGTCGGGATGCGCGAGTTCTTCGGCCGCCCGTTCGACGTGACGCCCGACGTGCTGATCCCGCGCCCCGAAACCGAGCTGCTCGTGGAAGCCGCGCTCGATGCGATCGACGGGCTGCCGCACGCGGCCGTGCTCGACCTCGGCACCGGCAGCGGCGCGATCGCCGTGTCGATCGCGGCCGAGCGCCCCGATGCGCGCGTGTGGGCGCTCGACCGTTCGCCGGCCGCGCTCGCGGTCGCGCAACGCAACGCCGACAAGCTGCTCGACGCACAGCGCCCCGGCGGCCCGCTGCACTGGCTGCAGAGCGACTGGTACGCGGCGCTCGATCCCGCGCTCGCGTTCGATGCGATCGTCAGCAACCCGCCGTACATCGCGCAGCACGATCCGCATCTCGCCCAGGGCGACCTGCGTTTCGAGCCGCGCGGCGCGCTCACCGACGACGCCGACGGCCTCAGCGCGATCCGCACGATCGTCGCGGGCGCCGGCGCCCATCTGAAGCCGGGCGGCACGCTCTGGATCGAGCACGGCTACGACCAGGCCGAAGCCGTGCGCGCGATCCTGGTGTCGCACGGCTTCGTCGCGGTCGAATCGCTGACCGATCTCGCCGCCATCGAACGCACGACCGGCGGCCGCCTGCCGGGCTGATGCCCGGCCCGCCCGGTTGAAATCCGCTATCATTTCGATCTAACGCCCCGCAAACGCAAGGTCAGTCATGGACACCCAACAACGTATCAAGCAAATCGTCGACGAAAACCAGGTCGTGCTCTTCATGAAGGGCAACGCGCAATTCCCGATGTGCGGCTTCTCGGGCCGCGCCGTGCAGGTGCTGAAGGCCTGCGGCGTCGACCAGTTCAAGACCGTCAACGTGCTCGAGGACGACGAAATCCGCCAGGGCATCAAGGCCTTCTCGAACTGGCCGACCATCCCGCAGCTCTACGTGAAGGGCGAATTCATCGGCGGCTCGGACATCATGATGGAGATGTACCAGTCGGGCGAACTGCAGCAACTGTTCGCCGCCGCGTAACACGCGGCACCCGTCCCCCTTTCGATGGCATCTTCCAGCGCGCCGCCACGCCGGCTGATCGTCGCGATCACCGGTGCCACCGGCGCGATCTACGGTGTGCGGCTGCTCGACCTGCTGCGCGCCGCCGGCGGCGTCGAAACACACCTGCTGATTTCGAACGCCGGCTGGCTCAACATCCAGCATGAACTGAAGCTGCCGAAGGCCGACGTCGAAAGCCGTGCGGACGTCGTGCATTCGGTGCGCGACGTCGGCGCGACGATTGCGTCGGGCTCGTTCGCGACCGATGGCATGGTGATCGCGCCCTGCTCGATGAAGACGCTCGCGAGCGTTGCGCACGGGCTGTCCGACAACCTGATCACGCGCGCGGCCGACGTCACGCTGAAGGAGCGCCGCCGTCTCGTGCTGATGGTGCGCGAAACGCCGTTCAACCTCGCGCATCTGCGCAACATGACCGCCGTCACCGAAATGGGCGGCATCGTCTTTCCGCCGCTGCCGGCGTTCTATGCGATGCCGAAGACGATCGAGGAACTCGTCGATCAGACCGTCACGCGCGTGCTCGACCTGTTCGCGCTCAGCGCGCCGCTCACGACACCGTGGGCCGGCATCCGGCACGCGCAGTAAGCCACGCCTCTTCTGCGCGCATCTCCGCCGATCCACACCACAACTCCGTCGATTCCATGCCTTCCGATGCCAGTCGGCAGTCGGAAGCCCGCTATCGCCACGATTATCAACAAGCAGGCGCCAATCAAATTCCAGCGCGCCGATTTATCAATGCGCGGTGCGCGCCTATAGTCACAGGCAAACTCTTTCGCAGGTCACCACCATGAACCGCTTGCCTTCGCTGTACCTGTCCCACGGCGCGCCGACGCTGCCGATCGACCCGGCGCTGCCGTCCGGCGCGTTCACGCACCTCGGTGCCGAATTGCCGCGCCCACGCGCGGTACTGATGCTGTCCGCGCACTGGGGCACGCAGCGGCCGGTCGCGAGCGTCGCCGCGCATCCGGACACGATTCACGACTTCTACGGTTTCCCGCAGGCGCTGTACGACATCCGCTATCCAGCGCCGGGCGCGCCCGACGTGGCCGAACGCGCGGCCGCGCTGCTCAACGCAGCCGGCATCGCGACCGCGACGACCGAACACGGCCTCGATCACGGCGCGTGGGTGCCGATGCTGCTGATGTTTCCGGAAGCCGACGTGCCGGTCGCGCAACTGTCGATCCAGCCGCGCGCGGACGCCGCGCATCACTTCGCGCTCGGCCGCGCGCTGCGGCCGCTGCGCGACGAAGGCGTGATGGTGATCGGTTCGGGGCAGATCACGCACAACCTGCGCGCCGCCGATTTCGGCGCCGCGCCCGAGGATGCGGACCCGCGCGTCGCGGAATTCACCGACTGGTTCGAGGCGAAACTGGCCGCACGCGACGTCGACGCGCTGCTCGACTACCGCCGGCAGGCGCCGCACGCGGCGCTGATGCATCCGACCGACGAACATCTGCTGCCGGTCTTCACGGCGCTCGGCGCGGCGGACGACGACTACCGGCTCGGCATCCAGTCGCTCGGCACTTACCAGCGCGTGCTCGCGATGACGAACTACGTGTTCGCGAGCGCCGGCGCCTGAACCTGAACGGGGGCGCCACCGCCGGGCCAGTAAAAAGCCCGCCCGAGCATCGCTCGGGCGGGCTTTTTTCGCTGCATCCTGCCGCCGCCGAATCCGGCGGCAGGTCAGGCGTCAGGCACCGACCCCTTCGAGGATCTCGTCGTGCGACTCGCGCTCGTCGAGATACTGGGTCCGGTAACCGGTATTCACGCCCCAGAAGTAGAACACCAGCGAGATCGCCGCGACGACCAGCATGTCCCAGCCGTACGGCAGCAAGCCATAACCGCCGAATTCCTTGCTGCCGATCAGCGACAGCACGGCCATCGTCGGCAGGTACGCGACCAGCCACCATGCGGCCTTCAGGTCGGCGCCCCAGCCGGTCCAGCCCGACTTCGCCTGGAAGAAGAAGTACACCGGCAGCGCAACGATCATCAGCAGGATGATTTCACCCGTCAGCGGCCACTTCGCCCAGTACAGGATCAGCGACGCGCACACGAACGCGAACGGGGCGATCAGCTTCATCAGCGGAATCGACAGCGGGCGCTCGATGTCGGTCGCCGAGCGGCGCAGCGCCATCAGGCTGATCGGGCCGGTCAGGTACGAGATCACCGTCGCCACCGAGATCACTGCCGCGAGCGAGCTCCAACCGCGGAAGAAGAACAGGAAGATGAACGACACGAGCAGGTTGAACCACATCGCCTGGCGCGGCACGCCGTAGATCGGGTGCACGTTGCCGAACATCTTCGGCATCGTGTTGTTGCGCTCCATCGCGTAGATCATGCGGGTGGTCGTCGCCATGTAGGTCGTACCGGTGCCGCTCGGGCTGATGAACGCGTCGACGTACAGCAGGATCGCGAGCCAGTTCAGGTTCAGCGCGATCGCGAGTTCCGCGAACGGCGACGAGAAGTTGAAGTGCGCCCAACCCTTCGCGACGTCGGCCGGGTTCACCGAGCCGATATAGGCCATTTGCAGCAGCACGT
This sequence comes from Burkholderia cenocepacia, assembly GCF_900446215.1. Lineage (GTDB taxonomy): Bacteria > Pseudomonadota > Gammaproteobacteria > Burkholderiales > Burkholderiaceae > Burkholderia > Burkholderia cenocepacia. Next base: position 222,595 of record NZ_UAQZ01000003.1, on the reverse strand, counting down.
AGATCACGAGTGCGAGCAGGATCGACGTGATCACCGCGAACGGCACGCTGCGCGCCGGATTGCGCGCTTCACCGGCCAGGTTCACCGGGCTCTGGAAGCCGTTGAACGCGAACACGATGCCGCTCGTCGCGACCGCGGTCAGCACGGCCGACCAGCCATACGGCGCGAAGCTCGTATTCGACGCGGTGCCGAGGTTCTCCGCGTGGAAGCTCGTCAGCATCAGGCCGAGGATCGTGAGGCCCGGAATCAGAAACTTGAAGATCGTGATCGCGGTGTTCGCCCGCGCGAAAGCCTTCACGCCCCAGTAGTTCAGCAGGAAGTAGACGACGACCAGCACGGCCGACAGCAGCAGACCGAGAGTCTGCAATTCGCCGTTCACGAACAACGCATGCGCCCACGGATACGGCCACGTGCTCATGTACTGGATCGACGCTTCCGCCTCGATCGGGATCACGGATACGATCGCGATCCAGTTGGCCCACGCGCTGATGAAGCCCACCAGCGAACCGTGCGAGTAGCGCGCGTAACGCACCATGCCGCCCGACTCGGGGAACATCGCGCCCAGTTCCGCATACGTCAGCGCAATCGCCAGAATCACGACCGCGCCGATGATCCATGCGCAGATCGCCGCCGGACCGGCGATCTTCGCGGCTTTCCAGGCACCGAACAGCCAGCCCGAGCCGATAATCGAACCCAGCCCCGTCAGCATCAATGCAAACGGGCCGATGTTCCGTTGAATAGAACTCTTCACATCCTCTCCTGTGTCTCAAAAAGCATGGTCGGCCTGCGGTCCGGGATCGGCTCGGACAGCATCGCGCACGCATTCTTGGGGGGACGGTCAACCCGATCGGGGCAACCCGTCCACGCGGCGCGTAGTTTAACGGTTGCACCTCGAACGTGGCGCCAAAATCGATCGGCCCCTACAAAAAATTCGCATCGCTTGCAAGCTTTGTAAACCCGATCTCCGCAATAACCCTGAGAGCATGGGAATACGGTTGACCACCAGACCGATTAGCCGTATAAAGGACTTCGCAGGATTTCAAGTGGCGAGTGAATTGGTTCTTTCGTAGTTCGCCCATCAACGGTACTCCGGTTGGTCCTATTACCCCTTCCTTGATTTTCCGCACCCCATGGGCTTCGGCCCCGTTTTATCTTTTTAGGAACAAGTAACATGGCAACCGGTACCGTCAAGTGGTTCAATGACGCAAAGGGCTTCGGCTTCATCACCCCGGAAGGCGGCGGCGACGATCTGTTCGCGCACTTCTCGGAAATCCGCGTCGAAGGCTTCAAGACGCTGCAAGAAAACCAGAAGGTTGAATTCGAAGTGAAGACGGGCCCGAAGGGTCTGCAAGCTGCGAACATCCGTCCGGTCTAAGCTTGGCGCGATAATTCGTGTAAAAAAGCCCCGCTTCGGCGGGGCTTTTTGTTTTTGTGCGCCGGTCGTCCGGCATGGCGGCTTATAGCCGCCCGCGCCGCTCAGCCGAACAGGCGCTGCGCGTGAATGCCGAGCCCCGTCGCGACACTCGCCAAGCGATCGCCGAACACCGGCTGCGCATCCGGAAACGCGCCGGCGAGCGCACCCGACAGGAACGCGAGCCCCGTCGAACCGCCGGTGAAATACAGCGCACCGACGTCACGCGGCGCGACGCCCGCGAGCCGCACCGTTTCGCGTGCGGCATCGACGATGCGCGCGGTATCGTCCTGGCTCGCGTCGACGAGGCGATCCGCGTCGAACGCGATCAGCAGATCCTCTTCCACGTCGTTCAGGTCGATCATCGTCTCCCCGCCCGCCGCGACACCGATCTTCGCCTCTTCCGCGCGCGCCATCAGCGCATGCCCGAGCCGCTGCTCGACCACGCTCGTGAGCCGGTCGTACTGCCGCACATCCTGGTACAGGTGCTTCATCAGCTTCAGCTCGCCGACGCGCTTGGGCGTGTAGACGGTATTGATCAGGTGCCAGGTCGCGAGATCGAGGTAGATCTTGTTCGGCAGCTCGCGCCCTTCCGGGTCGAGCGAACGGTAGCCGAACGCGGGCAGGATCGCCGCCAGCTCGACCCGCCGGTCGTAGTCGGTGCCCGCGACGTGCACGCCGTGGTGCGCCAGCACGTCGTCCTTGCGTTCGAGCCGCGCCATCCGCTGCGGGCCGACGCGCACCAGCGAGAAGTCGGACGTGCCGCCGCCGATGTCGGCGACGAGCACGAGACGCTCGGCCTGCTGGCGCGACTCGTAGTCGAACGCGGCGGCGATCGGTTCGTACTGGAAGTGAACGTCCGCGAAGCCGACCGAGCGCGCAGCCGCCTCGAGCTGATCCTGCGCGAGCCGGTCGGCGCGCGGATCGTCGTCGACGAAGAACACCGGCCGGCCGAGCACCGCGCGGCCGATCGGCGCGCCCGCGCGCGCTTCGGCCTTGCGCTTCAGGTGCGTCAGGAAGCGCGCGATGATGTCGGTGTAGGCGATCGCGCTGCCGTCACCGAGATCGGTCGTCGTTTCCGCGAGCGGCGAGCCGAGGATGCTCTTCATCGAGCGCATCAGCCGGCCGTCGAAACCGTCGATATAGGAGGCCAGCGCCGCCCGGCCGTATTCGACCGTCTCTTCGTCGTTGTTGAAGAAGATCGCGGTGGGCAGCGTCAGGTGGTCGCCCTCGACGGGCGCGAGGCGCATGCCATCGCCGTCGGGCAGCGCCACGGCGGAATTGGACGTGCCGAAATCGATCGCGCAGTAAGTCATGGGAAATTGCCGCAGCAGGGCCGGCGCGAAAACGGAAAGGACGGGCTTTTTAACATGAAGCCCGCGGGATCACAACCGGGGCCGGCCAGCGGCGCCGCGCAACGGGCGCCCGGTGGCGACGGCGCGCGCCGTGGCGCGCCGCGAACATGCGCGGACAGGATGCGCGACGCAGCCTGCCCGCCCGCGGGATCAGGCTGCCGCGTCGAAGCTCTTCTTCCACGCACCCGCGTAGACGACTTCGCCGATCGCATGGCGCGTACGCGGCGCCTTCTCGCGATCGCGCAGCACGGGATCGAGCTTGTCGACGTTGCCGTAGTGGCCGAGCGAGATGATCGACACGATCGCGACGTCCGCCGGAATCGCGAACGCGTCGCGGAATGCCTTCGGGTCGAAACCGCTCATCTGGTGCGCGGCGAGGCCCAGCGCGTGCGCCTGCAGCACCAGCGACATCGCGGCAGCGCCGGCGTCGTACAGCGCGGTCGGCGCCGGCTCGCCCTTCGGCGTGAGCGTGTGCGCGGTGACCGCGATCAGCACCGGCGCCGGTGCATTCCAGCCCTGGTTGAACGGCACCAGCGTCGCGAATGCGCGCTTGAACGCGTCTTCGTCCTGGGTGCGATCGAATACGATGAAACGCCACGGTTGCGCGTTGTACGCGGACGGGGCCCAGCGTGCCGCTTCGAGCACCGCGTGGAGATCGCCGGCGCTGACGGGCTCATCCGAATACGCGCGCGGGCTCCAGCGGCCCGCGATCAGATCGTGAATCGAAACAGTGGTGGGAGCAGGTTTGACGGACATGCGGTTCCTCGCTGACATCGATGAAGGGGCGCGAACGCCCGGCGAACCGCAAGCATACCCGCTTGAGCGACAGCGCGCCCGATCCCGCCGCGCTATGCAAATCTGCGTGCGTGCAATGGCCGGCCGCGGCGGTGCGGCCGGCCGGTCCGCCGCGATCAGGCCGCCTGCGCGGCCGCGCGCGACGGGCCGCGGTTGATCCGCAGCACGATCAGCGCGCCGACGATGCACAACCCGCCCGAGATCATCGACGCGATCGTGTAGGTGCCGAGGCTCGCGCGCAGCAGCCCGGCACCGAGCGCCGCGAATGCCGCGCCGAGCTGGTGGCCGGCGACGATCCAGCCGAACACGACCGGCGCCGCGGCCTTGCCGAACACGTCGGTCGCGAGCCGCACGGTGGGCGGCACGGTCGCGATCCAGTCGAGCCCGTAGAACATCGCGAACAACGGCAGCCCGAAGAAATCGATCCCGAACGCATGCGGCAGGTAGATCAGCGACAGCCCGCGCAGCCCGTAGTACCAGAACAGCAGCACGCGATTGTCGTAACGGTCCGACAACCATCCCGACAACGTCGTGCCGAACAGGTCGAACACGCCCATCGCCGCGAGCAGCGACGCGCCCTGCACCTCGGTCATCCCGTAGTCGCTGCACATCGCGATCAGGTGCGTGCCGACATAGCCGTTGGTGCTCGCACCGCAGATGAAGAAGCTGAAGAACAGCAGCCAGAAATCGCGCGAGCGGCTCGCCATCAGCAGCGTGCGGAACGCGACCGCGAGCGGATTCTCCTTCGTCGCGTCCGGCGCGGGCGGCGCATCGGCCGGCTCGCCGTACGGGCGCAGCCGCACGTCGGCCGGCCGCTCGGGCAGCAGAAACGCGACGAGCGGAATCACGATCGCGGCCGCCACCGCGACGACCAGCACGACCGGCCGCCAGCCGTGGCGCTGCGCGATCGCCGCGAGCATCGGCAGGAACACGAGCTGGCCGGTGGCCGTGCTCGCGGTCAGAATCCCCATCACGAGGCCGCGCCGCGCGTGGAACCAGCGCGTGACGAAGGTTGCGGACAGCGTCAGCGCGACGACGCCCGTCGAACAGCCGACCATCAGCCCCCAGATCACGACCATCTGCCAGCTCTGCGTCATCATCGACGACAGCGCGACGCCCGCGCTCATCGTCACGAGCGCGGTGAGGATCGTCGGGCGCAGCCCGAAGCGCTGCATCGCGGCGGCCGCGAACGGGCCCGTCAGGCCGTACAGTGCGATGTTCACCGAAATCGCCAGCGAGATCGCCGCGCGGCTCCAGCCGAGCTCGCGTTCGAGCGGCACCATCAGCACGCTCGGCGTCGCGCGCGTGCCGGCTGCCGCCAGCAGGATCAGGAATACCACCGCCGCCGCGAGCCATCCGTAATGGAAGCGCCCGCCGATTCGTGTCACTGCCCAGTTCATCTTCATGTTCTCCAGTTGACGGTTCCGGTGTCGTCGCACCCGCTCCGTCCCAACCAGGCCACCTCCGCCGCGCATTTCAACATCGGCTGACCCGGGCCGACGCTTGGCATTCGTCTGTTGATCCGGCCGCGATTGTTACCGACCGGTCACAATTGTGTTGCGATCGTAGTGACCAGTCGGTAACATGTCAAGCAATTCACCACGAAGTCGAGGGTCATCATGTCGGGCATCGAGGTCGCCAAACCGCCGGCACGGCGCACGCGCCGGCCGATCGACGGCGCCACCGCGCAGGAGCACCTGCTGCGCGCTGCCGAGGAGCTGTTTTACAAGGAAGGCGTGCGAACGGTCGGCGTCGAGGCGGTGGTGGAGCGCGCGGGCGTCAACAAGATGAGCCTGTACCGCCAGTTCTCATCGAAGGACGAACTGATCCTCGCGTATCTGGAACGGATGGACGCGTGCTTCTTCGAGCGGCTCGACACGAGCGCCGCGAAGCATCCGGGGCAGCCGAAGGCGCAGTTGATCCAGTACTTCGTCGATCTCGCCGAACGCGCGACGCAAAAGGACTATCGCGGCTGCCCGTTCGTCAACGTGGCCGCCGAATTCCCGGACGCGTCGCATCCGGCGCGCGAACGCGTCGCGCAGAACAAGGAACAGCTGATGAAACGGCTCGTCGCGCTGTGCGAAGGCGCCGGCGCGCGGCAGCCGAAGGCGCTCGCCGATGCGCTCGCGCTGGTGGTCGAGGGCATTTATGCGGCGAGCCAGACCTACCGGCACGGCGAAACGCCGATCGGCACCGCGCCCGCGCTCGTCACGCAGCTGATCGAAGCCGCCTGCGCATGACGGGCCGCGCGCGTTCGTCGCCGGCGTGCCCGCTACAATGCGGCCCTCGCCGCCCCTCCGCCCGACTGGTATCACGATGACCGACACCCACCCCGACTCGCACGACGACATTCTCGCCGCCACGCGGCACTGGCTCGCGCGCGCGGTGATCGGGCTCAACCTGTGCCCGTTCGCGAAAAGCGTCTACGTGAAGGAACAGGTGCGCTACGCGATCAGCGAAGCGACGACCCTGGAGGATGCGCTCGCCGAACTCGAAACCGAGCTGCGCTTGCTCGACGCGGCGGACCCGCAGCAGGTCGATACGACGCTCGTGATCTACCCGCATGCGTTCGCCGATTTCGTCGACTACAACGATGCGCTGTTCTTCGCCGAGCGGCTCGTTCAGCAATTGCGGCTCGACGGCGTGCTGCAGATCGCGAGCTTCCATCCGCAATACCGGTTCGACGGCACCGAACCCGACGACATCGAGAACTACACGAACCGCGCGCCGTATCCGATCCTGCACCTGCTGCGCGAGGACAGCATCGCGCGCGCGGTCGACGCGTTTCCGGACGCGTCCGCGATCTACGAAAAGAATCAGGAAACGCTGCGCCGCCTCGGCCACGAAGGCTGGCGCGAATGGATGCGCCGGCCGGGCGACGACGTGTGACGCGGCGTGTCACGTGCGGCGTGCAACGTGCGGCGCGAGCGCCATGCCCGCGCGGCCGCGTCAGCCTTCGGCCGGCTCGACGGCGGCGTCGCTCGCCGGAGCGGCTTGCGCGACGAAGAAGCGCTCGTTGAGTTCGGCGAGCCCGAACATCCCGAGGATCTCGTTCAGCCGCTCGCCGGGGCGCCGGCGCGGCAGGTTCTTGTACTGCGCGATGATCAGCTCGTTCTTCATCGAATGCTCCCAGCCGACCAGTTCGGTCACGCTGACCTGGTAGCCGTGCGCTTCGAGCTGCAGGCAGCGCAGCACGTTGGTGATCTGGCTGCCGAATTCGCGCGTATGCAGCGGATGGCGCCACACCTCGGTCAGCGCATTCGCGAGCGACTTGCCCTTGTTCTTGCGCAGCACGCCCGCGACTTCCGCCTGGCAGCACGGCACCAGCACGATGTGCTGCGCGCGCTTCGCGAGCGCGAAGCGGATCGCGTCGTCGGTCGCCGTGTCGCACGCGTGCAGCGCGGTGACGACGTCGACCGTGTCGGGCAGTTGCGGCGACGTGATCGAATCGGCGACCGACAGGTTCAGGAACGACATGCCGCCGAACCCGAGCCGGGCGGCGAGCTCGGTCGAGCGCGTGACGAGTTCTTCGCGCGTCTCGATGCCGTACACGTGCGACGCGAACGCCGGCGTGCCGTGCCCCGGCTGCTGCTTGAAGAACAGGTCGTACAGGATGAAGCCGAGATACGACTTGCCGGCGCCGTGATCGACGAGCGTCACGTGGCCTTTGTCGGCCTGCACGCCGGCGAGCAGCGGCTCGATGAACTGGAACAGGTGATAGACCTGCTTCAGCCTGCGGCGGCTGTCCTGGTTCAGCTTCCCGTCGCGGGTGAGGATGTGCAGTTCCTTCAGCAGCTCGACGGACTGCTCCGGGCGGATTTCGTGGGTCTTGTTCGACATCGTGAAGCGCCGCCGGGCCACGGTCGATCGACCACGGCCCGGCGGCGGAAATTCGTGAGGAATGGCGACAGTTTACCGAAAATACGCGGTCAGGCCCGGGCGCCGAGCCGCCACAGCGACGTGATCTCGGCACGACGCGCCGCATGCAGCGGATCGTCGGCGTCCGTCGACTTCGGATGCGCGGGACGGATATCGTCGCGGCCGAGCACGACGAGGCCGGCTTCGTCGATCCATTGCAGCAGGGTTTCACGCGGCCGCAGGCCGAGATGCTCGGCGAAATCGGACAGGATCAGCCAGCCCTCGCCGCCCGGCTCCAGATGCGCGGCCAGCCCCGCGAGGAAACCGCGCAGCATGCGGCTGTCCGGATCGTAGACCGCGTATTCGATCGGCGCGCTCGGCCGGGCCGGCACCCATGGCGGGTTGCAGACCACGAGCGGCGCACGGCCGGGGGGAAACAGGTTGGCCTCGACGATCTCGACCTGGCCCGCATGACCGAGCCGCGCGACGTTCTCGCGCGCGCAAGCGAGCGCACGCAGGTCCTGATCGGTCGCGACGATATGCTCGACGCCGCGTGAGGCAAGTACCGCGGCCAGCACGCCGGTACCCGTGCCGATGTCGAACGCGAGCGACGTCGCCGGCAGCGGCGCGCGTGCGACGAGCTCGACGTATTCGCCGCGCACCGGCGAGAACACGCCGTAATGCGGGTGGATCGGCGCGCCGCCGAGCGCCGGGATCGGCACGCCCTTCTTGCGCCACTCATGCGCACCGACGAGCCCGAGCAGTTCGCGCAGCGACACCACCGACGGCGCGCCGCCGGGGCCGTACGCTTCCTCGCAGGCCGCGCGCACGTCGGGCGCGCGGCGCAGCGGGATCGTGTAATCGGCGTCGAGCGGGATCAGCAGCATGCCGAGCGTGCGGGCGCGCTGCGATTGCGCGAGACGATGCAGGTTGAACGCATCGACGCCGGCCGCGGCTTTCGCCTTCTTCGGCTTGCGTTCGACACGGCGCGCCATCGCCTGCACGAGCTGGCGTGCGTTCTGGAAGTCGCCCTGCCAGACGAGCGCGGTGCCCTCGCACGCGAGGCGGTAGGCCGCGTCGGCGGTCAGGCGGTCGTCGGCGGGCACCGCGCGCTTCGGCGGTTGCACGCCGGCTTCGGAGCGCCAGCGCACGACATGATCGACGCCGTCGGCGTCGGTCCAGTGGAAAACGGGGGAATCGGTCACGCGAACTCGGTTACGGTTGGCTCAGCGGCAGCGAGAATTCGCCGCGCGGACCACACCATACCGCGCTTTGCCCGACCCGGCAAAACAGGCGCCGCGACAATCGCCCGGAAGCGTTCATCGCGGCGCAATCTCGTCAATCAGGCGAGATCGACGGTTTCCGCAATGGGTGCATCGCGCTTGACGGCCGCGATGCCGTTCTCGCGAGCCTGCACGCTGCTGTACGTCTCGCTCGTGCCGATGACCTGGTGGTTGGCCGCCTTCAGATTGAACATGGGCTCACCGTTGTGGGCGAGCTTCCGTTCGTAACGCTCGTCGAGCGGCGCGTTGTCCCGCACGGACGCGATCCCGTTTCTCGCCCCGCTTTTCTCCTCGTACCGCTCGCTCGCGAGGATGATTTCCCCGTTCGCCGACTTCAGGTGGAAATAGTACTGGCCGTTCGTGGCCTTCTTGAGTTCGAATTTTGCCGCCATGGCGTTCCCCTAAAAAGAATGTCCGACCCTCGGACATCGGCAAGTGTAAGGGGCATGCCGACAAAAATCGACATTTCGCGGAGATAAGCATTAAAGACTGTCAAATGGTGAATTTTCAGACACATTTGACCGACGTTGAATCCGGCCGAACGATCTAGCCGCCCCATCCCGGCATGGTCGGCAGGCGCAGCGTGCCCGCGTCGTTGAAGCGCACCGTGCCCAGCACGCTGCCGGCGAGCCGGCCACGCAACGCATACGGCAGCTCGCCGTTCGCGGCCGCGCCGGGCAGGTTCCACGCCTGCCGTGCGGCAGCGAAAGCCGACACCGACACGGGCACGTCGAGCACGGCCTCGCCGAACCGCGGCACGGTGCCCGCCCGGTCGCTGACCCCGCTCGCGAACGGCGCGCCGTTCAGGTCGAGCGCGACCGAGATGCCGTCGTAGTCGATCGGCGCGTCGTTCGGATTCTGCACGCGCAACTTCAGGCTGAAGCGCATCTCGAGACCCTGCCCGACCAGCGGGTCGAGTCCGGCGACCGACACGCGCACGGGCTCGCGCGTGAGCGCCGCGCAACCGCCCAGCAGGAACACGGTCGCGAACAGCAGCAGCACGGCGCGCAGCGGCGCGATACGGAACAGGGCGCGTGGCATGGGGAGGCCTCCTCGTGGCGATCGGTGAACGGGTCGTCGACGCATTGTACCGACCATGCAGCCTCTCGCCGGACTTCGTAGTTTTCGTGGCGCCGGCAGATCGTTAATAGATTAAAACTACGAAATTTCCGGCTAAACGGAAAGCGCATTAATGACTTTCAGCATTCAATGAAGCGCTCGGAATTCAATAGATGCTCTTTCTAAATTTTTCGTTTCCTTTACCCAAAACCATCAAGTATATTTACGCATCCTTGGAGCAAGCCGACAAACCTTGAAGCCGCATGACGGCGAATTTACGGGACGGCGACACGCTGTCCTTCCGTCCTGCGGACTGGCCCGGCCAGCCCCGTAGGTCGTCGGTTCAAAGGGATTGCGCGCCTGCGCCGGGCGTGCTGCCCCGTGTCGTGCGCGCGAAATCAATTCAGTACAACACGCGCCCGGCCATTTTGAACCGGCAAGTTAACCGACATCCGGAAATCCAGAGGGGGCAGTAAACCATGATTACCTTCACGTAGTCGGCCGCCGTCTTTTCGAATAATCCGTCATTGGCATTTTTTCGCTGTTGATTAAACGGCGAGGGGGTTGCTTTTGCCGGCGTTTTCGCAGCACTGAACGATTCTTTCAACAATCGAGGTTTCAGTCATGTCGATCCATATTCGCAAGATGCGTTATCTGCCGCTCGTCGCCGCACTCGCGCTCGCCGGGTGCGGCGGCGACGACGGCGGTGCGGGCTCCGCTTCCGCGCTCAGCTCCGCCGGCGCGCCGCATACGGGCTCGTCGCCCACCGTCGCCGCGCCGCCGAGCGCATCGAACGTCGACAAGAGCGTCTCGCCCGTCGAATTGCCGGACACCGTGGTGCCCGTGAACTACCGGCTGTGGTTCCGCCCGAACGAAGCGCTGAACGCGTTCGACGGCCGCGCCGACGTCGAGATCAAGGTGCTCAAGCCGGTCAACAACATCGTGATCGCCGGCCACCGGATCAAGTTCACCAACGGCCGCATCACGCTGCAGCCGGGCAACATCCAGCTGATCGCGACGCCGCAGGACAAGGGCGACTTCTATCAGCTGCGCCCCGTGAGCGGCTCGATCTCGCCGGGCAACTATTCGCTGCACATGGAGTGGTCGGGCATCATCAACTTCAAGTCGTATGACGATCCGGTCAACCACACGGGCGGCAGCTGCGGCGACGATCCGTATCCGGGCTGCTCGGCCGCGGAAGGCGTGTTCCGCGTCGACCTGAAGGGCACCGACGGCAAGACGAGCGGCGCGATCCTGACGCAGGGCGAAACCAACCTGTCGCGCCAGTGGTTCCCCGGCTGGGACGAGCCGGCGTTCCGCCCGACCTATGAAGTGACGGCCGAAGTGCCGCAAAGCTGGCGCGTCGTGTCGAACGCGGCCGAGAAGCCGTCGACCAACGTCGGCGGCGGCTACAAGCTCGTGCAGTTCGAGAAGACCCCGCCGATGCCGTCGTACCTGCTGTTCTTCGGCGGCGGCATGTTCGACACCTACGAGGACGACTTCACGAGCCCGCTGCCGGGCGGCAAGGGCGGCCTGCACCTGCGCGTGTTCACGCCGCCGGGCATGAGCGAGTGGGCGAAGCCGGCGATGGACCGCACCAAGCAGGCGCTCGACTACTACTACCGCTACACGGGCATCCCGCTGCCGCTCACGAAGTTCGACACGGTGGCCGCGAACGATGCGTTCAAGGAGCAGAAGGACCTGAACTTCGGCGGGATGGAGAACTGGGGCTCGATCCTCGAGTTCGCCGACGACATCCTGCCGCAGCCGGGTCAGCCGATGTCGCACTACGGCAACGAAGTGCTGACGCACGAAGTGGCGCACCAGTGGTTCGGCGATCTCGTGACCACCGACTGGTGGGACAACGTGTGGCTCAACGAATCGTTCGCGACGTTCTTCGAGACGAAGACGACGATCCAGTTCTTCCCCGACGAGTTCAGCTGGCTCGACCAGGTGAAGAACAAGTATCGCGTGATCAATCGTGACATCGGCCCGAACGCATTCCCGGTCGCGCCGAACTTCAACGACTGGGCATCGAACGACTTCGTGCTGAGCGCCAGCGCGTTCACGTACGACAAGGGCGGCCACGTGCTGAAGACGCTCGAGAACTATCTCGGCGAGCAGACGCTGCGTAAGGGCCTGCAGCAGTACCTGGTCGACTACTCGTTCGGCAACGGGACGCCGAAGCGTCTGTGGGATGCGCTGTCGAAGGAAAGCGGCCAGGCGGTCGGCCCGATCGGCGACAGCTACGTGCGCCAGACCGGCGTGCCGCTGATCTCGCTCGACACGCAATGCGACCTGACGAAGAACCAGACGGTCGTCACGCTGAAACAGCAGCCGTTCCCGAACAAGAACGCGTATCCGGGCCTGCAGTGGACGGTGCCGCTCACGCTCGCGTACGGCCAGGGTCTCGCGAAACGCACGACACTCGCGCTGAAGGACACGCAGACGCAGACGCGGATCGACGGCTGCACGGGCGTGGTCGCCGACCCGAGCGGTCTCGACTACTACGTCGTGAACTACAGCGACGCGGCCTGGAGCGGGCTGCTCACGCAGATCAACAGCTCCACCGATCCGGTGCTGCTGGCGAACCTGAAGAGCGAAGCGGCGCTGCTCGTCGCGAACAACCTCGCGCCGGCTTCGCGCTCGACGTCGATCGGTTCGGTCGCTTCGCCGGCCGCGATGAAGCTGCGCCAGACGCCGAGCTTCGGCGGCATCGAACCGGTGACGAAGCAACGCCCGGCCCTGCAATACCAGGGCATCTTCAAGCCGCGCAAGGTAGTCACGCAGTAACGGTGCGCGTCCGGCCGGTGCCGCGCGACCCGCGGCGCCGGCCGGCGTACCGGTTTCTCCGACCTGTTGACGGGCCTCGCATGCGAGGCCCTTTTTTCATGGGGCGCGGCGTTCGCCCGTCGTCACGCCCACGCGGCGTCCCACGCCGGCTGCGCGAACCACGTGGCGAGGAACGCGACGAGCCGCGACGTGCGCGCACTGCCACGCGCCTGCTGACGCAGCACGTGGATCGTCGCCGGCTCGGGCGCCGCCGCGTACTGCGGCAGCAGCGCGCGCAACCGTCCGTCGCGCAGCGCGTCCGCCGCGAGCCAGGTCGGCAGGTGCGCGAGACCAAGCCCGTCGATGGCCGCCTCGAGCAACGCTTCCGAATGATTGCTGCGAAACCGCGGCTGCGCCGGCACGTGACGGCGCTCGCCGAAGCGCCACGCGCCGGGCGGCGGCGCGCCATGCCATGCGAGACAGTCGTGGCCGGCGAGCGCGTCGGGCGATGCGGGCTCGCCGCGCCGGGCGAGGTAGGCCGCGCTCGCGCACAGCACGCGCCGCTGCGGCGCCAGCACCGTCGCGACGAAACGCGTGTCCTCGAGCGGGCCGATGCGCACCGCGAGATCGACGTCGGAGCCGAGCCGCGCGCCCTGCAGGTCGACCATGCTGTCGGTCAGCACGAGGTCGACCTGCAGCGCCGGATAGCGCTGCATGAACGCGGCCAGCGCGGCCATCAGGTGCCGCCGGCCGAAGGGCGCCGGACAGTCGACGCGCAGCAGCCCGCCCGGTTCGTCGTGCTGGCTGTGCAGGTCTTCCTGCAATCCGCGCAGCTCGGCCAGCATCCGGGTCGCGCGCCCGTACAGCAGTTGCCCGGCCTCGGTCGGCCGCAGCGCGTGCGTGGTGCGATGCAGGAGACGGATGCCGAGCTGCGTCTCGAGCCGGTCGATGCGCCGCGTGACCGACGACGCGGCGACGCCGAGCCGGCGCGCGGCCGCCGAGAAGCTCTGCTGGTCGACCACGTCGACGAACAGCGCGAGGTGCGGGGAAAGGAAGTCGTCCATTCGTGAGCCTGTGGATGGGCTATGCGGAATACGCAAAACAATCATCCGCCTTTGCACGTTTCCGCGTCAAACCGGGCCCACTAGACTGCATTCACCGGTTTCATCCGCCGCACGCGCCGGCCCGCCGGGCCGGGCAGCCGCCATCGTTCACGGAGATCATCATGCGCAGCATCCGCTTCGACAGCCCCGCCGCCGACATCGAGTCGCTCGACGCGCGGGTCCGGGACATCGCCCCGCCCGTACCGGCCGACGGCCAGATGCTGATCGAGGTGCGCGCGGCCGGCGTGAACCCGAGCGACGTGAAGGCCGCGCTCGGCCGCATGCCGCATGCGGTGTGGCCGCGCACGCCGGGGCGCGACTGGGCCGGCATCGTGCGCAGCGGCCCCGACAACTGGATCGGCGCGCCGGTGTGGGGCTCGGGTGGCGATCTCGGCGTCGGGCGAGACGGTTCGCATGCGGAATGGCTCGTACTGGACGCCGCGCACGTGCGCCGCAAGCCGGGCGTGCTGACGCTCGACGAGGCGGCCGGCGTGGGCGTGCCGTTCGTCACCGCGTACGAAGGCCTGCGCCGAGCCGGCATGCCGACGGCCGACGACGTCGTGCTCGTGTTCGGCGCGAACGGCAAGGTCGGTCAGGCCGCGATCCAGCTCGCCACCGCACGCGGCGCGACCGTGATCGGCGTCGAGCGCGGGCCCGGCGCCTATCGCGGCCATGCGTCGGGCGACGTCCCCATGATCGACGCATCGAGCCGGACGGTGGCCGACGCGGTACGCAAGTTAACCGGCGGCCACGGCGCGGACATCGTCTACAACACGGTCGGTAGCCCGTATTTCGAAGCGGCGAACGCGTCGATGGCGATCGGCGCGCGACAGATCTTCATCTCGACGATCGAGCGCAGCGTGCCGTTCGACATCTTCGCGTTCTATCGCGGCCAGCACACGTTCGTGGGCATCGATTCGCTGCAGCTCGGCGCGGCCGCGGTCGCGCAGATCCTCGATACGCTCGCGCCCGGCTTCGGCAACGGCACGCTGCGCCCGTTCCCGATCGGCGACGACTACGTGTACCCGCTCGAGCGTGCGCACGACGCGTATCGCGCGGTGCTGGCCGGCGCGCGCGAGCGCGTCATCCTCAAGCCCTGACACCGGCCCCCACGGGAGACCGCCATGATGGATTACGTGACCTCGCTCGTGGTGGGCGTCGGTGTCGGCGTGTTGTACGCGCTGCTGCACGTGCGCTCGCCGGCCCCGCCGCTCGTTGCGCTCGTCGGCCTGCTCGGGATGGTGATCGGCGAACGCGCGATCGCGCTGCTGCGTTGATGCGTCGATGCAACGCCCGATGCCGCGCTAACGATCGTCGCGGCGCCGGAACGCCCACCACGCGGCCAGCGCGGTGAAGCCGGCAACGAGCAGCACCATCAGCCAGAAGCCGTGCTTGTTCTCCGAGAACGGCACGCCGCCGACGTTCATCCCGAAGAAGCCGGCGACGATGTTGATCGGCAGCGCGATCACGGTGACGAGCGTCAGCGTGAACAGCGTCCGGTTGTTCTGCTCGTCGAGGCGCGAACCGATCTCTTCCTGCAGCAGCTTGATGCGCTCGTTGAGCCCCGCCAGATCGGCGAGCACCAGCGAGAACTCTTCGGTCGACTCGCGCAGCTCCTGAACGTCTTCCGTGTGCAGCCACGCGGGCGGCTTCGCGAGCAGCCGGAAGATCGACCCGGGCTCCGGCGCGAGCATGCGCTGCAGGCGCGTCAGCGTGCGGCGCATCGCACCGAGTTCGATGCGGCTCGACGTGAGCCGCTGCGACAGGAAGCGATCCTCGATGCGGTCGACGTCGATGCTCGTGCGCCGCATGATCTGGATCAGCAGGTCGGCCTGGTCGCGCAGCAGGTGCACGAGCAGTTCCGCGGGCGAGCGGAACTGCTCGCCGTCGCGCACGCACGCGCGCAGCGTGTCGACCGAGCGCAGCGGCTTGAGCCGCGCGGTCACCATGATGCGCCGCTCGACGTGGACGAACAGCGTCGCGATCTCCGACGGCGTCAGTTCGAGGTTGAACATCACGTCGTTGACGATCGCGCGCAACGCGCCGTCTTCCTGCTCGATGCGCGTCGAGCGCGAACCTTCGTGCAGGAATTCGAAGAAGCTGTCGGGCAACCCGAGATGCGTGCGCATCCAGCGCTCGCTCGCGCCGTGCGCGAGATTGAAATGCAGCCAGACGAAATCGCCCGATGCGGCCGCGCCGTGCTCGCGGCACGTGCGCAGCCATGCGGCGGCCGCGTCGGCATCGAGCAGCGCGCCAGCGCCGCCCGGATCGAAGCGGAATCCGCACACCATGCCGGAGGTATCGGCGCCGTAAGTCTGTACGATCAGGTCCATCGTGTCGAAGGGGGTGCGGCACGCGGCGCGCCGCACATCGCGGGTCGCGGGCCCGCGCCGGGTAAGGAAAGGAGACGTATGCCCGACGGGCGTGACGCGCGCGTGACAGTGTCACGCGACATCATACCGGCAGCTTCTCCTGCCCCAAAAACAACGCGCCGCCCAATGGGCGGCGCTGACCGGAAAGACCTCGTGACGGGCGCGGCACGCGTTACTGCCGCGTCTCCGACTGCGCGGCGCTCGGGCACGCGGGGTCCTTGCCCCAGTGGCCGTCGCACACGCGCCAGCGGCACAGCTGATCCTCGAAGAAACCGCGCTCCGAACACTCCTTCACGCGCGACGCCAGCGAGCCGCCGGTGGTTGCCGCCGTCTTGGTCGGCACGGCCTGCCCCTTCTGCGCGGCGAGTTTCTTGTCGGCCGGCTTCGTGCGCGCGACGAGCGCCGCGAGCAGATCGGCATCCGGATCGTCCTTCCCGGCCGCCTTTGCGGTTCGGGTGGACGTCGCTTCGCGGCGCTTCTTCGCCTGCGCGAGCTCGGCCTGCTGTTCCTTGCGATGCTTGCGGGCTTCGGCCTTCGTGTCGACCTTCGCCTCGGTTTTCGTGTCGGTCTTGCCGTGAGCCGCGACCTTCGTGCTCTTCGACGCGTCGGCCTTCGCGGTCTTGGACGTCGCCGCTGCGGCGGCCGCAGTGGCGGCGACGCCGGCCGCGGCCGCCCCGCCCGAGCCCTCTTCGGCGCCGTTGGCGAGCGCGCGCGACAGCCGGCTGTTGTCCGCCGCGGAGGCGGCGGAAGCCGATGCGGATGCAACGGCCTGGGACGCCGAATCGTCGTTGACGATCGTGGCCGGTTGCACGGCCGACGCAGCGGACGCGCCGTTCTGCGCGACCTGCGCGGCGGCGCCGCTGGCCGGCGCGGCCTTGTCCGGCGCAGCCGCCGCGGGTGCCGTCGCGGCCGCGACGACCGCGGGCTGCTCGCCCGACGACTGCTGCATGCGCCACGCGCCCCAGCCGCCGACGGCCACGACCAACGCCACGACCGCGGCGATCGGCGCCTTCAGCGAACGGCGCGGCGGCTCGGCGGGCGGCGTGACACGCCCTTCCAGATCCGCGAGAATGCGCGACTGCCGTGGCCCTCCCTCGCCCGCCGGTTTAGTATCGGACAGCAGGCTGGGCGGAGTTTTCGAATTTGAATTTTCCGGCGCACTCATTCAGCGTCTCATTGAATCCTGGTTTAATTCACCGCGATAATATAGCCCGGCCTCTCGAAGCAGCCTGATTCTAAGAGCAAGCATTGCAAAACACAATCAATTCCAATTTCCGGGGATATCGTTGATTGCCGTCGCACTCGTCGCCTATTTCGCCCTTGCCGTCGCCGTTGCGGCACTGTTGCTTTTACCGGGTATCCGCGCGACCGTTTTCGAATCCGTTGCCCAGTTTCACGGCCGTCTTACCCGCCGTGCGAACGATCGCGCCGCGCGCACGCGGAGTCAGATTGTTAAATCGGCAAGCGTTACGCGCGGCGCATTAAACGATGTGCAAAATTTACTGGTTCGGCGGCGCTTGATGATTATGGTATCGGCAGGTATTCTTGCGACGCCGCCATTGGTCGCCATTGCGTTACGCGGCCGGCAATTGTTCCAGTACGACGACACGGCGCGCGTGCCCGACGAGAAGATCGCCGCGCTGCTGCAGGGCGAGCAACTCGTGCCGCCCCCGCCGCTGCCGCCGGAAGTCTTCGCCACCAAGGAAGTCGAACAGGTCCGCCCGGCGCTGAAGGATGCGAGCCGCGACTGGAACCTGCTGGATCCGGATTTCCGTACGCGTTTGCTGCTGGTCTACAAGATCATGCACGAACAGCACGGTTATGAAATGGCGTTGCTGGAAGGTTACCGGAGCCCGGAACGGCAGAACCGGCTGGCGCAGATGGGCAGCAACGTGACCAACGCGGCAGCCTTCCAGAGTTATCACCAATTCGGGCTGGCGGCCGATAACGCATTCCTGCGCGACGGCAAGCTGGTCATTTCCGAGAAAGATCCGTGGGCGATGCGCGGCTACCAGTTGTACGGCCAGGTCGCCGAACAAGTCGGCCTGACCTGGGGCGGCCGATGGAAAATGATGGATCTCGGGCACGTGGAATACCATAAACCCGGTTTTAAACTGGGACGCGGCAGCTAGCCAGGGCTGCCGGACAGGAAATAATGAGGGCGGCATGGGGCTTTTTAATATCCCGGCAGGAAACGATATGGGCGACGCAGAAAATCGGGCATTCCGGTGCGCGATTTTTTCCGGCCGCCGCTTCCGTTTTAAATCTCACAGCGTCCTTTCGTTAATGCGCGCGCCTTCTCCGATGCCGCGGGCGCATTGATGCCAGCCCCCTTCATCCCGTTTGACAGCATGGCGACACATCGCGGCGCCACCCTTGCCGCTCGACGCGCCTGCGTCGCCTCACCGAATCGCACCGGAACCTGAACGTCCTATGCAACGCATCCTCAACGTGCTGACTCATCCGCGTACGCTCTCGATCGTCGGGATCGTCGCGCTAGCGGCCATTCTGTTCATCGTCGCCGACATGTTGCAGCTGCCGCTCCTGTGGGCGGCGACCGCGTTCGCGGCGATCCTCGCGCTGTGGCTCGTGGTCGCGCTGTGGCGCCGCTGGCGCGTGAAGCGTGCGAACCAGCAGCTCGGCCAGGTGCTGGAAGAGCAGGCGGAAACCGGCAAAATCGCCGCGCCGGCCGCTGCCGCGCTCGCACCGGACGCGAAGACGGCCGACCTCGACGTGCTGCGCACGCGCCTGTCGGATGCGGTGAAGACGATCAAGACGTCGAAGATCGGCCAGGTGTCGGGCGGCTCCGCGCTGTACGAACTGCCGTGGTACATCGTGATCGGCAACCCGGCCGCGGGCAAGAGCAGCGCCGTGCTCAATTCCGGCCTGCAGTTCCCGTTCGCGGACAAGAACAGCGCCGTGATCCACGGCATCGGCGGCACGCGTAACTGCGACTGGTTCTTCACGACCGAAGGGATCCTGCTCGACACGGCCGGCCGCTATTCGGTGCACGAGGAAGACCGCAGCGAATGGCTCGGCTTCCTCGGGCTGCTCAAGCGCTACCGTCCGAAGGCGCCGATCAACGGCATCATCGTCACGGCCAGCATCGCCGAACTCACCGGCAATCGCCCCGAATTCGCGATCAACCTCGCGAAGAACCTCCGTCAGCGCGTTCAGGAGCTGACGGAAAAGCTGGAAGTGTTCGCGCCGGTCTACGTGATGTTCACGAAGGCCGACCTGATCACCGGCTTCACCGAATTCTTCAGCAGCAGCGACAAGCACGAGTACGACCGCGTGTGGGGCGCCACCCTGCCCTACGAGCCCGACGACAAGCGCGACGTCGTCGCGCAGTTCGACACGCACTTCGAGGAACTCTACGAAGGGCTGAAGGAAATCAGCGTCGCGCAGCTGTCGCTGTCGCGCGGCAACCAGCTGTCGCCGGGCCAGTTGAGCTTCCCGCTCGAATTCTCGACGATCAAGCCGTCGCTGCGCGCGTTCCTCGCGACGCTGTTCGAGAACAACCCGTTCCAGTACAAGCCGATCTTCCGCGGCTTCTACTTCACCAGCGCGCTGCAGGAAGGCGAAACCAACAGCGCGGCCGCGCAGCGCATCGCGCACCGCTTCGGCCTCGACGGGAATGCGCTGCCGAAACCGCACAGCGCGTTCTCGAAGAACGGCTTCTTCCTGCGCGACCTGTTCTCGAAGGTGATCTTCGCGGACCGCCAGACGGTGCGCCAGTTCGCGAGCCCGACCAAGACGCGGCTGCGCTACGCGACCTTCTTCGGCTTCGTCGCGGCGCTCGCGCTCGCGCTGGGCGGCTGGACCTGGTCGACGATCGGCAACCAGCAGCTGGTCGCGAACGTGCAGGCCGACCTCGACAACGTCACGCGCCTGCAGCAGGGCCGCAACGACCTGCAGTCGCGCCTGCAGGCGATGGACATCCTCGAGGACCGGATCGAGCAGCTCGAACAGTTCCGCCGCGACAAGCCGATGTCGGTGTCGCTCGGCCTGTACCAGGGCGACCGGCTCGAGCAGCATCTGCTGACCGAGTACTACAACGGCGTGCGCCAGATCCTGCTCGCGCCGGTCTCGCAAAACCTCGCGTCGTTCATGAAAGACGTGAACGCGCACCCCGAGCAGCTCGTGCCGATGACGCGCCCGCCCGAATCGGGCGCCGTGCCGGGCGGCACGATACCGGTCTCGACGAACGCGGCAGGCGCCGCCCCGCAGGCGGGCGCCGCGCTGGCCGCGTCCGGCACCGCGCCGGCCACCGCGCCGCAACAGGCGGCGGCCCCGCAAGGCGGCCTCTACAGCGACGCGTCGCCAACCAACGTGCAGGATGCGTACAACGCGCTCAAGACGTACCTGATGCTGTCCGACAAGCGTCACGTCGAACAGGCGCACCTGACCGATCAACTCGCCCGCTTCTGGCGCGGCTGGCTCGAGACGAATCGCGGCAACATGCCGCGCGACGAGATGATCCGGAGCGCCGAGCGGATGATCTCGTTCTACCTGTCCCGCGTGAACGACAACGACTGGCCGATGATCGACGCGAACCTCGCGCTCGTCGACCAGACCCGCGAGAACCTGCGCCGCGTGGTGCGCGGCATGCCGGCCCGCCAGCGCGTCTACGAGGAAATCAAGGCCCGCGCGTCGACCCGCTTCGCGCCGATGACCATCGCGCGCATCGTCGGCGACGGCAACCAGGGGCTCGTGGCAGGCAGCTACGCGATTCCGGGCACGTTCACGCGTGAAGCGTGGTTCGACTACGTGCAGCCGGCGATCCGCGATGCGGCGACCAAGGAGCTGCAGGCGAAGGACTGGGTGCTCAACACGTCGACGCAGGACGACCTGACGCTCGAGGGCAGCCCCGAGCAGATCCAGAAGACGCTCGTCGGCATGTACAAGACCGAGTACGCGCAGCACTGGCAGAAGTTCATGCAGGGCATCGCGGTACAGGGCTTCACCAGCTTCGGCCAGGCCGTCGACGGGATGAACCGCCTCGGCGACCCGCAGGATTCGCCGATCCGCAAGATCCTCGAGACCGCGTACGACCAGACGTCGTGGGACAACCCGTCGCTCGCGAACGTGACAATCAAGAAGGCGCAGACGGGCGTCGTGAACTGGGTCAAGCAGCTGTTCTCGCGCTCGCAGGCCGGCCAGGTGGCGGCAGCCAACATCGACATCAACGGCAATCCGGCCGAGGTGCCGATGGGTCCGATCGGCCAGGAGTTCGTCGGGCTCGCGCGGATCGTCGCGACGCACGACGGCACGTCGATGCTGAAGGGCTACATGGAGTCGCTGTCGAAGGTCCGCACGCGCTTCAACGTGATCAAGAACCAGGGCGACCCGGGGCCGGGCGCGCGCCAGCTGATGCAGCAGACGCTCGACGGCAGCGGTTCGGAACTTGCCGATTCGCTGAAGCTCGTCGACGAGCAGATGCTGACGGGCCTGACCGATTCGCAACGCAAGTCGCTGCGTCCGCTGCTGGTGCGGCCGCTGATGCAGGCGTTCGCGGTCGTGATCCAGCCGGCCAGCGCCGAAGTCAACAAGGTGTGGAACGCGCAGGTCTACCAGCCGTTCCAGAGCTCGCTCGCGACGAAGTACCCGTTCGCCGCGAACGCGAAGGTCGAGGCCGGCGCCGGCGAGATCGCGCAGGTGTTCGGTCCGGACGGCTCGATCGCGAAGTTCGTCGGGACGACGCTCGGGCCGCTCGCGGTGCGCCGCGGCGACACGCTCGCCGCCCGCACGTGGGGCGACATGGGCATCGGACTCACGCCGGACTTCACCAACGGCTTCGCCCGCTGGGTCGCGCCGCTCGCGGGCGGCGCGGCCGGCAGCGCAGCCGCGTCGGCCGAGCCGCAGACCGTGTTCCAGATCCTGCCGCAACCGAGCACGGGCACGACGGAATACACGATCGCGATCGACGGCCAGCAGCTGCGCTACCGCAACACGCCGCCGCAGTGGACCAACTTCGTGTGGCCGAACCCGCAGGGTTCGCCGGGCGCGACGCTGTCCGCGACGACCTTCGACGGCCGCACGGTGCAGCTCGTCAACGAGCCGGGCCGCTACGGTCTCGAGAAGCTGATCAACTCGGCGCAGCGCAAGCGCCGTCCGGATGGCACCTTCGACCTGACGTGGGCACAGGGCAGCGTGAACGTGTCGGTGACGATGCGCATCATCAGCACGTCGCAACCGTCGGCCGGTGGCGGCGACCAGCCGCAGCAGCAAAGCCTGCGCGGCCTGCAGCTGCCGTCGTCGGTCGCCGACGCGAGCGCGGGCGCCGCGCAGAACGCGACGCAAGCCGGCACCGGCACGCCGGGCGCCGCGCCGGCGGTCGCGGCCGCCAACGCAACGAATGCACAGAGGGCGCAATGACGCAAACCGTACAGGCGCAAATCGCCTACTTCGGCAAGATTCCGTCGCGCGGCGACTTCGTGAAGAGCGCGCACAATCCGCAACTGCTGCAGACGCTCGATCGCTGGATCGCGCAGGCGCTGGAGCTGCTCGCGGAAGATCCGCGCTGGAAGATCGTCTACGAGGATGCGAAGCCGATGCATTTCGCGTTTCTCGGCTCGCGCAGCAAGCTCGCGATCGCGGGCCACATGGTCGCGAGCCACGACGTGTCGATGCGCCGCTTCCCGTTCCTCGGCGCCACCGCGCTGGAGGTCGACCGGCCGGTCGCCTTCCTCGCGCGCAGCCCGCTCGCGTTCGCGCGGCTGTGGTCGCGCGTCGCCGCGCAGATCCCGCCGCTGCTCGGCAAGGACGAGCCGCCCGGCGCGCTGCAAGCGCTCGGCGACACGCAGGTGCCGATCGACATCGGCGGCCCCGGCACGTCGCATGACGGCACCTTCAACGATTTCGTCGAACACCAGACGCTGCACGGCCTGCAGGAGATGCTGCTCGAAAGCGGTCATCCGGTGCGGCTGCGCGGCGCGATGCTCGCGCTCGGCTCGCTGCTGCGGCCGGTGATGCAGAGCGGTTCGTCGCACATCGAACGCGGCCTCACGCTGCCGCTGCCGGTCGATCCGTTCTACCGCAGCCTCGTCGCCGCGTTCTGGCTCGAGCTGATCGCGCCGTTCGTCGCGCAGGCCGACTTCGAGCTCGCGATCTTCATCGGCACGATCGCCGAACGCGAACGGCTCGTCATTGGCTTCAACGGCGCGTCGGCGAAGACGCTGCTGAGCGTCGTCGACCCGCAGACCTACGCCGCCCACAACATCGACATCGACGATCCCGAGTGGATCGACGCCCATGCGCAAAACGATCACCAGATCAGCAAGCTCGTCAGCTACCTCGACCAACCGCAACTCTCGCTGCGCGTCGCCATCGACGCGTTCCGCGAAGCGTTCATCGGAGGCTGACCGCATGCATCGCACGATTCAGGTCCGGCGCGCGCGCTTGTCGGCCGCCGTCTCGCCCGCCCTCGCCGCGCTGTTCGCGGCCGGCCTCGTCGCGAGCGGCGCGGCCTTCGCGCAGAACACCGGCGCGACCGTCACGCCGGTCGGCAACGGCACGGTCGCGACGACCGCGCTGCCGCAGGCCAACCCCAACGCCGGCGGCGCGTCCGGCACGGTGGTGCACGGCACCGCCGGCACGCTCACGCCGCCGCCCGCGAACGCGGCGCCCGGCCAGGTGGTGGTCGGCGGCAAGGTGCCCGACGAGGCGACCAAGGCCGCCGTGCTGCAGAAGCTGCGCGACACCTACGGCGCGACGAACGTCGTCGACCAGATCGAGGTGGGCGACGTCGCGACGCCGCCGAACTGGAGCGCGAACGTGCAGAAACTGCTCGGCGCGCAGCTCAAGCAGATCAGCAAGGGCCAGTTGAAGATCAACGGCACGCAGATCGAGATGAAGGGCGAGGTGCACAACGAGGCGCAGCGCCAGCAGCTCGCGAGCGACATGGCGAACACGCTGAACCCGACGTACACGATCAAGAACGGGCTGCGCGTGTCGGCGTCCGAGCAGGGCGTGCTCGACCAGACGCTCGCGAACCGGACGATCGAGTTCGAGACCGGCAGCGCGACGCTGACGCCGCAGGGCAAGTTGATCCTCGACCAGATGGCGGCCGCGCTCGCGAAGATGCAGAACCGCACGGTCGACATCATCGGCCACACCGACAACTCGGGGAACCGGACGTCGAACATCGCGCTGAGCCAGGCGCGCGCGGATGCGGTGAAGGGCTACCTGATCACGAAGAGCATTCCGCCGCAGCAGATGACGACGACGGGCGTCGGGCCGGATCAGCCGATCGCGCCGAACGATACGGCCGACGGGCGGGCGCGGAACCGGCGGATCGAATTCCGCGTCGGGCAGTAACGGGACCTCGACCGGCCGCCGTCTCCATGACGGAGCGCGGCGGCGGCACGGCATACGACGGGCGGCGGCAGCGATGCACCGCCCGTCTTGCGTTTACGACTGCTCGTCGGGCCGCACGCCCAGCAGTTCGCGAATATGCGACAGCGAGCCGTCGTCCTTCACGACGCTCTCGAGCCACTTGTGCAGCGGCATGTCGGCCCATTCGGCCGCTTTGTCGGCGAGATACGCGACTGGGCTGTGCGGCTCGGTCTGACGGAAATAGCGCGCCACCGCACGCAACTGGTCGACGGCCTGCGCACGGTTCTGGATGCCGGCGATCGTCTGCGTCACCGGAGGACGCGAAGCGGTCTGCTGCTGCACGTGGGTCTCCTCGGTCTGGATCGGTTGGCCGAACACCGGCTCGATGCGCTCGGGCTGGGCCTGCTGCACCGCCTGCGTGTGCGGCGCGCTGCCGGTATAGCCCTGTTCGCGCGCGAAGCGCTCGGCGAGCCGGTACACGGTCTCGAACGCGTCGCGCGCCTGCCGGAAGCTCGGCGCCGAATCGCCCGCGCGCTCGACGAGCCGCTCCTCGAACGCATCGAGCGCGAATTCGAACGCCTTCAGGTTCGCCAGCAGCGCCGTGTAGAACGCGATCGACGTCACGCGCCGCGACGCGTCGATCTGCTCGATCGACGGCTTGCCGCGCGCGATGTCGTCCGCATGCTCGGGGTCGCGCTTGATCGACTGCGCGACGTGCTGCGCGACTTCCCAGTCGAGCGTGCTGAACGCATTCGATGCACCGTCGGTCAGCGGCACCGCGCGCAGCAGCTCGGCCGTGCGACCGGACAGCCATGCGACGTTGCCGAGCCGGTGCTCGATGTCGTCGTCCTCGGGCAGCGGGTGGAAGGTGTCCCAGAACTCGCGGCACAGACCCTCGAGCAGCGCATAGCCTTCGGTGAGGCCGGTGATGCCGTCCTCGAGCGCGAGCGCCTCGGTCAGCCACACGGCGAGCCGCAGGTCCTTCGTGCGCGTGCGCAGCAGCTCGCCCGCATGGTCGACGACGAAGCCCCAGTCGGCCTCCTTGATCTCGGTCACCCATTCGCCCTGGTCGAGCGTCGGGTCGTCGTAGCGCCGCGCGTCCTGGATCGCGTCGAATTCGTTCGAGAACAGCAGGTCGTCGCCGCTGGGCGACGCCTCGCTGATCGGCGTCAGCAGCTCGGGGAGATTGATCGGCATGGTTCAGTGAATCCGTTGATGCATGAGATGTCGCGTGCGGGGACTCATTCGACGGTGTACGCGAATTCGCCGGCCTCGTCCGCGCGCACCGCGATGCGCGCGATGGCCGCGCCGTCGGCGATCCGGCCCAGCACGTGGCCCGCGATCTCCGGCAGCAGCGTGCCGTTCAGGATGTGGTCGACGTTGCGGGCGCCCGAATCGACCTCGGTGCAGCGCGCGAGCACCGCGTCGACGAGCGACTCGTCCCACTCGAACGCGGCCTTGTGGTTCGCTTCGATCCGGCGGCGGATGCGTTCGAGCTTCAGCTCGATGATCTCGGCCAGCACGTCGTCGGAAATCGGGTAGTACGGCACGACCTTCATCCGGCCGAGGAACGCCGGCTTGAAGGTCTTGTACAACTGCGGACGCAGCGTCTCGGCGAGCGTGTCCGGGTCGGGCAGTTCCTCGGCCGGCTTGTTCAGGCACGCCTGCATCACCGCGGCCGAGCCGACGTTCGAGGTCAGGATGATCAGCGTGTTGCGAAAGTCGATCTCGCGCCCTTCCGCATCGTCCATCGTGCCCTTGTCGAACACCTGGAAGAACATTTCGAGCACGTCGGGGTGCGCCTTCTCGACTTCGTCGAGCAGCACGACGGAATACGGGTTGCGGCGCACGGCCTCGGTCAGCACGCCGCCTTCGCCGTACCCGACGTAGCCCGGCGGCGAGCCCTTCAGGCCCGACACGCTGTGCGCTTCCTGGTACTCGCTCATGTTGATCGTGACCATCTTGCGCTCGCCGCCGTACAGGATGTCGGCCAGCGCCAGCGCCGTCTCGGTCTTGCCGACGCCCGACGGCCCGACGAACATGAACACGCCGCGCGGCTTGTTCGGATCCTCGAGGTTCGCGGTCGCGGTGCGCACGCGCTGCGCGATCGCCTCCAGCGCATGGTCCTGGCCGATCACGCGCGCGCTCAGCAGCGGCTGCAGGTTCAGCACGGTGTCGATCTCGTCCTTCACCATCCGGCCGAGCGGAATGCCGGTCCACGCGGCGACGATCTCGGCGACCACGTGGCCGTCGACCTGCAGCGGCACCATCGGCTCGCTCCCTTGCAGCGCGTGCAGCGCCGCGACGCGCTCCGCGAGCTTGTCGCGGGTGGCCTGCACGTCGACCGGCTGGCCGTCTTCCGACGGGCCGCGTGCGCGGTCGAGCGCATCGCGCAGCTCGGTGATCTCGGCGACGATCACGCGCTCGGCTTCGTAGCGTTCCTCGTCCTTTGCCAGTTGTTCGAGCGCCGTGTCGCGCGCGCCGCGCAGCTCGCCGAGCCGCTCGTCGTGCGCCGCGCCGCCCGCCACCTCGCGCTCGAGCGACGCGATTTCCGCATCGATGCGCTCGATGCGCTTCTTGGTGTCGTCGATCGCCGCCGGTGTCGCGCTGTGCGCGAGCGCGACCTTCGCGCAGGCGGTGTCGAGCACGCTGATCGCCTTGTCCGGCAGCTGACGGCCGCTGATGTAGCGATGCGACAGGCGCACGGCCTCGGTGATCGCATCGTCGAGGATCCGCACGTTGAAGTGCTTCTCCATCAGGCCCGACATCCCGCGCAGCATCGCGGCCGCGAGCGGCTCGCTCGGCTCCTCGACCTTCACGACCTGGAAGCGCCGCGCGAGCGCCGCATCCTTCTCGAAATACTTCTTGTATTCGCTCCACGTCGTCGCGGCGATCGTGCGCAGCTCGCCGCGCGCGAGCGCCGGCTTCAGCAGGTTCGCCGCGTCGTTCTGGCCGGCCTGGCCGCCCGCGCCGATGATCGTGTGCGCCTCGTCGATGAACAGGATGATCGGATGCGCGCTCTTCTTCACCTCGTCGATCACGCTCTTCAGCCGGTTCTCGAACTCGCCCTTCACGCTCGCGCCGGCCTGCAGCAGCCCCATGTCGAGCACGTGCAGCGCGACGCCGCGCAACGGCGGCGGCACGTCGTCGGCCGCGATCCGCAGCGCGAGCCCTTCGACGACCGCCGTTTTGCCGACGCCGGCCTCGCCGGTCATGATCGGGTTGTTCTGGCGACGGCGCATCAGGATGTCGATCGCCTGGCGGATCTCCGCTTCGCGGCCGATCACCGGATCGATCTTGCCGTCGCGGGCGCGCTGCGTGAGGTTGGTCGTGTACGTGTCGAGCGCGGGCGTCTTCGACGGGCCGGCCGCGGGTGCCATGCCGTCGGCGGCGGGCGCGACGTCGCTGCCCTCGTCGTCCGTCTGGCGCGGCTCGGCTTCGCTCGAACCGGCCATGATTTCGTCGAACTTGTGCTTCAGGTCCGTCACGTTCATTTCCGCGAAGCGCGACGACATCCGTTGCGCGAACTGCGCGAGATCCGGCGCGGTCAGCAGCGCGAGCAGCAGGTGCCCCGACCGGATGCGGCCGAGCTGCGAATCGAGCGACGCGATCAGCCATGCTTGCTCGAACAGCGCGATCAGGTGCACGGAGAACACCGGCGTGCGCGTGTTGCCGGTCTTCAGGCGCGTGAGCTCGCGTTCGAGATCGGCGTGCAGCGCATGCGGATCGACGCGGCTCGCGCGCAACGCGAGCGGCAGGTCGCCCGTCGCCTCGTCGAGCAACGCGAGGAACAGGTGTTCCAGATCGACCTCGTAGTGGCCGCGCGCCAGGCACGCGCTCGCCGCCCGCTCGGTCGCGTGGCGGCACAGCGGGTTCAGTTTCGTGATCAGGGTCTTCAGAGGCGTGCTCATGGCGTCGATCTCAGGTTCGATTGCGTGTTGTTGTTAGGGTCTCAGTGAATCACGTGCAGTTCGTAGCGGGCGTCCGAACGGTCCTCGGCCGCGTCGCGCGTGCACAGGAACGCATCCCAGCCGAGCCGCGAGCCCGCGCCGAGCACGCTCGCGCCGACCTCGGTGCGCTTCAGCACGAGCTTCACCTCGTATTCGAGCGTGACGCCGGCGAGCAGCGTCAGCATCCGCTCGAGCGCGACGGCCTGCGCGCCGCCGGGCAGGAACGCCTCGTAGTCGCGCTTGGACAGCGGGCCGACGACGATTCGCGCGCGCATGTCGCGCTGCCACACGCGCTCGCCGACGAGCGCCGTCGCGCCGAGCACCGCGTTGACTTCACCGAGCACGCTCAGCTGATCGGGCGGCACGTCGTACCACTTGCCGACGAACTGGTCGATCTTCACCGGCACGCGGAAGTAATCGGACAGCGTGCGCTGCAGGTAGGCGGCCGACATCGGCCGGTGCCGCGCGGCGAGCGCGTAGCCGGCCACGGCCTCGTCGAGCACACCGCCCGCGCCGGCCGCGAGGCTGTCGCGCACCTCGTCGCTCGGCACGCCCGCGATCGCGAGCAACAGCGGCAGGTAGCGCTCGTCGCGGTCGAGCTCGTAGTGGAACGGCAGCCGGTATTTCTTCCACGCCGCGTAGAACAGCGCGGTCGCGCGGTTCGAGAACACGTCGAAGAACGCGCGCGCCGCATGGTCGCGCCGCAGATGCTCGCGCGCGACGATCTGCTCGGTGTAGTGCAGCGGCAGCGCGCCTTGCCCGCCGAGCAGCCCGAAGAACGCGGGCGTCAGCTCGACGCGGCCGAGCTCGCCGGCGGCCAGCGCGGCGCCGCGCTGCTCGTCCGAACTCAGCGACGCGCCGTCGTCGTCGAACGAGCGCGCGCCTTCGATCTCGCTCGGCGGAAAGCCGAGCGACAGCGTGTTGCGGAATGCGATGCGCTGCGCGACCACGTCGCCCTGCCGCCATGCGCCGGGCGCATCCGACGCCTGCCGCGCGAACAGCCCCTCGAGCACGCGCACCGCCTGGAAGAACTCGAAGCGGTGCGGCTCGTCGAGCAGCGCGTCGACTACGCCAGGATCGATTCGCCGGTTCGGGGCTTGCATCGAATGATCTCCTCGCCGGTGCGCTTCGACACGACGACCAATTGAACGAAACTGTTGAGGTGGACGTACAGCCCGAAGAAGCTGTCGAGCACGCGCACGAAGGACGCGAGGCTCGCGCCGACGAAGTGTTCCTCGTCGATCGTCAGCCGGATCTCGATGCCGCGCACGAAGGTCGCGAACGGCTTGCCGGGCAGCCACTGCACGGCGCCGCGCTGCTCGACGCCGACCAGGCCGTCGATCTGGCGCATCGACACCGCCGTGCGTCGCAGGTCGTACAGCGTCAGCATTTCCTTCAGCGGTGCGAGGCCGTGCGCGACGAGCGATACGTGGTTGAGCGCGAGGTGCGACACGAGCCGCCAGTGCGCGGCGCGGCCGCGCTCGAAGCGCACGCTCTGCGTCGGGCGACGCAGCAGCGAAATGCCGCTCGTCTGCGCGCCGCCTTCCTGGAACAGGTCGCCGCCTTCGAGGCCGAACGCCAGCATGGCAGGCAGGTCGCGGTTCGTGCAGGTGAGATCGAGGCTCAGCGTGTCGGTCTGCGGCGACGTCGGCTCGAAGTCGATGTCGACGATCGAGATCTCGGTTTCGTAGCCGGGGCTCTTCTGTGCGACCCAGTCGTTGCGCCGCGCGAACCAGTAGTGGCCGATCCGCGCCGCTTCGCCGTGATGCAGCGAATAGAACGGCCGGAACTCGATCACCGATTCCTCGTGCGCCTGCTGCCGGACGAGCTTCACCGAGTCGATCGAGTACACCTCGTACGCGAACGCGCGCCGCGCCTCGGCGATCACCGGATACGACACCGCGCGGTGCGTGATGCGGATCGGCTCGCCGTGCTGGCGGAACAGGTTCACGATCGGCGTGCAGAACAGCCGGAAATGGCTCGCCATCAGCAATTCGAGCAGGCGCGCGACGTGCGAATCGCTGCGCACGTCCTGCAGCACCAGATGCAGCGTCGCGCGCTGGCAGCGGCCCGACGCGCGCGCGATCGCCGCGAGGTCGAAGTCGACGAAATCGAACTTGTCGGGGAACGCGAAGTATTCGGTGAGCAGCCGGTATGCGGGATGCGATTTCGCCGGATAGTCGATCAGCGCGTCGTCCTCGGCGAAGCCGGCCTGCGCGATCGGCAGCTTGCGCAGCGCGGTCCAGCGGCCGTTGCGTTCGGGCTCGACGTACGCGCCGAGCACGTTGACGAACAGGCAGTCGGTGAGCGCGGCGACGAACGACTGCTCGCCGTGCAGGTGCGCGCGCAGCGTCGACAGCTTCAGCGCGCCGAGATCGAGCTGCGCGGCGAGCGATTCGAACGTGATCGAGATCACGCCCGTCGCGTTCGACGGCAGCACCGTCGCGCTCGGCGCGAGCGCGACCGGCGTATAGCGTGCTTCCGAGATGCGGATCGGCGCGAGCGTCACGTCGTAGGCGGTACGGAACCGGCATTGCACGCCGCGGATCGGACGGCTCTTCAGCTCGGTGCCGCGCTCGATCACGACCGGTTCGGTCTGCTGGCCGGGCGAAGCCGGCGTGAACTGCGCGATCGAACACGACGGGAACGGCCGCAGGTAGTGCGGATACAGCACTTCCAGCAGCGCTTCGGTGAATTCGGGGTAGTCGTCGTCGAGCTTCTTGTTGATGCGCGCGCCGAGCAGCGCGAACGACTCGATCATCCGCTCGACGTGCGGATCCTCGCAATGCTCGCCGGACAGCGCGAGGCGCGCGGCGATCTTCGGATAGCGTTCGGCGAAATCTCGCGAATAGCGCCGCAAAAACGATAATTCGCGTTCGTAATACGGCAGCAATTCTTCCATCGACGACCCCGAACCTCAATATTTCCTGCCGGACCTGATTCACCACCGGGCGGTCCGGCCCGCTCGGCGGCTTGATTTACTGCATGCGTGCCGCGCGTGCGCGCGTGACCGAATACTGCAGCGTCGACGGTTGCAGCATCGCGTCGAAACTCACCGGCTCCTCGGCCGGGTGCACGACGAGCAGCGCCTGGATCGCGAAGTACAGCGCGTTGGTGGCCTGCTCGTTCAGCTCGAACGTCACCTGCACCTGCTGCAGGCGCGGCTCGTGGCGCGCGATGGCCTGCTGGATCGACTTGCAGATGAATGCGCGGTCGTAGTGGCTCGCGAGGCTCAGCCCCGCGAAATCGTTCAGCCCGTAGGTCAGCACCGATTTCTGGCATTCCGGCAGCGCGGCCAGCTCGTTCTCGGTATGCGCGATACGGGTGTTGAGGATCGCCTCGACGTCGCGGGCGACCGTGTTCTTGAGCTCGTCCAGCGACAATTGCCGCATCGCGGCCGAGGCCGGCAGATGCGGTTCGTCGTCGAACAGCTTGTCGAGAAAACTGGGTTCGAATCGTTTCATCGGCCGGTGTTGACAGCGAAAACGGCAACGGGACGCCGAGCGCCCCGTTGCCGCAACCGACCTTAGACCGCGTAGGTCTTGTCGTTCTTCGTCAGGCTCCAGGCGCCTTGCGTGTTGCCGCCCTGGTTGCCGCCGATCTTCTGCTGGGTTTGCTTCCACTGCACGGCTGCGTACTTCAGCGAGAACGTCTCGAGGGGCAGACCTTCCTCGCGGACGCTCGGGGCGATGCTCGAGATGATCACGTATTTGAGCTTGACTTCCAGATACTGCACGCGCTTGCCTTCACCGTCCGCGCGCGAGAAATGGACCGTCACTTCGTCGAACGTGGTACCGCCCGAAGCGTGCTGGTACAGCAGCGGGCTCGACGAATCGATTTCCTTCGTGAAGATCATGTCGCCGTGCTCGCAACGCGTCATCGTGTGACCGCCAGCGGTCGATGCGGTTGCCGAACGCGGCTGAACGATCGAGTGATCCCACGATTTCAGTTCGATCCAGCCCTGATGGTCCTTGTCCGCGGATTCGCCCTTCACCGCGGGACTACCAAACTGCAAGTGCATATGTAACATGGCCCTTCGACTCCCCAAAGAGGTGGTTTTAACGTCCTACCCAGGCGGCCCGCCCGGGCGATTTACTCGCTTATGAATTTGCCGGTTTGGGCAGATCAGCGACAAGTCGCAGAGAAATCGAGAGTTCGTCGAGCTGAAAGTGCGGACGCAGGAACGCGACCGAACGATACGAGCCCGGCTTGCCCGGAATCTCCGACACTTGTATGGATGCCTCGCGCAGCGGGAATTGCGCTTTCTGTTCCTGCGAGGCGTTGTCGTCGAGCAGGACGTACTGCGAAATCCACCGGTTGAGGAAAGTCTCCACGTTCTGCGCCGATGCGAAGCTGCCGATCTTGTCCCGCATCATCGCCTTCAGGTAGTGCGCGACGCGCGATACCGAGAAGATGTACTGAAGCTGGGCGGACAGGACGGCGTTCGCATTCGCGCTGTCGGTGCTGTACTTTTTCGGCTTCTGCACCGACTGCGCAGCGAAGAACGCGGCGTAATCTGAGTTCTTGCAATGGACGAGCGGGATGAAGCCGAGGTCGCTCAGCTCCTTCTCGCGGCGATCGGTGATCGCGATTTCGGTCGGGCACTTCAGCGCGACTTCACCGTCGTCGGTCTTGAACGTGTGGGTCGGCAGATCCTCGACGAGGCCACCGCCTTCGACGCCGCGGATCGCCGCGCACCAGCCGAAGTCGTCGAACGCGGCCGTCAGGCGTGCCGCGAAGGCCCATGCCGCGTTGCACCACAGGTACTTGTCGTGGTCGGTGCCGTCGACGTCCTCGACGAAGTTGAAGTTCTCCGCGGTCTGGCCGTCCTTCGGATTGAACGGCAGGCGGCCGAGGAAGCGCGGCAGCGTCAGGCCGACGTAGCGGGAATCCTCGGCGTCGCGGAACGATTTCCACTTCGCGTATTCGACGGTGTCGAACACCTTGCCGAGGTCGCGCGGCTTGCCGAGGTCGGAGAACGACTCGAGGCCGAGCAGCTCCGGCGACGCCGACGCGATGAACGGCGCATGCGCGGCCGCCGCGACGTGCGACATCTGCTCGATGAAATACATGTCTTCCGGCTGGCGCGAGATCTCGTAATCGCCGATCAGCGCACCGAACGGCGAACCGCCGAACGTGCCGAATTCCTCTTCGTAGACCTTCTTGAACAGCGCGCTCTGGTCGAACTCGCTCGCGCCCTTGAAATCGCGCACGAGGTCGCGCTTCGGTGCGTGCAGCGCCTTGATCTTGATCGTCTGGCCCGTGTTGCTTTCCTTGACCAGATAGTCCAGCCCGCGCCACGTGCTTTCGAGGCGCTGGAATTCCGGCGCGTGCATCACCGCGGAAAGCTGCGTGGAAATCAGGCGGTCGAGTTCCGCGACGCGCGCATCGATCGTGGCCGACAGGTTGTCCGACACGATCACCGTGCCGTCGAGCACCTGGTGCACGAGTTCGCCGATCAGGTCCTTCGCGCGCGCATGCTCGGAATCGGATTTCGCGACCTTGCTCTTCTCGACGATGTCGTCGAGCAACGAAGTCCCGGCGGCGTATTCCGCGCCGCTCGCTTGGGCCGCAGCCGTTTGCTGGTTCATCTCAACACTCCGTCGTCATTCGCCGTCTTTGTCGCCGCCGGTGCCCTTCGCGAGCTCCTGCAGCTGCTGCGTGTTCTTCAGCACCTCGGACAGCAGATCCTCGAGCTTGTCGTTGCCGGCGAGCTTGTTGCGCAGGTCGGCGAGCTTCGAGCGCGCCTCGAGCAGGCGGCGCAGCGGCTCGACCTGTTCGACGACTTCGTCCGGGCTGAAATCCGACAGCGAGCGGAACTTCAGGTCGACCGCGAACTTGCCGCCTTCCGGGCTCAGGCGGTTTTCCACCTGGAACGCGGCGCGCGGCTCGATCGCCTTCATCACGTCGTCGAAATTGTCGCGGTCGATATTGACGAACTTGCGGTCGCGCAGCTTCGGCTGCTCGATTTCGGACTGGCCCGCCAGATCGCCGACGACCCCGACGACGAACGGCAGTTCCTTCACCTCGATCGCATCGCCCTTCTCGACCTCGTAGGTCAGCTGGACGCGCGGCGGCCGTATTTTCTGCAAGCTTTTCTGAATGCTTTCTTTCTTGGCCATCTCGACGGCTCCCAGGTTAGTTGTGGTTATCGCGTCAGTTGCGGTTTCAGTTGCGCAGTGCGCCGAACGGATCCGCGCTGCCCTTTTGCGCCGCGGGCGGCGTCGGGGCGGCGCTCGCGGCCGCTTCGGCCGCCGGCGCGGCCGCGGCCTTCGCACGATGGACGACGCGGCGCGGCGGGCGCGGTTTCGCGATCTTGGTTTCTGGCGGAAACAGCGCCGATTCGCCGAGCGTGTCGCGCAACTGCTTCGCGAGCGCCTGCGCGTCGGACTTCGCATCGCCCGCGAGCGATGCATCCTGGCGCAGCTCGCCGAGCGACTGCGTCGCGATCCGCAGGCCGGCGACGGCCAGCACGCTCTTCGCCTGACGATCGGTCGCGTCGCGCTGCAGCGCTTCCTGGGCGGCGACGATCGCCTGCCCGTAATGGTTTTGTGCGAACTGGATTTGCGCGATGCGCGACCACGGTTCCTCGCGCGTCGGGTCCGACTTCGCGAGTTGCTGGTACAGGCCGAGCGCCTTGTCCTGGCCCCCCGCCTTCGCGACGGCGTCTGCATCGGCCAGCGACTTGTTGAACACTTCCGCAGTCGGCGGCGCGGGAGGCTGGCTCGCACAACCGGCGATCACGCCGCAAGCCACCACTACCCCAGACAGTTTTGCGAAGAGACGGTCTTTCATCGTTATATCCACCGGCGCGTGAGTTTTAAATCGTTGAGAATCTGGTTCTTTTGCTTTGCAAGAAGCGCGCGGGTATAGTACCGATCAATTTTTCATAATTCAATCGTCGTGTGAAGAGTAATTCCTTTTAAAACCGGGCGCTACCCCCTCGAATGGCCGCTCGCTGCGGGCTCGCAGCGGTTTTTCTTTCGACCGGAATGCGCAAGTTTTACTGGTTGCACGACGCGCCGCCCGGATGGCGGAAAAAATTTCCGGATGCTCGCCTGACGCGGGCGTGCTTAATAGTTGAACGGTGCAATGTCGGGGATACGCAGCGAACGCGGCAATATCCCGGCAGTTTTGACAGGGATAAAGGCGGCACGCCGGAAAAAACGATGAGATCGTCCATGATTCGCTACGCGCTGCCGCTGCTTGCGTGCGCCCTTCTGGCCGGATGCGCGGCCGCTCCGCTGCTCGGCTCGGCCGCGAGCGCCGTGATGTCCGCGGCCGGCATCGGCAAGCCCGAGGTGCCCGACGCGCAGAAGCCGCCGCGCAACATAGGCCTCACGCTGGCCGCCGCACCGAACCTGAATGCCGCGACCGACAACAAGCCGCTTGCGCTCGTCGTGCGCCTCTATGCGCTGAAAGACCCGACCTCGTTCCAGCAAGCGCCGTTCGACGCATTTACCGACCCGGCCAAGGAAAAAACCGCACTCGGCGCCGATCTGCTGAACGTGCGTGAAATCACGCTGATTCCGGGCCAGCGCTATACGGCAACCGAGAAGGTATCGCGCGAAGCGCAGGCATTCGGCATTGTCGCGCTGTTCCGCGATCCCGCACTGCAACGCTGGAAACTGACGTTCGATCCGGTGAAGTCGGAGAAATCCGGCATAATCATCGGCCTGCATAATTGCGCGATGACGGTCACCGACGGCACGGTCATCGCACCGCAACAGGGTGCGCCTTCGCAACCGCTGAATATGCTGTCTTCGGTCTCCTGCGGTTAAACATGACGCACGAATGTCAATTAACAAGAGTTAACACACTTGGCGATTTAATTCGGGCACGACCAAATCGATTACATCGCAAACGCCACATTAACCGGATTTGACATGAGTTATTCGGCCAAGGTGCTGTGGGGGGAAGGGCTGTTCCTCCGGCCTCAACACTTTCAGCGGCAGGACGCGTACCACGAGGCGCGCCTGTTCGAGTCCATCCAGGCGATCCAGCCATACAACTGGGGCGTGCGCTCGGTGCGCATCGACCGCGACGCGCTCGGCAGCAACGTGCTGCGGGTGGCCGAACTCGCGCTCGTGTTCCCGGACGGCGCGCTGTATGCCGCGCCGCAGGCCGACGACCTGCCGCCGCCGATCGCACTGGATACGTTGCCCGACGGCATCAACGAATTCGTGTTCTATCTCGCGCTGCACCCGCTGCGCGAGAACGGCACCAACTACAGCGACGATCCGGCCGCCGGCTTCATGACGCGGTTCGTCAGCGAGCAGACGAGCGTCGCCGACAACTTCACCGACGCCGCCGAAGCCGACATCACGTTCCTGAAGACGCAGGTCAAGCTGATCGCGCACAGCGAGCCGCGCGACCAGCTGCTGTCGGTGCCGCTCGTACGCGTGCGCCGCACCGCGACGTCCGGCTTCGAGATCGACGACAGCTTCGTGCCGCCGTGCCTCGCGATCGAAGCGTCGCCGATCCTGCACCAGCGGCTGCGCCAGCTGGTCGACGCGCTGCAGGCGAAGGTGAACGCGCTGTACGGCTTTCACCGCGAGCCGTCGAAGAACATCATCGAGTTCCGCTCGGGCGACATCGCGTCGTTCTGGCTGCTGCACACGGCGAACGCCGCATTCGCGACGCTCGCGCACCTGCACCAGCATGCGGCGCTGCATCCGGAGCGGCTGTTCCAGGAGCTGCTGCGCCTCGCCGGCCAGTTGATGACGTTCTCGAAGGGCTATACGCTCGCCGACCTGCCCGTGTACCGCCACGACGATCCGGGCCCGAGCTTCGCGCGTCTCGACCTGATGCTGCGCGAACTGCTCGACACCGTGATCTCGACGCGCTATTTCGCGATCACGCTCGACGAGGTGCGCCCGTCGTTCCACCTCGGCCGCCTCGATTCCGGCAAGATCGACGACAAGACCGAGTTCTACCTCGCAGTGTCCGCGGACATGCCGAGCGTCGAGCTCGTCGATGCGGTGCCGGCCCGCTTCAAGGTCGGCGCGCCGGACGACGTCGACAAGCTCGTGCTGTCGGCGATGCCCGGCGTGCGGCTGTCGTACACGCCGCAGGTGCCGCCCGCGATTCCGGTGCGCCCCGGCGCGTGCTACTTCGCGCTCGATTCGCGCAGCCCGCTGTACGAGCGCATGCTGCAGGCCCAGTCCGCGATGATCTACGCGCCGACTGGCATCAATGACCTGAAATTCGAACTGATCGCGGTCACATCATGAGCTACGCGCCTTCCTTGTTCGGCGACAACGCGCCGGCACCGCTGCATACCCCGGCGTCGACGGACTCCGCGTTCCAGGCCCGTTCGCTGCTCGATTTGCTGTACGACGGGTTCTTCATGCTGTTCCTGCTCAAGAACGGACGGGAGCCGGACAGCGCCAGCGAGTTCAGCACGCGGATCCAGGAATTCCTGTCGGATTTCGAGCGCGGCGCGAAGAAGCTGAATATCGCCGCCGAGGACGTGTACGGCGCGAAGTTCGCGTTCTGCGCGGCCATCGACGAGATGGTGCTGTCGTCGCAGTTCAAGATCCGCGCGGACTGGGAACGCCGGCCGCTGCAGCTCGTGTTGTTCGGCGAGCAGCTCGCCGGCGAGAAGTTCTTCCAGTATCTCGAGGAAGGTCGTGCGCAGGGTGCGGCACGGCTGCAGTCGCTCGAGGTGTTCCATATGTGCCTGCTGCTCGGGTTCCAGGGCAAGTACCTGCTCGAAGGGCCGGAAAAGCTCGCGTACCTGACCGCGCGGCTGGGCGACGAGATCGCGCACATGAAGGGCAAGCGCGCGCCGTTCGCGCCGCACTGGCCGCTGCCGGACCAGATCGCGCACCGCTTGAAGCGCGAGGTGCCGGTGTGGGCGATCGGGACCGTGTTCGCGCTGGTGGCGCTGCTCGGGTACCTCGGGCTCAACACGTACCTGAAGGACAAGACGCTGCAAGCGCTCGCGCCGTATTCGCAGGTGATCAAGGTCGGGCCGGAGTCGGCCAACCTGACGATCTCGTTGCCGTAACCGGCACACGATTTTCGATCGCCGCTTCATGAGAAAAGGACCGCCTGGCGGTCCTTTTTTGTTTTGCCCGCTTTATCTGGACAACTGAAAAAGATCGATCGCGTGCCGATGCGTCACGCCATCCAGATGTCTTCGTAGCCGGCGGCGTCGATGATGAAACGCGCGCCGGGCGGCAGCCGCAGATAAGGGAGAACCGACGGCAAATAGGTCGACAGGTGCGCCGCATGCAGCGGCTGATAGAAATCGTCGGCGTCCGAGTATTCGCCGCAGTGGAAGAACCAGCTGACGTTGTCGCCTTCGGATAGCGCGATACGCGTGCCGTAGATCGGCATGCGCCCGAGCGTCGACATCGCGACGGCAACCATCTCTTCGGGTTCGACGGCCTGCAGGCCGTGGCGTGCGCAAAGCGCTTCCTGTTGCGTGCGCAATGCTGCCGGATCGTCGGCCATGTTCATTTCCTTTCTGCCGTGCAGCGAGTCAGCCAGGTTGCCAGCATAACCGTGGATCGGCGCCGTGCCGGCGGCGCAGCATCAGAACAGGATAAACGCGTCGTTCTCGACGTAGAAGACAAACGCGTCCAGCAATTGTGCGACGCTCGGCTCGTCGACCTGATCGTGTGCGTTGATCACGATGTCCTCGATCGTCGCGCTGTCGAGCGTGGCTTTCCAGCCGGGTTGGGCCGCGATGGCGGGCGCAACGTCGGCTTCCGCGTCATCGGCGTCTTCGAGGAACGCCCCCTCGGTGTCGAGCGTCCACGGCATCGGCGGCAGGTAAAGCCACCCGGAGAAATCGCCGGGACGTTCGAGAATATGGTGGAGCGACGCTGCGGTCGGGGAGTCGGTCGACATGAGTATTGCGGTGGGATCCGGATTGATGATTGCGTTGCATCGGCCGCGAGCCACCCGCGGCAGGCCGTGATTATGCCAATTCCTCGCCCGCCCGCCTCCCGGCGCGCGTCAGATGACGCATCGCGTCACTCGTTCGCGGTGAAATCGATTGCAATCAGGGCCAATTCGACTTCCGGCGCGGCGCGGTTGCGAGTAGTGTCTACGTGCCCGCATTCCGGCCGGCCCCGGGTCCGACCGATACCCGGCGCTCACCCCACGATACTGAACCCTGGAGATCTGCGATGAAACGTTCGAAGTTCCTGCTGTCGGGCCTCCTGCTCGCGTCGGCCCTCGGCTTCACGGCCGTCGCCGCCCATGCGGAAGACCTGCTCGATTCCGTGAAGAAAGCCGGCGTGCTGCGCGTCGGCCTCGAAGGCACGTATCCGCCGTTCAACTCCCGCGGCACGTCCGGCCAGCTCGAGGGCTTCGACGTCGACGTCGCGAACGCCGTTGCCGGCAAGCTCGGCGTGAAGACGCAGTTCATCCCGACCGAATGGAGCGGCATCATCGCCGGGCTGCAGGCCGGCAAGTTCGACGTGATCGTCAACCAGGTCACGATCACGCCGCAGCGCAAGGAAGCGCTCGACTTCAGCGAGCCGTACACGTACTCGGCCGCGCAACTGATTCAGCGCAAGGACGACACGCGCAACTTCAAGTCGCTCGACGATTTCAAGGGCAAGAAGCTCGGCGTGACGCTCGGCACCAACTACGACCAGATGGCGCGCACCGTGCCCGGCATCGAGGTGCAGACGTATCCGGGCGCACCGGAGAAGTTGCGCGACCTCGCCGCGGGCCGGATCGAGGCGACGCTCGACGACCGCCTGATGCTGCCGTACATGATCAAGACGTCGAACCTGCCGCTGCGCGCGGGGGCGGTGCTGAACGGCGGCAAGCAGG
The DNA here is from genome assembly GCF_900446215.1 of Burkholderia cenocepacia. Lineage (GTDB taxonomy): Bacteria > Pseudomonadota > Gammaproteobacteria > Burkholderiales > Burkholderiaceae > Burkholderia > Burkholderia cenocepacia. Next base: position 182,504 of record NZ_UAQZ01000003.1, on the reverse strand, counting down.
AAATGGCGATCCCGTTCCGCAAGGGTAATCCGAAGTTCGAGAAGGCGATCAACGACGCACTCGAGTCGCTGCGCAAGGACGGCACGCTGAAGAAGATCTCGACGCACTGGTTCGGCAGCGACGTGACGGTGCCGGTCGCGCAGTAAGCGGTTCGGCGCGTGTTCAATGCGTCACGTTTTCGCTGCGGCGAAGGCGTGACGCGCAGTTGCAGCGTTCTCCTCGCCTTCTTCCCTTCTTCCCCTTTTCCTTTTTCCTTCAGGCCGCCTCGTCGAAGCGGGCGAGCAGCAACTGGCCGATCGGCGTCAGCGCCGGGCGCGCCGCTATCGCATTCATGCGCACCTGCGCGTCGTCGACCAGCCGCTTTTCGACGAGCACGGCAAAGGCAGGGTTCGCGAGGTCGACACTGTCGGGCGCACGCGCAATGCGCAACAGCATCGAGAATTCATGCGGGCTCAGCATGGTTCGTGTCTCCTGACCGTACGCGATGCAGTTTGATCGACGTCGATCGCGTTTTCGAATGGAATGGATGCGAGGCAGCAGCCAATGCGCTGACGGGAGCGAGATCCCGGGTGAGCCTGCGCGACGCGGGCACGGCGTCGGACGCGGTCACGTACACCCCGATCGCGACAATACTGCCGCGACGGGAGCGTGCAACGTTAGCGGTGCAGCGTGACGCGGGTGTGACGAGAAAAGGGGGATGGGGATGGGGATGGGGATGGGGATGGGGATGGCGATGGCGCCCGCGCCATCGCGGCGCGCGACTCCATGAACGAAAAAAGGGTTACGGAAAACTCCGTAACCCTTTTTCGGATTTGGTGCCGGCTGCAGGACTCGAACCCGCCACCTGATGATTACAAATCAACTGCTCTACCAGATGAGCTAAGCCGGCGTAGCGCGAGATTCTACCTCATTTCACGATCTTGAGGCGAGGTCTGCTGCCGCCTTTCGAGCCGTCGCCGTCGGTTTTCGGCGGTTCGTCGGCCCCTTCGGACGGCTCCTCGTTCGCACCGCTATCGGCGACCGGCGCCAACGGCGAGACGGACTCGTCGCGCTGCGCGTCATCGGCTTGCGCGGCATCATCGTCGAACGCGCCCGAATCCTCGCCTTCGCCCGCGACCGCATCGACCTGGAACGCCATGCCCTGCCCGTTCTCGCGCGCATAGATCGCGAGCACGTTGGCCACCGGAATCTCGATCTTGTGCGCCTTCCCGGAGAACCGGGCCGTGAACTCGATCCACTCGTTGCCCATCTGCAACTGGCTCGTCGCCTCGAAGCTGATGTTGAGCACGATCTCGCCGTCACGCACGAACTGACGCGGCACGCGCGTCGAGTTGTCGACCCTCACCGCGATATGCGGCGTGTAACCGTTATCGGTGCACCACTCGTACAACGCGCGCAGCAGATAAGGCTTCGTTGAAATCTCTTGCATCACAATCCTCGAACCCGGAACGGGCGCGCGGCACGCCGCGCCACCCGCTCCGTCATGCCTTCATTGCAACATTAACGACGCATGACCTTTTCGGACGGCGTCAGTGCTTCGATGTAGGCCGGACGGCTGAAGATCCGTTCGGCGTACTTCATCAGCGGCGCGGCGTTCTTCGACAGCTCGATGCCGTAGTGATCCAGGCGCCACAGCAGCGGTGCGATCGCGACGTCGAGCATCGAGAACTCTTCGCCGAGCATGTACTTGTTCTTCACGAAGATCGGCGCGAGTTGCGTCAGGCGATCGCGGATCGCGAGGCGGGCCTTCTCGTGATTCTTCTCCGCCGCCTTGCCCTTCTCGTTCTCGAGCGTGCTGACGTGGACGAACAGTTCCTTCTCGAAGTTGAGCAGGAACAGGCGCGCACGGGCGCGCTGCACCGGGTCGGCCGGCATCAGTTGCGGATGCGGGAAGCGCTCGTCGATGTACTCGTTGATGATGTTCGATTCGTACAGGATCAGGTCGCGCTCGACCAGGATCGGCACCTGACCGTACGGGTTCATCACCGAAATGTCTTCCGGCTTGTTGAACAGGTCGACGTCGCGGATTTCGAAGTCCATGCCCTTCTCGAACAGCACCAGCCGGCAACGCTGGGAGAACGGGCAAGTTGTGCCGGAATACAGAACCATCATATTTGCGTTTCCTCAAAAAAGCCGAGGGCCGGCACGCGGCGCAACCCCTTTCACGGGTTCCGCCTTGCGCCGGCCCCACGCCGGTCAGGCGTGTTTACTTGATATCTTTCCAGTACGCGGCATTCAGCCGCCAGGCCAGGAAAGTCAGGACACCGAGAAAGATCAGCACCCACACGCCGAGGCGCTTGCGGGTCTGCTGGGCCGGCTCGGACATCCATGTCATATAGGCCACCAGGTCGGCGACCGCAGCATCGTAGTCGGGCGACGAGAGCGTGCCCGGCGTGACCTGCTGGAAGCCGACGAGCACGTGGGCCTTCTCGCCCGTCTCCTCGTCCGTCTTGTCTTCGAATTTGGCAACGCGCTGCCCCTGCAGCTGCCACAACACATGGGGCATGCCGACGTTCTCGAACACCGCGTTGTTCCAGCCGGTCGGCCGCGTATCGTCGCGGTAGAAGCTCCGCAGATACGTGTACAGCCAGTCGCGGCCGCGCGCGCGCTCCTCGACCGACAGGTCGGGCGGCGTGGTGCCGAGCCAGTTCTTCGCGTCGTCGGGCCGCATCGCAACGGACATCGTGTTCCCGACCTTGTCGGTCGTGAACAGGAGATTCGTTTCGATCTCCTTCTGGGATATGCCCAGATCCGTCAGACGGTTGTAGCGCATCAGGTTCGCGCTGTGGCAGTTCAGGCAATAGTTTACAAACAATTGCGCGCCGTGCTGAAGCGAAACGAGATTTTCCGTGTTATCGGGCGCCCGGTCGAGCGGAAAATTACCCTCCGCCCGCACGGCCGGCGCCGCCAGCAGCGCACAGGCGGTCGCCCCGATCAGCGCGAGTGTCGAAAGCAGTTTCTTCATGTCGTTCTCTCCTCGCTCACGTTAATGGGGCTTGAAGCGCACCCGCTCCGGCGGCTGCTTGAACGTGCCAAGCGGCGTCCAGACGGGCATGCCGAGGAAGAACGCGAAGTAGATCAACGCGCAGAACTGCGCGATCAGCGTCGCCGCCGGCGAGGGCGGCCGCGTGCCGAGGAACGCGAGGGTCAGGAACGCCGCGACGAAGATCCCGAGGAACACCTTGTGGAACAGCGGCCGGTAGCGGATCGACTTCACCGGGCTGCGGTCGAGCCACGGCAGGAAGAACAGCGAGATCACCGCCGAGCCCATTACGACGACGCCCCAGAACTTCGACTCCGTCAGGTACATGAACACGACGATCGCCGCCGCCAGCACCGGCAGCCCGACCTTCCACTTGCCGCGCGCGCGGATCAGCGCGAGCACGCCGAGCAGCGCGATCACGATCATCAGCACGATCTTGAACGGGTCGGTGGTCGCGCGCAGCATCGCGTAGAACGCGGTGAAGTACCAGACCGGCGCGATCTCGGGCGGCGTCTGCAGCGGGTTCGCCGGGACGAAGTTGTTCGCCTCGAGGAAGTAGCCGCCCATCTCCGGCGAGAAGAACACGATCAGCGCGAACACCATCAGGAACACGCACACGCCGAGGAAATCGTGGACCGAGTAGTACGGGTGGAACGGGATGCCGTCGAGCGGAATGCCGTTCTCGTCCTTCTTCGCCTTGATCTCGATGCCGTCGGGGTTATTCGACCCCACTTCGTGCAGCGCGACCAGGTGGGCGACGACGAGGCCGACCAGCACCAGCGGAATCGCGATCACGTGGAACGCGAAGAAGCGGTTCAGCGTGACGTCGGACACGACGTAGTCGCCGCGAATCCACAGCGACAGGTCCGGGCCGACGAACGGGATCGCCGAGAACAGGTTCACGATCACCTGCGCGCCCCAGAACGACATCTGGCCCCACGGCAACAGGTAGCCGAAGAACGCTTCGGCCATCAGGCACAGGAAGATCGCGCAGCCGAAGATCCACACGAGCTCGCGCGGCTTGCGGTACGAACCGTACAGCAGCCCGCGGAACATGTGCAGGTAGACGACCACGAAGAACATCGATGCACCGGTCGAGTGCATGTATCGGATCAGCCAGCCCCACGGCACCTCGCGCATGATGTACTCGACCGACGCGAACGCGAGCATCGAGTCGGGCTTGTAGTTCATCGTCAGGAAGATGCCCGTGACGATCTGGTTGACGAGCACCAGCAGCGCGAGGGAGCCGAAGAAGTACCAGAAGTTGAAGTTCTTCGGCGCGTAATACTCGGATACGTGCTTCTTCCAGGTGGACGTGAGCGGGAAGCGCTGGTCGATCCAGCCGGTGAAACCTGTGGTGGAGACTTCCTTGTTGTCGGCGGCCATCACGCTTCTCCTTTCTCGTCCTTGCCGATCACGAGGGTCGTCGCCGACGTGAACATGTAGGGCGGGATGTCGAGATTCTGAGGCGCCGGCTTGTTCTTGAACACACGGCCGGCGAGGTCGTAGGTCGAACCGTGGCACGGGCACAGGAAACCGCCCGGCCAGTCGTCCGGCAGGTTCGGCTGCGGACCCGGCGTGAAGCGTTGGCTAGGCGTGCAGCCGAGGTGCGTACACACGGCCATCACGACGAGAATGTTCTTGCGATCGGCCCGCGACCGATATTCGTTGGCGCAATACGCGGGCAACGGCATCGAATACGGGGATTTCGTGGCCGGATCGGCCACTTCCTTGTCGGCCTTGACCACGTCGGCCAGCATCGAATCGGTGCGATTCAGGATCCAGACCGGCTTGCCGCGCCACGGCACGGTGACCATTTCGCCGGGCTTCAGGCCGCTGATGTCGACCTCGACCGGCGCACCGGCCGCTTTCGCTTTCGCGGACGGCGCAAGCGACGCCGCGAAAGGTATGACGGTGGCTACGCCTCCTACGCCACCTGCTACGGATGTCGCAATCAGCCAGGTACGGCGGCCGCTGTCGACGCGTTTCTCTTCCTTGTCTCGCATCACACGCCCCACTTCTGAGTTGGATTTTCCGTCACGACTTTCCATTCCGCCGCTAGTTTGCTCGAATGGAGTCGCCATTTACAAGGCCCGGAGATGAAAATCCCTTCGAAGTGATTGATAGTTAAGGGTTATCCCCCACTATCGGAGCGATTAAATCATTTCACTTTTAAGCGGATGCTACATTGTGAAATTTCGATGCACTGCCGCAAATCCGGTGCTCAGACCGGATTATGAATATCGATAAAAAGGTGTTCGAGATCGAATTCTTCGGACAAGTGGCGCCCAAGCGCCTGGATCCCGTAGCGCTCGGTCGCATGGTGCCCCGCCGCAACGAACGCGACGCCGCTCTCCGCCGCCGCGTGGGTGGTCGACTCGGACACCTCGCCGGTCAGGAACACGTCCGCGCCGGCGTCGATCGCCGCGTCGAAATAGCTCTGCGCGGCGCCCGTGCACCACGCGATGCGGCGCAACTGCGTGTCCGGATCGCCGAGCACGAGCGGCGTGCGGCCCAGCGTGTTCTCGACCTTCGCGACGAAGTGCTCGAGCGTGACGGGCATCGGCAGCGTCGCCATCCAGCCGAGATCGCCTTCGCCGAACCGCTGCTCGCCGATCAGGCCGAGCTTTTCGCCGAGCTGCGCGTTGTTGCCGAATTCGGGATGCGCGTCGAGCGGCAGGTGGAACGCGAACAGGTTCAGGTCGTTCGCGAGCAGCAGCTTCAGGCGCTGATACTTGCGGCCGGTGATCTGCGGCGCCTCGTTGCGCCAGAAATAGCCGTGATGGACGAGCACGGCATCCGCACCCCATTCGAGCGCGGCTTCGAGGAAGGCGACCGACGCCGTCACGCCGGTGGCGATCTTCTCGATCTTGCGGCGCCCCTCGACCTGCAGGCCGTTCGGGCAATAGTCCTTGAAGCGCGCGGTTTCAAGGGTATTGTTCAAGTACAATTCAAGTTCGATCCGATCCATATAAACCTCTAATCCATTCAGATGCTTAGACGCTTCTGGCTGTTCTTCGCGCAGGCGGTGACCGTACTGCTCGCGCTGATGTTCATCGTCGTGACGCTCAAGCCGCAATGGCTGCAACGGCAAGGACAGCTCGGCAAGCAGCTTGCCACGCCGATCGTCGCGCTGCGGGAAGTCGCGCCAGGCATCGGCGGCGCACCGGCGACCACGTCGTATGCCGAAGCCGCGCAGAAGGCGATGCCGGCCGTCGTCAACGTGTTCTCCAGCAAGGACGGCTCGCTGCCGCCCGACCCGCGCGCGAAGGATCCGCTGTTCCGTTACTTCTTCGGCGACCGCAACGCCCGCAAGCAGCAGGACGAGCCGGCCGCCAACCTCGGCTCGGGCGTTATCGTGAGCCCGGAAGGTTACATTCTAACGAACCAGCACGTCGTGGACGGCGCCGACCAGATCGAAGTCGCGCTCGCCGACGGCCGCACGGCCACCGCGAAGGTGATCGGCAGCGATCCCGAAACCGATCTCGCCGTGCTCAAGATCAACATGACGAACCTGCCGACGATCACGCTCGGCCGCTCCGACCAGTCGCGCGTCGGCGACGTCGTGCTTGCGATCGGCAACCCGTTCGGCGTCGGCCAGACGGTCACGATGGGGATCATCAGCGCGCTCGGCCGCAACCACCTCGGCATCAACACGTTCGAGAACTTCATCCAGACCGACGCGCCGATCAACCCCGGCAACTCCGGCGGCGCGCTGGTCGACGTGAACGGCAACCTGCTCGGCATCAACACGGCGATCTACTCGCGCTCCGGCGGCTCGCTCGGCATCGGTTTCGCGATTCCGGTTTCGACCGCGCGCACGGTGCTCGAAAGCATCATCACGACGGGCTCGGTCACGCGCGGCTGGATCGGCGTCGAGCCGCAGGACGTCACGCCGGAGATCGCCGAGTCGTTCGGGCTCCAGCAGAAATCGGGCGCGATCGTCGCGGGCGTGCTGCAGGGCGGCCCGGCCGACAAGGCCGGCATCAAGCCGGGCGACATCCTGGTGAGCGTCAACGGCGAGGACATCACCGACACCACGAAGCTGCTGAACGTCGTCGCGCAGATCAAGCCGGGCACACCGACCAAGGTGCACGTCGTACGCAAGGGCAAGCAGTTCGACGTGAACATCGTGATCGGCAAGCGCCCGCCGCCGCCGAAGCAGACGCTCGACGAGCAGGACAGCGATAGCGAATGAGGCTGGGCAGGCGGCGCGCCGCCTGCCGGTTGCGACGCGTCGTGATGCGCCGCGGAAATGGAAAAGGGCAGCCGGCTGGCTGCCCTTTTGCTTTGCTTCAAAACGATGTCGGGTGCCGCGAAGGCGGCGTGGGCACGCGCTGGCCGGAGCCAACCGCAGCAGGTACCGGCCCCTCCAGCTTGACCGGAAAGCCGCCCGGCGCCGCGCCGTCAACCCGCGGCTTCGCCGTTCCCCGCCTCGCCCTCTTCGGCCGGCTTCTTCGGCACGAAGAACCGTGCGGCCAGCAGCCCGATCTCGAACAGCACGACGAGCGGCAGCGCCAGCATCAGTTGCGAAAACACGTCCGGCGGCGTGACGACCGCCGCGACCACGAATGCGCCGACGATCACGTACGGCCGCATCTCCTTCAGCTTCTTCAGGGACAGCACGCCCATCCGGACGAGCAGCACGACGACGATCGGCACCTCGAACGTGACCCCGAACGCGATGAACATCCCGAGCACGAAGCTCAGGTAGTTGTCGATGTCGGTCGTCATCTCGGCCCCGAGCGGCGCGTTGTAGTGCGCCATCACGCGGAAGATCGTCGGGAACACGAGGAAGTACGCGAACGCCATCCCGCACAGGAACAGGAAGTAGCTGCTGCCGACGAGCGGCGCGACGAGCTTCTTCTCGTGCTGGTACAGCCCCGGCGCGACGAACGCCCAGATCTGGTACAGCACGATCGGCAGCGCGATCACGAGCGCGACGAGCATCGTGACCTTCATCGGCACGAAGAACGAGCCGGTGACGTCGGTGACGATCATCTTGCCGTCTTTCGGCAGGTTGTCCATCAGCGGCCGCGCGAGCAGCTTGAAGATGTCCGGCGCCCAGTAGACGAGCCCGAGGAACACGACGATCACGGCCAACCCCGCGCGAATGATGCGATCGCGAAGCTCGACGAGATGGGAAATGAAGGTTTCTTCCGGGGCGTCGCCCGGGTTCTGCTGGGGGTCGCTCACACCGGCCCTCGGTAGGATTGACGAGCGAGCATGCGCTCGACTCAGAAGAAGCGCGTCGGCCGGCGCAGGCTGGCCGGCTGATGACGCGCGACACGCGCGGCGCCCGACTGCACGTGCGTGCGACGGGTCGTCGCGCGCTTGTACCAGACGGGCGTCGCCGCCTGCTTGATGCGCCAGTTGCGACGCTTCGGCGCAAGCGCGGCCGAACTGCCGCGCCACGACGGCGCCGCGGGCGTATCGGAACCGGGGGAACCGACGGACCCGGCGTCGCCGGCAGCCCCGTCAAGACCGCCGACCGCGGAATGCCACGTGTCGTTCAGTGCCTTCTCGTGCTCGCGCAAGTTGTCGTGAATCGTCGTCTCGACATTGCGCGCGGCCGATTCGAAATCGGTCTTCATCGTCCGCAGCGCGTCGAGTTCGATTTCGCGCGAGACCTCGGCCTTCACGTCGTTGATGTACCGCTGCGCGCGGCCGAACAGCGCGCCTGCCGTGCGCGCGACGCGCGGCAGGCGCTCGGGGCCGAGCACCACGAGCGCGACGACGCCGATCAGCGCCATCTTCGAAAGACCGAGATCCAGCATCGCGAATGCCTGTCAGCGTGCCGGCGTTACGCCTTGTTCGAATCGGAACGCGTCGTTTCCTTCGCGTTGACGTCGACCGCACCCGAACGCGGCAGTTGCTGCGCATCCGCCGGCGTTTCGCCTTCCTTCATGCCGTCCTTGAAACCCTTCACGGCGCTGCCGAGGTCGTTGCCGATGTTGCGCAGCTTCTTCGTACCGAAAACCAGCGCGACGATCAGCAGCACGATCAGCCAGTGCCAAATGCTCAATCCACCCATGATGAAACCTCTCCTCAACCACGCCGCGTCGCGGCGCAAATCGCCGGCGGCACGCCGGCTTCGACTATCGATGCGGGGAAACGCCCCGCTGCGTCAACCCATTCGCTGCCACGGGCGCGGGCCGGCCAGGATATGCGCGTGCAGGTGGTAGACCTCCTGCCCGCCGCCCGGGCCCGTGTTGATCACCGTACGGAAACCGGTTTCGCCGCCCGTATACGCGACGCCGAGCTGGTCGGCCAGACGCGCGACGAGCAGCATCAGCCGGCCGAGCATCGGCGCATCGGCGTCGCTCGCCGCCGACAGCGTCGGCAGGTGCTGGCGCGGAATCACGAGCACGTGCGTGTCGGCCGCCGGGCGGATGTCGCGGAACGCGACGAATTCGTCGTCCTCGTGCACCTTCGTGCTCGGGATCTCGCCTGCCGCGATCTTGCAGAACAGGCAATTCGGATCGTGACTCATGTTGCTCCTGCAGACGCCCGCGCGCGGCCGGTCAGAACCATGCCTGCGGATCGAGCGCCTTGTTGTCGTTCAGGTACAGCCAACCCTTGATGATACGGTACAGCGTCCAAATCCATGTGACAAACATGATCACGAATCCCACCCCCACGAACAGCAGCGCGATGCCGATCACGTATGCGATCAGCGCGCGCCAGAACGTGCGGATCTGCCACTCGAAGTGATCGGCGTACGGCGTGCCGGCCACGTCGCCGCGCTTCACGTAGTTGATGATGATCGCGATGATGCCCGTGACGCCCCCCGTCAGCCAGTGAATCGCATAGAGGCCGTACAGCACGTGGGTCAGCGTGCGCAGCCCGTTCAGGCGTTCGGCATCCGCGGCTCCCGGCACCGCCGGCGTCGGAAACTGGTTCGACGTATCGTTCATGATGCTACCCCCGTTAGATGACAATTCTTACAGCTTACCGCACTGTTGCCACCGCGGCGGGGCGTGCCCGTCACCCGCCGTTTTCCTCGCGCTCGCGACGCTTGCGCAGCGCCTTTTCCTCGATGCCCGACAAGCCTTCGCGACGCTCGAGTTCGGCGATCACGTCGGCCGGGCTCAGGTCGAAATGCGACAGCATCACGAGGCAGTGGAACCACAGGTCGGCCACCTCGCCGACGAGCGCGGTCGGCGCGCCGCCCTGGCGCACGTCCTTCGCGGCCAGCACGACTTCCGTCGCCTCTTCGCCGATCTTCTTCAGCACCGCGTCGTCGCCCTTGTGGAACAGGCGCGACACGTACGATTGGTCGGGGTCGCCGCCCTTGCGGCTATCGATCACGGCCGCGAGGCGCAGCAGCGTGTCTTCGGTCGATTGCGTCATTTGTAGATGTGTTCGGGGTCTTTCAGCACCGGTTCGACCGCGACCCAGTCGCCGCTGTCCACGTTGCCTTCGAATTTCTGGAAGAAGCACGAATGCCGGCCGGTGTGGCATGCGATGCCCGACACCTGCTCGACCTTCAGCAGCACGACGTCTTCGTCGCAGTCGAGCCGCACTTCGTGCAGGTGCTGCACGTGGCCCGACTCCTCGCCCTTGAACCACAGGCGCTTGCGCGAACGCGAATAGTAGACCGCGCGCCGCGTCTCGACCGTCTTCGCGAGCGCCTCGCGATTCATCCACGCGAACATCAGCACGTCGTTGGTCGACGCTTCCTGCGCGATCACCGGCACGAGGCCGTTGTCGTCCCAGCGGACCTTGTCGAGCCACGCGGGCAGGGATTTCGTTTCCGTATTCATCACAGCCTCACCGCGATGCCCTGGTCGGACATGAAGCGCTTCGCCTCGCCGACCGTGTGCTCGCCGTAGTGGAAGATGCTCGCGGCCAGCACCGCGTCGGCGCGGCCGTCCTTGATGCCGTCGGCCAGGTGCTGCAGCGAACCGACGCCGCCCGACGCGATCACCGGCACCGGCACCGCGTCCGACACGCCGCGCGTGAGCGCGAGATCGAAGCCCGACTTCGTGCCGTCGCGGTCCATGCTCGTGAGCAGGATCTCGCCGGCGCCGAGTTCGGCCATCTTGCGCGCCCATTCGATCGCGTCGAGGCCCGTGTTCTTGCGGCCGCCGTGCGTGAACACTTCCCAGCGCGGCGCCTCGCCGTCGGCCGACACGCGCTTCGCATCGATCGCGACGACGATGCACTGCGAGCCGTACTTGTCGGCCGCGTCGCGCACGAGCTGCGGGTTCGCGACCGCCGACGAATTCATGCTGACCTTGTCCGCGCCCGCGTTCAGCAGGCGCCGCACGTCCTCGACGGCGCGCACGCCACCGCCGACGGTCAGCGGAATGAACACCTGCGACGCAACGGCTTCGATGATCGGCAGGATCAGGTCGCGCTGGTCGGACGTCGCGGTGATGTCGAGGAAGGTCAGTTCGTCGGCACCCTGGTCGTCGTAGCGGCGGGCGATTTCGACGGGGTCGCCGGCGTCGCGCAGCTCGACGAAATTGACGCCCTTGACGACACGCCCGGCGGTCACGTCCAGGCAGGGGATGATGCGTTTAGCTAGAGCCATGATGTTGCGCCAAATGCCGCGCTGGGACGGCCGGTTGCGGAAGCCTCGCGCGAGGCTTCCGGTCGGGGCCGCCTGCGGGCAGCCCCGGCGAACGGGACAACCGCGGTTACGCGTTGTCGAGTTCGCCGTTCAGTTCGTCCGCGCGCTTTTGCGCGGCCGCGAAATCGAGATCGCCGGAGTAGATCGCACGGCCGCAGATCACGCCTTCGACGCCGTGCTCTTCCACTTCGCACAGGCTCTCGATGTCCGTGAGGTTCGACAGGCCACCGCTGGCGATCACCGGGATGCCGACCGCCTGCGCGAGCTTCACCGTCGCGTCGATGTTGATGCCCTGCAGCATCCCGTCGCGGCCGATGTCCGTGTAGACGATCGATTCGACGCCGTAATCCTCGAACTTCTTCGCGAGATCGATCACCTCGTGACCGGTCAGCTTGCTCCAGCCGTCGGTCGCGACCTTGCCGTCCTTCGCGTCCAGCCCGACGATGATGCTGCCGGAGAACGCGGTGCACGCGTCCTGCAGGAAGCCCGGGTTCTTCACGGCTGCCGTGCCGATGATCACGTAGGACAGGCCGGCGTCGAGATACTTCTCGATCGTCTCGAGGCTGCGGATGCCGCCGCCGAGCTGGACGGGAATTTCGTCGCCGACTTCGTCGAGGATCGCTTCGATCGCCTCGAGATTCTTCGGCTTGCCGGCGAATGCGCCGTTCAGGTCGACGAGATGGAGCCGCCGGGCGCCGAGATCGACCCACTTGCGGGCCATCGCCGCCGGGTCCTCGGAAAAAATCGTGGCCTGGTCCATATCGCCCTGTTTGAGGCGCACACACTGACCGTCTTTGAGGTCGATGGCCGGAATCAGCAACATAGCAATCGGGTGTCGTCGTGGAAAAAGAAAAGAATCCGGCGCGTACCGGCCAAACCGGTGCCGCGCCGTCTCGCTAGTTTAGTACAACTCTTTCGGCGCTTAGGCGGGCAAGCCCCGTGCGACAGGCCTTTCGGCCAGGGCGACTGTGGCTCGCGCACCACGTTTACGGTTTCCAGTGTACGAAGTTGCGATACAGACGCAACCCGACCTCCGCGCTTTTCTCCGGGTGGAATTGGGTCGCGAAGAGGTTGTCCCGCGCGACCGCGGACGTAAACGGCGCGCCGTAGGCCGTTTCGCCGACCGTGTGCGCCGGGTTGTCCGGCGTCACGTAATAGCTGTGCACGAAGTAGAAATACGCGTCGTCGGGCACGCCGTCCCACAGCGGGTGCGGCTGCGCCTGGCGCACGCGGTTCCAGCCCATCTGCGGCACCTTGAAGCGCGAGCCGTCGTCCTGCACGCGGCCGTCGAGCTCGAAACGCACGACCTTGCCGGGCAGGAGGCCGAGGCCCTTCGTGTCGCCTTCCGCGCTCCAGTCGAACAGCATCTGCTCGCCGACGCATACGCCGAGCAGCGGCTTCGTGCGCGACGCCTCGATCACGGCCTCCTGCAGGCCCGATTCGCCGAGGCAGCGCATGCAGTCCGGCATCGCACCCTGGCCGGGCAGCACGACGCGGTCGGCCGCGCGAATCGCGGCCGGCGTGTCGACGATCGCCACGTCGGCGGCCGGTTCGGCCTTCTTGAGCGCCTGCGCGACCGAGCGCAGGTTGCCCATCCCATAATCCACAATCGCAATCGAAGTTTTCATCTCAGTGCAGGCAGTAGCGCCCTCAGTCCATTGACGATGAATTCCACCGCCAGCGCCGACAGCATCAGACCCATCAGCCGCGTGGCGATGTTGATGCCGGTGCGGCCGATCCAGTTCGCGATCGGCTCGGCGAGCCGCATCGCGACGAAACACAGAAAAGCCAGGACCGCGCCGATCGCGACCAGTCCGGCCCGCTCATACCAGTGATGCGCGTTCGCCGCATAGATGATCACCGTGCTGATCGAGCCGGGGCCCGTGAGCAGCGGAATCGCCAGCGGCACGACCGCGATGTTGTCCTTCAGCTCGGCTTCGTGGCGCTCCTCCGGCGTCGATCGGGTGTTGCCGATCTGCGCGTTCAGCATGTTGATCGCCATCAGCAGCATGATGATCCCGCCGCCCACTTCGAGCGATCCGACCGAAATGCCGAAGAAGTTGATGATCTGCTGCCCGAGCAGCGCGGTCACCGTCATCACGCAGAACACCGACACCGATGCGATCCGGATCGTGCGCCGCCGCTCGTCGTCCGTCTGCTGCGCCGTCAGGCTCAGGAAGAACGGCACCGCGCCCACCGGATTGATCAGCGCGAGCAGCGAAATGAACGATTTGAGCAGATCCATCGCAAGCCGGCGCCGCGCGCCGAAGCCGTGAGGTTGTCCCGAGCGCAGTCCGTCCGGACGTTCAGAGGCTGCCTTTCGTCGACGGAATCTGCCCCGCCGCCCGCTCGTCGAGCTCCACCGCCGCGCGCAGCGCCCGGCCGAAGGCCTTGAACACCGTCTCGAGCTGGTGGTGCGCGTTGATCCCGCGCAGGTTGTCGATGTGCAGCGTGACGCCCGCGTGGTTCACGAAACCGCGGAAGAACTCGATCGACAGGTCGACGTCGAACGTGCCGATCCGCGCGCGCGTGAACGGCACGTGGAATTCGAGGCCCGGCCGGCCCGAGAAGTCGATCACGACGCGCGACAGCGCCTCGTCGAGCGGCACGTACGAATGGCCGTAGCGACGGATGCCCTTGCGGTCGCCGATCGCCTTCGCGACGGCCTGACCGAGCGTGATGCCGACATCCTCGACCGTGTGGTGATCGTCGATATGCGTGTCGCCATGCGCTTCGACCTCGAGATCGACCAGACCGTGTCGCGCGATCTGGTCGAGCATATGGTCGAGAAACGGCACGCCGGTGGCCAGCTTCTGCTGGCCGGTGCCGTCGAGATCGAGCTTCACACGGATCTGCGTTTCGCTGGTATTGCGAACGACTTCCGCCACACGCATGGCAATTCCTTGATTGAGTCTGATGTAAATGGGGATTGATCGTCGCGCGCCGCCGCGCCCTGGGCTCAACCGGGCAGCGCGAGTTTCAAGGCGGCCAGCAGGCGGGCGTTTTCGTCGGGAGAACCGACGGTCAGCCGCACGCATTCGGCCAGTAATGGATGCATTTTACTCACGTTTTTGACCAGCACCCGCTCGGTGAGCAGCGCATCGAACACGGCAGCCGCGTCCGGCACCCGCACCAGCAGGAAATTGCCGGCGCTCGGGAACACCGTCGCTCCGGGCAGCGCGGCCACCGCCTGCGCGAGGCGCGCGCGCTCCGCACGCAATTCGGCCGCCTGCGCGTCGAGCACGTCGAGGTGATCGAGCAGAAAATCGGCGGTCGCCTGGGTCAGCACGTTGATGTTGTACGGCGGGCGCACCTTGTCGAACTCGTTCAGCCACGCGGGCAAGCCGACGAGATAGCCGAGGCGGATGCCCGCGAGGCCGAGCTTCGACACCGTGCGCATCACGACGACGTTGTCGAACTCGGCGGCGCGCGGCAGCCACGAACGCTCGGCGAACGGCTGGTACGCCTCGTCGATCACGATCAGGCTGTGGCGCGCGGCCGCGACGATCCGTTCGACGTCGGCATCGTCGTACAGCGTGCCGGTCGGGTTGTTCGGGTACGCGAGATAGACGATCGCCGGCCGGTGCTCGGCGATCGCCGCGAGCATCGCGTCGACGTCGAGCGTCAGGTCGGCCTGCAGCGGCACGCCGACGAATTCGAGCTGCGCGAACTTCGCCGACAGTTCGTACATCACGAAGCCCGGCACCGGTGCGAGCACCTTCGCGCCCGGCTGCGCGCACGCGACCGAGATCATGCTGATGATTTCGTCGGAACCGTTGCCGAGCAGCACGTCGCAGCCGGCCGGCACACGCATCGCGTGGCGCAGCTTGTCGAGCAGCGCGGCCGGGCGCGGCGCCGGGTAGCGGTTCAGCGCGACCTGCGCGAGCCGCTCGCCGAGCGCCGCGGCGAGCGGCGCCGGCAGCGGATACGGGTTCTCCATCGCGTCGAGCTTCACGAACCCGCTCGCGTCCGGCACCGGATAGCTGGTCATCGCGAGCACGTCGCGGCGGATGATGTCTTGTGGCGTCGTCATGGTCTCAAGCCGGCGTGCGTCGCGCCGGCGTCAAAGGGTCGGCAGGGCGGCGGCTGCCGCCCTGCACTCGTCTCCTGCCCCGCTCCAAAAATGCGCGGTCAGCCCTTCATCCGGAACTCGGCGCTCCTTGCGTGCGCCTGCAGTCCTTCGCCGTAAGCGAGCTCGGACGCGATCTCGCCGAGCGTCTGCGCGCCTTCCGCGCTGACCTCGATCAGGCTCGAGCGCTTGATGAAGTCGTACACGCCGAGCGGCGACGAGAAGCGCGCGGTGCGCGATGTCGGCAGCACGTGGTTCGGGCCCGCGCAGTAGTCGCCGAGGCTCTCGCTCGTGTAGCGGCCGAGGAAGATCGCGCCCGCGTGGCGGATCTGCTGGCCCCATTGCTGCGGCTCCAGCGCCGAAATTTCGAGGTGTTCCGGCGCGATGTCGTTGGCGATCCGGCACGCCTCGGCCATGTCGCGCACCTTGATCAGCGCGCCGCGGCCCTCGAGCGACGCGCGGATCACGTCCTGGCGCGGCATCGTCGGCAGCAGCTCGTCGATCGCCTTTTCGACGCGATCGAGGAACGCACCGTCCGGGCACAGCAGGATCGACTGCGCGAGTTCGTCGTGCTCGGCCTGCGAGAACAGGTCCATCGCGACCCAGTTCGGATCGGTCGTGCCGTCGCACAGCACGAGGATTTCCGACGGCCCGGCGATCATGTCGATGCCGACCGTGCCGAACACGCGGCGCTTCGCCGACGCGACGTACGCGTTGCCGGGGCCGCAGATCTTGTCGACGGCCGGCACCGTCTCGGTGCCGTATGCGAGCGCGCCGACCGCCTGCGCGCCGCCGATCGTGAACACGCGATCGACGCCGCCGAGCAGCGCTGCGGCCAGCACGAGGTCGTTCTTCACGCCGTCCGGCGTCGGCACGACCATCACGATCTCGCCGACCCCCGCGACGCGCGCGGGAATCGCGTTCATCAGCACCGACGACGGATACGCGGCCTTGCCGCCCGGCACGTACAGGCCGACGCGGTCGAGCGGCGTGACCTTCTGGCCGAGCACCGTGCCGTCGCTTTCCGTGTACTGCCAGCTATGCGTGCCGCACTCGATCTTCTGCTTCTCGTGGTACGCGCGCACCCGCGCCGCGGCCGCTTCCAGCGCCGCGCGCGCCTTCGGCGCGAGGCCGTCGAGCGCCGTCTGCAGCGCGTCCTGCGGCAATTCGAGCGCGGCGACGCTGTTCGCGCTCAGCCGGTCGAAGCGGTTCGTGTACTCGAGCACCGCGGCGTCGCCGCGCGACTTCACGTCGGCGAGGATCTGCGCGACCGATTGCTCGATCGCTTCGTCTTCGCTCGCCTCGAACGCGAGCACGGCGCGCAGCGCGGCGCCGAAGCCTTCGTTCGTCGAATCGAGCTTGCGGATGGTGATGGACATGGGAGTTCCGTTACGGTGATGCGCTCAACCGCCATTCTGCGACGCGCGTTCGAACGCGTCGAGGATCGGCTTGAGCGCCGCGCGCTTCAGCTTCAGCGCGGCCTGGTTCACGACGAGGCGCGACGAGATCGCCATGATCTCCTCGACCTCGACCAGATTGTTCGCCTTCAGCGTGCCGCCCGAGCTGACGAGGTCGACGATCGCGTCGGCCAGCCCGACCAGCGGCGCGAGCTCCATCGAGCCGTACAGCTTGATCAGGTCGACGTGCACGCCCTTCGCGGCAAAGTGTTCGCGCGCCGTTTCGACGTACTTGGTCGCGACCCGCAGGCGCGCGCCCTGGCGCACTGCGTTCGCGTAGTCGAAACCGGCCGGCACGGCCACCGACATCCGGCAGCGCGCAATGTTCAGATCGATCGGCTGGTACAGGCCCGAGCCGCCGTGCTCGACCAGCACGTCCTTGCCGGCCACGCCGAAATCGGCCGCGCCGTATTCGACGTAGGTCGGCACGTCGCTCGCGCGCACGATGATCACGCGCAGGTTCGGATCGGTCGTCGGCAGGATCAGCTTGCGCGACGTTTCCGGGTCCTCGGCCACCTGCACGCCGGCGGCGGCCAGCAGCGGCAGGGTTTCCTCGAAAATCCGGCCCTTCGACAGGGCGAGGGTCAGCGGCGCGGTCATGCTTGGCTCCCGGAGAGGCGGCGCACGTTCGCGCCGACGGCGGTCAGTTTGGCTTCCATGCGGTCGTAGCCGCGGTCCAGGTGATAGATGCGGTCGACGAGCGTTTCGCCGTCGGCGCGCAGCCCGGCGATCACGAGGCTCGCCGACGCACGCAGGTCGGTCGCCATCACGTTCGCGCCCGACAGCTTGTCGACGCCCGTCACGAGCGCCGTGTTGCCGTCGATCGTGATGTTCGCGCCGAGCCGGTTCAGCTCCTGCACATGCATGAAGCGGTTCTCGAAAATGGTCTCGACGACCTGCGCGGTGCCCGTCGCGACCGTATTGAGGGCCATGAACTGCGCCTGCATGTCGGTCGGGAACGCCGGGTATTCCGACGTGCGGATCGTCACCGCCGACGGGCGGCGATCCATCTTCACGCGCAGCCAGCTGTCGCCTTCCTCGATCGACACGCCGGCTTCGCGCAGCTTGTCGATCACCGCGTCGAGGATGTGCGGGCGCACGCCCGTCAGCATCACGTCGCCGCCGGCCGCCGCGACCGCGCACAGGAACGTGCCGGCCTCGATCCGGTCGGGGATCACCGCATGACGCGCGCCGTGCAGCCGCTCGACGCCCTGGATCACGAGGCGATCGGTGCCGATGCCGTCGATTTTCGCGCCCATCGCGACCAGCAAGTGTGCGAGATCGCTCACTTCCGGCTCGCGCGCGGCGTTTTCGATCACCGTCTCGCCGTCGGCGAGCGTCGCGGCCATCAGCAGGTTTTCCGTGCCCGTCACCGTGATCATGTCGGTCACGATGCGCGCGCCCTTCAGGCGCTTCGCGCGCGCCTCGATGAAGCCGTGCTCGATGCTGATCTCGGCGCCCATCGCCTGCAGGCCCTTGATGTGCTGGTCGACCGGTCGCGCGCCGATCGCGCAGCCGCCCGGCAGCGACACCTTCGCCTCGCCGAAACGCGCGAGCAGCGGTCCGAGCACGAGGATCGACGCGCGCATCGTCTTCACGAGCTCGTACGGCGCGACGAGGTTGTCGACGCGCGACGCGTCGAGCTGCACGCGGCAGCCGTCGGTCTCGCTCTTCACGCCCATCTGGTTCAGCACCTTCAGCGTCGTGCGCACGTCCTTCAGGTTCGGCACGTTGTCGAGATCGACCGGGTCGGCGGTGAGCAGACCCGCGCACAGGATCGGCAGCGCGGCGTTCTTCGCGCCCGACACGACGATCTCGCCGGACAGGCGGCGACCGCCTTCGATCGCGAGTTTGTCCATCCCCTGTCCCTGCGATTCCCCGTTGGCGGCCGGGTGTGCCGTGGCGACGCTCTGGACGGCGTCGCGCTCGTTGACGGTGACTTGCACTCAGTGATTTCCGTTTATGCGTTCTGCCATTCGGCGGGCGTCAGCGTCTTCATGCTGAGCGCGTGAATTTCCTGCTTCATGCGATCGCCGAGCGCCGCATAGACGAGCTGGTGCCGCTGGATCGGCCGCTTGCCTTCGAAGGCCGCCGACACGATCGTCGCGAAGAAATGCTGGCCGTCGCCTTCGACTTCCAGATGCGTGCAGGCGAGACCGCCGGCGATGTATTGCTTGACCTGTTCGGGAGTCGGCAACATGGTGTATGGCTCCTGTGGCGCGCGCCGCCCTGGGCGGCCGCGGCCTGACGATATCAATGACGCAGTTTGTAGCCGGTCGCGAGCAGCCGCATCGCGATCAGCGCGAGCAGCACGAAGAAACCGGTGACGATCGCGAGGCTCGCGAACGGGTTGATGTCGGACGCGCCGAAGAACCCGAAACGGAAGCCGTCGATCATGTAGAAAAACGGGTTGAGACGCGACACTTCGCGCCATACGGGCGGCAGCGAGTGCGTCGAATAGAACACGCCGGACAGGAACGTCAGCGGCATGATCAGGAAGTTCTGGAACGCGGCGAGCTGGTCGAACTTCTCGGCCCAGATCCCGGCGATCAGGCCGAGCGTGCCGAGGATCGCCGAGCCGAGCAGCGCGAACGCGATGATGAACAGCGGCGCCGCGAAGTGCATCGGGATAAACCAGATCGTCACGACGAACACGCCGGTGCCGACCGCGAGCCCGCGCACCACGGACGCGAGCACGTACGCGCCGAAGATGTCGCGGTACGACAGCGGCGGCAGCAGCATGAACACGAGGTTGCCGGTGATCTTCGACTGGATCAGCGACGACGAGCTGTTCGCGAACGCGTTCTGCAGCACGCTCATCATCACGAGGCCCGGCACGAGAAAGCTCACGTACTCGACGCCCGGATAGACCTCGACGCGGCCCGACAGCGCGTGGCCGAAGATCGTCAGATACAGCAGCGCAGTGACGATCGGCGCGAGCACCGTCTGGAACGACACCTTCCAGAAACGCAGCAGTTCCTTGTAGAACAGCGTGCGAAACCCGCTGCCCGGCACGCGCCGGGCCGTCCCCTCGGACGTCAGCGAACGCAGTTCGCGTGGGGAGTGTTGATTCATGCCAGCCCCTCGATCACCTCGGCCCCGTTCATCACCTGGACGAACACATCCTCGAGGTCGGCCTTGCGGACCTCGATCTCGTCGAACGTGCAGCCGGCCGCGCGGCATTGCGCGAGGATGCGTTCGACCTCGTCGTAGCTCCCGAGACGCAGCAGGTGCTCGCCCGGCGCGCGCGCGGCCGGATCGGTCTCCAGCCCGCGCAGCTCGGCCGGCAGCGCACCGGTCGCGAACCGCAGATACAGTTGCAGGCCCGCGAACCGGCGCAGCAGCGCGTCGGTGCGGTCGAGCGCGACGACTTCGCCCCGGCGCAGCATCGCGATGCGGTCGCACAGCGACTCGGCTTCCTCGAGGTAATGGGTGGTCAGCACGATCGTGTGACCCTCGCGGTTCAGGCGCGAGATGAATTTCCACAGCGTCTGGCGCAATTCGACGTCGACGCCGGCGGTCGGCTCGTCGAGCACGATCACCGGCGGCCGGTGCACGAGCGCCTGCGCGACGAGCACGCGGCGCTTCATCCCGCCCGACAGCGCGCGCATGTTCGCGTCGGCTTTCTCGGTGAGATCGAGATTGGCCATCACTTCATCGATCCAGTCGTCGTTGCGGCGCAGCCCGAAGTAGCCGGACTGGATCCGCAGCGTCTCGCGGACGGTGAAGAACGGGTCGAAAACGAGTTCCTGCGGCACGACGCCGAGCGCGCGGCGCGCATTGCGGAAGTCCTGGACGACGTCGTGACCGCGCACCGAGATACTGCCTTCGTCGGCCCGGGCGAGCCCGGCGAGGATACTGATGAGCGTGGTCTTGCCTGCGCCGTTGGGGCCGAGCAGACCGAAAAACTCGCCTTCCTCGACCGACAGGCTGACGCCCTTGAGCGCCTGAAGCGACTTGTAGCGCTTCTTGACGTGACGGATTTCTATGGCTGACATGACTGTGCGCGACGCCAGGGCCGCGACGCCTATTCTGTGCTTGCTGCGAAAGAAAATGGGGGCCGGACGCCGATTGGCTGCCCCGCAAAACGCTTGATTATAGGGCAAACCGGCTGGGGGAGCCGGCGCCGAGGGCGCGCGGCCTGAAGCATGCGCGCGCCGGCTGGCGCGGCAGGCTTCGGTCGGACAGGATCAATGTCGCCCGGTGCCTTCGATGAGCGCGTCGACGCCGTAGGCGTGCGCGAGGCTGGCGAGCTTCGGAGGGAGATTGAGGATGTCGAGGGTCGCGCCGCGCGCTTTGGCGGCACGTTGCCATGCGAGCAGCACGGCGAGCGCGGACGAGTCGAACTGCGTCAGCGCCGCGCAATCGACGGCGGTTGCGCCCGCACCGATGCGCGCAAGACCGGCCGCGAGCGCGGACTTCGCGCTCGCGACGGTCAGCGAGGAGCCGGCTTCGAAGCCGCTCACGACGCTTGCTTGCCGGCGGCAAGTTGCTGGTTGCGCTGCGTCAGGAACTGGATCAGCCCTTCCACGCCGCTTTGCTGGATCTTCTCGTTGAACTGCTGCTGGTAGGTCTGGATCAGCCATGCGCCGAGCACGTTCAGGTCATACACCTTCCAGCCGTTCGCCGTCTTGTACAGGCGGTAATCGATCTGGACCGGCTGGCCGTTGTTCATCGCGACCGTCTTGACCACGACGTCGGTATCGGCCGGATCCGCACGGAACGGCGGGTACTGGATCTGCTGGTCCGGCTTCAGCTGCGCGAGCGCGCCCGAATACGTGCGGATCAGCAGCAGCTTGAACTGCTCCTGAACCTGCTGTTGCTGCTCGGCCGTCGCCGTGCGCCAGTTGCGGCCCATCGCGAGCTGCGTGGTGCGGCGGAAATCGGTGTACGGCAGGATGTCCTTGTTGACGATCGAGATGATGCGGTTGGTGTCGCCCTGCTTGATCGTCTGCTGCTTGACTTCGTCGAGCACCTGCTGCGTCGCCGTCTTGATCAGCGCCTGCGGGTTCGACTGGTCGACTTGCGCGTGAGCTGCGCTGCCGAACGAGAACAGCGCCGCGAAAACGGGGATCAGGAACAGTTTTTTCATCATAGTGGCCTGCATGAATGAGTCGATGCGAAGGTTGGAGCAGGTAGCTTACGCGCAAGTTCGCGTACGCTACCGACTGAATCGTTTCCGGCTGTAACGAATGTAAGTCCGTCAGTGCAGCCGGATGCTCGGGAACCGGAACCCGCCCGGCGACGGCGGCGCCACCTGCATCGCCGGCACGTTCGTCTCGCTGGCCGGGTTCGGCGATTCGGCCGTGCCCGACGCCGGCGCAGCAACCGCCGCGCCCGATGCGCCCGCCGGCGCCGCACCGCCCACCGCCGCCGCACCCGCGGTACCGGCCGCGCCGGCTGCCGCCGGTGCCGCGCCGTCTTCCGGCAGGTCGTACTTCGGCAGCGCGTCGTTGTTCGACGTTACGGCGGCCTCGCCGCGGGCGTTGCTGATCAGCGCCTGACGGCGCTGCAGGTACGCGTTGCGCACGAACGAATACTTGTCGAGCGCCGCGGCGTCCAGCACGTCGCCCGCGCCGAGCAGGTTCGCACGCGTGTTGACGAGGTTCACGCCGAACAGGCCCCAGCTCAGGCCATCCGGCTTCACGTAGGTAAGCGGGTTGCCGACGTAGTCGACGCCGAGGCCGGCCGTGTCACGCAGCGTGCTCGGGCCGAGCAGCGGCAGCACGAGATACGGGCCCGACGGCATGCCGTAGCGGCCCATCGTGATCCCGAAGTCGGCCGTGTGCTTCGGCAGCTTCGCGATCGTCGCGACGTCGAACAGACCGCCGACGCCGAACACCGTGTTGATCACGACGCGCATGATGTCGCCGACGCCGTCCGCGATGCGCAGCTGCACGATGTTGTTCGCCGCGATGTAGACGTCGCCGATGTTCGAGAAGAAGTTCGTCACGCTGTCGCGCACCGGCTGCGGCACCACGTACTGGTAGCCCTTCGCGACCGGTTTCAGCGCGTACGTGTCGACCGTGTCGTTGAACTTGTACATCGTCCGGTTGAAGCCTTCGAGCGGATCGCCCTTGGTCGGCGTCTGCACGGTCGCGCAGCCGCTCAACGCGGCGACTGCCGCTACCGCCAGCGCGGCGTGCCTGATGCGGATCGTGTGCATGGTCATTACCCTCTTGTTTTCTCTCGTGTGGTTATTGGCCGGCTGAACCGGACACCGCCGACGCCGGCACCGCCACCGGCGCAGGCGCGGCCGGCGCGGCCGATGCGCCGGCTGCCGGCTTCGCACCGCCCGCATCGGCGGCCTTGCTGTACAGGAACTGGCCGATCAGGTTCTCGAGCACGATCGCCGATTGCGTCATCGTGATCGTATCGCCCGCCTTCAGCATTTCGGTGTCGCCGCCCGGATCGAGGCCGATATATTGCTCGCCGAGCAGGCCCGACGTCAGGATCTTCGCCGACGAATCCTTCGGGAATTGGTACTGGCCGTCGACGTCGATCGTGACGAGCGCCTGGTACGTGTTCGTGTCGAAGCCGATCGACTTCACGCGGCCGACCACGACGCCGGCGCTCTTCACGGCCGCGCGCGGCTTCAGCCCGCCGATATTGTCGAATTTCATTCTCACCGAGTAGGTCGGCTGAAACGACAGCGAGCTCATGTTGCCGACCTTCAGCGCCAGGAACAGCACCGCAAGGAAGCCCACCACCACGAACAGGCCGACCCAGAAGTCGAGAGCAGTCTTTTTCATCGTCATCCCAAAATTTGGCTTGGCTGAGGCTTAGCTGAACATCAGCGCGGTCAGCAGGAAATCGAGGCCGAGTACGGCGAGCGACGCAAACACGACCGTCTTGGTGGTCGCGCGCGACACGCCCTCGGGCGTGGGCTTCGCTTCATACCCCTGGTACAGCGCAATGAAGGTCACGGCGAAGCCGAACACGATGCTCTTGATCACGCCGTTGCCGACGTCGGCCCAGACCTGGACCCCGCCCTGCATCTGCGACCAGAACGCGCCCGGATCGACGCCGATCAGCACGACGCCGACGAAATAACCGCCGAGCACGCCGACCGCGTTGAAGATCGCGGCCAGCAGCGGCATCGCGATGATGCCCGCCCACATGCGCGGCGCGATCACGTTCTTGATCGGGTCGACCGCCATCATTTCGAGCGCGGTGAGCTGCTCGCCGGCCTTCATCAGGCCGATCTCGGCCGTGAGCGACGTGCCCGCGCGGCCCGCGAACAGCAGCGCGGTGACGACCGGCCCGAGCTCGCGCACGAGCGACAGCGCGACCAGCAGGCCGAGCGCCTGCTCGGAACCGTAGCGGTTCAGCGTGTAATAGCCCTGCAGCCCGAGCACGAAGCCGACGAACAGCCCCGACACGGCGATGATCACGAACGAATAGTTGCCGAGGAAGTGGATCTGCTTCGTGACCAGCCGCGGCCGGCGCAGCAGCGGGAAGAATTCCAGCACGAGGCGCACGAACAGGCGCGTGCCGTAGCCCGCGCGCTCGAGGCCGCCGATGACGTAACGTCCGATCGCGCTGATCATGCGCGCCCTCCGCCGAGCCCGAAATCCGCCGCGAGCGGCGGGCTCGTGTAATGAAATTTGAACGGGCCGTCCGGCGCGCCGTCGATGAATTGCCGCACGCTCGGATCGGTCGACGCGCGCAGCTCGTCGGGCGTACCCTGCGCGAGCACGCCGCCATTGGCCAGAAAATACACGTAATCGGCGATCGCGAACGATTCCGGCACGTCGTGCGTGACGAGGATCGACGTCGCGCCGAGCGCCTGGTTCAGCGTGCGGATCAGGTTCGCGGTGATGCCGAGCGAGATCGGATCGAGGCCCGCGAACGGCTCGTCGTACATGATGAGCTGCGGATCGAGCGCGATCGCGCGTGCCAGCGCGATGCGGCGCGCCATCCCGCCCGACACCTCGGACGGCATCAGGTCGCGCGCGCCGCGCAGCCCGACCGCGTTGAGCTTCATCAGCACGAGGTCGCGGATCAGGTCTTCGGGCAGATCGGTATGTTCGCGCAGCGCGAACGCGACGTTCTCGAACACCGACATGTCGGTAAACAACGCGCCGAACTGGAACAGCATGCCCATCTTGCGGCGCAACGCATACAGCCCGTCGCGCGTTTGCGCGCCGACATCGGCGCCGTCGAACAGCACCTGGCCGCGGCGTGCGCGCACGAGGCCGCCGATCAGGCGCAGCACGGTGGTCTTGCCGCAACCCGAGCCGCCCATGACCGCGACGACCTGCCCGCGCCCGAAGCGCAGGTTCAGGTTGGACAGGACGAGGCGGTCGCCGTAGCCAAAGTCGACGTCGCGAAGTTCCAGCAGGGTCTCGGTAGGAGTGGGGCTCACGGAGCTGACAGTCCTTTTACGCAGAACGCCGAATTATAGGGCCTGCATTGGAATGATGTCGTGACGCCGTTCCGGGCCCTCCGGTCAACGATTGTCAAATTGTCCGGCAAAGCACTGCTGCAGTGCAATAAGCGCTGTCCGATAGTCGGCCGCGCCCGTGACCGCGCTGACCACCGCGACGCTGCCGACGCCCGTCGCCAGCACGGCCGGCAGCGCGTCGAGCCCCACCCCGCCGATCGCGACCAGCGGCGCCCGCGCGCCGGCGAAGCGCGCGTAGCGGGCAATCCGCGCCAAACCCTGCGGCGGCGCGGCGACGGCCTTGGTCGCGGTCGCGTACACGGGGCCGAGCGCGAGGTAGCTCGGCCGTTCGTGCAGCGCCCGCAACATCTCGTAATAACCGTGGCTCGACAGTCCGAGCCGCAGGCCCGCGCGCGCGATCGCGGCCAGATCGGCCGTTTCGAGGTCCTCCTGACCGAGATGTACCCCGTACGCCCCCTCTTCTGCGGCGATCTGCCAGTGATCGTTGATGAACACGCGCGCATCGGGATAGCGGCGCCCGGCCGCGACCGCGCGCGCGATTTCTTGACGGAGTGTGTCCGGCGTCGCATCTTTCACGCGCAATTGCACGGTTCGCGCGCCGCCATCGAGCACGCGTTCGACCCATTCGGCGCTCGGCACGACCGGATAGAGGCCGAGTTGCGCGGGGCACGGCGGGAACGCCGGCTCCGGCGCGGGCGGCAGCCCGGCGACGCACGGGAATCGCTCGGCATCGACCGGCCATGCGTCGGCGGCGTGCGTCTCGTCGCCGTCGCGCCACGCCAGCGCGAGAACCAGCGCGTCGACCGGTGCGAAGCCGCAATCGAGGAATGCGGCAAGCGCCGCGATCCAGTCGTCCGCGAGCGGATGCGCGGCGTCCAGCGCGTAGCGCACGCCCGCCGCATGCAGCACGGCGCTGCGCTCGTCGAATTCGATCGCCACCGCATCGGGCGACGCTGGCCGCGACACGGCCGACGCACGCGCCTGCGCGGCGCGATCGCCGGCCGACACGATCAGCACGTCGCCGTCGGCCGGCACGTCGGGCGCCGCCACGCAGAGCCGCCACGGCGCCACGCCGTCCGGCCAGTCGCCGAGCCGCGCGCGAATCCGCTCGGCCGCTTCGGCCAGCTCGTCGGCCGGCGGCCAGAACGCATCGGCGAAGCGCGCGCTCATGCGCCGCCTCCGTCCTGGTGCCAGAACGGCATCCCGACGACCGGCGTGCTCGCGTGCGCGGTTTCGCGCGCATCCATCGGGCCGGCGAGATACGCGGCACGGCCGGCCTCGACGCCCTGCGCAAACGCGCGCGCCATGATCTCCGGGTGCGTCGCCTGCGACACGGCCGTATTCAGCAGCACGCCGTCGAAACCCCACTCCATCACCTGGCACGCGTGCGACGGCACGCCGAGCCCCGCGTCGACGATCAGCGGCACGTCCGGCAGCCGTTCGCGCAGCACGCGCAGGCCGTACGGATTCACGACGCCCTTGCCGGTGCCGATCGGCGCGCCCCACGGCATTAGCGCCTCACAGCCGACGTCGAGCAGGCGCCGGCCGATCACGAGATCCTCGGTGCAGTACGGCAGCACCTTGAACCCGTCCTTGACCAGTTGCGCGGCGGCATCGATCAGCCCGACCGGGTCGGGCTGCAGCGTGTAGTCGTCGCCGATCAGCTCGAGCTTGATCCAGTCGGTGCCGAAGACCTCGCGCGCCATGTGCGCGGTGGTCACGGCTTCGGCGACGGTCTGGCAGCCGGCCGTGTTCGGCAGCAGCGGCACCGCGTGGCGCTTGAGCAGGTCGAAGAAGCCGGCTTCGGCCGTGCCGCCCGTCATCTGGCGGCGCAGCGCGACCGTCACCATCCCGGGGCGCGACGCGGCGATCGAATCGGACAGCGACTGCAGCGACGGATAGCGCGACGTGCCGAGCAGCACGCGGCTTGCGAAGGTTTCGCCGTACAGCGTCAGCGTGTCGGCGGAGGTGGGGGACGTCATGTCGTTTTCCTGGAAGAGCGGGGACGAACCGGCGGCGCTCAGCCGCCCGCGACGGGGTGCACGACGTCGAGCCGGTCGCCCGCCGCGAGCGCGCGCGCCGCATGCTGCGTACGCGCGACGAAATTGCCGTTCAGCGCCACCGCGTACGGCGGACGCGCGCCGTACGCGGCGAGCGCGTCGGCCACCGTCGCGCCGTCGGGCAACGTCAGGGTCTGTTGATTGATCTGGATATCCATGAGGCTGGGTCGAATTCGGTCGGCGGCGCGCGTCAGGCCGGCTGGTGCGCGTCGTTGCGGTGATGGAGAAGCGTCGGCCAGCGCGCGGTGGCGCGCCATGCGGCAAATGCGTCGGGATCGCCGAGCGTGCCGCCGAGCGCGGCCTGCGCGCACGCGACGGCCGCCTGCGCGACTTCCGGCGCGATCATGAAGCCGTGCCGGTACAGGCCGTTGACGGCGAGCGTCGACGCGCCGTCCCAGATCACCGCCGGACGATGATCGGGCAGCGTCGGCCGGCACTGCGCGTTGAGTTCGAGGATGCGCGCCTCGCCGAACGCCGGATGCACGGAGAACGCCGCGCTCAGCAGTTCGAGCGCGGAACGCACGCTCACGGGCGACATGTCCTCGCCCTCCACCTCGGTCGCGCCGATCACATAGAGATCGTCCTGCTTCGGTGCGATGTACAGCGGGTAGCGCGGATGCAGCAGCCGCACGGGCCGCGTGAGCCCGATGCCGGGCGCGTGCACGCGCGCGACTTCGCCGCGGATGCCGCGCAACGCGGGCAGCGCGGGTTTCGCGCCGAGCCCGCGACAATCGATCGTGACATGCGCGGCGGGCAGGTTCGCGTCGTCGACCGCCGCGTGCCAGTGCAGCGCGACGCCGCGTTCGGCGAGGCCCGCGGCGAGCGCGCGCAGCGCCTGGCGGTTGTCGAGCTGGCCTTCGCGCGGCAGCATCAGCCCGCGCGCGAAGCGGCCCGCGAGCGCGGGTTCGGCCGCGTCGACCTGCGCACCGGCCAGCGTCACGAAACCGCCGTCGAACAACTCGGCCGGCGCGTTCGCGCGCACGCGCCGCTCGAACAGCGGCGCCTCCGCGCGGTCCGCGTGATGCCAGACGACGAGCGTGCCGCGATGCTGGAAGAAGACGGGTTCGGGCAGTTCCGCGAGCCACTGCGGCCAGCGCGCGAGCGACGCGGCGCCGAGCTCGGTGATCAGCAGCTCCGCGCTCGCCGCTTCCGCGAGCGGCGCGAGCATCGCGGCCGCGATCCACGCGGCCGACTGCTCGCCGTCCGGCCCGCCGCGCTCGTAGAGCGCGACGCGATGCCCGTCACCCGCGAGCCGCCACGCGATCAGGCGGCCGACGAGGCCGCCGCCGAGTACCGCGAAATCGGGTCGTGCATCCCGGACGTTCATCGCGCGCCCTCCGCGCGGTCACGCGCGACGAGCGTCGACGTGCACGCGCCACCGCATGCGAACGCACGCGACATCGGGCCGGGAGCCATGCAAAAGACTGAAGATTGTGCGGTCATCATTCCTTCCGTAACGCGCAATGCGCGTACCCAAAAGGACGAAACCGGCAGCAAAGGCCGGCCGGGCGGGACTCGGGCGCTGACCATATGGGATGGCGGCCAGCGCGGCCCGGCGGGATCAGAAACTTCCCTCGCCGGTATTACCCGGATCGGGTGCGAAGGGTCTTTCTCAGCCTCGCCGCGCTGCCCGGAACATCTGCCGGCCGCGCCACGAAGCACCCCTGTTTCGTCGTCGGCCATTAGACCATAAAAGCGGAAAGCGCCGCAAACTGTCCCCCTTGCGGCAAATTCGCCGGCGCGCCGCGCCGCTCTGGCACAATGCCCGCAGGCCGGCCGCGCGAGCGGCCGGTTGCCGCGTCACCGCCGGTTTTTAAGTGCCGTTTAAGACGCACGGGCGACCATCCGGACGCCCGCCGTCCGTCGGCGCCGCGCCCCGGCATGCCGTATCGCGGCGCGCGCCCGGTTTCGCCCGGCCCGCGCGCCGGCTCATCATCAGGAAGCACATGACCCAATCGATCGATCCCGTCCGCTCCGCCTCCGACGCGCCGCAGGACGAGCGCCCGGTATCCGCATGGAGCCTCATCAAGCCCTACTGGGTATCGTCCGAATGGAAAATCGCGTGGGGGTTGCTGGTCACGATCATCGCGATCAACCTCTGCGTGGTCTGGATCAACGTCAAGCTGAACAAGTGGAACGCGCAGTTCTACAACGCGCTGCAGTCGAAGGACGTCCACGACTTCCCGAACCTGCTGATGCAGTTCTCCGCGCTCGCGTTCGGCTTCATCATCCTCGCCGTCTACGGCCGCTACCTGCGCCAGATGCTCGGCTTCCGCTGGCGCCAGTGGCTCACCGACCGCTTTCTCGGCCAGTGGCTCGGCGATCGCGCGTTCTACCGGATCGAGCGTGACCGCCTCGCCGACAACCCCGACCAGCGGATCACCGACGACCTCCAGTCGTTCGCGACCACGACGCTCGCGCTGTCGCTCGACCTGCTGTCGACGGTCGTCACGCTCGTGTCGTTCATCACGATCCTGTGGTCGCTCGCCGGCGCGCTGACGTTCACGCTCGGCGCGACGCCGATCGCGATTCCCGGCTACATGGTGTGGGCGGCCGCGCTGTACGCGGTGATCGGCTCGCTGATCATCCAGAAGGTCGGTCATCCGCTCGTGTCGATCAACTACCAGCAGCAGCGCGTCGAGGCCGATTTCCGCTTCGGGCTGATCCGCGTGCGCGAGAACGCCGAGCAGATCGCGTTCTACGACGGCGAGAAGACCGAGGCCGGCAACGCGCAGAGCCTCTTCATGCGCATCCGCGACAACTGGTGGCGCGTGATGAAGTACACGAAGCGGCTCACGTTCGTGCTGAGCTTCTACGGGCAGATCGCGATCATCTTCCCGCTCGTCGTCGCCGCGCCGCGCTACTTTGCCGGTGCGTTCTCGTTCGGCGTGCTGATGCAGATCTCGTCCGCGTTCGGCACCGTCAGCGATTCGTTCTCGTGGTTCATCAACAGCTACTCGACCCTCGTCGAATGGCGCGCCACCGTCAACCGTCTGCGCGAATTCAAGCGCGTGATGGGCACGTCGCACCTGAAGGAAAGCCTGTCGCCCGCGACCGAGCACGGCGGCATCAACCTGCACTACATCGACGCCGCGAAGCTGTCCACGTCGTCGCTCAAGCTCGCGCTGCCGAACGGCAACGCGCTCGCGAACATCGGCGACGTCACGATCGAGCCCGGCTCGCGCTGGCTCGTGGTCGGCAAGTCCGGTTCCGGCAAGAGCACGTTCATGCGCGCGCTCGCGGGGCTGTGGCCGTTCGGCGACGGCGCGATCGACGCGCCGGTCGGTGCGCGGATGATGTTCGTGCCGCAAACCAGCTATTTGCCGATCGGCACGCTGAAGGCCGCGCTCACCTACCCGGCGACGCCCGACACGTTCAGCGACGAAGCATGCCGCGATGCGCTGCGCGCGTGCCGTCTCGAGGATTACGTCGAGCGCCTCGACGAAACCGCGCACTGGACCCGCGTGCTGTCGCCGGGCGAACAGCAGCGTCTGGCCGGCGCGCGCGTGCTGCTGCACAAGCCCGACTTCCTGTTCCTCGACGAGGCGACCAGCGCGCTCGACGCCGACAACGAAGCCCGCCTCTATCACCTGTTCGCCGAACGGCTGCCGAAGGCCGCGATCGTCAGCATCGCGCACCGCGAATCGCTGGCCGCGTTCCACGTCGGCACGATCAACGTCGAGCGCGTGAGCAGCGACGACAAGGTCGCCGCGTGAACGCACGCGCCGCGCACGTCGCCCGGATCGCGCTGATCACCGGCGCGGGGTCGGGGATCGGCGCGGCGCTCGCGCGGCGGCTCGCGGCGCCCGGCGTCGCGCTGGCGCTGCATGCGCGCGGCGCGGACGATGCGGCACGCGCGCGGCTCGCAGCAGTCGCCCAGGCGTGCACGGCGGCCGGCGCGGAATGCGTGACGTTGACCGGCGATCTCGCTGAGCCCGGCGTGGCTGCCACGCTCGTCGATGCCGTCGCCACCCGCTTCGGCGGGCTCGACCAGCTCGTCGCGAACGCCGGCTTCGCCGCGCGGCAATCCTTTTCCGAACTCTCGGCGGATGCGCTCGCGTCCGCGTTCGCGGCGATGCCCGGTGCGTTCTCCGCGCTCGCGGGCCGCGCGCGGCCGCTGCTCGAAGCATCGATCGCGCCGCGGATCGTCGCGGTCAGTTCGTTCGTCGCGCACCGCTACCGCGCCGATGCGCCGTTCGCGGCGACCGCCGCCGCGAAAGCCGCGCTCGAATCGCTGGTGCGTACCGCCGCCGCCGAATTCGCCGCGCGCGGCATCACCGTCAATGCGGTCGCGCCGGGCTTCACGCGCAAGGACCACGGCCCGAGCGCCGGCAACGCCGCGGCCTGGGCGCAGGCCGAACAGGCGACGCCGCTCGGCCGGATCGCCGAACCCGACGACGTCGCCGCGCTGATCGCGTTCCTGCTGTCGGACGCGGCGCGACAGATCACCGGCCAGGTCATCCACGTCGACGGCGGCCTGACGCTCTGATGCGTCGCCCCGTCTGCCTGCCGTTCCGCACGAACCTGCATCCGCCTTTTTGGCGTGCGCGAGCGCGCCCGTAAAATAACCGCGACGCGGCAGCGCGGGACGAGACAAGACGAGAGGGGGCGACAAGCATGCAGGCATTCCAGTGGTTCAACGAATTGTCGACGCGCGAGCGCCGGACGCTGTACGCCGGATTCGGCGGCTATGCGGTCGACGCGTTCGACTTCATGATCTATTCGTTCCTGATTCCGACGCTGATCGCCACCTGGGGCATGACGAAGAGCGAGGCCGGGATGATCGCGACCAGTTCGCTGATCTCGTCGGCGATCGGCGGCTGGGTCGCCGGCATCCTCGCCGACCGCTACGGCCGCGTGCGCATGCTGCAGTGGACGATCGCGACGTTCGCGCTGTTCACGTGCCTGTCCGGCTTCACGCATTCGTTCTGGCAGTTGCTCGCGACGCGCACGCTGCAGGGTTTCGGCTTCGGCGGCGAATGGTCGGTCGTGACGATCATGATGGCCGAGACGATCCGCTCGCCCGAGCATCGCGCGAAGGCCGTCGGCACCGTGCAGAGCAGCTGGTCGTTCGGCTGGGGCGCGGCCGCGATCCTTTACTGGGCGTTCTTCGCGCTGCTGCCCGAGCAGATCGCGTGGCGCGCGTGCTTCTGGATCGGCATCGTGCCCGCCCTGTGGATCCTGTACATCCGCCGCAACGTCAGCGATCCCGACATCTATACGGCCACCCGCCGCGCGCGCGACGAAGGCCGCGTGTCGGGCCACTTCCTCGAGATCTTCTCGCCGCCGCACCTGCGCGCGACGCTGTTCGGCAGCGCGCTGTGCACCGGCATGCTCGGCGGCTACTACGCGATCACGACGTGGCTGCCCACCTATCTGAAAACCGTGCGCCATCTGTCGGTGTTCAACACGAGCGGCTATCTGGTCGTGCTGATCGTCGGTTCGTTCGTCGGCTACGTGGTCGGCGCGATGCTCTCTGACCGGCTCGGCCGCCGCGCGTCGTTCATCCTGTTCGCGGTCGGCTCGTTCTCGCTCGGCATGGCGTACACGATGCTGCCGATCACCGATACCGCGATGCTGCTGCTCGGCTTTCCGCTCGGCATCGTCGTGCAGGGCATCTTCGCGGGCGTCGGCGCGTATCTGTCGGAGCTGTATCCGGGCGCGATCCGCGGCTCGGGCCAGGGCTTCTGCTACAACCTCGGCCGCGGGCTCGGCTCGTTCTTCCCGATCCTCGTCGGCGCGCTGTCGCAATCGATGTCGCTCGTGAAGGCGATCGGCCTCGTCGCGGGCGGCGGCTACCTGCTCGTGATCGTCGCGGCGCTCGTGCTGCCGGAAACGCGCGGCAAGTCGCTCGCCGACGATCCGGCCATCGCGTCGTGAGCCACCGCCCCGTTCCGGACTCCGCATGCACGTGATCGTTCTCGGCGCCGGCGTGATCGGCGTCACCACCGCCTGGCACCTGCGCGAAGCAGGCTGCGACGTCACCGTGATCGAACGCGAGGCCGACGTCGCGCAAGCGACGAGCCTCGGCAACGCGGGCGTGATCGCGCCCGGCTACGTGACGCCGTGGGCCGCGCCCGGGATGCCCGGCAAGATTCTCAAGTACCTGTTCAAGCCTGCGTCGCCGCTGATCTTCCGGCCGACGCTCGACGCCGCGCAGTGGCGCTGGATCGCGCGCTGGCTGCGCGAATGCGAATTCGAGCGGTTCCGCGTGAACAAGCAGCGGATGCAGCGCATCGCGTATTACAGCCGCGCGTGCCTGCATGCGTTTCGCGACCGTTATCCGTTCGACTACGGCGCGAGCCGCGGCTACCTGCAACTGCTGCGCAGCGCGTTCGACGTCGAGATGGTGCAGCCCGCGCTGAAGGTGCTGCGCGATGCCGGCATCGCGTTTCGCGAACTCGACGCGGCCGGCTGCACCGCGATCGAGCCAGGCCTGCGCTGGGCGCGGCAGGCGCCCGTCGGCGGCATCTACCTGCCCGACGACGAAGCGGGCGACTGCGCACGCTTCACGCGAGAACTGCGGGCGCGGTGCGAAGCGAACGGCGTGACGTTCCGGTTCCGCACCGCGATTCGAGCGCTCGATGTCGCGGGCGGCGAGGTGCGCGGCGTGCGGATCGACTCGCTCGACGCGGGCGCCGCCGCCCGACGCGATGCGCTGCTCGCCGCCGATGCGATCGTCGTCGCACTCGGCGTCGACAGCGCGGGCCTGCTGCGACCGCTCGGCATCGACGTGCCGCTGTATCCGGTGAAGGGCTACTCGGCCACGCTCGCGGTCGTCGACGATGAAAAGGCCCCATGCGCCGCGCTGATGGACGAATCGCTGAAGACGGCGATCACGCGCTTCGGCCCGACGCTGCGCGTCGCCGGCACCGCGGAGCTCGGCAACCGCCACGCGGCGCTGCGGCAGCAGGCGCTCGACACGCTGATGAAGGTGCTCGACGACTGGTTCCCGCATGCGGCCGATCGCGCGTCGGCGCGTTTCTGGGTCGGCCGCCGGCCGATGACGCCCGACGGACCGCCACTGCTCGGCGCGAGCGGCATCGACGGCCTCTGGCTCAACGTCGGCCACGGCTCGACGGGCTGGGCCATGTCGATGGGTTCGGGAAAGGTGGTCGCGGATCTCGTCACCGGGCGCGCGCCGGAGATCGATCTGGCGGGCCTGACGCTCGCGCGCTACGACCGCTAGGGCCGCGCCAGGAACAGGCTTGCGGACGCGCCCTACGCGCCGACGCTGTCGTCCGCACGCGCGATCGGCACCGACACGATCGGCCGATGCGACACGCCTTCATGCGACAGCCGGCTTTCGAACAGCGTCAGCGCTTCGACACGCACGTCGACGGGCCGCCCCGGCGCGCCGCCGTGCGCGGGCTGGCCGACCGCATCGTGCGGCAGCCGCGCGAGCGTCACGTGCGGCCGGAACGGCCGGCGGTCGGCCGGCACGCCGAGTTCGCACAGCAGCGCGGCCAGCCCCGCATTCAGCGCGACGCACGCAGCATCGACCGCGAGTTCCGCGACGATCAGCCTCGCGCGCGGCAGGCTCGGCCACCACGCGATCCGCTCGACCGGCATCGGCGGCAACGCATGCGCGGCCGCGAGCGCCGGCAGGTGCGCGGCCAGCGCGTCGCACCGTTCCCGCTCGATTGCGCCGATGAACGCGAGCGTCATGTGCAGCTGCGCGGGCGGCGGGCGCCGCGCGCCACGGGTGACCGGCAACGCGTGCAGCGCGTCGCGCGATGCCGCATCGGGCATCAGCGCGACGAACGCACGGAGCCGGTCGCCGTTCATGACTCGCGCACCGTCACGCGCACTTCGGCCACCGCGTCGGCCGACGGCGGACGCTGCGGCAGCGGGCCGTGCTCGCCCCACACGTCGGCCGGCAGCACGCGCGCGAGTTCGGGGATCGTGTTGCGCGTGAACACCGGATCGGCGACGCCGGCCGCGCGCTGGCGGCGATAGTCGGCCCATGCGGCGTGCGCGTACCTGCCGAGCGCGAGGATCGCGATCAGGTTGATGATCGCCATCAAGCCCATGCTCGTATCGGCCATCGCCCACACGAGCGGCAGTTGCCCGACGCTGCCGAACATCACCATGCCGAGCACGGCGATGCGGAACAGCGGCAGCACGCCGCGCCGCTTCGTGATGAATTCGACGTTGCCTTCCGCATACGCGTAGTTGCCGATCACCGACGAGAACGCGAGGAAGAAGATCGCGACGGCCATGTAGATGCCCCCCCAGTCGCCGACGTGGCTCGAGATCGCGCGCTGCGTGAGCGCCGCGCCCTCCATCCCGGTGCCGAGTTCGTACTGGCCCGACAGCAGGATCACGAATGCGGTCGCGCTGCAGATCACGATCGTGTCGACGAACACGCCGAGCATCTGGATCAGCCCCTGCGTGACGGGGTGGCGCGTGCTCGCGGTCGCGGCCGCGTTCGGCGCGCTGCCCATCCCCGCCTCGTTCGAGAACAGCCCGCGCTTCACGCCGATCGCGATCGCCTGGCTGACCGCGTAGCCGGTCAGGCCGCCGGCCGCCTGCTCGAGGCCGAACGCGCTCTTCACGATCAACGCGATCACGCCGGGCACCAGCGTGATGTGCGTCGCGACCGCGTAGACCGCGAGCGCGAGGTAGCCGATCGCCATCAGCGGCACGATCACCTGCGCGACCGTCGCGATGCGGCGG
Organism: Burkholderia cenocepacia; assembly: GCF_900446215.1. Taxonomy (GTDB): domain Bacteria; phylum Pseudomonadota; class Gammaproteobacteria; order Burkholderiales; family Burkholderiaceae; genus Burkholderia; species Burkholderia cenocepacia. The sequence continues at coordinate 146,271 of NZ_UAQZ01000003.1, read as the reverse complement.
ATGCCGCCGAAGATGATCGGCGCGGACAGCAGCACGAGACCGAGGCCGACCGTCTCGCGACGCCAGCCGAACGACGTATGGAATGCATCGGCGATCGCATTGGCCTGTACCGCGTTGAACACGAAGCCGAACGCGAGGATCAGCGACAGCGAGAACAGCACACCGAAGCCGCGCGAGCGCAGGCCCGTCTGGATGTAGTACGCGGGGCCGCCGCGATAGCTGCCGTCCGGATGCGATACCTTGAAGATCTGCGCGAGCGTCGCCTCGACGAACGCGGACGACATCCCGACCAGCGCGGTCATCCACATCCAGAAGATCGCGCCCGGCCCGCCGACCGTCAGCGCGACCGCGACGCCGGCGATGTTGCCGGTGCCGACGCGGCTCGCGAGCCCGGTCGCGAACGCCTGGAACGACGAGATGCTGCCCGGTTCGCCCTTGCTGCCGACCAGCTTCATGCTGAGGAACAGCGCCTTCAGCTGGATCATCCGGAACCGCAACGTGAACCACGCACCGGCGCCGAGCAGCAGCGCGATCAGCACGTAGTTCCACAACACGCCATTGACGGCGTCGATCAGCCCATGCACGAATGCTTCCATCCAGAGTCCTTGTAAATAGGGTCAGTCATGTGCGGCGACCGCGAACGCGGCCCGAGGGGCGACATGATATGACAGTTTTCAAGGATTATTACAAAACGAAAGGAATTGAGATGACGAAAAATCGAGGCCGAATGTCATCAGGTTAGACGACGCTTCGCGAAAATGCGGGGCGACGATGCGGCGCCGCTGCGGGCCCGGCCGACCGGTTCACGCTCGCCCGGCACCCGCCGGTGAGCGTCAGGGCGCTTCGAATGCTTGCGCCCCGACCATCCGGGCCGACGCCGCGGCAACGACATCGACCGCGCGCAGCCATAAAAAAACCGGGCGCCCTCTCGGACGCCCGGCTTTGGTCGAAACCCGCTCGCGCGATTCAGCTCAGCGCGGCAGTTCCGAATGGCCCATCAGGTACGTATCGACCGAGCGCGCGCACTGGCGGCCTTCGCGGATCGCCCACACCACGAGCGACTGGCCGCGACGCATGTCGCCTGCCGCGAACACCTTGTCGACCGACGTGTAGTACGAACGGTCGCCTTCGGTCGTCGCGCGTGCATTGCCGCGCGCATCCTTCGCGACGCCGAACGCGTCGAGCACCGGCGCGGCCGGCTGCGTGAAGCCCATCGCGAGCAGCACGAGATCGGCCTTCATCTCGAACTCGGAACCCGGCACTTCCTGCATCTTGCCGTCCTTCCACTCGACACGCACCGCGATCAGCTTCTCGACCTTGCCGTTCTTGCCTTCGAGACGCTTCGTCGCGACCGCCCAGTCACGCTCGCAGCCCTCCTCGTGCGACGACGACGTACGCAGCTTGATCGGCCAGTACGGCCACACGAGCGGCTTGTTTTCCTCTTCCGGCGGCTGCGGCAGCAGCTCGAACTGCGTGACCTGCTTCGCGCCGTGACGGTTCGACGTGCCGACGCAGTCCGAACCCGTATCGCCGCCGCCGATCACGATCACGTGCTTGCCCTTCGCGAGCAGCTGGTCGGCGAGCTTGTCGCCCGCGTTCACGCGGTTCTGCTGCGGCAGGAAGTCCATCGCGAAATGGACGCCCGCGAGCTCGCGGCCCGGTACCGGCAGGTCGCGCGGCGTTTCCGAACCGCCGGCGATCACGACCGCGTCGAATTCTTCCTTCAGCGTGTCCGGCGAGATGGTTTCCTTCGCGAGGCTGCCGATCGATTCGGGCAGCGGCTCCTTGCCGATGAACACGCTGGTACGGAACCTCACGCCTTCCGCTTCCATCTGGCGCATGCGGCGATCGATCAGCCACTTCTCGAGCTTGAAGTCGGGAATCCCGTAACGCAGCAGGCCGCCGATGCGGTCGTTCTTCTCGAACACCGTCACGTCGTGGCCCGCACGCGCGAGCTGCTGCGCGGCAGCGAGGCCCGCGGGGCCCGAACCGACGACCGCGACCTTCTTGCCCGTCTTGTGTTCGGCCGGCAGCGGCTTCACCCAGCCTTCCGCCCAGGCCTTGTCGATGATCGCGTGCTCGATCGACTTGATGCCGACCGGATCGTTGTTGATCCCGAGCGTGCAGGCCGCTTCGCACGGCGCCGGGCAGATGCGGCCCGTGAATTCCGGGAAGTTGTTGGTCGAGTGCAGGACTTCGATCGCCTGCTGCCAGTCCTGGCGGTAAACGAGATCGTTGAAGTCCGGGATGATGTTGTTGACCGGGCAGCCGTTGTTGCAGAACGGGATGCCGCAATCCATGCAGCGCGCGCCCTGGACCTTCGCGTCCGCGTCGGTCAGCGCCGCGACGAATTCCTTGTAGTGCTTCACGCGCGTGAGCGGTGCTTCGTACGCCTCGTGGCGGCGTTCGAACTCCAGAAAACCGGTTGCCTTGCCCATAAGGTGCTCTTCTGTTCGGTGTATCGGGTGGGGGAGCCGCGCGCGGCCATCAGGCGCGCGCGGCATTCGCTATGTCGTTCGTCGCTCAGGCGGCCAGCACTTCCTTCGCCGCCTTCTTCGCACCGATCTCGCCCAGCGCGCGCTTGTATTCGTGCGGGAACACCTTCACGAACTGGCGGCGCGCCGCGTCCCAGTTTTCCAGCAGCGACTTCGCGCGCGGCGAACCCGTGAACTGGAAATGACGCTCGACGAGCCCCTTGAGCAGCGCCTCGTCCGTCGTGCCGGCGTGCCAGAGCGCGCGGTCGACCGTGCGCTCCTGCTCGGCCTGCTGCAGCACCGGCTCGAGCGCGACCATCGACTTGTTGCACTTGGCCGCGAACGTGCCTTCCGGATCGTAGATGTACGCGAGGCCGCCCGACATGCCGGCCGCGAAGTTGCGCCCCGTCTCGCCGAGCACGACGACCGTGCCGCCCGTCATGTATTCGCAGCCGTGGTCGCCCGTGCCTTCGACGACCGCCGTCGCGCCCGAGTTGCGCACGCAGAAGCGCTCGCCCGCGACGCCGCGGAAGAACGCTTCGCCTTCGATCGCGCCGTACATCACCGTGTTGCCGCAGATGATGTTTTCCTCGGACTTGCCGCGGAAGTCGTTGGTCGGACGGATGATGATCCGGCCGCCCGACAGGCCCTTGCCGACGTAGTCGTTGCCGTCGCCGACGAGGTCGAGCGTCACGCCCTTCGCGAGGAACGCGCCGAAGCTCTGGCCGGCCGTGCCCTTCAGCTGGATGTGCACCGCGTCGTCGGCCAGGCCGTCGTGGCCGTGCTTCTTCGCGATCACGCCCGACAGCATCGCGCCGACCGTGCGGTTCACGTTGCGCACCGGCTGGATGAACGACACATGCTCGCCGTTCTCGATCGCGGCCTTCGCCTTCTCGATCAGCACGTGGTCGAGCGCGCGCTCGAGGCCGTGATCCTGCACGTCGACGTGACGCGGCGCGACGTCCTCGCACTCTTCCGGCTGGTAGAACACACGCGAGAAGTCGAGGCCCTTCGCCTTCCAGTGCTCGATGCCCTTGCGCGTATCGAGCAGATCGGCGCGGCCGATCAGGTCGTCGAACTTCGCGACGCCGAGCTGCGCCATGATCTCGCGCACTTCCTCGGCGACGAAGAAGAAGTAGTTCACGACGTGCTCGGGCTGGCCCTTGAACTTCGCACGCAGCACCGGATCCTGCGTCGCGACGCCGACCGGGCACGTGTTCAGGTGGCACTTGCGCATCATGATGCAGCCCTCGACGACGAGCGGCGCCGTCGCGAAGCCGAATTCGTCCGCGCCGAGCAGCGCGCCGATCACGACGTCGCGACCCGTCTTCATCTGGCCGTCGGCCTGCACGCGGATGCGGCCGCGCAGGCGGTTCAGCACCAGCGTCTGCTGCGTTTCGGCGAGGCCGAGTTCCCACGGCGTGCCGGCGTGCTTGACCGACGACAGCGGCGACGCGCCCGTGCCGCCGTCGTGGCCGGCGATCACGACGTGATCGGCCTTCGCCTTCGCGACACCGGCCGCGACCGTGCCCACGCCCACTTCCGACACGAGCTTCACGGAGATGCTCGCGCTCGGGTTCACGTTCTTCAGGTCGTGGATCAGCTGCGCCAGATCCTCGATCGAGTAGATGTCGTGGTGCGGCGGCGGCGAGATCAGGCCGACGCCCGGCACCGAATAACGCAGCTTGCCGATGTACTCCGACACCTTGTGACCCGGCAGCTGGCCGCCTTCGCCCGGCTTCGCGCCCTGCGCCATCTTGATCTGGATCTGGTCGGCCGATGCCAGGTACTCGGCGGTGACGCCGAAGCGCCCCGACGCGACCTGCTTGATCTTCGAGCGCAGCGAATCGCCGTCCTTCAGCGCGATGTCGCTGACGATCTCGTCGCCGATCACCGACTTCAGCGTCTCGCCCGACTTGATCGGAATGCCGCGCAGTTCGTTGCGATAGCGCTTCTCGTCCTCGCCGCCTTCACCGGTGTTCGACTTGCCGCCGATCCGGTTCATCGCGATCGCGAGCGTCGCGTGCGCCTCGGTGCTGATCGACCCGAGCGACATCGCGCCGGTCGCGAAGCGCTTGACGATCTCCTTCGCCGGCTCGACGTCGTCGATCGGGATCGCCTTGGTCGGCTCGACCTTGAACTCGAACAGGCCGCGGAACGTCATGTGACGCTTGGTCTGGTCGTTGATCAGGTGCGCGTATTCCTTGTACGTCTGGTACGAGTTGCTGCGCGTCGCGTGCTGCAGCTTCGCGATCGAATCCGGCGTCCACATGTGGTCTTCGCCGCGCACGCGGTACGCGTACTCGCCGCCCGCGTCGAGCATGTCGCGCAGGACCGGGTTGTCGCCGAACGCGTCGCGGTGCAGGCGGATCGCTTCTTCCGCGACCTCGAACAGGCCGATGCCGCCGACCTTCGACGCGGTGCCCTTGAAGTACTTCTCGACGAGGTCGCTCGACAGGCCGAGCGCTTCGAAGATCTGCGCGCCCGTGTACGACATGTACGTCGAGATGCCCATCTTCGACATCACCTTCTGCAGGCCCTTGCCGACCGCCTTCGTGAAGTTGTAGACGGCCTTCTCCGGCGACAGGTCGCCCGGCAGCCCTTCGGCCATCTTCGCGAGCGTTTCCATCGCGAGGTACGGGTGCACGGCTTCCGCGCCGTAGCCCGCGAGCAGCGCGAAGTGGTGCGTCTCACGCGCGGAACCCGTCTCGACGACGAGGCCCGTGCTCGTGCGCAGCCCTTGCTGCACGAGGTGCGTGTGGATCGCCGACGTGGCGAGCAGCGCCGGAATCGCGACGTGCTCGGCGTCCGTCTTGCGGTCCGACACGATCAGGATGTTGTAGCCCGACTTCACCGCGTCGACGGCTTCCGCGCACAGCGACGCGAGGCGCGCCTCGATGCCTTCCTTGCCCCACGCGACCGGATAGCAGATGTTCAGTTCGTACGCGCTGAACTTGCCGCCCGTGTACTGGTCGATCGCGCGGATCTTCGCGATGTCCTTGAAGTCGAGCACCGGCTGCGACACTTCGAGACGCATCGGCGGGTTGATGTTGTTGGTGTCGAGCAGGTTCGGCTTCGGGCCGATGAACGACACGAGCGACATGACCATGTTCTCGCGGATCGGGTCGATCGGCGGGTTCGTGACCTGCGCGAACAGCTGCTTGAAGTAGTGATAGAGCGTCTTGTTCTTGTTCGACATCACCGCGAGCGGCGAATCGTTGCCCATCGAACCGACGGCTTCCTCACCCTGAGCCGCCATCGGCGCCATCAGGAACTTCAGGTCTTCCTGCGTATAGCCGAACGCCTGCTGGCGGTCGAGCAGCGCGGCGCCCTGCGTGCGGCCGGCCGCGACTTCCTCGGCCTTCGGCTCGATCTCGTCGAGCTTGATGCGCACCGCGTCGATCCAGCTCTTGTACGGCTTCGCGTTCGCGAGGTTGTCCTTCAGTTCCTTGTCGTCGATGATGCGGCCGTGTTCCATGTCGATCAGGAACATCTTGCCCGGCTGCAGGCGCCACTTCTTGACGATCTTCGATTCGGGGATCGGCAGCGTGCCGGCTTCCGACGCCATGATGACGAGGTCGTCGTCGGTGACGATGTAGCGCGCCGGGCGCAGGCCGTTACGGTCGAGCGTCGCGCCGATCTGGCGGCCGTCGGTGAACGCGATCGCGGCCGGGCCGTCCCACGGCTCCATCATCGCGGCGTGGTATTCGTAGAACGCGCGGCGGTTCTCGTCCATCAGCGTGTGCTGTTCCCACGCTTCCGGGATCATCATCATCACCGCGTGCACGAGCGGGTAGCCTGCCATCACCAGCAGTTCGAGACAGTTGTCGAACGATGCGGTATCCGACTGGCCCGGGTAGATCAGCGGCCACAGCTTCGGCAGATCGTCGGCGAGCACGTGCGACGCGATCGCGCCGGTACGCGCGTTCAGCCAGTTCACGTTGCCCTTCACGGTGTTGATCTCGCCGTTGTGCGCGATCATCCGGTACGGGTGAGCCAGTTCCCACGCCGGGAACGTGTTGGTCGAGAAGCGCTGGTGCACGAGCGCGAGCGCCGACACGACACGCTCGTCCTGCAGGTCGCGGTAGTACACGCCGACCTGGCCGGCCAGCAGCAGCCCCTTGTAGACGACGGTGCGCGCCGACATCGACGGCACGAAGTATTCCTTGCCGTGCTTGAGCTTCAGCGCCTGGATGCGGTGGCTCGCGGTCTTGCGGATCACGTACAGCTTCCGCTCGAGCGCGTCCGTCACCATGATGTCCTTGCCGCGACCGATGAAGATCTGGCGGATCAGCGGCTCGCTCGCCTTGACCGTCGGCGAGATCGGCATCGCATGGTCGACCGGCACGTCGCGCCAGCCGAGCACGACCTGGCCTTCGGCCTTCACCGTACGCTCGAGCTCCTGCTCGCACGCGAGACGCGACGCGTTCTCCTTCGGCAGGAAGATCATCCCGACCCCATATTCGCCGGCCGGCGGCAGGTTCACGCCCTGCTTCGCCATTTCCTCGCGATAGAACGCGTCCGGAATCTGGATCAGGATGCCCGCGCCGTCGCCCATCAGCGGATCGGCGCCGACCGCGCCGCGGTGATCGAGGTTCTCCAGGATCTTCAGACCCTGCTGGATGATCTCGTGGCTCTTCTTGCCCTTGATGTGAGCGACGAAGCCGACGCCGCAGGCGTCGTGTTCGTTTTGCGGGTCGTACAGACCTTGTGCGGCGGGCACCGCGGCGAGCGGCTGCTGGTGGTCGTTCATGGGGACACCGTCGTAAAGGGGGCCTGGAGGCCGTTGAACCGTTTTCTTGTTGCCGTCGAGCCCGCTCCCGACAGGAGACGGCACGGCCGACAGTGGTTGGGCAGGCTTCGCCCGGGCCACCGGAATTCGGAATATACGCGACGAATCAAGGGAATAGCAACAAAAACCGCTTGATCGAACCCCAATTAAATGAATGCCTCGATCTGGTGCTGTTTTATTGGGGCCGTATCGTTTTGGTGCAAAAAGAAGCGGCGCCCGCCGCGCCGCTTCCGGCCCGCCTTTCCGGCGTTACTGCTGGATCGGCGGCGTGTTTTCGCGCACCTTTCTGGGGCGCCCGCGCGGCAACGGCGAGACGCGCCGGTTCGCGGTGCGCGCCGCCCACTCGCGGTAATTCTCGCCGCCGAGCACCCAGCCCTTCAGCGTGGCCTGCTGCAGCTGATCGGCCTGCCGCTCGTCGAGCGGCTGTTCGCACAGCTCCTTGTACGCCCGCTGGCGGTCGAACGGCGTGTTGCCGAGCGCCCAGTAGAGCGGATGGTCGGTGATCAGGCTGTCGACGGTGAGCCCGACGTGATGCCGGTAGCTCGACCAGCGATAGGCCTCGGGCGTCGCGACGAGCTGCGAGCGGACCGGGCTCATCTCGACCACGCGGCTCGCGAGCAGGAAATAGCGCTCGCCTTCGATCACGGTCGCGCGATAGCGGCCTTCCCACAACGTGCCGCGCCGCGAATAGCGCCGGTTGAAATGCGCGACGTAGCGACGGCCGACGGCCTGCATCGCCTTCGGCAGGCTCGCCTCGTCGCTCGGTGTCACGAGGAGTTGCACCTGGCGCGGCAGCAGCACGTAGGCGTGTACCGCCAGGTGATGATCGCGTGCGGCGGCCTTCAGGCAATCGATGAAGAGTTCGTAGTCCTGGTCGTCGACGAACGCGGGTTGCTGATCCAGGCGGCGCAGTATCACGTGCTGCGGCTGGTCGGGAACGTAGAGTCGTGCTAACCGTGCCATGCTGAATGTCCGTTTAAACGCGTTAGGAAATACCCGGAGGTCCGAAAATGCGCACCTGCGTAGAATGCCTGCCCCAGCGGCGCGCGTAAGCGTACGGTCGTGCGAATCCTAGGGAGAAAACTCTAACTTACGAGCTTGTTTGGTTTTAAACGCAGTCGTCATAATGAGCACGCCTTTGATCGGAGGAGACACAATGAAACGAAAACTGGCCATTACGGGGGCCGCAGCGCTCGCATTCACGTTCGCGGGCGGTACGGCACATGCACAATCCGCAGGTGATTTCTACGTCAGCACCGGCTGGCTGCACCTTGCGCCGCAGGACAGCAGCGACCCGCTGTTCGTCTACGGCGTAGGCGGCACGCCCGTCAATCAGTCGATTCCCAACACCGGCGCCGGCATCAGCGATGCCGACACGCTCGCGCTGGCGACCGGTTACTTCGTGACCGACCATATCGCCACCGAGTTCATCGCCGGCATCCCGCCGAAGTTCGACATCACCGGCAAGGGCCAGTTCTCGAAGTTCGGTACGCTTGGCCGCGCGTACCAGTGGAGCCCTGCGCTCCTCCTCAAGTACTACTTCAACGACGCCAACGCGAAGTTCCGTCCGTATGTCGGCGTCGGCGCGACGTATATCTGGTTCACCGGCGCGAAGATCACGAACAGCACGTTCGAGAACGGCGTGCTCGGCGGCCCGACCAGCGCCACGACCAGCAACCAGTGGGCGCCCGTGTTCAACGCCGGCTTCACGTACAACTTCACGAAGCACTGGTTCGCCGGCTTCTCGATGTCGTACATCCCGGTCAGCGTGACCGCGACCTTCACGACGGCGCGCCGGACCCCGGTCGGTACGCTGACGGAAACGTCGAAGGCCCACATCTCGCTGAACCCGATCGTGACGTACCTGAACGTCGGCTACCGCTTCTAAGCGTAGTCGAATATTTGGGGAATGGTTAATCCTGCTGCAATTTGTAGCGGATTTTTCCTGGCGTAACGTCTCCACGATGCAAAACGCCCCGACGGAAATCCCGTCGGGGCGTCGTTTTTTCGCGTCAGGCACGTTCGGCGCAAGGGTTTTACCGGACGCCGCCGCGGCCGTGGCCGTGGCCGTCAGACGACGTCGATATCGTCCAGCGCGTCGGGCGCGATCAGGTCGATGCGGTCCGTGCAGACCGCGTCGACGCCCCAACGCGCCAGTTCGCGCGCCCGTTCGAGGTCGTTCACCGTGTAAACCAGGATGCGCAACCCGGCCGCCTTGATCGCGCGCACCAGGGATTCGTCGAGCCGAGTGTGGTCTGCATGCAACGATACGCAGTCGAGCGCATCGATGACCTGCGCATGCCAGTCGTCCGGCACGACTTCGTAGAGCATCCCGCGCGGCAGTGCCGGCGCCGTCGCGCGCGCCTGCCGCAGCGCGTCGAACGAGAACGACGACAGCAGCGGCGCCACGGCGGCATCGCGCCAGTACGCGGCCGCATCGGCCGCCACGCGCTGCCCGGTTTCGCGCTCGCGCCCCGGGCACGGCTTGATCTCGACGTTTGCGGCCAGCCCGTGCGCGATGCAGCGCGCCGCCGCCGCCTCGAGCGTCGGCATCCGTTCGCCCGCGAAGCGCGCGTCGCGCCACGCGCCCGCGTCGAGCGCGGCCAGCGCCGCATAACGCATGCCCGCCGCCGCTCCGTGACCGTTCGAGGTCCGGTCGACCGTGTCGTCGTGCAGCAGGAAGGTCACGTCGTCGGCCGACAGCTTCGCGTCGAACTCGACCATCCGGTGACCGCGCCGCGCGCCCTCGTCGAGCGCGGCCAGCGTGTTCTCCGGTGCGAGCGTGCCGCCGCCGCGATGGGCGACGACGCGCGGATAGGGCCAGTCGGTACGGATCGTCATCGTCGGTCTCCCGCAGTCAAACGGTTTCAGCCGGCCCGCTTGCCGGTTTCGGGATCGAAGAAATGCAGCCGGTGCGCGGGCAGCGCCGCCGCCAGCGCCGTGCCGCGCGCCGGGCGGTCCGCGTGCGGCAGGCGCACCGCGACGTCGTGATTGCCCCAGCGGCCGTGCGCGAGATTGTCCGCGCCGAGCAGCTCGCACGAATCGACCGGCAGCGTCGCCTGCGCGACGCCCGGCTGCGGCGTCATGTGTTCGGGACGCACGCCGAGTACCCAGTCGCGCCCGGTAGCGATCTCGCTGCCGATGCCCGGCGCGCCGGCGACCGGCAGCGCGGGGCCGCCGCCCGCGACCGTGAAGGTCGCGCCGTCTTCCGACAGCCGGCCGTGCATCAGGTTCATCGCGGGCGAGCCGATGAAGCCCGCGACGAACACGGTCGCCGGCTTCTCGTACACGTCGACCGGCGCGCCGATCTGCTCCGCGTAGCCGCGGTTCATCACGATCACCCGCTGCGCGAGCGTCATCGCCTCGATCTGGTCGTGCGTCACGTACACACTCGTCGTCGCGAGCCGCGCGTGCAGCCGCTGGATCTCGAGCCGCATCTGCACGCGCAGCTTCGCGTCGAGGTTCGACAACGGCTCGTCGAACAGGAACACCGACGGTTCGCGCACGATCGCGCGCCCCATCGCGACGCGCTGCCGCTGGCCGCCCGACAGTTCGCGCGGCCGCCGCGCGAGCAGCGGTTCGAGCTCGAGGATCTTCGCGGCCGCCGCCACCCGCGCATCGATCGTCGCGCGCTCGATCCCGCGGATCTTCAGCCCGTAGCCCATGTTCTGCGCGACCGTCATGTGCGGATACAGCGCATAGTTCTGGAACACCATCGCGATGTCGCGGTCCTTCGGCTCCAGCGTGTTGACGACCCGGTCGCCGATCGCGATCTCGCCGTCCGTCACGGTCTCGAGACCCGCGATCATCCGCAGCAACGTCGACTTGCCGCAGCCCGACGGGCCGACCAGCACGATGAATTCGCCGTCGGCGATCTCCACGTCGATGCCATGCAGCACGTGCTGCTTGCCGTCGTAGGATTTCCTGACGCCCTTCAAGCTCAGCGCAGCCATACCTGGTCCTTCTCCCGGTTACGTCGGTCGTTCATTTCTCGGAATCGACGAGGCCGCGCACGAACCAGCGCTGCATCGCCAGCACGACGACGAGCGGCGGAATCATCGCCAGCAGCGTCGCCGCCATCACGTATTGCCATTCGGTCGCGGCGTCGCCGCTCGCGATCATCGTCTTGATGCCCACCACCGCCGTCGACAGCGACGCCTCCGTCGTGATCAGGATCGGCCACAGATACTGGTTCCAACCGTAGATGAACGTGATCACGAACAGCGCGGCGATGCTCGTCTTCGACAGCGGCAGCACCACGTCCCAGAAAAAGCGCAGCGGCCCCGCGCCGTCGATGCGCGCCGCGTCCATCAACTCGTCGGGCAGCGTCATGAAGAACTGGCGGAACAGGAACGTCGCGGTCGCCGATGCGATCAGCGGCATCGTGAGCCCCGCGTAGGTGTTCGTCAGGTGCAGCGTCGACACGACCTGCACGGTCGGGAAGATCCGCACTTCCACCGGCAGCATCAGCGTGACGAAGATCAGCCAGAACGCCGTGTTGCGAAACGGGAAGCGGAAGTAGACGATCGCATACGCGGACAGGATCGACACCGCGATCTTGCCGACCGCGATGCCGAGCGCCATCGCGAAGCTGTTCACGAGCAGGCGGCCGAACGGCGCCGTCGTGCCGCCGCTGCCGTGCCCCCAGATGTACGCGATGTTCTCGAACAGGTGCGTGCTCGGCACCAGCGACAGCGGCACCGTGAACACTTCCTGCGCGTTCATCGTCGCCGCGCAGAACGCGACGTAGACGGGGAACACGATCAGCACGACGCCCGCGATCAGCACCGCGTGGCAGAACAGGTCGAAGCCCTTGCGATTCTCGATCATGCGTATTGCACCCTGCGTTCGACGAAGCGGAACTGGATCACCGTAAGCCCCACGACGATGATCATCAGCACGACCGACTGCGCGCCCGAACTGCCGATGTCGAGCCCCTGGAAGCCCTCCGCGAAGATCTTGTAGATCAGCGTCTTGGTGCTCTGCGCCGGGCCGCCGCCGGTGGCCGCGTCGATCACCGGGAACGTGTCGAAGAACGCGTAGACGAGGTTCACGACCAGCAGGAAGAAGCTCGTCGGCGACAGCAGCGGCAGCACGATGTTGAAGAAGCGCCGCACCGGCCCCGCGCCGTCGATCGCCGCCGCCTCGATCAGCGAGCGCGGAATCGCCTGCAGCCCCGCGTAGAAGAACAGGAAGTTGTAGCTCACCTGCTTCCACACCGACGCCAGCACGACGAGGAACATCGCCTGCCCGCCGTTCAGCGCGTGGTTCCACACGATGCCGCCCTTCGCGAGCGCATACGTGATCAGGCCGATGCTCGGGTTGAACAGGAACGCCCACAGCACGGCGGCGATCGTCGGCGCGACCGCGTACGGCCAGATCAGCAGCGTGCGGTACGCGCGCGCGCCGCGGATCACGCGGTCGGCGCACGCGGCGAGCAGCAGCGACACGACGAGCCCGCTCACCGTGACGAGCGAACTGAACACGAGGGTCGTGCGGAACGAATCGAGATACAGCGGATCGGCGAACAGGTGCGTGAAGTTCGCGAAGCCGACGAATTCGCTCGACGTGCCGAACGCGTCCTGCATCTGCGTGGACTGCCACAGCGCGACGCCGGCCGGCCACAGGAAGAACACGGCGGTGATCGCGAGCTGCGGCGCGATCAGCAGGTACGGCACCGGGCTCGTACCGAAACGGGAACGGGATTGCATCGCGGATATCCGGTCAGGCGAAACGGAAAGGAAACCGCACCGCCGGACGGCACGCGCTGGCGCGCGACACCGCCGGCGGCACGCAGCGATGCGCGCTCAGCCGCCCGACTTCTCGAAGCGGCGCAGCAGTTCGTCGCCGCGCGACGCGGCCGAATCGAGCGCGTCCTTCGGCGCCTTCTTCTGCGCCCAGACCTGTTCGAACTCCTCGTCGACGACCGTGCGGATCTGCGGCATGTTGCCCAGGCGCAGCCCCTTCGTGTACGGCAGCGGCGGCTTGTTCAGCATCTGCTTGATCGCGGTTTCGGCGCTCGGGTTCTTCGCATAGAAGCCCTGCTGGCGCGTCAGGTCGTACGCGGCGGTCGTGACCGGCAGGTAGCCGGTGTCCTGATGCCACTTCGCGGCGACGGCGGGCGAAGCCAGGTACGCGAGGAATTTCGCGACGCCCTTGTAGGTCGCCGGATCCTTGCCGGCCAGCACCCACAGGCTCGCGCCGCCGATGATCGCGTTCTGCGGCGCGCCCTTCACGTTCGCGTCGTACGGCATCATCCCCGTGCCGTAGCTGAACTTCGCGAACTTCTGCACGTTCGCGAGCGCGCCGGACGACGTCGTCAGGATCCCGCAGTCGCCGCTGTAGAACTTCGCCGACGCTTCGTCCTTGCGGCCCGCGTACGTGAACGTGCCGTCCTTCGCCATCTGCTGGAGGAACGAGAGGTGCGCGATCTGCTGCGGCTTGTTGAACTCGAGCACGGCGTCGGTGCCATCGAAGCCGTTGTTGCGGCTCGCGAACGGCAGCCCGTGCCACGCGCTGTAGTTTTCGAGCTGGATCCAGCCCTGCCAGCCGGTCGTGAAGCCGCACGCCATCCCCGCCTTGCGCAGCTTCTCGGCATCGGCCTTCACGTCGGCCCACGTCTTCGGCGGCTGGTTCGGATCGAGGCCCGCCTTCTTGAACGCATCCTTGTTGTAGTACAGCACCGGCGTCGAGCTGTTGAACGGCATCGACACGAGGTGGCCCGTCTTCGCATCGCTGTAGTAGCTCGCGATGGTCGGCACGAACGCCTTCTCGTCGAGCGTCACGCCCGCCTGCTTGAACACGTCGTAGACCGGCACGACCGCCTTCTTCGCCTGCATCATCGTCGCCGTGCCGACTTCGTAGACCTGGAGGATCGCCGGCGCGTTGCCGCTGCGATAGGCCGCGATGCCCGCCGCGAGTGCCTGGTCGTAAGTGCCCTTGAAGACCGGCACGATCTTGTAGTCGCTTTGCGACGCGTTGAACTGGTCGGCGATCGCGTTGACCCGCTCGCCGAGCGCAGCCTCCATCGCATGCCAGAACTGAATTTCCGTCGCGGCGAGCGCGACGTGCTGCGCCCCGAACATCAGCGCGCCGCCGAGCGCGATCGAACGAACCAGTGTCCCCGCAGGCTTCTTCTTCATCGACCTCTCCTATGAAAACGTTACCAACAGCGTGTGCAACATTCCCGTCGCCATTGAACCGGCGAAGTCTAGTGATCGTTTATGACAGTCAGTTGTCGCTGATGACGAACAGGCGCTGATATTCCTTCAGCGCGAAGCGGTCGGTCATGCCGGCGATGTAGTGCGCGACGAGACGCGGCTGCTGCGCCGCGTCGTCGGACTGGTACGGCGGCGGCAGCAGGCGCGGATCGTCGATGAACGCGTCGAACAGCCCCGTGACGACGCGTTGCGCCTTGCTCGCCATGCGCATCACTTTGTAATGGCGATACAGGTTCTTGAAGAGGAAGCGCTTGAGCGCGGCGGCCTGCGCGGCGACTGCCGGGCTGTGCGACACGAGCGGCGGCGCGGCGCGCACGTCGTCGAGCGATGCGGGCGCGACGCGGGCGAGATTGCGCGTCGTCTCGTCGATCAGGTCGACGATCAGCGTGTTGATGATGCGGCGCACCGTCTCGTGCACGAGACGGCGGCCTTCGAGGTGCGAGAATTCGGCGAGCGCCGCTTCGTAGTGACGCTGCCACAGCTCGACTTCCGCGAGCTGCTCGATCGTGATCAGGCCGGAGCGCAGGCCGTCGTCGACGTCGTGGTTGTTGTACGCGATTTCATCGGCGATGTTCGCGAGCTGCGCTTCGAGCGACGGCTGGCGGCCCTGCAGGAAGCGCTCGCCGAGCGCGCCGAGCTTGCGCGCATTCTCGCGCGAGCAGTGCTTCAGGATGCCTTCGCGCGTCTCGAAGCACAGGTTCAACCCGTTGAACGCGCCGTAGTGCTCCTCGAGCTCGTCGACCACGGCGAGGCTCTGCAGGTTGTGCTCGAAGCCGCCGTGCTCGCGCATGCACGCATTCAGCGCGTCCTGCCCGGCATGGCCGAACGGCGTATGGCCAAGGTCGTGCGCGAGCGAGATCGCTTCGACGAGATCCTCGTTCAGGCGCAGGTTGCGCGCGACCGAGCGCGCGATCTGCGCGACTTCGAGGCTGTGCGTGAGGCGGGTGCGGAACAGGTCGCCTTCGTGATTGACGAAGACCTGCGTCTTGTATTCGAGCCGGCGAAACGCGGTCGAATGGACGATCCGATCGCGATCGCGCTGGAATTCAGTGCGCGCCGCCGGCGGCGTTTCAGGATGGCGGCGGCCGCGCGACTGCGACGCGTGCGCGGCATACGGAGCAAGATGGGCTTCCAGCGCCGCCAGCGTCGGCGGCTCGGCCACCGGCGCAGCGGATGCGCGGCTGGCTTCGGGCAGTGTGCTGCTGGATGTCTCGCTCACGTCTCCTCCATGTCAGGGGCGCCGGCGCATCCGGGCCGCCGTTAGCGGGTCGTCTGCGCCAGTGTAGCGAATACCGCTTCGTCCGGCGCCTGCGTGATCAGCGTATCGCCGAATCGCTTCAGCAGGATGAACTTGATCGCGCCGGCCTCGGCCTTCTTGTCGACGCGCATCAGGTCCATGTAGCGCGCATCGCCGAGCGCGGGCGCGCGGGTCGGCAGATGTGCGGCCGCGATCACCGCATCGAGGCGCTGCCGCGATGCTTCGTCGAGGAGGCCGAGCCGCACCGACAGGTCGCCCGCCATCACCATCCCGCAGCCGACCGCTTCGCCGTGCAGCCATTCGCCGTAGCCGAGCCCGGCCTCGATCGCATGGCCGAACGTGTGGCCGAAGTTCAGGATCGCGCGCAGGCCGCCTTCGCGTTCGTCGGCCGCGACGACGCTCGCCTTGATCTCGCACGAACGCTTCACTGCATGCGCGAGCGCGGCGGGCTCGCGACGGTTCAGCGCCTCGACGTTCGCCTCGATCCAGTCGAAGAACTCGGCATCGGCGATCGCGCCGGTCTTGATGACTTCGGCGACGCCGGCCGCCAGCTCGCGATCGGGCAGCGTCGTCAGCGCGCCGATGTCCGCGATCACGGCCTGCGGCTGGTAGAACGCGCCGATCATGTTCTTGCCGAGCGGGTGGTTGATGCCCGTCTTGCCGCCGACCGACGAATCGACCTGCGACAGCAGCGTCGTCGGCACCTGGATGAACGGCACGCCGCGCATGTAGCACGCGGCGGCAAAACCGGTCATGTCGCCGACCACGCCGCCGCCGAGCGCGACGAGCGTCGTCTTGCGATCGGCGTGGTCCGTCAGCAGCCCGTCGAAGATCAGGTTCAGCGTTTCCCAGTTCTTGTACGCCTCGCCGTCCGGCAGCACGACCGTCGACACGCGCTTGCCGAGCGGCGCGAGCGCCGCGCGCAGCGCGTCGCCATAGAGCGGATCGACCGTCGTGTTCGTGACGATCGTGACGGACGAACCCTTGATGTGGGGCGCGAACAGCTCGGTGCGGCCGATCAGGCCGGCGCCAATATGAATCGGATAGGCGCGGTCGCCCAGATCGACGTTGACAGTAATCATGCTTGTAGCGGCTTGGCGATGACGCCGGCCAGTTCGAGTTGCATCAGCACCATGTTGACGAGACCGTTGACCGACGGACGGCCGGTCTCGATGACGAAATCCGCGCATTCGCGGTACAGCGGGTCGCGCACTTCGTACAGCGCTTCGAGACGCCCCTTCGGATCGTCCGTCCGCAACAGCGGGCGATTCTTGTCCTTGCGCGTGCGCAGCCACAGATCGTGCGGATTGGCGCGCAGGTAGACGACGATGCCGTTGGTTTTCAGGCTGTCGCGATTTTCCGGGCGCAGCACCGCGCCGCCGCCCGTCGCGAGCACGATGTTCTCGCGCTGCGTGAGATCGGCGATTACCTGCGTTTCGCGGTCGCGAAACCCGGCCTCGCCCTCCAGCTCGAAGATCACCGGGATGCGCGCGCCCGTACGGGCCTCGATTTCGTGGTCGGAGTCGAAGAACGTCCTGTCGAGACGACGCGCGACCGCACGGCCCACGGTGGTCTTACCCGCTCCCATAAGGCCGACGAAAAATACGTTTGCATGTGGGTCCCGCGCTTGCAACGGCTTCCTCTGCTTCAATCTTGCTGGTGTGTGGCGCAGCTTACTGGCAAAGCGGCTGCCTTGTCGAGCCTGCGCCGGCGGCTTCCGGCCCTGTTTTCTCGGCATCCTCGTCGCCCGCGCCGGGTGCGCCGCACCGCGGATCGACGACGGTCGGCGTGATGAAGACGACCAGTTCGTTGCGCTGGTCGCGCTGCGCGCGGTGCCGGAAAAGCGCGCCCAGAATGGGTATTTTGCCCAAGAGCGGCACGCGCGTCACATCGTTCCGGTTCAGTTGTTCATAGATACCGCCGATCGCGACCGTCCCGCCATTCTCGACCTCGACGCGCGTCTGCACATGCTTCGTATGGATGGCGGGGCCGGCCGCGGTCGGCTCGCCGACGCTGTCCTTGGTCACGTCGAGATCGAGCACCACGCGCCCGTCCGGCGTGATCTGCGGCTCGACCTCCAGCTTGAGCGTCGCGCGGCGGAACTGCACGCCGCTCATGCCATTGCCGACCTTCGCCTGGTACGGCAGCTCGGAACCCTGTTCGACGATGGCCTTGACGCGATCGGCCGTCACCACCCGCGGACGCGAAACGATCTGGCCCCGGCCCTGCGCCTCCAGCGCGCTCAGTTCGATGTCGAGTACGCGGCTGAGCGGCGCGGCGAACAGCGTGAAGCCGGCGGTGGCCGCGTCGAAACCGCCGAGCGGCCGCGCGGCAAGGTCGAGCGCGTTGCGCGCGTCCGCCGTGAACGACGTGCCCTCGGCTGACGGCGGCCGCCCCTGCGCACGCAGCGCGACACGTGCGCCGAGGTTGCGCGAGAAACCCTGCTCGCCTTCGACGATGCGGGCCTCGATCCGGACCTGCCGCGACGGCCGGTCGATCGCGTCGATCAGGCCGGCGATCTGCACGATACGCGGTGCGAGATCGGTGACGAACAGCAGGTTGGTACGCGGATCGGCCGCCGCGGCGCCGCGCTTCGACAGCAGGCGCTGGCCGGTCGCGCCGGCCAGCAGCCGTTGTACGTCCTGCGCGCGCGGATAGTGCAGCATGAAGGTACGGCTCGCCAGCGGCTCGAGATCGGCGGCCCGCGCGTGCATGTCGAAGCGCTCGCGTTCGCGCGCAGCCAGCTCGGCTGCCGGCGTGACCCAGATCACGTTGCCGCGCCGGGACATCGCAAGCCCGTGCATGTCGAGCAGCGTGTCGAACGCCTCGCGCCAGCGGACATTGTTCAGACGCAACGTGACCGTGCCGCGCACCTGCTCGCCGACGACGATATTGAGCCCGGTGAACCGCGCGATCGCGTCGAATGCCGCCGCGAGCCCGACGCCCTGCAGATTCAGCGAGATCCGCCGTGCGTCGTCCGCATCGCCCGGTTGGCGGGCCGCGGCGTCGCTCATCCGGGCCGGCGGCGCCAGCGGGATCGGCGGTCCCTCCAGCGCGGGGCCCGGTGCGGCGGTTTCCGTCTGCCGTGCCGCGCGCGCCGCCTGATCGAACGGTGGCGGGCCGGCGTCTTCCGTTGCCGCACTATCCACGCCGTCGGCCACACGCAGCGGCAGACCCGGCACCGACACATCCGTCGACCCGGCGGGCCAGACCGCCGGCAGCGGCGGCAACGACGCGCTTGCGCCGGCCGCCGTCACGCCGGCCCAGAGGGCAAGCACCCAACAACGGTGTTTCGTCATGGCCGACCTCCGTCGTCCAGGACGAGCCGCTGCGAACCGTCCGCCGTCGCAAGCGTCACGGCAGCGCGATCGATGCGCACCACGCGCGCGGCACCCAGTACGTCGCCAGGCGCGACGGCCGTGAACGCGCCGTCGCCGTCGTCGAACAACGCGAGGCCGGCCCGCGCGTCGCGAATCGTGCCGGCGAAGCGGGCTGCGTGCCCCGCCGCTTCGGCCGCGCGGGCGTCGCCGAACGGATCGGCGTCGGGCGCAGCGACGCGAACCGGCGTGTTGCCGTCTGCGGTCGTGGTCGCCGGCAGCGCCGGAAACACGTCGACGGACATGTCGACCCGCGCCGCCGACGTGCCACGCTCGATACGCAGCGCCGACGGTACGGCCAGCACCGGGAACCGCGCCAGGCCGCCAACCATGTGCAGCAGCGCGCGAAAACCACCATCGGCGGCGATGTGCACGGTGCGCCGGCCGTCCGGTGCCGCGCCATCGGCGCGCTGCGGTTCGACCGATACGCCGCTCAGCCCGCTCGACGCGGCGAGATCGGCCAGTTCCAGCATCAGCGCGGCCCATTCCGGCGCATGCGGCAAACGATCGTCGCGCATCAACGCACGATGCCCGTCGCGTCGTTGTCCAGCGGAAGCGAGCACGCGTTGCGCGTCGGCCGCGCGCGCCTGCGCTGCGGCGAGCAACGCGCGACTATGGGCAAGCCCGCTCCAGTCGGCCGCATTCGCCAGATGAATGCCGCCGCCCAGCACGGCCGCGAATGCCAGCACGCAACCCGCGGCATGCGCGGCCGCCGGCGACACGCGCGGCATGCCGCCTGGCCCGACGCCGCCACCCAGCGCCGGCCGATGCACGAGCGTCGTCATGCGCCGCCTCCCGACATCGTCCGCGACGCCATCGGGTCGTGCCAGCGCAACTGCACCGAGAAGCGGAACGGCATCCCGGCCGTGGGAGCCGGCGCATCCGAGGCCGGCTTCAACGTCTCTATATCGATCCGCCAGTCGCGCTGCTCGCGCGCCATCGCGGCGAGCCATCGCGCAGCGGCCCGGTAACTCTCGGCGCGCGCTTCGAGCACCGCGCCGGTCGACGTCATGCGCAGCGCGTCGAGCCGGATACGATCGGCGCGCACCTGCTTCAAGGTCGCCAACAGCCCCGCCATGCGCCGGTAAGGCGCGGCCAGCGCAGCCGCCTGTGCGTCGCGTCGCGCGATGGCGGCGGTGGCATCGACCGCACGCGTCGCAGCCGCCACCTGGGGCTGCAACTGCCGCAGCCGCGTCTCCACGCTGGCGCGCTCGGCATCCACCCGCCACCGCGACAACACGGCGGCGCCCGTCCACAGCCCCGCACCGAGCACGCCGAGCAGCATCGCCACACCGCACTGCGCGACCCGGCGACGCCGCAACGCCTGCGCCAATCGCTCGCGGTACGGCAGCAGGTTGAAGTCGCCGAGTATCGCCTGCTCGGCCGCCGCCGCGCCTTCGCTTGCCGACACGTGAGCGGCCGTCATTCCCACACCCCGCGCAACGCCAGCCCGAATGCGACGGCAAACGCCGGGCCGCCCGGCATGCCGGCGCGCGCGCACGGCTGTCCGTCCCAGCCCGTGCAGTCGAACGGGACCACCGCCGTGCCGAGCACGTCGCCGATCTCGGCGACGGACGTGTCGAAGCGGGCGATACATCGCTCGTCCCCGGCGACGAATACGCAATGCACGGCCCCGAGCGCGCGCCGCCGCAACGCATCGGGCAGTGCTTCCGGCAACGTGCCGGACAGCGTCAGCACCGGGATAGCCGACGAACCCTCGATTCGCCAGCCGCACACGCCCGCGTCGCAGAACCACAGCGCGGCGTAGGCACCCTGCGCGTCGAGTTCGAACTGCGCGGCATAGCGCAGCGCGCGCAGCACGGCGGCCGACTCGCCGTCGATCACGGTCAGGTCGATACCGGCCTGCGCGGCCACGTCGATGCGCCGCTCGAGCAACGCCAGCGGCGCCACCGCCACCGCGATCTCGCCGGATCGCACGCCGCCGTAGTGCCGCCAGTCGAACGCGAGACTGTCCGGCGCCAGCCCCGAGATGCGTTCGGCCGCCTGCCGCGCGGCGTCCGGAATGTCGCCGCGCCCGGCCAGATCGAGCGTCGCGGTGCGCATCTCGTCATCGTGCAGCGCCATCACGCCGCACGCGTCGCACCGCACCTCGGCCGCCGACAGCCGCGACACGGCCGCCGCCAGCGATCGCGCGACCGCCGCCCAGCGTGCGTCTTCCGGCCCGCCCGCCAACCCGACCGGCTCCCGCTCGAGCCCCTCGACGCGCACGTCCGCGTCCCTGCCGCGCCGGCTCAGCACGGCCACCCTCACCTCGTGCGCACCGACGTCGATTCCCGTCGACCGGTGCCTGCCCTGTGCAAACCGCGCCACCCATCGTCCTGCCATCCCAGCCTCCCGAGATCGTCGCGGCCCACGCCGCGTTTCCGAGACCTGATTCTGCAAAGCGACGCGTGCGGCCGACAGTCGGCCAAACGGCCAGCATCCGCTCGCGGCGGCCATGCACGGACTATGCTGACGGCACGCCGACCCGCGGCTTTCCGACGGGCGGCCCCCGCGTCAGGACCGGTCTTACCGGGCAGCTATAATCGCGGGACTGTTTTCCGGTATGCCTATGCAATCCACGACTCCTACGTCCCCGCCTCCCGCCCCGGAGCCGAAGAAGCGGCCCTGGTGGCAAAAAGTCCTGCTCGGCTTCGCCGCGATGTGCGTGGCCCTCGTCGTGGCCGGCGGCCTCGTGCTCGGCTATGCGCTCGTCGTGGCCTGGCCGAACATGCCGTCGCTCGACGCGCTGACCGACTATCGGCCGAAGGTACCGCTGCGCATCTATACGTCCGATCACGTGCTGATCGGCGAATTCGGCGAGGAGCGCCGCGACGTCGTTCATTTCAAGGACGTGCCCGACTCGCTGAAGAAGGCGATCCTCGCGATCGAGGACGCGCGCTTCTACGATCACGGCGGCGTCGACCTCACCGGCATCATCCGCGCCGGCTTCGTCGCGCTGACGAACGGCCACGCGTCGCAGGGCGCGAGCACGATCACGATGCAGGTCGCGCGCAACTTCTTCCTGTCGAGCGAGAAGACCTACACGCGCAAGATCTACGAAATGCTGCTCGCGTACCGGATCGAGCGCGCGCTGACGAAGGATCAGATTCTCGAGGTCTACATGAATCAGATCTATCTCGGCCAGCGTGCGTACGGCTTCGCGAGCGCGGCGCGCGTCTATTTCGGCAAGGATCTGAAGGACATCACGCTCGCGGAAGCCGCGATGCTCGCGGGGCTGCCGAAGGCGCCGTCCGCGTATAACCCGGTCGTGAATCCGAAGCGCGCGAAGGTGCGCCAGGAATACATCCTGCAGCGGATGCTCGAGCTGAACTTCATCACGCGCGAACAGTACGACGAAGCCGCCGCGCAGCCGCTCGTCGTCAAGGGTCCGGGCCGCGATTTCAGCGTGCACGCCGAGTACGTCGCGGAAATGGTCAGACAGATGATGTATGCGCAGTATCGCGAGGAAACCTACACGCGCGGCTTCAACGTCGTCACGACGATCGACTCCGCGGACCAGCAGGTCGCGTACACCGCGCTGCGCAAGGGCATCATGGATTACGAGCGCCGCCACGGCTATCGCGGGCCGGAAGGCTTCATCGAACTGCCGGCCGGCGCCGACGATCGCGAACAGGCGATCGACGACGCGCTGCTCGAGCATCCCGACAACGGCGAGCTGATCGCCGCGGTCGTGACGGCCGCGAGCCCGCGCCAGATCACGGTGGCGTTCATCGACGGCAGCACGGCGACGATCGAGGGCGACAACCTGCGCTTCGCGTCGGGCGCGCTGTCGGCCAACGCGCAGCCGAGCCGGCGCATCCGCCCCGGCGCGATCATCCGGGTCGTGAAGAACGACGCCGGCAAATGGTCGATCACGCAGTTGCCGCAGGTCGAAGGCGCGTTCCTGTCGATCGTCCCGCAGGACGGGGCGATCCGCTCGCTCGTCGGCGGCTTCGACTACAACAAGAACAAGTTCAACCACGTCACGCAGGCGTGGCGGCAGCCCGGTTCGTCGTTCAAGCCGTTCATCTACTCGGCGTCGCTCGACAAGGGCCTCGGGCCCGCCACCGTGATCAACGACGGCCCGCTGTATTTCAGCGCCGCGGAAACCGGCGGCCAGCCGTGGGAGCCGAAGAACTACGGCGGCGGCTTCGAAGGCCCGATGTCGATGCGCACCGCGCTGCAGCGCTCGCGCAACCTCGTGTCGATCCGGATCCTGAATCACATCGGCACGAAATACGCGCAGCAATACATCACGCGCTTCGGCTTCGACGCCGAGCGCCATCCGGCCTACCTGCCGATGGCACTCGGCGCCGGCCAGGTCACGCCGCTGCAGATGGCCGGCGCGTATTCGGTCTTCGCGAACGGCGGCTATCGCGTCAATCCGTACCTGATCGCCGAAGTCACCGATCCGAACGGCGCGGTCGTCGCGCGCGCGCAGCCGCTCGTCGCCGAGCAGAACGCGCCGCGCGCGATCGACGCGCGCAACGCCTACGTGATGAACAGCCTGCTGCAGAGCGTCGCGCAGCGCGGCACGGGCGCGCGGACCAACGTGCTGAAGCGCACCGATCTCGCGGGCAAGACCGGCACGACGAACGACTCGCACGACGCGTGGTTCGCCGGCTACCAGCACACGCTCGCCGCGATCGCATGGATCGGCTATGACAATCCGCGCAGCCTCGGCGATCGCGAAACCGGCGGCGGCCTGTCGCTGCCGGTCTGGATCGACTACATGGGCGCTGCGCTGAAGGGCGTGCCGGAATTCAAGCCGACGGTGCCGGAAGGCGTCGAATCGCTCGGCGGCGAGTTGTACTTCACCGAGTTCACGCCGGGCCACGGCTTCGTGTCGACGGTCGGCGTGCCGCAGGCGCCCGCTGCGCAGAACGTCGACGAGGCCGTGCCGCACGTCGACGAGCAGGAGAAGCAGGACATCATGAACCTGTTCCGCGGCCACTGACCCGCGGCCCGGCCATGAAAAAAGCGCCCCGCGGGGCGCTTTTTCTTTGGGCACGACGCGCGGAGCGCGCTCCCGCCGTTACGCGCTGAACGTGATCGGCAGGCCGGCCTGCTGGGTCGCGTAGTCGGTGAGCGCCGAGAAGAACTCGGTGCCCGTGCGCGTATCGCGCCATTCGCCGTCGATGAAACGGTAGTGGAATCCGCCGGCCTTCGCGGCGATCCACACCTCCTTCATCGGCGGCTGCAGGTTGACGATGATCTTCGAGCCGTTCTCGAACGTCAGCGTCAGCACGCTGCCATTGCGTTCCAGATCGATGTCGTGATCGCCGTCGTTCGCGACGTCCACGGTACGCTCGACGGCCGCCAGCACGGCCTCTGCACGGGCCAGGTATTCAGTATCGGACATGCTAAACTCTATCGGTTAAATTGTTCAGGGACGATCATGCGAGTCGTTTTCCGGATGAGCGCGATTGTAGCGGCTTTGGCGATTCTTGCCGGCTGCGGTCAAAGCGGCGCGCTCTATCTGCCCACCGTGCCTCCGATGCCCAAGCCGATCCAGCCGCAGAATACGCCGCCGTCGGACGTGAAACCGACCGACGAAAACGCGTCGTCCGACGAGTCGCCCGACACGTCCGGCTCGCCGCTCACGCTGTCGCCCGAACTGTCGAGCACATCGACCATGCCCGCCCCGGCATCGGGCCCGGCCGCGACGAAGTAACGACGCACTGCCGCCCGCGCGGCGCACGAAACGAGGCGATGACTTCCCGGTCATCGCCTTTTGTTTTTCAGCGGCGGCGCCGTCACGCGCGCACGCGCCGCCAGCCCCACGTCACCAGCCGCCAGCCGAGCAGCGCGGCGACGATCGCCGCGTAGAGCTTCGGCTGCGCAAGATCGTGCTTGCCCGCCCGCATCCACCAGAAGTGCAGCACGCCGAACAGCGCGATCGCGTAGATTGCGCTGTGCAGCGTCGCCCAGTGGCGACCGAGCCGGCGCACCATCGCGCGCGGCGACGTCGCGGCGAGCGGAATCAGCAGCACGAACGCCGCGAAACCGACCGTGATGAACGGGCGCTTGCCGACATCCTTCAGGATCGCGACGACGTCGAACCACTTGTCGAACCACAGGTAGGTCGTGAAGTGCAGCGTCGCGTAAAAGAACGCGAACAGCCCGATCATCCGACGAAAGCGCAGCAACGGCGCGAAGCCCGTGATGCGCCGCAGCGGCGTGACGGCCAGCGTGATGCACAACAGGACGAGCGTCCACAAACCGGTCGAACGCGTGATGAATTCGATCGGGTTCGCGCCGAGCCGGTCGGTCAGCCCGAACAGCACGATGCGCGCGAGCGGGTAGAGGCCGGCCGCGAACACCAGCACCTTGGCCGGCGCGAGCCAGCGCGGCGCGGCAGGACGGTTCGCCCCGGCACGCGCCGTGCGAGCAGCCTGCCCGGCGCCCGCGGCGCGCGCGGGTGTGAGCGTCGAAGGATGCATGTCGTTTCTCACGGTCGCGCTCAGAAATTCTTTTTCAGGTCCATGCCCTGATACATCGATGCGACCAAGTCGCCGTAGCCGTTGAACATCAGCGTCTTGCGCTTCGGCGTGAAGAAGCCGTCCTCGCCGATGCGCCGCTCGGTCGCCTGGCTCCAGCGCGGATGATCGACGTTCGGGTTCACGTTCGAATAAAAGCCGTACTCGTTCGCCGCGTACGTGTTCCAGCTCGTCTTCGGCTGCTTGTCGACGAAGCGGATCTTCACGAGCGACTTCGCGCTCTTGAACCCGTATTTCCACGGCACGACGATCCGCACCGGCGCACCGTTCTGGTTCGGCAGCACCTGCCCGTAGACGCCCATCGTCAGCAGCGTCAGCGGATTCATCGCCTCGTCCATGCGCAGCCCTTCCGAATACGGCCAGTCGAGCACGGGCGTCGACAGGCCCGGCATCTGCGACGGATCGGCCAGCGTGACGAACTGCACGTATTTCGCGTTGCCAGTCGGCTGCACGCGCTTGATCAGCTCGGACAGCGGCACGCCGATCCACGGGATCACCATCGACCAGCCCTCGACGCAGCGCAGCCGGTACACGCGCTCCTCGAGCGGCGCGAGCTTCAGCAACTCGTCGAGATCGAACACCTTCGGGTGCTGCACCTTGCCTTCGACACTCACGCGCCACGGGCGCGGCCGCAACGTGCCCGCGTTCTGCGCCGGATCGCTCTTGTCGGTGCCGAATTCGTAGAAGTTGTTGTAGGACGTGATGTCCTTGAACGGCGTCACCTTGTCGATGGCGACGAATGTCGGGTTGGTTTTTGCCGCGAGCTTCGCCGCCCGCGCGTCGGGTGACGCATACGCGGCGAGCGCCGCGCCGCTGGTGCCGAACAGGCCACCCGCGGCCGCGAGGCCGGCCGCCTGCAACACGCGCCGCCGATTCTCGAATACCGCGCGCGGCGTGATCTCGCTCGGCGCGATATCCGCGCCGGTCAGTACGTTACGCAAAGGGCGTTTGATCCACATCGTGCAGTTCCTCCCGCATGCGCGACGCGCATGCTTCATCAGCGTTCGACCCGGCCCGTCGCGCGCCGTTCGACGCCCGGTTCGCCCGCCCATTACAAAAGAAAACCGCCGGGCACGCAGTGCACCGGCGGTCTATGGTCGGACGAGCGGCGGAAATCTTACAGCTTGCCGTAGCTGTGCAGCCCGGACAGGAACATGTTGACGCCGAGGAACGCGAACGTCGTGACCAGCAGGCCGGTGAGCGCCCACCAGGCGGCCACCGCGCCGCGCAGGCCCTTCATCAGCCGCATGTGCAGCCACGCCGCGTAGTTCAGCCACACGATCAGCGCCCAGGTTTCCTTCGGGTCCCAGCTCCAGTAGCCGCCCCACGCTTCGGCCGCCCACAGCGCGCCGAGGATCGTCGCGATCGTGAAGAACGCGAAACCGACCGCGATCGACTTGTACATCACGTCGTCGAGCACCTCCAGCGTCGGCAGGCGATCCGCGAGGATCCCGCGCTCCTTCATCAGGTACGCGACCGACACCATCGCCGACAGCGCGAAGCTGCCGTAGCCGATGAAGTTCGCCGGCACGTGGATCTTCATCCACCAGCTTTGCAGCGCCGGCACGAGCGGCTGGATCTGCTGCGCATCGCGCGCGACCGAGTACCACATCAGGAAGCCGACCGCCGCGCTGATGACCAGCAGCACGAACGCGCCGAGCGAACGCGTGCCGTAGTGGCCTTCGTAATACAGATAAAGCAGCGCCGTGATCAGGCTGAACAGGACGAACACTTCATAGAGGTTCGATACGGGGATGTGCCCGACGTCCGCACCGATCAGGTAGGACTCGTACCAGCGCACCATCAGCCCCGTGAAGCCCATCAGCACGGCGACCCACGTGAGCTTCTGGCCGATCGCGGCGCCCGTTTCGGCGCGCGCGAGCAGCCCGATCCAGTAGAAGATCGTCGCGAGCACGAACATCGCGCTCATCCACAGGATCGCCGACTGGCTCGACAGGAAGTACTTGAGGAAGAACGCCGAATCGGCGCGGGCGAGATCGCCCTGGTAGATCTGGATCGACAACAGCGACAGCACGGAGATCGACGCCATCATCAGCCGCGCGGGCTTCCAGCGCCAGCCGAGCGCGACGAGCGCCGGCACGGTGCCGATCATCACCGCCTTGTCGTAGTAATCCATGTGCGCGTTGTAGTGCACGAGCGCATAGCCCGCGCCCGCCACGAGCGCCAGGGCGAACAGCCAGTCGAACAGCGACAGGCGCGCGAGGAACGGACGCTCGTCGAACAACGGCGACGATGCCGGCGCCGGGGCCGACGCCGTACGGGAAGAGGAAACTTGCGTGAGATCCATGATGTTACCGGGTGGAATTCTCGGAATCGGAACCGCCGCCGACAGGCGGGCGGGCCGTCGAAGCCGCACCGGCGGGCGCGGCATCGCGAGGTGCGGCGCGCAAGGCGGCGCCGGCCGCGTCGCGCGTCTGCACGAATTCTTTCTCGAAATCGAAGGTCTTGCGGGCCGTGGACATTGCCATCACCACATCGACGCCCGAACCGGCGTCCTTCAGCCAGAACCAGAGTCGCCGCTCGCGCACGTAGAACATCGAGAAGATGCCGACGACCAGCAGCAGGCTGCCAAGATACACCAGATTCTTGCCGGGTGCGCGCGTCAGCTGAAATACCGAAGCTTGCACCTGCTTGAAGGAATCAAGCTGCAAATAGACCGGCGATCCATACAAGAAGCTGTCGGATAGCGCGTTGATCGCGTTCTGCACGAAGCGGATCGTGTCGGTGCCCTGCTGCGCGGCCGGCTCGCCGGCACGCTCGCGCGCAATCTGCCAGACCTCCCACATCGAGCCCTCGAGCATCCGCAGCAACAGGCTCGCGGCCTTCTCCTGCTCGCCCTTCGGCACCGAGCGGTCGATGAAGGTCGCCACCGCCTGAAAGCCGCCGACCGGCTGGCCATCCGCGCCGCGGCCGACGCTGTCGTCGCTCGCCGCAAACAGGGTCAGCACCTTCGACGCGCTGTCCTGCAGGCGGCCGCGCAGCGACGCGTCGCCCGGCAGCGAGCGCTGCGCGAAGCGCGCGGCGGCTTCGGTGCGCACGGCCGGATCCTCGAGCGCGGCGCGCAGGCGCATCCATTCGCCGATCGAATCCTGGCTGTCGGCCGGGATCCGCATGTAACGGAACGGATCGTTCGGGCTCGCGCGCACGCCGGCGAGGAACACGCGTTCGCCGTTCATGTCGACGGGCAGCATGTAGTTGTTGAATTCGCGCGCCTGGCCGTCCTTGCCGCGAATCTTGTACTGCACCGACGGGCCGATGTTGTGGAGCTGCGTCGGCTTCGACGTCTTCGCGCCCGAGCCGAGCCGCTCGTCGAATACTTCCTTCAGCGAGCTGGTCGTCGCGACGCCGCGCACGTCCGGCTTGCCGTTCGCGTCGGCCATGTTTTCGACGTTGATCGCGCGGAAATCGGAGAACTCGATCGTGTCGCCGTCGGCGCCCGGGACCTGCAGCGGGGCCGAACTGCCGATCGTGCCCTTCACGGGAACGGTCGCCGCATGGCTGCCCGTCATCGGGTAGGCCGTCATCTGCATTTGCGAGCCGCCGTCCTGGAAGCTCGACTGGTAGATCGACACGCCCTTGTACGTGAACGGCTTGTTGACCTCGACCCGCGCCGGAATTTTCCGGCCGGTCTCGCGATCGATCACGACGATGTCGCTCGCGAACAGCTTCGGCATGCCCGTCGTGTAGTAATCGACGATGAACTTGTCGAGCTGGATCGAGAACGGCAGATCCTGGATCAACGAGCCGCTCGGCTGGTTCAGGATCGCGGTCGACACGAACTGGCCCTCCGGCACCCACGCATAGCCGCGGAACGTCGGGTTCGACGCGGACAGGCGATGGTCGGGCGAAATCTCGCTGATCGTCGCGCTCGTGTTGACCGGGCTCTTGCCGAACATCCACATCTGGAATTTGATCGGCAGGTTGCTGTCGAGCAGGCCGCCGATACAGATCACGACGATCGCGAGGTGGGCGGAAATGTAGCCCCACTTGGTCATCGCGCCGCGCTTCGCGGAGATCAGCGTCGCGCCGTCGGTTTCACGCACGACGTGCTTGTAGCCGGCCTTCGTGACGAACGTGGCGAGCGTCGCCGCGACCGTCGCGCGCGTGCCGGACGCCGTGTACTCGGCCTTGTGGTGGAACGCGCGCAGGCTGCCTTCGCGGACCTTGTCCTTCCAGCTCTTCGCATCGGCGAGCATCTTCGGCGCATTGCGGATCACGCACAGCGAGATCGACACGACGAGGAAGATCAGGATCAGCATGAACCACCACGCGCTGTACACGTTGTACAGGCCCAGCGAGCGGAAGATGTCCGCCCAGAACGGCCCGAACTGGTTCACGTAGTTCGGATACGGATCGTCCTGGGTCAGGACCGTGCCGATGATGCTCGCGATCGACAGCACCACCAGCAGCGCGATCGCGAAGCGCATCGAGCTGAGCAGCTCGACCGCGCGTTTCGACGCACCCTGACTCGACTTCGACTGCAACCCCGACGTGGTAACGCTCATTCAAACTCCGACTCAGGGGAAACAGCCCCCACACTCACTATGTTCGCTGCGCCCCAACGGGCGATCGGCACGCTCGGGACGGCCCGGCGAGTGCCAACAAAAAAGGGCAAGGCGACCGCGAACAGCGGCGCCCCACCCTTTTCTTGTTCTGACTCCGGCCGCCCTTCGGGCGGCCGGTCATTCCATGCGCGGTTGACCGCTCAACGCAGACCCGCGATGTAATCGGCGACGGCCTTGATCTCGGTATCCGACAGCCGCGACGCGATCTGATGCATCGCCTCGTTGTTGTTGCGCGCGCCGGCACCCTGCTGGAACGCGGTCAACTGCGCGACCGTGTAATCGGCCCATTGCCCCGACAGACGCGGATACTGGACCGGGATCCCCTGCCCCGTCGGCCCGTGGCAGCTCGCGCAGGCCGGTACGCCCTTCTCCGCGATGCCGCCGCGATAGATCTTCTGGCCGACCGGCACGGTCGCCGCATTGCGTGCGGTACCGAGCTTCGTCGTCTGCGACCCGTAGTACGCGGCGACGTTGCGCATGTCGTCCGCGCTCAACGCGCTCGCGAATCCGACCATCACCGCGTTGTTACGCACCGGCCCCTTCGCGCCCGGCTGCGTCTTGAAGTCGTTCAACTGCTTGACCAGATATTCGGGATGCTGGCCGGCGAGCTTCGGGAAACTGCCCGACGCACTATTGCCGTCGGCGCCGTGACACGACGCGCAGACCTGCCCGGCAATCGCCTTGCCGCGGTCCAGATCCGGCTTCGCCGCATCTGCCGCGTTTGCCTCCGCTACGAAACCTACGAACCCTGCTGCAACCTGAAGCACCATCAGAGACTTGCACAGTCGATTCATTCGCACACCCTGTTTCGTCTTGTGGGAATTTGAGGTTCTGCAAAAAACGACGGCGTTCAGTCTACCGCAGAAGCCACATAAAAGCGCGAGGCAGGCGCCCGTTGGCCTTCGGTAAAACCGCCGTATTGTACAATATCGTGCTGAAAGCTCCCGCGCCTATCGGGGCTACCCCGCCTCCACCAAGCGGCTCGCGCCGCCCGTCCTTCCGGTTCCCATGGCCTTTCTGCTCCATCAAGCCCGCTTCTACACGACCGTCAACCATCTGCGCGACCTGCCGCCGACGGTCCAGCCGGAAATCGCGTTCGCGGGCCGCTCGAATGCCGGCAAGTCGACGGCGATCAACGTGCTGTGCAACCAGAAACGGCTGGCCTTTGCGTCCAAGACGCCCGGCCGCACGCAGCATATCAACTACTTCTCCGTCGGCCCGGCCGCTGAGCCCGTCGCGAACCTCGTCGACCTGCCCGGCTACGGCTACGCGGAAGTGCCCGGTGCCGCGAAGGCGCACTGGGAAATGCTGCTGTCGTCCTATCTCGCGACGCGCTCGCAGCTTTGCGGCCTGATCCTGATGATGGATTCGCGCCGTCCGCTGACCGATCTCGATCGACGCATGATCGAGTGGTTCGCGCCGACCGGCAAGCCGATCCACACGCTGCTGACGAAGTGCGACAAATTGACGCGCCAAGAAAGCATCAATGCGCTGCGCAACACGCAGAAGGGGCTCGACGCGTATCGCGACCAGGGCGTGAAGGGCAAGCTGACGGTCCAGCTGTTCTCGGCGCTGAAGCGTACGGGGCTCGACGAGGCCCATGAACTGATCGAGAGCTGGCTGCGGCCGTCCGTCGCCGACGAAAAAAGCGAGCCTGTAGCACAATGAGCGGGCAACGCGCGGCTGGGATCGGCTGCGCGCACCTGACGGTACCTGCGGATTCGGCCGGCTCATAAAAAAACCCGCCGTTGAACGGCGGGTCAAACAGCCTAATCGAAAAACGACAGGCACCCGCTCAGGGAGGAGAAGCGGGGAGCTGCACGCAACGCGTGCCGCTCGATCGCTATCATATACCAACGATCTCGAAAATGACCTAAGGGTTCCGTAAGGTCTTCTTGCCCTGATTTCTGCCAAATCGCCATGAGCTTCCATCCGCTTCATCGTCCGCGCCGGATGCGCCGCGACGACTTCTCCCGCCGCCTGATGCGCGAAAACCGCCTGACCACCGACGACCTGATCTACCCGGTGTTCGTCGTCGAAGGCACCCAGCAACGCCAGCCCATCCCGTCGATGCCCGGCGTCGAGCGCGTGTCGGTCGACCTGCTGATGCAGGTCGCCGAGCAGTGCGTCGAACTCGGCGTGCCCGTGCTGTCGCTGTTCCCGGCCATCGAGCCATCGCTGAAGACGCCCGACGGCCGCGAGGCGGCCAATCCGGAAGGCCTGATTCCGCGCGCCGTGCGCGAGCTGAAGAAGCGCTTCCCCGAGCTCGGCGTGCTGACCGACGTCGCGCTCGATCCGTACACGAGCCACGGCCAGGACGGCGTGCTCGACGAGAACGGCTACGTGATCAACGACGACACGATCGAGATCCTGATCGAACAGGCGCGCGCGCAGGCGGAAGCCGGCGTCGACATCGTCGCGCCGTCGGACATGATGGACGGCCGCATCGGCGCGATCCGCGAGATGCTGGAAAGCGACGGTCATATCCATACGCGGATCATGGCCTATTCGGCGAAGTTCGCGTCGGCGTTCTACGGCCCGTTCCGCGATGCGGTCGGTTCGGCATCCAATCTGGGCAAGGGCAACAAGATGACCTACCAGATGGATCCGGCGAACAGCGACGAAGCGCTGCGCGAAGTACGCCTCGACATCGACGAAGGCGCCGACATGGTGATGGTCAAGCCAGGCATGCCGTATCTCGACATCGTGCGCCGCGTGAAGGACGAGTTCCGCTTCCCGACCTATGTGTACCAGGTGAGCGGTGAATACGCGATGCTGAAGGCCGCCGCGATGAACGGCTGGCTCGACCACGACAAGGTCGTGCTCGAATCGCTGCTCGCGTTCAAGCGCGCGGGCGCCGACGGCGTGCTCACGTACTTCGCGCTCGATGCCGCGCGTCTGCTGAAAGCGCAGCGCTGATCGCGCACCGGCGCGCATCAGCAAAAACGGCGGGACACTTCGGTGTCCCGCCGTTTTTTGTTTATCGCCGATCGAAGCTGTCAGCCGGCCCGAATCTGCGATTCGCCGGTTCGCCCCGGCAAGCCATCGTCATACCGTCGGCACGGCCGCCCGATCGAGGCTGCGCAGGAACGTGTCGGCCGCCTGATAGCCGACCACCCGGCCGATCTCGTTGCCGTTGCGATCGAAGAAGATGATGCCCGGCGGCCCGAACAGGTTGAAGCGCTTGAGCAGCGCCTGATCGTCCGGGTTGTTCGCGGTGACGTCCGCGCGCACGAGGTGAAGCCGCGCGAGCCGCGCCTGCACGCGCGCGTCGGTGAACGTCAGATGCTCCATCTCCTTGCAGCTCACGCACCAGTCGGCATAGAAGTCGAGCATCACGGGCCGGCCCGACGTCTTCAGCAACGCGTCGAGTTCGCCGCTGGAGCGCACCGGCGCGAACGCGGGGCCGTCCGCGGCAGCCGCACCGGCCGTCGCCGCACCGCCGGACGCCACCGTACGCGCCGCCAGCACGGCCAGCGGCTTGACGGGATCGGTCGAGCCCGCAGCCAGGCCCACGAGCAGCGTCGCGGCCCAAATCGCGAGCGCGGCGCCCACGCCGCGGCCCAGGCGACGCCAGATCGACGCGGCGCCGGCGTTCGGCGTGAACAGGCCGAGCGCCGCCGCCGCGATCAGCAGCCACAACGCCGCGAGCACCATCTTCAGCCCGCCGGCCAGCACCGGCCACACGATCCACAGCGCGGCCGCGAGCAGCACGATGCCGAAGAACACCTTCACGCCGTCCATCCACGCGCCGGCGCGCGGCAGCACCGTCCCGGCCCCGACGCCGACCACCAGCAGCGGCACGCCGAGGCCGAGCCCCATCGCGAACAGCGCCGCGCCGCCGAGCAACGCGTTGCCGGTATGCGCGATGAACGCGAGCACCGCGAACAGCGGCGCCGTCATGCACGCGCCGACGACCAGCGCCGACAACGCGCCCATCGCCGCGACCGCGACGAAGTGGCCGCCCTGGCGCGCGCTCGATGCCTCGGCCGCGCCGTTCTGCCAGCGCTCCGGCAACGCGATGTCCTTGCCCGAGATCAGCGACACTGCAAACGCGGTCAGCAGCACGCCGAACGCGCCAAGCACCCACGGATTCTGCAGCCACGCGCCGAGGCTCTGGCCAACCAGCGCGGCGGCGATGCCGAGCACCGTGTAGACCAGCGCCATGCCGACCACGTAGGTCAACGACAACGCAAAGCCACGCGCATGCGTCGCGCGCGTGCCCTGGCCGATGATGATCGCGGACACGATCGGAATCATCGGATACGAACACGGCAGCAGGCTCAGCACGACGCCCGCGACGAAGTAGAGCGCGACGATCGTGAAGAAGCCGTGGCCTTCGAGCAGCGACTGCGCGAAATCGGCGCTCGTGACCTTGTCGAACCAGCTACCCGCGGCAGCCGTGTCGCCGGACGACGATGCGGCGCCGAGCGCGGCGCCATCGACCTTCATCACGTGCTCGGCCGGCGGATAGCAGATCCCTTCGTCCGCGCAGCCTTGCGACGTCACCGCGAGCTCGAACGGCCCGGCCGCCTGCTTCACCGGCACGTGAACGACGACTTCGTCGCGATAGGTCTCGACGTCCTTCTGGAACGTCTGGTCGAACTTCACGTGGCCGGCCGGGAACTGCGGCTCGCCGAGCGTCGCCTGGCCACTCTTCACCGCGAACGCGAACCGCTCGCGATACATGTAATAGCCGTTGGCGATCTTGAAGCGGACGTCCACCTGTCCCGGCGATTCGCTCGCGCTGAACTTGAACGCGACCGACGGATCGAGGAAATCGTCGGCCGCGCGCGCGACGGACAGACCGCCCAGCACGAACACGAACGACAACAGGACCGCAACAAACCGCAGCGCGCGCACGCGCACCGAAAGCGCCATACCGTTAAACATGAAATAGACGTTGAGTTTCGTTGGTCACCCACTGGCCATACGCGGCCGATGCCGTCGTTTGCCACGAGACGATTTCAGGCGTCTCGTAAGGATGATGCGCGACAATAAATCGCTCCAGTTCGAGCGCTCGCACGGGACTCGTCTTGAACAGCAACTGGATCTCTTCGGCCGTTTCGACCTTGCCCTGCCAGTGATAGCGCGACTTGATCGTGCCGAGCTCCGATACGCATGCGGCCAACCGCGCGTCGAGCGCGCCGTCGGCAAGCGCCGCAGCCGTCGCCGCATCGGGCACCGTCGTCAGCATCAGCACCACTATCATCCGCGCCCTCCTCGCTGGTCTGCCGGCTCCTGCCGGCGCCGGTCACCCCGTTCAGGGGCCGCACCGGTTGCCCCGTATCGTAACGCAGCCCGCGCGACGCTGCCGGCACCGGCCTGCGACAATCGATCGCAGCCGACATCCCAAAAACAAAAAGGGCCAAGCATTCGCTCGGCCCCTTTCAGATCCTGCTGCGTACCGGAAGCTTACTCAGCTTCTTGCACGTTTTCCGTTTCGTCGACTTCCGGACGGTCGAGCAGTTCGACCAGTGCCATCGGTGCGTTGTCGCCCACGCGGAAGCCGAACTTCAGCACGCGCAGGTAGCCGCCCGGACGGTTCGCGAAACGCGGACCGAGCACGTCGAACAGCTTCGCCACCGAGTCACGATCGCGCAGGCGGTTGAACGCCAGGCGACGGTTTGCCAGCGACGGCTTCTTGCCGAGCGTGATCAGCGGCTCGACGACTTTACGGAGTTCCTTCGCCTTCGGCAGCGTCGTCTTGATGACTTCGTGCTCGATCAGCGAGTTGGACATGTTACGGAGCATAGCCAGACGGTGGCTGCTCGTGCGGTTC
The DNA here is from genome assembly GCF_900446215.1 of Burkholderia cenocepacia. Classification (GTDB taxonomy): domain Bacteria; phylum Pseudomonadota; class Gammaproteobacteria; order Burkholderiales; family Burkholderiaceae; genus Burkholderia; species Burkholderia cenocepacia. The sequence continues at coordinate 110,279 of NZ_UAQZ01000003.1, read as the reverse complement.
AGTTTCCGCAGACCATGACGATGGCGCATTTCAGTTTCCTTGATTCAAAGTTTTGATCCAGCTCTTCTATCGCACCTCGGAGGGTGCACGGGCCGGTAACGAAAAAAAGCAAGGTGCGGATTTTAAAGGAAAATCCGCATCTTTGCCAACTACAGCAACAACCGGGCTTACTTGTCGAGACCAGCCGGCGGCCAGTTCTCGAGCTTCATGCCCAGCGTGAGACCGCGCGAAGCGAGCACTTCCTTGATCTCGTTGAGCGACTTGCGACCGAGGTTCGGCGTCTTCAGCAGCTCGTTTTCCGTGCGCTGGATCAGATCGCCGATGTAGTAGATGTTCTCGGCCTTCAGGCAGTTCGCCGAACGAACCGTCAGCTCGAGATCGTCCACCGGACGCAGCAGGATCGGATCGATCTGCGGTGCACGCGACGGCGCTTCGGCTGCCGTTTCCGTGCCTTCCAGCGCCGCGAACACGGACAGCTGGTCGACCAGGATGCGGGCCGACTGGCGGATCGCTTCTTCCGGCGTGATCACGCCGCTCGTCTCGATGTTCATCACGAGCTTGTCGAGGTCGGTACGCTGCTCGACACGTGCGCTTTCAACCGCGTAGCTCACGCGGCGAACCGGCGAGAACGAGGCGTCGAGGACGATGCGGCCGATGATCTTGGCCGTGTCTTCGCCGTAGCGACGGACGTTGCCGGGCACGTAGCCGCGACCCTTTTCGATCTTGATCTGAACGTCGAGCTTGCCACCCTTCGACAGGTGCGCAATCACGTGATTCGGGTTGATGACTTCGCAATCGTGAGCCAGCTCGATATCGCCGGCCGTCACGACGCCTTCGCCTTCCTTGCGCAGCGTAACCGTCACTTCGTCACGGTTATGCAGCTTGAACACCACGCCCTTCAGGTTCAGCAGCAGGTTGACGACGTCTTCCTGCACGCCATCCAGCGTCGAGTACTCGTGCACCACGCCTGCGATCGTGACTTCGGTCGGCGCGTAGCCTACCATCGACGACAGCAGCACGCGGCGAAGCGCATTGCCCAAGGTGTGGCCGTAACCGCGTTCGAACGGTTCCATGACCACCCTCGCGTGGTTCTCGCCCAGCGATTCCACGGCGATGATCTTGGGTTTCAGCAAACTGGTTTGCATGGGCTTTCCTTTTCAATACCCTCGGCTCGTTACACCGATAAGGCTGACCGGTAACAACCAGAAAATAAACAGCCGAGGCCCCTCCTTGCGCAACGCAATCGGGGTACCTCGGCCGTCAATCGGATTAACGCGAATACAATTCGACGATCAGGCTTTCGTTGATGTCGCCTGCGATTTCAGCGCGTTCCGGCATTTGCTTGAACGTGCCTTCGAACTTCTTCGCATCGACTGCAACCCAGCTCGGCATGCCGCCTTGCTCGGCCAGCGACAGCGCTTCGACGATACGCGCCTGCTTCTTCGCCTTTTCGCGGATCGCGACGACGTCACCCGCCTTCACTTGCTGCGACGGGACGTTCGCGACGACGCCGTTCACGGTGATCGACTTGTGGCTCACCAGCTGACGCGCTTCAGCGCGGGTCGAGCCGAAGCCCATGCGATACACGACGTTGTCGAGGCGCGACTCGAGCAGTTGCAGCAGGTTTTCACCCGTGTTGCCCTTGCGGCGATCGGCTTCGGCGAAGTAACGACGGAACTGACGCTCCAGCACGCCGTAGATACGCTTGACCTTCTGCTTTTCGCGCAGCTGCGTACCGTAGTCGGACGTACGTGCGCCCGAGGTACGGCCGTGCTGACCCGGCTTGCTGTCGAGCTTGCACTTGTCGGCGAGCGAGCGGCGTGCGCTCTTCAGGAACAGGTCGGTGCCTTCACGGCGGGACAGCTTGGCTTTGGGGCCGATATAACGTGCCACTTTGCATTCCTTTATCAATCAGTCACGCGGATCGAAATCCGCGCTAGTCCGCTCCCTTTGGGGCGAACGGTGGGCTTAGTCAATCAAAAAAGCAACGCCCGTCGACGCTGAGCGGCGACAGGCAATGCGCTAGCACGAACGTGCCAGCACATCCTTAGATACGACGACGCTTCGGCGGGCGGCAGCCGTTGTGCGGAATCGGGGTGACGTCCGAAATCGCGGTGATCTTGATGCCGAGGCCGTGCAGTGCGCGCACTGCCGACTCGCGACCCGGGCCCGGGCCCTTGATCCGCACTTCCAGATTCTTCACGCCGTATTCCATCGCGACGCGGCCAGCCGACTCGGCTGCGACCTGAGCAGCGAACGGCGTCGATTTGCGCGAGCCCTTGAAGCCCTGACCGCCCGACGTCGCCCATGCCAGAGCGTTGCCTTGGCGATCGGTGATCGTGATGATCGTGTTGTTGAACGACGCGTGAACGTGAACCACGCCTTCAGCGACGTTCTTCTTAACCTTCTTGCGAACGCGTTGCGCCGCGGTGTTCGAAGCCTTAGCCATTACGTTTTCCTGTAACTGTCAGTTCCGCTTACTTCTTCAGCGCTTGCGCTGCACGACGCGGACCCTTGCGGGTACGTGCGTTCGTACGCGTACGCTGACCGCGCATCGGCAGGCCCTTGCGATGACGGACGCCGCGGTAGCAACCGAGGTCCATCAGGCGCTTGATGTTCATCGTCACTTCACGGCGCAGATCGCCTTCGACGACAAACTTGCCTACTTCTTCACGCAGCTTTTCCAGGTCTGCGTCGGTCAGATCCTTGACCTTCTTCGAAAAATCGACGCCAGCTGCCACGCAGATGCTGCGCGAACGGGTGCGGCCGATACCGAAGATAGCCGTCAGGCCGATCTCGGTATGCTGGTGATTCGGGATGTTAACCCCTGCGATACGAGCCATTGTTTTTCCTCAAACAAAAAGCGCAAACAAACGCGCGGTCAGCCTTGGCGCTGCTTGTGGCGCGGATCCGAGCTGCAGATCACGCGAACGACGCCTTTGCGCTTGATGATCTTGCAATTGCGGCAAATGCGCTTAACCGATGCCATCACTTTCATGATAATACCCTTTTTTCAAATCACTTCGCCCGGAACACGATCCGCGCACGAGACAGATCGTAAGGCGTCAATTCAACCGTCACCTTGTCGCCCGGCAGGATGCGGATGTAGTGCATCCGCATCTTCCCGGAAATATGCCCCAACACGACATGGCCGTTTTCCAGCTTCACGCGGAAGGTCGCATTCGGGAGGTTTTCAATCACCTCACCCTGCATCTGGATTACATCGTCTTTGGCCATAGTCCTTTCAACGCATCGGGATGTTGCCGCCCTTGAAGTTAGCCTTCTTGAGCAGTGACTCATACTGTTGCGACATAACGTACGACTGCACCTGCGCCATAAAGTCCATCGTGACGACGACAATGATCAGCAGCGACGTTCCACCAAAATAAAACGGCACGTTCCAGCGCAGCACCAGGAATTCCGGCAGCAGACACACGAAGACGATGTAGATCGCACCGGCCAGCGTCAGACGCGTGAGGATGCGGTCGATATATCGTGCGGTCTGATCGCCCGGACGGATGCCCGGAACAAACGCGCCGCTCTTCTTCAGGTTGTCTGCGGTCTCCCTGCTGTTGAACACCAGTGCGGTGTAGAAGAAGCAGAAAAACACGATTGCCAGCGTGTACAGCAGCACATAGACCGGCTGGCCCGGCTTCAGCGCTTCCGCAACGTTATGCAACGTATTGGAAATCCAGCTTCCTGTCGGCTGACCGGTACTGAACCAGCCGAGAATCGTTGCCGGGAACAGAATGATCGACGATGCAAAGATCGGCGGAATCACGCCCGACATGTTCAGCTTCAGCGGCAGATGCGACGACTGCCCACCGTAGATCTTGTTGCCGACCTGACGCTTTGCGTAGTTCACGAGGATCTTGCGCTGACCGCGTTCGATGAACACGACCAGGTAAGTCACCGCGGCGATCAGAACGACGATGATGATCGCCGAAATGATGCTCATCGAACCCGTACGCACCAGCTCGAACAACCCACCCACGGCATTCGGGAACCCTGCTGCGATCCCGCCGAAGATGATGATCGAGATACCGTTGCCCAGACCACGCTCGGTAATCTGCTCACCGAGCCACATCAGGAACATCGTGCCCGTTACCAGCGTCACGACCGTCGTCAGACGGAACAGCATGCCGGGATCGGTGACGAGGCCCGGCTGGTTTTCCAGCGCAGCCGCGATACCGAATGCCTGGAAGGTCGCGAGCACCACGGTGAAATACCGCGTGTACTGCGTGATCTTCCGTTGCCCTGCCTGCCCTTCCTTCTTCAGCGCCTCGAGCTGCGGCGAAACGATCGCCAGCAACTGCATGATGATCGACGCCGAGATGTACGGCATGATCCCCAGCGCAAAGATCGTGAAGCGGGAAAGCGCGCCACCCGAGAACATGTTGAACATGCCCAGGATGCCGCCCGCCTGGCTCTGGAACAGCTTAGCCAGTTGATCCGGATCGATGCCCGGCACGGGAATGTGCGCGCCGATGCGATAGACGATCAGCGCCAGGAGCAGGAACATCGCTCGCCGGCGCAGATCGCCGAATTTCGCCGTGCTTCGACCGGGTTTTGCAAGACTCGGGCTGTTAGCCAAGTACCTTCTCCGATGAATGCAAGTGACGACGCGCTACGCGTGTCACTCGGCGAACGAACCGCCAGCCGCTTCGATCGCAGCGCGCGCACCCTTGGTGGCACCGAGACCCTTCACGACGATCTTGCGCTTCAGTTCGCCCGTCGCGATGATCTTTGCGCTCTTCGTCAGCTCGCCGACCAGGCCGGCTTGCTTCAGTGCGAGCAGATCGATCTCGTCGACCGGCAGCTTCTCGAGGTCGCCCAGGCGCACTTCACCGACGAATTCCTTCGTCAGCGACGTGAAGCCGCGCTTCGGCAGACGACGTTGCAGCGGCATCTGACCGCCTTCGAAACCGACTTTGTGGAAGCCGCCCGAACGCGATTTCTGACCCTTGTGACCACGGCCAGCCGTCTTGCCGAGGCCCGAACCGATGCCACGACCGACGCGACGCTTGGCGTGCTTGGCGCCAGCTGCCGGCTTCAGGTTATTCAATTCCATATCAACTCCTTGATCCGTAGGGCCGCTTACGCGATGACCTTAACGAGGTACGAGACCTTGTTGATCATGCCGCGGACCGCCGGCGTGTCCTGCAGCTCGCTAACCGAGTTGAGTCGGCGCAGGCCCAGGCCACGCACGGTCGCGCGGTGCGATTCGCGGGTCCCGATCAGGCTCTTGACGAGCTGAACCTTGACAGTTTTTTCAGACATGGTGACCACCCGGGCTTAGCCCAAAATTTCTTCGACGGACTTGCCGCGCTTCGCCGCGATGTCTGCTGGGGTCGACTGCTTACGCAGGCCGTCCAGCGTGGCGCGAACGAGGTTGTACGGGTTCGTCGAACCGTGGCTCTTCGCCACGACGTTCTGAACGCCCATCACGTCGAACACTGCGCGCATCGGGCCGCCGGCGATCACGCCCGTACCTGCCTTCGCCGGAGCGAGGAGGACAGCGGATGCGCCGTGCTTGCCGTGCACTTCGTGTTGCAGCGTGCCGTTCTTGAGCGGCACCTTGAACATGTTGCGGCGAGCTTGTTCCATTGCCTTCTGGACAGCGACCGGCACTTCCTTCGCCTTGCCCTTGCCCATACCGATGCGGCCATCACCGTCGCCAACCACGGTCAGTGCGGCGAAGCCGAGAATACGGCCACCCTTCACGACCTTGGTCACGCGGTTGACCGAAATCATCTTTTCGCGAAGGCCGTCGTCGCGCTCGTCAGCCTGAACTTTCGCTTGCATCTTTGCCATGACGAATTCCTTCCTTAGAACTTGAGCCCAGCTTCGCGAGCTGCCTCAGCCAGCGCCTTGACGCGGCCGTGGTAGCGGAAGCCCGAGCGGTCGAAGGCGACGGATTCGATGCCGGCAGCCTTTGCCTTTTCGGCAATACGCTTGCCGATCAGCGTCGCGGCATTGACGTTGCCGCCCTTGCCCGACTTGTCGGCCAGTTCTGCGCGCACTTCCGCTTCGAGCGTCGACGCGCTGGCCAGCACCTTGGTGCCGCAGGGCGAGAACACTTGAGCGTAGATGTGCGTGTTCGTGCGATGCACGGCGAGACGCGCGACCTGCAGCTCAGCGATCTTGATACGCGTCTGGCGAGCGCGGCGCAGGCGAGATTGAGTCTTATCCATGATTGCGCACCCTTACTTCTTCTTCGTTTCTTTGAGGATCACAACCTCGTCGGCATAACGCACGCCCTTGCCCTTGTACGGCTCCGGCGGACGGTAACCGCGGACTTCCGCAGCCACTTGACCGACTTGTTGCTTGTTGATCCCCTTGATCACGATTTCGGTTTGCGTCGGGGTTTCAGCCTTGACGCCTTCCGGCATCTGGTGCACCACCGGGTGCGAGAAACCCAGCGACAGGTTCAGCTTGTCGCCTTGCGCTTGCGCACGGTAACCGACGCCAACCAGCGTCAGCTTGCGCTCGAAACCCTTGGTCACGCCGTGCACGGCATTCGCGATGATCGCGCGCATCGTGCCCGACAGTGCATTTGCTTCGCGGCTTTCGTCGACCGGCGACAGATTCAGCGTGCCGTCGTTGTTCGCCACGTTCACGAGCGGATTGATCGCTTGCGTGATGGTGCCCAGCGGGCCCTTGACGGTGATTGCACCGTCGGCCAGCTTGACTTCCGCGCCTTGCAGCGCGATCGGGCTCTTACCTACTCGAGACATGTTTCTCTCTCCTCGGCTTTAAGCGACGTAGCAGATGACTTCGCCGCCGACGCCGGTAGCGCGCGCCTTGCGGTCGGTCATCACGCCCTTCGGCGTCGACACGATTGCCACACCGAGGCCATTCATGACCTGCGGAATGTCGTTACGGCCGCGGTACACGCGCAGACCAGGCTTCGACACGCGCTCGAGGCGTTCGATGACCGGGCGACCTGCGTAGTACTTCAGCGCGATATTCAGTTCGGACTTCGCACCTTCCGCCTTCACGGCGAAATCGTCGATATAACCTTCGTCCTTCAGGACTTGCGCGATTGCAACCTTGACCTTCGACGAGGGCATCGCGACCGATACCTTCTCGACCATCTGCGCGTTGCGGATGCGAGTCAGCATATCGGCGATAGGATCACTCATGCTCATTTACGTTTCTCCTATTACCAGCTCGCCTTGGTCAGGCCAGGAATCTCGCCACGGAATGCGATTTCACGAATCTTGTTACGCGCGAGGCCGAATTTACGGAACGTGCCACGCGGACGGCCCGTGATCGCGCAGCGGTTACGCTGGCGGGTCGGGTTTGCGTTGCGGGGCAGTTGCTGCAGCTCCAGGCGTGCTTCGTAGCGCTCTTCTTCCGACTTGCTTTGGTCTTCGACGATCGCCTTCAGCGCTTCGCGCTTTGCTGCGAACTTCGCGACCAGGCGGGCGCGCTTCTTTTCACGTTCGATCAGTGCCAGTTTAGCCACGGTAACCTCAGTTTCTGAACGGGAACTTGAAGCTGGCGAGCAGAGCCTTTGCTTCGTCGTCGGTCTTCGCAGTCGTCGTGATGCTGATGTTCAGCCCACGCAGTGCGTCGATCTTGTCGTAATCGATTTCGGGGAAAATGATCTGCTCTTTCACACCGATGTTGTAGTTGCCACGGCCATCGAAAGCACGACCCGACACGCCGCGGAAGTCACGCACGCGGGGCAGGGCAACCGTCACGAAACGGTCGAGGAATTCGTACATCGCGCGGCCACGCAGCGTCACCATCGCGCCGATCGGGTAACCCTGGCGGATCTTGAAGCCTGCGATTGCCTTGCGGGCCTTCGTGACGACCGGCTTCTGGCCGGCGATCTTCGTGAGGTCGCCAACGGCGTTCTCGATGATCTTCTTGTCAGCGATCGCTTCGCCAAGACCCATGTTCAGCGTGATCTTGGTGATGCGCGGCACTTCCATGACCGACTTGTAACCGAACTTCTCGATCAGGCCGGGCACAACCTTTTCTTTGTAAAACTCTTGAAAACGAGCCATTTTTTACTCCGCTGCGTCAGGCGCTCAGTACGGCACCGGTCGTCTTCAGGAAGCGAACCTTCTTGCCTTCCTCGACCTTGATGCCAACACGCGACGCCTTGCCATTCGCGTCGACCAGTGCGACGTTCGAAATATGCAGGGGCATCGTCTTCGCTTCCACGCCGCCCGTCGTACCCTTCATCGGGTTCGGCTTCACATGCTTCTTGACGAGGTTGATACCTTCAACCGTCACATGTTCAGCACCGACAGCCAGCACGACGCCGCGCTTGCCCTTGTCCTTGCCAGTGACGACGATGACTTCGTCACCTTTGCGAATCTTGTTCATCGCGACTCCTTACAGCACTTCCGGCGCCAGCGAAACGATCTTCATGAATCGTTCGCTACGCAGCTCACGCGTCACCGGCCCGAAAATACGGGTGCCGATCGGCTCGAGCTTGTTATTCAAAAGCACAGCGGCGTTGCCGTCGAACTTGATCAGCGAGCCGTCTTGACGGCGCACGCCCTTGGCGGTGCGGACCACCACGGCGTTGTAAATTTCGCCTTTCTTCACGCGCCCGCGCGGCGTTGCCTCTTTGACGCTCACCTTGATGATGTCGCCAATGCCGGCATAACGACGCTTCGAGCCGCCGAGCACCTTGATGCACAGGACTTCACGTGCACCCGTGTTGTCGGCTACTTCGAGCCGAGATTCGGTCTGGATCATGGTTTGTCTTTCCCAACTTAATCCGGATGCACCACCATGATGCATTCGGTCAGTCTTGGTCCCGTCAGCCAATCGGCTGCTTGGGTTGGAACAGCAGCGACGGCAAACGAAACCCGCCATCGCAATTCGGTGAATCTTTCGGACAGGCAGGCGCCAGTCCGCTTCCCCCACCAACTTCGCCCGCGACGGGGCTCCCATAAAGAGGGAAGACCGGGATTATAACAAATAATCCCGGTCACGCAAGCAAAAACTTTGCGATTTCAAGCACTTCGTGGAGAAGTGCCCGTTACTGCCTACTGCGCTGCCCGCTTAGATGACGCGAGCGGCTTCGACGAGGCGCGACACCGTCCAGGCCTTCGTCTTCGAAACAGGACGCGTTTCCTGAATTTCGACGAGATCGCCTTCGTTGTAGGTGTTCGCTTCATCGTGCGCGTGGTACTTCTTCGAACGCACGACATACTTGCCGTAGATCGGGTGCTTGACGCGGTGCTCGATCAGCACGGTGACGGTCTTGTCCATCTTGTTGCTGACGACCCGACCGACCAGCGTCCGCTTCAGCGAGGTTTTCACGCTATCGTTCATTTCTGGTTCGCCTTCTGAGTCATGACGGTCCGCACACGTGCGATGTCGCGACGAACCTTCTTCAGCTGGCTCGTGTTCGTGAGCTGCTGGGTCGCGAGTTGCATGCGCAGGCCGAATTGCGCCTTCAGCAGGTCCGCCAGCTCCTTGTTGAGCGCGGCCTGGTCTTTCTGGAGAAGTTCGGAAGCCTTCATGTTTTCTCCTTAGGCGCCGAGCTGGCGCACGATGAATGCCGTCTTCAGCGGCAGCTTGGCTGCAGCCAGACGGAACGCTTCGCGTGCCAGTTCTTCGGTTACGCCGTCCATTTCATAGAGCATCTTGCCCGGCTGAATCTCGGCGACGTAGTACTCCGGGTTACCCTTACCGTTACCCATACGCACTTCGGCCGGCTTCTGCGAAATCGGCTTGTCCGGGAAGATCCGGATCCAGATACGGCCGCCACGCTTGATGTGACGCGTCATTGCACGACGCGCCGCTTCAATCTGACGTGCGGTCAAACGACCGCGACCGATCGCCTTCAGGCCGAATTCACCGAACGACACTGCGTTGCCGCGCGTCGCCTTGCCGGTGTTACGACCCTTCTGCTCTTTACGATACTTTCTGCGTTTCGGTTGCAGCATCGTTATTCTCCAGTCTTGCCGTCTTCGGGCTTGCCGGCGCCACGGCGCGGTGCGCCACGACGAGCACCCGGAGCGCCGCCTTCGCCGTCACGGCGCGGACGACGGTCGCCCGGACGCGCATTGCGACGCGGACGCTTGTCTTCGGCTACTTCTTCCACCACCGGTGCGTCGTTGCGGCCGAGCGTATCGCCCTTGTAGACCCACACCTTGACGCCGATGATCCCGTAAGTCGTCTTCGCTTCCGAAGTCGCGTAGTCGATATCAGCACGCAGCGTGTGAAGCGGCACGCGACCTTCGCGATACCACTCCGTACGAGCGATTTCGATACCGTTCAGACGGCCTGCGCTCATGATCTTGATGCCTTGGGCACCCAGACGCATCGCGTTCTGCATCGCACGCTTCATCGCGCGACGGAACATGATCCGGCGCTCGAGCTGTTGCGTGATCGAGTCAGCGATCAGCTGAGCATCGGTTTCCGGCTTGCGGATTTCTTCGATGTTGACGTGAACCGGCACGCCCATGCGGCGTTGCAGTTCCGTCTTCAGCTGTTCGATATCCTCGCCCTTCTTGCCGATGACCACGCCCGGACGCGAGCTGTAAATCGTGATGCGCGCGTTCTTCGCCGGACGCTCGATGACGACCCGACCGACCGAAGCGTTCTTCAGCTTCTTCTTCAGGTATTCACGAACACCGATGTCTTCCTGCAGCATCGCCGCGAAATTGTTGTTGTTCGCGTACCAACGCGAAGCCCAATTGCGGCTGACAGCCAGGCGGAAGCCAGTCGGATGAATTTTCTGTCCCATCGTATGGCTCCTTAATTCCCGACCGTCACAGTGATGTGACAGGATTGCTTCTCGATGCGGTTACCGCGGCCCTTTGCGCGCGCGGTGAAACGCTTGAGCGATGCAGCCTTGTCGACGTAGATGCTCTTGATCTTGAGCTCGTCGATATCAGCGCCTTCGTTGTGCTCCGCATTCGCGATTGCCGACAGCACAACCTTCTTCACGATGCCAGCCGCCTTCTTCGGCGAGAACGTCAGAACGTTCAGCGCCTTGTCGACCGGCAAACCGCGGATCTGGTCAGCCACAAGGCGCGTTTTTTGCGCCGAGATGCGGGCACCGCGATGAATTGCTTTCACTTCCATCTTGATTGCCCCTTATTTCTTGGCCTTCTTGTCGGCTGCGTGACCCTTGAACGTACGGGTCAGTGCGAACTCGCCAAGCTTGTGGCCGACCATGTTTTCCGAGATGTACACCGGAACGTGTTGACGGCCGTTGTGAACAGCGATCGTCAGGCCGATGAAATCCGGCAGAATCGTCGAGCGACGCGACCAGGTCTTGATCGGCTTTTTGTCGCGCGAAGCTGCAGCCGCCTCAACTTTCTTCAGCAAATGGGCGTCGCAGAACGGACCTTTTTTAACAGAACGTGCCATTGCCTACTCCTTAACGCTTGTGACGGCGCTGGACGATCATCGTCGTCGTGCGCTTGTTGCTGCGGGTGCGGTAACCCTTAGCCGGCGTACCCCACGGGCTCACCGGGTCGCGACCTGCAGCCGTCTTGCCCTCACCACCACCGTGCGGGTGATCAACCGGGTTCATCGCAACGCCACGCACCGTCGGGCGGATACCGCGCCAGCGGTTCGCGCCAGCCTTGCCGATCTGGCGCAGGCTGTGCTCTTCGTTGCCGACTTCACCGATCGTTGCACGGCACTCGATGTGCACGCGGCGGATTTCGCCCGAACGCAGACGAACCTGCGCGTAGACGCCTTCGCGTGCCAGCAGCATGGCCGACGTGCCAGCCGAACGCGCCATTTGCGCACCCTTGCCCGGCAGCATCTCGATGCAGTGGATCGTCGTACCGACCGGAATGTTGCGGATCGGCAGCGTGTTGCCTGCACGGATCGGCGCTTCCGAACCCGACATCAGCTGTTGGCCGACGGTCAGGCCCTTCGGGGCGATGATGTAGCGACGTTCGCCGTCTGCGTAGAGCACCAGCGCGATGTTCGCGCTGCGGTTCGGGTCGTACTCGAGACGTTCGACCTTTGCCGGGATGCCGTCCTTCGTGCGACGGAAATCGACGATACGGTAGTGCTGCTTGTGACCACCACCCTTGTGACGCGTGGTGATACGACCGTTGTTGTTACGGCCGGCGGTCGAGCTCTGCGAGTCGAGCAGTGCCGCGAACGGCTTGCCCTGGTGCAGGTTCTTGTTGACCACCTTGACCATCGCGCGGCGACCCGGCGATGTCGGCTTAACTTTAACGATTGCCATGATTACTTGGCCTCCGCTTCAAAGTTGATTTCCTGGCCGGGCTTCAGGCAGACGTACGCCTTCTTCACGTCCTTGCGGCGGCCCATCGAACGGCCAAAGCGCTTTTGCTTGCCCTTCTGAACCAGCACGTTGACGGAATCAACTTCAACCTTGAACAGCAGCTCGACAGCCGCCTTCACTTCCTGCTTCGTGGCATCCGGTGCGACTTCGAACACGACTTGCTCGTTCTTGTCGGCAACCAGCGTCGCCTTTTCCGAGATCACCGGTGCGAGCAGGACCTGCATCAAACGATGATCGTTCTTGCGAATCTCGCTCATGACAGCAACTCCTCGATCTGGGCGACCGCAGCCTTCGTGACCAGCACTTTCTTGAAGTAGATCAGCGACAGCGGGTCAGCGTAGCGCGGCTCGACAATCGCCACGTGCGGCAGGTTGCGCGAAGCCAGGTACAGGTTCTCGTCGACCGTGTCGGTGATGATCAGCACGGAGTCGAGACCCATGGTCTTGAATTTGTCGGCCAGCAGCTTGGTCTTCGGCGCTTCGAGGATGATGTCCTCGACGACCGACAGACGGCCTTCACGGGCCAGCTGCGAGAAGATCGAGCAGAGACCTGCGCGATGCATCTTCTTGTTGACCTTGTGCGAGAAGTTTTCTTCCGGCGAATTCGGGAAGATACGACCACCGCCACGCCACAGCGGGCTCGACGACATACCGGCACGAGCGCGGCCCGTACCCTTCTGGCGCCACGGCTTCTTGGTCGTGTGCTTGACTTGCTCACGGTCCTTCTGTGCGCGGTTACCCTGGCGAGCATTCGCCTGGTAAGCGATGACGACCTGGTGGATCAGCGCTTCGTTGTAGTCACGACCGAACACGACGTCCGATGCGTTGACCACTGCACCTTCCTGACCATTTTCGTTCAGGAGCTTGAGTTCCATTATTTCGCCCCCTTGGTCTTGACGGCCGGCGTCACGAAGACCTTGCCGCCCTTCGCGCCCGGAATCGCACCCTTCACGAGCAGCAGCTTGCGCTCTGCGTCGATACGAGCGATTTCGAGGTTCTGCACCGTCACCGTCACGTCACCCATGTGACCCGTCATGCGTTTACCCGGGAAAACACGACCCGGATCCTGCGCCATACCGATCGAGCCCGGCACGTTGTGCGAGCGCGAGTTACCGTGCGTGGCACGGCCGGAGGAGAAGTTGTAACGCTTGATCGTACCGGCGTAGCCCTTACCGATCGACACGCCTTGCACGTCGACCTTCTGGCCCACTTCGAAAAGATCTGCACCGACCACGGCGCCATTCGACAGCTCGGCTGCCTTGGCCGCGTCAATGCGGAATTCCTTGAGGATTTCACCGGCTTCGACACCGGCTTTGGCGAGATGACCTGCCAGCGGCTTCGTCACGCGCGATGCGCGGCGGGAGCCGAATGCAACCTGCACGGCCGTGTAGCCGTCGGTTTCAACAGTCTTGATCTGCGTCACGCGGTTGTCCGACACGTCCAGCACGGTGACGGGAATCGAATCCCCTTCCGCCGTGAAGATACGGGTCATGCCAACCTTGCGACCTACGAGTCCAAGGCTCATCATTTTCTCCATTCCCGACTGCGATTGGTCGGGGCTGATTTACAAAATGCCGGGCACGCAAGGCCCAACTTTTTTACGCGAATACGCGAAAAGCCAAGCAGTATAGCCCGACTTCTCGATTTCCGCAAGCAATACAAAGACTTAGCGCCATCCGGTACGCCGGTCGGCGCCGAAAGCCTTACTGCAGCTTGATTTCCACGTCGACGCCAGCCGGCAGGTCGAGCTTCATCAGCGCGTCGACGGTCTTGTCCGTCGGGTCGACGATGTCCATCAGGCGCTGGTGGGTACGGATTTCGAGCTGATCGCGCGACGTCTTGTTGACGTGCGGCGAACGCAGGATGTCAAAACGCTGGATGCGCGTCGGCAGCGGCACCGGGCCACGGACGATTGCGCCAGTCCGCTTCGCGGTATCGACGATTTCGGCAGCCGATTGATCGATCAGACGATAGTCGAAAGCCTTCAGGCGAATGCGGATTTTCTGTTGCTGCATGACAATTCCTTGAAAAGAGCGAGGCGATATTGCATCGCCGGACACTAAAAGAACGTGAAACATGACACCAGCGGGGAGCGAAGCATCAGGTTCCGGACGGTACTTCCACTGCTAAGCCCGCGATTCTACACGAAATTCCGGAGCAGTGTGGCGTGTTTCTCGGCCCGCGCAACGCGCGGCCGCAAAAACAAAACCGGGCGCCAGCACAAGCTGGGCACCCGGTTTCGGCGGTACAACGGCGTACCGCGGGAATCGCGGACCCCACCGGGATCCGCGGATCGTCGATATTACTCGATGATCTTGGCGACGACGCCGGCGCCGACCGTACGGCCGCCTTCGCGGATCGCGAAGCGCAGACCTTCTTCCATCGCGATCGGAGCGATCAGCTTCACCGTGATCGACACGTTGTCGCCCGGCATCACCATTTCCTTGTCCTTCGGCAGCTCGATCGAGCCCGTCACGTCCGTCGTACGGAAGTAGAACTGCGGACGGTAGTTGTTGAAGAACGGCGTGTGACGGCCGCCTTCGTCCTTGCTCAGCACGTACACTTCAGCCGTGAAGTGCGTGTGCGGCGTGATCGAACCCGGCTTCGCCAGAACCTGGCCACGCTCCACGTCTTCACGCTTCGTGCCGCGCAGCAGGATACCCACGTTGTCGCCCGCCTGACCTTGGTCCAGCAGCTTGCGGAACATTTCAACGCCCGTGCAGGTCGTCTTCACCGTCGGCTTGATACCGACGATTTCGATTTCCTCGCCGACCTTCACGATGCCGCGCTCGACACGACCCGTCACCACCGTACCACGGCCCGAGATCGAGAACACGTCTTCCACCGGCATCAGGAACGCGCCGTCAACTGCACGCTCCGGCGTCGGGATGTACGTGTCCAGCGCGTCGGCCAGGCTCATGATCGCCACTTCGCCCAGCTCGCCCGTGTCGCCTTCCAGCGCCAGCTTCGCCGAACCCTTCACGATCGGCGTGTCGTCGCCCGGGAAGTCGTACTTCGACAGCAGTTCGCGAACTTCCATCTCGACCAGCTCGAGCAGTTCAGCGTCGTCCACCATGTCGCACTTGTTCAGGAACACGATGATGTACGGAACGCCAACCTGACGCGCCAGCAGGATGTGCTCACGCGTTTGCGGCATCGGGCCGTCTGCTGCCGAGCAAACCAGGATCGCGCCGTCCATCTGCGCCGCGCCCGTGATCATGTTCTTCACATAGTCAGCGTGGCCCGGGCAGTCGACGTGTGCGTAGTGGCGGTTAGCCGTTTCGTACTCGACGTGCGCCGTGTTGATCGTGATGCCGCGCGCCTTTTCTTCCGGTGCCGCGTCGATCTGGTCGTATGCCTTCGCTTCGCCGCCGAACTTCTTCGTCAGAACCGTCGTGATCGCTGCCGTCAGCGTCGTCTTGCCGTGGTCAACGTGACCAATCGTACCAACGTTCACGTGCGGCTTGGTCCGCTCAAACTTTTCTTTTGCCATGATTCTCTTCTTTCAAAAAATAATCAGTTGGTAGCTACAGATTTACTTCGACTTCGCGCTGATGATCGCTTCGGCAACGTTGCGCGGAGCTTCAGCGTAGTGCTTGAACTCCATCGTGTACGTTGCACGACCTTGCGTCAGCGAGCGCAGCGACGTCGAGTAGCCGAACATTTCCGACAGCGGCACTTCGGCGCGCACGATCTTGCCGCCGCCAACCATGTCTTCCATGCCCTGGACGATACCGCGACGGCCCGACAGGTCGCCCATCACGTTGCCCATGTAGTCTTCCGGCGTCTCGACTTCGACAGCCATCATCGGCTCGAGGACGACCGGATTCGCCTTGCGCATCGCTTCCTTGAACGCCATCGAACCGGCCATGCGGAACGCGTTTTCGTTCGAGTCAACGTCGTGGTACGAACCGAACGTCAGGTGAACCTTCACGTCGACGACCGGGAAGCCAGCCAGCACGCCCGACTTCAGCGTGTCCTGGATACCCTTGTCGACCGCCGGGATGTATTCACGCGGAATCACACCACCCTTGATCTCGTCGAAGAACTCGTAGCCCTTGCCTTGTTCGTTCGGCTCGAGCGTGATGACCGCGTGACCGTACTGGCCGCGACCACCCGACTGCTTGACGAACTTGCCGTCGACATCCTTCGCCGTCGAACGGATCGTTTCACGGTACGCAACCTGCGGCTTGCCGACGGTCGCTTCCACGCCGAATTCACGCTTCATCCGGTCGACCAGAATTTCGAGGTGGAGCTCGCCCATGCCCGAAATGATGGTCTGGCCCGACTCTTCGTCGGTCTGCACGCGGAACGACGGGTCTTCCTGAGCCAGACGGTTCAGGGCGAGGCCCATCTTTTCCTGGTCGGCCTTGGTCTTCGGCTCGACCGCCTGCGAAATCACCGGCTCCGGGAACACCATGCGTTCGAGAACGATCGGGTTCGCCGGGTCGCACAGCGTGTCGCCCGTGGTTGCTTCCTTCAGGCCGACCGCTGCAGCGATGTCGCCTGCGCGGACTTCCTTGATTTCTTCACGCTGGTTCGCGTGCATCTGCAGAATACGACCGAGGCGTTCCTTCTTGCCCTTGGTCGAGTTCAGCAGCGTGTCGCCCGAGTTGACGACGCCCGAGTACACACGGAAGAAGATCAGCTGGCCGACGAACGGGTCGGTCATGATCTTGAACGCGAGCGACGAGAACTTCTCTTCGTCCGATGCCTTGCGCTCTGCTTCTTCACCGTTTTCGAGTTCGCCCTTGACCGGCGGGATGTCGACCGGCGACGGCAGGAAGTCGATCACGGCGTCGAGCATACGCTGCACGCCCTTGTTCTTGAACGCGGTACCGCACAGCATCGGCTGGATTTCGCACGCGATCGTACGATCACGCAGCGCCTTGACGATGTCGGCTTCCGGCAGATCGCCTTCTTCCAGGTACTTGTTCATCAGGTCTTCGCTGGCTTCGGCAGCCACTTCGACCATCTTTTCGCGCCATTCCTTGCAGGTCTCCGCGAGCTCGGCCGGGATGTCGACGTAGTCGAACTTCGTGCCTTGCGACGCTTCGTCCCAAATGATCGCCTTCATCTTGATCAGGTCGACGACGCCCTTGAAGTTCTCTTCCGCGCCGATCGGCACCACGACCGGAACCGGGTTCGCCTTCAGGCGCAGACGGAGCTGGTCGTAGACCTTGAAGAAGTTCGCGCCGGTACGGTCCATCTTGTTGACGAACGCGAGACGCGGCACCTTGTACTTGTTCGCCTGACGCCACACCGTTTCCGACTGCGGCTGCACGCCGCCCACTGCGCAGTACACCATGCACGCGCCGTCGAGCACGCGCATCGAACGCTCCACTTCGATCGTGAAGTCGACGTGGCCCGGGGTGTCGATGATGTTGATGCGGTGTTCCGGATAGTTGCCGCCCATGCCCTTCCAGAAGGCCGTGGTAGCAGCGGACGTGATCGTGATGCCACGTTCCTGTTCCTGCTCCATCCAGTCCATCGTGGCTGCGCCGTCGTGGACTTCACCGATCTTGTGGTTCACACCGGTGTAAAACAGAATGCGCTCGGTCGTCGTCGTTTTGCCGGCGTCGATGTGAGCGCTAATACCGATATTGCGGTAGCGCTCGATAGGAGTCTTGCGAGCCACTTTGATCCTCTACTGGGATGACGTGACGCAGCCCTGCTGCATCACGCCTCAACACAAACGGGCGAGGCGCCTGAAAAGCGCACCCGCCCGGAATTTATTTCCGCAAACAGCCCAGCCAGGCGCTTAGAAACGGAAATGCGAGAACGCGCGGTTGGCTTCTGCCATGCGGTGAACTTCGTCGCGCTTCTTCATCGCGCCGCCACGGCCTTCGGCCGCTTCGGAGAGTTCACCTGCCAGGCGCAGGGCCATCGACTTCTCGCTACGCTTCTTCGCAGCCTCACGCAGCCAGCGCATCGCCAATGCCATACGACGCGACGGGCGCACTTCGACCGGAACTTGATAGTTGGCACCACCAACGCGACGGCTCTTCACTTCGACCACCGGCTTCACGTTGTTGAGCGCAACCGTGAACACTTCCAGCGGGTCCTTGCCACCCTTGGTCTGGATTTGTTCGAATGCGCCATAAACGATGCGCTCTGCGACCGACTTCTTGCCGGACAGCATCAGCATGTTCATGAACTTGGCAACATCAACGTTGCCGAACTTCGGATCCGGCAACACTTCCCGCTTGGGGACTTCGCGACGACGCGGCATGATTCTTCCTTTACTTGTTCAGTTGGAGCTGGATTCAGCTCCGCGGCCACCAACAAACCCGATCACATCTTCACGACTAACCAGCTTGGCCGGGTGACCACTTACTCGACAGCACCGGCAATCCGGCACTCCCGCCTTGACCGCCCTGCGGCGATCCCTGATCAAAAACTGCTTACTTGGCAGCCTTTGCACGCTTCGCGCCGTACTTCGAGCGCGCTTGCTTACGGTCCTTGACGCCCTGGGTATCCAGCGAGCCGCGAACCATGTGGTAACGCACACCCGGCAAGTCCTTCACACGGCCGCCGCGGATCAGCACAACCGAGTGTTCCT
Source organism: Burkholderia cenocepacia (assembly GCF_900446215.1). Taxonomy (GTDB): domain Bacteria; phylum Pseudomonadota; class Gammaproteobacteria; order Burkholderiales; family Burkholderiaceae; genus Burkholderia; species Burkholderia cenocepacia. The sequence goes on along the minus strand of NZ_UAQZ01000003.1, from coordinate 91,468 downwards.
GCAGGTTGTGGCCTTCACCGCCGATGTACGAAATCACTTCGAAGCCGTTCGTCAGACGAACCTTGGCGACCTTACGGAGTGCCGAGTTCGGCTTCTTCGGCGTCGTCGTGTACACACGGGTGCACACGCCGCGACGCTGGGGGCAGTCCTGCAGGGCCGGGCTCTTGCTCTTCGTCGTTTCCGACTGACGGCCTTTGCGAACCAGTTGGTTGATGGTTGGCATTGTTTATTCCTGAAATTGAACAAAATCTGCACGCCGATTTCGGGCAAAGCGAGAATCGACGCACAGTTGACTTCCGAACCGGCGAATCGGGCGCGAACTATTGAACGCGACTCGGCCCACCGAATACCGGAACCCAGCATGATATTCCGGAAATGCCAACTAAGTCAACGGCTTGCGTGATCTGCCGGCCGATCGCGCGGTTTACGTGAGGGGTCGGAACGCTGTGTCAGGCCGATTCGACGACGTCGATGATCTCGTCGCCGAAGCGCTCGAGCTTGCGCACGCCCATGCCGGGAATGTGGCGCAGGTCGTCGATCGTCTCCGGCGCGTTGCGTGCGATTTCGGCGAGCGTCGCGTCGTGGAAGATCACGTAGGCCGGCACGCCGTCCGTCTTCGCGGTTTCCGCGCGCCATGCGCGCAGCGCGTCCCACCGCGCACGCTCGCGGGCGCCCATGCCGGCCGTCGGGTCGACGCGCGTGCCGCTGCGGCTCGACGACTGGCGGGTGCGCTGCGGCTTCACGTAGCGGCGCAGCGTGACTTTTTCCTCGTTCTTCAGCACGGGCTTCGCGGCCTCGGTCAGCATCAGCGCGCCGAAGCCGCCATGGTCGACCGCCAGGTAGCCGTACGCGACGAGCTGCCGGAAAATCGCGCGCCACTCGGGCTCGGACAGCGCCGCGCCGATGCCGAACGTGCTGAGCTGGTCGTGGCCGCGCTGCAACACCTTTTCGGTACGCCCGCCGCGCAGGATCTCGATCAGGTGGCTCGAGCCGAAATTGAAGCCGCTCGCGCGCTGCGCGCGGAACACGCACGACAGCGCCATCTGCGCCTCGCGCGTCGCATCCCACGACGCGGGCGGCTCGAGGCACGTGTCGCAGTTGCCGCACGGCTGGCTCGCCTCGCCGAAGTAATTCAGCAGCCGCACGCGGCGGCACGAGATCGTCTCGCACAACCCGAGCAGCGCATCGAGCTTCGACGTCTGCACGCGCTTGTGTGCGTCGTCCGCATCGGACTCGTCGATCATCTTGCGTTGCTGGACGACGTCGCCCAGCCCATACGCCATCCACGCGTTCGCGGGCATCCCGTCGCGGCCGGCGCGGCCGGTTTCCTGGTAATAGCCTTCGACGCTCTTCGGCAAATCGAGGTGCGCGACGAAGCGCACGTCGGGCTTGTCGATGCCCATGCCGAACGCGATCGTCGCGCACATCACGATGCCTTCCTCGCGCTGGAACATTTCCTGGTGCTTCTGCCGCACCTCGAATTCCATCCCCGCGTGATACGGCAGCGCGCGCACGCCCTGCGCCTTCAGCCATTCAGCCGTTTCCTCGACCTTGCGGCGCGACAGGCAATAGACGACACCCGCATCGGTCGTGCCGTCGGCATTCGTGTGCTCGGCGCGGATGAAGTCGAGCAGCTGCGCGCGCGCGTTGTCCTTTTCGACGATCCGGTAACGGATGTTCGGACGGTCGAAGCTCGACACGAACACGCGCACGTCGTCGAGCGCGAGACGATGGATGATCTCGTCGCGCGTGATCGCATCGGCCGTGGCGGTCAGCGCGATGCGCGGCACGGACGGGAAGCGCTCGTGCAGCACCGACAGCTGGATGTATTCCGGGCGGAAATCGTGCCCCCATTGCGACACGCAGTGCGCTTCGTCGATTGCGAACAGGCCGATCTTCGCGCGCTCGAGCAGCTCGAGGAAGCGCCCCGTCATCAAGCGCTCCGGCGCGACGTACAGCAGGTCGATTTCGCCTTCGCGCAGCGCGCGCTCGGTGGCCGCGGCCTCGGCGCCCGACAGCGTCGAATTCAGGTAGGCCGCGCGCACGCCGACTTCGCTCAACGCGGCGACCTGGTCCTGCATCAGCGCGATCAGCGGCGACACGACGATGCCGGCGCCCTGCCCGGCCTCGCGGCGCAGCAGCGCGGGAATCTGGTAGCACAGCGACTTGCCGCCGCCGGTCGGCATCAGCACGAGGCAATCGCCGCCGCCGGCGACGTGCTCGACGATCTCGCCCTGCTGGCCGCGAAAGGCGGAATAACCAAAGACTTCGTCGAGTATTTCGAGGGCGCGGGACATGAATGAGAACTGGGACGGCTAAGCGATGACCGCAATTTTAACAACCCGCTCGCGCGACGCGTGGCGAATCGCGCGATGTTGGCCGTTCGGTCAGGGTTCGTTCGCGTGCATCACGGGCCTGCCGCGGCCGGATCGGACGCGATCGCCGGGCATGTGCCGCGGCGCTGCGCAGGCACGTGATGCGCGTGAACGAAGGATGAAAAAAAACCGCCCGGCAGAACCGGGCGGTTTCGGTGACAGCGATGATAGCAAGGCAACGCGGCTTGCGCCGCCCCGCGCTTACTCGGCTGCCGGGTGTTGCGGCTCTTCCGCCGGCGCGCTCGGCGTGCCGAAGTCGAATGCCTCTTCCGCTGCGATCTGGTCGAAACGCTCGCGATCCGACGATTCCTTCGCCTTGCGTGCCTTGTGGAACGCGAGCCCCGTACCGGCCGGAATCAGACGGCCGACGATCACGTTTTCCTTCAGGCCGCGCAGATCGTCGCGCTTGCCCATGATCGCCGCTTCGGTCAGCACGCGGGTCGTTTCCTGGAACGATGCCGCGGAGATGAACGAGTCGGTCGACAGCGATGCCTTCGTGATACCGAGCAGCACGTTGTCGTACGAAGCCGGGCGCTTGCCCTCGGCGATCATGCGATCGTTCTCGTCCAGCATGTCGGAACGTTCGACCTGTTCACCCGGGATGAAGCGCGTATCACCGTTGTCGGTGATCTGCACACGACGCAGCATCTGGCGAACGATCACCTCGATGTGCTTGTCGTTGATCTTCACGCCCTGCAGGCGGTACACGTCCTGCACTTCGTCGACGATGTAGCGCGACAGCGCCTCGATACCCTGCAGACGCAGGATGTCGTGCGGATCGGCCGGACCGTCCACGATCATTTCGCCCTTGTTGACGACCTGTGCATCGTGAACCAGAACCTGCTTTTCCTTCGCGATCAGGAACTCGTGCTGGTTGCCCTCGAGGTCCGTGATGACGAGACGCTGCTTGCCCTTCGTGTCCTTGCCGAACGACGTCGTACCGGTGACTTCCGCGAGAATGCCGGCATCCTTCGGCGAACGCGCTTCGAACAGTTCCGCCACCCGCGGCAGACCGCCGGTAATGTCACGCGTCTTCTGCGCTTCCGTCGGGATACGTGCGAGCACTTCACCGACCTGCACCTGCTGACCATCCTTCACGGTGATCAGTGCGCCGACCTGGAAGCCGATCTGCACTGCGTGCTCCGTGCCCGGAATCTTCACTTCCTCGCCGTTCGCGTCGAGCAGCTTCACCTGCGGACGCACGCTCTTCGAAGCCTGCGAACCGCGGCGCTTCACGTCGATCACGACCAGCGTCGACAGGCCGGTCACGTCGTCGATCTGCTTCGCGACGGTCACGCCTTCCTCGACGTTCTCGAACTTCACCGTACCACCGTACTCGGTGATGATCGGGCGCGTCAGCGGATCCCACGTGGCGAGCTGCGTGCCGGCCTTGATGGTCGCGCCGTCGAGCTGCAGCAGCGTCGCGCCGTACGGCACTTTGTGACGCTCGCGCTCGCGACCGAAGTCGTCGGTGATCATCGCTTCGCCCGAACGGGAAATGACGATCTGCTCGCCCTTCGCGTTCGTGACGTAGCGCATCGTCGCCGTGAAGCGGACGATACCGTTGCTCTTCGCTTCGACCGACGAAGCCACTGCCGCACGCGATGCCGCACCACCGATGTGGAACGTACGCATCGTCAGCTGCGTGCCCGGTTCACCGATCGACTGCGCCGCGATCACGCCGACTGCTTCGCCGACGTTCACGAGCGAGCCGCGGCCGAGGTCGCGGCCGTAGCAGGCTGCGCACAGGCCGTAACGCGTTTCGCAGGTCAGCGGCGTGCGCACGCGCACTTCGTCGATGCCGAGGCGTTCGATTTCCTCGACCGCCGTTTCGTCGAGCAGCGTGCCCGATTCGTACAGCGTTTCCTGCGTTTCCGGATTCACGACGTCCGCGACCGCGACGCGGCCGAGGATACGGTCGCGCAGCGCTTCGACGACTTCACCGCCTTCGACCAGCGCCTTCATCGCCACGCCGTTCGACGTGCCGCAATCGTCTTCCACCACGACCAGATCCTGCGTGACGTCGACGAGACGACGCGTCAGGTAACCCGAGTTCGCGGTCTTCAGTGCCGTATCAGCCAGACCCTTACGTGCACCGTGGGTCGAGATGAAGTACTGCAACACGTTCAGACCTTCGCGGAAGTTCGCGGTAATCGGCGTCTCGATAATCGAGCCGTCCGGCTTCGCCATCAGGCCTCGCATACCAGCCAGCTGACGAATCTGAACCGCCGAACCCCGGGCGCCCGAGTCGGCCATCATGTAGATCGAGTTGAACGACTCCTGGCGCGTCTCGTTGCCGTCGCGATCGATCACCGGCTCCGTCGACAGCTGCTCCATCATCGCCTTGCCGACCGCTTCCGACGTCGCCGACCAGATGTCGACCACGTTGTTGTAGCGTTCCTGCGCGGTGACGAGACCCGACATGTACTGGCGGTCGTACTCCTTCACCTTCTTCGCGGCGTCGCCGACGATCGTTTCCTTCTGCGGCGGCACGAGCATGTCGTCCACGCAGATCGAGATGCCGGCACGCGTTGCGAGACGGAAACCCGACTGCATCAGCTGGTCGGCGAACACCACCGTCGCGCGCAGACCGCACTTGCGGAATGCCGTGTTGATCAGGCGCGAGATTTCCTTCTTCTTCAGCGGCTTGTTCAGCACCGAGAACGGCAGGCCGTGCGGCAGGATCTCCGACAGGATCGCGCGGCCGACGGTCGTCGCGTACAGCGTGATCTTCGGCACGAATTCCGGCGCGCCTTCCGACGTGTCCTCGTTGCGGACCATTTCGGTGATCCGCACGTTGACGCGCGAGGCCAGCTCGACTTCCTTGTTCTCGTACGCGCGGATGACTTCCGACACGCCCGTGAACGACAGGCCTTCGCCCTTGCCGTTGATCGCTTCGCGGGTCGCGTAGTACAGACCCAGCACGATATCCTGCGACGGCACGATCGACGGATCGCCGTTGGCCGGGAACAGCACGTTGTTCGACGCGAGCATCAGCGTGCGCGCTTCCATCTGCGCTTCGAGCGACAGCGGCACGTGAACGGCCATCTGGTCACCGTCGAAGTCGGCGTTGAACGCCGCGCAGACGAGCGGGTGCAGCTGGATTGCCTTGCCTTCGATCAGCACCGGCTCGAACGCCTGGATACCGAGACGGTGCAGCGTCGGCGCACGGTTCAGCATCACCGGGTGCTCGCGGATCACCTCTTCGAGGATGTCCCACACCACCGGCGTCTGGTTCTCGACCTCCTTCTTCGCAGCCTTGATGGTCGTAGCTACCCCCATCACTTCCAGCTTGTTGAAGATGAACGGCTTGAACAGCTCGAGCGCCATCAGCTTCGGCAGGCCGCACTGGTGCAGCTTCAGCGTCGGGCCGACCACGATGACCGAACGGCCCGAGTAGTCGACGCGCTTGCCCAGCAGGTTCTGACGGAAACGACCGCCCTTGCCCTTGATCATGTCGGCGAGCGACTTCAGCGGGCGCTTGTTCGCGCCCGTCATCGCCTTGCCGCGACGACCGTTGTCGAGCAGCGAGTCGACGGCTTCCTGCAGCATCCGCTTTTCGTTGCGGACGATGATTTCAGGCGCCTTCAGCTCGAGCAGACGCTTCAACCGGTTGTTACGGTTGATCACGCGGCGATACAGGTCGTTCAGGTCCGACGTCGCGAAACGGCCGCCATCGAGCGGCACGAGCGGACGCAGTTCCGGCGGCAGCACCGGCAGCACTTCGAGGATCATCCACTCGGGCTTGATGCCCGAACGCTGGAATGCCTCGAGGACCTTCAGGCGCTTCGCGTACTTCTTGATCTTCGCTTCCGAGCCCGTGTTCTTCAGCTCGGTGCGCAGCGTCTCGACCTGCTCGTCGATGTTGATCGCGCGCAGCAGTTCACGCACGCCTTCCGCGCCCATTTCGGCACGGAATTCGTCGCCGTATTCCTCGACCTTGTTGTAGTAATCCTCCTCGGTCATGATCTGCCGCGCCTTCAGCGGCGTCATGCCCGGTTCGATCACCACGTACGCTTCGAAGTACAGCACGCGTTCGATGTCGCGCAGCGTCATGTCGAGCACCATGCCCAGACGCGACGGCAGCGACTTCAGGAACCAGATGTGCGCGACCGGCGAGGCCAGCTCGATGTGGCCCATCCGTTCGCGACGCACCTTCGCCAGCGTCACTTCGACGCCGCACTTCTCGCAGATCACGCCGCGGTGCTTCAGGCGCTTGTACTTGCCGCACAGGCACTCGTAGTCCTTGATCGGCCCGAAGATCTTCGCGCAGAACAGACCATCGCGTTCCGGCTTGAACGTACGGTAGTTGATGGTCTCCGGCTTCTTCACTTCGCCGAACGACCACGAACGGATCTTGTCGGGCGAGGCCAGACCGATCTTGATCGCGTCGAAAACTTCTTCCTGTTGGACTTGCTTGAATAGATCGAGCAGAGCTTTCATTGCTTTCTCTCCGTAGTCCGATTAATTGCGGTCGAGATCGATATCGATACCGAGCGAGCGGATTTCCTTCACGAGCACGTTGAAGGATTCCGGCATGCCTGCATCGATCACGTGGTCGCCCTTGACGAGGTTTTCGTACACCTTCGTCCGGCCGGTCACGTCGTCCGACTTCACCGTCAGCATTTCCTGCAGCACGTAGGACGCGCCGTACGCTTCGAGTGCCCACACTTCCATTTCACCGAAACGCTGGCCACCGAACTGCGCCTTACCACCCAGCGGCTGCTGCGTGACGAGCGAGTACGGGCCGGTCGAACGCGCGTGCATCTTGTCGTCGACCAAGTGGTGCAGCTTCAGGTAGTGCATGTAGCCGAGCGTCACGCGACGTTCGAACATTTCACCCGTGCGGCCGTCGTACAGACGGACCTGGTTCTTCGACGGGTTCATGCCGAGCTGTTCGGCGATGTCGTCCGGGAACGCGAGGTCGAGCATCTTGCCCATTTCTTCCTCGGTCGCACCGTCGAACACCGGCGTCGCGAACGGCACGCCTTCGCGCAGGTTCTTCGCGAGTTCGAGGATCTCGTCGTCGGTGAAGCTTTCCAGATCTTCCTGGCGGCCCGACTCGTTGTAGATCTTCGTCAGGAACGTGCGCAGTTCCTCGATCTTCGCCTGACGCTGCAGCATTTCGCCGATACGCCAGCCGAGGCCCTTCGCGGCCCAGCCGAGGTGCACTTCCAGAACCTGACCCACGTTCATCCGCGACGGCACGCCGAGCGGGTTCAGCACGACGTCTGCCGGACGGCCATCGGCCATGTACGGCATGTCTTCGATCGGGACGATCTTCGACACGACACCCTTGTTACCGTGACGGCCTGCCATCTTGTCGCCAGGCTGCAGACGGCGCTTCACCGCGAGGTACACCTTGACCATCTTCAGCACGCCCGGCGGCAGTTCGTCGCCTTGCGTGAGCTTCTTGCGCTTTTCTTCGAACGCGAGATCGAACTGGTGACGCTTCTCTTCGATCGAGTTCTTGATCGCTTCGAGCGATGCCGCTGCTTCGTCGTCCGCGAGGCGGATGTCGAACCAGTGGTAGTGGTCGAGATCTTCCAGGTAAGCCTGGTCGATCTTCGTGCCCTTCGCGAGCTTCTTCGGACCGCCGTTCGCGACCTTGCCCACGAGCATGCGGGCGAGACGCTGGAACGCGTCGCCTTCCACGATGCGCAGCTGGTCGTTCAGGTCGAGACGGTAGCGCTTCAGTTCGTCGTCGATGATCTGTTGCGCACGCTTGTCGCGCTGGATGCCTTCACGCGTGAACACCTGGACGTCGATCACGGTGCCGCTCATGCCCGACGGCACGCGCAGCGACGTGTCCTTCACGTCCGAAGCCTTCTCGCCGAAGATCGCGCGCAGCAGCTTCTCTTCCGGCGTCAGCTGGGTCTCGCCCTTCGGCGTGACCTTGCCGACCAGCACGTCGCCTGCTTCGACTTCAGCACCGATGTACACGATGCCCGATTCGTCGAGACGGCCGAGCTGGACTTCCGCCAGGTTCGAGATGTCGCGCGTGATTTCTTCCGGCCCGAGCTTCGTGTCGCGTGCAACGACGTTCAGCTCTTCGATGTGGATCGACGTGTAGCGATCGTCCGCGACCACTTTCTCCGAGATCAGGATCGAATCCTCGAAGTTGTAGCCGTTCCACGGCATGAACGCGATCAGCATGTTCTGGCCGAGCGCGAGCTCGCCCAGGTCCGTCGAGGCGCCGTCGGCCAGCACGTCGCCGCGCGAGACCTTGTCGCCCATCTTCACGATCGGACGCTGGTTGATGTTCGTGTTCTGGTTCGAACGCGTGTACTTGATCAGGTTGTAGATGTCGACACCGACTTCACCCGCGACTGCTTCGTCGTCGTTCACGCGAATCACGATACGGCCTGCGTCGACGTAGTCGACCACACCGCCGCGGAACGCCTGGACCGTCGTACCGGAGTCGACCGCGCAGGTACGCTCGATGCCCGTACCGACGACCGGCTTTTCCGGACGCAGACACGGCACGGCCTGACGCTGCATGTTCGAGCCCATCAGTGCGCGGTTCGCGTCATCGTGCTCGAGGAACGGAATCAGCGATGCGGCCACCGACACGATCTGCGACGGCGCGACGTCCATGTACTGGATACGGTCCGGCGTGACCATCATCGTTTCGCCGGCTTCGCGCGACGACACGAGTTCGTCGATGAGTCGGCCGTCTTCGTCGATCGCGGCGTTCGCCTGAGCGATCATGTAGCGGCCTTCCTCGATCGCCGACAGGTAGTCGATCTGATCGGTCACCTTGCTGTCCACGACCTTGCGGTACGGCGTCTCGAGGAAGCCGTACTCGTTCAGGTGCGCGTACAGCGCGAGCGAGTTGATCAGGCCGATGTTCGGACCTTCCGGCGTTTCGATCGGGCACACGCGGCCGTAGTGGGTCGGGTGCACGTCGCGGACTTCGAAGCCTGCGCGTTCGCGCGTCAGACCGCCCGGGCCCAGTGCGGAAACACGGCGCTTGTGCGTGATTTCCGACAGCGGGTTGGTCTGGTCCATGAACTGCGACAGCTGCGACGAGCCGAAGAACTCGCGAATCGCCGACGAAATCGGCTTCGAGTTGATCAGGTCGTGCGGCATCAGGTTTTCGCTTTCGGCCTGGCCGAGGCGTTCCTTGACCGCGCGCTCGACACGCACGAGACCGGCGCGGAACTGGTTTTCCGCCAGTTCGCCGACGCAACGCACGCGACGGTTGCCGAGGTGGTCGATGTCGTCCACTTCGCCCTTGCCGTTGCGCAGCTCGACGAGGATCTTGATCGTCGCGAGGATGTCGTCGTCCTGCAGCGTCATCGGGCCGACGATCTCGTCACGGCCGACGCGGCGGTTGAACTTCATGCGGCCGACCTTCGACAGGTCGTACGCTTCTTCGCTGTAGAACAGACGGTTGAACAGGGCCTCGACCGCTTCTTCGGTCGGCGGCTCGCCCGGACGCATCATGCGGTGGATCGCGATGCGCGCGGCCGTCTTGTCGGTCGTTTCGTCGACACGCAGCGTCGACGAGATGTACGGGCCCTGATCCAGATCGTTCGTGTAGAGCGTCTGGATGTCCTTGATGCCCGCTTCGCGCAGCTTCTCGAGCACGCTTTCCGTGACTTCGTCGTTCGCGCTCGCGATCACTTCGCCGGTGTCGCCGTCGACGACGTTCTTCGCCAGCACGCGGCCGAGCAGATAGTCTTCCGGCACCGAGATGAACTTGGTCTTCGCGGCTTCGAGGTCGCGAATGTGCTTCGCGTTGATCCGCTTGTCCTTCTGGACGATGACCTTGCCATCACGATCCGTGATGTCGAAACGCGCGACTTCACCACGCAGGCGCTCGGGCACGAACTCGAGTTGCGCGCCTTCGTCCATCAGCGTGAAATTGTCGAACACGAAGAAGTTCGCGAGGATCTGTTCCGGCGTCAGGCCGATGGCCTTCAGCAGGATCGTGACCGGCATCTTGCGGCGACGGTCGACGCGGAAGTACAGGATGTCCTTCGGATCGAATTCGAAGTCGAGCCACGAACCGCGGTACGGAATGATCCGTGCCGAGAACAGCAGCTTGCCCGAGCTGTGCGTCTTGCCCTTGTCGTGTTCGAAGAACACGCCAGGCGAACGATGCAGCTGCGAGACGATGACACGCTCGGTGCCGTTGATGACGAACGAGCCCGTCGGCGTCATGAGCGGAATTTCGCCCATGTACACTTCCTGCTCCTTCACTTCCTTGACGACCGGCTTGTTCGGCGATTCCTTGTCGAGGATGACGAGGCGGACCTTCGCGCGCAGCGCGGAGCAGTACGTCAGGCCTCGCTGCTGGCATTCCTTGATGTTGAATGCCGGCGAGGACAGCGCATAGCTCACGAACTCGAGGCGCGCGAAACCGTTGTGCGAAACAATGGGAAATACCGACGTGAACGCGGCCTGCAAACCCTCGGGCTTACGTTGCGTCGCGGGCACATCGGCTTGCAGAAACGTGCTGAATGATTCAAGCTGAGTAGCCAGCAAGAACGGAACTTGGTGAACGATGGGGCGCTTCGCGAAACTCTTGCGAATGCGCTTCTTCTCGGTGAAGGAATATTGCATACGATCTCCGAATCACGGCGGGTGCTATCGAGGCGGAATACCTGGACGTTTCAAACCCGAGTGTTCACCGACTGAGACCCGATGGCCGTTCGACGGCTTGAACGAGCCGAGAAGCTTGGTGGTTGGCCGCTACCAACCGCTGGCTGACGGCAGCGGATGCCTGTGTTGCCCGCTACCCGACCAAACTTGCCTTCTGCAGTCGCTTCAGAAGACAAAGAGAACCGCCAATCGTGCGTGATTCATCACAACGATCAGGCGGTTTTCTTTGGCTTCTGGGGCCGATTATTCGGGCTCCCGAATGAGTGCCAGAATAACGTCCCCACAAAGCACAAAAAGGCCGGCGGTGAAAATACCGCCAGCCTTCGCACAGCGCGCCGAAACTTACTTGACTTCGACCTTCGCGCCAGCTTCTTCCAGCTTCTTCTTGGCTTCTTCAGCAGCAGCCTTGTCGACGCCTTCCTTGATGGGCTTCGGTGCACCGTCAACCAGGTCCTTCGCTTCCTTCAGGCCCAGGCCCGTCAGTTCGCGAACGGCCTTGATGACCGAAACCTTGTTGGCGCCGGCTTCAGCCAGGACGACCGTGAATTCGGTCTTCTCTTCTGCAGCAGCAGCAGCGCCGCCGCCTGCCGGGCCAGCGACTGCCACTGCAGCTGCCGACACGCCAAACTTCTCTTCGAACGCCTTGACCAGTTCGTTCAGTTCCAGAACGGTCATCCCTTCGACTGCTGCCAGGATGTCTTCTTTTGCGATTGCCATTTGAAATACTCCTAAATTGAATTCGGATACAGCCAGCGATCAGTAACGCTGATGCACGTTCGCTTATGCAGCTTCCGCTTGCTTCTTCTCGGCCAGCGCGGCCAGAGCACGCGCGAAGCCCGAAACAGGCGCTTGCATAACGAACAGCAGCTTCGAGAGCAGTTCTTCGCGGCTCGGGATGCTTGCCAGCGCTTGCACGCCAGCCTTGTCCATCACCTTGCCATCGAACGAACCAGCCTTGATGACCAACTTGTCATTGCTCTTGCTGAAGTCGTTGACGACCTTAGCAGCAGCAATTGCATCTTCCGAGATGCCGTAGATCAACGGACCAGTCATCTGCTCTGCCAGCGGAGCAAACGGCGTACCTTCGACGGCGCGACGCGCCAGCGTGTTCTTCAACACGCGCAGGTAAACCTTTTGCTCACGCGCTTGCGCGCGCAGCTTGGTCAGATCGCCAACCGCAATTCCACGATACTCAGCCAGCACAACGGTCTGGGCCTTCGCGACTTGCGCGGAAACCTCAGCGACGACGGCTTGCTTGTCTTCTCTATTAAGCGGCACGGTTAGCCTCCAGAAACGATACGTTCGGCATGGCCGGCATGGCCGAAACCTCACGTACCTCGTTCAACAACGGCGTCCGACCTCGTTAGGAGTATTTCCACCTCACGCCGCGAATCGCTTCGCGGCCTGCGGCTTCACCACTGCAAAACTTTTTCGGGTTCGCCATCTGCGTTGGCTTGAATTAAGGGGATCACCCGACTGCTGCGCCCCACCAACGGTCTTTGATAACCGGTTGTCCGCCCTGCTGCACGAACAACCGCCCAAAGCCCATGTGGGCCGCTTCGCGAACGAAACGGCCCGAATACTTGCTTACTGTGCTGCCAGCGTAGCCTGGTCGACACGCACGCCGACGCCCATCGTGCTCGACAGTGCGATCTTGCGCAGGTACACGCCCTTGCTCGTTGCCGGCTTTGCCTTCTGCAGCGCTTCGATCAGCGCCGACAGGTTCGAACGCAGCGCGGTCGGCTCGAACGATGCACGGCCGATGGTCGCGTGGATGATACCGGCCTTGTCGACACGGAATTGCACCTGACCAGCCTTCGCGTTCTTGACGGCGGTGGCGACGTCCGGCGTGACCGTACCGACCTTCGGGTTCGGCATCAGGCCGCGCGGGCCGAGGATCTGGCCGAGCGTACCGACGATACGCATCGTGTCCGGCGAAGCGATCACGATGTCGAAGTCCATCTGGCCAGCCTTGATCTGCTCAGCCAGGTCTTCCATACCGACGATTTCCGCGCCTGCTGCACGAGCCTGCTCGGCCTTTTCGCCTTGCGCGAACACGGCAACGCGAACCGACTTGCCCGTACCTGCCGGCAGAACGACCGAACCACGAACGACCTGGTCCGACTTCTTCGCATCGATGCCGAGCTGGACTGCGACGTCGATCGACTCGTCGAACTTCGCGCTCGCGCATTCCTTCACGAGGCTCAGTGCGTCTTCGATCGCGTACAGCTTCTGACGGTCGACCTTGGCGGCAAATGCCTGACGGCGCTTGGAGATCTTAGCCATTTACACGCCCTCCACAGTGATACCCATCGAGCGTGCGCTACCAGCGATGGTGCGAACGGCTGCGTCCAGATCAGCTGCCGTAAGGTCCGGCATCTTGGTCTTCGCGATTTCTTCGGCTTGAGCGCGCGTGATCGAACCGACCTTGTCGGTGTGCGGCTTGCTCGAGCCCTTGTCCACCTTCGCCGCCTTCTTGATCAGGACGGTCGCCGGCGGCGTCTTCATCACGAACGTGAAGCTCTTGTCAGCGAATGCCGTGATGACCACCGGCACCGGCAGACCCGGCTCCATGCCTTGAGTCTGCGCGTTGAACGCCTTGCAGAACTCCATGATGTTCAGGCCGCGCTGGCCCAGTGCCGGACCGACCGGCGGCGACGGGTTGGCTTTACCTGCAGGGATCTGCAGCTTGATAAAGCCGATAATCTTCTTTGCCATTTGAAACCTCATTGGAACGCCGGAGAAGGCGTTCGGTGAGTGATAACGCGCTTTCGCCGCTGGCTACTGACGCTCCTCAACGGCCATGACGCGGGCCGTAAGCGCGAAGGTGGGCAGCCGAGGCTGCCCACCGAATCGGGATCAAACTTTTTCGACCTGGCCGAATTCGAGTTCGACCGGGGTGGATCGGCCAAAAATCGTGACCGACACACGCACACGCGATTTTTCGTAGTTGACTTCTTCGACGGTGCCGTTGAAGTCCGTGAACGGGCCTTCCTTGACGCGCACCATCTCGCCGACTTCGAACAGGGTCTTTGGGCGCGGCTTTTCGACGCCTTCCTGCATCTGCGACATGATCTTCTCGACTTCCTTCGGGGAAATCGGGGTCGGGCGGTTACGCGCACCGCCGACGAAACCGGTGACCTTCGCCGTGTTCTTCACGAGGTGCCACGTTTCGTCCGTCATTTCCATTTCCACGAGCACGTAGCCGGGGAAGAAACGACGCTCGGTCACTGCCTTGTGGCCGCCTTTGACTTCGACCACTTCTTCGGTCGGGACCAGGATCTGACCGAATTTGTCCTGCATGCCAGCACGTTCGATGCGCTCCTGAAGCGCACGTTGCACGCTCTTCTCCATACCGGAGTAGGCGTGCACGACGTACCAACGCTTTCCGCTCGGGGATGCCGGAGTATCGCTCATATCATTTCCAACCCAGAATCGCCGAGAAAATCACCCATTCGATCGATTTGTCGCTCAACCAGAGGAAAATCGCCATCACGAGCACGAAACCGAACACGACGAGTGTGGTTTGCGTTGCTTCCTTGCGGGTGGGCCATACGACCTTCCGGACTTCCTTGTACGAATCCTTGGCAAACGCGATGAGGCTCTTGCCAGGGGCGGACATCAGCCCGACGGCCACGCCGGCGATGATACCTACCGCCAACGCGGCACCGCGGACATACCACTGCTGATTGGCCAGCCAGAAGAAGCCCACGAATCCGGCCAACACCAGCAATACGCCCAGGGCCAGCATCAGCTTATCGCCGGAGGTATTTACAGTTTCGACGGATGGATTCGCCATAACACCTTAAAACAAATGCCACGTGGGACACGTGGCGATTTTTGGCAGGGGCAGAGGGAATCGAACCCCCAACCTTCGGTTTTGGAGACCGACGCTCTGCCAGTTGAGCTATACCCCTAAACCATGTTGGGGCCGGCTGATGCCAGCCCCAAAACTGTCGATCAACGAATAACTGGCTTACTCGATGATCTTGGCGACGACGCCGGCGCCGACCGTACGGCCGCCTTCGCGGATTGCGAAGCGCAGACCTTCTTCCATCGCGATCGGAGCGATCAGCTTCACCGTGATCGACACGTTGTCGCCCGGCATCACCATTTCCTTGTCCTTCGGCAGCTCGATCGAGCCCGTCACGTCCGTCGTACGGAAGTAGAACTGCGGACGGTAGTTGTTGAAGAACGGCGTGTGACGGCCGCCTTCGTCCTTGCTCAGCACGTACACTTCAGCCGTGAAGTGCGTGTGCGGCGTGATCGAACCCGGCTTCGCCAGAACCTGGCCACGCTCCACGTCTTCACGCTTCGTGCCGCGCAGCAGGATACCCACGTTGTCGCCTGCCTGACCTTGGTCCAGCAGCTTGCGGAACATTTCAACGCCCGTGCAGGTCGTCTTCACCGTCGGCTTGATACCGACGATTTCGATTTCCTCGCCGACCTTCACGATGCCGCGCTCGACACGACCCGTCACCACCGTACCACGGCCCGAGATCGAGAACACGTCTTCCACCGGCATCAGGAACGCGCCGTCAACTGCACGCTCCGGCGTCGGGATGTACGTGTCCAGCGCGTCGGCCAGGCTCATGATCGCCACTTCGCCCAGCTCGCCCGTGTCGCCTTCCAGCGCCAGCTTCGCCGAACCCTTCACGATCGGCGTGTCGTCGCCCGGGAAGTCGTACTTCGACAGCAGTTCGCGAACTTCCATCTCGACCAGCTCGAGCAGTTCAGCGTCGTCCACCATGTCGCACTTGTTCAGGAACACGATGATGTACGGAACGCCAACCTGACGCGCCAGCAGGATGTGCTCACGCGTTTGCGGCATCGGGCCGTCTGCTGCCGAGCAAACCAGGATCGCGCCGTCCATCTGCGCCGCGCCCGTGATCATGTTCTTCACATAGTCAGCGTGGCCCGGGCAGTCGACGTGTGCGTAGTGGCGGTTAGCCGTTTCGTACTCGACGTGTGCCGTGTTGATCGTGATGCCGCGCGCCTTTTCTTCCGGTGCCGCGTCGATCTGGTCGTACGCCTTCGCTTCGCCGCCGAACTTCTTCGTCAGAACCGTCGTGATCGCTGCCGTCAGCGTCGTCTTGCCGTGGTCAACGTGACCAATCGTACCAACGTTCACGTGCGGCTTGGTCCGCTCAAACTTTTCCTTGGCCATTTTCAACTCCCAAAAGGAATTTCACAGGTTGCGCCGCGCGCAAACAAGACACTGACTTTTTACTGCTGGTGCCCATGGGCAGGATCGAACTGCCGACCTCTCCCTTACCAAGGGAGTGCTCTACCACTGAGCCACATGGGCGCTACGCTTCAACTTAGCGGTCTGGAGCGGGTGAAGGGAATCGAACCCTCGTCGTAAGCTTGGAAGGCTTCTGCTCTACCATTGAGCTACACCCGCACGGGCCACTAACGATTCCTTACCGCTCACTGCGCTGATATCTTGGTGGAGGAGGTTGGATTCGAACCAACGTAGGCGTAAGCCAACAGATTTACAGTCTGCCCCCTTTAGCCACTCGGGCACCCCTCCGTAGAGAACTGACGATTATGGGGGTGCATCGCACTCCTGTCAAGCATATCCGGAAGATTATTTTCACTTTCTTCCCGACTCCTGCTTCCCCGCCGATCCCCGCCCTTGCCCGGCTAAGGCAAGCGCGAGATGTTGCCGACCGGCGCCACATCTTCGTCAGACTCCGCCTTCAGCGCGGATCTGCATCTGCGCTAAAAACGAAAGACCGCCATCATACGGCCTCTTTCGCACAATGCCAAGCGGGTAGACACAAAATTTCGGCAAATTTCGTGCCGGGCGTGTTCGGCCAGCCGGGCGTCGGGGGTTCACGGGAGGTTCGTCAGCGCTTCTTGCAGGAAATAGCGGCTTTGCAGCGGGCACTGCAGGCTGCCTGCCCCGATCCAGGCCAACATGGGGACAAAGGCTTTCGCCGCGCCCTTCGGCGATCGGGGCGAGCCGGTCTCATCGCCGAATTCGATCACCCTGTTGCGTTCGATGACTTTCCCGAGGAGCACGATATCGTCCCGAATCGCCGGCCTCCCTCCGGTGCCCATCTCGACGCGGCAGTCTGCTTCCTTCATATGCCGAGCCTGATCTGTAACGGCATTCCTTTGTGGTGCAGCGACATGCCGCGGCTTCGGCAGACTCTTGGTGCCGCTCAAGGCCGATCAGGACGATTCGACAGCCAGCATGACTCTCGGCTGCACCGCCGTTACCGGCGCCGTGCTCCGCGGTTGGGGAGCATCAACGATTGCAGCCCGCGCTCGATTCCTTGATGTGTGGGTCGGCACGCGCCGGCTCTCTCGCGGCACAACAGCGGAATCGGGAAGCGATGGCTCGATGCCGTCTCGAGGGATGAACCCGACGGTTCTGCACGTCCCGCTGCCCTGCTTGCGGGCACTGCAGGCGACGCGTGCCCTGGTCCAGGCCTCTCTCTGGCCTTGCTACCGCCGCGTCGAACGTTCCGCCGGTCGGCATCGCAGTGTTCGTCGTGCAAACCGCTCAGCGTCAGCATCGAATCGGCATCGCGGCGAATCTTCGGCGTACACCGAGACATCACAGCTGTTCGTATGGTGCCCGCCACGTCCAGCTGCGCCGCCGATGTCGGCGCCGCGCTCCACGGATGAGCCGCCGTCACGCCATACGCTCCCAAAGACGTTGGAAAGCGGATAGATGACGCAGGAGCGTCGACATCCGAAGTGCGCTGCCCGGCAGTGTTCGAGCTGCCCCGGACTCACGACCGGAACACGACACCGCAGTCTCCATCTGCAGGAGACTCTCTGCCCGGCGATCCGAATACGGTACGCACAAAACGCGCTCTAGACGTCGACGCCGACAGCACACCCTTCACATCGACGGGAAAGGGTGAGGTCACGTAGGTGAAGCTACCCATCCGCTCATCGGCGAAATTTACGCGTTACGGAACGGTCAACGGGTGGCCGTCGAGAAGAATCGCACCGCTTTTTGATCTTCTTTGGCCCCGCGATACGCACACGGCTCGGCGGACCGTCGACCGCGACTCAAGCGTAGCTCGCGGCCCGATAGGGTTATTTCAGGGGAGATATAGCGAGTTAGAACGGAAATGCCGCCTAATAGCAACGCCGCGCCTCCCTGGCGCGACGCAGCCCGGTTGCGTGATTTCGCGAGGAACGCACGCACATTTGGCACTTGCGACAAGAGAGCCGGACGCGCGGACATCCCGCCCGTTCTTGCCCCCAACCCGCGGGAGATAGAGCGAGCGCAGGGCGCATCCGCTGCCACGCGATATGCGCAGCGCACCGAGGCAGAAGACGCGCTCGATACACCGGCGATCAAGGCGCGTTGATCGATTACCGGGTGACGGGGGTTAGCCAGACCTGGCGGGCGCCTGTGTCGAGCAAGGCCGGGCGGAAGATTACTCTCGCGAAGTTGCCCAAGGCGATTTCTCGCCGCGGACCTGATGGCCGCCGACACAAACGAAAAACAGAAGGTTCGTGATTTCAGCAACATCAGTTGCTGGCGTACAGGCATCCCGACGGGCGAGATGCATTTGGCCAATCTCGAGGAGACGATTTCGATTTGAGCCAACGCCTTCGACACCCAACTCGTGCCACACGGCGCTTCGCCGCATGCTTTTTGGCGCACCAATGTTTTTGGCGCACCAATGCAAAAACCCCCGCCTTTCGGGCGGGGGTTTCTGGCTTAGGGAGCCTGACGATTACCTACTTTCACACGGGAATCCGCACTATCATCGGCGTAGAGTCGTTTCACGGTCCTGTTCGGGATGGGAAGGGGTGGGACCGACTCGCTATGGTCATCAGGCAAAGAGGGTTGTTCTGCTGGCGTGGCCAACAGAACCAATCTTGGAAGAAGCAGTAATTTTGAGTTGTGTGTATCACACACGAGAATCCAACTTGTCGCTCTGGATCGCGGCCAGTGCTTTCACACGGCGCCGATCTACAAGGCAGACTTGTTATAGGATCAAGCCTTACGGGCAATTAGTATCAGTTAGCTGAACGCATTACTGCGCTTACACACCTGACCTATCAACGTCCTGGTCTCGAACGACCCTTCAAGGGGATCTAGTCCCCAGGGATATCTCATCTTAAGGCGAGTTTCCCGCTTAGATGCTTTCAGCGGTTATCTCTTCCGAACATAGCTACCCGGCGATGCCACTGGCGTGACAACCGGTACACCAGAGGTTCGTCCACTCCGGTCCTCTCGTACTAGGAGCAGCCCCCTTCAAATATCCAACGCCCACGGCAGATAGGGACCAAACTGTCTCACGACGTTTTAAACCCAGCTCACGTACCTCTTTAAATGGCGAACAGCCATACCCTTGGGACCGGCTACAGCCCCAGGATGAGATGAGCCGACATCGAGGTGCCAAACACCGCCGTCGATATGAACTCTTGGGCGGTATCAGCCTGTTATCCCCAGAGTACCTTTTATCCGTTGAGCGATGGCCCTTCCATACAGAACCACCGGATCACTATGACCTGCTTTCGCACCTGCTCGACTTGTCGGTCTCGCAGTTAAGCACGCTTATGCCATTGCACTATCAGCACGATTTCCGACCGTACCTAGCGTACCTTCGTACTCCTCCGTTACGCTTTGGGAGGAGACCGCCCCAGTCAAACTGCCTACCATGCACTGTCCCCGACCCGGATCACGGGCCAAGGTTAGAACCTCAAACAAACCAGGGTGGTATTTCAAGGACGGCTCCACCGAAACTAGCGTTCCGGTTTCATAGCCTCCCACCTATCCTACACAGATCGGTTCAAAGTCCAATGCAAAGCTACAGTAAAGGTTCATGGGGTCTTTCCGTCTAGCCGCGGGTAGATTGCATCATCACAAACACTTCAACTTCGCTGAGTCTCGGGAGGAGACAGTGTGGCCATCGTTACGCCATTCGTGCAGGTCGGAACTTACCCGACAAGGAATTTCGCTACCTTAGGACCGTTATAGTTACGGCCGCCGTTTACCGGGACTTCAATCAAGAGCTTGCACCCCATCATTTAATCTTCCGGCACCGGGCAGGCGTCACACCCTATACGTCCACTTTCGTGTTTGCAGAGTGCTGTGTTTTTATTAAACAGTCGCAGCCACCAGTTTATTGCAACCCCTTCACCCTCCTGGCGCAGGCCAGTCAAGCTACAAGGGCGTACCTTATCCCGAAGTTACGGTACCAATTTGCCGAGTTCCTTCTCCCGAGTTCTCTCAAGCGCCTTAGAATACTCATCTCGCCCACCTGTGTCGGTTTGCGGTACGGTCATCGTTAGACTGAAGCTTAGAGGCTTTTCTTGGAACCACTTCCAATTGCTTCGCTCCCTAAGGAGCTCGCGCCACACCCTTGAATCCTGCGCCCGGATTTGCCTAAGCGCCTTCTCCAATGCAGCGACCGGGACTTCCAACACCCGGACAACCTTCCGCGATCCGTCCCCCCATCGCATCTAACAATGGTGCAGGAATATTGACCTGCTTCCCATCAGCTACGCATTTCTGCCTCGCCTTAGGGGCCGACTCACCCTACGCCGATGAACGTTGCGTAGGAAACCTTGGGCTTACGGCGAGGGGGCCTTTCACCCCCTTTATCGCTACTCATGTCAGCATTCGCACTTCCGATACCTCCAGCACCCTTTACAAGGCACCTTCGCAGGCTTACGGAACGCTCTCCTACCATGCGAGCAAGCTCGCATCCGCAGCTTCGGTATATAGCTTAGCCCCGTTACATCTTCCGCGCAGGACGACTCGATCAGTGAGCTATTACGCTTTCTTTAAAGGGTGGCTGCTTCTAAGCCAACCTCCTGACTGTTTTAGCCTTCCCACTTCGTTTCCCACTTAGCTATATTTGGGGACCTTAGCTGGCGGTCTGGGTTGTTTCCCTCTTGACACCGGACGTTAGCACCCGATGTCTGTCTCCCGTGATTGCACTCTTCGGTATTCGGAGTTTGCTATGGCGGGGTAATCTGCAATAGACCCCCCAACCATGACAGTGCTCTACCCCCGAAGGTGAGACACGAGGCACTACCTAAATAGTTTTCGGAGAGAACCAGCTATTTCCAGGTTTGTTTAGCCTTTCACCCCTATCCACAGCTCATCCCCTAACTTTTCAACGTTAGTGGGTTCGGACCTCCAGTACGTGTTACCGCACCTTCATCCTGGCCATGGATAGATCACCTGGTTTCGGGTCTACGCCCAGCAACTGAACGCCCTATTCGGACTCGCTTTCGCTACGCCTGCCCTATACGGTTAAGCTTGCTACTGAACGTAAGTCGCTGACCCATTATACAAAAGGTACGCCGTCACCCCTTGCGAGGCTCCGACTGTTTGTATGCATGCGGTTTCAGGATCTATTTCACTCCCCTCCCGGGGTTCTTTTCGCCTTTCCCTCACGGTACTGGTTCACTATCGGTCGATCACGAGTATTTAGCCTTGGAGGATGGTCCCCCCATCTTCAGACAGGATTTCACGTGTCCCGCCCTACTTGTCGCACACCTAGTTCTTTCATACTGTTTTCGCCTACAGGGCTATCACCTGCTATGGCCGCACTTTCCAGAGCGTTCGGCTAACAATACAAATAAAGAGTGCAAGGCTCATCCCATTTCGCTCGCCACTACTTTGGGAATCTCGGTTGATTTCTTTTCCTGCGGTTACTTAGATGTTTCAGTTCACCGCGTTCGCTTCACTAGACCTATGTATTCAGTCTAGGATGACCCAAAAGGGCCGGGTTTCCCCATTCGGACATCTACGGATCAAAGCTCGTTTGCCAGCTCCCCGTAGCTTTTCGCAGGCTACCGCGTCCTTCATCGCCTGTGATCGCCAAGGCATCCACCACATGCACTTGTTCGCTTGACCCTATAACGAGTCTGTCTCGTTACAGGTTGAGTTCTCGCGTTGTGCCGTATTCCAAAATCGAGCCGAACAATGAAGTTCGAATCATCTTGAGATACATCGATACAATCACAACCCGGATAGTTTTCACGTCCATCTCGAGACGCTTCCGCTATCCAAATTACTTACTTCTTCCAGATTGTTAAAGAACGACAGCCGATATCTGTTGATATCCTCTGACTGGCTCAATCGCCAATGACAAAGACTCGAACAATCGTCATTCGAATGTTTGTCATTGAGGATTGGTGGAGGCAGACGGGATCGAACCGACGACCCCCTGCTTGCAAAGCAGGTGCTCTCCCAGCTGAGCTATGCCCCCATGTACAGATTTGCCTCAGGTGTACCTACCGCCAGACAATGGTGGGTCTGGTTGGATTCGAACCAACGACCCCCGCCTTATCAAGACGGTGCTCTAACCGACTGAGCTACAGACCCCTGAGTCTGTCTTTAATTTACAGCCGATAAGCGTGAGCGCTCAACTTTGCGAGATAGCTCTGGAAAGGAGGTGATCCAGCCGCACCTTCCGATACGGCTACCTTGTTACGACTTCACCCCAGTCATGAATCCTACCGTGGTGACCGTCCTCCTTGCGGTTAGACTAGCCACTTCTGGTAAAACCCACTCCCATGGTGTGACGGGCGGTGTGTACAAGACCCGGGAACGTATTCACCGCGGCATGCTGATCCGCGATTACTAGCGATTCCAGCTTCATGCACTCGAGTTGCAGAGTGCAATCCGGACTACGATCGGTTTTCTGGGATTAGCTCCCCCTCGCGGGTTGGCAACCCTCTGTTCCGACCATTGTATGACGTGTGAAGCCCTACCCATAAGGGCCATGAGGACTTGACGTCATCCCCACCTTCCTCCGGTTTGTCACCGGCAGTCTCCTTAGAGTGCTCTTGCGTAGCAACTAAGGACAAGGGTTGCGCTCGTTGCGGGACTTAACCCAACATCTCACGACACGAGCTGACGACAGCCATGCAGCACCTGTGCGCCGGTTCTCTTTCGAGCACTCCCACCTCTCAGCGGGATTCCGACCATGTCAAGGGTAGGTAAGGTTTTTCGCGTTGCATCGAATTAATCCACATCATCCACCGCTTGTGCGGGTCCCCGTCAATTCCTTTGAGTTTTAATCTTGCGACCGTACTCCCCAGGCGGTCAACTTCACGCGTTAGCTACGTTACTAAGGAAATGAATCCCCAACAACTAGTTGACATCGTTTAGGGCGTGGACTACCAGGGTATCTAATCCTGTTTGCTCCCCACGCTTTCGTGCATGAGCGTCAGTATTGGCCCAGGGGGCTGCCTTCGCCATCGGTATTCCTCCACATCTCTACGCATTTCACTGCTACACGTGGAATTCTACCCCCCTCTGCCATACTCTAGCCTGCCAGTCACCAATGCAGTTCCCAGGTTGAGCCCGGGGATTTCACATCGGTCTTAGCAAACCGCCTGCGCACGCTTTACGCCCAGTAATTCCGATTAACGCTTGCACCCTACGTATTACCGCGGCTGCTGGCACGTAGTTAGCCGGTGCTTATTCTTCCGGTACCGTCATCCCCCGACTGTATTAGAGCCAAGGATTTCTTTCCGGACAAAAGTGCTTTACAACCCGAAGGCCTTCTTCACACACGCGGCATTGCTGGATCAGGCTTTCGCCCATTGTCCAAAATTCCCCACTGCTGCCTCCCGTAGGAGTCTGGGCCGTGTCTCAGTCCCAGTGTGGCTGGTCGTCCTCTCAGACCAGCTACTGATCGTCGCCTTGGTAGGCCTTTACCCCACCAACTAGCTAATCAGCCATCGGCCAACCCTATAGCGCGAGGCCCGAAGGTCCCCCGCTTTCATCCGTGGATCGTATGCGGTATTAATCCGGCTTTCGCCGGGCTATCCCCCACTACAGGACATGTTCCGATGTATTACTCACCCGTTCGCCACTCGCCACCAGGTGCAAGCACCCGTGCTGCCGTTCGACTTGCATGTGTAAGGCATGCCGCCAGCGTTCAATCTGAGCCAGGATCAAACTCTTCAGTTCAAACCTGTTACTGTTTTCGGTTCTTTCGAACCGGTCGCTCACTCAAAGCTGACAGGAATATGAATCACTTCATAAACCTGACTTACTTTAGTGTGAGACTCTTGATACTTTTGCTATCTGATCCGAGGATCAGCTCGCTGCCATCAAGCGCCCACACTTATCGGCTGTTAATTTTTAAAGAGCATGTCTGCGAGGGATCTTGAACCCCTCAGCAGCGCTGCGTTTTCAGCAGCAGAGAAGCGAGATTATGAACCGTGTTTCGCAGCTCGTCAACAACTTTCTGAACGACTTCGTTGCGACTGCGGGGCTCAACTTCCGTACCGCCGAGGCTCGCTACCTCCGAACTCCAACGGCACTGCTTCCCTTCCTTCCGCGCCGCGTTTCCGTTAGCGCGAAAGAGGCGTGATTCTAAGCACCTGCCCCCATCCATGCAAGCGCTTTGTGAAGAAAGTTTGAAAAAGCCTCCGTGCGCTACCGCGCACGGAGGCTTTGGGCTCGACGGGCCGGGAAGCGCGGTCGATCCACCAGCCGTCGGCAACGTTCCCTTCTATATATAGAGAGCGTGTCAGCTGCCGCCCGCAGCAGCCTGCAGTCGCTCAATCGGCACCGCGTCGGCCATCGCCGTGTAGCCGGCGTCGCTCGGATGGATACCGTCGCCGCTATCGTATCGGCGTTGCAGCACGCTCGGGCGCGCCGGATCGCGCAGCGCCGCGTCGAAGTCCACGACGCCGTCGAACCCGCCGCCGCTGCGGATCCACCGGTTCACCTCGAGCCGGATCGCCTCGCGCCCGGCCGGCAGCGCCGCCGGCGTGAGTGTCGCGCCGAAGACCTTCACGCCCTGTCGGTGCGCCGTCTCGATCAGCCGGCGATAGCCATCGATCAGCGATGCAGCCGTCACCGGCGTATGCGGGTGATCGCAATCGAGCCCCGCGCGCGGCGGCATCGCCGCGAAATTGATGTCGTTGATCCCGATCAGCACGATCGCCGCCTTCACGCCCGAGCGCGACAGCGCGTCACGCTCGAACCGCGACGCAAGCGACGTGCCGTAACACGCGGAATCGCTGAGCAGCCGGTTCCCGCTGATGCCGAGATTCACGACGCCGACCGAATCGGCACCCGCTGCCGCCAGCCGGCGTGCGAGCGCGTCGGGCCAGCGGCGGTTCCGGTTCACGCTGGAGCGCAGCCCGTCGGTGATCGAATCGCCGATCGCCGCGACGCTGGCGTGTGCGGGACCAGCTTCGACGGCCAGTTCGGTCACCCACGCATATTGGGTAAAGCGGGTGCGAAACGTCTCGGCGCCCGGATCGTTCACGTGATCACCCGGCCCGGACACATAGTTGAACTGGTTCGACACACGATGCCAGACCGTCATCCGCTGGTTCGGCCCCATCTGGAGGCTGATCGCATACGGCTGCGCGGCCGTCACGCCGATCGCCACCGGGTCGCTTTCGAGTTCCTGGCCCGGCGCGAGCGTCACCGACGCCTTGCCGCCGAACCGGACCGGCACCGCCGCACCACCGGCGAGCGCGGCCCCTTCGCCGGCGCGCGCGAGACTCGCGGCCTCGACGACCAGCGGCGCGCGACCGTATGCGTTGCTCACGCGAATCCGCGCCGCCCGCCCCGACACGGTCGGGTAGACGATCTGACGCACGGTTCGCCCGGCCACGTCTGGCGCGCGGTAGAGCGGCGGCGGTGCGGCGAGGTCGGGAATCGGCTGCAGCGCGGTCGCCCACGCAGCGACCCACCCGGCCGGCGCGGCCGACGCTGCAAGCGGCGACACGAGAACGGCCGCACCCAGCACAGCCGCGGCGAAACTGCTTCGAAATGACATCGGCAAAATCCTCATCGGAAAGCGGGCATTGTGCCGCAGAAGATGCCGGCCCCACGTGCGGAGCCGCACTTGCTCCGCTTGATCGTGCCCCGATGTCCCTCGTTTACCCGAGTCCCGCCGCAAATCCACAACAAATTTATTAACCGACCGGTCGGTTGGTTTATACTTCGCACACACTCAACCGGACGAGAGCCTTCGCCATGTACACGCAATCCCTCGACATCCCCGGCAACGTCGCGCCGCTCGACGCCGCAACCGAGTCGCCCGAGCAGACGCGGTTCGATGCGGTGATGGCCGCGGACGGCAAGATCGAACCGCAGGACTGGATGCCCGACGCGTATCGCAAGACGCTGGTGCGCCAGATCTCGCAGCACGCGCACTCCGAAGTCGTCGGCATGCTGCCGGAAGGCAACTGGATCTCGCGCGCGCCGAGCCTGAAGCGCAAGGCGATCCTGCTCGCGAAGGTGCAGGACGAAGCCGGCCACGGCCTCTACCTTTATAGCGCGGCCGAAACGCTCGGCGTATCGCGCGATTCGCTGATCGACGCGCTGCACGCCGGCAAGGCGAAATACTCGAGCATCTTCAACTACCCGACGCCGACCTGGGCCGACGTCGGCGTGATCGGCTGGCTGGTCGACGGCGCCGCGATCATGAACCAGATCCCGCTGTGCCGCTGCACGTACGGTCCGTACGCGCGCGCAATGATTCGCGTGTGCAAGGAAGAGTCGTTCCATCAGCGCCAGGGTTTCGACGCGTTGCTGTCGATGATGAAGGGCAGCGACGCGCAGCGCGCGATGGTCCAGCAGGCCGTGAACCGCTGGTGGTGGCCGGTGCTGATGATGTTCGGCCCGAGCGACGCCGATTCAGTCCACAGCAGTCAGTCCGCCAAATGGGGCATCAAGCGGATCTCGAACGACGATCTGCGCCAGAAATTCGTCGATGCGACGGTCGACCAGGCGAAGGTGCTCGGCGTGACGCTGCCCGACCCCGACCTGAAATGGAACGAAGCGCGTGGCCACCACGACTACGGCGCGATCGACTGGGACGAATTCTGGCGCGTGGTCAACGGCGACGGCCCGTGCAACAAGGAACGCCTCGCGACGCGTGTGAAAGCCCACGAGGATGGCGCCTGGGTGCGCGAAGCCGCGCTCGCGCACGAAGCGAAGCGCCGCGCCCGCGCCGAACAGCAGGCCGCCTGAGCGGCCCCCTCGAATTCAGGAATCAGGAGAAAACGATGAACAAGGAATGGCCGATCTGGGAAGTGTTCGTGCGCAGCAAGCAGGGCCTCGACCACAAGCATTGCGGCAGCCTGCACGCGGCCGACGCGACGATGGCGCTGCGCATGGCGCGCGACGTCTACACGCGTCGCCAGGAAGGCGTGAGCATCTGGGTGGTGCCGTCGTCGGCGATCACCGCGTCGGACCCGAGCGAGAAGGCCGAACTGTTCGAACCGGCGGGCGACAAGATCTACCGTCATCCGACGTTCTACACGCTGCCCGACGAAGTCAACCACATGTAACGCCCGCGCCATGACGATCACGCCCGAACACCTCTCCTACGTGCTGCGCCTCGCGGACAATGCGCTGATCCTCGGTCAGCGCAACGCCGAATGGTGCGGCCACGGCCCGATCCTCGAGGAAGACATCGCGCTCACCAACATGAGCCTCGACCTCATCGGCCAGGCGCGCATGCTGTACACGCACGCGGCCGAGCTCGAGCGCCAGCTCACCGGCGCGACGAAGACCGAGGACGACTACGCGTACTTCCGCACCGAGCGCGAGTTCGCGAACTTCACGCTCGCCGAACTGCCGCACTACGGCCCGGTCTCCGGCACCGCGCACGCCGACAAGGACTACGCGGTGACGATCGTGCGCAACTTCCTGTACGCGGCGCTGATGCTGCACGTATGGAGCGCGCTGGAGACGTCGACCGACACGCAACTGGCGGCGATCGCCGCGAAATCGGTGAAGGAAACCCGCTATCACGTCCAGCATGCGCGCGAGTGGCTCGTGCGCCTCGGCGACGGCACCGACGAATCGCACCGCCGTGCGCAGGCCGCGCTCGACTACCTGATGCCGTACACACGCGAATTTTTCGCCGCCGATGCGATCGACGACGCGATCGTCGCACCGGGCATCGGCCCGGCGCCGGCCGCGATCGAGGCCGCGTGGCGCGCGGACGTGGATGACGCGCTCGCGGAAGCCACGCTCACGTTGCCGGCGCCGGTGAAGCATGTGACGACCGGCAAGCAGGGCGAGCACTCGGAGCACATGGGCTACCTGCTCGCCGAAATGCAGAGCCTCGCGCGCCAGCATCCCGGCGCGAGCTGGTAACCGGCCCACGCCACGGAGCCCGACGATGTCCGCCCAGACCGCCGCCCCTGCCCCCGCCGCGCACCGCGACGATCCGTTGCTCGCCCGCGCGTGGGACGTGCTCGAAGCCGTGCCCGATCCGGAGATCCCGGTCGTGTCGATCCGCGAGCTCGGCATCCTGCGCGACGTCCGCCGCGCGGATGACGGCCAGCTCGAAGTCGTGATCACGCCGACCTACTCGGGCTGCCCGGCGATGTCGCAGATCGCCGAGGACATCGCCGCCGCGCTGCAGGCCGCCGACTTGCCGCCGCACCGGATCGAGACGGTGCTCGCTCCCGCGTGGACGACCGACTGGATTACGCAGGAAGCGCGCGACAAGCTGCGCGCGTACGGCATCGCGCCGCCGGTCGGCCAGTGCGGCAGCGCCGCGCCGCGGGAGAACGTCGTGCGCTTCGTGCCGCGGCCGGTCGCGGCGCCCACCTGCCCGCGCTGCGGCTCCGCGCGCACCGAACGTCTCGCGCAATTCGCGTCCACGGCCTGCAAGGCGCTGTATCGCTGCGTCGACTGCCGCGAACCCTTCGACTACTTCAAACCCTACTGAATATGGCGACCCCGCAATTTCACCCGCTGCGTATCCGCGACGTGCGGCCCGAGACCGCCGACGCCGTGACCGTCTCGTTCGACGTGCCGCCCGAATTGCGCGACGCGTACCGCTTCACGCAGGGCCAGTTCGTCACGCTGAAGACCCACATCGACGGCGAGGAGACGCGCCGCTCGTATTCGATCTGCGTCGGCACGACGGACTACGACCGTGACGGCGAACTGCGCATCGGCATCAAGCGCGTGCGCGGCGGCCGCTTCTCGAACTTCGCGTTCGATACGCTGAAGCCCGGCCACATGATCGACGTGATGACACCGGATGGCCGCTTCTTCACGCACCTGAACGCCGACCACGGCAAGCAGTACGTCGCGTTTTCAGGCGGCTCGGGGATCACGCCGGTGCTCGCGATCGTGAAGACGACGCTCGAACTCGAGCCGCGCAGCACGTTCACGCTGATCTACGGCAACCGCAGCGTCGACGCGATCATGTTCGCGGAGGAGCTCGAGGACCTGAAGAACCGCTACATGAACCGCTTCGTCCTCTACCACGTGCTGTCGGACGATCTGCAGGACGTCGAGCTGTTCAACGGCGTGCTCGACCAGGCGAAATGCGCGGAATTCCTCGCCACGCTGACACCGGCCGACGCGATCGACGAGGCGTTCATCTGCGGCCCGGCGCCGATGATGGACGCCGCCGAAGCCGCGCTGAAGGCGGCCGGCGTGCCGCAGGCGAAGGTGCACGTCGAGCGCTTCGGCACGCCGCTGCCGCAGGCCGGCGCACCGGTCGTCGAGATCACCGACCAGACGCCGGCCGCCGATCTCGAGATCGTGCTCGACGGCAAGAAGCGCAAGCTGCGCTTGCCGTACGAAGGCGTGAGCCTGCTCGACGTGGGCCTGCGCGCGGGCCTCGCGCTGCCGTATGCGTGCAAGGGCGGCGTGTGCTGCACGTGCCGCGCGAAGGTGGTCGAAGGCGAAGTGCGGATGGAGAAGAACTACACGCTCGAGGAGCACGAGGTGGAGGATGGTTTCGTGCTGACGTGCCAGTGCCACCCGATCAGCGACAAGGTCGTCGTGAGCTTCGACGAACGTTGAGCGGCATCGCGTCGCGGCGCCCGACGGTTTCTCGCCGTCACACATCTCGCTTACACTAGGGGCCGCCGGCCGGCTGGACATCGCAACGTCCGCCCGTCGGCGGTTTTCTTTTGTTGACGACAGGCCGATGAGTACCATTCATGTGATTCAGGGCGGCACCGCCGCCGCGTCGCTGCGCGAGGCTCTCGTGCAAGCCGGACGCGACGAGCGCGTCGTCGGTTTGCTCGACGATCTCGGCGTCGGGCCACTGAAGGGCGCCGACGAGACGCCCGACACGCGCGCCGCTTTCTGGCAGCACGTGCTCGGCGACCAGATTCCCGACTGGAACGCGGAAATCGAAGGCGAATTCGCCCGCCTCGACCAGCTCGCGATGGATACCGGCCAGGTCGTCGTGTGGCATGCGCCGAGCGTCGGCGACAAGCTGCTGCTGCGCCGCGTCGCCTATCACCTGCGCAACGTGCCGCAGCGCCTGAACGAGGTACGGCTGTCGGCCGCCGACCTCGACGCCGCGCAGCGCGCATCGCTGTCGCGTACCGACCAGGCCTGCGCGACCGGGATGTTCTCGCCCGCGGAACTGGCGCGCAAGCGGCCGGTGGCCGCGCCGATCTCGGTCCTGCGCATCGGCCGCCTTGCGCTCGAGTGGCAGGAGGCGAAGCACCTGAACGCCGAGCTGCGTTATTGGGTCAGCAACACGATCAAGAGCGGCCACTACGCCGATCTCGACGCGCTGATCGTCGCGCGCGCGGAAACCGACTGGCAGCCCGCGCGGCGCCTCGTCGGCAGCATCATGGCCGCCGCCGACCGCGGCGGGCTGTTCGTCAGCGACTCGATCGCGTGGTGGCGCTGCCGCGAACTCGCGGCCACCGGCCGACTCGAGCTGCAGGACGACGCGCCCGCGGCCCTCTCTTCCACGCAGGTGCGCGCGGCCCCGGCCGCCGCGCACCGCTAATCCTCCTTCGACCATGGCCCGAACCCGAGCGCCCGACCACGAATCCCAGCGCGAGCAGATCCTCGACCTGGCCGCCGAGAAATTCGCGCAGACGAGCTACCCGAGCACGTCGATGTCCGATCTCGCGACCGCGAGCGGCACGTCGAAGGCGCGGCTCTATCACTATTACGAGAGCAAGGAAGCGATCCTGTTCGACCTGCTCGATCGCTACACCAAACGGCTGATGCTGATCATCGCCGAGGTCGAGGGTGCGAGCCAGCGGCGCGGCCTCAGCGAGCGCGACGCGTTCGCCGAGCTCGTGCGCGCGTTCCTCGCCGAATACGAGACGTCGCACAGCCGCCACGTCGCGCTGCTCAACGACGTGAAGTATCTGGAGGATGCGCAGCGTGAAATCGTGCTCGACCGCCAGCGCGACATCGTCGCGGCGTTCACGCGGCAGCTCGCGCGCGCGTATCCCGACCGCATCTCGAAGGAAAACCAGACCTCCGTGACGATGATGGTGTTCGGGATGATCAACTGGACCTTCACATGGCTGAAGCCGGGCGGGCGCCTCGGCTACCGCGACTTCGCCGAACAGGTAATCGACCTGATCGAACGCGGGCTGTCGACAGCGGCCTGATGCCGCGCAGCAGCATGCGTTGCGCGGCGGGCACAGTGCGACCGCCCGTCGCGCGTTTCATATGATGAATTTTAAATCCATTAAAAATCAAATAGATAGACGAATAATTAAGCGGATTTAGAATTCACCCTCGGCACAAATAACGTCAAATGCGGGTTTTCCCTTACCTCGGTCGGGTAGAATGCTGTTGCATTGCACAAGCCGCTTGTGCAGCCACACACTGAGGAACCCACGATGAACACGCGATCCAACCGCCGTGCCGATGCTGTCGGCCACGCCGGTACTGCGCCGGTTCTCGTCAGGGAACTGGCTTCCAAAGACCGTGAGCAGATGCTCACCCACTTTCTCTCGCTCGACGAAGAGGACCGCCTGCTGCGCTTCGGCCAGGTGGTGCCCGACCACGTGATCGAGAACTATGTCCGCACGATCGATTTCGGTCGCGATACCGTATTCGGCGTGTTCGACCACGATCTCGAACTGATCGGCGTCGGCCACCTGGCCTATCTGCCGGCCGAAGGCGACAAGCGCACGGCCGAATTCGGCGTGTCGGTGCTCGAAAGCGCACGCGGCCGCGGCGTCGGCTCGAAGCTGTTCGAGCGCGCGGCGATGCGCAGCCGCAACACGCACGTGACGATGCTGTACATGCACTGCCTGTCGCGTAACGCGACGATGATGCACATCGCGAAGAAATCCGGGATGCGGATCGAGTACGCGTACGGCGAAGCCGATGCGTACCTGTCGCTGCCGCCCGCCGACCACTCGACGATCATCGCCGAGATGCTGCAGGAACAGGCCGCGGTGTTCGACTACGCGATGAAGCGCCAGGCACGCCGCACGACGAAGTTCATCGAATCGCTGATACCCGCCGCACTGACGGCCTGACGTCGACGGCGTCGGCCAGCCGGGCCGCGCCTGTGGCGCACCCGGCTCCCCTCCTTTCCCCGCCCGCTAGCGCACCGACCGAATCGGCAACGCCGTCGTTTCCTTGAAGCAGTCGAGCGAGAAGCTCGTCTTCACGTCGATCACCGACGGGTGATGCAGCAGATGCTCCTGCACGAAGCGGGAGAAATGCGCCATGTCCTCGACCTGCACGCGCAGCAGGTAATCCATGTCGCCCGTCATCGCGTGGCACGCGACCACTTCCGGCCAGGCCTGCACGGCCGCGCGAAACAGCTCCGCGTGCGTCGCGCCCGCGCGCGCCGACGTCTCGTCGACCCGGACCGGCGCGAGGCCGCCACGCTTTTCGAGCCGCACGCTCACGTACGCGAGCAGGTCGAGCCCGAGCTTCTGCGGATTCAGCAGTGCGACGTAGCCGGTGATCACGCCGATGTCCTCGAGCCGCCGGATCCGCCGCAGGCACGGGCTCGGCGACAGGTTCACGCGCTCGGCGATCTCCTGGTTCGACAGGCGCCCGTTCTCCTGAAGAATCGCGAGAATTCGCCGATCGATGGCATCCAATTCGGCTTGCGCCATCTTCTGCCCTCCGTTGATTATTTTGAGACTGGAAATTGCGCCATCGTAGGCGCGGGCGATCAAGTTCGCAAGTTTCCGCTCGCGGCCGCCCGCTACACTCTGTCGCATGTCTCGACGCGCCGCACACGCTCATTGCGGAGGCGGCCGTCGACATCGAACCAGGCCGAGCAGGCGCACGCCGCCCCGGCCGATCGCCCCGCACAGGAGACACGACATGCAGATCCCCACCTGGGACAACCCCGTCGGCACCGACGGCTTCGAATTCATCGAATACACGGCACCGGACCCGAAAGCGCTCGGACACCTGTTCGAACGGATGGGTTTCACCGCGATCGCGCGCCATCGCCACAAGGACGTGACGGTGTACCGCCAGGGCGACATCAACTTCATCATCAACGCCGAACCCGATTCGTTCGCGCAACGCTTCGCGCGGCTGCACGGCCCGTCGATCTGCGCGATCGCGTTCCGCGTGCAGGACGCCGCGAAGGCGTACCAGCGTGCGCTGGAACTCGGCGCGTGGGGCTTCGACAACAAGACGGGCCCGATGGAGCTGAACATCCCGGCGATCAAGGGGATCGGCGATTCGCTGATCTATTTCGTCGACCGCTGGCGCGGCAAGAACGGCGCGCAGCCGGGCGCGATCGGCGACATCAGCATCTACGACGTCGACTTCGAGCCGATTCCCGGCGCGAACCCGAACCCGGTCGGGCACGGCCTCACCTACATCGACCACCTGACGCACAACGTGCATCGCGGCCGCATGCAGGAATGGGCCGAGTTCTACGAGCGCCTGTTCAACTTCCGCGAAGTGCGCTACTTCGACATCGAAGGCAAGGTGACCGGCGTGAAGTCGAAGGCGATGACGTCGCCGTGCGGCAAGATCCGCATCCCGATCAACGAGGAAGGCTCGGACACGGCCGGCCAGATCCAGGAATACCTCGACGCGTATCACGGCGAAGGCATCCAGCACATCGCGCTCGGCGCGAGCGACATCTACCAGGCGGTCGACGGGCTGCGCAGCAAGGAAGTGAAGCTGCTCGACACGATCGACACGTATTACGAGCTGGTCGACCGCCGCGTGCCGAACCACGGCGAATCGCTGGCCGAGCTGAAGAAACGCAAGATCCTGATCGACGGCGCGCGCGACGACCTGCTGCTGCAGATCTTCACCGAGAACCAGATCGGGCCGATCTTCTTCGAGATCATCCAGCGCAAGGGCAACCAGGGCTTCGGCGAAGGCAACTTCAAGGCGCTGTTCGAATCGATCGAGCTCGACCAGATCCGCCGCGGCGTCGTGCAGGACAAGGCCTGACGCTTGCACCGCGCGGCAGCGGCCTCGACAGCCGGGCCGCCCGCGCGATCCGGCCGCACAAAGAAAAAGGGCGGGAATCCGACGATTCCCGCCCTTTTGTATTTCGGCGCGGCCCGCAAGCCGCGCGATCGCATCAACGCACGTTCGCCTTCGACTCGGCGGCACGCTCGGCCGACGGCTGGGCTGCGGCGTCCTGGGCCGGCACGATCTGCTGCATCTGCGCGCCGGCTGCCGCCAGTGCGCTCGCGCCTCGCGCGTGCACCGGGCCGGTCATCGAGAAAAACGCGGCGGACACGATCAGGAAACTCTGGATATGACGTGTGTTCATTGCACCTCCTGTAAAACTGCCGGCGCCTCCCCGACTGCGTCGGAACGAACCCACGCGGCCGGGCACCTCCGGCAGGCCGACAAGATTAACGGCATTTGCCCGAAGATCAACTCAGCTTTACATGCTTTTACATGATGTAACGCATCATCCGCCCCGTTTTCGCGGGGCGCCGCCGCGCATTCCCCGCGTTGCAACCGATGGGCGGCGGGTTTGCCCCAGTGCTACCATCCCGTAAAACCGGCGAACATGCCGGCCACTGCAGACGCGTCCAAAAGATGCCGACGCAACCGAAGTTTTGGTGATCCCAGACCGGGTGGAGGAGACAGTTAATGAATGCCCCGCTAGACGCAGACCAACGCGCGTCGCTAGAAGCCGCGCTGAAGTCCGTCACGCTTGACGACAAATACACACTGGAACGCGGCCGCGCGTACATGAGCGGCATCCAGGCCCTCGTGCGCCTGCCGATGCTCCAGCAGGAACGCGACCGCGCCGCCGGTCTCAATACGGCCGGCTTCATCTCCGGCTATCGCGGCTCGCCGCTCGGCGGCCTCGATCTGTCGCTATGGAAAGCCAAGCAGCACCTGGCCGCCCACCAGATCGTGTTCCAGCCCGGCCTCAACGAAGATCTCGCCGCCACCGCCGTGTGGGGCTCCCAGCAGGTGAACCTGTACCCCGGCGCGAAATACGACGGCGTGTTCGGCATGTGGTACGGCAAGGGCCCGGGCGTCGACCGCACCGGCGACGTCTTCAAGCACGCGAACTCGGCCGGCTCGTCCCAGCACGGCGGCGTGCTGGTGCTCGCCGGCGACGACCACGCGGCGAAATCGTCGACGCTCGCGCACCAATCCGAACACATCTTCAAGGCTTGCGGGCTGCCGGTGCTGTTCCCGTCGAACGTGCAGGAATATCTCGATTTCGGCCTGCACGGCTGGGCGATGAGCCGCTACTCGGGCCTGTGGGTGGCGCTCAAGTGCGTGACCGACGTCGTCGAATCGTCGGCGTCGGTCGACATCGACCCGCATCGCACCGAGATCGTGCTGCCGACCGATTTCATCCTGCCGGAAGGCGGGCTGAACATCCGCTGGCCCGATCCGCCGCTCGTGCAGGAAGCGCGGCTGCTCGACTACAAGTGGTACGCGGCGCTCGCGTACGTACGGGCGAACAAGCTCGACCGGATCGAGATCGATTCGCCGAACGCGCGCTTCGGGATCATGACCGGCGGCAAGGCGTATCTCGACGTGCGCCAGGCGCTGACCGACCTCGGCCTCGACGACGAAACCTGCGCGCGGATCGGCATCCGGCTCTACAAGGTCGGCTGCGTGTGGCCGCTCGAAGCGCAGGGCGCGCAGGCGTTCGCGCGCGGCCTCGACGAAATCCTGGTGGTCGAGGAAAAGCGCCAGATCCTCGAATACGCGATCAAGGAAGAGCTGTACAACTGGCCCGACGCGCAACGCCCGCGCGTGTTCGGCAAGTTCGACGAGAAGGATGGCGCCGGCGGCGAATGGTCGGTGCCGATGGGCAACTGGCTGCTGCCTGCGCACTACGAGCTGTCGCCCGCGATCATCGCGAAGGCGATCGCGACGCGGCTCGAGAAGTTCGAATTGCCGTCCGACGTGCGCGCGCGCATCGCCGCGCGGCTCGCGGTGATCAACGCGAAGGAAATGGCGCTCGCGAAGCCGCACGTGCAGACCGAGCGCAAGCCGTGGTTCTGCTCGGGCTGCCCGCACAACACGTCGACCAACGTGCCGGAAGGCTCGCGCGCGATCGCCGGCATCGGCTGCCACTACATGACCGTGTGGATGGACCGCAGCACGAGCACCTTCAGCCAGATGGGCGGCGAAGGCGTGCCGTGGATCGGCCAGGCGCCGTTCACCGACGAGAAGCACGTGTTCGCGAACCTCGGCGACGGCACCTATTTCCACTCGGGCCTGCTCGCGGTGCGCGCGGCGATCTCGTCGAAGGCGAACATCACCTACAAGATCCTCTACAACGACGCGGTGGCGATGACGGGCGGCCAGCCGGTCGACGGCGTGCTGACGGTGCCGCAGATCACGCACCAGCTCGCGTCCGAAGGCGCGAAGAAGATCGTGATCGTCACCGACGAGCCGGAGAAGTACGACAGCCAGAAGGCGCTGCTCGCGCCCGGCGTGACGATCCATCACCGCGACCAGCTCGACGACGTGCAGCGCGAGCTGCGCGAGATCGAAGGCACGACGATTCTGATCTACGACCAGACTTGCGCGACGGAGAAACGCCGCCGCCGCAAACGCGGCACGTATCCGGACCCGGCCAAGCGCGTCGTGATCAACGACGCGGTGTGCGAAGGCTGCGGCGACTGCTCGGTGCAGTCGAACTGCCTGTCGGTCGAGCCGCTGGAAACCGAATTCGGCACGAAGCGCCAGATCAACCAGTCGAGCTGCAACAAGGACTTTTCGTGCGTGAAGGGGTTCTGCCCGAGCTTCGTCACGGTCGAGGGCGGCCAGTTGAAGAAGCCGAAGGCGGTGTCGGTCGACGGCAGCGCATTACCGCCGATTCCGGAACCGACGCTGCCGGCGATCGATCGCGCGTACGGCGTGCTCGTCACCGGCGTGGGCGGCACGGGCGTCGTGACGATCGGCGCGCTGCTCGGGATGGCCGCGCATCTGGAAAACAAGGGCGTGACCGTGCTCGACGTCACCGGCCTCGCGCAGAAAGGCGGCGCCGTGATGAGCCACGTGCAGATCTCGCACGCGCCGACCGACATCCACGCGACGCGGATCGCGATGGGCGAAGCCGATCTCGTGATCGGTTGCGATGCGATCGTCACGGCCGGGGACGAGTGCACGTCGCGGATGCGGCACGACACGACGCGGGTGGTCGTCAACAGCGCGCAGACGCCGACCGCCGAGTTCATCAAGAACCCGAACTGGGCGTTCCCGGGCCTGTCCGCCGAGAACGACATCCGCGCGGCGGCCGGTGTCGCGGTCGACTTCATCGACGCGAACCGCTTCGCGGTCGCGCTGCTCGGCGACGCGATCTACACGAACCCGTTCGTGCTCGGCTACGCATGGCAGAAGGGCTGGCTGCCGTTGACGCTCGCGTCGCTCGAGCGCGCGATCGAGCTGAACGCCGTGTCGGTCGACAAGAACCGCGCGGCGTTCGACTGGGGCCGCCGCGCCGCGTACGACCTGGCCAGCGTGAAGCAGGCGGCGGCCGGCGACGCCCGGCCCGCGCAAGGCGCCACGGTGATCTCGCTGCACACGAAGAAGGCGGTCGACGCGCTGATCGCGAAGCGCGTCGAATTCCTGAGTGCGTACCAGAACGCCGCGTACGCGTCGCGTTATGCGGCGTTCGTCGACAAGGTGCGCGCCACCGAGCGCGCACTGGCGGACGGCGACACGGTGCAGGAACCGCTGACCGAAGCGGTCGCGCGCAACCTGTTCAAGCTGATGGCGTACAAGGACGAGTACGAGGTCGCGCGGCTGCAGTCCGACCCCGCGTTCCTCGCGCGCCTGCGCGCGCAGTTCGAAGGCGACTGGAAGCTGAAATTCCACCTCGCGCCGCCGCTGTTCGCGAAGACGGACGCCCACGGCCATCTCGTGAAGAAGGCGTACGGCCCGTGGATGATGTCGGCGTTCCGGCTGCTCGCGAAGGCGAAGTTCCTGCGCGGCACGGCGCTCGATCCGTTCGGCCGCACCGCGGAGCGCCGCACCGAGCGCGCGCTGATCGGCGAGTACGAAGCGCTGATCGGCGAGGTACTCGCGAAGCTGAACGCGGCCAACCGGCCGCTCGCGCTCGAACTCGCGGCGCTGCCGGACGGCATTCGCGGCTACGGCCACGTGAAGGAGAACAACCTGCGCGCGGTACGCCAGAAGTGGGACACGCTGCTCGCGAAGTGGCGTTCGCCGGCAGGCGGCCAGTCGCACCAGCAGGTCGCGTAACGCGCGGTCGCGGCGCGGCGTTCGAAGCAGGAACG
Source organism: Burkholderia cenocepacia (assembly GCF_900446215.1). Lineage (GTDB taxonomy): Bacteria > Pseudomonadota > Gammaproteobacteria > Burkholderiales > Burkholderiaceae > Burkholderia > Burkholderia cenocepacia. The sequence goes on along the minus strand of NZ_UAQZ01000003.1, from coordinate 53,096 downwards.
CCCGCCCGTGCCGCCGCCCGTCGCGGTTCATGCAAAAAAAACGCCACGGAATCCAGGTTCCGTGGCGTTTTTCATTGCGCCGCGCCTGACGCGCGGCACACGCGGGCGTGAGCTTACTTCGTGTTCACGTTCGCGGCGGCAACGGCCGTCATGTTGATGATCCGGCGCACGGTCGCGGCCGGCGTCAGGATGTGGACCGGCTTGGCGGCGCCGAGCAGGAACGGGCCGACCGTCACGCCTTCGCCGCCGACCATCTTCAGCAGGTTGTACGCGATATTCGCCGCTTCGACGTTCGGCATGATCAGCAGGTTCGCTTCACCCGACAGCGTCGTGCCCGGGAACGCCTGCTTGCGGATCAGTTCCGACAGCGCCGCGTCGCCGTGCATTTCGCCGTCGACTTCGAGGTTCGGCGCACGCTCGACGATCAGCTTGCGGGCCTCGGCCATCCGGCGCGACGACGCCGACGGCGCGCTGCCGAAGTTCGAGTTCGACAGCAGCGCGGCCTTCGGCGCGATGCCGAAGCGCTCGATCTCGGCCGCGGCCTGGATCGTCATGTCGGCGAGCTGGTCGGCGCTCGGCAGCTCGTTCACGTACGTGTCGCACACGAACAGGTTGCGGCCCGGCAGCATCAGCAGGTTCATCGCGGCGAAGTGCTCGGCGCCCTTCGCGCGGCCCAGTACCTGCTCGATGAACTTCAGGTGGCTGTGGAACGTGTCGATCATCCCGCAGATCATCCCGTCCGCATCGCCCAGATGCACGAGCATCGCGCCGATCAGCGTGTTGAACTTGCGCATCGCGGCCTTCGCGACTTCCGGCGTCACGCCGTCGCGCGCGCCGATCTCCTGATACGCCTGCCAGTAGCGGTGGTAGCGCGCATCGTCTTCCGGATCGACGATTTCGAAATCGACACCGGCCTTCAGCTTCGAGCCGATCTTCTGCAAGCGCATGTCGACGACCGACGGACGGCCGACGATGATCGGCTTGGCGATCTTTTCCAGCAGCACGAACTGCGCGGCGCGCAGCACGCGCTCGTCCTCGCCCTCGGCGAACACGATGCGGGCCTCTTTCTGCTTCGCGGCCGCGAACACCGGGCGCATCACCATGCCGGTGCGGTAGACGGTCGCGCCGAGCTGCTCGCGGTACGCGTCCATGTCCTGGATCGGGCGCGTCGCGACGCCCGAATCCATCGCGGCTTGCGCGACGGCCGGCGCGATCTTGATGATCAGGCGCGGGTCGAACGGCTTCGGGATCAGGTAGTCCGGCCCGAATTCGAGCGAATGGCCTTCATACGCCTTCGCGACTTCCTCGCTCTGGTCGGTTTCCTCGGCCAGCTCGGCGATCGCGCGCACGCACGCGAGCTTCATTTCTTCCGTGATCGTGGTCGCGCCGACGTCGAGCGCGCCGCGGAAGATGAACGGGAAGCACAGCACGTTGTTGACCTGGTTCGGGTAGTCCGAACGGCCGGTCGCGACGATCGCGTCCGGGCGCACGGCCTTCGCGTCTTCCGGGCGGATTTCCGGTTCCGGGTTCGCGAGCGCCAGGATCAGCGGCTTGTCGCCCATCGTCTTGACCATGTCCTGCTTCAGCACGCCCGCGCTCGAGCAGCCGAGGAACACGTCCGCGCCGACGATCGCGTCGGCGAGCGTGCGCGCGTCGGTGTTGGCCGCATAGCGCTGCTTCGACGGATCGAGGTTGCCGCGCCCTTCGTAGATCACGCCCTTCGAATCGGCGACGAGGATGTTCGACTTCGTCAGGCCGAGATTCACCAGCAGGTCCAGACACGCGATCGCCGCCGCGCCCGCGCCCGAACACACGAGCTTCACTTCCGACAGCTTCTTGCCGACGACCTTCAGGCCGTTCAGGATCGCGGCCGACGCGATGATCGCGGTGCCGTGCTGGTCATCGTGGAAGACCGGAATCTTCATGCGCTCGCGCAGCTTCTGCTCGATGTAGAAGCATTCCGGCGCCTTGATGTCCTCGAGGTTGATGCCGCCGAGCGTCGGCTCGAGCATCGCGATCGCCTCGACGAGCTTGTCGGGGTCGGACTCCGACAGTTCGATGTCGAACACGTCGATGCCCGCGAATTTCTTGAAGAGGCAGCCCTTGCCTTCCATCACCGGCTTCGCGGCCAGCGGGCCGATGTTGCCGAGACCCAGCACGGCGGTGCCGTTCGTGATGACCCCGACGAGGTTGCCGCGCGACGTGTACTTCTGCGCGTCGAGCGGATCGGCGTGGATCGCCTCGCACGCGGCGGCGACGCCCGGCGAATACGCGAGCGACAGATCGAGCTGGTTCGACAGCGGCTTGGTCGGGGTGACCGAAATCTTGCCGGGTTTCGGGTTCAGGTGATAAGCGAGAGCGGCCTGCTTCAGTTGTTCGTCCATGATTGACCTGCGAGAGACATGCGGAATATTGACGACTCAGTACACAGCACCTTCGGCCGCGTCTGCTTGAATCGAGGGGATGGTCGACTGCGAGACGGCCCGCGACGCACCGGATCGGCACGCCATCGAACCTTGGCGGATGGCAAGAGGAAAGTACAAAGTACTGAACGATTTCTAAGGGTCGCCTAGTGTACACCCCCTAAATGACGTCCGTTGCTGCGACGCCGCATCTCCGGCATCAGCGCCGGGATGGTCTACCCCCGTTTGTTTCGCCGGTGGTGAGCCGGGCAGCGAACCCGCGCGAATTCCGCCGAAAACCTGCCTGAATCGGGTAAAATAGCGGGCTACGCGCGCAGCGATGCGATCGGCCCGCCGATCGCACCCCGGCCCTTCGGGCAGGTTCCCCTTGCTGCGCCACCGGGCCCGCGCCCGCTCCTCGCTCATCACCCAAGGAATGCCCATGACAGGCTACGATCGTCAGTCGATCTCGGATACGACCGCCAAAATCCTGCTCGAAGTGCAGGCGGTGCACTTCAATGCCGAAAAACCGTTCATCTTCACGTCCGGCTGGGCAAGCCCCGTCTATATCGACTGCCGCAAGCTGATCTCGTATCCGCGCGTGCGCCGTGCGCTGATGGAAATGGCGGAAACGACGATCACGCGCGACATCGGCTTCGAGCAGATCGACGCGGTGGCGGGCGGCGAGACGGCCGGCATCCCGTTCGCGGCATGGATCGCGGACCGGATGATGGTGCCGATGCAGTACGTGCGCAAAAAGCCGAAGGGTTTCGGCCGCAATGCGCAGATCGAAGGCCATCTCGAGGAAGGCTCGCGCGTGCTGCTGGTGGAAGACCTGACCACCGACAGCCGCAGCAAGATCAACTTCGTCAACGCGCTGCGCACCGCGGGCGCGACGGTGAACCACTGCTTCGTGCTGTTCCACTACAACATCTTCAAGGAAAGCGTGTCGGTCCTGAAGGACATCGACGTCGACCTGCACGCGCTCGCGACGTGGTGGGACGTGCTGCGCGTCGCGAAGGCGTCGGGCTACTTCGAGACGAAGACGCTCGACGAAGTCGAGAAATTCCTGCACGCACCGGCCGAATGGTCGGCCGCGCACGGCGGCGCGACGGCCCCGAAGGAATGACGCCCCGCCGGCACGCATGCCGGCGCACTGGCTGAACGAGCCGCCTGCTTCATCGCAGGCGGTTTTTTTTCGTCCGTCGCGTTGCGCGCCGACCGCGCGCAATCGCGGGCGCCGGTGTGCGTCGCTCATCGAACCCTAATGCTAGACTTGATCCATCGCCGCCCTCAGCTGCGCGGGCAACATACAACGCCAACAATGCCGGGAGCCTCGGCCCGGCCCACGTGACGGGAGAAGCGCCATATGCGTGTGGATCGCCGGATCACTCCGCCTGCGCCATCGGGTCGCCCTTCTCCGCTCCGTTTCTCCGCCCTCCTGTGCGCCGCCGTCTTCGCGGCGCTGCCCGCGCATGCGGAAGGCCCGTTCACCGTGACGAGCGACGACCTGACGGCGGGCGCCCGCGTGCGGCCCGCGAACGTGTTCGACCGCGGCGACTGCAAGGGCGCGAACCGCTCGCCGCAACTCGCATGGCACAACCCGCCGCCGGGCACGCGCGGCTACGCGGTCACGATCTTCGATCCCGACGCGCCGGGGCACGGCTGGTGGCACTGGGCCGTCGCGGGCATCCCGGCGACCGTCACGAGCCTGCCGGCCGATGCGAGCGCGTCCGGCTTCCTGCGCCGCATCGGCGCGAGCGAGGCGCGCAACGACTTCGGAATCGACGGCTACGGCGGCCCGTGCCCACCGCCCGGCAAACCGCATCGCTACGTGATCACCGTCTACGCGCTGAAAGGCACCGACCTGCGTATCTCGCAAGGCCGCCCCGCGCCGATGTTCGAGCACGAGATCGGCACGCTCGCGATCGGCACCGCGCGACTCACGGTCACTTACGGGCAGTAGGTAAGCGCGCGCCGCCGCCCGTGGCGGTCGCGATTGCCCGCGCCCGCGAATTTCTGTGCGCGGCCTGCGCGCTTTCTTCCGGTCATTTCGGCTTGCTAGACTCGGCTGCACCGGTCGCGGCATCCCGCCGCGCATCCGTCGCGCCGCCCAACTGCGGCGCGTGTCGCGGCGAGCCTGCGGGCCGCCGTTCCCGTCCCTTTCCGGAGAACGCTTCATGTCGAACATCGTCATCGTCTATCACAGCGGCTACGGTCACACGCAGAAACTGGCCGAGGCCGTGCACGCCGGTGCGCAGGATGCCGGCGCCGCCGCACGCCTCCTCGCCGTCGGCGAGCTCGACGACGCGGGCTGGGCCGCGCTCGACGCGGCGGACGCGATCGTCTTCGGCGCGCCGACCTACATGGGCGGCCCGTCCGCGCAGTTCAAGCAATTCGCCGACGCGACCTCGAAACCGTGGTTTACGCAGAAATGGAAGGACAAGATCGCCGCGGGCTTCACGAACTCCGCGACGATGAACGGCGACAAGTTCTCGACGATTCAGTATTTCGTCACGCTGGCGATGCAACATGGGATGGTGTGGGTCGGCACGGGCATGATGCCGGCCAACTCGAAGGCGGCCACGCGCAACGACATCAACTACGTCGGCGGCTTCACGGGCCTGCTCGCGCAGTCGCCGGCGGACGCGACGCCCGACGAGGGCCCGCTGCCCGGCGACCTCGATACCGCGAAGGCGTTCGGCCGGCGCGTCGCCGAAGCGACGGCGCGCTGGGTGGCCGGCGGCCGCTGAGCGCGCCCGGGGCACCCGCCCGCTCGCACCGGCCGCTGGCGTGGCCGCGCAGCGTGGGGGTGCACCAAAGGGACACAAGACGGCCCGCGGGCCGTCTTTTTTTCGCCCCGTGCGGTACAGGCCCGCCGGATGACGTCTTAAAATGGCGGTTTCAGGGCGCCGCGGCTCCCGTTTCATTCAGTGAGAGCGAAATGAGCACCAAAGTTTTTGTCGACGGCCAGGAAGGCACGACCGGCCTCAAGATCTTCGAATACCTGTCGGCACGCAGCGACATCGAGATCCTGCGCATCGATGAAGCGAAGCGCAAGGACGTCGACGAGCGCCGTCGCCTGATCAACGCGTCCGACGTCACGTTCCTGTGCCTGCCGGACGTCGCGTCGCGCGAATCCGCGTCGCTCGTCGAGAACCCGAACACCACGCTGATCGACGCGAGCACCGCGTTCCGCACCCATGCCGACTGGGCCTACGGCCTGCCCGAGCTGACCCGCGCGCAGCGCGAGAAGATTCGTACGTCGAAGCGCATCGCGGTGCCCGGCTGCCACGCATCGGCGTTCGTGCTCGCGATGCGGCCGCTCGTCGATGCGGGCATCGTCGCGCCGACGTTCGCCGCGCACAGCTACTCGATCACCGGCTACAGCGGCGGCGGCAAGTCGATGATCGCCGAGTACGAAAGCGCCGCGCCGGGCGGCAAGCTCGCGAGCCCGCGCCCGTATGCGCTCGGCCTCGCGCACAAGCACCTGCCCGAAATGGCCGCGCACACCGGCCTCGCGAACGCACCGATCTTCACGCCGATCGTCGGCCCGTTCCTGAAAGGCCTCGCGGTGACGACCTACTTCACGCCCGGGCAGCTCGCGAAGCGCGCGACGCCGCAGGACGTGCAGCGCGTGTTCGCCGAGTACTACGCGGACGAAGCGTTCGTGCGCGTCGCACCGTTCGACGCGGATGCGAACCTCGACAGCGGCTTCTTCGACGTGCAGGCGAACAACGACACGAACCGCGTCGACCTGTTCGTGTTCGGCAACGCGGAGCGCTTCGTCACGGTCGCGCGCCTCGACAACCTCGGCAAGGGCGCGTCGGGCGCCGCGATCCAGTGCATGAACCTCAACATCGGCGCGGCCGAGGACGCCGGTCTCAAACGCTGATTCAGCATCGCATGCCATGCAAAGCCGGCCACTGGCCGGCTTTTTATTTACCCGTATCAGGCAATATATAAAAACACCGGATCGCGCATTTACAAATATTTACAAGCTTTCCATTGCGCGATTACCAGTGAATTAATCCAGTCCGTTCTTTATCCAGTCAATCCCGAATAGGGATAAACCGGATACCGTCGATTTAAACGCTGCCGTTATACGCAGGAAGGCGCGGCGCGAGCGTGCCAGGCGTCGCGCAGCCCCCACTCCGGCAGCTTTCGACGGCCCGCCGCGCGTTTTAATTCTTACCAACCGCCTTATCGGGCAAGGATTCAAATTGCCGATCCCGTTTCAATCGCCTTTTTTAGACGGGTTCATCAATTGACAGCAAAAATCCAGGCAGCGACATTAGCTCGCACAATTAAACGATTGGAGACAGCGGCATGTCGCACGCCTTATCGAAGGGGGTGGCAACGGCCTTTGCCATTGCCCCTTTCCTGGTTGCATGTGGTGGGGGGGACTCTGGCGGCGCGCTCGCGCCGATCGATGCGCCCCAATGTTCCGGCTCGAGCTGCGGCACGCAAGGGCCGCCGCCTTCGCAGCCGATCAACGGCGCACTGTGCCCGGCCAACGCGGATATCGTGAAGAGCACGTATCTCGGCGGCGCGGGCAGCGGCGAGATCGTCAGCGTCAACATCGACGCGGTCGCGATGACGTACACGCTCAAGTGGCTCGAATCGCCGATTCCGCTGAAGACGGGCACCGTCACGCCGAGCCGCGCCGGCACGACGATCACCGGCAAGGTCGTCCATCCGCCGACCGGCACGCTGCCGACCGCCGAGCAGACGCGCTGCGCGTTCGTCCTCACGCCGGGCACCGGCACCGCGCCGGACGGTTCGACCTATTCGACGGCCGCCGACTTCAACCAGGCGAACCCGCCGATGCTGCTGGTCGGCATGGGCGTGGCGGGCGGTGGCATTCCCGGCGCGACGGTTCAGTACGACGGGCTGACGATCAGCGTGATCGGCCTCCCCGTATTCCAGAACGTCGGCCAGGTGCCCAATCGCCACTTCGACTTCTACCCGTTCCTCGGCTTCGCGAACACGACGACCGACCTCACGAAGCTGCCGGGCACGTACAACGCGCTGCTCTATCACCTCGTGCCGTCGGGCAACTATGCAACGAAGGGCGTCAACTCCAGCGAGACGTTCGATGCGAACGGCGCGTGCACGTCGAGCGGTTCGGGCGGCTGCCAGACCACCGGCGATCCATGGAAGACGAGCGCGAACGGCGGCTACTTCGACAGCACCCAGGCACCGCAGATCCTGCCGCAAACGAAGCTGCCCCTGATCGGCGCGACCGGCAAGTCGGCCACCGCGCACATGGTGATCGGCCAGCTCAACGGCGCGACGGTGCCGGTAATCGTGCGCACCGGCTACGTGAACCTCGGCACGCCGCCGTTGCACACCGACGCAAAGGTCGACGACGAATCGGGCATCGCGGTGCTCGGCGCGGCGACGGCGATCACGTCGGGCGCGATCGACGGCGGCTACGCGGGCGCGGACTCGAACTTCAAGTACACGGCTGCGCTGATCCGCGGCAGCAACGCGTCGTTCATCAACCCGTCCACGCAGGCCGAGGAAGACGGCTTCACGCTCGACTACGGCCAGGCGACGCCGGGCCTGCTGAACGCGAAGACTACCCCGCCGAGCGGCGCGAGCTACCCGTCCGCATCGGGCGTGGTGATCGCGACGGGCGGCCTGTATGCGGCGCTGATCCAGGGCACGGTGAACGGCGGCGTCACGCCGACGTCGGCGAATTCGACGACGTCGTCGACCCCGTACTTCGGCGTGGGCGCGCAGATCAGCAAGTAGCGATCGAGGACGCGGCGGCCGGCCTGCCGCCGCGCATTGCAGGGAAGGCACGAAGGCGCTCGGCACGGCGCAAGCAGGACGAGCACGACCAACAGAAGCGGCCGACAGGGAGCTGGCCGCCGCACAAAGACAAATCTGGAGGAGCAACATGAAGCGCAACCTCATTCTGGCGGCGGCCCTTGCCGCCCCCCTTCTTTCGGCTTGCGGCGGCGGCAGCGACAATCCGCCCCCGCTCGTCGAAGACCGGCTTTGCCCGGCCACGCTCGACTACAACACCGTGTTCACGGGCGGCGCGGGCAGCGGCGAACTCGCAAAGGTGCAGCTCGACACGACCAAGATGACCTGGCAGGTCACCTATGTCGAATCGCCGGTACCGCAAAAGACCGGCACCGTCGTGCCGACCCGCGCGGGCACCGTCGACAGCGGCACGCTCACGCAGGAAACGCTGCTGCCGACCAACAAGCTGAACCAGTGCGCGTTCCGCCTGAACGGCGCGAGCCTCGACGCGTCGCGTCCGGCGCGCATCTTCGTCGGCTTCGGCGTCGCGGGCGGCACGATTCCCGGCAAGGAGATCCAGTTCGACGGCGTGCTCGGCCAGGCGGCGGTGCCCGACACGAAATTCCCGTACTACCCGTTCATCGGCTTCTCGTCGATCGAAACCGACATCACGAAGGTCGCGGGCACGTACAGCCACATCGGCTTCGGCGAAGTGCCGTCGCAGAAATTCGCGCCGGCGTCGATCGACGCGAAGGTGACGATCAACGCGGACGGCACGTGGACCAAGTGCGACACGACGGGCCAGTTCGCGGGCGGCGCGTGCGTGCAGCAAGGCACGAACTTCGTGCAGTCGGCCGACGGCAGCGGCGCGTTCCAGTCGAACAACTACCGGAGCCAGCTGAAGCCGACGCTGTCGGCCACGCCGCAAGGCAAGGGCTTCATGATCGTCGGCAAGCTGCGCAACCAGCTCGTGCCGATCCTCGTGCGCACGGGTGTCGCGAACCCGAACCCGACACCGGACAGCAACGGCGTGCCGGGCCTGACCGCCGACGACGAATCGAGCATCTCGATCCTCGCGCCGCAGACGGCGGTGGCGGCCGGTTCGCAGAACGGCGAGTACATCGGCGTCGACAGCCAGTTCGACTACCGGACCACCGCGCTGATCGACAAGCAGGCCACGCTGCTCGATCCGTTCCAGCCGTCGCAGGCGTCGCTCGCGACCGCGCTCGATCTCGACTACACGCAGAAGGTGCCGGGCACGGTCACGACGATCCACACGGGTTCGGGCAGCACGTCGCCGACCGGCAAGTTCATCTTCACGGGTGGCGTGTTCGGTTTCCTCGACAACGCGGGATCGACGCCGTATTTCACGATCGGCGCATTCGTCCAGTAAGCGGAGGGAAAAGCCGTGATGAAGAAAACCCTTCTCTGCGCGGCGGCCGGCGCCGCCGCCGTGGCGCCGCTCGCGGCGCACGCGCAGAGCGCCGGCAGCAACGTCGTCACGCTGGGCTGGTTCCACATCATGCCGCAGCAGAGCAGCACGCCGATGACGACCAACGTCGCGCCGACGCCGATCAACACGCCGCTGCGGCTGCCGCCGTCGTTCACGTCGCCGGGCACCGGGCTGCACACGAGCGGCGCGGACACCGTCGGCCTGACGGTCAGCCACTTCCTGACCGACCACATCGCGGTCACGTCGGTGGCCGGCGTGCCGCCGGTGTTCAAGGTGTCGGGCCAGGGCACGATCAAGCCGCCCGGCCCGGCCGGCGCGCTCGGCACGCAGAACATCGGGCTGGGCTCGGTCAACCCGATCGTGAAGAGCGTGCGGCAGTGGAGCCCCGCGGTGATCCTGCAGTACTACTTCGGGCAGGCCACCGCGAAGTTCCGGCCGTTCCTCGGCCTCGGCGTGTCGTACAACTGGTTCAGCGACCTGCAGCTCAACACGAACTTCATCAAGCAGACGCAGGACAACCTCGGCGCGATTCTCGCGGCGGGCGCGGGCAAACCGGGCACGACCTCGGTGGAAGCGAAGGCGTCGTCGTCCTGGCAGCCGGTGTTCAACGCGGGCCTGCAGTACAACATGACGGAACACTTCGGGCTGGTGGCGTCGGTCACCTACATCCCGCTGAAGACGACGTCGACGGTGACGATCAAGGCGGCCGACGGCTCGGTACTCGCCGAGTCGAAATCGGACCTGAAGGCGGACCCGATCATCAGCTACGTCGGGATGACGTACAAGTTCTGAGCGCGGCGACAGCCGGCAACGGAAGCGCCGCGACAAAATCGCACGCAAAAAAAAGCCCGCCTAAGTGGCGGGCTGAATCCATATCAGAGGAGACATGGAGGAGACAGTTCCAATCATATCGAATCGGTTTCCGCAATGCAACATTTCCGTAGAGAAAATAAGGATTTTCCCTCGAATGCGGCCTCTAGTCCGCCGTAACGGCACCTGACCCCGTTCCGTTCTCCCGCTCGAGCACCTCGCCCAGCGCGTCGCGCAGCAGCGCGACCGGCCGCATCAGCCGGCCCGGTAACGCGCCGTGCACGATCCACACGTTGATTCGCGTTTCCAGCCCCGCCGTTTCCACGATCCGCAGCGCATCGCGATGCGCACTGCGCGCCAGCGCGTTCGGCGGCGCGATGCCGATGCCGGCGCCGCGCGCGACGAGCGACAACTGCAGCTCCGAGCCGAAGGCCTCGACCGCGACGTCGAACGGCAGCCCGGCCGCGCCGAGCGCGCGGCTCAGCGCCGAGCGCATTCCGCAGCCGTCCTGGCTCAGCACCCACGGAAAACCCGACAGCGTGTCGAGCGACAGCGGGCCGTCCGGCAGCGGGAAATCGCGCGCGGCGACGAGCACCGTCGGCTGCGTGGCGAGCAGCGTCGCGGTCAGCGCGTCGGGCAGCGTCGCACTCGCCGGCACCATCACGGTGGCGACGTCGAGCGCGCCGCGCTCGATGCCCTGCACCAGCGCAGGCGACCAGCCGGCCGTCACGCGCAGCGTGAGACGCGGAAATGCATCGCGCAGCCGGTCGATCGGCCGCTCCAGCGCGAGCTCGGACAGGAACGGCGGCACGCCGATGCGCAGCTCGCCCGACGGCTCGCTGTCCGGCGCGCCCGCCGCCATCAGCTCGTCGACCGCGCCGAGCACGTTGCGCGCGAGCGCGTAGACGTCGCGCCCGGCCGCAGTCGGCTTCAGCGGCTTGCTCTGCCGTTCGAGCAGCGGCACGCCGAGCAGCGTTTCGAGGTTCTGCACGCGCCGCGTCAGGCCCGGCTGCGTCAGGTGGAGCTTCGCGGCCGCGGCGACCATCGACCCGCTGTCGACGACCGCGACGAACGCCTGGAGATCACGCGTATTCAAAACAAACTCGCATAATCATGTTAGACATATTTCAATTGTCGCATAAACATCGGCCCCCTACGATGGGAGTTCCTTCGATCTTCCTCCCAGGCTTCCGATGAACTGCCCTGCCCACCGTTGCACTGCCCCCGTTTCCCCGTCCGTCGCCGCGCCGCCCGCGCTGAGCACCGGCATGACGCTGTTCTTCGCCGCGACGGTCGGCGTGATCGTGATGGACCTGTTCGCCGCGCAACCGCTGACCGGCCCGATCAGCGCGGACCTGCACCTGCCGCCCGGTCTCGCCGGCCTCGTCGCGATGCTGCCGCAACTCGGCTACGCGGCCGGACTCGCGTTGCTCGTGCCGCTGGTCGACCTGTTCGAGAACCGCCGGCTGATCGTCGCGACGCTCGCCGTCTGCGCGGCGGCGCTCGCGCTGCCCGCGTTCACGCAGTCGGGCACCGTGTTCCTGCTCGCGACGCTCGTGGCCGGCGCCGCGTCGAGCGTGATCCAGATGCTGGTGCCGATGGCCGCGTCGATGGCGCCCGAAGCCCAGCGCGGCCGCGCGGTCGGCAACGTGATGAGCGGGCTGATGCTCGGGATCCTGCTGTCGCGGCCGCTCGCGAGCCTGATCGCCGGGTCGGCCGGCTGGCGCGCGTTTTATCTGCTGGCCGCGCTCGCGAACGCGGCGATCGCCGTCGTGCTCGCGCTGCGCCTGCCGGCGCGCACGCCGTCGATCACGGCCGGCTACCGCGCGTTGCTCGCGTCGATGGGGCGCCTGCTCGCCGACGAGCCGGTGCTGCGCCGGCATGCGCTGTCGGCCGCGCTCGCGATGGCCGCGTTCAGCGCATTCTGGACCGCCGTCGGGCTGCGGCTCGCGCAGCCGCCGTTCGCGCTCGACCTGCACGGCATTGCGCTGTTCGCGTTCGCCGGCGCGAGCGGCGCGATCGTCACGCCGCTCGCCGGCCGCGCGGGCGACCGCGGCCACGGCCCGGCCGCGCAGCGGCTCGCGCACGGCACGATGCTCGCGGCGCTCGTCGTGCTCGGCGTCGCCGGCGCCGGCTGGTTCGGCTTCGATGCGCATGCGCATCGCGGCGTCGCGCTCGCGCTGCTGGCCGGCGGCGCGGCGCTGCTCGATGCGGGCGTCATCGTCGACCAGACGATCGGCCGCCGCGAGATCAACCTGCTGAACCCGGCCGCGCGCGGACGCCTGAACGGGCTATTCGTCGGGCTGTTCTTCTGCGGCGGCGCGCTGGGTGCGGCGCTCGCGGGCAGTGCATGGGCATGGGGCGGCTGGAGCGCGGTATGCGGTGTCGGGTTCGCGTTCGCGGGCGCGACGGCCGTGTTCGGGCTGGTGGCTGGACGCGGGGCCGGCGCGGCGGCGCTGGATCGGCCGCGTGGGTGAGCAGGCAACGCGGTGAAGCGGCTTCCAAAAGCCGAACGCCCCGCCCTCTTGCAAGGGACGGGGCGTTCGGTACGCCGGAGCCGGCCGGGAATCAGTGACGGACCAGCGCCATCATCGCGCCGAAGCCGACGAACAGCCCGCCCGTCAGCCGGTTGAACACCTTGGCGACGCTCTGGCTCTTCAACGTGGCGCCGATGCGCGTGCCGAACGACGCGTAGACGAGATACCAGCTCACCTCGATCACCGCGAACGTGACGACGAGGATGCCGAACTGCGGCAGCGTCGGCTCGGCCGCGTTGATGAACTGCGGCAGCAGCGCGGCCGCGAACAGGATCGCCTTCGGGTTGCTGCCCGCGACCAGGAAGCCATTGCGGAACAGCACCGCGCGCGACGCCGACGCCCCGTGCGACACGGCATCGACGTCGGCCGCCGGCGTGTCGTCCACGCGGGCGCGCCATGCCTTCACGCCGAGATAGATCAGGTAGGCCGCGCCCGCGAAGCGCAACCCATTGAACATCGCCGGCCATGCCTCGAGCACCGCGCCGAGGCCCGCCGCGGATACCGCGAGCATCAGCACCAGCGCGCTCAGGCAGCCGGCCATCGTCGCGGACGAGCGCCGCAGCCCGTGCCGCGCGCCGTGCGTCATCACGAGCAGCATGTTCGGGCCCGGAATCGCCGACACGACGAACACCGTCGCCACGAAAAGCCACCACGTATGCAAGTTCATGACTGCCTCTGCCTCAAATGTAGGGGGAAACGAACCGCCGATTATGCCGTGCGGGTCGCGCTTCTGTCGCGGGTCAGCGGCCAGCGCGGCGCAGCGCGGCCTCGCCGAGCACCGCGAAGTCCTGGTCGCCGCCGCCGTGCGCGAGCGCGTCGAGCAGGCTGTCGCGCACGACGCTCGCCACCGGCAGCGGCACCGACGTCGCGTCGCCCGCCTCCAGCGCGAGGCGGACATCCTTCAGCCCGAGCCGCGCCTTGAAGCGCGCGGGCTCGTAGCGCCGCTCGGCGATCATCGCGCCGTAGCCTTCGTAGACAGGCCCCGGAAACACGCTGCTGGTGATCACGTCGAGGAAATCGCGCATCGCGACGCCGTGCGCGCCGAGCAGCGCGGACGCCTCGCCGAGCGTCTCGATCGCCGACGCGAGCGTGAAGTTCGCGGCGATCTTCGCGACGTTCGCGTGCTGCGGCAGCGAGCCGAAGCGCCAGGTCTTCTGGCCGATCGCGTCGAACAGCGGCTGCACGCGGTCGATCGCCTCGGCCGGGCCGCCGGCCATGATGGTCAGGCGCGCGGCGGCCGCGACGTCGGGCCGGCCCATCACCGGCGCGGCGACATAGTCGATGCCGCGCGACGCATGCGCGTGCGCGAGCGATTCGGCGAGCGCGACCGACACGGTCGCCATGTTCACGTGGATCAGCCCACGGGGCGCCTGGGCCAGCAGCGCATCGTCGAACACCGCGCGCGCGGCCGCATCGTCGCCGAGCATCGAGAACACGGCGTCGCCGCGAAACGCGTCGGCCGGCGTGTCGACGATCTGCGCGCCGAATGCCGCGAGCGGCTCGGCCCGCTCGCGCGACCGGTTCCAGACCCGCACCGTGTGACCCGCCTTCAGCAGGTTCGTCGCGATCGCCTGCCCCATTTCGCCCAGCCCGATAAACCCGAGATCCATGTCCTGCTCCTTCGCTCCGTGAAGCCGCGAGTTAAACACAGATGCCGGCGGTCTGCAGCGCCTGCCGCCGGCCGGGCGCGGTGCGATACTGCACGGATGGCGACCGCGACCTTCCGCTTTCACGGCGAACTGAACGCCTTTCTCGCGCGCCCGCAGCGCGACCGGGCGTTCGCGCACGCATGCGCCCGCGACGCGACGGTCAAGCATGCGATCGAGGCGCTCGGCGTCCCGCACACCGAAATCGGCCGGCTGTACGTGAACGACGCGCCGGCCGCACTCGACCGGCCGCTCGACGACGGCGACCGTGTCGAAGTCCTGCCCGAACGCGCCGGGCCGGCGGCCAACGGTGCAACGGGGCCGCCACCGGCGGCATGGCGCTTCGTCGCCGACGCGCATCTCGGCGGCCTCGCGCAACTGCTGCGCCTCGCCGGGTTCGACACCTGCTACGACAACCACTACCGCGACGACGAACTCGCGGCGCTCGCCGAGCGGGAGAACCGGATCGTGCTGACGCGCGACCGCGAGCTGCTCAAGCGGCGTGCGGTCGTGCGCGGCTGCTACCTGCATGCGCAGCGGCCGGCCGACCAGTTGCACGAGCTGTTCGAGCGGCTCGATCTCGCGCCGCACATGCGACCGTTCCGGCTGTGCCTGCGCTGCAACGCGCCGCTGCATCCGCTCGATGCAGCCGCCGCCGCGCCGCGCGTGCCGGCCGGCGTCCGGCTGCGGCACCGGCGCTTCGCCGCGTGCGACGTGTGCCGGCGCGTGTTCTGGGAAGGCTCGCACTGGCGGCGCATGCGCGCGGTGGTCGACGCGATGCGCGCGCCGCCGCCCGTCCGGGCCGACGAACCGGGTGAATCCGGTGCCTGAAAAAACAAAACCCCGCATGCCGAAGCATGCGGGGCTGGCCGACCGATGGCCGGCAACGCCGGCCGTGGCGGCAGAACCGCTTAGTTCTGCGTGCCTGCGTCGTTCGTGCCGGCGGCCGATGCGGCTGCAGCCTTCGCCTGGCCCTTCTTCGAACCGTGGTGCTTCAGCTGGTGCTTCGGCTTGCTGTGATCCTTCTTGGCCGGTGCCGGAGCGGCGGCCGACGTGTCGGCTGCCGGCGCGGACGCCTGTGCGAATGCCGAAACCGATGCGAGAGCGAATGCTGCGGCGATGATCGAAGCGAGCGTCTTCTTCATTGTTCTTCCTTTAGCGGAGAAAAAATCAAACGTACCGGTAATTAAAGATGCGAGGCATTCGCATCGGAGCCCCAGGCCGCATGGCCGGCTTGCGCCGTGCCGTCGCGACAAAACCTGACGCACTGGTTCTATAACGCACCGCCTTCGCGGCAAGTTGACACGTTGCTTGCGTCCTCGGGTTTCCCCGGGGGGGCGCTCGTCGGCCGGCGCCGGCCGGCCCGACGGGCCGCCGCCGCACGGCGCCGCAAACCGGCTCGCGCGGCGCCGGAGCGACGCTTATACTGGCGTCCATCCGTCCCTTTCCCGGAAACCGGATCGCGGCCGGTCACACGACCCCCGCCGTCTCGAGGCGCTCAAATTGCCCGACCACAATCTGGACAAACTGAAAATCGACCGGCGTCCGATCGCCCCGGTGCCGCGCCGGCGCCGCTGGGCGCGCTATGCGGTCGCCGCCGCGCTGATCGTCGTCGCGATCGTCGCCGGCCTCGCCCTCACCGGCCGGCCGACCGTCGACACCACCTCCGTCACGTCCGCCTACCCGTACCAGAACGACACGCAACTCAATGCGACCGGTTACGTCGTGCCGCAGCGCAAGGCCGCGGTCGCGTCGAAGGGCCAGGGCCGCGTCGAATGGCTCGGCGTGCTCGAAGGCACACGCGTGAAGAAGGACGAGATCATCGCGCGGCTCGAAAGCAACGACGTGCAAGCGTCGCTTGCGCAGGCGCGCGCGCAGGTGCAGGTGTCCCGCGCGAACTTCGGCGTCGCGCAGGCCGAACTGAAGGACGCCGAGATCGCATTGCGCCGCACGTCCGCGCTCGCGCCGAAGGGCGCGGTGCCGGCCGCGCAGCTCGACACCGACACGGCCCGCGTGAACAAGGCGCGCGCGACGCTCGCCAGCGACCAGGCCGCGATCGTGTCGGCCGAAGCGAACGCGCAGGCCGCGCAGGTCGCGGTCGACCAGACGGTGATCCGCGCGCCGTTCGACGGCATCGTGCTCGCGAAGCATGCGAACGTCGGCGACAACATCACGCCGTTCTCGTCCGCGTCGGACAGCAAGGGCGCGGTCGTGACGATCGCCGACATGGACACGCTCGAGGTCGAGGCCGACGTCGCCGAATCGAACATCGCGAAAATCCGCGCCGAGCAGCCGTGCGAGATCCAGCTCGACGCGCTGCCGGACATGCGCTTCGCGGGCCGCGTGTCGCGCATCGTGCCGACCGTCGACCGCTCGAAGGCCACCGTGCTCGTGAAGGTGCGCTTCGTCGACCGCGACGAGCGCGTGCTGCCCGACATGAGCGCGAAGATCGCATTCCTGTCGAAACCCGCGACGCCGCAGGACCGGCAGCCGGTGACGGCCGTGCAGGCGAGCGCGGTGGTCGAGCGCGACGGCCGGCCGGCCGTGTTCGTCGTGAAGGACGACAGCGCGCACGCGGTGGCCGTGACGCGCGGCATGCGGATCGGCGAGCTGGTCGCGGTTCGCGGCGTGAAACCGGGCGACACGGTCGTGCTCGCGCCGGACGCGAAGCTGAAGGACGGCGCGAAAGTGACCGTCGCGAAGAAGTAGCGCGCGTGAACGACGCCCCGCCGCCCCTCGTCGAGCTCAGCCACGTCGCGAAGTCGTACCGGCGCGGCAACCAGATCGTGCCGGTGCTGACCGACATCACGCTCGACATCGGCGAAGGCGATTTCGTCGCGCTGATGGGGCCGTCGGGCTCCGGCAAGAGCACGCTGCTGAACCTCGTGGCCGGCATCGACCGGCCGGACAGCGGCGAGCTGCGCGTCGGCGGCCTCGACATCTCGCAACTCGCCGAGGCGCAACTGGCCGAATGGCGCGCGGCGAACGTCGGCTTCATCTTCCAGTTCTACAACCTGATGCCCGTGCTCACCGCGTTCGAGAACGTCGAGCTGCCGCTGATGCTCACGCACCTGTCGCGCCGCGAGCGGCGCGAACGCGTCGAGCTGGTGCTCGACATGGTGAATCTCGGCGACCGCACGAGCCATTACCCGTCCGAGCTGTCGGGCGGCCAACAGCAGCGCGTCGCGATCGCGCGCGCGCTGATCACGGATCCGGTGCTGATCGTCGCCGACGAGCCGACCGGCGACCTCGACCGCGCGTCGGCCACCGACGTCCTCGCGATGCTGCAGCGGATGAACGCCGAACTCGGCAAGACGATCATCATGGTGACGCACGACGCGCATGCGGCCGGCGCCGCGCGCTCGCTCGTCCATCTGGAAAAAGGGGAGCTGATCGATGGGCACGCCGGCTGACCGGCGGCGGGAGCGCGCGCGATGTACGTGCTGAAGCTGATCGCGCGCAACGCGCTGCGGCACCGGCTGCGCACGCTCTTGACCGTGCTCGGGCTCACGATCGCGGTGCTCGCGTTCGGGCTGCTGCACACCGTCGTCGACGCGTGGTACGCGGGCGCGGCGGCGGCGTCCAGCGGGCGGCTCGTCACGCGCAACGCGATCTCGCTGGTGTTTCCGCTGCCGGTCAGCTACGAGAACCGCATTCGCGGCGTCGACGGCGTGACGGCCGTGGTCCGCTCGAACTGGTTCGGCGGCATCTATCGCGACCCGAAGAACTTCTTCGCGAGCTTCGCGGTGTCGGAGAACTATCTCGACCTGTACCCGGAATTCATCCTGCCGGCGCAGCAGCGCGCCGACTACGACCGCGACCGCCGCGGCTGCCTCGTCGGCCGCCAGCTCGCGACGCAGTTCGGCTTCAAGGTCGGCGACGTGATTCCGCTGAAGGGCACGATCTATCCGGGCACGTGGGATTTCGTCGTGCGCGGCATTCTCGACGGCCGCGACGATTCGACGATCACGCGCCAGCTGGTGTTCCACTGGGATTACCTGAACGAGACGGTGCGCAAGCGCACGCCGAAGCAGGCCGACCAGGTCGGCGTGTTCGTGCTCGGCGTCGCGAACCCCGACGACGGCGCGTCGATCGCGCGCAACGTCGACGCGGTGTTCAAGAACTCGCTCGCCGAGACGTTGACCGAGACCGAGCAGGCGTTTCAGCTCGGCTTCGTCGCGATGTCGAACCAGATCATCGCGGCGATCCGCCTGGTGTCGTACGTGGTGATCCTGATCATCATGGCCGTGATGGCCAACGCGATGGCGATGAGCGCCCGCGAGCGCACGGCCGAATACGCGACGCTGAAGGCGCTCGGCTTCGGCCCCGGGTTCCTCGCGTTGATCGTGTTCGGCGAATCGGTCGTGATCGCGGTGGCCGGCGGCGGGCTCGGCATCCTCGCGACGCCGCCCGCCGCGAGCCTGTTCAAGCAGGCGGCCGGCGGCATCTTCCCGGTGTTCAAGGTGTCGACCGAGACGATCG
Organism: Burkholderia cenocepacia; assembly: GCF_900446215.1. Lineage (GTDB taxonomy): Bacteria > Pseudomonadota > Gammaproteobacteria > Burkholderiales > Burkholderiaceae > Burkholderia > Burkholderia cenocepacia. The sequence goes on along the minus strand of NZ_UAQZ01000003.1, from coordinate 34,009 downwards.
TGCTGCAGGCCGCGTGCTCGGTCGCGGTCGGCCTCGCGGCCGCGCTCGTGCCGGCGTGGCAGGCCGCGCGCGTGCGCGTCGTCGAAGGCCTGCGGGCAATCGGCTAGAGGCGCGCATGGCGATCCCGCTCACCTACATCGCGCGCAACCTGTGGACCCGGCGCCTCACCACCGCGCTCACCGCAGGCGGGATGGCGCTCGTGATCTTCGTGTTCGCGACGGTGCAGATGCTCGATGCGGGGCTCACGAAAACGCTCGTGTCGACCGGCGAACCGGACAACGCGGTGGTGATCCGCAAGGGCGCCGAGACCGAGATCCAGAGTTCGATCGACCATCAGCAGGCCAACGCGCTCGAGATGCATCCGGCCGTCGCGCTCGGCCCCGACGGCCGGCCGCTCGTGTCGAAGGAAGCCGTGGTGCTGATCTCGCTCGTGAAGACGTCGACCGGCAAGCCGTCGAACGTCGTGATCCGCGGCGTATCGCCGGCCGGCCTCGCGCTGCGTCCGCACGTGAAGCTCGTGGCCGGCCGCCCGTTCGCGCCCGGCTCGTCGGAGATCGTCGTCGGCAGCGCGATCGCGAAAGGCTTCAGCGGCACGCAGCTCGGCGACCGCCTGCATTTCGCGCAGCGCGACTGGACCATCGTCGGCATCTTCGATGCGGGCGGCAGCGGCTTCGATTCGGAGATCTGGGGCGACGTCGACCAGCTGATGCAGTCGTTCCGGCGCACCAGCTATTCGTCGATGGTGCTGCGCATCCCGAGCGCGGACGGCTTCGCGCGCTTCAAGGCCGACATCGACGTCGACCCGCGGCTGACCGACGAGGCGAAGCGCGAGCAGACCTTCTACGGCGACCAGTCGAAGGCGCTGTCGACCTTCATCAACATCCTCGGCATCACGCTGTCGACGATCTTCTCGATCGCCGCGATGATCGGCGCGATGATCACGATGTATGCGTCGGTCGCGAACCGCGTGGCCGAGATCGGCACGCTGCGCGCGCTCGGCTTCAAGCGCACCAGCGTGCTCGCCGCGTTCCTGCTGGAGGCGCTGCTGCTCGGCTTCGTCGGCGGCGTCGCGGGGCTCGCGTGCGCGTCGCTGATGCAGTTCGCGTCGTTCTCGACGACCAACTTCCAGACCTTCTCGGATCTGTCGTTCCGCTTCGTGCTGACGCCCGCGATCGTCGTGAAGACGCTCGTGTTCTCGCTCGTGATGGGGCTCGTCGGCGGGTTCCTGCCGGCGATGCGCGCCGCGCGCTTGAAGATCGTCGACGCGCTGCGCGCGCAGTGACGCGCGCCGCCGCTCACGCTCGACGTTCGCGCGGCACCCACGCGCCGTGGAACCCGGCCGGCACGCGACGCGGCAGGTGCACGGTCGCGACCGGCCCCGCGTCGATCGCGCGCGCATCGAGGATCACGACGTCGCTCGTATCCGTCGCCGCGCGGTAGACCATCACCAGCAGCCAGCCGTCGTCCTCGTCGGCGCCGCCCGGGCGCGGCACGAACACCGGCTCGCCGTTCTGGTCGCCGGCCGGCACCGCGTAGTGCGTCGTCGTGCCGCGCGCGTGGTCGAAGCGCATCACGCCGCGCATTTCCGCGTTGTTCGGCTGCTCGACCGCGTACAGATAGCGGTAGCCGCGCCCGGTGCGGCTTTCGTTGATGCGCGGCAGCTCGATGCCGCCGTCGGCGAGCGGCCCTTCGTCGATCAGCCCGTTCGCGGTATCGATCACGTAGCGCCACAGCTCGCCGACCGGGTTGTCGGCGAAGCGGCCCGTGCGCGCGTCGAGCCGCAGGAACGATGGATAGCGCACCGCGTCGAGCACGAGGCACGACGCGTCGCAGTCGTACGCGTTCACGACGTGCTGGATGAAGCACGGCTCGACGCCGAACCAGCGCACGTCGCCGCCGTGGCGCGGCAGCACGCCGATGCGCGCGGGCCGGTCGTCGTGCCAGCGCAGCGGCATCCGGTGGCCGTGCTGCAGCAGCGAGAAGTCGTAGCCGACGTTCAGGTCGAGCAGCAGGCTGCGGGTTTCGGTGATCGCGAGGTCGTGCATCATCGCCGGCGCGCCCAGCTCGATCTCGACGTCGACGCGCGTCACCCCCGTCGCGTCGATCACGCCGTAGCGCAGCCAGGGTGCGCGCCAGTCCGCACGGAACAGGATCAGCTCGCCGGTCACCGGGTCGACCTTCGGATGCGCGGTCATCCCGCCGTCGATGCCCGCGTGCCGCGTCGGCGCGCCGAACGAATCGAGCGCGGCAGTGATCGCGAGCGGCGCGCCGCCCTCGGCCAGCGCGAGCAGTTCGCCCGCATGCTGCAGCACGTTCACGTTCGGATTGGTGTCGGGCAGCTGCGGCGCCTGCCCGGGCGCGTGGACGGCCGCCCAGCGCCGCGTGCGCGCCCAGCGGTTCCGGTAGCCGGCCGCGCGGCCGTCGTCGAACGCGATCGCATGCAGCATCGCGGCCTCCGGCCACCACGACAGCATGTCGTTGCCGTCGAAGCGGCCGCCCGGCGGGTTCGGACCGTTGCGCAGCAACGTGCCGTCGAGTTCGCGCGGAATGGCGCCCGTCACGCGCAGCTCGACGACGTCCACTTCGTCGGCGACCGGCGCGAGCGCGCCGCGGTTCAGGTCGAATACGGTCATCGCGTCGGCGCTCCGTCAGCAGTCTTCGGCGGCGGGCGGCAGATCGCCGCGCGCCAGCGCGAGCGCATGGTCGCGCACGTCGTCCGGCCAACCGGCGATCAGCTCGGCCAGCCGCGCCGCATCGTTCGCATACAGCGCCCGCGCGGCTTCCTCGAAACCGGGCAGGTCGCCCGCCATCGCCGACATGAAGTGATACGCGCGCGCCTGCGCGTCGCGCTGCCGGTCGGCCGCCGCGTGCGTGCGCCGCGCGTCCTCGACGAGCTTGCGCAGCGCGACCGACGCGCCGCCCGGCTGTGCGCCGAGCCATTCCCAATGACGCGGCAGCAGCGTGACCTCGCGCGACACGACGCCGAGCTTCGGCCGGCCGCGGCCGCGCTGTTCGGCAGCGCCAGCGCCTGCCGGTTCGCCAGCGCCGCTGGACGCGTCGGCCGCCGGTGCCGCATAGCGCGCGCGGATGTCGTCCGCCGTGCCGCGCAGGTCGAGGTCGATCGAGCGGCCCGTCGCGTCGTCGAAGATCAGGATCGTGCCGGGCATCGCGTCGCCGGCCGCCTGCCGGACGGCAAGCGCGACCGTCGCGAGCGGACCCGACGCGAGCCGCCGGTGGCCGTCGAAGGCCGTGTACGAAGGAAGGAGTGTGGGAGAGGTCATCGTGGTCGTCCGCAGGCTGGAATCGGAATGACGCTATTTTTATCCGGGTATTAATTGGATGTCAATATTATCCGGGTAAAAACATGGGGAGCCGATTCCGCCTTGGGGGGCGACCGAAGTAGCGGATCACACCACCCGCGCCGACACCACGATGTCGCGCGCGCTGGCCAGTGCGTCGTCGAGCGACACATGTCCTTCGAACGCCGACGACGCTGGCGGCGGCAGGTTTTCCTCGATCGCGTGCGCGAACTGCACGCCGGCATCGTCGGCGAGCCGCGCGCGCAGCGCGGCGACGCGCGGGAACGCATCAGGCTCGAACACCGCGTGATAGTCGGCCCAGCGCGCGATCCCGGTGAAGTACGCATCGGCCAGCGTGCGCCGCGCGCCCAGCAGCCACGGGCCTTCGCCGCGCTCGAGCAGCGCTTCGAGCTGACGGTGCGCCTTCAGCACCTTGCCGCGACCGTACGCCTGCAGCGCCGCTTTCTCGGCGCCTTCGGTGTCGTGTTCGTACACGTACCAGAGCGCGCCGAACGCGTTGAAGAACGTCGTGTTCAGCCACGCCAGCATCCGGTTCAGCCGGTCGAACGCCGCGCTGCCTTGGCGAAACGCGAGGCCGCTGTCGAGCGCCTGCGCGCCGATATGGCCGAGGATCGCGATGCTTTCGGTCAGCACGTCGCCGTTCGCGGTGACGAACGCCGGCGTTTCGGCGACCGGGTTCAGCGCGAGGAACGCGTCGCTCGTCACGGCGCCCGGCATCGTGATGCGCGACAGCCGGTACGGGCGGCCGGTCCATTCGAGCGCGACGATGGAGCCGAACGAGCAGCCGGCGGGAATACCGTAGAGAAGGATCGGAGACATCGGGACATTCCGTGAAAGTTGAACGAGCCGTCATGCTCCCATGACGAACGATGACGCAGTAGCCGCTAAAATCGAAACCCTTCGTTTCTTCATGTGGACGCTGGAAGTGAATCTGAACGATCTCTACCTGTTCGTGCAGGCGGTGGATGCCGGCAGCATGTCGGCGGCCGCGCGCCGGCTCGACCTGCCGAAATCGACGGTCAGCAAGCGCGTGGCCGAGCTCGAGCGCACGCTCGGTGCGCGGCTCGTGCATCGCACGTCGCGCAGCTTCCGGCTCACGCCGGTCGGCGCCGAATTCTTCGAGCATGCGCGCGCGGCCGTGATCGAGGCCGACAGCGCGCGCGACGCGGTGCTGCGGCAGGCCGCCGAGCCGGCCGGCGTCGTGCGGATCACGAGCTCGGTGCCGGTCGCGCAGCACATCCTCGCGCCGTGCCTGCCGGCACTGGCGATCGCGCACCCGAAGCTGCTGCTGCAGATTCATGCGAGCGACCGACTCGTCGACATCGCGCAGGAAGGCTTCGACATCGCGGTGCGCAGCCATTTCGCGCCGCTGCCCGATTCCGCGCTCGTGCAACGGCCGCTCGCGGCGTCCCCGATCGTCGTCGTGGCCGCGCCGGCCTATCTCGCGCGGGCCGGCACGCCCGACACGCCGGCCGATCTCGCGCAGCACGACGGGCTCCACCCGGGCCCGCAGCCGTGGCGGCTGCAGCGCGGCGGCGACGCCGTCGACGTGACGCCGCGCCTGCGGCTGCAGGCCGATGAATCGACGCTGCTGCTGCAGGCGGCGACGGCCGGCCTCGGCCTCGCGTGCCTGCCCGACTGGATCGCCGGCGCCGCGCTCGCGTCCGGTACGCTCGTGCGCGTGCTGCCCGGCTGGTGCGCCGGCACCGTCACGACGACGCTGCTGATGCCGCACCGGCGCGGCCAGCTGCCCGGCGTGCGCGCCGCCGTCGAGTTTCTCGCACAGCACGTGGCGCGCCACCACGGCAGCGGCCCGGACGACGCGCGCGCGTGACCGCATGCGTCCATTCGATCGATTCAAATGCTGAATCGATCAAGTCAGCAATTGGCATGAAAGCGCAAATTTCGACATGACAGAATGGCCCGGACGCCCCGCCTGCCTCGGCGTCCGGTGCCCGGTCTCCCGCCGGCGGCATCGATACACACAACGCGCGCACCGACGCGTGTGCCGCACGACGGCACCTTCCGCCCTTCGGAGGAGACGAGTCATGAATCCGCTTCACGCGCTGCCGGCGTCCGCGTCGGCAACGGCCCGGCGCACCCGCGTGCGCTGGCTCGTGCTGGCCGTCCTGTTCGCGGTCACGACGATCAACTACGCGGATCGTGCGGCCATCGCGATCGCGGGCCCGGCGCTGGCCCGCTCGATGCACCTGACGCATGTGCAGATGGGTTTCATCTTCTCCGCGTTCGGCTGGTCGTACGTGGTCGCGCAACTGCCGGGCGGCTGGCTGCTCGACCGCTTCGGATCGCGCATCGTCTACGCATTCAGCATCTTCTTCTGGTCGCTGTTCACGCTGCTGCAGGGCGGGATCGGCTTCTTCGGCGGTGCGGCCGCGTTCGCGCTGCTGTTCGGGCTGCGCTTCCTGGTCGGCGCGGCCGAGGCGCCGTCGTTCCCGGCCAACAGCCGGATCGTGTCGACCTGGTTCCCCGCGCCCGAGCGCGGCACCGCGTCGGCGATCTTCAACGCCGCGCAGTACGCGGCGACCGTCGTGTTCGCGCCGCTGATGGGCTGGCTCGTGCACGCGTTCGGCTGGCAGTCGGTGTTCGCGGTGATGGGCGTGCTCGGCTTCGCGCTCGTGCTGGTGTGGAACCGCACGATGTACGACCCGAAGGATCATCCGGGCATCAATCGCGCGGAACTCGACTACCTGACCGAAGGCGGCGCGCTCGTGAACATCGACCAGGCGATCGGCGGACGCGACGGCGGCCCGTCGCTGCATCACGTGAAGGCGCTGCTGAGAAACCGGATGCTGGTCGGCGTGTACGTCGCGCAGTACTGCATCAACGCCCTCACCTACTTCTTCATCACGTGGTTTCCCGTCTATCTGGTGCAGGCGCGCGGGATGTCGATCCTCAACGCGGGGCTCGTCGCGTCGATCCCGGCCGTGTGCGGGTTCCTCGGCGGGATTCTGGGCGGCGTCGTGTCCGATGCACTGCTCAGGCAGGGCCGGTCGCTGTCGATCGCGCGCAAGGTGCCGATCGTGATCGGCATGCTGCTGTCGATGTCGATGATCGTCTGCAACTACACCGATTCGCACGTGCTCGTCGTGGTGTTCATGGCGCTGTCGTTCTTCGGCAAGGGGCTCGGCGCGCTCGGCTGGGCCGTCAACGCCGACACCGCGCCGCGCCAGATCGCCGGCCTGAGCGGCGCGCTGCTCAACACCTGCGGCAACCTTTCCAGCATCACGACGCCGATCGCGATCGGCTATATCGTCGACCGCAGCGGCTCGTTCAACGGCGCGCTCGTCTATGTCGTCGCGCACGCGCTCGTCGCCGTGATCTGCTACCTGTTCGTCGTCGGCGAGATCCGCCGCGTCGAGCTTCAATGAACGGCGCGGGCCGCGCCGGCGCGTCCGGCGGCCCGCACGCCACCGGAACCAGGAGCGAACCGATGTCCGAACCGAGCCGTGCCGGCACCCCGCGCGTCACGCGCATGCAGGTGATTCCCGTCGCCGGCCGCGACAGCATGCTGCTCAACCTGTGCGGCGCGCATGCGCCGTACTTCACGCGCAACCTCGTGATCCTCGACGACAGCAGCGGGCACACGGGCGTCGGTGAAGTACCGGGCGGCGAAGGCATCCGCCACGCGCTCGAACGCATGACGGATCTCGTCGTCGGCCAGTCGATCGGGCGCTACCAGGCGACGCTCAACGCGGTGCGCGCGGCGCTGTCCGGCGCAGGCGCCGGTGCCGGCCGCACGATCCGCCACGAAGTGACGTCGGCCGGCGAGGCGGCAGTGCTGCGCCAGCCGCACGAGATCAACCTGCGGCTCGACAACGTGATCACCGCGATCGAAGCCGCATTGCTCGACCTGCTCGGCCAGCACCTCGACGTGCCGGTCGCGGCACTGCTCGGCGAAGGTCAGCAGCGCGACGCGGTGCCGATGCTCGCGTATTTGTTCTACATCGGCGACCGGCGCCGCACCGATCTGCCGTATCGCGACGAGGCGCAGGCGCCGGACCCGTGGTTCCGGCTGCGCAACGAGGCGGCGCTCACGCCGGCCGCGATCGCGCGGCAGGCCGAAGCCGCGGTCGAGCGCTACGGTTTCGCCGATTTCAAGCTGAAGGGCGGCGTGATGGCCGGCGCCGACGAGATGGAAGCGATCGCGGCGATCAAGGCGCGCTTTCCCGACGCGCGCACGACGCTCGACCCGAACGGCGCGTGGTCGCTCGACGAGGCCGTCGCGCTGTGCCGCGGGCAAGGCCACCTGCTCGCGTACGCGGAAGATCCGTGCGGGCCGGAAGGCGGCTATTCGGGCCGCGAGGTGATGGCCGAATTCCGCCGCGCGACGGGGATCCCGACCGCGACCAACATGATCGCGACCGACTGGCGACAGATGGATCACGCGGTGCGGCTGCAGGCGGTCGACATCCCGCTCGCCGATCCGCATTTCTGGACGATGCAGGGCTCGGTGCGGCTCGCGCAGCTGTGCCGCGACTGGGGACTCACGTGGGGTTCGCACTCGAACAACCACTTCGACGTGTCGCTCGCGATGTTCACGCATGCGGCGGCGGCCGCGCCCGGCAAGATCACCGCGATCGATACGCACTGGATCTGGCAGGAAGGCGATGCGCGGCTCACGCGCGAATCGCTCGCGATCGTCGGCGGCAAGGTGGCCGTGCCCGAACGGCCGGGGCTCGGCATCGAACTGGACATCGCGCAGGTCGAGGCCGCGCATGCGCTGTACAACGCGGTGGGTGGTACGGCGCGCGATGATGCGGTCGCGATGCGGTATCTGGTGCCGGGGTGGACGTATGACCCGAAGCGGCCGAGTTTGGGGCGGGTCTAGGGCGGGGTGGCGAGACGGTCGAGCAACAGGCCGCGGTTGCCACGGTAAAACAAAAGGCCCGATCTCGCGATCGGGCCTTTCGAATTCCGTTGGTGGAGCGGAGGAGGATCGAACTCCCGACCTTCGCATTGCGAACGTAAAAACACATCCCATATTTCAAGGCATCACGACGTATTTTCGCTTTTATGGCACAATTTTGGCACACTCGCTTCAGATTGATCATTTCTGATGGCTACCATCACCAAACGAGGCCCCTACCAATGGCGCGCGCAAGTACGGCGACATGGTTATCCGGCGCAGAGCAAGACATTTAACACCAAGGTAGAAGCAGAAGCCTGGGCCAATATGATCGAATCGGAGATGTCGCGCGGCGTTTGGATCAGTCGCAGCGAAGCCGAGGCGACTACGCTATTCGAGGCATTGAAACGATACGAGAAAGAAGTCTCGTCAATGAAAAAAGGGACAGCTCAGGAACTGTCCGTCCTTAAGGCCTGCACGCTTGTAGACTTGGCGAAGCGGCCGCTGGCAGCCATCCGTAGTGCAGACCTGGCAAAGCTTCGCGATGAGTGGTTGAAAGACTACAAGCCCGCGACCGTGCTCCGCCGGTTGGCGGTTTTGTCCCATGTTTTCAACATCGCTCGTAAAGAATGGGGCATGGAAAACCTATCCAACCCCGTGGAATTGGTGCGCAAGCCACAACCAAACAACGCACGAACCCGGCGGATCACCGATGCTGAACCGATTGTCGACGCACTGGCTCAGGGCGAGTCCGACCGCCGAGCGCGGCAAGGTGAACTCGAATGCTTGGTCGCCGCCAGCGAGTCTACTTTTCTTCCATCTATCGTCTGGCTGGCAGTCGAGACCGCGATGCGGCGAGGGGAAATTGTGAACCTGCGGTGGGAGCACGTAGACCTCAAACGTCGCGTAGCGCACCTGCCAGTCACGAAAAATGGTAGCGCCCGCGATGTACCGCTATCACCCCGGGCGGTGGCGGTACTTCAAGCACTGAAAGACGCACGAGACGGCACGGGCAGCAAGACCACAGGCGCCACCGATGACGCTGACGTCGGCCGTGTCTTCGAGATTCGCGGGGATGCAGTAACCAGGGCGTTTGAGCGCGCAGTAGTACGCGCACGAACAAATTACCTCGACGCATGCAGGGAAGCTGGTCAACGGCCGGATCGCACATTTCTGACTGACCTACGGTTTCATGATCTGCGTCATGAAGCAACATCGCGCTTGGCGTCGATCTTTCCGATGCACGAGTTAACTAAGATCACCGGCCACAAAGATCCGCGCATGTTGATGCGCTACTACCATCCGCGTGCGGAGGATCTTGCCAAGAGACTGATCTAATGCCACTTAGTTGGCGACACCGCAAACGGGCACGGTAGATGCCACGTCGTCGCTAGTGTGAACGGCGCACTATGACGCATCGCATCTGCGCAGATCATCTGGCGAAATTTGACGAAAACCTACTTTTCCTTTAAAATCAATAGTTTATGCGACATCGCACGGGATTCCGAAAACACATGCGATGTGCGGAGTGCGTCGCATCTGGGCGTATATCCGCCCCATTTCGGTCCCTCAAAATCGACGCGGCACGAGGCCCCCGCCCCTGACGCTCAATCGATCCCCTTAAGTGAAACAAGTGCTACCATACGGCGAGAACCGCGGTGGGCAAACATGAAAAATAGGTGCAGATTCTGCGCAGTAAGCGAAGACCAACGGTCCTTCGGTGCCGCTGATACGAAGCTGGCCAGCGATGGACACTACTTTGCCATCCCTTCAATCGGATCACTGGTCGAAGGGTGGACGCTTATCGTCCCTAACGAGCACTGCGTGTCGCTCCGAGCCCACTATGGAAACAGCGATTTCGGTGCATTTGTCGCAGACGTAGCTGGCAAGGTGCGCGATATCTACGGATCCGTGATTGCGTTCGAGCATGGTGCAAACCATGAAGGGTCAGCCACGGGCTGTGGTACTGACCATGCTCATCTGCACATCGTACCGTTTGATGGCATCGATGTTCGGGATTTGGATTCGTCTGGCGTCATGTTCCATCCGATGGACACCGCTGACATTGCCCAAGTCGTCGGCAGTAGCGAATACTTGGCATTCTTCCCGGACATCGTCGCAAAGCCAACATATGCGCTGGTTGCCATTCTGGATACTTCAATCTCCCAGTTTTTCCGACGCCTGATCGGCCACAAGCTTGGACTAAGCGCCGAGGAAATCGACTATCGCAAAAGTCCGCGGCTCGATGTAGCTTCGGCCACCGTGGCAGCCTTGACGCCAGCATTCGAGACCGCCACCGAAAATGAGTGATGACGTCTTGAGGAGACAGACGGGGTCCGAAGACGGCGCCACTGAATCAAATGGCGGCACCGGTGAGCCTGTGCGTGGCAGTGCGGCTGAAGATGCCGCAAGCGACTCTCCCGACCCGGATACGGATCCGAAACCCAAAGACGATGCGTCGTCCGGAGCCAAACCGCGCTCGTCCGGGCCAGACAGCGGAGATCCCACGGATGGGCGACAGAAATTCCAGTGGCAAACACGATATACCGGTGGTACTGCCTGGCGACAGATAAGCATTGAGGCGATCTACACGGTCGCAGTTGCCCTGCTCTCGCTGATTCTCATTTTTGTGGTTTGGCGAGGCATTATCCCAAAATGGCTCGACTTAACCGCCGCGGAAGCGAAGGCTTTTCGCGTCTACGGCTTCTATACAGCGGCTGGATTGCTTGGCGGCACCGTATTTTGTTTGAAATATCTCTATAGAGTTGTGGCAAGAGGATACTGGCACGAAGACCGACGGCTCTGGCGATTCATCTCACCTTTAATAGCCGCAAGCGTTGCATTCGCGATCGGCGCATTAATACAGAGCAAGCTCATTTCTTTTGCAGTGTCGAGTCGGGCGCCCGGAATTGTCGGAACAGGCTTTCTTGTAGGATACTTTGGCGATCAAGCAGTTGCTAAACTGCATGAAATCGCAAACGTACTTTTCGGAACGTCCACTCGGTCCTCATAGTCGTGCCTATTCAACCACAGCATCCGATAACAATCGTAGACGAAAGCGATACTCGAATTATTTCAGCATCGCTAATTACAAAGGAGCTCGTGGGAGAAAAAGCCTACGGCCTGAGCTGCATCCCGAGCGCCTGGACTCTTCCATTTGTCGTAGCCTCATCCAAACTATACGAAGGGTATTCCCGAGCAACGCCCAGCGCAAAAGTAGAACTTATTTCGCGCTGGGCATCTCGGGTGGCTGATGCATTAAGCGGCATTGGAATATCTGGCGATACCGCTGTCTGGGTTCGGTCATCTGGCGTCACCGAAACAATCGCGCAACGTGGGCGATTTCATTCCGAGCAAACCACTGTCACCGACCTCGCTCGCGCGCTTGAAATATGTCTCCGACAGATCTCGTCGTCTCTAAGCTCGTCATCTGAGCAAGTTTGCTTAATCGTTCAGCGTGCTGTTGTCCCCATTTCTGCAAAGGGCCACTTATCCGACGAGCGGCAATATGCCCAAGAGGCCCGAGATTGGCTCGGCGAAATCGAAACACCCGCACAGGATCCATATTTTCAGATCAATTTGCGGCAATGGCGTCGCCGCCAGAACGAAGCAGCATTCTCCCTTCCCTTGGGCTGCACGCTACGCGTATCAATCTCGCGCGCACTCGAGCCTGCCGCATGGTGGGCATACAAGCTCGATACGCGAGCTCATTTTGAGTGGGTTTGGGACGGCAAAGCTGTTTATTTAGTCCAGGTCGACGAGGCTATTACGCGGGACGGCTTCGACCCAACAGCGCAAACTAAAGCACTGCAACGCCAGAAAGGTACTACACCGGCACTAAGATGCTTGAAAGAGATTTCCGAAGAGCATGCAAGAAAATTTCATAAGATAAACAACGTCGAGATCTACAAGAAACTCGGCTTGCCTTCGTGCCCGATATTTGTCCTTGACGACGTCGATATTCTCTCCGAGATAATTTCAGGAGAAATTCGCGATGATCTCCGGAGTGACATAGAGAAACTTTGCGAATACTCCCTCGTCATTCGTACGGACATAGAAACCGACGCGCAAGCAAAGCGCCAACTTCTGCCACGCACGTGCGAAGTTCGCGATAGCCAAGCCGCCCTCAAATTCTTGAAAGAAACCCTAGAGAATTTTAAGCAAGCAAATATTACTGAACCGGTTGCATTCATCTTTCACAACTTCATCCCTGCGGTTAGCTCTGCATTCGCCTATGCGGCGCCGGGAGCGAGGAAGGTACATATCGAATGCTTGTGGGGTCTTCCAGAAGGACTCTATTACAACAGTCACGACAAAATAATTGTTGACACAAAAAAAGGGCCGATAACCTCCGACTCGACGCTTGATCCCCAAAAATTCTCCATCCAGTACAAGGAACGTTACAAGGGATTTTGCGTTGCCCCTGATCACGACGGCCAATGGGTTCGCATGGCTCTTGCAGAGCCGTACGATTGGCGGAGAGCTATTAGCAAAGACGAATGGATACGCGAAATAGCGCTCCAATCTCGACGCATTGCAGAAATGTCCGCCGAACCACTAAGCATCATGTGGTTCGTTGGCGTGCCCTCGAGATTTTCATCAAAACCAACATTCCCTTGGTACCATGAACCGTATTTGGTTCAGGAGCAGCAGAGAAACGCATCCAGACGACGCAAGGCGGCTTGGGACAAAACTTTAGTCATTGAAAGTGCCGCCGACGTAGAGCGCTTAAAGGCAGAAGCGACGCAGGAACATTCTCAAGTTAAGCAAATTCGGCTGCAGCCAGCCGATAATGATCTACTTCGAAATAAGCATCTACTTGAAACGGTTGGGGAGCTCGCGAAGCAAATTGATGCCGTCGTCTATTTGGAGGGCGGCACATTATCCCATGCCTATTACCAACTCCTCCAAACCAAGGCGCAAATCGACATCGCCCAACCATTCGATCAATTAGACGAAACGCAGGAATTTCACAAACTGGTGCGCGATGGTGTACCGCGTAAAATAACCTCCGGCGGTGAGGCAGCAAAAATTGTTCGCCTTTCCGGCGATGATTTCTTGCACGCTCTCCGAGAGAAGCTTGTTGAAGAAGCGATCGAGGCGCTTGACGCACGCGGTCACGACAAATTACTTGAGGAACTCGCTGATGTCGAGGAGGTTATAGATGGAATTCTGCGTCAGCTAAAGATTAGCCGCACCGAACTAAATCGATTAAAGAAACAAAAACATGCTCAGTCTGGGGGGTTCGAGGAAGGTGTCGTTCTCGTCGCGACGGCAAACCCATCTCGAATCGGACAACCCACTGAATCCGGAAATCTTTTCGAAGATAACTCGACTGCGATCGCCGCACCCTCGCTTGAGACAGTAGATCGACGTGGTGCAGTTACGCGCCGATGGGAAGACAAGCGAGAGCACTCGTCCAAGACTGAACGTGTTTTAAGAGTCTCCGTCGGTCTCACACAAGACAATTGGACAACTGATTCAAGAGAAATCTCCGTTGGCGAGCGCGGCGACTCAGCAATTCGAGCACGTATTACTGGTCGGAGAGAGGGATCATCAATGACCTTGGAAGTGTCACTCTACACACTTCCCCGACAGCTCGATCTTTTCCAATTAGAAGATGAAACGCCGTCATCGCCTCGTCAATAACAGTTCATACTTTTTTACCGAGTGGGCGGTGCGCATCAGAATACGCTTAACGTCGAATTCATGCTGCATCGCTTTCTTCCTAACCAAATCGCTATCGTCGTAAGTTATTAAAACATCATGCGACGTTCGATGTAGTCGTCCAAACAGTTTTGCGTGATCGATATGATTAAATCTGTATAGTGGCTTTACCCCATACTCAGAAAGTTTCGTGTATGGCGGATCAACAAAGAGCTTTACCGGTCGTCGCCGACGATTTAAGAGAGCCAAATACTCAAGGGCATCCCCCTCAATCACCTTAAAGCTTTCCGCATATCCATTGAGTCGCCCAATGCGATCAATCAGAGTTTGAGGATACCATCGGGAAGCCAGCCCCTTATTACGTTCACCCGCTCGAAGTATCCCCGCTCCATCCGCAAGAATGCCTCCTCGCCTAGCTCGATTCTTTACAATCGTCTGGAAAGCGAGTCCAACATCCGTTCTGAATTTTTTGTCGAGCAATTCTTCCACATTCTCTTCCGTGAAGCGAAAGGCTCGGATTCGAGAGCACAATTTTCTGGCGTCACTGGAAAAAACTGTGCGCCAGACTGCACAAATTGCCGGATCGACCTCGACTAGAGTCGCGCGATGCACGTACCCCTCCAATACAGCGAGCAAAGACGCGTAGGCTCCTCCGGCAAAAAGCTCAACCAGCTCTGCTTGACCATCCTTGGCCAGCCACTCACGAAGTTCAGGAGCCAGCCAGGACTTTCCTCCCGGGTACCGCAATGGACTATAGTGTTTGATTAGGTCTGGCACGTGATCTTAGGCGCGTCTTGGACGGCGAATTTTAGCGTATGTGAATCCCCATCTGACCAATTCGGGCTACCGGCGGAGCAGTTCCCGCGTCCTCGGGAAACGTCAGACAAGGCTCAGCATCACGTCAGATGCTCGTCGCCGCGGCAGCGTGCGTCCGGGCCGGGCCGGGCCGGGCCGGGCCGGGCCACCAGACTACTGAATTGAATCCTTGGTCGCAGCAATCAAGTCCGACAACGTGCACCGTGAGTGGACTTGGCGAACCGATCGGCACGAACCGTGGTCAGCCAACCGCTGCAGGTCGACCTCGATCACCAACCGTCCTCGGCCATCCGTACTAGCGCCTGAGCTACCGTTTCGCCAGGACGCCGGCCGAACAGTTCGCGAGCATTAGCTCTCGTGATGAACAGGGGAATGACATCGAGAGGGCCAATCTCTTCTACGAACGTTGGTCCAAGAGCGTCAGATCGATCGGCGAGGACGTTGCGATTTGCTAGCCCCTCCCGGGCACTCAAAGCATCGTCCGCGAGCACATGACTTGGGATGGCTTCGCCGCCACTCGGCTTGGGGCTGAGATTGACGTGTGATTGCTTCTCGTTGCTGTCTGCGATCATAGCCGTCCCCATTTGTCCTGGTCGGAAGTTTTGCAGCCAGTTGCCGACCCGAAATCCACCTCACCATGCAAATTATCAGGGGTTACGCCATCCAACATGCGGACCAGCTCTGGCTCCGCGCCCCGCTGGTCAAAGTCGCTTTGCAGAGTCATCCAGACGCGTGCAGAACTGAATCCAGCGCGCTCGAGGTGCATCGCCAGATCGGGGCTGATGCTGGCGCGGCCGTCGAGCACACGCGAAAGCATCGTGCACGACACATTGAGCCGTTTGGCCGCGCCGGCTACATCGAGGCCGAACCGACGGCGAACTTCCTCAAGCAGCAATTCGCCGGGGTGCGGATGATTTTTCATGACCATACCTTGTTCGCCCCCTCCCCCGAAATGACGTCGTAGCGCTTCGGCGGTTCTGCATACTGCTGCAACGCTTGGCGTACGGCCGTCATTGCCTCTCTGAAATCCGAGCGCGTCGCCCGGCCCGTTTCGGCCTGGTAGAAGACGACCACGAATAAGTTCGCAACGGCCTCAGCCATTTGAGATAGATCCTTAGCAGCGTGCCGATCTATGAATTCTAGGGCCGCGAGTCGCATTGCCGTGTGATGGATAACTTCCCGAGCTTCGGTATCATGCATGGTTGCCATACTTCACCTCTCAAGCAGGTGTTGTTGTGGAAGTGCCGGCCGGTTGCCGCCGGCCGGTGCGCTTTTAGGCTTCCTCGTGCGAGGAACGATCCTTGTTCACGAACGCGGCGACTTCGTCATGCATATGATTCTGCCGGCTGCGACCATTGCTGGCGCCGAGACTGTCGTCTGCGAAGCTCACCGTATTTGCACCGGTTAAGTCCCGGAAATCAGCCCCTCCGTGGATTGCCGACGCGATCTTGCCGCCCGTGGTTTGTGCCACGTTCCCCTTCGCCGACTCCATCATCGCAGCAGCCTTGTCCTTCGCAACATCGCCAGCGCCTTTCGCGAGATTGCTGCTCATGTCGGCCGCGAAGCGGCCCGCGTTGCTCATGAACGAGGAAAAGCCACCACTGCCGCCAGACGAGCTGCTAACGCCACCATTACCGCCCGCGAGACTTCCGGAGGCTGCATTGCTGCCGCTGAACATGCCAGTTCCGCCGGCCATGTGTTGTTGCGCTCCCTGGAACGCAGCCTTCAGGGCTGACGCTCCACCTGCGGCATTGGTCGCACCGGCCATTACCGAGGAACCGGCCGATGCGGCTGCGCTTGCCGTCATGGCGGCCGCTGCCATTACCGAACCAACGCCGACACCGCCGATCGAGCCAACACCGCCAACGCCAACGATGCCTGCGATCCTCGGCGGTATCTTGTTTGTGAGATACATCAGCGCGAAGGCAGCGATGAGCATGACCGCCATTTCCTTGAGGTCAATGCCAGCGGCCATGCTGGAGTAGTACTCGTTGATGAAAGTCTTGCCGATGCCAATGAGCAGGAGCATTACCATCAGCTCCGCACCTATCGCCAAGACGTGCTTGTAAAAGCTGATAGCGATATCCGAGGTCCAGCGCGATCCCCCGAAGCCGAGGAAGAACACGCCACCGTAGATGACGATCCAGGCCGATACGAAGACCAGGAGCAGATTCACGCCGACGATCGTCAGGACAAGCATCACGGCCAGCGCCATGAGAAGCCCAACAACACTGTCGGTGGGTGACCAGACAGAAGACTGGTCGAGCGCCTTGGCAAAAATGTCGTAGCCGATTTGTACGATGCCGCCAGGCGTAAAGTCGGTTGCTTGGCCGATTGCCTTTGCTCCGATCATCCACATCGATTTGACGATGGCATCTCCGATCGCCGGGCCGTTGTACAGAATCCACCAGAAGAAGCCCAGGGTGCCGAAAAATCGAATCGATTCAGCAAAGAACTCTTGAATGTCCGAGCGGCGCATCGCCATCATTCCGTACGTCCACACCATGCTGACGAGCGCCAATCCCCAGAAGAGCCACGATCCGTAGCTCACCATGACGCCGCCCCACGAACTGGCCGCAGATTGGTACTTGCCCATCACCGAATCAACGACATTGACGTCCATCGGTGCGGCAAAGGCAGTCGCAACGTGAAGGAGCATCATCAAACCGAGCGCAAAAAGATTGCCTCGTTTGAAAAACATGGATCTCATAGCGTGGCCCTCACTGATTTTTCTTCGGTTGTTGAGACGGTGCATCGCCCCACGTCCAGTTCTTCGGCGGAGAGCTGACGACATTGCTGCCGTCACGTAATTGCGCGGCGGAGGCCGCCTGTTTCGCCTCGGCTGACGCCCCCTTGTCGTCGCACCCGGCGAGCATTGCAAGGGACACGAGTGCCCAAATTGCCACTTTCATTTCTGGCCCTTATTGGAAAGTCCAGCTCTTGGGAGCGGAGTGTGTGATGTTGCTGCCATCGCGCAGTTGAACACCAGCGGCAGCCTGTTGAGCCTCGCGATCTGCAACGATCTGCGCACGCGTTGCAGCAGCAGCCTGTTGTGCGACGAGCAGCCCACGGAGCTGGAGAAGCTGATTCGTTTGAGCGCTGGCGAGCTGATTGGCCGCCTGGATGGCCTGCATTTGCCCCTGTGCGCTCGAGGCTTGCGCCTGTAACGAACGCAGGTTTGCCGCGTCCGTGACCAGCGTTTGTTGCTGCTGATCGACGCCCTTCAGCACAGCATCGTTTGCACGCTTTTGAGCTTCCGATCCGTTCACTTGCGCATCGGCCAGAGCTTGCCGCTGGGCGTCCGTGCAGCCAGTCGCGGTGAAACATGGGGACGATCGGTAGTACGCCACGTCCTGATATCGCGACAGATAAGCGTCGATGTTGCCGGCCTGATTCTTGTAGTAATTCAGCATGTCCTGCGCTTGCAGGAGCTTGTTGATCGTGCCGTTCACCTGATCCCACACGTACGCGGCCGGCGCCACCGTGTTCTGGAGCATGTTCTGGTACTGCTGCAACTGCGTTGTGTATTGCTCGATTTGCTTCTGAACAGCTTGCACGTTGTTAATCGCGCTGATCGTTGTCTGCATTACGTTCGTAACGTCGATCACTGGAATACCACCAGCCAGCGCGGAATGCGATACCGCACCGCCGATCGCCACCGCGAGTACGACCGTTTTAGCCGCTAAAATTTTCATCTTCACAAGTGATCTCCTATCTGTTGCAGACGAATCAATTGGAACGCCAGGTAGGCCGCAGACGTGGCCCCACTCATCTACCACTGGCTGAACGACACATCTTCTTGGCGTTCAGCCGCATCAAAATCATCGCGCTACAACCAGCGCCATGATCTGGCGCATCTCGTTTTGGGTACCTTCAATCTTGGCGAGCAAGGCAAGGATCGTGGACTGGCTAAACCCCTCAACTCGCTTATCGTTGGTCAGCCAGAGTTTCAGCAGACCACCGAGCCGTCCGAGGTCACCATTCACTTTCGCGAGGTCGGCGATACGTGCGTAATCGAGGATGCCGCGTATCTCGTAGCCGAGTCCGACATTGCGCAGATAGGCGGCCACGCTAAGGCCCGCCTTCGCCGCATTGCTACGAATGGCCGCCTCCTCGTCAGGCAGCACCGGCACGCGAAGGTGAAGACCACGTTTGCGCGTCATCGATTTCTTACCGTTTTCCATCGTCTATCCGAGTTCGAGCCGGCTGTTCCGGCAGTTCGCGGCGGTAGCCGCTGCCTCGCAGAGCAGGATTCCCGTTGAGCGCCGTAGGTGCGAATAAGGGATGTGAAGGTAGATATCCGGCTTCGCCGGTTAGCTAACTTCACCTATCCTGCCCCGAGATTTGCGCGCAACTTTCACATGCCCCGAACACCATCTGTCTCGTTGTTGAGGCGCCATCGAAACGCAACAGCGCAGCGGCAGCGAATCAGCGCACGGAAAACAGTGAAACTAGTGCGATTACAGCGTTTCGATTGCGTTTCAGTGGTGCATCGATCACACATCCGCAGCGATGAAGCACGACTTTCAAAGCAGCTCATCGCCGTTTGGAGTTGCCTTAAAGCTGAAGCCGCCAATCGCTGGAATTTCCCCCTTCTTTGACGAACCAATTTCGTTGGTTTTCGACTTGTCGCTGCGCCCCCTTTCGCTCCCGCGCCGAGCGGGTGTGACTCCAGGGAGCGACGAATTCGCGATATGTCGTCGCACGTATTTGAGGAACGTCTCGTAGCGAAACGACACACGCCCCGTCGCCTGCATGTGTTCCCAAATGGTCTTGAGCGCGTACCCGGCAGCCGTAGCCTCGATCACGTCATTACGTACAGCTAGGAACGAAACCAGATACTCATTGCGCTTGTGCTTCGCCGCATTGCGCCGCTGCGCTACCCACGCAGCCAACTCATCCGGAAAATTCTTCGTCATCTCCGCCTCTTTGCAGTTCAAAGCCAGAATCGAACAGGTGTGCGACTACTTCGGTTGGAAAATACATTCGCCGCCCGACATAGAACTTGTGACTATTGAGGCAGTGCGCCCATTCGCTCTTCGGCTTGAGCAACGCCATTCGCAAACCCTCCGGCTTCCGGCTCAACGCCGCGGCCAGTTGATCGAGCGTCATGACTGCACCGTACCGATCTTTCAGGATGTCGAACATTAGACTCACACACTTGGCTTGATTCCGGTTGATTGATGTCGTTACGCGAATTCTTGGGCTAATGGGTATAGAATCAAAGTGCCATTAATTGAGGGTTTTCTTACTAGGACGCAAAGACCTATGGCACGACCGGCACGAAGTGATTTTGAAAAGCGACGAGGCGGAATGCGTGCGGCAGCATTGCTGCACGAACTTGCTGCTCGCATGGGGGCGAAGAATCCACATCAGTTCGCGGTGTGCTTTGACAACAATTTCGGGATGCTTACTCAGCAGTCCGGAAAATGGCGGGCCAACTTCGGCGGCGCAAAACCACTGTCTGCTCAGCAACGGAAGCTGCTGGCACGCCTTGATACTGACGCTGACGTTCTGCACGACGACGGACCGGCCGCACTATGGAAAGCGATGTGGGGGCAACTGAACGAGTTGCAGTCGATAGTCTCCGTTGAGCTGGAGAAATGGCTAACACTCGATATGGTGCTTGCTGAATTTGAGGCCGACCTATTGTTGGCCGAATTGGAGCGCGCGCCCCTCTCTCTTGCGAATTTGGCAACAGCTGTTGCCTTGTATCGGCTACATCTCGAGGTCGAGGCCATCGTTCCTCTGGGCCTTGACGGCAAGGGAATATGCAGGTGTCTGAGGCTCTGCCTGGATAACGATCAAATACAGCAGGAACTCTCCCGTCTTGGCGTTCAACACGCCGTTGATTCCGAGCTGACGAGCTGGATCGTGTCTCGACCTGACCTGGAGGTCGCGTGGGCATCGTCCCGAACGCGATGGAACGTCCTCGCGGAACGGCTCGATTGGGTCAGTTGACGTGCCAGAAAATTTTAGCGGCTAAAATTCGGCTGCTCGCGTCCCTCAAATGTCAACGACATAACCCCGGCACGGGCGCGACTTGCCACAACAACACTATCAAACTGAGAGGAAGCTATGAAATTCAACTGTCCCAAACTCGTGTACGGATTGCTTGTGATCGCCGCGACATACAGCCTGACGGCGCATGCCGAAGCAGACTACGACGGGAAATACGCTCGGAACATCGACATCACATATCAGGTTGGCGAGAACAACTCCGTTGTCGGGCAAATCACCAACAACGCGGATCGCACCGTGTATGTCTCGGCGGCATTCAAGGGTTATGCGGCAGACGACCACGTGAGCCAAGGCGGGGCCACCGTGATCTTCGATCACCTTGGCCCTGGCGAGACCGCGCGCTTTAAGAGCGGCGGCTTTTTCGAGGCAATCAAGTCCGCCAAGCTGACGACGCTGCGCACGGTACCGTGAGTCGAGGACTCAAACGATCAGCGCCGGCAGCCCCGGCGCACGAGCCGCGCGTGGTCGACAAGTTCGAGCCGCGCTCTAGCTACCGTGGTACACAACTCAGACGTTAAGGTTTACATAGAGTTAAATCGCGCGCGCGCGTTACGGTTCTTGAAACCCTTACTACGCAAGGCTTCTCGGGATGTTCCCATCCCTAAAAGCACGAAGTAGCTCATCCGTGAAAGCACGTGGTAGCCCACAGCCTGCATCCCTAAAGGCACGTGGTGATTCACAGTCGAGCCTCGGTTATCCACAACGATAGGCACGCGATGTCAGCATCATTTTGGTCTACCGCGCTTACGAGCATGCGCCTTCTCGCGAGCCTTGACCGAGGTGTGAGGCAGACCCTTCATTATGGCTGCGATCTCGGCCCGATACCCCTTGGGGCCGTTGGCGTAGAACGTCACGTTGTCGGCTTTAGGATCGTAGGCCATGCGGTAGTCGGGTAACTCGCCAGACGCCGCCAACGCTTTGATGGCTGCCCGGAACTTGAAGAGCTTGTCGGCGCTGCCGCTCTTTTCATGCAACGTGGCAATGCTGGATTTCCAAGTTGGCTGATTGCCGCAGTGCTTGCAAGCCAGCTCGTAGATGCGCCGGTCCAATGGCTTGCGCAAGCGGAAGTAGTTGGGCGAAAGGGTTTTCACCTGCATGGCGTCCACGCTGCGAAACAGCCAATCTGGCAAGGTCACTTCCACGGCCACCATGCGATCGCCTCCGTCTCGCTCGATGACCTTGGCGGAATCGATCAACCCGAAGAACCCGCGTTCGCGTTTGCCGGCCGTCTCGATGTTGGTTTCGATGCGTGTGCCAGTGAGTCGTGCCAGCATCTCTCCCATGCGAATATAGGCGCGGCCACTGGTATCGCGATTGGTCGAGTGCAGGAAATCGTAGGCCGTGAAACGCACCGTGCGCGTGATCTCGCGGCCACGGTTCTTCGCCGCGACCAACTGACTGATGCAGTAGATCCATAGATCTTTGTCGTGAATCGTCGCGCAGCCATCGACTCCAGGTTTGACGGTTACCCGAGTCTCTTTTCGTTCGTACACACGTATGCGTCGGTCGCCAGCGCGCAGGGCGAACAGCGGGTGCTCCATGCTTGCCAGGTCATCCTTCGGCGAAGCATCGAGAATGTCCGCGACGAAGAAATCGCATTGTCGGTGCCTGAGTGGAGCAAGGCGTGAGTATGTCGAGGCAGACGCATCGCAAGCCTCGGCCGGCGACGCCGGCGGCGTCGCTTCCGCGATGAATACTTGCATCGCTTACACCTCGGCCGTAGCTTCGGAGGGATGGACGCTGGCTTGCTTGCGATGCAGGCTCCGCTGCCGCGTAACCTGCTCGGCTTTGGTAGGGCGGCCTCGGCGTGGTCGCGGGTCATCGGAGCAAACTGAGACCGCCGGGCGAGACAGACCCTCGACATGAGCCGCCAACCAGTGCTCTACGTCTTCGAGACGCCAAAGCAACCGCTTGGTGTTCGGCAGACGGCAAATCGGAGGAAGGGACTGCGGATTGCGAGTAGCATCGCTGCGGATGCTCGCGACAGACTTATGAATGCACTTTGAAAGATGTTCTACGGTGAGCAGAGATTTCATGGGCGAACCGCTCCGATCCCGGCTGGTCGATGACCAGCCAAGTTCGGATGAGTCCGCGGTTCCGTACCTTGCCCAGATGGACGAAGACTTTACGCTTATCGCTACTTGCCCAAATTAGCAGCGAGCACTTGTACGGCGGGGTCGTCCCCCATGTTTCCCTCGCTCTCCAAGCTATGCTGTCCAGTTAGTTTCCGGCCTCATCCTGACCGGTGGAAGTCATAAACCTGGCGATTGCTTTCGGCATCCTTTCTGGCTCACCCGCCAATCCGCTTATGGCAGGGGCTGCTGAACAGTCCGTGGCTCCACGCTTTGTGGGCAAGGTGCGGTTTGCTAGACCCCTTGCCCTTTGCTTTTGTCTCGTAGCCGTTCTGTACGTCTTCAGCGCGATTGCCAAGAATCGTACCCGCAATTTGCTGCAATGTCATGCATGCGGCGTGGGGGATGCGCTGCACACCTTGGCACAAATTTGGCACACATGGTGTGCCAAAGTCTGCTTCCAAATGCAAAACAACGCACTACATCGTGAGACGTAGTGCGTTGTTTTTACTGGAATTTATGGTGGAGCGGAGGAGGATCGAACTCCCGACCTTCGCATTGCGAACGCGACGCTCTCCCAGCTGAGCTACCGCCCCAACAGTCAATCATCATACACACGCATTTCCGCGCTTGGCAATAGGGGTTACGTCACCCCCGACGCGTTACTTTGACGGCGCGCCAGCCAGCACCCATTCGACCACCGACCGGACGTCGGCGTCGCTCATGCGCGGATGCGCGGGCATCGGAATCGCGCCCCACACACCGGAGCCGCCGTCCTTCACCTTCTTCGACAGCTTCGCGACGGCCTGCGGATCGGACTTGTAACGCGCGGCGATATCCTTGAACGACGGGCCGACGAGCTTGCGGTCCACCGCATGGCAGCCCATGCACGCGTTGCTGCGCGCAACCTTCAGGCCGTCGCCGACGTCCGCATGCGCGGCGCCCAGCGTGCCGGCCACGAGCGCCGCGGCCGCCGCGCCCTGCACCACCCGGCGTTTCATCGATTTGATCTGCATGCCCGTCATTGCGCCTTCGCCTTCGGATTGCCCGGATGCACGCTCGACGAATTCGAGATCGGCGCGGGCGGCTGCAGCGGCGTGGACTGCACCGACGCGTCGGGCACCGCGCCGACCGTCGCGTTGTCCGCCGGTGCGGCAGCCGCCTGCGCGCCGGAGGCGCCGCTCGCGGGCGACGCGTCCTGCAGCGCCTGCGCGTCCTGCGGCTTCACATACTGGAACACCTTCACGACCTTCTCGACGCCCGGCACCTGGCTCGCGGCTTCCGCGCCGCGATTGCCTTCGTCCACCGTCACGAGGCCCATCAGGTAAAGATTGCCGCGTTCGCTGACGACCTTGTAGTAGTTCGCCGAGATGCCCTTCGTCGCAATCAGCTCCGACTTCACGCGGCCTTCGAGGTACGAGTCGTTCGCGCGCGACGACAGCGACGACGCCGGCTCGACCGACAGCTCGTTGACGATGCCGTTCACGTTGTTGATGCCGCGCACGATTTCCTCGGCGCGCTGCTTCGACGCATCGTTCGGCACTTCGCCCGTCAGCAGCACGCGGCGGTTGAACACCGTCACGTTCACGTGCGACTGGTCCGGCAACCCGTTGTTGATCTGCGTGAGCGACTTGACCTGGATCTCGCGATCCTCCGTCTGCGCGCCCAGTGTGCGGCGATCGGTCGCGATCAGCGCGCCGCCGCCGGCCGCGGCCCCCACGACCCCGAGCACGCAGCCCTGCAGCGATACGGCGAGGCCCGCCGTCAGCGCGGCGAGCAGCGTGGTTCTGACGAGCGTCTGTTTGACGCGGCTTTGATTCATCGACGGCTCTCCTTCGTTCAATCCTCACCCAGCAGCATCGCGTCGATGCCGTCGCACAGGCTGTGGATGGTCAGCAGATGGACTTCGTGGATGCGCGCCGCGCGAACGGCGGGCACGCTGATCGGAATATCGGTGTCGGACAGCGCGGCCGCGACCGTGTGGTCGTTGCCGCCCGTCAATGCGACGACGGTCATCTCGCGCTCGTGCGCCTCGCCGATCGCCGCGAGCACGCGCGGCGATGCGCCGCCCGCATCGAGCACCAGCAGGATGTCGCCCGTCTGGCCCAGCACGCGCACCTGCTGCGCGAACAACTGCTCGGCGGCGGCCGCGCCGGCGAGGCCGGCCTGCGACGCGTCGGTGGCCAGCGCGATCGCGGGCAGGCCCGGACGCTCGCGCTCGAAACCGCCGACGAGCGACGCGGCGAGGTACTGCGCGGCGGCGGCCGACGGGCCGTCACCGCACGCGACGATCTTGTTGCCGTTCGCCAGCGCGGCGAACATCGCATCGACCGCGGCTGCGATCGGCAGCGACAGCGCGTCGGCCGCTTCGGCATGAAGCGCGGCGCTGTCGCGGAATTGTTGCTGAATACGTTCGACTGACATCGATTCCTGGTGAACTGGGCGCGTGGCACCACTCGCGCGACATCGTGGGTGCGGCGAGTTTACCGTACTCCGGCGCCCTCTCCGGGGGTCCGGCAAGAACTCTTTACATCTCGTCACAGCTCGCCGCTACGCGTCGTCGGTACGAAATGCGTCGCGCAGCCACGCAAGCCGGCCGGCCTCGAACGCGACGACGTCGAAACGGCACGCGGCACCGGCGCCGTGCCGCGACCAGAACTGCAACGCGGCCGCGACCAGACGCCGCCGCTTGCGCCAGCCGACGCTCGCGGCCGCGCCGCCATGCCGGGTGCTGCGCCGCGCGCGCACCTCGACGAACACGAGCATGCCGTCGGGCTCGCGCATCACGAGATCGAGCTCGCCGCCGCGCATCGTCACGTTCGCGGCGACGAACCCCAGACCGTGACGCTCGAGAAACTGCCGCGCGCGCTGCTCGAACGCGGCGCCGACCGGTTTGGATCGCGCCGCGCCGGAAAAGTTGTCGCCCGAACGCGGCCGACCGCGCGCGCCCTCCGGCCGCGCCGGCGCCGCGTGGCACAATGCCGTCCTTGTTCCGCTCGTGCCGCGATTGCGTGCATTGCCTGCCATGACTGCCCTCCTCGAACTCGCGCATACGCAGCACTACCCGGACGCCACGCTCTACGTGGTCGCCACGCCGATCGGCAATACGGCCGACATCACGCTGCGCGCGCTGCACGTGCTCGGCCTCGCCGACCGCATCGCGGCCGAAGACACCCGCAACACGGGCCAGCTGCTCGCCCGCTACGGGATCTCGAAACCGCTCGTCGCCGTGCACGAGCACAACGAACGCGAAGCCGCGCAGCGCGTGATCGAGCTGCTGCGCGGCGGCGAACGCGTGGCCTACGTGTCGGACGCGGGCACGCCGGG
The DNA here is from genome assembly GCF_900446215.1 of Burkholderia cenocepacia. GTDB lineage: Bacteria > Pseudomonadota > Gammaproteobacteria > Burkholderiales > Burkholderiaceae > Burkholderia > Burkholderia cenocepacia. The sequence goes on along the minus strand of NZ_UAQZ01000003.1, from coordinate 7,919 downwards.
CATCTCGGACCCCGGCGCGCGGCTCGTCGACGCCGTGCGCGCGGCCGGCTTCGCGGTGGTTCCGCTGCCTGGCGCGAGCGCGGCCGTGACCGCGCTCAGCGTGGCCGGCGACTGGGCCGGCGCGTTCACGTTCGCGGGCTTCCTGCCGCCGAAGGCGAAACAGCGCGCGAGCGCGCTGCAGGCGCTGGTGTCGCACCCGTACGCGCTGGTGTTCTACGAAGCGCCGCACCGGATCGCCGAAACCGTCGCCGCGCTCGCCGACGCATTCGGCCCCGCGCGCCGGCTGCTGATCGCGCGCGAACTCACCAAGCTACACGAGCAGTTGTTCCAGGGCACCCTGGCCGAAGGACAGGGCTGGCTCGCCGGCGACGCGAACCGGCAGCGCGGCGAGTTCGTGCTGGTCGTCGAAGGTGCGCCGGCGGCAAGCGGCGAAGCCGACGACGCCGCGCACGACGCGCTGCTCAGGCTGCTGCTCGAAGAGGTGCCGGTGAAAAGCGCGGCAAAGCTCGCGGCCGCGCTGACGGGCGCATCGCGCAACGCGCTGTATGCGCGTGCGCTCGTGCTGAAGGAAGGCACGGAAGGCTGACGCGCACCGCCGCCGCGCGGAAACGACAAAGGGCTGCCGGAAGGCAGCCCTTTGTGCATGAGCGGACGATTGGCCGCGTTACTTCGCCGAGATCGACGCGAACATTTCGTCGCGGGCCTCGCGTGCTTCCTGCGGCGACAACCCTTCGATCTTCACGCGGCCCGTGCCGGCGTGCACGAGGCCGATCACCTTGGCCGCCGCGTACGACAGGTCGAGCACGCGACCGCGCTTGAACGGCCCGCGATCGTTGACCTTCACGACGACCCACTTGCCGGTCGATGCGTTCGTCACCTTGATGTACGACGACAGCGGCAGCGTGCGGTGCGCGGCGGTAAACGCGTTCATGTTGAAGCGTTCGCCGTTCGCGGTGCGGCGGCCGTGGAAGTCCCGCCCGTACCACGATGCGCGACCGGTCTGGCGGAAATCGGATACATCCTTGCCGTCGATCGGCTCGGCGTCCGCCAGCGACGACTTCTTCGCGTCCTTGCTGTCGGCCGCCGGCATCGATGCCAGCGCGGAATCGAAACTGAGGGGCTGCTTGTCGTCGTCCGCCTTCGCGGCAGCGGCCGTCTTGTCGACCGCCTTCTTCTGGTTCACGCTGCCGGTGGTCTGGCTGGGTGGCACCGCACAGCCCGTCAGCGCAAAAAACAATGCAATGGTTCCGAATCGGCTCGGAAAACGTAAATTCATCGACGTGTCGCCTTCTGGTTCGGGCCGCATCGATACAACGCTGCTACACAACGCAGAGATGCGGCCCGGACGGCAAATGCGTGCACGCCCCGCTCGAAGGCGAGCAGGCGGCTAGCATGGGCGCGGCGTTCGTCTAGGCCGCAACCGTCCTGATTAGTTTTCACGTCTGGCGCAACCTGTCCCCAACAGCCTGACCAGACCCCACATGCCGCCATCGAACATGGCTTCACGTTCGCGCGCGTCGATACGACCAACGCACAGGAACGGCGGCACAGGCCTCATCCGGCGGCGCGGCAGCAGGGCCGCAGGCGGGCGCGCAGCACCCGGCCGGACAAGACGTGAGCACCGAATGCTCGGTGCTGGATACACCGCCGGACTCCCCGGCGGCCGATGCTTGACGGTGAATCGGACGCCTCATTTAACGGGGCCGAAACACCAGCGAATTGCGTGAAATTCACGCGCAATGGGGCGCATTATACATAAATCAAAACCTTGTCTCGAAAAGCACCCCCGACGCACCATTGATTCTCGCTATGGCTGTAACAATCGACATGCTCCGGGAATGCCCGCATCCGCGCGCCGCAGCATGCATCGCGCGCCCGGCAGCCCGCACGCGCGACCGGTACAATCGCTCCTTTTAGCCGCCGGTGCTCCCATGAAAGTCACGCTCATTCCGGTCACGCCGTTCCAGCAGAACTGCTCGCTGCTCGTCTGCGAGAAGACGGGCCGCGCGGCCGTCGTCGATCCGGGCGGCGATCTCGACCGGATCGAACAGGAAGTCGCGCGGCAGAACGTGCAGGTCGAGAAGGTGCTGCTCACGCACGGGCACATCGATCACTGCGCGGGCGCGAAGACGCTCGCGACGCACTACGGCGTGCCGATCGAAGGGCCGCAGGAAGAAGAGCGCTTCTGGATCGAGAAGCTGCCGATGCAGAGCGAGCGCTTCGGCTTCCCGGCCGCCGACAGCTTCGAGCCCGACCAGTGGCTGAACGACGGCGACACCGTGCGGTTCGGCGACGAGACGCTCGAGGTCTATCACTGCCCGGGCCACACGCCGGGCCACGTCGTGTTCTTCAGCCGCGCGCATCGCATCGCGATCGTCGGCGACGTGCTGTTCGCGGGCTCGATCGGCCGGACCGATTTCCCGCGCGGCAATCACGAGGACCTCGTCCGTTCGATCAAGGAAAAGCTGTGGCCGCTCGGCGACGACGTCACGTTCGTCCCCGGCCACGGCCCGGTGTCGACGTTCGGCGACGAGCGCCGCACGAATCCGTTCGTGTCCGACAAGGTATTCGGATGAACCAGACCGCCATCCCCGAAATTTACGTCAGTACCGACGTCGAGGCCGACGGCCCGATTCCCGGTCCGCACTCGATGCTGAGCTTCGCGTCGGCCGCCTATACCGAGGACAAGCAGCTGATCGCGACGTTCTCGGCGAATCTCGAGACGCTGCCCGGCGCGCACGCGCACCCGGTGCAGGAAGCGTGGTGGAAGACCGAGCCGGAGGCCTGGGCCGCGTGCCGGCGCGATCTGCAGACGCCCGAGGCGGCGCTGGTCGCCTACGTCGAATGGGTCGAGGCGCTGCCTGGCAAGCCGGTGTTCGTCGCGATGCCGGCCGGCTTCGATTTCACGTTCATGTTCTGGTACATGATGCGCTTCGCCGGGCGCTGCCCGTTCTCGTGGTCGGCGCTCGACATCAAGACGCTCGCGTTCGCGATGACCGGCCTGCCGTACCGCAAGGCGATCAAGCCGCGCTTTCCGAAGCACTGGTTCGACGATCATCCGCACACGCACGTCGCGCTCGACGATGCGATCGAGCAAGGCGCGCTGTTCTGCAACATGCTCGCCGACCTGCGCCGGCAGCAGGCCGCGCTGGCGGGCCTGGCCGTGTCGGATACCGATCGGTCGGAAAGCGCGGGGGCGGGACAAAATCCCACGGATCCGCGGGCAAATTAGCGAATCTCGCTCAACAGCGCGTCGCCAGATTGCGTTTCCTTTCCCGGCCCTCTAACATTCAGCGTGTTGTAGCTGCCGCATGGAGGCGCAGGTGACGCTCGATTCCTTTTCGCAAAAAATCCTTCGCCTGTTGCAGCTCGACGCGCGCCGTTCCGTTCAGGAAATTTCCGACCAGGTCGGCCTGTCGAGCACGCCGTGCTGGCGCCGCATCAAGGACATGGAACAGTCGGGCGTGATCCAGCGCTATACGGCGCTGCTCGATCGCGAGAAGCTCGGCCTGCACGTCTGCGCGCTCGCGCACGTGCACCTGACGCGCCACAACGAAGGCGGCGTCGAACAGTTCGAGCGCGAGATCGCGACCTGCCCGGAAGTCACCGAGTGCTACAGCACGACCGGCGAAGCCGATTACATCCTCAAGATCGTCGCGCCGGACATCAAGGCCTACGACGTGTTCCTGCACGAGCGCATCTTCAAGATCCCGGCCGTGTCGCAGGTGCGCACGAGCGTCGTGCTGCGCGAAATCAAGTTCGACACGCAACTGCCGCTGTAACGCGCCGGCCCGCCCCCGCGGCGGGCCGCGTTCACGGTTGCCGGTTGCCGGTCACGTCCGCGCGGGCAACGTGCGCGTGAAGCCGATCCGGCGCGCGCCGAATTCGCGCTTCAGCGTCTCGATGTCGAGCCGGCCGGCCAGCGCCGCATCGGTGTCGTGCGGATCGCTGTCGAGCGTCACGTCGACCTCGAGCCCCGTACTCAGGTAATGCAGGTTGATCGCCGCCGCGCGCAGGCCGCGCTGCGCGAGCGCGGCCTCGAGCCGCGCCGCGAGCTCGCCGCGCGGCGGCAGCGCGAGCGCCGGACGGCGCGCCGCATCGTTCCCCGGGTCGACGTGGATCAGCGCATCGAGCACGCGCGGGTCGGACAGCACGCGCGCCCGCGCGGTCTCGGCGATGTAGTGCCCTTCGGAGACGGAGATCTTCGGATCGACGAGGATGTGCGCATCGACGAGCGCGGCATCCCCCATCTTGCGCGTGCGCAGGTCGTGCACGTCGCGCACGCCGGGCGTCGCGGCGAGCAGCGCGCGGATCTCGGCCGTGTCGGCCGTATCGAGCGCGCGGTCGGAGAGGTCCTGCAACGCGTCATAGCCGAACGTCCAGCCCATGCGCGCGACCATGAAGCCGACGATCGCCGCCGCGATCGGGTCGAGCAACCGCACGCCGGCCAGGCTGCCGACGATGCCGATCGCGACGACGAGCGACGACGCGGCATCCGAACGCGCATGCCACGCGTTGGCGACGAGCATCGCCGAGCGTACGCGCCGCGCTTCGCGCAGCATGTAGCGAAACAGCGCTTCCTTGGACACGAGCACCGTCAGCGCAACGATCAGCGCGGAAAAATGCACGGCCGGAATGTTTTCGAGATTAACCAGGCGATCGCCGGCACGCCAGAGCATGCCGATACCGACTGCAATCAGGATCGCGCCGAGAAACAGCGACGCGACCGTCTCGTAGCGGCTATGGCCGTAATTGTGGTCGGCATCCGGCGAGGCACCGCTATGCCGATTCGCAACCAGCACGACAAAATCCGAGATCAAATCGGAAATCGAATGCACACCGTCAGCAATCAATGCCTGCGAATGCGCAATCACGCCGACGACGATCTGAAATGTCGCAAGCACGACATTCAGGACAATACTGACGAGCGTGCTCTTGCGCGCAACTGCGTGCTTATCTGCGCTCTGCGCGTCGCCGGAAAACGTAGACATGAAATATGAGATATCGGTGTGCGCATCGGTGTGCGATACGCAATTCTATCAAAAGCGCCCCGCAAGCCCTTCCAATACCCACAAATTTCTCATTTAAATCAACCGCTTATACGAACGTGTCGCATTTTCATTCACACGACGTTTCTTACATTTTTATGACGGCGCCGAGCGGGCCGCCGGCGCCCGGAAAACAAAAAAGCCGCGCTCCTCGACGGACACGCGGCTCTTTTGAAGAGCGGGCAACCTAAACGAACGTTTAAATCGCAAACTGTTCGCGGTTCTTGCCGGCGATCCAGCGCGGCGGCTTGCCACGGCCCGACCACGTCGCGCCCGTTTCCGGATCGCGGTATTTTGCCGCCACGCCTGCGCGCGGACGACCGACCTTGCCGGCCTTCGCGCGACTGAGACCGAGTTCGGCGAGCGAAAAGCCGTAGTCGGCAATTTTCTGCTTCACGTCATTCAGCACTTCAGCGTATTCACGCGACTTCGCTTCTTCGATTTGCTTCTCCAGCTTCTCCTGCTGGGCCAGCAGGTCCTTGTAAGAAGACATAGTTTCCCTTTCTATCTGACCAATGGCGCCGGTCTGCAGCCAGCTCACCATTCATGAAATATATGTGCCTCGGATTTTCGAAGGCAGAGATTAGCACAAAAAAGATTTGATAGAAGCGAGATTCATGAAAATACCGAGACCCATTGTAATTCACACATGTCATTTTGACCGGCCGCGGCCTTTTCTCAAATTTTTACGCTCCTACACAGAGATTAGGACATTAGCGATTGAGTATTAGGTCTATCAACATACGCAATTACCCTGCATTCGAAAAAATCAAAGCTTTCATCGGACGACAGTTTTGCGAAAACCACATGACGCGGTTTGCTAAACGGACTCATCACTGACCCGCGACGTCACGTCACATCCTGTGCGCAGGCGATCAGCCGGTCGCGCAGCGCGCCGATGTCGGCCGACGGCGCGTCGAACGGCGTGCGCACCCGGCGGCCGTCGCATCGCCAGTCCGCGCCATGGCGATCGACGCCGAGCAGGTCGAGCCCGTCGCGGCGTGCGTCGCCCGCCTCGTACGCGTGCCACAGCGCCTGCTCGTCGTCGAACGCGAGCGGCGGCAGCGCATCGAGCTGCGTGCCGTCGACCCAGCCCATTCGCCCGAACCCGCCGATGTAGCGCAGCCGCTCGATCTCGAGCGCCCAGAACGCGAAATCGCCGAGCGCGAGATAGCGTGCGGCGTCCGGTTCGTAGCGCAGGTAGCGCGCGGTGACGTGCGGATCGTCGCCGAGCGGCACGAACCGGCCCAACAGCGTCGCGCGCTCGGCGTTCAGGACGTCGCCGTCGCCGGCATCGACGACGAGGAAACCCGCACGCGGATCGGCGACGAGATTGCGCGTGTGCTCGGCCAGGCCGCTCACCAGGATCACGGGCCGATGGCTCGCATCGGGTGCAAACGGCACGACGGTCGGATACGGAAAGCCCTGCGGTTCGCGCGCATGGGTGGCGAGCGTGCCGAGCGCGCAGCGGTGCAGCAGATGCAGGGCGAAGGCGGGATCGATGTTCAAGGGGACTCCTGCGGTCGAAGGGGCGCATCGGTTTCGATGTTACCCGCGCACGCCGCGTGCCGCGCATCGGCCGAACGGCCAGTCCGTCACCGGGGCGCCACCGCGAGACGACCCGCTCTCCAGCGCATCGGCCGAACGGCCATCGCCCGGCAGGATCGTAAGCGGTTCGATAGAATCGGACAGGTCCGACGGGCGCCACGTGCGCCCGCGCATTTTCCTGACGAGCCTTCCCGTGTCCGAATCCTCCTCCCCCGAATCGTCGTCCCCGTTCGCCGCGCCGCCCGACGCGCACCGCGTGCTGTCGCTGCCGGCCCGCCAGCGTGCGCGCACGGCGTCGATGGCGCTGTTCTTCGTCGCCGGCATGATGTACGCGTCGTGGGGCGTGCACGTGCCGACCGTGCGCGACAAGTTCGCGCTGAGCCCCGGGCTGCTGTCGATCGCGCTGTTCGCGGTCGCCGGCGGGTCGATCGCCGCGATGCTGACCATCGCGCGCTGGATCGCGCGCGTCGGCTCGCGCACCGCGTGCCTCGCCGGCGGGCTCGTGATGTCCGCGTGCGCGGCGCTGATCCTCGTCGTGCCCGACTACTGGATGCTGCTCGCGGTGCTCGCGCTGTTCGGCTTCTCGATGGCGACACTCGACGTCGCGATGAATGCCGAGGCCAGCGCGGTCGAAATCGCGCTCGGCAAGCCGATCATGTCGTCGCTGCACGGGATGTTCAGCATCGGCGGGATGGCCGGCGCAGCGGCCGGCGGCGCGCTGCTGTCGGCCGGCATGGCGCCGGTCGCGCATCTCGCGCTCGCGGCGGCGGTAAGCGCCGCGGTGCTCGTGGCCGCGAGCCCGGCCGTGCTGCCGCACGTGCCGCACCACGAACAGGCGCACGGCGGCGGCAACCGCTGGCGCTCGCCCGCATTGTGGATGCTCGGCGGCATCGCACTGATCGCGCTGATCGCCGAAGGCGCGATGTACGACTGGGCGACGGTCTACATGCGCGACGTCGTCGCGGCGAGCCCGGCGCTCGCGAGCGCCGCGTACGCGGCGTTCTCGGGCGGGATGGCCCTCGCGCGCTTCGCGGGCGACGCCGTGCGCGCCCGCTTCGGCGCGCCGCAGCTCGTGTTCGCGAGCGCGTCGCTCGCGTGCGCGGGGATGATCGGCGCGCTGCTGCTGCCGTATCCGGCCGCGGTGCTGACCGGCTTCACGCTGATGGGTCTCGGGCTGGCCAACATGATGCCCGTGCTGTTCGCGGCCGCCGCGCGCGTGAAAGGCATCCACGCGGCCGAAGGGCTCGCGCACGTGGCCGGGCTCGCGTATTTCGGACTGCTGTTCGGTCCGGTCGTGATCGGCGCGGTCGCGCAGGCCGCGAA
>NZ_UAQZ01000018.1 GCF_900446215.1 Burkholderia cenocepacia | reverse complement strand
ATGATCTCCCCGTTGTACAGATCCAGCACTGGTGACAGATACAGCTTTGGCCACCTACGCTGAACTCGGTGATGTCGGTAACCCACTTCTCGTTCGGACGGGCGGCATGGAACTGGCGCTGGAGCAGATGCGGGGCCGTCTTGCACGTGTTGCCCCTATACGCACGGTACTTCTTGACCCGCACGCAGGACTTCAACTGCATCTTGCGCATCAGGCGTGCAACCGTCTTGTGGTTAATCATCTGCCCCAGACGGCGCAGCGCCAGCGTGATGCGTCGATAGCCATAGCGCCCCTTGTGCTGCTCGAACAGTGCTCGAATTTTCGCTTTCACACTCGCATGTCGATCGGGAGCGGCCAGCGCCTTGCACTGGTAATAAAACGTGCTGCGAGCCAGTCCGGCCACCCGGAGCAAGCCAGCCAGCGGGAATTGTTGCCTTAGCTCAAGCACTATTTGCGCTTTTTGCGCGGTACAGCCTGCGCCTGAACCAAGGCCCTCAGCTTTTTTAGATACGCGTTCTCCATGCGCAGGTAGTTCAGTTCCTGAAGCAGGTCCTCGCGGGTACGGGTATCCGTGCCATCGGTAGGGTTCAGAGGCTGAGCAGGCGGTGTTTTTGGCATTGCGGTTGGGCGGCGGCCTTTGGGCCTCGGCGCGAGGGCAGTCAAACCACCATCATCATAGCGGCGAGCCCATTCGAGCACCGCGCTCGGATTGCGAATATTGAACCGCGCCGCCGCTTCCTTGCTCGACACGCCATGCTCGCGCATGTGCTGAACAACTTTGAGCCTGAACGCCACATCGTATGAGTTGTACTTCCTACGCACGCCGTCCTTACCATGAGCCTGGTATGTGGCGTACCACTGGGAAACCGTCGAGTGACTCAAGCCATGCGTTCGCGCCACCGCGCGTATGGCTTCCCCCCCGATGCACCGCTTCACTACCGATAGCTTGAACTGCTCGGTATATCTCGCCATGAAAAAAACCCAAAAGTTGGCGTCCAACTTTTGGGGTTCAGTTCAGAAACCGTGACGGCTTTTTTTCGTCGTGCGCGATTCGCGTCGAACTGTGCGCGCAAAGGCGACTCCATTCGACTGTTGCACTGCGCAGGCTGCATCGCGTGCCGGCGACACCGCGGCCGGCCGTCGGCAAACCGACACACGGGCTGCGTAGCATCGATGACCCATCGGGACACGGAGAACACGCATGAGTCTGGACTACGGTTTCGTGAAGGCGAAGGTGACGTCGGTGGCGAAGCTGAAGGGCTCGCCGCACGGCAGCGAGATCCAGTATCACGTTCACCTGACGCTGGCGCTGCCGGCGGGCGACTGGGATGTCGCGATCAACGTCGGCACCAACGACGCGGACGACCTGCTGAACTACAAGCTCGTCTACGATTTCCACCATCCGGTCACGCAGACGCTCGCCGCCGCGGCCGAAGGCTATACCGATCTGACGGCGCAGACCGCGCTGCCCGCGCTCGACTACCTGCGCAGCGACATCCTGAACGAGACGGGCGCGTGGCGCGCGAGCGCGGTGATGGACGGCACCGAGCATCCGGAGCCGATCCCGTCGCTGCTGCGGCTGGTGAGCGCCGCGCAGTCGCAGGGCCTCGACGTCGTCGTGTTCGGACGCACCTATGCGCAAGGCAACGGCATCCACGACACGCACATGAACCAGGGCTCGACGGGCCCGCACTACCTGCATCGCGCGGGCGACGACCACAACGACCACAACGACGTGTGGCAGGACGGCGCGCTGCTGGTGCGCGTGAGCGAATCGCAGTGGGCCGCGTATTTCGCGGCGTTCGAGCAGCAGGCCGTGCCGACCGACGTGCTCGGCAATCCGCTGCCGGGCGCGGGGCCGATCACGCGCTGAATCGGCCGGCGGCGGTCTTACGCGGCCGGCAGCGTCTTGCCGAACGAGATGCGTTCCTCGACGCGATAGCCGAGCGCCGCATAGAAGCGGCATGCGTCGTCGTTGCCGGGCAGCACCTGCAGGTTGATCTTCAGGCAGCCGCGCGCGGCGAGCGCGCTTTCCGCATGCGCGATCAGCGCGCGGCCGACGCCGAGCCGGCGCGCGTCGTTCGCGACGCCGAACGAGTAGAGCCAGCCGCGATGTCCGTCGAAACCGGCCATCAGCGTGCCGACGACCCGCGCGCCGCTGGTCGCGACGAAGAACAGTTCCGGCTGGGTCGCGAGCTTCAGCTCGATCGATCGCAGCGGATCGCGGTGCGGCGGCGCACCGGCTTCGTCGTAGTGCGGGAACGCGTCGCGCCATACCGCGAGCACGGCATCGGTGTCGGCGCGTTCGAACGGGCGGATAGCGACAGCATCGGCGGCGGCATCCATCGCGGCGGTCTCCTTACAGCGTGTCGAGGATCGACCGCAGCATCGCCATCATCTGGTCGATTTCTTCGGTCGTCACGTTCAGCGCGGGCATGAAGCGCAGCAGGTTCGGGCGTGCGGCGTTCAGCAGCAGGCCGTCGGGCTGCATGTCGCGCGCCTTCTCGACGATTTGCGGGCCGATGTCCTTGCCGAGCAGCAGCGCGCGCAGCAGGCCTTCACCGCGTTCGCCCTCGAAGCCGCGCTCCTCCGACAGTTCGAGCAGCTTGCGCTTCAGGTATTCGCTGCGCGCACGCACGCCTTCGAGGAAGCCGGGCGCGACGAGCTGCGAGATCACCGAATAGCCGACCGCCGTCATCAGCGGGTTGCCGTTGTACGTACCGCCCTGGTCGCCGGCCTCGAACACCGCGACGTCGGCCTTCGACAGCAGCGCGCCGAGCGGTGCGCCGCCGCCGATGCCCTTCGCGAGCGTCATGACGTCCGGCTCGATGCCGGACAGCTCGTACGCGAACAGCGTGCCCGCGCGGCCACAGCCGCTCTGCACTTCGTCGACGATCAGCAGCAGGTTGTGCTGCTTCGTCAGCGCGCGCAGCGCCTGCATGAATTCGCGCGTCGCCGGAATCACGCCGCCTTCGCCCTGGATCGGTTCGAGCATCACGGCGACGGTCTTGTCGGTGATCAGCTTCTCGACCGACGCGATGTTGTTCAGCTCGGCCTTCGGGAAGCCCGGCACCTGCGGTGCGTAGATCGTGTCCCAGCCCGGCTTGCCGCTGGCCGACATCGTCGCGAGCGTGCGGCCGTGGAAGCTGTGGTCGAACGTGATGATCTCGTATGCGCCGTTCTTGAACTTGCGGCCCCACTTGCGCGCGAGCTTGATCGCGCCTTCGTTCGCTTCCGCGCCGCTGTTCGTGAAGAACACCTTGTCGAACACGCTGTGCTGCGTGAGCAGGCCCGCGAGCTTCGCCATCGGCTCGTTGTAGAACGCCGGCGACGGGTTCAGCAGCTTGTCGGCCTGCGTCTTCAGCGCCTCGACGATGCCGTCGTTGCAGTGGCCGAGGCTGTTGACGGCCCAGCCCTGGATGAAGTCCAGATAGCGCTTGCCCGTGTGATCGTAGAGCCACGAACCCTTGCCGTGCGTAAACACGATGTCGGGGCGGTTCGTGATGTACATCAGCGAGTCGATCGGATAATCGTTCAGGGGCATGGCAGCAGACTCCAGCGGGCGTTGAAAGGGAAACGGGCAATAAAAAAGCCACGGAAGGCCGTGGCTGGTGGGTCGAACAGCTTGTGCGTAACCGATGAAGCGGAGGAGGGTTACGCGCGAGTCCGTGACGAGCCGGCGGCATCCGGGCGGAGCGGCGAGCGGCGACGTCGGAGAGCGGACAGGAAGCGGTTCATGTGCGCAAGCATAAGGCATCCCGCGCCCCACTGTAAACCGCCGCGATGCCACGGATGTGACGCGGCGGCGCACGGCGGGGTGCGGTCGCGCCCGGTGTTCAGACCGGATGCGCGAGATCGGCGGCGCTCGTGAACGAGTCCGCGTAGAACTCGTCGGCCGACAGCGCGTGGTGCTGCGTGAAGTCGCGCTGCGCGGATTCGACCATCACCGGCGCGCCGCACGCGTACACCTGGTGGCCGGACAGGTCGGGCAGATCCTCGATCACCGCGCGATGGACGAAGCCGGTGCGGCCCGTCCACTGGTCGGCGTCGTCCGGCTCGGAAAGCACCGGCACGTACTTGAAGTTCGGGATCTCGCGCGCCCACTGCTCGGCGAGCTCGGCGAGGTAGATGTCCTTCTTGCGGCGCGCGCCCCAGTAAAGCGTCATCGGGCGCGTGATGCCCGAATGCTTCACATGCTCGATGATCGCCTTGATCGGCGCGAAGCCGGTGCCCGACGCGAGCAGCACGATCGGCTTGTCGGAGTCTTCGCGCAGGAAGAACGTGCCGAGCGGGCCTTCGAAGCGCAGGATGTCGCGCTCCTTCATCGCACCGAACACGTGGTCGGTGAACTTGCCGCCCGGCATGTGGCGGATGTGCAGCTCGATCGGGCCTTCCTCGTGCGGCGCGTTCGCCATCGAGTAGCTGCGGCGCGAGCCGTCCTTCAGGATGAATTCGACGTACTGGCCCGCGAGGTACTGCAGGCGTTCGTTGGCGGGCAACTGCAGCTTCACGACCATCACGTCGTCCGCCTTGCGTTCGAGCGCGGCGATCCGGCACGGCAGCTTCTTGACCTGCACGCCGTCGACGCCGGCGATCTCGCGCACGTCGATCTCGAGGTCGCATTGCGCCTTCGAGCAGCACAGCAGCGCCAGGCCGCGCGTGCGTTCGTCGTTGGACAGCGCCGACGCGGCGTGCGGGCCCTGTTCGATCTGGCCCGACACGATCTGGCCCTTGCAGGAGCCGCACGCGCCGTTCTTGCAGCCGTACGGCAGATGGACGTTCTGGCGCAGCGCGGCCGCCAGCACGGTTTCGTCCGACTCGACCTGGAATTGCCGGCCGCTTTGCTTGAGAGTGACGTTGAATGCCATAGAACCAAACTAGAACAAAATGGGGGGACCGTGCATGTCGCGCACGGCAGCTACAATGCAAAACCGCTGCGCGTCGCGCAACGGCGGCTACTGATTTCGCAACCAACATGATCGCGACACGAATCCTGCGCCGGCCGCGCGTACTGATCGTCGGCTGCGGCGACGTCGGCATGCGCTGCGTCGCGCAATGGCGTGACGCGCGCCGCAATCTGCGCATCCTCGCGCTGACGAGCCACCCGGCCCGCCGCGACGAACTGCGCGGCGCGGGCGCGACGCCGATCGTCGGCGACCTCGATCGCCCGGCGACGCTCGGCCGTCTCGCGGGCCTCGCCCGCACGATCCTGCATCTCGCGCCGCCGCCATCCGACGGCCGCGACGACCGGCGCACGCGTGCGCTGATCGCCGCAACGTCCATGCCCGCGCGTCGGCCGGCGGCACCGCCGGCCCCGGCGGTCGGCCGGCTCCGAACGCTGCGCACCGCGGCCCGACAGGCCGGCGCGCCCGTTCGGGCAGCGCGTATTGTACCCGACGGTCTTCGCGCGCCGACGCTCGTCTACGCCAGTACGACGGGCGTCTACGGCGACTGCGGCGGTGCGCGCATCGACGAAACGCAGCCGCTGCGCCCGGCGAATCCGCGCGCGTTCCGGCGCGTGTCGGCCGAGCGGCAACTGCGTGCGGCGACGGTGCGCGGCGTGCTGTCCGCGCGCATCGTGCGCATCCCCGGCATCTACGCGGCGAACCGCCTGCCGGTCGCGCGGCTCGAGCGCGGCACGCCGGCGCTCGAGCCGGCCGACGACGTGTACACGAACCACATCCACGCGGACGATCTCGCGGCGATCCTGCGTCGTGCGGCCGTGCGCGGCAAGCCGGCGCGCGTCGTGCACGCGTCGGACGACACGGAACTGCGGATGGGAGAGTATTTCGACCGGGTCGCGCAGGTGCTCGGCCTGCCGAGGCCGCCGCGCGTCAGCCGCGCGGACGCCGAGCGTCTGCTCGAGCCGACGCTGCTGTCGTTCATGCGCGAGTCGCGGCGCCTGTCCAACGCACGGCTCAAGGCCGAATTGTGCGTGACGTTGCGCTATCCGACCGTAGACGATTTCCTTCAAACGCTCGCGCCGGGCAGCGCGTCAGGTGAGCGCCGGTAACGCCTCGATCAGCAGGAAGCACAGCAGCGCACCGATCAGCGCGCCGATCAGGTTCGGGTGATATTTGTGCTTCAGATGCATCGCGGCCAGCAGGCCGCCGATCACGATGACGCCGATGATCGCGAACGCGATCATCACGGACGACAGTTCGAAAGAATGGTCGATGTTCATGATGTCTCCCCTGCATCGCTGCTCTTGCAGCTTGTGATTTCAGTATAGCGGGGGAACCTGCGGCAAAGAGGCGGCCGGACACCGAACGGTCGTGCGGATTTTCCCTTACAGGGTTTTGACGGGATTGCGCAGTGCGGCAAGGTCGGCTTCGTCGAGCCAGCGCCATGCGCCGGGCGCGAGGTCGGCCGGCAGCGTGAAGCCGCCGATGCTTTCGCGATGCAGCAATTCGACGCGGTTGCTCGCCGCGGCGACCATCCGCTTGACCTGGTGGTACTTGCCTTCGAGGACGGTCAGCGCGAGCGCGTGCGGGGCGCGGGCGTCGGCCGCGACGGCCGCGATCGGCTTCGGCTCGCCGTGCAGTTGCACGCCGGTGCGCAGCGCGTGCAGTTGCGTGTCGTCGAGCGGGTGGCGCACGGTCGCGACGTAGGTCTTCGGCACCTTGCGCTTCGGCGACGTGTACGCGTGCACGAACTGGCCGTCGTCGGACAGCAGCAGCAGGCCGGTCGTGTCCTGGTCGAGCCGGCCGACGCACTGCACGCCGCGCGCGACGAGCGGCGCGGGCAGCAGGCTGAACACGCTCGCATGGTGCTGCGGATCGCGCGAACACTCGTAGCCGGCCGGCTTGTTGAGCGCGAGATACGCACGCGCATGGAACGGCCATGCCGCATCGTCGACCGAGAACACGAGGCCGTCGGTGTCGAACGCGGCGTCCGGGTCGGTCGCGGCGGCGCCCGCGACGGCGACGCGGCCGGCTTCGATCAGGCCGCGGCACTGGCGACGCGAGCCGAAGCCCTGGGTGTAGAGAATGCTTTCGAGATCCATAGCGCGCGCATTCTATCAAGCACCGGCGCCCGGCCGGCATGAACGCGCGTGCGCTGGTAAGCTGCCGGAACGCTGCGCGGTGCGCGGCGCCCCGTTCATTCTTCACGGAAAGTCCATGCCTTTCGATTCGTTCCCGGTCGGCCGACACGTTGCCGCCGTCATCGTGGCCGCAACCGTTTCGTCGGCCGCGTTCGCGCACGCGCATCTCGCGCACAGCGACCCGGCGGCGGGCGCGGCGCTGGCTGCCGCACCGGCCGCCGTCACGATCGACTTCACCGAGCCGCTGGAGCCGGCATTCAGCTCGATCGTCGTCGTCGACGGCGCCGGCAAGACGGTGTCGGACGGCCGCGCACGCATCGACGCGTCGAACCGCAAGCGGATCACGGTGCCGCTCGCGGCGCCCGGTACGGGCGCGTACACGGTGAAGTGGGTGGCCGTCGCGACCGACGGGCATCGCACGCAGGGCGCGTACGGCTTCAGCGTGAAGTGACGCAACGGCGGCGGCAGGTCCGTGCCAAGGTTGCCGCCCGCCTTCATCCGACAGGGAGTCTCCCGCATGAATCCGACGACGCTCGACGCACTCGCCGATTTTCCCCGTCAGCTCGAAGCGCATTTCGCGGCCGTGCCCGACGGCTATGCGCGCTGGACCCCCGACGACTGGTCCGGCATGCCGAGCGAGCATTTCTCGCCGCTCGGGCAACTCTGCCATGTGCGCGACATCGAGATCGACGGCTATCACGTACGGCTGCGACGCATGCTCGACGAAGACCGGCCGCTGCTGGTCTCGATCGACGGCGACGCACTCGCGATCGAGCGGCGCTACGACGACGCGTATGCGTCCGACGTGCTCGCGGCGATTCGCGACGCACGACGCGAGACGCTAGCGCTGCTGTCGCGCCTCACGCCCGAACAGTTCGCGCGTACCGGCGAGTTCGACGGCTACGGTTCGCTGACCGTGCGCGGGCTGGTCCATTACCTGTGCAGCCACGATCAGCAGCACCTGGCCGGCATGCAGTGGCTGCTCGGCAAGATCGACGCGGCGCTGTACGCGCGCTGAGTCGGCCGGCGCTCGCGCATTGGCATACCGGAATCCGGCGCCGCCGTCGGTGCGGCACGCCACATTGCGCGGCTCGGATTGGATCGGTTTTCTGGATAATCCATCCAGCCGCAGCCGGCTGATCGAGCGGGCGCGGATGCCTACACTCCTAGCTTCGTCCAACGAAAAAAGGAGTCAACCGTGGCAACTCATACGCTCGCAGACAAGGTCGTCCTGATCGCAGGCGGGGCAAAGAATCTCGGTGGCCTGATCGCCCGGGACCTGGCGGGCCACGGCGCGAAGGCGGTGGCGATTCACTACAACAGCGCGGCATCGCAGGCGCAGGCCGAGGAGACCGCCGCGGCGGTCCGTGCGGCTGGCGCGGAAGCCGCGACGTTCCAGGCGGACCTGACGACGGCCGCCGCGGTCGAGAAGCTGTTCGACGACGCGAAGCAGCGCTTCGGCAAGATCGACATCGCGATCAACACGGTCGGCAAGGTGCTGAAGAAGCCGTTCACCGAGATCAGCGAGGCCGAGTACGACGAGATGTTCGCGGTCAACAGCAAGTCGGCGTTCTTCTTCATCAAGGAAGCAGGCCGGCATCTCGAGGATCACGGCAAGCTCGTCACGCTCGTGACGTCGCTGCTCGGCGCGTTCACGCCGTTCTACGCGGCGTACGAAGGGTCGAAGGCGCCGGTCGAGCACTTCACGCGCGCGGCGTCGAAGGAGTACGGCGCGCGCGGGATCTCGGTGACGGCCGTCGGGCCGGGCCCGATGGACACGCCGTTCTTCTATCCGGCCGAAGGCGCCGACGCGGTCGCGTATCACAAGACGGCCGCCGCGCTGTCGCCGTTCAGCAAGACGGGGCTGACCGACATCGAGGACGTCGTCCCGTTCATCCGCCATCTGGTGACCGACGGCTGGTGGATCACCGGCCAGACGATCCTGATCAACGGCGGCTACACGACCAAGTAACCGGGCCGCTCGCGGGCCGCGCGGCGCACCGCACTGGCGCGTTTGCGTGGACAATGGACGGGCGCGCAGCCACGAGGCCGCGCGCCCGTTTTCTCTGTGCCGCCGAAGCCGGTCGCGATGCGCGGCGGCCGGCGGTGACCGTCGTTCGAACCCGGGTTTCCCGCCGATGGACAAGCTGGATCAGGTCAGGATCTTCCTGCAGGTTGCCGAGATGGGCAGCTTCATCAAGGCCGCGCATGCGCTCGACGCGCCGCGCGCGACCGTGTCGGCGGCCGTCCAGCAACTGGAGACGGCGCTCGGCACGCGTCTGTTGCACCGTACGACGCGCCAGGTGCAATTGACTGCCGACGGCGCGCTGCTGCTGGAGCGCGGTCGGCGCCTGCTCGCGGAGGCCGATGAACTCGACCGCCTGTTTCGGCGCCGCGACCACGACGTGGTCGGGCGGCTGAACGTCGACGTGCCGAGCCGGATCGCGCGGCGCGTCGTGGCGCCCGCGCTGCCGTCGCTGTTTCGCCGCTATCCGAAGCTGCAGCTGTCGCTCGGCTCCACGGACCGCTCGATCGACCTCGTGCAGGAGGGCGTCGATTGCGCGATTCGCGTCGGGCGGCTCGCGGACAGCAGCCTCGTCGTGCGGCCGCTCGGGCAGTTCACGCTGATCAACTGCGCGAGCCCCGACTACCTGCGCGAGTGCGGCGTGCCCGAGCATCCGGACGCGCTCGCGCACGGGCACTGGGCGATCGGCTATGCGTCCCCGACGACGGGGCGCGAACTCGGCTGGGAATACTGCGCGGACGGGCAGCGGCGCGTGCTGACGCTGCCGAGCCGCGTGATCGTCAACAACGCCGAAACCTATATCGCCAGCTGCATCGCGGGCATGGGGCTGATCCAGATTCCGCGCTTCGACGTCGAGCATCTGCTGGCAAGCGGCGCGCTCGTCGACGTGATGCCCGGCCATCGCGCCGAGCCGATGGACGTGTCGGCCGTGTATCCGCACCGCCGGCACCGGTCGAGGCGGCTCAATGCGTTCATCGAATGGTTCGGGGAACTGATGGCCGATGCGCTGACGGGGACCGGCGAAGCAGCGAGTTCGGACGGCGACTGACCGGCAGGCCGGCGCGCGCGGCTCTTCAGTCGGGCTGCGTGGCGAACCGCCGGTCGCGCCCGATGTCCCGCACGGCCTCGATCAACGCCGCGCCGGGGCCGTCCGGTTTCGCCGCGAACGCATGGAAGCGCGCGGCCGGCAGCGCCGGCAAGCCGTCCTGCGGCCCGCATTCGCGCAAGCCGTCGCGCAGCTGGCTGCGCGCCAGCGCGGTGACCGCGAAGCCGGCGAGCGCGGCCGACACGCAACCGGCCATGCTGCCGCTTTCGAACAGTACGCGAAACGGCCGCAGCGCGGCGGCGAGCGCCGCGACGGCGGCTTCCCGATAGACGCACGGCTGCGGAAACAGCGCGAGCGGCACTTCGCCGCCTGCGTCGAGCGGGCGGTCCGCTGCGAACGCCCACACGAGCGGCTCTTCCCACAGCAGCTCGCCCGGCGCGTCGACCTGCCGGCACTGCTTGCCGAATACGACGTCGAGCCGGCCGAGCATCTGCTCGCGCAGCAGCGACGCGGTGATCCCGACCTTCAGCTCGATCGACGTGTGCGGGTGGCGGTCGCGGAACGTGCGCAACACGTGCGGCAGCCACGCGCCGGCGAAGTCCTCCGACGCGCCCACCCGCAACGGTCCGTGCGCCGGCGCGCCGCGCAGCCGCGCGCGCACCTCCCGCTCCATGTCGACGATGTTGCGCGCGTAGGCGTACAGCGTGTCGCCGGCCGGCGTGAGCGCGATACGGCGCGTCGTGCGCGCCAGCAGCACGGTGCCGGCGGCCTGTTCGAGCCGCTTGATGTGGCCGCTGACGGCGGACGGCGTCAGCGCAAGGCGCTCGGCGGCCGGCGCGAACCCGCGGCGGTCGACGACTTCGAGAAAGGTGCGCAGCAGTGCGATGTCGAGCGCGGTCGACGCGGGATCGGTCGGCGGTTCCATGGATCGATTCGACGCGAAATATGAGGAATGAATCATGATACTCCGTGAATCGTGATGAAAGACCGGCCTACCATCGTAGGTTCAGGCTGACCTCACGGAGTACACGATGACGACCTATGCGCATGCGGCCACCGCGTCGCTCGATATTGCCTATCTGGAATGGAACCCGCGCGGCGAACGCGCGGCCGTGCTGCTGCACGGCTGGCCGGACAGCCCGGTCGGCTGGGAAGCGGTGGCCGCGGCGCTCGCCGCACGCGGCTACCGCGTGCTCGCGCCCGCGTTGCGCGGCTTCGCGCCGACGCGCTTTCGCGACGCGTCCGTGCCGCGCAGCGGCCAGCTCGCGGCGCTCGGGCGCGACCTGCTCGAATTCGTCGATGCGCTCGGCATCGAGCGGCCGCTGCTGGTCGGGCACGACTGGGGCGCCCGCGCGGCCGCGAACGCGTGCGGGTTGCGCGACGGTGTCGCGTCGCACCTCGTGATGCTGTCGGTCGGGTACGGCACCAACGATCCCGCTCAGCCGCTGTCGCTGCAGCAGGCGCGCAACTACTGGTATCACTGGTTCATGGCGACGCCGCGCGGCGAGCAGGCGCTGCGCGACGACCGCCGTGCGTTCGCGCGCCTGATGTGGGATACGTGGTCGCCGCCGGGCTGGTATCGCGACGGCGATTTCGACGCGGCGGCCGTTGCGTTCGACGGACCCGACTGGATCGACGTCGTGCTGCATTCGTACCGGCAGCGCTGGGGCTTCGCGCCGGGCACGCCGGCCTATGCCGACGACGACGCGCGGCTGAACCCGGCGCCCGTGCTGGCGGTGCCGACGCTCGTGCTGCACGGCGGCGCGGACACCTGCAATCATCCGGACAGCTCGTCCGGGCGCGAGCGGTTCTTCTCCGGGCGCTACGAGCGGCAGGTGCTCGACGGAATCGGGCACTTCCCGCAGCGTGAATCCGCGGCGGCGGTCGCGGACGCGATTCTCCGGTTCTGCGGGCGCGGGTGACGCGCGCCGGCCGGCCCGGCGCGCGAAGGATCAACCGCCGGCGCGCGGCGCGAGCAGGTCGGCGAGCCCGATGTTCCTGAACATCTCGCGGCGGATGCGATCGCCGACGCGGAACACTTCCTCGGCGCCGTCCTGCGACGGATCGACGAACACGCGGTAGGGGCGCTTGCCGGCCGGCGCCGCGACGAGCTCGGCAATCGCCGTGGCGACGGCGCCCGCGTCGGCGTCCGCCGGTTCGAGCGCGGCGAGACCGCGCAACGCCTGATCGGCGACGCCCCCGTACGGCCCGCTGTCGTAGGCGGCCTGCACGGCGGTATCGGCCGGCTTGCCCGCATGGAGGAAGTGATTCGTGCCCCGGGTGAACGCGCCCGGCACGACGATCGACGTTTCGATGCCCCAGCGGGCGAGTTCGGCGGCGTAGGACACGGCGAGCGAATCCATCGCGGCCTTTGCGGCGAAGTAGGGCGCGAGGAACGGCGGGGTGCCGCCGCGCGCCGACGAGGACGATACCCAGACGAGCAGGCCGCGGCGCTGGCCGCGCAGGTGCGGCAGCGCCGCGCGGTTCACGCGTTGGGTCGACACGACATTGACGTCGTAGAGCTGCGCAAGCTGTTCGGGCGTGAACGCTTCGGCCGGCCCGAACACCATGTGGCCGGCGTTGTGGACGACGACGTCCAGACGGCCGTGGTCGGCGATCACGCGCTCGATGGCGGCGTCGACCGACGCATCGTCGCCGACGTCGAGTTCGAGGCTGCGCAGGTCGACGCCGTGTTCTTGCGCATAGGCCGCGACGGCGGCGGCGCGCGGCGCGTTGCGCCCGGCGCTCTCGCGCATCGACGCGTAGACCGTGTGACCGGCGCGGGCGAGCGCCTGGGCCGTCAGCAAGCCGAAGCCGCTGGACGCGCCGGTGACGAGGACGACTTCCTTCATGAGCGATCTCCTGGCGGAAAGAGAGGGTGGCAGCGAGCGGCCGTCAGCACATGCCGCCGTTGGCGCGCAGGATCTGGCCGTTGATCCACGCACCGTCCGGGCCGGCGAGGAACGCGACGACGCGCGCGATGTCGTCTGGCTGGCCGAGCCGCTCGAGCGGGTTCAGCTTCGCGAGCCGGTCGACGAGTTCCGGGCTCTTGCCCTGCAGGAACAACTCGGTCGCGACCGGTCCCGGCGCGACGGCATTCACGCGGACGCCGCGCCCGCGCATTTCCTGCGCGAGCACTTGCGTGAGGCTTTCGACCGCTGCCTTGCTGGCGACGTACACGCCGTAAGTCGGCATGCGCATGCCGATCACGCTGGTCGACAGGTTGATGATGCGTCCGCCGTCGCGCACCCGCTTTGCCGCTTCGCGGCAGACGTTGAAGGTGCCCTTCACGTTGATGGCGAACGTTTCGTCGAAGAGCGCATCGTCGCAGTCGGCGATGGTCGCGAGCTTCATCACGCCCGCGGAATTGACCACCACATCCAGACCGCCGAATGCGTCGCGGGCGGCGTCGAACAGCGCGGCCACGGCCGCCGGGTCGGCGACGTTCGCCTGCACCGCGACGGCATGGCCGCCGTCGGCCACGATCGCGTCGACCACTTCGCGGGCCGGGCCGGCGCTGCCGGCATAGTTGACGACGACCCGGAAGCCGTCCCGGGCGAGTTGGCGGGCGATTTCCGCGCCGATGCCGCGCGACGAACCCGTGACGAGGGCGACCTGTTCCGATGTGTTCATGTCCTGCTCCTGGTGAATGGATGAATGCCGTTCGATCCGGCGACAGGGACAAATGTAGGCTTCTGCGATCAATAAAAATAATGAATAATGCTCAGTCAATACATGACTGAAAGTATGTCTTATGGCATTCGACAGCAGGCTTCTGAGCGGAATCGGCGTGCTCTCGGCGGTGATCGAGGCGGGCACCTTCGCGCGTGCCGGGGAGGCGATGGGCCTGACGCAGCCGGCGGTGAGCCGTGCCGTCGCGCGGCTGGAAGAGCGGGTCGGCATCCGGATCTTCAACCGGACGGCGCGCGCGATCACGTTGACCGACGAAGGGCGGCGCTTCTACGAGGCGGTCGCGCCGCTGCTGGCCGGCATCGAGGACGCGGCGATCGACGCCGGCCGATCGAAGGCACGCGTCAGGGGGCGGCTGCGGGTCAACGTGGACGGCACGTTCGGCCACTACGTGCTGGCGCCGAGGATGGCGGAGTTTCTCGACCGCTTTCCCGACCTGTCCGTCGAGATCAGCGTGCGCGACCGGATGGGCGACCTCGTCGCCGACGGATTCGACGTGGCCGTGCGCTTCGGCGTGCCCGAGCCGTCGTCATACCGTGCGCGGCTACTGCTCGAGACGCGCGTGCTGACCTGCGCATCGGCGGCCTATGTCGAGCGTCACGGCGAACCGCGTCATCCGCGCGATCTCGCGCACGGGCATCGTTGCGTGCTGATCCGCGACCCGGTAACGGGGCGGCCGTACGAATGGGAATTTCATCGGGGCAAGGAGGTGGTGCCGTTCGATGCCGGTGGACGATTGATGGTCAACGATACGGGCGGCCTGCTCGGCGCGTGCGTCGGTGGCGCGGGCATCGCGCAATTGCTGGAACTCTACGCGCGGGACATCGTTGCCGACGGGAAACTGGTCCTGCTGCTGCCGGAGTGGACGGACGAGACATTTCCGCTCTACGCGTATCACCACGCGTCGAACCTCGTGGCCGCGAAGGTGCGGGTGTTTCTCGACTTCGTCCGCGAGTTGACGGTCTGAGCGTATCGTGGGAGGGAGATCGGCGGCAGGCCACCGTCGGTCGCCCGGTGCGGGGCGGAACGCGCGGCAAAAATAAAAAACCCGCGAAGCGGCAGCTTGCGCGGGTTTCGACAGATGCAGCGCGTGACGCTGCGAAATACTGGTGCCCAGGGCCGGAATCGAACCGGCACGCCTTGCGGCGGGGGATTTTGAGTCCCCTGCGTCTACCAATTTCACCACCTGGGCTTGATCCTGGCCGCGCATGCGGTGGTGCGCGGCGAAACGCGGATTATGGCGGAAATCCGGATGCCGGGCAAGCTGCGCCGATGCCCGGCACGCACATTACTGGCTCAGGTAGACGAAGCGGCCCTGTTTCACGATCCCCATCACGCTCGCGCGCTGATCGAGCCCCACATGATCCTTGTCGCTCGTGTTGACGACGCCGTTCGGTACGACCAGCTCATGCGCGCGTTCCAGCTCGCGGCGCAGCGCCGCGCGAAACGCCGGCGTGCCGGGCTGCGCGGCTTTCAGCGCGCGGCCGACCGCGTCGGCGAGGCGCGGGTACACGCCCGCCGCATCGCCCGCGAACTGCGTGACGGTGCCGGCGCCGTACTTCGCCTCGTACGCATCGACGAACGCGAGCGCGGCCTGGCGGGCCGGGTGGTCGGCCGGCAGCGTGCGCGCGACGACCACCGGCTGGGTCGGGAACAGCGTCCCGTCGACGTCCTTGCCGCCAAGCTTGATGAATTCCGGCGTCGCGATCCCGTGCGTCTGGTAGATCGGCCCCTTGTAGCCGCGCTCGATCAGCGTGCGCTGCGGCAGCACGGTCGGCGTGCCCGCGCCGGCGATCAGGATCGCGTCGGGCTTCGCCGCGATCAGCTTCAGCGCCTGGCCCGTGACGCTCGCGTCGGTGCGGTTGAAGCGCTCGGTCGCGATCACGCGGATCTTGCGCAGGTCCGCGAAGCGCGTGAATTCGTTGAGCCAGCTGTCGCCGTAGCTGTCCGCGAAGCCGATGAAGCCGACCGTCTTCACGCCGTGGTTGGCCATGTAGCGCGTCATCACGTCGGCCATCGCGCGGTCGCTCTGCGCCATCTTGAACGCCCAGGTCCGCGCGCCTTCCTGCGGCTCGACGATCGAGCCGGAGCCGACCAGCGTGATCATCGGCGTCTGCGCGGCGGCCACCGCGTCGAGCGCCGCGAGCGCGGCCGGCGTGATGTTCGGGCCGACCACGACGTCGACGTGATCCTCGTCGACCAGCTTGCGGATGTTGCGCACCGCGGCGCCCGGGTCGGATGCGTCGTCGAGCACCGTGACCTGCACGGGCTGTCCGGCAATCGTCTTCGGCCACATCAGGATCGCGTTCTTGCTCGTGATGCCGATCGCGGCGGCCGGGCCGGTCGACGACAGGTCGACGCCGACCTTCAGGTCGGCATGCGCGGCCGCGCATGCCAGCACGAGGGCGGCGCCGGTGGCGAGGCGGGTGCGGCGCAACAGGGCGGGACGCGTCATGCGGGAATCTCCATCTCCGTCGGGCAACGAAAAGGGGCGCAATGCGCGCCCCCGTGTTCATACCTGTCCGTCAAAGCTCGTACGATTCGGCTTCGCCCTTGAGCGCCTGCTCGATCAGCTTGCGGTTCAGCGTCGGCGACAGCAGTTCGACGAGCGTATACACATAGCTGCGCAGGTAGGCGCCCTGCTTGAGCGCGACGCGCGTCACGTTGCTGCCGAACAGGTGGCCGACCGGAATCAGCCGCAGGCCGCGGTCGCGCTCGGGGTTGAACGCGATGTCGGCCATGATGCCGACGCCGAGGCCGAGCTCGACATAGGTCTTGATCACGTCGGCGTCGATCGCCTCGAGCACGATGTCCGGCGACAGCCCGCGCAGCGCGAACGCATGGTTGATCTTCTTGCGGCCAGCGAACGCGTCGTCGTACGTGATCAGCGGGTACTGCGCGAGATCGTCCAGCGTGACCGGCTTGCGTTCGAGCAGCGGGTGGTCGGCCGGCACGACGGCCGCGTGGTGCCACTGGAAGCAGGGCAGCGACACGAGTTCCTTGTAGTCGGAGATCGCCTCGGTCGCGATCGCGAGATCGGCCTGGTCGTGGATCACCATCTCGGCCACCTGCGTCGGGCTGCCTTGCAGGATCGACAGGTGCACCTTCGGGAAGCGCTTCTTGAACTCGGCGATCGCGGCCGGCAGCGAGTAGCGGGCCTGCGTGTGGGTCGCCGCGATGGTCAGGTTGCCCTGGTCCTGCGCCGCATAATCCTTCCCGACCCTTTTGAGGCTTTCAACCTCCTGAAGAATCCGCTCGACCGACGCGAGGATGATCCGGCCCGGCTCGGTGAGCGAGCGCACGCGCTTGCCGTGCCGCGTGAAGATCTCGACGCCCAGCTCGTCCTCGAGCTCGATGATCGCCTTCGATACCCCCGGTTGCGACGTGTAGAGCGCCTTGGCGGCCTCGGTGAGGTTGAAATTCTGCCGGACGGCCTCGCGCACGAAGCGAAATTGGTGCAGGTTCATTTATAACCCTTCCGCATATCAACAGAATTTTTTAGTCGTTTGAAATATAAGGCGAGTTTATTACGATTCACCGGAGTTTTTCAAATATGGATATCTGTTTTCGTCATTAGCAATCCAGCCGGCAGCGGATGCGGCGGTGCGGCGGAACGGAGATTCGGGCGCGACGTGGCTAGGACGTCGCGCGGTCACCACGAAAACCCTGGGGTCCCCGAATGTATCAGTACGACCAATACGACCAGACGATCGTCGACGAGCGAGTCGCGCAGTACCGCGATCAGGTGCGCCGCCGGCTGTCGGGCGAGTTGAGCGAAGACGAATTCCGTCCGCTGCGTCTGCAGAACGGCCTGTACATGCAGCGCCACGCGTACATGCACCGCATCGCGATTCCGTACGGCAACCTGCGCAGCGACCAGCTCCGGATGCTGGCGCGCATCGCCCGCGAACACGACCGCGGCTACGGCCATTTCTCGACGCGCTCGAACATCCAGTTCAACTGGGTGCAGCTCGAAGAGACGCCCGAGATCCTCGCGAAGCTCGCGTCGGTGCAGATGCACGCGATCCAGACGTCGGGCAACTGCATCCGCAACATCACGGCCGACCAGTTCGCCGGCGTCGCGCAGGACGAAGAGATCGATCCGCGCCCGTGGGCCGAGATCCTGCGCCAGTGGTCGACGTTCCACCCCGAATTCGCGTGGCTGCCGCGCAAGTTCAAGATCGCGGTGTCGGGCTCGAAGCGTGACCGTGCGGCCGTGCAGATCCACGACCTCGGCGTGTACCTGAAGAAGAACGCGCAGGGCGAAGTGGTCGCGAGCATCCTCGCGGGCGGCGGCCTCGGCCGTACGCCGATCATCGGCGCGGTGATCAAGGAAGACCTGCCGTGGCAGCACCTGCTCACGTACTGCGAAGCCGTGCTGCGCGTGTACAACCGTTACGGCCGCCGCGACAACCTGTACAAGGCGCGGATCAAGATCCTCGTGAAGGCGCTGTCGCCGGCGAAGTTCGCGCAGCAGGTCGAGGAAGAATGGCAGCACCTGAAGGACGGCCCGTCGACGCTCACGCAGGCCGAGCTCGATCGCGTGTCGCAGTACTTCAAGCCGCCGGTCTACGAGAAGCTGGCCGACACCGACGCGTCGTTCGAACAGCACCTGCTCGAGAACAAGGCGTTCGCGCGCTGGGTCGAGCGTAACGTCGCGCCGCACAAGGTGCCCGGTTACGCAGCCGTCACGCTGTCGCTGAAGGATCACCGCGTGGCGCCGGGCGATGCGACCGACGCGCAGATGGATCTGGTCGCCGACTGGGCCGACGCGTACTCGTACGGCGAGCTGCGCGTGTCGCACGAGCAGAACCTGATTCTCGCGAACGTGAAGAAGCGCGACCTGTTCGCGCTGTGGGAAAAGGCGAAGGCGGCCGGTTTCGCGACGCCGAACATCGGCCTGCTGACCGACATCATCGCGTGCCCGGGCGGCGACTTCTGCTCGCTCGCGAACGCGAAGTCGATCCCGATCGCGCTGGCGATCCAGCAGCGTTTCGACGATCTCGACTACGTGTACGACCTCGGCGAACTGTCGCTGAACATTTCCGGTTGCATGAACTCGTGCGGTCACCACCACGTCGGCAACATCGGCATCCTCGGCGTCGACAAGGACGGCGCCGAGTGGTACCAGGTGTCGCTCGGCGGCGAGCAGGGCACGGGCCAGAACGGCGCGCGCCTCGGCCGCGTGATCGGGCCGTCGTTCTCGGCCGAGGAAGTGCCCGACGTGATCGCGAAGCTGATCGATACGTTCGTCGAGGCGCGCCTCGACGGCGAGCGCTTCGTCGACACGTACGACCGCATCGGCATCGCGCCGTTCAAGGAGCGCGTGTATGCGGCGCGCCAGGCAGTGAACGCGTAACCAACCGGGTAGAAGGAATTTGCAGATGGCTTCGATTATCAAGAACCGCGCAGTGATCGACGATGCATGGCAGGTCATGCGCGCGGCGGAAGACGGTGCGCTGCCCGCGGTCGACGCGTTGCCGGCCGGCAAGGTGCTGGTGCCGTTCGCGTTGTGGCAGGCCGAGCGTGCCGCGCTCGTCGCCGCGAAGACGAAGGACGAACTCGGCGTGTGGCTCGCGCCGGACAGCGAGCCGGCCGATCTCGTGGCCGACTTCGACGCGATCTCGCTGATCGCGGTGGATTTCCCGCGCTTCGCGGACGGCCGCGGCTACAGCATCGCGCGCCTGCTGCGCGAGCGTCATGGCTGGACCGGCGAGCTGCGCGCGATCGGCGACGTGCTGCGCGACCAGTTGCTGTACATGTCGCGTTGCGGCTTCGACGCGTTCGCGGTGCGTGCCGACAAGGACATCCACGACGCGCTGAATGCGTTCACCGAATTCACGCAGCGTTACCAGGGCGCATTCGACGAGCCGGCGCCGCTGTTCCGCCGCCGCGAGGCCGCGTCCGACGCCAAGGTGAACGCATGAGCACCGCGACCGCCACCGCGCTGACGCCGGAACTCGCCGCGAAGGTCGAGCGCCTCGACGCGCTGCTCGCGCAGATCGGCGAGCGTCACGACAAGGTGAAGTTCGCGAGCAGCCTCGCCGCGGAAGACATGCTGCTCACGCACGCGATCCTGTCGAAGGGCGTGCCGATCGGCATCTTCTCGCTGAACACGGGCCGCCTGCACGCGGAAACGCTCGGCATGATCGACCGGGTGCGCGAGCGCTACGGCTACGAGATCGAGCAGTTCCATCCGCAGCAGGACGCGGTCGACCGGTACGTTGCCGAGCACGGCCTGAATGCGTTCTACGAGAGCGTCGAGCTGCGCAAGTCGTGCTGCCACATCCGCAAGGTCGAGCCGCTGAACCGTGCGCTGGCCGACGTCGGCGCGTGGGTGACGGGCCAGCGCCGCGAGCAGTCGGTCACGCGCGCGGAGCTGCACGAGGAAGAACAGGACGAAGCGCGCGGGATCGCGAAGTACAACCCGCTCGCCGACTGGACGGAAGCCGACGTGTGGGCGTACCTTAAGGCGTTTGACGTGCCGGTCAATCCGCTGCATGCGCGCGGCTACCCGAGCATCGGCTGCGAGCCGTGTACGCGTGCGATCCGCCCCGGCGAGGACAGCCGCGCGGGCCGCTGGTGGTGGGAGTCGCGCGACACGAAGGAATGCGGGCTGCACATCACGACGATCACGCCGATTCCCGCGAATGCCGAAGCCGGCGCCGCGCACTGAAAGCCGACAAGAAACTGAATATTGCGTCGCCCGCGACAGCGGGCGGCACGAACCCAGAAGAGAAGGACTGAAATCATGAGCACGACGCTCGAGCAATCCGCCTTTGCCCCGCCCACCGGCGCCGACAGCCGCATGGGCCACCTCGACTGGCTCGAAGCCGAGTCGATCCACATCCTGCGCGAACTGGTTGCCGAATGCAGCAAGCCGGCACTGCTGTTCTCGGGCGGCAAGGACTCGGTCGTCGTGCTGCACCTCGCGCTGAAGGCGTTCGGCCTCGGCGCGAACCGCAAGACGACGCTGCCGTTCCCGCTCGTGCACATCGACACGGGCCACAACTACGAGGAAGTGATCGACTTCCGCGACCGCCGTGCGCAAGAGCTCGGCGCCGAGCTGGTGGTCGGCCACGTCGAGGATTCGATCAAGCGCGGCACGGTCGTGCTGCGCCGCGAAACCGATTCGCGCAACGCCGCGCAGGCCGTCACGCTGCTGGAAACGATCGAGCAGCACGGTTACACGGCGCTGATCGGCGGCGCGCGCCGCGACGAAGAGAAGGCGCGCGCGAAGGAGCGCATCTTCTCGTTCCGTGACGAATTCGGCCAGTGGGACCCGAAGGCGCAGCGCCCGGAGCTGTGGAGCCTGTACAACGCCCGCCTGCACAAGGGCGAGCACCTGCGCGTGTTCCCGATCTCGAACTGGACCGAGCTCGACGTGTGGCAGTACATCGCGCGCGAGAACCTCGAATTGCCGTCGATCTACTACGCGCACCAGCGCGAGATCGTGCGCCGCAACGGGCTGCTCGTGCCGGTCACGCCGCTCACGCCGATGCGTGACGGCGAGACGAGCGAGCTGGCGCAGGTGCGCTTCCGCACGGTCGGCGACATCAGCTGCACGTGCCCGGTCGAGAGCGACGCGGACGACGTCGAGAAGATCATCGCCGAGACGGCGGTGACCGAGATCACCGAGCGCGGCGCGACCCGGATGGACGATCAGGCCTCCGAAGCCGCGATGGAACAGCGCAAGAAGCAAGGTTATTTCTGAAGCACACGAGGACATTCACATCATGAGCATCATCGAGAACACCGAAGACCTCGGCGTGTTGCGCTTCATCACCGCGGGCAGCGTCGACGACGGCAAGAGCACGCTGATCGGCCGCCTGCTGTACGACAGCAAGGCCGTGCTGTCCGATCAGCTGTCCGCGCTGTCGCGCGCGAAGAACAAGCGCACGGTCGGCGACGAACTGGACCTCGCGCTGCTGACGGACGGTCTGGAAGCCGAGCGCGAGCAGGGCATCACGATCGACGTCGCGTACCGCTACTTCGCGACCGCGAAGCGCAAGTTCATCATCGCCGACACGCCGGGCCACGAGCAGTACACGCGCAACATGGTGACGGGCGCGTCGACCGCGCACGCGGCGATCATCCTGGTCGACGCGACGCGCATCACGGTCGAGAACGGCGTCGTGCAACTCCTGCCGCAGACCAAGCGCCACAGCGCGATCGTCAAGCTGCTCGGGTTGCAGCACGTGATCGTCGCGATCAACAAGATGGACCTCGTCGACTACAGCGAGGCGCGCTTCAACGAGATCCGCGACGCGTACGTCGCGCTCGCGAAGCAACTCGGCCTGACCGACGTGCGCTTCGTGCCGGTGTCGGCGCTCAAGGGCGACAACATCGTCGGCGCGAGCGAGCGCATGCCGTGGTACGCGGGCGAGCCGCTCCTCGACGTGCTCGAATCGCTGCCGGTCGAGACGCAGGCGCATGACGCGCTGCGCTTCCCGGTGCAGTGGGTCGCGCGCCAGGACGGCAGCTCGGCCGACGATTTCCGCGGCTACATGGGCCGGATCGAGTCGGGCGAAGTGAAGGTCGGCGACGAGATCGTCGTGCTGCCGTCGAACCGCACCGCGACGGTGGCCGAGATCGTCGCGCCGGTGCCCGGCGGCACCGCGGCGGTTGCGCACGCGTTCGCGGGCCAGACCGTGACGATCCGTCTCGAACAGGATGTCGACGTGTCGCGCGGCGACATGCTCGTCACGACCGCCGAGCCGGTCGAGCCGGCCAAGAAGCTCGAGGCCGACCTGTGCTGGTTCGACGAGGCGCCGCTGTCGCCGCAGCGCAAGTACCTGCTGAAGCAGACCACCAGCACGGTGTTCGCGAAGATCGGCGCGGTCAAGCAGGTGCTCGACGTGCATACGCTGTCGCACGCGACCGACCGTCAGGAACTGAAGATGAACGACATCGGCCGCGTGGCGCTGACGCTGCAGAAGCCGATCGTCTGCGACACCTACGATGCGCATCCCGGTACGGGCGCGTTCGTGCTGATCGACGAGGCGACCCACCACACGGTCGCCGCGGGCATGATCCGCGCGTTCTCGGCGTAATCGTCAATCGGCGCGGCGGCGAACCGGCCGCCGCGGCAGGACCCTAACGAAGCGACAAACATGGGCAAGGTGTATCTGATCGGAGCAGGGCCGGGCGCCGCGGACCTCATCACGGTGCGCGGCATGCGGCTGCTCGAGCAGGCCGACGTCGTGCTGCACGACGCGCTCGTCGAGCCCGCGATGCTCGACTATGCGCCGAACGCGCGCAAGATCGCGGTCGGCAAGCGCTGCGGGCAGCGCTCGACCGCGCAGCATTTCATCAACAAGCAGATCGTCGACGCGGCGCGCGAGCACGCGTGCGTCGTGCGGCTGAAGGGTGGCGATCCGATGCTGTTCGGCCGCGCCGAAGAGGAAATGCGCGCGCTCGAGGCGGCCGGCATCGACTACGAGGTCGTGCCGGGCATCACCGCGGCGCTGGCCGGCGCGGCGACGCTCAAGCGTTCGCTCACGTTGCGCGGCGTGTCGCGCAGCGTCGCGTTCGCGACGCACAGCCGCGCGCCGGGCAGCGACGAGATCCGCGAAGCCGCGCGTGCCGATTCGATCGTCTACTACATGGGCCGCGACAGCGCGCCCGGCATCGCGCAGGAACTGATCGACGCCGGCCGTGCGCCCGCGACGCCGGTGGCGATCGTCGAGGCCTGCAGCACCGCGCGCGAACGCACGCTGACGCTCACGCTCGCGCAGATGGCGGCCGGCGACGCGCAGGCGTGGCTCGATCCGGCGGAACCGAGCCTGCTGATGATCGGCGATGCATTCGCCGAACGCGCACGGCTGGCGCAGGCGGGTGCTCCGGTGCGCAATGCCGCCTGAGCGCGGCTCGAACGCGGTCCGAAACGAAAAAAGCGCTGGCAACCGCCAGCGCTTTTTCTTTGGCTGCGCGGAAAGCGCGGCCTACGCGTCGCCGCCGAGTTGCCCGACGCAATAGCGCGCGACCGCGTCGAGCACGCCGTCGTCTTCGCCGACGGCCGTCGCGCAGCGGATCTCGACGCCCGGATGCGCGGCGCGGCATGCGTCGACGAGCTGCGGCAGGTCGCGGCGGACATGGCCGCCCTGGCCGAAGAATACGGGCACCACGGTGATGCGCGTGCAGCCGGCCGCGACTTGCGCGGCCACGGCGTCACCGAGCGACGGCGTCATCAGTTCGAGGAAGGCGAGCGACACCTGCGCGGCAGGGGAGCCGGCGCCGCGCAGCCGCGCGGCCAGCCGCTCGAACGGCTCGGCCCAGCGCGGGTCGCGGGCGCCGTGGCCGAACAGGACGATACCGTGCGAATGCATGTCGAAGCCTCCGTCGCGACGCGGCGCTCAGTGCCGGTCGACCCACTTGAGCGCGAACAGGCCGAGCGCGAGATAGATGAGGCCCGGCGTCGCCGCGGTGAGCGGCGCGGGCCACGTATTCAGCGTGCCGATGTGCGAGAACAGCGTGTTGAGCAACTGGAAGCTCATGCCGAGCATGATGCCGCCGAACACCTTCACGCCGACCACGCCGGCGCGCGTATGCAGGTACGCGAACGGCAGCGACAGCACGAGCATCACGAACACCGCGAACGGATACAGCAGCTTGCGCCACAGTGCGATGTCGTAGCGCTGCGTGTCCTGCTGGTTCTCGCGCAAGTGCTGGATGTAGCGGAACAGGTTGATGATCGACATGCGCTCCGGCGACACGAGCAGCACCGACAGGATCTGCGGCGTCAGGTCGGAGCGCAGCCGGTATTCGGGCAGCGACACCTGCTGCGACCGGTACACGGGGTTCAGCGCATCGGCCGGCTGGCCGCTGATCGGCTTGATCGGCGTCAGCTCCGTCTCGGTGACGCCCTTCAGCAGCCAGTGGCCGGGCGGCTCGTAGCGGCCCGTCTGCGCGATGCGCACGTTCTGCAGCTGGAATTTCGAGTCGAATTCGTAGATGCGCACGTTGCTGATCGTCGAGTCGGGCGACAGGCTGCCGACGTTGACGAAGCGCGTGACCTGCTCGCCGTTCTCGCGGGCCGCGAGCGTGTCCTTCACCCACACGCCCGACTGGAAGTTCGACGACACCGATGCGCCGAGCGCCTGCAGCCGCACGCGTTCGGACAACTGGTCGGCGTACGGGCCGACGAATTCGCCGATCAGGTAGGTGACGATCACGAGCGGCACGCCGATCTTCAGCAGCGAGCGCAGCGCCTGGTTGGTCGCGAGGCCCGACACGCGGAAGATCGTGAATTCCGAGTTCGCGGCCATCTGCGCGAACACGTAGATCGCGCTGATCAGCGCGGCGACCGGGATGATCTCGTAGAAGCGCGACGGCGTCTGCAGCGCGACGCGCAGCACCGCGTAACCGAACTTGTAGTTGCCGTGCCCGACCGAGTTCAGCTCGCTGATCAGGTCGAAGAAGAAGAACAGACCCGAGAACGCGAACAGGATGAAGATGAACGTGATGTAGATCTGTCGCGCGAAGTACTTTTCATAGAGCCGCATCGATCATGCTCCCGAGCGGCCGAACAGCGCGCGTGTCAACAACGGACGATTGCGCACGCGCAACCAGAAAATGAACGCGACGATCGCCGCGACGATGACGTGCAGCCCGACGAGCCCGACGCCGAACGACATCTTGCCCTGCTCGATCTGCGCCTGCACGACGTTCAGCAGGTTCGAGTACGTGAGGTAGATCAGCACGGCCATCACGAGGTTGATCGTGCGGCTGCGGCGCGGGTTCTGGTACGAGAGCGGGATGCCGAGCACCATCAGGTTGATCGCGATCAGCGGCAGCCCCGCGCGCCACGCGAATTCCGCAAGGTTGTCGCGCGTCGGGTTGCGCAACAGGTCGGGCGTGGGCGTGCTGTTGGTGGTCTGCACGTTGGTGACGGGCTTGCTCGTGATCTTCACGCCGTAGCGCTCGAACTCCATGATCTTGAAGTTCGGCTGGCCGGGCGTGCCGTCGTAGCGGCGGCCGTCCTCGAGGACGACGAAGCGATCGCCGTCCTTCGAGGTTTCCGTATGGCCCGTCTGTGACACGACCACGTTGACCTTGCCGTTTTCCGTCGACGTGACGAACACGTTCTGGACCTTGCTCTGGTCCGGCGACATCTTCTCGATGAAGAACACACGATGGTTCGCGGCCGATTCGCGGAACTGGCCCGGCGCGAGCAGCGAGATTTCGTCGCGCTGCTGGAAGCGCGCCTTGATCATCTTGCTCTGCTGGTTCGACCACGGCCAGCCGACGAACGCGAAGAAGGTGATCAGCAGGATGATCGGCGCGGCGAACACGCCGATCGGCTTGATGAGGCGCGTGAGGCTCACGCCGGACGCGAGCCACACCACCATTTCGGAGTCCCGGTACCACCGGGTCAGCACGAACAGGATCGACACGAACAGCGTGACGACGAGCATCACGGCGAGATAGCCGATCACGGTCAGGCCGATCAGCACGAGCACGTCCCGCGGATCGATTTCGCCGGACGCGGCGTAGCCGACGATGCGAATCATCATCGTCGTGAGCATGATCGTGAGCAGCACCATGAACACGGCGCCAGCCGTATACGCAAGCTCGCGCTGGAGGGAGCGTTCGAAGATCATTCTTGATGAGAAGAGGGCGGGAGGCTGCGCACGCGTGGTGGAGCGCTCGCGCCGCCACGGGAAAAATAGCGGATAATTGCGGCTTTCATCCTTAGCCCAGATTTTATCCGAGGACAAGCGCGATGGACTTTAGCATAAAAGGCTGTGATTGGAGCAAAGGCGAGGCCAAGGGGTTCCTGACCGGGAAGTCCGACTGCATCGTGCTCGGCATCTTCGAGGCGCAGACCCTGTCGGGCGCGGCGCTCGACATCGACACGGCCACCAAGGGACTGATCTCGCGCGTGGTGAAGGCCGGCGACATGGACGGCAAGCGCGGCAAGACGCTGTTCCTGCACGAAGTGTCGGGCATCGGCGCGTCGCGCGTGCTGCTGGTCGGGCTCGGCAAGCAGGATGCTTTCAATCAGAAAGCCTATAACGATGCGGTGACGGCCGCCTGGCGCGCGCTGCTGGCGACCAAGGTCGTCCAGGTCACGTTCTCGCTCGCGCAACTGCCGGTCGACGAACGCAGCTCCGACTGGGGCGTGCGCGCCGCGATCCTCGCGCTGCGCAACGAGACCTACCGCTTCACGCAGATGAAGAGCAAGCCGGAACCGGCGTCGCACACGCTCAAGCGGGTCGTGTTCAGCGTCGACCCGGCGGACGAAAAGGCCGCGAAGGTCGCGGTCAAGCAGGCCGTCGCGCTCGCGAACGGGATGGATCTCACCCGCGACCTCGGCAACCTGCCGGGCAACGTCTGCACGCCGACCTATCTCGGCAACACCGCGAAGAAGATCGCGAAGGATTGGGGCCTGAAGGCCGAAGTCCTCGGGCTCAAGCAGATCCAGGCGCTGAAGATGGGGTCGTTCCTGTCGGTCGCGCGCGCGTCGGTCGAGCCGCCGCAGTTCATCGTGCTGCACTACCAGGGCGCCGCCGCGAAGGCCGCGCCGGTCGTGCTGGTCGGCAAGGGCATCACGTTCGATACGGGCGGCATCTCGCTGAAGCCGGGCGAGGGCATGGACGAGATGAAGTACGACATGTGCGGCGCGGGCTCGGTGCTCGGCACGATCCGCGCGGTCGCCGAGATGGGCCTGAAGATCAACGTCGTCGCGATCGTGCCGACCTGCGAGAACATGCCGGGCGGCAATGCGACGAAGCCGGGCGACATCGTCACCAGCATGAAGGGACTGACGATCGAGGTGCTGAACACCGACGCCGAAGGCCGCCTGATCCTGTGCGACGCACTCACGTACGCCGAGCGTTTCAAGCCGGCCGCCGTGATCGACGTCGCGACGCTGACGGGCGCCTGCGTGATCGCGCTGGGCGGCCACAACAGCGGGCTGTTCTCGACGAACGACGCGCTCGCGGGCGAACTGCTCGACGCGTCGCGCGAGGCGAACGACCCGGCATGGCGCATGCCGCTCGACGACGAGTACCAGGATCAGCTGAAGTCGAATTTCGCGGATCTCGCGAACATCGGCGGGCGCCCGGCCGGCGCCGTGACGGCCGCGTGCTTCCTGTCGCGCTTCACCGAGAGCTACCCGTGGGCCCACCTCGACATCGCGGGCACCGCGTGGAAGGGCGGTGCCGCGAAGGGCGCGACGGGCCGTCCGGTGCCGTTGCTCGCGCAGTTCCTGATCGACCGCGCCGGCCAGTGATGGCGGGGCTGACGACGCTGCGGGTGCGCGGGCCATGACGCGGATCGATTTCCACTCGAACGTCGGCGATTCGCTCGCATACGCGTGCCGGCTGCTGCGCAAGGCCTATCAGGCCGGGCAGCCGGTCGTCGTGCTCGCGGAGCCCGCGCGCCTGCGCGCGCTCGACGAGCGGCTCTGGACGTTCTCGCCGCTCGATTTCATCCCGCATTGCGGCGTCGACAGCGAGCATGCAGCCGGCACGCCGATCGTGCTGGCCGCCGATCTCGATCGCGCGCCGCATCATCACGTGCTGCTGAACCTCGGCGCGACCGTGCCCGCGCAGTTCGCCCGCTTCGAGCGCCTGCTCGAAGTGGTCGGCAACGCGCCGGACGAGCTGGCCGCGGGCCGCGACCGCTACCGGTTCTACCGCGACCGCGGCTACGCGCTGAACAACTACAAGCAGGGCGGCTAGCCGCAACCGTCGACGGAGTGTTCCCGTGACAGAAGCCGATTCATCCTCGATCCCGACACTGACCGACGTGCTGGTGCCGGGCAAGCCGGCGTCGGCGCGTTCGTCCGCGTCCGCCGCCGCCGCGCCGCACGACCGCGCGGCGATTCCGGTGCTCACCGACGTGATCGCACCGGGCGCCGCCGCTGCCGCGCCGGCCGATTCCCGTCAAACCGAAGCCGACCCCGATTCCGTCGTGGTCGAACCCGTCCCGACGCCGCACGTGCCGGCCGTCGAGCTGCCGGGCGACGTGGCGACGCCGGCCGCCGGGGGCGAGACCGATGCGCCGGCCGAACCCGGCGCCGCGGAGCACGTGGTCGCCGAAGAGGCGGGGGCGACGATGGCGCCGCTGCGCTCGTCGCTGGTCAATGACGACTTGCCGCAGCCCACGTTCGCCGCGATGGCGCACGAAGCGGCCGGGCACGCGCCCGATACGGCGATGCCGGAGGCGGTCCTGCCGAGCGCAGCGCCGCAGCCGGACGCGCAGGCCGCGGACGGGCTGACGCCGGAAGATGCACAGCACATCGCCGAACGGCTGCGCAATCGCCTGACGAATTATCTGACCGGGGCCGGGCGCGAGGCCATCGAAGCGCGTTGTCGCGATGCGCTGCACGAGCATTCGGCCTGGCTGGTCGGCCAGGTCACGCGCGAAGTCGCGCTCGCGCTGGAAACCGAGGTGATGGACTGGGTGCGCGATGCGGTCGATGAAGAGATCGCCCGTCGTCGCGCCGGTCATTCCGGCTGAACGGGCCATCGTTCGCGAACGGGGAGCAGGTGCGGTAAGCGCCTGTGAAGCCGCCGGGAAGGCGCTGGCCGGTCGTTACAGGGCTGCCTTCTTGCGGCGCCCTGCACCCGACGGGGGGCGCCGCGCCGCTATCCGGTTCAGCGTACCGACAGCACCCACTGCGCGAGCGTGTGCGCTTCGGTGCTCGTCAGTTGCGTATTGGCGGGCATCGGCACGCTGCCCCACACGCCGACGCTGCCTTTCACGATCGATTGCGCGAGGTAATCGACGGCATCGCCACGCGCCGCGTACTTGCCGGCGATGTCGCGAAACGCCGGGCCCATCAGCGGCTTGCCGATCGCATGGCAGGCCATGCAGTTCCTGCGCTGCGCCAGGGCGAGCCCGTCGGCCTGGTCGGCACGCGCCGCCGCCGCGCTGCCGGTCAGCAGCATCGCGAGCAGCACGCGCAATATCGTCTGTTTCATGCGGTTCTCCGCCGGCGGGGACGGCCGGCTTCATGGTCCGCGCATTATAGAAGCAAAGGGGAAGCAGGTTTTGCGCGTTCCCCAGGCGGCCCCCGTTTATCGGGGCCGCATGCGATGGTGTCCCTGCCTCAGCCCGTGACCGCCCCCTGGTTCGCCGGCCGCGCGAGCGCCGCGAATTTGGCGAGCACCCCGCGCGTATAGCGCGGCGCCGGTTGCCGCCACGCGGCGCGGCGGCGTGCGAGTTCCGCCTCGTCGACGTTCAGTTGCAGCAGCAGCCGGTGCGCGTCGATCGTGATCGAATCGCCTTCCTGCACCAGCGCGATCGTGCCGCCGACGAACGCCTCCGGCGCGACGTGGCCGACCACCATGCCCCAGGTGCCGCCCGAGAAGCGGCCGTCCGTGATGAAGCCGACCGATTCGCCGAGCCCCTTGCCGATGATCGCGGAAGTCGGCGCGAGCATTTCCGGCATGCCGGGGCCGCCCTGCGGGCCCAGGTAGCGCAGCACGAGGATGTCGCCCGCGCGGATCCGGTCGCCGAGGATCGCATCCATCGCGCTCTGCTCGTCGTCGAACACGCGCGCCGGGCCGGTGATCACCGGGTTCTTCAGGCCGGTGATTTTCGCGACCGCACCGTCTTCCGCGAGATTGCCCTTCAGGATCGCCAGGTGGCCTTCCTTGTACAGCGCGCGGTCGATCGGGAAGATCACGTGCTGATCCGCGCGCGGCACGCTCGGCACGTCCTTCAGCTCGTCGGCGATCGTGCGGCCGGTGATCGTCATGCAGTCGCCGTGCAGCAGCCCCGCATCGAGCAGGATCTTCAGCACCTGCGGAATCCCGCCGGCCCGGTGCAGGTCGGTCGCGACGTACTTTCCGGACGGCTTCAGGTCGCAGATCACCGGCACGCGCTTGCGGATGCGCTCGAAGTCGTCGATCGTCCAGTCGACCTCGGCCGCGTGCGCGATCGCGAGATAGTGCAGCACCGCATTGGTCGAGCCGCCGGTGGCCATGATCAGCGACACCGCGTTCTCGATCGATTCCTTCGTGATGATGTCGCGCGGCTTCAGGTCGCGCTTCACCGCCTCGACCAGCACGCGCGCCGATTCGGCGGCCGAATCGACTTTCTCCTGGTCGGGGTTCGCCATCGTCGACGAATACAGCAGCGACATCCCGAGCGCCTCGAACGACGAGCTCATCGTGTTCGCGGTGTACATGCCGCCGCACGAACCCGACGTCGGGCACGCGTTCTTCTCGACGCCTTCGAAATCCTCCTGCGACATCCGGCCCGCGGTGAATTCGCCGACGGCCTCGAACGACGACACGATCGTCAGGTCGCGGCCTTTCCAGTTGCCCGGGCGGATCGTGCCGCCGTACACGTAGATGCCCGGCACGTTCAGGCGCGCGAGCGCGATCATGCCGCCCGGCATGTTCTTGTCGCAGCCGCCGACCACCACCACGCCGTCCATCCACTGGCCCTGCACGCAGGTCTCGATGCAGTCGGCGATCACTTCGCGCGACACGAGCGAATACTTCATCCCTTCGGTGCCCATCGACATGCCGTCCGAAATCGTCGGCGTGCCGAAGATCTGCGGATTCGCGCCGGCCGCCTTCACGGCATCCACGGCCGCGTCCGACAGGCGCTGCAGGCCGGAATTGCACGGCGTGATCGTCGAGTGGCCGTTCGCGATGCCGACCATCGGTTTGTCGAAATCGTCCTTCTGGTAGCCGAGGGCGTAATACATCGAGCGGTTCGGCGAACGGGCCACGCCTTGCGTGATGTGCTTCGAGCGGCGGTTGTACGACATGGGGGACTCCATCGTTGTATGGGCGTCACCCTGAAGGGCGCGCCGGTTCGGATCGAACAAGCATGGAGTTTCCCGATTGGGATGTCCAATATATTATTTGTCGCCTATTAAGTCGTTTTTCGAATGAGTCGAACATGGCCGATCCGATCCCCGACCTGCGCCAGTGGCGCTATTTCGCGACCGTCGCCGACGAGCGCCACTTCGGTCGCGCGGCCGAGCGCCTGTCGATGACGCAGCCGCCGCTGTCGCAGGCGATCCGCGCGCTCGAGGACGCGTTGGGCGTCGCGCTGTTCGTGCGCACCAAGCGCTCGGTGGCGCTGACGGCGGTCGGCGCGGCGTTGTTGCCGGACGTGCACCGGCTGCTGGCGTCGGCCGATGCACTGCCGCCGCTCGCGCGACGGCTCGCACGCGGGGAGGCCGGCTCGCTGTCGCTCGCATTCGTGTCGACCGCCGATTACGGGCTGTTGCCGTCTTTGCTGCGTGCGTTCGGCGCGCGCTACCCGCAGGTGCGGTTGCAGCTCGCCGAAGCGACGAGCGACGTGCAGATCGACGAACTCGTCGCCGGGCGCATCGACGCCGGGCTCGTCATTCCGCCCGTGCCGCCGCGTCACGCGGCCGGGCTGTCGTACCTGCCGGTCGTGCGCGAGCCGCTGGTGGTCGCGATGCCGGCCGGGGCGTCCGATGCGCCCGAGGACGCGCCCGTGCAGCTTGCCGATGTCGCCGCGTTGCCGCTCGTGATCTTTCCGCGCCGTTTGGCGCCCGGCTTTTATGACATCATTACGGGCTGCTACGGCGCGGCGGGGGCAACCCCGCGCATCGGCCAGGAGGCGATCCAGATGCAGACGATCGTCAGCCTCGTGTCGGCCGGCATGGGCGTCGCACTGGTGCCGCAATCGCTGCGTAACCTGCGGCGCACCGGCGTGGTCTACCGGCCGCTCGCCGGCTCTGCGCCGGTCGTCGAGACGGGGCTCGTGTGGCGCACCGGCGACGTGAGCCCCGTGCTCGCCGGTTTCATCGACGTCGTGCGCGCACAAGGTCTTGCCGCGTGACGTGAACGATGGCGCGCGGGCGCCGTCCAACGCGCGGTGCTGCGCGTGCGACGGCCGTACCGTATTCGAAAACTTCTTCGCTAACCCATGATCATTCACCCGAATTTCGACCCCGTTGCGATCCATCTCGGGCCGCTGGCCGTGCGCTGGTACGGCCTCATGTATCTCGTCGGCTTCATCGCGGCGATCGTCGTCGGCCGGATCCGCCTGAAGCTGCCGTACGTCGCGGCGCAGGGCTGGACCGCGAAGGACATCGACGACATGATGTTCTACGGCGTGCTGGGCACCGTGCTCGGCGGCCGGCTCGGCTACGTGCTGTTCTACAAGGCCGATTTCTACTTCTCGCACCCGCTCGACGTGTTCAAGGTGTGGGAAGGCGGCATGTCGTTTCACGGCGGCTTCCTCGGCGTGACGCTCGCGATGATGCTGTTCGCGTGGCAGCGCAAGCGGCACTGGCTGCAGGTCACCGATTTCGTCGCGCCGATGGTGCCGACCGGGCTCGCGGCGGGGCGGCTCGGCAACTTCATCAACGGCGAACTGTGGGGCCGCGTGACCGATCCGACGGCGCCGTGGGCGATGCTGTTCCCGGGCGCGATGCGCGACGATGCGGCATGGCTGCCGAAGCACCCGGCACTCGTGGAGAAGTGGCATCTCGCCGACGTGTTCATGCAATACCAGATGCTGCCGCGCCATCCTTCGCAGCTCTATGAAATCG
This sequence comes from Burkholderia cenocepacia, assembly GCF_900446215.1. Lineage (GTDB taxonomy): Bacteria > Pseudomonadota > Gammaproteobacteria > Burkholderiales > Burkholderiaceae > Burkholderia > Burkholderia cenocepacia. Next base: position 305,890 of record NZ_UAQZ01000018.1, on the reverse strand, counting down.
CGCTCGAAGGTATCGCACTGTTCTTCGTGCTGTTCCTGTTCGCGCGCAAGCCGCGGCCGATGGGCGCGATATCGGCACTGTTCCTGATCGGTTATGGCCTCGCGCGCTTCACGGTCGAGTTCGCGCGCGAACCCGACGACTTCCTCGGTCTGCTGGCGCTCGGCCTGTCGATGGGGCAGTGGCTGTCGCTGCCGATGATCGTCGCGGGGGTCGCGATGATGGTCTGGGCGTATCGCCGCCGCGCGGCGAACGCGAATGCGGCTGCATGAAGTGATTACGTGACGCGGTATCGATGCACGCGTGATCGGCGCGTGCATCGGCTGCACGGAGGTACATGAAAAACGCCGGCCCTCGGGCCGGCGTTTTCGTTTCCGACAACTGCGCGACGCGCGTTACTTCATCTGCACGGAGCCGTTGACGGTGACCGACACGGTGGCCTTGCCGCCTTCGACCGCGATCGGCGCGCTCATCTTCGCGCTGTCCATCGGCGCCGCGGCCATCGCCATCATGCGCGTGTACGGCTGCACGTTGCGGCCGCTGCCGACGTTCACGTCGCGGATCGTGTAGCTGCTGTAGCCGAACGCCTTCGCGGCTTCGTCCGCGCGGGCGCGGAACGACTTGATCGCTTCCGTCGTGAGCTTTTGCTCGGCCGCGCGCTGCGCTTCCGGCGACAACGAGAACTCGACGTTCGCGACCTGCATCAGGTTCGACAACTGGCCTGCCAGCTTCGACGCCGCGGCGAAATCGCGCGATTCGAGCGCGACCTCGGTGCGGCCGCGCCATGCGGAGATCTTGCCGTCGCGATCGGTGCTCGGATACACGGAGAACGCACCCGTATGCGCGGTGACGCCCGACACGCCCTTCGCCTGCGACAGCGCCGCGTCCGCGCGCTGGTTCAGCTGCGCGGTGAGGCTGCCCGGATCCTTGGCCTGCTGCTCGTAGAACAGCGTGATGTGAATGATGTCCTGCGGCACGTCGGCACTGGCCTGCGACGAAAGCGACAGCACGCCCGCCGGCTCCGGAAAGTGCGGGTTCGCCGTCTGGGCGTGCGCGGCGGGCGACGCGAGCGTCAGCGCGACGGGAACGGCGGCGGCAAGGGCGAGCGACAGCGCGAGTGCGGATTTCTTGGTCATTGTTGGACTCCTTGTGCGAGGGCGCACACGCGGATCACGCGTGCACGACGCGGGCGTACCGCGCGACGAAAAAAACGACAGCCGGCCCGATCGGCCGACAGCGGTTGCTTAGGCCGTGCGAACCGGCCGCGAGTTCCGTCGCGGCGGCGTGTACTGACCAGATTTGACCTTTGGCGCGCGGCCTACTTCATCAACTTTTCGGTGATGAAGCGCCATTCCGCCCGCGTGACCGGCGTGATCGACAGCCGGTTGCCGCGGGCGAGCACGCGCATGTCGGCCAGCTCGTCGTGCTCGCGCAGCGCGGCGAGCGGCACGAGCGGCGACTTCTTCACGAAGCGCACGTCGACGAGCAGCCAGCGTGGCGCTTCCTGCGTCGATTTCGGATCGTAATAGGGGCTTTTCGGATCGAACTGCGTGGGATCGGGGTAGGGCGTCGACGATACTTCGGCGAGGCCCGCGATGCCCGGCTCGGGGCAGCTCGAGTGATAGAACAGCACGCCGTCGCCGATCTTCATCGTGTCGCGCATGAAATTGCGCGCCTGATAGTTGCGCACGCCGGTCCACGGCAGCGAGCGCTGCGGTGCGTTGGCGAGATCGTCGATGCTTGCTTCGTCCGGTTCGGACTTCATCAGCCAGTATTGCATGGATCGTAATCGACGCAGAATGGGCATGAGGGTCTGTTTGCATGCGGAACGCGCATGCGTTGCCACGAGGACGGCCGTTCTCGTGGCAACCCAAACTAAAAATTCAATCCACGGGAATGCCCGAAATCGCCCGTATGGCGGCGTCGCTCGTCACTTGTTTGGCTCGGCCAAACGGCGCTCCTCGCTTCTTGCCTGCTCCCCGCAAGGACGTCCCCTCGGGGGACGAGCGATTTCGGGCATTCGCATGCGCGTTCCGCATGCAAACAGACCCTCAAAAGGAAACGGCATCGGAAGTTCCCGATGCCGTTGGATAGGCCCCCGCCTTGGCCGCTAGGCCGGCATCCTGAACCTGAGGTTCAGAATTGGTCGCAGTTAGCAGCACTTCGGGTACATCAGACAGAGTGACGCGCGCGCCCGTGCTACAAATTTCCGCAACCGTGCACATGGCATTGGTTCAAGGAATATATGACCTTGGCGAACCAGGCAGGGAAGCTGACTGAACTGTGATTCGATGCGCCAATTTGACCACCGTTGACCGTCGAGATCAAGGGGAATCGACGCATCGTTTGAAACGTTACTGCGTCTCGTGCTGTGCGAGCACCGCACCGAGTTGTTCGTTCATCTGGTGCATTGTACGACGGATTTCCTCCGCCGGAAATGCTTCACCATGCCGCACGCTCGTTTGCAGCCGCAGCAATTCCGATGCGAGCGACAGCGCCGCCATCACCGCGATGCGATCGGTGCCGCGTACCGAGCTGTTCGAGCGGATTTTCGACATTTCGGCGTCGACGCGCGCGACCGCTTCGAGCAGCGCCGCTTCGGTCTCGGCCGAACAGGCGAGCCGATAGGGCTGACCGAGAATCGAGACTTCGATCTGCTTGGTGCTCATGCATGTTCTCCGTGGCTGGCCGCGTCATCGCCATCCGTGCGCGCCTGCGCATCCAGCAGGTCGAGCTGGTTGTCGGCTTGCTCCGCGCTCTTCGAGCGCGGCAGCTTTTCGAGAATCGCGTTCAGTTTCACCTGGGCGTCGTCGATCTTCGCCGACAGCGTGTCGCGCTCGGCCGCGAGCGCATTGCGTTCGTCGCGCAGCTGCGCGAGTTCCGCGCGGACCGTGTCCGCTTCCGCGCGCAATTGCGCGACCTGCTCCTCGAGCGCGAGCCGTTCCGAGTGATAGCGCTTGTTCAGCGAAATCAGACGGCCAATATTTTGAGATAGGGTTTCGAGTTCGTTGAGCATTTGCTGCGTCCTCTAAAGACCCAGCATTTTAGCGCGGAATAACGCGCAATCCGACATCTGTAACGTTTCCAGTCGTAACACCCCTGCTTCTTGCCGCGAATAGGCGCGTCCCGCGTGTCTCCGGACGCTTCCTTGACGCTCGCGCGACCGGCTCCTAAACTGGCGCCGCCTCGGTGCTCGCGCGCAGGACGCGCGGTTAAACGGGAAGCAGGGTGCGGGCTCCGCGAGCGCGTCAACCTGCGCTGCCCCCGCAACGGTAAGCGGCCGCGTCGCATGACGCAGGCCGGCTCGGGCGCGTTTCGCGTGCAGGTCGCACGCGGGCGCGGGCCACTGCGCGTCATCGCGCGGGAAGGCGAGCCGGACCGCCGCCAGCCCGGATACCGGCCGAGACGGGGAGCCCGCACGGGCTCCATGACGCGCGGCCTGCGGGGAAGCGGGGCGCGCAATGCTTCACGGAACGTTCTTCGATGCCGACCCCAATCGTCCGCCACGCGCCCCCGTCGCGCCCGGCCGGCCCCTGCAAGCGGATGCGCCGTGCGTCGGGCGCGCGGCCGTGCGCCGCATGAGCGCCGCACGCGCCACTGTCATCTGGGCCGCGCTGGCCGCCGTGGTCGCATTGCTGTTCGTCGCGTCGCTGTCGATCGGCAGCGTGCCGATGTCGCCGTGGCAGGCACTCGCGTCGCTCGTGCCGCACGGCGGCGATACCCTGTTTGCCGATATCGTCCGCACGCTGCGCCTGCCGCGCGCGCTCGCGGGTTTCGCGTGCGGCGCGCTGCTCGCGCTGGCCGGCGCGTTGTTGCAGGTGCTGCTGCGCAATCCGCTCGCGGAGCCGTACGTGCTGGGCGTGTCCGGCGGCGCGGCCGGCTTCGCGCTCGTCGCGATGATCGCGGGCGGCGCGTGGTGGCTCGTCGACGCATCCGCGTTCGCCGGTTCGCTCGTCTCGGTCGCGCTCGTGCTCGGTCTCGCCAGACGCGAGCTGTGGCGCGACGCATCGCCGCGGCTGCTGCTCACCGGCGTCGTGATCGCGGCGGGATGGGGCGCGCTCGTCACGCTGTTGCTGTCGCTCGCGCCCGATGCGCGGCTGCGCGGCATCATCTTCTGGCTGACGGGCGACCTGAACGGCGCGACGGCGCCGTGGTTCGCGTGGGGCGCGCTGTTGCTGAGCGCGTGCGTCGCGCTGCCGGCCGCGCCGCAACTGAACGTACTGCTACGCGGCGACGCGACCGCGCAGGCGCTCGGCGTGCCGGTCGCGCGGCTGCGCGTGCGGATCTATCTCGTCGCGTCGCTGGCCGCGGCCGCTGCCGTGACGACGGCCGGCACGATCGGCTTCGTCGGGCTCGTCGTGCCGCATGCGCTGCGGCTCGCGTTCGGCAACGACCAGCGGATGCTGCTGCCGGCCGCGATGCTCGCGGGCGGTGGCGGCGTGATGGCGGCCGACCTGCTCGCGCGCACCGCGATCGCGCCCGCGCAACTGCCGGTCGGCGTGATGACCGCGTTGATCGGCGTGCCGGTGTTCCTGTGGATGTTGCTGAGGAGGCCGATGCGATGACGGGCGCCACATCGTACGCCGCCGCCGGCGACATGCACTACAGGGCCGTCGACCTGACATTGAAGGCCGGCGCGCGCACGCTGCTCGATCGCTTCACGCACGCGTTCCGCCCCGGCGAGATCTGGTGCGTCGCCGGCCCGAACGGCGCGGGCAAGACGACGCTGCTCGCCACGCTCGCGGGATTGCAGCCGCCCGCTGGCGGACACGTCGAGATCGACGGCCGGCCGCTTGCCGCGTGGCGTCCCGAGCACCTCGCGCAGCGCCGCGCGCTGATGCCGCAGCAATTGCACGATGCGTTCAGCGCGACGGTGTTCGACACGGTGCTGCTCAACCGCTTTCCGTATCTCGGCGGCTGGGGCTGGGAGCGCGACGACGACCGCGCGGCCGCGCGCGATGCGCTGGCGACGTTCGACCTGAGCCCGCTCGCGGCGCGCGACGTGATGTCGCTGTCGGGCGGCGAGCGGCAGCGGGTCGCGCTGGCCGCGACGCTGTGCCAGGATGCGCCGCTGATGCTGCTCGACGAACCGCTCGCGCATCTCGACCTGCATCACCAGATCGACTGCCTGACCGCGCTCGCCGCGTGGCTCGCGGCAGGCCCGCGCACGGTGGTGTTTTCGTGTCACGACCTGAATCTCGCGCGGCGTTTCGCGACGCATGCGCTGCTGCTCGACGGCCGCGGCCAAGCGTGGGCCGGCCGCGTGCACGACGTGCTGACGCCCGAGCGCGCGAGCGACGCGTTCGGCTATCCGCTCGTGCTGATCCGCGAGAACGGCCGCGATGCGCTGCTGCCCGCATGGCCTGCGCGACAATGACGTTTCCCGTTCCGATTTTTCCGATGCGCGGCGCATGCCGCGCGCACGACACGGCTTCTCGATGACGACTCCGACCCAATTCCCGCCCGCGATCGCGCCGCTCGACGACGCACTGCGCAAGCGTCTCCAACATGTGATCGACCACAAGACCAAGCCGCCCGGCAGCCTCGGTCAGCTCGAGGCGGTCGCGCTGCAGATCGGCCTGATCCAGCATACCGAACGGCCGGTCGTGCAGCGGCCCGCGACGATCGTGTTCGCGGGCGACCACGGGATCGCGGCCGAGGGCGTCAGTCCTTATCCGCAGGCGGTGACCGCGCAGATGGTCGCGAACTTCCTGGCCGGCGGTGCGGCGATCAACGCGTTTTCGGGTGTCGCGCAGAGCACGCTCGAGATCGTCGATGCGGGCGTCGCGTCGCCGCTGCCGCTGTCGGACCGGCTGGTGTCGCTGCCGGTCGCGCGCGGCACGCGCAACTTCGCGGCGCAGCCGGCGATGACGCGCGACGAGGCGATGGCCGCGCTGGCCGCCGGCGCGGCGCGCGTTCGCCTGCACGCGTCGCTCGGCACGAACGTGATCGGCTTCGGCGAGATGGGGATCGCGAACACGTCGTCGGCCGCGTGCCTGATGAGCCGTCTGCTCGACGTGCCGATCGACGCATGCGTCGGCCGCGGCACGGGGCTCGACGATCAGGGCCTCGCGCACAAGCGCGCGGTGCTCGGCCGCGCGCTCGTCAAGCATTCGCATGCGATCGCGCCGCTCGACGTGCTCGCGACGTTCGGCGGCTTCGAGATCGCGATGATGACGGGCGCGTACCTCGCGGCCGCGAGCGAGCGGATGACGATCCTCGTCGACGGCTTCATCGCGACCGCCGCGCTGCTCGTCGCCGAGCGCATCGCGCCCGGCGTGCGCGACTACTGCGTGTTCTCGCATACGTCGCACGAGGCTGGCCATCGGCGCATGCTCGAGCATTTCGGCGCGAAGCCGCTGCTCGCGCTCGACCTGCGGCTCGGCGAAGGCACGGGCGCCGCGCTCGCGCTGCCGCTGGTGCGCGCGGCGGCCGCGTTCCTGAGCGAGATGGCGAGCTTCGAATCCGCCGGTGTCGACAATCGTGACGCCTGAGCGCGCGCGCGGCATGCGAGCCGAACTGCGCTACTTCTTCGTCGCGCTCGGCTATTTCACGCGCGTGCCCGTGCCGCGCTCGATCGGCTATGCGGCCGGCGATCTCGACCAGGCCGCGCGCTATTTCCCGCTCGTCGGCGCTTGCGTCGGCGCATGGGGCGCGCTGGTCTATCTCGTCGCGCTGCGCGCGCTGCCACCGTCGATCGCGGTCGGGCTGTCGATGGCCGCGACGCTGCTCGCGACCGGCGCCTTCCACGAAGACGGCCTCGCCGACAGTTGCGACGCGTTCGGCGGCGGCTACACGCGCGACGACGTGCTGCGCATCATGCACGATTCGCGAATCGGCACGTTCGGTGCGGTCGCGCTCGTGATCGCGCTCGGGCTGAAATGGCAGGCGCTGACGTCGATGCTGCCGCTGCGCGCCGCATGGACGATGATCGCCGCGCATGCGGCGAGCCGCGCGATGGCCGTGAGCCTGCTGATGACGCTCGACTACGTGCGGCCCGAAGGCAAGGCGAAGCCGGTCGCGCAACGGATGGGCGCACGCGCGACGTGCGTCGCGGCGGTGTTCGGACTGCCGTGGCTGTTCTGGCCGGACTGGCGCATGGGCGCTGCCGCATGCGTGGCGCTCGTCCTGGTGCGCGCGTGGCTGGCCCGCTACTTCGTGAAGCGGATCGGCGGTTATACGGGCGACTGTCTCGGTTTCGCGCAGCAATTGGGCGAATTGGCGATCTATCTCGTGGTGCTCGGATGGACATCGTCCTGATCCGCCATCCGGCCGTCGGCATCGAGCCGGGCATCTGCTACGGGCGCAGCGACGTGCCGCTCGCCGAATCGGCCGATGGCGGCGCGCAGGCCGTGCGTGCGTATCTGTCGACACTCGGCGCGCCGTTGCCCGAACAGGTCTGGACGAGCCCGCTGACGCGTTGCGCGTCGATTGCCGAACGGCTCGCGCGGGCACTCGACGTGCCGCTGCGGCGCGATGCCGACTGGCAGGAAATGGATTTCGGCGCGTGGGAAATGCAGCGCTGGGACGACATCGACCGCGCGGCACTCGATGCATGGGCGGCCGACCTGATGCATGCGTGCGCGCACGGCGGCGAAAGCGTGGCGCGATTCGTCGCGCGGATTGCGCGGCAGGCCGATGCGATGGCGAAGCTCGACGGCCCGCAATGGGTCGTCACGCATGCGGGCGTGATCCGCGCGTTCGCGTCGCATCTATTGCGTGTGCCGCTCGATACGCTGCTGTCGCGGCCGGTGCCGACGGGCGGGGCCGTCTGGCTGCGCGCGGACGACGACGCACAAGCAGCGGAAGTCGTGCACTGGGACGCGTAGGCGCGGTTGCGTCTGCAGATGACCGACGCCGCGCAGGACCGATCCGCCGCGCTCGCCCGGCGCATCCGATATCGATGCGCGATGCACCCGCCCGCCGCCGGACATCAGCGCGCCGGCCGCCGCGCACGCGCGGCATCCAGGTCCTCGCACAGCGCGGCCGCGCCCTGCGCGATGCGCGGCGACGGCCGCGTCAGCAGATCGCCGTCGATCGCGAACAGGTTGTTGCGCGCCACGGCCGTCAGCGCGGGCCACGCGCGCCAGCGTGCGAGGCTCGGCAGCGGTTCGTTCGAACGGGTCGCCCCGGCGCTCGTCGTCACGATCGCTTCCGGATTCGCCGCGAGCACGGCTTCGTCGGTCACGGTCGGCGCGAGCGGCTTGAGCGACGCGAACACGTTGCGGCCGCCGCAAAGTTCGAACACTTCGTTGATCAGGTGCGTGCCGTTGAGCGTCGTCAGCGGGCGGTCCCACACCTGGAAGAACATCGAGACGGGCGGGCGTGCCGCGTAGCGTGCGCGCAGGGCCGCGATGTCGCGCATGAAGGCGGCCGCGGCGGCATCGGCGGTTGGTTGCGTGCCGAGCAGCGTGCCGAGCCGGCGCAGCGACGACGACACGTCGTCGAGATGCTTCGGTTCACTGAAGAACAGCGGAATGTGCAGCGCGCGCAGCGCGTCGGTCTGCCGCTCGGCGTTGCCGTGCCGCCAGACGACGATCAGGTCGGGCTTCAGCGCGGCGATGCGTTCGAGGTCGAGCGCCTTGTTGTCGCCGACGCGCGGCACCGCTTGCGCGGCGGGCGGATAGTCGCTGTACGTGACGGTGCCGACGAGCTTCGCACCGCCGCCGGCCGCGTAGACGAGTTCGGTCGCGTGCGGCGCGAGGCTGATCACGCGTTGGGCAGGCGCGGGCAACGTGACCGTATTGCCGGCGTCGTCGCGCGTCGAGACGTCGGCGTGGACGAGCGGCGCATGAACGAGCGCGGTCAGCAGCGCGGCCGGCGCGAGCCGACGGAACATGCGCGGACTCATGCGGACGCCTGCAGCAGGGGTACGCATTGCGCGAGCGCGTCGCCGAGGCGCTGCCATTCGGCTTCGCTGCCCGGCAAGCCGACGCGCACGCTCGACGGGGCCGGGAAGTGCCGCGTCCAGATCCCGTGCGTTGCGAGCGCCGCATGCAGCGCCGCGGCGCGCGGGTCGTCGGTCCAGCTGAAGAGCGGTGTCGCGCGGACCGCGAAGCCGTGCGCGCGCAGCAGCGCGGCCAGTCGTTCGCCGTCGGCCGCGAGTCGCTCGCGGGCGGCAGCTTGCCACGCGCGATCGGCGAATGCCGCGGCGACCGCGTGGCGCGCGGGGCCGCCGACGGTCCACGCGCCGAGCGTGTCGCGCAACGCGACGATCTGGGTCGGGCACGCGAGCACGAAGCCCGCGCGAATCCCGGCGAGCCCGAAGAACTTGCCGACCGAGCGCAGCACGACGAGCCCCGGACGATCGGCGTGCGGCGCGAGCGATGGGGCGGCGCCCGTGTCGGCGAACGCTTCGTCGACGATCAGCGTACCGCCGCGTGCCGCCAGTTGCGCATGCCAGCCGAGCAGGCGCGCGGCCGGCACGAATTCGGCGGTCGGATTGTTCGGACTCCCGACGATGACGTGACGCAGCGTCGCGGGCAGCGTATCCGCGTGGATGTCGAGCTCGACGACGCGATGGCCGTGGCGCGCGAACGCGGGTGCGTATTCGCCGTACGCGAGCGCCGCGACGCCGGCGTCGCCGGCCGGCAGCAACGCCGGCAACGCGCGGATCGCGGCCTGGCTGCCGGCGACCGGCAGCACGTGCGCGGGATCGGGCGCGTGGTAGTACTGCGCGGCGCAGGCCGCGAGGCCGTCGCCGTCGTCGGGCAGCCGGCGCCAGGCGTCGGCCGGCACGGGCGGCACCGGGTAGCCGATCGGATTGATGCCGGTCGACAGATCGAGCCACGCGTCGTACGGAATGCCGTGGCGGCGGGCGGCTTCATGCAGGTTGCCGCCGTGCGCGATGGATGAATCAGACATGATGGGTGGCCATGACGAGTGCGCCGCTCGCGACCAGCAGCGCGAGCCACAGCGCGAGCGTGCGCGTAACGAGCGACAGCGCGGCGACGATGTGAAGGGCGGTGGCCGTGGCTCCGGTGCCGAGCACCGGGCGATCCTCGATTTCGCCGTGATAGACGGCCGGGCCGCCGAGCTGCACGTTCAGGCTGCCGGCGCCCGCGGCCATCACGGGGCCCGCGTTCGGGCTGTCCCAGTGGCGCGCCTGCGTGCGCCAGCAGCGCCATGCGGCGGCCGTGTCGCCGAGCAGCGCGTAGCTCGCGGCGGTGAGCCGCGCGGGCATCCAGTTCAGCGCGTCGTCGAGGCGCGCGGCGGCCCAGCCGAAGGTCAGGAAGCGCGGCGTGCGGTAGCCCCACATTGCGTCGAGCGTGTTCGCGAGCCGGAACAGCAATGCGCCGGGGCCGCCCGCGACGACGAACCAGAAGAGCGCGCCGAAGATCGCGTCGTTGCCGTTTTCGAGCGCCGATTCGACGGCCGCGCGCGACAGCGCACCTTCGTCCGCGTTGCTGGTGTCGCGCGACACGATGCGCGCGGTCAGCGCGCGTGCCGCGTCGAGGTCGCGCCGCAGCAGCGTGGCGGCGATCGGCGCGACGTGTTCGGCGAGGCTCTTCGCGCCGAGCGCGAACCACAGCAGCGCGACGTGCAGCGCAGCGGCGAACGGCCAGGGCAGCACGGCGACGAGCCATGTCGCGACGGCCACCGGCGGCACGACCGCCGCGACCCACGCGGCGACGCCGATCACACGGCCGCGCCGGCCCGTGTTCAACGCGGCTTCGATGCGCGCGGCGAGGCGGCCGAACGCGACGAGCGGATGCCAGCCGGCCGGCTCGCCGATGGCGCGGTCGACGATCGCGGCCGCGACCGCGAGCATCGCGACGACCGGCAGCGACAGCATCAGCATGACCGCGCTCCCGCCTTGAGGTCGAGCGGCAGCCCGGCAACCAGCAGCGTGACGCGCGTCGCGAGCGCGGCGACGCGCTGGTTCAGGCGCCCGAGCTCGTCGACGTAGCGGCGCGTGACCGACCCGAGCGGCACGACGCCGAGCCCGATCTCGTTGCTGACGACGATCACCTTCGCGCGTGCGCCGCGCAACGCGTGCTCGAGCCGCTCGACCTGCGCCGCGTAGTGCGCATCATCGAGCGGTTCGCCGTCGGCGGGGCACAGCAGGTTCGTGAGCCACAGCGTCAGGCAGTCGACGAGCAGGCACGCGTGCGGATCGTCGAGCCGCGCGAGCGTGCCCGCGAGATCGATGGGCGCGTCGGCGAACCCCCATTCGGCCGGCCGGCGCGCGCGGTGATGCGCGATGCGCTGCGCGAATTCGGCATCGGCGGCGGTGGCGGTCGCGATGTAGGTAACGCGGCGGCCGCTGTCGGCGGCGAGCCGCTCGGCATGCGCGCTCTTGCCCGAGCGCGCGCCGCCGAGGACGAAGGTGAGGTCGTGCGGAATCATCGCGTGATTGTAACGGCGCGCACGACCCGGCGCGGGCGATAATGCCGCCTTTGCTTCGCGACGACCTTTGACACGATGAATGCACCCGAGCCGCGGCCGCGCGGCACGCTGATGATCCAGGGCACGACGTCCGACGCGGGCAAGAGCACGCTCGTCGCGGGCCTGTGCCGCCTCGCGCGCCGCGGCGGCGCGCGCGTGGCCCCGTTCAAGCCGCAGAACATGGCGCTCAACAGCGCGGTGACGGCCGATGGCGGCGAGATCGGCCGTGCGCAAGCGCTGCAGGCGATGGCCGCCGGCGTCGCGCCGCATACGGATTTCAATCCGGTGCTGCTGAAACCGACGAGCGACCGCGGCGCGCAGGTGATCATTCACGGCAAGGCGCGCATGAACCTCGACGCGCGGGCGTATCACGACTACAAGCCGGTCGCATTCGATGCGGTGCTCGAATCGTACGCGCGCCTGCGCGCCGGTTACGACACGGTGATCGTCGAAGGCGCCGGCAGTCCGGCCGAGATCAACCTGCGCGATGGCGACATCGCGAACATGGGGTTTGCCGAGCGGGTCGACTGCCCGGTCGTGCTCGTCGCCGACATCGATCGCGGCGGCGTGTTCGCGCATCTGGTCGGTACGCTCGCATGCCTGTCGGACAGCGAGCGCGCACGTGTGCGCGGCTTCGTGATCAACCGCTTTCGCGGCGACCTCAAGCTGCTCGAACCAGGGCTCGACTGGCTGCGCGCGCGGACGGGCAAGCCGGTGTTCGGCGTGCTGCCGTATCTGCACGGGCTGCTGCTCGACGCGGAGGACATGCTGCCCGCGCAGGCGCGCAGCGCCGCCGCACGGGGCGATGCCGGCGTGCTGCGCGTGGTGGTGCCCGCGCTGCCGCGCATCAGCAACCACACTGATTTCGATCCGCTGCGCGCGCATCCGCAGGTCGAATTCACGTACTGGAAGAGCGGCCCGGTGCCGGACGCCGACCTGCTGATCCTGCCCGGTTCGAAGAGCGTGCAGCGCGACCTCGCGTGGTTGCGCGACGCGGGCTGGGACGCGCTGATCCGGCGCCATCTGCGCTACGGCGGCAAGGTGATCGGCATCTGCGGCGGCATGCAGATGCTCGGCCGTACGCTCGACGATCCGCTCGGCCTCGAAGGCGCGCCCGGCAGCGTGCCGGGGCTCGGGCTGCTCGATTTCGACACGATGCTGCAGCCCGACAAGACGCTGAAGAACGTGACCGGGCACGTCGCGCTGCCGGGCGAGGCTGCCGTGCGCGGCTACGAGATCCATATGGGCGACACGCGCGGGCCGGCGCTCGCGACGCCCGCGCTGATGCTGGCCGCCGATACCGCGCAGGGCGGCGCACGTCCCGACGGCGCGAGATCGGCCGACGGCCAGATCCTCGCGACCTACGTGCACGGGCTGTTCGACGCCCCCGACGCCTGCGCGGCGCTGCTTGCATGGGCAGGGCTCGACGGGACGGCCCGCATCGACTACCCGGCGCTGCGCGAGGCGTCGCTCGAGCGGCTGGCCGACACGTTCGCCGAGCACCTCGACCTCGACGCGCTGTACGCCGAGTTTCGTTGAGGCCGCGCCGGTCCGTCCTCGCTTTTTCCGCCCGATCGCGTACAACAGAGGAGGGCGGAGGTCCGCCCGAAGGAGGGCGACGATGAGGGCGCGATGGTGGTGGAGCGTACTGCTCGCGGCGCTGCTGGGCGGGTCGGCGGCGGCGCATGCGTGCGATTCGTATGCGCCGGGCGGCGGCCAGTCCGGCGGCGATGCCACGCAAGGCAAGGGCGGCTACTGAGCAGGATGCGGGGCATGGTCGGTCATGCCCTTTTTTGTGGTCCGATTCATTCTTTTGTGGAATCAATTTAAGCGAATTGGCGTGTTTATCGGCAGATTCGATTCGAATAGAGTGCGATCCATTCCCATCCACTCACGAAGGAATCCGTCATGAACTCCACCCGCCTGAACGATTTCGCCGCGACGCTGTTGCGCGTCGCACTCGGCGTGCTCTACCTCGCGCACGTCGCGCAGAAGGTGTTCGTCTTCACGCTGCCCGGCACCGCGCAGTTCTTCGCGTCGATCGGCCTGCCGGGCTGGCTCGCATACCTGACCACGTCGGTCGAACTGGCGGGCGGCCTGGCGCTGCTCGCGGGGTTCCGCGTGCGCATCGCCGCGCTGGTGCTGCTGCCGTTCATGCTCGGCGCGGTCGCCGCGCATCTGCCGAACGGCTGGAGCTTCGCGTCGCCGAACGGCGGCTGGGAATATCCGGCGTTCTGGGCCGTCACGCTGGCCGTGCAGGCCCTGCTGGGCGGCGGCGCGTTCGCGATCGGCGCGAGCGGGGCCGCGGTCCGGCGCGCGTGACGGGAACGAAAGCGGACGCCGGCGGCCCGGTTCGACGTGACCGGTTCCGGTCACCCCCCCGTTTGCCGATATCATCGCTCCCTGTATCCGCAATCGAGCGGCGCCTGCCATGCGGCCGGCGCCGCGCGGCTTTTTCGGGGGAATTCATGACGGTCATCGTGGTGGCGAATCCGAAGGGCGGCGTGGGGAAGAGCACGCTGTCCACCAATCTAGCCGGCTATTTCGCGGCGCAGGGCGCGTGGGTCGCGCTGGCCGACCTGGACCGGCAGCAGTCCGCGCATGCGTGGCTCGACCTGCGGCCGGCCGGGTTGCCGGCGATCGAGGCGTGGGATCTCGATCCGGAGGCGCCATCGAAGCCGCCGCGCGGCCTCGAATACGCGGTGATCGATACGCCGGCCGGCCTGCACGGCACGCGGCTCAACGTCGCGCTGCAACTGGCCGACAAGGTGATCGTGCCGCTGCAGCCGTCGATGTTCGATATTCTCGCGACCCAGCAGTTTCTGGAGCGCCTCGCCGGCGAGAAGGCCGTGCGCAAGGGCAGCGTCGAGGTCGGGATCGTCGGGATGCGGGTCGACGCGCGCACGCGCTCGTCCGACCAGTTGCACCGGTTCGTCGAGGGGCTCGGCCTGCCGGTGCTCGGCTACGTGCGCGACACGCAGAACTACGTGCAGATCGCCGCGCACGGCCTGACGCTGTGGGACGTCGCGAAAAGCCGCGTCGAGAAGGATCTCGAACAGTGGCGGCCGATCGTCGAATGGGCCGAACGCCGCGCGCCGAAGGCCGAGAAGGCCGCCAAGGCAGCGTCCTGAACGCCCGGCCGTCCGGCCGATGCGACCTCCAATGAGAAAGGGCCGGATCCCGTCGCGTACGGTATCCGGCCCTTCGGTCGCCAGCGGCATCGCTGCACCGCGCGCCACGGCACGCGGGCATGCCGCTCAGGTCACGTCCAGTTCTGCGTCGGCACGTGATCGCGGTGGCCCTTGATCTTGTTGCCTTCGTCGATGAACACGAGCTTCGGCTTCCAGCCGGCCTGCAATTCGGCTTCGTCGACCATCGCGAACGCCGCGATGATCACGAGGTCGCCGAGCTGCGCGCGGCGCGCGGCCGAGCCGTTCAGCGAGATCATCCCGCTGCCGCGCTCGCCCTTGATCGCGTACGTCGAGAAACGCTCGCCGTTGTTGATGTTCCAGATGTCGATCCGTTCGTTCTCGATGAGGCCCGCCGCTTCGAGCAGGTCTTCGTCGATCGCGCACGAACCTTCGTAGTGCAGTTCGCAGTGCGTGACCGCCGCGCGGTGGATCTTCGATTTGAGCATGTGGCGCTGCATGGTGTCTCCGTGATGCGTCGTGAGAGGCGCGGGCGGGCCGCCCGTCAGATTTCCAGGTTGTCGATGAGGCGCGTCGCGCCGAGTTTCGCGGCCGCGAGCACGACGAGCGGCTCGCCGGCTTCGAGTTCGGCGGCGCTCGGTGCGATCAGGTTCGCGCGGCGGCGGATCGCGATGTAGTCGGGCACCCAGCCGCGTTCGGCCAGGTGCGTGTGCGCGTGCTGCTCGAGCTTGCCGAGGTCGCGCTCGCCGCCGAGCACGCTGTCGCGCACGCGCTGCAGCGTTTTCGCCAGCTCGGGCGCTTCCCTGCGCTCGTCGGGCGTCAGGTAGCGGTTGCGCGACGACAGCGCGAGGCCGTCCTCGTCCCGCACGGTCTCGGCCGCGACGATCTCGACCGGCAGCGCGAGCTGCTGGCACATGCGGCGCACGATCATCAACTGCTGGTAATCCTTCTTGCCGAACACGGCGACGCGCGGCTGCACGCAGGACATCAGTTTCGTGACGACCGTGCACACGCCGGCGAAGAAGCCGGGCCGGAACTCGCCTTCGAGAATCCCGCCGAGATCGTCCGGCGGCAGCACGCGGTATTCCTGCGGCTCAGGGTACATGTCGCGCTCGGTCGGCGCGAACAGCACGTACACGTTTTCCTGCTGCAGCTTCTCGATATCGTCCTGGAGCGTACGCGGGTACTTGTCGAAATCCTCGTTCGGGCCGAATTGCAGCCGGTTGACGAAGATGCTCGCCACGACCGGGTCGCCGTGCTGGCGCGCGAGGCGCATCAGCGACAGGTGCCCTTCGTGCAGGTTGCCCATGGTCGGCACGAACGCCGTGCGGTTCTGTCCGCGCAGCTGGTCGCGCAGTTCCTGGATCGAGCTGATGACTTTCATGATCGGGTAGCGGGTTCCTCGCGCAGGCGCGCGTTGGCGCCGCAGCAGCGGCGTCGGGGTCGAAGCGGAGAACGCCGGCGCGCGGGCGGCGCATCGGGCGTCGGCGGATTGTAGAGGATTTGGCCGCGCGACGCATCGATAAAAGAACGATCGTTCGCTTTTTATCGAGGCTTGCCGGATACGTGTCGGATACGCGCCGGACGGCCACCCGCCGCGGCGAAGCGGCGAGCGTCGGAGCGAACCGGGAACGGGAGGCGACGGGGGCGGCCCTTATGCGGGCAGGTACGCGAGACGCACGTAGATCGGCGCGAACGGCTCGGCCTGCGTGATCTCGAGCAGCGATTCGCGCGCGAGTTCGAGCATCGCGATGAAGTTCACGACGACGACCGGCACGCCGCGCGACGTGTCGAACAGGTCGGCGAACTCCATGAAGCGCGCGTTCTGCAGCCGGCGCAGGATCAGGCTCATGTGTTCGCGCACCGACAGCTCCTCGCGGGAAATCTTGTGGTGCTGGACGAGTTTCGCGCGCTTGAGCACGTCGGCCCACGCGGCGCGCAGGTCGTCCGAATTCACGTCGGGAAAGCGCGGCGTGACGCTTTGCTCGATGTATACCTCGGCGCGCAGGAAATCGCGGCCGAGCTGCGGCAGCTGGTCGAGCCGCTGCGCGGCGAGCTTCATCTGCTCGTACTCGAGCAGCCGGCGCACGAGTTCGGCGCGCGGATCCTCGGCTTCCTCGCCGGTGTCGGCCTTCTTGACAGGCAGCAGCATCCGCGACTTGATCTCGATCAGCATCGCGGCCATCAGCAGGTACTCGGCCGCGAGCTCGAGGTTCGACGCGCGGATCTGGTCGACGTAGCCGAGATATTGCGCGGTGACCTGCGCCATCGGGATGTCGAGCACGTTGAAGTTCTGCTTGCGGATCAGGTACAGCAGCAGGTCGAGCGGGCCTTCGAACGTCTCGAGGAACACCTCGAGCGCATCGGGCGGGATGTAGAGGTCCTGCGGCAGCTTGAAGAGCGGCTCGCCGTACAGGCGTGCGAACGCCGCGACACCGTCGACCGTGTCGGGCGTCGAATCGGCGCCCGCGGGCGCGGCGATCGCGTCGTCCTGCCGGGCGGCGCTGGCCTCGTCGGCGGCGCTCACGTCGTCAGAAGTTCTGGTAGTAGACGTACGGCGTTTGCTTCACGCGCGATTCCTGCTGCTCGGCGCGCTCTTCGAGATCGATCGGCTGCTTGTCCCACAGCAGGGAACGGCCCTTGCGCTGCTCTTCTTCGAGCGTCGGCTTCTGCTGCTTGAGCTGGTTCAGGAACTGCGTGACGTCGGACTGGTACGGCATGGCTGGATCTTCCGTTTCGGGCGGCGCACGACGCGCCGGATTCGCGATGGCGGGATTTTACCGCATCACGGGGAACAGCCGGCGCCAATCGCGCGTCGAAACCGCGGGCCGGCGCCTAGCACTCTTTCACAATCGTTTGGCTGTGACGCCCGCGCCCTGTGGTCAAATACAGGGTTTTCCACGAAACCGTGACAATCCAGGACGGCGAGGTCATATTTGGCGGGGCAGTCGAACCAGCAAGCACACACGGCGCATGACGCGGGCCCGCGCGCGGCACGCGCTCGCGCCGGCGCCGCGGCCCGCGTCGCGCGGGCGGCCCTCGCGGGTTGCCTGGCCGCGTGCTTCGCGGTGCCGGCCCACGCGAAGTACGACGTCGACATCGACGCGCCGCGCTCGATCCGCAAGCTCCTCAAGACCCATCTCGACATCGCGCGCTTCGCGAAGCGCGACGACATCAGCGACGACCAGTTCGACTTCCTCGTGACCGCCACGCCGCAGCAGGTGCGCGACCTGGCCGCGACGGCCGGCTATTTCTCGCCGGTCGTGCGCACCGACGTGCGCACGCGCGACGGCAAGCGCGACGTGCGCATCGCCGTCGACCCGGGCAAGCAGACCGTCGTGTCGACGGTCGACCTGACGTTCAAGGGGCCGGTCGAGACCGAGGATCCGAAGCAGGAGACCGCCACCCGTTTCGCGTTCTCGATGAAGCCGGGCGACCCGTTCACGCAGTCCGACTGGGACAGCGCGAAGGGCGCGGCGCTGCGGCAACTGCAGGCGCGCCGCTATCTCGGCGCGAAGATCGCGTCGTCCGAGGCGCGCATCGATCCGCGCACGCAGCGTGCGACACTCGCGGTCACGTTCGACAGCGGCCCGACGTTCACGATCGGCAAGGTTGATGTCGACGGTGTGCGTCGTTATCCGGAAAAGATTGTCACGAACGTCAATCCGTTGTCGGAAGGCGAGATCTACGACGTGCAGCGGATCGCGGAATTGCAGCGGCAGCTGCAGAACACGCCGTACTACGCGAGCGTCGCGATCGACGTCGGCGACGATACGTCGAAGCCCGAGCGCACGCCCGTGCACGTGAAGGTCAGCGAGTTCCCGTACAACAACATCCGCGGCGGCGTCGGCTTCGCCACCGATACGGGGCCGCACGTACAAGGCTCCTATACGTATCTCGACACGTTCGGCGCCGCGTGGCCGCTGACCGTGTCGGGCCGGCTCGACCAGATCCAGCAGTACGGGCAGGTCCAGCTGTCGATGCCGCCGGGCGAGAAGGGCTGGACCAACAGCGTGCTCGCGTCGTACACGAACACCAACGTGTCGGACACCCGCATCTACAGCGCGCGGGTCGGCGTGCAGCGTACGCGCACCGGGCAGTTCATCGACTATTCGTATTCGCTGATGTACTACCAGGATCGGCTCGACCAGAACGGCGCGGGGCCGACCACGAGCCGCGCGCTCGTGCCGCAATGGGCGTGGACCCGCCGCAACGTCGACGATCCGCTGTTTCCGCGCTCGGGCAACCTGATTCATGCGGAGGCCGGCTTCGCGGTCAAGGGCGTGCTGGCCGACGAGACCTTCATCCGCGGCTACGCGCGCGGGCAGCAATACCTGCCGATCGGCAAGCGCGACCTGTTCGTGTTCCGCGCGGAGCTCGGCGGCGTGTTTACGAGCGGCAGCTCGACCGGCGTGCCGGCGTCGCTGCTGTTCCGCGCCGGCGGCTCGAACTCGGTGCGCGGCTACGGCTACCAGAGCATCGGCAACAGCGTCGACGGCTCCGTTCTGCCGACCAAGTACCTGATGACGGGTACGGCCGAATACCAGCACTGGTTCAACCGCGACTGGGGCGCCGCGACGTTCTTCGACATCGGCACCGCGACCGATGCGTGGGGCGAGCGCGTGTTCTACCCGGGCGTGGGCGTCGGTGCGCGCTGGCGCAGCCCGGTCGGCCCGATCAACGTCGACGTCGCGTACGGCCTGCGCAACCACAGCGTGCGCCCGTATTTGACGCTCGGCATCGCTTTCTGAACCTGCCGCCCTATTGACGACCTGACGACCCGCACGACGAACCGCATGACGAAGGACCCGAACGACACGCCGCCGCCTCACGATCCGGATTCGCCCGACGGTGCGCCCGACACGCCGCCGCGCGCGCCGCGCCGTGGCCGTGCGTGGCGTGTCGTCGCGTGGACGCTTGCGACGGTCGTGCTGCTCGTCGTGCTGGCAGTGGGGCTCGTGGCCGGCGCGGTGACGACCGAGCGCGGGACGCGACTCGCGTGGCAGGTGGCCGGCAAGGTGCTCGGGGCACGGCTCGCGGGCACGCTCGAAGGCGGCTCGCTCGCGACCGGCGTGCGGTTGCGCGGGTTCGCGTGGACCAGCCCCGACGGCACCGGCACCGAGGTCCGCATCGACCGGCTCGACGGCCGCTGGGCACTGACGCGTGCGCCGTGGCGGCTGTCCATCGCCTATCTGCGCGCAGGCACGATCGACGTGCGGATCGCGCCGGGGCCGTCGACGCCGAGTACGACGCCGCAGGACCTGAGCCTGCCGCTGCAGGTGCGGATCGACGACCTGCGCGTCGATCGCCTCGCGATTCACGAAGGCGGCTCGACGACGCAGCTCGACCATCTCGCGCTGAACGGCCGCAGCGACGGCCGTCACCATGAACTCGTGCTCGACGGCGTCGATACGCCGTACGGCGCGCTGACCGCGCGCGCGAAGCTCGACGGGGTGAAGCCGTTCGCGCTGACGGGCGAAGCCACCTACGCAGGCAAGCTGTCCGACGAAGCGGTCGACGCGCGGGCCCGTGTGTCGGGCTCGCTGGAGGCGCTCGTCGCCGAGGTCGACGCGAGCGGGATGAAGCTGAACGGGCGCGCGCACGTCGAGGCTGCGCCATTCGGCACGGTGCCGCTCACGCGTGCGTCGCTCGCGTTCGACCACGTGAATCCGCAGGCACTGTCGCCCGGCGCGCCGGCAGCCGATCTCGCGGTGCGCGCCGAACTCGCACCAGTGACCGCGCCGGCAGGCTCGGCGCCCGCGAAGGGCTTCGCGGTGACGGGCCCGGTGTCGATCGTCAACGCGAAACCCGGTACGCTCGGCGACCATCTGCTGCCGGTGATCGACGTGCATGCGACCGTGCATCTCGACGCGCACGCGCAGCGGATCGACGGCCTCGCGCTGAAGCTGATCCGGGACGGCAGCGTGACGGGCGGCGGCACGCTCACGGGCGGCAAGGGCCGCTTCGACCTGAAGGTCGCGAACCTCGACCTGAACGCGTTCGTCGCCGAACTGCGGCCGATGCGCCTCGGCGGCCCGCTCGGCGTGACGCTCGCGGGCGACGTGACGACCGTCGATTTCAACCTGAACGATCCGAAGCTCGCGCTGGGCGCGCGCGCCAAGGTTGCGCTGACGCGGCAGCAGACCGTGCTGACCGATACGCGCGTGACTGCGGCCAAGGGGCGCATCGACCTGACGGGCGTGTTCCGCCACGACGCGCACTCGAGCTATGACGCGAAGGCGACGCTGACCGCGTTCGATCCGCTGCTGCTCGCCGCGATGAGCGCGCCGAAGGCGGGCGGCGGCAAGGCGCCGGCGAAGGCCGCCAGGGCCCCGGCCAAGCGCGGCGAAACGCGCGTGTCGGGCACGCTGACCGCGTCGGGCGCGTTCGCGCCGCAGGTCTCGACGAAGGCGACCTTCAAGCTCGCCGACAGCCTGTACGACGGCGTGCCGCTGACCGGCGCCGGCGTCGTGCAGCTCGCCGGCTCGCGCATCCTGCCGAGCAACGCGAACCTGTCGATCGCCGGCAACCACGTCGACCTGCGCGGCAGCTTCGGCGCACCCGGCGACCGGCTGCGCTTCGTCGTCGACGCGCCGCAGCTCGACCGCCTCGGCTTCGGCATCGAAGGGCTCGTGCAGGCGCAGGGCGACCTGACCGGCAGCTTCGCGCATCCGAACGTGACGGCGACCTACAAGGCCGAGCACGTCGTCGTCGGCTCGAACCGGATCGGCACCGCCCAGGGCCGCGCGGACATCCGCGACGGCGCGCACGGCGCGCTCGTGTTCACGGCCGACGCGGCCGACATCGCGCTCGGCTCGTTCAAGCTGAAGTCGTTGCGCGCGAACCTCGACGGCACGCGCGCGAAGCACACGCTCGACGCGTCGGCGCTCGGGATGGCCAGCGGCCGCGTGATCGACCTGACGCTCGCGGCGAACGGCGGCGTGGTCGAGAACCGCGACGGCATGCGCTGGGACGGCACCGTCACGCGTCTCGCGAATCGCGGCACGCCGGCGCTCGCGCTGCAGGCGCCGTTGACGATATCGGCCGGCGCCGGTCGCGTGACGCTCGGCGCGACGCGGCTCACGCTCGAAGGCGCGGCGATCGACCTGAAATCGTTCGTGTTCGATCGCGGCCAGATGCGCTCGGCGGGCACCGTGACCGGCGCATCGGTCGCGCGTTTCCTCGAGGTGCGCCAGGCGCTGACCGGCCAGCGGCCGCCGGTGCGGACCGACGTCGTGCTCGATGCCGACTGGGATTTCTCGCTCGGTGCGAACGCGACGGGCCACGTGCAGGTGAAGCGCCGCGGCGGCGACGTGACGATCGAGAGCGGGCGCGGCATCGCGTCGCTCGGCCTGACCGATCTGTCCGCCCGGGCGAGCTTCGCGCCCGGCAACCGGCTCAACGTGACGGCGCTCGCGAAGGCGAGCCGGATCGGCACGCTCGACGCGAACGTCACGGTGCCGTTCGCGTTGCGCGACGGCGTGTTCGGCATCGTCGACGACGGTCCGCTGTCGGGCCGCATCGATGCCGACATCCCGGCGCTGAAGACCACCGGCAACCTGTTCGGGCCGAGCTACCTGCTCGGCGGGCGCGCGGCGCTGAAGCTGACGGTTTCCGGCACGCCGGTGAAACCGAACCTGTCGGGGACGCTGACGGGCGACGAGCTGTCCGCGACGCTGATCGACCAGGGCGTGCAGCTGAAGGACGGCATCGTGCGCGTGAAGCTGTCGGACAACCTCGTCGAATTCCAGCAGGTCGAATTTCACGGCGGCGACGGCACGCTGCGCGCGCTCGGCCGCGTGCGCCTCGACGGCGAGGCGCCGGACCTGACCGCGAGCATCGTCGCGGACAAGCTCGAACTGTTCGCGGCGCCCGATCGCAAGCTGTCGCTGTCGGGCAAGGCCACCGTCGCGAACGACGGGCCGCGCGGCGCGCTGTCGATCGACGGCAAGTTCGTGGTCGACCGCGCGCTGTTCGACCTGCCCGAGCAATCGGCGCCGCACCTGTCGGACGACGTCGTGATCGTGCAGCCGGACGGCACGGTGCGCGGCGAGACGCCGACCGGCACCGCGGTCGCGAAGCCGAAGGCGGTCGAGGACAAGCCGGCGCCATCGCTCGCGCCGCGCGCGAACATCGACGTCGGGCTCGGCAACAACTTCCGCTTCAAGGGGCACGGCGCGGATCTGGGACTGCGCGGCACGATCACCGTGATGAGCGCGCCGGGCGTGCCGCTGCGCGCGGTCGGCAACGTGCGTGTGACCGAAGGTTCGACGTACACGACGTTCGGCCGCAAGCTCGCGATCGAGAACGGCTTCTTCACGTTCAACGGCCCGGTATCGAACCCGGGCGTCAACATCCTCGCGATGCGGCGCAACCAGGAGGTCGAGGCCGGCGTGCAGGTGACGGGCACGATCCAGTCGCCGACCGTCAAGCTCGTGTCGGAGCCGAACGTCACCGACAATGAAAAGCTGTCGTGGCTGCTGTTCGGGCACGGCACCGACCAGGGCAACAACGTCGGCCAGCAGGGCGCGATGACGGCGGCGCTCGGGCTGCTCGGCAGCGTGACCGGCAAGCGCGTCGCGCAGACCTTCGGCCTCGACGAGGTGTCGGTCGGCCGTAGCGAAGTCGGCCTGACCGATCCGCAGGTCGTGCTGGTGTCGAAGGCGATCAACGAGCGGTTCGTGCTCGGCTTCGAGCAGGGGCTGCAATCGGCGAGCAACGCGTTCAAGGCGACGATCAACCTGACGCGCTTCTGGTCGGTGTCCGCGTACGGCGGCACGTTCCAGGGCGTCGACCTGAACTACACGCGGCGCTTCGATCGCTGGTTCGGGCAGCGGTGACGGCGGATGCGGCTTACCGGGCAGCGATAAAAAAGCCCCGCACGATTCGACATCGTGCGGGGCTTTTTTGCGGCGGCAGCAGTGCGTTCTGCTTACTTCACGCGCATGCCGGGCTTCGCGCCGCTGTGCGGTTCGAGGATGTAGAGGCCCGGTTCCGCCTTCTCGTCGGTGGCCGACGCGGCGAGCACCATCCCTTCGGACAGGCCGAACTTCATCTTGCGCGGCGCGAGATTCGCGACCATCACGGTCAGCTTGCCGACGAGCTGCTCGGGCTGGTACGCGGACTTGATGCCCGAGAACACGTTGCGGGTCTTTTCCTCGCCGACGTCGAGCGTGAGCTGCAGCAGCTTGTCCGATCCTTCGACCGCCTGGCACGCGACGATCTTCGCGATGCGCAGGTCGATCTTCGCGAAATCGTCGATCGAGATCGGCGCGTCGTCGGCGCCGTTCACGACGGCCGGCTTCGCGTTCGCCTTGGCGTTGCTCTTCGCGTCCTTCGCAGCATTGGCGCCGCCGGCGGCCGCGCCGGCTGCATCGGCCTGCAGCGAATCGCGGTTCGCGGCGAGCAGCGCTTCGATCTGCTTCGCATCGACGCGCGTCATCAGGTGCTGGTACGCCTTGATCGGCTGCGCCGACGACAGCGGCTTCGCGGCATCGGCCCACGCGAGCGGCGCGATCCCGAAGAACGCCTCGACCGCTGCGGCGACGCGCGGCATCACCGGCTTCAGCGCGAGCGACAGCAGGCGGAAGGCCTCGAGGCTCACGCTGCAGGTTTCGTGCAGCGCGACCGCGTTGGCCGGATCCTTCGCGAGATCCCACGGCTTCGCGCCGTCGACGTATGCGTTCACTTCGTCCGCGAGCTCCATCGTGTGGCGCAGCGCGCGGCCGTATTCGCGCGCTTCGTAGCTCGCGGCGATCTGCGGAATCGCATCGCGCAGCTTCGCGACGAGCGGATGATTCATCGCGCTGTCCTGCACGCGGCCGTCGAAACGCTTGATCAGGAAGCCGGCCGCGCGGCTCGCGATGTTCACATACTTGCCGACGAGATCGCTGTTCACGCGCGCCTGGAAGTCGTCGAGGTTCAGGTCGATGTCTTCCATCGTCGCGTTCAGCTTCGCGGCGAAGTAGTAGCGCAGCCACTCCGGGTTCAGGCCGGTGTCGATGTAGCTCTGCGCGGTGATGAACGTGCCGCGCGATTTCGACATCTTCGCGCCGTCGACGGTCAGGAAGCCGTGCGCGAACACGTTGGTCGGCGTGCGGTGGCCCGAGAACTCGAGCATCGCGGGCCAGAACAGCGTGTGGAAGTACAGGATGTCCTTGCCGATGAAGTGGTACTGCTCGGCCTTCGAGCCGGGACGGATCCACGCATCGAAATCGATGCCGTTGCGCTCGCACAGGTTCTTGAAGCTCGCGTAGTAGCCGACCGGCGCATCGAGCCACACGTAGAAATACTTGCCGGGCGCGCCCGGAATCTCGAAGCCGAAGTACGGCGCGTCACGCGAGATGTCCCAGTCGGCGAGCTTGGCTTCGCCCGCGTCGCCGAGCCATTCGCGCATCTTGTTGGTCGCTTCGGGCTGTGCGAGGCCGCTCACCCATTCGCGCAGGAACGATTCGCAGCGCGGGTCGGACAGGCGGAAGAAGTAGTGCTTCGAGGTCTTGCGCACCGGCGTCGCGCCGGACACGACCGAATACGGGTTCAGCAGTTCGGTCGGCAGGTAGGTCGAGCCGCACACTTCGCAGTTGTCGCCGTACTGGTCCTTCGCGTGGCACTTCGGACACTCGCCCTTGATGAAGCGGTCCGGCAGGAACATTTCCTTGACCGGATCGTACGCCTGTTCGATTTCGCGCTCGGCGATCAGGCCGGCTTCCTGCAGCGCGAGATAGATCTTCTCGCTCAGCACGCGGTTCTCGTCCGAATCGGTCGAGTAGAAGTTGTCGAACGACACGCCGAAGCTGTCGAAGTCGCGCTTGTGCTCGGTCCACACGCGGTCGATCAGCTGCTTCGGGGTCAGGCCTTCCTTCTCCGCGCGCAGCATGATCGGCGTGCCGTGCGTATCGTCGGCGCCGATGTAGTAGACCTCATGGCCATGCATTCGCAGCGCCCGCACCCAGATGTCGGTCTGGATGTACTCGACCAGGTGGCCGATGTGGATCTGCCCGTTGGCATAGGGCAGTGCGGACGTAACGAGGATCTGGCGGCTGCCTTGCGGCGCCGCAGCCTGCACGGAAGTGAGGTCGGATGCGGACATAGGGTCTGGAGAAGAACAGCGGGAAAAACGACGGGAAACTGCGATTCTAGCAGGGGCGCGGGCCAGCGCGGCGGGCCGGCGCCGCGGACCGGGCGGCGGAAGGGGCGAGGCCGCACACGCGGCATGCCCGGCGACGTTGTGCTGCAGCGCAGCACGAATTCTCCGGGCAAAAAAAAACCGGGGCGGATACGGCCCCGGAGCAACAACGACAAGAGGAGAATGGTGACGCGCCGGCAACACCAGCCGCGTACCGTAAATACTGACCACGGCCTGCGACAGAAGTTCGAAAATTTTTTCGATTTGTTACCGGCCCCGCCCAAAGCCTTGCCAGGCGGGGCTGTGCGGGCAGGCTGCCCGCACGATTCCTCTCGTGGTCGCGCTTACTGATGCTGTTGCGGTGCGCGCAGGTAGATCTCGACGCGGCGGTTCTGTGCGCGGCCGGCTTCGGTCGCGTTGTCCGCGATCGGGTTCGATGCGCCCATGCCTTGCGCCGACAGGCGGCCGCCGTTCACGCCGCGCTGCACGAGCGCGTTCACGACGCTTTGCGCGCGATTCTGCGACAGCGTCTGGTTCAGCTGGGCCGAGCCCGTGCTGTCCGTGTAGCCGACGATCGATGCCGTCACTTGCGGGTTCTGGTTCAGCGTCGTCGCGAGGTCGTTCAGCAGCGGCGTGAACGCCGGCGTGATCGCGTACTGGTTCGTCGCGAACGTGACCGAGCTCGGCACGTTCAGCTTCAGCGAGCCGTCCGGCTGCTCGGTCACCTGCGTGCCCGTCTGCGCTGCCGACGGTGCGAGCTTGTTCTTGATCGCTTGCCAGTTGTAACCCGTCACGCCACCGACCAGTGCGCCGACGCCCGCGCCGATCGCCGCGCCCTTGCCGCCACCGGCCAGCGCGCCGATCCCCGCGCCCAGCGCCGCACCCGTGCCGGTGCCGACGGCCGTATTGTTGCCTTGCTGCGTGGCGCAGCCTGCCAGCAGTGCGCCGGCGAGTGCGAATACGGACAGGCGAGTCGCGATTTTCATGTTCATCTTGGATTCCTCTCTTGGTTGAACGAGTCGACAACGACGACAAACAACAGTTACGGCTCCCTGCGCGGGCCGTCCGAAAAAGGAAGGCCGGCCTGCGCTCGCGGCAGCCGCCGAGGCGGTCGCATGCCCTGTCCGTCAGCGTGGCTGTTCGGACAGCGCGACGCGTCAGCCTCTACAATATAGGCGGTTAGTGGCCGATTTGGCCCTATAGCGTGCCGCACGCGAAGAGTGCGCCGGGTCGCGCGTTCGCGCAATGGCGTGCAACAGATTCTTTCACTTTTCCCGATTTTCGCAGCGTAATTTGATATTTTTTGACGTTTGCGCGCGAGAAAAACGTTTTCACGGAGTTTCGATGAGCATTGACCGGGCACAAGTCGACGCCGCGCTGGCGGCAGTCGTCGACCCCAATACCGGCCGCCCGTACGCGGCGAACAAGGGCGTGCGCAACGTCGCGATCGACGGCGATGTCGTGGCGCTCGACGTGGTGCTCGGTTATCCGGCGCGCAGCCAGCACGACGACGTGCGTGCGCGCGTCGCCGCGGCGCTCCAGGCCGTGCCGGGCGTGCGCGACGCACGCGTCGCCGTGTCGCAGGAGATCGTCGCGCATACGGTGCAGCGCGGCGTGAAGCTGTTGCCGAATGTGAAGAACATCGTCGCGGTCGCGTCGGGCAAGGGCGGCGTCGGCAAGAGCACGACGGCCGTGAACCTCGCGCTGGCGCTGGCCGCGGAAGGCGCGTCGGTCGGCATTCTCGACGCCGACATCTACGGCCCGTCGCTACCGACGATGCTGGGCATCCACGGCCAGCGCCCCGAGTCGCCCGACAACCAGTCGATGAACCCGCTGGTCGGCCACGGGCTGCAGGCGAACTCGATCGGCTTCCTGATCGAGGAAGACAACCCGATGGTGTGGCGCGGCCCGATGGCGACGTCGGCCCTCGAGCAGCTGCTGCGCCAGACCAACTGGCGCGAGCTCGACTACCTGATCGTCGACATGCCGCCCGGCACGGGCGACATCCAGCTCACGCTCGCGCAGCGCGTGCCCGTCACCGGCGCGGTGATCGTCACGACGCCGCAGGACATCGCGCTGCTGGACGCGAAGAAGGGGCTGAAGATGTTCGAGAAGGTCGGGATTCCGATCCTCGGCATCGTCGAGAACATGAGCATCCACATCTGCTCGAACTGCGGCCACGAAGAGCACATCTTCGGCGCGGGCGGGGCGGAGCGGATGGCGCAGGATTACGGCGTGAACGTGCTCGGCAGCCTCCCGCTCGACATCGCGATCCGCGAGCGCGCCGACAGCGGCACGCCGACGGTCGCGGCCGAGCCGGACGGCGCGCTCGCGCGTCGTTACCGCGACATCGCGCGCGGGGTGGCGCTGGCGATTGCCGAGCGATCGCGCGACATGACGTCGAAGTTCCCGTCGATCGTTGTTCAAAATACGTAAAACCCTTGCGGGGCGGGGCCTCACGCTGTTTACGGCGCCGCGAGGCGCGGTATCATGGCGACTTTTCCCGGGTCCCTTTACCCGCCCGGCGCGGCCGCCGTGTCAAACGGCCGTCAGCCGGCATGAGGATCGAATGAAACAACGACATCACGGCGTGCGCGCCGGCCGCGCGCAGCGCGCGCTGCTGGCCGCCGCCGCGCTGGGCCTGCTGGCCGGCTGTACCTCCTTTTCCTCGTCGCACGAAAAACGGGCCGACGCCCAGCTGCAGCCGACGGTCGGCTCGCAGGCGCGCGGTGCGGTGACGTTCGTCGAGCGCCCGGACGGCGTGCAGGTCACCTACAACCTGGTCGGCCTGCCGCCGAACAGCGATCACGCGCTGCAGGTGCACGAACGCGGCGACTGCAATGCGGGCGACGGCTCGAGCGCCGGCCAGGTGTTCGCGCCGGCCGCCGACCGGCTGCGCGCCGGCGCGCGCGTTGCCGGCGATCTCGGCAACATCCATGCGGATGCGAACGGCGTCGCGGCCGGCTTCATCGTCGCACCCGATCTGGCCCTCGATGGCGTGCGCTCGGCGATGAACCGTGCGGCGCTGGTGCATCGCGACGCGAGCGACCCGGCGTTTGCGCAGCATGGCGCGGGGCCCGCGCTGGCCTGCGGCGTGATCCGTTGACGGCCGCCGCGTGCGCGAGCCGATGATCGCGTAAAATGTCCGCCTTTCCCGGCCGCCGCCTTGCGCGAGCGGCCCTCCCTGACCGTCACGCAGCGTTTCCAGGCGCCCTGATATGAAACGACCCCAACGCTCACTTCGTTCGCTGTCCCCCGAGGGGACGGCCAGCCGCCTCGGGACGGCCCTGCGGAGGCTGGCATGAGCATCAAGTCCGACAAATGGATTCGGCGCATGGCCGAAGAGCACAAGATGATCGAGCCGTTCGTGCCCGATCAGGTCCGCGCGTCCGAGGACGGCCGCCGGATCGTCAGCTACGGCACGTCGAGCTACGGCTACGACATCCGCTGCGCGGACGAATTCAAGATCTTCACCAACATCAACTCGACGATCGTCGATCCGAAGAACTTCGACGAGGGTTCGTTTGTCGATTTCAAGGGCGACGTGTGCATCATCCCGCCGAACTCGTTCGCGCTGGCCCGCACCGTCGAATATTTCCGCATCCCGCGCACCGTGCTCACCGTCTGCCTCGGCAAGTCGACCTACGCGCGCTGCGGGATCATCGTCAACGTGACGCCGTTCGAACCCGAGTGGGAAGGCTACGTCACGCTGGAATTCTCGAACACCACGCCGTTGCCCGCGAAGATCTACGCGAACGAAGGCGTCGCGCAGGTGCTCTTCTTCGAAAGCGACGAGGTGTGCGACGTGTCGTACGCCGATCGCGGCGGCAAGTATCAGGGGCAGCGCGGTGTCACGCTGCCGAAAACCTGATCTGGTTGCATAACGTCTCACCAGTTTCCGGGTGACCGCTGCGCGTGACGCGCCGCGGTCGTTCTTTTTGGAGAATCGCCCATGAAGTTTCGTTTCCCCGTCGTCATCATCGACGAAGATTTCCGCTCCGAGAACATCTCGGGCTCCGGCATCCGGGCGTTGGCCGAAGCGATCGAGAAGGAGGGCGTCGAAGTCCTCGGCCTCACGAGCTACGGCGATCTGACGTCGTTCGCGCAGCAATCGAGCCGCGCGTCGTGCTTCATCCTGTCGATCGACGACGACGAACTCATGCTCGGCGAAATCGGCCCGGACGGCGAGCTGCCCGAGCTCGCGACCGCGATCATCGAGCTGCGCGCGTTCGTCACCGAAGTGCGCCGCCGCAACGCGGACATCCCGATCTTCCTGTACGGCGAGACGCGCACGTCGCGCCATCTGCCGAACGACATCCTGCGCGAACTGCACGGCTTCATCCACATGTTCGAGGACACGCCGGAATTCGTCGCGCGCCACATCATCCGTGAAGCGAAGGTCTATCTCGATTCGCTCGCGCCGCCGTTCTTCAAGGAACTCGTCAAGTACGCGGACGAAGGCTCGTACTCGTGGCACTGCCCGGGCCACTCGGGCGGCGTCGCGTTCCTGAAGAACCCGCTCGGCCAGATGTTCCACCAGTTCTTCGGCGAGAACATGCTGCGCGCGGACGTGTGCAACGCGGTGGACGAACTCGGCCAGCTGCTCGACCACACCGGCCCGGTGGCGGCGTCCGAACGCAACGCGGCGCGCATCTTCAGCGCCGACCACCTGTTCTTCGTGACCAACGGCACGTCGACGTCGAACAAGATCGTCTGGCACGCGACGGTCGCGCCCGGCGACATCGTGCTGGTCGACCGCAACTGCCACAAGTCGATCCTGCACGCGATCACGATGACGGGCGCGATTCCCGTGTTCCTCACGCCGACGCGCAACCATTTCGGCATCATCGGGCCGATCCCGCGCGACGAATTCAAGCCGGAGAACATCCGCAAGAAGATCGAGGCGAACCCGTTCGCGCGCGAGGCGCTGCGCGAGAACCCGGACATGAAGCCGCGCATCCTGACGATCACGCAAAGCACGTACGACGGCGTGGTCTACAACGTCGAGATGATCAAGGACCTGCTCGGCGACCTGCTCGACACGCTGCACTTCGACGAAGCATGGCTGCCGCACGCGACGTTCCACGATTTCTACCGCGACATGCACGCGATCGGCGACGGTCGGCCGCGCACGGGCGCGCTCGTGTTCGCGACGCACTCGACGCACAAGCTGCTCGCGGGCATCTCGCAGGCGTCGCAGATCGTCGTGCAGGATTCGGAGAACCGCACGTTCGACAAGCACCGCTTCAACGAGGCGTACCTGATGCACACGTCGACGAGCCCGCAGTACGCGATCATCGCGTCGTGCGACGTCGCGGCCGCGATGATGGAGCCGCCGGGCGGCACCGCGCTCGTCGAGGAATCGATCGCCGAGGCGATCGACTTCCGCCGCGCGATGCGCAAGGTCGACGCCGAGTACGGCGACGACTGGTTCTTCAGCGTGTGGGGCCCGGACAACCTGTCCGAGGAAGGCATCGGTTCGCGCGAGGACTGGATGCTGAAGCCGAACGACCACTGGCACGGCTTCGGCCCGCTCGCGGAAGGCTTCAACATGCTCGACCCGATCAAGGCGACGATCATCACGCCGGGGCTCGACGTCGACGGCGAGTTCGGCGAGACCGGCATTCCGGCCGCGATCGTCACGAAGTACCTGGCCGAGCACGGGATCATCGTCGAGAAGACCGGCCTGTACTCGTTCTTCATCATGTTCACGATCGGCATCACGAAGGGCCGCTGGAACTCGATGGTGACCGAGCTGCAGCAGTTCAAGGACGACTACGACAACAACCAGCCGCTGTGGCGCGTGCTGCCGGAATTCGTCGCGCAGCATCCGCGCTACGAGCGTGTCGGCCTGCGCGACCTGTGCACGCAGATTCACGACGTGTATCGCGCGAACGACATCGCCCGCCTGACGACGGAGATGTACCTGTCGGACATGGAGCCGGCGATGAAGCCGTCGGACGCGTTCGCGAAGCTCGCGCACCGCAAGATCGACCGCGTGCCGCTCGACGAGCTCGAAGGCCGCGTGACGAGCATCCTGCTCACGCCGTACCCGCCGGGTATTCCGCTGCTGATTCCGGGCGAGCGCTTCAACAAGACGATCGTGAACTACCTGCGGTTCGCGCGCGACTTCAACGAGCGCTTCCCGGGCTTCCACACCGACATCCACGGCCTCGTCGCGGAAGAGGTGAACGGCCGCGTCGAGTACTTCGTCGACTGCGTGCGCGACTGATGGCGACGCACGGACGACTCCGGGCGATGCGCGCGGCGCTGGCCGCGCTCGTCGTCTGGACGGCAGGATTGGCGGGGCTCGCGGGCGCGGGCGTCGCCCATGCGGAAGTCGCGGCGGCCGACCCGATCGACGTCGCGATGCGGCAGTGTCTCGCGCGGCGCGACCGGTCGTCGCCGGCCGGCCAGATCCAGTGCATGGGCGAAGCGCAGCAGCAGTGGCAGACAGTGATGGACGGCGCGTACCAGCGCCTGTTGAAGGACGCGCCGGCCGACGCGAAGCGCGGCTGGCAGGACAGCCAGCGCCGCTGGCTCACGTGGCGCAAGGACGAAGTGCTGCTGCTGAAGGCCGTGTACGACACGACGCGCGGCACCGCGTATGCGATGTCGAGCGCCGACCTGCAGCTGCAGCCGGTGCGCGATCGCGCGCTGGCGTTGCGCGGGGCGGCCGATCGCTATGCGCCGCCGCCGGCCGCCGTGCCGGTTGCGGCGACGAGCGGTGCGCAGGGCGGTGCGGCTGCGGCGGCCGCGCCGGCCGGTACGAAGCCGGCGAACGCGCCGCGCGAGCCGGCGGTGCGCCGCGTGCGACCGTGCGTGCAGGATGCCGCGTGCGAGCATGCGCTGTTCGACCTGAACCGCTATTACCAGAAGCTGCGCCGCAAGATGCCCGCGCATTCGGCCGGGACGCTCGTGCGCGCGCAGCGCGCGTGGGTGGCGTTCCGCGATGCGACGGCGCCGCTCGTCGGCGAGGATGGCCGCGTCGACCTGATCGGCGCGCGCATCGCGACGATGAAGCGGCTGTCGGAGACGGCCGGCAACCGGTAACGGCGCGCCGCTTTCGAGTGGGCGACACGACGGAACGGGCACCCTCGGGTGCCCGTTTTGCATGGCGCGGTGTGCTGCCTACGCGGGCTGCGACGTGCCCTGCAACCCGAACCACGACGGCACGAGCGCGATCGCGTCGTCGAGCGACGCGAGCACGTGCAGGCTCAGCGCGACGATCTCGGGCGTCGGCGCCTTCAGGTCGGGCACGGTGACGACCGCCGCGCCGGCGCCGGCGGCCGACTGCGCGCCGAAGTCGCTGTCCTCGAACGCGACGCACGCGTGGGCCGGCACGCCGAGGCGCTCGGCCGCGAGCCGGTAGACGGCCGGGTCGGGCTTGCCGCGCGCGACTTCGTCGCCGCCCGCGATCGCGCGGAAGAACGGCAGCACGCCGACCGCGCCGAGCCGCGCGCGGATCACGTCGCCCGCGGACGACGACGCGACCGCGCACGGAATGCCGGCCTGCGCGAGCGCGTCGAGCAGCGCGAATGCGCCGGGTTTCAGCGGAAACTTCGGATGCGGCTCGGGCGCCGCGAGCTGTTCGCGCACGCGGACGCGCACCGCGTCGAACGTAGCGGGGTCGCCGATCAGCCGTGCCAGGATCACCTGGCCTTCGGCGAACGAACGGCCGACGATCTGCAGGTAATCGATCTCGGTCAGCACGACGCCGTGCGCATTCGACACGTCGATCCACGTGTTCATGATGGTCCGCTCGGAATCGACGAGCAGGCCATCCATGTCGAAGAGCGCGGCGGAGAAGGTCATCGGGGGCGTCCGTGAAGCGGGGAAGGCGACGGGCGGCGCGCTGGCCGCCCGAATGAAAAACGGACGCCGAAGGCGTCCGTCCGGAACCGCAGGCCGTTACTTGCCGAGCGCGGCGCGGGCCGCCTTGACGGCCGCACGCACCTGGTCGGGCGCGGTGCCGCCCGGATGGTTGCGGCTCGCGACCGAACCCTCGAGCGTCAGGTAGCCGAACACGTCGTCGCCGATCAGGTGCGCGACGTTCGGCAGTTCCTGCTTCATTTCGTCGAGCGTCAGGTCGGCGAGGTCGATGCCGCGGTCGTCGCAGATCTTCACCGCGTGCGCGACCGCTTCGTGCGCGTCGCGGAACGGCAGGCCGCGCTTCACGAGGTAGTCGGCGAGGTCGGTGGCGGTCGAGAAGCCCTGCAGCGCGGCCGCGCGCATCGCGTCCGGCTTCACGGTGATGCCGGCGACCATCTCGGCGAAGATCCGCAGCGTGTCGGCGACGGTGTCGACCGTATCGAACAGCGGTTCCTTGTCTTCCTGGTTGTCTTTGTTGTACGCGAGCGGCTGGCCCTTCATCAGCGTGAGGAGCGCCATCAGGTGGCCGTTCACGCGGCCGGTCTTGCCGCGCGCGAGCTCGGGCACGTCCGGGTTCTTCTTCTGCGGCATGATCGAGCTGCCGGTGCAGAAGCGGTCGGCGATGTCGATGAAGCCGACGCGCGGGCTCATCCACAGCACGAGTTCCTCGGAGAAGCGCGACACGTGCGTCATCACGAGCGCGGACGCGGCCGTGAATTCGATCGCGAAGTCGCGATCGGACACCGCGTCGAGCGAGTTCGCGCAGATGCCGTCGAAGCCGAGCGTTTTCGCGACCGCGTGACGGTCGATCGGGTAGCTCGTGCCCGCGAGCGCGGCCGCGCCGAGCGGCAGGCGGTTCACGCGGGTGCGGCAGTCGCGCATGCGTTCCGCGTCGCGCGTGAACATCTCGACGTACGCGAGCAGGTGGTGGCCGAACGTGACGGGCTGCGCGACCTGCAGGTGCGTGAAGCCCGGCATGATCGTGTCGGCGTTCTGTTCCGCGAGATCGATCAGCGCGCCGCGCAGGTCGTTCAGCAGGCCGCCGATGCGGTCGATTTCGCCGCGCAGCCACAGGCGGATGTCGGTCGCGACCTGGTCGTTGCGCGAGCGGCCCGTGTGCAGGCGCTTGCCGGCATCGCCGATCAGCGCGGTCAGGCGCGCCTCGATGTTCAGGTGGACGTCTTCCAGGTCGAGCTGCCATTCGAATTCGCCACGCTCGATCTCGCCCTTGATCTGCGCCATCCCGCGTTCGATCGCGGCCAGGTCGTCGGCGCTGATGATCTTCTGCGCGGCGAGCATGTTCGCGTGCGCGAGCGAGCCGGCGATGTCGACGAGCGCGAGGCGCTTGTCGAAAAACACCGACGACGTGTAGCGCTTGACCAGCTCCGACATCGGTTCCGAGAAGCGGGCCGACCAGGCCTCGCCCTTTTTGTGCAGTTGGGACGTCATGGCGATTCTTCGAAGGGGAGTTGGGCGGCTGGGCGCCGCCGAGGGAATCTTGCGATTCTAACATTCGCGACGCGGGCGGCCGGCGCGCGCTACCGCGGGCCGCAGGTCAGCGGGCCGATGCGCGGCAGCGTGCCGTCGTCCGGCCGCCGGTACGCGAATTCGACGGTGCAGTCGCGGCCGCCGCCGGAGATCTGCAGGTGGTTGTTCGCGACGAGGCCGTCGACGAAGGTCAGGCCGTCGTAGCCGACGATCGTGCGCTGGCCGCTTTCGACGTGGCGGACCTCGAGCCCCGGCGGAAGCGGCGTGCCGTCCGGCGCGCGCAGTGCGATCGACGCGGCGCTGTAGCGTGTGATGGCGAAGTGCGCGAGCACGCCGGAGCGGGCCTGCGGCACGACGTCGAGCGTCGTGTCGGCGATCCGCGCGTCGGCCGGCAGCGCGCTGCCGTCGATCGCGACGCGATTGTTCTGGTACGCATTCAGGTCGGGCACCAGCAGGTAGCCGGCCCGGTCCGTCGCGCCGATCAGCCGGTTCTGGTGCAGCACGGGCACGCGCCCCGTGTCGGTCGAGACGAGCGCGAAGCCGTCGTCGACGCGGCGCGCCGTCATCACCCGGCCGTCCATCAGCACGAACGCGCCCGTGACGTCGACCGCCGCGTTGCTGCGCCCGTCGAACGATTGCGCGAGCAGCGTGACCTGGCCGGCGCGGCCGAGATACTGCAACTGGCCCTGCCCGTAGCGCGTGCCCGCGTTGGTGCCGGCCTGCACGTTCCAGCCGAAGCCGCCGCCGTAGTCGGGCGGCCGCGATGCATTGAGCGTGTAGGTCGATTCGCCGTTCTGCCGCCCGGCGTTCGCGGAGACGGACGTGTTGCCGCCGAGCCCGATGCTCAGGCTCGCGAAGAAGCCGCGCGCGTCGCGTTGCCGGAAGTCCTGGAAGCCGCTGAACGCGATCGAGGTCAGCCCGCCGAGATTGACGAGATAAGCGATCGAGCCGATCCGCGACGCGGCGATGCCCGGATACTTGAGGGCCAGATAGCTGAACGACAGCGTTTGCGCGCGCAGGAACGGGAACGATACCGTCACGCGATCGGTGGCGCGCGAGACGGGCACGCCTTCGCGGCTGCCCAGGTCGACGTAGTCGCCGAATGCGCGCAGCGTCTGTGCGTCGATCGAGAAGCGCGACGTCACGTACTGGTATCCGACGCCCGCCTGCACGCCGGTCCTGCCCGGCGCGCTGAGCGCCAGCGACGCGTTCGCCACGCCGCGTTCGCCGAGGCGCGCGAGCACGCCGGCGCCGGCGTTGTAGACGCCGGCCGTTGCTTCCCCGTGCGCTTCGACGGTCAGCCGCTCGCTGATCCCGTAGCGCAGCGAGCCGCTCGCCGCCGGTGTGCGCGCGTAGTCGAACGAATCGGTGCCGTACGCGCGGCGCAGGAAACCGGCTTCGAGCGAATGGCTGACGAGGCCGGGGGCCAGCAGGCGCGTATCGACGTACAGCGGAATCGACGTCGCGATCGAGCGGCCGAGCGCGTCGCGCGTGACGACCGTCGCGTTGCCCGCGCCGGTGATGCCCGGCACGCTGTTGATCACGAACGGCCCGCTCGGCACGTCGCCGCTGAACTGGCGCACGTTGTTCACGTACAGGTCGACCGACGTCGGCACGACCGCGCTGCCGGACAGCGCGGGCACCGGAAACGTGACGAGGTCGGGGCGCAGGCCGAAATTGCTGCGCCACTGCACGCCGCCCAGGCGCAGCGAGCGCGTCCAGGACAGCGACGACGAAATCGTGTCGCCGATCTGGGTCGTCGTGAGCGTGCGGGGATTCGAACGGGTCCATGACGTGTCGTAGCGCACGTAGCGCCGACGGTCGTCGTACAGGTACGCGATGCCGGTGCTGCTGAGTACGCCGGCCGGATCGAAATAGCGCGCCTCGCTCCAGACCGCGAGCGGTGCGCGCGCGATGGTTTGCGCGTAGGCATCGTAATTCAGCACGAAGCCGCGGCCGGACGTGGCCGGCGGCGCGGCGGCGAGCGCGCGCGTATCGAACGTGTGCGGAATGCGCAGTGCGTCGGGCACGCGCAGGTCGAGCGTTTGCCGGCCGGCGTCGTAAGCGTAGTGCAGCCCCGCGAGCGTATCGAGTGCGACGAGCGTGTTCGACGGTGCGTTCGCGGGGCCGCCGGTCGCGATGCCCAGATCGTTCAGGTCGGCGGAGGCCGCGTACAGCCGCCCGTCGATCTGCCGGAACCGGGCGATCCGGTGCGTCGGTTCGCCATTGAGCGACACGTCGAGATACAACCCGTCGGCTTGCGCCGCGGCGTCGGACACGGCGGTGGGCGGTACCGGCTGCGCGCATGCGGCGAGTGCGCGCAGCGCCAGTATCAACGCCAGCGCGAGCGGCGCGGCGGTGGGCCGGGCCGGCCCGGCGTGTCGCACGGGGCAGTCGGTCCGGAGGGTCTTGCTCGGCGGCGGCACGGGCAACGTCGTGCGATCCTGCTCGGGGGGCTCAGGGCGGCGTCAACCGGGCTTCGACCGGCTGCGCGTTGACGGTCGCCTGGATCTTGACGAAGCGCGTGCCGGCGTCGAGCTTGAGCGGCCAGCGTCGCGTACTGCTCGCGAGCGCATAGCCGAGCAGCCCGCGCGTGATCTCGTGGACGCCGCCTCGCGCATCGACCAACCGGACCGCGGAAATCTGCGCCCGCCGTCCGCCGCGATTGTCGACCGTGAGCTGCATGCCGGTCCCGTCGGGTTCGACGCGCCAGTCGAGGCGCGGGGACGCTTGCGCGGCATCGGGCTCGATGAATACGGGCACGGAATAGCGCAGCCGGATCGTCACGCCGTTGTCGACCGGCGTGCCCGGCGCGGGCAGTTCGTCGATCAGCACGCGATAGCTCTCCTCGGCGGCCGGCGAGCCGCGGCTCGTGCGCACGAGCCGGATCAACTGCTCGGCGTTCGCGTCGATCTGCAGCAGCGGCGGCGACGCGGCGAGCGCGTCGGTCGGCGTCATCACGTCGGTACCGTTTTCCTGCGTCCAGCGATAGGTGCGGACCTGGCCGTAGATCGGCCGGCCGCCCGGGTTGCTGAGCGTCATGCTCGCGGCGGCCGCCGATGGCGGCAGTTCGATCGTCACGGGCGTGATCTGCAGCGTGGCGGCATGCGAGACGGCCGCCGCCCACCCGACGCACAGCGCGGCAAAGGCGCGCGGGAACAATCGCACGGCCCGTCAGAAATAGACGGTGGCGGTGACCGAGGCCTCGTAGGTGTCGGGCTTCGGCGTCGCCTGCGCGGGCACCTGGCCGTACACGTTCAGCACCTGCGCGGAACCGGTGCCGGTGCCGCCGACCGTGTCGGTGCCTTGCGTGTTGCCCCAGATCGTCGAGTGGCCCGAGTCCTGGTAGAGCTGGTAGCCGACCGTCGTGCCGGTATTGCCGGCCGTGGTACCGCCCATCAGCCGGCTGGCGACGGTCGAGCCGGTTACCGCTCCGGCGTCGAGCCCGACGTTGTAGGGTGTCGAGTTCGTGCAGGTGACGGAGACCGTCGTCTGCCGGTTGACCGTCGATGCGAGTACGCCGGTCGTGCCGAATGCAAGCGGGTTCGCGGCGATCGTGCAGTTCGCCTGGATCGTGAGCGTGACGTTGAATTGCGCGGTGGCCGTGCCGTTCGAATAGACTGCGGCAACGGTGACGGGCTGCAGCACCGGCGCGAATGCGAACGTGGCTGCGAGCATGGCTGAAAAAACACGACGTCGGGAATCTGTCATTATGATTGTCTCCTGCCGTTCAAGGGGTCGCCCGGCCGCGGAGTGCCTGCCGCGTGGTCTGTCGCCGGTCGCCGTTACCGCTCTGTCGTTGGTGGAAGACTACTCCACGGGTTCGGTCGCGCGCAATGGAGAAAACGCCGACCTGGCGTGCATTGTCAGGGGAGCGGACGGATTCCATCGGCCTATTTGACATGGATCAAGTAACAGTGCGAACGATCGATGCGCAGACCGATACGATGATGGCGCGGCCCGATCCGCGAACCCGATCGGGCGGACGGTTTTTTTCGGGGAGGCGCATGGCGGATGACCGCTTCGACCTGGCGCGCCGCTGGATGCGCGCGCTCGCGTACCTGCTGCTGGCAGCGGTACTCGGCATGCCGTGGATGTCGGCGCGTGCGGATACGTGCACGGTGACGCCGCCGGTGCCGAGCTTCGGCTCGGTCAGTCCGATCACGCAACAGGCCTATACGACGACCGCGACGATGACCGTGAACTGCACGTGGGACACGCTGAGCCTGAACACCGGCGTGCTCGTGTGCGTGAACCTCGGCGGCACCAGTCCGCGCTACCTGAGCAACGGGACGAACCAGATGCAGTACGACCTGTATCAGGACGCGGGCTACTCGCAAGCCTGGGGCGCCGTGAGCAGCGGCACGACGCCGATATCGGTGACGTTGACGAAACCGGTGCTCGGCACGTCCGCGAGTGCGAACGTGACCATCTATGGTCGCATCGCGCCGAACCAGCCGACCGTGCCGACCGTGAACAACGGCAGCACCGTCTACACGCAGAGTTTCAGCGGCAACCAGGCCGCGTACAGCTACAGTTTTTCGCTGCTCGGCGTGCTGCCGACGCCGTGTGCGTCGCAGTCGACGGCTGGCACGATGACGGTTACCACGACCGCCACCGTCATCAACAACTGCATCATCAGCGCGACCGGCGTGGCGTTTCCGGCGGCAGGCGTGCTGGCGTCGGCGCTGACCGCGAGCGGCTCGATCAGCGCGCGCTGCACGAACGGCGACGCATTCCGGATCGCGTTGAACGGCGGCGGCAGCGGCAACGTCGCCGCTCGCACGATGCAGCGCGCGGGCGGCGGGTCGGTCAGCTATCAGCTCTATCAGGACAGCGGCTTCACGCAGCCATGGGGCGACGGCACCGCCGGCACGTCGATGGCGACCGGCACCGGCAGCGGGTTCGCGCAGGCAATCACCGTGTACGGCCGCGTGCCCGCGCAAGCGACGCCGGCGCCCGGCAACTACAGCGACACGATTACCGCGACGATCAGCTTCTGAGCCGCGCTCAGTCGCGCACCAGCACGACCAGCTTCAGGTCCTCGCGGTGCGCGGGCTTCAGCGTGATCTGCTGGTACACGAGACGGCCGTCGGCCGGATGGTCGAATTCACGCAGCCCGCCTTCGCGCTCGAACACGTCCTGCGACGCCCAGTACTGCGCGAACGCGTCGCTGCCGGCCGTCAGCGCGTCGATCAGCGCGCGCGTCGGCGCGTCGGTCAGGTGGCGGATCGCATCGGCGCGGAATTCGGCCGCGAGCCGCCGCGCGCGGGTTTCCCAGTCGACGATCAGCGTGCGGGCGGCCGGCGCCATGAACGTGAAGCGCAGCAGGTTGCGGTCGTGCTCGCCATCGAGCCAGCCGGAAAAGAGCGCGGCGGCCGGCGCATTCCATGCGAGCGCGTTCCATTGGCGGTCGAGCACGTAGGCGGGCGTCGCGATCGCCGCGACGGTCGCGGCGAGCGTCGGCGGCAGGTCGCCGCCCGCGACGTCGGGCTCGGCCGGGTCGCGCTGCGCGGCCAGCTCGAACAGGTATGCGCGCTCGGCCTTCGACAGTTGCAGCGCGACGGCGATCCGCGCGAGCGCGTCGGCCGACGCCGACACGGGTCGGCCCTGTTCGATCCACGTGTACCAGGTCGGGCTGACGCCGCACAGTTGCGCGACTTCCTCGCGCCGCAGCCCCGGCGTGCGGCGGCGCGGGCCGGGAGGCAGGCCGACGGCCTGCGGCGACAGCCGCTCGCGGTGGGCGCGGATGAATTCGCCGAGCGCGCGGGCGGGCGTGGCGTCGAGTGGCGGGACGGAGGCGGAGGACGGCTGGTTCATGCGGAAACGGCGAAGTGAAGGCGAAAACGCGGCAACGATCAGACAGGTGGATCAAATACCAGAATAACTGCTTAACTTGTACTGGTACACACGCAGGCCTATTGTAGCGGCTCGCGCGCTGGCAGGGCAGCGGGCGTCCCCCACAATGCGATGCACGGGGCCGGATCGGGCGTTGAAGCGCCGGGGCCGGCCGACTGCATCAAGGAAAGGAGCGAACGATGAAACACCACGACCAGGTCGCCGACGCCTTCGGCACGACGGCCGCCGCCTATCTGACGAGCACGGTTCATGCGACGGGCGCCGACCTGCAGACGCTCGCCGACGCGGTGAGCGCGACGCCCGACGCCGCGGTGCTCGATCTGGGCTGCGGCGCCGGTCACGCGAGCTTCGCGGTCGCGCCGCACGTGCGCGACGTGGTCGCGTACGATCTCGCCGCGCCGATGCTCGCGACCGTCGACGCGGCCGCGCGCGAGCGCGGGCTCGCGAACGTACGCACGCAGCAGGGGCCGGCCGAGCGGCTGCCGTTCGACACCGCGACGTTCGACTGGGTCGTGAGCCGGATGAGCGCGCACCACTGGCACGACATGCATGCGACGCTGGCCGAGGTGCGTCGCGTGCTGAAGCCGGGCGGCCGCGTGTTGATGATCGACATCGCGGGCAACGATCATCCGCTCCTCGATACGTACCTGCAGGCCGCGGAAGTGCTGCGCGACGCGTCGCACGTGCGCGACTACCGTGCGGACGAATGGCTCGCGATGTTCCGCGCAGCCGGTTTCGACGCGCAGGTGCACAGCCGCTGGCGGCTGCCGATCGATTTCGACACGTGGGTCGCGCGCATTCGCACGCCGGCCGACAGCGTCGCCGGCATTCGCGCGTTGTGGGCGCATGCACCGGACGAGGTGCGCGGCTACTACGCGGTGCAGGCCGACGGCTCGTTCGAGCACGACGCATTGCTGATCGACGCGCACTGAGCGTGCGGCGCGGCGCACGCTGCGCCGTTTGTCGTCGCATGAAAAAAGCCGCGATACGCATCGACGCGTATCGCGGCTTTCGTTATCCCGGCCGGCGCGGAGCGTGCCCGCGCCGCCCGCGGATCAGCCGGTGTTGCGCAGGCCGGCCGCGATCCCGTTGATCGTCAGGTGAATCCCGCGGCGCAGCCGCGCGTTCGTGTCGCCCGCGCGGTGACGCTTGATCAGCTCGACCTGCAGGTGATTCAGCGGATCGAGATACGGGAAGCGGTTCTTGATCGAGCGCGCGAGCAGCGGGTTGGTCGCGAGGCGGCCTTCGTGCCCGGTGATTTCCGCGAGCGCCTGCGACGTGCGTTCCCATTCCGCGACGATCCGCTCGAACACGTGCTTGCGCAGCTTGCGATCGGACACGAGTTGCGCATAACGCGACGCGACCGCGAGATCGGTCTTCGCGAGCACCATGTCCATGTTCGACAGCAGGTTCGAGAAGAACGGCCAGGTCTTGTTCATCTTCTTCAGCAGCGTGACGCGCTTCGTGCGTTCGGCGGCGTCCGGCGCGCCGTCGAGATACGCGCTCACCGCGCTGCCGAAGCCGTACCAGCCGGTCAGCAGCAGCCGGCACTGGCCCCACGAGAAGCCCCACGGAATCGCGCGCAGATCCTCGATCTTGCGCTGCTTCGGGTCCTGCAGCTTGCGCGACGCCGGCCGGCTGCCGATGTTCAGCTCGGCGATCTCGGTGATCGGCGTCGACGAGAAGAAGTAGTCGGTGAAGCCCGGGGTTTCATAGACGAGCGCGCGGTACGCGGCCATCGCCGAGTCGGACAGCGTCTGCATCGCGGCCTCGAACGCGGGCAACTGCGCCGGTGCGTTCGACTGCGGCAGCAGCGACGCCTCGAGCGTCGCGGCGACGACCGTCTCGAGGTTGCGCCGGCCGATCGACGGGTTCGAGAACTTGCTCGCGATCACCTCGCCCTGTTCGGTCAGGCGGATCTGGCCGTTCACGGTGCCCGGCGGCTGCGACAGGATCGCCTGGTAGGTCGGGCCGCCCCCGCGGCCGACCGTGCCGCCGCGGCCATGGAACAGCCGCAGCGTGATCTTGCGCTCGCGGAACAGGTCGACGAGCGCGAGTTCCGCGCGATACAGCTCCCAGTTCGACGTGAGGAATCCGCCGTCCTTGTTGCTGTCCGAGTAGCCGAGCATCACTTCCTGTTCGGCGCCCTGATGCGCGATCAACGCGTCGATGCCCGGCAGCGCGAAGTAGTCGCGCATGATGCGCGACGCGTCGCGCAGGTCGGGGATCGTCTCGAACAGCGGGATCACCATCAGGCTGTTCTTCGCGTCGCGGCCCGGCACGCCGAGCGTGCCTTCGAGCAGGCCCGTCTCCTTCTGCAGCAGCAGCACCTCGACGAGGTCGCTGACGGTTTCCGTATGCGAAATGATGTAGTTGCGCACCGCGCGCGCACCGAACTGCGTGCGGACCTCGCGCGCCTTCTCGAACACGCCCAGCTCGCTCTGCGCGAGTGCCGAGTATTCGAGGTACGGCGAGCGCAGCGGGCGCGGATCGGCGAGCGCGGCGAGCAGCACGCGCAGCTTGTCTTCCTCGGCGAGCGCCGCATAGTCGGCCTCGACGCCGGCGCGCGCGAACAGTTCGGCGACCACCGCCTCGTGGATGTCGGAACTCTGGCGCAGGTCGATGCTCGCGAGATGGAAGCCGAACACTTCGGCCGCGCGCACGAGCGGCGCGAGGCGCGGCGCGGCGAGCGACGCGCCGTGGTGCTCGTCGAGCGACGCGGTCAGCACCTTGAGATCGGCGACGAACGCTTCGGAGTCCTCGTATGGAATCGCACGCACGGGCGGCGCGCCGCGGCCCGCGCTGCGCACCGGCACCGTGCCTTCGCCGAGACGTACGCGCGCGCTCGCGGCGAGCCGCGTGTAGATGCCGATCAGCGCGCGGCGATACGGTTCGTCGACGCGGTGCGGCGACTGGTCGGGCGATGCGGCCGCGAGCGCCTTCACCGCGTCGTTCGCGCCGACCAGCAGGTTCGACACCGACAGCTCGGCGCCCAGCTTGTGCACCTGTTCCAGATAATGTTCGAGGATCACCGCGGCCTGGCGGTTGATCGCCTCGTCGAGCGTCGCCGCGGTCACGTTCGGGTTGCCGTCGCGATCGCCGCCGATCCAGCTGCCCATCTGGAAGAACGCGGGCACGCGGGCCGACAGGCCATGCTCGGCGAGCGCGGCCTCGATGTCGCCGTACAGCGCGGGCAGTTCGTCGAGGAACGTCGCGCGGTAGTACGACAGCGCGTTCTCGATCTCGTCGCCGACCGTCAGGCGCGAGTCGCGCAGCATCCGCGTCTGCCACAGCGCGGTCACGCGCGCGCGCAGCATCGCTTCGTTGTACTGGCGTTCGCGCGCGGTCAGCTCCTGGTCGCGCTCCGCGAGCAGACGCGCGATGTCGTGCTGCGCATCGAGGATGCTCTTGCGCTGCACTTCGGTCGGGTGCGCGGTCAGCACCGGCACGATTAGCGCATCGTCGAAGAAGCGCTGCAGCAGGCGCTTCGACGCGTTGCCGGTGGTTTTCAGCTGGTCGAGCGCGTACGCGACCGTGCCGGGCTGC
The DNA here is from genome assembly GCF_900446215.1 of Burkholderia cenocepacia. GTDB lineage: Bacteria > Pseudomonadota > Gammaproteobacteria > Burkholderiales > Burkholderiaceae > Burkholderia > Burkholderia cenocepacia. The sequence goes on along the minus strand of NZ_UAQZ01000018.1, from coordinate 261,466 downwards.
GGCGCGGACCCGGCCAGCGCGTGGATGCGGCGGCGGCGGTTGTGGTGGCGGTCTTCCGCGATGTTCGCGAGATGCGAGAAATAGCTGAACGCGCGCACGACGCTCACCGTCTGCTCCGGCGTCAGCTTGCGCAGCTTCTTCTCGAGCGTCTGCGCGGCTTCGCTGTCGTCCTCGCGGCGGAACTTGACCGCGGTCTGGCGGATCGTCTCGACCACGTCGAACACCGTATCGCCTTCCTGTTCGCGCACGACGTCGCCGAGCAGGCGGCCGAGGAAGCGGATGTCCTCGAACAGCGGGCCGTCCTTGTCGTCGCGCGTGCGGGTGCCGGCCTTCGGTGCGACGGCCTTGCGGGCGGGGGCGCCGGCGGCTTTCGTCGCGGGTTTTGTCTGATGTATCGGGTCTTTCGGTTTCGTTGCCGTTTTCGCACGGCCGTTCGCGGCGGTGGCGAGGGTGCCCGTCGGGGCGTCGGGGGAGGGCAAGGCAGCATTGCGGCGCGCCGTACGCGCCGATCCGGAAGACTTCACGATGGGTTTCCTTGGGAAAGCTCGAGTCAAAAGGAACTGCGGAAACTGCGGGAACTGCGGTCAAGCAACCAGCTACGTGCGGCACATCCGCACAACGGCGCCGCGACCCGCACGGAGGCAGGCCGGGCGCAGGCTCCGGGCCCGGGCGGGCTGGGGCGTGCGTGCTACCATTGTTCGATCTTCAATCCCGTCCTTCGATGTTCCAGCAATGAATTCCGAGACCCCCGCGGCCGGGCCGCAACAGGCACAGCCGCCCGCGACGTTGACGATTGCTTCGCGCGAGAGCCGCCTGGCGATGTGGCAAGCCGAACATGTGCGTGATGCGCTGCGCAAATTATATCCAGCTTGTGACGTGAAAATCCTCGGGATGACGACGCGCGGCGATCAGATTCTCGATCGCACGCTGTCGAAGGTCGGCGGCAAGGGCCTGTTCGTGAAGGAACTCGAGGCCGCGCTGGCCGACGGTCGGGCCGATCTCGCCGTGCATTCGCTGAAGGACGTGCCGATGGCGCTGCCCGACGGCTTCGCGCTCGCCGCGATCATGGAGCGCGAAGACCCGCGCGATGCGTTCGTGTCGAACGACTACGCGTCGCTCGACGCGCTGCCGGCCGGCGCGGTCGTCGGCACGTCGAGCCTGCGCCGCGAAGCGATGCTGCGTTCGCGTTACCCGCATCTCGAGGTGCTGCCGCTGCGCGGCAACCTCGATACGCGGCTCGCCAAGCTCGACCGCGGCGACTACGCGGCGATCATCCTCGCGGCCGCTGGCCTGAAACGCCTCGGCCTCGAAGCGCGGATCCGCGCGCTGCTCGACGTCGAAGCCAGTCCGCCGGCAGCGGGCCAGGGCGCGCTCGGCATCGAGATCGCCGCGCACCGTGACGACGTCGCCGCGTGGCTCGCGCCGCTGCACGACCCGCGGACCGCGCTCGCGGTCGAAGCCGAGCGGATGGTGTCGCGCGCGCTCGGCGGCAGCTGCGAGGTGCCGCTTGCCGCGCATGCGGTGTGGCGCGCGGGCGAGCTGTACCTGACGGGCCGTGTGTCGACCACCGACGGCAAGCGCGTGCTGACGGCCGAGGAATGCGGGGCGGTCATGACCGTCGCCGACGCGCTCGCGCTCGGCCGCGCGGTGTCCGACGAGCTCGAGGCGCAAGGCGCGCTCGACATCGTCCAGGCGCTGCTCGCGGGCTCGCAGGCCGCCGGCAAGGGCGACGCCTGATGGCGGGCGGCGCGCGCGCGTTCACCGCTGTCCTGACGCGTCCGGACGGCCAGTCCGACGCGCTTGCGGCGCAACTGGCCGATGCCGGTTGCGACGTGCTCGAATTCCCGCTGATCGACATCGCGCCGGTCGACGATCCGGCGCCGCTCGACGCCGCGTTCGCGGCGCTGGCCGACTACGCGCTGGTGATCTTCGTGTCGCCGAACGCGATCGACCGCGCGCTCGCGCGGTACGGCGCGATCTGGCCGAATGCGCTGCCGGTCGGCGTGGTCGGGCCCGGCAGCGTCGCGGCGCTCGAGCGTCACGGCATCGCGGCGCCCGCGCATCGCGTGATCGCGCCGCAGGCGCCGGCCGACGGCGGCGTGCCTCATTACGATTCGGAAAGCCTGTTCGCGAGCATCGAGGCCGCGTTCGGCGGCGCGCCGGCGCTGGCGGGCAAGCGCGTGCTGATCGTGCGCGGCGACGGCGGGCGCGAATGGCTCGCCGAGCGGCTGCGCGAGGCCGGGGCCGACGTCACGCTCGTCGCCGCGTACCGGCGCGTCGTGCCGGAGCCGCGTGTCGGCGCGTGGGAGCGCGTGCACGCGCTGCTCGACGGCCAGCCGCACGCGTGGCTCGTCACGAGCTCGGAAGGCGTGCGCAACCTGCACGAGCTCGCGCGGGCCCACCTGAACGATGCCGAGATCGACGCATTGAAGCATGCGCCGCTCGTGACGCCGCACCCGCGGATCGAGCAGTCCGCGCGCGCATTGGGTTTTGATAGGATTACGCTGACCGGCGCGGGCGATGAGCGCATCGTCCGCGCGTTTCGAACGATGGCCGACGAGGCCGTCCAACCGGCGACAGCCGCACCGGTGACTAAACGCATGACAGATACCAACGATTCCAAAAGCGTCGCTTCCCAGCCGGCCGCTGCATCCGCACCGCCGACCAGCCCCCCTTATCTCGCGCCCGAGCCGCCCGCACGCCGCGGCGGCAGCGCGGTGCTGTGGTTCGTCGTCGTCGTGCTCGGCTGCGCGGCAGGGGTCGGCGGCTACGCGCTGAACCGCAAGATCGACCGGCTCGACGGTACGTTCGTCGCGCGCCAGAAGGCGCTCGACGCGCAGACGGCCGAAACGCGGATGAAGACCGAGCAGGCGCTCGCCAGCACGCACCAGGTCGACACGCAGCTCGCGCAGCTCGACGGCAAGCTGGCCGATGCGCAGAGCGCGCAGCAGGCGCTGCAGCAGCAATACCAGGACCTGTCGCGCAACCGCGATGCGTGGATGCTCGAGGAAGTCGACCAGATGCTGTCGAGCGCGAGCCAGCAGCTTCAGCTGACCGGCAACACGCAGCTCGCGCTGATCGCGCTGCAGAACGCTGACGCGCGTCTCGCGACGTCGCAGAGCGCGCAGGCCGTCACGGTGCGCAAGGCGCTCGCGCAGGACATCGAGAAGCTGAAGGCCGCGCCGGCAGCCGATCTCACGGGCCTCGCGATCAAGCTCGACGACGCGATCGCGAAGATCGACGCGCTGCCGCTGTCGGGCGAGGCGATCGTGCCGCACGCGGCGCCGAAGGCCGCGCCGGCCGACGCCGCGTCGTCGGTCGCCGCCGGCGAGCCGCGCTGGAAGGTGTGGTGGCACGACTTCTCGGCCGGCCTCGGCCAGCAACTGAAGGGGCTCGTGCAGGTACGCCGGATCGACAACGCGGACGCGATGCTCGCGTCGCCCGACCAGGGCTACTTCGTGCGCGAGAACGTGAAGCTGCGCCTGCTCACCGCACGGCTGTCGCTGCTGGCGCGCAACGACAGCGCGATGAAGGCCGACCTGCACGCCGCACAGGCATCGCTCGGCAAGTATTTCGATCAGGCATCGAAGGACACGCAGACCGTCGAGGATCTGCTCAAGCAGGTTGACGGCGCGTCGCTGACGGTCGCGGTGCCGAACCTGAACACGAGCCTGAACGCCGTTCAGCAGTTCAAGAGCCGGGGGTAACGATGACGCTTCGAGGAATCGTCTGGCTCGCGGTCCTGTTCGCGATCGCCGCGGCGCTCGCCACCGTCGGCCGTTTCGACGCGGGGCAGGTGCTGCTCGTCTATCCGCCGTACCGGATCGACGTGTCGCTGAACCTGTTCGTGATCGCCATCGTCGTGCTGTTCATCGTCGTGTACGCACTGCTGCGCATCGTGCGCAATATCTGGCGCATGCCGCAGCGGGTCGCCGCGTATCGGGCGCGTGCGCGCAACGAGAAGGCGCAGGCATCGCTGCGCGATGCGATCGCGAACCTGTACGCGGGCCGCTTCTCGCGTGCGGAGAAGGCCGCGCGTGAAGCGCTGACCGTCGACGCGAACCTGGGCGCCGCGAGTCTCGTCGCGGCCACCGCCGCGCACCGGATGCACGAGTACACGCGCCGCGACGACTGGCTGTCGAAGGTCGACGCGCCCGAATGGCAGGATGCGCGGCTGCTCGCCGCCGCCGACATGCGCGCGGACGCCCGCGACGCCGACGGTGCGCTCGCCGCGCTGGCCGACATGCAGGCCGGCGGCAAGCGCATTCATGCGCAGCAGGTCGCGCTGCGGGCGCAGCAGCAACTGAAGAACTGGGCCGAGGTGCTGAAGCTCGCGAAGGCGCTCGAAAAGCGCGAGGCGCTGCATCCGGCCGCGGCCGTGCGGCTGCGCCAGCAGGCGGCGGAAAACCTGCTGCGCGAACGCCGGCACGATCCGGACGCGCTGCTCGAAGTGTGGCAGTCGCTGTCGCCGGTCGAGCGCCAGTCGCCGCGTCTCGCCGATCTCGCGGCCGAACTGCTCGTGCCGCTCGAGCGCCGCAACGAAGCGCGCCGCATCGTCGAGGACGCGCTCGCGCACAACTGGGATGCACGCCTGCTGCGCCGTTACCCGGACACGGCCGGCGCCGATGCGCTGCCGCTGATCCAGAAGGCCGAAGGCTGGAAGAAGGATCATCCGGAAGATGCCGACCTGCTGTTCGCGCTCGGCCGCCTCTGCCAGCAGCAGCAGCTGTGGGGCAAGGCGCAGTCGTTCCTCGAATCGGCGCTGAAGCTGGCCGACAACGAGGCGCTGAAGGTGCGGGCGCATCGTGCGCTCGCCCGTCTGTTCGAGCATCTCGGCGAAACTGACAAGGCCGCGAAGCACTACCGCGAAAGCGCGCTCGCGATCACCGTGGTGTGACGCGGCGCTGCGCCGCGCAGCGTAAAAAGCCCCGAACGCCGATCGGCCTTCGGGGCTTTTTTTTGCCCGTAGCGAGGCGCGGGCGGCCCGCGGCGCGTTACGCGTCGAGCCTGCGCAGCAGGTCGTCCTCGCTCGGGACGAACCAGACCGATTTTCCGCGATTGCACTCGCGAACGAGCGCGCGCAGCGCTTCGCTGCGCGCGAGCCGGCGGTCGATGTCGCCGACCACGCCGAGCCGGACGCCGTAGTTGGTCAGCTTTTGCAGCACGGCGCCGGCCAGCCCGCTGTCGAGCCGGTAGAAGTCGTCGTGCAGCATGTCCGCGGCGACCGCGATCCAGTCGGCTTCATGCTCGTGCGCGAGCGCGACGAGATCGAGCGCGTCGCTTTCCCGTTGCACGAGGCCGGCGGAAGGATCGCGGACCAGCACGCGGCTGCCGGCGGCCTGAACGATTCGATGGGGCATGTCGAGCGTGTCCGTCGATGAGAGAAAAGTGCGCAGGGTGTCGCGTTGCCCGCGGATGAAGTGAGGCTGCTCGGGAAGAAACCGCACCTGCGCGTGCGGCACGAGGCGCGTCAGGCGATCCCGCGTGTCGCGGGAATCGAGCATCACGTCGCGGCCTCCGACGATCGCCAGCACGGGCATCGACAACGTGCGGAGCATGGTGTCGTCGAATACCGGAACCGGCTCGATGCGCGGCCGAAAGCCGCGATCGATGGCGCGAATCAGGGCGAGCGCGTCCCGTTCGGCCGGCGTCGATGCGGGTGGCAGGCGACCCAGCACGCACCGCCGCACGCATGCACGCCCGGCATCGCCGAGCAGCAACAGCGGCAGCGCCCACCACAGAAACGGCTTCTGCCTGCCGATGCCGGACGGGCAGAGCAGCGCGAGCCGGGTGACGCGCGGCGGCCGCCGCAACGCGAAGTCGAGCGCCGTTCGCGCACCGAGCGAGATGCCGACGAACGCGGCGCGCGACACCTGCAGGCCGTCGAGCACGTCGTCGAGCCACTGCGCATAGGCGTCGCCTGCGAGCGGCGGCCGCGCCGGCGCGCTCGGTCCCGCTTCGCCGATCACGTCGATCGCGTAGAGCCGGAAGTGCGTCGACCAGTCGGCCGCGTGATGCTGCCAGCTTGCCGCCGTCGTCTGTGCGCCGTGGATCAGCACGACCGGCGGCGCGTGTTCGGGGCCGCAGACGATGACGTGCGTCGCGCCATGACGCGTTTGCACGGTGACGCGCCGATGCCCGGCCGGCCAGTGCGACAGCGCGGCCGCGTACGCGGCGCGAATCGCACGGGCATGGCGGGGCGACTTGAAGATTGCGCTCATGTCCCGCTTTGCTGGAGCAGCATGTCGAGCGACGACATCAGCGCGGCCGTGTCCGCCGGTGTCGCGGTCACGATGATCTTGACCACGCTCGAGGCGGGATCGAACGTGACGTCGATTCGCACGGGGTCGACGTACGATGCGCGGCCTGACGCCATTGCGTGCAGCGACCGCGACAGGTACTGGTGCAGCGACTGCGACGCATCGGGAATGTCGACGATGCTGGTGACACGCACCGCACGCGGCGCGGGCGAGGCCGGCTCCGTCCGGGCGAACGCGGCGAGGTCCGCGTCGAGGATGCGGTATGCACGGCCGACCCGCGTCGCGCGCAGCTTGCCGTCGCGAATGAACCGCAGGACGGTCTTCGGATGGACGCGCAGGCGGGCGGCGGTGTCTTCGACGGTGTGGAACATGAATTGTAGGGTAGGAGATTCCTTTGGCTGTCTTTATTGTTCCATATAAAAAGGACTATAAGGGAACAATTTTGTCATTAATGGGATGTCGCCGGATGGGCGAGACGTTCAGCCGATCCGGGGTGTGCCTGTCCGGCATCGAAAACGCCCCGGCGACCGGCAATGCCGGACGGCGGGGCGTATCGGGGAAAAACGGGCCGGAAATCGGCCGGCATGTTCGATCGATCCGGGCGCGCGTTTACGCGCCGCGCGTCGTCACTTGTCGACGAGCCGTTTCGGCACCGACAGCGCTAGCAGCCCGCCGAGCACGAGGAACCCGGCCAGCATGTACATGCCCGCATCGTTGGCGCCCGTCACCTGCTTGAGCCAGCCCATCAGGTACGGACTCAGGAAGCCGGCGAGGTTGCCGATCGAGTTGATCATCGCGATGCCGGCGGCGGCCGCCGCGCCGCCGAGGAACGCGGTCGGCAGGCTCCAGAACAGCGGTAGCGTCGTCAGGATGCCGATCGTCGCGAGCGTGAGGCCGAGCATCGCGAGCGCCGTCTGGTGCGCCCAGATCACCGACAGCACGAGGCCGATCGCGCCGATCGCGGCCGGAATCGCGAGGTGCCAGCGGCGTTCGCGGTGCTTGTCCGCGCTGCGCGCGATCAGGATCATCGCGACCACCGCGGCCGCATACGGAATCGCGGACAGCAGGCCGATCATGAACGTGTCGGTCACGCCCGTCGCCTTGATGATCGTCGGCAACCAGAAGCCGACGCCGTACAGCCCCATCACGAACGAGAAATAGATCAACGCCATCAGCCACACGCGCGGGCTCGACATCACGGCGCCGAGCGGCAGGTCCTCCTTGGTGGCTTCCTCCGCGTCGACGTTGCGGGCGAGCAGCGCCTTTTCTTCGTCGGTCAGCCACGTCGCCTTCGCGATCCGCTCGTCGAGCGTGAAGAACACGAGCACGCCGGCGAGCACCGACGGGATGCCTTCGAGCAGGAACAGCCATTGCCAGCCGTGCCAGCCGCTGACGCCGTCGAACGCCTTCAGGATGAAGCCCGAGATCGGCCCGCCGATCACGCCGGACAGCGCGACGGCCGTCATGAAGAACGTCGTCATCCGGCCGCGCCGGTGCGCGGGATACCAGTAGGTGAGATAGAGGATCACGCCGGGGAAGAAGCCTGCTTCGGCGACGCCGAGCAGGAAGCGCATCACGTAGAACATCGCGGGCGTCGTGACGAACATCGTCAGGATCGAGATCACGCCCCACGTCGCCATGATGCGGGCGATCCACACGCGGGCGCCTACCCGGTGCAGGATGATGTTGCTCGGCACCTCGAACAGGAAATAGCCGAAGAAGAAGATCCCGGCGCCGAGCCCGTACACGGTATCGCTCAGGTGCAGGTCGCTCGCCATCTGCAGCTTCGCGAACCCGACGTTCACGCGATCGAGATACGCGACCACGTAGCACAGCAGCAGGAGCGGCACGAGCCGCCACGACACCTTGCGGTAGGTTGCTTCCTCGAATGCGCCGGACGAGCCCGGCAGCGACTGCGTCGATGTTGCCATGTTGTCTCCTGTCGATCCGGATGAGCGCTTGCGCGATTGCCTGGATCGGATGCACCGCTGTCCTTGTAGTGGCCGGATCGGGCGCGGTGATGCCCGATCCGGTTCCGTGCGAAGCAATACGGGGCGATCGTGCGGCCGGGTACGACTAGATGCAGCGTCCGCCGTCGACTTCGAGGCAGACGCCGGTGATGAATTCCGCTTCGTCGGATGCCAGGTAAAGCGCGGCGTTCGCGATGTCCTGCGGCGTCGAGAAGCGGCCGAGCGGGATCGTCGCGAGGAAGCGGCGGCGATTGTCCGGGGTGTCCTCGCAGCCCATGAACTCGGTCATCAGCGCGGTTTCGCCGAGCACCGGATTGATGCAGTTCACGCGGATGCGGTCGGCGCCGAGCTCGGCCGCGAGCGATTTGCTCGCGATGATCATCGCACCCTTCGTGCTGTTGTACCAGACGAGGCCCGGGCGCGGCCGCACGCCGGCCGTCGACGCGACGTTCACGAACACGCCGCCGCCCTGGGCGCGGAAATACGGGACGAAGGTCTGCACACACCAGAACAGGCTTTTCATGTTGACCGCGTACACGCGGTCGAATTCGGCCTCCGTCACGTCGAGCACGGGCTTGTTGCGGTGCGTGGTACCGGCGTTGTTCACGACGATCTGCACCGCGTGGAAATCGTCGAGCGCGGCCTGCAGCAGCGTGCGCCAGTCGTCCTCTTTCGACACGTCGCCGGCCACCGCGATCGCCTTGCCGCCCGCGAGCGCGATCTCGCTCGCGACGCGCTCGGCCGCCGCGCCGTTCAGGTCGTTGACGACGACGTTCGCGCCTTCGCGCGCGTATGTCTTCGCGATGCCTTCGCCGAACCCCGAGCCGCCGCCCGTGACGATGGCCGTCTTGCCGGTCAACCGCATGGTGTGTCTCCTGTGCAGGTAGTGCGAGTCGTCGTGTGTCGGCGGGCGGCCGGGTGCTAGCGGCCGCCCGTCGCGTGCCGTGCGTTCAGCCGTGCCGGATCGCGATCGTCTTCAGCGCGGTGAAGCCGTACAGCGCCTCGAAGCCCTTCTCGCGGCCATGGCCCGAATGGCCGACGCCGCCGAACGGCAGCTCGACGCCGCCGCCCGCGCCATAGTTGTTGATGAACACCTGACCCGCGCGCAGGCGCCGCGCAAGACGCATCTGGCGCGCGCCGTCGCGCGTCCAGATGCCCGCGACGAGGCCGTACGGCGTGCCGTTCGCGAGCGCGACGGCTTCGTCCTCGTCGACGAAACGCATCGCCGCGAGCACCGGGCCGAACACTTCCTCCTGCGCGAGCCGGTGCGACGGCGGCACGTCGCGCAACAGCGCGGGCGCCTGATAGAAGCCGCTTTCGGGCGCATCGGCGACGACCTGCCCGTGCGCGGCCATCGGAATGCCGTCGTGCTGCGCGTCGGACAGGAAATCCCACACGCGTTGCTGCTGCTTCGCGTTGATCAGCGGGCCGCAATCGAGATCGGCGCGGCTCGGGCCGACGCGCAGCCCGTTGAACGCGGTGGCGAGACGCTCGACGAGCGGCTCGTACACCGCGCGCTCGATCAGCACGCGGCTGCCGGCCGAGCAGGTCTGCCCGCCGTTCTGCACGATCGCGGACACGAGCACGGGCAGCGCGGCGTCGAGGTCGGCATCGGCGAACACGATTTGCGGCGACTTGCCACCGAGTTCGAGCGTGACCGGCACGTGGTTCTCGGCGGCCATCTGCGTGACCAGCTTGCCGGTGGCCGGCGAACCCGTAAACGAGATGTGGTCGATGCCCGGATGGCGGGCGAGCGCGGCGCCCGCTTCATGGCCGTAGCCGGTGACGATGTTGAGCGCGCCGGCCGGCAGCCCGGCCTCGGCGGCCAGTTCGGCGACGCGCAGCACGGACAGGCACGCGTCCTCGGCCGGCTTGACCACGCACGCGTTGCCGGCCGCGAGCGCCGCGCCGACGCTGCGCCCGAAGATCTGCATCGGGTAGTTCCACGGCACGATGTGGCCCGTGACGCCGTGCGGTTCGCGCACCGTCAGCACCGTGTAGCCGGCCTGGTAGGGGAGGGTTTCGCCGTGCAGCTTGTCGGCCGCGCCCGCGTAGAACTCGAAGTAGCGTGCGAGCGCGGCTGCATCGGCGCGCGCCTGCTTCAGCGGCTTGCCGGTATCGCGCGCCTCGATCGCGGCGAGTTCCTCGATCGAATCGGTCACGCGCGCCGACAGCCGCATCAGCACGCGGCCGCGCTCGGCGGCGCTCGCGGCGCCCCATGGGCCTGCGAATGCGTCGCGGGCCGCGGCGACCGCGCGCTCGATGTCGGGCGCGGTGCCGCGCGCGATCGTCGCGAACGGCTGGCCGTCGGACGGATCGACGACCGGGATGGTTTCCAGTTGCGCGGGCAACGTCCATTCGCCCGCGATGAAGTGCTTCGCTTCTTCCATGTCTCCTCCTGTCGACCCGAGTTAGCGCTTCAGCGCTTGCTCGGGTTCCATACCTTGTGATTGACGTGCAACGCAGCCGGCCCGACGCCCGGACATCCGGAACGATTATCGCGCCGATCGTCATCCGGACGCCACCGGTCGATTGGCTATAATGGCGCATTCCTTTTGGGGGACGCCCGCGGCGGCATCGGCCGCGGCGCCCTGTCCCGAATTCCCATCGACCTACAGAGAGTGCTCATGAGCTTCAATCATGTTCCGGCCGGCAAGGACCTGCCGCAAGATTTCAACGTGATCATCGAGATTCCCGCGCAAAGCGATCCGGTGAAGTACGAGGCGGACAAGGAACTGGGCCTCCTCGTCGTCGACCGCTTCATCGGCACGGGCATGCGCTACCCGGTGAACTACGGCTACATCCCGCAGACGCTGTCGGGCGACGGCGATCCGGTCGACGTGCTGGTGATCACGCCGTTCCCGCTGCTGGCCGGCTCGATCGTGCGTTCGCGCGTGCTCGGCATGCTGCAGATGACCGACGAGTCGGGCGTCGACGCGAAGCTGGTCGCGGTGCCGCACGACAAGATCTGCCCGATGACGGCGAACCTGAAGACGATCGACGACGTGCCCGAGTACCTGAAGGACCAGATCAAGCACTTCTTCGAGCAATACAAGGCGCTCGAGAAGGGCAAGTGGGTGAAGGTCGAAGGTTGGGCCGGCATCGAAGCCGCGCACAAGGAAATCACCGACGGCGCCGCGAACTACAAGAAGTAAGCGGCGTGCCGGCCGACGGCCGGTTCGTACGGAACGCAAACCGCGCGTGTCTCCTCAGGAGGCCGCGCGGTTTTGTTTTGCGCGTGCGGTTTTCCGGCGGGCCGGCGGGGACGCAGGCAGGGGCGGGGTGGCCGGTGCATTCTTCGCGCGTTTCGCGCGCGGCGGGACAACGGACGGAGCGGTCGCAGCGGCGGCTTTCCTGGCCGCTGGACGGCGCCGGGCCGGTGCGGAAGCGGCCTCGTCGCGTACGCTCGCGGCCGGCTTGCCGGCAGTGGCCGGTACCTTCCTTTTCGACGACGCGGAAGAGGGCGAGCCGGTTTTCTTTACCGGTGCGCCACGCGACGAGGTCTTTTTTGCAGCAGCGTTGCCGTCGGCTTTTGCACGTTTCGCGTCCGGTGCGGCTTGATTTGATTGCGTCGACTTCGACTTCGACTTCGACTTCGACTTCGACGCTGGTGTGCCCTTTGCGGGCTTCGCCGTCTTCGCGGCCGTTGCCGACCCGGCAACTTTTCCGGCCTTCGGCTTTTTCCCGGCGACCTGTTCCGTTGCCGCAGCCTTCGCCGCATCGTCGGTGTTTTCCGTCGGCTCTTTCTTCCGCCCGCGCGCCGTGGCCTTCGTCCCGGCCGTATCTCCGCGCTCGTCGAGCGCGACCGCCGCCGGCAACACCGATTCCAGCGTACGCAAACCCGCCGCCAGCTCGCGCTTTTTCGCGGGCGTGAGCCGCTTCACCCAGTACTCGGCGCGCGACGCGCTCGACCGGTCGGGCAGTGGAAACGACGCGAGCACCGCGCGCGGCTTGCGCGAGCGCGTGTAGCGCGCGCCCTTGCCGGACGCGTGTTCGTCGAAGCGCGCGGCGACATCGGTCGTGATGCCCGTGTAGACGCTGTCGTCGGCGCATTCGATCAGATACAGAAACCAGGACATGGCGGAGCGGCGGGATGCGAAGCCGCCAGTGTCTCAGAAAAAAACGGCATCAACGCCACCGGTCGCCGTGCCCGTCGCGAAAGCGGCTCGGCGCCGCGCCGAGTTCGCGCGTGAAGAAGCGCGTGAACGCGCTCGTCGAACGGAAGCCGACGCGCACGCCGATCTCGCCGATCGGCAACCGCGTATTGAGCAGCAGGTCGCGCGCCTCGCCGAGCCGCGCCTGCGCGACGAGCGCATGGAACCCGACGGCTTCGCGATGCAGCCGCCGGCGCAGCGTCCAGCGCGACATCGCGAAGCGCGTGCACACGTGCTGCATCAGCGTATCGGTCGGCACGTCGGCGTCGTCGGCGGTGCGCAGCCAGTCGCGCACGCATTGCTCGACCGACGAGCCGAACGTCGAGCGGGCGCGCACGCGCTCGCGCGCGGCGTCGGCGGCATGGCGCTGGATGCCGGCCAGCGGTGCGTTGTAGCGCTCGAACGGCGTGTCGATGTGCGCAGAGCGCAGCACGATGCGGTTGTGCGCGGCATCGAACGAGACCGGCGCACCGAGCATGTCGCGCAGCGCGGCAACGGGCGCGAACGCGCGGCCGGCGAATTCGGCGTCGTCGATGCGCACCTGCGGGTCGTACAGGCGCGCGAGCGCCGCGAGGATCGCGAGGTTCGCGAACGCGCTGCCCGCGTGCCGGCCGTCTCCTTCGTTCACGTACTCGATCGCGATCGCGTCGCCGTTCTCGTGCGCGAACACCCAGTCCACGTTGCCGATCAGCTCGCGATAGCGCAGGTAGCCGTGCAACGCGTCGCGCAGCGTCGCCGCGTTGCAGGTGATGCCGGCGAGCTCGGGAAACGGCACGAGCCACGGCACGACCTCCGGCGGCGGGCGATGCCACGACAGCGGCCAGCCGCTCGTCAACTGCATCGCGGCCACGTGCCGGTCGCCCGCGATGCGGCGCGTGTCGTCGGCGAGTTCGGCCGGCCCGATGCCGAGCGTCTCGTAAAGCGGTGCGGGATCGATGCCGTTCGCACGCGCGTCTTCGCACAGCCAGCGGTAGATCCGGACCGATACCGATTTCTGTTGCAACTCCATGTCTGTCTCCCTGTCGTCATGCCGTTCGGGTTTGTCCCCGCTGCGAGAGGTCAACGCATGCTCCTGCCGGTCAAGCGTGGTGACCGGTTGATTTTTAGACTCGGACGCTGGAGTGAGGCGACAAGTACAACAGAACGATTCTGGAGGATCAATGAAAACTTCGCTGTTCCGGTGTTCGACGATTGCGTCCGCGTGCGCGCTCACGGTCCTGCTCGCGTCGTGCGGTGGCGACGACATCCATGCGCCGACCGACCCCGACGCGGCAGCCGACCAGCGCGCGGCCGCGCTCGTCGCGCAACTGACGACCGACGAGAAACTGCAGCTCGTGCATGGCACCGGCATGCCCGCGCTCAGCCTGGGCGGCCCGTTTCCGGCCGACGCGCTGAACGGCGCGAGCTACATCCCGGGCGTGCCGCGGCTCGGCATTCCGGCCGTCAGCAGCGCCGATTCGGCAGGTGGCGTGAACGTGAAGAATGCGCGCGTGACCGCGCTGCCCGCGCCCGTCGCGCTCGCGGCGACGTGGGACCCGGCTCTCGCGGGCACCTACGGCACGCGCATCGCGCTCGAACTGCGCGCGCTCGGTTTCGCGGAAGGGCTCGGCGGCGGCGTGAACCTCGCGCGCGAGCCGCGCAACGGCCGCACCTTCGAATACATGGGCGAGGACCCGGTGCTCGCGGGCACGCTGAGCGCCGCGCGCACGCAGGCCACGCAGGCGCAGAAGGTGATCGCGACGATCAAGCATTTCGCGTTCAACGACCAGGAAACCAACCGGATGACGGTCGATTCGGTCGTCGACGAGCGGACCATGCGCGAGGCCGAACTCCTCGCGTTCGAGATCGGCGTGAAGGACGGCCAGCCGGGCAACGTGATGTGCGCGTACAACAAGCTGAACGGCGTGTATGCGTGCGAGAACCCGTATTTGCTGACGACGGTGCTGAAGAACGAGTGGGGCTTCAAGGGCGTCGTGCAGTCGGACTGGGGCGCGACGCATTCGACGGTCGCGGCCGTGCAGGCCGGGCTCGACGAGGAGCAGCCGGGCGCGGCCGACGACGGCAACGCGCCGCTCGGCTCGTACTTCAATTCGAAGCTGCGCGCGGCGCTGCAGGCCGGCAGCGTGTCGGTCGCGCGGCTGAACGACATGGTGCAGCGCAAGCTGCGCACGCTGATCCGCATCGGCGTGATGGATGCGCCGCCGAAGCCGGGCGGCGCGATCGACGAGGCCGCCGGCAATGCCGACGCGCTCGCGATCGCGCGGCAAGCGGCGGTGCTGCTGAAGAACGCGGCCGCGCCGGGCGACACGCAGCCGGTGCTGCCGCTGGCCGCCGGCACGCTCAAGTCGGTCGTCGTGATCGGCGGGCATGCGGACGCGGGCGTGCTGTCGGGCGGCGGCTCGGGTGCGGTGCCGGCGATCGACGGCAACGCGGTGACGACCTGCCAGCAACCGGCCGACACGCTGTTCGGCGGGTGCGCGACCTGGTACAAGTCCGCGCCGCTCGCGGCGATCCGCGCGAAGGCGCCGAATGCATCGGTCAGCTATCTCGACGGCACCGACGCGAACGCCGCGGCCAGCGCGGCCGCGCAGGCCGATGTCGCGATCGTGTTCGCCACGCAGTGGCAGACGGAGGGGCTCGACCTCGCGAGCCTGTCGCTGCCCGATGCGAAGGCGGACCCGTCCAACCAGCAATACGACCAGAACGCGCTGATCGCCGCGGTCGCCGCGAAGGCCAAGCGCGTGATCGTCGTGCTCGAGAACGGCAGCCCGGTGCTGATGCCGTGGCTCGCGAACGTGCACGGCGTGCTGGACGCGTGGTATCCGGGCGCGCAGGGCGGCCAGGCGATCGCCGACCTGCTGTTCGGCGACGCGAACCCGTCGGGCCGGCTGCCGCTGACGTTCCCGAAGCAGGAGGCCGACCTGCCACAGCCGACGATCGATCCGTCGAACCTGCGGAACGTCTATGCGGAAGGGCTCGCGTACGGCTATCGCTGGTTCGACGCGAAGGCGATCGAGCCGCTGTTCCCGTTCGGCTACGGGCTGTCGTACACGACGTATGTGTTGTCGGCGATGTCCGCGCAGGCCGACGCAGCGGGCAACGTGACGGTCGGCGTGACGGTGACGAACACGGGCGCGCGCGCCGGTATGCAAACGGTGCAGATCTACGCGGCGCTGCCCGCGTCGCTCGGCGAGCCGCCGAAGCGGCTCGTCGGCTGGACCAAGGTCGCGCTGCAGCCGGGCGAGGCGCGCACGGTCAGCATCGCGGTGCCGGCGCAGCGCTTCGCGGTGTGGGATGCGAGCGCGCACGCATGGCGGATCGGCGCGGGCACGTATGGGTTGTCGGCGGCCGCGTCGTCGCGTGACCCGCAGGCGCTGTCGCAGACAGTGACGCTCGCCGCGCACTGAACCGGCGACGATCGTGCCGTATGCGGCGAGGCCATGCGTGGCTTCGCCGCATGCCGGTGCGCCGGATCGCGCTAGCCGGTGCTGCGCCGGAACGGATCGTGTTCGCGCAGTTCGTCGACGTATGCGTGGATATGCGCGGTCTCGCGTTCGAGAAAGCGCGCGACCGCGTCGGAAAACGCCGGATGCGCGAGCCAGTGCGCGGAGTGCGTGACGGTCGGCAGGAAACCGCGCGCGAGCTTGTGCTCGCCCTGCGCGCCGCCCTCGAACGTGTCGAGCCCGGCCTCGATGCAGAATTCGAGCAACTGGTAATAGGCCGTTTCGAAATGCAGGCAGGGCACGTGCTCGATCGCGCCCCAGTAGCGTCCGTACAGCGTGCCGCCGCCGTGTTCGCCGCGCCGGTACACGGCGAGCGCGCTCGCGATCGGCTGGCCGTCGGCTTCCGCGATCACGAGCAGCAGGTTCTCGGGCATCGTCGCGCCGATCGTGCGGAAGAAGTCGAGGTTCAGGTACGGGCTCGAATAGTGCTCGCGGTAGGTCTGCCGGTAGCAGCGCGAGAAGAAGCGCCAGTCGGCATCGGTGATGCGGTCGCCGGTGAGCCGCCGGAAGGTCACGCCCGCGTCGTGCACCTTGCGCCGCTCCGCGCGGATGTTCTTGCGCTTCTTCTGCTCGAGCGTGCCGAGGAAATCATCGAAGTGCCGGTAGCCGTCGTTGAGCCAGTGGAATTGCACGCCCTCGCGCAGCATCATCCCCATCGATTCGAGCAGCCGCGCTTCGTCGCCGGTCGGGAACAGCACGTGCAACGACGACACGTCGCTCTGCTCGGCGAACGCGAGCAGCGTGGCCGCGAGCCGGCGGCGCGCGTCGTCGTCGGCCGCGAGCAGCCGCGTGCCCTGCACCGGCGTGAACGGCACCGCGCACAGCAGCTTCGGGTAATAGGGCAGGTCGTTGCGCTGGTACGCGTCGGCCCACGCCCAGTCGAACACGTATTCGCCGTACGAATGCTGTTTCGCGTAGACGGGCGCGGCGGCCGCGAGGCGGCCGGTGCCCGCGTCGGTCAGCGTGACGAAGTGCGGCGACCAGCCGGTGTCGTCCACCGCGCAGCGCGCGACGTGCAGCGCGTCGAGGAATTCGTGGCGCAGGAACGGCGTGGGCTGCGCGTCGCGCGCGAGCAGTGCGTTCCATTCGTCGGCCGGCACCTCGGCGGGGGACGACAGGATGCCCGTGCGATAATCGATGCGTTCGTGTTTCAAGCGTGAATCCGTACCGTTGGATGTTGCCGGATGCGGGCCGCCGTGGCCCGCGCCCGGATCGATTTCGTCAGCCGTTCAAGGCGCGCCGCCGGGTTGCGCCGCTCCCGCCATGAAGACCCGACTCGCTCTCGCCCAGATCAACGTCACCGTCGGCGATTTCGCCGGCAACGTCGCGCGGATCGTCGCGGCCGCACGCGCCGCGCACAACGATGGTGCGCAACTGATGGTCGCCCCCGAACTCGCGCTGTCCGGCTATCCGCCCGAAGACCTGCTGCTGCGGCCCGCGTTCTACGCGGCCGCCGCCGCCGCGCTCGACGCGCTCGCCGACGCGCTGAAGGCGTTCGACGGGCTCGCGGTGCTGGTCGGCCATCCGTTGCGCGGTGCGGGCAGCGGTGCGGGCAGCGGTCCGGGCGCGTCAGCCGTCGATGGTAATGCAAACCGCCCGATCGAGCGCGGCGTGCCGCCCACCGACACCTTCAACGCGGTGTCGCTGATCGTCGGCGGCGAGATCGTCGGCACCTACCGCAAGCAGGACCTGCCGAACGCCGAGGTGTTCGACGAGAAGCGCTACTTCGCGACCGACACCGAGCCGCTCGTGTTCGAGCTGAACGGCGTGAAATACGGCGTGATCATCTGCGAGGACGCGTGGCATGCGTCGGCCGCGCAGATCGCGAAGGCGGCCGGCGCGCAGGTGCTGCTGATCCCGAACGGCTCGCCGTATCACCTGAACAAGGAGGCGGTGCGCATCGACATCCTGCGCGCGCGGATTCGCGAGACCGGCTTGCCGATGGTGTACGTGAACCTCGTCGGCGGCCAGGACGAGCTCGTGTTCGACGGCGGGTCCTTCGTGCTCGACGGCGCGGGCGCGCTCGTCGCGAAGATGCCGCAGTTCGACGAAGGGCACGCGATCGTCGAATTCGACGGCGCGCGGCCGCTGCCCGGCGCGATCGCGCCCGAGCTGTCGACGGACGCGCAGGTGTATCGCGCGCTGGTGACCGGCGTGCGCGACTACATCGGCAAGAACGGTTTTCCCGGCGTGCTGATCGGGCTGTCGGGCGGCGTCGATTCGGCGCTGGTGCTGGCCGTCGCGTGCGATGCGCTCGGGCCCGAGCGCGTGCGCGCGGTGATGATGCCGTCGCGCTTCAC
This sequence comes from Burkholderia cenocepacia, assembly GCF_900446215.1. Lineage (GTDB taxonomy): Bacteria > Pseudomonadota > Gammaproteobacteria > Burkholderiales > Burkholderiaceae > Burkholderia > Burkholderia cenocepacia. The sequence goes on along the minus strand of NZ_UAQZ01000018.1, from coordinate 243,279 downwards.
GGCCGACATCTCGACGACGGACGCGGCGGAGATGGCGCGGCGCGTCGGCGTGCGCTACGACGAGATCGCGATCGCGCCGATGTTCGATGCGTTCCGCGCCGCGCTCGCCGGCGAATTCGCGGGCCGCGCGGAAGACGCGACGGAGGAGAACATCCAGGCGCGCATCCGCGGCACGCTGCTGATGGCGCTGTCGAACAAGTTCGGCTCGATCGTGCTGACGACCGGCAACAAGAGCGAGATGGCGGTCGGCTACTGCACGCTGTACGGCGACATGGCCGGCGGTTTCGCGGTGATCAAGGACATCGCGAAGACGCTCGTGTACCGGCTGTGCCGCTATCGCAACGCAACGGCCGACTACGGGCTGCGCGACGTGATTCCCGAGCGGATCCTGACGCGCGCGCCGTCGGCCGAGCTGCGCGAGAACCAGACCGACCAGGACAGCCTGCCGCCGTACGACGTGCTCGACGCGATCATGCGGATGTACATGGAAGAAGACCGGCCGCTCGCCGAGATCGTCGCGGCCGGTTACGCGCAGGCCGACGTCGAGCGCGTGACGCGGCTCATCAAGATCAACGAATACAAGCGCCGCCAGGCGCCGATCGGCATCCGCGTCACGCATCGCGCATTCGGGCGCGACTGGCGCTACCCGATCACGTCACGCTTCACCGAACGGCTCGATTGAGCGGTGCTGGGCCGGATGCGGCCCGCCGGCTTACAATCGGGATCGCGATTTTTCATCCAAACGAGCATTGAGGGACAACCATCATGAAACGCATCACCGCCATCATCAAGCCGTTCAAGCTGGACGAAGTCCGCGAAGCGCTCGCCGAAGTGGGTCTCACGGGCCTGACCGTGACGGAAGTGAAGGGCTTCGGCCGCCAGAAGGGCCATACCGAGCTGTATCGCGGCGCCGAATACGTCGTCGACTTCCTGCCGAAGATGAAGATCGAGGTGGTCGTCGCGGAAGCGCAGGTCGATCAGGTGATCGACGCGGTGATCGGTGCGGCGCGCACCGGCAAGATCGGCGACGGCAAGATCTTCGTGTCGGACGTCGAGCGCGTGATCCGCATTCGCACCGGCGAAGAGAACGAAGCGGCCGTCTGAGCGCCGCATTCGTCGATCGGCGCGGCAGGCCCGAGCCGGCCCGCCAAGAAAAAACGGTGCGGATACCCGTCTGGGTACCGCACCGATACGCGCCTCTCGCAGCAGCGTGGAAAGTGTTGTCGAATCGTTCTTTGACGGCGCCTGATCAGAACAGGTGCTGGATACCGGCGTAGACGCCGGTCTGGCTGCCGCCCGGATGCGGGTTGCCGGTCGACACGGCCGTACCGGCGCCGTTCGCGTTCAGGCCGAAGTTGGCCGTCGAGCTGTTGCGCACCGTCGCGACCTGGACGTCGAACAGCGTGCGCTTCGAGATGTTGTACGAGCCGCCGACCGTGTAGATGTTCGCGTTGCCGCCGCCATGGTTCGCGTTCACGTGATACACGGCTGCGATCAGCGCCGCCGCCGGCGTGGCCTGCCACGTCACGCCGCCCCAGACCTGTTGCGTACCCGTCACGCCGGCGTTCACTGCGGGGCCGCCGCTGCCGTCGGCGCGCGATGCCTGGTAGGCCGCCTGGACCTTGAACTGGCCGAGGAACACGTTCACGCCCGCGAAGTATTCACGCGAGTAGTTGAACACGTCCGAGAAGCGGCCGTTGCTGTCGCGCGTTTCGTCATAGATACCGCGCAACTGGAACAGCGAATTCGTGTAGGTAACCTGACCGCCCATTGCACGGCCCGGTTGGCCGGCCGTCGTGTTGCCGTTGAAGCTGGTCGAGTTCGAGAACGAGAACTGGCCGTAGAAGTCGAGGCCGTACAGCGACGGCGACTGGTACGACACGTTGTTGCTGGTCTTGTTCCAGTTGCGGCCGCGCACCAGCGAGGCCGTCGACCAGGCCGACTGGCCGAACGGGTCGAAGTCCCACACGCCGTTGGCGATCGCGAGCTCGCGACCCAACAGCAGCGTACCGTAGCGGTCGTTCGAGATACCGACGGTCGCGAAACGATCCCAGATCGAGCCGCTGAAGCCGCCGTTCATCGTGTTGAACGCACCTTCGAGGTGGAACAGGATCTTGTTGCCGCCGCCGATGTCTTCGCTGCCCTTCAAGCCCCACAGGCTCGTGCCCCAGTCGCCGCTTTCCGCGCGCACTTGGTGGCCGTTTTGCAGGCCGTTCAGGTACTCAAGGCCTGCGTCCAGGCGGCCATACAGCGTGACGCTGCTCTGTGCGTGCGCCGTCACCACCCCAGCAGCCATCAGCGCGGCCGCGACCAAAGCTTTCTTCATCGTCTCCTCCATACCCTGTCAAAAAGTCAACCCAGAACTGCACGAGATGCCCGGCGCGGCACGCACCGGGCAAAAGCGGGATAACCAGGGAGACCTCGTGCAGGGCCGGTAAGCGCGGCACGCGGGCAAGCGGACGGAAAACCCGTTGAGCGGTCCCGCGCAGCCGGGTCGGCCTGCGGGTCTCCTTGTAGTGTCGTGAAGCTAAACTACATTTCACGAACTTCGTTTTGCTACTTTGGTTACTAATTTAGCAAAAATACAATTTTGTGGCGATGGAAATCGTTGTTTGACTAACCGCTGTCGCCAAATTGCCATGCAACACGGTGCGCGACAGCGGACCCAAGGGTTCCCGATTACCGGAAAACCCTTGTGCCACAAGGGAGACATGGATTCCGCGGGCGTGGGTCAAGGATTGCCACTATTGACGTTCCAAAGGCGCCGGCGTAAGCGCGAAAGTCGCGAAATTGGTAAGTATTTCGTAATGATTCGGGCGATTGCCGCCAGCGCCGATCGACGCTGGCGATGCCCGTCCCGCCACGCGCCGCGCTTAGTCGGGGCTCGGCCGCGCGTCGAGCAGCTGCGCGCGAATCCAGCGGTGCGCATCGGTGCGCGCATGCTTCGCGTGCGAGTAGATTTTCACCGTGTAGCGCGGGATCTCGAACGGCGCGGGGAAGATGCGGATCGGCGCTGCATGCCGCAGCGCCTGCGCGGCGCGGTTCGGCACGGTCATCAGGAGTGCCGACTCCGCGATCACGAACGGCGCGGCCAGTACGGTCGGCAACTGCACGGCCACGTGCCGTGCGAGGCCGAGCCGGTCGAGCACGTAGTCGACCACGCCGCGCGACTCGTTCCACGGCGTGACGACGACGTGGCGGGCCGCCAGATACTGGTCGAGCGTCAGCCGCCGGCGGATCTCCGGATGCGCGGCGCTCGCGATCACGACGTAGTCGTCGGAAAACCAGTCGAAATCCTCGATGCCGGGCGCGTCGGCGGCCGTTTCCTCGTGGTAGCCGAGCGCGAAGTCGATGCGGCCGGCCGCGAGCGCGTCGACGGAAATCTTGCGGTCCGAATGAACGACGCGGATCCGCAGGCGCGGCGCGACGTGCTGGATGCGGGCCAGGAACGCCGGCAGTACCGCGAACGCGGTGTAGTCGGTCGCGGCGAACACGAACGTCCGGTCGCTTTGCGCGGGATCGAAGCGGCGTGCGCGGGCGAGCCCCTTCGACATCGCGTCGAGCGCGTCGCCGGCCCACGTGGCGATGTCGTCGGCGCGCACGGTCGGCTGCATCTCGTTGCCGAGGCGCACGAACAGCGCATCGCCGATCGCGTCGCGCAGCCGTGCGAGCGCGTGGCTCAACGCCGACGGGCTCAACGCGAGCTCGTGCGCGGCCGCCGCGACCGACCGGTGGCGATACAGCGCGTCGAATACGAGCAGCAGGTTCAGGTCGAGGCGGCGCAGATCGGGATGCATCATGTTCAGGTCTGGATGAAGAAACTGCACTTCCTGCAGGAAGGACGTGAACGTAGCATGCTGGTTCGAACGGCGCCAGCGCGGGTGCGCGGCGCCGCTTTCCCTTTTCATATCCGGGCCGGAGGAGGGCTCAACCCGTGCAAATCGATATCCGTTCCGCCACCGTCGCCGACGTGCCGCTGATCCTGCGCTTCATCACCGAACTGGCCGTCTACGAGAAGGCCGAGCACGAAGTCGTCGCGACGCCCGCATCGCTCGAACGCAGCCTGTTCGGCGAAGGCTCGCCGGCGCGTGCGCTGATGTGCGAGGTCGATGGGGAGCCGGCCGGCTTCGCCGTGTATTTCTTCTCGTATTCGACGTGGCTCGCGCGGCAGGGGTTGTATCTGGAGGACCTGTACGTGTCGCCCCGTTTTCGCGGCGCCGGCGCGGGGCTGCGGCTGCTGAAGGCGCTCGCGCGGATCGCGGTCGAGTCGGGCTGCGGGCGTTTCGAATGGAGCGTGCTCGACTGGAACGAGCCGGCGATCCGCTTCTACGAGCGCGTCGGCGCGGCGCCGCAGAGCGAATGGGTGCGTTACCGGCTGGCGGGCGACGCACTGCGCGCGTTTGCCGACGGCACGCCGGTGAGCGCCGCGTAAACGCGAAACGGGCGCCGCGCGGCGAACCGCGAGGCGCCCGTTCGGGCGTCGTGCGTGACGGACGCGTTACTTGAGGCTGCCTGACAGGAACCCGCGCAGGCGCTCGCTCTTCGGATTGGCGAACACCTCGGCCGGCACGCCTTCTTCCTCGACGCGGCCCTGGTGCAGGAACATCACGTGATTCGACACGTTGCGCGCGAAGCCCATCTCGTGCGTGACGACGATCATCGTGCGGCCTTCCTCGGCCAGCTTCTGCATCACCTTCAGCACTTCGCCGACGAGCTCCGGATCGAGCGCGGACGTCGGTTCGTCGAACAGCATCACGTCCGGATGCATCGCGAGCGCCCGCGCGATCGCCACGCGCTGCTGCTGGCCGCCCGACAGATGCGACGGATACTGCTTCTCGACGCGCGGCGCGAGGCCGACCTTCTCGAGATACTCGCGCGCACGGTCTTCCGCTTCCTTCTTCGGAATGCCGAGCACGTTCACCGGGGCTTCCATCACGTTCTCGATCACGTTCATGTGCGACCAGAGATTGAAGTGCTGGAACACCATCGACAGCTTGGTGCGCACGCGCTGCAGTTGCTTCGAGTCGGCCGCGCGCAGCGCGCCCGTCTTGTCGAGCGCGGTGCGTACTTCCTCGCCGTCGACGAAGATGCGGCCCGCGTTCGGTTGCTCGAGGAAGTTGATACAGCGCAGCATCGTGCTCTTGCCGGAGCCGGACGAGCCGATCACGCTGATCACGTCGCCCGAGTTCGCCTTCAGCGACACGCCTTTGAGCACCTCGTTGTCGCCGTACCGCTTGTGGAGATCGTCGACGAAAAGCTTCTGGGTCTGGGAATTCATCAATAGTCCTGCGAAAACTTACTTGCCTTGCGGGCGCAGATACGCGAGCCAGCGGCGCTCGGCCTGGCGGAACAGCCACACGAGCGTGAACGAGATCACGAGGTAGAGCAGGGCGGCGATGCCGAACGCGTGGAACGACATGTAGGTCGCCGAGTTCACGTCGCGCGCGATCTTCAGGATGTCCGGCACGGTCGCGGTGAAGGCCACCGTCGTCGCGTGCAGCATCAGGATCACTTCGTTGCTGTAGAGCGGCAGCGCGCGGCGCAGCGCCGACGGCAGGATCACGCGGCGATACATCGTGAACGTGGACATTCCGTATGCGCGCGCGGCTTCGATCTCGCCGTACGACGTCGCCTTGATCGCGCCCGCGAAGATTTCGGTGGTGTACGCGCAGGTGTTCAGCGTGAATGCGAGCAGCGTGCAGTGCATCCCGTCGCGGAAGAACGCGTCGAGCATCGGCGTGCCGCGCACGGCCTGCAGGCTGTAGAGGCCCGTGTAGCAGAGCAGCAATTGCACGTAGAGCGGCGTGCCGCGGAACACGTACGTGTACAGCCACACCGCGCCCGACAGCCACTTCCGCTTCGACACGCGCGCGACGGCGAGCGGCACCGACAGGCAGAAGCCGAGGCCGATCGACACGACCAGCAGCCACAGCGTGATCGCGACACCGGTGATGCGATAACCGTCGGTGTAGAGATAGTTGCGCCAGTATTCTTGGATGAGTTCGATCATAGGTCAGCCTTGCGGACACCGGTCGAGTAGCGCTTTTCGAGCCACATCAGCACGAAATTCGAGATCGTCGTGATGGCGAGGTAGACCGCTCCCGCGATCAGCGTGAAGAAGAAGAACCGCAGCGTGCCCTTGCCGGCGTCCTGCGACGCCTTCACGACGTCCGCCAGGCCGATGATCGACACGAGCGCGGTCGACTTCACGAGCACCTGCCAGTTGTTGCCGATGCCCGGCAGCGCGAAGCGCATCATCTGCGGGAACATGATCCGCGTGAACACCTGCCAGTTCGTCATCCCGTACGCGCTGCCGGCCTCGAGCTGGCCGCGCGGCACGGACAGGAATGCGCCGCGGAACGTCTCGGTGAAGTACGCGCCGTAGATGAAGCCGAGCACGAGCACGCCGGCGAGGAACGGGTCGATATCGATCTGGTCCCAGCCGAGTGCGTCGGTCGCCATGTTCAGCCAGATCTGCAGGCTGTAGAACAGCAGCAGCATCAGCACCAGATCGGGGACGCCCCGGATCAGCGTCGTGTAGACGGTGCCGACGCCGTTCGTCACGCGGTTGCGCGACAGCTTCGCGCCGGCGCCGAGCAGCCCCAGCAGGAACGACAGCGCAAGCGAAAGCACCGCCAGCTTGACGGTTTGCCAGGTGCCAGCGAGGATCAGCGGGCCGTAACCTTGTAGAAACATATGTGGTCCCTGGTGTGGTCCCTGAGGGCGCACGCAGTGCGCCGCGAAAGACGCGCCCGCCAAGCTGCGCGGAACGCCCCGTACGTATCATGACCGTCCGCCCCGGCAACGGTGCCGGGCCTGCCCGTCGCGCGAGCGGCGGGCAAGGGGGCGGGCGGCGCGTGGTTGACTGCCTGTACTGCGCGGCCGCGGGGCCGCCCCCGCATCCGCTGCTTCTCGTCGTCGGCGTTCAGCGGGCCGGCGCCGAATAGACGCTGAACGAGAAGTACTTGTGCGACAGCCGGTCGTACGTGCCGTCCTTATGCATGTCGGCCAGCGCCCGGTTGATCTTGAGCTTCAGATCGGTATCTTCCTTGCGCAGGCCGATCGCGGTGCCGTCGCCGATCGTCTTCGGATCCTTCACTTCCGGGCCGGCGAACGCGAAACCCTTGCCGCGCGGCGTGCGCAGGAAGCCGTAGTCGGCCTGCAACTCGTCCTGCAGCGTCGCGTCGAGGCGCCCCGAGCCGAGATCGGCATAGACCTGGTCCTGGTTCTGGTAAGGAATGATCGTCACGCCCTGCGGTTCCCAGTACGCTTTCGCGAAGGTCTCCTGCGTCGAGCCCTGCTCGACGCCGACGCGCTTGCCTTTCAGCGACGCGACCGTCGGCAGCAGCGGCGAGCCGGTCTTCGCGATCATCCGCGCGGGCGCGTCGTACACCTTGTCGGAGAAGTCGATCTGTTCGCGGCGCTTGTCCGTGACGGTCAGCGACGACACGATGACGTCGTACTTCTTCGCCTTCAGCGCCGGAATGATCCCGTCGAGATCCTGCGCCACCCACACGCATTTCACGTTGATCCGCTTGCAGATTTCCTTGGTGAGATCCACGTCGAAACCGACGATCTCGCCGCTCGGTGCGGTCGACTCGAACGGCGGGTAGCTGGCATCGACGCCGATCCGCACGGTCTTCCACTCCTTCGCGAAGGCGCTGCCCGCCACGAGGGCGAGGGCGGCGCACAGGGCGGCCTTCTTCATTTCCATCCTTCTGTTGCTGACTTTCCGGGGGCGCTCGCGGCCGGTCGGACCGGGCGCCGCGGCGTATTCTAGACGGCCAAAAATCGCCGATCGGCGCTCTGGCGCTGGCGGCCGCCGGAACGGCGAACGCCAAAAGGGCGGTATTTTACCCGAACGCGATATCCGGAAAACGGCAATCCGGCGCGATCGACCGATTCCTCGATTCGGCTGTTGCGGCAATCGTGGTATTCACAACGAATATTTTGGCAATTGTTTGCGCGGGTGCAACGATGCGGTGCGCCGGCGGCGGATTGTGGCGCTTTCGGTCTCCCCCTACAGTGGAGGTAAACCCGAACAGAACATCTGCGCCCCCGAGCGTCCTCCCCAATGTTCCAGATCCTGCGCGCCGAAGACCGCTGCCGCACGCGCCACGGCTGGCTCGAATCGAGTCACAGCTTTTCGTCCGCCTGCCACACCGAGCATGCGCCGGTACGTCCGCCCATTGGCGCGCTGTGCGTGTTGAGCGAGGACCTGATCGCACCGACGCGCGGCTTCGGGATGCAGCCGCGCCGCGACGTGGAGATCGTCACGTACGTGCTGGATGGCGCGCTCGCGCATCGCGACAGCCTCGGCTGCGGCGCGATCGTCCGGCCCGGCGGCATCCAGCGGATGAGCGCCGGCACGGGGCTCCAGCACAGCGAAACCAACGCATCGCGCGACCGGCCGCTGCATCTGCTGCAGATCTGGCTGCAGCCGGCCGAGCCGGGCGGGCGGCCCGGCTACGAGGAACGGCGCTTCGCCGACGACGAGAAGCGCGGCCGGCTCAGGCTCGTCGCGGCGCCCGACGGCGGCGACGGCGCGCTGTCGATGCGGGCCGACGCCCGCATCTTCGCGGGGCTGATCGACGGCGACGAGACGGCGGCGTTCGACGTGCCGGCCGGGCGCAGCGTCTATGTGCACGTGGCGCGCGGCGAGGTCGAGGTCAACGGCCGCGCGCTGGCCGCCGGCGACGGCGCGCGGATCGGCGGCGTGGACGCGGTGGCGTTCGCGCGCGGCCGGGCCGCCGAAGTGCTGCTGTTCGACGTCGCCTGAAATGAAAAAGGGGACGCAGGCCGATGCCTGCGTCCCCGTTCGAGGCCGCTGCGGGAGCGGCCCGCCGGCTTACTGCGCCGGCGCCGATGCGCCCTTGGCGGCCGCGCGGTGCTGTTCCCAGCGCTCCTTCATCTTCTCGTGGCGCTGTTCCATCTTCGCGAATTGCTGCTTGAGCGCCGTGCTGACCATCGTCTTCTGCGAGTCGTTCAGCCCGTTATAGAACGTGAGCCACGCGGCGGACGTCTGCTCGCGCAGTTGCGCGTTCTGCGCCTCCGCCTGCTGGCGCGCCGAATGCATCGCGCTCAGGTCGAGGATCGGCTGGTTCTGCTGTGCCTTGAACTGCTCGCGCATCTGCTCGTGGCTCTTGCGCATCGCGTCACGGTTCTGCTTCATCGTGTTGACGGCCGCCTGCCACTGCTGTTCCTGCGACGCGTTGAGCTTCAACTGGTCGTGCAGTTTCATGATCGCGCCGAACGGGCCGCCTTCGTGCCCGCCGTGCATCCGGTGCATGCCGGGGCCGCCCGGCGGCGGCATGTCGTCGGGCTGCGCGGCATGCGCGGTGCCGAATGCGAGAGCGAGCACGGTGGCGGCCGCGATGGCCACGCGGGAAGTCTTCTTATACATTTCAGAAACTCCTTGTATCCAAAGGGTCCGGCGATGCGGCGCCGGGAAAGTCGGGTGCCGCATCCGGTAAGACGCAGGTTAGCGATGCAGGCCCCGGCGGGTGTTACGCGGGGTGGCGGCCCGGTTACCGAGCATTACAGTTCCCTTGCGCGGTAACCCGCAGTAACCCTTTCGTCCCTTTGTTTCGTTCTTCGACTCCGCCCTCGCGCGGTAAACTTCGAGCCATGACTACCCAGATCCTCATCGTCGACGACGACCAAGAACTCCGAGACCTGCTGCGCGACTATCTCGTGCGCCAGGGGATGGAAGTGTCCGTGCTGCACGACGCGGCGACGCTCGAGAAGCGCCTCGAGCGCGAGCGGCCCGACCTGATCGTGCTGGACCTGATGATGCCGGGCGTGGACGGCCTGACCGCGCTGCGCCAGTTGCGCGCGGCCGGCGACGACATCCCCGTGATCATGCTGACCGCGCGGGCGGACGACGTCGACCGCATCGTCGGGCTCGAGCTCGGTGCGGACGACTACCTCGGCAAGCCATTCAACCCGCGCGAGTTGCTCGCGCGCGTGCAGGCCGTGCTGCGCCGCCGCCGCGCGACGCCGTCGGCGGCCGCGCCCGAGCAGCGCGAGCCGTTCGCGTTCGGCCGCTTCCTGCTCGACTTCCAGGCGCGCACGCTGTCGGTCGACGGCAAGCCGGCCACGCTGTCGAGCAGCGAATTCGCGCTGCTGAAGATCTTCGTGAACCATGCGCTGCGCACGCTCACGCGCGAGCGGCTGCTCGAGCTGCTGCACGGGCCCGAGTACGACGGCACCGACCGCGGCATCGACGTCCAGGTGTGGCGCCTGCGCCGCATCCTCGAAACGGATCCGTCGACGCCGCGCTTCATCCAGACGGTCCGCGGGCGCGGCTACGTGTTCGTGCCCGACGGCGAGGCTCATGCGCAAACCCATTGATTCGCTGTTCGGGCGGCTGGCGCTGCTCGTCGTCGGTGTCCTGCTCCTGTCGCACTTCGCGTGGTTCTTCGCGATGCGGCTCGAGCGCAACCAGATGCAGACGCGTTACGCGGTCGAGGAGGCCGCGTTCCTCGTCGATGCGGTGCGCCAGCACGTCGAGCGCACGCCCGACCAGCCGTTGCCGTCGCGCGTGCGGCTCGTGGCGCCCGACAGCCCCGATGTGCCGAAGGGCGGCGATTCGGGGCTGCCGCCGCCGCTGAAGCGGTTCCGCGACGACGTGAGCGAGCGCATGCCGCCCGGCACGCAGGTCGAGATCGGTACGCCCGGCCATCCGCCGGTGCTGTGGGTGAAGGAGCCGGCCGACCGCAACTGGATCGTGGTGCCGGTGCAGCCGCTGCGGCCGCCGCGCTCGCTCGACCGGATGCTGCTGTGGCTCGGCACGATCTTCTCGGCCGGCGTGATCGCCGCGCTGTTCGCGGCCTGGCAGTTGCAGCAGCCGCTGCGCTCGCTCGCACGTGCGGTCGCGCGTTTCGGCCGCGGGCAGCCGGTGCCGCCGCTGCGCGAACGCGGCCCGCGCGAGCTGCGCCAGCTCACGCACGGCTTCAACCAGATGGTGGAACAGGTGTCGCAGGCCGAAAGCGATCGCGCGGTGATGCTGGCCGGCGTCGCGCACGACCTGCGCACGCCGCTTGCGCGGATGCGCCTGCGCGCGGAAATGATGGACGATGCGCGGCTGCGCGACGGTGTCGTGCGCGACGTCGACTCGATGTCGCACATCGTCGACCAGTTCCTGGTGTTTGCGCATGGCGGGGCCGACCGCAGCGAGCCGGTGCCGGTCGACCAGGCGTGCGAGCGGATCGCGCGCAGCTATCGTGCGGTCGCGCCGAACGCGCCGGCGGTCCAGACGCGGCTGGAGGCCGATCCCGGCTTCCGGCTGCCGACGGCGACGCTCGACCGGATCCTGTCGAACCTGCTGGACAACGCGCATGCGTACGGCGCGCCGCCGGTGCTCGTCGAGACGGCGCGCACGCCGACGGGCTACGTGTTGTCGGTCAGCGACAGCGGCGGCGGCATCGCACCGCGCGACCTCGCGGCCGCCACGCGGCCGTTCGTGCGGCTCGACCCGGCACGCGGCGGGAACGGCCACAGCGGGCTCGGGCTCGCGATCGTCGAGCGGCTGGTGCTCAGGCTGGGGGGCGCGTGCGACATCGGCAATCGCCCCGAAGGCGGCCTGCGGGTATCGATGACGTTTCCGTTCGAGGCCGTGCCGAAGGATGAACCCCACGCCGAGGCCGCCTGAGCGGCCGCGGCGCCCGCCCGGCCGGGCAGGCGCCGCGCGGCGTCATTCGCCGAACAGCGTGCCGAGCGTCTCGGCCGCGTTGCTGTCGATCGTGTTGTAGGTCACCGTGGTGGCCTCGAAGATATAGACGGTCGTATACCGGCCGAGGCGCTCCAGGATTTCCTCCTGCAGCGATTCCGGCACGACGTTCATGTTCAGGTACCACGCCGTAGACGACAGCCGCGTCTGGAACGACCCGTACTCCTGCATGAGTTCATAGAACGCGTCGGCATCCTGATCGCGACAGACGATCACCAAGTTTCCTGCCATTCCCTTCCTCCCGCTCGTCGGTCGATCCCCGGGGCCTGTATACAGAGCAGAGGGCGCGTGCGCATGGCCGCGGCACCGCCGACACGAACCCGGGGGCTAGCCCCGATCATACCTGCTTCGTCGTATCCGGCTGCTGATGCCGGACACGGTTTGTGCCCGCGTGCGGCGGGCGGGTTCACGGCCGGGCCGGATCACGGCATAATTCGGGCCTGCGTGCCGGCCGCAGGACTGCGGCCGGGCTGTTCCGTACCGCGCGCCCGCCATCCGCCCACGCGCCGGGCACGATCCATGCGCTGCCTGCGCCGTCGCCGGACGGTTGTACCTGAAATACAGGTTGGTGTAGTGTCGTGCCGTCGCGGCCCGACTCGCCCGGCCGCGGCAGCGCATGCGCGCACGGCGCGCCGCGTGCGCGAGATCGCCAGTCAATCGAATTACCGCGCCCGTGCGCTTTGCCATGAATCAACATCGACTGCCGGCTTCGTTCGGCCTTACCGGGGAGGGCGCCTGATGAACGTCGGATTCTTCAATCCGAACCGGACCGCCAACGCATCCGCGTGGCGCGTGTTGCCGAACCGGTGGGACTTCATCGCATTTCCGCTGATCATCTGCCTGATCGCGATGGCGGTGGTCGGCTTTCACGAAACGATGGCGCCGAGCGGCGTGCTGCAGACGCAGAAGATCTCGCTCGATCCGTCGAACCTGCCCGAATACGCGCTGCGCACCACGCTGCGGATGCTCGCCGCGATGGTCGCATCGCTTGCGTTCACGCTCGTCTACGGCACGCTCGCGGCCAAGAGCCGCCGCGCGGGCATGGTGCTGATCCCGATCCTCGACATCCTGCAGTCGGTGCCGGTGCTCGGCTTCATCTCGTTTACGGTCACGTTCTTCCTCGCGCTGTTCCCGAGCCGCGTGCTCGGCGCCGAGCTGGCCGCGATCTTCGCGATCTTCACGAGCCAGGCGTGGAACATGACGTTCAGCTTCTACCAGTCGCTGCGCACGGTGCCGCGCGACCTGGACGAAGTGTCGCGCGGCTTCCACCTGACGTCCTGGCAGCGCTTCTGGAAGCTCGAAGTGCCGTTTTCGATGCCGGGCCTGATCTGGAACATGATGATGTCGATGTCGGGCGGCTGGTTCTTCGTCGTCGCGTCGGAGGCGATCACCGTCGGCAACCAGACGATCACGCTGCCGGGCATCGGCGCGTATCTCGCGCAGGCCATCTCCGACAAGAACTTCGGCGCGATCGGCTGGGTGATCCTGACGATGACGGTCGTGATCCTCGCGTATGACCAGTTCCTGTTCCGCCCGCTCATCGCGTGGGCCGACAAGTTCCGGATGGAGAACACCGCGTCGGGCGATGCGCCGCAGTCGTGGCTGCTCGACCTCGTGCGCCGCACGCGGCTGATCCATCAGTTGCTCGTGCCGGCCGGCTGGTTCTTCGCGAAGGCCGCGCGGATCCCGCTGCGCCTGCCGCTGTCGGGCGCGATGCGTTTCACGCTGCCGAAAGTCGAGAAGAAGGCGTCGCGCACGGTCGACATCGCATGGGCCGGGCTCGTGCTGATCGGCACGGCCTACATCGTGTGGCGCGTCGTCAGCTTCGTCGCGACCGGCGTGACGATGGCCGAGGTGGGCCACGTGCTGGTGCTCGGCCTCATCACGCTGCTGCGCGTGGTCGTGCTGATCTCGATCGCGTCGGTGATCTGGGTGCCGATCGGCGTGTGGGTCGGGCTGCGCCCGAAGCTGGCCGAGAAGCTGCAACCGCTCGCGCAGTTCCTCGCCGCGTTCCCGGCCAACCTGCTGTTCCCGGTGTTCGTGATCGTGATCGCGCGCTTCCACCTGAACGCGGACATCTGGCTGTCGCCGCTGATCGTGCTCGGCACGCAGTGGTATATCCTGTTCAACGTGATCGCCGGCGCAACGTCCTACCCGAATGACTATCGCGAAGCGGCGACCAACTTCCGCATCCGCGGCTGGCAGTGGTGGCGCCAGGCGATCCTGCCCGGCATCTTCCCGTACTACGTGACGGGCGCGATCACCGCCTCGGGCGGCGCGTGGAACGCGAGCATCGTGTCGGAAGCCGTGCAGTGGGGCAGCACCAAGATCGAGGCGCACGGCCTCGGCGCCTACATCGCGCAGACCACCGCCGCCGGCGATTTTCCAAAGATCATCCTGGGCATCGCCGTGATGTCCCTGTTCGTCACCCTGTTCAACCGCCTGCTGTGGCGCCCGCTGTATGCCTTCGCCGAAGCGAAGCTGCGGCTCGACTGAGACCGATTGAGAGCGAAACGCGATGCACAATCCGAATGCTGTAAACGCCCCCGTCCAGACGTCCCAGCCCCCGCGCCTCGGTGAAGAAATCCTGCGCGTCGATCATGTCTGCCGCGGCTTCAACAAGACGCAGGGCGAACTGCTCGTGCTCGACGACGCGAACCTGTCGCTGCGCGAAGGCGAGATCGTCGGCCTGCTCGGCCGCTCGGGCTCGGGCAAATCGACGCTGTTGCGCATCATCGCCGGCCTGATCGAGCCGACCGGCGGCGAAGTGACCTACCTCGGCCAGCCGCTGCGCGGCCCGGCCGAAGGCGTCGCGATGGTGTTCCAGACCTTCGCGCTGTTCCCGTGGCTCACCGTGTTGCAGAACGTGGAAGCCGGGCTGGAAGCGCTCGGCGTCGGTGCACGCGAGCGGCGCGAGCGTGCGCTCGCCGCGATCGACCTGATCGGTCTCGACGGTTTCGAGAACGCGTATCCGCGCGAGCTGTCGGGCGGGATGCGCCAGCGCGTCGGTTTTGCGCGCGCGCTCGTCGTCGACCCGACGATCCTGCTGATGGACGAGCCGTTCTCCGCACTCGACGTGCTGACGGCCGAAACGCTGCGTACCGATCTGCTCGATCTGTGGACGCAAGGCCGGATGCCGATCAAGTCGGTGCTGATCGTCACGCACAACATCGAGGAAGCGGTGTTCATGTGCGACCGGATTCTCGTGCTGTCATCGAACCCGGGGCGCGTGATCGCCGAAATCAAGGTGCCGTTCAAGCATCCGCGCAATCGTCTGGACCCCGCGTTCCGCAAGCTCGTCGACGACATCTACGCGAAGATGACCGCACGCCAGACCGGCGAAGCGACGAAGAAGGGACTCGAGCTCGGCAGCTGGCTGCCGCAGGTGTCGACCAACCTGATGGCCGGCCTGATCGAGACGCTCGCGATGGCGCCGTACCATGGCCGCGCCGACATGCCGGAAATCGCCCGCACGCTGCACCTCGAGGTCGACGACCTGTTCCCGATCGCGGAAGTGCTGCAGTACCTCGGCTTCGCGGACGTGCGCGAAGGCGACGTGTTCCTGACGCCGCCGGGGCGCGTGTTCGCGGAATTCGGTACGCAGGAGCGCAAGCTGATGTTCGCGGATCACCTGCTGAAGCACGTGCCGCTCGCCGCGCGTGCGCTTCGAGCAGGAACTCGAGGACTTCCTGTCGGACGGCGCGGCCGAGGAAACGCTCGACGCGGTGATCGACTGGGGCCGTTACGGCGAGATCTTCTCGTACAACGACCAGACCGAAATCTTCAGCCTCGAGGACGTCGAGTCCTGAAGACTGCGGATGGATGAATATGGAGCGGCATCCATGTAAGCGAAAAAATCAATAGAAAACAATGTCTAACGTGACGGCGTCCCGATTTTTACGTTGACTTAGATACCTTTATGTTCGCACAATTTGCCTACATGGTGCCTACTTGGGGCTGGAATGGCAAAGCAAAGTTTTACAGCGGCACGGGTTGAGGGCTTCGGGTGTGAGCCAGGAAAGCAGCAGACAATCCATTGGGACGCAAGGACGCCTGGCCTAGGCTTGCGCGTTACTGCGGCTGGCACGCGGGCCTACGTTTTTGAGTCTAGGCTGTTCGGCAAAACAGTCCGAGTGACCATCGGCGATGCTCGAGCTTGGGATCTCGGTAAGGCTCGCATCGAGGCCAGCAAGTTGAAAACGCTGGTTGACGAGGGCAAAGATCCCAGGGAAGTGAGGGCTGACCAGCGGGCGGCTCATGAAGCTCGGCGGGCAGAGGCTCGGAGGAAGGACGTAACGTTTGGTGAAGCGTGGGACGATTACGTCGAAACGCGTAAGTCCTTTTGGGGTGCGCTGCATTACCGTGATCACCTCCAACACGGCGGCGTTGGTGGCCAACCTCGAAAGAGCGGCATGGGCACAAGAAAGGCGGGACCGCTTGCGCCGTTGCGTCCGGTCAAGCTTTCTGACCTGACGGGAAAGTGCGTGAGCCAGTGGCTCGCGGCACAGTCATCGGAGCGTCCTACCGTATCCGCCCTCTCCTTTCGTCTATTGCGAGGGTTTATTCGATGGGCGGCGGACACACCGGCCTACGCTGGAATCATTCCGGCGGATGCCTATTCGTCGCGAGCAGTGAAGGAGGTGGTGCCGCGCGTCAAAGCGAAGGAGGGCGATTCTCTGCAGCGCGAACAACTCAAGACCTGGTTCTGTGCTGTACGGGACATCGAGAATCCGGTCATCAGTGCCTATCTGCAAGGCCTTCTGATAACTGGTGCGCGGCGCGAGGAATGGGCGTCACTTCGCTGGGAAGATGTCGATTTCCAGTGGCGAAGTCTTGTCCTTGACGACAAGGTCGAGGGCTCTGGCGGCCGGACAATACCCCTGACTCCGTACTTGGCGAGCCTTCTTCTGAACCTGAAGCGATTGAACGAGACGCCGCCGAGTAGCCAAAAAGTCGCCCGGCTGGCAGCGAAGGGGGAGCAGTGGAGTCCTTCGCAATGGGTCTTTTCGAGTGCCAAAGCGGCCGATGGCAAGATTGCAGATCCCGGTGTTGCGCACCGTAAAGCATTGGCGGTCGCAGGCCTACCCCATGTGACATTGCACGGACTTCGTCGCTCATTCGGTACGCTGTCGGAGTGGGTCGAGGTGCCGGTCGGTGTTGTTGCGCAGATCCAGGGGCACAAGCCCTCCGCCATCGCCGAGAAGCATTATCGGCGGCGCCCGCTTGATCTGCTTCGGATGTGGCACGATAAGATTGAAGCGTGGCTGTTGGTGCAAGCAAATATCGACGTCAAGCCAACCACAACACAGCCACAGTCACCGAAATAGTCCCCGAACAACGCGGGGCGAGCGAAAATGGCCAGAATCATTAGCGAACACCTTGACGAAGAAACAGTGGTTCAGTGGTTGAACAAAAGGGAATGGACGCCATTGGCCGCTGCGTGCCTTGTTTATGGCGTCAAGCCAATAGATGTTCCCGACAAGGAACTGTTGGCCGAATGGGATACATTGAGTTTCCTATCCAGGCGGGTCCGCGATGCGCTTCGGCTTTTTGCGTACTGGAAGAGTCATCTAATGTCATCCGGTCTAGTTCAGCCGCCCCTTTTTCTTGCTTGGTGCAGGTTCAAGAACGTTGATATAAGTGAATTTCTGGCGTCCGTGAACCAATTTGCACCGGATCTCTACAAGCGGCTCGATCCATCGCAATACGGCGATCGCGAGGCGATCGGGCACCTTTATAGCACATATGCCGGGCTATTTTCGGCCGACGAGTGGGGGTATCAGAGACCGGGGCGTGCTACCGAAGGACCTTGGGACTCTGCTCCTAAGCCGCGGTCACGGACCAAAGCAGATACTTCGGCTGGCGATAGCAGCATGTTGCCTCAGGCGGTTGATGCTGTTCCCCAGCCAGGGACCGAATCGGATACTTCGTCTCGTGACGGCAGCATGTCGGGTGCTGCGGATGGTCAACCGTGGAAAGGCATTCAAACCAGAGTCATCGTCAATCTATTCGCAAAAAAAACGCTGTCGGAGGAGGAGCAACGCAAATGGAACAGAACCTTTTCCAACCCGCCTCAAGGGCTAAAAGAGTCTGCGCGTATAGAGAAGAAGCCCGCTCAAGGCGTTGAGGCGCATTGGAACCCTGTCGCGGTTGCAAGCTGGCTGCACACGGTTCGAAAGCGTCGGCTTCGCGAATTGGACGAGATCTTTCTTAAGAAACAAGACCTCGAGGCGTGGCGGTCGGATTGGGAAAAGGAATCCGATCGTCTGCGCAATCGGTCAGGATTTATTGGTTGAGTTTTGGTCGGTGTCGCGCCCATGCTTCCTGCTTGATCGGATTCATCCTCCCGGCCATAGTCTATCGCCGGGCGCTGATGTCCTCAGCGCCCGTCCCAGCGTAAAGTCTGGTCGCTGAGGACGCCCGCCATTTTCGTATCCAATCCAGTAGCTGAGCCATTATGCCGCTCGCTGCGCGGCGTACCAGTTTCGTGCGATCCGTGCTGACGCCTTCGCGATCTACGTCGTGGCTTGATCTTCACCCGCACCAGTTCTGCTCGAAGCCGAGCAATCCCCATCTGTTCGGGCGACACCTTTACGTCAGCGCGATTCGACTTGCGCGCCGTGTCGGCCTTGCCCCAGTTGTGCAACTCTGCACCCGTATATCCAGAGAATCTTCCACCGCCGCTATGCTCCGCGGCCCGTGCGAACTATCCGAACTTCACGCCGAACTTCACAACCACTTCCCGTCCTGAACCACGTGAACTCGCGCCAATGCTAGGTGGAACCTCCCATGGTAAGAGGGGATGTTCCTATATCGAGCGAAACTACGATCCACATCGCGACGTTGATCCTCGAAGAAAGGTGGGGATTTGTACGGTGTGTACGTCAACGCTCATCACTACAGGAGGCGATATGGGCAACATCCACCAAGTAATAACGTTCGGTGGTCGCACGTTTCTGACGACCGAAGAACTGGCAACGGCGCTTTCCCTGAGCGCGCAATCGATCCGCAAGCGCTACGCACAGACCGGGAGCTACTTCGAACTCCGCCCCGTCAAATTGCCGAACCGCCGTCTGCTCTGGCCGGCCGACGCGCTCGCGCAGCTGATCAATCGCCAAGCATAGGTGTTTCGATTTTGGAGCCTATATTGCGGCGTCAGGCCGCGAACTATTCAATCAAGGTTAAGAATGAATACGAACGACGACAATAAACTCCCCAGCACATCCTCCGATGCGCAGCGCCTCGTCGAATCGCTCGACGCTTTGCAGCCCAGCAAACAACAGCAAAAGGTTCTACTGTTCGAGAAGGCGTATCTGGCCATCGAGCGCGCCATCGGGCGCGAAGTTCCACAGAAGCAAATTGTCGAAGAATTGGAGAAATCGGGATTGCGGCTCTCCATGGGAGGTTTCCGTTCGCTGCTGGAAGCTGAACGCAAGCAGCGCAAGGAAACCGGAGAGCGTGTGCGCTGCGAGCGCTGCGGTTCGAATCTCCCGCATGTCAATGACGAAGGTTCGCAAACAAACGCGACCACGTAAACGTCAGTGTAAGGCCGGCCGGGCCGGAATCATGTTCGGTCATCAGTGGTGTAGATAAGATCGACATAAGTTTAGAAGATTTCAAATCGTAGAATTTAGGAATGCAGATGAAAAAAACGAAACTTCCCATGCTGAGCGTCGCTGCCCTGTCGCATGGGCTACGCCGAGAACGCCTGGCGAGTGGCAGCCAAGGCAATCACGTGACGAACACGCCGGAGGTCGTATGAGTTTTGATCTTACGTCGCCGCGGCGGTATCCGATTGATGCGTTTTACCTGATCATCAGGGATGCGATCAACGAAGTTTGGACAAATACGCAGGCACCGGACGCTTTGATCGCCATGGAGTTTCTGACAGACATGGCGGTCTCAGCACAAGGCATTTACGAGGTGCGGTTGCCAACAGGACAGGTACGCCCGCTGTCCTTGAATTTACTCGTAGTGGCGGAGTCCGGTGAGCGCAAAACACGCGTGCACAATTTGGTCGCGAAACCGCTCTACGAGTTCGATACAAGTCGTATGAAGAAGTACAAGGACGATCTTGCAAAGTACGAACAGGAGCACCGCATCTGGAAGTCGGAGGGGGCGGGTCTTCATCGACGGATCACGAAGCTGACGCAGGAGGGCGAGTCGATCGAAGAACCGCGTATTCAACTGTCCGACCACAATGCGCGTAAGCCGATCAAGCCTCGGGCGCGCCGTATCATGCGACAGAACGTGACCGAACGGGCACTGATGGACGCTCTCGAGGGCGACGGTGAATCGATTGCATTCGTCTCGGACGAGGGGGAGGTCATCATCAAAGGCGGCGCGTTGAATCAAACGGGGGTGCTTAACAAGGCATGGGACGGTGCGCCGATGTTGACGTTGGACCGCCGCGATGGCGTCAGTGTCGTGGTGCGCAATCCACGTGTATCGGTTTCGTACATGGTCCAGCCCAAGGTGTTCAAGGAAATGGTCGACCGACGGGGTGACGTCATGCGGGGTTCAGGGCATTTGGCGCGTTATCTAATCGGTTGCCCAGTTTCGACTCAGGGAGTGCGCTTTACGTACAGTCTCAACGATGAATGGATCCATTTGCCGAAATTCCACGAGCGTATGCACGAGCTGCTCGACGAATTCGGGCGGCGTGTCGACGCCGGTGAGGTGGCACGCACGACGTTGGAGTTTTCGGACGACGCTGTGGCTCGCTGGATCGTGATCGCGAATCATATCGAACAGATGCTGCAACCCAACGCATACATGCACGACATCAAGGACTTCGGGTCGAAGGCGTTGGAGATTACAGGGCGCATTGCCGCGCTGCTACACGTGTTTTCCAGGCAGGAAGGGAAGATCTCGGTTGATTCGTTGAACCGTGCAAACGCAATTGTTGAATGGCACCTGCATGAGTTCAAGCGCATCTTTTCACCGCAGAGCGTGGTGTCGCAGATTCAGACCGATGCGCAGACGCTTGAAAATTACCTGCATTCCCAGTACAGGTGCCGTGGCTTCACGGCAGCACCAAAGAATGCAGTGCTCCGGAATGGCCCGTTGCGACCTCGACAGCGACTCGATGCTGCGCTCGATTATCTGTGCGCTATGAACCGCGTGTGGATCGTGGTCGATGCGAAACGCAAGCGCTACATCCAATTCAATTTCACTATGTGCGATTCGCTAACGACCTCCTACAGAGCAAACCGGTGGGACGTTTGAGGTGCGGTAAGGAAGCGGATCAGCGCAGGTCGGCCGGCATCTACCAGGGGAGCGGCGCATCGTAGTCGTCGACGGTGCTCGCCACCGGGAGATATTGGAACCGCCAGTGAGATTGCGATGCGGATCGATGCCGTTGTAGTCAATCTCGAAATCAGTGTGTTGCAAGAGCCACGGCCAGATCACGCCGAGAAAGGCAATCGAAATGCGAAGCGGGGCGCGCGGGTGCCGCTTTGCATCAGCTTTGTTTGCGGGCTGTACCGACCGATGCCAGGCTAAAGATGGGTGTGAGTGAGGCAAGTCAGCACCACGCAGTACCATTGCGTGTACGAAATCCGGCTCGAATCAAATCAAAGCCAACGGATGTCGCATCAACACGCTGCGGTGAAAATCGTCATGGACTGAGTAACCGTCTTCCGAGTCAAGCCCGATGAAGTGAATCGTCCCAAGGCGTGTTGGTTTTGACCATGGCATTGAGCATGGTTAGGAGCTTGCGCATGCAGGCAACAAGCGCGACCTTGGACAGTTTGCCGGCGGCCTTCAGGCGTTGATAGAAGGCTCTGATGGCGGGGTTGTAGCGTGTGGCAGTCAATGTAGCCATGTACAGCACGCGACGGATCGCGAAGCGGCCACCTTGAACCCGTCGTCGCCCATTACGTAAGCCGGAATCGCAAGCAATGGGAGCGACGCCAACGAGGGCTGCAATCTGACGGCGATTGAGCCGGCCCAATTCGGGCAGTTCTGCGATCAGGCAGGCGCTGGATACCGGGCCAATTCCATGTGTGGACTGCAACAGGCGGTCGAGTTCACCGAAGTGCTGGCGTACATGAGCGACCATCTGAGCGTCAATGTCATCGAGTTGTGCCTGGATGGCGGCAATGATAGCCAGCAGACTTGAATGCAGACCAACCGGCGTGATCTGGAGCCGCTGTCGCTCCGAAAGGAGCATGGTGAGTAGTTGGCGCCGTCGGGTCACCAGTGCAGCCAGCCACTGCTGCCGCTCGTCGGGAACGGGACGTAGCAAGCGGGACAGATCGTCCCGACGCAGTAGCACGGAAGCCAGTTCGGCAAGCATACGTGCGTCGATGGCATCGGTTTTCGCCAGACGTCCCATCGAGCGGGCAAAATCGCGTGCTTGCCGAGGGTTGACGACAGCGACCGGCAAACCCGCACCTTGCAAGGCGCACGCCAGCTCGGTCTCGTAGCCACCGGTCGCCTCCATCACGACCAACTGCACGTTCAGCGGCTGAAGGGCAACAGCCAGGGCCGAGTGGCCCTCGGCATCGTTGTTGAATCGACGGATGTCCAGATTGGCACCCAGTACGGAAACATCGACGTGAGCTTTTGCGACGTCAATGCCGACCGTTACGGCAGAAGGAGCAGACATGATCTTCGGATCCCATGCTTGTACATGCGCACTCGATGTAAATGGCGCGCGTAACCGTTCGGGCTTCAGGAAGACCAGCACGGCAACCGTGCGTTTTGTACTCAGTCACGGGCTCCAACACCCAAGCGCGGGGCAAACTGCACGGTCTCGTCTGGCTACCACCAGACTTTACCGTACTGGTCAGTACTGAACATACAAGCGTGTCGATGGATTGGGATCAGTGGAGCCACATCGGGATTGGTCAGCAGAGGTTGAAGCAGGCTGGCATCGCAATACCTGCTGCGCAGGAATTTTCGGCAGACCGTCGGAATTAGTGCGATTCATGCGACTAGTCGCAAAAATCGCATGGTCTTGAGGCAATATGGTGACGCACTGTTAGATTTCAGTGTTGTGTCTTCGGACGGCTGGCATGAGGATGCGACGACATCCGATTCCGGGCAAGGATCTCGCTAAGCCCGAGGGGCCGTGGTCCGTCGACCGGCTGTTGCCTTTCATGTCGATGGTCGCTTCTGCTGAGAAATCGTCGAATTGATGCTGAGGTTTGCGGAAGTGCGACAACGTCGAATAGGAAATTGCTGACCTGGTCGTCGGTAGTGCGCGCAGTAGATGCTCGTTTGAGTCGTGGCGACGATGTACTTCGGCTGCACATGAGCTTGGATGCGTTTGACATTGGCCTGATTCCTCACTGTCGGGCCAATGCAACGCATCGTTTGGCTGGTGATGTCCTCCGTGTGCCCGTGCACGCGGTTGGTCTGAATCTGCCTGAATGGACCGTATCTACCGGAAGCCGATGGTTGTGCTGCTTTACTTATGCCTCTCTACTGCGTGCGTATGTATGTATATGAGGGGCGTCATGAATAACCGCGCTTCTCTTGGTTGTCGATGATCGAATTTCCGTGATTAACGCGTGATTGAGCGATGCTTGGATATTGCTTCATATGGAATGCCAAAGGATAATAAGCGATAGGAAATTCCAGCCTGTTGAATTCAATGTAATACTAAAGGCAAAATGTTGCTCTCGTTAGAGCCAAGTGTATCAGTGGTCGAGACGATGTGGCCTTGTATTCATGGGTGAGAGGGATGAGTGACAAGTCAATGTCATACCCTATTTGTATCAAGGAGGAGAGAAGATCAATCCACAATGATCGTTGCTACGGTCAATCGAAAGCGAAAGGACGGTCTCGTACTCATTATTGGCTGACATGGCTTGCAGGCAGTTCAGCTATACGTGAGATCAAGAGACTCGGCATCAACAACGTTGCCATGCTGTAACGACATACCATTATCAGGTCATGGAAACTGAGGACCAGGAGGCATTGGAGGTAATTGCTCGTCTTGATGAGCGTACGAACATCGAGGAAACTGACATAGATGGCGAGAGGCGAGTCTTCATTCACAAGGGCTACGCGTCACGACACCTGTTCGAGATAGAGAAGTTTGTTAAGGCTGTTGAGAAGGGATGGGGTGGGTTCGTTGATGAAATCACGCGCTACAGTCGAGTGCGAGTGATTCGCGAACTCTTTCTAGGAAAGCGCTATTACCGGTTCATGAACGACTGGCTGAAACGTTATTCAGACGTCTATCACTACTCGGCAAGAGTAGAGGTGTTCTACGATGTCTGCAAGGAGCTTGGACTGATTGGTCATCAGTATCCGTTTGCACTCGGTCAGCCTGATGAAGTGATTCGAACTGATGGCATGCGATGCATGGATGCGTTCAATATCCTGATCGAGCAGATTCGTGAGCGTTGCCAGTCGCGTGCATTCAAGGAGCGTGAACGACTAAGAGAGGCAAACGCAAGGAAGAATAAGACAAATGTACTCGCGTTGGAGGAGGCCATGTTCTCGAAGGAGACGGGTAGATCGCGTTGGTTGGTGCTGTCATTGACGTTGCGCTACAAACCTCAGTTTCGTCGCTGGATTACGCCGGAAGTGATCCAGCAGCATCGTGACCGCTTCTTCGCCGCTCGTCGGTTTAATACGTTGATGTCAGGTATTGCTGACCTGCCCCCATCAATAGGGCCAATGGGCTTCTAGCAAAGTCCCTTTAAACCAACTCCTGGAAAGCGGCAGGAGTATCCGCGGTTGCCCGATGTTTCGCCGCAAACTCTGACGGCGCAAGGTAGTTCAGTGCGCTGTGCGGCCTTTGCTCGTTGTAGTCCTGACGCCATGCCGCGATGACTGCCCGAGCATGCGCGAGCGTCGTGAACCAGTGCTCGTTAAGGCATTCGTCGCGGAACTTGCCGTTGAACGATTCGATGTACGCATTCTGCGTTGGCTTGCCCGCCTGAATCAACTTCAGAGCGACGCCGTTCGCATACGCCCACTGGTCAAGCGCGCGGCTCGTAAATTCGGGGCCCTGGTCTGTTCGCACCGCCTTGGGATAGCCACGGAAGCGAGCTGCGCGGTCCAATGCCCGAGCGACATACAAACCTGAGATGCCATGGTCGACAACGATGTCGACAGCCTCTTTCGTGAAGTCGTCGACGACGGTCAGGCACTTCACGCGCCGGCCGTTGGAAAGCGCATCCATCACGAAATCGATTGACCACACCTCGTTGGGGGCGCCCGGCAATGCCAGTTGCTCGCGCTCAATCATTACGCCGTGGCGCTTGCGACGGCGCCGCACAGCCAGCCCTGCCTCACGGTACAGGCGATAGATGCGCTTGTGATTGGCGTGCGTGCCTTCGCGTTCCACTAGGGCGTGCAATCGGCGGTAGCCGAATCGACGACGTTCGTGTGCCAACTCCACCAGACGCGCCGCTAGCACCTCATTCTCGTGGTCTGGCTTCGCGTCGTAATGCAGCACGCTGCGAGAAAGCCCGACAAGCCGGCAGGCGCGGCGCTCGGAGATGTTGACCTTCCCCCGAATCGCCGATACTGCTTCGCGTTTGGCTTGCGGGCTCAGGGCTTTCCCTTGACGACGACCTTCAACGCTTCCATATCGAGCATTGCTTCGGCCAGCAGCTTCTTCAGCCGGGCATTCTCCACCTCGAGGTTCTTGAGCCGGCGGGCTTCCGAGACCTCCATGCCGCCGAACTTCGCACGCCAAGTGTAGAACGACGCATCACTGAACCCGTGCTTCCTGCACAGTTCCTTGACCGGCATACCGGCCTCGGCTTCCTTCAGAAACCCGATGATTTGCTGTTCCGTAAAGCGCTTCTTCATGTTCGTCTTCTTCTCCGAAAACGAACTTTACTAGACTCCGGCTGGCCCTGTTTGCAGGGGGCAGGTCAGAGGTTGTAAGCCAACACCTGAAGGCTCATTTCGGTACTCACCGGTCCAAGCTTGCGGGTCAGGAAGTGTGTGGCACCCATCCAGTGCTTGAGCGTGCCGAAGACGTGCTCGACAGTACTTCTGCGGATGGTCATTGCGTCTGGCTTGCGGTCCAGCCGCCGCTGCATGGATTCCAGTATATGTTCGTGCTCCCATCGTCGGATGCGGCGATAGTCACTCGGCGAGCAGCGCTCCTTGAGATGGCAACGCGGGCAGGCGCTGGGCCAGTACACCCGCAGATTCATGTCATGCTCAACAGTCGTGAATCGATGAACGGCACGCTCACCAGCTGGGCATCGATAGACATCGTCTTTGGCGATGTAGATGAAGTCGCGTTTTGTAAAGAGACCTTTCTTCCTGGAGGCCGACGTGAGTGGCTTGGGGACATACGCCTTGATGCCGGCCAGTTCGCACGCGCGGATATCAGGGCCGCTAAAGTAGCCCCGATCGGCTAGCACCTTCAGTCCAGACTTGCCCATCGCCTCCCTTGCTGCCAGGGCCATCCTGCTGAGTTGTCCATGATCGCCTCCGACATTGGTCACCTCGTGTTCGACGATCAGGTGGTGCTTCGTGTCCACGGCGGCCTGTACGTTGTAGCCTACCGTTCCGGTTCTTTTGCCGCCGCTGGTCATGGAACGGGAATCCGGATCGGTAAGGGATAGCTGTTTGTCCGGTTGCGTCTTCAGTTGCTCGCGGATCTGCTCGAGTTCACGCATCTGCTGGCGCAGGAGGGCAATCTTCTCGTACAGGCGCACGGTCTTGACATCGAAGCCTGTCGGGCTCGTCCGGTCCGCGGTATCAATCGCGTCGAGGTATCGCTGAACGCTTTCCTCAATCTGTTGCTGACGCTTGTCGATCTTGCCTGCTGTGTAGTTCCTGTCGCGGCTGTTCACGGCCTTGAACTTGCTGCCGTCGATGGCCACCATGTCGCTGGAGAGCAGCTTCAGTCCACGGCATAGTTCGACAAAGCGCCGGCATACGTTACGAATCGCCGCACCGTTATCGCGCCGGAAGTCAGCGATCGTCTTGAAGTCCGGTGCCAGCCGTCCTGTTAGCCACATCATTTCGACGTTACGCTGGCATTCGCGCTCAAGACGCCGGCTCGACGGTACACGGTTCAGATATCCGTAGATATAGACCTTGAGCATTACGCCCGGGTGGTACGACGGGCGGCCCGTGAGTGCAGGCGTAGCGCCGTTGAAACCGAGTTCCGCAAGATTCAGTTCATCGACGAACACGTCTATGATCCTGACGGGATTGTCCGGGCCGATGTAATCATCGACGCATTCGGGAAGTAGTGCGACCTGCTTGCGGTCATCGCCTTCAACGAATCGCTTCATGAGTCACCCGATCTGAATGCGTTGATTCAGTTTAGGCGATCAGTGCGTTTTCACACAGGCTCGGCCATGAGACGTCGAAGTCACAACTGGTCGACCATTCGAGATGGACTGCCGGCGCCGTCATCAATTCACCTCTGCCGTAACGGCCAGTGATCGGTCAGAACGCCTTGGCCATTCGCAGGTTCAACCTCAGTTTGTTTTTGGGCCCGTTGGATACGTGGATGTCCTGCCCGGCCTGAAGCTGTACCTGAAACGTCGGAGTGAGGAAGCGAGCGAACGTAACGAGATAGGTGTCGGTGGACAGGCTGCCGCTGGCGCCATTGCCGTCAAGCTCAGTGCGCCCGCCCGCCGTATGGTAGTAGCTGAAGGCGACCCGCGTGCGGCTATCGATCTCGTAGCGCAGGTGCGTTTGTAAGTCGAACGTCGGTGCTTGCCAGTAGCGTTGCCCAGCGTAGTCGTGATTTGTCGAATAAAACGCGAATTCCCCCGTTACGTCAAGAAAAAGCGGACCGTATACGCGTTGTGAATAGTTCAGATGGGTGACTTCTGACCAACGATGTGCCCCGATGTTGAGGCCGCCCTGGTTCGCGTCGTATGTCCCGAGAGGAAGCGACACAAATGCCGCAAGACTCAGGTAACGCTGCGAAGCCGGATCATTGATCAGCCATATCGCAGAACCCACGAACGGATCGCCAATGCCGTTCGATCGCAAACTGGCCGGCTCACTCATCCGTACGCTGCCGAATGGCAAGATGATTTGAGGGGTTACTGTGAACCCGAATAGTTTTCCATAGTGGATGAAGCGGGCGATGCCGATATCCGACTGAACGTGGAAGGGCTGATCGACGCGGTTGCCGCTTGAGTATGCGGCCGTGCTGTTGGCATGCTGGTAGTAGAGCAACGCTAAATTGACACCCTGGGGCAGCGCCACATAGTCTGCGGGATCTGTCTCCAGCACCACCGCGCTTGCGGGGCGGATTAGTGTGATGGTTGTAACAAGAAGAATTGCTACCTTTGCCGCAAACCCTTTCATGATTCGTTCTCCAAACAATATATTTCTCGTAAAAGACGTATGAAGGTATCCTTCCTTCAATGCTGTTTTGGATTGTCGGGAGACAATATTCCTTGCGAATTGGATCAACTTCGCATCAAGATTGACTGAGCTTTTCAGCTTGACACCGGTGTCCGAACATTCGCATAATGAGAGGCACGAAGGTGCAGCCGAATCTCGGTCTGGCTCTATCTCGATGAAGCGTCTGCCATGAAGCATTTCAGTACCGACGAAGCACCCGCCGCAGAGCAAGCCGACTATTGGTCGGCGGCCTTGGCAAGTTCCTTCGTCAAGCTCGACTTCGAACCGACTACCTCCCGGTCCGGCCGCCCCTTTACGGGCCATATCGATCAAGGATCCTTGGCATACGTCGACGTCGCGGTCGTCAATTCGCGTGCTCAGGAAGTGCATCGGACGAGCAGGCTGGTGCGGCAAGAAGATGCGGACTTGTTTCTGATCAGCGTCCAGGTAGCGGGGCGGGGAGAGCTGGAACAGGATGGCCGTCAAGCCGTCCTTTCAGCTGGTGATTGTTCGCTTTACGATACGACGCGCCCATATCATCTCAGCTTCCGGGACGACTTCGAACAGCTCGTATTGTCGATCCCGCGCGACCGCTTAAGGATACGAATCCCCGCTGCGGATCGTCTCACGGCCATCCCCATACGAGGGGTCAACGGTCTTGGATCGCTGTTTTTTGATTTGGTGACCAGTATCCCGCGAAATCTCGAGTCCATGACGGCGCAGGTTCGCGAGTCCGTCTCGAACAGCGTCCTTGATCTGGTTGCCACGGCACTCGCTGGCCTGCCGTCTCCGATCCCCGCGCCAGCGTCCAATTTGAAGCAGTTTCATCTCAATCGGATCAAATCGTATGTGATTGAGAACCTCTCGGACGCGGAGCTGGACATCGCACGAATCGCACAGACCTTGGGGATGTCCGTGAGTTCGCTCTATCGTGCATTTGCATCCGAGGGGTGTCCATTGTCGCAGTGGATCTGGGATCAGCGCCTGCATGCTTGTCGAAAGGCGCTGCTGGACGAATCGTGCGCCAACCTGAGCGCCAAGCAGATCGCAATGAGCTGGGGATTTAACGACCCGGCGCACTTCAGCCGGGCTTTTCGACGGAAATTCGGCGAGAGTCCGAACGCGTTGCGCACGCGGAAATAATCTGACTCCCGCACCGGCCATCCGGTGATGCGGGAGCAAGGCGCCTTCGTTTTAAGCGGGTGTGACGCGCTCGAGCGGCTCGGTTGGCTGATCGACTTGAACAACTGCAGTTGCCGGTTGCATTTCAGGCGCTGCCGGTTCCGCCCGGACATGGACTACACGAGATTTGGGCGTGGGGTCTAGCAGCAATCTGGTGACGTCGGGTCGCGAATAGTGGCCGGCAGGGTCCGCCGCAGCCTTGGCGAGGCTGATCACGCTCAGATCGATTTCCGCATAGAGAATGCCCTCGACATTCTCCGGTATGGGTTCGGCCAGCGAGCGGCCATCCGGCCCGAAGATGCGTGCATGGCCGCCGCCCGCTTGCAGCAGCGCGTGGTGCTCAGGCGTCGAGCACAGAAGCTCGATCATCTGTTCGGACACGACAGCGCTGGGTGCTACGACGAAGCACTGGCCCTCGACAGCATAGATCTGGCTGACGGCCGTATTGACTTCCGGGCCGAGCGTATAGGCTGCGCCGGCATAGAGGGAGAAACTGGGCCACGCGCCGATGTGCACCTGTTCATTCTGCGCGAACATCGCGTACCGAGTAAGCGGTTGCAGATGTTCCCAGCAGCATAGTGCGCCTACACGGCCCAGCTCCGTTTCGTGAACAGAGAGGTCACTCCCGTCCCCTTCGCCGAACACGGTCCTTTCGACATGGGTCGGCTTCAGCTTGCGGCGCGTGGAAATCGTGATCCCTTCGCTGTTGATGATCGATTGGGAGATGTACAACGAGCCGGCGTCACGCTCACTGAATCCCAGCACCACCATGATCTTGTTGCGAGCTGCTGCTTGTTCGATGAGACGGTATTGCTCGCTGTTGATGACAAGCGAATTGTCATGATAGCGCTGAAAAAACTGCAGACTCCAAGCCGGCGAGCCGAGCCAGGAAAACAACGGGTATCCGGGAATCCAGGTTTCCGGAAAGGCAATCAAGGTGGCACCGTTGCGGGCGGCTTCCTCGATGAGCTCGATGGTCTTAGTGACCGTTGCTTCGAGGTCCAGGAACACGGGGGCCGCCTGAACGGCAGCCACCACATAGCGCGGGTGATTGATGGTCATAACTGTTCTCCAATCAGGGGTGGTGAAGAAGATGGTACGAATCCACAAATCCACCATGTTGACCGTAGTTCCCGTTCAGATTGACTCTTCTGCCCGGATTGTGCAGTCACGTACGAGTACTTTGCGAAGCTGTCCGGTCCACTAACCTCGACGCAATGGGTTGGCGGAAAGGTCACTTGAGCTTGCTCTGTGATAGCTTTCCGTTCGCGCGCCGCAAACCCCTGCTCGTTCATATAACGACCTCCGTTCTCGACGTTTACGAATGCGAACGGGACTGGCGCTATTACTCAGCGCACGAGACCGGTCTCACATCGACCACGATAAGGCTAGTGCAAGGCGCCAACCTGAGTTGGAAAGGCAGGACGCCGCGATATCGCGTCGGCGGTATTGCGTCGTCGCGAACGTGTCGATTGCTCCGACACCTATCGTCACTCTTCCAAGTTAGACGTGTCGTCGATCAATTGATAGATCGGTTGTCCTGAGTTATTCGAAAACGACAGCCGGTCGCCTCACTCGCATGAACAACCTGCTCCAGCGCGTAGACGGTCGCTCTGTATCGAATGCGGAGAGAATGTCGACACCGGCACGCATACCGTTGCATCGTCCGGCGGGCCTTGACCTCGCGCACCAAAAATCAACACCTGAACGAGTGGGGCGGCTCTTGCACTCTCTGGCAGCTCGTCGAAAAGTCGTTGGCGGTGAGCGTCATCGGCAGAAACGGGGCCGCACTGTGACCTGTACTGTCAGTCAGCAATCAGCGCTACCTTGCGCTTCGAGCAGGAGCACCCGACGGGCTGCATCCCGTAGCGGGGCCCCGGCGCCAATTGCTGCAGCGATTTGGCGTGCCGGCGTACCTCTTCGGCGCCAAGCGGTCCGCCATGGCCCATGTGGAACCGTTTCATCCCGGTGTTGACCATGCCCAACAGCTCCACGGTGACAGCTTGCGGATCTTCTTCGAAAGGCGGACGCATCGCGTGGCCGGTGCGCATCATGCCGCCGATGAGGATGCCCGAAGCGAGCAAATCCCCGACCAGCGCTTCACCGCTCACCAGTTCGACCGACACAGAGCCATCAGTATGTCCGGGAGTGTGCCGCACCACGCCGTCGAGACCATAGGGGCTGAGATCGACACTCGCATCGTCTTGCAGCAAGATGTCGGGCGTGAATGCGGTGTACGGCTCTCCGGGCAGCCCCGACCGCAGAAACAGCGGACCCCACCAATGGGCCACGCAGTACGTCATCTCCTTACGTCGCTCGTAGTAGTCGAGGTCTCCAGCGTGCGCCAGAATCGGTGCTCCACTCAGTTGGCGCACTTGCGCTGCCGAACCGGCGTGGTCAGTGTGAGCATGGGTGATGATGATCAAATTAATGTCGCGAAAGCTGCGACCGTGCTTCTTGAGCACGCGCCCAATTTTGTCAACCGAGCCGGGAATGCCCGTGTCGACTAACACGCAGCCCTTGGAGCTGATGACCAGGTGGCAATGAACCATCCCAAATGGAAGGATTGAGATAGTAATGATCTGAGGTTTGTCCATGATTTCGATCCGTGTCGGTTTGCTTGTTCGAGGGTGCCAACGTCGAGCGAGGCACACCAACCCATGTAACCGATTATCGTCCCGGTCATCGACGTGGGTGTATGTCAATATTGACTATAATTAGGTGAAAATGGTCACTCGATGCGTTTTCAGGAAGCCCATGAAGAACGTGCGGATTGCGGTCCTTGCCTATGACGGATGCATGCCAACGCAGCTCTTTGGTATCGCCGACGTATTCCGCATCGCCGGCGACATTGACGGCAGTATTGGAAGAAAGCGACGCGTCTGACCTGCCCCCTGCAAACAGGGCCAGCTGGAGTCTAGTAAAGTTCGTTTTCGGAGAGAAGACGAACATGAAGAAGCGCTTTACGGAACAGCAAATCATCGGGTTTCTGAAGGAAGCCGAGGCCGGTATGCCGGTCAAGGAACTGTGCAGGAAGCACGGGTTCAGTGACGCGTCGTTCTACACCTGGCGCGCGAAGTTTGGCGGCATGGAGGTCTCGGAAGCCCGCCGGCTCAAGGACCTCGAGGTGGAGAATGCCCGGCTGAAGAAACTGCTGGCCGAAGCAATGCTCGATATGGAAGCGTTGAAGGTCGTCGTCAAGGGAAAGCCCTGAGCCCGCAAGCCAAACGCGAGGCAGTGTCGGCGATTCGGGAGAAGGTCAACCTCTCCGAGCGCCGCGCCTGCCGGCTTGTCGGGCTTTCTCGCAGCGTGCTGCATTACGACGCGAAGCCGGACCATGAGAATGATGTGCTAGCGGCGCGTCTGGTGGAGTTGGCGCACGAACGTCGTCGATTCGGTTACCGCCGACTGCATGCCCTGGTGGAGCGCGAAGGCACGCACGCCAATCACAAGCGCATCTATCGCCTGTACCGTGACGCAGGGCTGGCTGTGCGGCGCCGTCGCAAGCGCCACGGCGTAATGATTGAGCGCGAGCAACTGGCATTGCCAGGCGCACCCAACGAGGTGTGGTCAATCGATTTCGTGATGGATGCGCTTTCCAACGGCCGGCGCGTGAAGTGCCTGACCGTCGTCGACGATTTCACGAAAGAGGCTGTCGACATCGTCGTCGACCATGGTATCTCAGGTTTATATGTCGCCCGGGAGCATTGGACCGTGCAGCTCGCTTCCGTGGCTATCCCAAGGCGGTGCGAACAGACCAGGGACCCGAATTTACGAGCCGCGCGCTTGACCAGTGGGCATATGCGAACGGCGTCACTCTGAAGTTGATTCAGGCGGGCAAGCCAACGCAGAATGCGTACATCGAATCGTTCAACGGCAAATTCCGCGACGAATGCCTTAACGAGCACTGGTTCACGACGCTCGCGCACGCTCGGGCTGTCATCGCGGCATGGCGTCAGGACTACAACGAGCAACGGCCGCACAGTGCACTGAACTACCTTGCGCCGTCAGAGTTTGCGGCGAAACATCGGGCAACCGCGGATGCTCCTGCCGCTTTCCAGGAGCTGGTTTAAAGGGACTTTGCTAGAAGCCCATTGGCCCTATTGAAGGGGGCAGGTCAACTATGATGGGTAGCATAGTGCATGCTACTATGACGACCATCATAATCGCCCAAGGGGACTTCCACGATGCTTACACGTCGCTCTGTTCTCGTTATCTTGGCGCTCCTGTCGCCCGTGTTCACCGCCTGCTCAACGCTTCCTAATTCCGCGTCATCATCTGCTTCACAAGGAGTTGCACCGATGTCACTCGAACAGACGCAGCAAGCAGTGCTTGGTGAATGGACCAGCATCGCACCGGAAGTCCGCCCAAGCGCCCAAAAGAATGCCGACGGCACGATCAAACCGTTTTATCTCCGCGCGTGACTTCAAAGCGTTGCCGGATAACCGGTTTGAGTTAACCGTTGTGACCTTTGCGGATCCTTATGGAAAGGCACCCCTTGCGCGGATGCAGATCAAGGGTCACATGCTTTGGCGCGGCGAGCACCCGATTGCGCCGGGCGCGCAGAAGGTGGATTTCATTGCTGATGAGGCCTATTCGGTGACACCCTTGATGCAAGGGTTTGCGAACGTGCTGAATACGGTCGCTTCTCATGGTTACGCGAAATGGGAGATCGGGCAGACTCAGAGCGTCTTCGACAAGGACTTTGTCCCTCTCGGTCTGTCAGCCGGAAAGTATTTTAAGGAATACGATCTGGTTTACCTTTCGCACGGGATGATGTTCTGGGGTGCTCGAAACATAGATGGTCGGGGCTTCGATACCGAACTCAACCGACCGACTAATCTGCAGATTCCGATGGTCCGGAAGTAAGGTAACAGGAGTCGATCCATCGGAGTTGAGCGCCCGTGAGAAACGGGCTCGCGGCAAAGGCGTCATTTGAGCTTGGCGCCTTTTCCTGGTGGATACCACAATGCAAAAATCACTGGTGCGACGTCGAGCGGCTTCACCACAGCTAGAAGTCGCGTCCAAGTGTGATTGAATCGCCGACGCCTGGGGCGATGATCAATTCACCGTTCTCGGGTGAACCCTTTGGCGTTTCGCCGCAGTCTCGTGTCACACCTGACGCCAATTGTCCCAGGATGGTTCGTCTCCAAACGACTCGACGAGATCATCAATGAATTCGCGAACTTTGAGTGGGACATGGCGCGTGCTGGGATAGACAGCCTGAATCGTCAATTCCGTCGTGCGGTACGTGGGCAATAAGGCAACCAGTTCGCCACGCGCAACGTACTTACCGAAAACAAACGTCGGGCCGTAAGCTATACCTGCGCCAGCAAGCGTTGAGGCAAGTAGCATCTGCATGTTATTTGCCGACATACGACAGGTTCCATCGATGACATGGGGCCGGTCTTTCTCGTCCCTGAGCGTCCAGTCCCCGCTCGAAACAGCCTCGCTGAAAGTAAGGCGTTGTGCTTGTCCTAATTCCTCCGGCGTATGCGGTGTGCCGTGACGTTTCAAGTACGCTGGAGATGCACACACAATCATGCGGCAGGGAGCAATCTTCCGCGCGACCATGCTGGAGTCGGCAAGCGTTCCAATTCGGATTGCAAGGTCCGCTCCCGTTTCTAGCAGATTCACATAACGATCGCTCAGCGAAACGTCGACATTGACATGAGGGTGGCGCTCCATGTAGCGCGCAACCACATTGCCCAAATGCAACGCGCCAAACGTGACAGGCGCCGCAATTCGCAGGACTCCGCGTGCAATGGTCTGAGAGTCACTTGCCTCGCGGTTTGCTTCGGCAAGGGCATCCAGAATTTGTACACATCGGTCGTAGTAGGCTCGGCCGACATCGGTCAGGTTTAAACGTCGGGTGGTGCGTTGAAGAAGTCTCGCATTTAGCGTGGACTCCAGTTCGCTGACGTACTTGCCGGCCATAGCTGCGGAAAAACCGAAGCGCCGCGCCGCCGCAGCGAGGCTACCTTCGTCAACTGCGGCCACAAAGACATTGATGCATGTGAATTGATCCATGAGCGTCTCGCCGATTCGATACCTACATTATCGACTGCATATCTCGAAACGTGAATTGTCTCTAGGGGCACCAACTTTTACGATGCCGCTACGGATTCAACGCTGGCGCAGTCAGCGTGGGTCGTGTCGCAATCGGTAGTGGACATGGAGTGCAGCAAGGATGGCAACGGATATTCAATCAAACGGCGTACGAATTCGCGTCGCCGACAAGGGGCATGGCGACGTGGCAGTGGTCTTCCTCCACTACTGGGGCGGATCGTCGCGCACGTGGAGTATGGTTACGGACGACTTGTCGAACGAGTTCCGGACCGTCGCGACCGATCATCGCGGCTGGGGGAACTCGGAGGCGCCCAAGGCAGGCTACTCGATCTCGCATCTGGCTGATGACGCGCAGGGTGTAATCGAGGGTCTGGGGCTGTCGCGCTACATTCTCGTGGGCCATTCGATGGGGGGAAAGGTCGCGCAGCTCATTGCGTCGCGTCGCCTCAAGGGTTTGGAGGGACTGGTGCTGGTCGCACCGTCGCCGCCGTCCCCGATGGCGCTGTCCGAGGAGCAACGTACGACAATGACGGGCGCTTACGATTCACGGGAGTCGATCAGCTGGGTGCTCGACAACGTGTTGACGGGTAGTCAGCTTGCTGCCGAGCTTCGTGAACAGGTCATCGAGGATAGTCTCCGCGGAGCACCGAATGCGAAGTTTGCATGGCCGAACATCGCAATGAAGGAAGACATTACCGCCGACGTCGCAGCGATCGATATCCCTGTCCTGGTGATCGCCGGCGAACGAGACCAGGTCGACCGTGTCGAGACACTTCAAGCAGAACTTCTGCCCCGTGTTGCGCACGCTCGGCTCGAAATTCTCCCCGGGGTCGGCCATCTGTCGCCTCTTGAGGCGCCGACCGAGATCTCTGCCCGCATTCGGAAGTTCGCTAACGAGCTTGGGGAAGGTCGCACGCGACACTGATCTGCCGAAGGGGCGTCGAGCGGTGCGACTTGAGTAGCCGGCCGGCGACGACGCTTTGTCTGGATTGAATTCGAAAAGGAAGAAGGATGAAAGACAATTTGCCGAGAGAGACGGACCTCCCGTCGGTCAGAGCTCTGCGGGAAGATCTTGCAGCGCGGGCGGAGAGACCATTTCGGGTTGCCATCGTAGTCGGACCGGGATTTATCCCGATGGATATGGTGGGCGTACAGACGGTGTTCGGGTTGATGCCCGGGGCCGAAATCCTATTGGTTTGGAAGAACTATGACCTCGTTGAAGGTTTCCCGTCGTGGTGGACCAAGCCGAACGAGACGTTTTCAACATGCCCGGATGTGGACGTGCTCGCGGTACCAATGCTTCCGCCTGAAATTCAGAACGATCCCGAGGTTGTCAATTTCGTCGCGGACAAGGCGAAGGACGCGAAATACGTTATCGGTATCTGCAACGGAGTAGTGCTTCTCGGCGCCGCGGGCCTGCTCAAAGGTAAGCGAGTGACGTCGAGCTACAACTCGCTATCGATCGTCGAGAGTCTGGGGGCGTCCGAGGTCGTTCGCGAGGGCGGCGGCACGGTCGTCGACGGGAACCTCTACACCGCTGGGCCAGGGATCGGCAGTTTCGAGGCGTCGCTGCTCGTCGCGGCGAAGGCGTTCGGCGAGCCGGCCGCACAGTTAGCGGAACTGATCATCGAGTATGACCCGCATCCGCCTTACAAGACTGGGACGCCACAGAGTGCTGGGCCTCAACTGGTCTCCGCGTTCGAGGGCATGATGGAAACGATGGTTCGTTCCTATCGCGACGGCGCAATGGCTCACTATAACGCTCTGCCTTAATAGGCTATTCGTGCATCGTGGGTCGAATAGATCTCCCGGGAACCGTGCTGGCCGACTGCATGATTAATCCCCGGCGTTGAGATTCACGAGGCAGGACACCTTTAGTTTCAAGCCGTTGATGTAGCCGATAACCCGAGCTTCGCGAGATACCTTTCGAGTTGGACTCGGGCACACATTTGCTAGAGCGAAGAATCGTACCCGACGTACGGTTACGATCTTCGCTTCCCACTACACATCTGAAGACGCTCGTCCGTTGGTGCGCGTCGCCTTCGGGATTTATCTTTGACCGTACTAGTGTCCCGGTGCAAGCAAAGCGCGGGCTAGCAACCGAGTGATGCCATCGAGTACGAAACCCAGCGCGCCGATGACGACGATCACCGCGGTCAGCTCCGCGTACGCGAGCCGGTCGCGCGTATCGAGGATCAGGTAGCCGAGGCCCGCGTTGACGCCGAGCATCTCGGCCGGCACCAGCACGATCCACAGGATGCCGATCGCGAGCCGGGTGCCGTTGAGCAGCGGCCCCGCGATCGCGGGCAGCACGATATGGACCAGCAGCTCGCGGCGGGTGGCCGCGAGGCTTGCGCCGAGTTGCAGCCAGCGCCGGTCGATCTGCTTGACGCCGGCCGCCGTGCTCATCAGCACCGGCCACAACGCGGCGAACCCGAGCAGGAAGTAGATCGCGCGGTCGCCGATGCCGAACGACATGACCGCAAGCGGCATCCACGACAACGGCGACACCATGCGCAGGAACTGGAACGTCGGCGACAGCATCCGCTCGACCCATTGCACGCGGCCGAGCAACAAGCCGAGCGGGACGCCGGCCAGCAGCGCCGCGCCGAGCCCGACGCCGATGCGTCGCAGGCTGACGAGCGCGTGTTCGAGCAGATGATCGTCTGCGCATAGCGAGCGCAGGCTGACGAGCGCGCTGTCCGGCGCGAACTGCCGGCCGAGCGAGCCAGGCTCGGTCAACGCATGGATCGCGGCCCACCAGACCACGACCGTCGCCACGAGCCCGGCCACGCCGAGCCATCCCGCGGCCGCATGTGCCGGGGAACGGGCGCCGCCGGTCCGGCGCGTGCCGGGTGCGGACGAGCGGCGGGTAGCAAGCGCATCAGACAACGACGATCTCCTCGCGGCGGAACCCGCCCGATTGACCGAACGCGGTCAGCCCGCCCACCGCGTCGATGCTCTTGCGCACGAACCGGTCGTCGACCAGGTCGCGGGCCGCGAACGCCGGATCGAGCGACGCGAGGAATGCGCTGTCGCCGTCGACCACCGTCCGCTTCAGCCGCTGCACCAGCGCCTCGGTATAGCTCGGGAACGGATACGGCTGGAAGTCGATCCGCTTCGCGTGCCAGTCGGCGTGGCGGATCGCGCCGCTCGCCCGATAGGTATCGGCCAGCGACGCCGACGGCACCAGCACGCGATCGAGCGACGCGAGCGTGTGCGGCGAATAGCGGTGCGTGCCGTCCTTCGACAGCAGTTGCGCGGTTTCCTGCGGATGCGAGCGCGCCCACAGCTGCGCCTTCACGATCGCGTTGACGACCTTTTGCGACCACGCGGGGCGCTGCGTCAGATCGTGCTCGTGCATGAACACGACGCAGCACGCATGGTTCTTCCAGACATCGCCGGTGAAACGCAGGATCTTGCCGATCTTCATCAATTCCGCGGTCGCGTTGAACGGCTCCGCGACGATATACCCGGAGATCTAGCGCGCGGCGAGCGCGGGCAGCATGTCCGACGGCGCCATGACGACGAGGTTGACCTCGTTCGCCGCGGGCGTGCCGCGCCGCTTGAGCACGGGGACGAGCCCCTGCTCGCGCAGCATGTCCTGCAGCACGACGTTGTGAATCGAGTACCAGAACGGAATCGCGACGGTCTTGCCGCCGAGATCGCGCAGCGAATCGATGTCGGGCGCGACCGTCAGCCCGGAGCCGTTCACATGGTTCCATGCGACCACCTTCGCCGGCGCGCGGCTGCCGTAGCGTGCCCACAGCGTCATCGGCGACAGCAGGTGCACGACGTTGACCTGGCCGGACAGGAACGCCTCGACGAGTTGCGCCCAGCTGCGCAGCAGCTTGGGTTGCTCGACCGTCAGCCCTTCGGACGCGAAATAGCCGTTGTTGTGGGCGACCAGCAGCGGGGCCGCGTCGGTGATCGGCAGATAGCCGATGCGAACCGGCGCATCCGGTTCGGCCGCGGCGTGCGCGTTCGCCATCGACAGCAACGGGGCGGCGCCCGTCGCGGTGAACAGGGCCGCGAGCTTCAGCCATTCGCGGCGCGACATCGGAATCTGGCACATGGATAGGGAGGTCAGTTCAAGGGATGGGGTTCGGACGCGTGCGGGCGCTTCATGCCGGCCTGCAACGCCTTCAGGATGTCGATGCGCATCGTGCCGAGTTCGCTGACGAACGCGTCGCGCGGATGCGGGAAATCGACCTGCCACGCGTCGATGAAGCGGCCCTGCGTGCCGAGCAGCACGATGCGATCGGCCACCAGCAGCGCCTCGTCGATATCGTGGGTCACGAGCACCGTCGCGCAGCGCGTCGTCGCGACGATGTTCAGCAGCAACTGCTGCATCGCGGCGCGCGTGACTTCGTCGAGCGCCGAAAAGGGCTCGTCGAGCAGCAGCGCGTGCGGCTGACGCGCCAGTGCGCGCGCCAGCGCCGCACGCTGCGCCATCCCGCCGGAAAGCTGAGCCGGGCGCAGCGACGCGGCGGCGTCGAGCCCGACTGCGCGCAGCGCCGAGCGGACGCGTTCGCGTTGCTGATCG
The DNA here is from genome assembly GCF_900446215.1 of Burkholderia cenocepacia. Classification (GTDB taxonomy): domain Bacteria; phylum Pseudomonadota; class Gammaproteobacteria; order Burkholderiales; family Burkholderiaceae; genus Burkholderia; species Burkholderia cenocepacia. Next base: position 203,452 of record NZ_UAQZ01000018.1, on the reverse strand, counting down.
CGCGTGAGGCGTTCCTGATGCGCGAAGGCAAGCCCGAACGCGACGTTTCTTTCGGTCGACAGCCACGGCAACAGGCACGGGTCCTGGAACGCGATCGCGATCCTCGGGTGCGGGCCCTGCAGCAGCGCGCCGTCGACGGACACGGTGCCGGATTGCGGCCGCTCCAGCCCGGCCAGCGCGCGCAGGAGGCTCGACTTGCCGGTCCCGCTCGGGCCGATCAACGCGACGATTTCGCCGCACTCGACCGACAGCGACACGTCGGCAAGCACGGTCGTGCGCGGCTCGTCGCCGTAGCCGAGCGTCAGGTGACGGACGTCCAGCAGCGGGGGCGTCATGCGGCGATGCTCCGCGTCCGCGCGGCGAGTTGCGCCTTCAACTGCACCACGCTCGGCGTGACGATCGGAATGAACGCCGCTTCGCGCCAGCGTCGCTCGAAGCCGAGCCCCGCATCGCGCAGATAGCCGCGGCCGCCGCTCGCCTCGAGTTCGAGGTTCACGGCGGTGGCCACTAGCGTCGCGAGCGCGATGCGCAGCTCGAACAGGCGGTTCGGATGCAGGCGCAGGCTGCCGTCGGCGATGCCGGCCGACAACTGCGCGCACGCGGCGGCCAGTTCGGCCGCGCACGATTCGACTTCGGGGCCGAGAATGCCGCGCGTCGTCTCCGCCGCGCGCCGCGCTTCGGCCAGCGAGCGCCGCGCGAGCCCGATCGAGAGCCCGCACTGCAAGCCGAGGAATGCCGGTCGTACCGCGGGCAGGAAGGTTTGCGCATCCGGATGGATCAGCCATGCGGCGTCGCTCGGCACGTCGTCGAGATGCAGCGCGGCGGTGTTGCTGCCGCGCAGCGCGATCAGGTCGAGATCCGTGCTGCGGGCCAGGCCGCGCGCGTCATCCGGAATCGCGACGATCGCGGACGGCCGGCCATCGTCGAACGCGACGGCTGCCGCCACCACGAACCGTTCGGCGCGCAGGTTCGTCACCCACGCCATCCTGCCCGTCAGCCGCCAGTCGTCGGCGCTGTCCGCGTGCCGCGTCGCGTCGATCTGAAGCGACTCGATGCCGCACAGATACTTCATCGCGTTCGACAGCCCGCTGGCGCCGGCGCAACGGCCGTCGAGCAGCGCCGGCAGCCGGCGCGCGCGCAGTGCGGCGTTCGGGCTTTGCAACAGGTACTCGATGAAGCTGCGCTGGCCCCACAGCACGAATGCCGCGGTCAGCGAATGCTCGGCCACCGCGGCGATGCCGGCAATGGCGTCCGCGGTGGTGCCGCCGGCGCCGCCGAGGCCCGCCGGCACGCCGATCCGGAACAGTCCGGCCGCCGCGAGGCGCGGCACGACTTCCGCTTTCAGCGCGGCGCGCGTGTCGAGCGACGTGGCGTTCGCGTCGAGCCAGTCGACCAGCGACGCGTCGAGTTCGGGCGCCGTCAGGCGGCCTGTGTCCGGGGTTCCCATCGGTATGCCGCCAGTTCGGGGTTGAGTTCGTTGCGCGACAGGTTGTTCGCGAAGTTGCACAGCGTCGCGAGGCTCACGCCCAGCACCACTTCGAGCGCGTTCGCCTCGGTGAAGCCGGCGGCCAGGAACGCGTCGAGCGCGTCGTCGGGCACGCCGCCGCGCGTCGCGATCACGGCGCGCGTGAATGCGGCGACGGCGTCGAGCCGCGGATCGGCGACCGGTTCGCCGTCGCGCAATGCATCGACGTCGGCGTGGTCGACGTGGGCCTTTTTCAGCGCCGCCGCGGTGTGTCCGGCCACGCAGAACGCACAGCCGTGGACGGCGGCCGCGGTGATCTGCACGGCTTCGCGCTCGGCGAACGTGAGGCCCGCGCGGCTGTTGATCTCCGCGACGGTCAGATAGGTTTCGAGCGCGACCGGCGCGTTCGCGAGCGAGCGCACGAGGTTCGGCAGGAAACCATTCGCGCGCTGCGACTTTTCCAGGAATGGCTGGCTGGGCGCGGGGGCGGTTTCGATGGTGGGCAAGGGCAGGCGGCTCACAGGATTCTCCGGAAAGGCAGTGAGATCATTGTCGAGGCGGCGTCACCGCCGGACAATGCGCGAACATCCGCGATTCCTGTGCGTTCGTCCCGCGCCACGCGTCCCGACGTCGCGCCGCCCGGCTAGTGCTGGCGCGCCGCCGATTGCGACGCGTTGTCACGGTCCCGGCGCCATGCGCCGGGCTGCATGCCCATCGTGCGCTTGAACGCATGCGCGAACGCCGACTCGGACTGATAGCCGACGAGTTCGCCCGCACGCGAAATCGGCAGCCCCTGCTGCAACAGGTCTGCCGCGAGCCGCATTCGGACCATCGTGACGAACTGCATCGGCGGATGGCCGGACGCTTCGCTGAAGTGCTTGCAGAACGCGGTGCGCGACATGTTCGCGAATGCGGCCATCGAGTCCGTGGTCCATGCGTCGGCCGGCGCGTCGATGATCGCGGCGATGAGCGTGCCGAAACCGGTCCGCTGCATCAGCGACGCGAGCCCGCTGGCCACGGTATCGTGCCCTGCGGCGTCCCGCACCGCATAGAACAGCAGCAGTTCGACCAGCTTGTCGATCAGCGGGGAAGGCGCGTCGACGCCGTAACGGCCTTCGGCGCGAATCAGGTCGAACAGCCCGTGGATGCCGCGATAGGCGTCGTCGCCGCGCCGCACGATCAGGTACTCGGGAAAGAGCGACACGATCGCGCGCGACACGGTGGAGTGGAATTCGATGAAGCCGCAGGCGAGCCCGACGCTGCCGTCGACCGACGGGTCGAGCGGTTGCATCGACCCGCGTCGCTCGAGCGGGTGGCCGCCCGCGACGGCGCAGACCTGCGGGTTGACCGGGCTCGGCGATAGCCCGTGCGGCACGTCACGCAGCAGAAAGACGGCTTCACCGGCGGCGACCGGGATGCTGTCGCGCCCGTCGGCGAAGTGCAGCCACGCCGATCCATGCAGGATCACGTGGAAGCTCGCTTTCGCACGGCCGGCGGTGGACGCCTGCCAGTCGCCGCAATACTGGCCGACATGAAAAAGCTGGCTTCTCGGCTCCAGGCTGGACAGCAGCCAATGGACGACCTTGTCTGTTTGCGCGGACATTCCGATGCTGGAGGACGGGTGACGCGCCCATGCTACGGGCTGCGCCGCGCCGCTCAAACCAACGAATCGTACATTGCATTTTCTCAATGCGACTATGCATCGTTGAGCGCTCATCGACGGCGGAGGGATGCATGTACTGAGCTCAAAAAATCCCAGCTTTTCGCTTATAGCGTTGGTGAATATCGAAGAACGGCTTGGCCCCTCAGTGAGCGACATGCTCCTTCATTACCGCCTCGCGATACACCTTCGCCACGAGCATCCCGGTCCTCTCGATGTGTCGCCCGGCTGCCGCTTCCTCGATGCAATGCAGTGCATCGAGCGCGCCTTCGCCGCAGACATCGCCGTCTCGCCGCGCGAAATCGAGTTCCTCCATCTTTCCTTTCCTGGCCAGTTGAGCGGAAAGCCACTCGAACGCGGTGGCTCCGTCCGTCGGTCGCATGTGGACCGGCAACGCCCTCAGCATTTCGGCATTCGCTTCGTCGAACGCGTTGACGCGCACGTATTCCTCGACATCCGCGAGCAGCCTGGTCGCGCCGCCTGAGGCATGACCAGCGCGATTAATGGCGGCGCGCCAATCGGGAACACACAGAGTGAGCGCCCGGACAAGGAATGCAATGTTGAAGTCCCGCCAGAAGCGCGGGTGAGGCTGGTAGACGTACTCAAGTGCGAGCGAAACGGTCGCGGCCGTCAAGCCTGAGGCGCAGAACCGGCAGTCATCCATGAAGGATACCAGTGCGTCGACGGTTCCAGCGTGAGCTTCTCGAGTTGCTTTGGATTGCATTGGGCATGTCCATGAGTGGTCTTTGCACGTATATGCCGGCCCACATCTGTAGGCCATGCAGCCCATGCACGACGGGGGCTCCCGCAGTCGTAGGCCATGGAAGCCGGGGCAGAATTCACGCAACGGCATCTCTGCGCCTCGAGGCCTCGGACAGAGATCTCTACCCGCTACAATACGGTCTCGGGCAGCCCTCATCGGGCTCATCCTGATGAATATGGCGATGAGTCGCCAGGAGTCGAGCGAGTTTGGCGACCAACTTATCGACGCCGCTTTGCGCAGTACACAGCCTGCCCAAGTTGCCGATAGCGTCCCAACTGCCCCGCCCACGGCCATACCTGCTCAACCCGTGTCGGCGCCGGCTGTTGCAACGCCAGCCGCGGCTTTTACCGTAGGACAATGGACTGGGACGGGCGGCCTTTCTCGATAGCCATTGGCATGTGCTGACGCCGCCCGCCGATGCTCGTCCGGATACGACCTACCTGAACTACGAAGGCACGAGTGACGTCGCGGTGACCGTGCCGACGTCGGACACGCTTCGCTTGGTCGCCGCGGCGCTGTACGGGTTGAAGCGCATCTACAAACCGGGGTTCAAGTATGCGAAGGCCCGCTTCATGCTGACCGAGTTGCAGGCGCAAGGCGTCGAGCAGGGAGATCTGTTCGCGCCCGAGGCGAGCAAGCGAGACCGCCTGATGGCCGAGCTCGATGCTGTTAACGACCGATTCGGACGGAACACGTTGCGCGTTGGCAATGTGGAGGGGCACCAAGCGTGGCACATGGCGCAGAACGCCAAGACCCCGTCTTACACCACCGACTGGGGCGACCTGCCGGTGGCGCGTTGAGGCGACGCCCGGCAACGCTCAGGTCAGGGCGGTCCGGAGATGCTGCTCCATTCGCGCGAGCAGCGTTTTGCCTGTGATCTTCGACCCAGGCCAGCGAAGGGCCTTGACGCACCCCGGCTCAGTGGCGATCGTGATGGCGAGAGCGTTTTGCACGAGCCGGTAGAAGGTCTCTGGGTCGTCTGGTTCGATCGCCTTCTCGGAATGGAAGTAGTCGAGATCGATGTCCAGGATGTAAGGTTGCGCCGTGACGGCCGGCGCGCCGCCCCCTTGCGCCATGCTGTCCAAACTCGCCAGCACATGGTCGAGATACATCGATTCGAGGACCCGATCGATTCGCTCCTTTTCGATGAGAGGATCGGTATTTGGCCGTGTGCAGCCGATTTCATCGTAGTCAGCGCGAACCCCGTAGACTTCCTCGTCCGCGATGTACTCGCTTTCTAGGTTCACCACGAACGCGCGCGACAGGATTCCGGCTTGGACCGCGGTGCGGATGTGCTCGTCGTGCTTGAGCTTGTCGATCGCCGCCTCCACTGTTGCCTCGATATTCCAGTCAATCGCCGCGATCATCCCAGGCAACAGCGCTTTCTTCGCCGCGGCGTTTTGATCGGTCATCCGTTGATGGGTCGCGTAGAAGCGATGGTCGTCGAACGGCTCCTCCAAGTCGGTGTGGTGGTCGAGCGTGAGAAGCGCCGGCGGCGGCGAAGACGGTTGACTCCGCCGCACCTCCGCCCAGCCTCGCAGGACGTGGTGATGCGACTCGACGACGAAGATGTTCTTGCCGCCGATGTTGAAGGTATCGTGGAACATGCCTGCTGCCCTGCTGATGCGATGGTGAGCCCACCAGGATACAACCCCTCCCGTCCCGTGGTCCCCTGTCGCCCGACGACCGCCGGTCAGGCGATGGCCGCGGCGATGTGCTGCTTCATGCGTTCGAGGAGTGATTCGCCCGTGACGTCAGATCCATCGTCCCGGCAGTCCTCGACGTACTCGGGCTCTGTGGCGATCGTGACCGCGATCGCGTTGCGCACCAGGCGGTAGAAGGTCGCGGGGTCATCCGGGGCGATAGACCTCTCGGAATGAAAGTAGTCGAGGTCGATGTCCAATACGTAGGGTTCGGCCTCCGGCGCCGGCACGCCGTCGTCTCCGGCCATCGTGCTGAGGACATTAAGTTCGCGGTCGAGGTAGACCGACTCCAGCACCTGCGCGGAACGGACCGACGTGCACGCGTCGTCGTGCGACGCCTTTGCGCAACCCACGGCGCACATGGACCCCGCCTCGTAGAGTACGCCCGCCTGGCTGCATGTCTCGTAGGAGAGGTTGATGACAAAGGCGCGGGACAGAATCCCTGCCGCGATCGCGGTTGTGATGTGCTCGTCGTTGCTGAGCTTGCCGATGGCGTTCAGCACAGACGCCTCGTCGTCGAAGCGTAGGGCTGCGATCAAGCCAGGCAACAACGCCTCCATGGCTGTAGCCCGAGCCTCACCCGACTGCCGGCGCGTGGCGTCGAACAAGTGCCGGTAGAACGGTTCGTAGGTGTCGGTGTGATGATCGAGCGTGAGGAGTACCGGTGCGGCCGACAAGGCCCGACGGATTTCCCCCCACGATTGCAAGACGTGATGGTGCGATTCGACGATGTAGACGTCCTTGCCAGCAATGTTGGTCTTCGTGTGCGCCATGGTGGGTTACTCGCGTAATGTCTCACACCGTCCCGTCGCAAGCCGGTTCAGCTTGCAGCGGACTTTATCAAATACTCTGCTTCTTCCTGCACGACCGGCCATCCCTCTCGCAGCATCCGCACGACTTCGTCGACAACGTCGTAGCTCAGTCCGCAGCTATCGATATCTGTGACGCCCATGAGCGCGAGGTCGGAGGCCGATGCCTCTCCAAAGGAAATTCTGCAAAACAGGGAATCCGCCATAGCGCCGGTATCATCCGTTTCGCCGCTCAGGATTTCGTCGGCCAACATGCCAGCCATGCCGACGAGCATCTTCCAGTTCGCAGGTAGCTTGGGAGCGGCAAACCCATGGTTCAGCGCCGCCTTGCGCATCAGCTCGGGACAGGTACGGGGACGGAACTGGCCCAGCCATGCGCTCTCGTCTGGATTGCCGTTCTCGTTTTTCCACACGACTGCGTCGCCAGCGCCGCCGAAGCGCTCGTAAAGCATCTTGTGACCCGCTTCGTGGCACGCGGTGTTTCGGAGCTCTCTGGCAGCTATCTGCTCTTCCGCAAAATCAATCATGTTCGTCGAATGTAGTCGGTGCGGCTATTCGAGCGCGGCGCTCTCGGCAATGCTCATCGCCTGCCAACATTTGTTGTATGCAGCGCAAGATGCTCGGGCCGCGCTATTCCAGGGGAGGGCGAGTCCGGCCGATCAGCCACTCGCACAGGCGTGCGTTGCCTGCATATGAGTGTAGGTTTGCCGAAGAGGCATGAGTTGCTCGAATTGATCAGAGCTCGTGTCGGCGAGGCTCGAACGCGGTTACGACATGGCGGGACACTATATTGTGGCGGGCTGGGGGCTGGCCGCTAACGGTCCTGTCTGACACACGATCAAGCAATTGAATGGAATGTGTTTGCGTATTCCGGCGAACGTGATCACGCATTTCGGCGGATCGTGATCATGGATTCCGAATGATCGTGATCACCCGTTTCGGTTGATCGTGATCGCTGATCACAGGTTTCCGAAACGCGTGATCACGATGCCGGAATGAGCGATCACGGGACCGAAACGGGTGATCACGTAACCGGAACGTAATCCGGGTTTGAGTCTGGCGGTGGCGTTGCGCATGTATTCACCGACGGCGTTAGCCTGCTCCCTTTTTTGCGGGAGAAGTGCCGATGCCGACACCTCGGATGAGCATGCGCAAATTGAAGGAAGTCCTGCGACTAAAGTGGGCGTGTGGCCTGACGCATCGGCAGATCAGCCGGGCTATCGGCATCAGCGTCGGTGCCGTCTCGAAGTTCGCGGCCCAAGCCAGCCAGGCGGGACTCGATTGGGCGGCAGCCGAAGCAATGTCCGACGACGAACTGGACGCGCGCCTGAGGCCTGCGGCAACCAATGCCGCGGCGACGACGACGCGACGCATCGAGCCCGACTACACGGCATTGCATCGCGAGCTGCGCCGCAAGGGCGTGACGCTGCAACTGCTGTGGGAAGAATACGCTGAAGCGAACCCCGGCCAGCGGACGTACCGCTACACGCAGTTCTGCCAGAAGTACAAGGACTGGGCGAAGTCGATCAAGCGCTCGATGCGTCAGCAGCACCGCGCCGGCGAGAAGCTGTTCGCGGACTTCGCGGGTCCCACCGTGCCGGTCCTGGCGAGCGATGGCGGCGTCGAGTTCGAGGCGCACGTGTTCGTTGCCGTGCTCGGCGCATCCAACAACACGTTCGCGTGCGCGACGCGCACCGAGACGATGGCGGACTGGATCGGCAGCCTGTGCGATGCGCTAGAGTTCATTGGCGGCGTGCCCGAGCTGCTCGTGCCCGACAACCCGAAGGCGCTGATCGCGCGACCCGACCGTTACGAACCCGGACTCGGCACGACCACGCAGGACTTCGTGAACCACTACGGCACCGCGATGCTGCCGGCGCGTCCGCGCAAACCGCAGGACAAGGCCAAGGTCGAAGTCGGCGTGCAGATCGTCGAGCGCTGGGTGCTGGCCCGACTGCGCCACTATCGCTTCTACAGTCTGGCTGAACTCAACAAGGCGATTGCAGAACTGATCGCCGACCTAAACCAGCGCCCGTTCAAGCGGCTCGAAGGCAACCGGCGTGAATGGTTCGAACGGCTGGACCAACCCGTCCTGCGCCCGTTGCCCGTGCGTCGCTACGAGATCGCCACCTTCCAGAAGTGCCGTGTGAACATCGATTACCACGTCGATGTCGGCGGCCACTATTACAGCGTCCCGCATAGCCTCGCACGGCAGGAGGTCTGGGCGCGTATCACACGCCACGGCGTAGAGATCCTGCATGGCGGCAAGCGTGTCGCTGCGCACGCTCGCTCGCGCCTCAAAGGCAAACACACGACCATCGCCGAACACATGCCGGCTGCGCATCGCGCGCACATGGAATGGACGCCTGGGCGCCTGCTCAACTGGGGCGCATCCGTCGGCCCCGGCGCCGAGGCTGTCGTGCGGCATCTGCTGACCAACAAACCTCACCCCGAGATGGGCTATCGCGCCTGTCTCGGTCTTCTCTCGCTCGCGCGCAAGTACGGCAAACACCGCCTCGAGGCCGCATGCCAGCGTGCATTGAAGATCGGCTCGCCCACGCGTCGCTCCGTGCTGTCAATCCTGGAAGCGGGACTTGACCTGCAGCCCTCGCTCCCGACCACGCCCGCCGAATGGCGCTCGCCCGAGCACGAGAACGTGCGCGGCCCCGACTACTACCACTGACCCGAAGGAGGTCACGATGTTGATGCAGCACACCCTTACCCAGCTAAAGGCGCTCAAACTGGACGGCATGGCTCGCGCGTTCGAGGAGCAGTCAACGCTCACGGCAAGCACCAGCCTGTCATTCGAGGAACGCGTGGGCATGCTCGTAGATCGCGAGCTGGCCTGGCGTGATACGCGACGACTCGAACGTTTGCTGCGCGCCGCGAAGCTCAAGAACCCACAGGCCTGCGTCGAAGACATTGAATACCGGCAAACCCGTGGGCTGGACCAGCGCATCGTCGCCACGCTCGCCGGCTGCGACTGGGTGCGCAATGCTCAGAACCTGATCCTGACCGGCCCCACCGGCGCGGGCAAGACGTGGCTCGCTTGCGCGTTCGGCCAGCAGGCGTGCCGGCAGGGCTTCTCCGTGTTCTATGTGCGCGTCGCGCGGCTGTTCGAAGAGCTGAAAATCGCGCACGGCGACGGCAGCTTCACACGTCGGCTTGCGCAACTCGCGAAGATTGATGTGCTGATCCTCGACGATTGGGGCTTGCAGGATCTCGACCAGGCGGCGCGCAATGATCTGCTTGAGGTACTTGATGATCGTGTCGGTACGCGCTCGACTGTGATCACCAGCCAGTTGCCGCTCGAACACTGGCACGCGTGGCTGCAGGACCCCACGCTCGCCGATGCGATTCTCGATCGGCTCGTGCATCAGGCCCACAAGCTTCCGGTCAAGGGCGATTCGATGAGAAAGAAAACGAAATCCGAGTCCGCTGACGCCTGATCGTGATCACCGTCGCTATAATCCATTGACCGCGCAACACCACCTTCCAGACTGATCACGTTCGCCGAAACGATTGATCACCATCGCCGAAATCCGCAACGAGCCGGTGCTGGAGATCTTCGAGGCGCCGCACAACCTCTCGGTGGCGGACTACGCCAGGCTCGCGGGCAAGTCGCGCCGCTGGATCACCTACGAGATCCAGGCCGGCAACCTGCTGTCGATCCACATGGGGCATCGCGGGCAGCGAGTGCCAGACTGGCAACTCGATCCGCTCAAGCGCAGGCTGGTCCAGTCCGTCCTGAAGCAACTGCCACGGGGCATCGACACCTGGGACATCTACCACGCTCTCCTGCGCTCATATGAGGCCCTCGGGACACGGCCGGCCATCGAAGCCGTCAACCCAACGAACCTGCACCTTGCCGCGCGGCTGGTGGCCGCACAGTGCATGCAGGCGAGCGAGCCAGTCGTGACGACCGAGTTTCCTGAGCAGGTCCGGCAAAGCGTGCAGCGGCTGGTGCGCGAAGCCGTCGCTGCCGATGTCGCCGAAGCGACGCCCGGAGACTGATCAAGCCAGGGTCGCGCCGAAGTTCGGTCAGGCGCTTGCCTGGAGCGATTGGAAGAACCGCTCCAGGTGGGTGCTGTCCGTATTTCGACGGCTCAGGAAGTAGGTGGTGAGCGTCAGCGCGCCCTCTTGCAAGGGACGCTGGACAACGCCAAGGGAACGATGGCCCTCGATGCGGGCGGCGGGTGCCAGGCAGACGCCGTAGCCGGCGGCCACCAGGGTCATCATCAACCCGAACGATGTGGCCGTCGTGACGTCCGAGGGGAAGACGCCGGCCGCCGTCAGCAGCGTGTCGATCTGCCCGCAGTAGCCCACACAGTCGCGGGCATCCAGGGCGATCCAAGGGTGGTCGGCGGCCTGCTCCAGGGACACTGACGCGAAGGCCAGCAAGGGGTGATGGGCAGACACGGCCAGTGCCAGCGCATCGCGCCAGACGGGGCGGACATCGATGCCTTCAGGGGCTGCGGGCGACTGGCAGAGGCCCGCCTCGAAAGCCCCCGCGAGCAGTCCTCGATGCAGGTCCTCCAGGCGTTCTTTATGAAGGCGAATGGGGTGGTCCGGATGGCGCCGGCGATGTTCCGCCATCGGCACCGACAACCGGGGATAGGCCAGGCAGTCCGACAGGGCAATGTTCAAGGGCTCGGAAGCGATCATCGTGTCACCTGTACAACGCCGACACTGGAAAAAACCGGGCGCAACCGGTTGATGAGATAAGTTTAACGTGGTTTAAATTCGCTTGGCGCGTGACGCTTCTGTTGATGCAGAAGCGATCGGTGCAACGCGGCAGACCCGCAGGGACAAGAACCTATGAAAGCGAGCCAGCGCGCGCTTTCGGCGTTGCCGTGCGCGAGGCACGGACCGCGCAGGGGCTGGCCCAGGAGGTGCTCGCGGAACAGGCGGGCATCGCCCGGTCGCACATGGGCAAGATCGAGCGCGGCGAGCACATGCCCACGCTGGTGTTGATCCTGCGGATCGCGAAGGGGCTGGGGTGCTCGGCCGCGGCACTGATGGCCGCGACCGAGGCGCAACTGTCCGAGGAAGAGAACGACGCCGAATAGCCATGCCGTCATGGCGGTGAGGCGTCAACAACGTTCTTGTACGTCAAGGTTGTGACTTGCCAGGCGTTCATTGCCACCTCGCATTTGACACGCGACCTTTTTCGTAACATCATTTGTTTCATGAAAAGAGACAGCCGCCTCTCGTCTGTCCTGCATGCGCTGCTGCACATGGCCGAGCAGGATGGACCCGTTACCTCAGAAACCTTGGCGCTATGCCTGGGAACCAACCCGGTCGTCGTTCGGCGCACGATGGGATACCTGCGGCAAGCGGGGATCGTCACCTCCGAACGAGGTCACTCAGGAGGATGGCGTATCCACGCCGACCTTGGCAGCGTCACCCTGCGTCAGTTGCACGAAGCCCTGGGCGAGCCGGCGACGTTTGCCATCGGCAACCGCAACGAGACACCGGAGTGTCTGGTCGAGCAGACGGTCAATGCGGCACTCGAAGGCACGTTTGCCGAAGCCGAGGCGCTGCTGCTGAAGCGGTTCTCGGAAATCACCCTTGCCGATCTGGCCTCTGACTTCGCACGCCGGCATGCGGCTTTACGACATTCAAGGAATCAATCATGAATCACGATGTGATCGTCGTCGGCGGAAGCTACTCAGGAATGGCCGCGACCCTGCAACTGGTGCGCGCACGCAGGTCAGTGCTGGTGATCGATGCGGGCCAGCGGCGCAACCGCTTCGCCAGCCATTCACACGGATTTCTCGGCCAGGATGGTGTGCCGCCAGGTGAAATCGCTGCAAACGCACGCCGCCAGCTTCAAGCCTATCCAACGCTGACCTGGCTTGAAGGTCGGGTGGAAGCTGTCGCCGGGCAGGCGGATGAATTCACCGTCACGACGGCTGATGGCGAGTCGCACCTGGGGCGACGCATTCTGTTGGCGACGGGGGTGACCGACCAGCTTCCAGCCATCGACGGGCTCGCGCAACGCTGGGGGAAGACGGTTTTTCACTGCCCGTACTGCCATGGCTATGAACTTGGACAAGGCCGCATCGGCATCGTCGGTGCCAGCCCGATGTCCATCCATCAGGCTGAACTGCTCACGGATTGGGGGGATGTCACCTTGTTCGTCAACGGTGCATTGGAACTCAATGAGGAAATCAGGTCCACTTTGGAACGCCGAGGCGTGGTCATCGAAGAGGCGCGCATCGACAAAATCGAGGGGCATGCCGACGTGACATTGGTGGACGGAAGGCGACTGAGCTTTGCGGGCCTGTTTGTTGCAACGCGAACCGTTCCCTCCGACCCTTTGGCCAGGACAATCGGCTGTGCACTGGAAGAAACGCCCATGGGCATCCAGATCCGCACGGATGCCGAGAGCAAGACCTCGGTGCCTGGGATCTTTGCCTGCGGCGATGTCGCGCGGGCACCGCATTCGGTGTCGCTGGCCGTGGGCAACGGTGCCATGACCGGCGCCCAGATTCACCGATCACTGCTTTGGCCCGAGACGATCGAGCCAGCGCAAGCGGAAGGCCGCGCTCGATGACGTCGTTCTCCGACCCGACGGCGGTATCGGGTTATGCGGAAAGAACCGCGAGGATCGTGCCGGGCCTGCGCGACCTGCACCGGATGGCGGGCGTGCTGCTGGCCGAACGCGCGCCGGCCGACGCGCGCATCTATATCGACAGCGCCCCCAAGGGGCCCTTCGATGGCGCGACCTGCCTGCTGACACTGCATTTCCTGCCGCCAGCCGAGCGGCTGAAGACGCTGCAGCAAATACACCTGCGACTCAAGCCCGGTGCGTCCCTTGTCGTCACGCATCACAGTTTTCCCGGCGACGATCCCGTCAGGGACAGATGGCTCTCGCGCAATGCGGCGTTTGCGGCTGCTTCCGGCGTACCAGTGCGTCAAGCCGAAGGCAGCATCGCGGCGATCAAGGAACGGCTGCCCGTGCTTTCGCCCGCGCAGGATGTCGATCTGCTCCGCGAGGCTGGATTCACGGACATCGACCTTTTCTATTGCGCGTTCACCTTCAAGGGTTGGGTCGCCCATCGAGCATGAGGGGGATCGACGATGCAAGACATAGGGTCGGCAGGTGCGTTGCCCGTGTGTAGCGAGGAGACTCTTAGCCACGCACCAGGGACAGGTAGGGGTTGTCCGGCGGGACTTCCGCGAACAATGCCGAAGGCGCCATCAACAGATAGCCGTGCAACCGCCGCGACTTGCGCGGCCCGGTGACTTCGCAGGTCCAGATGTTCAGGCCGCTGTCCTGATTGCGGTGCAGTCCCAGCTTCTCGAAGCGCTTCTGCACCCATTGCCAGTCGTGCAGATTGTCCTGCCGGGCCAGCACCTGGATCTCCGGATGTTCCTGCGCGTAGCGCTGGAAAACACCGGGGCTGACCAGGTACGCCGTGCCATCGACGGTATGCACCAGTGCCTTCGCGTCGTTGATGATGAGCTTGCGCGACTCGATGCCTTGCCTGAGCCAGGCGATGAAGGCTTCCCCGAACGGCGTGGCCTTCGCGGGAGCCGGCATGGTGGCAGGACTGGTCGGCGCCAAATGGGTCACTGTCGCAGGTGCGGCGGTGGATGGTGATGGCGGTTCCGCGCTGGCGGACGATGCACTGGTGGTGGCTGCGTCGGACGCATCGAGCATCGACAGCAGATCGGAGACCGGGTCCGCGATCCCTGCCGGGCAATCCGCTACCCCAGGGGACGGTGAGGTGGCCGGGATACCGGAGGGGGTCGACGCGTCATCTTCGCCAGGGAGGGGCTCTTCCGTCGTGACCGTGCCAGCGAACGATGTGGGACGCTCTCCCGACTCCCAGATCAAGGCCGGCGACAGGCGCAGGAAGGTAAAGCTGTGCGACCAGCCTGTGCCGCTCGTGACGGTCGCCCGCCAGATCGCCTTCCCATCCGGGGCGGGCTGCACGATGCCATGGTCCTGGAGCACCGTGAAGACGGCAGTGTTGTTCGATGGAATGCCTTCGATGCCCTGCGACAGGAGGTGCGCGCGCAGCTTGTCGCTGACCGTCTTGCTGACGAGCCAGAGTGCGTCCTGGGTCAGCCATCCATCCGACGGGCCGCCGGGCTGGTTCAGCTTGAATTCCTCGCGCAGCAGGTAGCGCAGGCCATCGAGCAGCTTGCGCTGCAGCGCATGCTTCGGCGCCGCCATGGCCCTGGCCGGATCACCGCCGAGCGCCAGGGCCACCGATGCCTGGTCGGCCTTGATGACCAGTTCGCCCAGCGTGCCGGCATGCTCGTATTGGCCCGCCAGCACGTACAGCAGCGCCGACCACAGGTCTTGGTAGTCGCTCAGCCAGTCGAGGATGCCGGCATCGAGCACACGGGTGTAGAGCAGCCCCGTGGCGGCGCCATGCAGCCGGTACTCGCGATCCGTCCGGTAACGAAAGCGGTACGGCTGGCGCAGCGGCCCGTGCCAGGGGTGCCAGACCAGGCCATCGGCCTGCTCGACGTGCAGATCGACCGCGATCTTGCCAATGTCGTGCAGCAACGCGGCGTAGGCGGTCCCGGCGGTCCAGGCCTCGGCTTGCGCGGCCTGGGCCTCGGGCGAGGCGCCGGCCGGGAGCAAGTGGGACTGCCTCAGCTTGAGCGCGTAGGCCACGATCTCCAGGCCGTGGTCCAGCATGCCGCCCGGCCAGGCATGGTGATGCGCCTCCGAGGCCGGGAACTGCTGGACCAGCTCGGCGTAGCGTTCCAGCGGCGCCAGGTACAGCGAGCGGAACTGCCGACGCGACAGCGAGGTGCGCTGCCAGATGTGTTCCAGCAGCCGCTGCCGGCGCGGCTCCGCCAGCAGCGATGTGGCCGACTGCGGTGGCGTCAGCCCTTTGGCGGGCTCGACGGGAGGTGGCGCGGCGGCTGTGGTCAGCGGCACCCGTTTGCGCTGGAACAGCGAAAGCATGGCGACATCCTGGTGATGGGCTGGCCGGAGGAGCCTTTTGGCCTTTTCGGGTAGGGCCTTTCCCGTTGAGGCCATTCCCTTGCCCCTTCCCCAGCCCTTCGGCCTTCGACAAGCCCTTTGGTATAGGGGCAGTCGGCTTCCTGTGCCGCAATCAATGCGGATCTCGTGCGCTCCAGGATCGGACGGAACAGGCACTGTGTTTTCACCGGACCAGGCCGCTTCAACCGGCGCTGGAAGCGCAGCAGGCCCTGAAACCCCTACGCCCAAAGACATGCTTGTCGAGAATGGAGTAAGGAAGTAAGATTTCCTTTGTAACTGACGGAGGTCTCCCATGCTTGCCAAGCTCACCTCTAAAAATCAGATCACGCTGCCCAAGGCGGCCGTGTCCGGCGTGGATGCGGCGGAGTACTTCGACGTGACCGTCGAGGGCGGCCGGATCGTCCTGACGCCGGTGCGGGTCCAGAAGGCCCAGGCCGTGCGCGAGAAGCTGGAGCAACTCGGGATCACCGAACAGGACGTCGAGGATGCCGTGGCCTGGGCACGGCGCTGATGCACAGGGTCGTGCTCGACACCAACATCGTGCTGTCGGCGCTGATCTTCAATGCCGGACGCCTGGCCTGGATACGCCAAGCCTGGCAGCAACAGCAGTTGCAGCCGCTGGTCTGCCGGGAGACGGCCAGTGAACTCCTGCGCGTCCTGGCCTATCCCAAGTTCAAGCTGTCTACCTTGGAACAGCAGGAGTTGCTGGCGGACTTCCTGCCCTACGCCGATGTGGTGGAACTTCCGGCACCATGGCCAGACCTGCCGGTCTGCCGCGACGAGAAGGACCAGGTGTTCCTGGTGCTCGCGCATGTCGGCAAGGCGGATGCGTTGATCACGGGCGATGCGGACATTCTCGCCATGCGAGAGGACTTTCCCGGCCTGATCATGACCGCCGAAGCATTCGCGGCGCGGCAGGGATGAAGGAGACCGGCACCGCCTTGCCCAGCGGCCGTGGAACGACCATGAGGTAGCCACCATGAAGCAGACCGCAGGCATGACCACTGCAGCGCGACTCGGCCGCTGGCTGGGCAGCGTATGGGGTGGTTACCTGCGCGCGGAGCGTCGAGTGCATCGATGGCTGATGGCGCAGGGACTGCCGGCAGGCGGTGCAAGGGTGCTGATCTGGGTGGTCAAGCTGGCGATCCTCGGGGTGTTGCTGTACGTCGCATTCTGGGTGGCGCTGATGCTGGTCGCTCTCGCTGTGGCAGCAAGGATGGCGGAGCAGACGTCGGGGGGCGACGACGATTTTGACCTGCAATTTCCTGCGAGTCTGGATGAACTACGTCAAACGCCTGGCTACGATCCAAACCTTTACAACGACACCTCTCACGAGATGTACAGCGAAGACGATTGAAGCCGTTCATCGCTGAGTCATTTCAGCTTCCTCGACATGACGCCTGGCCCCTTGCCGCCTGCGTTGCCCGCGTCCTTGGTGCCTGCCGAGAAAGCATTTGCGACAGTTCCGGCCCGAATCCCAGCCCAAGTCAATGCGCCAATCCAGAATGCCGGGAGCACCAGGAACATCGTGGCCATCACGAAGTTTAGCAGCATGTCTCCGAAGGTGTTGTTGAGGCCCACCAGCGGATCGAAGTTCGTGTGCGGCCGGTTCCAGCCCCACCCCCAGCCGTAGAGCGCATCGAGGATCGTCGAGTCGATCCAGCGGGCGAGCTGAAACCAGAATTCGGTGAAGAACAGCGCGAACTGCACCACGCTCACCGTGACCACGGTCTTGAGGTCATAGGTGCCGATCAGCAGCACCAGCGGGATGCAGATGACCAGCGCCATCTTGAGCAGGGACAGCACCATCGGCAGCGCCTGCCGCACCACGTCCATCGCCGGGAAATAGCCCAGTGATCCGACGGTCAGCCCCACGTCGCTAGCAGCGCGGGTGACGATGTTGGGCAGCGTCATGTCGATCTGGCCACCGTAGTCGGTGTATACCGCCCCCTGGTTGAGCTTCTGCTGGCGAGGGCTGGCGACGGCGCGGATCACCGAGTCGTTGACCTCGGCCTGGCTCAGGAAGCCCGCCCAGCCGGCCAGTCGCGCCAGCAGGTTGGGATCGACCTGGGCCAGCAATCGTGCCCGCAGGCCGTGGCCGCCGTCGGACCACCACTGCCGGCAGGTCGGGTAGCCGCCTCCGCCGGGCACTTGGGCCAGGCCGGCGTCGCGCGTGGCGTCGAACGGCCAGGCATCGCGCGGTGTCCTGGAGCGGTAGCTGTCGTAGAAGCCGGCAGTGCCGACGAAGTAGCTGGAGCCGATCCAGGTGACGTCGTGCATCTGCTCCTCGCTCAGGCTGGGCCGGGTCATGAACAGCTTGGCGCGGGCGGGGCCATAGCAGTCGCGGGTGAAGTCGCTGACCTCCTGGGCCAGCACCGGGTCGTCGATGCGGGTCGCGTCGATGTCCATGCGGATCTGCCGCAGGTCGGTGCCGCAGGGAATGGCCGCGACAGAGGCGCCGGTGATCGCGCGCGAGATCTCGTGCATGGCGAACCACCACACCGGCACCTTGGCCGACTGGTTGTTGATCGTGCTGAACGATTGCGACCAGCCCGTATCGGTCGGCTCCGGGACATTCACTTGGCATTGGGTCGAACGCGAACGGTCGTACTTGATGGTGTTGAGATCGACGTCGATGAAGGGGATGCCCGCGAACATGATCACCACGATGGCGACGAAGACGCGGTTCTCGATGCGAGCCGAGGACAGCACGCCCTTGTTGCCCTCGTCCGCGCCTTCCGCGCGGGCCTTCAGCCATTCCTGGATGACGATCGCCAGGAACGGGACGGCGAACATGCCGCTGGCGACCAGCACCGACCAGATGCCGTTGTGGACCACCCAGGACACCAGCGTCAGGTAGTACTCCAGGTAGTCGGTCGTGAACAGCGTCATGGCGAACCCTGCGCTACCGTGCCTGCATCAGCAAGCTGGCTTCCAGCACGATCACGGCGACGATGGCCGCAACCTCCGCGCGCAGCAGCCGCTGCCCGGCAGCGCGCTCCGGTTCCCGCGCGCGCAGGCGATGGTGCATCCAGAGCCAACCCCAGGCGGTGACGGCGTACAGCAACAACCGCCAGGCCAGGAGGGCCCCGGATTGCGCCGCCATCCAGCGCTGCCAGCCCTCGATGCCGCCCGCGATGCGGATGCCGACCACATTGACGGCGGTCGCGGCGATCAGCAGCGACACCGCCCATACCAGCACCAGGATGGCACGCCGGCTGGACAGCCAGCGCAGGCACCGCCCCACGGTATTCATGGATGGCTTCCGCCGGACGGCGGCCGCTGCAGTTCATCGATCCGATTGCGTACCGGGTCGCCCTCGTAGATGCCACGCGCACCGGCGGCACGGGTGCTGTGGCGCTGGATGATCGCCATCGGCGAGTTGCTGGCCAGTTCGCGGCGCAGTTCCAGCTCCGCCTTCAGGTTGTGAATCTCGCGATCGAGGATGTCGCTTTCGTGGGTGACGGCCTTCTGGGCCAGTTCGTTGGCGGCCACGTTGGGCTCCTTGCGCCCGGTCAGCAGCGTGCGTTGCAGCAGCAGTGCCTTCTCCAGCACGCTGGCCAGCGCGACCTCCGAGGCCAGGCGCCGAGCCAGGATGTCCTGGTCCGTCTCGTCGCGAAGGGCCTCGACCACGCCACGGGTGATGGGCAGCGACGCGCTGCTCGCAGCCTGCAGGTTCTGCGCCGTGGTTGGACGGCTGCCGGCGACCAGTTCCTGCAGGGCCTGCAGCTTGTCCTCGTATTCCTCCTGGATCAGTGGGGTCAGGCCAACGCCCGGCGTGGTGACGGTCTTGGTGCATGCGTCGCAGGTGCGCTGCTCCTGCTCGCCCAGCACGCGAACTGCCCAGGCCGCGGCGGCATCGGGCGAACTCCAGGTCTGGCATGCCAGGTTGCCGCCGCAACTGGCTTGCGGAATCGAACTGGTGTCGCCGACGCCACGGCCGTTGAGCAGGTTGTAGCCGGCGCGGGTCACGTCGCCGACCACGCGCACCGGACGTTGGCCCGCGCCGCCGGCGTTGTCTCCGCCGACCCACGGAACGCCATTGTTGCCACGGTTCGCCTCGGCGTCGTCGATCGCCGAGACCGCATCGGTGCTCGCGACGGCCTGCTTCAGCGCCATGCCTTCGGCGAGTTGGTCCCAACCGAGTTGCCCACCCGCCATGTCGGCCATGCGGTTGGCGATGGCACGGCAGGTCAGCTTGCTGCGATCGAAATCCAGCCTGGCTTGCAGCACCCCATTGGTCAGCAGGTTGTACAGCCCTGGATCGGCGCGCTGGATGATCAACGCGGGCAGCGACGCCACGGCAGCGGTGGCGTTCTGGATCACCGAGGACATGATGGCCTGGAAGCCGTTGGTGATGCCGTTCAACTGGTTCTGCAGCGTGGTGGTGATGCTCATGTCGCCACAGATCAGGTTGCTGTTCCAGCCGACGCCAACACCGATGGAGTGCATGTTGGCCGCACCGCTCATGGACACCGCGCGGCCGCCTCCAATGCTGTAGAGCACGTCATCGCCGATCACGCTGCCCTGATGCTGGACGCCGTACTCGTTGACGCTGGTCTGTGCCCCGGCGCTGGAGCAGCACAGCGCTGCGACAACGGCCAATGCGACGTGCAGAAATCGACGGGCGTTCGGAAATGAATTCGTCATGGCATCGGGCCTCACAGGAAATCGACGCTGCCGAGGAATATCTGGCCGCGGCGCTGGCAGCAGCTATAAGGACGCCACAATGCCCAGGCGTAGTCGCCTTGCCGGGCCTGCACCTTGGCATTGCCGTGGGGGAATACCGCGCAACTGCTGGACAGCGTGGGGGTCAGCTCCTGCCACTTGCCCGTGGCGGCATCGGTTTCCATCAGGGCGCCGGCTGGCCAGTAGCCATCGCGCGAACTGGCGAGCAGCGGCTGGTACACGTGGATCTGGTTGCGGCGCGTCACGATGTCACCCGCGCGCTGGGCGACCACGGCTGCGGCCTTGTGGTCATCGACCTGATGCAGGAAGCCGCCTCGCGGATAGACGTTGCCCCAGAGATTCATGTCCGTACGCGTGCCGATCTCGCGCCGGCCGGGAATCAGTGCTTCCGGATACAGCGCCTCGGGGATGTTGGGCGGTGCCGGCGCCCTCGCAGGTGTAGCCGGACGCGCTGGCGAACTGGCTGAACACATGGCCACCGGGATGGCCGATGACGTCGGCGTTCTTGAACTTCGCCAGGTTGTTCTCGTGATCCTCGTTGGTGGTGCCGTCGCCGCCGGCCTTCGCGGTCGGGTTCGGCAGGATCATCGCCCGCACCTCGACCCAGGGGTTCTCGCCGGTGTTCGAGTAGCTCGACACCACAGCATCGGGGATGTAGTGGCGCACCTTGACCGAGGTGCGCACGGTGCAGCCCGTCCAGGTGCAATAGAGCCAGTAGCAGATGCCGGTGACGCGGTATTCCAGGCAATCCGGCGACAGAGTGGAGGCCACGATAGTGGCAGTGTTCAGTGCGAAGGACGATGCGGAACACCCCAGCAGCAGCGCTGCGATGGCCAACCGCTGGCGTCGCGATGGCGCGGACAGACGCCTCGTCACGGCTGCGTCCTCCGGTATTGGTCGATGCGGGCAACCGCACGGGCCACGTCCGTCTCGCCATAGACCACGTATCGGCGATCCACCACGATGGCCGGAACTTTGGTGACGCCAAGGCTCCAGGCATCGACGATGCCCTGGTAAGCGATGCCGATCCGGCGCTGCATGTCTGCACCGCCCAGCTTCAGGCGTTGCTGGACGATGGCGCTGGCGCGTTCTTGATCGGTGGGCAAGTTGGCGGCCAGTTCCGCTTCGAGCACCGCGCCCGCGTCCAGGACGACGTGTCGGTCAGCCTGGCCAAGGACCGGATGATGCGAGTCAGTGACGAGCCATACTTCCGCAGCGGCGGCGCGCGTCGCCAGCGCCAGAAAGGCAATGCCCGCAGCAAACCATGCTGGGCGAGCGCGAGCGGCATGAGGAACAGCGCGAGAGTCCATGAGACAACACCGGAGGGAAGCCAATCCGGTGACAGTCGAACCGAAACCAGGCCTCGACGCGACAAACAAAGCGGAGACGACCTCGCCCCGTTTTCGCCATCCCTGTCCGCCCCGACTCGCTGATCGGACCTGCGCGCTTGCCATAGGCTGACTGTGTGCAGTGGATGGGTATGAGCCGATCCGGCCCCGTGGCCCAAGCTGTTCACATCGGACGCCGATGTGGCTTGATTGCTGACTGAGATTGATATCGGCGATGACAACAACCACGCATTTGGCTTTTGCGACTTGGGCCTAGACGATGTCCCCGTCCTGCAGGATGTCCTCGGAGAAAGGAACACCGTGGCAAACCACATGGTTGCGGGAGGCGTTGAGCGCGTAGACGTACCCGTACTGTCCTTTACTGGCCGGACACGCTTTGAGTTCATGGACGATGGGGCCATCGACCAAGATCATTGACCTGCGTCGTGGGCTAGTGAATACCTGTCACTAGGCACTCCAATGTGATCAGCCCGATCTGCTTGGGTGGAAAATTGACCACCACCACCAACTATCTACCAGTCTGTCCGGCGTGTAGAGCCCGGCGATCTGCGGGCTGGACTTGCGCTGCCCGACCTCCTGGCCGAAATCCATCAGCAGTTTATAGGCCGACTTGCGTGCTTCGGCAACGCCTGAGCCTTGATGATTGCGGACCACGCGCAATGTCATCTTCATGAAGCCGTTCCATGCAATCGTCGTTATCGACATGCTCCGTTGGTTGTGACTTGTTGGAATCGCCCCAGACGTTTCTCCGTCGTCCAATACGCCAGGGCCGCCACCGGCAGTGCGGCACCCAGACCGGAGGTCCACGTCCAGCCGCCGTGGGCATAGGCCCATGCACCAAACGCCGAGCCGAGCGAGCCGCCCAGGAAGAACGCCGCCATATAGAGGCCATTGAGTCGACCACGCATGTTCGCGTCCAGCGTGAAGATGGCGCGCTGACCCAGCGTCAGATTGGCCGCGACGCCAAAATCCAGCACGATTGCGGCTAGCATCAGCAGGCCCAGCGCCCAGCCGGAACCGGGTTGCGCTAGGTGCGTCAAGGGGAACGCCAGCGCCACCATGCCCATCGCCAGTGCGGTGGCCCTGTGGCTGTGACCCAGGTCGGCAATGCGCCCGGCCAGTGGCGTGGCGACCGCGCCTGCGGCCCCTGCCAAAGAGAACAGCGCGATGCCGCTTTGCGACAGCCCGAACGCCGGGCCGGCCAGCAGTAGCGGCACTGTCGTCCAGAACACGCTGAACGCCGCGAACAGCGCGGCATGGTAGAGTGCGCGTCGGCGCAGCACCGGGGTATCGCGCAGCAGATGTCCCATGGAAGCGAGCAGGCCACCGTAGCGCAGGCCGAGGCTGGGCTGGCGAGCCGGCAGCGTGCGGGCCAACACTACGATCAGCACCAGCATAGCGGCTGCCGCCAGCAGGAACATGGCATGCCACGAGGCCAGATCAGCGATGAAACTGGCGACCGGCCTCGCCAGCATGATGCCGAGCATCAGTCCGCTCATCACGTTGCCCACTGCCCGGCCGCGCGACGCTTCGGGCGCCAGGTGCGCAGCATAGGGCACCAGCACCTGCACAGCTACAGTGCCCAGGCCGATGCCCAGCGCCGCCGCCAAGAACGGCAATGGCTGGCGTGCCAGCGCTGCACCCAGCAGTGCCATTGCCGCCAGCCCCAGCAAACCAAGCGTAAGCCGGCGGTTCTCGATCAGGTCGCCGAGCGGCACGAGCAACAGCAGGCCCAGCCCGTAGCCAAGCTGGGTGAGTGTCACGCTCAGGCCGGCTGCCTGCGGCGACAGTCCCAGCGCCACGGCGATCGGGCCGGCCAGCGGCTGCACGTAGTACAAATTGGCGGCGGCCAGGCCGCAGGCCACTGCCAGCAGCAGCGTCAGGCCTGCCGATGCAGTTGGGGCATGGTCTTCCCCCGTCACGTCTGTCCGGCCCGGCGCACTGGGCTGCGCGATAACGCTGCCCAGTACAGATGGCTCTCGCCGTGCGCGAGGCTTTCGAAAAGCGATCTTCATGAAGTTTCTCTCTGATTCAATAGGAATTGATCGTTTCCTAAATTGGCAAAAAAATCAGGCCAGCGCCTTGAGCGCGGTCGCCACGACGGCCTGCATCTGTGCACGGCTGCGCCCGGTCTTACCGACCACTCGCATGCCTTGCGTCAGGCATAGCAGCATCTGCGCCGTGACTTCGGCATCGACATGGTTCTTGATCGAGCCGTCCGCCTGCCCTTGGCGGATCAGGTGAGCCAGCATGGCCTCGTTGCAGGCCAGCGCAGCGGCGACCCGATCACCTACAGATTGGTCGAACGTCGAAAGCTCCACCGTACTGGCGACGACCAGACAGCCTTGCCGTCCTGTGGCGCCGTGGGCGGATTCGGCGTAGAAGGTCAGCGCGGCGCGCAGGCGCTCTAGGCCTGTGCCGCCGTCGTCAATGGTCCGGCGCAGATTTTGCGTTCGCTGGGCGCGGTAACGATCCAACGCCGCCAGGAAAAGCGATTGCTTGTCCTTGAACGCTTTGTAGAGGCTACCCTGGGCCAGCCGCATGGCGCGGGTCAGGTCGGTGATAGACGTACCGGCATAGCCGCGCTCGCTAAAGACGCGTACCGCTTGGTCAAGCACCTTGTCGGCGTCGAATTCGCGGGGACGGCCCCGGCTGCGTGGAGGCGATGAGGAAGATTGGACAACCATGCTGGCCATTATATGGAATCGATCGCTTCCTAATATAGCACTTCACCGGAGGTTTGGGCGAGCCGTCATCACTGCTGAAGAGGAATGTCACTTCCAATGTGCGCGGGACGTTGAGCTGGCGGCCGCTCGTGCGACCTGGGAGGCGTACCGTTTTATCTTTCCCGCACCTGGGTGAGGTCGATCCTGCACCAAGGAGATACCTGCCAATGCTCAGCTTCGAACCGGTCGATGGCTGCTGCATCGCGCAAGGTCATGCCGATCATGTCCAAGCCATCGACCAGCATCCGCTTCTGCCTGGGTTGCAAATCGAAGGGATATTCATCGCCCTGCGGCGTGGAAACGATTTGCTTCTCCACGTCGATGGTCAGGCGCTTTTCCTGGCCATGCGCCACGCTGTCCATCAACGCCTGGACCTGCTCCGGCGGCAAGGTGACAAGCAGCAGGCGATTGTTCATCGCATTGAAATAGAAGATCTCTCCGTAACTCGGCGCGACGACAGCATCGAACCCGGCCTGCTGCAATCCCCATACCGCGTGCTCCCGGCTCGATCCGCAGCCGAAGTTCGCCCCGCCCAACAGAATGCGCGCGCCGCGATATTCCGGACGGTTGAGCACGAAGTCCGGGCGAAGCCGCCCTTCGGTGTCGAAACGCAGGTCATGCAGCAGTCCGTCTGCCAATCCGCTCTTGTCGATCCCCAGCAGGAACTGCTTGGGCATGATCTGGTCGGTGTCCAGGTTGCCGATTGGCAATGGCGCCGCCACGCCTGTGATACGGTGCGTTTCGCTCATGCGCGGAACTCCTTGCGAATGTCCACGATGCGTCCGGTAATCGCGGCAGCGGCAGCCATGGCCGGACTCATCAGATGCGTGCGGCTGCCCCGGCCCTGACGGCCCTCGAAGTTGCGATTGGTCGTGGAGGCGCACCGCTCGCCCGGCGCGAGTACGTCGTCGTTCATCGCCAGGCACATCGAACAGCCCGGTTGCCGCCATTCGAATCCCGCCTCGACCAGCACCTGTGCGGTCCCTTCGCGTTCGGCCTGGTCACGGACCAGCCCGGAGCCAGGCACCACCATCGCCCGCACGCCCGGGGCAACCTTGCGCCCCCGCACCACCCGAGCTGCCTCGCGCAGGTCTTCGATGCGGGCGTTGGTACACGAACCGATGAACACGCGGTCGATCGGAATACCTTCGATCGGCGTGCCGGGCGCCAAGCCGATGTAATCCAGTGCCTTACGCCAAGTCGCCCTCTCGATGTCACCCGCGGCATCGCTCAACGGCGGCACGGTGCCGTCTACCGGCACCGCCTGGTCGGGACTGGTACCCCAGGTGACATAGGGAGCGACCTCGGAAGCATCGAATCGATGCTCGGCATCGAAACGCGCCGATGCGTCCGTGCGGAGTTGCTTCCATGCCGTGTGCGCGGCCGCCAGCGCAGCGTCGTCCATATCGCAGATCCGCTCGGACACGTAGTCGGATGTGATCGCGTCAGGCGCGATCAGCGCCGCGCGGGCACCGGCTTCCACGGTCATGTTGCACAAGGTCATGCGCGCCTCGGCGGACAGTGCGGCGATAGCTTCGCCGACATACTCGACCGCATAGCCACGCGCGCCTTGTGCTCCGATCTTGGCGATGATGTGCAAGATCAGGTCCTTGGACGTCGTCCCCAGAGGCAGTCGACCATCGACTTGGATTCGCATGTCCTTGGCCACGCGATACACCAGAGTCTGCGTGGCAAGCACATGCTCCACTTCCGACGTGCCGATCCCGAACCCGAGTGCCCCGAGGGCACCGTAGGTCGTGGTATGGCTGTCGCCGCACAACACGACCATGCCGGGACGGATCAGGCCAAGTTCCGGCGCGACGACATGCTCGATTCCTTGCATCGGATCACGCACGTCGAACAGCTCGATCCCCTGCTCAGCGCAGTTGGCGGCAAAGTTCGCCGCTTGCCGTGCGGCGGGGGCGATGTCGATCGTACGCGCCGCGATCGGCACCGGGCGCGTGGGGATGACGTGATCGACCACGCCCATTTGCTGGTGTGGGCGCCGCACCCGCAATCCACGTTGCGCCAGTCCTGCAAAAGCTTGTGGGCTGGTGTATTCGTTCATGATGTGCAGGTCGACATATAGCAGCACGTTGTCGACATCCAGGCGTTCGACGGTGTGCGAATCGACCAGTTTTCGGTAAAGCGTCGTCGCTGGCATGGGCAGGCTCGAGGACATTCATGAAGGCAGGAAGGCGAGGACGTGATCGAGCAACACCTCGGGTGCTTCCTCCGGGATGTAGTGGCCGCAGGGCAGCGCCATACCCTTTACGCCGGGATTCCAGCGGCGCCACTCGGCCAGAGGGTCGAAGCACCGTTCGATCACGCCATCGCGTCCCCACAATGCCAGGAAGGGACATTGGATCTGCTTGCCCGCGGCAAGATCGGCCTGATCGTGTTCGAGGTCGATACCTACCGAGGCACGGTAGTCCTCGCAGATGCCATGTGCGGTTGCCGGATCGGACAGGCAACGCAGATAGGCAGCATAGGCCTCCGGCGCGAAAGGCTTCAGGCCGGCACTGCGGGCTCCCATGGTCTGCTTCAGGTAGAGATCCGGGTCGGCCCGGATCAACGTCTCTGGGAAAGGCGACGGTCGCACGAGGAAGAACCAGTGCCAGTAGGCGCGCGCGAATTCGAATGAGGTCTGCTGGTACATCGCCAGCGTGGGTGCCACATCCAGCGTGACCAGGCGGGATACCACATCTGGATGATCCAGCGCCATCCGCGCCGCGACCCGACCACCCCGGTCATGACCGATCACCGCGAACGTCGGCAGGCCCAGCGCCTGCATTAATCGCACTTGGTCCAAGGCCATCCGACGCTTGGCATAGTTGGCGTGGTCTGGCTCGCCTGGCGGCTTCCCGCTGTCGCCATAGCCGCGCAGGTCCGCAACGACAATCGTGAATTGCCGCGCCAGCGTCGGAGCCACCTTGTGCCAGATCGCGTGTGTCTGAGGGTGTCCATGCAGCAGAAGCAGCGCCGGCCCGGCGCCGGCCATCAACGCATGAATCTTGATGCCATCGACCGTGGCGGATACGTCGGAAAAGCCTTCGAACATCCCTTGCCTCCATGTTCCGACGGCCATTCTATTCCTGCATCAGAACGGCGTTATTGAATTATAATTATTCAATTAATAACTTATAAGAACGAATTGGAGCATCATGTCCGAGTTCTCCGACATCCGCCTTTTCACCCTAGTGGCGCGCCATCGCAGCTTGGCTGCGGCCGCGCGCGAACTTGGCGTCACCCCGCCAGCGGTCAGCAAGCGCCTGGCGCATTTGGAAAAGCGGCTCGGCGTGCGCCTGACCCATCGCACGACACGACGCCTGACACTCACGCCGGAGGGCGAACGCTACCTGGCCGAGGGATCACGCCTGCTCGGGGAATTGCAGGAACTTGAGCAAGTGCTGATCCGCGGCCATGCCGAACCGGCCGGACTGCTCCGTGTCAATGCCTCATACGGTTTCGGTCGTGTACGGGTGGCACCGGCCATTTCGGCGTTCGTTGCCCGCTATCCCGCCATACGGGTGCAACTGCAATTGACCGACCAGCCCTTGAACCTGCGCGAACACGGCTATGACATCGGCATCCGCTTCGGCGATCCTCCCAGCACCCGGATCAACGCAAGGTTGCTGCAGCGCAATCACCGCCTTGTATGCGCCTCGCCGGCCTATGTCGCCCGGAACGGCAGACCGGCCGTTCCGCATGATTTGGTGCGTCACGCCTGCTTGATCGTTCGGGAAAACGATGCGGCCTACGGCGCTTGGCATTTCCGTCGCGGAAAGTCCACGGAGACGGTCAAAGTCGACAGTGTGCTATCGAGCAACGATGGCAACGCCGTGCTGCGCTGGACGCTGGACGGCCATGGCATCGCCATCCGCTCAGCGTGGGAAATCGCGCCCTACCTGGCCCGGGGCGAACTGATCCCATTGCTGGGTGACTGGAAGCTACCCAACGCTGACATCTACGCGACCTACCTGGAGCGCAGCGAGGTGTCGTCCGCCAAAGTGCGCGCGTTCGTTGATTTCATAGCAGAATATTTGACGATGAGTTGAAACGCTATCAAAAGGTAGCAATAAGCATTATGGGAGTCATCGTGACGCCAAGGGCGATTACGCGCTCAATCGGCGTTGCCGATGTGGATGCAGTCGTCATCCAGGGGCCGATGCCGGCAGATAACACATCGACGTTGTTGCAATGCCCCATCGCCAACGCCGACTCCACCATCTCCGGCAGCAGACTGCGCTGGATGAGATCGCGCTTGAGCCCTCCTCGCCAAGGGTGCGCCGCCAGAGTCCAGCAACAGCCGCGGCAACGGACTTCAAGGCTTCGTTTGTGATGCGCACAATCTTGTTGACGCTCCCTCATCCTGGTACGCGTGGTCACGCAAGCATGCAACCCAGCGGTCGGAAGCGAATGAGGTATCACGGAGGAGCGCAAACGATTGCATGGCTTGAGCGGCAGTTGCGACGGCAAAGCACAGTTGACATTGGCATTGCTACCCAATAGCATTCCACCTAACGATCGTTAGGTGGCATGAAATTGCTGCCTCATTGATACGAAATCGTCGCGTGGAGAGCCCTTAAATGAATACTGTTGCAATGGCGGTTGATGGTGAGCCAGCAATGAAGATCTATGACTTCCCCAAAGGACCCTATCCGACCCGTGTCCGGATCGCTCTGGCGGAAAAGAGCCTCCAGTCGCGCGTGGAATTCGTGATGGTCGATCTGCGTAAAGGGGAACACAAGGATCCAGAATTCATTGCGGGGAAAAACTACTCTGGCACGGTTCCGGTACTTGAGCTTGCGGATGGAACTTGCATTGCCGAGTGCACTGCCATCACAGAGTATCTCGATACGCTCGTCGGGGAGCCTGTCTTGACGGGCTCCACTGCGCTTGAGAAGGGGATGATTCACATGATGAGCAAACGTGCCGAACTCGAGTTGCTCGACGCCATCAGTGTTTACTTCCACCATGGGACGCCGGGCCTGGGTCCGCTGGTGGAGCGATACCAGAACCCGGAATGGGGGTTCAGGCAGCGTGACAAGGCCTTGCGTGGCATGCATTATTTCGACGACTTGCTTCGCAAGCAAGCTTATGTTGCCGGCGACGCGTTCTCCATGGCCGACATTACGGTCATCGCCGGACTGGTATTCGCTGATATTGTCGACTTGACAGTACCAGCCGAATGCACGGCACTCTTGGCATGGTACGAAAGGATGAAAATGCGCCCCAGCGTAAAGAGCCAACCCGCATTTGCTCGCAGATAGGCCGTTCGACGATCATTGCAACCGGGTGTTTGAATAATAAAAATGCCGCCGCGGAACATCCTCAAACAAATCGAAGGCAACGGCTGTGGAGAGTCAGAGAAACACGAACTCCAGTGACAAGATCTTGTCCATTGCAACACGAATCGCCCAGGCGCACGGTTACGGTGGCTTGAGCGTTCGCCGCTTGGCCGAAGAAGTCGGTGTCAAACCTGCAAGTCTTTACCATCATTTCCCGAGCAAGGCGGCTCTTGCTGCTGCAGTTGCCAGACGATACTGGAACAATTCGGCGACGCAATTGGAAGAACTGTTGAATCGGTTTCCGGACCCCACAGATTGCTTGCGCAGATATCCCGATATGTTCAGGAAGGCGCTGGAGAACGACAACCGCATCTGCCTGTGCAGTTTCATGACGGCTGAATACGATGACCTTCCCGAGAATGTGAGGCAAGAAGTTCGAACATTCTCTGATGTGCATATCACATGGCTGGCTAAGGTTTTGGCGAGCGCCGGGATTGTCAATCCGAATATCGCGAAAGAACGCGCGCAGGCCATCTATGCTGCAATCACAGGAGCGCAGCTGATGGCACGTGGGCGTTTCGACTTAAGTCTTTTCGATACGTTGATCACGAGCTACAGGGCAACCGGGCTTCTGCCGGCATAGAGGCAAGGCCGGCGGATGCACCACGAAGACAAGCGCTCGACTGCTGTTTGAGCAAGGCAACTGCCACGTTACGTTTGGGGCGCGTCCAACGCCCGGCATTCTCAGGGCTGGGGCTATGCATTCCAGGGCTCAGGGGCAACCTCAAGCCGTAGTGCTCCTATGCATGAGATCCCATGGCTGCATGTCGCCGAAGCTCATGCTCAGATGCTCGATGAAGCGGCGAACTTTCAACGACACATGCCGCTTGCTCGGATAGATGGCATGAATCGCCAAATCAGTTGTTTTGTGGTCGGGCAGCAGGACACGAAGCGCACCGCTGGCGATGGACTGCTCGAACACGAAGCTGGGGCCGTAGACCACTCCCGCCCCTGTCAGCGCTGCCGCTAGCAGCATCTGCATGTTGTTTGCAGCGAGCCGGATCGCACCATCAATGTGATGGGTCTGGCCGTTAGCATCCGTGACGCTCCAGTCTCCGGCTGAAACTGCCTGGGAGAAAGCGAGCCGAGGTGCCTGGCGGAGCTGTTCGACGGTTTTCGGCTCGCCATGTCGTGCCAAAAAAGATGGCGCTGCGCAGAACATCATGCGACACGAGGCGAGCCGCCGAGCAACGAGGTCGGAGTCTTGCAGACGGCCGATGCGGATAGCAACGTCGATGCCATCTGCCAGTAGATCGACATAGCGATCGCTCAGCGTGGTCTCGATCGAGACATCGGGGTATTCAGCCAGATAACTCGATACAACACGACCAAGATGCAGTGCCCCAAAGGTTGTCGGCGCAGCCACGCGCAAAATACCATGCACACTCTGTTGCGCGTCCTGGGCTTCGCGGTTCGCGTCCTCGTATTCTTCCAGTAAGCGCTTGCATCGCGTGTAGTAGGACCTTCCTACATCCGTTAGCGTCAACTTGCGCGTACTGCGTTGAAGCAACCGAACTTTCAACTGCTCCTCGATCGCGGAAACGTGCTTGCCCGCCATCGAGGGTGACAGGCCAAACCGTCGAGCGGCGCTTACCAAGCTACCTTCTTCGACTGCGGAGACGAACACCGCCATGCTGAGCAATCTATCCATACCACCTCATTCGATATCCTGATTATCAGGTGGTAATAAATCTAGGCCAATTATCGGCCGAACGGAATGGGTCTAGCCTAGCACTGTAGCCAGCCGATCCCCGGTGGGCTTTAGCAAAAGGATGTTCCAATGAAGGTCGAATCGAACGGCATAGAGATCCATGTCGAGGAACAAGGGCAAGGCGATCCGTCACTCGTTTTTCTGCATTACTGGGGCGGCTCGTCCCGCACTTGGAAGCACGTCTGCTCCGGGCTGGCGCCGAACTTCCATACGCTTGCTCTCGATCATCGCGGCTGGGGTCGATCCGACGCGCCTTCGATGGGCTACGGGCTGGCAGACCTTGCAGCCGATGCGGAGGGCGTGATCGCAGCGCTGCACCCGAAGCGCTACGTTCTGATCGGTCACTCTATGGGAGGCAAGGTTGCTCAGCTTATGGCGTCGCGGCGGCCTGTCGGACTGGCCGGGCTGGTTCTCGTCGCTCCTTCACCGCCATCGCCAATGATCTTGCCGAAAGAGGCACGCGAAATGATGGCAGGAGCCTACGCAAATCGCGAAACAGTGGAGGCGACTATCGACAACGTGCTGACGGCCCTCCCACTGTCAGCGGAGGATCGCGAACAAGTGATCGCGGACAGCTTGCGTGGCGCGCCAGCGGCTAAGCTAGCTTGGCCCAGAGCGACCAGCTTGGAAGACATCACTGGACAGGTAGGTGCCATCGACGTACCTACGCTTGTTATTGCGGGCGAGCGGGATCGCGTGGATTCGCCCGAGGTACTGAGGAAAGAATTACTTCCTCGCGTATCGCAAGCCGTCATGACCGTAGTACCAGGTGCAGGGCATTTGCCTATGTTAGAAACACCGGATGCATTGACTCCATTGATTGAGAATTTCTGCCGTTCACTGCCTGGGAAGGGGTGAAGCGGACATCGCGGCGGTGCGCAATCGAAGCGCCTCGCAGCTAATACGCGGCGAAAAGCTCGCCCCCCGAAGGGCGTTGCACGGACATGGGCGGCGCAGTTCGTGCACTGGTACAACCACGAGCACCTGCACAGCGGGCTGCGCTTCGTGGCCCCGGCCGTTCGCCATGCCGGTCAGGATGAGGTCCAGTTGCAGGCACGCAGATAGGTATACGAGCTTGCCCGCCAGCGCCATCCGCAGCGCTGGACCGGACCGACCCGCAACTGGAGCCGCGTTGGCGCCGTCACCCTCAATCCCGACCGCGATGCGGGCGCGCCGAGGCAAAGCCGACAGCATGAAAGTAACCGATTAGCTGCATGAGATCAGGCGACAACTACCTTGACACGCACCGAGAGCACGCCGGCAACGGCGTGTTCTTATCCGAAGGCAAAGTCAGGTCCTGAGCGAAAGTCCGTATCGCTACCACACTGGATCAGTGCAACGCTTTTTCGCCCGGGCGCAGTGTCAAGACACGCACGCCGCTCCCGGTGACGGCAACGGTTGACCTGCCCCCATCAATAGGGCCAATGGGCTTCTAGCAAAGTCCCTTTAAACCAACTCCTGGAAAGCGGCAGGAGTATCCGCGGTTGCCCGATGTTTCGCCGCAAACTCTGACGGCGCAAGGTAGTTCAGTGCGCTGTGCGGCCTTTGCTCGTTGTAGTCCTGACGCCATGCCGCGATGACTGCCCGAGCATGCGCGAGCGTCGTGAACCAGTGCTCGTTAAGGCATTCGTCGCGGAACTTGCCGTTGAACGATTCGATGTACGCATTCTGCGTTGGCTTGCCCGCCTGAATCAACTTCAGAGCGACGCCGTTCGCATACGCCCACTGGTCAAGCGCGCGGCTCGTAAATTCGGGGCCCTGGTCTGTTCGCACCGCCTTGGGATAGCCACGGAAGCGAGCTGCGCGGTCCAATGCCCGAGCGACATACAAACCTGAGATGCCATGGTCGACAACGATGTCGACAGCCTCTTTCGTGAAGTCGTCGACGACGGTCAGGCACTTCACGCGCCGGCCGTTGGAAAGCGCATCCATCACGAAATCGATTGACCACACCTCGTTGGGGGCGCCCGGCAATGCCAGTTGCTCGCGCTCAATCATTACGCCGTGGCGCTTGCGACGGCGCCGCACAGCCAGCCCTGCCTCACGGTACAGGCGATAGATGCGCTTGTGATTGGCGTGCGTGCCTTCGCGTTCCACTAGGGCGTGCAATCGGCGGTAGCCGAATCGACGACGTTCGTGTGCCAACTCCACCAGACGCGCCGCTAGCACCTCATTCTCGTGGTCTGGCTTCGCGTCGTAATGCAGCACGCTGCGAGAAAGCCCGACAAGCCGGCAGGCGCGGCGCTCGGAGATGTTGACCTTCCCCCGAATCGCCGATACTGCTTCGCGTTTGGCTTGCGGGCTCAGGGCTTTCCCTTGACGACGACCTTCAACGCTTCCATATCGAGCATTGCTTCGGCCAGCAGCTTCTTCAGCCGGGCATTCTCCACCTCGAGGTTCTTGAGCCGGCGGGCTTCCGAGACCTCCATGCCGCCGAACTTCGCACGCCAAGTGTAGAACGACGCATCACTGAACCCGTGCTTCCTGCACAGTTCCTTGACCGGCATACCGGCCTCGGCTTCCTTCAGAAACCCGATGATTTGCTGTTCCGTAAAGCGCTTCTTCATGTTCGTCTTCTTCTCCGAAAACGAACTTTACTAGACTCCGGCTGGCCCTGTTTGCAGGGGGCAGGTCACGGTATGCTCGAACTGAGCCGACAGTTGCCCGTCGCGCGTGACGACCGTCCAGCCGTCGTCCTCAGTTCGAATGGCACGTCGTCCTTGGTTCACCATCGGCTCTATGGTGAAAACCATGCCTTCGCGCAGTACTAGCCCCGTTCGCGGCTTGCCCCAATGCAACACCTGCGGCGGCTCGTGCATCTCCCGGCCGATGCCGTGCCCGCAGTATTCCCTAACGATTGAATAGCCATTCCTGCGGGCATGCCGCTCGATGGCGTGGCCCACGTCGCCGAGCGTGGCACCTGGGCGGACAGCCTGGATGCCTTTCCACATCGCTTCATAAGCCACTTGCACGAGCCGCCGTGCCGGCTGCGACACCTGGCCCACCAGATAGGTCTTGCTGGAATCGGCGATGTAGCCATTCTTCTCCAGCGTGATGTCGAAATTGACGATGTCCCCGTCCTGCAGGATGTCCTCGGCGGAAGGAACGCCGTGGCAGACCACATGGTTGCGGGAGGCGTTTAGCGCGTAGGCGTAACCGTATTGCCCTTTGCTGGCCGGGCGTGCGTTGAATTCATGGACGATGAGGTCATCGACCAGATCATTGACCTGCATCGTGGACATGCCAATCAGATTCAGCCGATCAAGATGGCTGAACACCTGTGCCAAAAGCTGGCCTGACTCCGCCATCAGCGCGATTTCTTCTGGCCGTTTGGTCATGACGCCCCCATCTTGATGGGTTGCGCCACAACGCCCGCGGCTCGCAGTTCACGAGCAACGATATCGTTGAAGCTTTGCGTTGGATTCATTTCACACAGCATGCCGATCCTGATCCAGAAGGCTGCCTGTGCGTTGATCGACCGGCACGATACTGCGCTGGCCTTGCGCAGTTGGTCATGCAGATCGTCGTCGATGTTCACGATGCCCATGTATCTAGTCGTATATGAGACATATACGAATCATATAGTCGTCTTGGCCGTAGCGCAAGTGAACTGCGCTGACGTGACCAAGTCGACGCCATGATGGTTTCCTAGGAGCCGGTAGCGCAGGCCTGACTCGGCGCGATAGCAATGGCGGGCCGAGTTCGCCGATCGGGCTATGACGGCATGGGCATCGGCAAGCTCGGCCAAGCTCCACTCTCGACCGAGGGCGTCGCCTTGACCTCGAACCTTCAGTCCCTGGCAAAAAAGGCATTCATGCCCGGCAGGTCGGACAGGTAGGTCTCGATAGCAGCGATCTTGCCATCGCGCAAGGTGCAGACCGTAGCCAGATGCTCGTCCAGTACGAGGTCATTCCGGCGTGCAGTGTTATGCAGCGAGAGCGCGACATTATCCCGGCTTACCAGAATGTGCTTGAGCTCGAAATTCAGGCCGAAGCTGGCAATTAGCTCAGCTCTGGCAACGACTGCTTCCGCACCGACCGCTGGACCAGAGATCTGATTGTCTCCGGGCAGAACCCAGGTGGCATCGTCGGTAAGAAGCTTACGGATCGCCTGCCAGTCGCGGCGGGTCAGTGCGGCATGAAACTGCTTGGCCAAAGCAAGCTTTGTTTCGTAGGTATGCATGACTATTCTCCTGTAGCAGGGTGTACAGCGAGATTAGACAGCGCCAGGAATGGATCTGTAAAATTGATATTTGATAGTAGCTAGCAATAGATTAAAGTTATGAAGAAGCACGACATGGGTCTACTGGTGTCGTTGGATGTTCTGCTTGAAGAGGCCAACGTCACTCGTGCAGCACGACGCTTAGCCATCAGCCAGCCTGCACTCTCAGCCCAACTGGCCCGCTTGCGGCAGGTGCTTGATGATCCTTTGCTGGTGCCGGCCGAGCGCGGCCGAGGTATGCGGTTGACGCCACGTGCAGCGCAGCTGAAATCACCCCTGCATGAGTTGCTGACACGGCTTGAGGATCTTGTCGAGGCGCCCTACGCTTTCGATCCCAGCACGGCCAAGCGCGATTTCACGATCGCCCTCAATGACAATGCCGCGATGACGATTGGACTGGATCTCATCGAGTGCATTCGGAAGCAGTCGTATGCAGGCATTAGATTGGCCATGCTCCAGATACCCCGGGATGAGGTCCTGGATCTTGCAGCTCGCGGCCGCATCGACCTGGTGATCGGCACCCGAGCCTTCATGCCCCCTGGTTTGCGCACCCATGATCTGGTCTACGACAGGTTTCAGGTGGCCCAACGCAAAGGGCATCCTCGCGGCACGGCTGCAATGACGCTGGAGCAATACTGCGCTTATGAGCATGTGCTGGTGTCTACCAATGGCAGTTATCACAGTGGGATCGATGATTTTCTTGCAGAGCTGGGGCATTATCGACACACCACGGTATCCGTGCAGTACTACACAGCGGTGCCACCGATACTTGAGCGCACGAACTGCCTGGCGACGTTGCCTGAGCGCTTCCTACACCGCTTTGATCACATGATCGACCGCTTCGACCTCCCATTCGCATTCGATCCGTTCCAGCTGCAGGTCGGTTGGCATCCGCGCTTTGACGAAGATTTAGGACATCAGTGGCTGCGTGAACAGCTGATTGCGGTGAGGCCCTTCTAACGCATGAAATGACGGGTACTCAAGGGGCTCGAAGCCCACGGGTAGTTGAGTTTCGCATCGGCCGAGTTTGCAGGCAGGAAACCGTGACCCGATGGAAAGCATTCCTGGGGCGTATGCAGGAAATTGTGCCGTGGAAGCTGCTGGCGAGTGTGATCGAGCCGTTCCAACGGAGGGCTGTTGAGTTCCATGCAGGGCATCATCCCATTGGCTGGAGCGGATGCTTCTCATGGGCGCAACTACGTCCACCGCAGTCAATTCTTGCCGGAATAATAGCCGGAGGCAGTCGCGTGCAAGTTAGTCGAATTCTTAGGCTGACGAGTCTGCGATCGGCATGCCGGAAGCCCCTGTGCCCATAAGAAATGGAAGCATCGCTGCCAATACCTCTTCTGGCGACTCCTCCGGTTGAAGGTGGCCGCCCCGGATGGGTACGCCTTGGACGTTGTTGGCCCATCGGCACCAGATGTCGATGGGGGACGGGCCTTCCCACCCTTGTGGCCAAAGCACAAGCACGGGGCAGGACAGCTTCCTGCCTACGGCACGGTCGGCCGCATCGCAGGCGCGGTCCTCCTGCGCTGCTGCCCGATAGTCCTCGCAGATGGCGTGCCGAACATCGGGATCTTGGAACGCACGCCGATAGGCCTCGAGAGCGAACGGCTCGACATTGCCCAGCCCGCCCGCCATACGGGCCAGCGCAGCATCGATGAATGCCTGCGGGTCGGCGGACAGCAGCTTTTCCGGGAGCCCGAATGGCTGGGCCAGGAAGAACCAATGGAAATTGGTGCGTCCAAATCGTTCGTCCACCAGATCCCATGCATCCAGGGTCGGAATCACGGCCAGCGAGGCGAAGTGCGTCACATGCCCCGGGTAATCGAGCGCAAGGCGGTATCCGGCGCGTGCCCCCCGGTCGTGTCCCACAACGGCAAACCGGCGGTGTCCAAGTTTGGCCATCAAGGCAATCAAGGCGTTGGCCACGCGGCGCTTGGTCCAGCGCGGCCGATCCGAGTCAGCCCGACTGCTACCGTAGCCGGGCAGGTCCGGCGCCACGACCGTAAACGACTGTGCCAGCCGTGGCGCGACATGACGCCATGCAAGATGGGTTTGTGGGTAGCCGTGTAGCAGCAGCACGGGCGGTCCTCCGGAGCCGCCAGTGACGCCGCGGAACGCCACGCCGCCCGCCTCGATGTGCAACTCTGAGAATCCAGCAAATGAGTTCCACGATGCAATGCCGTCGATACCCGACATCATCAACTCCGTACGGTATGGATCGCTAGCGTGAAAGAGCCATGCGAACGAAATCCGACAGGTCCCGGTTGAAGCGCTCCGGTTCTTCGAGGAATGGCGCGTGTCCCGAATCGGCATACAGCTCGCTGCGGATTCGTGGGTTGAGGCTCTTGGCCCTGGCGATACTGGGCTTGGCCTTCACGAGCGCGTCCTGGGCGCCGTAGAGCAGCAGGAGCGGAACCTCGGCCTTGCTCAATCCTTTGGCTGCCTCGACCGTCATCGACCGCACGGCACGTTGCATGTCCCACGATGCCAGCGCGGCGTTGGCCAGCAGCAAGGAGAACGTGGTCGCGTCGGGCTGGCGGTGGAAGCACAGCCTCAGGAAAGCGCGCTCGCCGTCCAAGTGGGTTTGCAAGTCCGAAGCGATCATGTCGCGATAGACTTCTGGGTGCGCCACGATCTGGTCGGGCTTCAGTTCGATCACTCCGTCGACATAGACGGCGCCGGCGATACCTTTGTCGCCATAGGCCGCCAGGTAGTTCGATATCACGGCACCGCCCAGCGACCATCCCACGAGCACCGGCTTGCGCGCGTGTGTCGATTCGATGATCGCGGCCAGGTCATCGGCCCAGCGGCGTCCGTCGGTGTAGGAGCTGGCCTCGGCCGGCTTGCCCGACAGGCCGTGCCCGCGCAGGTCGTAAGTGATCAATCGGTAATGCTGGAGTCGAGGGTCCTGTAATTGCTTACTCCAGTTCAGCCGGCTACCCAGCAGGCCATGAATGAAAATGATGGGAGAACCCTCGGGATCACCAGCTTCCTGGACGGCCAGCACCACTCCATCGGGGGCAGTGACGGTGTAATCCCGGGCTGCGGCGAACGTAGCCGGTGCGGCGGCTAGTAGCGCGAATGTCGCTATCAGTGCGCCGAGTGCACCACGAAGCTTCGACAAAGACATAGACACGTACTCCTCGGTTCCTAGAACACGCCTAGTCTCAAGCCTCACATTGATGTGAGTGTCAAGCGGGGAAATGGTACAGTGGGCCCATGTCCAAGCCTCAAAGCCCCATGACCATTGGCGAGCTCGCCCACAAGACAGGAGCAAGCCGGCGCTCGATCCGGCATTACGACGACAACGGACTGCTAGCTTCCGTACGCGCGGAAAACGGCTATCGGATGTTTCTCCCAGTCGCCGTCACTCAGGTCCGTCAGATCCAGAGATTGATCGCCACAGGCTTCAGCTTGGCGGAAATCCGCGGATTTCCCGATTGCATGCGCATGATCGAAGGCGCTGCAGCGTGTCCTGAAACGAGTGAAGTGCAACGCCGGAGACTCGCTTCCATAGAGCGGCAGATCGCGGACCTTGAACAGCGACGCGCACGGCTGCGCCAGATGCTGGTAGAAGAGGCCTAGCAGGCTTCTGAAGTACCCCTATCCTCGATAGTCGACCGACGTCAGTGAACCGTCCCGAGATTTCCGGAGACTTGTTGGTGTGAGTCACGCCGCCATGGCGATCTCACGCGTCTGTTGATAGTAGTTTGCTTCGGCGGCGGCCGGCGGGATGTCGTCGATCGGCCCAAGCAGCCGCTTGTGGTTGAACCAGGCTACCCACTCCAGGGGGGGCAACTCGACGTTATACAGGTTCCGCCAGGACCGCCGGTGGATGACCTCGGCCTTGTACAGGCCGTTGATCGCAGTCGTGTCGAATCATGTGTAGGCACAGATCCATTCCGGCTCACGCGCCTGGGACACCGTGGCCCCGGGGAACGTGCAGTAACCGTTGCCGGCACGCGCGGAGGGCAACAGGACGTGCTCTCGTAGTGGTGGATTGAGCGCGACGCTGGCGTCGCTGCAGCACGCCAGTTCGCCGATGGAGAGGAGCGCGTGGGGGCCCGGTTCATGGGGCATGGATACGCCGTTTCACCCGCTTGACTCTCACATTGGTGTGAGGGTCGAGACTATCGGCATGTAGCCAGCGGAGTCGCTCCACGGTCCGGCCATCTGCGTCGGGGCTGTGGCGGCCCTCCGGTCCGATCAGGCTTGTTGCGAAGCAGCATGCCCCCCTCATTCCGGAACATTCCGTTGCCGAGACGCTGACCTCCCCTTGCAGAGAACGACGACATGATCGAGTCCAGCCATCCCGCGCAGCCAGGCCACGCCACGCCCGCGCCCCCGCAGAAGGCGGCCTGGGGTGCCGTATTCGCCCTGGCCCTGGGCGTGTTCGGCCTGGTCACAGCGGAGTTCCTACCGGCCAGCCTGCTGACCCCGATGGCCGCCAGCCTCGGCGTGACCGAGGGCATGGCCGGCCAGGCCGTGACCACCACCGCGGCGCTGGCCCTGGCCACCAGCCTGGTGATCGCGGCGGCGACCCGCGGCATCGACCGGCGCTGGGTGCTGCTGGCCTTCTCGGCGATGTTGATCGGCTCGAACCTGCTAGTTGCCTTCGCCCCCGGCCTCGGTGCCGTGTTGCTGGGACGTGGGCTGCTGGGCATCG
The DNA here is from genome assembly GCF_900446215.1 of Burkholderia cenocepacia. Taxonomy (GTDB): domain Bacteria; phylum Pseudomonadota; class Gammaproteobacteria; order Burkholderiales; family Burkholderiaceae; genus Burkholderia; species Burkholderia cenocepacia. The sequence continues at coordinate 163,359 of NZ_UAQZ01000018.1, read as the reverse complement.
CCCTGGGCGGCTTCTGGACCATGGCCGCGGCCACGGCGATGCGCCTGGTGCCGGAGCAGGACGTGCCGCGAGCGCTGTCGATCGTGTTCAGCGGTGTCTCCGTCGCCACCATCGCGGCGGCGCCGCTGGGCAGCTACCTGGGCGATGCCGTGGGATGGCGCAACGTGTTCCTGATGGCGGCGGCGATCGGCGTGCTGGCCCTGGCCTGGCAGTGGCGTACCCTGCCCAGAATGGCGCCCAGCGGCTCGGCCAGCCTGGGCACGCTACTGGAAGTGATGCGGCGGCCGCAGATGGCGCGCGGCATGATGGCGGTGCTGCTGGTGTTCGTCGGCCACTTCACCTTCTTCACCTACCTGCGGCCGTTCCTCGAGCACGTGGCCGGAGTGGGCGTGAACGGGTTGTCGGCGATCCTGCTGGGCTTCGGCGTGGCCAACTTCGCGGGCACATCGCTGGCCGGCGCACTGCTGCAGCGGAACCTGCGGCTGACCCTGCTGCTGATGCCATTGGCAATGGGGCTGATGGGGCTGGCCTTCGTCGCCCTAGGCCAGGCGCCGCTGGCGGACGGGCTGCTGGTGGCGCTGTGGGGCATGGCCTTCGGCACAGTGCCGGTGACCTGGTCCACCTGGATCACAGTCACCGTGCCGGACGAAGCCGAGAGCGGCGGCGGCCTGCTGGTAGCGATAATTCAACTGTCGATCGCGGTGGGTGCGGCGGCGGGTGGCGCAGTGTTCGACGCGAGCGGGGCGCGTGGCGTGTGTCTCGCCGCGACGATGTACTGCTGGTGGCCGCGCTGACCATTTTCACCGGACTGCGTACCCATCGAAGCGATAGAGGACACAGCAAGGCGGCTTGATGAGCTGGCGATAGCGCGACCGCCCAAGTTCCTGCGGTTGGCTGCCGCTTTCCGAGTGATCGGCCAACTGCTCGACGTGTCCGAAGACGCGTCCGATCGGGTTCACCCCCGATATCACGGACACTTACAAGGAGGCCGATGAAGGCCCTGAGGAGTGTTCATGTCGAAGCGAAGGAAGTTCAGTGCGGAGTTCAAGTGAGAACTCGTCCAGACAGTTCAGCGCACAGGATTAAAGGATTTTCGATAGGCCGTTGGGCTGACTCCCACGATCCGGCCGAAATGTTCCCGCAGGGAGGTGGGGCTTCCAAAGCCCACTGCACTAGCGATGTGCTCAACGGGTAGGTTTGTCGTTTCTAGCAAAGTCTGCGCACGCCTGACACGCGCCCTTAGAAGCCACTGGAGAGGGCTAGTGTTCAGTTGTTCCTGAAACCGTCGATTCAAGGTGCGGCTACTCATCGCAGCCCGCCCAGCCATGTCCTTCAGGGTTAAATCTTGATCTAGCCGCTCTTCGATCCATTGCAGCAATGGGCTGAGATTGGAAGATGCGTCTGGGGGATCGTAAGCGATGAACTGCGCCTGCCCGCCATCTCGTGCAAGAGGCATGACGGCACATCGTGCTGTGTCTGCTGCAACGGCATTGCCGCAGTCTTGTCGAATCATGTGTAGGCACAGATCCATTCCGGCGCACGCGCCTGCCGAGGTGAGTATCCGACCGTTGTCCACGAAAAGAACATTGGGGTCGACTGTGACCTGTGGGAAGAGATCTGCCAGAAGTTGTACACCACGCCAGTGGGTGGTGGCACGCATGCCATCTAGCAGCCCCGTGCGTGCCAGGATGAAGGCGCCACTGCACAACGATGCGATCCTCGCACCATTCTTTTCCGCTGCTCGGATGGCTTCCAGCAGGGTGTTGGGGATAGGGGAAAGGACATCGTCGAGCCCCGGAATGATGACAGTCTGGGCATTCACGGCATGGCTCAAGCCCCAGCGGATACGCATGTCGAACAACTTTGTTCGAATACGATTCGACTGGGCGCATACGAGAACCTCGTATGGGATCTTCCCCGGCGGGAGGGGCGCGCGCCCGAACATCTCGCAGGCCATCGTCAGGTCAAACGGCACAACGCCATCAAACGCCAGGATGGCTACCCTGTGTACTGCACTTTGCTTCACAGAACTCGCTCCCTTGATTGGCGAGAATCCTTCGATAGATGGCATTCTAGCCAATTGGCGAACTTCCGACATGTCGACATACTTGCGCTTCCGGCGAGAGGAAAGTCGCTGAAAACATAACCATTGAACAAGGTCGAGGCATGCCTGCATCAATCAGGCGCCTGGATTGTTCTGACATATTGAGCCACCCAGCGGATGAGTCATGACCACAAGCGCACAGGCAGAAAAGAACTCACTCGATCAAATCAGAAGTATTGAATCCAAACAACTGAGGCGCCTGGAGAAGGCGTCGATCGTCGAGGCGACAACTCTGATCCTGCTAGTGTTCGTTGCGGCACCTCTCAGGCATTTCGGGGATTGGCCGTATGGCTCGAAGCTACTTGGGCCAATACATGGGATCGCACTCTTGGCGTACCTATGGACTGCCTTGCAAACTGTAGCCGGCGGCGGCTGGCATAAACGTGAAATGCTTCGATTGTTCGCAGTTGCGTTCCTGCCATTCGGCGGCTATCTCAATATCCGGTGGCTACGTGAACGGGCGAGAATATTCAACGATATCGGACAGGCCTGATGATGATTGCGGCGCTCTATCCCTATTTGGTGGCGACGCACGTGACAGCGGTGGTGTTTCTGGTAGGCGGCTTGCTTGCGCAAGAAAGGATAGTAAATGCCATTTCGCAGTCCCCACCGGAAGAACAAGCAGGGATGCTGGCTGCATTGCAGCGCTTTGATCTCCTTGTCACGACACCTGCATTGTTGTTGACCTGGATCTTCGGGTTATCACTAGCGCTCAGCGCAGGATGGCTGTCGTCACGATGGTTGCTGGTCAAGCTGGCTTTCGTCGTCGCGCTCTCGGCTTTGCATGGGTTCCGTTCCGGGCGAATACGTCATTGCATTCGAACTGGAGCAGCTATAAGAAGAATTCCCGGTGCTGATCTCGGCATCGTGATTGCGATGCTAACCATAGCTGTGTTGGCATTTGTGAAGCCGGTCTAGCACGATAGCGGAAAGTCCTTCATGTCCCCGGACGTGCGAACCTGCCTGCCGGCACGGGCCAGCAGGACGCGGGGCGAGATTCCGGAGCGTAACGATGCTGATGCGCCATATCCGGTATTTCATCGCCGTGGCGGAGGAACTTAGCTTTACCCGTGCTGCGGAGCGACTTCACATCGAACAGTCGCCTCTGTCGCGATCCATCCGCCAATTGGAGGATGATCTTGGCGTCCGGCTCTTCGAGCGTAACAGCCATGGCACCCGGCTCACCTGGGCTGGACAAGTCTTCCTTGAGGAGGCACGGCGCGTACTGGCAGCGGTCGAGCAGGCCCGTGCCGGCGCAAGGGCCGCCGCGACCGGATACCGCGGGCTCCTGAGAATCGCGCTGTCCGACGGCATCTCGCCATCGCACTTGAGCAACCTGCTGGCTCGCTGCCGCGAAGAGTCGCCCGAGGTCGAGATCAGCCTGTTCGAAGTGACACTCGCACAGCAGCTGAAAGGCCTGAGAGAGGGCGACTACGACGCGGGGTTCGCGAAGGCGGAGCATCCGGGGGAAGGATTGCTGGCCACGCCGGCGTGGAGCGAGCCTCTGGTCGTCGCGGTGCCGGCGCGGCATCCCGCCTTGATCCATCCCGAGCTTTCCCTGATGGAGCTGCTTTCCCATCCACTGGTGCTGTGTGACCCGAACGCGTGCGCAGGATGCAGCCGGCAACTCGACAGGCTGTTGCGTGCCGCGGAATGCGAGGTCAGGATTGCCGAAAGGGTGGCATCCCATGACCTGCTGATGGCGCTGGTCGCGGCGGGCTACGGCCTCGGGATCACCACCCGCACGCATCTGTCCCTGTGGCGGCACCCGGATGTCGTCTCGCGTCCGTTGGCCGGTGAAGTCCCCCCGTTGACGACCTACCTGTTGCGCCGGGATGCCGAAGACTCGGTGCAGTTGCGGAGCTTCGTCGAACGATTGCGAGAAACCACGATGCCTAACCTCGAAAAGGCGTAGGTAGGTGCGAGGGAGTAGGACGAGGTCCGGGACAAGACGGCAAGCTTGTTCACTTGTCTTCATGTAGTGGCGACCCCAATGCGGAGCATGGAAAGAGGCCATGATGGGTGCGCTGATCAAGCCTGTGAGTGTCCCGACAGCAGCGGATACAGGGACATCACGAGCAGCACGGCCATCGCGATGTTGAAGATGCGCAGGCGGCGCCGGTCCGTTGACAACGGCGTAGAGGGCCGCGATGGCCATCACCTCCAGCGCGCCGCCCTCGGTGGCTGAGTAGGTGGCAATGGCCCCGATGGCCATGGTGGCACGCCTTGGGATTGCCCCACTGGAAGGCGGCAGCCTTCCAGAAGCCGAATGGCCGATCTGGGGCGGCCGTCTCCCGCAACGGTTGTGAGGTATCAATCTTCCAGCATCAGGGTTAAACCTCAGGTCAACTTGAGGTCAAGCGAGGTTTCAGGCAGTGCGAATCGGCTGTTGGCGATCGGCCGCCCCCTCGCTAAGCGACCTTCTCGCGCGGACCCATGGCAAGGCCTGGACAGGCCGCGAACTCGGGTACGGGTGACGACATCACCGGATGGTCGTTATTGCGGGGGTGCGGGTGTCTCCGCTGAGTGCCGCGTCGGCGGCATGGGTGGGTCCTGGAGCGCGCGATGCATCGCTGGCGACCAGATCGAGTGCCGACAGAAGCGCATCACCGTCGATCGGCCCATGCAGCAGCAGTGATCCTCCCGTCAGGCTGTCTTCCAGCCGCACGGTGGGCGTGGCGTTGATACCGCTGCGCAGGGCCTCGTCGGCCTGCGCGCGAACGATAGCTGCGGAACGATCGCTGTCCAGGCATGCCTGGATGGCGGTCGTCAGGCCTGGCCAGGTCAGGTCAGCCGGCAGCCCCTGGCCATCGCCGCGGGTATTTTGGTAGAGCCATGCGATGGCACCAAAGAAGGCCTCGTGGCCCTGTGCTTCGCCTGCGCACTCGGCCATGCGGGCCAGCCGACTCGCCTCGGGATCGTGCATCGCCAGCGGCAGGTGATGCCACCGCAGGCTGGCGTCGGGATGGGCATCGATCCAGGCCATCAGGGTCGGGTAGTAGGCCTTGCAGAACGGACACTCCAGGTCGGCGTACAGCGTCAGCGTGAAGCGAGCATCGGCTGGGCCGTGACGCCAGGGTGGGCCGGCCGGATGCGCCTGCGCGGCCTCAGGCCCCGTGCGTGGTGCCGGCGCACCGGGCGTGCGGTACAGGAGCCAGCCCAGCAGGCCCGCAACCAGGATGCCAGCCACCATCCAGTGCAGCCGTGGCAGGCGCCCGGCGCGCTTGCGAAGGGCCTGGACCCGGCCCGGCAAGGTGGTTTGCTTCGAGGACATGACGCGCTCCGGTCATTTCGGCAGGGACAGCGGCGGTGATGCGATGCCACGCGCCTGGTCGATCTTTTCGGCCACCTTGAAGGCGGCATCCAGTTCGCCGATGCCGTACTGGCGCATGAGCTGGTAGCGCTCGGCTTTTTCTTCCGGTTCGGTCTGCGCAAGGGCCAGATAGAGGCTGGGCGGCACGGCGCGGAACAGCACTTCCATCGACTTGGACAGGATGACGCCCTCGCTGAACTTGCCCGCCTCCTTGCGCGCGGAAAGCATCAGCGCCTTCTGCGCGGGCGAAAGTTCGCGGAACCGGGCGATCTTCTCCACCTCGTCGGGCGGCATCGACAGGCAGATCCACCACTCGATCATGTTGAGCATGGGCTCGGCGGCCTTGGGCAGGTCGTCGATGTTCTGCGTCGCCAGCCAGTACCACGCACCGAGCTTGCGCCACATCTTGGTGATCTTGACCACGTAGGGCGCGAGCAGAGGGTTCCTGGTGATGATGTGGCCTTCGTCGGTGACGTTGATGATCGGCCGGCCCAGGAACTGGTCGCGCTCGGCGATATTGTTCACCGTGTTGATCAGCGAGATGTAGGCAATGGAGAGCTGCGCGTTGTAGCCCTCGCGCGCGAAGGTGGCCAGATCCACGATGGTGATGTCCGCCTCGGGCCAGGGCGTGCCCGGACGGTCGAACATCTCGCCGTCTGCGCCCTGGCAGAGCATGTCCATCGCATCGGCCATCTCCAGCAGCCGCGCGCGCCGGGCATCCGGCAGGTTGGCGTCGCGAGCGCGTTCGCGCAGCGCGTCGCGCACGTCGCGGGTCAGCACCGTGCGCGCCTGTGCCACGCAGCGCTGGGCGGCGCCCAGGATGCACTGGCGAATCAGGCTGCGGTCGGCGCGCGTCATGCGCGCTTCCTCCTTGTCCTCGCCGCCGGTGATCATCAGCCGGGCGGTGATTTCGAGTTCGCCGAGCACGTCGCGCTGGTCATCCCCGTCGTCGGCCGGATGGGTGTCGCCGTCCTCGTCCAGAGCGTCGGCATCCAGCGTCTGCACCTGGCCCGGTGTATCGACCAGTCGCCAGGCATCGGCGAATGGCGCCAGGCTCACGCCCGCGCCGGGTGCCAGCTTCACGCGATGCACGCTCAGGCCCAGCCGAGCGGCGAAGTCACCGAACAGGCCAAAGCTGTTGCCGGCCTCGACGATGAACAACCTGGGCCGGTAGATCGCCGTGACCTGGTTGAGGATGTTGTTCAGCGTGGCGCTCTTGCCGGAGCCGGTGGGGCCGAAGAGGAACAGGTGGGCGTTCATCTGCCGGTCGAGCCGGTTCAGCGGATCGAAGGTGATCGTGCCGCCGCCCCGGTTGAAGAAGGTGATGCCTGGATGGCCGGTGCCCTGGCTGCGCCCCCACACCGGCGCCAGATTGGCCGCGTGCTGCGCGAACATCAGTTGCGTGTACCACTGCCGCTTGTCCGCCGCCGGGTCGAACAGACAGGGCAGCCAGCGCAGGTAGGTGTTGAGCGGGGCCACCTCGTCCTCTTCGCGCACCGGCTGCAGGCCCGCATTGAGCATGACATTGACCAGTTGCAGGCTGCGGGCGTCGAGCTGCGCCATGTCGCGGCCGCGCAGGTAGAACGCCAGCGTGCCCCGGTACAGCTTGTGCGCGCTGCCGATGAGGCCGCGGGCCTGCTGCACGTCCTGGCGTGTTTGTTCGCTGGCGAGCGTCTCGCCAACCGCCTTGCGGGCCAGGTGGTTGAGGTGCGCCTCCAGCACATCCTGCGGCGTGGCGACCAGAGTCAGGCACATCACCGTGTCCTCAGGCATCTGGTCGAACAGCGCGTTCATCGCATCGCCGCCCTTGCGCGTCTCGCCGGTCACGTGTCCGGTCGCGGGCGGCGAGCGCAGGCGGTCCATGACGATGGCCCGGTGCGGCATGCCGTCGAAGAACCACAGGCCGCGGGCGACATCCGAGCGCGGTTGATCACGGCAATGATCATCACCAGGACGATGACGCCGAGCACGCTGCCAAGGAAGGGAAACAGAATCGTGGGCCAGAACAGCCCCCGGCCGAGGTTGTACGCAAAACCCCGGTAGCCGGTCTCACCGAACTGCCAGCCATACAGGGCGAAGAGGATGCCGATCGCAAGATAAGCGCTGATGAGTTTCTGTTTGTTCGTCATATATCAGTTAATCGCAGATGTAAAAAAGCCGACCGAACTGGTCGGCAAACGAGGGTTCCGGCGATCCGAGGGGAAGATGCCGGAACCCAAGCCAAAGTGGTGAGGTGCTGAGAGCAGTTATCGAGCGGTGATCACCGCGTTGAGCGCCGTCATGAGCGAAGCGGGCAGACCGCTCGCGAATTGAAGCGATGTCTCGGTGTATGTCGACGGGTACAGCCAGCCCACCTGCAAGCGGCCGGCGCGCAGCGCAAGGATCAACTTCGCGCCCTGGACGAGCGGTTGCATCCGGCCGTTGTTAGCCGCCAGTGCCGAGAGGTCGGTCGGCGCGAAGTCGAACACCAGCACGTTCGGATTGTTGGCGTAGACCGACCAGGTGCCCGGTTGGTCGTCGACCGTTGCATGATGATCGGCAGACAACTGAATGGAGCCCAACCCGACATTCAGCGCGGCCAGCTCCGCGCCGATTGCTTGCTGAATCGAAGTGTAGGCCGTGTTCGAGTTGCCGGCGGTCATAACGATCGTACTGCCGTCCATGTAGGCGGGAACTCCACCGCAGACCACACCGCTCTGTACTACGGCGTTATCGCAATATGGCACAGACACCGGCAGTACGATGCGGTCGGCCGAATAGGCCTGGATGCCGAGGTAGGCGCGGGTGCCGCGCGGAAATGTGGTGCCTGTCAACTGCGACGCATGGGAGAAGTCGTAAAGGCCCGGCACGGCAGGCGCGGCGAGCGACAGCGGTTTGCCAGACAGATCAACCGAACGTGCCTCGTACGTGAACCCGATACCCGATGCTGGGTCGGTGCCGAAGAGCGTCGTGCCGATACGGGAAAGCGGCTGCGGGACAAGTCGCTGAGTCTCCGAAACGAGATCCGACCATGTCCCATCTGCCTTTAGCACGTACTCGCCAGCCAGCCCGTCGTATTTTCCGCCGTTGTAGGCTCCGAGCCCAACCGTGGTCCACGAGTCACTTCCGGCCGGCAGATTTTCCTGTTGATCGACTTGCAGTGCGCCATTGACGATCTGGCGGACATCGCGGACCAAAGCTTGATTGGTTGAGCCTGGCGTTTGGTTGTATCCGCCGAAGAACGAGACTAGGTAGTCCACGAAACTGTAGGTCGGCATGGAAAGCACCTGTGATGCATCCGCGACCTGATAAACCGGTTTGTCCGCCTGAGCAGCGAGATCGTCCTGCGTGATCGCCGTCACGCTGCCCTTGGCCACCATCGCGTTGAGCACGTTACGAAGCGTCGCGGCATCGACCGTGCCATTCGCCGCAAACGTGCCGAGCGTGTCGACGACTTGTGCCGCGAGTGTTTGCGTCGCCGTGTCGTGATTTACCAAGTAGTCGGCGTTGGGATCGACCTGACTGCCGACCAACTGCTGCACGGCGGCGATCGCCTGCGTACGACCCAAACCGGTCTGCATTTGAGCGGAGACAAGCGTTGTGAGCGGGCTGACGACCTGGGACGAGGCGGGCTGCACGATCTGCGATAGAGTGAACGAGGCCGGGAACTGGAAGCCAGCCGGACGGGAAAGATCCTTGGTTGCCGACGTAACCTGGACCAGCAGCGTTTTACCCGTAGCATCGCCGCTGTATGAAATCGAGAATTGGCCGGTTGCGTCGGTGATGGCGCTCGGCTCCCCGGCATCGCAGACCCCATTGTTGTTCAGATCGAGGCAGACGGTTGCGCCTGCCAGATAGCCGTCGATGGCTTTGCCCGTGATGGTGGGCGCGGGCGTCGTTGGCGTGGTGCCGCCTGCTGACGGCTGACCGGAATCACCACCACCGCCGCACGCAGCGAGCGATGCCGCGATTGATACGCCGAGAATGTGCTTGGCGAACCCCGTATGGTTTTTGACTTTCATTGTTGGCACCTTGCTTAAAAGGACCCGTTGCGGGCCGGAAGTGAAGAGCAGAAAGAGGCCGGCCGTAGCCGGCCCACCGAATAAAAAGCGCCGACCGGCGAACCGGCCGACGAAATGGTTCTGGCAATCCGAGGCTGATGTGTGCCAGAACCCAGGCAACGAACTGGACGAGCGTGAAACTGCATGCGCACTCACTGACGCAGCAGGGGCAGGAACTGCCGGGCGACGAGTCCGTTTCCGTAGTCGGACAGGTGATCGCCGTAGCTGTAGAGGTAGTGGCGGTCCTTTGTCATTGGACACACGTCGCGGCTGCTGTCGCACAGGGCATTTGCCGGGTCGGAGACCAGCAGCGCGGGATGGCGACGCCTCAGCGCGTCAACGAGCGCCGTGAACGGTGCCATGCGGGCAACGTGCTCGCGGTAGCCGATCGCGCAGCGTTGCGCTGCGCTCATGTCGGTGACACCGAGTGCATGCCGAACGAACGGCCACGCGAGTGGGCGTCGATCCATGCACTGTCGCGGATCGCGCAGGCGTGGATTGTCGAGCACCAACGCGACGCGCCGGCCAGCCCGCTCGAGCACCGTCACGGCCTGATCAAGCCCGTCGAGCGCGGCGGATTCACGGGGTGTGGTCTGGTCGCGATCGGCGAAAGTCTGTCCGATTACGTCGCGATCGGTCATGACGAGCACGACGGTCTTGAGCTCGGGCGTGTCCAGCAGCATGCGCAGCGCCGTGATGTTGGCGTCGCGACACAGCGCCGGATCGTCGCCCGCGTTCGACGACGTGCGCCAGACGCCCGCCATTGGCGCGCAGCTCGGACGCGCGATCAGCGTCCAGCCTTCGCCGGGAGCCGATTCACGCACAAGTCCCCAATACAGCGCGTCGGCTTTGCTGTCTCCCCATACGGCGAAATGGGAGCGCACGCGCTTGTCGGTCGCGCAGAACGGAAACAGCCGTTGCTCGTCCGGCGACACGCCGCACGTGAGATTGACGAACTCGTGACCCGCACCGAGCTTCGCGGTCGTCACATCGGCATCCGGGCTGTAGCCCTTGCGGAACCCGAGGCCGCCGCGCGCGTACGTCATCCCGCCGAGATAGATGATGCCGATCATCAGCAGACACGGCGCGACGAGCTTCCAGCGCTTCGCCACCCCAAAACGGATCGGCCGCTCGATGATGGCGGTCGTCAACCACGCCAGTACGACGGCAATGACCAGCAACGCGCCTCGCACGACCGACGAGGGCGTCCGACCTGCCACGATGAACGCAAATGACAGCAACGGCCAGTGCCACAGGTACAGCGCGTAACTGATCTTGCCGAGCCAGACAGATACGGGATGCGCGAGCACGTGCCTGTTGATCCAGCCGTCTCGACCAGCCGCGACGAGTGCGACTGTGCCGACGACCGGTAACACCGCCCACCAGCCCGGAAAAGCGTCACGCGCGGTGAGCAGCGCAAAGGAGGCGACGCACAGCATCGCACCGCCGGCCGACCACGCATTCGCGCGGTTGCCCGTGATCGGTCGACCCGCGCCCGCGCTTATCGCGAACGCGGCGCCCGCCAGCAGTTCCCACGTACGCGTGACTGGCCAGTAGAAGGCAGCGGACGCGTGGTGACTGATGAGGATGACGTTGGTGGCAAACGAGGCGAGACCGACGATGGCGCACACCCATCCGGTGAGTCGGAGCCGGTATGCGGCCCACAGCACGAGTGGCCAGACGATGTAGAACTGTTCCTCGACGCCGAGCGACCACAGGTGCAGCAGCGGCTTGGCTTCGGCCGCTTGGTCGAAATACCCGGCTTCGGTCCACGACGCCCAGTTCGAGACAAATCCAGCGCCAGCAACGATGTGCTTGCCGAGCTCGCGATACTCGTCTCCGTACAGGCTGAACCAGCCCATCCCGTAGGTCGCGAGCAGCACGACGACCAGTGCCGGGAAGATCCGACGAATCCGCCGTGCGTAGAAACGGCCGAAGGAGAATCGGTCTGTCCCTAGATCGGCGAGCAGGATGCCGGTGATCAGGTAGCCGGAGATGACGAAGAAGACGTCGACGCCAACGAAGCCGCCCGGTAGCACGGACGGAAATGCATGGAAGACGACGACGGCGAGCACCGCGAAGGCGCGCAGGCCGTCAATGTCGGGCCGGTAGACGAGCGTGCCGGCTGCCGCCGTGGCCGGTACAGAAAGGGTTTTGGTCATGATTGTTCTTGTCAGCTGCTGTGTGCGATTTGTAGTGTTTACTCGACAATATGGGGCGCGATGATGCGCTCGGCCATGAGTGACAGAGGACGATCCGGCATCCCGGCGATCAATTGCGAGGGAATTGTAGAGTAAACACGACTGATAGCGATGTGTATACTACGTCGTGAATCAGTCGACGGCGCGGCATCCTGCACGCCATGACTGTGAAGCGCTCATCCCCGTCCGTTAGCCGACCGGCTCCGATCTCGATTGCCTTGGGCAAACGGATCAAGGAGTGTCGGCATGCGGCTGAGAAATCCCAGGAAACGCTTGCCTTCGAAGCGCTCGTCGACCGTACCTATATCTCGGCGATCGAGCGCGGTATCGCGAATCCGTCTATCGAGACGCTCGCGAACATCTGTTATTCGCTGAACGTGACGCTGGCGGAACTGTTTGGGCCGCTGGAAGGAGTGTCATTGAAGCCGACGGGCGAGCGCCGCGCGAACGCCGCGACGCCGCCCGAGGTCAAGCGCAGACGGTTACGGTGACGATGGCTTGAAGTGCTCGGCCTGTACTTTTGGCGCCGCAATGTCCTGCATTCGTTGTCGCCACTTCGAAGAGCGGAGCCGCCGCGACATTTCAGGAAGCGCCGTCCGCGACGAACGTTTGAGAAGGCGGCATCTTGCGCCGACGCTGCGAGATGTCAAGGTAGTAACGTAATAGTTGGACAGTCAGCACACGGCGACCATTAGCATTCGTGGGAAACGGCTACTGTGTCGGGCAAGTGGCGATACACGGGCGATGCTGCGGTGCTAACATGCCTACTGATACTGTTTAGTACTTCCACGGGGAAAGCGCGATGTCACTCAGCCACTTAATCCAAAAGCACAAGAAGGACGTTGAGCAGCAAAGCGTCGATTGGTCGGCAAGGCTTGAGCGTTGGAAGAGCGAACTGAACGGTTTGTATGCACTCATCAACCGTGCACTTCTTGACGCGGGCTTGGACTCCGACGACGTCTCGTATGAACCAAAAACGATCCGGGAAGATTTCATCGGCTCCTATAGCGTCGAGCGCATGACCGTGCATTTGGGAGCGGCAACAGTCATGTTTGACCCAATCGCAACGCTTATCATAGGCGGCTTCGGGCGCGTGGACGTTACGAGTCTGACAAACCGAGTACGGTTGATTGCGATCGACGCGAGTGAGAAGGATAACGAAGATATTCCCGTTTCTTCTCGAAAATGGCAATGGGTCATCACCGATCCCAATCGGCCGCTTCATTTCGAAGGTTTCTCCAAGGAAAAAAATCGAATATCTGTTCGACACGGTATTAAAATAACATGGCGGCCCGTAAAGAGATCGAAAATACGGCGGACTGGTATCGGACGGTCGCCGACGGTTTTCAATTAATGGAGAGGCAGGTTTTGAAAAATCGATTCCAGGCTGGAAAGCCAGGGGATCGATTTTTTGGCTATACGTCGCAAGAGGTTGTTGACGAATTTCGAAGCATGAGAGACCGGAGCGATCGCTTCGCGTTACTGGCGCTCTACGCGACGTGCGAGGGCGGTATCCGTGCCGACGCCCATTGCGCGGAAAGGGGAGCAATGGGCAGTTGTATCAAGCCCAGTTCAAAGCCTTTGCGGAAAATCAAGTGGGTACGTTTGCAAAGCTGAGCACCATCCTGAATCGATGGCGGACGGCGCAGGGGCAAGCTTGGTTCAAGGATTATTTAAACGATCTTCAAGGGCAATTTGTAATCCGGAATAGGCTTGCTCATGGCAATGACGATGGTGTTGTCGCGGATTTCACTGCGGTTTACCAGCGTTTACTATCGATTCGAAAAAAGTGGCACAGTGCTGTCGGAGACTTTCGAGGATTCTGAGCGCAGGCAGTGAAATTAAGCCTCAGTATTTTGATCGCGGCGCGGCGTATCGCGGCTGAGCTTGTCCTTCGGGTATTTCCAGCGGCAACTTCGGGTTGATTGCGGTCGTTTTCGAGGCGGCTCTATCGTTTTTTTAGCACGCATTTTTCAGCATGATTGATGGCGGAGAGGCGCCGCGAGAACGCGGCGCTGCCGAAGATCACGTGTCAGCAGTCGTGCCGATCACGTCGCGGATCGCCACACCGCCCATCAATTTCACGGCGCGTGCAGCAGCAGGCGTGCGGTAGCGGAATAGATCGCTGCCGTGCCTGTCGAGACGTGCATTGAATCCGGCGAGCCCTGGCTCGTTGCCTGCCGGATCGATCAGCAATATGGCGTGCGGCTCAAACGCGCCGTCACTCTGATGACCTTCGATACCGACGACAAGAGCGGCTCGCCATTTGACGACATGGCGCTGATGCCAGCCGATGATGACTGGCCAGCCCGCAAGCAATTCGTCGTAGATGAAGCGAAGGAAATCGATACCGGAGGCGGCAGATTTTGCTGCACGAACGCCAAGACTTAGGTCGGTGACGAAGTTGGCGAGCTCATCCATCGTCATTCCGCTCAGGTAATGTGGCCATGCGTCGTCCCACACGACTTGTTCCGGGCCGGATACGTGATACGGGAGATAGATCGGATCGGCGAGCTTGCCGAGTAACGCGAGCCCCATCGCCACACCGTGCAACGTACTGCCGCCGTCCCAATGTCCTTGACGACTGAAAATCGGATTGCCCGATGCTGCGACGACGGGCTGTCGGCCGAGCCGGAGACCCGGATGAAATTTCTGGATCAACATGTCAATAATCTCCCGGCAACAGGAACGTGGTTGAGGACCGATCCCATTCGGTGATGACCCAGACGGTTTGACCGCCGGGCAAAACGTAGCTGGACAGCAGACGCAGCCCTGCATCAATCGACAACTCGTTCTGCTGGCGGTCGGATTCGGAGAGGTCGCCCCAGTCGCCGCGTACATGGCGGATCAACAGGTCGATGATCGACACGTGCGCGTCGGCGATGGCTTCCAGCGCGGCGGGCGTGGCGAAGATCCGGCCGAGCTTGAAGCGCGGTCCGGCGTGAACGGTGGATGGCAAATTCACGAAATTCTCCAGGTGATGGACGAACACGAGCCTCCGGATAAGCCGGATACCGAATTCGCTGAATGGATAAGGGAAAGACGAGACGCAGGACGCGTCCCGGAACTACCGGGCTTCGGACGCGAGGGCGTTCGGATAGTGCTTCGCGAGAATCAGGTTCATTCTGTCGACCAGATCAGCGCGTTTGAACGTCAGGTGGCCGTTGCCGTTCTTGAACCAGCGCAGGTGGAAATAGCCGTGCTCGGCTTCTGTCTTCCGTTGACGTTGTGCGTCCGAAATGAGTGTCGACATGCCATGCCGATGATCCGGCTCCGGCTTGCCATCGAGCACACTGAACACCCGCATCAGATCGTCCAGTTCATTCGTGACGTGATAGTTCGAGCTACCTTGCGAGAGGAGATACCGAACGATGATGCGTTGGCCGAACTTGAAGGGTTGATTGCTCTTGTAGTCCCACGACAGCCGCTGGAAGCACTGGAGCACGCCGCGCTCGAACATGTCGCCGCGCGCGCCATAGAGCTGGGCGAAGGTCGCTTCGATGTTGGCGGCAGTTAGTTCGGGCACGTCGCCTTCGGCGATCTGGTTGCTCCACTGATCACGAGCCTTGGCATCCATGAAGGTGCGCAGGCCCGACTCTGACAGCAGGTAGTCCCAACCGCGTACGTCGACGATGCGCACCATAGCGGCTTCGGCTTCGTCGCGCTTCGCATACTCTCCAGTGATGCTGGGTCGACCGCGACAGCCGTAGCTTTCATCTAGCACGAGCCGAGGAAAGCCGAGATGTGCAGCCTTGGCGAGTTGCTGAGCTTCGCCGAGCAGGTCGAGCGCGGCGCGCACGCGTTCGACAACGGCGACGCGCTGGTTGGCGAGGTTGGCGATACTGACGCTGGGAACGAGATTGTGTTGGTCCATTTTTCATGTCGATGTGGAAGTGGAAAAAGGACGACAAGAAAAAGCCGGGCACGTGGCCCGGCTGTTTATGCCGTTATGTTAAGGTCGGCAAACTGGCGGCGTAGCTCGGCTGCCCGTGCCTGAGAGCAACCCAGGTGGCGGCGAATGTCGGCAACGGTCGGACGGACGAGACCCGCTGTAACATCTCGAACAAGCTGCGACAGGTGGTCGTCGATGGGAGATACGGCCGATAACGGGGTAATCGGATCGTCGCGCGGCGCATGACTGTCGGTCGTATGATCGTGACTCGGTGTTACGGAATTGCGACTAACGGTCTGGTCGTCGTGACTGGCCGCGACTGACATGACTACAGGCCGAGTCATGCCGACCGCATCCGTGACTGTCGTGACTACGGGTTCAGTCACGTTTGGCGCGTCCGTGACTGGCATGACGACTGGCTGAGTCACGGAGGACGTCACTGTGACTGCTGTCGACGCAACGCCAGTCACGACCGGTAGCGGCGTCCGTCGCGGTGATCGAAGCGCGACGGTCCACAACAGGCATGCGACGCCTTCGAGTACCGCAGCGAAGGTCAGACCAGTCAGCAGGTCGACACGCCCCGCCGTGATCCCGACTAACGCGGCGAGTCGTAACGTGACTGGATCGACGAGTAATGTGTCACGTTGAGCCGTGACTCGATCCACTGTGGCCCGCTGGCGTCTCACGTCATCGGCTTCGGCGTTCAGCGCATCCAGTCGTGCGGCAAGCGTAACGCGACGGGATTTGAGCGTCGTACAGTTTCCGATGCAGTTACGCGCCCGCGCGACCGCGAGTTGCGCCGTCACCGTCGCGCGTTCTGCCATGACGGTCGTGAGACTACGAGTAGTCTCCGATACCGAGATCGTCTGTACCGTTGCCGCCCGCAGCTCACCGGCATGCTGCTGGGCTAAAGTGAAGAACACTGCGTGACCGAAGCATGCCGCCAGCAGGCAAGCGCCCCATAACACGCTACCTACACCTCGAATAGCGATCGGCATCTCGCGGATCAGCGCCGGCAACAGGTGCGCGCTCGTGACGAGCACCATGCCGATGGCGATCCAGATGAGCCGTTCCGGTAATGTGCCGCCGCGCTGCCAACCGGCGAGTACCGACAGACAGAGCGCCGTGGTGGTTGCGGCGACCGCCAGGACGAACGCCCAGCGACGCGCGCTCATGCTGCCTTGCCGCCGAGCAGCACGGCCTTGCGTTCGAGCTTGTCGCGCAGGGTCGACGTCGGCGTTCCGGTCGTCTCGTCGGTGCGACCGTCCCCGGTATCGGGGTTGGTCGTACCTGGATAGAACTCTTCCGCGACAGCCGCCGTTTCATCCGGACTGTCCTCGAACGCGCCGTTGGCGAACCCTGCACGCGCAGCGGCATCGAGCGCGGCCTGATCGAAGCCGGTGGCGCGGCGGCGCGCATCCAGTTCCTTCGCCTCGATCAGCGCCTGTTCGAGCGTATTGCCCGAACGCACGCCGAGGTCAACGTAGTAGATCGCCGACCGGTAGCTCTGCGTGGTCGACTTGCCGCGCAGCTTCAACTCCAGCGGCAAGCAGGCGAGCAGGTTGCCCGATACGGCACGAAAGTAGTGCAGCCGTGCAGCCAGCGTACGAATCGAGTTATAGGACGTAGTGCGGAAGATGAACGAACCCATCTCATCGTCATCACCGACGATTACGTTCAAGCGCCCGTAAGGCTTGCAATTGCCTTGACGACCGAATGTGCAGCCATCCGGAGACGGGCAGGGGAGGGTTTCGATACCGGCATCTGTCACACGTCGGCACTGTTCGCCGTTGCCGACGCACACGGGGCGGCCGGTATCGCGATCGAACAGGGAATATTCGGCGCGCAGGTTCAAGTCCGGATCACTGAACAGCACACGCACGGGAATCGCGCGCAGCTTGCCGGCCGTTGCCTTGCGCAGCGTTTCGTTCAATGGGTGGAGCATCCACTCACCGCGCTGTTGCACCTGGGTGGTGAGGGTGAACTGGTCATCCTTTTCGGGAACGCGCTTGCCATTCTTCTCGACAATGCGGCCGATGGAGATTCGCCCGACAACGGGCGGCGTGATGGCGAGACCTTTGAGCATGGTGGTCCTCAAAATAGAAATTGGGGGGAAGAGAACTGCGAGCGATGCGGACTATCGGGAAAAATGCGCTTCGAGCTTGGCGTGGATTTCCAAGGCGACGCCCTGCCAGGCACGAGCACTGACCATTGGGTTGACTTGCAACTGATCGGGTGGTGTTGTCGCAACGCGCTCCGCGTACTGGCTGAGCGCATCCATCACGAACGCCTGTGCGAGCGCGCCGTATCGCGAGAACGTCATGATGTCCGTGAGACATTCGAGGTTGGTCATGGGGATTGGAATCAGGTGGAAACGAGAAAACGCCGGGAACCCGGCTTGGAGATGGCGTACTGCGTTTCGAACTCGGGGTGGTCGGCCAGCAGACGAGCCAGATCGACGCCAGACGAATCCTTGCTGCGCTTGAACGACACGGCGCCGGTCTGGAATACGGCCCGGTTTGCGTCACCCATCGCCTGCTGGATCGTCTGCTTGAACTGCGCTTCGAGCTGTTGGCGCGTCTCGATCTCGGCACGTACGGCAACCAGATCAGCGAACACGGCCGACAGGCGCGGATCGTCCGTAAAATCCACAATGCCGCCGTTGCCGGGATACAGGTGTCGCAGCGCACGGTCGGCCGACTCCGACCCGTCAGCCGGCGGAGGCGTATCGGTTTCCACGAACCGCCAGAAGCGTGCTTCGAGTTCGACCAGGCGCCCGATCAGCGCATCGTCGCGTTCGATCCGATGCACTTCGAGCGCCTGACCACAGAGCAGCACGGCGACGTGCGCCGCTGTCTTGCCGGTCACGGCCAACTGGTGCTGCACCTGGATCTGCACGTACTCGGGCACGCCTTCTCGCCAGAGCCGCGCACCGAACTCGCCGGCCGTTTTACATTCCAGAATCTGTACGTCCGGAACGCCGACGATCTCGCGATCAATGTTCGCCAACATGAACGGGATCGAGGGATGCCGCAGCACGGCGTTCACGCGTCGAACCCGGTTGCCGGTCTGTTTCGTGTACGAGGCGGCGACGATGGGTTCGAGCAGCGTGCCCCAGTACGTGGGCGACGTCGTATCGTCTGGATCGGGGCGGGGCAGGCCGTCCGCACGGCCAGTCTTGTCGAGCCACAATTCCAACGCGCTCATGTAGGGGTTCAGGCCGACCGCAGCAGCGGCATCCGATCCGCCGATGCCGGTTCGGCGCACGGCGAGCCAGTCGTCGCGACTCAGTTCTTGCGTCTTGACGAGCTTCAGTGCGGGCTTACGTGCACGGGGTGGTTCAGGGTGAGGTGTCGTCATGGTTTGCTCCGAAAACAAAAAAGCCCGGCAGAGCAAATCTGGCCGGGCGAGAGGTGACGGGATGGGTGGGCTATCCGGAACCGATACGGCGAAAGGCGTCCTGCAATGCGTCGTGCGCGAACGTCACGAGCTTGCCGTTTCCGAGATGGACAGTCGTACCCTGAGGTTTGATTTGCAGGATCGTGGCGTAACGGCCGCCGAATCGTAGCCCTGCTCCGCGCGGAATCTGAATGCGCATGTCGACGGCAAGGGGGGGTATGGGCTTCGTCATGCGACAAGCTTCATCGCCTCGTCCCAGGCTTTCTGCTTCAATGTCGCGCCTGCGCCGAACCAGGCGGCGTCGAGGCGGTGATCGTCAGTGCGTGCGCGGCGATGGTGATCGACATACTCCGTGACTGCGTTCAGAAGGCCCCACGCCGTACCCGACGCCGAAGCCAAATCCGAGCCTTTTCCATGTCCGGCATAGAGCTGGCCGACCGCCTTGATCGCGCGCTCGTTGACAGCCACTGCTTCACGATCGGGAAGATTGGTCGTCGAGTAGGTCAAGACGCGCCGCAGGAATGCATCGGCCGCCGAGTCGGTCACCTTGCGTTCGGACAACGCCTTGGCTCGGACCATGAACGCGTCCCACGTGGAGACGGCGATGCCGAGCTGGCGTTTGACAGCCGCCGCGTCGAACTGCGAGCGGTGCGAGACTTTGATTGCGCCAGCGCTGTTGCCCAGTGCGATCTGCAAGGTATTGTTGCAGACGACGCGCACCGACGTGAATTGCGCGGTAGTGGCCAACGTCCCGTCGCAGGCCGTGGCCAACAGCAGGTAGCCATTGACCTGATCCTTGCCCTTGAGGGTGCCCGACTGCCCCGTGCGTGCCAGCGCCCAGAGCTTGCGGCCTTCCTTCAACACGCCGGCCGTCTCGAGCTGGAAACCGCCGATCTCCGTGAGGTCTCGATAAAACTCCAAAATCTCTTCGGGTTGCACGACCTGATAGCGCGCGGAGACGACGGACAACGGCGCCTTGTTGTCCGAGCGGTACAGCACTTTCTGTTCGGGAAACGCGTGGATCGAGCCGAGATTGCGTTCGCCGGCGGCGACGAAGCGCACTTCGGCTTCTTCGATTCGCCAGTCCATGCCGGCGGCGCGCGCCCAGACTTCGAGCGGTTGTCTGGGGGCGAGCTTGTTGCCAAGACCGTGCCAGGGTTCGGCACCGACGTAGGCCATGGTTTGGACGAGATGCATTGAAGACTCCTGTTCGAAAAAGAAGGCATAACGCCCGGCACACGCCGGGCAGGTCGGATTGAAGGAATGACGATCGGACGACGCGCAGCGTCGCGACGAAGGCGGCGAGCGCAACGATCAGCCGTGTTGTGTGCCGAAGGCGTGTCCGCATGATCGGCACCGGTAGTTGTCGAGAACGGCGTCATCGATGGCAGAACCGACGGCGGAGCCGGCCGCGCAGCCAGCGGCACTGCCGAGCAGGCCGGCGATTACCGCGCCGGCCAATCCACCGAACACTGAGCCGATCGGTCCGCCAATCGCGCCGACCGCCGCACCGGCTTCGGCTCCAGACAGCGCCATCGCCATGCCGCCGGTGGCGCCGGCGACGCTGCCAATCGTGCCGCCCGCCTTGCGCGCGACGTTGAGCGTTTCGACGCGCGGTGAACGGCAGTGTGGGCAGTGCGGCGCACTCTCGTCCGACGTCGGCGTATGTAAATCGGGTGCGGTGTCCGGCGCAAACGAAAAGCAATCGGGATCGTGCGGCGTGTGTCGGTCGGCGCGACGAAAGGGTGGGGATTCGTCCAGGTCGAACGGCTCGACGTCATCGAACTCGAATGACTCGCGCGGGCGAGTCCGTGTGTCGAACGAGGGCGCATGTCGAGACGCGGCCCCCTCCGGCCGGATGGCGTGCAGCGCATGATCGGGATAGGGCGCGTGCGCTTCCCATTCGTCATCGAACGGATAGCGTACCGGCGGCGCGGAGAGAACCGGCGCTGCTGCGCCGGCCGGTGGGACACTGGGTGGCGTAACGCGGTATCTGCGGCGCCAGATGAAGAAGGCGACCGCGATACCCAGTGAGAGAAATGCCGCCATGATGGCGGCAAATGCATAGGGGGAAGACATGAAACCTCCGAGCGAAGTGCGCCAGGGCGGGAATGCCCTGGCGGAGCGGCCTTAGCTGACCGTGCTCTGGAAGGTGATATGTGACTGAAAGATTTTTGAATGCATCGGTCGATGCCTTCTCGATCGCCACGGACATCGGGCGCGGCCGTGTACAGGAGCCAGCGTTGCCCGGTGTCGTAGAGTCGGCCTAATATGCGGGTTCGGGATGACGTCTGACGAATGGTTTGCTGTGTTTGGGAATTCGGATGAAGCTCGAAGTGGAACCTGCCAACCGCTACACCTACTTTGATCCCCGCGCGATTGTCGCCGCGCTGTTGCAAGGGGCAATCCAAAAAACGATAGAGGCCGACGATCCGCTCTACGCGCGTCTACCGCCGCCGGTGCGCTACCGGGCCACCGGTGCGATCGAGGCGTGGAAGCGCGTCATGCAGGAAGGGCACAAGACGGGCGATGCGGATTTTTTGGATGGCATGCGCAGGTTTCCGCTTGCGGTGCTGTACAAGGAGTTTCCGCGTTTTCTGAAGGGGTGGGCTCACTCGCTTCCGCTCGGCTTGAACGAGGAGTCGGCGCAGCTTGCGCACCGCAGCCTGGTGTGGCAAATCTACTTCGCGAGCGACGGCGCGATGTACGAGCCCACCGCCGCGCTGCATCGATTGCTCGACGGCGCGTACATCGCAGACGACGTGCCGATCGGCATGATCGAACTACCCGCTGCGGCGATGTGCATCATTCCCAATCCCGAGTGGCAAGGCTACAAGCAGGGTATTCGCGCGATTGCACTGTTTCATCGTCACGGCCGAGATTCCGCAGTGCCGGACGAGCGGCTGTCGTTGGTATCGTGGCAGGAGTTCGGCAACGACCATATCCGCATCAAGTTCGTGGACTATCCATTGGCGGATCGCCACAAGACGATTCAGCAAATCCTTCAACAGGATGTGTCCGTTGCCGAGCCAAATGCGGAACTTGAAGCAGATCGCGAGCATTGGCGACTGGTGTCGGATTACGCGATCAAAATGCTTCTGTATCTTAAAATTCCCGACGCGCAGGTCGTCGCCGATCGAGCGTATAGCAGTGCGCCGCGCGATTTCAGCGGATTGGGGCAGCGCAAGCGCAAAGAGCGGCTCGCCCAGATCGAACACCTGTACGATCGGCATATCGTCGGGCCGGCGGTATTGGACTGGGAGCACGGCGTTCATGCAGAAGCGGACTCTGGGGCGCCGCACCATGAGAAGCGCGGTCATTGGCGGCGACCGCATTTCAAGATGCAGCCTCACGGTCCGAATTCGTCGCTACGCAAGGTGATTTTCGTCGGGCCGGTTATCGTTCGTCCGGATCGATTGGGACTGTAGACTGTCGGCCGCAACGAATTCTTTATTCGAGGATGGGTATGTTTAAGGCGATGGGCGCGATTGTCATTGGCGTAGGCTTTCTGATTGCGGCGGCGTTCAGTGTGCAGTCGACCCGCGAGTTCCTTCGGAACTCGATTATCGTGCCTGGTCGCGTGGTCAAACTCAATGCAGGCGGCTACCATCCCGAAATCGAGTTCGTCACGAAGTCAGGCGAGCATGTTTCGTATCCGCAGGGCGGCATCTTGATTGCGGCGATGAAGGTGGGCCAGGACGTTGAAGTGCGCTATTTGCCGGAGCAGCCGATTCCGACTGCGACGGTGAACACGTTCCGTGCGATCTGGGACATGCCGATTTTCCTCACCACGATGGGCTTGGGCGCCATACTGGTTGGATTGATGAATTTGCCGTCGCGTAAATAACAAATAGCTTGAGAGGGCGTGATGTCTTTGCTGAGATTGAGCGACTGGACGTACAACACGGGTGCCGGTGGTGGGGCCAGCGTTGAATTCGTAACGGCGACGGGTGGGTTGCTGCGTCTGACCGATCCGACGAAGCAGGACCATGACTACTACTACGGCGGACTCGGTATCGGTTACGGCCTGGGGCTGAAAATTCCCAAGATCAGGTTTCCGAAATTCACTACCCCCGAGATCAAATTGCCGCCCATTGGCGGGCGCGATGCCGCCGCCGCTGGCGCGGGCGTACATACGCCCAGTGGCGGTTGGGTCTATATGACCCACGCATTCCAGGGCAAGGAGCTGAGCGCGAACGATTTTCGCGGCGCGACCGTGTATCTGGACGCTTCCTTGTCGGCGATCATCGGTCAGGCGGGCGACATCATGCTGATGGGCATCGATTCGGCGATGCTCGCGCTCGGACTATCCAGTCCCGCATTGAGTATGCTCGCCGAGGAGGCGATCGCCAACGCCCCGGTCTTGCTGATTACGCACGGACGCACCTATGGATTTCAGGCCGGGTTTGGCGTCGGACTGCTGGTGGGTTATGTGCACTGAAGCGCGTTAGAGCAACGCGCGCGTACCGGGACGGGCCTCGCATCGAATCAATTCTTGATCGGTTTGCGCTGACCTGATCACGAGTTGCACATAGCTGTTCGTCGGTGCGTAAGGGGCAAAGAGGCGGTCGAGTATTCGCGCAAACGTGTTGAGCGCAATGGCGCGTAGCGCGGACTCGTCGATCGATACGAGAATTTCGATGCCGCGCACGAAGGACTGCATCTTGCCGTCGAGCGACATCCATTTCATGGCAGGCTTGTAACCCAGGCTTCGTAGCGCGTCGATACCTTGCTGTGCGACGATCGCCGCGCGCGGTGCATGAAGGCGAAGAAAGGCCTTGAGTTCGCCAAGACCCTGCCGTGAGAGATCGAACGGTTGAGGCGAAAAGGTGGCGAGGACGCGCCAAAGCGCCCCTTCGCCGCGCGTCAACGTCATGGGAGCGGTCGGTCGCGTGAGCAAGCGAATTGGGCAAGGCAGCGCGGCCCCTTCGTTCAGCAGGTCGCCTTGCGGGTCTCGGGCGGAAACACGGGCGTCGATCAAGGCGATGTGCCAGCCTACGAAATCTACGACTATCTGGGCGAGCACGGTTTCCCGGACAGTGATCGCGGTGAGGATCTGGCCCGCTTCCGGGCGCAGGCGCTTGCGGCGCATAGCAAGATTTTCACCGGCACGACGACGAGTCGACGAATGACGCCTGCCCGGTACTTCCAGCTGGACGAGCACTATGACCACGAGGGGAAGCCGGAAGATCGCCAGTTTCTGATTACGGGCGTCATGCATGCCGGATCGAACAACTATCAGGCGGGCGAGGGTGCGGCAACCTACGCGTGCAGCTTCACCTGCATCCGCAAGAAGATCCCGTACCGGCCGCCGTTCACCATTGCCAAGCCGACCATCATCGGGCCGCAGACTGCTGTCGTGGTCGGCCCGAAGGGTGAAGAAATCTACACGGACAGCCTCGGGCGCGTGAAGGTCCAGTTTCCGTGGGACCGGCTGGGCGAGCGCAATCAATCCAGCTCGTGCTGGGTGCGCGTGGGGCAACCGTGGGCCGGCAGCGGTTTCGGCATGGTCAACATTCCTCGAATCGGCGACGAAGTGGTCGTGATTTTTCTGGATGGCGACCCTGATCGACCCCTAATTATTTCTCGCGTTTACAACGCGCAGAACATGCCGCCGTGGGCATTGCCGGCTAGTGCGACCCAAAGCGGCATTCTGTCGCGATCGACCAAGGGCGGTAACGTCAATACGGCCAACGCGATCCGTTTCGAGGACAAGAAGGGCGAGGAAGAGGTCTGGCTTCACGCCGAGAAGGATCAGCGCATCGAGGTCGAGCACGACGAGTCGCATTGGGTCGGCAACGACCGCGCCAAGAACGTCGATCACGACGAGACGGTGCATGTCGGCCACGACCGCACGGAGACGGTAGGGAACAACGAGACGATCACGATCGGCGTGGATCGCACGGAACGCGTCGGGAACAACGAGACGCTGACGGTGGGCGGCAACCGGAACGAGACGATCGAAGGCATGGAGAACCTCGTGATTGCGCTCACGTCGACGGAGACCGTGGGGCTTGCGAAAGCGCTGACAGTCGGTGGCGGGTATCAGGTAACGGTCGCCGGTGCGGTGAATACGTCGGCAGGGCTGGCGAGTGCAGAGGAAGTCGGTCTTTCGAAAACTACGATGGTCGGCAAAACATACATGATTACGGCCGGCGACCGAATCGAGCTGAAGACCGGTAGCGCCGTCCTCATCATGGAGTCCAACGGGCATATCACACTACGTGGCACGCAATTGCTGATCGAAGGCTCTGGGCCGGTACAAATCAACGGCAGGGACGTTGACATCAACTGACGGGGCCGCGATGGAATTTTCCAATTACATGCCTTTCCCTGCACTGGCGTTCGAATCGTTTGCACCCGACGGCGCGTCCTTCCATACCGTCGTACTGCGGCAGACATTCGAACTGCGTCACGGTTCGCTGGTATTGGCGCAGCAGCAAAAGCCGCTCGCCACTTCCGACCGTTTTCATGGCGAGCCGAATCTGTCCAGCGTGGCAGAGGAAAGCGATCTTGCGCCGTACAAACCGTTTTGCGACGTGCTGGTTAACGGAACGGCTTATGCGCCGCAGGGGCGACCCGTGCCGCGCTTTGTGGCGGGCGTCCGGATTGTGTCTGCGCCCGTACAACCCGACGATGACGCCGGTGTGCCGACGACGAAAGTTTTGCTGGATCGCAGATTATCCATAATGGGTCCAAGGTACTTTGTTCGACGGTCGATGTTTGGACGAAGCATGAATCGACTCGCCAAGGTCGCATCGCTCGGCATCGTGCGTCCCATCGACTGGCGTCTGACGCCTCCGGAACCAATCGCCGCGCTGCCCGTTCGCTACGAATACGCATGGGGCGGGCAGTGTCGGATCGACGCGCAGGATCCAGCTTCGAAACGTGTCCCGAAGGCATTCCGGCTCGATGACAAACAGCAGGCCGTGCATCCTGACCAAGATAATCTTCCGGTGGCGCATACGGTCTGTGAAGACAATCCAATCGGTCTGGGGTTTGCCGAGCGTTGGTTTCTTGCCGCTACGAAGCAGCAGAAGATTGCTGCGCCGCAGATCGAAGCCAGCAGTGAGCCCATTTCGATACAAGCATGGCTGGCAGCAGCGAACGGGCGGACGCATCCGTCGCTGCGTTCGGCTGGCTTCGGTATCGTCGCGAAAGCATGGCGATCGAGGCGTGAGCTTGCTGGCACCTACGACGACGCGTGGCTTGCCGAGCGCCATCCGGGCTTACCAGACGATTTTCAGTTTCAGTATTGGAACGGCGCGCATCCGCTGATGCAGGTGCCGCACCTAAAGGGGAACGAGACGATCCTGCTGACGAACCTTGTTCCCGCCGGCACGCCCGGATCGACCATCGACGAGCGTGGCAATACGATCCTTCGCATCGCGTTGCCCGGACATCTGCCGATGGGATGGGTCTACACCGACCAGACGCTGAAGTTCGCGCCGTTGCTGCTCGATACGTTGTCCGTCGACGTGTCGGATGCTGCGAAGCCTATGTTGACGTTGGTGTGGCGCGGGACGCTGATGAAGTCGATTCGCGCGCGACGCTTCGAAGCACGGTTTGTTGAGCGGACCGACATCGAGCGACTTGCCACGTCTTCTCCGGCCAACGTGACTCAACGCGCGGAGACGCAACATGGCTGAGCCGTTGCAAATTTCAGTGGCCGGCGATGCGGGCGATGTATTTCGCGAGCATTTCAACATTCAGAGTGTGGATCAGGCTCGCGATGCCGTGAACAACTTGGACACGCTATGGAACACGCCCAACCCGTGGAGTGAGCGAGGGCGACCTGTCGATCGCGAAATATTTGATGAGGCGGCGCAGTCGGTTCAAAAACGCTTTGAGTCGGGTGTTTATAAACCTGAAGATCAGGCGCAGCCTTCCGATCATTTCTCGAAGGGCAATCGGATCGCGTCGAGACAGGACGGTAGTTTCAAGGCGGTCAGCAGTACTCCCGACGTTTGCAAAACACCGATGGGCAGCTCGACACCGCCGGTGCCTTATCAGGTCATCTCGGACCTGAGCGGGTCATCGGGCATCGTACCGAGCGTGCGGTTCAACGGAAAGCCGGCGTACGTGCTCGATCAGAGTGTAGTCCCGACCTGTACCGGCGATGAGTCGGGGACGGCCGATGGGGTTGGCTCCGGCACAGTGGGCGGCGAGACCAGGCCGACGAAGGGCAGCACGACGGTTCGCGCGGGCGGCCATCCCGTTATTCGTGACGGTGACCCGTGCACAATGAACTCTGGCAACTGCACCGGGACTTATGTCACCGAACCTGCGCCGGGGAGCTCGGTGGATGCAAGCGGGAACGTCGTTGGGAATGCCAATCCGCCGCCTGACAAGGGCGTGATGCATCAGGTTGGCGGATTCTTCGAAGGGTCCGGCGGTGCGCTTTGGGATATGGCAAAGGGCCTCGGAGGATTGGCGCTCGGGGCGGCCAAGCTAACGCCCATATCGCAAGCCGCCGAAGGACTGTCCGACCTGACCGGGTTATACGATTACCACGGTTATTCACAGACGCTGGATTCGGCCGGAAGGACGGTGCAGGCGATCTACGATCATCCGGGAGCGATTGTCGACGGCATCACCAAGCCGTACATGGAAGCGTGGAGCCAAGGCAACTATGGTGAGGCGCTGGGGCGGGGCGCGGTCGACATCGGTGGACTGTTCGTCGGTGGAGTCGGGGCCGCGGGCAAGGCCGGCGAAGCGGCTAATGTGGCTGGTAAAGTTGGAGAGGCGGCGAACGTTGCCGATAAAGTCGGTGAGGTCGCAAATGTTGCCGCGAAGGTCGGTGAGACGTCTGATGCTGCGAATGCTGCCAACAAGACCGCTGAAATTGGTGCGGTGGGCGCTAGGGGAATTGACGCTGATAGTGCCGCCGACGCTTCTAAGGCAGCGAAGTCAGCTGATACAGACCCGGCGGGTGACGGGCTAAAAGTTGAACGTAAGCCGGTTCGAGTTCGAACCGCGGAGGAGGTAAACGCTGAGGCAGTTGCCCAGGGGAGGGATCCACCGTATAAGGAAGGAACGTTAGTCATCGAGAGAGAGGCCAAAGTCGGAGAACAGTACAATATGGTCATCGATGACGCACAAAAGGCGAAAATTGAGAATGGGCAAATGTATCTTGGAGGGTGGGCATCGCCCGATGAGATTCCAGATCAGGTCTTTGCGCGTAATAATTTGGCAATTAAAGAGGAATACAAACCTGATTTGCCATACGTGGCGAGGTTGGAGGTAAATAGGCCCGGTATGATGATCAGAGAAGGAATTGTTGGCCCTCAAGGTAATCTTCCGGGTGAGGCTAATCAAATTGAGTTAATGGTCCCGCCAAAGAATCGTGGAGATTATTTCGAGGTGTTGGGAATCGATCCTCTTCCGCCCGGACGGTGAAGAATGAAAGTTGAAAATTTGATTAGAGTCGGTGAAAAGGGTGAGCGTATACCCGAATCTATGTCGAGCGATGAGCGGCGTCGACTTTATCCACCTCTCGGTATTGTGAAGGTTGTGAAGCTTACGTGGTCACTAGACGGGGTCGAGTATTCGCTTGACCTCGAAGGAGGGCGTGTTAATTATGAGATGCTCCCTGATAGATCCGGGTTTCTTGTTACGAAGCCTAGAGTAAATGGTAAGACGCAGGCTATGGTTTTAAACGCAGATTCATCGATTCGTTACACTCTTGATAACCCATGGCCAACACATGCGAGCTATAAAGTAAATCAAGATTACGATTTTTCGTTGCCTCTCGTTGAACGAGGGCAGCCCGGATTCGTTGTGTCTGTTAGTGGGGTTGGGCCAACGGGAGTCTTTGTGAATGTGGATCATTTCTTTGCAATCGATCCCAATGACGGCAAGTTTATTGGTAATCATCCACTATATTAAAAATTGCGATAGTTCGGCTAAAAGTTGACTCTCTTGGTCGATCTGGTGCGTATTGGCGCAGCTTGATTATACATTCGTTGTTGTTTTCGCCTGCGTGTTACCGAGCAAGTGGGGTGAGTTCGTGATTGTTCCATAGGCAGATTATTTAATATCGAACTGAAGATTTTGATCTCTCTTGGATTGTTGAGATGCCGAAGGATTCGTGGCGACGAATGATGCGGGCTTGCTATAGCTTATTCGTCAACTCGATGATAAGAGGCGACAGGCGGTGGTTGTCGGTATAAGTACAAAGTGGCAGATAAAGTTGCACGACGGTTTTATTGAAAATTTCACAGATTTGTGTTCTGCCGCAGCTGCTGATAAGTTACCCCGGCCGTCACGCGGCGGAACTCGGCCGGGTGCTGGATTGGGATTGAGTCGTTGGGTCGGCGAGTGGTGTGAAGATGATGAGCTGCTTGATAAAGGCGAAGCGTTGAAAATTAGTTCCGTGTCACTTTATAAATGACCGGAAAAGTGGCGAATGGACACTGGCGAGATTTTAGGAGTGAAGCAGCAAGCGAATGCAGGCTCAACGGCCTCGTTCGGTGAGCACAAGCGTCACTTCCGAGTGCTGCTATAGCTGGCGTGGCTAGTGAAGAACATCCAGTCGGTATTCGAGAATAGGCGGTCGAAGTATCGGGTCTGGTGATGACATTCAAGCGATGCGTGGAGACAACGTGCGCCGCTCCGCTGAAGCGCGAACGGATAGAGGAAGAATGATGGCAAAGCCAAAAAGCATGACAGACACAACCACGGCGTCGTTCTTTGAAGAGGACTACCTGGTGCGCACTCTTGGGCGCATTGCGCACGATCCGGAGGTTGCGCTCACCGAACTTGTGGCCAATGCTTGGGATGCTGGTGCCTCGCTGGTCGACCTGACGATTCCGCCGACGCACCAACTGGCCTTGACCGTCGTAGACGACGGGCACGGGATGAGCGCAGCCCAATTCAAAGGCCGGTGGATGAGGTTAGGCTACGACCGTATCAAGCACCAAGGGTCGAATGTGGAGTTCCCGGCCGAGCGCAGAGACTGGCGCCGCAGGGCCTATGGTCGCAACGGGGTCGGCCGCCACGGGCTGCTGTGCTTCGCGAGCCAGTATTCCGTGGAGACTTGGCGCGACGGCAAAGGTGCGGGCTTCGAGATTGGAACGCAAAGCCAGGAGACTCCATTCCGCATCGAGAAGGAAACGTCGTTTCTGCACCAAGGGCACGGCACGAAGCTCTCCGTGGTGGTAGAGCGCCACTTACCCGACCCGGACAAGATTCGCGAAATCCTGTCGGCGCGGTTCCTGCATGATCCGCAATTCGTGGTGCGCGTCAACGGTCAGTCGGTGTCGCTGGCCGATCAGACTGGGTTGATCGAGAGAGCTGATTTGGCAATCGAGGGTTGCCCTCCCGCTGAGGCCTACGTTGTGGACTCAACCCGTGCGGCCAAGTCGACACTCTACCAAGGCATCGCCTTTTGGGTGAACAGCCGGCTGGTGGGGACCCCTGGCTGGGTCGTGGGGGCCGAAGCCGTGATTGACGGCCGCGCGCGCTTTGCCAAGCGGTACTCGATCGTGGTCAAGACCGGCGATGGCTGGATGGCCGAGGTCGAACCGGATTGGTCGCGCTTCAAGCCTGGTCCCAAGGCTGACGCCCTGTTTGAGGGGGCGCGCCAGTACGCACAGCACGTCTTTGCTTCTCTCTCGTCGACATTGGTGGAGGAGAGTTCGGAGGAGGTGCTAGTCCGCAACAGGGAGCAGTTCAAGGAACTCTCGCAGCTTGGCAGAGCAGAGGTTGCCACTTTTGCACGGGAGCTGGTGAAGTCGACTCCCACGGTTTCGCAGGATGTTCTATCCGCCGCAGTGCAGGCACTGATCAACTTGGAGAAGGCGAGAGGTGGGGCGGCCTTGCTTGAGAAGCTTAGAGACGGTTTCAAAAAGGCCCGGTGGGGCTGTTAACTTGCGCGGCGAGCTGTTAACCTCAGGCATCGGAACAACTGAGACCGAGGAGATGGCCAAGCCGATCATTGACGACGAACCGTGGACATTGATCGAGCCGTTATTGCCGCCACCCAAGCGAGCCTATCCGAACTTTTGTGTGTGAGGCATAAACTGATGGCCAAGGAGCCACGTTATGCCACGCAAACGCAAGGAAGAAGTGCCGGTAGAACCGGGCAAGGGCTTGAACCTGGACCCGGAACTCATCAAGCAACTGGTGCCCGGAACGCTGGATCGGGCTTCGATCAACGAGCAATTCGCGGCCCTGAAGAAGGCGATATTCGAGCGCGCGCTGGGCGGCGAACTGACCCACCACCTGGGCTACGAGAAGGGCGATGCCAAGCCGGCGGGCCGCACGAACCATCGCAACGGCACCAGCCGTAAGCGCATCGCGACCGACGATGATCTGCTCGACATCGAGATTCCGCGCGACCGCGAAGGCACGTTCGATCCGGTGCTGATTGCCAAGGGCGAGCGACGCTTCACGGGCTTCGACGACAAGATCATTGCGATGTACGCACGCGGCATGAGCGTGCGGGAGATTCAGGGTTTCTTGCTGGAGATGTACGGCATCGAGGTGTCGCCGGAATTCATCAGCACGGTGACCGACGCCGTGATCGACGAAGTGCGCGAGTGGCAGCAGCGGCCGCTTGAGCCGATGTACCCGGTCGTGTTCTTCGACGCCTTGCGAGTCAAGATCCGCGACGAAGGCGTCGTGCGCAACAAGGCGATCTACCTGGCGCTGGGCGTGCGCCGCGACGGCACACGCGACGTGCTGGGCCTCTGGATCGAGCAGACCGAGGGCGCCAAGTTCTGGCTGCGGGTGGTCAACGAGCTGAAGCTGCGCGGCGTGCAGGACATTCTGATCGCCGTGGTCGACGGCCTGAAGGGCTTCCCGGAAGCGATCAACACGGTGTTCCCGGAAACGACGGTCCAGACCTGCATCGTGCATCTGATCCGGAACTCGCTGGACTTCGCCAGTTGGAAGGACCGGAAATCGGTCGCGGCGGCGCTCAAGGAAGTCTATCGGGCACCGTCGGCCGAAGCGGCCGCCGTGGCGCTGGACGCGTTCGATACGAGCCCGTGGGGTACGAAATACCCTCCGATTGCCGCGCTCTGGCGCCGGGCCTGGGATCAGGTGATTCCGTTCTACGCCTTCGCGCCCGACATCCGGAAAATTGTATATACGACCAACGCGATCGAGTCGCTGCATATGCAGCTTCGAAAGATCATCAAGGCGCGCGGCCACTTCCCGTCGGACGAGGCCGCGCTCAAACTGATCTGGCTGGCGCTGCGCAACGTCGTGGCCAAGTGGACCGGCTCTCGGCACGATTGGAAGAGCGCGATGACCCAGTTCGCGCTGCTTTACCCCGAACGATTCAACATTGGAATCTGAATCTCAACCCGCCTCACACACGGAATTCCGGATACCTCCACCCAAGCCGCGGCGCGAGAAAAACCCAGGCCGCCTGCCTGTTTCGAATCGCGCCGCGCTGACCGGCATCCTGTTCGTTCTCAAGACCGGACTGCGCTGGCGCGACCTGCCCGCCGAGATGGGCTGCGGCTCGGGCGTGACTTGCTGGCGACGGCTACGCGATTGGCAGGCTGCGGGCGTATGGGATCGCCTGCACGAATTGCTGCTTGCGAAGCTGCGAGCAGCAGACCAAATCGATTTCTCGCGAGCCGCAGTCGATTCCTCATCGATTCGCGCCGTTGGGGCGGGCCAAAAACTGGGCCAAACCCCACCGATCGCGCGCGACCAGGTTCTAAGCACCACATCGTCACCGACGCCAATGGCACGCCGCTCGCGGCGATCCTGACCGGCGCGAACGTTCACGATGTCACGCAGCTGCTGCCGCTGATCGATGCGATTCCGCCAATTCGTGGGTTGCGCGGCCACCCACTGCAGAGACCGCGCGTGGTCTACGCCGATCGCGGTTACGACTCTGAGCGGCATCGACGCGCGTTGCGCGATCGCGGTATCGAGCCGGTTATCGCCAAGCGCCGCACCGAACATGGCAGCGGCCTTGGAAAATATCGCTGGGTCGTTGAACGCACGCATGCCTGGCTGCATCACTTCCGTCGTCTCCGCATTCGTTTCGAGCGCCGTGCAGACATTCACGGCGCGTTCCTCAAACTCGGTTGCTGCCTGATCTGCTGGAATACCCTTCGGCGGGCCGACCAGTCTTTATGAAACCGTCTCTTAATTTGTCATATTGATCAGGACTATTTCTCATGGCATTGTTTCCTCCATATTGGCTGGGATGACCGTATTTTCAATGTGCGGTCTTAGCCGCCCGCTGCTTGAACAGCAGGACTGCGATGACCATGAAGGCCAGCAGTGCGGCCGAGGCCGAATAGCGGCTCAGCGCCAAGCCGCCAGCGCTCAGCGGCTTGTCCAGAAAGTCGCCGACCACGGCTCCCAGCGGGCGGGTCAGGATGAACGCCGCCCAAAACAGCAGTGTGCGGGACACGCCCGTCCAGTAGTAGGCTGCCACAACCAGGGCAAGCAACCCACTGAACACGACGGCCGCACCTGTGTAGCCCAGGCCCGCCGTATCCGCCATCCAGTCACCCAACGCCGTGCCCAGCGTCTGCGAGAACATGATCGTCAGCCAGTAGAACGCTTCCGCCTTGGGTGAGCTGACGGTGCTCACCGACACGGAGCCGAGGGTGCGATGCCAGACGAAGAGCGAGCCGAGCAACAAGGCCAGCAGCAAGCTCGAACCGCCAGCGTACCCGATTCCGAGCGAACGATCCGCAAAGTCGGCCAACGTCGTGCCAATCGTGGTGGTGGCAATGATGGTGGTCCAGTACAGGAAGGGGTGGAAGCCCTTGGCCTTGACCTGCGCGACGACGGCAGCCAGAAAGATCACCGCGAAGATGCCGGTACCGACCAGATAGCCCAGGTTCATGGACATCGAGACGGCATCGCCGCCGGTTTCGCCAAGCGTGGTTGCGGCAATCTTGATGAGCCAAAAGCCCAGCGTGACTTCGGGCACTTTGGCCAGAGCGTATTCAGTGGATGTTTTCATGGGGCACGCTCACGGGTCAGGCTTTGCCTTCGAGCGTGTCGAAGGTTTTTAGCAGAGTACCCATCGCAGCCTTGCAGTCAGCTTGGCTTGGCGTATCGGCACGCAACGCAGACAACGCCTTGTCGATGGCTTTGTCGAGCAGATGCCAGTCGTCGGCAGCGCGCGGTTTCAGTCCAGCCTCAGCCGAATCCCAGGCCACCTCCAAATCCTTGATGCGGGTCTTGGCGGCGGGCAGATTACCCTTGTCTACGATGGTGGACACGTCAGTGGCGATGCTGCGAAATGCGGTCAAATCGCCCAGCTTGGAAGCGGCTTTGCCCGGCAATACCGTGCTGGCGTTGGCTGTCGGTGCAGGGGCGGTGCTCGCGCGGCCTTGGTCGGCAGGCTTGGAGCAGCCGGTGGCCAGAGCCACGAGCGCCACCGCCGACACGGCAGCGACAAGGCCAGTGATAGAGTGCGTTTTGGGCATAATTTCTCCTTGGAAAGTGGGAAGAGAGTTACTCGGCGGCCTGGGCGGAGCGGCCCGCGTTCATGCTGAACTGCGCAACGGCCACCAGCATGACGATGACTGAGAGGAACAGGGCGCTGGTCCACATGGCCCCCATTCCGAGGCCGCCATAGGTCTTGGCCTGTGTCAGCAGGTCGCCGAGTGCGGCCCCAAAGGGTCGGGTCAGGATGTAGCCGATCCAGAAAGTCAGCACGGCGTTGCCACCCATACGCCAGGCTGCATAGGTGATGCCGATCAGCGCGCCGAAGGCGACTGCGCCCCAGGTAAAGCCCAAGCCCAACGCCTCGGTTGCCAGATCACCGGCAGCGGTGCCCAGCGCAAACGTGCAGAGGATGGCTGACCAATAGAACAGCTCCCGGCGGCGCTTCACGATGTCGTGGATGGATAAGGTACGTTCAACCCGGTACCAGACAAAGAAGATCGCGGCGAGCGCCACGGCGAACGCCGAAGTGCTGATGTAGAGGCTGACTCCCAGGCCGTCGGTCAATAGGTCGGTGATCTGGGTACCGACCACGCTGACCAACACGACAGATAGCCAGTAAATCCAAGGGGTGTAGCGGCGAGTACGCAGTTGCGTGAACAGGGCTACAGCCAGCAACGCACCCATGACGGTGCGCGTCAAGCCTTGGCCAAAACCCGCGTTGACCGCCAGGAAGTCAGCCCCCGTCTCGCCCACCGTCGTGGACATGATCTTGATGATCCAGAACGACAGCGTGACTTCAGGGACTTTGTTGAGCCAGTCGCTTGTTCTGACCGTGGGCAAATTGTTCATGGTGTTCTCCTGCCGAGGTGAAATGGATTGCCGCCAGTCTGACCAGGCAGACTTAGCCCATCCATAGGCTCACTCGCGCACCCATCCCTGCGCGATCAGCCTGCCGAACAACAGGCAATGGATACGGGTCGCCAGCCGGTAGATCGGCCCCAGATACCACCGTGCTGCGTGCAACGCCAACACGGCATTGAGCGATGCGACCGCGATGGCACCAAGCATGTCCAGTGGAAAGTGAACCCCCAGATAGATGCGTGACCAGGCGATGGGGAGGCCAAACAGCGCCAAAGCGACGCCAGCCCTTCGCAGTCCTCGCTGTAGCAGAAAGCTGACGGCAACCGACCACCACAGCGTCAGGTGATCGCTGGGAAATGACGAATCGGCCACATGGGGAATGAGCGTATGACCCAGCCCTATCATGAAAGGCCGGGGATGCGACCAAGCCAGGCCGATGATTTGGTTGGTCAGCAGCCCAAGCAGGCCGGATGCGGTAGCGACCAGCAGCGCTTTGCGGGTGTTCACATTGCCGCGCAGCCAGCTGATGCCGATCAGAATCGGGACGGCCCAGATGAGCCATTCCACAAAGAAGGTGGCCAGCGTCACCACCAGAGCATTCGGGTGTTCAGGTGCGTTCAGCCATAGGAAGAATGTTTGGTTGAGATGTTCCATGAAGTCTCCGGGCCGGATCACGGCGTCATGCGCGATCCGGCCACACTGGCAGGCGGTCAGTCTTGCTTGTCGTGGTCGTCATCGTGATCCGCCTTGTCCTCGGCAGACGAGATGACGGTGCCCTTGTCGGCATCGACCCGGACATCGAAGACCTTGGCCCCGCTGACGACTTCCACGTCATAGACCCAGCCTTGCTTCGAGTTTTCGTACTCGGCGCGCGATGCCTTGCCATTGGCGTGCTGCTCGGCAGCGGTGACGGCCTGGGTGAGAGGAATCTTGGCCTTGGTGATCGCCAGAGCGTCGTTTTCCATGCCGCCCTTGGCGGCATAGGCGACAGCGCCTGTCGTAGCAATGGCGATGGCCAGCAGGGAAAGTTTGGTGTAGCGGTTCATGATGCTTCTCCAGAAGAGTGCAGGGATTTGCACGGTGGAGAAGTTACGCAGGCAGACTTAGCTGCCACTGAGCCAAGCCGTCACCGTTATCGTCGGAGATTGCTGCCAATGGCTTAGCGTGCTTTATTTTCCGTTTTCTGAAACGACCCGCGATTGCAATACCACGCCCGCATTCGGAAAGCGCGCTTTCAGCCAGTCGATGTCGGGGAAGCTGCCGGTCGACGTATCCATCGCGATCAGGCGGTGGCCGGCGCCGTCGCCTTCGACCGGATCGGCATGCGCGGCCGCCACGTAGACGCCGTAGCGCATCCGCGTCAGCCGGCGCTGCACGATGTCCTGCCCGGTGAATGGAACGATCCGGAACGCGACGTCCGCTTCACGCTGGGCGAGATTGAACAGGCGCGTGCCGGTCAGCACGTCGATTTCAACCAGCGGATAGTCGCGCGAATACTCGGCGATCACGGGCGGCAACACGTACGCGCCGAACCAGTCGGACGACGATATCTTCAGCGTGCCTTCGAGCTTCTGCTGCTCGCCGGTCAGCCGGCGCTCCATCGTCAGCGCGCTTTCTTCCATCTGCTCGGCGAGCGGCAGGATCGCGACGCCTTCCTCGGTCAGAACGAAGCCGTCCGCGGTTCGCTGAAACAGCACTTGCCCCAGCGACGCTTCCAGCGCGCGCAGGCGCCGCCCGATCGTCGGGTGACTCAGCGCCAGCGCGCGTGCCGCCCCGCCGAGCGTGCCCGTACGCGCAATCGCGAGGAAGATCCGGACGTCGCTCCATTCCATATCGATGCACCCACAAAAGTGAACGGATGCTGTTCATTATATTGAATTGCCGTACGAAACTGAATTTGACAGACTGCGATCCACCGCATGTCGTCGCGATCGACTGCGGCTTCGGCCCGGCCGCCGCAAATCGGGCGGCGGGCAACTCAACGCCGCCGGCGGCCGGGCTGAAGTGCTGCATCTGCCCGACCATCGGGTGTTCGGCAACGGCCACGGGCTCATCTACGAGAAGAACGCCGATGCTGAACTGGCTCGTCGAACATACCGAGGCAGCCGGGCCGCTGCACAGTGCCTCGTGAACGCGCGTGTGCGCAAGGAGAGTCGAATGGAAATCGGCATCATCGGGATGGGTTCGATGGGGCGCGAGATGGCCCGCAATCTGGTCGCCGCCGGCCATGCGGTGACGGCGTGGAATCGGTCGGGCGGCGCCGTCGACGGCGTGCGCATGGTCGCCGCGCCGGTGCATGCGCTGCAGGCCGACGTTGCGTTGACGATGCTGTCCGACGACGCGGCGATCCGCGCCGTGCTGCTCGATGCGAAGCTGTTGCAGCAGGCGCGGCCGGGGCTCGTGCATGTGGTCGCATCGACGATCTCGGTCGCGTTCGCGCACGAGCTGGTCGCGCTTCATCGCGCGGCGGGCGTCGCTTATGTGGCCGCGCCGGTGCTCGGGCGCCCCGACGTCGCGGCGCAGGGCGAGCTGAACGTGCTGGCCGCGGGCGCGCCGGCGGCGCTCGCGCGCGTCATGCCGGCGCTCGACGCCATCGGCAAGCAGGTGTGGGACCTGGGCGAAGCGCCGCCCGCCGCTTATGCCGCGAAACTCGCGTGCAACATGATGATCACGATGGCGATCGAGGCGATGGCCGAAGCGGTCGTGCTCACCGAGGCGAACGGGCTTTCGCGCACGCGGTTCTTCGAGTTGATCCTCGGCACGCTGTTCGGCAGCCGTCCGTATCGGACCTATTCGCGCAATATCGTCGAGAACGCGTATCGGCCCGGCTTCAAGGCGTCGCTCGGATTGAAGGATCTGCGCCTCGCAGGCGACGCCGCCGCGCAGGCGGGCCGCACGTTGCCGATGCTCGCCGTGGTGCGGGACCGAATGGCGGAAGCCGTCGAGGCGGGCATGGGCGATTGCGATTGGTCGGTGTTTGCGGGGTTGACGGTGGAGCAGGGTGGGTTTCGGGTGGGGTAAGCGTTGGGCGGGGAAGGCGACGAGGCTGTCCGCATGAGCCGCGCCTCGCGACGACGAATGCGGCATCGAAACGTGCGAGCCACCGCGGACGACGACTCGCACGGCGTCGGCTTCTTGCGCGGTGGTCTCGCCGCTGCCGGATCGACCGCATTGGTCACGCGATCTCGGCGCCGGTCCAGGTAGCGAACTCTGTCCGAGCGTCCCATACCGCGCCAAAACGCACCCCCCGCTCGCCCGAGTTAAAATCGCCCCCCAAGCCTTCCCCCGGCCCCGAGCCCCACGCTTTCCCGACCCGACACCCGCATGGAATTCCGTCAGCTACGCTACTTCCTCGCGGTGGCCGAGTATCTGCATTTCACCGAGGCCGCCGAGTTTCTCGGCATCGCGCAGCCGCCGCTGAGTCAGCAGATCCTGAAGCTCGAGCGCGAGATCGGCACACGCCTGTTCATCCGCCATCCGCGGCGCGTCGAACTGACCGACGCCGGCCGCCTGTTCCGCGAGCGCGCGAAGCATATCGTCGAAGAAGCCGAACTCGCGCTCGCCGAAGCGCAGAACGCCGGGCGCGGCCTGAGCGGCCGGCTCGTGCTGGGCTTCGCCGGCTCGATCGTGTTCCATCCGTTCGTCGCGTCGCTGATGCAACGCTTCCGGCGCGACTATCCGGACGTCCTGATCCACTGCGAGGAGAGCAACAGCCCGGCGCTGATCGACAAGGTGCTCGAGGCGCGCGTCGATGCGGCGCTGGTGCGCCTGCCGCTCGACTGCCGCGGCCTGGCCGTGCAGCCGCTGGTCGAAGAGCGCTTTCTGGCCGTGCTGCCGTCCGGCCACCGCCACGGCGCGGAGCCGGTGCTCGCGCTGCACGCGCTGTCCGACGACCCGCTGGTGTTGTTCCCGCGCGCGATCGGCCCCGCGTTGTACGACGCGATCGTCGGCGCATGCTGGGCAGCCGGCTTCACGCCGACCGTCGAAATGGAGTCGCCGCAGATCCCCGCGTCGGTGAACCTCGTCGCGGCCGGCTTCGGCGTGACGCTGATCCCCGAGTCGGTGCGCCAGGCGCCGACGGATCGCGTCACCTACCACGGCTTGCAGGGCGAGCCGCTGCGCTCGCCGATCGTGCTCGTGCACCGCCCGCGCGAAAAATCGCCGGTGATTCAGAATCTCGTGCGCGCCGTCCGCACGCTCGCGCGCGAAACGGCCGACGGCCCCGCGACGCCGTGAAAGCCATGACCGCCTGCGCCCACGGGCGCCGTTATCGGCATCGGCCCGTCGATTCGACGCGGCACGCCGCGCGGGAGCAGAAAACCGCGGGGAATCCGCAGGCAAACCGCTCGCAAACCACCCGCCTTCCACCCCGCACCAAGCCCCGCACCAAGCCCCGCACCAAGCCCCAATCGCCGCCGCCGCGCGACCGGCCGCGCCGCCTGCACGCCCGCCCACGCGGCCAGCGATATGCATTTCGTCTTGAAATCGCGTCCACGCGATATTGGACTTCACCGCCCCGCACGCCTAGCCTTACGGCATTCCGATCGGACGCCGCTGCGGCGCCGTTCAATTCATCTTTCGCGCTCGGCCAACAGGAGAATTCACGTGTCAACCGTATCAGGCGAATCGTCTTCGCCGCTTGCGCCGCCCACCGGGCGGCATGAGGCGTTCATCCGTTCGCTGACAGAAATCGTCGGCCAGCAGGACGTGCTGACGAACGAGCGGGACACGCGGCGCTACCGGACCGGCTTCCGGTTCGGCGAAGGCCGGACGCTCGCGGTGGTGCGGCCCGGCACGCTGCTCCAGCAATGGAAGGTGCTGCAGGCCTGCGTGGCCGCGAACGTGATCGTGATCTGCCAGGCGTCGAACACGGGCCTCACCGGCGGCTCGACGCCCGACGGCGACGACTACGACCGCGACATCGTGATCGTCAGCACCGCGCGGATCCGCAAGGTGCAC
Organism: Burkholderia cenocepacia; assembly: GCF_900446215.1. Classification (GTDB taxonomy): domain Bacteria; phylum Pseudomonadota; class Gammaproteobacteria; order Burkholderiales; family Burkholderiaceae; genus Burkholderia; species Burkholderia cenocepacia. The sequence continues at coordinate 123,215 of NZ_UAQZ01000018.1, read as the reverse complement.
GTCATCAAGAGCGGCAAGCAGGTGATCTGCCTGCCGGGCGCGACGCTCGATCAGCTCGAGCAGACGCTGAAACCGCTCGGGCGCGAGCCGCACTCGGTGATCGGCTCGTCGTGCATCGGCGCATCGGTGATCGGCGGCGTCTGCAACAACTCCGGCGGCGCGCTGGTGCAGCGCGGGCCGGCTTATACGGAGATGTCGGTGTTCGCCCAGGTCGGTGCGGACGGGCGCCTGAAGCTCGTGAACCATCTCGACGTGCGCCTGGGCGCGGTGCCGGAGGAAATCCTCGCGCGCCTCGACAACGGCGACTTCTCGGAGCGCGACATCGTCGACGGCGATGCGTCCGGTTCCGATCACCACTACGCCGAGCACGTGCGCGACGTCGATGCCGACACGCCCGCGCGCTACAACGCCGATCCGCTGCGGTTGCACGAAGCATCGGGCTCGGCCGGCAAGGTGATGGTGTTCGCGGTGCGCCTCGACACGTTTCCGATCGAAGCCGGTGCGAAGGTGTTCTACATCGGCACCAACGACATCGACGAGCTGACCGACATCCGCCGCCACGCGCTCACGCAGTTCAAGCGCCTGCCGATCGCGGGTGAATACCTGCACCGCGACGCGTTCGACATCGCGCAGAAGTACGGCAAGGACACGTTCCTGATGATCCGCCACTTCGGCACGAAGCGCATGCCGATGCTGTTCGGCTTCAAGAGCAAATGCGACGCGTGGTTCGACCGGCTCGGCTTCCTGCCGCGGCATCTGAGCGATCGCGTGATGCAGGCCGTCAGCAACCTGTTTCCGAATCACCTGCCGCCGCGCATTCGCGACTACGGCAAGCGCTACGAACATCATCTGATGCTGAAGGTATCGGCCGATACCGCGGACGAAGCGCGCAGCTTCCTGACCTCGTTCTTCGCGAAGCGCACGGGCGCGTTCTTCGAATGCACGCCGGCGGAAGGCGACAAGGCGTTCCTGCACCGGTTCGCGGCGGCCGGCGCGGCGATCCGCTACCGCAACGTGCATACGCGCGACGTGGAGGACATCGTCGCGCTCGACATCGCGCTTCGCCGCAACGATCGCGACTGGTTCGAGACGCTGCCGCCCGACATCGACGCGCCGATCGCGATCAAGCTGTATTACGGCCACTTCCTGTGCCACGTGTTCCACCAGGACTACATCGTCAAGAAGGGCAACGACTGCCTCGCGCTCGAACACGCGATGTGGAAGCTGCTCGACGCGCGCCGCGCCGAATATCCGGCCGAGCACAACGTCGGGCACCTGTACCACGCGAAGCCGGCGCTCAAGGCGTTCTACGAAGGGCTCGACCCGTGCAACTGCTTCAACCCGGGGATCGGCCAGACGTCGAAGTTCGCGAAGTACCGCGAAGCGCACGACTGATCCGCCGCGGCCGCGCCGTACCCCGAACCAGCAAACCGTTTTCAGGAGCCGCTGCATTGAAAGTAGCCTTGTTCATCCCGTGCTTCATCGACGCGTTCTTTCCCGACGTGGGCGTCGCGACGCTCGAACTGCTCGAGCGCCTCGGCTGCGAGGTCGACTATCCGCTCGACCAGACCTGCTGCGGGCAGCCGATGGGAAACAGCGGCTGTGAAAAGCAGGCCGCGGCCACCGAGAACCTGTTCGTGCGCAACTTCGCCGGCTACGACTACATCGTCGCGCCGAGCGGCAGCTGCGTGCATCACGTGCGCGACCATCTGAGCGCGGCCGATCAGACGCCCGACGCGCTCGCGGTCCGCCGCAACACCTACGAGCTGGTCGAGTTCATTCACGACGTGCTGCAGGTGCGCGACTTTCCGTGGGCGGAATTTCCGCACAAGGTCGGCCTGCACAACAGCTGCGGCACGCTGCGCGGCCTGAAGACCGCCAGCATGTCCGAAATCGGCGGCCCGTTCTTCTCGAAGCCGCTGACGCTGCTCAAGGGCGTGAAGGGCATCGAGTTCATCGAGCCCGACCGTCCCGACGAATGCTGCGGCTTCGGCGGCACGTTCTGCGTCTCGGAGGAGCCGGTATCCGCGCGGATGGGCGCCGACAAGGTGCGCGATCACGCGCGCAACGGCGCCGAGTACGTCGTGTCGGCCGATTCGTCGTGCCTGATGCACCAGAAGGGCTGCTCGGAGCGCCTCGGACTCGGCCTGAAGTTCATCCACATCGCGAGCATCCTGAACGGAGCACGAGCATGAAACGCGTCGACCACGTCGGTTACTCGAAGAAGTTCATCGCCGACGAGAAACACGTCGAGTTCCACGACAAGCGCCTCTGGGGGCTGCGCACCGCGCGCGACGAGGCCGTGCATGCGATCCCCGAATGGGAAACGATGCGCGCGCTCGCGTCCGCGGTCAAAGAGCACACGCTCACGCATCTGCCCGACTATCTCGAGCAGTTCGAGCGCAATGCGACCGCGAACGGCGTGGTCGTGCATTGGGCGAAGGATGCGGAAGAGCACAACCGGATCGTCTACGACATCCTGCAGGGCCGCAACGTGCGCACGCTGGTCAAGAGCAAGTCGATGCTGACCGAGGAGTGCGAGATGCGCCCGTACCTCGAGGCGCGCGGCATCGCGGTGGTCGAGACCGATCTCGGCGAGCGGATTCAGCAGCTCGACGACGAGATGCCGTCGCATATCGTCGTGCCGGCCGTACACAAGCTCGCGACGGACGTGGCGCAGACCTTCGCGGCCTCGTTCGGCACCGATCCGGCCGAAAGCAGCATTCCGCGGCTGGCCGAGGCGCAGCGGCAGGCCACGCGCCCGCACTTCCTCGCCGCGGAAGCGGGCATGACGGGCTGCAACTTCGCGGTGGCGGAGACGGGCGGCATCACCGTCTGCACGAACGAAGGCAATGCCGACCTCAGCGCGAACCTGCCGCCGCTGCACATCGCGTCGATCGGCATCGAGAAGCTGATTCCCAAGCTCGAGCACCTCGGGCTCTTCATCCGCATGCTGTCGCGCAACGCGCTCGGCTCGCCGATCACGCAGTACACGTCGCATTTCCGCGGGCCGCGCGACGGCGGCGAAATGCACTTCGTGCTGGTCGACAACGGCCGCTCCGAGCGGCTCGCGATGGACGACTTCTGGTATTCGCTGAAGTGCATCCGCTGCGGCGCGTGCATGAACACGTGCCCGGTCTACCGGCGCAGCAGCGGGCTGAGCTACGGCGGCGTCTACTCCGGTCCGATCGGCGCGATCATCAACCCGACCTACGACTTCAAGAAATACAGCTCGCTGCCGTTCGCGTCGACGATGAACGGCAGCTGCACGAACGTGTGCCCGGTCAAGATCAACATCCACGAGCAGATCTACAAGTGGCGGCAGATCATCGCCGAGCGGCACGCGCTGCCGTTCGTCAAGCGCGAAGCGATGACGGTCGCCGGCAAGGTGCTGTCCCGGCCGAAGCTCTATCGCGCGGCGATCAAGGGCGCCGCCGGCGCGATCTCGACGCTGCCGCGCGCGGTGCTGTACAACCCGCTCAACGAGTGGGGCAAGCAGCGCGAACTGCCGGAGCCGCCGGCCGAAACTTTCCGTGACTGGTATCTGAAGAGGAACAAGAAATGAGCAGCCGCGACCTGATCCTTTCCCGCCTGCGCGCGGCCGGCCGGACGCCGGCGCCGCTGCCGGCGGTGCCGTTGTTCGATCAGGATCTGCCGCCCGCGCTCGACGCGTTCAAGCAGGCGCTCGCGCGGGTCGGCGGCATCTGGTGCGAGCCGCCGGCGGACGGCGACCTCGACGCGCTGCTCCGCGCGCGCTTTCCGGATGCGCGGGTGGTCTGTTCGGCGGTGCCCGAGGTGGCCGGCACGCGGCGCATCGAAGCCGTCGAGCGGCCGCACGAGCTGAACGACGTCGACGTCGGGATCGTGCGGCCGGCGTTCGCGGTCGCGGAAACCGGCTCGCTCTATCTGAGCGAGCGCGAGTATCGCGTGAACGCGCTCGGCTACCTGTCGCAACATCTGGTCGCGCTGCTCGACCCGGCGCAGATCGTCGGCAACCTGCATCACGCGTATCACCGCCCCGAATTCTTCGCGGCGCGCTACGCGTGCCTGATGAGCGGGCCGTCCGCGACGGCCGACATCGAAGGCGTGCTGATCCGCGGTGCGCAGGGCATCCGGTCGCTGACCGTGATTCCGGTCCCGCTCGCAGGCGACGCACGTTGAGCGCGCAGGATCGACGATGGGTCTAGTCTCAACCGCTCGCGACCGATTGCGGCGCTTCGTCAATCTCGGCGGACACTACCTGCCGCTCGCCGAAGCGCTGCGCGGCGGGCTGATCTGTGTCGTGCCGGCCGTCGCCGCGGCGCGGCTGCATATGCCGATGCTGTGCTGGTCCGCGATCGCCGCGTTCTGGACCTGCCTCGCCGACGAGTCCGAGCGCCCGGCCGCCGGCCGCCTCGCCACCGGCCTGTCGTTCGGGATGCTGGGCGGCCTGGCGTCCGCCAGCGCGATCGCGACGCATGCGCTGCCGCCGCTGTCGATCGTCATCGTCGGGGCCGTCGCGTATCTGGGCGCGTCGGCGCGCAAGTGGGGCGGCGCGGCCGGCACGCGCGGCATTCTGACCGCGACCGCATGCGCCGTCTCTGCATGCTTTCCGGTCCATGGCGGCGCGTCGGCCGTGCAGTACGCGCTGTTCTACTTCGGCGGCAGCGTCTGGGCGACGCTGGCCGGCATCGTCCTGTGGCAGATCGACGGCAGCGCACGCGCGCGGATGGCGACGATGGCGTTCCTGCATGCGATGGCGAACTTCGTCGAACGGCTCGCACGGGCCGCGAACGGCGATTCCGCCTCGCTCGAGCGCGGCCGCGCGGCATTGCGCGCGCGCCTCGACGCAATGATCGCCGTGTCGATGCACCCGCGCGGCGGTGATTCACCGCTTGCGCGGAAGTGGCGCGCCGATGCGGAGCGCGCGATGGCGCTGCTCGCCGGCCTCGAGTCGCACATCGCCGCGGCCGGCGTCGGCGAGCGGCGCGAAGCCGCCGCGCTGCTCGCGCCCGTGCTCGCGCAACTGGCGCGGCTGGTGGAAGCGTGTCCGCGCGCCGTCGGCCGCGACGGCGCGGCCGCCGACGCGGCGCAGTCGCTCGCGAACGACCTCGCCGGACTGCGCGCGACGCTCGCCGGCCGCGTCGCCGAGTTTCGTGTTGCGCATCGCGACGACGCGGGGCTGACGTGGTTGCGCGCGTGCGAAACGCTGATCGCGCGATACGCGGCAGTGCTGCTTCATCCGGCGGTGGAGTCGCCTTCTACCGCGACCGTTCCTGCGGCGCTCACCGCGCCGGCACCGGGCAAGCCCCCGCGCGGCGCGGGCCGGCTCGCCGCGCTGCGCCGCGAGATCGTCGCGCCGAATCCGTTTCATCGATATGCATCGCGTCTTGCCGTGGCCGCGATGATCGCCGTCGCGCTCGCGCGCAGCTCGGGCGTGCAGCAGGGATACTGGCTCGCGCTGACGACGATGTTCATCATGCAGCCGACGCTGTCGCAGACGGTGAAGCTGTCCGGGCTGCGCATCGGCGGCACGCTGCTCGGTGCGGTGCTCGCGTCGGCCGTGTCGCTGCTGGTTCACGATCCGTTGCTGCTGGCGCTCGCGGTGCTGCCGCTCGCCACCGGCACGCTCGCGACGCGCAGCGTGAGCTACGTGTCGTACATCCTGTTCCTGACGTCGCATTTCATTCTGGTCGCGCATCTCGGGACGCCGATCGGGCCGTCATGGATGCTGGCCGCGCTGCGGGTCGGCAACAGTTTTGCCGGGGTGCTGGTCGGCGTGGTCATCAGCCTGCTCGCATGGCCGGACCGCGAGCATCACCGGATCGGCGAGGTGGCCGATCTCGCGATGGCGGCTACCGCGACCTACCTGCGCGCGGTCGGCGACGACGCGCCCGCGCACGCGCGTGTGCGCCGCGAATCGCTGACCGTGCTGCGCCGCCAGGCGTGCGTTGCGATCGACCGACTCGATGCGACCATCGCGGCGACGCGCTTCGAGTCGATTGCGTCCGACCCGCGCACCGCGAGTGCAACCGTCGCGATGCAGCAGATGAAGGCGCTGGTCGGCGCGCTCGCGCCGGTCGAGTATCTCGACGATACGCTCGACGCGCTGGACCGGGCGACGATTGCCGCCGCCGCGCGCGACGCCGCGCGCCTGATCGCCGACGCCGCGCCCGCGCACGCGCACGCGATGCGGCCGGAAAGCCCGCGCGACGTCGATCACGCGTCAGGCCACGCGCGCGAAATTCAGCGGGAAGTGGCCGAGCGCGCGTGGATCGTCCATGCGCTGCGTTCGCGCATCTCGGCCGTGCAGCGCGCGCCGTTGCGCCGTGCGGAAGCGGCGTCCGGCAAGCCGTCGAGCGCATCGCGGCAGCGCGTATGAACCCACGGATTCGGGCCGCCGTGCGCGGCTGCATCGTCGCGCTGTTCATTCCGGCCGTCGCGCGTGCGCAGGGCACGGTCGCGATTTCCGGCCTGATCGACGGCGGGATCGCGTTCGTCGACGACATCGGCAGCCACCGCGGCGACGCGCATGCGTTCCAGGCGAAATCCGGCGACGCCAACGTGAGCCGCTTGACGCTCTCCGGCAACGAGCCGCTCGGCGCCGATCTGAACGCATTGTTTCTGCTCGCGACGGGTTTTGCGGTCACCAGCGGCGCGCTCGGGCAGCAAGGGCGGCTGTTCGGCTTCCAGTCTTACGTGGGGCTCGCGTCCGGCCGGTACGGCACGGTGACGGTCGGCCGCCAGTTCGATTCGACGCTGCAACTGGTCCAGCCGTTCGCATTGGCCGGCACGCCGTTCGGCGGCGTCGCGTTCGCGCATCCGTTCGACAACGACAACCTCGCGAACTACACGCGCACCAACAACTCGCTGAAGTACACGAGCCCGCTGCTCGGCGGCTTCCGGTTCGGCGCGACCTACGGGTTCTCGAACGAGGCCGGCGGCTTCGGCGACAACCGCGGCTACGCGTTCGCGGCCTCCTACGAGCACGGGCCGTTTTCGGCCGGCGCGAGCTACCTCGCATTCGACCGCGAAGGCAATCTGCCGCCCGCCAATGCCGATGGCGCGGAGCCGGCCGGCGCGCCGTTCAACGCGGCGCGGCAGCGCACCGTCAGCGCGGCGGCCGCTTATACGTGGGACCGGCTGCGGGTGTCCGCGATCGCGACGCGCACGCGGCTCGACGCGGTCACGTCGATCAACAACGTCGCCGATGCGCCGATCGTGCTGCACGGCGCGAACCTCACGTTCCACAACGCGGAGATCAACGCACGCTACGCGCTGACGCGCAAATGGACCGTCGCGGCCGACTACGTGTTCACCGTCGCGTCGTTCGACGGTGCGGCGGGCGCGGCGCGGCCGCGATGGCAGCAAGCGGGCGTCATCGCGATCGATGCGCTGTCGCCGCGCACCGACGTTTATACGGAAGCGCTGTTCCAGCATGCGAACGGACTGGCCGGAACGGGCATTGCCGGTGCGCAGATCTCGAATTTCTCGCGCGCATCCGGCGCGAACCAGCTGGTGATGGCGGTCGGGATCCGGCATCGGTTCTGACGCGCATGCGGCGGCGGGGGGCGTGCTCTGGCAGCCGCGTACGACCGACGCGAGCCTGGCCGCGCAGAACGTGACGTCGTGACGGTGTGCGCCGCGACATCGTCGAGGCGCGTCGATCGTCAATCGTCCGCTTCGTGCAAAAGCCACCGGGCTCTCCGCTCAGAGCCGCATGCGGCAACGCCTCACGTCCAAATCCGACGGTCGTCTGCAGACCTCGCCGGGATCTCACGCAAGCCGGCTGTCCTGCCATCAGTCGCGCTTCACCCGAGCATCCGCCGCATGACCGCCCGGCAGCGCACCGAACATATGCTGACTGCACTTCGCCTCGCGCCACGCGGTCCCGAGCCGAATGCCGCCGATCATCCGCCGCGCGACGGGAAGAATCTGCTCGCCCGCCAGAATGCCCAGCAAGCCGGCCAGCGCGATGGTGGGCGGCGCCGGAGACGGCACGCCGATCAGCGCGTAGACGACGCCGGCGAGAATGCCGGCGAGAAGTGAAGCAACGTAGGGTTTCATGGCAATGGAACGTGACGGACAGCGTGTTGAAATGGCGATCGCGACCGGTTCGGCGGCGATCCGAAAGTCTCGAATCAGCCTATCAGGTCTTCGCGTTCGTCCCATGTGCTTTCATTGAAATTCAGATCTTTTAAGAGACGGTTTCATAAAGACTGGTCGGCCCGCCGAAGGGTATTCCAGCAGATCAGGCAGCAACCGAGTTTGAGGAACGCGCCGTGAATGTCTGCACGGCGCTCGAAACGAATGCGGAGACGACGGAAGTGATGCAGCCAGGCATGCGTGCGTTCAACGACCCAGCGATATTTTCCAAGGCCGCTGCCATGTTCGGTGCGGCGCTTGGCGATAACCGGCTCGATACCGCGATCGCGCAACGCGCGTCGATGCCGCTCAGAGTCGTAACCGCGATCGGCGTAGACCACGCGCGGTCTCTGCAGTGGGTGGCCGCGCAACCCACGAATTGGCGGAATCGCATCGATCAGCGGCAGCAGCTGCGTGACATCGTGAACGTTCGCGCCGGTCAGGATCGCCGCGAGCGGCGTGCCATTGGCGTCGGTGACGATGTGGTGCTTAGAACCTGGTCGCGCGCGATCGGTGGGGTTTGGCCCAGTTTTTGGCCCGCCCCAACGGCGCGAATCGATGAGGAATCGACTGCGGCTCGCGAGAAATCGATTTGGTCTGCTGCTCGCAGCTTCGCAAGCAGCAATTCGTGCAGGCGATCCCATACGCCCGCAGCCTGCCAATCGCGTAGCCGTCGCCAGCAAGTCACGCCCGAGCCGCAGCCCATCTCGGCGGGCAGGTCGCGCCAGCGCAGTCCGGTCTTGAGAACGAACAGGATGCCGGTCAGCGCGGCGCGATTCGAAACAGGCAGGCGGCCTGGGTTTTTCTCGCGCCGCGGCTTGGGTGGCGGCAATAACGGCTCGATCAATGTCCACAGTTCGTCGTCAATGATCGGCTTGGCCATCTCCTCGGTCTCAGTTGTTCCGATGCCTGAGGTTAACAGCTCGCCGCGCAAGTTAACAGCCCCACCGGGCCTTTTTGAAACCGTCTCTAAGGACCGGAAGGAAATTTTGTTGGAGGCGATTCGGCAGGACCCTGTTCTTGACGAGGAGGTCAATCAGATCGTCGATCGCAAAGAGCGCAATCGGCGAGTCGACAACTGGCTTCAAATGATCTCGCGCGTCAAGGCGCACCCCATCACTTGCGCCGTGCTCAGTGATGAGCTTGACAAGCGGGTCCTGGATGCCTATGACGCCGGGTTGCGTGCTTGTGGTGCTTACGACTTCGACGATCTTTTGCTGCTTGGTTACCGGCTGCTGACGAACAATCCCAAGCTGGCGGATTTTTATCGGAGGCTTTACAGGTTCGTGTGCGTTGACGAAGCGCAGGATCTTAACGAAGCGCAATACGCTCTGCTTTGTGCGCTCTGCGGAGATTCGTATAAAAACGTCATGATGGTGGGGGATCCAAAACAGTCGATATATGGATTCAACACCTCGAGCCCGGAATACATGGAGAAGTTCCGGTTCGAGTTCGCAGCGAAACTGATCGAGCTGACCGAGAACTTTCGATCTTCGCAGGCAGTGGTGAACGTTGCTCGGTCCATCGATCCGAATTACTTGGTTGACGCCCAGCTTCCGATCAAGGGCGACGCTCGCGTGTTCGTTGGAGACGACGAAGAGCACGAGGCGCGGTTGATAGTTGACGAGCTTGAACTGCTGTTTGCCCAAGGACACCCCGATGTTGAGGGCGGTGTTGAGCCGTCGAAATGTGCGATTCTGGGGCGGACCCGTTTCGCTTTGCTCGCAATAGAGAACGAACTGCGCCGGCGCAACGTTCCCTTCTACAAGCGATTGACCGCTAATCATGAAAACGAGTCCGACCTCGTCGACGAGTTCCACTTGTCGTTGCGCATCTTGGCGAACCCGAGGGACCGGCTCCATTTGGCGGCGTTGGCAACGAAGTGGGTGACGCAGCCGCCTGAAACGGCAACGGACGCCATGGTTGCGCTGTCGCAGATGGCGCGGAGTGCGGCCGAGCAGCGAGCCAAGACCGTGGCGGAAGCGGTCGCTTCGATTGTTCAGAACACGGCACGCCTAGACCTTATGCCGGCGTTCAAGCTATTGAGGGGTTATGCCGACTCCCTGGACGAGAATTCTAGGCGCGCGATCTATGAGGACGTAGCCGTCTTTCAGCAAGAATGGGACCAATACCTTCGCTCCGACGGCACGTCGCGCACCTTGTCCGGTTTTATGAGCAGCAAGGCGTTGGGGGCCACCCAAAAGGCCCATCGCGACGGCGTTGCCCTGCTGACCGTTCACTCGTCCAAAGGGCTGGAATTTGACGCCGTGTTTATTGCAGGGATGGCGGAAGGAACGTTCCCCGACTATCGGGCCGTTGGCAAAGTGCGCGAGATGGCTGAGGAAAGTCGCAACGCGTTTGTCGCGGTCACGCGATCAAAGCTGTCAAACGCATTTGAAATCTGAGCCACTTCGCGCCTGATCGCGCAAAGTAAAACTGAGCCAGTCGTTACTTCTTCGATGACGAGACGTGACCGGCTTGACGTTGCTGTCTCAGTCTGTAGCTGTCTCCTTTGATCTGGATGATGTGGGCATGGTGCAGGATGCGGTCGAGCATCGCTGCAGTCAGTGTGGTGTTGCCACCGAAGGTCTCGTCCCACTGCGCAAACGGCAGGTTGCTGGTCAGGATCATTGAACCGCGCTCGTAGCGTTTGGCGACGATCTGGAAGAAGTGGCTGGCCTGATCTCCCGAGAGTGGCAGATAGCCAATCTCGTCGACGATGAGCAACCTCGGGCCGAGAATGTTGTGTCGAAGTACGGCGTCGTATCGCTCCTGTCGGCGTGCGGCCTCGAGCTGCAACATTAGATCCGCCGCCGTAATGAACTTCGTCTTGATGCCGGCCTGCGTTGCAGCGTATCCGATCGCTATCGCGAGATGCGTCTTGCCCACGCCTGACGGGCCAAGCAACACGGCGTTCTCGCCCCGTTCGATGAAGCGCAGGGTGGCGAGCTCGTCGATCGTCTTGCGCGGGGCCCCGACGGCGAAGCTGTAGTCGTAGTCATCCAGTGTCTTGAGAGCGGGGAACCCCGCCATGCGCACCAGTGTTTGCCGCGAACGAACTTGCCGCGTCTCTCGTTCGTGCGCGAGCGCGTTCTCGAGGAAATCGAGGAAACTCCATTGTTTGGCCGCCGCGTCGCTGGCCAGAGCGACGTATCGGTGCATGAGCCCCTCGAGCTTCAAACTCTGGCAGTGCCCGTCGATGCGTTCCTGCTGCAAGTTCATGCGCGCACCTCGGTCAGTAATTGCTGGTAGACGGACAACGGGTGCTGGATCGACATTGCTGGATCAACGCGTGGCCGAGCGACGGCACGAGCCGGCAATCGGGGCACCGCGTAACCCGGCATATCGCGCAAGCAAGCCCGTTCGCGTTGCTCCAACAGAATCGCGGGTGCCAGCCCTGTAACCGGATGCACTCGCTGGTTAGCCACGTCGCGCAGCCATTTACTCACCTCGACGTTCGCAGTCACGGCATCGAGCATCAAGCCGGATTGCTTGAGCCGGCTCGCCAGCGGCACATAGAAATTGCCACGCAGGTAGCGGTGGAATCGCTCGACCTTGCCTTTGGTTTGCGCGCGGTACGGTTGGCACAGTCTGGGTAGGAAGCCGTACCGCTTGGCCAGATCGAGCATGCCGGCGTGCCAGCGGTGTTGACCGTCGCCATATGCATCGCGCTCGACAACGATAGTCTTGGCGTTGTCGTAAAGGATCTCGCGAGGAACGCCACCCAAGGCTTCGAACAGCGCATGATGACAGGCGACCAGCGTCTCGGCGCGTTCATCGGTGGTGAAGCGTGCCCAGCGCCACCGACTAAACCCGAGCGTGGCGGTGAAGGCGTAAAGCGGGTCGGTGCCTCGGCGGAAGACCACGAAATCGCACTGCATCTGCCGGCCAGGCTCGGTCTCGAACCTCACGACCGGGTCTGGCTTGGGCACGGACTTATGCGCGTTCATGAAAGCCTGCAGGCTTCGCAGTTGGCCCTCGTAGCCGCGCGCACGCAGCTCGCGCAGCAGCGCCGGCGCAGCGATGATCTCGGGTGCTGCGGCGCTCATGCGATCGAGGATGTACGCCTCGAACGCTCCGAGCTTGGTTGGCCGCGGTTCACGCGGCTTGTAGCGCGGCACGTCCTCGGCCGACAGGTACCGCGCCACCGTGTTGCGAGAAATACCCAGGCGCCGCGCGATCTCGCGCTCCGATACGCCTTGGGCTTTGAGCACATGGATTTGCATCCACTGTTCCTTCTGGAGCATCGCCAGCCTTTGCGCGCAAAAGGCTGACTGTACTGAAAGGTGGCTCAGATTTACTTCGCGCGAAGTGGCTCATTATTACTTTGCGCCCAACAAAGCGCTTACTTTACCTCACCTATCCCCGGGTCAAACTCATGCCGTGGGGCGATTATAAGGCTCAGCAGGCTTCTCGATTCGTATCCATGTCTGGGATTAGTTAATCGGCGCGAGCCGCGTGCTCTAGGGGTAGTGGCGTGGGCGGATTAGTTTGAGGTCGCCTGTCTAGCATCGTCCGGGACGCTACAATAGCATCCAGCTGTGCGACGTTGCCGCCGGCCCTATTGGATCGTTGAAGCTGAGTGGGCAATCGAACCAGAATGCTCCTGAAAATTGGGGGGCACTTCTGGGGGCATGATGAATTGGTCGGATGACTAGAAACCTTATGCAAAAAGGGTTTTGGTCATTAATTCCATTCCTGCAGCCCACCAGTAAAATCAAGGGGTTACGTGAATTTCACGTAACCCCTTGTGCTTTCTGGGCGTTGAAAAGTACATTTTCGGTACAGTCAGCTCTCAGAACAGGTACATGGCGACCATCGTTAAGACGCCTTCCGGCACGTGGAAGGCAGTCATCCGCAAGATCGGTTGGCCGACTACGGCCAAGACTTTCCGCACCAAACGTGACGCCGAGGACTGGGCGCGCCGGACCGAAGATGAAATGGTTCGGGGCGTCTAGTCGTCAGGAGCCGATTAAGGCCCACTGACGACCATGACAAAGTCGACTAGCTAACACCTCGTGGATTCGTTCTGAGCCGATTTAATCGCTATGAGACATGTTCAAACGTTACATCCACGTCGGAGAGCAATTTCTTGCCGATGAGAGCAAGACGGAATTCGAAACAAGCGCGGCAACGGTCAATTCGAGCCCGCTTATCGCAAAGCTTGAGAAGGCCCTCGATGCAAACCATGATGGCAAGGTGACTGCACAAGAATTGAAACATGCGCAAGAAGTAGATTGGTCGTTGAAAGCGCTTTCCCACCTCATCGTGCGTTGTGAAAGTGAATGGGGCGGAGGCTTGGGAAAATGGGAGGAGTTATCGCCATTAATGAAGAAGCTACTGTGGTTGTGGAAGGCCGAAATCGAGCGCATCGGGAAGCTTCAATGGTGGGAGGCGGTTGCTGCGAAAAAAGTGGACGGATTTCCTGATGATCCAAATCCGTGGCATTTTCATCCGATTGGGATTATCGGTAACTTCTGCGGTCTGAGCGGGATTGGTATTACTCTAGAAGAAGCCAGGGTGCGTGCGTTTTTACGAATGCTTCGAGTCGGCGAAGGCACCGAGGGGCCAGAAGGATATGAGGGGCTATATGGCGGACAGTCTTTCATCAAAGATTATCATCGAGATTTTAGCGACCATCCGAAGATATTTGTCACGCGAGAACATAACGGAAAGAGCATAACCTCGTCGGCTGCAGGCGCATATCAGATCATGGGATATAACTGGTTCCCGGAAGAGGGGCAAACCTACAGAAGATTGGCAAAGGTCAAAGATTTCTCGCCAATTTCTCAAGATAGGTATATTGTTGCGATCATGAAATACAAACGAAATTGTCTCGATGATGTGAAAAATGCTGACTTGGAACGAGCGATTTTCACGCATCATGCCAATAATGAGTGGGCCAGTCTGCCAGGCGATCAGTATGGTCAAGGTGGCGTCAACATGAAATCAGTGAAGGAGCATTTTGAAAAATATGTGGCGGACGAGCTCGCGGGAAATAGTGATCTTGCAGTTCCTGTTGGTGGTCTTGATGATTTGATTAAATAAAAAGCGAACAATGAAGAGTGATATTTTACTGAAATTTGCCATTGTGGTTACAGCAATGAGCCATGCCTTGTGCTGGGGGCAGGATATCGATTTCGCAAATCATCCTTCCGCTCTTTATCGAGGTTCTCTGCATATACCAAAGTACTACAAAAAAACCGATTCCGGCTGGCGAGATGATGATGGCAAGCTAGTGGAGCCTCCTGTAATAAATTTCGCGGGAAAATATCACATCGGGGTCCATAGTTGTGGCATGGAGTGTCGTTATTACACTTTATCAGATCTTTCAACGGGAAAGGATTTAAACTCCCTGGATATGTTTTCGTCAAATGGCAAGGCGCCTAACAAAATTCAGGATGGTAGATCATATATCACCGAATTGCTAAGCAAGGCAGACAGCAAGATGCTTGTCGCGAAATACTATATCGACGCATCGAACGGAAAGCCTGCGGAGTGCCGGGAGCGTAAATTCATTATCGACGATAATCTTAAGATGGTCGCCATCCCCAATTCATTCTCTTCTTGCAAAACAGAAAATTAGGATAATTTTTTTGTCAAGACGAAATATCATGATAAATTTAATCCGCCTTCACGATGACACTGACCACAAAGGCAAGGTGATTACGGCCTCTTCGACAATGTCTTTTGACGGCCGCTACGTCGCACGAAAAGGCGACTATGTGTCGTGCCCTCAGCATCCTGAAGTATCACCCAACGTCATCGAAGAGGGCGACGCATCGATGATGGATGACGGCCTTCCAATCGCGCGTCACGGCCATCGCGCCACATGTGGCTGTCACCTGATATCGAGTCTCGTATGATCGGATCAAGACACTGTATTTGCTCGCACGCATGTGGCTGGCACCGACCCTTCAGCAACGGAAAAGTTCGCCGTGAAGTTGCCCCTGATCATCCTGTCGTGCGTGGTGATGTTGATGCTCTCGGATGGAGCGCGGGCCCAAGCCGCCGATGGCACGGATCCGGATGCGCCCATCGTGGCGAAATTCCATCACATCCGGCCGTACGAAATCACGGATGACACTCCCATCGCTGTTGGCTTGGAAACGGGTGATCCCGGAATTGGCGGCATGATGATCGGCATCGTGTCGCTCAACGTCTATGACCGTTTTGGCAACGTTGCCATTCCGAAGGGAAGCAAGCTGATCGGACAAACGATCAGGCAGGTGAACGACCGCCGTGAGGTTCAGTGGAGCGGCTTGCAGCTGCCTGGCACAGCTACTTTGCAGTTTGATCCGCCGCTTGAGGGGTTGTATGCCGGATGGTTCGGCCGGTATCACTGTCTCAGCTCTTCGACAGCCTGGCTCTAGTGTCGCAGCCCTCGTGACAAAGGCTTTCATCGTTCCGCACTGAACGGATACGTGAAGTCCCTTTCATTTCTTGGCTAACAGGCGTGTTTGATGGTTAATGGACCGCTGGCAAGCGATAGGCTATTTCTAACTCGCCACACCGAGGCCCAAAATTGACCATCCCGACCATTGAGAGTCAGGACTTGACGATAGCTGGCGTTCTGCAAAGCTTTTACGTTGTTCCCGACTAGCGTCGCATGGTCATGGACCTCGGCCGGTACGGCAAGCAGGTCAAAACTCGATTCAATTTGATCATGTCCTATTTGTCGACATGGACTTACATGGATTGATGGAGAATCGAAATGCCTACATAGTGCCTACAAGACACTATAAACAGCCGAGCTCTCTGCTGGCGGGTTTTTGTAACGCTATGATAGTTTTGGGTTTTATGCGTGAGCAAGTATTGAGACGCTAGGACGTCGAGTCCTGATGCGGGTGGGGCGCTCGGTATAACCGCGCGGCGCAGAACGCCACGGGCGCGGCGCACCGCACCGTTACTGCAAACTCCCCCACCGATCAACGGCCGGTTCCGCCGACGCCCACTTCCAGTGCGTGCCTTGCTGGCACGCATTCGCGAAATACCAGTCGGCCTTGTCGCCGTCCTTCACCGAGAACGCGAATTCCTTGCACAGCGCGAGCGCCGACGCGTACGCGCGCGTGACGCGCACTTCGCCTTCGCCGTTCTCCAGCGGCAACGTGTTCTTCACCTTCCACGGCTTCACTTCGCCGACGGCGAGACTGCCGGCCGTCTTCGCGATCGCGTCCTGCTGGTTCTGATGGAGCTGCTTCATCGTGCGGTTGACGGCTTCGTCGGTCGCCGCCTGCACGGCGATCCCGACGCCGACGCCCACTGCCGGGTTCGCGGTGACGAGGCCCGTCGCCGCGCCGGCCAGCGCGCCGCTCGCCGCGCCGACCGACCCGCAGCCCGACAGCGCGACCGTCGCCGCGCACAGCGCGCCGATCGCCGCGATACGGATCGCGACGCTCATTGCAGCGCGCCCCAGCGTTCGGTCGCCGGTTCGGCCGATGCCCATTTCCATACGGGCCCGTCGCGGCAGATGGTGGCGACGTAGAACGCCGATTGCGCGGCCTTGTCGGCCTTCGCCGGCGTGTCGACCGCGAACACGATTTCCTTGCAGTCGAGCGGACCGATGCTGATCATCCGGCTGACCGTCACGCGGCCCTGCTCGTCGTCCTCGATCGGGAACGAATGGTGCGTCGACCACGGCGCGACGCCGCCGACGTCGAGCGGGCCGGCCGCCTTCGCGATCTGCTCCTGCGTGTAGCGGTGCGAGACGCGTTGCGTGTACTGGACGCCAGCCCGCGCGCCGGCAACGGCGCCGAGGCCGATGCCGGTCGCGACGGCGGCGTTGTTGGTGACCTTGGAAGCGATCGCGGCGCCCGCGATACCGGCGCCGGCTGTCGCGCCTTCGCTGTACAACGAATTGCAGCCGGACAGCAGTGCGGCCGTGGCGATCACGGCCAGCACGACGCGCGCCGGCGTGGCCCGGCGCGGCGATTCGAAACGAATGTTCATCCCTGAGTGCAAGTCCTGTCTGGGTGAGCGGCGACGCATGCACGCCCTGATGCCGCG
The DNA here is from genome assembly GCF_900446215.1 of Burkholderia cenocepacia. Lineage (GTDB taxonomy): Bacteria > Pseudomonadota > Gammaproteobacteria > Burkholderiales > Burkholderiaceae > Burkholderia > Burkholderia cenocepacia. Next base: position 106,085 of record NZ_UAQZ01000018.1, on the reverse strand, counting down.
TCATTGTTTCGCAATTGTCATAGGAAAACTGCAAAGCTTTGACAAATCGCCGAACGGCAGGCCGCGTGCGCGCGGGCGGCGTTATTGTCGGATAGATGATCGGAGCAGGGTCGAAACGTTACAAATTGAAGGTAATTGTTACCTTTGGGTGCGGCGAAGCGACCTAGACTGTTTTGCTATGGAATGTTTCTACGACGGCCTCGAGCCGCGCCGCACATGAGACACCCAGCCATGCGCCGTTCGAAACGGTTGTCACACCGGCCGCCTGACGCGGCGGCCAGCCATCCGGAAGACCGCTCGCGTCCGCAGACCGACGCGCCATCGGCACCGCCCGCGGGCGCGCCGGACGAGACGCCGTCGGACGGCGATCACAACCAGGGTGGTGCTCGCCCGGAAGGGCTCGACTATCAACGCGACCTCGGTCAGGAGCAGGACGCTTGATACGGTCGTCGCCGCATTCCACCGCCGTATTTCATTGCAATTCTCGGAACTGAGTCGCCGCGCGGCCGCCTTCGGGCCGCCGCGCCTGCTTTGGCGTGCGTCGCGCGCCAGCCAATCGAATCGAGGAGGGGAAGTCGCATGAGCAGATTGATCGTGGTATCGAATCGTGTCGCCGCCGGCGAGGATACGCGCCCGAGCGCGGGCGGCCTGGCCGTCGGCGTGATGGACGCGCTGCGGGAAACGGGCGGCGTCTGGTTCGGCTGGAACGGCGAGATCGTCGGCGCGCCCGATGCCGAGCCCGCGATCCAGCGGGACGGCAACGTGACGTATGCGACGGTCGGGTTGACCCGGCGCGACTACGACCAGTACTACCGCGGCTTCTCGAACGCGACGCTGTGGCCGGTGTTCCACTACCGCGGCGATCTCGCGCGCTTCGATCGGCAGGAGTACGCCGGTTATCTGCGCGTGAACGCGATGCTCGCGAAGCAGCTCGCCGCGCTGCTGCGTCCGGACGACCTGATCTGGGTGCACGACTATCACCTGCTGCCGTTCGCGCACTGCCTGCGCGAGCTCGGCGTGAAGAACCCGATCGGCTTCTTCCTGCACATCCCGTTTCCGTCGCCCGACATGCTGCGCCTCGTGCCGCCGCACGAGGAACTCGTGAAGTTCATGTGCGCGTACGACGTCGCGGGCTTCCAGACCGAAGCCGACAAGCAGGCCTTCACCGACTACATCGAGCGGCGCGGCATCGGCGCGGCGAGCGACGACGACGGGATGCTGCATGCGCATGGCCGTGTCGTGAAGGTCGCCGCCTATCCGATCGGCGTGCATCCCGACGCGATCGCGCAGGCGGCCGTTCAGTACGGCACGCGCAAGCCGGTGAAGATGCTGCGCGAGGCGCTGGGCGACCGCAAGCTGGTGATGAGCGTCGATCGCCTCGATTACTCGAAGGGGCTCGTCGAACGCTTCCAGTCGTTCGAGCGGATGCTCGCGAATGCGCCGGGCTGGCAGGGACGCGTGTCGCTCCTGCAGATCGCGCCGCCGACACGTTCCGACGTGCAGACCTATCAGCACATCCGCGAAACGCTCGAAGGCGAGGCCGGCCGCATCAACGGCCGCTTCTCGCAACTCGATTGGACGCCGATCCAGTACCTGAACCGCAAGTACGAGCGCAACCTGCTGATGGCGTTCTTCCGGATGTCGCAGGTCGGCTACGTGACGCCGCTGCGCGACGGGATGAATCTCGTCGCGAAGGAATACGTCGCGTCGCAGGATCCGGCCGATCCGGGCGTGCTCGTGCTGTCGGAGTTCGCGGGCGCGGCGGCCGAGCTGACCGGCGCGCTGCTCGTCAATCCGTACGACCTGTCGCAGATGGCCGAGGCGCTCGAACGCGCGCTGTCGATGCCGCTCGCGGAGCGGCAGGCGCGTCACGAGGAGAACCTTGCGCGGCTGCGCGAGAACGACCTGTCGGTCTGGCGCGACACGTTCGTCGCCGATTTGCGCAGTGTCGCGGCGGCGGCGTCGGTCACGCGGCGCGCGGGCCGGCGGGTGGCGCATGCGTGAGAGCGCGCCCGGCGCCGATAGCGACGACGAAGTGGCCGACGATCCCGCCGGCCGTTTCTTCGTCGTGACGGGCGGGCCGGGTTCGGGCAAGAGCACGCTGCTCGATGCGCTCGAACGTGCCGGCTACGCACGTTCGCAGGAAGCCGGGCGCGGCGTGATCCGCGACCAGATGGCCGTCGATGGCCAAGCGCTGCCGTGGCGCGACCCGGCAGCGTTCGCGGAGCTGATGCTGAGCTGGGAGATGCGGTCCTACCATCTCGCGCGGCAGGCGCGCGGACCGGTGTTCTTCGATCGCGGCGTGCCGGACGTGATCGGTTACCTGAAGCTGACCGGGTTGACGGTGCCCGCGCACGCGGAAGCCGCGGCGCGGCGGTTCCGCTATCACCGGCGCGTGTTCATCGCGCCGCCATGGCCCGACATCTATGCGCAGGACACCGAGCGCCGGCAGGATTTCGCGGAAGCGGTGCGGACCTATGACGCGATGGTCGATTGCTATACGTCGTATGGCTATCGGCTGATCGAATTGCCGCGTGTGAGCGTGAAGGCGCGCGTGCGCTTCGTGATGGACGCGCTCGACGCCGCCTGACGCCCGCCGCGCGTACGGCGCGCGATGGTGTCAGGTCGCCGTGTCCGGCCGCGGCGATGCGATGCGCAGCAGGCTGACGACCGCGGCCACCGCCGCGAACACCGTGGCGACATAGAGCGCGATCGTCGGCCCGCGGTCGGGCGCGAGCCCGAAAATCAGCGCGACGAGCGCGGCGCCGAGCGTCTGGCCCGTCAGGCGCGCGGTGCTCAGCATGCCGCCGGCGCCGCCACTGCGCTCGCGCGGCGCCGACGACAGCATCGCGCGGTTGTTCGGCGACTGGAACAGCCCGAAGCCCGCGCCGCACAGCGCCATCCGCCACACGATGTCGACCGTGCCCGGGTGCGCGCCGATCGTCGCGAGCGACAGCAGGCCGGCGGCGAACAGTGCAAGCCCGATCCCGCCGAGAATGCCGGCCGAATAGCGGTCCGACAGCACGCCTGCGAGCGGCGCGGCGAACACGATCACGAGCGGCCACGGCGTCATGTAAAGGCCGGTTTCGACCTGCGAGAAACCGAGCGAATGCTGCAGCCAGAACGGCAGCGCGACGAACGCGAGCATCTGCGACGTGAACGACGCCGTCGACGTGTAGACCGACAGCGCGAACATCGGGATGCGCATCAGGTCGACCGGCAGGAGCGGCGCCGGCTGCGACAACTGACGCTTCACGAAGAAGTAGCCGACCACGAATGCGACGGCCAGTTCGGCCGCGACGTACGCATGACCTTCGCCGTGACCGAGCCCGTCGACGGCCGTGATCAGCAGGCCGAACACGCACGCGTTCATCAGCGCGCTCGGGAAGTCGTACGGCGCGTCGTGCAGCGGATTGGCCGGCAGCGCGCGCAGGCTGCCGAGCACGGCCGCGATGCCGATCGGCACGTTGACCGCGAAGAGCCACGGCCATGACGCGAACGACAGGATCGCGGACGCGACCGTCGGCCCGATCGCCGACGACAGCGCGACCACCATCGCGTTGATCGACAGCCCGCGCCCGAGCAACGACGACGGGTAGATCATCCGCACGAGCGCCGCGTTGACGCTCATGATGCCGGCCGCGCCGAACCCCTGGATCACGCGCATCACGGCCAGCATCGGCAGCGAGCCGGCCAGTGCGCAGCCGAGCGACGCTGCGGTGAACAGCGCGAGTCCGGCGATGTAGATGCGGCGGTAGCCGATGCGCTCGCCGAGCGACGCGAGCGGCAGCAGCGTGATCGTGACCGCGAGCTGGTATGCGTTGACGATCCAGATCGACGCGGCGTCGGATGCGTGCAGGTCGCGCGCGATGGTCGGCAATGCGACGTTCGCGATGGCGCCGTCGAGCACGGCGAGCGTGATGCCCAGGGCGACGCAGACGATCGCCCAGTAGCGTTGCGGAAGCGGCAGGCCGGTATCGGCGTTCATGACGGGAGCGAGAGCGTGGTTGTCCGCGTGCCCGCTTGCCGGTTGCGTGCGCAACCATGTGCGGGGGCGGAGGCGGCGATGAACGGCCCGGCCGGCATGGCGGCACCGGAACGGGGCCGGTCGAGTGTATCACCGGGCCGCATCGCGCGACGCCGAGCCGCGCGCCCGCCGATTGGCGCGCGCATTCAGCCTTCGAAGTCGAGACCGCCGAGCCGCACGAGCGGGTCGGCCTGCGTGCGCGACGCGAGATCGATGTCGCGCGCGCCCTGCCACGCGCCCAGCTTTCTCGGCAGGGCGGCCAGGTAGTGCTCGAAGCGCTGCGGGCCGTCGGGTTCCATCAGCCGCTCGATCTCGTCGGAGTCCCACGTCAGTTCGAGATTCAACGGATGCACGAAGCCGCTCACGTGCTCGTGCGGCGCGCTGCGGATCTGCACGCGCGTCGGGTGCCCGTGCCCGCCGTAGGGGACGACGTCGGTCTGCACGTGATCGGCGAAGAACGCGGCGATCGCCTGCGCGATGCGCGGCGCGAATTCGGTATCGAAACGGCGGGCGGTTTCGGGCTGCATGAAGGCGTCTCCTGTATGCCGAAAATCGTAGCACGGCGACGCCGCGTTTCGGCGGATGCGATACCGGTAATCGCGCGTTACCACTTGCTGCATCTATTACGGCCGCGCACCGCCACAATGCTTCGCATCCAGTACCACTTCGCGTGGGAGTCCATCATGAAAAAGATTGCCGCAGTGTGTGTCCTTGCCGGTTCGCTCGCGGTGGCGGGGCCGGCGTCCGCGCATGGCCGCGACGGCGGCGCCGTCATCGGCGCATTGATCGGCGGCGCGGTGCTGGGCGCGATCGTGACGTCGGCGATGAATCCGCCCGTCGCCTATCAGGCACCCGCGTACCAGGCGCCGGCCTATCAGCCGCCGACGTACTACCAGGCGCCCGCGTACCAGCAGCCAGCCTACCCGACCTATCAGCAGGCGCAGTACCAGGACGACGGTCCGAACTATTGCTACGACCGCTACCAGCGTGCGTACGTGTGCGGGGCGCCGGTGCGGCAGGGTGGCTACGTGCAGCCGGCCGGCTGGTAAGCGCCGGCGCGCGGCGTGCGCGCGGGGTGGGTGCCGGTCGGCCGGCACCCACCGACGATCGTTTCGCCGCGCCGAACGACGAAAGGCCCTCGCTCGATGCGAGGGCCTTTGTCTTTTGTGTGGTCGTCCGTACCCCTGCATGGCGCGCCGCCGGCCATCGGCGGGCCGTGCGTGGATACAAACGGTTGCAATTGCGCGTCAGTGGCGATGCCCGCCGCCGTCGCCGCGACCGTGTCCGCCACCCCCGCCTTCGTTCCAGTCGCCGCGGCGTCCGCCGCCGCGCCACCAGCCGTTGCCACGGTTGCCGCGATCGCCGTCCCAGTGGTGGTAGTCACGCCGGCCGCGATCCCAGTCGCGTCCGCCGCCACCGCCCCAGATATTGACCGTGCCGTACACGGGGGACGGCGCGTACGCGTAGCCGGGATCGGAATAGTAGGGCTGCCCGTAGCCGTATCCGGCGTCCGGGGCGACGACGCAGCCGGCCAGCAGGGTGGCGACGCCGGCGGCAGCAATGAGCTTCAGCATGATGTTCTCCGTTGGTTGCGCTATAAGTACCGCGCCCGGGGATTGCCGGCTGTTTGCAATTGTGTCGCCAAATTACAGGCTCGTAAGGTCTTGCGACGAAAGTGTTAGCATCCGGGGCTCATTTGTTTTTCAGGAGCACATCGATGAAATTCGCGATCCGGGCCGCGCTGGCCGCTTTCTGCGTGACGACGGCCGCCGCCTGCGTGGCCGCGCCGGCCTCCGCGCCCGCCGTGCCGGCGGAGTCGATCAAGATGTTCCCGCAGGCCGCGGCCGGCCAGCAGCGCGTCGTGATCGCGCTGCCCGCGCTCGAGAACGAGGGCGATGCGCGCGTCGAGCTGATGATCGGCAAGACGCTGCAGACCGACTGCAACCAGCAGTGGTTCGGCGGCGAGCTGACCGCCGAGGACGTGAAGGGCTGGGGCTACACGTATTACCGGCTCACCGACGTGAAAGGGCCGGCATCGACGCTGATGGCATGCCCGGGCCAGACGCCGCAGCAACGCTTCGTGCAGGTGCGCGGTGACGGCCAGCTGCTGCGCTACAACAGCCGCCTGCCGCTCGTCGTCTATGTGCCGGACGGCTTCGACGTGCGCTATCGCGTGTGGCATGCGTCGAAGGACGTGCAGCAAGCTGTGAAGCAGTAACCTTTCGGCGGCGTCCTGCCGCTACGCACCGGCCGCGCCGCTCGTGCCGACGAGCGCCGGCCAGGCGGCCAGCGCGGCCTGCGCGATGGCCTCCAGATCGCGGCGGCTCGCGCCGTCGCGCGCCTGAATCGACATGCCCTGTTGAACCGTCACGTAGTAGCGGGCGATCGCGTCGAGATTCGCGTGCGCGGATATTTCGCCGGTCGCGACGCCTTGCGCGAGCCGCTCCCGCAGCGCGTCGACCGTGTGCTCGCGCATCGCGATCAACGTTTGCCGGACCGTATCGGAACGTTCGGCCGGATGCAGCGCCGACAGCACGATCAGACAGCCGGCCGGCTTCGAGCGCCGCGTGAACACGCGCGCGGTATCCATCAGGTAGCGCTGCACGGCGTCGTGCGCACTGGCCGCCCGTTCGACGCCCCCCCAGATTTCCCGCCCCTCGGTTGCGCCGTAATGCTCGAGCGCTTGCCGGAACAACGCTTCCTTGCTGCCGAAGGCCGCATACAGGCTCGGCGACGCGATGCCCATCGCGGTCGTCAGGTCCGTCATCGACGCTCCTTCGTAGCCGAGACGCCAGAACACCTCCATCGCGCGATCCAGCGCCGCTTCCTTGTCGAAGCTTCTCGGTCGGCCTCGTTCAGCCATTGCGTCCGTTCCTTCGTCGATATCTGTATCGATCGATAAAATAAATCAATTGACTGTGCGGCGCAACTTGCCACATTCTGTGTCGGTCGTTACATAAATGAGGAAAGGAACCGACATGAACCGACTTCAGGGCAAGCGTGCACTCGTCACGGGCGGCAGCCGCGGCATCGGCGCGGCGATCGCGAAACGGCTGGCGGCCGACGGCGCGGACGTCGCGATCACGTATGAAAAATCGGCCGAGCGGGCGCAGGCCGTGGTCGCCGGCATCGAGGCGCTGGGCCGGCGCGCCATCGCGATCCAGGCCGACAGCGCCGATCCGGTCGCCGTGCGCAACGCGGTCGATCGTGTCGCGGAGGCATTCGGCGGACTCGACATCCTCGTCAACAACGCGGGGATTTTCCGGGCCGGATCGCTCGACGACCTCACGCTCGACGACATCGACGCGACGCTGAACGTGAACGTGCGCGCGGTGATCGTCGCGTCGCAGGCGGCGGCGCGGCATCTCGGCGAGGGCGGGCGCATCGTGTCGACCGGCAGTTGCCTCGCGACGCGCGTGCCCGATGCGGGGATGAGCCTCTATGCGGCGAGCAAGGCCGCGCTGATCGGCTGGACGCAGGGGCTCGCGCGCGATCTCGGCCCGCGCGGCATCACGGTCAACATCGTGCATCCGGGGTCGACCGATACCGACATGAACCCGGCCGATGGCGCGCATGCCGATGCGCAGCGTTCGCGGATGGCGATTCAGCAGTACGGCAAGGCCGACGACGTGGCCGCGCTCGTGGCGTTCGTCGTCGGACCGGAAGGGCGGTCGATCAACGGGACCGGATTGACGATCGACGGCGGCGCGAACGCGTAAGGCCGCTGCCCGGCGCGGATTGGCCGGGTGGGGGCGTGTGCGGCGTTGTTCGTTACTGGCAGCCGAGGCGCTGGTGCTCGGCTTCCAGATCGGCCCGTTTGTCGTAGGCGCGCAGTTCGTTGCGTGGCTTGCCGTCCGGGCCCATCCCGCGCACGACCTTCTGGCCGCGGTCCGGTGAGTGCGTGACCGCGTCGATGCCGGCGGCCAGTTCCCGACAGCGGGCGTTGGAGGCGGTGCTTTCCGGGCGCGGGGCTGCCGAGGCAGTGACGTTGGCGATGCCCGGGCTGACGTAGCGTTGCTTGGTGGGGGCCGTGCCGGTGTCGGCGGCGTTGGCCACGGCGGTCATCGCCGAAAGCACGACGAGTGCCGCGATCGTTCGAATCATTCGAGAAGTCCGTGTGCTGAACCGAAGAAGGTTCGGAATTCTACGCAACGTTCGCTGCATGTCGGCGGCGAATGGACGAGCTGCGATTACGTGTCGCACGTCGTGGGGAACGCGCGATTGCATCGCCGTTCGCATACCTTAGTTGCGCTGCACGCGCAAGCCACATCCCCGGACCGCCGGACAGCAAAAAGCCCGCTTGCTTTCGCAAAGCGGGCTTCGGCATTTGGTTGCGGGGGTAGGATTTGAACCTACGACCTTCGGGTTATGAGCCCGACGAGCTGCCAGACTGCTCCACCCCGCGGCGCGAAGTGTACTTCGGGTTGATGCGGGGAGTCAATCGATTCCTGCGACGACGGGCTGGTGCCATATCGGGCCTGTTCCTTGAAACGACTGCAGCGCAGTGAAGCCGACGCGTACCACCGAAAATTTTTCACGCTCGCCACAATATTCGCGCGCCTGAAACGTCTTCAGACGCATGGAACCGCCACCCACTTCGCAAACGATGACCGACCCAGACCGCGACATCACTGCGACGGTGATGCGTGAACGAACGAGGCTAGGGAATTTCATTCGGCGCCGGATCCGCGACCCGGACGATGCCGAGGACGTTCTGCAGGATGTGCTTCACGAATTCGTACAGGCCTATCGACTTCCCGCGCCAATCGAACAGGCGAGCGCGTGGCTGTTCCGTACCGCGCGCAACCGCATCATCGATCGTTTTCGCAAGAAGAAGGAGCAACCGCTGACCGATCTGCTCGACGCCGACGACGAAGCGGACAGCGAGTATCGCCTGGATCTGGCGCTGCCGGCGCACGATGCCGGCCCCGAGGCGCTCTACGCTCGCACGCTGTTGCTCAAGGCGTTGCAGGATGCGCTCGACGAGTTGCCGGCGAATCAGCGCGAGGTTTTCATCGCGCACGAGCTGGAAGGACAGTCCTTCAAGGAGATGGCCGCGCAAAGCGGTGTCACGCTCAATACGCTGCTCGCGCGCAAACGCTACGCGGTCCTGCATCTGCGTGCTCGACTGCAACCCATTTACGACGAACTGGATATCTAGAGGAGTCGACGGATGAATTTTCGAATCAGATGTGCGGGCAAGGCGCTGCTCGTGGTGGTGGCCATCGGCGTGCTCGGTGGGGTCGTGATGATGTTGTGGAACTGGGTGATGCCGGCGCTATTCGTTGGCGCCCGGACGATCGACTTCGCTCATGCGCTGGGCCTGCTCGTGTTGAGCCGCATCCTGTTCGGCGGATTCCGCGGACACCGCGGCTGGCACGGCCGGCGCCACTGGCGCAAGTGGGAAGCCATGACGCCGGAAGAGCGCGAGCAGTTCCGGGCCGCATGGCGGTCGCGCGGCAAGCGGCCCACGGAGGAGTGACCATGCGCGAGAAATCAGCGGCCGACTGCAAGCAGAAGGCGGGCGTGATTGCGCCGGTCGTCGATCTGAAGCGTTGCGAAGGCAAGGGCGATTGCGTCACCGTTTGCCCCGAAAACGTGTTCGAGGTCCGGCGCATCGACGAGGCCGATTATCTCGACCTCGGTCTGATGCATCGCTTGAAGCTGCGCGTGCATGGAATGAAGGTCGCGTACACGCCGAATGCGCAAGCCTGTCGGTCATGCGGGCTTTGCGTGACGGCGTGTCCCGAGCGCGCGATCACGCTCGCGAGAAGGGCATAGCGTCGCCCGTGCTCGCCGATGATGGAGCGGTAGCGCCGCAGGCCTGATGGCGGATAGCAGTCGCTGGATACGCCGTCTACGTGATCAAACTCATCAAGGAACGCACTTGGTTTCTACTACCCACGCTCTTTTGCAACGGCTTCATGAAGAGAGCCAGCGCGAAATCATCGCCCGCGCCCGCGCGCAGTTCCAGGGGCCGAACGAGGCGTTTCCGACGCTCGTCGACGAATACGAAGCACTCGCCCCGAGGTTGCGAGGGCGGTTTCTCGAAACGTTCGGCCTGTTCACCGAAGATTTCGAATCGTCGGCGGGCAGTGCGCTATCGTTGGCCGTGTCGGCGGAAACGGGAAGGTTCTTGCGCAACATGGTGCTCGCGCAACGGCCGACCAGAATTCTCGAACTCGGCAGTTCCTGCGGTGTGTCGACCCTGTATTTCGCCGATGCGCTGCGGACGTTGGGCCGTGGCGTGGTCATCGCGACTGAATGCGATGCGCGCAAGTGCGCGCGTTTGCGCGACCACGTCGAAACTGCGGGCCTGGAGGCCTATGTCGACGTGCGGGAGGGCGATGTGTTCGACACGGTTGCTGAGCTGGACGGGACTGTCGACATGGTGTTTATCGACGTCTGGGCCGACGCCTATCTGAAGCTGTTCAAGCAGATCGAGCGCCTGCTGCGGCCGGGATCGGTCGTGCTGGCCGACAACATGTACACGGCCGAGGACGCCGTGCGACCGTACAAGCAATACCTCGACGAGGAGCCGCGGTTTTCGACTACGACACTGGATTTTGAGTCGGGGGTTGAGTTTACGGTTGTCGTTGCTTGAGCGGGGAGTTCTTGTGAATCGGGGGAGGCATGGAGCTTGTCTGGTCCCCCCGACAGGAATCGAACCTGTATCTAGCGCTTAGGAGGCGCTTGTTCTATCCATTGAACTACGGGGAGAGCCATATCCGGGCATTCGCGCAAAAGAAGGCGAACCGGACGGCGGTGTGGACAGCGCGCAGAGTATAGCAAACGCGCGGCGCGTCGGCGGGGCGGAATGCCCCCGCGACGCGCGTATCGCGTAATCAACCGCGATCGAAACGGAAAATCAGAAATCGACGACGACGAAATCTTCCTTGCCCACGTCGCACAGCGGGCAGCGCCAGTCCGCCGGAATGTCGGCGAAACGCGTGCCGGCCGGAATGCCTTCGTCGGGCAGCCCTTCCGCTTCGTTGTAGACCCACCCGCAAATCAGGCAGACCCAGCTCTGGTATTCGGTTACTTCGCTCATGTTGCGCTCGGGATAATGAAAATTCGGCGATGCCGTCCGCAGCCTGGCCGGCGGACGAAAGGCGCAATGGTACCGGAATTTCGCCGAACGCCTGCGCAACGTCGTTTTAAACGTACGCATCGCGAACAACCGGCGCCGTCGCGTCGGTCGGGCATGCAGTGTATGCTTCGTGAGCCTGTCAATCTGAAGGAGGAAACGATGCTCAACAGAAAGTGGATCGCGGGTGCAGTCTGTGTCGCGGCGCTGGCCGTATCGACGCTCGCGCGCGCCGAAGCGCGTGTGTTCTTCGTCGAGCCGCAGGACGGCGCGACGGTGTCGAGCCCCGTGCACGTGAAGTTCGGTCTCGAAGGCATGGCGCTCAAGCCGGCCGGCGACATGACCCCGGATACCGGTCATCATCATCTGCTGATCGACGGCAAGCCGGTGCCGAAGGGCGACGTGATCCCGGCGACCGACCATTCGCTGCATTTCGGCAAGGCCCAGACCGAAACCGACGTGAAGCTGCCGCCTGGCCAGCACACGCTGACGCTGCAGCTCGGTGACGGCGCGCACCGTTCGTACGGTCCCGAACTGAGCTCGACGATCACGATCAACGTGAAATAACCGCACGTCCCGCGCCGGCGCTCGCCGCGCCGCGCACGGGATCGACCGATCGGCCGGCCGCGGGCATCCGGCCGGCGTTCGGCCGTTTACGCGGGCACGTAAACGGCGACTGGCACCAAAGCGAAAAACCGCCCGCAACCCGCTCACGGCCCCGCGCCGACGCACTTCAGGCGCAACCTGCGGCGCTCGTCCATCCAGCCAAGCCGATACCGGCCCGCGCGCCCGGTACAATGGGCGCTTCCGATTTCTCTCTTCGCCGTCTCCCCATGTCGCTCTATTCCATTACCGGCGCGCAGCTCGCGTTCGGTCACGTCGCGTTGCTCGATCACGCGGATTTCTCGCTGGAAGCCGGCGAGCGGGTCGGCCTGATCGGCCGCAACGGCGCGGGCAAGTCGTCGTTGCTGAAGATCGTCGCCGATCTCGCGAAGCCCGACGACGGGCTGGTCACGCGCCAGCAGGAGCTCGTGACGGTCTACGTGCCGCAGGAGCCCGAATTCGAGCCGGGCGCGACGGTGTTCGACGCGGTCGCGTCAGGGCTCGCGCATACGCGCGAACTGCTCGAAGAATACGATTCGATCGCGCACCGCCTCGCGGAGATCCCGGAAGGCGCCGAGCACGATGCACTGCTCGCGCGGATGAACGCGCTGCAGTCGTCGCTGGACGCGCACGACGCGTGGAACTGGCGTACGCGCGTGTCGATGACGCTGGCGCAGATCGGCCTGCAGGACGTCGACGCAAGCGTCGACGCGCTGTCGGGCGGGATGCAGAAGCGCGTCGCGCTGGCGCGCGCGCTGGTGCTGCAGCCCGACGTGCTGCTGCTCGACGAGCCGACCAACCACCTCGACTTCGACGGCATCCGCTGGCTGGAAGAGCTGCTCGTCGCGCAGCGCGCGGGCCTGCTGTTCATCACCCACGATCGCGCATTCCTCGACCGCGTCGCGACGCGCATCGTCGAGCTCGATCGCGGCCGGCTGCTGTCGTACCCGGGCAATTTTTCCGCGTACCAGACGCGCAAGGCGCAGCAGCTCGAAGTCGAGCGCGTGGAGAACGAGAAGTTCGACAAGCTGCTCGCGCAGGAAGAAGTGTGGATCCGCAAGGGCGTCGAAGCGCGCCGTACGCGCAGCGTCGGCCGCATCGCACGGCTCGTGCAGATGCGCAACGAGCGCGCGGAGCGCCGCAATGCGCAGGGCAACGTGAAGCTGGACGTCGCGCAGGGCGAGAAGTCCGGCAAGATCGTCGCGGAGCTGACCGACGTGACGAAGCGTTACGGCGGCCGCACGGTGGTCGACCGCTTCTCGACGACGGTCATGCGCGGCGACAAGATCGGCTTCGTCGGCCCGAACGGCGCCGGCAAGACCACGTTGCTGAAACTGATCCTCGGCGACCTGAAGCCCGATGAAGGCACGGTGCGCACCGGCACGAACCTGCAGGTCGCGTATTTCGACCAGATGCGCGCGCAGCTCGACCAGGAGAAGAGCCTCGCGGATACGATCAGCCCCGGCAGCGAATGGGTCGAGATCGGCGGCGTGCGCAAGCACGTGATGAGCTATCTCGGCGATTTCCTGTTCGCGCCGGAACGCGCGCGTTCGCCGGTGAAGTCGCTGTCCGGCGGCGAGCGCAACCGGCTGCTGCTCGCGCGCCTGTTCGCGCGCCCGGCCAACGTGCTGGTGCTCGACGAACCGACCAACGACCTCGACATCCCGACGCTCGAACTGCTCGAAGAGCTGCTGGCCGACTACGACGGCACGGTGCTGCTCGTCAGCCACGATCGCGCGTTCCTCGACAACGTCGTGACGTCGGTGATCGCGGCGGAGGGCGACGGCAAGTGGCGCGAATATGTCGGCGGCTTCACCGACTGGCAGATCCAGAGCGAGCGCTCGGAGCAGCTCGCGCAGCAGGAAGCGGCGAAGCGCGCGGTCAAGGAAGCGGCGCCCGCGAAGGACGAGCCGGCGAAGAGCGCGGCCGGCCGCAACGCGCAGCGCACGGTGAAGCTGTCGTTCAACGAGCAGCGCGAGCTCGATTCGCTGCCGGAGAAGATCGCCGCGCTCGAAGCCGAGCAGAAGACGATCAATGCGCAACTCGAGGACGGCTCGATTTTCGCGAAGGACCCGCAGGAAGGCACGCGCCTGACCGAGCGGTTCGCGGCGATCGACGACGAATTGCTCGCCGCGCTCGAACGGTGGGAAACGCTCGAGGCGAAGCGCAAGCCAGTGTGACGCGTGCCGCGCGCGCCGATCCCGCGATTGGCGCGCCACGCGGAACCAGTAAAATACCGCGCGTTCAGGGGCGCGCAGCGCACGCCGCGCGCCCGCTTTCGGAGCAGTCCAAGCACACCGTTGTTTCGATTCGCTTTTTTACGGAACTCAACGTTTTGTCCACGACGTTATCCACACGAGGTGTGGACAACGTCCCGATGAATGACGAAATTCAGCGCCTATGTCAACGAAGAAACCCAGCGCGGCCTATAGCGAAGCATCGATCAAGGTGCTCAAGGGTCTCGAGCCGGTCAAGCAGCGGCCCGGCATGTACACCCGTACCGAGAATCCGCTGCACATCATCCAGGAAGTCATCGACAACGCGTCCGACGAGGCGCTCGGCGGCTACGGCAAGCAGATCACGGTCACGCTGCACGCCGACCAGTCGGTCTCGGTCGAGGACGACGGCCGCGGCATCCCGTTCGGCATGCATCCCGAAGAAGGCGTGCCGGTCGTCGAGATCGTGTTCACGCGCCTGCACGCGGGCGGCAAGTTCGACAAGGCCGCGGGCGGCGCGTATACGTTCTCGGGCGGCCTGCACGGCGTCGGCGTATCGGTGACGAACGCACTCGCGACGCGACTCGACGTGACGGTCTGGCGCGACGGCAAGATGGCCGAGCTCGGCTTCGCGGAAGGCGACGTGGTCAAGCCGCTCGCGACGCAGGCGGTGGGGCGCGGCGAGAAGAAATCCGGCACGCGCGTGCAGGTGTGGCCGAATCCGAAATACTTCGATTCGCCGAACCTGCCGCTCGGCGAGCTGCAGCGTCTGCTGCGCTCGAAGGCGGTGCTGTTGCCGGGCGTCGAGGTCGTGCTCGTCAACGAAAAGACGGGCGAGCGCCAGACGTGGAAGTACGAAGACGGCCTGCGCGGCTACCTGCTCGACGAAATGAACGGCAGCGAGCTGCTGATTCCGCTGTTCGAAGGCGAGCGTTTCGCCGATTCGCGTTCGACCGACGAAACCTTCGCCGAGGGCGAAGGCGCGTCGTGGGTCGTCGCATGGAGCGAGGAAGGTTCGCTCGTGCGCGAGTCGTACGTGAACCTGATTCCGACGCCGGCCGGCGGCACGCACGAGTCGGGCCTGCGCGAAGGTCTCTACCAGGCGGTGAAGAGCTTCGTCGAGCTGCACAACCTGCAGCCGAAGGGCGTGAAGCTGCTCGCGGAAGACGTGTTCGCGCGCGTGTCCTTCGTGCTGTCCGCGAAGGTGCTCGATCCGCAGTTCCAGGGGCAGATCAAGGAGCGGCTGAACAGCCGCGACGCGGTGAAGCTCGTGTCGTCGTTCTCGCGTCCGGCGCTCGAACTGTGGCTGAACCAGCACGTCGAGCACGGCAAGAAGCTCGCCGAACTCGTGATCAAGCAGGCGCAGGCGCGCACGCGCGCGGGCCAGAAGGTCGAGAAGCGCAAGAGCTCGGGCGTCGCGGTGCTGCCCGGCAAGCTGACGGACTGCGAGACCGAAGATATCGCGCGCAACGAACTGTTCCTCGTCGAGGGCGACTCGGCGGGCGGCTCCGCGAAGATGGGCCGCGACAAGGAATACCAGGCGATCCTGCCGCTGCGCGGCAAGGTGCTGAACACGTGGGAAACCGAGCGGGACCGCCTGTTCGCGAACAACGAGGTGCACGACATCTCGGTCGCGATCGGCGTCGATCCGCACAGCCCGGACGACGGCGTCGACCTGTCGAACCTGCGCTACGGCAAGATCTGCATCCTGTCGGACGCGGACGTCGACGGCTCGCACATCCAGGTGCTGCTGCTCACGCTGTTCTTCAAGCATTTCCCGCAGCTGATCGAGCGCGGCCACGTGTACGTCGCGCGCCCGCCGCTGTTCCGCGTCGATGCGCCCGCGCGCGGCAAGAAGCCCGCACAGAAGCTCTATGCGCTCGACGACGGCGAGCTCGAGGCGATCCTCGACAAGCTGCGCAAGGACGGCGTGCGCGACACGCAGTGGAGCATCAGCCGCTTCAAGGGCCTCGGCGAAATGAGCGCCGAGCAGTTGTGGGACACGACGATGAACCCCGACACGCGCCGCCTGATGCCGGTGAAGCTCGGCGAGCTCGACTACGAGGCGACCGTCGCACGGATGACGATGCTGATGGGCAAGGGCGAGGCAGCCGCGCGGCGCGGCTGGCTCGAGGAAAAGGGCAACGACGTCGAAGCGGACATTTAAGCGGAGCATCCGCGCGGCCGGGCATGACGCCCGGCCCGGCCTCACGCCACTTACGAATACGGAATTCAGATGGACGACAATACTTCCGATCTCTTTGCCGGGTCCGATGCACCGGATGCCGAAGCGCTGACGCTCGGCAATTACGCGGAGCAGGCGTATCTCAGCTACGCGGTCAGCGTCGTGAAGAGCCGCGCGCTGCCCGACGTGTGCGACGGCCAGAAGCCGGTGCAGCGCCGGATCCTGTTCGCGATGAACGAAATGGGTCTTGGCCCGGACGCGAAGCCGGTGAAGTCGGCGCGCGTGGTCGGCGACGTGCTCGGTAAATACCATCCGCACGGCGACCAGTCGGCGTACGACGCGCTGGTGCGGCTCGCGCAGGATTTCTCGCTGCGCTACCCGCTGATCGACGGGCAGGGCAACTTCGGCTCGCGCGACGGCGACGGCGCGGCGGCGATGCGTTACACGGAAGCGCGCCTCACGCCGATCGCGAAGCTGCTGCTCGACGAGATCGACCAAGGCACGGTCGACTTCATGCCGAACTACGACGGCTCGTTCGAGGAGCCGAAGACGCTGCCGAGCCGCATGCCGTTCGTGCTGCTGAACGGCGCGTCGGGCATCGCGGTCGGCCTCGCGACCGAAATCCCGTCGCACAACCTGCGCGAAGTCGCGGCCGCGGCGGTCGCGCTGATCCGCAATCCGAAGCTCACGCACGCGGAGCTGATGAGCTTGATTCCCGGCCCGGATTTCCCCGGCGGCGGCCAGATCATCTCGAGCGACACCGAAATCTCGGCGGCGTACGAAACGGGGCGCGGCAGCCTGAAGGTGCGCGCGAAGTGGAAGATCGAGGATCTCGCGCGCGGCCAGTGGCAGCTCGTCGTGACCGAACTGCCGCCGAACACGTCGGGCCAGAAGGTGCTCGAGGAAATCGAGGAACTGACCAACCCGAAGCTCAAGCTCGGCAAGAAGACGCTGACGCCCGAGCAGCTCAACACGAAGAAGGCGATGCTCGACCTGCTCGACGCAGTGCGCGACGAGTCGGGCAAGGAAGCGGCGGTGCGGCTCGTGTTCGAGCCGAAGTCGCGCACGATCGACCAGACGGAATTCGTGAACACGCTGCTCGCGTACACGAGCCTCGAATCGAACGCGACGCTGAATCTCGTGATGATCGGCGCGGATGGCCGGCCGGGTCAGAAGGGCCTGCTGACGATCCTCGACGAATGGGTGAAGTTCCGCCAGCTGACGATGACGCGCCGTTGCCGCCATCGTCTCGCGAAGGTCGACGACCGCATCCACATCCTCGAAGGGCGGATGATCGTCTTCCTGAACATCGACGAGGTGATCCGCATCATCCGCGAGTCGGACGAGCCGAAGGCCGCGCTGATGAGCGCGTTCGGCCTCAGCGAGCGGCAGGCCGAGGACATTCTCGAAATCCGCCTGCGCCAGCTCGCGCGGCTCGAGAAGATCAAGATCGAGAAGGAACTCGAAGCGCTGCGCGACGAGAAGGCGAAGCTCGAGGAGCTGCTCGCCAACGACAGCGCGATGAAGCGGCTGATGATCAAGGAGATCGAGGCCGACGCGAAGCAGTACGGCGACGATCGCCGCACGCTGATCCAGCAGGAAAAGCGCGCGACGTTCGAGGCGAAGGTGGTCGACGAGCCGGTGACGGTCGTCGTGTCGCAGAAGGGCTGGGTGCGCGCGCTGAAGGGCCACGGGCTCGACCCGGCCGGCTTCACGTTCAAGGCGGGCGACCACCTGTACGCGGCGTTCCAGTGCCGCACGCCGGATCGCCTGATCGCATGGGGCAGCAGCGGCCGCGTGTATTCGGTCGACGTGTCGGTGCTGCCGGGCGGGCGCGGCGACGGCGTGCCGGTCACGTCGCTGATCGAGCTCGAATCGGGCTCGCACCTGATGCACTACTACGCGGCGCCGGCCGACCAGCAGTTGCTGCTCGCGTCGAGCAACGGCTTCGGCTTCCTCGCGAAGGTCGGCGACATGGTGAGCCGCGTGAAGGCCGGCAAGTCCTTCATGACGATCGATGCGGGCGCGGTGCCGCTCGCGCCGATGCCGGTGCTGCCGAACGCGACGCAGGTCGCGTGCCTGTCGAGCGGCGGGCGCTTGCTGGTGTTCGGGATGGACGAGATGAAGACGCTGTCCGGCGGCGGGCGCGGCGTGATCCTGATGGCGCTCGACGACAAGGAAACGCTCGTGCAGGCGCTGGCGATCGATCCGGCCGGCGTCGTGCTGATCGGCACCGGCCGCGGCGGCAAGGCGCAGGACGACACGCTGTCGTACGCCGGGCTCGCGCCGCACATCGGCAAGCGCGCACGCAAGGGCCGCACGCCGGAGACGAAGCTCAAGGTCGTCAACGAGCTGCGCCCGCTGCTCGGCTGACGCCGCGCGGGGCGTCCGTATCGTCCGGTTCGACGGTTCGGCCGCGATCGAAGGCCGCACGTCCGCTTCGGCGGCCGTGCGGCTTTTTCTTTTTTGACGCGGAGATTCGGGTAAGCAAGCGTGGCGCTGTCACGCGGAATTTGCAAAATAGTGTGAAATCGCGCCGAGGGTCTGAACCGCGACGCGACTGGCTGGTCGAACGTCGCTTGATGCCGCGCGCGACGCGGCCGTTCGCTGCCCCCCTCATACAGGATCGTCGCCATGTCCCACGCCGTTGCCGTCGCGCTGTTTCTTCACCTGCTGGCCGTCGCCGTGTGGGTGGGCGGGATGGTCTTCGCGCACTTCTGCCTGCGCCCGGCGCTGTCCGACCTGTCGCCGCAGTTGCGGTTGCCGCTGATCGAAGGCGTGTTCGGCCGCTTCTTCAACTGGGTGTCGGGGGCCGTGATCGTGATCCTGCTGTCCGGCGGTTTCCTGCTGACGAGCTTCGGCGGCGCACATGCGACGTGGTCGCTGCATGCGATGGCCGGGCTCGGCGTCGTGATGATGCTGATCTTCGGGCACATCCGCTTCGCGCTGTTCCCGCGCATTCGCCGTGCGGTGCAGGCGCAGAACTGGCCGGACGGCGCGCGCGCGGTGAACGCGGTGCGCCTGCTCGTCGTCGTGAATCTCGTGCTCGGCGTCGTCACGATCGGCGCGGCCGTGCTGTCGCGCGGTTTCTGACCGGCCGGCGTCCGGCCGTTGCCGGGTCGCCGCGGGCCTGGCGGCACGCGTCGCTACGCGGCCAGCATCGCGTCGAGCAGCCATGAACCGGCTGGCCCCAGCGGCCGGTTGCGCGACCACACCGCATCCACCCGCACGCGGCGCGGCCAGCCGCGCGAGCGCAGCTCGCACAGGCGGTCGCGCGCGAAGTGCTCGACCATCCAGCGCGGCAGTTCCGCCCAGCCGAACCCCAGCACCGCCATCTCCAGCAGCATCAGGTAGCTCGGCGCCAGCCAGTGCTGCGTGCCGACGACGATCCGGTCGTCGGTGCCGCGACCTTCCGTCTTCACGTAGGTATTGAGGCGCAGTTCGCGCACGTCGCGCAGCGCCGCGTGCGGCACCTCGGCGTCGCCGTATTCGGCAAGCACGTGCGTGCGGCCGACGAACAGTCCGATCTCCGATTCCTCCGCCACCGTCGCCGCGCCGATATCGGCCGGGTAGGCCGCGCGCGCGGCCATCAGCCCGAGTTGCGCGCGGCCTTGCTGGATCAGGTCGAGCACGTCGTCGTGCTCGGCGATCTGGCATTCGAGCTCGAGCGCCGGAAAGCGCCGTTCGAGCGCCATCAGCGTCTCTTCGTAGCGCTTCGACTGGTACGTATCGGAGACGACGAGCGTGAGCCGCGCTTCCTCGCCGTGCGCGAGCCGGGCGGCCGTGCGGTCGATCGCCGCGCTGGCCTCGAGCGCGCGCTGCACCTGCGGCAGCAGCGCGCGGCCGGCGTCGGTGAGCGTCGGCGTGCGCGTCGAGCGATCGAACAACTGCACGCCCAGATCGATTTCGAGGTTCGCAATCGCTTCCGACACGGTCGACTGGCGCTTGCCGAGCTTGCGCGCGGCGGCCGTGAACGAGCCGAGCAGCGCCGCTTCGGCGAATGCGAGCAGGGCTTCGGGGGCGTGGTGCATGCAGTGCTCCAGGCGGTTATATATCGGTAAAACCGATGATATCAAACTGGATTCATACGGTATTGCCGATCAAAATGGCCGCCATGGATCAGCTAACGCATTGGAGCGAATCATGAAACAGATCAACAAAACGGTGACGGAGCGCCTGCTGCACGCGCTGACGTTCGAGCTGGTGGCGATCGCGCTGTGCGCGCCGATCGGCGCGTGGCTGCTCGACATGCCGGTGTCGCACGTCGGCGTGCTGACGGTGATGGTGTCGCTGATCGCGATGGCGTGGAACATGACCTTCAACGCGCTGTTCGACCGCTTCGAGCGGCGGGCCGGGTTGTCGCGCACGCTCGGCATGCGGATCGCGCATGCGGTGACGTTCGAGCTCGGCCTCGTCGCGATGGTGGTGCCGGTGGCCGCGTGGTGGCTGAACGTGAGCCTCGTCGAGGCGCTGCTGCTCGACCTGGGCATCGTGCTGTTCTTCCTGCCTTACACGTTCTGCTTCAACCTCGCGTACGACGCGCTGCGCGCCCGCTGGATGGCACGCCGGGTCGCGATGCGGGCCGGTTGAGCCGGTGAGGCGAACCCGGCCGGGCAGCGCGACGGCCGCCGCCCGTCAGTGCGCGGCGGCCCACAGCCACACGCTGCACGCCACGGCGACCGCGCCGTATACGGCATAAACGGGCACCTTGAAGCGCGTGAAGCACAGCGTCGCGAAGGCGCCCGTCAGCCAGTAAACCGGGTCGGCCGGTTCGCGATGCAGGATCTTGACGACGGCGACCACGAGAAAGCCCGTCGTCGCCGCGCGCAGCAGGCGCATCCCGTGCTCGAAGCGCGAATGGCGCTTGAGCCGGAGCAGGTGGTTCTGCGCGAACACGACGAGGCATCCCGACGGAATGAACAGCGCGGCGGTGGCGAGCAGCGCGCCGACCCAGCCGTCGGTCAGGTAGCCGAGAAACGGCACCACGTTCAGCAACGGCCCCGGCGCGACCGGCGACAGCGCGAACGCCAGCGTGAAGTCGTGATCGGAGATGCCGGTCGCCGGCGAGACGAACAGCGTCTTGAGCACCGGCAGCGCGGAGAAGCCGCCGCCGAACAGCGTCATGCCGGCGCCCGCGAGCCGCGGCCACAGCAATTGCGCCTGGTAATCGCCGGGCAACGGCACCGCGAACAGCAGCACCAGCACGCCGAGCAGCACGAGCAGGCTGCGGTCGCGCTTCGACAGCGTGAAATCGACCGCGTCGCGTTGCGGCGGCCCCGTCAGCCAGCCCGCTGCAAACGCGGCGAACAGAATCCCGACGAAAGCGGCCGGACTATGCGCGAAAGCGAGCAGAATCGTCGAGAGCGCGGCGATCGCCTGTTCGAGCCGCGTGCGCGCGAGCGAGCGCAACTGCTTGACCCACGTGACGCCGATCAGCGCGGCGAGCACCATCCCGAAGTGATTGATCAGCATCGGCGCGGCAAGCGAGCGCACGAGCGGCGTCTGATAGAAGATCGCGAACAGCGTCATCAGGATCGAGAACGGCAGCACGCTCGCCATGCCGGCGACCCATGCGCCGGCACGGCCGTGCAGCGTCTGCCCGACCTGCACGGCGACGTTGCAGCCGACGGGGCCCGGTACGAGCCACGCGAGCGCGACGAGATCGCCGAAAACGTGCGGCTCGATGCGCTGCAGCCGCTCCACGTAATGGCGTTCGAGTTGCGCCATCATCGAAAGCCCGCCCCACGAGACGGCCGAAATGCCGGCGACGACCTTGAACAAGGCCCACAGGGATGCGGGTGCCTCTTCGACACGCGTGGTCGCTTCGACTTCGACGGTTGTCATGATTGTGTGGTTGGCGCAGGGCCAGATCTCTCGCGTAGGGCCGTGCCGGCGGCCCGCCGACACGTCGGCCCTCCCGATTGTCCGCCGCGCATCATGACACTGCCATGCGCGAAAACACCAGTTAATGAACTAAACGATCGGATCGGAACACGAAACAATTGCGGCGGTGCGCAACGCGCGCCGCGGCAGCAGCGGTGCGGCTGTTCAGGCGCCGGTGCTGCCGGTCGCGCGATGCGCGACGACGTTCGGACGATCGCCGCGCACGCCGAAGCGTGCGATCAGCGCGGGAATCGCGTCGGCCGGCACCGGGCGCGAGAACAGGAAGCCCTGCGCCTCGATTTCGCCGAGCGCGGACAGCCACGTGATCTGCTCCTCGGTCTCCGTGCCCTCGACGACGACGGTCAGCCCGAGCGAGCGCGCGAGATGCACGATCGACGACACCATCACGCACACGCTGCGATCGTTCGGGATCGCCTGCACGAACGAGCGGTCGACCTTCAGCGTGTCGACGGAGAAGCGGTGCAGGTACGACAGCGACGAATAGCCGGTGCCGAAATCGTCGAGCGCGATCCGGATGCCGAGCTTTTTCAGCGCGACGATCTTTTCGGACACGAGCTCCGGATATTCCATCATCGCGGTTTCGGTGATCTCGATCTCGAGCCGGTTCGCGTCGATGCCGGTGTCCTGCAGCGCCTGCGAGATCGTCTCGATCAGGTCGCCGCGCCAGAACTGCACGGGCGAGATGTTGACCGCGAGCGTCAGCGTGTCGTGGCCTTCGTCGCGCCAGCGCGCGATCTGCTCGCACGCGGTGCGGATCACGAAGTCGCCGATCGGCACGATCAGGCCGGTCGATTCGGCGATCGAAATGAATTCGTTCGCGGAGATGACGCCGTGCTCGGGGTGATCCCAGCGTGCCAGCGCCTCGAAGCCGGTGATCGTACGGTGCGTGAGGTCGATCTTCGGCTGGTACGCGAGGAACAGCTGCCCCTCGGCGAGCGCGACGCGCAACTGCTGCTCCCAGCGCATCAGGTGGTCGGCGCGGTGCGACAGGTGCGGCGCATAGAACTGGTAGCAGTTCTTGCCGGCGTCCTTCGCGCTGTACATCGCGAGGTCGGCCTTTTTCAGCAGGTCGATCTCGCTTTCGTTCGCGACGGTGTGCAGCGCGATGCCGATGCTCGCATGCAGCACGAACGAGCTGCCGCGTACGTCGAACGGCTCGCTGAACATCCGGATGATCGCTTCCGCGAGCCGCACCGCGCGCCGCTCGACGTCGTCGCCCTTCATCACGACCACGAACTCGTCGCCGCCGATGCGCGCGAGCGAGCCTTCGTCGTCGACCGCGTCGGCGAGGCGCGATGCGGTCATCTGCAGCACGATGTCGCCGGCGTTGTGGCCGAGCGTGTCGTTGACGGTCTTGAAGTTGTCGAGATCGATGAACAGCAGGCCGAGCCGCGACAGGCTCGCGGGCATCGACACGTCGTTGCGCAGCCCGCGCAGCGTCGCATAGCGGTTCGCGAGGCCGGTGAGCAGGTCGTATTCGGCGAGCTGCGTCATTTCGCGCTCGCGGCCGAGCAGCTTGCCGATCAGGCCCGTCGCGACGCCGAAGAACGCGAGCATCGCGAGCGTGATGAAGCTCGTCATCAGCAGGTAGACGTTGCGCGTGTGCGTGTAGTCCGCGAACTCTTCCGTCTGCGACAGCCCGACCATCACGGCGAGCGGGTAGCCGTCGAGGTGGCGATACGACACGATGCGCGTCACGCCGTCGATCGGATCGATGATCGTGCCGGTCACGCGCTCCGCGATCGGGTAGACGCCCGAGGCCGAAAACGCGCCCGGCGCGTTGTTGACCGACCCCGTGCGCCGCGCGAGCACCGCGCCCGTGTCGGACACGACCGCGATCACGCCTTCCTTGCCGATGGCCGCGTTGTTGTAGAAATCGTTCGTGAAGTAGCTCGGGTCTTCCGACACCACGACGATGCCCGCGAAGCTGCCGTCGGGGTTGTTCAGGCGCCGCGTCATCTGCAGCGTCCAGTGGCTCGACACGCGGCCGAGCACCGGCTTGCTGATGAACAGGCGGTCATCGTTGTGCGCGAGGTGGACCTTGAAGTGCTCGCGGTCGGACAGGTTGATCGGCTGCGGATGGAGTTCGGCGGTGTTCGCGAACAGGATGCCCTTCGCGTTGACGAGCGACACCTGGATCAGCGTGTCGCTCGGCACGACGCCTTTCTCGACGGCGCTCGCGAGATTGAAGCGCGCCGGCGATTTCTCGAATTCGAACTTGACGAAGCGGGTGATCTGGTCGACCTGGTGGATCGCCTTGACCGTATGCTGCTCGAGCGCGGACGACAGGATCGCCGCGGAGGCCGCCGCTTCCTTGTACGCGCTGTCCTTTTCAACGGACAGACGCGCGATGATCACGGCCCACAGCAGCGCGAGCGCCAGCATCCCGAGCAGCGGGATGGCAAACAGCGCACGCCGGCGCGATTTGCGCGGCGCGCGCAGCGGCCGGTTCGGCGGCGTGTGGTTGGACCGGGCGGAGCTCATCGAAGAGGGCGGCGTCCTGCTCGCGTGCGCCATCCGTCTGGATGGCCGGCTATGGTTCGGATTGTCCCGACGTCTGTTCGTTCGCGGGACGCGCAACCATGGACAGACCTCCGAAACAACGGATTAGGCCCGATATTACTGGCTGGAACGTTTTTGCGATAGTTGGGTGAAGCGTAGGGCGCCGGACGAGCCGGCGCCATCGCACATCGCGAAATGTCAGTCGGGTGACCGAAACGTGCCGTCGACGACCGTGACGACGCGGCCGCCGATCCAGGTCGTGCCGTCTTCGTCGTAGCTGACGAAGATGCGGCCGTCGCGGCCGATCGCCGTGCCCTGGCGGGCCGTATACGACGGGCCGGGGCGGCGTGCCTGGCGCGTCAGCAGTCCGGCCAGCGCGGCGTTCGCGCTGCCGGTGACGGGGTCCTCGCCGGGCGTGCCGAACTGGCCGCCCGTCATCAGGCAGCGGATCTCGAACGTCGCGGGGCCGCCTTCGGCATGCGGCGCGTAGGCGGCGAGGCCGTCCACGCCGTAACGGCGGGTGAGCGCGGCCAACGCGGCCGGATCGGGCGACAGGCCGATGCACGCATCGGCCGACTTCAGCCGCACGACCAGCCACGGCGCGCCGTTGTCGACCGCGCACGGCTCGGCATCGAGGTCGAGCGCGTCGCTGCGCAGCGCGGCGGCCAGTACCGCGTAGTCCGAACGGTCGAGCGGCGTGACGCGTGCCGGCGGCGCGGCGAACGCCCAGCCGTCGGCCTGCTCGCGCAGCGCGACCCGGCCGACTCCGCACTGCTGGATCAGCCGGCCCGGCGTGCGCGGCCGCGCCCCGCTTTCGAGGAACGCATGCGCGGTGCCGAGCGTCGGGTGACCGGCGAACGGCAGTTCGCCGCCCGTCGTGAAGATCCGCACGCGATAGTCGGCTTCCGGATCGGTGGGCGTGCAGAGAAACGTCGTTTCCGACAGGTTCGTCCAGCGGGCGATCTCGAGCATGGCGTCGTCGCCGAACGAATCGGCGTCGAACACCACGGCAAGCGGATTGCCCTTGAACGGCGCCGACGTGAACACGTCGACCTGCTTGAAACGAACGAGACGGCCGGACATCGCGACGCGCCCGTTACGCGACTTCGGCGATCAGTTCGATCTCGACGCACGCGCCGAGCGGGATCTGCGCGACGCCGAATGCCGAGCGCGCATGCTTGCCCGCGTCGCCGAACACTTCCGCGATCAGCTCCGACGCGCCGTTCGTCACGACGTGCTGTTCGGTGAAGTCGAGCGTCGAGTTGACGAGGCTCATCAGCTTGACGATGCGCGTGACCTTGTTCAGGTCGCCGGTGTGCGCGTGCAGCGTCGCGAGCAGGTCGATCGCGATCGAGCGGGCGGCGGCCTTGCCGTCTTCCGTTTGCAGATCCGCGCCGAGCTTGCCGGCCCAGACCTTGCCGTCCTTCTTCGCGATGTGGCCCGACAGGTAGACCGTGTTGCCGCTTTGCGCGCTCATCACGTAGGCGGCAGCCGGGGCGCCGGCGGTCGGGAGTTCGATGCCGAGCGATTTCAGTTTGTCGTAGACGTTAGCCATGTGTTCGATTCCTCGTAGAGAGTCGTGACAGGAAAAAGGGGATCAGAGGCGCTCGTGCAGCAGCTTGCCGAGGCGCGCGACGCCTTCCTCGATCTTCTCGGGCGGCACCGTCACGAACGACAGGCGCAGCGTGTTCTGCTGCGCGTTCTCCGCGAAGAACGGCGCGCCCGGCACGAAGGCGACGTGGTTGTCGACGGCCGCGGCGAGCAGCTTCATGCTGTCGATCTGCGCGGGCAGGTTCACCCAGATGAACATCCCGCCTTCCGGGCGGTTCCACGTGACGCCTTCCGGCATGTGGCGCGCGAGCGCGCCGAGCATCGCGTCGCATTGCGCGCTGTAGAGCGCGCGGATCGTCGGGATGTGCTCGTCGAGGAAGCCGTCCTTGATCACTTCGTGCGCGATGCGCTGCGTGAGCGTCGGCGTGTGCAGGTCGGTGGCCTGCTTGGCCTGCACGAGCTTGAAGTGGAGTTCCTCGGGCGCGATGATGTAGCCGATCCGCAGGCCCGGCGCGAGCACCTTCGAGAACGTGCCGAGGTGCACGACGTGGTCGGGCGCCATCGACAGCATCGTCGGCAGCGGCTCGCCCTGGTAGTTCAGCGCGCCGTACGGATCGTCCTCCAGCACCGGGAACGGGCTCGTCTGCGCGAACGCGGCGAGCGCGCGGCGGCGCTCGACGGGCAGGCGGCGGCCGGTCGGGTTCTGGAAGTTCGGCTGCGCGTACAGCAGGCGCGCGCCTTGCGTGAGTCCGGGCGTGAGGCCTTCCGGCAGCAGGCCCTGCTCGTCGGTCGGCACCTGCACGTAGCGCGGCTCGTACAGCGAGAACGATTGCAGCGCGCCGAGGTAGGTCGGCGTTTCGACGAGGATCGGGCTGTTCGGGTCGATCAGCGCCTTGCCGAGCAGGTCGAGCGCCTGCTGCGAGCCGGTCGTGATCAGCACCTGCGACACGCGCACGCTGTAGCGCTCGGCGATCCATTCGCGCAGCGGCAGGTAGCCTTCGGTCGCGCTGTACTGGAGCGCGGCGGCCGGCGCGTCGCGCAGCACGCGGTCGGCGGCGGCGCGCATGCGTTCCGCCGGGAACGTCGCGGGGGCGGGCAGGCCGCCGGCGAACGAGATGACCTCGGGGCGTTCCGTGACCTTCAGGATCTCGCGGATCGCAGAGCTCGTCAGCTTGCGGGCGCGTTCGGAAAGCTGCCAGTGCGGCGGATGCAGGTCGCTCGGATTCATAGTCTCCTCGTTCGGATATCGTGGTCAGTCAAGAAAGGTCGTTCGGGCGAATCGCTTCGACGCCGCCGGGTGGGCGAGCGCGAACGCGATGAAGCCTTCGCGGCCGGGTGGGCAAACCGATCAGGCAAAACGTCCATTATGGCGCAGCTGTTCAGCCGGCGCGAGCGGGACGCGGGGCCGTGGCGACCGCCGAGCGGCGCCCGAGCACCACGGTCGCGATCACGGCGGCCGCGAACAGCCACGTCGACGACGTGACCGTTTCGCCGAACAGCAGCGCGGAAAAGGCGATCGTGAAGAAAATCTGCAGCAGTTGCACCTGGCCGACCCGCGCGATGCCGCCCATCGCGAGCCCCGCATACCACGCGAAAAAGCCGATGAATTGCGAAAAGAGGGTCACGTAGCCGAACGCGAGCCACGTGCGCAGCGCCAGCGGGCCCGGATGCGCGGCGTGCTGCATCCACGCGAGCCAGCCGACCGGCAGCACGAGGAACGGTGCCGACACGACGAGCGCCCAGCAGATCACCTGCCAGCCGCCGATCTGGCGCGCGAGGCGCGCGCCTTCCGCATAGCCGAGCGCGCCGATGCCGACCGCGACGAGCATCAGCGCGTCGCCGGCCTGCACGGTGCCGCCGCCGTCGCGCAGCGCGAACGCGATCACGAGCCCGCTGCCGGCCACCGCGCTGGCCCAGAACGCCTTCGACGGCCGTTCGTGCGACAGCCAGGCCGCATACAGCGCGACGAACAGCGGCTGCAAGCCGTTGACCACCGCGCCGTGCGAGGCGGGCACCGATTTCATCGCCCAGGCCGAGAACACCGGATACGCGATGATCACGCCGGCCGACGTGATTGCGAGGCTTTTCAGTTGCGCGCGGCTCGGCAGCGGCTCGCGGCGCCACCACAGCAGCAGGCCGGCCGGCACGGCGGCGGCGAGCGCGCGGCCGAGCCCGTTGAGCAGCGGATTGAGCTCGGATACGACGATGCGCGTCATCGGCAGCGTCAGGCTGAAGATCATCACGCCGATGAGGCCGAGCAGCATGCCCCGGGTTTCGCGCGAATTCATGTCGTGGGTGTCTCCGTCGTGCAGGTCGTTGTCGTCGGGAAAGCGGCGGGGCGGTCAGCGCAGCGTGCGTGCGCCGTGCGGCGTGTCGAATTCGGCGGCCAGCGCCGGCGGACCGTCGGTCGATTCGAGGTCGAGCAGGTGCGCGGCGCCGAGCCAGTCGAGTTGCTCGCGGACCGTATCCGCGTGCGGGTGGACGCCCTTGAGCGCCTTCAGCGCGACGCCGTCGGCCGGCAGCGATTCGGCCGGATGACGCGGGCTGTCCCACTGGATCAGCGACGGCACGAGGCCGTCGCCGGCGCCTTGCCATGCGGGGAAGCTGCCGTCGTCGGGCACCGTGAGGCCCCAGCTCAGGTCGCCGCGCCGCATCGCGACGACGGGCGCGATGCGCGCCGGGTACTGGCGCTGCCACAACGCAAGCTGGCGCGGGCGGTCGACGCGCGCCACCCAGTGCGCGAGAAACGGGCCCTGCGCGAGCCGCGCCTGGAGCGCCGGATCGTCGAGCCCGAACAGCCGCGCGCGCGGCGGCTTCGTGCCGTCGTCCGGCGCGGGCGCATCGGGGTCGATCGCGATTACTTCAAGGTAGAGCCCGCCCCACGCGCCGAACAGCGCATTGTGGGTCCGCATCAGCGGATGGCGGCCGCCGCCGGCCGGCTCGATGCCGAGTGCGTCGGCGACATGGCGCACGCCTTCGTCGAGGGTGCGCGCGGCAATCACGAGATGGTCGAGTGTCAGGGAGCGGGCTGGCATGAGCGTCGGTCGGGAAGCGAAAGTGTCATGGTAGGCGGACGGCGGGCCGGGCGGCGCCGGACCGGCCGGCGCACCCGGCCGCGAAGCGGGCCGGCGGGCGCAGCGCCAGGTGCGGCGGGGCCGCAACGGCGGCCGCACGATCGCCATTCCGGTCAACTGTAATCGTCGCTACCGGCACAGTAACGGTACAATCGGCGCGATAGCCTTCGGTACAGTTGGAGCTGCCGCCCATGTCCACCGTCCCACTCGCCCAGATTCCCGCGCCGCACGACACGGCCACGCTCACGCTCGTCGACCAGCTGGTCCAGTGGGCGCGGCGGCGTATCGACGAACGCGTGTTCCGTCCCGGCATGCGCATGCCGTCGATCCGCAAGCTCGCGCTCGACAAGAGCGTGTCGCGCTTCACCGTCGTCGAGGCCTACGAGCGCCTCGTCGCGCAGGGTTACCTCGACTCGCGGCGCGGCTCCGGCTTCTACGTGCGCGAGCGCACGGGCGCCGGCCCGCAGCCGGCCGACAGCGTCGCGCGGGTGGCCGAGGCCGCGCCCGTGCACAACACGATCGACGTCGTCTGGCTGCTGCGCAACATGCTGCATACCGTCAGCCCGGAGAAGGGCCCCGGCCTCGGCTACCTGCCGGGGCGCTGGCTCGACGGCGAGCTGATCACCGGCGCGCTGCGCGCGCTCGGGCGCCAGTCGGGCGCGCAGATGCTCGGTTTCGGCACCGCGCAGGGCTTCCTGCCGCTGCGCCAGCAACTGCAGACGCGTCTCGCCGAAGTCGAGATCGGCGCGAAGCCCGAACAGATCGTGCTGGTGTCGGGCATCACGCAGGCGATCGACCTGATCTCGCGGATCTACATGCGCCCGGGCGATGCGGTGATCGTCGGCGATCCCGCGTGGTTCCAGATGTTCGGCCGTTTCGCGGCGCAGGGCGCGCAGCTCGTCGGGATGCCGTATACGCCCGACGGCCCCGACCTCGACGCGCTCGAAACCCTGGTGCAGATGTGGCGGCCGAAGATGCTCGTGATCAATTCGGTGCTGCAGAACCCGACCGGCACGTCGCTGTCGGCCGCGCAGGCGTTCCGGATCCTCAAGCTCGCGGAGGCCTACGATTTCCTGGTCGTCGAGGACGACATATACGGCGACCTGTGCCCGCCCAGCTATCCGGCCACGCGCCTCGCGAGCCTCGACCAGCTGAAGCGCGTGATCTATCTCGGCAGCTATTCGAAGACGCTCGCGGCGAACCTGCGCGTCGGCTACGTCGCGTGCGCGCCGGAGATCGCGAAAGCGATCACTGACCAGAAGATGCTGGTCGGGATGACCACGCCCGAGCTCAACGAGCGCGTGTTGTACAAGATCCTGACCGAAGGGCATTACCGGCGCCACGTCGAGCGGCTGCGCGCACGGCTCGACGGCGTGCGCGACAAGACCGCGCGGATGCTCGAGCGCACCGGGCTCGGGCTCTTCACGATGCCCGCGGCCGGGATGTTCCTGTGGGCCGACACGGGCGTCGATTCGGACGCGCTCGCGGCGGTCGCGCACGAAGCCGGCTTCCTGCTGACGCCGGGCAGCCTGTTCTCGCCGCAGCAGTCGCCGTCCACGTGGATGCGCTTCAACGTCGCGAACTGCGGCGATCCGGCGCTGCCGGGGCTGCTGGCGAGCTATATCGACTCGGCGGTGCGGCGCGCGTCGTAACGCGGCGCGGCGCGGCAAGGCCGGCTCTTGAAATTGTCCGAGCCGTCCCCAGATACGCGCGCAAACCGCCGGCGCCAGGCGGTCGTCCCACACGGGCCGTCCTTCGCGGGGCCGCCGGCATCGCGCGCCGGGCGCCGGCGTCACCCCTTTTCAGTTCTAGTAAGAGGAAACAGCATCCATGGCACACGAAACGATGAGCTTTCAGGCAGAGGTCAAGCAACTCCTCCACCTGATGATCCATTCGCTCTACAGCAACAAGGAAATCTTCCTGCGCGAACTGGTGTCGAACGCGTCCGACGCGACCGACAAGCTGCGTTTCGAGGGGCTCGCGGACAACGCGTTGTACGAGAACGATCCGAACCTGCGCATCCGCATCGGCTACGACAAGGCCGCGCGCACGATCACGATCGACGACAACGGCATCGGCATGAGCCGCGACGAGGCGATCGCGAACCTCGGCACGATCGCGCGGTCGGGCACCAAGGAATTCTTCACGAAGCTGTCGGGCGACCAGCAGAAGGATGCGGCGCTGATCGGCCAGTTCGGCGTGGGCTTCTACTCGGGCTTCATCGTCGCCGACAAGATCACCGTCGAGACGCGCCGCGCGGGCCTGCCGGCGAACCAGGCCGTGCGCTGGGAAAGCGCCGGCGAGGGCGATTTCACGATCGACGCGATCGAGCGCGCGCAGCGCGGCACGACGATCACGCTGCACCTGCGCGAAGGCGAGGACGACCTGCTGTCGTCGCACCGCCTGAAGTCGATCATCCAGAAGTACTCCGACCACATCGCGCTGCCGATCCTGATGCGCAAGGAAGAGTGGGATCAGGAAAAGGGCGAGATGGTCCTGAAGGACGAGGACGAAACCGTCAACCAGGCGAGCGCGCTGTGGACGCGTTCGAAGAGCGACGTCACCGACGAGCAGTACACGCAGTTCTACCAGCACATCGCGCACGATCACCAGGATCCGCTCACGTGGACGCACAACCGCGTCGAGGGCCGCAGCGAATACACGCAGCTGCTGTTCGTGCCGGCGCACGCGCCGTTCGACCTGTGGAACCGCGATTATCGCGGCGGCCTGAAGCTGTACGTGAAGCGCGTGTTCATCATGGACGACGCCGAGCAACTGCTGCCGCAATACCTGCGCTTCGTGAAGGGCGTGGTCGATTCGGCCGACCTGCCGCTGAACGTGTCGCGTGAAATCCTGCAGGAAAGCCGCGACGTGAAGGCGATCCGCGAGGGCGTGACCAAGCGCGCGCTGTCGATGCTCGAGGAACTCGCGAACGCGGAAGAGGATGCCGGCAAGGAGAAGTACAAGACGTTCTGGGGCGCGTTCGGCCAAGTGCTGAAGGAGGGCCTCGGCGAGGATCACGCGAACCGCGAGCGCATCGCGAAGCTGCTGCGCTTCGCGTCGACGCACGGCGACACCGACGCGCAGGACGTGTCGCTCGCCGACTACGTGTCGCGCATGAAGCCCGAGCAGAGCAAGATCTACTACGTGACCGCCGATACCTGGCAGGCCGCGAAGAACAGCCCGCATCTCGAAGTGTTCCGCAAGAAGGGTGTCGAGGTGCTGCTGCTGACCGACCGCGTCGACGAATGGATGCTGTCGTTTCTGCACGAATTCGACGGCAAGCCGCTCGCGAGCGTGGCCCGCGGCGATCTCGATCTCGGCGAGCTGAACGACGAGGAGAAGAAGGCGCAGGAGCAGGCCGGCGAGGCGATCAAGCCGGTCGTCGAGAAGATGAAGGAAGCGCTCGGCGACAAGGTGAAGGAAGTGCGCGTCACGTTCCGCCTGACCGATTCGCCGTCGTGCCTCGTCGCGGACGACAACGACATGAGCGGCTATCTGCAGCGGATGCTGAAGGCGGCCGGCCAGAACGCGCCGGCGATGCAGCCGATCCTCGAGATCAATCCCGAGCACGCGCTCGTGAAGCAGCTGAACGCCGACAGCGCCGATTTCGGCGACTGGTGCCATCTGCTGTTCGATCAGGCGCTGCTGGCCGAAGGCGGCATGCTCGACGACCCGGCGAGCTTCGTGAAGCGGACCAACGCGCTGCTGCTGTCGCGCGCCGCGTGAACGCGCGCATGCGATTCGACGGCGCGCAGGCCGGCTGGCGCGAGACGCCGCGGCCTGGCTGCACGCTCGACCAGCGCGACTGGCTGACGCGCGGCGGATCGCTGACCGCGCACCTCGCGCGGCTCGGCCGCGTGAACGTGCGCGTGACGCGCGAGGCCGTCGATTCGCCGTGGTTCGACGAGCCGGACGCGCTCGCCAGTTCGCCGCGCGCGCCGATGTGGGTGCGCGAGGTGATCCTGTCGGTCGACGGCACGCCGTACGTCGCCGCGCACAGCATTGCGCCGCTCGCGGCCAGCAAGGGCGTGTGGCAGGCCATGCGGCGGCTGCGCACGCGGCCGCTCGCGGAGCTGCTGTACAGCGATCCGCAGGTCGAGCGCTCGGCGCTCGTGAGCCGGCGCGTGATCGCCGGTCATCCGCTGTATGCGCTCGCGAGCCATGCATTGCAGGGCGCGCGTGCGCCGCATGCGTTTGCCGCGCGCCGCTCGGTGTTCCAGCGTCACGGCAAGCCGCTGATGGTCACCGAGTGCATGCTGCCGGCGCTGTGGCGCCATCTCGCCGCGCACGGCGACGGGCCGGGGTCGGTCGGGCCGCACGGAGGCGCGTGATGCTGCAGGGCTTTCCGCCGGTCGTCGCGCCGCATACGCACACGATGATTCTCGGCAGCTTTCCGGGCGAGGCGTCGCTCGACGCCGCGCAGTACTACGCGCATCCGCGCAACCAGTTCTGGCGGCTGCTCGGCGCGGTGCTCGGCGAGCCGACGCTGCATGAACTGCCGTACGACGCGCGGCTCGCGCGCGTGCTGTCGCACGGCATCGGCATCTGGGATGTGCTCGATGCGTGCCATCGTCAGGGCAGTCTCGATTCCGCGATTCGCAATGCGAAGCCGAACGACTTCGCGTCGCTGCGCGAGCATGCGCCGTTGCTGAAGCGCGTGTGCTTCAACGGCAAGACGGCGGGGCGGTTCGCGGACGTGATCGGCCAGGCCGGATACGAGACGCTCGTGTTGCCGTCGTCGAGCCCGGCGAATGCGATGCTGTCGTTCGAGCAGAAGCTCGCGCAGTGGCGCGCGATCGCCGTTCGATAGCGTCGCGTCGGAGCGTCGCCGCGCTAGCCGGGCGACTGTCGTACGGCAACCGAGGTTCTCGCGTCAGCCGCGCGCGGATGCAAGGCGCGGTAGACGATCAGGATCAGCAAAATCGGCAACAGGACGGCGCCCGGTTGTCCCATCGCGGGCTTGAACACGAAGAAAAACGAAAGGCCCGGCAGGACCCACGCCAACGCCATGACCGCATGGTCCACCCGCCCGAGCGCGCGGGTTGCCCGGTCGTACCTGCACATGTAAATGATCGCGAGCAGCAGCCACGCGAGATCGTAGTAGACGAGGTACGGCTGCGTCAGCAGCGTCGTAACGATCGCCGCCGCCGCGCACAGGTCGGCATGCTTCTTCCTCGCCCATAGACCCGCGGTCGCAACGACGGCCGGTATCGCGACGGCCGCCTGCACGGCAAAGGCGGTCGGCAGACTGGCGCCCGACCGTCGCGACATCGCGAACGGCGTCGGCATCGCGTTCCAGATTCCGCCGGCGTTGTTCGCCAGGATCAAGTGGCTGAACCACGACAGCGTGTCGAAAAAACGCATCCACGGCGGCACGCCGAGCACCAGCGCGCTGACCGCGCAGAACAGCGCGGCCGTGACGGCCATCGCGCCAACCGCGCGGACATGTCCGCCGCAGAGGAACAGCACCGGGAACAGGAGCGCGAGCTGCGGCTTGATGACGAGCAGGCCAGCGCATACGCCGGCGACGACCGGACGTCGTTCGAGCCATCCCAGCGCGCCGGCGGCGCACGCCAGGGTCAGCAATGAATTCTGGCCGCAGATCGTCGCGACCCAGATGCCGGGGAACGCGACGAGCGCGATCCACGGCAGCGGGCGATCCTTCATCGCGAGCGTGCACGCCGCCAGCGCGACAGCGATGCCGATGCCGACGAACAGGCCGTACGAAGCGGCGTAGGGCAGCAACGCCAGCGGATACACCAGCAACTGGAAGGTCGGCGGATAAACCCACGGCGCGGCGATCCGCGCGGGCGGCCAATCCGGCAGCAAGCGGGCTTCCGCCGCGAACATCTGATGAAGGTCGAAGGCAGCGAGCGGCCCGCTGTGGAGCGACACGAAGGACGCGCTCCAGAAAACCCGGAAGTCGATGCCGGGAGGCGGCACGCCGGGGAGATGCAGCACCCAGCACGAAAATGCCCAGATACCCAGCAACGCGAGCTGAAACAGCAGGATGGCCGCGCTGTACAGCACGAGCCGCTCTCGGGAGAGCCATCCCCGGCGATCTGGCGATGCGTGGTCCGTCACAGTGTGCGTCATGGCCGCTATGAGCCTCCCCGAATGCCGTTTCAGTTTGGCATAGGTTCGGTCGACCGAACGGCCTTTTTATTGCAAGAAAGTAAATGACCGGTCACGTCTGCGAATCAGGCTGGCGGCGGGTTCGTGGATTTCGACGGTCGTCGTATCAGCAGTCGAATGGACTGGGACATCGGCACGTACCGGCCGCAGGCACGCATGGCGCCCGTCGCGCGCCGTTGCCGGCGACGCTCAATCGTCGTTGCCCCAGCGCCACCGCGGTCTCTCGCCCTTGATCCAGCACACCGCGGTGAGCAGGGCGACCAGCACCACGATGCACGCGCCGTACGCGGCCGGCGAGCGTTGCGGCGGCAGCAGCCACGCGCTCGCGACGATCCCGAACGCGAACAGCAGCAGCACGACCCAGCCCTGCCACGCCACCGGCAATCCCCATCCCCAGCCGTAGCGCTTCGCTGGAAACCAGATCTTCCTGTCGTTCGAGGTCATGCGCGCTCCCGTGATCCGCAAGTGCAGCGTAGCGCCGACGTGATTCGGCGTCACGCAGGGCCGCGCGTTCGTCGCGGCCTCCGTCTCCCACCAATGCTATCCTCTCGTCCGCTCATCCAGCGTCACCCAGCGAGATTCAATCATCATGACCCGACTGATCAAGCGCGCGTCCGCCGAGGCGCGCGCGTTCAAGCAACGCAAGGCGTCCGCCTACAACGGCTCCGAAAAACTCCAGCCGCCGCGCGTGAAGCGCCGCCCGGACATCGACGAGCACGACGACGTGCCGGTGCTCGAAGCGCCGCGCAAGCCGCGCTTCGCGCCCGTTACGTTCTCCGAAGAAGGCGGCGTGCGCTTCCTGCACTTCGGCACCGAGTGGGTGCAGGGCGCGATGCGGATCTCGAAGCCGCTGCACATCGAGCTTGAATACGCGCAGCAGATGATGGCGTGGCTGCTGTTCCTCGAAACGCCCGAGCGGATCGTCCAGCTCGGGCTCGGCACCGGCGCGCTGACCAAGTTCGCGCACCGTTTCCTGCCGCACGCGAAGGTCGAGGCCGTCGAGCTGAACCCGGCCGTGATCGTTGCCGCGCGCACGATGTTCGCGCTGCCGCCCGACGACGCGCGCCTCGTCGTGCACGAAGCCGACGCCTGGGACTTCGTCAACGATCCGGCCAACCGCGGCACGACCGGCGCGATCCAGATCGACCTGTACGATGCGACCGCGCGCGGCCCCGTGCTCGACAGCGTCGCGTTCTACCGCGCGGTGCGCGGCTGCCTGGCCGATGCCGGCATCGCGACGATCAACCTGTTCGGCGATCATCCGAGCTTCGTGCGCAACATGAAGCACCTGAACGCGGCGTTCGATCACCGCGTGATCGCGCTGCCCGAAGTGCACGACGGCAACCGCATCGCGATCGCGTTTTCGGGCCCCGCGCTCGACGTGCCGTTCGCGCAGCTCGACGCCCGGGCGAAGCTGATCGAGGACACGCTGAAGCTGCCCGCGCGCAAGTGGGTGAAAGCTTTGAAAGCAACGACCGGCGCACGCGACACCGCGTTCGCGATCTGACGCCGGATGCACCGGCGGCAGGCCGGTGCAACCCGCGACAAGGGGCGGATCACCTCGGGTTCGCCCCTGCTTGACCGCGTGCTCGCGGCTCCTATACTGGCGCGAAGCCAGGGGAGCCGCAGCCTACCCGTTTTGCCGCTCCTCTCGGTGCCGTACCCGCTCAACAAGATCGATAACCGGGAAACAAGAGGAGACGTCATGGCTCACGATGCCGACGCCAACCGGGCCGCCAAGCGCTGGCTCTGGCTGCTGGTACTGCCGCTGATCGCGATGGTCTGGGTGCCGTCGTACAGCAAGATCGAACCGCAATGGCTCGGTTTTCCGTTTTTCTACTGGTACCAGTTGCTTTGGGTCTTCATCAGCGCGGTGATCACCGCGTTCGTGTATTTCAAGACCAAGAACGCGTGGAAGGCGAGCGGCACGCAAGGAGGTGCGCAATGAATCTCGGCGCGACCTTCGTCTTCGTCCTGCTGTTCATCGGCGTCACGATCATCGGTTTCCTGGCCGCGAACTGGCGGCGCGGCGATCTCGCTCATCTCGACGAATGGGGCCTCGGCGGACGCCGCTTCGGCACGATCGTCACGTGGTTCCTGCTCGGCGGCGACCTCTATACGGCCTACACGTTCGTCGCGGTGCCCGCGCTCGTATTCGGCGCCGGCGCGATGGGCTTCTTCGCGCTGCCGTACACGATCCTGATCTATCCGTTCGCGTTCGTCGTGTTCCCGAAACTGTGGAGCATCGCGAAGCGGCACGGCTACGTGACGGCCGCCGATTTCGTCAACGCACGCTACGGCAGCCGGATGTTGGCGCTTGCGATCGCGGTGACGGGCATCGTCGCGACGATGCCGTACATCGCGCTGCAACTGGTCGGCATCGAGGTGGTGATCGGCGCGCTCGGCTTCGACACGACCGGCTTCGTCGGCGATCTGCCGCTGATCATCGCGTTCGCGATCCTCGCCGCGTACACGTACACGTCGGGGCTGCGTGCGCCCGCGATGATCGCGATCGTGAAGGACGTGCTGATCTACGTCACGATCGCGGCCGCGGTCATCGTGATCCCAGCGAAGCTCGGCGGCTTCGGGCACATCTTCTCCGCGGTGCCGCCCGCGAAGCTGCTGCTGAAGGCGCCGGACGCGACGAGCCTGAACGGCTACAGCGCGTACGCGACGCTCGCGATCGGCTCGGCGCTCGCGCTGTTCCTGTATCCGCACTCGGTCACGGCGATCCTGTCGTCGTCGTCGGGCAACTCGATCCGCCGCAACATGGCGATGCTGCCCGCGTACTCGTTCGTGCTCGGCCTGCTCGCGCTGCTCGGCTACATGGCGCTCGCCTCCGGCGTGAAGGACATGCCGCAGTACGCGCCGTACTTCAAGGCGTTCGGCCCGAACTTCGCGGTGCCCGCGCTGTTCCTCGAGTATTTCCCGTCGTGGTTCGTCGGCGTCGCGTTCGCGGCGATCGGCATCGGCGCGCTGGTGCCGGCGGCGATCATGTCGATCGCGGCCGCGAACCTGTACACGCGCAACATCCACCGCGAATTCGTGAACCGCAACATGTCGCACGACCAGGAAACGCACGTCGCGAAGCTCGTGTCGCTGATCGTGAAGGTCGGCGCGGTCGCGTTCATCCTCGGGCTGCCGCTGACCTACGCGATCCAGCTGCAACTGCTCGGCGGGATCTGGATCATCCAGACGCTGCCGGCGATCGTGCTCGGCCTGTACACGCGCGTGCTCGACCATCGCGGCTTGCTGGCCGGCTGGGCGGCCGGCATCGTGTGCGGTACGTGGATGGCGATTTCGCTGAAGCTGGCCAGCTCGATCTTCACGATCCACCTGTTCGGTCTCGCGATCCCCGGTTATGCGGCCGTGTGGTCGCTGGTCGTGAACCTGGTGGTATCGGTGGCGGTGAGTGTGCTGGTGCGGGTGATGGGCATGGCGCATGCGGAGGATCGCACGCGGCCGGAGGATTATCTCGACGTCGTCGAGGGCTGATACGGCCGGTGCACGGCCGCTCGCCGCGCACGACGCATTACGTGGCTGCCCGGCAACGAAAACGCCCGCCACCGCAAGGTGGCGGGCGTTCGTTTTGCGTCAGCCCTGCGCGCGTTTCGCGAGATCCTCGCGCTGCGACAGGTCCTCGACGTTGACCATCCAGTGCACGCCGAAACGATCCTTCGCCATCCCGAAGCCGAGCGCCCAGAACGTCTTGCCGAACGGCATCGTCACTTCGCCGCCGTCGGCGAGCGCATTGAACAGCTTCTGGCCTTCGTCGACCGTCGCCGGGTTCAGCGACAGCGAATAGCCGGCGTGCGCGGCGCCCGCCGGCTGGCTGCAATCGCCGTCCGAGCACATGATCATCGAGTCGCCGATCGTGAAGCTCGCGTGCATGACCTTGTCGGCCATCTCCGGCGACATCGGGTAATCGGGATTCGGCGGGGCGTCCTTGAAGTGCATCTTGAACATCGTCTTCGCGCCGAGTGCCTTTTCGTAGAACTGAAGGGCTTCGTCGGCGCGACCGTAGAACGTCAGGTACGGTTGAACTTGCATCGTTGTCTCCTGGGATGAGCCGTGCCGGCGCGGCGGCGCTGGCACGGCGTCGTGCAAGACTGACTGGGGGGAAAGGGTGCATCGGGAGGCGGCCGTCGCACCCGTGACGTGGATTGTAGTGCGCGCGCTTGACGATGGAATGAAAAATAAAAACGGCCGCGAACATCACGTTCGCGACCGTGTGCAGCAAGTGCTGACGGCTGTTGTCAGTCTTGCTGACAGCCGCTGACGCGCGGCATGGCTCAGCGCAGCGCGTCGATCAGCTTCTCGAGCTTCACCGCGTCGGCGGCGAACACGCGGATGCCTTCGGCGAGCTTTTCGGTGGCCATCGCTTCGTCGTTCAGCTGGAAGCGGAACGACGCCTCGTCGATCGCGACGCGCTCGGCCGGCTTGTCCTGCAGCGTGTCGGGCGACAGCTTGCGCGCGACCGTGTCGTTGCTCTCCTGCAGCTTCTGCAGCAAATCGGGACTGATCGTCAGCAGGTCGCAGCCGGCGAGCTCGATGATCTGGCTGGTCGTGCGGAAGCTCGCGCCCATCACTTCGGTCTTGTAGCCGAAGGTCTTGTAGTACGTGTAGATGCGGCGCACCGATTGCACGCCCGGATCGTTCGCGCCGCCGTCCCGCGCTTCATTCCAGTCGGCGCCGGCCTGCTTCTTGTACCAGTCGTAGATGCGGCCGACGAACGGCGAGATCAGCTGCGCGCCGGCTTCCGCGCACGCGGCGGCCTGCACGAGCGAGAAAAGCAGGGTCATGTTGCACTTGATCCCTTCCTTCTGCAGCACCTCGGCCGCGCGGATGCCTTCCCACGTCGACGCAAGCTTGATCAGGATGCGTTCGCGGCCGACGCCGGCTGCTTCGTACAGCTTGATGAGCTCGCGACCCTTGTCGATCGAGCGCTGCGTGTCGAACGACAGGCGCGCGTCGACCTCGGTCGATACGCGGCCCGGGATCAGCTTCAGGATTTCGGTGCCGAATGCGATCAGCAGGCGGTCGATGATGAAATCGGTGCTTTCGTTGCGATGATCGCGGACGGTTTTCTCGAGGATCGGCTTGTACGCGTCCTTCTGGACGGCCTTCAGGATCAGCGACGGATTCGTGGTCGCGTCCTGCGGCTTGTATTGCGCAAGCTGCTGGAAGTCGCCCGTGTCGGCGACGACGGTCGTGTACTGCTTCAGCTGGTCGAGTGCGGTAGTCATGGCGATTCGGAAGAAGCGCGCGGGGCGCCGGGTTCTCACGGGCCGCGCGAGCGCGGCGGCGAAGCGAAGCGGCGTCGGGCGCCGCCTCCGATCCATCATTTTAGGCCCGATTCGTGTCGAGCACGTTTTGGCGTGCCGGGCGCGCGCCGCGGCGGCCGGCGAGCCGCGTCACGCGGGGCGCCGCGCGTTCAGGATCACCTGCGTGACGATGCCCGCGACGAGCCCCCAGAACGCCGGGCCGATCGACAGCAGCGTGAGGCCCGACGCGGTCACCATGAACGTGACGAGCGCCGCTTCGCGCTGCTTCACGTCCTGCATCGCGTTCGCGAGCCCGCTCATGATCGAGCCGAACAGCGCGAGCGCCGCGACCGACACGACGAGCGCCTTCGGCAGCGCCGCGAATAGCGCGGCGATCGTCGCGCCGAAGATGCCGGCGATCAGGTAGAACGTGCCGCACCACACGGCGGCCGTGTAGCGCTTCGCGTGATCCTCGTGCGCTTCGGGGCCGGTGCAGATCGCGGCCGTGATCGCCGCGAGGTTCACGCCGTGCGAGCCGAACGGCGCGAGCAGCAGCGACGCGAGGCCGGTCGTCGCGATCAGCGGCGACGACGGCGTCGGATAGCCGTCCGCGCGCAGCACCGCGATGCCCGGCACGTTCTGCGACGCCATCGCGACCACGAACAGCGGAATGCCGATGCTGACGATCGACGCGATCGAGAACGCGGGCATCGTGAACACGGGTTGCGCGAGCGTGATGTGGAAGCGGCTGAAATCGAGCAGGCCGAGGCCGCCGGCCACGGCCGTGCCGACGATCAGCGTCGTCGGAATCGCATAGCGCGGCGCGAGGCGCTTGACGATCAGGTAGGTGAAGA
This sequence comes from Burkholderia cenocepacia, assembly GCF_900446215.1. Taxonomy (GTDB): domain Bacteria; phylum Pseudomonadota; class Gammaproteobacteria; order Burkholderiales; family Burkholderiaceae; genus Burkholderia; species Burkholderia cenocepacia. The sequence continues at coordinate 64,680 of NZ_UAQZ01000018.1, read as the reverse complement.
ACATCGCGAGCACCAGCGCGGTCTGGAACTGCGCGGCGCGGAAGATCTCGATGCCGATCTCGAACAGGATGCCCGCGAGCAGCGCCGCCGCGATGCCGGCCGGAATGCGCTTCATCAGCGTGTCGAACAGCCCGCTCACGCCGACGGCCGTCAGCAGCAGCGCGCACACGACGAACGCGCCGATTGCCTCGGGGTAGGGCACGCCGGGCAGCGACGCGATCAGCAGCGCGGCGCCGGGCGTCGACCATGCGACCACGACGGGCGCGCGATAGCGCAGCGACAGGCCGATGGTCGTCAGCGCCATGCCGATCGACAGCGCCCAGATCCACGACGAGATCTGCGCATCGGTGAGGTGGGCGGCGCGGCCGGCCTGGAACATCAGCACGAGCGAACTCGTGTAGCCGGTCATCATCGCGACGAAGCCGGCGACGAGCGCGGACACGGACGTATCGGCGAAAAAGCGGCGGCCGCCGGCGCGGCCGGCGCTCGCGGTGGGCGAAGGGTTCATGCAATCTCCGGGGGCGGCCGCTCGGACGCGGCCCGTGTATCTGCGGGTGGGTGTCGTTACTTGCTGAGTGCGCGCATCGCGGTTTCGAGGCCCGCGAGCGTGAGCGGATACATGCGCTGGCCGAGCACGTCGCGAATGATCGCGATCGATTGCCGGTACTCCCATAGCCGCTCGGGCTCGGGGTTCAGCCAGGCATGATGGGGGAACTGGTCGGCGAGCCGGCGCAGCCACACGGCGCCGGCTTCCGGATTGTTGTATTCGACCGAGCCGCCGGGCTGCAGCACTTCGTACGGGCTCATCGTCGCGTCGCCGACGAAGATCAGCTTGTAGTCGGGCGTGAACTTGTGCAGCACGTCCCACGTCGCGGTGCGTTCCGCGTGGCGGCGGCGGTTGTTCTTCCACAGGTGGTCGTACACGCAGTTGTGGAAGTAGAAGAATTCGAGGTGCTTGAATTCGGCCTTCGCGGCCGAGAACAGCTCTTCGGTGCGCTTGATGTGGTCGTCCATCGAGCCGCCGACGTCGAGCAGCATCAGCACCTTCACGGTGTTGTGGCGCTCGGGCACCATCCGCAGGTCGAGCCAGCCTGCGTTCGCGGCCGTGCTGCGGATCGTGCCGGGCAGGTCGAGCTCCTCGGCGGCGCCTTCGCGCGCGAAGCGGCGCAGCCGCCGCAGCGCGACCTTGATGTTGCGCGTGCCGATCTCGACCGAATCGTCGTAGTCGCGGTACGCGCGCGCCTCCCACACCTTCACCGCGGTGCGGTTGCCGTTCGACGGGCCGCCGATGCGCACGCCTTCGGGGTTGTAGCCGCCGTGCCCGAACGGCGACGTGCCGCCCGTGCCGATCCACTTGTTGCCGCCTTCGTGGCGTTCCTTCTGCTCGTCGAGCAGCGCCTTCAGGCGCTCCATCAGCTTGTCGAGCCCGCCCATCGCGTCGATCTGCGCCTTCTCCTCCGGCGACAGCTCGCGCTCGAGGCGCTTCTCGAGCCAGTCGAGCGGAATGTCGAACGCCTCGGACGGCAGCGTGGACACACCGTGGAAATATGCGCCGAACGCCTGATCGAACTTGTCGAAGTACTGTTCGTCCTTGACGAGCGTCATCCGCGCGAGGAAGTAGAACGCGTCGATCGACGGCGAGATCAGCCCGGCCTTCAGCGATTCGAGCAGCGTCAGGTATTCCTTCACCGAGACGGGCAGCTTGGCTGCGCGCAGCGCGTAGAAGAAATTGAGCAGCATGGCCGGGCCTTCGGGGTGGGGGAGTTACCGGTTGTGCCGGTTCATGTAGACGAGCCGTTCGAGCAGGCTCAGATCCTGCTCGTTCTTCAGCAGCGCGCCCGCGAGAGGCGGCACGATCTGCTTCGCGTCCGCGCCGCGCAGCGCGTCGGCCGGGATGTTCTCGGCGAGCAGCAGCTTCAGCCAGTCGAGCAGTTCGGACGTCGACGGCTTCTTCTTCAGGCCCGACACGCCGCGCAATTCGAAGAAACTCTCGAGCGCCGCGCGCAGCAGCTCCTCGCGGATGTCGGGGAAGTGCACCGCGACGATCTTCTGCATCGTCGACGGGTCCGGAAACTGGATGTAGTGGAAGAAGCAGCGGCGCAGGAACGCGTCGGGCAGCTCCTTCTCGTTGTTCGACGTGATGATGACGAGCGGACGGTGCTTCGCGCGGACCGTCTCGCGCGTCTCGTACACGTGGAACTCCATCCGGTCGAGCTCGCGCAGCAGGTCGTTCGGGAATTCGATGTCGGCCTTGTCGATCTCGTCGATCAGCAGCACGCTCGGGCGCTCGGCGTCGAACGCCTGCCACAGCACGCCCTTGACGATGTAGTTCGCGATGTCCTTCACGCGCGCGTCGCCGAGCTGCGAATCGCGCAGCCGCGACACGGCGTCGTATTCGTACAGGCCCTGCTGCGCCTTGGTGGTCGACTTGATGTGCCACTGCAACAGCGGCATGTCGAGCGCGGCGGCCACTTCCTCGGCGAGCATGGTCTTGCCGGTGCCGGGCTCGCCCTTGATCAGCAGCGGGCGTTGCAGCGTCAGTGCGGCGTTGACCGCGAGCTTCAGATCGTCGGTGGCGACGTACTGCGAGGACCCTTCGAAACGCATGGCGGCGCTCTTCTTCATCGGGAAAAAAACCCAGTATAAGTCAGAAGGGCTGTCCGGTTGGGCCGCGCCCGCGTATCGTTGCGGGGCTGCGGCGGGGCGAACCGGGGCGCCGTATGGACGCGTTCCCCGCCGACGCGGTACAATCTGGCCGTTTTTTTTGGCCTGCGTGGCGATCCGATAAGCAAAACGGCGCGGGCCGTTGCCGCTTTGGCGCCAGTTTCCCCTCAAGCTAGGTTACAAGAGCTATGAACAAATTCGTCGGCAAACACGTCGTTGTCGCAGCGCTCGTGGCGCTCGCGGGCAGCGCGCAGGCGGCCGGTGTGGTCGGCAACCCGAAGGACGGGGCGAGCAAGGCCGCCATGTGCATCGGTTGCCACGGCATCCAGGACTACCGCGCGGCGTACCCGGAGGTCTACCGGGTGCCTGTCCTCGGCGGCCAGAACCAGCAATACCTCGAGAACGCGCTGAAGGCCTACCGCAAGAAGGATCGTCACTTCCCGTCGATGAATGCGATCGCCGGTTCGCTGACCGACCAGGACATCGCGGATCTGTCGGCGTACTACGCCGCGCAGAAGGCCGACACGAAGGACAATCCCTACAAGTAAAGCGCGCGCCGCCGATCTCTCCGGCGGGACAGGAGCATTCATGAACAACGCATTCAAGACGGCGGCGGTTGCACTGGCGGCCGGCCTCGCGATCGGTACCGCGCACGCCGCGGACATCTCGAAGGGCAAGGAACTGGTCGAGTCGCACAATTGCGCGGCCTGCCACGGCGCGCAGCTGAACAAGCCGATCAACGCGGAGTACCCGCGCCTCGCCGGCCAGCACGCCGACTACCTCGTGTGGGCGATGCGCCAGTACCAGATGGGGCTGACGAACCCGCTGCTCGGTCGCAACAACGCGATCATGCAGGCGCAGGTACAGAACCTGTCGGTCAGCGACATGAAGGACATTGCGTCCTACATCGAGTCGCTGAAGGAAACCGACCTCGTGTTCAAGAAGTAAGCGCGACGGGCCTCGCGGGCTCACGCAGCAAGAATGCCCCGCCTCGGCGGGGTATTTTTTTGTCCGCGGTCCGGTGCGGGCCGATGTGCCGGCCTCGGGGCGTCAGTCGCGCGACGCGCGGCGCAGGATGCGCTGCAGGTACGCGTCGGTATCGGGCGGCGTGTTGGTGCGCTGCGCTTCCCAGATCGTCTCGCCGAGGCATTCCATGATCGCGTGCTGCGCGTCGTGGGTCGAGTCGAGCTTCGCGGCCAGCTTGTCGTGCGCGGCGCGGATGCCGGGCGGCTGGTCGATCGACAACTGTTCGCTGATCGCGAGGTGCATCGACAGGTGCAGGAACGGATTGGTCCGGCCTTCCTCGGGCGTGTAGTTGCGCGCCGCCGCGCCGTCGGCGTCGGCCAGTTCGTCGTGGTATTCGGGATGCTCGACGATCCAGTCGGCGGCAATCGCTTCCAGCGGCGTCAGGATCTCGCCCGCGCGCTGCTTGCGCCAGGTCTCGGTGAAAAAGCGACGCACGTCGTCGCGGCTTGGATTGAACATGGTGGGGAAACGTCGTGATTCGGGCGGCTCATGCCGCGTCGGGCATTGTACGCCGGAGCGGCGCACGGCGCTGGCGGCGGCCCCGGCAGCGGTCGAGGCGGTGTTGCGCCCGCCCGCCGCGGAACGGGTAAGCGCGGGTAGGCTCGCCGTCGCCGCGCCGCTACACTCCGACGATTCCCGTCACGGCGCGTTGCCGCCCGTTTCGTCATGACCGCCACCGTCCGCCCATCGTCCGCGGCCCTGCAGGGCGCGCTCTACGTCGCGTTGTCCGCCGCCGCGTTCGGCGCGATGGCGATTTTCGGCCGCTATGCGTATGCGGCCGGCGTCGACGTGCTCGGGCTGCTGATCGTGCGCTTCGCGATCGGCGGCGCGGTGCTCGCCGCGATCGCACGGCAGCGCCGCGTCGCGTGGCCGCGCGGGCGCTCGCTCGCGCCGCTGGTGACGATGGGCGCGCTCGGCTACGTCGGGCAGTCGTTCTGCTATTTCAGCGCGCTGCAGCACGCGCAGGCGAGCCTCGTCGCGCTGCTGCTGTACCTCTATCCGGCGTTCGTCACGCTGCTGGCCGCGTGGTGGCTCGGCGAGCGCCTGACGCGCGCGAAGGCCGTCGCGCTGGTGCTGTGCGTCGCGGGTTCGGCGCTGATGGTCGGCGGCGGGCACGGCGAGCCGCTCGGGATCGCGCTCGCGCTGGCCGCCGCGGTGATCTACTCGCTGTACATCGTCGGCGGCACGAAGGCGACGCGCGGCGTCGATCCGCTCGCGACCACCGCGATCATCTGCCTGTCGGCCAGCGCGACGCTCGTCGCGATCGCCGTCGTGCGAACGGCGGCGTTCGGCGCGCCGCCGCGCTGGCCGGCGACGGCCGGCGGCTGGGCGTCGATGCTCGCGATCGCGCTGATATCGACGGTCGCGGCGATGCTCGCGTTCTTCGCCGGGCTCGCGCGGCTCGGGGCCGCGCGCACGTCGATGCTGTCGACGCTCGAGCCGGTCGTGACGGTCGCGCTCGCGGCGCTGCTGTTCGGGGAGGCATTGTCGCCGCTGCAATGGGCGGGCGGCGTCGCGATTCTGGCGGCCGTGCTGGCGCTCGTGCGCGCGGGCGGCGCGGCGGCCGACGACGCGACGGCGACGTCCAACGCGTAGTCGGGAAAGGGGGCGGGGACTGCGACGGCCCGCGGCGCGGGCCCGTCGTACCGGACGCTTATTCGTTGGGCGGCGGCGTCTTCGGCCGGAATTCGCACAGCGGCTCGATCGCGCAGTGCCAGCATTCGGGCCGTCGTGCCTTGCACACGTAGCGCCCGTGCAGGATCAGCCAGTGATGCGCGTCCTGCAGGAATTCCTTCGGCGTGAACTTCTCGAGCGCGGCCTCGACGGCCCGCACGTCCTTGCCCGGCGCGAGCCCGGTGCGATTCGCGACGCGGAAGATATGCGTGTCGACCGCGATCGTCGGCTGGCCGAACGCGGTGTTCAGCACGACGTTCGCCGTCTTGCGGCCGACGCCCGGCAGGCCTTCGAGCGCTGCGCGATCGGCCGGCACCTCGCCGTCGTAACGCTCGAGCAGGATTCGGCACGTCGCGACCACGTTCTTCGCCTTGGTGCGATAGAGGCCGATCGTCTTGATGTACTCGGTGACGCCTTCCTCGCCAAGCGCGACGATTTGTCGCGGGGTGTTCGCGACCGGAAACATTTTCCGCATTGCCTTGTTGACCGACACGTCGGTCGCCTGCGCGGACAGCATCACGGCGATCAGCAGCTCGAACGGCGTCGAATATTCGAGCTCGGTGGTCGGATGCGGATTGAGGCTCTGCAGCGTTTCGTAGATCGCGCGTCGTTTGCTGGCGTTCATGGAGCGTTCTGGTCGGGCGGCGCGGACGGGCCGTCCGGATCGTCGTTGCCTGCGTCGTTGTCGTTGTCGTGGTCGTTGCTGCCCGATGCCGCTTCGGCGTCGCGCTGCGCCTGCTGTTCGGCGAGCCGCTTGCGGCGGGCCTCGGCCGCGTCGATCTGCGCCTGGACGGCCGCGCTCACGCCTTCGGTGTTCTTCGGCCCGGCGCCTTGCCCGGACAGTTCTTCCTTCTTCTTGCGCGCGCGTTCGAGCGCGGCGGCGATGATCGCGCGTTTCTTCGCTTCGGCGTCGTCGGCGGCCGGTGCGGCGGCTGGCGCGCCGGGCTGTGCGGCGGTGGGCTCCGCGGCCGGCTTCGTGGCGCTGGCCGCGCGGCGTGCGGCGGCGCGCGCTTCGGCGGCCTCGCGCTCGCGGCGCTGGCGTGCGAGCCGCAGGTCGTGACGTTCGCGTGCGGCGTCGGCCTGTTCCTGCGACCACGCCTCCCAGCCCGTGCGATCGCCGGTCACCGGCAGCATTGCGATGCAGTCGACCGGGCACGGCGGCACGCACAGGTCGCAGCCCGTGCACAGCGACGCGACGATCGTGTGCATCTGCTTCGGCGCGCCGACGATCGCGTCGACCGGGCATGCCTGCATGCACAGCGTGCAGCCGATGCACAGGTTTTCGTCGATGAACGCGATCGCGCGCGGATGCTCGGTGCCGTTGACCGGGTTCAGCGGAATCACCGGCTTGCCGAGCAGGTTCGCGAGGCGCGCGATGCCTTCGGCGCCGCCGGGCGGGCACTGGTTGTAGTTCGCGTCGCCGGCGGCGATCGCCTCGGCGTACGGGCGACAGCCGTTATAGCCGCACTTCGTGCATTGCGTCTGGGGCAGCAGATCTTCGATGCGATCCGCGAGTGTTTTGGAGTCGGTCACGATAACAGCGGGCGCAACGGCGCCGAATGGCTCTCGGCCGCGTCGGGCGCGGCCGGAAAGGTTTGCCAAAGCTCGATTATCGCCGATTTCCCGCATTGCGCTGGACGCCGTCTATGCGCATAATCGAACCGCTTTTTTGCAGGGGCTCAGCAGGAGGGCGGCCGTCCGCGGCGCGCCCGTTCCAGGGCGGCCGGCGCCGAGGCGGTGGGGGTGCCGGTCCGGATCAAGCGGCTCACATAGCAAAACGCCACCATGAATCAGCCAAAAATCAAAAGAGATCCTGAAGGTACGCGCCGCCGCATCCTGATGGCGGCAGCCGAAGAGTTCGCGAATGGAGGGCTGTTCGGCGCGCGCGTCGATCAGATCGCGCGCCGGGCCGAAACCAACGAGCGCATGCTCTATTACTACTTCGGCAGCAAGGAGCAGCTCTTCACGGCGGTGCTCGAACACGCGTTTTCCGCGCTGACCGAGGCCGAGCGCGTGCTCGATCTCGATGGCGTCGCGCCGGTCGAAGCCGTCACGCGGCTCGCGCATTTCGTTTGGGACTACTACCGCGACCATCCGGAACTGCTCCGGCTCATCAACAACGAGAACCTGCACGAAGCCCGCTATCTGCACAAGTCGACGCGGATCCGCGAGATGATGTCGCCGATCGTCGCGAAGCTCGGCAACGTGCTGATGCGCGGCCAGAAGGCCGGGCTGTTTCGCAACGACGTCGATCCGCTGCGCTTCTACGTGACGCTGTCGGGGCTCGGCTACTACATCGTCTCGAACCGCTTCACGCTCGCCGCGACGCTCGGCCGCGACTTCACCGACACCGACGAACGCGCGGAGATGGTCCGGATGAACACCGAGGTGCTGCTCGCGTATCTGCTGCGGCGCTGACGCAACGAACGGACGAGCCGGCGAGCCGCCCGCTCGTCGTCGCCGCATGAAAAAACGCCGCCGTGCGCAAGTGAACTGAACCCACGAAGTTGGACGGTTACCGGCTAGGCCGGATGAGGCTGAGTCCTGTATTGCACAGGACTCAGCCCTTTCAGTTTGAGCTTGATGCGCTCGTGATTGTAGTACCGGATGTAGCGCTTCAAGCCGATGCGTAGCTGTTCAATGCTGCTGAAGTGGTTCAAGTAGAAGAACTCGGATTTCAGCGTGCCGAAGAAGCTTTCCATGGCAGCGTTGTCCAAGCAATTGCCTTTACGCGACATGCTTTGCGCCAACGAGCGTTGCTCGAGCATGAGCCGCCAGCCGGGCATTTGATAATGCCAGCCTTGATCAGAGTGCAACATGGGTCTTTCGTCGGGTTGCAGGCGACGCAAAGCCTTGCGCAACATGTCAGTAACCATCTGGAAGGCTGGCCGAGTATGCGTCTGGTACGCGATGATCTCCCCGTTGTACAGATCCAGCACTGGTGACAGATACAGCTTTTGGCCACCTACGCTGAACTCGGTGATGTCGGTAACCCACTTCTCGTTCGGACGGGCGGCATGGAACTGGCGCTGGAGCAGATGCGGGGCCGTCTTGCACGTGTTGCCCCTATACGCACGGTACTTCTTGACCCGCACGCAGGACTTCAACTGCATCTTGCGCATCAGGCGTGCAACCGTCTTGTGGTTAATCATCTGCCCCAGACGGCGCAGCGCCAGCGTGATGCGTCGATAGCCATAGCGCCCCTTGTGCTGCTCGAACAGTGCTCGAATTTTCGCTTTCACACTCGCATGTCGATCGGGAGCGGCCAGCGCCTTGCACTGGTAATAAAACGTGCTGCGAGCCAGTCCGGCCACCCGGAGCAAGCCAGCCAGCGGGAATTGTTGCCTTAGCTCAAGCACTATTTGCGCTTTTTGCGCGGTACAGCCTGCGCCTGAACCAAGGCCCTCAGCTTTTTTAGATACGCGTTCTCCATGCGCAGGTAGTTCAGTTCCTGAAGCAGGTCCTCGCGGGTACGGGTATCCGTGCCATCGGTAGGGTTCAGAGGCTGAGCAGGCGGTGTTTTTGGCATTGCGGTTGGGCGGCGGCCTTTGGGCCTCGGCGCGAGGGCAGTCAAACCACCATCATCATAGCGGCGAGCCCATTCGAGCACCGCGCTCGGATTGCGAATATTGAACCGCGCCGCCGCTTCCTTGCTCGACACGCCATGCTCGCGCATGTGCTGAACAACTTTGAGCCTGAACGCCACATCGTATGAGTTGTACTTCCTACGCACGCCGTCCTTACCATGAGCCTGGTATGTGGCGTACCACTGGGAAACCGTCGAGTGACTCAAGCCATGCGTTCGCGCCACCGCGCGTATGGCTTCCCCCCCGATGCACCGCTTCACTACCGATAGCTTGAACTGCTCGGTATATCTCGCCATGAAAAAAACCCAAAAGTTGGCGTCCAACTTTTGGGGTTCAGTTCAAAGCAACGGCGGCGTTTTTGCGTCGGAGGGCGGCGTGTCAGGCGGCCTTGCGGGCACGCACGGGTTTTGCGCGCGGGCTGCTTGCCGCGCGTTTCGCGGCGGGCGCGGCCTTTGCGGCGGGTGTCCTCGCGGGCGCGACCGTCACGGCCGGCGCCTTCGCGCGCGTACGCTTCGCGGCGGTGGCGCGCGCCGTCGTCTCCGGCTCCGGTTTGGCGGCCGGCACGACGCCGATCGCGGTCGCATCCTGCGCATCGGCGGGCAACTTCGTCGCGCCGTTCTTCGGCTCCGGCGCATGCTCGCGGATGAAGTCGCGCAGTTGCGGATAGATGATCGTGCGCCAGCGGCGGCCCGAGAAGATCCCGTAGTGACCGCACTTCTCGGCGGTCAGGCTGCGGCGATCGTCTTGCGGAATGCCCGTGCACAGCTCGTGCGCGACGTGGGTCTGGCCGCTGCCCGAGATGTCGTCGAGTTCGCCTTCGATCGTCATCAGCGCGGTGTGCTTGATGTCCTGCGGCCGCACGCGCTCGCCTTCGACGTCCCACGTGCCTTCCGCCAGCCGGAATTCCTGGAACACGACGCGAATGGTTTCGAGGTAATACTCGGCGGCCATGTCGAGCACCGCGTTGTACTCGTCGTAGAAGCGGCGGTGCGCTTCGGCATCGTCCTCGTCGCCGCGCAGCAGGCTCTGGTAGAAATCCCAGTGCGATTGCGCGTGCCGCTCCGGGTTCATCGCGACGAAGCCCGTGTGCTGCAGGAAGCCCGGATACACCTGGCGGCCTTCGCCCGGATAGTTCGCGGGCACCGTGTGGATCACGTTGTTCTCGAACCACGCGGTCGAGTGCTGCGTCGCGAGCGAATTCACGGAAGTCGGGCTGCGGCGCGCATCGATCGGGCCGCCCATCATCGTCATCGTGAGCGGGGTGTCCTCGCCGCGGCTCGCCATCAGCGAAATCGCCGCGAGCACCGGCACCGTCGGCTGGCATACCGAGATCACGTGCAGGTTGCGCGCGCCGATGTGGCGGATGAATTCCTGGATGTACGCGATGTAGTCGTGCAGGTGGAACGGGCCGACCTCGACGGGCACCATGCGCGCGTCGATCCAGTCGGTGATGTAGACCTTGTGATCCTGCAGCAGCGTGCGCACGGTGTCGCGCAGCAGCGTCGAATGGTGGCCCGACAGCGGCGCGCAGACCAGCACGACCGGCTCGTCCTTCAGTTGCGTGACGGCGTCGGCGTCGTCCGAATAGCGCTTGAAGCGCAGCAGCCGGCAGAACGGCTTCTCGATGATCGTCTGCTCGACGATCGGAATGTTGTGGCCGTCCTTGACGATCTGATGAATGTTGAATTCCGGCTTTTCGTAATCCTTGCCGAGCCGATACATCAGCTCATAGGCGGCTGCCATCCGCGGGGCGCCGGGCATCAGCGAGAACGGACTGGACGGATTCGCGAACGACTTCGAGGCGGCCTGGGCCCAGGCCGTGAGGGGGCTCAGCATGGCCCGCTGGAATTCGTGCAGTTGGTAAAGCATGCAGGCTACTCCCGCGTGGGGGACGGTGCGCAAGGGCGGCGTGAGGCGTCGCGGCGTGCCGTGTGGGTCAGCGACCGGCCATGTTGCATTGCAGCCGGACAATCGCGTCGATCATATCGGACAACGATCGGTGGTGCAATGCAACATTTCCCCGGGTTTTCATCAAAGTGTTGCGATTTGACGATCTCTGACCAAGGCCGCGGCGGCAGCGTTCAGCGGCCGGTGGCCACGGCCGGCGCGGGCTGGCCGGCCGCGCGCGCCATCGCGTCTTCGTGGTGCATCAGGTTCATCGCGGTGTGCACGAGCGCCACGTGCGAGAACGCCTGCGGGAAGTTGCCGACGAGCCGCCCGGCGACCGGGTCGTATTCCTCGGCGAGCAGCCCGAGGTCGTTCGACAGCGCGAGCAGGCGGCTGAAGAGCCGATGCGCGTCGTCGATCCGGCCGAGCAGCGCGTAGCTGTCGACCAGCCAGAAGCTGCATGCGAGAAACGTGCCTTCGCCCGGCGGCAGGCCGTCGTCGTATTCGGTCGTGCGGTAGCGCATCACGAGCCCGTCGTGCAGCAATTCCCGTTCGATCGCGTCGACCGTGCCGACGATGCGCGGGTCTTCCGGCGGCAGGAAGCCGAGCTGCGGCAGCAGCAGCACGCTCGCGTCGAGTTCGTCGCTGCCGTAGCTTTGCGCGAACGCCTGCTTGCCTTCGTGCCACGCATTGGCGCAGACGTCCGCATGGATCCGCTCGCGCAGCGCGCGCCAGCGGTCGAGCGAGCCGGGCAGCCGGAACATTTCCGCCGACTTGATCGCGCGGTCGAACGCGACCCACGCCATCACCTTCGAGAACGTGAAATGGCGCCGGCCGCCGCGCGTTTCCCAGATCCCTTCGTCCGGCTCCTGCCAGATCTTTTCCAGATGGTCGAGCAGCGCGCACTGCACGGACCAGACCGTGTCGTCGGCCTGCAGGCCGCCCACGCGCGCGAGGTGCAGCGCGGCCATCACCTCGCCGAACACGTCGAGCTGGAGCTGGTTCGCGGCGCCGTTGCCGACGCGTACCGGCAGCGAGTCCTGGTAGCCGGGCAGCCAGTCGAGCTCCATCTCCGGCAGCCGGCGCTCGCCGGCGATCCCGTACATGATCTGGATCTGCTCCGGCGAGCCGGCCATCACGCGGCCGAGCCACGTGCGCCAGGCCCGCGCCTCGTCGTAGTAGCCGCCGCGCATCAGCGCGAGCAGCGTGATCGTCGCGTCGCGCAGCCAGCAGTAGCGGTAATCCCAGTTGCGGTTGCCGCCGATCTTCTCGGGCAGCGACGTGGTCGGCGCGGCGACGATGCCGCCGGTCGGCTCGTACGCGAGCGCCTTCAGCGTGATCAGCGAGCGGCGCACGGCGGCCGCGTAGCGGCCCTGCACCTGGCAGCGGCCCGCCCATTCGAGCCAGTAGTTCTCGGTGCGCGCGAGCATCGACAGCGGATCGCGCGCGGGCGGCAGCCGCATGTGCGACGCCGCGTAGCCGAGCGAGAACGGCACGCGCTCGTCGGCGCCGACCGTGAATTCCGCGAGCGTATGGAGGTTCTTGCCGGTGAGCGGCACCGGCGTGCGCAGTACGACGGTGTCGGGCCCGGCGATGGCCTTCATGCCGTCCTCGCGGGTCAGTTGCGTGACCCACGGAATCGAGAAACCGTAGTCGAAGCGCAACACGAGCTCCATGCGCATCTTCATCGTGCCGTGGCGGCCGACGACGATCCGCACCAGCTCGGACCAGCCGTTGCCGGGCGGCATGAAGTCGATCACGGTGACGGCGCCGTCCGCGCTTTCGTAATCGGTTTCGAGAATCAGCGTGTCGCCGCGATAGCGGCGGGTCGTGTGCGTGATCGCGGCGTCGGCGGCCGGAGCAAGCAGCCAGCGGCCGTGCTCGGGCGTGCCGAGCAGCGCCGCGAAGCAGGCGCCCGAATCGAAGCGGGGCCAGCACAGCCAGTCGACGGAGCCGTCTTTTGCGATCAGCGCGGCCGTATGGCCATCGCCGACGAGGGCGTAGTCTTCGATCAGGGCGGGCATGGGCAGGCGATCCTTGGGTATTCGAGTTCACAATGCGGACGTCGGCGGCCCGGACTTCACGCCCGGGCGCCGCGCCCCGTATACTCGGCCGGGCGGCGGAGCGCATGAACGGCCGGCGTTTCGTCCTATCTCAACACTTGAAGCGACTCGATGCAAGGAGGATTCAATGCCCAACCGTTTACGCGAGCATGACGCACGCGCTTCGACACGAGGGTTCCCGCTTAGGCTCGCTCACTGGATGAAAGGTTTCGCGATCGTGCTTTCCCTGTCCGCGACCCACGCGTTTGCACAGCAATCGTCCGCCCCGGCCGACGGCGTCTACAACCTGCTCGTCGGCACCTATACGGGCGGCGGCAGCGACGGGATCTACGTTTACCGCTTCGATACCAAGACCGGCGGCGTCGCGCCGGTATCGTCGGCGAAGACCGAAAATCCGTCGTATCTGTTGCCGAGCCGCGACGGTCGCACCGTCTACGCGGTCAACGAACTGCCCGGCGACAACGGCCCGGCGACGCAGCGCGGCGGCGTGAGCGCATTCCGCTTCGACGCGAAGACGGGCGCGCTGAGCTTCATCGACCGCGTATCGTCCGAAGGGAACGATCCTTGCTATCTCGCGCTGTCGCCGGACGGCAAGTACCTCGTGACGGCCAACTACTCGGTCGCGGCCGATCCGGGCGGCAGCTTCGCGGTGTTCCCGCTGCGCGACGACGGCGCGGTCGGCCAGGCCGTGCTGACGGTTCACCACGAAGGCACCGGGCCCGTGAAGGGCCGCCAGGACGGCGCGCACGTGCATTCGACGGTGTTTTCGCCGGACGGCCGCTACCTGTTCGTGCAGGATCTCGGCGCGGACAAGATCTACGGCTACCGCTACACGGTGGACGGCAGCCGCGGGCTGATCAGCCCGACCGAGGCGCGCTACACGCCGGTGAAGGCCGGCTCGGGCCCGCGCCACATGGTGTTCAGCGCCGACGGCCGGTTCGCGTACGTGACGAGCGAGCTGAACGCATCGGTCGAGGTATTCGGCTACCACGACGGCAAGCTGACGCCGATCGAGACGCTGCCGATGACGGCGCCGGGCTTCAAGGGCAAGGTCGGCGGCGGCGCGATCCACCTGTCGCCGGACGGCCGCTTCCTGTACGCGAGCAACCGCGGCGACGCGAACGACCTCGTGATCTACGCGGTGAACAAGGCCGACGGCCGGTTGAAACACGTTGGTCGCCAGTCGAGCCTCGGCAAGACGCCGCGCGAATTCCTGATCGATCCGACCGGCAAGTGGCTGATCGTCGGCAACCAGGACAGCGACACGTTCTACGTGTTCAGCCGCGATGTCGAAACCGGGCAACTCGGCGCGAATCCGCAGAAGGTCGCGGTCGGCAAGCCGGTCGACTTCAAGCTGGTGCCGGTGCAGTAAATGCAAAAGGCGCTGCCGAGGCAGCGCCTTTTTTTGCGGGGCGATCGGTTGTGTGGCACGCCCGGATCGATGATTCGCGGCCGCCGGCCTGCCGGCTTCAGTCGGCCGTGGCCGGCACGAGTACCTCGCGGCTGCCGTTGATGCCCATCGCCGACACGAGGCCGGCCGCTTCCATCTGCTCGACGAGGCGCGCCGCGCGGTTGTAGCCGATGCGCAACTGCCGTTGCACCGACGAGATCGACGCGCGCCGCGTGCGCACGACGAATGCGACCGCTTCGTCGTACAGCGGATCGGCTTCCGCGTCCGGCGCGTCGCCGAACAGGTCCTGCGTCGCGCCGTCGGCGGCCGGGCCGTCGAGGATGCCTTCCTCGTACTGCGGCTCGCCGAACTGCTTCAGGTACTCGACGATCCGGTGCACTTCCTCGTCGGCGACGAACGCGCCGTGCACGCGCTGCGGATAGCCGGTGCCGGGCGGCAGGAACAGCATGTCGCCCATCCCGAGCAGCGACTCCGCACCCATCTGGTCGAGGATCGTGCGCGAGTCGATCTTCGACGATACCTGGAACGCGACGCGCGTCGGGATGTTCGCCTTGATGAGGCCCGTGATCACGTCGACGGACGGCCGCTGGGTCGCGAGGATCAGGTGGATGCCGGCCGCGCGCGCCTTCTGCGCGAGGCGGGCGATCAGCTCCTCGATCTTCTTGCCGGCCACCATCATCAGGTCGGCCAGCTCGTCGATCACGACGACGATCAGCGGCAGCTTCGACAGCGGCTCCGGATCGTCGGGCGTCAGCGAGAACGGGTTGCCGATCTTCTTTTCCTTCGCTTCCGCGTCGCGGATCTTCTGGTTGAAGCCCGCGAGGTTGCGCACGCCGACGGCCGACATCAGCCGGTAGCGCTTCTCCATTTCGCCGACGCACCAGTTCAGCGCGTTGGCCGCGAGCTTCATGTCGGTGACGACCGGCGCGAGCAGGTGCGGGATGCCTTCGTAGACCGACAACTCCAGCATCTTCGGGTCGATCATGATGAGCCGCACGTCTTCCGGCGTCGCCTTGTACAGCAGCGACAGGATCATCGCGTTGATCGCGACCGACTTGCCCGAACCGGTTGTACCGGCAACGAGCATGTGCGGCGCCTTCGCGAGGTCGGTGACGACCGGATGGCCGGTGATGTCCTTGCCCATCGCGATCGTCAGTTGCGACGGCGAATGCTGATATTCGCGTGCGGCAAGAATTTCCGACAGGCGGATCATCTGACGCTTCGCGTTCGGCAGTTCGAGGCCCATGCAGGTCTTGCCGGGAATCGTCTCGACGACGCGGATCGACGTGAGGCCGAGGCCGCGAGACAGATCCTTCATCAGGCCGACGATCTGGCTGCCGCGCACGCCGAGCGCGGGTTCGATCTCGAAGCGCGTGATCACGGGGCCGGCCGATGCACCGACCACCGTCACCGGCACCTTGAATTCCTGCAGCCGCTGCTCGATCACCTGCGCGGTTTGCGCGAGGTGTTCCTCGGTGATCGTTTCGATGTCGTCGGATGCCGGTTCGAGCAGGTCGAGCGTCGGCAGTTCGACGCTGAACGACGCGGGTGCGTGGAATTCGAACGCGTTCGGGCGCGGCTGACGGACGGGGGTGTCGGCCGGGGGCGGTTCGGTTGCGTCGGTGGCCTCGGTTGCATGGGCCGCGGGTGCGCCGATTGGCGGGATCACGGTCGGCGGCGCCGAACTGACGGCTGCCGGCGTGGCCGGGAGGTTCGTGCCGGGGACGATTGCTGCCGGCGGCGCCGCGGTCGGCGTCGCGGTCACGTCATGCGACATGGTCCAGCCTGCCGACGAAGCGGCAGGGGCGGGCGGTGTCGTGAACGTCTGGGTTGCGGCTGCGGTTGTGGTTGCGGCAGGTACGGGCGCGATCGACATCGGCGATCCGGCTGCGGCTGAAGGCGCACCCGCGGGCGGGTGGGCCGGAGTGGCGGCGGCCGTGGTGGCCGGAGCGAGCGCGCTGAAGGACGCCGACGTCGTGGTGGACGTGGTGGGCGACACCGGCAAGCTGATTGGCGGCTGCGGGGTGACTGCGCCGGATGAGCCGGATGTAGCGAAGGTCGTGGTCGTTGTACCGGTCGACGTGGTCGCCGTGCTGGCGGGAAGCGTCGATGCCGGCGCGGAAGACGGTGCAGCGTTCGGCGCGGACGTGAAAGTCGCGGGCGTCGCGATGGCGGGCGCCGATGTGTCCGGCGTCGGCGCGATCGAACCGAACGTCGAACCCGACGCACCGGTCGTCGATGCCGTCACGACGGGCGCAGCGGTCGATGCGGGCGTCGAAGCGCCGGAAAGCGAACCGTAAGTCATGCCCGTAACACCGGCCGGCGATGCCGGCGCGGCGGAAGTAACGGGCGGTGCCGATGCGGCCGGTTGCGTCAGCGAAGCGGACGCGGTGCCGGTTATGCCAACGGGTGAGATGGCGGCGGTAGCGGGGGCGACGCTCGATGCGGGTGTGGATGCTTGTGCAGTCGCGCCATGAGCCGTGCCGGCCAGTGGCGATGCGGCGATGGCCGAAGCCGTCGAAGCTGCGGCGAACGGTTGAGCCGCGGGCGATTTCGGCACTTCCGAAGCGACGGTCGCCGGTGCCGCAGCGGACGGCATCGTCGGGGCTGTCCACTGTGTGGCGGCGGGCGTCGCGCGTTGAGCGCCGGCCGACAGCGGTGCCGCTGGGTCCGCCTCCATTGCCTTGCCAGCTTCCGGTGCAGGCTGTGATCGGGCCGGTGCGGACGTTGCTGCTGTAGTCGACGCGGTCCCGGAAAGCGTGCGGGCAGACGTCTGCGCGATCGACGAAGAGGGCAGCACAGCGAACGGAACGATGCTTTCGGCGGGTTTTACACCGGCGTGCGCATCGGCAGCGCCTTGCGGCACGTGGACCGGTGCGGCGCGGTCGATGGCAGCCGCCGGTTGCGCGTCGTCCTTGTCGTCGATATCGACGGACCCGGCCGGCGTGCTGGTGCCGAGGTCGCGAACCGCTGCATCGCCTGTTTGCGTGGAGGCTGAATGAGCGGATTCCGATCCTGCGGTGTTCGCCAGCGATTCGGCGCTCGGGTTTTCGGTCGACACGTCGAGGGCGGAAACCGGCGCGCTGACAACGTCGTCCCACGGCGCGAGATCGATGGGCGCGTCGAACGACGGCGCGGCTGCGATCCCGAATGCCGGCGCGGCGGGCACATCGTCGACATGACGGATCTCGTCGTCGGCGTGATGCGAAACCACGCGATCGTCGGTGCCGGTTTTCGGCAGCGCGTGCGATGTAGCGTCATCGAGCGCAGGGCCACGCAACTCGCCAGCCGGCGCCTGCGTGATCCGCGATTCTGCCGGCATGAAGGCGTCGAGCACGATCGGCGCGCGATCGTCGTACGCGGGCACGGCATCGTGTTCTTTGTGTGCTGCCGGAACGTTGGTGTCCTGGGCTGCAATGTCATGTGCCGCGGAGGCGAACGCGTTCGACGCGACCGCCGATGCCGCCGTTACCGGCGCGGCCACGCTGTCTGCTGCCGCGGCGACGCCGGCCACGGCGGCGGCCGCGGCCGCCGCGTGCGTTGCATCGGCCGACTGTGCGCCGCCCAGCGACGCCCATTGCGCGGTGCTGGCCTCGATCGAACGCAGCGTGTCGTGAACGCTCGGCGCCGGCGTAATCGGCGCGGCCGGTTTCTCGTTCCACGCATAGAGCGGCGCGCGCGCCGGGGCGGGCGGCGCCGGGCGGCGACGTGCCGCGTCCGGCGACTGGCCGGTGGCCGCCGTGCCCGCGACCGGGCGCACCGGCGGACGTTGCGCTTGCGTGCCGGCCGGTCGCGGCGCGACGGTCGCGCGCGGCGCGGTCTGCGTCAGCGCAGCGGTGGCCGGCCGCGCGGCGGTCGGACGCGGCCGGACGGGTTCGAATCCGACCGGAAGCGGGGCGGGCGCGGGGCGCGGCACTTGCGCGTTCGCGGCGGCGCGCGCGAGGCTGGCGGTGCTGCCGGTGGTCGGCGGCGGCATCGCGCTGGCCGGGATGGGGGCGGGCGGCACCGGCGTGCGCGGGGAGGCGGTCGGCTTCAGCCAGCCCGACGGCGCGACGGGTTCCGCAAGGGGGCGCGGGGGCGTCTTGCTGCGCGGCTTCGGTCGTGCCTGCGGATCGGGTTTCCACAATGTCGGGCGCGAATACCGGCCGTTCTGGCGCGGCGCCATCGAGTTGACGGTGTGCGCGGTGGTCGGTTGCACGACGTCGTCGTCGCGATGCAGCGCGCTGCGCGGCAGGTCGGCGATTCCGCGCGCGTCGTCGTCGCCGCCGTCGCGCGACAGCTTGACGCCGAACGACGTGTCGACCCATGCGGCGAACTGCCGCCAGCCGATGCCGGTCAGCCACGGCAGGCCGGCGAAGAACAGCACGACCATCGCGACCGGCGTGCCGACCGGGCCGAGCACGTGGGCGAAGCCGGCCGAGAACGCATGACCGAGCGCGTTCGTGTCGGGGCCCGACAGCGGGCTCGTCAGCGTGCAGCTTGCGACGAATACCGCGGCGAAGCCGAGCCACAGGCGAATCGAGCCGCGACCGGCGAGCCCGCCGCCGCCGGGCAGCATCGCCTGCACGAGACGCCAGAAGAGAAGGAGGAACCAGACGGCGGAGATGCCGAACCAGCCGAAGACAACCGTGTGCATGCTTTGAAACAGGAGTGGGGCGGGGCGCGCGGGGCGCGACCCGCCGAGTTTAACCGGCCGGCGAACAAGACTCTAACGCGGCGTGATTCCGATTCACGCCGCGCGACGCACGCGGCTGGCGCGTGCGCGTGGCGCGCCACGCGAAGGCGGTCGGTCGGCCTTCGCGCGCGCCGTACATCAGGGGCTCCGGTGCGTGAACGTCAGCGTTGCGCCGGCCTGGGTCACGATCTGCAATTGCTGGGGCGCACGCATCTGCACGCCGGTCTTCTCGACGTGGGCGAGCGCATCGAGGTAGGCGGCTTCGAGCTGGCCGCCGAGCGTGTTCGGGCAGGCCATCCGCGTGCCGGCGAGCGGGCCGAAGCTCAGCACGCCGTTCTTGATCGCGTAGGTGCCCATGTAGCGGTTGCAGCCGGAGAACCCGCTCGCGCGCCGGATGCCCGAATCGGTCGACAGCGCGAGCTTGATCGGTTCGCCGTTGTCGCCGTGCGGGATCGCGCGTGGCGTGCCGTCGGCGTTCACCCAGCTGGTGAGCTCCCAACTGGTGTCGTCGAGCAGCTGGACGGCGGCCGGGTTGTACGGGTCGGGCGCGGGGGCGGCGGAATCGGGATGGGTCGGCATCGCGCAGGCGGCGAGAAGCGTGGCAAGCGTCAGCGCGCAAAGCGGCGCGCGCAACGGGCGAAGCAGGCCGGTGCGTGCGCGTGCGGCCGCGGACAGGTGGGACATGAGCCTCGTTCCTCTTCGGATTCTGATCAAGGCGTAAGAGTAACGCACCCGCCCCGCGGCAGGCGAGCCGACACTTCGCGCGTGAAAACGTTCGCAGCCCGCCCACGGGATCGCGCGGCGCGGCGTGGGCGCGACCAAACCGCCCAAACCGGCCCGGATGCCCGTGTTAACATCGAAGCCGTTTTCGTCCTCCAACAGAACCAGCGGGAAATCACATGCAGATCGGTCAGCGGCTCGGTACGCCGCTTTCACCCTCGGCCACGCGCGTCATGCTGCTCGGCGCCGGCGAACTCGGCAAGGAAGTCATCATCGCGTTGCAGCGCCTCGGCGTCGAAGTCGTCGCGGTCGATCGTTATCAGGATGCGCCAGGCCACCAGGTCGCCCATCGCGCGCACGTGATCGACATGACGGACCCGGCCGCGCTGCGGGCGATCGTCGAGGCCGAGCGCCCGCATTTGATCGTGCCCGAGATCGAGGCGATCGCCACCGACGCGCTCGCGGCGATCGAGGCGGCCGGCCTCGCCGAGGTGATCCCGACCGCGCGCGCGACGCAGCTCACGATGAATCGCGAAGGAATCCGCCGGCTCGCGGCCGAGGAGCTCGGCCTGCCGACGTCGCCGTATGCGTTCGCCGATTCGTTCGAAGCCTTCAGCGCGGCCGTCGCGAAGATCGGCATGCCGTGCGTCGTGAAGCCCGTGATGTCGTCGTCGGGCAAGGGGCAGTCGGTCGTGAAGACCGACGCCGACGTGGAACCCGCGTGGGACCATGCGATGGCGGGCGGGCGCGTGAACCACGGCCGCGTGATCGTCGAGGGCTTCGTCGATTTCGACTACGAGATCACGCAGCTGACCGTGCGCGCGATCGACCCCGCGACGCTCGACACGCGTACCTACTTCTGCGAGCCGGTCGGCCACGTGCAGGTGGCGGGCGACTATGTCGAATCGTGGCAGCCGCAGCCGATGCGCGCGGCAGCGCTCGCGAAGTCGCGCGAGATCGCGCACAAGGTGACCGAGGCGCTCGGCGGGCGCGGGATGTTCGGCGTCGAGCTGTTCGTGCGCGGCGACGACGTCTGGTTCTCCGAGGTGAGCCCGCGGCCGCACGATACGGGCCTCGTCACGCTCGCCTCGCAGCGCCAGTCGGAATTCGAGCTGCACGCGCGGGCGATTCTCGGGCTGCCGGTGGATCCGGCGCTCGGCACGCCGGCTGCGTCGGCGGTGATCTACGGCGGGCTCGACGAGCGCGGGATCGCGTTCGAAGGCGTGCGCGACGCGCTCGCGGTGCCGGGCGCGGACCTGCGCCTGTTCGGCAAGCCGGAAAGTTTTGCGAAGCGACGCATGGGCGTCGCGCTGGCGACCGGCGCGACCGTCGACGAAGCCCGCGAACGCGCGAAGCGCGCGGCCGCGGCCGTCCGGCCCGTGTCGGCGCGCTGACGGAACGAGGAGAGGACGATGGCGTCGAGATGGTTGCGTATCGGAAAGCTGGGCGTCGCGCTGGCGCTCGTCGCGAGTCTCGCGGGCTGCGGCCTCGCGGCCGCGCCGTGCCGGGTGGCGTCGGCCGGGCTCAAGATCGTGCCGCTCGTCGGCCATGTCGCCGCCGCGCCGACCGATGCGTGCGCGGACGTGATCGATCCCTGATTCCGGCAACCGGCGTGCTAACCCGCCACCCCGATAAACAATAACCGCGCGCCCCGCGAGGGCGCGTTTCCACCCGTCTCGTGAGAGGACCTGCATGATTCGCCAAACCTTCGCTGCGCTTGCGCTCGCCGGCACCGCCGTTTCCGTCGCGCATGCCGCGCAACTGACCGTCGAAGAGATCGACGCCGACGCGCGCCAGCAAACCGTCTACCAGTGCGCGAACCACAAGCAGCCGATGCGCGTGTCGTACTGGCTCGCGGGCAACGGCCAGAGCTTCGCGCTCGTGCCGGTCGACGGCAAGCAGATGCTGTTCGTCGATACGGTGTCGGCGTCCGGCGCGCGCTATCAGGCAGGCCGCTATACGTGGTGGACGAAGGGCAAGGAAGCGACGCTGCGCGACGAGATCGCCGACCCGAAGTCGCCGCCGCTGCTGGGCGACTGCGTGCAGGTCGAGAAGAAAAAGAAGAAGGGCTGACCGGCGGGCACGATCGCGGAGCGTATTCGCCACCCGCGTTGACCGGCTGTCGGGCTGACGGCGGACCTGTCGATACGACGCTTAGAGATCGAACCCCTAATATCGTGTGCCGGCCGAGTCGGATAACCCGATCGGCCAGCCGTTCGCCCGCGCGGGCCTTGGGCGGGCCTTGGCGGCCCCGCCGCGCGAACCGCCGCCACGGCCGTTCGCGGCGTTGTCACGGACAGATGCCCGCACGGTGCTACAATACGGCCCTTTCCGCCGGCATTCGCGCCGAACGGAGTCCGCACGGCCTGGCGTCCAGCGTTCGCATTGAACCGGTCCCAAGCGCCAGAGCGGCGCCGCGCGGCGCGCCGCGGCTCCGTCTATTTCCGAATTGTGATGAGCGCAGGCCCGGCTGGCCTGACGCACGATGTCCCCGCCGCGCCTTTTGAGCGAAACGCCACCATGTCCGATTCTGTCGCCAAGCCCGTCGACGCAACCTTCGATCAATTCGGCCTTGCCGCCGATATCCTGAAAGCCATTGCGGAGCAGGGCTATACGACGCCGACGCCGATCCAGGCGCAGGCCATTCCGGTCGTGCTCGCCGGCCGCGACGTCATGGGCGCCGCGCAAACGGGCACCGGCAAGACCGCGAGCTTCTCGCTGCCGATCATCCAGCGTCTGCTGCCGCAGGCCAACACGAGCGCGTCACCGGCGCGCCACCCGGTGCGTGCGCTGATCCTCACGCCGACCCGCGAACTCGCCGACCAGGTCGCCGCGAACGTGCACGCGTATGCGAAGCACACGCCGCTGCGCAGCGCGGTGGTGTTCGGCGGCGTCGACATGAACCCGCAATCGGCCGAACTGCGCCGCGGCGTCGAGATCCTGATCGCGACGCCGGGCCGCCTGCTCGACCACGTGCAGCAGAAGACGGCGAACCTCGGCCAGGTGCAGATCCTCGTGCTCGACGAAGCCGACCGGATGCTCGACATGGGCTTCCTGCCCGATCTGCAGCGCATCCTGAACCTGCTGCCGAAGGAGCGTCAGACGCTGTTGTTCTCGGCCACCTTCTCGGGCGAAATCAAGAAGCTCGCGTCGACCTACCTGCGCAACCCGCAGACGATCGAGGTCGCGCGCAGCAACTCGACGAACGCGAACGTCACGCAGATCGTCTACGACGTCGCCGAAGGCGACAAGCAGGCGGCCGTCGTGCAGTTGCTGCGCGATCGCGGCCTCAAGCAGGTGATCGTGTTCTGCAACAGCAAGATCGGTGCGAGCCGCCTCGCGCGCAATCTCGAGCGCGACGGCGTGGTCGCATCGGCGATCCACGGCGACAAGACGCAGATCGAGCGGATGCAGGCGCTCGACGCGTTCAAGCGCGGCGAGATCGAGGCGCTGGTCGCGACCGACGTGGCCGCGCGCGGTCTCGACATCGCCGAGCTGCCGGCCGTGATCAACTTCGACCTGCCGTTCAGCGCGGAAGACTACGTGCACCGGATCGGCCGTACCGGCCGCGCGGGTGCGACGGGCGACGCGCTGTCGCTGTGCAGCCCGAACGAGCGCAAGCAGCTCGCCGATATCGAGAAGCTGATCAAGCGTCCGCTCGAAATGCAGACGCTCAAGCTCGACAAGCCGGCGCGCCATCGTCACGACGAGCGCGGCGGGGAGCGTGGCGGTGAGCGCGGTGGCGAACGGGGCGGCCGGCGCGATCGCGACGAGCATCGCGGGGCATCGGGCCGTCGGTCGTCGGGCAGCGCCGAGCGCGGTGGCCATCATCGCCGCCACGAAGCGCCGGTCGACGATTTCTTCCTGAAGCCGTACGAGCCGTCGGCGTCGGCGAAGCAGCCGGACGACGCGCAGCCCGCGCAGCAGCCCGAGAAGAAAGGGCCGAAGCGCCAGGTCGCCGCGCTGCTCGGCGGCTTCGGGATGCCGCGCAAGCCGTCGGCATAAGGCGGGCCGAGTGGTTGGGGCGGCGCGTGAGCGCTGCCGGACAAGCGGGTACATGTGACGAGCATGTGCCCGTTTTTCATTGGGCGAGGCGATCGGGGCGGGGCGTGTGCGAGCTATTGCTTGCCGCGTGCGGGAGGAGCTTTCGATGCCGAGTCGTCGGCGGACGTGGCTTTCGCCTTGCTTTCATGCGGCTGGATTCGGTGCTGACCGAGACAGGCGCGTCGTCGGCGTGGGCCGGCGTCGTGCAAGCGATTCAACCGGCACGCGGCCCGAAGCGACGCGCCCATGCATCGGTCGCGGCCGCGTAGAACGCGTCGATCGTATGGACCGGCCGATCGCCATCGGCCGCCAGACCGAGATGCGCGGCCGCGGCCCGCAGCGCCGGCAGCGGATCGTCGCGTTCGAGTGCCGTCGCGCCCGTCTGCTTGCTGAGCTTTTCGCCGTTGGCATCGACGACGACCGGCACGTGCAGGTACGCGGGAGTCGGCACGCCGAGGCAGCGCTGCAGGTAGATCTGGCGCGCGGTCGAATCGAGCAGGTCGGCGCCGCGCACGACGTGCGTGATGCCGGCATCGGCATCGTCGACGACGACCGCGAGCTGATACGCCCATTGGCCGTCCGCGCGTTTCAGCACGAAATCGCCGACTTCGGTCGCGAGGTTCTGCGATTGCGCGTGCTGCCAGCGATCGTCGAACGTGACGACCGCATCGTTGCCGTCCGGCACGCGCAGCCGCCATGCGCGCGCGGGCTTGCCGTGCAGGCCGGTGCGGCAGGTGCCCGGGTACGCGAGCGTCGTATGGCGTTCATGGGCGGCGCGCAGCGAATCGGCGATTTCCTTGCGCGTGCAGCCGCACGGATAGACGAGCCCCGCCGCGACGAGCCGCTCGAGCGCGGCCGTGTAGGCCGCATCGCGCGTACTCTGCCAGATGGGCGGTTCGTCGGGCGTCATGCCGAAATGCGCGAGGGTCGCGAGGATGTCGTCGGCCGCGCCGGGGACCGTGCGCGGGCCGTCGAGATCCTCGATGCGGACGAGCCATGTGCCGCCGTGCGCGCGGGCGTCGAGCCAGCTTGCGAGCGCGCCGACCAGCGAGCCGAAGTGCAGCGGGCCGGTGGGCGACGGCGCGAAGCGGCCGCGATAGCCGGGATTCATCGGCGGGGCGCGGTGCGACGCGCCGTTACGCGGCGCTGGCTGCCTGCGCGCAGGCCGGGCACGACTTGCCGGCCACGTAGCTCGGCGATCGTTGCGCTTCCGGCGTGACGACCGCGCGGCACGCGAAGCACGTGACGTTCTCGGTCGGCTGGAGCTGCGGGTTCAGCGCGGTGCGGTAGTCGAACACGAAGCAGTCGCCGTGATAATGCGCGCCGCCGACTTCCTCGAAGTATTTCAGGATCCCGCCTTCGAGCTGGTACACGTTGTCGATGCCGATTTCCTTCATGTGGATCGCGGCCTTCTCGCAGCGGATGCCGCCGGTGCAGAACGACACGACCGTCTTGCCTTCGAGGTCGGCGCGGTTCGCGTCGATCACTTCCGGGAATTCGCTGAACTTGTCGATCCGGTAGTCGAGCGCGTTGTCGAACGTGCCGACGTCGACCTCGAACGCGTTGCGCGTGTCGAGCATCACGACCGGGCGGCCGGTATCGTCGTGGCCGCGATCGAGCCACGACTTCAGCGTGCGCGCGTCGACGAACGGCGCGCGGCCGAGTTCCGGCTTGATCGCGGGCTTCTTCATCGTGATGATCTCGCGCTTCAGGCGCACGAGCATGCGGCGGAACGGCTGCGAGTCGGACAGGCTTTCCTTGAACTGCAGCGTCGCGAACTTGCCTTCGAACAGCGGATCGTGGCGGATGTACGCGATGAATGCGTCGGTGGCTTCGCGCGTGCCGGCGATGAACAGGTTGATGCCTTCCGGCGCGAGCAGGATCGTGCCGCGCAGGCCGAGTTCGTTGCAGCGGGCGGTGACGAGCGGGCGCCATTGCTCGTTCGCGTCGAGCGATACGAAGTGGTAGGCGGCGAGGTTGACGATGGTCATGATGGTCCGACGGGAAAACGGCTGCCCGGCGGCCCGCAAAAAAGGGTGCGAAGCCGGGGCGCTGATTCGAAAAACCGTATTATCCCGCAAACGGCGCGGGCGTCGGTACCTGGCCGATCGGCCAACCGCGCGACGCGTCGCCGCGTGCATCGGCCGAACGGCCAAAGCGGGCATTTTTTGGGCAGCCTGCGCGGCGGGGCGGCTACAATAGCGCCCATGTCAGATCCTCGCTTCGTCCATCTTCGCGTTCACTCCGAATTCTCGATTGCCGACGGCATCGTGCGCATTGACGACATCGTCAAGGCGGCGGCCGCGGACGGTCAGGGCGCGCTCGCGCTCACCGATCTCGGCAACGCATTCGGCCTCGTCCGTTTCTACCAGGAAGCCCGCGGCAAGGGCATCAAGCCGATCGCCGGCTGCGACGTCTGGATTGCCAATCCGGACGACCGCGACAAGCCGTCGCGGCTGCTGCTGCTGGTCAAGGACAAGGTCGGTTACCTGAATCTCTGCGAGCTGCTGTCGAAGGCGTGGCTCACGAACCAGTACCGCGGCCGCGCGGAACTCGACGCGAGCTGGCTCGACGGCGAGCTCGCGCAGGGGCTGCTCGCGCTGTCGGGCGCGCAACAGGGCGATATCGGGCTCGCGCTGGCCGCGGGCAACGAAGAAGCCGCGCGCCGTCACGCCGAGCGCTGGGCGAGGGTGTTCCCGGGCGGCTTCTACATCGAGCTGCAGCGTTACGGCCAGCCGGGCGCCGAGGCGTACATCCAGCAGGCGGCGACGCTCGCCGCGTCGCTGAAGCTGCCGGTCGTCGCGACGCACCCGACGCAGTTCATGACCGACGACGATTTCACCGCGCACGAGGCGCGCGTGTGCATCTCGGAAGGCGACATCCTCGCGAACCCGCGGCGCCAGAAGCGTTTCACGACCGACCAGTATTTCCGCACGCAGGACGACATGGCCGCGCTGTTCGCCGACCTGCCGTCGGCGATTGCCAATACGGTCGAGATCGCGAAGCGCTGCAACCTGAAGCTCGAGCTCGGCAAGCCGAAACTGCCGCTGTTCCCGACGCCGGACGGCATGTCGCTCGACGACTACCTGGTCCAGCTGTCGAAGGAGGGGCTCGAAACCCGCCTCGCGCAGTTGTATCCGGTCGAAGCCGAGCGCGACGCGCAGCGCGACACGTACTACAAGCGCCTCGAATTCGAGTGCGGGACCATCACGAAGATGGGCTTCCCCGGCTACTTCCTGATCGTCGCGGACTTCATCAACTGGGCGAAGAACAACGGCGTGCCGGTCGGCCCGGGCCGCGGCTCGGGCGCCGGTTCGCTGGTCGCGTACGCGCTCGGCATTACCGACCTCGATCCGCTGCGCTACAACCTGCTGTTCGAGCGCTTCCTGAATCCGGAACGCGTGTCGATGCCCGACTTCGACATCGACTTCTGCCAGCACGGCCGCGATCGCGTGATCCAGTACGTGAAGGAGAAATACGGCGCGGACGCCGTCTCGCAGATCGCCACGTTCGGCACGATGGCCGCGAAGGCGGCCGTGCGCGACATCGGCCGCGTGCTCGACCTCGGCTACATGTTTACCGACGGCGTCGCGAAGCTGATTCCGTTCAAGCCCGGCAAGCACGTGACGATTGCCGACGCGATGAAGGAAGAACCGCAGCTGCAGGAGCGCTACGACCACGAGGACGAAGTCCACCAGCTGCTCGATCTCGCGCAGCGCGTCGAGGGCCTCACGCGTAACGTCGGGATGCACGCGGGCGGCGTGCTGATCGCGCCCGGCAAGCTGACCGATTTCTGCCCGCTGTACACGCAGGGCGACGACGGCGGCGTGGTCAGCCAGTACGACAAGGACGACGTCGAAGCCGTCGGCCTCGTGAAGTTCGACTTTCTGGGTCTCACGACGCTGACGATCCTCGACTGGGCCGAGCGCTACATCCGCCGTCTCGATCCGTCGAAGGCAGACTGGTCGCTCGCGCAGGTGCCGCTCGACGATCCGGCGTCGTTCCAGATCCTGAAGAAGGCCAACACGGTCGCGGTGTTCCAGCTGGAAAGCCGCGGGATGCAGGGCATGCTGAAGGATGCGCAGCCCGACCGCTTCGAGGACATCATCGCGCTCGTGTCGTTGTACCGGCCGGGCCCGATGGACCTGATCCCGAGCTTCTGCGCGCGGAAGCACGGCCGCGAGAAGGTCGAATACCCGGATCCGCGCGTCGAACCCGTCCTGAAAGAGACCTACGGCATCATGGTCTATCAGGAGCAGGTGATGCAGATGGCGCAGATCATCGGCGGCTACTCGCTCGGCGGCGCGGACTTGCTGCGTCGCGCGATGGGCAAGAAGAAGCCCGAGGAGATGGTCAAGCACCGCGAGATCTTCGCCGAGGGGGCCGCGAAGAACGGCCTCACGCGCGAGAAGTCCGACGAGATCTTCGACTTGATGGAGAAGTTCGCGGGCTACGGCTTCAACAAGTCGCACGCGGCCGCGTATGCGCTGCTCGCGTATTACACCGCGTGGCTGAAGGCGCACCATCCGGCCGAATTCATGGCGGCCAACATGACGCTCGCGATGGACGACACCGACAAGGTGAAGATCCTGTTCGACGACTGCGTCGTGAACAACCTCGCCGTGCTGCCGCCGGACATCAACCAGTCGCATTACCGGTTCGAGCCGGTCGCGGAAGCCGACGGCAAGCGCTCGCGCACGATCCGCTACGGCCTCGGCGCGGTGAAGGGCAGCGGCCAGAACGCGATCGAGGAAATCCTGCGCGCCCGCGAGGAAAAGGCGTTCACCGACCTGTTCGACTTCTGCGAACGGATCGACCGGCGCGTCGTCAACCGCCGCACGGTCGAGGCGCTGATCCGCGCCGGCGCGTTCGATTCGCTGAATCCGAACCGTGCGCAACTGATCGCGTCGGTGCCGCTCGCGATGGAAGCGGCCGACCAGGCCGAAGCGAACGCGATGCAGGCCGGCCTGTTCGACATGGGCGCCGAGTCGCCGCACGCGCATGCGCTCGTCGACGAACCCGCGTGGGACGACAAGCGCCGCCTGCAGGAAGAAAAGGCCGCGCTCGGTTTCTATCTGTCCGGCCACCTGTTCGATGCGTATCGCGACGAAGTGCGGCGCTTCGTGCGGCAGAAGGTCGGTGACCTGAAGGAAGGGCGCGACAAGCTCGTCGCCGGCATCATCGCGTCGCTGCGCACGCAGATGACGCAGCGCGGCAAGATGCTGATCGCGCTGCTCGACGACGGCACGGGCCAGTGCGAGATCACGATCTTCAACGAACAGTTCGAGGCGAACAAGGCGCTGTTCAAGGAAGACGAGCTGCTGATCGTGCAGGGGCAGGCGCGCAACGACGCGTTCACCGGCGGCATTCGCTTCACGGCCGATACCGTGATGGATCTCGAACGCGCGCGCAGCCGCTACGCGCAGGCCGTGCGGCTGACGATGAACGGCAACGCCGACGCGCTCGCGCTGCGCCGTGTGCTCGAGCCGCACGTGTCGAAGGACGATCCGGCCGCCGCGAACGTGATCGAAGCGCCCGCGCCGCGCGGCGGCGGGCGCGATGGCGGTCGGCGCCCGCAGGCGCCGCTGCCGAACGGGCTCGCGGTGCAGATCCACTACAGCAACGCGCGCGCGCAAGGCGAAATGCGTCTGGGCGATGCCTGGCGCGTGAAACCGAGCGACGTGCTGCTGGCAGAGCTGCGCGCGGCGTTCGACGGTAGTTCCGCCGAAATCGTCTACTGAATGATTTTCGATTCAAATTCCTTGAGGGCACCTTGAGCGTCAAGCCTACTCTTAGCAAACCCATAGGCGGGGAAGACGCATCGTCGCCCGTGGTCGTCGCGCGCCGCCTTTGGCCGTACCTGAAGCCGCTCCTGTGGGTGATGGTGGCGGGCGTCCTCGCGATGGCCGTCGTCGCGGCAACGGAAGCCGGGATTCCGGCGTTGCTCAAGCCGCTGCTCGACCGCGGCTTCGGCACGAAGGGCGACGTGACCGCGAAGCTCTACGTGCCGATCGCGGTCGTCGGTCTCGCGCTGGTGCGTGCCGCCGCGCAGTACGCGTCCAACTATCTGCTTCAGTATGTCTCGAACCGGATCCTGCTCGACCTGCGGATCGAGATGTTCAACCGGATGATTCACACCGGCGTGTCGTTTTTTCAGCGCGAGACCGCGAGTACGGTGATCAATGCGGTCGTCTTCGAGGTCAACCAGGTCCTGAACGTATTGCTGGGCGTGTTGATTACGCTCGTGCGCGATTCGTTGACGGTGGTCTTTCTGCTGGGTTACCTGTTCTATTTGAACTGGCGACTGACACTGATCGTCGCCGTGTTGCTGCCGTGTATCGGCTGGCTCGTCGGCAAGATCAACCGGCGTTTGCGCCGGTTGAACCGCGAGCACCAGATGCTGACGAACCAGCTCGCGTACATCGTCGAGGAGACCGTCGGCGGCTACAAGGTCGTCAAGATCCACAACGGCGAGCAGTACGAAATCAGCCGCTTCAACGAATTGAGCCGGCGTCTGCGCGGCTATTCGATGCGGATGATCGTGTCGGGTGGGCTTGCGCAGCCGCTCACGCAGTTTCTCGCGTCGATCGCGCTGGCCGTCGTGCTGACGATTGCCGTCGTGCAGTCCGCGAACGACCAGACGACGGTCGGTGGCTTTGTCGCGTTCGTCACCGCGATGCTGCTCATCATTTCGCCGCTCAAGCACCTGATGGACGTGAACCAGCCGCTGCAGCGCGGGATGACGGCGGCCGAGCTGATCTTCGGCCTGATCGACGAGCCGCGTGAGCCCGAAGGCGGCGGCAAGCCGCTCGAGCGGGCCACCGGCCGGATTCGTTTCAACGACGTGTCGTTCGCGTATCACGCCGGCACCGGCAAGCCAACGCTCGACCGCGTGTCGTTCGACGTGGCGCCTGGCGAGATGATCGCGCTCGCAGGGCCGTCAGGCAGCGGCAAGACGACGCTTGTCAACCTGATGCCGCGCTTTTTCGATCCGACGTCCGGAGAGATTCTCGTCGACGGCGTCGCGTTACCCGAGTATCGGCTACGTGACCTGCGCGACCAGATTGCGATGGTGAGTCAGGATGTCGTGCTGTTCAACGACACGATCGCGAGCAACGTCGCGTACGGCCAAAGCCCCGACCGCGAACGCGTGACGGCGGCGCTGCGCGCCGCGAATCTGCTCAGTACGGTCGAGGCGATGCCCGACGGGCTCGACACGCTCGTCGGCGACAACGGCATGCGCCTGTCGGGCGGCCAGCGCCAGCGTCTCGCGATTGCGCGCGCGATCTACAAGGATGCGCCGATCCTGATTCTCGACGAAGCGACGTCGGCGCTCGATTCGGAATCCGAGCGTCACGTTCAGGCGGCGCTCGAGACGCTGATGAAGGGCCGCACGACGCTGGTGATCGCACACCGGCTGTCGACGATCGAGCGTGCAGACCGGATTCTCGTGATGGACGGCGGCAGAATCGTCGAGAGCGGCAGCCACGCGGCGCTGCTCGCATCCGGCGGCCTGTATGCCCATCTGCATCGGATTCAGTTCCAGCAGGAGGCCGGGTGAGCGTCGTGCGGGCCCGTGTCGCGCGTGCGGAGATGAAGATCGGCCTGTCGGCCAATGCGCTGAAGCACGGGGGCGGCCTCGAGCGCTACGCGATCGATATCGCGCGGGGAATGGCGGAGGCGGGCGTGACGCCCGCGTTCTTCGCGCGCTCCGTCGACGCGTCGATTCCGGAGGCGCGGCTCGTCGAGCCGCATCGGATCAACGTCTCGTTCCTGCCCGGCAAGGTGCGCGACGAATGGTTCTCGTGGCGGCTCCGCGGTGCACGCCGCGCGGCCGACGTGGATGTGCTGATCGGCTGTAATCGGGTCGCCTGCTCGGAGATCGCGATTTGCGGCGGCACACATCGAGGGTTCTTGCGCGCGATCGGCCGCGCACCGGGCTATTTCGACCGGCGCCAGATTGCACTCGAGAGCCGGCAGTACGCGAATGCGCGCTATGTGGTCGCGCATTCGCAGATGATGCGCGACGAACTGCGCACGCTGTACGGCGTCGACGACGCCAGGATCCGCATGCTGTATCCCCCCGTCGATGCGCAGCGCTTCACGCCTGTCGGCGACGACGAGCGCACCGCGTTGCGGCGCCGCTTCGGTTTCGGCGAGCGCGACGTCGTGCTGCTGTTTCCGTCGAGCAGCCACGTGCGCAAGGGCTTGCCGCTGATCGAGGCCGCGCTGCAGGGGACGGACGCGTCGATCGTCGTCGCGGTGGCCGGCCGCCCGCCCGAGCGGACCTCGGCGCAACTGCGCTACATCGGCTACGTGAAGGACATCGAGGACGGATACCGCGCGGCGGATTACACGATCCTTGCATCGAAATACGAGCCGTTCGGGCTGGTCGGCATCGAGTCAGTGATGTGCGGGACGCCCGTGATCTTGCCGCCCACGCTCGGCTGCCATGACGTCATTGCGGACCATGCGAAGCTGACGTTCGCGGCCGACGATGTCGAGGCGCTGCGCGCCGTGCTGGCGACGGCCGCACAGCGCGTGCGAGCCGGCGACCGGGCCGCCGTCGCGCGCGACGCGGTAGGCTACGACCCGGGCGTGCGCCATCATGTCGAGCAGTTGCTCGCGCTGGCCCGCGAGGCGTGGGCGCCGGCGTAGCGGTCCGTCCCTGTAAGGGGCAATCTGTCAGACGGCTTCCGGTTCGGGCGCGCGAGGGGGCGATGGTATACTCTGGCGGCCTGTTTGGGTGGTGCGGCTGGCTATTCCGCTCCGGTGATTCGTGCCGGTTGATCGGCGCGATTTGCTCCGTGCAAATACTTATTCAATTCACAATGATCATGGTGATTCGTGTGGCGACTCGGCTGTTCATCGGGCCGATCCGCGTCGCGAATTTTGCCATCGAGACAGCCCGCTGTTAACGATGAGCCGCTTCCCCGGACGTATCCACATCTTCGCGCGGGCTCTGCCGAGATTGCTGTTCAAGCCGCTGCGGCGCAAGCCTCGGCAACCGGCGAGCATTTTCGTCGCGCACCATCTCCTGCTCGGCGATACGCTGTTGCTGACACCGTTGCTGGCGAAGCTGCGCGAACAATATCCGCACGCGCGCATCGCGCTCGCGTGTCCGAAGGCGATCGCACCGTTGTATGCGGGCGAGCCGTTTGGCATCCAGGCGTTGGCTTTCGATCCGCGTGATCCCGTGTCGGTGCGCCGCTTGCTGGCGTCGGGGCCGTACGATCTCGGCTTCGTCGCGGCGGATAACCGTCACAGCTGGCTGGCGCTCGCGGCCGGCTGTCGCTGGATCGTCGCGCACGACGGCGATGCCCCGGCGTGGAAGAACTGGCCGGTCGACGAACGCCGTCCGTATCCCGATGCGCCGGCCGCGTGGGGCGACCTGATCGCGGACCTGGTCGACGGCGGCCCTCCGCGCGCATACCGGCCGGGCGACTGGCCGGCGCCGCCGCCGAGCGTCGCGTTGCCAGCGGCGCTTCGGGAGCGGCCCTACGTGGTGCTGCATCCGGGTGCCAGCACGATGGTCAAGCGCTGGCCGATCGAGCGCTGGCGAGCGCTGGCGGCCGACATGGAGGCGGGTGGCTATCGGGTGGTGTGGAGCGGCGGCAAGAGCGAAGCCGACCTGATCGAGCAGATCGGGCCGCACGCCGGGCAGCCGAACTTTGCCGGGAAACTCGGTCTCGCCGATCTTTGGCATCTCTATGCAGGCGCTCGGGCAGTTGTCTGTCCCGACACGGGCGTCGCGCATCTCGCGCGCCTCATCGGCGTACCGACCGTCGCGCTGTTCGGGCCCGGCAGCGCGCTGGTTCACGGTGCCGGACGTTACTGGCGCGACGTTCCGTTCGTCGCCGTAACGATCGCGGACATGCCATGCCGCGATCAACCGTATATTTTCCGGCGTCACGTCCAGTGGGTCAGGCGATGCGATCGCGACGCCACGACATGCGTCGCGTGGCACGACGGCTCCGCGGGCTGCATGAGCGGGCTGTCGGTGGACGCGGTACGTGGCGCACTGAAACACGTTCTGGTGCAAGTTCGATGACGGCTATTGCGGCGCGTATGGAGCGTCTTCTGTGGATTGGCTGCCCCGTTCTGATGTTCGCCATCATGTTCGGGCACATGGCGGCGTTCGTGAATTGCAGCATGGTGCTGGTCGGGATTGCGCTGATCGGCGCCGCGTGCGGGCGCGACCGGCCGGCGGTGTTCCGGTGGCCGTTGTTCGTCCCGATCGTCGGCTGGGCGGCGTGGAGTTTCGCGGCCACCCGCTGGTCGGTGTTCCCGGACGTCAGCCGGCATGCGTGGCTCGACGAGGTCGTGTATCCGCTGCTGTCGTTCTGGGGCTTCTGGCTGTTCGGCACGCGGGTCGAGCGGCCCGAACGCGTCACGCTGACCGTCTGGCTCGCGTGCGCGTTGCTCGCCGCGGTCAGCGTGATCTACTGGGGCAAGCTGCAGCCGCCGACACCCGAAACGTTCCCGTTGCGGTTCTATGCGCGGGTGGGGCATACGAGTACGCTCGTTGCGTTCGCCATGGCGTTGTTCTGTGCGTTCTTCGTGCCCAGGCGCGGCTGGCGCTGGTTCGGCGTGTCGGGACTCGTGCTGTGCGGGATGGTCGGGCTTGCCAGCCTCAACCGCTTCTTCTGGCCTGCTGCCGCGGTGGTGTTGCTGATCGGCCTTTATCCGCTGTACCGGCATCATCTGCTGCTGGCGGGGCTGGCAGTGGTCGTCGTCGGCGCCGGTGCGATCGGCACGCTCGAAATGAGCGCGCGGCTGCGCTATCACGATTCACCGCCGCCGCTGGCCGCATCGCGCGACGTCTCGATCGCCGGCGTGCGTCTGTATGTGCCGCCCGGCATGACGGCAGTCGGCGACACGCTGTCGTCGGACACGCGGCCCAAGCTGTGGCGGTTCTATGACGAGCAAGGTAGCCGTCACAAATGGCTGGGTATCGGTTTCGGCAAACCGGTGCCGGGAATGGCCTACCGCAGCGAGATGCCGCCCGAATTGCTGGCACTCGAGCCGCAGGCGCTGACGCACGCGCACAATCTTTTCCTGAATACGTGGCTACAGACCGGGCGCATCGGCCTGGCAATGCAGGCACTGTTGCTGGCGGCGCTCGTATTCGCGTTCTGGCGACTGCGGAAGGCTGACCCGTGGATTGCGGCGGGCGGCATCGCGCTCGTGGTCGGGATGGTCACGAAGAACCTGGTGGACGATTTCATGTGGCAGACGACGATCCTGGCATTCTGGGCATTTGCCGGGCTGGTGCTCGGGCATGGCGAGCGACGCGCACGCGTGCGTCGCGCGCAACCGGGGAGCGGATCGTGAACGCCGTCGCGAGCCGCGCGGAAGCCGGCCCGTCGATCGCGAACGGCAAGCCCGTGCGATTGCTGTTCCATATCGACGACTTCGGGCGGGGTGGTACCGAAACCGCGCTGGTCGCGTGGCTGAACGCGCTGGATCGCCGCCAGTTTGCTCCCGCGTTGTCGGTTGCCTTCCCGACCGACGATCTCGATGCGCTGCGCCGCAGCGGCGCGATTCCGGCCGACGTGCCGGTTCACGTGCTCGCGACGGCGCGCTGGTCGCATGCATTGCACCAGATCGAGCGCCGCCGCCGGTTGCGCTTCGGCGAAAAGCTGCTGCACAAGCTGACGACCCATGCGGCGATTCGCCGGCTGGTTGCGCGACGCTTCCTGCAGGTCGCCTCCGGCTACGACCTCGTCTGCGATTACGATTTCTCGCTGCGGCGGATTGCCGGCCGCGGTACCGCGCCGTGGTTGGGCGTCAGCCACTACAGCTTCGTCGCACGCTTCGGCAAAAAAGGCGACGCTTACATGGCACGGCGCACGCGCCAGTACGCGCGCTACGCGGCGATCGCGGTATTGACGCCTGCGATGCAGCACGAAGCCGAGAAGATGTTCGCCGGCTCCGGCGTGCGGGTCGTCGAACTCCCGAACGTGATCGACATCGCTGTGATCCGGCAGCAAGCAACGGCGTCGGTCGAGTGGCCGGCCGAACGGTTCGTCGTGTCGGTCGCGCGGCTCGACGAAGGGCAGAAGGATCACCGGACACTGCTGCGCGCCTATGCGCAATGGCGTGCTCGCCGGCCGGACGCGGTAGATCTCGTCCTGCTTGGCGACGGGCCGGATCGCGCGGCACTCGAGCAGCTTGCGGACGAACTGCGGATTCGCGATACCGTGCATTTCATGGGCTATTGCGCGAATCCGTTTCCGTACGTTCGCGCCGCCGAAGCGCTCGTGCTGAGCAGCCGCTACGAAGGGTTCGGCATGGTGCTCGGCGAAGCGATGGCGCTCGGCACGCCGGTGCTCGCGGCCGACTGCCCGACCGGCCCGCGCGACATGCTCGACGACGGCCGCGCAGGCCTGCTCGTGCCGGTCGGCGACGTCGATGCGATGTCGGCGGCGCTGGAACGCCTCGTGACCGACGCGGACGTGCGCGCGGCGCTCGCGCCTTGTGCCGCGGCACGGATCGCGACGTTCGACGTGCCGGCGGCGAACCGGCGTTTCGCCGCGCTCGCCGCCGACCTGCTCGCGGCGGCGCGCTGAGCCTGCAGCATGGTTCGCGCCGCGCGATTTCGCTAAAATGGCCCGCTTCCGTCAGTCGATACCCGCCGTGACCGCTTCCCTTACGTTCGATACGCCGCCGCGCAGCATTCTCGTCACCTGCACCCGCAGGATCGGCGACGTGCTGCTGGCGACGCCGCTGGTCCGCTCCCTGAAGCGGCGCTGGCCTGACGCGCAGATCGACATGGTCGTGTTTCGCGGCACCGAGGGCGTGCTCGAGCACAATCCCGACATTCGTCGGGTGATCGTCGTCGCGCAGCGCGCGAAGCCGCGCGAGCGGTTCGCCGACGCGGCCAGGCTGTGGCGGCGCTACGATCTCGCATGCGCGGCGATCAGCTCCGATCGTGCCCGTTTCTATACGTGGTTCGGTGGGCGTCGGCGCGTCGGGCTCGTCGATCCGGAGCGGATCACGCGGCTGACGCGTTTCATGCTGGACGGCATTGCGCTCAATCGCCACGGCGATGTCCATACGGTGACGAGCAGTCTCGCGATTGCAGAAGTGCTCGGCGTGACGCCTTGCGCTGAAGTGGTCGCGCCCGGCATCGGCACCGATCCGGCGCGCGTCGCGCAATTCGACGCACTGCTGTATGGGCCGGCCGCGCTGTCGCGTACTCGAGCGCACATCGTGCTGCACCCATCCCCGATGTTTCGTTACAAGCAGTGGCGCGAGGACGGCTGGGTCGAACTGATCCGCTGGGCCCGCGCAAGCGGCTTCGACGTCGCGCTGAGCGGTGGGCCAGGCGCGGCGGAGGTCGACTATGCGCAGCGGATCGTGGCAGCCGCGGGCGAGCCGGTCGCGAATTTCGTCGGGCGCCTGACGTTCGGCGAGACCGCTGAACTGATTCGCCGCGCACGGCTGTTCGTCGGGCCGGACACCGGCGCGACGCACGTCGCCGCCGCGTGCGGGACGCCGACGCTCGCGCTGTTCGGGCCGTCCAACCCGGTGCGCTGGGGGCCGTGGCCCGCCAACTGGCCCGCTCACGACGAGCCGTGGGCGCTGCGCGGTTCGGCGCAGCGCGGCAACGTTTACCTGATGCAGGGTGACGGTGACTGCGTGCCTTGCAAACTCGAAGGCTGCGACCGTCATCTGGAAAGCTGGAGCCGCTGCCTGACGGAGCTTTCCGCGCAGCGCGTGATTGCCGCCGCGGCGGCGCTCGTCGAAGGCCGTCCGGTGGTGGAGGCGCCGCGCGAGTCGATCATCGACGTGTCGGCCTTGCCGCGCGGCGGCGTATAACCGGTGCGCCATCGGCGCACCTTTCGGCCGCTGCCTAGCGGCGCGATGCGGGTTCGGCCGCGCCGTCGTGCGCGAGCTTCAGGAAGCGGTAGTACACCGTCTCCGCATTGAACACCGCGATCATGAATCCGGCCCGCCCGTCGAGGAACCCGCGACGCAGCACGTAGGTCCGCACGAACGCCCACACCCCCCGCCGGATGGCCTTGCCGACCGTCGCCCGCTCGCCGGCCGCGCGGCGTTGCCGCGCACCGGCGCTCGAATACGCGTCGAGCTTGCGCAGCACCGCGTCGATGTCGTCGTACGAGTAGTGGTGCAGCTTCCCGTCGAGCCGCGCGACGCGGCCGTCGAACACCAGCCGCTCGTGGACGAGGTCGTCCGAGAAGCGGGCGGTGTCCCGCCGGAACAGGCGCGGGATCCAGTCCGGATACCAGCCGCTGTGATGCACCCAGCTGCCGCAAAACGCCGACAACCGGTCGATGGCGTACACATCGGCCTGCGGGGCGCGCAACGCCGCACGGATCGATGCGGCGAGCTCGTCCGACACGACTTCGTCGGTGTCGATCGACAGCACCCAGTCCGTCGACAGCGCTGCGAGCGCGCGATTCTTCTGCGGGCCGAAGCCCGGCCAGTCGGCGGCGACGATCACCCGGGCGCCGTGTGCGCGGGCGATCTCGACGGTGTCGTCGGTGCTGCCGCCGTCGACGACCACGATGTCGTCCGCAAAGGCGAGCGCGTCGAGGCACTGCGCGAGCCGGCGGGCCGCGTTGTGGGCGATGATGGCGACGCCGAGCGTAGGTTCAGCCATGAAAAATCGTACGGATCGAAGGTGAGCGAGAGTATACCCGCTGCCTCGTGCGTGGCGCCGCGCAACCGGCGGGCCCCGCGAGGTGTGCTAGCCTTGTGTGCGGCCGGCGTCATCCCGGCGCCGGCGGTTCGACGGGAGGTGGATGATGGTAACAAGGCACCCGATTCTTGCCGTTTTGTTCGTGGCCGCCGCGTTGGCGGCGCCGACGTTATCCAGCGCGCAACAGGACGACCACGGGCATGGGCATGGCAATGGCCATGCGTATGGTCACGGCAAGCACGACATGCGCAAAGGGCCCGGCCGCGTTGAAGACGTACCGCCGCGCTGGGCCGACCAGCCGCGCCGCGAGTGGCACAAGGGTGACCGGCTTCCTCCCGAGTTCCGCGACCGCCAATACGTGATCGACGACTGGCGCGGCTATCACCTGAGTCCGCCGCCGCGCGGCTATCAATGGGTCGGCGTCGGCGGGGATCACCTGCTGGTGCAGATCGGTTCCGGCATCGTGCTGCGAATCGGCGACTGACCTAGCCCGCGGCCCGGCATGGATCGCGACGCCGCGATGCGCGCCGGGCCGCCGGATTAGCGCGTCACTTTGCCGCCGTGCGGCGGAACCAGCGCCGTTCGATTCTCGACATCACCCAGCACACGCCCAGCGCGCACACCGTGCCGAGCGTCACTTCGCCGAGCCGGATCAGCGGAACGTCCCACAGCGGTCCGTTGCCCGGGAACAGCAGCACGATCGTCGCGGTCACGCCGCCGAGCCGCGCCGCGCTGCCGACGTTCAGGCACCAGCAGCAGACGATCACGACCGCGACCGTGAGCGCATACGCGACGAGGCGATCGCCGCCCAGCGCCGCGCCGGCGAAACCGAGTACGCCGCCGACCATCGCGCCGATGAACTGGTCGCGCGACAGCGACATCGTGTCCGAGTAGTTGTGCTGCGTGACGGCGATCGCGGTGATCGCCGCCCACACGGCCTGCTCGGTATGCATCGCGCGGCCGATCGCATACGCGAGGCACGCGCCGCAGACGGCCTGCAGCGCCATCAGCGCGCCTTGTGCGAGCCGCTCGCTGAATGACAGCCCCTTGAACAGATCGAAGATCGACTGCTGGATCTGCTGGCGGGCTTCGTTGAGTGTCCTGATCGTATCCATCGTGCGTCGGCCAAGAAGCGGGTGGCGGCGGGCCGCCGTCAATGCGCCTGTTCGGGCGAGGCGGCGGCCGGTTCGTCGGCCGTCGCATCGCCATTCTCGACGCGGGTTTCGGGCATCACGAGCCAGACCAGCAGCACTGCGAGCGCGCCCGCGGCCGCGAGTCCGAAGAAGCTGACCGCATTGCCGAAGTGATCGGCGACGTAGCCGGCCACGGCCGTGCTGAGCGTCGCGCCGATCCCGGCCGCGAGCCCGAACAGCCCGATACACAGGTTGTAGCGGCCCTTGCCGCCCGCGACGTCGGCCGCGATCAGCGGCAGCATCACGCCGAACACGGCCGCGCTGATGCCGTCGAGCATCTGCACCGGCACGAGCAGGTACGGGCTGCTGACGCCCGCGAACAGCAGCGCGCGCACCGGCAGCGCGGAGAAGCCGAGCAGCAGGATCGGCCGGCGCCCCCAGCGCTGCGCGGAGCGGCCGACCCACGGCGACAGCATCGCGACGATCGCCTGCGGCACGATGATGCACGCGGCGATCACGAGCTGCACGTTCTCGCCCATCCCGGCCGTGACTTCGCCGGCCGCGAGGTTCAGCATCGCGGCGTTCGACAGGTGGAACAGCACGACGCAGGCCGCGAAGATCAGCATCCGGCGGTCGCGCAGCAGTTCGAGCAGCGTTTCGCGCTCGCCGGCTTCGTCGAGGTCGTCCGGCTTCGACGACTGCGGGATCACCTGGTGCGTCGGCTGGATCATCGCGAGCGCGAACAGCGCGGGCAGCGCCAGCACGGCGGTCAGCCAGAACACCGCGCGCGCGGAGAAGTATTCGCCGGTCAGCCCCATCAGCCCGGCCGCGACTGCACTGCCGATCGACGCCCAGCGCGCGTTGCGGCCGAGCCGGTCGCCGAGGTCGGCGCGGCCGACGAGCGAGAACGAGATCGCGGCCATCGCCGGCACCAGCATGCAGCTCGCGAAGCCGTGGAATACCTCCGCGGCGATCACCGGCACGATCGTCGGGCTCGACGCGAGCAGGACCGCGGACAGGATGATGGCCGCGATCGCCCACGCGGCCGCGCCTTTCTTGTTCTTCAGCGCATCGACGGCGGCGCCGCCCGGCACCTGGCTGACCATCGCGCTGATCGTGCCGATCGACAGCACCATGCCGATCTCGCCCTGCGTCCATTTGTGCGACGCGAGGTAGGACGCGATGAACGGACCGAACCCGGTTTGAACGTTTGCAACGAAAAAGTTGAGCCAGTCGAGGGCCCGGAGACTGCGAACGCTGACGGAATGCTTGATCGTCATCGGGTGGCACTCGCAGACGAAGCCGGCGCGGCCGGGACAACGGGCGGGAAGACCGCGACGATCGGCTTGTCGGCCGCGTAGGGCGGCGATGCCTTGATCTGGGCGTCGTTCAGGTCGAGCTGCGGGTGCAGCGCCTTGTCGCGCGTGACGAAGCGCAGCGCGCCCCAGCTCGCGGCGATCGAACGGCGGTCGGTATTGACGAGCCCGCCGAGGTCGAGCACGACGGCCTGCGGCTGTGCACCGCGGTCGATCAGCACGTCGACGATGCGGCCGATCTTCGTGCCGTTCGGGCGCTCGACATCGCTGTCGAGCATCGGCAGCCGCGTCGTCGGCGACGCCGCGGCCGAACCCGACAGCGGCACCGCCTTCGGTCGCGCGGCCGGCGGCAGGTCGCCCGACGGGACGTCGAGCACGATCGGCTCCTGCTTGCCGCCCGGCGTGAAGCGGAACACGTTCCACGGGAAGATGACCTTGCGGTCGCCGATGCCCATGAAGCCTTGCAGGTTGACGATCATCTCGCGCGGCTTGCCGCTCGCGTCGACCACCATGTCGACCGCGCGGCCGACCACCTTGCCGTTGCGGCGCGCGACTTCGCTGTCGAGCAGCGCGTGGATCTGGGTACGGTCGAGCGGGCGCGTCGCGACGATCGGCGGGGGCGGAGGGGGTGGCGGGGTCGGCGATTCGGGGCGCTGCACGGGTTTCGACCGCGTCACCTCGCGGTGCGGCTTCTTCGGCGCTTCCGGCGTTTCCGGTTGCGTCGGCGCCGGCACGGGCGGCATCGTCAGCGGCTCGCCGGCGGTCTCCTCGACCGACTCGACGAGCGCCTCGCTGATCGGGGCGGGCGGGTTCTGGACCGGCAGCAGCCCGCAGCCGGACAGCAGCGCGGCGGCGGCGAGAATCAGGAAGACCGTCGACGACGGCAACGACTTGCGGGATGCGGGAAACGGGAGTCCGCCGCTCATTGACACTCACTCCATGGGTCGGGGGCGGCCCGAGGGCACGCGGCTGGCGATGGATGGCGGGTGCGGGCGGCGCACCACGCGAGGTGAGAGTTTAACGTGTCTTGCTTTCAGGACCGATTTCGATGGCCGGTTGCAGGCGGACCGTCGGGAAAAGGAAGGGATCGGACGCGGGCGGACGACCGCGGAAACCGTCGGAGATGCGGTTGCGGCGCCCGAGCGTCGACGACGCGACGGGCGCCGCATGGCGTGTTGCTTATTTGACCAGCGAGCCGAGCGTCGTCGTCACCGGGGCGAGCACGCCACCCGTCTTCGACAGCGCGCCGGTGCCGCTGCCGCCCGTCAGCCCCGCGACCGGCGCGCCGCCGGTCGCGCCCGACACGGCGGCCGTCACGGTGCCGGCCGCCGACGTGAGCGCGCCTGCCGGGTTGCCGCCGCCCGTTGCACCGCCGAGTGCACCCGTCGACAGCAACCCCGTCACCGGTGCGAGCGGGCTCGTCGCGGCGGCGCCGCCGCCGAGCAGCGCCGTGCCGGCGGTGGCGACCGTGTTGCCGGTTGCCGTCACCACGTTGCCGACGCCGGTCGTCACCGGGTTGCCGCCGGTTTTCGCGATCGTCGTGCCGACGTTCGCGACACCGTTGCCGACCGTCGTCACGAGGTTCGTGAGCGGCGCGCCGAGCGGCGTGCTCGACGCGACCGTCTGCGTGATCGAGCCGACCTGCGTCGTGATCGGCGTGATCGCCGAACTGGCGGCGCCCGTGACCTGCGCGACGGGGCCGGTCGACAACTGCGTGCCGAGCGTGGCGCCGCCGCCGGCGATCGTGTTGCCGAGCGTCGTGATCGCGCCGCCGACGGGCGACGTGACCGGCGCGAGGGGCGCCAGCGCCGACCCGCTGGCGCCGAGGCTGGACACCACGCCGCCGGTCGCCGCGACCGCGTCGCCGAGGTTCGTGACCACGCCGCCCGTGCTCGCGACCGTCGTGCCGACCGGATTCGACGACGCGCCGAGCTGGCCGAGCCCGGCGCCGAGACCGGTACCGAGCGTGGTGACGGCCGCGCCGACGTCCTGCACGACGGTGCCGAGCCCCTGCATGGTCGCCGCGTTGGTGCCGGGCACCGACTGGCTCGCGATCACCGCGCCGCCGCCCGACACGGTGCCGCCCGCGGCGGTCACGATGTTGCTCGACGCCGCGGTCGTCTGGCCGACGCCGTTGGCGGACGCGCCGCCGGAGCCGTTGCCCGTGCCGCCGGTCGTGGCCGTCGTGTCGCCCGATCCCGACCCGCTGCCGCCGGTGCCCTGGCTCAGCGAGCCGG
Source organism: Burkholderia cenocepacia (assembly GCF_900446215.1). GTDB lineage: Bacteria > Pseudomonadota > Gammaproteobacteria > Burkholderiales > Burkholderiaceae > Burkholderia > Burkholderia cenocepacia. The sequence continues at coordinate 21,575 of NZ_UAQZ01000018.1, read as the reverse complement.
AGCCGCCGCACGCGGACAGCGACATCAGCGCCGCGGCGCCGGCCGCGATCATGATCATTCGGGGTCCTGCTTGATGAAGGGTGGGCGTGTTCATGTCGTCCTCGTCTCGATTATGGAAATGGATCTCAGGCAGCCTTCGTGTGCGTCGACGTATCGTCGCGACGGAAGCAAGGCGTCGGGCGCATCGTTGTTGTCTCCCTGATTGACCTGTCGCCGTGTCGCGTTTTCGCCTGAGTCGGAACCCGGAGCGCCTGCAGGACGAATCGTTTGAATTCTTTCGTCTTGCTTGCCGATCGTGCCGAAAACCACCGGATTCGTGCGATCAGAGTAGGTCCGTCGACACGAGCCGTCTTTTAACGATCGTTAAATTGAAGTAAGCGTCCGATTCACTGCGGAAATCGGGGTAATCACGGTCGACGCGGCGCGAATCGTGTGAGCCGGTGCCGGGGAGGAGAGGGGCGGCGGAAGGGGAAACACGCGACGCCGGCCTGGCCCGCCGTGATGGCGGGCAGGCGCGGGCGCCGTTTGAAGCAGCGTGAAGCCGGGCAATCAGGCGTCCGGATACCACGCGTCGGTGAATTCGCTGACCTTGACGTCCGTCAGTTCCGGACGGGCGGCCAGCCATCCGCGCACGAGTTCGCGGTCCGCGTCGGTCGTCGTGCCGCGCGGCGCGCCGGAGATCACGTACGCGCCGATGCCTTCGTCCGCGGACGCGACGGTCAGCAGCCCGTTCGCTTCGACGAAGTCGATGAACGCATCGATCAACTGGCCGCGCTCGAGGTCGGTCATGTCGTTGCGGTAGTGCGCGGTGGCGTTGAACGCGAGTTCCTGGAATTCGCCGATGTGGAGTTTCTTGCGCTGGCGGCGGTTGTGGCCTTGGCTCATGGTGTGGGGTGAATGCGAAAAGGGTCAATGAAAGGGCGGCGGCAGGTGCCGGCGCGGCATGCGCGAACAGCCCGGCCACCGCAGCGGGGCGCCGCGCGGTGCTGCCGGCGGCGGATGGGCGGAAGGTTACATCAGCACGATATCGTACTGCTCCTGGCTCAGATTCGACTCGACCTGCAGCGACACCGGCTTGCCGATGAAGTCGATCAGCATCGCCAGATGCTGCGACTCTTCATCGAGGAACAGGTCGATCACCTGCTGCGCGGCGATCACGCGGAACTCGCGCGGGTTGAACTGCCGCGATTCGCGCAGGATCTCGCGCAGGATGTCGTAGCACACGGTGCGCGACGTTTTCACCTGGCCCTTGCCCTGGCAGGTCGGGCACGGTTCGCACAGCACGTGCGCGAGCGATTCGCGCGTGCGCTTGCGCGTCATCTCGACGAGCCCGAGTTGCGAGAAGCCGTTCACCGTCACGCGCGTGCGGTCGCGCGAGAGCGCCTTCTTCAGCTCGGACAGCACCGCGTCGCGATGCTCGGCGTTCTCCATGTCGATGAAGTCGATGATGATGATCCCGCCGAGGTTGCGCAGCCGCAGTTGCCGCGCGATCGTGTGCGCGGCCTCGAGGTTGGTCTTGAAGATCGTGTCGTCGAAGTTGCGCGCACCGACATAGCCGCCCGTGTTCACGTCAATCGTCGTCATCGCCTCGGTCTGGTCGATCATCAGGTAACCGCCCGATTTGAGGTCGACGCGGCGCGACAGCGCGCGCTGGATCTCCGTCTCGATGTTGTACAGGTCGAACAGCGGCCGCTCGCCCGTGTAGTGATGCAGCTTCGGGCTCACGGCCGGCGTGAACTCGCCCGCGAACTCCGCGAGACGTGTGTACGTCTCGCGCGAATCGACCTGGATGCGCGTCGTGTCGTCGTTCGCGAAATCGCGCAGCACGCGCTGCGCGAGATCGAGATCCTGGTACAGCAGGCTTGTCGCCGGCAGCCGCTGCGCCTGCGCGACGATCGTCGCCCACGTCTTGCGCAGGTACGTGACGTCGCCGGCCAACTCGTCGGAGGTGGCGTCCTCGGCGATCGTCCGCACGATGTAGCCGCCTTTCTCGTCCGGCGGGATCACGGCGGTCAGCCGCGCGCGCACGGCCTCGCGCTCGGCCTCGCTTTCGATCTTCTGCGAGATGCCGATATGCGGTTCCTGCGGCAGGTAGACGAGCGTGCGGCCCGCGATACTGACCTGCGTCGACAGCCGCGCGCCTTTCGTGCCGATCGGATCCTTGATCACCTGGACCATCAGCGTCTGGCCTTCGAACACGATCTTCTCGATCGGCTGGTGCGGCGCGCCCGACTGCGGCTCGCCCGCGAGGCGCGGATGCCAGATGTCGGCGACGTGCAGGAACGCCGCGCGCTCGAGGCCGATGTCGATGAACGCCGACTGCATGCCGGGCAGCACGCGCACGACCTTGCCGAGATAGATGTTGCCGACCCGCCCGCGCGACAGCGTGCGCTCGACGTGAAGCTCCTGCACCGCGCCTTGCTGGACGAGTGCGACGCGCGTTTCCTGCGGCGTGAGGTTGATCAGGATTTCTTCGTTCATGGTGCGGTTCAGAAGGCGACGCGTGCGGTACGCAGCAGCGCGGCAGTCTCAAAAAGGGGCAGACCCATGATACCTGAATGGGATCCGTCGATTCGCTCGATGAATTCGGCCGCGCGGCCCTGGATCGCGTACGCGCCGGCCTTGCCGAACGGCTCGCCGGTTTCGACGTAGCGCACGTATGCGTCGCGCGACGCGGCCGCGAAGCGCACCGACGAGCGCGACAGCGCGGGCGGCAGCAGCTCGCCGCTGGCGTCGATCACGGCGACGGCGGTCAGCACCGCGTGTTCGCGGCCGGCGAGGCGGGTGAGCATCGCGAGCGCATCGTCGGCGTCGGTCGGCTTGCCGAGGATCGCGCCGTCGATCGTCACGGTCGTATCGGCCACCAGCACCGGCGCGGCCGGCTTGCCGCTCGCGACGAGGCGGGCACGCGCGGCCTCGGCCTTCGCGACGGTGACGCGCCGCACGTACGCGTCGGCGGCTTCGCCGGGCAGTTCGGCCTCGAGCGCCTCGGCGTCCTCGTCGGGGCGCGGCAGCAGCAGCTCGAAGCGTACGCCGATCTGCTGCAGCAGCTCCTGGCGGCGCGGGCTTTGCGAAGCGAGGTAAAGCGTCTGGAAAAGCGGGGTCGGAAAAAGCGCGGGGGACGTGCTGGACGGCATGGTGTCGTTATCTCGTTGAGCGCGCGCGGCGCGCGTCTCGAGGACGACACGTCATGCGCGGTGGTAGGGGTGATTCTGCGTGATGCTCCACGCCCGGTAAAGCTGTTCGGCGAGCAGCACGCGCACCATGCCATGCGGCAGCGTCATGCTCGAGATGCGCAGCAGCACGTCGGCGCGCGCTTTCAGTTCCGGATCGAGCCCGTCGGCGCCGCCGATCACGAACGCGACGTCGCGGCCGTCCTGCTGCCAGCCGGGCAGCGCCTGCGCGAGCTGCATCGTGGTCCAGTCGCGGCCGCGCTCGTCGAGCGCGACGAGGCGCGCGCCCTTCGGCAGCGCGGCCTCGATCTTCTGCCGCTCGGCCGCCATCACGCTTTCGGCGCTGCGACCGCCCGAACGCAGTTCGGGCTTGATTTCGCGCAACTCGATGCGCAGCTCGGGCGGCATCCGCTTCGTGTATTCGTCGAAGCCGGAGGCGATCCAGCCCGGCATCTTGTGGCCGACCGCGAGGATGAAAAGCTTCATCGGGACACGCGTGGCGGCTTAACGGCGGCGGGCGGCCGTCTTGCGCGCCGGGCGTGCGGGCGCTTCTTCCTCTTCCTCGTCGTCTTCGCTCGCCGTCGCGAAGCCGTTGCCCTTGCCGCCGCCGAGCTTCATCCGCACGGGCTTGTCGCCCCAGATTTCCTCGAGGTTGTAGTACTGGCGCAGCGCCGGTTGCAGGATGTGCACGACCGCGTCGCCGCAGTCGACCAGCACCCATTCGCCGGTGTCCTCGCCTTCGGAGCTGACGACGTCGCCGCCGGCTTCCTTGACCTTGTCGCGCACGTTCGACGCGAGCGCCTTGGTCTGGCGGTTGGAGGTGCCCGATGCGACGACCACGCGGTCGAACAGTTCGGTCAGGTGGCTGGTGTTGAACACCTTGATGTCTTGCGCCTTGACGTCTTCGAGGGCGTCGACGATCACGCGCTGCAGTTTGCGAATATCCATGGATTCAGGAATGGTAGAGGCGATGTTGAAGAATATAGGCCCATACGGCGGCCGGCACATGTTCGGCCGACGCGTCGGGCATTTGCGCATGGCGTGCGATGCATTCGCGCAGGTGCGCGCGGATGTCGGTCGCGGCGATGTCGAACGAAAGGGTCGTATCGATCAGCAGGCGGCCTGCCGGCGTGGCCTTCAGCACGTCGGCGCGGGCCTGCCGCGCGGCGATTTCCCGCGCGACGTCCGGCGGCGCCGCGCCGAGCTCGAAGCCCGGGCGCGTCGACACGCCGATGTGCGCGTAGTCGAACAGCGTGCGCCAGTCGCGCCACGTATCGAGGCGCACGAGCTGGTCCGCGCCGATCAGCAGCGACAGCGACGCATCCGGGCCGATCCGCTCGCGCCAGCGCGCGAGCGTCTCGACCGTGTAGGTCGGGCCGGTGTGCTCGATCTCGTCGGTGGCGACCGTTACGGTCACGCCCGGCACGGACAGCGTGCCGGCGGCCGCGCGCGTCATCGCGAGCCGGTGCTCGGCGGCCGACACGTCGCGCTTCTGGTACGGCTGCCCGGCGGGCAGCAATACGAGTTCGGTCAGGTCGAGCAGCTCGGCGAACCGGCGCGCGAGCGCGAGATGGCCATCGTGGATCGGGTCGAAGGTGCCGCCCAGCAAGCCGATACGGCGCGGCAGCGGGGCGGGGCGGGCGGTGGTGTCCAGAAACGCGTCCTTTCGTTGGGGCAGCGGGGGGCGCGGGCTCAGACCCAGTCGCGCGGCACGAGGAAGTCGCTATACAGCCGCGCTTCCGCCGAACCCGGCTCGGGTTGCCAGTTGTAGCGCCAGTTCGCGACCGGCGGCATCGACATCAGGATCGACTCGGTCCGGCCGCCGCTTTGCAGGCCGAACAGCGTACCGCGGTCGAACACCAGGTTGAATTCGACGTAGCGGCCGCGGCGGTAGGCCTGGAAGTCGCGCTCGCGCTCGCCGTACGGCAGCTCGGCGCGGCGCTCGACGATCGGCAGGTAAGCGTGCAGGAACGCATCGCCGACGCTTTGCATCAGGTCAAACGAGCGTTCGAAACCGGGCTCCGAGAAATCGTCGAAGAAGATCCCGCCGATGCCGCGCGTCTCGTTGCGGTGCTTCAGGAAGAAGTATTCGTCGCACCACTGCTTGAAGCGCGGATAGAGCTCGATGCCGAACGGATCGAGCGCATCCTTGCAGGTCTGGTGGAAATGCCGCGCGTCGTCCTCGAAACCGTAAACCGGGGTCAGGTCCATGCCGCCGCCGAACCAGAACACGGGCGCTTCGCCCGGTTTCGTCGCGATCAGCATCCGCACGTTCATGTGCACGGTCGGGCAGTACGGATTGCGCGGGTGCAAAACGAGCGACACGCCGAGCGCCTCGAAGCCGCGGCCCGCGAGCTGCGGGCGCGCTGCGCTCGCCGACGGCGGCAGCGCATCGCCCGCCACGTCGGAAAAGCCGATTCCCGCGCGTTCGAACACGCGGCCGCCTTCGAGAATCCGCGTGCAGCCGCCGCCGCGCAGGCGTTCGGCCGGCCCGCGCTGCCACGTGTCGGTCGCGAGCGGCGTGCCGTCGAGCGCGCCGAGCGCGTCGGCGATCCGTGTCTGCAGGCCCTGGAGGTACGTGCGCACACGCGCCACGTCGTAGGTCGAATCGGTCATGTCTGGACTGGCTGCCCCCGCCTGACGCGGGGGCCGTAAAAAAAGCGTCTGCCGGGCATTCTATCGAACCCCGGCAGAGGGGCCGCCGCCGCGCGGGCGCGGGGCGGCGATGGCGACGTCACGCGCTCTTGCGGTTGAGCGCGCGGAAGCCGATGTCGCGGCGGTACTGCATGCCTTCGAAGTTGATCTGGTTGATCGTGTCGTACGCATGCTGCTGCGCTTCGCGCACCGAATCGGCGAGGCCGACCACGCACAGCACGCGGCCGCCGGACGTCACGAGCTTGTCGCCGTCGGCGAGCGTCGTGCCCGCATGGAACGTCACGGCCTGTTCGGTTTCGGCCGGGATCCCGTTGATGCGGTCGCCCTTGCGCGGCGCGTCCGGGTACCCGTGCGCGGCCAGCACGACGCCGAGCGCGGTGCGGCGATCCCAGTCGAGCTCGACCGTGTCGAGCGTGCCCGCAATCGCCTGTTCGACGACCTTCGAGAAATCGCTCTTCAGGCGCGCCATGATCGGCTGCGTTTCCGGGTCGCCCATCCGGCAGTTGAACTCGAGCGTGCGCGGATTGCCGTCCTTGTCGATCATCAGGCCCGCGTACAGGAAGCCGGTGAAGCGGATGCCGTCCTTCTCCATCCCGCGCACGGTCGGCATGATGATCTCGCGCATCACGCGTGCGTGCATCTGCGGCGTGACGATCGGCGCGGGCGAATACGCGCCCATGCCGCCGGTGTTCGGGCCGCGATCCTCGTCGAGCAGGCGCTTGTGGTCCTGGCTGGAAGCCAGTGCCAGCGCGTGCTTGCCGTCGACCATCACGATGAAGCTGGCTTCCTCGCCATCGAGGAATTCCTCGATCACGACGCGCGCGCCGGCATCGCCGAGCTTGTTGCCCGACAGCATCATGTCGACGGCCGCATGCGCCTCTTCGAGCGTCATCGCGACGACGACGCCCTTGCCGGCCGCGAGGCCGTCGGCCTTCACGACGATCGGCGCGCCCTTCGCGTCGAGGTACGCGTGGGCGGCGGCCGCATCGGAGAAGGTTTCGTAGTCGGCGGTCGGAATGTTGTGGCGCTTCATGAACGCCTTCGCGAAATCCTTCGAGCTTTCGAGCTGCGCGGCTTCGCGGGTCGGGCCGAACACCTTCAGGCCGCGTGCGCGGAACAGGTTGACGATGCCGGCCGCGAGCGGCGCTTCCGGCCCGACGAGCGTGAACGCGACGCCTTCGCGTTCCGCGAAATCGGCGAGTTCGTCGAGCGACGTGATGTCGACGTTCTTCAGACGCTCGTCCTGCGCCGTGCCGCCATTGCCGGGCGCGACGTAGACCATCTGGACGCGCGGCGACTGCGCGAGCTTCCACGCCAGTGCATGTTCGCGGCCGCCGGAACCGACGACGAGTAGTTTCATGGGATTCCCCGCAGACTAGAAAACAGGGCGGCCGGCACGCTCAGGCGCGCCGGCCGCGGAATCGGTCGGGCCGCCGCCGCGACAGGTGCGCGGCGGCCGGCATCTCATTCCTCGACGATGACGGCGTTCGTATACACGTCCTGCACGTCGTCGAGGTTCTCGAGCGCGTCCAGGAGCTTCTGCATCTTCGCCGCGTCGTCGCCGGTGAATTCGACTTCGTTCTGCGGCTTCATCGTCACTTCGGCGAGTTCGGCCTTGAAACCGGCGGCTTCGAGCGCGTCCTTCACCGCCGAGAATGCCTGCCAGTCGCACAGCACCTCGATCGAACCGTCGTCGTTCGTGTTCACGTCGTTCGCACCGGCTTCGAGCGCGGCTTCCATCAGCGCGTCTTCCGACGTGCCGGGCGCGAACAGGAACTGGCCGACGTGATCGAACATGAACGCGACCGAGCCGTCGGTGCCCATGTTGCCGCCGAACTTCGAGAACGCGTGGCGCACTTCCGCGACCGTGCGGGTGCGGTTGTCGGTCAGCGTGTCGACGATGATCGCCGCGCCGCTGATGCCGTAGCCTTCGTACCGGATTTCTTCGTAGTTCGCGCCGTCCGCGCCGCCGACGCCGCGATCGATCGCGCGCTTGACGTTGTCCTTCGGCATGTTCGCGTCGGCTGCCTTGTCGACCGCGAGACGCAGGCGCGGGTTCGAGTTGACGTCGCCGCCGCCGAGGCGCGCCGCGACCTGGATTTCCTTGATCAGGCGGGTCCAGATTTTGCCGCGCTTCGCGTCGGCCGCAGCCTTCTTATGCTTGATGTTGGCCCATTTCGAATGACCAGCCATACCTTTCTCCGTGCCCGGGCGCGCAGCGCGGGCGATTGTTTCAGTGTGTCGTTGAATCGGCGGCCGTTTCGGCGGGCATGAAGCCGCGGGGCCGCGCGTGTCGAGTGGATCGTGATTTTATCACGCGGCGACCGCCGGTTCGGGGCCGCCGCGCATGGCCGAACGGCCGGGGCGGCCGTCGCGGCGCGCCGGGCCGCGCGGCAGGCGGCGCCGGCGAGTCAGTTCTTGGTGCCGAACAGGCGGTCGCCCGCGTCGCCCAGGCCCGGCACGATGTACGCGTGCTCGTTCAGGTGCGAGTCGAGCGACGCGACGAACAGCTTCACGTCCGGGTGCGCGTCCTGGAACACCTGCACGCCCTCGGGCGCGGCGACCAGCGCGACGAACATGATGTTCGCGGCCGGCACGTTGCGGCGCTTGAGCACGTCGACCGCGTGCACGGCCGAATAGCCGGTCGCGACCATCGGGTCGCACAGGATGAAGATGCGGTCTTCCAGGTCAGGCAGGCGCACCAGGTATTCGACCGGGCGGTGGTCGTCGGCGCGGTACACGCCGATGTGGCCGACGCGCGCGGACGGCACCAGGTCGAGCAGGCCGTCCGACATCCCGATGCCCGCGCGCAGCACGGGCACGATCGCGAGCTTCTTGCCCGCGATCACCGGCGCGTCGACCGCCACCAGCGGGGTTTCGACCCGCTTGGTCGTGATCGGCAGGTTGCGGGTGATCTCGTAGCCCATCAGCAGCGTGATCTCGCGCAGCAGTTCGCGGAACGTGCGCGTGGACGTGTCCTTGTCGCGCATGTGCGTGAGCTTGTGCTGGATCAGCGGGTGATCGGTGATGAAGAGGTTCGGGAAACGGCTGTCCTGTTTCATGACGGGGTGCCTTGGCGGCAAAAGGGGATCGGGGCGGCGGCGGGCACGGGCCGGCCGTCGCTTATGGCCGCAATTTTACCAAGGCGCGCCGCGCGATCCGGATATTATCGACGTCTCACGACAATCCGCGTGCCGCGCACGCCCGTTCGCCCGCCCGTCGGCGGCCACACGGGGCCGCGCCGGCACGCGCGCCACCAGGGAAGCGACGATGGATCTCGGCATTGAAGGAAAGACCGCGCTCGTATGCGCGGCCAGCAAGGGCCTCGGGCGCGGCTGCGCGGAAGCGCTGGCCGCGGAGGGCGTGAACCTCGTGATCGTCGCGCGTACGCGCGACACGCTGGAGGAAACCGCGGAAGAGATCCGGGCCGGCGCGAACGTGTCGGTCACGGCGGTCGCCTGCGACATCACGACGCCGGACGGCCGCGCGGCCGCGCTCGCCGCGTGCCCGCAGCCGGACATTCTGGTGACGAATGCCGGCGGCCCGCCGCCCGGCGACTTCCGCGACTTCTCGCACGACGACTGGATCCGTGCGCTCGAGTCGAACATGCTGACGCCGATCGAGCTGATCCGCGCGACCGTCGACGGGATGATCGGCCGCGGCTTCGGCCGGATCGTCAACATCACGAGTTCGGCCGTGAAGGCGCCGATCGACGTGCTGGCGCTGTCGAACGGTGCGCGCTCGGGGCTGACCGGCTTCGTCGCGGGGCTGTCGCGCAAGGTCGCGGGGCAGGGCGTGACGATCAACAACCTGCTGCCGGGGCTGTTCGACACCGACCGGATCGCGACGACGCTCGCCGCGTCGGCGCAGGCGCAGGGCGTGACGGTCGACGAGATGCGTGCGCGTCGCACCAGGGACATTCCGGCCGGGCGCCTCGGCACCCGCGCCGAGTTCGGCGCGGCCTGCGCGTTCCTCTGCAGCGTCCATGCGGGCTACATCACCGGGCAGAACTGGCTGCTCGACGGCGGCGCATATCCGGGTACGTTCTGACCCGCGCTTTTCGATTCACGACGACAACGACAACCGAACGACGAAGGAACTGGAGATGAGCAAACCCCGCATCGCACTGATTGCGCACGACGCGAAGAAGGACGAGATCGTCGCGCTCGCGGGCCAGTATCGCGAGACGCTCGCGCAATGCCGGCTGGTCGCCACCGGCACGACGGGTGGCCGCATCGCGGCCGCGCACGGGCTCGAGGTCGAGCGCAAGCTGTCGGGGCCGCTCGGCGGCGACCTGCAGATCGGCGCGGAACTCGCCGACGGCCGCGTCGACATCGTCGTGTTCCTGCGCGACCCGATGACCGCGCAGCCGCACGATCCCGACATCACCGCGCTGGTGCGCGCGTGCGACGTGCACGACGTGCCGGTGGCGACCAACGTCGCGACCGCGCGGATGCTGCTCGACGATCTGGCGCGGAACATGCAGGACGTTTGCTAGGCGCGGGCCGCGTCCGATTGTCCCTGCCGGTGGCAGGGCCATGCACGGACGGCGGCGACGCGCGAGAATCGTGCGTCGCCACGCGCGCCTGCCGGCTCCTGCACGAATCGGTGCGACGCGCGCATCGGCGCCCCGGGTTTTCCTGACTGACAGACAGAAGAGGAGCAAAACGATGCCGAAAGCAATCCGATACGACCAGCCGGGCGGCCCGGACGTGATGAAGTGGGTCGATGTCGAGGTCGGCGCGCCGAAGGCGGGCGAAGTCCGCATCCGGCAACACGCCGTTGGGCTCAACTACATCGACGTGTATTTCCGCACGGGCCTGTATCCGCAGCCGCTGCCCGGCGGCCTCGGGATGGAGGCGGCGGGCGAGGTGACGGCCGTCGGCGACGGCGTGACCGCGTTCAAGGCCGGCGACCGTGTCGCCTATGTCGGCCAGCCGCCCGGCGCGTATGCGCAAGAGCGCGTGATGCCGGCCGAGCGCATCGTGAAGCTGCCGGACGGCATCGGCTACGACGACGCGGCGTCGGTGATGCTGCAGGGCCTGACCGCGCATTACCTGCTACGCCGCACGTACCCGGTGAAGGCCGGCGACACGATCCTGATCCATGCGGCGGCCGGCGGCGTCGGCTTGCTCGTATGCCAGTGGGCGAAGGCGCTCGGCGCGACCGTAATCGGCACGGTCGGCTCCGACGAGAAGGCCGAACTCGCGAAGGCGCACGGCTGCGACCACCCGATCGTCTACACGCGCGAGAATTTCACGCAGCGCGTGAAGGCAATCACGAACGGCGCGGGCGTGCCGGTCGTCTACGATTCGATCGGCAAGGACACCTACATCGGCTCGCTCGACTGCCTTGCGCCGCTCGGCTACTTCGTCAGCTTCGGCAATGCGTCGGGCCCGCTGCCGCCGATCGACTCGAAGGAATTCTCGTCGCGCGGCTCGCTGTTCTTCACGCGGCCGACGCTGTTCTCGTACATCGCGAAGCGCGCCGATCTCGAGGCCGCGGCCGCCGAGCTGTTCGACGTGATCCTGTCGGGGAAGGTGAAGACCAGCATCAACCAGCGCTACCCGCTCGCCGAAGTCGGCCGCGCGCATGCCGATCTGGAAGCACGCAAGACCACCGGCTCGACGATCCTCGTTCCCTGACCCGTCCCCGCATGCCGGCGCGACGCCGGCATGCGCCTGTTGCGGGCGGCGCCCCGGCGCCGTCCGTCCCGCCTCGATTCGCATCCGTCCCGCCCCGCGCGTTTACGCGTTTTTTACACCCGCCCCGATACCTTTGACCCGCCCTTTACGCGCGTTCCCATAAGGTTCTAGTCGTCCGATTTCGACGACGGAGAACATAAAAATGGATGGGGTTTTCATCGGCGCACTGGTGCTCTTCACCGCGCTGACCCTCGGTTTGCTTGCCGGTTGCGACACGCTCGCGCAATACGGTCGCGGGGGGCGGGCATGACCTGGATGCTTTGGCTGGCTGGTGCGTCGACCGCGCTGCTGTTCGCGTATCTCGTCTTTGCGCTGCTGCGCGCGGAGGACATCGAATGAACGCGAACAACCTGTTGCAGACGCTGCTGTTCATCGTCGTGCTGCTGGCGGCGGCCGTGCCGGTCGCGCGCTACCTGAGCGCGGTGATGGACGGCAGTTCGCGCGTCGTGCGCGTGTTCGGGCCGCTCGAACGCGCGCTGTACCGCGTGGCCGGCGTCGACGCCGGCACCGAGATGAACTGGAAGCAGTATGCGGTCGCGACGATCGCGTTCAACGCGCTCGGCGTGCTGTTCCTTTACGGGCTGCTGCGCCTGCAGGGCTTCCTGCCGGGCAACCCGCAGCAGTTCGGCGCGATGACGCCCGACGGCGCGTTCAACACGGCCGTCAGTTTCGTCGCCAACACGAACTGGCAGGACTACGCGCCCGAGCAGACCGTCAGCTATCTGTCGCAGATGCTCGGCCTGACGGTGCAGAACTTCCTGTCGGCGGCGACCGGCATCGTCGTCGTGATCGCGCTGATCCGCGGCTTCGCGCGCCACACCGCGCAGACGATCGGCAACTTCTGGGTCGACCTCACGCGCGTGACGCTGTACGTGCTCGTGCCGATGGCGGCGCTCGTCGCCGCGCTGCTGATGAGCCAGGGCGTGCTGCAGAACATGAAGGCGTACCAGGACGTGCCGGTGTTGCAGGCGAGCACCTACGCGGCGCCGAAGCTCGATGCGCAGGGCAACCCGGTGAAGGACGACAAGGGCAACGCGGTCACGGTGCCGACCCCGCTCACGAAGCAGACGCTCGCGATGGGCCCGGTTGCGTCGCAGGAAGCGATCAAGATGCTCGGCACCAACGGCGGCGGTTTCTTCAATGCGAACTCCGCGCACCCGTACGAGAACCCGACGCCGTTCGCGAACTTCATCGAGATCTTCGCGATCCTGATCATCCCGGCCGCGCTGTGCCTGGTGTTCGGCCGCATGATCGGCGACCGCCGGCAGGGCGTCGCGGTGCTCGCGGCGATGACAGTCGCGTTCACGATCGCGATCGGCGTCGAGGTGAGTGCCGAGCAGGCCGGCAACCCGACGCTCGCCGCGCTGCACGTCGACCAGTCGGCGGGCGCGCTGCAGTCGGGCGGCAACATGGAAGGCAAGGAAACGCGCTTCGGGATCGCGCAGACCGGCATCTTCACGGTCGCGACCACGGCCGCGTCGTGCGGCGCGGTCGACGCGATGCACGATTCGCTGACGCCGGTCGGCGGTCTCGTGCCAATGCTGCTGATGCAACTCGGCGAAGTGGTCTACGGCGGCGTTGGCTCGGGTCTCTACGGGATGCTCGTGTTCGCGCTGCTCGCGGTGTTCGTCGCCGGCCTGATGATCGGCCGCACGCCGGAATACGTCGGCAAGAAGATCGAGTCGTACGAGATGAAGATGGTGTCGATCGTCGTGCTGCTCACGCCGCTGCTCGTGCTGGTCGGCACGTCGATCGCCGTGCTCGCCGATGCGGGCAAGGCCGGCATTGCGAACCCCGGCCCGCACGGCTTCTCGGAAATCCTCTATGCGTTCAGCTCGGCCGCGAACAACAACGGCAGCGCGTTCGCGGGCCTGACGGTCAGCACGCCGTTCTACAACTGGATGACCGCGATCGCGATGTGGTTCGGCCGCTTCGGCACGATCGTGCCGGTGCTGGCGATCGCCGGTTCCCTCGCCGCGAAGAAGCGCATCGCGGTGACGAGCGGCACGCTGCCGACCCACGGGCCGCTGTTCGTCGTGCTGCTGCTCGGCACCGTGCTGCTGGTGGGCGCGCTGACCTACGTGCCGGCGCTCGCGCTCGGGCCGGGCGTCGAGCACCTGATGATGTGGCTGGGCGCGTGATGCGCGCCCGCATGGCGACACGTTGAAAAGACTGAAGAGCTTGAAGAGATCGCAATGACTCAACATTCCGCAACACGGTCCATGTTCGACCCGGCGCTGCTGCGCCCGGCGATCGTGGACTCGTTCAAGAAACTCACGCCGCGCACGCAGTTCCGCAACCCGGTGATGTTCTGCGTGTACGTCGGCAGCATCCTGACCACGATCCTGTGGATCGCGGCGCTCGCCGGCCAGGCCGAGGCGCCCGCGGGCTTCATCCTCGCGGTCACGCTGTGGCTGTGGTTCACGGTGCTGTTCGCGAACTTCGCCGAAGCGCTCGCCGAAGGACGTTCGAAGGCGCAGGCCGCATCGCTGCGCAGCGCGAAGAAGGACGTGATGGCGAAGAAGCTCAACGAGCCGCATCCGAAGTCGCCGATCCGCATCACGACCGCGTCCGACCTGCGCAAGGGCGACGTCGTGCTCGTCGAGACCGGCGACGTGATCCCGGCCGACGGCGAGGTCGTCGACGGCGTCGCGTCGGTCGACGAATCGGCGATCACCGGCGAATCCGCACCGGTGATCCGCGAATCGGGCGGCGACTTCTCGTCGGTGACGGGCGGCACGCGCGTGCTGTCCGACTGGATCGTCGTCAAGGTCACCGCGAACCCCGGCGAGGCGTTCCTCGACCGGATGATCGCGATGGTCGAAGGCGCGAAGCGCAAGAAAACGCCGAACGAGATCGCGCTGACGATCCTGCTCGTCGCGCTGACGATCGTGATGCTGCTCGCGACCGCGACGCTGCTGCCGTTCTCGATGTTCTCGGTCGACGCGATGAAGGCCGGCCACGTGGTGACGATCACCGCGCTGGTCGCGCTGCTCGTGTGCCTGATCCCGACGACGATCGGCGGGCTGCTGTCCGCGATCGGCGTGGCCGGGATGAGCCGGATGATGCAGGCGAACGTGATCGCGACGTCGGGCCGCGCGGTGGAAGCGGCCGGCGACGTCGACGTGCTGCTGCTCGACAAGACCGGCACGATCACGCTCGGCAATCGTCAGGCGTCGACGTTCGTGCCGGCGCCGGGCGTGACCGAGGAAGCGCTGGCCGATGCCGCGCAACTGTCGTCGCTCGCGGACGAAACGCCGGAAGGGCGCAGCATCGTCGTGCTCGCGAAGGAGCGCTTCAACATCCGCCAGCGCGACATGGCGCAACTGCACGCGACGTTCCTCGGCTTTTCCGCGCAGACGCGGATGAGCGGCGTCGACCTGCCCGGTCGCGAGATCCGCAAGGGCGCGGCCGACGCGATCCGCCGCTACGTCGAAACCCACGGCAGCCGCTTCCCCGAGGAAGTGCGCCGCGCGGTGGACGACGTCGCGCGCCGCGGCAGCACGCCGCTCGTCGTCGCCGACCTGCAGGACGGGGCGGCGCGCGTGCTCGGCGTGATCGAGTTGAAGGACATCGTGAAGGGCGGCATCAAGGAGCGCTTCGCGGAACTGCGCAAGATGGGCATCAAGACCGTGATGGTGACGGGCGACAACCGGCTGACGGCCGCGGCGATCGCGGCGGAAGCGGGCGTCGACGATTTCCTCGCGGAAGCGACGCCGGAAACCAAGCTCGCGACGATTCGCGAGCATCAGGCGGCCGGGCGCCTCGTCGCGATGACGGGCGACGGCACCAACGACGCGCCGGCGCTCGCGCAGGCCGACGTCGCGGTGGCGATGAACACCGGCACGCAGGCGGCGAAGGAAGCCGGCAACATGGTCGACCTCGATTCGAACCCGACCAAGCTGATCGAGATCGTCGAGATCGGCAAGCAGATGCTGATGACGGGCGGGTCGCTGACGACGTTCTCGATCGCGAACGACATCGCGAAATATTTCGCGATCATCCCGGCCGCGTTCGTGACGACCTACCCGCAACTGCGCGTGCTCGACATCATGCACCTGACGTCGCCGGCGTCCGCGATCCTGTCTGCCGTGATCTTCAATGCGCTGATCATCGTCGCGCTGATTCCGCTCGCGCTGAAGGGCGTGACCTATCGGCCGCTCGGCGCCGCGTCGCTGCTGCGCCGCAACCTGCTGGTCTACGGCCTCGGCGGCGTGCTGCTGCCGTTCCCGTTCATCAAGCTGATCGACATGACGCTCGCCGCGCTCGGCTGGGCCTGAGCCGGCCGCACTGGAAGGAACCATCATGAAATCGTTGATTCGCCCGCTCGTCGTGCTGTTCGTGATCCTGACCGCCGTGACGGGGCTCGCTTACCCGGCCGTGATGACCGTGTTCGGTCAGGCGGTGTTTCCGTCGCAGGCCAACGGCAGCCTGATCGAGCAGGACGGCAAGGTCGTCGGCTCCGCGCTGATCGGCCAGCCGTTCGATGCGCCGAAGTATTTCTGGGGCCGGCTGTCGGCCACCGCGCCGATGCCGTACAACGCGGCCGGCTCGGGCGGCTCGAACTTCGGGCCGCTGAACCCGTCGCTTCCCGACCAGGTGAAGGCGCGCATCGCCGCGTTGCGCGACGCCGGGACCGACCTGTCGAAACCGGTGCCGGTCGACCTCGTGACCGCGTCGGCGAGCGGCCTCGATCCGGAAATCACGCCGGCGGCGGCCGCGTACCAGGTCGAGCGCGTCGCGAAGGCGCGCCATCTGGCGCCGGACGCGGTCGCGCAACTCGTCGCCGCGAACACGACGGGCCGCCAGTTCGGCGTGCTCGGCGAGCCGCGCGTGAACGTGCTGAAGCTGAATCTCGCGCTCGACGCCGCGCAGGCCGCGCACTGACCGATCGCGCGTGCCGACCGGCGTCCGGCGCGGCCTGAGCCGCGCCGGACGCGCTTTTCCCGACGGCGCTTGCGCCGTCTTTGCCTTTTGCGGCGATTTGGAACCACAATGCTCGTACTCGCGCGCATCCGGGCGCTCCGCTTTCCTCACGCATGAACCGTCCCGATCCAGACCAACTTCTCGACAAGCTGCAGCGAGATGAAGAAAAGCAGCGGCGCGGCCAGCTCAAGATCTTCTTCGGCGCGTCCGCCGGCGTCGGCAAGACCTACGCGATGCTGCAGGCCGCGCGCCAGCGCCGGCAGGATGGCGTCGACGTCGTCGTCGGCATCGTCGAGACCCACGGCCGCAGCGAGACCGCCGCGCTGCTCGACGGCCTCGACGTGCTGCCGCCCGCCCGCATCGACTATCGCGGCCGCACGCTCGCCGAATTCGATCTGGACGGCGCGCTCGCGCGGGCGCCGCAACTGATCCTCGTCGACGAGCTTGCGCATTCGAACGTGCAGGGCGCACGCCACCTGAAGCGCTGGCAGGACGTCTACGAGCTGCTCGACGCGGGCATCGACGTCTATACGACCGTCAACGTCCAGCATCTCGAAAGCCTGAACGACGTGGTCGGCGCGATCACCGGCATCCGCGTGTGGGAGACCGTGCCCGATCGCGTGTTCGACGCGGCCGACGAAGTCACGCTCGTCGACCTGCCGGCCGAGGAACTGCTCGAGCGGATGCGCGACGGCAAGGTCTATCTCGCGCAGCAGGCCGAGCGCGCGGTGCGCAACTTCTTCCGCAAGGGCAACCTGATCGCGCTGCGCGAACTCGCGCTGCGGCGCACGGCCGATCGCGTCGACGCGCAGATGCGCGAGTACCGCGCCGACCGTTCGATCCAGCGCATCTGGCAGGCGCGCGAGCGGTTGCTGGTGTGCGTCGGGCCCGGCCCCGAAGCGCCGACGCTGGTGCGCGCGGCCGCGCGGCTCGCGGCGAGCCTGAAGGCCGACTGGATCGCCGTGTACGTCGAGACGCCGCGCCTGCAGCGGCTGCCCGACGCGCGGCGGCAGCGCACCCTCGACGCGCTGAAGCTCGCGGCCGAGCTCGGCGCGGAGACGGCCACGCTCGCCGGCGCCGACGCGGTCGCCGCGCTGATCGGCTATGCGAAGGTGCGCAACGTGTCGAAACTGGTCGCGGGCGGCTCGCCGAAGGTGGGGCTCGCGCGCCGCTTTGCGCGGCCGTTCGGCGAACAACTGGCGGAACGCGCGGGCGACGTCGACCTGATGCTGATTCGCGCATCCGCGAGCGACGAGGCGCGCGCCGCGCCGCTCGACGCGCGGGCGCGCGACTGGCGCGATGCGTTCGCGCAGTTCGGCACGCACCGCTCGCCGCCGCGCCATTACGCGTATGCGGCCGCGATCTGCGCGGCGATCACCGTCGTCGCGAGCGTCGTGTCCGGGCGGCTCGACCTCACGAATCTCGTGATGCTGTACCTGCTCGGCGTGGTGTTCTCGGCCGTGCGGCTCGGGCGCGGCCCGGGCGTGCTGCAGTCGTTCCTCTCGGTGGCCGCGTTCGATTTCTTCTTCGTGCCGCCGCGCATGTCGTTCTCGGTCAGCGACACGCAATACCTGCTGACCTTCTTCGGGATGCTGCTGACGTCGCTCGTGATCAGCCACCTGACATCGACGCTGACGCGCCAGGCGAGCGTCGCGCAGCGCCGCGAGCGCCGCACCGGCGCGATCTACGCGATGGCGCGCGAACTCGGCGCGGCGCTGACGACCGAGCAGATCGTCGAGATCGGCAGCCGCCACGTCGGCGAGGTGTTCCGCGCGCGTGTCGCGTTCCTGCTGCCCGACAGCGCGGACCAGGTGCGGCAGAAGATCGAGGAGCCCGACGCGGCCGTCACGCTGACGGGCGCGGAGCTCGACAGCGACGTCGGCCAGTGGGTGTACGACCAGCAGAAGCCGGCCGGCCGCGGCACCGATACGCTGCCGGCGACGGCCGCGCTGTACCTGCCGCTGAAGGCGCCGATGCGCACGCGCGGCGTGCTCGCGGTCGCGTCGCGCGAGCCGCGCGAACTCGAGGTGCCCGAGCAGCAGCGGATGCTCGACGCATTCGCCGCGCAGATCGCGCTCGCGCTGGAGCGCGTGCACTACGTCGAGATCGCGCGCGACGCGCTCGTCAACATGGAATCCGAACGGCTGCGCAACTCGCTGCTGTCGGCGATCTCGCACGACCTGCGCACGCCGCTCACGACGATCGTCGGCTTCTCGTCGATGCTCGCGAACGGGCGCGCGGCCGCACAGGCGGGCGACGCCGCGGCGGCCGCGCGGCTCGCGCAGCGCGAGGGCGAACTCGTCGACGCGATCCACGACGAGGCGCTGCGCATGACGGGCATCGTCACGAACCTGCTCGACATGGCGCGGCTGCAGGCCGGCAGCCTGCAGCTCAAGCGCCAGTGGTCGTTGCTCGAGGAAACCGTCGGCGCCGCGCTCGCCGCCTGCCGGCGGGTGCTCGCGCGCCATCCGGCGCGCGTCGCGCTGCCGGCCGACCTGCCGCTGCTGCAGATGGACGCGGTGCTGATGGAGCGGCTGTTCACCAACCTGTTCGAGAACGCGGCGAAGTACACGCCGCCCGATACGTCGCTCGACATCGGCGCCGAGCGCGTGACCGACGACGGGCAGCCATTCGTGCGCGTGCACGTCGACGATCACGGCCCGGGCCTGCCGGCCGGCATGGAAACGCGGATCTTCGACAAGTTCACGCGCGGCGAGAAGGAATCGGCGACGCCGGGCATCGGGCTCGGCCTCGCGATCTGCCGCGCGATCGTCGAGGCGCACGGCGGTAAAATCGGCGCGCTGAACCGCACCGCGCCCGACGGCCACGTGACGGGCGCGCGCTTCTGGTTCACGCTGCCGGTCGACACGCCGCCGGCCGCGCCGGCCGTGTCCGACGACGAACCCGACCTGCCGGGCGCATCGCCCCCATCCGAGTCATTGCCAGACCATGAGTGAACCCAGCCTGACCGTCGTCCTGATCGAGGACGAAAAGCAGATCCGCCGCTTCGTGCGCGCCGCGCTCGAAGAGGAGGACATCGCGGTGTTCGAGGCCGAGACGGGCAAGCAGGGGCTGATCGACGCGGCGACGCGCAAGCCCGACCTCGTGATCGTCGACCTCGGGCTGCCCGATACCGACGGCCTCGACGTGATCCGCGAACTGCGCGGCTGGTCCGAGGTGCCGGTGATCGTGCTGTCCGCCCGCACGCAGGAAGAGGAGAAGGTCGCGGCGCTCGATGCGGGCGCCGACGACTACCTGACCAAGCCGTTCGGCGTGTCCGAACTGCGCGCGCGGATGCGCGCGCAACTGCGCCGGCGCAACCAGGGCGGCGCGAACGAGTCGCCGAAGGTGACCTTCGGCAGCGTGACCGTCGATCTCGCGCTGCGCCAGGTATGGCGCGACGATGCGATCGTGCACCTGACGCCGCTCGAATACCGGCTGCTCGCGACGCTCGTGCGTCACGCGGGGCGCGTGCTCACGCACCGCCAGCTGCTGCGTGACGTGTGGGGGCCGTCGCACGTCGAGAGCCATCACTACCTGCGCATCTACATGGCGCACCTGCGCCAGAAGCTCGAGGCCGATCCCGCGCAGCCCGAGCACATCGTCACCGAGACGGGCGTCGGCTACCGGCTCGTCGGCGCCGTGTGACGGGCGGTGCGCGGCGGCGCATGCGGCCGTGACGCCGCGCATCGGCGGGGTTGCGCCGGCGCGACAGCCTCGCGATGAGCGCCGGCCTTGCACACCGGCTGCGCAATCCCCGCTATCCTGACCATTCCGCGAACGAAAACGAGGAGCGTGCAATGTCCGTCCGTCTGGTCGTCCTCTGTGCGCTGGCGCTGGTCGCGCCCGGCGCGTTCGCCCAACCGTTGCCGCCCGGGCAGCAGCCGCCCGCGCAGGTGGCGCTGGCCAATCCCGCGTCGGTCAACTGCGAGAAGCTCGGCGGTCGCCACGTGATCCGCAACCTGTCGAGCGGGCAGGTCGGGATGTGCGTGTTCAAGGATGGCCGCGTGTGCGAGGAGTGGGCGCTATACCGCGACGATCGCTGCGTCGGCGGCGGTGCGCCGAAGCGCGTGGCGAACTGAGTAACCGTCTTCCGAGTCAAGCCCGATGAAGTGAATCGTCCCAAGGCGTGTTGGTTTTGACCATGGCATTGAGCATGGTTAGGAGCTTGCGCATGCAGGCAACAAGCGCGACCTTGGACAGTTTGCCGGCGGCCTTCAGGCGTTGATAGAAGGCTCTGATGGCGGGGTTGTAGCGTGTGGCAGTCAATGTAGCCATGTACAGCACGCGACGGATCGCGAAGCGGCCACCTTGAACCCGTCGTCGCCCATTACGTAAGCCGGAATCGCAAGCAATGGGAGCGACGCCAACGAGGGCTGCAATCTGACGGCGATTGAGCCGGCCCAATTCGGGCAGTTCTGCGATCAGGCAGGCGCTGGATACCGGGCCAATTCCATGTGTGGACTGCAACAGGCGGTCGAGTTCACCGAAGTGCTGGCGTACATGAGCGACCATCTGAGCGTCAATGTCATCGAGTTGTGCCTGGATGGCGGCAATGATAGCCAGCAGACTTGAATGCAGACCAACCGGCGTGATCTGGAGCCGCTGTCGCTCCGAAAGGAGCATGGTGAGTAGTTGGCGCCGTCGGGTCACCAGTGCAGCCAGCCACTGCTGCCGCTCGTCGGGAACGGGACGTAGCAAGCGGGACAGATCGTCCCGACGCAGTAGCACGGAAGCCAGTTCGGCAAGCATACGTGCGTCGATGGCATCGGTTTTCGCCAGACGTCCCATCGAGCGGGCAAAATCGCGTGCTTGCCGAGGGTTGACGACAGCGACCGGCAAACCCGCACCTTGCAAGGCGCACGCCAGCTCGGTCTCGTAGCCACCGGTCGCCTCCATCACGACCAACTGCACGTTCAGCGGCTGAAGGGCAACAGCCAGGGCCGAGTGGCCCTCGGCATCGTTGTTGAATCGACGGATGTCCAGATTGGCACCCAGTACGGAAACATCGACGTGAGCTTTTGCGACGTCAATGCCGACCGTTACGGCAGAAGGAGCAGACATGATCTTCGGATCCCATGCTTGTACATGCGCACTCGATGTAAATGGCGCGCGT
>NZ_UAQZ01000001.1 GCF_900446215.1 Burkholderia cenocepacia | reverse complement strand
GGATGCAATTCGTCGCGTTCAAGCAGATGGGCTACGAGTATCTGCTGATGCTGCTGTTCGTCGGGCTGCAGATCGTCGTCGAGGCGATCTTCCTGCTCGGCGCCGCGATGCGCAAGGATCATCGCGATTTCGAGCACCGCTTGCCGAACGTGATTCTCGGCATCGGGCTTTCGATCGTACTGCTGGCGATCGATCTCGCGATCCAGCTTTCGTTCTGACCACCGGCGGGCAGGCGCCCGCCGGCGAGGGCGAGCGCGCTCAGGCGAGCGCGTCGCGCAGGCACGTCGCGACGGCGGCCAGCACGTCGTCGGTCCGCTCGCGGTGCGGCAGGTGTCCGCAGCGGGCAAGCAACAGGAACGACGACGGCCCCGCGACGCGCGCGGCGATCCGCTTCGGATGCACGTCCGACCCGTATTCGTCGTCTTCGCCGTGAATCGCGAGCGTCGCGCACTGCACGCGCGGCAGGTCGTCGTCGAGATTCCAGTCGCGAAACGCCGGCGACAGCCACGTGTCGACCCACGCGCGCAGCACCCATTCGGCCTTGTCGCCGTGATAGCGCGCGAGCCGGTCGAGTTGACCCGGCTCGTCGAACTGCCGCCCCGCGTCGCGAATGCCGGTCAGCGTGCGATCCTCGACGAACGCCTGCGCGGCGACCGTTACGAGCGCACGACACCGCTCAGGGTACGCGGCCGCACAGCCGACCGCCATCCCGCCGCCGACGCTGTGCCCGAACGCGACGAACGCGTCGACGCCGAGCTGTTCGAGTACCGCGGCGAACGCACGGTCGGCTTCGTCGCGCACGAACGTCGTGCCGAGCATGCCCGGATGCCGATCGGAACGGCCGAAACCGAGACGGTCGTACGCGATCACGTCGCGCTGCGTCGCGCGAGCGAGCTGCGCGGGGAAGTCGCGCCACAGGTCGACGCAGCCGAGCGAATCGTGCAGCAGCACGATCGGCGCGGCCGGCCCAGGCGCCGCCGCGGGCTGCGCCGGCCCCGCACGCCAGCGTTTCGCAAAGAGACGCCCTTGCGGCGTCTCGACGGTCGTCTCCTCGGTCAGGATATCGGTCATGTGTCGATCGTCTGCATGAGAGCGGCCGCGCGCCGGCGGCCGCATCGAATCCGCGCATGGTGGCCCGCCGGCGCGCGCAGCGTCAAGCAAGCCCCTACGGCCCGCGCGCTCATTCGGGCTGCGGCGGCAGATATTCCATCCGCGCCTCGTCGTACAGCCGGTAGATCAGCGCCTGCATCGCGCGGATGTCCTCCGATTCGTCGAGCGCGCGCATGCTCATGATGATCGGCGACACGAGGTTCGGATCGTCGAGCGGCTTGTAGCTGATGTCGTCGCGCTTGAGCCCGTACACGCTGTGCGGCACGACCGACACGCCCTCGCCCATCGCGACGAGGCCGAGCGCGATCTGCAACTCGCGCGTCTCGTAGATCCGGCGCGGTTGCAGCGCCCGATCGTGAAAGGCCGCGAGCACCTGGTCCGCGTAGCTCGGGCGCGGCGCCTTCGGAAAGATGATCAGCGTGTCGTTGACGAGATCGTGCAGCGACAGCACCGGTTTCGCGCTGTCGAGCACATGGCCGACCGGCAGCGCGACGATCATCCGCTCCTCGCGCAGCACGACGCGCCGCACGCTCGGGTCCTCGTGGCGGATGCGTCCGAACCCGACGTCGATGCGCCCTTCCTTGAGCGCCTTGATCTGGTCCATCGTCGACATCTCGTGCAGGCTCAGCTCGACGGCCGGATATTCGCTGCGAAAGCGCCGGATGATCTTCGGCAGCATCCCGTACAGCGTCGAGCCGACGAAACCGACCGACATGCTGCGCTCGATCTTGCCGACCCGCTTCGTCATCGATTCGAGTTCGGTCGTCTGCGCGAGCAGTTGCACCGCGTGCGAATAGAAGAAGCGTCCGGCATCGGTCAGCTTCAGCGGCCGCGCGTTGCGCTCGAACAGCGGCACGCCGAGCGCCTCCTCGAGCTGCTGGATCTGCCGGCTCAGCGGCGGTTGCGCGATATGCAGCCGTTCCGCCGCCCGCGTGAAATTCCGCTCTTCGGCCACCGCGACGAAGTAGCGGAGATGTCTCAACTCCATGTTCGAATCCTCCCGGGACAGGCAACGGACGCTCACCCGGCACCGCGCGAACGGCGCCCGCACCGCTCACCCTCGCCGGCTATCCGTACCGGCCTCCTCGATCGCCTGCTTCCCGATCCCGTCACGATACCTCAGCCGGCGCCGGTCCCGGCGCAAGCAGCGTCGTGCTCGCGGCGACGCGCGGGGCTGCGCAAAGCAAAACGGGAAGCCGCGAGGCTTCCCGTTCGTTCACCGACGCCGCACGGCGGCATCGTGTCGACCGCATCACCCCTCGGTCGCGTACAGCGCATCGCGCTGCTCGTGGCTCAGCGAGTCGAGCGGCACGTCCGGCAACTGATAGCAGATCATCGTGCCGTACAGCTCGGCCAGGCAGTTGCTGCCGGCGTCGAGCGCGTAGCCGTCCTCGCCGTCCGGCGCCGGCGGGTACACTTCGCGCCACGCGTTGATCGCGGCTTCGATTCGCACGATGGAAACGGGTCCGGCCTTCCGCTCGGCGGGTGATGCGCTCATGGATTCCTCTGGGTTGCGCGCTCCGCGGGCCGTGCCGGCCCGGCGGGAGCGATGAAAACGCCGGGCCGCTCGCCGGCCGCCGCGCGGCGCGCGCCGGATGCCGATCCGCGCCGCGCCTGTCGCGCCGGCCGGGCCGTGGCCCGGTAGGGTCGGGCAATATAACCGGCTTTGACCCCGTGCAGGCAAAAGCCGGGCAAAAAAAACGGGAAGCGCGCGGCTTCCCGTTTCGTCGACCGTCGCGCGGCCGCCTGCCGCGCCGGCATCAGCCTGTGGTTTCGCGGTTCGCCACCGGCTGCCGCTGCGCGCCGCGATTCGCGGCGATCCACGGCGCGATCTCCATGTCCTCGTAGCGCACGAACCGGCTCTTCTTCAGGAACCGGAAGCCGAGCCACACGACGACGAACAGCGGAATGCCGACATAGGTCGCGGCCACGCCGGCCCAGTCGATCCGGTTCGCGAGGAACGCCTGGTAATCCTGGCCGAGCGCGATCACGAGGCACAGCACGAACGCGAACAGCGGGCCGAACGGGAACCACTTCGACTGGTACGGCAACTGGTCGAGCGCATACCCCTGCTTCACGTAGCCCTTGCGGAACCGGTAGTGGCTGACCGCGATGCCGAGCCACGCGATGAAGCCCGTCATCCCGGACGTGTTCAGCAGCCACAGGTACACGGTCTTGTCGCCGTACAGCGACGTGAAGAAGCACAGCGCGCCGACGGCGGTGGTCGCGTACAGCGCGTTGCGCGGCACGCCGCCCGGCGACAGCTTCGCGAACACCTTCGGCGCGCGGCCTTCGGTCGCGAGGTTGTAGAGCATCCGCGTGGACGCGTACATGCCCGAGTTGCCGGCCGACAGCACGGCCGTCAGGATCACCGCGTTCATCACGCCGGCCGCGAAGGCCAGGCCCGCGTGACGGAACACGAGCGTGAACGGGCTCACGCCGATGTCGGTCACGTCCGTCTTCAGCAGGTTCGGGTCGGTATACGGAATCAGCACGCCGATCACGAAGATCGCGAACACGTAGAACAGCAGGATGCGCCAGAACACCTGGCGCACCGCGCGCGGGATCGTCGTACGCGGGTTTTCCGATTCGCCGGCCGCGACGCCGATCAGCTCGGTGCCCTGGAACGAGAAGCCCGCGATCATCGCGACGCCCATCAGCGCCGGCAGGCCGCCCGCGAACGGTGCGTCGCCGATCGTCAGGTTGCCCCAGCCGTTGGCCGGCGCGCCCTTCAGAATGCCGAAGATCATCAGCAGCCCGACGCCGATGAACGCGACCACGGTGACGACCTTGATCAGCGCGAACCAGTATTCGGCTTCGCCGAAACCGCGCACGGTGAGCGCATTGAGCAGGAACATCACGCCGAGGAACGCCGCGCTCCACCACACGCCCGGCACGTCCGGAAACCAGTAGTGCATCACGAGCTGCGCGGCGACGAGCTCGACCGCGATCGTCACCGCCCAGTTGTACCAGTAGTTCCAGCCGAGCGCGAAGCCGAAGCCTTCATCGACGTATTTCGCGCCGTAGGTCGCGAACGAGCCCGACACCGGCATGAACGCGGCCATCTCGCCGAGGCTCGTCATCAGGAAGTAGACCATCAGGCCGATCAGCATGTACGCGACCATCGCGCCGCCGGGGCCGGCCTGCGAGATCGACGCGCCGGACGCGACGAACAGGCCCGTGCCGATCGAGCCGCCGATGGCGATCATCGTCAGGTGGCGCGCCTTCAGCGCGCGATGAAGCTTGGGTGGGTTCGCGGGCGAACCGGGTTGGTCGGAATTCGGAATTGCGGACATAAACGAGACGAACGTTGAGCGGGCCGGCATCCGTAGCCGGCGCATGCGGAATCGGAGCGCGGCGCGCGTCCTGCGATGCATTCGATGCGGCCCCGATACGCGTTGCGCGGCGGGCGCCTGCGGCGAAGCGCGGATTCTACCTGATTCGATACGGGGACAGCTGAGGTGGCCCCGCCCGCCGCCCCGCCGGAGATTTCGCGGAATCAACGGGTTGGCCGCGTCGGCGCGGCCACGGTCGCACGTCGTTGCAAAGACCCCGATTACGAACGGGTCATTCGATATTCGTTTTTCCGGTCACGACCTAATCCTGTCCCGATCCGCCAAATACCGCGGCAATACGCAAAATCGACCGATCAATACACCATTAATCAGACAAAAAGCCCGACACTGGTCATTGATTCAAATCAAATCGCCCGCGCGCCATGCGGTAATGATGCGTAACCGTTTCGAATCGCCGTATCCGCATGCATGTTTTGCATGCGCACGCGAAATTCAGGAATTCGCGGGATAATGACGCTTAATTCGAAATAATCCGCGCGCGGAACCGCAACGACGCGACCAGCCGCCACCCGCCACCCCCGAGGATGAAGTCATTCCCGCTGCCCGCCACGCTGCGCCGCCATACCGCGTCGGTCGTGGCACGCATTCTGTCGCCCCGCGGCGTACTCGTGGCGGGCATCGTCCTGCTGATGTTCAGTTGGGGACTTTCCACGTCGCTATTAATCGAGGCGCGCCGCGACGCGTATGACCATGCGGTCGAAAATGCGCGCAATCTGATGCTGCTGATCGAACGCGATATCGCGCGCAATATCGAACTCTACGATTTGTCATTACAAAACGTCGTCGACGGCGTGGCCGATCCGGAACTGATGACATTGCCGCCGCGCCAGCGCCACCGGCTGCTGTTCGACCGCGCGGCCACCGGCGCCTATCTCGGCTCCATTTTCGTGATGGATGCGCACGGCAATATCGCGATCGATTCGAG
This sequence comes from Burkholderia cenocepacia, assembly GCF_900446215.1. GTDB lineage: Bacteria > Pseudomonadota > Gammaproteobacteria > Burkholderiales > Burkholderiaceae > Burkholderia > Burkholderia cenocepacia. The sequence continues at coordinate 1,932,934 of NZ_UAQZ01000001.1, read as the reverse complement.
CGCATCGCCCGCGCGGCAAGGCAATTTCGCCGACCGCGACTATTTCGCCGTGCACCGCGACCGGCTCGTCCCCGGCCTCTACATCAGCCGGCCGTACGCGTCGCGGCTGCGCGGCGGCGCGCTGACGATCGCGCTGAGCCGCCGGATCAACCGGCCCGACGGCACGTTCGCCGGGATCGTCGTCGGCACGCTCAGCATCGACTACTTCCGCGCGCTGCTCGACGGCCTCGCGGTCGGCCGGCACGGCAGCGCGGCGATCGTCGAGGACAACGGCACGCTCGTGTCGCGCCTGCCGTACGACACGCGGGTGGTGGGCCTCGACCTGCACGACTCGCCGCTGTTCGTCGACGCGCAGCGCAGCCGCGACGGCGAGCTGAGCGGGGTCGGCGCCATCGACGGCGTGCGGCGCGTCTATGTTTACAAGCATCTCGCCGGGCTGCCGCTGATCGTCGACGTCGCGCCCGCCGAGATCGACATCTATGCGTCGTGGCAGCACCGCGCGGTGTGGACCGTCGTGCTGATGAGCCTGTTTACGGCGTTCATCGCGTGGGGCTCGCTCGCGCTGTCGCGCGAGCTGAAGCGCCGGCAGGACGCGGAATCGAAGCTGTACCGGCTCGCGCACACCGATTCGCTGACGGGCCTCGACAACCGCGGCACGTTCGATGCGGTGCTCGCGAAGGAAGCCCAGCGCGCGTCGCGCAGCGGCCGCCCGTTGTCCGTGCTGTTCGTCGACGTCGATCACTTCAAGGCGTTCAACGACTACTACGGCCATCCGGCCGGCGACGACGTGCTGCGCCAGGTCGCGCAATCGCTGTCGCGCTGCCTGCGCCGCGACAGCGATCACGTCGCGCGCTACGGCGGCGAGGAATTCGTCGTCACGCTGCCCGACACCGACGCGCCGGGCGCGGCGACCGTCGCCGAAGGCATCCGGCGCGCGATCGCGGGGCTCGGGATCGAACACGTGAAAAGCCCGTACGGGCGCGTCACGGCCAGCATCGGCACGGCCACCGCCGCCGACGGCCGGATGAACGCCGCGACGCTGCTGCGGCGCGCCGACGAGGCGCTGTACCGCGCGAAGTCCGGCGGCCGCAACCGCGTGCTGGACGCACTGTCGAGCGCGGCCGACGCGTGACCGCGAGGTGCGCCGTGACCTGACGCGGCCGCCGGCCGCCCGGCCCGTCGGCGCCGCCGTGGACAGCCCGCGCGCGTTCGGCTAGCGTTACGTCAGCTGCGCAGGCGGCGCGGCGCCGGCCCGCGCGGGCCGCCGTGCGCGTCCCGGCTCCCTCGACTCCGTCATGACCGCCCCGCTCCCGACCCGACTGCCGCCGCTCGTGCGCCACGCGCTCCGCCCGCTGCTCGACCCGTACCGCCGCTACCGGCACGCGAAGCTGATCCATGCGGCGCGCGTCGCGCTCGCGATTCTCGTGTCGATCGCGCTGTCCACCGGCCTGCGCGTGCCGCACGGCGAGTGGTCGACGATTACCGTGCTGATCGTCGTCGGCGGGCTGCAACATCACGGCAATATCCGCAAGAAGGCGGCCGAGCGCGCGCTCGGCACGTCGATCGGCGCACTGGCGGGGCTCGGGCTGATCCTCCTCTACTCGTTCCTGCACGCGCCGTTCGCGATCTACCTGCTGATGGCCGTGGGGTGCGGTATCTGCGCGTATCACGCGATCGGCAAGGCCGGCTACATCGCGCTGCTGTCGGCGATCACGATGGTGATCGTCGCCGGGCACGGCGACAACGAGATCGTCGACGGCCTGTGGCGCGCGGTGAACGTGCTGGTCGGCATCGCGATCGCGCTGGCGTTCTCGTTCGCGCTGCCGCTCTATGCGACCTACTCGTGGCGCTACAAGCTCGCCGACGCGCTGCGCGCGTGCGCGGCCGTGCATGCGCGGCTCGCGGGCGACCGCCACGTGAGCGACGACGCGCACCTGAAGGAAATGGCCGCGCTGAGCGCGCTGCTCGTGCAGTTGCGCTCGCTGATGCCGTCGGTGTCGAAGGAGTGCGAGACGTCGATGGCGCAGCTCGAGGCGATCCAGCGCAGCCTGCGCCTGTGCATCGGTTATCTGGAGATCCTGTCGAGCGCGCTGCCGGCGCGTGACGACGTGGCGGCCCGCGAATACATGCGCGTCGAGATGAAGGGCGTGAACCGGCGCATCCGCGACACGCTGGTCGGAGCGAGCCGCGCGCTCAAGTTCGGCACGCCGAGCCGGCTGGCGCCGCGCCGCCGGCCGGCCGACCCGCCGCACGACGCGCCGCCGCCGCCGTTGTCCGGCTACGTGTCGATCACGGCCAAGCTGGCCGGCGAAGTCGACCAGTTGCGCGAGCGGCTGCTCGATACCGCGCGGTCGTGGAATATCTGAGGCGCCCGCTTCACGCGCCTTCCTTTCATATGCCTTTCGGCACATCGACGCGGCGCGCCGGCGACGCTGGGCACGGCCGGCCACCGATCCGGCCCCGGAAATCCGGCCCGCGGCCGGTTCGTCCGCGCGTTTTCGGCGGCGATGCAACGCCGCCCCGCACGGCGTTCTCCACCCGGTTAACCGCCCGTCAGGCCCGCCGCGACAGGCGCGACGACGGTTCCGCACCAAAATCAGCCCTTGCCCCAACTTCCCGGACAGCCGATACTCGCATATTCCGCGAAATACGATCCCACCGGCTTCAATCCACGGTAATTCCTATGAGCACGATTCTCGAAAGCCTCCCGACCGGCCAGAAGGTCGGTATCGCCTTCTCCGGCGGCCTGGACACCAGCGCCGCGCTGCACTGGATGAAACTGAAGGGCGCCGTCCCGTACGCATACACGGCGAACCTCGGCCAGCCCGACGAAGACGATTACGACGCGATCCCGAAACGCGCGATCGAATACGGCGCAGCCGGCGCCCGCCTGATCGACTGCCGCGCGCAGCTCGTCGCCGAAGGCATCGCGGCGCTGCAAAGCGGCGCGTTCCACATCACGACCGCCGGCGTCACGTACTTCAACACGACGCCGATCGGCCGCGCCGTGACGGGCACGATGCTCGTCGCCGCGATGAAGGAAGACGGCGTCAACATCTGGGGCGACGGCAGCACGTACAAGGGCAACGACATCGAGCGCTTCTACCGCTACGGCCTGCTCGTGAACCCGGATCTGAAGATCTACAAGCCGTGGCTCGACCAGACGTTCATCGACGAACTCGGCGGCCGCGCCGAAATGTCCGAATTCATGAACCAGGCCGGCTTCGCGTACAAGATGTCGGCCGAGAAGGCGTATTCGACCGACTCGAACCTGCTCGGCGCGACGCACGAGGCGAAGGATCTGGAAAGCCTCGAAAGCGGCATCAAGATCGTGAACCCGATCATGGGCGTCGCGTTCTGGCGCGACGACGTGAAGATCGCCGCCGAGGAAGTGACGGTGCGCTTCGAAGCCGGCCAGCCGGTCGCGCTGAACGGCGTCGAGTTCAACGATCAGGTCGAGCTGCTGCTCGAAGCGAACCGCATCGGCGGCCGTCACGGCCTCGGCATGAGCGACCAGATCGAGAACCGGATCATCGAGGCGAAGAGCCGCGGCATCTACGAAGCTCCGGGCCTCGCGCTGCTGTACATCGCGTACGAGCGTCTCGTCACCGGCATCCACAACGAGGACACGATCGAGCAGTACCGCGAGAACGGCCGCCGCCTCGGCCGCCTGCTGTACCAGGGCCGCTGGTTCGACCCGCAGGCGATCATGCTGCGCGAGACCGCGCAACGCTGGGTCGCCCGCGCGATCACCGGCGAAGTGAAGATCGAACTGCGCCGCGGCAACGACTACTCGATCCTGAGCACGAAGTCGCCGAACCTCACGTACCAGCCGGAACGGCTGTCGATGGAGAAGGTGGCGTCGACGTTCTCGCCGCGCGACCGGATCGGCCAGCTGACGATGCGCAACCTCGACATCACCGATACGCGCGACAAGCTGCGCGTGTATTCGCAAGTCGGGCTGCTGACGCCGGGCGAAGCGTCGGCGCTGCCGCAGATCAAGGGCGACGGCGACAAGTAAGTCGCTGCGTTCGACGCCGTGCCGCATCGCTTGCATGCGGCACGGTCGGGCAGGTTGCCGTGTGGCGCATCGTTGCGCACGCAGCCTGCCGCTTCCCCGCTCCCCGCCTGTCCGCTTTCCCTTCGTATTCGCATCCCGCCGCGTGACGCACCAACGGCACTGCGCCGCCGCGCCAGTCATGGCAAGCTGCGAGTCGTCCGATTTTCTGCGTCGACTCATGGCCCCCCTTACCGTCATCCACCTGAACGGCCCGATCAACAGCGGCAAGACGACGATCGGCCTCGCGCTCGCACGCGTGCTGCCCGACGCGCGCTTCATCGACGGCGACGATCATGATGCGCCCGAAGACGCACCGTTCGACGTGCAGTGGGCGATTGCGCTCGAACGTCTCGTCACGCGGATCGCGAACGCGCGCGAACGCCATCTGGTCATCGCCTATCCGATCGGCGAAGCGGAATTCGAACGGCTGCGCGCGGCCTGCGAGGCGCGTGATGCGCGCCTGTTCGTCGTCACGCTCGCGCCGCCCGAGGCGGTCGCGGCGTCGAATCGCGGCGCGCGCGCGTTGACCGACTGGGAGCGCAACCGGATCGCGGAGATGTATCGCGAGGGCTATGCGGCGCGGCCGTTCAGCGAGATGGTGCTGGATACGTCCGCGGCGACGCCCGACGCGTGTGCGGCGCGCATCGCGCGGCAGGTCGCGGCGACGGCCTCGTAGCGACTGCGTCCGCATGCGCCTTCCGGCCCGCACGCGAACATGCGCTGACGCTGACGTTCCCGCCGGCCGATCGCGCGCCACCGCGCACGAAGCCGGACGGATACGTCACGCGCCCGTCGGGCTGCCCTGCCGCGCGCACATTGCGGCGCTCACGAGTGATGCCGCACGCCCGGCACGGCCGCTTCCCGCGCCCCTTTGCGGCTCAGCATCAGCGTGACGACCGCCGACACCGCGAGCGTGCCAGCCACCACGTACAACCCCGCCGCATATCCGCCCGTCGCATGCTTGAGCCAACCGATCGCGAACGGCCCGACGAATCCGCCGAGATTGCCGATCGAATTGATCATCGCGATCCCCGCGGCCGCGCCGGCCCCCGACAGGAACGCACTGGGCATCGCCCACAGCGGCGCCTTCGCCGCACTGATCCCGATGTTGACGACGACCAGCGCGAGCACGGTCAGCAGCGCCGTACTCGCCTGCGCCGCGAACACGAACCCGATGCACGCCAGCACACATGGAATCACGACGTGCCAGGTGCGCTCGCCGGTGCGATCCGAATGTCGCGCCCACACGATCATCGCGACCACGGCGGCGATGCTGGGGATACCGGTCAGCAGGCCCGTCTGCAACGCGGTGAAGCCGAACTGCTTGACCATCAGCGGCGCCCACAGCCCGAGCGTATAGAGCCCCGCCGACGTGCCGAAGTAGATCAGCGCGAGCGCGAGCACGCGCGGATCGCGCAGGGCCTGCCACGCACCGGCCGTGTGCCCGACGTGCGTGTGGCGTGCGTCCGCTTCCGCTTTCAGCTTCGCGATCAGCCAGTCGCGCTCGTCGGCGCGCAACCACGCGGCCTGCGACGGCGCATCGGTCAGGCGCTTCAGCACGACGAAGCCGAGTACGACCGCCGGCAGGGCTTCGACGATGTACAGCATCTGCCAGTCGGCGAGGCCGAACATCGGCGGCATCTGCATGATCGCGCCCGACAGCGGCGAGCCGATCGCGGTCGAGATCGGCGCGGCCGCCATGAACCACGCGGCGGCCACCGCGCGCTGCTTCGCGGGGAACCACAGGCTCAGGTACAGGATGATGCCGGGGAAGAAACCGGCTTCGGCCATGCCGAGCAGGAAACGCAGCACGTAGAAGCTGGTCGGGCCGGCCGCGAACGCGGACACGGCCGACACGATGCCCCACGTGATCATCACGCGTGCGATCCAGATGCGCGCGCCGACGCGGTGGAGAATCAGGTTGGACGGCACTTCGAACAGGAAGTAGCCGATGAAGAACAGGCCGCCGCCGAACCCGAACGCGGTCGGCGACAGGCCGATCGCCTGGTTCATCGTCATCGCGGCAAAGCCGACGTTGACGCGATCGAGAAAGCTGACGAAGTAAAGCAGCATCACGAACGGAATGATGCGCCACATCAGTTTCCGCGCGACGCGGGTTTCCAGATCCGCTTGCATGTGTCTCCTCCTTCGAGGTCGGACCGTGCGCCGTCGGTCGATCGACCGCGAGCGCCGGCCGGCGCCCGGCTCGCGTCGGATGCGCGAGTCGCGGGCAGAAAAAATGCCGAGTGACGCGAACGGGCGGCGCGCGGCTGGCATGCGCACATGCGCGCGCCGACCGCGCCGCGCCGCCGTCAGGCCGCCACCGCCGCGTTCGCGACGCGCTCGCAGACGGCCGCCGTCACCTGCGCGGTCGTCGCGCGGCCGCCGAGGTCGCGCGTATGCAGCGACGGGTCGGCCGTCACGGCCTCGATCGCCTGCATCACACGCGCGGCCGCTTCCGTCTCGCCGAGATGCTCGAGCAGCATCACGACCGACCAGAACGTGCCGACCGGATTCGCGAGCCCCTTGCCCATGATGTCGAATGCGGAGCCGTGGATTGGCTCGAACATCGACGGATAGCGGCGCTCGGGATCGATGTTGCCGGTCGGCGCGATGCCGAGGCTGCCCGCGAGCGCGGCGGCAAGATCGCTGAGGATGTCCGCGTGCAGGTTGGTCGCGACGATCGTGTCGAGCGACGCCGGGCGGTTGACCATGCGCGCGGTTGCTGCATCGACGAGTTCCTTGTCCCACGTCACGTCGGGAAACTCCTGTGCGATCTGCTTCGCGATCTCGTCCCACATCACCATCGCATGCCGCTGCGCGTTGCTCTTCGTGATGACGGTCAACAGCTTGCGTGGGCGCGACTGCGCGAGCCGGAATGCGAAACGCATGATGCGTTCGACGCCGGCGCGCGTGAGGATCGACACATCGGTCGCGGCCTCGATCGGATGGCCCTGGTGCACGCGGCCGCCGACGCCCGCGTATTCGCCTTCGGAGTTCTCGCGCACGATCACCCAGTTCAGGTCGTCCGGCCCGCAGCGCTTCAGCGGCGCGTCGATGCCCGGCAGGATGCGCGTCGGACGCACGTTCGCGTACTGGTCGAAGCCCTGGCAGATCTTCAGGCGCAGCCCCCACAGCGTCACGTGGTCGGGCACGTCCGGATCGCCCGCGGAGCCGAACAGGATCGCGTCCTTGCCGCGCAGCGCGTCGAGACCGTCGGCCGGCATCATCGCGCCATGCCGGCGGTAGTAATCGGCGCCCCAGTCGAAATCCTCGAACTCGAACGCGAAGCGGTCGCTGCCGCGGGCCAGCGCCTCCAGCACCTGCTTGCCAGCCGGCACCACTTCCTTGCCGATGCCGTCGCCGGGAATCGTTGCGATACGGTAGGTCTTCATGCGGACATCCTCGATTGATCGTGAGCGTGAACGCACTTTACCGAACCGGGAGTGTAGAAACCGGGGCTATACTCAAAGCATCTTTAACTTCAATTCACGAATCCCGTCATGGCGGATACCGTCCAGCCGGCCGATCTCGGCTTCTTCTCGACGCTGGCCGCGTCGGGCAGCCTGAGCGCGGCCGCGCGCGAACTCGGGCTGACCGCGGCGGCCGTCAGCAAGCGGCTCACGCAGATGGAGCGGCGCGCGGGCGTGACGCTCGTCAATCGCACGACGCGGCGAATGATGCTGACGCCCGAAGGCGACGTGTACCTCGAGTACGCACGCCGGATCCTCGACCAGATGGACGAACTCGGCGAACTGCTCGGCAGCGCGAAACAGCGGCCGAAAGGCCTGCTGCGCGTGAATGCGACGCTCGGGTTCGGGCGCAGCCACGTCGGCCCGGCGATCTCGCGCTTCGTCGCGCGCTATCCGGAAGTGTCGGTGCAGTTGCAGCTGTCGGTGATGCCGCCACCGCTCACCGACGACGCGTTCGACGTGTGCATCCGCTTCGGCGAACCGCCCGACACGCGCGTCGTCGCGCGGCGGCTCGCGCCGAACCGCCGGCTGCTGTGCGCGGCGCCCGCGTATCTCGCGCGGCACGGGACGCCCGGCACGCCGCACGACCTGACGCGGCACAACTGCATCGGCATCCGGCAAGGCGACGAAGGTTACGGCGTGTGGCGCCTGACGAGCGGACGCGGCGCGGCCCGCCACACGGAAGCCGTGCGGATCAACGGTAACCTGACGACGAACGACGGCGAGATCGCGGTGAAATGGGCACTCGACGGGCACGGCATCCTGATGCGCGCGGAATGGGATCTGCGCGACTATCTCGCCGACGGGCGGCTGGTCGTCGTGCTGCCGGACCATGAAACGCCGAGCGCCGACATCTATGCGGTGTATGCGCAGCGGCACCAGATGTCCGCGCGGATTCGCGCGTTCGTCGATTTTCTGGCGGAAGAATTGGGACGGCTGACGGCGATCTAGGGCGGCGGTTCCCTACCCGTGGCAGCGTACGGTTTCGGGTCGCGGCGTATCGCTGCACGGATGTTCACCTGGCCTACGCGGGCCATATTCCGGCGAGTTTCGTGCTGCGTCGCCCAACTATCGACATCATCCGATACGTACCGGATGGCCCGCGCGTTACGCCTCGCAACCATTTGAGGACTTGCCGTCGGCATCCCGCCGTCAGGCTGCCGCGACCAGTCCGCTGTAGCGGTCGCAGGGAGCGGCGGCATCCTGCGCCGGCCGCCACCCTGCCGCCCCCGCCGCCGCCAGCCCTGTGTGTTCCTTCCCGGCCTGCACGAAACGCTCCGCGATCCAGTCGACGAACGCGCGCACGCCGGGCGACACATGCGGGCGCTTCACGTAGACGACCGACACGGCGAGCGCATCGGGTTGCCAACACGGCAGCACCTCCCGCAGCCGTCCCGCCTCGATCAGCGGCTGCGCGGCGACGCGCGTCGGCTGGATCAGTCCGAGGCCGTGCACGCCGCAGGCGAGATACGCCTGCTCGTCGTCCACGCTGACGATGCCGTCGAGCCGCACCTTGCGCACCGCGTCGTCCACCATGAACTCGAGCTCCGCCGGACGCTGGCCGAACACGTGCGATCCGCAAATCGCACGATGCGCGCCCAGATCGTCGGGTGTGCGCGGCACGCCGAAGAGGTCGAGATACGCGGGGCTCGCGCAGGTCACGCGCTCGAGCGCGCCGAGCCGGCGCGCGACGAGCGACGAATCGGGCAGCGCACCGAGCCGGACGCTGCAATCGATCGCGTCGCCGATGCGGTCGCCCGCGCGCCCGGCCACGGCGAGCATCAGCTCCAGATCGGGATGCCGGCTATGAAATTCGCCGAGCGCCGGCAACACGATCGCGCCCGCCACCGACGCCGGCAATTCGACGCGCAGCGGCCCGCTCGGATGCAGCGCGGCGCCGCGGATGCTCGCTTCGAGCTCGTCGACGTCCGCCGTGATGCTGACGCAGCGCCGGTAATACGCGTCGCCTTCGGGCGTCGGCCGCAGCGCGCGCGTCGTGCGCACCAGCAGCGGCATGCCGAGCGCCGCTTCGAGCTCCTGCACGGTGCGCGTGGCGGTGGCGCGCGAAATGCCGAGCGCCTGCGCCGCGCGCGTAAAACTGTTCATTTCGACGATGCGCGTGAAGATGCGCATCGCGCGGATCGGATTGTCCACCGGACACCTCTGCATGGTTGCACTCTGCCGCGGCGCGCGTTCGCGCACCGTGCGTGCGTGTCGATGTCGACGCAAGCCGCGCGACCGGCGCGGCCGTCGGGTCAGGCGTTCGCCGCCGCGACGCCGGGCGCCGGTTCGGCGAGCAGCCGTTGCGCGAGCGCCAGCGCGTCGTCGCGGCTCGCCGCCGCGTTCAGCGGATACCCCCAGACCTTCTCGAAGGCACCCGAAAAGGCATTGAGCGCCACGCGCCGCGCCGCATTGGGCTCGATCGCGATCATCCCGGGAATCCATTCGCGCGACAGCGCGCGGTTGGCCTTGCTCCACTTCGCGAGCTGCTTGCGCATCTCGTGATCGTTGTCGGCGCGATCGTCGCCGGACGGCGCATCGTCGGTCAGAAGAACGAAGCGTTCGCGGCGCGCCAGCAGCGCGTCGAGTTCGGCAAGCAGGCGGGCGGGATCGGTGTGGGTCGAGCCGCTGTAACGCAGCCAGACAAACGGGAATTCAGTCGTGACGATTTGCATGTTGGCCTCCAGATGAGAACGATTCTCATTTTATGGATCGAGACCTCATGCGTCATTTCTCATCCCGGCCAACTGCTTTTTCAATCCGGCCAACCGTGCGCGGGCGCGCAGCCCGGCGGTTCAGCGTTGCCGGTCGGTCAGGAATTGCGTCGGCGGCTTGCCGGTCGCCTTGCGGAACATCGTGACGAAGCTGCTCGCGCTTTCGTAGCCGAGATCGATCGCGATCTGGTGCACGCGGCGGCCGGTCGTCAGCATCCGCAGCGACAGCGCGACGTGCAGCCGCCGGCGCCAGTCGCCCAGGCTCATGCCGAGCTCCCTCGTCGCGAGCCGCGTCAGACTGCGCTCGCTGATGCCCGCGCGCCGCGCGAGCTCGGGCAGCGGCGACTTGTCGGCCGGGTCGTCGAGCAGATGGTCGATCAGCTTGCGCAGCCGGCGGTCGGCTGGCATCGGCAGGTACAGGTCCTCGACCGGCGCCGCGACGAGTTCGTCGAGCAGCGTCGCCACCAGCCGCCCTTGCGGCCCGTCGACGTCGTACAGATTCGGGAAGCTGGCCGCCTTCAGCAGCAGTTCGCGTAGCAGCGGCGACACGCCCAGCGTGCAGCAGCGCGTGGGCAGGTCGAGCGCCGCGTCGGGTTCGACCAGCACCGCGTAGAAGGTCGCGCCGGCCGAGCCGCGCGCCGCATGCGGGACATCGCCGGGAATCCAGACCGTGCATTGCGGCGGCGCGGTCCACACGCCGCCGTCGATCTCGCAATAGACGACGCCCGTCAGCGTGTAGAGCAGCTGCGCCTGGCGATGGCTGTGCCGCTCCAGCCGCCATTCGGGCTCGACGACCGAGCCGCCGAACACGACGAGCGGACGCGGCACGTGATAGACGTCGGCGTCCGCGGCGGGATCGGTGGTCGGTGGAAGGTCGCGCATGGAACGACGGGTCGTGAAAAAAGGCCGGACGCCGGCGCGTCCTGTCGTGCTTATACCAGAAAGGCGCGGCCGCAGCCGCGCCGTTCGAGGGCGCCTGCACCCGCGCGCCGAACCGAATACAATGCCCCGATCCCCCGCCGCTGCGCGAACCTGCCGGAGCCGCCATGTTCGACCTGACCACGCTGACCACCTTCACCGCCGTCGTTCTGGGCCTGTTCCTGATCCCCGGCCCCGCCGTGCTGCTCGTGCTGAGCCGCACCGTGCAGGGCGGCCGCAAGACCGGCATCCTGACCGGCCTGGGCGTCGCGAGCGGCGACTTCGTGCATACGCTGTTCGCGGCCGTCGGGCTGTCCGCGCTGCTGATGACGTCGGCGCTCGCGTTCAACGTCGTGAAGCTGGTCGGCGCCGCGTACCTGATCTATCTCGGCGTGCGCGCGCTGCTGGAGAAACCGTCCGATCCGTCGCTGCCGCAGGTGTCGCCCGTCACGCCGCTCAAGGCGTACCTGCAGGCGATTCCCGCCGAAGTGCTGAATCCGAAAACCGCGCTGTTCTTTCTCGCGTTCATGCCGCAGTTCGTGCATCCGGAACGCGGCTCGACGTTCGTGCAGTTCGCGGTGCTCGGGCTGATCTTCGTCGTGCTCAGCTCGCTCTACACGACGCTGATCGCGTGCTCGATCCGCCCGCTCGGCCGCATCGTGAAGCGGCTCACGTGGCTCACGCGCTGGCAGGGCAAGATCATCGGCTCGATCTTCATCGCGCTCGGGCTGCGCGTGGCCGTGCAGCAGCGCTGATGCGCATGAGCGTATGACGCCCGCCGGCGCGGACCTGCTCTATACCGACCCGCGGCTCGTCGCGGTGTACGACCTGTTCAACGCCGGCGATCGGGACTTCGCGTTCTACGCCGCCGCGATCGGCGCCACCCGGCGACGCGTCCTCGATCTCGGCTGCGGCACCGGCACGTTCGCGCGACGGCTCGCGGCGGCCGGGCACGACGTCGTCGCGATCGATCCCGCGCCGGCGATGATCGATTACGCGCGACGCCAGCCGGGCGCCGACGCCGTACGCTGGTTCGCGTGCGCGCTCGACGGCCTGCCGCCGGGCACGCCGTTCGATGCGGTCGTGATGACCGGTCACGCGTTCCAGTGCCTGCTGACCGACGACGACATCGACGCGACGCTGCGCGGCGTGCGACGCGTGCTCGCCGACGGCGGCCGCTTCCTGTTCGACACCCGCAACCCGCGCACCGAACCGTGGCAAGCATGGACGCCCGCGCAGTCGGCGTGCCGCATCGAGTCGCACGAATTCGGCATCGTCGATCTCCATCACGCGGTGCGGGCGATCGACGGCGCGATCGTGACGTTCGACACGCACTACCGCTTCCGTCGCGACGACACGCTGCTGACGAATACGAGCCGGCTGCGTTTCATCGCGCAACCTGAACTGCAGGCGCGCGTGATCGCAGCCGGATTCCCGGCGGCCGACTGGTGCGGCGACTGGGACCCCGCTCCGTTCGACGAAGCGACCAGCGCGGAGATCATCGCGATCTGCCGCGCGTGAGCGCGAGCGCGTTCCGCCGCCGCGTCAGCCCGCCACGGGCAGCGTGTCCACCGCGTACGCATGCCGGATCGTGCGGCCCAGCACCGGGTCTTCCAGCTCGACCTCGAACCGCTCGGCCGGCCGGATGCCGCCGATCGCCGCGAGCGTGCCGCACAGCATCGCGGTGCCGTCCTCGAAGCGGCCGCCATGACGCGCGAATTGCGCGAGCAGATCGTCCGGCGCGCGCATCGCGGTCACGTTGCCTTCCTGATACAGCACGCGCTCGCCGTCGATCGTCGCGTACGCGCGCAACACCAGTCGATCCCAGTGACCGGCCACGTCGTCGAGCTTCCACAGCGTGTTCGCGCACGGCTTGCCGCACATCTGCTTCGACACGGTGATGCCGTACGTCTCGACCTCGCGATCGGTGTGATCGGACGCGATGCCGACGAAGGTCTCGCCGCCGTCGCGCACCAGCACGAATTCCGCTTCGCCGCTGCTCTGCCCGCCCGCGACCTGGATCGCCGGCGACGGATCGAGGCGATCGGCGGCAACGCGGTAGAACACCGGCGTCGTCGCCGGGCGCTTGACGCCGAGTGCTTCCAGCTCGCGGATATGCTTTTCCATGGCGACCGTATCGCGGCCGGTCCAGCCCGCGATCACGAGCGTGTCGATCGCGATCGCGCGCTCGGTGCGGCCGTCGCGACCGTCGATCGCGAACGTGATGGTTTTCATCGAATGCTCCTCGTCGCGGGCCGCGCGATCCCGCGGGCCCGCTGTCTGTCATTGATCGACCGGGCTCACGCCGGATCGTAATAGTGGATCTCCAGCAGCACGCAGCCGCCGTTCGACTTGAACGGGCCGTGCCATGCGCCGGGCGGGCGCACCGCATACGTGTAGCCCTCGAACGGCGTGCCGCCGTTGCCGTGCTCGTCGTTGCCGACGGTCAAATCGCCTTCGACCAGAAACACCTCTTCCCAGTAGTCGTGCACGAACGGCTTCTGCGTATGCAGCCCCGCCGGCAGGCGCAGCAGGCGCGTGCGGCTGCCGCGCTTGCGCTCGGTGTCGAGCGCGCCGGACAGGATCAGCTCCTGCGCGCCGGACGCCGGGTCATAGCCCTCCGGCAGGCGCCAGTCGCGCTGCATGTCCAGCGTGTGGAATTCGTCGTGAAGCTTGTTGATGGCCATCTTTCTCTCCTGATTGCGATAGCGGGTGAAAGGAGTTGCGATGCGGCTAGTCAAGCGGCACGCGGCGTCGACAGTTCCTGGTTCAGCGAATAGCTGCCGAGCATCGAATCGACCAGATGCGACGCGCGCTGCCAGTCGTACGTGCGATACGCATGGCCCTTCGTGACGAACGACGCGCCGGCATAGAACAGTTCGTACTGGTTGTGGCGCGACGCGAATTCGGAACCGACCGCGTCCCACGCGAGCTTGAAGAGCTTCACGCGATCCTCGGACGAGCACACCGGCGACTTCTGCGTCTTCTCGATGATGCGCAGCAGGTCGGGGTTCTCGAAATCGCGCACGCTGGACGGCAGCATGATCATTCCGCCGCCGGCGAGCTCGCGCAGCGTGTTGAGCACTTTCGAATAGAGTTGCTGCGTGACGACCTGCGAGCCGTACAGCATGTTGCGGTCGGGCACGTAGAAGCCGTTGACGACCGTGCCCTTCGCTTCCATTCCGTAGACCCACGCCTCGACCATCGATGCTTCGGCCGCGAGCTGGCCCAGCGTCTCGCGCACCTGCGGGAACGCGTTCGTGCCGTTGACCTCGGAGATCTTCAGGCCGAGCCCGACGAGAAAGCGCAGCTTCGTCATCAGGCGCACCTGGCATTGATAGTTCTGGTACACGTGCGCGGGTGTCGCGTGGAACTGCTTCGCGCACATCGCGGTATTGCCGGCGACGAAGATCCGCTCCCACGGCACCTTCACGTCGTCGAAATACAGCACCGCGTCGTTCTCGTCGAAGCGGCTCGACAGCGGGTTGTCGAACACCGACGTCGCGTGCTCCTCGTACGACTTGCGCGACATGATCTTCATGCCCTTCGCGTTCATCGGCACCGCGAACGACAGCGCATACATCTCGTCGCCTTCGCGCAGCGGCTGGATGCAGCTGCAGAACACCTCGTTCGCCATGATCCCGCTGGTCGCGAGCATCTTCGCGCCGCGCACCGTGATGCCTTCGGCATCCTGATCGACGATGCCGACCGCGAGGTACTTGTCCTCCTGCTCGTGCGCGGCCTTCGACTGGTTCGCCTGCGGATTCACGATCACGTAGGTCAGGAACAGGTCGTTGTCGCGTGCATAACGGTAGTAGTCGCGCAGCGCGCCGGCGCGCGCCGGGTCGTATTGCTCGAACACGTCGGCGCCCATGTACATGCCGGAGAGGCACGACGCGACGTGGTCGGGCGAGCGGCCCATGAAGCCGTAATGCAGCTCCGACCATGCTTCCAGCGCGGCACGGCGCTCGACGAGTTCGTCATAGGACGTCGGCAGTTGCCAGATCCGGCTGACGCGATTGCCGGAGTCGGGCGACACGAACGTCATCTTCTCGACGTTTTCGTTCTCCGCCTGATAGTCGTACAGGCTCGCGTAGCTGCGGATCGAATTGCGGAATGCCGCGTGCGCGGTCACGTCGCCGACCGGCTGGCCGTTCAGGTAGACCTGCCGCCCGTCGCGCAGCGACGCGATGTGCTGAGTGCCGTTCTTGATCATGATGCCCTCCTGGGTGGAATGAATCGTGGGTTGCGTTCACATGGCCGACGCGTACGCGCCGTCGAGCGCGCGGTAGCGTCCGCCGAAGAAGATCAGCGGACGCCCGTCCGGGCGCGCGCGGTGCCGCATCACGCGGCCGACGAAGATCACGTGGTCGCCGCCGTCGTATTGCGCATACGGTTCGCATTCGAACGTCGCGAGTGCATCGGGTAGCAGCACGCCGCCACCGTCGCCGGCCGCGCCGCCGCGCCAGCCCCACTTGTCGCCGTTCGCTTTCGCGAAGCAGTTCGACAGGTGCTGCTGCGTCTCGTCGAGCACGTTGACCGCGTAGCCATCCGCGCCGGCCAGCTCGCCGAGGCTCAGGCTGCGACGGTCGACCGAAAACAGGATCAGCGGCGGGTCCAGCGACACCGAATTGAACGACGCGACCGTGATACCGATCGGCATCCCCTCCTTGCGCGGGGCGGTAATCACCGCGACGCCCGTCGCGAACATCGACAGTGCGGCCCGGAAGCGCCGCTGCTCGTCGGCATCCGCGCCGGTTCCGGCATGGTTCTCGCTCATCTCGTCCTCCATGGGTTGCATTGCCGGATTCCGCCGAGGAATCCGCATCAACAAAGCACCGTTAATTAGCTTTGTTATTTAGCTTTTATTAAATGTAAACACAAGCCCCGGTTCAAGATGTCGTAAACCCTGATCTTGAAAGCTTTGTTTAAAAGACAACCCTACTCGCGGGATGGATGTTGCACGGCGCGCACGAATGTCCACGTACACTGCGGCAACCGTATTCCCCGGCGCTCGCGACCCATGCGGGACGCCGCCTTCCGGAGCCTCTTTCGATGCAATCCCGTCCGATCTACATGGACTACAGCGCGACGACGCCGGTCGATCCGCGCGTGGTCGCCAAGATGGTGCCGTTCCTGCACGAGCAGTTCGGCAACCCCGCCTCACGCAGCCACGCCTACGGCTGGGATGCCGAGCACGCCGTCGAGGAAGCGCGCGCGCACGTCGCCGCGCTGCTCGGCGCCGATCCGCGCGAAATCGTGTGGACGTCCGGCGCGACCGAAGGCAACAACCTCGCGATCAAGGGCGCCGCGCACTTCTATCAAGGCAAGGGCAAGCATCTCGTGACGGTGAAGACCGAGCACAAGGCCGTGCTCGATACGTGTCGTGAACTCGAACGCCAGGGTTTCGACGTCACGTACCTCGACGTGCGCGAAGACGGCCTGCTCGACCTCGATGCGTTGCAGCAGGCGCTGCGCGCCGACACGATCCTGGTGTCGGTGATGCTCGCGAACAACGAAACGGGCGTGATCCAGCCGGTGGCCGACATCGGTGCGCTGTGCCGCGCGCGCGGCATCGTGTTTCATTGCGATGCGGTGCAGGCGGCCGGCAAGATTCCGGTGGACGTGAATGCGCTGAACGTCGACCTGCTGACGGTGACCGCGCACAAGGTGTACGGCCCGAAGGGGATCGGCGCGCTGTACGTGCGCCGCAAGCCGCGCGTGCGCCTCGAAGCGCAGATGCACGGCGGCGGCCACGAACGCGGGATGCGCTCCGGCACGCTGCCGACCCACCAGATCGTCGGGATGGGCGAAGCGTTCCGGCTGGCGAAGGAAGAAATGGCGGACGAAAGCCGCCGCGTCGGCGCGTTGCGCGACCGGCTGCTGGCCGGCCTGTCGACGCTCGACGAGGTTTACGTGAACGGCGACCTCGCGCGCCGGATTCCGCACAACCTGAACGTCAGCTTCAATTTCGTCGAAGGCGAATCGCTGATCATGGGGATCAAGGGCGTCGCGGTGTCGTCAGGCTCCGCGTGCACGTCGGCGTCGCTGGAGCCGTCGTATGTGCTGCGCGCGCTCGGCCGCAGCGACGAGCTCGCGCACAGCTCGATCCGCTTCACGCTCGGCCGCTTCACGACCGAAGCCGAGGTCGACAGCGTGATCGCGCAGGTGCGCGACACGGTCGGCAAGCTGCGCGAATTGAGCCCGCTGTGGGACATGCATCTCGAAGGGGTCGACCTGGATACGATCGAGTGGGCCGCGCACTGAGCGCGGCGGCCGGCGCGCGTCAGCCTTTTTCCTGGCGCGCGATCATGTGCGCGAGATCGAGCGTCGCGCGATCGCCGTTGGTAACGAGGCGGTCGATCACCGAGCAAAGCGCCTTGAACTCGGTTTTCGTCACGCCTTCGAACAGCACGTTGTTGATGCGTTGCTGCGTATCGGCGAGCGCTTTCAGCAGCTTCGAGCCGGCCGGCGTGACCGTGAGCCGCATCTTGCGCTTGTCGTCGGGGTCCGCGCGTTTGTCGATCAGGCCGAGCTTCTTCAGCTTGCCGGTCTCGATCGTGACGAACGCGCCGCTCAGGTGCAGATGATCGGCGAGGCGGTTGACGGTCACGACGTCGTCGTGCGACAGATGGGCGACCGACACGAGCAATGAATACTGGATGCCGGTGAGGCCGATCAACGAGCCGAAACCGTCGCGCACCGACAGCAGGCGCGCCGCGAACGGCAGCAGCCCGTTGATCAGGTGGCGGAATTCCGTGTCCGTGCCGTCGATCAGGCAGGCCGGGTTGGTAATGGTCAGAACGGACTCCTCTTGCTGCTTGGCCATGACGTCGACGCTCCGTGCGGTCATGCGAATTTAGCTTTGAAACGAAATTATACGGCAAAGGCACCTGCGGCCTCCGCCAGCCCGGCCGCCCGCATGCGGCCCGATTTCCCCTATCAGGAGGTTCGCGCATGCCCTTCCCGCTTCATCCCGCCACGGTTCGCGCGCTGCTCGAATGCTATCTGCGCGCGAAGGACCTGAACCAGGCCGCGCTGATCGCCGACTGCTTCGCGGCCCATGCCGAGCTGAGCTTTTCGCTCGCCAGCGACGACATCGACTTTCCGCCGCGCGTGACCGGTGTGACGGCCATTGCGCATACGCTGGTCGAGGCATTCGGCGAGCGGTTCGAGCAGTGCCGGACCTACTACGTCTGCGCGCAGCCGCCCGTCGACGGGCACGGCGTCAGCCGCATGCCGTGGCTCGTCGTGATGCGACAGAAGGACAACGGCGCACTGCGGATCGGACATGGCACGTACCGCTGGCAGTTCGCCGTCGACGGCGCAAACGACGACGTTGCGCGAGTTGCCGCGCTGCACATTCATATCGCGCGGATGGATACGATCGACGATCCGCAGTCGTTGAAACTCGAGCGGCTGCAGGCGGCGTTCGGGTATCCGTGGCTGCCGGCGCACGCGTTCGCGCGCGGGCTCGCGGACGTCGCGGCGGTGCATCCGGATTGGGCATTCCTGGCGCCGTTCGAGCAGGCGGCCGCGTCGGCCATCGACTGACGCCCCGCTGCATCACGGCGCCGCGCGCGATCCCTCATTACCGGCCAGCAACTGCGCGGCGGTCATGACGCGCGGGTCGTCGCCCGTCAGATGCGCGCCGTAATAGGCGATCGACGCCTGCTCGTCGAGCAACAGCGGAATCGCGACCCGCCCGAGCAGCGCGCGTTCGATCGCGTCGCCGAACGTGAATCCCGCCAGATAGACGCCGTCCATCACGCAATTCGTCGTGAATACGCGGCCCTGCGCATCGACATAAAACTCGACGTAGCCGAGATCGTCCTCGGCGATTCCGATCATCGTCGTGTCGAGCGCCCGCTCCCACGCGGCAATCTGTTCATCCTGACGCTCCAGTGCGCGAAACGCGATGCCCATCGGCGCGCAGGTCTCCCCGCTGCGCCGGGCCGGCTCCGCCCCCACGATCAACGTGCCGAATTCGCGCAGGATCGTATCGCCCGGATGTTCGCCGTCGCGGGCCGATAGACGGCCGTCGGCAGGGCCGCGCCATCCGGCCGCGACAAACAGCGGCCTGACCGTCAACGGAATCTCGATCACGAAAATGCTCCTGAAGTTACCGCATACGATACGACACGCGCGAACACTCTCCGCAGCGCGGACAGCATGCGCCGCGCTCGCCCTCACACACCGTCGAGCGCGCGCCGCACACCGTCCCAATCGAGCCCGAACCGCGCGAGATACTTGCGCAGGCGGTCCGCGTCGTTCGGCTGCTTCTTGCTCTGCCGCGATACCGCGAACAGCGTGCGCCCGGCTTCCGACAGGCTCGCCGACGTGCGGCACACGTCGAGCACGCGTTCGAGCTGCGCACGGTCGAACAGGTCGAGTTCCGCCGCGCGCGCACCGAACACCGCGTCGACGCACGCATCGGATGCCCCCGTGCCCCCCGGCGGCGACCACGTGCGCGTCAGCCGCTCGACTTCCTGCTCGGCGAGCGCCTCGGTAATGCGCCCCGCATCGGCCAGCGTCGCCATCCGGGTGACCGACGCCGACAACTCGCGGAAGTTGCCGGCCCACGTCGCGCGCGGCGAGGCCGCGAACGCGAGATAGCGCCGCTTCGCCTCGACGTTGAACCGCACCTGCTCGCCCTGCTCGCGACCGAACCGGTCGAGCTCGAATTCGAGGTTCGGCTCGATGTCCTCGCGGCGCTCGGCCAGCCCTGGCAATTCATAGGTCCAGAGGTTGATCCGCGCATAGAGGTCCTCGCGGAACGTGCCGGCCGCCACCATCTGCCGCAGATCGCGGTGCGTGCCCGCAATCAGTTCGAAATCGCTGGTCGCCTCGACGTCCGCGCCGACCGGCAGGAAGCGCTTCTCCTCGATCGCCTTCAGCAGCATCGCCTGTTCGTCGAGCCCGAGTTCGCCGATCTCGTCGAGAAACAGCAGCCCGCCGTCCGCCGCGCGCAGCAGCCCCGCGCGCGCCGACTGCGCCCCTGTGAACGCGCCCTTCACGTGACCGAACAGCGTCGACATCGCCGCGTCGCCGCGCAGCGTCGCGCAGTTGATCTCGATGAACGGCCCCGCGAGCCGATGCCGGCCGCGCTTCAGCTCGTACACGCGCTTCGCGAGAAACGACTTGCCGGCCCCCGTCGGCCCGACCAGCAGCATCGGCGCGCGCGAACGCACCGCCACGCGCTCGAGTTGCTCGATCAGCGCATTGAAGCGCGCGTTGCGCGTCGCGATGCCGGCCTTCAGGAACGACACCGTTTCGTCGCGCTCGCGCGTGAAGCGCTGCGCGATCCGGTTGTAGCGCGACAGGTCGAGATCGATCACCGAGATCGTGCCCGGCCCGCTCGGCCCTTCGTCGGTTCGCTGCGGCGGCCCCGTCTGCACGAGGCGCGCGGGCAGGTAGCGCGCTTCCGCGAGCAGGAACCAGCAGATCTGCGCGACGTGCGTGCCGGTCGTGATGTGGATCAGGTAATCCTCGTGTTCGAGGTCGAACGGATACGCGCGTGCGTAATCGTGCAGCGTCGCATAGACCTCCTCGAAATCCCACGGATCGTGGAGCGTGACCGGCGTGAGCCGCACATCGGTGTGCGGCGACACGCGCGCGAGATCGTCCCGCACCTGGTTGGCGAGACGCGTGTAGTCCAGCGAATGCAGCAGTTCGAGCCGGTCGATCGGCAGGTCGGGCTGCTCGCACAGCGAAATCGTCGGCCGCCATTTGCGGTAACGGCGCGGCGCGCGGCCGCCTTGGTCGAGCACGGTGCCGAGAAAACCGATCGCGACGGTTTTGCGCATGTTTATCTCATGAGATAAGAAGCGATCTGATTGTATCGGATATTCATGACCGCGAGGTGCCGACAGCGTCGATGCCGGACCCTGCAAATCAGATAATTCCCTTTTAATTTCAATATGTTGTGAGATTCCCAGAAGCACCGGCCGCTCCCTGGCACGCTCCTCGCTAAATATAAGACGCCGGATGTCCCGCTGGCCCACGAGCCAGGGTTCGACAAGCCCTGCTGGTGCGCCGCCGCCGAACCTCGTTCGTCGCGGTAGCGCATGCCGCCATGGACAGACGAAGGCAACGGGGCGCGCGCCAGGATGCCTCGCCCGGGTTCGAATCCCGGGGCGCCCATTGTTCGAAAGCTCAGCCAGGTGGAGCAGCCGGCGAAAGCCGGCCGGTGGCGGGTTCGAATCCCGCTCGAACGCTGTCCGCAAGGACGGTCTCGTATGAAGGCAGTACCCGCCGGTGCGGGCCGACAGGCCCGCCGCGCGTCGGACCGGTTGCGGTTCCGCGCGATCGGCCGGGCGGCCGCACGGCCCGCGCGAAGGCGCACGACGACGCAATGCAGCAGGCGTCGCCATGCGTTTCGACGCCGGCCGGCGCGCCGCCCGCCCGATTGCGTCGCCCCGCGATCCGCACGATGCGCGTTACCCGGCGGCCATTGAAGAAAAGGACAAAAATATGTGGAAGCGTCATGTGGTGAAAAAGAACGAACGCGCGCTGCTGATGAGCGAGGGCGACTTCGTGAAGGTGCTGGAACCGGGCGTGTTCAAGGCCTTCGATCCGTTCAAGCGCCTGTCGGTGCAGACCGCGCGTCTCGACGCGCCGCTCGCCGACGACGCGCTGGCCGACTACCTGCGTCACGACGCACCGGACGTGCTCGCGCGGTATTTCGTCGCGATGGATCTCGCCGACGACGAAGCCGGCCTGCGCTATGAAGACGACGTGCTCGTCGAGATTCTGGCACCCGGCACGCGCCGGCTGTACTGGCGCGGCCTGACCGCGCATCGGCTGGAGCGCATCGACCTCGCGCAGGACAGCATGCTGCCTGCGGCGCTGGTGAAGCGCATCGCGCAACCGTCGCTGCGTGCGCGCGGCGTGGCGGGGCTGACGGGCGTGCTCCTGGCGCAGGTGCCGGCGTACCACGTCGCCGTGCTGAAGGTCGACGGCAAGATCGAGCGGCTGCTGGACGCGGGTGCGTCGGCGTTCTGGCGCTTCAACCGCGACGTCGCGGTCGAGCTGGTCGACCTGCGCTTGCAGGCGATCGAGGTCGGCGGGCAGGAAATCCTGACGCGCGACAAGGTCGCGCTGCGGCTGAACCTGTCGGCGACGTGGCGCTATGCGGACGTGCTGCATGCGTTCGGCCAGTTGCAGAAGCCGGTCGAACACCTGTACCGCGAGTTGCAGTTCGCGCTGCGTTCGGCGGTCGGCACGCGCTCGCTCGACGAGCTGCTGGAGGACAAGCAGTCGCTCGACGAGGTCGTGATCGCGCAGGTGCGCGCCCGTCTCGACGGTTCGGGCGTGGACGTGCGCAGCGTCGGCGTGAAGGATATCGTGCTGCCGGGCGACATGAAGACGATTCTCGCGCAGGTGGTCGAAGCGGAGAAATCCGCGCAGGCGAACGTGATTCGCCGCCGCGAGGAAACGGCGGCCACGCGTTCGCTGCTAAACACCGCGAAGGTGATGGAAGAAAACCCGACCGCGCTGCGGCTCAAGGAGCTGGAAACGCTCGAGCGCGTCGCGGAACGGATCGACCGCATCTCGGTGTTCGGCGGTCTCGACCAGGTGCTGAACGGGCTCGTCAGCATCAAGGGCACGTAATGCAGGTTCCGGCGCGATGCAGATGTGTCGCGCCGGTCCCGAAATGAATCAGGTGAAGCAAATGACCGACATGGACATGGATTATCAGGTGATGGAACTGGCGAACGGCAAGCCGGTGAAAATGTGGACGCAAGGCGTCGCCGTCGAGGACGAAGCGCGCGCGCAACTGCGCAACACCGCGCAAATGCCGTTCATCTTCGGCCACGTCGCGGTGATGCCGGACGTGCACCTCGGCAAGGGCTCGACGATCGGCAGCGTGATTCCGACGAAGGGCGCGATCATCCCGGCCGCGGTCGGCGTCGACATCGGCTGCGGAATGATGGCCGCGCGCACGACGCTGACGGCGGCCGACCTGCCCGATTCGCTTGGCGGGCTGCGCAGCGCGATCGAACGCGCGGTGCCGCACGGCCGCGCGCCGGGCCGGCGCGACCCGGGCGCATGGGGCGATCGCACCCCGGCCGCCGTGACCGACGCGTGGAAATCGCTGCAGCCGGGCTTTCAGCGCATCGTCGACAAGTATCCGAAGCTGGCAAAGACGAACCACTACGCGCATCTCGGCACGCTCGGCACCGGCAACCACTTCATCGAAGTGTGCATCGACGAGGCGGACCGCGTGTGGTTCATGCTGCACAGCGGCTCGCGCGGCGTCGGCAATGCGATCGGCAGCCTGTTCATCGAACTCGCGCAGGCCGACATGCGACAACACATCGCGAACCTGCCCGACCGTAATCTCGCGTACTTCACCGAAGGCAGCCGGCACTTCGACGATTACGTCGAGGCGGTCGGCTGGGCGCAGGACTACGCGCGGCGCAACCGGCAGGCGATGATGGACGCGGTGATCGGCGCGGCGCGCGGCGTGATCGGCACACCGTTCTCGGTCGACGCGCATGCGGTGAACTGCCACCACAACTACGTGCAGCGCGAACGCCACTTCGGCGAAGACGTGCTCGTCACGCGCAAGGGCGCGGTGTCCGCGCAGAAGGGGCAGCTCGGGATCATTCCGGGTTCGATGGGCGCGAAGAGCTTCATCGTGCGCGGGCTCGGCAACCCGGAAAGCTTCTGCTCGTGCAGCCACGGCGCGGGCCGGACGATGAGCCGCACCGAAGCGAAGCGCCGCTTCACCGCCGACGATCAGGCGAAGGCGACGCAGGGTGTCGAATGCCGGAAGGACGCGGGCGTCGTCGACGAAATCCCGATGGCCTACAAGGACATCGACGCGGTGATGGCGGCCCAGCGCAGCCTCGTCGAAGTGGTGCATACGCTGCGCCAGGTGGTGTGCGTGAAGGGATAGCGCGGTGTGCGGCCGAGGGCCAGCGGCCGCGCACAACGAAAGGAAAACGACAACGATGAAAACCGACAACGCAATGACGGCCGTGCGCAGCGCGCATCCGATCGACCCGGCGGTACGGGCACGCGTGATGGCGGAGCTCGCGGAAGTCGAACGCCGCCATGATGTATGCGTGCTGTTCGCGTGCGAATCGGGCAGCCGCGGCTGGGGCTTCGCTTCGCCGGACAGCGATTACGACGTACGCTTCGTGTACGCCCACCGGCGCGACTGGTACTTGAGCGTCGAACCGCAACGCGACGTGATCGAGCGGCCGCTCGACGACGAGCTCGACGTCAGCGGCTGGGAATTGCGCAAGGCGTTGCAACTGCTGCGACGCTCGAATCCGACGCTGCTCGAATGGCTCGACTCGCCCGTCGTGTATCGCGAAGATGCGCGCTGGGCGCCGCGACTCAGATCGCTGGCATCGGCGTTCTTCTCGCCGGTACGCGGGCGTCATCACTACCTCGCGATGGCGAAGAAAAATTTCCGCGGCAATCTGCAAGGCGACACGGTGCGTTACAAGAAGTACCTGTACGTACTGCGTCCGCTGCTCGCGGTGCGCTGGATCGACATGGGGCTCGGCATGCCGCCGATGCGCTTCGCCGATCTCGTCGACGGGACCGTGCACGAGCCGACGGTGCGCGCGGAGCTCAATGCGCTGCTCGCGCTGAAGATGAGCGCGAACGAAGGCGAATACGGGCCGCGCCGGCCGGCGATCCACGCGCTGGTCGAGACGATGCTGGCCGATGCCGAACACGATCGCGAATACAAGCGGCCGTGGGGCGACGTGGCGATGCTCGACGCGTTCCTGCGCGACGTGGTCGACGGCCGATGAAAAGTGAACGGCGCGATGCCTGCGGGGATCGCGCCATTTTTGCATCCGCACTCGTCCGATCGATGCAGGCGAGCAACGATCGTGCCCGCGTACGACGTGTCGTCGCAACGGTCGCAGCCCATCGCGGCGGTATACTCGATGCCGTTCGGCACAGCGCGCCGCCGCATGCGCCGCAGCCTTCGACCTGCCCCGCCTGCTGACGATGCGCTTGCAATCCGGCATCTTCCGCCCGTCCATCCACAGTCGATACGAACCGTCATGTCGCACCGCCTTTCGCTCGCCATCGCCGCCCTCCTCGCCGTTTCCCCGTTCGTTGCCAAGGCCCGCCCGCTCGCGCGGCCGCCGGTCGAACGCGACTTCAAGAACTGGTCGGTCGTTTGCGACAACGGCAACCGCTGCATTGCCGAAAGCCACGCGGACGATATCGATGATGCACGCACCCGCCTCATCCTGCGCGTGACGCGCGATGCCGGCCCGGACGCGCCAGCCTCGCTCGACATCTATGCGTCGGCGCCGCTGGACCTGCGCAGCGCACGCGTGGATGGTCGTCCGTTCGATGCAATGGCGGCCCGATGGCATGCGTTCGGCGGCAAACCGGCCGATGACGACGCGCACCCGTTCCGGATCCGGACCAACGATCCGGCAACGGTCGCCGCATGGCTCACCGCGTCGCGCAATGCGCAACTGCTGAGCTTCGGCGATCCGGCGTCGGCCCAAACCGCCCGCACGCCGTTGACGGGATTGAGTGCGGCGCTGCTGTTGATCGACGACACGCAGGGCCGTGTCGGCACCGTCACGGCGTTGCTGCGCCCGGGCACCCGGCCGGCGTCGGCGGTGCCCGTCGCACCGGCACTGCCACCCGCCGTCACGCCGGCCCCGGCCGTCGCAAACCTGTCGGCCGCGGAGCAACGGCCGCTCGTCGATGCGGTGCTCGCGAAGTTCGGCGGCGACGTGAAGCAATGTGCGACCGATGTCGAAGACGAAATGCCGGCGAACGATCGCAGGAAGGCGTCGACTGCCGTGGCCGTCTCCGCCGACGAAGCGCTGGTCGCGATACCGTGCCAGACCAGCAGCCTGTATAACCACACCGACCTGTGGTATCGCGTGCGGCGAACCGCGCCCTACTCGCCGACGGCGATGAATTTCGGCGAGAACGCGAACGCGGGACTCGATTCGGCGTCGTTCGCAAACGAACTGACCGACGCCGGCTACGATCCCGCCAGCGCGACGCTGTCGAGCAAGGTCAGACTGCGCAGTGCCGGCGATTGCGGCTCGACCGCATCGTGGATCTTCGACGGCCGGCACTTCGTGCTCAGCGATATCGCCACGCACGGCACTTGCAACGGCTTGTTCGACGATCAGTGGCCACGCCTGTATCGACGGGCCGATGCGAGCGGAAGCCGCTGACGCACGTATCGCACCGAAACACACCGGCAGACATAACCCATAACAAACCGAGGGGCCGAACCATGCATCACCCGTTTATCGCCGCGTCGCGCCACACAGCCGCGACGCGGCGTACGCGCGAGCGGCTCAGCGCGCTTGCGTTTGCGCTGATCGCCATCACCGCATTCGCGTCGACGCCGGTGCGCGCGGCAAACGCCGACGAGTCGGTCGAGATCCCGTTCTGGTCGCGTGACTGGGCCGGCACGATCGGCAACCGGCACGTCGAAGTCTCGTTGTCGCGCGTCGGCGACACGGTATCGGGCTGGTACTGCTACGCGCCATGCACGTCCGACAAACGCTATCGGCTCGCATTGAAGGGAACGCTCGACGCGCACGGTGCGACGCTGTCGGAACGGGATAGCGGCGCGAAAGCCGACGCCGATCGCGTAACGGGCAAGTGGCGCGTCGCTTCTCTCGACGATGCGGTAACCGGCACATGGACCGCACCGGACGGCAAGCGCACACTCCCTGTCTCGCTCGCGCAGAAGCACGACGGCAGAGCGTTTCCCTACGACATCCGCCTCGTCGCCGACCATCTGCCGGACGACGGCGGTTCGTGCACCGACGCACCTGAAGTCACCGCAATCCGCCTGTACGACCACGGCCGCCTCGTCCAGACGCTAAAGACCGATTCGCGGGGCACCTGCAACCTGTTCACGCCGGATTTCGCCGACGTGAACTTCGATGGCTGGCCCGACTTGATGCTCGCGCAATCGATGGGGGCCGGTCCGAACATCCCGTACCAGACGTGGATCTTCAACCCGACAACGCGGCGCTTCGCCGATGCGCCGCCGGGACTGCAAGACATCACGTCGCCGGATTTCGATCCGGTGCACCGGATCGTCTGGACGAGCTGGCGCGCGAGCTGCTGCGAGCACGGCGTGACGACCTACCGCTGGCAGGGCAACGACGTGAAGGAGGTCGACTCGGCGAGCAGCTACTTGCTGCCCGTGCTCGACGGAAACACGCGTCGCTATTGCTACATCGTGCCCGGCTACGGCAACGGCCATATCGAGTATCCGCAACGCATCGAGCAGACCGATACCGGGCTGCGCTCGACGCTGGGCGCGCTGAAGGACTGCGAGGCGGGCGATTCGGCTCAGATGTCGCGGGTATATATCGACATCTGGAAGCCGGGCGCGCCGGGTGGCGCCCCGACGCTCGTGCGTACCGAAAGGGTCGCCTGGAAACGGACGTCGACGCGCGCCGGCATGAAGTTCTGCCCGGACGTGCCGTTCTACGACAACGGCCGCATCCGCCGCATCCTGTTGCGCGACGATCCCGACCAGTGCAGCGACTCGAATCCCGACGAGAACTAGTGTGCGGCGCGCCCGCAAGGGCGCACCGGCGTCACTTCACGCGGCGCCAACGATCGAGATCGAGAACCCGTCCCAGCCCTTCTGCCCGACCGTCTGCACGGCGGTCGTCATGAGCGCCGGCTCGGCCGCGAGCCGGGCGAACCCGGCGCGCACGCCGGCCACGTCCGGCTCGCGATTGTCCGGATCGGCCACGCGCCCGTTGCGCACGACGTTGTCGACGACGATCACCGTGCCGGGCCGCGACAGCTTCAGCGCCGCATCGAGATAGACGGCGTTGTTGTCCTTGTCCGCATCGATGAAGATGAAGTCGAACGGCGCCTCGCCCGTGTCGATGAGCCGCGCAAGACTGTCCTTCGCGCTGCCGACCACCACCGACACGACCTGCGCGAATCCGGCGCGCGCGATGTTCTGCGTCGCGACCTTCGCGTGTGCGGGATTCAGCTCGAGCGTCACGAGCGCGCCGCCCGGCGGCAACGCGCGCGCCAGCCAGATCGTGCTGTAGCCGCCGAGCGTGCCGACCTCGAGAATCCGCCGCGCGCCGCGGATCGTCGCGAGCAGCTGCAACAGCTTGCCCTGGTTCGGCGCGACGTTGATCGCCGGCAGCCCGGCCGCGTCGCTCGCCGCCAGCGCGGCGTCGAGTACGGCGTCGGACGGCACGAGCGTCGCCGAGAAATACGCATCCACCTGGTTCCACCGATCCTGATCCATCGCGCACCTTTCGTCTGCGGAAAAGGGCATTCTATGCGCCGCGCCTCCATAAGCAACCCACCATTCGTTCTAAGGGCAGCCGCGCACGTGCTCCTATAATCGCCGGACGGCAGGACCCCTCGACCTTCACAACAACAAACGGAGCACCCATGACCGATCAGGCCAAGCCGAACTGGCGCCTCGAAACCATCGCCGTGCACGGCGGTTATCGTCCCGACCCGACCACGCGCGCGGTCGCCGTCCCGATCTACCAGACCGTTGCGTACGCATTCGACGACACGCAGCACGGCGCCGACCTGTTCGACCTGAAGGTCCAGGGCAACATCTACACGCGGATCATGAACCCGACGACGGACGTGCTCGAGCAGCGGATCGCCGCGCTCGAGGGCGGCATCGGCGCGCTCGCGCTCGCGTCGGGGCAAGCCGCCGTCACGTACGCGATCCAGACGATCGCCGAAGCCGGCGACAACATCGTGTCCGCGAGTTCGCTGTATGGCGGCACCTACAACCTGTTCGCGCACACGCTGCCGCAATACGGGATCGCCACGCGTTTCGCCGACCCGCGCGACCCCGCGTCGTTCGAACCGCTGATCGACGCACGCACGAAGGCGATCTTCGCGGAATCGGTCGGCAACCCGCTCGGCAACGTCACCGACATCGCCGCGCTTGCGGCAGTCGCGCATCGCCACGGCATCCCGCTGATCGTCGACAACACGGTGCCGTCGCCGTACCTGCTGCGCCCGTTCGAGCACGGCGCGGACATCGTCGTGCACTCGCTGACGAAGTATCTCGGCGGGCACGGCACGAGCCTCGGCGGCGCGATCGTCGATTCGGGCAAGTTCCCGTGGGCCGACCACGCGGACCGCTTCAAGCGGCTGAACGAGCCGGACGTCAGCTATCACGGCGTCGTCTATACCGAAGCATTCGGGCCGGCCGCGTATATCGGCCGCGCCCGCGTGGTGCCGCTGCGCAACATGGGCGCGGCGATCTCGCCGTTCAACGCGTTCCAGATCCTGCAGGGAATCGAGACGCTCGCGCTGCGTATCGAACGCATCAGCGACAACGCGCTGAAGATCGCGCAGCATCTCGCGCGCCACGAGCACGTCGAATGGGTGAACTATGCGGGCTTGCCCGATCATCCCGATCATCCGCTCGTCGCGCGCTACCTGTCGGGCCGCGCGCCGGGCATCCTGACGTTCGGCGTGAAGGGCGGCCGCGACGGCGGCGCGAAGTTCCAGGATGCGCTGCAGCTGTTCACGCGGCTCGTCAACATCGGCGATACGAAGTCGCTCGCGACGCACCCGGCCTCGACCACGCATCGTCAGTTGTCGCCGGCCGAACTCGCGAAGGCCGGCGTGAAGGAGGAAACGGTGCGGCTGTCGATCGGCATCGAGCATATCGACGACCTGCTCGCCGATCTCGACCAGGCGCTCGCGCAGCTTTGAGCGCAACGGGCGCGCCGGCCGCTTGCCGGTGCGTCCGCATCAAACCGCTTGACTCTGGAGCGGCTTCAAGGTGTTCAATCCCCGGTTGATGCCGGGGCGATGCCCGGTGTGTACGATCGTGCGACGCAGCGCCCGCTGCGCCACGCCAACCGCTGAGAGGCCTCATGACACCGACCGCGAAGCTCGCGCTGCTCACGTTACCGCCCGTGCTGGCGGCCTGTTTCGGCGCCCTCGCGGCCGCGTGGCGCGCGCCCGGCCCGAAAACGTCGAGCGTGATCCAGCATTTCACCGGCGGCATCGTGTTCGCGGCCGCCGCGCTCGAACTGCTGCCGCAGGACCGCGCACATGCGCTGTTTCCGGTCGTCGTCGGCTTCGTGCTGGGCCTTGCGCTGATGCTGGCGATCCGCGCGCTGTCGGGCGCGATCGAGACGCGCTTCGAGACGGCGCGGTTGCCGGTGAGCCTGATCATCGTCACCGCGATCGACCTCGTCGTCGACGGCCTGGTGCTCGGCATCGCCTTTTCCGCGAGCGACGAAAGCGGCATCATCCTGACCGTCGCGCTGACGCTCGAGGTGCTGTTCCTCGCGCTGTCGGTCAGCGCGGCGCTGGCCGCGGCCGGCATCGGCCGCTTGCTGTCGATCGTCGTGCCGGTCGCGCTCGCGGCGCTGCTGAGCGTCGCGGCCGTGGCCGGCAATGCGGCGTTCGCCGGGCTGCCGGCGAATATCTATGCGGCGCTGCTGGGGCTCGGCACGGTCGCGCTGTTGTACCTCGTCACCGAGGAACTGCTGGTCGAAGCGCACGAAGTACCCGAGACACCGTTCTCGACGGCTGCGTTCTTCATCGGCTTCATCGTGTTCTTCCTGATCGAAGGATCGGTGAAAGCCTGACGCGCCGCGCTCGACGGCGCGACGGCTACCAGGTCGTCGCGCCGGTCGGATAGGTATCGACGATCCGCGTGCCGTTGACAGGCGTGACACCCGCGTTGCGCAGCGCGGTCCACAGGTCGATCGCATGTTCGCGCGATTTGCGGCTGCCGTCGTCGGTCAGCACGTTCAGCGCGACCACTTCGTCGCGCGTGGTCAGTTGCAGTTGTTCCTTCAGCTTGCATGACTGATGCGATGCGGTGCGAACGTCGCCGAGCACGATCGCCTTCGCCGCGACGGTCGACTCGTCGCCGGCATCGGCTGGCACGAACGTCAGCCGGCCGTTGGCGACTTCGCATCGCCCACG
The DNA here is from genome assembly GCF_900446215.1 of Burkholderia cenocepacia. Lineage (GTDB taxonomy): Bacteria > Pseudomonadota > Gammaproteobacteria > Burkholderiales > Burkholderiaceae > Burkholderia > Burkholderia cenocepacia. The sequence continues at coordinate 1,901,846 of NZ_UAQZ01000001.1, read as the reverse complement.
CGTGAACGTCGCAGTCCACGCGCCGGCCGGCACGGCCGCGAACTCACAGCGCATCCGCTCGTTCGCACGGCTGCCGGCGTCGTGCGCCGGCGCGTGCGACAGTGCGCGTTCCGGCCAGCCTGCCGCCATCGCGGCCGTCGACATCAGGCATGCCGCCAGCACGATTCCCTTCGCGACATTGCGCATCGCGCTCTCCTTTCCGTCGATCAACGTTCAAAGCACCGCGAAGCGGTTGTCGTGTGCATCGACCATCGGCATCTTCTCGCCGCGATGAACGGTCGCGCGATGAATCTCCTGATTGCGCGCGACGGCGGCCGGACTCGCCGGATAGTCGTGATTCGGGCTCGGAATCACGCCGTCGTGACGCGCGCGCACCAGTTCCTGAATCACTTCCTGACGGCTCTTCGGCTGCGCGGCCACGGCTTGGGAGAACGCTGCAATCGACAGCGCGGCGGCGGCAATGACGATCATCGGACGCGGGATGTTCATGTTGGGGCTCCTTGCTGGAATGCCGTGACTGGAGCCTTCACTTTGATCCCGCGGCGGTGCGGATCCGTGATCGCCTGATGACGGTTTCGTCATCGTTCACGCATCTTTCACATCGCAGTGCGAATGAAATTCACCGCACGTTTCAGCGCGCATGACATTGCGATGACATTTTTCTCATTTGTCCCTCACCGTCACGATCCGAACGCTTTCCAGAATCGCCACCGCAATCGCGATATTCCGGCCCGTCGCGACACAAGTTCGGCGCCGGCATCGAACGATGCACGAAACGATCATCTTGAACTTCAGGGACACACCATGAAAACTCCGGTTCGACTCGTCATGATGTCAGGGGTGCTGCTGACGACCGCGCACGCAGCGCAGGCAACGGAAGTCACGCTGTACGGCCTGTTCGATACGTCGCTGACGGTCGTGTGGAACGCCGATGCGCAGGGCAAGAACCTCGTCGGCCTCGGCAACGGCAACCTGCTCGGCAACCGCTTCGGCGTGAAAGGCGCGGAGGATCTCGGCGGCGGGCTGAAAGCGATCTTCACGCTGGAAAACGGCTTCAACCCGAACACCGGCGCGCTCGGGCAAGGCAACCGGATGTTCGGTCGGCAAGCGTTCGTCGGGCTGGAAAGCGCGCGCTGGGGGACGCTGACGCTCGGCCGCCAGTACGACGCGCTCGCCGATGTCGCGTGGCCGATCACCGGCGATTTCTACTTCGGCAGCGTGTACGCGACACCCGGCGACGTCGACAACTACGACACGTCGTCGCGCACCGACAACGCGGTGAAGTACACGTCGCCCGTGGTCGGCGGCTTCCAGTTCGTCGGCATGTACGCGCTCGGCGGTGTGGCCGGCAAGAGCGGCGCCGGCCAAACCTGGTCGGCCGGCCTGTCGTACAACCATGGCCCGTTCGACGCGGCGGGCGGCTACTACTATGCGGCCAACCGCGCCTCGCTCGCCAACGGCGTCCGGACCGGCTGGAACGGCACGTCGGATGGCACGTTCGACGGGTCGCTGGTCAACGGCGGCTACCTCTCCGCGAAGTCGATCGGCATCGCACGCGGCGCGTTGCGCTACACCTTCGCGCCGTTCACGGTCGGTATCGACTACAGCAATGCGCAGTACAAGGCCGATGCGATGTCGGCCTTTCGCAGCACGCAGAAATACGACACCGCGCGCGGGTTCTTCAACTATCAGGCAACCGCGAGCCTGCTCGTCGGCGTCGGCTACAGCTACACGAAGGCCCGCGGCGATACGAGCGCGACCTACCATCAGGTGTCCGCCGGCGCCGACTACGTGCTGTCGAAGCGCACCGATCTCTATGCGGTCGGCGCGTGGCAGCGCGCGAACGGCGAACAGCGTACGCCCGACGGCGGCACGCAGGCGGCCCAGGCGTCGATCGGCTCGTACGGCTACGGCGGCACGCGTACGCAGGGCATCCTCAATCTCGGGTTGCGCCACCGGTTCTGACTGCGACAGCCAACCCTGCGCGCTGCGTGACGCAAATTTCATGTTCCGATCAGGTTCGCGATGCGTCGCGTCGCTACGATCGGAACGGTAGCGGGCCATGCCCGTTTCCGTCCACGCAGCGGGTCGCTGCCGCACGGCACGATCACGCATTAGGCCCGGGCTCGCCGAGTACCGGGCTTTTTTTTACGCGGGCCCGACGATCACGGTGCGGAATTGCGCCGCGGGTACACGCACGGATGCGTTTTCACATACAGGTTCGGATTGCCGCAGCGATGCCCGGCATAGTCGATTTGCTCGCCCGGCGTCAGATCGGCCGGCGCGGGCTTGCGCGCGGCAGCAGGGGGGGTGACCGTGGCGCCGGAACGTGTCGATGCGCAACCCGAGAACAACGGGACGATCAGGACTGCGATCAAGGCGAGGCGAATGGCGGGACGATGCAATTTTCGGTCCGGAATGAAGGTCTGAACGACGCCGTCCGCGCTCGATGCTGCTGGCGCGACCGGCACGAACGCCGCCGGCGCGGTCGGCCAGCGGCAGGCTTCATGTTCCGCTTCCCGCTCATCGCACCCATGACGCGAACATGACGGTTGCGTCATGTCGTTCGAGACCGCATGACGCGTTCTTGCCTCCGCAATCTGACGCATTTTTCATCTCGCGATCACGATCACGCACGGCTGCTTTCGCATACTGGGTCCATGGTTCGCCGCCCGGCGGCCCAGATCAAGGAGAGCACTCGATGAAAACGGCAAAACTCGCAGCACTGTTCGTCACCGCCACGCTGTCGCTCGGCATGGCCACCCAGGCGGCGTTCGCCCAGACGCAACCGCAAGGCAAGTCCCGCGCGCAGGTCGTCAACGAACTGAAGCAGGCGCAGCACGACGGCGTCGTGCCGACGAGCAAGACGCAGTACCCGCCGACCGGCGAGATCGTCGCGCGCAACAAGGAGCTTCACGGGATTTCGGTGCATGGCGGCGAGAAGAAGCCGCAGACCGACAATCACGACAACCTGACCGCGAAGCAATGATGACCGGCCACATGGCCGCGGGCAGCGCGCCGCGCGCGGCCCTCTTGCGGCAAACGCGCGGGCGTAGCCGCCCGCGCTGTCAGGTGCTGATGGCGGCCGGCCGTTGCGGTTCGGCCGGCCGGCGCGGAAAGCGCAGCCAGAAGGTCGTGCGGCGGCCCGGCTCGCTGTCGACGCCGCATTCGCCGCCGTGATTGTCCATGATCGACCGGACGATCGCGAGGCCGAGCCCCGTGCCCGACGCCGAATTGTGCCGCGACGGATCGACGCGATAAAAGCGCTCGAAAATCCGCCCGGCATGTTCCGCGGCGATGCCGGGCCCCGTATCCGACACGGCGATCGTCGTCGCGCCGCCCTGCTCGACGCAGTCGATCGTCACGACGCTGCCGCGCGGCGCATAGGTCAGCGCATTCGACAGCAGGTTGCTCAACGCGCGCTGGTACAGCGTCAGGTCCGCATCGACCCACGCGTGGCCGTCGACCTTCACCGTCACGCCCTCGTCTTCCGCCAGCGGCTCGTAGTAGCCGGCCACGCGCTCCGCCTCCTCCGCTGCATTCAGGCGCCGCACGCTGATCGACGTGCCGGCCTGCTCCGAACGCGCGAGAAACAGCATGTCCTCGATCATCCGCGACAGCCGCTGGTATTCGTCGATGCTCGACTCGATCACGCTCCGGTATTCGTCCGCGCCGCGCGGCTGCGACAGCACGACTTGCGCGGCCGCCTGCAGGTTCGTCAGCGGCGTGCGCATGTCGTGCGCGAGGTTCGACGAGAACTGGCTCAGCCGCGTGAACGATTCGTTCAGCCGCGCGAGCATCCCGTTGAACGCGTGCTCGAGCTCCTTCAGCTCGCCTGACGTATCGAGTTCCGGCAGCGGATGCGCGAGCCGGCTCGTCGACATCTGCTCCGCGCGCGCCGCGAACCGCCGCAGCGGGCTCAGCCCGAGCGCCGCGATGCCATAGGCGATCACGGCCGCGAGCACCACGCCGAACACCTCGATCACGACGATCGTATAAGCATGCGTGCGCAACAGCAGCACGTCGGCGCTGCGATCGTACTGCACGGCGACGCGCACCACGGGCGCACCGGCGCCGGCCAGCGGCACGGTCGTCAGCAGATACTGGTGCCGCGCGGCCGGCGGCGCGACGCCGACCGGCACGCGGCCCGCGTTCATCGACATCAGCGGCGCATACGGACGAAAGCCGGGCGTGCCGACGAGGCGCGTACCGGCGGCATCGAAGATCGCGAGATCCATGTTCGGATGACCGTGCAACTGGTCGATCCAGATATCGGTGTTGCGCGCGACGTCGGCCGTCGTGCGCGCCTCGGCCAGGTGCGCCCCCAGGGCGGCGGAAATGCCGGCCATCTGCTCGGCCGCCGTCGTTTCGACGCGGTTGCTCAGCGCCTCGTACAGCGCGACGCCGCTCGACGCGAGGATCACCGACGTCGACAGGATGATCAGCGCGGTCAGGCGGCCGCGTAGCGTCCGCGGCAGCAGGCGCGCGATCATGCGGCCGCGCCGCCGCGCGCTTCGAGCACGTAGCCCATGCCGCGCACCGTGTGGATCAGCTTCGGTTCGTACGCGTCGTCGATCTTCGAGCGCAGCCGGCGGATCGCCGAATCGACGACGTTCGTGTCGCTGTTGAAATTCATGTCCCACACCTGCGACGCGATCGTCGCGCGCGGCAGGATCTCGCCTTCGCGGCGCATCAGCAGCCACAGCAGCGCGAATTCCTTCGCGGTCAGCAGGATCGTATCGCCCTGCCGCGTGGCCTTGCGGCGCGTCAGGTCGAGTTCGAGATCGGCCACGCGCAGCGTGTTCGAGTCGCGCGGCTGGCCGCGCCGCAGGATCGACTTGATGCGTGCGGTCAGCTCGACGAAGTCGAACGGCTTCGCGAGATAGTCGTCCGCGCCAAGTTCGAGCCCCTTCACGCGATCGCCGACGTCGTCGCGCGCGGTGAGGAACAGCACGGGCGTCGACTTGCTGCGCCGCAGGTTCTGCAGCAGCGTCCAGCCGTCCTGCCCGGGCAGCATCACGTCGAGCACGAGCAGGTCGTACTCCTCCGTTTCGGCCTGGTGCTGGCCCGTGATGCCGTCCTCGACCCAGTCGACGACGTAGCCGGCCTCGGTCAGGCCCTTGCGCAGATACGCGCCCGTCTTCGGTTCATCCTCGACAATCAGAATTCGCATCACGCATTACCCTTGAAGAAACCCAGCCGGCGCAGCACGCCCGCGCCGAAGCCGCCACGCAACGCCGCGCGCCACGACACCGCATGGCTGACCCGGTACAGCACCGGCAGCACCAGCAGCGTCAGCGCCGTGGACGACAGGATACCGCCGATCACGACCGTCGCAAGCGGACGCTGCACTTCGGCGCCGGTGCCGGTCGCGAACGCCATCGGCAGGAAGCCGAGCGACGCGACCAGCGCGGTCATCAGTACGGGGCGCAGCCGCGTGAGCGCGCCGTCGTGCACCGCGGCGTCGAGCGGCATCCCTTCGTCGCGCAGGTTGCGGATGAACGAGATCATCACGAGACCGTTGAGCACGGCCACGCCGGACAGCGCGATGAAGCCGACCGCCGCCGTGATCGACAGCGGAATTCCGCGCAGCCACAGCGACACGACGCCGCCGCTCAGCGCGAACGGAATGCCGGTGAACACCAGCAGCCCGTCCTTCACGTTGTTGAACATCACGAACAGCAGCACGAACACCATGAACAGCGCGAGCGGCACGACGAGCTTCAGGCGCTCGCTCGCGCTCTGCAACTGCTCGAACTGGCCGCCCCACGACACCCAGTAGCCGGCCGGCACGCGCACGTCCTGCTGCAACTGCTCGCGCGCATCGGCGACGAACGAGCCGACGTCGCGACCGCGCACGTTCGCGCTGACCACCACCCGCCGCTTGCCGTCCTCGCGGCTGATCTGGTTCGGGCCCGGCGCCACGTCGATCGTCGCGAGCTCCGCGAGCGGCACGTACGGCGCCGCCGCGAGCGGTGCGCTGGCGCCGGCGGCCGGCGCGGGCAGCGCGATCGGCAGCCGCTTGATCGCCTCGATGTCGGAGCGCAGCTCGTCGGGCAGCCGCACGACGATGTCGAAGCGACGGTCGCCCTGGAACAGCGTGCCGGCCTTCTGCCCGCCGACGGCCGCGGCCACCGAATCCTGCAGGTCAGCCACGCTCACGCCGTAGCGCGCGAGCTTGTCGCGGTCGAGGTTGACGGTCAACACCGGCAGGCCCGTGGTCTGCTCGACCTTCACCTCCGACGCGCCCGGCACCTTCTGCAACGCGGCCGCGATCTGCTCGCCGGTCTGGTTCAGCACGGCCATGTCGTCGCCGAAGATCTTCACGGCGACGTCGCTGCGCACGCCGGAGATCAGTTCGTTGAAGCGCAGCTGGATCGGCTGCGAGAATTCGTATGCGTTGCCCGGCAGCTCGGCGAGCGCTTCCTCGATCTCGCGCACGAGCTGGTCGCGCGGCTTCTTCGGGTCGGGCCACCGGTCGGCCGGCTTCAGCATGATGTAGCCGTCCGACAGGTTCGGCGGCATCGGGTCGGCCGCGATCTCGGCCGTGCCGGTACGGGCGAACACGCGCTCGATCTCCGGGAAGCGCGCCTTCAGCGTCTTCTCGATCGCCTTCTGCATCTCGATCGACTGCGACAGGCTCGTGCCGGGAATCCGCAGCGCGGACACGGCCAGATCGCCCTCGTTGAGGCTCGGGATGAATTCGCTGCCGAGCCGCGTCGCGAGCCCGAGCGTGACCAGCACGATCGCGCCCGCGCCGATCATCACGCGCGTCGGGCGCGTCATGAACGCGGCGAGCACCGGTTCGTACGCGCGCCGCGCCCAGCCCATCAGCCGGTTCTCCTTCTCCTCGACCCGCTCGCCGATGAACAACGCGACGGCCGCCGGAATGAACGTGACGGTCAGCACCATCGCGGCGGCGAGCGCCATCACGACGGTCGTCGCCATCGGATGGAACATCTTTCCTTCCACGCCGGTCAGCGCGAAGATCGGCAGGTACACGACCATGATGATCAGTTGCCCGAAGATCAGCGCGCGGCGCGCCTCCTGCGACGCGCCGAACACTTCGGCAAAACGCTCGTCGCGCGTGAGCGGCCGCCCGGCCGCCGACTGCGCATGCGCGAGCCGCCGCACGCAGTTCTCGACGATCACCACCGCGCCGTCGACGATGATCCCGAAGTCGAGCGCGCCGAGGCTCATCAGGTTCGCGCTCACCTTCGCGTTGACCATCCCGGTGAAGGTCATCAGCATCGACAGCGGAATCACGAGCGCGGTGATCAGCGCAGCGCGGATGTTGCCGAGGAACAGGAACAGCACGGCGATCACGAGCACCGCGCCTTCGAGCAGGTTCTTCTTCACCGTCGCGACGGCCTTCTCGACGAGCACCGTGCGGTCGTACACCGGAATCGCCTTCACGCCGGCCGGCAGCGTGCGGTTCACGTCCTCCATCTTCGCCGCGACGGCCTTCGACACCGTGCGGCTGTTCTCGCCCATCAGCATGAACACCGTGCCGAGCACGACTTCCTCGCCGTTCGACGTCGCGGCGCCGGTGCGCAGTTCGCGGCCGATGTCGACCACGCCGACGTCCTTCATCCGCACCGGCACGCCGCCGACGTTGGTCAGCACGATGTTCGCGATGTCGTCGACGGTGCGCGCCTGGCCCGGCACGCGCACCAGATACTGCTCGCCGCGCTTTTCGATGTAGCCGGCGCCGACGTTGTCGTTGTTGCGCTCGAGCGCGCGCACGACGTCGGCGAGCGTCAGCCCGTACGACATCAGCTTCGCCGGATTCGGCGCGACGCGATATTCCTTCACGTAGCCGCCGATCGAGTTCACCTCGGTCACGCCGCGCACGTTGCGCAACTGCGGCCGCACGACCCAGTCCTGCAGCTCGCGCAGGTCGGCCGCCGTATAGCGCGTGCCGTCGGGCTTGCGCGCGTCGGCGTCGGCCTCGACGGTCCACAGGTAGATCTCGCCGAGGCCGGTCGAGGTCGGCCCCATCGCGGGTGCGATGCCGGCCGGCAGCTTGTCCTTCGCCTCCTGGATGCGCTCGTTGACGAGTTGCCGCGCGAAGTAGATGTCGGTGCCGTCCTTGAAGATCACGGTGACCTGCGACAGCCCGTAGCGCGAGATCGAGCGCGTCTGTTCCAGCCCCGGCAGCCCGGCCATCACGGTCTCGACCGGATACGTGATGCGCTGCTCGGCCTCGAGCGGCGAGTAGCCGGGCGCGGACGTATTGATCTGCACCTGCACGTTGGTGATGTCGGGCACGGCGTCGATCGGCAGCCGCTGGTAGCTGAACACGCCCAGCGCGGCCACGGCCGCGATCGCCAGCATCACGAGCCAGCGGTGCGCAATCGCGAAGCGGATCAGGCGCTCAAACATGTCGGGATTCCTTGAAACGAGGCACGGTCGCCCGTACCGGGCGGGCCGCGCGGCCCGTCACCCGGCGGACCGGAAAGCGGGCCGCATAGCGGGCCGCCAGTCGCGCCACGACGCACGCGTATTGCTGCTCATTCATGTTCCGCGCTCCCCTTGCCGAGTTCCGCCTTCAGCACGAAGCTGTTCGATGCCGCGTATTCCTGGCCGGGCTTGATCCCCTTCAGCACTTCGGTCGCGCGTTCGTCGCGCCGCCCTGTTTCGACGGCCTGCGCGACGAAGCCCTTCGGCGAGCGCACGAATACCGACGGCGCGCCGTCGACGTCCTGCAGCGCGTCGCTCGCGACCGCGAGCGGCACACCCTGCTTGCCCGCGTCGACCGACACGTTCACGAACATCCCCGGCCGCCACACGCGGTCGGGGTTCGGCAGCACGACGCGCGCCGGCGCGGTGCGCGTCTGCTCGCCGAGCAGCGAACCCACGTACGCGATCGGGCCGCTCGAGCGCGATTCGAACGCGGTCGCGATCACCGTTGCGTCGCGACCGACGCGCACGTCGTTGAGCCGCTGCGCGGGCACCGCCATCTCGGCCCATACGGTCGACAGATCGGAAATCACGAACATGCTCGCGTCCGCGGCAATCGCCTCGCCGGGCGTCGCATGCTTCTCGACGATCGTGCCCGCGAACGGCGCGCGCAGTTCATACCGGTTCAGCGCGCCCGCGCCGACCGGTGCATTCAGCGCGGCGAGCTTCTGCCGCGCGTTCTGCACGGCGATCTCGGCCTCGCGCAACTGCACCTGCGCCTGCTGATAATCCTGCTCGGCCGAAATGCGTTCCTGCCACAGCGTGCGTTCGCGCTCGTAGGTTGCGCGCGCCCCCGACAGCCGGCGCTCGGCCGTCAGCAACTCGCTGCGGCGGTCGGCCAGATCGGTGCTCGCGATCACCGCGAGCACCTGCCCCTTCGCGACGTTCTGCCCGAGCGATACCGATACCTGCTCGACGATGCCGGCCACGCGCGGCACCACGTGCGCGGTGCGATCCTCGTTGAATCTGATTTCGCCGGGAAGCTGGAACGGCGTCGCGATCTGCGCGGGGCCGGCTTTCGCGAGCGCGATCTTCGACGTCGCCAGTTGCGCGTCGGTCAGCGCGATCGCGCCGTCGGCGCGCGCGAACGGGAACGACGCGGCGTCGTTGCCGGCCTTCACGTCGATCGTCGCATCGAACACGTGCGGCTTCGCGATCGACTGCGCGGACACGAACTTCGGGCCGGCCGCGTCGAACCGCAACGGTTCGTGCGTGCGGTCGTAGCGCACCAGCGTGCCGGACACGGTCACACCCTTGTCCACCGGCTTGCCGTCGACGAACGGATAGACGACAAGCCGCGCGTCGCCGGGCTTTTCCGTCATCACGATCTCGACGGACAGCTTGCCGCGCTTGAGTACGACACCGCCGCGCGCGCCGACGCCGTCGGCCGGCTGCGCGACTTCGGCGGCGGTCGGCGCCGATGCGCCGCCGCCGCCCCGCGTGACGGCGAGCGCGCCGATCACGATCCCTGCGCCGCCGAGCACGGCCGCCGCAATAACGAAGATTCTGCTGCGTGACATGATGATCCTTCAGGTAGGAGGGGCGCTTATCGCGCGACGGCCGCGAGCGGCGTGCCGACGAGGCGGCCGATATCGGCGCGAGCCGCATGGGCGCCGGCGAGCGCGCGCACGTATTGCGACTGCCCCTGGAACAGCGTGCGCTGGGCGTCGAGCACGTCGAGGAAGCTGAACTTCCCGAGTTCGTAGCCGCGCGACATCGCATCGAGCGCGAGGCGCGCGGCCGGCAGGATGTCGGACTTCAGCCGCTGCGCTTCCTGCTCGGCCGCCTCGAAATTCGCGTATGCCTGCGTCAACTCCAGCCGCAGGCGGGTGCGTTCGCGATCGAGATCGGCATTCGCGCGCTCGGCCTTGTGCGTCGCCTCGAGCAGCGCGCCCTTGTTCGTGTTGAACAGCGGAATCGGGATCGACACGCCGACCACCGCCTGGTTGTCCAGCACGCCGCCGGTGGTCACGCGCTTCACGCCGGCGCTGACCGTCACGTCCGGAATGCGCCGCGCGCGTTCGAGCGATATGGCCGCGTTCGAGCGCAGCATCTCGGCGCGCGCGACCCGCGCGAGCGGCGCATCGTCGAGTTGCGCGGTCAGCGCGGACAACGGCTCGACCGGCGGCACGGTTTCCAGGTCGCCGAGCACCGCGAGCCGGTCGTTGCGCGCCTCGCCCATCACCGCGTTCAGTTTCTCGCGCGCGACCTCGACACGGCCGCGCGCGGTCACGACTTCGATCTCCACGCCGGCCGCCGCGACCTGCGCCTTGGTCGCCTCGACCGGCGACACCTTGCCGGCCTGCGCGCGGCGCCCCGCGAGGTCCGCCGAACGCGCGGCGATCGCGGCCGACTCCTCGGTCACCTGAAGCTGGCGCTGGGCGGCGAGCAGCCCGTAGAACGCGGCGATCACGTCGGCGCGCACGGCGGCGCCCTGGTCATCGAGCGACGCGCTGGCCGCCTCCCGGCCGTATGACGCGACGTCGAGCCGCGCGCGGCGCTTGCCGCCCAGCTCGATGGTCTGGTTGATCAGCGCGGTGGACGTGCGTTCGGCGCGACTAAAGCCTTCCTGCAGGAACGACACTTCGGGGTTCGGCCGCGCGCCGGCCTGCATCAGCGCGCCGGCCGATGCATCGACATCCGCGCGTGCGCCGCGCAGCGCCGGATTGTTCCGGGCCGCAACCGCGAGCGCGTCGGACAACGTCAACGACGACGCAGGAAGCGCATCGGACGGCGGTGCGCCGATCGGCGCGGCGGCGGCGGCAGCCGGGGCCGGCCCCGGCGACAGCGATGGCTGCGCATGAGCCGTCGCGGCCATCGCGAAAACGATGGCCACGGCGAGGTAGGGCTTGAGCATGTTCGGTTCTGCGGTAACGGTTTGCGACCGATGCTACGGACCAGCCGCAGTGCGAACATGAGGCGAAGATGATATTTCCGTCATGTTTGGTGCGATGTACTCGCCGAATCGACGTGCATATTTGCTCGGACGGTCACGTCAGCAAAAAAATATCTTTCGAAATTTAGAATTAGTTCTATAGACGTATTCGCTCGAAAAGATGACTGTTCAAGGCCCCGGCAACACGAACAAAACCATGCTGTTCTATGACCTCAAGGTCGTGCTACCCGCTTGAAAACCTACGAATCGAGACTTTGAATCAATGAAAAACCTCTTCGATCACAACAAGTACGACTTTGACGCTAACGAAGACAAAGAATGGTTTCTCGTTCACTCCGGAGCCGTCACCAACACAAACCCGGGATCGATGGTTGACGTTTACATCAACACAACACCCATCTGCCCCAACATGACCAATCGACAATTTAGAATTACGGCATCGCGACTACTTAAATGGTCCATAATTCTGGTTGAACGCAGGATCACCGATCTGAAGCGATATGACAAAACAACCAAGGACAGAATGATCTATTGGTTCAATCGATGCGATGAAAATACACGACAATACCTTCTCGACGGCTTCTCACGACATCTCTCCATTCTCAAAACGCTAACACCACACCATTTCGTTCGAAGTGATCCGAATCTCGATAGAATGTTAGGTTGTGTTCCGAACATGGTCGATATCGACAATGAAGCCGCGCACGTTTGCGGGCCCAACACGGAACGCAGGCTTATCAGTATTGCGATGAAATTTTGTACCGGCTTACGCGATCAGAATATGTTCGGAGATTCCAGCCTATCCACGGTCATTCACGAAGTCACTCACTTCGTCGATACCTTCGGTAGCGGCGACCCTCGTTACGGGCTCGATCCCACGGCGGCCGCATGGGCAAGGGCCAATCCCGACCAGGCATTGAGGAACGCGGATACACTCACAGGATTCGTGATTTACGGCAAAGAATTATTTGCAGAGTAAGGAGCCGAATTCATCATGAGAATTTTTATTGCGTCACTAATCGCAACTATCGCAACGCCGTTCCTTTTCCCGGCAAGCTCTGCGGCGGAATGTCAGGAGTCACAAAATCTGCCATCACGGCAATTTTTCGTAGCCTTCCCCCACAACAGCCACGAGATCTCAGAATCCGAGCAAATACGAATTGGACAATGGATTTCAGCAATGAACTCCGATTATCCAATACAAAACTGGATCACTATAATTGGGAGCGCTTCCAAGATTGAGGCCAATCCGGTACGACTTGCAACGAAACGGGCTTCCGCGACGGCGAAAGTCGTCATAGACGACGGTCTGACAAACGCACCGCTTCAGATAAAAACGCAAATTTACCCCGCCAGCAGTACAGCCGGATCGACGTCGGAAACACGTGAAGTCACCATTCAAGTGAGCCCCGGCTGCCTTGACAACTGCTGTACCGGCCATTGACATGAAGTCGGCTCATTCACTGCCCCCGCGCTCGCGTTGACCCGTGTACCTCCAACGCTCGCGTGTAACGGTCCATCGAACCCATCCGGACGAGCGTTTGATGTTCGATTCGAGCGATATGTCAATCAGCGAACCCGGGAAGCTATCCGTGCACTCTCGAGAATCAAACGCGCCCTTGCTTCCCCCGCCGTCGCCGCACAAGCCAGTCGAGCAGTTGCCGCCCGTCGCGTTCGCCGAACCAGCGCGCATGCCCGATCAGGTAGCCGTCGTACGCGATGTCGACGATCGCCGGCGCGTCGATGATGCAGCCGAAATACGCGACTTCCGACAGCGCGAACTCCGTATGCACGATCGGCAACAACGCGACCAGCGCCGCATACGCGTCGTCGCTCAGCGGTTCGAGCGATTCGTAGCCATCGAGCAGCGCGTCGATCTGGTCGTATTCCACGCGTCGCGCATCGGCCGGCGCCATCCAGTCGACCGTATTGCGCTCGATCGCGAGCGCGAGGTCCATCACCGCGCAGGTGCGGTCCGACAGGCCGAAATCGAGCACGGTGCGCACCTGCGCGCCGGGCCCCGCATCGGTCCACAGCAGGTTCGACGCATGCCAGTCGCCGTGCGTCCACAGCGGCGGCAACGCGGGCAGCAGCGGCACGAGGCGCGCGTGATACGGGCCGATCGCATCGGCCACGTCGCCACGCCAGTCGCGCGCGCCCAGCGCGCGCACCAGCAACGGCTGCGCGTCGACCCAGCGTTCGAGCGCGCCCGCCAGATCGGCGGACGACAGCACGCGAAAACTCGACAGCAGCGTGCGCACGGGCCGTGCGGGCGCATCGTAGCCGGCCGACGCGCGATGCAGTTCGGCCAGCGCGCGGCCGGCCGCATATGCATGCGAAGGATGCGTGAACGGCTGCCACGACATCACGCCGCGATACGGATCGACGCCGGGCGCGAGAACATGCACCTCGTATGTCCATTCGCCGGACGCGAACGCGGTCGCACCATTGCGATCGGCCAGCACGTCCACCACCGGCATCCCGCGCTCGCGCAGATGCGCGATGAAGCGATGCTCTTCCTCCAGCCCCGCGACATCGCGCAGGCTCGCGTGATGACGCTTGACGAACAACCCGCGCCCGTCCGCCATCCGCACCAGCACCGCTGCCGCGAACTGCCGTGGGCTGTGCCACGTCAGCCGCACCGGCTCGCCCGCGCCGTCGATCCGCGCGAGCACGGCCGCCACCTCGCCGTGCGTCATCAGCGGCCAGTCGCGTTCGGCCTGCTCGCCGTCCACGCCGAATTGCGGCGGTGCGACGTCACGCGACAGGGGGCCGTCCGGCTCGAGGGGGAATGACATGACCGACGTTGCTCCGTAGTTGAATCCGTGCGTGAATCAGCGGGCGCCGCCGCCCGATGCGCACGGGCCGCCCGCGGCTGCCCGCAATGCGGCGGCCGTGCGGCTCCAGTCGCGCCAGCCGACCACCGCCAGCCCGATGAACAGCGCATAGAGTCCGGCCGTCAGATACAGCTCCTTGAACACGAACATCCCGACATAGACGACGTTCACGACGATCCACAGCCCCCACGACGCGATGTAGCGCCGCGCGGTCCAGTATTGCGCGACGAGGCTGAACGCGGTCAGCGACGCATCGACGAACGGCAGCGCCGCATCGGTCCAGCGCGCCATCATCCCGCCGAGCAACGCGCTGCCGATGACCGCCGCGACCAGGTCGGGCAGCATCCTGAGCGGCCGTACGCCGGTGACGGGCGCGACATCGCCGGCTGGCGCCGCCTCGCCGTCGGCCTCGCTCGCGCGCTGCGCGAGCCAGCGCTGCCAGCCGTACACCTGCAGCACCGCGAACGCACCCTGCAGCAGCATGTCCGAGTACAGCTTCGCGTCGAAGAAGATCCAGCCGTACAGCGCGACCGACGCGAGGCCGACCGGCCAGCACAGCATGCGCCGCTTCGCGGTCAGCCAGATCGCGAGCGCGCTGACGATCACGCCGGCGATTTCGAGTGGGGACATCGTCTGTGCTCTCCTGGTGGGCTGCCGGGGCCGCGCGTCACGCGGCCGATGCCGGTCGGTCAGAAATCATAGGTCAACGATACGCGCGCGGTGCGCGGCGCACCCGGGAACAGGTACGCATCGCCCTGCTGCTCGCCTGCGTCGCGCCAGTAGAACTTGTTGAACAGATTGTCCACCGACACGCGCAACACCGTGCGATGGCCGCCGATCTTCGTCGTATAACGCGCGCCGAGATTGAACACGAACCACGACGGCACGCGCGCGGTGCCTTCCTCGTTCGCGTTGCGCGCCGCGCTGTATTCCACGCCGCCGAGCACGTTCAGGCCCGCGACGCCCGGCACCGCGTAGTCCGCATACAGCGACGCGCGCAGCGCGGGCACGTTGATGATCTGGTGCCCTTCGTAGGCGGGCGAGCCCGAATCGACCGCGCGGGCGCGAATCGCCGCGACGCTGGCCGTCAGCCCCAAGCGCTCGGTCACGCGCCCGGCCGCGCCGAGTTCGATCCCCTGGTGCCGCTGCGTACCGCGCTGCACGAACGTGTAGGAGGTGCCCGACGCGTCGGGGTCGGCGAACTGGAACGGCTTGCTGATCGAGAACACGGCGGCCGTGAGGCTGAGCCGGTCGAGCCAGTCGTATTTCGCGCCGACCTCGAACTGGTGCGATTCGACGGGCGGCAGGAACGCATACGCGTTGGTCGCGCGCACCGGCGCCTGATCGCCGAGCGACAGCGCCTTGCTGTACGACGCATACAGCGACAGCACGTTCACCGGCTTGTAGACGAGCGCGACCTGCGGCAGGAACACCGACCGGTCGGTATGCGTCGTCTCGCCGTCGAGGCTGCTCCAGCTGCGCTGCCGCAGCAGCACTTCCTTGCCGCCCGCGAGCACCTGCCAGTGTTCGCCGATGCTGATGCGATCGAGCCCGAACACGCCGTACTGCCACGCGTCGAGGCGCGGGTACGACGGCCCGGGCGAATTCGGCGACGGCGAAAAGGTCAGGTCGGGCCCGTAGACGTTCTCGCTGCCGACGTAGTCGTACACGGCGTCGGCCATGTGCACGACGCGGCGCTGCACGCTCACGCCGAGCGTCAGCTCGTGCCGCAGCGGCCCCGTCGCGAACTTGCCGGTCGTGACCGCGCGCAGATCGTCGTTGCGCCGGTATTCGCCGGGGCTGCGGAAGTCGTACACGTCGTAGTCGCCGTTCGCGCCGAAGAAGAACGGCGACGTCGCGCCGGCCGCGCAGCTTGCCGCATACGAACAGCCGTACGCGAACGCGCTGTTGTCGTCGATCATCGTGCGGCTGCGGCCCGCGGCGATATAGGCCTTCCAGTCGTCGTTGAACTGGTAGTCGAAACGCGCATTCAGGTTCAGCGCATCGGTCGTCACCGGCTTCGCCCACGGCTGCGTGCCGAGCGCCTTCGACGTCGTCTTGACCGACGGCACGACGGTGCCGCCGAGCAACTGGTAACCGGGCGCGGAACGCTGGATCCATTGCTGGAATTCGGCATTGAGCTGCAGGCTCGCGCGCGGGCTGATGTCCCAGTCGGCGGCGATCGAGCCGAACGTGCGTCGCCCGTTCGTGCCGTCGATATAGGAGTGCATGTTCTCCTTCGCCGCATTGATCCGGAACCCGAACTGATGGTCGGGGCCGAAGCGCCGGCCGAGATCGACGGCCGCCGACGTCGAGCCGCGGCTGTCGACGCCGCCCGTCACGCTCGCCACGTTCGCGGAGCGCTTGGTCACGAAGTTGATCACGCCGCCCGGCGCGACGACGCCGCTGTCGATGCCCGCGAGGCCCTTCAGGATCTCGACGCGCTCCTTGTTCTCGAGCGGCACGTTCTGCTCGCCGGACACCGTCAGCCCGTCGATCCGGATCGCGCTCGCGAGATCGACCGGAAAACCGCGGATCGCGAAACCTTCGAAATAGCCAACCGGCGCATAGTCGTTGACGACCGACGCATCGTTGCGTACGACGTCGCTCAGCCGCTTTGCCTGCTGGTCGTCGATCAGCGCGCGCGTGATCACGTTCACCGACGCCGGCGTGTCGCGCAGCGGCGCGTCGTCGAGCCCCGCGACCGACGCTTCGCGCGCGCAGCGGGTGGCCGCGCTCGCCGCTCACCGTGATCGCGGGCAGCGTCGCGCTGCCCGCCGCGTCGGCGCCCGGCGCGGGCGTGTCGCCCTGGGCCGCGGCCGCCTGCGCCGCGAAAAGCGTGACGCCGAGACCGACACCGAGCCCGACCTTCGCGCGCCGCCGCCGTGCGGGCGCCGCTGTTGTTCTATTCACCGTCATTGTTCTGGATGGAAAACTCGCCACTCGACCTGTCGAAACCCGTTACGAAGCTGCGAAGCGTGCGCCCACGAATGCCGCCGGACACGTGCGTCGACACGATATTCATCAGACGAACCGGACCTTGCGGCACGCAGGCGGGCCGACCGGTCGGAACAACGCAGGATGGGACATCGGATTCGGATGACGCGCCGGGAACCGACGCAGCGGCCGACGGGTTCGTCGGATGCCTGTCGGCCGGCCGGCTGCCTCGCGCGGTCGTGTCATGCGGGGGACGCTTCGAACGCCCCGGTGCGGGCGGCGGACACTCACGCCGGCCGTTCATCGGAACGGCGGCCTGCCCGGCGCGCGACATCGCGGCGTGGCGCGCATTTTACCCCGGGCGCGGCAAAGGGCCGCGGAATCGGGCGGAACGGGAAACGGGGAAGGCGGGAACAGGGACAGGCGGTTCGGGCGGTGCGACGACGGTGGCGATGTGGTCGCGATGCCGGTGGTGCCGTGCCGGCCACTGACATCGACGCCATCGTGCGCCGATCAGGCGACCTCGAACCGGAGCGGCAATGGCGGCCCGCTACCGGCTCACTGGCCGCTCGCTCAGAAACCCTGCATCGTCACGGTCGGATCGACGACCAGATGCACGACGCCGTAAATCACCGCGCCGACCAGCAGCGCAAGCAGGATCGCCACGAACGGCAGCAGCGTGAAGTTGGCGTTCGCGAGGTCGGTCGCGTGCGCCTTGCTGTTGCGCACGCCGAAGAAACTCCACAGGACCAGGCGGACCATGCCGAGCAGTTTCATGATGGGCTCCTTTATCGAATCGGTTGACGCTATCGTCGATCCGGACGGCATCCGAAAAAAGAAGCAGTTGCGCGCGCTTTTTGCGCAGCAGGCTCTCCGCGGCCGCATGTCGCAGGTGCGTCAGCGATCCAGCACGAGCGGCGCCGTCGCGCCTTGCGCGGGCCGTGCGACGCACAGCAGCGCGCAGCCAGGTTCGACCGGCGCATCGGGCGTTTGCGCGTAGTCGATCGCGCCGGACAGCACGCGCGTCGCGCACGTGCCGCACGAACCCGAGCGGCATTCGGCCGGCACGGCCACGCGCTGCCCTTCCGCGAATTCGAGCAGCGTGCCGTCGGCGGGCGTCCACGCAGCTTCGCGCCCCGTGCGCCGGAACATGACCGGCACGCTTGCCGCCGCGGGCTCGGCAGCCGCGCGGGTCGCACTGCGCGACACGCTCGACGGCCCGAACGCCTCGAAGCGGATGCGTTCGTCCGGCACGTTCAGCGCGCGCAGCCCGTCGTACAGGTCGCGCATGAACGCCGACGGCCCGCACAGGTAGAAGTCGTAGTCGTCGAACGACAACACCCGCTTCAGTTGCCCGATGTCGATCCGGCCGCCCCGCGCGGCCGAGCCTTCGTGAGGATGACTGTCGAACCAGTGAAGCGACACGCGTGCATCGGCGGCCGCGCTGCGCGCCAGTTCCGCCGCGAACGGCCGGTCGGCCGCTTCGCGTGCGCCATGCACGAACACGACGCGGCGCGACGGCGTGCCATCGGCCAGTGCCCGGCGCAGCATCGCGACCATCGGCGTGATGCCGATGCCGGCCGACACGAGCACGGCCGGCCGCGGACTCGCGACATCGAATGTGAAGCGGCCGCGCGGCATCTGCGCGTCGAGCGTCATGCCGGCCTGTGCGTGATCGTGCAGCCATGCCGATACGCGCCCTTCGCGCTTCACGGTGATCCGGTAATGCGCGCCGCCCGGCGCATCGGACAGCGTGTAGCTGCGAATCGCTGGCGCGTCGCTGTCGGGCAGCGCGATGCGCAACGTCAGATGCTGGCCGGCTTCGTACGCAGGCAATGCGCCGCCGTCCGCCGGCTCGAAATGGAACGACCGGATCGCACGCGCTTCGTCGACGATCTTCGCGATCCGCAGCGACCGCCATGCGGGCGCCGATGCCGGCGCGGCCGCGGACGGTACCTCCCCGGCCGTTGCCGCCGCCCCGCTCGACGCCATCGCCATCGCCGCGAACTGCGGCGCGCGCTCGACCGCCGACCACCGGAACGGCAGCACCGCCCGCATGCGCCGCACTTCCCGCACATGAAAGCGCACCACGCGCTGCGCGCCGTCGAACGACGCGACGACGGGCCCGTCCCACACGATCTCCGCGTGCGCGGCGACATACAGCAGATCGCCGCTGTCGAAATCGACGAACAGCAACCCCGCGCGCGGATCGTGCTGCAGGTTGCCGAGCGTGTTGAAGAACCGGTTGCCGCTGAAATCGGGCGTCGTCAGCGTGCGCGCGTCGTCGACGCGCACGAAGCCCGGCATCCCGCCGCGATGCGACACGTCCGCGCCGCGCGCCGCGCCCGCCCCCGCGGACGTGTTCGCGCTCGCGACGAAGAACGTATCGGCCTGCGCGAGCAGCGCGCGATCCGCGTCGCCCAGCGCATCCGACACGTCCGGCGCGACGGACGCGTCGACGTCCCGCGCGACGAAGGTCGGCTTGCGGCCCTGGATGTACTTCGCGCAATTGCCGAAGCTCTGCTCGACCGCGATCGTCAGCGCATCGCCGTCGACCGCGCGCACGACGCCGTTCACGCGATTGCGGCGGCGCGTATCGAATTCGATCCCGAGCCCGCCGAGCGGCGCGCCAACGTGCCACGCGCCGGCCAGCGGATCGCCCGGCAGCGCACGCGCCGCGATGCGCAGCGTGCGTGGGTCCGGCGACGTGACGAACCCCGGCGCGCCGGCTCGCAGCGTCGCCCACGGCTGGCCGTGCGCGTCGACGCCGCCGAGCACGAAGAACGGCAGTTGCGCGAAAAACGTCCGGTGCTGGTCCGGCATGAAACGCCGGATCCCGCGCCGGCCGGCCGCGCTCGCCGCGTCCGTCACGCCTGCGCGCTGCTGCACGGCAAGCTCGCCCGCATGAAACGGCGCGGTATCGAGTTCCCAACCCGGGACGACGGCGGTCGGCGCATTCATCGCATTCTCCTGAACAGGCGCGGTGGCAGAGGCGTCAGGCGGCAAGCAGGCCCGCGCGGGTCGTCGGCATCGCGACGAAGCCCGGCAACGCCTCGATTCGGGCGAGCCATGCGCGCACCTGCGGATACGGTTCGAGCGACACGCCGCCTTCCGGTGCGTGCGCGATGTACGTGTACGCGGCAATGTCCGCGATCGTCGGTTGCGCGCCGGCCGCGAACGGCTTGCCGGCCAGTTCGCGATCGATCACGT
Organism: Burkholderia cenocepacia; assembly: GCF_900446215.1. Classification (GTDB taxonomy): domain Bacteria; phylum Pseudomonadota; class Gammaproteobacteria; order Burkholderiales; family Burkholderiaceae; genus Burkholderia; species Burkholderia cenocepacia. The sequence goes on along the minus strand of NZ_UAQZ01000001.1, from coordinate 1,881,503 downwards.
CGAGCACCTTTGCGGCCGTGCGCTTGGCCACTTCCGGGTCGAGCGGCGCGCCGAACACGGTCACGAGCCGCGCGGCGGCCGGACCCGACGCGATCGGGCCGGCCGCGTACGACAGCCAGCGCTGCACGACGGCCGCGCCGACCGGGTCGTCCGGCAGCCAGTGCGCATCGCCGTAGCGCTTCGCGAGGTACACGAGGATCGCGTTCGAATCGGCGATCACGGTGCCGCCGTCGTCGATCACCGGCACCTGCCCGAGCGGATTCAATGCGAGAAACGCCGGTTCGCGCTGCGCGCCGGCCGCCAGATCGACGTCGATGGTCTTCGACGGCAACCCGAGCAGCGACAGGAACAACCGGACGCGGTGCGCGTGGCCGGACAACAGGAACGAATAGACACGGATCGGCGAGGCAGGCTTGCTGGCGGCAGACATGGAAACACTCCGGAATCTCGCGCCGCCGGGGATCGGCGACGAACGGCTCCAGCGTAGCGCTCGCCGTTCGTCGCCAGAAGACGGATAATCGCGGAAACATTATCCGTTTCCATAGGACAATCGACGATGGCCGATCTGCGCGACGTGAACCTGAACCGGCTGGCGATCTTCGTCGCGGTGGTCGAGGCCGGCTCGCTGACGGCCGCGGCCGAGCGGCTCGGCCTCGCGAAGACGGTCGTCAGCACGCACATGCAGCGCCTCGAATCCGAGGTCGGCGCGAACCTGCTGGTGCGCACGACGCGGCGGCTGAGCGTGACCGATGCCGGACGCGTGTTCTACGACGCGTGCCGCGACATCGTGCGTGCCACCGAAGCCGCGCTCGACGCGGTGTCGTCCGACGCCGGGCCACTGCGCGGCACGCTGCGCGTGAGCGTGCCGATCGACTACGGCGCGCTGGTCGTCGCGCCGGCCGTCGTCGCGCTGCGCGACCGGCATCCGGGGCTCGATGTCGAACTGGTCGCGAACGACCGCGTGATCGATCTCGTCGCGGACAACCTCGACGTCGCGGTCCGCATCGGGCGGCTTGCCGATTCCAACTATCGCGCGGTGCAGCTCGGCACCTACGAGAAATGGCTGGTCGCGAGCCCGGCGTTCGTCGCGCGGCACGGACTGCCGCGCGACCCCGATGCGCTCGCCGCGCTGCCCTTCGTGATGTTGTCGTCGCTGCCGCGCCCGCATACGCTCGACCTCGACGATGCGCGCGGCGGCCACGCATCGGTGCGCTGCGTCGCGCCGGTCGTGTCGAACACCGCGACCGCGTGCCGCGCGATCGTGCTCGCGGGCGGCGGCTTCGGGCTGCTGACGGATTTCTCGACCGCGGACGACGTCGCCGCCGGCCGGCTCGTGCGGCTGTTGCCGGGCTGGCGTACGGCGCCGGCCGGGATTCACGCGGTGTATCCGTCGACGCGGCTGCCTTCGCCGAAGGTGCGAGCGTTCATCGATGCGATGAAGGCGAGGCTCGGGGAGACGCCTGCAACGCCGCGCGCACGCCCCGGTCGGCCGAAACGCGCGAACGGCTGACCGGTCGCTCGCCCGTCACATGAACTTCACGTAGCACGCCTTTTTTTCGACTTCTTCGCGCTTGAATCCCTTTTCGCTCATGCAGGCAGTAAATTCGTCGGGGAACGGGTTCAGATTGAAGATCCGGTCCTGGATATTGGCGGGGATGCCCTGGTCCAGCTGGGCTTGCGCTTCCGCACAGGTCGCCTTCGCGAGCGACAGCCTGACGGGCTCGCCGCTGATGCGGTTGCGGATTTTTTCATACGCCCCGTCCTTGCAGGCCGATACCGCGTCCTTGAGGTGCTGCGTATAGAGGGCGTCGCGACAGACATCGCCTGTCCGGTCCGCATCCCTGAACAGCGCCCCGACCGTTTGCGATTTCCACTCGGTTTCATAGCGCGTGGTCTCGCTAAACGGCCAGCAGCCGCAGCCCGTCAGCATCAGGACGGAAACGGCCATCCCCGCCGACGTCACGCGGCGCACCCATCGGTTGCGTGCTTGCATGATTTCCTTGTTATTCATCGACCACCATTGATGTGCGCGGCGAACGGCCCCGTCCCCGCGAATCTACGCCGCCTGCAACGTCCCCAGCAGCACCTTCCTGCAACTGGAGATCATCTGCGCCTCCGGATCGCGATAGTCGGTCAGCAGCCACGCCGCGCCGACGTTCGTCATCGCGCCCACCAGCGCGAGCCCGATCAGCCGCTGCTCGGTGCGCTCCGCCGGCGTCACGGCCTCGCGCGGCGCGCCGATCGCCATGATCAGCTTGCCGAAGTCGATCAGCATGCGCTGATACGTCATGTCGGTGTCCGCGCTCACGCCCATCACCTCGAGCAGCAGCACGCGCGCCGCGCACGGGTCGCGCAGAAACGCGAAGAACGCGGCGAGCCCCGCGTCGACGCGCTCGCGCAGTTCGCCGCCGCGCGCGGCGACCGCCTGCGCGACCGCGTCATGCAGTTGCTGCGCGTGATGCAGGTAGGTGCAGCGCAACAGATCCTCGGTGCTGTCGAACGCCGCATAGAAGTAGCGATCGTTCAGCTTCGCTTCCTGGCAGATCGACCGCACGGTCGCCTTGCGAAAACCCACCGTGCCGAACACGCGCGTCGCCGCGCGAATCAACGCGTCGCGCCGCTCGGCGGCCCGTACCTCGGGCGCCACGCCGCCGTACGACCGGCCCCTTTTTTCCGTTTCGAGTGCTTTCTCCATTCCGCTATTTGACATCAGGACACCCGAAAACTAAAGTGGTGACACACAACACCACAATAGACGCGCCGCCGGTGCAGCGCAAGCGGAACGGGAGGAACGACGGATGAAGGGATTTTCCGGCAAGGTTGCCGCGATCACGGGCGCCGGTTCGGGCATGGGCCGCAGCCTCGCGGTCGAACTGGCGCGGCGCGGCTGCGCGGTCGCGCTCGCCGACGTCAGCGAAACGGGGCTCGCCGGCACGGCGGCCCTCTGCGCGCAGCACGGCGTGCATGTGAGCAAGCGCCGGCTCGACGTCGCCGATCGCGACGCGGTGTTCGCGTGGGCCGATTTCGTTCGCGCCGAGCACGGCAAGGTCAACCTGATCTTCAACAACGCGGGCGTGTCGCTCGCCGCCAGCGCCGAAACCGCGCGTCTCGCCGATCTCGAATGGATCGTCGGCATCAATTTCTGGGGCGTCGTGCACGGCACGCAGGCGTTCCTGCCGCATCTGCGCGCGTCGGGCGACGGCCACGTCGTCAACACGTCGAGCCTGTTCGGGCTCGTCGCGATGCCGACGCAAAGCGCGTACAACGCGACCAAGTTCGCGGTGCGCGGCTTCACCGAGGCGCTGCGGATGGAACTCGAACTCGACGGCGCGCCGGTGAGCGCGACCTGCGTGCATCCGGGCGGCGTCGCGACGAGCATCGTCGACGCGAGCCGCGTCGATACCAGCATCCACGCGCTGACGGGCCAGGACGAAGCGACCCATCGCCGCCAGGCCAACCGCCTGATCAACGCGACGACGGCCGACGAGGCCGCGCGGCAGATCCTCGCGGGCGTCGAGCGCAATGCGCGCCGCGTGCTGGTCGGCGCCGACGCGCGCCGGCTCGACCGGATCGCGCGCCTGCTCGGCGCCGGTTACCAGTGGCTGGTGCTGCGCCACGTGCGCCGCGCCCGCGCACGCAATCTCGAACGCGCGCCCGCTCCGGCCGCGCGCCCGATCACGCCGACCAAGGACCCCGCATGACCTCGACGACGACCGACCGGCGCGATGCGCCGCCCGCCCCCGGCGCCCGCCGCGACAGCGGCGACAACCGCGACCTCGACGTGCTGATCGTCGGCGCCGGCCTGTCCGGCATCGGCGCCGCGTATCACCTGAAGCAGCGCTGCCCGCATGCGAGCGTGGCGATCGTCGAGGCGCGCGACGCGATCGGCGGCACCTGGGACCTGTTCCGCTATCCGGGCGTTCGTTCGGATTCCGACATGTTCACGCTAGGCTACAGCTTCCGCCCGTGGCACAGCGACAAGGCGATCTCCGACGGACAGACGATCCTCGACTACATCCGCGACACCGCGCGCACCTACGGCATCGACAAGACGATCCGCTACGGCCAGAAGGTCGTCGCGGCCGACTGGGATTCGAACCGGGCGCGCTGGACGGTACGCATCGAGCGCACGCAGGACGGCGCGACCGACACGCTCGTCTACACCTGCCGCTTCCTGTTCATGTGCAGCGGCTACTACGACTACGACGCCGGCTACCTGCCCGACTGGGCCGGCATGGACACGTTCGAGGGCAAGCTCGTGCATCCGCAGCACTGGCCGAAGGATCTGTCGTACGCGAACCGGCGCGTGGTCGTGATCGGCAGCGGCGCGACGGCCGTCACGCTCGTGCCGTCGATGGCGGCCGACGCGCAGCACGTGACGATGCTGCAGCGCTCGCCGACCTACATCGTGTCGCTGCCCGCGCGCGACAAGATCGCGAACGCGCTGCGCCGCGTGCTGCCGTCGCGGCTCGCGCACCGGCTCGTACGCGTGAAGAACGTCCTGCTGACGATGTACCTGTACAACGTGTCGCGCCGCAAGCCCGACCGGACGAAGCAATTCATCATCCGCGCGGCCAGCAGGCAGCTCGGCCCCGACTTCGACGTCGCGAAGCACCTGACGCCGCGCTACATGCCGTGGGACCAGCGCGTGTGCCTCGTGCCGAATGGCGACCTGTTCAAGGCGATCCGCGCGGGCCGCGCATCGATCGTCACCGACGAGATCGAGCGCTTCACGCCGACCGGCCTCCAGCTGAAGAGCGGCCAGCAGCTCGACGCGGACGTGATCGTCACCGCGACCGGGCTGAAGGTGAAGATGCTCGGCGGTGCGCGCGTGACGGTCGACGGCCGCGTGGTCGACTTGCCGGAGACGGTGTCGTACAAGGGCATGATGTACAGCGACGTACCGAACCTCGCGTCGTCGTTCGGCTACACGAATGCTTCGTGGACGCTGAAAGCCGAGCTGATCGCGCGCTACGTGTGCCGGCTGCTCAACCACATGCGCGCGAACGGGTACGACACGTGCGTGCCGCGGCTCGGCGCGGGCGATCTCGGCGACGTGCCGGCCGTCAACCTGAGCTCGGGCTACATCCAGCGCGCGGCCGGCATCCTGCCGAAGCAGGGGCACCGCAAGCCATGGAAATTCCACCAGAACTACGTGCTCGATCTCGCGTCGCTGAAGTTCAGCGCGCTCGCCGATTCCGCGATGCATTTCGAGCGCCGCGCCACGACCGGCCCGGCGGCCACCGCGCCGGCCGCCGAACCCGCACTCGAAACCCGCTGAGGCCGACATGACTCCTACGCTCCATCTGATCCAGAACGTGCTGCTCGGCGTCGTCGCGGTGCTCGCCGCGCTCGCGCTGTTTTCCGCTTACGTGGCCCGGCGCGTGACCCGCGCGTTTCCGCCCGAAGGCCGCTTCGTCGACATCGGCGGCGACCGCATCCACTACGTCGAATACGGCAACGGCCCGCCGATCGTGTTCGTCCACGGGCTCGCGGGGCAATGGCGCAATTTCGCGTACCTGCCGCTCACGCGGCTCGCCCAGCAGCATCGCGTGATCCTGCTCGATCGCCCGGGCGCCGGCCGGTCGCTGCGCGGCGCGGCGTCGCAGGCGAACGTGTTCGCGCAGGCCCGTACGGTCGCCGCGTTCATCGACGCGCTGAAGCTCGACAAGCCCGTGCTGGTCGGCCACTCGCTCGGCGGCGCGATCGCGCTCGCGGTCGGCCTCAACCATGCGGACCGCGTGAGCCGGCTCGCGCTGATCGCGCCGCTGTCGCACGAGCAGACCGAGCCGCCCGCGCCGTTCAAGCCGCTGATGCTGCCGTCGCCGCTCGTGCGCCGTTTCGTGTCGTGGACCTTCGCGATCCCGCTGACGATCCTGACGGGCCGCCAGGCCGTGCGCCAGGTGTTCGCGCCGGAAGACGTGCCGCGCGACTTCCCGGTCAAGGGCGGCGGCCTGCTCGGGATGCGCCCGCACGTGTTCTACGCGACGGCGACGGACCTGCTGTCGGCGCCCGTCGACCTGCCCGCGATGGAGCGTCGCTATCCGGAACTCGCGCTGCCGGTCGACGTGCTGTACGGCCGCGCCGATCCGATCCTGAACTGGCGCGAGCACGGCGACGCGCTCGCGAAGAAATCGGCGCGTGTGCGGCTGAAGGTCGTCGAGGGCGGCCACATGCTGCCGGTCACGATTCCCGACGCGACGGCCGACTGGCTGCTCGAAGTCGCCGCCGCGCCGGCCGACACGGCCACGCAGACGGTACGCATCGCGTAGATCGCGGCAGCGAAGCGGCGCCTGATCCTGCTTCCCCGCTCCCGCCGCCGGGCAGCCGGCGCCGCGACGGAATCAGGCTTCGTCGTCGGGTATCGACAGTCCGAGATCCGACAGCACCTCGCGCGCGCTGCGAAACGCCTCGACCGCGGCCGGCGCCCCCGCGTACAGCGCGCTGTGCAGCAAGACCTCGCGAATCTCGACGAGGCTCGCGCCGTTGTTGAGCGCGCCGCGAATATGCCCCTTCAGCTCCGTGCCGCGGCCGAGCGCCGCCAGCATCGCGCACGTGCACAGGCTGCGCGTCTTCAGGTCGATCCCGCCCCGCTGCCACGTGCTGCCCCACGCATGTTCGTTCAGCCAGTTCTGCAGCGGACGCGAAAATCCGTCGAGGTCGCGCATCGCGCGCTCGACGAACGCCTCGCCCATCACGTCGATCCGCCGCGCCTTGCCGTATTCCCTGTCCTGTTCGCTCATGTCGGTGTCCTGGTGGTTGGAGTCGTGGCCGCTGTCGCGCTGCCGGCGGCCGGGGATGTCGCGCCATGTTCAGCGCGACCGCGCGTTTCGTCAAAGATGCGGCGCTCGGTTCGCGGCCGTTCGCGTCACCGGCGGCCGGACGCTACGTAACATCCGGCCGCGCGTTACGGCGCCTTACGGGAACATCGCAGCCGCGACGTTCGCGCACCGCACGTGCCTGTCGCGCGAAACCGCCTTTCCTCCGTTTAAATCGCGTCGATAGTCCCGATTTCCGCAACAAATCGCGACACCGTTTCGCCAAACATGTCGTGGCGCGGAATTTGCAGAGAAGGCCTGGACACACTTCCAATGTCGAGGCCAACATGCAGAATCTCTTCAAGAAGACGACGGTAACGATGGCCGTCTCGTCACTGCTCGCGCTGTACGGTTGCGGCTCGGTCGATGGACCGACGACCCCGCCGACGATCAAGCCGAGCACGTCCGGGACGAGCGGCACGTCGGGGACTTCGGGTACGTCGGGCGGCGGTTCGTCGGGGACTTCGGGTGGCGGTAGTTCGGGGACTTCGGGGTCGTCGGGGTCGTCGGGGACTTCCGGTACGTCGGGGACTTCCGGTACCTCGGGTACTTCCGGTACGTCGGGTACTTCCGGTACGTCGGGTACTTCCGGCACCTCGGGTACTTCCGGCACCTCGGGCACTTCCGGTACGTCGGGTACTTCCGGTACCTCGGGTACTTCCGGTACCTCGGGTACTTCCGGTACGTCGGGCACCTCCGGTACGTCGGGTACTTCCGGTACCTCGGGTACTTCCGGCACCTCGGGCACTTCCGGCACCTCGGGCACCTCCGGTACTTCGGGTACTTCGGGTACTTCGGGTACTTCGGGTACTTCGGGTACTTCGGGTACTTCGGGTACTTCGGGTACTTCCGGTACCTCGGGCACCTCCGGTACGTCGGGCACCTCCGGCACCTCCGGCACCTCGGGCACCTCGGGCACCTCGGGCACCTCGGGCACCTCCGGCACCTCGGGCACCTCCGGCACCTCGGGCACCTCCGGCACCTCGGGCACCTCCGGTACCTCGGGCACCTCCGGTACTTCGGGCACGTCCGGCACCTCGGGCACTTCCGGCACCTCGGGTACGTCCGGCACCTCGGGCACGTCCGGCACTTCGGGTACGTCCGGCACTTCGGGTACGTCCGGCACCTCGGGTACGTCCGGCACCTCGGGCACTTCCGGCACGTCCGGCACTTCCGGTACCTCAGGCACGTCCGGCACCTCCGGCACGTCCGGCACCGGCGTCACCCCGCTCGGCAACGTCCTCCAGAAATCCGGCAACCTCGTGACGGCGCTCGGCACGACGGTCGTCAACGGTGGCAGCCAGATCGGCGGCGTGCAGATCCCCGGCACGAACCCGACGACGGCCACCAGTGTCGGCAACGCGGTCGGCAGCCTCGGCAACGGCGTGCAGTCGCTCGGCAACGGCATCGCGGCCGGCCTCGGCTCGATCGGCGTGTCGGCGAACCCGCTCGGACCGACGCTCACGTCGACCACCGGCCTGCTGACGGGCGCCGGCGGCGCGGTCAACAACCTCGGCAATGCAGTGACGAGCCTCGGCACCGGTCCGCTGTCGCCGCTCGCGCCGGCGACGACCCTCGTCGGCAGCCTCGTCAACACGGTCGGCACCGCGGTCAACTCGACCGCCTCGGCGCTGAATACGGCGCTGAACAGCTCGCCGGTCCAGCAGCTCGAAACGCAGCTCGGCAAGGTGATCAACCCGATCACGAACACGCTCACCGGCGGCGTCACGACGCCCGGCGCGACGCAGACGCTCGGCGGCGTGACGCTGCTCGGCACCCCGCTCAACGGCCTGTTGAGCACGCTCGGCAACGGTCTCGCGCTTGCGGGCACGAAGGTCGGCGGCGCGACCGACAACCCGGTCGGCACGGGCCTCGGCGGCGTCGTGACGCAGCTCGGCAATACGGTGACGTCGACCGGCGGCCTCGTCCACGACAACAACGCGGGCAGCTCCAGCAGCGGCACGGGCGGCACCAACCCGCTCGCCCCGATCACGGGCCTGCTCGGCACGTTGACGGGCGGCCTCAGCGGCGGCAGCTCGAGCGGGTCGGGCGGCACCAGCAGCGGCGGTCCGCTCGCGCCGATCACCGGCCTGCTCGGGACGGTGACGGGCGCACTCGGCGGCCTCGGATCGGGCGGCACCAGCGGTACGGGCGGCACGAGCGGGACCGGCGGCACCAGCGGCACCGGTGGCGCAGGGCTCGGCGGTCTGCTCGCACCGGTCACCGGCCTCGTCAACTCGCTGACGCCGCTCGGTGCAAGCCTCACCGGCACCGTCACGACGCCGGGCGGCAACCTGTCCGGCACGCTCGGCGGCGTGCTGACGAGCGGCCCGGTCGGCACGCTCACGGGTGCGCTGGGCACGCCGGCCGGCTCGGCCGGCGCCACCGGCACGGTCAGCCCCGGCGGCGCAGCCGGCACCGTGACGACGCCGGGCGGCAGCGGCTCGGTGGTGACCGGCCTGACCGGCAGCACGGGCGGCGGCGCCGCAGGCGGCACCGGCAACCTGCTGTCGCCGGTGACCAACCTGCTCGGCGGTCTGCTGGGCGCCGGCACCAAGAAGTAAGCTTTAACGCATCACGTACCAGAACGACAGGCCAATGGCCGGGCACACATCGATAAACAGCCCGGCCGACGGCCGGCGTCACCCGCCAAGCGGGGGCGCCGGCCCTCATCCCTACGAGGATCCGATCATGAACTCCACGCTCGACGGCATCGTCGCTGCCCCGGACCGCCCACCCCGTTCCGCCACGCCGCTCCGCGCCGGCCTGTTCGGCATCACGGCCGGACTCTTCGCGCTGTGGATCACGCGCGACCACCCGGCCCTCGATGCGGCCACCCGCGCGGTCATCGCGAGCCTCGCGATCATCGGCACGATCGCGCTGCACGAACTCTTCATCTCGCGCGTCTACCTGCGCCCGAGCGCGGGGCTGTCGCGGCAGGCCGTCCGGCCGCTCGGCCTCGCGCGCGTCGCGACGCGGCTCGGCGGGCTGACGTCGATCTACGCGGGCATCGGCGCGATCTACTGGCTGCTGCCCGAATACCACGGCGCGTTCTACCTGCCGTTCTGGTCGCTGCTGCGCTCGCTCGCGCCGTACGTGATCGTCGCCGCGCCGTTCTACTTCGCGTGGATGGACCGCCACCAGCGCGAGACCGACGACGCGTACCTGCTGTGGGGCCGCTTCCTGTTTCGCCGCGAGCAGCCCGCGAGCTGGAAGCCGGTGCGCGAGATGCTGGCCGGCTGGGGCGTGAAGGCGTTCTTCCTGCCGCTGATGACCGTCTACCTGTCGAAGGATGCCGATCACCTGAGCGCGTCGCTCGCGAACGCGATGCACGCGCCGATGACGATCGCGACCTTCGTGTTCATGTACGACCTGTCGTTCACGATGGACCTGATGTTCGGCACCGTCGGCTACCTGTGCACGTTCCGCATCCTCGACAGCCACGTGCGCACCGTCGAGCCGACGACGCTCGGCTGGGTGGCCGCGCTGATCTGCTACCAGCCGTTCTGGTCGCTGATCTCGAACAACTACATCCGCTACGAAGGGTCGGTGTTCTGGGACAACTGGCTGCTGTCGGCGCCGACGCTGCGCGTGATCTGGGGCACGGTGATCATCCTGCTGCTGCTGACCTACGCGCTGTGCACGATCTCGTTCGGACTGCGGTTCTCGAACCTCACCAACCGCGGGATCATCACGTCGGGCCCGTACCGCTTCACGAAGCACCCGGCATACATTACGAAGAACCTGTCGTACTGGATGGTGTCGGTGCCGTTCGTCGAGCCGCTCGGCTGGCAGATCGGGCTCATGCACTGCGCGGGGCTCGTCGCGGTCAACCTGATCTACTACACGCGCGCGAAGACGGAAGAGCGTCACCTGATGCGCGATCCGGACTATCGCGCGTATGCCGAATGGATCGCGCAGCACGGCTTGTTCGCGCGGATCAGGCAGACGTTCGGCGGGCGGCAGGCGGTGTGACGCAGCGGCCGGGGCGGCCGCCATGCCGCTCCGGTCCCTCGCGTGGGTGTCGGATCGGTCGCGGACTTCGCATCCGCAACGACACTGTTGCACGCATGCTCTCCGGCGCTGGGCGATGCGCTTTCGCGTGAATCGCCCGAACGTTTGAGCGCCCCATGCGGCCAATTGTCGCGAAACAGCGCGATTCTCCGCTTTTCGTCGCTTTTCTCCCCCAGTCCGATTGCCCGCCCCCGACGCGTCGCGTATGGTGCTGGCCGTCCGCGCACGATCCGTCGCCGGACCCCGACCGTCGTCCCGCACGACGGCCGTGCGGGCCGTGCCCGCCGCTCACCGTCTCCGCGACGCCGCCCGCCGGCGCCGCGCATTCATGAGGAAAGAGGCGTGATCCACAAAGTCCTGATCCTGTTCGCACTCTGCATCGCGGGCCTCGCCGCGATCGCCGCCGGTTTCCAGCACATCCCCAGCTGATGCGCGGCCCCGGCTCGCTTCGCCGAGCCCGGGGGCCGCTTCCCTTTCCGCTTCCCCGTTGCCATGCACTCCTTTCTCGATGCGCCCGAGACGGGCGCCTTTCGCCATGCGTATCGACGTACAGCATTCCCAGCACGACATCGACGACGAACTCGACACCCTTTATGAACGCCTCCACCAGCCGGGCCATCGCCTGCACGGCCTGCCGGGCGTCGCGCTCGGCCGCTCGGGCCTGGTCGTCCGCCATCGCGAAGCGGACGGCGAATACTTCCTGTATGTCGAGGATCTGGCCGCGCGCCAGCTCGCCGGCTACACGGTGTTCAACCGCCTGCCCGAAATCCCGCGCCGCGCGGACCGCTACCTGCGCGCGCCGCACACGCGGCTGCGCGGCTCGGCGCAACGCAAGGGCCTCGCGACGACGCTGTACCGCTGGGGGCTCGACGCGGGCCTGTGCCTGATCAGCGGCGCGCGCCAGTCGGTGGGCGCCGCGCGGTTGTGGACGGCGCTCGCGCAGCACTACCGGCACGGCTTCGTCGATGTCGAAGGCCGCGCGCTGCGCTATCTCGGCGATACCGTTGCCGACGACGTGCACGGCGCACTGCATACGCGGCGGCTGTTGCTCGGGAGCGGCTGGGGCATCGGAGAATTCGCGCAGGCGGCCGGGATGAGCGACGCGGCGCGAACGCCGATGCGATAATCCGCCGAGCCCGCGCGACGCGCCGGCTCGACCCGCCAATCGAAACGCCCTGCGATGACCATCGATCCCCGAACCGACGTCGGCCGCCCGCTCGACATCGTCGCGCTGTGCGGCAGCCTGCGCGCGCAGTCGTACAACGCGGCACTCCTCGACGCAGCCGCGCTCGTTGCCCCGCACGGCATGCGCATCGCGCGCTTCGATCGTCTCGGCGCATTCCCGCTGTTCAATCCCGATGCCGAATACCCGACGCCCGCCGCGGTGCGCGACCTGATCGACCGCCTGAACGCGGCCGACGGCGTGCTGATCGCGAGCCCGGAATACGCGCACGGCATATCGGGCGTGATGAAGAATGCGCTGGACTGGGTCGTGGGATGCGAGGCCGTCGTGTACAAGCCGGTCGCGGTATTGAACGCGTCGCCGCGCGCGACGCATGCGGACGCGGCGCTGCGCGAAACGTTGTCGTTGATGTCAGCGCGCATCGTCGAGCCCGCCTCGATCGCGCTGCCGATCCTCGGAAGCCGGCTCGACGCGGCGGGCATCGCCGCGCATCCGCCGTTCGCATCGGCGCTCGTCGACGCATTGCACGCGCTGCGCGCGGCGATCGCCGAGTCGGCGCCAGGCCGCTAAGTACCCCGCACGCCTGCCCCCTGGGGCGTCGCGTTATCGCGCCTTGGTGCGCGTCGTCTTTCTCGCCGGTTTGGCCGCCTTCGCACGCGGCGCTTCCTTCTCGGGCTGCGCGCCGCCGCCGGCGAGATCCTCGAGCCATGCGAGCGCATCGACGTACGACAGGAACTGCTGCAGATAGTCCGGCGACAGCTCGCGCATCGTCGCGAGCGAGCGGTGCACGAGGCTGTTCGAATTGAGCGGCCCGGCGTTGCGCGGCACCTGGTCGAGCGACTGGCGGTATTGCTGTTCCGTGCGGACTTTCGACCACATCGTGCGGAAGTAGTCGACCAGTTCGGGATCGAGCCCGCGCCGGTCCGCTTGCGGATCGCGCGCGAGCCCTTCGACGAGCGCGGCCAGCGCGCCGCGCGCGGGCCTGCTCGTCGCGGCTTGCCCCGTCTCGCGCGTGACTTCGGCATCGTCGTCGGCGCGCACGACGAGCGCCGCAAACCCGTCGATCAGCGTCGCCAGCCGCGCGTCGAGCAGCGCGCGTGCCGCGCCGTCGAGCACGGCCGCGCGCCGTTCGAGCGCATCGATCCGGTGAAACCGCACGGGATCGAGCCGGTCGGCGCCCTGCTCGCGCCAGGCGTCGAGCGTCGCGCGCACCTGCGTCGCGTCGTCCGTCACTTTGCGTTGCCTCCGTTCGACGCCGACTTGCGCGGCACCGGCGCGATTTCCACGCGGCGGTTCTTCGCGCGGCCTTCATCGTCCGCATTCGAGCTGACCGGCTGTTCGGAACCGAACGCGGCCGCGAACACCGACGACGCCGGCACGCCGGCATCGATCAGCGCGCGCGTGACCGTCAACGCGCGCTTGGCCGACAGTTCCCAGTTGTCCGCGAACAGGCGGTTGCCGGCATGTACCTGCTGGTCGTCCGCGAAGCCGCTGACCATCAGGATCTCGTCACGGGTCTTCAGATAGGTGGCGAGCGGTACGGCCAGCGTCTTCAGCAAATCACGGCCCGCGGGCTGCAACTGGTCGGAGTTCAGCGCGAACAGCACGTTGCCGCTGATGCCGATGCGCCCGTTCACGAGCGTCACGCGGCCGGCCGCGAGCGGCCCGGCGAGCGCCTGTTCGAGCGACTTGCGCTGCTGCGCCTCGAGCTGGCGCGCGCGCACCGCTTCCTCGAGCTTCGACGTGAGCTGGAGCTGCATGCCGATCACGCCGACGAGGATCAGCACGAACGCGCCGAGCAGCACCGACATCAGGTCGGCGAACGCGGGCCATACCGGCGCCGATTGCGCGCCGCCGTCGATTTCGTCATGCATGCGTTACGCTCCGACAGGCGCTCGCCGGCCGGCGAGCTGCTGCAGGTCTTCGACGATCTGCTTCTGCGACATCACGCTCAGGTCGATCACTTCGCGCGCCTGCGCGACGTAGTATTCGAGCTGCTCGTCGCTGCGCGCGAGCGATTTCTCGAGCGCGGCCTCGATGCGCTGCAGATGGGTCAGCAGCTTGTCGTTCGATTCGCCGAACACCTGCACGGCCATCCCGAACGCGTCGCCGAGGCTCGCCACTTCCACGGCGCCGGCCGTGACCTGCGCGGCCACCGAATCGAGCTTGCGCGTTTCGGCCTCGACGGTGTCGTTGAAGCGCGCGCCGACGCGATCGAGCAGATCGGCCGACGTGCTGACGAGCGCGTCGATCGCGGCGCGCTGTTCGGTCGACGCGTGATTGACCGCGCCGAGCAGCGTCTCCAGCGTCGCGAGCAGGCGGCTGCGTTCCTCGAGCGTCGCGGTGTCGCGCACCATGCTGTCGGACAGGCGCTGGCGCAGCTCGGCGACGACGTCGGCCGCGGCCTTCGGCGCTTCCGACGCGGCCTGCACGAGCCGCGCGATTTCGTTGATCGTGTCGCTCGCGTGAACCTGCGCCTGTGCGGTGATGTCGCTCGCGGTGCGGGTCAGCGTGTCGCAGATGTCCTGCTGGCGCGCCGCGGCCTGCGCGCTCGTCTGCGCCCATTCGTCACGCAGCGCGGCGGCCATCGCGGCGAGCGAATCGTTCCACGCGGCGAGGCGGGCTTCGTCGCGCGCGGCCAGTTGCGATTGCAGGCCAGTGTGCGATTCGCGGATCGTCGTCAGCAGATCGTTCGAGCGTTGCTCGAACGTCGACGCCTGTGCGGCGAGATCGCGCGTCGTTTGCGCGAGGGCGTCGCAGATTTCCTGCTGGCGGCCGGCGCTGTGCACGCCTGCGCGCTGCCATTCGTCGCCGAGCTTCGCGGCCATCGCGGCCAGCGAGTCGTTCCATGCGGACAGACGTGCTTCGTCGCGCGCGGCCAGTTGCGATTGCAGACCGGTGTGCGACTCGCGGATCGTCGTCAGCAGATCGTTCGAGCGTTGTTCGAACGTCGACGCCTGCGCGGCGAGATCGCGCGTCGTTTGCGCGAGGGCGTCGCAGATTTCCTGCTGACGGCC
Source organism: Burkholderia cenocepacia (assembly GCF_900446215.1). Taxonomy (GTDB): domain Bacteria; phylum Pseudomonadota; class Gammaproteobacteria; order Burkholderiales; family Burkholderiaceae; genus Burkholderia; species Burkholderia cenocepacia. Next base: position 1,866,471 of record NZ_UAQZ01000001.1, on the reverse strand, counting down.
GGCGCTGTGCACGCCTGCACGCTGCCATTCGTCGCCCAGCTTCGCGGCCATCGCGGCCAGCGAATCGTTCCATGCGGACAGACGTTCTTCGTCGCGTGCAGCCAGTTGCGATTGCAGACCGGTGTGCGACTCGCGGATCGTCGTCAGCAGATCGTTCGAGCGTTGTTCGAATGTCGATGCCTGTGCCGCGAGGTCGCGCGTCGTTTGCGCGAGGGCGTCGCAGATTTCCTGCTGACGGCCGGCGCTGTGCACGCCAGCACGCTGCCATTCATCGCCGAGCTTCGCGGCCATCGCGGCCAGCGAATCGTTCCATGCGGACAGACGTTCTTCGTCGCGTGCAGCCAGTTGCGATTGCAGGCCGGTGTGCGATTCGCGAATCGTCGTCAGCAGATCGTTCGAGCGTTGTTCGAACGTCGACGCCTGCGCGGCGAGGTCGCGCGTCGTTTGCGTGAGCGCGTCGCAGATTTCCTGCTGGCGGCCCGCGCTGTGCTCGCCCGCACGCTGCCATTCGTCGCCGAGCTTCGCGGCCATCGCAGTCAGCGAATCGTTCCATGCGGACAAGCGTGCTTCGTCGCGCGCGGCCAGTTGCGTCTGCAATCCTGCGTGCGACTCGCGCATCGCGGCGAGCGTCGCGGCCGAATGGCGCTCGAACGTCGCGGCGGCTTCGCCCAGCGCGCGCGCATGCTGGCCGGCCAGCGTCTCGCCGACCTGCTCCTGGCGCGCCAGCGCGTCGCGCCACGCGTCCGACAGGCGGCCTTCGGTCGATTCGAGGCGCGTCGCGACACCATCGAGCAGATCCGACGAACGCTGCGCGAACGTGTCGGTGAACTGGCCGAGCGTCGTCTGCAACTGCTGCGCGACGGCGTCGCCCGCGCGACGCTGTTCGTCGAGCGCGCGATTCCACACGGCCGTCACGTTGCCGGTGGTCTTCTCGAAGCCGTCCGTCAGCCCGTCGAGCTGACGCTGCACCGCGCCCGTCACGGTGTCGCGCAGCGCGGCCATCTCCTGCGCGAGCCCCGTCATCGTCGCGGCGACGACCGGCTGCAGCGCGGCGCCGGCCACGCGCGCGCTTTCGGCGGCGCTCTCCTTCAGCGCGTCGCCGACGTTCGACGCCAGGCCCGCGTACGCCCGCTCGGTCCGGTCGAAAAACGCCTGCTGGCTTTCGAGCTGGCGATCGTGCAGCGCGACGCTGCGCGCCTCGAGCGTCGTCATCATCGTCTGCAGCCGGTCGACCAGCGCCGGCATCACGTCGGCCTGGCGCTGCAGCAGCCGGAATGATTCGTCGCGCTGGTGCGCGGACGAATGCACGCGCAGCGTCGTCGCGATCTTCGCGTCGAGCTGGTGGGCCGCATCGATCCGCTCGCGGCGCACGAGCGCGGACAGCAGCCCGAGCATCGCGGAGGTAGCCACACCGGCGATCGACGTGCCGAACGCGAACCCGAGCCCCTTCACCGGCGCGATCAGCGACGCGCGGATCGCATCGAGATCGGTCGCGCTCTCGAGCGCGGCGCCCGTGCCCTTCAGCGTGACGACCATCCCGAGCAGCGTGCCGAGCATGCCGAGCAGCACCAGCAGGCCGACGAGGTAAGGCGTGAGCGCCGGGCCCGGCAGCGCGACGCGCGCGCCTTCGACCCGGGCGCGCACCGCGCCGCGCAGGCCCGGATGCAGCGTGTCGAGCCACGGGTCGAGCTTCGCGGGCGGCTCGGTCAGGCCGGCGACCGCGTGCGACAGCGTGGCGGTTGCCTGCCGGTAGCGCAGCAGCTCCCATGCGCCGGCGACGTAGCACGCGCCGATCAGCAGCGTGACAGCCGCCGCCAGCGGGTTCGACGCGACATAGCCGGCACCGATCCAGCCCACAGCGAGCAGACCGGCGACGAAGACAACGAGATCAAGGCGAATTCTGGACATAGCGTGTTGATTAGCAGGTGCGAAGGGCCGCGAGCAGCCCGTCTACCGTTTGAAACCGGACTTCGAGTTCGGCAAGCAGGATGCTTTGCATCTCGTCGCGAAACGTATCGAGCCATGCGCCGGGCACGATCGCCGCGACGGTCGGGGTGTCGGCCGCCGCCGCGCCTTCATCGGCCGCAGTGGCGGCGTCGGGCGCATCGGAACCGGCGGCCGCAGCAGCGGCGGATTCGGCGTCGGCCAGCGCCTGCCGCTCCGCGTCGCGCAACCGCGCGAAGCGCGTGCCGAGCAGCGCGGGCACGGCCGACAGCAGGCTGCGCTCGCGCGCGCCGAGCACGCGCTCCATGATCGTGTCGAGCGTCGCGAGCCGCGCCATCCCGGACGAGCGCGCGGCGAGCGCGACCCGCAGACGGCCACGCAACTGGCCGATCGCTGTTTCCATGTCCTGCTGCAGGGTCAGATAACGCTGGCGGAAGTCCGCGAAATCCGCCGTATCGGCCGCCGGCGGCGGCAGGTCGCCCGGCCGGCGCCGCGTGCGCGGCCGGTTGGCGGCCATGATCGCCTGCGCGAGGTCGTGGCGCACGCGCGCGCAGTCGCGCTCCGCGTCGTAGCCGCGCACGCCGGCCGCGACGCCCGGCGGGCTCGCGTTCAGCGCGGACGACAGCGTGATCGCGTCGGTCCAGCCGAGCCACTGGCTCAGCCGGTCGGACAGCGTTTGCCGGGATTCCGCGACGTCGGCATCGGCCAGGCGCGCGAGCAGCCGGACGAGCGTCGGACCGCTCAACGCCGGGCGCGGAGATGCTTGCACCATGCTGCAAACCGTCAAAAAAGGCAGCAGTTTACACGTCGTCGGGCGGTCGGCCGCCAGAATCGGGGAAGCGGCGCCGTCCGGCGCGCCGGGTGACACACGCGAACGCCCGTCGCGCAAGGCTCGGCGTGGGATGGTGGCGGTCGGGAAACACGGTCGGCGGCGGCCGGCGAGCGGCCGCGCCATCGGGAAGCGATGCGTCGGCGGGCCGCCGACGCGTACTCGGGCGGGCGACCCGGCCGGTCTCGGCCGGGTCGCGCCGACGGCCCGCGACGGCCATGACCGCCGCCGCGCGCGCCGACGCGGCTCAGCAATGACAGCGCTCAGATCCCCGCTTTCGGCGCATTCAGGATCAGCCGCAGCCCGAGCAGCGTGATCGCGCCGGCCGCGATGCGGTCGACCCACTTCTTCGCGCGCAGGTAGAGTTCGCGCGGCCGGCGCGTCGAGAAGCACAGCGCGACGAGCGTGTACCAGCCGAACTCGACCGCGAACACGAGCGGCGGCAGCACGAGATAGCACCACAGCGGCGGATGCTGCGGGAGCAGCGCCGCGAAGATGCTGCCGTACCAGATCGCCGTCTTCGGGTTGCTGAGCTGGGTCGTGAGGCCCGTCAGGAACGACTTGCGCGCGCTGCCGCCGGCCATCGCCTGCGGATCGTCCATCGCGATCGGCCGGTCGGCGCCGCGCCAGATCTTCGACGCCATGTAGATCAGGTAGGCGCCGCCCGCGACCTTGAGGCCCACATACAGCCATTCGACGGCCTGCAGCAGCGTGTACAGCCCGGCCAGCGCGACGCCGCCGAACACGATGCCGCCGATGCCCATGCCGAGCGCGGTGGCCAGCCCGTCGCGGCGCGACAGCCCGATCGAGTTGCGGGCCACCAGCACGAAGCTCGGGCCCGGAATCATCGCGCCGAGAAACAGCGCAGCCAGGATGGCGAGTACGGCAGCCGATGCGGTCATCGAAGTCTCCTTGGTCAGCGACGCCGCTGCGCCGGCGCCTGCGTGTCGTTTCCGACGGTCGAGCCGCTGATTCTGGCACGCTTCGCGCATCGCCGAAAGCGGCCGTGCGCTGCTATGCTGGCCCTCTTTCCCGTCATCACGCGCCACCCATGATCGAGATCCGCGCCGCCCGCTATCCCGACGATGCCGCCGCCGTCGAAGGGATCTTTCGCGAGTACGTCGCGAGCCCGACCGTCAGCCTTGAATTCCAGGACTACGAGCCCGAAATTGCCGCGCTGCCCGGGAAATACGCGGCGCCGCGCGGACGGCTGCTGCTCGCGTGGCGCGGCGAGCGCGTGGTCGGCTGCGCGGCGTTCCGCGAAATCGACCCGGCGACCTGCGAGATGAAGCGCGTGTACGTACGGCCCGAGGCGCGCGGGCTGAACGTCGGCCGCCAGCTCGTCGAACGGCTGCTGCACGACGCGAAGGCGGCCGGTTACGCGCGCATGTGCGTCGACGTGCTGCCCGAATTCGTCGCCGCCCGGCAACTGTATGCGTCGCTCGGCTTCACGCCCGCGCCGCCCGTCGCGTTCAATCCGGTGCCGGGCACGGACTTTCTCGGGCGCGATCTGTAACGCCGCGCGACTGATCCCCTTTTCTCCTTTCGACCGGACCGCCCGCCATGCGCGCTCTTCGCCTTGCTGCCCTGCTGCTCCCGCTGCTCGCCGCGCTCCCGCTCGGCGCCCGCGCCGACAGCCTGCCGAAATCGATCGCCGCGCAACTGCCGGCCGGCTACCAGCCGTTGATCGCGCACGCCGGCCCCGATCTCGACAACGGGCGGCACAGCTTTCTGGTGGTCGTGCATCGCGCGGTCGATACGCGCGACCAGCCGTCGCCGCGCCCGCTGCTGATCTACGAGGAACAAGCCGACCACACGTACCGTCTCGCGGCCCGCAACGACCAGGCCGTGCTGCGCGCCAACGACGGCGGCCAATGCGATCCGTTCGATCCCGACGATGCGGGCGACAACGGCTTGGCGGTGAAGGGCCGCTATTTCACCGTGCAAAACGTCGTCGCGTGCGGGCAGCACTGGACCGACTACGTCACGTTCCGCTACGACCCGCGCACGCACGGCTGGCTCTTTTCGAGCCAGATCGTCACCGAATCGTTTCCGCTCGACGACCAGCCCGACCACGTCACCGTGACGCGCGCCGACGCGCACCGGCCGGTGTCGTTCGGGCAGTGGACGCGCAAGGACTAGACGCCGCCCGCGGCAGCGCCGTTTTTCAATACGACGCGTCGTCCGGGCGCCGCTCGCGGCCCCCGGCCAACCGGTCTACCATAGGCGCTCGTCGCCCGCGGGCGACCGCCGGCACGGCATGCGGCTTGCGCCCGCCCCTTTCCTCGTTGCACCCGCACAGGAGGACGTCATGACGCAACACTTCGATGCGATCGTCATCGGCACCGGCCAGGCCGGGCCGCCGCTCGCCGCGCGCCTCGCCGGCGCCGGAATGAAAGTCGCGATCGTCGAGCGCGGCCGCTTCGGCGGCACTTGCGTAAACACCGGCTGCATCCCGACCAAGACGCTGATCGCGAGCGCATACGCCGCGCAGCTCGCACGGCGCGCCGGCGAGTACGGCGTGTCGGTCGGCGGCCCCGTCACCGTCGACATGAAAGCCGTGAAGGCGCGCAAGGACCAGATTTCCGGCCGCTCGAACCACGGCGTCGAGCAATGGGTACGCGGCCTCGACAACACGACCGTCTTTCAGGGTCATGCCCGGTTCGAACGCCCGAACGCGGTGCGCGTGGGCGATGACGTACTCGAAGCCGAACGCATCTTCATCAACGTCGGCGGACGCGCGCAGGTGCCCGCGATGCCGGGCCTCGACTCGGTGCCGTACCTGACCAACTCGACGATGATGGACGTCGACTTCCTGCCCGATCATCTGGTGATCGTCGGCGGCAGCTACGTCGGGCTCGAATTCGGCCAGATGTACCGGCGCTTCGGCTCCAGGGTCACGATCATCGAGAAAGGCTCACGCCTGATCCGCCGCGAGGACGAAGACGTCTCGCAGGCCGTGCGCGAGATCCTCGAAAAGGAAGGGATCGACGTGCAGCTCGACGCGAACTGCCTGAGCGCGCGCCGCGACGGCGACGGCATCGTGGTCGGCCTCGACTGCGCGGGCGGCGGCCGCGAGGTCGCGGGTTCGCACCTGCTGCTCGCGGTCGGGCGCGTGCCGAACACCGACGATCTCGGGCTCGACCGCGCGGGCGTCGACACCGACGCGCGCGGCTACATCACCGTCGACGACCAGTTGCGCACCAACGTGCCCGGCATCTGGGCGCTCGGCGACTGCAACGGGCGCGGCGCGTTCACGCACACTTCGTACAACGACTACGAGATCGTCGCGGCCAACCTGCTCGACGACGATCCGCGCAAGGTGTCCGACCGGATCATGGCCTACGCGATGTACATCGACCCGCCGCTCGGCCGCGTCGGGATGACGCTCGCGGAAGCGAAGCAGACGGGCCGCCGGCTGCTGGTCGGCACGCGCCCGATGACGCGTGTCGGCCGGGCGGTCGAGAAGGGCGAAAGCCAGGGCTTCATGAAGGTGATCGTCGACGCGGACAGCCATGCGATCCTCGGCGCGTCGATCCTCGGCGTGACCGGCGACGAAGTCGTGCACGGGATCCTCGACGTGATGACCGCCGGCGCGCCGTACACGACGATCAGCCGCGCGATGCATATCCACCCGACCGTGTCGGAGCTGGTGCCGACGCTGCTGCAGGATCTGCATCCGGTCGAATGACGCACGGCAGGCGGGCGGCCGCGCATCCGGTTCCATCGGTGTGCGAAGATGGCCGCTCGCCACGCCATCCGGGAACGCCATGGACCGCCTGCAAACGATGCAGATCTACGTACAGATCGTCGAACGCGGCAACTTCACGCAGGCCGCCGACGCGCTGCAGCTGCATCGGCCGGCCGTCACCAAAGCCGTGCAGCAGCTCGAACAGGAGCTCGGCGTGCGGCTGCTGAACCGCAGCACGCGCCGCGTCAGCGTGACGGCCGAAGGCGAGGCATTCCATGCGCGCTGCGTGCAGTTGCTCGGCAGCATCGACGATGCGTTCGCGTCGTTCCCGAAGCAACGCGCGGTGCCGAAGGGCCGGCTGCGGATCGACGTTGCCCTCGCGCTTGCGAAGACGGTCGTGATTCCGGCGCTGCCCGACTTCCAGCAGCGCTATCCGCAGATCGAGCTCGTGCTCGGCGCGAGCGACCAGCCGGCCGACCTGATCGGCGAAGGCATCGACTGCGTGGTGCGGGTCGGGACGCTGAAGGATTCGAGCATGGTCGCGCGCACCGTCGGCGCGGTGCCGATGGCCACATGCGCGTCGCCGGCCTATATCGCGCGTCACGGCTTGCCGCGTACGCTCGACGATCTGCGGATGCATCGCGCGATCAACTTCTTCACCGGCCGCAACCGCCGCGTGCTCGAATGGACGTTCCGCCCGCACGGCGACACCGTCGCGGTGAAGCTCGCGAGCAGCCTGCTCACCGACAACTCGGAAGCATTGCTGTCGTGCGGGCTCGCCGGTCTCGGCATCGTGCACGCGTTGCGGCCCGCGCTGCAGCCGAGCATCGACTCGGGCCAGCTGGTCGAGCTGCTGCCCGGCGTGCCGGCCGTGCCGAAGCCGGTGTCGGTGCTGTACCCGAACCGCGCGCATCTGCCCGACAAGGTGCGCGCGTTCATCGACTGGCTGACCGAGCTGTTCGCGCGACGTTATCCGGCGTAGCACGGATTCGCGTCGATTGTTATTCGTCAAATAACAATCAATGATCCGGCCGCGCGTTTATCCGGTGCGGGCGCCCGCCTACGATGCGGCTTCATCGACACCCGTTCATCGAAGGAGCGCTCCATGACCCGCATCGTCCGTTTCCACCGCATCGGCGGCCCCGAAGTCCTGCAGATCGACACCGTCGACGTGCCCGCGCCGGGCCCCGACGACATCCAGCTGCGCGTGAAGGCGATCGGCGTCAATCGCGCGGAAGTCATGTTCCGCCGCGGCGAATACACGTTCATGCCACGCTTTCCGGCATCGCTCGGCTACGAGGCGTCGGGTATCGTCGCGGCGGTCGGCCGCAACGTGACGGCATTCGCGGAAGGCGACGCGGTGAGCGTCGTGCCGGCGTTCTCGTTCGCCGACTACGGGATGTACGGCGAGGTGGTCAACGTGCCCGCGCATGCGGTCGTCAAGCATCCGGACAGCCTGTCGTTCGAGGAGGCGGCCGCGACGTGGATGATGTTCGTGACGGCCTACGGCGCGCTGATCGAACTCGGCGGGCTCGAGCGCGGCGACGCGGTGCTGATCGGCGCCGCGTCGAGCAGCGTCGGGCAGGCCGCGATCCAGGTCGCGAACCAGGTCGGCGCGGTGCCGATCGCGCTGACGCGCGGCGAATCGAAGCGCCAGGCGCTGCTCGACGCCGGCGCGCGGCACGTGATCGTCGGCAGCCCCGCCGACCTGCCGCGGCAGGTGGCGGAAATCACGGGCGGCGTCGGCGCGCGCCTCGCGTTCGATCCGGTCGGCGGCCCCGACGCGGCGAACCTGCTGCGCGCGCTGGCCACCCACGGCACGTTCTTCCAGTACGGCGCGCTCGATACGCGCGACATCCCGGTGCCGGTGATGGACCTGCTCGCGCGCCACCTGACGCTGCGCGGCTACGAGCTGTTCGAGATCACCGGCGATGCGCGGCGGCTCGAACGCGCGAAGCGCTTCATCGTCGACGGGCTCGCGGCCGGCACGCTGAAGCCGCGGATCGATCGCAGGTTCGCGTTCGACGACATCGTGGACGCGCACCGCTACATGGAAGCCGGTGCGCAGGTCGGGAAGATCGTCGTCACGGTGTGAGCGGCTGTCCGAGCCGCACCCATGGCGAGCGGCGCGCGCCGCTCGTCAGCTTTCGAAATACCGCGGCCGGTCGATATCGGCCAGCAACTTCGGCTGCGTCGGCGCCCAGCCGAGCGATGCCCGCGTGCGCTCGCTGGTTGCGGGCGCATCCATCCCCGCAAATCTCGCGAACCAGCCGAAGTGCTCACCGGCTTCCGCCGCCGACTTCGCGACGACCGGCACGTTCAGCCGCCGCCCGATCACCTCGGCGATCGCGCGGAACGGCACGCCCGTATCGTCGACCGCGTGATAGCGCGCGCCGGCTGCGCCGCGCTCGATCGCGAGCCGATACACGCGCGCCGCGTCGAGCCGGTGCACGGCCGGCCAGCGGTTCGCGCCGTCGCCGATGTACGCCGACACGCCCTTCTCCCTCGCGAACGCAATCAGGTGCGGCACGAACGCGTGATCGCCGTCGCCGTGCACGGACGGCGGCAGCCGGACGACCGACGCGTGCACGCCGCGCGCTTCGAGCGCGACCGCCGTCGCTTCGGACGCACGCGGATAATTTTCCGACACCGGCACGTGCGGATCGTCCTCCGTCGCCGCGCGGCCGGGCGCGACGAGCGCAAGGCCCGACGTGACGATCAGCGGCCGCGCCGAGCCGACGAGCGCCGCACCGATCGTCTCGATCGCGCGGCGGTCGAGTTCGCAGTTCTGCGCAAAACGCGAGAAGTCGTGATTGAATCCCGTGTGGATCACCGCATCGGCGGCTTCGGCGCCGCGCGTGAGGCTGTCGAGATCCTCGAGCGACCCGCGATGGACGTCGGCGCCGGCCGCGGCAACCGACGCCGCGGCCGCGTCGGAGCGCGCGAGCCCCAGCACCGAGTGGCCGGCGGCCACGAGTTCGGCCACGACGGCCGAGCCGACGAAGCCCGATGCTCCCGTAACAAAGACACGCATGTTCAGCACCTCCGGATGAAATGGAGGCTTACTATCTGTCGAGCGCCGCGCGCGGTGAAGTCGTGACGGTTTACCGGTAAACGAACTAACAGGATATGGCTGACGCCCCCGACAACCTGCTCGGCGCGTACCTGCGGGACCGCCGCGAAAAACTCGACCCGGCCGCGCTCGGGCTGCCGGCGACGCGCCGCCGCACGCCGGGCCTGCGGCGCGAGGAAGTCGCGCAGCGCGCGCACGTGAGCGTCGCGTGGTACACGTGGCTCGAACAGGGGCGCGGCGGCGCGCCGTCGGCCGACGTGCTCGACCGGCTCGCCCGCGCGCTGATGCTCAACGAGGCCGAACGCGAGCACCTGTTCCTGATCGGCCTCGGCCACCCGCCCGAGGTACGCTATCACGCGCCGGCCGGCGTGACGCCGCGCCTGCAGCACGTGCTCGATTCGCTCGACGCGAGCCCCGCGATCATCCGCACCGCGACGTGGGACGTCGCCGCGTGGAACGACGCGGCGGCCGCGACGCTCACCGACTATGCGACGCTCCCGCCGGCCGCGCGCAACATCCTGCGGCTGATCTTCGTCGACGCGGGCGTGCGCCATGCCCAGTCGGACTGGGAGCGCGTCGCGCGGTTCGCGGTTGGCGGGTTTCGTGCGGACGTCGCGCGCAGCGGCGCGACGCAGGCCGTGCAGGCGTTCGTCGACGAGATGCGCGCGACCAGCGCCGAATTCGACGCGATGTGGCGCGACCACGATATCCGTACGCACGAAGAAGCCACGAAGGAGATCCGCCATCCGCGAGCCGGCCGGATCGCGCTCGAACATTCGACGTTCTCGGTTACCGGCCGCCCGGACCTGAGCCTCGTGATCTTCACGCCGGCGACGCCGGCCGACCGCGCGCGGATCAGGGAACTCGTCGCGGCGCGCGAACGGGCCCGCGCAACGCAGGCGCCGGCTGCGTGACCGCACGCGGCTTTCTCGGTAGGTAGCCTGATTCGGGACGGCACGTATCAGCGCATCGCGAAGCAACCTGTCTCGTTCAATATCCGCGACTGACGAACGCGGGCGGAAAACGCAACGGGGCGTCGCGCACGCATGCGCGACGCCCCTCGTTCATTCACGGAACAGTGCCGACTACGCCGCGCGCTGCAGCAGGTCGGTGGCGAAAGACTTCGCGTGCGCGACGGCTTCCTGCGCGTCGCCGAATACGCCGAGTTCATCCCAGTGCTCTTCGGCCGCGTAGGTGCCTTTCACGGCGAGCGCCCGCTGGACGCTCAACTGCGCCGCGTATCGGCCGTCATCCAGCGGCCGGGCCGTCGCGACGACCTTGTGCGGCGGGCTGGCCCGCTCCGGCTGAACCAGCTCGACAGGGCCGCTGAGCGTGCCGATATTCATCAACTCGTTTCTGGTGTTGCAGTCCGGGCAGTAGAAGCACCAGCCGGCGCCCTCCTGATGGTGCCTGACCTGCCCGCGAGCCAGCACGGCACGACATTCAACGTTTTCGCAGATGAACGGCATCGCAGTCTCCGGAGTTGTTTGACGGAAATCCTAGCATGTCCGCCGGCGGTCAACCATCGGCATCCGCATGATGACCGTGCCGGCGGTTTCCGTGGGTTACGGGGGCCGGGCCAGCCGAGCGTCGGCGCCTTTCGCTGCGCTGCAAAATCGGCGCTTTTTTCCGCATCGGGAAGCCGCCTGCACGACCGCGCGCAACATCGCTGCCCGACCCGGAAGCGATCGCGCGGCCTGCCGATGTCGACGTGAACGAGGCCGCCGTGCGTCCGACTGCGGCGGTCGCCGGTCGGCAGGCCACGAAGCGGCTGCTCGACATCACCCGGGATAAACTGTCGGCCCGATACCGAACCGAGAGAAGCGTCATGTTGATCCGCGTTGCGACCCTGGCCGATGCCATACCGCTTGCCGAACTGAAACGCGATACGTTTCGCGAAACCTTTCTGCAGGACGGCTTCGGCATCGACTATCCGCCGAACGATCTGGCCGAGTACGAGGCCCGCACCTACTCGGTTGCCGCGATCACCGAACAGCTCGGCGACCCGCAGTGCCGGACGTGGGTCGCGGAAGGCGACGACGGCACGCTGGTCGGGTATGCGCACGCGGGGCCGTGCAAGCTTCCGCACCCGGAAGTGGCGGACGGTTCAGGCGAGATCCATCAGATCTATCTGCGCCGCGGCACGCAGGGAACCGGCGCCGGACGCGCGTTGTTCGACGCCGCGCTCGAGTATCTCGCCGCGACGCGCCCCGGCCCGGTATGGCTGGGCGTGTGGTCCGGCAATGCGAAGGCCATCGCGTTCTACGAGAAGGCCGGCTTCAAGCGGGTCGGCACGTACGATTTCAAGGTCGGCGCATCGACCGATCTCGAGTTCATCTACCGTCGCTGAGCATCGCTTTCCGTCGGCATCGCATCAGCACGGCGCAAACGAATACAGTTGATCGACGGCGGCGTAAACAACGGTTTTCCCTCGTTTCGAGTCAAACGACACAATTCGAGGGTTCCCGGTAGAATTCGCCATTCCGGGGTTCTCGATCAATGGCTTCGTGATGCATCGCATTGGATTTTTCGTTTGCCGTGGCTACGACGCGCTCGATCTTGGCGGCCCGCTGTCGGCCTTCAATCAGGTGGCCACGGCCGCCGGCCATACGCCCTACGCGCTTCATGTCATCTCGCCAACCGGCGGCCCGATTCCCGGCAATACCGGCCTTTCGATCGACACGAAACCGATCGGAAGACGCGCGTTCGACACCGTCGTGTTCGTCGGCGGCGATATCGCGCCGATGCAGACCTCGGACAATATCGCCGCGGCCAAAAAACTGGCCGCCAAGGCGTCGCGGGTGGCAAGCGTGTGCACGGGCGCGTTCCTGCTTGCCGAAACCGGCTCGCTGGACGGTTTGAGAGCCGCGACGCACTGGCGATACGCGGCGCAATTGCAGTCGCGTTTCCCTCGCACGCGGGTCGACGGCGACAGCATCTATGTCGTCGATGGCCGCGTCTGGACGTCGGCGGGTATTGCCTCCGGCATCGACCTGGCGCTCGGCATGATCGAACGGGACATGAGCGCGGAGATCGCGCGCGAGGTCTCGCGGCTGCTGGTCGTTCCGTATCGGCGGCCCGGCGGGCAGTCGCAATTCTCCGCGATGTCGCAGATGGAGCCGGAATCGGATCGCATCCGCATTGCGCTGAATTTCGCCCGCGAACATCTGGCCGAAGCGTTGCCGGTCGAACGGCTCGCCGATGCCGCCAGCCTGAGCGTGCGACAGTTCGGCCGCGCGTTTCGCCGGGAAACCGGTGAAACGCCGGCGCGGGCCGTCGAGCGTTTGCGCGTCGAAGCCGCAAGGCTGCGCCTGCAGGGCGGCAGCGAACCGATCGAACAGATTGCGCTGGCGGTGGGATTCACCGATCCCGAACGGATGCGCCGAGCGTTCATCAAGCTGCACGGGCATCCGCCGCAAGCGATTCGACGCGAGAGCAGAACGAACGCAGCGCGCTGATCGAGCCCTGCCGATCAGCGCGCTGCGTGGCCCGCTTCCCGCTAACCGGCGATGGGCGCGTGGGCACGTCGCGCGTCCTTTCGCCGGACGTCGACGATCGTCAATCCTTGACCGGCGGGTAAGCGTTCCACATGTCGCGATGCAGCTTCCACACGCCGCCCTGCTTCAGAAAGACGAGCGTCTGCTTGGCGCGGATCTTCAGCTTTCCATCACCGTCGCGAACCTCCGCATCCGACACCTCCGTCACGACCCGCTCATTGCCGTAGAACTCGTAATGGCTGAACGATACAGTGCCGGGTTTCGATCCGGCATACCCGTTGGTGAAGTACTCGGTGATCGCGCGGCGGCCCGTGACTTTATCGCCTCCCGGCGGCAAGAGCGCGCCGTCGTCGGTATAGAGGCGGCCGATCGCGTCGTAATCCCCTCGCGCAAAGGCATCCGCCCATCGCGCGTTTTCGGCCTTGATGGCCGCTTCGGGCGGGCGTTGCGAACCTGCGGCGAGCGCCGGCGTCGCGAGTGCGAAAAAGGACACGCAGGCTGCAAACGCAGCCGTACACGGATGGATCTGTCGCATCGAGTGATTTCCGAATAGGGTTTGAATTGAAGAGGCAGGCAACCCTGCACGGGTTGCCAGCAAACGTGTCAGCGAACGCCGGGGATGCGTGCGAGGCCCTTCGATGCGCCCGGCAGCTTCTTGTCGACCATCGCGACGAGTTCGGGCCGTGCATCGCTCGGATGACCGGAGTGGAACGGCGGAGCGGGATCGTATTCGATCACGAGTTGCGTGTATTCGGCGGCCGGCTGGCCGCGCAGCTTCGCCGCCACGCGCAGCGCGAAGTCGATGCCCGCCGTCACGCCGCCACCGCTCATGAAGCGGCCGTTGTCGTCTTCGACGAAGCGGTCGGGAACGGGAATCGCGCCGTATTCGGCCAGCTTGTTGACGAACGCCCAATGGCACGCGCTGCGCTTGCCCTCGAGCACGCCCGTCGCGGCGAGCACGAGCGAGCCGTTGCACACCGACGTCACGTGTTTCGCCCTTTCCGCCAGACGCCGGATCTGCGCCTGATACGCCGGCCGCATCGGCGCCGACAAATCGGACCCGCCGGGCACGAGGATCACGTCGGTCTTGTCGATATCCGCCAATCGCTCGGTCTTCCCGTACACGACGCCGAATTCGAGCGTCACGTTGCCGCCATCGAGGCTCGCGTAGCGAACGTTCGTATTCGGCAGCCGGTGAAAGATTTCGCTGGGGCCCGCGAAGTCGAGCAGCGTGCCGCCGTCGTAATTGACGATCAGGATGTCGAGCGGCTCGTTCGGCGCAAGCAGCCCTGCGCTGCCTGTCGGTGTCGGCGCAGGCGCGGCGTGCCCGAGCAACGCGCTGCCGCCCAGCACGGCGCCGAGGGTGGCGGCGCTGCCGAACTTCAGGACATCGCGGCGGGAACGGCCTGCCCGTGTGAGTGGCCCGGTGGGCGCATGGTTGTCGCTACTGTCGGTCAAGATGATTGCTCCTTGCACTTCGGCCCATGGGCGAGCGCAACCCCGCCGGGCCGGATGAAATAACCGCCACGGCGAACCGCGCGGCGGACGTGAAATCGGGAGGGGAACGCGCCGGGACGACCTACCGGGCTCGGGAAACGTGACGCACGGGCTTAAAGCTGCGACGCGCCGCCATCGACGACCAGCTCGGTGCCGACGACGAACGACGATTCGTCGCTGGCGAGATAGAGCGCGGCGCAGGCGATGTCGTCCGCCGTGCCCATGCGACCCACCGGAATCGCTTCGGCGAATTCGGCCTTGCGGGCGCGCACCCATTCGGCGGGCTTGCCCCATTTCGAGAGCAGCGGTGTGTCGATCGCGCCGGGCGCGATCGCGTTGAAGCGGATCTTCCGGTCGAGAAATTCGTACGACCAGCTGCGGGCCAGCGATCGCACGGCGGCCTTCGCTGCGGCGGTCAACGAGATGCCATGCTTGCCGGTCTGCGCGACGAAGGAGGTATTGAGGATCACCGACGAACCTTCGCGCAAGTACGGCAGCGCCGCCTGAAGCGTGAACACCACGCCCTTGACGTTGACGTCCATGATGTCGTTGTAGAGCGTGTCGTCGATGTCGTCGACGGCAGACGGGAACGCCCAGCCCGCGTTGCCGAACACGACATCGAGGCCGCCGAACGTGTCGTTGACCTCGGCTGCAATCGCGCGCATGTCGTCGAGCGACCGTACGTCGCCCTTGAGCACGATCGCATGCTCGCCAAGCTCTGCCTTCACCCGCTCGAATACGGCCTCGTCGCGCCCCGTCACCGCGACGCGCGCGCCTTCTGAAATGAACAGCTTCGCGGTGGCCAGACCAATGCCGCTGGTGCCGCCCGTGATCAATGCCGATTTGCTCTTGAGTCGCATCTTCCGTTCCTTTTCATGTCGTGATTGATCAGGCCGGATATGCGACGCGTCATTGCGTTTGTGTGCGGACTCCGGCTTGCTCGTTCATGTGAAGTATGGAACGGGACGTATATGGCTCAAAGGTCGTATAACCCTCGAAAAACGCCATTCGATCCGAACGTATCGCGCGCTCGCGGCGCCACACGCGCAAGCCCGCAAGAAAAACGAAAGCGCGCGAGTCCGCCGGACCCTGCGCGCCTTGATCGGACGTGCATGGCTTGCGCAAGCAAGCCGATGAAACGGCAACGCGCGACGCTCGCTAGACGGTTTTCCCCGATAGCCCGTGCATCGGCCGCCGCAACGCGGCGTCGAACGGATTGGTGCGCGGGCCGATCGCGTCGGCCTGGCGTCGCAGCAGTTCGACGACCATCGGCATCCGGTCGTCGCCGAGCCGCGACGCGAGCGTGCCGACGCTCAGCGCGCCGACCGGATAACCGGTGCGGTCGAGGATCGGCACCGCGACGCCGGCCATCCCGTCGAGCACGCCGCTATTGCGGCCCGCGTAGCCGAGTTGCCGCACGCGTTCGATCTCGGTGCGCAGATACACCTCGTCGAGCACGCCGTAGCCGCGAATGCGCGGCACGTTGAAGCGGATCACCTCCTCGCGTTCGGCTTCGGGCAGGAACGCGAGGATCGCGAGGCTGCCCTGCCCCACACCGAGCGCGATGCGCCCGCCGATGTCGCCGGTAAACGAGCGGATCGGAAACGGCCCTTCGCACAGGTCGAGACACACGGCGTCGAAGCCGCTCTTCACGAGCAGGAAGATCGTCTCGCCGAGGCTCGCGCACAGCCGCAGCAACGCCGGACGGCACAGCGTGCGCATGCTGCTCGGGTTGCCGGCCTGCGCGGCGAGCGCGAAGAAGTCGACGCTCAGCCGGTACAGCTTCGACTGCTCGTCCTGTTCGACCATCCCTTCGGCGATCAGCGATTGCAGGATCCGGTGCGCGGTGCCCTGCGTGAGGCCGACGGCCTTCGCAAGATGCGTGACGCGCACGCCGTCCTGCTGCATGCCGGCCAGCGCGCGCAGGATCGCGAACGCACGCTGCAGCATGCCGGTACCGGGCGCGCCGGCCGGCTCGACCGCATCTGCCGCGTCGACGACGCCCTCGTCCGGGCGCGGCGTGCGCGCGGCCGGCGACGTTCCGGGCGAATGGGGTTCCTGCATGCCGGCTCTCCTCGACGATTTCATTGAACGGAATAGGGTAGCCGCCATTGTCGTCCGGTCGAAATTCCGCTGACATCCGGGTGTGCACGGGATTGACGCGTGCGTTTCGCAGCTCGGGCGCCCTTCATCCATCGGAACGATTCACCTGCGATCGGCCTGTTCGTTCCGTTAAACGGAATTTTTTCGAAATTCATCCCGTTGAGCAGAATTCGAAATTGACGCGCCGAAATATGGCTGGCTAGAGTCCGCGTCATCGGCGCACCGGCCACGCGGTGTGCGAACCGGAGCTCTCCATGTCGTTTCTCACGCTTACGGATCTGACGAAAACCTTCGGCGCGCTCACCGCCGTCGCGGACGTCAACCTGTCGGTCGAACAGGGCGAATTCGTGTCGCTACTCGGGCCGTCCGGTTGCGGCAAGACCACCACGCTGCAGATGATCGCCGGCTTCGTCGACGTCACGCGCGGCCGCATCGCGCTCGACGGGCAGGACATCACGCACCTGAAGCCGAACCGCCGCGGGCTCGGCATCGTGTTCCAGAGCTATGCGCTGTTTCCGCACATGAGCGTCGCTGAGAACGTCGGCTTCGGCCTCGACATGCGCGGCGTCGACAAGGCCGAGCGCGCGGAGCGCATCCGCGCGGCGCTGGCGCTCGTACGGCTCGACGCGCTCGCGCACCGCTTTCCGCGCGAATTGTCGGGCGGCCAGCGGCAGCGCGTGGCGATCGCGCGCGCGGTCGTGATCGAGCCGCCCGTGCTGCTGCTCGACGAACCGATGTCGAACCTCGACGCGAAGCTGCGCGAGGAGATGCAGTTCGAGCTGCGCGCGATCCAGCGCAAGATCGGCACGACGACGATCATGGTCACGCACGATCAGTCCGAAGCGCTGTCGATCAGCGACCGCGTGGTCGTGATGGAAGCCGGCCGCATCACGCAGACCGATACGCCGTACCGCGCGTACGAGCGCCCGGAAAACCGCTTCGTGTCGCAGTTCATCGGCAAGGCGAACCTGTTGCCCGGCACGATCGTCGCGCACGACGGCGACGCGATCCGCATCGACCTCGGGCACGATCTCGCCGAGACGGGCCGCACCGCGCACCTGCCGCCGCGCGAGCGCGACATGCGCGTCGGCGACGCGGTGTCGGTCTGCATCCGTCCGGAGAAGCTGCGGCTGTGCGCGCCCGACGCCGGCCGCTTCGCCGCGACCGTCACGAGCCGGTTCTTCCTCGGCAGCCAGTGGCTGTACCGCGTCGACAGCGCGCTCGGCGAAGTGCTCGTGTGCTGCCAGAACGAAGGCGCGGAACCGCTCGCGGAAGGCGCGCCGGTCGGCATCGACTGGCACAGCGACGCGGTGCGCGTGATGCGCCGGGAGGCCTGAATGCGACCGCCTTCCCGCCCGCTCTCGACCGACGTCGCACCGGCCGGACTCGCGCGATCGGGTGCGCATGACGCGGTGCCGACACGCACCGCCGCGCACGCGACGCAGCCGGCCCGCACGACACGCGCGAGCTGGCGCGCCCATGCGCCGCTGTGGCTGATGTGCGCGCCCGCATTCGCACTCTTCGCCGCGCTCGTGCTCGTGCCGCTCGCGATGACCTTCGTGTTGACGTTCTACCGCTTCGACCCGGCCACCGGCCCGATCGCCGCGTTCCAGTTCGGCAACTACGCGGAAGTGCTCGGCTCGTCGTATTTCCACACGATCTTCGCGCGCACGTTCGGGATCGCCGCGCTGACCACCGCGATCTGCGTCGCGATCGGCACGCCGGAAGCGTACGTGCTGTCGAAAATGCGCGACCCGTGGCGCTCGCTGTTCCTGCTCGCGATCCTCGCGCCGCTGCTGGTGTCGGTGGTCGTGCGCGCGTTCGGCTGGAGCATGCTGCTGAACACCGGCGGGCTCGTGAACCAGGCGCTCGGGCTCGCGGGTCTCGGGCCGTACAAGCTCGAATACACGACCTTCGCGATCGTGATCGCACTGGTGCACGTGATGCTGCCGTTCATGGTGATTCCCGTGTGGACCGCGCTGCAGCGACTCGATCCGCAGACCGAACACGCGGCGCTGTCGCTCGGCGCGTCGCCGTTCACGACGCTGCGCCGCATCGTCGTGCCGCAACTGATGCCGGGCGTGCTGTCGGGCAGCCTGATGGTGTTCGGGCTGTCGGCGAGCGCGTTCGCGATTCCGGGCCTGCTCGGCGGACGACGGCTGAAGGTCGCGGCCACGGCCGTCTACGACGAGTTCCTCGGCTCGCTGAACTGGCCGCTCGGCGCGACGATCGCGGTGCTGCTGCTCGCCGCGAACCTCGTCGTGATGCTCACTTACTACCGCGTGCTCGAACGCCGCTACGCGCGCAGCCTCGGAGGCGCATCGCGATGAGAAAGAACGGTCCCTTCGCCCTCGCCTTCCACACGCTCGTGATCCTGTTCGTGCTCGCGCCGCTCGTGATCGTCGTGCTCGTCGCGTTCACGCCCGACGAAACGCTGACACTGCCGACCCGCGGCGTGTCGCTGCGCTGGTTCCGCGCGATCCTCGACTATCCGGACTTCGTGACCGCGTTCTTCAACAGCGTGAAGCTCGCGTTCGCGTCGGCCACGCTGTCGCTCGCGATCGGGCTGCCGGCCGGCCTCGCGATCGGCCGCGCGACGTTTCCGGGCCGCGCGTTCCTGAACGGGCTGCTGCTGTCGCCGCTCGTGATTCCCGGCCTCGTGCTCGGCATCGCGCTGCTGCGCTTCTTCGCGCTGATCGGCGCGACCGGCTCGTTCGCGTGGCTCGTGCTCGCGCACATGATCGTCATCACGCCGTTCGTGATGCGCCTCGTGCTCGCGTCGGTCGCCGGCCTCGACCGCAGCATCGAGCAGGCCGCGTGCTCGCTCGGCGCGGACCCGTGGACGACCTTCCGCCGCATCACGCTGCCGATGATCGTGCCCGGCATCACGGGCGGCTGGCTGCTCGCGTTCATCAACAGCTTCGACGAGCTGACGATGTCGATCTTCGTCACGTCGCCGCAGACGGTCACGCTGCCCGTGCGCATGTACATGTACGCGACCGAATCGATCGACCCGATGATGGCGTCGGTGTCGGCGCTCGTCATCTTCATCACCGCCGGCGCGATGCTGCTGCTCGATCGCGTGTACGGCCTGAACCGCATCCTGATCGGCCAACATTGATGACGACTCCCGTTTCCCGTTCCACTCACGTCGCGGACGACGGCGCGCAGTTCGTGCGCGTCGCCGAACGCGAACGCGCCCCCGTCGCGTTCGTGCTCGACGGCCGGCCCGCGCAGGCGCTCGCCGGCGACACCGTGCTCACCGCGATCCTGGTCGCGCAGCGTCGCGTGCGCGTCAGCGAATTCAGCGGCCAGCCGCGCGCGGGTTTCTGCCTGATCGGCGCCTGCCAGGACTGCTGGGTGCGCACCGAAGCCGGCGCACGCGTGCGCGCATGCTCGACGCCGATCGCCGACGGCATGCGGATTCTTACGGCCGCCCGGCCGGCCGCGACCGGAGACGCATCGTGAGCGCCGTACTGCAACCGGTGATCGTCGGCGCGGGGCCGGCCGGCGTGCGCGCGGCCGAGGCGCTGGTCGACGCGGGGCTGCACCCGGTCGTGATCGACGAGAACGCGCGCTGGGGCGGGCAGATCTACCGCCAACCGCCGGCCGACGCCGCCTTCGTGCGGGGCAAGCGCACGCTGTACGGTTTCGAGGCGGCGAAGGCCGACGCCGTGCACCAGACGATGGCCGCGCTGCTGCCGCAGGTCGACTACCGGCCGAACACGCTCGCGTGGTCATGCGGCGCCGGCCGCGTCGACACGCTGCAGGACGGCCGCGAAGTGACGGTGCCGTACTCGCACCTGATCGTCGCGAGCGGCGCGACCGACCGCATGCTGCCCGTGCCGGGCTGGACGCTCGCGGGCGTCTATACGCTCGGCGGCGCCCAGGTCGCGCTGAAAGCGCAGGGCTGCGCGATCGGCCGGCGCATCGTGCTCGCGGGCACGGGGCCGCTGCTTTACCTCGTCGCCTACCAGTATGCGAAGGCCGGCGCGAACGTCGCGGCCGTGCTCGACACGAGCCCACTGCGCCGCCAGGCCGCTGCCGCGCCCGCGTTGCTGCGCATGCCGTCGATCTTCGCGAAGGGGCTCTACACCATCGGCTGGCTGCGCGCGCATGGCGTCGCGATCGAAACGGGCGTCACGCTCGAGCGCGTGCTCGGCGACCGGCATGTGACGGGGCTCGCATGGCGCGCCGCCGGCGACGATGGGCAAACCGCGTCGCCACGCGTACTCGATTGCGACGCGCTCGGCCTCGGCTTCGGCCTGCGTTCCGAGACGCAGCTCGCCGATCTCGCCGGCTGCCGCTTCGAATTCGACCCGCTCAATCGCGCCTGGCTGCCCGAGCGCGACGCGGCCGGACGCACGTCGGTGCGCGGCCTCTACGTGGCGGGCGACGGCGCGGGCATCGCGGGCGCCGACGCGGCCGAGGCATCGGGCCGGCGCGCGGCGCTCGCGTTGCTCGACGACGCCGGCATCGCGTCGCGCTCGCCGTCCGCCAAACCCGGCGCGGCCGCGCTCGAACGCACGCTCGCCCACATCGGCGCATTCCGCGCCGGCCTCGAAACGGCGTTCGCGCCGCCGGCCGAACAGGCTGCCCATTGCGCCGACGACACGATCGTGTGCCGCTGCGAGGAGATCGACGCGGGCACGCTGCGCCGCTGCGTGCGCGACGGCGCGGCGACCGAATTGAACCGGCTGAAGGCGCTGACACGCGTCGGCATGGGCCGCTGCCAGGGCCGCATGTGCGGCGATGCGGCCGCGCTCGTGCTCGCCGCCGAAACCGGCCGCCCGCTCGCCGACGTCGGACGGTTGCGTGCGCAACCGCCGGTGAAACCGTTCCCAATCTCGGCCGCGCTCGCGGGCGACGAGGTCACGGCGATTCCCGACGAGGCACGCGATGAGTGAGATCCGGCATTACGACGTCGCGATCGTCGGCGGCGGCCTCGTCGGCGCGTCGGCCGCGCTCGCGCTGACGCGCCGCGGGCTGCGCGTCGGGCTGTTCGAACGGCGCGACTGCGGCGCGCAGGCGAGCGGCGTGAACTACGGCGGCGTACGCTGCCAAGGCCGCCCGGCCGAGCAACTGCCGCTCGCGCTGCGCGCGCGGCATATCTGGGATCGGCTGCCCGAGCTGATCGGCATCGACGGCGAATTCGTCGTGTCCGGCCACTTGCGGCTCGCGCGCAGCCATGACGATCTCGACGCACTCGACGCGTATGCGGCGCTCGCCGGCGCACACGGCTTGCCGCTGCAGGTGATGCGTGGCGATGCGTTCCGCCGCCGCTACCCGTGGCTCGGCCGCGCGGCGCTCGGCGGCTCGCTGTGCGAGACCGATGGCCATGCCAACCCGCGCCTCGTGTCGCCCGCGTTCGCGCGCGCGGCCCGCGCGGCGGGCGCGGACGTGTTCGAGCACACGCCCGTCGACGCGGTCCATCACGATGGCACGCGCTTTCACTTGCAGGCGGGCGGCCGCGCGCACACCGCGACGTGGCTGATCAATTCGGCCGGCGCGTGGGCGAACACGATCGCGGAACGCTTCGGCGAAGCGGTACCGATGGAGCCGATCTACCCGAACATGTGGGTAACCGAACCGTTGCCGCCATTCATCATGCACAACCTCGGCGTGTACGGCGGCGGCGTGTACGCGCGCCAGGTCGCGCGCGGCAACTGCGTGATCGGCGGCGGGCGCGGCCGCGGCGACGGCGAATTCGGCCAGCCGTCGGTCGATACGACGCGCGCGGTGATGCGCGACGCGTGCGCGCTGCTGCCCGCGTTGCGCGACGCGCTGCTGATCCGCACGTGGAGCGGCGTCGAAGGCTGCACGCCCGACCACAACCCGATCATCGGCATGAGCCGCACGACGCCGAATCTGCTGCACGCGTTCGGCTTTTCCGGGGGCGGTTTCCTGCTCGCGCCGGGCGTCGGCGACGTGCTCGCCGATCTCGTCACGACCGGCGAAACCGCCACGCCACTCGACGCATTCTCGATCGGCCGCTTTTTCCGCCAAGCCGCGCCGACCGCCCCTTTCCGTCAAGAGGAGCCCCACAATTGACGTCCCCCTGCGCCTAAAGGCGAAGGATTCCCACATCTGGCGATGCGGTCCGCATCGGAGAATGATCAGCGCAGCATTGGTATCACGATAATGTGCGACACGACATCTACAGCAAGCTCGCTCTCTTATTCGCAGTCCTGCGATACCTTTCGGCCGCGTCGTGCTGTCTTTCGATTCGCACGCCGGGCAAGACTGGGTGGAACCGCTTTCTTCGACTTTCTTGAACGTGGCTCAGTGCGTAGTCGCCCTGTAGCAGAGCGTGTTCCGGCAAGACGACCAGAACGCGTCGCAGACGCTTTTCGTCATCTGGTGTTGGCGAGTTTCGTAGCCGACACCAGGCCATTCAAGTCGAAATCCGTCGATCACCTCTTGTTCCACTTGAGCGCACGCTTCCGCGTGTCGTTGCAGAGGTTCCAGACGTAGTGCACTACGCGGCTCGTTCAGCAAACCGTCGAGCGACTTCACCCGGTAGCTGTAGACAAGAACCATACCGGTGACCTTAACCCGTGGAAGAAGCTGCCTGTCAACGGCAATCCTTTCACTCCTCGCCCCCCAAAGGAAGTCCCCTTGGGAGAAAGGCCGGGGTTTCCAGGAGTAAATTTTGATGAAACTGCTCGGAACGATCGCGGCGGCCGCCGCC
Source organism: Burkholderia cenocepacia (assembly GCF_900446215.1). Classification (GTDB taxonomy): domain Bacteria; phylum Pseudomonadota; class Gammaproteobacteria; order Burkholderiales; family Burkholderiaceae; genus Burkholderia; species Burkholderia cenocepacia. Next base: position 1,843,146 of record NZ_UAQZ01000001.1, on the reverse strand, counting down.
CTCGGCATCGCAGGCGCCGGCGCGCCCGCGTTAGCGCAAACGAAGACGATCTACGTCGGCATGAACGGCGGCCCGATGGAAAAGGCCTATACGAGCCAGGTGCTGCCCGACTTCGAGAAAGCGAACAACGTCAAGGTGGTGATCGTGCCCGGCACGTCGTCGGACGTGCTCGCGAAGCTGCTCGCGAACCGGAACAAGCCGCAGATCCACGTCGCGTTCCTCGACGACGGCGTAATGGCGCGCGCGGTGAGCCTCGGCGTATGCCAGAAACTCGACGACTCGCCGGTGCTGAAGGAGCTGTATCCGTTCGCGCGGATGAAGGACGACGTCGGCGCGGGCGTACAGCTCGGAATGACCGGCATCGCGTACAACAAGAAGCTGTTCGCCGAGAAAGGCTGGGCGCCGCCGACGTCGTGGATGGATTTCGCCGATCCGAAATACAAGGGCAAGGTCGTGTTCCAGTCGGCGTCGAGCAGCACGTTCGGGCTGCACGGCTTCCTCGCGATCAACCGGCTGCTCGGCGGCAACGAACAGAACGTCGAGCCCGGCTTCGGCAAGTGGGCGAGCACGGTCGGGCCGAATGTCGTCGAGTACATCCCGAACTCGGCGAAGATCTCCGAGATGGTGCAGACGGGCGAAGCCGGCCTGTTCCCGCTCACGCCGACCGGCGTCGGCGACCTGCAGGACAAGGGCATCCCCGTCGCATATGCGAACCCGAAGGAAGGCCCGGTGCTGCTGCTCGTCGACCTGTGCGTGGTCGCGAACAACCACGATCCGCAACTGGCGCAGAAGCTCGCGCAGTTCCTGCTATCCGCGCCCGCGCAGACGAAGGCGGCCGAGGCCGGCAGGCAGATCCCGACCAACCGTCTCGCGAAGATGCCCGCCACGATGCAGCAGAGCCTCGGCAATGTCGACGACCTGGTGCGCAAGGTGACCGTGGTCGACTGGACCGCGATCAACGCGCGCCGCGCGCAGTGGGATACGCGCTGGAACCGGCAGATCGAACGGTAGCCGCGCACGGGGCGCGGGAACGTTACCGCAGCCTTTCCGCCACCGCGCGCGCCACCGCGCTCAGCGCATCGCCGCGCTCGAGCGCCGCGCGCGGCCGGGTCGCCTCGCGCTGCGCATCGAGTGCGCGCGGCGCGAAGTCCGGCGACGCCGAGAACTTCACGATCGTCAGCGCGGTTTTCGGATCGACGAGGATCGCCTGCCCGAAGCGCCCCGCCGCCGCGAACGAGCCATCACCGTCGTTCACCTGATACCAGTAGTCGCGATACGCGTAGCCGTCCTTGCCGGGCACCACGTTGCCCTTCGCGAACAGCGCCGCGTTGTGCGCCGGCTGCAATGCCGCGCGGATCGTCGCGGCCGGCAGCGTGCCGCGCGCGCCGGCGAGCCCGGTGCGCACGCGTTCCGCGAAGCGCGCGGCGTCGCGCAGCGTCGTGTACAGCCCGCCGCTTGCCATCGCCATCGCATTGCGGTCCACCGCGACGTACGCATCGTCTTCCGCGAAATCGCGCCACAGCCACCGCTCGACCAGCGCGCTCCACGACTGCCCCGTCGCGCGCTGCATCGCCCACGAGACGGCTTCCGGCGACCCGTTCTGGTAGAACCATGCGCTGCCCGGCGCGACGTCCGGCACGCGCCGCACGGTCAGCAGGAAATCGGCGATGCTCGCCGGCGCGCCTTCGCGGTGCGGCACGAGCCCGACCGCGCCGAACAGCCCGAGATCGGGCGGGATGCCCGGCGCATACGCGGTGGGCACTTCCATGTCGAGGTTCTGCTGCAGCGTCGCGCCGCCGAACGGCGTGTCGGCCAGCTCCGGCACCGTGCGCGACAGCGGCGCATTCGCATCGAGCACGCCGGATTCAATCATCTGCGCGGCGAGCAGCCCCGTCACCGATTTCGTCATCGACGCCCATGCGTGCGGCTGGTCGGGCCGGAAGCCGTCGAAGTAGCGCTCGTAGACGACCCGGCCGCGCTGCAGCACGATGAAGCCGTCGGTGTGGGTCGCACGCAGGTACGCGTCGAGCGTCAGCGTCTCGCCGCCGATCGTCACGGGCAGCGCGTCGAGACCGGGCGCCGGCTGCTCGGGGAGCGGCATCGGCGCGGCCGCATGCCGGATGCCGGCCGTCGGCGCGAGCAGCCGCGTGTTGCTCAACGCCCAGCGCAGCCGGGCCGGCGTGAACGCGTTCGCCTTGTCGACGATCCGGTCGGCCGGCGGCGGGAAGCCCTGCATCATGCCGGTCGGCGCCACGCCGTCGGTTGCGGCGGCGACCGTCGCCGCGAGCGCGAGCCCGCCGGCCAGCGCGAAGGTGCAGGCCAGCCGGCGGCCTCGCCGGGTCGGGGTAAAGCGTCGATGAATTTGCATCGGATCATGCCTCCTGGTGGAAAAGGATCGCGCGATGCGCGCGGACATCACGGCTGCTGGCCGTCGATGCGCAACTGGTTCGATACCGACGTCACGCCGTCGACGCGCCGCGCGACCGCCGCGGCGAGATTCACCTGGGCCGTATCGGTGACCGAGCCCGCGAGCGTCACGCCGCCGTCGCGCACGCGCACGAGGATGCGCGTCGCGTTCAGGTTTTTCGTGCGGGCGAGCGCGGTGCTGACGCGGCGCTTCAGCTTGCGGTCGGCCGCCGTGCGCTGCGCGGGCGGCACGCCGGCCGACGCCGGTGCTGGCGCTTGCGCGGATTCCTGTGCGATCGCAGTCGATGACGACGGAACCGCCGCGCTCGCGGCGTCGGGCTGCGCATGGGCGACGAGGGTCCAGCACGCTGCTGTCAGCAGCCCCGCGGCCATTCTGGATGAAGTACGCATGATCGAATCACGCTCCTGAAAATCGTTGAAGGGAAGACTTCAGAACTGCGTCATCAGCCCGATCGACATGCCGGTCGTCGCGCTCGCGCCGCGCCGCAGGTTCAGCGCCGCGATCGTCGCCGGATCGCGCATGTACGCGCCCGTCATCCCGTTGCGGTCGACTTCGACATACAGCTCGGTGCGCTTCGACAGGAAATACTCGGCGATCGCGTAGGTCGTCAGCTTGTGGCCGTCCGCGCCCGACACGTTGCCGAGATTGCGCGCGCGATCGTAGAACGCGGCCGCGCTCAACTGCACCGACGGCAGCGGCTGAACGACGACGCCGAACGACGGGATATCGTCGCGTCGCGACGGCGCGCCGGCCTTGTTCGCGCGCACGTTCAGCGACGCATAGCTCAGGTAGAAGCGCGCGCGGCCGAGTTGCAGCGTGCCGCCCGCCTGGATCGTCTGCGCGGATTGCGAGCCGTCGGGGCTGTACGTCTTCGCGTACGACACGCCGCCCATCAGGTCCGAATACGTATACATCGCGGCCGTCGAATAGCTGGTGCCCGCATGCGAGCGGCCGGCGACGCCGCCCGGCGAATAGTTCGCGCCGAAGCGCAGCCCGCCCACCTGCCCGAGATACTTGATCGTGTTGTTGAAACGCGAATCGAGCGTGAAGAAGTTGCCGTCGAACAGCACGCCCGGCTCGACCGCGAGCGACTGGCCGCGCCCGCCGAGCGGATCGAGCGCGATGCCGAGATCCTCCGCGACGTTGAACTGGCGGCCGAGCGTCAGGCGGCCGAAATCGCCGGCGAGGCCGACATACGCCGCCTGCGAAAACAGCGTGCCCGACGTCTTGAGCGCGCCGTTGCCGCTGTTGAACGCGCCGTCGAGCACGAACAGCGCCTTGAGCCCGTTGCCGAGATCCTCCCGGCCGCGGATGCCGAACTCGTTTCCCGCGATGATGTTGTTGTTGAAGCCGACCTGGCTGCCGCCCGGCAGCCCGTTGACCCACCGCACGCCACCGCCGATCCGGCCGAACAGCGTCACGCTCGACTGCGCGTGCGCGCTTGCACACAGCGCGCCGACCAGCGTCGCCGCGATCATCTTCTTCATGTCTCCTCCTGCCGCGTCGTTGCGCGGCGTATCGTGGTACTGCCTGCCGTCGAAAGGCGCGCCGACCGGCAAGCCGGCCGCACGCCGAAACCGATGCGATGCGCGGCGCTAGCGGCCGCACGCGCCGACCGGCGAATCGGCGCGCGCCGCTTCGCCCGAGAGACGCCGCAGCGAGCGCTGCGGATCGAGGCACCAGGCGCCGAGCACGCCGCACGCGATCAGCACGACCCCGCACACGAGGCTGGCCTGTTCGAAGCCGTGTGCGACCGACGCGCCGGCGCCCTCGATCAGCATCCCGGTGACGACCGGCGCGCCCAGGCCCGCGAGCGACGCGAAACCGTTGCTGAGCGCGAGCACGCCGCCGCGCTGCGCGTCCGGCGTCACTTCGGCGAGCATCGCGGGGCCAATCGAGTACATGGTCAAGGTGAGGCCGCTGCCGAGCGTCAGCAGCACGAGCTTGGCCGCGCGCGGGACGTCCGGCACCGGCAGCATCGCCAGCATCGCGCCGGCGACCGCCAGCGTGATCGCGATGAAGGTGCCGCGGCCGTGGCGCGACGGCATGCCGCGCGCGAGCAGGGTCTGCGACAGCCATGCGAGCGCGAGGCTGAGCGGCGACGTGACCGCGACGAACAGCGCAAACATGCGGCCGGCCTCGTGCGGCCCGAAGCCGAGCCCGAGCTGCAGGTAGGTGGGCATCCACGTGAGCGTCATCGCGAGAATCCAGTTCGCCGCGAAGTGGCCGAGGAAGTTGCCGAGCACCGTGCGGTCGGTCAGCAACCGGCCGTACGGCACGCGGTCGCCGCCCGCCGCGCGCGGCGCCCGCGCCAGCGTGCCCTCCTCGCCGAGCACCGCCCACGCAATGCACCACACGGCCCCGAGCAGCGCGAGCACCGCGAAGTTCGCGCGCCAGCCCCAGTGCGTCGTGATGACTGGAATCGACAACCCCGCGATCAGCAGGCCGAGCGCGCTGCCCTGGTGCAGCAGCGCGACGGGCAGGTTGCGCCGCGTATCGGGAAACCACTTGTAGATCGCGTGCGTCGCAACCGGCGACGCGGGGCCTTCGCCGATGCCGAGCAGCACGCGGCACGCGATGACGACCCAGATCGAGCCGGCCACCAGCATCGGCAATTGCAGCAGCGCCCACGCGGCGGCCATCGCGAACAGCAGCCATTTCGCGGGCCAGCGATTCGCGGCGATGCCGCCCGCGACCGCCGCGACCGCGAACAGCCAGTTGAGGCTGCCGCCGATCACGCCGAACTGCGTCGGGCTCAGATGCAGGTCGCGCATCATCGGCACCGACACGAGGCCGAGCACGACCTTGTCGAGAAAATTCACCAGCATCATCAGCGCGAGCATCGTCGCGATGGACCACGCCCGTCCGGGGCGGTACTGCGCACCATTCGTCATGGCTGTCTCCTGTTTCGTTATCGTGGGCGGTCGGGGCGTCGCGCTACCCGCCGCCGTGCTCGCCAGGCGCCGCCACACGGTCGTCGCCGTCCGGCAGCCCGAGCGAGAATTTCACCGGGAAGCGCACCGCGAGCGTGCGGTCGGCCGCCACTTCGCGCGCGGCGCCGCGAGCCCGCACCTGCGGATCGTCGAACAGCTCGCTGGCATCGGGCACGCGCGACACCGGCAGCCCGAGCGCGCCGAGCACGCGCATCCAGTCGTCCTGCGTACGCGTCGCGAACAGCGCGCGCAACTGCGCGCCGAGCGCGTGCCGGTGCTGCTGCCGGCCCGCGCGCCGTGCGTAGCGCGGCTCCCGCAGCGCCGGACATGCATCGCCGAGCGCGTCGGCGAACGCGGCCCAGAACTTGTCCTCGAACGTCGCGAGCGCGATGTGCCGCCCGTCGGCGGTTTCGAACAGGTCGTTGTCGGGCATCACCCAGCGGGCGGCATCCGGCGTATCGCGGCCCGTGCGCAGCGCCCAGGCGGCCGGAGCGGTCCACGCGAACATCGCATCGTGAATCGACACGTCGAGGTGCTGGCCGAGCCCGTTCGATCGCGCGCTCATCACCGCGACGGCCAGCGCGAGCGCCGCATGCATCGCGGCCGCATGATCGGCGAGCCGCACGCGCGGCCGCGCGACGGTGTCGTGCAGTTGCGCGGGCACCGACCAGTAGCCGGCATCGGCGAGAAAATTCAGGTCGTGGCCGGGTCGGTTCGCATACGGACCGTCCTGCCCGTAGCCGGTGATCGAGCACAGCACGATGCGCGGGTTCGCGCGGGCCAGCGTCGCGTAATCGAGCCCGAGCCGCGCCATCACGCCCGGCCGGTTGCCTTCGACCACCGCATCGGCGTCGCGCACCAGATCGAGAAAGCGCGCGCGCCCGTCCGGCGTCTTCAGGTCGAGCACGAGCGAGCGCTTGCCGCGGTTGAACTGCGCGAACGTGTCGGCGCCAAACTGCCGCAACGCGTCGCCGCCCGGCGGCTCGACCTTGATCACGTCGGCGCCGAGCTGGCGCAGCAGCGCGCACGCATGCGGGCCGGGCAGCAACTGGCCGGCATCGACGATCCGCACGCCGCGCAGGCACGACCATGCGGGCGCGTGATCGTCGCCGGCCGGCCACGCGCCGCGCGTGCCGCGGGTCGTCATGCGTCGCGCCCCGCGCCGGCCGGGTCGAGAATCGCCTTCGCGATCGCGTTGCGCTGGATCTCGCTCGTGCCGGTCAGGATGCGGAACATCCGCAGCTTGCGGAACGTCTGCTCGACCGGATGGCCGCGCGTCACGCCGACGTTGCCGTGAATCTGCACGGCCTTGTCCGCGACCTCGAAGCACCGCTCCGACACGTACAGCTTGCACGCGGACGCCGTCATCCGCAGGTCGGCGCCCGCATCGGCGAGGGCCGCCGTGTGCGCGATCATGCTTTCGCACGCCCACAGCGCGGCCGCCATGTCGGCGAGCATGTGCTGGATCGCCTGGAAGCGCGCGATCGGGCCGCCGAACTGCCGGCGCGTGCGCGCATGGTCGAGCGACGCGCGATACGCGGACATCGCGAGGCCCAGCATCGTCGGGCAATGCAGCAGCCGGTTCACGTTGATGCGCGACATGCCGAGCCGGAAGCCGTTGCCGACCCCGCCGAACACGTTCTCGCGCGGCACGCGCACGTCGACGAAGCGGATGTCCGCGTCGATGTGCTGGCCCGACATCGGCACGTACTCATGCTGAACGCTCACGCCCGGCAGGTCGAGATCGACCAGCACGGCCGTGATCTGCGGCGGCGTCGCGGTTGCGTCGGTCACGCACATCACGATCGCGAAATCGGCGAATGGCGCGCCGCTGATGTAGTGCTTCGTGCCGTTGATGACGAGTGCATCGCCGTCCTCGACCGCCGTCGTGCGGATGCTCATCGCATCCGAACCCGAGTGCGGCTCGGTCAGCGCGAAGCACGTCGATTTCTCGCCGCGCATCACCGGCCGGAAATAGCGGTCGAGTTGCGCGGTGGTCGCGTACTTCAGCATGTTGCCGATGCGCGGCGGCCCGCCGAGTTCGCCGAGCACGTGCGGCGCGAGCGCCGCGCCGCAGGCGGCCAGGTCGGCCTTCAGCGCGCACACCTCGGCGATCGACAGCCCCTGGCCGCCGATCTCGACCGGCAGGCTCGCGGTATAGAAGCCGAGCGCGGCCGAGCGTTGCCACACGCGGCGCAGCACGTCGCGCGGCCACACGTCTTCCGAGTCGAGCCCGAGCTCGCGCTCGATCGGGCGCAGCTCGTCGTCGACGAAGCGCAGCACGGCCGCGCGCAGCGCGACGAATTCGGGGCGTTGCAGATGATCGAACATGGCGGACTCCTTCAGTTGACGCGACGCGTGACGCCGCGCCAGTACGGCTCGCGCACGAGCTTGCGGGCGATCTTGCCGCTCGCGTTCTTCGGCAGCTCCGCGACGAAATCGACCGAGCGCGGCGCCTTGTAGTCGGCGAGCTGCGCGCGGCAGTGCGCGACGAGGTCGGCCGCCTGCGCGGCATGGCCGGCACGCAGCACGACGACGGCCTTCACGGCCTCGCCCCACTTGTCGTCTGGCACGCCGACGACGCAGGCCTCGAGCACGCTTTCGTGCCGGTACAGCGCCGCTTCGACTTCGGTCGGATACACGTTGAAGCCGCCCGAAATGATCATGTCGTGCTTGCGGTCGACCAGGTAGATGAAGCCTTCTCGATCGGTGCGGGCGAGGTCGCCGGTGTGCAGCCAGCCGTCGATCAGCACCTCGCGCGTCAGCTCCGGCGCATTCCAGTAGCCCTGGAACACGTCCGCGCCGCGAATCACCAGCTCGCCGATCGCATCGCCCTCGACTTCGCGCCCGTCCGCATCGACCACCCGCACTTCCGTTTCGCCGAGCGGCCGGCCGCACGACGCGAGCCGCTCGCGGTCGTGCAGCAGCGCATGCGCGTGATCGGCGATCCCCAGCCGCGTGACGCCCGACGTCGATTCGCTCGCGCCGTAGCCTTGCGACAGCACCGGGCCGATGCGCGCCCATGCTTCCTCGATCCGCGCGGGCGCCATCGGCGCGGCGCCGTAGCCGAGCACCTTCAGGCTGCGCAGGTCGGCCTGCGCGAGCGCCGGCGTGTTGAGCAGCATGTTGACCATCGCCGGCACCATGAACGTGTGCGTGATGCGCTGGCGCGCGACTTCGGCGAGGAATTGCGCGGGCTCGAACGCGTCGAACAGCACCAGCGTCGCGCCGCAGAACAGGTAGGGCTGCATCAGCATCCCCGACGCGTGCGTGATCGGCCCGATCAGCGCGAGCCGGTCGCCGGGCTGCGCGGGACGGTCCATCCCGAGCACGATCTTGCGCAGCGACGCGAGCCGGTTGCCGTAGCTCTGCATCGCCGCCTTGATGCGCCCGGTCGAGCCGGACGAGAAGTGCAGCACCGCGAGATCGTCGGCCGCCGGTACGTAGTCGGGCGCCGTATCGCTCCCCTTCGCGAGCAGCGTTTCGTAGTCGAGGTAGCCGGAGACCGCGCCGTCGAGCGACACGAACCGCTCGACCGACCCGAAGCCCGGCGAATCGGGCGTGTAGTCCGTATAGCCGCGCCCGCCGATGAACGCGACGGGCGTGCAGTTGCCGACGACGTCGGCGGCCTCGGCCGCCGTGAAGCGCGGATTCAGCGCGGCTTTCACGAGACCCGCCTTGTACAGCGCGCACTCGATCTCGACGAGCTCGATGCAGTTGCGCGCCTGCACGGCGATACGCTCGCCGCGCGCGAAGCCGAGGCCGCGCAGCGCGTTCGCGAGGCGCGTCGAACGTTCGTCGAGCTGACGGTACGTGACGGCGCGGTCGCGGTGGACCACGGCGGGCTGGCTGCCCCAGTAGCGGGCCGCGCGCCGCAGGAAATAGGCGAAGCTCAAGACGATTCTCCTGGTCGAACAGTGCCGCCAGTCTGTAAGATGCCGAGGCATCACCACAATGCATTACCGGATATAAAGTCATAACCGACAGGAATCCCCTGATGGATACCCGCGATCTGGAGTACCTGCTGGCCGTGGAGCGGCACGGCAGCATCGGCAAGGCGGCCGACGCGCTGGGGCTGTCGCAGCCCGCGCTGACCAAGGCCGTGCAGCGGCTGGAGGCGCAGGTCGGCGTGACGCTGTTCGAGCGCACCGCGAACGGGATGACGCCGACGCCGGCCGGCGCGCGTTTCGTCGCCCGCGCGCAGCGGATCGCGCTCGAATTCGACGATGCAATGCAGGAGATGCGCGCGATCCGCGGCGGCGAACAGGGCGTCGTGCGGGTCGGCTACTCGCCGACCGTGCCCAACGCGTTCGTGCTCGGCGCGTGCCGGCAACTGATTCGCGAGCGGCCGGCCGCGCGGCTGCGGCTGCGCTGCCGGCTCGCGCGCGAGCTGCTCGACCTGCTCGCGGCCGGCGAGCTCGACCTGGTGGTGGCGCCCGAGCCGCAGCAGCCGGACCCCGCGCTCGACACCATCGCGCTGTTCGACGACCGGCTCACGGTGCTCGCCGATGCCGCCCACCCGCTGCAGCGCAAGCGCGCGCTCACGCTCGCGGATCTCGCCGACCAGGAATGGCTGCTGCCGGAGACGACGATCCCGGTGCGGCACCGGATCGACGACGCATACCGCGCGCGCGGGCTGCCGGCGCCGCGCCTGCGCGTCGAGACCGATTTCGGCAACACGTCGCTGCTGCAGTTGCTGCGCGGCACGTCGCTGCTGTGCGTCGGCGGCGCCGACGCGCTCGCCCAGGTGACCGGGCTGCGCGCGCTCGACCTGCGGGCCGGCGAACTCGAACTGGACCGCCGCATCGGCGCGATGCACCGCGCGGGCGCGTACGTGCCGCCGCTCGCGCAACGGATGATCGCGCTGCTGCGGGAAAGCGCCGCAGCACGCGCCGACCATCATTTGCGGGAGTGATGACACTCCCCTTTTTCTGCGGATTTGACCGGGAAGCGGCGGGCCGACAACACTAGCCCGCAGTGCCGCATGCATCGCGAAGACGGCACGCGCCTGCCTCCCCCTTCAGAGTCCGCCATGTACCCGACCGACACCGTGCAATCCCCGGGCGCCGCTGCCGCGCCGCTCGCCGACCGGCAACTGCGCCGGATCGTCATCGCCTCCGTCGCCGGCAACGCGATGGAGTGGTACGACTTCTTCGTGTACGGCACGGCCGCGGCGCTGGTGTTCGGCCACGTGTTCTTCCCCCCCGGCGCCTCCCCGCTCGCGGGCAGCCTCGCCGCATTCGCGGCGTTCGCGCTCGGCTTCGTCGCGCGGCCGCTCGGCGGGATCGTGTTCGGCCACGTCGGCGATCGCTACGGGCGCAAGGCGTCGCTCGTCTGGACGCTGCTGATCATGGGCGCATCGACCTTCGCGATCGGCCTGCTGCCGACCTATGCGCAGATCGGCCTGTGGGCGCCGGCCGCGCTCGTCGTGCTGCGCCTGCTGCAGGGCATCGCGTCCGGCGGCGAATGGGGTGGCGGCGTGCTGATGATCAGCGAGAACGCGCCGCCCGGGCAGCGCGGCTACTACGCGGCGTGGAGCCAGCTCGGCGTGGGCGGCGGCTTCGTGCTGTCGTCGATCGCGTTCCTCGCCGCGCAGGCGCTGCCGGACGACCTGTTCCGCGCGTGGGGCTGGCGGCTGCCGTTCCTCGCGAGCATCGTCATTTTCGCGATCGGCATCTATATCCGCCGCCATCTGCCGGAAAGCCGCGACTTCGAACAGGCCGGCAAACGCGGCGCGCACACGCACTTGCCGATCGTCGAGTGCATCCGCCGCCATCCGAAGGAAATCCTGCTCGCGATGGGGCTGCGCGTGGCCGAGAACGGTGGCGCGTACATCTTCCTCGCGTTCTCGCTCGTCTACGGAAAATACCTCGGGATTCCGAACGGCACGATGCTGACCGGCGTGATGATCGCGATGATCGTCGAAATGGGCGCGATGCTCGCCTGGGGCCGGTTGTCCGACCGGATCGGCCGCAAGCCCGTGTACCTGATCGGCGCGCTGAGCCTCGTCGCGTGCGCGTTTCCGTTCTTCTGGCTGCTCGACACGCGCGTGACGCCGCTCGTGTGGCTCGCGCTGACGGTCGGCACGGCGGTGAGCCACGGCGCGATGATCGGCACGCTGCCCGCGCTCGTCGGCGAGCTGTTCAGCACCGAAGTGCGCTACTCGGGCGTCGCGCTCGGTCACGAAGTGGCATCGATCTTCGCGGGCGGGATGTCGCCGCTGATCGCGACCGCGCTGCTCGCGCGCTATCACGCGTCGTGGCCGGTGTCGCTGTTCCTCATTGCGCTCGGCCTCGTGACCGTCGCGACGCTGTGCGTGATGCGCGAGACGCGCACCACGCCCGCCGCCGGTTCGCGCGGCGACCCGGCATGATCGCGCGCCGCTCAGCGCCCGGCGTCGCGCCGCGCGCGGTCGAACGCCGGCGCCAGACCGAGATGGTCGAGCAGCCGCGCGAATTCGCCGAGCCGCTGCCGCATGTACGCGGGCACGTCGACCGCCGCATAGTCGTGAAAGCCGGCGCCCGTGCGCACGCCGTCGCGGCCGGCTTCCATGTTGCGCACGACGCTCGCGGCCGGCGCGAAGCGCGGGCCGATTTCGCCGGCCAGGTACGTCGACGCGTAGTACAGGATGTCGCAACCGCCCCAGTCGATGAATTCGAGCAGCCCGAGCACCGCGAAACGCGGGCCGAAGCCGGTGCGGATCGCAGTGTCGATGTCCTCGGCGCTGGCCACGCCTTCCTCGACCATCCGCGCGGCCTCGTTCATCGCGAGCGCCTGGATGCGCGGCACGATATAGCCGGGCGCCGGCCCGCAGATCACCGGCTTCTTGCCCACGCGTTCGAGCAGCGCCGCGAGCCCGTCGACGACGGCCTGATCGGTCGCCTCGCTGCGGCTGACCTCGACGAGCGGCATCAGCAGCGCCGGGTTCAGCCAGTGCGCGTTCAGCATCCGCGCCGGGTGCGTGACGTGGCGCTGCAATTCGGTGACGACGAACGTCGACGTGGTCGACGCGATCGTTGCGTGCGCATCGACGTGCTCGCCGAGCCAGCGCAGCGCGTCGGCCTTTGCATCGAGCACTTCGGGCAGCGCCTCGAACACGATGTCGGCATCACGTACCGCGTCGGCCGCGCCGTCCCGCGCCACGAGCGCGATGCGCGCGACGACGGCGTCGGCCTGCGCGGCGTCGATGCGGCCGAGCGCGACCTGCGCGTGCAGCGGCCGCACGATCTCGTCGCGCGTGCGGCCCTCGAATGCGCGCCACGCGTGCACGTCGCGCGGCTTGAAGTCGATCAGCGTCACGTCGAGGCCCGCGAACGCGAACACGAGCGCGATGCCCTGCCCCATGCGTCCCGCGCCGAGCACGTGAATGCGTGTCACATCGGCAGCCGCCTTCATGCCGAATACCCCGCGTCGAGCAGCGCGCGCAGCGCGTCCTTCGACAGCGCCGCGAGCCCGAGCCGCTCCAGCGTGCGGCCTTCCGCATACAGGTCGCGCACCGCGACCGCGCTCGCGATGCTCAGCAGCCCTTGCGCGACGGGCGTCGGCACGCCGGCCCAACGCCCGCACGACACGATGAACGACAGCCCGAGCCGGGTGTCCTCGAGCATGTAGCGATGCGCGCGCAGATCGATCTTCTCGCGCCAGTCGCCGCTATCGGTCAGCTTGCCGTGCGCGCCGCGCCCGTACATCCACTCGTCGCCGTCGGTCGCGTAGTGATCGGCGAGCGGGAAATGCGGCGCGCGGTAGCCGAGCGCTTCGCGCACCGCGATGCGCTCGGCGTCGAGCGCGTTCGTCACGCGGCGGATCGACGGCTGCGTGCCTTCGTTGTGGATGTCCCACGCGTCGAAGTGTTCGAGCGGCCCGGCGTTCATCAGGATCAGCGGCGGATGGATCACCGGGCCCGCGTTCATCAGCGCGCCGGACAACGCATCCTCGACCGGCTCGACCGACGGATAGCCGGCGCGCAGCACGTCGAACGCCCAGCCCGCCGCATTCGCCGGCCACACGCCGGTCGGCAGGCGCGTCGCGTATGCGCTGATCACGACGTCGTTGTCGCCGTGCTTGCGCACCAGGTACGGCAGCGTGCCCGTTTCGGCGAACGCGACGCGCGAACGGTTGCCGGCATCGGCCGCCGCGCGGGCGAACACGGCACTGCCGAACGTGCCGGGCGGCAGGAACACGACCTGGCCATCCTCCAGCAGCGGCGCGACCTGCGCGGCGAGCGCGTCGTGCGACGTGGCCGGCAGCGGCACCACGACGAGTTGCGCGCCGCGCAGCGCGGCGGCGAGATCGTCGGTCAGGCGGATCGCGCCCGGCGCATCGCCGAGCGGCACCGAACGCTTGCCGCGATAGTCGGCGACGTTCAGCACGCCAAGCTCGCGCAGCCGCGCATGCGGCTCGCGATCGCGCCGCCACCACGTCACGTCGTGGCCTTTTTCGAGCAGGTCGATGGCCGCCGCATGGCAACCGTGGCCGCCGCCCAGAACACATACCTTCATCGTTTTCTCCCGGTGATCGAGTATGTCCGAGACTACGCGGCCGCCCGCGCCGCGTCGCTTCAAAACGCGCAACGACGCGCCCGTTCGCGCAACGCAATCGCGGCGATGCGCAGGCCGCGGCGCTCCCGTATCCGCCACGAGGTCTAGGCATGGACATCGCCCTTTCCCGCCATGCGCCGAACCGGCTCGGCACGCTGCAGGCCCCCGACGAGGTCGAACGCGCGGTCGCGCACCGGCTCGGGCCGCACCGGATGGCCGCGTCCGGCCGCGATCCGTTTCACGCGGAGCTGTACGAGGTGCCGCTGCATCACGGCGCGCTGCTCGAACTCTGCTACGGCCGCGAGACACGCATCGATTTCGGCGACGATGCCGATCACTTCCTGTTCCGGCTGACGCTCGCGGGCGCATGCGAGCTGCAGGCCGGCAGCGTCGTCGCACGCGCCGGGCCCGGCGAGCTGACCGTGTCGTCGCCCGCGCTCGCGAGCCGCCTGCGCACGAGCCCCGATTGCCGCAACCTCGTGCTGCGGCTCGAACGCGGCGCGCTCGAATGCAAGCTGCAGGACATGCTGCAGGCGACGCTCACGCGGCCGCTGCAATTCGACCTCGCGGCCGGCGGCACAGGCGCCGCGCTCGTGCTGCCGACCTTCGAGTACCTGTGCCGGCTCGGCGCGCAGCCGGGCGTCGGCACGGCCTCGCCGGTGTTCGGCGCCGACCTCACCGCGTGGCTGATGTCGCTGCTGCTCACGCACCTGCCGCACGCGTACAGCGACGCGCTGCTGCGCGGCACGCCGCCGCTGCCCGCGCACGTGCGCCGCGCGTGCGATCACGTCGATGCGCATCTCGGCGAACCGCTCGCGCTCGCCGCGCTGGCGGCCGTCGCGGGCGTCGCGCCGCGCACGCTGCAGCATGCGTTCCGCGCGTTCCTGCACACCACGCCGGCCGCGTACGTGCGCGAGCGTCGGCTCGCCGCCGTGCACGCGGCGCTGCAACGCGGCGACGCGCGCAGCGTGACCGACGTGCTGATCGCGCACGGCATCCATGGCTTCGGCCATTTCGCGAAGGCGTATGCGCGGCGTTACGGCCACCCGCCTTCCGTCACCGCGAGGCAGACCCGATGACGCTCTCCGCTCCCGGCCGCGCGACGGCCCCCGCCCGCCCTGACCCCGCGCCGCACGACGGCGACGCGCCCGACGGCCTGCGCGTGCAGGATCTCGATCTCAACCTGTTGAAGACGTTTCGCGCGGTGTACGAGGAGCGGCACGTCGGCCGCGCGGCGCTGCGGCTCGGCGTCACGCAGCCGTCCGTCAGCTACGCGCTCGGCCGGCTGCGGCTGATGTTCCGCGACGCGCTGTTCGTGCGCACCGGCACCGGCGTCGAGCCGACCCCGCGTGCCCAACGGCTCGCGATCTCGGTCGACAAGGCGCTCGCGATCCTGCAGGACGTGCTCGACGAAGGCTCGCGCTTCGCGCCCGACAGCACGCAGCGCGTGTTCCGCCTGCACATGAGCGATTTCGCGGCGAGCGCGTTCCTGCCGACGCTGCTCGCCGCGTTCGACCGGCGCGCGCCGGGCGCCGTGATCGAGACACTGCACGTCGACGAATGCCAGCTCAACGTCGCGCTCGAATCGGGGCGCATCGACTTCGCGCTCGGGCATTTCGCCGATGCGTCGAGCCACTTCCAGCGCACCGCGCTGCTGCACGAGCGCTGCGTGCTGCTGATGCCACGCCGCACCGCGCAGCGCGTCGGGCTGCCCGACGATTTCGTGCTCGACGGCACGGCGCCCGATGCGTTGCGCTTCGTCGCGGTCACGTCGCATCCGCAATCGATGCAACTGCTCGAACGGCACGAGCTGATGCCGCGCGTGCGCGCGGCGCTGCCCGATTTTCTGGTGGTGCCTGCCCTGCTGCAGGGCGGCGATTACGCGCTGATCCTGCCGGAGACGATCGCGATCACGTTCGCGGCACGCCAGCCGTGCGTGCTGTACGAGATCGCCGGCGCCGGCGAATGGGCCGTCAATGCGTACTGGCACCGCCGCTTCGACGCGGACCCCGGCCATCGCTGGCTGCGGGCGCTGCTGCTCGAACTGTTCAATATCGGCGAGCAGGCGCCGTTCGACGCATGGCTCGCGCCGCAGCCGCCCGCCTGCGCATAGCGGCGCACGCGGGGCCGCCGCAACGCTCAGAACGACGTGAGGATGCCCGCGACGAGCGAGCTGGCGGTCGCCCCCGGCTTCGCCACCGCGACGCCGCCGCCCGCCGCGCCGTTGACGACGAAGCGCGCATGCGCGCCGTTGCGCACCATCGCGGCGCCCGTGTACAGCACCGTGCGCTTCGACAGCGGATAGTCGAAGCGGATGCCGTACGAATCGGCGTTGCCGTCGCTGTCGGCCACCTTCCGGTAATGGCCGATGCTCAGCAGCAGCGACGCGCGCCCGATCGGCACCGTCGCGCTGAGTTCCATGATGTCGCTGTGCGGATACGCGCTCTGGCCGTCGATCGCGGTCGCCACATCGGGGCCGCCGCGATGGCGCAGGTACAGCGCGGCCACTTTCACGACGCTGAAGTCGTACGAAATCGCGCCGAGCGTGTAGTTGCCGTTCGCGGCCGGGCTCGTGCTGCCGAGCGTGGACGCCGCGACCGGACTGAACTTCTGCTGCATGTAGTCGACGTCGACCGACAAGCCGCCGCGCACGTAATTGATGCCGGCGCCGTACGTATCGCCGAGCGTCGCCGGCTGCCCGGCCGCGCCGTTGGCGCCGCGTGCAGCCATCGCGCGCAGCATGAAGCCCGCGTAGCGCGGCGACGTGTAGCGCATCGAGTTGCGCACGCGCAGGAACGCGGGCCCGACGAAATTGTTGGTCGCGTTGCCCCAGGCGAGCCCCGCGCCGAGCCCCGGCAGGCTGTACGTGACGAGCGTCGTATGCAGGATCGTGTAGAGCTCGCCGAACTGCACGCCGCCGAACGGCCCGGTGATGCCGACCCACGCTTCGCGGCCGAACAGCGCGCTGCTGTTCGACAACGCGCCGCTCGCCGCGTTGAAACCGTCTTCCAGCTTGAAGATCGTCGCATAACCGCCGCCGAGATCCTCGACGCCCTTCAGCCCCCACTGCGACGCCCACAGGTTGCCGCTGCCCATGCGCGCCACGTGGTTCGGCCCGGCGTTCGCGTATTCGATCGCGGTGTCGATGCGGCCGTAGAGCGTCACGCTCGATTGCGCGACGGCCGGCAGCGCGATGCATGCGAGCAGCGCGGCAAGCGGTACGGCAAGCCGGTCGGCCCGCCCGTTCGGATGGTTCATCTGCGTCGTCCCGTAGAAGTTGCGGCGCCTGTCGGCATCGCGCCGCTTGATGTGAAGCGCGTTCGCTTTCAGATGCGAACGCTGCCGATCAAAACCGGGCCGAGTCTAGGAACGACAATTTCGGACGTCGACGCAATGCGCTCTATAACGCTTATAGATGCGCCGCATGACGCGCGCGGGCCCCGCCGCACGCGCGCTGCACGGCGGCCCGTGCGCACGGTCTCGGTGTTTTCTTTATCCGGGTCGGTAAATGTCCGTGTGGCGCGGCTGTCACTCCGGCTATGGCGGCCGAATTTGGCCGACTACGCTGCTCTCCGATCGTGTCGATCGTGTCACCCGCACGCTTTCGCGCCGCGACCGCGCCCGGCCCGCCAGGCCGATGCCGCGCTTTCCCACCGCCCGCTCCTGGAGAACCCGCATGTCCGCATCCACGGCCCGCGCTGCCGACGGCAAGCGCTATACGTACGAATGGTATGTCGTCGTCATCTGCATGCTCGCGTACATCTTTTCGTTCGTCGACCGGCAAGTCCTCGTGCTGATGATCGAACCGATCAAGCGCGACCTGCACCTGTCCGATACGCAGTTCAGCCTGCTCAACGGCTTCGCGTTTTCGCTGTTCTATGCGGTGATGGGCTTGCCCGTCGCGTATCTCGCCGACCGCTATGCGCGCCCGCGCATCATCTCGCTCGGCATCGCGCTGTGGAGCGTCGCGACCGCCGCGTGCGGGCTCAGCCAGCATTTCGTGCAGATGTTCGTCGCGCGGATGGGTGTGGGCGTCGGCGAGGCCGCGCTGTCGCCCGGCGCGTATTCGATGCTCGCCGACTACTTCCCGAAGGAGAAGCTCGGGCGCGCGGTCGCCGTGTATTCGCTCGGCTCGTTCATCGGCGGCGGCATCGCGTTCCTGATCGGCGGCTACGTGATCGCGCTGCTCAAGCATGCGAGCGCGTTCACGCTGCCGGTGGTCGGACAGGTGCATGCGTGGCAGGTCACGTTCCTGATCGTCGGGCTGCCGGGCATCCTCGTCGCGCTGCTGTTCGCCGCGACCGTGCGCGATCCGCAGCGCAAGGGGCTCGCGCAGGATCGCTCGGGCGCCGTGCGGCGCGTGTCGATGCGCGATTCGCTGCGCTTCGTCGGCACGCACCGCGCGACCTTCTCGTGCCACTACCTCGGCTTCTCGTTCTACGCGATGGCGCTGTACTGCCTGCTGAGCTGGACGCCCGCGTTCTATATCCGCCGCTTCGGGATGACGGCCGTCGAAGCCGGCTACACGCTCGGCATCGTGCTGCTGGTCGCCAACACCGCCGGCGTGTTCTGCGGCGGCTGGCTCAACGACTGGCTGCTGCGGCGCGGTCGCGGCGATGCGCCGATGCGCGCCGGTGCGATCGGCGCCGCGTGCATGGCGATCCCCGCGACGCTGTTCACGCAGCTCGATAGCCTGCCCGCATCGCTCGCGATGCTGGTCGTCGCGATGTTCTTCGCGTCGTTCCCGATGCCGACCTCGACCGCCGCGATGCAGACGCTCGCGCCGAACCAGATGCGCGCGCAGATCTCCGCGTTGTTCCTGCTCGTGTCGAACCTGATCGCGCTCGGCATCGGCACGACCGTCGTCGCGCTGTTCACCGATCGCGTGTTCGGCGCGCCGGCCGAGGTCGGCCATTCGATGTCGATCGTCAACGTCGCGGCGGCCACGCTCGCCGCGCTGCTGCTCGCCGTCGGCTGCCGGCACTATCGCCGCAGCCTCGACCGTGAACGCGGTCACACGTCGGCCGCGACGCCGCAGGCCGCCGGCGCTGGCGACGCGATTGCCGCGCGCTGAACGCCGGGCACGACCGCGCGCCCGAGTATTATCCATCCGGCTGATTCAGGCATCGCTTTTTAATCGATTTGATTTATGCGATGCCCGTCCCTATTCTCGATCGCATGAAGGCGCGGGCTCTGCCGCGCCGCTTTCCTCTATCCCACGGAATTTCCCATGCAAGCGAACCGCCACCAGGTCCGGATCGACGCGCTGATCGACGCGGCGCAGGACATCCGCTGTTTCCGGGTCTCGCGCGTCGACGGCCAGCCGTTCGACGCGTACGAACCGGGCGCCCATATCGACGTCACCGCGCCGTCCGGCATCACGCGGCAATACTCGCTGTGCGGCAACCCCGACGAGCGCGGCAGCTACCTGTTCGCGGTGAAGAAGGAAGCGCGGTCGCGCGGCGGCTCGCGTTCGCTGCACGACGACGTGAGCGTCGGCGCCGAGTTGTCGATCGGCACGCCGCGCAACCTGTTTCGTCTGACCGATGACGCGAGCGAACACGTGCTCGTCGCGGCCGGCATCGGCATCACGCCGCTGCTGTCGATGGCGTATGCGCTGCACAAGCGCGGCGCGCGTTATCGACTGCACTATTTCGCGCGCAGCCGCGACCATGCCGCCTTCGTCGACGAACTGTCGGCCGGGCCGTTCGCAGCGCACGTGACGTTCCATTACGGCGTCGAGCCCGATGCGCTCGCGGCCGAACTCGGCCGTTGCATGGAATCGATCGACCCGACGGCGCATGTCTATACGTGCGGCCCCGGGCCGTTCATGGATGCCGTCGTCGCGGCCGCGGCCACGCGAATCCCGGAAGACGCGATTCATCTCGAACGCTTCGCGGCGGAACCCGTCGCCGCGGATGCGGGCAATGCCGAAGCCGGTTCGGGCCCGGCCGGTGGCTTCGAAGTGCGCCTGCACCGCAGCGGCCAGTCGGTGCGCGTCGCCCCCGATACGTCGATCGTCGACGCACTCGCGACGATCGGCATCGAGGTCGACACGTCATGCGGCGAAGGCGTGTGCGGCACCTGCATGGTGCCGGTGCTCGACGGTGAGCCCGATCATCGCGATCACTGCCTGAGCAAGGCCGAGCGCGCGAGCAATACGGTGATCTGCTGCTGCGTGTCGCGCGCACGTTCCGCCGTGCTGGTGCTCGATCTCTAATGCGGCCAGCGCGCCGACATGCTGCGGCGCCGATCCAGCGACGGGCCGATGCACCGGTGCGCTGGAAGCCGATGCAGGCCGACGCCGGCGCGCCCCCTCGGCCGCCCATCGCGCACCACCCGAGCGTCACTCGTCGAAGCGCTCGACGATCTCGGCGAGCAGCGCACGCATCCACGCGTTGCCTTCGTCCTCGTGGAAATGCTCGTGCCAGTGCATCGTCACCGGCGCGGGCGGCAACGTGACCGGCAGCTCATACAGACGAAATGCGTTGTCGCGGTTCAGGATCTGCGCGAGCCGCTTCGGCAGCGTCGCATACAGATCGGTGACCGACAGCACGCTCGGCAGCGCGACGAAGTGCGGCACCTCGAGCGCGATGTTGCGGCCCACGCCCTGCGCGCGCAACGCGTCGTCGAGCGCGTGGTGGCTGTGCTCGACCGATTTCACGTTGACGTGCGCGGCGCGCACGAACTGGTCGAGGCTCAGCGCGGCAGCCGCCGGCAGCCCGCGCCGGCGCCCCGTCATGCACACGTAGGTTTCCTCGAACAGCAACTGGTGGCGCGTGCGCGGCATCAGCTCCGGCAGGTTGCCGATCGCGAAATCGAGCCGGCTCGCGCGCAGCGCCTCCTCGATCTCCTCCACCGGCAGCGGCTGCACGCTGAGCGTCACGCGCGGCGCGCGCTCGCGCAGCGCCTGGCAGATCGCCGGCAGGTACGCCATCTCGCCCGCATCCGACAGCGACAGCCGGAACGTGCGCGTGCTGGCGGCCGGATCGAAGCGCTCCGCATAGCGCAGCGCGACGCGCACCATGTCGAGCGCCTTGCCGACGATGCCGGCGAGTTCCAGCGCGACCGGCGTCGGCTGCATGCCCGAACGCGTCCGCACGAACAGCGGATCGTCGAACAGCGTGCGCAGCCGGCCGAGCGAATAGCTGACGGCCGGCTGCGACAGCGCGAGCCGCTCGCCGGCCTTCGTCAGGCTGCGTTCCTCGACGATCGCCTGGAAAACGCGCAACAGGTTCAGATCGAGATGATCGACCGACGTCATCGTGACCTCCATCATTTGCCGTATTTATTTGATCATCAATTTTAGATCAATTTGACCGATATGTAGCAGAAGACGAGACTGGCCCCTGGACGCTGCGCACGGCGCGGCCCGATTTTCGCGACTCTTTCCCCACGACGACGATGAGCGACATTGCCTACCAGACGATCGACACCCGCGCGTTGCATGGCCTCGCGCAGCCCGACCGCATCGCGCCCGCGATGTATCACGATCCCGCGCTGTTCGAAGCCGAACTCGACCGCATCTTCTACCGCACCTGGATCTGGGTCGCGCACGCAAGCGAACTGCCGAACCCGGGCGACTTCATCACGACGACGATCGGCCGCCAGCCGGTGATCGTCGTGCGCGACAAGACCGGCGAGATCAACGTGCTGCAGAACCGCTGCCGCCATCGCGGCGCGACCGTGTGCGAAGCGCACAAGGGCAACGCGAAGGGCTTCACGTGCCCGTATCACAGCTGGTCGTATGCGCTCGACGGCACGCTGCGCGCGCTGCCGTACGGCGACGGCTACGAAGGCGTGTGCGACAAAGGCGACCTGCCGCTCGTGAAGCTGCGCGTCGGCGTGTACCAGGGGCTGATCTTCGCGAGCTTCAACGATGCGATCGAACCGCTCGAGGATTTCCTCGGCGGCGCGAAGCCGTGGATCGACCTGTTCATGAAACAGGGCGCCGGCTACCCGATCAAGGCGAACGGCGAACACAAGTTCAAGTTCAAGGGCAACTGGAAGATCCAGCTCGAGAACACCACCGACCTCTATCACTTCCCGGTCGTGCACAAGTCGTGGATGAAGTCGATCGACGACGAGACGGCCGCCGCGATCACGAGCTTCATGACGAGCGAGCACGCGTTCTGCCGCGGGCTCGGCAACGGCCACAGCCTCGCGGTGCTGATGCCCGAGCTGATCGATCTCGACGAGGACGACGGCGCGCCGCTGCCCGAACGCTTCGCGCCGCTCGCCGCGAAGCTCGCCGAGCGCCATGCGCCGGACGAAGTGCGCCGCATCGTGCGCTCGCTGATGGGCGTCGGCTTCAACCTGAACCTGTTCCCGAACCTGGCGCTGTCGATGGCGTTCTTCCGCGTGCTGCGGCCGATCTCCGCGAACGAAACCGAGATCCGCCACGTCGCGCTCGCGATGGACGGCGGCCCCGACGAAGCGAACCGCGAGCGGCTGCGCATCCACGAGCACTTCCAGGGCCCGTTCGGCTTCGGCAGCCCCGACGACGCGGAAGCCTGGGAGCGCGTGCAGCGCGGCGCGCACGCGGGCCCCGACGTGCCGATCCTCGTGAATCGCGGGCTGAACCGGGAGACGACCGCCGCGAACGGCGAAAAGACCGCGCATGCGACCGACGAAACCGGCATGCGCGAGGCCTACCAGCAATGGCGCAAGATGATGGAGCAACAATGATGGACGACCGCAACGCCCTCTTTTCCGAGCAGACCTTCGCCCGCGCGGTCGAATTCGTGTGGCGCGAAGCCGAGATGCTCGACCGCCGCGACTACCGCGCGTGGCTCGACCTGTGGGACCGGTCCGGGCACTACGTGGTGCCGATCGATCCCGACACGACCGATTTCGCGGCGACGCTGAACTACGTGTTCGACGACCAGGACATGCGCGAGAAGCGCGTGCAGCGGATGGTGTCCGGCTATTCGGCGTCGGCGACCGACGCGGCGCGCACGGTGCGCACCGTGTCGCGCTTCACGCTGGAGAGCGGCAGCGCCGATACCGTCGAGCTGAAATCGGCGCAGGTCGTCGTCGCGTACAAGCGCGGCGTCGCGACGCTGTTCGCGGCCGACGTCACGCACAAGCTGCACGTCGATGGCGACGGCGAGATGCGGATCGCGGAGAAAGTCGTGCGCCTGATCGACTCGACCGAAGCGCTGAGCGCCATCGGCTTCCTGCTGTAAGCCCTGACCGGTTCAACGTCGCCAACGCAATGGTGAACCGGGCACCTTCACCTGTGAGCGGCTGCCGGTTCGCCGCCGCCAACGCAAAGGTGAGCCGGTCACCTTCACCTTTGCGCGGCCCACCGGTTCGCCATCGCCTGCGCAACGGTGAGCCGGTCACCTTCACCTTTCCGGACGACCATGCCCACACTCGAAGTTTTCCTGCCGGCCGGCCACGATGCCGCGCGCAAGGCCGAACTGATCGCCAGGCTGACCGGTGCGACCGTCGACGCGATCGGCGCACCGATCGAATCGGTGCGCGTGTTGCTCACCGAGCTGCCGGCGACGCATATCGGCCTCGGCGGCCGCAGCGCCGCGGACGGCGCGCCGCCGTCGCTGCCGGTGATCGTCGCGATCCTGATCGCCGGCCGCACCGACGAACAGAAGCGCGCGCTGATCGCCGCGCTGTCCGACGCGGGCGCGCACGTGCTCGACGCGCCGCTGCAGGCGACGCGCGTGATCATCAAGGACATTCCGAACACGGACTTCGGCATCGGCGGCCAGACCGCGCGGGCGCTGGGGCGCTGACCATGCGCCGCGCGCCGCTGCCCCGTCGTGACGCCGCGCAGCCGCTAGGCGGGCGCGTCGGCGAGCGGCAGCGTCACGCGGCAGTCGAGCCCGCCGCCTGCGGCCGGGCTCGCGGCGATCCGCCCGCCGTGGTGCGTGACGATGCTCTTGCACAGCGACAAGCCGATCCCGTTGCCGCCGGCCTTCGACGACGAGAAGCCGTCGAACAGCCGGTCGTGCGCGCCGGCCTCGATGCCCGGGCCATTGTCGATCGCACGCAACTCCGCGTGGCCGGCCACGTTCGCGGTGCCGAGCGTCAGCGTGCGCGGCAGCCGCTCGCAACTGGCGAATGCCTCGATCGCATTGAACGCGAGATTCAGGATCACCTGCCCGATCAGCACGCGTTCGCAGCGGATCGGCAGCGGTGCGTCGGCCTGCACGATCGCGACCGTCACGCCGGCCTCCTTCGCGCGCAGCTCGATGAAGTACGCGACGTCCGCGAGGATGTCGCGCAGGTCGGCCCGCGCGACGACCGGCTCGCGCTTCACGATGAATTCGCGCACGCTCTTGATGATCAGCGCCGCATGCTCGGCCTGCCGGTCCGCGCTGCGCAGCCCCCAGATCGCGTCGTCGACGGCGCCGTCGCCGTTCAGCCGCCGCACCGCGCCTTCGATGAAATTGCGCACGGCCGCGAGCGGCTGGCTCAACTCGTGCGCGATCACGGTCGCCATCTCGCCCATCGCGTTGTAACGGCCCGCGTATTCGAGCATGCGCGCCTCGGCGCGCCGCGCGTCCTCGATCGCGACTTCGTCGCTCACGTCGCGGAACTGCACGAGCAGCCCGTCGAGATCGTCCTCGATCTCGACCTGCCGGCACAGGATGCGCAGCCAGCATGCCGAGCCGTCGCGCCGCACGATCCGGTAGCGCTGCGGTGCGGACGGGTGCGCCGACGGTGCGTCGCGCAACTGCGCGACGAGCCGGTCGCGATCGGCCGCGGAGCAGTAGTCGAGCACCGCGCCGAGCGGCTCGTCGGGCGCGAGCCCGAGCACGCGGCGGCCCGACTCGCTGATGAACTGCACGCCGCCGTGCGGCGTCACGACCGCGATGCCTTCGTCGAGATCCTGCATGAACTCGCGCAGCCGCGCCTCGTAGCGGCGCAACTGCTGGCGGACCGCCTCCTCCGCGCTGATGTCGCGGAACTGCACCATCACGACGTCGCGCCCGCGCAGCGGCACGTAGGTCGCGGTGGCCTCGGACAGCATGTCGACGCCGGTACGCGAGCGATAGCACCACTCGTACACCTGCGGCCCGTCGACGAGCGCACGATCCCATGCGCTCACCGCGATCTCGCGACGGTACTTCGGCTCGGGGCGCGTCATGTCCGGCGCCTTCAGCGGCAGCAGTTCCTCGACCGAGAAGCCGAGCGCGATGCACGCGGCGCGATTCGCCCACACGATTGCCCTGGTGTGCGCGTCGTGCAGCAGCACGCAGGTCGTCAGCGCGTCGAGCAGCCGGTGGAAATCGTCTTCGTCGGGAAAACTCATGATCGGATTCGGAAGAAGGCGCGCGGCGTCGCGCGGCCGGAAACCCAACATAGCACCGGCGCGCGCCGATCGCATCTGAAGATTTCTTTAGGCCGGCACGGAGCGTCACCAGTCGCGCGGCCCAACGCACCAATTGCTGCGTGTTTTCGGCGTTTCTAGACTGGTTGCATCGTCTGGCTCCCCGCAACCGACACAGAAATCGCCCCCCATCCCCAGGAGACAACCATGCCGCAAGCCGCCCTCGCCATCGAATCCGCGCCGACCTCGCCGCCCGCGGCCTCTCCCGCGGCCGGGCAGTTGTCGGCGCTCGACGCGGTGCTCGAAACGGTCGCCGCGCGCCGCGAGGAATTCGACCGGCTGTCGCACGTGCCGCGCGACGTGATCGCGCTGTTCAAGCAGGCCGGCATCTATCGCGCGGGCACGCCGCGCCGCTTCGGCGGCGATGCGCTCGCGCCGACCGCGTTCCTCGACATGATCGAACGGATCGCGACCGCCGACGGTTCGGCCGCGTGGGTCGCGAGCTTCGGCTCCGCGAACGTCTACCTCGCCGCGCTGCCGCTCGAGACCCAGGCCGAGCTGTACGCGGGCGGCCCCGACCAGGTGTTCGCGGGCGGCCTGTTCCCGGTGCAGCCCGCGCAGGACGCGCCGGGCGGCTGGCGCGTGAACGGCACGTGGAAATTCGCGAGCGGCTGCAAGGGCGCCGACTGGCTCGGCGTCGGCATCGCCGTGCCGGGTGTGCAGGACGCCGCGCCGAACAAGCCGCGCACGGCCGTGTTCCGCGCCGCCGAGGTCGAGATCGTCGAGAACTGGAGCGTGGTCGGCATGCAGGGCACCGGCAGCCACGACCTGCGCGTGAACGACCGCTTCGTGCCCGAGGCGTGGACCTTCGTACGCGGCGGCGAGCCGACCGTCGACGAACCGCTGTACCGCTATCCGACTGTCGCGTATGCGGCGCAGGTGCTGGCCGTCGTCAACCTCGGCCTCGCGCGTGCGGCTCTCGACGTCGTGAATCGCATGTCCGGCGGCCGCCAGACGACGACCGGCGCGCCGCGTCTGGCCGATCGCGCGTATTTCCGCATCGAGCTCGCGAAGGCCGAGGCGCAGCTGCGCTCGGCGCGCGCGTTCTTCTACGATGCGACCGACTCGGTGTGGCAATCGATCCTCGCGGGCAACCCGGTGACGCCCGACCAGGTCAGCCTGCTGCGGCTCGCGGCCACGCAGATCGCCCGCGAAGGCGCGAGCGTCGTCGAGCGCGCGTACCGCCTCGGCGGCACGGCGGCGATCTACCGGTCCCATCCGCTGCAGCGGCTGCTGCGCGATGCGATGGTCGTCACGCAGCACGCGTTCCTCGCCGAAGGCAACTTCGACGGCGCGGGCGCGGTATTCACCGGCGTCGCGCCGTTTCCCGGTTATCTGTAACCTGCATCGACCGACGCTTTTGATGAACGCGCATGAAGCCGAACCGGTCGCGCCGTCGCCGGCCGGCTCATGCGCCCGCCTGATTTCTCTGGAGAAACCGATATGTCCGATTCGAATCCGCTGCCGCTGCGCGTCCTGTTCTGCTGCGGCGTGTCGCAGAATTTCTTCGACCTTCCGCGCGAGCAGATCGGCGAAGTGTGGCAGGCGTACGGCGCGATGCTCGCGGCCGTCGAAGCGATGCCCGGCGTGCGCGTGCTCGGCGTGATGGACGACGACCGCCTCGTGGTCGGCCAGGCCGACGGCGCGCCTTGGACCTTCTACATCATGGCCGACGTCGCCGATTTCGACACGACGGTCGCCGTGTGCAACCTGTACCGCACGACACCCGTCGGCGAATACAACCTGTGGCGCTACGGCAAGATCGAGGCGCGCGTGGGCCGCGCGCTAACCGTGCCGCCGGCCGCGAAGCCCGCGGCGTGAGGCGCGCGATGACCGACCTGTCCCCTGCCGCGATCGACACGCTCGTGCAGCGCGTCGCGGCGCTCGATGCCGAGCGCGCGGTGCGCGCGACGCTCACGCGCTACATGGCGCTGTGCGACGTCCCCGCAGACGCCGGCGCCGGTCCGTCGCTCGCCGACCTGTTCACGGCCGACGCCGTGTGGGAAGGCATCGGCCCGCAATACGCGCGGAAGTTCGGCCGCCTCGAAGGCCCCGCGGCGATCGTCGCGATGCTCGGCCGCTACCTGCCGCCCGATCCGCATTTCGCGGCGAACCTGCACTTCCTGACGTCGGAGTCGATCGAGATCGGCGCCGATCGCGCCAGCGCGCGCGGCCGCTGGATCATGCTGCAGGCGTCGCGCTACGCCGACGGCTCGGCCGAACTGATCGCCGCGCGGCTGACCGTCGATTTCGCGCCGGCAGCCGACGGCGCCACCTGGCTGATCCGCCATTTCCGCACCGAACGCGTGCTCGACGGCCCGTGGCCGCTCGCCGCCGCGCCACGGTCCTGATGTTTCCCGCTGCTTTCGCACGATACCGACCATGACAGGCTTCATCGACACCTTCACGCTCGGCGGCCCCGGCCCGACGATCGCGATCAAGGACACGATCGACATCGCCGGCCATCCGACCCGCGCGGCGAGCCGCGCGCTCGCCGATGCGCCGCCCGCCGCGCAGCACGCGGACGTGGTCCGCCTGCTGCTCGACGCCGGCTGGCAGATCGCCGGCAAGGCGAACATGCACGAACTCGCGTTCGGCATGACCGGCATCAACGACTACACGGGCACGCCCGTCAATCCGCAGGATGCCACGCGCATTCCCGGCGGCTCGTCGAGCGGCTCCGCGTCGCTCGTCGGGCTCGGCGCCGTCGATGCGGCGCTCGGCACCGATACCGGCGGCTCGATTCGCGGGCCGGCCGCGTGCTGCGGCGTGGCCGGGCTGAAACCGACGTTCGGCCGCGTGTCGCGGCGCGGCGTCGCGCCCGCCGACACGACGCTCGATTGCGTCGGGCCGTTCGCACGCGAGATGCGCACGCTCGTCGCGGTGATGGCCGCGATCGCGCCGGGCTTCGATCGTGCGCAGGCGACGGCTGCCGCGGCAGGCTGCACGGTCGCGCAACTCGTCGTCGACGCCGACCCGGCGATCGCCGCCGCGCTCGATGCGGCCGTTCGCGCATCGAGCCTGCGCGCGCACACGGTCGTGCTCGACGAAATGCCGGCCTCGTTCGCGGCCGGGCTGACCGTGATCAATGCGGAAACGTCGCGCGCGTTCGGCCATCTGGTCGAAACGGGGCGGCTCGGCGCCGATCTCGATGCGCGACTGCGCATGGCCGCGACGACGACACCGGCCGCGCTCGCGGAAGCCGAAGCCGTGCGCGCACGCTTCACCGCGCAGGTCGACGCCGCGCTCGAACACGCGGACGTGCTGGTGCTGCCGACGCTGCCCGCGCTGCCGATCACGCTGCAGCAGGCCCGCGACGGCGTATCGGTGATCGCGATGTCGTCGCTGATCCGGCCGTTCAACCTGAGCGGCCATCCGGCGCTGAGCCTGCCGCTACCGCTCGCCGGTTCACCGCTGAAGGCCGGCTTGCAGATCGTCGGTCGCAAAGGCGCGGACGAGCGGGTCTGCGCGATCGCGGCCCACTTCGAAGCGGCGCTCGCCGCATGAACCACGATGCGGGCGCCGCTTCCATCGGCGTGCGCCCGCGAACCACGGAATTCCACACCATGTCAGATCGAGTCGTTCTCGTCACCGGCGCCGCGCGCGGGCTCGGCGCCGTCATCGCCGAACGCTTCCATGCGGCCGGCTATCGCGTCGCGCTGGCCGACATCGCCGCCGACGCCGTTCACGCGCATGCACGCGAACTCGACCCGAGCGGCGCACGCGCGATCGCGCTGCCGCTCGACGTCACGTCCAAACGCGATTTCGAAGCGGCGCGCGATGCGCTCGTCGCGCGCTGGGGCACGGTCGACGTGCTCGTCAACAACGCAGGCGCGTCGAAGGTCGTACCGGCGATGGAGATCACCGCCGAGCAGTTCGACCAGGTGATCGACGTGAACCTGCGCAGCGTGCTGTTCGGCTGCCAGGTGTTCGGCCAGTACTTCGCGCAGCGCGGCGCGGGCCGCATCGTCAACATCGCATCGCTCGCCGGGCAGAACGGCGGCTCGGCGACGGGCGCGCACTATGCGGCAGCGAAAGGCGGCACGCTGACGCTGACGAAGGTGTTCGCACGCGATCTCGCCGCGCACGGCGTAACCGTCAACGCGATCTCGCCGGGGCCGCTCGATCTGCCGATCGTGTACGAAAGCGTCGCGCCTGAAAAACTGCGTCAGGTGCTCGCGAGCCTGCCGGGCGGCAAGCTCGGGTCGACCGGGTTCGTCGCGGATGCCGCCGTGCTGCTCGCGTCGGGCGACGCGCATTTCGCGAACGGCGCATGCTGGGACATCAACGGCGGGCTGTACATGCGCTGAACGCGCCGGGACTCATCGCGACGATTCGCCGTCGTCGCCCCATACGACCATCACGTCGCGCACCAGCGCGGCGATCGACGTCGCGCCGAGCTTCTCCTTGATGCTCGCGCGATGCACGTCGACCGTCTTCACGCTGATCGACAGATCCGACGCGATCTGCTTGCTGCCCTTGCCGTCCACGACGCCGCGCAGCACTTCCTTCTCGCGCGCGGTCAGCGCATCGAGCCGCTGGCGCAGCTCGCGGTGGCGCTGGCTCACCGCGTGCCGCTGCTGCGCGAGCCGCAGCGCACGCTGCACGCGCTCGAGCATCTGCTGCGAGTTGTACGGCTTCTCGACGAAATCGATCGCGCCGTTCTGCAACGCACGCACCGACATCGGAATGTCGCCATGCCCGCTGACGAAGATCACCGGCAGCGTCGCGCCGCGTGCATTCAGTTCGGCCTGCACGTCGAAGCCGCTTTTCTCCGGCATCCGCACGTCGAGCACGAGGCAGGCGGGCAAGTTCACGTCGAAGCGCGCGAGAAAGTCGGCGGCGTTCGCGAATCCTTCGGATGCGATGCCGACCGATTCGAGCAGCCACGCGAGCGACGTCCGCATGCCGCTGTCGTCGTCGACGATGTATACGATCGGTGCGGGTGACGTCATCGCGGGTGTCTCGCTGAATATCGGTATCGGTATCGCACGCGCCGCGCGGGAAGCCGGTGGCCGGCATGTCGCGAGCGTCGTTCGCTGGGGGTGTGCGGCACATCATAACGAGCCGAAAACCCGCTGCAAACCCCTGCACGTGCCGCACGAACGCGCAATCGCGGTTTTTTTCACACGCGGCGGCACGCATCTAGGTAGAACCTTTAGACGCGTTGGCGGCAACGCCATCCCGATCGCCAATCGTGCGAATGGTCGGCCGCATTTTCGCGACGTACGCTTGGGTCATCGTCGGCGATCCGGCGCCGCGCTCGCCGCGCTGCATCGTTCGCCGCTTTCGTCCAACCAGGAGCGCCCATGTCTTCCACGACCGATATCCAGCGACCGGCGCGCGTCGAACCGACCGACGCGCAGAAGGCCTTCCGCCAGGCGATGGCCCACCTCGGCGCGGCCGTCAACGTGATCACCACCGCCGGGCCGCACGGCCGCTGCGGGATCACCGCGAGCGCCGTGTGCTCCGTCACCGACGCGCCGCCGACGCTGCTCGTGTGCCTGAACCGGTCGAGCGCGATGCACGCGACCTTCGAGCGCAACCGTCAGGTCTGCATCAACGTGCTGCCGGCCGAGCACGAACTGCTCGCGCGACACTTCGCGGGGCTCACCGACCTGCCGATGGAACAGCGTTTCCAGTTGCCCGTGTGGGATCGCGGCGAACAGGACGTGCCGGTGCTGCGCGACGCGCTCGCGAGCCTGCAGGGCACGATCGCCGAGATGAAGGAAGTCGGCTCGCATTCGGTGATGTTCATCGAGGCGACGTCGATTCGCGTGCGCGACGACGGCGACAGCCTCATCTACTTCAGCCGTGCGTTTCATCGCGTGTCGCGTACCGCGTGCGTGCGGTGACGGGTGCCTGACTACGCGGACGTGCTGCGCAGCGCGCGCTGCCCGGCCGCGAATGCGGCGCCCGCGAACAGCGTCAGCGCGGAATACACGAGCCCGCGCGCGAGCCCCGCGCTGTCCGACACCCAGCCGATCGCGACCGGCCCCGCGATCTGCCCGAATGCGAAGACCGTCGTGAATGCGCTGATCCCCTTCGCCCAGCCGTCGGGCGGCAGGTTGTGCCGCACGAAGGCCGTCGTCGACGCGACCGCCGACAGGAACGTCGCGCCGAACAGCAGGCCCGACGCGAACGCGGCGGCCGGATGCACGAACAGCGCGGGCATCAGCGTCGCGACGCCAAGCAGCGCGTTGAGCACGGCGAGCGCCTGGCCGCCGCGCATCCGGTCGAGCAGCCCCGACCACAGCCGCGCCGACACGACGGTCGCGATCCCGAGCATCACGTAGAACGCGGCGACCACCGTGCCGCTCATCCCCGCGCCGCGCAGCAGTGCGACGATGAACGTCATGTAGCCGATGTAGCCGACGCCGAACAGCCCGTAGCCGGCCAGCGCGAGCGCGAAGCGGGCCGGGCTCGCGCTCGCCGCCCGTTTCGCGCCGTCGGTCTGTCTGACTGGCGCCGCATGCGCATGCTCGATGCGGCGCGCAGCCGACACGGCCACCGCCGAGAACAGCACGCACGCCGTCGCGAGTGCGAACCACGCGGGCTGCCAGCCGTGCACGCGGTGCACGAGCGTGGCCGGCACGAGCAGCGACGACGCGACGATGCCCCATCCGGTGCCGCCGTAATAGAGGCCGAGCAGCAGACCTGCGTCGCGCGGCGACGCGGACGCGAGCCGCGCGGCCAGCACACCGCCGCTGATGAAGATCAACGCGCTGCCGATACCTGTGGCCAGCCGCTGCGCCAGTAGCGCGTGCATGTCCGACGTGAGCCCGCCCGCGGCCATCAGCACGGCGGTCAGTGCGCAGCCGGCCGCGAGCAGCGTGCCCGCGCGCCAACGCCGCGACAGCAGCGGGAATGCGAGCGCGCCGATCAGGTAGCCTGCCGCGTTCGCCGTGTTCAGCGCGCCGGCCTGCGCGAAGGTCCAGCCGAGATCGGCCTTCATCGGCGGCAGCAACAGCGCATATGAAAAGCGTGCGAGGCCGAGCGCGATCGCGCTGCCGAGCGACAGGCAGATCGCGAGTCGCCACGCGGCCATGCGGCCGGGATCGGTTGCGCCGGCGTCCGGCCGCGAGCGGCCGGCACGCTCCGGTTGCGGCACTGCGCGCATCGGGGGTGTCTCCATCGTTGTTCGATTGCGGGGCTTGCGCCGCCGTCGGTCGATCATACTTGAGCCGCCGTGAACCGGTGCGGTGGCGACAAAAACCCGACGGCCGGCGCAGGCACGCACGATCACGCTCGCCCGAGCCCGGCTGCAAACGCCGCCAGCAGCGTGCGTCCTTCTTGCCATTCCCCCAACCCGGAAGCCGCGTTCAGATGGCCGCGCGCGCCGAGCTGCAGCGGCGTCGCGCCCTGTTGCGTGACCCATTCGAGCGCTCGCCCGGACGGATCGTACGGATCGTCCGCGCTCGCGATCGCCAGCACCGGCACGCGCCCGAACCGGCCGCGCGGCAGCTTCGCGAACGCAGCGGCGGCCACCGGAAAACGCGGCCCTGCCGGGTCCGGCACGGCGACGAGAAACGCGCCGCGCACCGCGCGCGCCGACGCGGCATGCCAATGCGCGAACAACAGACAACCCAGCGAATGACCAATCACGAGCGCAGGCGCGCCGGCGTTCGCCACGGCCTCGTCCAGCGCCGCCGTCCAGTCGGCCAGGTCGGGCGCATCCCACGACTCAGGCGCGATGCGCGCGGCGCGGGGAAACGCGGTCTCCCAATGACTCTGCCAATGATCCGGTCCCGAATTGCCGATACCCGGCACGATCACGATCGCTTGCTCCATCACGCCCTCCATCAACGAAAGCCGGCAGTGTGACGGGGCGCCGGTCGGCATGGA
This sequence comes from Burkholderia cenocepacia, assembly GCF_900446215.1. Taxonomy (GTDB): domain Bacteria; phylum Pseudomonadota; class Gammaproteobacteria; order Burkholderiales; family Burkholderiaceae; genus Burkholderia; species Burkholderia cenocepacia. The sequence goes on along the minus strand of NZ_UAQZ01000001.1, from coordinate 1,810,047 downwards.
ATGGCAAGTCATCGGTTATTGAGACAAAATGCCGATGAATCAACGGTACCGGAGGACCGTCATGCCGGACGAAGCACTGGATCGCCTGGATCTTGCGATCCTCGAGGCCCTGCAGGACAACGCGCGAACGCCGCTGTCGGAAGTGGGCCGGCGCATCGGGCTGTCGCAGCCCGCGACGTCGGAGCGCGTCAAGCGGCTCGAAGAACGCGGCATCATCGCGGGCTACGGCGCACGGATCGATCCGGCGGCGCTCGGGCTGGGCATGATGGCCATCATCCGGCTGAAGACGACTCACGAGCACATCAAACCGGCGCTGCGCACGTTTGCCGACATGCCGCATGTCATCGAAGTCCATCGCATGACCGGCGACGATTGCTTTCTGCTGAAGGTGCTGGTGCCGACACCGGGCCAGCTCGAAACGCTCATCGACGCGATTGCGCGCTTCGGCGCGGTCACGACTTCGCTGGTGCTGCGCTCCGAACCGACCAAGGCGATCGGCAAGGCGTTGCTCGGATGACGCTCGCGTGCGAACCGCGCGCGGTGCGTGACATCGCGGACCGGTTCGATCGCGGATTCGAACGCCACGCGAATGCGTATGCGGCTTTCGTCAATGACATAAAACGCAGCAATCCGGACAATTGAATTCGAATTAAAAATAGCCGAATTCATTTCGTCGATCCGGATTCCGTCCTCTAAAAAAATGATGCGTGATCTGTCGCCCGTTTTATCCGGTTTTTCCAGTATGTGAAGCGCAAACGCTGCGTGTTTAGCACGTGTCGGCTAAAAACATGGCAACGCATTGCATTCGAAAATTCGTCAGACTAATATCGACGCCACTTGTCCGGGATTCACAAAATGCCGAACGAGGAGCGGCAATTTTTTTGTCGCGCTTTCATGTTGAATCACTCATGTTCACCACAGGAGAATTGACATGCAGGAAACCCAGCAAATCGAATTGCTTGACTGGATGCAGGAAGACACGCACCCCGAGGCCGTCGACATGATGGTCGAGGACGCCGTGGTGCCGTTCGGCACCGCGCTCTGGCCGGTCTGAGCGGGCCACCCGTTCTCGCGGAAGGGCCTCGGCCCTTCCGCCGCTTCCGGAGATACGCATGCTGAACCTGCACCGCGCGCTCGGTTTTCACCCGGCGCTGCGCGCCAAGCTGGCCCGCGGCGAATCGGGAAAACTGCTGGTCGGCTATGACACCCGCAACCGCGACATCGCGTTGCGCGCCTTTTCCGCCCTGCCCGATTCGCTCGACGCGACCACCCTCTGCCTCGAAAGCACCGCGCCCGCCGACATCGCCGTCGCGCTCGACAACGCCGACCTGTTCGTGCTGCTGTACGACTCGTCGTGCCTGCCGACGCCGTCGCCGAGCGGGCCGCCGTTCCTCGCCGCGATCCGCCCCGCGATCGTCGAACACTGGAGTAAATCGGTTTTATTCAAGGATTACGGCCCGCACCTCGACGAGGCGTTCGCCGAATCGCTCGACGACATCGCCGCCCGCAACGGCCGGCTGATCGAGGCGGCCTCGCGCGCGTCGCAGATCCGCTTCATCGACGAAGCCGGCAACGCGCTGACGGGCGCGCTCGCGCCGGACCAGAAATGGACGAGCGTGGACGGCATGGGCAACCTCGACGTCGTGCCCGGCGAGATCGCGACGCACGTGACGGACCTGAACGGCACCGTCGTGTTCAGCGGCACGTTTCTCGGCACCGTGCCGTTCGCGATCAAGTACAAGGTGGCCGAGCGGCTCGCGACGCTGCATGTCGAACACAGCACGATCGTCGATTTCGACACCGACGATGCGGGCTTCCGGCGCGACTTCTCGACCTATCTGGACCGGCACGCGAATCACCGGCGGATCGAGGAATTCGGCATCGGCACGAACCTCGGCATCCGCGGCCTGTACGGCCGCAACGCGGGATTCGAGGAACGCCATCCGGGCCTGCATCTCGGCCTCGGCGGCGGCGAAAACGGCAGCCACCATCTGGACCTGATCTTCGCGCGCGGCACGCTCGCGCTCGACGAGCGGATCGTGTTCGACGGCGCGTTCGCCGTCTGACGCGGCGCGCAGGTGACTCAGGCTTCGGCGGCGGCCGCGTCGCCGAGCCACTTGAACATCACGAGGCAGTCGACGAAGCCGAGCCGCGCGTGACGGTATGCGCGCGGCAGCCGGCCGACGATCTCGAATCCCAGCTTCTGCCACAGCGCGACCGCGACCTCGTTGGTCGCGACCACCGAATTGAACTGCATCGCGAGAAAACCGTGCTCGCGCGCGACCTGCTGCGAGTGCTCGCACATCAGGCGCGCGACGCCGCGGCCGCGCGCGGCCTCGTTCACCATGTAGCCGCAGTTGCTCACGTGCTTGGCCGGCCCGGCCGCATTCGCCTTCAGGTAATACGAGCCGAGCACCACGCCGTCCTCCTCGGCGATCCACGTACAGAGCGGCGCGTCGAGCCACAGTGCGCGTGCCGCTTCGGGCGTCGGCTCGGGATCGAATGCGTAGGTTTCCTGAGCAGCGACGATGGCGCGGTAGGTCGGCCAGAAACGTGCGAAATCGTCGTCGGTCATCGGGCGGATCGTGATCATGCGGGGGGTCTCGTGAGTGTGATGTCAGCAGGCAAGGCAGGCGAACGAGCGATCGTACCGCGATTCATCGCGGGTCGCCCGTTCGCCGCGCCGCGCTGCGATACGCGCCCGGCGGCACGCCGTACCAGCGCTTGAACGCCTGCGAGAAACTGGACAGATCGCTGAAACCGAGCCGCTCGGCCACCTCCGCGAGCGACAGCCGCGCATCGGCGAGCAGCGTCTCGGCCATCGCGCCGCGCGCCTGCGCGAGCAGCGCGCGAAACGTCGTGCCTTCGTCCTGAAGCCGGCGCTTGAGCGTGCGCGGGCTCGTGTTCATCAGCCGCGCCATGTCCTCGAGCGAGAACGGCGCGCTGCCCGGCGTCGCGTTCAGGTACTGGCGCACCATCTCCGACGTGCCCACGCGTGCACGCCGCGCTTCGACGAGTTGGCCGCACATCTGCTCGCACATCGACACCGTCAGCGGATTCGCATGCGGCAGTGGCCGGTCGAGAAACGCGCGATCGAACTCGAGGCTGTTCGCACGCGCCGCGAACGTCGGCTCGATACCCGCGATGCGCGGCGCGACAAGCGCCGGCGAACGCACCGCCTGCAGCGTGAAGCGCGACAACGCGAAATCGCCGCTGGCGATTTCCTGCAGCAGCACGGCCGCGGCCGTCATGTCGCGCTCGACGAGGAACCGGCTCAGGTCGGCGTCGAGTTCCGGCGCGCCGAAGTTGAGCACGCCGGTGTCAGCGGCCTCGCGGTACGTGATGACGGTGTACGCATACGTGAGCGGCAAAAAGCGCATCGCCAGCGCGAGCGCATCGCTCCCGGTCGCGCTCGAGATCAGCCCGTAGCCCCACACGCCGTACGCGGAGAAGTGATAACGCAGCCCGACCTCGAACCCGAGGCCCTGTGCCCGGCCGAGCGCGCGCAGCAGATTGCCGGTCAGCCGCAGTTCCTGCGCGGCCGTCACCTCGACTTTCGGGTCGTCGAGCTGTGCGCTCGCGAGGCCGGTGCCGGCCAGCAACGTGGCAGGCGGCACGCCGCGTTCGTCGCCGAAATCGGCCAGCAGCCGGGCGCTGGCCGGACTCCGGGTGAAATCCCAGAAGCTCATGCGGAGAAACCCTCGAAGCGCCGATTTGGCCCAAATACTAAAACAATTGTCCCCAAGCAGCATTGGTGTTTTCCCACGCGGCCCGCACCATCGGCGTCATCCGGTCGTCGCCCGAACGACGCCATCGCCCCAGGAGGAGACACCATGCGACCGAGTCGCCCGATCGATCCCGCCGCCCGCTTCGCCCACCGGCGCGCCGCCCGTCCCCGCATGCCGACGTGCATCGCGTGACCCACCGGTTACCGAGGAAAGGAGACGATTCCATGAGCAGGACTTTCGACTACATCGTGGTTGGCGGCGGGTCGGGCGGCTGCGTCGTCGCGGGGCGGCTGACCGAGGACCCGGCCGTGACCGTCTGCGTGCTCGAAGCCGGCGGCCGGGGCGACGGCGCGGTCGTCAACGTGCCGACCGGCGCGGTCGCGATGATGCCCACCCGCTTGAACAACTGGGCCTTCGACACGGTGCCGCAGCCGGGGCTCGGCGGGCGCATCGGCTATCAGCCGCGCGGCAGGACGCTCGGCGGTTCGTCGGCGATCAACGCGATGGTCTATATCCGCGGCCATCGCGTCGATTACGACGGCTGGGCCGCGCTCGGCAACGAAGGCTGGGCATACGACGACGTGCTGCCGTACTTTCGCCTGAGCGAACACAACGAGCGCTTCGACGATGCGTGGCACGGCCGCGACGGCCCGCTGTGGGTCAGCGACCTGCGCACCGGCAACCCGTTTCACGCGCGCTATCTGGAAGCCGCGCGACAGGCCGGCTTGCCGCTCACCGACGATTTCAACGGCGCGCAGCAGGAAGGCATCGGGATCTACCAGGTCACGCAAAAGCACGGCGAACGATGGAGCGCGGCACGCGCGTACCTGCTGCCGCACGTCGGGCGACGCGACAACCTGACGGTCGAGACGCATGCGCAGGTGCTGCGCATCCTGTTCGACGGCACGCGCGCAACCGGCGTCGAAGTGCGGCAGCACGGCGAAATCCGCACGCTGCGCGCGCGGCGCGAAGTCGTGCTCGCGGCCGGCGCGCTGCAGACACCGCAATTGCTGATGCTGTCGGGTGTCGGCCCGGGCAGTGCACTCCAGCAGCGCGGCATCGCGGTACGGGCGGACCTGCCGGGCGTCGGCCGCAACCTGCAGGATCATCCGGATTTCATCTTCGGCTACCGCACGCGCAGCGTCGACACGATGGGCGTATCCGTCCGCGGCGGGCTGCGCATGCTGCGCGAATTCGCGCGCTTTCGCCGCGAACGGCGCGGGATGCTGACGTCGAACTTCGCGGAAGGCGGCGGCTTCCTGAAAACGCGTGCCGATCTCGCCGCACCGGACATCCAGCTGCATTTCGTCGTCGCGCTCGTCGACGACCATGCGCGCAAGCCGCATGCCGGTCACGGGCTGTCGTGCCACGTCTGCCTGCTGCGGCCGCGCAGCCGCGGCTCGGTCACGCTGAACGGCGCCGATCCGCTCGCGGCGCCGCGCATCGATCCCGCATTCTTCGACGATCCGCGCGATCTCGACGACATGGTCGCGGGCTTCCGCCTCACGCGTCGCCTGATGGACGCACCGGCACTCGCCAGCTGGACCACGCGCGACCTGTTCACCGCGAACGTGACGACCGACGACGAGATTCGCGACGTGCTGCGGCGGCGCACCGACACCGTCTATCACCCGGTCGGCACCTGCCGGATGGGACGCGACGCGCTCGCCGTCGTCGATCCGCAACTGCGCGTGCATGGCCTGCAAGGGCTGCGCATCGTCGATGCATCGGTGATGCCGACGCTCATCGGCGGCAACACCAATGCGCCGACGATCATGATCGCCGAGAAGGCCGTCGACCTGATGCGCGGCGTATGCCGCGTAGCGGTAGAGCCGCATGCCGAAGCAATCGTCAGGACAGCGACGGATTTCGACGCTACCCTTGCACCCCACGCCGCGCACGATACCGCCCAGCCCGAGGAAACCCGCCATGCTGTCGCCTGATCCTTCCCGTTCCGCCGGCTCCGCCACGCCGCTTGCCGCGATCATCATCGGCGCCGGCTTTGCCGGCATCGGCATGGCGGTCGCGCTGCAACGCGCCGGCATTCACGATTTCGTGATCGTCGAACGCTCGCACGACGTCGGCGGCGTGTGGCGCGACAACCGCTATCCGGGCGCCGCGTGCGACGTGCCTTCGCACCTGTACTCGTTCTCGTTCGAGCCCAATCCGGCGTGGTCGCGCGTGTTCGCGCCGCAGCCTGAAATTCACGCGTACCTGCAACACTGCGCGCGCAAGTACGGCCTCGCGCGATATCTGCGCTTCGGCGCCGAAGTCGAACACGCACGCTACGACGAAGCCGGCGCGCTGTGGCACGTCACGCTGCGCGACGGCACGACGCTGAGCGCCGCGCTGCTCGTCAGCGGCACCGGCCAGCTGAGCCGCCCCGCCATGCCGGACCTGCCCGGCATCGACACGTTTCGCGGCCGTGCGTTTCACTCCGCACACTGGGATCACGATTATGCACTCGCCGGCAAACGTGTCGCCGTGGTCGGCACCGGTGCATCGGCGATCCAGTTCGTTCCGGCGATCGCCGGCGACGTGCGGCGCCTGACGGTGTTCCAGCGCTCGCCGGCCTATGTGATGCCGCGTCCCGACCGCGCGTATCGCCCGTGGGAAAAGGCGCTGTTTCGCCGGCTGCCGGCGGCGATGAAACTGCATCGCGCATCGATCTACCTGCACTACGAAGCGCGTGCGATCGCGTTCACGCGCCTGCACGGGTTGATGAAGGTCGCGGTCGGCCGGCCGTTTCGCAAGCTGCTCGCGCGCGACGTGCCGGACCCCGCGCTGCGCGCACGGCTCACGCCCGACTATCCGGTCGGCTGCAAGCGCATCCTGTTGTCGAGCGACTATCTCGCCGCGATGAGCCGCGACCATGTCGAGCTCGTCACGCAGCCGATCCGGCGCGTGACCGAGGACGGGATCGAAACCGCCGACGGCGTGCATCATCCCGTCGACGCGATCGTCTACGGCACCGGGTTCGCGGCGACCGAGTTCCTGTCGCCGATGCGCATCACGGGCCGCGGCGGCCTCGAACTGAACGATGCGTGGCGACGCGGCGCGCAGGCGTATCTCGGGCTCACCGTGCCCGGCTTTCCGAACTTCTTCATGCTGTACGGCCCGAACACCAACCTCGGTCACAACTCGATCGTCTACATGCTCGAAAGCCAGATCGCGCACGTGATGCGCTGCGTGCATGCGATGCGTCGCGACGGCGCGCGCGAGATCGACGTCGACGCGCGCCGCTACCGGCGTTTCAACGTGCACGTGCAGCAACGGCTCGCAGGGTCGGTATGGAGCAATTGCAAGAGCTGGTACGTCGATGCGTCGGGACACAACAGCACGAACTGGCCGGGCTTCACGCTGACCTACCGGTGGATCACGCGCTTCACCGGCATGTCCGCGTACCGCTTGTCGCAGCCGCTGCCCGCGGCGGCCTCGCCGCTGCACGGCACGATGGTCGCGCCGCCCGCCGGCAGACTCGAAGCCTTCACGGCCGCTTCGTTGCGCGGTTTCCTGCGCGTCGCGTTCCGGCCGCTGATCGGGCCGCCGTTCGGCGCGCGCATGCAGCGCCGCGTCGTCGCGCTGCTGTCGCCGCTGATGCCCGGCGCGGGCGGCACGCTGCGCTACCGCACGTCGGCGCAACGCGTGCCCGTCGAAGTCGTCGCGCCGAAGCGTGGCGATACGGGTGGCGCGATCCTCTATCTGCACGGCGGCGCATTTTGTCTCGGCGGGCCGCATACGCATCGCGGCGTGACGACGCGCCTCGCGAACGACGCGGGGCTGCCGGTGTGGGTGCCCGATTACCGGCTCGCGCCCGAGCATCCGAGCCCGGCCGCGCTCGACGATGCACTGGCCGCCTACGATGCGATGCGCACGCAGGGCTATGCGCCACACCGGATCGTGATCGCCGGCGACTCCGCCGGTGGCGCGCTGGCGCTGGCGCTCGCCATCGCGCTGCGCGAGCGCGGCGAGCCGGCTGCCGCCGCGCTGCTGCTGATCTCGCCCGTGACCGACCCGGCGCTCGACGGCGCGACGCTGGCCTCGCGCCGCCACGACGATCCGATGATCCGGCGCGGCTGGCTCGAACAGGGCCTGCGCTGGTATCACGGCACGGGGTCCGCCGCGGCGCGCGGCCCGCTCGACACCGACCTGCGCGACCTGCCGCCGATGCTGATCCAGGCCGGCGACCAGGAAGTGCTGCTGTCCGACGCGCAGCGCCTCGCGGAGCATGCGCATGCGTGCGGCGTGCTGTGCCGGCTGGAGATTCATGCGGCACGCTGGCACGTGTTTCATCTGCAGGCGTTTTATCTGCGCTCGGCGCGGGATGCGTTGCGTACGTTGGCGGGGTTTGCAGCGGAACGTGTCGCCTCGCCGGCATGACGATGAAGCAGCGACGTACGACGCTCGGCGCCGGCCCGAGCGTCGCACCCGCTTGCAACGAAGCGACACCGACTTGCGAAAACCGGCCGTTTATTTTTTTCCGCCGCATGCGGCCGTCATGATTTCCCGCAAACCCCGGTGCGTCACCGGGGCGAGCAACCACCCCACCCTGGCGGAGACATCATGAAAAGAAGGCACACCCTCGGCACGCTTGCGCTGCTCTGCGGCGTCGGCATCCAGTGCGCGACGTCGGCATGGGCCGACGAACCGAAGAAGGTCGCGTTCGTCGACACGGGCAACACCGGGCGCAGCGTGATGGCGGAAGCGATTGCCGGCCAGTTGATCGCGCAGCGCCACGCGCATGTCGCGGTAATTTCGCGCGCGGTCGACGAGGATCCGTACGACGAAAAGCCGGAGGAGAACGGCGTGATCCTGATGAAGCGCCGCGGGATCGACACGTCCGCGCATCGCGCGGCGCAGTTGAACGCGAACGACGTCAAGCATTCGGACGTCATCCTGACGATGACCGACAAGCACAAGGAAAAGGTGCTCGCGCTCTATCCAGCGGCGGCCGGCAAGGTGTTCACGCTGGCCGAGTACGCGAGCGGGAAACACGTCGACGTGCCCGACGCATGGGGCAAGCCGATCGACTTCTACGAATCGGTGACCGCGCAACTCGATACGTACATTCCGGCGGCACTCGACAAAGTCGCGACCGCCGTGCCGGCGAAGCAGTAGCGCGGGAATCTGCCGGCTCGCGGTACACATCGCGAGCCGGCAAACCCTCCACCCAGTCGTTCCTCTCGCTCTCCGTCTCCGAGCGCATCCCCCCTCATCACGCCATCGATACCGGCCATTTGGCCGAATCGTCGCGCGCCCGACCGGATGAAACAATGATCGTCGTCCGGGAGGTCCGCTCCATGCCCTGACAGCCGAACCATGAAGACGCTGCATGCGCGTCGGCTGTGAAGCCATTGCATGCGACCCGATTCGTTCCATTGATTTTTTGTAGCTTATAAGTTACAATGCTCTCCAAGTTCGAACTGCTTCGCTATCAGCGCGACGACGGTCGCGAGCCTTTCACCGAATGGCTGAACGCCGTGCGTGACAAGCTCGCGCAGGCACGCATCCGCGAGCGCCTGCGCCGCGTACAGACCGGCAATTTCGGCGACTGCGAGCCGGTCGGCGAAGGCGTGATCGAACTGCGCGTCCATGTCGGCGCCGGCTATCGCGTGTACTTCGGCCGGCACGGCAGCGCCCTGGTGCTGCTATTGTCAGGCGGCGACAAGGCGAGTCAATCCGACGACATCCGGCGCGCAAAGGAACACTGGTCGAACTGGAAACGGAGGCAAATGTGAACAAGCTCAAAGGCGCGGTATCGCACCACGACGCAGAGGTCGCCGAACTCGGCGCCGACCGCGAGCTCGCGGTCGCCTATCTGCGCGTCGCGATGGAGTCGCTCGACGACCCGGACAACCGCGCGGCCGGCCTGCTCGCGCTGCGCACGGTCGCGGAAGCGTATGGCGGGCTCGGCGCCGTCGCGGCCGAAGCCGGCATCAGCCGCGAATCGCTGTATCGCACGCTGTCCCCGAACGGCAACCCGACGCTGAAGACCCTGCTCGCGGTGCTCAAGACCGTCGGCCTGCGCCTGTCCGTCGTTCCCGCGCAGCCGTCGCACGCGTAAGGGGCGCACGGCACGCGCACCCCCTCACGGCCTCACCATCCACACCAGCAGCATCTCGTCCGGCGCGACCGTCACTCCCGCCGGCCGATGCGCGATCGTCGGCTCGACCGCCAGCGCCTGCGCGATCGCCGCCGCATCGTCGATCGTCGTCGTGCGCACGATCGTCATCAGCCGCGCCGGCCGGCGCAGCGTCTCGCGATACAGCGCGCCGTACCACAGCGGCCGCATGCCGAGCGCATCCTGCAGCACGTACGGATAACGCCACAGCCGCAGCACGAAACGGCTTTCCGGGTGGGCCGGGTCGATATGGACGAACACGCGCCGCGTGCTTTCGCCATGCGTATAGCGCGGCAGCACGGGCAGCGTATCCGTCGGCGCCTGCGGCAACAGCCAGCGCAGCGCGGTGGCCGGCGACCACGGCGTCGCACGCTGCCAGCCGGCCTGCGCGAGATGCCGGTCGAGCGTGTCCGACGTCGCGCTCCATTGCAGCGGCAGATATTCCTCGCGGTCGCCGCCGATCTCGGTACGCCGCGTCGGCACGCGCTGCCAGCCGCCGCGCAGCCACTGGTCGACGGTCATCGCGACCACGTCGCCGACATGCGGACGCGCCGCGCGATCGAGCTGCCATTGCGCGGGCACCGTCCATACGCCGGCCGTCGCGAGCACGACGACGACCGCGACGAGCGCGCCTCTCGGCTGCACATGCTCGCGCACGCGCCAGTACGCATAGGCGCCGGCGAGCAACGCGAACCACGCGAGCCCGAGGCTCCATCCGCCCAGCAGGCCCGACAACCAGGTGTCGCCGACGTACAGCCGCGCGAAACCGCCGAGCACGATCCACAGCACGACCGCGGTCACGACCGGAATGCGCCACAACGCGGGCCGGTCGCGCGTGAGCACCCAGCCGAGGCCGCTGCTCGCGAGGATCGCGAACGCGGCGTCGGCGTCGGGCAGCGCCACGTGCGGCGCGCCGGGCGGCAGGCTCGCGGGTGTCGCGCCCGGCACGCCTCCGCCGAACACCGGCACGAGCACGACGGCGACGCCGACCGTCGCGAGCCACCACGCAGCCGACAGCCAGCAGCGATGAATCATCAGCCAGACGAGAAACGCGGCCGCGACGATCAGCCCCGTGTCGTGCCCATGCAGCACGGCGAGCGCGCTCATCGCGGCGTCGACGGGCGGCGTGCGCAGGTTCTGCAGGAACGCGTACAGCGCGATGTCCGCGTGCATCAGCGGATCGTTCGCGACGACGTCCTGCACGATGCCCGCGAACAGCCACACACAGCCGATGAACAGCAGCGCGAGCACGGGCACCGCGCCCGGCAACCCGCGCAGGTACGCGATCCCGTCGTGCAGCCGCGCGCCGAACCGCGGCCAGCGGCGCGCGCAGGCATGCAGGGCTTCGGCGAGCGCACGGCACAGCAGCGGCCAGCCGCGCCGCAGCGCGATGCGCACGCCGATCCACACGAGCGCGACCAGCGCGGCGACGACCAGCAGGATCGCGGCGACCCGCACGCTGATCGCCGCGGCCAGCGCGGCCGACGCGCCGAACAGGATGCCGGGCGCGACGTGGACAGGCGCCCACACGAGCGCCGAGATCACGTTGACCGGATAGAACGACCGGCGCGGCAGCGTCGCGCAGCCGACGACGACCGGCACCACCGCACGCACCGGCGCGAGAAAACGCGCGAGCACGATGCTCTTCATGCCGTGACGCAGCACGAATTCCTCGCCGCGCGCGTAGGCGTTCGCATAGCCGAAGCGCGCCCATGCGTTGCGGATCATCCCGCGGTAATGCCGCCCGAGTTCGTAACTGATCCCGTCGCCGATCACCGCGCCGACGGCCGCGACGCCGATCGTCGCCCACGCGTCGAGCGCGCCCGCGCCGATCAGCGCGCCGGCCGCGAACATCACGGCGCCGGCCGGCACGATCGTGCCGATCAACGCGATCGCCTCCGCGCAGGCGGCCACGAACACGATCGCCAGCACGAGCAGCGGATGCGCGCCGATCGCACCGATCCACGCATGGATCGTGTCGCTCATCACACGCTCCCGAACGGTGCGGCCCGGCGCGCGAACGGCGGGCCGGCAGGGGCATTGGATACGTTCATCGCGACATGCGCACGCTCGCGCCGGTGTCGGGGTCAGGGGTCAATCGAATTCGTGTTGTCGCGCGTCGGCCTCGAGCGGCGCATCGTGGTAGCCGACCGTCGCGACCTCGTGCAGATAGCGCGCAAGAAACGCGCCGATCGAGCCGGCGGCCTCGTATTGATGCACATGCCGGAATTCGTGAGTCAGCAGGCGGCGCGTGTCCTGCCCGCGCAGCACGTACACCGCATGGCCGAGCGTGAGGCCGATCGTCCCGGGCGCGAGCAGCCCGGTGTCGCGGGCGAGCGCGGCAAGCGTCGGCGTGTCGGGAAACGGCATGCGATCGACGGCCGTCACGCGGATCCGCTCCGGTTGCGCGACGCCCACCGTGCGCGCGTCGTCGGCTTGTGCCGGCGTCAGCGGCGTGCCCCGCGCGAGCCCGCGCGCCGCCTCCGCTTCGGCCCACGCGACAGCGGCGGGCAATGCGGACGGCAGGATATCGGCAAGGTCGATCATCGCAGGACTCCTTGGTTGACGCGAGTGGCATCGGGCACCAGTTTAGTCCCGAATCGGACCGGTTCGCGGACCGGTTGCCGTGATGCCGCGCCGGCCCCGCGCGGGTGCCACGATCACCCGGGAATACCCGGATCCGGATGCGCGTCGCGCCGTACCCTTTCCCGTGAATTATTTCGTTTCAGTGCACATTCCGCGTTCAACCCTCCCGAAAATTTCTCGAACGAGTACCGTTTTCGGGTCCGGGGGCATATATTGGTCAGAAGAACGGCCGCGGCGACAACCGGACGGCAACACGCGGCGTCATCCCGAAGAGGATCGCTGGAAGATGATCAGGGTAATTCTGGCTGACGATCACGCAGTCATGCGGGACGGACTGCGTCACATCCTGGAGATGGCCGGCGGTTTCGAGATCGTCGGCGAGGCGAGCGACGGCTCGGGCACGCTCGCGCTGGCCGAGCGCACCGTCGCCGACGTGCTGCTGCTCGACCTGTCGATGCCCGCGCCGACCGGCATCGAGCTGATCCGGCTGGTCAAGCGCCAGGCGCCGTCGCTGCGCACGCTCGTGCTGACGATGCACGCGGAAACGCAGTATGCGGCGCGCGCATTCAAGGCTGGCGCCACCGGCTACCTGACGAAGGACAGTGCGACCGCCGAGCTCGTCGAAGCCGTCGGCAAGGTGGCCGCGGGCGGCATCTACGTGAGCCCGTCCGCGGCCGAAAGCCTCGCTCGCACGCTGCGCGCGCCGGCTCAGGTATTGCCGCACGAGCGACTGTCCGCGCGCGAACTCGACGTGATGCGCCGCATCGTCGCCGGCCAGACGGTCACGCAGATCGCGTTTGAACTCGCGCTGAGCGCGAAGACGGTCAGCACGTACAAGACGCGCATCCTCGACAAGATGGCGCTGCCGCACGAAGCCGCCCTGATCCGCTACGCGGTGCGCCACGATCTCGACCTCGGCGCCGACGACGCATGATGGCCGCCTTCCGCTTCCCCTCCGCACCGCTGCCGCCGCCGCCGAACGACGACGATCCGGATACGTCGCGCCTGTTCATGTCGTCGCTGCCGCCGGGCCGGCGCGAGCGGCGGCTCGCGCTCGCGACGGTGCTCGTCTCGGCCGTGATCTTCGCCGCGCTCGCACCGTTCGCCACCCTGCCGCTCGCGCCGGGCTGGGCGTTCATTCCCGTGTACCAGTCGGCGATCGTCGTCAACGACATGGTGACGGCCGGCCTGCTGCTCGGCCAGTACGCGATCCTGCGCGAGAAGCCGCTGCTCGTGCTGGCGGGCGGCTACCTGTTCACGGCGTTCATGGCCGGCACGCACATGCTGACCTTCCCCGGCCTGTTCGCGCCGCGCGGCCTGCTCGGCGCCGGCGAACAGACCACCGCGTGGCTGTACCTGTTCTGGCACGGCGGCTTTCCGCTGTCGGTCGCCGCATACGCGCTGCTGCGCGCAGCGTCGCGCGGGCGCCCGGCTCCGGCCCCGCAGCGCCGCGCGGCGATTCCGGTCGTTCTCTGCATCGCGGCCGCGATCGGCGCGACGGTCGCGCTCGCGCTGCTCGCGACCGCCGGCCACGACCTGTTGCCGCGCATCATGAGCGGCAACAGGATGACCGCGACGATGACGAACGCGATCACGGTCGTCTGGGGGCTGAACCTCGTCGCGCTGATGCTGATGTGGCGGCAGCGGCGCCGCCATTCGGTGCTCGATCTGTGGGTGATGACGGTGCTCGTCGCGTGGCTGTTCGACATCGCGCTGTCGTCGATGCTGAATCACGGCCGCTTCGACCTCGGCTTCTATGCGGGGCGTGCGTACGGTCTCGTCGCGTCGGGCGTCGTGCTGTTCGCGATGCTGTTCGAGAACGGCCGGCTGCATGCGCAGACGGTGCGCGCGCTGGCCGGCGCGCGCTACCAGCATCTGCTCGTCGCGCAGAAAAGCGCGCAGTTGAACGAGGCGAACGAACGGCTCGAACAGCGCGTCGCCGCGCGCACCGCGCAGCTGAGCGCGTCGAACCGCGACTTGCGACGCGAAGTCGAGGAACGCGTGCGCGCGGAGCGGGCGCTGCAGGCGTCGCGCGAGGAGTTGCGCGAGATCGCCGCGATCAGCGCCAGCGCGCGCGAAGCCGAGCAGCGCCGCATCGCGCGCGAACTGCACGACGAACTGGCGCAGACGCTCGCGACGCTGAAGAACGATCTCGAATGGCTGATCGACCGCGTGCCGCAGGACGACGCGTCGCTCGCGCGCAAGATCGCGGCGATGCATGCGCTCGCGCGCGGCGCGGTGGCCGCGACCCGCCGCATCGCGTCGGACCTGCGCCCGCTGATGCTCGACGATCTCGGCTTCGCGGCGGCGATGCAATGGCTAGTGGAGGATTTCCGGCACCGTCACGGGATCGCGTGTGCGCTGCACGTCGAGCCGCCCGAATTGCAGCTCGACGAGCCGTATGCGACGGCCGTGTTCCGCATCGCTCAGGAAGCGCTCGCGAATGTCGCCCGGCACGCGGCCGCGTCGCATGCGAACGTCGAACTCGTGTGCGGCGGCGAAGCGATCGCGCTGACGATACGCGACGACGGCGCGGGCTTCGATCCCGCGGTGCCGCGCAAGTCGAGTTCATTCGGGCTGGTGGGGTTGCGCGAGCGTGCGTATCTGGTCGGCGGCACGCTGCGGATCGCGACGACGCTCGGCGAAGGCACGACGGTGGAGGTCGAGATTCCGCGGGTGCCGGCGCCTGTGGCGGTCGCGCATAGCGTGGACGGGGATTCGCGAATCAATCGCTGACCAACGCGGCAACGACAACCACCGCATCGTCACGTATCAGAGGTAATCATCTTCCCGTTGGTGTCGTACGGCTAAAATCGTAACTTGCTCGGCTGCTTCAATCTCGAACAGCAGGACATAGCCCGACGTGCCGAAGGACACGATCAGCTCGCGCAAAAATGGATTTCCGTGATCGACCTTGCGGCATGTGAACGGAAACATGCGGAGCATGGCGACACCTTGTTCGATCGCGTCCACAGCCCGCGCCGCCGCATCCACATCACATTCGAGCAAGTATCGATACATCCGTACCAGATCCTCACGGGCCGCACGTGTATATCGGACCCGATAGATCAATCAGCCGCCTTCGCTGCACGCGCAGCCTTCAGCATACCCTCGAGTTCGGCCTGCACGTCGGCGGCATCGACGTATTCACCGGTACGACGCGCCTCGTCGCGCGATGCGAGGCCACGGGTTACAAACTCGCGTTGCAGACGGCGACGCGCGATCCCGTCGCGCAGCGCCGACTCCATGAACGCAGACAACGTCTCGTTTTCCTCAAGGACCGACTCTGCCTCCTCCCGCAATTGCGGATCGACACGCAGCGCCGGCATGGTCGCGGTTTTCATCGCACACTCCATGTATTACATATGTAATGCATGGTAGCACACTCACTTTTTCGCGTGCAGTCAGCCATTCGGCCTAACCCACGTATCCCGGGCCAAGCCGCGCCCCATCACGCCCGCGCCGCCACCATCCCCCGCTCCGAGCGCGTCCACGCGACCAGCGCGCCGACGCCGAGCAGCGCGAGGCACACGATCGGCACGATCATCGGCCCGAACGCGGTGCCCGTCACCTTGCCCGCGAACGGCATCAGGTTCTGGCTGAAGAAGCCGCCGAGGTTGCCGATCGAGTTGATCGCCGCGACGCTCGCGGCCGCCCGCGCGCCGGTGAAATAGCGCGGCGGCATCGACCAGAAGCACGGATACAGCAGCGGGATGCACGCGCCGCCGAGCACGAGCGCGATGAAGCGCAGCGGCGTCGACGGCAGCACGAGGCTCAGCAGAAAACCGAGCGCACCGAGCGCCGCGACGATCGCGATCGTGCGCAGGATGCTCTTCGCACGCCGCAGCTTCGACGGCAGCCACACCAGCAGCACCACCGCGAGCGCCCACGGCAGCATGCTCAGGAACCCGTTCGTCGTGCTCGACACGCCGAACGACTTCACGATCGTCGGCAGCCAGTACGTGACGCCGTACAGCGACGTCGACATCAGCATGTAGGTCGCCGCGAACAGCATCACGCGCGGATCGAGCAGCGCCTTCCACGGCTGGCCGTGCTCGGCCTGCGCGGGCTTCTCGCGCTCCAGCGCGGCCGCGACGATCTGCTTCTCGCGCGCGTCGAGGAACGGTGCTTCGCGGAACGACGCGGGCAGCACGCGGAACACGACGATCGCGACGATCACGGCGGGCAGGCCCGTCGCGACGAACACCCACTGCCAGCCCGCGAGCCCCCACACGCCGTTCAGGCTCAGCAATACGCCGCCGACCAGCGAGCCGAGCATGTTCGCGAGCGCGCTGCCGAGCGTGAAGATGCCGAGCACCTTCGCGCGGTAGCTCTGCGGGAACCACAGCGTCAGGTAATAGATCACGCCCGGATAAAAACCGGCCTCGGCGATGCCGAGCACGAAGCGCAGCGAGCAGAACGCCGGCATCGACGTCGTGAAGCCCATCAGCACCGTGATGAGCCCCCACGTCAGCATGATCCGCGCGAGCCACACGCGTGCGCCGTAACGATGCAATGCGAGCGTGCTCGGCACCTCGAACAGCAGGTAGCCGATGAAGAACAGCGACGACGCGAGCCCGAACGCGGCTTCCGTCATCCCGAGGCTGTGCACCATCTGCAGTTTCGCGAAACCGACGTTCTGCCGGTCGATGAACGCGATCAGGAACATCACGACGAGGATGGGCAGCAGGCGCCGCGCCATCTTCGACATGATGCGCTGTTCTTCGGCGGACGCGGGGTCCAGGGTGTCGGTAGCGTTCACTTCAGGCTCCTTGCGTGAATCGGTTGCATATCGGTTGAATCGGCGGGTTGATTCGGCGTCGCGCGTGACGAATGCGCCGGCGTCAGCGGGTTCGATGAATGGATTCGGTTGGCCGCAGGCGTGGCTCAACCCGACCGGTAGTCGTCGAGCATCGGCGCGAACATCTCGTGCCACGCGCGCGGCTTCGCCTTGATCGTGCCGGCCAGGTACAGGAATTCGACGTAGTCCATCAGCTGGTTCGGCAGCACCGAGAAGCGCGTGTCGGGCGCGGCGAGCATCCGCATCACGTCGTCGTGCGACACGCCGACGCCCGACGACGTCGCATACAGCGCCGCCGCCGCACGCGGGTCCTGCGCGATCAGGCGATTCGCTTCGTCGAGCGCGCCGAGAAACGCGACGGCGAGCGCGGGCTCCGCATCGACGAGCCGCTTCGGCGCGAACACGACGTCGAGCGTCATCGGGCCGAGCACATCGACCGAGCTCACCACGCGATGGATGCCCGGCTGCCGCAATTCGAGCGTCGAGAACGGCGGCGACGTAAAGTGCGCGGTCACGCCGTTCTCGCGGCGGATCAGCGCCTGCATCGCCTGCGGATGCGGCAGGTTCACGGTGATCGAATCGAGCTGCGCGAAATGCCTGGGGCCGAGCTGCCGGCTCGCGACCATCTGCAGCACGACCGCCGACAGCGACGTGCGGATGCCCGGCACCGCGATCCGGTCGGACGGCGCGAAGTCGCGCAGCGACACGAGGCCCGGCCGGTTCGCGTTGAGCGACAGCGACGTGGTCGACAGCCCGCTGATGCCGATCACCTCGACGTTCGGAATGCCGCGCGCCCGCGCCCATAGCTCGATGAAACCCGGCGCGCCGGCGCCCGCGAAATCGAGCGTGCCGGCCATCATCGCGTCGTTGACGGAATTGCCGCCGTCGAGCAGCACCCATTCGACCGCGACGTCGCGCACGCCGTGGCGCGCCGCATGCCGCTCGAACAGCCGCTGCTTCTCCATCACGAGCAGCGGCAGGTACAGCACGCCATAGCCTTTCGAGATCCGCACCGTGCGCGGCTTCGCGCGCACCAGCGCCGGCGCCCCGAGCACGCCCAGCACGCCGAGCCCGGCGGCGATCAACGCGCGGCGGCGCGGCGACGTCGTCATGCACGCACCGTCGACGTGCGGCGAACGGCCAGCCGCCACGCGCGGGCCGGCGTGGCGCCGCGGCGCGCGTTCGTCGTGCCCGTGACATGCTGCATCTTGCCGTCTCCTTGAATATTTCTGGTATTAATGCCGTCCTTGCATCCGCTTCCGGCTCGACACAGGTTATCGACCGAGTCTGAGAAAATGCTGACATCCCGGCCTCGGGAAAACCCCTAACCCCTCTACCTGCAAACGGCACCATGCGTATTCTCGTCGTGGAGGACGATGCCGAAATCGGCGCGGCGATCCGCGGCCGCCTGGCCCGGCTCGGCCACGCCGTCGATCTCGAAACCGACGGCGCGACCGCGAACGGGCTGCTACGCGTCGAGCGTTTCGATCTCGTCGTGCTCGATGCGAATCTGCCCGGCATGGACGGCTTCACGGTCCTGCGCAACCTGCGCGCGTCGGGCAGCACGACGCCCGTGCTGCTCGTCACCGCGCGCTCGGCGATCGACGACCGCGTGAGCGGCCTGGGCCTCGGCGCCGACGACTACCTCGTGAAGCCGTTCGACTACCGCGAACTCGACGCACGCGTGCAGGCGCTCCTGCGCCGCAACAGCGGCCACGCGAACGACGTGCTGACGCTCGGCGGCCTCGTGATCGACCGCAGCAGCCGCCTCGCGGAACTCGACGGCCAGCCGCTGTCGCTGTCGCGCCAGGAATTCGCGCTGCTCGAAATCCTCGCGAGCCGCCCGCAGCGCATCTTCTCGAAGGAAGAACTGCTGAACCAGTTGTTCAGCTTCGGCAACGAGCCGACCGCGAACGCGGTCGAGCAATACGTGACGCGCGTGCGCAGGAAGCTGCAGGGCAGCTCGGTCGAGATCCGCACCGCCCGCGGGATGGGGTATCAGATTGCCGCGCATTGACTGGTTTCCGAAGACGCTGTTCGGACGCACGCTGCTGTTCATCGCGCTCGTCGTCGCGACCGGCGCGCTCGCGCTCGCGGCGATCGCGCGCTACTACGCGGGCGTCGCGGCCGAACGCGCGTACGACCAGTTGCTGGCGGGCGCGTCGATCCAGGTCGCGGAAAACCTGTACGTGCAAGGCGGCGTGCTCGCGCTGAATCCGCCGGTGGCCGCGCTGTCGACACTGTCGCGCTACGACCTCGTCTATTACAAGGTGGTCGATTCGCGCGGCGTCGTCGTGGCCGGCTACAACGACCTCGCGAGCCCCGCGACGCTCGCCGCCGCGAAGCAGGGCCCCGCGTTCGCGAACGCCGTCTACCAGGGGCACCGGATCCGCACCGCGACGACCGCACGCTACATGCCCGAGGAAAGCACGCCCGGCTGGGCGCTCGTGACGGTTGCGCAGACAACCAACGCGCGCCAGCAGCTGACGAACGACATGAGCCTCAAGGTGTGGACGCTGATCCTGCTGATGAGCGTGCTCGCGGTCGGTGCGAGCGGCCTCGCGATCCGGCGCGGCCTGCGCCCGCTCGCGCAGATCGGCGCGATCATCGCCGCACGCGACCCGGCCGACCTGCGGCCCGTGGCCGTCGATACGCCGAGCGAAATCGACGCGATCATCGGGTCGATCAATGGCCTGATGCACCGCCTCGCCGAGCGGATCAACGCGATGCAGCGCTTCATCGCCGACGCCGCGCACCAGATGCGCACGCCGCTCGCGCGGCTCGACGCGCAGATCGAGCTGCTCGACGGCGAATCCGACCCCGCGCGTCACGCGGCGCGGCTCGATGCGCTGCGCGCGACCTCGTCGGACGTCGGCCGGCTCACCGGGCAGTTGCTCAATCACGCGATGGTGATTCATCGCACCGAGGCCGTGCCGCTGCAACCGGTCGACCTCGTCGCGCTCGCGAAGGAGGTGCTGGGCCGCACGATTCCGCTCGCCGGCGAGCGCGACGTGGCCGTCGCGTTCGCGAGCGACGCGCCGCATGCGTGGATCGACGGCGATGCGATCAGCCTGCAGGAAGCATTGTCGAACGTGCTGCACAACGCGCTGCTGCATGGCCATGCGGACGACATCGTCGTGTCGGTCGCGACCCAGGGCAACGCGGATCAAGCCGTGACGCTGACCGTCACCGACAACGGGCGCGGGATACCGCGCGAGCACTGGGACGCGGCATTGCAGCCGTTCGTGCGGATCGCGCCGGACGGCAGCGAGCGGCGCACGGGGTCCGGGCTCGGGCTCGCGATCGTGCAGGAAGTGATGAAGGCGCACGGCGGGCGCGTCGGGTTCGCGTTTCCCGATGCGGGCGGGTTCGCGGTGGTGCTGACGTTTCCGCGGGCGACGACGACGCACGCCGCACGCGACGCTTAGACAACCGCGGATCCGGCGCAGGTACGCTCGATCGAACGCCGCCGGGCGACACGCGTTCAGTCGTCGCTGTCCCGATCGTCGTCGGTGTTGCGCTGCGCGTGTCGCGCAACCCGTTGATCCAGCGCGTCGTACTGACGGTCGCAGAACAACCGGCACAACGCATCGACGTCGACGCGCCTTCTCACGTCGATCGTCTCGACGTGCTGCTCCAGCTTTCCCTTGCCGATCCCGAAGAGCCCCTTCTTCATCCGCATGGACACCACATTCAGCTGGAAGCCGTCCGAATGCGCATCCGTCAACGCAGTCACCCACAGCTCGCGCTGATCGTCGGCCTGCTGCAGCACGAGCGCCGGCAGCGGGCCGTCCTGCGTCTCGTTCCATTCGACGTGCTGGGCCGCCCAAGGGAACGCATCGAATGCGTGAACGAACGACGCGTAGTCGGTCGCGCCCTGCTGATCGAGCTGATTGACATCGTAGCCGACTTTCTGGATGGAACAGGTCAACATGGCGCGGCAACCCCGTGGTGTTCGAAATCAGGAGAGCGTCAATCTACCGCGAATTTCGGTATCCGTTACGATTTTTCCGGTCGGCTCATGAACGCACATTCGCCGTCGCCGAGCGGTGATCTTCGAGGTAAGTGCCGGCCAGCCTGACGAGCTCGCGCTTCAGTTTCGGATCCCCTAGCAGCCCGCGCCGGGCCGCGTTGTGCACGACACCTTCGAACGCGGACGACAGCACCTGCGCGGTCAACGTATCGGCCTTGACCGGCGCACGCCCGCGACACGCGGCAACGATCAGCGCATACCGGCGCAGATATTCCTTCTGAAATGCGTCATACGCGTCTTTCGCACCGCCCGGATCGGGGAGATCGAGCAGCGCCCGGTGCAGCGCAGGGTAATCGCGGTGCGCGGCGATCAGGTCGCCGATCAGACCTTCGAGCCGACGCCCGGCGCTCGCCTGACGGTCATGCGCGCGCTGCAGCACGGCGAGCACGTCGTCGAAATGGCGACGCCGAATCGCATCGACCAACGCGAGCTTGTTCGGGAAATACTGATACACGGAGCCGATGCTCACCCCGGCGACTTGCGCGACCTCGTTGGTCGTGAATCCGGCCCATCCGTGCTTGTCGAGAACGCGAGCCCCGGCCGTGACGATCACGTCCACCGTCGCACGCGAACGAGCCTGGCGCGGGGCTTTGCGCATCGCGGCGACGGCATTGGAAACGCGAGTGGACATGCGGGCTCCCACTGAAAATAATGGTGACGAAGCTCACATATTAGGTGAACCCGACGAGGAAACGACCATGAGCGCGAACGCACTCCTGTCCCGCATGCTGCGCTACCAGGCATGGGCCAATGACGAAATGCTGAAGGCGATGTCGGGGCTCGACGCGGAGCGGCATGCGCAAGCACGTCATCTCGCGCTGCGGCTGATGAACCATTGCCTCGTGGTGAACCGGATATTCGCCGCGCATCTGAGCGGCGAGCGTCACGGCTTCGTGTCCGACAACACGCCTGACACGCCGGAGCCGGAAGCGCTGCGCGCGGCATTCGCCACGCTCGATCGCTGGTATCTCGACTATGTGGCAACCGCCACACCCGACATGCTGTCGGAATCGATTCCCTTTCTGTTTACCGATGGCGACAACGGATACATGACGCGCGAAGAGATGCTGACCCATGTCGTCACGCACGGCGGCTATCATCGTGGCGAAGCGGGCAGACTGATGGTTCAGGCGGCTGCGCTCTCGGCACAGGATATCGAGCTCCCGTGGGACACGTACGCGGTTCACTTGCATCGGACAGAGCCCGAGCGCAGGCTTCAAGGCAAGCTCGGCGACGCGCACTCAGCGAATGCCGGGCGATGAAACGCGCCACGCCCACTACACCGCCACCGCCTCCCCACCGAGATACGCATCGCGCACGCGCTCGTCGTCGAGCAGCGTTTTCGCGGGCCCTTCCAGCACGACGCGCCCCGTCTGCAGCACGTACCCGTAGTGCGCGATCTCCAGCGCGAGGCTCGCGTTCTGCTCGACCATGAACACCGTCACGCCTTGCCGGTTGATCGCGTCGATCAGTTCGAGCACCTTGTCGACGTAGAGCGGCGACAGTCCCATCGTCGGCTCGTCCATGCAGATCAGCTTCGGTCGCGCCATCAATGCGCGCGCCATCGCGAGCATCTGCTGCTCGCCGCCCGACAGCGTGCCCGCACGCTGCGCAAGCCGTTCGCGCACCCGCGGAAACAGGTCGAGCACACGCTCGTAGTCGTCGGCCACCGCCGCGCGATCGCCGCGCGTGTATGCACCCATCAGCAGGTTCTCGCGCACGCTCATGTCGGCGAACAGCCGCCGCGCCTCCGGCACGGCCGCGATCCCGCGCCGCACGCGCTGCGGCGTCGCGAGCGCCGTCACGTCGTCGCCGTCGAAACGCACGACGCCGCGCTTCGGCCGCATCAGCCCGAGAATCAGCTTCATCGTCGTCGACTTGCCGCTCGCGTTGCCGCCGAGCAGACTGACGATCTGCCCGCGACCGACCTCGAAGTTCACGTCGAAGTGCACCTGCACCGGTCCGTAGAACGTGTCGAGATGTTCGAGTTTCAGCAGCGCATCGGTCATGGTCGTATCGGGTTCCGGGGATAGTACGCTCATGCGGCCGCCTGCACGGTCCGATCGGCCGACGTGCCGCCCGCATGACGGCGGCCGAGATAGGCCTCGATCACGCGCGGATCGTGCCGCACGTCGCGCGGCGCGCCCTCGGCGATCTTCACGCCGTTGTCGAGCACCATCACGCGGTCGGACACGCGCATCACGAGTTCGAGCTTGTGCTCGATCAGCAGGATCGTCAGGCCGCGCGCCTTCAGCGACTGGATCAGTTGCAGCATCTCGGCCGTCTCCGTCTCGTTCATCCCGGCCGTCGGCTCGTCGAGCAGCAGCAGGCGCGGATGCAGCGCGAGCGCGCGGCCGATCTCCACGCGCCGCCGGTTCGCATACGACAGGCTGTGCGCCGGATGATCGATGCGCGGCGTGAGCCGTTCGCCGAAGCCGGCGACGATCGCGCGCGCTTCTTCGCGCAGTTCCGCTTCCTCGCGCCGTACCGACGCGGGCCGCACGAGCGCGCGCAGCACTTCGGCGGCCGCGCCGAGCGCCGGCCAGCCCGGCCGTGCCGCGCGCAGCCGCGCATGCGCGCCGATCAGCACGTTGTCGAGCACGCTCAGGTTGCCGAACACGCGGCCGTGCTGGAACGTGCGCGCGATGCCGAGCGCCGCGAGCCGTTCCGGCGCGGTGCCGGTGATGTCGCGTCCGTCGAACGTCACGCGGCCGGCGTCGGGCCGGTCGGCGCCCGCGATCAGGTTGAACAGCGTCGACTTGCCCGCGCCGTTCGGGCCGATCACGCTCAGCAGTTCGCCGTCGGCCAGCGTCAGGCTCGCGCCGTCGAGCGCGGTCACGCCGTCGAAGCGGCGCGTCAGGCCCTGCACGTCGAGCAGGGGTCGAGTGGTGGTCATCGCATTCCTCCTCACACCGTGCCGAGCAGGCCCTGCGGCCGGAACCGGACGAGCAGCAGCAGCACGAGGCCATAGATCAGCATCCGGTAGTCGGCCGCCCAGCGGAACAGCTCGGGCAGCCCGATCAGCGCGATCGCGCCGACGATGCCGCCGAGCACGTTGCCGAGCCCGCCGAGGATCACCATCGTCAGCGCGAGGATCGACACCTGCGAATCGAAGGTCTGGTGATTGATGTAGCTGTACAGATGCGCGGCGATGCCGCCGCTCACCCCGGCCGCGACGCCGCCGACCGCGAACGCGATCGCCTTGTAGCGGTTCGGCGCGATGCCGTGCGCACGCGCAGCCACATCGTCCTCGCGCACCGCGCGCAGCGTGCGGCCGAGATGCGAACGCAGCAGCCGCACCTGCACGAGCGCGAACACGACGAGCACCGCGAACGTGAACCAGTACGCGGCGCGCGCGGTGGTCGCCCACGGCAGCGGCGCGATGCCGGTGATGCCGAGCGGGCCGCGCGTCAGGCCGTCCCAGTTCAGGATCACGAGGCTCACCACTTCGCCGATGCCGAGCGTCGCGATCGACACGTAGTGCCCGCGCAGCCGGAACGCCGGATAGACGAGCAGCGTGCCGAGCACGGCGGTGATCACGCCCGCGCACGGAATCGTCACGGCCGGCGACCAGCCGAGATCCGACGACAGCAGCGCCGACGCATACGCGCCGATCACGAGCAGCGCGGCGTGGCCGAGCGAGATCTGCCCGACCGTGCCCGCGACGAGCGTGAGGCTCAGCGCGAGCAGCCCGTACAGCCACGCGTTGGTCAGCGTCTGCAACACGTACGGCGATGCACCGAGCCACGGCAGCACGGCCGCCGCCGCGATCAGCACGACGAGCACCGGGCGCGGCACGCGCACGGCTTTCGCGGCGGCGAGGAAGGTGCCCGTCATCGGCTCGGGCGGCAGCGCGCGATCCGCGCTGAACAAGCCGTTCGGCCGCCACACGAGGAACACGATCAGCAGCCCGAACGCGAACAGGTCGCGATAGCTGGTGCCGAACAGCGCGACGCCGTAGCTTTCGACGAGACCGAGCAGCAGGCTGCCGGCGATCGCGCCCGGCACGTTGCCGAGCCCGCCGATCAGCAGCGCGACGACGCCTTTCAGCGTCGCCTGGAAACCCATCGCCGGATCGATGCTGTTGTAGTACATGCCGACCAGCAGCCCGCTCACGCCGCCGAGCGCGCACGCGATCGCGAACACGGTCTGGTTCACGCGATCGACGTCGACGCCCATCTGCAGCGCCGCGTCGCGATCCTGCGCGGTCGCGCGCACGGCCCAGCCGAGCCGCGTGAAGCGCAGGAAACCGTACAGCAGCGCGGCCGCCGCGATGCCGATACCCGCGATCAGCAGGTCGAGCGAGCCGAGCGTCGCGCCGGCGATCCGCACGTGCCAGTCGGGCAGCGGCGTCGGCACCGCGCGCGGGTCCGCGCCGAACGCGAGTTGCGCGAGCTGGTCGAGGATGAAGCTGATGCCGATCGTCGCGAGCAGCGGCGCGATGCGCGCGGCATGGCGCAGCGGCCGCAGCCCGATCCGTTCGATCGCGATGCCGAGCGCGCCGCAGCCGACCACGACCGCCGCGAGCGCGACGGGTAGCGGCAGCCCGAAGCGCGTCAGGCACAGCCAGCCGATGAATGCGCCGACCATGTACACCGAGCCGTGCGCGAAGTTGATCAGGTGCGACACGCCGAAGATCAGCGCGAGCCCGACCGCGAGCAGCGCGTAGATGTTGCCGACGATGAGGCCGTTGAGCGTGTAGTCGAGCCAGGAAGCCATCACGATGCGTCCGTCAGGTGCAGGCGGTTCAGGTCGGGTTCAGCGCGCCGCGAGCTGCGGCTTCGCGCCGTCCCACAGCGCCCACTGCCCCTGCTTCACGACCAGATAGACCGTGCGCGCGCCGGCGACGCGACGCGTCTGCGGATCGAAACGCACCTTGCCGAAGATCACGCTCGGCACGTCGCTGATCTTCGCGAAGCCGTCGTGCGCGGCCTGGCGCGTCGTGCCGTAGCGGCGCAGCACCTCGGCCGACAGGATCAGCGCGTCGTACGCACGCGCGACGAACGAATCGGGATCGGCGTGGAATTTCGCGCGATAGCGCTGCACGAACGCCTGCACCTCGGGGCGCGGTTCGGCCGGGAAGAAGTTCGATTCCGTATAGACGCCTTCGACGGCCGTGCCGCCCAGTTCGAGGAACTTCGGCGAATACACAGAGCCCACCGCCGCGATCGGCAGTGCGACGCCCGACGTGCGCGCCTGACGCACGATCTGCGCGCCGTCCGCGTAGTACGAGATCAGCACGATCGAATCGGGCTTCGACGCGCCGATCCGCACGAGCGTCGAGCGGAAATCCTTCTCCGCCGGCTGGTAGCCTTCGGCCGCGACGACCTGCGCGCCGAGCCCCGCCACCGCCTTCGCGAAGATGTCCTTGCTGGTGCGGCCCCAGTCGGTGTTCAGGTACAGCACCGCGATCCGCTTGAAGCCGAGTTCCTTCACCGCATAGCGCGCGAGCAGCGGCTGCTCCTCGGCCTGGCTCAGCGCGGTGCTCCACAGATAATCGCCGCCCTTCGTGAAATCCGGATGCGAATTCGTGAAGCCGAACTGGATCAGTTGCCCGCGCTGATAGATCGGCGACGCTGCCATCGACGTCGCGCTCGAGAAATCGCCGAGCTCGATCGCGATGCGCGGATCGGCGACGAACTTCTGCGCGATCGCCACTGCCTGGCGCGGATCGCTGCGGCTGTCCTGGAAGTCGATCGCGAGCGGCCGGCCGTGAATGCCGCCGCTGCCGTTGATCTCGTCGAGCGCGAGATCGAAACCGCGCTTCCACTGCTCGCCGTATTGCGCGTCCTGGCCCGTGAGCGGGCCGCTCACGCCGATCACCACCGGCTCGCCCGACACGCCGGCCGCGAGCGCGCCGCCCGTCGACAGCCCCCATGCGGCAGCGAGCGCCGCCACCGTGCCCAGCACGCGTCGCCATGCGCCGCGCGCGTCGTTCCCCGAAACGTTCATGCGTCCCCCAGCTTCAGTCAGTCGAAAAGAGTGAGGGCATGTAACCATCCGGTTCAGGACGATCCAACGAAGTTTTGCGCATATCGATATCGCATGCGGCGCGAAGCAAGCGACGCTCGCGAACGGTCGGCTGTCCGTCGCGCATCAGGCGAAGTACGGGCCTGCATCGCATCGCATTGATTCGATTGGCGTTTCGTTCTCGCGACCTCGCGCAACCGGCGTGCATACGCGCACCACCGGCCGCCGCGACGATCGCGCCCTTCGCAGTTTTCCCGCTGTCGATAGCAAAAATCATTATATGAATCACGCATGCTCACGCTCCTACAATGCGCAAATTGCATCATCGGAACGCGTCATGGAGCTGCATCAACTCGAAGCTTTTTCCGCGGTCATGTCGGCCGGCAGCGTGACCGGCGCGGGCGAACTGCTCGGCCGCTCGCAGCCGGCCGTCACGCGGCAGATCCAGGAACTCGAGGCCGATCTCGGCTACGCGCTGTTCGACCGGCATGGTCCGCGCGTCACGCCGACGCGCCGCGCGTTCCTGCTGTACGAGGAAGTCGAACGCTCGCTGGTCGGCCTGCGTGCGATCGAGGCGCGGGCGCGCGCGCTCGGCGACGAAACCGCCGAACCCGTGCGCATCGCGGCCACGCCGTCGCTCGCGGCCACGCTCGTGCCGGCCGCGCTCGCCGCGCTGCCCGACGACGCGCATGCGCCGCACTATCAGTTGCGCAGCGAATCGGCCGAGCACGTCGTGCACGAGGTGCTGGCCGGCACGGCCGATGTCGGCGTCGTCACGCTGCCGATGGCGCATGCCGGGCTCGACGTGCACTGGATCGCGCAAACGCCGTGCGTCGCCGTGCTGCCGGCCGACGATCCGCTCGCAGCGAAGCCGCGGATCGCGCTGCGCGACCTCGCGCGACGCCGCATCGTGACGGTCGCGAACCGGCACCGGCTGCGCCAGCGGATCGATGCGGCGTTCGCGGCCGCGCGGGTCGACGCGCGCGTGTTTATCGAAACCAATGCGTCGCTGAATGCGGTGATGGCCGCGCGCGCGGGCATCGGGATCGGCATCGTCGATCCGGCCACCGGCGTCGCACTGCCTGTCGAGGGTGTCGTCGCGCGCGCGCTCGACGTCGACATTCCGTTCGCGTTCGGCGTCGCGACGCCGGCCGGCAAGGCGCGCACGGCGGCCGTCGATGCGCTGCTCGACGCGCTGCATCGCACGACGCGCACGCTGCTCGACGACGTGATCTTTCACGACGCCGCCGCGCACGACGCGCTGCTGCGCGGCGACCGGCTGCGCACCGACCGCACCGCGCGCCCGCCTCGCCCGACCCGTGCGCGCCGCGCGCGCCCGGAGGCCGCATGACGAGCCAGCTCGACGCACTCGAAGCGCGGCTCGCGCAGGACCTGCGCTGGCTCGACCTGCCCGCGCCGTCGTGGGTGCCGTCGCGCGAAGCGGACGGCGTGCGCGTGCTCGACGTCGCGATCGTCGGCGGCGGAATGGCCGGGCTCGCGGCTTCCGCCGAGCTGCGCCTGCTCGGCATCGACAACCAGTGCGTGATCGACCGCGCGCCGGCCGGCTACGAAGGCCCGTGGGTCACGTTCGCGCGGATGGAGACGCTGCGTTCGCCCAAGCAGCTCGCGGGCCCCGCGCTCGGCCTGCCCGCGCTGACGTTCCGCGCCTGGTTCGAAGCGCAATACGGCCGCGACGCGTGGGACGCGCTCTACAAGATCCCGCGCCCGCAATGGATGGACTACCTGCGCTGGTATCGGCGCGTGCTCGACCTGCAGGTACGCAACGACACGACGCTCGTCGCGCTGCGCCCGCGCGACGACGGCCTGCTCGCGCTCGACGTGCGCGGCAACGGCGAAGCACAGACGCTGCTCGCGCGGCACGTCGTGCTCGCGACCGGTCGCGACGGGCTCGGCGGCCCGTATGTGCCGCCCGTCGCGCAACGTGCGCCGCGCACGCGCTGGGCCCATTCGTCCGAGCCGATCGACTTCGCCGCGCTCGCGGGCAAGCGCGTCGGCGTGGTCGGCGCGGGCGCGTCCGCGTTCGACAACGCGGGCACGGCGCTGGAAGCGGGCGCCGCGCGCGTCGACCTGTTCTTCCGTCGCGCGGACATTCCGCGCATCAACAAGCTGACCGGCATCGGCAGCCCGGGCCTCGTGCACGGCTACGCCGATCTCGACGACGCAACGAAGTGGCGCTTCATGCACTACGCGCTGACGTCGCAAACGCCGCCGCCGCGCGACAGCGTGCTGCGCGTCTCGCGCCACGACCATGCGCACTTTCATGCGGGCAGCCCGATCGAGACGCTCGCCGACCATGCGGACGGGCTGGAAGTAACGACGCCGCGCGGCCGCTACACGGTCGATTTCCTGATCTTCGCGACGGGTTTTCATTCGGACTGGACGACGCGCGACGAATTCGCGTCGTTCGGCGCGCACGTGCGGCGCTGGAAGGATCGCTACCAGCCGGACCCGGCGCTGCGGCTCGACGAGCTCGCCGAGTCGCCCGATCTCGGCCCCGCGTTCGCGTTCCAGGAGCGCGAGCGCGGCGCGTGCCCGGCCGTCACGCGGATTCATTGCTTCAACCATGCGGCGAGCCTGAGCCACGGCAAGCTGTCCGGCGACATCCCGGCGATCAGCGCGGGCGCGGAGCGGCTGGCACGCGGAATTGCGAGCCGGTTGTTCGATGCCGATCGCGACCGCCACTACGACGCGCTCGTCGCCTACGCGAATGCGGAGTTGCAGGGCGACGAATGGCGCGACGCCGACGCCCTCGATCACTTTGACGACGAAGGAACACCGAAACGATGACTGACTCCATCACGCCGGCCGTCGGGCCGGATACGATCGACGCGGCAGCCGGCCTGCGGGAAGGCGACGCCGTCGCCGCGCTGCGCCGCGCCCGCGACAAGGTGCTGCTGCCGACGCAACTGAGCGAAGCCGCGCTGTTCGATCCCGCGTTGCCCGATCTTTCGCTGATCGAGCGGCTGCATGCGGCGCGGTATGTCGCACGGCAGTCGAATGCGCACGCGCTGGCCGACATCTATCGCGCCCGATTGCTCGACGCGGGCGGCACGCTCGACGACATCGAACGGGCGGATGCCGACGCGCTCGACGCACTGCCGCGCCGCCTCGGCGCGATCCTGTTGCACGCGAAGCGCCTGACGCACGCCCCGGCCGACGCGCGCGCATCCGATCTCGACGCGCTGAAATCGGCCGGGCTCACGACATCCGCGATCGTCGCGCTGTCGCAGCTCGTCGCGTTCGTCGCGTATCAGTTGCGCGTCGCCGCGGCCGCGCGGGCGCTTCAGGCACGTGCCGCGGAGGCCGCATGACGACGGCAGCCCACGGCTTCACGTCCGACACGCTCGGCTGGCGTGCGTGGCTCGACACGGTATCGCTCGACACGGCGACACCCGATCAGCTCGCGGTGCTCGAAGCGAGCCACCCGCAAGCGAAGACGTCCGACTATTACCTGCTGCTCGTCCACCTTCCCGACATCCTGCGGCAACGCTCGGGCGTATTCAACGCGATCATGTACGGTCCCGGCGGGCTGTCGCGCGCGGAGCGCGAACTGGCGAGCACGGCCGTATCGCGCGTGAACGGCTGCGTGTACTGCGCGTCGGTGCATGCGCAGCGCTTCGCGCAGCTCGCGAAACGCACCGATGCGATCGAACAGGTGTTCGAGGATCCGGCGACGGCCGGCACGACGGCGCGCGAACGCGCGATCGTCCGCTACGCGATCGCGTTGACCGAACGGCCCGACGCGATCGGCGAAGATGACATTGCGGCGCTCGAAGTCGAAGGGTTGACGCACGAGGAGATTCTCGACCTGTCGCACGCCATCGCGATCTTCGCGTGGGCGAACCGGTTGATGCTGACGCTCGGCGAGCCGGTGTTCCCGGCACCGGCGGCCACGGCCTGACCGCAGCGAAAGAGGTGGCGCGGGCCCCCGCCCGCGTCACGCCTTGTGCGTCGACAACAAGATGCTCGTCTCGGTATTGGCGATTCCGTCGATCAGCCGGATCGCGCCGAGCACGCGATCGAAGTGCTCGAGCGAATCGGCGTGCAGCTCGGCGACGAGATCCCAGCGCCCGTTCGTGCTGTGGATCGACGCGACGTTCGGATGCCCGCGCAGCACCTTCACCACCTCCGCGCCGCGATTGCCCTGCACCGCGATCGACATCAGCGCGCGAATCCGGTGCCGTTCGGCGGCCGGCTTGAGCCGTACCGTATAGCCGACGATCACGCCGTTTTTCTCGAGCCGCGTGAGGCGGTTCTGCACGGTCGCGCGCGCCACGCGCAATTCTTTCGCCAACGCGACGACGGGCAGTCGCGCGTTGTCGCGCAGCAGCGCGATGAGCTGACGGTCGACGTCGTCGAGCGTGATCATGAACGGCTTTCCTGTTGAGCGTGAACCGGCCGCCAGCGTGCCGGAGGCCGCCCGTTCCGGCCAGCGTGAACTGTTCAAAGTGCCGGAAATGGCTGGCAATTTGCCAAGTCTATCGAGAAATCTGCCACTTTTGCCGTCTTTTTGTTGGCTCGACTCACGGAAATAATGACTCCATCGACCGGCCGACCCGCCGCGCCGCTGCTTTTTCAGCAAGCCCGGATTCGCGCCGACACCCCGCCCGGTCGACCAGAACGCCCGGACACCCGTACCGGCACCGAATATGGAGACAGACCGATGACTCGCTTCCTCGACGTTCCCGCCACCGCCCGCCTGATCGCCAGGACCGGCGTCACGACGTTCCTGCGCGAACTCGTCGACACGCTGCGCGCCGACTACCTGCACTGGGCCGATTTCGACAAGTCGCCGCGCGTCGCGTGCCACTCGCGCGACGGCGTGATCGAGCTGATGCCCGTCGCGAACGCGTCGCTGTTCGCGTTCAAGTATGTGAACGGCCATCCCGTCAATGCGGCGCGCGGGATGCACACGGTGATGGCGTTCGGCGCGCTCGCCGAAGTCGATACCGGCTACCCGCTGCTGCTCGCCGAACTCACGCTCACCACCGCGCTGCGCACGGCCGCGACGTCGGTCCTCGCCGCGCAGGCGCTCGCCCGGCCCGATTCGCGCACGATGGCGCTGATCGGCAACGGCGCGCAAAGCGAATTCCAGGCGATCGCGTTCCACACGCTGCTCGGCATCGACGAAATCCGCGTGTTCGACGTCGATCCGCGCGCAACCGACAAGCTCGTGCGAAATCTCGCCGCGTACCCGAAATTGCGGGTCGTGCGCGCGGCCTCGACCGCCGACGCCGTGCGCGGCGCCGACATCGTGACGACCGTCACCGCCGACAAGGCATACGCGACGATCGTCACGGCCGACATGATCGAGCCCGGCATGCATCTGAACGCCGTCGGCGGCGATTGCCCGGGCAAGACCGAACTCGAGGCGGGCGTGCTGCACGCGGGCCGCGTGTTCGTCGAATTCGAGCCGCAGTCGCGCATCGAGGGCGAGATCCAGCAGATGCCGGCCGACTTCCCCGTGACCGAGCTGTGGCGCGTGCTGCAGCGCGAAACGGCTGGCCGCGAGCGCGCGGACGAAGTCACGGTGTTCGACTCGGTCGGCTTCGCGCTCGAGGATTACTCGGCGCTGCGCTACCTGTACGCGCTCGCGCAGCAGCACAACGCGGGCGTCGAGATCGCGCTGATTCCGCCGGCCGTCGATCCCAAGAACCTGTTCGCGCTGATCGACGACCCGGCCGCGATCGCGCACGGCCACGCGGCGTTCGTGACCGAAGCCGTCGCCGCGTTCGCGCGCTGACCGTCAGCTGGGGGCGGCCCCTGCGCCGCCCGTTTTCCTCCCTCCGCTCCCGCCCTTCATGAATCTCGTATCGATCCAGGCGCCATCCGCCGTCGTGATGATCCGGCCGCACCGCTTCCTGCCGAACCCGCAGACCGCGGCCGACAACGCGTTCCAGTGCACGGCCGCAGGCGGTGCGTGCGACACCTCGTCGATATCGGCCGCCGCGCGCGACGAAGTCACGGCCGCCGCGCGCACGCTCGCCGATGCGGGCGTGCGCGTGCACGTGTTCGACGACCACGGCGAGCGCGACACACCCGACTCCGTGTTCCCGAACAACTGGTTCTCGACGCATCCGGGCGGCCATGTCGCGCTGTATCCGATGCACAGCCCGAACCGTCGCCGCGAGCGGCGGGCGGACGTGATCGAGATGCTGAAGGCCGAGTACCGCGTGCAGGACGTGATCGACTACTCGGGCCTCGAATACGACGACGTGTTCCTCGAAGGCACCGGTGCGATGGCGCTCGACCACGTCGCGCGGATCGCGTACACCGCGCGCTCGCGCCGTGCCGATCCGGTCGCGCTCGAACGCTTCTGCACGCACTTCAACTTCGAGCCGATCTGCTTCGACACGGCCGACGCGAACGGCAAGCCGATCTATCACACGAACGTGATGATGAGCGTCGCGACCGAGTTCGCGATGGTCGGCCTCGACCTGATCGCCAACAGCCGCCGCCGTGGCGAGATCGCGCAACGCCTGACCGAAACGGGGCGTGCTGTGATCGCGCTCGACCACGCGCAGATCGCGAATTTCGCGGGCAATACGCTGGAATTGTCGGGGAAGGATGGGCGCGTGCTCGCGCTGTCGCGGCGTGCGTTCGACTGCCTCACGCACGACCAGCGCGCGGTGATCGAACGCTCCGCGCGGTTGCTGCCGCTCGACGTGCCGACGATCGAGCTGGCCGGCGGGTCGGTGCGCTGCATGCTCGCGGGGATACATCTCGCGCGGCGCTCGATGGCGGCACGCGACGGCGCGGCAATCGAACCGATGGAACGGGAGCGCGAAGCGGTGTCGCACGCCTGACTGTAGCGGGTTCTGACGTCACGCTACCGTTGACGCGACCGGATGCTTCGATCTGCGAACGAGATCGAAGCATCCGGTCGTGCTTTCAATCGGCCAGCAACTTCAACCCCGCCGGCAGCGTTTCGCCGAATACGCGCGCCGTATCGGCTTCGTCGAACGCGATCGCTTCACGGACCATGTCGATCCACGCCGCCGATGCATTCGCGGCCGACAGGCGCTTGATGACGGCCTCGCGCGTGTCGTCCGGCAAATCGCGCGAGCGGTCGCCCGTCATCCGCGCGATCTGCGCGGCCGCGAACGCGGCCGGCTCGACCTGCTTCCAGTCGAGCGCGAACAGCGCATCGAGCCAGCCGCCAACGATTTCCGCCGGCACGACACTGTGCGCGCTGCCATAGAACGGCCGCCGCGCACCGATCCGCCCGAGCGCCCATGCGCACAACGCGCGTTCGGCCGGCTTCTGCAGCTGCACGATCAGGCGCTCGGCGAGCTCGACCTTGCGCTCGACGGGCAACCGTTCGAGCGACGCCGACAACCGCGTCATGTCGGCCGGCCCGACCTTGGCCGGATCGAACGGCAGCTTGCGCCGCTTGTCGTCGGACGGTTCGAGGAACGCGATCGCGTCGCGCACCTGCGTCTGCGCATCGTCGTCGAGGCCGCCGGCCACGCGCCGCCACAGCGTCCACCACTCGGACCACACCTGCGCATCGGTCACGTATTGAATGCCGTCGTCGAACAGCGGCCACAGTTGCTCGATGCGCCACGCGTCGAGCGGATGACCGAAGCCCGGACGCAGGCAATAGCCGGCGAGATTCAGCCACGCGCGCTCGTGATCGGCCGAGCGACGGCGCCGCCGCGCCCGTGCGAGCAATGCGTCGAACAGTTCGCGCGCGAGCGCGACGTCCCAGTCTTCGCGGGCGCCGAGCACCTGTTCGAGTTGCGCGCGCAACCGGCGCGTGTCCTTCGGCGTCACGCCCGCGGCCTTGCTGCCGAACGAGCGCTCGATCAGCTCGATCGCCTGGTCGAGCCGCGGATGCCGCGCGGACGCCGCATCGTCGCCGTGCCCCGGCGCATCGCCGCGCAACTGGAATTCGAGCCGCCAGCGGCGCGCCGCGTCGTCGGTCGCGATGCAATGCATTTCGAGCGTGCCGACCTCGGTCAGCGACGCGGTGAGCTTCACCGGCGTTTCGCGCGCGTCGCCACCCGCCTTCGCGTCGACGACCGTCGCGATCGGCGGCAGCCGCACGAAATCGCCGCCGTCGAGATCGACGAGATCGCCGGGCCGGTACTTCGTGTCGGCCACCGTCGATACGAGGTGGAACCGCACCGGCTGCCCGAGCTGCAGCGCGAACGTGCGATCGTCGAGCCGGATCTCGCGTCCCTCTTCCGCGCCGCGCGGCAGCAGGCAGACGCCGCGGGCGGCGGAATCGTCCGCACCGTCGTCGAGCACGAGGAAATAGCTGCGCGCGGAGCCGCCGCCGATGCGCGGCGCATGGCCGGCACGCGCGAGCCCGTAGGCCACCGCGCCACGCGCGACGGCCACGTCGGGATGCGCGTTGTGCAGCACGTCGAGCGGCGCGCCGCGCCACGCACCGAGCGTCTGCGCAAGCCGGCCGGCGAGCGCGCCCGCGCGGAACACGCCGCCGTTGAGCAATAGCGTGTCCGGCAGCGGGCCTTCCGCATGACGATTCAGGAACGCGGCGACGTGGCGCGTGACGGCCGCGTCGCTCGCATACGGCAAGCCGAATTCGACGATCGCCGCGCGCGCCCGGCGCGGCAGTTCGCCGGCCTCGACCTGCGGAAAGAACCCGTCGACGACGATCTGCTCGACTTCCTGCCGCGTCAGCTCGGCCGAGCGCGCGCCGCCGACGAGCTTGCTGCCCGCGCCGAGCAGCGTGACGGTGGCGGACGCCGGCGCGTCGTCGCCGAGCAGCCGCTCCTTCGCCGCGCGGCAGCGCTCGACGAGCTGCGACAGGCTCGCGGCCGACAGCCGCGTACCGGGCTCGGTCAGCCGTGACTCGACCAGGCGCGCGAGCGCGAGGTCCATGTTGTCGCCGCCGAGCATCAGGTGGTTGCCGACGCCGACGCGCGTGAAGGTCGGCTCGCCATCGTCGCCCGGCGCGACGTCGACGAGCGTGAGGTCGGTCGTGCCGCCGCCGACGTCGCAGATCAGCACGCGCCGCGCCGCGGCGAACGTCTCGCGCAACGTGTCGCGCTGGCCGTACAGCCAGTCGTAGAACGCGGCTTGCGGCTCTTCCAGCAACCGCAGCGCCGGCAGCTTCGCGCGCCGTGCGGCCTCGACGGTCAACGCGCGCGCGCCGTCGTCGAACGACGCGGGCACCGTCAGGATCACGTCCTGCCGCGCGAGCGGCGCGTCGGGAAAATGCGCGTTCCACGCGTCACGCACATGCGCGAGATAGCTCGCGCTCGCATCGACGGGCGACACCTTGTCGACGCCGTCGGCCGCGCCCCACGGCAGGATCGCCGCGAGCCGATCGACCGACGCGTGCGACAGCCAGCTCTTCGCACTCGACACGAGCCGGCCCGGCACCTGCGCGCCCAGCGTGCGCGCGTAGCGGCCGATCACGGCCGGCGGCGCACCGGCCGCGCCCGCCTTCGTGTCGGCCTTCGGCTCGGCCGCCCACGGCAGCCGCAGCGCGTCCGGCGGCAGCTCGCCCGCCGCCGGGTGATAACGCACCGACGGCAGCAGCGGCTGCGCGGCCACCGCGCCGGGCCCGACGAGTTGCTCGACGTCGAACACGCGAATCGCGTCGGAGCCGGCCTCGACGTACGCGACGACCGTATTGCTCGTGCCGAGGTCGATGCCGACCGTATAACGCTTCATCGCGCTCAGGCGGCGCCGCGCACGTCGAACTCGACCTTCCAGCGCTCGTTCGTGCCGCTCGGGATCGCCTCGAGTTCGAGCGTGCCGGCTTCGGTCACGCGCGCGTGCAGCTTCACCGGCACGACTTCGCCGACGGTGCGCCCTTCGGCGGGCAGCGTCGCCTGGATTTCCTCCAGCTCCTGCAGCTCTTCCGGCGACCAGTAGTCGAGCAGCGTGCCGACCTGATCCTGGCGGCGCACCGACGAGCCGAAGAAGCGGAACTGCACCGGTTCGCCGACGACGAGGCCGAACTCCTGCGGCGGCAGCGCCGCGTCCGAGCCTTCCTCCATCCCGAACGGCGCGACGCACAGCGCCTGCACCGGCGGCTCGAGCCCCGGCACCGCGGGCATCGCCGATTCGATCGCGACGTAGTACGCACGCGCCGTGCCGCCGCGAATGCGCACGCCACGGCCGCGCTTCACGTAGCCGTAGTACGCCGCGCCGCGCGCGACCGCGAGATCGAGATCGGCGCCTTCGAGCAGGCGCGCGGGCGGCGCGCCTTCGGCGGCGAGCCAGCCGTTGAGCGTGTCGAGCACGCGCTGCGTGAGCAGCGTCGACTTGAACACGCCGCCGTTGAACAGCACGGCGGTCGGATGCAGGAACGTCGCGCCCTGCGGCAGCGTGCGCTGCACGCCTTCGAGCGTGTCGAGCGCCGCGACCTGGCGGCCGAGGAACGCCGCGAGATGGCGCGTGATGCCGGCGTCCTGCGCATACGGCAGGCCGAGCTGCGTCAGGCCGACACGCGCGCGGCTCACCGGCCGCGCGGCGGCATCGACTTGCGGGAAGAAGCCTTCGAGGATCGTCTGCGTGAGTTCCGCGCGCGTCAGTTCCGTGCGGATCGAGCCGCCGATCAGCTTCGAGCCGCGGCTCGGCACGACGAGCGGCACCGCATCGG
Source organism: Burkholderia cenocepacia (assembly GCF_900446215.1). GTDB lineage: Bacteria > Pseudomonadota > Gammaproteobacteria > Burkholderiales > Burkholderiaceae > Burkholderia > Burkholderia cenocepacia. The sequence goes on along the minus strand of NZ_UAQZ01000001.1, from coordinate 1,772,205 downwards.
TGGTCGGGTCGGACAGCAGCGTTTCCTTGGCCGAGCGGCACGCGTAGGTCAGCGCGCGCAGTTGCCACGGATCGGCCTGCGTGCCCTGCTGCGCGAGCTTGCGTGCGACCACGTGCGCGAGGGCGAGGTCCATGTTGTCGCCGCCGAGCAGGATGTGCTCGCCGACGGCCACGCGATGCAGTTCGAGATTGCCGTCGCGCTCGACCACCGCGATCAGCGACAGGTCGGTCGTGCCGCCGCCGACGTCGACGCACAGGATCAGGTCGCCGACCTGCACCTGCTTGCGCCAGCCGCCCTCGCTCTTCTGGATCCAGCTGTACAGCGCCGCTTGCGGCTCTTCCAGCAGCGTCATCCGCGAATAACCGGCGGCACGCGCGGCTTCCGCCGTCAGTTCGCGCGCGGCCGGATCGAACGACGCGGGGATCGTGACCGTCACGTCCTGGTCGGCGAACGGCGCGTCGGGATGCGCGTGGTCCCACGCTTCGCGCAGGTGCGTCAGGTAGCGGATCGAGCTTTCCAGCGGCGACACACGGGCCACTTCCGGCGGTGCATCGCTCGGCAGGATCGCCGCGCGGCGGTCGACGCCCGGATGGCACAGCCAGCTCTTCGCGCTCGACACGAGGCGGATCGGCGTGCCGGCGCCGCGCGTGCGCGCCATCTCGCCGACCGCGAAAGCGCGCGAGGCCGTCCACGGCAGCGTCAGGTCGCCCTGGGTCAGCTCGCTTTCATGCGGCAGGTAGAGGAACGACGGCAGCAGGTCGCGCGATTCCAGCGCGCCGGGCGCGGTGAGCTGCGCGATCGGCAGCACCTGCTGCACGATCTTTTCGCCGTCGCTCGTGCTGCTGTCGACGTACGACAGCGCGCAATGGGTCGTCCCGAGGTCGATACCGATCGAATAGCGCGGATCGCTCACAGTTCCACCTCCGCCGGTGCGATCACCGATGCGTCGTGGCTGCCCGTCAGCTTCGGCAGGCGCACGTCGGACACGCGCCAGCCGCGATGGCTGACGGTGCCGGTAAACGGCGCGGAGCCGACCACGTTGCCCGTCACGCGCACGGCGGTCGCGTCGAAGCCGGCGGGCAGCGTCACGCGGCTGCCTTCGGCTTCGTCGCGCACCGGCACGATCGTGAAGTGTTCGCGCAGCGCGGCGCGGCAGCCGTCGTGCACGAGGCGCGCGGCCGCGCCGATATCGGCGTCCGCGTAGCCGGCGATGTCTTCCTCGACGAAATCGATGAAGCGCGCATCGCGTTGCAGCAGGCCGAGCAGTTGCAGGGCGGCCTGCGGGCTCGCTTCGCGCAGCTCGGGCGCCGGCGCCTTCACCGGCGCGGGGGCGACCGGCGCGGCAGCCGGCGCGGGGGTCGGGGCCGGCGCGACCGGGGCCGGGGCGCCGTCGCGCACGCGCAGCACGCCGGCGGCGAACTCGCGATTGCCGAGCACGGAGAAGAACGTGCCGACGGCCAGCGACAGCCGGCCGAAGAAGGACAGGTTGGATTCGGGCATGGGGTCTGGACTCCTGTGGGCTCGCAGCACGGCGAGCGTTTCTTGCCTGGGCGCCCGGCGGCGGCGTGCGGCATGCGCACCGGCGCCGCCCGGCGCGTGATTCGAACGCACCCTCGCGGGTGCGGAAAACCCGTATTTTGCCCTGTGGCGGACGAACCGGGCAGAAGTCGGGGGACAGAACATGGCGGCGCGGCGGTTTCCGCCGCGCCGGATCGCGCGTCAGATGCGATCGAGCGCGATGCTGCGACGCGTCAGCGCGACTTGCTCAGCCGCGCCGCCTTCGCTTCGAAATCGCGCGACAGCATGCCGAGCGTGACTTCGCCGAAGCGCGCGAGCAGCGACGCTTCGGCTTCCTTCAGCGTCGCCGACAGGTGCGCGTTGACGGCCTGTTCGACCAGGCATTCGAGTGCATCCTCGGGCACCAGGTCGGAAAACAGCGGCGGCTCGCCCACCGCGCGATAGACGTCGAGCAGCGTGATGTCGTCGAGCGCGACGCTCAGCGCCCAGCCGCCGCCGTGCCCCTTCTCCGACTGCACGTAGCCGCAGTCGCGCAACCCGCCGAGCAGGCGCCGCACGACGACCGGGTTCGTGCACAGCATCGTCGCGATCGTCTCCGACGTCAGCGGACCGTCGGCCTGGTCCATGTGGATCAGCGCATGCAGCATGCGCGACAAACGGCTGTCGGTTCTCACGGGCGGGGCTCCCCTTCTCTCGAAACTTTTGAAGTTGCATGAATGATACCATCGCCCTATCATGCAACTTCTCGTGTTTCATGAGTTGGCCGCCAGCGGAACACGTGGATCATTCACGCAGGTCCAGAAAGGAGTTGATGCATGCATTCCCATCATGAAGTGATCGTGATCGGCGGCAGCTTCGCCGGGCTGTCGGCCGCGATGCAACTGGCGCGGGCACGCCGCCGCGTGCTCGTGATCGACGCCGGTCGGCCGCGCAACCGCTTTGCCGAACACGCGCACGGCTTCTTCGGCCAGGACGGCAAGCCGCCCGCGCAGATAGTCGCGGAAGCGCGTGCGCAGCTCGCCGCGTATCCGACCGTGCAGCGCATCGACGGCGAGGCACGCACCGCCGAGCGCGACGCGGACGGGCGCTTTCACGTGACGCTGGGCGACGGCAGCCGCGCGAGCGCCGACCGGCTGATTCTCGCGACCGGCATCCGCGACGCGTTGCCCGCGCTGCCGGGGCTGGCCGAACGCTGGGGCATCAGCGTGCTGCATTGCCCGTACTGCCACGGATATGAAGTGAGCGGCCAGCGGCTCGGCGTGCTCGCCACGCATCCGCTGTCGGTCCATCAGGCGATCCTGATTCCGGACTGGGGCCCGACGACCTGGTTCACGCAGGGCGTGGTCGAAGCGAACGAAGAGGAAGCCGCGTTGCTCGCAGCACGCGGCGTACGCATCGAGCACTCGCCGGTCGTCGAGATCCTCGGCGCTGCGCCGCGTATCGACGCGCTGCGGCTCGCCGACGGTCAGGTCGTGCCGATCGACGCAATGTTCATCGGCGCGCGCACCGACATGGCGAGCGACCTCGCGCAGCAGCTCGGCTGCGCGTTCGACGACGGGCCGCTCGGCACCGCGATTCGCGTCGACACGTGGAAGCGGACGAGCGTCGCCGGCGTATATGCGGCCGGCGACGCGTCGAGCCTGATGACCAACGCGACGTTCGCGTCGGCATCGGGCGTGGCGGCCGGCGTGGGCGCGCACCGGTCGCTGGTTTTCGGGCTGGACGCGTAGGTGGATGGGCAGCCGGGCGTCACGCCGCGCGCGGCGCGGCGTCCACCGCCGGCTGCGCGTCCCCCTCGGCGCTGCACGCTTCCAGCGAAATCCGCCGCGTCTCGCGCCCGTTGAGCCACCACAGGCCGGCCGCGAGCGGTCCCGGCAGCGCAAGCACCAGCAGCACGACCAGCGCGGCCGACGGCGAGCCCGACATTGCGTAAACATTCGTCAGCATCAGCGGCGCGATCACCGCGCCGAGCCGGCCGATCGCGACCGACACGCCGAGCCCCGTCGCGCGAATCCGCGTCGGCAGGATTTCGGACGACACCACATAGCCCGAGATGTACGCCCACGTGACGCCGAACTGGATCAGGCAGTAGCCGAACACCATGCCGGGCAATGCGTGCATCGCATAGATGAAGACGATCGCCGCGACGGTGAACGTATAGCTCGCGAACAACGACGCGCGCCGGCCCCAGGCCTCGACCAGGAACGCCGCGACGATGCCGCCCGCGAGCGCCGCGGCGTTGCCGATCATGTAGTAGATCGGCATGTCCGTCGACGCCACCTTCAGGTACGGCAGCAGCACGAGCGCCATCAGCGACAGCACGCCGTACACGACGGCCGCCTGCGAGAAGTTCAGCGCGCCGGCCAGCGCGCAGCGCGCGCGATACGCGCCGAACAGTTCGCCGACGTTGCGCCAGAACGCGGGCGCCTGGTGCGCGAAGCGGGTCGGCGTGTAGCGCTTCGTCAATGGCGCGCGGTCGGCCTGCGCGCTCGGCGCGCGCGCCACGCTCGCGACGATCTGCTCGACGATCGCTTCGGCTTCCGCCACGCGCCCCTGCTGGATCAGCCAGCGCGGCGATTCCGGAATCACGCGGCGGATCCAGAAGAACACCAGCGCCATCGTCGTGCCGAGGCCGAAGCCCACGCGCCACGCCCACTCGGGCGGCAACTGGTTCAGCACCAGATACGACACGGCCGCCGACAGCAGCGCGCCGACCGGAAAACCCGACAGGATCAGCGCGTCGGTCCGGCCGCGATGGCGCGTCGGAATGAATTCGCCCATCGTCGCGGTCACCGCCGAATATTCGCCGCCGACGGCCAGCGCCGTCATCGCGCGGAAGAACAGGAACGATTCGTAGTTCCACGACAGCACGGTCGCGACGCTGAAGCACGCGTACCAGAGCAGCGTCGCGAGGAACAGGCGCTTGCGGCCGTAGCGGTCGGCGAGATAGCCGAACGCGATCGCGCCCACCAGCATCCCGAACACCCAGATGCTGACCGCGAGCGAGCCCTGCGCGGCGCTCAGGTGCCAGTGCGACTTCAGCACGCCGAACACGCTGCCGATGATGTTGGTTTCGAACGAATCGAGCGCCCAGCCGACGCCGAGCGCGACCAGCATCAGCGTGTGGAAGCGGGTCCACGGCAGGTTGTCGAGACGCGTGAGCGCGTCCGTTTCGATCGGATGAGACGGTTGCATGATGAGGGCTCCTCGTCAGTGAAGCGCCCGCTCGGGCTGCTCCGGGCTGAAGTCGAAATGCGGGAAGCGCGCGCGGGTGCCGATGAAGTTGCGCCCACGTGCGCCGTCGAATGCGTGATCCACGATGCGCGCCCATTCGGGCGCGTCGATCCCGTACGCGGCCGGGTGGCTCGCGACGCCGAGCGCGTCGAGCAATGCGACGAGCTGCGCGGGGGCGGACGCCGTATCGCCGAAGATCTCGCGCAGCGCGGCGTCGCACGCGGCGTCGACGCCGAGCGCCGCCTGCATCACGGCCGGCAGGCAGAACGAGCACGCGATGCCGTGCGCGACGCCGCGCGTCAGCGTGATCGCATAGGAAATGCTGTGCGCGAGCGCGGTGTGCGTATTCGAGAACGCGAGCCCCGCGCGCAGCGCGCCGAGCGCCATGTCGCTGCGCGCGTCGAGATCGTCGGGGTGCGCATTCACGCGCCCGAGGCCGTGCATCAGTTCGCGTGCCGCCTGCACGGCAAGACCGCGCGTGACGGGGTTCGCATGGACGTTCCAGATGCTTTCGAGCGCGTGCGACAACGCGTCGAGACCGCTGGCGAGCGTCGGCTGCATCGGCAGGCCGACCATCAAGCGCGGATCGACGATCACCGTTTCAGGAAAGAGATCGGGCCGCGACAGCGACAGCTTGCGCGCGTTGTGCGGATCCCAGACGGTCGCCCACCGCGTCACTTCGCTGCCGGTGCCGGCCGTGGTCGGGATCGCGACGATCGGCAGCGCAGGCCGCACCGGTGCGTCGCCCGTCGTACCCGCGGCGCCGGACAGGATGCGCAGCACGCGATCGAAATCGCCGTGTTCGGCGGCGAGCACTTTCGCCGAATCGATCACCGAGCCGCCGCCGAGCGCGATCAGCACGTCCGGTTTGGCGGGCAGCGCGGCGAGCCGCTCGCACGCGCGTCGCAGCATCGGCACCGACGGGTTCGCCTCGACGCAGTCGATCCGCGCGAGCGCCGGCCCGAGCTGCGCTTCGACACGGTCGGCCAGCCGCGCGAACACGGCATCGGGATACGTGACGATCGCGTAGCTGCGTCCGCCGAGCGCATCGCTCAGATCCGTGAGCGCGTCGACGCCGAAGCGGATCCGCACGGGATTGTGGAAGTGCCAGTCGCTCATGCCGCCGCTCCCGGGCGACGCCGCGTATCGCACACTTGTCCGTTCACGACCCGATATTCTGCATGACGAACCAACACGAAAAACCGATCTGCCGCGCAATGCATGCTCGCACCTGAATGGAATGGGGACGAGCATCAGGTTAGGCATCCGCGATGACGCGCTCATGATCGAAAATCCCGGTCATCGACTATGGATCGACCGAATTTCTCGATCGATCGCCGCCGCATGCCGGTGCGTCGTTGCCCGCGGTCACGTGTCGAGCGGCCGGCACCGCGCGACCGCATCGAAAAACGACGCGACCAGCCGGCTGCCGCGCCGTTCGCTCAGGCAACACACGTGGATATGGGTTTCGACCGGGTCGCCGTCGATGCGCAGCGGCCGCAGCCGCTCGTCGGGCACGTATTCGGCCTTCGATACCGTGCCGACGCCGAGCCCGCGCGCGACGGCCTCGCGCAACGCCTCGCGGCTGCCGATGTCCATCGCGATGCGTGGCGTCAGGCCGGCCGCCGCCATCGCGTCTTCGAGCGCGCGGCGCGTCGTCGAGCCCGGTTCGCGCATCAGCAGCGGCTCGCCGGCCAGTTCGTGCAGCGTAATCGCGTCGCGCGTCGCGAAGCGGTGCGTCGAGCGCACAAACGCGATCACCGGAAAGCTCGCATAGCGCTGCGTGAAGTAGCGCGCGTCCTCGAACGCGCGGGCCACCACGCCGACGTCGCACACGTACTCGTCGAGATCGCGCAAGACGGTTTCCGAATTGCCGAGCGCGACCGACAGGTGCATGTGCGGATGCAGCTTGTGATACGCGTCGATCATCTCGGTGACGTGAAACGGGCCGACCGCGCCGATCTTCAGCGAGCCGCGCTGCAATGCGCCGCTGTCGCGCAGCAGCGCGGCGGCATCGCTCTCGTCGCTGCAGATGCGGCGCGCGATCGGCAGGAATTCGAGCCCGACCGCCGACAGCTCGACGCGCCGGCCGCGGCGGTGGAACAGCTCGACGCCGTGTTCATGTTCGAGGGTCTGGATCTGCGACGTGATCGTCGTCTGGCTGGTGGACAGCGCGCGGGCGGCCGCGGTGAAACCGCCGTGCTGGACGACGGCAATGAAGCTGCGAAGCTGGGTCAGTGTCATGACGGGCGGTCGAATCGATCGGGAAATACGTGCCGAATGCCGGATAGCATCGAAAAATTCAATGTATCGGGCGAATGTGACAGGCGCGTTCCGGTCGAGCTTGTCGCCGCCCCTCGACGCCGCGTCGATGGCTTCGCCGCACGATGTGCGGTTTAATGCTCGACATCACCGGCATTAAGAGCCATGAAATGCTCGACCTCGACGACCTTCGACTCGTCCGCGCGATCGGCACGTCGCGCTCCCTGGCCGCTGCCGCCCGGCTGCTCGACCTCACGCCGCCCGCGGTGACGATTCGCCTGCAGCGGATGGAGGCACGGCTGAACGCAAGGCTCGCCGTGCGGCAGCCGAAAGGGATCGCGCTGACCGACGAAGGGCAGCGGCTGTACCAGGAAGCCGTCGGCATTCTCGAGCGCGTGGAAGCGCTGCCGGGCAGCCTCGCGGGCGACCACGGCGACGTGCAGGGCACGCTGCGCGTCGTCGCCCCGCTCGGCTTCGGCCGCAAATACGTCGCACGGATCGTGCGCGACCTGCAGCGCGCGCATCCGAAACTCGACATCTCGCTCCATCTGTCGGAAAGCCCGTTGACGAGCGCGGCGGGGGCCGACGTGGTCGTCCATGTCGGCAGCCTCAAGTCGTCGTCGTGGATCGGCTATCCGCTCGCCCCCAACGAGCGCTTCCTGTGCGCGAGCCCCGCGTACGCGCGCCGCCTCAAGGATCTGAAGCATCCGTCCGACCTGACGCGCTACGACTGCCTGTGCCTGCGCGAGAACGACGAAGACATCCCGCGCTGGCGCTTCTCGCCCGGCAGCGGCGTCGACGGCGAATCGCGGCGGGCTACCGTCATCCGCGTCAGCGGCGCGCTGTCGTCCAACGACGGCACCGTCATCACCGAATGGGCGCTCGCCGGGCTCGGCATCGTCGAGCGCTCCGAGTGGGACGTCGCGCCGCTGCTGGCGAACGGCAAGCTCGTGCGGCTGCTGCCCGGCTGGAACCTGCCGGCCGCGCCGGTGACGGCGCTGTTGCCGTCGCGTACCGGCCGCTCCGCGCGGCAGCGGGTGTTTCTCGACGCCGCGCAGCGGTTTCTCGATCCGCCGCCGTGGCGCGGCAAGGCATAAGCGTTAAATGCGGCTTAATGGCAGATTAGCCGCGCATTAAACACGAGGCGGCCCAACCGCCCTACAGTGTCCGCATCGGCAACCACACCATCGGACACCTCGTGAACCTTCATACGCTCAATACCCCGGCCGCCCTGATCGACGTCGGCCGCATGCAGCGCAACATCGCGCGCATGCAAACGCATCTGGACGCACTCGGCGTCCGGTTCCGGCCGCACGTCAAGACCACCAAATGCCGGCACGTCGTCGACGCGCAGATCGCGGCGGGCGCGCAAGGCATCACGGTGTCGACGCTCAAGGAAGCCGAGCAGTTCTTCGCGCACGGCATCCGCGACATCGTCTATGCGGTCGGCATGGTGCCCGCCAAACTCGGGCAGGCGCTCGCGCTGCGCCGGCAGGGCTGCGACCTGAAGATCGTCGCCGACAGCCTGCCGGCCGCGCAGGCGATCGCCGCCTTCGGGCGCGAGCACGGCGAACGGTTCGACGTATGGATCGAAGTCGACGTCGACGGCCACCGCTCGGGCATCCCGCCCGAAGCCGACCTGCTGATCGACGTCGGCCGCGCGCTGACCGGCGGCGGCACGCTGCTCGGCGGCGTGCTCGCTCATGCGGGCTCCAGCTATGAACACGACACGCCCGACGCGCTGGCCGCGATCGCCGAACAGGAGCGCAGCCGCACCGTGCGGGCCGCGGAGCGCCTGCGGGCCGCCGGGTTGCCGTGCCCGGTCGTGAGCATCGGCTCGACGCCCACCGCGCTTGCGGCGGAGCGGCTCGACGGCGTGACCGAAGTGCGCGCCGGCGTGTACGTGATGTTCGACCTCGTGATGCACAACATCGGCGTGTGCGAACAGTCCGACATCGCGCTGTCGGTGCTGACCACGGTCATCGGTCATCAGGAAGAGAAAGGCTGGGCGATCGTCGACGCGGGCTGGATGGCGATGAGCCGCGACCGCGGCACGCAGCGCCAGGCACGCGACTTCGGCTACGGGCAAATCTGCACCGAAGCCGGCGAAGTGCTCGACGACTACCTGATGAGCGCCGCCAACCAGGAACACGGGATCGTATCGCGCACGGGCACGCCGGATACGGACATCGCGCGGCGGTTTCCGATCGGCACGCGCCTGCGCATCCTGCCGAATCACGCGTGCGCGACCGGCGCTCAACATCCCGACTACCACGCGATCGGCGACGACGGCGCCGCGCAGACGTGGCCACGCTTCTACGGGTGGTAAGCGAAGTCCGGCGCCCATGCCGCGCCATCCGCGCATTGACTATTTATCCAGTTCTGGACAAACTTTAAACACCCTCGATTCGTCTCGTGCCGGACAGGCACCCCCGACCATGCCGACCGACGCCCGCCTCCTTCTCCTCGACCGCGATGCCGTCGAGCCCGCCCTGCAAGCCGGGCAAGTGATGGCGGCCGTGCGCGAAGCGTTCGTGCTGCACAGTCAAAGGGCCGGACGCGTATTCCCGGTGGTGCGCGAGAAGCTGCATACCGGCGGCGTGTTCGGCATCAAGTCGGGCGACGTCGCCGGCCAGGATCTGCTCGGTTTCAAGGCGGCCGGGTTCTGGCCGGGCAACCGTACACGCGGCGGCGAGCCGCATCAGGCGACCGTCGCGTTGTTCGATCCGGCGACGGGCCGCCCGCTGTGCATCATGGACGGCAACGCGATCACCACCGCGCGGACCGGCGCCGCGGGCGGCCTCGGGCTGCAACAGCTCGCGCGCCGCGACAGCACGCGGATCTGCGTGTTCGGCACGGGCGTGCAGGCGCGCGTGCAGCTCGACTACGCGCTCCGGCTGCTGCCGCAGCGGTGCACGGTGCAATACGTGAACGTCGGCGGCGAGCCGGACCCGGCGTTCGAATCGCACTTCGTCGAACGGTGCACGATCGGCGTGGCGCGCGACCGGAACGATGCGGTCGCCCACAGCGACGTGGTGATCACGGCCACGCCCGGCGGCGGGCCGTTGTTCGACGCGGATGCGGTTCGGCCGGGCACCCACCTGACCTGCGTGGGCGCCGATACCGCGGGCAAGCGCGAACTACCGCCTGGCGTGCTGGAACGCGCGCGCATCGTCGTGGACGATCACGATCAGGCGCGCAGCATCGGCGAGTGCCAGTGGGCGCCGGATTTGCCGCGCACGGAAATCGGTGACATCCTCGCGGGTGCGGCATCGGTCGACCGTGCCGCGCACGAGATCACCGTCTTCGACATGACGGGCCTCGCGCTTCAGGACCTGACCGTCGCGCGCTTCCTGTATCGGCACGCCGTCGACAACGGCACCGGAACCGCCGTTCCGTGGCCCTGGTAACACGACTTCCCGCTTTCAACCACCATGCGTCTCACCCAAGTTTCCGCCCTGTCGTTCGACCTCGACGACACCCTGTGGCCGTTCGGGCCGTCCGTCGTCCGGGCCGAAGCGACGCTTCGTGCATGGTTGCTCGAGCACGCGCCGAATACCGAGCGCGTGCTGCCGACGCAACAGGCGCTCAGCGCGCTCCGTGAGGAATACGAACGTTTGTATCCGGATCTCGCCAGCGACTATCGCGCGATGCGAATCGGCTCGATCCGGCTGGCGCTGGAACGCGCGAACGAAGATGCCTCGCTGACCGATCGGGCCTACGACGTCTTCTATGCGGCGCGCAATCGCGTCGAGTTCTATGAAGACGCGCTGCCGGCGCTGGCGTGGTTGAGCGCCCGCTTTCCGTTGATCGCGGTCACCAACGGCAACGCGGATCTCCGGCTGACCGGCGGCGGCGAATTCTTCCGCACGACGCTCAGCGCGCGCGTATTCGGCTTCGCCAAGCCGGAACCCGAAATCTTCCATGCGGCGGCGGACGCACTCGGCGTGCGGCCGGCCGAATTGCTGCATGTGGGCGACGACTTCCACCTCGACATCGTCGGCGCGTTGAATGCGGGGCTTCAGGCCGCGTGGGTCGTGCGCGAACCTCGGGCGGGCGGGGAACCGGCTCCGCCGCAGGCGGCGACACCGCATCTCACGTTGCGCGATCTGGCGATGCTGTGTCGTGCGCTCGGCGGGCCCGACACGGTGTCGTGATCGCACGCGGACGCGGCGGGTCACGCCGATGCGGCGCATGACCCGGCACCCGTTTCACTGTCACGCCGCCTTCCGCGCCTCCGCGATCCGCTGCGGCGCCTTCGGCCGCGCATACAGCCGCTCCAGATACGCGCGCAGTTGCGGGAACGGTTCGATCAGGTGGCATTCGCTCGCCCAGTCGATCAGGTAAGCCGTCACGCAGTCGGCCACCGTCAGCGAATCGCCGACGATGAATTCGCGCCCTTCGAGATGCTTGTCGAGAATCGCGGCCATCGTCGTGAAATCCTCGCGCGCCAGTTCGATATCGGCCGGCGAGCGTTTCTCCGGCGGATAGATGAACGTATGCCGCGTGATCCGCCACAGCGGCTGCTCGAGTTCCGTCACCGCGAACATGACCCATCGATAGGCCTCCGCCCGCAGCGCCGGCTCGACCGGCAGCAGCGCCTTCTCCGGGTACTTGTCCGCGAGATACAGCACGATCGCGGCCGACTCGGGAATCACGAGGTCGCCGTCCACCAGCACCGGCACCTTGCCGGCCGGATTCAGGCGCAGGAATTCGGGCCGCTTGTGCTCGCCCTCGAGCAGGTTGACCGACACGAATTCGAAATCCGCATCCAGTTCCTTCAGCCCCCACAGCGCCCGCTGCGAGCGGGTGCCGGCAAATCCGTAAAGCTTCATCGCCCATCTCCATCCAGAATGTCGGGAAAATGTCTGCATCCGGACCACGCGCATCGCATCGGGCGACACGTCGCGTCCGGCCTCACGCGTCGCTCATGCGCCCGGAATCGCCAGCACCGGCATCACGTCGACCGACACGCCCGGGAACAGCGTGAAATGCGGATGACCTTCGAACAGCGCGGCGGCCGCCTCGTGCGATGCCGCCCGCACGACGCTGAAGCCGCTCAGCGCATTGGACGTGTCGCGGATGCCGCCGGCGTCGATGGTCTTGGTCTTGCCGAGCGGGCCGCCCAGTTCGACGATCGCGTCGCGATGGCGCTCGACCCACGCATGCCACGCGGCGATGCCGTCGCGCTCGCGCGTGCGCCGCTCGTCCTCCGGCAGCGCCATCCATGCCTTCATCGCCGGGCTGTCCCGGGTCCCGAGAAATACGGCGAGATACAACTGTTGTTGCGCACTCATGCCTTCTCCTCCGATGACGGACGCGGCGGATTGCCGCGCCTCGACCTTGACAAGATAGGTTGATATCAACACAATTGCAACATGGCACGAAAAGAAAAGCTTCCCTTCGAAACGACGCTGATGGTCCGCGATTGCTGCCTGTGCCTGCACATGCAGCGCGCGGCGCGCAATCTGGCGCGCATCTTCGACGATGTGCTGCGCCCGCTCGACCTCACCAACGGTCAGTTTTCGCTGCTGATGTCGTTGAACCGGCCGCAACCGGCCCCGATGAAATCGGTTGCGTCGCTGCTCGCGATGGATCGCACCACGCTCACCGCGGCGCTCAAGCCGCTCGAGCGGCGCGGCCTCGTCACGATCGCGCAGGATCCGGACGACCGGCGCAGCCGCCTGCTCGAACTGACTCCGGCCGGGCACGACCTGCTGACCGAGGCGTTCCCGTTGTGGCAGCGCGCGCATGCCGAGATCGAGCGGCCGTTCGCGCCGGGCGAAGTCGACCAGTTGCGCGGCCAGTTGCGCACGCTGTCGATCGATCCGGGTTCGCGCGACTGAGGCGGCGCGCGGATCGCCCAGCGGCGGCGATCATGCGCACTTCCTGTCACGCGCTGTCAGCAGACATTGCCGGCGTCCGTCGCACCGCCCGATTCGATGGCAATATCGCTCGGCACGACAACCGATCCGGTATCCATAAGGAGACGAGCATGGGCAACAACGAGAAGGGCGCGATTTTCCGGTCGCTTCACCGCGCGGGCCAGCCGCTGGCGCTGTTCAACGTGTGGGACGCCGGCAGTGCGCGCGTGGTGGCCGACGCCGGCGCCGTCGCGCTGGCCACCGGCAGCTGGTCGGTCGCGGCAGCCAACGGTTTCGTCGACGGCGAGCAGATGCCGCGCGCGCTGATGATGGAGGTGCTGGAGCGGATCGTGCGTGCGACGGACTTGCCCGTCACCGTCGATCTCGAAAGCGGCTACGGCGAGCGGCCGGAAGATGTCGCCGAGACGATCGCGATGAGCATCCGGGCCGGCGCGATCGGCTGCAATCTCGAAGACAGTTTTCCGTCGACGGGCGAACTGCGCGACGTCGACGAAGCGGCGGCCCGTATCGCGGCGGCCCGGCAGGCGGCCGATCGCGCGGGCGTCGACTATTTCATCAACGCGCGCACCGACGTGTTCTTCAAGGCGGCAACCGAGACGCACGACGAACGATTGCTCGACGCGACGCTGGCGCGCGCCCGCGCGTACGCGGCGGCCGGCGCCGACGGCCTGTTCGTGCCCGGCCTGCGCTCGCCGGCGCTCATTCGCGCGCTGACGGCCGCGTCGCCGCTGCCGGTGAACGTGATGCGCGTCGCGGAAACGCCGACGCTCGCGGAACTCGCGGAGTACGGCGTGGCGCGCATCAGCCACGGGCCGTATCCGTATCTGCAGGCAATGAAGACGCTGGCGGCGCTGGTCAAGCAAGGCGGCTGACGGATTCGCGGGGCGGCGGGCGGCCGCCGCGCCGTCGCTGCCGGCCATCCCGATCGGCTTTGTTCACGCAGGCGTCGTGCTGCGCTACTTCTCGCCGATCACGACGATCGGTACGCCGCCAAGCGCGGCCGCGCGGGAACCGCGCATCGCGTGCATGTTTCCGGCCGACGACGCGACCGGCGCGTACCACCGGCAGCGGCTCGACGCGCACGCGCACGCGCCGGTGCGCCGACCCGCGCTCAGGATGCCTTAATGAAATCGATGAACGCGCGGAGTGCCGGCGGCACCAGACGCCGCCCCGGATAGTACAGAAACGGGCCCGAGAACGGCCGCCACCACGGTTCGAGCACCGGTTCGAGCGCGCCGCTGTCGACATGCGGGCGCAGCCAGTCTTCGAACAGATGCACGATGCCCGTACCGGCGATCGCCGCGTCGACCATCAGCTCCGTCGCCCCGCCGATCTGGACCAGTAGCGGACCGGCGGCCGGCTCGACCCGCACGACCTCGCCGTCGCGCTCGAACTCCCACGGCGGCATCGCGCCGCTTGCGAAACGCCCGCGCAGGCACCGATGGTCGAGCAGGTCGCGCGGATGCCGCGGCCGGCCGTGCCGGTCGAGATAGCCGGGCGCCGCCGCGGTCGCGAACCGCTGGACGCGCGGGCCGATCGGCACCGCGATCATGTCCTGTTCGAGCCGTTCGTCGTAGCGGATGCCCGCGTCGCATCCGGCCGCCAGCACGTCGACGAAATTTTCGTCGGCGGTCACTTCCAGCCGGATGTCCGGATACGCATCGAGAAAGCGCGGCACGATCGCGGGCAACACGAGCCGCGATGCGCTGACCGGCACGTTGAGCTTCAGCGTGCCGGCCGGTCGGCCGCGGAATTCGTCGATACCGTCGAGCGCCGCCGCCACTTCGGTCAGCGCGGGCCCGAGGCGCGCGAGCAGGCGCTCGCCGGCTTCGGTGGGCACGACGCTGCGCGTCGTGCGATGCAGCAGCCGCACGCCGAGCCGCGCTTCCAGCCGGCGCACGGCCTCGCTCAGCCCCGACGCGCTGAGGCCCGTCATGCGCGCGGCGTCGCGGAATCCGCCGGCGCGCGCCACGGCCATGAACGCGTTCAGATCGCCCAGATCGGTTTGCATTGTTCGCCTTTTCGTACAACCCGTGCGAATTATGCCGGCTTATCGCGCAGACGACTCGTCCCTATGCTGAACGCATTCATTCATCTCATCGACAGGAGCACGTCATGCCCGACATTCGCCACACCGCCACCTTCAGGCTCGGAGATCGCCACGTCAGACGGATCGGCTACGGCGCGATGCAGCTCGCCGGCCCCGGTGTATTCGGCCCGCCGAAAGACCGCGACGCCGCATTGAAGGTCTTGCGCGAAGCCGTCGAATCCGGCGTCGACCATCTCGACACCAGCGACTTCTACGGCCCGCACGTGACGAACCGGCTGATTCGCGACGCGTTGCATCCATATCGCGACGATCTCGTGATCGTCACCAAGATCGGCGCGCGCCGCGGCGACGACGCGTCGTGGCTGCCCGCCTTCGCGCCCGACGAACTCGAACGGGCCGTGCACGACAACCTGCGCAACCTGGGGCTCGACGTGCTCGACGTCGTCAACCTGCGCATCATGTTCGACACGCACGGGCCGGCCGAGGGATCGATCGAAGCGCCGCTGGCCACGCTCGCCGAACTGCAACGGCGCGAGCTGGTCCGGCACATCGGCCTGAGCAACGTCACGCCCGCGCAGGTTGCAGAAGGCCGGCGGATCTGCGACATCGTCTGCGTGCAGAACCACTACAACATCGCGCATCGCGGCGACGATGCACTGATCGACACGCTGGCCCGTGACGGCATCGCGTACGTGCCGTATTTCCCGCTCGGCGGCTTCTCGCCGCTGCAGTCGTCGACGCTGTCCGACGTCGCCGCCCGCGTCGGCGCGACGCCGATGCAGGTCGCGCTTGCGTGGCTGCTGCGCCGCGCGCCGAATCTCCTGCTGATTCCCGGCACGTCGTCGGTCGCGCATCTGCGCGAGAATCTCGCGGCAGCCGATCTCGCTCTGCCGGCCGACGCGCTCGCGGCACTCGACCGCATCGCGGACGCCAGCGCCACCTGACGCCCGGACGATCGGCCGGCGGCGGCCCGTACCGCGCGGGCCGCCGGGCCGGTCAGGACGCGACCACGCCCACCCGCTTCGGCACGCCGGTCACGATCGTCGCGACCGCCACCGCCAGCACGATCGCCGCGCCGACGAACACGCCTGCCGCGCCGTTCGCGTCGAACACGACGCCGCCGGCGGCCGCGCCCGTCGCGATCGCGAGCTGGATCGCCGCGACGATCAGCCCGCCCGCGCTCTCCGCTTCGTCGGGCACGGTGCGCGTGACCCACGTCGACCACGCGACCGGCACGCCGCCGAACGCCATTCCCCACAACGCGACCAGCACCGCGTCGATCATCGGCGCGCGGCCGAGCACGACGAGCGCGATGCCGAGCACGACCATCAGCGCCGGCATGCCGATCAGCATCGGCCGCAGCCGGTGTTCGAGCACGCGGCCCGCGAGCGACGTGCCGACGAAGTTCGCGATGCCGTAGCCGAGCAGGATCGCCGACAGCCCGTTCACGCCGACGCCCGCGACCTGTTCGAGGAACGGCCGCAGATACGTGAAGAACGCGAAATGGCCGGTGAACACGAGGATCGTCGCGAACATCCCGAGGCCGACGGTCGGCCGGCGCAGCACGTCGATCAGCGTGCGCAGCCGCGTCGTGCCGCTCGGCGGCATCGACGGCAGCGTGAGAAGCTGCGACACGAACGCGAGGCCGCCGAGCACGGCCGCGATCAGGAACACGTTGCGCCAGCCGATCAGGTGACCGAAGTAGCTGCCCATCGGCGCGGACGCGATGGTCGCGACCGCCACGCCGCTGAAGATGATCGACAGCGCGCGCGGCACCATCGCCGTCGGCACGAGCCGCATCGCGGTGGCGGTCGCCATCGTCCAGAAGCCGCCGAGCGCGATGCCGAGCACGACGCGGCCGATCAGCAGCACGCCCAGGTTCGGCGCGAACGCGACGGCGAGATTCGATGCGACGAGCAGCACCGAGAACACCAGCAGCACGCGCCGCCGGTCGATCGTGCGCGTGAGCGCCGAGATCAGCAGGCTCGTGACGAGCGCGACCGTGGCGGTGGCCGTGACGGCCTGTCCGGCCACGCCTTCGGTCACGCCGAGGCTCTCGGCCATCGGCGTGAGCAGGCTCGCCGGCAGGAATTCGGCCGTGACGAGCCCGAACACGCCGAGCGCCATCGCGAATACCGCGCCCCAGGCCGGTTCGCGGGGGGCCGCCGTCGAGGCGGCCGAGGAGATTCCGGGATTCATGCGAGGTTCCGTGTCGGTTAGGGAAAGTACTGATGAGGGCGTATCGTAAGGAACGGCGGCAGGACGGTCTATGACATACAATCCGTTCTTGTTGATCGAACGTCCATATCTCGATATGTCCGAGCCCCTTCTGCCCCCGATTTCCGACACGCACGACCTCGTCAGCGAGCTGCTGCTGGGGATGCGCCTGAGCGGCGTCCAGTACCGCCGCATCCAGGTCGCGCGGCCGTTCGGACTGAGTTTCGGCCACGGGACGGGCCGCGCGCAGTTCCATTTCATCGTGCGCGGACCTGTGCTGCTGCGCGACGCGACGGGCGAGACGATGCGGCTCGAGGCCGGCGACGCGATCCTGTTGCCGCACGGCGGCATGCACGCACTGGTGTCCGATCCGGATGTGCCGTGCCGCGAGATCGACGGCTTCGAGGTCGCGAAGATCTGCGATACGGTCGCGTCGGTGGCGTCGGCCGGCGTGTCGCCCACGAGCTGCGCGACGAAGGAACCCGGCGCCGGCGATGCGCTGATCTTCAGCGCGTGCATGGAACTCGACCTCGGCGGCATGCAGCCGCTGGTCGGCACGATGCCCGCGTTCATGCACGTGGGCACGCTGCTCGCGCGCTACCCGGAAATCCGCCCGATGCTCGATGCGATGGAGCGCGAGGCGTGCACGGCGCGCGCGGGCTTCGCGGGCATCCTCGCGCGGCTCGCGGACGTGGTCGCGGCGTTCATCGTGCGCGGCTGGGTCGAGTGCGGATGCGGCGATGCGACCGGCTGGGTGCAGGCGCTGCGCGAGCCGAAGCTCGGCCGCGCGATCGTCGCGCTGCATCGCGACCCGGGCCGCAACTGGAGCGTCGCGGAGCTTGCGGCCGAAGCGGGCGTGTCGCGCTCGGTGTTCGCCGAGCGCTTCCTCGCGGCCACCGGGATGACGCCCGTGCGTTACCTGACCGAGCTGCGGATGCGGCTCGCCGCGCAGTGGATCGCGCGCGACCGCGAGACGATCGAAGCGGTCGCGTACCGGCTCGGCTACGGTTCGCTCGCCGCGTTCAGCCGGGCGTTCAAGCGCGTGGTCGGCAAGCCGCCGGGCGCCGTGCGCGCGGACGGCGACGTGCCCGCCGAAGCGTAACGTGCGGCGACGGCGACGGCCTGCCGCGCGTCACTTCAACGCATCGAGCCTGTCGACCAGCGCCGTGGCGCACTGCACGGCGAGCGCCGCGCACTGCTGCGCATCCACGGCTGCGCCGTTCGTGACGGCGCCCTGCACGATCCGGCCCAGCAATTCCTTCGAGAGTTCGGCGATCTCGCGATCCCGCTCCGTCATGATGTCCTCCTGCGCGTCGGCAATTGCGGTCATTCGCCGCTTCGGAGCGAATGCCGTGCCCGCGCCGCTCAACGCTGCTTCGCCCGCACGACGATCTGCGCCTGTGTGTCGCGCTCGATGCGCTCGAGCGACGCGCGCAGCGCGGCAAACTCGTCCGGCGTGCAGACCTGCCGGCCGAAATCCGCCTTCATCCGCCGCGTGACCTGCACGACGCGCGCGGCCGCATCGAACACGTAATGCGACGTGAAGTCGACGAACCGGTCGTGCACGGCCGTATCGGCCGGCAGGTCGGTCACGGCGACGCCCGCCGGCAGCGCGATCTGGCCGGTCTCGTCGAACGTGCCGCCGACGCAGCCCCACGGCTGCGTGCGCACCGGCTCGGCCAGCCAGGCCTCGACCTGCGTCGCGATACCGCCCGTGAGGCTCGACAGCGCGGGCAACGCGGTCGTGCCGTCCGGCCACACGAAATGATCGAGCGTGCCGGTCACGGTCACGTCGAACGGGCCGTCGGACACGCGCCGGTCGCCGGTCGACAGTTGCGCGCGGCCGCGCAGGCCGCTTTGCCGCAGGCGCTCGTTCGCCAGTTGTTCGATGCGCTCGCGCGACGCGCGGCGAAACAGCGTGCGCTCGAGTTCGGCCGTCCAGCCGTCGTCCTCGACATACGCCTGAACACGCGCGGCGCCGGGCTGCGCGGCATCGATCGCGATGCGCGCGGTGCGGCCGCGCGGCTGCGTGGCCGGCGTGCGCGACAGCACGCCCGTATCGACCAGCAGCGCCGGGCGATCCATCACGATCGGCGGCAGGTAGCCGAATGCGATGCCGGCCGTCGTCGTGTCCGCGTAGAGGCCGAGATCGGGCAGCCACGTGATCGCATGATTGATCGCGCCGGCGCCGTAGCCGGGGACGGACGGCAGCGTGTACACCGAGCCGAGGTTGATCAGCACCGGTTCGCTGCGAATGCCGACCGCCGCGAGCAACGCGCCGAACAGCGCGACGTGGTCCTTGCAGTCGCCGTAGCGGTTGCGCAGGATGTCGGTCACGCGATGCGGCGCGGCGGCCGTTTCGCCGAGAAACAGCCCGACGTAGCGCACGTTCGCCTGCACCCAGTCGTACAGGATGCGCGCCTTGTCGCGTGGCTCGGCGGCACCTGCCGTGAGCGCGCGCGCCAGTTGCACGACGGCCGGATCGTTCGCGCCCGGGTCGACGGCCGCGTTGCGGTAGCGCGCGGCGAACGCCGCGTAGTCGGGCAGCGTCGACACGACGAGCCGGTCGCCGTAGGTCGGATAGCCGACCGCGCCGCTCTCGATGCGATCGTACGCGCCGTGCCGGTAGTCGAATTCGTAACGCGTGCGACCGTTCGCCGTGACCGGCGGCAGCGCGACGTAGCCGCGCGCATCCGCGTACAGCGGCATGTCGGCCGGCACGTCGAAAATCAGCCGCTGGCTGTCGACCGGCTCGCGTGACGGCTCGACGGTGTAGCCGAAGTAGCCGCGATTGACCGGCTTCGTGCGGGTCTTGCGGAACGCGACGCGCGTGCTCGACCCGGCTTCGACGCCGGGAAACACGACGGTGCGCAGCAGCCCGTCCTGGAACGTCGGCGCGCCGGCCGAACGCGGCTCCTGCACGTCGCGGATGCCGTCCGCGCCGACCGGATGCGCGACGCCGTCGCGGTCGATCGTCTCGGCCGCGAGCAGTTCCACCTTCTCGAGATGCTTGTCGAACCACACGTAGCGCTGCGCGACCGCGTCGATCCCGTTTGCGTCGTTCGCGCGCAGTGTCGAATCGTCGTGCTCGTCGAGCGAACCGTCGTGCTGGATCACGAATTCGTGGACGTCGCTGACGAGCGTGACGGGCGCCGTCTCGCCCGCGTCGCGAGCATCCGGCGTGTCATGTGAGTCGGGCGTGTCGGCCACGGCCATACCTGTGCCGAACGCCACGGCGCACGCAAGCAGGCAGCCGGTCCATCGGGAATAAAAACGCACCACGTCGAAGCTCTCCGCGCGTTCGTTGCCGGGCGTCAGCGCCGCGCGCCGGAGCGGGAGTCGTACCGCATGACGCGCGCATGACGGGCCGCTCGCGCGCACTCGCACGCGGGGCCGTCGTGCGGCCCAGTGTGGGCGACGGGCCGGCAAGCGTCAAGCCGCGCCAGCGGGAAGGAGATCTCATGCCGATCGGTAACGCTTGCGCAACCGGTGACCGCGTGATGGCGTTCGCGTGGCTGCGTGTGGTCCTGTTCGGCACGCTGCCAACGGTGCTGCATCCCGAACGGCGGCATCCGAAGCCGATCGACGCCGAGCGGCCATGCGCGCCGCGCGCGCCCTCTCGCTCGCGACGAGACGAATCGCCCCCACGCCGGTCGACCCGATCCGCAACAGCGGATCGGCGTCCTGACGTCGCTTTCAGCGCGTAAGCGACCGGCGACGCCGGCGCGCCCGCTCCACTCGAGTCCCCTCCCCCACCGACCTCAACCCCTCGTCCCGCCCTCCGTCGTCACCCGCCCTTTCGCCCGAACGCAAGCCGCACGGGTTTTCCGTTCGTGCGTTGTTCCCCGCAATTCGACTTTTGTGCGCGCGCAACAATGGCGATGCCTCGCGCCAGGCGCCCCGGCGGGCAACCCGATACCCGCATGGCGCATGGCGCGACGGTCTTTAAAACCACATCTCACGAGGACATACCATGCAACTCCAATCCCATCCGGCGTGCCGGCCGTTTTACGAAGCCGGCGAACTCTCGCAACTGACGGCCTTCTACGAAGAAGGCCGTAACGTCATGTGGATGATGCTGCGATCGGAGCCGCGGCCGTGTTTCAACCAGCAACTCGTCACCGACATCATCCATCTCGCGCGCGTCGCACGCGACTCGGGCCTCACGTTCGACTTCTGGGTGACGGGCTCGCTCGTCCCCGAGCTGTTCAACGTCGGCGGCGACCTGAGTTTCTTCGTCGACGCGATCCGCAGCGGCCGGCGCGACCAGCTGATGGCCTATGCGCGCTCGTGCATCGACGGCGTGTACGAGATCTACACGGGCTTCGGCACCGGCGCGATCTCGATCGCGATGGTCGAGGGCAGCGCGCTCGGCGGCGGCTTCGAGGCCGCGCTCGCGCATCACTACGTGCTCGCGCAGAAGGGCGTGAAACTCGGGTTCCCCGAGATCGCGTTCAACCTGTTCCCGGGCATGGGCGGCTATTCGCTGGTCGCGCGCAAGGCGAACCGCGGCCTCGCGGAATCGCTGATCGCGACCGGCGAAGCGCATGCGGCAGAGTGGTACGAAGACTGCGGGCTGATCGACGAGACGTTCGACGCCGGTGACGCGTATCTCGCGACGCGCACCTTCATCGACGTGACGAAGCCCAAGCTGAACGGCATCCGTGCGATGCTGCGCGCCCGCGAACGCGTGTTCCAGCTGTCGCGCTCGGAGCTGATGGACATCACGGAAGCGTGGGTCCATGCGGCGTTCACGATCGAGCCGAAGGACCTCGCGTACATGGAACGCCTGGTGATGCTGCAGAACCGGCGCGTGTCGAAGCTGCGCACGGTGTAATGCGACGGGCGCCGCCGACGGCCGGCGGCGCCTTGTCCGGAACGACGCTCAGGCGATCAGCCTGAGCTTTCTCGTCTCCGCGAGCCACGCCTCGAACGCCTGCGCCGGCATCGGCCGCGCGTAGTAGTAGCCCTGCGCGTGATCGACGTCGAGCTGCTTGAGGAATTCGGCTTCCGCATGCGTTTCGACGCCTTCGGCGACCACCGCGAAATTCAGCGCCTTCGCGAGCGACACGACCGAGCGCACCAGCGCCTGCGAGCGCGGATTGCGGTCGATCGCCGTGATGAAGGTGCGGTCGAGCTTGATCGCGTCGAGCGGCAGCCGCGACAACTGCGACAGCGACGAATAGCCGGTGCCGAAATCGTCGAGATGGATCTCCGCGCCGAGCTGGCGGAACTGCCGCATCAGCCCGATGGCCGCGTCCTCGTCCTCGATGAAGCAGCTCTCGGTCAGCTCGATGTCGAGCAGGCCGGGCTTGAGCCCCGCGCCGTCGAGAATCGACGCGAACTGATGCACGATGTTCATGTCCTGCAACTGCCGCGCGGACACGTTCACCGCGATCCGGATGCCGAGCCCCTTCGCCTTCCACGCGGCGGCCTGCGCGGCTGCCGTGCGCATCACCCAGCGTCCGAGCGGCGCGATCAGCCCCGACTCTTCCGCGAAACGGATGAACTCGACCGGCGCGACGAGCCCGCGATCGGGCGACTGCCAGCGGATCAGCGCCTCGACGCCGTGCACGTCGCCCGTCGCGATATCGACGACCGGCTGGTAATGCAGCACGAACTGCTCTTCCTCGAGCGCCTTGCGCAGGTTCGTGTCGAGCCACATGTACTTCGCGACCTTCTGGTTCATCTCCAGCGAGAACACGCGATACGTATGCTTGCCCTCTTCCTTCGCGACGTACATCGCGGTATCGGCGCTGCGGATCAGCGTCTCGAGCGAATCGCCGTGCTGCGGATGCATCGCGATGCCGATCGAGCAGCTCGTGTAGACCTCCATCAGCCCGAGATGGATCGGCGTGCGCAGCCGCTCGAGGATGATCTGCGCGGTCGCTTCGAGCAGCGGGCGCGTGCCCTGTTCGAACAGCACGAGGAATTCGTCGCCGCCGAGCCGCGCGAGCGTCGCGCCGGACGGCAGGCAGCCGCTGATGATCGCCGACACGTCCTGCAGCAGGCGGTCGCCGGTGATGTGCCCGTAGTGATCGTTGACGCGCTTGAAGTTGTCGAGATCGAGGAACAGGATGCCGACCTGCCCGCGCGTCTGCTCGCTCTCCGCGGCGATCGCCGCGTGGATGCGCTCGCTGATCGCATGGCGGTTCGGCAGCCCGGTGAGCACGTCGGTGTTCGCGAGCTCGGTGAGCCGCTGCTGCGCGTTGCGCTCCTCGGTGATGTCGATGCCCGAGCAGATCAGGTACTGCTCGTCGACGCCGCTGCCGCTCTGCACGAACTTGTTGCGGAACTGGAACAGGCGCGGCCCGTTGACCGTGTTGATGTAGCGCTCGACCGCGAACGACTGGTTGCTCGCGAAAAAGCCCGTGATGTTGCTGCGCGACTGCGCGCCCTGCTCGGGGCTCATGAACAGCTCGAACGCGCTGCGGCCGATCACGTCGACCTCGCGCTTGCCCGTCACTTCCTCGCACAGGCGGTTGAAGCGCTGCACCATCCCGTTGCGGTCGAGGATCACGACGAGCGAATTCACTTCGGACACGACCTGCTCGGCGAACGCGAGCCCGTGCGACAGGTCGCCGGCGACGGATTCGGTATCGGAATAGGCGGACGCCGTGCCGGCCCAGTCGACCGTATTGACCTTCCTGCCGACGAGATGGAGGCTGACCGGGTTGCCAAACAGCAAGATGTCGAGCACGAGGTGCGACGTGACGCCGGTCAGCGCGCGGATGCGCGCGGCCTGCTCGACCGTCAGCGCGATCGCGACGTTGGTCAGGCCGCGGACCGCGGCCAGTTCGAGCGCGTTGCTGTCGCTGCCGAGACGCCAGCAGGGGCTGCGCGTACCGACGTGCGCCTCGAGCACCGCGCTATCGTTTTCGTCATCCATGGACACGCCCCGATCCAGAAAAAACGCACAGTGTAGTCGGAGGCGAGTGGGCCGACCGCCTTCCCGGGCCGCGCCGTGCGCGTGCCCGGCAGGGCAGCCGTGATTGCCGTGACAGCGGGCCTCGTCCCGTCCTTGTTTCCAGCTAATGCGACCGGCGTTCGCGCGTGACGCGCAGGTTCTGCCTTACGAATGATGAGAGCCATCTTATCAAATGACGATGAGGATTGGCACTCACATTTAGAGCAGAGTGTCAAGGAATCGGGACTCGATTGGCAAGCCGGATTTTTCATGATTGGCAGCATGCGACGGAGCGGATGACACGCGGCGAATCAGGGCCGGCGAGACGGCCCAGAATCCCAGTCTGGCGGGCATTTGCGGCCGATTCATGGATAAGGGGACGGATCTTCGGGGCGGCCGTCGCGGCAGGGTCGAATCACATGCCGCCATCCGGTTTTCCGCCATTTTTGATTCCGTTCGCGCGTGAATGCGCGGCTTTATTCCACAGTTCGTTGCAATAGTCTCCCCGCGCTCGGCGCGGGACGTCCGCGCCGGGCACCGGGTACGCGGCTCAGCCGGCCGCGCCGTAACCGCCGCCGCCCGGCGTTTCGACGACGAACACGTCGCCCGGCGCCATCTGCGCGCGACCGATGTGATCGAGCACCTCGACCGTGCCGTCCGCCCGCTCGATCGTGTTGCGGCCGAGCGCGCCGGCTTCGCCGCCCGCCGCGCCGAACGGCGCGTGGATCCGGTTGTTCGACAGGATCGACGCGGTCATCGGCTCCAGGAAGCGGATCCGTCGCACTGCGCCGTCGCCGCCGCGCCAGCGCCCGCCACCGCCCGAGCCGGCGCGGATCCGGTGCGAATCGAGCCGCACCGGATAGCGCCATTCGAGCACCTCCGGATCGGTGAGCCGCGAGTTCGTCATGTGCGTCTGCACCGCGCCGACGCCCGCGAAGCCGTTGCCCGCGCCGCTGCCGCCGGCGATCGTCTCGTAGTACTGGTACTGATGGTTACCGAATGTGAAGTTGTTCATCGTTCCCTGGCTCGACGCGACGCAGCCGAGCGCGCCGTACAGCGCGTTGGTGATCGCCGACGACGTCTCGACGTTGCCCGACACGACGGCCGCCGGATACTCGGGATTGAGCATCGAGCGGGCCGGCACGATCACGGTCAGCGGCTTCAGGCAGCCGGCGTTCAGCGGAATGTCGTCGCCGACCAGCGTGCGGAACACGTACAGCACCGCGGCCATGCAGACGGCCTTCGGCGCGTTGAAATTGTTGCCGAGCTGCGCGGACGTGCCGGTGAAATCGATCTCCGCACGCCGCGCCGCGCGATCGACGCGGATCGCGACGCGAATCTCCGCGCCGTTGTCGAGCGGATAGCGGTACGCGCCGTCCTGCAGCGCGCCGATCACGCGCCGCACCGCTTCTTCCGCGTTGTCCTGCACGTGCCCCATGAACGCGAGCACGACGTCGCGGCCGAACTGCGCGACCATCCGGCGCAGTTCGTCGACGCCCTTCTGGTTCGCGGCGACCTGCGCGCGCAGGTCGGCCATGTTCTGCTCGACGTTGCGCGCCGGGTAGCGGCCGGATGCCAGCAGCGCGCGCGTCTCGGCGTCGCGCAGCACGCCGGCCGACACGAGCTGCCAGTTGTCGATCAGCACGCCTTCCTCGTCGATATGGGTCGAATCGGGCGGCATCGAGCCCGGCGTCGTGCCGCCGATGTCCGCGTGGTGGCCACGCGAGCCGACGTAGAACAGCGGCGCGTCCGAGCCGTCCGCGAACACCGGCGTGATGACCGTCACGTCCGGCAGGTGCGTGCCGCCGTGATACGGGTCGTTCAGCATGAACACGTCGCCGTCGCGCATGCGGCCGCGGTTGCGCTCGATCACCGTGCGGATGCTTTCGCCCATCGAGCCGAGGTGCACGGGCATGTGCGGCGCGTTCGCGATCAGGTTGCCGTCGCCGTCGAAGATCGCGCACGAGAAGTCGAGCCGCTCCTTGATGTTCACCGAGTACGCGGTGTTCTGCAGCCGCAGCCCCATCTGCTCGGCGATCGACATGAACAGGTTGTTGAAGATCTCGAGCCGCACCGGGTCGGCGTCGGTGCCGAGCGAGCGGCGCGTCGGCAGCGGCGTCGTGCGCGTCAGCACGAGGTTGCCCTGCGCGGTCATCGCGGCGCGCCAGCCGGGCTCGACGACGGTCGTGCCGTTCTGCTCCGCGACGATCGCCGGGCCGTCGATCGCGTCGCCGGCGCGCAGCGTGTCGCGCACGACCAGCGCCGCGTCGTGCCACCGGCCGCCGGAATAAAAGCGCGCGGCCGCGTGCGCTTGCGGCGCCGCGCCAGCCTCGCGCGGCGCGAGCGGCGCGACGTCGACCGGCGCGTCCGAGCGGCCGATCGCCTCGACCGACGCCAGTTCGGCCACCAGCGGCGTGCCGGGCATCAGGAATGCGTAGCGCTGCCGGTACGCGGCCTCGAACGCCTGCTGCATCGCGGCGACGCTGCCGGCCGGAACGTCGAGCGCCGAATCGGTGCCCTGGTAGCGCAGGTGCACGCGCCGCTCGGTCGCGATCCGCTCCGGCGCCACGCCCTGTTCGAGCAGTGCGCCGATGGCCTCGTCGGCGAGCCGGTCGAGCGCCGCGTTCAGCGCCGGCAGCGATGCGTCGGACAACACGGCTTCCACCGCGCGCTCGCGCATCGCGGTCTGGTCGGCCAGCCCCATCCCGTATGCGGACAGCACGCCCGCGAGCGGATGCGCGAACACCTGCGTCATCCCGAGCGCATCGGCCACGCCGCACGCGTGCTGGCCGCCCGCGCCGCCGAACGTCGTCAGCACGTAGCGCGACACGTCGTGGCCGCGCTGCACGGAAATCTTCTTGATCGCGTTCGCCATGCTGCCGATCGCGATTTCCAGGAAGCCTTCGGCGAGCGCCTCGGGCGTCTCGCGCCGGCCGGTCGCCGCGTGGATTTCATCGGCGAGCGCCGCGAACTTCGCGACCACGCCGTCGCGGTCGAGCGGCTGGTCCGCATGCGGGCCGAACACGCGCGGGAAATGATCGGGCTGGATCTTGCCGAGCATCACGTTGCAGTCGGTCACCGTCAGCGGGCCGCCGCGCCGGTACGCGGCCGGCCCCGGGTTCGCGCCGGCCGATTCGGGGCCGACGCGCAGCCGCGCGCCGTCGAAGCCGAGCACCGAGCCGCCGCCGGCCGCGACCGTGTGGATGCTCATCATCGGCGCGCGCATCCGCACGCCGGCCACCTGCGTCTCGAACTCGCGCTCGAATTCGCCGTTGTAGTGGGACACGTCGGTCGACGTGCCGCCCATGTCGAAACCGATCACCTGCTCGAAGCCGGCCGCGCGCGCCGCGCGCACCATCCCGACGATGCCGCCGGCCGGGCCCGACAGGATCGCGTCCTTGCCCTGGAACGCATCGGCGCGCGTGAGGCCGCCGCTGCTCTGCATGAACTGCAGGTTCACGCCCGGCATCTCGTGCGCGACCTGCTCGACGTAGCGGCGCAGGATCGGCGACAGGTACGCGTCGACCACGGTCGTATCGCCGCGCGACACCATCTTCATCAGCGGCGACACCTCGTGCGACACCGACACCTGCGTGAAGCCGATGCGGCGCGCGAGCTCGGCCAGCATCCGTTCGTGCGCGGTATGGCGGTAGCCGTGGATCAGCACGATCGCGAGCGCACGCACGCCACTGTCGAACACGCGGCGCAACGACGCTTCGGCACCCTGAACATCGAGCGGCACGACCACGTCGCCATGCGCGCCGACGCGTTCGTCGATCTCGACGACCGTCTCGTACAGCGCGTCGGGCAGCACGATGTCGAGATCGAACAGGCGCGGCCGGTTCTGGTACGCGATGCGCAGCACGTCGCGAAAGCCGCGCGTCGTGGCCAGCGCGGTGCGCTCGCCCTTGCGTTCGAGCAGCGCGTTGGTCGCGACCGTCGTGCCCATCTTCACCATGTCGACCTGCGCGGGCGTGATCGGCTCGCCGGCCGCGAGGCCGAGCAGGTGGCGGATGCCGGCCACGGCCGCGTCGCGGTACTGCTCGGGGTTCTCCGACAGCAGCTTGTGCGTGACGAGCGTGCCGTCGGGCCGCCGCGCGACGATGTCGGTGAACGTGCCGCCGCGGTCGATCCAGAATTGCCAGCGCGCGGCGTCGGAGGGAACGGAGGAAAGGTGTCGGTCAGTCATGGTGTCGGTCGATGCGTCGTTGAATCGAGGGACGAACGCCGCCGCACGGCGCGCGTCGCGCGCCGTGTCACGGGGTCGATGAAGAGGGAAGAAACACGCGGGGCGGGCCGCCCCGCCGCTGCCGTCGGTCAGGCGGCGTCGAGTTCGCGGCCGCGGGTCTCGGGCAGCGTCAGCGCGGCGACGATCACCACGCCGTAGGCGGCGACCGCGAAGATGCCGATGCTCATGCCGAGCCCGTATTGCTTGGACAGCGCGCCGATCAGGAACGGGAACAGCGCACCGATCGCGCGGCCCACGTTGTAGCAGAAACCCTGGCCGGAGCCGCGCACGCGGGTCGGGAACAGCTCGGTGAGGAACGCGCCCATCCCCGAGAAGATGCCCGATGCGAAGAAGCCGAGCGGAAAGCCGAGCCACAGCATCGACGCGTTGGTCAGGTTCAGCGACGTGTACGCGAAGGCGATCACCATCGAGCCGACCGCGAACAGGATGAAGTTCGGCTTGCGGCCGAGGCGGTCGGTCAGGTACGCGCTCGTCAGGTAGCCGACCCACGAGCCGAAGATGATCATCGCGAGATAGCCGCCGGTACCCATCACCGTGAGGTGCCGTTCGGTCTTCAGGAACGTCGGCAGCCACGTCGTGATCGCGTAGTAGCCGCCCTGCGCGCCGGTCGTCAGCAATGCCGCGCGCAGCGTCGTCGTGATCAGCTTCGGCGCGAAGATCTCGGTAAGGCGCGGCGCGTCGGCCACCTTCGCCTGCGCGGCCTTCTCCTTCTCGTAGACGTCCGGCTCCTTCACGTAGCGGCGGATCGCGACGACCAGCAGCGCGGGCGCGAGCCCGACCAGGAACAGCGCGCGCCACGCCTGCTCGGCCGGCAGCACCGAGAACAGCAGCGCATACAGCAGCGCGCACAGCCCCCAGCCGATCGCCCAGCCCGACTGCACGAGGCCGACCGCCCTGCCGCGGTCGCGCGCGCGGATCACTTCGCCGATCAGCACCGCGCCGGCCGTCCATTCGCCGCCGAAGCCGAAGCCCATCAGCGCGCGCGCCGCGACCAGCTGGTGGTAGTTCTGCGCGAGCCCGCACAGCGCGGTGAACACCGCGAACCACAGCACCGTCAGTTGCAGCGTGCGCACGCGGCCGATCCGGTCGGACAGGATGCCGGCGATCCAGCCGCCGAGCGCCGACGCGAGCAGCGTGATCGTGCCGATGAAGCCCGCGTCGGCGAGCGAGATGCCCCAGGTCGCGACGAGCGTCGGGATCACGAACGACAGCATCTGCGTGTCCATCCCGTCGAGCATGTAGCCGACCTTGCAGCTCCAGAATGCGCGGCGCTCGCGCGGCTGCGCATCCGCGTACCACGAGAACAGGCCGCTGCGCTCGCGGCTCGCGGGCTCGGCGGCGGGCGCCGCGAGGGTCTTGCTTTCCATGGTGGTGCTCCTGTCGTGATGCGCCGTCAAATGGCTTGTGGTGCGGTATGTCGCGGTATGTCCCGTACGGGGTGGCCGGCCGGTCAGAACACGGCCAGCGATGCGTTCGTGATGTCGGTCATCAGCATGTGGCCGGGCGTATGCGCGATCGCGATCGGCAGCTTCGCGTCCATCAGCGCGGTTTGCGGCGTCACGCCGCACGCCCAGAACACCGGCAGCTCGCCGTCGCGGATCGTCACCGCGTCGCCGAATTCGGGCGCGTTCAGATCGTCGATGCCCAGTTCCCGCGGGTGGCCGATATGGATCGGCGCGCCGTGCACGCCCGGGAACCGGCTCGTGATCTGCACCGCGCGGATCGCGTCGGCGCCGCGCAGCGGCCGCATCGACACGACCAGCTGGCCGCCGAAGATCCCCGCGCGGCGGTTCGCGATCGACGTGCGGTACATCGGCACGTTGCGCCCCTCCTCGACGTGGCGCAGCCCGATCCCTTCGCGGGCCAGCATGTCCTCGAACGAGAACGAGCAGCCGATCGCAAATACGACGAAATCGTCTTGCCACAGCGCTTCGAGCGACTCGACGCGCTCGGTCAGCCGGCCGTCCCTGTATACGTTGTAGCTCGGCACGTCGGTGCGAATGTCGAGATCCTCGCCGAGCGCGGCGATCCGGAACGCGCCCGGTTCGCCGACGCCCAGCAGCGGGCAGGCCTTCGGGTTCGCCTGGCAGAAGCGCAGGAAATCGTGCGCGTATGCGTCGGGCAGGATCGCCAGGTTCGCCTGGGCAAACGGGCCGCAATGGCCGGCGGTCGGGCCGCGGAACGCGCCGCGGCGTACGGACTGGCGGAATTCGGAAGGCGTCATGATGGTCGGTCGCAGATCGGGATGGCGTGGGGATGACGGTGGTGTGTCATCGGATATGGCGAAGAATAGAAAGGAAAAAATTTTGTCGCCAACGAGTTTTTTTGCGCCCGTTGTATAGAATTTCTTAACGGATCTGCGGGTTTTCCCCGGTCCCGTTCACTTTTCGTCGCCGGCAAGCTGCGCATCCACTGCCTCGCCCGACCGCCATGAACACACGTTTTCTCGAAACCTTCGTCACGCTCGCGAAGCTGCGCAACTTCCGCACGACCGCGGCGGCGCTGCATGCGACGCCGGCCGCGATCTCGCAGCGCCTGAAGGCGCTCGAGGACGAACTGCAGACGGTACTCGTCGATCGCGACAGCCGCGCGTTCCGGCTCACGCCGAACGGCGAATACCTGCTCGGCTATGCGAAAGCCGTGGTCGAGGCGACGCAGGAACTGCAGGCCGCCGCGTCCGGCGAAAGCGCGCTGCGCGGCAAGCTGCGGCTCGGCGTGATCGAGACGGTCGTGCACAGCTGGCTGCCGCACTACATGCGGCGCCTCGCGGCCGACTATCCGCAGCTCGAGATCGACCTGACCGTCGACGTCAGCGTCGTGCTGCAGCGCCGGCTGATGGCGGGAGAACTCGACCTGATCATCCGCGTGGAAGGCAGCGACGAAGCGTCGGTCGTGTGCGACGCGCTCGCGAACTACCCGGTACGCTGGATCGCCCGCGCCGGGCTGCTGCCGAACACGCGCACCGGCCTCGCGCGGCAGGTGCTGCGCCAGCCGATCCTCACCTACGGGCGCGGCACCGCGCCCCATCGCGCGCTGGAAGACATCGTCCGCACGCTCGCGCACGCGCATGGCGTGCCGCTGTCGGAGACGCGCATCACCGGATCGCCGTCGATCTCGGTGATCGTGCAGTTGGTGCGCGACGGTTTCGGCGTCGCCGCGATTCCGGTGCTGTTCGTCGATGCGCTGATCGAGCGCGGCGAAGTCGTCGAGTTGCCGCTGCAGCCGTCGCCGCCGTCGATCGTCGTGTCGATGTCGCGGCGGGCCGACGCGCCCAGGTTCGTGCACGGTGCGTCGATCGCCGCGCGCGCGGCATGTCACGAGTATTGCGAGAAGAGCACGCGGTTGCTGGTCGAAGCGCTGTGACGGCGCAGCGGTGGACCACGCACGTTCGACATCGCCGCGCGAATCGCCCACAATCGCGTTCGGCGCGTCGCCACGTCGGCCCGCGCATCGTGAATGACGGCCCGGCCATCCGCCATTCGTCGCTTCGCATGATCGTGCACAACGAGAAGGCAACATGCAGATTCGCTCCGCTTCGCCCCGCCTGAACCTCGCGCGTGTCGTGATCGTCGCGTCGTACATCGCGTCGCTGCTGCTGCCCGTCGCGGCCGAACCGCCGAATGCGGCCGGCGCGGTGAGCTGGTGGCACGGCTACACGGTGCTCGTCGTCGCGCTGCTCAGGCCGAGCCGTACAGTGTCCGCACTGCTGGCCGGGGTCGTGGTCTTTGCGCTCGGGTGGCATACGATCCCGACCGATGCGAACTACGAAACGATCCGCACGTTCGGAGCCGGGTACTACTTATGGATCGCGGCGATGGTGGGCGCCGCCGCGCCGCCGTGGATCGACGGGCGCGAACGGCAGGATGGCGTGGCGCCGAGCGTTGCGGCCGGTGCCGCGGGTGGGGCCGCGCCGACCGGCACTGGCACTGGCACTGGCGCAGTTGCCGGCAGCACGGCCCGATCGAATGCCGCGCGATCGTCGACCCGACAAAACGGCTGGGCCGTAACGGCAACCGACACGCGCATCGAAGCGACCGACGGCACCGGGGCGATGCGCGGCATCGCGCTGTCCGACCTCGGCGCGATCGTGATCGAGACCAACGACCAGGGGCCGTTCGCGTCGGATGTCTGGTGGATTCTGTTCGAGACGAACAGGCAATTCGCCTGCGCCTTCCCGCAGGATGCAGAAGGCGCGAAGGCGGCGATCGACCGGCTGCTCGACCTGCCCGGCATCGATCACCGCAAGGTCATCGACGCGCAGACGTCAATCCAGAACGCGACGTTCCCGATCTGGGAGCGCAGGACGAGCGAGCCGGCCGCGCCGGGAGAAGCCGGCGCAGCGGCCTGACCGGCAACGGTTACGCTGACGCCCCTGCATGCGGCGGCGTCAGCTTGCCGTCGCCATACTCGCGAAGCACCTGCGAAATCACGACGCGATACCCGTCCAGCCAGCGCGCCTGCTTCGCCTTGGCTTCGAGATGCGCGGGATGCTGGATCAACTGCCGCAGCGCCGCCTCGGATTCCCAGTAGTAGACGTTCTGAATCAGGCCCGCCTCCGCGTTCTCCCACGTTTCCTCGCCGAGATAGCCCGGCGTCGCACGCGCCATGTCGGCGATCTGCCGGTCGAGTCGGTGGAATTCGTCGTCGTACTGCCCGGCACGAAAAATGAAGGTCGACGCGTACATGCCGCTCCATCCGAACGAGTGAAAGAGCGCCAAGTGTAAGGCACGCGCGGCGTGCCGCGATCGTCACGCGGCGAGCGGATCGGCGTCGACGCGATCGTCGAGCCATGCGTCGATGCGTGGCGCATCGTCACGCGTTCCAACCGCGGATGCGGGCATGGCCGCGAGCGCCCGTCGCGCCCGTTCCAGCGCCTGCGCGAAGCCGCGCAATTCGTGCGTCGCGGGCCGGTCGGCCGCCTGCCGGCGCACGAGCGCCGCTTCGATGTTCGCGCCGATCAACGCGAGCTGGGCGTCGATGAAGTCGATGCACAGCGCGCGGCAATGCGCGGAAACCGGCGCGACGGCCAGCAGGACCGGCACGATCGACACGGTCAGGTAGCCGCCCGGCGCAAGCCGCGACAGCGCATGACGCACGTCCTGCCCGCCATCGGTCAACGACGCGAACACGGCGTCGCGCCACACCGCGCGCTCGAACACGAGCGCAGCGCGATGCGCGTCGAGCGCCGCACGGTCCGCGACCTGTCCGGCCGTCACCAGCGGAATCGAGAACACCGATTCATCGGCAGACCGCACGTGCCCCGCTTCGACGATGCAGTTCGCGCCCAGCCACGCCGCATCGTCGCGCCGCGCCGCGAGCACGCGGGCCTGCAACCGGTCGGGCAGCGCCGGATCGAGCGGCACCGCGCGGCAGATCGACGGCTTGTTCGCGTGCACGCCGCAGCGGCCGTCGTCGGCGAGCGCCGCGCAGCGGCCCAGCGACGGATAGTCGTAGCCTTGCAGCGTCAGCGCGAGCCATTCGCCGTTCATGCCGCCGCCGCGATGGAACAGCCGGTCCGCCAGCGCATCGGCGGCCGCGACGTCGTCCGCATCGAGCGTCTGCTCGCGCCCGCCTGCCTGCCAGCGTTCGCCCGTTCGCCGCTTCGGCACGCGGCGGAGCGTCAATGCGCCGACGAAGCAATGCCGATGCCGGAACAGTTCGCGCAACGACAGCGTCGGCGCGCTGTTGCAGCAGCGTCCGCACGCGTTGCACGCGAGCTGGTAGGTGTCTACCACGGCCGCCGCACCGAATCCTGGTAGCGCGTGAGGATGAAGCGCGCGACGTCGTCCGAGTGATACGCGGCGACGAGCTGTGCGACCCACGGCTTCGCGCGATCGGCGTCGCGCACCGTCAGCACGTTCGCATACGGCGAGCGCGCATCCTCCAGGCTGATGCTGTCGCGCGCGGGCTGCAGCCCGAAGCGGGCCGCGTCGTCGCTGTCGATCGCGACGAACGCGGCCGTGTCGAGCGCCGCGTAAAGGCGGTCGCGGCGCAGCGCGACGAATTTCAGCCCGAGCCGGTTGCCGGTGACGTCGCGCAGCGTCGCATGCAGGCCGGCTTTTTCGCGCAGCGTGACCAGCGTGTCGTTCTGCAGCAGCACGAGCGCGCGCGCCATCCCGCGCCGATCGGCGGGGAGCGCGACCGTCGCGCCGGGTTGCAGTTCGTTCAGGTTCTTCAGCTTGCGCGAATAGAACGCCATCGGCAGCGTGACGGTCGGCGCGACTTCGGTCAGCGCGACGCGCTGGCGTGCGCGAGTCGCGGCCAGCTGTTGCGCATCCTCGAAACTGGCCGCGTCGATCCGCCCGTCGGCCAGCGCCGTGTCGATGCGCGACGCATCGTCGAATTCGACGACGTCGACACCGAGCCCGCGCGCGGCAGCCACCCGCTTCACTTCGTCGAGGATCTGCGCATGCACGCCGCGCGTGACGCCGACGCGCACGGCCGGTGCAGTGGCGTCGGCAGCCATCGCCGCACCATGATGCGCGATGCCGCATGCCGCCAGCAGCCACGCCGACACGAATCGCCCGATGCCCGCCGTCATGACGCGTCCCTCAGGATCGTGCGAAACCCGATATGCGACGCGCCGAGATCGGCTTCCTGCTGTTCGCGCGACGATGCGCGATAGCGCACGCAGTAATCGCGCGAGCACAGGAACGAACCGCCCTTGATGACCATCGGCGTATCGTGCCGGCGCGTCGGCGGTGCGACGGCCGCCGTGTCGCCGTTCGTGTGCGATTGATGCGGGCCCGTGTACGCGTCCTTCGTCCATTCCCACGCATTGCCGATCATGTCGTAAAGATGGAAGCCGTTCGCCGCATAGCAGCCGACGGGCGCCAATCCGGCGTGGCCATCCTCGGCCGAGTCGAGCACCGGAAACGCGCCCTGCCAGTAGTTCGCGGCCGGCTTGCCGTTCGCATCGCGCGGCGCCGCATCGAGCGATGCGTCGTCGCGGCCGGCCTTGCCCGCGTATTCCCATTCGGCCTCGGTCGGCAAATCGCGGCCAAGCCAGTGCGCATACGCGAGCGCATCGCGCTGCGTGACGAGCGTCACCGGCAGGTTGCCGAGCCCCGTCACGTCGCTGCCGGGCCCGCGCGGATGCCGCCACGACGCGCCCTTCACCCACGACCACCATGCGAGGTCGCGCGCGTTCATCTCGTCGCGCGTCGGCACATGAAACACCGCCGCGCCGCCCTGCTGCTCGGCCTCGGTCACATAGCCGGTGGCCTGCACGAACGCGGCGAACTGCGCGATCGTCACGTCGGTCTGGTCGATCCAGAAGCCGCCGACGCGCGTGCGGCCGTCGCCGACCGGACGCTCGTCCGCATAGCCGCGCGTGCTGCCGAACACGAACGCGCCGCCGCGCAGGTGCACCATCCCGGCCTTCGGATCGTCGCGCCATTTCGACGGCAGCCCCGAATAGCGTTCGCACTCGCGCTCCGAACCGAGCGGCGCAAGCGCGCGGCCGCGATTCAGGTCGTCGAACGCGCCGCCTGCCGGCGCCGCCGGGTTCGCATAGCCGGCCGCGAACGCGGCGGCGAACAGCGTGGCGGCCAGCGCCGCGCCGATCGTCCAGAAGCGGAACCGCATCGTGTCGCTCCCGCGCTCAATAGTAGCCGCGCGGACGCAACGGCTCGACGCCGCCGACGTTGCTCATGTAGGCCTTCCACTGGTCGACGAGCGTGCCGATCACCGACGGATTCTGCGCGGACACGTCGGTCGTCTCGCCGCGATCCGACGCGAGGTCGTACAGCTGCCAGTGGCCGTCGAGCGGGCCGAGCGGCGGCTCGGTCCACAGCGCCTTCCAGCGGCCGTCGGCGCTGCGCAGATACGCGCGGCCGTACGCTTCGTCGCCAAACGGCGTCGTGTGCACTTCGCCCGTCGCCGAACCGGTGAGCACCGGCAGCAGCGACTGGCCCGTGACCGGATACACGTAGCGGTTGTTGTAGACGACCTTGCCCTTGTTCTGGTCGACGCCCGTCAGCGTGTTGACGAGCGGCGGCGCCGGCTGCGACGGCGGCGTGACGCCCGCGACCGCGAGGAACGTCGCCGTGTTGTCGGTCACGTGCGTGAACGCGCGCAGCGTCGGCAGCGGCTGCGACTGGCCCGGCAGGTGCACGATCGTCGGCGTCGACACGCCGCCTTCGCCCGAATAGCCCTTCGTGAGCCGGAACGGCGCCGCGCTCACTTCCGCCCAGCGCAGCCCGTACTGCAGGCGCTGCGCATTCTGCTTGCCGTTGTCAGTACCCAGCGCCGAATAGGTCGGCTCCTGTGCGTTCGCGGTGTCGGTCGCGGTCGGGTCGGCGCCGGAATCGATCGGCCAGCCTTCCGCGCCGTTGTCCGACTGGAACATGATGAACGTGTTGTCGTATTCGCCGATGTCCTTCAGGTGCTGGATCAGCAGGCCGATGTTGTAGTCGAGGTTCTCGACCATCCCCGCGTAGATCTCCATGTAGCGCGCCTGCGCCTTGCGCTCGGCCGGCGACAAGCTCGACCACAGCTTGTCGACCTTGCCGGGGCCGTAGTCGCCGTAGCCGTCCGCGGCCGAATGCACCGCGTTGATGTACTTCGCGCCGGCCGTGCCGTTGTTCGCGGTCGCGGGCGAGGCGACCGTCGTCTCGGGCAGCCCGTCGAACGGCTTGAAATCGGCCGGAATCAGGCCGAGCGCCTTCTGCCGCGCGATCCGCGCGTTGCGGATCGCATCGTAGCCGGCGTCGTACACGCCCGCATATTTGTGCAGCCACGGATCGGGCACCTGCAGCGGCCAGTGCGGCGACGTGTAGGCCGCGTACGCGAAGAACGGCTTGCCGTCCTGCTTGTTCGCATCGATGTACGAGATCAGCTTCTGCGTATAGAAATCGGTCGAATAGAACACGGCCGGGCTGCCGCCCGCGCCGCCCGGCTGCCCGGGCTGGCCCGGCTGCACGTAGCGGCCGTCTTCCGTGTAGTTCGACGAGCCGGCCGGCTCGTGCGCGAAGTGGTTCGTCGCCGCGCCGCCGAGCAGCACGTAGCTGCGCTCGAAGCCCCACTGGTCGGGCGTCTGCCCGCTGCCCGTCGTACTGCCGACGATGCCCGAGCCGATGTGCCACTTGCCCGCGATGTACGTGTGATAGCCGGCGTCCTTCAGCAGTTGCGCGAACGACAGCGCGCGATCGTTCAGGTAGCCCTCGTAGCCGGGCAGCCCGCGCCGTTCGTCGGTCGGCACGCCCATCGTGCCTTCGCCGACGAGATGGTGATCGGTGCCCGATACCAGCATCGCGCGCGTGATCGCGCAGACGGTGCCCGTGTGGTGGTTCGACAGGATGCGGCCCGATGCGACGAGCGCGTCGAGGTTCGGCGTGTTGATCTCGCCGCCGAACGCATGGATGTCGGAGTAGCCGAGATCGTCGGCCATGATGTACAGGATGTTCGGGCGCTTCGCGGCCTGGGTCGGGGTGGGCGCTGGCGTGGCGCCGGCCTGCGACGGCGGCGCATCGCTGTCGACGCCGCCGCACGATGCGAGCGACACCGCGCCGGCAATCGCGGCGCAGACGACACGGAAACGAAAGGCATGCAACGGCGAAGCGGACTTTTTCATTCTTGTTGACGCTCGATCTACGGGAGCGGCGATCTTAGCGTCGCCCGCGCAGCGCCCAAAGTCGGATTCGTCACATGCTAACGGGGTGGGGGAATATGCGACGCGTATCGTCCGCCACGCGTCGCGCCGCCGTGCATCAACTGCGCCCGCCGAGGCTGCCGCCGCCGTCCACCGCCAGCACCTGCCCGGTGACGAAACCGGCTTCGTCGGACAGGAAGAACGCGGTTGCGGCCGCGACGTCGTCGGCCGTGCCGAGCCGGCGCGCGGGAATCGTCGCGAGCACCTTGCGCTCGGCTTCGCTGCCGACCGGCCGCGTCTGGCGGAACAGCTCGGTCTCGATCGGGCCGGGCGCCACCGCGTTGACGGTCACGCCGTGCTCGGCGAGTTCGAGCGCCCACGTGCGCGTGCAGCCGACCAGCGCGTTCTTCGCGGCGGAATACGCGGTGCGGTCGAGGCTGCCGAAAATCGCGCGGCTGCAGATGTTGACGATGCGCCCGTGGCCGCGCGCCTTCATCGCATCCGCAAAGTGCTGCGTGACCTGGATCGCGGCCCGCACGTTGAGATCGAACACGGTCTGCAGCGACTGGAAATCGATCTTCCCGAGCGGTTGCGGCAACACGATGCCCGCGTTGTTGACGATGCCGTCGACATGGTGGCGTTCGCCGATCCGCGCGAGCGTCGCGGCGGTCTGCTCGATATCGGCGAGATCGCACGCGAGCAATTCGCCGGGGAAGTCGATGCCCTGCGCGTGCCGCGCGAGACCGACGACGCGATGGCCGCGTCGGGCGAGCGTGGTGCTGATCGCGAGGCCGATGCCGCGTGATGCGCCGGTGACGAGATAAGTGCGGGATGACATAGGCGTGCCCTTGGGAAGGAATCCGGAGGAAATGGCGCAACGCGCCTTGTGGTCACCCGGCGCGCGCGTGCTCCGCCCGATTGTGCCGCAGCGATGAGAAACGCGTACGGTCGATGCCTTCTCGTCGCGTTCGATGCGTCACCCTCACACTCGCCAGTCGCTCACCCCACCCGCCCCGCCACGACCGGCATTACGCGCCGCGACGCGATCCGCAACGCGAGCACACCACCCGCCAGCAACGCGGCCGCGACGAGCAGCAGCGCGAGATCGTACGAATGCGTGACGTCCTTGATCCGCCCCATCACCGGCGGCAGCGCGAGCCCCGCGATGTTCGCGACCGCGTTGATCAGCGCGATCGACGCGGCCGCCGTGAGGCCCGACACGTACTCGGTCGTCACGGCCCAGAACACCGGCGTCGCGGCCCAGTTGAAGCCGACCGCGAGCACCAGCAGCGCATACGCGACGGGCAGCACCGGCGTATAGATCGCCGCGATCAGCAACGCACCGGCCAGCAGCATCGGCACGCCGAGATGCAGCGCGCGTTCGCCGCCGAGATCCGAATGCCGGCCGTTCAGGTACATCGCGACGCACGCGAACAGGAACGGCAGCGCGGACAGGCTGCCGACCGCGAAGCTCGACTGTCCCGACAGACTCTTCACGAGCAGCGGCAGAAACAGCGTGAGGCCGATCGTGCCGAACGCCTGCAGCAACCAGAACGCGGCGAGCGCCCACACCTTGCCGTCGCCGAACGCACGCCGCAATGCGACGCCGTGCGACAGATGTTCGCGCGGCGCGGCGTCGCGCAGCGTCGCTTCGAGCCACGCGCGTTCGTCGGCCGGCAGCCAGCGCGCGTGCGCGGGCGTGTCCGGCAGGCGGCGCAGCACGACGAACCCGAGCAGCAACGCGGGCACGCCTTCGAGCAGGAACAGCCAGCGCCAGCCTTCGACGCCGAGCACGCCGTTCAGGTTCAGCAGCGCGCCGGACAGCGGCAGCCCGATCACCGACGCGAGCGTCGCGCCGATATAGAAGAACGACATCGCCCGCGCCCGGTCGCTCTGCGGATACCACGCGGACAGGTAGTAGATGATGCCTGGCGTGAAGCCGGCTTCGGCCGCGCCGAGCAGCAGCCGCATCGCATAGAGCTGCCCCGGCGTCTGCACCGCGCTCATCGCGGCCGCGACGATGCCCCACGTGATCATGATCCGCGCGATCCAGCGACGCGCGCCGACCCGCGCGAGGAACAGGTTGCTCGGCACCTCGAACAGGATGTAGGTCACGTAGAACAGCCCCGCGCCGAGCCCGTACATTTCGGCGCTGAGGCCGAGGTCGGCGTTCATCTGCAGCGCCGCGACCGAGATGTTCGAGCGGTCGATATACGCGACGAGGTACAGCAGCATCAGGAACGGAATCAGGCGCAGGTTCAGGCGCCGCATCGTCGCGGCGTGCAACTGCGGGGCGGTGGCGGTCATCGGCATGTCTCCTGGATCGTCTCG
The DNA here is from genome assembly GCF_900446215.1 of Burkholderia cenocepacia. GTDB lineage: Bacteria > Pseudomonadota > Gammaproteobacteria > Burkholderiales > Burkholderiaceae > Burkholderia > Burkholderia cenocepacia. The sequence continues at coordinate 1,731,960 of NZ_UAQZ01000001.1, read as the reverse complement.
CGTGAGGCGCGGCGTCATGCAGGCCAGTCTAGGAGCCGCGTGAAATTCGCGTCAATTACCGGGACGTCTTCTCGATATGTGAGACGCGAGCGGGCGCGATGCGCAGCCAGCCGGGTTGTCGCGTCGTCGTCGGAACAGCGTCGCCGTCACGTACGCTCGCCGCTCGCGTCGTCGGACGCCAGCATGTGCGGAATCTCGTCGACCAGCGCATCGACGACGACCCGCACCTTCGACGGCACGTGGCGCGCCGCCGGCCGCACCGCGAACACTTCGGCGCCCGACACGCTGTCGCTGTCCATCACGAGCGCGAGGCGGCCGTCGCGCACGTACGGCGCCATCAGCCAGCACGGCAGCCACGCGAGGCCCGCGCCGGCGGCGGCCGCGTCGGCGATCGCCTGCAGGTCGTCGAACCGCAGGCGGCCGGCCGCGCGATGGTCGTGCACCGCGCCATCCGCGCCGATGATCCGCCACGGTGTCGGCTGTCCGCCGCGCGAATACGCGATGCCGACGTGCGACGCGAGTGCCTCGAGCCCCGACGGCCGGCCATGACGCGCGAGATAGTCGGGCGATGCGCAGATGCCCATGCGTTGCACGCCCAGCTTGCGGCCGACCAGCGCGCTCGTATCGGCCAGCTCGCCGATGCGCACGGCCAGGTCGAAACCGTCGTTGACGAGGTCGGCCACGCGATCGCTGAACGACATGTCGATTTCGAGCCGCGGATGGCGCTCGACGAGCCGCCGCACGACGGGCGCCACGCACTGCCGCCCGAACAGCACGGGCACGCTGATGCGCACGCGCCCGGCCGGCTCGCGGCGGCCCGCGTCGAGCGCGGCTTCCGTCTCGCCCAGTTCGGCCAGCAGCCGCCGGCACTGCTCGTAATAGACGAACCCTTCGTCGGTCAGGCCGAGCTGGCGCGTCGTGCGCTGCAGCAGCCGCGCGCCGAGCCGGAGTTCGAGCCGCGCGACGATCTTCGCGACGGCCGAGCGCGTCATGCCGAGGCGCAGCGCCGCCGCCGCGAAGCTACCCGATTCCACCACGTCGACAAATTCGGCGACGCCTCTGAGCCGTTCGTCCATGCCGTTCCGCTCCGCTCCAATGAAATGCGATGACGGGGTTGTGTCCATGACGGCAACAATCGTTGGCCAAATTCTCGCCAATGCGTCCACCCGCGCGACACTATGATAGTCCGGACTATCTCGAAAAGGAGTCGACATGCATGCATGGCAAATCAAACCGGGCGACGGCCTGGCCGGGCTCCGGCGCGTCGACGCGGCAGCGCGCCCGGTCGGGCCGACCGACGTCGTCGTGAAGATCCACTCGGCCGCGCTGAACTATCGCGACCTGATGTTCGCGCGCGGCGACTATCTGGGTATCGGCAAGGAAGCGCTGATCCCCGTCGCCGACGGCGCCGGCGAAGTCGTCGAAACCGGCCGCGACGTCACGCGCTTCAAGCCGGGCGACCGCGTGATCAACACCTACTTCCCGCGCTGGATCGACGGGCCGCCGACGCCGCAGAAAGTCGCGGGGTCGCCCGGCGCGCAATTCGACGGCGTGCTCGCCGAACGCTTCGTGTCCGACGAAACCGCGCTGGTCGCGATTCCCGCGCATCTCGACTACGACGAAGCGGCGACGCTGTCGTGCGCGGGCATCACCGCATGGAACGCGCTGTTCGTCGACGGCGGACTGGAGCCGGGCGCGACCGTCGTGCTGCTCGGCACCGGCGGTGTGTCGATCGTCGCACTGCAGCTTGCGCAGGCCGCCGGGTTGCGCACGATCGTCACGTCGTCGAGCGACGCGAAGCTCGAACGCGCGCGTGCACTCGGTGCGGACGCAACGATCAACTATCGCGCGACGCCGGAATGGCAGCACGAGGTGCTGCGGCTCACCGACGGCGCCGGCGCGGATCTGGTCGTCGAGGTCGGCGGCCGCGATACGCTGCCGCGCTCGGTCGCCGCGACGAAAATCGGCGGCATCGTGTCGGTGATCGGCGGCCTCAGCAGCTTCGGCGGGCCGGAACTCGGGCTGCTGTCGCTGATCGGCGGCTTCCGGCGGTTGCACGGTTTCATGGTCGGCAGCCGCGCGATGCTCGACGACGTCGTGCGGCTCGTCGACGCGAAACGGATCAAGCCGGTGGTCGATCGGGTGTTCGGCTTCGACGAAGCGCCACAGGCGTATGCGCACCTGCAATCGGGGCAGCACTTCGGCAAGGTGGTGATTCGCGTCGCCTCGTGACGCGCGCGTGGAGCGCCCGCCGCGGGCCGGCGCTCCACGCGCCGGCCCGCGGCAGACATCGCCGTCAGATCTTCGCGGTCAGCGTGATCCCGACCGTGCGCGGATCGCCATACAGCACCGGATACGCGCCATACGACGGCAACAACTCGAGTTTCTTGTAGACCTTGTTCGTCAGGTTCGTCACGTAGCCGGTCACGATGTACTTCTGGTTCGGCGTCGTGTACGACACATGCGCGTTCAGCACCGTATAGCCGCCCTGCCAGAGCTGCGGCATCGTCTGCCGCGTCGCGCTGAAGTACTCGCGGCTGCGGTAGTTCACGTCGCCGCCCGCCGTCAGCGTGCCGAACGACACCGGCACGCGATAGTCGACGCCCGCGTTCAGCGTCGTATGCGGCGAACGCGCGAACGAGTTGCCGACGGCCGTCGGCACGTTGCGGAATTCCGTGTAGCGCGTGTTCAGCATCCCGAGGTTCGCGAACAGGTACAGGCTGTTGACCGGCTGCGCCTTCAGCTCCAGCTCGAAACCGTCCGCGCGCCCCTGCCCGGCATTCGACAGCGTCGACACCGGCGGGCCGCCGAACGGGTTCGGCGCCAGCGCGAACACCTGGATGTCGCGATAGTCGTAGTGGAACACGCTCGCGTTGACGATCAGCCGCTTGTCGAACCATTCGCTCTTGATGCCGACTTCGTAATCGCTCAGGTACTCCGGCGACACGGTCGACACCGTGCTCTGCGTATACGCGTTGCCGTTGTAGCCGCCCGAGCGGAAGCCGCGCGCATAGCGGAAATACGCGCGCACATTGCTGCTGAGCGCATATTCGGGCGTGAGGTCCCAGGTCGGTGCGCGCCAGGTGTTGGTCTGGTGCTGTTGCGCGCTGACCGCGAGCGGCGACGATACCGACGACGGCGACCACCAGCTGTTCGGATCGCTGAACGTCACGTTGCCCGTATCCTGCAGCCCGGTCAGGTTGATGGTCTTGCGCTCGATCGTGTAACGCAGCCCGCCCGTCACGTTGAAGCGGTCGGTGAACCGGTACTTGACGCTGCCGAAGATCGCCGCGCTCTGCGTGTGCTGCGTGAGGTCGGTCAGATGGTAGTACGCGGGCGACGGCGAGCCCGGCAGCCCGCCGCCGGCGCCCTGCTCGGCCAGTTGCTCGGTGAACAGGTGCGTGCCGACGATCCAGCTCAGCCGGTCGTTCTGCGGCGATTCGAGCCGGAATTCCTGCGAAAACTGCCGGCTCGACAGGCGATCGTGCGAGCGCGCCGCATCGACCGGCGAATAGTCCTCGTCGTCCTGGTACCAGCGGTGCAGCCCCTCGAACGCGGTGATCGACGTCAGCGATACGGCCGGGTTGATGCGCCAGTGCGCGGTCAGCGACGTACCCCACGTCGAGATGTGATCGCTCGACGGCGCGTTGAGCGACACCGTATACGGATCGCTCGACCCGACGAAGCCGAACTGGTTCGTGCCGCCGCGTCCCGCGCCTTCCGCGTGCCATGCGTTGCCGCCGCCCGTATAGTTGCGGCCGTGGATGTTGAACAGGAAATCGGTATCCGACGTCGGCACGGCGAGCACCTGGAAGCGCACCGCGTTGTCGTGGAAGCCGCCGAAGCGCCCTTGCTGCACCGTGTTCGTGTAGAAGCTGTCGGCATTCTCGTGATACACCGACACGCGCGCGGCCAGCACGTCGTTCTTGCCGATCGGCCCGCCGATCGCCGCTTCCGCGAGCCGGCTGTTGTACTGGCCGAGCCCGATTTTTCCGTAGCCGCTCACGTCGAACGTCGGTTTCTGCGACGTGATGCTGAGCGCGCCGCCGACCGTATTCTTGCCCCACAGCGTGCCTTGCGGCCCGCGCAGCACTTCGATGTGGTCGAGGTCGAACAGCGGAAAGCCCTGCCCGAACACGCTGTTGATATAGACGTCGTCGAAGTACACGCCGATCGGGCTCAGCGACAGGTCCGACGGATCGTTGCTGCCCACGCCGCGCAGGAACCAGCGCGGCCGCTCACGGCCTTCGGTCGATTGCCCGGTGAAGTTCGGCACGTACTTCGTCACGTCGTTGATCACGCGCAGTTCGTTGTTCCTGATCGCATCGCCGCTCAGCGCGGTGACCGCGACCGGTACGTCCTGGATGCTTTCCTTGCGCCGGCGCGCCGTCACGGTCACCGTGCCGAGGTTCGTTTCGCGTGCGGCCGCGCCGCGGTTCGCACGCACCGCCTTCGGCGCGGCCGCGGCGGCATCGTCCGATGCCTGTTGCGCCGGCTGCGCGTCCGGCGCGCCCGCCGTCGCCGCGCCGTCCTCTGCCCACGCGGGCAACGACACGGCGCCGCCCGTCAACAGTCCCCCCAGCGCGGTGACGATTAGTTTTTTCCTGAACATCGATGAGTCATCCTGTTTGATCGGTTGAACGCACGTGCGTGCGCGACGCACGGGTTCTCTCATGCAATTCGGATGCCAGCGTCGACATGCCCGTCGCATGGGGCTTGCAGCGGGCATGCCGCGCCGGTGTTGCTGCATGCGCATCTGTGAACGACGTCAAACTGCTGGTCACGCAACACCGGCCGACGCCGAAATCGTCAGGACAGCTTCGCAGGTGCCGGCTGCGTTGCGTCGCGACGTCCATGCGCGAACCGCAGTGCAAGCGCGCCCAGCACGACGACAGGCAGCCAGCACAGAAACACCGCCCGCAGCCCGACGAGTGGCGCGAGCGCGCCGCCGATCAGCGGACCGCAGAACGCGCCGGTCATCGACGCGAGGTTGTAGAGGCTCGACACCTGGCTCTTGTCGGCCGGATGACGGCCGAGATGCTGCATGTTCACGAGATGCAGCAGCGACGACCCGGCGCACAGCGCGGCGAGACCCGCGCCGACGGTCCATGCGTCGCGCCCGAGGCCGAGCGCGAGCAGCCCGGCCACGCCGCCCGCGACGCTCAGTGCATGGCAACGACGTTCCGTCATTCGCTGCGCGACGTGCCCGAGCCCGAACAGCGCGAGCACCGCGACGACGCCCTGCAACGTCAGCAGCGCGACGGCATGCGTCTGCGCGAGGCCGAGCGACTGGATCGCGAGCACGACCGTATAGGTGCCGACGAGTGCGCGCGTCGCGCTGTTCACCGCTTCCGCGACGAGTTGCTCGCGGATGTCGCGGCGCCATGCGAGCGCGAGCAACGTACGCAGGCTGCCGGTTCCGGTTCGATCACCACGCGGCGGCGGCGGTGCATCGCCGAGCAACGCGCGGCTGAACAACGCCATGCCGGCGAAACTCGCCGATGCCGCGCAGAACGTCGCGACCGCACCGTGTGTGCCGATCAGCCAGCTCGCCAGCCACGGCCCCGCCATCCCCGTTCCGACCGACATCGCCGCGCGATACCAGCCCGCGCGGGCCAGGCCGATCTGCGCGAGACGCGCGAGAAACACCCCGTTGATCGACACGATCCGGAACGGAATGCACAGCCCGATCAGCCCCTGCGTGAGTGCGATCAGCGGCCATGCGCCGGTGAACGGCACGACGAGATTGAGCAGCATCGGCCCCATGCTCGCGGCGAAGTACACGCGCCGTGCACCGTAGCGCGCGACCAGCAGCCCGGCCGGCAATGTCATCAGCGCGATGCCGAGCGGCTCCATCGCGGCGATGATGCCGAGCCGTGCGTCGTCGACGCCGAGCGCCAGCGCATACAGCGTCGTCGCGAGCTGCGCCATGCTGATCGTCGTGCCGCTCGCGAGCGCGAGCAGCATGAAGCCGCCGGTGAAGCGCTCGCGCCGCCATGCGTCGGCGACGCGTGCCGGCGTGCTCACCGCGACAGCGTCGCGATGCCGTCGAGCGCGCGCCGGTCGATCCATACGCGCACGTCGAAGTCGGCGGGCAGGAACCGCCAGTCGACCAGGAAGCGCTTGAAATCGTCGAGCGCGGCGATCGACGCTTCGTCGAGATCCGTGCGCAGCCGCCGGTGGACGTCCGCGCCGTATGCGAGCCGCAGCCAGTCGTGGCCCGAGCCCGTCTCGCGGCCGAGATAGCCGAGCACTTCGTGCTCGTGCTCGCGGGCCCACCCTTCGACGTCGGTCACGCGTGCGAGAAAGCGGCTGACGATATCGGGGTGGCGCTCCAGCGTCGACGCATTGACGGTCAGCGGGCGCGGCGAGCCGTTGTTGATGCGGATCTGCGGATCGGGATGAAAGCCGATGTCGATCACCGGCTGCGCGCCGATCAGGTGCGCGGTTTCGAGCCCGAGCGAACCTTTCACGTAGATCGCATCGACGTCGCCGCGCACCAGCGCGGCGGCCTCGGCCGCATAGAGCCGCCGGCTCGACAGGCTCGCGGGGTGGCTGAATGCCGCGTCGCGGGTCGCGGGCGTCGACACCGGCGCGCGCAGGTTCGAGGCCGGTACGTCGACCCAGTCGACGTCGCCGGGGCCGAGCCCGTCGAGCGACAACGCGCTGACGAAACCGCGCAGCGCCGCCGCGCGGAAGATGTCGATCCGCTCGCCGTCGCGGCGCGGCAGGCCGATGCGGCGCCCGCGCAGATCCTTCGGTCGCGCGAGGCCGGCTTCCGGCAACGCGACGATCGCCTGCGCCTCGTCGACCCAGGTCAGCGCGATCACGCGCGTGTCGGCGCCGGACGCGCGTGCCCACAGCGCCGGAATGCTGCCGCCCTGGCGGAACGCGTTGTCGAGCGAATGGTCGACGTGCGCGTGATGCAGTGCCGCGTGCTGGCTTTCCTGCAGCGCGCGCACGGTGATGCCGTCGCCGGCGAATTCGTGATCCAGCCAGCCGAGATGGGCGGCGATGCCGAGCGGTGTCGGCACCGGACAGCGCGTGTACCAGATCGACTGGACGTTGTGTGAAGCCGTGGTGCTCATGAATGCGTTCGCAGAAAGGAGTCGTGAAGGGCGCGTCAGCCGCGCGGCGCGGTGAGCACCGACAGTCGCGTGATGCCCGCGTGCTCGATCGCCGCCATCAGCTTCGCGACGGTGCCGTACGGCACGTGCTCGTCGGCCTGCAGGTCGAGCGCGACGTCGGGCCGGCCGGCCTTCAGCGCGGCCAGCTCGGCCGGCACCGTGTCGAGCGCGACCGCGCGCTTGTCGAGATACACGACGCCCTTGCCGTCGACGCTCACGGTGACGTTCGGCTTGCGGTCGGCCGGCGCGGTGGCGACGGTGTTCGGCAGATTCACGTGCACCGCGTTGTTCAGCAGCGGCGCGGTGACGATGAACGCGACCAGCAGCACGAGCATCACGTCGACGAGCGGCGTGATGTTGATTTCGCTGAGCACGTCATCGTTGTCGGAGGAGGACGAGAAGGCCATTATGCGAACGCCTCCTGGCGGGTGTCGTCGGAACGGCGCGCCGGGGCGGCCGCGGGCGCGGCGGCCGGCACGCGGAAGCCGGCCTTCTGCGCGAGCGTGACGAAGTCGGTCGCGAACGCGTCGAGATCGGCCGACGCAGCCTTCACGCGGCGCACGAAGAAGTTGTACGCGAGCACGGCCGGCACCGCGACCGCGATGCCGATCCCGGTCGCGACGAGCGCTTCGCCGATCGGACCGGCCACGACGTCGATGCTCGCCGACGCACTGTGCGTGATCGCGGTCAGCGCATGGATGATGCCGAACACCGTACCGAACAGCCCGACGAACGGCGCGGTGCTGCCGATCGACGCGAGCACCGCGAGCCCCGCTTCCTCGCGCCGGCGCGCGTTGTGGATCTGCTGGCGCAGATGGCGTTCGAGCAGGTCGTGACGGCTCCAGCTGTGTTCGAGATCGTGCGCGCTGCTCTCGTCGGCGCGCCGCAGCGCGTCGAAGCCCGTCGCGGCGAGCTGGCCCACCGGGCTGTTCGCGCCGTCGAGCGCGGCCGCGTCGTGGAAGCTGTTCGCGGCCCAGAATGCGCTGACGTAGCGCCGGTTGCGCGCGCTCGAACGCAGGCTCTGGATCGCCTTCACGACGATCAGCGTCCACGTGACGACGGAGAAGACGACGAGCAGCCAGAGCGCGCCCTGGACGATGAAGGTGGTCGGAATACCGTTCATGATGTGAGTTCCTTGAAAAATGTGGCGGGCGGCCCGGCGGGTCAGCCCAGCTTGAAATCGATCGGCACGTTGACCCAGCCGTCGACCGCTTCGTCGCCGCGCTTCGCGGGCACGAAGGTCCAGCGCTTCACGGCGGCCACCGCCGCGCTGTCGAGCATGCGGCGGCCGCTGCTCGTGCGGACCTCGACCGAATCCGGCGTGCCGTTCGCGAGCACGTGCACGCGCAGCACGACGCGCCCTTCCCAGCCCTGGTCCTGCGCGAACGCCGGATAGTCGGGCGCCGGGTTGCGCAGGTACGCCGCGTCGCCGATCGGCGCGGTTTCGCGCACCGGCGCGGCGGGTGCGGGCGCAGGTGCCTGAACCGGGGCGGCGGGCGCGGCGACGGCCGGGGTTGCCGGCGTTGCCGGCGCGGGTGCGGCTTCGCGCGTCGCCTGCGGCGTGGCAGCCGGCGCCGGATGCGCGACGGCCGCGCGCGGCTTCAGCGGGATTGGCGCCTGCTTCGGCGGTTTCGGCGGCACGACCGGCGGCGGCGGATGCGCGGCCTGCGGCAGCGGTTCGGGCGGCCGCGTCAATTCGACCGTCATCGGCAACGGCCGGGGCGGCTGCGCGGGCGGTGCGGCAGGCACGCGCGCGGCCAGCAGCGCAACGCCCGCATGCAGTGCCGCGACAGCCAGCGCGATCGCGGCCGCGCCGCGCCATCCGTTCGCCTGCGCCGGTCGCGTGCCCGCCTGCGCGGACGGCACGACCGACAGCGGTCGCGCCCGGGTCGCCGCCGTCACGCTCACCGTGCGCGGCGCGGCACGCGCCGCATGCCGGCGTGCGGGCGGCACGCCGTATTCGATCGTCAGCCCTGTCATGTTCGACTCCTTGCAATGACGCGCCGCGGCGCGCTACGCGACCCACGCATGGCGGTGCCGGTCGATCTGCGTGAACGGCGCCGGATCGATCCACGCGCGCGCGTCGAAATCGTGTTCGAGAAAGCCCCACTCGACGAGAAAATCCTTGAACGCGACCAGCCCGTCGATCGACGTCGGCGCGAGCCCGGTCTCGAGATGGCGGTGCACGTCCGCGCCATACGCGTAGCGCACCCACTCGTCGGATGCGCGCGTTTCGCGGCCGATATAGGCGACCGTCTCCGCCGGATGGCGCGCGGCCCAGTCGCCCGCGCCGACCACGACCGACAGGAAGCGGCTCACGAGATCGGGGCGCGCGTCGATCAGCGCGCGATCGACGGTCAGCGTGCGGGGCGTGCCGTTGCCGATCCGCACCAGCGGATCGGGATGGGCGCCGAGATCGATGACGACCTGCGCGTCGATCAGATGCACGGTTTCCAGCCCGGCCACGCCCTTCACGAACACCGCGTCGACGTCACCGCGCACGAGCGCCGCGATTTCGAGTCCGTATTCGTGCGGCCCGCGCGTGAACGACGCAGGCCCGGTGCGGCGCTCGTGTGTATCGGGCAGATCGACCCATTCGGCGTCGCCGTGGCCGAGCCCTTCCAGTTCGAGCGCGCTCAGGAAACCCTTCAGCGCGGCCGCGCGCCAGAAGTCGATGCTGATCGGATGGCGCGGCAAGCCGAGCCGCCGCCCGCGCAGGTCGCGCGCGGTGCGAATGCCGCGCTCGGGCAGCGTGACAATCGCCTGGAATTCGTTGGTCCACGACAGGCCGATCACGCGTGTATCGGCGCCGCGTGCCCGCGCCCACAGCGCGGGAATGTTGCCGCCCTGCCGAAACGAGTGCGGCAGGCTGTGATCGAAGTGCGATTCGCGCTTGTCGGCGTCGGCCGTCTCCTGCAGCGAATGCAGCGCGATGCCGTCCGGCCCGAACTCCTCGTCGAACCAGCCGCGATGCACGGCGATGCCGAGCGCGGTCGGCACCGGGCAGCGCGTGTACCAGAGTGCGTCGCAAGCCGTGGCCTGCGCAGCGAGTGTCGTCATGGTGAGTATCCTTGTCGTTGTCGTGGATGCGTCGCGGCGGGTCGCCGCGCTCAGGCGCCGGCCACGCGCAGCGCTGCCTGCGTGCCGCGCGCGTTCAGCGCGCCGTCGACGAGCGGCAACACTTCCTCGCCCACGCGGTATGCCTCTTCGAGATGCGGGTTGCTCGCGAGGATGAACGTCGATACGCCGATCTCGACGTATTCCGCGAGCCGTTCGGCCACCTGCTCGTGGCTGCCGACGATCACGCAGCCGGGGCCGCCGCGAATCTGCGACATCCCGGCCCACAGGTTCGGGCCGACGATCAGGTCGTCGAAGTGCTGCGTGTTGCCCTGGTGCAAGGCGAACTGGCGTTTCGCGCCGACCGACTCCGACGCTTCGCCGCGCCCGCCGAATCCGTTGCGCGTCGTGTCGCCCACCGTCGCGAACATCTGCCGCAGCTCGGCCCACGCCTGCTCCTCGGTCTCGCGCGCCAGGATGTCGATGCGCATGCCGAAGCGCAGGTCGCGCTCGGCGTTCTGCCGGTCGAGCGCGCGACGGGCCGCATCGATCACTTCCTTCTGTTTCGCGAGCGGCTCGCCCCAGCTCAGGTGCACGTCGCCGTGCTTCGCGGCGACCGCGAGCGCCGCGTCGCTCGCGCCGGCCAGATAGATCCGCGGCGGCTTCTGGCCGCTCAGCGGCGGCAGCAGCCCGCCCGCCTCGACGCGATAGAAGCGGCCGTCGAACGTGAACGGCGCGCCGGCCGCGACGCCCTTCACGACGTCGAGGAATTCGTCGGTACGCGCATAGCGGCTGTCGTGATCGATGAAATCGCCGTACGCGCGCTGGTCAGGGCCGCCGCCACCCGTGACGACGTTCCACTCGACGCGGCCGCGGCTGATTCGCTGCAGGCTCGCGGCCATTTGCGCCGCATAGACCGGATGCACGAAATGCGGTTGCAGCGCGATCAGCAGGCGCAGCCGGCGCGTCTCGCGCGCCAGCGCGGCCGCCACGACCCACGGCTCCTCGGTGAAACGGAAGATCGGAATCAGCGCGCCGTGGAAACCGGCGATGTCGGCCGCACGCGCGACCTGCGACAGATAGTCGATGTAGCCGAACGCGTCGTCGTCGACTTTCGGCGCGACACGCGACGCGCGCTGGCGATTCCATTCGCCGCGCGTATGCAGATCGTGTGCGCGCCGGCCGTCGCCGTGCATCGGCAGGCGCCACAGAAATTCAACAGCCATCGGGATTCTCCTTGTCGGCCCGTTCGGATTGCGTGCGGCACCGGCGTGCCGCGCGTATGCAGCGCTGTAAAGCACGCGGTGTGCCAACGGGCTCGCCGCGCCGCGCGCGGGGCCGCCGATGAACGCGCGCCGCGCCTTGCGGGCCGGGCGTAGGCGGCGATCGAATCACGTGCGCCGATTGCCGCCGAACCCGTCGCGACACGCACACGCGCCGCTGCTGCATCCGCCGCACCGGTGCTGCGCGCGCAACAGCGCCCGACGCGACTGTTGCTCACGCAACAGCCCGCTCGCCGGCCGCCGTGCCGCGCATCGCCCGCCAGGCCCGCGCCGCCGGTCATACGGCCGCTTCCGTTCACTGGCCCGGAACTTGCAACGTGGAACGGCCCGCGCGGGCGACACCGCGCCTCGACCACGCTTACCCAGACAGGGGAATCTCACACATGACAGACAGGCCCGATTCGTCATCGGACAAGCAGCAGACGTTCTGGTACGCCCGATCGCCGGTGCCGACGCCGCTCGGCATCGCCGTGCATCTCGGCTGGCTCAACGGCGAGACGTCGGCCGACGGTGTCGCGATCCGTTCGCCGCGCGGCGCCACGCGGCACGACGTGTCGTCGATCAGCGATCACACGCTCGCGCAATCGTTTCGCCAGGGCGGCAGCATCCCCGCGATGTGGGCGCGCTCGAACGACGCGCATACGCGCGTGATCGGGCTGTCGTGGGTCGACGAGTCGCAGTTGATTCTCGCGCGCCCCGAGTCGGGTATCCGCTCCGTGAAGGCGTTGCGCGGGCGCCGGATCGCGATTCCGAACCGCCCCGACGATCGCATCGACATCTTTCGCGCATCGGCGCTGCGCGGCTTCGTCAACGCGCTGAGCCTCGACGGGCTGACGCTCGGCGACGTCGAACGCGTCGACGTGCGCGCCCGCACGCTGCAAGCCGTCGGGCCGGCGCGGGCGGCGAACCTGTTCGCATCGCCGCACGGCTTTTCGAGCCGCGCGCTGTATGCGGCCGAAGCCGGCGCGCTGCTGCGCGGCGAAGTCGACGCGATCTACGTGAAGGGTTCGACGGGCCTCGAAATCGCGCAACTGATCGGCGCGCACGTCGTGATCGACATCGGCTTTCATCCGGAGCGCTCGATCCGCAACAACAACGGCACGCCGCGACCGCTGACCGTCAACGCGGACGTGCTCGCGAACCATCCCGACATCGTCGCCGGCTTCCTGAAACTCGTGGTCGCCGCCGGCGAATGGGCCGGCACGCATCCCGACGAAACCGCGCACTACGTGGCCGGCGAAACCGCGTCGTCGATCGACTGGGTGCGCGCCGCGTACGGCAACCAGTTGCACCGGCACCTCGGCGTCAACCTCGACGACGAATCGGTCGCCGCGCTCGACGAGTTCAAGACCTTCCTGCTCGACCACGGCTTTCTGGAAGCCGACTTCGACGTCGCCGACTGGATCGATCCGCGCCCGCTCGCCGACGTGCTGCAGCCCTCGCTGCAAAAACGTGCGTGAGCCCCTTTACCGTTCACTGTTCGGGACCATCATGAAACACACGCTCTGCCTTGCCTCGCTGCGCCGCCCGCTGCGCGCGCTGCTCGCCGCGCTGCCGTTGGCCGCCGCGTCGCTCACCGCCCCGGCCGCGCACGCGGAAGACGCACCCAAGGTCGTGCGAATCGCCGTCGTCGCGTATTCGAGCGGCGGCAAGACGCAATACGCGGGCGCCTCCGCATTGATCGACGCCGACAAGTCGCTCGAAAAAGCGCTCGCCGCGCGGCACGTGACGCTGCAATGGGTGCCGGTGTCGACCGCCGCGGTCGGCACGCTCGTCAACGAGGCATTCACGAACGGCAGCATCGATTTCGCCGGCTACGGCGACCTGCCGTCAGTCGTCGTCAACGCGTCGGGCACGCGCACGCGCCTGATCGTGCCGGGCGGCGTCGGCAGCAATACGTATCTGGTCGTGCCGGCCGGCTCGACCGCGAAGTCGATCGTCGACCTCAAGGGCAAGCGCATCGCGCTCAATCGCGGCCGGCCGTGGGAAGTGCCGTTCAGCAAGCTGCTCGCCGAGAACGGGCTGAAGCTGTCCGACTTCAGGATCTACAACCTCGATCCGCAGGCCGGCGCGGCTGCGGTCGCGGCCGGCCGCGTCGACGGCTTCTTCACGCTGTCCGACGCGTATTCGCTCGTCGACAAGAACGTGGGCAAGATCATCTGGTCGACCAAGCGCGCGCCCGACGACTGGAAGATGCGGGCGGAACTGTGGGCGTCCGACGATTTCGTGCGGCGCTACCCGGACATCACGCAGCTCGTCGCGACGGCCTACGTGCGCGCCGCGCACTGGATCTCGCAACCGCAGAACCGCGACGCGTACGTGAAGATCCTGAGCGCGTCCGGCCAGCCGGAAAGCGTCGTGCGCCGCGAGTACGCGGACGAAGCGACGCCGTGGAAGGAGCAATGGACGCCGCTCTTCACGCCGGCGCTGACCGGCCATTACCGCGACGTCGTCGCGTACAGCCGCCAGGCCGGGCTGACGTCCGCGCCGGTCGACGTGAACGCGCTGCTCGCGCCGACCTTCGTGTCGACCGCGCTCAAGCAGCTCGGCCTCGACGGCTACTGGCGCGCCGACGCGCCGCGCGTCGCGAGCCGCTGATGGCGACGCGCGCCCTCGCGCCGAACGGCCTGCGCGCGGCGGTTCGCCTGCCGAGCGTCGCGCGGCTCCGCGACTACGCGCTGTGGTGGATCACGCCCGTCGCATTCGCCGCGCTGTGGTGGCTCGCGAGCGCGCAGCGCTGGTTCCCGCCGCAGCTCGTCGTGCCGCCCGGCCGCCTCGCGGCGACGCTGCGCACGCTGCTCGACACCGGCGAACTGCGGGACAACCTGTCGATCACGCTGCATCGTCTTGCGCTCGGTTTCGCGATCGGCGCGACCGGCGGCGCCGCGTTCGGCGTCCTGCTCGCGCGCAGCCGGCTGTTCTCCGACTACCTGCGGCCGACCTTCGACCTGCTGCGGCAACTCCCGACGCTCACGCTGATTCCGCTGCTGATCCTGCTGATCGGCGTCGACGAGCAGTTGAAGCTCGTCGTGGTCGGCAAGGCCGTGTTCTTCCCGGTCGCGCTGGCCGCATACACGGGCGTGCACGATGCGCCGCGCGATCTCGTCGAGATGGCGCGCCACTACGGGCTCGGCCGCTTCGCGCTGCTGCGCGACGTGCTGCTGCCGGCCGCGCTGCCGCCGCTGCTGACCGGCGTACGGATCGCGCTCGCGCGTGCATGGCTCGCGCTCGTCGCGGTCGAGCTGCTCAGTGCGGACAGCGGCATCGGCCAGATGATGGAACTCGCCCGGCAGATGCTGCGGCTCGACGTGGTGCTCGTCGACGTTGCGGTCATCGGACTGATCGGCTTCGCGCTCGACCGTTCGATCGCACTCGTGCAGCGCTACGCGTTGCGCTGGCAAACGCCCGCGCGCTGACCCCGACCGGAATCGCTTCGGAATGACCTTCGTGACTCGTACTTTCCCGTTCGCCCCGCTGCGCCGCCGCGCGCGCGGCCTCGTCGTGCCGGCGCTGCTGCTGGCCGCGTGGCAAGCCGCGTCGTCCGGCGATCCGGCCCATCAATATGCGTTCGTGCCGCTGCAGCAGGTCGGCGCCGCGTTGCTCGAACTCGCGCGCAGCGGCGAACTCGCGACCGATCTCGGCGCGAGCCTGCGCCGCACGACGCTCGGGCTCGGGTTCGGTGTCGCATTCGGGCTCGCATTCGGCGCGGCGATGGCGCGTTCGTCGCTCGCGCGCAAGCTCGGCGAGCCGGCGTTCCAGGCGCTGCGCTACGTGCCGCTGCTCGGGCTGATTCCGCTGCTGAGCCTGTGGGCCGGCACCGGCGAATTCGCGAAGGTGTTCATCATCGCGCTCGCCGCGTTCTATCCGATGACCACCGCCAGCTTCGACGGGCTGCGCCGCGTCGATCCGCGCTATGTGGAGCTCGCGCAGTCGTATCGCCTGACCCGCATCGGCCTGTGGCGCGACGTGCTGATCCCCGGCGCGTTGCCCGACCTGTTCGCGGGCGTGCTGCAGGCCGTGCCGTTCGCGTGGATCACCGCGACCAGCAGCGAGTTGCTGTTCAACACGGGCGCCGGCGTCGGCAGTCTGATGCAGAACGCGCAAGCCGGCGCGCGCGCCGACGTGCTGCTGGTGTGCGTGCTGGGCGTGACGGCGCTGGCCGTCGGTATGAGCGCGTCATGCGAGCGGATCGCGCGGCGCGCGCTGCGCTGGCGCGATTACGCCTGACGGCGCAGCCGCGCGTCGGCGGCGTCGCCGTCGCCTGCGTCGCGCGGCTTCAGGATGCCGAGTTGCGCGAGCCGGGCACGCACGATGTTGCGCGACTGGTCGAGCAGGCGCGACATCCGCAACTGGTTGTGCTCGCTGTAATCGAACACGCTGCGGTACACGGTGTCCTCGATGTGCTGCCACAACGCTGGCGTGCCGAGATCCAGCAACTCGATCACCGCACGGCGCAGCGCGTCGGTCGCCTCGGCCACGTCGCGCGCGCGACGCGGCGGCGCGGCGGCCGGGCCCGGTGCGTCTGCCGGGTCGGGGGCGAGCGACAGCGCGGAAAACTGCAGGTCGCCGACGTCGATCGCGCCGCCTGCACAGATCAGCACCGCGTGATGAATCACGTTCTCCAGTTCGCGGATGTTGCCGGGCCACGCGTGCGCATGCAGCCTGCTGCGCGCGGCGTCGGTCAGCGTCGGCGCGGCGACGCGCAGCCGCTTCGCATAGGTATCGATGAAGTGTTCGATCAGCGGCGCGATGTCGCCGGGCCGCTCGCGCAGCGGCAACAGGCTCAGCTTCACGACATTGAGCCGGTAGTACAGATCCTCGCGGAAATTGCCCGCGCGCACCGCGGCTTCGAGATTCACGTTGGTCGCCGCGACGAGCCGGACGTCGATCTTCACGGTCTTGCGCGACCCGACCGGCGTCACCTCGCGCTCCTGCAGCACGCGCAGCAGCTTGACCTGCGCGGACAGCGGCAGGTCGCCCACTTCGTCGAGAAACAGCGTGCCGCGATTCGCGGATTCGAACCAGCCGGGCTGGCTGTTGATTGCGCCGGTGAACGCGCCGCGCTCGTGGCCGAACAGTTCGCTTTCGATCAGCGTTTCCGAAAACGCGCCGCAGTTCACCGCGACGAACGGCCCGTCGTGACGCTCGCTCAGCGAATGCACGAGGCGCGCGATCAGCTCCTTGCCGGTGCCGCTCTCGCCGGTGACGAGCACCGTCGCGTCGCTCGGCGCGACCAGCTGGATGCGTTCGAGCAGCACCCGCGATTTGGGATCGTCGAACGTCAGTGCCTTCGCACGGATCGTGATCGCGTGCGAAGTCGGGTCCGGCAAGCTGAAGATGGCCATGGCACGACCGGCGTGTTGAACGGGGAAGGTTCGACGATAGCAAGGCGCACGCCGGCCACGAACCAATTCATCGAGCTATCGGTATGACGGCGGCCGGATTGCGCCGGCCGCCGCGCGGCGTCATGCGAGGCCGGTCATCTTCCATTGCTGTTCGAGCGCGCCCGGCCCGAATTCGAGCGAGCCGCCGAGCGGTTCCGCGAGCGCCTGGAAATACGCGGCTTCCTCGAGGATCAGGATGTACTTCGACACGTCGAGGATCGACTTGCCCCAGAACGTCGCGCCGCCGTTCGCCTCGATGATCGCCGGCACGTCGGGATCGCGCCGGATCGTGTCGACGATGAAGCGCGGCTCGCCGGGGCGGCGATCGACATAGACGGGAATTTCACGCGCCCGCGTGTAGCGCGCGGCGGGCGCATAACGGATCGGCAGCGGACGATGCGCGCTCGCCCACGCGCCAAGATACGGGCCGTGTACGTGAATCACCACGTCGACTTCCGGCGCCTCGCGGAATACGCCTGCGTAGCGCGGGCCGTTGCCGCCGGCGCGTGCGTCGCCGTGCAGCACGTCGCCGTCGAGCGTCACGACGACCGGCTGTATCTCCTGCGACGCGGCCCACGGGCTGGGCGCCGACAGCGCGACGACGAGCTCCGTGCCCGGCACGCGCTGGAATGCCTGGAACGTGTTGGTGGCGCTGAGCGTGCGCGTTTCCTTCAGCACGCGCGCGGCTTGCGCGAATTCGCGCGTGGCGCGCTCGACGAAGGCCACGAGTTCGCCGCTGTCGATGGCTTGGGTGACGGACATGAGGGCGTTTCCTTGATCGGTTGAACGGTTGAACGGAAGGGCTCGCGTCGCCACGCCGCGACGCACGGTCAACGGATCAGCAGCAATCGTGCCAGCGCTGCGATTTGCGTATCGAGGGCCGGCCGGCGTGGCGCAGGCACGCGATGCCAGCGTTGCGCCGTGCAGCCCGCGCATGCGCGTTTTGTTGCGGAAGCAACACCGTGCCGGCCGGGATTGCTGCGCGACACGCAGCCCGGTGCACGCGTGCGATGCGCGCGGCATCGACCGATCGTCCGTCGTGCCGCGCGTTGCGTACGCAACGACCCTTCTGGTTCGAAACTTGCATCGCACTCGGCCCGCGCCCGCATTGCCCGGCGCATCCGATCTCATCGACCTCCATCCGACCATGACGCTTCTTTCCCTGCGCGACGTCGCCGCGCGCACGCTGCTCGTATCGGCGCTCGCCGCTTCTTCCGTCGTTTCGCTCGCGGCTTCGCCCGGCCGCGTCCCGGCCCCCGACCCGTTGCAGGGCGACGGCCGCGTATCCGCGTTCTACACGTGGGACCGCGACATTCCGGCCACGCCAGGCGCGCTGCTGCGCACCGAGCCGCTGCCCGCGACGGTCGGGCTCGCGAGCGCCGCGCGACAATTGCGCATCCTGTACGCGTCGACTGACGGCGTCGGCGGCCATGCGCCGATCGCCGTGTCGGGCGCGCTGTTCGTGCCGCCCGGCACGCCGCCGGCCGGCGGCTGGCCGATCGTCGCGTGGGCGCACGGCACGTTCGGGATGGCCGACATCTGCGCGCCGTCGTGGTTCGGCCGCTCGTATCGCGACGTGCGCTACCTGAACGCCTGGCTTCAGCAAGGGTTCGCGGTGGTCGCCACCGACTATCAGGGGCTCGGCACACCGGGCCCGAATCCGCAGCTCAACAACCGTTCGAACAGCTACACGCTGCTCGACAGCGTGCGCGCGGTGCTCGGCGGCGTGCCGGGCCTCGCGAACGAGGTCGTGCTGGTCGGCCAGTCGCAAGGCGGCTCGGCCGTGATCGCGGCAGCCGGCTACGCGCCGGCCTATGCGCCCGAACTGGCGATCCGCGCGACCGTCGCGACCGGCACGATCTACAACGCGTCGCACGCCACGCTGGCGGCGCTGCCGAAGTTCGAAACGGCGTACCGGCGCGATCCCGACCGCGTCGATCCAACGCTCGCATACCAGTTCTACTCGGTGCTGTCCGCGCAGCAGATCGATCCGTCGCTGCGGGCCGACGAGGTACTGACCGACACCGCGCTGCCGATTCTCGACCAGGCGCGCATCGGTTGCCTCGCATCGCTCGAGGACGATGCGGCGCTCGCGCACCTCACGCACGCGAACACAGTGAAGCCGGGCGGCGATGCGCGGCTGAAGGCGTGGTGGGACGACTACCTGAAATACCCGACGCTGAAGATCGCGACGCCCGTCTTCATCGGCGCGGGCGCGGACGACGGGCTGGCGCCGCTCGAACTCGCGCTCGCCAGGGACGCGTGCGCGGCTGGCACGACGGTCGAGGCGCACCTGTATGCGGGCCGCGAGCACAACGGCACCGTGAACGCGTCGCTCGCCGATTCGATTCCGTTCGTGAAACGCGTGCTGGCCGGCGAGACGATCCGCCCGGTCTGCTCGCCTGCCGCGCAGCCGGCCGTGTCGCAATAGCCGGTTCACCGCGCTTTGCACGACGGCGCGAATGCTTGTGCAAATCCGTTATTGGATCGCGCCGCCGCCCATTTTTATACTCGTCAGCACTCTCTGCCAAAGAGTGCCAGCCAACTTCGACAGAACCGTACAGGACGAAAAAATGAGCCTACGCCCCTTGCACGATCGCGTGATCGTGAAGCGACTCGATCAGGAAACCACCACCGCGTCGGGCATCGTGATCCCCGACAGCGCCGCCGAAAAACCCGACCAGGGCGAAGTGATCGCCGTGGGCCCCGGCCGCAAGGACACGGACGGCCAGCGCATCGTGCCCGACCTGCAGGTCGGCGAGCGCGTGCTGTTCGGCAAGTACGCGGGGCAAGCCGTCAAGGTGGACGGCAACGAGTTTCTCGTGCTGCGCGAAGAAGACATCGTCGCGGTCGTCAATCAATAACGGAGCGCAATCATGGCAGCCAAGGAAATCATTTTCAGCGACATCGCACGGTCGAAGCTGACCGAAGGCGTGAACATCCTCGCGAACGCGGTGAAGGTCACGCTCGGGCCGAAAGGCCGCAACGTCGTGCTCGAACGCAGCTTCGGCGCACCCGTCGTCACGAAGGACGGCGTGTCGGTCGCGAAGGAAATCGAGCTCGCGGACAAGCTGCAGAACATCGGCGCGCAGCTCGTGAAGGAAGTCGCGTCGCGCACCAGCGACGCGGCCGGCGACGGCACGACGACGGCCACCGTGCTCGCGCAGGCGATCGTCCGCGAAGGCCAGAAATACGTGGCGGCCGGGCTCAATCCGCTCGATCTGAAGCGCGGCATCGACAAGGCCGTCGCGTCGGCCGTCGACGAATTGAAGAAGATCAGCAAGCCGACCACCACGAGCAAGGAAATCGCGCAGGTCGCGACGATCTCCGCGAACGGCGAGGAATCGATCGGCCAGCGCATCGCGGAAGCAATCGACCGGGTCGGCAAGGAAGGCGTGATCACCGTCGAGGACGGCAAGTCGCTCGCGGACGAGCTCGACGTCGTCGAAGGGCTGCAGTTCGATCGCGGCTACCTGTCGCCGTATTTCATCAACAATCCGGACAAGCAGATCGCCGAGATCGAAAGCCCGTACATCCTGCTGCACGACAAGAAGATCTCGAACATCCGCGACCTGCTGCCGGTGCTCGAACAGGTCGCCAAGTCGGGCCGGCCGCTGCTGATCATCGCGGAAGACGTCGAAGGCGAAGCGCTCGCGACGCTGGTCGTCAACAACATCCGCGGCATCCTGAAGACGGTCGCGGTCAAGGCGCCGGGCTTCGGCGATCGCCGCAAGGCGCTGCTCGAGGACATCGCGATCCTCACCGGCGGCCAGGTGATCGCCGAGGAAACGGGCCTGACGCTCGAGAAGGCCACGCTCGCCGAACTGGGGCAGGCGAAGCGCATCGAGGTCGGCAAGGAAAACACCACGGTGATCGACGGCGCGGGCGATGCGAAGAACATCGAGGCGCGCGTGAAGCAGATCCGCGTGCAGATCGACGAAGCGACGTCCGACTACGACCGCGAGAAGCTGCAGGAACGCGTCGCGAAGCTCGCGGGCGGCGTGGCGGTGATCAAGGTCGGCGGTGCGACCGAAATCGAGGTGAAGGAGAAGAAGGATCGCGTCGACGACGCGCTGCACGCCACGCGCGCGGCCGTCGAGGAAGGCATCGTGCCGGGCGGCGGCGTCGCGCTGATCCGCGTGCGGCAGGCGATCCGCGAACTGAAAGGCGCGAACGCCGACCAGGACGCGGGCATCAAGATCGTGCTGCGCGCGCTGGAGGAACCGCTGCGCCAGATCGTCACGAATGCGGGCGAGGAAGCGAGCGTCGTCGTCGCGAAGGTCGCGGAAGGCACCGGCAACTTCGGGTACAACGCGCAGACGGGCGAGTACGGCGACCTCGTCGAATCGGGCGTGCTCGATCCGACCAAGGTCACGCGCACCGCGCTGCAGAACGCGGCGTCGGTGGCCGGGCTGCTGCTGACGACCGATGCGACCGTGTTCGAAGCGCCGAAGGATGCGGCGCCCGCTGCCGCGCCGGGCGGCCCGGGCGCGGGCGGGCCGGGGTTCGATTTCTGACGACGCAGCGTGCGCGCCGGTTCGCCGGCGTGCGCGCGGCCGGGCAGGACCCTGCAACGCGTGGCGACGAAAGTCGTCACGCGTTGTGCGCTTTGGCGCGACGCAATACGATTGCCGGCCGGCCGATTGCCGCGCTCGGGTAAGATGAAGACCCGTCCCGTCACGCCACCGCCACGCCATGTCGCCCATCGCCAACATCCTGCTGCCGCTCGCCGGCGTCCTGCTGCTGAGCGTCGCCAGTCCCGGCCCGAATTTCGTGATCGTCACGTCCACCGCCGTCGTGTCGCGCCACGCGGGCATGATGACGGGGCTCGGCCTCGCCGCCGCGTCGGGCACCTGGGCCGCGATCGCGATCGCCGGCCTGAGCCTGCTCGTGACCCACGTCGCCTGGGTACACACCGCGCTGCGGCTGGCGGGCGCCGCCTACCTGATCTGGCTCGGCCTGAAAATGATCGTGACCGCGCGCAAGCCGTTGCCCGTTTCCGCACCGGCCGCGACGTCCGACTGGCGCGCGGCGAGAAAAGGCTACGTCGTCAGCATGACGAACCCGAAGTCCGTCGCGTTCTACGGCAGTATCTTCGCGCTGATGGTGCCGGCCCATGCGCCGGCGTGGCTCGATCTGTCGGTCGTCGTGCTGTCGGTCGCGATCTCGGCTGCGTGGTATTGCACGATGGCGCTGCTCGCGTCGCATCCGTCGGTGCGCCGGCTGCTGATCCGGCGCAAGGCCGTGCTCGATACGGCCGCCGGGCTGTTGCTGATGGGCGTGGGTGGGCGGATGCTGGCCGGACGTTGATCCGCGGCGCCCCGATCGCTTCCGTCGCTCATCATCATGCCGACCGCACACACCCTTCTGGACGACTACGAACGCCTCGGCTGGACCGGTAACGATCCGATGTCGCAGATGCTGGCACTGCGGCGCGACGAACCAGCGGCACTCGTCGATCTCGTGATCGCGTCGTTCGATCGCACGTTCGCGCATGCGACGTTCATCGACGCCGCGATCGACCTGATGGACGACATCGCGTTCGCGAACGTTGCAGCCGAAGCGTGGCGACGGGTCGTCGAAGGCGCATGGAACGCGCGACTCGCGAACGTGCTGTCCAGCGTCGCGCTACGATCGCCGCAGGTGTTTTCCGATCACTGGGACGTACTGCTCGACGTGGTCGTCCCCCGGCATTCGCCGCGCATGCATTGTGCGGAATACGCGTGGCGGGCACTCGACGCGGCCACGATCGACGCGTGGCGCCGGCGGCTTGCGCAAGCACCCGCCGTTGACGACGCGGCGCGCGCACGCGCTGTCGCACTGCTCCATTCACGACAACCAGCAGCCGTGCTCGATGCGGTGGCCCGGCTGTTTCCGGACGATCCGGAGCAAGCCGCGAACTGGCTCATGTCAGCGGGCTACACGCTGGAGCACGGCACGTTGCGCGCATTGCACGGCGATTCTCCGCTGCATATCGACTTCGGACGCGCGCTGCGTGCGCCGGCACTTCGCGACATGCCGAAGTGGAAACGCGAGATTCAGGCGAATCATCCGACCTGGCAAGCAGGCGAATCCCGTCGGTCGAACGCGCACTTCGGCGGCGTGTCGCCGCATCGATGCGGCCTGTGCCATCAGCCGTTGCATCGGCTGCTGACGCTGCCGCAACCGATCGAAGCGGGTATCGACAGCACGACGCCCGTGTCGTTCGCCACCTGCCTGGCGTGCCTCGGTTGGGAAAGCGACGGCCCGCTGTTCTACCGGCACGACGAGTCGGGTCATGCGGTCGCCCATCCCTCGCAGCGGCACGATGCCGCGATCGAGCCCGACTATCCGGCCAGCCCCTTCGTCGAATCCGACGTCGACGTTTTCGCCGCGCCCGCGCGCTGGGCCTGGCAGGAATGGGGCGAGTCGAACGGCAGGCAGAACCTCAGCCGCGTCGGCGGTCCGCCGTCGTGGGTGCAGTCCGCGTGGTATCCCGATTGCCCCGATTGCGGCCGCAAGATGCGCTTCGCCATGCAGCTCGACTCCGAGCTTCCGCAAGTCGACGGCGGCGAATGGCTGTGGGGCAGCGGCGGCGCGAACTATACGTTCTGGTGCGCGCCATGCCGGACCAGCGCGCATCTGTGGCAGTGCACGTAACGCGCGATTCACGCACCTTTACGACCTTTTTACTTGCGCCCGCGCATCCGTTCACTAGAATGGATTCGCCATCCACCACCGAGCACGCGCCATGCGCATCCGAAGTCCTCGTCCTCCGAGTTGCTTCCCCGCCTGACAGGCCGGACGCCTGCGTCTCCTTCCCGAGCCACCGTCCCGCCGACAGGCGGACGATGCGCGCCGTAGTCTTTCCCGTGCATGCTTGAACACGACGTCGATGCGGTCGTCCCGCATCGCACATCGCAATGCGTGCGACACGTTCCGCGTAACGGCACGTCATCGATCCGCCGATCCGATCCATTTATTTTGCATCACTGATTTTATTCACGGGGATTCCCGCTTCCGAAGCTGCGCACGCCCCGTCTCGATCGTCTTTCATACAGGAGCAATGGAATGATGCTGGGCTTGACGTTCTGGAAACACGTGATAGGCGCGCGAACCCCTGCTCTTTGCGAGGACCGGACGACGGCGCACGGCCGACACCGCCGGGTATCGAGAACGCTCGTGCTGGCGAGCGCCATCGTGGCGTTCGCGGCAATCGCATTCGGCGCGCCGGTCGTCGGCATTTCAGTGTTTCTGCTGACGACGCTGCCGTTCGTGCTGTCGGGAACCTGAGGGTGTCCGTATCGCGCGCGGCGGCATCGGCGCTCGATATACGAGATTTTAATGCCCGGCCCCCGCGTATCTGACACCGTCTTTACGCGGGTTTGTCTAGGATTTCCCTGTCATCCCGACACGGAGAGATCCGCATGCAAACGCATCAGGCCGCCGTCGGCGGCCAATCCGGCCGCCCTCAGCAACGCGGTGGCACACCGTTCGCGACCGCGCTCGCCGACGCCTGTCCGCCGGACAATATCCTGCTCGACGTACCGGTGGAAAGCGCGATCCAGTTGTTCGATCTCGTCGCTCACCATGTCGCACGCGACAGCGGCGTATCCGCGGAACGGATCCGGGCCGAACTGATCAAGCGCGAACAACTCGGCTCGACCGGCCTCGGCCAGGGCGTCGCGATTCCGCATGCGCGCGTCGACGGGATCGGCTCGGCCGTCGCGCTGTTCGTCCGCGCGCGATACCCGTTCACGTTCAACGCGCCCGACCGCAAGCCCGTGCGCGAATTCGTCGTGCTGGTTCTGCCGCACGCGGACGACCGTGCACACCTCGAACTGCTCGCCGACGCCGCGCGATGGTTCAGCGAACGCGCGATCCGGCAAGCGTCACGCGACGCACAAACGCCCGACGAGATTCGCCGACTCATGCAACGCACTGTTTGATCCAGCGTCCCGCAACGACAGGTATCCCCTTCATCCTTTCGAACGCCCATGTTCCCAGACCCTGACACTCCCACTCGACGCGTGGCCGGCTTGGCCCGCTCACTGCCGTTCATGCAGGCGCTGCACGGACAGACCGTCGTCATCGTCGACGGTGGTGCCGCCAGCGACGTCCACACGCGCTCGGCCTTCGCGCAGGATGTCGCGCTGCTCGCGCTCACCGGCATCCATCCGATCGTGATCCAAAGCATTCCGACTGCGTCCGGCGCGCAATCGGTCCACGCGACACACGCCGCCATGGCCGGCGTCAACCATGAACTCGTGCGCCTGATCGGCAGCCACGGCGCGCGGGCAATCGGCGTCGACGGTCACGACGGCGGCCTGCTGGTCGCCAGCGCCGAATCCGGCCACGCGAACACGAGCGAGGTCGCGCGGTTCGACGTCACCGCATTGAATGCGTTTCTCGACAATGGACTGGTGCCCGTCGTGATGCCCATCGCACCAGACGACGCGGGCCGCGACTGCCTGCTGCGCCCTGAACGGCTCGGCAGCGTGCTCGCGCAACACACGTGCGCCGTCTCGTTGGTGATGATGGTCGACAAAGGGTTGCTGCGCGAACTCGGCGAGCTGGCCGGGCTGTACGGCATCACGGAGCTTGAGCAATGGCTCGCCGAGCATCCGGCCGCCGATGCGGCGCCGTGCGTGCGGGACGCGCTCGATGCGCTCGCGCACGGCGTGCAGAACGTCCATCTCGCCGATATCGGGCAACCCGAATCGTTGATCGACGAACTGTTGACGGACGAAGGATCGGGCGTGGTGTTCTGCCGGCGCGGCAACACCGATCTGCTGTCGGAAATCCGTCGTTACTTCGCCGATTCGGCGTGCGTGCTGCGCGACGGGTTCAGCGTCGAGCGGAAGCCGGTCGTGCGGTTTTGACCGGGCAGCACGAAAACGCTTGCAGCGGCCCGCAAAGGCCGCCGCAAGCGGGCAAGCATCGACACGGCAACGACGTCAACGCCGCGCCGCCAGTCTCCTGACGACACTCACCAGCGCATCGACTTCATCGCACGTGTTGTAGAACGCGAGCGACGGCCGCACCGTGGCTTCGAGCCCGAAGCGCCGCAGGATCGGTTGCGCGCAGTGGTGCCCCGAGCGCACCGCGATGCCCTCTTCGTTCAGCGCCTGCCCGACTTCCTCGGTTTCATAGCCCTTCAGCACGAACGACAGCACGCTCGCCTTGTCGCGCGCGGTGCCGACGAGCCGCACGCCCGGCACCGGCGCGAGCACGCTCGTCGCATACGCGAGCAGATCGTGCTCGTAGCGCGCGATGTTCTCGATGCCGACGCGGTTCACGTAGTCGAGCGCCGCGCCGAGCCCCACCGCATCCGCGATGTTGCCGGTGCCGGCTTCGAAGCGGTTCGGCGGCGGCTGGAACACCGTGCGCTCGAACGTCACGTCCGCGATCATGTTGCCGCCACCCTGCCACGGCGGCATGTCGTCGAGGATCGCGCGTTTGCCGTACACGACGCCGATCCCGGTCGGCCCGTAGATCTTGTGCCCGGAGAACACGAAGAAATCCGCATCGAGCGCCTGCACGTCCACGCGCATGTGCGAGATCGACTGCGCACCGTCGACCAGCACCTTCGCGCCCGCGCGATGCGCGAGCTCGACGATCTCCTTCACCGGCACGACCGTGCCGAGCGCGTTCGACACCTGCGTGACCGACACGATCTTCGTGCGATCGTTGAGCAGCTTCCGGTATTCGTCGAGCAGCACCTGCCCCGAATCGTCGACCGGAATCACGCGCAGCTTCGCACCCTTGAGCGCGGCAAGCTGCTGCCACGGCACGATGTTCGCGTGATGCTCGAGATGCGACACGACGATCTCGTCGCCTTCGCCGACGTTCTGCACGCCCCACGTCTTCGCGATCAGGTTGATCGCCTCGGTCGTGCCGCGCACGAACACGATCTCGTCGGGCGACGATGCGCCGATGAAGCGCTGCACCGTCTCCCGCGCATGCTCGTACGCATCCGTCGCGCGTCCCGCCAGTGCATGCGCCGCGCGGTGGATGTTCGAGTTCTCGTGAGCGTAGAAGTACGCGAGTCGGTCGATCACGGCTTGCGGCTTGTGCGTCGTCGCCGCGTTGTCGAACCAGACGAGCTGCTTGCCGTTCACGCGTTCCTGCAGGATCGGGAAGTCGCGGCGGATCGCGTTCACGTCGAACGGCGGATGGGCGCCGCGATGCAGCTGACCGTGCGGCTCGGCTGCCTGCGCATCGTCGATGAAGTAGCGCGGCACGTCGGCACCCGACGCGCGCGACGCCGGCACGTCGCGATGCACGGTCAGCAGCGCGCGCAGCGCGTCGTCGCCCGGCAACCCGAACGCTTCCGGCGACGCGAGGCCGTTCGACGGCACGACGATATCCTGCGGCGTCGCCTGCCAGCCCTGCAGCGAACCGTCGGTGAAGTAGTACGGCGACGCCTTCGCCGCGCCTTCCCGTGCCGGCGCATTCACCTGCGGCACACCGAGCGCCGCGCCGCCGACGCGCGGCTCCAGCGCGGGTGCGATCGATACGACGTTGTCGGGCAGCCCGTTCTGCGCGGCCGCATGCGGCGCGAGCGCGGGTGCGCGGTTGCCGAGCGACAGCACGTGCGTCGGCGCGGACGGCGCGAGGTTCGCGCCCGGTACCTTGCCTTGCGGCAGCGCGAGCCCCGGCACGCCGGTGCCCGCCCCGCCCGGGCCCGCGAGCGGCGAGCCGCCCGGCACCGGGTTGCTCACCGACGCGAGAATCGGCGCCGCCGCAGGCAAGGCCGACGGCACGCCGCCGACCGCGCCGCTGCCCGCCGACAGCCCAGGCGCGGTGGCCTGCCCGGGCGGCGTCGCGAAGAACTCGGACGCGAGCCGCGCGAGCGTCGCCGGGTCGGGCAACCCGGCCGGCAGCGGCGCATGCGGCAACGCGTGCGCGTCGCCGCCGGCCAGGCCGGGATTAACGGTAGGTGTCGGGATAGTCATGGAACTTGGCGATTTCGACGTCATCGAGGACAGCCAGCGCATCCGGCGAATGGACCGCGAGCGAGCAATACAGCGAGATCAGGTACGACGCGATCGCCTGGTTGTTGATCCCCATGAAGCGCACCGACAGGCCCGGCCCCTGCTCGCCGGCGACGCCCGGCTGATACAGGCCGACGACGCCCTGGCGCTTGTCGCCGACGCGCAGCAGCAGGATCTTGGTCTTGCCGTCCGCGACCGGCACCTTGTCCGACGGAATCAGCGGAATGCCGCGCCACGTGAGGAACTGCGAGCCGAACAGGCTGACCGTCGGCGGCGGCACGCCGCGCCGCGTGCATTCGCGGCCGAACGCGGCGATCGCGAGCGGGTGCGTGAGGAAGAATGCCGGCTCCTTCCACACCTTCGTCAGCAGCTCGTCGAGATCGTCCGGCGTCGGCGCGCCCGTCAGCGGGAAGATCCGCTGTTCGTCGGTCACGTTCGCGAGCAGCCCGTAGTCGGGGTTGTTGATCAGCTGGCTTTCCTGCAGCTCCTTGATCGTCTCGATCGTCAGGCGCAGCTGCTCCTTGATCTGGTCATGAGGACTGCTGTAAAGATCGGAGATCCGCGTATGCACGTCGAGCACCGTGCTCACCGCGTTCAGGAAGTATTCGCGCGGCTGTTCCTCGTACGGCACGAAGGTCTGCGGCAGCACGCTTTCGTCCTCGAGCTGCGTGCATGCGGCGCGCACGGCTTCCGGGTTCTTCACCTGGTTCAGGCGGTAGATGCCGGCCTCGACCGGCACCCATTGCAGCAGATGGGTCAGCCAGCGCGGCGTGATCGTGGAAAGCTGGGGGACGGTCTTGGTAGCGTTCGCTAGTTGGCGGGCGGCGTGATCGCTCAGCGCGGCCGTGCCGCTTGCAACGGTCGACATGTGTGGCTCCGGGTTCTTAAGATGAAAAACGGGATTGCTTATGACGCTGGGTGATTATCGGAAGCACGCCCCTGCCGACTCAACATGCTATAGCCGTCAGGTCGTGCAACCGAAGGGGAAACGGGGCGAAGCGACCTCAGGTGACGTACGCACCCGGCAGCAGCGTCGAGATCGACACGTCGAACGCGCGCGCGATCTTGTCGGCCGTGACGATCGACGCGATCGCCTCGCCGCGCTCGATCTCGCCGACGTACGAGCGGTTCAGCCCCGCATGCTCGGCCAGCTGCTCCTGCGACCACGTGCGCGCTTCGCGCAGCTTGCGCACGGTGGCGCCGAAGTGATGGATGAGGTCGCTCATCGCGCCTCCTAGGCGACGCGCGCCGCCGTGCGCGGCGCGGCGTTCGCTTCGCTGCGCAGCACGGCCTGCGTGACGTTTTCGCCGGCCGGCACGTCCTGCGTGAGCCACACGTTGCCGCCGATCACCGCGCCGCGCCCGATCGTCACGCGGCCGAGGATCGTTGCGCCCGCATAGATCACCACGTCGTCCTCGACGATCGGATGGCGCGCGAGCCCTTTCTCCAGATGGCCGGCCGCATCGCGCGGGAAGCGCTTCGCGCCGAGCGTGACGGCCTGGTACACGCGCACGCGCTCGCCGATGATCGCCGTCTCGCCGATCACGACGCCCGTGCCGTGGTCGATGAAGAAGCCCGCGCCGATGCGCGCGCCCGGATGAATGTCGATGCCCGTTTCCGCATGCGCCTGCTCGGCGATGATCCGCGCGAGCAGCGGCAGGCCGAGCCCGTACAGTTCGTGCGCGAGCCGGTGGTGGATCATCGCCAGGATGCCGGGATAGCACAGCAGCACTTCGTCGACGCTGCCGGCCGCCGGATCGCCGTGAAACGCCGCCAGCACGTCGCTGTCGAGCAGCCGGCGAATCTCCGGCAAGCGTGCGGCGAACGCCTGCACGGCCTTCGACGCGACTTCGTCGAGGTTGTCGGCCGGCCCGTCGGCATGGCGGTGACGCGCCGCGTAGCGCAATTCGAGCGTCACCTGCGTGAGCAACGCATTCAGCGCCGCGTCGAGCGCGTGGGCCACGTGGAAGTTCTCGCTTTCCTGCCGCAGGTCGGGCGGCCCGAGCCGCATCGGGAACAGCACGCCTTTCAGCGCACCGACGATCTGCGCGAGCGCCTCGCGCGCCGGCAAATCGCGCCCGCCCGGTTCGAGCGAGCGCCGCTGCTTTTCGCGCCATGCACGGCGCACCGTCTGCAGCGATTGAACGATGTCGTCGATCTCGAATGCGGCCATGCTGCTTTCTCCCCGTAACGGCCGTGAATCAATCCTGCGCCCAAGGCAGGCCGCGGAAGCGCCAGCCGTTTTGGCCGCCGCGATGCTGCCGCTCGTCGAGGTCGCCCTCGAAGCCTTCGAGCACATTGAAAACCTGCGTGAAGCCCGCCTTCGCCGCGGCCTCGGCCGCCTGCGCCGAGCGGTTGCCGCTGCGGCACAACAACAGCACGACCGCGTCCTTGCCGGTCTTCGCTTCCAGTTCGCGCACGAAGCGCGGGTTGCGCGTCAGGCTCGTGCCGGTCGCCCACGGCACGTGCAGCGATTCAGGCACGTAACCGACGAATTTCCGTTCCTCGGCCGTGCGCACGTCCACCAGCAACGCATCGCCCGCCGAGAGCAGCGCCCACGCGGCTTCCGGCGCGACGCCGCCCGCATAGGGCGTGCCGGCCGCCACGGCTGCCGCGCGCGCGTCTTCGAGCGCCTGCTGCGCGGCGGTTCGTTCTTCCAGTTCAACCGTCATGACACTTCCTTGTTTTCGCAGATTCGTATGAACAAAAACACCGGGAATGCGGCTGTTGCAGCTTGCGTGCTGTCTATAGCCGTCAGCGTCACTATGCGAGTGCGGTCGGGGAAGCAGAACCAATAAAAATTCATTTCCTAATCAGCGCCGCGGGGAATGCAATAGCAGACGCGCGCTATCGGTGCGCGGTTGATGGCGGGCGGGAAATGAAAGGCGACGACCGTTCGACGTCGTGCATCGAAGGAGTTTGAAAGGAAGGGGAAGAACGAGCAGCGCAGCATTCCGCGCGTCGTCATGGAATCCGAAATGCGCGGGCGAAGCCACCGAGCGTCGCCGGCGCATGGGTTCTTCAGGATGTCATACCACTGGATCGACCGGCACAATCGGCACCCCGCGCGCTTCAATATCGCGCCCGGCAAGCAGACACAGATCCTCGCGATGATGCGTGGCCACCACCTGCACGCCCACCGGCACGCCGTTCACGATCGATGTCGTAACGGCCAGCCCCGGCAGCCCCATCGCGGGCAGCGCGCGCAACGTGAGCTGCGCTTCCCACACGCGCTCGAAGCCGTCCGGCCCTTGCCGGTCGAGATCGTCGGGGAACGGCAGTTCCGCCGAAACGGGCAACAGCAGCACCGCATAGTCGTCGAGAAACAGCCGCCACGCTCGCGTCAGCGTGGTACGCCGGACCAGCGCGCGGCTGATCACGTCGGCCGGCAGGTCGCGCACCTTGCCGCGCACGGCGGCGATCACCGCGGCCGCGCCCGGATCGCCGTCTTGCGCCACGGCGTTCGCCAGCGCGTCGAATCCGTCGCCGAGCCACAGCTGTTCCTGCAGCAGCGCGGCCTCGCGCATCGGCGGCGTATCGTCGATCTCGTCGACGGTCCAGCCGGCATCGACCAGCCGGCGCGCGGCATCGCGCAGCGCGGCCTCGACTTCGGGCACGACCTCCAGGCCGCGCGGACGCACGCACAGCGCCGCGCGCTTCGGCACCTCGCGCCCGTCGAACGGCACCGCGACGTGCCACGGATCGCGCGGATCCGGCGCGGAGAAGGCGCGTAGCGCGAGCGAGAGATCGTCGATCGTGCGCGCGATCGGCCCGGCCGTCGACATCAGTTGCGCGCCGATCGCCCGCTCGGGCGACGATGCATTGAATGCCGGCACGCGGCCGAGCGACGGCCGGATCCCGTGTACGCCGCATGCATAGGCCGGGTAGCGCACCGAGCCGCCGATGTCAGTGCCGACCGCGAGCGGGCCGATCCCGGCAGCCACGGCCGCCGCCGCGCCGCCGCTCGATCCGCCCGGCGTCAGCGACGCATTGCGCGGATTGCGCGTGTGGCCGTGCACGAGATTCGCCGTGAACCAGCGCAATGCGAACGTCGGGGAATTGGTGCGGCCGAGCAGCACCCCGCCGGCCTTCCGGATGTTCGCGACCACCGGGCTGTCGGCGGGCGCGACCAGATTGCGCTGCAAACGCGTGCCGTTGGTCGTCGCAAAGCCGGCCTGATCGACGTTGATCTTCACGGTGACGGGGACGCCCGCGAGCGGCCCCGGATCGTCGCCG
The DNA here is from genome assembly GCF_900446215.1 of Burkholderia cenocepacia. Taxonomy (GTDB): domain Bacteria; phylum Pseudomonadota; class Gammaproteobacteria; order Burkholderiales; family Burkholderiaceae; genus Burkholderia; species Burkholderia cenocepacia. The sequence continues at coordinate 1,699,897 of NZ_UAQZ01000001.1, read as the reverse complement.
CGCGCGATCGCGCGATCGACTTCGTCGGCCTGCTGCCGCACGTCGTCGGGACGGTGTTCGACCACCGCGTTGATCGCCGGATTCACGGCATCGAGACGATCGAGCACCGCGTCTGCCACTTCGCGCGCGGATACGTCCCGCTGCCGCACGCGTTTCGCGAGTTCGGTCGCGGACAGTTGCCAGAGTTCGGTCATGACTTCTCCTGGTGAAAAGACATCACGATCACGCGCGGAACCGCGCCCCTCACGAAAGCGCGGCGCCGCATGCGCTCACTGCGTATCCTGCTTCGCGCGCTCGGCCGCGGCGATGATCGCGTCGGCCACGGCCTTCGGCTGGCTCAACATCGCGACGTGGCTCGCGTTCACGCGCGTGACCGTCGCGCCGATCCGCTTCGCCATCGCTTCCTGCAGCGTCGGGTCGATCATCCGGTCCTGCGTCGCGACGACGAACGTCGACGGCTTCGCATGCCACGCGGCCTGCGTGACCTTCTCCGAAATGCATCCGCCATACCACGGCCCCTGGGTCGCCGCGACGAGGCGCTGCTGCGCGGGCGGCAGATCCGGCGCGAAGTCCTGCGCGATCGCCTTGTCCGACAGCCGTGCGAAACCGCCCGCGTCCTTGCGCAACTCGCCGGCCCATGCCGGCGCCGGCAGCCCCTGCGTGACGTCCGCGATCGACTGGCCGTTGTCGGGGGCGAACGCCGCGACGTACACGAGCGACTTCACCTTGTCGTCGTTGCCCGCGTCGCTGATCACGACGCCCGCCCACGAATGGCCGACCAGCACGACCGGCCCCTTCTGTTCGTCGATCGTACGCTTCGCCGCGGCCGCATCGTCGGCGAGCGAGCTCAGCGGATTCTGCACCGACACCACGTGCAGCCCGCGCGCTTCCAGCAGCGGAATCACGCGGTTCCAGCTCGATCCGTCGGCGAACGCGCCGTGCACGAGCACGACGTTGGTGCCCTTCAGGTCTTCCTTCGGCGCGGCCTGCGCCGCGACCGCACCGAACAGTCCGCCGATCATCGCGGCGGATACCAGAACGCGTTTCGTCAAACCGGCCATCGTCATGCTCCTTTGCTTGTCGTGTTGTTCAAATGAAGGACTGCAGTGAAGGCCGCGCCTGCATGCGGCAGGCGCGGCGCGGAATCACGAATGCGCGTACAGGTCGTCGGCGGCGGTGCGTGCGGCACGCGACTGCGCTGCGTCGCGATGGCCGGCCGGCGCCGACGCATCGGCCACGTTGTCGCCTTGCGACTTCGACGGGCCGTTCTGGTCGGAACGCGCGACCTGCTCGGCAGCCGCGACGGCATGCTCTGCGGCGGCGATGTCGTCCGGGTAATGCGCTTCGCTGCCGGCCGGGTTGTAGCCGGCCTTCTCGAGACGGACGAGGTCGGCGCGCACTTCGGCACGCGTGAGGCCGTGGCCGGTATCGGCGAACGACAGTGCGGGTGCGACGGCGAGAATGGCAACGGCGAGGATTCGAGCGGCTTTCATGAGATTTCTCCTTGAACGAAGTTGGGGGTGTCGATCACCTGGCATCCGGTGCGAACGCCTGGCACCGAACGTTTGCTGCATGTCGACAGTAGAACCCGCGCACGTATCCGGCATGTTTCCGAAACCGGGGCTTTCTGCATGCCAGTTTTTCAGGAGCGGCCGCAGATACAGTGCGATACAAACCGGCTTGCCGACGCGCTGCGCCGTTCCCCGCGCACCACGAAAAAAGGCGTGCCTCGCAGGGCACGCCTTTCCGTCACCTTCACCTTCACCTCTCCGTGTCACGTCACGGCGCGAGCCGCGTGAACACGTAATCGTGGTTTTTTACCCGCGCCTGATGGCATGCAAAGCATGTCTGATGCTGGCCGAGGTCGGCTGGCACGCCGTTGATGAAGCGCCCGAATCCCCAGCCGCCCGTCGCCGCATAGCGGCGCGAATCCTTCACCATCACCTGCACGGTCGTCGCCTGGCCTGGCACCGTCGCGGGCGCGAACTCGTCGGACTGCTTGCGCTTGTATGCGAGCTTCACGAGGATCGTGCCGTCCGGAAACGGCAGCGTCGCCTGTTCGAGCGCGCGGATCGCGACCGGGTTGCCGAGCACCACCCGCAGTTCGTCGAGCGGTGCGGCCTCTTCGGCCGGCGCGACCATCTCCCACTTCCGGTAGCCGGGCGGAATCGTCACGCCGTAGATCGGCGACGCGGCCGCGGCCGGTTTCGGCTGCTCCGCGAACGCGGCCGGACCGCTCGCCGACCACGCACCGGCCAGCAGCACGCCCGCGACGAGCACATGGCGCGCGCCGCGCCGCCCCATTCCCACGCGGGCCCGCATCACAGATGCTCCACTTGCAGGATCGCATCGGCGAATGCCTGCGGCGCTTCCTGCGGCAGGTTGTGGCCGATGCCGCCGGTGATGGTCCGGTGCTGGTACTTGCCGGTGAACTTCTTCGCGTACGCGGCCGGCTCCGGATGCGGCGCGCCGTTCGCGTCGCCTTCCATCGTGATCGTCGGCACGGTGATCGCGGGCCCGGCCGCGAGACGCCGCTCGATGTCGTCGTATTGCGCTTCGCCCTTCGCGAGCCCGAGCCGCCAGCGATAGTTGTGGATCACGACGGCCACGTGATCGGGATTCCGGAACGACGCGGCCGAGCGCGCATACGTCTCGTCGGAGAACTGCCACTTCGGCGACGCGAGTTGCCAGATCAGCTTGTTGAACGCATCGCGGTTCTGCGCGTAGCCGAGTTCGCCGCGCTCGGTCGTGAAGTAGAACTGATACCACCACTGGAATTCGGCCTGCGGCGGCAGCGGCTTGGCGTTCGCCGCCTGGCTGCCGATCAGGTAGCCGCTCACCGACACCAGCGCCTTCACGCGCTGCGGCCACAGCGCCGCGATGATGTCGGCCGTGCGCGCACCCCAGTCGTAGCCGCCGAACACCGCGCGGTCGATCTTCAGCGCATCCATCAGCGCGACGATGTCGACGGCCGTCACCGCCTGCTGGCCGTTGCGCACCGTGTCGGCCGAGCGGAACGTCGTCGAGCCGTAGCCGCGCAGGTACGGCACGATCACGCGATAGCCGGCCGCGACGAGCAACGGCGCGACGTCCGCGTAGCTGTAGATGTCGTACGGCCAGCCGTGCAGCAGGAACACGACCGGGCCCTGCTTCGGTCCGAGATCCGCATAACCGACGTTGAGCACGCCCGCGTCGATCTGGTGGATCGGGCCCAGCGACGCAGCGCCGGCCGGGCGCTTCGCCGCCGATGCATCGGGCGCCGACTGCGCATGCGCGAGCGCGCTGAAGCCGAGGTCGGCCAGGCTCAGGCTCGCCAGCGTCGAGCCCAGGATCAGGCGGCGGCGGGTGTTCACGGTATCAGGCATGACTCGTTCTCCATTGTCGATCGCTCAGGAAAGGGCCCGCGGCACGTGCGGGCAATCGGGTGTCGCCGTTCGCAGCGGCGGCGCATGGCACCGCGCCGCCGTGCGAATCGCTTCACCGGTTTTATATCCGAACCATCCGGACGCTTTGTATCCCAACGTATCCGTGTGCGAACACGACACACAGCGATTCAAAAATCGCGAGAAAACGATGCTTCGGCGCGGCCGCGCGGCACTCGCGGCCCGGTGCGCCGGCGTGTCAGAACAGCCTGGCGATCGCGGGCACGCTGAGCACCGCGACGTAATAGCCCATGAACTGCACGCCGGTGTTGAACGCGAACAGGCGCGACAGCATCCCGCCGAACAGGCCGATCGTCACGATCACGGCGAGCCCGAGCAGTTGCCCTTCCCACACGCCGATCACGACGATCAGCCCCGCGAAGGTCGCGATGATCGCTTCATGGCTCAGCTTGCGCGCGACGAACGCCGCCGCGCGGTGCGCGTGGTGCATCGCGAGCGGATACGCGATCAGCGCGGCCAGCACGATCGCCAGCAGCCCGTAGCCGAGGAACGCGGGCCAGCTCATCAGCGTATGCAGGTTGTGGATCTGCCCGCTCGCCGCGTCGACCGTGAAGCGCGGCGGCGCATTGAACAGCGGCGCGGCCGGGCCGGCCGCCACCGGGCTCAGCGGCAGCCCGAACGCGATCAGCGGAATCAGCGCTTCGGCGATATAGGTGGCCTCGGTCACGCCGTTGCGCGCGGCGATCACGGTCGTCAGGCGCTGGTACGCATGACGCACGCGCGCGCCGACGATCTCGCCCATCAGCACCGTCATCGCGACCGGGCTGAACACGAACGTCGCGCTCGACACGGCGGCCGTGCCGACCGTCCACGCGACCTGCTCGCGGTCGAGCACCTTCAGCGGATTCGGGAAATAGCCACGCCAGCTTTTCACGTCGGGCGCGAGCACGAACGTCGACGGCCCGTCGCGGCGCATGCGCCGCCGCTCGGCCGGCGACAGGATCGAGAACAGGTCGGCCACCAGCGGGCCGATCGCGATCCCGAGGAAGTAGCTGACGCTCAGCTTCACGCCGTAATGACCGGTGAGCGCCTGCAGCCCGACCACCAGCATCACGAACGGCACCAGCAGCAGCACCGATGCCCAGCGCCCCGCCGAACAGTACGCGATGCCGACGGCCGCCGCGAGGAACACCCACGGCGCGGCCTTCGCGATCGCCGCGCCGAACGGCGCGAGCAGCGACGCGAACAGCACCGCGAGCGGCAGCGCGACGAACGCGGCGACGATCGCGCCAGAGATCATCTTGCGCAGCGCGATGTGCGGCACGCCGAGCGCGCGCAGCAGCGTCGCCTGTTGCAGCAGCGGCGCGGCCATCGTGTCGCCGGGAATGCCGAGCAGCGCGGTCGGGATCGCATGCGTGATGTGCTTGGCCACCGCGCCCGCGAGGAAGAACGTGAACACGCCGGCCGGCGGCACGCCGAGCAGCGCGACGAGCAACGTGAGCGGCGCGATCGTCGTCGTTTCGTCGGTGCCGGAGATCAGCCCGATGCCGGAGAACACGATCGCGCCGAGCAGCCCCATCGCGAACGCGGCCGGCAACGCCTGCAGCAGTGCGTCCATCAGCGGCCTCCCGCGCGTGCGCGCCCGGTCGACGCGTCGTACGACGCGAACAGGTCGAGCAGCCCGAGCTCCTCCATCTCGGCGCGCGCGCTGGCCGACAGGTCGCTCGTCGCGCCCAGTCCGCCCGATGCTTCGGCGAGTTGCCGCAAGGCGTCGTCGCGCTCGGCGCTGCCCGCCGCATGCTCGATCACCGTGCGCTTCGGCTTGAACAGCACCGCGCAGATCGTGCCGGCCAGCAGGCAGCCGCCGAGGCCGATCAGCATCGCATAAGCGCGTGCGATCGCCGCGTCGTGCACGAACGATGCGAGCGCGATGCGGCCGATCTCGAACGCGCCGAGGCTGATCGCGATGCCGAGCAGCACCGACCACGCGAGATGCTTCGTCGCCACCGTGTCGCCCCACACCTCGACGAGCGTCGCGGCCGCCGCATCGGCGCCGGCCAACGGCCGGGTGCGATGCGGCGCGGGTGCGACGGCGCTTGAACCGGTCTGTTCCATGTGTCTCCTCCTGGTTTGATATGTCGCCGGCCATGCCGGCGCGGCGCGGACTGCACACCGCGTCGATCACGCGGCGCGCAGCCGCGCGTCAGCCGTCGCTGCGGCCTGCGAGCAGCTCGACGGCGAAATCGGTACGCACGTCCTTCGCCGCGACCATCCGCTGCGCGATCCGGTCGATGTCGGCGCCCGTCGCGCCGGCCGCGACGGCGATGTTGCGCGCATGCAGTGCCATGTGGCCGCGCTGGATCCCTTCGGTCGCGAGCGCACGCAGCGCCCCGAGATTCTGCGCAAGCCCGACCGCGACCGCAATTTCGCCGAGTTCCTGCGCGGACGTCACGTTCATGATCTTCAATGCGAGGCGCGCGAGCGGATGCGTCTTCGTCGCGCCGCCGACGAGCCCGACCGGCATCGGCATCTCGATCGTGCCGACGAGGTCGCCGTTCGCGGCCTTCTCCCACGTCGTCAGCGACGTATAGCGGCCGCTGCGGCTCGCGTACGCATGCGCGCCGGCTTCGACCGCGCGCCAGTCGTTGCCGGTCGCGACCACCACCGGATCGATGCCGTTCATGATGCCCTTGTTGTGGGTCGCCGCGCGGTACGGATCGGTGGCCGCGAACACGTATGCGTCGATCACACGGTCGATCACCGCTTCGCCGGCGTAATCGTCGGTCGCGAGCGTCGCGGCCGAGTACCGTACCTCCGCGCGCGCCAGCCGCAGGTCGGCGAGGTTGGACAGTATCCGCAACCGTACCTGGCCGCCGGTAATCGCCTCGATGCGCGTCGCGACGGTCTCGGCCATCGTGTTGACCGTGTTCGCGCCCATCGCGTCGCGCACGTCGACGATCAGGTGCGCGACGATCATCGCGCCGCGCGGCGTGTCGGGAAACACATGAACCTCGATGTCGCGGCAGCCGCCGCCGAGCCCGACCAGCACCTTGTCGCGGCTGTTCGCGAGCGCGATCAGTTCGGCCGCATGACGCAGGATCGCGAGCCGCGCGCCGTACGGATCGTCGACGCCGACCACCTGGACCTGCGCACGCATCAGCGGGCCGCTGCTCGACGTGCGGAAGCCGCCCGCCGCGCGCGACAGCTTCGCCATGTACGATGCGGCCGCCACGATCGACGGCTCCTCGACGGCCATCGGCACGATCACGTCCCGGTCGTTGATCCGGAAGTAGCCGGTCACCGCCATCGGCAGCTCGAACGTGCCGATCACGTTCTCGATCATTCCGTTCGCGGTATCGAGCGGCAGCGCGCCCGGTCGGGCGAGCAGCGCGTGCTCGGCATCGTCGAGCCCGACGACGCGGGCCAGGTGGGACAGGCGTTGCTCGGGCGTCAGCGAGCGGAAGTTCGGCAAGGCGGAATCGATCGGCATGATGGGTTGACTGTTGCGGGGTGGCGGTATTGCCCGTCGGTGCTTGCGGCGGGCAGTGGATAGCCGAATAATAGTCACGCTGTACCCATTGAAAAGGTACAGACGGCGCAGACAGTCCCTCAACCGTACCCATGACAGTGAGCCGGCCCGACGGAAGATTCCGATGAAACAGCGTGCAAAAGCCAGCCTGTCTGGCGCGATGGCGGACAATCTCGCCAGACAGATCGAGGAAGGGGTGTTGCCGGCCGGCGCGAAACTGCCGTCGATCAGGGAATACGCTGAGGCGTCCGGCTGCTCGAAGAACACCGTGATCAGCGCGTTCGAGATGCTCGCGGCCGACGGCCTGATCGAGCCGCGCCGCGGCTCCGGCTTCTTCGTCACGCGACGCGCGGCGGCCACGCCCGACCTCGACGAGCCGAGCTCGCTCGACCGCGCGATGGACATCGTGTGGCTGATGCGCGAGCAACTGCACGTGAAGCCCGACGTGCTCAATCTCGGCGAAGGCTTCCCGCCGATCGAGTGGCTCGAGGAAACGCGACTGAACCAGTACCAGCAGCGCATCATGCGCACGAGCGCCGCATCGCTGTTCCGCTACGGCAGCCGCTTCGGCTACCTGCCGCTGCGCCAGTCGCTGCAACAGAAGCTCGCCGGTTACGAGATCGAGGCGCCGCCCGCGCAGATCGTGCTCACGCACGGCGCGAACCAGGCGATGGACCTCGTGCTGCGCTATTTCGTGCGCCCCGGCGACACCGTGCTCGTCGACGACCCCGGCTACTACCCGCTGTTCGGCAAGCTGAAGCTGAGCGGCGCGAACATCGTCGGCGTGCCGCGCGAGATCGACGGCCCCGACGTCGCGAAGCTGGCCGAGCACATCGCCGCGTACCGGCCGAAGCTGTTCTTCACGCAATCGGTCGGCCACAACCCGACCGCGACCGATACGAGCGCGGCCAAGGCGCACCGCATCCTGCAGCTCGCCGACGCGCACGACCTGATCATCGTCGAGGACGATGCGCTGGCCGACCTGCGGCCGCGCTCGCTCACGCGCATCGCGACGCTCGACCAGTTGCGCCGCACGATCTATATCGGCAGTTTTTCGAAATCGGTGTCGGCCGCGCTGCGTGTCGGGTTTCTCGCGTGCAATGCAGCGCTTGCCAGCGATCTCGCCGACGTGAAGATGCTGACGCACGTCAGCAGCTCGGAATACTGCGAACGCACGCTCGACGCGATCGTCAGCGATGGCCACTTTCTCAGGCATACGAATCATCTGCAGGAGAAGCTGCGGCGCGCGACCGGCACCGCACTCGATGCGCTCGGCCGTCTCGGCGCGGAGGTCTATCGGCCGTGCGAGCAGAACCTGTATCTGTGGGCCGCGCTGCCCGGCTGGCCGGATTCGATGTCGCTCGCACAGGCGCTGCTGGAGCGCGGCGTGATCCTCGCGCCGGGGGCGGTGTTCTCGCCGCAGGCCGATCGTCCGTCGAAGTATTGCCGGTTCAACGTTGCGTATCTGGCGGACAAGCGGTTTGCGCAGGCGTTGCAGGCGATTGCATAGGCGCGGCATGTCGTTGGAAAAGGGAAGCAACCGTAGCCGTGCGGCGATTCGCCATCGACGTTGCGCGGTATTCATCCATTCAATTCGAGGTGATCGATTTGGCCGATATCGATGAACAAGGCATGCATTCGTTGAAACGAACCGCGAGTGGACCGCCATTCTGGCTCGCGATGATCTGGATCGTGCTCGGGCTTCCGGCTCTCGCGTTTGCGGGCTTCTTCGGCTATTCCACGGCCTCCTGCAGTTCCTTCGGCGACGCGCTGAACTGGGCGCTGTTTCTCTCGGCCTTCGCCGTGATGGCCGGCGTCATCCATCATGCGCCCAGCATGTTGATCGGACTCGTTGTCTGCGCCGCGGCTGCGGCGATTGTCCGACGTTTTCAACGAATCGAGGTGACATGGATAGGGTTCCTGGTCACGCTAACCGGCATCTACTTTGCCGCGGCGATTGTCGGGAAGCTGATGGATTCACACTGGTCGTGCAGCCTCTTTTGACAGGCACCCCATCGCCACTCTAATGCTCACGCGAGGATTCAATCCGTATCGAAACCCGGTGTTTGAAAAACGCGGGCCGCACAACAGGCCGGCCCGCATTCATCGCACCGACCCCGCTTACACGCGCCGCAACGGCCGGAACCCGGCACGCACTTCACGCGCGAACAATTCCGGTTCCTCCCATGCCGCGAAGTGCCCGCCCTTGTCGACTTCGTTGAAGTAGATCAGGTTGTGATAACTGCGCTCGGCCCAACTGCGCGGCGCCTGATAGATCTCGCCCGGAAACACCGTGATCGCCGCCGGCAACGAGATATCGACCGCGTTGAAGTTGTTCGAGTGATCCTCCCAGTAGATCTGCGCGGCCGACGTCGCTGTATTGGTCAACCAGTACAACGAAATGTCGTCGAGAATCTCGTCGCGCGGAATCGAGCGTTCGGGCACGCCGCCGCTGTACGTCCACTGCGAGATCTTGTCGTACATCCACGCGGCCTGTCCGGACGGCGAATCCGCCAGCGCATAACCGACCGTCTGCGGCCGCGTGACCATCATCGCCGAGTAGCCGCAGTTGTCGCGATAGAACGTCGCGAGCTTCTCGTACGCGGCCTTCTCCTTCGGCGACAGCGAAGCCGGCGCGGGCGCATCGGTCGCGAGCAGCGTGGCGATGTCCGGCGGCACCGTCGCCGGCATGTTCACGTGAATCCCGGCCAGGCCCTGCACGCGCTGCATCGCCATCCGGTGCGAGATCACCGAGCCGCAGTCGCCGCCCTGCGACACGAAGCGCGTATAGCCGAGCCGCGCCATCAGCTCGCCCCACGCGCGCGCGATGTGATCCGAACCCCAGCCGGTCTTCGTCGGCCGGCCCGAGAAACCGAAACCCGGCAGCGACGGCACGACGACATGGAACGCATCGTCCGCGCTCGCGCCGTGCGCGGTCGGATCGGTCAGCGGGCCGATCGCCTTCAGCAACTCGAAGATCGAACCGGGCCAGCCGTGCGTCATGATCATCGGCATCGCGTTCTCGTGCCGCGAGCGGACGTGAATGAAATGAATGTCGAGCCCGTCGATTTCCGTGATGAACATCGGGAAACCGTTCAGGCGCGCCTCGCCCTTGCGCCAGTCGTAGTCGGTGCCCCAGTAGCGCAGCAGCGCCTGCATGCGCGCGAGCCGCACGCCCTGCGATTCGTCGGCGACGGTCTCGCGGCCCGGCCAGCGCGTCGCGGCGATGCGACGGCGCAGGTCGGCCACGGCTTCATCGGGAATGTGCGCGGTGAACGGGCGTATGCCGCTCGCGCCGGTAGCCGCATGCAGCGCGGTGGGCAGCATCGCCGACACCCCGGCGGCCACGGAAGTGGCCAGCAGGTGGCGACGCATCGGGGAAAACGGTGTGGAAGACATCGTTCGGCATCTCCTTTCGTGAAGTGGAAAGTGAACATGCCGCGCGCGAGATCGCGCCCAGGCTTTCAATCAGGCGCGCCCTCGTCACGCGGCGTCGCCTATTCGAAAGGTCTGATGTATCCCGGATTTGTCTGATTTGTACGCGTTTGTAGCTGTTGCGCGGCGAGCGGCCACGCCTGTATGGCTGCTCGCCGATGCGGCGCTCAGAGCGCCTTGACGATCGCGCCGTCGACGCGAATGTTCTGCCCGGTGATGTAGCCCGCGCCGTCCGACAGCAGGAACGCGACCGTCTTCGCGATCTCGCCGGTCTTGCCGAAGCGGCCGGCCGGAATGCGCGCGACGATGTCCGGCGTTTCCGGCCAGCTGTCGATGAAGCCCGGCAGCACCGCGTTCATCCGGATGTTCTCGGCCGCATAGCGTTCCGCGTAGAGGCGCGTCCATGCGCTCAGCGCAGCGCGCAGCGCCGACGACACGGGCATCGGCTGCTCGGGCGCGTCCGCCGCGAAGCTCGAGATGTTGACCACCGCGCCGCCGCCCTGCTTCTGGAAGATCGGCGTCACGCGGCGCATCACGCGCACCACGTTCAGCAGGATCAGGTCGAGGCCCGCGTGCCAGTTGTCGTCGGTGATCGCCAGCAGCTCGCCCTTCGGCGGATGGCCGGTGTTGTTCACGACCGCGTCGATCCGCCCGTAGCGCGCGACCGTTTCCTGCACGAGCCGGTCGATATCGGCTTCTTCCGTCACCGAGCCCTGGATGCCGAAGCCGCCCAGTTCCTCGCCGAGCGCCACCGCGCTGCCCGACGGCGACATCAGCGCGACGCGGTAGCCGGTCGCCGCCAGTTCGCGCGCGATCGCCGCGCCCATGCCCTTGCCCGCCGCCGTGATCAGCGCCACTTTTTCTACAGTCACGATCCGCTCCTCGTTTCGATTCTGCCGTCGCGCAGCCGCCATTCGGCGCGCCATGGTGTTAATGTAGGCCCATCGATTCCGGCTGTCGAACCAGTATTTCTGCCGCCAGCCGATAGTTTTTCTACAGCCTCACGATGCCGCCACGCCCTTCCCGCCTGCCGCCGCTGAATGCGCTTCGTGCGTTCGAAGTGTCCGCGCGGCACCTCAATTTCCGCGCCGCCGCCGACGAGATCGGTGTCACGCAGGGCGCCGTCGCGCAGCAGGTGCGCCACCTCGAGGACGTGCTCGGCCTGAAGCTGTTCGAGCGCCTGCCGCGCGGCCTCGCGCTCACGCACGACGGCGCCGCGTACTTCTCCGACGTGCAGCGCGCGCTGCATGCGATCGCCGACGCGACCGACAAGCTCGTCAAGCGCCGCGCCGCGCTGACGATCAGCACGACGCCGTCGTTCGCGTCGAAGTGGCTGATCCCGCGGCTCGCGCAGTTCACCGACGCGCATCCCGACTACGACGTGCGCGTGATCGCCGATCCGCAGATCGCGACGTTCCGCCACGACGGCGTCGACCTCGCGATCCGCTACGGCAAGCCGCCGTTCGGCAAGCATCTCGCCACCCATGCGCTGTTCCCGCTCGACGTGTACGCGGTGTGCAGCCCGTCGGTGCTGACCGCGCCGGCTTCGCCGCGCGCGCTCGCTGGCCAGGTGCTGCTGCACGACGCGCACGATCTGTGGCCCGAATTCCTCGCGGCGATGCCCGAACCGGTCGACGTCGATCCGCACAAGGGGCTGCGCTTCAACCAGACGTCGCTCGCGATCGACGCGGCCGTCGCCGGCCAGGGCATCGCGCTCGCGACCGAGCCGCTCGTCGAGCGCGACATCGCCGCCGGACGGCTGTGCAAGCCGTTCGTCTTCGCGTTTCCGCTGTCGATGGGGTTCTATCTCGTGTATCCGGCCGAGCGCCGCGACGACGACGCGATCGCGGTGATGCGCGCGTGGATGATCCAGGCCGCGTCGGACGGGCGGCCTTGAGCCGCGTGGGCTCGCCTGGCTGGCGTCAGGGAGCGATCCAGCGGGCTTCGTCGCCGCTGTCGTTCAGGTCGAATACCGCTCGACGATGGCCGGCGCGCGCGAGTTCGAGCCAGTCGATGCGCGTGACCGTCATGTGGATCAGGCAGAAGTTTTCGTAGCCGTCGCCGGTCGGCGCGGTACTGTCGAGATGCGCGGCTTCCGGTGACGCGACCGGCGTACCGGGCGGCAACGGTGCGCGATACAGCAGCAGCGTATGCGGACGGCTCGATGCCCAGATCGCGCGCCGCTGCGCTTCGTCGTCGCAGATCGACGCAACGCCTTCCGCGCGAATCTGCACGAGTGCATCGAGGTCATTGGCGACGATCGAGATGCGCGGATCGCGACGCAACTCCGCGACTTTCTCCGAACGTGCATCGGTATGAAACGACAGCACGCGCTCCGTGCGATTCACCCGACGCAACACGATCGTCCGAACCTTCGGCGCACCGTCGAGGCCGAGCGTCGCCGCCTGCAACATCGTGAACGGCGAGCGCTGCACGCTGACGCCGGATTCGAGGCAGGACCAGAGGCGATCGTAGGTTTGCGCGAGCGATGCGGAGGTCGAGTCGGACATGAGGCGGCGGCGATCGTCGGTGTTTCGATCGCGCAAGCTTAACCGTTTGTTGCGGCGACGGCGCGCATGGGATGCGTCGCCGCCGTTGTGCCGGTCAGTTGTAGCCGAGCACGACCGGCGCCGCATCGGCAGCGTCGGCCGCCGGCTCCGCGCCGAAACGGCCGAGCACGTCGGCCACATACTGCGGGCCGGCGCTGATCTGCGACGACCGATGCTTCGCCGGCTGCTTATACGCGGCGCTCGCCGCCGCCCCCATCGATGCCGTTTCGTTGACGGTGATATTCACGCTGATGTCTCCTCACGCGGCCAGCGCCGCACCATACGCGCGCACGAGGCGCGCGACGCCTTCCCGGATCGCCTCGACGTCCGGCGCGGCGAACGACAGGCGCAGCGATGCCGCGTCGACGTTGTCCGCGAAGAACGCCTTGCCGGGCACGAACACGATCTTGTTGGCGATCGCCTGTTGCAGTAGCACGTCCGACGGCACCGCGCCAAGCCGCGCCCACACGAACATCCCGCCTTCGGGACGATGGAATTCGATCGCATCGCCGAACCCGTCGCGCAGCGCGTCGCACATCGCGTCGCATTTGCGCCGGTACGCGGCCGTGATACGCGGCAGATGGCGTTCGAGCGCACCGTCGGCCAGATATTCGGCGGCAGTAGCCTGCGTCCACGGCGTGCTGCACAGATCGACCGTCTGCTTCGCGATCACGCAGCGCCGCGTGATCTCGGCCGGCGCGATCGTCCAGCCCACCCGCAGCCCCGGCGCGACGATCTTCGACAGGCTCGCGAAATGCACGAGCCAGTCGCGCGCGCCGCCCACCTCGCCGGCCAGCGCGAGCATCGACGGCACGGCTTCGCCCGCGAAACGCAGGTCGCCATACGGATCGTCCTCGACGATCAGGAAACGGTATTGCACCGCGAGACGCAGCAGCTTCAGCCGGCGTTCGCGCGTGAGCGTCGCGCCCGTCGGGTTCGCGAAAGTCGGGACCGTGTAGAGCAGCTTCGGCTGCGCGATCGCGCCGGACGCGAGCTGCGCCGCGAGACGATCGACGTCGAGGCCTTCGCCGTCGACGGGGATCGTCACGATGCGCGCCTGCTGCAGACGCATCGCCTGCAGCGTGGCCGGGTAAGCCGGCTGCTCGGTCAGCACGACGTCGCCGGGCGACACCATCACGCGCAACAGCAGGTCGAGGCCCTGCTGCGAGCCGGTCGTGACGAGCAGTTCGGCCGGCGTGCACGCGACGCCGCGCCGCGCCATCAGCGCGATCAGTTGCTGCTTCAGTTCGGCGAGGCCGTCGGTCGGGCCGTATTGCAGGCAGCGGACGGGTTGCGCGTACGCGCGTTCGGCGGCCGCGTTCAGGCCGTCGACGTCGAACAGGTCGCTGGCCGGATAGCCGCCCGCGAAGGAAATCATGCCCGGTTCGGACAGGTACTTGAACAACTCGCGGATCGGCGAGCCGGCAGGGTTTTGGAATGAGGGCGTGAACGCGTACATGTCGTCGTGAGCTGGTGGGCGCGGACGGCCGGGATAGCCGTCGAGCGCCGGCCGCCAAGGCGCTTCTGGCGCCGCGGCGGTGAATTCGAGCCACGATTGTCGATAGTCATTAAGGGCTCGGCAAACGATATCTATGCACTAGGTCTTGCGGTTTGGTCATTACATCGGGGTGGGGCGTGTGGTGGCGATGCGCGGTGATACGGGGTTCGGGGCGGGTTGTCGAACGGATGTTTGATTCGGGTGATTGATTCGCCGGATGTAGTGCGTCCTCTCAGGCGGTCGTGACAGTCGTTGAAGATGGCGATGCCCCAGATGCGCAAACGGACACGTCAACTAAATGAGAAGTCGCGCATGATCGACTTCAATCTGCCTTCACGCCGCCCGCCGCCGCCCACGCCTCGACCTCATCAATCGCCACACCATCAATACATAACGCAACAAACAGCACAGTACTTGCAACAAAAATATATTTTTTCGCAACGATTGCGGTACAATTCCCCAAAATCGTTCAATTTCTCATGCTTATTAGGGGTCAATCCGATGCAACCCCGTCTTTGGAGTAGTTATGGAACATTTCCCCATCGTGCAGGCGTTGTGCCGTGCTGCCTTGGCAGCACCCTCGCCAGCAGTCCGCAAGCAAGTGGAGCGACTACGTGACGCTCTTACTAATCAGGGAGAGACAAAACAGGCAGCGTCTCTTACTGGCCTAATCGCAGCTAGCGATAAAAATATTGAAGTTGCGCCAAGCCGCCTCACCGCCTCCAAGACCGTTGGGGGCGGAGAGGCTCTCACACGGAACACGCTCCCGCCAGTCGACAGAGAGACAGCGGCCCCTCTTGCTGAAATTATCTTTCCGTCCGATATACAGCCGCAGCCGCCACTGTTCAACGCAGCGGTCACACAAGCTGTGACATCCGTTCTTCAAGAACTGACCCATGCAGAAGCACTGGAGGCTATGGACGTCCCACCCGCCAGGACATGTTTAATATTTGGCTCCCCTGGGACCGGAAAAACACGACTGGCACTGTGGATGGCCCATGAACTTCAGCTCCCTGTTGTCCTTGTGAAGCTAGACGGATTAATTTCCTCATTCCTTGGTACAACGGCACGGAATATTGCCAACCTGTTTAGTTTCGCTAATCGATACCAATGCGTACTCCTTCTCGACGAATTCGACGCGATCGCAAAAGTTCGCGATGACCCTCAGGAGGTTGGCGAAATAAAGCGGGTGGTTAATGCATTACTTCAAAATCTTGATCTTCGAAAGGAAAATGGATTCACCATTGGAGTAACGAATCACGCTCGCCTGCTTGACCCTGCAGTCTGGCGAAGATTTGAAGTCCAACTGGAAATCCCGAAACCCGATTTTCAGGTGAGAATGGACATAGCGAGAACGTTTATGGCACCTTTGGCTCCTCCCGAAAGCCATCTTCGCCTTATCGCCTGGTTCACTGAAGGGGCAAGTGGTGCCGAGATTGAAATGCTCGTTCGGACATATAAGAAGGCAACTGTCGTGAACGACGAATCAGCGAGAGGTCTGCTTGACACACTGCAACAATTTGCGACCCGAAACGCTGCTCGCGTCGAAGAATCGCGACGAGCGCTGCTGTTTGCCGAGCCGGGTACATTGTTTAGAGCCATGAAGAGTGATCCGGACTTGAACTTTTCCCTTACCGATATCGGAGAAGTTGCCGGAAAGGACAAATCGACCGTGAGTCGCCAAATCGGGCGACCAGCTCGCTAACGCGTTTGCATTGGAGAATATGAAATGGTTAGCCCGATCCAGATAGTTCTTAATCCAGAGAATTTTCACGAAGCCCGAGAAACGGGTGGAGGTGGCCCGCAGACGGATTTCTTCGCGGATCGGGACCAAGAGTTTGCTCAGCACAAAACCCGACTTGCAGAGCAACTGCGCTCAATAGCCAGTGGCCTAGAAGCTCAGCCCGAGACTGACATAGGGTACATAAAGATAATCCTTCGTCGCGAAGCATGGGCGAAGAGTCATCGACCGATTAAGGCGTTGTTCAAAAATCCACGCACCCCAATAGTGGGTGGGACGGATCTAGGGGTCATGGTTGCCCAGGCAACGCCCGATGCCCTTCGAGATATTGCATCCGAAATCCTTCGGGCCGAACCGGACACAAACTGGCGCTTCGTAGAGAAGCAGGAGCGTGCCATCCCTCATCCGACCAAACGCCGCAGTGAGACGGGAGCGATCGACCGATTCGAAATCTATGGCGCAGACGATCGACGAGACTTCTCCGTAGAAGAGGCTGTCGCGTGGCTGTCGAATCCGTTGACTGGTAGTGCTTATCTACTCGAACTCTTCGAGACGCCCCCTCTTCGATCCCAGTGGGACACATTTGACGCGAGTCATCGACGCATGTACCAGTCGTTTTACGACGGCATGTCTCGGCTCGGCCGTGGGCTCTCAGTACAAGCGCTGGCATCGGGAGAAGCCGGCCAAAAGCTGCTATCCATCCGCCTCGGTCAATCTTGTTGGGCGCAAAGTAATAATGAGCCACTTCGCGCGAAGTAAATCTGAGCCACCTTTCAGTACAGTCAGCCTTTTGCGCGCAAAGGCTGGCGATGCTCCAGAAGGAACAGTGGATGCAAATCCATGTGCTCAAAGCCCAAGGCGTATCGGAGCGCGAGATCGCGCGGCGCCTGGGTATTTCTCGCAACACGGTGGCGCGGTACCTGTCGGCCGAGGACGTGCCGCGCTACAAGCCGCGTGAACCGCGGCCAACCAAGCTCGGAGCGTTCGAGGCGTACATCCTCGATCGCATGAGCGCCGCAGCACCCGAGATCATCGCTGCGCCGGCGCTGCTGCGCGAGCTGCGTGCGCGCGGCTACGAGGGCCAACTGCGAAGCCTGCAGGCTTTCATGAACGCGCATAAGTCCGTGCCCAAGCCAGACCCGGTCGTGAGGTTCGAGACCGAGCCTGGCCGGCAGATGCAGTGCGATTTCGTGGTCTTCCGCCGAGGCACCGACCCGCTTTACGCCTTCACCGCCACGCTCGGGTTTAGTCGGTGGCGCTGGGCACGCTTCACCACCGATGAACGCGCCGAGACGCTGGTCGCCTGTCATCATGCGCTGTTCGAAGCCTTGGGTGGCGTTCCTCGCGAGATCCTTTACGACAACGCCAAGACTATCGTTGTCGAGCGCGATGCATATGGCGACGGTCAACACCGCTGGCACGCCGGCATGCTCGATCTGGCCAAGCGGTACGGCTTCCTACCCAGACTGTGCCAACCGTACCGCGCGCAAACCAAAGGCAAGGTCGAGCGATTCCACCGCTACCTGCGTGGCAATTTCTATGTGCCGCTGGCGAGCCGGCTCAAGCAATCCGGCTTGATGCTCGATGCCGTGACTGCGAACGTCGAGGTGAGTAAATGGCTGCGCGACGTGGCTAACCAGCGAGTGCATCCGGTTACAGGGCTGGCACCCGCGATTCTGTTGGAGCAACGCGAACGGGCTTGCTTGCGCGATATGCCGGGTTACGCGGTGCCCCGATTGCCGGCTCGTGCCGTCGCTCGGCCACGCGTTGATCCAGCAATGTCGATCCAGCACCCGTTGTCCGTCTACCAGCAATTACTGACCGAGGTGCGCGCATGAACTTGCAGCAGGAACGCATCGACGGGCACTGCCAGAGTTTGAAGCTCGAGGGGCTCATGCACCGATACGTCGCTCTGGCCAGCGACGCGGCGGCCAAACAATGGAGTTTCCTCGATTTCCTCGAGAACGCGCTCGCGCACGAACGAGAGACGCGGCAAGTTCGTTCGCGGCAAACACTGGTGCGCATGGCGGGGTTCCCCGCTCTCAAGACACTGGATGACTACGACTACAGCTTCGCCGTCGGGGCCCCGCGCAAGACGATCGACGAGCTCGCCACCCTGCGCTTCATCGAACGGGGCGAGAACGCCGTGTTGCTTGGCCCGTCAGGCGTGGGCAAGACGCATCTCGCGATAGCGATCGGATACGCTGCAACGCAGGCCGGCATCAAGACGAAGTTCATTACGGCGGCGGATCTAATGTTGCAGCTCGAGGCCGCACGCCGACAGGAGCGATACGACGCCGTACTTCGACACAACATTCTCGGCCCGAGGTTGCTCATCGTCGACGAGATTGGCTATCTGCCACTCTCGGGAGATCAGGCCAGCCACTTCTTCCAGATCGTCGCCAAACGCTACGAGCGCGGTTCAATGATCCTGACCAGCAACCTGCCGTTTGCGCAGTGGGACGAGACCTTCGGTGGCAACACCACACTGACTGCAGCGATGCTCGACCGCATCCTGCACCATGCCCACATCATCCAGATCAAAGGAGACAGCTACAGACTGAGACAGCAACGTCAAGCCGGTCACGTCTCGTCATCGAAGAAGTAACGACTGGCTCAGTTTTACTTTGCGCGATCAGGCGCGAAGTGGCTCAGATTTCAAATGCGTTTGACAATCTAGTTCCCCGCCTTTGCTGCGCTTGTCCTTAGCAACAACGGAACGCCGCCACGAAAGTGCGCTTTTCGATGCAAGCACAGTACGACATGCTTCGTTGCTCGCATTCCTAGATAGACATCCATTGGTGCGCCGCATCAGTCTACCCGGCATTGTTGTTCAGTCGGAGCGGGGATCGCCACGCATGCGACCAGAATCTGCCGAATTGCCAGTTAGAGACGCCACGAGGTCGTACCCGAAGCTTGGCATCATAGACGGTGGCGTCGGTGAAGCACTTTCAGACTGGGTTACAGGAAAATGGGATCTCATGGCTGATGGCGACGGTGATCCTCGGCACGGAACATTTATTGGAGGTCTGGCTGTAGCAGGCCTGGGTCTAAATGGCCCCGGCTGCTGCCCAGAAGCCGACGGCGCCGAATTGGTAGACATCGCGGTCTTCCCCGATACCGACCAACCGGGAGTCTTTCAAAGCTACTATCCCGACGGCGTGCCACAGTTTTTTGATGAAGTCGAGTCGGCTGTTGCTGACGCGCGTGCCAGATACGGTGTTCGTGTGTACAACATGAGCTTGAACGTGGTGCAGCCCGCACGACCGGACAGATATAGCCCGTACGCCAGCCGATTAGATCAGATCGCCGACGCGCAAGATGTGCTGTTGTTCGTTTCCGCTGGCAACTTGGATGGCCGAGACTTGCGAGCCGAATGGTCATCCGACCCAGCAACTTCACTTGCCGGCCTCGCGGCGGCTAGGAATGATGGCCTGTTCATGCCAGCAGAGAGCGTCCGGAGCGTAACCGTAGCTGCAGTAAATCCGCCTGGCCACGAAACTGCAATCGCGCATGCACCTAGTCGTTACAGTCGCCGAGGGCCAGGACTCCGAGCAGGAGGAAAGCCGGATCTAGCCCATATCGGAGGATGGGGTAGCGCACATCCAACATTGGGACACGGCCTATTCTCTATTACTCCTCATGGTGCGCTCACTGATGGCTGCGGAACCAGTTATGCCACGCCATTGGTGGCAAAAACTGCATCGGTACTCGATCACCTGATCGAAGGAGAGGTATCGAGGGAGACGCTGATTGGCCTGTTGGTACATCACGCCAAGATCCCAAGAACCCTCGAAGAGCGGACCCTGACGCAAATCGCTCGACATCTTGTCGGCTTCGGCGTCCCTCCCTCCGCACATGAAATCCTTGAGAAGGACGATCACGAAATAACACTCGTAATCGCATCGCGAATCCGACGCAATCAGCAGGCTGTATTCAGATTTCCGTGGCCTTCATCCCTCGTCGGAGACGGCGGGAAGTGTAGAGGTCGTGCCAAATTGACTCTTGTTGCATCGCCACCAATCGATCCAAGATTTGGCGCGGAATTTGTCCGTGTAAACATCGAAGCAGCTTTACAACAAGAGCAATCTAACGGACGCTGGAAGGGGCGTCTTGACGCAGTTTATCTGCCCGGGGGAGTTGACGTTCCCATAGTCGAAGCCGAACTGATCGAACACGGCATGAAATGGAGCCCCGTAAAAATGTACGAGAAGACATTTCCAAAGGGAGTAGGCCCATCGTCGAACTGGCGTTTAGCCATTGAGTATTTGACGAGATCTGGCGAAGAGATGCCCGACGATGGCGTACCTTTCACGGCAATTTTGACGATTTCAGATCCTAAGGGTGAGCAGCCCGTATTCAACGAGATGCGCCAAACCCTAACAGCACAGGGGATCCAAATAGCAGATATTCGCACAGCTGCGCGGATCACTCCACGTGTCTAGTGCAGCCCACGACATCTCCATGGGCTGTCGAATATATGGGGCGGCCGTAGCCGCCCCACGAAGCCAATCAATCAGCCCGCCACACCCCGATTCGCCTCAATCACCGTCAACGCAGCCATATTCACGATCCGCCGCACGGTCGCACTGGAAGTAAGAATATTCACCGGCGCATTAACGCCCAACAGGAACGGCCCCACCGCCACATTACTCCCCGCCTCGGTCTTGAGCAGGTTGTAAGCAATATTCCCCGCATCCACATTCGGACAAACCAGCAAATTCGCGGCCCCCTTCAACGGCGACATCGGCAGCAGCTTCGCGCGCAGCCCTTCATCGAGCGCACAGTCGCCATGCATCTCGCCATCCGCTTCGATATCCGGCGCCTGCTCGCGCACGATCTCCAGCGCCCGGCGCATCTTCACACCCGAAGCCGCGCTCCCCGACCCGAAATTCGACCGCGACAGCAGCGCGACCTTCGGTGTCAGGTTCAACCATTCCATCTGGCGCGCCGCCGCGATCGTGAATTCCGCGATCTGCTCCGCATCGGGGTTGTCGTTCACGTGCGTATCCACCAGTGCGACCGTCCGCTGATCGAGCAACAGGATGTTCATCGCCGCATAGGTCGACGCACCCGGCTTCTTGCCGATCACTTCGTCCACGAACCGCAAGTGATTGTGATACTCGCCCACCGTCCCGCAGATCATCCCGTCCGCATCGCCGAGTTGCACCATCATCGCGCCGATCAGCGTCAGGCGGCGGCGCATTTCCACGCGCGCCATTTCCTTCGAAATACCGTCGCGGCAGCGCAGTTCCCAATACTTCGTCCAGTATTGCGGGAAGCGCTCGTCATATTCCGGATTGGTCACTTCGACATCCTGACCGAGTCGCAAACGCAGGCCAAATCGCTCGATGCGCGCGAGCAGCACCTCCGGACGCCCGACCAGAATCGGCCGCGCAAGCTTCTCGTCGACGATCACCTGCACCGCGCGCAGCACCCGCTCGTCTTCGCCTTCGGTGAACACGATCCGCGCCTTGCCGCCGTCACGCACGAGCTGACGCGCGGTCGCGAACAGCGGCTTCATGAATGCGCCCGAGTGGTAGACGAATTGCTGCAACTGCTCGACGTACGCATCGAGATTCGCGAGCGGACGCGTCGCCACGCCGCCTTCCATCGCCGCCTTCGCCACCGCCGGCGCGATCCGCACGATCAGGCGCGGATCGAACGGCTTCGGAATCAGGTATTGCGCGCCGAACGACACGTCGTAGGCACCGTAGGCCGCCGCGACGACTTCGTTCTGCTCTTCCTCGGCCAGTCCGGCGATCGCGTGCACCGCGGCGATTTCCATCTCGCGCGTGATCGTCGTCGCGCCCACATCGAGCGCGCCGCGGAAAATGTACGGGAAGCACAGCACGTTGTTGACCTGGTTCGGGTAGTCCGAGCGGCCCGTCGCGATGACGACGTCATCGCGCGTCTCGTGCGCCAGTTCCGGGAAGATTTCCGGCGTCGGGTTGGCCAGCGCGAGAATCAGCGGCCGCGCCGCCATTTCCTTCAGCATGTCCGCCGTGAGGATGCCGCCGACCGACAGGCCGAGGAACACGTCCGCGCCGCCGATCACTTCGGCGAGTTTGCGCGCGTCGGTTTCCTGCGCGAAGCGCGACTTGGCCGGGTCCATCAGCGTGGTGCGGCCGCGATAGACGACGCCCTCGATGTCGGTCACCCACACATTTTCCACCGGCAGCCCGAGGTCGACCAGCAGGTCCAGGCACGCCAGCGCGGCCGCGCCGGCGCCCGACGTCACGACCTTCACTTCCTTGATCGACTTACCGACGACCTTCAGCCCGTTGATGAACGCGGCGGAAACGGTGATGGCCGTGCCGTGCTGATCGTCGTGGAAAACGGGAATCTTCATGCGCTCGCGCAGCTTCTGCTCGACGGTGAAGCATTCCGGCGCCTTGATGTCCTCGAGGTTGATGCCGCCGAACGTGGGTTCGAGGCCGGCGATGATGTCGACCAGCTTGTCCGGATCGGTCTCGTTGATCTCGATGTCGAACACGTCGATCCCGGCGAACTTCTTGAACAGGACGGCCTTGCCTTCCATCACCGGCTTCGACGCGAGCGGGCCGATGTTGCCGAGGCCGAGCACCGCGGTGCCGTTCGTGATCACGCCGACCAGGTTGCCGCGGCTCGTGAAGCGGTGCGCCTGCAGCGGATCGGCGGCGATCGACTCGCACACGCTCGCCACGCCGGGCGTATAGGCCAGCGCCAGATCGCGCTGGGTCACCAGCGGCTTGCTCGCGACGACCGAGATCTTCCCGGGGGTCGGAAACTCGTGGTAGTCGAACGCGGCCTGCTGCTGTGTCTCTGTCTGTTTCATGTTTTGGGTCCCGGCGTGGGCGCCAGGCCAATCCCGGCGCGATCCATGAAGGGGATTCTAGGGATCCGCCATAACGTGATGATTCTGTTTTAATATCGGCCCATCACTTTTTTCTGATGAATACATGACCAGTCAATGAATTTTGACGCAAACGACGTGGTCAGGCGGCTCGGCGCGCGTCTGAAGATCCGGCATCTGGTGCTGTTGCTGCAGATCCAGCAGCACGGATCGCTGACGCGGGTCGCCGAACACATGGCCAGCAGCCAGCCGGCCGTGACGAACGCGCTGTCCGAACTGGAAAGCATGTTCGGCACGGCGCTGTTCGAGCGCTCGTCGCGCGGCATGCGGCCCACCGCGCTCGGCGCGGTCGTGCTCGAGCGCGCGAAGGCGATGATCAAGGATCTCGACCACCTCGCCCGCGAGATGGAGGCCGTCGCCGCCGGGCATGCGGCCCATCTGCACATCGGCGTGATTCCGTTCATCTCCGGCCAGATGCTGTCGGCCGCGCTGAAGCGGCTGCAAGCGCGCATGGAGCGGCGCCTGACCGTGACGATTCACGAAGGCACCAGCGATCAGCTGCTGCTGCAACTCAAGGATCACAGTGTCGACATCGTGATCGGGCGCGCGTCGTCGGCGATCGATCTCGGGCAGGTTTCGTTCGAAGTGCTGTACCAGCAGCAGCCGCGCATGATCGCGAGCCGGCGCCTGGCGGCCAAGCTCGCACGCACGCCGCTGGACTGGCACAAGCTGCACGCGCTCGACTGGATTCTCGGCGCGCCGCACACGCCGATGCGCGAACAGGTGACCGACCTGTTCCTGTCGGCCGGCATCGCGCCGCCCGTGCCGATCGTCGAAAGCTATTCGTCGAAGCTGATCGGCGAAATGATCGCGTCGAGCGACGAAGCCGTGTCGATCGTGCCGGCCGATATCGCGGAAGAGCTGGTGCGGATCGCCGGCGTGGCGATCGTGCCGTATTCGCTGGTGTGGACGCTGCCGCCCATCGCGCTGTTCACGCGCTCCGCCGATTCGCGGTCGCCCGCGCGCGATCTGCTCGTCGACGCGCTACGCGCGGTGTGCAAGGAGACTTACGGGGACGCACAGCGGTAACACGCTATTGGGCGGCGGCGAGGCGCCGCAGGATTTCCGGACGCTCGGCACTCAGCACGCGATCCGCGCCTTCGCCTCTGTCATAGCGTTTGCTCGTCCGGTAGGAAAAGCGCTTCGCGTATCGATTGGCGGCGGGATCGAACGTCCATGCGTCGACGTCGAAGACGTGCTTGCCGAAATGATCCTCGCCCTTGCCCCACACGTAGTCGGCCCGGACGAACAGCGGATACGGCGACACCTCTGGCACGCTCCACATCGCACGATCGGCCATCTCGGTTTCGGTGACGATCGGCATCAGGTTCTCGATCTTGCCATTCGCGCCGACACGCAGGACAGCGACGCGTTCCAGCATTCCGCTGCCGCCACCCGAGAACATTCCCGAGAAAAACACCCACGAGCCGCCCGACGCAATCGGCAGCCGTTCGGAGCGTGGATTCAGACCGAACTGGTACAGCTCCTTGGCGGAACCGGGGACAAGCTTCGGCGGCATCTCGAAGCACGGCGCACGGTCGGGCAGCACGCAGAGCTTCACGCCCGACAGCGGAAGCCCGTCGGCATCGAGCTTGCCTTCGGATTGCGTGAAACGCGGGAATGCAGTTTCGCCGGAGGCTGCTTGAACGTGGGCGATGCCGACGACCGCCATGCTCGAGATCACCGCGAGCGTTTTACCGATCCGGCGCATCACCCCTCCGCCCGATGACACACCACCTCGATATTGTGTCCATCCGGACCGATGACGAACGCCGCGTAATAGTTCGCGTGATAATGCGGCCGCAGCCCGGGCGCGCCATTGTCTTTCGCCCCCGCCTCCAGCGCCGCGCGATGAAACGCATCGACTTGCCGCCGCGTGTCGGCCACGAATGCGATGTGGAGATGCGCCGGCTTCTCGTCGGTCTGGAACAAACACAGCGAAGGCTTGCCGGGCGCACTGATCTCTATCCCGTACGACGGCTCGCCTTCCCCGACAATCACGACGCCCAGCGGTTCAAGCGCCTTGAGGAAAAACGCCTTGCTGGCGGCGTAGTCGCTGACGCCGAATTTGACGTGGTCGAACATGGGGCTCCCCCGGATGAATGAGCTTGGGATGGTCAGTGATACGGTCCTGGCGAACCGGACAGATGATACGGGAATAGCGGTGACCGAAGCCGCTCTCCGATCGTGCAATGCACGGGCTTCCCCATTCACCCTCACACACGTCGCCGCGCATCCGCGGCGGCTCAGGTCAAGGCGGCGAACACCGGCTGGCTCCTGACGCTCTCACGTTCCAGCATGCGCGCGTACCAGGCGCGAAGCGCTTCGCACTCCTCAGGCACCGGCAGCTTCACGAGCATCGCAAAGATCAGACCGCCGATGACGGTGATGTCGGCCATCGAGAACGTCGCACCCGCGACATACGGCCGGCTTTGCAGAACGGCATCGAAGTAGCGCATGCCCCTCAGCGCCTTGTCGCGCTGGCGGAACCCCCACTCCGGGTTTTGATACGTCTCGACGTCGGGGCCGAGCCCCGGCGTGCCGTGATGGAAATAGACGCTGACGGCGTCGAGCAGCTCCAGCTCGGCGCGTTTGCTCATCATGTGAATGATGCCCTTTTCGCGAGGCGTGCTGCCGGTGAGCGTGGGCGCGCCATCGAGTGCGTCGAGGTATTCGGTAATGGCCGTGCACTCGGCGATACAGGTTCCGTCGTCGAGCTCCAGCACCGGCAACGTACCCGAATAATTCTTGCCGGCGATGAACTCGGGCTTTTTATGCTCGCCCTTGTAAAGATCGACCATCACGAACTCGACGCGCGATTGCAGCCCCTTTTCGGCCAGCGCGATGCGCACGCGGGTCGGATAGGGCCCGGTCGGGAAATCGTAGACCTTCATCAGGGGCAGTCGGGCTACGTCGAAATTGGCGGTACGGGAAGTCATTGCAGGCGCGCTCCATGGTCGTTCGCACTGGATCGGACGACATGAACACACGTCGCCCGCGAATCTACCTAACGTTTGTTAGGTTAACCATATAAGGTACAATCCGGAGTGTCAACACCATTTCCCGTGCGCGGAGACTGACGCAGTGACGAACGACGCGAGCTCGAACTCGAGAGAAAGAATTCTGGCGGCCGCCACGCGGCTCACGCAGACGCACGGTTACGGCGGCTTGAACTATCGGGATCTCGCCAACGAGGTGGGGATCAAGGCCGCGAGCATCTACCACCATTTTGAAAGCAAGGCCGATCTCGGCGCGGCGGTAGCGAGGCGTTATCGGGAAGATTCAGCGGCGGCGCTGGACGACATGCTGGCCCGATCGCGCGATCCGCTGGATTGCCTGCGTCGCTATCCGGATACCTTTCGCAAGGCGCTCGAGACCGGCAACCGCCTGTGCCTGTGCAGCTTCATGGCCGCCGAAACCGACGACCTGCCGGAAGTCGTGATGAAGGAAGTGCTGGCCTTCGCCGACGTGAACGTGGCGTGGTTGAGCAAGGTGCTGTCCGCGGCGGCAGTGGTCGGCGCTCGGGAGAGCAAACAGCGGGCGCGGGCCATCTTCGCCGCCATCGCCGGCGCTCAGCTCATCGCGCGCAGCCGTGCCGATCTCTCGCTCTACGACGCGCTGATCGACAGTTATCGTAAGGCAGGCCTTTTGCCCGCGTAGCCGTGCAGCGGCGACGCGGCTTCGGGCGACGTCGAACGTTCGCGAACGGGCGATGATCAATCGGGCGCTCCACGCCGTCAGAAGCCCGCACTCTACGGATGAAAAGTCTCGCCCCGCTTCAGCATGTCGATGAATTCCGCGATTTTGCGCGCCCGCGTTTCCGGCTTCTTGGCGTTCTGTATCCGGAACAGGATCGCATAGCGATTACGGCTGTTCAGCGTTGCAAAAAACTTCGCGGCTTTCGGATTGGCGTCCAGCGCCGCCTGCAAATCGTCCGGCACGATCGAGTTGCTGGCCGACGTATAGGCCGCCTCCCAGCGGCCGTCCTTCCTGGCCCTGTCGATCTCGGACAGGCCAGACGGCTGCATCCTGCCTGCGGCGATCAACGCTTCGGCCTTGTCCTTGTTGATTTTTGACCAGATGCTTTTCGCGGAACGCGGGCTAAAGCGCTGCAACCAATACTGCCCGCTCTCGGCCTTCTTTTGGCCATCGATCCAGCCGTGGCAGAGGGCGCTCTCAACCGCCTGTTCGTAGGTGACGGTTCGCTGCTCCACGCCTTTTTTCGCGAGCCGCAGCCATACTCCGGTCGACGTGCCGCCGTTTTGCCCCAACCAGCTTTCCCATTCGGCCTGACTGGCGAACGTCAGCGCGCATTCGGTCATGACACGATCCTGAATGGTTGCGTTTTCAACGACTCGAAAGCCGCCGCTCAACCAATGAGCGGCAGCCGCCGGAACACGCCATTGCGCAAAACCGCGTCAAACAATCCGGTTCAACGCATCGGCAAACCGCTTCACCGCCCCATCGATGTCATGCAGCTTGTCGAGACCGAACAACCCGAGCCGGAATGTCTTGAAGTCCGCCGGCTCGTCGCATTGCAACGGCACGCCCGCCGCAATCTGCAAACCGACATCGGCGAATTTCTGCCCGGTGCGAATACCGTCGTCGTCCGTGTAGCTGACCACGACACCCGGCGCCTCGAACCCCTTCGCGGCCACGCTTCTGAATCCCTTCTCCGTCAGCACGGCACGAACGCGCTCGCCGAGTTCCAGCTGTTCCGCCTTCACCTTGTCGAAGCCATATGCCTCGGTTTCCTTCATCACGTCGCGCAGCGTCGTGAGGCTGTCCGTGGGCATCGTCGCGTGGTACGCGAACCCGCCGCCCTCGTACGCTTCCATGATCTGCAGCCACTTGCGCAGATCGCACGCGAAGCTGGTGCTCGTCGTCGAATCGATGCGTTCCCGCGCGAGCGGGCTCAACACGACCATCGCGCAACACGGCGACGCGCTCCAGCCCTTTTGCGGCGCGCTGATCAGGATATCGACGCCGCTCGCCTGCATGTCGACCCACACGGTGCCCGACGCGATGCAATCCAGCACGAACATGCCGCCGACCGCATGCACGGCATCGGCCACCGCGCGCAAGTACGCATCGGGCAGCATCATGCCGGACGCGGTTTCGACGTGCGGCGCGAACACGAGATCGGGCTTGTGCTCGTTGATCGCGGCGACCACTTCGTCGATCGGCGCCGGCGCATAGGCGGCCTGCCGGCCCGCTTCGACCGGACGCGCCTTCAGCACCGTCGTCTCGGACGGAATGCCGCCCATGTCGAAAATCTGCGACCAGCGGAAGCTGAACCAGCCGTTGCGGATGACGAGGCACTTCCTGTTCGTCGCGAACTGTCGCGCCACGGCTTCCATGCCGAACGTCCCGCTGCCCGGGACGATCGCGACCGACTTCGCGTTGTAGACGTTTTTCAGCGTGGCGGAGATGTCGCGCATGACGCCCTGGAAGCGCTGCGACATATGGTTGACGGAGCGATCGGTGTACACCACCGAATATTCGAGGAGCCCCTCGCGGTCAACATCGGGAAGTAAACCTGGCATGCTCGCCTCCGGTGAAAGATGAACGATGGAATCAGGACAAGCAGCGTCTTCGATTCGATACTGCTCTGCACCCATGCAAATGCGTCATTTCCTCGACGAAAGCAGATTCTAACGAACGGCGCCGGTCGATTGGGGCATATTTTGTCTGCTGCGGGGCCCGGTATTCGTCGACGCCGGCCCCTGCCGCGCACATCGCCCCGTTCCATGTAAGGGTTAACGACGCGTGCGGCGCGCGTCCCATAACATGTCGACCAGGCCCTTCACGACGGAATTTTCGATGACCTCCTCTCCCGCATCGTCACTGCAGTCGTCAACCGATCGCGCGCTCGCCGGGCGCATCGACGCGGTCCTGTCCCGCCAGCTCGACACGCAGCGCCTCGTCGGCGCGGTCGTCCTCGTCGCCCGCGACGGCGAACTCGTCTATCGCCGCGCGGCCGGCTTCGCGGACCGCGAATCGCGTACGCCGATGCGCGAGGACACGCTGTTCCGGCTCGCGTCGGTGACGAAGCCGATCGTCTCGGCGGCCGCGATGGCGCTCGTCGCGCAACGCAAGCTGTCGCTCGACGACGACGTCACGCGCTGGCTGCCCGAATTCCGTCCGGCGCTGCCCGACGGCCGCGTGCCGACGATCACGGTGCGCCAGCTGCTCGTGCATACCGCCGGCCTCGACTATCGCTTCAACGAAACCGATGCGAACGGCCCGTATGCGCGTGCGGGCGTCTCCGACGGGCTCGATGCCGCATCGATCACGCTCGCCGACAACCTGCGCCGGATCGCGAGCGTGCCGCTGCTGTTCGCGCCCGGCACCAGCTGGAACTACTCGCTGTCGATCGACGTCGTCGGCGCGCTGATCGAGGCCGTCTGCGGCGTGCCGCTCGCCGATGCGATCGATGCGCTCGTGCTGCGCCCGCTCGGCGTGCACGACACGGCGTTCGTCGCACGCGATCCCGCGCGGCTCGCGACGCCGTACGTCAACGACACGCCGCAGCCGCACCGGCTCGCCGAGAACGAGACGGTACCCATCGTCGAAGGGTTCGTCGGCGTCACGTACTCGCCGTCGCGTGCGCTGGATGCACACGCGTTCCCGTCGGGCGGCGCCGGGATGGTCGGCACCGCCGGCGACGTGCTGACGGTGCTGGACACGTTGCGCGCGGGCGGCGGCGCGATCCTGCCCGCCGAGCTGGTCGACGAGATGGGTCGCGTACAGACCGGCGATCTGGAATTGCCGGACCTGCCCGGCGCGGGCTTCGGAATCGGCTTCTCGGTGCTGCACGACCCGCAGGCGGCCGCGTCGCCGGAATCCGTCGGCACGTGGCGCTGGGGCGGCGTCTACGGTCATTCGTGGTTCGTCGACCGCGCACGCGGGCTCACCGTCGTGTCGCTGTCGAACACGCTCTACGAAGGGATGAACGGGCAGTACACGCTCGATCTGCGCGATGCGATTTATGGCGTGCGGTAGCGCGGAATGGAAAAGGCCCGGCAAAGCCGGGCCAGTCTCGTTCCATGCGGCTCGGCCACTTCCTCGCGCCCGGCATGGCGAATAACGTGCGGCGAGCGCCCTGAATCGACGCAACGCCAATCCCGGCTGACCGCATCGTTATCGCACGCCGTCACGGACGTTTCCCCTACCTGGCAAGAATCACGTACAAGCCCAAGCCGGTATAAGCGATGAACAAGACCGCAGCGACGATACAGGCAATACGCCCGATCCCGCGCAGACGCGTCATACCGAAATACATCAACCCGGCGCCGACAAGCAGCCACAACGGCCAATAGCTGATGCCCAAAATCAGCATCATGACCGGCCACGGTATATCGATGGCGATGTCGCTCATTCCAGCGAGCCCCCGTTGCTCGAGTAGACAGTCAGTGTGTAAAAACCCCCGCGATGTTGCCACATTCCGACATCGACGACATCGGGTACGGAGCAGCCTGCCGACGACAAAAAAAGGCCCGACGAAAGTCGGGCCAACGGGTTTGAGACACTAGGAGAATCCCGCCCACCCCATACCGGGCGGTCACGCCGCGCTACACGACGTTCTTTTCGACGATCGGCCGGTTTTCGAGCACGCGCGCCCAGCCGAGCGACGACAGGTCGAGCGTGTCGTAACGCCCGCCCAGAATGAGTTCGCTGACGCCGCGCCCCGTCGCGGGCCCCTGCTGCAGCCCGTGGCCGCTGTAGCCGTTCGCGAACACGACGTTGTCGAGTTCCGGGTGGTAGCCGATGATCGCGTTGTGATCGAACACGTTGTACTCGTAGTAACCGGACCAGCAATTCTCGACGCGCAGCGCCTCGAATTCCGGTACGCGATGCGCGAGCGTCGGCCAGATCACGTCGTCGAACAGGTCGTGGTCGACTTCGTCGAGCGGCAGGTCGTCCGGGTCGCGATCGGGGCTCGGCGACGTGCCGCAGATATACGTGCGCCCTTCCGGCCGGAAATACACGCCGGTCGGATCGATCAGCAGCGGGCAATCGGCAAGCTTCGCCGGCGACGATACGTTGAAGATGCTGCGACGCCGTGCAAACACCGGAATGTCGATGCCCATCATCGACGACAGCGTGCGCGTCCATGCGCCGGCCGCGTTGACGAGCGTGTCGCACGCGTAGCGCTCGCCGTCGTCCGTCACGACATGCGTAATCTTGCGGCCGTCGCGCACCACGTCCTTCACGTCGGCCGGCACGTAGCGCGCGCCGAGCGCCTGCGCCTTCTTGCGCAGCGCCTGCACGAGCCCGTAGCCGTCGAACCAGCCTTCGCCGCTCACGCCGTACGCACCCGACACGAGATCGTCGACGTTCAGCCACGGAAACTTCGCGCGCAGCGCGTCGCCGTCCATCAGCCGGATATCGGCGCCGAGGCTGGTCTGCAGCGCATGGTTCTCGCGCAGCGTCGCGTCGCCGGCCGGCGTCGCGAGGAACAGGTAGCCGCCTTCGTGCAGATCGATCGACGGCCGGTTGCCGTCCACTTCGAGCCGCTCGCCGATCGTGCGCAGGAACTCGATGCCGAACAGCGACATCTCGATCGACAGCGGCGTGGAAAACTGCTGGCGAATCGACGCGGCCGACAGCGCCGACGACGATCTTGCATAGGTAGGATCGCGTTCGATGACGGTCACGGCGACCGTGGGATCGGTGGCGCGCAGGAAATACGCGATCGAGCTGCCGATCACACCACCGCCGACGATGACGACTTGAGAACTCACGACTGACTCCGGTTACACGTAAAAGGCGCAGCCAGCCGGCCGCGCCCGTTGGGTGGTTCGTGCCGCGACTCGCGCGGCGTCGCGCGGGCAGCCTTCGTGGGCGATCGCTCCGGCTATTTCAGCACGTCCGGCATCGCCGCGAAAGCCCGCTCACGCGGGTTGCATTCAGTCCGCCGACTTGGTCGTGACGGGCTGCCACGCGGCGTTCTTCACTTCATACAGCGTCGAGCTCGGGTTCTTCAGGTCGCCCGTGTTCGTGAACGCGATCGTGCCCGTGATGCCGTCGTAGCGCGTGCCCTTCAGCGCGCCGTTGAAATCGGCCGGCTTCGTCGAGTTCGCCTTCTGCATCGCGTTGATCGCGATCCACGTCGCGTCGTACGCGAACGGCGCATACGCGAGCATGTCGACGCCGTACTTCTGCTTGAATTTCGTTTCGAACAGCTTGCCCTTCGCGAGCCGCGACAGCGGCTGCCCGTATTCCCACACCGACGCGCCCTCGGCCGCATTGCCGGCCAGCCGGATGAAGTTCGCGTTCATCACGCCGCCGCCCGCGAGGAACTGCGCGCGGATGCCGAGCTGGCGCATGCGCTTCACGAGCATCGCGGCCTGTGCGTCGAGGCCGCCGAAGAACACGAGATCGGCATTGGTGCTCTTGATCTTCGTGAGCTGCGCGCTGAAGTCGACGGCCTTGTCGTTCGTGAATTCGCGCGCGACGATCGTGCCGCCGTTCGCCCTCACCGACTTCTCGAATTCGTCGGCTTCGCCCTGGCCGAACGCGGTGCGATCGTCGATGATCGCGATGCGCTTCGCCTTCGTCACGCTCGCCGCATACGCACCGGCGTTGCCGGCGTTCTGCGTGTCGGTCGCGATCACGCGATACACGGTGTCGAGCCCGGCGCGCGTGATGTCGGGATTGGTCGCCGACGGCGTGATCATCGGAATGCCGGCCTTCGCGTAGATCTTCGACGCGGGCAGCGTCGTGCCCGAATTGAAGTGGCCGATCACGACGGCGACCTGCGCATCGGCAAGCTGCTGCGCGGCCTGCACGCCGGTGCGCGGATCGCTCTGGTCGTCCTGCGACGCGATCACGAATTTCACCGGCTTGCCGCCGACCGTCGTGCGCGCGGCATTCGCTTCGTCGACCGCCATGCGCACGCCGTTCTCGATGTCCTTGCCGTAGGCGGCGCCGCCGCCCGTCAGCGGGCCCGCCACGCCGACCTTGACGATCGTCTCCTGCGCATGGGCCGCGCCCGTCTGGAACGCGAGAAGCACGGCGGTCAGTGCAGCGCCGGAAAGCGAACGAATGCGGAACGTCATGGCAGTCCTTCTTCTGAGGGTCGGGATGCAACGCGCGAATGACGCGCGTCGGCAACCTCCTGCGCGCCGGTGACTGCTTGCACTGCCAGAGGCGCATTTCATGCGTCCGCCCGGCCGGCCAATCACCGCGGTTCCGTCTCCGAAGAACCTTTCACCGCGAAAGAGGTGAATGGATTGTGGGTAGCCAATACCCGTGCAGCAAACGAAATATCGGAACTACGTTGTGAGGATTTATCATCAAGTTCCGGGTTCATGGCCGATCCGCGGCCCGTACGACGGGGGCCGTGGATGGAGTGCTCGTGCAGGAAATGGCGGCCGCGCCCGTGGAGAAAGGCCGGCCGTGGTCATGCCGGCCACGCATCATCGCTGCGACGCCGGCCCGGCCGGCCTTCGCGACGCCCGTGGCGGGCGCCGCGTCATCGTTCAGTGCCGATCGGTGCCCGTATGCTTGCGCATCGCATCGGCCGCCTCGCCGGCCTTCTCCTGAAGCTTGCCGGCCTGCTGTTCGGCCAGGCCTTCCGCTTCGGTTTCGCGGTCGCCCGTCACCTTGCCGAGTGCTTCCTTGACCGAACCCTTGACCTGTTTGAGCTTGCCTTCGACGCGATTCCTGTCCATGGTCATCTCCTGCGATGGTTTGGGGGAGAGCCGGCGACGCCGCGCCCCTGCGCCGCACCGCCGAGTGGACAGGATCGCAAGCGGACGCCGCGGGCGGCAGATGCGGATGCACCAATCGGCATGGTGCATTCGTACCGCCGCGGTCAGTCCTTGCCCTTCGCGCCGCCCTTGTCGCCGCGCGCGCCGTTCGGTTCGGCCGTGCCGACGATCCCGCGCTCGCGCGCCCACACGATCGCCTCGCCGCGGCTGTGCACGTCGAGCTTCGCGTAGATCGTCGCGACGTGATTGCGCACGGTGTTCGGCGCGAGCCCGAGGCGGCCGGCGATCTCCTTGTCGGCCAGGCCGTGGCACAGCAGGTCGAACACGTCGCGCTCGCGCGCGGTCAGGTCGGACAGCTGCGCGCCCGCATCCGGCGCATTCGCGCGCCGCACGTTCGCGAGCTTCTCGATCAGCGTACGGCTGAACCACGACGCATCCTGCATCGCGGTCTCGATCGCATAGACGAGCTCCATCTCGGTACGCTTGCGGTCGCTGATGTCGAGCAGCGCGACGAGCAGGCAGTCGCGTCCGTGAATCGCGACGGGGTCGGCCGACACGACGCAATCGCGCACGTCGCCGTCGCGCGTGCGGATCTGCACGTCCACGTTGCGCACGTGGCCGTCGCCGGCGAGCCGGCCTTCGATGCGCGACCACGCACCGCGTTCGGCCCACAGCCCGATCTCGTCCGCGGATTTACCAAGGAGGTCGGCCTGCGCATGGCCCGTCATCGCGGCAAACCCATCGTTCACGTCGAGCAGCTCGAAACGGTCGGCCGTGACGATCGCCATCGCGACCGGCGCCATCCGGAAGGCCGTCGCGAAGCGTTCCTCGCTTTGCATCAGCGCGCGCTCGGCCTGCTTGCGCGGCTCGAGATCCATGAACGTGAACAGCATGCACGCCTCGCCGTTCATGTCGATCGGCTGTCCGGCGACGACCACCGCCTTGGTGCTGCCGTCGGCAAGCTTGAGCACGGCCTCCATCTGCGGAATCGTCGCGCCTTCGCCGAGCCGCTCGATCGCGAGCTCGCGCCGTTCGGCCTGTTCGAGCACGTCGATCTCGTACACCGAGCG
This sequence comes from Burkholderia cenocepacia, assembly GCF_900446215.1. Taxonomy (GTDB): domain Bacteria; phylum Pseudomonadota; class Gammaproteobacteria; order Burkholderiales; family Burkholderiaceae; genus Burkholderia; species Burkholderia cenocepacia. The sequence goes on along the minus strand of NZ_UAQZ01000001.1, from coordinate 1,665,079 downwards.
GCCGAGCACGTCGTCGCGCGCGTGGCCCGTCATGTCGAGAAAGCCCTGGTTGACCTTCACGTAGCGCAAGTCGTCGAGCCGGCAGATCACCGCCGGCGCCGGGTTCGCGTTGAAGGTGCGCTCGAAGCGCTCCTCGGCGCTCGCCCATTCGGTCGCATCGTGCAGCACGAGCGCGAGGCAGTCGGGTTCGCCGGCCGCGTTCGTCAGCACCAGGCTGCGGATGCGGTGCACCCAGCTCACCGACGCGTCGGCGGCCGATTCGACTTCGACCGTCACGTCGCTGAACTCCTCTCCGGCGATCACGCGATCCATCGGATAGTGGCCGTCGCGCACCGGATGGTTGTTCCGGTAGCGCAGCCGGAATCGCTCGCGGTATTCGGTGACGTCCGCGCCGAGCGCCTTCAGCTCGGTCACGCCATGCATCGCGAGCGCGGCCTCGTTCGCCCAGACGATCCGCTGGTCCGGCTCGATCAGGATCACGCCCTCGGTGAGTCCCGCGATGATCTGGTGCAGCTGGCGCCGGTCGGTATGCGACTTGAGCGCCTGTTCGTCTACTTGTTCGTTCATCGAATCGTTGTCCCTGTCGTCAACATGAGCGGTCAACCCGAGCGCCGGCCGGGCGCCCGTTGCAACGGCATGCCCCGGCCGGCGCGTGCGGCGATGATCGCGTGCCGCGCAACGGCGCGACACGCGCGAATGCACTATCTCGAATAGTACATTCGCATGCCGCCCGTGATCGTGCGGTGCCCCGCCGAATGGTGCGCCACGGCCCGCTCGCCTGTCGCGCCGCGTTGCCCGGGTCGTGGTGCACGTACCCGTCCCGCCGGTCTGTTCCGTCCCCCAGTGCAAACGCACTAACCGATCCGGTGAATTTGCGCGATGTCCGCTCGCGTTCGCGTCGGTACGCTGGTATTGCATCGGCGCTCATGCGCTGCCCTTTCATACCGCAGAGGGAGGACACCCGGATGAAATTGCATCAGACACCCGATCCGACGCGGCCCGAACCGGCCCCGGACAATCCGCCCGAGCCGGCGCCCGGCACCGACCCGCCGGTACCGCTGCCGCCCGACGTGCCGCGCCCGGACATGCCGCCGCGCGAGCCCGGCTACGACACGCCGATCGCCCGCTGAGGCACACGAACGCACGGGAACGCGCCGTGCTCACCGACTGATTGATTCAACCCGCCAATCGAAGGAGAACATCAATGAACAAGACCTCGCACCTTTCGACCCTGCTCGCCGTCAGCGCGGCCTTCCTGCTGTCCGCCGCCCCGCTCACGAACGCGCACGCCCAGGCCTCGTCGACCGACAGCGGCATGGCGAGCGAATCGAATCAGCCGGTCACCGACACGTGGATCACGACCAAGGTGAAGGGCGAGCTCGCAACCACCGACGGCGTGAAGAGCACCGACATCAGCGTGAAGACGGTCGACGGCGTCGTCACGCTCACGGGCGTGCTGCCGACGAAGGTCGCCGTGAAGAAGGCCATCGCCGTGACGCGCGCGATCAAGGGCGTGAAGCACGTCGACGCATCCGGCCTGAAGGCGAAGGCCTGAGCTACCCCGCGGCCGAGCGCCGCACTTTTCTCCCCTTACGAAAGGAGCACACCATGAACGAAGACAAGATCAAGGGCCAGTGGAAGCAGCTCACCGGCAAGCTGAAGGCCAAGTGGGGCAAGCTGACCGACGACGATCTTCAGGTCGCGGAAGGCAATCGCGACTATCTGGCCGGCAAGATCCAGGAGCGTTACGGGATCGCCCGCGACGAAGCCGAGAAGCAGTTGAAGGAATTCGACCGCGAGCTGTAACGCGCCAGTCGTCTCACCCCGCCGCGACGCGCACCGCGTCGCGGCCACGCGGAGGACAACGACATGGGCAAATATCTGATCGCATGGCTGCTCGGCGTACCGATCGGGCTGCTGGTGCTGTTTTTTCTGGTCACGCACCTATTCTGACGCACGCGACGCCCCGTCAATGAAAACGGGCCGACGGCTGAAACCAGCCGCCGGCCCTTCTGCTTGTGCACGCGATACGTGCCGCGCCGTGCTTACTTCGCCGCGTTCGCCGTCATCTTGAAGATGCCCTGCGCATTGCCCGCGTCGAAGCGCAGGTCGGTCACCCAGCGCCGCGCCGCCTGGTCGAACGTGCGCTTGCGCGTGATGAATTCGTAGAACGACCCCGGCACGTTGCGCTTGACCGTGCCGCCGTCGCGGGTGCGGAATTCGCGCTCGACGGTATCCGCGCGATAGGCCGTCTGGAACACGCGGCCCGAGCGCGAGCGCTCGACCTCCGGCTTCATCGGCCGGCCCTTCGCCTTCTCGTCGTCGGACAGCTTGAACACGTCGGCGACGCGGTCGGTCGCATGGTTGAACGCATTGCCTTCGGTCGCGATCCACGCCATCTCCGCCGATTCCATCAGCAGCGTTTCGTAGTCAAGCTCGTTCGGCACATCGTGCTGGCGCGCGAACGCGCCGACGATTTCCGGCAGCAGCACGTGCGCGGCTTCGAGCGACAGCCAGCCTTCGCGCTCGACTTCCCACAGCAGCGCGACGGCCGCCGGCGACAGCGGGTCGCACGACGAACTGATGACGTTCGTCACCGCCTGCTGGAATTCCTTCGAGAAGCGCTCCGGATGCAGTTCGCTGACGAAAAACTGCGCGATTTCGTCCGGCGCGTCTTCATGCGCATACGCGCGGCCCGTCATGCCGAGCTTGTCGAGCGGGTAACGGCCGTTCAGGCGGAAGCCGAGCGGACGCAGGATGCGCGTGAACGCCGCCTCGCCCGGCGGCAGCGCGCCCGTGTGCGGCCAGCGCACCGTGCGCAACGCGCCGTGGTCGAAATAGACCGAGCCGCCGTTTTCGATCGCCTCGGCCGTGTACGCGCGGCCGTTCGCCGAACGCTCGAGCAGCCCTTCGAACAGCGCCATGTTCATCGCCTGCGCGATTTCCGCGCGCGTCACGACGCCGTCTTCCCATTCTTCGAGGATGGCCGGCATGTTCAGGGTCGAGAACAGGGCGTCGGTCTTCGCCTGTCCCAGCAGCTTCGTCAGCAAGCTGTCGATATTCGGATTGCGCATCAGGATTCTCGTCTCGGGGGACCCGCCGGCAAACGTGCCGGCAACTCGTCGGCCGGCCGCCCGGCGGGCGCCTGACCTTGCACGGGAAGCATTATTCAAAGGGTTGCAGCGGGGCGTAAAGCGAGATTAAATTGATATGTGATGAGTTTTTGGAATTATCGGCGGCCCTTCGCTCCCCTTCACCCCCGTGCGGCGCGGCCCTTTTTGTCGGATAAATAGAGCATCATGCGCAAATTCAAGATCCCCAACATGGGCGCGCTCGTGGCTTTCGAAGCCGCCGCCCGCCACGAGAGCTTCACGCACGCGGCCAAGGAGCTGTTCCTGACCGAAAGCGCGGTGTCGCGGCAGATCGCGACGCTGGAGGCGAGCCTCGGCGTGCGGCTGTTCGCGCGCGTGAAGCAGCGCGTCGTGCTGACGCGCGCCGGCAAGCTGTACGGCACGCAGGTGCGGCGCGCGCTGGAAGCGCTCGACCGCGACACGCTGTCGATCATCGCGCACGGCAGCGGCGGCGGCTACCTGGAACTCGCGGTGCTGCCGACCTTCGCGTCGCACTGGCTGATCCCGCGCATCAAGAGCTTCTACGACCGCACGCCCGACGTGCGCGTGAACATGGGCAGCCGCACCGACCTGTTCTCGTTCGAGGACACGCACTTCGAAGCCGCGATCCACTACGGCAAGCCGACCTGGCCCGGCACGTCGTCCGACTATCTGTTCGGCGAGGAAGTCGTGCCGATCTGCTCGCCCGCGCTGCTGAACGGGCCGGTCGAGCGCGTCGAGGATCTGCTCGCGTACCCGCTGCTGCACTCGACGACGCGCCCCGGCGCGTGGGCGCAGTGGTTCGAGACGCACGGCGTCGAGGACATCCGCACGATGCAGGGCGTGCGCTACGAGCTGCATACGATGCTGATCAGCGCGGCCGCGGCCGGGCTCGGCGTCGCGCTCGTGCCGAAGTTTTTCGTCGAGGAACAGTTGCAGCAACTCGGGCTCGTCGTGCCGTGCGATGCGGCAACCGTCGGCGATTCGGCGTACTACCTCGTGTATCCGACGGAGTTCAGCCACAGCAAGCCGCTGGAATCGTTCCGCGGCTGGCTGCTCGAACAGGCGAGCGCGTATGCGGCGCCGGAACGCGACGCGCGAGACGCCGATGAAGAGGATGACGAAGACGTCGAGTAACGGCGCTGCCGCGCCGGTGTCACCGCGCGGTGGCGCCGCATGCGTGCCGCGCCGGCGCGTCGGCTGACACGACCTTCACCAGCCGCGCACGATCGGGCGTTTCCAGCCCCGGGCACGCGGTCTCCAGATCGCGGATCACGAGCGTCGCACGCCCGTCGAACCGGCACACGCCGCGCGGCTGCGCGGCGGGCAGCCGCAGCCGGCGCCGCGCGTCGGACTGGTTCGTGAAAACGATCACGCCTGCGCGCTGCGGGTGATCAGGCAAGTGCCGCGCCGACGCGTCGTCCTCTTCGAACCCCACGTCCGGCCCGATCGATTCGTCGCCGTAGTCGAGCGCGTAACGCCCCGACAGCGTGATCGTCCGGTCGACATGCACGGCATGGCAACCCGGCTCGGCATCCGCGGGAATCGTCTGCGCACCGGCCGCGACCGGGCCGCACGCCAGCAACGATAAAAGCAGCGCGCGGGCGCGGGCGGTCATGCTGGACGCATCAAGCGCGTGGCGGCTCATGGGCAGTCGGGTGCGGGTCGTCGTGACGAAGACCCGCATTGTCGCGCACCGCGTGCGTTACATGTGCCACTTCACCGTGGCGGTCAGCGTGCGCGGATCGCCCGGCATGTTGTACAGGTCCGCGTTGCCGTGCGCGGCGATGAAGTAGCGTCGATCGAACAGGTTGTCGAGCGTGAGCGTCACGTCGACCTTCTTGCTGCGATAGCCGGCGCCCAGGTTGAACACCGTGAACGACGGCAGCGTGACGAGATCGCTCGCCGACGTATAGCGCGCGGACTGGAACTGCATGCCGGCCGCCGCATAGAAGCCGTACGGCAGCTCGCGCTTGAGCCACAGGTTCGCGCTGTGGCGCGGCATCAGCCCCGGCGTGTTGCTCGACACCGCCAGGCCGGCCGCCGTCGATTGCGCGGACCCGTCCACCGTGCCGTTCAGGTACGCGTAACCCGCATACACCGACCACTTCGGCGCGATCTCGCCGGTGAAGCCGAGCTCCATCCCGCGCACGTGCTGCGTGCCGATCGGCAGGGCATAGCCGGGATTCGCCGGGTCGCCGATCTGCTGGTTGGTCTGGCGCATGTCGAACAGCGCGACGCTGGCCGTCGCCTTGCCGCCAAGGTCGAAGCGCGAGCCCACTTCATACGCGGTGGTCTTCTGCGGCGCGAGCGCGGCGCCGTTCGAGAACGCGCCGGAACTGATCAGCGTGTCGGCCAGCGGCGAGAACGACTGGCTGAACGACCCGTACAGCGTGAGCCAGTCGAGCGGTTCGTAGATCAGGCCGACGCGCGGGCTCCATGCATGATCGGTGCGGTCGAGATTGACGTTCGACGACGTGTAGTCGTGGCGGATCTGGTTCAGGTAATCGAAGCGCAGGCCGGCGAGCACCTTCCAGTGTTCGGTCAGCGAGATCAGGTCCTGCGCATAGACGCCCGCGAGCCCGACGACGGTCGACGCGTTCGTCTTCGCACGCGTGCCGCCCGGCACGCCGGGCAGGACGACCGGCTGCGGATTGAACAGATCGTAGGTCGCGACCTTCGTCACGCTGTAGATCGTGTCGAACTTCTGCTGCTGCGACAGCTCCAGCCCGTACAGCAGCTCGTGACGCATGCCGAACAGCGAGGTCTTCTGCGTGAGTTCGAACAGCCCGTCGATGCCGTGATCGGTGCGCTGGCGCGTCGACTGATCGAGCGTGACGACCGGGTGCGCGGCGGTCTTGATCGGCTCGTACGTCACGTAGTTCTTCCGCTCGAGCGAGAAGTCGTACGCGCGGATCGCGCCGTGGAACGACAGCGAATCGTTGAAGCGGTGATCGAGCGACACCGTCGCGCTTTTCGCGGAGATGTCGTTGTACGAACTGTTCCCGCCGTCGGCCGACCCGTAGTACGTGTTGATCGGCACGTCGACCGGCCGGCCGCGATACGCGGGCAACCCCTGATCGGACGTGCGGCGGTCGTGCAGGTAGTCGAATTCGACGTTCAGCACCGTGTCGCGGTCGAGCTTGAACTGCGCGGACGGCGCGATCGCCTGCCGGTTGAGCTGGAACCGGTCGCGGAAGCTGTTCGAATTCTCGGCCGCGCCGGTGATGCGAAAGCGCGCCGCGTCGTTCGGGTTCCAGCCGAGATCGAACTCGCCGCGCCGCTCGCCGCGCGTGCCGAGCGTCACGCCCACGTCGTTCACCGGGTTCGCCTGCGGCCGCTTCAGCACGCGATTCACGATGCCGCCCGCCGAGCCGCGCCCGTACAGCACGGCCGCCGGCCCCTTCAGCACCTCGACGCGATCGACGTTCGACAGGTCGCGGTAGTACAGCGCGTCGTCGCGAATGCCGTCGACGTACTGGTCCGTGATGCTGTTGAAGCCGCGGATCGTGATCTGGTCGCGCTGGCCGTCGCCGACCGAGAAGCCGACGCCCGGCACGTTGCGCAGCGCGTCCTGCAGCGACGTCGCGTTCTGATCCTCGATCACCGCGTGCGGCACGACGTTCACGGTTTGCGGCACGTCCATCAGCGACATGTCGGTCTTGGTCGCCGCGCGCGAATGGCCGCCGTCGTACGACCCATGCTCGGCGGCCGCGTTGACGGAAATCGCGGGCAGGGTCGCCGCGGCATCGCTCGCCTGCGCAAACGAAGTGCGGGCGCCGGCCAGCGACGTGGCGATCAGAAGCGCATGGCACGCGCTCGTGTGGAGTTTCATCGTGAACGTAGAGGTGGTGAAGAAAACGGCGAACGGCCAGCGCAAGCGGCACGAAAAAAGCCGTGACATCCCGTCACGGCTCGTAATGCGGCGAAATAATAAACGAGAATGATTCGTGTTTTTAATTAATTTTCAACGTGTCGCCTGGCCACAACGTGAATACGCGATGCGCTCTGCATTCCTGACGAATGCCTTTCTGTTTCAAGCAATTGGGCGGCTCGAATCGTAATAAAAACGAAAGCATTGGATCGATCGCGTCATGCGGCGACGATCGGTAAAAGGCGGGGATTCGGGATACGACGGCGGAGAAGCTGAAGAGGATCACGAAGGATCGGCCAAGCTGGCGGGACTGGCGGGACGGATTCAACGGTCCGGTGCGCGCCGGACCGGGCAACCCCGACCCGGCGCTCCGGGCAGCCGACCTCGTATCGGCAGCGCGGCGGACCGACTTCTATTCTTCACTACGTCTGCTCTCAGGTTCACTGCATTTTTTTCCTCACCGCGCTGCGCCATTATCCGCTCAATTCGGCCGAAGTAAAACGTTTGCGGTTGCACCCAGGCCGTTATACCGGCGATTCGGAAACAGTCTTTCTAAATACTTACGATGCCGCTGCCGCGATTCGGTCATTGTTGCATTCGTGACGGCGTTCCTTTTTAATGGAACTGGTTCCATTCGCTGAATCGGCCACGTTCCCGCGTGACGCGCCGTCGCGTGCAGGTCATGATGCCGATTCAGGATCGAGGATCATTCAGCTCAGGATTCGCATCGCCCGTCCTTCCCGGACACCCCCGTCAAACGAGACCGTCATGCCCGATTCCGCCTCCCTGCAGCACCTCTTTCCCGCCTTACAGGACATCCCCGCCGAATTCCGGCTGGCTTCGCCGATTCACCAGCGCGTGTCGCTCGTCGACGGCGAATTGCGACCGTGGGACGGCGCGACCAAGACCGTGCTGTCGCCCGTGTGCGTGCGGCAGCCGGACGGCGGCGTCGAGCAGGTCGAGATCGGCAGCTATCCGGTGATGGGCGAAACGGAAAGCGACGCGGCGCTCGACGCCGCGGTACGCGCGTACGACGCCGGCCGCGGCGAGTGGCCGACGATGAAGGTCGAGCAGCGCATCGCGTGCATGCAGGATTTCATCAAGCGGATGGTCGCGCAGCGCGAACGCGTCGTGAACCTGATCATGTGGGAGATCGGCAAGAGCCTCGCCGATTCGCAGAAGGAATTCGACCGCACCGTCACGTACATGACGCAGACGATCGACGCGCTGAAGGAGCTGGACAACGCGAACTCGCGCTTCGTGATCGCGGAGGGCACGATCGGCCAGATCCGCCGCACGCCGCTCGGCGTCGTGCTGTGCATGGGCCCGTACAACTATCCGCTGAACGAAACCTTCGCGACGCTGATCCCCGCGCTGCTGATGGGCAACACCGTGGTGTTCAAGCCGCCGCAGTACGGCACGCTGCTGTTCGAGCCGCTGCTGGAAGCGTTCCGCGACGCGTTCCCGAAGGGCGTGATCAACACGATCTACGCGCCGGGCGCGGTGGTCGTGCCGCACATGCTCGCATCGGGCAAGATCAACGTGCTCGCGCTGATCGGCTCGAGCAAGGTCGCCGATCACCTGAAGAAGCAGCACCCGAAGTCGCACCGGCTGCGCGCGATCCTCGGTCTCGATGCGAAGAACGCGGCGATCGTGCTGCCCGACGCCGATCTCGACCTCACCGTGAAGGAGTGCCTGCTCGGCGCGCTGTCGTTCAACGGCCAGCGCTGTACCGCGCTGAAGATGCTGCTCGTGCATCGCTCGATCGTCGACGAATTCCTGAAGCGCTTCACCGCCGCGCTCGAACAGCTGAAGATCGGCATGCCGTGGGAAAAAGGCGTCAGCATCACCCCGCTGCCCGGCATGCATCGCACCGCGTACATGACGGACGCGATCGACGACGCGAGGGCGAAGGGCGCGCAGGTCGTCAACCATCAGGGCGGCGAATTCAGCAAGACGCTGTTCTACCCGGCCGTCGTGTATCCGGTGTCCGAAGGAATGAAGCTGTACCGCGAGGAGCAGTTCGGGCCGATCATTCCGGTCGCGCCGTTCGACGACGTGGAAACCGCGCTCGACTACGTGACGACGTCGGAGCACGGCCAGCAGGTCAGCATCTTCGGTTCCGATCCGGCGCAGATCGGCGCGCTCGTCGATCCGCTCGTGAACCAGGTGTGCCGCGTGAACATCAACTGTCAGTGCCAGCGCGGGCCCGACGTGTTCCCGTTCGCCGGACGCAAGGATTCGGCCGAGGGCACGCTGTCGGTGAGCGACGCGCTGCGCGCGTTCTCGATCCGCTCGATGGTCGCGGCGAAGCAGACCGACGGCAGCAAGCAGCTGCTCGACTCGATCGTGTCGGATCACCACTCGAAGTTCATCAATACGGGCTTCATTTTCTGAAGCCGCTTCGATGCGGGGCCCCCGCCGTGCATGGCGCGGCGGGGCGTCCGGTCGAACGCATCGCCCGCGTCGCCCGCATCACCGCCGCCGGTCAGATCGCGCCCGGTCGCGCGTGCAGGCCGTTCAGCAGCGTGTCCCATGCCTGCAGCGCGCGCGCCTCATCGACCGGCGAGGTGGCCTGCGCCGGCGGCAAGTCGCTCTGCCCGGCCACGCCCAGCAGCATCTCGATCGCGGTATGCGGCTGCGCAAGCGTGGCGGCATTGCCCGGCGCGAGCAGGTAGAAGCGATAAGCCGTGACGGCGCCGTCCCGGAGCTCGAACAGCACTTCCTCGGCATCCATGCCGGCAATCGACCGTTTCCCCTCGCGCAGGAGACGATGGCTTCCGGGCAGGCGATCGAATTTCGCGCGCAACGCGGGCAGCGTACGGCTGAACGGCTGCTCGCGATCGTCGCCGAAGGCATTGCGCGACTGGATCACGAGCAGCGCCGGTCGGCCCGGCATCAACGCGAACGATTGCCTGACTTCTTCGGGGTAGGTGGACGATCCGGTCACAATCCCGCCGTCGAAGCAGAAGCCCGGTTCGGTCGGTACGACCCAGTTGTCGCGCATCCGGATGCGCCGGAACGTGTCGTCATAGACGCCCTCGACACGATCCAGCGCATCGGCGCCGATGCTGCCCGTCGTGCGGACGAGCGTGCGGTTCGCGTACAGATAGCCTTCGGTATCGAACGGCAATGTGACGGATTTCGCCGCCGCTTCGTTGAAGACGAAAACACGCGAATCCGGTACGGGGGAAAAGGCCATTTCCAGCCACGCGTGACGGGTCTTCCGATCCATCTCGACCGGATTCGCGCGCAGCCGGGTACGCATCACCTGCTCGCGAGCGGCGATGGCGGCCTGGTAGGCATCCGGCGGCACCTCGTGCGTCGTGAGCAGTTGCTCCCCGCGGTACGCGTAACGCTGACTCGAGATCTCGCTCGAAACCGGCCGATCGAACACCAGGCGGCCGATACACCACGGACGTACTTTGGACAGCAGCGGATTGCTTGTCGCCGGATCGGCGGAAAACACCGAAGTGCAGGCACACAGTCCCGCCAGCACACCGAACCAGCGCAAAAGACGAACCATCAGCATCTTCCGGTACCTCGTGCATCCTTCATGGGTTGCCCGACACTGTACCCGGAAAGACGCGGCCCTCGCCGTTGCACGGGTCGCGCAGCAGCGGGCGGTGCGAGGCCCGATGCGGGCACGTCAACCGGCACGTCGGCCACGCCGGTATCGACGGCACGCACGACGCCGTCACCGGCGCGACGATTGCGCGGGCTGACCGCCTCTCGCGGCCCGCGCAGCCGGCGCGCGACACCTCACACGTTCGTCACCAGCAGCCGCACCCCCGCCACGCCGAACACGACGGCCAGACACGCCTCCATCGCACGCCGGCCGCGCACGTACAGCCGGCGCGCACCGTCCATCGAGAACACCAGCGCATAGCCGCCGAACACCGCGCAGCCGATCGCGAGGCAGCCCGGCACGACGGCGCCGTGCGCGCCGCCCGCGCCGTTCGACGACAGCGCGACGATCGACACCCACACGAGAATCGCCTTCGGATTGGTCAGGTGCAGCATCGCGCCGCGCACGTAGAAGCGCGACAGCCGCTGCTCGCGCGCCGCGTTCGCCGATGCCGCCGGCGGCCCCGCCAGCGCCGTGCGCGCCGACTTGAACGCGAGCCACAGCAGGTACAGCCCGCCGAAGACCTTGATCGCGATCAGCAGCTTCGACCATGCGAGCAGCGCGGCCGATACGCCGAGCGCCGCCACCGTCGCCCAGAACATCGACCCTGAAATCACGCCGAGCGCGAACGCCAGCGCCGCCTTGCGGCCCTGGTTCGCGGCGACCGACATGATCGCGAGATTGCTCGGCCCGGGGCTGGCCGTGCCGATGAAATAGGCCGTGTAGGCGAGCAGCAGATTGGCCGAGAAGAAGGTGTGGACGCTCATGTCGAATCTCGCGGGGATGGTTCGGAGATTGTTGGCAAACCCGCGCCGTCTGCCCATGGACAATTGTGCGGCCGATCGCTGGGCCAGTTGCGTGGTCATGCAACCGATCGCCGCACGCCGGACCGTCTCTGTTTTGAAACAACCGGCGCGTCCGCCGCCGGTTCGCGCGACGCAGCGGCACGCGTTCCCCGCGGCCGGGTCCCGTCGGCGGACGCACGGCGGGCGTGGCCGAACCGCGCGACACGCGCCGTGCCGGCCGTGCGCCGACGGAAACGCGCGACGTGCCGGATACCTGCGTTACGTTACATCCGTGAAGCATTTCACCTCGTCGCGCCGCTGCAGGCGCCCGACGCCGCCCGCCGTGCGCGCGTAGACGCCCTCCTCGATCGCCAGCCCGATCCAGTCCCGGCGGGACTCGCCGACCGATGCGGGAGCGCGGCTCAACATTGCTCAACAATCGTCCGGCGGCGCTGGTACGGAATCTGCATTCCGTTCGGGCAGAAGCCGCGCTGGCGCGCGGACATGAATTCACCCGCGGGCGCCCCAACGGCTACGCCCGTACGATGTGCACACGCAACGAGGCCCTTCATGGATGCGCAGCCCAATTCGTCCGATACGTCGTTCCAGCTCTTCCTCGCGAAGGTGCTCGAACAGCCGCTGCCCGACTGGACCGAGAAACAGCAGATGGAACTCGAGATGGCGCGCACGCTGTCGACGCAAATGGTCACGCTCGCCGAAGACATGCGCGGCCGCACGCCCGATCTCGCGCGCTGCCTCGTGCTGCTGCGCTACGCGAAGGTGCTCGATTTCATGCTGACGTCGCTCGCCGCGCACCGCGACATTCATCCGCAGACGCTGCGCACGCTGTTCCGGCTCGCGAACCTCAAGGTCGACGATGCGTATCCGGTGTGAGCCGGCGCAACGGAGCGCGTGCCGCACACGGCCGTCGTGCCGGCGCCGGCCGTCCGCGATGCGCTCGCATGCCGGATAACCTCGCCGCATGCGCATCGGAAACCGGACATCCCGGCTGGCCGGCGAGCCCGGCCTCTTCGTGAAGCAATACGGGCGCAACGCACGGAAACACCTCGACCCGAACGACACCGAACGCGCGATGAGGCGACTGTCGACGGCCGACCTCCCCGGTCTGCCAGCCGACGACGCAACCGAAGAAGACCAATCGGGTGTGGACTCCGGTCCCGTCTGACGCAACCCGACCCACCTCGACCCACCCCGCACACGCACGGCCCGCCTGCCCCTCCACGCAAACGGAGGTACAATCGCGCGCCATGAACGCACTTCGCCGCTTCCTGCTCCGGCCAGGCGTCGCACGACAGTGGCTGTGGGGGTTCCTCCTCGTGACGCTGCTGTCCCGCGCGCTGATGTCGGGCGCCGTGATGCTCGATCCGGACGGTCCGGATGCGGGCTCGGTGGTGCTGTGTTCAGGCCAGGGCCCGCTGATCGTCACCGCCGCCGCGCTGGCCGCCCGCTTCGACGCGAGCGCGCCGATCACGCCGGCCAACGACGCGCTGGCGCTCGTCGATGCACTGAAGCATGACGCGCACGCCGACAAGGCGGCGTCTTCCGGCAACGGCGACAGCCTGTGCGCATTCGGCGCCGCGCTGTTCACCGCGCTCGCATCGTTCGTGCTGCTGGTGCTGCTGTTTCCCGCGGCGGTTCCCCGACGCTTCCGCGTTCACTTCGACAGTCTTCCTTTCGTGCGATCGCTATTCGACGATCGCCCGCCCTCCCGCGCCCCTCCTCGGTTCTGCTGAACGTTCCACCCCGTGGCGCATGCACGTCGACGTGCACGCGCGTTCACGCCGTTCGTTTCACCCGACCTGATTCACGCGTTCACCCGCCAGCCCGCATCGCGCGGGCGACGCCGCCCTGCGCATCGTCCGCGCAACGTGCCGCGCCGCCTGCCGCGGTGCGGCCTGCACGCGGGTGCGACGCACGTTGACGGCCGCCGGCCCGCGCCGGTCCCGCCGCTCGACGCATACGAGGAGTTCACACCATGTCGACCACCGTCGATCGGGCCGTCGCGCCCGCCCGTTCCGCCAGCGCCGGTTACCGGACGCTCTGGCGCTGGCATTTCTATGCCGGCCTGTTCGTGATGCCGTTCCTCGTGATCCTCGCGATCACGGGCACGCTGTACGGCTTCCAGCCGCAGATCGAGCCGCTGCTGTATCCGCACCGGCTGGTCGTCGAACCGCGCGCGACGCCGCGGCTCGATGCCGACACGCTGCTCGCCCGCGCCCGCACCGCGATGCCGGCCGACGCGACGCCGGTATCCGTGCAGGTCGCCACCGCGCCGGACCGCAGCGCCGAGTATGTTTTTCGGCTGCGCGACGGCAGCCGCGAGAGCGTGTACGTGAGCCCGTACGACGGCCGCGTGCTCGGCACGCTGAGCGTCGAGAACCGCTTCATGCAGGTCGACCGGATGCTGCATCGCAAGCTGCTGCTCGGCAAGACCGGCGAGTGGCTGATGGAGCTCGCCGCCTGCTGGACCTTCGTGATGATCGGCACCGGCATCGCGCTGTGGTGGCCGCGCGGCGCGGCACGCGTCGGGCGCGCGCTGCGGCCCGACCTGTCGCTGCGCGGCCGGCCGCTGTGGAAGAGCCTTCATGCGACGGCCGGCATCTGGCTCGCGGCCGGCACGGTCGCGTTCATCCTGACCGGGCTGCCGTGGTCGGGCTCGTGGGGCAAGAACTTCAAGGCGCTCGCCGCGACCGTGAACCTCGGCGCGCCGGAAGGCGCATGGGGCGGCGCGTCGGTACGCTCGACGCGCCCCGGTGCCGCCGCGACGGCCGGGCAGGCGCCTGCGCAGGCCACCGCGCCGTCCGGCCATCACCACGATTCCGGCGAATCGATGCCGGGAATGGTGATGGACGACCTGCCGTTGCCGCAAACGCCGTGGGCGGTCGGCAACGTGCCCGTGCCGCATTCGCCGTCCGCGCCGACGCCCGCGCCGCTGCCGCTGGCCCGCGCGATCGCGATCGTCGCCGGGCTCGGCGTGACGAGCGGCTACACGCTCGCGCTGCCGTCCGGCGCGGACGGCGTGTTCACCGCGTCGTACTTCCCGGCCGACCCGAAGGCCGAACGCACGATCTACGTCGACCAGTACAGCGGCGCGGTCCTGAAGGACATCCGCTATGGCGACTACGGCGCGGTATCGAAAGCGGTGTCGTACGGCACGTCGCTGCACATGGGCCGCTATTTCGGCCTCGCGAACCAGATCATTTGCGCGGTGCTGTCGCTCGGGCTGGCCGCGATGGCCGTCACGGGCACCGTGATGTGGTGGAAGCGCCGCCCGGCCGGGACGCTGGGCGCACCGTCGCGCGAACGCGGCACGCCGCCGATGCGCGGCTGGATCGCCGGGCTCGTGCTGCTCGGCATCGTGTTCCCGCTGATGGGACTGACGATCGTCGCGGTCTGGTTGCTCGACCGACTGCTGTTCGGCCGCGCCGCGCGCGCCGCGGCGTGATCGACGCAAGCGCTTCCCCCATTCGAAGGAAACCGAAACAATGAAGTTCAAATCGATGCTGCCCGCCGCCGTGCTCGCGGCGCTCTCGCCGGCCGGGCAGGCCCACGCACAGGAACGCGGCGTCGACGGTGCCGGCGCCACGCTCGCGCCGATTCTCGTCGACGCGCAGAAGGCGCCCGCCCTGACGCAACCGCTCGACACCGGCAGCCATCTCGGGCTGTCGCCGCTCGAAACGCCCGCGAGCGTCGAGCAGATCAACCGCGCGACGCTGGACACGCGCGGCGACAACTCGATCATCGACGCCGTGAGCCGCGCCGCCGGCATCAGCGCATCGCCGCATCCCGGCAACGGCAACTCGGAGCTCGCCGCGCGCGGCTTCGTCGGTGCATCGTCGGTCACGCAGCTCTACGACGGCATGCGCCCGTACGGCGCGATCGGCGTCACGTTCCCGTTCGACACGTGGTCAGTCGACCACATCGACGTGTTGCGCGGCCCCGCTTCGGTGATCTACGGCGAAGGCGCGATCGGCGGCGTGGTCAACATCGTGCCGAAGAAGCCGACGCGCACGCCGATCCGCAACGAGCTGCAGGTCGGCGGCGGCACCGAAGGCACGGCGCGCGCCGCGTTCGGCAGCGGCGGCGCGATCAACGACAAGCTGTCGTACCGCTTCGACGTCAGCGGCAACCGCTCGTCGAACTGGGTCGATCGCGGCGACTCGCGCAACCTGTCGGTGTCCGGCGCGCTGCGCTACGACGTGACGCCCGACCTGTACGTGACGGCGTCGTATGCGCAGGGCTTCATGCATCCGATGCAGTATTTCGGTGTGCCGCTCGTCGACGGTGCGCGCGATCGCGCGCTCGACAAGAAAAACTACAACGTCGGCGACGCCGACATCGCGTTCCGCGACAGCTGGGCCACCGTCTCGGCGAACTGGCAGCCGAGCGACGCGCTGAACGTGACGAGCACGCTGTACCGGATGAAGAGCAACCGTCACTGGAAGGACGCCGAGTACTACACGTACCTGCCGTCGAGCGCGCAGGCGCGGCGCAGCAGCTACACGGAGATCTTTCACGACCAGGAACAATACGGCAACGTGACGACGGCCACCGTCGGCAGCGCGCTGTTCGGGATGCGCAACACGTTTTCGGCGGGCGTCGAGTTCAACCACACGACGTTCCAGCACGACAACAATTCGCCGTATGCGGGCACGTCGACGGTCGATCCGTTCAACGTCGATCCGGGCAGTTTCCTCAACACGGCCGGCACGTTTCCGAAGTACCGTAGCCAGTCGAACCAGTACGCGCTGTTCGCGGAGAACCGGCTCGAGATCACGCCGCGCTGGTCGGTGATCGGCGGGCTGCGCTACGACCATGCGAGCGTGAACCGCGACGATCTCGTGAACGGCGGCGCGTTCACGAAGGTATTCGCGAACACGGGCTGGCGCCTCGGCACCGTGTACGACGTGCGGCCCGGCCTCGCCGTATACGGCCAGTATTCGGTCGCGGCCGATCCGGTCAGCTCGCTGCTGTCGCTGAATGCGTCGAAGGCCAACTTCACGCTCGCGACCGGCCGGCAGATCGAGATCGGCGTGAAGCAGTCGTTCCTCGACGGCAAGGCCGAATGGACGCTCGCCGCGTACCGGATCGTGAAGCGTAACCTCCTGACGGCCGACCCGGTGAATCCGAACCAGTCGATCCAGGTCGGCCAGCAGTCATCGCGCGGGCTGGAGGCGACGGTCGGCGCGGAGATCGCGAAGGACTGGCGCGTCGATGCGAACGTGTCGATCCTGCGCGCGAAATACGACGATTTCCAGCAGTCGTCCGGCGGCACGACCGTGTCGCGCGCGGGCAACGTGCCGGTGTCGGTGCCGCAGCGGCTCGCGAACCTGTGGATAAGCTGGCGCTTCGCGCCGGACTGGACCGGCATCGCGGGCGTCAAGTACGTCGGCAAGCGGTTCGCCGATACCGCGAACCAGCTCGTGATGCCGTCGTACACGACCGTCGACCTCGGCCTCGCGTGGAAACCGCGCAAGGACACGACGATCACCGCCCGCGCGTACAACGTGTTCAATCGCCGCTACGTGCAGTCCGCGTACTACAACGAGACGCAGTATCTGCTCGGCAACGACCGGCGCGTCGAGGTGCTGGCGAACTACCGGTTCTGATGCGGCGCGCCGCCGCGCAACGCGTCCGCCGATGCGTGCGCGGCGGCGGGTCGGTCAGCTTCCGGTCTCGCCGCTGCCCGCCCGAAACGGCCCGTCACGCGCGCGGGCCGGCCATCCACTTCCGGTAGCGCCGCGTCTGGCACTGCGCGGCCAGTTGCTGGCGCACCAGCGCGCGCAGCGGCGACACCCGAGGATGCGTGCGACGCCCTTCGCTGAGCCGCGTGAGCTGGAACTTGACGACGGCCATGTTCGCCAGCGCGCCCAACGCCTTGTTCTTCCAGCGGATCGGCTGCAGCACCGGCGCGCTGTCCTTGCCCGCGCGCCAGTCGCGCGGCAGGTTCGGGTCGATCGACAGTGCGGTCGCGATACCGACCATCGCGACACCGCTGTTCACTACCTGCTCGGCCACCGCACGGCGCCGGATGCCGCCCGTGACCATCAGCGGCATCCGCGCGACGGCCGTGATGTCGCGCGCGAATTCGAGGAAGTACGCTTCGCGCGCGAGCGTGCGCCCGTCGCGCGCCTCGCCCTGCATCGCCGGCACTTCATAGCTGCCGCCCGACAGTTCGACGAGATCGACGCCGAGCGGATTCAGCAGTTCGACCACCCGCTTCGCGTCGTCCGCGCTGAAGCCGCCGCGCTGGAAATCGGCCGAGTTCAGCTTCACCGCGACAACGAAGGCCGGCGACACCGTCGCGCGCACCGCCTTCACGATATCGAGCAGCAGGCGCGCGCGATTCTCGATGCTGCCGCCCCACTGATCCTGGCGGCGATTGGTCAGCGGCGACAGGAACTGGCTCAGCAGATAGCCGTGCGCCGCGTGCACCTGCACGCCGGTGAAGCCGCTTTGCTCCGCGAGCTGCGCGGCGCGCACGAAGCGCTGCTGCACGTCGGCGATGTCGGCCGCCGTCATCTCCTTCGGCACCGGAAACTGCTTCGACAGCGCGCCGAGCGCGAGCGGCACGGCCGACGGCGCGAGCGTCGTCTGGCCCAGCGCCGCCTGCATCTGGCGCCCCGGGTGATTGATCTGCATCCATACGTGCGCGCCGCCCGAGCGCGCGATCTGCGCCCAGCGGCGGAACCGGTCGAGATGCGCGTCGCTTTCGAGCACGACGCCGTTCGGCCCCGTCATCGCGCGGCCGTCCACCATCACGTTGCCGGTCAGGATCAGGCCGACCTGACCGTCGGCCCACGCCTGGTACAGGCGCAGCAACGCGTCGGACGGCGCGTGGTCCGCATCGGCCATGTTTTCTTCCATCGCGGCCTTGGCCAGACGGTTCGGAATCACCGCCCCGTTGGGCAGTGTGAGCGGCGCAAACAGATTCATGGTGGACACCCTCGATTGACGATGCCCAACGATAACTTTAAAGTCAACTTTAAGGTCAAGCCCTTTTGGAGCCCATCATGAAAATCGGCGAACTGGCGAAGGCGAGCGGCCTCGCGGCGTCGCGCATCCGCTTCTACGAAGCGAGCGGCCTGCTCGAAC
Organism: Burkholderia cenocepacia; assembly: GCF_900446215.1. Classification (GTDB taxonomy): domain Bacteria; phylum Pseudomonadota; class Gammaproteobacteria; order Burkholderiales; family Burkholderiaceae; genus Burkholderia; species Burkholderia cenocepacia. The sequence continues at coordinate 1,646,566 of NZ_UAQZ01000001.1, read as the reverse complement.
CGGCCCGCCGCCAGGCGAACGGCTATCGGGAATACGGGCCGGAAGCGTTGACGCGGCTCGCGATCATCGATCGCGCGCAGCGCGCAGGCTTCTCGCTCGACGAGATTCGCGCGGTGCTGCCGCCCGATCTCGGCGCATGGCCGCACGACGAACTGCTGGTCGCGCTGCGGCACAAGGTCGACGAAATCGCGCTGCTCGAACGGCGTCTCGCGCAGAACCGGCAGCACCTCGAGACGCTGATCGACGAAATCGAGAACAAGCCCGAAGGCGAGGATTGCGCGGGCGCCGCGCAGCGGATGCTCGACCGGCTGTGCGAGCAGGCCAGCCAGCCGCTGGAGTCCGCCCCTGTGGTGCGGCCGGCGCGCAAGCGCGCGTGACCGGCTACACTGCGTCACCCATCGATCAACCGGCGCTGCGGCGACACGCGTCGCCGCATGCGCACCGTCTTCCGCCGAGCACCCTCACGACCGTATCCGCATGACGATCCCCCGTATCAAAGGATTTTTCATCGCCGTACTGCTGACGTTCGGCATCGGCAGTGCCTTCGCGTCGACGTGCGACGACACGCATTCGTCGATCCGTTGCCCGGACACCTCCGATCTGCCGGCCGACATCGTCGCGCAACTGCCCGCCGGTTACGAAGCGCTGGATGCCGCATCGGGGCGCCTGACCGACGGCACGCGCAACGGTTACGTCGTCGTCGCGCATCAGCCCGGCGATTCGATGCAGACGCCGTCGCTGCGTCCGCTGCTGATCTTCCTGCAGGGTGCGAACGGACGCTACCGGCTGGCGGCCCGCAACGACACCGTGATCATGAAAGCCGACGAAGGCGGCATGGGCGACCCGTATCTCGATGGCGTCGCCGAGAACGCGCTCACGATCGAGCCTCGCATGTTCACCGTCGAACAGGGCGTATTCGCAGGCCATAACCACTGGCGCGACCGCGTGACGTTTCGCTATGACGTCGCGCATCGCACGTGGCTGTTCCATCGCGAAGTGTTCCGGAACTGGCGATTCAACTACGAACAGGACGGCGATGCGCTGAAGGCCGACCCGGTACGCGTCACGCGTGCGAATGCGGCAAAGGCCGTTTCGTTCGAAGCGTGGCGGCCGAGTTACTGGTGCGATTCCGCCGAGCGGCGCAACAACGATCCGGCTTGCCGCAAGCATTGACGGCGGCCGGCTGGCGGCGAGGCGGGCGCGGCTGCGAGGATTTGCTTACGTCGCAGGTAATCGACGCGCGCCGTCCGCGCCGCGATCATGGCTCCATCGACTCTCGAACCGCATCACGCCAAGGAGCCCGCCATGACCGCCTACGCCATCGCCCACCTGCATGACGTCGACATGTGCGACGACATCGTCGAATACCTCGAACGGATCGACGGCACGCTCGCGCCGTACGACGGCCATTTCGTGATTCACGGCGCACGCCCGGAAGTGCGCGAAGGCGAATGGCGCGGCGACCTGATCGCGATCGCGTTTCCCGATCTCGACACGGCGCGCGCATGGTACGAATCGGATGCGTACCGGCAGATCCAGCCGCTGCGCGCGCGACACGCGAGCGGCCCGCTGATCCTGATCGACGGCGTCGACGAACGGCACAAGGCGACCGACATCCTGCGCTGAATCATCACGCCGGCGATGCCGACACCGCTTACGACGCCTTCCGCTCCATCGGCTCGCCGACGACGAATCCACCGCCCTGGAACCGCTGTGCGGGATCGTCGTACTCGGCGGTCGGCGCCGTCACCGGGAACAACCCGGCGAACTGTTCGGAGCTGTCGCGCGGACGGAAGCCGAGGAAACCGACCTTCGTGTTGTCCCACCACTTCACCGGGTTGTCCGACGCGCCGTAGACGATCGCGTGCCCGACGCGGTTCGTCAGCAGCGAGCAGCGCACGAGCTCGATGAAATCGCGATAGCTGAGGAACGTGACGAGCATCCGCGGATTCTTCGGCACCTCGAACGACGAGCCGATCCGCAGACATACGGTTTCGATCCCGAAGCGGTCGAAGTAATACCTCGACAGCGATTCGCCGAAGCACTTCGTCACGCCGTACAGGCTGTCGGGGCGCAGCGGCGCATCGGCGTCGAGCACTTCCGTGACCGGATGGAAACCGATCGCATGGTTCGAGCTCGCGAACACGACGCGCTTTACGCCGTGCTTGCGCGCGGCTTCGTACAGGTTGTACGTGCCGGTGATGTTCGCGCCGACCAGATCGTCGAACGGCGCATCGACCGAAATGCCGCCGAGGTGGACGATCGCGTCCACGCCGTCGACGAGCTGCATCACGGCCGGCCGGTCGGCCAGGTCGACCACGCGGATTTCTTCATGCGCGGCCGCGTCGTCCAGCGCCGCGATGTCGCTGACGCGCACGACGTCGGCCCAGTCGGCGAGCGCGCCGCGCAACTGGCGGCCGAGGTTGCCGGCCGCGCCCGTCAGCAGCAGGCGGCCGAACGGTTTGCGCGCGGCGGTGGATGAGGCGTTCATCGAATCTCCTTGGATCTGACCTGAAGCGGAAAACGTTTTCCAACTATACGCGGACGCGCCGTCGAACGTCAATGGTCGAACCCGTTCGCAGCCATCCGCACTTTCCCGATATCGACGGCTGGCCGCGCGCCGGCTTTTTCTGCCACAATCCGGCGTTATCGAACGAAAACGTTACCCTTCCGATGAAAAAAGTTTCCCCGACGATCCGCGACGTGGCCGCGGAAGCCGGCGTGTCGGTCGCGACGGTATCGAAGTACGTGAACGGCACGCAGCGCTTCTCGCCGACCGTCGAGGCCCGGCTCAAGGAAGCCATCGAGCGGCTCGGCTACCGTTCGAACCCGCTCGCGCGTTCGATGATCACCGGCCGCACGCGCACGATCGGCCTCGTGATCCTCGACATCAGCAACCCGCACTTCACGAACGTGGTGAAAGGCGCGAACCGCGTCGCGCTGCAGCACGACTACACGCTGCTGCTCGTCGATACCGAGGAGAGCCAGGCGCGCGAACGCTCGCTGATCGAGGCGCTCGCGCAGCGCGTCGACGGGCTGATCGTCAGCACGCGGATGCCCGACGAGGAAGCCGGCTGGATGCTCGACCTCAACAAGCCGCTCGTGCTGCTGCGTCGCAGCCCGGGCCTGCCGATTCCGAGCGTCGGCATCGACAACCGGCTGTCGACGTACATGCTCGCGCGCCATCTGCTCAACCTCGGCCACACGCGCATCGCGTATCTCGGCTTCGGCACCGCACGCGTGAACGACGAACGGATCCAGGGCGCGCGCGACTGCCTCGCCGAAGCGGGGCTCACGCTGGACGTGCACGACGCGCATGCGCCGACCGCCGAAGCCGGCGAGCGCGCGTGCTCCCGCGTGATGCTCGGGCCGCAGCGCCCGCAGGCCGTGATCTGCTACAACGACCTGATCGCGCTCGGCTTCATGAAGGAAGCCGCGTCGCTCGGCTTCCGGCTGCCGCAGGACGTGTCCGTCGCCGGCGTCGACAACGTGCCGTATGGCGAATACGCGGCGCCCGCGCTGACGACCGTCGACATCCAGAGCGAAAACATGGGCGAGCTCGCGATGCAGAAGCTGATCGACGCGCTCGCGGGGCGCACCGACGCGAGCTACTCGACGTTCGAGCCGCGGCTGATCATGCGCGCGTCGACGGCCCCGGCCGGCTGACGCGTTCGCGGCACCCGGCTTCCCCGCCCACAAAAAACGCCGCCCGAGGGCGGCGTTTTCGCTTGCCGATACGCGATCACGCGTCGAGTTTCGCGGGCTTCATCTTCGGCGTGAGCCCGTGCATCACGGCCAGCGCGATCAGGTAGGCCGATGCGCCGATCGCGAACAGCACCCAGTAGTGGCCGGTGCGCTGCAGCACCTGGCCGATCACTTCCGAGAACAGCACGCCGCCGATCGAGCCGGCCATCCCGCCGATGCCGACCACCGACGCGACCGCGCGGCGCGGGAACAGGTCGGACGCCGTCGTGAACAGGTTCGCCGACCAGCCCTGGTGCGCGGCGGCGGCAAGGCCGACGATCAGCACCGCGACCCACAGGCTCTGCACCTGCGACACGAACGCGATCGGCAGCACGCAGCATGCGCAGATCAGCATCGCCGTCTTGCGCGCACGGTTCACGCTCCAGCCGGCGCGCAGCAGCATCGACGACAGCCAGCCGCCGCCGATGCTGCCGACCGTCGTCAGCGCATAGATGCAGACGAGCGGCAAGCCGATGTGCTGCATGTCCATCCCGCGCGACTCGTTGAGCCACTTCGGCAGCCAGAACAGGTAGAACCACCACACCGGATCGGTCAGGAACTTGCCGACCAGGAACGCCCACGTCTCGCGCTTGCGGATCAGCTCGCCCCAGCGCGGCGCGCCGGCGTCCGCGTTCGCCGCGTCGAGCGCTTCGGCTTCGTCGCGCGGCTCGTCGTATTCCGCGGCGAGCGCGCGCGTGTCGGCGGTGCGATACATCGCGAGCCATACGGCGAGCCATACGATACCGATCGCGCCGATGATCACGAACGCCGCGCGCCAGCCGTAGGCCACCGCGATCGCCGGGATGATCGCCGGCGCGAACACCGCGCCGATGTTCGCGCCCGAGTTGAAGATGCCCGTGGCGAGCGCGCGTTCGCGGCGCGGAAACCATTCGGCCGTGGTCTTGATCGCGGCCGGGAAGTTGCCGCCCTCGCCGATGCCGAGCAGCGCGCGCACGAACGCGAAGCCCGTCACCGAGCCGACCGCCGCATGCAGCATCGCGGCGATGCTCCACACCAGCATCGCCACCGCGTACGACACGCGCGTGCCGAGCCAGTCGACGATGCGCCCGAAGCCGAGCAGGCCCAGCGCATAGAACGCCGAAAACGCCATCACGATACGGCCGTACTGCACCTGGCTCCAGCCGATGTCGTGCTGGAGCATCGGCGCGAGCAGGCCGAGGATCTGCCGATCCATATAGTTGATCACGGTCGCGAAAAACAGCAGCGCACAGACGGTCCAGCGATAACGGCTGGCGGCCGCGCGCACGGCGCCGACGACGGCAGAGGGCATGAATGTCTCCGATGCACGGTCGCGCCCGTCGCGCCGCACGAAGTTCGTTGACCGGCGACCGGCGCCGGGGCGAACGGCGGTGCGCTGCGGCGCACGGCCCGTTTCGCCGCTCCATCTGGAAAACGTTTTTCAAAGGATAGGACGGGTGCCGGCGCCGTGTCAGTCGGGGATTTCGATGAGTCATCTCAAATTCGGCACGGCAAAAGAGACGACTGTTTCGCAGATTGGTATTAACCGTTTTTCCCCTGATTTTCCCGCTGCGGACCAACGGGCGCGCGGCCGCCAGGACACATGTCCGATTCCAGCCAGAATCGACCGCGAGGATGGTTTACAGTCGCCCCATGCGCCTCGATCCCGACACCTGCTACGACGCCCTGCTTTCGCGGAACCGCCGCTTCGACGGCTGGTTCTTCGTCGGCGTCGCGACGACCGGCGTGTACTGTCGCCCGGTCTGCCCGGTGAAGCCGCCGAAAGCGCAAAACTGCAGCTACTACCCGACCGCCGCGGCCGCCGAGAAAGCCGGCTTCCGGCCCTGCATGCGCTGCCGCCCCGAGCTCGCGCCCGGCCACGGGCTGCTCGACCTGTCCGGCAATCTCGCCGACGCGGCCGCGACGCTGATCGACGACGGTTTCCTGAACGCGCATTCCGTCGCGGCGCTCGCACGGCGCATCGGCGTGACCGAACGCCATCTGCGGCGGATCTTCGGCGCACAATTCGGCGTGTCGCCGGTCGAGTTCGCGCAGACGCAGCGGCTGCTGATGGCCAAGCGGCTGCTGACCGATACCGCGCTGCCGGTGGCCGTCGTCGCGTCGACGGCCGGGTTCGGCAGCGTACGGCGCTTCAACGACCTGTTCCGCCAGCGCTACGGCCTCAATCCGCTGCGGCTGCGCAAAGGAGCCGGCGCGTCGGCCGACGGCGACATGACGTTCCCGCTGCCGTACCGGCCCCCGTTCGCGTGGGCCGACCTGATGCGCTTTCTCGCACAGCGGCAGATCGACGGCGTCGAGCGGATCGACGCGCACGGTTATGCACGCATCGTCGAACTGCCGAACCGGAACGACGGCGGGCTCGTGGCCGGCTGGCTGTCCATCGCGCACGTGCCGCAGCGCTTCGCGCTCGCCGTCACCGTGTCGCCCGCGCTGACGCCGGTCGTGCCGGCCGTGCTCGCGCGCGTACGCCGGCTGTTCGATCTCGACAGCCGCCCCGACGTGATCGATGCGCATCTCGGCGATCTCGCGAACGGTTCGCCGGGCCTGCGCGTGCCCGGCGCGTTCGATGGCCTCGAGATGGCGATCCGTGCCATCGCGGGCGAGCAGCTTGCGGCGGCGCAGGCCGATACGCCGCTGCTCGCACGGATCGCGGCACGCTTCGGCAATCCGGTCGATGGCGCGCCGCCGGGCCTCGCGCATGCGCTGCCCTGCGCCGCGACGCTGGCGGCGCTACCGCCTTCGGTCCTCGAAACGATCGGCATCGAGCGCGACACGGCGCACGCGATCGTGTCGCTCGCCCGCGCGGTCGACGACGGCACGCTCGCGCTCGAACCGATGGCGCCGCTCGACGCAACGCTCGCCGCGCTGCGCGCGCTGCCCGGCTTCGACGAACGCGCGGTGCAGTACGTCGCGATGCGCGCGATGGCGTGGCCGAATGCGTTCCCCGCCGACGACGCGTGGCTGCCCGCCCGCACCGAGCGCACGCGCGTATCATCATCGGCGCCGCATGCGGCACGCTGGGCGCCGTGGCGCGCGTATGCCGCGCTGCACGTGTGGCGCCTTCATGGAGAGAGGTTGCGATGACGCCCGCTCATCTGATTCCGAGCCCGCTGGGCGACATCGCCGTGCGCATCGAGGACGATGCGCTGACCGGCCTGTACTTCGTCGGCCAGAAATACTTCCCGTCGCTGGCGATCGTGCGCGAAGCGGATGCGCTCGCCACATCGCCCATCGCACGCCAGGTCGCGGAAGAAATCGCCGAATACTTCACCGGCGCGCGCGACACGTTCTCGGTGCCGATCCACCTGCGCGGCACCGCGTTTCAGCGACGCGTATGGCAAGAACTGCTGGCGATTCCGTTCGGCGAACTCGTGTCGTACGGCGACATCACCGAGCGCGTCGGGCTGCCGATGAGCGGCGCGCGCGCCGTGGGCGGTGCGGTCGGCCGCAATCCGGTGTCGATCATCGTGCCGTGTCACCGCGTGGTCGGCGCATCGGGCAGCCTGACCGGCTATGCAGGCGGCATCGACCGCAAACGCGCGCTGCTGTCGCTCGAAGGCGCAGAACTTTCACGCGGTGTGCATCATCCGATGCAGCACGCGCTCGCGTTCTGATCGGCGGACCGCATCACGCGCTCAACACCGGCCGGCGCGCTTCACGCTTCGCATACGCGCCGGGCGTCACGCGGAATTTCGCGTGGAACAGCGCGATGAACGACGACGTCGAGTCGTAACCCAGTTGCGCGGCCACCGTGCCGATCGGCGCGCCCGCATCGAGCAGCGGCAGCGATGCGAGCAGCCGCACGGCCTGCCGCCATTCGGTAAACGACAGCCCCGTGTCCTGCCGGAACAGCCGCGACAACGTGCGCCGCGTCGCGCCGACCTGACGCCCCCATTCGTCGAGACTGCGCGTGTCGCCCGGCGCCGCGTGCAACGCGCGCGCGATTTTCAGCAGGCGCGGATCGCGCGGCAGCGGCACCGTGAGCGGCGCCGGCTGCATGCGCGCGATCCGGTCCGCGATCAGGCACACGAGCGCACCGTCCGGCCCCGCCTCGTCGTAATTCACCGGCAACTCGCCGGTCGCGATCATCAGTTCGCGCAGCAGCGGCGTCATGCAGAGGATCGTGCAATCGTCGTTCACGTCGCGGCGCGCGATGGCTTCGTCGAGATACAGGCTGTGAAACGCGACGCAATCGCGCGTCGACACCGCGTGCGGCACGTGCGGCGGAATCCACATCGCGTAGTGCGGCGGCAGCAGTTGCCGGCCCGACGGCGTCGTCACCTCGAGCACGCCGCTCGTCGCATACATCAGCTGGGCCCACGGATGACTGTGCGCATCGACGCTCGCGTTGCCGGGAATGCCGAACGCCCGCACGTACAGCGGCCGCGGCAGGCGCGCCATCGGCGGCACCGCGTAAAGGTCGCCGGGTTGTCCCGCCAGCAACATAAGACGTCCTCCGAAGGTCATTGCACGAACGAGCGCGATGCTACCGTGGCGGCTCCTTTTTCACACGGCTTCCGCTCATGAGCGCTCATACCCGCATCACCCGCAAGACCGTCACCGCGATCCGCTCGACCAAAGGCATCGGCAGCCTCGTGTCGCTGACCGCGTATTCCGCGCCGATGGCGAAACTCGTCGACGACGTGGCCGACGTGATCATCGTCGGCGACTCCGTCGGCATGGTGCTGTACGGGATGCCCGATACGCTGCGCGTCACGCTCGACATGATGATTGCACACGGGGCCGCCGTCGTGCGCGGCGCCGCGCAGGCGTGCGTCGTCGTCGACCTGCCGTTCTCCACGTTCCAGGAATCACCCGCGCAGGCGTATCGCTCCGCCGCGCGGCTGCTCGCCGAAACCGGCGCGCAGGCCGTGAAGCTCGAAGGCGGCTGCGAGATGACCGACACGATCCGCTTCCTGACCGATCGCGGCATTCCGGTGATGGCACATGTCGGCCTCATGCCGCAGCAGGCCAACGCGACGGGCGGCTTCCGTGCGCAGGGCATGGACCCGCGTTCGGCCGCGCAGGTGTTCGACGCCGCGTGCGCGGCCGAGCGGGCCGGCGCGTTCGGCGTCGTCATCGAAGGCACCGCCGAAGCGCTCGCGCGCCACCTGACCGAAACGCTGACGATCCCGACGATCGGCATCGGCGCATCGCCCGCGTGCGACGGGCAGGTGCTCGTGACCGAGGACATGATCGGCGCGTTCGATGCGTACACGCCGCGCTTCGTGAAGCGTTACGCGGATGCGAACGCGGTGATGCGCGACGCGATCCGCCAGTACGCGCACGACGTGCGGCAGCGCGTGTTTCCCGAGCCCGCGCATTGCTTCGGATACGGCAAGCCGCTGCAACTGGCGGACGCGGCCCCGGCTGCGTGAGGCGGGACGAACGACGCGGTTACCGCACGCTAGGTGCGCTTGCGCATCGCATGCGCGACCCGCGCGTTCGCTTCGAATTTCGCGCGATGTGTCGAGAAAAACGTCCGCACGTTGCGGACGTTCGACGCGCCGGTGAACAGCCGCCGCGCGAATTCGTCGTATTCGGCGACGTCGGCCAGATCGGCGATCACGACGAAGTCGGGCCCCGGCGACACGCGATAGCACTGCGTGACGGCCGGCTCCGCGCACACGTACGCTTCGAACGCGTCGTAGTCTTCGGCCGTCTGCCGGTCGAGGCTGATCTCGATCAACGCGGTAACCGCCGTGCCGATCGCGACCGGGTCGAGCACCGCGACCTGCCGGCGGATCACGCCGGCCTCCGTCAGCCGCCGCACGCGACGCATGCAGGTGGGCGGCGACGATAGCGCGCGCTCGGCGAGTTGCAGGTTCGATACCGATGCATCGTCCTGCAGGATCGCGAGGATGCGCAGGTCGAGATCGTCGAGGGTGATGCCGGCCATCGGCCACTCCTTCCGGTTAGCGAGTGAAATTTAATTTCAACATGATAGACAATCATCCGTCTGTTTCATATTTGTTTGTTTTTTGAAATTTAATTCCATTTCACCGGCTCTACCATCGCTCTCACTGATCCAGACAGGACATTTACGGAGCGCGATATGTGTGGAATTGTCGGGGCGGTTGCCCAGCGGGACATCCTGCCAAACCTCGTCGACGGCCTGAAGCGGCTCGAATACCGCGGCTACGATTCGTGCGGCGTCGTGGTCTACCGCGACCGCGCACTGGCGCGCGCCCGCAGCGTCGATCGCGTCGCGAACCTGCAGCGCGAGATCGCCGAGCTGGCGTTGTCCGGTTACACGGGCATCGCGCATACGCGCTGGGCCACGCATGGCGCGCCCGTCACGCTCAACGCGCATCCGCACTTCTCGCCGAGCGACGCGAATGCGCGCATCGCGCTGTCGCACAACGGGATCATCGAAAACTGCGATCAACTGCGCGCGGAACTGCAGGCGCATGGCTATGTGTTCGCGAGCCAGACCGACAGCGAGGCGATCGCGCACCTGATCGACCACCTGTACGACGGCGACCTGTTCGACGCGGTACGGCGCGCGGTCGCGCGACTGCGCGGCAGCTATGCGATCGCGGTGATGTGCCGCGACGAGCCGCACCGGATCGTCGGCGCGCGCGACGGGATGCCGCTCGTCGTCGGGGTCGGCGAAGGCGAGAATTTTCTGGCGTCCGACGCGATTGCGCTGTCGGGCATTACCGATCGCATTGCCTACCTGGAGAACGGCGACGTCGCCGATATCCAACTGCATCGCTACTGGATCGTCGATGCGAACGGTCAGCGCGTCGAGCGCGCGGTGCAACGCGTCGCCGCGCATAGCGGCGCGGCCGATCTCGGATCGTATCGCTACTACATGCAGAAGGAGATCTTCGAGCAGCCGCAGGCCGTGGCCGACACGCTGCTCGACGTTTCGTCGATCATGCCCGAGCTGTTCGGCGACGGCGCGTGGCGTGTGTTCAATGACGTCGATTCGGTGCTGCTGCTCGCGTGCGGCGGCAGCTATCACGCGGCGCTGACCGCGAAGTACTGGATCGAAAGCATCGCGAAGCTGCCGGCGAGCGTCGAGATTGCCAGCGAGTTTCGTTATCGCGACTGCGTGCCGAATCCGCGCACGCTGGTGGTTGCGGTGTCGCAGAGCGGCGAGACGGCCGACGTGCTCGGCGCCGTGCATGTCGCGAAACGCAGCGGGATGATGCATACGCTCGCGATCTGCAACGTGGCGACGAGTGCGCTGATGCGCGAATGCGCGCTGCAGTTCGTGACGCGTGCGGGGATCGAGATCGGCGTGGCGTCGACGAAGGCGTTTACGACGCAGCTCGTTGCGCTGTTCCTGCTGACGTTGTCACTGGCGCAGGTGCGCGGGCGGTTGAGTGACGATGCGGAAAAGGAGCATCTGCGGGCGCTGCGGCATCTGCCCGATGCGATGTCGAAGGTGCTCGCGCTGGAGCCGCAGATCATGGCGTGGTCGGAGTTGCTCGCGCGACGCGACAACATGCTGTTTCTCGGGCGCGGGATGCATTACCCGATCGCGTTGGAAGGCGCGCTGAAGATGAAGGAGATTTCCTATATTCATGCGGAGGCTTATCCGGCCGGGGAGTTGAAGCATGGGCCGCTGGCGCTCGTGAGTAATGAAATGCCGGTGATTGCGGTTGCGCCGAATGACGTGCTGCTCGAGAAGCTCAGGTCGAACATGCATGAGGTCAGTGCGCGGAATGGACGGCTGTTCGTGTTTGCGGATGTGGACTGTGGGTTGGTGCCGAGTGAAGGGATCGAGGTGATTCGGCTGAACGAGTATTACGGGCCGTTGTCGCCGATCTTGCATACGGTGCCGATGCAGTTGCTCGCGTATCACGCTGCGTTGGCGCGGGGGACGGATATTGATAAGCCGAGGAATTTGGCGAAGTCGGTGACGGTGGAGTGAGGGGGAGCGGGTTCTCCCCCTCGTCGGCTGATACAGCGACGATGCGCATGCGTCGTCTAGTGACTGCTCTCCGGCGTGCTTCCGGCCGCCGCCGCCCTCACGAAATGGTGCTCCACCCGAGTCCGGAGCACCCCCTCCAGCGCGGCAAGCCGCTCACGCAGCCGGACCGCTTGCCCTTCCGTCATTTCGCCGAGCACGATCTTCTGCTCGAGAACGTCACCACAGCGGGTGATGGCCCACCGATCGACCGTAGCCGTTTCCCCTTCGAGCACGGCCGCCGCGGTCGAGACGATGCCCGGGTTCCGTCTCGAAACGAGATGAACCGTATGCGTCAAAGTGAAACCGGGAAGGAAGTGCGACCAGTCTTCACAGACGGTCGGGCGGGAAGCGGAGGAAACTTGGCTCATGGTAGCTCCGGATGAATGGTTATCGAACCGGTGCCAGCCACGCTGCTCCCGTTTCGTTGCCGTCAATCGGCCGCATCGCCTCGAGGGCGTCCACCTTGCCCGGGAGGGCAGGTTGGCGTCGGGAAACCCGACTCTGGATGCTTGAACTCTCACGTTCGACATTCCGAACGTTGATTCATTATATCGAAAATCCGGAAGCTGACAAGCTGTCCAGTAAAAGCCACATTCCGGCTAGAGTGCCTGCACCGATCCGGCCCTCATACGAGAGGGAGCGTACGTCGACGTTCAAGTTCGCGGACGATCAGCCGAGGCTGCCGGACCGGGAGAGCGACAGGGGAATACGCCGGATGGCTCGGCGCGACGCGAGGCGAGGCGAGGCGACGCAGCGCGAACCCATCCTCCTCCCGTTCTCACGCGATGTCCTTGTTCTTGATCCGAATATCGCGTCCCTGAAACGGCCCGTATCGTGATCGTGCACATGCACGATCACCTGCGTCGGATCGAACAGCCTCGATACCTCACGAAAATCGTGATTCACGCGTTTCATACCCTCGAACATCTCGGCATGCAGTACTGCGTCCTCAAGCGGTATCGGCGCACTGGTCGACGCCCGTTCGAGATGAACGTGCAGGAAGCTCGTCAGGTACGCATCTTCGTTGGTGGCGACCTGGAAGGTGCTGATTGCGTCGTGCAGCATCGGGGAAGCGGACAGAACCTGCTCGATATCGGACAGGAAGACCTTCGCACCGTAAAACGGCACGCTCGAATCGTTGCGGCCGTAGACAAACGGGAACGGGAAATGGCTGGTCCGCGATGCGAAGTCCGTCAGGCGTATGCCATGTGCGGACATTCACCTGGAACGAGGCCCGACATTTGCAATGTCATCGAAGAGCTTCTCCAGCTTGTCGACATGGTGAAGTATTGCCGCGAGGTCACGATTCGGCTCAATTTTGTTGAGCACCTCAACATCGATTTCGAGAATTTTTGCAATTTCCTTTGCGAGCGCGGCGGAAATCGGCCGATGCCCTTTCTTCCCTTTGGGAGTCAGTATGTGACTTACGCGAGACATGGAACGCCACCCAAGCTGCAAAGCCAGATTCTTTTTAGTGCCGACCGGCATTTTTTCCAACTGCGCGATCAAATTTCTCCGCCTCCGCTCCTCGGGAGGCAGTTGAAAATCCTCGATAGGCCCGCCTGTGTCGAATGCGGAATTTTGTCGAACCCTCGCAGCTTCGTCCTTTGCCGCCTGTTCCTGTAACGACTCGCGCTTTCGCGCTTCAATTCTGGAGTTCAACCCGGCAAGGCCACGTTGACGATTTCGCCGGGCCGCTCGGACATCGGCACCGAGCTTGACGAGCGCGGAAATATCGCCGTTTTGTGCCGCCTTTACACACTCCAGTACATGCGCCTCGAGAAGTACCTGATATTTCTCGAGCCACACTGCTCGCTCGGCCCTTTGAGCACGACCGAATTCGTCGATCCCGCGCTGTAACGATGCCGACAACCCGGATTCAAAGCGCTCCCCGAGAAGACGGGCGAGCTCCTGGCCTACGCCCACTCCCCGCGCTTGCGCCGAGGCGACCAGATTCCGCTTCAGACTCGCCGGGATACGAGCAAACAGGGGCTCGGTGCGCGCTTTCAGTTTATCAACCATGCAATCACTTTAGCATGACTGCCCGAACACGACGCCATGGCCTAAAGTCGCTCCAGTCACACTTCGTGGCCAACCTTCTCTAGAAAAAGAGGCAAATATGAGCAAACTCGGCATCGCGGAAGGCATTAAATTGCGCGGAAATGTCAATCGCATTACCGAAATCATGACGCAAGGCACACTGGAGGACGCCATCGCCTGTTTCGCCCTGGGCGGAATGACGCTGCAGGCGAGCGGCGGCGACGTCCCTCTCCTGCGCAATCTGTCGGAACTGACCCGCACGGCCTTGCCGAAACGGGTGGTCAAGGACTACTTCGGCGCAAGTAACGGCGTCGTCATGAGTCTCGCGTAAGCGAGTATGGCAATCGCAAACGCCGTAAAAGTGGAAAAGAAAACGGGCCGCCTGGCCCGTTTTCCGTTTGATCCGTCCAACGACAGGCGTCGCATACGCGACGCACCACGACGCATCTGAAGCGCGGCACCGCCGCCCCGTCAAAACACCGTATGCACCCCCACCCGCGCCACCGCCTGACTCGCGGAACTCGACGCCCCGTTCGGATCCAGCACGCCGTTCACCTGCGCATTCGCGCCGCCATTCGCGCGCTGATAATCCGCCGACACATACACCATCGTCCGCTTCGACAACAGGTATTGAAGCGCGACGCTGACCTGATGCGCATGGTCGTCGTTCAACGCTTCATTGCCCTTCATGTACATGTATTTCGCGCCCAGCACGACGTCCGGCCTGATTCGCCACAAGCCGCCGGCCTCGGCCATCCACACGCCCGCATCGTTGAACGAATTGCGAACGGTGGTCATCAGCGCCTTCGCGGTCACGACACCGAAGTCGTAGTGCATCCCGACACCCCAGTTGCGCACGCTGGTCGATGGCACACCCGGCGCCGGACCGTATTTCTCGTTCGTATAGGCCGCGCCCACGCCGAAGGCCCCGAGCTCGTAGTTCACGCCGGCGCTGACGGCGTTGTCCGCGCCGATCGAACCCGCGACGCCGCCGAACGCATACATCACGCCGCCGGAAAAACCCGCGACGGTCGGCGAGCTGTACTTGACCGAATTCGCGATCGGCTTGCTGCCTGCGGTACGGTCCCAGTCGAATGCGCCGGTCGGATTGCCCGGCAGCGCGAGACGCTGGAACGGGCCGTTCCGAAAGCCGTACAGCCCGGAAATGTCCCGCGAAATCGCGTTGCCCTTTGAAAACAATGCATCGACCATGAAGTCGTACTGATTGCCCAGCGTGATGCTGCCGAAGCGGTCGCTCTCGATCCCCACGTAGGCATTGCGCCCGAAAATCCCGGTCCCGATGATGCTGCCGTTCGCCATCGAGAACTGGTTCACGAGCGCGAAGGTCGCGCGATACCCGCCGCCGAGATCCTCGATGCCGCGCAGGCCGAACAGGTTGGGCGCGAATATGCCGTCGTCGAACTTGACGTTCTTTCCGCCGCCCTCGTTGCTGACATACGTGATGCCGGAATCGATCAGCCCGAACATCGTCACGCTGCTTTGCGCCCATGCG
This sequence comes from Burkholderia cenocepacia, assembly GCF_900446215.1. Classification (GTDB taxonomy): domain Bacteria; phylum Pseudomonadota; class Gammaproteobacteria; order Burkholderiales; family Burkholderiaceae; genus Burkholderia; species Burkholderia cenocepacia. The sequence continues at coordinate 1,631,345 of NZ_UAQZ01000001.1, read as the reverse complement.
CCCTGCGCCACGGCAAGCACCGCCAATACACCAAACCTGAGTTTCATGTCGTCTCCGTCTTTTTTATGAAAATGCGAGTCCGTCACCCGCTGCGAGGCGGGTGTTCGCTCATTGCTTCGTGGAAAATCGCGTTGATTCAGGCAGTCACATCAACACCGGAAATGGGTTTTACCGATCGATCAATTCAGAACAATTCCCGGTGAACCCGCATCGACGCGCACGCATTCAACATGCGCCAAGTCAAGCGCCCCGAAAGACGATCCATGCGGATGCGTCCACCTCGACGGCCACGGTTTCCAGCCCGGCCCCCGTGCAGGGTCCGTCGATACACACGCCATCATCGAACCGGAACAACGCACTGTGATGCGCGCACATCAACACCTGCGACCGGTAGCACGACACATTGCCCGGCACGAAATCGAGCGGCACCGAAAAGTGCGGGCAACGATTCACGTACGCCCACACCTGCTCGCCACGCCGCACGACGATGACGGGACGGCCGATGCAGGCTTCGTCGACGACCCGCGCGCCGCCGTCGGGCACATCGGCCACGCGACACAGCTGTTTCGCTTCCATCGCTCACACCCTGTGCTCGGGGTTGCCGAGGCTCCAGTCCCACGGGCGCACCTCGACGCGCGAGAACAGGCCCTCCTTCACATACGGATCGTTGCCGATGAACTGCATCACCGCATGGATGTCGTCCGCCTCGACGACGAGCAGCGTGCCGTTCATCGCATCGTCCTGCGGGTCCAGCGTCGGGCCGCCGAGCCGCACATACACGCCATGCTCGGCCGCCGAGCGCAGATATGTCCGGTGAATCGGCCGCATGCGGTCGCGCACGTCACGCATGCCCGGCTGGTCGGTGGCAAACACCGCAAAAAAACGCGCCATGGCGATCAGCTCCGATCGAGGACGAAGCAGAACATCGCTTCGCGGTGCAAGCCGTGCAGGCCGGTCTGGTCATTCATCACGTCGTTCTCCGTTCGCCTGTCCGGCGTTCAATGCGGCGCGCGTCCTTCCCATGCGTGCTGAAGCAACGCGCGAATCGCCGCGCGTTCGATCGGCCGCGGGTTCGCATACGGGTTCCTGCATGCGAGGTCGGCCGCTTCGTCGAGCCCCTGCTGCGGCATCCCGATATCGGCGAGCGCCGGCGCGATGCCGAGTTGCGCGTTCAGCCTGAACAGCAGCGGCCCGGCGTCAGCCGCGTCGCTCCCGCCCAGCGCCCGTGCGACGCGACGCAGCGCGTCGGGCGCGGCGGCGTGGTTGTAATGCGCGGTATGCGGCAACATCGCCGCGTGCGTCTGCGCGTGCGGCAGGTTGAACGTGCCGCCGAGCGTGTGACAAAGCTTGTGATGCAACGCCATGCCGACCGCGCCGAGGCAGGTGCCGGCGAGCCACGCGCCATACAGCGCGCGGCTGCGCATTGCGCGATCTTGCGGATCGCGCACCACGACGGGCAATGCTTCGCCGAGCGCACGAATCGATTCCTCGGCCATCAAGCTGATGACCGGGTTCGCGTCTTCCGCGTAGAGCGCCTCGACCGCATGCGCCATCGCATTGACACCGGACGCCGCCGAAATACCCGGCGGCAGCGACACCGTCAGCGACGGGTCGTAAATCACGGTCCGCGGCAGCACGCGTGCGTCGCGCCCGGTGCGCTTCAACCGGCCCTCGGTGAGCCCGTAGATCGGCGTCATCTCCGAGCCGGCGTAGGTCGTCGGCACGGCGAGGATCGGCAGCGACGATTCGAGCGCGATGGCCTTGCCGAGCCCGATCGTCGAACCGCCGCCGATCGCGATGCAGCAATCCGCGCCCAGTTCGGCGGCCGTCTCGCGCGCCGCCCGGGCGACCTCGACCGGCACGTGCATGACGGCCTCGGCGCACACGCCGGCCGCACGTTCGCCCAGCACGTCCTTCACGCGATCGGCGAGCGGCTGCTGTTCGGGCGTGGAAAGGATGAGCGCGCGGCGGGCGCCGAGCGCCGACAGCTCGTCCGGCAGCCTGTCGAGCGCGCCCCATTCGAAGACCACGCGCGACGGGGTGCCCTGATAGACGAAGCGCTCCATACGGGCCTCAGCGCTTGAAATGCGGCGGCACGTTGCCGTCGACGTTGACCCACACCGAGCGCGCTTCCGTGTAGTCGTGCATCGCCTCGAAGCCCATCTCGCGGCCGTAGCCCGACTTGCCGACGCCGCCGAACGGGCTGCCCGGATTCACGCGCTTGTAGCAGTTGATCCAGCACATGCCCGCGTCGATCCGCGCCGCCATCCGGTGGGCGCGCGACAGGTCGTTGGTCCACAGGCCGCTGCCGAGCCCGTATTCCGTCGCGTTGGCGATGGCCAGCGCTTCGTCGTCGCTGCCGAAGCGCAGCACGGTGACGAACGGGCCGAACACTTCTTCCTGCGCGACGCGGTCGGTCGCATGCTTCGCCTCGACGATCGTCGGGCGCACGTAATAGCCATTGGCGAGCGCCGGGTCCTGCGGCGCGCTGCCGCCCGTCAGCACGCGGCCGCCCTGCTCGCGCGCGACGTCGACATACGACAGCACGCGATCGAGGTGCTGCTTCGACGTGAGCGGCCCCATTTCGGTATTCGGGTCGAGCGGATTGCCGATCCGGATCGACGACGCGAGCGCGACGAAGCGTTCGAGAAACGCGTCCGCGATGCGTTCGTGCAGCACCAGACGCGACCCCGCGATACACGCCTGCCCCTGGTTGTGGAAGATCGCCCACGCGGCGCCGTTGATGGCCGCGTCGAGGTTGGCATCGTCGAACACGATGTTGGCGCCCTTGCCGCCCAGTTCCAGTTGCACGCGCTTCAGGTTGCCCTGCGATGCTTCGACGATTCGCCGGCCGGTCGCCGTCGAGCCGGTGAACGCGATCTTGCCGACGCCCGGATGTTCGGCGAGCCGCTGGCCGGCCGTATGGCCGTAGCCGGGCACGATGTTGACGACGCCGGCAGGAAATCCGACCTCGGCCATCAGCTCGACGATGCGCAACGTCGACAGCGGCGTGATTTCCGACGGCTTGAGCACCACCGTGTTGCCGGCCGCCAGCGCCGGGCCCATCTTCCAGCTCGTGAACATCAGCGGAAAATTCCACGGCACGATCTGGCCGACCACGCCGATCGGCGCGCGCTGCACGTAGTTCAGGAAGCCGGTGTCGACCGGTATCACCGAGCCTTGCAGCTTGTCGGCCATGCCGCCGAAATAGCGGAAGCAGGCCGCCGTGCGCGGCACGTCGAGCGCCCGCGAATCGCGAATCGGGTGGCCGGTGTCCAGCGATTCGAGCTGCGCCAGCGCTTCCGTGTTCGCTTCGATCGCATCGGCCAGGCGCAGCAGCAGGCGGCCGCGCTCGGCGGCCGGCATCGCCGACCAGGCCGGGAAGGCGCGCGTCGCGGCGTCGACGGCCAGATCGACGTCCGCCGCGGTGGCAGCCGCGATCTTCGTGATGACGGAGCCATCGTGCGGGTTCAGCACGTCGATCGTGCCGCGATCGACGGCGTCAACGAAGCGCCCGTCGATGAAGAGTTGGGTTTGCATGAATCGTCCTCGGTGTAATGCGGAAGCGGAAGCAGACACTGACGCGCGGCCTAGAACGCGATCGGGTACGGCGCGAGCTCGCCGCTCTCGTAGCGTTGCGGCAGATCCGGCGTCGCGTTTTCCCAGACCAGCAGCATCGAGCGCTTCGTCGAATATCCCTGGTGCCGGATATCGGCCGGCATCGCGCAGATGTCACCGGCCCGCATCGTGATGCGGGCGCGCGGCGCGCCGGTGTTCTTGTCGCCGATATCCCACACGATTTCGTCGGACAGTTGCAGGAACCATTCGACGCGGTCGTTGCCGTGGAAGACCGGCAGGATGAATTCCTCGGTGGTCGGGCAGAACAGGCTGCGCCCGCACACCGACGTGACCGACGGATTCCACGTCACGTCCGAGCGCGACAGGTACTTGAACAGGTTGAACGCGTGCAGCTCGCCCTCGAAGCCCGGCTCGACGTGCACTTCCGGCTCGTCCTGCGCGACGTCGAGAAACGCGCGGTTGACCGGCAGGTCGTCGCGCAACGGCGAGTCGCCTTCGAGCCCCGGCATGCGGCGCGTCGCGATCCGCGTGCGCTCGATCGCCGCGCCGTTGTCGCCGTGCTTGCGGCCGAACGCCGTGCCCGTTTCCTCGGGCGCCGCGAACGGGTCGAAGCCTTCGTTGGTCCAGTCGTGCAGCATCGCCTTGAAGGTCGCCATGATCGTCGGCGTGTCGAAGGTCTCGGTGTAGTCGACGCCGGCGTCCTTCAGAATGCCGTTGAAGGTGCCCGCATACATGTCGACCTTGCCGTAGTGATTGCGCGTGCCGAATACGTGGTCGAAATTCACCCAGCCGTAGAAGAAGCCCCACGCGACGTCGCGCATCATCGCGCGCAGGAATGCGTCGGCCGGCATCGCATGCGTGCGGGTCTGGCCTTTCGCGGGCCAGCTGATCTTCACGAAATATTCGTCGCGCTGGAATGCGAATTCGCCGAGCTGAAAGCGGCGGTAGCCGGTGACGGCATCGGCTTCGGTCGATCGCACCAGATCGGCGGCGAAGCCCGTGGAAAGGTCGAGGGTCTCGAGGGTGGCCATAACGTGTCTCCTGGAATAGTCGAATGCGGTCGGACGGTCAGTGCAGGCAGATCTCGGCCCACTTCTCGACGGACAGTTCGCCGAGCACGGTCTGGACGAGCGCGACGCCCGGCCGGCTCGCGGTGAAGCGATACGCACAGCCGGCCGGCAACAGCGCCTGATGCCCGTTGCGCAACACGACGTACCCCATGTTTCGGCCGGCCGGATGCGCGCCTGCGCTCACGGTGCCGCGGCCCGCTTGCGGCGGGTGGTCGAGCTTGATGAAGTCGATCCGGACTTCGCCGTCCATCTGGATCGTGAACTCGTCGTGCGCGCACGCGAACCACGGCGACTGGCCGTCGGTCCGCAGCACTTCGATCACGTATTCGAGGTTCTTGCCGGCGACGACCTTTTCGTAAGGGGCCGACTTCGACGCCACCTCGAAGACGTTCGAGAAGGCGTAGTGCTGCGCGCTGCCGCTGGTGATTTCGATCTCGCCCTTCCGGTAACCGTCGAGCGAACCGAAGACGGTGTGGAATGCCGTGCTGGTCATGTCTGTCTCCTGAGTTGAACCGCTTGTTGGATTCCACTCTAGGGGCAACGCACACCAGCAACAAGGCAACGGATGGCGATTACGGCATTTGCGTTTCGCGAATAATCCGCGCGGGTCAGCGTACCCAGCCGCGCGCCAGCAGCGGCCGGTCCCACGGCGATTCGTCGCCGATGTATTCCGCGAGGAACTCGACCAAGGCCTTCACCTTCAACGCCTGTCGCTGCGTGGCGGGATAGACGGCGGCGAAGCTCAGCGGCGCGAGCTGGTAGTCGGTCAGGATCGGCACCAGGCGGCCCGCGACGAGCGCGTCGCTGGCCACGAGCGTGGGCAGGCAGACGACCCCGCCGCCGGTCAGCGCGTATTCGCGCAACAGATGAACGGAGTTCGAGCGAATCATGCCCGGCAACTCCATCTCGACGACCTCGTCGCCGCGCGTCATCGTCCAGCGGTTGCGCGACGGGTAGCCCGAATACAGCGCCGTCGTGTGTTGCAGCAGATCGCGCGGATGTTGTGGTGCACCATGCGCGTCGACATACGCGGGCGCGGCACAGAAGAGGCGCCGGACCGTGAACAGCCGTCGCTCGATCAGCGACTCGGAAATCGGCGGGAAGATCTGGAACGCGATGTCGAACCCTTCTTCGACGGGGTCGACGACGCGATCGTTGACGATGATGTCGAGCTGGATGCCCGGATAACGCTGGTTGAACGCGGCGAGCGGCTTGCCGAAGTGATCGAGCGCGAAGCCGGGCAGCATCTGGATGCGCAGCCGCCCGGTCGGTGTCGCGCGCAGCTCGCGCATCTGGTCGGTCAGCTCGTTGACGCGGCCCACCACCTCGGCGCACTCGCGGTAAAACGTTTCGCCGACTTCGGACAGCCGCACGTGGCGCGTGCTGCGGTGAAACAACGGCGCGTTGACGAACTTCTCCAGTTGCTGGATGCGGTTCGTCACGACCGAACTCGTCACACCCAGCTGCCGCGCCGCCTCGGCGAAGCTGCTCGCCTCCGCGACCCTCACGAATGCCTCGATGCTCAGAAACCGGTCCATACCGCGCCCTTTTTCGACAGCGAAACCGGCAGTCTACCTGTGCGGATACAAGGCGGTGTCATGCGAAAGGCGTCACTGTGTCGCGAAATCGATGTCAATCGCCCGACCCATCGACACCGGCATTACCGCGCTTGCTCTCCGGCGGCCAGCTCCGGCTGCACGATCGCGCGGCGCTGCAGCACGGCCGGCGCGGTTTCCTTCAGCAGCAGGCTGACCACGATGCCGAGCAGCACCGAGGCCATCGGCAGCCACAGGATGTTCTGGATGCCAAAGTGTGCGGCCACGTAGCCGCCCATCGCCGGCGCGATGCCGCCGCCGAAGATCTCGCCGACGCCGACCACCACGCCGATGGACGTGGACACGAGGCCGACCGGCGCGGCCTCGGTCGCGACCGGGCCGGACAGCAGCGACACCAGCCCGAGCGTGAAGAACGACGCGACGAACAGCACGCCGAACAGCGCGAGCGGCTGCGGGCCGAGGCCGCGGAACACGTAGAGCATCACGGCCGTGCCCGCGAAGCCGACGATGCTGGCGATGCGGCGGCCGACCAGATCGGACAGGCCGGGCAGGCCGAACTGGCCGAGAAAGCCGCCGAAGCCGATCGCGGATACGACGAGGCCCATCTTCTGCGTGCCGAGCGACAGGTAATCGGTCAGGTACAGCGGCAGCAGCGCGCCGAGCACGAAGACGCCGGTCATCGCGCAGCACAGCGCGGCCATCGCCACGAGGATGTTGCGGCGCTTGAGCACGTGGCCGAGCGACGCGGGCGCATGCTCCGACGCGACGTCCTGCGCGACCTTCGGCTCGCGAATCACGAACACCATGATCGCGCCGAGGACCAGGCCGGGCACGGCCACGAGCGCGAAGACCCAGCGCCACGACACGAAACCGAGCAACTGCGTGGCGATGATCGGCGACAGCGCGAGCCCGAACAGCGCGAAGCCGCTTTGCTGCAGGCCGAGGTTCAGGCCGCGCCGCCGCGGATGCGACGCATCGGCCGTCGCGGCAAAACTCGTCGGACAGAACGAGCCTTCCGCGACGCCCATCAGCCCGCGAATCGCCATCAGGCCGAGCAACCCGCCCGCGAGCCCCGAGAAGCCCGACAGCAGCGAGAACGCGATGATGGCCGGAATCAGCACCTTCCGGCGACCGATCTTGTCCGAGATGCCGCCCATCAGCGCGGCGAAGATGCCCCACGACAGGCCGAGCACGCCGATGCAGTTGCCGACGTCCTGCGCGTTCAGGTTCAGGTCCTTCATGATCGAAGGAAACAGCGGCGCGATGAGCCAGCGGTCGAGGCCGACCAGCCCGAAACCGAGCGCCAGCAGCGTGACCGCCTTCCACTCGTATGAGGTATCCCACTCGTTTGCTTTCATGTCCGTCTCCGTGGACGCCGGTTCGCCCGCGCGCGCCGCAGCGCCTGCGCACGGTTCGTGTCCGATGGTTTTTGTGTGCGACGCGAATCGCGAGGAAGTGCCGGCCGGCGTCCCGATTCGACGCATCGAACGGGCTCGGCCGACGCCACCACGATAGGTGCGCGGACGCCGATCGGGTATGGAACAACCGGCGAACGCGCCATTCGCGAAACGCAAACAATCGGGCGCGGCGGACCGGGAGGCGCTACCGGAACGCGCGGAGCGAACGGGTACCGCGTCGAACGGGCGCGTGGCCACGTGCTACGGGGGAATCCCTCATGGACATCGGGATATCGGTGGACGGCCCCCGAGCAGCTGTCGATTCAACCGCCACCGCCCGGCCCCCGCGCACTACCCCGCCCCTTCCTGCCTGACAACGCCGCCAGCGCATGCCGGTCGGCCTCCAGCTGGATCCGCATGTGCTGGAGAAACACGCGCGCGTTCTCCGACATCGGCGTACCCGGACGAAACACCAGCACGCCGGTAAACGCGACATCGACGTCGAACGGCCGGACCACGAGCCCGCGCTGTGCGAAGTCGAGCGCCACCAGCGGATGCGCGAAACCGACGCCCACGCCGGCCAGCGCGAGTTCGCATACGGTATGCGAATAAGGCGTTTCGACCAGCGGCTTCAGCACGACGCCGAGCCCGCGCAACTGCGTTTCGAGCCGCAACCGCGTGCTGTCCTCCGGGTTCAGCGCGATGAACGGCGCCTGCGACAGATCGTCGGCCTTGATCACGCTTTTCGCCGCCAGCGGGTGCGCGGCATTCATCACCGCGACACCGGGCATGCTGACGAACGACGAGTGCTCGAGCCCGGCCATCGACATCTCGTCGGACATCAGCCCGAAATCGACCTGCCCGGCCGACACCTTCTCGTGAACCTCGCGGGAGCTCATCACCTGCAGCGAAATCTGCACGTCGCGCGCCGCCGCGTCGAACGACGCGATCACGCGCGGCAGGAAGCCGGTGCCGAGCGCGGGCAGCGACGCGATCGCGAGGCGCCCCAACCCATACGAACGCAGGCTGCGGATCCGGTGTTCGATCACCTCGAAGCCGAGAAAGTACCGGTCGACGTCGCGCATCAGCGCGACGGCCTCCTGCGTCGGCACGAGCCGGCTGCGCACGCGCTCGAACAGGCGGAACCCGGCCATGCCCTCGAGCCGCCGGATCGACTGGCTCACCGCCGGCTGCGAAATCTCCAGCACGCCGGCCGCCTTGCTGGTACTGCCGGCGTTCATCACCGCCCGGAACACCTCGATATCGCGCACGCTCACCTATAACTCCGGCTTATCAACCTAATTATTTCCGATGTTGCTGCAAACCGGCGCGAAAGTAAAACTGCTTGTCATCCCGTTTCCAGCCATGGAGTCCCGACCCGCATCATGACGACCACCCCGCCGCTCCCTCCGCAACCGTTCCGCAGCCTGTCGCCGGCGGTCATGCGTGCCTCGACCGTCGTATTCGACTCGCTCGACGATTTCGCCCGCCGCAAGGAACGCCAGCCCGACGGCTACAGCTACGGCATCACCGGCACGCCGACCGCGCGCGAACTGGAGCGCCGCATCGCCGTGCTCGAAGGCGGCGCGCACTGCGTGCTGGCGCCGTCCGGGCAGGCCGCGCTGATGACGTCCGTGATGGGCTTCGTGCGCGGCGGCGATCACCTGCTCGTGTCGGCCGCGTGCTACGGCGCGCTGAAGACCTTCGCGCAGAAATGGCTCGCGCTGTTCGACGTGGACGTCGAGCTGTACGAACCGGCGATCGGCGCCGACATCGAGCGGTACGTGAAACCGAATACGCGGATGATCTGCATGGAATCGCCGGGCACGGTGACGATGGAAATGCCGGACGTGCCGGCGATCGTCGACGTCGCGCGCCGCCATCGCATCATGACGATGATGGACAACACGTGGGCCAGCCCGCTCGCGTTTCGACCGCTCGAACATGGCGTGGACCTGAGCGTCGAAGCGGCCACGAAGCTGTTCGGCGGTCACTCCGATCTGCTGCTCGGCGCGATCAGCATGAACGACTTCGGCTACTACGAGACGCTGCGCGAGACGCAGAGCATCCTCGGTCAGCAGGCGAGCCCCGACGACTGTTTCCTCGTGTTGCGCGGCCTCGACACCCTGAAGGTGCGCTTCGATGCGCAAAGCGCGGCGGCGCTGCGCGTCGCGCAGGCGCTCGAATCGCATCCGGCGGTTCGCCAGGTGCTGTTTCCCGCACTGCCGTCCGACGCGGGGCACGCGATCTGGAAGCGCGATTTCTCCGGCAACGGCTGCCTGTTTTCGCTGATGCTCGAACCCGCGCCGGAAGCCGCGTTCACCGCGTTCTTCGATGCGCTGCGCCACTTCGCGATCGGCGCGAGCTGGGGCGGCGTCCACAGCCTCGCCGCGTACTACCCGGCGCCGCTGCAGGCGCAGCGCCGGTTCCCGCTGACCGACCAGCCGATCGTGCGCCTGTCGATCGGACTCGAAGCCCCCGAGCTGCTGATCGACGATCTGTACACGGGGCTCGCCGCGTTCACCGACGTCAGAAACCACGCAGCGTAACGCGGCGCTCGTACACACCCGCCGTGCGGAACAAGCCACCACCCAAGGAGACACCATGAACCCTCAGACCACCCGCGTTCTGGCCAGAGGCCTGGCCACGCTCGGCATCGCGGGCGCGCTCGCGTTGTCGAGCCTCGATGCCGGCGCGGCCGACCTGCTCGCTGCCGCGCGCGGCAGCGGCACGCTGCGCGTCGCGAACACGCAGAGCAGCCCGCCGTGGAGCCTGCTGGACGAGCGCAACCAGCCGGCCGGCTACGACGTCGAAGTCGCGCGCGAAGTCGGCAAGCGCATCGGCGTGAAGCAGGTCGTGTTCGTCGCGGACGCGTACAAGAACTTCGTCGAAGGGCTCAAGGCCGGCAAATACGATCTGGTGATGAACGACCTGACGCCGACGGCCGAGCGCAGCAAGCAGGTCGATTTCGCGAAACCGTACGGCGTCGAGGATTTCCGGATCTTCGTGCGCACCGACAACACCCACATTCACGGGCAGGCCGACCTGAAAGGCAAGCGCGTCGGCGTGACCACGGGCTCGTCGAACGAAACCTGGGCACGCGCGCACCTGAAGGACGCCGACATTCGCGCGTACGACAACGGCGGCCTCGTGTTCAACGATCTCGGCAGCGGCCGCCTCGATGCGGTCATCATTTCCCACTTCGGCGGGATGAAATACGCGAACGTGAATCACCTGCCGGTCAAGGAAGTCGGCGAGCCGCTGATCTATCAGCTGTCCGCGCCGGCGCTCGCGAAGGGACAACCGGCGCTGCTCGCCGCCGTCGACAAGGCGATCGACGACATGGCCGCCGACGGCACGCTCGAACGGCTCGCGAAGCGCTGGGTCGGCCCGACCTACGACATGGTCGGCAACATCGCGCGGGCGAAAGCGCAGAAGGAGTGACGCATGCTCGATCTCTTCGTGCGGTCGCTGCCGCTGCTCGAAAGCGCGGTGACGATGACCGTGTTCCTCGGCCTCGCTTCGTTCGCGCTCGGCTCGGCGCTGGGGCTCGCCGTCGCGCTCGCGCGGGTGTCGTCGATCCGCTTCCTGCGCGGCATCGCGTTCGCGTACGTGTCGATCTTTCGCGGCACGCCGCTGCTGGTGCAGATCCTGCTGATCTACTTCGGGCTGCCGCGCTACGGCATCACGCTCGACCCGGTACCGGCCGCGCTGCTCGCGCTCACGCTGTTCTCCGCGGCGTACCTGAGCGAGAACTTCCGCTCCGGGATCAACGCGGTCGATCGCGGCCAGTGGGAAGCCGCGCATTCGCTCGGCATGAACTACTGGAAGATGATGTGGCGCGTGATCCTGCCGCAGGGGCTGCGCATCGCGATCCCGCCCGTCGGCAGCCGGATGATCGCGCTGATCAAGGATACGTCGCTGGCGTCCACGATCACCGTCGTCGAACTCACCCGCGTGGCCGACCAGGTCGGCGCGTCGACCTTCCGCTACATGGAGATGTTCCTGATGGTCGGCCTGATCTACTGGGTCATCAACCAGATCCTGACGATCGTCCAGACGATCTTCGAAGGCCGCGTGTCGCGGCGCTTTCAATGACTACACCTATGCATACCATCGTCGTTCAGGGGCTGGCCAAGTCCTTCGGGGAAAACGTCGTGCTGCGGCGCGTCGACTTCCGTGTCGCACGCGGCGAAGTGGTCGTGCTGATGGGGCCGTCCGGCTCCGGCAAGACCACGTTGTTGCGCTCGCTGAATTTTCTGGAACTGCCCGATGCGGGCAAGGTATCGGTGTGCGGCATCGAAATCGAACGCGCGGGCGGCACCGCGCTGTCGCGCGACGAGCAGAAACGCATCAAGGCCATCCGCCAGCGTACGGCGATGGTGTTCCAGTCGTTCAACCTGTTTCCGCACCGCACCGCGCTGGAAAACGTCATCGAGGGGCTCGTGAGCGTCAAGGGCGTGCGCAAAAGCGAAGCGCTCGAGCGCGGGCTGCACCTGCTCGACCGCGTGGGCCTCGCGCACAAGGCCGGCGAATACCCGGCGCGACTGTCCGGCGGCCAGAAGCAGCGCGTCGCCATCGCCCGCGGCCTCGCGATGGACCCGGAAGTCATCCTGTTCGACGAGCCGACTTCCGCGCTCGATCCGGCATTGCGGGAAGACGTGCTCGCGGTCATGCGGGAACTCGCGGGCAACGGAATGACGATGCTCGTCGTCACGCACGAAGTGCGCTTCGCGCAGGACGTCGCCGATCGCGTGGTGTTCATGGAGAACGGCGTGGTGGTGCAGGACACGACGCCCGATGCGTTCTTTACCGCGAGCACGCACCCGCGCGTGCGGCAGTTTCTCAATCTCATCGAGACTTGATGCGCGCGTGACCCGACGTGCCGCCGGGCGCCGGCAGGCTCGAACCCGGCGACACGATGGCCAGCTGCCATGCCGGCCCGCGACGCTTCTCCGTGCGACCCGGCCGACCGCGGCAGGCCAACCCGCCGGTCGAGCCGGTGCCCCCGCGCACAATTGGCCCACCGAGAAACAAATTCCCCAACTTCATAAACAGAGAAAATATTATTCCACATCGAGCTGAATCGCCAGCCAACTTTGGATCCTTTTTCCCTTCTGTCCCCCGTATCATTTCCGTCACTACGCAATCAGCAAGAGACGGACATGAGCGAACCCACCCCGCTGCACTACCTCGACTACGCAGCCACCACCCCGGCCGATCCGCGCGTGATCGAAGCGATGACGGCCTGCCTCGGCTTCGACGGCATCTTCGGCAACCCCGCTTCCAGTTCGCACGCCGCCGGCCGGCTCGCGAAAGACAAGGTCGAGCACGCCCGCGCGCAGGTCGCCGCCTTGATCGGCGCGGATGCCGACGAAATCGTCTGGACGTCCGGCGCCACCGAATCGAACAACCTCGCGCTGAAGGGCTATGCGGAAAACGCGACCGGCAAGCGCCACCTGATCACGAGCCGCCTCGAGCACAAGGCCATTCTCGACACGATGGCGAACCTGTCGAAGCACGGCACGCAGGTCACCTTCCTGACGCCCGACGCGCACGGCGAAATCACCGCCGACGCGGTCGCGGCCGCGATCGGCCCCGACACGGGCCTCGTGTCGCTGATGCTCGTGAACAACGAGATCGGCACGCTGACCGACATCGGCGCGATCGCCGGCATCGTGCACGCCGCCGGCGCGCTGCTCCACGTCGACGCCGCGCAGGCGCTCGGCAAGACGCCGATCGACGTGCGCGCGCTCGGCATCGACATGATGTCGATGTCCGCCCACAAGGTGTACGGCCCGAAAGGCATCGGCGCCCTGTTCGTCCGCCGCGAGATCGCCAGCCGGATCGCACCGCAGATTCACGGCGGCGGCCACGAGCGCGGGTTGCGTTCGGGCACGCTCGCGACGCACCAGATCGTCGGCATGGGCGTCGCGTGCGCACTCGCCGCGGAAAAACTCGACGGCGAGACCGCGCGAATCGCGGCGCTCGGCGCACGGCTGACCGGCGCGCTGTTCGCGCTCGGCGACGTCACGCAGAACGCGGCCGCCGCCCGCCGCATCCCGCACACGCTGAGCCTGACGGTGCATGCGCCGGGCTTCTTCCCGTTCATGCTCGGCGATGCGCTCGCCGTGTCGTCGACCTCCGCGTGCAATTCGACCAGCGGCGCGCCGTCCCACGTGCTGACCGCGATCGGCCTCGATGCGGAAACGGCCGGTCGCACCGTGCGCATCAGTTTCGGGCGGTTCACGACGGAGCAGGACGTCGACTTCGCGATCGGCTGTTTCGCGCGAGCGATCGAGCAATGTCGCGCGGCCGCGGCGACCGGCTTCACCGCGTCGCGGCAGATCACGCCGGCCGACCTGAAGGCGATCCGCAATGCCGGCTTCCGTGCGGTGATCTGCAACCGGCCGGATGGCGAAGGCGACGACCAGCCGGCGTTCGAGGAAATCGCCGCGGCCGCGCGCGAACTCGGGATGGACGCGCGCTACCTGCCGGTCGAACGCGATCGCATCGGCGACGCGGAAGTCGACGCGTTCGGCGCACTGGTCGATACGCTGCCCAAGCCGGTGCTTGCGTATTGCCGCAGCGGGAGCCGCTCCGGCATGCTGTGGAACCGGCTGTCTGCACGACGGACGGCCTGAACGTCCCCGCCGTGACGCTGCGCGGCAAATGGATGTACCCGACGGCAGCCGTGACGCCGATGACCGGGCGCGTTCGCGGCGGGTCGCTCGACCTCGGGCATTTCGACGTGAGGGGCTTCGCGCTCGACGTCGCGAACGGCGCAGTCGCGCATGCGGCGGAACACGGCGGGCCGTTCAGGATGACGGTGATCGCGGCTTGGCGTTCGCGCGCGCGGCACGCGAGCCGCCATCACGCCGCGTCGGGGCTGGCGCCGGGTAGCGGCACGTCGAGGCACGGCAGTTTCATGTCGATCCCCTGGCGAACGTCGCGGCGGCCGGCGAAATCCGTCACAATGGCCGCCATGTTCATCCGCTGGACGCCGAATGCCCCGCCCGTCACATGCCCGCGCGCGGCAGCGCGCCGACGCTGACGCACCTTCCGCCCACGGCCCGTACCACTGGCGGCGCGCCGGCCGCGCCGCCGCGCTGCTGCTGGCCGCGAGCGTCGCTGCATGCGACGCGACGCCGGTGCCGGACCGGCTCTCCGACCTCGACGCAACCTATGCGATGCAGGAGCGGTTCGGCCTCGGCGACGTCATGGTGTTTCTCGGGTCCTGCATCGGTGCCAAGAACCCGACGTACCCCGGACAGGCCGCCTGCACCATGGCCATCCGCTCGAACGGCCACGGATCGGAAACGCAGGCCGATTTCCACTGGAACGGCGAGAAATGGGTGGCCGAGCCCACCGCGTCGCAAGATCTCCTGCCCTATCCCGATCCGCGGCTCGCGGAATGGGTGAAGTAAGCGCGGCGGGCGCTACTCCGGATACTCCAGTTGCAACGCGACCCACCCGGATGTGGCGTCGCCGTAGCGCGCCGCGATATCCGCGAGCACACCGGCAAGCGTCGATTCGCCCCGCCAGCCGGCCGACGTCGTCACGCGCGCGTGCCGGCCATGGGCCGGCTGCGCCAGCAACCGCAGCCCGTACCTCGACTCGACCACGCCCGCATCGGCCGTCGCGACGACGTCACTGCGCCAGGTCCGCGCCCACGCGTCGGCGCTCAACGCGACCGGCAGCTCGTCAAACCCGCTTTCGACCGGAAGATCGAACGTCTCGTGCCGCCAGAACGCGACGCGGTTCATCAATGCGATCGCCACCGCGCGCGCGGTCACCCCGAAGCGGCTGCCGTCGTGCGCATCGCCCCATGCCTGCACGCCGAGGCCGCGCGCCGTGTCGCGCGCGGCGGTCGGCCCGGCCAGCGCGCTCAACAATGCCAGCGAAGCGGGAATCGATGCGGACACGCCGGTCGTCGTCATCACGTTGCCGTCCATCACGTAGCGACGATCGTCGACCCATTTCGTCTCGGTGAAGCGGCGACGCAGGCGCTCGCGCGAATACCAGTGCGACGTCGCGGTGCGATGCCGCAGCAGGCCGGTGTTCGCGAGCACCTCGGCGCCATCGCAGATCGCCACCATCGTCGCGCCGGCAGCGGCCTGCTTGCGTAGCCAGGCCAGCACGGCCGGCCGGTCCGCGCGATGCATCGCGGGAACGATCACGACATCCGCCCCCGCGGGCACCGTCGCGTCGAACCGGTCGAACGTGGTATCGGCGAGCACGCGCAGAGCGGGCATCAGTTCGACCGCGCCTTCGTCGGCCGACACGGCGACGACATCGACCGCACCGGAGCGCTTCAGAATCGCGTACGGCACGATGAAATCGGTCGTCTCCGTTCCGGCGTTGTCCGCGACGATCGCAACGAGCGGTCGCGGGCGGCCCGCCTTCGGCATGCCGATCGTCAGCGTCCGGGCCGCCGCCGGCGGGTCCTCCGCCATCGCCCGCGCCGGCCACCCCCATGCCCACGCACCCAGCAGCCCGCATACGAGCAGCACCGCGCCGCCTGTCTTCCGTTCCCGCATCGCCCACCCGTGTCGATCGATTGCATGTCCGGAAAATTACAAGGATCATGCTCGCGGTCACAAGGACAACTCCACCGCACTTTCCGCCATGCCTCAGTCAACCCGTTCGGCACGCGACGTCGTCGTCGTCGGCTTCGCAGGTGTCCAGTCGCTCGACATCACGGGGCCGATGGAAGTGTTCGCGGTCGCGAACCGTCATCTTCCGGATCACGCCGTTCCGTACCGGCTCACGCTCGCGTCGCAACACGGGGACGATATCGTCACGCACGCGGGCCTGCGGCTCGCCGGCGCGGCCGCCCTCGCGGCACTGCCGGAACGAATCGACACGATCATCGTCGCGGGCGGCGATGAAGCGGCGCTACGGCACGCCGCGTCGGAAGCCGGCGTGCTGCCGTGGCTCCGCACCCGGATCGCGAGCACGCGGCGCATCGCGAGCATCTGCACCGGCGCGTTCGTGCTCGGCGCTACAGGCGCTCTGTCCCGACGCGCGGATCGAGCCGGACGCGATCTACGTGAGCGATCCGCCGTTCCATACGTCGGCCGGCGTGACGGCCGGTATCGATCTGTGCCTGGCGCTCGTCGAGGCGGACTGCGGTGCGCCGACCGCGCTCGCGATCGCACGCGAACTCGTGCTGTTCATGCATCGTCCCGGCGGACAGGCGCAGTTCAGCGTCGGGCTCGACATCCAGGCCGGGGCGACGCCGCGCATGCGGTCGCTGCTCGCCGACATCGCCGACGATCCGGCCGCCGACCTCGGCGTCGCCGCGCTGGCCGCCCGCATGCACATGAGCGAACGGACGTTCGCGCGCCATTTCGTCAAGGAGACCGGACTATCGCCCGCGCAGTACGTGCTGGCAGCGCGCGTCGAGCGCGCGAAGGCGCTGCTGGAGCGGGCCGACTGGCCGCTCGAACGGATCGCGGAACGCTCGGGATTCGGCAGCGTGGACGCGCTGCAGCGTGCGTTCTCGAAACGCGTCGGCATCTCGCCGCGCGACTATCGCGCGCGCTTCGGACCGCGACGCGACAACCGGCAAACGGAATAAGCCGTCGCCCGCTTCTCCGGCACGCGGGATGAAAACATGCAACGGAAGCCGGGCGACCCCGCCCCCGCGCAGCTGAATAGTCGGCGGCCGGTGCGATCGCCATCGCGCCGGCCGCCGCCCTGCCCGACTACGTCACTCGTCCTGCTGTTCCTGCTGCGCCTGCACCTGCCGCTGCCGGATGAACTGCCGTACATCGCTCATCGTCACGCGGCCGGTGTGCTTCGCATCGATCTCGTCGAAGTGCTTCGACACGAAGCCGAGCCCGCTGCTCTGCGCCTGCGCCTTCGTCACGGCCGCGCCGTTGCTCAGCACGGTATTGGCGCCGAGCCGCGCATCGACGCGCTGCTGCGCCTGCTGCTGCAACGCCGCGCCGGTCGACGGCAACACCGGCGCCGCGCGCGTGGCCGGAAAGAACGGACCGTCGACACCGCGCCCGCCGTGCGGCAGCTTCACCGGCGCCACCGCCTGCGGCGGCAACGCGTAGGCACTGCTCATCGCGGCACCGAGCACGATCAACGGAGACATACGCCGCATCAATTGGATTAGGGACATGATCGCTCGCATTCAATGGATGAAGAGTGGGTTCCTTCGACAAGGACGCCGTCGCTCAAGGGGCTGCCGCCAGCGTCGTCGCGGCCGTCGCGCCCGGGACGCTGCCGGTCGGAACGCTCGGCGGGTTTTCATCCGGCCACGGCGGCGGCAGCGTGTGCAGCGTCAGCGCCGTCGGAATCCGCGCGCCCTTGTAGAACGTCTGCAGGTCCCGCTTCATCAGCGGACGGGCGACGTCGTCCAGGTAAGTCATGTGGCCGCCCTGGAAGAAGTTCACCTGCAGTTTCGGATTCAGGCCCTTCACCGTCTGCAGCCGCGCGAGTTGCTTCTCGGTGTTGAAGAACGGCGTCGCGAGATCGTGGTAGCCGTTCTCCGCGAGCACGCGAAGCTTCGGGTTGAGCTGCAGCGCGCCGAGCAGATCGGGGATCGTGTCCGGCATCGGCTGGCCGTCGTGCGAGAAGTCCCAGACGCCGATGATGTTGTCGTTCAGCGGCAGGTACGTCGCGTTCGGGGCCGTATAGCCGAGGTAGTCCGGCATCTGCGTCGCGAGCGCGTTCGTGAACGGCTGCGAGATCAGGATGTCGGACGGATCGCCGTCGGTCTGCAGCCGCGGGTCCGAGTTCGGCAACGACACGCGCCCGTCGTAGCGGCCGATCGTCGTGCCGGGCAGCAGGCTCGTGCCGAACGGATTCGCGTTGAAGTAGCCGCGCAGCGCCTGCTGCGTGAGGCTCGACGGGATCGACCACAGCCTGAGCGTCGCATCGCTCGGGAACACCGGCGTGCCGAGCGCATCCGGAATGCCGAGCTGGCTCAACACCCACGATTGCGAGTACTTCTGCAGCTGGCTGTAGATCAGCGTCGTGAACAGTTCCGTCTGGAATGCGTACAGATCCTGGTTCACCGGCGCCGGCGACACCTGGTTGAAGTACGCGGCGACCGCCGCGTAGCCGGGCAGGTAGCCGGCTACCGTATCGGTATCGAGCAGCAGCCCTTCGGTCGACTGCGTGATCGCCACCGCTTCCACCGCATCCGCGAAGTAGTTCAGGATCGACGACTGCAGCACGATGCCCGTCAGGTGCACGCCGGCCGATTCGAGCGCGAGCGCGAGCATGTCGGTCCGCGGCGTGCCGTACGATTCGCCGTACAGGTAGATCGGCGACGTGCCGCGACTGTTGACGTTCAGGTAGCGCTGGATGAAGTCGCGCATGATGTTCACGTCCACGTCGGAGCCCCAGTACTTCTGGTTGGTGTTCGGCAACACGGCTTCCGACAGCCCGGTGCCGGGCGGGTCGATGAACACGAGGTCGGTGGTGTCGATCAGGCTCTCCGCATTGTCGACGAGCGGGTAGTTCGGCCAGTTGTTGCCGAACAGCGGATCGGGCGTGGCCACGCGGGTCGGCGCGAACGAGCCGAGCCGCAGCCAGATCGACGACGAGCCGGGCCCGCCGTTGTAGACGAACGTGACCGGGCGCGGCTTGCCGTTCGTGCTGGGCGCGGTGTACGCGACATACGACATCGACGCTTCCGCATTGCCGTTCGCGTCCTGCGCGGTCAGGTGGCCGGTGGTCGTCGTGTAGTTGATCGTCTTGCCGCCGCCGGTCCACTGGTAATGCATGACGGCCGCCTTCTCGGACACCTGCGACGGCGCGAGGCCGTCGGTCGCGTTCATCGAGTACGCGACCGGGTCGACGTACGGCTGGTTGGCCGCCGGCGCCTGGGTGCCGGCCGCCTGCGCGCTCGCCTGCTGGCTCGCGGTGGCCTGCGCGAGACTCGACGCGCCGACCGACGACGAATCGTCGCCGCCGCACGCCGCGAGCGCCAGCGTCATGGCCGACAACGCACCGAGCCCGGCCAGCCGGCCGCGACGAACACGGCGGCTGCCGGTACTGCTCCTGTCTGGTTTCATCTCTTTCCTTTGGCTTCGGATACCGCGTCACAAAGGCCGCCAACGCCTGCGACACGCGCAGGCCGACCCGCCACTCGCGTTGCACGGTCGGCAGTCGGCGGTTGGGGATTGGACTTCTCAGAGACTGAACTTGATACAGACACAGCAAACTGCTGGCGAGAATGGTGCTCGGACGCGCCCCCTGCAGTTTGGCCAACTTTTATATGACTAAATTTACGACACCACAAAAATAGGCGGTGCTGCGCCGCGTTGTCAAAGATCATTCGGATATTAAAAATCCCGCAATGATGCAAAGGGCGGACAGTGTCTGGAATCTGAAAGAAATCGGGATTATTCGGGCAGCGTGTGCTTCATCGGTAATGTCGCACCGAATATTTTGCTTTTCCGGCATAACGCGGAAGCCTATCCCGTCTTGGACAAGCGCATTCAAAGCCTTCAAATCGACAGGATCATTCTTTCATTTTTATTATCACCTATCGATTAATGCAATGCCGCGGCGTGCGCCGCGCGTCATTCGATGATTCGATTCGCTTCAATCACGCTTCCATCGCAGCATCGCCGTGCGCTGCGTCATCCACAAAATACCGATTCGATTAATTCTTCACGGCATTATTTACCCGGCATTCAAACGGTGTTCCCGGACAAGCGACGACGTACGGTATTGCCTGCCGCACGTCGCCCGTCGTCGAGACTCGAACCGCGATTACTTCCCGCCGCCCGGCAGCGCGATATCGATCAGCACCGGATCGTGATCCGACGAACGATATGCATCGGCCGCATAGAACGTCTTCTGCTGCTCCGCCGACTTGTACGCGAGCGTGTACTGCAGCGCGAGCGGCTCGTCCGCGTTGATGTGCCATTCGTGCACGGCCTTCACGTGCGATGCGAGCGGCAGCGTCGCCAGCGCGTGGTCGAGATAGCCGGCTTCGCCGTTGTACACGTAGCTGTACGCATTCGCGCCGATCCAGCGCGCGACGAGGTTGCGGTAGCCGCGCGATTCGAGCGCGCGGATCGGGTCTTCGTACGTGTAGCTGTTGAAATCGCCGATCAGCAGCACGCCCTGGCTCTTGACGCCCGTCGGGTTGCCGGCCAGCCAGTCGGCCACCTTCGCCGCCGCGCGCGTGCGCGTCGGGTTCCAGCAGCCCTGGCCATCGCCCTGGTCGAGATCGTCGTTCGCCGCATCCGGGCAGTTCTTCGACTTCAGGTGATTCACGGCCACCGTCAGCGCCTGCTTGTTGCCGTTGACCAGCCGGAACGACTGCGCGAGCGGCTGACGGTTCTTGTCGTCGATCGCGAGCGTCGCCGCGCGGCCGACCGGTTCGACCTTGCGGCTGTCGTAGATCAGCGCGACCGCGATCGCGTCGCCGCCCAGCCGCGACGTGCCGGGATCGACCACGCGCCAGTGGTTGCCGAGCTTCGCCGCGAGCTGGCGCACCGCGCTCAGTTCGCCGTAGCCGTTGTTCTGGATTTCCATCAGGCCGATCACGTCGGCGTCGATCGCCTTCAGCGCGCTGACGATCTTCGCTTCCTGACGCTGGAATTCCTGGAAGGTCTTCGCGCCGCGGTTGTTCGGATCGTCGAAGCCGCCGCCGAGACCGTTGCCGTTGAAATAGTTCAGCACGTTGAACGACGCGACGCGCAGGTTCGATTTCGGATCGCGCGCCGGTGCTTGGGTGCGCGGGTTCGAACGCGCGTCGAACGCCGGCGCGGCCGCGCCGGGCAGCGGCTGCACGCGCCAGGCGCCGTACCGCACTTCGAGCACGCCTTCGACGTCGCGCACCGTGTAGCCCGCGCGCAGCGTGTTCGCGGCCGACAGGCCCGGCGCCGGATACGGCACGGTTGCCGGGTTCTGCTTGTTCGAGCCGTCGTCGAGGATCAGGCGGTTGCGCGCGTTCGCGTCGATCTGCGTCTGCGCCTGCGCGGGCGGCATGACGCTCGTCGGCGTCCGCAAGCGGCCGTTGCTGAGCATCACGCTGCCGTAGCGGCCGAGTTCGTAGTTGTCGGTGATAGTCAGCGTCTGCGGCAGGCGCACGAGCATCCCTTCGTATGCGGCGAACGCGCTCGGGCTGTCGACCGGCAGCGTGAGCGTCGCGGGCGTGACCGTCTGGCCGTTCGCGCACACCGCGATCGCGCCCGACAGCGTGAGCTGCGTCTGCCCGTATTTCTCCTCGACCTTGCCCGTCACGTGCACGAGATCGCCGGCCTTCGCGCGCGCTTTCGGCGCATAGACGAACAGCCCTTCGGACACGCCCGGCTGGTTGCGGCGCTGCGCGTCGGCCTGCTGGACGAAGAAGCCGCCGAAGCCGTCCGTGCCGCCGAAATCGGCGGTGACGACCGCTTCGATCGATGCATTCTGCCCGGCGAGCGGCGACGGCGCGCCCGGCCCCTGGATATCGGCGATCGGCGTCGTGCTGCCGCCGCAATTCGGGCTGACGGGTGCGGCGGTGGCGGCGCACACCGGCGCGGCGAGCGTCGGGAGCAGCAATAGCGGGGCAAACAGGCGGATTGTCGAGCGCATGGCGGGAATCCCGGTTGTGAGGGTGGCGAAAGCTTAGCGGCGCTCGGTGACAGTTTTTGGTAATCGCGAGACAGGCCGATGTAATGGTCGTCATCACGCCGCGATCGCCGTGTGTCCTCCGGTCAAGCCCCAACCATGCACCCCATCTTCCGGCGCCGAAGCCCCGCCGCTAGATCGTCCCCGGCAACGCGCTCGACACGAGCACGGCCGCCGCCATCAGCACGCCGCCAAGCACGACCGCCTCGACTCGCAGCACGGTGCAGAACCGCTTCAACGCGTGTGCCGGCATCGCGGCGGCCGGGTCCTTCAACGCGCGCAGCAGCGTCGGCATCCCGAAGAAGCGGTTGTATGCGCCGAGCATCGCGGCAAGCAGCACGAGCGCGAGCTTCAGCAGCAGGATCTGCCCGTACGTCGACGCGAACAGGTTGGCCGGCGTCTCGACGCCGCGCCAGCCGTTGTACGCGCCGGTCGCGAACAGCACGATCAACGCGCAGGTCGACGCATCGGACAGCGACTGCACGAACGCCGCGCCCGTCATGCGTTCGCTCGCCGGCATGCGGGCGAGCCGCGGCATCACGCCGAACGCCGTCACGAGCACGAGTCCGATCCACACGCTGATCGCCAGCAGATGCAGCCAGTCGATCCACACCGGCACGCTGAACAGCCCGGCGTCGACCGGATGGCCGCCATTGCTGCGCGCCAGCGCGACACCGGCAAGCGCGGCCGCCATCGCGAACGGAAACCGCGTGTCGTTCGCACGTCCGGCGAACGACAGCAGCACGACGACGAGCATGAACACCGTGCCGGCCAGCCACGCATGACCGAAGCCGGTGCCCGCGAGCATCGAACACACCGCCGGGCCCGCGTCGAGCAGCGACACTTCGCTCATCAGCGCGCAGTGCGCCCAGAACGCGGTGACGCTCGCGAGCAGCGATACGACGGACGCGATGCGCAGCGTCGCGACGAGCCGCCGTCCGACACCGTGCTGCCATGCGGATGCGCCGCGCGCGAGCCAGTGGCGCCCCAGCAGCGCACCGACGACGACCGCGAACCCGGCGTTCTGGATCGCCACCGCCCCGAGCCGCAGCAGGCCGACGACGCCGTCGTTCATCCCTTCACCCGGAACGTATAAGTGCCCTTCGTGCGATGCGCGTCGGCCGTCATCGCCGCCCATTGCACGGTGTACGCGCCCGCCGCGAGCGTCGGGATCGCGACGGTCATCACGCGCGGGTTCGACGCGTCGACCTTCGCCTTGTCCTGCGTGATGGCGTTGCCGCTCGCATCCGACACCTTCACCGTGCTGAACGCCGGTTCGAGAGCTTCGTTGAACGTGAGCCGCACCATGTCGGGCGCCGCGTCGATCGTGCTGCCGGCCGCCGGGACCGCGCTTTCCAGCTTGCCGTGCGCCGACGCCGCGACCGGTGCAATCGCGAAGAGCGCGGCAGCGGCGGTGAAGCCGGCCAGCCGCTTGCGTGTGGAAATCGTCATGTTCGGGCTCCGCGTCACGGCTTCTTCAGTTCGACGACGGTCAGCGTGCCGTCCACGTCCTCGGCGACGAAGTCGATCGTATCGCCCGCCTTCACCTGCGACAGCATCGCCGGGTCCTTCACCTTGAATACCATCGTCATCGCGTCCATCCCGAGGTTCTCCAGCGGGCCGTGCTTGATCGTCAGCTTGCCGGCCGCCGTGTCGACCTTGCGGATCTCGCCGTGCGACATGCTCGACGCCGCGGCGCCCTGCTTCGCATCCGCGCTCATGTCCATGCCGGCCATGTCGCCGGTCATGTCGCCGGCCGCGTGCGACGTGGCCGACAACGCCAGCGCCCACCCCGTCGCCATCAAAACCAGTCCCTTCTTCATCGTGTCGACTCCCGTGTGAGTGAATGGAAACCGGCGGCCGCCTCGGTGCGGCCGCCGCATGCTGCTTCAGCTATCCGGCAATTCGCCGGTGTATTCGTATGCGACGGTGCCCTTCGGATGCCGGAACCAGCCCGGATCGCGATAGTCGTTGCGACCGAGCCCCTGCCGTACCTTGAGCACCGTGAACATGCCGCCCATCTCCAGCGGCCCGAACGGGCCCGTGCCGGTCATCATCGGCAGCGTGTTGTCGGGCAGCGGCATCTCCATGCCGCCCATCGCGCCGCCCGTGCTGCCCATCGCCATGTAGTCGGGCACGAGCTTGCCGATCCGCTTCGCGAGATCCTTCTGCGGCACGCCGATCAGGTTCGGCACCTGGTGACCCATCGCATTCATCGTGTGATGCGACTTGTGGCAATGAAACGCCCAGTCGCCCGGGCGATCGGCGGTGAACTCGATCGCGCGCATCTGGCCCACCGCGACATCGGCCGTCACTTCCGGCCAGCGCGCGGCCGGCGGAATCCAGCCGCCGTCGGTGCCCGCGATCTCGAAGCGGTAGCCGTGCAGATGGATCGGGTGATTCGTCATCGTCAGGTTGCCGAAACGAATCCGCACGCGGTCGCCGGCGCGCACCGGCAGCGGATCGATGCCCGGGAACACGCGCGAGTTGAAGGTCCACATGTTGAAGTCGGTCATCTCGTTCACGCGCGGCGTGTAGCTGCCCGGATCGATGTCGTACGCGGCGAGCAGGAACACGAAATCGCGATCGACCGGCATCGTGCCGCGATCCTTCGGATGCACGATGAACATGCCCATCATCCCCATCGCCATCTGCACCATCTCGTCGGCGTGCGGGTGATACATGAACGTGCCGTGCGCTTCGAGCTGGAACTCGTAGACGAAGGTCTTGCCGGGCGGGATATGCGGCTGCGTGAGGCCGCCGACGCCGTCCATCCCGTTCGGCAGCCGCAGCCCGTGCCAGTGGATCGTCGTGTGCTCGGGCAGCCGGTTGGTCACGAAGATGCGGACCTTGTCGCCTTCGACGGCCTCGATCGTCGGGCCGGGCGACTGGCCGTTGTAACCCCACAGGTTCGCGTTCATGCCGGGCGCCATCTCGCGCACGACGGGCTCGGCCGTCAGGTGGAATTCCTTCCAGCCGTTCTTCATCCGCCACGGCAGCGACCAGCCGTTCAGCGTCGCGACGGGCGTGTACGGGCGGCCGTTGGGCGGCACGAGCGGCGGCTGCGTGCCGGTTTTCGCCATCGTCGGCGCGTCGGGCAGCGACGCGGCGCCGGCCCGGCTGACCATCGCCGCGCCAAGCAGCGCGGCGCCCGAGCCGCTGAGAAATTGTCGACGGGACACCATGTCAATGACCTTCCGGATGCGGTTGCGTGGCGGGCGCCGATGGCGCCGCGGGGGTGGAAGCCGGCTGCCGCGCAGCGTCGGCGCCGAGTGTGGATGCGGATCTGGATGCGGGTGCCGATTCGGCGTCATGCGGTGCGCGCGGCGCGGCGCCCGACGACGGCAACCGGCCGCCGACGGCCATCTGCAGATCGGTTTCGGCGAGCCAGTAGTCTTTCAGCGCGTCGATGTAGCCGTTGACCGCGCCGACCTGTTCGCGCGCATCGGTCAGCAGCTCGAACACGCTCGCGAGCATCCCGTTGTAGCGCAGCAGCAGTTCGTCGGAAATCGTCTTGCGCAGCGGCACGACTTCGTCGCGATAGTGCGTCGCGACGTCGTAGCTCGTCACGTACGCCGCGTACGATTCGCGTACTTCGGAGCGGGCATCGATGGCCGTTTTCGCGAGCAGGTTCGCCGATTGCATGTAGACGGCCTCGGCGCGCGCGACCTTCGCGCCGCCCCAGTCGAACAGCGGAATCTCGACGCTGATCTCGTAGCCGTGCTCGTGGCCCTTGCCGGTCTCGTAGTCGTTCACGTAACCGAGCTCGACCGCGTTGACGAAACGCGTGGCCTTGCTCAGGCCGAGCGACGACGCGACGCCCTGCGTCCGCAGCTTCGCCGCCTGGATGTCGAGGCGGTTGCGCATCGCGAAGCGTTCGAGATCGGGCAGATCCGGGCGCGCCTTCGGCAAATCCGGCAGGCGTTCGGGTAGCGCGTATCGCGTGCGTTCGCCCCACAGCCCCATCGCACGCGTGAGCTTCTCGCGTGCGGCGACGGCCTGCTGGCGCGCCTTCGCGTGCTGCGCGACCGCGTCGGCATGAAACGCCTGTTCGCGCGCGTAGTCGAGCCGGCTGAAGTTGCCGGCCTGCCGCATGCGCAGCGCCAGTTCGGCGGCCGCGCTGGCGGCGTCGCGCACCTGCTGCGCATAGTTCGCGGCCTGCTCGGCGGCGACCGCTTCCACGTAGGCCCGGCGCGCATCGGCCGCGACCTTCAGCATCGCATCGGCCGTTTCCAGCCTGGTCTGCTCGAAACGGCGGCGCTCGATCTTCGTTGCAAGCGGCATCGTCAGCAGCGCGAACACGTTCGCCGAGAACGTGCGGCCGAGCGTCAGCTCGCCGTCGCCGGCACGCGTGCGGCTGAATGCGAAGCGCGGGTTCGGCAACCGGCCGGCCTGCACGAGGTCGGCCTCCGACAGCCCGAGTTCCGCGTACGACGCCTGCAGCCCGCGGTTGTTCAGCAGCGCGACCTGCACCGCGTCGTCCATCGACAGCGGCTTGCCGAGCAGTTCCTTCGTCCGCCGGTCGACGGCTTCGCGGTCGGCGTCGGTCCTGACCACCACCGCGTCCTTGCCGATGCGCGCCGATGCGGCGGACGACACGGCGTCGAACCCGCCGTCCTTCGAAAACGTCGTGCAGCCCGCGAGGAACGCCAGCGCGACCACGGCCGGGCCGATCCTCGGCGATATCGCGAACGTCGTCATCGCGCGGCCCCTCCGTGCATCGAATGGGCCGCGCCGTTGCCGGCCGCGCCGCCGGTCGTACGCCCTTTCGCGGGCCGCGCCGTCACGTCCCGGTTCAGTTGCTTCCAGCCCGGGCCTGCATCGTCCCGATACGGCCGGTAGCCGTCGAACGCGGACGTCACGGTGACGTCCGGCACCGACGCGGCGGCGTCCGCCGGATCGGGCAACGGGGTTTGCGCGGGCGCGAGCGACGGCACGAGGGCCGCCGCGCCCATTAGCGCCGCAATGATCAATCGCATGAACATGTCTCGTCGTAAGTCGTCCGGCGCGCCTGAGGCGGCCGCCGGAGTAGAGGGCGGATCGCGGCCGGTCGGCCACGGGCAGGGACTAGGCGGGCATCCGGCGCGGCGGCCGGTCGATGCCGCCGGTCAGGAACGACACGTCCGCAGCCGAAGGCGGCGGCGCGACGATCGTGACGCCGCCGCTCGCCGCGGCCGGCACCGCAGGCGCCCCCGACATGCCCGTGCCGAAGCAGCAGGACACGCACGCGACACACGACGACGCATGCCGCGCGTGGTCGCCGTGATCGGCATGACCATCCTGCGCGGCCGGCATCGCGTGCGACACCTTCTCCTCATGCGGCGCGGCGACGCTCGCGCACTGCATCGAAACAGCCGCGAACGACTGGATCGGCAGGCTCAGCGCGAGCGACACGACGACGAGGAATGTGCGCCAGTACGACATGGATGCGAAATCGGGCAGACAGCGATCGTTCGGGCCATCGCGGCGCCGCGACGGCGCGCTCCGGGGACAAGACGGTCGCAGCTTATCGCCGCCGCGGTGACGACGGCATGGCCGGAACATGACCGGCTTTTCATGACAATTCCGTCATCCGCCGGTCATCCTTCGCGCACGCGCGACACCGTACGCTCCGGCGTTACACTGACCGGCTGGAATCACGGACAGCCTGCCTCACCATGCGGATACTGATAGTCGAAGACGAAGCCAAGATGGCGTCCTACCTGCGGAAGGGCCTGACGGAGGCGAGCTACACGGTCGACGTCGCGGAAAACGGCAAGGACGGGCTGTTCCTCGCATTGCACGAGGATTTCGACCTGGTCGTGCTCGACGTGATGCTGCCGGAGCTCGACGGCTTCGAGGTGCTCAGGCGGCTGCGCGCGCAGAAGCAGACGCCCGTGCTGCTGCTCACGGCCCGCGACGCGATCGAGGACAAGGTCGCCGGGCTCGAACTCGGCGCCGACGATTACCTGCTCAAGCCGTTCGCGTATGCCGAATTCCTCGCCCGTATCCGCTCGCTGCTGCGGCGCGCGCCGCGCAATGTGCGCGACATCCTGCACGTCGCCGATCTGGAAATCGACCTGCTCAAGCGCCGCGTGCGGCGCGCCGACGCCCGCATCGACCTGACCGCACAGGAATTCGCGCTGCTGCAACTGCTCGCGGAACGCGAAGGCGAGGTGCTGACGCGCACCTTCATCACGTCGCAGATCTGGGACATGAATTTCGACAGCGACACGAACGTCGTCGATGCGGCGATCAAGCGCCTGCGCGCGAAGATCGACAACGCTTACGAGAAGAAGCTGATCCACACGATCCGCGGCATGGGCTACGTGCTCGAGGATCGTTCGTGACCGCGCGCCCCGCGTCGTATTCGCTGCTGCGGCGCCTGACGCTCGCGTTCGCCGCCGTCGCGGCGCTCGTGTTCGCGCTGACCGGCGCGTATCTCTATCGTTCGCTGTCCGCCGAACTGACGCGGCGCGACGACATCGAGATCTCCGCCAAGCTCAACCAGTTCCTGCAACTGGCACGCGCCAGCGGCTCGACGGCCGCGCTGCGCGCCGACCCGGCCGTGTTCCATGACGTGCTGCTGTCACATCCGGGCGTCTATCTCGGCATCTACGATGCGCGACACCAGCCGCTCGTCGAGCATTCCGACGAAGCCGGCAACACGCTCGCATCGGTGATCTCGGCGCCGCATCCGGCTGGCAGCGCCGATGGGCCGTTCACGTGCGCGCCGCCCGGCATCGGCACGTCGCGCTGCGTGTACGCGCGCGAAACGCTGCCGTCCGGCGAAGCGATCGAGGTCGCGCTCGCGCGCACCGCGACCGATCGGCAGTCGCTGCTCGAAAGCTATCGTGTCGACATCTGGCTCGCGGCGGCCGTCGGCGCGCTGCTGGTCGGCGCGCTCGGCTACGCGGTCGCGTCGCGCGGCCTGCGCCCGGTCGAAAGCCTCGGCCGGCAGACGTCGCGCATCGAGGCGCACAACCTGAACGCACGCCTCGACGCGCGCGGCGGCCCGGTCGAATTGCGCGAGTTCGCCACGTCGGTGAACCGGATGCTCGACCGCCTCGAACGCGCGTTCGTGCGGCTGTCGCAGTTCTCGTCCGATCTCGCGCACGACATGCGCACGCCGCTCGCGAACGTGATCAGCTCGTCGCAGATCACGCTGTCGCGCGCCCGCACCGTCGACGAATACGAAGCGCTGATCGAATCGAACATCGAGGAATGCGAACGGCTGCAGCGGATGATCGAGAACATGCTGTTTCTCGCGCGCACCGACAATGCGCGGCAGCACCTGAAGACCGCCGAACTGGACGCGGGCAGCGAACTGCGCCGCCTCGCGTCGTATTTCCAGGCGTTGGCCGACGAGGCCGGCGTGCGCATCGACGTGCATGGCGAAGCGCCGGTCGTCGCGGACGCGACGCTGTTCCGGCGCGCGGTCAGCAACCTCGCGTCGAATGCGCTCGAACACGCGGACGCCGCGTCGACGATCGAGCTGGCCGTGTCCGTACAACGCGGCTACGCGGTCGTCGAAGTCACGAACCGCGGCGCCGCGATTCCGCCCGAACAGGTCGAGCGGATCTTCGAGCGCTTCTACCGGATCGATTCGTCGCGGCACGGCGCGGCGCGCAACGCGGGGCTCGGGCTCGCGATCGTGAAGTCGATCATGGAGCTGCATCGCGGCAAGGTGGAGGTCGCGAGCCGCGACGGGCGCACGACGTTCGCGCTTTATTTTCCGCGCGGCGCCGATCGTTAGCGCGTGCGCCGCCGCGTCGTGCGGCTAGCGATCCTGCACCGTGCCGAACGACGTGCGAACGCACACGAGCAGCGCGATGGTCGCCGCGCTGAACACCGCCCCCGCGTAGAACGTGGCAGCAGCACCGGCCCGGTCCCACAGGAAGCCCGCGACGACGCTCGATACGAGCGTCACGATGCCGCTGACCAGGTTGAACACGCCGAACGCCGTCCCTCTCAATTCGGCCGGCGCGGCATGCGCGACCATCGTCGCGAGCAGCCCTTGCGTCATGCCCATATGGAGCCCCCACAGCGCGACGCCGACGAGCACGGCCGGCCAGTGCGCGCCGTGCGCCAACACGATATCGGCGGCGATCAGCATGACGAGCCCGACCACCATCAGTGTCGTGTGGCTCGTCGTATCGGCGAGCTTGCCGAACGGGTAAGCGGACAACGCATACACGACGTTCATCGCGACCATCACGAGCGGCACGAGCGCGACGGGCACGCCGCTGCCCATCGCGCGCAGCACCAGGAACGCCTCGCTGAAACGCGCGAGCGCGAACACGCCGCCGACGGCCACGACCCACCAGTAGCGGGCACCGAGTTGCGCGACGACCTCGCGGCGGATCGGATTGACGCGCGGCTCGCCCGGCGCACGCGCCGGTTCGTCGATGCCGAACGCGAGCAGCGCCACGGCGAGCACGCCCGGGATCACGGCCAGCCAGAACGCGAGGCGGAAATCGTCGCGCCACACCAGCATGATGACGACGGCCAGCAGCGGCCCGAGGAATGCGCCGACCGTGTCGAGCGACTGGCGCAACCCGTACGCGGCGCCGCGCAGGTGAACGGGCGTGACGTCGGCGACGAGCGCATCGCGCGGCGCGCCGCGAATCCCCTTGCCGACGCGATCGACGATGCGTGCGGTCACCACGACGCCGATCGTCGGCGCGATCGCGAACAGCGGCTTGCTGAGCGCGCCGAGCGCGTAGCCGGTCACCGCGAGCCATTTGCGATTGCGCAGATAGTCGCTCAGCGTGCCGGAGAACACCTTGACGACCGGCGACGTCGCCTCGGCGATCCCCTCGATCAGGCCGATCGTCGTCGCGCTCGCGCCGAGCCCCGCCATCAGGAACATCGGCAACAGGCTGTGGATGATTTCGGACGACACGTCCATCAGCAGGCTGACACAGCCGAGCACCCACACGCTGCGTGGAATCTGCCGAAGAATGCCGGTCGATGAGTCGGTCTGCATGGGTCGCTCCGGTTCAGGGATCCAGATGTCGAATGCCTGTGATGCTACTGCAGTCCCGTGACACGACCGCACGCCGTGCGTGCGCGCTCGCTATTCCGCCGTATCGCGCCGAAGTTTCGCCTGCCGGCGCGTGCGGTCGTTGAGGATCTGGTGCCGGCGATGGTCGGTCAGCTTCTTCCAGTCGCGCGCCTCGTCGCGGGTGCGCAGGCAGCCGACGCAAAAGCCCGTGCGGCCGTCGAACGCACACAGCTCGATACACGGCGATTTCACGGCCACGATCAGGCCGCCTTCGCGGGCGTCAGCACTTCGACGGTCACGTGCGACACGCCGTCGAAGCCCGCGACCAGCGCATGGTAGAAACGTGCATCGCGCGCGGTGTCGGCCGATTCGACCGACACGATCGCGCTCATGTGCCCGGGTCCCACGCGCCACACATGAAGATCGTTGACCGTGTCGCCGAGCGCCTCGATCGCGCGGCGGACGTTGTCCGTCAGCTTGCGATCGACGTTGACGTCGAGCAGGATCCTGCCCGTATCGCGCATCAGCCCGTACGCCCAGTTGGCGATCACCAGCGCGCCGACGATGCCCGCGAGCGGGTCCATCCAGACCCATCCGAACGCGCGCGCGAGCAGCAGGCCGACGATCGCCAGCACCGATACGGCCGCGTCGGCGATCACGTGAACGTAGGCCGACCGGATGTTGTGGTCGTGATGCGCGGCCGAGTGCGAACCGTGAGCATGATGCGCGTGGTGCGCGTCGTCGTGGTCATGATCATGGTCATCGTGGCGGTCGTGCCCGTGCGCATGGTGATGGCCGTGACCATGCCCGTGATGGTGGTCGCCGCTGAGCAGCCACACGCTCGCGAGGTTCACGGCAAGCCCCAGCACCGCAATCGGAATCGCTTCGCCGAAGTGAATCGGCACCGGCGCCAGCAGGCGCGCGATCGCCTCATAGCCGATCAGCACCGCGATCATCGCCAGCACGATCGCGCTCGTGAAACCGGCGAGGTCGCCGAGCTTGCCGGTGCCGAACACGAAACGCGGATCGTCGGCATGCCGGCGCGCATAGGTATAGGCCAGCGCGGCGATCAGCATCGCGCCCGCGTGCGTCGACATGTGCAGCCCGTCGGCGACCAGCGCGAGCGAGCCGAACAGCGTGCCGCCGACGATCTCGGCGATCATCATCGCCGTACACAAGCCGATGACCATCCACGTCTTCCGCTCGTTGCGCGCATGTGCGGCGCCCAGAAATGCGTGGCTGTGCGCGCCGCCCGCCGCCGCGCCGTCGAATTCGTTCATGTTTGCATCCGGTTACTTGAAATAGCTGTGCACGACCTCGATCAGCTGCTCGGTCGCGCTGCCCTCGTGCGCATCGGGCGTGTCCGCATCGACGAGATGCGACCGGATGTGGTCTTCCAGCACGACGGCCAGCAGGCCGTTCATCGCGCCGCGGCAGCTCGTGATCAGTTGCAGCACGTCGTTGCAGCCGCGCTCTTCTTCCAGCGCCCGCTCGATCGCTTCCACCTGTCCCTTGATACGGCGCACGCGGTTCAGCAGCTTCTGTTTCTCGCGGACGGTATGACTCATCGATGGCTCCTGTATAGGGTAGGGGAGTATATCTCCGGAAGGCTGCCCCTATAGGGTGGAGGGGTATATTTTTTTCGAGACGAAGGCTTGTCGAAAGAAAACCGCTCGGCTAGACTGCTCTCCGTCTTTGGGGAGTAGCCTGCTTTCCGCCCCCGGAAAGCGAACGCGTCAACACACTCGGCTTGCGGCCGTGGCGCGTTCGGCCTGATCGGCTTGGCGAGACCATCGGCACATCGCGTCGTTCCTGGTCGGACGTCGGCGGATGTGTCATGGTTCGTCAGCGTCCGACCACGGAGTCCCCATGTTCCTCCCTGCTCGCCTTGCCCACGCCACCGCTGCCTGCGGAGGTGCCGCATGACCTTCATGTTTGTCGAACTGGCG
Source organism: Burkholderia cenocepacia (assembly GCF_900446215.1). Lineage (GTDB taxonomy): Bacteria > Pseudomonadota > Gammaproteobacteria > Burkholderiales > Burkholderiaceae > Burkholderia > Burkholderia cenocepacia. The sequence goes on along the minus strand of NZ_UAQZ01000001.1, from coordinate 1,598,216 downwards.
TTCATGCTGGTCGTGATCCTCGTCGCGGCCGAAGTCTTCACCAATGCGCTCGAACATCTCGGCGAACGCCTGAAGATTTCCGAAGGCGTGACGGGCTCGCTGTTCGCGGCCGTCGGCACCGCGCTGCCCGAAACGATGGTGCCGCTGCTCGCGCTGGCCGGCGGCACGTCGAACCAGGCCGTGAACGAGGAGATCGGCGTCGGCGCGATTCTCGGCGCGCCGCTGATGCTCGCGACGCTCACCACGTTCCTGATGACGCTCGCCGTGATCCGCACGCGCGGGCTGCGCGGCACGATCGCGCCGGAACGCACCGGCTTCGTGCGCGACATGAACACGTTCCTCGCCGCGTTCTCGCTGGCGACCGTCGCGATGTTCGTTCCGCATCACAACTGGGCCGTACGCGCGCTGCTCGCCGCGATGCTGGTCGGGCTCTACGTGATGTACGTCGTGATGACGTTCCGTGCATCGACCGGGCTCGTCGATGCCGGGCACGGCACCGAGGCGCCGCACGCGATGTTGCTGTCGCGCATCGGCCTGCCGACCAACCTGGCGACGATCGTGCTGCAACTGCTGATCGGCGTCGCGCTGCTGGTCGGCGGGGCGAAGGGCTTCATTCACGGCGTGGAAGGCGTGTCGCACGTGCTCGGCGTGTCGGCGCTGCTGCTGTCGCTGATCATCGTGCCGATCGCGACGGAGCTGCCGGAGAAGGTCAACAGCGTGCTGTGGATTCGCCGCGGGAAAGACACGCTGGCGTTCGGCAACATCACCGGCGCGATGGTGTTCCAGGGCACGCTGCTGCCGGCGATCGGCATCATGCTGACGCCGTGGGAGCCGCGCCCCGAAGTGCTGACCGGCGTGATCATCACGCTCGCGGCGGCGGCCTGGCTGCGCGTCAATGCGCGCACGCGCGGGCTCGCGATCTGGGCATTGCTCGCGAATGGCGCGGGTTATGCGGGATATCTGGCGGTGACGCTGGCGCGCTGAACGCCGGGCGGGCGCGCCGGCCGACCAACACGTCGGCGCGGCGCGCTTCATGGCGCGCTTCACGGCGCCGGATGCGGGCGGCGGCTGCGACGCCCGCATCCCGACGATCAGGAACCCTTGACGAGTTTGACGATCGTCAGCGTGCCGTCGACCTTCTCGATCCGCACCTTGACCTTGTCGCCCGCATGCGCTTGCGCGAGCATCGCCGCATCCTTCGCCTTGAACGCCATCGTCATCGGCGGCATCCCGACGTTCTGCAGCGCGCCGTGCTTCAACGTGATCTTACCGCTCGCGGCATCGACCTTCTTCACTTCGGCGTCGGTCAGCGCAGCGTTCGATTCCGCCGCGCCGTCCGACGACATCTTCATGCCGGACATGTCCATGTTCGACATCTCGCCGGCGGCAAGCGCCGGTACCGCGAAAGCACTCAGCGCGACGACAGCGGTTGCAGCAGCGATCAATTGATTCATCTTCATCGTGATTCTCCGGTGGGAAGGGATGGCACGTTCGTGCCGGGAGGAACTGCATCGGAATGCCGCGCTCGGCCCGCGCTTCGCGCACGACGGCGCTGCAGCAGAAGCCACGCGGCGGGAATGACGAACATCGACAAGAGCGGCGCCGTGACCATGCCGCCGACCATCGGCGCGGCGATGCGCTGCATGACTTCGGACCCGGCGCCGTGGCCGATCATGATCGGCACGAGGCCGGCGAGCACGACGGCGACCGTCATCGCCTTCGGCCGCACGCGCAGCACCGCGCCTTCGCGAATCGCGTCGAGCAGCAACGCATCGGTCGGCGGTTCGCCGGCATCGAGCCGGCGCTGCAGCGCGCCCTTCAGGTACAGCAGCATCACCACGCCGAATTCGGCCGCCACGCCCGCCAGCGCGATGAACCCGACCGACGTCGCGACGGACACCGCATGGCCGAGCGCCCATACGAGCCAGAATCCGCCGACCAGCGCGAACGGCACCGTCGACATCAGCAGCAACGCGTCGGCCGCCGAATCGAACGTGACGAACAGCAGCACGAAGATCACGACGAGCGTGACGGGCACGACGGTGCGCAACGTCGCCGCCGCGCGTTCGAGATACTCGAACTGCCCCGACCACGCGATCGAATAGCCGGGCGGCAACGCGACCTGCCGCGCGACGGCCTGCTGCATCGCACGAACCGCCGTGCTCAGGTCGACACCGCGGAGATCGACGTACACGTAGCCGGACAGCCGTGCGTTCTCGCTGCGGATCATCGGCGGCCCGTCGGCGATCGCGACACGCGCGACGTCGCCGAGGCGAATCTGCGCGCCGCGCGCGGTGACGACCGGCAGTTGCCGCAGGTTCTCGAGCGAATCGCGGATCTCGCGCGGATAGCGGATGTTGATCGGAAAGCGTTCGCGCCCGGCGATCACTTCGCCGACGTCCTCGCCGCCGATCGCCGACGACACGACCGACTGGATATCCGCCACCGACAGCCCGTAACGCGCGGCGGCAAGCCGATCGATGTCGACGTCGACGTAGCGGCCGCCGTTCAGCCGCTCCGCGAGCGCGGACGTCACGCCCGGCACGCGCTTCACGGCAGCCTCGACCTGCGTCGCGATCGCGTCGATTCCCGTCAGGTCCGGCCCGGAAATCTTCACGCCGACCGGCGTCTTGATCCCGGTGGACAGCATGTCGAGCCGGTTGCGGATCGGCGGCACCCATACGTTCGACAGGCCCGGCACCCTCACCGTCCGGTCGAGTTCGTCGACGAGCTTCTCCGGCGTCATGCCCGGCCGCCATGTACTGCGCGGCTTGAAGCGGATCGTCGTCTCGAACATCTCGAGCGGCGCGGGGTCGGTCGCGGTATCGGCGCGACCCGACTTGCCGAACACCGTGTCGACCTCGGGCACCGTCTTGATCAGTCGGTCGGTCTGCTGCAGCAGTTCGCTCGCCTTGTCCGCCGAGATGCCCGGCAGCGCGGTCGGCATGTACAGCAAGTCGCCTTCGTCGAGCGGCGGCATGAATTCGCCGCCGAGCCGCGACAACGGCACGGCCGTCAACACGAGCGCGATGACTGCCACGCCGATCGCGGCCCACGGGCGCCGCAACGTCGCTTCGAGCAGCGGCCGGTACAGGCGGATCAGCACGCGATTGATCGGGTTCGCGTGCTCGTGCGGAATGCGGCCGCGCACCAGATAGCCCATCAGCACCGGCACCAGCGTCACCGACAACCCGGCGGCCGCCGCGATCGTATAGGTCTTCGTGAACGCCAGCGGCGCGAACAGCTTGCCCTCCTGCCCTTCCAGCGAAAACACCGGAACGAACGACAGCGTGATGATCAGCAGCGAGAAGAACAGCGCGGGGCCGACCTCCGCCGCCGATGCCGCGACGAGTTCCCAGCGGCGCGCGGCCGTGAGCGGCTCGCCCGGATGCGCGTGGTCGTACGCTTCCAGATGCTTGTGCGCGTTCTCGATCATCACGATCGCCGCGTCGATCATCGCGCCGATCGCGATCGCGATCCCCCCGAGCGACATCAGGTTGGCATTCACGCCCTGGTAGCGCATCACGATGAACGCGGCCAATACGCCGAGCGGCAGCGACAGGATCGCGACCAGCGCGCTGCGCAGATGGAACAGGAACACCGCGCAGACGACACCGACGATGACGAATTCCTCGATCAGCTTGTCCGTCAGGTTGTCGACCGCGCGCGCGATCAGTTGCGATCGGTCGTAGGTCGTGACGATCTCGACGCCGGCAGGCAGCGAACGCTTGAGGTCGGCGAGCTTCGCCTTCACCGCGTCGATCGTCGTCAGCGCGTTCTTGCCCGAGCGCATCACGACGACACCGCCCGTCACTTCGCCCTGCCCGTTCAGTTCCGCGATACCGCGCCGCATCGCCGGGCCGACCTGGATGCGTGCGACGTCGCCGAGCAGGACCGGCGTGCCGGTGTCGTCGGTGCGCAGCACGACGTGACGGAAATCGTCGAGCGTGCGCAGGTAGCCGGACGACCGCACCATGTACTCCGACTCGGCCAGCTCGACGACCGAGCCGCCGGAGGCCTGGTTGGCCTTGCCGAGCGCCTCCGCGACCGCCGCCTGCGTGATGCCGTATGCGCGCAGCTTGTCCGGGTCCAGCACGACCTGGTACTGGCGCACCATGCCGCCGATGCTCGCGACTTCGGAGACGTCCGGCACGGCCTTCAGTTCGAACTTCAGGAACCAGTCGTTGAGCGCGCGCAACTGGCCGAGATCGTGACGGCCGGGGCGATCGACGAGCGCGTACTCGTATACCCAGCCGACGCCGGTCGCATCGGGCCCAAGCGACACGGTCGCGCCCGCCGGCAGGCGACTCTGCACCTGGCTGAGGTATTCGAGCACGCGCGAGCGCGCCCAGTACGGATCGGTGCGGTCGTCGAACAGCACGTAGACGAACGCGTCGCCGAACGACGAGTACGCGCGCACGGTTTTCGCGCCGGGCACGCCGAGCAGCGTCGTCGTCAGCGGATAGGTCACCTGATCCTCGACGACCTGCGGCGCCTTGCCCGGATACGACGCCTTCACGATCACCTGCGTGTCCGACAGGTCGGGCAAGGCGTCGAGCGGTGTCTGCCGCAGCGAATGCACGCCCCATGCCGCGAGCAGCACGGTGGCCAGCAGCACCAGAAACCGATGATGGACGGACCAGTGAATGAGGCGCGCGATCATCGCTCACCTCCCTGCGGCTCGACCTTCGTCAGCCGGTAGCCGTCGTCGGCCTGTGTGAACGCGAAACGCACGGTCTGCCCCGGCTTCACGTCCGGAAACGCGTGCGCCGACGGCTTGCCGAACGCCATCGTCATCGCGCCCCAGCCGAGCGCCGGCACCGGCTGATGCGAGAACGTGATGTCGTCGGACGTGACCTTCTCCACCTTGCCGGTGGTTTCGTAGACCGGCGCGCTTGCCGTCGCGGACGATGCGGCCGAGCTTGCGCCTGCCGCCCGCTCCAGCCGCGGCAACACGCTTTTCAGGCTGGCTTCCGAATCGATCAGGAACTGCCCCGATGCGACAACCGTGTCGCCTTCGTTCAGCCCGCCGAGCACTTCCGTGTCGCCGCCGACGTCGTTGCCGACCGTCACCGACACCGGCTGAAGCCGACCGTCGCCGAGCTTCGCGATGACGATCGTGCGCCGGCCGGTCGCGATCACGGCCTCGGACGGCACGAGCAGGCGCGACACCGTCTCCTTCGCGGCGACCCGCACGCGCATCAGCATGCCGGGCGTGAGCTTCAGCGACGCGTTGTCGATCTCCACGCGCGCCTGCAGCGTGCGGCTGCCCGTGCTGATGCCGGGCAGCACTTCGCGGATACGGCCGCTGAAATGCCGGGCCGGATCGCCCGCGAACGTCGCGTCGACCGACATTCCCGGCTGCACGTTCAAAGCGAGCGCTTCCGGCACCTCGACGATCAGCCACAGCGTCGCCAGTCCGGCGATCTTCGCGAGCGTCTGGCCGGGCGCGACCATCGCGCCGTCGCGCACGTTCAGCTCGCTGACGACGCCCGTCTCCGGCGCGCTCAGCACGACGTGCGTCTGCGCGCGGCCGGTGCGATCGAGGGTCGCGATCATCCCGTCCGGAATCGACAGCGCGCGCATTCGTGCGCGCGCCGCATCGAGCAGGTTGCCGTCCATGCCGCCGCGCTTCAGCGCGAGATATTCCTCCTGCGGTGCGAGCCAGTCGGGCACGAACAGCGATGCGACCGGCGCGCCCTTCGCGATGCGCTGCATCGGCGCGCGTGCATACAGATGGTCGATGTAGCCCGTGACGCGCGACTGCACGACCTCCGCACGCGCTTCGTCGAACTGCGTGGTGCCCACCGCGTCGAAGCCGGCCGCCGTCTGCTGCCGACGCACGGTCGCATAGCGGATGCCGAGGTTCTGCTGCAGGCCCGGATCGATCCGGATGCCTGCCGCGGCACCGCTTTCGTCCGCGTAGACCGGCTGCAACTGCATGTCCATGAACGGCGATTTGCCCGGTTTGTCGAAGTGCTGGTTCGGCACCATCGGGTCGTGCCAGTACAGCACCTTGCGTGCGGCCTGCTGAGCCGGCACACCCGACGGTATGCCCGACGGCGCAGCGGCGGGCATGGCGGCCGTCGCCGCGCCGTTCGTCGCATGGCGAACGCCCGCGAAATAGCCGGCGCCGACGAGCACCGCGCCGGCGGATGCGATCAGCGCCGCACGCATCAGTGATTGCCTTGTCATGAGCGTCTCCTTCACTGCGCGGCGGCCATCGCCGACGGCACGACCTGATATTCGAGCTGTGCCCAGGTCTGCGATACGTCGCGCCTGAGGTCGAGCACCTGTAATTGCGCTTCGAGTTGCGCACGTCGCGCGGCGAACGTGTCGGCGAGCGGCCCCGTGCCGGCCCGGTACGCCGCCGTCGCAAGCTGCACGTGCTGGTCGGCGGCCGGCAACAGCGCGGCGCTGAGGTTCGCGATGCGTTCGCGGCCGCTCGCCAGCGTGTCCGATTGCGTGCGGATGTCGGCCTGTACCTGGCGCAGCGTGTCCTCGTACATCAGGCGCGCCTTCGTCGCGAGCGCGGCCTTTTCGGCGACGTCGCGGTTCTGGCGATTCTTGCGATTGAGCGGCAGCGGGATCGAGACGCCGATCGACACCATGTTCGAATACGCGCCGCCGCGCTGCTGGTACGCGATTTCCCACGTCCAGTTGGGGCTGCGCTCGCTGTTCGCGACCGCGGCGTCGGCTTCGGCCACCGCGATATCGTCCGCGGCGGCGACGAGCGCCGGCTGCGACAGGCGCAGTTCGTCCGGCGGCAACGCCGATACGAAGGATTCGGGCGCGGGCGGCGTACCGGCCACGTCCGTCACGGGCACCGCCGTCCAGCGGGCCAGCGCGATGAGCGCGGTGCGATACGCCTGCTGTGCCTTGAGCACCTGGTCCTGCGTCTGCGCGAGCATCGCGCGGGCCTGCACGACGTCGCCCGCGCTCGCTTTCGCGCCGCGATACGACGCCTGCGTCGCGTCGAGTTCATGGTTCATGTGACCGAGCAGCGCCTGCTGAAGCGCGAGCGCCTGCTTCGCATAGATGGCATCGAGCCACGCCGTCGCGGTCTGCCGGCGCACGGCCGCGAGCTGCACCAGATAGCCGGCGCGCTCGCGGCCGACCTGTTCGTCGGCCAGCGCGGTACGCAGCCGCCGCTTGTCGCCGGACACCCATTCCTGCTCGATGCCGATGCGGCGCATCGTCATGAAGTCCTGGCCGACGGTGAAGCGCTGCCCACCGTTGATTGGCAGGTTGTCGATGCCGGCCTTGAGCATCGGGTCCGGCAACTGGCCGGCCTTGACGGCCGCTTCGGAACGCGCGAGCACGGACGCCTGCGCGGCCTGCATCGACGCGGAACGATCGGTGGCGGACTGCAGCGCGGCGTCGAGCGTCAGCGGCGACGGCTGCGCGTGAACGGCGCCCGCCACCAGCAGCGCGACCCACGGTACGGGCGCGCGCCGACCTGCACGCGGCATGCGCAGCGTGCGGAAAACGAATGACATGGTGTAACCCCAAATCGGAACCCAAAGGGATTCCACGTCCTGCGCACAGGACGAACCTCACCGCATACGCGGCGAACCGGTCAAATCGGGATCAGCTGATGCGTGGCGGGCGCCACAACCCGTTCGGGTCGCGAGCCGGGACGGACTGCGTGTAGTGGAAGACGATCGTGCTGGCGAATGCAGCGGGACGGTTGACGTCGGCGCGGGCGGCCGGGTGGTAGAGACTGCCGAACTGGCATTGGGCCGTCACCTTGCAGGCCATGCCCTTGGCTTTGGCCTTCGCGTGATCGGCGGATGGCGGCTGCATCGAATCGCAATCGCTCATGTCGGCGGACATGGCCATGTTCATGCCCGTGTCCGCGTCCATCGACATCGTGTACTGCATCGGACATTCACCGGTCAGGCCGCTGGCTGCCAGCCCCGTGATGGGCAGCACCGCGCACAGCAGCAGCAGGATGAAGGTCCGAAGCAGTTTCATGGCGGCGATTATAGCGCGCACTGTTGCGGCATGGCGCGGCGTCGCTACGGCGAAACGACGCGCCAGCACCGCTGCGGCGGCCACGCGTCATCGCAACAGGTTGTCCGCCGCCAGCACCGCCTGCACGGCCGGCCGCTCCCGCACCCGCTCGTACCACGCACGCAGATGCGCATGCCGGCTCAGGTCGATATCCGCGTTGTACACCGAGCGCATCCAGTCGGCCTTGCCCCAGCCGGTCAGCGCGAACAGGTACGCATCGGCGACGGTGAACGTGTCGCCGGTCAGGAACGTCCTGCCGTCGAGCTGGCGGTCGATCCATGCGAAGCGGCCGTCGAGCTTCTGGCGCACGGGTTCGACGTACTTCCCCGCCTGCACCGCATACAGCAGCGGGATGAAGCCCTTGTGGATCTCGGTGCCGAGAAAGTTCAGCCACTCCATCAGCCGGTAGCGCGCGAGCGTGCCATAAGCGGGCGCGAGCGCGGCTTCCGGGAGCTGGTCCGCGAGATACTGCGCGATCACCGGCCCTTCGCGCAGCAACGTGCCGTCGTCGAGTTCGAGCAGCGGCACGTAGCCGAGTTCATTCACGTCGTAGTAATCGCGGCCGCCGTCGACGACATGCTTGCGCGCATCGACCTTGACGATCTCTGCGTCGATATCGGCTTCGCGCAGCACGATGCAGATCGCCTGCGAACAGCTGCCGGGAGCGTGATAGAGCTTCATATGGTTCCTTCGTGGGTTGTCCATGTATCGATTCGCCGCGACGCGGGCGCTAATATCTCGCATCGGCACACGACTGAGAAGACGGCAGTCGTTTGTGCCGTAGTCACAAAAAATTTACCGACCAGGATTTGGCGCGATGAAAACGAGTGCGACAGGATGTTCCGTTGAAGAAGCGATGCGCCTGCTCGGCGGCCGCTGGCGGCTGCTGCTGGTGTCGTATCTGCTCGACGGGCCGCGCCGCTTCAGCGACCTGCGGCGCGACATGCCGGGCATCTCGCAGCGCATGCTGACGCTCGACCTGCGCGCGCTGGAAGACGCGGGGCTCGTGCGGCGCACCGTCTATCCGGAAGTGCCGGTGCGCGTCGAGTACGATCTCACCGCGGACGGCGAGCGGCTGCGGCCGGTGGTCGACGTGATGCGCGAATTCGGACTGTGGCTGAAGGCGCGCGACGCGCACACCGACGCAATGCCCGACACCGCGGCTGCAATCGAAACGACGATGCACGCCCACAAATAACCGTTCAGCAGGAATCGATGCTCAAGGAACTTCACGCTACCGTCGGCGCGGCCACGTCCGACCTCGACGACGACGAAAGCTTCGCCAATATCTACTGTCACGATGCGGAGCAGGACTATTGCTTCGCGCTGTCGCGCTTTCCGGACGATGCGCTGATCGAAGTGATGGTGCGCGACCAGCTCAACGTGCGCGTCAAGGATCTGTCGGTGCGTCTGACCGACGACACGATCGACGTCGAGATCGAACCGGGCATCGCCGCGCGGCTCGACGGCCAGACGCGTTACGTGATCCATCTCGCGCCCGGTCAGCACGATCCGGGCACGCTGCGCGCCGCGTTGAAGGAGATCTTCGTCGGCAAGAGCGGCTATCGCGACGACAGCACGCCGCGCTGACCGGTCGCCCACCCGTTTTCCTTCGCCACGACGCCCGCTCATGACGCGCTCCCCGCGATTCCGCCCGCTTCCCCGTGTCGCCGCGCTGCTGTTCGCCACGTGTGCGTCGATCGCACCCGCCGCGCACGCGGCCAAGCCGCTGCTCGAGTTCAAGGTCGACGACACCGTCACGGCCCGCGTCGAGCGCGCGGACGGCGCGCACGTCACGGTCCGTTTCCTGCCGAGCGGAAAAACGCAGACGCTCGACGTCACGGCCGCCGACGAGGAAGGCCGCTATCACCTCGCGACCGACGACTACAACTTCGACGGTCGTCGCGATCTCGCGATGCGCGCGATGCTCGGCATGGTCAACGAGCAATACGGCATCTACCTGTACGACGCCGCGCGCCAGCGGTTCGAGCCGCTGAAGATGCCGGCGGGCGACGGGCCCCACGGCAATTGCGACGCGCTGATCAACGTCGAAGCGAAGCCGAAAGCGCGCACGCTGTACAGCTCGTGTCGCAGTGGCCCGATCTGGTACACCGATGCGTACCGTTTCGACGGCACCGGCAGGATGTATCTGTATCAAACCAGCGAAGCGGTCCCCGACGACCTGCGCGATCTGCTCGACGGCGAATCGGGCCCGTCGTCGATGCTGCTCACCTATGACGAGCACGGCAAGCGCGTGTCGCGCCGCCCGCAGGGTCATGACGGCGGCACGGTCGCGTTCAAGGTACGCCCGGCGCGCCTGCCGCTGCACGATGCGATGCGTGCTGCGCCCACGCGCCGCTACGTCGTCGCGGGCGACAAGGTGGAGCTGATCGATGCGAGCGACGATTTTCAGTGGTTGAAGGTGCGATATCGCAACCCGCGCGCCGGCGCCGTGCAGGGCTGGGTCAGCACGAAGGAGGCGATGGCCGACTGATGCAGGATGCGCTGCCTTCGTCGCCCTGTCCCACATACTGAACGCAAGACGTCCCATTAATAGGGATGCCTGCCCAAATGTTGACGCACGCCGCGCCACGGCTCTAACGTTCGCCCCAACGCCATTCGATTCGGCCGCCTCGTTCGCGAGCGCCGGCGGAACATAGAACACAGGAGACGACCGTGGGCCAATCCGCGTCACGCACCCATGCCAACCCGCCGGAGCGGCCATCCGCGCACCCCGGCGCCTTACCCGAATCCCGATCCGCCGCCCGCGCGACAGCGACCGCCACCACGCCGCCGAGCCGCAAGCGGCTGCTGATTCTCGCGCTGCTGTTCGTCACCGTCGTGATCAACTATCTCGACCGCAGCAACCTGTCGATCGCGGCGCCCGAGCTGTTCAAGGAACTGAACATCGATCCGGTTCGCGCGGGCCTCGTGTTCTCCGCGTTCGGCTGGACCTATGCGCTGATGCAGATTCCGGGCGGCTGGCTCGTCGACAAGGTATCGCCGCGCGTGCTGTATGCGGGCGCGCTCGCACTGTGGTCAGCCGCGACGCTGCTGCTCGGCTTCGCCGGTTCGTTCGTCGGGCTGATCGTGCTGCGCCTCGCGGTGGGCGCGCTCGAAGCGCCGGCCTACCCGATCAACAACCGCGTGGTGACGACGTGGTTCCCGACCCGCGAACGCGCAAGCGCGATCGGCGGCTACACGTCGGGCCAGTTCGTCGGCCTCGCGTTCCTCACGCCGGTGCTCGCGTGGCTGCAGGTGCATCTCGGCTGGCACATGGTGTTCGTCGCGACCGGCCTCGCCGGCATCGCGTGGGCCGCGATCTGGTACGCGGTATATCGCGAGCCGCGCGCGTTGCGCGGCGTCAACGCGGCCGAAATCGCGCTGATCCGCGACGGCGGCGGCCTCGTCGATCTGGAGGACCGCGTCGCGGCGCGCAGCGAACGCGCGCCGTCGACGTGGCGCGACCTCGGCGTCGTGCTCGGCCGGCGCAAGCTGTGGGGCATCTACCTCGGCCAGTTCGCGCTGAACTCGACGCTGTGGTTCTTCCTCACGTGGTTCCCGACCTACCTCGTCAAGTATCGCGGGATGGATTTCATCAAGTCGGGCTTCCTCGCGTCGTTGCCGTTCCTCGCCGCGTTCGTCGGCGTGCTGTGCTCGGGCGTGCTGTCGGACTGGCTGATGCGGCGCGGCGCATCGCAGGGCTTCGCGCGCAAGCTGCCGATCATCTCGGGGCTGCTGATCTCGACCTGCATCATCGGCGCGAACTACGTGAGCTCGACCGGCTGGGTAATCGCGTTCATGACGATCGCATTCTTCGGCAACGGCTTCGCGTCGATCACGTGGTCGCTCGTGTCGGGGCTCGCGCCTGCACGGCTGCTCGGCCTCACGGGCGGCGTGTTCAACCTGGTCGGCAACCTGTCCGCGATCGCGACACCGATCGTGATCGGGCTGCTGGTCGACGGTGCGGACTTCTCGCACGCGATCACCTACATCGCCGCGATGGCGCTCGCGGGCAGCCTGTCGTACGGGCTGCTCGTCGGCAAGGTCGAGCGCATCGACGCCTGAGCGCCACAACGGCGGCCCACGCGTGCCGCCGTGCCACCCTGCCGACCGTCGCCCGCGCGTCGCGTCAGAACCGCATGAACCCGTCGCGCGCAAGGTCGTGCGGATTGCCGGCCACGTAGTCGAGCGCGCACGCGTCGGTATCGATGCCGACGGTCAGCAGCGTTTCCCAGCGCTCGGTGTCGGGCATCGACCGATCCGGGTGGAAACACACCACGGCCGCGTCGCCGGCCGCGCCGCACATCGCCGCCGCGCGTTCGCGCACATCGGCGCCCGTCATCCCCGCCACGACCGCGTTCAGGTGCGCGAAGCGCTCGCGCGTGGTCGAGCTGTCGGGCATGCATTCGCCGCCGCTCAACGCGTGATCGAGGAAGTGGTTCGTATGCAGCAGCCACCCGTCCGGGCGCGGCACGACCACGCCGACGCCGGACGGGCTCAGCTCGATGCTCGCCGCGCGCGGGTTCGCATCGTGTCGCGTGAACGCGGTCAGCACCGTCGAGGCGCTGACGCGCGCGGTGCGCGCCAGCTCGACCGCCTCCTGCACCGTCGTCGCATCCTCGAGCAGCCGTCGCGCGATCGCGTGCACCGGCACGCCGCCACCATCGGCGTCGCTCGCGTGATGCAGGATGTTGAAGTGCAGCCCGAGCCCCGCGTCGTTCACGCCGAGCTTCGCGAGCATCCCGAATTCGGTGAACAGCTTGACGGTGCGGCGCTGCGGCGTCGCGAACCGCATCAGCAGCCCCTGCGGCGCGAGACTGTCGTGCCAGTCCCACGTCTGCAGCGTGCGCGGCGCATGCGGGCCGGCCGGCGCGTACACGGTCGTCGAGCACTCGCCTTCGGCCGACGCGGGCGCGGTCGCGAGAATCTCGGTGCGCGCGTTCAGGCACGCGAGCTGCCAGCGCGGCAGGTCGGCGCCGTCGGCGGTCGCCTCCACCTCGGCGGCGAGGCGCGGACACCATGCGTCGAGCGCCGCGAGGCTCGCCTCGCCGATCGCCCGCGCGCGCTGCGGATCGATGCCGAGCTTCGGGAAGAACGCGAGATACAGCGCGACCGTCTCGCGGATCGCCGGCGCGAAGCGCGCGCCGATCAGGCGGCCCCGCTCGCGCGGATCGGTGACGTCGGTCGCGAAAGTGTGCAGCTTCAAGATCAAACCTCCTGTGTCGAATGAGCGCCGGGCCCGCGCGGCCCGGCATGTGATGCGTTCCACGAACGAACCGGCGCGCGCCGGCCGTCGGAACGGTCAGAACGAATAGATGAACTGCATGCCGGCCAGGTCGTTGCTGCGCGCATAGGTGCCGTTGCTCTTCAGGAACACCGGATGATTCGCCGCGTCGTGGCGGTATTCGACCTTCACGGTGATCTGTTGCGTCGGATAGAACAACAGGTCGGCCGTGATCGCATAGCGTTGCGCGCCCTTGCACTCGGTGCCGTTCGTCGCCGAGCCCTGGAAGCACGACGGATCGATGCCGAAGCCGCTCGACCCGTTCACCGACGGGTTGCCGCCCGCGAGCCCGTACTGGATGTTCGTGCCACCGCCGCCGTTCGACGCGTTGTTCAGGTAGTCGAAGCGCAGCGTCGCGCCCATGCGGCCGAGCCACGACGTCGTCCACTTCGTATGGCCGAGCAGCGACATCCCGTACCAGCGCGCCGTGCCGCCGTTCCATGCGCCCTTCTGCAGCTCGCCGTAGTCGACCTGTGCGTTGATCTGCGTCTTGTCGTGCGTATAGGTCATGTCGGCTTCCACGTACTTGTAGAGGCCGGTCGGCGACGAGCCGTTGCACTGGTAGCCGTAGCCGCCCGCCGCGCACGGCGAGAACAGCGACTGCCGGCCGAGCATCCCGGAGAGGCCGAAGTCGAACGCCGTCGACGTCGCGTTGTCGAAGCGCGCGGTGATCGTCGGCGTCCAGTTCGGCTTCGTTGTGTTGTTCGCCGCATTCGCGATCGCGCCGGCCGTGCGCAGCACCTCGTTGCCGATCACGACCTGCCAGAAGCGCGTCATCGCCGCGTTGGAGCCCTTCAGCCCGATACCGACCAGATTGCCCGGCTCGCTGAAGTCGTACAGCAATCCGTGCGTGAGCGTGAGCATCTGGTTGGACGGCTGCACCTCGTAGCCGGCGAGGCTCGGCATCATCCCGATCTCGAACGTGCGCGTCGTGCCGAGCGGCACGTTGACCTGCGCCTGCGTGACGATGTTGTTGCCGATGCCGCCGTGCGCATTGCTGAACACGTTGCCGAAGCCGCGGTTCGGCTGGATCACGATCTCCGCCGACGGCGCCATCGGGCCGACGCCGAAGGTCTTCCTGATGTCGAGGTAGACGTCGCCGATCGTGCTGTTGAAGTAGTCGTACGCGCCCGGATCGTGGTTCAGGAACTGGAAGCCGGACGTGTGCTGCGCGCGGTTGAACAGGTACACGGGATCGACGTAGCCGGTGATGCTCAGGCCCGCGAGCGGGCCGGTCGTCGCCGCCTCCTGCAACGCATCGACCTTCAGCGACGCGTTCGCGATCTGCTCGCGCATCTGCTGCAGGTCGTCGTTCGTGAACGCGGGCGCCGACTCGGCAGCCTGCGCGGCGGCCGCGGCCGTATTGATCGTGCCGATCTTCGCGCCGGCCGATGCGGCGGTCGTGACGGTCGGGGGAGGCGCGGCGGTCGTGGCCGCGCCGGCCGGCTTCGCCGCCAGCATGCTCGCGCGCAGCGCGTTCACCTGCCGCTGCAGCGCGGTGACCTGCGCCTGCAATGCCTTCATCCGGTTCGCGTCGGTCGCGTGCGGTGTGTGGGCGAATGCCGCGGCCGTGTCGAACGCGAGCGCGCACAGCACCGTCATGTGTTTGATGTTCATGGTGTCGGTGGTCGTCGGGACGCACGCGCCCCCGCCCGCCGCGATCGACGGCGGGGCGCGCGAAAGAGGTGCGGGTGTGCGGGGCGGCTTACTCGGTCTTCAGCTTCGTCCACAGACGGTTCTGCAGCCGCATCAGCTCGGGCGGAACCGGCTTGCTGAGGCTCAGCCGGCGGATCACGTCGGCGGGCGGGAACACGGCCGGATCGCTCGTCACCTCGGCGCGCACGAGGTGCCGCGACGACGGCACGGCCGACGGATACGACGTGTCGTTGGTCAGGTTGGCGCTCTCCTGCTCCGACAGCACGAAGTTGACGAACTTCAGCGCGGCGTCCGGATGCGGCGCATCCTTCGGAATCGCCATCATGTCGAACCACATCGCGCTGCCTTCGGTCGGGATCACGTACTTGATTCGATACGGTTTCTTCGCGGCGGCGGCCGCGATCCGCGCGGAATTCACGTCACCCGACCAGCCGAGCGCGAGGCAGATGTCGCCGCCCGCGAGATCGTTGATGTAGCTGCTCGAATTGAACTGCGTGATGTACGGCCGTACCGTCTTCAGCAACTCGTACGCGGCCTGGTAGTCGGCCGGGTTCGTCGTGTTCGGATCCTTCTTCAGGTACACGAACGCCATCCCGAATGCATCGACCGGCGAATCGAGCACCGACACGCCGCAGCGCTTCAGCTTCTTCGCGTACTTCGGATCGAACAGCAGCGACCAGCTGTCGAGCGGCGCGTCGGCGCCGAGCGCGGCCTTCACCTTCTCGACGTTCATTCCCAGCCCGTCGGTGCCCCACGTCCACGGAATGCCGAACTGGTTGCCCGGATCATCTCTCGACAGCACCTTCATGATGTCCGGATCGAGCAGCCCGTAGTTCGGCACCTGGCTTCGGTCGATCTTGCGGTAGATGCCGGCCTGCAACTGCCGCGCCCAGAAGATGTCGGACGGCACGACGACGTCGTAGCCCGACGTACCCGACAGCAGCTTCGCCTGCAGCGTCTCGTTCGAATCGAACTCCTGGTAGACGACCTTGATGCCGGTCGCCTTCTCGAAGTTCGCGATCGTCGCCTTGCCGATCGAATTGCCCCAGTTGTACACGTTGACGACGTCCGCCGCCTGCGCGACGGGCACGCCCGCCCCGGCGAAACCACCCAGCGCGAGCGCCGCGCATGCGTTCTTCACCCGATGTTTCCAGTCCCCTGCCATGTTTTCCTCCGTCGATGTCATGATCCGCCCGCGATGAGCGGCGCGTGCTTCGGTCCGGAAAAATGTAGCCAGAGGAAATTGGCCGGTCTGCCCTGCCAACAGGGGGACACGCCGCACAATCGGCGGCAACGGAAGCGACTTGAAAGCTTCCGTCGCCGCATCGCCGGCCCGCCGCCGTTCACGACGCCTGCAGGCCCGTCCGCGCGCCGAAATCGTCGCCCACGTGCGTGATGCGGCCGCCCATCATCGTCAGCCCGACGTCGATGCGCCCGATGTCGTATTGCCCGACCTCGAACAGGTCGCGCTCCAGCACGACGAGATCCGCGCGCTTGCCGGGCGTCAGCGAGCCGACCTCGTGCTCCATGCCGAGCTGGTACGCACCGTGGATCGTGTACGCGGCGATCAGCTGCGGAATGCTCAGGCGTTCGGCGATGTCCGGGAACACCGGCGCATCGGGCTCGCCCGCGAGCTGCCGCGTATGGCCCGACTCGATGTGTTCGAGTGGCTTGTGCTGACAGCGGCACTGGCACGCGAGGCCATCCATGCCGATCGACACCGTCACGCCTGCGTCGACGAACGTGCGGAACGTGTACATGTTGCTCCAGCGTTCGTGGCCGTAGTGGTCGCGCAACTGCTCGGTGTACGCGTCGACCACGCCCCATTGCAACTGCGTGTTCGCCATCACGCCCGCGCGACGAAAGCGCGGAATGTCGTCCGGATGCGTGAGGAACGCGTGCGTGATCACATGACGGCGATCGCGCGGCGGGTTCGTGCGGTTAACGGCGTCGAAGCCGTCGAGCGCCATCCGCACGGCCGCGTCG
Source organism: Burkholderia cenocepacia (assembly GCF_900446215.1). Classification (GTDB taxonomy): domain Bacteria; phylum Pseudomonadota; class Gammaproteobacteria; order Burkholderiales; family Burkholderiaceae; genus Burkholderia; species Burkholderia cenocepacia. The sequence continues at coordinate 1,581,271 of NZ_UAQZ01000001.1, read as the reverse complement.
CCGACGCAGTGCACCATCACGTTCGCGTTCGCGCGATCGGCGTCGACCAGATAGCGATTGAACGTGTCGGCCGGCATCGTCGGCGCGCCGCAGGTATCGGGGCGGTCCGCATACGGTTCCAGCAGGTACGCGGTGTGGTTCGCCTCGGTGCCGTCGAGAAACAGCTTCAGCGCGCGCGCCTTCACGAGCGGCGAATCGTACCGCTCGCGATACCGGACCAGCGTGCCGACCGGATCGTCGATCTCGCCGATCACCGCGACGCTGCCGACCACGCGCAGCTTCAGGTCGCCCGCGCGCTCCATCGTCTGCAGCGTCTCGTACAGCAGCGACTGGTCGCCGCTCGCATCGAAGAAGCCCGCGTCGAACACGGTCGTCACGCCGGCCGCGCACAGCTTCTCCTGCCACGGCGGAATCGATTTCAGATACAGGTCGATGCCGGTCGGCAGCAGGCCGGCCGCGCTGATCCGCTGCAGCAGCAGCGAGTACGCGGCGCCGTCGACGATCAGCCCGGTCGGCTCGCCCGTCGCCGCGTCCTTCTCGAACCAGCTCGCGCCTTCCTGCACGGGTGGCGTCGACGCGTCGATGCCGGCGATTTCCAGCGCCTTCGAGTTCACCCACATCGAATGGAAATCGGTCGACAGCAGGCACACGGGGCGATCCGCGCACACCGCGTCGAGGGTCTCCTTGCGCAGCATCGCCGGCGGGATCGTCGCCTGCACCCAGCCCATCCCGGTGATCGCCGGCTCATCGGGATGCGATTCGACGTAGGTGCGCAACGCGGCGAGCACCTGGTGCGGATCCTCGTAGTTGACGAACGCCTGGAACGCGAACGCGGTCGTCTCGAAGTGCCAGTGCGATTCGACGAAGCCCGGCAGCACGAGCCGGCGGGCCGCATCGACGACTTTCGTGTTCGCGCCGACGTACGCGCGCACGGACGCGGTATCGCCGACATGCACGATCCGGCCGTCGCGCACGGCAACGGCCTGCGCCCACGGCCGGTGCGGATCGACGGTGTAAACCCTCGCGTGGGTCAAAACGAAATCCGCCGGCGTCGCGGCGGCCGGCGTCGGTTGAATCTGCATGGCCTGTCCTTTCTGGTCGTCAGGTTTTCGAAGCGCTTTCACTATAGGCAGACGATTCGCGCCGGTATGCCCCCCCGGCGCGGGGGCTTTTGCGATTTCCGGCCCGCCCGCCGCGCGGTCTTGTCGTCGTTTTGGGGACAACGCACGAAATTCGTGCGGTTGATCCGGTGAATTCCCGGCTGACGCGTGCGCGGCGTTCGCGTAACGTCGCGCTGTCCCCTCCGACCGCCTCGCCCGACCATGCGACTTCTCCAGCCCGACCCGGCCGCCCGCGGCCACTACCTGATCGGCGTGCGTCCCGATACGCTCGGCGCGACGCTACGCGCGGTCGGCACGCCGGATTTCGTCGATGCGGTCACGGAATTCGTCAACGACAGCATCGACGCCGACGCCGTGCATCTCGAACGCTGGCGCGCGGACCCGGCCAGTACGTCGGGCTTCGTCGTCGAATGGCTGGGCAGCGGCAGCCTGCGCTTCGCGGCCGATACGCTGCGCGTGATGGACGTCTATTACCAGGACTACTGCCAGACCGACCCGCTGGTCGCGCCGCTGCGCGGCAAGGCGGGGACGCTGCTCGTGCAGCGCCATGTCGCCGGCATCGCGCAAGGCGAATTCCGCCGGCGCATCTTCGACGAACCGGGCATCGCTCAGGAATGCCTGCTCGTGCACGGCAATGCGCATCAGCAATACGCGCTCGGCCTCGCGCGCACGGTCGAGCGGGCCGCGTTCACGACGGACGAGCTGTTCCACTTCCGGCAGATGGTCGATCTGCTGTTTCCGATGTTCGAGCTGCACGCGCGCACCTGTGCGGCGCGGCGTGTGGCGGCGGTGTCGGTGAATGCCGCGTCGCAGGCGAGCTTCGATGCGCGGCTCGAACGGCAGCACGTGCAGTTGTCGCGCCGCGAGCATGAGATTTGCCGGCTGATGCTGTGCGGGCGCTCGGTGCCCGAGGCCGCGCAGCAGCTCGACGTGAAGCTGTCGACGGCCGAGTCGTACGTGAAGCGCGCGTTCGCGAAGCTCGGCGTGCGCACGCGCCGCGAGCTGTTCGACTGGGTGCTGGTCGACTGCTGAGCGCGGGGCGCGAACCTACGCGGCGAGCGCGGCCGCCTTGATGTTGAACGCGCGCAGCAGGTCCTCGCAGAACGCGTCGACGATCGGCTTGTCGCTCGTGCTGCGCTTCATCGCGAGATGCAGCGGCACGTCGAAGCTGAACGTCGCGCGGCCGACCGCCTTCACGAGCCCGCGCTGCTCGAACGGCTCCGCGTAATGCGCGGGCAGGTAGCCGAGATGGCCGCCCGACAGGATCAGGATCGTCGCGGCCTCGATGCTGTCCGCGCTCGCGGTCACGCGCCGCTCGGGCAGCGGATACTGCTCCTCCGGCACCGGATACGTGCGCCATACCCAGTCGTGCAGTTGCAGATCGTCGGCCGTCACGGGCCGCGACGCATGGAACAGCGGATGCCCGCGCCCGCAGTAGATCACCTGCTGCTCGGTGAACAGCGGCGTGTAGAGCAGGCCCGGCACGCGATGCCAGAAATAGCCGATCGCGAGATCGAGCTGGTTGTTGACGAGGCTTTCCTCGAGCTCCTGCGGCGACGCGACCTTCATCGCGAACGTGACGGCCTGGTCGCGCTGGCGGAACGCGCCGATCGCGTCGGCCACGCGCGCGTTCTCGACGAGCGGCGCCTGGCCGATCAAGCCGATCGACAGCGTGCCGACCAGCTTGCGGTCGATGTCGCGCACGCGCGCGACGAATTCGGACGTCGCCGCGACGAGCGTGCGCGCGGTGGCCGCGAAACGTTCGCCCTTCGACGTCAGGCGAAAGCCGCCGCGCCCGCGATCGCACAGCTTGAAGCCGACGCGCGCTTCGAGCGCCGACAGCTGCGTGCTGATGGTCGACTGCCGCACGCCGAGCGACGCCTCGGCGGCGGTGATGCCGCGTGCGTCGACGACGGCCAGAAAGACCCGGATGAGCCGGAGATCGAGATCGGTGGTATTCGAAAACATGCTGGAAGCCGCTGCCCGTGTACGCATGGCCGGCACGGCGCGAATCGTGCGCTGCCTGACCGCCTTCGCCGATGAACCGAACCTGACGCGCGCCGCCATCGGCAGCGGCGCGCGTCGCAACCGTCACTCGGGCGCCACCGCGAGCGGGCGCGCCATGCCGAACACGGCCGGCCGCAGCCGCCCGTAACAGAGGAACGCGACCGCGCACAGCACGATCGCCGCGAACAGCGCCGACTGCGTGCCCGCACGTTCGATCAGCGAGCCGCCCGCGACCGAGCCGACGCCATAGCCCAATGCGACGCAGCCCGGCGACAGCGCGGCCGACTTGCCGATCAGGTCGTACTGCGGAATCGTCGCGTAGATCAGCAGCGCGCCGCCGGTCCAGCAGCCGATGAACACGATCGCGCCGAGCGTGAACGTCGCGACCGACGCCGGCATCGCGAGCAGCACCGCCGCGACCGCGCAGCCGCCGAGGTTCATCAGCGTCCAGCGGCGCAGGCCCGCGCCGGCGCCGAGCTTCGGCATCGCCGCGCAGATCACCAGGCTCGCGACGTTCGCGACGCCGAGCACGAGCGAGACCGACCGGCCGCTCAGGCCCGCATCGGTACCGATCTTCTCGAGGAAGGTCCACACGACGCCGACGCCGCCGTACAGCGCGAGCTGCGCGCACAGCACGAGCATCGCGCCCTTGCGGTCGATGCCGCCGACGGCGCCGGCCGGCGTCGGCGCGGCCATCGTTTCGCCGCGGCGAAACAGCGGCGTCGCGAGCACGAACATGCCGAGCACGCAGGCCACGAAGCCGAACACCCCATACGCGCCCCACGTGCCGCTCAGCAGCGGGAAGAGATAGGCGAGCAGCACCATGCTCCACATCACCTGTCCCATCAGCATGATCCCGAGATTGCGCTCCGGCGCGCGCGAATACGACAGGTAGCGCAGCGCGATGCCGTTCAGCCCGCCCGACCCGACGCCCGCGACGAACTGCAACGTCGAATACGCGACGAGCCCGTGCGTCGCGAGCGTGCCGAGATTCGCGCCGGCCGCGAGCGTCACCGCGCCCGCGAGCACGAGCCGCACCGGCTGGCGGCCGAGCACGAACGCGACGAGCAGCGTGCCCGTCGATTCGCCGAGCACCTCGATGAAGCTCGACAGCCCGAGCGCCGCTTCGCCGAAGCCCCAGTGGCGTTCGACCTGCCCGACGATCGCGGGCAGACCGAGAAAGACCGTCGGCCCGAGCATGCCGAGCAGCAGCATCACGACGACGAACAGCGCGCTTTCCTGCCGCGCTTCATCCTGCAGGTTCACAACGTTCATGGGGTGTCTCTCTCCGTGTCCGCCGTGCGGACCGTCTCCTCGGGGGAGCGTGTCATGGCGGCGGCCCGCGCGGGGCCGCCGTGTCGCTTACATCGGGAAGCCCATCGCCTTGAGGCCGCTGATCCACGCACGCTTCCAGCCGCCTTCGGCATCCGCGCCGTCGAACGCATGGAACGTGATCTTCGCGGCGACCCAGCGCATCGGCTCCGGCGGGATGTAGCTCGGGCTCTGGTTCGCGATGTCGAGCTTGCGCTCCGGGCTGTCGCGGTCGAACAGGATGTTCAGCCCCATGAACGCGCCGAACCGGCTCGCCGCGACGCCGAAGCCCGTATAGCCGGCGACGAACACGGCCTTGTCGCCGAGATAGCGCTTCGCGAACACCGAGCCGCGCGAGCAGTAGTCGATCGGGCCGCCCCACGCGTGCGAGAAGCGCACGTCGCTCAGTTGCGGGAACGTGCGGTAGAACGCTTCCGCGAGCCGGTAGTAGGTTTCGCGCCGGCCGTCCTGATGCGGCTCCGGGTCGCCGTCGAAGTGATAGCTGACCAGGCCGCCGAAGATGATGTTGTTGTTCTTCGTCAGCCGGAAGTAGTTGAGCTGCGTGCGCGTGTCGTACACGCCCTGGCGATTCTTCCAGCCGATCCGCGCGAGTTGCGCGTCCGTCAGCGGCTCGGTCGCGAGCACGTGGTCGCGCACCTGCATCACGCGCCGGTTGATGTCGGGAATCCCGACCTTCGCGGTGCCGCTGCCGAACACGACGCGCGGCGCGCGCACGCTGCCCTTCGGCGTCTTCACGAACACCGTGCTGCCTTCGTCGGTCACGCTCGTGAGCGGCGTGTGCTCGTACAGCGTCACGCCGAGCTGCAGCGCCGCGCGCTTCAGCCCCCATGCGAGCTTCGCCGGATGCACGATGCCGCTTCGGTTGCGCGACCACAGCGCGCCCGCGAACAGCGGCGAATTCAGTTGCGCGAGTGTTTCGTCGCGGTTCAGCAGCACGACGTCGTGGCCGTATTCGCGATGCAGGTCGTAGTCGCCCTTCAGGTGCACGAGGTGCTCGGGATCGACCGCGACCGTCATCTCGCCGTTCCATTCGATGTCGGCGTCGATGTCGTAACGCTTCAGCGTTTCCTCGAAACCGTCGAGGTTGCGGTGTCCGAACGCTTCGAGCTGCGCGATATCGTTCGGGAACACGCGCACCGCGTTCGGCAGCCCGTGCATCACCGACGTCGAGATGATCCCGCCCGCGCGGCCCGATGCGCCGTGCGCGACCTTGCCGGCCTCGATCAGCACCACGTTCAGGTGCGGCATCTGTTCTTTCGCCTGCACGGCCGACCACAGCCCCGTGAAGCCGCCGCCGACGATCAGCAGGTCGGCCGTCACGTCGCCGACGAGGGCCGGCTCGGCGGCCGGCGCGGCCGGGTTGTCGAGCCAGTACGGGAACAGTTTCGTATTCGCGAGCGCCGCTTCGACGCCCAGCGCGACCGGCGCGCCGCGCAGCGCGTGCGCGTCGACCGGCGCGGTCCGTTTTGCTTCGTTGACTTCCATTTCCATGATCCCAGCCATCACACGCGAAAAACGAAACCGCCGCCGGGTTCGCGTCACAGGGACGACGACGACGCGGCGGCGGTTTCCGACATCACGACTGCTCGAGCAGCACGTAGAACTTCTTCGCGTCCTCGATCGTCTCCCAGCGGCCCGCGAAACCGGCCGGCAGCAGATAGCCCTGGCCCGGCGTGAATTCCTTGCGGTTGCCCTCGACGTCGGTCAGCGCGATCCGGCCCTCGACGAGCCACACCGCTTCGTCGGCTGCCGTTTCCGGAAACTCCACCGAGCCGGCCTTGCCCTCCCACCAGCCGACGATGTAGTTGCCGCTCTTGCCTTCGGCCGCGCGCCAGTCGCTTTCGTCCATCCCGAAGTCGAGCTTCGTGAATTCGCCCACGCCTGCGCCCAGCGGCAGGATGTCCTTGATCAGTTTGGTCATCTGAATCTTTCGTCTCTCGATTGAAAAAAGCAGAGACAAAGTTACTCATTTACACTGCCCCGGTATGCCCCCCTTCGGGGGGGACAAGCCGCGTTTTCGGGGGTACGCGAGGCAGCAGGACTCCGTACGGTAATTCCCCTAATGACCTTTTCGGGCGCGGATCGCTACAATCGCGCCGCTTCAAGGGCCGGTTCCTGGGACCCGCATGCTGCTCAACGTGAACCCCTTCCACCGCGACGACGACCATTTCAACGTGTCGTTCAAGGCGCTGGGCGAGCTGATCGAGACGGTCGGCACGCCGCATTTCGTGCCGCGCCTCACGCAACTGCTGAACGACGTCGTGCCGCTCGACGTCGCGCACGTCGAACGCTCGCGCGTCGACGGCACGATGCCCACCGGCTACCGCTGCGAATGGATCGGCAGCAGCGGCATCGGGACCGAAGCCACCGAAATCTCCGACGTGATGACGCTCTACTACGAGCGCTTTCTCGACAGCGACCCGCTGTTCGCGGGGCTGCGCGGCAAGACCGGCACGATGCTGGTCGTGCGCGACATCGCGGCGATCCCGCCCGGCGAATTCCGCCAGCGGATCTACGACGACGTGCATATCGGTCACGAATGCGTGCTCGCACGCGGCACGCGCTATTCGCAGCATTCGATCGCGCTGGAGCGCGGCCGCGACCGTCCGCCGTTCACGCTCGCCGAGATGAACCGCTTCCGCAGCATCAGCGACGTGCTGTTCCCGCTGCTCGAACTGCATGCGTCGACCACCGCCGCGCGGCGCATCGCGCACCCGACGCCCGACGTCCATCCGCTCGCGCAATTCGACGCGCGGCTCGCGGCCGGCGACGTGAAGCTGTCGAAACGCGAATACGAGACCTGCAAACACCTGCTGTCCGGCAAGACCGTGCCCGAAGCCGCCGCGATTCTGGGCGTGCGCGTCGCGTCGGCCGAGTCGTACGTGAAGCGTGCCTTCGCGAAGCTCGGCGTGCGCACCAAGCGCGAACTCTCCGCATGGGGGTCGGCGGCAGCCGCGCTTCCCGCCGCCGGCGCGCACGACGACGACGCACCGCCGGCCATCCCGCGCTGACCCGCGCCGCCGCGTTCGGTCGCGCCGCGTCGATGCGGCGGCGCCACTTGCATCGAGACCTGTCGATGTAAACGTTGCGACTTCAGGATCTTCGCGCGTGCGTTCTCCTCTACCATCGGCCGATCGCTTGACACCAGAAAGAGGAGACGGCCCCATGCCCCGCGAACTGAACCAACCGATGGGCGGCAACGAGATGCCGCGCTTTGGCGGCATCGCCACGATGATGCGGCTGCCGCAGGCCACGACGACCGACGGCCTCGACGCGTGCTTCGTCGGCGTGCCGCTCGATCTCGGCACGTCGAACCGCTCGGGCGCGCGCTTCGGCCCGCGCCAGATCCGCACCGAATCCGTGCTGCTGCGCCCGTACAACATGGCCACCCGCGCCGCGCCGTTCGATTCGCTGCAGGTGGCCGACATCGGCGACGTCGCGACCAACCCGTACGACCTGAAGGACTCGGTGCGCCGCATCGAGGAGGCATACGACGCGATCGTCGCGAACGGCTGCCGGCCGATCACGCTCGGCGGCGATCACACGATCGCGTGGCCGATCCTGCGCGCATTGCACCGGAAGTACGGCAAGGTCGCGGTCGTGCACGTCGATGCGCACGCGGACGTGAACGACACGATGTTCGGCGAGAAGATCGCGCACGGCACGCCGTTCCGCCGCGCGGTGGAAGACGGCCTGCTGCAATGCGACAAGGTCACGCAGATCGGCCTGCGCGGCACCGGCTATCACGCGGACGATTTCGACTGGTGCCGGCAGCAGGGTTTCACCGTCGTGCAGGCGGAAGACTGCTGGAACAAGTCGCTCGCGCCGCTGATGGCGCAGGTGCGCGAACGCGTCGGCGACACGCCGGTGTACCTGAGCTTCGACATCGACGGCCTCGACCCGTCGTTCGCGCCGGGCACCGGCACGCCGGAAATCGGCGGCCTGACCGTGCAACAGGGCCTGGAGATCGTGCGCGGCATGAAGGGCCTGAACATCGTCGGCGCGGACCTCGTCGAAGTATCGCCGCCGTACGATCCGGCCGGCACCACCGCGCTCACCGGCGCGAACCTCGCGTTCGAAATGCTCTGCGTGATGCCGGGCGTCGCCTACCGCTAACCCGATCGACAGGATGACCGTCATGTCCACCGCCGAACTTTCCCGTTCCACGCACCCTTTCGTGCTGCCCGCCGCGCGCATCGCCGGCCAGCCGGTGCGCACGCATTCCGACACGATCGGCGCGCCGGTCTTCAACGCATCGACCGGCAATACGATCGGCTGGCAGGAATTCGCGACGCCCGCGCACGTCGACGCCGCGGTGCGCGCCGCGCGCGACGCGTTCGCCGGCTGGCGCGATACGCCGCCCGCCGAGCGCGGCCGCGTGCTCGCGGCGATCGCCGGGCGGGTCGACGCCGCGCGCGAGCGTCTCGCCGCGTTGCAGATGCAGGTGAGCGGCAAGCCGCCGTTCGAGGCCGACGCGGACGTCGGCGATGTCGTCGCGACCTTCGCGTACTACGCGAAGCTGTGCGAAGACCCGGCGCTGTTCGCGGCCGAACCGGTTGCGTTGCCGAGCGACGCCGTCACGGCCGAACGCTTCCACGATCCGGTCGGCGTCGCCGCGCTGGTGATGCCGTGGAATTTCCCGATGGTCACGACCGCATGGAAGCTCGCGCCCGCGCTCGCGGCCGGCTGCGCGGTCGTGCTGAAGCCGTCCGAGCTCACGTCGCCGACCGAGCATGCGCTGCTCGACATCGTCATCGAAGCGGGTGTGCCGGCCGGCGTCGTCAACGTCGTGAACGGCGACGCCGAGGTCGGCGCGGCGCTGACCACGCATCCGCTGATCGACAAGATTTCGTTTACGGGCAGCACGGCGGCCGGCCGCAAGGTGATGCAGGCCGCGGCCATCGACATGAAGCGCGTGACGCTCGAACTCGGCGGCAAGTCGTCGCTGATCGTGCGCGACGATGCCGATCTCGATGTCGCGGTGTCGCTCGCCGTGGCGGGCGCGTTCACCAACGCCGGCCAGATGTGCTCGGCCACCGCGCGCATCCTCGTGCACGACAGCCTCTATCGCAGCTTCATGGCCGCGTTCGAGACGGCCGTGCGCGCGCTCGTCGTCGCGCCGCCGGGCACCGACCAGGTCGCGATGGGGCCGCTGATCTCCGCCGCGCACCGCGCGCGAGTCGAGGCGATGCTCGAACACGGCGTCGATGCGGGCGCACGCATCGCGTTCAGCGGCCGCGTCGCGGACGCCGGCGGCGCCGGCTTCTTCATGGCGCCCGTCGTGATCGCCGAACCGGCCGCGGACAACCCGCTATGGACCGACGAAGTGTTCGGCCCCGTCGCGTGCGTGAAATCGTTCCGCACCGATGACGAAGCGATCGCGCTCGCGAACGATACGCGCTACGGGCTCGTCGCGACCGTCGTCACGCGCGATGCGGCCGTCGCACGGCGGTTCCAGCGGCGCGTGCGCGCGGGGCTCGTGTGGATCAATGCGCCGCAGCTGATCTACCCGCACGTGTGCTGGGGCGGCTTCGGGCTCAGCGGGATCGGGCGCGAACTCGGCGTCGCGGGGCTGCGCAGCTATCAGGAACTGCGCCACGCGATGCGCGCGATCGACTGACCGGTGCGGTCGTTCGGGTCGTGGGCGATACCGTGTCGCGCGGCGACGGTATCGCCTTTTTTTGCGAATTCGATATATTCCGTAGAATATATCGAGACCTGCATACCCGGAGCATCATCATGACCCGCACGGCGACGGATCGCACCCCGCTGCACAACGCCCGGGAACAGCCGTTCGCGCGCAAGATCAGCGCGCTCAAGCCGCTGTCGAGCGACGCGCGGGCGCAGCAGGTCACCGATGTCGTCGATGCGTTCCGCCGCCTGCGCGGCAGCGTCGCACGTTTCATCCGGATGTTCTCGGCCGCGCACGCCGAAGCCATGCCGGACGACGCACTGTCGGCCATGGGCCTTCGAGAATTGCTGTCGATGCTCGAACACGAAGCGCGCACTGCCCGCTTCACGCGGCTGCCCGAACTCGAACGCGCGATCGGCCACGCGCGCCGCCTCGAACGCACGCGCGACGACGTGTTTTCCGATGCGTTCAGCAACGACCCGGCCGCGATGCGCCGCGCGGTCATCGCGCTGGAGCGCGTCGACGTGCTGTTCGTCGGGTTGTGCGTCGAATCCGTGATCGCGCGCCATGCGCCGGCCTCGGCATCGACCCCGGTTCCGCCCGCTGCGCCTGCCGTCGTGCCGCAGCCGATCGACCGTTCAACGGCACTCTGCTGACCGCGCGATCCCCGCTGCCCGGTATTTCCCCGGCATCGGCCTCGTTATATTCCGTGGTATATTTCGAGCCATCTTTCGCGCATCCGTCTCCGGCCCGATCGTGCCGGATCGAGGTCAACATGCACGCTCCGCCCTTTCGCCTGGCCCGCACGGCGGACCTCTCGTCGCCCGGCGGCCATTCGCCCGCGGCAGCCGGCACGCGGATCGACGCCTGCTGCGCGCCGTCCCGCGCGCAACAAGTCGAACTGACGCGCCGCGCGCGCCTGTCCGAACTCGACGCGAACCTGCACTGCTCGATCATCGGCACGTGCCTGACCACGCACGAACTGCGCAAGCTGGTGCCGAAATTCGCCGATGTCGACCGTCAGCGCGCGACCGATCTGGAGATCCATCACGCGGCCGTCGAACTCGCGATCGGCGGCACGGCCGGCGCCAAGGCGTTGCACAAGGCGCTCGACGAGCGTTATGCCGGAGCGATCCGCGCATTCGACGGCGCGAAGGACGCGGACGCACTCGTCGCGCGCTGGAAGGACGCGCTCGCGAGCGGCGACATTCCCCCGGCGTACTGGGCGCTGATGACGCATCCGCGCGCGACGATGGCCGTGCGCCAGGTCGCGTTCGGCGACGTGCACATGCTGTCGCATCTGGTCGGCGCGGCCAATCGCGCCGATATCCGGCGGCTGGTCGCGCTCGAACGGGAGAATGCGGAACTGCACGCGAAGCTCGAACGACAGCAGGCACGCCTGCACGAAATGAGCACGCAGCGCGACGCGGCGCTGCAGGAGCGGGATGCGCTCCACGCACACCGGCACGCGCCACCGCTTGCGGCCGAAAGCGTGCTGCGCGACGAAGTACACGCGTTGCGCGAAGCGCTGGCGGCGCGCGACGAGCGGCTCGCGCTGCACACGAGCCGCCGCGAGGCGGCCGAGCAGCGGATCGCCGCGGAACAGGCAAGCGCCCGTGCGATGCGCGCGCGGCTCGACGACCTGATGGCGATGGTCAAGACGCTGCGCGCCGAAGCAAGCGCGCTCGAACAGGCGGTGCAGGCGTCGACGGACGACCCGGCCGAGCACGCGGCGCATTCGCTGTCGATACTGCGGGGCACGCGCGTCGTCTATGTCGGCGGACGGCCCGGCTCGAACCGCGCGATCCGGCGGATCGTCGAAACGGCGGGCGGCGAAGTGACGCTGCACGACGGCGGCATCGAGGATCGCAAGGGCTTGCTGGCCGCGGCGCTGCCAGGCGCGCGGATGGTCGTGTTTCCGGTCGACTGCATCGACCACGATTCGATGAACCTGCTCAAGCGCACCTGCGAGCGGCATCACATCGCGTACTACCCGCTGCGGACCGCCAGCGTGGCGAGCTTCGTCGAATTGATCGGGCGGCTCGATGCGCAGGCACGCGACGTCATCATGCCGAATGCCGCCGCGAGCGATACGTCGTCACGCTTCTGCCTGCGGCACGGGTAGGCCGGCGCGCACGTCAGCGCGACGCACCCTTCAGCGCCGCACCATTTTCGTGAGCGCGGCGATCTCGTCCGCGCAAGCCGCGTACGCGCGCGCCTCGATCCCGCGATAAAGACGGATGATTTCCTCGCCGACCGGCGTCAGCACGCTGCCGCCGCCGCTCTGCCCGCCATGCTCGGACACCGTCGCCGGCGATTTCAGCGAACGGTTCAGCTCGTCCATCAGCAGCCACGCACGCCGGTACGACATGTTCAGGCTGCGCGCCGCCGCCGAAATCGAGCCGTGCTCGCGCACCGCTTCGAGCAGCGCGACCTTGCCCGGGCCGAGCGCGATCGTGTCGGCCTGCTGGATACGCATCCTGAACCGCACCTCAGGCTTGGGGTGTGCCGGAGTCTTCATGTTGTCCGCCGTTAGATCGATGCGGGCAAGCATACACGATGGCCGGCACGGCGAACGCCGGCGGCCCACCTGCCTGGTTCAGCCCTCGGGCACGCGCGCGACGATGCCCGCCAGCCGCCTAGGACAGCACGATGTTCTTGATGACCTTCCGGATGTTCTTGTAGCTGTCGACCGACTCCGCTTTCTGGTCGGTGACCAGCGTGCCGATCCGCGCCGGTTCGCAGAAGCCGATCCGGCTGTTCGTGCCGAGCTTGCTGAAATCGGCGAGGATCGCGACTTCCGCCGCGTTGCTGACCATCGCGCGCGCCACTTCGGTTTCCATCCGGTCGTAGTTCGTCGCGCCGCGCACGTGGTCGACGCCGACCGGCGACAGCAACGCGAGATCGGCGCGATAGCGGAAGATTTCGGCGACCGTGCCGTCGCCGACCGTCGCCGCCGCGCGGCTGCCGATCATCCCGCCGAGCAGGATCGTTTCGTTCTTCGCCTGCGCCGGGTCACCCGAGCGCATCTTCAGCGCGACGTCGATCGAATTCGTGACGATCGTGAGGCCCGACAGCTTCGCCAGTTCCTCGGCCAGCAGCGTCGTGGTCGTGCCCGCGTCGATGAACAGCGTCTGCGAGCCCGACACCAGCCGCGCGGCCGCGCGGGCGATCGCCAGCTTCGCCTTCACATGCGTCTGCGCACGCTCGGCGATCGGCGCTTCGTCGCCGACCTGCACCGCGCCGCCGTGCACGCGCTTCAGTTCACCGAGCGCCTCGAGGTCGACCAGATCGCGGCGCACGGTTTCGCGCGACACGTTCAGCTCGGCCATGATCCGGTCGGTGGAAACGCGCTGCATCTTCGATAACAGAAGCCGAATCCTCTGGTATCGCTCTTCTTGCCACATGAAATGTCCTCGGAAATGTTCGTCAATATTATTCGAATGACCGTCTACCCAGCGCTTTCCTCCAATTTTTTGATGCCGGCGAGGGTCTGCAGGGATTGACGCGCCACCTGGAACTCGCCGCTCGTCATCTTCGAAAACACCACGTGGATGCGATCGTCGTCGGGCGTCGCGTCGTCCTGCTCGATGATGAACCGGACGATCCGTGCCTGGTCGATGCCGGGCATCGCCTGCAGCGACGTGAGCTTCACCGCGCCGCGGCTCGCGAGAATGCGCACGCCCCAGCGCTGCCGCGTCGCGAAGAAGCGCTTCTCGATCGGCTTCAGCCCGGCCAGGATCGCCAGCACGATCGCGGTCGCGGCGATCGCGGCCACGTACATCCCGCCGCCCACGGCGAGCCCGACCGCCGCGACGACCCACAGGCTCGCGGCGGTCGTCAGCCCGCGGATGATCTCGCCGCGCAGCATGATCGACCCCGCGCCCAGAAAGCCGATGCCCGACACGACCTGCGCGGCGACGCGCGACGGATCCAGCGACACGTTCTTCGCGTCCTGGATATCGGCGAAGCCGAACGCCGACACGACCATCACGAGCGCGGCCCCCACGGCCACCAGCATGTGCGTGCGCAACCCGGCCGCCCACGACAGCCGTTCGCGCTCGATGCCGACGAGGCTGCCGAGCAAGGCCGCCAGCAACAGGCGGGCAATGATTTCCAGCTGACTGATCATGCGAAGTCTCCTTGTCCTGCGGTTCCACTCGATGACGCGCAGCCCGTACGGGCCGCCCCGACTTTTCCTGCCCTCGTCCCGCCCACGTCGCACGGGCCACCCCACGATTTGTATTTTTGTGTGATCTTGCGATTTTGTGCGTTCTAATATACGGTACGCAAAACGACAAAGCCAGACCCAAGTTTGTTTGTTTCATCCGATCCACACGATCAATCGTCAGACCAATCAGGTAACACGATCCGGAACACTGCTTAGGAGACCGACATGATGAAGAAGGCATGGATGCTGGCTGCAACGTTGCTGACGGCGCTGGCAACGGCCCCCGCTCACGCGTCGGAAGGCGACGTGTGCAGGAAGGTGACGCTCGGCGACGTCGGCTGGAGCGACATCGCGGCCACCACCGGCGTCGCGATGATGCTGCTGGACGGGCTCGGCTACGAGGCCACCAAGACGATCGCGTCGCCGCCGATCGTGCTGGCCGGCGTGAAGAAGGCGCAGATCGATGCCTTCCTCGGCTACTGGGATCCGAGCATGACGCCGACCGTGAAACCGTTCGTCGACGCCGGCGCCGTTCACCTGCTGCCGCAGCCGAACCTGGTCGGCGCGCGCTACACGCTGGCCGTGCCGCAATACGCGTCGGACAAGGGCCTCAAGCGCTTTGCCGACATCGCCCGGTTTCGCGACCAGCTCGACGGCAAGATCTACGGGATCGGCGCGGGCAACAACGGCAACGCGCTGATCCAGCGAATGATCGACAAGAACGAGTTCGGGCTCGGCGGCTTCAAGCTGGTCGAATCGAGCGAAGCCGGGATGCTCGTGCAGGTGACGCGCGCGGTGCAGGAGCACCGGATGATCGTGTTCCTCGCGTGGGAGCCGCATCCGATGAACCTCCAATACAAGATCGCGTATCTCGACGGCGGCGACACCGTGTTCGGCCCGAACTACGGCTCCGCGAAGGTCTATACGCTGGTCTCGCCCGGCTATCTCGAACGCTGCCCGAACGTCGGCCGGCTGCTGACCAACCTGACATTCACGACCGACGAGGAGAACCAGCTGATGGTGCCGATCATGAATCACGCCGACCCGATCGCGGTCGCGAAGGAATGGGCGAAGAAGAACCCCGGCGTGCTGTCGAAGTGGCTCGACGGCGTCACGACCATCGACGGGAAGAACGCGAAGGACGCGATCGACAAACTCATCGGCGCGTGACGACGCGATACAAGGAACCACTCATGCACAAGAATCTCGCGCTGTTCGACCTCGATCACACGCTGCTGCCGCTCGACAGCGACCAGGCCTGGAGCCGCTTCATCACGCGGGTCGGGCAGGAGGACGACGCGCACACGGCGCTGATCGACGAGCACTACGGCCACTATGCGGCCGGCACGCTCGACATGGACGCGTATCTCGCCGTGACGCTCGCGCCGCTCACGCGCTACCCGCGCGAGCAGCTCGAACGCTGGCATGCGCAGTTCATGGACGAAGTGATCCGGCCGGCCATCACGCCGCAGGCGCGCGCGCTGGTCGACCGGCATCGCGAGAACGGCGACCTCTGCTGTATCGTGACGGCCACCAACGTCTTCGTCACGCGACCGATCGCGGCCGAGTTCGGGATCGAGCATCTGCTCGGCATCGAGCTCGACACCGACGACGGCACGCCGGCCGGGCGGTTCACCGGGCGCAGCATCGGCGTGCCGAGTTTCCGCGAAGGCAAGATCGTGCGCACGGCCGCGTGGCTGGCCTCGCTCGGCTACGCGGCTTCCGATTTCGAACGGACCTACTTCTACAGCGATTCGATCAACGACGTGCCGCTGCTCGACTACGTCACGCATCCGGTCGCGACCAATCCCGACGCGAAGCTTTCCGGGGTGGCCGGCACGCGCGGCTGGCCTGTCATGAAGTTGTTCTGATTCGGGCGATATGCTCTGCTGTCCATTTTCATGTCTGGAGGGGAAATGAAATACGGAATACGCAGCATTCATTCCAATCATTCAGGAATCCGACTCGATCAGGGTCATTCACGAACCGTCCCGCCTCGCCCTGCGGCAAGCCGTATTCCGCACTGGCGCGGCGTTTTCATGATCGCGCTCCTGTGCACGCTGGCCGGTTGCGGCGACGGCGACTCGAGCCCGGCCGGCAACATCGCCGCCGCGCGGGCATCGGCGCCGGCCTCGGCGTCCGCGCCGGTCGTGCATTGCGCGACCGCGTGCCACTGACCGACGCACGCCCCATCCGTCACCCTCGACAGAGAGCGATCATGCAAAACACACCCACGACACGACGTCGGTTCCTTGCCGACGCGCTGAAACTCGCCGGCGCCACCGCGGTGACCGGCATGCTGCCCGAAAGCATCCTGCGCGCGCAGTCGATTCCGGCGGCGAGCGTCACTGGCACCCTGCAGGACGTCAAGCACGTCGTCATCCTGATGCAGGAAAACCGGTCGTTCGACCACTATCTCGGCACGCTGCGCGGCGCACGCGGCTTCGGTGATCCGCGGCCGGTCGTGATTTCCAGCGGCTACCCGGTGTGGCGCCAGCCGGCGCCGTTGTCCTACGTGTTTCCGTTCAACCCGTCGCCACCCGTTTCCGGCGTCGCGAACGGCGACACGTACTACGGCGATCTCGATCACAGCTGGAATGGCACGCACAGCGCATGGAACAACGGCCGCTACGACAACTGGGTCGGCGCCAAAACCAGCGGCACGATGTACTACTTCACGCAGAACGACATCCCGTTCTATCACGCGCTGGCGAGCGCCTTCACCGTGTGCGACGCGTACCACTGCTCGATGCTCGGCCCGACGGACCCGAACCGCCTGTATCTGTGGACCGGCTGCTGCGGCAACGTCGCCGGCTATTCGCCCTACACGAACAACACGATGACCGGCACCGGCTGGACCACGATGCCGGAACGCCTGAACACGGCCGGCGTCACGTGGAAGTTCTACCAGGACAAGGGCAACGGGCTCGACGCCGGTCACGGCTACGGCGAATACAACGGCTCGAAGCGCGATCTCTGGTGGAACGGCAACTACGGCGACAACGTCATCCTGAACTTCCGGCAGTACCAGAACCTCGGCGCCAACGATCCGCTCGCGCCGGCGCTCAACGGCACGCAGATCGATCCGACCGGCGGCGGCAAGGAATACGACACGAATCTCTTCAGCCAGCTGCGGGCCGACGTCGCGAACGGCACGCTGCCGCAGGTGTCGTGGATCGCCGCGCCTTACGCCTATTGCGAGCATCCGTCGTGGGCCGCGAGCGGCGGCGAATGGTACGTGAGCAACGTGCTCGATGCGCTGACGTCGAATCCGGCCGTGTGGGCCAGCACCGTGCTGCTCGTGATGTACGACGAGAACGACGGCCTGTTCGATCACGTGCCGCCGGCCGTTCCGGCGAGCGCCGCCGCCGGCACCGGCCGCTCGACGGTCTCGACCGCCGCTGAATTCGTCGCGGGCGGCGGCGCCGCATCGGACGGCTCGGCGAGCGGCGACACGCCGATCGGGCTCGGCCCGCGCGTGCCGATGTTCGTGATCTCGCCGTGGTCGAAAGGCGGCAAGGTCAACTCTCAGGTGTTCGACCATACGTCGGTGATCCGCTTCCTCGAAGCACGCTTCGGGCTGCAGGAAACCAACATCACACCGTGGCGGCGTGCCGTGTGCGGCGATCTCACTTCGGCATTCGATTTCGCGAATCCGGACCAGACGATTCCCGCGATCCCGGCCGCGACCAGCAACATGGACCCGAACGGCTCGACGGTCCTGATTCCCCCTGCCACCACCACCGCGGTGCCGGCACAAACGGCCGGCCGCACTCCCGCGTGCCGGCTGCCGTACGAGTTCTTCGTCCAGGGCAAGGTCAACCGCGCGGGCAAGACGCTCGGGTTGACGATGACGAATACCGGCGCGGCCGCCGTGCATCTGCAGGCGTGGGTCGACGGCACGAGCACGATACCGCGGCACTACACGATCGGCGCCGGCACGGGCACGTGCGTCACGGACGCGCTCGCGCTGAATTCGGGCGGCGGCTACGACTACTCGATCTACGGCCCGAACGGCTTCCTGCAGACGTTGCGCGGCAACATCGGCGCAGCGGGGAGCGCGGGTTCGACGGCCGAAGTCAGCCTCTGCTACGACGTGCAGAACGGCAACGTGCTGATCACGCTGGACAATGCCGCCGGCGCCAGCGCGACGACGTTCCAGCTCGTCGACAACGCGTACGGAATGAACAGCGCGCAGTCGGTCAGCGTGCGGGCCGGCGCGACGCGGACCGTCACGTGGTACGGCGACGCCGGCTGGTACGACGCGAGCATCCGCGATGCGAACGACCCTGGCTTCCTGCGCCGCATCGCCGGCTGCGTCCAGGCGCAATCGGGCACGTTGCTGACGGATTCGGCGATCGGCAATACGAACGGCAAGTTCGTCGCGGCACTGTCGTCGCAGGGCGCGTCGTACGGCACGCTGCGATTCGACTACGTCGTGCCGCCGTGGCGCCACAGCCCGAAGAACTGGGTCGGCATCTATCCGCGCGGCGCGCAGCCGACCAAGGGCGGCTACAAGTCGTGGGCGTACCTGCCCAAGAGCACCGGCTCGCTGCTGTTCTCGTCGACTGCGAACAGCGCGCTCGCATCGGGCCAATACGATGCGTGGTTCCTGTTCGACGACGGCTACACGCCGCTCGCCGGCCCCGTCGCGATCAGTATCTGACGTCGCCCGTCCCGGCGGCGCGCAAACACGATGCGCGCCGCCGGGCGGGTCGCCCGGGCTACGCGTCGATCAGAACTTGTGACGCAGGCCGATCCGCGTGACGAACTGCGTGTTCGCGCCCGCGCTGCCGACGAACGACGGCGACGAGCCGATTTCAGCCTGTACCGGCACGACCCGGCCGTTGATCGTGTTGCTGCCCGACGCCTTCTGGTACGCCGCGCTCACGTACACGTCGGTACGCTTCGACAGCGCGTAGTCGACCGCGGCGTTGACCTGGTGCCACTTGCCGTCGTAGCGGCCGTCGAGCTTCGAGAACGTATAGCCGAGACCGCCGCTCAACGCCGGCGAGAACGCATAGCGGCCGCCGATTTCGTAGTTGTTCAGCTTCGACGATTCGCCCGACAGCGGCGTGAACTTCGTATGCGTCCAGTTCGCCCACACGAGGCCCGCCGCGATCGCATAACGCGCGCCGACGCCGACCGTCTCGAGGTCGCGCAACCCGAACGTGTTGATGTTCGCGATGCTCACGCCGAACGCCGGCGTCGCGCCGTTCGGGAAGCGGATGTTCGTGTACGCGGCGCCGATGCCGAACGGCCCTTGCGCGTAGTTCGCACCGAAGCTGTACGCGCTCGACGCACCCTGCGCGCCGTTCGTGCCGGTCGTGGTGGGCGTGCCCGCGAACTGCGTCGAGTTCGAGAACCCGTACATCGCGCCGAACGTGAGGCCCGCGAAGTTCGCGCTCTGGAACTTCACCGCGTTGTTGATGCGGCTCGACGTCAGCTGGTCGAGATCGTTGATGTGATACGCGTAGTTGCCGGCCGGCGTCTGGCTGCCCATCGTGTAGTTCGCGCCGATGTAGTCGGTCGAGAACGAGTATTGACGGCCGAACGTCAGCGAACCGATGCCGTTCTTCGACAGCCCGACGAACGCCTGCCGGCCGAACAGCGCCCCGCCCTGGCCGATCGAGCCGTCGCCGCTGCTGAAGCCGTTTTCCAGCACGAACAGCGCCTTCAGCCCGCCGCCGAGATCCTCGGTCCCGCGGATGCCCCAGCGGCTGCCCGACGCGACGCCGTCGCCGTACTTGACGAGCTTGCCGTGCCCGCCCGTCGTCGCGACCTTGTTCGAATACGTGACGCCCGCATCGATCAACCCGTAGAGCGTGACGCTGCTTTGCGCGTGCGCGGCCGTGCCGAACATCCCGAGTGTGGCCGCGGCCACGATGGTCTTCTTCATGTTGCTTCCTTTTTGTTGTGGACGCGCGCGCCTGCGTCGCGGCAGGACGCGCGGCGTGTTGACGAGAAACCGTACGACGGACGAACGCAAGCCCGCACCGGCAGACGCGCGCGTGCCTCATGCGCGTGCACGATGTTCCATTTCGATGCCGGTGTGGGCTTGCGGAAGCGGCATGCCGCAGGGCGGCCGCTCGTGTTGCGGCGTCGGCACGTGTGCGCATCGGTGGCGCATGCGTGCCGGCGCATTGCTCCGGCGATGCAGGTCAGACGCGCTTCCGGCTGTCGTGGAGCAGATGGACGGCGTGACGCCGGACGGCATCACGACCTTCGATATATTTTTCGGAATATAACGAGTTGTCACCGAACGGTAAACAATTATTCGGGTTCCTGTCGTCATTCATCCACAGGCAAGCGGCGACGAGCCCGGCGCGAAGCCGCGATGCACGTCAGGCGTCATCGCATCGCGACGCAGCTGGCCGGCGCCGAATTCCCGCATAATCAGGCGGTCGAACGAGCGCCGCGGCCCGCGCGCGAATGCCGCAAACGTATGCGGTGTCGCCCGATCCGTCGGCCGCATGCATTCGACCGTCGCGCACGCAGCCGGTCTGTGCCGGCTCCACGCGCGACGAATTGTGCAGGTGCAAAAAACCACGCAACGACGAGAATGCGATTCGCCGCCCGTCATGGTGACGACGATCGCATCACGGACCACACCACGCCATCCCGCGAAGACAGGACACCGACATATGGACCGAGCCGAACACATCAGCATCGAACCGGCGCTCGCGCTTGCCGCCGACGAACTGGACGGATGCGATTTCTCGTTCGACATCGCGTGGGAATTGAACGCGCCGTATCAGGACTTGCTCGATCTTCGCGCGCTGCCGGTGCGACGCAAGGACTACGGCTTCGATCCGGCCGGCTGGGCGAGCGGCGCGTCGGGCCGCACGGCGCTGTTTCGCGCGACGGCCGGCGAACGGCTCGCCGGCTTCGTCGCGATCGAGGAAAGCTGGAACGGCATGGCCGAGATCGCGGAGCTGGCCGTCGACCGCCAGTACCGGCGCCAGGGGATCGGGCAGTTCCTGCTGGCAGCCGCCGAAGCGTGGGCGCGCAGCCACGGGTTCGGCTTCATGCGGCTCGAAACGCAGGCGAACAACGTCGCGGCCTGCTCGACCTATGCACGCGCGGGCTTCGCGCTCGGCGGCCACGACCGCTTCCTGTACGCCGATGGCGAGAACGCCGGGGAAGTCGCGTTGTTCTGGTACAAGGACCTGCGCGACGGGCAGACCGCGCGAAGCCGCACGGTCGACCCGGCATCGGTGCCGGCGGTGCGCTGAGGCACGGCCGGCCGTCGCGTCGATACCGCGCTACTTCCGCGTCGCCACGATGAACAGGCGCGGAAACGGCAACAGCACCGTGCCGTCGTCCTGCGCCGGATAGCCGTCCGGCCCGGCCAGCGCATCGCGATAGCGTGCGACGAACGCGCGCTGTTCGGGCGCGTCGAGCGCCGCGAGGAACGGCCGCAGCGCGCTGCCCTTGAACCATTCGACGACCGCATCCGCGCCGCCGCGCAGCGGGTGGTAATAGGTCGTGCGCCATACGTCCACGCGCGAACACAGCGGCGCGAGCAGCGCATGATAGTAGCGTGCGTCGAACCGCTCGGTGCGCGCCGCCCCTTTCAGCTTGTCGGCCCACGGCCCGTCCGCGGCGACTTCGCGCATCAGCCGGTGCGCCGGTTCATCGAGGTTGTCGGGCATCTGGACCGCGAGATGGCCGCCCGGCGCGAGGCGGCCGACGAGCATCGGGAACAGCGTGTCGTGCGCCGGCACCCATTGCAGCACCGCATTCGACAGGATCAGGTCATAGCCGCCCGGATCGTCCCAGGCGGCGACATCGGCAAGGTCGAAACGCAGTGCCGGCAGGCGCTTGCGCGCAGCCGCGATCATGTCCGCCGACGCGTCGATCCCGTGGATCGTCGCGTCCGGTGCGCGCGCGATCAGCGCTTCCGTCGAATTGCCCGGCCCGCAGCCGATATCGATCGCGGTATGGATCGGCGTCTTCGGCACGGCGGCCAGCAGGTCGCGCACCGGCCGCGTCCGTTCGTCCTCGAACTGCACGTACTGGGTCGCGTATTGATCGAGCGGGGTCGTCACGATGGATCTCCTGGTCGGCATGAGCGGCCGCGTTGCATCGCGCATGGCGATGCAACGGGCCATCGATTCAGCGCATTCTGCGACTGCCGCCGACCTTCAGTAAAATGAATTTAATATCGTGATTGATTCAAGATTCTGATGAAGATCGACACGCTCGGTGTCCAGGCTTTCGTCGCGATCGCCGACGGCGGCAGCTTCAGGCAGGCAGCCGACACGCTGCACGTCACGCAAACGGCGATCACGCAGCGGCTGCGCAAGCTCGAATCGTATCTCGGCGTCGCGCTCGTCGAGCGCACGACGCGCCGCACCACGCTGACCGAGATCGGCCGGCGTTTCCTGCCGCAGGCCCGCCGGCTGCTGAACGAGCTGTCCGACGCGCTGACCGAAATCCGCGAGACCGGCCTGAGCCAGCGCGGCGACGTCACGATCGCGTGCGTGCCGACGGTCGGCGTGCAGTATCTGCCGCGCATCCTGCGCGCGTTCTCCGGGCATCGGCCGCACGATCGCGTGAAGATTCTCGATCATGCGTCGGCGTCGGTGCTGCAGGCCGTGCTGCGGCGCGAAGCGGAATTCGGCATCAGCATCGCCGGCGACCAGCACCCGGAACTCGTCAGCGTGCCGCTCACACATGATCCTTATGTGCTCGTGTGCCGCGACGATCACCCGCTCGCGAAGCGGCGGCGCATCCGCTGGGCGGCGCTGCAGCCGCATCCACTGATCTTCGCCGGCGAAGTGAGCGGCAATCGCGGGCTGCTCGAAGGCGCGCTGAAGACGAGCGGCGTGTCGCTGCATTCGTTCTACGAGGTGCAGCGCAGCTCGACGGCGCTCGGGCTCGTCGCGGAAGGGCTCGGCGCGGCCGTCGTGCCGAAGCTCGCGATCCAGAAGAACGCGTATCCGATGATCCGTACGATCGAGCTCGTCGAACCGTCGGTGTCGCGCACGCTCGTGCTCGTCACCCGCCGGAGCGCGCAACTGTCGCCCGCGGCGCGGGCGCTGTACGACATGATCGTCGAGCGGGCAGCGCCCGGGCGGTGATCCGCGAGCGGTGCGGTACGACCCGCGTGTCACGGGATGCCAGGCAACGACCGGTTGCCGCTCAAAGCACCTTGACCATAAACACGCGCGCCGCGCCTGCCGGCTCGCACGGCACTTCGCCGAACGTCTCGTAACCGTGCTTCCGGTAGAAGTCGGGCGCCTGGAACGAGATCGTGTACAGCACCGCACGCGCGCAACCGCGCCGCTTCGCCTCCGCTTCGGCCTCGCGCAACAGCCGGCTGCCGAAGCCGCCGCCGCGCAGCGATTCGGGCAGATAGAACAGGTCGATGAAGAACAGGCCGAGCGACGTCCGGCCGGTGAGACCGCCCAATACCTCGCCGGTCGCGGAATCGGTCACGTAGACGTCGAGCGCGGCCGCATCGGCGCGCCCCGTCATCGCATGGTTGAATTCGCCGAGCTTGCGGCTGATGAAGTCTCGGGCGGCCGGTTGCCCGGTGTCGGTCAGTTGAAGGATAACGTCGGGATGCGGTGTCATCGGAGGCGAACACGTGCGTGAATGGAGCGCCGGGTGTACGGCAGCCGCGGCGGACGTCGCACGACTATAGCGCGTCGTCACGCGTTCACGCCATCGCGAACGCCGCCGTCGGACCGCGACGATCACGCCCGCCACGCCGGTATCGCGTCCGCGATGAAGCAAGTCACTTCGCGTTCAGTTCCTTCCAGCGCCGGTACACGTCGATCGCGCCGTCATGCTTTCGCTGCACCATCGGCAGCCGGCGTTCCTCGATCGGTTTCGCATATTCGGCATAGAACGTATCGAGCTCGAAATACTTGCGGTCATCCCGATAGAACGGCGCGTAATCCTCGCGCGTCGTGATGTAGATCACGCGTTTCGGGCTGCAGTAGTACAGCGATCCGAGGCACATCGGACACGGGCTCGCGAGGATGTAGATCTCGCAGTCGGTCAGGTGCTCGGTGCCGAGCGTGCGGCACGCGTCGCGCACCGCGAGGATCTCCGCGTGCGCGGTCGGGTCGCTGGTCTGCGCGACGAGGTTCGGGCTCTCCGCGACGATCTCGCCGTCGCGGACGATCACCGTCGCGAACGGGCGGCCGCCCTCTTCCACGTTCTTCATCGCGAGATCGATCGTGCGTTTCACAAAATCCATGGTTGCGTCCTCGTTGAAACGGCATGGCGGGAACGTGCGCCGGCCGGCGCACGTCGGGTGGCACCGCGCGGCACCGCGTGGCGGCGCCGCACCGGCGTCAGAACGGCTTGGTCGGCAGGTACTTGCCGTCGAGCGTGATCACCGCACGCGAGCCGCCTTCGGGATCGTCGACCTTCTTCACGTCGAGCCGGAAATTGATCGCGCTGATGATGCCGTCGCCGAACTTCTCGTGAACGAGCGCCTTCAGCGTCGTGCCGTACACCTGCAACATTTCGTAGAAACGGTAGATGGTCGGGTCGGTCGGCACGCGATCGTCGATGCTGCCGCGCAGCGGGATCGTCTGCAGCAGCAGCACCGCGTCGTCGTCGAGGCCGAGCTTGTCGGCGACGATGCGCGCCGCGTCGGCCGGCAACGCATGCTGGCCGAGCAGCGCGGCCGTGACGAACGCTTCGCTCAGGCCCGTGCCGTCGGTGAGCTGCGCGAACGACAGGTTCTTGCGCGCTTTCGCGAGGACGACGGTTTCCGCCAGCGCGTGGCGCGCCGTCTGACTGTGCTGGGACTGGATCATGGTAATGCCTCGTAGTGGAGTGGGAGCGATTCAGGCCGCGACGGGCAGCGTCGCGGGGGTGGCGCGGACGCCGGGATGGTCCGCGAGGGACACGAACCGGCCGGTCGCGCCGTCGTAGGCGTCGATGCAGCCCGATTCGATGTCGTAGACCCAGCCGTGCAGCGCGAGACGCCCTTCTTCGAGCGCGAGCCGCACGGCGGGGTGCGTCTTCAGGTTGGCCAGTTGCGCGACGACGTTCTCGCGCACCATCGAGTCGATCCGCTCGCGCTCGCTGCGGTGCGTGCGCGCCTCGTTCACGACCCGCGCCGAATCGGCATAGCGCAGCCAGTGGCCGACGGCCGGCATGTGATCCATGCACTGGCAGGTCGCGATCGCGGTCATCGCGCCGCAATCGGAATGCCCGCAGATCACGACGTCCGTCACGCGCAGCGCGGCGACCGCATATTCGACCGACGCCGACACGCCGCCCGGCTCCGGGCCGTACGACGGCACGATGTTGCCCGCGTTGCGGATCACGAACAGGTCGCCCGGCTCGCGCTGCGTGACGAGTTCGGGCACGAGCCGGCTGTCCGAGCACGAGATGAACAGCGCCCGCGGGTTCTGGCTGCGCGCGAGATCGCGAAACAGCGCGGCGCGCGCCGGGTAGGCGTCGCGCTGGAACTTCAGGAAGCCTTCGATGATGTCCTTCATCGCGTGTTCTCCGGTGCGGATGGAATCGATGAAGGGCAGGTTACGCCCGACTTCCGATAACGTAAAAGACTGATTTATGATCCACCGGATAAGCACGACTTATGGGAACCGCCATGCTGCTGCGTCACATCCACTACTTCCTGGCCGTCGCCGAACATCGCAGCTTCACGCGCGCGGCCGCCGCGCTGCACGTGTCGCAGCCCGCGCTGTCGCAGCAGATCCGCCAGCTCGAGGACACGCTCGGCGCGCAACTGTTCGACCGCACCGGACGCGTCACGCGGCTGACCGATGCCGGCGACGTGTATTTCCGCTATGCGCGGCAGGCGCTGCACGATCTCGCGGAAGGCCGGCGTGCGATTCACGACGTGCAGGATCTGAGCCGCGGCTCGCTGCGCCTCGCGGTCACGCCGACCTTCACGAGCTATCTCGTCGGGCCGCTCGTCGAGGCGTTTCACGACCGCTATCCGGACGTCTCGCTGTCGGTGCGCGAGATGTCGCAGGAGCGGATCGAGGCGCTGCTCGTCGACGACGAGCTCGATGTCGGCATCGCCTTCGAGGACGTGCAGACGGCGGATATCGACGCGCAAACGCTGCTGGTCGAAACGCTCGCACTCGTCGTGAACCGCGGGCACGCGCTCGGCGGCAAACGCAAGGCCGGGTTGCGCGCGCTGCACGACGCACCGCTCGTGCTGCTCACCGCGGAATTCGCGACGCGCACGCAGATCGACCGTTATTTCCGCGCGCACGACGTGCAGCCGCGCGTGCTGATGGAAGCGAATTCGCTCGGTGCGGTGATCGAGATCGTGCGCCGCACGACGCTTGCGACGCTGTTGCCGGCGACGATCGCCGTCGAGCACGACGATCTCGTCGCCGTCGCGCTCGATCCGGCGGTGCTGCGGCGCACGGCCGTGCTGTTGCAGCGCCGGGGCGCGTATCGGAGTGCGGCCGCGCGTGCGTTCGTCGAGCTGGCGCTCGCGCACGGGGCGGAAAGATCGAGGCGGGAAGGCAGCGCGCGTGCGACGCGCAACAAGGCGTCCGGCTGAATGCCGTCATGCGCGACGGCAGGCAACGCCGTCCCGCGCGGACGTCCGTCGTTTCACTCGACCGAAACGCCCGCGTGACGTTGATCCGACGCGCAGGGAACGCGCGTCAGTTGTACCCGAGGATCGCCACCGCCGCGACCTCCGGCCGGTCGATCGCGCCGCCGACGAGCGACGTCGTCGGCTCCTGCAGCAAGGCCTGATACGAAGTGACGCGCCCCGCTTCCGGCGCGCCGGCTTCGTCCCGAACCGGTTGATCGAAGGCATCGATGCCGCTGAGGCAGTCGGATTGCGTTTGCATGAAAGTCATCTCCATTCCTTTGCTTTGATATGTCGTTGATGGTCTAGCTGGCCTGCTTCAACGCGACCGCCTGCACAGGCGTGCCGTCGTGCGCCGCCTCGGACCGCGCCAGCTGGGCGCGCGTGCGCCGCGTGATGTGGATCACCGCGAACACGACCGGCGCGATCAACAGCCCTTCCGCCAGTTCGGGATCGACCGGCAGGTTCATCACGTGCAGCGCCTTGAACGCCGCGGTCGCGAGCGACAGCACGTAGTACGAAATGGCGGCCACCGACAGCCCTTCGACCGCGTGCTGCAAATGAAGCTGGTTGCGCGCGGTGCGCTCCATGCCGGCCAGGAGCCGCGTAACGTCCTTTTCCTGCGCGAGATTCACGCGGGTGCGCAGCAGGTCGACCGCCCGCGCGATCCGCGCGGCGATCTGTTCGTGGCGCGCCCACACGCTGCGGCAGGTTTCCATCGCCGGCGCGAAACGCCGCTCCATGAATTCGGCGAGCGTCGGCATGCCTTCGATACGCTCCTCGCGCAACTCCTGAATACGCGCGAGCACGAGCTTTTCGTACGCGCGCGACGCGCTGAAGCGCGCCCCCGATCCCGACAACGATTCGACCCGCACCGCGAGATGCGTGAGCTTGACGAGCAACGCCGCGTCGTCGCCGTCGGCGCCGCTCGCGTCCATCCGCTGCATCAGTGCATGCAGCGCCGCATGGATTTCGTCGAGCTCGCGGCTCATCCCGCGCGCGACGGGCAGCGCAAGCAGCGCCATCATCCGGTACGTCTCGATTTCGTACAGACGCTGCAACAGCCGGCCGCCCTGCTCCTCGCGGAAATCCTCGTCGACGACGAGAAAGCGCATGAAGCCGTCGTCGCGCACATGCCAGTCGCAGAACACCTTGCCGCCGCCGAGCACGTGGCTGCCGACGAGCGCGGGCCCGTCGATCCAGCGCCGCAGGTCGCCGCACACGCGCCGCGCGGCGTCGCCCGACAGCAGTTCCATCCGTACCGCGACGAAGCGGATGCCGGCCAGCCGCGCGAACCACGCGACCGGAATGCCGGCGATCGCGCGATCGTCGAAATAACCGGTGTCGCGACGCGGCGCGACGAACGTGAAGGTCGAGAATTCGGTGTGGCGCTCCCACTTCAGGTACCAGCCGCACGGCGACTGCACCGCATGGTGCGTCGCGCCTTCGTGCGGCGCGTCGATCCCCGTGTCGCGGCACAGCGCGTGCAGCAGCGTTTCGTGGATGTCGGGCTGGCCGTCCGCATAGATCGCGTAATGCGTGAGCGACACGGCTTCGGCGAGCCGCAGGAACGGCCGGGCATGCAATTCCGCGGCCAGTGCGGCGCGCAACGGATGGTCGATCATCGATACACCACGCTTCCTTGTTCGGTGCTGCACGCCGGATCAACCGGCCTGAACGCCGCGCCGCCCTGGGGCGAAACACCAGCGTGATCGCACTATGGCAGACACACAGCAACAATAAAAACGCATAATGCTGATCGTTACGTTCAGTTTTCCTGATACCCATGAAGATGCTCGATCACGACGTGCTGGCCACCGTCGTCGCCGTCGCGGAAACCGGCAACATGACCCGCGCGGCCGAGGCCGTGAACCGCTCGCAGTCGGCCGTGAGCATGCAGATCAAGAGCCTGGAGGACGCGATCGGCCGGCCGCTGTTCGTGCGCAAGCCGCGCAGCATCGTGCTGACGCGCGAGGGCGAGGTGCTGCTGGGATTCGCCAGACGAATGCTGGCGCTGCGCGACGAGGCATGGGCGGCCGTGGTGCGGCCGGAAGTGACCGGCAAGGTCGTGATCGGCGTGCCGGACGACTATGCGTCGTCGCTGCTGCCGTCGGTGCTGAAGAAATTCTCCGCGACCTACCCGAAGGTCGAGATCCAGGTGATGGGGCTGCCGAGCAGCGCGCTCGCGCCGCTGATCAAGGAAGGCACCGTCGATCTCGTGTGCGGCACGCGCATCAAGGGGCTGTCGGGCGATTTCATTCGCCACGAGCCGATGGCGTGGGCCGCGATGACGAACGGGCCGCGCGTCTGGGAGGAACGGCCGCTGCCGATCGCGGTGTTCATGCCGGGCAGCGTCGCGCGCGAGAACGCGATCCGCAGCCTCGAACGCGCGAAAGTCCCCTATCGCACGTCGTATGAAAGCCCGAGCCTGCTCGGGCTGCTCAGCATGGTCGAGGCCGGCCTCGCGGTCGCGCCGCTCGCGCGCTGCGCGATTCCCGCGCAACTGTCGATGCTCGGCCGCTCGCACGGGCTGCCCGACCTGCCGCCGCTCGAGCTGATCCTCGCGCGCAGCACCAAGTCGAAACGGCCGCCGTGCGACTTCCTCGCGGAACAATTGATGGAAGACCTGCAGCGGCAGACCGGGCAGACCGGCGACGCGTGAGCCCGCCGGCGCCGGCTCGCAGCAAGGTCAGCGATGGCCGGTCGCGCCGTGCCCGGCCGCGCGCAACGCCGCGTTGACGATGCCGGCCACCGTATCGACGAGCGCTTCCAGCGTGTCGCCGTGCACGTGCCGCCCGGCAGGCGGAACGTGCTCGCTGCGCCGGCCGCCCCACTGCGAGCCGGCCGTGACCGACAGCGTCGCGCTGAACCGCTGGCCGTGCCGGCGGCCGAAGATGCCGATACGCCGCTCGGCGACGTAAGCCTGTTCGGGAAGAAACAATCGGATCTCGACCGCCGCTTGATCGGGGTCGGCCGCACACGCGTCCGCATCGAACGCCGGTGCGAATGCCTTGACGATGCGGAACGTCACGTGGGAATCCCACGCGGCGAGCGGCCCGCCGGCCGCGTCGACGCGTTCGGCGTCGACCGACCACTGATGGCGATCGGGCACGCGAATCGCCTGGCGCAGCAGCACGTCCGCCGCGCGAACCGTCACCGTCAACTGCCGGGCAAGC
This sequence comes from Burkholderia cenocepacia, assembly GCF_900446215.1. GTDB lineage: Bacteria > Pseudomonadota > Gammaproteobacteria > Burkholderiales > Burkholderiaceae > Burkholderia > Burkholderia cenocepacia. The sequence goes on along the minus strand of NZ_UAQZ01000001.1, from coordinate 1,551,282 downwards.
TGCCTGCCCGACGGCAACGCCGCGGTATGCGCGCGACGGGCAGCCGGGCGCGCAACACGCACTTCTTCCGTAAGGTACATGGGCCCTCCCTGTTCAGGGGTCGCGCCGCGTTCGACGCAGCGCACAAACGTCCACCATCGCCAGCCGGCGAACAGCACCGCGGCCGGCGAATCGGCGGCGGATTAGCCAAGCAATCGCCGTTCCCGGCTCAGCCAGCGTCGGCCGGGAGCCGCAACCGGCGCGCGATCGGCCCGATTACCGCATCGACTTGCTGCGCGATCAGCGCGTGCAGCGTGAAATCCAGATCTTCCGCGGCGATGTCGAAATGCACGTGGATCACGTTGCGCACCGCGCGGGCGCTGACGACGTACACGCCGAGCGGGGAATGCAGCAATGCGGCAAGCCGGGCGTGCGCGGCCGCGGCGGAGCCGGCCGTCAGCGTGACCGGCAGTTGCAGGCGCGGGCGCGGCGGCGGGAACGGTACGACGTCGCCGGATGGGCCGGCGCGCAACCGGCGGCCGGCGACATCGAACGCGGGAAAGGGATGAATGAAGGTCATGGCGCGGACGGAAGCCGTCCCGGCTGTCAACACGTCCCCAGCTTAGAAGGGACCATATAAACGCCGTGCAAAAAAACGGTGTGCCCGTGCAAAAAACGGCATGCCGGCCGGGCGCTGGCCCGTCTTGACGACGTGATACGGCCGCTCGGCCGTCGCGCGTGCCCGTCAACCATGACAGGTCGACAGCCGGCGATCCGCCGATACACTGTGAGCCGTCCCGACGACCTCGATCGATGTCACCGATGCCTGCCGCCGGCTTCGATCGCGCACGGCCTGCCGCTTCCGCCCGCCCGCGCACCGTCCGCACCTTTCCAAGGAGTTACACTTGAAGCCCTGGCGCCCTGCGCTGCTCGCCTTCGCCGGCCTCCTGGCCGCCGCGTCTTCCGGCGCCCATCCCGTCTGCACGGTCGTCGCCGACGCCGCCACCGGCAAGGTGCTCGTGCAGCAGGGCGATTGCACGACCCGCGTGACGCCGGCATCGACGTTCAAGGTCGCAATCGGCCTGATGGGCTTCGACGCCGGCGTGCTGAAGGACGCGCACACGCCCACGCTCGATTTCCATGCCGGCTACCCCGACTGGGGCGGTGCGCCGTGGCGCGAGCCGACCGACCCGGCACGCTGGATGAAGCTGTCGATCTTCTGGTATTCGCAGCAGGTCACGCAGGCGCTGGGGCAAGCGCGCTTCCAGCAGTACACGAGCGCGTTCGGCTACGGCAACGCCGACGTCACCAGCAACGAGGGCGAACGGCCCGGCGTGATGGGCGCGTGGGTCAATGCGTCGCTACGCATCTCGCCGCTCGAACAGGTCGCGTTCATGCGCAGGATCGCGCAACGGACGCTGCCCGTCAGCGCGCACGCGTACGACATGATCGCGCGCATCACGCTGATCGACGCGCAACCGGGCGGCTGGACGGTACACGGCAAGACCGGCACCGGCTCGCCCGGTATCCAGTACGACGCCGCACACGCATACGGCTGGTTCGTCGGCTGGGCGACGCAGGGTGCGCGCACGCTGGTGTTCGCGAACCTGATCCAGGACGACGCGCGGCAGACGCCGAATGCCGGCCTGCGCGCGCGCGACACGTTCCTCGCGGCGCTGCCGACGCTCGCCGAACCGGCCCGGCCGCAATGAGCGCCGCGCCCCGCAACGCCCGCATCGACCTGCTGCGCGGCATCTCGATCCTGCTCGTGCTGCTGCATCACTTCAACATCGCGTATTCGCTGCGCGACACCGCGCTCGCGCGCGTGCCCGGCTGGGACACGATCCATGCGATCGTGCGCAACGGCAACTACGGCGTGACCATGTTCTTCGCGATCTCGGGCTACCTGATCACGTCGAACGCGCGCCGCCGCTGGGGCAGCCTCGGCGCGCTCGACGTGCGCGCGTTCTACGTGTCGCGCATCGCGCGGATCGTCCCGTGCCTGCTTCTGCTGCTCGCGCTCGTCAACGGCCTCGCGGCGGCCGGCGTGCCGATCTTCGCGAACCACGCGCCGCAGGGCGTCGCCGTGTCGTACTGTCTCGTGAATCTGGCGTCGCTCACGTTCTGGATGAACGTGCTGATCGGCGCGTACGGATGGGTCAACTACGCGCTCGGCGTGCTGTGGTCGCTGTCGGTCGAAGAGGTGTTCTACCTGTCGTTTCCTCTGCTGTGCATCGCACTGCGTCGCGACACGCGGTTGCTCGCGTTCTGGCTGCTGATCGCCGCGATCGGTCCCGTGTACCGCTACACGCATCCGGGTGACGAAGGCGGGTTCCTCTATGCGTACTTCGCGTGCTTCGACGGCATCGCGATCGGCTGCTGCACCGCACTGCTCGCCGAACGCGCGCAATGGCGCAAGCTTGCAGCCGCGCCCGTGCAGTGGCTTGTCGCGACACTGATGACCGCGCTCTATCTCGCGTGGCCGATCGCCGAAAGCCATGTACTCGGCGTGTCCGCGATGGCGCTCGGCACGGCCGTGCTGCTGATCGGCGCCCATGCGGAACGCGCCCCCGCTCGCGGTCGCCTGCTCGCGCCGCTGCGCTGGAGCGGCCGGCTCAGCTACGAGCTGTATCTGTTCCACCTGATCGTGCTCGGCGCGCTGCGCACGTTCTGGCCGCCGTCTGCCACGCATGGCGACGGCAAGCTGGTGCTGCTCGTCGCGTATCTGGCGCTGTCGGCCGGCGTGAGTGCGGTCATCGCGCGCGGCTATGCGACGCCGCTCGACCGCTTCATCAAGCGTGCCGCGTCGCGGCCCGCGGCGCGAGTGACGGACAGCGCGCGCGTCTAGCTTCCCGCACGTCGCGGCGAACAAGGCGGAAGCGGCCAGGGCCACGCGGTATCGCCTGCACGATACCGGCCGGCCCGACCGCAAGCGCCGCTTGCGCCGCGTCGCTCAATCGAGATAGTCCGCGTATTCCTTGCGCGAATAGCCGGCGAGCGTCTGCCACGGCAACGTGTCCCGCCGCGCGGCCGGTGCCGGCGTCAACGTCAGCTTGCGCGTCACGCGGCCGTCCGCGCTGCGGTATTCGACCGACAGCGGCGCCTGCAACCGCTCGCTCCACAGAATCCGGTTCGCGCCGCGCGCGCCGGGCGTGTCCACGGCCTGCTCGTACCAGACGGTGCCGGGCGCGTCGCCGCGCTTGGCGACCGCGAGCCGCTTCAACTGCGACGGCGGCGTCACGTAGTACGCGTTGTCCCACGAGCCGTCGAAGCCTGTGGTTTCGTACTCGGCCGGCGGCACGCTGACGACCGTCCGGTTCGCCACGTCCACGTACTCGATGCGAGCCGACTTGCCGTCGTACGTGACGTGCCGCGCGGCGGCCTGGAAGTTGAAATGCTTGTGGCCGGCGTGAGCCGCGGCCGGTTTTACCCCGGCGCGGCGGCCCGCATCGTGATCGTGGTCATGACCGTGATCGTCGCCATGCTCGCCACCGGCCGCTGCCGCGGGCAGCACGCGCTCGACCCACACGTGGCCGTCGCGCCGCACCATCCGTTCACGATACAGCGTCGTGCGCGTCACGCCGTCGGCCGTGACCGTGCGGCTTTCGTGCTGCAGCACGGCGTCGAGATCGGCGGCGGCCACCGCGGGCAGTGCCACCCACCCGCAAGCGAGCACGCAGAGAAGCTGACGTTTCATCGTGACGTCACCCGGCTCAGAAGCCGAACGCCGAGCGCACGAGACCGAACACCTTCGTGTTGTCGATCGTGCCCTTGAACGCCTTCGCGTCCGCGCCGTCGGCGAACAGCATCACGTCGCCGCCGCCGTGCGTCTCCGATCCCGCGCTGCCCATCCGCACGCCGACTTCCTGCAGGTACGCTTCGTTCATCGCGGTGGCCGAATCGACCGACGCACGCACGTTCGGCCGGTTGGCGCCGTTGCCGAACACCAGCGTCGTGTAGGTATTGCCGTCGGCATCCTTGCTCGGCTGACCGTCGCGATAGTTGCGGCTGATGTCGAGAATCGGGTTGCCGCGCTTCGAATAGCCGTTGATCGTCATCGTGTGGTCGTGGTCGGCCGTCACGACGATCAGCGTATTCGCCAGGTCGACCTTCGACAGCGCGACGCGGATCGCTTCGTCGAACGCCGCCGTGTCTTCGAGCGCGCGCTTCGCGTTGGTGCCGTGCAGCGCGTGATCGATCCGGCCGCCTTCGACCATCAGGAAATAGCCGTTCGAATTCTTGGACAGCACGTCGATCGCCTTCGACGTCATGTCGGCCAGGCTCGGCTGCGTCGGCCCTTCGCCCTTGCCCGCGACCCGATCGAGTTCGTACTCGAGATGGCTCGTCGAGCTGAAGAGACCGACCAGCTTGCCGTTGCCGGCCTGCGCGAGCTGATCCCGGGTCGCGACGACCGTGTAGCCCTTCGCCTTCATCTCGTCGAGCAGGTTGCGCCCGTCGGCACGGCCGCGCTTGTTCGACACCGGATCGAACGGCGTCCAGTGGTTGCGGCCGCCGCCCATCAGCACGTCGACGCCGTCGCCGAGCGCCGCGTTGTAGCCCGCGCCGCCGGGCGCGGCCTGCGCGGCGATGTCGTACTGCGCATCGCGATGGCAGATGTGCGAATAGGTCGCGGCCGGCGTCGCATGCGTGAGCTCGGTGGTCGTGATCGCGCCGACCGCCTTGCCGCGCGCCTTCGCCAGTTCCAGCAGCGTCGCGACCGGCTGGCCGTTGCCCGGTGCGCAATGGTTGACGGTCTTGTTGCCGTTGACGTCGCTGCCCGGCGCGACCGCGCGCGTGTCGGACGACATCGACAGCACTTCGTTGTTCATCTTCACGCCGGTCATGTACGCGGCCATCGACGGCGCGCTGTCGGTCGTCTGCGCGTCGTTCGAGAAGGTCTTGACGCGCGCGGTGCGGGCCAGCTTCTCCATCGTCAGTTGCCCCGACTCGCCGACCTTGTAGATCCGGCTCGCGGTCACGGTCGTCGGCCCCATGCCGTCGCCGAGAAAGAAGATCACGTTCTTCGCCTGGCCGGCGGCCTGCGCCGCGCCGCACGCGAAACCCGCGACGGCCAGCGCCGCCGCGATGCACTTGATGGTCGACATCCTGTATTCCCCTGTACCCGTGTTGTCGGCGCTCAAAGCTGCACCGCGTTGCGCACCAGCTCGAAGACCCTGTTGTTCTCGATCACGCCGTGGAACGCATCCGCGCCGCGACCGATCGCACCGAGGAACACATCGGTGCCGCCGTGCGTCTCGTTGCCCTTGTCCATTCGCACGACCGCCTCCTGGCGATAGTCGTCGGCGCCCGTCACCGCATCGGTCAGCGCGGTGCCCGCGCGGCTGCCCTGCACGCGGTTCTCGCCGTTGCCGAAGCCGATGATCGTGTACGGCGCGCCGTCCGCGTCCTTCGCGATCGCGCCCGTCTGGTAGCTGCGCAGCACGCCCAGCACGCCGGGCTTGCCCGCTTCCGTCTTGCCGGTGCGCGCCGCATAGCCGTTCAGCACCAGCGTGTGATCGTGATCGGCCGTGACGACGATCAGCGTGTTCGTCAGGTCGGGATCGGTCTTGCGGACCTTGTCGAGCGTCGCCTTGATCGCGTTGTCGAACGCGATCGTGTCCTGCAGCGCGCGCTTCGCATTGGTGTCGTGCAGCGCGTGATCGATCCGGCCGCCCTCGACCATCAGGAAATAGCCGTTCGGGTTGGCCTGCAGCACGTCGAGCGCACGCGTGGCCATGTCGGCGAGGCTAGGCTCCCTGGTCGCGCCGCGATCGAGGTCGTAGCTCATGTGGCTCGACGCGAACAGGCCGACCAGCTTGCCGCGCTTCGTCGCATCGGCGGCCAGCAGGTCGTCGCGGTTCTGCGCGAACGCGTAGCCTTTCGCCTTCAGTTCGTTGACCAGGTTGCGGCCATCGGTGCGCTTGCCGCCGCCGTCCTTCGGCACGAAGAATTGCGCGCCGCCGCCGAGCACGACGTCGACGCCGTCGCCCAGCGCGCCGTTGTAGCCCGCGCCGCCCGGCACGAGCTGCGCGGCGATGTCGTTCTCGGCATCGCGGTGGCACACGTGCGCATACGTCGCGGCGGGCGTCGCGTGCGTGACGCGCGTGGTCGTCACGACGCCGGTCGCCATCCCGTTCGCCTTCGCGATTTCGAGCAGCGTCGACACCGACTTGCCGTTGTTCGCGCCGCAGTTGCCGGTGAGGCCCGCGCTCGGCTCGATCGCCTTCGTGTCGGGCGACATCGAGATCACTTCGTTGTTGGTCTTGACCCCGGTCATGTACGCCGACATCGACGGCGCGCTGTCCGTCACCTGCGCATCGTTCGAATAGGTCTTCACGAACGCGGATTCCGGCAACGTATCGATCGTCAGCGCGCCGTCTTCACCGACGCCGTAGATGCGTGCCGCCGTCAGCGTCGTCATCCCCATCCCGTCGCCGAGGAAAAAGATCACGTTGCGCGCCGCCGTCTTCACCGGGGCGGGTGTCGAGCTGGTCGGGCCGTCGTCGCTGCCGCATCCGGCCAGCGCAAAGGCGCCGGCACACAGCAGCGCCGCCATTTTGATTCGATTCATGTTGCCGATCTCCCCCGCCGTTGATGCTTTCGAAATGAAAGGCGATGGTAGGAAGCCGATGTGACGGCAAGATGAATGGAAACTGGAAGGATCGGTATGGCTGATGAAAGGATGGAACGAGGCGCCGCGTCCGGGCGCCCCGCGCGACCGGGCTCAGCCGGCGTATGCGGCGGCGGCGCAGCGCACGGTGACGATTCGTGCAGGTGGAAGATTGGCCCAGACGATCCGGCTGCCGCTGGCAACGAATGCCGAGTCGCCGAGCGGATGACGGCCTGGCGGGCGCAGGTCGTAGGTGAATTGAATCATCACGCCGTCGGCCGACAGCACGCGATGGCATTGACCGACGATCGCCGCCACGGCTTCACGGCGCAGCGTGCGCAGCGGCAGGCACGACACGATCGCGTCGACCGTCGCGCCCGGCGGCAGCAACCGCTCGAGCTGCCGTGCGTCGCCCGACACGATCGAGATACCGGGAAAGCGCCGTCGCAGATGCTGCACGAACGCCGGCGAGCGTTCGACGACGACGAGGCGCCGGGGCGCGACGCCGCGTTCCAGCAGCGCCGCGGTGATCGCGCCGGTGCCGCCGCCGAGTTCGACGACCAGCCCGTCGCCATCCGGCACCGCGTCGGCCATCTCGCGCGCCAGATGCCGCGAACTCGGGCACAACGCGCCGACCGCGGCCGGCCGGCCGACCCACTCGCGCACGAACAGTGCCGAGACACGCCACGCATTGGGCCACGTCATAGGCACGCCTCCGGCGCATGCGCGCGCGGCGGCGACAGGCCGATGACTGCGCGGGACAGGGCTACGGCGACACGGGCAAGGTTCATGCGCATCCTCCTGGGCGAATCGGTCCGCCGCGGGACACGCGACGATCAATCGATTCTAGGAAACGCAAACTTAAGACGACGTGAAGATTGACCCTGATTCTCCTGACCAATTCGTGCCGGATCGGCCGTCGATTGCCGATCCCTCATCGATGCGCTGCCGCGAGTGCGCGGGATAACGCGCATCGACCAACCGGGCCTGCCGCAGCGCCGTGTCGATCGCGGCGCGAGTGCGGTCCTCATGGGTACGGCGGCCGAAATGGGGTCAGCATTTCGGCCGCCATATCGTTGTTCCCGCCGTTCATCGAAACCGTGCGCAAGTGGGCGGTACAGCCCCGCCTGCGAACCGCGCGTCACGCTCGCCGCACGACGCGCGATATACCGTCACCGCAAGTTGGTTCTCGCCAGTTCGACGATCTCGTCGCCGCGCCCGCTGAGAATCGCGCGCAGCATGAATAGGCTGAAGCCCTTCGCATGCGCGAGCTCGATCTTCGGCGGCATCGCGAGCTCGTACTTCGACGTGACGACGTCGACCACCGCCGGCCCGTCATGCTCGAACGCGGTGCGCAATGCGTGTTCGACGTTCTCCGAATGCTCGACGCGCACGCTGAAGATGCCGGCGCCCTTCGCGATCGCCGCGAAGTCGGTCGGGCTCAGGTCGACGTTCGTGTCGAGATAGCCGGCCGCCTTCAGCTCCATCGACACGAAGCCGAGCAGGCTGTTGTTGTACACGACGATCTTGATCGGCAGCTTGAGCTGGCGCGCGCTCAGCAGATCGCCGAGCAGCATCGACAGCCCGCCGTCGCCCGACAGCGACACGACCTGCCGCCCCGGATGCGCACCTTGCGCACCGAGCGCCTGCGGCATCGCATTCGCCATCGACCCGTGGTTGAACGAGCCGTGCAGTTGCCGCTTGCCGTTCATCGTCAGGTAGCGCGCCGCCCAAAGCGTCGGCGTGCCGACGTCGGCCGTGAAGATCGCATCGTCGGCCGCGACTTCGTCGATGATCTTCGTCAGGTACTGCGGATGGATCGCGCGGCCCGGCGGCTCGGCCACCGCGAGATCGTCGAGCCCCTTGCGCGCGGCCGCGTAGTGCTTCAGCGCATTCTCGAGGAAGCGCCGCTGCGTCTTGCGCGTGAGCCGCGGCAGCAGCGCCGCGATCGTTTCCTTCACGGTGCCCACCAGCCCGAGCGCGAGCGGCGCGCGATGACCGAGCTGCGAGCCCTTCCAGTCGATCTGCGCGATCTTCGCGTGAGCCGGATAGAACGGCCGGTACGGGAAATCCGTGCCGAGCATCAGCAACGTGTCGCACGACTCCATCGCGTGATAGCCGGAACTGAAACCGATCAGCCCCGTCATCCCGACGTCGAACGGGTTGTCCCATTCGACGAACTGCTTGCCGCGCAGCGCATGCACGACCGGCGCGCCGAGCGTGTCGGCCAGCGCGACCACCTCGTCGTGCGCGCCCTGCGTGCCGCTGCCGCACAGCAGCGTGACCGCGTCCGACCCGTTGAGCAGCGCCGCGAGCCGGTCGAGGTCGGCATCGGCCGGCAGGATCGCCGGCGGCGCCGCGTCGCTCCACGCGGGCGCTTCGTCGGGGCCGTCGCCGAGCGCGATGTCGCCCGGCAGCACGATCACCGCCACGCCGCGCTCGTCGATCGCGGTGCGCATCGCGCGCGCCAGCACGCGCGGGAACTGCGACGCGTTCGTCACGAGTTCGGCGAAGTGGCTGCATTCGCGGAACAGCTCCTGCGGATGGGTTTCCTGGAAATAGCCGAGACCGATCTCGGTGGACGGGATGTGCGCGGCGATCGCGAGCACCGGCTGGTGATTGCGGTGGCAGTCGTACAGCCCGTTGATCAGGTGCAGGTTGCCTGGGCCGCAACTGCCCGCGCACACCGCGAGCCGCCCGGTCGACGCGGCGTCGGCCCCGGCCGCGAACGCCGCGCTTTCCTCGTGCCGCGTGTGCATCCAGCGGATCGAGCCGAGCTGGCTCAGGCTGAACGACAGGCCGTTCAGGCTGTCGCCCGTCACGCCCCAGATGCGCTCGACGCCCGCTGCCGCGAGCGTCTTCGCCAGGTATTCCGCCATCGTCTGTCTTGCCATGATGCCCTCACAGTTGGGTTGTCGCGACATGCAGCCACTGCCCTGCATCGGCGCATGATAGTCAAGGACGCGAACTGACGTATGAACGGTGCAATCGCGATTCGTTCCGCGCGGCCGACCGACGCGAAACCGGCCGTCCCGCCGCGCTACAGCGGCAACGCATGGGTCGACAGGATCTCCTTGAGCACCATGAACGAACGCACCTGCCGTACGCCCGGCAGGTACAGCAGTTGTTCCGCGTGCAGCCGATTGAAGCTGTCGTTGTCGCGCGTGCGCACGAGCATGAAATAGTCGAACTCGCCGGTCACGACATGGCACTCGACGCACCCCAACACATTCTGCGCGGCCTTCTCGAACGCGGCGAACGTTTCCGGCGTCGAGCGATCGAGCACGAAGCCGATCACGACCAGCATCCCGGCGCCGAGCGGCTTCGGGTCGAGCAACGCGACGATGCCGCGAATCAGCCCCATTTCCTTCAGCCGCTCGACGCGCCTTAGGCACGCCGGCGCGCTCAGCTTCACTTTCGCCGCGAGGCTCACGTTCGAGATCGACGCGTCCTGCTGCAATTGCCGCAGGATCGCGCGGTCGATCCGGTCGAGCGCCGGTGCGGCGTCGGCCGGCGATGCACTGCTTCGATCTAATTTCATTGTGCAAACCTCGTTTTAGACGAATTGAAATTGTTTATCTTCCGCTCATATCGTCGATAACGTAGGTTGCCGCAATTGATTTCGCAAGCTCATTTCCCGTGCTTCCGCCTATCATTTTCGTCATCGGAGCACGGCCTGCCGGCCGCGCCCGAACGATCCGATTTCCGCCTCGTCCTTGTTCCGGAGCCCCGCCGATGAATCTGCAACGCTTCCCCCGTTACCCGCTGACGTTCGGCCCGACGCCCATCCAGCCGCTCAAGCGCCTGAGCGCGCATCTCGGCGGCAAGGTCGAGCTGTATGCAAAGCGCGAGGACTGCAACAGCGGCCTCGCATTCGGCGGCAACAAGACGCGCAAGCTCGAATATCTCGTTCCCGACGCGCTCGCTCAAGGCGCGGATACGCTCGTGTCGATCGGCGGCGTGCAGTCGAACCAGACGCGCCAGGTCGCGGCCGTCGCCGCGCATCTCGGGATGAAGTGCGTGCTCGTGCAGGAGCACTGGGTCAACTATGAAGATCCGGTGTACGACCGGGTCGGCAACATCCAGTTGTCGCGGATGATGGGCGCCGACGTGCGGCTCGTCGCCGACGGCTTCGACATCGGCATTCGCCGTAGTTGGGAAGAAGCGATGGAGAGCGTGCGACAGGCGGGCGGCAAGCCGTATCCGATTCCGGCCGGCTGTTCCGAGCATCCGCTCGGCGGGCTCGGATTCGTCGGCTTCGCGGAAGAAGTGCGCGCGCAGGAAGCCGAGCTCGGCTTCAGGTTCGATTACGTCGTCGTCTGCTCGGTGACGGGCAGCACGCAGGCAGGGATGGTCGTCGGCTTCGCGGCCGACGGGCGCGCGGACCGCGTGATCGGCATCGATGCGTCGGCGAAGCCGGAACAGACGCGCGAACAGATCACGCGCATCGCGCGGCATACGGCCGAGCTGGTCGGGCTCGGCCGCGATATCGTCGAACGGGATGTCGTGCTCGACACGCGTTACGGCGGCCCGGAATATGGGCTGCCGAGCGACGGCACGCTGGAAGCGATTCGGCTGTGCGCGCGGCTGGAAGGCATGCTGACCGATCCCGTTTATGAAGGGAAATCGATGCACGGGATGATCGACAAGGTGCGGCTCGGGGAATTCGAGCCGGGGTCGAAGGTGTTGTACGCGCATCTCGGCGGGGCGCCGGCGTTGAGTGCGTATAACGGGATTTTTCGCAACGGGTGACGTCGCTTTTCGAGACAGTTCGCACTTAACGGCCCCGGTACCCAAACCGACACACGTATAAATTGAAATGCCGCCGGCAAGCCGGCGGCGAAAGATGCAGCCGCATATCACGTGGCGCACCTGAGGCACTCGATTCGACGTACTCGGATCGTGCTAGTTGCAACGACTCGCGCAATGCAGCAGCGGGCAACGCGCCCGCCTAATTCTGCGTGAGCGGATTTAGCGTCGTGCACAGGAAGCCCGTGCAGTTCTTCGGCGTGAAATAGAACGATGCCATCACCGGCGTGGGGGTGCCCAGAGCCAGATCGCTCAGATAGGCGCCTCCTTGCGCGCCGAACGTGTTGGCCTGCTGCACGAAGCTCGCGCCGGTCGACTGGATCGCGGCCGACTGGTACGTGAAGGTCGGCGACTGCGTCTGGTCCTTCACGTAGATCCACGAGATCGCGGTACCGAATGCCATGCCGCCCTTCGCGCGATAACCCTTCGCCCCTTCGCTGTTGGCCTGTGCAATGAAGTCGTTGACGGTCGACGTCGGCGCCAGCGCGTCGTACGTATAGGTCGCGTTCGACGCGTTATTCTTCATGTACACGTTCGCCTGCACGGCGCCCACCATCAACGGGCCGAGCAACCAGTAGCCCGACTGGCCCTGGCCGTTCGCCTGCGTGAGGAACGCGTTGGCATCGGCCGGCAGGCTAGTCGTCGTGTACGTGTAGGTGGCGGATGAACCGCCATCCTTGCGATAGAGATCGCCGTACGTGAGCGGCCCTTCGTAGCGGTAGCCGCTCGCCCCCTGCGCGTTGGCCGCATTAACGAAGGACGTCATGTCGGCCGGTGCCGTCTGCAACTGGTATGTGTAGGTCTGCGCGGTGCCATCGTTCACGAAGATCGACTGCGTTCCGCCATTGCCCGCAGTGTAGAAGTAGTCACCCAGATAGCGATAGCCCTTCGCGCCTTCGTTGTTGATCAGCGTCAGGAAGCTCGCCTTGTCGGCCGCGACAGGCTGCGCCTCGTAGCGCCACGTCAGCGTGACGCCGCCCGAGCCACCCGAACCGCCGCTGCCGCCGGAACCCGTGCCGCCCGTGCCGCCGCTGCCGCCGTTGTTGGTCGTGCCCGACCCGCCGGACGCCGCGGGCGAGGAATTGTCGTCGCCACCGCCGCAAGCGGTCAGCGCCAGACAGGTCAATGCAATCAGTGCAACGGCTTTCATCGGGATCACCCTCCGAACGAACAGGACGAACGCAGCCGGTACGCGCGCATCGTGCCGCACGCACCGCCCCTCACGAATCGGACACCAGGAATCAAGGCAATCGGCCGGCGGCCCTCGCCGGCCCGGCGACGTCAGTTGACCTGCAGCTGGCCACCGCGGCCCAGCCCGCCCTTGACGTCCTGCGCCTTGTAGCTGCGCAGCGCGACGACCATCTTGTTGTACGCATCGATGAACGCGACGACCGTCGCCTTGCCTTCCGGCGTCGACGAGAAGCCCGCCAGCGCGCCGCCCACGCCGCCGCCGAACCCACCCAGCGCCGCGCCGTAGTTGGTCGCCGTCGAGCTGCCCTCCGACGCCGCGATCTGCACCGCCGAGCGCACGTCGAACAGCGTCAGCGTCACGACCGACGCCTTCGTCTGCAGGTGGCCCGCCACCGCCGCCACCGCGCTGTTGCCGATCAGCCCGCCGATCATGCTGCCGATCCCGCCGATCGGCGAATCGTTGATCACGATCTGCGGCTCCATGTAGTAGTCGGCCGCGACACGCTGGCCCTTCTGCTGCTTCGAGCCCGCGCGGTATTCGCCCGAGTTGCGCTGCAGCTGCGTGATGCGCGACAGGCGCGCGTCGCTCTTCTGGTTGCCGATCGACGTGATCACGAAGCAGTTCGACTGCTGCACCGCCAGGCGCAGCAGCGGGTCGATCGTGGTCATCTTGGTCGCGCTGCCGAACGGGCCCCACCAGTCGGCATTGCGGCCGTCGTCGACCGCGATCGTGCCGAGCGGCGACGTGCAGCGCTGCAGTTGCGAATCGGCGCCGGCGCTCGCGCCGCCAGCCGCGGCGCCCGTCACGCCGGCGTTCTGCCCGCCGGGCGTCACCACGCCGCCGCAACCCGCGACGGACGCGCCAAGCGCTGCAATCAGCGCACCTTGAGTGAGACGTTGGAGAAGGTTGGTCTTCATTGTCGTTGTCGATCGATTAGAGTCGTTGTTCGGCTTATGTGTCCGTGCGAACTTCGATAAGCCCCCCGGCGTGGCGCGCGATGGTGGTCTCCCCGCGGCTGCCCCCGTTGCTCGATGCCCGGTCAGTAGTACCAGTACGTCTGCTGCCAGACGCCGTAGTACGGATAGCCCGAGTACCAGTAGCCGTAATAGACGTCACGCCATTGCGTGCGCCATTTCCAGTCTTCTTCGTCTTCTTTCTTCGCCTTGCGCGCGAGATCGAGCAGCTTTTTCGATTCCTTGTCGCCGCGGCCGGCCGCGATCGACAGCCACTTCTCCGCTTCGCGCGCATCCGAGCCCATTTCCTCGAGGCCGAACAGGTAGAAACTGCCGAGCGCCTTCTGCGCGTTCAGGTCGCCGCGTTCGGCGGCCTCGCGCATCCACTTGAGCGCCTGGTAGCTGTCCTGGCGCACGCCGTCGCCGCGGAAATAGCGCAGGCCGAGGTCGTAGGCGGCCTTCGGCTGGGTCTTCGCGGTCTGCTTGAGCGCGGCGATGCGCGGCTCTTCGAGGTCTTCCGCCTCGTCCCTTTTTTGATAGGAGACCTGATCTTTAGGGCGATCGGAACAACCTGTGTCGTCGCAGATCCGTACCGTGTTCCCGGTGACGGACGGATCCTGCGCGCACGCGGCCAACAGCAACAGCAGCCCCGGTGCGAGTAAACGGCGATACATGGGTACTTTCCTCAAATTTTTATCGGCGCCGCAATGCTTCGAGCTATCCCACCCCGCGAGCTCGTACCCGGTTGCGCGCGGCGCAGCGGATACAATTCCATCCGCCAACGCCGACACGCAGTCCTAGGCTCTCTCAGGTTCTCTCTTCGAATCGTTCCATCACTACTTCATTGCTGCCGCTTTTCGCTGTCCGACCAGGGCCGGAATCGATCTCCAAACATGACGCAACAAACAATAGTGACGTGGTGAGCAATAATAATGGAGAAAAACGGCATGTCAAGGCCCTTAGCGTGTTTGAAGTTTGCGTGACACGTCAGCTTTGATATGCTCTACCTCGCCCAAAACCCCTGGAGACCCCATCGAGATGTCCACCACCGAGCAGGCCAACGTCGATCTCATCACCGCCAACAAGGTGCGCGATCTCCTGAACCGGAACGGCATTCCGCCGCGCAGTCACAACACGACGATCGCGAACGTGCTCGGCCTGAGCTTCTCGGTCGTCACGCGCAAGATGAAAGGCCTGATCCCGTGGAACCTGTCGCAGTTGCAGGACATCGCGACGCACTTCGGCGTGCCGCCCGCGATCCTGCTCGACGACAAGGGCACGCAGCCGGCCGCGGCCGAGATGATCGACGCGACGTTCGTGATCGAGTCGAAGCGCTTTCGCTGCCGCGCCGCGATCTCGACGAAGGCGACCAGCCAGATCGAAACGGATTTCGTCGCGCTGCAGTGGCAGGGCGAATGGATCGTCACCGAACGCGAGCATGCGCGTGAGGGCCGCACGTATCCGGTCGACGTGATCGAGCTGCGCTCGGCGCAGCCGAATGTGTACGCGGCGCGCATCGCCGTGGTCGACGATTCGCACGACGTCGCCGAAACGGTCTGTGAATACTTCATCGAGAAAGGCGTGAACGCGATTCCGTACTTCGACGGTGCGAGCTTCCGCAAGGCGCTAGAGGTCGAGGATTTCGATGGCTACATCCTCGACTGGATGCTCGGCGACCAGACGGCCGCCGAACTCGTGCGCGGCATCCGCTCGAGCGAGAACAGCGGCGCGCCGATCTTCCTGCTGACTGGCAAGATCTCGACCGGCGAAGCGAGCGAGGACGAGATTGCGCACATCGTGTCGCACTACAACGCGCGCTGCGAAGAAAAGCCCGTGCGCCTGCCGATCCTGTTCGCGGAAGTCGCCCGCGAACTGAAACTCACGCTGCCGGCGGCAGCGGCCGCGACGAACTGAGCACCGAGCACGGAAACGGCGACCGGCGCGACAACCCGCTACACGCACCATAAGACCGAGGGAAAAACATGCGCATTTCAACCATCTGGATCAAAAGCCTGCTGACAACCTGCCTGCTCGGGATGGCCACCGCGGCGTGGGCCGCGTCGTCGTTCACGTTCACCGTCGACGGCAAGATCAGCAAGAGCAACCAGCAGGGAAAGATGAGCTACGTCTTTTCCGAGCAGGCGCTGATGGCGCTGCCGCAGCATACGATCGTCACGTCGACGAGCTGGACGCCGAAGGCGACCTTCACCGGCCCGCGCCTGTCCGACGTGCTGAAGACGGTCGGCGCGCACGGCACGCAGATCGAATTTCGCTGCATCGACGAATACACGTTCACGATTCCCGTGTCGGACGCCGACAAGTACGGCGTGATCCTCGCGCGGACGATGAACGGCAAGGTGCTCGGCAACGACAACTACGGCCCGTTGTGGATCATGTATCCGCGCGACCAGTATCCCGACGAGCTGAAGACGCCGCTCGGCGAAGCCAAGTTCGCGTGGCAGATCATCGGTCTGACCGTGAAGTGACATGACGCGGCGGCGATGGAAGAATAGAAAAATCATCCTGGTCCTCGGCTCGCTGTGGATCATGGGGTTCGCCGCGTGGGCGTTCCTGCTGTGGGATCTCCTCGCCACCTCGGTCAACGAGGGCGTGCTCGAGGGGCCGCGCGAAGGCGTGTTCTGGACCGCCGCGCAATACCGCAACGTGTATACGCGCTTCGATCGTCAGCTGATTCTTTACGCGACGCGCGAGGACGAAGACTTCGATCACCTGCAGATGCAGCTCGACAGCCTGTCGGTGTCGTTCGGGTTCCTGCAGCGGCCGTCGGAAGTGTCCCAATACTGGCTGCGCATCCCGCGCGCGCGCAACGAGATCGACGCGCTGGGCGAATTCATGACGCGCCTGAAGCGCGAGGTGCCGCTGCTGCGCGAGTCGCCGATGCAGGCGCGGCAGGTGATCGACGAAGTCAATGCGTATTGGCCGAAAGTTAACGGCCTCGCGAACTACTTCCGCGCGATCGAAATGGCTCAGCGCGATTTCACGTTCCATCAACTGAAGGACAAACAGCGCGCGATCCTGATCCTCGGCATCGTGCTCGGTGTGCTCCTGTGCGCGCTGTTCCTGCTGCTGCTCTATACGATGCGCACGCGCGACGACCTGCTCGAACGGCAAAACGCCGCGCTCGATGCGGAGCGCAAGGCGTCGGACCGCGCGTTCGAGATGATCGAGGCGAAGAATGCGTTCCTCGGGATGGTCAGCCACGAACTGCGCACGCCGCTGCAGGCGATCTGCGGATCGATCGAGATCCTGCTCGCGCGCTCGCAGTCCGACGCGAACCTGAAGACGATTCGGCGGCTGCAGAACTCCGCGCTGTCGCTGGAGGCGCTCGTCAAGGACCTCACCGACTACATCAAGCTGCGC
The DNA here is from genome assembly GCF_900446215.1 of Burkholderia cenocepacia. Classification (GTDB taxonomy): domain Bacteria; phylum Pseudomonadota; class Gammaproteobacteria; order Burkholderiales; family Burkholderiaceae; genus Burkholderia; species Burkholderia cenocepacia. Next base: position 1,534,358 of record NZ_UAQZ01000001.1, on the reverse strand, counting down.
TCGACGAAGCGCGTCGCCGAACTGGAGACCGTCGGCATCGCGCCGCTGCTCGCCGAAGCGCTCGAACCGCTACGCGAGAAGATCGTCGCGAAACGGATCGCGGTCACGCAGCTCGTCGAGCCGCCCGGCCTCGCGATCCGCTCCGATCGCAAGCTGCTGCGACAGGTGCTGTCGAATCTGATCGAGAACTCGGTCAAGTACACTGTCGGCGGCTCGATCACGGTCGCGATCACGCTTGCCGACGCGGCGGCCGGCCAGCAATTGAAGATCGCCGTGCGCGACACCGGCGCCGGCATCGCGAAACAACATCTGTCGAAGATCTTCGAGCCGTTCTATCGCGCGAACGACGCGGTCGGGCTGCACGTCGACGGGATCGGCATGGGGCTCGCGGTCGTGCGCGAAATCGTGACGACGCTACGCGGGCATGTGGACGTGCGCAGCGTGGTCGGCGAAGGCAGCGAGTTCGTCGTGACGCTGCCGGTCGAAGTGCCGGGCGTCGATACGGCCGGCACTGCCGCCGGCGATGCGCCCGCGCCGCCGCCCGCGCTGGCGTACCACGGCCGGCGCGCGCTGGTGGTCGACGACAACGACAACGCGCGCGAAACGCTCGGCGCGATGCTCTCGGCGCTCGGCGTCGACGCCGATCTGTGCGGCACCGGGCAGGAAGGCGTCGCGCGCTTCGGCACGGGCCGCTACGACCTCGTCGTGCTCGATCTCGAACTGCCGGACCTGAGCGGATTCGACGTGGCGCGGCGTATTCGGGCGGTGGCGGAACCCGACGACAACGGTCGGCATCCGGCGATCCTCGGCGTCAGCGCGTATGAATCGGCGGCGCTGCGCGAGAACCAGCGGGTGTTCGACGCGTTCCTGCCGAAGCCGGTCCACCTGCGCGAGCTCGGCGCGCTCGTCGAGACACTGCTCGCCTGAGCCGCGCGCCGGCGCGGCATCACGCGTGCCCGTTGCCCGGCGATTCGCCTACTCGCCTACTCGCCTACTCGCCTACTCGCCTACTCGCCTACTCGCCGAGCAGATGCAGCACGATATCGCGCCGGTGCGCCGCGCGACGATGCTCGAACAGATAGATCCCCTGCCACGTGCCGAGCACCATGCGTCCGTGCTCGACCGGGATCGATAGTTGCACCTGCGTGAGCGCCGTGCGCAGATGCGCGGGCATGTCGTCGGCGCCTTCGGTGTCGTGCTCGTAGCGCGTGTCGTCCTCGGGCGCGAGCGTCGCGAAATAGCGTTCGATATCGCGCTGCACCGACGGATCCGCGTTCTCCTGGATCAGCAGCGACGCCGACGTATGGCGGCAGAACACTGTGAGCAGGCCGGTTCGGATCGCCTGCTGGTCGACGAACGCGCGCACCTGCGGCGTAATTTCGACGAGGCCGCCGCCGCGCGTGTCGACGCCGACGTGCGTGATGGCCTGTTGCATCGCCATGACCTCAGGCCAGCGCGGCGAAGCCGTCGGCTTCGATCTGTTTCGCGTCGGCGGGGCGCACGACGCGTGCGACTTCGACCCCGTCGCGCAGGAACACCAGCGTCGGCCACAGCTTCACGCCGAACGAGCGGCCGAGCGGACGGCCGGGGCCGTCCTCGATCTTCAAGTGCCGCACGGCAGGATGCGCGGAGAACGACGCCGTGATCGCGGGCTGCGCGCCTGCGCAGATCCCGCACCAGTTCGCGCCGAATTCGATGACGGTTGCGCCGCCCAGTGCGTCGACTTCCGCGCGGGTCGGCGCGTTGGCGGTGTAGCGTTGCTCGGTGTCCATCAGGCCCTCGTGTGCGTTGGCGGAACGTGACTGCACGCGCCGGCGCGATGCGGGCGGGTGCGGCCTTCGATTTCTTACTGTAGCGGAAAAGCCCGCGCGCTGCCGGCGCGGTCCGCGCGCATCGTCCGGAATGACACGACAAGATTCGGAGCGCCGCATCGCCGCGACGGGATCAGCATGGGAACCGATCCCGTCAACAAAGGCCTCGACCATGAATGCACCGCATTGCGTCACCGAACCGAACATCCTCTACTTCGGCACGCCCGTCGTGCTGGTCAGCACGCTGAACGAAAACGGCACGGCCAATCTCGCGCCGATCTCGTCCGCGTTCTGGCTCGGCTGGCGCGGCGTGATCGGCATCGCTGCCAGTTCGCAGACCACCCGCAACCTGCTGCGCACCGGCGAATGCGTGCTGAACCTGCCGTCGTCGGCGCAGGCGGACGCGGTCGACCGGATCGCGCGCACGACGGGCACGTACCCGGTACCCGACGGCAAACGCGCGAAGGGCTACGTATTCGAACCGGACAAGTTCGGCACGGCTGGGCTGACCGAAGCGGCATCGCAAACCGTCACGCCGCCGCGCGCGCTCGAATGCCCGGTGCACATGGAGGCGATCGTCGCGGCCACCTACGGAATCGGCGACGACACGCCCGACCTGCGCGGCCGCATCCGCGTGTTCGAGCTGCGCATCCAGCGCGTGCACGCGCATCCCGACCTGCTGATGGACGGTCATCCGGACCGCATCGATCCGGACAAGTGGTCGCCGCTGATCATGAGCTTCCAGAAGTTTTACGGGCTGGCGCCGCAGCAGGTGCATCCGTCGCGGCTCGCCGAGATTCCCGAACGCGCGTATCGCAGCCCCGACATCGAGCGTTCGCGCGACGCGGGCATGCTGGCCGGTAGCGCACGGTAATGAAGCGCGTGGGAGAACGCCTGTGAATCCGATACGCCGCCCTGCTGCCCCCCGTGCGGCCGATGTCGCCGCGCCGGCCCGGCACCGCCTGGCACTGCCGGCGCTGTGCATCGCCGTGCTGATCGCGCAGATCGACACGGCGATCGTCAATCTCGCGACCGAACCGATCGGCACCGCGTTCGGCACCCGCGTCGGTGCGCTGCAATGGGTGATCGACGCGTACAACCTCGCGTATGCGGTGCTGCTGCTCACGGGCGGCCTGATCGGCGACCTGTACGGCAGGCGGCGTGCATTCGTGCTCGGCGCGACGGTGTTGAGCGGCGCGTCGGTCGTGTGCGCGCTCGCGCCGACGCTGGGCGTGCTGATCGCGGGCCGCGCGCTCGCCGGCGCGGGCGCCGCGCTGCTGATCCCCGCGTCGCTCGCGATCGTCCGCGTGCTCTGGCGCCATCCGGCCGAACGCGCACGCGCGCTCGGCATCTGGGCCGCGTGCGGCGGCATCGCGATGATCGTCGGCCCGACGCTCGGCGGCGTGCTGATCCACGCGCTCGGCTGGCGCAGCATCTTCGGCGTCGTGATTCCGTTCGGCATCGCCGCGATCGCACTCACCAGCGCCGTCGTGCCGGAATCAGCCGATCCGCGGGGCCGGCGCTTCGATCCGGCCGCGCAGGTGCTCGGTGCGATCGCGATCGGCTGCGTCGTATTCGCGACGATCGACGCGCGCCACGACCCGCAGCGCGCGGCGCTGCTGATCGGGACCGGCGCGGCCGCGATCGCGCTGTTCGTGCGGATCGAACGGCGGCTCGGCACGGCCGCGCTCGTGCCGCTCGACCTGTTCGCGAATCGCGCGTTCCGCGGGATGCTGGTCGGCAACGGCGCCATGACGTTCGGCGGCTACGGGATGCTGTTCGTGCTCCCGCTCGCATGGCAAAGCCACCACGTGCTCGACGCCAGCGGCGCCAGCCTCGCACTGCTGCCGATGTCGGTGCCGTTCGCGCTCGTGTCGTTCGGCTCCGGTGCCGTTGCGGCCCGCGTCGGCGCACGCACGGCCGGCGCGGGCGGCGTCGCGCTGATGGGGCTCGGGCTCGCCGCGATCGGCATCGGCGCGGCCGGGTCGACGAATCCGCACGCGCCGATGCTCGCGTGGGCCGAGGCGGGGCTCGCGCTGACCGGCACGGGCCTCGGCCTCGCGGTCGGCTCGCTGGCCGCGACGGCGGTCGGCGCAGTCGACGCCGCGCGCGCCGGCACCGCGGCATCGTTGATGAACGTGACGCGGATGATCGGCGCGGTCTTCGGCGTCGCGCTGCTGGGCGCGCTGTACGACGCGTGCGGCGGCGGCGCGTCGGGCCTGCGGGTCGCGATGCTGACGGGCAGCGCGCTGCAGCTCGCGGGCGCGGCGCTCGCGTGGCGCACGGCCAGCACCGGCACGCGGGCCGGCGCACCGAGGCCGATCGGATAAGATACGGCCGGCCACGCACCTTGGCCCATGACCGAACCGACGGAGTGTTTTCAGTGATTCAACCGACCCCAGTATTCAAGGACAACCTCGCGCAACTGCCGGCCATCGACGGCATCGCGCGCATCGATCTCGTCGGCGCGAACGGCGACGTGGTCGCGACCATCGAGAACCAGCCAGGCAAGCAGGGCTCGCTCGCGGTGTACCACTATCTGAAGCAGGCGTTCGGCACGCTCGACGCGAAAGCGGCCGAGCACGGCCTCGCGGTGTTCGCCGAGCATACGGCCGACGCGCGCAATCGTCCGGGCGCGCACCCGAACGTCGATCGTCTGCTGGCGATCGTGGCCGGCGGCGACGCACTGCGCATCGACGTCGTCGCGAAGGACTGAGTCGGCGGCGACACGTACGCGTGCCGCCAGGCGGCGCGCGCGACCGTGACGGACGGGCGAAAAAGCGCTTGCCGCGCCCGTCCCACTTTCCCCGGAGACAACCAGCGTGCTTCCTTCCGTTGCCTCGCCGCTCACCCGGCATCTGGCGTCGATCGTTTCGGTCGCGGTATTTGCCGGCGCCACGTTCGGCGGCACGGCATCGGCCGAGCCGCTGCGCACGGCCTCCGATATCGCCGGAGCGTCGCTCGTGCCGCTCGGCACGCTGCCGCACTCGCCTGAAAGAGGTTCGCTCGATCCGTTCTGCACGCAATATCGCGCGAAGCCGACCACGGCGGCCGGCCGCGAAGTCGCGAAGCGCGACTGGATCGTGACATCCGAGGCACCGCTTGGGCGCTACACGGTCGTGAGCTTCGCCAGCGGATTCAACGCCGGCACGAGCGCAATCTGTTTCGCGCGCAACGGCAACCTCGGCGTATTCGAGGGCGCGACGCTCGTCGCGCTGGGCTACACGGCGCGCAAGGCAGGCTGGCAGCTCGGCTCGGTCGATCGTCTGGAGAATGGTGCACTGCTCGTCTGGGGCGGCGACGGCCCCGGAGCGCCCGTCGGCGAGCTGCACGAGGAAAACGGCGGCCTGCGGCTGACCCGCGTCGCCGCCGAAAGCACGCACTGCAGCGGCCGCGCGGTCGTGCCGAACGTATACGGCAAGCCGCTCGACGCGGCCCGCAAGATACTGATCGCGCATGGCTGGCAACCGCTGCGGCCGCGCGAGAAGCCGGACGCGATGGACGGGGCTGCAACGCTCGCGAAGCACGGCATTATCGAAGCCGAAGCGTGCTCGGGCACCGGCATCGGGTATTGCGCGCTGCGCTACCGGAATGCGGCCGGCGTGCTCGGCGTGACGACGGTGGGCGGCGAGCCGGACCGGCCTTCCGAGAACACCGTGATCGACTATCAGGTTGCCTGTCGCAAGCAGTGAACGGCGTGCAGGCGGCGCATGCGCGATGCATGCGTCATGCGATCCGTGCCGCCAGGCCATCGTCCGTTCGCTCGATTGACCGGCTTCGCCCGCCCTCCTAAACTGGATTCCCTTTTACGCCGCACCCGCAAAAGGGACTGCCATGATCGACTTCTCCACGCTCGCGCTGTTCTCCGGCGCGTGTCTCGCGCTGACCATTACGCCGGGCCCCGACATGTTGTTGATCGCGTCCCGCAGTGTGAGCCAGGGGCGACGCGCCGGCTTCGCGACGCTCGCGGGCATCCAGGCGGGCACCTACTGCCACGCGCTCGCGGCCGCGTTCGGTCTGTCGCAGCTGTTCGTTGCGGTGCCGCTCGCCTATGACGCGGTGCGCTTCGCAGGCGCCGCGTATCTGCTGTATCTCGCGTGGAAAACCTTCCGTTCGAGTGCGGCCGCGTTGTCGCCCGTCGCGTCGCCACGTCGCCATTCGACCGCGACGATCTTTCGCCAAGGGCTGACGACGAACCTGCTGAACCCGAAGATGGCGCTGTTCGTGCTCGCGCTGTTCCCGCAGTTCGTGCGGCCCGAGCACGGCTCGATCGCCGTGCAGATTCTCGTGCTCGCGACGGTGCTCAACCTGATCGGGATCGTCGTGAACGGCGCGGTGATTCTGTCCGCGAGCCGGCTGAGCCAGCGGATCGGCGCGCGCCGCCGGCCGTCGAAAGTACCGCAGTATCTGCTGGGGTCGGTGTTCGTGGGGCTGGCGGCGCGGCTCGCGATAGCGGGACGGCACTGAGGGCAGCCAGCAGCGCGAACGGAACCGTGCGCGCCCCGACGACACGCGAGGCCGTCAGTCGTCGCGACCGGTACCCGAATCACGCGTGTCCATCACCACGCGCAACGCACCGCTATCGAGGATGCTTGCCGGCGTCACCGTGCGGCGGTGCCACGGAATCCGGCCGAAATACCAGATCCTCCAGAAGCCGAGCGGATGATCGGGATTCCGGTGCAGCAGCGTGTAGAAGGTCTCGACGTCGCCGAGCACGATCCGCGTCGCCTCGCACACGACCTCGCGCACGAAACGTGAGCAAAACTGCCGGCGCGACGCGAGATTGAAACCCGTGTCGTAGACCACACCGATCCGGCGCATCGCCGCGGCGACGAGTTCGCGACGCTGCGCGGCGTCGAGCGGCTGCCTGAGCCGCGCGATCACGCATGCGCCGCGATCGGAGCGCGCGAGAAACCGCGACATCGTCGTGACGCGCGACAGCGGAAACGTGCTTTCGGCGATCAGCGTCTCGCCGCCACGCTCGCCGACGACGATGCCGACGTGATTCGTCCATGAACGCGTCGCGCTCGCCACTTCGAGAAACGGCCGCACGGTGACGCGGATGAAGACGATGTCGCCGATTTCCGGTTCGGCCGGCAACGGCTCGGCAAGCGAGTCGGGAGCGCCGGCGAAAAGGAGCCGCCGGCGCGCGCCGGGCGAACGGATCAGAAGCGGCTGGCGGCCGGTGTCGACGACCATACGAACCTCGCGCGAGTGGACATGGCGCGAGCATGGCAGGCGCAGCCGCACGCCGCATCCGCTTCATCTGCAAGGGCGGGAATCCGCGCCGCCGGGTGGCGGATTTCGATACTGGCGTGACACGCGAAGCGCCCGAACCCAGCACCCTTCAGCGCGTCGCACCCAGCGCCACGCGCAGCCGCTCCATCAACCGCGTGTAATGCCGCAGCACGTCGTCCTTCGACACGACATTCGCGGTCGAGAAACGCTCGGACCACGCCGGCTTCCATTGATACGAACCGTGCACGCTGCGATCGCCGTCGGGCGCCTGGATCAGCGAGCGGATCCGCGCGTCGCGGCCGGGCCCCGTATGCATCTCGAACAGCGCGTGGATGAACGTGTGATACGCGTCGTACACGTCGTCGTCGAACAGGTAGCGGTAGATGTGGAACGTGCGGTCGAGGTCACGCTTCGCGCGGATCACGTCGTCCGGCGAGATGTCCTTCCAGTAACCGATCCACGTGTAGAAGCACAGCAGCGCATTGAGCTGCGGCGCGACCGTGTCGTACAGCGAGAGCCGCTTCTCGATCAGCCGCTGGTTGGTCCACTGCACGAGCTCGAGCCGCTTCAGTCGGCGCGCGACGAGCCAGCCGAGACAGGCGACCGACAACGGCGTCAGCACACCGAGCGCGAGCTTGACGATTTCCAGCGAATTCCACGGCGTATTGAATGGCTGCATGTAGGGCTCGACAGGAAGAAACGCATCCTCTGCGACGCGCGGCCCGGCGCGCCACGCAGCGCCGCTGGGCCGATCGCGTCGGCATTGACCGTTAGTTGCTTGCACATCGAACAGTACGCGAGCGCACCGGCACTCCGTGCGACGCGACTCACCCCGTCAGTGTATCGGGCGATTGTCACCGCGCGTCGACGCGCCACCGCGCGCCCGCTTCGCGCTAGGTCGGTAGCGCCGACGTGAGCTTGACCTTCTGCATCGGAATGTCGGTCTTCACGCTGAGCACGCCGGGGATGCGCGTCAGGTATTCCATCTGGAAGCGCCGGTAATCGTCGATGTCGGCCGCGACGACGCGCAGCAGGAAATCGCAGTCGCCGGCCATCAGGTGGCATTCGACGACTTCCGGCATCTGCTGGACGGCCTCGGCGAAACGGTTCACCGATTCCGCGTCCTGCCCCTTCAGCCACACGCGCGTGAAGATCGTCAGCCCCTTGCCGACCTTCGCCGGGTTCAGCACGGCCACGTACTTCTCGATCACGCCGGCTTCCTCGAGCAGCCGCACGCGCCGCAGGCACGGCGACGGCGACAGCCCCACCTCGTGCGCGAGCTCCACGTTTTGCATACGGCCGTCGCGCTGCAGCGCGCTCAGGATCCGGCGGTCGATAGCGTCAAGTTTCATTTGGCATCCGATTCCAAAAAATTTTCAGATCACGCGTTCAATGCCAAATTCTGAGAAAAATCTGGCGACAACGCAACCCGATTCGAGTCAAAAAAGCAGACAATTCCTCCCCCGAAGGAGGAGTGATGAGCAGTAGCGTTTCAACGTCGTCCGGGCTTCGCGACAAGCCCGCCTATGTCGCCGAGATGGGTCGCGGTTTGCGCGCGGCGCTGCCCGTCATGCTCGGTTTCGTGCCGTTCGCGCTGGTGCTGGGCGCGCAGGCCGCGCAGAAAGGACTGAGCCTGTTCGAGGTGCCGATGATGACGGGCCTGAACTTCGGCGGCGGCTCCGAATTCGCGGCGATCCATCTGTGGACGTCGCCGCCGCACATCGCGCTGATCGTCGCGATGTCGTTCCTCGTGAATTCGCGCCACATCCTGATGGGCGCCGCGTTCGAGCCGTATATCCGGCGCCTGCCGCGCCGCCGCGCGTTCGTCGCGCTGTTCTTCATGTGCGACGAGAGCTGGGCGATGTCGCTCGCCGACGCGCGCGAGCGCTCGGCCACGCACATCAGCGTGCCCTATTACGCGGGCATCTGCATGGGGCTCTACCTGACGTGGATCTCGATGACGACGCTCGGCGCGGCGGTCGGCCCGACGATCGGCAACGTCGAGCAGTACGGCTTCGACATGGCGTTCACGGCCGTGTTTCTGGTGCTGCTGCGCGGCATGTGGAAAGGCGTGCGTGCGAGCCGCCCGTGGTTCGTGAGCCTCGTCGTCGCGGCGGCCACCCATCTCGCGCTGCCCGGTGCGTGGTATGTCGCGGCCGGCGCCTGCGCGGGGCTGATCGCCGCGCTGCTGTGGGAGCCGCGCGATGCCTGAGCTTCCGGATTTCGGCACGGTCGCGACGATCGTGCTGATGGCGTCGACCACCTACCTGTCGCGCATTCTCGGCTACGTGCTGCTGCGCAACCGCACGCTGAGCCCGCGCATGGCGTCGGTGATGGAGAACGTGCCCGGCTGCGTGCTGATCTCGGTGATCGCGCCGGCCTTCGTGTCGACGCGCCCGGCCGACCTGCTCGCGCTTGCACTCACGCTGCTTGCGGCGACGCGCCTGTCGATCCTGCCGACCGTCATCGTCGGCGTCGTGTCGGCCGGCCTGCTGCGCTACCTGCTCGGCTGAGCGGTGCCGCCGGCCACCCCGGCACCGCATTCCACGACACGACGAACGGGCGCGCGATGCGCCCGTTTTCACGTCCACGCCGGCCGGCGTCATGCGCGCGACACGACGATCCTCGCGCGGGAGTGCTAGCCTTGTGGCTTGCGCCACGCCGCACTTCCCGTCTGATTGCCCTTCGCGAGGATCGCCCCGATGCAAGCAACCCGCCCGCTGTTCGACCGTGTCCTGCTCACCAACGACGACGGATTCGACGCGCCCGGCCTCGACATACTCGAACAGGTCGCCACGCAACTCGCCCGCGAAGTGTGGATCGTCGCTCCAGCCGAAGACCAGAGCGGCACGTCGCATTCGCTGAGCCTGCACGAACCACTGCGCGTGCATCGCAAGGGCGAGCGCCGCTTCGCGGTGCGCGGCACGCCCGGCGACTGCGTCGCGATCGCGGTCAGCCACCTGATGAAGGGCGCGCGACCCGACGTCGTGCTGTCCGGCGTGAATCGCGGCGCGAACCTCGGCACCGAAACGGTGTTTTCCGGCACGGTCGGCGCGGCGATGACGAGCATGCTGGTCGGCGTGCCGGCCATCGCGCTGAGCCAGGCCTTCACCGATCGCAATGCGGTGCCGTGGGGCACCGCGCTCGCGCATGCGCCGGACGTCATCCGACGGCTCGTCGCCGCCGGCTGGGACAGTGACGCGTGCCTCAACGTGAATTTCCCGCCGCGGCCGGCCGACGACGTACGCGGCCTGAAGGTGACGAACCAGGGCGCCGGCACGCTGCAGGGCGTCGAGATCGTGTCGGGACGCGACCCGCGCGAGATCGGCTATCACTGGCTGAAGCTCGCGCGCGCGCCGCGCGACGACGATGCGGATTCGGAAACGGTCGCGCTGGGCGAAGGGTACATCGCGGTCACGCCGCTGAAGTTCGAGCGCACGCACGATCAGGCGCTCGCACGGCTGCGGTCGAACCTCGGCTGATCGATCGCGCGTTCGAACGGACCCGGCGGTGGCGCATACGATGCGCGCGCCGCCGGTTCACCGCGTCAGCCGTCGCCCGTCACCCCATCAAGTCAGGTTCAACCCGCCGTCGAGCATCACGATCTCGCCCGTCACGTAATCGGACGCGACGAGCATCGCGACCGTCTGCGCGATATCGTCCGGCGTCGCCGCGCGACGCATCGGCGCGCGCTCGCGCCAGAGCTGCTGCGCGTCCGTCCAGTCGGCGGTCAGCGGCGTATCGACGAGCCCCGGCGCGACCGCGTTGACGCGAATCGCCGGCGCGAGCGTGCGGGCGAGCAGCCGTGTCGTGTGATTGAGCGCGGCCTTCGCGGCCGCATACGGAATCGACGCGCCCTTCGGCCGCACGCCGGCATGCGAGCTGACGTTCACCACACATCCGGCCCGCCCGCGCGACGCCGACTCGCGCAGCGCGGCCTCCGCTTCGGCCACCAGCCGGAACGGCGCGATCACGTTGATTTCGTGCATCTCGCGCCACACGTCGGGCGTGGCGGCCGCGAGGTCGTCATGCGCGATCACGCGGCTGACGCCCGCGTTGTTGACGAGCACGTCGAGCCGCCCGTGCACGGCGAGCGCGTCGCGAATCAATCTCACGCGCTCGGCATCGTCGGCGAGATCGGCCTGCACGTAAGCCGCGCCGAGTTCACGCGCCATCGCACGCCCGGTCTCGGCCGAGCGACGCGAATGCAGGATCACCGCGTAGCCGTCGGCCGCGAGACGCCGCGCGACGGCCGCGCCGATCCCCGACGTCGAGCCGGTGACGAGCGCGACCGGCCGGTGCAGGCGCGCCGCGCGCGGCTCGCCGGCGGTTTCGGTTTCAGGTGCCGTTTCGGCAATCGGGGCAGACATCGGCGGCAGCGGCGCGTCCATGGCGTGGAACCCAGTCAGTGGCGTTCCCGCATCATAAGCGCGACGGGGCACAGGATCGAGGCGCAATCGATCCGGCCCCTTCGTGCCTGCCGCGCGCGCTGCCCGGTGAGTCGGGCAGCGTCGCCGGCGGCGCGCGTTGACGGCGCGCGCTGCTACTGCGCGCGGGTCGTGCCGCCGGCCGCCAGCAGCGACGGCGCCAGCGCGCTGTTCGGGTCCTGGCCGTTCCACTGGCCGACCCACGCATCGTTCGGGGTCGAGCCCATCACGAAATCGAGCCTGCCGCCGGCCTTGATCTCGTCATAGGTGATGTACGGCCGATGCAGCGGCGCGCCGTTCAGGCTGACCGACTGCACGTAGCGATTGACCGACGACGGTGCGGCGCCCGACGCCGTATGCGCGGTGATCGTGAAGCGTCGCGCACCGCCGAACGTCAACGCGCCGCCGGCGCCGCTGCCTGATGCCATCGGGATGTCGATCGACGCCTCCTCGAACAGCGGCGTGCCGAAATAGAACACGCCGCCCACCGGATTCAGCGAATAGATGCCGAGCGCGGACAGCACGTACCACGCGGACAACTGGCCGCAGTCGTCGTTGCCGGGAATCGCCGCATCGCGCACGCGCCGCGGATCGTTCAGCGCGGCCTTCAGGCTGTCGCCGCTCAGTAATGCACGATCGCCGGCCGTGAGCGTCAGCGAGTACATGTCGTCCATCACCATGCGCACGCGGTCCTGCGTCTTCGACGGCATGCCGGCGACGTCGTACAGGTACGGCAGGTGGTTCGCCGGTTCGTTGCCCGCGAAGTACTGGCCGCTGCGGCCGGTCAGGTCCGGGAAGCCCTGGTTGTACTGGAAGGTCAGCGGGTTGGCCGGATCGAACGTGCGGTCGAGCTGCGCGACGAACTGGCTTGTGCCGCCGAGCAGCGTGATCAACCCCGGGAAGTCGTGGAAGATGTTCCACGTGTCGACCCACGAATTCGATTCGGAGAAGTCGGTCTTCTCGGCGGCCGTCGGATCGAAGCCCGCGACCCAGTTGCCCTGCGCATCCTTCGGCTGCGAGAACTTCCAGCCGTTGTTCGGCGCCGGGTTGAACACGTTCCGGTAGTTCTGGCTGCGCGTCAGATAAGGCTGGTAGTCGGCCGTGCTCTTGCCGGCCGCCTTGCCGACCGCGGCCGTCGCCCAGTCGTCGAACGCATAGTCCTGCGTGGTCGACACCGACGCGTTGTCGCCCGCATAGACGTAGCCGCGCTGGCGATACTGGTCGAAGCCGTGCGCGCTCGCGCGCTGCGTGGTCGTCAACGCGGTCCAGATGTCGTCGATGCCCGCACTCGTCAGGTGCTTCAGGTACGCATCCGCGATCATCGGAATCGACGGGTGGCCGGCCATCGTGAAGGTTTCCGTTTGCGCCAGCGGCCACACCGGCAGCTCGCCCTTGCCGTTCTGCGCGAACTGCGTCAGCAGCGACTTGACCCAGCCGTCGACGCGCTCGGGCTGCACCAGCGTCATCAGCGGCGCCTCGGCGCGGAACGTGTCCCACAGCGAGAACGTCGACGAATAGTCGAAGCCCGGGTTCGCATGCTTGCTGGTGGTCGGCGGCGACGTCGTGCCGTCGTTCGACGAATCCATGCCGACGTAGCTGCCGTCCGCGTTGTTGTAGACCGTCGGCGCGAGCATCGTGCGGTACAGCGACGTGTAGAACATCGTCCGCTGGTCGGCGCTGCCGCCCTTGATCCGGACCCGGTCGAGCGCGGCGCTCCACACGCGCTCCGCCGCGCCGCGCACCTGGTCGAACGACTTTGCGCCGACTTCCGACGCGAGATTGGCCTGCGCATCCGTGATGCTCGACGGCGAGATGCCGACCTTCACCGTGACCGCGCCGCCGTCGCCGCCGTCGGCGAACGTCAGGTACGCCTTGAAGCCGTCCGCGCTGAACGCGACGTGCTGCGTATCGAACGGCTTCGAGAACCGCGCGACGAAATACGTCGGCTTGTCGTTCGCCCAGTTGTTGGTGAACTGCCAGCCGGCGATCGTCCGCGCGTCGACGACCTGGATCTTGCCGCTCGCGGTCGAGCCGCCGATCGGGTTGTCGATGCTCACGATCAGGCTGCGTTTCTGCGTCGCCGCGCTCGGGAAGTACGTGTAGCGATGCACGCCCGCGTGCGTGGTCGCCGTCATTTCCGCGAGAATCTTCGCGCCCTGCACGTTCCACGGCGTGTTGCCGCTGCCGACCGGCGCCAGCTTCACCCGGTAGTAGCCGGGGCTCGCGGTTTCGTCGTCGTGGCTGAACGACGCGTCGTAGGTGATCGATGCATCGGCGGCAACCTTGGCCAGCGTCGCGGTATCGACCGGCGCGAGCGTCGGCAGGAACCGCACTTCGCCGCCCGAGCCGATGCCGGTCCCCGACAGGTGCGTATGCGTGAAGCCGGTAATGAACGGATCGTCGTACTGGTAGCCGGATGTGCGATCCCAGTTCCACGGCAGCGTATGCGCGCCGCCGGCCGTGTCCGGCCCGAGCTGCACCATGCCGAACGGCACGGTCGCGCCCGGATACACGTGGCCGTGGCCGCGCACGCCGCTGCTCCAGTCCGCGTTGATGTCGAGGTTGGCCGTGCCGATCATCGGATCGACGCTACGCAACACCGATCGCTTGTGCGCGCCGCCGTTTTCCCCCTGATCGTTCTGATCGCCCTGGTCGTTCTGGTTGCCTTGATCGTTCTGGTTGCCCGGTGCGTTCGACATCTGCGCGAGCACGCTCGCATCCGTCGCCCCCTGATCGCCCCCGCACCCCGACAACACGGCAAGGCATCCGATACCCACCACGTGACGTAGCTTCATCCGTTCGTCCCTCCCTCTCTCTGCGTCGATCCTGTCGGCAAGACCCGCTCTTCGATCCTCCCGCCCTATTGCGCGCCCGCCGCCCGCGGGAACGACGGCATCGCGGATGCATCGGCGCCCCACGTCGCGGCGCTCGCATCCGCCGTCATCGCATACGTCAGCTTCCCGCCCTTCGCGATGTGCTCGAGCGGCAGCCACGCGGCGGGCCACGACGTGCCGTTCAGCTTCAGCGACTTCACGTAGAACGACGCGCTGTCGCCCGAACCCGCGCCCGGCGCGGCGATGTGCAGCAGGCGGTAGCTGCCGTCCTGCTGCCCGACGCGCACCGTGATCGCCTCGAACTGCGGGCTCGACAGCGCAACGCCGCTCACACCCGGCACGACCGGGTAGAGACCGAGCGCGGCCCACACGTACCAGCCGGACAGTGCGCCGAGATCGTCGTTGCCGGGCAGCCCCGCCGCGCCGGGGCCAAATGCGTTGGCGAGCGACGCGTGCAGCACGCGCTGCGTATGCGACGGCGCGCCGGCCCACGCGTAGACCCACGGCACGGCCATCGTCACTTCGTTGCCGACGTAGAAATACGGCTGCTCGGTGCCGATGTTCAGGTGCGTGAAGAACGTGTCGAGCCGCTTGACGACCGGCGCGGCGCCGCCCGCCTGCGCGATCACGCCGGCGAGATCGTGCGGCACGTACCACGTGTATTGCTCGGCATTGCCTTCCATGAAGCCCGATCCGTCGGTGACCCACGCGCCGGCTGACGTCTTCGGCCGGATCGCGCCGCGATCGAACAGGTGTTGCCAGTTGCCGCTCGACTTCAGCAGCGCGCCGGCCGTCGCCGTGTCGCCAAGCGCCGTCGCGAAGCGCGACACCGCGAAATCGCGCAGGGCGTATTCGAGCGTGTTCGACGCGCTCTGGTTGTCGCCGCTGCCCGATGCGGGCACGTAGCCGAGCCGGTCGTAGTCCGCGCGGCTGCCCATCACCGGCGTGCCCGCGCACGCGGCACCCGGCGCGGTGCTGGCCTTCATGATCGACAGCGCGGCCTGCGTATCGAAGTGCGTAGCGCCGAACGCATACGCGTTCGCCGTGATGATCGAGCCCGCATCGCCGGGCATCACGGCCGTCTCCGTATTGAAGTACGCCCAGCGCGGGAACGCGCCACAGGCCTTCGCATCGAGCACGAGCGACTGCACGATGTCGCTGGTGCGCACCGGATCGAGCAGCGCCTGCAACTGGATGAACGAACGGTCGATGTCCCAGCCGGAGAAATTCGCGTACATCGTGCGGCCGTTTTCGACCCGACGCGTCGGCGCGGTCGATGCGCCGTTCGACGCGTAGAAATCCGGATACTGGCCGTTCACGTCGTTGAACACGTTCGGATGCAGCGACGCGTGATACAGCGCGGTATAGAACTTGGTCTTGTCGGCATCGCTGCCGCCCGCGACCTGGATCGCGTTCAGGCGGGCGTTCCATGCGGCGCTCGCGGCGCGGCGCACCTTGTCGAAACGCCAGTTCCGTTCGCCTCGCGCATCCGTTGCCGGATTCTCCGCACGCAGGTTCGCCTTCGCGTTCGCTTCGCTGACGAACGAGATGCCGAGCTTCATCATCACGTCCGGATGCTTGCTGTCGACGTTGAAGGTCAGCGTGACTGGGCGGTTGTTCGACAGCGCCGGCTTCGCCGCGAACGGCTGGCTGAATTCCGCGTAGTAGTAGACAGGCACCGCATGTCCGGCCCAGCAGAATCCGCCGCCCGCGATCGTGCCCGACAGCGCGCGGTCGCCGACCTGGCTGACCGTGTCACTCGTCGTGCCTTGCGCGCGGTTGTTCAGCACGGTCGGATCGATCGCGATCGTCGCCTGCTGGCCCTGCGCGAGCGCCGGGTACGTGAAGCGCGCGAAGCCGGTGCGCAACGTCGTCGTCAGCTCGGCCTTGATGCCGTTGCCGAGCGTGACGCCGTAATAGCCGGCCTGCGCGGTTTCGTTCGCGTGATCGAACGTGGCCGGCGTGCCGGCGTCGCCGGGCGCGAGCTGCGGCATCACGTTCAGGTAGCCGCCGTTCGCCCAGCAGCCGGTGCCGCTCAGATGCAGGATGCTGAATGCGTTGATCGACGTGTCGCCGTACCAGTAGCCGCCGGAGAAACCGGAGCCGTCGCCCTTGCGCCCGTCGTATTGCGCGGTGGGCGTCATCGGGCTCCACTGCATCATCCCGAACGGCACCGTCGGCCCGGGGAACGTGCCGCCGCCGAGACCCGAGCCGACCGGGTCGGCCGGCTGGTCGGTCGCGTAGTCGGTGCCGATCAGCGGGTTGACGTACTGGACGACGCGGATGTCGGCGTTTTTCCTTGCCGCTTCGTTGCCGCTTTCGTTGCCGTTGCTATTGTCGTTGCCGCCGTTGCCGTTCTCATTGCCCTGCGACTGCGCGGACGTCGACATGTTCGCCGCCACGGCCGACGGCGAATCGCCATCGCCGCCGCAAGAAGCCACGGCCACGCACAGCGCCAGCAGCGCCGTTCCCAACCCCCAGTTCCTCGACATCGCCTGTCTCCGTTTCGTTCTTGAATCAAGCCGTTGGTTCGAACTACTGAGCTTTCGATCAGGAATCTTTTCGTGACTTGTCGCGCACCCGCGCAATCGGTCGAAAATGCCGGGCGCGTATTTATTTCCGCATTCTGGTATCCGAAAAAAGCTGCGCCGACCTATCGAAATACCGGCGCCCAGAAACGGACAATGGACACCAGCGTGCCCAAATAAACGCGTTTTCTCTACCCCGTGTTTTTACGAATTTTTATTTTGTTTATCTAAACAAAAGGCGATTGATTCGATTTTTATACGGAATCCGTCACGGCGAATGCAATTCGCCATTACGGCTGTTTCGGCAGCTCGACATACTCCTCGAGCTCGCCCGCGATATAAAGCCGCTTGCCGATGCGCGGGTATTCGCACACGTCGTGCTCGAGCCGCTGGCCGCCGACGAGCAGCTCCAGCGGCGCATCGCCGGTGTTCTGCACCGTATGCGCGTCACCGCCGCGCGGAAAGCCGATGAAATCGCCGGGCCCGATTTCGCTGGCGTGCTCGCCGATCGTCACCGCGCCGGTGCCGGACAGCACGTACACGAATTCCTCTTCGTACAGGTGGCGGTGATATTCGGCCGATTCGTGACCGGGCATCAGCGTGAGCAGGTGAACGCCGAATTGGGTCAGCCCGGTCAGGTCGCTGAGCGGGCGCTTGAGACGAACGGCATTGGGATTGAGCGAATGCACCGCGCGCGTCGGTTCCATCTTCGCGATATCGGCGGCCTTCAGCAGTTCCCGGGGAAAGGGAGTCGACATGGGGATCTCGCAAGCGTGAATGCTTCGGTTGAACGCAGCGCCGGCGCGGCGCGCGCAGCGGCCATTGTCCGACATTTTCACGCTGGCAAGGGCGCGCCGAACCGCACCCGGCGACGCAGTCAACGCGCGCAATCGGCCAGCAGGTTCGCCAGCACCGACGCGCCGTGCGCGAGGTGCACCGGATCGGCATCTTCCGCTTCGTTGTGGCTGAGCCCGGCCTTGCACGGCACGAACACCATCGCGGACGGCGCGACGTATGACAGGTTCACCGCGTCGTGCCCCGCGCCGCTGCACATCTCCAGGTATGGATAGCCGGCCGCGGCCGTCGCCTGCCGCACGCGCGCGACGCAGTCCGCATCGAACACCACCGGCGCGTATTCGGCGATCGTCTGCACCTGCACGCGCGTGCCACGCAGCGCGGTGCGCTCCATGCAGATCGCCTCGATATCGGCGACGAGTTGCTGCAGCGCCGGCCGCGACGGGTGGCGCACGTCGACGCTGAAGCGCACCTTGCCCGGTATCGTGCTCGGTGAATTCGGCTCGCACGCGACATGGCCGACGGTCACGCGCGCATCGGCATCGAACGCATGGCCGTGCTCGACGATCGCGGCGATCATCGCGGCCGCCACGCCCATCGCGTCGCGGCGCACGCTCATCGGCGTCGTGCCCGCATGCGACTCGAAGCCGGTCACCGTGACGTCGAGCTCGTAAATGCCCTGCACCCCCGTCACGACGCCGATCGGCAAGCCGGCCTGCTCCAGCACCGGCCCCTGCTCGATATGCGCTTCGAAATACGCTTTCGGCATCTGTCGCTCGCGCGCGGTGCCGGCGAAACCGGTGCGTTCGAGTTCGTCGCGCAGCAGCACGCCCGTCTGCATGCACGGGCGCGTCAGGGCGTAGTCGAGATCGAGCGCGCCTGCATAGACGGCCGAGCCCATCATGCCCGGCGTGAAGCGCGAGCCCTCCTCATTGGTCCACGCGACGACGTCGATCGGGTGCCGCGTCGCGATGCCGTGCTCGTTCAGCGTGCGGATCGCCTCGAGGCCCGCGAGCACGCCATAGACGCCGTCGAAGCGGCCGCCGAGCGGCTGGGTGTCGAGATGGCTGCCGCACATCACGGCCGGCAAGCCGGGCTGCGTGCCGGGCCGGCGCGCGAACACGTTGCCGATCGGATCGATGCGGATTTCGCAGCCCGCGGCCTCGCACCATGCGATGAAGCGGCGCCGGCCTTGCGCATCGTCGTCACTCAGCGCGAGCCGGCAACTGCCGCCGTGCGCGGTCGCGCCGATCGTCGCCATCTCCATCAGCGAATCCCACAGTCTCTGCTGGTTCACGCGCATCATCGTCGCCGCTCCTGAAAAGCACCGAGCATATACACTCGACCCAATAAGAAAAATCCAAGATTTCGTTGTGGACGATAATTTTTACTTGTCACCCGGCGTTCCACCCGGACCCCCGTGCTTTCTTTCTCACTGGATCGATCGCCCATGAAGCTCAAGCAACTCGATGCGTTTCTCGCGGTCGCCGAGCATCGCACCATTCGCGGTGCGGCGCGTGCGCTCGGCGTCACGCAGCCGGCCGTCAGCGGCATCGTGCGCGAGCTCGAACACGAGCTGGGCGTGCCGCTCGTCGTGCGCAGCGTCAAGGGGATCGCGCTGACCGATTACGGCAGCGCATTCGCGATTCGCGCGCGGCTGATCGTCGAGGAGATCCAGCGCACGCGCGACGAGATCGAGCAGTTGCGGCTTGGCACGACCGGCTCGGTATCGATCGCGGTCAGCCCGACCGTCGCGTTGACGATCCTGCCGCGCGCGTTCGCGGCCTTCACGCGCGACCTGCCCGGCGCGACGCTGAACGTCGACGATGCACTGACCGCGACGGACCTCGCGCGGCTGCGCGACGGCTCGCTCGACTTCATCGTCACGCACCAACTGTCGAACGCGCTGCCGGACCCGGACGAATTCGCGAGCATTCCGTTGTTCCGCACGGCGTTCGCGGTCGTCGCGCGAAGCCGGCATCGGCTCGCGCGGGCCCGCTCGTTGCGCGAGCTCGTCGATGCGCACTGGTGCGTGCCGCGCTACGGCGAAGGCGGCGACGACCTGATCCGCTCGATCTTCATGCCGTTCGGCCTCGACGTACCGAAACGCGTGGTGCACTGCCCATCGTTTGCCGCGACGCTCGGGCTCGTGTCGCAGACGGAGGCGCTCGGCGTGTTCGCGCGACCGCTCGCCGAGGTCGAACGCCAGTCGCGCGGGATCGTCGCGTTGAATCTCGCCGAGCCGATGCCGGCGCTGACGGTCGCGATCGTGATGCGGCGGCATGCGTTGCTGACGCCGGCCGCACTGCACTTCATCGAGTGCCTGAAGGGTGCGTCCGCAACCGTGTCGGCCGCGGACGACGCGTGACGCTCACCCCACGTGCACGCCGCGCAGCTTCGTCAGCAACGCAACGAGACGATCGATGTGCGCGTCCTCGGTGCGCCACGACGACACGCTGATCCGGAACGCCGGCCGCCCTTGCCACACGGTCGCGCCGAACCACACGTCGCCCGACGCCTGCGCGGCTTCGAGGATCGCCGCCGTTTCCTCGTCGGTACCGGCGCGCACGAGCACCTGGTTCAGCACGACGCGGTTCAGCACGTCGTAGCCGGCCGCACGCAGGCCGTCAGCGACCCGCGCTGCCTGCGCGCAATGCCGCTCGACCATCGTCGCGACGCCGGCGCGGCCGAGCGAACGCAGTGCGGCCCACACGGGAATGCCGCGCGCGCGGCGTGAGAATTCGAGGTTCAGGTTCTTCTGCGCATCGTGCGCGCCGCTCAGGTAGACGGCGTCGCTGTTCATCGCGGTGGCGAGCGCGGCCGCGTCGCGACAGATCACCATCGCGCCGTCGTACGGCGTGTTGAGCCATTTGTGACCGTCGGTCGTCCAGCTGTCCGCGCCGTCGATGCCGTCCGTCAGCGCGCGCTTCGACGACGCGCGCGCCCACAGGCCGAACGCGCCGTCGACGTGCACCCACGCGCCGGCCGCCTTCGCGGGCGGAATCAACGCCGCGAACGGATCGAATTCGCCGGTGTTCACTTCGCCCGCCTGCACGCAGAAAATGGTCATGTCGTCGAGCGGCGGCAACTGCGCCGGGTCGATCCGGCCGTGCATATCGACCGGCGCGACGACGATGCGCTTCATCCCGAAGCCGAGCACGCGCAGCGCCTTCTTCACCGTGATGTGCGCGAGCGCGGAGATCACGACTTTCACTTCCGGCGCGCCGATCAGCCCGTCCTCGTCGATATCCCAGCCCTTGCGCGCGAGCAGCGCGCGCCGCGCGGCCACCAGCGCGACGAGCGTGCAGGCCGTCGCGCTCGTGCCGAAGCCGACCGCGCTGCCTTCGGGCAACCCGAGCGCATCGACGACCCAGCGCGCGGCCTGGCGCTCGAGCGTCGCGGCCACCGGCGAATTCGCATACGACGACGCGCACTGGTCCCACGCGAGCATCAGCCGCTCGGCCGCCGCCGCGGCCGGCAGCGTCGCGCCGATCACGAAGCCGAAGTAGTTCGGGCCGTTCGATGCGACCGTCGCGGGCGTGCCGTGCTCGTCGAGCAGGCGCAGCACGTCGTCCGCCGGGCGGCCTGCATCGGGCAGCGGCTCGTCGAATGCGGCGAGGCCGGCGAGTGCGGCCGCGTCGGGAAACGCGCGCCGCTCGTTCGTTGCAGCCAGATACGCGTGCGCGCGCCGGTCGGCGTCGGCCAGCAGGGAAAGTTCGTCCATGTCGGTTGCCTCGGTCAGGGTCAGAGTTGCGAGAGATCGCGGCCGAGCCGCTGCAGCGCGCCGTCGATCCGCTTGTAATACGTGAACTTGCCGACGCGGGTCGCCTGCACGAGCCCGGCATCCGCGAGGATGCGCATGTGGCGCGTGGTCGTGGCCGGCGCGATGCCGAGCTTCTCGGTGATGTACGTGCAGCACACGCCGAGCTCGTCGACGTCACCATGCGGCTGCGGCGGGAAATGCTTGCGCGGTTGCCTGAGCCAGCGCATCACGGCCAGACGGCTTTCGTTGGCGAGCGCGCTGAGGCGGGTGACGTCGTCCATGGGGGTGCGGATTCGTTTAACGTTTTGAATATTAGCTAAATGACGAAATGTGGGCAATGCAGTCGAAGGGGGATTTCGACGCATGATGACGTTCGCCGGCATGCACCGGCGCACATTCGACGTGATCGCAGCGAGATCGCCGCTTCAACCGCTCGAAGCGCGCGCAGGCAACGTGCTTCAGGCCAGTGCCTGTGCCAGCCTGTCGATCAACGCCCGCACACGCCGCGGCTGCGCCGCACGCCCCGGATAGACGATCTGCAGATCGACTTTGTCCGGCGAGAAGTCTCGAAGGATCTCGACGAGCGCGCCCGACGCCAGATCCCGCTCGACGTCGACCAGCGACTTCAGCGCGATGCCATGCCCCGCGACGCACCACGCGCGCACGAGCGCGCCGTCGTTGGCGACGCGCCGGCCGCGCACCACCACGCGCTTCAAGACGCCGTCGATGCTGAACGGCCATTCGGCGTACAGCTCCTGGCCGAAGCGCATCACGATGCAGTCGTGCGAAGCCAGCTCGTCCGGATGCGCGGGCGTGCCATGCGCAGCGAGATACGCGGGCGACGCGCACACCACGCGCCGCGCACGGCCGAGCGAACGGCTGCGCAACGAACTGTCGGCCAGCGTGCCGCGACGGATCGCGAAATCGAGCCCCTGCCCGACGAGGTCGACATACCCGTCGCCGAGATGCAGGTCGACCGTCACGCCCGGATGGTCGGCCAGGAATGCGTCGACGACCGGTACCACGCGCTCGCGCCCGAGATCGGCCGGTGCGCTCAACCGCACCGGCCCCGACAGCGTCCGCACGCCCAGCCGCACCCGGCTTTCGAGTTCGTCGGCCTCGGCCAGCAGGCGCCGCGCACCGTCCACCAGCGTGCGCCCCTCGTCGGTCAGGCTGATCGCGCGCGTCGTGCGCGTGAGCAGCGCCGCGCCGTAGTGGCGCTCGAGCGCCGTCAGCCGCTCGGACACCGTGGCCGGCGACAGGCCGACCTCGCGGCCCGCCGCGGCCAGCCCGCCCTTCTCCACGATGCGCAGGAACAGCGCGAGGTTGCCGAGCAGCATTATTCGCTCCTTCCGAAGGATATTTTCGCCATCTTCGGGATTATCCGGGAAAGGCGCAAACGGTACATTGGTCGCCTGACGATCGACGCGCGGCCGCGCCGCGCTCACACGACGAAAGGAAACGCACATGGAATACCGTACGCTCGGCCGCTCCGGCCTCCAGGTCCCCGTGCTGAGCTTCGGCGCCGGCACCTTCGGCGGCACCGGCCCGCTGTTCAGTGCATGGGGCAATACCGGCGTCGACGAAGCGCGCCGCCTGATCGACATCTGCCTCGACGCCGGCGTCAACCTGTTCGACACGGCCGACGTGTATTCCGACGGCGCGTCCGAGCGGGTGCTCGGCGCCGCGCTCAAGGGGCGCCGCGACCAGGTGCTAATCTCGACCAAGACGGGCCTGCCGACCGGCGACGGCCCGAACGACGCCGGCACGTCGCGCGCACGGCTGGTGCGCGCCGTCGACGACGCGCTGCGCCGGCTCGACACCGACTACATCGACCTGCTGCAACTCCATGCATTCGACGCCGGCACGCCGGTCGAGGAAGTGATGTCGACGCTCGACGATCTCGTGCGCGCGGGCAAGCTGCGCTACATCGGCGTGTCGAATTTCGCCGGCTGGCAGATCATGAAATCGCTCGCGGCGGCCGACCGGCATGGCTGGTCGCGCTACGTGGCGAACCAGGTGTACTACTCACTCGTCGGCCGCGACTACGAATGGGACCTGATGCCGCTCGGCGCGGACCAGGGCCTCGGCGCGCTGGTGTGGAGCCCGCTCGGCTGGGGGCGGCTCACCGGCAAGATCCGGCGCAATGCGCCGCTGCCCGAAGGCAGCCGGCTGCATGAAACGGCCAGCTACGGGCCGCCGGTCGACGACGCGCGCCTGTACGACGTGGTCGATGCGCTCGATGCGATCGCGGAGGAAACCGGCAAGACGGTGCCGCAAATCGCATTGAAGTGGCTGCTGCAGCGGCCGACCGTGTCGTCGGTGATCGTCGGCGCGCGCAACGAGGAACAGTTGCGGCAGAACCTCGGCGCGGTCGGCTGGGCGCTGACCGATGCGCAGGTCGCGAAACTCGATGCGGCAAGCGCGGTGGAAGCGCCGTATCCGTACTTCCCGTATCGCCGGCAAGCGGCGTTCGCGCGGCTCAATCCGCCGATGCGCGGGTAAGTCGTGGAGGTACGGGCATCAGGCCGGCACGCGGGCCGTGCCAAGCCGCACGACCTTGTCGGTCGGTCCGATGACCGAGCGCCGGTGCGTGATCGCGATCACCGTGACGTCGCGCGCCAGCAGCCGCACGTGCTCCATGATGTCGCGCTCGGTGGCTTCGTCGAGCGCGGAACTCGCCTCGTCGAGAAACAGCACGGTCGGATCGCCGTACAGCGCGCGGGCGATTGCGATGCGCTGACGCTCGCCGCCGGACAGTTTCAGCCCGCGCTCGCCGACCGTCGTGCGAAGCCCGTCCGGCAAGCCCTCGATGAACGGCAGGATCGTGGCCTTCGCGGCCGCGTCACGCAAGCGCCGCGCATCGCGTGGCCGGCCGAGCAGGATGTTGTCCTCCAGGCTTTCGTTCAGCAGCACGACGTCCTGCGGCACGACGGCCACCGCGCCGTACCAGTCGGCACGGTCGATCGTCGCGAGATCGACACCGTCGACGAGAATGCGCCCGGCGGTCGGCTCGATCGACTTCAACGCCAGCCTGAAGACAGTGGACTTCCCCGCGCCGGTTTCGCCGACAATGAACGTGATGCCGCCGCGCTCGGCCACGAAATCGACGTCGCGCACGCCGCGCCCGTTGCCGTATGCATAGCCGACGCGCTCGAACACGATGCGCCCTTCGCGCGGCACGAACGCCGACGCGTGCGACACCTGCCGCTCCTCGGGCGCCGTCCAGAGCGCGGTGAACGGCACGAGCGCGGCGCGGGAGCGCACACTCTCGTCGATCGAGCGCGCGAGCATGTCGAACGGCAGGTTCAGTTGCAGCAGCAGCGTGTTGAACAGCACGATGTCGCCGATCGACAGCGCGCCGGCCGCATGACGCGGCAACAGCAGCCAGAACGTTACCGAGAACTGGACTGCGAGGCCGAGCCCCAGCAGCGCAAGAAAACCTACGTGCTGCATCACGTAGGCGCGCCAGTTGTCGCGCTCGGCGCGCGCCTTCTCCGCGAAACGCTCGCTCATCCAGCGGTGGCTGCCGAAATGCCGGAGCGTCTCCATCGCGTTGATCGCGCCGCCGACGAACCGCGCATTGTCCTGCCCGGCCTCGATCGCGCGATCCAGGTACACCCGCGAGCGCCGCGCGGAAACGATCGCGATCGTCACCGCGATCGCGCCATACGCAGCGGTGATGGCCGCCACTTCGAGGTTGATCATTGCGCCCAGCGTGACGAGGGTGAAGACGATCTGGAGCGTGCCGGGGATCAAATCCATCAGCGCAAGCTGCACGAGCACCGCCAGCGCGCGGCTGCCGCGCGTATTCGCGCTCTGGATTTCGGTGGGATTGTGTTCGACGAAGAACGCCGTGGTTTTCTTCAGGACGCGCTCGAAAAAGCGCGTGCTGGTGATGAATCCCAGATTCCCGGACGTCATGAAGGCGAGGTACTGCACGACGCGTTGCAGCGCGCTGGACAGGCCCAGCAGCACCGCGTAGACCACGAAGCCCGCCATGAGCGCGTGCAGCGCGCCGCGATGCGACAGCGCGTCGATCAGGCGCGAGAACAGATACGGAGCGGCAACGGCGGTGGCACTCGACAGCACGACGACGGCCGCAACCGTCAGTAACATCCAGCGATCGGCCTTCCAGTAGGCGCGCAGCACCTCGGTGATCGGATTCGGTGCGTGGTGTTCGTTCATGGCGCAATGGACCGGGGCGCGGCCCGGATGGCGACAGGCGGCCAAAAAGTCTAGCAGACTGAAAGAAAGCCCACCGCACCGTTCGGGCTGCACGACGGTAGCCGCATGCAGTTGCGCTGTGACATCAGAAAACGCGAGCACCGCGGCCCCCCATCGTGCCCCTGCCCTCTTGTCGTTGCGCCCCGCGACCGGTCTGGCCGGCAACGCTCTTCCCTCCTCGAAAGGCTCACGAACATGAACGTTGCCGATACCGGCCTGACTGTACGCGTGGTTGGGAGTAGACGACTACGATCAATGGCTGCCGCAATGGGATCACAACCGCTTCTTCGATAGCCGCTTCGACGCCACGCTACCGCCGCACATCACGCAGCTCATGTGGTCGCGCTCCTTCGACGGCTACGAACCGGTGTTCGCGCTGGTCGCGGAGCGTCACGGCAGGCCGGTCGGGTTCGCGCATTCCTGCGCCACCGCAGCACGACGCACGTCGGGCCGTCCTGCTATCTGCAGGATCTGTCCACGCTCGACAGCGAACACGGCAAAGGTGTCGGCCGCGCGCTGATCGAAGCGGTGTACGACGCCGCGCGCCGACATCGTGCCGAATACGTGCACTGGCTGGCAGACGCACGCGACGGATCACACAGCGCAGCGCGCCCGACGACACCGGCGCGGCACGAACGGCAGGATTTACAGAAAGATGCTTCCGCGCTGAGTACAGTTGATCGGGTATTCAACTCACTCTCATTCAACGCATCGACGACCCGCCACGTGCACCCCGACCGTCGGGGGGACATGGCCCCCAACCCCGGGTAGCCCGCGGGATACAAATTCGTCCTTTCACCGGATTTTTGTATCCTCGGGGACACCATTTCGATGTCTCAGTTTTCGTCGCCAATAATGGGGGCAGATTAATCCTGTTGATCGGCCATTCCCCTGCTCTGCGGCCTCAAATTTCGGCTATACGCTCCTCGCATGTCCCACGAAATCAAACGCCCTCGGTCTCATCCGACGGCTTGTCCGTCCCCGGTCGTTCCGTCGGCGTACCATTGATCGCAGCCACGAGCGCCAGCACCCCGCGCCTTTCTCGCAGCTTCAGTTCTCGAAAGCCCGCGAGGAGCAGTTCTTCGTCGCTGGTTAGCGCCAAAGTTACGGGGTCGGACGTACGGCCAGTCAGCAAATACTGGACATCTACACCCAAGTCCGCGATCCCCACCAGATAACTCACGTCCGGAAGCCTCGCCCCTTTTTCGTAGTTGACCTGCGCATGTTGTTGAACGCCTCCCGCCGCCGCGAATTCGGTCTGGTTCATCCCCAGTCGCTTTCGCTCCAGCCTCAGGCGTACGGAAAATATATCCGGTTGATTCATTTTTATTGACATATGCTCATTTGATACATAACATGGCAGGTATGGTCGATCGGATACCGACGGTAGCGAGATGCATCTGACAATGCCGTCGCTCTCTCACAGGAGGCGTTATGACTTCCACCTATGAAATCTGCGGCGCACTCTCCGTCGTCGGTCACTTCCGACGCAATCACGCACAGCAGTTCGCGCAGAGCTTGCCCGCTTCCGCGACCGTCTACTGCGTCACCGACGCCGTCACGCATTCGGTCATGATCCGCCTTCGCGGTGCACTTACCGATCAAGAAGTCACCTCCATTGAAGGAAAATTGAAAGAATTCTCCCAGAAGTGGGCCCGGACCGCCGCCGTATTCAGTCGCATACGGTTCGGGGAACGATCTCTCATGCCTCTCGCGCCGGGCCGACATGTCGAGCGGTTGAAAGGTCCGGCGACAGAATACGTCCGGCATCACACGTCTACGCCGCCACATTCTGATGCTCAAAACACTCAGGTACTGGCAGCTCCGCTCGGATAATCCGCTTAGCCTAGCTAAAAGCTGGAATTCTGGGCCCAATCGTGACATTGATTTCCCCCTAACCTCTGGAGGTTCGCAATGGAAGAGCCCGCACCGTACAGCCTCTCAGGCGCACTGTCCGTCCAGGACGACTTGGACGATGAACAACTCGATCGGGTATCCCGGCACCTGAGCGGTATCGCCAGCGTGTACGTGAAACACGACGCCGTCGCGCATACCGTTTCATTGTGTATCTCGGGTACGTTGATGCGTGACGATGCGCGTTACATCGAACAACGCATCGAACGCTTCGCCGAAGAGCATGCTCGTGCGGCCTCTATTCTACTTAGCGAGTGGAACGGCGTGACGAGCGAGCTTGTTGTCGGAATGAACTGGGACGCCCAGTGCCTCATCAAGCTGGCAGCGATCCAGGAACAACTTGGAAAGCTCCCGGAACGATATTTCGATTTTCTCTTGCGACTGGAACCCGCAGGTGCACCAGCGCGTGGCAAGCAGTTCTTGTCTGTTTCGATCGAGACCAGCGACGATCAGCAGGTTGTATAACGCAAGTTCAGCGTTGCAGACACGCTGCGAGTATAAGATGTCGAGGTGCGAAAGCACGGTGCCGACTCGCGCTCGTTCAGCATAGGTGCGCGCGATGAGTCGGTCACACATTCGAATTGAAAATCGCACGAAGCATCCGCGTCGCCTATCAGTCGCACGCGCTCAACGCAATGGCCGAGCCTTGATCCACAGAAACAGCGGCACGCGCGCCCACTGCTTCAACTGATCCGTATCGGCATGATCCGGCGGCGGTTCGCGCAACGACACGATCGCGAACCCGGCCGCTTCCAGCGCCTCCATGTACGCCTGCAGCGGCAGCGACCAGCCCGCGAAGTGCATCGACAGCCCGTCGCGTGTTTCCACTCCGTCGAAATGCTCGCGCCCGAAATAGCTGCCCGTCAGCACGAACGGCGCATCGGGCTGTGGCCCGGCAAAGCTACCGCGATCGCGGAACGGATGCACGAGCGAGATGAACAGCGTGCCGTCCGGCTTCAGCACGCGGCGCGCCTCGTGTAAGGCGCCCTGCATGTCGTCGAGATCCATCAGCACGTTGTACGCCATCACGAGATCGAAGCTGGCCGTGTCGAACGGCAGCGCGGCCGCGTCCGCCAGTCGATAGCGATGCGCGGAATCCGCATGACGCGCGGCATCGAGCATCGCGGGCACCGCGTCGCTCGCGGTCACGTCGTAACCGAGCGCCTTCAACTCACGGCTCACGCGGCCTTCGCCGCAGCCGACCTCCAGCGCGACGCCCGTGCCGCGACCGATGTAGGCCGCGAGCCCCGCGCGATATTTCCAGAACGCATCGTGGCCCGGCTTGCCGGCCCAGCCAATCCATTGGTCGGCGACCCGCGTCCAGTGTTCGGTAATGGCTTTCGTGTCGGTCATGCGTGCTCCCGATCGGTCTGCGTCGTAGGCCCAAGATGCGCATGGTAAGCCGAAGCGCATCGACGCGATTGCGTGCAAGCGGAATCCGCTTTCCGTCGGGAGCAAGTCGATTGGTTCACTCAATCCCACGGATTCAGAATCGCGACACCGGTTTCAACGAAATCGGCAACGTTGCGCGTCACGACGGTCATGCCATGCACGATCGCCGACGCAGCAATGAGCGCGTCCCGCTCGTATCGCCGGTCCGGCACATGAAGCCGTGCGCATCGTTGGGCGACAGCAGTATCGACCGGTAACACGCGCCCGGCGAACTCGGGCAGGACGTGCCCGTCGAGCCATGCCCTGAGAAGCGCCCCCTGTTCCGCGTCCCTGCGCCCGACCTGCAAGACGCCCGTCTCCAGCTCCATGATCGTGATGGCCGAGACGAACAGCACCGGCGCATCGACGGTCGAACACCAGGCCGCCACGTTCCTGTCCGCCTTGCCCGCCCGCACCTTCCGGAGTTCCCAAACCACATTGGTATCGAGAACGAACATCATCAGAAATCGACCTCCTTGATCTTGACGTTTGCGCGCGGCGGGTCGAACTCGATGTCCTCGACACCCGGCATGGCGAGCGCGTCGGCAATGTTGCGCCGCTGCCGGGTGAGACGCTGGTATTCCTCGAAACTCAGCAGCACATGGGCCGGCCTGCCGCGATCGGTAATGAACACGGGGCCGTCCTTTGTCGCCTTCTTTGCCTTGGTCACGTCCTGGTTGAGTTCACGACTCGAGAGCGTGGTGATGGTCACAATGAACTCCTGGAAGCCATATATGTAGGTTTGTTACTACAATATATGATTCCGTGTCATTCCTCGCCCTGTGCGGCGGATTCCTCGCGATGCCGGTAGCAACGTCCTACAGTTACGAGAAACAATCCGCACCGCCGCGCATCGCCTCCGCTCGACGATGCGCACCGATTCCGAGGAAAATCGATGCCGAGTATCTATGCCGTGCCCGCCGATGCCCCGCCGAGCCCCGTCGCGGCGGAAACACGTATGGTGCACGATGTGGCGACGCTGCGGCCGTCCGACTACCGTTCGGCGGACGGCGCGTCGTGGGTCATCTCCGTCATCACGCCGGCCGCAGACAGCGGCGCACGCGTCACGGGCAGTACATATTTCGACACCGCGAAAGGTCAGACCGTCCCGGTACCCGACGCGCGCCGCCGCTATGCGAATCGCGGCACGTGGCAGGTCGTCGCGAGTTCGAGCCCGGCGGTGCCCGCGACGGGTCGCTACGACTGGCTCACGCTCGCGTGGCTGCCGATCAACCGGCGGCCGCTACCGCAAACGGCCGAGCATCTGTATTCGCCGTTCATTCGCGGCGGCACGATCGTCTATCGTTGGAATCCGTCCGCGGAAGGCGGCGAGCAGTTCGGCAACGTGCGGATGATCTTTCCGGAATGGACGCAGCAGGTGGCCGATGCGTTGCGGTCCGCGCCCGCGGGGATGCAGGACGGCGCGTCGTCGGCCCCGCAACCGGCGCTCGACCGCCTGAAAGCCGACACGAACCCGATGACTGCCGTGCTCGACTTCGCCGATGCGCTGCGCGACGAACCGATGGAACAGATCATTGCGCGGCTACCCGCGCTGCTGCGGGTGAAGGACCGGCATGCACTCTCGGCGATCGTGTACCTGTGCCTGTCCGCGCCGCGCGCGGAAGACCGGTCGCGCTTCGTCGAAACGATCAACGCGACGATCGCGGGCACCGACGACCGCGCCCGCCTGCTGGCGATCGCGTATGGCGCATTCGCCGCAGGGCGGACGCAACCGGTTCCGTTCCGCGACGGCGCGCAGAGGGCGTTCATCGACGATGTATTCGGCGCGCTGAAACAGCGGACGGCGGCGCTTGGCGTACCGGTCGCGCAAGGGTCGCCGTGGTACGAGTTCTTTACCGCGTATCGGCTTGGCGGCGCAGCTTCAGGCAAAGCCCCGTAACGCAGAGCCTCGCGTGCGAACGAAACGAACCGCGAACGCACGGCGCGACGGCGGCCATCTGCGTCCTCATTCATGTCACGCGTGAGTGAATGCCCTGTGCTCGCATCTGGCAGCGTTCCTATTCCGTTGAATCAGCCGATATGCAGCGGCGTGCGGCCGCGCCCACCGACCGCCACAAGGCATTCACGCACGCATGCATGACGCTGAAAAAGCGGCCGCTCGCGAGCGGAGCGGCCGTCAAGGAGAGATCCCTATGCGGGATACCGGCGGACACCACACCAAACCGGCCTGCGTATTGTTGATGAACGACATGCCGCTGACCATCAGACCGGTCTGATTCGCTGCATATCGGCGCGAACATCACGCAGTCCTGAGCTACGTGTGGACCCATCACGATCCGCAACACGCCGTTACGTTCTCGGCGGGAACCCCCATACGCGGCAACCGGTCGAAACGCCGCACGACCGCCGACGGCCTGAATGCCGCGGCGGACCATCCGCTCACCTGCCCCGCTCGATCACGTCCATTCTCCTATTTCATGCTGAGCATCGGTCCCTTCTCGATCCGCGTCGTCGCGGTAGCCGTCGCCGCGCTGCTGGCGTGGCTCGTCGCGCGCGTCATCCAGCGCCGTCCGCCCGACGGGCATCACAAGAGCGCGTCGAGCCTGATCCTCGACGTACTGCTGCTCGGGTTGATCGCCGCGCGCGTCGGTTATGTCGCGCAATGGTGGCCAGACTATGCGGCGTCGCCGCGCGCGATCGTCGCGCTCGGCGATGGCGGCTTCGATGCGCGCATCGGTATCGCGGCCGCGCTGGTGTTCGTCGGGTGGCGCTTGCGTCGCCTGCCGGCGCTGCGTCAGCCGGTGCTGGCCGGCATCGTCGCCGGCCTCGGTGCGTGGGGCATCGCGCAAGGCACGCTGGCGACGCTGCAGCGCGGCGCGCCGCCGCTTGCCGCGATGCCGCTCCAGGCACTCGATTCAACGCCCGTGTTGCCGGCGGGCTTCGTCGGCAAGCCGGTCGTCGTGAACCTGTGGGCGACGTGGTGCGCGCCGTGCCGACGCGAGATGCCGATCCTCGAACAGGCGCAGCGCGACCATCCGGGCATCACCGTGCTGATGCTCAACCAGGGGGAAAACGCGCAAGCCGTGCGCGCATTCCTCGAACAGCAGAGCCTGCGCTTCGATCACGTGCTGCTCGATCCTTCGCTGCACGCGATGCACACGTATGGCTCGCGCGGGCTGCCGACCACGTTGTTCTTCAACGCGAAAGGCGAACTCGTCGAATCGCACATGGGCGAGCTGACCGCCGCGCGGCTGAAGGACACCGTCACGCAGTGCTTCAGGCAGTAACGCGCGGCGACGGACCGGCAGCGGCGCCGCGCCGCTTCGTCACATCCGCGCTTCGACCGCGGCCAGCCGGGCGGGCAAGTGTTCCCGCAGCGCATCGACGGCGGCCCGCACTTTCAGCGGCAGGTGCGGCGTGGCCGGCCACACCGCGTGGATCGGGTAGACGACGCCCGGCTGCGCCGGCAGCAGCTCCCGCAACGCGCCGCCGCGCAATGCGTCGCGCACCAGCCAGTACGGCAGCCACGCGACGCCGAGATCGGCAAGGGCGGCATCCATCAACGCACGCAGGTCGTCGGACAGCAGCCGGACGGCGGGCTGCAATTCCACGCGCTCGCCGTCGACGAGAACGGGCCAGCGATGCACCTGGCCAAAGCGCGTATAAGCCAGCGCCTTGTGCTGCTCCAGTTCCCGCCAGGTTTGCGGTTCGCCGTATCGGCTCAGGTAAGCCGGCGACGCGCAGAACGCCATCCGGTGCTCGGCCAGCGCTCGCGCGACCAGTCCGCTGCTGTTCGGCAACGTGCCGATGCGCACCGCGAGATCGAAGCGCTCCTCGGCCAGATCGACGGACCGGTCGCTGAAGGACAGCTCCAGATCGAGGTCCGGGTGCGCCTTCGCGACGCCGATCAGGATCGGCGCGACGCACAGATGGCCGAACAGCGTCGGCATCGACACGCGCAGCCGCCCTTTCATCTGCCACTTGCCGGTTTCGAGCAGCGCCTCGCCGGCCTGGATCTCGTCCATCGCACGCAGGCAATGCTCGTAGAACAGCGAACCCTCGTCGGTCAGGCTCTGGCTGCGCGTCGTTCGGTGAAACAGCACGACGCCGAGCCGTTCCTCGAGGCGCGCGATGCTTTTGCCGACGGCCGAGCGCGTGATGTGCAGCTTCTCGGCGGCCTGCGCGAAGCTGCTCGCTTCCACCGCGGCGACGAACACGTCGATGCCTTTCAGGTTGTTTCGCATCCGATTGGGGACAAATACGCTACACAATGCGTCGATCTTATCGCTTTTGGCGATAAAAAGTGAATGATAGGATCGATTCCAGTCCTCGACATTCGCAAACGGAGTACGCACCATGGCCCGGATTCTCGTCCTCAAATCCAGCATCAACGGCAGCCAGTCGCATACCGGCACGCTGATCGATACGTTCCTCGCCCAGCGCAACGCCAACGGCCATGCCGACGACGTGATCGTGCGCGATCTCGTCGCCGACGCGCTGCCGGTGCTCGACAGCGAGCTGTTCCATGCGCTGCGCGGCGCGGAACACCCGAGCGAACGCGCGCGGCAGGCGATCGCGTTGTCCGACGCGTTGATCGCCGAACTCAAGGGCAGCGACCTGCTGCTGATCGGTGCGCCGATGTACAACCACAACGTGCCGACCCAGTTGAAGAACTGGTTCGACCTCGTCGCGCGGGCCCGCGTGACGTTCCGCTACACGGACACCTATCCGATGGGGCTCGTCGAAGGCGTCCGCGCGATCGTGTTCAGCACGCGCGGCGGCGTCCACGTCGGACAGGCAACGGATGCGGTCACGCCGTACCTGCGCGCCGTGCTCGGCCTGATGGGTATCGCCGATGTGGAATTCGTCTATGCCGAAGGGCTGGACATGAAGCCGCACGGTTTCAACGCCGGGCTGGAACATGCGCACAAGCAAATGGACGCGCTGCACGCGTGAGCACAGGCGGCACTAACCTACGTCGTGAGCCAGCCAGATCGATGGACGCCGCGCCTTACCCGGCGCCAATCGCCAGCGGTACCACAGTCGCACGACGCCCGTAAGTCCTCTGCGTTTGCACACCAATCGTCGTTCGCGGCGACAAGCGTCATGCACGCAAGATCGTGTGCCCGACACCCAAACAAGGCTGGCCGAATCGCGTTCAGTCTCGGTCAAATGGCGGATCAGGTTCGGTTGGCCTGCCATCGACACTGCGCTGTCTCCCCGCGAAATGTGCGATATACCTGTGCTCGACAGGGCGATCACGATATGAGCGCGTGGTAGCAGGGTCGAGTCGGGTAGCGCCGGGCTCCAATTGCCTCGCCGGCATGTGCTGCACAAAATCCACAATAGCCATTGCCATGGTTCGGTCTTCAGGGATACCGGAATGGGCCAATGCTTGCGCGACCCCACGCCAGACTGCCAATGTTTCGATATGCGCATCCCATAACGCCATTTGCGCTCGCTCATCGAGCACCGATCGGTAAAAACGCGGGGCAACTCCACGAGACTGCATTCGTACCACGGCCTGCGTCGGCAAGCGTTGTGTCTCACCGCGCGCCAGCCTCGGCGTTGCGTTCGCATCGACCCCGTGTTCGCGCAACTGTCGCGCAAATACCTCGCGCCATGTGCGCAGATCCCGCTTGCGCGGATTCAGACACCGCCCGTCAGGACCACGCACCCGAACACACAGATGTACGTGCGGATGCGGCTGGTCATCGTGCTGTGCGAACACGTACAATCGTCCGTCGCCGAATATCTCGCGCGCGAACGCCCTTGACGCCTCTCGGACGGCCGCGCGGTCCGTGCCAGCCGGCATTGATAGCATCAGATTAAAGGTTTCCCGACGCCGGCTCTCCTCCGGCATCCCCCAACCACCCCATCGCCATTCGTCAAAGAGGTCCTGCAGGGCAGCGTCTCCGATTAACACGCGCGCGTCCTGGTCTTCCAACTCGACATGGCCATCGCGTGAAATATATTGCAGGTGTCGACGCACCGCACCCATGCCCTGTGCGCCTGATGCTTTGTTGGTAATCTTGACCATGACCTCGGGCGCGCGCCGAAGCGTCAAAGCCAGCCGTTCGCGCAGACGCCGCGCATCGCGCGGCAATGCCACGCCGGGCAGATGCGGGGCGCGCACATGCCGTAGCGGATCGTGAAACAGTCGATCGCCCCAGTTGACGAGCAGCGCATCGACGTACTGTCTGGGAAACGGCATATCAACGGCTCCATCGGTCCAGGTTGGTTTGCAGCAACTGTGCGACAAAACGCAGATGTGTAAGGATCATGGCGCGCGCGTGCTCCCAATCAGGTACGTGGTGGCCCTCG
Source organism: Burkholderia cenocepacia (assembly GCF_900446215.1). Taxonomy (GTDB): domain Bacteria; phylum Pseudomonadota; class Gammaproteobacteria; order Burkholderiales; family Burkholderiaceae; genus Burkholderia; species Burkholderia cenocepacia. The sequence continues at coordinate 1,499,105 of NZ_UAQZ01000001.1, read as the reverse complement.
CCCGTGTCGCGCGCGAGCTCACCCAGTCGCGTACGAATCGCGGCGAGCTGCCGATTCGATTCCGCAAGCAGCATCATCTCCCGGTTTCCCAGTTGCGGCTCTCCGGTCAGATGGGCGCGAATTAACGCAGCAATCCATCGATTGGCGGTGAACCCCTGGACATGGGCCAGCCCTTTGATACATTGCAACTCGGCCGGCATCAGACCCACACCGATCCGTACAAACGGCTCGCTCGGCGCCGAAAGTATTGCAGCCGTGTCCGGCGGGTCATGGGCAATATCCAGTGCTTCGGCCACGAGCCGCCTGATGCCCTCACCGGCGCTCACCCCGTTCTGCGCACATCGTGCCTGCCACAAAGGCTTTAGCGCACCCAGTTCGACCGCAATGCGCGCTCGGTTTCGCGATCCCATGTTCGTCTACCGTTGGCCAGGCAACTGCATGGCGGGTGCGTGATTGATTTCTCGCGACGGGGCAGACGATTGCTGGGGTTCGTCCTTTTCCGCTCGCGCGGAAGGAGCCGTCGGATCGAACACGCGAGGTCGGGGAAGCTCGACGCCCTCAGCGTGAAGCGCGTCGAGCATGCGCACAGCGCGACGCTTAACACGATCGACCGAACGATCACTGAAACCCTGCTCGCGCATAGCCGCCACAATCACGGCGAGCTGAATCTCATCGTCCAGCGATCTCGAGTGGCGCATCGGTGCGCCCATGCGACGGTCTGGACTTTCGTCGCGGGCACCCGCAGGCGTTGCAGTCGTCCCTACTTGCGGCTGCAACACAGGACGCTCGGAGTCGCGATCGCGTGTGTGTTCCGTGGGCGCGTTCAACTCAGAAAGGCGCGCTAGGTCGGCAGGCTTCGGTGTGTACCCGCTTACCTCAATACCGATCGAAACGGCCTGCAGCCATACTTCGCGGCAAAAGGCGTCGTGCCCCGACACGCGAATGCGCGTCCACGCCTTCGCCTGCACCATATCCATCATGGAAGCAACAATGTCTGTACGAGTTTGCATCGTGACGAGATATCGCCCCCGATCCTCGAATGCCAGAGGGTACGGGGCCTCCTTCAGGAAATATTGACTGCCGGCGCGCAGGTAGCTTCGCCTAACTCGCTCTGGCGCGTCTGCGATTTCCGTGAACTTCGGCACCGAATTTATCGCGCCGGTATCGGACACACCATCCGTGCCTGCATCGTCACGCCCCGCCTCGAAGCGGCTGCCACCAGCCTGCTCTCGTAGCAGGGCGCGCGCCGCATTAAACTCGCTGCGCCGACGCGCAAGCATTGCGAGATAGCCGAATTGTTGTGCCGGAAAGTGGTCCGACGGACGACGTCGCGCTATGCCGACGTCCGCAGTCCATTCAGGCTCGATGGCGTTCACGGCGAAGTCCGCACTAGGTGCGAAAAGCGCCGGCGACTGGGTATCATCCATCATGTACCTCACCGGTTATGCGTCGCGCAATGCTCAGCTGCGCGGTGTCACCATCCATATTGCGCATGACCGAATCGCTACCGCTGCGGGTCGTCGATATCGCCACGCCCGTCCACGCGTGACCTGGCTTGCGCGAGCGCGTCCGCACGTGCAGCTTTCACGCGCGCCCATGACGCTGCATGCAGTGCGTCGAGCTTCGCGTCCATGCCGTCGAGCCCCATTTCCCGCGCAGATTTTTTCAGTGATGCAACCGCCCGCTCAAGCTGATCGCGAGCCCGGTCCCACGGGTACAGCTTCGCGCGCTCACCTTCGTAGACAATCTGTACGTCCGCGCCGTCTAGGCGATGGTGCTCGTCCATCCACCGTAACCGGTCCGACACGAATGTCATCCTTCCCTTCGCATGGAACACCACGCTGCGTGGTGCCACCGCTTGAACAAGGAAATGCTCGGTATTGAGCACCTCCCCGCGATAGGGACCTCCATTCTCTCGTGGTGTGGACATCCTCAATACAGCCCCAAACCGCCGCTCGGCCGCCACCTTGACCTCCGTGGGCACGGCGTCGAGCCCGTATATGAGTTCGCCCGTCGCATGACGTGGCCCCTGGTTCGAATGCTGCCCGTCGTCCGTGGTTTCGGTGGCTGAGCTCGCCGCCGGTTCGTGGGTGAAAGCCTGTTTCCCTTCCTCCGGAGTACCAGATGGCTGCGTCGACGCACAATCACCGTCCGAGCGGTCGGCCTCGGCGTGCCGGCGCACGTCGTCCGCCCCCGTGCCCTTGTCCGTCTTCCTCGATCCCATGTCTGCGTCTCCCGTCAAGTAAAACGACATACCCTCGGTTTGCGTCCGGCTCGCCTTGGCGTCAGTCGATGTAGGCGCCGGGGTCTCCAGTACCGCACGCCGCAACAGCTCGCCGACCGCCTCCTTTCCGTCGAGCACCGCCATATCGTTAAAGTCGGTCGGCAACTGATTCGCAATATGCGCCCCCGATGCGAACCGAGGAACGACCAGTCGTGCATGGGCATTGCGCGCCGCATGCTCCGCATGCGTAAATCCAGCACCGAGATCGGCCAGAATCACAAGCGCATCCTTTGGGTGCTGCGCGCGCCATACCGTAGCCACTTTGGATAAATTTCCGCTCGACAAAGCCGCAAGCGTGTACCACCCTGTCGCCTGCCATGCGGATACGGCAGTGGCCACACCCTCGGCAATCAGCACCGGCAAGCACGCGTCGCGTCGATGCTGTTCGGGCGTAACAGACCACCAGCCTCCCGCCTTCGCACCGCCTGCCAGCGATGATTTACGCCCTTCGCAATCGATCAGCTCGAGTGTCGAAATCTGGTGGCCGATACGAACAGGCACGATCAACACACGTCCCAATAGAGCAGTGTCATTGGATTTCGGGACGTAGCCGAGCAGCACATGCAACTCTTCTGCTTCAAGCTCGCGCAAGGTAGGCAACGGCGCAATCTGCTTGCGCGCCAGATAAGGATGGTCAGGTGCCACCGGTCGTGCCCAATTCCAGATACTTAGCGCCTGTCGAGCGACGGCGGCGCGGCGCGCCCGGCGCTTGCGCTCGAGTGAGGCGTCGGCGCCCACAATGGGGGCATGCGCCGACGCGGACCGCGCCGCGCGATCGCCAAACGCGCGCGAGCCGGCCAGATCAAACCCATGCTCGCGGGCAAGCCAAAACAACGACGCAAGCGTGATCGCCCCACTTTCGCTCGCCGAGCGCCATGTCGCACGCGCCGATCGTGCATCGTAATTCGGCGCCGTCTGGCTCCATGCATCCCACAGATCAAAACCTGCCTCGCCAAGCCCATGCTTCACGGCGAACGCCATGTCGACCCATGTCGAATAGTCGCCGGCCGGAATCGCCGCCAAAGCAGCGCGCACGCGATCGGCCTCACTGATATATGCAACGCTCATTGAACACCACCACTTGCCCGCGCGACGGGGCTCGGGTCGCGCTTGCGCGCGCCCGTCTCAGTATCAGTCATGCCATCTTCGTCTCTCGCCAAACGACGTGCGGCGCGCGCTACGTCGTCAGCCGGCACCCCCAGCAGCGTGAAGTGCCGATCCACATATGCGGCTGCCTCCTCGCAACTGACATTGTCCAGCGCCTGCGGCAGCTCGCGCGGATCCCAGGCGTGTACAAGTTCCAGATAGTCCGCTCGCACATGCGCCAACTCGCCCGTCTGATCATCGACGTCGTCATCGCTCAGTTCGCGCAGCCGCTGCTCAATTTGTGCACCAAATCGCATGAGATCGAGCGCAGGCACAGTCGGCGCGTCCATTACCCGTGAAGTAAATGCACGATCGCGCCAGTAGCAGATCCGGTCCGCCAAAATCGGCTTGGTATTTTCGAGAAGAATGATTTCCTTGTCGCGAGCGAGCTCCTTGATCTCCTGCGGCAACATCAGCGCACGACGTTGATCGGAAAAGCTCTCGCTCGCACCGCCGCGCGCACCGAACATGCCATTCGATCGGCTGGTGCTGCGCGATCGCTCCGTGCGCGTGCCGAGCATCTCGGAGTAGGCATTGGCGTCCTTCTGTTCGCGCGGGGCGAAGAGAATCTGCATCGCATGATTCGTGACAATGGTCCTCGCGTCAGCTCTGCCATAAACAGACTCGAGCTGCGAGTCGGACTGCACGATCGAGAGCAGGCGCAAGTTGTAGCCCGCCATATAAGCCACCGCACGCGCGATAATCTGGATTTTTCCAATCGCCGTCATCTCGTCGAGCAGCAGCAGGCATTGATATTTCAGTGCCGGATTGTCCTCTGCCAACTCCTTCGTGTTCAGATTCACGAGCTGCGAGAACATCAGATTCATCAGTATCGCCGCTTCACTTAAGTGATCGGGCGTCACGCCAAGATATACGGACATCTTGCGGCGTCTGACGTCTCGCAGATCAAAGTCGTTCGCGCTCGTCGCCGCGTCAACAATCGGGTTGGCCCAGATCGTCAGTGGCGCATTAAAAGTGGCCAGAATGCTCGCCAGAACCTTGTCGTCATTCGTGAGGAATCGATTCAGTGCATCAATACAGGCGCGGCTCAAGTACTGTCGATACTGTATAAGCATCCGGTTTAAGTAGGTTTTGACGGGCAGACCATTTCCCGATGATTGCCGCAGTACCTCGCCCATTGTGATCGGATAGTCGGGCACTCCGCTCGCGCCAGCACGACGGGCCTCGCGCAAATCCCACAGCAGCAGGACCAGTCCCAACAGAAGGTTGCGTGCCTGGTCTTTCCAGAATTCGTCATGCCCGCCGGCCGGATACAACACGTAACCGATCGCCAGAATATCGCCGACGCGAAACATACCGTCTGCGATGACCGACAACGGGTTGTAGCGATGCGTGCGGCCATCCTCTGCGAACGGATTGAACAGGTACACAGCTTGTCCGTGCGCGCGCCGGAAGCCCGCCGTGAGGCGAAAATTTTCCTGTTTGATATCGAGCACGACCACGGAGTCGGAATAGGTCAGCAGATTCGGGATCACAATCCCCACGCCCTTTCCTGAACGAGCAGGCGCGGCAAGTAGCACGAATTGCTGACCGGCAAAGCGCAGGTAGCGGCCACGCCAACGGCCCACCACAAGCGTCGGTTGAGACTTCGCGGGTGCAATCTGTCTCATAACAGCCCCGCCCGACGAATCTCCGCATCGTTCGCGAAGCGCGCGTCGCCATACAAGGGTCTGCGGCCTGCTTGTTCCAGCCACGCATACACGGCAAGCGCAGGGCCGCCGAAGGCGACGAGCAACCCCATGAGGCCCGCACCGGCCACACGTCGCCCCATATTCGGAAGACGGCCGTCATACCATGCCCCTAGCGCATCAAGCCAGGTTGACCACCCTGCCCGAAGTGGGTTGAGATGCACGCTTGCATATAACAAACATGAAGCCAACCATTCGGCAGCAGCCAATTCGGCGTATATCCCGATCGTGATGGCAAGCGTGAGAATCGTCACACGCCACACTGGAGCAAGCGTCCCGGACATGTCATCCATCGCAGTACCTCTCGGTTGGGTCAAACTCGATAGCGGCCTTCTCGCGCGGGTCGAACCAGACTTCGGTCATCGCCCAGCGTTTGCCGACCTGCACACCGTGCGAGTCCAATACGGGCTGCGCCTCCATGTGAGCGATCACGTCGATGGTCAAGCGCAGCACACGCTTGAGCGAAGCAATGTTCCAAGCGGCTGCCTCGGGATGCTCCTTTGCCATGAGCGCAAACCGCTCGATGGCAATGCCCGCACTGGACGCATGAAAACTCGTCATCGAGCCGGCATGCCCCGTGGTCAAAAGCTTCAGGAAGTCGTACGCTTCCGCCCCTCGGAGCTCGGCAAGCAACACCCGATCGGGGCGCATGCGCATGGCGCAGGCAATCAAATCTGCAGGCGTTACGTGTGCGCGCCCCTGCGAACCTTTGCTATAGAGAAGATGGACGCAGTTTTCGACATGCCGAATGAACAGCTCGCGTACGTCTTCGATCGTCACGATGCGCTCGGTTGCTCCCAGGTATCGGCACAAGCTGCGCATAAAGCTCGTCTTGCCGGAGCCCGTGCTGCCGACAATGACAATATTGCGGTGTGCTCGCACGGCGCCTTCGAAGAAGGCGGCAAAATCACGCGCTTCAAGCTGCTCAACGAGCATCCGATCGACTGCGCGCAACGCTTGGCCGGTCTTGCCTAGACCGCTTACGTGTCGCCAAACCGTATCCTCAAACATGCCGTCGGCGCGATGGCACTCGAGCGTCTTTTCATCCGCGCTCGGGCGCCTGATCGTGACCGATACCGTCCGCGACGGCACCACGGGCGGCACCACGAGTTGGAGACGCGCGTTGTCCGGTAACAGTGCGGAAAGCAGCGGATGCTCGGTCGAGACACCCTGATTCGTCAATGTGGCAATCGCCACGGCGAACGCCATGAGACGTTCGAAATCGAGTTCTGGTAAATCGTGTGCCTGCCACCCCCGATGGGTTTCGGTCAGAATACGCTGTGGTCGGTTGATCACGAGCTCCGTTACGGCTTCGTCAGCGAGAAACGGTGCGAATGAACGCATCAGCTCCGTCACCGATGCATCATCGGGTAACACCGGCATCGCATCGGTTACGCGATCAGTTTGCGGCTGAAGTGTTGCCTCGAACGCCTTCATCGCAACCCCTCCGGCTCCAGCGTATAGACCGAACTGAAATCCAGATCGCGGGCCAGAACAATCGTGAACTCGGTACCCTGATGTTGTCTGAGCGTCGGAGCAATATTGATGGTCTGATCGAGTACGCGTGTGGCCATGTCGTTGCCTTGCGCCTGCGTGTTCTGGTAGACAATCGTGCCGTTGCCATTGCCCCCGCGCGTGGCCAGATAACCGATCGCATCGTGACTTAGTCCGAGCATCATGGCCGCGCCCACGCGCGCGCCCCAGTGATTCTCGATCGATCCATCCACACCCATGCGGCCCAGCGCGTCGGCTACCGGCGAATCGATCTGTACGGTGACACCGTGCGGTGTAGCAATTCGTGCTGACAGAACAAATACACGGCGTTGTCCAGGTGAAAGATTCGCGCGGTATTCGCAATTAATTTGCGAGCCTCGCTCGATCAGCACCACGCGCCCGTCGTCGGAATAGACATTACGTGCGACCGTGCAAGTCGATATACCTGCCTGGGTAGAATCGAACGCGGTGTCGCCCGCGCAATCGATCTTCGTGCCCTGAGCGAGTAGCAAACTGCGGTTGCCGATAAACGCTGCCATCACCTTCGGCACGCGCGTCGGCGCGAGCGCCTGAGACTGCGGATGTGAGAAGGATTTCGACCGCTCCTCGGCCATACCGGCAGTTGCATTCGACGGCTGCTGGTCCGCCTGCACGGGCAAAATACTGGGGGAAGCTGACTCACTCTCGCTCGCGCCTGCCATTTGCCCATTGCTGGCCCCCACGGCGAGTAACGGTGCGTCGTAGTAGCTTCGTAACGGAGCAGCACGATCACTGGACGGCGCAGGCTGTACCGCGGCCGGTGCTGGCGTCGGTGTGGGCATTGCAGCGGCTGACGCAGACTCGGCAAGTGCCGGCACCTCGTCGAACACCTTTTCGTGTGCGCCTCGCGCATGGAGCGCACTGCGGCGCGCACGCGCAGCCTCGTCTCGGTGAGCGAGCACACCATGAACTGTCCAGACCGCGCCTATTAGCGCAAGTACGATGATCGCGAGCGGTACTAGCCAGTTGATGAACGATCGTCGCCCGAACCCATCCAAGCTGGGCATGCCGCGATCGAGCATGGCAGACGATTCGGATCCCATACCTGTATCCATATCTGCCGGGCTGGTGCGACGAATCTCGTCGTCCGTCGCTGCGCCGTTGGGCGAAGTGTCCTCAGTCATGTTCGCGACTCCGCAGCGTGCGGCGCACGCCGTCGACCGTCACACCGTGCTGCGGCGCGACACCATCAATGTCGAATGCGTCGTTCCACAAACCAACCGCCTCATCGCCAAGACGCAACACGAGTCGGCGGGCAAGCTCATGGACGACCACCACATCACGGTCCATGTGCTTGTCCACCACGCGTTCGGTGTCATCGTCCTCAACTCGGAAGATCGCGGGTATACGGCGATTGTTGGGGATTCGAATGTACGTAAAGCGACCGTCGTCCCATACTGCGGACGGTGCGATATCCTCGGCATGTGGCATGACCTGCATCGAGTACGCGGCGTTACGCACGACAGACGGTTGAGACAGCCGTTTCTGCAAACACGCCAAGCGCGCGGCAATAGACGCATCCGACGCAGCGGTGTCCGGGTACACGAAACTTACCCGGTACATCTCGTGCGCGTTGCCAAAGCGTGCTTTCAGGGGCAGAACGAGAAGGTCAAAGCTGTAGCTGCGCCGATCGGTCCGGACAATGAGATTCGTGTCATGAGCGGCGAGTTTCGGCTTCAGATAGACGTCATGGTCTCCCCGATTGGCTACCACATACCAGCCGTCGCGGTCCCCTGGCGCAACCACAAGAATGTGCTCGGTCGGATCCAGCTCGACGTGGGTGGCAAAGCCGCGCTGCGCAATAATGCGCACGACTTCGTCTGGCACATAACGCACTTTGCGCACCCTGGCATCGCGCGTCCAGTCCGGCGTGATGTGGGCGTCGACCGCTTGCGCCGCAAAGCACGTTAATAGGATCGCCATGGTCGCGAGCGTATTCATCGGCCCGCTCCTGCACTGGGCTGTGGAGGAGGTGGCGTATCCTCCGCATCTCGGCTGTACGCCGTCACCTTGAAGCCAAATGGATTTTCGATGGCCGAACGTTCCCGCACCAGCACCGTGGGGCGGTAGGTAAAGGCGAGCGTAATCACAAAACGTTTTGCTGGCTCACCGGTATCGATGCCGTTCTTGCGCACCGTGCGCTCGAGATGCACGACAGCATGTCCCGGCTCGTCGGGCACGAGCGTCGTCGATACTATTCGGGTGCGGTATTGAACTGACGCGCCCAGTTGCTGATCCAACGCGTTCGGACCACTGTAGATTTGACGATACGCGCGCGCGACCGATTCGTCGCTCATCTCCAGGACACGGTCGTAATCCATTTGCAACAGTCCCCAGTCGTAGCGCTCGCGAGCCCGTACATAGACTTCGACCCAGTGCTTGTCTTCGATCTCACGCAGTGGCACGTGTTTTGCGTCGAGCACCTCGATGAGTTGCGCCTCGCCGGTGAGTTTGTTCACCTCGATAGGCAATGGCACCACGCGATAGAACGGCGTCATCACGGCAAGCGCCGCTGCCGAACCGATCGCAACAATAACGGCGGCAAACGCCACTTGCCATGCACGACGCTCGGAGCATGCCTGCAACGCGGTGAGCGACGCCTCAAAATCAAGCGCACGTCGATAATCGCTTTGATCGTTCACGGACAAGCTCCATCCAGCGACAGGCTCGCCCCCGGCGGCACCGGCAGTTGCTGATTAACCGGTACGCGGTGAGCTCCATCGGGTAGCACGAGACTCGACGGCACACCGTTGCACCCGGACATCGACATGCTCAGCCCGATAAGCATGCACATCACCCAACGGCGGGTCATCGCAGTTCTCCTTATCGGCCAAACGTGACCGGCGCCATCTGATCCTGGAGTCGACGCGTGTTGCCCGCTCGCTTGAGGAGCAGTTCAGTCTGCTGCTCGGCAATCAAGCGATCCTCGGTTTCCGCGAGCATCTTGAACATCTGCAACTTCGTCATTTCGTTGCCAACTGCCACGCTCTCCGACTGGATTCGTGCTTGCAGTTCCGCGATACCCTTCGGATCCCGTGTCGTGTCGATGTGCCGCATCAGAAGTTCAATCCGGTCAAGTTCGGCAAGCTCGGTCTGATATGCCTGCAGACCAAGCGCCTTATCTTGAAATGGCTTGTTTAACGCGCGCTGGCAAATTCGCTGATCGATGCCCTGCTGGTCTTCACAGTCGTAGAGCTTGCTTTGCGCGCGCAGTGCCTGAGCCGGACCAGTCAACCCGGCATACCCCCCCTCGCGAATCGCGGCATACACGCTCTGCCAATTGTCCGGCAGCGCATTGACCACCCCCGGTCGATCCAGCAACGCACCAAAGCCGCGCGCGCCGCTGAACGAGCGGTACAACGCCATCTCCTGCTGCACTTGTTGTTTGAGCTGCCCGACCATCGCGATCGCCTGAGCGACGTTCTTTTCGTCATAGACCGAATAGATTTCCGCATTCACCGGCTCAATAAAAGAGGCCGCGCCCGCGACAACGGCGCTCAACAGTACGATATGCGTGAATAGGTATCGCTTCATGGCTTCGTCTCCTGTTTAGTCGGGCACACGGTCAAGCTGCTCGCGTGCAGCCCGTTGATAGGCGGGAGGATGCGGCGAGACGGTGCTCACCAATGCGCCAGGCCTCGATATTCGACCGCCGGAATACGCGCTTCGGTTTGCACTGCGCAGTGCGAAGGCCATCGCACCGGCCGCCCGTCTGGATGCGTAGCCGGCGACAAACGCTCCAAAGCCTGAGACCGTCGCACCGCCCGCAAGCCCCGAAGCCACCGCCGGCAACTGCCACCCAATCGTCGCCAGTAGCACGGATGTAACAAACATGCCGAAAGCCGCCGCCCAGGGGGCGCTTGCTTGAAGTGCTTGACGGGCGGCAGCAGCCAAAGCATCGGCAGAAGTGTCGGGATCAGCAATCGTTACTTGAAACGGTGCGAGGTTGGCCGAGAACGCTGCGAGCGCGAGACCAAGGAAAGCAGCAACCAACACTTGCAACAGCGCATAGTTCACGAGCTTGGCAGTCCATGCTTCGAAAAAGCGAACGGTAGGACTAAATGCTCCACACGCAATGAACATAGGACCCAGCGCAAGTACGAGGTCGAGCAGCATGCGCGCCATCATCACCTCGACGCCGAGCACCATCAGAAAGATTGCGCCCCCGAAGGCGGCAACCAGACCACAAGCGAGGTCGCCGATACCTGCGACGATGCCGCTCATGCTCAGACCTTCATGGGTCGCCTTGTCGAAATAGGCGTCGACCACGAGGTTAAGCTGCCGATCATAGCAATCGAGCGTCCGATAAATGCCCACAGCGTGCTCGCTTGCCTCGCTCGCTTGTTTAACTGACCCGCATCCAACATTTCCCGCGCCGGTACGAACGGCTGCTGCCTGAATTGCCTGCGCGACGCCGGTTGTCGTCTCGCTCACAGCAGTGACGACCTGCGACTGGTACAGCCCCGCACTTAGCGCAAATGCGAGCGTGATGACGACTTTCATACCTCGCCACGCAAATGCCGGCACCGGCTCGTGTGCCTCTCCGCGAATCACTGCCATGCCATACGCGAGAACCCAGATCAACACTCCCGTGGTAGCCACGGGTACTAACGCGGACGACAACGCAGAAGATGCATCGCTCACGTACGTGTGCATACCATTTTCGAGCGTACCGCCCACCGCGCTGAAGAGGCCATTCATAGAACACCACCTTGCACGTGTGTAGCGGTGCTCGACAATGCGGTTTGAAACGCACTCGTCTGGCGCCGGCGAGCAGTCAGGGCATCATGAAAGCGCGGCAACCACACATCGGGGTCGTCCCCGACCTTGGCCCGGATCGTATTGAGCAACGCTACATTGTCTGACGTGCCCGACAGGACATCGAGCACGTCGCCCAATCCCGAGAGATCGAGTCGCCCGACTGCCGAACGATGACCCTGCTTGACCAAGAACAGCCGGCTGTGCTCACCCATGCGTCTCACAATGTTGAATTCTGCTTCGGTCAGCTTGAAACCGTGGACATAATCATCGTGGTCTGCGCTCGGGTTGGGGAGGAAGAAGAATGTAGCCGTCTGCTCTACAAGCGCACGAGAGATCGGACTGCTCAGCACGTCCGCAGGCGACTGGGTATCGAAGATGCCCAGGCCATTTTGCTTGCGAATGGTCTTTTGCTTGTCGTTGGCAAACTCGCTGAACACCGGATCGCGCAGGCGCTTCCAGAACTCGGTCATCACATAGATGAAACGCCGCCCATCGATCAGGCGTTCGGTCAGATGCAGCAACACCATCGTCAGTGGCGCACATACCTCCGGATCGTCGAGCAGTTCTGTATCGTCAAAGCCGAACAATTGGTGCGCATCTAGATCAATCCGGTCAACCGGGTTATCGAGCACCCACCCGAGGCGCCCGCCGGCGCACCACTTGGCAAGCCGCGCATGAAGACTGTTATCTCCAACGTTTGGCAAGAGTTGCCTGACCATGGACAACCGACGCAGCGATCGATCCATGCGTGCGACCTCCCGGATCGCGCGAGAGATATCGAGCTCATCCTTCGCGGACAGTGGTACTCCGTTGTCGACCAGCTTGCACACGAGACGCATCCAAAAACTGTGTGTCGCCTCGTCCACTTCCAACTGGAACGGGTTCATGCCGGTGGGCTCACCACGGTGAAATACCGTGTACTGACCACCCATGGCGCGAATCCCGATTTCCGCTCCTCGGTCCTTGTCGAAGAGCACGCCCATCACACCGTACTTCATTGCCATCGCGAGCAGGAACAGTTCAAGCACGGTCTTGCCTGCACCGGCTCGGCCGATGATCTGCGTGTTGGCAAGCGCCTTCTCGTCGTTTGAGTCGACTTTCTCGGGCGTTGCGTGAAAGTTCAGATAGAGCGGTTGCCCGCTGGGCGTTTTGACAATCGTGATAGCTTCGCCCCACGGATTACCCTCTCGCTTTCCAGTCGCGAAGTTGTGCAAACTGGCCATGGCGCAAAAGTTGCGTGATGTAAGCTTCGCCTCTCGCGGTCGGTATCGCCAGTTGCCGGGGCACTGCGCGAACCACGCAGCATCGGCGACCAGATCAATGAGCGCACTCTGGAAGCCGGCGTCTGCAAGCTTCGTTCGTGCTTGAGCGACATGCCGCACTACCTCATCCAAGGTATCTCCCAGCACGGCCAACGTGTAGTGGTACTCGCCCAAAACGAAATCGCCATTGACGAGATCGTTCGCGGCCTGATCCATTGCCTCGATCTGCGAGACAGCAACGTCATCTCCCGCAATCAGTTGGTTGCGCTGGCGCTCGAGCGCCTCCTTGGCACTGGGACGGTCGAGCACGGTAAAGCTTTGCGTTTCGATGTACTCGAAATCGCCGTAGAGCAATCCATTAAGCATGCCTGGCTCGGTTTGCTCCGGATAGTCCTTCAGGTCGAGCAATGCCGCGTAGCGGGTACGCGTAGGTGTGCGGATCTCGAGCTTCTCACGGTGGAAGAACAGGCGCGAGGTTGGTAACGTGTCGCAAATTCGACCGTATCCAACCGGTACCAGCTCCCACGTTCCGTTAACCAGGTAGCCAAGCATCTCAAGCGCGGCGGAATAGCGACAGGGCCGCTTGGTCAATGGATCGCCGCGTTCATACACGCTGAGCGCACACGGCGACCACGGTTTGAGACCAGTCTCGATCTGCGCAGCGATATCGGCCAACGCACGCAATGCGTCTTGTTGATCGCGCTGAATATCGTCAGGTGTACGGCGTGCCGCACGACTAAACAGCCGCCCCAATCGCGTCCGGTGAGGGCGATATACGGCGCTCACGTAAAGCTCGTTGGTCATCATCGTGTAACCGGCAAAGCTCGCGTAGTAGCGCTCAGCCAAATCCTGACAGAATCGGTTGAGATAGGTCGTCTCGAATCTGTCCGCAGTACGCCGCCGAAGCCGATGCGTCCATAGCGCGACGTGGCCACCCGGCAAATTACGCACCAATTGATTGAAGGTCACATGACGCGCGAGAATATCGGCAGGATCGGCCGTCTCGAAAGCAATCCCGGGGACCTTCCAGATTTGTATATAGTCACCCTCGCGCGTGCGAATCACGCGGTCCGTGACGTGCGACGAAAATGGGATGAAATCTGCGAGCACCACTTCGCGCGGTATGAGGGTTGCATGTGCCGACGGTGCGCTCATGTCACCCTCGCGCCTTAAATCGGATCGGCGCATAGGCATGCGCGCCCCAGAAGCGTCGGTTGCGCTGGTGCAGTCTCATTTTCGCGCGTAGCATGCGCTGAGCGAGACGTTGGTCGTCCTGACGCGTAATCATGCGCATTGTCGCGAACACGGGAACGATCAACAGTGCGATTGCGACGCCCAAAGCCGCACTCGCCATCAATACCCAGATTGCCGGGATCAGCATACCGCCACCGACCGTCAACAGCGGTACAAGTGGAACGCCCCATAGCATCGCTGGCCGCGTGCAGCCTTTGAATACGGGATCAGAGAGTGTGTCCACAATCAGCTCCGTGTTCACGTTAGGCCGTCGGAATCAACATGCCAGCAATGACCGTTGCACACCCAACGAAAAGGCCGCCGATGAAAACATGCGCAATATCGCCAAACCGGGCGTGCTGGAACATCATCTTGAAGCCAGCCCAGATGATGGAAATCGAACACACCACCCCGCCTACACCGAGCAACGTGTTCTGGATAGTGATCAGCAAGGTATTGACCTGACTGAGTTGCGCAGATGCCGTGGGGGTTGCCATGACAAGCACGCTGAGCACTGCGATGCGGCGCCAATTCAACGAGATCCACGCAACATACGTTTTTCTCAATTTCACGACGCTTATATTAATTAGGAATACAGATTTCATAATGCACTCCATCCGGCCGAATTCTGCCTGCCTTGCTCAGAAGATCACGGCACTGCCTGCGACTCCACCGTTATTTTGGCTTTGCGCTGTATCGTCGTTCGGGTTCGAGGGTGGAGGAGACACAGGAGTCGAGCGCCCGCGGCTCTCAGCCCGAGACCCAGTCACACGGTCGGGTATCACCGGAATCGGCTTTGCAACTGACGTCAGCGCAGGGACGAAAGTGTCGCCCGACGCCGCTGCTTCCGTAATCCGTCGCACATATCCGACGCGAAATCCGGTTACGAAATTCCCGCTCGCATAGCACGACAGCGCAGCGCGCAACGCCTCTTGTGGATGGATATGAATGACGCGAGCGCGCAGAAAACATGCCCGAAGAATCGCCGCACCAGCGCTCAGGTTCCGACAGACGTCGAAGACGGTCCTCGCGGTCAATCCGTAACGGGACCAGTTTGCTCGATTGATTTGCGCGAGGCCTGCGCTGTAGTTCCAGCCTGCCGCTTGCAATGCCTCGACCGTGGCGATCGCTTCGTTCTCATGCCGAGGCTGTCTCGCCAATCGACCATGGACGACGCCGATAGCGTAGGGATTGAATCCCGATTCGATGCGCACAATGGCAGCCAACGTCTGCGGAGCGACGGCGGGCGCACACTGCTGAGCCAACGCCACGAAGTCCTGCGTGGTCATCGCCCATCTCCGCTGGCGCAGCCCGCGCTGATATTATCGGATCGACATATCATCAATACGGCCGGACCGGCCATCCGCATGGCAGTCGCACTCTCGGCTCGGCCGCGAAGCGATATCACGTCCATATTATCGTTCACACGCATGATCTGTCCCCTCGCCGTTGGTCCCGCGCAAACGATGGCGGGAACACGAGGGAATTCAAGCAGCGGTCAAGCACAGACCCAAACCCGTCTTGTCGACGGGTTTTCCCGTCGGGTTGGCTCTGTATCGCCGATTGAAAACGGAATCGGCTCGAACGTGTGTGTCTATTAAACCGTGTCAGTGCGCCCCGGTTTGCCGCGCCGCTCGATACCCGCTCACGTCGCTCCGAAGCAGCTGAAGGTCGATTCAGTTTGCGTGAAGTACCGCATCCGAACCGGCTCGTCGCGTTGTCCACAGACACAACAATGCGCGGGCCTGTGCCCGACCCCGGCACTATCAGGGCTCGCTTCCTAGGCTAACCAGCGGACTGTCCGGGTGGCGGCATCGGCGTAATTGAAGCCCCAATGTCCAGCTGAGATTTACTTCCATATCGCCGCGAACCGAATACTCGGTATGTCGGTGCGTTCAAGTGCGGAAATTTCGACCTAGGCACTACAAGGCTTTCCGACGACAGATACAATTATGTCGAGTTAATTTGGAATCCAAATAATTTCAAATTTTGACTTGTAGATGATTTGACCATCGCGTGCCGGTGCGTTTCCTGCTTATCGGATAGCGAATGTCCTTTCGGTCCGATCTGTAACCGGCGAGCTCGACACGTTCGATCTGGGCACCTGCGTCTACAGCCCCGGTCAAGCCGGCAACGGCAACGTCACGTGCACGCCGAAACCGCCGCCGTTCAGCCCGTCGATGTATGTCAGATTCCCGCCCAGCTTGACCACGATGCGCGCGACGATGGACAGCCCCAAGCCGCTGCCACTCTCGTCGTGATCCGCGCCGCGAAAGAAGCGATCCTGCAGTCGGGACAGATCTTCTTCTGGGACGCCGGGGCCGTCATCCTGTACCCGGATGCTGATCACGCCGCCGTCCTGCGACGACCTGATTTCGATGCACCCCTGCTCGCGACCGTACTTGATCGCATTGTCGACCAGGTTGTCGAGCAGGACGCGCATCAGCGTCGGCGGCGCATGTGCGACGACCGGACCATCGACACATGACACCAGCGACACGCCCTTGCGCTCCGCGTTCGCTCGATGGTCGTCGATGCAGGTCTGCACTGTGCGCGCGAGATCGACGTCCTCGCCCGGCATCGGTACCGCCTCGTCGAGTCGCGCCAGCGCGAGCAATTGGTCGGCCAGATGCGTGCTGCGGTCGACGCCCTCGACGACCCGCTGCATCGCGCGCCGCTGGCGAGCGGGATCGCGTGCGGTAAGCGCCACCTGCGCCTGAACCTTGAGCGCGGCAAGCGGGGTCTTGAGCTCGTGGGCGGCGTCGCTCGTGAACGCGCGTTCGCGATCGAGCGAGCCGCGCAGGCGCAGCAGCAACGCATTGAGTGCGGCGACCAGCGGCCGCACTTCATCGGGAATGTCTTTCGTGCCAATCGCATCGAGGCTGTCGGGGGAACGGGCGTCGATTGCCTCGGACAACGTACGCAGCGGCGTGAGGCTGTGGCCGATCGCCAGCCAGATAAGCACGGCCAGCACGGGCAGCGCGAATGCGAGTGGCCGGGCGATGCGGCGCGCCACCTCCGCAGACAAGTCTGAACGGTGCGTGCGCTGCTCGAAGATGCGCACGGAACGGCCGCGCGTGGCATCGGTCAGCACATACGCGTGCCACTTCGGATTGTCGAACCGTGACGGGCTCGACGCCGCGGCGGGAAACACCGGGAGATCCAGCGACTCCAGTCCCGGGCTGGCGGCCAGGATGCGCCCGCCCGTGTCGCTGACCTGATACAGCATGCGCGGTGATGCGTCATTATCCCCGTCTCTGTCTTCGGCCGACCCGAGGGCGATGTCCGCAAAAACCGGGAGATCGGCCGCGTCGAGCGCGACGAACGCCCTTGCGATCTGTTCGACGCGCGTATCGTCCCATTCCTCCGCTTCGTGAATCGCCTGGCGGTAGCTCGACACCAGCGAGTACGCCCAGACGGCCACGACACCCGACAGAACCAGCAAGGCCAGCCGTTGCCGAATCGAGCGCATCACGACGCCTTCTCCACCACGTAGCCGACGCCGCGGATCGTGCGGATCAATTCGGCACCGAGTTTCTTGCGCAGGTTCGACACATGCACTTCGATCGCGTTGCTTTCGATCTCTTCGTTCCAGCCATAGAGGCTGTCCTGTAGCTGCGCGCGCGACAGCGGACGCCCCTGGTTCGCTAGCAACTCGACCAGCAACGCGCATTCGCGCGAAGTCAGCGCGATCCGTTCGGCACCGCGGACGACCGTCATCAATGCGGGATCGACCGTCAGTTCGCCATATTCGATCGTATCGGTCCCGCGGCCCTGCGAACGCCGCACGAGCGCACGGCACCGGGCAATCAGCTCGGCCAGGTCGAACGGCTTGCCGAGGTAGTCGTCGGCGCCCGCGCTCAAGCCGCTCACGCGGTCGGCCACCGTGTCGCGCGCAGTCATTACCAGTACCGGCGTGTGATCGCGGCGCTTGCGAATCCAGCCGAGCAAGTCGGTTCCCGACATGCGGGGCAGCCCGAGATCGAGCACGACGAGGTCGTACGGCGTTGTTTCGAGCGCAAGTTGCGCATGCCTGCCGTCGTGCGCCCAGTCGACCGTCATGCCGGCCTCGATCAGGCCATCTTCGACCCCACTGCCGACCAGCTTGTCGTCTTCCACGAGTAACACCCGCATGGCGTCGCGTTCCTTTGGGTTCGGACATGGCGTCCCTTGCCGCACGATAACCGCGCGCACGGGCGGGCATCAAGCGGCGCGCTGAAAAATCCAGCCCTTAAGAATCCGTTAACGTCGGTGCCCTAAGGTCGCGATCACCGACACGTGCAATCGACTGACGACCATGAACAGACTACCGTTTCGACTCCGTTTCTGCGTAACGCTGGGCGTACTGCTTTCCGTGGCTGCCGCACCGGCCCGCGCAGGCGAAATCAAGACGCTGATGACTGACATGAAGCACGCGCTGCAGGGTGCGTTGGGCAGCCGGACGATTCCGGAAATGAAAAGCTACGCGACCCGGCTCGAAAGCGATGTGCAACGGGCGAGCCGCCAGCGCTATCGCAACGATCAGCCGACCTACGACGAAGGCATGCGCGTGCTGCACGATGAACTGACCGCCGTCGACCGTGCCATCGAAGCCAATGATCTGCCGGGCGCGAAGCAGGCGTTGCGGCGAATCAACGGTTCGAAAAAACACTATCACGACCTGCTCGGCTAACCCGGGCCGGACACGCTTGCGACACTGAACAGGCATTCCCGTCATGAAAACTGTTACCCGTTACCCACTGTCGATCAGTGTGCTGCACTGGCTGCTGGCCGCCGCGTTGATCGGCAACCTGATCGTCGGCTTGCTGCTGGACGACAACGAAGACCTCGTCGGCCTGCACAAGTCGATCGGCGTCGCCATTCTCGTACTCGTGGCGATTCGCGTTGCGAATCGGCTGCGCATGCGACGCCGGCTCCCGCCGTCGGTCAATCCGGTCGGCACGCTGAATCGGCTTGCGGAACGCTGCGTCCACGCGCTGCTCTACGTGTTGATGCTCGCCATTCCCGTGCTCGGGTGGATGAAGACGAATGCGGCCGGGCACGCCGCCAGCTGCTTCGGACTCTTCTCGCTGCCGACGCTGGTGCCCGAGAGCCGCGAACTGTCGCACTGGCTGGGCGAGCTGCACGCACTGACGGCATATGGGCTGGCCGCGCTGGTGGGCTTGCACGTGCTTGGTGCGGTGGCGCACCGGCTGTTCAAGTCGGAGAACGTGTTGCCGCGCATTCTGCCGTTGCCGACGCGCGTCGCCCGGCCGAGGATTCCGCCCGGCGACCGGAATTGAGCGCGGGCGCGGGCTTGAGCAGCGGGTTAGCAGTCGATCCCGTCAGGTCTGACAAATAGCGCGCCGATACGGTCGGCCTTCGGTCACCGACGAGGCCCCGTCGCCCCGGACACCCACGACGAAGGTGCTTGACGGAGGTCAACCCCGCGGCAGCGCACCGTGCGAAAAATGCCGTGTACAAGACCGTCGGTCGCCATCGGGAGACATTCATGAGCACCTGCCCTTCACCCGCCCAGGCCGTCCCCGCTCCGCGACGCGTGCTGATCGCCGTGGACGGTTCGAGCGCATCCGCGCATGCGCTCGCGTATGCCAAGGCGTTCCTTCCGACAAACACGGAGGTACATATCGTCAGCGTCGCGGAAAACCCGCGAACGCTCGTCCCGCTCGGATCGAAGACCATGGCATTTCTCGAGTCGGCGCGCGACGAGTTGCTCGGGGATGCATCCGACGCGCTATCGCGCGCCCAATCCGTCATGAAGCGCGACGACCTCGCCGTCGACACGGAGACCTTCGACCTGGCTACTCGTGGAGGGGATGTCGTGCATGCGCTGGCCGACAGCGCGCGAGCCTGGCGGGCCGATCTCCTGATCGTTGGTGCACGTCAGCATCACGGCTTGCTCCGCTGGGTAGAAGGAACGATTTCAGGCCCGCTCGGCAAGTTCGTCGGCTGCCCGCTGCTCATCGTTCCGGAGGGCTTCGCGTCGGTTGCCGAGCATCTGCCGCGGCGGATGCTGTTCGCCGTCGATGGAAGCACGATTGCGCTCAACGCATTGGGAACGGGGTTGAAGTGGTCGCGACCGGATACGGAATTCCGTACGATATGCGTGCTCGATCGCCCCGTCTCGCTGGGTGATTTCGTCCCCGTCGAGACGCTGGATAACGCATTGATCGGCGAAGGCAATCGTGCATTGAAGGAGGCCACGGCTCTGCTCGGCGACAGGGCCGTGCAAGTACAGTCGCAACTCATTCAGACGGATTGGGCCGGCGCCGACGTCGCTCATCTGATCGTGCGCCATGCCGTCGAATGGAACGCGGACATGATCGTGATGGGCACCCATGGGCGACACGGCGTCACGGGCTGGCTCGTCGGCAGCGTGGCCGCACGCGTGGCGCGCATCACGAAGACGCCGGTTCTGCTCGTGAACCCGCCGCGCGCATGAATGATGCGTTTCGACGTGTCGTCATGCATCCGCTCCCACGGCGTGGAACAGTTCCTCCTCCTGGGCGCAGTGCAGCCGGACGATCGCCTCCAGCCCGTACAGCAGGCGCTGTATCGCCTGAACCTGCAAGGGGTTCGTTCCGTCGCGCGGCAGGTCCGAGACCATCTCCCTGAGCGACCGGACCATCCGGAAGATCTCCCGGTGTGCGCCGCTCATCGCCGCGAGCGGATCCTCGCCGCCGAGCAGCGGTGCAAGCCGCGCGTAAACCTCCAGATCGTCGGCGCGCTCGTGCGGCAGCAGCCGTTGGTCCAGCGAGTCGACGGCATCGACAAGCTCGCTGGCGGCGGTGACTCCGGACAGTTGCGGCAAGCGGTCCGCGAGATCCCTGAGCCGGTCCAGCAACGGTGACAATGCCGCATGCTCGCGCCTGAGTTGCTCGACGTCGACACCGGCCAGCCGGGCTTCCGGCGGCCGCACCAGCAACACGCGCAGCGCATTGACGATCACGACGACGTCGACGGCTTCCTGGATCACCGCGCCGGCAATCGGCGGCAGGAATCCTGCCGCGGCAATCGTCATCGCGACGACCGATAGCGACATGCCGATCAACACGCTCTCGAGCGCGATCCGGCGCGATCGACGGGCGATGCGCATCGCATCCACGAGTCGATCCAGCCGATCCACCAGCAGTACCACGTCGGCTGCTTCGGATGACGCGGCCGCTCCCCGCGCGCCCATCGCGACGCCGACGTCGGCTGCCGCCAGCGCCGGCGCGTCGTTCACGCCGTCGCCGACCATGATCGTCACGCCCTCCGCGCGTGCCGCCTGGACGGCCGCAAGCTTGTCCGCGGGCGTCTGTTCGGCGCGCACGTCGGTGACGCCCAGCAGTTCGCCAACGGCCTGGGCAATGTCGAGCCGGTCGCCGGTCAGCATGACGAGACGCTCGACGCCCTCGCGCTTGAGCAGCCGCAACGCCCGCGGCGTTTCCAGCCGCACCTGGTCGGCCATCTGGATCGCGCCGACCATGGCGCCATCGATGCCGACGAACACGGCAGCCCCGCCCGCGTTGCCTACCCGCTTCAGGAAGGCTTCGCACCAGGGGGCAACCGTCGCGCCGGCGCGGACGTACCCGAACTTGCCGATCGCAACGACACGGCCGTCGACCCTGCCGGTCACGCCCTCGCCGGCCGTCTCCATGACGGCCGACGGTGGGGACAGGCGGATCCCGCGTTCTCGCGCCGCGACCGTCAGCGCATCCGAGACGACATGGCCCGAGGCCTGCGCCAACGACGCCGCGAAGCGCAGCACGTCGCCCCTTCCGACGCTGGCGCCGCATTCGATCGCGACGATGCGTGCGCGCCCGCCCGTCAGCGTTCCGGTCTTGTCGAAGAAGAGAATCGTCGCCTGCGCAAGCCGTTCGAGCACGCCTCCGCCTTTGACCAGGATGCCCCGTTTCGAACAACGCGACAGGCCCGAGACGATCGCGACCGGCACGGCGAGGATCAGCGGACAAGGCGTGGCGACGACGAGCACGGAAAGCGCACGTGCGACATCGCCGGTCAGCAGCCACGCGGTACCGGCGACGAGCAGCGACGCGAGCACGAAGAATGCGGCGTAGCGATCTGCAAGACGCACGGACGGACCGCGCTCGTGCCGTGCGCGCTCGACCATGCGGACGATGCCTGCAAACGTGCTGTCGGCCGCCGTCGTGCGGGCGACCATTTCAAATGGCGCGCCGGCATTGACCACGCCGCTGCATGCGTTTTCTCCGGAACGTCGCCGCTGGATGGACGACTCGCCCGTAAGCATCGATTCGTCCAGCTCCGCGTCGCCGGTCAACGTGCCGTCGACCGGCGCGCATTCGCCGCTTCGCACAAGCAGTCGGTCTCCCTGAACGATGGTTGCCGGTGCAACGGAACGCCACTCACCGTTCTCGAACCGCGTCGCCTGGCGCGGCGCGCGGCCGAGCAGCGCGGTCATCTCGCGTTGCGCGCGGTCTTGCGCATATCGCTCCAGCATCCGGCCGCTAGCCAGCATCAACCCGATGACCGCGGCGGTCAGCGTCTCGTCGAGCATGATCGCCAGGCCGATCGCCAGCCATGCGAGCACGTCGATGCCGGCCTGCCGTTTCGCCGCCGCCATTGCCAGCGATACCGTCAACGCGAGCAAGACCGGCACCGTACCCAGCAGCCACGCGAATCGCGCGAGCGAAGGCGCGCCGAACGCCGCGCACATGCCCCCCGCGGCGAGCGTAACGGCCGCCAGAACCAGCAACGCGAGATCGATCGACCAAGGGATTCGGGGCATGACCATTCTTCCGATCGCCTTACGGGGCGGGATTCGCCGCATCCGGTACCGGTTGCGGACGGCGTGGCATCAGTCTAGGCAACGCCGCGTTGCGACGGTTGACCTGAGTCAGCGCGATGCGCGTGACGCGACCGACTGGCGCGGCCAGTTGCTTGACGTGAGTCAAGTGGTCGACGCCTTTCGTCAGCACAATCGAAGCGTGACACCGGAGCGCCTGGAGTCGATATCGTGCTGACGCTGGCAGTACTCTTTCTGCTGATTCTCCTGCTGAATCTCATACCGGCGTTCGCACCGCCCACGTGGATGGCCATGTCGTGGGTCGGGTTCAACCTGCCTGACGGCAATCCGTGGGTCTTCGCCGTCGTGGCGGCCGGCGCGGCGACGACCGGCCGCGTCATTCTGGCGACCTTCGCAAGATCGCTCGTACGCTCCCGCTGGATGCGCGAATCGGATCGGGCGAACATCGAGGTCGCCACGCGCTGGCTGCGAAAGCACCGGACACTGACCGCCGGTGCGTTCTTCTTCTATGCGTTGAGTCCGCTTCCGTCAAACTATCTGTTCATCGCATACGGGCTGTCCGGGTTGCCACTCAGGATCATCGCGGCGGCGTTCTTCGTCGGCCGCGCGACGACCTATGCGATCTGGGCGTACCTCGGCCGCTTTGCGTCGACCCGGCTGGACGTGGAGTCCGAACTCGAAGGCACTTACCTCGGCGGATACTTCGTCGTCACGCAACTGGTGTTGCTCGGCGTCGTCTTCGCGTTGATGAAGCTGGACTGGCGCGCGCTCGTCGAACAGCGCCGGTTGACGTTCCGACGCGGCCATCCTTCGCGCGGCGCAGAATGACACGGCAGGTCGCCGGAGCGGAACCGGCGCATTCGCCGAATGACGCGACGTCGCACCTCTGGCGGCGGCATGATCTGCGTCAAGCCCGCGTTTTCGCTCCACGTCAGCATGGAAGCACGATACCGGGTCGCTCTGCGCGCGCATTGTCGACGCGGTAGAACCACCGCCGAGGAGGCTTCGATGCGATCGCGAATTTTTCCTGTGCTGCTAGCCGGGCTAGCATTGCTCGCCGGCGAGGTATCGACCGCCTGCGCGAACGATCTGACGCGCACCGTGACGACACCCACGCTGGTCGTCCATTACGGGGTGGTTCCGGCGAGTCGCGCCGCCACGCCGGGCGGCCATGCCGGCGACGCATCGAACAATGTAAACCTGTACCTGCTCACGGTCGCGTTGTTCGACAAGTCGAACGGAAATCGCATTGAACATGCTCGCGTCGCCGCCGTTGTTCAGGGCCCCCGAAGCGAAGCCAGTTCCTTCCATTCGAAGCCGACGCGAATGCAGCTCGACCCGACGCCGGACGGCAATGCGGTCACCTACGGGAACGTGTTCGACGCACGTTGGAAAGGCGTATATCACATCGATCTCACGATCACGGGAGACGGTCTCGCCCATCCGGAGCACGTCCGTCTCAACTACGACCAGCAGTTCTGACCGCTCAAGCTTCGTGGTCGCATCCGCGCCGCTGTGCGCGGCCGGGCCGGACAACAGGCGCACGTCGCGTTTCGGCCGGCCTGCCGCCGGTGCAAAAGCCGCCGTCGACGTGCGGCGGGCACGGCGCGGCTAGCGGTCAGCTTGCGGCTGCGAGGCCGGGCACGCCATGCACAGACGCATCGTTCCGCGCCGATCGGGGTCGTGCCAGTAAAAGCGTACGTCGACGGCGCCCCGCGCCGGAACGACGACGCGCCGCACCTCCTGCACGGCCCTGTCGTGCGCGGACACGGTATATCGTCCCGGCGGCACCCGCGCGAACAGGAACGGTCCGCTCGTGTGTACGTCGAGGAGCTTCGACTTGCCGGACGACAGCGTCACATCGATGTCGGCAAGGTACTGGCCGGCATTCGATGCGAAGGTGATCCGCAGGTTGTATCGAGGCGCGACATCGCGAAACGCGGCGACCTCGTCCTGGCCGATTCCGCCGGTGATGTACGCGACACCGTTGCGCACGACCGGTTCGGTCGACGTTTCGGCCAGCGCGTTCGCGCCGACGTTCAGCAGGCAGGCTGCCAGCAGCAGCGCCTTCACGGTTCCGGTCCTCATCTCCACTCTCCTGGTTGGCCCTGCATGGTCGCGATGCCCCCTGTCCGGTCGCGGAACGTGGCGCGTGCGGCGACGTCGCAGGCGTTTCGACGACATTGCCAGCGTCGCGCGGAACGCCGATTTCCCGTTGACTCATGTCAAGAGCGCGCCTGTCGAAGCAGACCGACACCGCAGCGGGCGCCGCGATGCAGTCGTCGCGTCCGTCTTCCCGAGCGGGCCGCAAGCCTGGCAACACGAGGGCGCGGCATCCGTCCGGCGCTATCGTCCGTAACGTCTGTCAGCCGTTATTGCATGGCCCGTCGGAAATTTCCGACACGGTGGCTCGACATCGGACAGCAAGCTCAGGCCACGCTGATTGTCCCGCGCGGCGTCACTGTCGATACTGGAGACGTGACAGGACGCAACGTGTTTCGCGGCCGACGCGGGGTTTTCGCCCGCCGCCGCCGGGGCCGAGGAGCTGGCGATGAGTCATCCGACCGCAGTGCACGCCGACGACGCCATACCGGACGGCGAACCGCCGGTCGGTGCCCACCTCGTGACCCGCCGCCATGGCTATCTGCATCATGGGATTTATGTCGGCGACGGCAACGTGATCCACTACGCCGGATGGTCGCGCCACCTGAGCGGCGGCGCGGTCGAGGTCGTGACCCTCGACGGCTTTCGCGCCGGTTTCGAGCTCGCGGTGATCCGCCACGCGCGCGCGCCGTACGACGGAACAGAGGCCGCGCGCCGCGCGGCATCGCGCCTCGGCGAATGCCGCTACCGGCTTCTCACGAACAACTGCGAACACTTCTGCCTGTGGTGCCTGTTCGGTGTCGGGCGCAGCGATCAGGTCACGTCGTGCCTGCGCAATCCGGTGCACGGCGTTGCGGTCGTCGTCATGCTGGTCGCGTGCGTCCTGGTTGCACGGTGGCATCCGGCGGCGGCCGGGCGCGAATGCCCGCTCGGGTATCCGGCCTAGCATCGGCCGCAGTGCCT
This sequence comes from Burkholderia cenocepacia, assembly GCF_900446215.1. GTDB lineage: Bacteria > Pseudomonadota > Gammaproteobacteria > Burkholderiales > Burkholderiaceae > Burkholderia > Burkholderia cenocepacia. The sequence continues at coordinate 1,473,344 of NZ_UAQZ01000001.1, read as the reverse complement.
TCGTGCTGTCGATCGCTACGTTCTCCAAACCTGCCGGTCAGTGCGGCAACATGGCGGGATCGTAGCGATTGCGAGGATTCCACAGCATCCAGCCATCCGTGCCCGCGGCGTCGGCCGCGTCGACCTGTGCGCGGACCTCGTCGGCATCGAACGGCCGGCGATCGAATGCATAGTCGCGAAAAGCCTGGAGCCACGGCCTGAACCGGACACCGTCCAGGCCGGTCCGGCGCTTCGCCTCAGCCAGTGACCGCGCAACGATCTCGCCCGGATGCTCGGTCGGTTTCCGGCAACCGGGCAGGCCCCACGTAAAGCCGGACGGGTACAGCATCGGCGACACATAGTCCAGGGCCGGCCCGAGCGCATCGAGCCGCTGTCCGATCGCGGTGTCGTCGGTGTTCCAGCAGACGTAGCCGAAGATGTCGGCCGACGTGTAGAGGTTGTACGGCTGCAGTCTCTCGCGCGCGCCGGTGAGGAATCCGGCGATCGCGGTGACCCGGTTTGCCTCGGTATTGGGCTCGGCGAATCGCAGGCCGTTGGCGTCGGGAAACCGCAGGTAGTCGAACTGGATCTCGTCGAAACCCATGCGGGCGGCTTCTTCGGCGACATCGTAATTGTGTTGCCACGCCGCGCGCGACGTCGGGTCGATCCAGCGCTGATGCTCGCGGTCCTGCCAGATCTCGCCGGCCGCGTCGCGCACGGCCCACTCGGGGTGAGCCCGCGCGAGCGGATCGTCCTTGAACACGACGATTCGCGCGATCAAGTAGAGGCCGCGTGCATGAAACGTCCGCAGCAGGTCCGGCAAATCGGGCTGATGCACGATCGCACCGGCGACATGGCTCGCGGCGCCGGAGATTTCGCGCGCCTTGCTGCGATAAGGCGTCACGCCGCTGTCGCCCTTCACGTCGATGACGAGCGCATTGATCGCCGTCTGGTCCTGGAGGGACAGCGCCGCGTCGCGCAGCGTGCGGTCTGCGACGCCGTAGGCGGACAGGTAGACCGCCTTCGGACGCACCGGCGTCATGCGGATCGTGTACGCGGCCGCGGCGGGAGCCAGAGTGACCTCGATTCGCGCGTAGCCTGGCGCACGCACGCTCAGGCGCGTTCCGGCGGCGTCGATCTCCAGCGAAAACGATCCCTCGCGATCCGCGGTCCGGTTCACGCCCGGCGCGTGGCCGATCGCGCCTGCCAGCGCGCGCCCGTTCGTCGCATCGACGACGGTGATCGTGACGGGCGCCGCCCGGGCGGCGAATCCCGCGAGCGACACGAGCAGACAGACGATCAGACGTTCGATCACGGGTTCCCCCCGACGGTTCTCAGCAATCCGTTCATGCATCGTGTGTCGCAGGCGTCGGTCATCAGATAGCGTGGCAGCGCCATTGCCGAGTCGGTGATACGAACGGGGCGCGCGTCGAGCGTGAATGCCGCGACGTAGCCTTCGCGAGCGGCCAGCTGGTCGGTCAGCGCGTCATGGACGCCGAACGGCCAGGCCAGCAGCCGGACCGGACGGCCGGTTTCGGCCTCGAGCCGCGCGCGCGACCGGCTCAACTGGAACGACACGAAACGCTGGTAGTCGTCCGGTGCGAGCCGGGCACGCTCGACGCGAAAATTCGGATGCCAGACCGTGTGGGACTCGATGTCGAACCCGGCCCGCCCGAGCGCAAGCAACTGGTCCCACGTCATCGCGTAGCTGGCGTTGGAGATAGCCGACGGATAGATGAACAGCGTGACCGGAGCCGGATGCGCGGCCAGCAGCGGGCGCAGCACCTCGTAGACTGAGCGGTGACCGTCATCGACCGTGATCGCGACCGCCCGCGCCGGCACGGCATCGCGCTGGCCGTCATGCCAGCGTACGACGTCGGCGAGTGGCACGATGCGATAGCCGTTCGCATCGATCGCCTGCAACTGATTGCGGAACGTGTCGATGCGCACCGTCATCGAATCGAGCCGCGCGGCGGCGAACCGATGGTAGACCAGGATCAGCACGCGCTCCGGTGGAGAAACGACCGTCGCGACGTCGGCGGACGCAACCGGTCGCATGCACGACAGCAGGAGTAGGCAGGCGATCAGTCGATAGACCATGGCGGATCTCGTGGAATGGGTTCCCCATTTTTTGCGATCGCGGCGCGCATGCCGCTGAGCCAGATCAACGATCGATCGCGCACCGACGAGATCGGGCACGTGCCGGGCCGCCCGCCCGTCAGCTTGCCTGCGCAACCAGTTCGGCGTGAATCCGCTCGACGTCGTCGCGCGTGCACAGCGCCGTCCCGGGACGTTCGACAGACGCCGCCGATGCCGCCAGCGCGTAGCGGCACGCATCGTCGAACGGCACGCCGCACGCCAGCGCCCACACCATGCCGCCGACGAAACTGTCTCCGGCGCCGACCGTGCTGCACACCGCTGCGGGCCTGCCGGGCAGGCGCAGGGTGCGATCGCGCGTGACGACCCATGCGCCGCGTGCGCCGAGTGTCAACGCGACGATGTCGGCCTGGCCGCGCGCCACGAGTTCGCTCGCCTTCCGGCATGCCGACGTGTCGTCGAGCGGTTCGCCGGCCAGCGCGCTCAGTTCGCCAATACTGGGCTTGACGAGATGGACACCGGCCTTGAGGGCCGCCTGCAGCGCCCGGCCCGCCGCGTCGACAACCACGCGGCTGCCCCTTGCCTTCGCCGTCCGCGCAAGCGTCGCGTAGAGATCGTCGGGGGCGCCGGGCGGCAGGCTTCCGCTCAACACGAGATAGCGCGGCGACGGTTGCATGGCGTCGGTGCGCGCCGCGCAGGCGCGCCACTCCGCACCCGTGACCAGCGGCCCCGGCATCAGGAAGCGGTATTCACGTCCGGTCGCGGTCTCTGTCACGCAAACGTTCTCGCGGGTCTCGCCGGCGATCCGGATTCGCTCACTCGGCAGATGCTCGGCTTCGAGCAGCGCCGTCAGGACGTCGCCGGTCGGCCCGCCGGCCAGGTACAGCGCGACGCAGTCGCCTCCGAGTCGGTGAACGGTCCGGGCGACGTTGATTCCGCCGCCGCCGGGGTCGCGCCGCGGCCGCGCGCAGCGCAGCTTGTGCGTATCGACGATGTGCTCGACCGACGTAGCAACATCGACGGCGGGATTCAATGTGACGGTAACGATGCCGGTCATGGTGGGTGGCTCTCGATCGATGGCTGGGACGCCGGCGCGGCGATGCCCGGCAACCGATGCGTGCCGGCCGTGGCTCCACATTACGTTCGATACCGGCCACCGCGTTGACCGCCGTCAAGCCACGCCGCGAAGGCGCCCGCTTGCGCTCGATCAACAACGCGTCCGGGCGGACTCCTACAGTGAGTCATTCATCGTTGCCGAGCCCCGCCATGGACGAGCAACCGCTTTGCACCACCGTGTTCACCGAACGCTATGCGCAGCCCGGCGAAACGTCTCGTACGGCCCTCTTCCATCGCGTCGCGCATACACTGTCGCTCGCCGAGCCGGCCGATCTCCGTGCGCAGGTGGAGCGCGCGTTCTTCCGGAACCTACAGCACGGCGCGATCGGCGCGGGCCGCATCCTCGCGAACGCCGGCGCGGATACCGGCGGGACGATGGTCAACTGCTTCGTCCATCCGCTCGCGATTCCGCCGGGCGCGCGGTGGCCGGCCGTCGACGCAGCGCTTGCTCGTGCGCTCAGTGACGCATGGCGCACGCTATTGATGGGGGGAGGCATCGGCTACGACTTCTCGCCGGTGCCGCCTGCCGGCGCGTACGAACGGTGCGTGTCGTCCGAACGAGGCGCATGCGTCGCAATCGACCGCTTCGACGCGATGTGCCGGGCGCTGCCGTTCACCGGGCCGCGCCGGGGCGCGCAAATGGGGGTGTTGCGCTGCGATCATCCGGATCTCGCGGCCTTCGTCGCATCCAAGCGCGGACGATCGCGCTGGCCGACGTTCAACCTGTCGGTCGGTGTCACCGATGCGTTCATGGAAGCGGTCCGGCAGGACCTGCCTTGGGCGCTCGTCCATCACGCGCGGCCCCGTTCCGGGGCCTGCGCACCGATCCGGCGGCCGGACGGCCGGTACCTTTATGCGACGATTCCGGCGCGCACGCTCTGGCACGAAATCGTCGGCGCGGCGCGGGACAGCGCCGAGCCGGGGCTGCTGTTCCTCGACACGATCCGCGACACGAATCCGCTGCGCGAACACGAGCGGATCGACGCGACGAACCCGTGCGGCGAGCAGCCGCTGCCGCCGTACGGCAATTGCGTGCTCGGGCCGATTGACCTGTCGCGGTTCGTCCATCACCCGTTCGGGGTCGGCGGCAAGCCGCGCTTCGATTTCCCGGGGCTCGCCGACGCGGTGCGCATCCAGGTGCGCATGCTCGACAACGTGCTCGACCTGACCGAGTGGCCACTCGCCGCGCACGAACACGAAGCGCGGCGCACGCGCCGCATCGGGGTCGGCATAACGGGCCTGGGCGACGCGCTGACGATGCTGCGGCTGCGCTACGACGGCACGGAAGCGCGGGCGTTCGCACGCAGCATCGTGCTGACGATGCGCGAGCATGCGTTTGCCGCATCGGCCGCGCTTGCCGCCGAGCGCGGCGTGTTTCCCGCGTACGATCCCGCCGCCTATCTGACCGGCCCCGCGCACCGCACGCTGCTGCCGCTGAAGGTGCACCACGCGATCGCGCGGCACGGGCTGCGCAACAGCCATCTGCTGTCGTTCGCGCCGGCCGGCAGCGTGAGTCTCGCGTTCTGCGACAACTGTTCGAACGGAATCGAGCCGGCGCTCGGCTGGACGCAGCGTCGCCTAGTGCGCACCGCGGACGGACGGGTGCGGCCGTTTCGTGTCGAGAACCACGCTTACCGGCTGTTTCGCGACCTGCATGGCGACAGCGTCGGGCTGCCGGACTATTTCGTCACGGCGGCGGATATCGCACCGGCCGATCAGGTCGCGATGCTCGCGGCGCTGCAGCCGTGCGTCGACGCCGGCATCTCGAAGACCGTGACGCTGCCGGAGCAATGTTCGCTCGCGGAAGTCGACGCGCTGTTCTTCCAGGCATGGCGTGACGGACTCAAGGGAGTCACGGTGTTCCGGCCCGATCCGCGGCTCGCGTCGGTCGTGACCGACGACGCGGCGCAGGCGCGGCGCAAGCGCCCGGGCTGCATTGGCTGTTGAACGACGCACGGAGACCAGCGGCCGAGCTCGGCGCGCCCCGGCGACCGTTCTTTCAGACGGAGGCGTCCGTGGTCGTTTCCGTGTCGGCCTGCGTGGGCCGGCGCGCGTCGCCGGTATCGTCCGGCGGCGTGATGAGCGCCGTCAGCCTGTCGTGATCGATCGATTCGTGCTGCAGCAAGCTGCTTGCGATCCGCTCCAGCGCATCGCGGTGCTCGCCGAGCGTCGCCGCGACCCGCGCGTGCGCATCGTCGAGCAGAGCGCGCACCTCTTCGTCGATCAGTTGCGCGGTGTGCTCGCTGCAATGGCCGTCGCCCGGTGTCCACACGGCGGGCACGCCGCCCTGCGATACCGCATCGTCGAGCGTCATCAGCCCGAGCCGGTCGCTCATCCCATACTGCATGACCATGTGCCGCGCGAGCGCGGTCGCGCGTTCGAGATCGTTCTGCGCGCCAGTCGATACGTCGCCGAACGCGATTTCCTCGGCCACCCGCCCACCGAGCAACACATCGAGCCGGTCGAGCAGTTCGCTCCTGCGCAGCACGTAGCGATCCTCGGTCGGGACTTGTTGCGTGTAGCCGAGTGCCGCAATTCCGCGGGGGATGATCGACACCTTCTTCACCGGATCGCAGTGCGGACGGCTTTGCGCGACGAGCGCGTGCCCCGCCTCGTGGTACGCGATGGTCCGCTTCTCCTGCTCGTTCATCACGCGGCTCTTGCGCTCCATGCCCGTCATCGCGCGGTCGATCGCTTCGTCGAAATCGGTCATCGCGATCGCTGGCTTGCCGAGTTCGGCCGCACGCAGCGCGGCTTCGTTGACGACGTTCGCGAGATCGGCGCCGACGAAGCCCGGCGTGCGTTGCGCCAGTTCCGCGAGGTCGACTTCCGGTGCCAGCTTCACGCGCTTCGTATGGACAGCCAGGATCTGCTTGCGTCCGACCAGGTCCGGCCGGTCGATCGCGATGTGCCGGTCGAACCGTCCAGGGCGCAGCAGCGCGGGATCCAGGATTTCCGGCCGGTTGGTCGCGGCCATGATGATGACGCCCGAATTCGCCTGAAAGCCGTCCATCTCCACCAGCAACTGATTGAGCGTCTGTTCGCGTTCGTCGTTGCCGGACATCAGTCCGACGCCGCGCGCCTTGCCGAGCGCATCGAGCTCGTCAATGAACACGATGCACGGCGCCTTCTGCTGCGCCTGCTCGAATAGGTCGCGCACGCGGGCCGCCCCCACGCCGACGAACATCTCGACGAATGCCGATCCGCTGATCGTGAAGAACGGCACGCCCGCCTCGCCGGCGACGGCACGCGCAAGCAGCGTCTTGCCGGTGCCCGGCGCGCCAACGATCAGCACGCCCTTCGGAATCTTGCCGCCGAGCCGCTGGTAGCGCTCGGGGCTGCGCAGGAAAGCGACGATCTGCTGCAGCTCGGCCTTCGCCTCGTCGATACCTGCGATGTCGTCGAACGTGATGCCGGTCTCCTGCTGCACGTACACGCGGGCCTGGCTCTTGCCCATGCCGCTCAGGTCCCGCATCCCGCCCGGCCGCCGCATCATGAAGTTCCAGACCAGCACGAGCACGATCATCGGCAGCAGCCACGTCGCGAGCATCGCGATCCAGCCCGAATCCGGCATCCCGCGATAGCGGATGCCGGCGGCCGTCAGTGCGGCGACCAGATGATCGTCGCCGACACGATTCGTCGTGAAGCGCCACGGCGACCCCGCCTTCTTGACGGCGACCGCGTCGGAAGCCGGCAGCATGGTGGCGGCCTGCGGCATGCGCAGCGCGCCCGAGATCGACGACTGGCCGATGTCGAGCTCGTCGACGAGCCGTGCGTCGACCAGCCGATGAAAATCGCTGTACGAAATCGATGTCGTCGCCGGCTGGGCCGCCAGCAATTGATAGGCGACCAGGACCGCGAACGCGATCGGGATCATCAACCCGGAGTAATCGAATGTTTTCTTCATGACGTCGAGGCTGTGCGCCGAACCCGCGACCGCTCAGGCCGCGTCACGGGTCCAGTTCGCGCGCAGCACGTCCTCGCTGTCGCGATAGTTGAATGCCAGCGCGCCGTGATGCGCATGCAGCAGCGCCTCGCCCATGCGCCTCACCACGTGCACGCCGGTGGTTCGAATCACGAGCGCGTCGCCGGTTTGCTCGATCTCCATGATGCGTTCGAGCGCGTGCTCGCTCATCTCAAGATCGGCTTGTCGCTCGAGCAGTTCGAGGATCGCGGAGCGATGCCGGCGCACGTATTCGCCGCGCAGCACCAGTTCGCCGGCCGGCGCGTTTTCCCGCATGCGCTTGCAGGCCGGGCATTCGAGCTGGCGCCGGTCGAGCGGCGTCGCGTACCAGGTCCAGCGGCCGGCGTCGCAGACGGCACCGCATCCTTCGCAGATCCGGTCGCCCGACGGCCGTTTCGGATCGCGATAACTGTCCTTCGTATGCGGCTGCATGCGCTTGTCGCGGCGCAGATAATTGCGGCCGGGGCCGGAATGCGAACGATTCATGGCTGCTTCTCCGTGGTAGTGGACGGTACAGGCGCGACGGTCACGCGACGGACAACCGGTCGACGACCTCGCGCACGCCCCGGACCGATGCCGCCGCGCCGCACGCGGCACGCCTTTCCGCCAGCGACGCGACCGTGCCCGTCAGCGTGACGATGCCGTCGTCCGCATCGATCGAGATTCCGGCTGATTCGCGCTGCGCGCGACGGGCCAGCGCTTCGGCAATCCGTGTGCCGACGTCGGGCACCGTATGGTCGGCCCGCACCCGAATGCGGTTCGCGACACCGACGACGCCCTTCATCCGGCTCACCATTTTTTCCGCTGCACGGCTCTGGAACGCATGATCGACCTCGCCGTCGAGCGTCACGCAGCCGTGATCGACTTCGACGCGAATTCGGTGATCGCGCAATGCCTCCTGCCAGCCAAGCGCGAACGTGATCGCGATCGCCAGTTCGTGGTCGGCGCAGGCATCCTCCGGCGGCTCGACGTTCAATTCGAGCACCAGCGCGCGCGCATCTGCGACGTGCAGCGCGGTTTTCTGGGCCTCGAGCTTCTGGGCCCAGCTGTCGACCGTGCCGCGTAACGTCACGATCCGGTCGCGTACGTCGACGTCGATCCGGCGCGAATCGATCGCCGGATTCCAGAACAGTGCTTGCTCGACATCCTGCTTGAGTGCTGCGTCGGACTTCATGTCGGTCTCCCGTCCCGGCGTGTGCCGGTCGCGAAGCGTGCGACCGGATGTGTGCCGTACCCGATTCAGCATCGCGCATGGCGGCACTGGCGGCTTGACGAGGATCAATCATCCGCAGGCTTGCGGCAACGGCGACCAGGTGCGCAACCGCCCAGTTTGTCCGTTGATGCAGATCAACGGCCCGCCGGAGCGCGACTCGATCATGGCGACAGAGGCTGCAAACCAGGCGACAACGCGCACATGGCGCAGCGATATGACCGAACCGCTTTCCGGGAGACCGTCATGAACCGAAAGCAGTACCGCATCGCACTCGCGACGCTGAGCGTGTTCATCGCGCTGGCGTCGCTGGCCGGCATCGTGCATGGGATGCTGTTCGACGAGCGGGTGTTCAGGTATTCGATCGTCACATTGATCCTGAGCATCCTGTCGTTCGTCGTGCTGCTGAATCTCGCGCCGGGCGACCGCCCATAAACAGAACATCGGCTGGACGATCTGCCGTAAGCATGTCGAGCGAGGCTTCACTCGAAACGCATTACGGCCGCAGTGATACAGATCAAGGGGGCGCGCGGCAATCGTCGGATATAAGTGAACCCGAAGCGGCGTCGCCATGCAGGCGGCGCCATCCAGCGTTCTCGTATCCGATGAGGCATCCCATGCGCGCCGTCGCGGTTCCTCCGCTGTTTTTGCCTGCCATCGCGCGGTGCATTCGTCTCGTTGCGCTGGCGGCCGGCGCGGGCCTGCTGTCGGGATGCCTGTCGCTCGCGCCCCCCGACGAACTTCCCGCCACGCCGATCGCCGCCGCGTTCCCCGATCCTTCCGCCCGCAGCGTCTCCATTGCGCAGGCGCCGCCTGCCTGGTACGACTACTTTGTCGACGTCCGTCTGCGCGCGTTGATCGGGCAGGCACTCGCCAACAATCGGGATCTGCGTGCAGCCGTTGCACGTGTCGAACAGGCACGCGCCGTCTACGGTATCCGCAGCGCGGATCAATGGCCGACGATCGGCGCCGGCGCGGCCTATGTGCGGTTTCGCACGCCGGGCGGCTTCCTGACGCCAGCGCCGGTCATCGGCCAGGTATACGAGGTCCAGCTGGCTGAAACGCAATGGGAGATCGATTTCTGGGGCCGCGTGCGCAACCTGAAAGCGTCGGCGCTGCAGCGCTATCTCGCGAGCGATGCAGCGCGGCAAGCGGTGACGCTGAGCGTGATTACCAGCGTGGCGGACGCCTATCTGACCCTGTGCGAGCTCGATGAACGGATCGCGCTGACGCGCGCGACGATCGACTCGCGGCACGAATCGCTGCGGATTTTCCAGCTGCGTCACGCGGCCGGCGCGATCTCGCGGCTGGACCTGACGCAATCGGAGATCCTGCTGCAGCAGGCCGAGTCGCTCGGCGTCCAGTTGCAGCAGGCGCGGGCATCGGCGGCCAATGCGCTGGCATTGCTCGTCGGTGCGACGCCGGCGCTGGCCGACGCGCCGCTGACCCTCGACGACGGCGCTGTGACCCCGTCGCTCGCGCCGGGCCTGCCGTCGTCGCTGCTCGCGCGGCGTCCGGACGTGATCGCGGCCGAGCACGAACTGCAGGCCACGCGCGCGAACATCGGCGCAGCGCGTGCGGCGTTTTTCCCGCGTATCGCATTGACGAGCGCGATCGGTTCGGGGAGCACCGCACTGCACGACCTGCTGTCGTCCGGAACGGGCGTGTGGTCGGTGATTCCGAACGTCACGCTGCCGCTCGTCGACGGCGGCCGCAACCGGTCGAATCTCGCGCTCGCGCACGCGCAGCGCGACGAGGCGCTCGCCCAGTACGAGAAGACCATGCAGCGCGCGTTTCGCGACGTGTCCGATGCACTCGCCGCGCGCTACTGGCTCGCCGACCAGGTCGCGATCGAACGGGCGACGCTCGCGTCCCAGGCCGAGCGCGCACGTCTGGCGAAACTGCGCTACGACAGCGGCGCAACCCGCTTCCTGGAAGTTCTCGATGCGCAACGGGACCTGATGAACGCCGAGCAGCAATGGGTGATGACGCGTCGCGCGCTGTTATCGAGCCGCGTCGCGCTGTACGGCGCGCTCGGCGGCGGGACGCCCGATACCTACAGCGCCGCCGCGGCATCGAACCACCTTTCCATCGATTCGGGTTCCATACCATGAAGACCATCAAGCGCCCTATTCTGATCGGTGCCGGTGCGGCCGTGCTCGCGATTGGCCTGATTTACTACGGCTGGACCCGCTGGCGCGACGCGCGGACGGACGCCGGGCTCGTCAGCGGCAATGGCCGCATCGAGGCGATCGAGATCGACGTCGCGACCAAGTTGCCGGGGCGCGTCACCGCCATGCTCGTCGACGAAGGCGATTTCGTGAGCGCAGGTCAACCGCTCGCCCGCATGGACGTCGTCGTCCTGCGGGCGCAGCTCGACGAGGCGCAGGCCCGGGAACAACAGGCAGTGAACACCGCGGCGAGCATCGACGCGCAGGTGGCCCAGCGTCGCAGCGACAAGGCTGCGGCGGATGCGCTCGTCGTGCAGCGCGAAAGCGAACTCGACGCGGCCACGCGCCGGCTGGCGCGTTCCGAAACGCTGTCGCGGGACGGTGCGTCGTCGCTGCAGGAACTCGACGACGATCGCGCGCGCGCCGGCAGCCTGCGGGCGACCGTGAACGCCGCGCGCGCTCAGGTGGAAGCCGCCCAGGCCGGGATCGACGCCACGCGGGCCCAGCTCGTCGCCGCGCGCTCGGCGGTGACGGCCGCGCAAGCGACCGTCGCGCGCGTACAGGCCGATATCTCGGATAGCGAGCTGACGTCGCCGCGCGACGGGCGGGTCCAGTACCGCATTGCCGAATCGGGCGAAGTCCTGCCGGCAGGCGGCAAGGTGCTCAATGTCGTCGACCTGTCCGACGTCTACATGACGTTTTTCCTGCCCGAAACGGTCGTCGGCCGCGTTCCGCTCGGCGCCGACGTGCGGATCGTGCTCGATGCTGCGCCGGAATACGTGATTCCGGCACGCGTGTCGTACGTGTCGAGCACGGCGCAATTCACGCCGAAGACGGTCGAGACGGCCACCGAACGGCAGAAACTGATGTTCCGGGTCAAGGCGCGCATCGACCGCGATCTGCTACAGCGCCACCTGAAGCTGGTCAAGACCGGCCTGCCGGGTGTCGCGTGGCTGAAGACCGATCCGAACGCCGGCTGGCCGGCGCGCCTCGCGATCAAGGTGCCGCAATGAACGCGACGTTGCCCGTCGATACCGGTGCCGGTGCGGGCGAAGGTCCGCCGGCATCCATTGAATCGGGCGCGGTCGCCCGACTGTCGGGCGTTTCGTTGCGCTACGGCGCGACGTACGCGCTCGACGACGTGACGCTCGATATCCCGGCCGGCCGCATGGTCGGGTTGATCGGACCGGACGGCGTCGGCAAGTCGAGCCTGCTCGCGCTCGTGTCCGGCGCGCGTGCGATGCAGCAGGGCCGTGTACGGGTCCTCCGCGGCGATCTGTCGTCGCGCGTCCATCGAGCACGCGTATGCCGGCGCATCGCCTACATGCCGCAAGGGCTGGGCCGGAACCTGTACGCGACGCTGTCGGTCGAGGAAAACCTGCAGTTCTTCGCCAGACTGTTCGGCCACGATGCGGCCGAGCGACGCCGCCGGATCGACGCGCTCACGCACAGCACCGGGCTGCATGCGTTTCTCGACCGCCCTGCCGGCAAACTGTCCGGCGGCATGAAGCAGAAACTCGGTCTGTGCTGTGCATTGATTCACGACCCCGACCTGCTGATCCTGGACGAACCGACGACCGGCGTGGACCCGCTCTCGCGAGCTCAGTTCTGGGAGCTGATCGAACGTATTCGCTCCGCCCGTCCGGCAATGAGCGTACTCGTCGCCACCGCGTACATGGACGAGGCCCAGCGTTTCGACTGGCTGATCGCGATGGACGCCGGCCGCGTACTGGCGACGGGTAGCCCCGGCGAACTGCTCGCCCGCACCCGTTGCGACACGCTGGAAGCCGCGTTCATCGCGTTGCTGCCGGAAGCGCGACGGCACGGGCACCAGCCGATCCGGCTGACGCCGTTCCAGCCCGATGAGACCGACGGCTACGCGATTGAGGCCGACGCGCTGACGATGCGGTTCGGCGATTTCGTCGCGGTCGACCACGTGAGCCTGAAGATCCGTCGCGGCGAAATCTTCGGGTTTCTCGGCTCCAACGGCTGCGGAAAATCGACGACCATGAAGATGCTCACGGGCCTGCTCGCCGCGTCCGAAGGCACGGCGACGCTGTTCGGCCGTCCGGTCGCCGCGAACGACATCGATGCGCGCCGGCGAGTCGGTTACATGTCGCAAGGGTTCTCGCTGTACGGCGAGCTGACCGTCAGGCAGAACCTCGTGCTGCATGCGCGCCTGTTCGGCGTACCGGAACCGGACCTTCCCGCGCGGATCGACGAAATGGTCGGGCGCTTCGGGCTCGCCGAGGTGCTCGATGCGCTGCCCGAGCGCCTGCCGCTCGGCATGCGGCAGCGGCTGTCCCTTGCCGTGGCGATGGTGCACAAGCCCGAACTGCTGATCCTCGACGAACCGACGTCGGGCGTTGACCCGGTTGCGCGTGACGACTTCTGGCGACTGATGATCGAGCTCGCGCGCAACGATCGCGTCACGATTTTCATTTCGACGCATTTCATGAACGAGGCCGCCCGCTGCGACCGCATCTCGCTGATGCACGCGGGCCGCGTGCTGGCAAGCGCCGCGCCGGACGAACTGGTTCGCCTGCGCGGCGCCGCCACGCTCGAGGACGCGTTCATCGGTTACCTGACCGACGCGCAACGCGTGGACGGCGCCCCGACGGATACGTCGTCGGGCACCGGCTGGCTTGCCGCGTCGCCCGAGACCGGCAACGCGGGCCACCGTGCCGCATGGTTCAGCCCGGCGCGCGCCGGCAGCTACCTGTGGCGCGAAGTGCTGGAACTGCGACGCGACCCGTTGCGCGCCACGCTGGCGCTGTTCGGTTCGCTCGTCCTGATGTGCGTGATCAGCATCGGCATCAGTCTCGACGTGGACAACCTGACCTTCGCCGTGCTGGATCGCGATCAGTCGATGCTGAGCCAGGACTACGCGCAGAATCTTGCGGGTTCCCGCTACTTCGTACCGCGCGCGCGGCTCGCGGACGATCGCGACATCGATCGCCGCATGCGCAACGGCCAGCTGTCGCTCGCGATTGAAATTCCGCCCGGTTTCGCCCACGACGTCGCACACGGCCGGCACGTGGAGATCGGCGCGTGGGTCGACGGCGCGATGCCGATGCGCGCGGAAACGATCCGCGGCTATGTGGCCGGGATGCACGAAAACTGGCTGCGCGATCAGGCGAAGCGCCGGCTCGGCGTGTCGCTCGTCCCGGCCGTCGATGTCGCGATCCGCTATCGGTACAACCCGGACGTCAAGAGTTTGCCCGCGATGATTCCCGCGATCATGCCGATGCTCCTGCTGATGCTGCCCGCGATGCTGACGGCGCTGGCCGTCGTACGGGAACGGGAGCTCGGATCGATCGTCAACCTGTACGTGACGCCCGTGACCCGCGCCGAATTCCTGCTCGGCAAGCAGGCGCCGTACGTGATGCTGGCCATGCTGAATTTCCTGCTGATGGTCGTGCTGGCCGACGTCGTGTTCGGCGTGCGGATCAAGGGAAGTTTCCCAACCTTGGCGGCTGCGGTGCTGGTCTTCAATGTCGTCGCCACCGGCATCGGGCTCTTTGCGTCGACGTTCACGCGCAGCCAGATCGCCGCGATCTTCATGACGATCGTCGGCACGCTGATCCCCGTCGTGCAGTTCTCCGGCCTGCTTACGCCGCTGTCGTCGCTCGAAGGCAGCGGCAGGTGGATCGGCACGGTCTATCCGGCCACCTACATGCTCGCGATCAGCCGAGGCGTCTACAACAAGGCGCTCGGGCTGGCCGACCTGTCGTCCCAGTTCTGGCCGCTACTCGCGGCCGTGCCGGTCATCATGGTGACGACCGGCGTCCTGCTGCGCAAGCAGGAGCGCTGATCGTGTCGCGCCTGCTCGCCATTTACCGGCTCGGGATCAAGGAACTGTGGAGCCTCGCCCGCGACCCGATCCTGCTCGCGCTCATCGTCTATACGTTCAGCGCGTCGATCTACGTCGCCGCGACCGCACGCCCCGAAACGCTGCACAAGGTGCCGATCGCGCTCGTTGACGAAGACGCGTCGCCGCTGTCGGCACGGATCGCGGCGGCGTTCTTTCCGCCCCAGTTCGCACCGCCCCCGATCATCGACACCGGCGCGGCCGATCGCGGCCTCGACAACGGCGACTACACGTTCTCGCTCGACATTCCGCCGAACTTCCAGCGCGACGTGCTTGCCGGCCGTCATGCGACGATCCAGCTCAACGTCGATGCGACACGGATGACGCAAGCCTTCACTGGCAGCACCTATATCCAGCAGATCGTGTCGGGCGAGATCGACGCATTCGTGCGGCGCTATCGCGGCACGCCGTTGCCGGGCGTCGATCTCGCGATGCGGATGCGCTTCAACCCGAATCTCGACGAAGTCTGGTTCGGCGCGCTGATGGAACTGATCAACAACGTGACGATGCTGTCGATGATCCTCACCGGCGCCGCGCTGATTCGCGAGCGCGAACACGGCACGATCGAGCATCTGCTCGTGATGCCGGTGACCGCCGCGGAAATCATGCTCGCAAAGGTCTGGTCGATGGGGCTCGTCGTCACGGTGGCGGCCGTCGCGTCGCTGACGTGCGTCGTGGGCGGCGCCCTGCACGTGCCGATTCCCGGCTCCATCCCGCTGTTCGTGGCCGGGATGGCGTTGCATCTGTTCGCCACGACGTCGTTGGGGATCTTTCTCGCGACGCTCGTGCGCAGCATGCCGCAGTTCGGTATGTTGCTCGTGCTCGTGCTGCTGCCGCTGCAACTGCTGTCCGGCGGATTGACGCCGCGCGAAAGCATGCCGGCGGCCGTGCGGGACATCATGCTGGCCGCGCCCACCACCCATTTCGTCGAGCTCGCGCAACGCATCCTGTACCGGGGCGCCGGCCTCGATGCGGTGTGGCCGCAATTCGCGGCGCTTTCCGCGATCGGGAGCGTGCTGTTCCTGCTGTCGCTGATGCGGTTCCGCAAGACGATCGGTCAGATGACGTGATCGCCCGGTCGCGCGTGCGAAGCCGGGATTCACCTGTTGATACAGATCAACCGCGCCGGAGGCCGGCACGCGATCATGGCGTCGTGTCTTGCGAAATCGCAAGCCGTCGCGATTGCGGCAACGCGGACGAACACCGGCCGCCCCACGGAGAAACGTCATGATTCACCATTCTTGCCGGACCGCGCTTGCTACGCTGAGCGTGTTCATTGCACTCGCGTCGCTACTGGGCGTCGTGCACGCGATGCTGGTCGACGCGCACGTGCTGCCGTACGCGATCGTCACGCTGGTATCGGGCATCGTCGCGTTCGTCTCGCAGCTCGAGCCCGCGCCGAGAGAGCGATAGCGAAACAGCTGGAAGCGCCGCATTCGACCTCATCGTTCGATGCGGGAATCCCTGATTTCCGTCAATCGCCGCGGGCCGGTTCGCGATGTAATCGACGCACTGAACCCCTCGACTTTCAGGGAGGCGAGCGATGAAACTGACTTTTCTCGGTGCGACCGAAACCGTGACCGGCTCGAAGTATCTGGTCGAGCACGGCGGCCGGCGCGTGCTCATCGATTGCGGCCTGTTCCAGGGCACGAAAAATCTGCGATTGCGCAACTGGAACCCGTTGCCGCTAGCACCCGACACGCTCGATGCAGTCGTGCTTACGCATGCGCATATCGACCATACCGGCTATCTGCCGGTGCTGGTGCGCGAAGGCTATCGCGGGCCGGTGTACTGCACGGCGGCCACGGCCGAACTCTGCGACATCATGCTGCGCGACAGCGCGCGGCTGCAGGAGGAGGAAGCCGAGTTCGCGAACCGGCACGGCTACTCGAAGCATCATCCCGCCCAGCCGCTCTATACGCTCGACGATGCGCAGCGCGCGCTGCGCCTGCTGAAGCCCGTCGCCCTCGACGAATGCACTACGCTCGGCGGTGGCCTGGCGTTCCGCCTGCTGCCGGCCGGGCACATCCTCGGCGCGGCGAGCGTGGTAATGCACGGGAATCACAAGGTACTCGCGTTTTCGGGCGACCTCGGCCGATACCATGACCCGATCATGCAACCGCCGCGGCCGCCCGCACATGCGGATTACCTGGTCGTCGAGTCGACATACGGCGACCGGCTGCACCCGGCGTCCGACCCCGAGAACGAGCTGGCTATGCTGTTCGACACAACCTTCGCGCGGGGCGGGGTCGTCGTGATGCCCTGCTTCACCGTCGGCCGTGCGCAGGAAATCCTGCATTACATCGCACGGCTGAAGGCATCCGGCCGCATGGCGCGCGTCCCGGTATTTCTCGACAGCCCGATGGCGACGGACGTGACCGAAATCTATCGCCACCACATCCTCGAGCACCGGCTGACGCTGTCCGAAGCGAACGCCCTCGGCCATGCCGCGACGATGATCCAGTCGGTCGACCAGTCGAAGGCGATTGCAGAACACCACGGCCCGATGGTCATCATCGCGGGAAGCGGCATGGCAACCGGCGGGCGTGTACTCCATCACCTGAGCCGCTATGCACCCGATGTGCGCAACACGATCGCGCTGGTCGGCTACCAGGCAGCCGGTACGCGCGGCGCGGCATTGGCCGCACACGAACCGACCGTGAAGATTCACGGCGAATACGTCCGCGTGCGCGCCCAGGTCGAGTCGATCACCACGCTTTCCGCGCATGCCGACTACGAGGAGATTCTCCAGTGGCTCGGCACGATGCAGTCTGCGCCCGTTTGTACCTTCATCACGCATGGCGAACCGGCATCGGCCGACGCATTGCGGCGGCGCATTTCGGAGCGCTTGCACTGGCCGTGCGAAGTACCGACTTACGCGCAGACCGTCGATCTCGATGCAGTCGAATCGGGCGATGCGCGCGAGCCGGCCGCCCTCTCATCCTGACTACGGCGCCGGCGAGACGCCGGCCACGCACGGCGGGATCCGGACGTTGCGTACCGGTCCCCGTCGCGCGCCACCCGGCGATCAGCCGGCTTCAATGATGACCTTCAGCGCATGGGTTTGCGCCGCGCGGCCGAACGTGTCGTACGCACGCTCGACGTCGTCGAGCGAGAACCGGTGGGTGATTAGGCGTTTCGGATCGAGACGTCCAGCGCGCACGGTCTTCAGCAGCATCGGCGTGCTGACCGTGTCGACGAGCCGCGTCGTGATCGCGATGTTGCGATCCCACAGCTTCTCGAGGTGCAGGTCGGCCTTCACGCCATGCACACCCACGTTCGCGACGACGCCGCCCGGCGCCACGAGCGCCGTGCACATCTCGAACGTCGCCGGAATGCCGACCGCCTCGATCGCGCAATCGACACCGATGCCGTCGGTCAGCTTCATGACTTCCGCTACCGGGTCGCCGGCACGGCTGTCAAAGCAATCGGTCGCGCCGAAGTGCCGCGCGATCTCGCGCCGGTTGCTGTCCGGATCAATCATGATGATCTGCGCGGGCGAATAGAACTGCGCAGTCAGCAACGCTGCCAGCCCGATCGGGCCTGCGCCGACGATCGCGACCGTGCAGCCCGGTTGCACCTTGCCGTTCAGTACGCCGCATTCGAATCCTGTCGGCAGGATATCGGACAGCATCACGAGCGCGTCCTCGTCCGCGCCTGCCGGAATCCGGTACAGGCTCGTCTGCGCATGCGGGATGCGCACATACTCGGCCTGTGTGCCGTCGATCCGGTTACCGAGAATCCAGCCGCCGGTCGTGCAGTGAGAATAAAGGCCGCGGCGACAGTATTCGCAGCGGCCGCACGACGAGATGCACGAAATGAGTACGTGATCGCCCGGCTTCAGCGATTCGACCGCGGCGCCAATCTGATCGACGACGCCGACGCCCTCATGGCCGAGAATTCGGCCGGATTCGCACGTCGATACGTCGCCCTTGAGGATATGCAGATCGGTGCCGCAAATCGTCGTGCGCGTCACGCGGATGATCGCGTCGGTGGGCGACTGCAGTTCCGGCTTGGGCCGTTCCTCGAGCGCCTTGCGCCCCGACCCGTGGTAGACGAGTGCTTTCATCGCTGTTCCTCCATCGAAAAAGTCGCGGGTTCGTTGATCGAAGCGGGTGCGTGCCGTTGCTGCGCCAGCAACGCGGCCAGCGCACAAGACGCGACCCGGACGGCGACGCTGTCGGCGCGGCTCGTCAGCACGATCGGCACGCGTGCGCCGACGACGATGCCCGCGCTGGCGGCGCCGCCCAGGTATTCGAGCTGCTTTGCAAGCATGTTGCCCGCTTCGATATCGGGGACGACCAGGATGTCGGCGTGGCCGGCCACAGGCGAATCGATCCCTTTGTCGCGGGCCGCCCGTTGGGATATCGCGTTGTCGAATGCGAGCGGACCGTCGACGATCGCCCCCTCGAGCTGGCCACGCTCGGCCATCTTGGCGAGCGCCGCCGCGTCGAGCGTCGAACGCATCGCCGGACTGACGGTTTCGACCGCGCACAGCACCGCCACACGCGGACAGGCCACGCCAAGCGCATGGGCGACGTCGATCGCGTTCTGCGTGATGGCCGCTTTCTGCGCGAGATCCGGTGCGATGTTCACCGCCGCATCGGTCAGGATGAATGGTCGCGGATACGCCGGCGTCTCGATCAGGAAACAATGGGACATGCGCTTGTCGGTGCGCAGGCCCGAATCCGCGGCGACGACCGCACCCATCAGCTCGTCCGTGTGCAGGCTGCCTTTCATCAGTGCGCCGGCGCGGCCGGCCGCCGCGAGTTCGACCGCACGAGCGGCGGCCGCATGGCTGTGCGGCACGTCTTCGATCGTCCACGTTGAAAGATCGACGCCCGCGTCGTTCGCCGCTCGCAGCACCTTGGTGCGGGGCGCGACGATCAGCGGCTCGATCGATGCGCCCAAGGGAGACGCCCTCAACGCGGCAAGCGCAACGACGCTGGCGGCATCACACGGATGCACGACGGCGACGACGAGCGGCCGCGCATGACGCGTGCGTGCAATCAGGGACGGCAGTTCGCCGTTCGCTTGCGGCAGCAGCCCGGGCAGGCACGCGTCGTCGGGGACACCCAGATGAAGGTTGTCGTTCATGTTTCGAGTACGTAAGTGCCGGGCGCCGCCGCGAACCCTGCGGCCGGCGTGCGGGCCGGTACGTCGCCCGACGAGCGCGTGTGCAACCAGTCTCGCCAGCAGAACCACCACGAGCCGTCCACCGCCGGCGTATCGCGCACGAAGTCGTGCCGGCTGCGGTAGGCCGCGCCGGGTTCGCGGGTCACGCATCGGTAGTGCCGGCCCGGATGGCCCGGCTCAGACACGATGCCTGCGTTGTGCCCGCCCGACGTCAGCACGAAGGTCAGCGCATGGTGCGTGAGCAGATGGAGCTTGTAGACGGACCGCCAGGGCGACACGTGATCGCGCTCGGTGCCAACCACGAACGTCGGCACGTCGATGTCCGACAGCGCGACAGGCCGCCCGTCGACGCAGTAGCGGCCGGTCGCAAGATCGTTGTCGAGAAAGAGCTGCGTCAGGTATTCGGTGTGCATGCGATACGGCATGCGCGTGGTATCCGCATTCCACGACATCAGGTCGTTGGGCTTCGTGCGCGTGCCGAGCAGGTATTCGCTCATCATCCGCGACCAGATCAGGTCGCGCGCGTTCAGCAGTTCGAACGCGGCGGACATCTGCGCACCGTCCAGGTAGCCCTGCCGCCACATCAGCGCGTCGAGCGCGGACAGCTCGCTTGCATCGATGAACAGACCGAGCTCGCCGGGTTCGCTGAAATCGGTCTGGGCCGCCAGCAACGTGACCGAGCGCAACGCTTCGTGTTGCCGCCCGTCGCGCGCCAGCGCTGCCGCGGCGATCGCGAGCAGCGTGCCGCCCAGACAATAGCCGGCCGCATGCACCGCTTCGCCGCAGATCGTCCGCGCGGCGTCGAGCGCCGCCATGCACCCGTCGCGCAGATAATCGTCGAGCCCGAGGTCGCGAGCCTCCGCGCCCGGGTTGCGCCATGACACGGCGAACACCGTATAGCCTGCATCGACCAGGAAGCGAATCAGCGAATCGTGCGGCTGCAGATCGAGGATGTAGTACTTCATGATCCACGACGGTACGACCACGATCGGCTCGCGGGCCACGTCGGCCGTCGTCGGGGCGTACTGCAGCAGCTCGCACAGCGCGTTGCGCCAGACGACGCGCCCCGGCGTAATCGCCACGTCGCGTCCCGGCAGATAGGCGCGCGCATCGTCGCCCCGCGTGCCGCTCGCGCGCTCGATCAACGCGTTCGCGTCGTCCAGCCAGTGTCGCCAGCCTGCCGCGAGGTTCGCGCCACCGCTACGCATTGTCGCGTCGAGCACGACTGGGTTGGTCGCGAGGAAATTTCCAGGCGAGCATGCGTCGAGCCACTGTCGCGCGACAAATCCGACCAGTTCCTCGTGATGACGGTCGACACCCGGCACGCCGCGTGTCGCGTCGCGCCACCAGCGCTGGATCGACAGGAAGCCGTCGCGATACGCGCAAAACGGCCAGCCGCCCCACGCCGGCGCGGCAAAGCGCGGATCGGCGTGACCGGCGTGCACGGCAAGGCCGCTCGTATCCGCGTCGCCGGCCTCGCCGTCGCGCCCGTTTGTCGCTGACGCCACGGCGCCCAGCCACGCCTGCGTCGCGAGCACGAAGCATTTTCCCGGGGCCACAGCCAGATGCGCGCCCCAGTCAAGAATGGCCAGCGCCAGCGACACGGGTGACAACCCGAAGGTCATCGCGGCCACGTTCGCATGCGCGGCGCGATTCCACTCGTCGGCGGGCGCCGCTCGAACGGGTGCGCAACCGGCGGCGCTCGTCGCGATTTCGATTGCATCGGGCGGGCGCGTCGGCTCCGGCCGGAACGGCGCGCGGATGACGGCTGCCTTCATTTCATGTGCATCCCGCCGTTGACGTCGAATTCCGCTCCCGTCGCGAACGACGCCGCATCGGAACACAGAAACGCGACGAGCGCGGCGATTTCGTCCGGATTGCCCAGGCGGCCGACCGGAATCTGCGGGAGGATCTTCGTGTCGAGCACCTCCTTAGGCACCGTCTCGAGCATCGCGGTCGCCAGGTAGCCGGGCGCAACCGTGTTGACTGTCACGCCGTGGCGCGCGAGCTCGAGCGCCAGCGCCTTCGTGAAGCCGTGGATGCCAGCCTTCGCGGCCGCGTAGTTGGTCTGCCCGTAGGCGCCGCGCGAACCGTTCACGGAGCCGATGTTCACGATCCGCCCGAAACCGCCTTCGATCATGCCCGGCACGAACGGCTTCGTCATGTTGAATATGCCGTCGAGATTGGTGCGCAACACCGCATCCCACATGCTCTTGGTCATCTTCACGAAGGTGGCGTCGTGCGTAATTCCGGCGTTGTTGACGAGCACGTCGACGCGCCCAAATTCGGCCAGCACTCGCGCCGCGCAATGCTGGCACGAATCGTAGTCGGCCACGTCGACCTCGAACGCATGGAACGCCCGGCCCGCCTCCCGTTCTTTCGTGAGCCACGTCGCCACATGGTCGTTGCGCTCCCTGTGCGACACCGCCACCGTCATGCCGGCATCGTGTAGACGACGGCCGATCGAGGCGCCCAGTCCGCCCATTCCGCCGGTGACAAACGCGACACGGTCAGCGCACATGATCGCTCTCCCGCGCGCCAGCGATACCGTTCAGTCGACCGGCGGCGACCCCGTTCTTCGCGCCGGCCACGTCCTCGATCCCGCGCTCCAAGGCCGCCATCCAGTCGGCCCACGGCATGCTGGCTTCGTTGACCACCGCCAGTCGCCCGAGGTCGGGCAGCCAGTCGGTCTGATAACGCGACAGCGCGCCTGCGCCGTATTCGCGCAACCAGGTACGCCACGCCCCGGCGCTCTCGAATTGCGCACGCATGCACAGTTCGGTGGCGTCCTGCCAGATCGCGACGCTCGCGACCGTGTAGTCGGTCATTACCTGCCGGCTGGCCTCGGCGAAAGCCGTCCACTCCCTTGTTTCCGCCAGCGCTTGCTGCAGGCGACGCACCGCGATGCGATCCCGCTCGATGCGCCGGCCCGCCAGCGCATGCCACTCGTGTTGCCAGTCGCGGTTCTGCGCAACCATGCGCAATGCGAGATCGCAGCCCGCGCGGCAAACGTCATTCGGTATCGTCAATGCATCGGTACTCATCGGCTTTCCCCTTTCGATCGGGTCAATGGATTGGCATCCGCCTCGTCCCTTCTGTCCGGCCTGGGCGTCGCGACCGTTTCACTGTGCGGGTATCGCGCATCGCTGCCGTTGATCTGAGTCAAGTGCGTGGAAACCCTGCTTCGTAGACTGGATTGCACTGGCGGATCACCCGTCGATGGAGCGATTCCGATGAGCTACAAGAGCATGGTCGTGCACCTTGATACGAGCGCTCGTGCGCATTCGCGCCTCGAATTCGCGTTGCGTCTCGCCCGGCGCTTCGGTGCACATCTCACGGGGCTGTTCGCGGTCTACACACCCGAGCCGCATTCGTTCTACGTGATGGCCGGTTCCGCCGACTATTTCCGCGCGCACCGCGAACAGCGCGACGAACGGATGGCTGCGCTGGAGCGCCTGTTTCATGCGGAGACTGCCCGTGCGAAAGTGCCCGCAACCTGGGTTCGCGCCGACGAGCGCGCGAATGTGGCCGTGCCGCGCGCCGCGCGTCTCGCCGATCTGGTGATTGCGGGCCAAAGCGACCCGAACGACCCCGAAACCTATATCGACGATCAGTTTCCAGAGAACCTCGTGTTGTCCGCCGGCCGCCCGGTGCTGTTCTGGCCGTACACCGGAGAATTCCCGTCGGTCGGCGAACGGGTGTTCGTCGCGTGGGACGGCAGCCGCGAAGCCGCCCGCGCCGCGCACGATGCACTTCCGTTCCTCGAGCATGCGAAGCGTACGACAGTCGTTGCCGTGGTCGACGGCGATTCGGAATCCGCGACCACTCGGATTCCGGCCGCCGATGCCGCGCTGATGCTGGCGCGCCACGCGCGCGACGTGAACGTGCTCGACATCGCGACCGGCAGCGGCGCGTCGGTCGGCGACACGCTCCTGTCGCGCGCTTATGAGACGGGTTCCGACCTGCTCGTGATGGGCGCCTACGGCCATCCGCGCTGGCGCGAGCTGATGATCGGCGGCGCCACGCGCACGGTGCTGGCGTCGATGACGCTGCCGGTACTGATGTCGCACTGAGCAGGCCGATGCGTACGCTTGCGCTGCTCGTCGTCAACGCCGGTTCGTCGAGCGTGAAGTTCTCGATCTTCGCGTACCCGCCGCACGGCGACCCCGTGCAGCGGCCGCTGCACGACGGCGAGGCGGTCGCCGCCGGCAACGGCGTCTCGATCCGCTTCGACGCCGATCCGGACGGTTCGCTGCCGCTCGGCGCCGGCGATCCCTACCGCGCCGTGCTCGCGCAGATCGCGATGTGGATCCGGGTACGGTTGCCGCACATCACGCTGGGCGCGATCGCGCATCGCGTCGTGCACGGCGGCGCGCGGTATACCGAGCCGGTGATCGTCGACGGCGACGTGCTGGATGAACTACGCACGCTGACACCCCTCGCGCCGTTGCACCAGCCGCACAGTCTCGATGCGATCGACGCGCTGCGCAACGCGTTTCCCGACGTGCCGCAGATCGCCGTGTTCGATACCGCGTTTCATCGCACGCTGCCGCGTACCGAACAATTGCTGCCGTTGCCGCACGCATGGTTCGACCGAGGCGTGCGTCGCTACGGATTCCATGGCCTGTCGTACGAATATCTTTCCGTCGCACTCGACGATTCGTTCGGCGCCCGCGCGCATGGTCGCGTGATCGCCGCCCATCTCGGCAGCGGGGCGAGCCTGTGCGCGCTACGCGAGTGCCGTAGCGTTGCGACGACGATGGGCTTCTCCGCGCTCGACGGGCTGATGATGAGCACCCGCTGCGGGACGCTCGACCCCGGCGTCGTGCTGCACCTGCTCGAGGCCGACAACCTGTCGGGTGACGCGCTGGGGCACCTGTTCTATCACGAGTCGGGACTCAAGGGGGTGTCGGGCGCGTCAGGCGACCCGCGTGTGCTGCTCGAGTGCGAGGCGGCCGGCGACCCGCTCGCGCGGGATGCGCTGGCGCTGTACGTCCACCGCATCGTGCGCGAGACCGGCGCGCTCACCGCCCTGCTCGGCGGCCTCGACATGCTCGTCTTCACGGCCGGCATCGGCGAGCACTCGGCGCCGTTGCGCGAGCGGATCTGCGCATCGCTCGGCTGGCTCGGCATCGAGCTCGACACGCGCGCGAATGTGGACAATGCACACGTCGTGTCGTCCGCGTCGAGCGCGGTCACGGTGGTCGTCGAGCCCACCAACGAAGCATGGATCGCGGCGCGCGCCGCGGTGCGCGTGCTGCGCGGCAACCGGGACGCTTGATCCAGATCAGCGCCGTCGGCGCACACGCGCCGATGATGTGTTCATCCACATCCGTTCAAGGGACATGCCATGTACTCGAACATTCTGGTTGCGCTCGACGGCAGCGACACGTCGTCCCGCGCACTCGACGCCGCGCTGGATCTCGCGGCGGAAACGGGTGCGCGGCTGACACCCGTCTACGTCGTCGATTTTCTGGTGCCGGCCTACGACATGTACGGATACGACCCGTCGATCCTGGTCGATTCGTTCCGTGAAGAAGGATTACGCGTGACCGAGGACGCAGCGCGACGCATGAAAGCGCGTGATGTGGTCGGTGCGCCGCGGATTTCCAACGTCGCGCCGGCAGGCGAGGATATCCCGCACCGGATCGTCGGTCTCGCGGGCGAGATCGACGCCGATCTGATCGTGATGGGCACGCATGGCCGGCGCGGCTTTCCGCGCCTGTTCCTCGGCAGCGTGGCCGAACGCGTGCTGCGCCAAGCCAGGTGCCCGGTCTTGATGATTCCGGCCAGCGCCGCAGCGAAAGCGTCCGCCGAGGCCACGGCTGCATCCACCGAAAAGGAACCGTCATGAGCTACAAGACCCTGCTCGTCCATCTCGACGACAGCGCGCGCTGCGCCACACGCGTCGACCTCGCACTCGAACTCGCGGGACGCTGGAATGCCCATCTGGTCGGACTCTACGTCGTGTGCCAGGATCTCTTCGAGCCGCTGCGGCGGCCCGACGAACCGCTGAAGCTGGCCGTCTACGAACGCCTGTGCGACCAGCGCCGCAAGGAAGCCGAAGAACGGTTCCTGACGGCCGCCGAGCGTGCCGGACGCAGCGTCGAATGGCAGGCGCCGACCGGCAATGCGACCGAGGCCGCGATCCTGCATGCGCGCCACGCCGACCTGCTGGTGCTCGGCCAGGAGGATCCCGACGACCGCACGACCTACGTGGCGCGCCATTTCGTCGAGGACGTCGTGATGGGCGGCGGACGCCCGGCTATCGTCGTGCCCTATGCGGGCGACGTGCGAACGATCGGCGAGAACGTGCTGATCGGCTGGGACGGCGGACGCGAGGCCGCGCGCGTGATGGCCGATGCGCTGCCGCTGCTCGCCCGCGCGCGCTTCGTCAACGTCGAGACAGTCTCACGCGGGCATCCTGATCCGGACAAGACACCGCCGGGCGTCGATGTCGCCGCGTATCTCGAACGGCACGGCATTCGCGCGTCGTTCTCAACCACGCCGCGCACGCGGTCGGTCGGCGTGGGGGCGACGCTGCTGAACCGCGTAACCGACCTGCATGCGGATCTGCTGGTGATGGGCTTGTACAGTCATGCCCGCATGCACGAACGCGTGCTCGGCGGCGCGACCCGCACGATCCTCGAGACGATGACGGTGCCGGTCCTGCTGTCTCACTGAACGCGTGAAAACGGGCAGCCGCGTGCGGCTGCCCGCCTCCGGTAACGGCCACCGTCACTGCGATCGCAGTCGTCACAGCATTCCGGCGCAAGCGCCCGGCCCCTCCCGTACGACCAGCACCGGCCGGTCCGCGACGCGCACCAGCGATTCGGCGACGCTACCGAGCAACGCACGGCGCACGCCGCGGCGACCATGCGTGCCCATCACGATGAGGTCCGCGTCGCATTCGGCGGCGGCGCGCGCCAGCACGTCCGAGACATCCTGTCCGCATGCGTCGATCGTTTGCGCGATACCGCGTACGCCGGACAGCTGAAACGCCGTTTCCGCGTCGGAGACCGCGATCGCGGCCTTGTCCGCGTCCAGTCCGGCCGGATCGCGCTGATCGATATAGCCGCCGTCGACGTCCGCCAACCGCGGCGCGTCCGATACCACGCACGTGGCGATGACCAGACTGCCCGAATCGCGGGCGAGCGAAATCGCCTCGTCGAGCGCAAGCCGCGCGCTGCGGCTGCCGTCGAGTGCAGTAAAGATTCTTCGATACATGGCGCGTGCCTCCTGTCGTCCCGGTTCGATCGGTTCGTGAAACCAGTCTGATCCCTTCGCACGCCTTTCCGTTGACGCGGGTCAAGTGCGCGCGGCGACGTCCGTACGCATCAGTCCCGATTGGCGAACCTCGGTAAAACGCGCACAATTCAGGGCGATATCGCAATTCCAGCCCGCCCCGCCGCTTTTCGTGTCCCGCGTCCGGCCCGCCGCCAGCCGGCCGTCGACGAAATCCGTCAGGATGAACGGCCATGACAGTGAATGCGCCCCCCTTCCGGACCGGACCGGCTCCGCGCCGCATCCGGCCGCCCGCCCGATATGCCGGGCTGGCCGCGCTGCTGACGCTGGCGCTCGGCCTGACGGCAACATTTGCGGCATCCCGGGTACTGGAGAACAATGTCCGGCACGCTACCCAGGTGAGATTCGAGCAAGCCGCCACCCGCGCGACGGCCGGCCTGCGGCGCAGCCTCCTCGACGCCGCAGTTATATTGCGCGGCACCCGCGCGTTTGCATCGGCACTGTCGGCGGAGCCATCCGGCGCCGCATGGCTCCGCTATCTCGCCAGTCTCGATCTGGACGCGTTGCAATCGCCGGTCCGCAGTCTCGGAAGAATCGAGCCGAGCGCCGCCGAGGACAATCAGGCAACGCGACAGGCGCTGCAGCGGGCGGCAGAAACCGGCAAGGTCGCTTTGGCCGCGAACGCGATACAGGACAGTATCGATACGGCGTTCGCCCGGACGGAACTAACGTTGTATCTGCCGATTGGTGCAAAAGCGGAAGACGGCACATCGTTCGAGGCGCGGCACGCGACGGCGACCGGATACGTTTATGCCGCACTGAATCCAGACCGTCTGGTCGATCCGTCCCTGCTCGATCGACTGCATCTGGAAATCGTCGCCGACACCCCAGCGGCGCCGGTCTACACCGCCGGTTTCAGCGGCGACGATGCCACCGATTCCCGCAAAGCGCTCGAGCGAACTGATTCGCTCGTGTTCGGTGGCACGCCGCTGTCGCTGCACTATCGCGCGGCGTCCGCCGACACGGCCCGCACCGCAATGGCCGTGCTGCTGACCGGCACCGTGCTCTCGCTAACGTTGGCCGCGCTCGTGCGGCAGATCCTCTCGCAACGCACACGTGTCGCCGAGACCGCCGGCAACAGTCAACCGACGGAGGCCCGGATGATGGGCATCATCCGGTCGTCGATGGAGGCTATCGTCACGGTCGACGAGAACCAGACGATCGTGATCTTCAACCCTGCCGCCGAACACGTGTTCGGCGTTTCCGCGATGGAGGCGGTCGGCGCGCCGCTGTCCCGCTTCATCCCCGAACGCTTTCGTGCCGCGCATGCGCGGCACGTCGAGCAATTCGGCGTGACCGGTGTGTCTGAGCGCCAGATGGGGCGACAACGCGTGCTGTTCGGCTTGCGCGGTGACGGCACCGAGTTTCCGATCGAGGCGTCGATCTCGCAGATTCGCGACGGCGCCGGCAAGCTGTACACGGTGATGCTGCGCGACGTCACCGAGCGGGTGCGAGCGGAAAACGCCCTCAAGCAGTCGCGCGAGGAGTTGCGCGACCTGTCCGCCAACCTGCAGAACGTGCGCGAGGAAGAAAAAACACGGATTGCGCGCGAATTGCACGACGACCTCGGCCAGCAACTCACGGCGCTTAAGATGGACCTGTCCGCCGTCGAACTGGGACTTGCGGGCGTCGTCGCGCCCCACACCGGCGTGCGCGAGCAGTTGGGTGCCATGCATCGCCTGATCGATTCGACCGTTGCGTCGGTGCGACGCATCGCGGCCGATCTGCGGCCGGTGATGCTCGACGACCTGGGTCTCATCCCGGCGATCGAGTGGCTTGCAAACGATTTCACGCGCCGCTACCGGATCACGGTCGACCGTGACATCGGGCCGGTCGACACCAAGTTTACCGGCGCCGGCGCGACCGCGTTGTTCCGCATCGTACAGGAGGCGCTGACCAACGTCGCGCGACATTCGGATGCGACGAATGTGACGCTGACCTTGAAAACGGCAGACGGCTATTGCATGCTGCGCGTCGCGGACAACGGCCACGGCGCGCCGAAACACCCCCGCGACAGTCAGGATCGCCCGTCGTTCGGGCTGATCGGCATCCGCGAGCGCGCGCACATGCTCGACGGCACGGTGACGATCGACAACCGGCCGGGCTCGGGATTCACGATCACCGTGGCGCTGCCGCTTCACGCCATCCAGCAAGGAGACGTGCTGTCATGATCAGGGTACTCATCGCCGACGACCACGCGCTTGTGAGGGACGGTCTGCGGCACATCCTCCAGAACGCGAGCGGTTTCGACGTCGTCGGCGAAGCGCAGGACAGTGCTTCGACGATTGCGCTCATGCGCGACACGGACGCTAACGTGCTCGTGCTCGACCTGTCGATGCCCGGCCGCAACGGCGTCGAACTCATCAAGCAGATCAAGGACGAGAAACCGGGATTGCATATCCTTGTGCTAACGATGCACGCCGAGCAGCAATACGCGGTGCGCGCGTTCCGCGCGGGAGCCTCAGGCTACATGACCAAGGAAAGCGCCAGCGCCGAACTGGTCGCCGCGTTGACTAAGATCGCGGCCGGCGGCGTCTACGTGAGCCTGACCATGGCCGAGCAATTCGCGCAGAGCCTGAACGAACCGACCGATCTCTTGCCGCACCAGCGCCTGTCCGACCGCGAGTTCGATGTGTTCCGGCGCGTAACCACCGGCGAGTCGATTTCCGAAATCGCGCAGGCGCTGTGCGTCAGCGTCAAGACCGTCAGCACGTACAAGACGCGCATCCTCGAAAAGATGCAGATGCCGAACGACACGGCCCTCGTGCGCTACGCGATGCGTCACAAGCTGTTCGAGGACCCAGACGAGCTCTGACGGCGGTCGCGACAAGACGCCGCACCAGTGTAGGAAACCTCCTACAAGCCTTCCCTCTCACCTACCACAACTTCAATTCCGGCTGATTTTCCTGACGGCGCGCAACATCCATACTGCAGATCAAGAAAAACAATTCAGCGTGCCTCCCGGCGCACCGGCAGCGTCATCGCCGAGACCGGCCTGACGGTCTCCTGGCGCGTCCGCAAGGCAATCCCGACACGAAGGCGGCCGAGACAGGCCGCCGGTACAACGGCCAGCGCGATCCCGCCCGACGGCGAACCGCCGCTGCCCCGAACTGGAGCCGATCATGCAGAGCAGTGCCGAAGTCTCGACGACCATGCCGTTACGTCCGTTCATCCCGCTGCATCCCGTCGAACCGGCGGACCAGCCCAAGCGCGCCGCGTCCCGCTGTTCGACGTGTGCGTTGCGTACCGTCTGCATGCCGCCCGATCTTTCGCCCGACGATTTCGTCCGCGTCGACGCGATGATCTGCACGACGCGCCACGTGCGGCGCGGCGAAACGCTGTTTCGTTCGGGCGATGCGTTCAACAGCATCTACGCGGTGAGAACCGGCTCGTTCAAGACGATCGTGATGCATCGCGACGGCGACGAGCAGATCACCGGCTTCCAGATCGTCGGAGAGTCGCTCGGGCTCGATGGCGTGCACACCGGGCACCACAACGGCGACGCGATCGCGCTCGAAGACAGCACGGTCTGCATCATTCCCTTCGGCCAGCTCGAACAGATGTGCCGCGAAGTGCGGCCGATGCAGCATCACGTATATCAGATGATGAGCGGCGAGATTGTGCGCGAATCTTCGCAGATGCTGCTGCTCGGCACAATGAGCGCCGAACAGCGCGTGGCCGCGTTCCTGCTGAATCTTTCCGCCCGCTTCAAGGCGCGCGGCTACTCGGCCGCGGAATTCGTGCTGCGGATGACGCGCGACGAGATCGGCGAATATCTCGGGATGAAGCTCGAAACGGTCAGCCGCATGCTGTCGAAGTTCCAGCACAAAGGGCTCGTCGCGGCGCAGGGCAAGCAGATCCGGATCGTCGATTCGGATGGCCTGCGGCAAATCTGATCGCACCGCGGCGGCGGCGCGCGGATCAATCGTGCATGCCCAGCACGGCGGCACCTGACACGCGTCCGCCGCGTAGGTCGTCGAGTGCGCTGTTCGCGTCAGTCAGCGCGTAGCGCACTGCCTCGACCCGCAGCGGCGTCGCGGCGGCGATCCGCATGAATGCGACCGCATCCGCACGCGTCAGGTTGGCCACCGACGCGATGCGGCGCTCGCCCCACAGCCACGCGTACGGAAAGCTCGGGATGTCGCTCATGTGAATGCCGCCGCATACGACGATCCCGCCTTTGTCGAGCGCCCGCAGCGCGGCCGGCACCAGCGCCCCCGCCGGCGCGAAAATCAGCGCGGCATCGAGCCGCTCCGGCGGTGCTTCGTCGCTGCCGCCGGCCCATGCCGCGCCCAGCGACAACGCCAATTGCTGCGCCGCGGTGTCGCCGGGCTTCGTCAATGCGAACACCTTGCGTCCCTCACCCTGCGCGACCTGCGCGACCAGATGCGCCGCCGCACCGAAGCCGTAGATGCCGATACGGCGCGCATCGCCCGCCATCCGCAAGGTCCGGTAACCGATCAGGCCGGCGCACAGCAGCGGCGCGGCTTCCAGATCGGAATAGCGCCGTGGCAGATGCACGCAATACCGGTGGTCGGCGACCGCGCACTCGGCATAGCCGCCGTCGATCGTATAGCCCGTGAAACCCGGGTTGTCGCACAGATTTTCGCGGCCGGATATGCAATATGCGCAATGCCCGCATGTCGAGCCCAGCCACGGGACGCCCACCCGGTCGCCGACGGCGAAGCTCATCACGCCTTCGCCCAGCCCGCGCACCGTGCCGACGATCTGGTGCCCCGGAATCAGCGGCAGTTTCGCGTGAGCGAGTTCGCCGTCGACCACGTGGAGATCAGTCCTGCACACCCCGCACGCATGCACGTCGATCAGCAACTGACCCGCCGCAGGCGACGGGTCAGGCACGCGCGTTTCGCGTAAATGCGGCGTCGTGCCGTCAAACATCATCGCAAGCATGCTTGCCCTCCCCGCGCGATCGCCTTCTCGCGCTTCGCTTTCACAGGCTAGTCGCTGCACTTCGCGCATGCACCGCCCGGTGACTGACGCTTGATGTGCGTCAACGGCCGTCAGACGGTTGCTGACACGATGAAGTGACGTGAATGACGCCGCCGGCGCGGCGACCTGGAGATAATCGATGATATCCGTTCCCCCGCTTGCCGCAAGCATGCGTCCCGACCATGATCCGAGGTCGCTGGTCGGCTACGCGGTGCTGGCGCCGTCCAGCCACAATTCCCAGCCGTGGCGCTTCCTGGTCAACGGCAACACGATCTCGGTGTGCGCAGACCGCACGCGCGCGTTACCCGTGGTCGATCCGTTCGATCGCGAGTTGATCATCAGCTGCGGGGCGGCGTTGCTAAATCTGCGCGTCGCGCTCGACCACGCCGGGTTCGCCCATACGATCAGCACGTTTCCGTCCGAAGTCGACCCCGATCTGCTGGCGCAGGTCCGGATCTGCGACGATGGCTATTCCGACGCGGCCCTCGGCACACTGTTCGATGCGATTCCGGCGCGCGTCACGACACGCGCGCCGTTCGAATCCAGCTTGGTTCCAGAAGCGATCCAGCAGGCGCTGATCGAGGCCGGCATCGCGGAAGGCGCCGATGTCGCGTGCGTCGACTCGATTGCACACCGTGCGCGCGTCGCCGAGCTGGTCGCCGAAGCCGACCGTCAGCAGTTCGCGGACCCGCGCTTCCGGCGCGAACTGGCGAGTTGGATCGATCCGCGCCGGCATGTCGACGGCATGCCGGCATTCGCGGCCGGCGTGCCGGCGTTGCTGGACTTCGCCGCGCCCGTCGTGACGATGGCAGTGCGGACCTTCGATCTCGGCAACGGGCTGGCCGCCCTGCATCACCAGCTCGTCGGCGCATCGCCGCTGATCGTGTGCATCGCGACCGTGCGAGACGATCGCGAAGCGTGGCTCGCCGCCGGCCAGGCGCTGGAGCGGATCCTGCTCGTCGCTACGCGCGCGGGCTACACCGCGTCGTACCTGAATCAGCCGGTCGAGACGGCCGGATTGCGCGCCCATTTGCGCCACATGCTCGGGCTGCGCGGCGAGCCGCAGTTGCTGCTGCGCGTCGGGCGCGGCCCGCATACGCCGCATTCGCCGCGTCGTCCGCTCGACGAAGTGCTCTCTTTCTCCTGATCTCGACGAGGAAACGAACATGAACATCATGCGTTGCGCCGCCCTCTGCGTGATCGCCGTGACGGCCAGCACGGCTGCCGCGCAGACGGCCGTGCCCGAGCCGACGGAACTCGTCGAAGCGCAGCACTGCATGTTCTGCCATACGCCCGACATGACGTTCCTCGGGCCGTCATTCCACGAGATTGCGGAACGGTACCGCGGCGATCCGCGTGCGGCGGCGGAGCTGGAACGCAAGCTGCGCGTCGGCGGCCCCGCACACTGGGGCAATACACCGATGCCTTCCGCCGTCGATCGTGGCGGCCCGCTGTCCTCCGACGACTCGCATCGGCTCGTACAATGGGTGTTGAGCCAGTGACCAACGCGCGACCCTTCCACTCACGTCGACCATGATCAAACGTGCGCCCGCGAGCAACGCGCGCCACCGTCCCGCATCCGGTGCGACGATCGTGAAGACGCGCGGCAAGCGCTCGCGCACAAGACTCGATGCCGTCGTCGGCGGCGACGTCGGCAGACAGCCCGTCCCGCGTCCGACGCGTACGGCCAACAGCCCGAACAGCGCCTGGATCGACGAAGACGCGACCCTTCTGCGGCGTTCCGGCATGCGCGGCATCCGGCTGCAGCTCGACTACTGGAAAGCCGAGGAGCGCCTGCAGAACGAGCGTATCGGCCATGCGGTCGTGATCTACGGCAGCACGCGCATCGTTGCACCGTCGGTCGCTAACGCGCGGCTCGATGATGCGAATCGCCTGCTCGCGGAGCGTCCACACGACGCGAGCCGGCGGCGCGCCGCGACGATCGCCAGCCGGCTCGTCGAACACAGCGGCTATTACCGCGTTGCGCGCGAGTTTGGGCGTATCGTCGCCCATGCCGACCGATGCACGCGCACCGCGCGGCTCGCCATCGTCACCGGCGGCGGCCCCGGCATCATGGAGGCCGCCAATCGCGGCGCCTACGAGCGCGGTGCGCCGAGCATCGGCTTCAATATCGAGCTGCCACGGGAACAGGCGCCGAATCCGTACATCACGCCGGCTCTTTGCTTCCGGTTTCACTATTTCGCCATCCGCAAGCTGCACCTGCTCGAGCGCGCGAAAGCGGCCGTCTTCTTCCCTGGCGGCTACGGCACCTTCGACGAGCTGTTCGAAGTGCTGACGCTGCTGCAGACGCGCAAAATCGCGCCGCTGCCCGTCATCCTCGTCGGCGAGGCGTACTGGCGCCGTGCGGTCGACCTGGCGTTTCTCGCGGACGAAGGGATGATCGACCGCCGCGACCTGGAGCTGTTCACGTATTGCGAATCCGCTGCCCAGATCTGGCACGCGATCGGAAGCTGGTATGCACGGCGTCGGGAACGCCCGCCGGCACGCTGCGATGTGTCTTCGAAGTCACACGCGGTGTAGGAATCCGCCGACGAAACGAGCATTATTCCTACCGTGACTTCGGGACAGGCTGATTGAAGCGGCGGCGCGCGACACCGATACTGAAATCACGGATACCGGCTGCACGGCGCCCGATCGCAAGACAACCAGGAGAGATGCCATGTCATACGTCGACTATCGTTCCGATCCGGGGATGCGGGCCACCACATCCGACACGTCCGGCACGGCATCGCTTGACACGGTGGCGCTCGTTGCACTCGCGCGTGACGCCGGCATGCTGGTCACACTCGACGGGCAGATCGGGCGCGAGCGCTACGAAAGCGTGACGGGATCCATCGCGACACTGGCCCGGTTCGCACAGGCGCTGCAGCTTGCGGGGCTCAAGGCGGCCTGATGTCCGGCGTCGCGGCGCGCCGTGCGGCGACATCCGTCGCCGTCAGAATCCCTCGCTCGTCGCGTCGTCGTGCCCGCCCGTTCGAGGATGGCGGCGTCCCGATGAACGCCTGCCTGCCGATGCGAGCCAGCCCTTTCGCGCCGGCGCACGCCCGATGAAGCCGCGATGAACCGCCCGTTATCTGGATACATCGCCCGCGTGCTGCCGGGCGTGGCGCTGCTCGCGAACTACCGCCGCGCATGGCTCGCGCGCGACCTGTATGCGGGAATCGCGCTGTCCGCAGTACTGGTGCCGGTCGGCATGAGTTACGCGCAGGCGGCCGGACTGCCCGCCATCACGGGGCTTCATGCGTCGGTCGCGGCCTTGCTCGCCTATGCGTTGCTCGGCCCGAGCCGGATTCTCGTCCTCGGTCCGGATTCCGCGCTAGCGGCGCTGATCGCCGGCGCGATCGTCCCGCTCGCCGGCCATGATCCGCCGCGCGCGATCGCGCTTGCCGGCGCGCTGGCGCTGTCGGCCGGAACGATCTGCATTCTGCTCGGTGTGCTCGACCTCGGCTTCGTCACCGATCTGCTGTCGCGTCCGATCCAGTATGGTTACCTGAACGGCATCGCCATCGCGCTCGCGCTTGGGCGACTGCCCGAACTGTTGGGCATGCCAGTATCGGCCGGCGACGTGTTTTCCAGCGTACCGCATATCGTGCACGCGCTCGCAGGCGGCCGGTTTTCGGTCGCTGCCGGTCTGCTCGGGGTCGCGGTGCTGGCGACCATCATCCTGTTCAAACAGGTGGCGCCGCGCTGGCCCGGCGTATTGATCGCCGTGCTGGCGGCGACGATCGTCGCCCGTCTGCCGCCGTTGCACGGGATCCCGACGGTCGGCGCGCTGCCGGCCGGCCTGCCCGCCCCGCGTCTTCCGGCCGTCTCGCTTGCCGATCTGAGCGCGCTCGCGTCCGGTGCGGTCGCCGTGGCGCTGGTGTCGTTCGCCGACATCAGCATGCTGTCGCGTGCGCTGTCTGCACGGGCGGGCGATGCGCCGAACCGCAACCAGGAGCTGATCGCACTTGGCGCGGCCAATCTACTGGCCGGCATGACGCAGGGGTGCGCGGTCAGCAGCAGCGCGTCGCGCACACCGGTCGCGATCGCCGCCGGCGCCCAAAGCCAGATCACGAACCTCGTCGCGGCCGCGTGCATCACAATACTGCTCGTTGCCGCGCCGGCCCTGCTCATCTTCGTCCCGCGCACGGCGCTGGCCGCGGTCGTAATCTACGCGGCGTTCGGCATCGCCGACGTCCGCAGCGTCGTGCGGCTGTACCGAATGCGCCGCGGCGAATGCCTGATTTCGATGCTGTGCTTCGCCGGCGTGATCGGCATGGGTGTCGTGCCCGGCATCCTGCTCGCCAGCGCGCTGTCACTGCTGTCGTTCGTGTGGCGGGCCTGGCATCCGTACGACGCGGTGCTGGGCCGGCTAACGGGCGTACGCGGCTATCACGACATCGCGCGGCATCCGGGTGCAGCGCAAACGTCCGGGCTCGTGCTGTTCCGCTGGGATGCGCCGCTCTTCTATGCAAACGTCGAGATCTTCTGCGAACATTTGCGCGCCGCGATCGCGCGATCGACGAAGCCGGTCACGCGCATTGTCGTCGCGGCCGAGCCTGTCACCGACATCGACGTGAGTGCCGCGGACCGGCTCGTGGCGCTGCACGCCGAACTGGCGGAACGCGGCATCGCAATGAATTTCGCCGAGATGAAGGGACCGGTGAAGGATCGCCTGCGCGCTTACGGTCTGTTCGACGTGTTCGGCGCAGCCAGCTTCTTTCCGACCGTGACCGATGCGGTTGCCCGTCACGTTCGGCGACCGGGCCGACAGACGCGTCCGTGCAAAAGAAAGCGCGCCACGCGCCGGCGTGTTTCTCACGAGACGCGATAGACGATCGACGCACGAATCGATGCGGCGGTTGCCGCATACCACGACGGGATCGACGCGGTCGCGACGCACACGGCCTTCGGCAGCCGCCGGTTCAAAGCGTAAAGATGTTCGCCTTCTTCATCTCGATCCACGTCATCCCGACACGCAGCCCGTCGATCACGGCTTCGCGCTCGCATGCGCCATCGGGCGATTCGAGCGTGACATGGATCCGGTAACGAAAGCCGTCTGGTTCGGCCGTGACCGCCTCGCTCGCGACCGACCAGTCCGTTTCATGAACCTCACCAGACAATATCATCTGACCTCCCTCCCAGACTGCCGCATCCCGACGGATTCAGTCGATCACCAGGTCGTCGACGACGGCACGCACGCCACGCGCCGACCACGCGGCGCCGCGCACGGCCTTGCGCTCGGAAAACGAGCCGACCTTGCCGGACAGCCGTACGGTGCCGTCGTGCACGTCGATCGCGATGTGCTTCACCTCGCGCTCCGCGTGGCGCATGATCGCGCGCTTGATGTTGCCGCCGATGTCCTCCACGCCCACCGCCCCCTGCACCGCGATGTGGTCGGTTACGCCCGTCACGCTGCGCATCTGCGAGATCGCGCGCACGGCCAGGTGGCTCTGGTATGCCCAGTCGACCTTACCGGACAACGTGATCCAGCCGCGCTCGACCTGCACCTTGACCGCATCGTCATGCAGCCCGACCGTCCAGTGCAGCACGGAACGAACCGCCTTCGCGATGTCCTCGTCGGTACGCACGTCGTCGTCCGGCAGATGCACGGTCATGTCGACGACGAGCGCCTTGACGCCGCCCACGCGGTTCGCAGCGCGCTCGATCGCGAGCTTTTCCGCATAGCTGGGCGGGTGCCCCGAAAGCGTCACGATCCGGTCGGCCACCTCGACACCGATGCGTGTCGCGTCGATCGACGGGTCGGACTCCAGTTCATCCTCGACGTCCTGCTTCAACTGCTTGTCGGTTTTCATCGTCTGCTCTCCTGTGAGCCACGGCATGCCTGTTCGCCGCATACGACCAGATTTGCACAGGCGCGTGCTCGGGTCGCTGACGCATGTCAACGGATGCCCCGCGTCACGCTGCGCGGCCGGCCGACGCGTCGCTTGACGGAAGTCAACTAGGCGCGGCGCGACCGTCTTATCGTGAGATCGCCGATGCGCAACTTTCCAGGCCCGCGCAGTCACGCTTCAAGGAGACTCGAATGACCGAACCGCAACTGTTGGCCTATTCGCCGGCGCCCGCGGCGCAGCCTGCACCGCCCCGCGGCGAGTCGCGGGAAGCCGTCGACCTGCCGCGCCCGATGCTCGACAACGACGTGCCGCTGATGGCAGCGCTCGCGACCCGCATGAGTTCCCGGGAATTCGC
Source organism: Burkholderia cenocepacia (assembly GCF_900446215.1). Classification (GTDB taxonomy): domain Bacteria; phylum Pseudomonadota; class Gammaproteobacteria; order Burkholderiales; family Burkholderiaceae; genus Burkholderia; species Burkholderia cenocepacia. The sequence goes on along the minus strand of NZ_UAQZ01000001.1, from coordinate 1,435,332 downwards.
CGCCACGCCGCTGCCACCCGCGACGCTCGGCACGATGCTGTGGGCGGCGGACGGCATCAACCGTCCCGCGAGCGGCGGCCGTACGGCACCGTCCGCGCATGCGTTCAACGAAATCGACGTCTACGTCGCGCTGCCGGCCGGCGTCTATCGATACGATGCACCCGCACACCGGCTCGTGCTGAAGCACGCGGTCGACGCGCGCAACCTGACGGGCTATCAGGACTTCGTCGGCCGGGCGCCGCTGGATCTCGTCTATGTCGTGCGAACGTCCGCGATACTCGACATGCCGCCGCGACAACGTGACATGTTCTCGGCGATCGCGGCCGGCGCGATCGCGCAGAATGTTTCGCTGTACTGTGCGGCGGCCGGCATCGGCACCGTCGTGCGCTGCTGGATCGACCACCGCCTGCTCGCCGACGCGCTGCGGTTGAACGAGGACGAATTGCCGATCCTCGCGCAGACGGTCGGCTATCGAACCGGCGGCACGCCGTCGCATGCATGAGCGCCCCGCGGCCGCATCAATGAAAACGGCGCGCGGATCGCTCCGCGCCGGCTTCTCGCGGCGGACAATGCGCGCCTGCACCGCCCGCCGACGATCAGCTGATCGCGAGCTTCTTCTGCCCGACCGGCGCCTTCTTCGGTAGTGTCAGCGACAGCACGCCATCCTGATACGTCGCCGTCGCGTTCGCGTCGTCGATCTCGCCCGACAGCGAGAACGAACGACTGACCGCACCGCTGTAGCGTTCGCGCCGGATCACGCGTTCACCGTCCTTCTGTTCGTTGTTGCGCTCGATCTTCGCGTTGATCGATACGGTATTGCCCGTCACCTGGACGTCGATATCGTCCTTGGCGACGCCGGGCAGTTCCGCGTTGACCGTGTATGCGTTGTCGTTTTCGGTGACGTCGATCTTCATCGATGCAAGATCCGGCTCGTCGGCCAGCGTCATCCCGCGCAGCGGCCTGAACAGGCCCTGGAACAGGTCGGAAACGGGTTCGAGCGAGAACGGATCGTAACGCGTCATGTTGTTCATGGTTCATACTCCTCATGCAGATGACAAGCAGTCGGCGCTTTCGTCCCGACAGCATCGACCGCGATGAAAACCGAGCGCGACACCGGGTGCCGCGCAAGGGACGAATGATCTTGCGAATTCCAGCGTACGCGCCCGTCTCGGCATACGCTTGATGCGCGTCAAAGGCGGCGGCCGATCACGTACAGAACCGGAAGTACCCGCTGTGAAGCAGGACCGGCCGCCCGCCCATTTCCTCGAGCAAGCAACGCGCCGCACGTTCGATGACGGGACGATGGCGCGCAAACGCGTCGACAAGATCCTGCTCGCGAGGTGACACCGCGCGGAAGTGGTCCTCCAGCGCGGCCGCGGTGATCGCGCACCGCACGCGATGTCCGTCGACGAGCGCAAAAAAGCGCAGCGCGGGGTCGACGCCGCAATACGTCGGCGGTTCGGAAGGAAACGATATCTGCATGATGGTTACCTGACCTGATAGTCCATTGACTGCGGACGAAGGCACGCTCGGCACGTTGCCCGTGTCGTCCGGCCCGCACGTTCGGCTCCACCGCCGAGCTTCGTGCCGTGACGGCAATCAGGCCGCCACGGCGGCGGGTGTGGGGCCTTCGTCGCGCACGAGCAGAACCGGGCAACGGGATTCGCGCAGGAAGCGTTCGGCGACACTGCCGAGGAGCATCCGCCGAATGCCGCGACGTCCGTGTGTGCCGATCACGGCCAGATCGATCGAACGATCGTCGACGTAGCGCTGTAGCCGCTCCACGACATCCTGCCCGATATCCGTCTCGACAATTTCCGTCTCGCCGTTCACCCCGGCATGCGAGATCGCCCGGTCAGCGCTTCGCAGGATCGTCTTGCCATAGTGACGGATTTCGTCGAGCAGCGCGGCCGGCTCCATACGCCCGCCGTAAGCAAACAGAATGGATTTATCGACGACGAAAACCGCGAACAGCCGTGCGCCGCACGATCTGGCCATTTTCAGCCCTTCGTCGAGCGCCTTTTTTGATGAAGGACTACCGTCTACTGCGACCATGATGCTCGTATACATGCGGACCTCGCTGGATAACCCGACGCGTTGGCGGCGTTCGAATGTGTTTCCATCATCATCGCTGGCCGGACGCGCTCGTTGACCGAGGTCAACGGTTTGAAATCGGCGGAATGCCGACAGCGGACGGGACCGAGGTCCGCAGCGGCGAGCGCATCGACGTGTTCGGTCGTGTGCCAGCGCGACACGAGCCTTGACGCGACGCGCAACATGTTCAACGCTCACTCGGCAGCGATGGGATATGCGGCGAAGGCGGCTGACGCACGTACGACAGGAAGCCGCTCTGTATCCCGAGAATTTTCTTCGCGCACGTATCGTATTGCCAACCGGGCCCGCCATCGCTGTCGTACATGCCCTTGCACATCGGCTTGAGCCGGATCACGTAGCCGCCACCGTCCGATACCGTGCGAGAAGCCCACAGATAGACTTCTCCGGCCACATACGGTTGTGCGGTTTCGATCCGATCCATGCCTGATGGGATGACTCGGGTAGCCGAGTGACTTTCGATGTAACGCTGTGTGTGGTTCCACGCGCCATCGCATTCCGATCGAGTCGAACACCGTAGTGATGCCGCCTGACGCCCCTCGAGCAGTTGCGTCTCCGTCGACCTGAAAGTCGCGGCCCGCTGCGACCCGGCACATGCGCCGAGCGCAAGCAGTACAACAGCCATCAACATCCGTCGTTTCATCGCAAGTGCCTCGCGCAGCCGTGATTTCCCGCTCGTGATGGAACGGCATGATTGGGCTTGGTGTAGGGCACGGCCGCGCCGCGACGAACATGCCGCGTCCGGCGCACAATCACGCGTCATGGTGTGCGAGCGCTGAAACCGAATGTATTGCCGCTCCGGATGACACGATTGACCTGTGTCAATCATGCTTCGGTGCGGCGATCGATCGCGCGCGGATGCCGGGCCCCATGCGCCTGGGCAGAAAGCCGCACACGCGGCATCATCGTCATTGACCGGCATCAACGCCAACGAATCGCGCGTGATAAACCCTCTTCTCGCTGGCGCGTTCGTCCCGGCGTCAGGATTGGTACGCGACCGCGACGGCGGTTCTTCATCCACCGCGGCGACTTCAAAGCCTTAGCGCCCCAGCGCATCGCCATCAAAGACCGTACTTGCGCTTTCGACTCTTAAAGGCTGGCTCGGTACCCTCAAGAATTTCAACGACAGTGCTCTTGATCAGTGGTGACTCAATGCCGCCAGACGTAGACCAAAGCAAAGTTGTCACCGTTTGCGAAGTAAAAATGTCACTTCGTCGGTCGGCATCGACTGGAAAACGGAAAACTGCCGCAAATTCATTGGCTTGAGTGTCGCGCAATAAAGTCGTCACCGCCCCGGGCGTTGCGAAGACAGATGTCAACTCGCCCGGGACGCACCCGCACCGCCGGCAGGCGCGGTTACGCGTTCCGCGGAACCGAAGTTTGAGTGGGCCATCGTGCCGGCGTGATAAATCTCGATTCAGCGGGATGGCAGTCATTGGTATAGGTGCGCAGCGGCGGTGGGTCTCTGTTGAGGGCGATTGGCCACGGGAGACGCCTCAGAGATTGTCAGCGCCGGGCGTTGGCTGATCAGCTGGATACAGGATGGTGTCGGTGATGCGGCCGGCGACCCCATCGAGGTCCGGGAACAACATGCCGCGATTGATGCCGGCCCGCTGAAGCTGTCCCCGGATGATGCCGAATTTCTCGCCTGGAATGCGAATATAGCGCAGCCGGTCGCGAAACTCAGGGTTAGTGTCGAGCGCGAAATACTTTGTGTCGAGCCCACTCTGCTTGCCGCGATGCACTGTGAACCAGCCATCCTGCGCAGCGATACGGCGGGACACGTGGCGCGGCTTAAACAAACGTGTTTGACCGAGCCCGAGCGGATCTTTGCTCTCCTCGGAGGAGATCAGATCGCCAAGCGTAACGGGCAACATCCAGATCGCGCCCGGCCACACGCCGCGGCCCTCCTCGCTTTCACACGAGCGGTTCTCGCACGGTTTCTCGACGGCCGGCTTTCTCACAGCGAACCAGAGTGCCGACAATGCACTCCCCGACCAATCCAGCAAGCGGGTTGGCATCGCGTGGTGTTGCGCGATCGCGAGCCAGTCGGCATTCGTCAGCTCCACGGTCGATTCGACGTGAGGCACGGCACGCTGCTTGAACTCGTCGAGCATGCGTTGCTCGGTGCCGGGCCGAAGCCGCATCTGGTACGGTGCGCGTCCAATGGAGGGCACAAGCCGCCACGACTCGACTTCCTGACCGCGAAACAACGGGAAATCGAGATCCATCACGGGGACGCTGGCAAGCCACTTGTCGACGTGTTGTAGAAAGCTCACGAGGTCCGTCGCTTCCCCGACACATTGGACATCGCGGAGATTGGGATCGAGACTGGATGAGGTGCTCATCGGTGAGTCCTTTGTTCTTGGGTCAGGGTACCGTCATCCTGATGCCCCTTCATTCCACTAGATCCCGCCACGGAATAGAACCACTTCGACAAAGAGCATCGCGGTGCCCTTTGACGATACAACTACACACGCCGTGACTCGCTTCCTAGAGTTTCTACGTAGAAACTGTCGACGACGAGGTCCACACACGGATCACGCATTGGCTGCGCCAACTCGCAGATTTATGCGTGCACATCAACCGCCGCCATATTCGCCACGACAGGCAGAAAACGTTCAGCATCAGTGCGATTCGATCGGCAAGTTAAAGGAAGGCGTGCCAACATGCTGCACCTGCTCCAGCGCTTCAAGATAGCGATGGACCGGCACCGAAGCAAGTTGCTTATCATGAACACGAAGCAACGCTTCGAGTGCAGTCCGTTCCGCGTCTGTAAAAGTCCACTTGCCACCCCGCTCTGCCCGCGCAATGCATTGGTTGAGTGCGAAGTCCACGGAGCGATAAAGTTCCGCTTCGCCGTCGGAACGCAAATAGAAGGCGAGCGCGAGCATATTGGACAGCGTGGCGATCGACTCAATATCACCACTGCCGCCGCAAAGCAGTGCAAATGCGAGGTGGTGTTTGAGAGAAAGACGACGGGCGTGATCAACCGGAAGTGGTAGCAGTTGCGCCCTTCGTCAGTGGCGGTCGGCGCCGGGTAGAGTGTTTTCGCATAGCTTGATCGCGAGTAAAGGCAACATCAAGACTTACTGGATGGCTGGCTTCATCGTGGCCGCCAATCCGCGCGTATCCAAGCATCTCGAAGCTTCGGGTGCAGAAGTCACGTCTTGTGGCCCCGGCGCTCTAGTTCGATCCTGGTACGCTCCAATTCTCGCGCGAACGTGGCCTCATCCGGGAGGATCATCTGATACTCAGCTGCGAGTATCTTGTTCGGAAGGTTGTCGAGTGCATAATGCGCCTCGGCCGCGCCTTTTTCAGCACACAGAATCAAGCCAACCGGGGGGTTTTCGCCGGGCTTCATCCAATGTTCACGTGCGTAGTTGAGGTAGAGATGCATCTGCCCCGCGTCCGCATAGCTGAAGCGCCCGACCTTCAAATCAATAATGAGCAGGCATCGCAAGCGCCGATGAAAAAACACGAGATCGACTCGAAACCAGGTGTCATCGATCCGTAGACGCCGCTGCCGGCCTATGAACGCAAAGTCATCGCCGAGCTCGAGGAGAAAATCCGCCAAGTGCTGGATCAAAGCCGCTTCGAGATCCGACTCCGAATATTCGTCCTTCATGTCAAGAAATTCGAGGACAAACGGATCGCGGATCGCTTCCTCAGGCGATAGAAAATCGCCGGGTTGCGCTACGGCCGCCTTTCCGAGCAAGGACGCCTTGTTGCGTGACAGCACCAGCCGTTCATAGAGCTGACTGCTGATCTGACGGTCAAGCTGCCGCACAGACCAGCCCTCACGCAGCGCTTCAGCCTCGTAAAAGTCTCGAGCAGCTTGCGCTTTCACCGCGAGGAGGCGAACGTAGGCGGACCAGGGCAACGGAAAAGCCTGAGCGATAGAATTCAGCTCAAACGCCCCGCCCGGCGGCGCCTTCACCGCCGCCTTGGTTGATTTTGCAGACGCTGTCGGGACAATCCGGGCGGGCGTGGATTGTGCAGACAGTGTCTGCACAATCCGATCCGCAGGCCACATCAAGTAAAAGGCGCGCATCTGTGCGAGATTGCGCCATCCGAAGCCGCGACCGAATCGCTCTGACAGATCGGCGCCCAAACGGCGGATCACCGCCTCGCCATAAGCGGCCCGTCCCTTCCCGCCCTGCTCGAACTCAACGATTCGTCGCCCGATCTCCCAATCGTCGCGCGAAGCGACGGCTCGCACGGTGATAGCTTCCGCTACTTCACCGTTGCCAATGGCATGAACAATGCCAGCGGGTCGCTAGTCAGCGGCGCGAAGCCGAAATGCCGGTAGAACGCCGCCGCCGTTTCGTCCTTTGCGTCAACCGTCAGAGCCACCGCAGCGATTTCGGACTTTGCGGCACGTTGCAGCGCGTTGACCAGCAGCGCTGCGCCGAGTCGCCTGCCGCGATATGCCTGATCGACGGCCAGGCGCCCCATGCGCACCACCGGGATCGCAGGATAACGGGGCAACTTGCGCGCGATGGCGTGCGGCAAATCCGTGAGCGCGACGCTGGCGGCAGACAGTGTGTAGTAGCCCGCGACGACGTTGCCGTCGAGCATCACGAAACAGGCGGCCACCCTGCGGCGTACGTCCTGCGTAACCACTTCGCGCAGATATCGATCAAGCGCGGGCGTGCCGCATGCGAATCGAGATCGATCATGAGCCGCCTCAAGGGCGGCCACTACCAACTGCGCACCGCTCATGCGTTACGCAGCAGTTGGTCGTGAAGATCGATCGCACGCTTAAGCGCCTCGACCGGCTCGGCGGGCGTCAGGATCGCGTGCGCGAACCGTTCCGATTCCGCGACCGACAGGCGGATCACTTCCGCGTCGGCAATCGCGCGTTGCGCCGCCTCCCGGGCGGCCGAGACGACGAAATCGGACATCGTGCGCCCCTGAATCTCGGCAGCGCGCCGGATCGCCGCGTGCACATCCGTTTCGATGCGGGCCTCAAATCGTGTGGTAGCCATGGTCATTCACCTCCTGACGCCATTGTACGGAAAATTGCCGGGGCGATCAAGGTGTACGGAAAATTGCCGGGTCACTATCGCGCAAAGTGAAAATGCAGGACGGCGTGTTTGACGCATCGCGAAGTCTGCCCGCACCCATGGACCAAAATAAAGTCGCCAAATTAGGGCCGGAAGCCTTGATCCGCGAGGGTTCCGGAGTGACGGAACTACATTGCACTATGTGACGGTCATCCGCTACCAGAAAGGCTTTGGCGGGCCGCCCAGCGATTCGCCGTGGGTGGAATGGGTGCGCCAACGTGGCGGCTGGAATCACATGTGCCGATAACACCTTGTTTTCACTGCGGCATGATGCCGCTCGCAAAGCTCCGTAGCGCGGAAATCGCAAGAGATGTCGGCACGGCGCCGGTCCCTCTTGCTCTCGATCCATCGAACCGAACCGGGATTCGTTGTCCGACAGCGGATCGGCACGCACATTGGAACGGGAAATTTCCCGCCTCACCACGGAATACAGAACTGTCATGACGTTTCCCCACTGGCTCAGCCTGGTCAAGGAAGTCCCGGATTTCCATGCCGTTCCTACGTTTAACCATATGGCGCAGCGGACACAGGAGACTCAACACCGCTATCCCGACCTCGTCACTGTGACCCGCGCGGACCTGTCTGGACAGGGCGAGCCGATCGACCTGATTTCGATCGGCGACGGGCCACTGTCCGCGCTGTTCATTGGCGCGCCGCATCCGAACGAACCGATCGGCTGCCTTCTGATCGACTACTTGATTGACCGCCTGTGTCGCGACCCGGCGCTGCGGCAGTCTCTGCCTTATCGCTGGCATTTCATCAAGGCGATCGAACCGGACGCTCTTCGACTCAATGAGGGCCGGTTTTCAGCCTATGGTGATCTCGGTGTCTATCTGAAGCACCTTTACCGTCCACCGTTCGCCGAACAGGCCGAATACACTTTCCCGTTCGAGCCGGATGATCGCCTCGCGCGCTACCCGCTGCCGGAAAATCTTGCCTGGCGCGCCGCGATCGAGCTCGCCAAGCCGGATTTCATGTACTCGCTGCATAACGCGGAATTCGGTGGCGTGTTCCACCTCGCCTTGGCGATGCCAGCGGAACTGGCCGCTACGCTCGCGGGCGTGAGTGGCCAGTACGGGTTGACGCTCAATTCCGTGGGCGAAGCTGCGCTCGGGCGGTGGGCCGACGGAATCTTTCAGTTTCGGGACATGGAAAAGGAGCGAATGCGAGCGCAAGAGGCCGCGGCCCTCGTACAGCCGGATGAACGTCCACTTGGCAATTCCAGTGCCGGCTACACGGCCAGTCGCGGCACCTTTTCGTTCGTCACGGAAGTGCCGTTTTGGGATCACGCACGCTTGCATGACGATGGGCGGTCAAACCGGTCCCTCGGCGAACTTGAGGCGGACCTCCGGGCGTGGAGCATGGATATTTTTCCGTTGGCGCGACGGGCGCTGTCCCTGGACTACGCGGCGACGAACGCAGCGGCCCTCAGTATCTGGCGGGGCCTGCGGGAATTCATCGGCAATTACGAAAAGGATTTTCCGCCCACGATGAGCGAATCGGAGCAGCAGCGCACATTGACGTGGGCCGAGTACACGATCCGTCACGTCACGGGCCGGCTGTTCCTGCTGCGGCTCGTCGCGCTCGCGCGCCGACTCTCCATGCTGGCACTGGACCGAGGGGAAGGGTTTCGCGTGAGCGCCGCGTGTTCGGATTTCCTGTCGCGTGAAATTGACCGACTCACCCACTCGGACCACCTGCAGCCGATTCCGCTCAGGACACTGGTTCAGATTCAACTTCACGCCGGGTTGAGCGTGCTGACGCATCTAGCGGCGCCGCGCGCCGGGTAGACACATCGTTAGTTGAAACTTAGACACAACTTTAGTTGCGCGGAGCGCCACAAGCCTGCGGCGTTCGCTCGATGTCACGAAATGAAGGGTAATATAGCCCTCAATATGTTCCCCTTCATTTCGCTAGACGCCGTCTCTCGAATGCCTTCTTCGGAATACCTTATCGCAATTGCGCGGCACTAAACCTACGGCAAAATTGTTCAGCCAGTCTCGCGTTGACACTATCGGAATCCAGCGGCGGCCACCGACCAACATCGCGCCGGTGCCGCTCCAAATCGTGTGCCGCGTATCAGCGATGCGGAACAATTTCACGCTGACAGCCCGTAGAAGAGCTTCCAGTCCAGCTCCTCAACGCGCCGCGCGCCGAGTTCCGTAAGCGCAGGATCAAGCGGGGTACGCCGTTCGAGGTCCGGATGCGGGGTCGACAAGAACTCACGTGCGTCATCCTCGTCGCTCCAGACAGAGGTGGCCGTCGCAACGATCCATGCGAGGCGCCCGGGACCGACCAGCCTTTCGACTTGACGTGTTTGCATAGCAAATCAAAACCGCATCCGCACGCCCGCTCCGACGCCATTTCCTGATGAGGCATGCGTAACCGTGTCATAGCGCCATGCCGCATAAATGTCTGTGCGTTTCGAGAGGGGGTAATCGTAGCCCAACGCGAACGTCGACCACCGGAGGCCGGAACCGGTGACAGGACGCCGCCGCGTGCCCGCCCACGACAGCAGCATACTGCCCATTCCGAATCGCGCGCTTGCTCCCACCTGCACGGTGTCGTCGGTCACGTTGCTATTGTTGCTCACCCGCTCGTACTGGAACATGAGCTTCGTTGCGTGGATCCGATAGGCACCGCCGACAAGCCATGCCGTTTGTGCCGTTGCACCATTCAGAAAAAGCGAAGCTGTGTGCAGACTTTGCACCGCGGCCGTTGCCGAAAACGCGCCGGCGAAGTAAAGCACATTGGCACTATAGTTCGCCTGCCCGGTGTGGCCGGCCACACCCGCATTGCTATAGAGTAGGCTTCCAGAAAGCCCTCCAACCTCCGGTGTCTGATACAACACCGAACTGTCGATCGCCGTATCGCTTTGCACGGAAGCCGCCCCCATGGCTGAGCCCAGGTATCCGTGTGAGATCATCGGCGAAAACGCGAACGAGTTACCGAATGGATTGAAGAGCAACGTGGAGACGAACAGGGGTGCCGTATTGCGCCCGATCGTCACCTCCCCAAAGCGTCCGCTCAGTCCGACAAAGGCATTGCGACCGAAGAACGACTGGCCATTGAATGAGCCGAGCTGACCAGCGTTGACTCTGAAAAATCCCTCCAGCGTGAACACCGCTTTCATGCCGTGGCCAAGATCCTCCGATCCCGTCACGCCCCAATATGACGTCGTCATCCCGCCTGAGCCTACCTGCCAGGCACTACCGGCCGCGCCTGGCGCATGCGTTTCGCCAACAAAGGCGTCGATCAAACCGTAAAGCGATACCGAAGAGTGGGCGTGGACGACGCCCGGAATGCCCCACATCCCAACCGAAACAGCGCAAGCGCGCGCCAAGCCCCAAACTATCTTCCGCATAGGTTCTCCTCCTCGTTGTTTGAATCGATCGCGCGCAACCGGGGCGACGCGTCTACGCGGACACGACGCGCGCGAGCGGCCGACCGTGCTCGGCCAATGCGATGGCCACCACGAGTTCATCTGGCGCAGGAGAATCCGGCACAATCAGCGATGCAGTATCGAAGTGATCGAAGTTCCACATGTCAACCGCGCCATGCAGCGGGATGTCCAGGCACGCACCCGCGGCGCCTCGCTTTGTGACCGACGGAATGAGCGATGTAGTCCCCGGTAGACAGGCACGTATCGCCTTGCCCATTCGTGGATGTAACAGCGCGGCCGCACACTCGAGCGGCACGGCCGTGCCCACCAAGGCGGCCTTGCCGTACACTTGAATGGCCCCGCGTTGCACACCCAGTGCACATCGGGCGTGCTCGGTCAGCGACGTCCCCAGCTCCGCACCGAGCTCGTACAGAGGCTCAAGAGGATCATCTAATCGCCAGATCTGCCGTGACAGGACAGCAGCTGCAATGGCCTGGCGGTGGGGTGGATAGATCGCGGTGTTCAACTCGGCGCGCCGCTCAACCAGATGCACCACGATCTTTGCGACTTGAACGCTCACGGGGTTACCTCCGTGGCCACTGCGTGCTCGCCCTGTAACAGGGGCGCCGTGGGAAACGCGCCGCGCGCCAACTCGTAGGCCCGTGCGGCACGCAGTACGAGTGCATCCGCGTGCAGGCGCCCAACGATCTGCACGCCCGTGGGCAAACCACCGGGCAGGCCGCACGGCACGCTCGCGGCAGGCAGCCCGGTCTGGTTGCACCACGATGTCTGCTGAGGTGCCGTCAGCAGTGTCTTCGGCAACCCGGGCACCGGCAGTGGGCCGCAGTGAAACACCGGTGTCACGAGCAAGTCGTAGCACTCGAAGAACGCAGCCATCTCGACACCCAGCAGATGACGTGCACGCAACGCACCGGCAAGTTCTGGCGCGGTGACTTGCAGACCGGCCTCCACAAGGACCTGTACGTCCGAGTCGAGCTGTGCACGTTGCGCCTCGCTCATCGCGCATGCACGTTGCGCAAAGAACACCGACCACTGAATCGCGTGCATGCGACTGTCCAGATAATTGGCCAGCGGCTTCACATCGACTTGCTCGACGTGCGCACCCAAGGCCTCGAATACATCCGCGGCCTGCGCGACACTCGCAGCGACCATGGGATCAACCGTCACGCCCGCAATGCCAGGGCAATACGCCACGCGCAGCCCGGCGACACCATGCTCCAGTCCAATGCGATAGTCCACCGGGCGATCTGACTCTGACTGCAAAGGATCGTGCGCTCCCGATGCAACGCTGAGCATCAACGCGGTGTCACGCACATTGCGCGCAATTGGCCCGAGCGTGGACAGTCGGGTCCAGGAGCCGGCTACGCCGGTCGGCACGAGATCGAACGTTGGCTTAAAACCTACGACGCCGCTCCAGCACGCCGGCACACGAATCGACCCGCCGCCGTCGGTGGCCAGCGACAACGCACCCATGCCAAGCGCGACCGCAACTGACGAGCCGCCGCTGCTGCCACCCGGCGTCACGCGCCGATCCCAAGGATTGCGGGTAATGCCGGTGAGCGGGGAATCCGTCACAATCTTGTTGCCGTATTCCGATGTCGTCGTTTTTCCGAACAACAATGCTCCGGCACGGCGCAGGCGCGAAACCGCAGGCGCATCGCTACGTTGCAGGGTGTCCGGGCTCGTCAATGAGCCATACCGCGTCGGAAATCCTTGTACATCGATGAGATCCTTGACCGATACTGGCACGCCATCGAGTAGCCCGAGCGGCTCACCGCGCATCCAGCGCTGCTCCGATTCGCGCGCTGCCTGCAGCGCCATATCTGCATGGAAGCTGCACATGCAATTCACGAGCGGATCAAACTGCTGGATGCGCTCCAGCACTGCCTCCATACACTCACGCGGCGACAGTGCATGACGTCGATACTCGACAAGCAACGTCTCTGCGCTCATCATGGATATATCATTCATATCGCACTCCTTAGTGATATAGACAAATTAATGACGGGATGTCGTGACCGCTTTATCCCTGACAGGTCGGCAAAATCGGTCCGACTGAATCCAAAAGCGCAAAGCTGTTATCCGCCTGCGCCTGAGCGATGCGCGTCATGCATGTGACGTGATCGCCCGCTCGGCTCACGCCCGTCTTACCGCGCGGCAAATTCAGCGAAATGCCCGACAATGCCGTCTTGACATGCATGACCTCGACGCTGCCAGCGTCTTGTGCGGCCTGCGCAAAGAGTCGAATGCCCGCGTACGTGCATTCCCCGTGAGGCAGCATCACCGCATAGGGGCCTAACCGCAGCGCACGGGTGTCGGCCACGCGCGCGGTGTAGCGCGCAAGAAAGCGATGATTTTCAGTACTATCGATGCTCATAAAGTACGATGACACACCGATGGCGCCCGTTGATGCGCCCGCAGTTGCAATCGATAGCGATTCGTGCGCGATGTCCGTGACCAACTGTGGCCTCATCGCAAATGACCGATACTGTTTGACAAACGTGACCGGATCATCGCCGATGCTGTGCCATACCAGTTGCGGCTGCTGTGCCGCAATTCGTTGAAGCACGGCACCGTAATCGCGCGTGCCGAACGGCAACCAGTACACGTTCAACAAGCGGCCACCGTGGCGAGATACGGCCGCCTCCAGCGCGGGCACCAGCACCTTGCGGTTGCTGCCGACGTCCGAGACGACCGCGCTGACACTCTTTCCACCACCACGCATGAGCCACGTAATGAGCGGTTCAACCCGCTGAGCAACACTCAGACCGGTACTTAACAACAGCGGATCACAGCGACCCTCGTCGAAATTCGGATAGACGACAAGACGCGCGGCCGTCTTAGCGGCCTGCAGCGCCGCCTCGCGCTCGGACGGCAGCACCATGCCTGTGAGCATCGCCACTTCGTCACGCATCAATAGCTGCCTGGCCTTCTCGAGCGTCACTGCCGTCGACATCTGCGTATCTTCGACGGCCAGTTCGAGCGGTCGCCCAAGCAGTCCGCCAGCAGCGTTGATTTCCTCAATGGCGAGCATCGCACAGTGCCGATTGGTTTCCCCGACCCGGGTGAGTGGACCGCTCAACGGCGCAAGCAATCCGATCTTGATCGGCGCTGCTGCTCGGACAAGATTCGGACAAACGGCGGCGCTGAACACCCCAAGCGCGCCCCAAAGGGCAGATCGCGAAAAGTCACGTCGATTCATGTAGGTTCTCTTTCAACAAACGCCGCTTGCGAATCAGCCGTTCGTTCAGCAGCAGGTGACAAGAATTGGGCCAACGGGTGCGCGCTGTCCGTTCCGCGGTGCGGCTCGATTTTTCCCGCATGGGCGAGCCGCCCGTTCTTGAGCACAATGCATCGCTGCGCGCAGCGCAAGACGAGGTCAAGATTCTGTTCGACAAGCAGCACCGCCAGCTTCGAACGACGGCACAGCACCGGGATCACATCGCCGATCAGCTCGACAAGATTGGGTTGCACGCCGTCAGAAGGCTCGTCCAGCAACAACAGTTTCGGTCGACCACACAAGGCACGCGCGATAGCCAGTACCTGTTGCTCGCCGCCCGACAACGTCCCGCCATGTTGCGACAGCCGGGTTTTCAATACCGGGAAATACTCGAACAGCTCATCCAGAATCTCGGCGTCGCCAGCCGCTGCGGTTCCCATCATGAGGTTCTCGCGCACCGTGAGCTTCGGAAAAATCCATCGCCCCTGCGGCACCAACCCGATGCCCAGTCGAGCGATTTCATGCGCGCGCATGCCGTTGACGACGTGCTCGCCAAAGCGAACCTCGCCGCTCACGTGCGGCAAAAAGCCCATGATCGCCTTCACAAGCGTCGTTTTTCCCGCTCCATTGCATCCGAGCACTCCGACCACTTCGTTGGGCTGAACGGCAAGCGTGATCTGGTGCAAGACAGCAATGTCGCCGTATCCAGCCGACAGATTTTCAATGTGCAGCATGACTTGCCCCCTGCCCCAGATAAATGCGTCGGACTTCCTCGTCCTTCGCGATGTCGTCGTAGCGCCCTTGGCGAACGATTTGACCGCGGTGCATAACCCACGTCTCGCAATCAAGCGACTGCACGAAATGCAGGTCATGTTCGATGGCAAGTACCGCACACTGCTCACGCAGGCGGTGGATGAGATGCACAAGCCGCTGAGCATCAGTGGCGGATAAACCCGCAGCGGGCTCGTCGAGCAGCAACAATGCGGGGCGACACATCATCGCCATGCCGATTTCCAACCACTGGCGCTCGCCGTGTGGCAGATGCATCGCCAGCATGTCGGCTTGCGCGGCAAGGCCGATTTGCTCGAGAACGCCATCGAGGTCCCGCATCGAAAACGCCTGTCGATTCGACACACCGAGCGCGGCCACTTCGAGGTTCTCGCGTACGCTCATCGTCTGGAAGACATTCGTTCCCTGGAATTTCCGTACGACGCCACGCCTGCAGTATTGATACATCGGTCGACCAGTCATTCGCTCGCCCGCCAGATACAGCTCGCCGGCCCCAGGCACAATCGCGCCCGACATCAGCCCAACCAGCGTGCTTTTTCCAGCGCCGTTCGGGCCGATGACGCAAAGCAAGTCTCTCGCGCCAATTTCTACGTCAACGCCCGCGATCGCGTTAATGCCACCGAATGCACGGTACAGTCCAACACCTTTGATGATCGGCGCGTTCATCACGACCCTCCTTCAACGCGCTGCGCACAAGAGCGCGGCATGCGTTTGAGCGATATTCCAGTGAATTGGCGCAGTCCCTTGAGCATGCCCCCCAGACGCACACCGTTCGGCAGGCAAAGCACGCACGCGAGAAAAACTGCGCCGAGAATAAGCGGCCACCACTGTGTGCTCAGACTGGACGCACCATGCTTGAGTAGCGTCAGGCCGACAGCGGCGAGCACGGGACCGCCCAATGAGCCACGTCCGCCTATGGCAACCCAGAGGATGACTTCGGTGGCCAATACCGGCGAAAACACATCGGGCGCAACAACGCCCGCGGTTGCTGCCATCAAGCAACCCGCCACCGCGGCCAACACCGCCGAGGCCGTAAACATCAACAGGAGATGCCAGGATGTGTGATATCCGCACGCCAGCGCGCGCCATTCGTTCGTCGAGATCGCCGCGAGCACCTTCCCGTATCGGCTGCGACAAAGCAGCCACACCACTCCAAGCAGCGCAACGAGGATTGTCGCGACGGCATACCAGGACGCGACTGGGCCGCTCAAATCGAGTGTGTGCCCCGCAAGCTGGAAGGACAGCCCCGGAATACCGAGCAAGCCCGTGTCTCCGCCTGTTACCGACTGCCAGCTCGTTGCAAGCTGCTGCGCGATAATCAGCACCGCCATACTGAGAATGGCAAAGAAATGCAGCCTCACCCCTGCATACAGCAAGAAGTAACCGAGAACGGCAGCTGCGACCGCAGCACAGGCAAGGCCAGCGAGAAATCCGACTAACGGCGTCTGCCCAAACTGGACCGTAGTCACGGCGAAGCCGTATGCTCCAATGCCGAAGAAGGTCGTGTGACCCAGCGTCAGTACACCGGCACGCCCCCACAGCAGGTCATAACTGAGCGCCAATATCGCCAATACGAGTGCATCGCGTATCACGGTGAGTTCATACGCCCCAACGACAAGCGGCAGAATCGCGCCGGCCACAACGATCGCAAAACCCGTCATAACCGGAGACACATCACTGCCGCTCAAGGCGGGTTGTGACAACCAAGTCCGCGCACGAGAAAAATGACGATCGAACATTTCCTTACCCCTTTCCGAGAAGCTGATGCGCCGCACTAAAGCCGGGGAGCAGACCCTGCGGCCGGAAACGAATCAGGACAATGGATACAATCAGAACGATCGCCGACGCGAGCGACGGATCAACGCGATAGCCAGCAAGGTCTCGATCGTGCCGACAAACGCGCTGCCGAGTATGCTGCCGGCCACCGAGCCGATCCCACCCAGCACGATCACGAAGAACGCCTTGGCAAGATAGGACATCCCGAGATGGGACTCCACCGACACCATGGGCGCCACCAGAACACCGGCGAGCGAAGCGAGTGCGGCGCCACCACAAAAGGCCACCCGATTCAGCCTTCTGGTATTGATACCGACAGCCTCAGCCATCGCCGGATGTTGGATGACCGCGCGCAGCTTCGTACCAAAACGCGTACGGGTGAACAGCACCCAGCATCCAGCGGTAACAGCCAGTGCCACACCGATCACGAACATCCGATAAGCAGGATAGCTGCCGCCCGGCACTTCAACGGTTGCATTGAACGGCGCATAGACCAGCGTCGGCTGAGTACCGAAGACGAGCTCAATCGCCTTCTGAACGATCAGACTGACCGCGTAGGTCGCCAGTAGCGTATCCAGTGGACGGGCATAGAGCAGTCTGATGACGAAGCGCTCAAGACACCACCCGAGACCCGCGCCGACAATCGGCGCGGCGAGCAACGCAGCCCAGAATGCGTGTTGACCTCCCACGGACTGCGCAACCGCCAATGTATAAGCCCCCATCGTCACCCACTCGGCATGCGCGAGGTTCACGATATCCATCAGGCCGAACACGATCGCAAGGCCCAATGCCACAAGCGTAAGCACGCTAACGTAACTAAGAATGTTTAAGATCGTCGCCATTACTCCAAATCCCGTGTTCAATGACCGCCCAACCCACCCAGCCCTCGCCAGGCGTGTGACAGCGAAGCCCACCAAGACGACACAGAGATGATGCATGCCGCCACCCAAACTAAGTAATGCTTAGCCTGCAGACTAAGAAATACTTAGCAAAAAGTCCATTAAAAATTAAGAAACTCTTAGGATGCGTCGGACCTTATCGACATCCTCGATCTTTCCCAAGCGTCTCAGAGAGGCACGTCTACGCTCGGGCCTGAGCCAGGAACAGCTCGGCATCGAAGCCGGAATTGATGAATTCTCGGCAAGCGCACGCGTGAATCAGTACGAGACCGGCAAACACGCGCCCAAGCTTCAGACGGCCCACCGTCTCGCCCGAGTACTCCACGTCCCAACCAGCTTCCTATACGAAGGCAATGACCTCCTTGCGCGGCTTCTCGTCGCGGCTGCACCACTACCGCAGGACAGCCTAGAAGCACTTCTCGAATACGCTGAGCGACTGTCACGAACCGCCGCCTCCTGATTCCCGACAACGCCCGAACTAAGAGTTACTTAGCAAACCGGGCAATCGATTCCTGGACACTTGATGCATGTCCAGCGACTCGACCGTCACCTCTGTGTTTTCAAAACGCCTGAAGCAGGCGCGGTTGCGTACCGACCTCACCCAGGAACAGCTTGGCATTCTGGCTGGAATCGACGAATTTTCCGCCAGCGCTCGCGTCAACCAGTACGAGAAGGGCAAGCATGCTCCAACCGTACAGACCAGCCAGCGGCTCGCCCGAGCGCTTCTCATTCCGACAAGCTTCCTGTACGAGGAGGACGACTTGCTGGCCAACCTTCTCCTAATTGCTGGGCGACTGAGCAAAGAAAAGAAGCGGGCCCTAGTCGCCGCGGCAGAATCGCTCGCGCAAGAATAGCCCGTCACTCCCGTCGGTGAATAGCCCAACCACTGCGCACTTTATCAGGGCCCTTGGAGACGAAGTTCGCACACGTCGCCAAACAAAGAAGCTTACCCAAGTAGGCCTCGCGACGCGGGCCAACGTCCATCCGAACACGATCTCTTTGGTTGAGCGTGCCCAAATAGTCCCCAAGATCGACGCTCTGCTTGCGCTTGCTGCAGCCCTCGATACCTCTCTCTCGCAGTTGGTTAAAGCAGCAGAGACTCGGACAGACCTTCGCCAGACCCCGTCGGCCTCACACAAACAACAACCATGAGCCTCTCGCCGGCGGCGATCAACCACTCGTTACTTACAAGCCGTTCACCAACGATCGCCGCTGCTTTGGAATAAACCTCGCCGGCCTCGACCTGACGCGATGAACCGCCTCGGAGATCGCTCGGACCAGCACGTGCGCAGCTTCGATCCTGACGTCTATTTATTATCATAAATTTACGATCGAATATCTCACACGGTCAAGCAACAAAATGTCAGCGTTTACCCGGGTAATTTCCTCCAAGCTCCTCGCCTACTACCCTCACGAAGCGCATACCCACTCTCATTTATTTTATTTATTGTAATTAATTAGCCCATTGTGACTGATATGCCGTGAATTTCGGCGAGCATCCGCAGACCATGCGATGGCGGAACCGTGCTGTCGGTGGATGCCGCCTCAGGACGCGTCGCGGCTCATCTGCGTATCGAGTTCGGAGTCGAGCACAAGCTTTTGCCTCAACGCGGCATGTACTTTCCGCAGTTGTGCCTCGGCCTCGTCCATATGCGCGGCCATCAGGCGCTCCACTGCCTGAGCATCGCGCCGCCGTGCAGCCTCGAGAATTGCACGGTGCGCAGCGAGCGTCGTACGGCCGAACGCCTGATAGTCACGCTGCGTGACGTTGCCCGCCACAATCACCAGCGAGTGCAGCATCTGATTGATGATCCGGCAAAGGCACCGCAAAAACGCGTTCGGATGAGCCGCGGCCAGCACGTCGTGAAAATGGATATCCTCGCAGCGCTGATCAAGCGCCTGCTCGTGGCCGGCCACAAACGGCTCGCACACTGAAATGCTGCGCTCGAGTGCTTCGAAATCTGCATCAGTCAAATGCGCTACTGCGCCAGCAGCGACAATCGGCTCGAGCGTGCGTCGCACCGCATAGAGCTCCTCGAGCGTGACGTTCTCGAAGAACAAATAGTTCTGCAGTGCTTGGAATGCCCGCGCAAGCGGCACACGCGTAATTGTGGCGCCTCCCTCGGGGCCTGTACTGAGGCTCACGAGTCCCTGCACTTCCAGTGCCTTGAGCGCATCGCGCATTGAGCCGCGGCTCACGTTGAACATCTGCTGTAGCTCAGCTTCCTTGTTCAGTCGCTTGCCCGGGCGCACCCGCCCGTCGTTAATCCAACCCTTGATCAGCTCGGCCACCTGATCGCCCCGCTTGGTCGTACGCGGGCCGCGTTTGTCCGGCGGCATAGATTGCGTTTTACGCGTTGCTCGTTGTCGTCCTGCCATGTTAGTCACGTCCGTGGTTGGCCAGCGTCATCCAATATCGGCGCATTATCGGGCATCCCTGTCGTCGCTGGCGAAAATCCGTGGCCGGCCTCACCCAACGCCACCCTCCCTAGGTTGGGAGGTAGCCAACCCTCCCTCAGATGCCTACGCTGCATGTCACACGGCATGGACGCCGCGCAAGCATGTCGTCCATGCCACGCCATCGGCCGGCGCGCGTGCGCCATTCGGAACGATCGGACATGCCAGACGCTCTGCAAACATCACAACCGTGCCATGAGGTCGCAACGCTTAAGGTGGCCTTGGCAGCCTCCGGGCTGGATCTCGATCGACTGTGCGCGCAAATACGCGCACATCGCGACGAAGCGGATCGTACCGGACAAATTCCTGCAACGTTCTGGCAAGGCGATACGGTCCGCGCTTTGAATCTGAATCTCGTGCCGAGCCAATTCGGGGGATGTCCCGGGGTGCAATCGCTCGTCTCACGCGTGATGTTGATGGAATATCTGGGCTACGCGGACGCCGCGCTCGCGCTGGCCCTGCCCGGCCCAGGGCTTGCCATGCCTCCGGTTCTCGCGCTCGCCAACGAACAGCAGCAGGCAGCATTCTTCGCAGGCTTTCACAGCGACGCGCCACGCTGGGGTGCGTTTGCGATTACGGAGCCCGATTGCGGGTCCGACGCAACAGCCATGCGGACGTCGGCCCGAAAAACCGCGCACGGCTGGGTGCTTAATGGCACCAAATGTTTCATCACGAACGGCGCGCGCGCGAACACGATCATCACGTTCGCAACGATCAACCGCAACGCGGGCCGCTTCGGCATCCGGGCATTTCGCGTCGAGCATGACACGCCGGGGTTCTCGGTCATGCGTGTCGAACATATGGCCGGGCTGCGGGCCAGCCAACTGGCCGTGCTGTCGTACAGCGATTGCGAAGTTCCTGACGATGCTTGCCTCACGCGCGACGACCAAGCGCCATTGAGCGATGCGTTTTCCGGCGCGCAACGGTCATGGGACTATTTTCGGCCGCTGCTCTCCGCAGTGATGGTCGGCACGTGTCGGCGGGTACGTGACGAACTCACAGCCTATTTCGAATCAGGCTCACATCCGGCCGACCCGCGATGCACTCCCGGCGACGTCGACGTGCATCTTTTGGATCTCGACCGGCATATCACGACCGCGCGCCTGCTCTGTCATCACGCCGCATGGCTCGCAGATCAGGGGCAGCCGAGCGCCATGCACGCCTCGATGGCCAAGGCATACGCTGCACGCGAGACGGCCCACGTCACTCGAACCGCACTCGCGCTCGTTGGGCTTGGCGGTATCGCGCATTGTCCATCGCTCGAACAATGCTGCCGAGACGCCAAGGCGTTCGACATCATGGAGGGCACCGGCGACATGCAGCGGCTGATGATCGCCCGCGCTGCCCAACGCGCGCCGCAATTGCCGTGGGAGTCTTCAGACCCGCTTGCACATTCGGCCGCCTTGCCGCGTGCATGACCTTACCTGCCCTTCATACCGGAGACGTTCATGACATCCGATTCCGTATCAAATCGTCCTGACGATATTGCTACCGCCCTCAAATCCTGTCTGTTGTCAACGCTCGGCACGCATCTGAGCGCCGAGCTCATCGAGGGCGACACAAACCTTTTCGACCTTGGTGTCGATTCAATGAACATGACTGAGCTTCTGCTGCAAGTGGAGCAGCGCTTCAAGTTTATGCTTGACCCTGAAGATCTGAGCAGCGACCTCTTCCTGCGATTCGACAACCTGGTTGCATTCGTCGCCTCCCATGCTCCCTCAAACTGAGTCCAGGGTTCCGGCACCCAGGATCGTCGCGACCGCTCAGTACATTCCATTCGCACGCAGCGCGCACCCTACACTCACCGACGTGAGCTCGCCGCTGGGGCAACGCCCGTTTGATTCCGTGATGCAAGCGGTCTATGGCGACACACTACGCTGGCGTGATGAATGTGAGCCCCAACGCGCTCCGAAGGCGCCTTCGCCGCCTACGCTTTCAGACGAACTCGCCGTAGCAGAGTCGAATCTCTCACTGTCCGACATGGCACTATGCGCGGCACGCCTGTTGTATGACGGTGCCTCACAACTTCCCCGGCCAGACCAGATCATCGTTTGCTCGACCAGCTTCGAACATGATCTGGCATTGTCCTGTGCGGGACGTTTGCATCACGAGCTCGCATCGCGTCGCCCGCCATTCGCGATCGGGCAGCTTCGGGACGTCTCGTTTGCAACGGCGCTCGATCTCACGCTAGCCATGATGGATGCGGACATCGAGCTCAATACCGTCCTGATTGTCGCGGCCGAGCGCTGGCTCCCCCCTTTTTCTCGGCACGTTCACTTACACACGCTCCTCGCCGATGGAGCCGCTGCCGCTCTCGTGACACGCCATCCGGCACCTGGCTGGCGCGTGCGCGGCCTAACCATCTGTACGCCGGCCACGCCCAGCAGCTCCAGCGTCATCGCAACGCCTGTCGATTCCGCCACGCTCATGGGCGCCATCAACAAGGCGCTGGCACGAGCTGCCTGTCAGGCCACACAAATGGACTGGATTGTCCCAGCGAAGACGGATAACCGACTATTGCGCAGTATCCGCACGCACGGTGACTTGCCGCTCGAGCGCATCTGGCTCGCAGATGACACGCCCGGCCATCTTTGCGCAGCACACACACCTGCGCGTCTTGATAGCCTCACACGGGCTGTCTCGCCGCGCGATGACCAACATCTGCTTATATGGTCTACAGGATTTCACGGCCAAGTCGCCTGTGCGATTCTTCAATTCTGCGAAGCGCCATCATGATAACGAGTCCCTTCTCGCTTTCCGCGGTCGCCCACAGTCTGCCGGCTCGAACCGTACACGTAAATCAGTGGGTCGAACGTTGCGGTCTGTCTGACGCGAGCGCTCGTGCACTGCGCGATCACGGTGTGGGGCAGTTCCACGACGCCGAGGGCGAGTCCCCAGCAAATCTGGCCGTACGTGCTATCACGACACTTTTGCGCGAAACCGCCACACCACGCTCAACAGTCGATGCCCTCATTCACACGCATACGATACAGACGGGCGTGCTCGCACCACCTGCCGGTACGGCCCATTACATTCAACGCCATTGCGGACTGAACCGGGCATTGACGTTTTCCGTCACGCAGCAGCAGTGCGTGTCTCCGATGGCAGCCATCCGGGTGCTGCTCGCGCTTGCGGCGCGATATCCCACTATCGAGCGCGCCATCGTCGTGTGTGCGGATGTCATTGGTTCGGGCTGCGATCGACTTCGCGCGATCGGGGACTTGGCGCTGCATAGCGACGGCGCATGCGCGTTGCTACTTGAACGGGGGGCCGAACACAACGTCATCGCCAGCTTGCATCTATATACCGATGCGCGCTTCTTTCGCGGTACGGACGACACCTTGCAGCCGATTCCCGACGATCGGTATTACTGGTCGGCCTTTACCACCATGCGCGCAGCTATTCGCCAGGCAAACATCGCACCCGACGACATCGCGCACGTACTACCCCATCACGTCAATCTACCCGGCTGGGCACGGTTGATGGGAATGCTCACCATTCCCGAGACGCGGCTATTCACCGCGAATTTCGGCACGGTCGGCCACGCATTCGGTGCGGATCCGTTCATCAATTTCGAGACCTGTCGCAACCAGCAGGCCGGTGAATGGTCGTTGCTTTTTTCCAGCGGTCTGGCCGGCTGCTTCGGCGCCCTGGTGATTCGTCATTGACGACCACCGAGCATCTTCCTCAACCCGACGACTCCATTCCACACCATGCG
This sequence comes from Burkholderia cenocepacia, assembly GCF_900446215.1. Lineage (GTDB taxonomy): Bacteria > Pseudomonadota > Gammaproteobacteria > Burkholderiales > Burkholderiaceae > Burkholderia > Burkholderia cenocepacia. The sequence continues at coordinate 1,411,889 of NZ_UAQZ01000001.1, read as the reverse complement.
AAACATACTTGACCTCGTGCAAGCAACTGCACATCAGGCACCCGATTCGCACGCGATCGTATTCGGCGATATCCGCCTGAGCTACCAGGAACTTGTCGAGCGCGCATGTGCACTTGGCCACGCGATCGCCTCGCTCGGCATCGCGCCTGGCGCACGTATCGGCATCTTTCTGGACAAGCGCATCGAAACCGTCGTGTCGCTGCTCGGTATTGCCGCCACGGGCTGCGTTTTTGTGCCGATCAATCCGCTGCTCAAACCGCAACAGGTCGCACATATCCTGCACGACTGTGGCGCGATCTGCCTGATTACCAGCGCAATGCGTGCACGCTTGTTGGCCGAGAACGGGCCGCTCGCCCTCACCCATACGATCCTCACAGATGCCCCCGATGAAACGGCACCTACATACGACGGGACTGCACGGGTCCGTCGTTGGAGTGAGTGCTTCGCCCGGGACGCTATCGACACGCAACCAAAAGCATCCGATGTCCCGACATCTGGCATTGACACGGACCTCGCGGCCATTCTCTATACATCCGGCTCGACGGGGCGACCCAAGGGCGTCATGCTCAGCCACCGCAACCTGCTCGAAGGTGCGTGGAGCGTCGCTCATTATCTGAACCATACGTGCGCCGATCGAATCCTGGCCGTCCTTCCGCTTAGCTTTGATGCAGGCCTGAGCCAACTTACGTCGGCCTGGGCAAGCGGCGCCACCGCTGTCCTTGTCAATTATCTCGGCCCACAGGACGTGATAGAGGCCTGCGCGCGCGAGCGTATCACCGCAATCACAGGCGTGCCTCCGTTGTGGATGCAACTGGCCCATGCTCGCTGGCCCGATGCAGCGTGCGCCACGCTGCGCTACTTTGCCAATACCGGTGGCCGCATGCCCAGGGCAGTACTGCAACGCCTGCGCGTGCTGTTTCCGCAGGCCAAACCCTACCTCATGTATGGTCTGACCGAGGCGTTCCGCTCGACCTACCTCGACCCCGCCGAAGTCGATCACCGTCCTGACTCGATCGGCAAGGCCGTGCCCAATGCACGCATCTTGGTCGTGCGCCCCGATGGTTCGCGGTGTGCGCCTGAGGAACCGGGCGAACTTGTACACGTCGGCGCGTGCGTCACGATGGGCTACTGGGGTGATGCAGCGCGAACCTCCGAGCGCTATCGTCCCTCTCCCGAGCAAAAGCCTGGCGGGGCTGCACCGGACACTGCGGTCTGGTCTGGAGACCTTGTGCGACGCGATGCGCACGGCTTTCTGTATTTCATTGCGCGCAACGACGCGCAAATCAAGAGTTCCGGCTACCGGATTAGCCCGGAAGAAGTCGAGGAAATCATCCACGAAAGTGGTCTTGTTTCCGAAGTCGCCGCCGTGGGTGTACCCGATGATGCGCTCGGCGAGACGATCACGCTGGTCGTCGTGCCGGCAGTCACGCCGTTTCTCGCCCAAACGCTGCTGTCGTGGTGCAAGCAACGCCTGCCCAGCTACATGGTGCCGCATCGCATCATCGTTCAGACGGACATCCCGCACAACGCCAACGGCAAATTCGATCGCGTGGCCTTGCGAGACGCACTCGTGAGCGCGCCGAATAACCAAGCGAGGCCAATATGAATCGATCATTGACTCGCCGCCATGACGTCCTGTTCGCCGACAGTATCGATGTCACGCGGCTTGCCAATCGTGCAGGTTCCACACCCTTTTTCATCTATGCGCGCGCCGCAATCGACGCCCGCGTGTGCCAGTTGCGTGCAAAACTGCCGGCGTCGATACAGTTGCATTACTCGATCAAGGCCAACCCAATGCCTGCTGTCGTACACCATCTGGCCACGCGAATCGACGGCTTTGACGTGGCCTCCGGCGCCGAGTTGGCATTGGCGCTCAACGCAGGCATGCCGCCTGATCAGATCGGCTTTGCAGGTCCGGGCAAAACACGTGAGGAGCTACGGTGTGCAGTGGCCAGCGGCGTGAACGTGCATATCGAATCGCTCACTCAACTGCATCTGGTGGCAGCCCTTGGCTGGGAGCTGGGCCTGCGCCCAAACGTGACAATTCGCGTGAACCCGGATTTTCAGACTACGCATGCCGGCATGCGCATGGGTGGGGGAGCAACTCAGTTCGGCATCGACGCCGAACAAGTCCGTAAGCGCCCGAGCAGTACCGTAGTGCAGGTTGTTGACCGCGGAGCTCCGCGACGCTATCGGATGGGCTCGACGCGAGCAGTAGGCGGCAGCGATGGTGCGACGTTCCACGGGAGCAGTTCGTCGACCCGGTTGGCCGGATGGTCGGCGATGCGCTCGAGCACGTAGGCGAGATACGCCTCGGGATCGAGGCCGTTCAGACGTGCCGTGCCGATCAGGCTGTACATCGCGGCGGCACGTTCGCCGCCAGAGTCGGCGCCGGCGAACAGATAGTTCCGCCGTCCGAGAGCGACGCCTCGCAATGCTCGCTCGGCGATCAGGTTGTCGATCTCCGTACACCCATCGCTGCAGTAGTAGACGAGCGCCGGCCAGCGATTCAGCGCGTACCGAATCGCCTTGGTCGTGTCAGATTTTGCAGAGAGCGTGGCAAGCGTCGCTTCGAACCAGCGCTTCATGTCGTCGAGTAGCGGCACCGCCCGCGCTTGGCGCACACTGCGCCGTTCGTCGGGCGGCTTGCCGCGGATCTGCTCTTCGATCTTGTAGAGCGCACCGATCCGCCGCAGCGCCTCCTCCGTCACGGCGTTGGGGCGCACCGCATGCAGGTCGTGGATCTTCCGGCGCGCGTGAGCCATACATGCGGCTTCCTGGACGCGGCCGTCGAGATACAGCTCGGCATAGCCAGCGAACGCGTCAGCCTGCAGCACGCCGGCGAAGTCAGCGAGATGTCGCTGCGGATGCTCACCACGGCGATCAGGCGTGTAGGCGAACCAGGCCGCCGGCGGTTCGTCGGAGCCACTCTGCCGATCATCGCGCACGTAGACCCAGAGGCGTCCTGTCTTCGTACGACCGTTGCCCGGCACCAGCACCGGTAGCGGAGTGTCGTCCGCATGCACCTTACCGCAGGCCAACGTGTAGCGGCGCACGGCGTCGACCAACGGTGCGAGCAGCGCCGTGATGCTACCCATCCAGTAGCCCATCGCGCCGGGATCGATCTCGACGCCGTCACGCGCGTACATCACCGCCTGGCGGTGCAGCGGGAGGTGGTATGCGAACTTCGACACGGCGATGTGGGCGAGCAGCGCCGGACCCGGGATGCCCCGATCGATTGGGCGGCTCGGCGCCGCGGCCTGCACGATGCGGTCACAGCGCGCGCAGGCCAGCTTCGGGCGGCGATGACGGATCACACGGAAGTGCGCACGCACGTATTCGAGTTGCTCCGCGATGTCTTCGCCCAACGGCTTGAGCTGCCCACCGCAATCGGGGCAGTCATCATCGGCGGGCAGATGGACGCGCTCTTCGCGTTCAAGATGTCCGGGTAGCGGCTTGCGGCTCGCACCTTCGCGGCGCGGCCGCTTTGCCTCGGGAGCGGCAGACGCATCGGCGGCGCCTTCGTCAGCCTGCAGATCCTCCAGCCGCAATTCGAGCTGTTCGATCTGGAGATCTAGTTTCTCCGATTTCCGGCCGAACTGCATTCGGCGCAGTTTCGCGATCGTGAGCTTCAGATGCTCGATTTCGAGAGCCCGCGACGAGAGCTGCTTTCGCAGCTCAGCTACCTGAGCATCACGCTCAAGCAGCAACGCTCTCAGAGCGTTGATGTCGTCGGGCAGCGCGGTCGAGGTTGATTCCATGAGGACAGTTTACGACTGCCCGCGATCACGCGAACGCCAGTTAACAATGGTTTACAGCGCGCTACGTGGACGCACGGCTTCGACCGGCTGTCGCCAATCGAAGCCCTCGAGCAACAACGACAGCTGCGCGGTTGTCAGCGCGACCACACCAGAGTCGGCACGGGGCCAAGCAAAGCGTCCTTTTTCGAGCCGCTTCGCCAATAAACATAGCCCGCCGTCGCTCCAATACAAGCACTTCAGCAGGTCACCGCGCTTGCCCCGGAACACGAACACGTGTCCAGAGAACGGATCTTTCTCCAGCACCGTCTGTACCTTCGCGGCCAACGAATTGAAGCCGCATCGCATATCGGTGACGCCCGCCGCGATCCAGATCCGCGTGTTTTGAGGCAGACCGATCATCGTAGAATGCGATCGAGAACAGAACGCAGCACGTCGGGGTCCGGCGCGCCTTCGATGCGAATCGACGTCTTGCCATGCTGAATCTGGATCGAGCCGGACGGTATGTTGTCGGTCTCAGTCGGCACCTCGAGCGCCATCGACGGCTGAGACGGTTCGTTGACGACAACCGGCAGCATTGCGTCTGGAATCGCATCGTCCGTTAGCAGGCCTTGCGCATGGAGGCGGCGCCATGCCCACACCTGATTGGCATTGATGCCGTTCTCGCGAGCAACACGGGCGACCGACGCGCCGGGCTCGAATGTCAGCGCGACGATGGTCCGCTTCCATTCCGTCGGATGTCGGCGAGTTTGCCGTTTCGGCGGGATCTCGACTGTCTGAGTCACTCTGTCCACAACTCCTATCGTGGACACGACCGGTCATTCGTGTCCTTCACAGGACATCATGGCACTCGTCACCGAGCGTTCACAGACGGTACTGGTCTCGTGCTTACACAAGTCCCGGCACTACTGCAAGAACTGGGCACATGTGACGTGACACTGGCGGGTTTTCACGTCTTCTGGGGTTCGCAGTGCCTGCACCCGGCTACCATCGTCGAAGCACAGCGGCGCAGTGCCGAGCTCGTCATGAAGCTCGCATCCGATTTGCCACTGCCGCCCCGATACGTGAATCTGGGCGGCGGTTTTGGCATTCCCTATTTCGAAGGCGAAGTACCGCTCGATCTCGATGCCGTCGCCCAGCCAATGCACGCTTGGCTCTCGCGCATGCACCGCGCTTTGCCCGGTGTGCGCCCCGTGCTCGAATTCGGGCGTTACCTGGTCGGCGAGGCCGGCGCCTATGTATGCCGCGTCATCGATCGAAAAGTTTCACGCGGCACCACCTTCCTTGTCACCGACGGCGGCCTGCACCACCACCTCGCGGCCTCGGGCAACTTCGGGCAGGTACTGCGCCGCAATTTGCCAGTGGTACTCGGCAATCGGCTCGGCGATACACCGACTGAGCGATGTCACATCGTCGGCTGCTCGTGCACTCCGCTTGATCGCATCGTCGACGACGTGCTGCTCCCCGAAGCTCACATTGGCGACTTCGTTGTCGTTCTGCAATCGGGCGCCTACGCGCGCTCGGCAAGTCCCCGGGATTTCCTCGGTCATCCCGAAGCAATCGAGATGCTCGTCTGACACCGATGACTCACACCCAATACGGAGAAAGGCATGATGCGCAACCCTATACCGTCATCGTCCGATCTGGTGCCGCCCACATGGATCGTATCTGATGATCAGCGCGCACTCGTCGCCGCCTGCCAACGCTTCGCTCGAGACCAGCTCGAACCTTTGCTCGCTGCCCCGCCGTCGCAAGCGGGCTGGCGCGATATCGTCACACATGCAAGCTCGCTGGATTTCGGAACAATGATCTTACCGACGTCCCTGGGTGGTATGGCCATCGGCCAGCACGATCTGTGCGGTATTGTAAGCACGTTGGCCTGTGGTCCGATTGAACGCACAGTACAACTCACTCAGAGCATTCCGGCACTCATGACGCTGCGCGCATACGACATGCTTGACGCGCTCGCGCCTCATCCCATCGGTGACTACTTTAACGGCACGTGCGCGATCGCGCTTACGGTGCCAGATTTTCACGCCGCCACGCTCTGGCACCTGCACGATCAAGATTGCGCGCCCGTTGCACCACTGATGCTCACACCGCACACCCGCGGTCTCGCGCTCATCGACTCGGCCCACGGGGACGCTCACGCATGCCGCCGCTGCCTCGTTGTGCTTGGCGCTCTTTCTCTTGAGCAATGGCGCTGCAACGGTACACTGTGCGCCGCCCCACTCGCCTCGATCGATCAGTGTGGCGCGCAAAATGATTCTCCCTCGCAGACATGGCTCACCAACATCGCCCTGTACGTGTCGGCCTTGCTCAGCGGTGCCATGCAGCATGACGTTGCATTTGCACTGCGCTACGGAGCCGAGCGACGCGCATTTCGCAAGCCGATCATGCTGCATCAGCGCGTGGCCACCCGGCTGGCCGACATGCTCATTGCAACGCAAGGCACGCATCTCTTCTTGCGTGCGCTCACGCTTGCCGAGCCGAACATATCAACCGCGCTCGTGCGCCAGCTGGTCCGTCACATTGCAGCCGAATCCATGGAGCTCACCCATGAGCTTGTTCAATTTTGCGGCGCACACGGCTATGTCTCAGGGTTACCGCCCGCGGCGCGCCTGACGACATGTCACTGGTTCGCGATGTTGCTCATGCGTGTCGATACAGCGCTCGCTCAGCTCACGGCTCGACATACGTCCGACTCAACCACTGGCGCATCAGCATGAATGCGCACCAATACTCCCACCGTCGCCACTTGTGCGAACCCCATTCGGGCAGATCCGCGACGTCGCCACATGAGTGCTGGCTGCGCGAAGCAAATCGCGACGATATGCGCGATATCGCCGATTGGCTTGTGCGTCCGGCCATTGCGCAGTGGTTTGACTTCGGGCTCGGTCGACAATCGCTTTCCTTACTGGCGGTCCAAGCGATGGCGCAAAGTGATCGACATCGGCTACGCGTATTTGGCGTACGCGGCACGGACCGCCCAAGCGGACTGGTCGCGATCAGCGATGTTACTCACCGGTTTGGTCTCGGCTCCTTCTGGGTGCTGCGCGACTCCACGCGCGCCGCATGCGCGAACATGACGCTCGCAGCTTCGAGACAGGTGCTTCGAGAAGGTTTCGAGTGTGATCAACTGCATTGCATTGGCGCGTGGGCGGCGCAACGCAATATTCGATCACAGTGCCTGCTCGCACGTTTGGGGTTTCGCCTCATCGGCTTGCAACGCGATTGCCATGTCATCGACGGCCAACGCATGGGGCGTCTGCTCTACGACCTGCTCCCGCAGGACCTGAGCTTGCCGACGCCAATATGATGCCCCCGGTCGTCACCGCACTGTGCTCCTACGTGCCGCCCATCATGAAGCTCGACGAACAGGTATCGGCCATTGAGCCCACCGCGACGAGGCCGCTTACCGGCTGGGATGCATGGATGGCCTTGTGGCGCACCGAATGCACACCGCTCGGGCCGACAGCAATGCCTCGTATCGGTCCGGGGGATGGGCCTGCGCGTGCGCCGGTCGCCCACACCACCGATCTGTCTGGGCTTGCGGCATACGTCACGCGGGCGATCTGTGCTGCTCGGCCTCGCGCTGCCGCGCCGGTTGACATCGTCATTTTTTGCCACAGCAGTGTTGACGAACATATCTCGACAACAACCGCAGGGCGTCTGGCAAGCGTCGTAGGCGCCCCGGACAGCCCATGTTTTTCGTTCTCGATTTCGCAGCAGGGCAGCACTGCCCCATTCACGGCCTTACGACTGGCGCAGGACCTGTTCGTCGCCGAACGCGACCTACATACGATCCTGATTGTTGCCGCAGAGAAGTGGGTAGCACCGTTTTCTCGCCACACTGGAACGGGACCACTGCAAGGGGACGCAGCCGCCGCCCTCCTTCTGGAACGCTTTGGTACGAGCACGCGCGGCTTGCGCCTCATCGACGCTCAAACCCATCCTTGTCCGGCACCAAGCCACGACTCGCCGCATCGCCACGCGCATCCTGACTCACCTCACCTTCAAACGATGCTGCAATTGATCGCCGCGCTGCTCGCAAAACACGCGATTGCCCCGTGCAACGTCACCGCCGTCGGACAACGCCACATGCACGCGCTTGCAGCTGCACTGCAGCAGGAACTGGGCATCGCCTCGCTTGCAGGCGTGCGCACGCACGACGCGAATCTCGGTGCAGCGGATTCGATCGAACAATTGATGAGCATGGCCCAGACGCATACCTTCCCGTCACAAGGCACCCTTTTGCTGTGGAATATCGCGTCATGCGGCTATGTAGGTTGCGCGCTGCTCGACGCACATAGTGCGCCAGTGCTCGCGCGCCCCCTGGGTGAGCGCTCCTCATGGTAGACACCTCAATCGGCATCCCGTGTGTCGCCTACCACCTTCCGGAACATGTCGACTGCGTTCGCCACTGGGCACGTCGCACCGGCCAATCCGCTGCTGTGGTGGCAAAGCTCGAGCAGGCCGGCGTACGCAATTTTCACGTGGCACGCGGGCAAAGTGCCTTCAGCCTCGCGATTCAAGCGGTCGACTCGCTGCTGCGCAATGCACCAATCTCGCCCGAGTCAATCGACTGCCTGGTCTACACTCACACGCTGCAGGGCAGCATCGCCCCGCCACCGGTGTCTTTGCCGCGGCAGCTATGCGAGTATTTCCGCCTTGTAGGCGTCCCGTCGTTCTCGTTTGCCCAGCAACACTGTGCGTCCTCGCTCGGTGCGTTGCGCATCATTCGTGCAATGTTCATCGCACATCCCGCCATCCATCGTGTACTGCTCGTCGGGGCGGACGTGATGCCTATGGAGACCGAACGCGCGATGGGCACGTCAGGGCTGCTCGGCGATGGCGCATTCGCCGCGTTGATCGAGCGCCACGCGCGCACCAATCGCCTCGTCGCACTGGCCACGCATGCGAGCGGTCGCGGCTGGCGCGGAATGCTAGGACAGACCGAAGCGAGTTTCCTTGCGCAGTACCAGCTCGTCGCGCGAAAGCTCATCACGAAAGTCGCCCAGGATGCACACATTGCGCTCTCCGAGCTCGATCGCATCTTGCCGCCTCATCTGAATCAGCCTGCGTGGCGGCGTCTCGTCCAATCGATGAGGCTGCCACCCGAACGCCTTTTCGCGCACAATTTTTCCCGTATCGCACACGTTACGGTAAGCGATCCATTTATCAACCTGGCCGACAGCGGCCCACTCGCGCCCGGCGCCCCCTTGGTGCTCTATGCGCAGGGCGTAGGGGGATTTTCAGCTGCCGCATTGCTGATTCATTAGATGCGCGCACTCCACACCCGACCGCCCCTGGAAGCCCATGGCTTCATGCCATGCAGCCGCGGATCGACGTGATATACGCGAGTGCGCGGGTCGATGTATCAAAACATTACATTTTTATGGCTGTGATACAGCTGCAAGCGACTACACTTGCTTTTTGCATGGCGATCAATTGGTCAATAGCAGAACATGCGCCACCTGCAATCGCCACGCATTGTGCTGCTTCAATCCCAAACGACGCACGTCCGGCCACCGCGCCGCGCACCAGTGCGCGAAGTTCCTCCGAGGGCCTCCAGTGGATCGAGTCTGTCAACGCGGCGCGGGTGACACACCCACCGTACCGCAGCCTTTAACATCAAGCCTGGCCGGCCGATGGGCACCGCTGGCCACCGCCTTTCTCAATACCGTGGACCTGTCGTCTTTGCTGAAGTTGTTCGGTGACGTGTCCGCTTCGTTGGGCTTCCCACGCTTTGCCATCAGCCGAGTCTCTCGAAGACACACGGGAAACGGCCGCGCGATGGCAGTCGAGACGCTTTGCGCACGCTATCCGGATCATTGGGTCGCCCATTACGCGCAACGAGACTACGGTCCGGTCGATCCGGTCCATCGGATGGCGTTTGCCCGTGCCACCCCCTATCGATGGGCCGACATCAGAGGCTTGAATCGCATCGAGCAACGCGTGCTCGGTGAGGCACGCGACGCGGGATTAACCAGTGGCGTGAGTATCCCGCTTCGCGAGACCAACGGCGACATCCTGCTGGTGAATCTCGCCAGTCCGTCGCCGGAGATCAAGACAGAAGTCCACATGCGGCTCGCGAGCTCAATTGGCGCGCTCTTTCATCAAGAGCTCCATCGATTGATGAAGCCCCATCGGCCTGAGCCGGCGCTTGAACTCTCCCCGCGCCAACAAGAGTGCCTCGCGTGGGTTGCCCGGGGTAAATCGTCATGGGCGATCGCCTCCATTGTTGGCATATCGCCCCATACCGTTGACTACCACATCGCCGAAGCGATGAAGATTTTAGGCATCAACAGTCGAACCGCGGCAGCTGTGCATGCCGTCACAACCGGCTTGATCCACGTGTAAGCGGCCAGCAGGACCGTCGGCGGCAGTTCCTGCCGGCCGTCCTACCATCGGCCGGGCCTCATTGTGCACTCGTGGCGCCATCAGCACATTCGGGCTTATCCGCGCGTGCCCGCACAATCGCATGCATCGCGAGGACGACTCGCTACCGGCGTCCTGTCAACTTTATCGGCGTCGCACCTCCCCACCTAACTAGTTCCCCTCACCTCACGCGCTTGATAGCGTGGCATCGGCTATTTCGTGTGAGGGGAAAATCGTGCCATCCATCTTCGCTGGCAGTTTCGACGACATGCCAACCACGATGCATCGACGCCTCGGCGTGTTCCGATACGACGTGTTTGTAGGTCGACTGGGTTGGCAGTTACCCGGAGCGGACGCGACCAGCCTGACCGAATGGGATCAATTTGATCGCGGTCGTACGATTCACGTTGTCTCGGTCGATCAAGCTCAGCACATTTGCGGGTGTGCACGATTGATACCGACCACACAGCCGTATTTGCTCCAGACACTGTGCGCGCCTTCAGCGGCGCTGCACTTGCCACGCGCGCCCACGGTCTGGGAGCTGTCGCGGTTTGCCGCCCGCTGTGGGGCGAACCCGACCATGCGCGCATCGACTGGAATGCAGCTGTTTCCAGCGATTCTCGCAATCGCCGCGTCACTGGGCGCCACATGCGTCATCGGTGCCATGACGCGCGCCGTGGCACGGCTTTACCAGCGTTGCGGTCTGGCGCTCCAACTCCTCGACACTGCCGAAACCGCAGATCGTCCAGCCTACCTGATCGGTGCAATCGAGATCACCCGATCGACGTTCACGAACCTGGGGTGCGACGCGCACGAGCTGTTGGCCGCCGTGACATGGCTCGGCGCCCATGCCACGTGAGCGGCACTTTCGATGTCAGTGCCACCGCCCGATACCAGCGGCCATTGACAGGCCGCTGGCCGGTGCCAAACACCGCTTCGGAGCAGAAACTGACGCGGCATCTCGGCGAGATTCCGCGCCGCGCCGCGTTTGAACACACCCGCTCTGCGCGAACCCGCTACATGCGCGGGCCCGCGCGATGATGTCGGCGATCGGCATCTTTCACCCAGTCCGGCCGAATCACGGACGCATACGCCTGAGCAGTACGCGATGCTTCGCCATTGGCCTGAGCAGAAAACCCAAGGCGCTCGTCGATGGCGCGCGCCACGGTCGACGATTTTGGCAGGCGTCGAGGATCGCAATCGGCCCAAAACGTGAACATGTTCTCGAACAACACGCCCAAGATCGTGGTCGTATAAGGCAATTCGACCGTGACGAGCTTGCCGGGCAAATCAGCTTGCGTGGGCAAACCAGACATTGGCATTGTGGCGCCGCCCAAGCCCGTGCACACCGCCCGAAGCTCACGTTGCAATCGCATCTCGACATCGCAATGGCTGACGGAAGAATTGACAATTGCACGGGTCAGATTAGCCAATTCCCGGGTCTTCAGCTCAAGGCGGTTGTGCAATCGACCGACTTCCTGCTCTGCTCGCCGCACGCGCGCTTGCAGCGCCGAGCATTCGTCGGGCGCCAGCGTATACCGCTCATTCGTATAGTCAGCCTTCTCGGGGCGTTCCATGCGTTCACCTCTTCACGACCATGATCACCTCGGCACTGAGCCGCGCCGGGATCAACCTACTCAAAAGCGGTAACACCGCGCGCAAAAACCAACTCAATCGCTACGCAATCGATTGCAATGTCGCCGCATATCGTTCGCCGGTGCACCGATGCAGTGTTTGCTGCGGAACGATGCGTCGTCAACTACGAGACTATGGAGGTCAGAAGCATGAGGTTTTCCGCGACAATTCATTCGAATGCACGCACCCCCGCTTTCGCAAGCCGGTTTAATCGGCCGTACGCGCCGATCTTTTCAATTGCGACGCGAGCTCATCCGATAGGAGTCGATTCGATGCCAACATATCTCGAATTGAAGGCGCAAGCTGAACAGCTCAGACAGCAAGCAGAACAGGCTCGCCTGGCTGAGCTTGACATCGTTCTCGCGGAAGTTCGCGCGCGTGTGGCCGAATACGCGCTGACTCCCGAGCAGATCTTTGGGCGTCGGCGCAGCGCATCCGCCACGCAGGTCGCCCAAGGTCGTATCCCGGCCCGGTATCGCGATCCGAAAACAGGCGCGACGTGGAGTGGCCGCGGTCGCGAACCCGGCTGGATCAAGGGAAAAAAACGCGAGCGATTCCTGATCGAATAGGTCTAGAGGGACACCGCGTGGTTTTCCATCCCGCCTCATGTCATGCGAGCAGGACAACATCAGTTCCATTGAGCGGGCACAGCGCACAACGTCTCAGGACAACGCTCAACGCATTGATACGGCCCCTGCAAATTTGCGAAGCACATGCGTTAAAGACTTAGAACGGCACTGATAGGCTGGGCGGCACCCACTCGAGACGCGCCATTGCGTCAACCTTGATGGCTTGCGGCGCATTCCTATAAACAGGGCACGAGAGAAGATCGGCCAGCTCATATCGGACAGGTCCGATTGGCCCGGCGATACGCGGCTCGTACACTCGGGCGCATGATTTCGCTGATCCAGTCCTCCTTCGATACGGCGCGCGGTGTCCTCACGCATGTCGCGCGCCGCCCTTCGTTCCTGCGCAAGCTCGACATCGCGGTGCTCGCGCTGATTGTCGCGAGCGTGCTCGTCGTGATGGCCGACAGCGTGCAGGCGCTGCACGCGCAATACGGACACGCCCTCTACGCGGCCGAGTGGGCGTTCACGCTGCTGTTCTCGGCCGAATACCTGCTGCGCCTTTGCACCGCGAGAAAGCCGGCCGCGTATGCGCGCAGCTTCTTCGGCATCGTCGATCTCGTGTCGGTGCTGCCGACCTATCTCGCGTTCTTCTTCCCCGGCCTGCACGCGCTGATCGATGTGCGGCTGCTGCGGCTGCTGCGCGTGTTCCGCATCCTCGGGCTGTCGATCTATCTCGAGGAGGGGCAGTTGCTGATCCGAGCCCTCACGCGCGCGCGACGCAAGATCTTCGTGTTCATCGGCGGGATGTTCGTGCTCGTCGTGATTCTCGGCACGGTAATCTTTCTCGTCGAAGGGCCGGAGCACGGGATCACGAGCATTCCGGTGGGCGTCTACTGGGCGGCCGTGACGATGAGCACGACCGGCTATGGCGATCTGACGCCCGTCACACCGCTCGGCCGGCTGATCACGTCGTGCGCGATCCTGCTCGGCTACGGGATCATCGCGTTTCCGACCGGGATCATGGGCGCGGAGCTGGTTGCTTCGGCAATGGAGCGCAATAGGGCAAACGCGCGACCGGCCGATGGAGACAGGCCGTGCTGTCCGCATTGCGGCGTCACGCTTCCGGTGCAACGTGCGCCGGATACCCATGCGCACGGCAGCGTGCCCGCCAAAGGCCGCGACGCACGATAGCCAGGGCAAGAATAAGCGCCGTCCTATTCGGCATCCCTCGCCACTGGCCGACACCGGACGCATCGAGCGGCTTCATCAACAGCGTGTCGACGCAGGCCGCGGTCGCGCTCGCCGCTCACCCCGCCTGCCCGCCCAGCATCTGCACGAACGCGGCCAACCCGGTCAGCATGATCTGCACGCCCACGCACAGCAGCAGGAACGCGGACACGCGCATCGCGACCTTTGTCCCTTCGCTGCCGAGATAACGCGCGAGCGTCGTCGCGCGGCTGTAGATCTGCCAGATCGCGAACGCGACAAGCGCCGCGACCGCCACCGACACGACGCCCGACAGCAGATAGTCGCTCGCCGTATGCGCGCGATTGGCATGCAGCGCGATGCCGGCCGCGATCGAGCCGGGGCCGATCGTCAGCGGCACTGTCAGCGGAAAGAACCCGCGCGACATCAGCTTCTGCAAGTCGTCGCCGTGCGCGGCCACGTCGCCGCCGGCCGGGACGTCCGGCGCATTCAGCATCGACCAGCCAGCCACCGCCACCGCGAAGCCGCCGCCGATCCGCAGTGCCTCCATCGAGATCCCGAAGAAGTTCAGCACCGGTGCGCCGACGAAGAAGATCACGAGCAGCGTGAAGAATACGTTCGCCGCCAACTGCTTCGACAGGATCGCGCGCTCTGCTTCGCTCAGCGATTGCGTGCGTTCGAGAAACACGAACGCCATGCCGAACGGGTTGATGATGCCGATCAGGCCCGTGAAGCCGAACAGGATTTCAGGGATCAGGCGGTCGAGCTGCATCGCGATCGTGCTCTCCGGTAACGAACGGGAATAAAAAAGCGGCCAGTCGAGACGACCGGCCGCGAAGAGGAGATATCTCCATGATCCGGCACACGGGGGTATGCCGGGCCGCAGAAACTGAATTGTCAGGAATGTGAACCGGGAAGGGAATCAGTCGAGTCTGATTTTGCACGCGCCACGGACCCATCGCCGGATACGCCGACGCCCGCCTGCACCGCGGAGCGACATCGCGCCCCGGTGCATCCATCCGCTCAGATACTGCGTTGATTGACCCGCTGCGACAGCGCCTGCGCGCTTTCCTTGCGCTCGCTATACCGGTCGACCAGATAGGGGCCGACGTCACGCGTGAGCAGCGTGAACTTCATCAGTTCTTCCATCACGTCCACGACGCGATCGAAATACGCGGACGGCTTCATCCGCCCCGCCTCGTCGAATTCCATGAACGCCTTGGCCACCGACGACTGGTTCGGGATGGTCAGCATGCGCATCCAGCGCCCGAGCACGCGGAGCTGGTTCACCGCGTTGAACGACTGAGAGCCGCCGCTCACCTGCATCACCGCGAGCGTCTTGCCCTGCGTCGGGCGCACGGCACCGGCCGACAACGGAATCCAGTCGATCTGCGCTTTCATGATCCCGGTCATCGCGCCGTGCCGTTCCGGCGAACACCACACCATCCCTTCCGACCACATCACGAGCTCACGCAGCTCGACCACTTTCGGATGACTGTCGGGCGCGTCGTCGGGCAGCGGCAGGCCGCTCGGATTGAACACGCGCACTTCGGCGCCCATCGCCGCGAGCAGGCGCGCGGCTTCCTCGACCAGCAGGCGACTGAACGAACGTTCGCGCAGCGAGCCGTACAGCAGCAGGAACCGCGGCGCATGAGTGGATAGCACCGCAGGCCGCAGTCGAGCACCGTCCGGCACACGGAACAGTTCGGCGTCGAGTTGCGGCAGGTCGTTCAGATAGTCGTTCATGGGTCGGTTCTTCCGTGATCTCGAGCCCGGCACTCGTACCAGCCCTTCGACCGGTTGACGAGGCGCACGACCAGCAACATCACCGGCACCTCGATCAGCACGCCGACGACGGTGGCCAGCGCCGCGCCGGAATGAAAACCGAACAGGCTGATCGCGGCCGCGACCGCCAGTTCGAAAAAATTGGATGCGCCGATCAGCGCCGACGGGCAAGCGATGTCGTGCTGTTCGCCGACCGCGCGATTGAGCCCGTACGCGAGCGCGGAACTGAAGAACACCTGGATCAGGATCGGCACCGCGAGCAGCGCGATCACCAGCGGCTGCTTCAGGATCGCTTCGCCCTGGAACGCGAACAGCAGCACGAGCGTGGCGAGCAGCGCGGCGATCGACCACGGGCCGATTCTCGTCATCGCGGCATCGAACGCAGTCGGGCCCTTCGCGAGCAACCGCTTGCGCAGCATCTGCGCGAGGATCACCGGCATGACGATGTAGAGCACGACCGACGTGAGCAGCGTCGCCCACGGCACCGTGATGGCCGACATCCCCAGCAGCAGGCCGACCAGCGGCGCGAACGCGATCACCATGATGCTATCGTTCAGCGCGACCTGCGACAACGTGAACAGCGGATCGCCGCCCGTCAGCCGGCTCCACACGAACACCATCGCCGTGCACGGCGCGGCCGCCAGCAGGATCAGCCCGGCGATATAGCTGTCGATCTGGTCCGCCGGCAGCAGCGGTGCGAACAGGTGGCGGATGAACAGCCAGCCGAGGAACGCCATCGAGAACGGCTTGACGAGCCAGTTCACGACGAGCGTGACGCCGATGCCTTTCGCGTGTCGACGCACGTCGTGCAACGCGCCGAAGTCGACCTTGACGAGCATCGGGACGATCATCACCCAGATCAGCAGCCCGACCGGCAGATTGACCTGCGCGTACGCCATCCGGCCGACCGCCTGGAACGGGCCGGGCAGCGCCTGGCCGAGCGCAATGCCCGCAACGATGCACAGCGCCACCCAGACGCTCAGGTAGCGTTCGAAGAAATTGATGGCGGGGTTCGCGACCGCGTTGCCGGGCGGCGTGACGTTGGACGTATTCATCGGACGAGGGTGGGTCTTGAAGTCGTGGGCGGATGTGCGTTCCTGCGCGCGGCCCGGTGCGCGATCAGTGTCGCGAAATCTCGATCAGCGCCGCCCGCAATGCGTCGTCGCTCATGCTATCGAGCGGGAGCGCGAGCAACTGCAGCATCCGATAGCCGATCGCCTGGCGTGTCAGTTCGAAGGCGAGACGCTTGCCGTCGTCGCCGCCCGTCGCGTTCGACGGATCGGCGTAGCCCCAATGTACCTTGACGGGACTGCCGGGCCAGTACGGGCACGCCTCGGACGCCGCGCTGTCGCACACCGTGATGACGACGCGCATTTCCGGCGCGCCGTCGCCGACGAATTCGTCCCAGCTTTTGCTGCGACAGCCGCGGACGTCGACACCGGCGTTCGTCAGGGCTTCCAGCGCGAACGGATTCAGGCGGCCGCTCGGCGCGCTGCCCGCGCTGTAGGCGCGCACCTCCTTGCCGAGCTTCGCGGCCCAGTGATTGAGCATGCCTTCCGATAGGACGCTGCGCGCGGAGTTGTGGGTACAGAGGATCAGGACGTTCGTGGTCATGGGCGGGGCACGCGAATGCGCGTCAGGATCGACGCGTGCGGTTGATCTTTCCGGAAGGCGAACAGACGGACACCGGCGAGCACGGATTGCCGCCGCAACAGTTTTCCGTGAGATAGCCCAGCAGCCCGTTCATCGTGTCGAAGTTCGCGCCATAGAACACGAAGCGGCCTTCCTGGCGACTCGTCACGAGCTGCGCATGCGCGAGTTCCTTCAAATGAAAGGACAGCGACGACGGCGGCACGTCGAGCAGCGTCGCGATCTGGCCGGCCGGCATGCCTTGCGGCCCAGCCTGCACGAGCGCGCGGAAAACCGCGAGGCGGGATTCATGCGCGAGCGCCGCGAGCGCGGCAATGGTTTCGTTCGTTTCCATATTTCGATAATAGTCGAAATATGGAAACCGGGGAAGCGACGCCGATGTCCGGCGTCGCGGGAGGTCCGTCCGTCGACACGAGGCGACGCGCGTAACGCCCGCCAATCAGCGCGGGATCAACCGCGTATGACTCGGCAACTCGACCGTGAGATCGGTGCCGCCCGCGGTCGACCGCGACGTATCGCGCGTCGCGGCGAGCCATTGCGTGAACTCCGCGGCCGTCATGCCGACGGCCTGGGCCGAACTCGATACCGGTGCGGTCGTCGGCGTATCGGCCGCGCGGGCCGCCGGCTGCGCATGCGGCGTCGCACCGCGCGCTGCAGTCACCGCACGTTGCGCGGCAGACGCATTCGCTCCGGCCTGACGCACCGCGTTGCCGCGCGACGCCCCCGCGGATTTCGCCGCCGGCCGCGCCCCCGCCACCGCAACGGGCTTGCGCGCGGACGATCCCCGATCGGCACGCGGCGCCGCAGCTTCCGCGACGACGGCATTCGACGCGACCGCCATCGCAACGGCCACCGGCTCGCCCGCCGACCCGCTACCCGCGACGTGCAACGCGCGCGCTTCCGCCGACGCGGTTTCCGCCACGACCGTCGCGGCCGCCTTCATCTGCGCATCCGTCGGTGCCGCACGATCCGCCCGCACGATCGCGACTTCCGCCGGCCGGCCGGTCGCCCGCGCAACTTCCGTCGCCGCGACGGCCGCCGTCGGTGCAGCCGTGACCGCCGCGGAATAAGCCGCGTCGTGCTCGGCCGCGTGCTGACGCTCGTCGACCAGATGCGTCGCGAGGATGCACGTCGCGCCGAACAGCGCGCACGCCATCAGCGTGAGCCGCCAGCGGCGCCGCAGCGGATGCGGGCGCACCCACGCGCGGTTGTCGGAGCCGAAGTCGGCCGCGCGCACGACCTTGGCGGGTCGCGCAGCCTTGGCGACGCCGCCGCCGTCCTCCGCGGGCGCCGGCATGCGCGGCGCGCCGTGGATATCGAACACGAGTTGCCGCGCCCGCCGGCTCGCCACGAACGGCCGGCGTCGCCGGCCGTACGGCGGCGGCACATCCGAGAACGGATGCACGAGCGGAATCGCGTAATGCCCGGTGATGTCCTGCATGCTCATGATGTCGACGACGCATTGCGCGACATCCGCCGCGGCAATCCGTGCTCCCGTAGTTGAACGAATGGCTCCGAGTATCGCCGTCGCCCCGGTTCCGGTAAATCGGACTGCGTCACCTTCAGTCCGATACGGCGGTCAGCCTGGTCCTACCCGTGTCCGGGCGGCCGGACGGACGACGCCTCCCCGCGCGAGCCTGGCTCGAGCCTTCGCGCCCTCGCACCGTCCGTCGACCGTTCAACTGCCGCGATACGTCGACACGTACCACGGCGAACACAGCAGCGGCACGTGGTCGTGCGGCGTGGGGTCCGTCACCGTGAAGCGCACCCTCCCGTTCGTCCGTCAGAACCGACCACGCAGGCCGATGAACACTTCGTTCGAAGACAGCTTCGACTTCAACTGTTCGTCACGCGCGTTGATGCGGTTCGCGAACGTGTTGAAGCCGGTCTCGATGTTGCCCATGTCGACATAGCGATACCCAAGGTCGATCGAGAAGCGCTTGTTGATCGCGTAACTCACGCCGGCACCGGCCGAATACGCGAGGTTCGTCTGCGTCTTCGACGCGAAGCGGCGCGTATCGTTGGTCTGCCAGCCGTCGGCCGACACGATCGCGACACCGATGCCGAGCGTGCCGTACACGGAGAAGCCGCGGCCGAGGTCGAAATCCTTGTAGCCGTTCAGCATCAGCCGCTGCGCCGACACGTGGAATTCGTTCGCGTTCGCGTCGAACGGCGCCCAATAGCTGGTGAAGTTGTTGGTGCGCTTGAACACGTATTCGCCTTCCGCGCGCCAGCCGTTGCCGAACTGGTAGCCGAGGCCGAGCGAGCCGGTGACGTTCGAACCGGTCTCGGGGCCGCCGACGCGGCTCGCGACGCGCGGGCTCGTCAGCTCCATGTTCACCGCGTTGTCGAACGCGCCGATGACGCGGCCTGTCGCGTAGTAGCCGGCGTCGCCCGCGTCAGCGGTTTTCTTCGTCTCCGGTGCGGCGACGGTATCGGCGAAAGCGGCGCCCGAGAACAGCAGGGCGAGCGCGGACGGCAGCGCAAAACACTTGATCATGATGAATCGAATCCTTGACGATGAATGACTTGTCGGAGAAGCCGTCATCGTAGGAACCGCGCCGCGCTCGTTGAACCCGTTCGGCTACGGGTGGCGCCTCCGTAGCGCTACGGAGGCGAGCCGCCCGCGAGCGCCGCGTAATCGCGCACGAGCTCGACCAGCGACGCGGCCTGCAGCTTGTCGAACACGTTGGCGCGATAGGTCTCGACGGTGCGCGGCGACAGCCCGAGCGCGCGGGCGATCGCCTTGTTGCTGCCGCCGCGCACGATCCCTTCCAGCACTTCGCGTTCGCGCGTGCTGAGCGTCGCGAGGCGGGCCGCGCGGGTCTGGTCGGCATCGTCCTGGCCGCGCTGCGCGGCTTGCCGGCGCAGCGCCTGCTGCACCGTGTCGATCAGCTCGTCGTCGTCCACCGGCTTGCGCAGGAAGTCGAGCGCGCCGCGCTTGAACGCACGCCGGCACGCGTCGACGTTGCCGTGGCCCGTCATCACGATCACCGGCAGGTCGCGCCGCGCGCGCAGTTCGTCGAGCGCGTCGAGGCCGCTCATGCCCGGCATCCGGATATCGAGCAGCACGCAGCCGAGCGCCGCGTCGTCGGCGTCGGCGAGGAAGGCCGACGCGTCCGGATAGCGGCGCGTCGGCACGCCGACCGTGCGCAGCAGCAACGCGAGACCGTCGCGCACGGCTTCGTCGTCGTCGACGATCGCGACGACGGACGCGTCGCACGTTGCTGCGGGTCGAAGCGAATCGGTCATGCGACCTCCCCGGCCAGCGGCAGCAGCAACGCGGCCTCGACGCCACCCGACGGCAGGTTCCGCACCGTCAGCGTGCCGTCCTGACGCTGCGCGAGCGTGTCGCACAGCGGCAGCCCGAGGCCGAGCCCGCGCGAGCGCGTCGTGAAAAACGGTTCGAACAGGCGCGGCAGCGCGTCTTCCGGCACGCCGGGGCCGTTGTCGGTCACGCTGAAGCGGTAGTGCTTGCCGACGTGCGCGCCGCTGACGCGAATCTCGCCGCGCGACGTGCCGGCCAGCGCGTCGCGTGCGTTCTGGATCAGGTTGTGCAGGATCTGCTCGACCGCGATCGGCTCCGCGAACGGCCGCGCGCGCACCGCCGCGTTGTGCCAGACGAGCGCGATCTGCTCGCGCGCGCAGTCATCGCGATACAGGAACAACAGCGTCTGCATGATCGCATCGGGATCGAGCGGGCGGCGCTCGCCGCCATGCGCGGTCGTCACGGCTTCGCGCATGCGCTCCAGGATCGCCGCCGCGCGTTTGGCCTGCGCGACGCTCGTCTGCAGCGCGCGGCGCACGCTGTCGCGCTCGGCCGGTTGATCGAGCAAGCGTTCGGCCGCCCGCGTATGGCTGACGATCGCGGTCAGCGGCTGGTTCAGCTCGTGCGCGAGGCCGGCCGCCATTTCGCCGAAGGTATCGAGCCGGCCGAAGCGATCGAGGCGCGCACGCGCATCCTCGCGCCGCCGCGCCTCGCGCAGTCGCCACGCGCCGAGCGCGCCCGCCGCGAGCAGCGCCGCCACCGCGTTCCACAGCGCGATCGGCAGCCACGGCAGATCGGCGGCCGTCAGCGTGCGCGTGGTGCGCAGCACGAATGCCTGCGGCTGCACGGGCAGGTGCTTGTCGAGATGCATCGTCCACAACGGCGTCGCGTCGTCTTTCACGCGCTGCAGCAGCTCGACGCGGCGGTCGCGCAATTCGAGCGCCGCCGACGAAATCGCCGGCGACCAGTCGCCCGGCTGCAGCATCTGGCCCGGCTCGACGCGCACGGCCCAGCCGGTTCCCGCGATGAGCCAGTACGCGGCCGGGCCGTCGAACGCGAGCGTGAACGGCTTGCCGGGCCGCTGCTGCGGCAACGCGTCGGGGGACGGCCCGCCGTCGGTCTGCCAGCCCGCGCCCGGCCGCCAGTACGCGAGCCCGTCGAGCTGCGGCATCCGCTCGCGCAGGTTGTCGAGCATGTGCGCGGGCGGCGCGGCGAGCGACGACGCGCCGAGCGTCGCGAGGATCGCCTCGTGCTGCGCGGCCTTCTGCGCGAGCAGGCGGATCGTGATGCTCGAATCCTGGAAGAAGCGGTTGTACGCGTCGGACACGGCGCGCGAGACGACGAACGCGGTGCCGGCGAGGCTCAGTGAGAGCCACGCGGCCAACGCGGCGATTCGGAAAGACGGTTTCATGTTCGAGGACGAGCGGGAAAGCGCGCCGGCGCACGACAACGAAACGATTGCCGCACCCGGCGCCGCGTGCCGTCATTGTCGGCAAATCGACACGGCCCGTGGTCCGAATCCGGTTATGCCGGCTGTCAGCCCAGTCCCAAACCGCGGCGGCACCGCTGGCGCGGCGTGCAGTTTCAGACTGGGCTGATGTTCTTCACGCATCGAACGCACCACAATCGGCTTGCTTGTTCTCCGTTGCCTCCTGGAGTACAGGCTCCATAGTCGATATTTTCCCGCCGCCCCCGGCGGGACTTTTTTGGACGGCGTCACGCCGCTAGCTGCCCGGAACCTGTCCGGCCATGATCGCGCTCTCCTCTCCTCACTCGCGCACGCCCGGTGCGACCGCATCGTGACCGACGCCCCTTCCACCGCCATCGCGATCCTGACGATCGACCATCCGAGCCGCGGCACGTTCGACGACAGGCTGCGTCGCGCCGGTTACGGCTACGACCGCCTGCGCATCGACGATATCCTGCGTCGTGCCGGCTACCGGCCGTCGCGCTTCGAGTACCTGCCCGACCTGCTCACGACCTGCGACACGCGCGCGTTCGATCTCTTCATCGTCCAGTGCGAAACGGCCTGCCGGCGCACGACGGACGCGATCCAGGCGCTGCGCGCGCGCTTCGCCGGCACCGTGGCGATCGTGTCGATCAGCCAGCGCGACGCGGAGCTGGCGCGCTCCGCGTGTTTCGTCGCCGGGGCGAACGAGCATCATTCGTACACCGTGCCGCCGGACACGCTGATCGCCAGCATCGCGACCTGGCTGCGCTGGTCGCATCATCGTGCGACCCATCATCGCCACTGGCGCATCGGCGCGTTCGAATTCGATACGGCCACGCGCAGCGTGAACGTCGCCGGCCGCGAGCACGTGCTGACCGAGAAGCACTTCCAGATCGCGACCGCGTTCTTCCTGAACATGGGCCGCGCGCTCGACCGCGCGCACGTGAGCCAGCTCGTGTGGGGCTCGCTCGTCGCCGCCTCCAGCCGGCGGCTCGACACGCACGTCGCGTATCTGCGCGACCGGCTCGAACTCGACGGTCGGCACGGCGTGAAGATGATGACGATGTACGGGTTCGGGTATCGGCTTGTCACGTGCGAGCCGGGTGCGGAGCCCGCGGAGGAAGACGCGGCGCGGCAATAGCCGGCGGCGCATCGGCATCCTGCCGGCTCGCGCGGTCGCCGGTCGCCGCGCCTTCATCGCGCGTGCGTCGCCCGGTCGACGCGGCGGCCCCGCCCCCCGCAACCCTGACAGGCCCCATTGCGCGCTGATCGGACTCCATTATCATGGGGGCACCCTGGCCGACCGCCCCGCTCTCGATGGACCACCGCGCCGCACCCGATCCCGCCCGCTCCGCCGCCGCGCACGCGCCTGCCGCGCCCACCCGCGTCGGCCGCCGCCAACGCGCGCTGCTCTATGCCGGCGGCGCGGCCGTGACCGTCTCGATCCTGCTCGCGAGCGGGCTGATGCTGTATACGATGGCGCGCGAAGCGATCCAGGCGCGCTATACGACCTTCGCGGTCCGCCAGTTCCTCGTCCAGATCGAATTCAAGATGCGCACGACGGGCATGGACACGCTCGTCACGCACGACGAGGCCGTGTGGAATTCGCGCGCGATCGATCCCGCCCGCGTGGCCGCCCTCGCGGCCGGCCGCGGCCGATTGATCATCCAGGGCAGCCCGACTTTCCCGCCGACACTCGTGCTGGCCGACCTGTCGCCCGCGCACCCGGCCGACAGCTACGCGCACGATCTCGCGATGGCGAGCGACATGAGCTATCGCGTCGGCGCGTACGTCGCGAAGCACGACGCCGACCGCGCGATCGCCGGCTACGCGTATCGCCCCGACCGCAGCTTCGCGGTCGTGATTCCCGAACCGGTGCCGCCCGATCCGCTCACCGCGTCGCCCGCCACCGATGCGGCCACGCTCGTCGCCAAGGTCGCCGCCGGCGTCGGCACGCCGTCGCCCGGGCAATACGAATGGCATCCGCCCGTCTACGATCCCGTGCAGCGGCGCGACGTGTTCCGGATCGCCGGCGCCGTGTACGACGCGCAATCGCCGCGCGCGGTGTTCCTGTCGACGCTGCCGGTCGACGTGCTGCGCACGCGTTTGTCCGCGGGCGACACGACCGACGCGGCGATCATCGTCGATGCCCACGGCCGCACGTTGTTGCGCGCGGGCAGCGCGGACGACGACGACGCCACGCGCGCCGCGATCGAACGCCTCGATGCGCGTACGCGAGAGGCCGCGCGCCGCGGCGGCCCGCGCACGGCGTTCGGCGACGGGCTGTTTTCGCTGAGCCAGCCGATTCCCGAAACCGACTGGACCCTCGTGCAGACGTTCACGCTGCGCTCGCTGCTCGCGACGATCGGCCTGCGCGCGGGCTGGTACGTCGCGATCATGCTCGCGGTGATCGCGCTCGTGTGGTGGCTGCTGGTGCGCTTCGACCGCCGCGTGCTGAAACCCGACGACGCGCGCACGCGCCGCGTGATCGACAGCGAGAACCTGAACCGGACGATCGTCGAAGCCGCGCCGTCCGGCATCGCTCTGCTGTCGCTCGCCGACGGCGCGGTGCTGCTGCAGAACGACACGATGCGCGACTACGATGCGCGCCGTGCGGGTGAACCTTCGTTGCCGGCTAGGCTGCTCGAACACTTCGACCGCTCGCCCGCCGCCGCCGCGTGGCAGCCCGATCTGCACGTGACGCTGCCCACCGCCGGCGGCGAAACCGTCGACCTGCTCGTCAATCTCGTGCGCACGCGCTTTCGCGACACGGACGTCGTGCTGTGCAACTTCTCCGACATCACGTCGCAGAAGAACATCGAGCGCCAGCTCGACGAAGCGGCGCGCGCCGCCGATGCCGCGAACGACGCGAAATCCGCGTTCCTCGCGACGATGAGCCACGAGATCCGCACGCCGCTGAACGCGATCCTCGGCAATCTCGAACTGATCGGCCGCGAGCCGCTGGCCGCGACGCAGCGCGAGCGGCTGCAGACGGTCGAGGGCGCGTCGTCGGTGCTGCTCGATCTGATCAACGACATCCTCGACCTGTCGAAGATCGAGGCCGGCCAGATGACGATCGAGGCGATCCCGTTCGATCTCGCGGAAACGATCCGGCAGACCGGCGCGATGTTCGAGCCGCTCGCGACGGCCAAGGGCCTGCAATTCGACGTGTTCGTCGATGATGCGCTGCCCGCGCGCTATCTCGGCGACCCGACGCGGATCCGGCAGATCGCCGCGAACCTCGTCGGCAACGCGATCAAGTTCACGAACCACGGCGAAATCACGCTCGAGGTCTACCTGCGCGACGACACGGACCCGGCTTCGCCGATCGCGATCGGCGTCAGCGACACGGGTATCGGGATGACGGACGCGCAGCGCGCGGCGCTGTTTCGCCCGTTCACGCAGGCCGATACATCGATCACGCGCCGCTATGGCGGCACGGGGCTCGGCCTCGCGCTGACCAAGCAGCTCACGCAGATGATGCACGGCACGGTCGACGTGAAGAGCGAACCCGGCAAGGGCAGCACGTTCGTCGTCACGCTGCCGCTGCGTCCGGCCACCGACGCGCAGGTGGCCGAACACGACGCCGCGCAGGCCGACGACACGACGCTGCCGGCCGTCACCGCGCGCGTGCTCGTCGTCGACGATCATCCGGTGAACCGCACGCTGCTGCAGGGGCAGCTCGTCACGCTCGGCTATGCGGCGGACTCGGCCGAGGAAGGCGCATCGGCGCTGCGGCGCTGCGCCGATACGCGCTACGACCTCGTGATGACCGACCTGAACATGCCGGGCATGGACGGCTATACGCTCGCGCGCGTGCTGCGCTCGCAGTATCCGGAGATGCCGGTGGTCGCCGTCACCGCGCATGCGAGTGCCGCCGAGCATGCGCGGTGCGCGGAAGCGGGAATCGTCGCGGTGCTGGTGAAACCGGTGCTGCTCGATACGATCGATCGCACCGTGCGACGGCATGCGCATGCGGCCGCCGCGCAGGCGCCGGCCCGGCGCGCGCTCGTCGATCTGGCGGAAGGGCCGTTGCCGCCGGACGTGCATGCGCTACTCGAAGCAAGCCTCACGCAGTCGCTGGCCGCCACGCACGATGCCCTCGCACACGACGATCTCCCCGCACTGCGCCATGAACTCCATTCGCTGCGCGGCGCGTTCGCGACGATCCACGAACATGCGGTAGCCGACGCGATCGGCGAGCTGCAAGCCGTCGTGCATGGCGGCGACCTGACATCGTTCGACGCCCGGCTCGCGGATGCGGAAGCGCTCGCGCGGGACGCGCTTCAACGGCGCGCGACGCAAGCGCCGTCCGCGTGAATACGGCTTGCCAGCCTCAGGTTATCCGGAGCCCATTTTCGTGATGGCAACCAGTGTGGGCGCACTTCACCAGTGGCGCAACGGGCGCCTGAGTCAATGCGGCGTCGCCTCAATCGTCGCCACGATTACGGCAGTGCACCTGGAGCGCCCGCCGCAATAGTTCGCGGCGGGACGGTTTTGGACCTATACGTCAAGAAAAATCAACTCGCGTTGAGACGAACCCGGAGTTCCTGAATCTCAGCTCTCAATGCAGCGTTGACTCTTTCCAATTCGGCTCTCCATTCTGCAATGACCTTTTCCGATTCGGCGCGAAGTTCGACCTGAAGTTGCCCAACAGTGGCCGCATCCGTCCATTCCTTTCCATCCGCAACATTGACGATTTGACGTTGCTGCGCTGGCGAGCCGACCGAGAGTGTATCGGGGCGATCTGCTACGGAATATTAACCAAGGGCCATGCTACGCTCTGCGCCCGCCGTTGCATATCGGCCAATCGCGAGAGCATACTCTGCGGCTGCATTTGCTCTCGACCCGATCGCAATTGTTCCCGGCTGGGTTGCCCCCGTCCGCCGGCCATTTTTTGGCGTCTCGTCGAGCGCGCGCCATGGCAGATCAGACACGGCTTGCCGCTCAGCCTCACAAGATCTCGATCAAGAGGGGCTTCATGATCATCGACTTGTCTGCAGCCGGGCGATCCAGCAGTCGTCGTAACATCGGGGCAAAACCCTGTCATCTGGGTTGCCTGCTTGCGGTGGAGCCCCCCGGTGCTCACGGGTTTGTTATATCCTGCGAGATGCTTGAGCGGTTCATTGATGCCAATCGACTGAATGTAGCAACGCATCACGACGAAGCTTGATTCTCAGGGCGGGTTGTCCATGCTGGTCGGCTCCGGCGATGTGAAACGTCGTCTTGCCCAGGTCGACGCCGTAGACGGCGCAGCTGTGAGAAACGACACGCATGATCATTCTCCGACGGTTTCGGGGCTTTAGGATCCGCCATTCAGGGAGGGCGGACCATCCTATTAACTCTGATGCCTTCTCGGTGCCGTGAGCTGGTCGCGGACCTGATGCAACGTTTCGGCGCAAGCCAGCGGCAAACCGGCGCGTTGTTGCAGTTATCCCTCACGGTCTATCGTTACTCCCGAGGGCAAATGTGGGTTCTTATAAATCGTCGTTTTTTGAGGGGAGAAATGTTTTTTTGAGTTAATTATTCGCGATTTTTATCTCCTCGCCTGATTGATGAAACGATTATGCCGATCAGGGAAAGAAGTGTCCCGACGCAAATTAATTGTATTGGGATTCGCGCCAGATATATTGCTGATGAAGAATTTTCGCTGTTGCCGGTAGAGTCCAGGGGAAACATCAGGATGTAGGTCGCGCCTATGATTCCAGCAAATGACATAAATACGCATATCAGCCAGTACCACCTGCCCACCCCGTTGTTCTGGACGGCCTCGATGATCGACTCAACAATAATTAGAACGACGATTGATATTTCGAAAATGAATAACGCCCCATTAAACATTTTATGCCCTTTGGGTTTGAACGGCCAGCGCGCCTCTGAGAAAGCATATGGTCTCAGTGCCTATATGTCCACTTTGTACATCGAATTCAACCACTCGATGTGAGACCTTCACCAGCATATCTCATCAAGGACAGCCGGCTTGTGCCGGAATTTAAGTCCGGTGCATGGCGGCAATTCTAACCTTCAAACCGTCGCAAATGAAAGCGTGGCAAACCGTAGACCATGCACGGTCTACGGTTTGCGACCAGGAGGATCGCAGGCGTATTCATACATTGGCGTTTGGTGCTTGAGGTGCGGTAGGAGGCTGTCGATAGCTGAACTGCGCAGTCCGCCATTGCCACGGGCCTTCGCACGCATGCATACGCGCAAATCAGCGGCCATTGGCCCGACCAGCAGCGCCACGGCCTCGAACGCCGTGGCGCTCGGTTACGGGGCCTCGCCCGACCGTGAGAACACGGTTTCCGTCGGCTCCGACACGCGGCAGCGCCAGATCGTCAACGTGGCTGACGGGACAACTGGCACCGACGCCGTGAACCTTCGCCAACTAAATGCGATCGACGATCGTGTCACGACACTCGACGCCAAGGTCGACGGGATCAGTGCCCAAGCGGAGAACCATACGCAGGGCATCACGGCAATCCGCGCCGACCTGAACAGCGGCACCATCGGCCTGGTGCAGCAATCGTCACCTGGTGCGGATTTGACCGTCGGTAAGGCTAAAAATGGTGCGGCCGTCAATTTCACGAGCACGGACGGCGACCGAAAGCTGACGCGCTTGGGTGAAGGCGAAGTGTCGAGCGCCAGCAACGACGCGGTGAACGGCAAGCAACTGAACGCGAACAACGTCAGCGTGAAGAACCTGTCCTCCCGTGTGGATGGCGTCGACGGCACGCTTACACAGCGCCATGAACTCGCTGCGCGGCGGATTCACGACGATTCACGAGCATGCGGTGACCGGCGCGATCGGTGAACGCCAAACCATCGTCGCACCAGCGAGCTTGACGTCATTCGATACACGGCTCCCGGACACGGAAACCCTCATGCCGGACGCGTCGACTGTGCTGACCCAGCGGCGCCCACCTAAAGCCGGGGCGACAGGTCTTTGCTCGAGGGCCTCCTACACCCGCCCCCGTTTTTCTGCCCGAGCACGTTTAAGCTTCGGTGACGCAATCGAAAGAAAATCGTAAGACTTGCCCTACGCAATCGCTATCTCAAATAGGCCCAGGACGACAGATTCGGACCGAGCCGATCCCTACCATGAGTTTGTTACCTGACAAACTGTAAGGAGTGGGGAAATGAACAAGACCTATCGCAGCATCTGGAACGCCGTGACCAATACATGGACGGCGGCAGCCGAAACGGCAAAGTCGCATTCGAGAGGTTCGTCGCGCGTGGCGCGGCAGGCTGTGATCGCGATCGCATTGGGCGGAGCGGCAATCGGCGCTGCAGCCGCAGCGGAAGTGTGTACGGCAGAAGACGGGGCGAACGGTACGGTCGATACGGCTGGCGTGTGTCAAACCACGACTCACAATTTGATCGGCCCGATGGAAACCACAAGCTCGATCGGCGTCATGGCCGGCGGGTGGAGCGGCGGCAATGGAATTTCGATCTGGACGGGTACCGGTACGGCAGCCAATGCCACCAATGCCAGCGACATCGCGATTGGCAACGGAGCCTCTTCGATCGCCGGAAACGGTGTTGCGCTGGGAACCAACGCAACAATAACTAGCGGCAGCGCCGGGCTCGCGATGGGTGCCTATTCCACCGCTTCGGCAAGCTACGGCATTGCCATTGGCGGCGCCACAGGGAGCGGTCGAGGTGCGGTTGTGGAAGGCACCGGTTCCGTGGCAATCGGCACGATTTCGCATGTCACCAGCGGTACGAGCAACGCCGTGGCTCTCGGCATGGGTTCCGTTGCACATGAATCCAATACCGTCTCCGTCGGCGCAGGGGTTCCCAACATCGACGGTCATACATTCACGAGGCGAATTGTCAACGTTTCGCCCGGTATCGCCGATACGGATGTCGTGAACGTCTCGCAGCTCGCGCCGGTCGTGACCGCGCTCGGTGGCGGCGCTGCCATCGATCCGACGACGGGCGCCGTTACCGGCCCCACGTACACGCTCGCCAACGGCGGCACGCAAACCACGATTGGCGGTGCGCTCGGCGCCCTCGATGGCGCGCTGACGACCACGAACGGCAACGTGACTGCCCTCACCACCCGCATGGATACCGCTGAAACCGACATCAGCGACCTGCAGACCGCAGTGGGCTCGGGCTCGGTCGGCCTGGTGCAGCAAGCCGGTGCAGGCGCAAACCTGACCGTCGGCAAGGACACGGATGGCGCGGCGGTCAACTTCGCCGGCACGGCCGGTAACCGCAAGCTGACGGGCGTCGCAGCCGGCGACGTGTCGGCAGCCAGCACCGAAGCCGTGAACGGCTCGCAACTGCACGGTGTGTCGGAAAGCGTCGCATCGGCGATCGGCGGCGGCTCGACGGTCAACCCGGACGGCTCGATCTCGGCGCCGTCCTTCACGGTCGGCGACGGTCACGGCGGCACGACCACGGTCGGCACGGTCGCGGATGCGGTCTCCAACCTCGACGGCCGTACGACGACCAACGAAGGCGCGATCACGGATCTCGCCAGCCAGATCGGCAGCGGCACGCTCGGCCTCGTCCAGCAAGCGAACGCCGGCGACAACATCACGGTCGGCGCGAGCACCGACGGCGCAGCGGTCAACTTCGCCGGCACGGCAGGTAACCGTAAGCTGACAGGCATCGCAGCCGGCGACGTGTCGGCTGCCAGCACCGAAGCCGTGAACGGCTCGCAACTGCATGGCGTGTCGGAAAGCGTCGCATCGGCGATCGGCGGCGGCTCGACGGTCAACCCGGACGGCTCGATCTCGGCGCCGAGCTTCACGGTCGGCGACGGCAGTGGCGGCACGAAGGTCGTCAACTCGGTCGGCGATGCCGTGACCAACCTCGACGGTCGTACCACGATCAACGAAGGTGCGATCACGAACCTCGCGGCCCAGATCGGCAGCGGCACGCTCGGCATCGTCCAGCAGGACCCGGCCAGCGGCGCGATCACGGTCGGCGCGGCCAGCGGTGGCTCGATGGTGAACTTCGCCGGCACCGGCGGTGCACGCGTGCTGTCCGGCGTCGCCAACGGCGTGGCCGACGACGACGTCGTGACGGTGTCGCAGCTTCGTGCGACGGGCCTGATCGACTACTCGGGCAAGGAAGTCGGCGCGGTCACGTACGACAGCGGCTTGTCGTTCGACAGCGTGACCTTCGCCGGCACGAACGGCACGGTCCTGCACCGGGTTGCGGCGGGCGACATCAGCGCGACGAGCATGGACGCGGTCAACGGCAGCCAGCTCTATGCCCTGCAGCAGGAGTTCGCGCAGAAGTACGGCGACCTGTCCGGCCGCGTCGGCGACCTCGAGGCAGGCGGTGGCTCGGACGGTGGCTCGGGCAGCGGTGTCGGCACCGGCACGGGCGGCCCCGGCTCGATCGTCGTCGGCGACGGCGCGGACGCGTCCGGATCGAACAGCTCGGCCATCGGTCAGGGTTCGGTCGCATCGGGCAACAACGGTTCGGCGGTCGGTCAAGGTGCGGTTGCTTCGGGCAACAACGGCACGGCAACCGGTCAGGGTGCAGTCGCCTCCGGCGACAACAGCTCGGCATTCGGCCAGGGTGCGGTCGCTTCGGGCGGCAGCAGCACGGCAATCGGTCAGAACGCGAATGCGTCCGGCAACAACTCGGTCGCACTCGGCGCGGGCTCGGTCGCGGATCGCGATAACGCAGTGTCTGTCGGCTCCGCCGGTGCCGAACGCCAGATCACGAACGTCGCGGCCGGTACGGCGCCGACCGACGCGGTCAACGTGCAGCAGATGAACAACACGGTCAGCAGCGCGCGTCAGGACGCAATGGGCGGCGTTGCCGCGGCGATGGCGGTGGCAGGCCTGCCGCAGTCGACGCAGCCGGGCCGCACGTTCGTGTCGATGGCCGGCAGCACGTACGGCGGCGAGTACGGCTCGGCGATGGGTCTGTCGTACATGACCCGCGACGGCAAGTGGACGGTCAAGGCTGCGGTCAACACGAGCAGCCGCGGCGAAGTCGGCGGCGTGATCGGCGGCGGGTTCTACTGGTAAGCCATCGGTTCAATCCTGGCAATCCCGCCAAACGCCTGTCTTCCGGCGCCCGGAGCAGTCGCTCCCGGTGCCGGAAGCGGGCGGTCACCCAGTCGCTCCAACACAAGCCTCGGCCGGCCGAGGCTTTCCTTCTTCCTCGAAAGCGCCGCGCCGCACATGGCCGGCGCCGCATCGACGGCCCGCTTGCGGTTGGCCGAATGGCCAGCCGCCCCTCTTCCCCCCTCTCTCTCTCCATCCCTTTCATGCACGCCTTCGCGCGCGTAGGACTGGGCCTACGCAACGCCTATCTCGAATCAGCCAAGGATGACTGATTAGGACGAGGCCGATCCCTACCATGAACTCAAGGCCTGACAAATTGAAAGGAGTGGGGATATGAACAAGACCTATCGCAGCGTGTGGAACGCCGTGACGAACACGTGGACGGCAGCAGCCGAAACGGCGAAGTCGCATTCGAAGGGCTCGTCGCGCATCGCACGACAAGCGCTGATCGCGATCGCGCTGGGTGGCACCGCCATCGGCGGCGCGGCTGCAGCGGAAGTGTGCACGACGGAAGACGGATCGAGCGGCACGGTCGACGAGGCCGGCGTGTGCAAGGCGGCAGGTGGCGGCGCGATCGGTACGATGGGTGCGATCGGCACGATGGCAACGCTTGACGACGCCCGGATCAAAGTAGGTGGCACCGGCTTGGCGTCGATCGGCGGCGGTAACGCCATTGCGATCGGTTCCGGCTCGCTGGCGGGGAGCAGCGGCGCGATCTCCATCGGATACAACGCGACCACCACCGGCCAGAACGATATCGCCGTGGGCCGTGGCGCACTGGCCAACGCAAGTTCCGCGCCCGGATCGGGCGTTTCGGACTATTCGATGGCGGTGGGCTACGGCGCAAGCGCGGTCGGCGGACGCTCCGTCGCGATCGGGCCCGGCGCCATCGCAACCAATGGCGTCGGTGCCACGGCCCTCGAGGCCGTCTCCATCGGTTCGGCTGCGTCGGTTTCCGAGATCGGCGGCGTCGCAATCGGCCGGAACTCCAGTGTCGCAACCAATGCAACGGATGGCGTTGCGCTTGGGCGCGGCTCGACCGCAAGCGCGGCTAACACCGTCTCCGTCGGCAACATCATGCTGCAACGGCGTATCACGAACATGGACCGAGGCATAGACGACACCGACGCGGTGAACGTCGGCCAGATGAACGCCGGCCTGTCGACCACGAACGCGTCGATCGCCGCGACGAACACGGCCCTGTCCACGACCAACGCATCGCTTTCGACCACCAACTCGACGCTGGCAGCAACCAACGCCACGCTGTCGACGACGAACGCGACCCTCTCGACGACCAACACCACGCTCGCCACCACCAACGCGACGCTGTCGACGGCCAATACGCAAATTGCCGCGCTGAACGGCGACATGACAACCGCGAAGACCGGTATCTCGACGAACACGTCCGACATCACGAAGCTCAACGACAAGCTGAGCGAGTTGTCGAATGGCACGGTCGGCCTCGTCCAGCAGGCCAACGCCGGTGACGACCTGACGGTCGGCGCAAACACCGACGGCGCGGCAGTGAACTTCGCCGGCACGGCGGGCGACCGCAAGCTGTCGGGCATCGCCGAAGGCACGCTCGATTCGGACGCCGTCAACGTCGGCCAGATGAACGCAGGCTTGTCGACCACGAACGCCGCGATCGCCGCGACGAATGCCGGGCTGTCAACCACCAACACCAACCTCGCCGAGACGAAGGCGACGCTTTCGACGACCAGCACGCAAGTCGCCGAGCTCGGCAGCGACATGACGATCGCGAAAGACAACATCGCCACGCACACGACCGAGATCAAGTCGATCAACGATCAACTGAGCGAACTGTCGAGCGGCACCATAGGCCTCGTCCAACAATCGGCAGCCGGTGACGACCTGACGGTCGGCGCGAACACCGACGGTGCGGCAGTGAACTTCGCCGGCACGGCGGGCGACCGCAAGCTGTCGGGCATCGCCGAAGGCACGCTCGATTCGGACGCCGTCAACGTCGGCCAGATGAACGCAGGCTTGTCGACCACGAACGCCGCGATCGCTGCGACGAACGCCATGCTTTCGACGACGAACGCGACCCTCTCGACGACCAACACCACGCTCGCCGACACCAACGCGACGCTGTCGACGGCCAATACGCAGATTGCCGCGCTGAACGGCGACATGACAACCGCGAAAGACAACATCGCCACGCACACGACCGAAATCAAGTCGATCAACGACCAGTTGAGCGATCTGTCGAGCGGAACCATCGGCCTCGTCCAGCAGTCGGCAGCCGGAGCCGACCTGACGGTCGGCGCGAACACCGACGGCGCGGCGGTCAACTTCGCCGGCACGGCGGGCGACCGCAAGCTGTCGGGCATCGCAACCGGCACGCTGGATTCGGACGCCGTCAACGTCGGCCAGATGAACGCAGGCCTGTCGACGACGAACGCCGCGATCACCGCGACGAATGCCGAGCTGTCGACCACCAACACTACGCTCGCTGCAACGAACACAGCGCTGTCGACCACCAACACCAACCTCGCCGAGACGAACGCCACGCTTTCGACGACCAGCAC
Source organism: Burkholderia cenocepacia (assembly GCF_900446215.1). Classification (GTDB taxonomy): domain Bacteria; phylum Pseudomonadota; class Gammaproteobacteria; order Burkholderiales; family Burkholderiaceae; genus Burkholderia; species Burkholderia cenocepacia. Next base: position 1,377,601 of record NZ_UAQZ01000001.1, on the reverse strand, counting down.
GCAAGTCGCCGAGCTCGGCAGCGACATGACGATCGCGAAGGACAACATCACCCAGCACACGACCGAGATCAAGTCGATCAACGATCAACTGAGCGAACTGTCGAGCGGCACCATCGGCCTCGTCCAGCAATCGGCAGCCGGTGCCGACCTGACGGTCGGCGCGAACACCGATGGCGCCGCGGTGAACTTCGCCGGCACGGCGGGCGATCGCAAGCTGTCGGGCATCGCAACCGGCACGCTCGATTCGGACGCCGTGAACGTCGGCCAGATGAACGCAGGCCTGTCAACGACGAACGCCTCGATCACGAGTCTCGATGGTCGCGTCACGAGCAACGAAACCACGATCACGAATCTCGACGGTCGCGTCACGAGCAACGAAACCACGATCACGAATCTCGACGGTCGCGTCACGAACAACGAAACCGCGATCACGAATCTCGACGGCCGCGTCACGAGCAACGAAACCGCGATCACGAATCTCGACGGCCGCGTCACGAACAACGAGACGTCGATCACCAACCTCGACGGCCGCATGACGACCAGCGAAACCGCGATCACGAATCTCGACGGCCGCGTCACGAGCAACGAAACCGCGATCACGAATCTCGACGGCCGCGTCACGAGCAACGAAACGTCGATCACTAACCTCGACGGTCGTGTCACGAGCAACGAAACGTCGATCACCAACCTCGACGGCCGCATGACGACCAGCGAAACCGCGATCACGAACATCGACAACCGCGTGACGATCAACGAAGGCGCGATCACCAAGCTCGCCGACGAAATCGGCAGCGGGTCGCTCGGCCTCGTCCGGCAGGCCAACGCCGGTGCCGACCTGACGGTCGGCGCGAACGCCGACGGCGCCGCGGTGAATTTCGCCGGCACGGCGGGCAATCGCAAGCTGTCGGGCATCGCCGAAGGCACGCTCGATTCGGACGCCGTCAACGTCGGCCAGATGAACGCAGGCCTTTCAACGACGAACGCCTCAATCACGAGTCTCGATGGTCGCGTCACGAACAACGAAACGTCGATCACCAACCTCGACGGCCGCATGACGACCAGCGAAACCACGATCACGAACATCGACAACCGCGTGACAGCCAACGAAGGCTCGATCACCAGCCTCGACAACCGCGTGACGGTGAACGAAGGAGCAATCACGAAGCTGGCCGACCAGATCGGCAGCGGCTCGCTCGGCCTCGTCCAGCAGGCCAGCGCCGGAGACGACCTGACGGTCGGCGCGAACACCGACGGCGCGGCGGTCAACTTCGCCGGCACCGCGGGCAACCGCAAGCTGACGGGCGTCGACGCTGGCGCCGTCTCGGCTGCAAGCACCGAAGCGATCAACGGTATGCAGCTGCACGGCGTGTCGGAAAGCGTCGCATCCGCGCTCGGCGGGACCTCGACGGTCGATGCCGACGGCAAGCTCACCAACGTGTCGTTCGACATCAACGGCACGAAATACTCGACCGTCGAGCAGGCAATCCAGGCTGCGGCCGCCTTCGGCGCGAGCGATCCGCTGTCGGTGCGTTACGACCTTAACGGCGATGGAACGCCGAACTTCGGCTCCGTGACCCTCGGCGGCATCGGCGCAGCACCGGTGATCCTGACGAACGTCGCCGATGGCGTGAATCCCTACGACGCCGTGAACTTCGGTCAGCTGAGCGCGCTGAATGACAAGTTCAGCGATCTCGACGGTCGCGTCGGCTCGCTTGAACAAAACGCCGGCGGCAGCGGCCCAGGCGGCCCCGGCGATGGCAGCGGCACTCCCGGCACGGGCGGCCCCGGCTCGATCGTTGTCGGCGACGGTGCGGACGCATCGGGCGCGAACAGCTCGGCCATCGGCCAGGGCGCGGTCGCATCGGGCAACAACGGCTCGGCTGTCGGCCAGGGCGCGATCGCATCCGGCAACAACGGCACGGCGATCGGCCAGGGTTCGCTCGCCTCGGGCGAGAACAGCACGGCGCTCGGCCAGGGCGCGTCGGCCACGGGCAGCGGCTCGGTCGCGATCGGCCAGGGTTCGGTGGCAACCGAAACGAACACCGTGTCGTTCGGCAACGGCACGGAAGAAGGCAACCGCCGCCTCGTCAACATCGCGGACGGCATCAACGCGTCCGACGCCGCGACGAAGGGCCAGCTCGACCGCGCGATGGAATCCGTCGACGCACGCTTCAACGACACGAACCGCGCGATCAACGACGTCGCGAAGAATGCGTATGCCGGTATCGCAGCCGCGATGGCGATGCCGAACATGACGCCGTCGGCGCCGGGCAAGACGGTGGTGGCCGTCGGCACCGCGAACTTCAAGAGCGGCTCGGCGATCGCCGCCGGCGCGACCTACCGCTCGCGCAACGGCAAGTGGCTGGTGAACGGCGCGGCGTCGCTCACGTCGGTCGGCGACGCCGGTGTGCGTGCCCAGGTCGGCTATGAGTTCTGACCCGATCGCGCCGCCTCGCGCGGCGCATCGCTCCGAAACGGGGGGAGCGATCCCCCCGTCGTTCGGCCGACGGCCGGTGCCGATTCCGCCAGGAGTCGCCACCGGCCGTCGGCGCGTCCGCCCCACACGCGGCTTTCCGTCGCGCGCTCTGCAGTGGCCCGCATGCACCGAACCCCTTTCTTTCAACCGAGTGAAACACGCGTGCCGCCCTGCGCGACACGACGCGTGAGACCAATATGAACAGAACCTTCCCCATTCGCATCGTGATCGCCGACGATCATCCGGCTGTCGTCATCGGCGCCCGCTACGAGCTGTCGGCCACGAACACCGTCGCGGTCGTCGCGACCGCGCACAACTCGACGGAGCTGATGGACGCGCTGTCGCATCACCCGTGCGATGTGCTGGTGTCCGACTATGCGATGCCGGGCACCGAATACGGCGACGGCCTCGCGATGTTCACGATCCTGCTCAAGCGGTTTCCGGGCCTGAAGATCGTCGTGATGACGATGATGGAGAACGCGGTGGCGCTGCGCGCGCTGATGGATATCGGCATCGCGTGCATCGTCAGCAAGTCGGACATGCCCAATCACCTGACGATGGCGATCCACGCGGCTTATACGAACGGCCGCTACCTGTCGCCATCGATGGACCGGATCCTGCGCAACACAGGCAGCGTCGGCGGCAAGGCGCCCGCGCTGTCGGTGCGCGAGGTCGAGGTGATTCGCCTCTTTGCGTCGGGGCTGTCGGTCAACGAAATCGCCGAAAAGCTGAACCGCAGCAAGAAGACGATCAGCACGCAGAAAAGCTCGGCGATGCAGAAGCTCGGCATCGAGCGCGACGTCGACCTGGTTCGCTACGCGATCGCGTGCGGGCTCGTGACCGACTACGGCTATGCGCCGCCCGTGCGCAGCGACGAAGCGAACGCATAACGCCACCGCGACCTGAAACAAAAAGCCCCGGCGACCTTGCGGCGCCGGGGCATCGGTGCACCGGTACGAGCTGGCGCACTCACCGTCCTTCATGGCCGCCATCTCGCGCGGCCGGCATCGTCACGCCTGCCGTCAGGCCGGATCGACTCTGCCTTCCTCATTGGCATCGCCGCCCCGCCCTTCGCTGGCCGATGCGGCGACGATTCCGTGCTCGATCGCATAGCGCAGCAGGTCGATGTCCTTCTCGATCCCGAGCTTTTCCATCGCGCGCGCTTTCTGCGTGCTGATCGTCTTCTTGCTGCGGCTGAGCTGGTCGGCGATCTCGTTGACCGTGAGGCCCGACGCATAGAGCCGCACGACTTCGAGTTCGCGGTCGCTGAGCTCGCGCTTCTGATCGGCGGCCCGCGCGCTCGAATGCGACGTGAGCGTGCGCACGACCTTCTCGACCGACGGCGAGAAATACGAGCCGCCCGTCGCGGCCGCGTGAATCGCGGGAATCAGGTGATCGATCGTGTCGGACTTGCTGACGATGCACTCGATGCCGAGCCGCGTCAGCGCGCCGATCACGGCCGGGTTGTCGAGCATGGTCAGCACGACCAGCTTCACGGCCGGATGATTGCGCTGGAGATAGGAGAACAGCGTGATGCCGTCGCCGTGCGCGCTGCCCGGCATCGCATAGTCGGACACCACGACGTCGCACACGCCAGCCTCGACGAGGCGGATCAGCTCGGTCGAATTGACGGCCTTGCCGGTCAACTGGATCGTCGGCACCGACGACAGGCCGTGCTCGACACCGACGAGCATCGCCGGGTGGTCGTCGGCCAGTACCACGCGTATCAGATAGCTTCCCATAGTCGTCCAGATTTGCGCGGCAATCGTCGCGGCCTGCTCGCCGCCCGGCGGGCGGCGACGGCGCGCATCGCGGCGTCGTGGATCGTAATTGGGCGCTATCTTCGCACGAAAACGGGCGCATCAGCCATCGGCCCGGCCGTCGGCGGCCGGCGCAGGGTGCGCACCCGTAAAAAAACCGCCGGCTTGTGACGAGCCGGCGGTTCCGGGTACAGGGCGGATGGATGGAGCGTCCTTCGATCGGCTCAGCGCCGACCGGATCCCCGCGCGTACCAGTGGCGTGCGATCCGTTACGCGTTACTTCGCGTCGATCCGGATCTCGACACGGCGGTTCTGCGCACGGCCTTCCGCAGTCGCGTTGGACGCGACCGGATCGGCGGCGCCGAGGCCTTCGGAGACGAACGACTGTGCCTTCAGGCCGTTGCTGCGCAGGTAGTTCATCACGTTGCGGGCGCGCGAAGCCGACAGTGCGAGGTTGTGCGTGTTGCTGCCCGTCGAATCGGTGAAGCCCGTGATCGCCACGCGGCGGAATTCGATGCCGCTGTTGATATCGACGAAGCGGTCGAGCTGCGCGCGTGCGTCCGGCGTCAGCGCCGCGCTGTCGAACGCGAAGTTCGCGTCGCCCTGCAGCAGCACCTGGCGCTGCGGAACCGGCTGCGGGGCCGGTTGCGGCGGCGGCGGCGGCGCCGGCGGCGTGGCTTGAACGACCGGCTGCGGCTTGCCGCACATGAACGTGATTTCGCGCGGATCCTTCATCGGCGCACCGCTGCGCACGCGGTCGATCATCTCGAGCGGCGTGAAACCCTGGCCGCGGCAGAATTCTTCCGCCGCGCGGGCGCAGGAATTCGCGCTGCCGAGCAGCCCGTCGCAGCTCACGCGGAACACATTGTCCGCCTTGCCCGGGATCGACACCGCGCGGATGTCATAGGTGACGCCCGATTGCGTCGTGCACGCACCGAGCGCCATTGCGATCGCGCCGATCGATGCGGCACGCAACAACAGAGTTTTCATGGTCATGGTGAAACGTCCGCCCGAAGGCGGACGCCTGAAAAAGGTTGAATGGATTCGGAATCAGTCGGATGGGTGGCGCGGGCGGGGCTCATGCCCCGCCCGGCGCATTACCACTGGTACGAAGCGCCCACGCCGACGGTGTTGCCACCGCTCGACAGACCCACGCCGGCCTTCATCTTCAGGTTCTGCGTGATGCGGGCTTCGCCGCCGAACGCCACCGCCTGATAGCCCTTGTAGGTCGCGCCGCCGATACCGAACGACACGGTCTTGCCCGGATCGACGCCCGGAATCATCGTCAGCGCGGTCGCTGCGGCGATACCGGAGTAGGCGTTGCGCGACAGGTCGTTGACCTGGCCTTGCAAGCCGCCCACGGCGCGGTCGAGCTGCCCCTTCGTCGCGGCGTCGGTCTCGTTGATACCGTCGCGGATGTTGACGATCCGGCGGTTGCCGTCCTCGCTGCCATCGCCGAACGAGACCGTGTTCGCTTCAGTCGCCTGCGAACCCGAACCCAGCGCCACCGAGTTCGCACCCGACGCCTTCGCGCCGTCGCCGATCGCAGTCGACTTGCTGCCCGATGCGTCCGAACCGCGGCCGATCGCGACCGCCCCTTCGGCGGCGCTCGCCGCGTTGGAGCCAATCGCCACACCGCCGTCCTTCGACACGCCGGCGCCCGAACCGATCGCCGTGCCGTTGTTCACGCCCGTGCCGACCCGTGCGTTCGAGCCGGCGGCCGTGTTGCCCGTGCCGTCGCCTGCGTTCGCCGGCGTCGTGCCGTCCGAACCGATGTCGGTGCCAGCGAAGTACTCGTTGCCGGGGCCGCCAGGGTTCGGGGTGCCAGGGCCCGGGTTCTGCTCCAGGGCACCGACGCGGTCGTCGAGGCCGCCGATCTTGTCGTTCAGCTCACTCAACTGGCCGAAGTTCACAGCGTCATACTTGCTCGCGCCGTCCGCGACGTTGGTCAGGCGCACCGGTGCCGAGCCCGAACCGCCCAGCGTGACCGAACCGTAGTTCGGCGTGCCGTCCGCATTCAGGTCGTAACGCACCGCGAGCGAATCGGTCGCGCCGTACTGCGCCGCGGCCTGGACTGCTTCGGCCACGGTCTTGTACTTGTTGCCGTTCACCTCGATCGACGTGTCCGCGAGCTTGCCGTCCGCATCGACGGTCGTGCCGCCGCCGATCACGTCCGCCACGCTCTGCGCGGTGCCGTGCAGTTGCGAGCCGTTGATCGCGTCGTTGCTCGTCGCGCTCACCGCACCCGCACCCACGCCGGTCAGCACGCGGTCGCCCGCCGTGCCCGCAAAGTTCACGGTCGTGCCGTCCGTGTCCTTCGCGACCGTGATGTCGCGCGTCACGTCGTCCTGCTGGACCAGGCCGATCGAGCCGTGGACGAGGCTGTTCGAGATGTTCTCGATCGCATCGCCGACGTTGTCGAACTTCTGGTTGTTGACCGTGTACGTCGGGTTCGTCACGTTGCCGTTCGCGTCGACGGTCGAACCGCCGCCCAGCGAATCCGCCACGCTCTTCGATGCGCCGTACAGCTGCGAACCGTTCACGGCGTCCGTGCTGGTCGCGTTCACCGCGCCTGCCTTCACGTTCGTGATCGTCGAGCCGTCCGTGCCCTTCAGCGTGATCTGGTCGAAGTTCGCCGAACCGTCCGCGTGCTTGTCGTACGTCACCGCCAGCGACGTCAGACCCGCACCCGGGTTCGTCGGATCGACCGGCGCCACCAGGCCCGCGCCCTGCAGCTGACCGAGGTTCACTGCATCGTGCGCGTCCACACCGTCCGCCACGTTCTTCAACGCCACCGGAGCCGTCGCGCCCGCGCCGCCGAGCGTCACCGAACCCTTGTTCGGCGTGCCGTCGGCATTGCGGTCGTACGTCACCGCCGCGATCGACTGGCCCGTCGCCGGATCGACCAGACCCGAATCGGCGAGCTGCTTGTTGATCACGGTGATGTTCTCCGTGTTCGTCGACGTACGGCCGTCGAGGTTCGCCAGCGCGTCACCCACGTTGCTGTACTCCGCCTTCTTCGACGCATCCGTCGGGTCGGCCAGCGAATACGACGGGTTCGTCACCTTGCCGTCCGCGTCGACGGTCGAGCCGCCGCCCAGCGAATCGGCCACGCTTTGCGCCGTCGCGTGCAGTTGCGAACCGTTGATCGCGTCCGTGCTGGTGGCCGTGACCGCGCCCGCCTTCACGTTCGTGATCGTCGTGCCGTCCGTGCCCTTCAGCGTGACCACGTCCTGCGTCGCGCTGTCGTATGCCACGGCGAGCGACTTCAGGCCCTTGCCCGGGTCCGTCGGATCGACCGGCGCCACCAGGCCCGCGTCCTGCAACTGGCCGAGGTTGATCGCGTCGTGACGATCCGTGCCGTCGGCCACGTTCTTCAGTGCGACCGGCGTCGTTGCGCCCACGCCGCCCAGCGTCACGGTGCTCTTCGTCGCGTCGTCATACGTCACTGCTGCAAGCGACTTGCCCGTCGACGGATCGATCAGGCCCGCGTCCTTCAGCTGCGACACGTTCACCGCGTCCATGTCGGCAACACCTGCCTTCACGTTCGACAGCGTCGTGCCGCTCGTGCCGGCCAGCGTGGCCTTGTCGTGGTTGATCGTGCCGTCCGCGTTCTTGTCGTACGTCACTGCGGCCGACGTCAGCTTGCCTGCGCCGTCCTCGCCGACCAGGCCCGCATCCTTCATCTGGCCGAGGTTCAGTGCGTCGTGGTCGTCCTTCGCGTCGGCCACGTTCTTCAGCTGCGTCGGCCCCGTGCCGTTGCCCAGCGTCACCGAACCGTAGTTCGGCGTGCCGTCCGCGTTACGGTCGTACGTCACCGCGGCGATCGACTTGCCGTCATCGCCGATCAGGCCCGAACCCTTCAGCTGGCTCACGTTCACCGCGTCCATGTCGGCAACACCCGCCTTCACGTTCGACAGCGTCGTGCCGCTCGTGCCCGCCAGCGTGGCCTTGTCATGGTTGATCGTGCCGTCCGCGTTCTTGTCGTACGTCACTGCCGCCGACGTCAGCTTGCCTGCGCCGTCCTCGCCAACCAGACCCGCGTTCTTCAACTGGCCGAGGTTCAGCGCGTCGCCGTCGTCCGTCGCGTCCGCGACGTTCTTCAGCTGCGTCGGCCCCGTGCCGTTGCCCAGCGTCACCGAACCATAGTTCGGCGTGCCGTCCGCGTTACGGTCGTACGTGACCGCGGCGATCGACTTGCCGTCGTCTCCGATCAGGCCCGAACCCTTCAGCTGAGAAACGTTCACCGCGTCCATGTCGGCAACACCCGCCTTCACGTTCGACAGCGTCGTGCCGCTCGTGCCGGCCAGCGTGGCCTTGTCGTGGTTGATCGTGCCGTCCGCGTTCTTGTCGTACGTCACTGCCGCCGACGTCAGGTTGCCCGCACCGTCGTCGCCGACCAGGCCGGCGTTCTTCAGCTGGCCGAGGTTCAGCGCGTCGTGGTCGTCCTTCGCATCCGCGACGTTCTTCAGTGCGACCGGCGTCGTGGCGCCCACGCCGCCCAGCGTCACGGTGTCCTTCGCCGCGCTGTCGTAGGCCACTGCCAGCGGATTGTTGCCGCTGTTCTTGTCGAGCGCATCGAGGGCGTCACCCACGTTGTGGTAATCCTGGCCGCCGACCGAGTAAGTCGGGTCCGTGATCGAACCGTCCGCGCCGACACCCGCGCCGCCGCCGATCTTGTCGGCAACGCTCTTCGACACGGTGAACAGCTGCGAACCGTTGATCGCGTCATTGCTCGTCGCGTTCACCGTGCCGGCTGCAAGGTTGTGGATACCCACCGGCGTACCGGCGTTGCCCAGCGTCACGCTGTTCTTCGCCGTGCTGTCGTACACCACGGCCAGCGATTCGCCCGTCGTCGGGTCGATCACACCGCCCTGCTTCAGCGAATCTTCCAGATCACCCACGCGCGTGTTCGTCGCGAACAGCTGCGAACCGTTCACCGCGTCCTTGCTCGTCGCCGACAGAACACCGTCCGCAATGTTGTGCAGCGCCACCGGCGCGGTCGCGCCCGTGCCGCCCAGCGTCACGCTGTCCTTCGACGCGCCGTCGTACGTCACCGCCAGCGACGTCAGCTTGCCCGCGCCGTCTTCGCCCACCAGGCCCGTATCCTTCAGCTGGCCGAGGTTCAGTGCGTCGTGATCGTCCTTCGCGTCGGCCACGTTCTTCAGTGCGACCGGCGTCGTTGCGCCCACGCCGCCCAGCGTCACCGTGTCCTTCGCCGCGCTGTCGTACGTCACTGCTGCCATCGGCTTACCCGTCGACGGATCGATCAGGCCCGCGTCCTTCAGCTGCGACACGTTCACCGCGTCCATGTCGGCAACGCCTGCCTTCACGTTCGACAGCGTCGTGCCGCTCGTGCCGGCCAGCGTGGCCTTGTCATGGTTAATCGTGCCGTCCGCGTTCTTGTCGTACGTCACCGCTGCCGACGTCAGCTTGCCTGCGCCGTCTTCACCCACCAGGCCCGTATCCTTCAACTGGCCGAGGTTCAGCGCGTCGTGGTCGTCCTTCGCGTCCGCGACGTTCTTCAGCTGCGTCGGCCCCGTGCCGTTGCCCAGCGTCACCGAACCATAGTTCGGCGTGCCGTCCGCGTTACGGTCGTACGTCACCGCCGCGATCGACTTGCCGTCGTCGCCGATCAGGCCCGAACCCTTCAGTTGCGACACGTTCACCGCGTCCATATCGGCAACACCCGCCTTCACGTTCGACAGCGTCGTGCCGCTCGTGCCCGCCAGCGTGGCCTTGTCGTGGTTGATCGTGCCGTCCGCGTTCTTGTCGTACGTCACTGCCGCCGACGTCAGCTTGCCCGCGCCGTCGTCACCGACCAGGCCGGCGTTCTTCAGCTGGCCGAGGTTCAGCGCGTCGTGGTCGTCCTTCGCATCCGCGACGTTCTTCAGTGCGACCGGCGTCGTGGCGCCCACGCCGCCCAGCGTCACGGTGTCCTTCGCCGCGCTGTCGTACGCCACGGCCAGCGGATTGCTGCCGCTGCTCTTTTCCAGCGCATCGAGGGCATCGCCGACGTTGTGGTAATCCGTGCCGCCCACGTTGTACGTCGGCTTCGTGATGCTGCCGTCCGCACCGATCGTCGTGCCGCCGCCGAGCGAGTCCGTCACGCCCTTCAGCTGGCTGACGTTCACCGCATCGGTCGCCTGCGTACCGGCCGCGACGTTGACGATCTGGCGTTCCGCGCCTGCGCGGCCGACCGACAGCGTGTCCGCACGATTCGAGAACGAGTTCGAGCCGAGTGCGATGCTGTTGGCCGCGCCCGAGGTCGAGTTCGCGCCGAGCGCCATCGCGCCTTCGACGTTGCGTGCGACGTTCGCACCCGTACCGATTGCCATCGCGTTGGTCGCGCCGGCGCGCACGTTCGCACCGTTACCGACCGCGATCGAGCTGTCGCCGACCGCCTGTGCGCCGTTGTTGCCGATCGCCAGTGCATAGTCGCCGTTCGCCTGCGTGTTCGCACCCATCGCGACGGCTTGCGTGCCGTTCGTCTGGACGTTCGAACCCATCGCGACCGAGTAGTCCTGGCCGGCGCCGGTTTGCGCAAAGCTGCCGAGCGCGACCGAGTTGTTGGAACCCGCGCCGCTTTGCAGGCCGATTGCCACCGCGTTCGCGCCGCTTGCCGCGGTCGACGAACCGATCGCGGCTGCCGTTGCCGTAGCCGGATCCGCACCGTTCAGCGAAGCGACGTTGTTGCCCTGCAGGCCTTCGATCGCGACGAGCGGGTCGCTGACGTCCATCGGCTGCATGGAGCGCGAACTGACCTCGTCGATCGCGGCCTTCGTCTTCTTGTCGATTTCCGTCGAGAACGTATCGATCGCCTGCTGCGTCTTCGAAGTCACCGACGTCGACAACGTGTTCAGCGCCGCATAGAGCTGGCCGCCATTGACCGCGTCGGTGCTCTGGAATGCGACGTCACCGTCCGCCACGTTGACGATCTTGCGTTCCCGGCCCACGTCGCCCACCGACACGACGTTGTTCTGGTTGGCAACCGAGTTGTAGCCGATCGCGACCGAGCCCGCGCCCGTCACGCGCGCGCCGCTGCCGAGTGCCAGCGAGTTGGCGCTGGTGGCACGTGCGTCGGAACCGATGGCGACAGCCAGCGCGCCGCTTGCGATAGCCGGCGTGCCCGTGACCGGGTCGGCATTGACCTTGACGAAGCGCAGGTCGGCGCGGGACATTTCGTCCTTCAGATCCGACAGGCCGGACGTCAGCTGCTTGACGTTGACCGCGTCGGTGTCCTCGACGCCCGTCGCGACGTTCTTGACTTGCGTCGGACCATTGCCGTTGCCCAGCGTCACCGTGCCGTAGTTCGGCGTGCCGTCCGCGTTACGGTCGTACGTGACCGCGGCGATCGACTTGCCGTCGTCTCCGATCAGGCCCGAACCCTTCAGCTGAGAAACGTTCACCGCGTCCATGTCGGCAGCGCCGGCCTTCACGTTCGACAGCGTCGTGCCGTTCGTGCCCTTCAGCGTCACGGTGTCCTTCGCGTTGCTGTCGTACACCACGGCCAGCGATTCGCCCGTCACCGGGTCGATCACACCGCCCTTCGACAGCGAATCTTCCAGATCACCCACGCGCGTGTTCGTCGCGAACAGCTGCGAACCGTTCACCGCGTCCTTGCTCGTCGCCGACAGAACACCGTCCGCCACGTTGTGCAGCGCCACCGGCGCGGTCGCGCCCGTGCCGCCCAGCGTCACGCTGTCCTTCGCCGCGCCGTCGTACGTCACCGCCAGCGACGTCAGCTTGCCCGCACCGTCTTCGCCCACCAGGCCCGTGTCCTTCAACTGGCCGAGGTTCAGCGCGTCGTGATCGTCCTTCGCGTCCGCGACGTTCTTGATCTGCGTCGGGCCATTGCCGTTGCCCAGCGTCACCGTGCCGTAGTTCGGCGTGCCGTCTGCGTTACGGTCGTACGTCACCGCGGCGATCGACTTGCCGTCGTCTCCGATCAGGCCCGAACCCTTCAGCTGCGACACGTTCACCGCGTCCATATCGGCAACGCCTGCCTTCACGTTCGACAGCGTCGTGCCGCTCGTGCCGGCCAGCGTGGCCTTGTCGTGGTTGATCGTGCCGTCCGCGTTCTTGTCGTACGTCACTGCCGCCGACGTCAGCTTGCCTGCACCGTCGTCGCCGACCAGGCCTGCGTCCTTCAACTGACCGAGGTTCAACGCGTCGTGATCATCCTTCGCATCCGCGACGTTCTTGATCTGCGTCGGGCCATTGCCGTTACCCAGCGTCACCGTGCCGTAGTTCGGCGTGCCGTCTGCGTTACGGTCGTACGTCACCGCGGCGATCGACTTGCCGTCGTCTCCGATCAGGCCCGAGCCCTTCAGCTGAGAAACGTTCACCGCATCGGTGTCCGCCGTGCCAGCGGCCACGTTGGTAATCTGCCGCTGAAGGGTCGACGAGCCGACCGAAACCGAGTTGTCTCGATCAGCAACCGAAAGATACCCAAGCGCGACGCTGGAAGCCGCATTCGCGGTAGCGTTATTACCGATCGCGGTCACGCCACGATAGGTCGCTGCGTCACCGGCTTTGCCCGAGGCTTGGGCACCGTCGCCGATCGCAACGTTGCCGTGAGTCGAATTGGCGCCCAAACCGATCGCCATGCCGCCGGAATAGCCGGAGGTACCGGCTTTTGCGCCGTAACCGAGCGCCATCGTGCCGTACCCGCCGCCAGATGTGTCGGCCGTGGCGCCATTCCCGATCGCAATGTTGCCGCCGCTGCTCCCCGATCGGGCGACCGAGCCGCTTCCGATCGAAACCGACCCCATCCCCGACGCCTCAGCGGCCGTATTGCCGACTATTTTGACGTACGGATTGTCCGACGTCTTCACGCCGGCAATCGCCGTGTTCAACTGGTTGAGGTTGACCGCATCCGTGCCCTGCGTACCTGCAGCGACGTTAGCGATCTGGCGTTCAGCGCCTGTCTTGCCGACCGATACGGTATTGTTGCGGGTCGCTTCCGATCCATAGCCCAGCGCGACGGCACCCGTGCCTGCTGCGCTGGCGTTCGTACCGAGCGCCAACGAGTCTCCGCCGCTCGCTGCAGCTCGAGTGCCGAGAGCAGCAGCGTTAGTGCCTCTCGCATTTGCACCGTAGCCGATGGCAGTACCTTGATTGCCAGCAAAAGTTGAATTGCCGACGACGACGGATTGGGATCCGCTCGCGCTCGACGTTACCCCGACCGCAGTCGAGGATTGGCCGTTCGCATGCGAATCGTTACCGATGGCCGTGGTGTAAACGGCACCGGCAACCGCCCCTCGCCCCATTGCAACCGAGCCGCTGGAGGCGGATGCCGCGGTATCGGAAATTCCCGCCGCACTGCCAATGATCTTGATATAGGGATTGTCCGCCGCTTTCGCATTGGCGATCGCCGTATTCAGCTGATTGACGTTGACCGCATCCGTGCCGGCCGTACCAGCCGCGAGGTTATTGATGCGGTGGTTCGTCATGTCGACGTTGCTGTCGACGTCCACCGGGCCACGGAGATGCACGCCGGAACCGCCCAGCAGGAAGAGGTGCCCGTCGACGGTGCCGCTGATGCCGGCCTCGGTCGCGGCACTTGCCTGACCTGCGCCGGAGCCGTTCGCAGCGCTGTTGTTATACAGCTGAAACGACCTTACGTGACCTTCGCTGAGTCTGAACGTGGAGACCGCGGCCCCGCACCCGGTCAATCGCGTACCCGAGATGGATCCGCCACCGAAAACCGACCCGTAATAGCCGCCGCTACCGCCCGGCGTGCAAAGCGTCAGCGAACCATTGCCGTTCGCCGCCTGGGCATTCGCATCGGCCGACATCGCACCGCCGCCCACGCCGGCCATGACCGCCACCGCCGCCGTCACCGACGACCGCATCGCGGAATTCGACTTCGATTTCGTGCGCATCCGCGCCGTTTCGGCTGCCGCCGTCCATGTACCCGTCGTCGCGTTCCAGACGGTGCGATAACTCTTGTTCATGTTGATTGCCTCTGTAGAAAAAAGGGGAGGAGGACACTCCTCGTCCACAGATGCCAATGTATTGATCGCCTGTCATTTCGATAATCAGACGGCTGGACGTGCGACGACTTATTTCGTAGGCCCAGTCCTAACATGACGATGCTTGACAATCGGTCGTGCAAACCACGCGCCGACGCACCGTTCTCCTGACCGATTCCGTTTGACACATCCGCGCGTCAGGCCTTATATACGCAGCGCGCAACCGATTGCATGAATAGGACTGGTCCTATCCATCGCGCGCGAGTGTTTCGGACTGCCCTACATACAGGCCCGTCCGCTATCCCGATAATTTTCCCGTTCCCCGAGCCGGCAACGCATTGCGCTGCCATCAGCATGGCTCGCGGATATCGTCCGCGTCCCGGCCCCGCCGCGGCTGTTGCCGCCCGCGCCGTGCGCGTCTCCCGATTTTCGCTTTGATTTACCGGCCTTCGTCTCATGCCCATCCGCCATCTCTTCGCGTCCCATACGGACGCCAGCGAGCCGTTCGCGTCGATCGACGACGACGCGCGCGACCTGAGCCTGCTGAACCGGTATCAGCGCTTCACGTTGTACGGCGGCGCGGTCGTGCTGTCGCTCGTGATCCTGATCGCGGCCGGCATCCTGCTCGTCGGCTCGGTGCGCGACTACATCACCGAGCGCCGCGACCTGTTCTTGACGCACAAGGCGCTCGTGCAACTCGAAATGGACGCGAAGCAGGCGTCGATGCGCCGCGCAGTGATCAATGCGGAGTTGCTGTGGAACGGCCATCCGCCGCATGCGCGCGAAGCCTCCGACGCGCTACGCAAGGACGGCCACGTGCTGCTCGCGCCGATGCGCGGCGTGAGCGAGATCTTCCTGGCCGCGTCGCCCGACGCGCTGGCCAACGACGAAACCGATCGCTACGTCCAATTGATGGAGCGCCAGACGATTTCCGTCGCGGCCGCCGAGCGCCAGACCGGGCGCGCGGTGCGCGGCTACGCGTACAGCCCCGACCGCAACGTGATCGCGATCACGCCGCCGCCGTCGATGCCGTATCCGGACCTGCTTGCGCACATCGGCGTGCCCGACACGCATGCGCTGATCCAGCACCTCGCGTTCGACGTGGCCGACTGGTCCAATCCGGCGATCGCGCGCTACTGGCGCCTGTCGCGCCGGATCGCGTGGCAAGCACCGGCGATCGACCCATTGACCGGCAAGACGGTGTTCCGTCTCGTCGAACCCGCCTTCGACGGGCAGAAGCATTTCATGACTTTCGTCAGCGATTTCGACGTCGACGTGATCGCCGACCGGCTCAGGCACGCGCCCGAAGATGCCGTTGCGATGCTGGTCGACCAACACGGCCGCGTGGTGCTCGACGTCGATCGCACCGACAACTCGGAGGACGGCGCCGCGCTGATGAAGCACGCGCTCGCCGAAGGCACGTGGCGCCGCGGCCTCGTGAATTTCGACGAAAGCTACCGGCACGGCGTGTTCACGATCACCGACCGGATCTCGGACACCGGCTACGCGATCGTCTATGCGTATTCGTGGCACACGATCGCCTATGCGATCTGGGCAACGATGCTGCGCGAATTCGGCACGATCGCAACCATCCTGATCGTGCTGTGGACGCTCGTGATCGCGTTCGATCTGCGGGTGTTCGCGCCGCTGTTCCGTCGCTCGCGCCGCGTGTTCGAAAGCGAGCGGATGAGCCGCACGATCGTCGCGACCGCGCCGTTCGGCATCGGTCTCGTGTCGCCCGACACGCATCAGGTACTGCTGCGCAACCGGATGCTCGAGCTGTACGACCGCGAGGCCGGTGCCCCGCCGCTGCACGAGCGGCTGCTGGCACGCTACCGCGAGCACGCGGACGCGTCGCCGGCCCAGCTCGACGTCGAGCTGCCGGTGACGCTCGACGATGGGCGCACGCGCGACCTGCTCGTCAACTTCGTCCGCGTGCGCTACAAGGGCAAGGACGCGCTGCTGTGCAGCTTCTCCGACATCACGACGCGCGCCGACGCCCAGCGCGCGCTCGACAGCGCGAACCGCGCTAAGTCGACGTTCCTCGCGACGATCAGCCATGAAATCCGCACGCCGTTGAACGCGATGCTCGGCAATCTCGAACTGCTCGACAAGGCGCCCGACCCGAGCCGGCAGAAGCCGCGCCTGCATGCGGTCACGTCGGCTGCCCGGATGCTGCTGGACATGCTGAACAACGTGCTCGACATGACGAAGATCGAGGCCGACCGGATGACGCTCGAAGCGACCGGTTTCCGGATCGATGAACTGATGCGCGACGTCGCGGACCTGTTCGAGCCAGTGGCCGGCGCGAGGGGTATCGCGCTGCGCATCGACGTCGATCCGGCGGTCACGCATACGTATCTCGGCGATCCGATGCGCGTGCGGCAGATCGCCGTCAACCTGGTCAGCAACGCGATCAAGTTCACCGACCGCGGCGCGGTGGCGTTGTCGGTGTCGGCATCGGGCGGCGGCGCGACGCCCGTGACGATCCGCGTCAGCGATTCCGGCATCGGCATGACGGCCGATCAGCTCGCGCACGTATTCGAGCCGTTCGCGCAGGCCGACGAGTCGATCGCGCGCCGCTTCGGCGGGACGGGCATCGGCCTGGCGCTGAGCTACAAGCTCGCGGAATCGATGGGCGGACGCATCGAGGCGGACAGCGTGCCGGGCGTCGGCTCGACCTTCGTCGTCACGCTGCCGCTGCCGCTCGATCGCCAGCCGGGCGCGCTCCGCTCGCGTGCCGACGGCGACGCACCGAATGCACGCGTGCTGTTCGTCGACGACAACCCGGTCAACCGTTCGCTCATCCACGATCAGCTCGACGTACTAGGCTATCAGGCCGATGTCGCGTCGAACGTCGCGGAAGCGCTCGATCTCGTGGATCGCCACGACTACGCGGTGGTGTTGACCGACCTGAACATGCCGGGCCTCGACGGCTACGCGTTCGCGCGCGTGCTGCGCGAGCGCGGACGCGTGCAGCCGATTCTGGCGGTGACCGCGCATGCGGAACCCGACGAGTTGAAGCTGGCATGGGAAGCCGGCATCGACGAGATCGTCACGAAGCCGACGTCGTTGAAGTCGCTCGAACAGGCGATCACGAAACATGCGGGGACGTGGCGCCGGCCGGTGCATCCGCCCGTGCCGTCGCGCGCGGCCGGCCCGCTGCCGAAAGACCTGCACACGGTGCTCGTCGACGCGACGCGACGCTCGAACGCCGCCATCGCGCGCGCGCTCCAGGACGGCGATCTGAAGGTTGCACGCTCGGAGATTCACAGCATGCGCGGTGCGTTCGCGATGATTGGGGAGCGGGACATTTCGGGGCTGTGCGCGTCGATCGAAGCACTAGCGCTGGCCGGGGACGCGGCGGCGTTCGCGCGTGAGTTCGAACGCTATCGGCAAAGTGCGAGCGAGATTCTCGCGCGGCGTGCGGCAAGTGACGCGAAGCAAGCGGCCGACACGTTTTCCAACACATCGGTGATGAAGCGATGATGCCGTCGCCCCGCTCGATCGCGCTGAATTCATTGGAGGGCAAGCATGCGCGACATTGGCCTAATGGCCAATACCGGCAAAACGCACACAACCATCACCCGACACCGGCCGAACTCCGCTAAAGTGGTGACGCGTTTCCGCATGGTTGTTCGTGTCACTCCGACATGCGAAGCATGTGACGAGATGGCGATCGACATCCGCGGCGTAAACGAGCGCGGCCCGCAAGTGCACGAACACCTGCGGGCCGCTGACCACCACCAACTCTCGACTGGAGTTAGTCATGGCTAACGCGAATCATAGCGCACCGACGTTTTTCCAAGATTGTTTTGTCCATTCACACGAGTCTTTCCAGACTCGCCGCATCTTTCCGCGCCTGCGGTTCGCCGAAACGGCGCCGCCCGTTTTCCATCTGTGGATGAAGCTGTCCGGCCGGTGGATCGAGGAAGCGGGATTCGAGCCCGAACAGCGCTTGCAGATCGAGGTGACGCACCAGCGGCTGGTGATCACGCCGATCGCTGAAGAGGGCCGCGACTGTTTCGGGAAGGATGAGCGCCCGGATGTCGATCCCGCGACGGGACAAGCGCTTCGGCAACTTGCGGCGATGACGGGAAACGCACAATGAATCGCGACGCCTCGTATCAACACACCGATTGCACGCCCACCGATTCCGGTTTCGACGACGCGGGAGAACTGTCGGCCAAATCCGCGCTCGTGCTGAAGCTCAACGCATTGATCGCGTCGCAGGGCCTGAGCGACGAGGAAGCGGCGGCGCTCGCTGACATGGCTCGACCCGTGGTCACGCCCGAGCAGCGCGAGCGGCTCCGGAACGTTTCGCTGGATCTGCTGATGCGCGCGCTGGTGTCGTTTGGGCAGCAGGTGGAAATCGTGGTGCGGCCAGCGGGATCCTCGCGCTTGGCGGGTATCACGGTTTCGGTCTGACGACTGCTGGAGCAAAGGAATGAAGTGTGTGGCGGCCGGAAGCGCCTCGGCGCTCGCATGAGGCAGCGTTAGGAGTAGGTGCTATCAAATTGCATAGCGTGACGACGGCCGGGCCCAACGGCCGCCGCCGAAGCGGCTCCGGCGCCACACTCGTTCAATCTAACGTGAACGAACGTCACAACCAATCGGACCAGGCTGATTCTGTGCAAGCCGTGCGCGGAGCGCAGCGAACGCATCCGCCATCTCATCGTATGCCGCCTTGATGGCCGGATCGGCAAGCCGGCGCGCCATGTCGGCCGCGGTATGCGGCACCGGAACATACCGATCTTCGTCTGCGTAAGAATCTGTCGGAGTTGTTTTGCTCCTTCGATTACCTGCGGACGATACCCGCCATGCCGTGCGAATGAAGTTCAAACAATAGCTGCCGCGCGCGTTGTACAAAAAAATAGCCGCCGCCGTGGTCCACGGCAGCGGCTACCGCGACGGATCACCCGATCCGCCGTCTTTCTGATACACCCGCTTACTGCTGAATCGTCGCCTGCCCGGCCAGCTTGTCCACCAGCGCCGTCATCGCACGCTGCTGCGCCTGCCCTTCCAGCTGCTGACGCAGCACGTTCTTCGCCGCTTCGAAGGTCGGCACGACCGTCGCGCGCTTCTCGTCGAGTTTCACGATCGCGAACGCGTTACCGACCCGGATCGGGCCTGCGACGGCACCCGGCTGCAGCGACGTAATCGCCTGCGCGAGCGGTAACGGCAAACCGCCCGTCTTCCCCTCGGCCACCGGCGTACGCAATTCGACCCACTGCGCAACGCCGCCGTTCGGCGTCGTGTTGTACTTCTTCGCCACCGCGTCGAACGCAGCGCCCTGCTTCAGCTCCGCGACCAGCGCGTTCACTTCGGCAGGATCGGCTACGGCGATCACGTCGGCGCGATATTCGAACTGCGCGGCATTCGCGACGATGTCGTCGTAACGCGCCTTCACCTGCGCATCGGTCACCGCTTGCGGGTGCACGTTGTCACGCAGGTAGAGATCCGTCGCCGCGACCGTGCGCGCACGCATCACGACGCGGTTCACTTCGGGACGGCTGCCGTAGTTGGCTTTTTCCGCCGCCTGCTCGACCAGATGCTGGGCGATCAGCTCACGCTTGGCTTGTGCGCGCAATTCGGGCGTGACGGTCTGTCCGGTCGCTTCGATCATGCTGTCCACATCGCTGCGCGCGATGGGTGTGTCGTTGACGACCGCTTCGACGCCCGGCGGCAGCGGCGTGTCGGTTTTCGTGCCTGCGGCGCGCGCGACGGGGGCGCCGCAGGCGCACGCGAGTGCGATCAGTGTGGAAACAATGGAAATGTGATGCTTCTTCATGACGATTCCTTCATCGATGGAGGGAGATGCCGCACGCGATGGCGGCCGGGAGGGGGTGCGGCAGATTCACCGCGGGCGACCGACCGGGTCGGCGCCTGACAGGCCGCGCGCGCGATTGCGCCACGGCCAGACCTGAAGCGCGAACCGGTGGGGTCGGCCGCGCAGGGCTTTGCAGCGTCGCCGTCGCCAGTCGCACAGCGACGTTCGACGGAGGGAAAGACAGAGATGAATGCCCTGCGCTCGCATGAGGCAGCGTTCTCCCAACCTGCGCCCCGAATGGTGCAGATGCGACCGAGCCCACCGGCCGCCGCAAGGCATTCATGTCTTGCTATCCGGACCTGGCCGCACAAGCAATATCGTTTGCTTCGGCCCCAGGCGGAGAAAAATACGCTGCCCGACGAACGGGCAGCGCGTCCAACGAAGCCAGGCTTCGAATACGAGGTATCGGGCGCGTACCATGCAGCCGCCCGACTTTCGCATTGTCGAAGCGCATACGGCGTCCGCACAATCAGTCTGGTCCTATTCCGCACGGCGTCACCGTTGAATCGTCGATGTTGCGCGCGCGTTCATCGTCACGGCGAGCGGCGGAAATGCGGCGACGCTGCGCATCGCGCCATAGAACTTGTTCATCGCGACGTCGATTCCGTAGTTCGGCAGCGCGCGGCCGAGCCCGTGCGAAAACAGCGTCTCCGGTTGCAGCGGAAAGCAGTGGTCGAGCAGGAAGCGCGCACCGGCCGGTGAGATCGTGTACGCGCAGATCCCGTAGAACTCGAGCAGATCCATCACGAGCACGGGGCCGCGGTCGGTCCGGAATTCGTCGACGGCCTGCGCGAGCGCCGCTTCATCGAAGCGCATCGTCACCGGCGTGCGGCCGTTGAAGATCGCACCGCGCAGGATCGAATCGAAGTTGTAGCCCCACGCGACGAAGTCGTAACGGTTCGCGTGTGCGGCAAGGAATTGCATTGCCGTCTCGTCGAAGTCGGGCCGAAAGATCGCGTCGTCCTCGACGATCGTGACCAGTTCGTTGCCTGCGGCGATGTCGGTCCACAGGCGATGCGTGGTCATCGCGATGCCGATCGCGCCGCGCGTGTATGGCAACGCCGGCGCGAACAGGCCGCTTCGTGCGATATCGTCGTCCGATAGCGCCCGGCCGTCGATCGCGTCGACGAATTCGAACGCGAGCGCCGGATTATTCGCACGGAACGCGTCGCGGCGGCCACGCTCGCCTCGCAGCGAGATCACGCAAAGCGTTTTGCAGACGGTCGGCGCATCGATCCCGGGCGCGTTTACGTGCACCATGTCCGCATCGGTTCGGTCGGTAACGGGCATCGACATCGTCACCACCCCGTCACGATCGAAACGCCGAACACGATGCCGACGACGATGCCGATCGTCCGTCCCTGCAACATCGGTTTCAACGCCGCCGGCTCGTAGAACGGATCGACCACGTCCTTGCGGTTACGCCATGCGTCAACGAGCGGCGGCACGAGCAGCAGCATCGCCATCAGCAATGCGCTCGCCATCGTCACGACCATGCCGCTCGACGACCAGCGCGTGCCGAACTCGACCACCACATGGACCATCCCGACCGTGGCCGCGCTCGCGACCATTCCGATCACGGTGCCTTTCACCAGAAAATCTGCTGCGCTCATCGTCAGTACTCCCTGTCTGATAGTGGCCGAACGATGTCGGCCGGAACACCGCGTATTACAAAGATCGCCGGGCGCGATCTCTATCAGACAGGTCCTATTGGCGAACGCTGACCCCAAAAATAGGACTGGGACTACAAACGCGACGGAAAGGTAGGTTCGTCACAGGGCACAATTCGCGCGGCCCGATCGATTCGGACTGGTCCTATTCAGTTGCCTGATGCGGATCCATAAAGTGGGCGTCAAGCCGGCGCCACGCGGCTTGTGCTCATGCGTACAAGCCGCGGCGCCCCAACGACAAACCTGCCACCGGCCGCTGCCTCGATACGCGGCCGGCCCTCCGGAGCCCTCGACATGCAGATCACGTCCCACGACACGCCCGCATTCGCCGACACCGACGACACGATGCTCGCCGCGCTGGCCAATGCCGCCTCGCTCGGTATCGACGACGCCGCCGTCGCCACCGCCACGCAAACGCTGATCGAGCGCGGTGCGGCCGATCGCGCCGCCCGACTGGCCGCCGCCCATTGGGACCTGCGTCCGGATTCGCCCGCCGCCGCATTCAACTGCGGCTATGCGATGCAGATGGCAGGGCGGCACGCGGACGCGATCGCGCCCTATCGCCACACGCTCGAACTCGCGCCCGCGTGGCCGTCGCTGAAGAACAATCTCGCGCTCGCGATCCGGCTCACGGGCGGCGATCCCGAGGTGGAATTCGCCCTCATCGAAGGCGCGCTCGACGATGCCCCCGACGATGCGCGCGCGTGGACCAATGCGGTCATCACACGCATCGACCGTTTCGATCTCGACGGCGCATTGCGCGCGGCCACCCGGGCAGTCTCGCTGGCGCCCGACAGCGCGCTGGCCGTGAACAACGCGGCGACGGCCATGAAGGAAGCGCAATGGTGGGGCCAGGCCGAACGGCACGCGCAACGCGCCGTCGAACTCGCGCCGCATAACCCGACGTATCGCCACAATGTGTCGCTGCTCCAGCTTGCGCGAGGCGATTTCGCGTCGGGCTGGCCCAACTACGAAGCGCGCTGGGACGGTTCGGCCGAACTGCGCGGCAATCTGCCGGCGTTTGCCGGGCCACGCTGGCGCGGCGAATCGCTGAGGGGCAAGACGCTGCTCCTGTGGGGCGAACAGGGCCTCGGCGACGCGCTGCAGTTCTGCCGCTACGTGCCGCTGCTCGCGGAGCGCGTGCATCGCGAAGGCGGCCGGATCGTGTGGAACGCGTTTCCGGTGATGGGCGACCTGTTCGGGCGCAGCCTTGCCCGGCATGTCGACGTGTTCGACACCAGCATGCGGATCGAGGATCTGCCCGCGTTCGATGTCGAGCTGCCGCTGATGAGCATTCCGGGCATGCTCGGCCTCGACGGCGACGCGCTCGCCACGACGGTGCCATACCTCCATGCCGATGCATCCGCCACCGACGCGTGGCGCACGGCGCTCGCGGCCGAAAAGCGGCTGAAGGTCGGCCTCGCGTGGACAGGCAGCCTCTCCCACCAGCGCAACCGCTTTCGCCGCGTCGGCCTCGAACGTTACGCCGAAGCGTTCGGCGGCCTGCAGCAGGACGTCGCGTTCTACTCGCTGCAACCGGGCGCGCAGCACGACATCGAAGCCGCCCGCTCGGCCGGCTTCGTCGTGAACGACTGCACGCGCGATTGGCGAACGATCGACGACACCGCCGCATTCGTCGGCGCGCTCGATCTCGTGATCACCGTCTGCACGTCGGCCGCGCACCTGAGCGGCGCGCTCGGCCAGCGCACGTGGGTGCTGCTCGATGCGAACCCGCACTGGGTCTGGCAGCACGAGCGCCGCGACAGCCCCTTCTACCCGAGTGCGTTGCTGTATCGGCAGAAGACGTTCGCGCAGTGGCAGCCGGTCATGGACGCCGTCGCCGCCGATCTCCGCCGCCTGGCCGGCTGACGGTCGACATCCCGCAGGAGATTCGTCATGGACTACAACCTCTGCATCGTCCGCCCGCCGGGCTACGCGCATTCGGGCGCCTTCACGGAACTCGCCGAGGTGATCGCGTACGGGCTCGACGATCTCGGCCACCTCGTGCACGTCAACGAAAACAACATGATGCCGGATGTGCGGAACATCCTGATCGGCTGCCATCTCGCCGATCCGGACATGACCGCGCACGTGCCGGACGACACGATCGTCGTCAACACCGAGCAGCTGCATGTCGACGAACAGCCGTGGAACCGGAACATCTATCGCTGGGCATCGCGATATGAAACCTGGGACTACAGCGAGCGCAACCTCGCAAAGCTGCACAGCCTCGGCATCGGGCACGCGCGCTACCTGAAGCTCGGTTTCCATCCGAAGCTGCGCCGCATTCCGGCCGACGTCGAGCAGGATATCGACGTGCTGTTCTACGGCACGATCGGCCCGCGCCGCGCGACGATTCTCGATGCGCTGCGGGCACGCGGGCTGAACGTCGGGATCGTCAGCGGCGGCCTCTACGGCGCCGAACGCGAGGCCTTCATCACGCGTACGAAGGTCGTGCTGAATCTGCATCACTACGCGTCGCACATCTTCGAGGTCGTGCGCGCGTTCTATCTGATGACGAACGGCAAGGCGATCGTCGGCGAGGTGTCGCCGACGACGTCGGTTGATCCGGACTACGCCGACGGCTTCCGCGCGGCGCCGTACGACGCGCTGGTGGATGCGTGCATCGAACTCGTCCGCGATAGCGCGCAACGCCGCCGGCTCGAAGCCGCCGCGCTGGCGACGATCGGCCGCCATCCGCAAGCCCGGTCGCTCGCGCCATTGCTCGCGCCGCAAGCCGACGCCGTCGCCACAGCGTTCCGAGAGCACGCATTTACTGCCTGTTCACAGGCAGTTTGACAATCCCTGACGCCATCGGGAGCGAGTCCTAGCCCGATGAGGCGCAGTCCGATCGAAGTGCCCTTGCGGATCGCCCGCAGTCCGATGGTCTCGCCCTGTCATCGCTCCTAGACTCGCCGTACTGCCCGAACGCATCGTGCAACACGCCGGGCAGCCCACCGCTCTGGGAGCGTTGCACGAACGCGGACGCACCGCCATTCCGGACGGTGCGCAACGGCAAGGATGGCAGATGAAATGAACAAGAAGCACGGGCCGCGCAGCGAGATCGTCGTCTGCATGGTCGATGTCGCGGCGATCGTCGCAATCGCGGTACTCACGCACCACGATTCGCTGTGGAATCTCGACGCGCTCGCGATCGAATGGCTGCTGATCGGCGTGAGCGCGCTGCTCGGGGCGTTCCTACTCCGCCTGGCGGGCATCGGCCTCGACGGCCGGCCTCGCCCCGCGACGCGCTATGCGGTTCGCACGCTCGCGCTGTGGCTCGTCGTACAGGGTTTCGTGTTCCTGAAGATGATCGCGCTGACCACCGCGACTGTGATGATGTTGACGTGGTTCTTCGACTGGACGATCGAAGTCGGGATCGTGCTGGCCGTGTTCCGGATCGCGCTGAGCATCGCGCGCCGTCGCAGCTTGCGCGTGCCGGCGACGCCCGCCCGCATCGCGGTCGTCGGCAACGGCGAGCGCATCGCGCGTATCGTCGCGTCGCTCGCTGCGGCCGGCACGCCGCGCTACCGGCTCGTCAGCGCGTATAGCACCGGCGGCCGAGCGATGACGCTCGCCGGCGACGCGCTCGTCACGACCGATCTCGCGTCGTTCGCCGCGTGTGCGCGCCGCCAGCACGCGGACGAAGTGTGGATCGCGCTGCCACTCGCGGAAGACGCGTCGATCACGCGGGTGATCGACAAATTCCGCAGCGATTTCGTCGAGCTGCGCCTGATGCCCGACGTGAGCCAGCACGCGCTGTTCGGCAGCCAGGTCGACGAAATCCTCGGCGAACCGGCGATCTCGCTCGCCGCCCCGCCGTTGTCGCGCGGCGCGCTGTGCGTGAAGGCGGTATTCGATCGCGCATTCGCGGCGGCCGTGCTGATCGTGTTGATGCCGCTGCTGCTCGTGATCGCCGCGGCGATCAAGCTGAGCTCGCCGGGCCCGGTGATGTTTACGCAGAAGCGGCGCGGCGGCGACGGCCGCACGTTCGACATCTACAAGTTCCGCACGATGCGCGTGCATGTTGGGCAACCAGGTAAGGTCGAGCAGGCGACCCGTAACGACCCGCGCGTGACGAAGGTCGGTGCGTTCCTGCGTCGTACGAGCCTCGACGAACTGCCGCAGTTCGTCAACGTGCTGTTCGGCGACATGTCGGTGGTCGGCCCGCGGCCGCACGCGGTGGAACACGACGCGCAGTACCGCACGCTCGTCGACGGCTACATCCATCGCTACCGGATCAAGCCGGGCATTACCGGCTGGGCGCAGGTCAACGGGCTGCGCGGCGCGACCGAACAGCTCGAAAGCATGCAGTCGCGCGTCGAGTACGACCTGTACTACCTGCGCAACTGGTCATTCGCGCTCGACCTGCGAATCATCGGCGCGACCGTCCTGAAAGGGATCGTGCATCCCAACGCGTACTGAACGGCGCATGCCGTTCGCAACCGCGGCATCGCCGCCGCGGCTGCTTCGATTGACCCGGCGGCCCCTGTTTCGGCAGGCCCGCTCCTGCGCCGATGCCGTCTCCCGACGCGCGGCGCAACTGGAACGAACTCATGACACCCTCGATCGCATCGGCGGCCGCGCGCCGCCGCGGTGCGCTCGCGCTCGTCCTGGCGGCCTGCATGGCGCTGTCCGGATGCGCGTTCGCGCCCGGCATGAAGATGAACACGTCGTATCTCGGCTGGCTCGCCGACACGCCGGATGACGGCGCGCCCGCGCCCGCCTCAGCCGACTCGCGCGCGGCCGAAGCACGCGCGGCGGCCGCGTCGACCATGGCCGGCACGCCGGTTCGCGCACAGTCCACGGGCGTCGATTCCGCCGCCACGCCGCCGATCGTCGACATCGAGCCGTCGCTGATCGCGCGCCAGCGCGCGGCTCGCGATGCGGCCGCAGCGTCGTTCGACACGCCGGCCGCATCGCGTGCTCCGTCGGCCTATCGGATCGGCCCGGGCGACGTGCTGCAGATCACCGTGTGGGATCACCCGGAACTCGCGGCAGCGCAAGGCGGCGCACAGCAGACGCCGCCGCGTACGGCCGATCCGGTCGCCGGCTTCGTCGTCGACGATCTCGGCAACCTGACGTTCCCGTATGCCGGCGCGCTGAAGGTCGCCGGCCTGACCGCCGCTGAAGCACAGGCACGCCTGAAGCAGGCGCTCGGCAAGATCTATCGCGACCCTCAGGTCACGTTGCGAGTGGCGTCGTTCCGATCGCAGCAGGTGTACGTCGACGGCGAAGTCCACACGCCGGGCGCGCTGCCCGTCAACGACGTGCCGATGACGCTCGCCGACGCGATCGCGCGCGCCGGCGGCTTCACGCCCGGCGCCGATCAGAGCGACGTGACGATCGTGCGCGACGGCACGCCCGTGCGCATCGACCTGGCGCGCCTGATCGAGCGCCACCGCGATCCGTCGCGCATCGTGCTGCGCAGCGGCGACCTGCTGCGCGTCGGCGCGCGAGACAGCAACGGCGTGTACGTGATGGGCGAAGTCAACCGCCCGACGCTCGCGCTGCCGAAGCGCGACGGCCGCCTGACGCTGAGCGACGCGCTGCTGCAGGCCGGCAGCATCAATTCCAATACCGCCGATGCCGCGCAGATGTTCGTGATCCGCGGCGCGCAGGGCCGCACGCCGACGGTGTTCCATCTTGACGCGCGCTCGCCCGTCGCGATGGTGCTCGCGAACCAGTTCGAGTTGGAGCCGAAGGACATCGTCTACGTCGACGGCAACGGGCTCGTCCGCATCAGCCGCGTGCTGAGCCTGTTGCTGCCCAGCGTGAACACGGGCGTCGCGGCCGGAATCGCCACGAAATGATGCCGACCCCGCCCCCGTTCCTGCTCGCCGTCTGCGAAGGCAACGTGTGCCGCAGCCCGCTCGCGGCCGCGCTGCTCGCGGCGAAGCTCCCGCACGCGCGAACCGGCTCGGCCGGCCTCGCGCCGCCGAACGGCCGGCCGGCCGACCCGCTGGCCCGCGACATGGCCGCCGCGCGCGGGCTGAACCTCGACGCGCATGCGGCCCGGCCGGTGACGGCCGCGCTATGCGCGCAGGCCGACCTGATCTTCGTGATGGACGGCGGGCAGCGCCGCGCGCTCGAAGCGCGCCACCCGTTCCTGCGCGGCCGTGTGTTCCGTCTCGGCGAATACGCGCGCATCGCCGACGGCGCGCCGCTCGGCCTCGACATCCCCGACCCCTACCGCGGCACGCGCGACGACTTCGTGCGCTGCGCGGCGCTGATCGATCTCGCGGTCGGCAGCTGGCTGCCGCGGCTCGCCGCGCGCTGGCCGCACATCACCGCCTCTTTCTCAGGATTCCAGTCATGACGAGTTCCGCTTCCCCCGAACACGAGATCGACCTGATCCGCGTGCTCGATGTCCTGCGCCAGGCACGCTGGACCATCGCGTCGATCACGGCGGCCTGCGTCGCCGCCGGCGCGCTGTATGCGTTCGTCGCGCCGCCGACCTACCAGGCCGACCTGATGATCCAGACCGACGATGCGACCGACGCCGCGTCGAAGAACCTGCTCGGCGACGCCGCATCGTTCTTCAACGTCGCCTCGCCCGCGTCGGCCGAGGCGCAGATCCTGTCGTCGCGGCTCGTCGTCACGCGCGCAGTGGAAGACCTGCGCGCCTATATCGTCGCGACACCCGCCCGCGTGCCGGTGATCGGCGCGTTCGTCGCGCGCTTCAACGACGGCGCGGTGAAGCCCGGCCTGTTCGGTTTCGGCGGCTATGCGTGGGGACAGGAGCGGATCGACGTCGTGCGCTTCGACGTACCGACGCGCGCGGAAGGCGACACCTTCCAGGTCGTGCGGCTCGACAATACGCGTTACCGGCTCACCGGCGCGGACATGAAGGCCGATGCGATCGGCACGATCGGCCGCACGGAAACCTTCGACACGCGCTACGGCCCGCTGCACATCGACATCATCGGCTTCGATGCGCTGCCCGGCACGCGCTTCCAGCTGGTGCGTCAATCGCGCGCGGAAACGATCGACACGCTGCGCACCGCGCTCGACGTCCAGGAGAAGGTGAAGCAATCGGGCGTGCTCGTCGCGTCGCTGCGCGGCGACGATCCCGTCGACATCAGCGCGACGCTCAACGCGATCGCCAACCGTTACATCGAACAGAATATCGCGCGCCGCACGGCCGAGGCCGCGCAATCGCTCGCGTTCCTGAACGCGCAGCTGCCGATCGTGAAAGGCCAGCTCGAGCGCGCGGAAACGCGTTACGCGCGCCTGCGCAGCCGCACCGGCTCGGTCGATCTCGAGGAAGAAGGCAAGGTCGTCCTGCAACAAGGCGCCGACCTGCAGACGCGCCTGCTCGAATTGCAGCAAAAGCACGACGAACTGTCGCGCCGCTTCCTGCCGACACACCCCGACATGGCCGCACTCGACGCGCAACTCGCGACGTTGAAGCGCCAGCAGGGCGCGCTCGACGCGCGCATCGCTCGGCTGCCGGCGCAACAAAGCGAGGAAGTGCGTGCCCGCCTCGACGTGAAGGTGAACGCGGACCTGTACACCGCGCTGCTGAACAACACCCAGCAACTAGAACTCGTGCAAGCCGGCAGGACGGCGAGCGTGCGCGTGGTCGATGCGGCCGTCGCGCCGGCCGACCCGGTGCGCCCGAACCGGCCGGTCGTGATCGCCGCCGCCGCGCTGGCCGGCCTCGCGCTCGGGCTAATCGCCGCGTTCGCACGCGAATTCCTGTACGGCGGCCTGACCGCCGTCGACGAGATCGAGCGCCACACGTCGCTGCCGGTGCGCGCGGTGCTGCCTGCCGCCGCCCGCCAGCGCAAGCTGATGCGCGCGGTCGAACGACACGACGCGGGCCTGCATGTGCTCGCCTACGACGATCCGTATGAACCGGCAATCGAAGGGCTGCGCAGCCTGCAGACCGCGCTGCACTTCGCGCTCGCCGATCGTGCGCATCCGCTGGTGCTGGTCACGGGCCCCGCGCCCGGCACCGGCAAGTCGTTCGTGTCGGTCAACCTCGCGGCGGTGCATGCGGCGAGCGGCCGGCGCGTGCTGCTGATCGACGGCGATCTGCGCAAGGGCTATCTGCATCAGTACTTCGGACTCGAACGCGGCGCAGGCTTCGCGGCGCTGCTCGCCGGCCATGCGCATGCCGACAATGCGATCCGCCGCAACGTCGCGCCGAATCTCGACTTCCTGCCGACCGGCGAACTGCCGAGCGCGCCGACCGCGCTGCTGCAGCAGGCCGGTCTCGGCGCGCTGCTCGCGTCGCTGCGCGCGCGCTACGACCTCGTCATCGTCGATTCCGCCCCGCTGCTCGCCGCCACCGACTCGACCTGGCTCGGCGCCCATGCCGACGCGACGCTGCTCGTCGCACGCGCGGGCTCGACGCGGGCCGGCGAACTCGTCGAAGCCGCGAAACGCCTGCCGCAGCGGCCCGACGCACAGCCCGGCGTCGTGCTGAACGGCCTCGATCCGCGCACGGGCGCATCGGCCTTCGGCTCGAAATACGGCGGCTATCGCTACGAAGCCTACCGCTACACGTGCAACACGCGGCGCTGTACGCATCTCGCCCGCCTGCGCGCGGCACTTCAACGTCTGCTGCGGAGGTCCGCATGAGCGACATCGCATTCGCGCCTTCACTCGACGAGCGCGCGTCCCTTCAACCCGACACGAACCCACCGGCGCCCTCGGCGACCGCTGCGCCGCCGCTGCGCATCGCGCTCGTCGTCGAAGCCGCTGGCGGCGGCGTCGCCGTCCACCTGACCGACCTGATCGCCGGCCTGCACGCACGCGGGCACGCGGAAATCCACCTGATCGCACCGCTCGGCGAGCGCTTCGACGACGCGATGCTGGCCGGCGCGGCTGCACAGTGCACGACCTTTCACCGGCTGCCGCTGCGGCGCTCGGTCGGCGCACACGACCTGCGCGGCGCAATCGCGCTGCGCCGGCTGTTGCGCCGGATCCGGCCCGACATCGTGCACAGCCACAGCTCGAAGGCCGGCGCGCTCGCGCGCCTGTGCCGTGGGCCATGGAAGCAGGTCTACACCCCGCATGCGGTCTATACGCTGAACCCAACGCTGTCGCCCGCGAAACGCGCGTTCTACGGCGGCGTCGAGCGCGTGCTCGGCAATGCGTGCTCGGACGCGGTGATCGCCGTGTCACAGGACGAAGCCGATCACCTGCATACGCTCGGCATCGCGCGCGACCGCATCCGGCTCGTCGAGAACGGCGTCACGCCGCCGATGCTGCTCGCGCGCCAGGCGGCACGCATCGCGCTCGGGCTGGCCGATCACCCGTTCGTCGTCGGGTTCGTCGGGCGGTTCGATCACCAGAAGGGTGTCGACCGCCTCGTGCGGATCGCGCGCGTACTGGACGAATGCTTCGGCAACCGCGTGCAGGTCGTCGCGATCGGCTCCGGCGATTTCGATCAGGCCGCGGGCGACGAAGCGCACGACCTGCCGGCAAACCTGCGCATCGCGGGCCGCGTCGACTCGGCGCGCCGCTACTTCTCCGCGTTCGACCTGCTCGCGCTGCCGAGCCGCTACGAAGGGTTTCCGTACGTGTGCCTCGAAGCCGTCGCCGCACAGGTGCCCATCGTGGCCACACAGGTGTCGGGCGCGACCGAACTGATTGCCGGACATCGCGTCGGGCTGACGGTATCGAACAGCGACGATCCGGCCGCGTTCGCGTCGATGGTCGGCCGGCTCGTCGAGCATCCGGCCTCGCACCGGCTGATGCGCGAACAGTGCGCACGCGCCTACCCCCATTTCTCGGCGGACGCGATGGTCGATCGCACGCTCGCCGTCTATCGCGACCTGCTCCGGGAGAACGCATGATGAGCCGCCCCGTTCACGTCGCGCTGCTGCACGCGTACAGCGCGCGCAACTCCGGCGACGGGCTGCTCGTCGAACTGTCGGTCGCGCTGCTGCGCGGTGCGTTCGGCACCGACACGCGCGTGTCCGTCGTCGCGGCCGATCCCGCGTCGTTCCCGGATCAGCCGGACGTGCGGCCCGCGCCCGTGCTCGCCGCCGGCGGCGCCGGGCGGCTGATCGGCGCCGCGATGGCCGCGCTGCCCGTCGGCGCCAATCCGGCGCTGGCTGACCTGCGCGGCCTGCTGAAGCAGGCCGACCTGATCGTCGGCGTCGGCGGCGGCTACCTGCGCGCACGCAACAGCGTCGAGGCGCTCAAGCTCGAAGCCGGGCACCTCGTGCAGATGCGTGCGGCACGCGCGGCGCGCAAGCCGGCCGTCTACCTGCCGCAGAGCATAGGCCCGGCGGCCGGCAATACGATGCTCGCCGGCCATCTGACGTCGCTGCTCGCGGGTTTCCACACCGTGTTCGTGCGCGACGATCGTTCGATGGCGCTGCTTGCCGCCAATCCGAACACCCGGCGTGCGCCCGATCTCGCGGTGCTCGAATTCGGCCGCCGTGCGGCCGGCCTGCGGAAGCACGCGCATGTGCCGCCGGCACACCCCGGCCACATCGCGCTGGTGCTGCGCCGTCCGCCCGCGTGGAGCGCCGCGCAATGCGCGCGCTATCACGCGCAGACGGAAGCGTTGGTCGAACGGCTCGGCGCGTTCTGCCGCATCACGTTCGCCGTGCAAAGCACCGGGCGCGGCAACGACGACGCCGCGTACTACCGCGAACGCGGCTTCGACGACACGCGCACGCTGAAGGACGTGCTCGCCGGCGACACGCCCGATGCGGTCGTCTCCGTGCGCCTGCACGGCGCGCTCGAGTCGATCCTGCACGGCGTGCCGGCCTATCACCTGAGCTACGAGCGCAAGGGGTTCGGCGCGTACGCTGATCTCGGCGTCGGCCACTGGGTCGCGAACGCCGCCGATTTCGATGCGAATGCGGTATGCGACACGCTGTTCGCCCCCGACGCGCTGCGCCGCTTCTGGACGCAGACCGACACCGGCATCGCGCGGCTCGGCCGCGAGCGCGACCGGATCGTCGCCGCGCTGCGGGCCGCGCTCCACCACGGAGCGGCACGATGAAGGCCGCCTCGTCGCGCCTCGCGCTACGGGTCGGCGCGCTCGGCCTGAAATTCGTGCTGACGATCGTCGTCGCGCGCACGCTCGGCTTCGATGCGGTAGCCGTCTATGGGGTCGCGCTCGCGGTGTCGGTCGTCGCGTCGAAGGTCCTCGGGCTCGGCTTCAGCACCGAGATCAACCGCCGGCTCGCCGGCCCCGATCCGCGCGATGCGATCCGGACCTGCATGCGGCTGTCCGTGCTGTATGCGGGCGTCTATGTCGCGCTGTGCGGCGCGGCCGCGCTGCCGGTCGGCGCATTCATCGGGCTGCCGCGGGCGGGCGCGCTGGCCGACGTGCCGCTCGTCCTGGTGATGCTCGTCGCGTGCGCCGAACATGCAGCGCTCGAGGTCAACACATGGCTGTTCTCGCTGCATCGGGTCCGCGCGGCGTCGTGGGTGCTGTTCGCGCGGACCGGCGCGTGGGCCGGCGTCGCGCTCGCCGCGCTCGCGGCGCGCGCGATCGTGTCGATCGACGGCGTGTTCGCGATCTGGCTTGCCGGCGACGCGCTCGTCGTCGCGCTCGGCTGGCTGCTGATAGCGGGCACGGCGCGCCGGCTACCGGCGATGCCCGCGCTGTCCGCCACGCGCTTGCCGCTCGCGACGGTTTGGCGCAGCGGCGCGCCGTTCTTCGTCGCGTTGCTGCTGCTGTCTGTGCTGCAGTATCTCGAACGTTTCGTCGCGTCCGCGATGCTCGACGCGGGCGAGCTCGGCCGCTACGTGTTCGTCTGGTCGATCGCGAACGCGATCCAGACGATCGCGTCGGCCACCGTCGCGGCGGTCGCCGCGCCGCGGCTCGTGCGGGCACTCGACTGTCCGCGCCGCGCACCGCAGGCGTTTCGCGGCGAACTGGCGCACGCGCTGCGCGGGTCGGTGATCCTGACCGGTGCGGCCGCGCTCGCGATCGTCACGGTCCATCCGTGGCTGTTCCGGCTCGCGCATGAAGGCAACGACCTGCCGTCGACTGTCATCCTCGCGATCCTGCTGCTGTCGTTCGTGCTGCGCGCCGCGTGCGACGTACTGTGGGCCGCCGCCGTCGCGTTGCGGGCAGGCCGCGTGGTCGCCGGCGTGATGGCCGTGCTGACGCTCGCGTGCGTCCCGATGACGATCGCGCTCGTGCATGACCAGCACGCGATCGGCGCGGCCATCGCGCATCTCGTCGCGAGTATCGCGGTGGCCGCGTGGCTCGTGTGGATCGTGTCGTCGCGCGCCCCGACGGCGCGCCGCGCCATCCGGCCGGGAGCGGCCGATGCTGCGTAAGCTGATCGCGAGCGGTCCGCTGCTGAGCCGCGGCTTGCGCGATGCCATCGCCGCGTGCCTCGCGCTGCTGTACGTCGGCGTCTATGCGAACGCACGCGTGCTGCTGCCGGAATTCATCTTCCGCGACGCGGACAAGATCCAGACGCAGATCGGCGGCGGCTCGACCTACGACGGCTCGTCGTTCGATGCGGTCGGCAAGCTGTACCAGGCGCTCGGCGGCGCCGGCACGGCCGTGTTCGTCGTCGCGCTGGGCATCGCCACGATCTGGATCGCGTTGCGCGCGACACGGCGGCTCGGCGCACTGGTCGCGCATCTCGCGTTGATTGCGCCGTGCCTGTTCTTCAACCTGTTCGTCGCGAGCAAGGACACGCTCGTCGTTGCGATGTCGATCGCCGTCCTCGCCGTTGCACGCGTACGCGGGCCGGCCGGCGCGATGCCGATCGCCGTCATGCTGTATCTCGGCTATGCGGCGACGATCCGCAGTTACTTCGCGTTGATCGTCGCGATCGCGCTCGCGGCATGGGTATGGCGCCGGGTATCGACGCTGCCGAGGCTGGCCGGCGCGCTGCTGGTCGTGGCCGTGCTCGTCGCGCTGCCGAATGCCGCCTACTCGCTGCTTCAACAGCCGCGCGACCTCGCGGTCGACTATCTCATGTATGCATCGCCGTTCGGTGCGCGCACGAGTTTCTACAACCCGTTCCCGCCCGATTCATTCGTCCATTTCGCAGGCAACTATTCGTATTCGTTCGTGCGGCTCAACCTGCCGGTGCTGTTCTCGTTCGATCCGAAGGGATTCGCGATGCAGGCGCTGGTCGCGCTGTTCCTCGGCGCCGCGTGGCGACGCGTGCCGTCGCAGCGCAGCGGCGAACGCACGACCGGCCTGCGCCGCAATGGTGAACTGCTCGCGTGCCTGCTGCTCGGCCATGTCGCGGTATCGATGCTGTTCGAGCCGGATCTGGGCAGCTACCTGCGCCACCTGTCCAGCGTCGCACCGTTCGCCGTCGCGCTGTGGGCGATCCGCACGCGCGATCCGAATTGACAGCCGGCTACGGCTTCGACGTCGTCGCGCGCAGCGACGTGCTGGCGGCATCGAGCGCGAGCTTCGGAGACCGGTCTGCACGCACGAGCCCATAGCTGCGTTGCACCGCATCGTTCGCTTTCGGCGTATCGATCCATTCATAGATCGACAGCAACGGCGTACCGAGTGTCGCGCGCGCGTCGAGCAGCGTACGCACACGGCGCGCCTGCCGCGCATCGCCGTCGACGCCCGCCGACGCCGCGCCGTCTTCGGTCACGAGCGCCGACAGACCGTAGCGTGCGCGGATATCGCGCGCGGCATCGCGGATCTGCATCGGCGTCATGCCATACGCGTGGTACGACACCGCGTCGAGACACGCGGGTGAGGCGGCGTACACGTCGGCCAGCAGTCGGTCGGGCACGCTGCCGGGCAGCGGCGGCCGTGCGAATCCGAAGCCAACGACCGGAACGTCCGGCCGGCGCGCGGCCAACCCGCCGCACAACCCTTCGGCAAACGGCGGGAAGGTGTGCGCGACGTCGCCGGTCGGCCAATAGCGATCCAGGTCCGGTTCGTTCCAGAGTTCAAGCGCCACCAGCGCGTGACTGTATTGCGCGGCGAGCCGCGTCACCGTGCCGGCGAGGCGGGCACCGGTAGCCGCGAGCGATTCGCGGTCCACCTGCGCTTCTTCGCGCTGCCAGTCCACTCGCCGGAACCGCGTGAGCGTGCGCACGGTCAGCAACACCGGCAGGCGAGCCGAACGCGCCGCCGCGAATGCGTCGTCGATCTGACGGCGGTAGTCCGCACGATCGAGGCGATCGGTCCATACGCCGAAGCGGACGAAGTCGAAGCCGGTCTGCCGGATCTGCCGCGCATCGTCGGGGGTAAAGGACTGGATCTTCACCTGGACGCCCACACGCGGCTGGCCGCCGAAAGCGGTCGGCCAGCGAGCGTGGTCGGCGGCATGGGCGGCCGGCAGTACGGCGAAACTCAGTACGACGGCGACGAACAGCGTGGGAATCCGGAGCATGGGCAAGAGAACGGTCGGAAATGCCGGCGGCATGTGGCGAGCGCCGGAACGAGCCCGCACACGCACGGCCGGCCGGCGGAAACGGCGCGTCGTGGCCGATCGTGCATTGTTGCAGAGCCCCGCGCCTGCCACCATCGGACCGGTCCGAGCGCGTTCACTCCCTTACCGGCGCCCCACCCCAGCCGCAAGCCACTGCGCCGCTACGCCTTCTTCTTCCCCTTCAGCACGAAGGCCGCCGCCGTACACCCGATCATCGCGATTCCCGCGATCAGGAACGTATCGCTGTACGCCATCAGCAGCGCCTCGCGCATCACCCGCTGGTTCACGAGCCCGAGCGCCAGCTCGTGCACGCCGGAGATCGACCCGCCGGGCAGCACGTCCGCGCGCGGCGCATGCACGCGCGCGAGCAGCCGCGCGAGCATCGCCATGCGCTCCTGGAACGCTTCGGAGAACGGCGTGACCGCCTCGCCGATGCGCATCGCATGCAGCTTCTGCCGCTCGACGACGATCTGGCTCATCACCGCGATGCCAATCGCGCCGCCGACGTTGCGAACCATGTTGAACACGCCCGACGCGGAGCCGAGCTGCGCCTTCTCGATCCCGTCGACGGCCATCACGGCCAGCGCGATCACGACGAACGACTGCCCGACCCCGCGCACGATCAGCGACGGGACGATCACGTTCGACGCGGCATCGGCGTCGAGGTGGATGTTCATCAGGCAGCCGGCCGCGACCAGCACGAAGCCGAGCACGATCGTCGTGCGCGGGCTGGTGCGGCGCATCAGCGGCGGCGTCAGGAACGACATCGCGAACTGCACGAGCCCGTACGGAATCATCGCGAGGCCGATGTCGCGCGCGCTGTAGCCGTGCAGCTCGGCAAAGTAGTTCGGCACGAGGAACACCACGCCGAACACCACCGCACCGAACAGGAACTGCATCAGGCTCGCGATCCCGAAGTTGTACCGGCCGAGCAGGCGCAAGTTGATGAACGGCTCCTTGCGCCGCAGCTCGATCGCGACGAACGCGGCCAGCCCGAGCGCCGCGACGATCGACAGCTCGACGATCAGGTCCGACGCGAACCAGTCCTTGCGCCCGCCCTCCTCCAGCACGATCTGCAGCGCGCTCAAGCCAACCGCCATCGTCGCGATGCCGAACCAGTCGGCCCGCCTGAGCATCCCGAGCTGCACCGGCACGGGCCGGATCGCCCAGCCGATCGCCGCGACCAGCGCGATCGCCGGCGGAATCTGCAGATAGAAGATCCAGCGCCACGAATACATATCGGTCAGCCACCCACCGACCGACGGCCCGGCCGCCTGCGCGACGTTGTTCGCGATCGCGAACAGCGCCATCCCGAGCGGATGTTTCGACGGCGGCAATTCGGTGACGATCAGTTGGAACGACAGCGGAATCAGCACGCCGCCAAACGCGCCCTGCAGCGCCCGCGCGATGATCATCGTCGAGATGCTCGGCGCGACCGAGCACGCGAGCGAAAACGCGAGAAAGCCGGTCGCGCCGACCAGCAGCACGCGTCGCGCGGAAAACACCTGCACGAGCCAGCCGGTGAGCGGAATCACGACGATCTCGGCAACCAGATACGCGGTGGTGATCCACGAGCCTTCCTCGAAGCTCGCGCCGAGCGAGCCGCGGATGTCGGGCAGCGACGCATTGGTCACGTGCACGTTCATGCCGGCCATGAAGCAGCCGAACACGCCGCCGAGCACGGCGACCCACGCGCGCAGCGAAACGGTGTCTTCGTGCGCAGCCTGCGCGGTCGTCGTGCTCACGTGCCGGCCTCCTGCGTGCCGCGCGTGTCGACGCGCGCGATCACCGACATCCCAGGCCGCAGCACGACGCCGGCCGGCGGCGCATCGACGCGGATCTTCACCGGGATGCGCTGCACGATCTTCGTGAAGTTGCCGGTCGCGTTGTCAGGCGGCAGCAGCGCGAACTGCGCGCCGGAACCCGGCGCGAGGCCGATCACGCGGCCGTGCAGCGTGTGGCCCGAATAGGTGTCGACGTCGATCTCGACGGGTTGGCCGTCGTGCATCGCGCCCAACTGCGTTTCCTTGAAGTTCGCGACCACGTACACGTCGCTCAGCGGCACCACCGCGAGTAGCGGCATCCCG
The DNA here is from genome assembly GCF_900446215.1 of Burkholderia cenocepacia. Lineage (GTDB taxonomy): Bacteria > Pseudomonadota > Gammaproteobacteria > Burkholderiales > Burkholderiaceae > Burkholderia > Burkholderia cenocepacia. The sequence goes on along the minus strand of NZ_UAQZ01000001.1, from coordinate 1,339,453 downwards.
ACTTCGACGTACTGGCCCGCCCGCACCGCGCGCTGGCCGATGCTGCCGTCGCGCGTCGCGCGGATCACCGTGTGGTCAAGATCGAGCTGCGCAAGCGCGAGCTTCGCCTGGGCCGCCGCAAGCCGGGCGCGCGCCTGCGCGATCGCGGCCGTACTCTGTTCGCGGCGGCGCTGCAGCACGGTCTGCTGGTCGGTCTGCACGCGCACGGCGGCGCCGGCGCGGGCCAGCTCGGCGCGCGCCTTCAGCGCGTCCGCGTGGGCCTGCTCCCAGCGCTGTCCGCTCGCGGCGGATTCGGCCAGCAGTTGCTTGTAGCGCGTCGCATCGGCGTCGCGCCGCGCGGCTTCGGCGCGCGCGGCGGCCGCGTCGGCGTCAGCCTGCGCGATCTGGCTGCGCTGCTGGCCGATCTGCGCGTCGAGCGTCGAAGCCGCCGCCTGCTCAGCTTGCAGCGTCGCCTCGGCCGCTGCCACGGCGGCCTGCGCATCGTCGACTTTCGCGCGATAGTCGCGATCGTCGAGCCGTACGAGCACGTCGCCGCGCTTCACCGGCTGGTTGTCGTCGACCGCGACCTGCGCGACGTAACCCGATACACGCGAGCTCACGGTCACGACGTCGGCGCGCACGTATGCGTCGTCGGTGCCTTCGATGAAACGGCCGACGGTCCACCAGTGCCAGCCGAACACGGCAAGCGCGATGACGGCGAGCACGACGCCCGCGGCGATCAGTTGGCGCCGGGAGAACCGGGCGGATTTGGCTTTTTCGGGTACGGCAGTCGTGCTCATGATCGGAATGATGTGTAGGCGTGCAAGAGAACGGACAGGGACGCGGCGAACGCGGCCGGCTACGGTTGCCAGCCGCCTCCGAGCGCCTTGAACACGGCGACCTGGTCGAGCGAGACCTGCTGCGTCGACTCGGCCAGCGCCGAATCGACCGCGACGAGGCTGCGCTGCGCGTCGAGCACGCCGAGGAAATCGAGTGCGCCGGCTTCGTAGTTCAGCTCGGCAAGGTGATAGGCGCGCGCATGCTCGGCGCGCGCGGTTTCGAGCGCGGCGCGGCGACGCCACGCGGCGCCGTAGCGGGCCAGCGCCTGCTCGGTTTCCTTCAGCGCGCGCAGCACCTGCGCATCGAATTGCGCGCGGGCGAGCGTGTCGTCGGCGCGGGCCTGCGCGAGCCGCGCGCGGCTCGCCGCCATGTTCGGAAAGCGCCACGTGATCAGCGGGCCGACGCCCCAGGCGATCGCGTACTTGTCGCCGAGCGTCGACGGATCGCCGCCGGTCGACAGCCAGTTCACCGAACCGCCGAGCGAGATCGACGGATACAGCTCGGCCGTCGCCACGCCGATCCGCGCATTCGCGGCGGCCAGCTGGCGCTCGCTCTCGCGCAGGTCGGGGCGGCGTCGCAGCAGCGACGCGCCGTCGCCGACCGGGAACGGCCGCGCGAGCACCGGCGCGGTGCGGCAATGCGCGGCGGCGTCGGGCAGCGCACCGGGCGCGCGCCCGGTCAGCGCCGCGAGTTCGTACAGCGCGGCGCGCCGCGAGCCGACGAGCGCGGGCAGATCGGCGCGCGTGTCGTCGGCGAACGCGCGCGAGCGCGCCACTTCGAGGTCGGACACGAGCCCGTGCGCGCGCTGTTTCGCCGTCAGCGCGGCCAGCCGGTCGGCGATGCCGACCGACTGCTCGGCCACGTCGATCCGCTCGCCGTACGCGCACACCTGCGCATAGGCGGCCGTCGTCTCGGCGGCCACCACGACGCGCATCGCATCGGACGCGGCCTGCACCGCGTCGGCGTCGGCCCGCGCGGCGTCGACCAGATGACGCACGCGGCCCCACAGATCGACTTCCCACGACAACGAGAACGACGGCGCGAAACCCCAGCGCGTACGCGCTTCGGTGCCCTTGGCCGCCGCGACGATCTGGTCGGGCGCGTGCTTGCCGTAATCGACGCCGAACCCGGCCGTCGTATCGGGCAGCCGCGCGGCGCCGGCCTCGTCGAACACGGCGCGCGCACGCTCGACCCGCGCGACGGCCGCCGCGAGATCGCGGTTCTGCGCGAGCGCATCGCGCACGAGGCCGTCGAGCACTGGATCGTCGTACAGGCGCCACCAGCGTTGCGGCGGTTCGCCGGCGGCCGCGGCCGGCACGTCGGCCACCGCGTCGAACGGCCCGGTGCGCGTCGCGTCGGACACCGGCGGCCGATACGGCTCGCCGACCGAACACGCGGCCAGCGCGGCCGACGCCAGCAGCACGGCCGCACAGGTGGCGCGCCGCACGTGCGGCAAGCGTGTCTCGACGGCGGGAGAAACGGGCGGAGCGGACGGAATGGACGGAACGCGCATCGGGTGGCAAGGAGGTCGAACAAACGATGGGCTTATGGTAATTTCGACCTGAGCGGTCGATCTCGCGCGTAAAGCGCATTCGTCGTCGAGAAAAGGACAATTCAGATCAATTGGAAAATTTCTTCATCGCACTCGAGCGCCAGGCGCGCGACAAGCAGATCGCCGTCGTCGCCTCCGACTCGCCGGCGGGCATGGCGTACCCGCCGCATTCGCACCGCCAGGGCCAGCTGATCCACGCGATTTCCGGCGTGATGATCGTGCACGCGGACGCGGGCAGCTGGGTTGTGCCGACGGGCCGCGCGGTGTGGGTGCCGGGCGGCACGCAGCACGAGATCCGCTCGGCCGGCGACGTGCAGATGCGCACCGTGTTCGTCGGCCCGGAAGTGCGGCCGAGCCTGCCGACCGAATGCCGCGTGATCGAGGTCGGCACGCTGCTGCGCGAACTGATCGTGACGGCCTGCGACCTGCCCGCCGACTACGACCTGTCGCACCGCCCGGGCCGCGTGCTCGCGCTGATCCTTGACGAGATCGAGATCGCGCCGTCGCTGTCGCTGCACGTGCCGATGCCGCGCCATCCCGCGCTCGTCGCGCTGTGCACGCGGCTCATCAACGACCCGTCGTCGGCCGTCACGCTGCAGGCGTGGGCGCGCGACGCGCACATGAACGAGCGCACGCTCGCCCGTGCGTTCAAGCGCGAAACGGGCATGACGCACGGCGCATGGTGCCGCCACGCGCGGCTGCTGCTGAGCCTGCCGCGCCTCGCCGCCGGCACGCCGATCCTCGAACTCGCGCTCGAACACGGCTACGACAGCCCCAGCGCGTTCGCTGCGATGTTCCGCAAGGCGCTCGGCGTCGCGCCGAGCGAATACTTCCGGCGGCGCTGATCCGCGTCGATTGTCCGTTTTGCGACGATCGATCGCTGATGCGCGCGCGCGGCGTGCCACGGCCGTCGCTACAGTAGCGGCATTGCCATACGGCCAGCCGAAGGTTTCGTTATCCCGATGGATCTGATTCAAAGCATGCAGGCGTTCGTCACGCTCGCGGACGCGGGCACCTTCACCGAGACCGGCAAACGGCTCGGCATCACGACCGCGCACGTCAGCCGGCTGGTCGCGTCGCTCGAGCATCGTCTCGGCATCCGGTTGCTGAACCGCACGACGCGTTCGATGTGCCTGACCGAAGCGGGCGAGCGCTATCTGGCGCGCGCCCGCGACATCACGCTCGCCGTCGATGCGAGCGAGCGCGAGGCGCGCGACGCGCGCGTGCATCCGCACGGCCGACTGCGCGCGCATTGCAGCGCCAGCATCGCGAACCATTTCGTGATTCCGCTGATCGGGCAATTCCAGGCGCGTTACCCGGACGTCAGCGTCGACCTGACGCTCGCGCCGCACCTGCCGAAACTGGTGCGCGACAGCTACGACGTCGCGGTGATCGCGATGCCGAGCCTGCCGAGTTCCGAGCAGGTCGCGATCGACGTCGGCCGGATCCGCAGCGTGCTGTGCGCGTCGCCCGCGTATCTCGATGCGCACGGCATGCCCGATTCGCCGGGCGCGCTGGTTCACCATCGCTGCGTGCAACTGGTCGCGCCCGCGTATCACGAGCGCATCTGGACGCTGTGGAACGGTGCGGAAGCGCAGACCGTGGACGTCGATCCGTCGATGACGGCCGACGTCGCCGCGTCGCTCGCGATCGCCGTGCGCGAAGGCGCGGGGATCGGCTTGCTGCCGGACTTCGTCGCCGCGGCGGACCTGCGTTCGGGCGCGCTGGTGCGCGTGCTGTCCGACTACCAGGCAGAAGAAATCGGCGTGTTTCTGGTGTACGCGTCGCGCCAGCATCTCGATGCGAAAACGCGTGCATGGGTCGACTTCATGAAGGCCGCGCTGCGCGACGCGTTCGCCCAGGTGCACGACGACGCATGCGCATCACCGGCCGGAAGAAAAAGCCACGCGCCGGGCAAGGCCGGCGCGTGGGCCGGCGCCGCCGCATAGCGGCACGGCGCCGGCGGGCGATGCACGGTTACTGCGGCTTGAACAGCGCGCGCAGGTTCGTCATCGCCATGTCGAGGAAGCCGGTGACGAACGCGTCGAATTCCGGCTGGCGTGCGGCGCCGCCGTGCGACGGTTCGCCGGCGATGTCCCACGTCACCGTGCAGGCGTGGTCGCCGCGCGGTTCGACGCGCATCAGCGCCCACAGATTGCCGATGTCGAACGACGTATGGATCAGGCTCCACGTCATCACCATCGCTTCGTCGTCGTGGCTGTTGAGCTGTTCGACGACGACGTTGCCGTCCGCGAAATGCTTGATGCGCAACGAGCGCACGCCTTCGCCGATCATGTCGGTATGGTCGAGCCCCGTGATGAAGCGCGAGAAGCCGGCGAAGTCGCCGACCACGCGCCACGCGTCGCGCGCCGGCACGTCGAGATCGGCCGAGCCGGACAGGATCGGCGTTTGCGGCGCGTAGACGAGCGTGGACGGACGGGGTTGCGTTGCAGTACGTTGCAGCATGATGCCTCCTTGATGAATGATGCGATGACAGCGATTGATCAAACGGGGTACGTCTTCACCACGCGGGTTCGGGCTCGGCGTCGCGGCGGGCGTCGTTCGCGCGCGGCGCCGGCTCGGGCGGCGGCGGCATGAAGCCGCATTCGGCGAGATAGCCGAAATGCGCATCGAGCAGCGCGTCGTCCTTGTCCGGATACGTGACGCCGAGCCGGCGCAGCGTCGCCTCGGTGCGCGCGTGATCGATCACGGCCATGTCGCCGATATCGTCCTGCCGGTCGTCGAGATAGAACGCGACGACGTCGAACAGCGCATTCGATTCGTCGATCGACAACAGCCGCTCGCGCCAGACCTCGGGCGCCTCGAATCGCAGCGGATAGCCGCGCCGCGCGAGTGCGCGCAGGTAGCCGGCCCAGTCGAGCGGACGCGGGTTGTGCAGATGGAACACGCGCTCGGTGCGCGCACCGTCGAGCGTGCACGCGACGATCGCCCGCGCCAGGTAGTCGACCGGGCTCAGGTCGAACAGCCCGCCCTCGCTCGCGAGCGGCGCGCAGCCGAGCTGCACCGCACCCTTGAGCAGCAGCAGGATCCGGTTGCGTCCCGGCTGGCACAGCCCCGTGCGCGAATGGCCCGTGATGTTGCCGGGCCGCAGGATCGTCGTGTCGATCCCGCGCGCAGCCGCTTCGGCAACGAGATGCTCGGACACCCACTTCGTCAGGTTGTAGCCGTTGTTGACGAAGGCAGGGCCGGCCTCCGACGGGGCCGCCTCGATCAGGCGGCCCGTCGGGCCCGTCGCGCTCGCCGCGGATAGCGTCGATACGAAATGCAGCGCCTTGCGGCGGCCGCTGCAGCACAGGCGGAGCAGTTCGAGCGTCGAGCCGACGTTCTCCGCGTGCAGATACGGGTAGTCGTACACGTGGTTCACGTGTGCGCCGTTGTGATGAATCGCGCCGACCTCGGCCGCGAGCGTCTGCCACACCGCATCCGACAGCCCGAGGCGCGGTGCGCCGAGATCGCCGCGCAGCACCCGCACGCGCGGATGCCCGCACAGATGGCCGAGCCCGTTGACGAACGCCGCTTCGTCGAGCCGCCGGCGCGCGCTCGCATCGTCGTCGCCGCGCACGACGCAGTAGACGATCTGATTGGTGCGGCTGATCAGCTCGCTGAGGATGAAGCTGCCCAGGAAGCCGTTCGCACCGGTCAGCAGCACCGCGCCGGGGCCGTCGCCCGCCGACTGGCCGGCCGGCAGTCGCACGTCGTCGGGCAGCCGGCGATCGTCGTGCACGCGCGCCGGCACGTTCGCGCCGCGCTCGCCCGTTTCGTCGGTCAGCAGCGCCGCGAGCGCGGCGATCGTCGGCCGCTCCATGAAACGCGCGAGCGCCGCGTTGCCGCCCAGTTCGCGCTTCACCGCCAGCATCAGCCGCGACACCAGCAACGAATGGCCGCCCAGTTCGAAGAACGACGCGTCGCGGCCGATCTCGTCCGGCGCGAGTTCGAGCAGCGTCGCCCACATCGCGGCGAGACGAAGCTCCAGCGCGCCGCGCGGTGCGTCGCGCGTGTCGCTCCCCGCACGCGACACCGGCAGGCGCGCGAGTGCGGCGCGGTCGATCTTGCCGTTCGGCGTCGCGGGCAATACGTCGAGCGCCGTGATGTCGTACGGCACCATGTAGTCGGGCAGCGTGGCGGCCAGCACGGCGCGCAGCGCGTCGGGCGTCGCCGCCGCGTCGACCGGCTTCGCGGCGAACAGCCGGATGCGCTTGCGCTCGTCGGGCACCACCGCGCACTGGCGGTACAGCCCCGCGGCCAGCGCGGCCGTCTCGATCTCGCCCGGCTCGACGCGAAAACCGCGAATCTTCAGTTGCGCGTCGCGGCGGCCCACGTAACGCAGCGTGCCGTCCGGCTCCCAGCTCGCGATGTCGCCGGTCCGGTACATCGTCGCGCCCGGCGTGCCGTACGGATCGGCGACGAAACGCTCGGCGCTCAGGTCGGGCCGACCGAGATAGCCGAGCCCGACGCCCGCGCCGGCGATGCACAGTTCGCCTTCCTCGCCGGTGAGCGCCGGACGGCCGTCGGCCGCGAGCACATGGCAGCGCGCGTTCGCGATCGGCCGGCCGATGCGCCGGTTGCTGTCGCCGGCGCGCAGTTCGCCCGTCGTCGCGAGCACCGTGCATTCGGTCGGCCCGTAGATGTTGTGCAGCCGCCGGTTCGCGCTCCAGCGTGCGATCGTGTCGGGGTCGCACACGTCGCCGCCGGTGACGAGATGCGCGAGCGCGGGCCAGTCGCAATCCGGCAGCGCCGCGAGCAGCGCGGGCGGCAGGAACCCGTGCGTGATGCGCGCGTCGGCGACGAGCGCCGCGAGCGCGTCGAGTTCGCGGCGCTGCGCCTCGCTCGGCGCGACCAGCGTCGCGCCGGCGAGCCAGGTCGGGAACATGTCGAGCAGCGACGCATCGAACGCGACCGTCGAGAACTGCAGCACGCGCGACGACGCATCGAGCGACACGTGCGCGCGATACCAGTGGCAGAACTGCACGATGTTCCGGTGCGACAGCATCACGCCCTTCGGCACGCCGGTCGACCCCGACGTGTAGATCGCGACCGCGCAGCGCGCAGCGCGATCCGCATCGCGTTCGAGCGGCCACTGGCCGGACAGCGCATCGGGCGAGGCGTCCGCGTCCACTTGCTCGTGCGCGCCACAGTCGATCACGTCGAGGTCGAATCCGTCGAGCAGCGCCGGCTCGACCGCACCGTCGACGACGAGCGCCTGCGCCCCCGATTCACGCAGGATCGTACGGGCCCGTTCGGGCGGAAACGCGGGATCGAGCGGCACGCAGGTCGCGCCGGCGCCCAGCACACCGACGAGCGCCGGATACAGCGCGACGCCCTTGTCGAGCCGCACCGCGACCACGCGCGGCGCGGCGGGCCGCGCGGCAATGCGCGCGGCAACCTGGCGGGCGCGCGTGACCAGTTCGCGATAGGTCAGCTGGCCATCGGCCGCGACGAGCGCGCAGGCGTCCGGCGCGGCGGCCGCCGCACGCGACACGAGTTCCGGCAGCGACGGCTCGCATGGCCATTCGGCCGCCGTGTCGTTCGACGCGTGCCAGCCGGCCAACCGTTCGAGATCGAGCACGATGTCGGCCGGCCCGGGCGGCGTCGCGCGCGGCGCGTCGTTCGGGTCGCTCAGCTCGCGGGCGATCCCGCTCGCGACTTCGTGCATCAGATCGACCGCGCACGCGGCGATCTCGTCCGCGAGATCGGCGCCGTTGAGCGCCGCGCCGAACGCGAGCGTCGCGTCGGCCAGCACGCGCGTGTCGCCCGGCGCCGCGTCGGTCAGCCACGCGACGCGTACCTCGCGCGGCGGAAACGCATCGGCGACGATCTCGCAATGCAGCGGCCGTGCGTGCGCGCAGTGCACGGCGGGGTCCGGCGCGCCGCAGACGATCGACCACTCGGCCGCGTTGCGCAACGGTTCGGGCGCCGGCGCCGGCAACAGCAGCGCGTCGGCCGCGTCGCGCAGCGGGCCGTCGCGTCCGTCGGCGATACAGACGGTATGACCGGTCGCCTCGAGTTCAGACGCCAGCCGTGCGGCGAGACGGGTCTGCCCGCCGATCGCAATGATGATCGCTTTCATCGACGTGACTCACAGGTAGTCGGACAAGGCCGCGCGGGTCGGCGCGTGATCGAGCAGGCCGCTCATCCGGAAGAACTGCCGGATGTTGACGATCATCGGATGCTGGCTCGTGATCGGATACGCGCCGACCATGTCGTCGGCGATCCGCGCGCGCTCGGCGGCCGGCAGGTCGAGCGCATCGATCAGGCGGCGATCGAACTGCAGTTGCAGGTCGGCACTCAGGTATTCGCGCAGGAAGCACGGCAGCCCTTCGCCGAGCGCGAGCCGCGCGGGTTCGTCGATCTCCGACCAGTACAGCTTCACGAGATTGATCCAGAACGCCGAGTGACGGCCTTCGTCCGCGAGGTGATCGGCCATCACGCCCTTCACCGAGCGCTTGAGCGTCGCGTCGCGCGAGAACGCCGCGACTTCCGCCGTGACGGTGTTCTCCGAGATCGCGACGCACAGCAGCTCCATGCCGTCGCGATACTGCGCGCCGACCCGCTCGACCGCGCGCGGAATCGCCCGCGACAGCTCGATCTCGCTGTTCGGCGGCAGCGGCGCGATGCCGGTGGCCTCCTCGACCTGCCGCAGGTAGTCCATCGCGACGTACGCGTGGTAGTCCTCGTCGATCACGACGGTCATCGCATCCTGCCGGCATGCAAACGGAAACGGGTGCGCGAAGCGGCCGCGCGCGATCCGCAACGCGGTGGCGTTGACGATCTCCGTCTCGAAGATGATCACGTCCTGGATGTACTTGTAGAAGCTCTGCAGCAGGACGAAATCGCGCACCGCATCGCCCGCGTCGACGATCGCCGGGTGCGCGCACAGCGGCTGGCGTTCGAGCGGGTAATAGCGCAGTTCGTCGTCCTCGACGATCCGCCGCGGGCGCGATCGCACGGTCGCGCGCGCCTCCCAGCGATCGACGTGGCTCACGTAGGTGACGGCGGTCGTCATCGCGTGTCCTCCGGGGAACCGTAGTAATGGATTTCGAGCAGCAGGCAGCCCGCATCGCTGCGGAACGGGCCATGCGGCGTGCCGGCCGGACGCACGAAGTAGCTACCTTCCCGATAGGTCGCGCGATACTCGCGCGTCGCGACGTCGACCAGGCTCTGGTCGCCGTCGATCAGGTGCACTTCCTCGTGGTAGTCGTGCAGGAACGGCACGCGCGTGCCCGCGCCGGGATCGAACCGCACGATCCGGGTCCGGATGCCGCGCTTCGCGTGCTCGTCCAGCGTATCGACGAGCACGACCTGGTCGATGCCGTCGTCGAACGCCGCCGGGTGCTCCCACTCGAGCGCCGCGAAATCGACGATGCGCTCCGACAGCCCGCGCGCGTTCATGCCGGCACCACGTTGCGGGTCTGGCCGAGATGCGCGAGCAGCCCGTCCCACAGGCGCATGCGCTCGTCGATCGCATCGAGCCCGGCCTGCAGCGCTTCCTCGAGCTTGGCCGTGTCGCCGTCGGCCGCCTCGCGGATCATCGCGCGCGCCGCCGGCCCATGCTCGCCCGAATCCACTTCGATGTGGCGGTCGAGGTAATACACGAGCAGCGGGATCGACGAGCGCTCGATCTTCCATTCGTCGAGCAGCGTGCGGAACATGTCGGGAATCACGTTCTCGCGGCCGTAGAAGAAGTTGCCGAGCACCTGGTGCGTCGCGCCCGACGTGCACGCGGCCATCGTCGCCTCGACGAAGCGGATCACCGGCTCCGGCGCATCGACGGCCTTCAGCGCGGCCGACACCGAGAAGCCCGAGCGCACCAGCGACACCATTTCCTCGATGCGCGACGTCGACGCACCGACATCGCGCATCGCGTGCAGGTACAGGTCGTAGTGGCTCATGTGGCCGTTCGGCGTTTCGTCCGATTCCTCGCCGAGCACGATCTCGTTGATCAGGCGCGACGCGTTCGCGTTGCGCGGCGCGACCCACGGCACCGCGACGGTGGTCAGGTCCTGCTGCAGCCGCTTCACGAGCGACATGAAATCCCACACGGCGAATACGTGCCATTCCATGAACACGCGCAGCTCGTCGATGGTACGGATCGATCCGAACACCGGATGATGCGCGAGCCGCTCGTGCTGCTCGCCGATTTTTCGCTCCAGCCCTTCCAGTTGATTCACGGGACTCTCCTAGTAATGTCCGCTCGCGCCAGCCCACTGCGCCGGCTTCCGGCGCCGGAAACCGTTTCCGGCGAATTGCCTGCATGCCGTTTTCGGCTTGCGCAGCAATTTCAGGCGTCGATGCTAAATAAGCTGCCAATTTGCCGCCTATTCAAAACGGACATTCTCATATTCTTTCCGGACCAGACTCCTCATCCATCCATCAAAGCCTTTACTGGAAAGGCTTTGACGCATTACCAACAAAACCGCACGGAATTGACATCCGCAAATCGGGCTGTCTAGGATAAGAATTGCGATTCATCAAAAATGAAATGCACGATGCGAATATGTATTTTTTATTAAACAAATACGCGCATTTAATTCATCCACCGGAATAAGCTTTCCAGGAGAAACGACGTGACCGATTCGACGCTTCAATTGCCGCTGTCCGCGCCGCAGCGGGATTTCTGGGAGGCCGCGCTCGCGTATCCCGTCCCGTCGACGCATATCTACGCGGCCGAGTATTTCGACATTCGCGGCGCGCTCGACACCGGCGCATTCGAACACGCGCTGCGGCAGGTGATCCGCGAGGCGCAGACGCTGCACACGACGCGGATCGTGCTGGATGGCGACACGCCCGTGCGCGTGCTCGATGCTGCGCTCGCCAACGACTGGACGCTCGAACACGTCGACCTCGCCGGCACGAAAGACGCGCACGCCATCGCGCTCGCCGGCATGCGCGCACACTGCACGGGCGCGATCGATCTGGCGCGCGGGCCGTTCTTCCGCCATACGCTGTACCGCATCGCGCCGGATCACTACTACTGGTATCACGGCTACGCGCACATCCTGGTCGACGGCTATTCGGGCAGCCTGATCGCCACGCGCGCCGCCGAGCTGTACAACGCGTTCGCCTCGGGCGCCAAGGCGCCGCCCGCGCGCTTCGCGTCGCTCGCGGAGCTGCAACTGGACGAAGACGCGTACCGCGCGTCCGAACAGTTCGCGCACGATCGCCGCTACTGGCTCGAGCGCTTCGCGGACCAGCCGCGCACGGTCACGCTCGCCGGCCCCGCACGCTTTCCCGAGCGCGACGACGGGCCCGACCTGCGCGAGACGCGCCTCGCCACCGCAACCGAAAGCGCACGCCTCGAGGCGGTCGCCAGGGATCTCTTCACGTCGACGATGCCGCGGCTCGTCACCGCGCTGACCGCCGCGTACCTGTACCTGAACACCGGCGCGCACGACATCGTGCTGTCGGTCGCCGCGATGGCGCGCACGTCGGCGCGCGAGCGCCGCACGCCGGCGCAGTGCGCGAACATGCTGCCGCTGCGCCTGCACGTCGAGCCGGGCCACACGCTCGACGATCTGTGCCGCCAGGCGAACCGCGAGATGACCGCGCTGCGCCAGCACCAGCGCTACCGGATGGGCGACCTGCACCGCGAGCTGACGTCGCTCGACAACGGCCAGGGCGTGTTCGGCCCCGAGATCAACATCATGGCGTTCGACTACGACCTGCGGTTCGGCGACTGCGTGACGACGTCGCACAACCTGTCCGTCGGCACCACCGACGACCTGATGGTGAACCTGACCGACCGCCGCAACGGCGAGCCGCTGCGCTTCGACTTCGACGCGAGTCCGCAGTACTACAGCCGTGATGCGCTGAACGCCCACGTCGGCCAGTTCCTGACTTTCATGCGTGTCGCGCTCGACGAACCGTTCGCGACGCTCGGCGCGCTCGAGAGCCGGCTCGACTTTCAACCGGCGGCGCTCGCCGGCTGAGCGCCACCTGCGTCACCGTGTTGCCCCGTCAAACCGAATCACTACGGAGTCCTGTCATGTCCTATTCGGAATCGCGCTTCTGGCATCCCCGGCAACATCCGCTCGCCGCGTCGCGCCCGCCGGTCCGCATCACGCGCGGCGAAGGCTGCTATCTGTACGACGACACCGGCCGGCCGTATCTCGACGCAGTCGCGTCGCTGTTCAACGTGTACGTCGGCCACGGCCGGCGGGAAATCAAGGAAGCGATCATCCGGCAGCTCGACGAGCTCGAATATCACCCGGTGTTTGCCGGGTTCAGCCATCCGCGCGCGGAAGAACTGTCGGCGCGGCTGGTCGGCATGCTGCAGCCGGAAGACATGAGCCGCGTGATCTTCGGCTCCGGTGGCTCGGACGCGGTCGAGGCCGCGCTGATGATCGCGCGGCAGTACTGGAAGGTGTCCGGGCAGCCCGAGCGCACCAAGTTCATCGCGCTGCGCCAGGCCTATCACGGCTCGCACTTCGGCGGCAGCTCCGTCACGGGCAACACCGTCTACCGCCGCAACTACGAGCCGACGCTCGCCGGCTGCTTCCACGTCGAGACGCCGTGGATCTATCGCAACCCGTTCACGCACGACCCGGAAGAGCTCGGCCGCCTGTGCGCGTCGCTCGTCGAGCGCGAGATCCTGTTCCAGGGCCCCGATACCGTGGCCGCCTTCATCGCCGAACCGGTGCAGGCGACGGGCGGCATCATCGTGCCGCCCGCGAACTACTGGCCGCTGGTGCGCGAAGTGTGCGACCGCCACGGCGTGCTGCTGATCGCCGACGAGGTGGTGACCGGCTTCGGCCGGACCGGCGCGGCGTTCGGCAGCCGCGGCTGGGGCGTCGCGCCCGACATCATGTGCTTGGCGAAGGGCGTGTCGTCAGGGTATCTGCCGCTCGGCGCGACCGTCGTCAACCGTCGCATCGAGAACGCGTTCGCGTCCAACCCGGGCGGCATCGGCACGCTGATGCACGGCTACACCTACTCGGGCCACCCGATCGTCTGCGCGGCCGCGCTCGCGAACCTGCAGATCATCGTCGACGAGGATCTCGCCGGCAATGCGGCGCGCGAAGGCGCGTACCTGCTGGAACGGCTGCAGCCGCTGGTCGACCGCTATCCGGTCGTCGGCGACGTGCGCGGCAAGGGCCTGCTGGTCGGCATCGACCTCGTGAAGGACAAGGTCACGCGCGAATCGATCGATCCGTCGGACGGCTATGCGGCCGCACTGGCCGACGCGGCGCGCGATGCCGGCGTGCTGATCCGCTCGCTCGGCAACCGGCTCGCGATCGCGCCGCCGCTCGTGATCGGTCGCGAGGACGTCGACCGGATCGTGCATGCGATCGAGCATGCGTTCGAAGCGGTGCCGCGCTGGACCGCCCGCTGAACGCGGCAGCGAGGGCGGCAGTGGCGGCGGTCAGCGCGCCGCCGCTTCCGCCGCCGCGAGGTACTGGCTCGGCGTGACGCCGAACGCGCGCTTGAAGGTGGCCGCATAGGTGGTCGGGCTGCGATAGCCGACCTGGTGCGCGGCCTGCGTGACGGGCATGCCGCTCGCGAGCAGCGCGAGCGACATCGACAGCCGCAGTTGCTGGCGCCACGCGGCCACGCTCATGCCGGTCTCGCTGCGAAACAGGCGCGCCAGATGGCGCGCGCTCAGCGCGGCGTCGCGTGCGAGCGTGTCGAGCGGCAGTTCGCAGTGCGGCTCGCGCTGCAGTCGCTCGCACAGCTTCAGCAGGCGCCGGTCGCGCGGCAACGGCAACGTGAGCGGCGTCTGCGCGAGTTCGCTCAGTTCGTCGGCGAACAGGCGCGCGAGCGGATCGTGGTCGACGCTGCAATCGAACGGATGCGACACGCGCGTGGCGAGCTCGCGCAGCAGCGGCGAGACGGTCATCGCGCACAGCGTGGCCGGCAGCCGCGCGCCGAGCGCGTCGCCGAGATAGAGCGAGCAGAGCTGGACGTCGTCGGCCACGCGCATCGCATGAACGGTGCGCGCCGGAATCCAGATCGCGCGCAGCGGCGGGGTGATCCAGCGCTGGCCTTCGACGTCGAGTACTAATACGCCGCGCGTCGTAAACAATAGTTGCCCGGCCTGATGCGCGTGCGGGGCATACTCGTGAGCAAGCGCGCGGGCGGGGGCCGACGCGCAGGGCGGTTCGATCGCGCGGATCCCGCCGAAGGCGAACGCGCGCGCACCGGCGCGCGCGAGGAGAGGCACGTCTTGAACGCTGGTCATGGTCGATCAGTCCTGATACGAAACCGGAGGGGTACCGCAACACGTGAAACGACGGGGGGACAGTGCCCGCACAAGCGGGCCCGTCGTGCGAACAGCCGCCATTAAACCGGCGTCGGCTTCGCCTCAAAACTGTCCTTTTGAACAGGATACGCGCGGGCCGCAATGCACGGCCCGCCCACACCGACGAGGATCACCGATGGACCTGACAATACTGCACGACTGTTTCGACGCACTACAGCGCGCACCCACCGCGGAAGCCGCGTTCCCGCCGATTGCCGCCGCCGCGGCCGCGCTCGGATTCCGGTATTGCGTGTACGGCTTGCGCCGCACGCTGCCGCTCGCCCGGCCCGACATGCAGATCGTCGGCAATCATCCACGCGAATGGGAACACCGTTATGTGAAATTCGGCTACGTCACCATCGATCCGATCATCAAGCGGGTCGCGAGCCAGCCGCGCCCGGTCGTATGGAATGCGTTCGACGAACCGGGCGACACCGCGTTCTGGCACGACGCGGCGTGCTTCGGGATGCGTTACGGCTGGTCGCACGGCGGCTACGACCGGGCCGGCAACCTCGGCGTGCTGACGCTCGTGCGCGACACGACGCCGCTCGACGCGGACGAAATCTCGCGGTTGCGCGCACCCTGTGCGAGCCTCTCGCATGCGGCGCATGCGTACCTGATGCCGCGCCTCGCCGATCCGATCGCGCCGGTCGGCACCGGGCTGACGCTGCGCGAGCGCGAGGTGCTGGCGTGGACGGCCGACGGCAAGACGGCCTACGAAATCGGGATGATCTTCGGGATCGCGGAGCGGACGGTGAAGTTCCACCTGCAGAACGCCGTCGTGAAGCTCGACGCGATGAACAAGACGCATGCGGCCACCAAGGCCGCGATGCTCGGGCTGCTGCCCTGACGGCGCGCACGCGCGCGCCGTGACGTGAAAAAACAACCCGGGCCGGCCCTGCCGCCCGGGTTTCGACCCGCTTATGCGACGGCCTGCACCGCCGGCTGTCCGGCAAAGAAGGTTGCCTGTACAACCTCATCCGCGCGCGCATACGCGCGGTTCACGCCGCTGATCACCGCACGAATCGACGCGGTCGTCAGGTTCGCATCAACCCCCACACCGAACGCGCTGCCGCGCACGCCCGTACCGGCCAGCTCGGCGATCGCGATCGCCTTCGCATCGGCGCCCTGCGACAGCGCGCGTTCCTCGTAATGCTGGATCCGCAGCGGCGTGTGCAGCGCATGCATCAGCGCGTCGAGCGGGCCATTACCTTCACCGCGCAGCACACGGCGCTCGCCGTGCACGTCGGCGGTCAGCACGATCGTCTCGCGGCCGTCGCGCTCGGTCAACTCATGGCTGACATAACGCAGCGGCGTGTCGCTTTCGACGTATTCCTGCTGGAACAGCGCCCAGATCTGCGCGCTCGTCACCTCGTGCCCGCTCTCGTCGGTCAGGCGCTGCACGGCCGCGCTGAAATCGACCTGCATGCGGCGCGGCAGCGCGACGCCGTAGCCCTGTTCGAGCAGGTACGCGATCCCGCCCTTGCCCGACTGGCTGTTCACGCGAATGATCGAATCGTACGTGCGGCCGAGGTCGTTCGGATCGATCGACAGGTACGGGACTTCCCATACGGTGTCCGCGCGCTGAACCGCGAAGCCCTTCTTGATCGCGTCCTGGTGCGAGCCCGAGAACGCGGTGAACACGAGGTCGCCGACATACGGATGGCGCGGGTGGACCGGCAACTGCGTGCATTCCTCGGACGTGCGCGCGACTTCGTTGATCTGCGAGAAATCGAGGCCCGGATCGACGCCCTGCGTGTACAGGTTCAGCGCGAGCGTCACGAGGTCGACGTTACCCGTGCGTTCGCCGTTGCCGAACAGGCAGCCCTCGATCCGGTCGGCGCCGGCCATCACCGCGAGCTCGGCCGCCGCGACCGCGGTGCCGCGGTCGTTGTGCGGGTGGACGGACAGGATCAGCGAATCGCGGCGCGCGAGGTTGCGGTGCATCCACTCGATCTGGTCCGCATAGTAATTCGGCGTGCCGATTTCCACCGTGGCCGGCAGGTTCACGATCGACTTGCGCTCGGGCGTCGGCTGCCACACGTCGAACACCGCGTCGCACACTTCCTTCGCGAAATCGAGTTCGGTCGCCGTAAACGTTTCCGGGCTGTACTGCAGCGTAAATTGCGTGTCGGTCGCCGCATCGGCGCATCGCTTGATCGTGCGCGCCGCATTCACCGCGAGCTGCTTCACGCCGTCGCGATCGAGGCTGAACACGATCTTGCGGAATTCCGGCGCGGTCGCGTTGTACAGGTGCACGATCGCGCGCTTCGCGCCGCGCAGCGACGCGAAGGTGCGCTCGATCAGGTCGTCGCGCGCCTGCGTCAGCACCTCGATCGTCACGTCGTCGGGAATGTGGCCGCCCTCGATCAGTTCGCGGACGAAGTTGAAGTCGGTTTCGGACGCGGACGGGAACGCGACCTCGATCTCCTTGAAGCCGATCGCCACCAGCGTCTTGAACATCCGCATCTTGCGCGTGGCGTCCATCGGCTCGAACAGCGCCTGGTTGCCGTCGCGCAGGTCGGTGCTCATCCAGATCGGCGCCTGCGTGATCGTGCGCGACGGCCACGTGCGGTCGGGCAGGTTGACGGGCGTAAACGGTCGGTATTTGGTCGCGGGGTTCTTCAGCATCATGATGTCGGTCCTCGGTCTGTTTGTCGGTGAAGCGCGGCGCGGCGGCCATCGGCGTGATGAGCCGGGTCCATGCGCAGCGGTAAGAACGGCAAAAAAGCGGCACAACGGCAAAGCGGTACGGCAAACGACGGCCTTGGCGGTTGGGCGACCGGGACGGAGCGGAGTGGTGACGGAAGAAAGACGAACTCAGGCGCCGGTCGACAACCGGGGCCAGGTCGGTGATGCGGGGAAAATCTGGCGCTTCAGGAAAGAAGCAGATGGAAAGCGCGCAGCCGCAGACCCAGCCCGGAGAAGCGGGCTAGTAGTCGTAGCGAGAAGAGGAACTGGGCGGCGTGCATGACCGGCATCAAATCACAGGGTGACCACGGCTGTCAACCGGGCGCATTCATTCCGCGTCGTCCCCCGACACGCGCGTTGGCGCAGAATCAGTCCAGTCCGATAGGCGGCGGCTGGCCCCATCGATATGCTTCACGGGTGCGGCGCCGGTGAGGCCCTATTCATGTTCGGAGTGAGTCGGTCCATCCTCTTCGCCGGCGCCGCACACCCCTCCTTGCAATCGGGCTTCGGTGTGGGCGTTCGACGGTGGCCGGTGGGCGCGGCCACGACAGAGATGCTGATGTTGAAACGAAACGCTGCCATATGCGAACGCCGAGCGTCTGCTCCGAAGTCCGATTGCCCTCCGCCTCTCCCGCCCCGCTCGCGCATCGTTCAGGAAAACGATACACGCATCGATATAATTTCTCGAATATATCGAAATCCACTTCATTAATTACATTTCACTCAATCGATTGGCATTGATTTTCGATTTACTGAACAATAGCCATTCACGTACGAATATTTTTTTATTTATTTTTCGTCATGCTCAGTACGTCGCGTTTCAGACGGCAAACGTTTGCGCGACGAGGCCCCTGGCCTTACCTAATAATCCACAGGAGAAAAGCATGGCTGATTCTCAAACGTCATCCAACCGCGCCGGCGAATTCTCGATTCCGCCGAATACCGATTTCCGCGCGATTTTCTTCGCGAATGCCGCCGAGCAACAGCACATCAAATTGTTCATCGGCGACAGCCAGGAACCCGCCGCGTATCACAAGCTGACGACGCGCGACGGCCCGCGCGAAGCCACGCTGAATTCCGGCAACGGCAAGATCCGTTTCGAGGTGTCGGTGAACGGCAAGCCGTCGGCGACCGACGCGCGTCTCGCGCCGATCAACGGCAAGAAGTCGGACGGCTCGCCGTTCACGGTCAACTTCGGGATCGTCGTGTCGGAAGACGGCCACGACAGCGACTACAACGACGGCATCGTCGTGCTCCAGTGGCCGATCGGCTGACCTGACGCACGTTCGACGACCGACCGCCGCCGGCCGCGCCGCGTCCGCGTCGGCCGGCGGTTTGCGCCCGGTACGGCGGCGCCTCGCCCCCGGCCGGCCCCGCCCTCCCTCCGGAGACTCCCATGCCCCTCCTTTCGGCTTCGATCGTCAGCGCGCCCGTCGTGACGTCGGAGACTTACGTCGACATCCCCGGCCTCTACCTCGACGTCGCGAAGGCCGGGATTCGCGACGGCAAACTGCAAGTCATCCTCAACGTGCCGACGCCTTATGCGACCGGCAACAACTTCCCCGGCATCTATTTCGCGATCGCGACGAACCAGGGCGTCGTCGCGGACGGCTGCTTCACGTATTCGTCTAAAGTGCCCGAAAGCACCGGCCGCATGCCTTTCACGCTCGTCGCGACGATCGACGTCGGCAGCGGCGTCACGTTCGTGAAGGGCCAGTGGAAAAGCGTGCGCGGCAGCGCGATGCACATCGATTCGTACGCGAGCCTGTCCGCGATCTGGGGCACGGCCGCGCCGTCGTCGCAAGGCAGCGGCAATCAGGGCGCCGAAACCGGCGGCACCGGGGCCGGCAACATCGGCGGCGGCGGCGAACGCGACGGTACGTTCAATCTCCCGCCGCACATCAAGTTCGGCGTGACCGCGCTCACCCACGCGGCGAACGACCAGACGATCGACATCTACATCGACGACGACCCGAAACCGGCCGCGACGTTCAAGGGCGCCGGCGCCCAGGACCAGAACCTCGGCACGAAAGTGCTCGATTCCGGCAACGGACGCGTGCGCGTGATCGTGATGGCGAACGGCAGGCCGTCGCGGCTCGGCTCGCGGCAGGTCGACATTTTCAAGAAGTCGTACTTCGGGATCATCGGCTCGGAAGACGGCGCCGACGACGATTACAACGACGGCATCGTGTTCCTGAACTGGCCGCTGGGTTGATCGACGGCCATCACTAACCATCGCAATGGCGACGGGGCCCGCCATGCATTGCGCATCGTTCGAGCAGTCATTTGCAGTCCCACTGCTGTACACCGCGCGCGGTCCGGTGAAATCCGTTCGCCGGTCATGCGATGCGGAACCTTCCATTCAGACGAGGACGACATGTCACAACCCTTTACCCACGACGACCTTTACGCGCTGCTGCAACTCGCGGGCAACGACGCCACTGCCGTGCAGGCCAACGGCGATCAGGCCGTGCTCGACCGGATGCGTCAGTTCATGACCGCGCAGCTCGTCGAGAAACTGCCGCAATACGACGTGTTCGTCGATATCGCGACGATCCCGTACAGCTTCGACGTCGGCAGCTGGCAGAACAAGGTGAAAACCGATGCGGCAGGCGAGGTCGTTGCGTGCACGGTGACGTGGGCCGGCGCGCCGGGCGTGTTGCCCGGTGCCGCGGCGAAGTTCGGCGTCGGCGCGGTGGTCAATTACTTCTCGAAAGCGACACCGCAACCCGTGCAGCCCGCGCCCGTGCCGACCGGCGGCGGCGAACGCGACGGCATCTTCACCCTGCCGCCGAACATCGCATTCGGCGTGACCGCGCTGGTCAATTCGTCCGCACCGCAGACGATCGAGGTGTTCGTCGACGACAACCCGAAACCGGCCGCGACGTTCCAGGGCGCCGGCACGCAGGACGCGAACCTGAACACGCAGATCGTGAACTCGGGCAAGGGGAAGGTGCGGGTGGTCGTGACGGCGAACGGCAAGCCGTCGAAGATCGGCTCGCGTCAGGTCGACATCTTCAAGAAGACCTACTTCGGGCTGGTCGGATCGGAAGATGGCGGCGATGGCGACTACAACGACGGCATCGCGATCCTGAACTGGCCGCTGGGTTGACGCACGCTAGCCCGACGAGCGTCGCCACGCCGCCCGGCGTGGCGACTGGCCGGTGCGCGTCGGCCAGTCGCGAACCCACCCGGGTCACAAGAACACGATCGGCCATGACGATGCGCGCCACGGCCGATCGCCCCCGGGGTCTTCGCCGTTACATCACCACGCCCACCGCACGCCCGCATTGCCGGTAATCGTGCGCTGGTGCTCGCCGCCGAAGTTGGTCAGGTAGCTGACCGTCGCATACACGCTGCCGCGCTTCGTCAGCTGCGCGACGAGCCCCGCGCCGATCTGGCCGGCCGTCTGCCCGACCTGCGTGCCGATGGTCGTCGAACCGCCGAACGTCGTCTTGTCGTCCGCGCCGAACGAGCGCAGCACGTTCGCACGCAGATACGGCTTCCAGCTCACGCCGTTCGCATCGAACGCGTATTGCAGCCGCGCGCCGATCCGGCCGACGAACGTATTGCCGTTGTTCCATCCGATGCTCGACACCCCGTCGTTGAAGCGATCGAGCGACAGCCATTGCCACACGAGTTGCGCATGCGGCTCGAGCGTCAGCCCGTTGCCGAGCGCGATCGGCAATCCGGCTTCGACGGAGCCCGTCAATGCGTTGCCGTTCGTCGAGCCGTTCACGTTGTCGTTCGAATGCGTGCGCACCGTCAGCGCGCTGGCCATCAGCACCGCGTCCGTGTACCAGCCGCCCGGGCCGATATGCGTCCAGTAGCCGCCGAGGTCGTATGCATTGACCTGCAGCGAGCCGACGCCCAGGTCCGTCTGCGCGAGCGCGAAGCCGTTCACATCGCCGACCGCGCGCGAGAAGCCGAGGAAGAAACCGTAGTGATTGCGATGGCCACTGGCGGTCGTATCGGCGTAGAGATCCTGCCCGACCTGCATCCCCCACACCGTGCCGTCGAACGACGGTGTCGCGTCGCCCTTCTGTCTGATGTTGCTGTTGCCGCCCCACACGCGGGCCCACGACGCGGGCACCGACCCGTTTTCGGCGAGCAGCCCTTGTTCGCCCTGACGATCGTGGAACGTGTCGATCTGCAGCAGGCCCAGCTGACGCGCGACGGCCGGCGCTTCCGCGTATAGCGGCACTTCGGGACGATAGATCGGCTCCGGATTGCCGCCGATGCCCGCATGATCGACCGCTTCGACGATCGATTCGGGCGTGCCTTCGGCGGCGATCACCGGCGGCTCGGCCGGCGGCGTCGGCTGGCCGGGCTCGACGACGGGCGGCTGCGGTTTCGGCGGCACCGTGTTGCGCAGATACCAGTTGTCGCCAGTGCCAGTCGACTCGCCGCCCTTCGCGAGGAAATACGTATATGCGCCCGCGCTGACCGTCCCGCCGGACAGCGAAAACGCACCCGCACTCGTCGTCGCGCCATTCGCCGCCTGCACGACCTGGATGCCGTCGCCCGTCGTCTGCGCACCTGCGCCGCCGACGTTCGTCACCTTCAGCGTGCTCGAGCCGCTCGCCGTGCCGCCGCTGACGACCAGCTTGTCCGACGGCGCGCCATCGCCGGCAAGCGTCGTGTTCAGCGTGAGCATCGCGTTCTGGCCGACGTAGTTGCCCGCGACCGTCAGCGTGTTGCCCACGCCGCTACCACCGAGCTGCACGCGCCCCGCGTTGGTCAGGTTGCCGTTGATCCGGAAATCGCCGATCGCGCCGCTGGCGAGGCTGGCGAGTGCATTCGCGACCGAAATCGTGCCGTTGTTCGTCACGTTGCCCGTCACGCTGCCATAGCCGCCGAGCGTCGCGCCTGCTGCCACCGCCACCGGCCCGCCGCCGCCCAGCGCGGCGGACGCATGTGCGGCGTCACCGACGACGAGCGTGCCGGCATTCAGCGCCGTGCCGCCGGCATAGGTGTTCGCGCCGTTCATGGTCAGCGTGCCGGCCCCGAGTTTGGTGAGCCCGCCCGCGCCGGTGACGTTCTGCGCGATCGCGGAATCGAAGCCCTGCGTATCGATCGTGCCGTTGTTCGACGTGATCGACACCGCGCGGCTCGACGCGAGATCGAACGCGCTGCCGAGTTGTAGCGTGCCACCGTTGAAAGTCAGCGATCCCGACGAAGCGCCGAGCGCGTTGTCGGCCGCGACCGACAGCGTACCCTGCGTGATCGTCGTGCCACCCGAATACGGGTTGCCGCCTGCGGAGGAAGGCGCGACGGTCAACGTGCCCGCGCCGGTTTTCTCCACCGCGCCCGACCCGCCGATCGTACCCGTGTACGTGCCGGCACTGTCCTGCTGGAAGCGCACGAGCCCGTTGTCGGTGACGGACAGCGGCAGGTTCGACGCATTCGCCTGCAGCGTCGCGCCCGCGTTGACGGTCGCGACGACCGATGCCGTCGTCGTGCCGAGCGTGCCGGTGAGGTTCAGCGTGCCGCTCTGCACCAGCGCGGTCGAGAACGTGCCGGTGCCGGCCCACGTCCAGTCGGTGCCGGCCATCGTCAGGCTCTGGAAATTCGTGAACGCATTCGACGCGGTGCCGGTGCCCTGCAACGTCAGGGTGTTGGTGCCCGCGCCGCCGTTGGCCGTGCCGACGATCTGCGAGCCGGTCTGCAGGATCAGCGTCACGTTGCCGTTGCCACCCTGAATCGCGGTGCCGCCGCCACCCTGGATCAGCCCCGCGTTGGTGATCGTCGTCGCGCCGTTGGTCGAGCGTACGCCGATCCCGTTGTTGCTGATGATCCTGCCGCCGGCCTGATTCGTGATGGTCGCGGTGAACGAGCTGCCGAGCGTGTTCGATACGACCGCGTCGACGCTGCCGCCGCTCGTCGCGGTGCCGGTGGTCTGGATCGTGCCGCTGTTGACCAGCGTGTCGTTGTTGCCCTGCATGTAAACGGCCGGTGCATCGCGGCCGTTCGATGTCAGCGTGCCGCCGTTGGTGATCGTCCCGTTGCCGCCGAGCAGCGACGCCGCGCGCGCGTTGTTGCCGGATGTCGTCACGGTGCCCGTGTTGACGATCTGGTTGCCCGACGCGCCGGGATTGCTCTGCCCCCACGCGGCCGTCATCCCGTACGAATTGTTGCCGGTGGTCGTGATCGTGCCGTTGTTGACGAGCGTGTTGTTGTTGCCGTTCGCGGCCATCCCGTCGTTGTAGGTGCCCGACGTCGCGATCACGCCGGTCGCCGCATTGGTGAGCGTGTTGCCGTTGTTCACGCCGAGCAGCACCGCGCCGCGGTTCGCGACGCCCGTGCCGTTGCCGGACATCGACAGGCTGCCGTTGTTGGTGATCGTGCTCGACGCATCGACCGAGAACGGCGTCGGCGTGGACGTCAGCACGTAGCTGCCCGTCACGGTCGAATCGAGGTTGATCGTCACGCCGGTGCTGCCGGCCGTGGCCACGACCGACGGCGCATTCGCGCCGGTACACGTCACCGTCGTGCCGCTGCCCGGCGCGGTGGCCGAGCACGCCGCATACGCACTGACCGGCACCGCGCCGGTCAGGATCGCCATTCCACCCAAACCCAGGTTCCGCGCCTTTCTTTTCATTTTTCCGCTCGCATTTATTGGTGACGTTATTGCTGCAAATCGGTGCGTGAAACGGGTTATATCACCTGTCTTGAAATAATCGCAAGATGCGAGGGCGTGATATCGGTAATCACGCGGCGATTTGTTTTGGAGCGGGAAATAAAGAAAACGGCTGTGTTGCTGCGCCGCAGAAAACGTTGCGCGACGACCATCACCCACACGAAGCCGGTTTAATTTTCCGGTTGTCGCGTCACCCCTGAAAGCCGGGACGACGAGATTCGGGCGAATCGGAAAAGATGACGCAATACCGCCATCGAATGACCGTGCAAAGCAGCATGGACGATTCGGTCATGTTGCTTTGCACGATGCAATGCCGCCCGCTTTCGGACGACTGCGCGGCCACCGGTTCTGGCCGATGCGATCGACGATCCGGGGCAGCCCATATTTCGGACCGCTTGGCGATGGCCGCCAGAACCGACGCTGGACAGGCCCCGACGACGATCGAACGACGCGGCGGCCTAGCCGCGCTGCCGTCCACCTCGCGCCATGCTGGAGAAAACGCCGTCCCGGTAAATCCACGCATGAACCAGAGCGGCCGACAGATGGGCCAGCACGACGACGAACAGCAGTCGCGCCAATAGACCATGCGCATCGCGCAACCACGCAAAGAGCGTCGGACTGGCCGGTACGATCGCAGGCAGGTTGACGCCCTTGAACAGCACGATCGGGAACCCGCCCGCCGACAACAAGGCCCAGCCGATCAGCGGCAATGCCAGCATCAACGCATACAGTGCCCAGTGCGACGCTTTCGCTGCGAGCACCTGCCAATGCGGCAAGCTTCGCGGCAACGCCGGCGGCCGGCTGCGCAACCGGTTCGCGACGCGCAGCAGCGCCAGCACGAGGATCGCGATACCCAGCGGCCGATGCAGGTCGATCAGCCAGATCCGGTGATGCAACGACGTCATCATGCCGGCGCCGATGAACAGCATGGCCAGGATCATTGCGGCCATCAGCCAGTGCAGACCGCGCGCCAGCGCGTTGAAATGGCGGGGTGCATCGCCGCTCGTGATCTTCCGCGTATTCATTTGACCTCCTGCTTGCCGACCGCTTCGGTCGCCTTGCCGTAGCCGATTTCGCGTTCGCGGCGATTGAACGAATGCGCGTACGCGCCCGAACGCGCGTTCAGGATCGGATCGTTCGAGACCTCGACGCCCGCGGGCACGATCGACGGATCGAAGTTGATGTCGCGGCACGCGCCCTCGGCCTGTTCGACGACGCGCATCATTTCCAGCGTGCCGGCGACGAGCTGCTTGCGATCGGCCGGCCACGGCTGCGACGCATCGTCGACCGGATCGCCCGGCTGCGCCAGTTGCAGCACGTAATCCCAATAGAGCGGCTTTCGCGCGAGCCGCTCGCGCACGCCTTCGAACAGGAAGTCGTGGTCGGCCTTCTGCCGCTGTGCATCGCTCATCGGCATGAACGGATCATGCGGGCGCATCATCCAGCGCACCGGCTGCCGGTGCCCGTCGGCGCCCACGAGATAGAAGGCATTGACGCTGTAGAACGTCGCGCCCGCGAAACTGCCCGGAGCCGGTTCCTGCGCCGCCCATTTCATGAACTTCTCCGCCTCCGGGTAGGCTTTCAGAAACGCGGAGAGCCGCGCCGGGTCGGGTTGGCCGGTGGCCGGATCGGGCGCGGTCGCCTGCTGCATGGCCAGAAAGCCCTCCGGTTCGTGTGTCGCGAAGTACGGCTGGTTGTTCATCGCCATGCGCCATTGCTGCTTGTCATCGGTCGTCAGCAGCAGAGCCATGCTCAGCGTCGTCGTGGAGCTGTCCGCCGCGTACGGGCTGCCGGTGCCGATCGAGAGCCGACCGACGACCGGGATATCCGCCTGCGTGAACACACGCGCGGTCGACAACGGCACCGCCGCGCGGTCGGGACGGAAGGTGCCGGCGAAGCAGACGCCCTTGCCGTGCGCGCGGCGAAAGCCTGCCGGAAACGGCTGTGGGGTTTCCGACACCAGCGATACGCTGGTCGTACGCGAACCGATCCAGCCGGCCGTCCACGCAAGGGTCGACGTCAGTACGCCGGCCACGGCGGCAATCGCCGCCAGCGCCCCCCACGTGCGTTTCGACGTGAAATCCAGTTTTGACATAGATGGTTTTTCATCCCGTTGGGTCGTCGTGCGTGCCGCGCCGTGTTTTGCCTGGCGCGGCCGTCGATGCATGAAGCGCATGGCTGCGCTCACGGGCGCCGTCGGGTGCCCACGATCGAATCGATTGAGGTACGAACGCGGGCAGCGACGGCAGACTGCGGCAGTCGCTACGCGCATTGCATACGAAAATCTTAGCGACGGGGTAACAGCGGAGCCATCAGACCAGGCTGAAATCGCAGGCCGCATGTAGGACCAGTCCGGCGGGACGGTGCCGTCACACGCGCTCGAATGCGACAACGATGGAACCGTGCATGCCGGTATCGCCCCATCCAGCGATACCGGCCCGGCGTCATCGAGATGGCCGGCAATCAGCCGGCATGCGGCGCCGAAGGCGCGGACATCGCCACGGGTTGCGCCCACGTGGCCGCCGCGAGCTGCACGCGCGCATCACGCGCCACCCGATTGAACGCCACGCGCTGCGCGCCCTTCAGTTTCGTCGCTTGGGCGGCGTGCACAAGTTCGATCGGATCGACGAGGCGCGCATGCCGGCGCACCTCGAAGTGCAGATGGGGGCCGGTCGCCGTTCCCGTGCTGCCGACCGCGCCGACGCGTTGACCGCGCATGACGCGCGCGCCGGTTCGCAACGTCGGCTCGAACGCCGACAGGTGCGCGTAGTACGACGCGTAACCGCCGTCATGGCGAATCACCACGTACTTGCCATAGCCGCGCGGCTCGGTGCCGATGAACGTCACGACGCCGCGCTCCGACGCATGCACCGCGCGGCCCGCCGGCGCCGCGAGATCGACGCCCGAATGCACGTGACGCGCGCCGCTCACCGGATGCACACGCGCGCCGAATGTCGAGCTGATGCGCGTCGCGGCGACCGGCATCGCGAAGCGTGCGCCGCCGAGTGGCATGCCGTCGAGGTCGTAATAGGCGCCCGGCGAGCCGGCCTGCGCGGCGAACCACACGGCCGCGACCTGCTGCCCGCGAAAGCGGACGTCGAGCGCCGTCACGCGTACGCGGCCCGGCCGCGTGGCGTCGTGGTCGGGCTCGAATGCCACGCGGAAAGTGTCGCCCTGCGCGCCGCGCTGCTTCGGATCGACGCGCCCGGCCAGCATGCGGACGATCTGCGCGGCGACGCCGGCCGGCAGATCGGCGCGCGCCAGCGACGCGTGCAGGCTGCCGACGATCGCGCCGGCGCGCGTGCCGCGATCCGGTTGCGCGAGCGTGAACGGCTCGGCGGAGGCCAGATCGACCGGACCGTGCGCGAACGCCGGCTGCGCACCCGTCGCTGGCAACGCCGATGCCAGCCCGTAATCGAACCGCGCCGCATAGCCGCGTTCGACCGCACCGCGCGCGGTATCGCACAGCACGCGATATGCAACGCAGGCGCCGAAGCGCGCCACCGGATCGTCGCGCCCGGTGCCCGTCGACACGTTCCACGCATGCGACGCATAAGCGACGTCGAGCGGCGCGGCGGACGATGCACGCAGGCCGCCCCACGTCGTGCGCGCGGAATTGAAGAAAGGCACGTCGCCAAGATCGATGGTTTCCGCCGTCGCGGGCGCGGCCGGCGCGGCGTCGTGAAACGCCTGCGCTGCCGCGCCCTGTGCGCCGGCCACGCAGGCCGCCGCGACGATGCCGCGCAGGAACGCGCGACCGATCGGAAAACGGTGAACGCCGCGTGACGCGGGTCGACCTTGCTCGCGTGCGACACGGAAACGCAGGTCTGACCGCATGACGTCGTCACTCGCTATTCAATGAAAATCGGGAAAAAACCGGGCGTCGCGGAGGAACGATCGTCGCGATCCGGCTACTCGACAGCGAGTGTATCGGCGTGGTCGAAACGGCTGAATAGGACTCGTCTTATTTGTTCAAAAAGCCGCTTAATACTCGTACTAAATCAGCGCAGCCGGCACGTCACGCATTCGCGCGAAACCGGCGGTGCCGTGTACAGTCGAGGGCTACCGGCGCGCGACACGCGCCGCGCATCGTGTCTTCAACACCGGAATCCCGTCATGTTTCTCGATCAACTTCATCCGGAACGCTGGACGTTCCTGTGGAACGCGTTGTCCACCCTCTCCCTCAAGCTGTCCGCGGCCCTGGCGCTGCTCGTCGCCGGCTGGTGGCTGTCGAAACGCATCGGCAACTGGCTGAACCGGCTGCTCTCGAACAAGGAGCGCGTCGACGACACGCTGCGGCCAATCCTCTGCGACGTCGCGGTGTGGGGCATCCGCATCGTCGCGATCGTCGGCGCGCTGTCGCAGCTCGGCATCGAAACCGCGAGCATCGTCGCGGTGCTCGGCGCAGCCGGCCTGGCCATCGGCTTCGCGCTGCAGGGCACGATGCAGAACATCGCGGCCGGCATCATGCTTCTGCTGCTGCGGCCGTTCAAGGTCGGCGACTACATCGACGGCGGCACGGGCGTCGCGGGCACCGTCGAAGAGGTCGGGCTCTTCATGACGCGCCTGACGAAGCCGGACGGCATCTGCGAGTACGTGCCGAACAGCGCGCTGTGGGGCAGCTCGATCCGCAACTACACGCGCAACCCGACGCGCCGCCTCGATCTCGAAGTGGAAGTGTCCGTGCATGACGATATCGATCGCGCGCTCGCTGCGCTGCGTGCGCTGGCCGTGGCCGATCCCGACGTGCTGCAGGACCCCGCGCCGGACGTGATGGTGATGCGCTTCGACGACAGCACGGCTGTCGCGAACATGCGCGTGTGGACGCATACCGACCAGTTCTGGGCGATGCGCTGGCGTCTCGCGCGCCAGGTGCGCAAGACGCTCGCCGACGCGGATTGCGCGCTGCCGATCCGCACGCGGGAGCTGCACATCGTGCACGACGCGGCGCGCCGCGCGGACGAGGCGCGCGTGCGGGTCTCGTGACGCAGCGGGGCGCGGCGCGCCCCGGCCGCGGCGTTACATCCGGACGATGTCGAGCAGCGCCTTCCTGCCGCTCTTGTACGTGAACACCGAGATCGCGCCGTGCTTCAGGTCGCCCTGCGGCGTGAAGCTCGTTTCGCCGATCACGCCGCGATAGTCGGTGGCCGGCATCGCGGCCAGCACCTTCGCCGGATCCGTCGAGTTCGCGCGCTTCATCGCGTCGACGATGATGTAGACCGCGTCGTACGAGAACGGCGCATACACCTGCATCGGCTGGTGATAACGCGCTTCGTAGCGTTTCGCGAACGCCGCGCCGCCCGGCATCTTCTCGAGCGCGATGCCGGCCTCGGAACACACGACGTTGTCCGACGCCGGGCCGGCGAGCTTCGGCAGATCGGTCGAGCACACGCCGTCGCCGGCCAGGATCTTCGCGCGCATGCCGAGCTGGCGCGCCTGCTTCGCGAGCGGCCCGCCCGTCGCGTCCATCCCGCCATACATGATTGCGTCGGGGCTCGCGCCCTTGATCTTCGTGAGGATCGCGCGGAAGTCGATCGCCTTGTCGTTCGTCGCGTCGCGCGACACGACCTTCATCCCGGCCGCCTTCGCGGCCTTCTCGAATTCGGTCGCGAGGCCCTGCCCGTACGCGGTCGAATCGTCGACCACGGCGACCGTCCTGATCCCCATGTTCTTCGCCGCATACATCGCCAGCGCCGGTCCCTGCTGCGCGTCGGTCGCGACGACGCGATAGGTCGTCTTGAAGCCCTGCTGCGTATACGTCGGGTTGGTCGCGGCCTGCGAGATCTGCACGACGCCGCCGTCGCGATACACGCGCGACGCCGGGATCGACGTGCCCGAGTTGTGATGGCCGACGACGCCGACGACCTTGTCGTCGACGAGCCGCTGCGCGACCTGTGTCGCGGTGCGCGGATCGCCCGCGTCGTCCTGCGCGTCGAGCTGCAGCGTGACCTTCCTGCCGCCGATCACGAGCCCCTTCGCGTTGATTTCCTCGACCGCGAGCCGTGCACCGTTCTCGCTGTCCTTGCCGAGGTGCGCGATCGCGCCGGTCAGCGGCGCGACGTGCCCGATGCGCACGACGTCGTCCGCCTGCGCGGCCCCCGCAGGCAGCGCGCACGTCAGCGCAACCGCGGTGGCGAATACCGTCTTGTGATGCCGATTCATGCTCGTCTCCTTCCTTGTCGCGCTTCGTTCGTGTTCGGATCCGTCATTCGCCGAAGGTCGTGCCGCGCTTACGCACGCCCTTCGAATCCCAGCAATACGTTCACCGCGTTGATGCCGATCTCGTCGACCATGTAGCCGCCTTCCATCACGAACAGCGTCGGCAGGTTCAGGCGCGCGAGCGTCTCGCCGATCCGCAGGTAGTCGGGCGAGCGCAGCTTGAAATGGCTGATCGGGTCGTGCTCGAACGTGTCGACGCCGAGCGACACGACGAGCAGGTCGGGCGCATGCTTCGCGATCGCCGCCGCGGCGTGGTCGAGCGCTGCCGAGTAGGTGTCCCACCGCGTGCCCTTCGGCAGCGGCAGGTTCAGGTTGAAGCCCGCGCCGACGCCCGCGCCGCGCTCGTCCGCGTAGCCGGAGAAGTACGGATACGACACCGACGGTTCGCCATGCAGCGACGCGAACAGCACGTCCGACCGCTCGTAGAAGATGTCCTGCGTGCCGTTGCCGTGGTGGAAATCGACGTCGAGCACCGCGACGCGCGCCGCGCCGCGCGCGATGCCGTGCTGCGCGGCGATCGCCGCGTTGTTCAGGTAGCAGTAGCCGCCCATGTACTCGCGCCCCGCATGGTGGCCGGGCGGGCGGCACAGCGCGAACGCGGCGCGCGCGCCGCCGCCCGACAGCAGGTCGGCGCCGGTCAGCGCCGAGTTCGCGCTCGCGCTCACCGCGTCCCATGTGCCGGCGTTGATCGGCGCGCCGGCGTCCATCGCGAAGAAGCCGAGCTTGCCGTCGATGAAGCCGGGCGGCGTCGCGGCCGCCGGCATCGCGCGCACCGGCCACACGAGCGGCAGCGCCTGGCAGGTGCGGCCGGTCGCGGTCCATTCGTCCCATGCGCCGGCGAGGAAGTCGACGTAGCGCGCGCTGTGCGCGCCGGCATAGCTCGCCCGGTCGAACGCACGCGGCGCGATCACGTCGCCGAGGCCGGCCGCGCGGACCTGCGCGAGCACCGTTTCGGCGCGAAGGGGGTGTTCGAACGACTCGGTGATCGCGCCGTCCTTCAGTTCGACGCCGCGATGCAGGTGGTGATCGCTGCTGTAGACCGTGAGCATGGTTGACCGTTGCAGGGATGACGGGGAAAGGGGTTGGCAACAGTCTATTGAGGCCGCCCGGCAATAGCTTTGCTTTTCAGCGCTTCGTTTTGTACAATTTTGAGAAAACTGTCTACGGAATGCCGGATATGAGCAAAAATCGCGCTTCAGTTGAACTGGACGGCGTCGACCGCGCGATGCTCCGCCTGTTGCAGGAAGACGGCGCGCTGTCGAACGCCACGCTCGGCGAGAAGCTGTCGCTGAGCGTCACGCCGTGCTGGCGCCGCCGCAAGCGGCTCGAGGACGAGCACGTGATCACCGGCTATCAGGCGAACCTCGACCGGCGCGCGCTCGGCATGAACGTGTTCGCGTTCGTGCAGGTGACGTTCAACATGCATTCGGGCCAGGATTCGGATCACTTCGAGGACGTGATGCGGCGTCACGACGAAGTGACGTCGTGCCACAAGATCACCGGCGCGGCCGACTACATCCTGCAGGTCGTCGCGGCCGATCTCGACGCGTATGCGGAATTCGTCGAGCGCGTGCTGCGGAAACAGGCCGGCGTGTCGTCGATCCAGTCGAGCCTCGCGTTGCGCGAGGTGAAGTTCTCGTCGCGCGTGCCGGTGCCGGACGCGTGACCGGTCATGCTTTGCAGACGCCCGCACACGGGCATCCGCCGCCGATCGTCATCCCATGGAGCGCTACCCGATGAAACGTTACTCACCCGCCGCGTCGTTTGCCGCCGCGATTGCCTGCGCATTCGCATTGAGCGCCTGTGCGACGCCATCGTCCACGCCGGCCAATGCGTCCGCGCCGGCCGACACTGCCGCGCAAGCGGCCCCGCCGCGGGTCGGCGGCGATCGCGACGCGCACGGCTGCATCGGCTCGGCCGGCTACGCATGGTGCGAACGGACCCGGCAGTGCGAGCGTCCGTGGGAACTCGCGAAGGCGCAGGGGTTCGCGAATTCGGCGCAGGCGTATGAGCAGTTCTGCCGGAGCGGCGGAGCGAAGTGAAGTGAACTGATGTAGCCGTGAACGGGTCGCGGTGCAACGCCGCGACCCGGTGACGTTCCGGTCTGTTGCATGGTCTGCGTGACCGTCCATTCCGCCCCGTTGATCCCGCTCGATTTTCCCGCGTCGCACACCGTCATTCCGGAAACCCGGACGCGCAAAAAACCCCACGAAAACAGGGATATTCGTCGCCTGCGACACGTTGTCCGAGTTCGGTTATATTACGCGCCCCTTGCCATCCCGCCCCCGCAAAACGTGTCGCGCGCGGCCGCTTTCGACGCAGCCTGAAGCGCCGTCCGCTCAGGCCCGCCACCCGGGCCGGGCGCGTGGCGCACCGTCGCGACGCAGGCCCTTGCCTGTTCGCGGGAAACCGATCCGAAGGTGTCCTTCCGAATCGCTTCGTATGCGCCAATGCAACGGCGTGCAGCGTCGATCCGGAATTCCGGATTCGTGGTCCGGATCTCCGGACCCGTGTTTCGACACGACGGAACCGCGCGCCGGGCGGCATGGCAAACCGATGCATCCAAGTTGAAAAAGGGATCTGCTGTGATCAAAACGTTACGGGTAATACTGTCGGCGCTCGCGCTGTGCGTCGCGACATCGTCGGCGCACGCCGCCGACACGAAGAAGGTCGACGTCCTGCTGGTGGGCGGCGGCATCATGAGCTCGACGCTCGGCGTCTGGCTGCACGAACTCCAGCCCGACTGGTCGATGACGATGGTCGAGCGCCTCGACGGCGTCGCGCTGGAAAGCTCGAACGGCTGGAACAACGCCGGCACCGGCCACTCGGCGCTCGCCGAGCTGAACTACACGCCGGAGAAGGCGGACGGCAAGGTCGACATCTCGAAGGCCATCGAGATCAACGAGTCGTTCCAGATCTCGCGCCAGTTCTGGGCGTGGCAGGTGAAGCAGGGCGTGCTGAAGAACCCGCACTCGTTCATCAACTCGACGCCGCACATGAGCTTCGTCTGGGGCGACGACAACGTCCGCTTCCTGAAGAAGCGCTACGAAGCGCTGCAGGCGAGCCCGCTGTTCCGCGGGATGCAGTATTCGGAAGACTACGACCAGATCAAGCAGTGGGTGCCGCTGATGATGGAAGGTCGCGACCGCAACCAGAAGGTGGCCGCGACGTGGACGCCGATCGGCACCGACGTGAACTTCGGCGAGATCACGCGCCAGTTCGTCGGCTACCTGAAGACGCAGCCGAACTTCACGCTGTCGCTGTCGAGCGAAGTGCGCGAGATCACGCGCAACGCCGACGGCACGTGGCACGTGTCGTGGGTCAAGCTGCACTCGGATGAACCGCCGCAAGCCGTCGACGCGAAATTCGTGTTCATCGGCGCGGGCGGCGGTGCGCTGCACCTGCTGCAGGCGTCGGGCATCCCCGAAGCGAAGGACTACGGCGCGTTCCCGGTCGGCGGCTCGTTCCTCGTGACCGACAACCCCGAGGTCGTGAAGCAGCATCTCGCGAAGGCCTACGGCAAGGCGTCGGTCGGCTCGCCGCCGATGTCGGTGCCGCACCTCGACACGCGCATCATCGACGGCAAGAAGATCATCCTGTTCGGGCCGTTCGCGACGTTCTCGACCAAGTTCCTGAAGAACGGCTCGTACTTCGACCTCGCGAAGAGCACCAACCTGCACAACGTCGCGCCGATGATGCGCGTGGGCGTCGACGAATTCCCGCTGGTGCAGTACCTCGCCGGCCAGCTGATGCTGTCCGACGACGACCGCTTCAACGCGCTGAAGGAATACTTCCCGAACGCGAAGAAGGAAGACTGGCGCCTGTGGCAGGCCGGCCAGCGCGTGCAGATCATCAAGCGCGACCCGGTCAAGGGCGGTGTGCTGAAGCTCGGCACCGAGATCGTCGCGTCGCAGGACGGCAGCATCGCGGGTCTGCTCGGCGCATCGCCGGGCGCGTCGACCGCCGCGCCGATCATGCTGAACCTGATGAAGAAAGTGTTCAAGGACAAGGTCGCGACGCCCGAGTGGCAGCAGAAGATCCGACAGATCGTGCCGAGCTACGGCACCAGGCTGAACGACAGCCCGGCGAAGGTCGTCGAGGAATGGACCTACACGAGCGACGTGCTGCAACTGTCGCCGCCGCCGAAGATCGACCTCGGCGCGCCGTCGCAGGCCACCGGCGCCGCGCCGGCCCGCCCGGCGAAGGCGTCGGCCGACATGGCGCTGTAACGCGCCCGATGCAGCGCGACACCCGCGCGGCACCCATGCGGCACCGTGATGCCGCCCGACACGGCCGCCCTCCGGGGCGGCCGTTTTTCCTGGTGCGCGCCGGGCGAAAGCACCGGCTTCCGCTAGAATTGCGGCACGCGCGACGCCGTCGCCGTCCGATCCATCATCCGCATCGACCCAACCCGAGCCACCGCCGGTGCGGCCCGCGCCCGAGCCGCGCGAGCGCCGCCCGCCGTGGCCGCGCCCGCCCGGGCGCGCCATCAATCGAATTCAGCTGGAGAAAGACCGTGTTTACCTGCCGAAACCAGAGCTGCGGCACGCAGTGGGAGCAGTCCGACGTCGTCATCAAGGACGAAGGCCAGGGGCTGCTGTTCCGCTGCCCGCTGTGCGGCGCCCGCAACTATCTCGAACGCTTCGAGGACGACGAAGGCAACGTCGTCTACGAGCAGATGGAAGGCCGACCCTACCTCGGAGACCTGTCTTGACCCAACCGACCGCCACGCCGTTCAGCGCGCTGCCGCTGACGCCCGCCACGCTCGCGAACCTCGCGCAGCTCGGCTATGTCGACATGACGCCGATCCAGGCCGCGAGTCTGCCGATCGCGCTGGCCGGCCAGGACCTGATCGCGCAGGCGAAGACGGGCAGCGGCAAGACCGCCGCGTTCTCGCTCGCGCTGCTCGCGCGCCTCGATGCGCGCCGTTTCGACGTGCAGGCGATGATCCTGTGCCCGACGCGCGAGCTGGCCGACCAGGTCGCGCAGGAAGTGCGCCGCCTCGCGCGCGCCGAGGAGAACGTGAAGGTGCTGACGCTGTGCGGCGGCACGCCGATGCGCCCGCAGGCGCAGAGCCTCGAGCACGGCGCGCACATCGTCGTCGGCACGCCGGGCCGCATCATGGATCACCTCGATCGCGGCAACCTGAAGCTCGACGCGCTGAATACGCTGGTGCTCGACGAAGCTGACCGGATGCTCGACATGGGCTTCTTCGACGACATCGCGAAGGTTGCGCGGATGTGTCCGACGACGCGCCAGACGCTGCTGTTCTCCGCGACCTATCCGGACGGCATCGCGAAGCTGAGCCAGCAGTTCCTGCGCAATCCGAAGGAAATCAAGCTCGCGGAACGCCACGACGACAGCAAGATCCGCCAGCGCTTCTATGAAGTGACCGAGGACGAGCGGCTGCACGCGGTCGGCCAGTTGCTGAACCACTATCGGCCAGTGAGCACGATCGCGTTCTGCAACACCAAGCAGCAGTGCCGCGACCTGCTCGACGTGCTGCACGCGCAAGGCTTCCATGCGCTCGCGCTGCACGGCGAACTCGACCAGCGCGAACGCGACCAGGTGCTGATCCAGTTCGCGAACCGCAGCTGCTCGGTGCTGGTCGCGACCGACGTCGCCGCGCGCGGGCTCGACATCGCGCAGCTCGAAGCGGTGATCAACGTCGACGTGACGCCCGACCCCGAAGTGCACGTACACCGCATCGGCCGCACCGGCCGCGCGGATCAGGACGGCTGGGCGCTGAGCCTCGCGAGCATGGACGAGATGGGCCGCGTCGGCGCGATCGAACAGGCGCAGAAGCGCGAGGTCGAATGGCATCCGCTCGCCGAGCTGAAGCCGGCGGACGACAGCGTGCTGCTGCCGCCGATGGAAACGCTGCAGATCCTCGGCGGGCGCAAGGACAAGATCCGCCCGGGCGACGTGCTCGGCGCGCTGACCGGCGACGCCGGGTTCGACGGCAAGCAGATCGGCAAGATCAACGTGACCGAGTTCTCGACCTATGTCGCGATCGAGCGCGGCGTCGCGCGCGACGCGCTGCGCAAGCTCAATGCGGGGAAGATCAAGGGCAAGCGCGTCAAGGTCCGGTTGATGGACGAGGAGTAAGCGGGCCGCGGCGTGGGCGGTCGCAGTACCGCCGGGCGCCGCCCCGTTTGTCACGCGAGTTCGGGATAGCCGTGCGCCGCGGCTGCCTGCGCGAACCGCGCAATCGTGTCGTAGTCGGCCGGCGACAGCCGGTCGAATCCCTTCAGCCTCAGCACGCGCGCCCGTTCCGCGTCGGCGGCGACCGCGCGGTCCAGCGCATCCTGCAACGCGACGACCTGCGTATCCGCCAGCGCCGCCCGCGATGCGACGAACGGCAATCCCGGCGCGGACGCCGTCGTGCCGATGATCCGGATGTCCGTCAGCAGATCGGGCAGCGCGTCGCGCACATACGCGAACGTCACGCAGTCGATCGCCGCGCAATCGGCTTCTCCCGACGCCAGCGCACGCAGCACGTTCAGGTGCGAACCGAACGGCGTGACCGAACCGAAGAACCGGCCGTCGTGCGCGTGCGGCGCAACCGCGTGCCGGAATGCATTCATCCCGCTGTGCGAATCTGCGCCGTTGAAGGCGGCCCGCAACCCGCGGCAGGCGGCGAGCGTCGTCGCGCCGCCCGCATGCACGCGCGCCGATACGACCAGTACGCTGCTGTAGCACGCCCCATCGCAGCCCTCCGCCTCGAAAATCGGGGTCGCAATCAATCGCACGACGTCGCGCAAGCCGAGCATCCGGTACGGGTAGCCGCAGGTCTGCGACAGCAGCAGGTCGTCGCGCCGCCACAGCGCCTGCAGGTCGTCGAACGGCGCGTCGGGCAGCGCGACGTCGGCAGGCCCGCCCGCGTTCGCGAACGCATCGAGCGCGTCGCGCAGCAGCGCGCGCCACAGCACGGCATGGCGCGGCGTCACGTTGTACATCGGCAGGACTGCGATCCAAGGGTTCATGCCGGCATTCTACGCATCGGCGGCGGCCCGGATGCTTATCGGCCGCCAGACGATAAGCAAATGCGAATCGATTGGTTGGCGTAGTCGCCCCGCCCCGGTACCGTTCGAAGGCCTGCCGGCGCGCCACTGTGCGCGATGCCGGGCAAGCCGACCGTGATCCGCGAGACACCAGCGCACCCGGGCCGAGCGCCCCGGTTCCATCGCTCGTTCCCCGCACTGCCCGATCCACCTGCCTCAACGCCATGGCCGAATACTTCGACGTCGACCACGCGCGCGCGATCGCCGCGCTCGACGCCCGCTTCACCGCCCGGACCGAGTGGCCGACCTGGCTGCTGGTCGTCGTCATCTACGGCGGCTGGCTCGCCGTGCTGCTGCTCGTGCGCGACGGGCACCTGTCGCTCGGCGCCGCGACGCCGCCGCTGATCCTGCTCGGCGCGTGGCACCTGTCGCTGCAGCACGAGCTGCTGCACGGCCATCCGACGCGTTCCGCCTTCGTGAACAAGCTGCTCGGCTATCCGCCGCTGACGATCTGGTATCCGTACACGCTGTATCGCGACATGCATCTCGAGCATCATCGCGACGAAGACCTGACCGTGCCGGGCGTCGATCCCGAAACGAACTATGTGACGCAAGAACGCTGGGCGCGGCTGCCGCGCTGGCGCCGGGCGCTGACGGTCGCGCGCAAGACGTTCCTCGGACGCATCGTCGTCGGGCCGCCGCTCGCCATCGCCGCGACGTTCCGCGATGCGTTCGCCGCGTTCCGGCGCGGCGACTTCCGCTATCTGCCGATGTGGGCGACGCATGCCGCGTGCGTGGTCGCGCTGCTCGCCTGGCTGCAATGGGCGATCGGCGTGCCGTGGTGGTACTACCTGCTGGCCGTCACGTGGCCCGCGCTGTCGCTCGCGATGATCCGCTCGCTGTACGAGCATCGCGCCGCGCCGCATCCGAAGGCGCGCATCACGATCAACGAAGCCGGCTTCGCGATGCGGCTGCTGTACCTGAACAACAACTATCACCTCGTCCACCACGACATGCCGAAGCTGCCGTGGTACGACCTGCCGCGCGCGTACCGGATGCGGCGCGCTGCGTATGCGGAGAAATGCGGCGGCTTCGTGATCCGCGGCGGGTATCGCGCGTTGCTCGCGCGCCACGCGTGGACGCCGACCGATCCGCCCGTGCATCCGTTCGACGCAGGCACGGCATCGCTGTCGACGGGCAGCGGGATCAAGGTGGCGGTGGTCGACAGAGTGTTGCAGATCAGCACCTGACGTCAGACGTTTCCGCGTTTCGGCGCCCATCCTTACGAAAAGCCGACAACGTCGATCGCCGCCCGCGAATTGCCAATTGCGCCGGCAATGCGCAGAATGGCGGCTCATCCGGGGCTTCCAACAATCATTCGCCCCGGCTCCGCCGCACGGCCGCGCGCCGCCTTCCCCGACGACGATGCAACCCAACACCCCACCCAGCGCGATCCGCACGCTCGGTAACGACTGGTCCGTTTCCGCGATCACGGCGGGCTTTCTCGCGGTCCTGATTTCCTACGCGGGCCCGCTCGCGATCTTCTTCCAGGCGTCGCAGGCCGCGCATGCGTCCAACGAGATGGTGACGTCGTGGGTCTGGGCGATCTCGATCGGCGCGGGCGTGTCGGGCCTGTTCGCCAGCTGGAAGCTCAAGGTGCCCGTCGTCACCGCGTGGTCGGCGCCCGGCACCGCGCTGCTCGTCGGCCTGTTTCCGCAACTGACGCTCAACCAGGCCGTCGGCGCGTACATCACGGCCGCGCTGATCATCCTGGCGATCGGCGTGTCCGGGTATTTCGACCGGCTGGTGCGCCACATCCCGCGGGGCATCGCGTGCGGCATGATGGCCGGCATCCTGCTGCCGTTCGGCATGCATGCGTTCTCCGCCGCGTCGGCGCAGCCCGCGCTCGCGTTCGGGATGATCGCGGCCTACGTGATCTTCCGGCGCCTGCTGCCGCGCTACAGCATCGTGCTCGTGCTGTTGACGGGCGCCGCGCTCGCGACGCTGCTCGGGATGACGCATCTCGGCAACGTGTCGCCGAGCCTCGCGCGTCCGGTCTTCATCGCGCCCAAATGGACGCTGGGCACGACGCTCAGCCTCGCGCTGCCGCTCGTCGTCGTCAGCCTCACCGGCCAGTTCCTGCCGGGGATGGCGATCCTGCGTGTATCCGGCTATCACACGCCGGCGCGCCCGATCATCACGGCGACCAGCATGATGTCGCTGGTCGTCGCGTGCTTCGGCGGGATCACGATCGTCGTTGCCGCGATCACCGCGGCGCTGTGCACCGGCAAGGATGCGCACGAGGATCCGGACCGACGCTACGTCGCCGGGCTCGCGAACGGCGTGATCTACCTGATCGGCGGGCTCTTCGCGGGCACGATCGTCACGCTGTTCTTCGCGCTGCCGAAAGCGTTCGTCGCGATTCTGGCGGGACTCGCGCTGATCGGCGCGATCAGCGCGAACGTGCACGGGATCTTCGAGGACGAGAACCACCGCGAAGCGTCGGTGATCACGTTTCTCGCGACCGCGTCGGGGATGACCTGGCTCGGGCTCGGGTCGGCGTTCTGGGGGATCGTGATCGGGTCGGTGGCGTATGGGGTGTTGAACAGGGTGCGGCGGCCCGCGTGACGCACGCCGCGCACGGCCGCTTCATTCAATGCGCATGCCGGCGCACCAGTTGCGCAAGCACCTCCTCCAGCGTCGTCGCCCCGTACACCCGCTCCGACACACCGGCCTCCACATCGATGCGCCCCGCGTTGTGCACATCGTAGAGATCGACGATCAGCTGCGCATGACGTTCGCTGAGCCCGGCCCGCAGCAGCGTCGCATTCCACGTGTCGCGCGGCAGCTCGTGCGCGACGACCGAGCGGCCCGCCGCCGCGCCCAACGTATCCGCGATCGCCGTCACACTCACCCGCCGCGGCCCTTCGACGCTGACGATGCGCGGCCCGCTGCCGCCTTCCGGCGCATCGAGCAGCAGCCGCGCCGCGACGACGCCCACATCGGGTGCCCAGACCGTCGGAAACACCTTGCCGACCGGATGGTGAAAGCTCGGCAGCACGCCGGTGCCCAGCGCGACCGGCAGCACACGCGCCCAGTTCTGCAAATGTTCGGCCGACCGCAGCAACGTCAGTTGGGTGGGGATCGGCTTCAGCCGTTCCTCGAAGTCGTGGAACAGACGCGTGATACCTGTATTGCCTTCAAGCTCCGCGCCGTAGTCCGACAAAGCCAGCAACGCCGGCGGCGGGTTCGCGGCGAGCGCGGCGGTCGCTGCATCGATCGTCCGTGTCATCGTCGCGGCCGGATCGGGGTCGGCGGCCGGCACCGGGCACAGCATCTGCACGGCCCGCGCGCCGTCGATCGCCGCGGCGATCGCGTTCGCGTCCGTCAGGTCCGCGATCGCGACATCGCAGCCAAGCTGCACGAAACGTTCACGATGGCGTGCGTCGCGCAGCACCGCGCGCACGGAATGGCCTGCGTTGCGCAAGGCCGTCACGGTCGACAAGCCGACGTTGCCGGATGCTCCGAAGATCACGAACACGGTCCGCTCCCGAGGGATGAAAGTGCTGTGATTGTCGGCGAGCGCGGCCCGAAAGGCGCACACGGGGGGATGAATCGAGCAGGAAAGGATGACGGGATGCGAGCGCGGGTACGGCCCGCGCGTCCATTGGCGGGCTAGCGACGCGGAGGTTTCGCGCCATCCTTACCGTCATACGCCAGCCGCAACCCGCTCCGCACACCCGACCGCGCGATCTCCGTCGGCGTCGCCCCCAGCACGCGGTTCATCCAGTTCGCCATATGGCTCTGATGCGCAAACCCAGCTTCCAGCGCGATCTGGCTGATGCTGAGCCGGCCTTCGAGCAACAGCGCCTTCGCGCGCTCCACCCGGCGCCGCACGACGTACTGGTGCACGGGCATCCCGAGCGTTTCGCGGAACAGCACCTTGAAATGCGGCACGCTGATCGACACGAGCGCCGCGAGCTCGGCCAGCGTCATGCGCCGGTCGAGATTCGCTTCGACATAGTCGATCACGCGCGCCGCGGCCTTCGGCGCCAGCGTACGCCGGCGTTCGCGGAACGCGGGCTGGGCGTCGACCAGCCGCGCGACGAGCGCCGTGCACAGGCTTTCCGCGTAGAGCGGATCCGATGCGTCTTCCGCTTCGAGTTCGGCGGCCATCGCCCACGCGATGTGCTGCAGCCGCGGGTCGCGCACCTGCAGCCGCCGGCGGATCTGCGCGTGCGACGGCTTCAGTTCGAGCTGCTCGACGGTGCGCCGCACGAAGGTGTCGCTGAGCGCGATGTGCAGGATCCGGCAGTCGGCGCTGTCGGTCCACTGGCCGGGCAGGCCAGCCGGAATCACGTCGACGTCGCCGTGCGCCTGGATACGGGACACGCGCTCGCCGTCGCATACGCAGTCCGCCCGCACCGGCGCACCGATATGCACGCCGATCCGGTGATGCTCGGCCGCCGGAATCCGGTACGTGCCCGCGCGAATCTCCAGCAGCGACGCGCCGAAGCCGTGCCAGCCGAGCCCGCGGCTGGAGCGCAGGCTGACCGGGACGCCGTTGTCCGTCGGCGCGGCAAGAATCGGATCGCTCATTGATGGTCTCCACCAGATCAGGTGCCGAATGCGCATTGTGACGCGTTTCGGGCCGGCGTGCCGGCCGTGCGCGAGCGCCGCCGGATCAAGCAGAAAAAGATCATCCGTTTCTGCTCGGGACGATCCTTGCGTGCGCGCCGGCGGGCGCCACGCCGCTTACGATCCGTTCATCCGACACCTACGGAACCCGTCATGCCCCATTCCTGCCCGCAACGCGCGGCGTTCATCGCGCGTTCGCCGTCCACCGTTCGCCCTTCATCCGGCCCCGACGTCCGCAATACACGCACCGCCATCGCCGCGTGGTGCCTGCGCGTGGTCGGCTGGTACCGGCTCGAACGGCTGCTCGCATCGATTCCCGACAGCAACGACGATTTCGGGCTCGCCTGACCGCCGGTCGCGCCTACTTGCGTCGCCGCTCGTGCGACGCCACCGTCGCGCCGTCGATCACCGGCGCACCCTGCTTGATCAGGAAGTCGCGGAACAGCCCCGTCACTTGCGAGATCCGCCGGTCGGCGAGCGTCACCACATACCATTCGCGTTCGATCGGATTGCCGGGAAACGGCAGTTGGCCGAGCAGCCCCGTTCGCAGTTCGAGCGCACACGCGTGCAACGACAGGAACGCGACGCCGAGGCCCGCTTCGGCCATCTGCTTGATCGCCTCGTTGCTCGACAGTTCGGAACCCACATGAAAGCGATGGCCCGCGTTCTTGAACAGGCTCTCGACGGTCGAGCGCGTGCCCGCGCCGCGCTCGCGCACGAGCAGGTGCGCAGATTCGAGATCCTTCAGCGCGACGCGCTTGCGCTGCATCAGCGGATGGCCGGGCGCCGCGACGAACACCATCGGATGCTTCGCGAACTCGACCGCGTGCGTGCGCAGTTCCTTCGGCGCGCTGCCCATCACCGCGAGATCGATTTCATGCGTCGCGAGCATGCGGATGATGTCGTCGCGGTTGCCGACCTTGAAATACGTCTTCACGTGCGGACGCGTCGCGGTGAATTTGACGAGCAGCGGCGGGATCAGGTATTCGGCCGTCGTGATCGCGCCGATCCGCAGTGTGCCGCCGAGATCGCCCGTCAGCGCGGCCACTTCGTCACCGGCCTCGCTCCACAGATGCAGGATCTCGCGCGCGTAGCGCGCCACGATCTCGCCGGCCGCGGTCAGCTGCACGCCACGCCCCACCCGCTGCAGCAACGCGGCGCCCACGGCCTCCTCGAGCAGGCGAACCTGCAGCGACACGGCCGGCTGCGTCAGGTTCAGCTCCTCGGCCGCGCGCGACACGCTGCCGAGCCGCGCGATCATGTCCAGCGCCTTCAGCTGCCGGAACGTTGCGGTCTTTCCTATAAGTGAATACATATGAGTCGCTTATAAACATTAAATTGTTCGAGTGGGTTCGAAACTATATCGTCGGTTCTTGAGCAATGTCATCCGAATCGTCATTCAGCGGGAGCCCAACATGGACAACACCACGCCCACCCTTGCAACGGACCGCGCACCGCGCGTGCCGCGCATCGTGATCGTCGGCGGCGGCGCCGGCGGCCTGCAGCTCGCGACGCGTCTCGGCGATACGGTCGGACGCCGCGGGCAGACCGACGTCGTGCTCGTCGACCGCTATCCGACGCACTTCT
Source organism: Burkholderia cenocepacia (assembly GCF_900446215.1). Taxonomy (GTDB): domain Bacteria; phylum Pseudomonadota; class Gammaproteobacteria; order Burkholderiales; family Burkholderiaceae; genus Burkholderia; species Burkholderia cenocepacia. Next base: position 1,296,047 of record NZ_UAQZ01000001.1, on the reverse strand, counting down.
GGAAGCCGCTGCTGCACGAAGCCGCATCGGGCCATCGCGATCCGGCCTCCCACACGATCGAATACGCGGCGCAGGCGAAGCGTCACGGCTTCCGTTTCGTGCAGGGCGCGCTGCGGCGGGTCGACCGCGCGGCCCGCACGGCGACGATCGCGGCCGTGCGGGATGCGGACGGCACGGAAATCCTGCCGCAGCGGGAACTCGACTATGACGATCTCGTGCTGGCGGTCGGCAGCGTGACGAATTTCTTCAATGTGCCGGGCGCCGAGCGTCATGCGCTGCCGCTCGAAAACCTCGACCAGGCCGAGGATTTCCGCCGCAAGTTCCTCGCTGCGTGCACGAAGGCGAATCACCTGGCCGAGCAGCAGCCCGCGCGGCGGGGCGCGCCGATCTGCATCAACGTGATCGGTGCGGGCGCGACGGGCGTCGAGCTGGCCGCCGCGCTGCGGCACGCGATCCAGCAACTGACCACGTACCGCTTCAAGGCGCTGGTGTCCGCACGCGACGTGCACATCCGGCTGATCGAAGGCGGCCCGCGCATCCTGCCGGCGCTCGACGAACGGCTGTCCGGCAAGATGCACGCGCAGCTTCGCGCGCTGAACGTCGACGTGCTGACCGATACGCGCGTGGCGGAAGTCGGCGCGGATGCCGTGACGACCGCGGCGGGCGAACGGCTCGCGAGCGACATCACGATCTGGGCGGCCGGCGTCGCCGGCCCCGCGATGCTGCGGGACATCGGCGACATCGCGCTGAACCGCTCGAACCAGGTGATCGTGACCGACACGCTGCAGACGCCCGACGATCCGCACGTGTATGCGTTCGGCGATTGCGCCGCGTGCCCGTCGACTGGTGCCGGCGGATTCCTGCCGCCACGCGCGCAGGTCGCGCACCAGCAGGCCGTGTATCTGGTCAACGCGTTCGCGCGCCGCGTCGCCGGCAAGCCGGTGGCCGGCTTCACGTTCCGCGATGCGGGCACGGTCGTGTCGCTCGGGCATGCGGGTGCGGTGTACCAGGCGGACATCGGCGTGCGCTCGCGCTCGCTGATCGTCGACGGGCTGGCGGCGATCGGGCTGTACAAGTTCCTGTATCGCAAGCACCTGTTCAGCGTGGTCGGCGTGAAGCGCGCGCTGTTCCAGTCGCTGAGCCACTGGCTGCAAAGCCGTAACCAGCCGTCGATCAAGCTGCACTGATCGCGCCTGTTCGCGCGCACCCTCGCAACGCGGCATATCGGGCGGGCATCGCTCGATATGCCGTTTCCTTATATGCATATGCGTGATGCATCCAGAATGTGCGCCATGCTGGTGCATCACATTGAAGGCCGTCGATGCGCTGCCATTCGCGCGGAAAATGCCGTGCGACACGTGTCCCGCGCCCGCTCTGGCTTGCCACCCCATTCATTAGTCAAATCGTATGAGTCGGCTAAAAATATTAATTGGTCGCATTTTCCGGATCGACGCTAAGGTGTGTGGCATTCCCGTCGGCGAACGGATCATCACGTTTCTGAAAAGGAATCACCGTGGTCATCGAAGCCATCGTCACCCGTCTCGACGCAGCATTCGCCCAGATCGAAGCAACACCGGATTCGCGCGAATCGCGCCATCAGCGCGACGCGATCATCCAGTGGCTCGACCGGGCATCGGAAGAAGGATATCGACTCGGTCTCGTCACGACGCTGCCGGCCGCACGGCTCAGCGACATGTTCGAAGGCCAGTTCGGCCGCGCGAACCTCGACCGCTTCTCGGTCGTCGTCACGGATTCGGATCAACAGGACTCCGGATCAAATCAACATCCGTTCGATGTCGCGTTGCAAGCGCTCGGCGTGCCGCCGGAGCGCGCGGTCGGGATCGCGAGCAGCGAACCGGAACGCCGCGAAGTCGAACATTTCGGCCTGTCGCGCTGCGTGAACATCACCGATACGGTGCGCTCGATCGCATCGGCCGGGCTGCACTGAACGCCCGCCCCCGGGCCGGCCGCAGCCGGCCATCATCGTCGATCCGGCGGCAATCCGACGATTGTCCGACCGCATCCTGACATTCTGCTGTCAAAGTCGCTTGCAACACTCCGGGGCTCGACCACATTGCCCCGGAGACGGTACGACGCGCATGCGCATCGTGCCGTCCGTTGCCCGCCACGATGACACGCCCGACCCGCACCGCCGCCGCCCTCACGATCGCCTGTCTGTTGCTCGCCGCCTGCGGCGGGGATGATGACCCGACGCCGCCCGCCACGTCGGTCGACAACAACGGCACGGCGCCCGCACCGCAACCGCAACCTCAGCCCACGCCTGACCCTGCGCCCGCGACCTACTACCAGACGAAGACGCCGTACCGCCCGCAGCAGGACGCCGCGACCTACGAAGCGCCGCCGGCCGACTACGCGCCGGTCTACACCGAACTCGTCGCACGGCACGGCTCGCGCGGGCTGTCGGGCTTCAAGTACGACGGCGCGATCTACGCGATGCTGGTCAAGGCCGAGGCCGACGGCGCGCTGACCGCGCTGGGCGCGCAACTCAAGGCCGACACGTACGCGATGATGAAGGCCAATGCGCTGCTCGGCTACGGCGTGCAGGGCATCTCGACACCCGGGTACGGCAACCTCACGCAAACCGGCATCCGCGAACATCAGCAACTCGCCGCGCGTCTCGCGCAGCGGCTGCCTGCGCTGTTCGCCGCGGGCAACCGGCAGGTGGTCGTCGTCAACTCGGGCCAGGATCGCGCGGTCGACAGTTCGACATATTTCTCGGCGGCGCTCGTTGCCGCGCAGCCGGCACTGGCGCCGGCCATCACGCTGCCGGCCGCACCGGCCGGCTATCCGGCGAACGCACCGGTCGCGCAGCCGGCCGGCACCAATCGCTTCCTGCTGTATTTCCACTCGCTGAAGCCGGCCACCGATCTCGTGACCGACACGAGCGATCCGTACTACGCGACCTATCAGGCGAGCCAGGCATACCAGGCCTATGCAAACGACGCGACGGTGGCCGCGAAGCTGAAGGCGATCAAGGCCGCGCCCCAAGCGGCCGACGTCGCGCGAACGGTGCTGACCGCGCTCGTGTCGCCGGCCTTCATCGCGAAGCTCGGCACCGACGGCTACACGTTCGCGAACACCGGCACCTATGCGTTTACATCGACGGACGGCAAGTTCACCAACACGCTGAAGGGCGACGGCAAGACGAAGATCGCGACGGCCGTCGATGCGGTGAACGTGCTGTACAACCTGCTGCAGGTTGCGCCGGCCATGACCGCGGAAACCGGCGGCGTCACGATGGAGAAATACATCGGTGCCGAGCAGGCGCAGTATCTCGCGTACCTGCAGGACGCCGAGGACTACTACCAGAAAGGGCCCGGCATCCAGGAAGCGAACCCGGTGACGTACCGGATGGCGAAGGTGCTGCAGGACGATTTCTTCGGTGAAGTCGATGCGATCGCGCGCGGCGACCTGACGCATGCCGCGAAGCTGCGCTTCACGCACGCGGAGATCGTGATTCCGTTCGCGTCGATCATGAACCTGAAGAACGTGTTTGTGCCGACGCCGCAAGCGCAGACGTACACGTACGCGAACAACCCGTGGCGCGGCGACCAGGTGTCGCCGATGGCCGCGAACATGCAATGGGATGTTTATCGCAACGGGACGCGGCTCATCGTGAAGATGCTGTACAACGAGCGCGAAACGGATTTCCAGGCCGCGTGCGACGGCGCGAAGATCGCGCCAACCAGCCACTTCTACGACTACGCGGGGCTGAAGCAGTGTTACGGGTATCAGTGACGCATGGTGACGACAACGTATGCCGGATGCGCGATGCATCACGTCGACGACGTCCGCCCTTGTCCTTCATGCCCGCAATCACCGTCGACAATCTCGAATATCGCGGCCAATTAAAATATCTGATTGCGACCTATCAAGTTTTATCATCTCTGGTCGTTACTATGAATTTCGACCAGGGATGGCATGAATTCAATCATTACGCGCTCGTTTGGCGGACTCACTCGCCCCTACTATATTCGTAACTTTCTTTTCAGCTTGATCTTCCCCACGGTTTTCATCTTCATTTCCAGCTTCGGGAAAGAAAGCCTTCCCGGAGGATTGCTCGCGCTTGTATTGATTTTCATGGCGGTGAGTTGCCTCCTCTACCCTTATTCCCGATTTGTCTACGAAAGCGTCGTGAACTACATCGTTGGACGCAATATGTTCTTTGTCAATGCAGCATTGATGCTGGTTGTCAAGTTCATGACCATGTTCCTGTGTTGGTATCTAGCCATTTTCATCGCACCGCTCGGCCTGGCATACCTTTTCTTCCGTCATCGCCCGACAGGCGCCAACTGAAAAACCGGCCCCGCGCGGTCAAGTACCGCGCTCGGTCATGTCCGCCCGACTCACCCCTTCCCCCCTTTCCGCTCGACGCTCCACGTATGGATCGGCCGATGCCCGGGCCGCTCCCACTCGGGCGGCATCCACAGATGCTTCAAGCGCTGCAGAACCGGCCCGGGTGCGAGCACATCGCGCCACATGTCGACGAATTCGTGCACGTTCAGAACAAGAAAGTTGTACGAACGAATCTGCTGCGTGATGCCGTAGTCGACCGGCTCCGTTTCCTCGACATAGGTGCCGAACATCCGGTCGAAGATGATCAGCACGCCGCCGTAGTTGCGGTCGATGTACCGCGGATTGCGGCCATGATGCGCGCGATGGTTCGACGGCGTGTCGAACACGTACTCGAACCAGCGCGGCAGCCGGCCGATCGCTTCGGTATGCACGAAGTACTGGTACGTGAGATCGACGGCAAGCAGGAACAGCACGACGGCGGGCGGAATGCCGAGCCACACCGGCGGCAGATAGAACAGGAACACGCCGACGAACGCGTTCAGCAGTGACTGGCGCATCGCCGTCGTGAAGTTCATCACCTCGCCGCTGTGATGCGGCACGTGTGCGGCCCAGAACCAGCGCACGCGGTGCGACGTGCGATGAAACCAGTAGTAGCAGAACTCGACGACGACGAAGATCGGCACGATCGTGAAGCCGTTCACCGGCACGTCGAACAGCCGGTGTCGATAGACCCACGCGAAGATCGCACCGCTCAACAGCAATCCCGTCACGGTCTCGGCCACCTGATAACCGGCGCCGAGCGACAGGTTCGCGACGATCTCCTTCCAGGAAAACGGTTCGCGGCGGCCGCGCCGGGTCATTACCGCGTACTCGACCGCGAAGGCGATCAGGAACACCGGCGTCATGCCGATCAGCAGCACCTGCTTCCAGTCCACGTCGTTACCCAGGAACGCATGGAGCCACGTCATCAACTCGGTCGGCATGTCGGCAGCCTCGATCGGGAACTGCCGCGCAGTATGGTCGCGCACGGGTCGGCCCGCGTTGACACTTGCCGACGATTACTTGACACTTTCCGCCATGCCCGCCGCCTCCCCGCTCGCGACCCAGCGCATCTATTACTCGAGCACGTACGTGCGGCTGCTGTTCGACTATCTGTCCGGGCAGGGCAAGGATGCGGCGCGCGTGCTCGGCGAGGCACGGCCACCCGAGGACGACCGCGGGCTGACGCTGTACGCGAGCGCGCATTGGCGGCGTCTGCTCGAACGCGCGGCCGATGCGCTCGACGATCCGCTGCTCGGCCTGCACGTCGGCCAGCGGATCACGCCCGCGCATCTCGGCGCGCTCGGCTATGCGCTGCATGCGTGCCGCGACGCCGGCGCGGCGCTCGCGCGCTGGCAGCAATACGAACACCTGATCGCGAACGTCGCGCGCATGGAAGTGCGCGTCGAGGCAACGTCAGTGGCGATCGAATGGCACGATGCACCGGAACCACTCGGCCCGCTCGTCGACGAAGTCGCGCTGACCGCCATCGTGCAATTCGCGCGCAATATCACCGGCACGCGCACCGGGCCCGACGAAGTCGGCTTCGTGCATCCGTCGCCCGGCGACGAACAGCCGTACCGCGACTACTTCGGCTGCCCGGTTCGGTTCGGCCAGCCGGTGAACCGGCTCGCGTTCCCGTTGCGCTTGCTCACGCAGCCGCTGCAGCGGCCCGACGACGCGCTGCGGCAGATGATGGAGCGCCAGGCGAGCGCGCTGCTCGCGGAACTGCGGCAGACGGACGATCTCGAACAGTCGGTGCGCGAGGCCGTCGCGCGTTTGCTGACGCAGGGTGAAGTGAGCATCGAGCAGATCGCGTCGGATCTGCATGTGTCGTCCCGCACGCTGCATCGCCGGCTGGCCGGGCTCGGGCTGAACTTCCGGCGCCTGCGCGAGGATACGCGGCGGCGGCTCGCGATCGATCATCTGAACGATCCGCGGCTCACGCTCGCCGAAGTGGCCTGGTTGCTCGGCTATTCCGAACACAGCGCGTTTACACGCGCCTTTCGGCGCTGGACCGGGGAATCGCCGCAGCAGTGGCGCAGCCGTCAGCCGGCGCGGGCAGCCAGCGTCGCGCGCGGCTGAGCGGCTGTTGGGGCGGGTGCACGCATCGCGCGCGGACGAACTCGCATCGGCTCGCGTGGTCGAACCCGCATCGCCGGAGAACCCTCATGAAACGCGTCGCCCTTGCCGCCGCCCTGACCCTGTTTGCCGCCTTCAACGCGCCGGCCATCGCCGGTGCATCCTCCGGCGCTGTCGCGCCGGTTCCGGCTCAGGCCCACGCGAAAAATTGCGTGCCGTCGCGGGATGCCGCGCCAGGCGCCCGTTCGCCGTCCGGCGCACCGCCGATCCGCGTATGCGTCGGCGACGCCGACACGCAACTGAACCTGCCGTGGTTCCTGACCGACGTGCTCACCGCGGTGGACACGCATCAGTCGCCAAGCGGCCTGCTCCACAAGATGCGCAACGATTTCTGAAGCGCAGCCGCCCCCATCGTTCATGGCCCGTCGGCGCGCTTCAGCACCTCGATGAACGTGCCGACGATGCCGGCCCACATGGCAGGATCGGCAATACGCTCCAGCAGCACCCGCAATGCCCGTCGTTCTTCGTTCGACAGCACGCCGTGCGTGCCGCGGATGCTGTCGTAGCGCGGCGTGCCGCGCGACGCGAGTGCGCGATCGAGCGAGTAGTCGCGCGTCTGTCCATCCACTGCAATCCTGATCCACAGCGAACCGCCGTCCGCCACGGCGGCGCCATCGGTCACGATGACCGTGGGTCCGGCATTTTCTTCCATCGTCACGCTCCGGTTTGACGCCCTGGCAGAAGTCTGCCGCCGGCCGCGCCACATGGAAATGTTTCTTTTTGAGACACAATCACAAAACCACATCAATATTTAAACAACAATATTTCGTAATATCGCGCCGCGTCTTATACTTGCCGCGCACCATCCTCGTGCCAAGAGACGGTGTTTTTTGTCCCGGCTGCACACACTGTGCGGCCGGGGCTTTTTTCGGTACGCTGCGTCGATATACATGCTCAATGCGCGCATGTTATTGAGGAATGCTGCCAGATGAAGAGTCGATCGCGACAGGCCGAGCCGATGCCGTCGCGCCGGCCGAATCGACCGGCGTCCCGAAACCGGCGCGCGAGCCGCATGGCCCGAATCGGGCATGCGGGATGCGCGCCGTTGGCGCATCGACCGGTTCGACTTGCCACGCCATGCGTACAACACCAAAGGCAACCGCGGGACTGTGGGCGCTCACGCCCGGCTCGAAGCCCCTTTTCCATCGCCGCGGCGCGTGGCCGCGCGTCGTGTTTTTCGCCGCCGTGATCATTTGCGTGCTCGTGCCCGCGTTCGCGATCGTGCTGGCCGACCGCTACGCGCGCGATGCCGTCACCGCGCATGAGCGCGTCGTGGCAAACGACATCGTGGCTTCCGTGGACCGCATTCTGGACGGCGTGCGCCTTCGACACGCGGACGAGCTGACCGCACTGGTCGGGCGGCCGTGCGCGACGGTGTTCCGGACACTCGCCGAAGTGGGCACTCGCCTGCGCTATCTGCGGGCGGTCGCGCTGGTAAATGACGGGCGCGTGATGTGTTCGTCGGCGCTCGGCTCGATCGACCTGCCGCTCGCCGCATATGCGCGCGAACCCGAACCGGGATCGATGATCGTCACGCTGCTGCGCCAGACGCCGTTCCAGCATGGCATTCCGGTACTGTCCGCGTTCCGCGCGACCGCGCGCGGCGCGGGCGTCCTGTACCTGATCGAAGGCGACTACGTCGCCGACGCGCTGAACCACGGCACCGGCGATGGCGCGGAAACGGCCACGCTGTCGATCGCGGGTTCGGGCCGTCTCGATCAGCACGGCAAGTTCGCGCCGGAAACGGCGGCCGGCCCCGCCGGCGGCAGCACGATGGCGTCGCAGCGCTGGCCGTTCACGGTGTCGGTCATCGCCTCGGCACGCTACGCGTCACAGGTGCAGCGCCACTACCGGCTGATCTGCGCGACGATCGTGCTGCTGGCCGACAGCCTCGTGATGGCCGCCTACCTGCTCGCGATGGCCCCGCGGCGGCTGTTGCTGAAAGCCGTGCGCCACGCGCTCAGGCGCAACGAATTCCATGTCGTGTACCAGCCGATCGTCGACGTGCAGACGCGCAGGACGGTCGGCGTCGAAGCGTTGCTGCGCTGGCACCATCCGAAGTGGGGGGCCATCAGCCCGGCCGCATTCATCCCGCAGGTGGAATCCAGCACCGTGCTGCCGAAGGTCACCGAATTCGTGCTGCGCACGGCCGTGTCCGAACTGACCGCGCTGACACCGTCCGCGCCGCTGCGCATCGCCGTGAACGTTGCGCCGCAGGATCTCGAGCGCGGGCGGTTCGTGGCCGTCGTCGAGGAGGCGATCCGCGCGCTGCCGCCCGGCTTCACGCTGGTGCTCGAAGTCACCGAACGCATCCTGCTGGAGAAGAACGCGCGAACCACCGAGATTTTCCAGACGCTGCGCTCGAAAGGCGCGAAGTTCGCGATCGACGATTTCGGCACGCATCACAGCAATCTCGACATGCTGTCGCGCTTTCCGTTCGACTACGTGAAGATCGATCGGCAGTTCATCTCGCAACTGGACGGCGGCAGCGCGAGGCTGATCGAGGGGATCGCGGCCGTCGCGCATCACTACGGCCTGAAGATCATCGCGGAAGGCGTGGAGACGGAAGCGCAGCATCGCGCGCTGCATGCGGTCGGGATCCAGTATGCGCAGGGATATCTCTACCAGCGGCCGCTGCGCGCGGAGAACCTGAAGCGCGATTTCGCATGGGCGCCGGTGTAGCGGCGCCGCCGACGGCGACTACTGCGCGCCGTATCGACCGTCGAGGCGCACGCGGCCCTGCTCGACCCATCCTTCGAAGTCGTCGCCGGTCTTGCCGTTCACGTACATGATGTTGTACCAGCGCCCGTGCGACTTGTAGACGGTCACCGAATCGCCGGGAACGATGAAGGTCCGCTTCGTCATGCATTGCGCGTCGGGCGCCGAGTAGAAATACGCGCGCCCCGTGCCGATCACCGTACCCGACGCCGGCGGCCGGAAGTTGTCGTCCGGGCCGCTCGTGGCCGCATCGAGCTGCCCGCAATCGACCGCGCGCGTCGCGTGCGCGCCGCTCGCAGCCAGGCTCGCGCCGAGCACCAGCATCGTGATGCCCATGCGCATCGTCATTTTCATCTGCATGATCAAGTTCTGTATGCCGTATGGTTGTTTCGGCGTGCCGGTTCGCGCCCGGCACACGCTCAATCCTGCGCGATGGTCGTCGCTTCGACGCCTACCGCCTCCGGATGATGCCCGAGCCGGGCGGAAATCGCCTGCCCGGCCTCCTTCAGCAACGCGACGTAATGCGCCTTCGTGTCCGCGCCGCACCGCATCGTCGGGAACGACAGCGACAACCCCGCGATCACGCGACCGAAACGGTCGAACACCGGCACCGCGAGACACAGCAGACCGTCTTCCTGCTCCTCGTTGTCCTCGCCGTAGCCCTGCTGCCGCACGTGCGGCAGGATGCTCATCACCGCATCCGCCGACGCCAGCGTCTTCGCGGTCGACTTCCTGAACTCGATGCCGGCCAGCACCGCACGCGCGTCGCCGGGCGTCATCCATGCGAGCAGCACCTTGCCGATCGCGGTGCTGTACAGCGGATTGCGCCGGCCGATCCGCGACTGCATGCGCAGCCCGTAATCGGCGTCGATCTTGTGGATGTAGATGATCGCGTCCTCGTCGAACGCGCCGAGATGCACGGCTTCGCGCGTCAGTTGCCCGATGCGGCGCATCTCGAGATCGGCCTCGCGCACGAGGTCCACGCTTTCCAGCGCCTTGCTGCCGAGCTCGAACAGCCGGATCGTCAGCCGGTAGCGGTCGGTCTCGCCTTCCTGCGCGACGTAGCCGAGCGTCTTGAGCGTCTGCAGGAAGCGATGCACCGTCGTCTTCGACATGCCGAGCTGGTGCGACAGTTCGCTGATGCCGATCTCGCGGCGCTCGCCGAGCGCGGCGAGGATCGTGAAGACCTTGCCGACCGCGGCGACCGAATCGGGCTTCTCGACGCTGCCTGCCGCCGACAGGTCGGCCCCCGGTTGGCCGCCACCGGTTTCCTGGTTCGCCTGATCGCGCTTGCGCTGCCTGGGCGTTGCTGTCATGTCCGTGAATCCGTGAGATGCGAATCGGGAGAGCATAACGCGTTCATCGCGCGAGCCGGTCAGCGCGCGAGCCAACCGCCGTCGACGGCCAGCGTATGGCCGTGCACGTAGTCCGACGCGCGCGACGCGAGGAACACCGCCGCGCCCGCGAGATCGTCCGGCACGCCCCAGCGGCCGGCCGGGATGCGGCCAAGGATTTCGTCGCTGCGCCGGCTGTCCTCGCGCAACTGCGCGGTGTTGTCGGTCTCCATGTAGCCGGGCGCGATCGCGTTCACGTTGATGCCGCGCGCGGCCCATTCGTTCGCGAGCAGCCGCGTGAGGCCCAGCACGCCGCTCTTCGACGCCGTGTACGACGGCACGCGAATGCCGCCCTGGAACGACAGCATCGACGCGACGTTCACGATCTTGCCGCCGCGCCCCTGCCGCACCATCTGCCGCGCGACGGCCTGCGACAGGAAGAACACGCTCTTCAGGTTCACGTCGATCACGGCGTCCCAGTCGGCTTCGGTGAACGCGAGCGCATCGCAGCGGCGGATCATGCCCGCGTTGTTGACGAGGATGTCGACGTGACCGAACGCATCGACCGCACCCTCGACGATCCGCTCGACCGGCTCGAGCGTCGACAGATCCGCGCGCACGTCGACGAAGCGCCGCCCGGCGGCCGCGACGCGCGCCGACGTTGCATCGGGTGACGAACGATTCGCACCGACGATGTCGCACCCGGCCGACGCGAGCGCGACGGCCATCGCCGCGCCGAGCCCCGTGTTGCAGCCGGTGACGATCGCGACCTTGCCGGTGAGGTCGAACAGGCGGGCGAGCGCGGCATGCGCGCCGGCGGCGGGAAGTTCGGGCGTTTCGCGTTTCATGATGTCAGCGCAGGTCGGCGACGGCGATGTGGTCCATGTCCTTGAACACCTGGTTCTCGCCGGCCATCCCCCAGATGAACGTGTATGCCTGCGTGCCGACGCCGGAATGAATCGACCAGCTCGGCGAAATCACGGCCTGCTCGTTGTGCACCACCACGTGACGCGTCTCCCCCGGTTCGCCGAGCAGATGGAACACGGCCGCGTCGGCGGCGAGATTGAAGTAGAAATACACCTCCATCCGCCGCTCGTGCGTGTGACACGGCATCGTGTTCCACAGGCTGCCGGGCTCGAGTTTCGTCATCCCCATCGACAACTGGCAGGTCGGCAATACGTCGGGCACGATGAACTTGTAGATCGTGCGACGGTTGCTCGTGGCCGCGTCGCCGAGCGTTTCGGGCGATGCCTGCGCGAGCGTGATCGTGCGGGTCGGATAGGCCGTGTGCGCGGGCGCGCAGTTCAGGTAGAACTTCGCCGGCCGCGCGTGATCGTCGCTGCCGAACACGACACCCTGCCCGCCTTGCCCGATATAGATCGCCTCTTCGGTGCCCACCGCATGACGCTGCCCGTCGACCTCGACCCAGCCCGGCCCGCCGATGTTGATCGCCCCGAGTTCGCGCCGCGCCAGCAGATGGCTCACGCCCATCTCGGCGCCGAGCGACGCCGGCACCTCGACCGGCCGCGTGGCCGGCCACGCGCCGCCGACGATGATGCGGTCGATATGGCTGTAGGTGAGCGACAGCGCGTCCGGCGCGAACACGTTCTCCACCAGGAAATGCCGGCGCAGGCCGGCCGTGTCGAGCGCCTTCGCGTGTTCGCTGTGTATGCCCTGTCGCACGTCCATGCCGGTTCTCCGTTGGGGAATGGGCAGGCCGCCGGCACCGTCGCCGCCGCTCGCCCTGATGAAGATTGAAGCACACATTTATCAAATTCGGAACGTCGATCCGGATTTTCGACCCAGCTTCGTCGGTCGATCAATTCCTTTGCTGCCAAAGCCATCGCGTCTTACGGGTATACGACTACCGATGAAATTCACAAAAACGGACCATCGTTCCGAATCCTGTCCTATAGTCAGTCAGCAGACATCATTCGACAACGGGACGCATCGACGTCCACGGAGGAGACGTGAAGCTGAAACAGGCCATCGACCGCATTCCGGGCGGGCTCATGCTGGTCCCGATGCTGCTGGGTGCGTGCGTGCATACGTTCGCCCCGATCGCCGGAAAGTACTTCGGTTCGTTCACTAACGGCCTGATCGCCGGCACGGTGCCGATCCTCGCCGTCTGGTTCTTCTGCATGGGCGCGACGATCAACCTGCGCGCGACGGGTGTCGTGTTGCGCAAATCGGGCACGCTGCTCGCGACCAAGATCGTGGTCGCGTGGCTCGCGACGCTGATCGCCGCGCAGTTCATCCCCGACGACGGCATCCGCACGGGCCTGTTCGCGGGCCTGTCGCTGCTCGCGATCACGACGTCGATGGACATGACCAACGGCGGCCTCTATGCGGCCGTGATGCAGCAGTACGGCAGCAAGGAAGAAGCCGGCGCGTTCGTGCTGATGTCGATCGAATCGGGGCCGCTCGTCAGCATGCTGATTCTCGGCGCGGCGGGCGTCGCGGTGTTCGAGACGCGGCTCTTCGTAGGCGCGGTGCTGCCGTTCCTGATCGGCTTCACGCTCGGCAACCTCGATGAAGACCTGCGCGAGTTGTTTGGGCGCTGCGTGCATCCGCTGATTCCGTTCTTCGGCTTCGCGCTCGGCAACGGCATCGATCTGAACGTGATCGCGAAAAGCGGGCTGCCGGGTATCGCACTCGGGCTCGCGGTGATCGTCGTGACGGGCGTGCCGTTGATTCTGGCGGACAAGTTCGTGGGCGGCGGCAACGGGACGGCCGGACTTGCCGCGTCGTCGACGGCCGGCGCCGCGGTCGCGAACCCGGCGATCATCGGCGAGATGATTCCGAAGTTCAAACCGATGGTGCCGGCGGCGACGGCGATCGTCGCGACCGCGTGCCTCGTGACGGCGATCCTCGTGCCGATTCTGACGGCGATGTGGGCGAAGCGGGCGGCGAGGGTGTCTGGGGTGCCGGTGAGGGCCGCCGCGCGGGTCGGGAATGGCGGGGCGATCGAGCATGAGGGGCATGTCTGAGGAGGAACAGCGATCGCCCAGTGATTCGCCGCCTTCGGCTTCTACGACGACGGCATTCCGTGGGACGTTTCCGCCGTATCGCGGCTCACGGGAGCGTAGAACACGCGGCACCACACCCGGTAAACCACACAGGCGCCGCCGAGGGTCACGATCGCCATCGTGATCGGCAACACGCGCATGCCGATGTGGACTCCGGGATCAATCAGTCGTCAGGTACGCGATGCCGGGTTGGCCGGGCGGGTGGTCGACGGACGGCAATGCGTTGTCTTGGTGAAAGGGGTGCTGCGTATCGTCAATCTGGTCGGTTTGGGTGTCGCACAACCTGCGTCGTCTTGCGGGCAGGGTTGGCAGTCTGTGCGCGCGTAGCATTCTCGCTCTTCGAGCACGCGGCCAGCAGGCACGAAACAAGCAAGGCGATAGACGTTCTACGCATGATCAATCGAGCCTGCTGCGCGTGGCCGCAATCGAACGAGCGGGTTGGCCACGCAGCCTTGACGCATGAACCGGTCAAGCCTGATCAAGGTACGCAACGAGTTCCCACGCAACTTGTTCAACGTGTTGGCGCGTCCCCATCATGCTGTCGAGCACCGCCAGCTTTCTCGGTTCATGCACGACGACAGACGGTAGCGCGTCGCCCTTGAGGAATCGGCGCTGCGTATCGCCAAACTGACCCGCACCGAGTTTCGCGCACCATACGCCGTCTTCCGGGCAGGTCTGGCCCGTGTGAGCAACCGTACCCAATGGCAGACGGGATGCGACGTTTTCCGGTTGCTCGGCCTGCGAAGTCTTGTCCGCGGATCCTGGGAGCGGTAATCCTGTCGCGGGATCGAGATGTTTGGCTTTCGCCATCTCGTTGATGAACTCGTCTGAAGGCTTCTGCGGTGGCGTCGCTGCGTCTTGTTCCTTTTGCCATTGGAACGTGCCGTCCCACGGCGGCAGTTTTGCCGGCGGCAGCGGAACAATCTTGTCGAGGTCGGGAACCTTCGGGTTACGGCTCTCGTTGCTATCGAGAAATTTGCCGATCAACCGATAACGACGCGAGCGTTCTGGATCGTGCGCGAGCGCAAGGTACGAAAGACGATTTGATGCCTCGGGGCCGTTGAATCCCTCTTCGAGTGCCAACGCAGCTTGAGCACTCCCCGCCTTCACACCTTTTTGAAAGGATAAAACGGCATCCGAATATTTTGAGTCGTTTTTAAAATTAATTCCCAAATAATTGGCAGCATCTCCGTAACCTTGATTGGTCGCACACTGCCTCATTTGACGTGCAATCTCGGGAGCTCGATCGTGTGGCGCCAGCTGCTCGGCAACATAAGTTTGTGCCTCAGGACTTCCCATGTCCGCAGCCTTCCTGAAATACCGCAAGGCCATCTCGGCATCCTGCTTTACCCCATAGCCAGCTTCGAGATAGTGCCCGATGTCGTAATAGCCACCAGGAACTCCGTCATCAATTAACTTCTTTGCCAGCGCAATGGTTTCCTTTGCCCCGTCAGGGGAGTTAGCCAACCCTTGGGAAATCAGCCTCTGTGCGTTAGTGTTGGCTTTGTAGTGACCATACGCTGCAGCTATTCGATAGTAGCGGACGATTTCATCGAAATCCTTTGGACCATCGATTTTCTGCAAATAGCGACCATACTGAAACAACTGATCTGCCCGCGGATCCAAAGGCGGAAGATGTTCACTCTCGTGCACACACGTAAGTGCGAGATTGGCTCGTACGTCCGACATATCGGGTAAATTCGAGTCCACTGAGTCTTCCTTGTTGGTGCAGGCGCACACTAGCAACACGACCGTATAAATTACAAGCGACTTTCTCATTTTTCAGTCTTTGTAGGTGCGTTCGTTTGACATGCGCATGAAACGAATAATCGAAGCGACGGGTGAATGCTTTCCTCCACCCTGCAGGTCGGCGTTATTGTTAAGAATCATTTCCCATTTATTAAAAGCTTGCCCTGGATCATCCTGCGCCCCCTCCTTGTTCGTATGCAGACTCCACAACTGCTGCCGTAACCTCTTGGTCACGTCACCATTCTCGTGACAGATATTGAGTTCGCTATCCGCCTCCATGCTGCGTGTGTTGATGTTGGCCGACCCCAGCGTCGTAAACACATCGTCGATCGTCATCAAATCAGTCGTCAGGTGCACGATGCCGGTTGGCCGGGCGGGTGGTCGACGGACGGCGATGCGTCGTCCTGGTGAAAAGGTGCTGCGTATCGTCAATCTGGTCGGTTCGGGTGTCGTGCAACCTGCGCCGTCTTGCGGGCAGGGTTGGCAGTCCGCGCGCGCGTAGCATTCTCGCTCTTCGAGCACGCGGCCAGCAGGCACGAAACAAGCAAGGCGATAGACGTTCTACACATGATCAATCGAGCCTGCTGCGCGTGGCCGCAATCGAACGAGCGGGTTGGGCACGCAGCCTTGATGCATGAACCGGTCAAGCCTGATCAAGGTACGCAACGAGTTCCCATGCAACTTGTTCAACGTGCCGGCGCGTCCCCATCATGCTGTCGAGCACCGCCAGCTTTCTCGGTTCATGCACGACGACAGACGGCAGCGCGTCGCCCTTGAGGAATCGGCGCTGCGTATCGCCAAACTGACCCGCACCGAGTTTCGCGCACCATACGCCGTCTTCCGGGCAGGTCTGGCCCGTGTGAGCAACCGTACCCAACGGCAGGCGGGATGCGACGTTTTCCGGTTGCTCGGCCTGCGAAGTCTTGTCCGCGGATCCTGGGAGCGGTAATCCTGTCGCGGGATCGAGATGTTTGGCTTTCGCCATCTCGTTGATGAACTCGTCTGAAGGCTTCTGCGGTGGCGTCGCTGCGTCTTGTTCCTTTTGCCATTGGAACGTGCCGTCCCACGGCGGCAGTTTTGCCGGCGGCAGCGGAACAATCTTGTCGATATCCGGGACCTTGGGATTGCGGCCGTCGTTGTGGTCGAGAAATCTCGCAATCAGATCATAGCGTCGAGTGCGCTCCGGATCTTTAGAGAGAGCAAGGTAATACAGGCGATCACTCTCGGGAGGTGCTTCAAACCCGTTCTCCAGGAACGATGCTGACTGAACATCCCCCGATTCAACCCCTTTCTGGAACGCCTTTACCGCCTCCGCATAGTGCTTATCTGTTTTCAGATCAATTCCCAAAGCACTTGCAGCTTTACCGAACCCTTGGGCTGTTGCGCATTCGCGCATTTGCTTTGCCACCTCAGGAGCCTTATCCATCGGCGCCAGGAGGTCCGCCACATAGTATTGCGCCTCCGGACTCCCCAGATCGGCAGCTTTCCGAAAATAACGCAACGACATTTCCGGATTTTTCTTCAATCCATATCCCCCCTCCAGATAATGACCAATGTCATAGTATCCCGAGGGTATCCCTTTATCGACAAGCCGCGAGGCAAGATCGACCGACTCTTTTTCTGCGTCGGGAGAACTAGCAAGTCCCTGCGAAATCAACAATTGCGCGTTCGTATTGGCCTTATAGTGATCATAGGCCGCTGCAATACGATAATATCGAAGAATATCATCGTAGTCCTTAGGCCCACTATTTTTTTGCAAATATCTGGCATATTTGAAAAGAATATCTGCATTGGGATCCAATGATGGCAAATGATCCGATTCGTGAGCGCAGACAAACTCCAGATTTGCGCGAACGGCACTCAGATCAGGCAATTGAGACACTTTCGACTCCTTTTCGGTACATGCGCACAAGCTTACGGATAGAAAAACGATCAGGATATGTCTGTTCATCAATTAGTCTGCGTATGTACGTTTGGCCGACGTTCTCACAAATTTTACGAGTGACTTTTCCGGTGGAAGGTTCTTTGTTTTGTTCACCTTGTTCTGCTCGACGATGTCATGCCACGCCATAAAAGATTTGAAAAAGTCTTCCTGTGCGCCTTTGTCCCCGGCATGCATGCTCCACAGCCTTTGCCTCAACGACTTTGTCACGACCGAGTTTTCGTGGCAAATATTGAGCTCACTATCGACATTCATGCTCCGGAGGTTCACATTCGCGGAACCAATCGTCATGAACGCGTCGTCAATCGTCATCAGTTTCGCATGAACATAGACAGGTAACCAGTTTCCTCCGGGTGAATCCGGAGCAACGAGCGTACAAACTTGTACCTTTAGGCCCTCGATGTCCAACGGCGGAGCATCCGGGTCGATGTGTGCATTGAGCTGCTTTTTCCTCTTCAACTCGTTCAATGCTTGCTGCAGTTCTTGTTGCTTCGCCATATTATCCTGATAGAAATTCATGGCACCCTGTAGCGAAGCTGCATTGATATCAACGCCCTGTGCTGCAAATTTGTGCTGTATCGATTGTTGAGCGGCAAGCTGAGCTTCCAGGTCCTTTTGCTGTGCAGCGTAGTCATCGCTGCGCTGGAGTTGAGCCACTCCAGGCATCGAATTTCCACATCCGAGCGACTCTAGCATTTGATACGTTCTTACCGTTCCATTTCCAACCGCGTCGTCGCTGGAGTTGGTGATGACGAACAAATAAATCGAACCATCCCTGCCGAAATCACGGCCTGCCTTTGCATGCGCCTTTGCGACATCTTTTATCTTCAGTGCAAGGTCATTCCATCGAAAATATTGATTTTGGATGAAAATGCACTGAGTAGCGTTATTGACTGCATTCAAGTACATCACTTGAATTTCCCGCTTATTTTTCTCCGATTGCGTGCGAACAATCTGTGCCATCACGGAAACATCATCGGGCGCATCGTTTCTAATTTTGTGTATCCCGGCCAAATGTTCTCGCGACTTCGCCAATTTTTGGCCAGTTGCGTCATCCCATGCTTCACAGAAATTCTTGTTTAGATACTGCAGTATCGGACCGGTCACTCGACTAGAGATGTCCTGCCACGGATAAGGGCCGTTGCGTCCCTTGCTGGGCGCCATCGCCTGATAGCTGTGCTTGTCAGTGTCCCAATACTGATCGAGCATGTTGTGTCCCATGACGAAACCAGTAGCCAGATCCGAATCATCGTAGTCCACCAGCACCATTTTCTGGTGGTGCGACGGCTCCCCTCCCATTGCAGCCGAGGTCGTTGCCTTTGTGCCGCCACTCCACCCATCCATTGTCCCGTAACCGGATATTCTTCCCACGATTTCGGAGCGTACCGACAGGTCGAATCCTCGCGTAGCCAACTCGATGTTGGGGAATCCCGCAATCTTGTGCAGCACCGGGTTGGAGCCCGAAGTAAAGGGCTTCGACAAGGCAGCTACCACATTCAACGGCAAATTGACTGTGTCCTCGATAATTCGATCGGTGACGGAGTGAGACACGGGATTCGTGACATTATTTAAGTTGGCGCGCTGGTACCAATTGATGTCAAATACCCGCTCCTCATCCGTCTGATAGTCCCGCCCAAGCATCGATACGTGGTCGTAAACCCATTTCGGAAGGGCGCGTTTAAGTGGTGTTATAAAATCATTGCCCGGCATATTGTTTTCACTGAGTTCCGCCATATAAAACGGATCTCGCCAGCACAGCAGCCTTACTTTTACACCTTCCTTTCCTTTTTGCTCGAGCAGTTCGCCAATTCGCTTCCCCGTGCCATCACGGAGAAAATACATCGATGGCTGGAATCCCCAACAAATAATGTCAATCGAATGTTTTGCATCGGCTATCGCCTTGTAAACAGCGGCAAATGCATCGCGGCCATTGACCAATGGCCGAAATCCCGCAGCCGACGGACTATATTCGCTATTACAAACAAACCATGGCAAACATGCCATCGCCGATGAAGTGTGATTCTGCGCAATCGGCGTGGTAATGGATTTATTTATATTGGCCATAGTCTATGCTTCCGACGAAGGACTGAGCAGTTCATTATAGATTTGCCGATGCGTGGCCCGATCTGGTGCAGCACCATCGTCCGGTGCACCTTCGTGATACTGAAACCCCTGATTCGCAAGTTTCCCGTTCTCGGCATCCCGATACTCACCCGGCACCGGAATCTCGTGCTTCACCCCGTTCGCCATCTCCAGCGTGTACTTCTGCGTGGTGACCTGATGATCGATCGGCAACTGCCCGGTCTTGTCGAACACCCCTTGCTTGACCAGCGCCCCGTCCGCGTAAAGCTTGTACGGCATGCCGACCGGAACGACACGGGTCGCGGACGGCGAGGCCATGGTATTCAGCATCAGCCGACGCGTCGGCAAATCCTTGAACGCGGGATGGGTCACATCCATCCGCGCAGGGCCGCTGAACGCATGCTGCGCGCCCTTGATGTCGATCTTTCCTGGCGCATGAATCTCGATGTCGCCCCCTTTGAGCCGAATGTACGCGCCGCCCGACGTCAACAGGATTTCCTGCTGCGCCGATGCCTGGACCTTCTCGGTCACGGAGGCCAGCAACAACGACTTCTGCGCGGTCACTTCGACATTGTCCGCATGAGTCTGAACCTCGATCTTCCCCTTCGCGGCAAACAGCTTCATCCCGGCATTCTGCACGAACAGGCTCAGTTTCTCCGTAATGCTGGCGACCAGCGATTTGCCGGTCGCCACGTGCGTGCTTTGCCCGCTGACGATATTGACGTGCTGATCCGCCGCAACGTGCGTCGACTTCTGCGTCGACAGGCCGATGCCGGCAGGCGCAGCCATGAGGATCACCGGCTGCTTGAACGCACTGGCGTCGCCCGTCCCTCCGCCGGCCGTCACACCGCCACCGCCCGTCGCACCCGATTCGCTGTGCTGCGTCGCATCCGCGAAGGCCTTGAAGGTGTCGTGGCCATCCTTCAGGCTTTCCGCCTTCGACGTTTCGCTTGCCTGCGACAAGCCATCGAGGATATTCGCGGAGCCGTTCAATTGACGCGTCGCCAGGCTGGCATCGAGTGGCTGGCTGGCCACCGGGTGCGTCGTCACGAACAGTCCTCGCCCGGCCCGCAGCGCGCCATAGGCTTCGGAGCTCAAGTCGAAGCCTTTGCCCAGATAACCGCCCCGTGCGTTGTCGTTCTGATCGATCAGGTAGCCCAGGTGCAACGCGGCATTCGTGCTGCTGCTATACAGATGCACGCGGTTCTGGCCCGTGGAGTCGTCCATGACCATCTGGTTGTAACCGCTTCCCGAAAACTCCTGGGACCGGTAGCCCGACAGCAGCGCATTCGAATGCCATCGCGGCTTCGCGGCCCCGTTGTAGACGCGGTGCAATGCAATCGGACGGTCGATGTCGTTCCCGATATGGCCGATCAGCAGTTCCTCGCCTGCGCGCGGCATGTGAACGCCACCGTACCCGTCGCCGGTGTCGGATTGCGCGACACGTACCCAGCACGACGCCCGCTCGTCACCTTCGTTGTGCCGATCCCAGATGAACAGCACCTTGATCCGGTTCAGGCTGTCGGTATACGCCTGCTGCCCTTTGGGGCCGGCCACGATGGCCGATTCCAGCTTGGCTTCCGGTTTCCGGTGTTCGAGCGGGCTGCGATATGGCACGGACGTACGCTGCGCTTCGATGGCAACTCGATAGAAGCCAGTCGAGCCGTCGTCATGCGATACGGTGAACAGCTTGTCGGGGTCGTCCGCATCGGCCTGTTTCACTGCCGAATAGAGGCTGTGTGGATAGTTGGCTTCGTGCCCGGAAAGCGGCACGTTGTTCACGATGATCCACTCGACCTCGATCACCGCGAATTCCCGGTGATCGGCCGCGTCCTGATCGTGCTCGGGATGCCCCGTCAGCGTGAATCGCCGCCCCGCATCGATGCGGCGCACCCCGCCGACACCATCGTAGCGCTTGGCTCGCGACTCCCATTCCTCCATGCGGATCTTGCCGAGATGATCGCCGCGCTCCTGTTCCGGGTACGTATAGCCGCCCGTGTATTCATACACCTCGGCCTGCGACGGCAGATCGCCCTGGTTCGCCATCGTGGGCACCGACGTCGCCTTCGGGTTGGCAGGGGTCGACGGATTCTTGTAGTCGAACGTTCGCGTCGACAGCAGGACGGACTGCAGCGTCCGGGTACCGGCCCACTGCGTCAAGGCGTCCACTTCGCCATGAACGCCCGCCCGCGAAAACTCGACCGTTGCCGGCGCAAGCGGCTCGAGCGTCTGCAGACGGTCGGTCATCACGAGCGTGTGCGATTTGCCGTCCTGCGCTTGTCTCCAGACGCCGTACAGACCTTCGGATTCGAGCAGCCGATGCACGAAATTCCAGTCGGTTTCGTCCTGACGGCAATAGGAACGCGAGGGCAGCGGTTGCGACAATTCAAAGCGATACATTCCGCGCGCCTGCGGATGCGCATCGAATACGTCGGCAATGATCGCGTCGACGGTCTTGTCTTGCCAGTGGCGCTGGTCCCGTCGGAATTTCAGGAAATGCAGCCATGACGAGAAACTGAGCTGATAACACGCGAGTCCGCCATCCACACCGAGTTTTCTCGCGGTATGAATGTAGCCGTGGTGAGGAAGATAGGACTTGTCGGTTTGCTGGATCCACAGCGTGATGGGCTGCGAAATCAGTGCCTTGAGCTGGACATCATTCGATGTCGACACACAGTCGACCATGAACAGGTAATCCCGACCGATACGAGACTGCCCGAACACGCGATGCGGGATCAAGACGTTACTACCAAGCGGTGTATCGAGCTTGAGAAGCCGTTCCTGCTGAATCAGCCCTCCCGTGAGTGCCCCGATCATGCTGTGCGCATCCATAGCGCCTCTCTCAGAATTATGTTGTTCTCGACCGGCGATTCTACGAATGACGATTCTGTGACGTCAATTGGGTGGAATTCAAATAATTGAAAACTGTAATTGGTTATTCATTGACGTGAATGCATTTAGTAATACCGAGATGCTGCGACAAGCAGACGCCATTCGTCCTGCACGATGTGCGCCGAGCATTTCCGCGTCGCCTGACGTCCCACTGCAAGCACCCGCGGCTTGCACGACGACACGGTTCCACCGTCACCGATCCCACCGCGCGATGCCCGAGCCGACCCACCCCGCGGCCCTGCTATGATCGTTTGCCTCGCGCCCGTTGCCCGCCTTTTCACAAAAGGTGCCGGAACAAACGCTACGCCGACGCGAGCCGCTGCAAAAGCCTAAAAAGAGCAATAGAGAGGCGACGGGGCGCCCCTGGCATACCCGCCGCGGATTTCCGATCCGGCCGTGCGGGCTTCGGTCCGCCATCAGGAGACATCTCCATGAATTTCATCTTGCGTGTCGGGCGTACCTGGGACACCCAGATCGATGCCATTCGCGACGCCGTTACCGAACACACGAACCTGATCCGCTACGACAACACGTACTACCGGATCTGTTCGAATGCGGCGCCGCCTTCGTTTACGATCAGCCTGCTTCCCAGCACCGGCGGCACACCGCTCGTGCTCAACATGCGTACGCGCGACCTGTACGTCGAGTTGATCGGCGGTCATCCGTTCGAAAACTACTCGCACAATCTCGACCGGATGCCGTTCGATGCGATCGCCACCAGTGGCAGCGACGCGGTGCGCGGCTTCTCGCTCGATAGCGCGATTCGCGGCCTGCTGCGCACACCCGACGGCGACAAGCGCATGCTCACGCCCGATGATCGCTTCCTCGCGCAATCGCTCGTCGTGTTCTGCGTGGCCGAGTCGCTGCGATTCGACAAGATCGCGACCGAACTCGGGCAGTACTTCCGGTCGTCTTACGATCCGAATCATCCAGAGATCACCAGCTTCCTGAAGGGCGCCACGCCGATCCGGTATCTGCAGTCGTGGTTGAAGATGGCGAAGAACTGGGAAAAAACGACCCGGGACGTATTCGACGGCATCCCCGACAAGATGCGCGAGATCGTCGTCCAGCCGCGCGACCGGTTGTCGCCGGCCGACCGGCAGGCGTCCGCGCGCGTCGACACCACCGCGTTCGGCGAAGTCACGCAGAAGATCGCGCCGGGCATGCGCGTGCTGATGCGGCCGTCGTGACGCTCCGGCTTCCTGCCACCTGATGCCATCGACCACCGCCGGCGCGAAGCGCTTCCAGGCGCTAAAATCCGCCGCCTGAGCATCCACGACGAGCAAGCGTTTTGACGGCGTTCGAGCAGGGCTTCATCCTTACCCGCCACTGGCGGGACACCGCATCCGGCATCGAGATCGAGTTCTGGCTGGCAACCGGACACGGCCCGCGCCGCGTGCGGTTGCGCCCGCAGGAAGCCGTCGCGTTCATCCCCGCCGAGCAGCAGGCGCTCGCCGAGCGCACGCTGGCCGGCGAGCGCGACGCCGAGTTGCGGCCGCTCGCGCTGCGCGACTTCCGGCAGCGCCGGGTCGTCGGCCTCTATTGCAAGCGCTACCGCCATCTGTCCGGGCTCCAGAAACGCCTGGCCGCCGCCGGCGTCGACGTCTACGAAGCTGACGTGCAGCCGCCCGACCGCTACGCGATGGAGCGCTTCATCACCGCCTGCGTCGAGTTTCGCGGCCAGCCCGGCCGCGACGGCACGCTGACCGGCGGCGAGCTGAAGCCGGCGACCGGTTACCGCCCCGCGCTGCGCTGCGTGTCGCTCGACATCGAAACCAGCGTCCACGGCGAGCTGTACTCGATCGCGCTCGAAGGTTGCGGGCAGCGCCAGGTCTACATGCTCGGCCCGCCGAACGGCGACGAACGCGATAGCACCGGCACGCTCGATTTCAATCTCGACTACTGCGACAGCCGGCCCGCGATGCTCGCGCGGCTGAACGACTGGTTCGACGAGCACGATCCCGATGCGGTGATCGGCTGGAATCTCGTGCAGTTCGACCTGCGCATCCTGCACGCGCACGCGGAGCAATACGGCGTGCCGCTGAAACTCGGGCGCGGCGGCAGCGTGCTCGACTGGCGCACGCACGGCCAGCAGCCCGACCACTTCTTCGCGGGCGCGGCCGGCCGGCTGATCCTCGACGGCATCGACATGCTGAAATCCGCGACGTGGACCTTCCCGTCGTTCAGCCTCGAATACGTGTCGCAGTCGCTGCTCGGCGAAGGCAAGTCGATCGACAATCCGTATCAGCGGATGGACGAGATCCAGCGCCGCTTCGATCACGACAAGCCCGCGCTCGCGCGCTACAACCTGAAGGATTGCGAGCTCGTCACGCGCATCTTCGACAAGGCCGACCTGCTGTCCTTCGCGCTCGAACGCGCAAGCGTCACGGGTCTCGCGGCCGATCGCACCGGCGGGTCGGTCGCGGCGTTCACGCACCTGTACCTGCCGCGCATGCATCGGCTCGGCTATGTCGCGCCGAACCTCGGCGACGTGACGGGGCAGAACAGCCCCGGCGGCTTCGTGATGGATTCGCGCCCCGGGCTGTACGACTCGGTGCTCGTGTTCGACTACAAGAGCCTCTATCCGTCGATCATCCGCACGTTCCTGATCGATCCGGTCGGGCTGATCGAGGGGCTCGCGCACCCCGCCGACGACACATCGGTGCCCGGTTTTCTCGGCGCGCGTTTCTCGCGCACCGCGCACTGCCTGCCCGACATCGTACGGCGCGTGTGGGAAGGCCGCGACGACGCGAAGCGGCAGCGCAACGCACCGCTGTCGCAGGCGCTGAAGATCATCATGAATTCGTTTTACGGCGTGCTCGGCTCGACCGGCTGCCGCTTCTTCGACCCGCGCCTCGCATCGTCGATCACGATGCGCGGCCACGAGATCATGCACCGCACGCGCAAGCTGATCGAAGCTCAGGGTTACGAAGTGATTTACGGCGATACCGATTCGACGTTCGTATGGCTCGGCCGCGCGCATGACGACGACGAAGCCGGCGCGAAGGGTCGGGCGCTGGTCGAGCATGTAAATCGCTGGTGGCAAGCGCACCTGCGCGAGCAGTTCGGGCTCGACAGCGCGCTGGAGCTGCAATACGAGCGGCATTACCGGCGCTTCCTGATGCCGACCGTGCGCGGCGCGGAAGAAGGCAGCAAGAAGCGCTATGCGGGCCTCGCGGCGACGGCCGACGGCGGCGAGGATCTCGTGTTCAAGGGGCTCGAAACGGTGCGCACCGACTGGACGCCGCTCGCGCAGCAGTTTCAGCGCGAGTTGTACCGGCGCGTGTTCAGGCGCGAACCGTATCAGGATTTCATTCGCGACTACGTGCGGCGCACGCTGGCCGGCGAATTCGACGATCAACTCGTCTACCGCAAGCGCGTGCGCCGGCCGCTTCGCGAATACGAGCGCAACGTGCCGCCGCACGTGCGCGCGGCGCGCATCGCCGACGAGTTCAATCATGCGCAGGGCCGGCCGCTGCAGTATCAGCGCGGCGGCTGGATCAGCTACGTGATGACGACGGCCGGCCCCGAGCCGCTCGAAACGATGCGCTCGCCGATCGACTATGCGTTCTACCTGAGCCGCCAGCTTCAGCCCGTCGCCGATGCGATCCTGCCGTTCCTGCGCGACGATTTCGAACGCGTGATCTCGGGGCAGGGGCAGTTGTTCGGCGATTGACGAGTCACCCTCCAGCCCGTCCCGGTTGCGCACGCAACCGAGCCTTGCAGGCCATTCATCGCGCGTCGACCATGAGTCTGCGGATCGATCCGAAGCCGCATCGGTCGGCATTCGCACGTCCCCACCTGCCGCACGACAAGTAAAACCGATTGCCTCGATCAGGCGTCCAGCTTTGACGCCGCGCCGACCGGTCGCTCCGGCCGCATGCCGGATCATTGGCCTCGCGACCGATGCACGCACCTGCCGCTGAGCCGGGCCGTCCCGAGCGACACGATTGATGCAATCAGGGTTGCCTCACCACACGCGTCAGGAACGGCCCATGCGGCAAGCACCGCCGCAGCCATCGCCGATGCGTGATCGCCCCGGCATGCGCATTGCGCACTCTCACGCATTCTGGAACACAGCTCGCCAGGAATCGCCGTTTATCCGGCCGTTCCGGGTTCCTAAACTTGCTCCATCGATCTGGCGGCCTGCCGCAGGTACGCCGAATCGCAACGAAACCGTCTGAGGAAATCGTGAAATCGCTCATCGTTACCATCGCCGCCGTCACCACTACCGCCACCGCGCTGCTTGCCGCACCGACCCTGTCGTACGCGCAGTCGTCGTCCCACTCGACGCTCACCCGCGCGCAAGTGCGTCAGGAGTTGCTGGACCTCGAATCGGTCGGCTACAACCCGTCGATCGGCGACGGCGACAGCTATCCGGACGACATCGTCGCCGCGCAGGAACGCCTGGCCGCGAAGCGCCTCGCCGAACACAAGAATGCCGAAGCGGGCTACGGCCCGAACGGCGCACCGGGTTCGGATTCCGGCGCGCCGGCAGCGGCGGCCGTGGCGCACTGACGCGCCGCCGGTCACCGGGAGGAAGCCCCCGTTCCGCGCCGCCCCGCGGGCATGCGGCTAAAATACCGGCCTGCCGCGCGTCCCGCCGCGGCCGGAGGACACTCATCATGACCGCACGTCGCGGTGCCGCGGTCGCCATCGCACCCGGCCACGAGACAGCCAGCCTGTCGAAAGCCCAGCAAACGTTCAATACGCTCGTCAAGCAGATCGAGACGCGGCGCGAGCGGCTCGGCGCGTGGGAAGCCGTGATGCCGGCGTTCCAGAAGAAGTTCGTCGACGCTCTGCTGCCGCTCGAACAGGAAGCGACTGCGCTGCGCATCCGGCTGATCCATCTGCTCGACGACGCATTTCTGCAGAAGGGTCTGAGCAAGGCCGAGCAGCGCACGCTGTCGGACCTGATCGTCGACATGGCGCGCGACTTGCTCGACGTCAGCGACGACGCGACGTTGAAAATCATCTACGATCGGCATGCCGGACCCGCGCACACCGGCCACGCGGCAGGCGCTCCCGAGCCCGCCAAACCGGGACGGGAACAGGAACCCGAGCCGCAACCGCCAGAAGATCTCGACACGCTGTCGCCCGACGAACTCGCGGCACGCATGCAGGCTGAACTCGACGCCCAGTTCGAGCGCGACATGGCCGCCCATGCGGCCCGCGAGGCGCAGCGCGCCAAGCGCAAGAAGGCACCGAAGCAATCGGCCGCGCAGGCCCGGATCGAAGCCGAGCAGGCTGAATCGAGCAAATCGATCCGCGAGATCTATCGCAAGCTGGCCAGCGCGCTGCACCCCGATCGCGAACCCGATCCGCAGGAGCAGCAACGCAAGACCGTGCTGATGCAGCGGGTCAACCGTGCCTACGAGAAAGGCAACCTGCTCCAGCTGCTCGAACTGCAGCTGGAAATCGAACAGATCGACCGGCGTGCGATCGACGGTCTCGGCGAAGCGCGGCTCACTCGCTACAACGGCATCCTGGAGGAACAGCTGCGCGAACTCGATCAGGAGATCGTGCACGTCGAGCACGACTTCCGGCGCACGTACGGGATCGCGCCGTCCACCAAGGTCGCACCCGATACCGTGCTGCGCATGCTTGCGCGCGACATCGCCGGCATGCAGCGGAGCAACCAGGATTTGACCGTCACGCTGCGCGAGTTCGAGGATCCGGATCAGGTCAGGAACTGGTTGAAGGACATGAAACGCCGGCCCGCATCGTCACGCTTCGACGACGAATCGTATTGAGCCGCCTGCACGCGCGTCACCGCACTTCGCCGATCCCGCCCATCAGCGTCATCAATTGCTCGCGCAGCCACTGGCTGCCCTGATCCTGATCGGCGCTGCGATGCCAGTAGCAGAAGTAGTCGAGCCCCGGCATCTCGAACGGCAGTTCCAGAATGCGCGCCGGATAGCGCTGCAGCAGCCGCAGCGGCGCCGTCAGCGCGAGATCGCTTCGCATCGCGATCAGCGGCGCGACCATGTAGTGCTGCACGCGCATCTGGATATTGCGGCGCAGCCCGAGCCGCGTCAGTTCCGCGTCGACGTGCCCGCTGCCCTTGCGGCGGCTCGATACGTGGATGTGGCCCATCGATAGGTAGTCGTCCATGGTCAGCGTGTCGCCGTTGAACGGGTGATCGTCGCGGATCATGCACGCGTAGCGGTCCTGCACCAGCAGCGCCTGGTGCAGATGCGGATCGCCGATCAGCGGCGCGTCGATCGCGATGTCGACCGAACCGTTCGCGAGCGCGGTCGCGACTTCGCGGCGGTCCATCGTATAGCTGCGCACGTGCATGCCGGGCGCATGCGTCTGCAGCAGTTCGCCGAGCGCGGGCAGCAGCAGCGCCTCGGTCAGGTCGCTCATGCTGAGCCGGAACACGCGCTCGGACGAAGCCGGGTCGAACACGTCGCCTTCGTGCGCGCTCGAATCGAGCAGTTGCAGCGCCTCGCGCACGCGGCCGACGATGTTCTCGGCCATCGGCGTCGGCATCATCCCGGCCGGCGTGCTGACGAACAGCGGATCGTTCAGCGTCTTGCGCAGCCGCGCCAGCGCGTTGCTGACGGCCGGCTGCGTGAGGTTCAGCACCTCGGCCGCGCGCGTCAGGTTGCGCTTGTTGTAGATCGCCTCGAATACGACGAACAGGTTCAGATCAATCTTCGAAAGGCGCATCGCCGGATCTCCTTGCCGGCATCTTAATACGGCGTGCGCCTCCCGTTCGCCCACGTCGCTCTCCGGGGCGCGCCGCTCAGTCGCGCGGCGGCGGCGTCAGGTACGGCGCGGTCGCGCCGGGTTCGCCGTCCTTGATCTCCATCCGCGCGATCGCCTGCAGGTGCACCTCGTCCGGGCCGTCGGCGAAGCGCAGCGCGCGGCCCCAGGTCCACAGGTCGGCCAGCGGCGTATCGGGGCTCAGGCCCGCCGCGCCGAATACCTGCATCGCGCGGTCGCACACGTCCGTATAGACGGTCGGCACGAGCGCCTTGATCATCGAGATTTCCTTGCGCGCGGCCTTCGCGCCGACCTTGTCGATCATCCACGCGGCCTTCAGCACCAGCAGGCGCGCCTGGTCGATCTCGATGCGCGAGCGCGCGATCCATTCGCCGACCGTGCCGTGCCGGTTCAGCGGCTTGCCGAACGCGACGCGCGACTGCGCGCGGTCGACCATCAGCTCCAGCGCCAGCTCGGCCGCGCCGATCGAGCGCATGCAGTGGTGGATGCGGCCCGGCCCGAGGCGCGCCTGCGCGAGCGCGAAGCCGCTGCCTTCCTCGCCGAGCAGGTTGCGCGCCGGCACCCGCACGTTGTCGAACGTGATCTCGCAGTGTCCTTCCGGCGCGTGGTGATTGACCACCGTGATGTTGCGCACGACCGTCACGCCCGGCGTGTCGCGCGGCACGAGGATCATGCTCTGCTGCTGGTGCGACTCGGCGTCGGGATCGGTCTTGCCCATCACGATGAAGATCTTGCAGTTCGGATGCGCGGCGTTGGTGATGAACCACTTGCGGCCATTGATCACGTACTCGTCGCCGATACGCTCGATGCGCGTCGTGATGTTGGTCGCATCCGACGACGCGACGTCGGGCTCCGTCATCGCGAACGCCGAGCGGATCTCGCCGCGCAAGAGCGGCAGCAGCCACTGTTCGCGCTGCTCGGGCGTCGCGAACATGTGCAGCAGCTCCATGTTGCCGGTGTCCGGCGCATTGCAGTTGAACACTTCCGACGCCCAGCTCACGCGGCCCATGATCTCGGCGAGCGGCGCGTATTCGAGGTTCGTCAGGCCCATCCCCGGCTCGTCGTCCTTCAGGTGTGGCAGGAACAGGTTCCACAGCCCTTCCGCCTTCGCGCGTTCCTTCAGTTCCTCCATGAACGACACCGGATACTGGCCCGCGTGCACTTCGTCGTTCCACTGGCGGATGCGCGGCACGATGTGCGCATCCATGAATGCGCTCACGCGTTCGCGCAGTGCTTCCACTTTCGGGGTGTAGCCAAAGTCCATGATCGACTCCTCGAGATTCCGTGTTTCCGTTCGTTCGGTTCAGAAGGCCGAGACGCCGCCGTCGACGGCGACGGCCTGCCCGGTCAGATACGTGTTTTCCTTCGCGCACAGCGTGAGCATCGTCGCGACGATTTCGTCGGGCCGGCCGAGCCGCTTCATCGGCGAGCCCTGCGCCAGAAACTCCTGGCGCTCGCCGATCTCGCTGTCGGTGACCATCGGCGTCGCGCTGTAGAACGGGCATACCGCATTCACGCGGATGCCGTGGCGCGCATATTCGAGCGCGGCCGTCTTCGTGAGCCCGACCACCGCATGTTTCGACGCCGCATACGCGGCCAGCTTCGGCGCGCCGCCGAGCCCGGCCATCGACGCGACGTTCAGAATCACGCCTTCGCGCTGCACGAGCATCTGGCGGATCTGGTGCTTCATCCCGAAGAACACGCCTTTCGCATTCACCGCGAAGCTCAGGTCGAGATCGGCTTCGTCGGTGTCGATCAGCGCCTTCATCGGCGGCGCGATGCCCGCGTTGTTGATGCCGACGTCGAGCCGCCCGAAGCGCGCGACGGCTTCCTGCACCAGCGACGCGACGTCCGTTTCGATGCGCACGTCGCAGCGCTGCGCGAGGACGTCGGCGCCGCCCGCGCGCAACGGCGCGGCCACGCGTTCGAGCGCATCGCCGTTCAGGTCGCCGAGCGCGAGCCGCGCGCCCATCGCGGCGAGCTCGCGCGCGAGCAGCGCGCCGAAGCCGCTCGCGGCGCCGGTGATCATCACGGCCTGGCCGGCGTAGCTGTCGAGTTTCATCGCGCGCTCAGATCGTCAGGCCGCCGTCGACGACGATGCATTCGCCGTTCGTGTAGCTCGCCGCGTCCGACACGAGATACAGCACGGTGCCGGCCATTTCGCGCGGCTCCGCGTGGCGGCGCAGCGGGATCTTCGTCATCCAGGTTTCGTAGATGTCCTTGTCGGCGAACAGCGCGCCCGCGAACTTCGTCTTCGTGAGGCCCGGCAGCAGCGCGTTCACGCGGATGCCGAGCGGCCCGCATTCCTTCGCGAACGCCTTCGTCATGTTGACGACGGCCGCCTTCGTGATCGAGTAGATGCCTTGCCGGTCGCCCGGCTGCAGCGCGTTCACCGACGCCGTGTTGACGATCGCGCCGCCGCCGTGCGTCTTCATCAGCTTGCCGGCCTCGACCGACATGAAGAAGTAGCCGCGGATGTTCACGTCGACGGTCTTCTCGTACGCGGCGAGATCGGTATCGAGGATGTGCCCGAAATACGGGTTCGCGGCCGCGTTGTTCACGAGGATGTCGAGACGGCCGTGCTTGCCGCGGATGTGCTCGAACGTCGCGGCGATGTCCTCCAGACGCCCGACGTGGCACGCGAGCGCCTCGGCGCGGCCGCCCGCCGCGACGATTGCGTCCGCAACCGCCTGGCAGTCGTCGATCTTGCGGCTCGACACGATCACGTGCGCGCCTTGTTCGGCGAGCAGCTTCGCGATTTCTTCGCCGATGCCGCGGCTCGCGCCCGTCACCAGTGCGATCTTGCCCGTCAGGTCGAACAGGTTCGTTGCCATGTTGCTGTGCTCCTCCATTGATTGGTTGTCGTGTCGCCGCGCGGCGATATCAGCGATGCGCGTCGATCACGCCGACGGCCAGTTCGGCCAGCCGGCCGGCCATTTCGCCGACGCGCAGCGCCTGCTCGCTCGATGCGTTGCCCTGCAGCGCGCGCGCCTTCACGCCCTGCGCGATCGCCGCGAGCCGGAAGAAACTGAAGGCGAGGTAGAAATGCCAGTCGCGGATCGGCGCGATGCCGCGCAGCTCGCAGTAGCGCGCGACGATCGCCGCTTCGTCCGGAATCCCGAGCGCCGCGCGATCCTGGCCCGCGAGCCCGCGCACCTGGCCGCCCGACGGCAGCCGCAGGCACATGCAGAAATACGCGAGATCGGCGAGCGGGTTGCCGAGCGTCGACAGCTCCCAGTCGAGCACGGCCTGCACGCGATAGCCGTCGCGCGCGAACATCAGGTTGTCGATCCGGAAATCACCGTGCACCAGCGCCGGCCGGCCCGTGTCCTCGGGGCATGCTTTCGGCAGCCAGTCGATCAGCGTCTCCATCGCGTCGAGGCGGCCGGTTTCGGCCGCGCGATACTGCTTCGTCCACACGCCGATCTGGCGTTCGAAGTAGTTGCCCGGGCGGCCGTAGTCGGCGAGGCCCACCGCGTCGACATCGACGTCGTGCAGCGCGGCCATCGTCTGCAGCAGCGCGTCGTAACAGGTCGCGCGCTCGGCCTTCGGCAGTTCGGGCAGCGCGGGATCCCAGAAGATCCGGCCGTCCTCGAAACTCATCACGTAGAACAGGCTGCCGATCACGTCGCGGTCTTCGCACAGGTGATACGGGTGCGCGACCGGAACGGCGGTGCCCGACAGCGCGGTCAGCACGCGGAATTCGCGGTCGACCGCGTGCGCGGATTTCAGCAGTTCGCCCGGCGGCTGGCGGCGCAGCACGTAGCGGCCGCTCTTCGCATTCAGCAGGAAAGTCGGATTCGACTGGCCGCCGGCAAACTTCTCCGTGTCGACCGGGCCTTCGAAGCCCGGCACGTGCGTTTCCAGATAGCGCGTGAGGCGGGCTACGTCGAGTTGCTGGGAAGGGTTCGTCATCGTCGCGATCGTTCGTGGGTCAGCCGTAGGTGCGCAGCGCGTGTCGTTCGGGATCCTCCAGATGCGGGATGCCGTTGAACGACGCGAGGTGGAACGCCTCGGCGTTGAAGAAAAACTGCGAAAGACTGCTGTTGCGGATCTGCAGGTTCAGCGCGATCGCGCTGGACGGCGGCGCCGCGAGCACCTGCTGCACGGTGACCGCGATCGGGCCGCCGGAGCTCACCGCCAGCACGCGCTGGCCGCCGCCGTGGCGGATCGCGGCGCGCGCGTCGGCCACGCGCTGCTGGAAATGGGCCCAGGTTTCGGGAGCCGCATCGCCGAGCTTGTCCTCGGTCCACAGCTGCAGCACCTGCCGGAGCGCGCGGAAATGTTCCTTCATCGAGCCGGCCGCGAGCCGCGCGATTTCCGGGTAGTCGCTGGCGGCGGCCGCGAACAGCCCGTGGAAATCGTATTCGTTCAGGCCGGGATGGCGGTCGACCGCGACGCCTTCGCGGTCCATTCCGCGCAGGATCGCGGCGACCGTCTGCGCATGGCGGTTCATCGTGCCGCAGATCACGCGGTCGAACGTCAGCCCCTGCCGCGCGAAGTATTCGCCGAGCCAGACGCCCTGCTGGTCGCCCGCCGCGGAAAGCCGGTCGTAGTCGTCGGTGCCGAACGACGCCTGCCCGTGCCGTACCAGAAAGAGTTCAGCCATTGCGCTCGCCTGAGGGAAAACCGAAGGCCCAGCATAGCGACCGGGCCCGCATTTTTGAAATTTATTTTCTGAATCAGCCGGTATTCATCGCATGAATTCAGGCGATTCAGACAACGCGCTTGCGCCGGCTTTCAACAGCGCCGCGTCGCGGCACGCGAATTGCGACAGCCGACACCGTGTCGAATAAATCCAGGAGGGATGCGATGCTCGGTACGATCCTCATCATCGTTCTGATTCTGCTGCTCATCGGAGCATTTCCTGCATGGCCGCATAGCCGAAGCTGGGGCTACTGGCCATCGGGTACCGTCGGGCTGATCGTCGTCATTGTCGTGATACTGGTGCTGCTCGGTCGCATCTGACGCCCCGCCACCGGCGGCGGGACGCGTCGCAGCCGGCACGGGTGCGTGCCTTCCCGAGCCTTCGCCGTGGATTCTTTACACGACGAAACCCGCAAAGACATGCACCCGATGCCGTCAACCCTTTCCGTTACTGCCCACCCTCCAGGCGCAACTGGAGCTTGCTCTTCACCGACGTCACGCCCGGCACCTGACGGGCCGCGTCCACCGCGGCCCGGTCCTGGGACTCGTCGGCGATCTGCCCGGCCAGTGTCACGTCGCCCGTCTTCGCCTTCGCGAACACGGTGACCTGCGCATTGCCGACGCCGGGCGCCCTCACGATGGCCCGACGGACCTTCTTCGCGAACGCGCGGTCGGCCGCGCGCTCGGCTTTCTTCGCCGCACGCGGCGACGCGGTTGCCGACGCCGCCTGCTCGGCGGGCGCAGCGGACGGGGCGGACTGCGCGTGAGCGGCCAGCGGCGACAGCGCAACGAAACCTGCAACGACGATTGCAAAACGAGACTTCATCGGATTCTCCTCGACAGGAACCAACGGGTACGACGGATGGGCCGGCCGTCAGGCCGTGACGCCCGACAACGCACGGGCATGGTCGCGGCCGTGCGGCGCCGCGAGCGCGTCCAGCGCGCGCGCGTCGGCTTTCAGCGCGGGCGACAGCGTCGCGCGCAGATGATCGACGAAGGTGCGGACCTTCGCGTCCAGGAAGCGGCGCGACGCATACATCGCGTACACGTCGAGCATCGTCAACCGGTAGTCCGGCAGCACGCGCACGAGCCGCCCGCTGCGCAGGTCGTCGATCGCCGAATAGATCGCCAGCGAGCCGATGCCCAGCCCCGCACGCAGCGCGATCGACATCGCCTCCGGCGCATTCGCGTGGAACGGCGCCGCCGCGACCGCATGCGACACCGCCTGGCCGCCCGCGCCGTGCAGCAGCCATTCGCCGTTCGCTTCCGCCGGCGTATCGAGGCGCAGGCAGGTATGGCGCGCCAGGTCGGCGGGCACGGCCGGCGCGCCGTGGCGGGCGAGGTAGGCCGGCGACGCGACCAGCACGCTGAAGGACGTGCCGCACGAATGCGCGATGCACGCGGAGTCCGGCAGGCTCGCGGCCGTGACGACCGACACGTCGTAGCCCTCCTCGACGAGATTGGGCATCCGCTGCGAATAGGTCATCTCGATGGCGACGTCGGGAAAGCGCGCCCGATAGGCGACGGCCGACGCGGTGACATGGCTCTGCCCGAGGCCGGGCATCGTATGCACGCGCAGGCGTCCGTACGGGCGGACCAGCGCGTTCCGGGCCTCGGCATTCGCCTGGTCGACATCGCCGAGGATCGATTGCAGGCGCTCGAAATAGCGGCGTCCGCTGTCGGTCAGCGCGATTTTCCGGGTGGTCCGGTTCAACAGACGAATCTGCGCATACGCTTCCAGGCTCGCGACGGCCCTCGACACCTGGGCGGTCGCGACATCGGTCTGCTTCGCCACGGCGGAGAAGCTGCCGGCCTGCACGACGCGAACGAACGTCCGCATGTTCTCGAGCATGTCCATTTCGACTCATCGTCCAGTCCGGTGCTGCATCCACGCGACGCGCCGACGGGGCGCGGCGACGCATTCGGTGCCCCGATTGTCGGACCATCCCCGCCGCGGCTTCAGCCCCCCGACCGGGGGGCTGAAGGGTAGGCCGATCATGTGGAATGCTTGGCGTTTGCGTCGACGGCGGCCCGCAGCAATCCCTCCGCGGCCCGCGTCGCCAGCACGATCTTGCCGATATGTCGCCCCGAATCCATCAGCTCGTGCGCCGCACGGGCGTCGCGCAGATCGAACAGCCGATAGACCCGAGGCTTGACCGTGCCTTGCCGGATCAGCGGCCACACGGCCTCCTCGAGCTCGCGAATGATCTGCGCCTTCTCCGCGTATGTGCGCGAGCGCAGCGTCGAGCCGATGTGCGTGAGCCGCTTCGTCAGCATCGGAAACAGGTCGAGCTCCTTCGCGGGGCCATTGATCACGCCGATCTGCACGATGCGCCCGTTCATCGCGGCGGCCGCGAAATTGCGCGCGACGTAGTCGCCCGCGATGATGTCGACGATCACGTCGACGCCCTTGCCGCCCGTGAAGCGCGCGACCGCCTCGACGAAATCCTCGCTGCGATAGTCGATCGCGAGATCCGCGCCGAGCCGCATGCTCGCGTCGCGTTGCGCTTCCGACCCGACGGTCGTGATGATCGTCGACGCGCCGAACGCCTTCGCCAGCATCGTCGCCGTCGTGCCGATGCCCGACGCGCCGCCGTGGATCAGCACGCTTTCGCCGGGCGACAACCGGCCGCGCTGGAACAGGTTGAGCCAGACCGTCATGAAGGTCTCCGGCAGCGCCGCCGCCTCGGCCATCCCGAGGCCGTCGGGAATCGCGAGCGTGTTGCTCTCGTTCGCCACCGCGTATTCCGCGTAGCCGCCGCCGGGAATCAGCGCGCAGACGCGATCGCCGACGGCGAACCGCGTGACGTCGCGCCCGACCGCGACGACCTCGCCGGCGATCTCGAGGCCGGGAATGTCGGACGCGCCGGGCGGCGGATCGTACAGCCCCTTGCGCTGGAACACGTCCGGGCCGTTGACGCCGGCCGCATGAATCCGGATCAGCACGTCGTCGGGGCCTGGCACCGGTACGGCGCGGGTCGCCGGCACGAGCACGTCGGGGCCGCCGGGACGCACGATTTCGATCGCGGTCATGTGGGTGGGAAGGGGGTTCGCGTCATCAATCACGATATGATCCTCAACGTTCGTCGATGCGCGGCCGATTCGCGGGCCATCCTCGAATCGCGGCATCGCCATGTGTGTGAAGCCAGTCTATGGGCGATGCCGCTGGCGGGCACGCAGCGATTTACCGGTCGGGGAATGCAAAAATGCATCAGTCGGGACACACGATGAACTGGGACGACGCGCGCGTCTTTCTCGCAATCCATCGCGAGCGCACGCTGCGCCGCGCGGCGCAGACGCTCGGCGTCGATCAGGCGACGGTCGGGCGGCGGCTCGCGACGCTCGAGCACATGCTCGGCGCGACGCTGTTCCTGCGCTCGTCGAAAGGCTATCTGCCCACGCCGGTCGGCGAACTGGCGCTACGCGCCGCCGAGGCGATGGAGCAGCATGCGCACGAGCTGGTGCGGCTGACGCACGGGGTCGACCGGCGGCTTGCCGGCGAGGTGAAGATCACGACGACCGACGCGCTCGCGATCGAGTTCGTGATGCCGTCGATCGCGCGGCTGCACGCGAAACATCCCGACGTCTCCGTCGCGCTGAACACGTCGACCCACATCCTGAATCTCGCGAAGCGCGAAGCCGATATCGCCATCCGCACCGTGCGGCCCGAGAACCCCGATCTGGTCGCGCGCCGGCTGGCGTGCTGGGACATGGGCCTGTTCGCGTCGCCCGACTATCTGCGCCGGCACGGCGAGCCCGAGCGCGGCCGCGCGTTCGCGGGCCACGACCTCGTCGTCTACCAGCCGTACATCGACGCCAGCCGCAAGCCGACCCTCGCCGGCGAACCGATCGACGGCGGGCGCATCGTCACGCGCACGAACTCGAACCTGATGATGCGCGCGGCGCTGCGCGCGGGCCTCGGCGTCGGCGAGATTCCCGTCCACATGGGCGAGCGCGACGGGCTCACGCGCATCTGGCCGGACCGCATGCGGCAGTCGCCGTACGAGGTCTGGCTCGTCACGCACCGCGACCTGCGCCACACCGCGCGCATTCGCGCGGCGATCGACGAGATCGTGGCCGCGTTCGCCGCGCACCGCTGACGCGCGCCGGCACCGTATCGGTCGGTCATTCGTCGTCGCGCCGCACCCGCGACGGATCGAGCGCCAGCCCGCTGCGCACCGCCTGGATGCGCGACGTCACGTTGAGCTTCTCGAAGACGTTCTTCAGGTGCCACTTGATCGTCTCCGGCGCGACCCGCAGCGCACGGGCGATTTCCTTGTTCGACAGGCCGCGCGCGACGTAGTCGAGGATCTCGACTTCCCGTGCGCTGAGGTTGCCGGGCCCACCCTGCCGCGTGGCGGGCGTGGCGTTCGATTGCCGCTGCCCGTCGAACGCACGGGCCAGATCGCGCAGATACCATGCGCCGACCGCCGGAAAGCGGTCGGCACGCCTGTGTACGCGCGCCAGCAGGCGCTCGGCCGCGGCCCCTTCGTCGACGAAGGTTCGGACGAGTCCGTTGCCCTGGCCGTATTCGAGCGCGCGCGCCAACGCCGCGAGCGCCGCGCTTTCGTCGCCCGCCTGGTCGAGCGCGATCGCAAGCAGCACGGCTGCCTGCGCCGCGAACCAGTCGAACCCGCGTGCGGCCAGCACCGCGTGCACGGTCGCCATGCGCTGCGCCGCCTCGCTCGCGCGCGCATCGGCGAGCAGCAGCCTGGCCTGCGCGGATTGCGCCATCTGCCACGTCTCGACGTGGCTCGACGCTTCGTCCGGCGGCACGGGCGACACCAGCGACGCCAGCGCCCGCCCCACGCGATGGGCTTGCGTCGGCTTGCCGGCGGCCAGATGCAGCCGGATACCGGTCGCCATGCACGCGACGCGCAGCCGCAGCCATTGCCGGCTGCACGCGACGCGATCGGCTTCGTCGAGCATGTCGTGCGCGCGCGCATCGTTTCCCGACTGGAATTGCAGCAGCGCGGCCGTCTGCATGAACCGCAGCAACGGCCCGAGCGAGCACGCCTGCATCGCGATGTCGAAGCGGTCGGCCTGCGCGTCGCGCACCTTCGCCCAGTCGTTCCATTCGTAGTAGATCGCCGACAGATAGCCGGCCGACAGCGCCGTCGCCGCCGATAGGCGACCCGCCGATCGTTCGGCGGCATGCAGCGCCGTCTCGAACGTCTTCGACGCGTCGTGCAGCCGTCCGGCGACGAACTCGGCCAGGCCCGACATGTTCTGGCGGTACACGTTCGCGTAAAGCGGCTCATGTCCGGACGCCGCGTGTTCCGCGCGCGCGCCGAGATCCCGCACGTCGCCGAGGCGGCCCGCGTAGCCGAGCCCGAAGATCAGCGTCGTCTGCCCGATCTGCTCGACCCACGAACCGGCCGGCGGGGCGGCCGCGAGCACGCGCTCGCCGAGCTGCAGCGATTCGATGCTGTGATCCGACAGCCCGGCGATCAGCGAGCGCACGGCCAGCAGTTCGGTCGCCGTGACGGCATCGGTATCGAGTCGCCCG
Source organism: Burkholderia cenocepacia (assembly GCF_900446215.1). Lineage (GTDB taxonomy): Bacteria > Pseudomonadota > Gammaproteobacteria > Burkholderiales > Burkholderiaceae > Burkholderia > Burkholderia cenocepacia. The sequence goes on along the minus strand of NZ_UAQZ01000001.1, from coordinate 1,256,915 downwards.
GTCGCTATGTCGGCTTCCAGCGCTTCCAGCGCACGGCGCGCCTCGACCATCTGCATCGACAGCGCGAGCGCCCACGTATGCGCGATCCGCAACCGCAGGCGGCCCGCCAGCGCCTGCGCGGGCAGGCGCGACACCCAGTCGAGCACCGTGCGCACGTCGCTCGACGCGATGAGCTTCATCGCGCACGCCTCGACCCAGCCGGCGGCCGCATCGAAGTCGCCCGCCGCGAGCGCGTGCCTGACGGCGTCCGGCCATTGCCGCTCGGCCGCGTACCAGGCGCTCGCGCGACGATGCAGCGTGGCCACCGCGCCGGGCTCGCGCAGCGCCAGTTCCTCCCGCAGGTATTGCAGGAACAGCGCGTGATAGCGGTAGCGCCGGCGGTCACCGTCGATCGACCGGATGAACAGGTTGTGCGCATTCAGCCATTCGAGGCAATCGAGCGCATCGTCGCGGCCGGTCAGCGCATCGCACAGCGCCGGCGTCATCCGGTCGAGCACCGCCGTATGCAGCAGGAAGTGGCGGATCGCGTCCGGCACCTGCGTCATCACGTTGTCGTTCAGGTACGCGGCAATGCCGGCACGCGCGTGGCTGACCTGTTCGGCCACGCGCGCCGCGTCGCTGTCGTCGTGCAGCGCCAGGGCCGCCAGTTGCAGGCCCGACACCCAGCCTTCGGTCGCCGCGCGCAGACGCGCGACGTTGTCCGCATTGAGCGGCTTGCCGGCCACCCGCTCGAAGAACGCACGCGTCTCCGTGTCGTCGAAACGCAGGTCGTGCTCGTCCACCCGCACGAGTTCGTCGCGCGATTCGAAATAGCTGAGCGGCAGCGCGGGTACCGAGCGGCACGCCAGCACGACGTGCAGGTTCGACGGCGCGTAGCGCAGCAGGTCGAACATCGCGTCGTGAATGACCGGCGACGCGAGGCGATCGAAGTCGTCGAGCATCAGGAACAGGTCGACACCCGCGCTGTCCAGTTCGTTGAGCAGTTCGTCGAAGACGGTCTTCAGCGGAATCAGCGCACGATCGCGCAACAACTGCTGCGCGCGGGCGCCGACGCCGCCGGTTGCATCGACGATCGCGGCGACCACGTAGGACGCGAAGATCGACGCGTTGTCGTCGTCCTGGTCGAGACTCACCCACGCGACTTTGACGTCCGACGCCACCAGCGCGTGGCGCCATTCCGCCAGCAGCGTGGTCTTGCCATATCCGGCCGGCGCGCACACGAGCGTCAGCCGGCGGTCGAGGCCGCGCCTGAGCCGGCCGAGCCGCGCGATGCGCGCCACGATACCGCGGGCCGACGCCGGCGCCAGCTTGGTGCGCACCAGCACTTCGATCGCATCGGGGTCCGGCGGGCGGGCCGGTTGTCTGCTGTCCATCGGCGCCATGCTGTTCGTGTTCTCCTCGCGCTGATCGCGTGTCCGCCGGCCCGCCGGCGAAGCCGCCGGCCGGGCCCGGTCTCGCCGTGCGCCGAAAACAGCATAACGATTCGACGCCGGCCGTCAAAAGTAGGTGATGTCCGTACCGGCGTGGGCGCGCGCAGCGCGTATCGGTCCGCGACACGGGACCCGCATTGTTCTCGAACCAGCGCGCGATGTTCAGCCCCCCATTCGGGGGGTTACCCCGGGCGGGGAGCCGCGTGGCCCTGGCCGCCGGCGTCTGTGCGGCCGGGCGCCCGTCAGTCGGGCTGGTAGCGCTCGCGCAACGCGCGCTTGTTGATCTTCCCGACGCTCGTCTTCTCGATCGCGTCGACGATCAGCAGCCGTTCCGGCACCGCATAGCGCGAGATCAGCCCGCGGTCGGCCACCTGCTTCACGTGCGCTTTCAATTCCTCCGGCTCGACGCGGCCAGCCTGCTCGTCGGTCAGCACGACTAGCGCGAGCGGACGCTCGCCCCAGCGCGCATTCTTCACGCCGATCACCGCCGATTCGCGCACGGCCGGATGACGCGACAGGATGCTCTCGAGTTCGAGCGACGAGACCCATTCGCCGCCCGTCTTGATCACGTCCTTGATGCGGTCGGTGATCTGCAGCCGGCCGTCGGGATCGATCACGCCGATGTCGTTCGTATGCAGATAGCCGCCGGCCCACAGCGCGGCCGACGCCGGCGCATCGCCGAGATAGCCTTGCGTCGCCCACGGCATCCGCACGACGACCTCGCCCGCCGACCGGCCGTCGTGCGGCACGTCGCGAAACTGCGCATCGACGATGCGCAGGTCGACGAGCGGCAACGGCAGCCCCGCCTTGGTCCGGCGCGCGATGTCGTCGTCGGCCGACGCACCGCCGGCCGCGCGCGGCGGGTCGATCTGCGCGATCGTCATCAGCGGGCAGGTTTCCGACATCCCGTACCCCGTGTAGACCTCGATGCCGCGCGCGAGCGCCGCCCGCGCGAGCCCGTCGGACAACGGCGAGCCGCCGACGATCACCTTCCACGCCGACAGGTCGACCGCCGCGGACGCCGGGCTGTCGAGAATCATCGCGAGCAGCGTCGGCACGCAATGCGAGAACGTCACCGCTTCGCGCGCGATCAGCGCCACCAATCCGTCCGGCGAATAGCGGCCCGGATAGACCTGCTTGAGCCCGAGCGCGGTCGCGATATACGGCATCCCCCAAGCGTGCACATGAAACATCGGCGTGATCGGCATGTAGACGTCGTCGCGATGCACGCGGCCGCGATCGCGCGCGCTCGACAACGCCGCCATGCCCGCGAGCGTATGCAGCACGAGCTGCCGATGGGTGAATGCAACGGCCTTCGGCAGGCCGGTGGTGCCGGTCGTGTAGAACGTCGTCGCGCGGGTTTGCTCGTCGAAATCGGGGAACGCGAAATCGGGCGAACCGGCCGCGACGAGCGCCTCGTATTCGTCGGTGAAACCGTCCGGCAAAACGGCTTCATCGCCGTCGGCGATCAGCACGACGTGCCGCACCGTATCGAGCCGGTCGCGCATCCCCGCCAGCAGCGGCAGGAAGTCGCGGTGAACCAGCACGATGCGCGCGCCCGAATGGTTGAGCGTATACAGCAACTGATCGGGCGACAGCCGGACATTGGCCGTCATCAGCACCGCGCCCATCATCGGAATCGCGTGGTAGCACTCCAGGTAGCGATGGCTGTCCCAGTCCAGCACGGCGACGACGTCGCCCGCGCCGACGCCGATCGACGCCAATCCGCTCGCGAGTTGCCCGATGCGATGCCGGAACGTCCAGTAATCGTGCCGGACCCGGTCGCCGTACACGATCTCCTGCTCGGGCCGCGTCGCCAGCGGCGCATGAAGCAGCTGCTTGATCAGCAGCGGATACGCATGGGCGGACGATGCCGGCTCGTCTTGCGGATACGGGTATGACGAATTCATGAATGTCTCCATGGGCGACCGGTCGGGTCGTCGGGCGTGCGGCCACGATACCGGACCGGCCGGCTTTCGCGCCCCCCCCTGTCCGGGGGGAGCGGGCCTCCTGGCCGGCACCGGCGGCGGGCCGCTCGTACACGTATCACGGCGATCGGCGCACGAGATCCACCCGTTCGGGGAGGCGCCCGCCGCGACATGCCGTTGTAGGATTCATCGCAGCGCGTATTCTTCCTGTGAGATCCCCGTCCGCCCGACCGGGCATGACCGGAAAGCCAGGCCGCCGCGCAATCGGCGCGCCGACTCACGCATGCATCTCACCGGCCCCGCCCGCCCCCCTTCCCCCCTGAGCAAGGAGCAGCCATGACTTCCGACACGACGCAGGTGGACCGCACGCCCGCCCCCGACCCGGCGGAGAACAACGCGTATTTCCCGTCGCCGTATTCGCTGTCGCAGTACACGTCGTCGAAAACCGACTTCGACGGCGCCGATTACCCGAATCCGTACACCGGCGGCAAGTGGAAGGTCCTGATGATCGCGACCGACGAGCGCTACATCCTGATGACGAACGGCAAGATGTTCTCGACCGGCAACCATCCGGTGGAGATGCTGCTGCCGATGCACCACATGGACAAGGCCGGCTTCGAGATCGACATCGCGACGCTGTCGGGTAACCCGGCCAAACTCGAACTCTGGGCGATGCCGCAGGATGACGAGGCCGTGCAGAGTACTTACCGGAAATACCTGCCGAAGCTGAAGACGCCGCTCAAGCTGTCCGACGTGCTCGACCGGCATTCCGGCGCCGATTCGCCGTATATCGCAGTGTTCATTCCCGGCGGCCACGGCGTGCTCGCCGGCATTCCGCACAGCAAGGACGTCAAGCGCACGCTGCGCTGGGCGCTCGACCACGACCGGCACATCATCACGCTGTGTCACGGGCCCGCATGCCTGCTGTCGGCCGCCGTCGACGAAGATCCTCAGGACTACCCGTTCAAAGACTACGAGATCTGCGTGTTTCCGGATGCGCTCGACACGGGGCCGAACCTCGACATCGGCTACATGCCGGGCCCGCTGCCATGGCTCGTTGCGCAAAGCCTCGAAAAGCTCGGCGCGCGCGTGCTGAACAAGGACATGACCGGCCGCTGCCATCAGGACCGCAAACTGATCACGGGCGACAGCCCGCTCGCATCGAACGGCGTCGGCAAGCTCGCGGCCGCCGCGCTGCTGAAGGAGGTCGGGCACTGACGGTACGGCCACGCCCCAGCGGCATCTCGCCGGAGCGTGGCCGCAGCGCGGCACGGCGCCGCTTATTCGCGCGTCCACCCGTTCTCGTAAAGCCGCCCGGCCAGCACGCCGAGGCGCGACGCGAGCACGTAATTCTCGCCGTCCTCGATCAGCGCCGAGCGCACGTCGCGGAACAGCTTCTCGATCGGGAATTCGCGCGTGGTGCCGTTGCCGCCGAACAGTTGGAACGCCTCGTGCGTGATCTTCATCGCCTCCTCGGTCACGCTCACCTTCGCCTGCGCGGTCGCATACGGATGACTCTGCGGCGACATCCGCGAGAACGCGAGGCTGCGGCGCGCGATCGCGCGCGCCATCTCGAGCCGGCGCAGCATCTCGCCGATGCGCAGGTGCGTCATCTGGTGATCCATCAGCAGCGCGCCGCCCTGCTTGCGCTCGTGGCAATACGCGAGCGCCAGTTCGAACGCGGCCCGCGCCGCGCCGACGAACACCTGGCACATGTGCGTACCCGCATACGACCACGTCGAGGCGAGGTTGCCGAGATAGTCGTCCTTCAGCGCGACCGCGAAGCGCTTCGGCACCTTCACGTTGTCGAAATAGATCTCGCCCTGCGGCAACGAGCGTTGGCCGATCTTGTCGAGCGGCTTGCCGCGCGACACGCCGGGCAGATCGAGCGGCAGGATCATCGCGATGCCGTTCGTGAACGCGCTGCGCTCGCCTTCGCCGTAAAAGCCGTCGCCGTAATCGGCCGCCATGTACGCGAGCGCGACCTGCGCGACCGAGCCGTTCGAGATCCACGCCGAGCTTTGCCCGTTGATCACGATCTCGTCGGCGCCGACCTTCGCGGTCACGTTGCCGACCGGCTGCCGGCCGTTCCCGGCGAGTTCCTGCCGATACAGGATCGCCGCATCCGAGCCGCGATCGGGCTGCGTGTTCATCCAGCAGCCGACCTTGCCCGCGCACATCTCGATCAGTTCGGCGTTGCCGACCGTGTGCGCCATCATCAGCGGCATCGTGGCCGCGCCGATCGACACGGCGAGGCCCGAATCGCCCCAGCCGAGCTCCTCGCCGATCAGCGACTCGATGCGCACGGCCGTCTCCGGCGGAAACTGCGCGATCAGTTGCGGATCGAGCCCGAGCTTCGCGCTCTCGACGATCGCGGCCCAGTACGGAGAACCCGGGGCGATCACGTCCTCCGCCGTCATCCGGTCGAGCTCCCGGCCGATCGGCCGCAGCACGTCGCGCGCAAAACGATGAACCGTGTGCTGGATTGCGCTTTCCTCTTCGCTCAGCGGCGTCTCGAAGCCGGTCATGCCGACCACGGGCAGCGCCGCGGACTTGTTCAGACGAATCATCTCCGTTCTCCTCCTGGACTCGAATCATGTCGGCCCGGCCGCGGACGCGCCTGGCCATCCCACATCTAGTAATACATACCAAACATAGGTCATCATGACAAACGCAGGAAGCAAAAAAAAGACAGGGTATTCCCCTGTCTCGGTTCGCGTGGCCGCTGCAGGCTCGTGTGCTTACTTGCCGGCCGGAACCGTCAGCGTGCCGTAGGCGATCGCGCGCGACGTCGCCGCGAAATACGCGTCGAGCGCCTGCGTGTGCCGCCCGATGGTGCCGTACTGCATCGCGAGACCATCGGCCAGCGCGATCAGCATCGTGGCCGCATGCCGGCTGTCGGCCGCGCTGAAGGTGGGCGTGACCGCGCGCACCAGCTGCGCGAGGTCGCGCGTGAGCGCCGAATACCATTCTTCGCACAGCTTCAGGCATTCGGCGTCGGTCGCCGCGAACGACAGGAAATGCCGGAACAATGCGTTGTACTTCGCATCCTTCGCATCGGCGATCGAGCGCACGATGATCTCTTCGAACACGTCGCGTGGCGACGCATCGCTGCTGATCGCGCGCTTCATGTCGTCGAGATACGCTTCGATGACCGGCTCGATGACGGCCCGCAACACGGCGATCCGGGTCGGGAAGTAGTACTGCAGATTGCTGACGCTGATGCCCGCGGCGGCCGCAACCGCGCGCTGCGAGAATTCGAGCGGGCCGCCTTCCAGCAGCAGCTTGCGGGCAACGCGAATGATCGTGTTGCGCGTGCGCAGGCCTTGCGCCCGCAAGCCGTCGGTATTGCCCGCTGCGGCGGCGGCAGTCGAAGTGCGCCGCTTTCGGGGGCTGCGCTGCTCGTTGGACACTGTCATCGTGTTCGTCGTGAAGATGGCGTTTCGGCTTCGTCGAATGGACGCTCCGTGCCTTACGGAGCGCCAACGACTATACCCGATGCGCGCTGCATTTTCCATCGAGCCGCCCTTGCGCCGGGCGGGCCGGCCGGATGCACGTTGGCGCGTCGCGACGAGCGCGTGCGCCGCTACATCGGCCGCACCCTGCGGTTCACGCGTTCGTCGAGCAGGTTCGCGACGCCGAGCATCGCGGTCATCGCACACCATCGCAGCGGCTCGGGTGGCATCGAAGGCGTCTTGTGCGTCAACGCGTCGAGCACCGGCGATCGTCCATCGTGAATGCGCTCGGCCAGCACGCGCCCGATCAGCGATTGCGTGCCGACGCCATGCCCCGAACACCCGGCCGCGTAGAACACGTTTGCGTGCGCGCCGGCCGCGCCGACCACCGGCAACGCATCGCCCGCGAACGAGATGTAGCCGCTCCAGCACGCACGAACCGGCACGTCGCCGAGTTGCGGAAAGCGCGCGCGCAGCGTCTTCAGCAGCGCGCGATACGTGTCGCCGTCCGGCACGTTCGGCGTCTGCGAGCCGTATACGTAGTGCAGCCGCTTGGTGGTCAACAGCAGCGTGTTGCGCGCGGTCAGGCGGTGGCTTTCCATCGTCAGGTGCGACGTGACGATGCCCTCGCGATTCGGCCAGCCGAGCGCCGCGAGCTGCGCCCCGGACAGCGGCTCGGTCTCGAGCGCCGACACGCGCAGCGGCATCACCTTGTCGCCGAGCAGGCCGAGTTGCGGCGTGTACGCATTGGTCGCGAGCACCAGCACCGGCGCACTCGCGCTGCCGCGCGCGGTGCGCACGCGCACCGTCTCGCCCGCGTCGAAATCGAGCAGCGCGGTGTTCTCGTAAAGTTTCACGCCGGCCGCGAGCGCCGCGCGTCGCAAGCCCGTCACGTACTTGCCGGGATCGAGCGTGCCGCCGCCCGGCACGTACGCGCCGAACAGGAACGCCGGCGGAATGCCGCGTTCGCGCATCGCCGCACCATCGAGAAACTGCGCGGGCGAGCCGAGTTCGATGCCGGTGGCCATGCTCTCGCGCAAGCGCTTTTCCTGCGACGGATGCACGCCCGCGCGAATGATCCCCGACGCGCGGTAGTCGCAGTCGATCGCGTATTCGGCGAGCTTGCGTTCGACGTACGCGACGCCTTCGTCGTAGAAGCCGACGATCCGCCTGGCCTGTTCGTGGCCGACCCGCTTGAGAAACAGCTCGTATTCGAGCCCCTGGCCGCCGGCGAGATAGCCGGCGTTGCGCCCGCTCGCGCCAAAGCCCGCGAATTCGCGTTCGAGCACGACGACGCTCGCGCCGCGCGCGGCCAGTTCCAGCGCGGTGGACAGGCCGGCAAAGCCCGCGCCGACGACGATCGCATCCGCCTGCACGTCGCCCTCGAGTTCGGGTTGCGCACGCTCGGGCGGCTCGACCCAGCCGCCGACGGGGCGATACTTTCGCAACGCGGCGTCGGCGCGAATTTCCTCGCCCCAGCGCGCGAGCGGCCCGAGCGCATCGGCGCCCGCCGCCTGCATCGCCGCTGCCGCACCGACCCCGCCCGACGCCGGTCGCGTCGTCTGCCCTGCCTGCGCTACTTGCCCGAGCGCGATTGCGCCGTGTGCGTCGCCCATGTTCGCCTCCGTCAATCCCTGCTGAGAATGTGAATCGCCAGCGCCGCCTCTTCGACGCCCTGCAAGCCGCCGCCGTTCTCCTGGATCGCATGACGCGCGCCGTCCACCTGGCGTGCGCCCGCTTCGCCGCGCAACTGCGTGACCAGCTCGTACAGCTGACCGATACCGGTCGCGCCAAGCGGATGACCCTTCGATTCGAGGCCGCCCGACGTGTTGATCGGGATACGCCCGCCGAGCGTGAACTCGCCGCGCTCGGCGGCCGGACCGCCTTCGCCGAGCGGCACGAAGCCGAGGTTCTCGGCCTGGATGATTTCGCCCATCGCCGACGCGTCGTGCACTTCGGCCACGTCCATGTCCTCCGGCCCCACGCCGGCCTGCTCGTACGCCTGCAACGCGGCGAGCCGGCCGATGTGCTTGTGCGGCTCGTCGATGCGCCGCCGCGTGAAGCTGCGGATCACGCTCGCGGCGATCCGGATGCAGCGGCCGCGGTCGGCGCCGATGCGTTCCAGCCCTTCTTCCGTGCAGAGGATCGCGGCCGCCGCGCCGTCCGACAGCGGCGCGCACATCGGCAGCGTGATCGGGTACGTGATCGGTGCGGCAGCCAGCACCTCGTCGATCGTGAACGGCTGGCGAAACTGCGAGTACGGGTTGTGCACCGAATGCCCGTGGTTCTTCGCCGACACGGCGGCGATCTGCCGCTGCGTCGTGCCGTACGTGTGCATGTGATGCCGGCACAGCGCCGCGTAGATCTTCATGAAACGGCTGTACGGGCGGTCGGATTCCGAGCCGGGCGGTGGCTCGATCCCTTCGCCGAGCCGCGCGAGCATCGCGAAATTCTCGTCGACGCGCGACACGTCCCAGCCGGCGTCGAACAGCGCGAACGATTTCGCCTTGTCCGCGACGTTCATCTTCTCCGCGCCGAGCGCCAGCGCGACGTCGCACGCGCCCGACTGCAACTGCCGCACGGCGAGGTGCACGGCCGTACTGCCCGACGCGCACGCATTCTCGACGTTGAACACCGGAATGCCTTCGAGGCCGATCTTGCTGAACACGACCTGGCCGGGAATCGACAACTGCCCCTGCAGCGCGCCGTTGGTGATGCCCGCATAGAACGCGGCGCGGATCGCATCGGCGTGGCAGCCGGCGTCCCGCAATGCGCGCTGCAGCGCCTCTCTCGCCAGATCGTCGAGGCTGCGGTCGAGATGCCGGCCGAACACGGTCATCGCGATGCCTGCGATGTAGATGTTGCTCATCGTATGGAATCCGTATGAAGCAGTTTCAGATCCTGCGTTGCTGGCCTTGCCAGTACCGTTCGCGCAGGTCCTTCTTCAGCACCTTGCCGGCCGTGCTGCGCGGCAGCGCGGCGACGAAGTCGACGCTCTTGGGCGCCTTCACCGAGCCGAGCTTCTCCTTGCACAGCGCGACGAGTTCTTCCGCGCTCACCTGCTGCCCGGCATTGAGCTCCACCACGGCCTTCACCGCTTCGCCCCATTTGTCGTCGGGCACGCCGATCACCGCGCAGTCCTGCACGGCCGGGTGCGCCCAGATCACCTGTTCGATCTCGCTCGGATAGACGTTGAAGCCGCCGCTGATGATCATGTCCTTCTTGCGGTCGGTGATGTGCAGATAGCCGTCGCGATCGAGATGGCCGATGTCGCCGGTATGCAGCCAGCCGTCGACGATCGTCTCGGCCGTCTTGTCCGGCGCGCGGTAGTAGCCCTTCATCACGAGATCGCCGCGTACGCAGATCTCGCCGGTCTCGCCCTGCTTCAGCAGCTCGCCGCGCTCGCCGACGATCTCGACGCGCACCAGCGGATTCGGGCGGCCGACCGACGCGAGCCGCGCGTCGGATGCGAGCTGGCCGTCGACGAAGTGCTCGGCCGGCGTCAGGTACGAGATCGACGCGGGCGCCTCGGTCTGCCCGTAGCCGCCCGTCATCACCGGGCCGAACACGTCGATCGCGCGCTTGAGCTTCTCGACCGACATCGGCGCGGCCCCATACAGGAAGTAGCGCAGCGACGAGAAATCGACCTGCTCGATGCCGGGGATGTCGAGCAGCCGGTAGATCACGGTCGGCGGCAGGAAGAATTCGGTCACGCGATGCTTGACGATCGCGCCGAGCAGCAATGCCGGGTCGGGCTTCGGCAGCACGACCACCGTGCCGCCGCGCGCGGTGCACGGCAGCGACATCATGCCGGCCGTGTGCGTCATCGGCGCCGCGGCCAGATTGACCGGGCGCGCATCGTCGTACGTCATCGCGATCATGAATTGCGCGAAGTACGTCTGCAGCGAACGATGCGTGTTCATCACGCCCTTCGGCGCGCCCGTCGTGCCGCCCGTGGCCGACAGCGCGACGACGTCGTCCATCGCGTAATCGACGACCGGCGGCGTCGCCGGCTGGTGCTCGCTCCACGAAGCCAGCGACGGTGCCCACGGCAGGTCGGCGTCGAGGCACACCCACAGCCGGACCTTCGGCAGGCTCGGCCGCAGCGCATCGATCGCGGCCGCGAACGCGTGATGGAAGAACAGCACTTCGCAGTCGAACGCATCGAGCACGTACTGGTTCTCGGCCACCGCATTACGGCCGTTCACCGGGATATACGCGAGCCCGGCGCGCCACATCCCGAGCGCGCAGCTCCAGCCGATCACGTCGTTGTCGGCCCACACCGCCGCCTTCGCCTCCTTCGCGAAGCCGGCGGCGAGCAGCCCGTTGGCGATGCGGCACGACAGCTCGCCGATCTCCTGGAACGTGTAGTTGCGATCGCCCTGGATGTACGCGATGCCGTCGGGATTGAGCCGCCAGCCGCGGTCGTAGAAATCGATAATGGCCATGTCACATGTTCCGTTGGGTCGGGTCCGATGCGGCGGCGGCCATCACAGTTGCGTGACCGTCGCGCGCGCGAGCCCGCGCTGTTCGAGGAAGCCGAGCAGGTAGCGATGGCCGAATGCCTTCGAGCCGGACGCGAAGCCGGTGCGCGCGGTCTCGCCGTCGAGCAGCTTGAGCACGCCGGCCGCGTGAATCGCGCCCGTCGAGATGTATGGCGTGACGCCGTGCACGGTCGCGCGCACCGCCGCGAGCTGGCCACGGCCGATCGCGACATCGACGCTGCGCTGGATCGTCGTGCGCTCGCGCGGCGGCATCGTCGGCGTGGTCGACGCGACGACCTGCTTCAGCACTTCGTCCTGCTGCTCGCGCGGCAGGTGCTTGTATTCGGCTTCCCACTTCTGTCCGAACTGGTGCACCAGCTTCATCACGTTGTTGTCGTAGAAACCCACGCACGAGATGCAGCTGCGCACGCGCGCATCGTGCTCGAAATAGACGGGCAGCGACGTGCCGCCCCACGGCAGGCAGAACACCGGCTGCATCAGCTCCGGCGTCGCGACGGTGAACGACGCGTCCGCGGCGTGCGGCACGAGCGCCTTCTCCCACAGGTAGCAGGACTCGTGGCGCGCGCCGTCGAAGATCGTCGCGGTCGAACCGATGCTCACGCCGGCCGCGCCGCGCGGGCCGCGCGTCAGCGTGGCCGTCTCCAGCGCGTCGATGCCCGGCGTTTCGAGCGCGAGCTCGGCGGCGATCTCCGCGAACGTGTACATGTACGCGTTCGACGACGACGCCAGCAGGCCGGCCTGGCGATACTGCTCGCCGAACTCGTCGCGCACCGCACGGATATACGACTGTTCGCCGGTCGTATCGAGGTGGTGACAGCCGGCCTTCAGCGCGGCCTCGACGCCGACGAGCCCGAAGCTCGAGAACGGCCCGACCGTGTTGCACACCACCTTCGCCCCGCGGAAAGCCTTCACGAGCGCATCGACGTCGTGCTCCGCCTCGATGATTTCGTATTGCGCGGATTCGAGCCGCACGACGCGCTGCGCCATCATTTCCTTCGCGCGAGCCGCATTGCGCGCGACCGCCGTGAACGGGATGTTCTGGTCGATCAGCCAGTCCATGATCAACATGCCGGTGTAACCGCTTGCGCCATAAACGACGACGGGGTGCTTAGCCATGGTTGTCTCCTGAAACGTGAATTGTCGGGAACCGGTTCGGTTCGAGGTCGGGTACTGCTGCTTCGTATCCGGCGCGTTCTTTTGTAGAACACATTACCAATATTAGGTCACTATGACAAAGTAAAGCGTAAAGAAAAAGGCAGGGTATTCCCGGGCCTGGCGCGTTTCGCGCATCACTTCGCCGCCCCGTCCGGCGACAGGCCGGCCAGATAGTGCGCAACCGCACGCGTATCGTCGCCCGACAACGTCGCGGCCAACGCATTCATCGCGCCGGTCGGATCGTGCCGCTCGCCCGAGCGGAACGCCGCCAGTTGCGCTTCGAGGTAAAGCTGCCCCTGGCCGGCGAGGCGCGGGGCCGGGTCCTTGCCCGTCAGCGCCGCGCCGTGACACGCGCGGCAGCTTCGCGCCTCCACGAGCGCCATTCCCCGCTTGTCGAGCGCCGCGTCGGCCGGCACGGCCTCGTTGCGCGCCGGCGCTTGTCGCGCGAAGTAGGTCGCCAGCGCGGCGATCTTCGCGTCGTCGAGTTCGCGCGAAAGCGGCCCCATGTACGCGTTGCGGCGCTGGTTCGTGGCGAACGCGCGCAGTTGCGCGGCGAGATACGTGGCCGGCTGGCCGGACAGCGACGGATACCACGCGTTCTGCGACTGCCCGTGCACGCCATGGCAGAAGAAGCACGTCTCCTGCGGCTGCGGCCACGCGCCGCCGTTGGCCCTGTCGCCTTCGCCGATCGCGGTCATCGCCTTCTGGTAACGCATGCCGTCGACGAGGTCGGGGCCGTACAGCGTGCCGGCTGCCGCCACGCCCGCGATCACGAGCGCCGCGCCGATCATCCAGGTTCGTTTCATTCAGGCCTCCCCGCCGCGGCCGGCCAGTTTGCCGAGCGCCTGCAGCGCCGCACGATGCCCGGAGCGCACCGCACCGTCCATCGCGCCGGGCCACAGATCGGCCGTCTCGGTGCCCGACCAGATCAGCCGGCCGGCTTCCGGGCGCAGGAACCTGCCCCATTTCGTCCAGAACCCGGGCGGCAGCGGGTGGATGCACTGCAGCGTCCACGGATCGACGCGGCCCCAGTCGTAGTCGTGAAACTGCGTCGGGTGCAGCGCCTTGTCGCCGAGCGCGCGCGCGAAGATGGCCGACAGCGTCCGTTCGGCCGCCTTCGGTTCCGCCGGCAGTGCGCCCGGCGCGACGAACGCGGCGAGCACGCCGATCGAGCCGTCCGGCGGCGAGTTGTCGTACGCCATGAACACCGGGCCGCCGACTTCGAAGATCTGTCCGTTGTAGCCGTCGTCGCGCCAGAACGGCCGGTCGTACACGTGCACCGTCTTGCGCATCGGCGCATTCGCCGGCCAGTTCCGCTGCAACTGCGCGCGGCCGTCCGGCAGCGGCGGATCGAACACGATCTGCTGGCACAGCGCCGGATTGAGCGCGACGATCACGCGCCGCGCGCGCAGCACGCCGCGATCGGTCTGCACGTCGACCACGTCGCGATCCCAGCCCGAGATCTTGCGCACCGGGCAGGACAGTTGCACCTTCGCGCCGAGTTCGCTCGCCATCCGCAGGCTCAACACCTGCGAGCCGCCGACGAAGCGCGTTTCCTGTGCGCCGCCCTTGGTCGATTCGAGCTTCGCGTAGTCGCAATCGGCGCTGTTGATCACCGACAGGTAGTGCAGCAACCCGAGCTGGGCCGGTGCGCCGCCGAGCGACAGCTTCGCCGCGAGGCCGAGGAAGTAGCCGTCCTCGTAGGTCACGCCCTGCTTGAGCAGCCAGTCGCCGTAGGTGAGCTTGTCGAGCTCCGCCGCGTGCTGCGCGGTCCACGGTTCGCGCGACGGCACGCCGCGGGCGAGTGCGCCGAGCTTCGCGCCGATCGCGTCGTCGCCGCCCGAGCCGCCGTGGAAATCCTGGGCGACGCGTGCGTCGCCGGCCAGCACGACGGTCTTGCCCGCGTAATACGTCGGGAACGTATCGACGCCGAGTTCGCGCGCGAGATCGGCAATCGCCGTCTGCCCCGGCCCGATCCACTGGCCGCCGGCTTCGGACACCACGCCGTTGCCGAGATCGTGGTTGTAGGTGCGCCCGCCGACGCGATCGCGCGCCTCGACCACGACGAACGATTCGCATCCGGCGCGCTTCAGGTCGCGCGCGGCGGTCAGCCCCGCGAGCCCCGCGCCGATGATGACGACGTCGAACACGCCACGATCGGCGGATGCCGACGCCGCGCCTTCGGCGAACGACACCTCGCCGGTGGCGAGCGACGCGGCGCCCGCGGCCGCGGCGCGCAATATCCGCCGCCGGGCCTGCATGTCGGGCTTGTGCTTGCGCTTCATGTCAAGTGCTCCATGCTTCCTCGTTTTTCTCGATGGATTCAACTCACGGCGCGGCCAGCACGCCGTCCTGCGAAAACAGCACCGGCTTGCCGCGCGCGTCGATCAGCGCGGCGCTGAGGGTCGCGCGATCCGCGCGCTGCACGACGTCGAACGGGCCGCCGGCCACGCGCTGCGTCAGCACGAGGCCGTCCAGCCCGACGCCGGTCAACCCGCCGCCGCTCGCGACGAGATCGGTGATCGAGCTGCGCGTGCCGGTATGCAGCGCCGTCCACGTCGCGCCGCCGTCGCGGCTCTCGAACAGGCTGCCGAGCAGCCCGCCGACCACGATCCGGCCGTCCGGCATCGCGACGCCCGACCACAACGTGCCCTTGCCGCCCGTCGGCAGATAGGTCCAGTTCGCGCCGCCGTCGGCCGACTTGAGCACCATCCCCTGTTCGGACACGATGTAAAGCGCCTGCGCGGCGTCGGCGAACACGTGATAGAGATTGCGGTCGGCCTTGCCGCCGCCCGGTGGCTTCGGCAGCGTCGTGCGCGCCCACGTCCTGCCGCCGTCGTGCGTCTGCAGCATCAGCGACCACAGGCCGACGGCCATGCCGTCCCGCGCGCTCGTGAACAGCACCGAGAACAGCGGCTGGTCGACCGACGTATCGAGCCGCTGCGTGACCCACGTGTCGCCGCCGTCGTCGGTCGCGAGAATCGCGCCCCACTGGCCGACGGCCCAGCCGTGCTTCGCATCCGCGAACGACACGGCCGACAGCGTCGCCGCTACCGGCACGCGTCGCGCCTGCCGCCAGGTCTTGCCGTCGTCGTCGGACAGCAGCACGATGCCGTGCTCGCCGACCGCGACGATCCGCGTTCCGGCGCGCGCCGCGTCCATCAGCATCCGGTGCGCCGGCGCGGCCCACGCATGCGCGGGCTGCGCGGCCCAGGCCGCTACCGTTCCGTCCTGCGGTTGCGCGAAGGTCGCCGCGGCGGCGCAGAGCGCGGTACAGGCAACGAGCGTCTTGATCATGGATGAATCTCCGTAGTGGTCGGCACGCGGTCAGTGGCTGAACAGCACCGACCAGCCGGCATGCGCGACGCCGAGCACGATCGCGGGGGGCTTGTCGGCAACCTGCGCGGCCGCTGTCCGACGCCCGGCGTCGGTGTCGTTCGGCGATGGAGCCGCAGCCGGTTCGCCACCCGTGGTGTGGCGCACACTGACGCGTTTCACGTCGGTCGCGAACGCGTGGGCCGGCGCGGGCTGCTGCGCGACCGTTTCATGAAAGCGTGCGAAGGCGGCCGCCACGAGGCAAAGTGCGCCGCAAACAGCGAAGGTCTTGACCATGACTGGATCTCCGTCGGAATGTTCGTCTGCGTCAGTGGCTGAACAGGCCCGGCGCGCGAGCCGGCTTGCGGCGCGGGAACCCGCGCTCGAGCAGCGACGCGAGCGCGGGCAGCGCGGTCATCGCCATCACGAGGTTCACGATGAACATGAACGCGAGCAGCTTGCCCATGTCCGCCTGGAACTTGAGCGCCGAGAAACTCCACGTCGCGACGCCGATCGCCAGCGTGATGGCGGTAAAGATCGTGGCCACGCCCACTTCGAGCATTGCGTGCTGCACCGCCTTCACGATGTCCTGCCCGCCCGCGAGATGCACCTGCAGCCGGTTGTAGATGTAGAACGCGTAATCGACGCCGATACCCACCGCCAGCACCATCACCGGCAACGTCGCGACCGTCAGCCCGATCTGCAGTTCTTTCATGAACCAGTAGCCGATGAAGGTCGCGACCGACAGCGGCACGCAGCACGCGAGCATCGCGCGCCAGTCGCGATACGCGAGGAACACGAGCACCAGGATCGCCGCATACACGTAGAGCATCATCGGCAGCTCGCTCTTCTCGACTTCGTCGTTCGTCGCGGCGAGCACGCCCGCGTTGCCCGCGGCCAGCCGCACCGTGATGCCGGGGAACGGATGCGACGCACGGTATTGCTTCACGTCGTCGAGGATGCGGTTGATCGTCGTCGCCTTGTGGTCGGTCAGGAACAGGTGCACGGCCGTCATCCCGCAGTCGCGGCTCATGAAGCCCTTCACGCGGGACACGTCGACCGACACCGCGCTGTAGTTCTCGGCCGCGATCGGCACGACGTTCATCTTCGGGAAGTCCTCGTTGTAGCCCTGGTTGTACGCGCGCAGCATCGCCGAGTACGACTGCACCGACACGACGCCCGGCTCGGTCTTCATCGCGGCCGAGAAGTCGTCCTCGTACAGGCCGACCGCCGGGTTGTCGCACGCCTTGCCGGTCGACTCGATCGCCACCGTCAGCCAGTCGAGGCCCATGTCGTAGTTGCCGGCGATCGACGTCGCGTCGCGGTTGAAGCGCGCGTCCGTGCGCAGCTCCGGCGCGCCCGGCTGCAGCGTGCCGATCACGCGATCGCGGCTTTGCCAAGCGGCGAGCGCGAAGATCGCCACCGTCAGCGCGACGGTGACGCCCGCGTACTTCGGCTGCGCCACGCGGGCGAGCACGCGCAGCGGCTTCGCACGCTGCTGCGCGCGCTTCAGCGAATTGTCCGCATAGGTTTTCGTGAAGTTGAAGCACGATGCCGCGACCGGCAGCAGGATCAGGTTCGTCACGATCTTGTACGCGACGCCGAGCGACGCGGTGATCGCCAGCTCGCGCACCATCGGGATCGGGATCAGCAGCAGCGTGATGAACGACACGAACGCGGTGATCAGCGCGAGCACGCCCGGGATCAGCAGGCCGCTGAAGCTGTGGCGCGCCGCATCGAACGAACTCTGCCCGTGCGCGATCTCGCGGACGATGAAGTTCACCTGCTGCACGCCATGCGACACGCCGATCGCGAACACGAGGAACGGCACGAGCACCGCGAGCGGATCGAGGCCGAAGCCGAGCAGCTTCAACGTGCCGAACTGCCATACGAGCGACGTGAGCGAGCACGCGACCAGCAGCACCGTGAAGCGCACCGAATGGCAGTACCAGTACACCGCGAGCGTGGTCAGCAGCAGCGCGACCGCGCAGAAGCCGAGCACGGCCGTCGCGCCGTCGGCGATGTCGCCGATCTGTTTCGCGAAGCCGATGATCTGGATCTCGTAGCCGGCATCCTCGAACGGCTTGCGGATCTTCTCTTCGAGCAGATGATTGAACGCCACGTAGTCGAGCACCTTGCCGGCGCTGTCGCGTTCGTTCAGCTCGGCCGTGATCATCGCGCTGTCCTCGCCGTGCGACACGAGCGTGCCGACGTAGCCGCCGAGCGTCGTCGCGCGGCGAATGCTCTGCACGCGCTCCGGCGTCAACTGGTCGGGGGTGACCGTGCCCGGAATGATCGGCTCCGCGCGAAACCCTTCGTCGGTCACTTCGTTGACGAACGCGTTCGGCGTCCACAACGAGCGCACGCCGATCCGGTCGACGTTCGGCAGGTACGTGACGGCCTGCGTGACGTCGTACAGCCGCGTCAGCCCCTGTTTCGACCAGATCGAGCCGTGCTTGGCGCGCACGACCACCGTGATCCGGTTCGCGCCGAGCAGGTCGTTCCGGTATTGCTGGAACGTGCGGATGTACTCGTGCCCGATCGGCATCTGCTTTTCGAAACCGGCATCCATGCGCAGTTGCACGGCGAACACGGCCATCGCGACGGTGAACAACGCGATCGCCGCGAGCACGATCGCGCGGTGACCGAAGAAAAGCCCTTCCAGGCGACTGACCAGACGATTGAGCACGACGTTACCCCTTCATGTATTCCGGTGGCGTACGCCACCCGCCACCTGCCACCTGCCATCCGCCGCCGTCAGAAATTCCGCGTGACGAACAAGCCGACGAAATTACGGTCCGCATAAGGCTGGCCCACCGTGTTGTGGCCACCCCAGAACGAAGTGAAGTTGATGCCGGCCTGCCAGTTCGGCGGGTTCTGGTTGAACAGCACGTAGACGTTCAGCGACTTCGCACCCTGCACGTAGTTCGCGGTGAAGGTGGGCGTGTAGCCGTACAGGCCGGTCGAGAACGTCACGCCCGGCGTGACCTGCCAACCGGGAATCAGCGAGCCGTCGTAGGTCCAGTTGAAGTCGATCGTCGCGCCAACCGAGCTCGACGTGCCCTGCGCCATCCCGATCGGATAGCCGGCCGCCGATCCGTTGTTCAGCCACGGCAGGTAGCCGGTCTGCGGCACCTGCGTGACAGTCTGCCCGTCGATCGTGCGCGTCACGCCGCTCGACTTCAGCCCCGGGTAGTAGATCCACGTCAGTTCCCACGTCAGCGCGGCCGAATCGGCGCCGAGCAGTTTCAGGAACGGATACTCGCTGCGCGTGAGCGCGAGCAAGCCGTTGATGTCGTACTGGAACTTCTTCTTGTCGACCCATTGCTGACAGTCGATGCCGGCCACGCCGTTCGTGTTCAGGTCGAGCGGGCCGCCCGCGCCGTAGCAGCTCGACAGCGCGACCGCATCGCGCGGCCGGTACGACAGTTCGGTGCCGATCGCCCACGGCCCGACGCCGAAGTTCGCGCTGACGCCGAACAACTGGCGTCGGCCGAGATACGACCATTGCTCGGTGCCGTTAGCGAGCGACGCGAGCACCGGCGACTTGTCGGTGTAGTTCAGGTAGTAGAACGCGAAGTTCGCGTCGAACGCGCGCGGCGAATAGTTGAACTTCACGCCGAACTGCGGCCGGTATTTCGCCGGCAGGGTCGTCGTGCTCGGCAGGCCGATGTCGTTGAACGGCGGCCCGGCGTAGGCCCCGTTCACGAGCCCGTTCCTGATCGCGTTGAGCGTGTCCTGGTTGCCGGCCGCGCCCGATCCGCCGATCGCGTTCGCGATCGTGCCCGCGCTCGGGCCGGTCACGTTCAGGTTGTTCGTGTTGATCGTGAACGGCTCGGCACCGCGGCCGAAACCGTTCGTCACCGACCAGTACGAGCCGACCGGCGGGTAGCGGTTGCCGTTCCACTGGAACTGGTAGTAGGCCTCGGTGCTGAACCCGTGCGACAGGTCGGCCGCGAGGCTCACCATCGGCGCCGGCAGCAGCGCCTGCTTGAGCTGCGAGCCGGGGATCAGCAGCTTCTGCGTGTCGATGGAGTTGGTCGCGTTGATGCCGCTCTGCGCGAACATGCTCTCGCCCCAGTTGATCACCTGGTTGCCGAGCCGCACGTGCGCGTTGCGCCCGCCGAGCGTGAAATCCTTCTGCGCCCACAGGTCGAGCAGCTGCGCGTTGTAGACGACCTGCGCGGCCGCGGTGCTCGACAACGGCGTGCGGTTCGTGTTCTTGGCCATGAAGTCGTACATGCCCGTGCCGCGCACCATGAACTTCAGCCCTTCGCTCGGCATCTTCAGCAGCAGCTCGCTGGTCGCGCTGACGTATGTGCTGAACGGCTGGCCCTTGCGGTAATTCAGGTCGCCGTTGTCCGCATAGCCCCACTGGTTGGTGTTCGCGCCCGCGCCGCAGCCGAAGGCGTTCGGGTCGCCGGTGAGCGAGCAACTCGGGTTTTTGGTCCGGATGCCGGCGCCCGCCGTCAGGTTCGTCACCCACGAACCCTGCACGGCGCCGCCGCCCACCGTGAAGTCGTATGCATACGCGCTCGACGTCGCGGCGCTCGCCATCGCCACCAATATCGTAGTATTCCTGAACAATCCTGCCGATTCCATGACCCACCTCCGCCCCTGTTCGATGCCGGCGCACGATCGTTGCGCGCGCCGGTCCTTGTATCCGTCAGCCGGTGATCGTCACCGTTCGCTGACCGAGCGCAGCGATTCCGCCGTGTAGAAATCCTGCTTGAAGCGCGGATCGTCGGCCTGCCCGAGCCAGCGCACGTCCTTGCCCTGTCCGATCGACGTCGCATCGAGCACATAGCGGCCGTTGTTCATGTCGTACTGCGCGAGCGGCTCGTTGTCGCAGGTGCCGCCGAGCTCCCACACCGGAATCGGATAACTCTCCCGCACCTTCCACAGCTTGCCCTGCGCGTCGTAGTCCTCGCCTACCAGCGCGAGCCAGCTGTCCTCGTCGAGATAAAACACCTTCTTCGACGCAACGTGCCGCGCGCTCGGCTTCAGCGCCGCCTCGACGACCCACACGCGGTGCGTCTCGTAACGGCGGTTCGCGGCCGCGACGCCGTCCGGCGTCGCGACGTCGTGCAGCTTGCTCTTGAACCTGTACATGCCGAACGCGTTGTACGGAACGATCATTTCCTTCTTGCCGACCAGCTTCCAGTTGAAGCGGTCGAGCGAGCCGTTGATCATGTTGCCTTCGTCGATCAGATACTGGTTCTCGAAGCCGATCAGAGGTGCGTCGTGCGTGTAGGCCGGCATGCGTCGCACGCGGCGCTGGCCGGGGAAGTAGTAGTACGTCTCCGAGGCCTTGTCGAAGTACTGGCGCTGCACGAACGCCTGGCCAGCCAGCGCGGCCGGCGAGTTCATCTGGAAATACACGGCCGCGCTGAGCTGGTCGACGTCCTGCGGCGAAAACTTGCCGAGCTTGGCGGACGGGAAGTACAAGGTCTGCGGGCCGATCGCGTCGATCCATTCGCTGCTGCCCGGTCGCGGCGATACGGTCGTCACCATCTGCGCCCAGTCGACGCCTTCGCCGCGATAACGCATCTCGTAGTTGAGCATCGCCTCGACGCCGTTCTTCGGTTGCGGGAACGGCACGCCCGGCAACACGGCCGACGCGAGCGTGTCGCCGGCCGGGCCGAGCTTCGCGGCCGTGAGGTTCGCCTTCGAGTTCTGCTCGGCGGCATCCGGCAACTGGCATTCGCGGTGGGACGGGTAGACGTCCATCCGGTAGCCCTTCTTCTGCTTGATCAGCGCGACCTGGCCGGGCGACAGCTTGTCCGCATACTTGTCGACGTTCGCCGCGTCGATCGAGTAGAGCGGCTTCTCGTTGCGATGCTTCCAGAAATCGCCGCGCACCTTGCCCCACTCCCAGCCGGCGTCGGGCGACTGCTTGCCCGCATAGGCCGGCACCGCGCCGTCCTTGCTCGCCGAGCGGTCGGCGCCGGCCGGCGTCAGGTCGTCCGCCGCGACGGCGGTGCCGATCGCGACACATGCAGCGGCCGCGATCGCGGACGTGGTCCAGAAACGATGCTTGTTCATCATGGTTCTCCTTGCTGCTCCGCCTTCGCTCGCCCATCCCGGACGAAACGCGTTTGTTTCGATCGTCACCGTCAGCCGACGATGACGTCGCTCCGTGATCGAGGCTGGCCGGGGTTCCGGCCAGCCGCCTCAGCGCCATTCCGATATCTTTCGTCAGGACTGCGATTCGAATGGAACGCAGATCCGGCGAAAAACCCTCGTGCCTTCCGTCAGCCCTTGCCGGACCCGGCCACCGCCACCGCACGAATCTCGACGCACAATCCCGGCAGCGCCAGTTGTGTGACGCCGACCGCCGTCCACGACGGATAACGGTTCGGAAAATACACGTCCTTGACCGCCGCGAACGCTTCCGTCTCGCGTTGCAGATCCGTGTGGAAGGTCGTCAGTTCGACGACGTCGGCGAGGCTCGCGCCGGCCTCCTGGAGGATGGCCTTCAGGCACTCGAACGCGATCCGCGCCTGCGCCTGCACGCCGTCGGCCGGCTGCATCTGCGCGTCGAGGCCGACCTGGCCCGACACCCAGATCGTGTCGCCGACGCGTGTGGCCGGCGAGAAGTGGTACGCGTCGTACCACGGCTGGAACGCAGCCGGCACGATCGATTGCCGCTTCGGGGTTGCTGTCATGACGAGTTCTCCCGGTTCAGACGAGTTGACGGAAACATGGCGCGCGGAACGGATCGCCGGCCTTCAGCGCGGCGAGCTCCTCGACGAACAACACGCCGGCCGGCGTGAATCCCGAGCGGCTTTCGTCGGGCAGCGGGCTGAACACCGCGTCGTCGCCGAAAAAGCGCAGCACGAGCGTGTGGCGATCGGGGAAATCGGCATCGACCGCGCCGCCGCCGTGCAGCACGCCCGGATGGAGCAGCAGCACGTCGCCCGGCTTCGTTTCCCACGACAGGATGTCGTACGCGTCGGGCGCCACGCGACGCTCGGCCTCGATGTCCGGCAGGCGTGGCCACACGTCGCCGCCATGCAGCGGGTCGGTCGGATCCTCGGCGTTCTGGAACGTCGTGCCGTCATGCCGCACACCGTGATGCGAGCCGCGCACGATCTCCAGCGCGTTACGCTTCGGCACGTGTTCGAAGCTGATCCACGCGTTGCCGAAATGCATCCCCTGCCACGGCAGGTACGACGTGTCCTGATGCCACGGCGAGCGCGCGCTCTTGCCGCCGGCCTTCATGAACAGCTCCTCGGCGAAGTACCACACGTGCTTCGAGCCCCACAGGTCGGCGAACAACGGCCCGAACGGCAGCGTGCCGACCAGCGCGTCGAGCCGTTCCTTCGCGTATGGGTTCGCGTTGTCGTTGTGCGACTTGTATTCGGTGCCGTCGAGCAGCGTCGTCGCCATCGGGCCCGGGTTCTCCATTCCCCAGTCGTACACCGCGCGGCATTGCGCGAGTTGTTCGTCGTCGAGGACCCCTTCGACGAGCACGGCTCCGTCCTCGAAGAACGCCTTTCGCTTCATTGCATCCATCGTCTATCTCCCGATTCGTTCAGCCACAACCGGCGGTTCGTCTTCGCTGCCGGCCCCTCAGTAGAACATGATGACTATGTTAGGTCATCATGACAAAAATAATGAAAAGAAAAAGACGGGGTATTCCCTGTTTCGTCTGCATGATCGAACGGGCGTCGCTGCCCGCCGCCGGTCCGTCATGACAAACGGCTTTCGGCCTTCATACTGGCGCACGACAACGCACGCCCCTCGTTTCTGCGCGCCTTCATCGACGCAGGTGGTCGAACACCGTGTGCGTGATGAAGCCAACCAGTACCGCGTCGGCCAGCGCATCGACCGCGCCGTGCGATTGCATGCCGTCGCACAGCGCGGTCAGGCCGAGCGCCAGCACCCGCGTGGGCAACGGCAGCGACACGCCGGCCCGCGCGGCATACGCGTCGATGCACGCGGCCGCGAGCGCCTGGCGGTCTCGCAGCAACGCGCCGAAGCGCGCACGGAACCGCGGATCGCGCGCCGCCTGGAGCTGCGCGTCGAGCCACATCAGGTGCACCGCACGCTGGGTCGCACCCCTTCGCCAATACGCGAGCATCGCGCGCTGCGCATCGTCGGCCGGGTCAGGCGAACCGACGATCCGCCGCAATGCCGCGGCAGCCTCGTCCCGATCGCGGCGCAGCAGCTCGAACAGCACGTCGGCCTTGCCGCCGAAGTTCGAGTAGAACGCGCCACGCGTATGCCCGGCCGCCGCCGCAATGTCTTCCACGCTGGCGGCCGCATAGCCTTTCTCCGCGAGGATCGCGCGCGCGGCGCCGAGCAGGCGTTCGCGCGTCGCATCGCGCCGCTCGGCGCGGGTCAGGCGAACCGGGTCCATCCGCGCGCTCCGCGATCGGCGCGACCGGACCGGCAAGCGGTGCGAGCCACCCCCGTCTCCTCAGCAGAGCTACTCATTTCGGATACGACAACACGCCGGCACCGGTCCGACTGCGCCCCTTCTCCCGCTCCAGCGCACCATACGCGTAATAGAGCGCGACGGTCAGGTACGACCAGGTCAGCAGCGCCAGTACATAGAAGTTGAAGACGACGTTGGTATCCTCGCCGGGGATCCGGTAGAAATCGTAGATGCACGCGATCGCCTGCGAAGCAACGAGCGCGAGCGTCGTCGTCAGCGCATGGAGCGCGTGGCCGGCACGCGCGAGCCGCCACGCGAAACCGGCGAGATAGATCGACATCAGCGTCCACATCGCCACGTAGAAGTACGGCAACGCGTGCTGCAACACGCCGGCCACGAGCGCGATCGTCCCGAGCGTTGCAAGCACGAACAACGTCACGTCCTGCCGTATCGACGGCCGGTAGCCGTGGGTGACGGCCATCAGGCCGGCGACCGCGATCACCGGCATCCCGAACCCGCGCGAGAACGCGTCGAGAAAGTGCGAAATGAAGTACGACACCGGCGATTCGGTCGCGAAGAAGATCACCGCGTTGGACGCGGAGATCGTCACGATCCACCACTCGAAGCCGAGCAGGAAGTTGCGCTTGCGCACGAACTTGAAGCCGTAGACGCCGGTCGTCGCCGCGAGCGTCGCGCTGGAAAGACAAAGGACAAGTGATCTGTGATCCATGGTTCGAACTCCCGAAGTCGATTGCTGCCGTTGATTCACTGTGTGGCGGGGCTGAGGCTCGCGAGATAGGTCGCCACCGCCGCGCGGTCGTCCGCCGACATCGCCTGCGCGACGCGCTGCATCGTGCCGGTCGCCTCGCGGCGCGAGCCCGTCGCGAATGCGTCGAGCTGCGCGAGCAGATAGTCGTAGCCCTGTCCGGCCAGACGCGGGAATCGCGCCTGCCCGGTCAGCCGTGCGCCGTGGCAGGCCGCGCATGCGCCGCCCGTTACCCACTGCTCGCCTTTCGTGCGCAGTCGTGCATCCGGCTTGAAATAGCGGTTGTCCAGCGGCGCCTGTTTCGCGTAATAGCCGGCCAGACGGGTGATCTCGGCTTCGCTCATCGTCATCGCGAGCGGGCCCATCGTCGGGTTCGCGCGTTGCCCGCCCGCAAACGCACGGAGCTGGGCGGCCACGTATTGCGCCGGCTGGCCGGCGAGACTCGGATACGCCTGGCTGAGCGACGTGCCCTTCACGCCGTGGCAGCCCATGCACACGTCGGTCACGCGCGGCCACGGGCCGCCGTCGGCGTCATCGGCCTGCGCGGCCGTATCGATATGACGCTGCAGGCGATGGAAACCGAGCAGCGTCGGGCCGTAGAGCGCCAGCAACGCGCCGGTCGCCACCGCCGCCGTGAGCAGCAAAACCCGTTTCTTCATCTTCGTAATCCTAAGCATGACGCAGCGCATTGAGTGCCTGAAGCGCGCTTTGGTGACCGGCGCGCACGGCGCCGTCCATGTAGCCGGCCCAGATGTTCGCGGTCTCGGTGCCCGACCAGATCAGGTTGCCGCACGGCGCGCGCAGCGCTTCGCCGTGCGCACTCCAGAAGCCGGGCGGGATCGCCGACACGCACGTGAGCGTCCACGGATCGGCGAGCCCCCAGTCGCGATCGTGGTACGACACCGGCGCACGCGCTTCGTCGCCCCACGCCTGCGCATAGAGATCCATGTGCATCTGCTTCGCGGCCTGCGGGTCCGAAGGCATCAGCGCATTCCGGACGAACGCGTTGATCACGCCGATCTCGCCCCCCGGCGGCGAATTGTCGTACGCCCAGAACACCGGCCCGTCGGTCTGGAAGATGTGGCCGTTCAAGCCCTTGTCGCGCCAGAACGGGCGGCGGTAGACCATCGCCGTCTTGCGCGCCGGCGAGTGGGCGGGCCACGCGCGCTGCAGCGCGACGCGCTTGTCGGGCAGCGGTGGATCGAACCGCACCTGATGGCACAGCGCCGGATGCAGCGCCATCACGACCTTTTTCGCGCGCACCGTGCCGCGATCGGTCTGCAACGTGACGATGTCGCGATCCCAGCCGACGATCCGCCGCACCGGCGACGACAGCCGCACCTTGTCGCCCAGTTGCTGCGCCATCCGGATGCTGAGAAGCTGCGAGCCACCGACGAAACGGGTTTCCTGCGCGCTATGCTTGATCGAGTCGAGCTGCGCGTAATCGCAATCGGCGGAGTTGATCATCGACAGGAAGTGCAGCAGCCCCATCTTCGCCGGCGCGACGCCGCCCGACAGCGAGATCGACGCGTTCCAGCCCATCCGGTCTTCCGCCTTGATGCCCTGCGTCGCGAGCCAGTCGCCGACCGACAACCGGTCGAGTTCGCGGGCCTTCGGCGACGTCCACGGTGCACCGCAAGGCACGTCGCGCGACAACCGGCTCAATTTCGCCGCAACGGCCTCGTCGGTGCCGAACGTACCCTCGAGGTCGATCTCGGCGCGCCCGTCGCCGCCGAGAATCACCGTCTTGCCCGTGTAGTAGCTCGGAAACGTGCCGACTTCCAGCTCACGGGCGAGATCGGCGACCGCCGTCTGGCCCGGGCCGATCCACTGGCCGCCGACTTCGGTCACATAGCCGCCGCCCACGTCGTAGTTCAGCGTGCGGCCGCCCACGCGGTCGCGCGCCTCGAGCACGACGAAGGATTCGCAGCCCGCGTAGCGCAGATCGCGCGCGGCCGTCAGGCCGGCCAGCCCGGCGCCGACGATCGCGACATCGAGCACGTCGCCTTCATGGCCGGCGGCAGGCGCCGCATCGGCCTTCGCCCGCGCGGCGCCGAGTGCGAGACCGCCCGCCGCGACCGACGCCCCCGCGACCTTGAGCCACTGCCTGCGCTGCAGGTCGGCCGACCCGCTGATGGATGACTTCCTGGACATGATCTGTGAATGACGCCTGCAATGGGCGCGAACGGCGGCACGCCCCGATGGCGTGCGGCCCTCGCTCGCGCGGAATCCGACGACGGGATGCGATCTCGTTCCGCCTCACTCGCCCCTCACGGGGGCGCGCGAAGCCGGTTCGCATCCCTGCCTGTACACGCGCCGTACTGCCTTGTACCGATAAGGATTTTCCGGCGCCCTGAATTAGTACATGTTGCAAAAGATAGGTCATAATACATAAAACAGGATTGGAAAAAAAAGACAGGGTATTCCCCTGTCGCATAGCCCATTGCAGCGCTTCTGAAAGGTTGCGGAGAGACCGCGTAGACGATGGCGGCCGGTGCAGTCTCCCCGTCTCCGTTCGGTTGCGCGGGCCGTACGGTAGTATGGCGATTCGATGGAACCCCGCTGAATCCGAACGAGTGGCCATGCCCGAATTTCCTTCATCTCCCGGCGCCGGCCAAGGCGCGCAGGCGCTCGTCCTCATCGCCGAGGACGAACCCGAGATCGCCGAGATCCTGATCGCGTATTTCGCGCGCAACGGCCTGCGCACCGTGCACGCCGCCGACGGCCGCCGCGCGCTCGAACTCCACCTGTCGCTGAAGCCCGACCTCGTGCTGCTCGACGTGCAGATGCCGCACGTCGACGGCTGGAAGGTGCTTGCCGAGATCCGCCATCGCGGCGACACGCCGGTCATCATGCTGACCGCGCTCGACCAGGACATCGACAAGCTGACCGGGCTGCGCATCGGCGCCGACGACTACGTGGTCAAGCCGTTCAACCCGGCCGAAGTCGTCGCGCGCGCCCAGGCCGTGCTGCGCCGTTCGATGGCCGGCGCGCGCCAGGAAGAGCAGCGCGTGCTGCGCGCCGCGCCGTTCGAGATCGATCTCGAGCACCACGAAGCGACGGTCGAAGTCGACGGCGTGCGCCACACGCTCGTGCTGACGCTCACCGAATTCAAGCTGCTCGCGCAGCTCGCGCGCGCGCCGCGCCGCGTGTTCAGCCGCGCCGAGCTGATGGCCACCTGCCTGCCGGAAGGCGACGCGCTGGAGCGCACGGTCGACAGCCACGTCAGCAAGCTGCGCAAGAAACTCGACGATCTCGGCGTCGCGGGCGTGCCGGCCAGCGTGCGCGGCGTCGGCTACAAGCTGTGGAGCGGCGAGTGAGACTCGACGGCCTGAGCCGCCAGATCGCGCTGACGATGGGCGCGATCGCGTTCGGCATCACGGTGCTGATCGTCGTGACGGCCTACGTGTTCTACTACCTGCTGTACCAGTACTCGCCCGAGTACTTCAAGCCGCAGAGCTGGGTCCCGAGCGGGCCCGAGTGGGTGTGGATCATTTCGACCACGCTGGTGGGCCTGCTGATCGCGGTCGTCGTCGCGGTCAACCTGTCGCGCCGCATCCTCGTGCCGTTGAATTCGGTGACGGACAGCATCCGCCGCGTCGCGCGCGGCGATCTCGGCGCACGCGCGGTCGCCGGCGACCGTTCGCTGAAGGAAGCGGCGCTGCTCGCCGACAACTTCAACGCGCTCGCGAGCGAACTGCAGCGTGTGACCGACGAGCAAACCTTCTGGAACGCGGCGATCGCGCACGAGCTGCGCACGCCCGTGACCGTGCTGCGCGGCCGGCTGCAGGGGCTCGCCGAAGGCGTGTTCACGCCGAGCGACGCGCTGTATCGCAGCCTGCTCGCGCAGGTCGAAGGGCTGACGCGGCTGATCGAGGATCTGCGCGTGGTCAGCCTCGCCGATAGCGGCCACCTGAGCATCGAGATCCGCGACACCGACCTCGCCGCCGAGGTACGCGCCGTGGTCGACGCGTTCGCGCACGCGCTGCAGGCCGCCGGCCAGCATCCGGAATTCGATCTCGACCCGCGGCGCATGCGCTGCGACCCGGTCCGGCTCCGCCAGGCGTTGCTCGCGCTGCTGGAAAATGCGCGCCGCCATGCGGTGCCCGGTGCGATCCGGATCCAGACGCGCATCGAGAACGGGATGTGCCGGCTGCGCGTCGAGGACGACGGCCCCGGTATCCCGGCCGAGTTCGCGCCGCACGTGTTCCAGGCGTTCCGGCGCGTCGACGAGACGCAACCCGGCGGCACCGGCCTCGGGCTCGCGGTCGTCGCGGCGATCGCGCATGCGCATCGCGGCGAAGCGCTGTGCGTGCCGACCGGCGCGGGCGGCACGCGGTTCGAGGTGCGGTGGCCCGACGATCTCACGCCGGCGCCCGACAGCGAGCGCTTCCCGGCGTAACGCGCCGCCGCTCCCCCCTTCACGCGCGCGGTTCGCGCCCGACCTGGTCCAGCGGCGGACTGAACCCGAGCACCGTGTATTCCATCACCGATACCGTCCCGGTTCCGGCCGCGCCCTGCACGACCACCGCGCGCACCGCGCCGGCGCGGTCGAATTTCAGCTGCGTGCCGACGGTCGCGTGACGCAGCGCCTCCAGCTCCTCGATCCGCGCGATCGCCAGCTTGCGTACCGCGCCGGACACGTACACGGGCAGGAACACCAGCGCGATGAAGATCGACACCGCGTCCTTCGACACGCTGTCCAGCACCGGCCGGCCCGACATCACGAGCGACAGCGAGGTCGCCGCGACGAAGATCGCGAGCACGGTCGCACCGACGCCGAGCGACGCAAGTCGCTCGGCCGCCTTCTTCATGCGGGCCTTCACGAGCGCGCGGGCGGGCGCGGCCGTCATCAGCCATTCGCGCCGCGCCCCGTGGAATCCGGCGATACCGAGGAACAGCGTCGCGACCGCGCTGACCGCGATGCTGGTGTACAGCGCGCCGGCCATCACGCAGACGAATTCGAGCACGAACACGATCGCGAGCGGGCACAGCAGCAGGCCGAACGAATAGCCGTCGCGGCCGTGCCCGCGGATCCACCACCTCACCGGCGCGAGCTGCCAGAAGCGGCTCTCCGGGCGGAGCGAAAGTTCGTCGTCGTCGGTCAATGCTTCACCTGTGTGTCCGTTGCACCCATGCGCCCGGTGCGGCTGAAACCGGAATGAACACCTGGGGTTATCGATTGATCCCAAAGATTCATTGGACAGTGTCTCCGCCGCCGCGCGATGCTGGGCCGGCCCGTGAACGCAGCGTCATTGCAACGCCGCGCACGAACATGGAGTGAGACAGATGCCCAACGACCACCGTCAACGGCGCCACACACTGTGGCTGCTGTGCGCGCTTTCGTTCATCCTCTACGTCGATCGCGTCAATCTCGCGACCGCCGCCGGCGCGATCAAGGCCGAACTCGGGCTGTCGAATACCGAGCTTGGCGTCGCATTCTCCGCGTTCGCGTATTCGTATGCAATCTGCCAGATCGGCGGCGGCTGGATCGCCGACCGGTTCGGCGCGCGCATCACGCTGATCGGCTGCGGGTTGATCTGGGTGGTCTCCACGTTCACGACCGGGCTCGTGCACAGCCTCACGCTGCTGTTCGCCGCGCGGCTGCTGCTCGGCATCGGCGAAGGCGCGACGCTGCCGGCCCAGGCCCGTGCGATCACGCACTGGTTTCCGCGCGAGCGGCGCGGCGTCGTGCAGGGCTTCACGCATTCGTTCTCGCGGCTCGGCAACGCGGTCACGCCGCCGATCGTCGCCGCGTTGATGACGTGGCTGTCGTGGCGCGCGGCGTTCTTCGTGATCGGCGCGGTCACGCTCGTCTGGCTCGCGTGGTGGATCGTCGGCTTCCGCGAGCATCCGGCGGGCGACGACGACGGCCGCCCGCGCGCCGCGCGCCCGGTCGCACCGTCCGGCCCGACGCCGTGGGGGCCGCTGTTCCGGCGCATGGCGCCGACCATCTTCGTCTACTTCTGCTACGGCTGGACCGCGTGGCTGTTCTTCACGTGGCTGCCGACCTTCTTCCTGAACGGCCAGGGCCTGAACCTGAAATCGACCGCGTTGTTCGCGTCCGGCGTGTTCTTCGCGGGCGTGGTCGGCGACACGCTCGGCGGCTGGCTCTGCGACCGCATCTACCGGAAGACCGGCAACCTCGCGCTGTCGCGGCAGAGCGTGATCGTGACGAGCTTCGTCGGCGCGCTCGCCTGCCTGCTGCCGCTCGCGTTCGTGCACTCGACGGCCGGCGTCGCGCTGTGCCTGTCCGGGTCGTTCCTGTGCCTCGAACTGACGATCGGGCCGATCTGGGCCGTGCCGAGCGACATCGCGCCGAGCCACGCCGGCATCGCGAGCGGGATGATGAACGCCGGTTCCGCGATCTCGGGAATCCTGTCGCCGATCCTGTTCGGCTATCTCGTCGATCGCACCGGCAGCTGGACGGTGCCGTTCATCGGCTCGGTCGCGATGCTGCTGATCGGCATCGTCGCCGCGCTGCGGATTCGCCCGGACCGCGCGCTGTCCGAATCGATGCCGGCGCTCGCCGACGCGCCTGCCGCGCCGTCGGCGCACTGAAGCGGTTCGCTCGGGTTCGCCCTCGGCCGCCTCGCCGGCGTCGCCATCACGCTTCACCGCGCTCCGCGGTGGCGGTGACTCGGCTGGTTCGGCTGGTTCGGCTGGTTCGGCTGGTTCGGCTGGTTCGGCTTGATCGGCTTGATCGGCTTGATCGGCTTGATCGGCTTGATCGGCTTGATCGGTCTCATCGGTCTGATCGGCTGGCGCGGCTGGCTCGGCCGCCTCGGCTGGCAAACCGCGCCATTACGCATCGCCGTCATCCCCCGCGCCGTCCCGGTGAAACAGCGCGAGAAACTGCTGCGCGGGAATGCTCAAAGGCCGGTCGCGCCGCACGAGGCTGCCGTACGACGGCAGCTTCTGTTCGAGCGTGTAATCGATGATCGCGACGAGCCCGTGCGCCGCATTGCGCTGCGCGACCGTCAGCGGAATCACGCCGAGCATCGACGAACGGTCGACGAGGTTCATCGTGGTCAGGATCGAGCCCGTTTCGACGAGCCCGCGCGGCATCGGCTGGTGACGCGAGCGGAATTCGCGCTCCACGACCTCGCGCGCCGGGCTGCCGGTCGGCTGCACGATCCACGCATAGTCGAGCAGCGCGTCGAATTCGACCGGCCCCGCGCCCGCGAGCGGATGGTCGCGGCCCGCGATGATCGCGAGCGCCTCGTCGTCGACCACGCGGAAGTCGCAGTCGGTCCCGACGTGGCGCCCGATCACCACTTCGAGCACGCCTTCGCGAAGCTGCGGCATCAGCCGGTCGCTCGTATCGACCGCGATGTCGATCGCGAGCAGCGGATAACGCGCCTTCAACTGCACCAGCGCCTCGGTCAGCCGCCCCGGCGACGCCGCCATGATGCTGCCGATCGCGAGCCGCCCCGCGCTGCCGAGCTGCAGTTCGCCGAGCTCGCGGTTCAGCGCCTCCATGCTGCCGCGGATGCCGCGGAAATAGCCGAGCACGCGCTCGCCGGCCGGGTTCAGCACGAGCCCGCGCCCGATGCGGTCGAACAGCCGCTGGCCGAGCGCACTCTCCAGTTCGGCCAGCATCTTCGTCGCGGCCGGTTGCGTGAGGCCCATCTGCTCGGCCGCCGCGCGCAGCGTCGAGCATTCGTCCACGGCCAGCAGCAGCGCGATCTGGCGCATGCGCAGCCGGTTCAGCAGTTGCGGGGTCGAGTCTCGTCGGTCGATCGAGCCCATTTTTGATTACTCCAGGTTATCGATTCATCAAGAGTTTTCAATTTACCGACTCATTCCGTCTACCTAGCATCAACCCCATAGACCAACGGCCACGCGCCGCCACCGGAGACACCGCATGCACACCCCCTCGACCGCCGCCACGCAGCCCGTCGTCGCGCTGACGCTCGGCGACCCCGCCGGCATCGGCGCCGAACTGATCGCGAAACTGCTCGCCCGCCCCGACGCGACCGCCCGCGCGAACCTCGTGCTGATCGGCGATCGCTGGCTGTGGGAGGCTGGCCAGCGCGTCGCCGGCGTCACGATCGACGTCGAACCCGTCGCGTCGCTGGCCGCCGTGCGCGGCCGGCCGTCGACCGCGCGCGCCGCGTTCGTCGCGGTCGATACGATCGGCGCCGCGCAGGTCACGGTCGGCCAGGCGGATGCTGCCGGCGGCCGCTCGACGCTGGCCGTGCTCGACCAGTGCCTCGACGCCGCGCTCGCCGGCGACATCGACGCGATCTGCTTCGCGCCGCTCAACAAGTACGCGATGAAGCTCGGCGGGCTGCGCCACGACGACGAGCTGCACCACTTCGCCGAGGCGCTCGGCGTGACCGGCTACTTCTGCGAATTCAACACGCTCGGCGAACTGTGGACCGCGCGGATCTCGTCGCATATCCCGCTGAAGGACGCGGCCGGCTGCCTGAGCATCGAGCGGATCGAACAGGCGTCCGAGCTGATCTACCGGTCGCTGCTCGCGAACGGCGTCGCCGCGCCAAAGGTCGCGATCGCCGCGTTCAACCCGCACGGCGGCGACGGCGGCAGTTGCGGCCGCGAGGAAGTCGACATCATCGAGCCGGCCGTGCGCCGCTTGCAGGCGCGCGACTGGCCGACCGACACGCCGTTCCACGGCCCGTTCCCGGCCGACACGATCTTCCTGAAGGCGCAGGCCGGCGATTACCAGGCGATCGTCACGATGTACCACGACCAGGGGCAGATCGCGATCAAGCTGCTCGGCTTCTCGCGCGGCGTGACCGTGCAGGGCGGGCTGCCCGTGCCGATCACGACGCCCGCGCACGGCACCGCGTACGACATCGCGGGCCGCGGCACGGCCGACGTCGGCGCGACCTGGCAGGCGCTGCAGATCGCGTGCCGGATGGGCGCCGCGCGCCGCACCGCCGCCGTTTCGGCGTGACGCTCGCACGCCTTCTACACACGACAACCCCGATTCTGGAGACACCATCATGAAGATCCGCTCCGTACGCGCTCGCGTATTCCAGTGGAAAGGCAAGACCGTCCCGCCGCAGGGCAACTTCTGTTCGAACGCGATGGACCTGCTGTATGCGCCGCAGGAAACGATGAGCACGTTCCGCTTCCATGCGTGGACGGTCGTCGAAGTCGGAACCGACGACGGCATCGTCGGCCTCGGCAACGTCGCGCTCGCGCCGCAGGTCGCGAAGGCCATCATCGACCAGTACCTCGCGCCGCTCGTGATCGGCCAGGACCCGTGGGACTACGAGTACCTGAACCAGCGGATGTACCGCGCGACCCATGCCTGGGGCCGCAAGGGCATCGGCATGGCGGCGATCTCGGCGGTCGACATCGCGATCTGGGACATCCTCGGCAAGAGCGTCGGCAAGCCGGTCTTCAAGCTGCTCGGCGGCCGCACCAAGGAAAAGATTCCCTGCTACTACTCGAAGCTCTATCGCACCGACCTGAAGGCGATGCAAGAGGAAGCGCAGCAGTACCTGAAGGAAGGCTTCCGCGCGTTCAAGATGCGCTTCGGCTACGGGCCCGCGCACGGGCAGCAGGGCGTGGTCGAGAACCTGAAATCGGTCGCGGCGATCCGCGAGGTGATCGGCTACGACAACGACCTGATGCTCGAGTGCTACATGGGCTGGACCCTCGAATATGCGAAGCGCATCCTGCCGAAGCTCGAGAAATACCAGCCGCGCTGGCTGGAAGAACCGGTGATCGCGGACGACCTCGACGGCTACGCGGAGCTGAACCGGCTGACGCGCATCCCGATCTCCGGCGGCGAGCACGAATTCTCGCTGTACGGCTTCAAGCAGCTGCTCGACCGCAAGGCCGTGTCGGTCGTGCAGTACGACACGAACCGCGTCGGCGGGATCACGATGGCGCACAAGATCAACGCGCTGTGCGAGGCGTACAGCGTGCCGGTGATTCCGCACGCGGGCCAGATGCACAACTACCACCTGACGATGAGCACGCTCGCGTCGCCGATGAGCGAGTACTTCCCGATGTTCGACGTCGAGGTCGGCAACGAGCTGTTCTATTACATCTTCGACGGCGAACCGGTGGCCGAGAACGGCTTCCTGCAACTGCGCGACGACGTGCCGGGCCTCGGCCTCACGCTGAAGACCGAATTCCTCGACCAGTTCGACATCGTCGAGTGAGGGCCGACATGAACGCACGCTACCAGGGCGTCTTTCCCGTCGTGCCGACGATCTTCGACGCGCACGGCGCGCTCGATCTCGACGGCCAGCGCCGCTGCGTCGATTTCATGATCGATGCCGGTTCGCACGGCCTCTGCATCCACGCGAACTACTCCGAGCAGTTCGCGCTCGGCGACGACGAACGCGATCTCATCACGCGCACCACGCTCGAACACGTCGCGGGCCGCGTGCCGGTGATCGTCACGACGTCGCACTTCAGCGCGCGGATCTGTGCGCAGCGCAATCGCGAGGCCCAGGCGCTCGGTGCCGCGATGGTGATGGTCATGCCCCCGTACCACGGCGCGACGTTCCGCGTGCCCGAGGCCCAGGTGCGCGCGTACTTCCGCGACGTCGCCGACGGCCTCGACATTCCGCTGATGATCCAGGACGCGCCGGCGAGCGGCGTCGCGTTGTCCGCCTCGCTGCTCGCGACGCTCGCGCGCGAAATCGACGCCGTGTCGTATTTCAAGATCGAGACGGCCGGCGCCGCGTCGAAGCTGCGCGAGCTGATCGCGCTCGGCGGCGATGCGATCGAGGGGCCGTGGGACGGCGAGGAAGGCATCACGCTGCTCGCCGATCTCGACGCCGGCGCGACCGGCGCGATGACGGGCGGCGGCTATCCGGACGGGATTCGCCGGGTCACCGACGCGTATTTCGCCGGCCGCCGCGACGATGCCTACGACGCGTACGCGCGCTGGCTGCCGCTGATCAACTACGAGAACCGGCAGTCGGGCTTCCTCACCGCGAAGGCGCTGATGAAGGAAGGCGGCGTGATCGCGTGCGACCGGCCGCGTTCGCCGTGGCCCGAGCTGCCTCCGCAGGTACGCGCGGGGTTGCTCGACACGGCGCGGCGGCTCGATCCGCTCGTGCTGCGCTGGGGGCGCTAGCGACCGTTTTTGCACCCGCAACGCGCGTGCGTTGCGCCTCGGCGTGACGGCGGCCCGACAGAAGGCCGCCGCCGCTCATCGGATGGATGGAGACACCATGAACCTGCTGAACCCCGCCACCCCGGCCTACGACGCCGGCGAAGCCATTCCGCGCCGCCGCTGGCTGCGCGTGATTCCGCCGCTGCTGCTCGCGTGCATCATTTCCTACATGGACCGCGTGAACATCGCGTTCGCGATGCCCGGCGGGATGAACGCCGATCTCGGCATGGATGCGACGATGGCCGGCCTCGCCGGCGGCATCTTCTTCTTCGGCTACCTGTTCCTGCAGATTCCCGGCGGCCGGCGCGCGGCGCTCGGCAGCGGCAAGGCCTTCATCGCGTGGTCGCTCGTGAGCTGGGCCGTGCTGTCGGTGCTGACCGGGCTCGTCACGCACACGTGGCAGTTGCTCGCGCTGCGCTTCCTGCTCGGCGTGGCCGAGGGCGGGATGCTGCCGGTCGTGCTGACGATGGTCAGCCACTGGTTTCCCGACCGCGAACGCGGCCGCGCGAATGCGATGGTCATCCTGTTCGTGCCGCTCGCCGGCATGATCACCGCGCCGCTGTCCGGCTTCATCCTCGCCGCATACGACTGGCATCACCTGTTCTTCTGCGCGGGCGCGCTGTCGCTGCTGTGCCTCGTCGTCTGGATGCTGTTCGCCGACGACGGCCCGGAGACCGCGCGCTGGGTGTCGCCGCGCGAGAAGGCGTACATCCTCGACGCGCTGCGCGACGAGCAGGAACGCAAGCGCGCGGCCGGCACGCCGGCGGCCACGTCGTTCGGCGCGCTGCTGCGCCACCCGACGATCTGGCTGCTCATCGCGATCAACTTCTGCTATCAGGCCGGCATCTACGGCTATACGATGTGGTTGCCGACCCTGCTGAAAAATCTCACGCACAGCGGGATGGGCCGGGTCGGCCTGCTCGCGATGGTGCCGTACGTCGCGATGGTGATCGGGATGCTCGTCACGTCGTATTGGTCCGACCGGACCGGCAAGCGGCGCCTGTTCGTGCTGCTGCCGCTCGTCGGATTCGCCGCGTGCCTCGCGCTGTCGGTGCTCACGCATGCATCGATGGCCGTGTCGTTCGCGTTCCTGATCGGCTGCGGCTTCTTCCTGCAGGCGGCGGCCGGCGTGTTCTGGGCGATTCCGCCGAAGCTCTGCAGCGTCGAGGCGGCCGGCAGCGCCCGCGGCCTGATCAACGCGCTCGGCAATCTCGGCGGCTTCTGCGGCCCGTATGCGGTCGGCGTGCTGACGCAGCACGTGAGCGCGGCGGCCGGCGTCTACAGCCTCGCGGCCACGCTCGCGGTAGCCGGGCTGCTCGCGCTGACGCTGCCGAAGCGCTGCGAGGGCTGACGAACCCGCGCGACAGCGAACGACACACCGGAGACCCATCATGAACGACATCCTGCTGCTGGTACAGAAATGCGCCCACACTTTCAGCTTCTACGACCTCGACACGAAAGCGCCGCTCAAGCACATCGTGCTGCCGAACTTCCCGCACGAATTCACCGTCGACGTGAACGACCGCTACGCGTACGTCGGCATCTTCGGAATCGAGACCGCGTGGTCGCGCGGCCATGAAGGCGATCACCGGATCGCCGAGATCGATCTCGTCGAGCGCACGCACACGCGCATGCTCGACCTGTGGCCGTACTACCGGCCGCACGGGATGGCGAGCGATCGCGACGGCCGGCTGTATGCGATGAGCGAAGCGCACGACATGCTGCTCGTATTCGACGAGCCGACCCGCCAGCCCGTGCCGAACATGGCCGTGCCGTCCGGCGGCGTGAAAACGCACCTCGTGACGCTCACGCGCGATGCGAGCCGTGCGTACGGCGTGCACCTGCTGTCGAACACGGTCACGCAGTTTCATCCACGCGACGCGACGGTCGCGCCGCGCGCGGTGATGCCCGGCCCGCGCCCGGAAGGTAACGCGCTGTCGAACGACGAGCGCACGCTGTTCGTCGCGAATCGCGGCGACGACACGCTGGTCGAGATCGACACGGAGACGATGACCTGCGGCCGCCGCGTGAAAACGCGTAGCGACCCGAACCGCATCTACCGGACCAGCGCGACCGGCGGCCGCGACCTGCTGTTGTTGACGAATTCGGGCGAGCGCTCGATCTCGGTGTTCGACGCGCGGCAGCTCGAGGAGATCGAGCGCATCGCGCTGCCCGCCAATCCGACCGCGCTGTCGTTCCATCCGTCGCGGCGCGTCGCGTACGTGTCGTTCCAGGACGACCATGTGCGCGAACTCGACCTCGACGCGTGGCGCTTCGTCGGTGCGCTCGCGACGCTGCGCGAGCCCGATGCGTCGTACGTGCTCGCCGGCGCGCGCTGACATGCGCGACGAAGCGCCGCCCGACGGCATGCCCGATGCGCTCGTCGATGCGCATCACCACCTGTGGCGGCTCGATGCGGGCGCGCACTACCCGTGGCTGCAGGCGCACTACGACCCGGCACGCTTCATGTTCGGCGACTACGCGGCGCTGTGCCGCAACTTCGACGTCGACGATTTCCGGCGCGCGGCGCAATGCGCGCCGCTCGTCGCCAGCGTGCACGTCGAAGCCGAACGCGCGCGCGACGAGGCACTCGCGGAAACGCGCTGGCTGCATGAAGTCGCGGCCGCGCACGCGCTGCCGTCGGCGATCGTCGCGTGGGTCGACCTGCTGGCCGGCGATGCGGACGAACGGCTCGCCGAACAGGCCGCGTGGCCGCACGTGCGCGGCGTGCGGTTCAAGCCGCGCACCGCGGCTGCGCCGGACGCATCGATCGACGAGCCGGGCGCGCTGCGTGATCCGCGCTGGCCGGCCGCGCTCGAACGCCTCGCCGCGCACGGCCTGAGCTGGGATCTGCGCGTGCCGTTCTGGCATCTCGGCGACGCGGCCGCGATGCTGGTCGATGCACCCGACGTCGATGTCGTGCTCGAACACGCGGGGCTGCCGTGGGACCGTTCCGAAGCCGGACTCGCGCGTTGGCGCGGCGGCATGGCGGCGCTCGCCGCGTTGCCGCGCGTGACCGTGAAAATCTCCGAGCTCGGCTTGCGCGATGCGGCGTGGAACGACGCGGACAACGCGCGGATCATCCGCGACACGATCGCGATCTTCGGCTGGCGGCGCTGCCTGTTCGCCAGCAATTTCCCGGTCGCCGGACTGCGCGTGTCCTATCCCGCACTGCTGCGCACGTTCGCCGGCGCGATCGCGCACCTCGACGGCCCCGCGCGCCGCGCGATCTGGCACGACAACGCGCTGCGCGTCTACCGGATCGCGCTCGACGCGCCGCATCGACCGGCGCGCGGGTAACGCCGCGCGCCCGCCGTTCGTCCGCGCCGGGCCGGCCTCGCGCCGCACCCCGACCACCACATTTTGTGCATCGCACGACCGAACCTGAGCAAAAAGTATCGGTTCGCGAATTCTTTTGATGTGGTGATCGCATCGCCCCCGTCACACCATTGTCCCTGCCGTCATCGGCGGCATTCGAACAAGCAGAATCAAGGAGACACGGGTGAACAAGATGCGAATCGTCGCAGCCGGCCTGCTGCTCGGCGCCTGTCTGCCGGGCGTCGCGGCCGCGCAAACCTGCAAGGTGCCGACCCTTCGGGTGCTCGCGCAGAAGAGCCTCGGCCTGTCGGTGATGGAGAAATCGCTGGCCGACTACGAGAAGAAGAACGGCACCAAGGTCGAGATCAGCTATTTCGGCGAAAACGACCGCCGCGCGAAATCGCGGCTCGACGCGTCGACCGGCGCGGGTTCGTACCAGATCTACTACGTCGACGAGGCGAACGTCGCCGAATTCGCGTCGGCCAACTGGATCGTGCCGCTCCTGAAGTACTACCCGAAGGACTACGACTACGACGACTTCCTGCCCGGCCGCCGCGCGGTCGCGAGCTACAACGGCGTCGCGTACTTCGCGCCGCTGATCGGCGGCGGCGACTTCCTGTTCTACCGCCGCGACCTGCTCGACGCCGCGCACATCCCAGTGCCGAAGACGCTCGACCAGCTCGTCGCCGCGATCAGGAAGCTGAACGCGCCGCCGAAGCTGTACGGCTGGGTCGCGCGCGGCCAGCGCGGCTCGGGAATGAACGTGTGGCGCTGGTCGCCGTTCATGCTCGGGATGGGCGGCGCGTGGACCGACAAGGGCGGCCAGCCCGCGTTCAATTCGCCGGCCGCGGTGAAGGCCACGCAGCTCTACAGCGACCTGTTCAAGTACGCGCCCCCCGGCTCGGCGACCTACGACTGGAGCAACGCGCTCGAAGCGTTCCGCTCGGGCAAGGTCGCGTTCATGATCGAATCGACGCCGTTCGCGGACTGGATGGAAGACGCGAGCAAGTCGAGCGTGGCCGGCAAGGTCGGCTATACGCGGCCGCCCGCGCCGCTGCCGTCGGCCGCGTACGGGCACGGCTTCGCGATCTCGGCGGTCGGCGCGAAGGACGACTGCACGCGGATGGCCGCCGGCCGCTTCATCGCGTGGGCGACCAGCAAGGACCAGGAGCAGGCGCGGCTGCGCAACGGTGTGTTCAGCGACTACAACCGCTCCAGCACGATCGCCAGCCCGTACTTCAAGCAGCACGTCGCGCCGCAGATCCAGGCCGGGCTGAACGACACCAACCCCGTCACGCAGGTGACGATCTGGCGGACGCCGCAGTGGCCGGATATCGGCGACAACCTCGGCATCGCGCTCGAACAGGTGTTCACCGGCACGCAGACGGACATCCGCGGCACGCTCGACGACGCGGACCAGTATGCGAAGGACGCGCTCGAACATGGCGCTCGCAAATGACGGCACGGGCGGACGCACGCTCGGCGTCCGCCCGGCCCCTTCCGCCACGTCGGCCCGGCGCGGCCGCGCGCGCCGCGACCGCACAAGCCTGCCGTGGGTGTTCCTCGCGCCGACGCTCGCGCTGCTTGCGGTCCTGAGCCTCGTCCCGACGATCGCCGCGATCAACCTCGCGCTGCGCAACCGCGTGCTGCGCTACCCGGACAGCGAATACGTCGGCCTGCGAAACTTCGTCCGGCTCGCGTCGGACCGGCGCTTCCTGAACGCGATCGAGGTGTCGGTGCTGTGGGAAGTCGTCACGGTCGCCGGCGCGGTGCTGGTCGGGATCGCGCTCGCGGTGTTCCTGTTCGAGCGCGTGCACGGCCGCTGGCGCCGCTTCGCGTCGCTGGTGCTGATCATGCCGGTGCTGCTGCCGCGCGTGTCGGCCGCGTTCATCTGGAAGTTCATGTACGCGCCGCTCACCGGCATCCTGAGCTGGCTGCTCGGCACGCTCGGCGTCGAGCACACCGCGTTTCTCGCCGATCCGCATCTCGCGCTGTACGCGGTCGCGCTCGTCGATGTGTGGCAGTGGGGGCTGTTCTTCGCGGTCGTGATCCTGAAGCTGCTGGAGACGCTGCCGCCGGAGCCGCTCGAGGCCGCGCGGCTCGACTACGCGACGACCTGGCAGGTGCATGCGTACATCGCGCTGCCGATGCTGAAGGCGCCGCTCGTGAGCCTCGTGTTCATCAAGATGGTCGAGTCGCTGCGCTCGTTCGACCTGATCTACGTGATGACCAAGGGCGGCCCCGGCATCGCGACCGAAACGCTCGATCTCTACGCGTACCAGCAGGGCATCGGCCTCGCCGGCAAGGTGTCGTATGCGTCGGGCATGGCCGTGCTGATGATGGTCGCGACCACGCTGGTCTTCACGCTCATCTGGAAGAGGGTCAACAAATGGGACGACTGATGGCCCGCCGCGGCCCCGCCGCCGTTTCCACCGTCGCGATCGCCGGCGCGATCCTGCTCGTCGCCGCGTTCCCGCTGTTCTGGGCCGTGCTCAATTCGCTCAAGCACCTGCTCGACATCGTCACGCCGACGCCGCGCTTCTTCTTCACGCCGACGCTCGCGAACTACGAACAGGTACTGTCGAGCCCCGAAGTGCTGATCGGGCTCGGCAACAGCATCGCGATCGTCGGCGCGGCCGTGCTGATCGGCGCCGTGCTCGGCGTGCCGGCCGCGTATGCGATCGCGCGCTACCCGGTGCGCGGCAAGCGCGACATCCAGTTCTTCCTGCTGTCGCTGCGGTTCCTGCCGCCCGTCGCGGTCGCATTGCCGCTGATCGCGATCTGGGTCGATCTCGGGCTGTACGACACCAAGCTGTCGATGATCGTCACGTACCTGCTCGTCACGCTGTCGACCATCACGTGGCTGTCGATCCCCGTGTTTCGCCGGCTGCCGCGCGAGATCGAGGAAGCCGCCGCGCTCGACGGCTACGGCCCGTACGCGGTGTTCTGGCACATCGCGCTGCCGGTGTGCGCGAGCACGCTGCTCGGCGGCATCGTGTTCAGCTTCGTGCTGGTGTGGAACGAACTGATGATCGCGCTCGCCCTCACGTCGTCGCGCAGCGCGACGCTGCCGGTGGTCGCGTCCGCGTTCACGTCGCTCGGCCAGGAAGTGCCGTGGGGCGTGATCAACGCGTCGACGGTGCTGCTCGCGCTGCCGCCGCTCGTCTTCGTCGGCATGCTGAGCCGCCTGCTCAATTCGATGGTCAAGGGAAAATAAGGAGAACACGTTGAAAGCGCTCGTACTCGAACGCACGCGCGAGCTCGCGCTGCGCGACATCGACCTGCCGCAAGCGGTCGGCCCCGTCGACGTCCGGATCAAGGTCCATACGGTCGGCGTCTGCGGCAGCGACGTGCATTACTACGTTCACGGCGGGATCGGCCCGTTCCGCGTCGACGCGCCGATGGTGCTCGGCCATGAAGCGTCCGGCACGGTCGTCGAGACCGGCGCCGGCGTCACGCACCTGCGCGTCGGCGACCGCGTGTGCATGGAGCCCGGCGTGCCGCGCCTCGATTCGCCCGCGACGCTGCGCGGGCTCTACAACCTCGATCCCGACGTGCGCTTCTGGGCGACGCCGCCGATCCACGGCTGCCTGACGCCGTTCGTCGTGCATCCGGCCGCGTTCACGTACCGGCTGCCCGACAACGTGTCGTTCGCCGAAGGCGCGATCGTCGAGCCGCTGTCGATCGGCCTGCAGGCCGCGAAGAAGGCGGCGATGAAGCCCGGCGACCTCGCGGTCGTGATCGGCGCCGGCACGATCGGCGCGATGACGGCGCTCGCCGCGCTCGCCGGCGGCGCCGCGCGCGTGATCCTCGCCGACGTCGTGCCGGACAAGCTCGCGCTGTTCGCCGGCAACCCGGCCGTCACGACCGTCGACGTGCGTACGCGGCCGCTGGCCGACGCGGTGGCCGAAGCGTCCGGCGGCTGGGGCGCGGACGTCGTGTTCGAGGCGAGCGGCAGCGCGAATGCGTATGCGGGCCTCGTCGACCTGATGTGCCCGGGCGGCTGCGCGGTGCTGATCGGGATGCCGGTCGCGCCGGTGCCGCTCGACGTGGTCGCGCTGCAGGCGAAGGAGGGCCGCATCGAATCGGTGTTCCGCTACGCGAACATCTTCCCGCGCGCGCTCGCGCTGATCGCGTCCGGCGCGATCGACGTGAAGCCGTTCATCTCGCGCACGTTCCCGTTTTCCGAAGGCGTGCGCGCGTTCGAGGAAGCGGCGAGCGGACACCCGCGCGACGTCAAGATTCAGATCGAAATGGATTGAGCCATGGCCCAGATCACCTGCAAGGCTTTGTCGAAGCACTACGACGGCGGCCCCGCCGTGCTGCATCCGCTCGACCTCGAGATCGCCGACGGCGAATTCATCGTGCTGCTCGGCCCGTCCGGCTGCGGCAAGTCGACGATGCTGCGGATGATCGCGGGCCTCGAGGCGATCACCGGCGGCGAGCTCGTGATCGGCGATGCGGTCGTCAACGACCTGCCGTCGCGCGAGCGCAATGTGGCGATGGTGTTCCAGAACTACGCGCTATACCCGCACATGACGGTGTACGACAACATCGCGTTCGGCCTGCGGCGGCTGAAGGTGCCCGCCGACGAGATCGACCGCCGCGTGCGCGACGTCGCGCGCATCCTGAGCCTCGACGCGCTGCTCGACCGCCGTCCGCGCGCGATGTCGGGCGGCCAGCAGCAGCGCGCGGCGATCGCGCGCGCGATGATCAAGACGCCCGCCGTGTTCCTGTTCGACGAGCCGCTGTCGAACCTCGACGCGAAGCTGCGCACGCAGTTGCGCGGCGACATCAAACGGCTGCACCGGCAACTGAAGACGACCACGCTGTACGTCACGCACGATCAGC
This sequence comes from Burkholderia cenocepacia, assembly GCF_900446215.1. Classification (GTDB taxonomy): domain Bacteria; phylum Pseudomonadota; class Gammaproteobacteria; order Burkholderiales; family Burkholderiaceae; genus Burkholderia; species Burkholderia cenocepacia. Next base: position 1,212,699 of record NZ_UAQZ01000001.1, on the reverse strand, counting down.
TCGAGGCGATGACGCTCGCCGACCGCGTCGTGCTGATGCGCGGCGGCCACATCGAGCAGATCGGCACGCCGGCCGAGCTGTACGGCCAGCCGCACACGGTATTCGCGGCCGGGTTCGTCGGCACGCCGGCAATGAACTTCGCGGACGGCACGATCGCGCGCGTCGGCACGAACGTGCTGCTCGACTGCAACGGCGCGCGCTGGCCGCTCGCGTCCTCGCGCTTCGCACGGCTGCAGGACGGCCAGCAGGTGAAGGCGGCGATCCGCCCGAATCACCTGCAACTCGTCGCCGAAGGCGATCCGACCCCGGGCACGCTCACGCTGACCGGCACGGTCGAACTCGTCGAGCTGCTCGGCGCCGAGGCGCTCGTCACGCTGGACTGGCGCGGCCAGCCGTGCGCGGCCCTCGTGCCGGCCCCGATGGCCCCGGCGCCGGGCGCCGTGGTAGCGTTCCGCTTCGACGAAGAAGCCCTGCATCTGTTCGACGCCGGCACCGAGCGCAACGTCACGCTGCCGGACGCGAACCCGATCGCGCACGCGGCGCCGCCGGCGGCCGCGACGCGCACCACGCCGCCTGCCGCGACGGGCTGGTCGATGTCCCGTTCGTAGCACGCCGGCACGCCCCGACGGAGTACACGATGAACCCGGATCTCGAGATCGTTCCCACCCACCGCGACGAATCGTTTCGCGCGTGGGTCCACGACTATCCGCATTCGGTCGCGAAGTGGCACTTCCATCCCGAGTACGAGATTCATCTGATCCAGGCGTCGCACGGCAAGGTGTTCGTCGGCGACCACATCGGCGATTTCGGCCCCGGCAACCTGATCGTCACCGGGCCGAACCTGCCGCACAACTGGGTCAGCGAGCTGGCCGACGGCGAACGCGTGCCGTCGCGCGACGTCGTGCTGCAGTTCTCGCGCGATGCGATCGAGAAGATGGTCGGCGCGTTCAGCGAGCTGCAGCCGGTGATCGACCTGATCGACGATGCGGCACGCGGCGTGCAGTTTCCCGACCGCGTGGGCATCGAGGTCGCGCCGCTGATGCTCGAACTCGCGAATGCGCACGGCTGCCGCCGCGTCGAGATCCTGATGTCGCTGTTCGACCGGCTGTCCTCGTGCCGCGAGCGGCGCGTGCTCGCTGGTCCCGGCTACCGCAGCGACGCGCAGCACTACATGTCGTCGACCATCAACCAGGTGCTGTCGTACCTGCAGCAGAACCTGCCCGGCATGCTGCGCGAAGCCGACGTCGCCGCGTTCGCCGGCATGAGCGTCAGCACCTTCACGCGGTTTTTCCGGCGTCATACCGGCTCGTCGTTCGTGCGCTACCTGAACCGGCTGCGCATCAACGAAGCGTGCGAGCTGCTGATGTTTTCCGACCTGACGGTGACCGACATCTGCTACCGGGTTGGCTTCAACAACCTGTCGAACTTCAACCGTCAGTTTCTCGCGATGAAGCAGGTGCCGCCGTCGAAGTTCCGCGCGCTGCACCGGCTCAACGAACCGCACGGTCGCGACGACGCGCCGCCCCCGCGACGCGCGCCGCCCCGCGCCCCAGACAGGACGCTTCATACGTGACATATCTCGGCATCGACCTCGGCACGTCCGAGGTCAAGGTTCTGCTCACCGATTCCCGATCGGTGCCCCTCGCGACCGGCTCGGCCGCGCTGTCGATCAGCCGGCCGCATCCGCACTGGTCCGAACAAAGCCCGCAGGCGTGGTGGCACGCGATGCTCGACGCGATCGCGTCGGTGCGCGCCGCGCATCCGGCCGGCTTCGCCGCGCTGCGCGGCATCGCGCTGTCCGGCCAGATGCACGGCGCGACGCTGATCGACCGCGCGGACCAAGTGCTGCGCCCCGCGATCCTGTGGAACGACACGCGCGCCGGCACCGAATGCGTCGAGCTGGAAGCGCTGGTGCCGGAATCGCGCGCGATCACCGGCAACATGGCGATGCCCGGCTTCACCGCGCCGAAGCTGCTGTGGCTCGCGAAATACGAGCCCGCCGTGTTTCGCGCGGTGCACAAGGTGCTGCTGCCGAAGGACTACCTGATCTGGCGCCTGTCCGGCGAATTCGTGTCCGACATGTCCGACGCGGCGGGCACGCTGTGGCTCGACTGCGCGCGCCGCGACTGGTCGGACCGGATGCTCGCCGCAACCGAGCTGTCGCGCGCGCAGATGCCGCGCCTCGTCGAAGGCAACGCGCCCGCCGCGCAGTTGCGCGATGCGTTGCGGCGCGAATGGGGCATCGACGGGCCCGTGACGATCGCCGGCGGCGCCGGCGACAACGCGGCGTCCGCGATCGGCATGGGGGTCACGGGCGCCGGCAGCGGCTTCCTGTCGCTCGGCACGTCGGGCGTGCTGTTCGCCGGCAACGACCGCTTCGCGCCGAACCCGGACGCCGCCGTGCACGCGTTCTGCCACTGCGTCGAAGGACGCTGGCACCAGATGAGCGTGATCCTGTCGGCGGCCGCGAGCCTCGACTGGCTCGCGCGTGCGCACGGCACGACCGCCGGCGCGCTCGCTGCGCGCGCCGAACGCGCCGATCCGGCCCGCGCGCCGCTGTTCCTGCCGTATCTCGGCGGCGAGCGCACGCCGCACAACGACGCGCATGCGCGCGGCGTGTTCTTCGGGCTGTCGAACGAACACGATGCGGACGATCTCGCGTATGCGGTGATGGAAGGTGTCGCGTTCGCGATGGCCGACGGCTACGACGCGCTGCGCGCGGCCGGCACGACGCTCGACGCGGTGTCCTTCATCGGCGGCGGCTCGAAGAGCGCGTTCTGGGCGCGACTGTGCGCGAATGCGACCGGGCTCGCGATGCAGCGCCATGCGGACGGCGCGGTCGGCGCGGCACTCGGCGCTGCGCGGCTCGCGCGGCTGGCGGCGACGAACGACACGCTGGAGGAGGTCTGCGTCGCGCCGCCCGTCACGGAGACGGTCGCGCCCGATGCCGCGTCGGTCGATCTGCTGGCGGGGCGGCTCGCGCGCTACCGGCGGTTGTATCGCGCGCTGCGGGACGAGTTCGCGGCGGCCGACTGAACGCCCGCGCGATCGCGCTTGACCCGGCCCTTGGGATCGCCTTTATGCTGGGCGCAACGAATCGACAGCAAAGAGGTGACGGATGGGTACCGCCACACCCGGCTTGAACGCATCGGCCGCCGCCGCGCGGCTCGGCGTCTCGATCAAGGCGCTGCGGCTGTACGAGCGGCACGGCCTCGTCACGCCGGCGCGCACGCCGGCCGGATACCGCACGTACGGCCCGGACGATCTCGCCCGCGCCGCCGACATCGCGGCACTGCGCAAGCTCGGCCTCACGCTCGCGCAGGTCGCGAGCGTGCTCGACGGCGACGCGCGCGGTCTCGACGCAGCGCTGGCCGCCCACGAAGCGGCGCTCGATCACGGGATTCACGATTTCGTCAGCAAGCTCGACCGCGTGCGCGCGATGCGCGCCGGCCTGGCACGCGGGCGGATGCCGGCGGACGGCGAACTCACGCGGCTGCTCGACCCCGGCAGCGCCGGCGTCGCGTTCAGCCTGCCGTGGCCGTGGGGCGGCGAGTGGTTCGAGTGTCGCGATATCCGGCCGCTGAACTACATCATCGGTTCGCTGGGGAGCGGCAAGACGCGGCTCGCGCTTCGGCTGGCGGAGGCGCTGCCTGGCGCCGTGTTCGTCGGCCTCGATCGGCTGGACGACGATTGTGCGGCGGCATCCGACGCATTGCGCGCCGATCCGGAACTGAAGTCACGTGTGGACCGCACGTCGGCGTTGCTCGTCGGCACGGGCGCGACGCCTTCGGCGGCGCTGACCGCGCTGCTCGTCAGCCTCGAAGCGGAACGCCCGCGCGTGCGGATCGTCGACCTGATCGAGCAGGGCCTCGATCGGGCCACGCAACTGGCGCTGATCGCGCATCTGCGCGACAGCGCGGCCGCCGGCGTGCGGCCGCTGTTCCTGCTGACGCGCTCGACGGCGATCCTCGATCTCGCGGCGGTCGGTCCCGACGAAACCATCCTGTTGTGCCCGGCCAATCACAGCCCGCCTGCGCGCGTGGCGCCTTACCCCGGCGCGCCGGGGTATGAAGCCGTGGCCACGTGCCTGGCGGCGCCTGAGGTCCGCGAGCGGATTGCACGGCGGCCGATGACGGCGTGAGCCGCCGTCAAGGTTCCAGCCGCCCCATCCTGCGCGCCATCGCCGGGCTTACCGCATGCACGGGATCGAAGCCGAAGAATTCGAGCACGTGCCGCGCGACGTCGTCGCGATCGTTGTCCGCGCAGATCATGTGATAGCTGTTCTCCAGCACGATCCCGCACGCATCGGGCATGTTCTCCAGCAGGAAATCGGCCGAGCGCAGGCTCGTCAGCTCGTCCTCGCGCGCATGCAGCACGAGCGTCGGGCACGGCGTGCCGGCCGCGGCGTCGAGCGCCCAGTCGCGCATCCGGTCCACCTGCCGCACGCACGCGAGCGGCACCCACGCATAGTGGAAACTGTCCTGCCGCTCGAACTTCTTCTTCACGATCGCGCGGATCGTCGCGTTCTTGATGCCGAACGGATCGCCTTCCTCCACGCGCATTCGCTCGGCGACACCCGGCACGCGGTACAGCACGTGCCGCAGCGACCGGTACCACGGCGTCGACCAGCCGTCGATGAACATCGGCGTCGCCAGCAGCGCGAGCCGGCCGCGCGCATGCTGCACGCGATGACACAGCAGCAGCGCGACGAGCGCGCCCATGCACATCCCCGCGACGTGCAGCGTGTCGTACTCGCGCGCCAGCGCGCGGTATTGTTCGGTCACCGCATCGAGCCACGCCTCCGCGCGCACGCCGACCAGATCCTCCGGGCGCGTGCCGTGCCCCGGCAGCGTGATCATGTGCGTATCGCCGCCCGCGCGCCGCATCGCCTTGTGCAGCGAACCGAGATCGTATTGCGTGCCGCCGAGCCCGTGGATCAGCAGCACGCCCGTGCGGCCCGTCATGACGCGTACCCGCTCATTCGTCCGCCGGCCACACGCGCTCGAGCTGCCACACGCCCGCCACCACCGTCACGTCGACGTTCGAATCCAGCAGCGGCGCGCCGTGGTCGGTGATCGTCCGCGTGCCGCCGTCGCGCAGCACGATGCGCAGCGACAGCGACGCGCGGTCCTCGCCCGCGATCTCCGCATTCCAGTAGTCGCGCAGCGCGTCGCGATCGCCCGGCTGCACGCGTTCGAGCACGAGCGGCACGGTCGCGATCTGCGCGGCGTCGACGCCGACGCCGAACACGCGCTCGACGTCGCCGCTCCACTCGATGCGGCCCGACTCGGGATCGAGCACGTACGCGATCTGGCCAGCGCTCGCGAGCGCGAGCTCCATGTTGTTTTGCAGGACGGCCGCATGCTCGTGCACGCGCTCGCGCGTCGTCTTCAGCGTGCTGACCGTCAGCACCAGCAGCGACGCGACCGCCAGATAGAGCTGCGCTTCGAGCAGCGCGCTGCCGTAATGCGCGTGAAGCGACGCGAACGGGCCGTCGCCTTGTGCGGTCTGCTCGATCACGATCAGCGCGAGCACCAGCACCGACGACGAACCCGCCCGGCCGCCGAGCAGCAGCGTCACCGCGACCGTCAGGAACAACGGGACATACGTGAGCGCGAAGCCGGCGCCCGTGCCGAATTTCCGCGACGTATCGCCGTCGAAGATCACGAGCGCGACGGCCGCGAGCAGCACGAACGCGACGATGCCGAGCACCAGGTCGAAGCGCTCGTGGTCGCCCGAACGGTGCGCGCGAAAGCGCGACCACGACGCGAGCACCGGCGTGACCAGCAGCACGCCGACGAAATCGGATGCGGCCCACACCGACCACACATCGAAGAACGGCGCGCCCTTGAGCGTCGTGTACCACGCCGCGCCGCCGATCGCGCCGACGACGCCCGCGATCATCCCGGCGAGGATCACCGAGCGCAGGAAATACAGCCCTTCGAGCGAAAAGCGCACGCGCTGCACGAGCCAGACCGCGAGCGCGGCCGCGCCGACCTCGTCGACCGTGAACAGCACCGCGTTGACGAGGCTGCCGTGCTCGATGGCGGTCAGCGCGAGCTGCCCGACCAGGAACGCGCCGGCCAGCGTCAGCCAGTCGCGCATCGGCCGCAGCATGAATGCGCCGACCGTCACGCCGGCCGGCAGCCAGATGTAGCCCGTCAGCCGGACGGGGCCGTTGAATTCGTGCGAGATGTAGCCGGTCGCGAGATACAGCGCCGCCCAGAGCAGCGCGGCGACGAGCCCCGGCCGCGATCGTTTGGTGTCCATCGAGAATCCCTGTGTATTGCGCCGTGCGTGCGAGCGATGTGCGAATGATAGGCGGGCGGGTTGAACGGCGGAATACCGGACGGCGGCAGCACGTTCGGGGCACCGGCGCGCGCCCGCAAGCTGGCGAGTGTGACCGGCAAGGTATCGGAAAAGTTCGCCGCTTGCCGGGCGCTATCGGGACACGTCTGCAAGCCGTCTTGTCCGGATGGCCAAAATCGCGCGCGGCCGGTCATTCGGCCCTGCGATGAAAGGCAGTCGAAAGCATTCGTTTCGGGTATCGTCCAGCTCACCCATCTGCATTCCATACGACCGCAAATGAAAACAGTCCCGACCCGGCCGATATCGGCCTCTTCGACGCGATGAGCCGGTTTCGCGTCACGTACGACGGGCCCGCGCTCGAATCGCCCGAGATGGACGTGCGCGAACTCGCGCCCGCGCTGCTCGCCTTGCGATTTGCTCGACGCGTCGACGCGCGCCCTATGCGGCGCTCAGGTCCGGCCGCAGGTCAACGTGCGCGGCAGCTTCAAGACCGGCAGCTTCGGCATCGACTTCACGCTCGCGACCTCGCTGCTCGGCCGCATGCGCGACATGCTGAGCGGCAACGAAGGCACGGCGCTCGCCAATGCGGTCACGATCCTGACCGCGCTCGGCATCGCCGCACCCAAGGCGAGGAAGGGGCTTTTTGCCGTCCTCAAATGGCTGCGCGGGCGCGAGATCACGCACGTGCGGATGCAGGACCGCACCGCGGTGCTGGACGTCGACGGCGACACACTCGAAATCGACCTGCCCGTTCTCACGCTGCTACGCGACGTCCGCGTTCGCCAAGCCACCGCGCAAGTGCTGGCGCCGCTCGCGCGCGAAGGCATCGAGATTTTTGCGGTCGGCACCGATACCGAGGTGTACGAGATGGTCGCCCGCAACGAGATGGCATGGTTTCATGCGCCGGAGCCAACCGATGCACTCCTGCTCGATGAGCATCGCAAGATGGCGTTCTCGATCGTGTCGCTCGCGTTCAAGGACGACAACAAGTGGCGGCTGCGCGACGGCACGGCGACGATTCACGCGACGATCACGGATGCCGGCTTCCTGTCGCGCGTGAACAACAGCCAGATCAGTTTTAGCAAGGGAGATCTGCTCTTGTGCAATGTCCGTGTGCAGCAGTGGCAAACTTCGGACGGGGCAAAAACCGAATACGAGGTCACGGATGTCCTCGAACATCGCCCGGCCGGCCTGCAGATTCCGTTGCCGGGCCTGTGATCCACGTCGCGGCCTCGCGCCCGACGCAACGTCTCACCACTCATGAAACCCGCGATCCATCTGCGTGCCGCGTCCCGGGAAGACCTCCCGTTCCTGTTGACGCTCCGTCGACTCACGATGACCGAGCACCTGCAGCGCGTCGGCGCGCCGACCGACGATGAAGCGCACGACCGGCGCATCCGCGCGAACTTCGACGATGCGATGATCGTCTGCGAAGGCGTCGACGCGATCGGCCTGCTGAAGGTGACGCGCGCCGCCGGCGAATGGCACATTCACCAGATCCAGATCCTCCCCGCGCGGCAGGGGCACGGAATCGGCGAAGCCGTGCTGCACGCATTGCTGACCGACGCGGCACGCGCGCACGTGCCCGTGTCGCTCAGCGTGCTGCACGGCAACCCTGCGCGGCGGCTCTACGAACGGCTCGGCTTTCGCGTCGCGTCGGACACCGACACGAGCGCGAACATGATCTGGCACGCGTGACGGCCGGCGCTCGGCGCCGCCGCATGGCCATTACTGCGTGATCTTCGCGTCCTTCAGCAGATTGCCGATCATCTGCGCACTCGCCTTCTCGGCCGCGATCGCCTGCAGTTGCTGCTGAAGCGTCGGCTTCGCGGTCTCGAAGCCCGGCACCTGGGTCGGCCGCTTCGCATCCAGCTTCACGATCGCCCGCACGCCATCGACCGGAATCGAATCCTTCGTCACCGCGCCGACCGACAGCTTCTCGAGTGCCTGCGCGACGGGCAGCGGCAATCCGGCCGTCCTGCCTTCCACCGCCGGCGTGTTGAAGCTCACCCACGGCAGCTCGCCGCCGGTATCGCGGCTCGGCGCCACGCTGTACTGGCGCGCGAGCCCGTCGAACGACTTGCCCGCTTTCAGCTCGCTCAGCACGGTCGCCGCCGCGACCGGATCCTTGACGACGATCAAACGCGGCTTGAATTCGTTCTTGCCGAGCGCGGCGACGAGTTCGTCATAGCGCGCCTTGACCTGCTCGTCGGTCACCGGCTCCGGCTTCACGTGGTCGCGCAGGTACAGCTGCACCTCGGCCGTCACCTTCGCCTGCTGCATCGCCGCCTTGACCTCGGGCTTGTCCGCGTAGTTCGCCTTTTCGGCCGCCTGCTGAACCAGCACGCGCGTGATCAGCTGATTCTTGATCGCCTGGCGGATCTGCGGCGAATCGGGCTGACCGGACGCGCGCAGCAGCGTATCGACGTCGGTCTGCGTGATCGGCGTGCCGTTGACGGTCGCGACGGTCGCCGCCGTCTGGGCGTGGACAGGGCCGCTCAGTGCGCCGGCCAGCGCAACGATCGTCAACAGGCGGTTCGGTGTCATTTTCATTTTCATCGGGGTTGTCACTTCGAGCATAAGAAACGCGGCAGCGGCAGCCGCGCCCGTTCATCGGGCACGCCCGCGCAGCGTCCGCGGGTGCCGCTGTCATTGTGCACGGAACCGCGTTTGCGCGTCGGGAGGTTGGGGCGGTTGGCCACCGCGGTGCGGCACGCAGTGTGCCCACCGTCCATTGCATGCGCGTTGCGCAACCATCCCGAGAGAATGCGTCGATGGTCTTCACGACTTTCCGTCCGCAGCCGCGGCCCGAAGCGACCGCACCAGCACGTTCAGCCCGTCAGGGCGTCCACCGGTACACGGTGATGCTGTTCCCCTTCACGTTGTTCTTCATCACCACGTACTCGCCGTTCGACCGGCGGTACGCGCGGATGCTGTACATCGCATCGATCGCGCTGCTGGTGTCGACCGTCGCGGGGCTCGTGTTGACGAGCGTCGTGTCGAGCTTGCCGGTGGTGAGGTTGAACGCGTCGACGTTCGGCCACAGCGGCCCGCTGCTGCTGAACCAGTAGCCGACGAACAGGTGGTTGCCCGCCGCGTCGATCGATTTCGCGCCGCTGTGCGGCAGCGTGATCACCGGGTCCGGCTTCGTCGTATTGCCTGCGCGCCAGCCGTGATACACCTCGATGCGCGTGCCGATCGACGTCCAGTCGTTGCTGCCGAGCGCGCCCTGCGCGAGCACCATCGTGTCGCTGTCCGCGAGATACACGATGCGCGTGAGCGGCTGGATGCTGGCCGGAATGCGGGTCGTGACGCCCGGCCCCCACGACGGCTTGCCATCCGCGTCGAAGCCGGTCAGCGGGTAATGCGTGATCGCGCCGGTCTTGTCGAGGCCGGCCCACACGCCACCCTGGCTGTCGAGGCTGAAGCCGCCCGTCACGCGTTGCGTCGTGTTGAACGCCGGGCCCGGAATCGAGCCGTCCGGAATCGCGATGTAGCCGTTCGCCGCGTTGAAGTGATAGAAGTAGAAAATCGGCGGATTCTGGCCGGCCGCGACGAGGATCCGGTTCGCGCCGACCGACGTGATCAGCCCGAAGTGCTCGTCGCGCTGCGTGTCGCTCATGTTGATGCGCGGATCCGACGGGTACGTGAACGGATCGACGGTATTCGCGACGAACTTGCCGCCCGCGCTGCCGCTGTAGATATGCGTGCCGCCGTAGAACAGCGCACCGTCCGTGACCGGATCCGGCGCGGCGATGCCTTCGAAGTTCAGCGACTGCAGCGTCCAGCGCAGGTTGCCGTTGCTGCCGTACGCATGAATGTCGGTCGCGCCGTTGCGCCCGAGATCCCAGCTACCGCCCCACGGATTGTTGAGCACATAGAGGTTGCCGCCGGTGTCCTTGCCGATCCCGACGATGCGCGTGAAGCGTTGCGGGCCGACCTGCCCCTTGATGCCCGTCGTCGTGTCGAGATAGCCGCCGCGCACGCCGAACGTGCCGGCCAGCGCAGGCTGGCCCGATATCGAATAACGCTTGATGTTCTGGTCGGGGCCTTCGTCGCCCACCAGCAGTTGCCCGGCCGCCGCATCGACATGCAGCGCCGACGGATGCGAGCCGGCCGGCATCCGGATCGTATTCAGCAGCGCGCCGGTCGGACTGAAGCCGACGATCGAGCCGGCGCTTTTCTGCGCGACCCACACGTTGCCCGCGCCGTCCACCGCGAGCGCGCCCGGCGCCGACACGCCGATGTCCCGCTGCCACACGCCGTCGGTCGTGAACACGCGCACGCGATTGCCGTAGAAGTCGCTCGCATAGAGCAGCGAGCCGGCCGTCGCGAGCCCGGTGACGACATCGATGCGCGGCTGGTTGGTCGCCGCGCTGATCTGGATGACACGATCGCGAACCTTCGTCGCGCGGCTGTAACGCCCCACCGCGCCGCTGCCGTACGTCTTGCCGGGCTGCAGCGCGACGAACAGCGACGTTGCATTGCCGGTGATCGCGCTGCCCTGGAATTCCGAATGCGCGCCGATCGAGCCGATGCTCTTGCCGTTCTGGTAGATCGCGACGCCGCCCTCATCCTCGTCCCACATCGACGCCGTGTAGATCACGCCTTCGGGCGCGACCCACATCGCGCGCGCGACGTTGCCGACGTGCGCGGCGAGCGTGCCGTACGTATTCGCGAGCCAATCGGTGGTGTTGGCTGCATGAGCAGCGGGTGCACATGCGGCGATCGCCGCGGCAACGAGCGCGGCCTGGATGCGTTTTCTGGCGACCATGACGGATGCTCTCCTGAACAGGGTAGTCATTCACATGAGGGATCGGCCGGCCAGATGGCTTGAAGCCCGCGAGATGTAAATTCTTCCCCGAATCATCCGGCGCAGTCGGTATGACATACGGCATGCATTCGATCATGCGCAGGGCGAGAATAACGTCATATAAATCGAAAAAAATTGCGAATCTCCCCTTGCTTGCGGCGAGCGCCGCCGCCCGTCAGTGAATGGTCACTTACGCGCCGGACGGGAATGGGGAAAATCAGGCGAGCGCCTGTCGGAATATCGCCGCCGATTCGACGTCGATCGATTGAAACGGCGAATGCCATTTCGGCAACATCGGGACAAGCCGCCGCCCCAAAACACATCGCCGGCCCGAATCCGTATCGAATCCGGGCCGGCGAATGTCATTTGCCGCGGGTTGGGCAACGCGGCGTTGCGCCGCCGCGTTGCCACGCGTCATGCCGACGTTTCCCGCACCTTCACCTCGGCTACGCGCGCACCGTCCGAATCGTCGTCGTCGCGCGGCGCGTCGAGCTGCCCTTCCCACTTCGCGACCACGGCCGCCGCGATCGAGTTGCCGACGGCGTTGGTGGCCGAACGCCCCATGTCGAGGAACATGTCGACGCCCATGATCAGCAGCAAACCGGCTTCGGGCATGTTGAACTGGTTGAGCGTCGCCGCGATCACGACCAGCGACGCGCGCGGCACGCCCGCCATCCCCTTCGACGTCACCATCAGCATCAGCAACATCGTGATCTGCGTGCCGAGCGGCAGATGGATGCCGTACACCTGCGCGATGAACAGCACCGCGAACGTGCAGTACATCATCGAGCCGTCGAGGTTGAACGAATAGCCGATCGGCAGCACGAAGCTCGAGATCTTGCGGTTCACGCCGAAGCGGTCGAGCGCGTCCAGCAGCTTCGGATACGCGGCCTCGGAGCTGGCCGTCGCGAACGACAGCAGAAACGGCTCGCGAATCAGCCGGATCAGCGTGAACGCGCGCTTGCCGAGGAACGTCACGCCGGCCAGCGTCAGCACGGCCCACAGCAGCGCGAGCGCCAGGTAGAAGCTGGCCATGAACTTCGCGAACGTGAGCAGGATGCCGAGCCCTTCGGTCGTGATCGTCGACGCGAGCGCCGCGAACACCGCGACCGGCGCGAACCACATCACCGCCCCCGTCACCTTCAGCATCACCTGCGCGAGATCCTCGATCACCCCGGTCAGGCGCTTGCCTGCGTCGCCGAGCGCGGACAGCGCGGTGCCGAAGAAGATCGAGAACACGACGATCTGCAGGATTTCGTTGTTCGCCATCGCCTCGGCGATCGACTTCGGCACCAGGTGCACCACGAAATCCTTCAGCGTGAACGCGCCCGTCTTCAGGTTGAGCGCCGCATCGGACGGCGGCAGCGGCAGGCTCAGGTGGCTGCCCGGCTGCAGGAGCGTTGCGGTCAGCAGGCCGAGCAGCAGCGACGTGAACGACGCGATGAAGAACCAGCCGAACGCCTTGACGCCCACGCGGCCCACCGCGCTGCCGTCGCCCATCTGCGCGATGCCGACGGTCAGCGTCGCGAACACCAGCGGCGCGATGATCATCTTGATCAGGCGCAGGAACACATCGGACAGCAACGACACGTACCCGGCGACCTCCTTCGCCATCTTCGGGTCGGGAAACGCGCTATGGCAGGCGTAACCCACGGCGATGCCAAGAATCATCGCGACAACGATGTACCTGGTAATGTTGTGCTTCTTTTTCATTAGTGATCCAAATTACAAAGCGTATGTTGCTAACGGCTGGCCCATCATTCGCGTCCGGCTGCGAATCGAAACCTGTGTCTCCAAGCGGGCGACCCTGTCCGCTTCGGGCGGTCGCCCGGGCGGACAAGGGGGGGCATTCTAACGCAAACGGCGAGCCGGCTTTCAAATCTGAAAGCGCCGCGGGTTGATTTGCGTCCTGATGTCGTCGGGAAAGGGCAGGTGTCGCGGTCCGGCTCGCTTCCGGCACGGCCGGATGCCGGGGAATTTCAGCGGATCGGATAGCGCGCGGCTTGCCGGAAGGCCGCGGCGAACGTGTCGACGTGATGCGCGCCGGTGGCGTCGGGCGTCAGGCAACCAGCACGTAGGTGCGGAAGAAATCGCCGAGCGCGGCGGCCGTCTGTTTCATGTCGACGGACGTGCCGAGGCTGCGGTCGAGCCACAGGCCGTTGAACAGCGCGAAGACGATGTTTGTCGCACCGGCAGGATCCAGCGATGGCCGGACCCAGCCTTCGGCCTGGCCGCGCGCCAGCAGCGCCGCAAGATCCGCGCGCATCTTCCGGTCGAGCCCGACGATATCGGGGCGGCGTTCGGCATCGCGCGCCAGTTCGAGCCAGCTGTCGACACCGAGGCCGTCATCGCCTTGCGCCATCATCCCGGCCAGCTCGTCGGCCGTGATGCCGGCCAGCCCAAGCAGGCCGTCCCTGCTGAGGATGCGGTTGAAGTCCTGCGTATAACGCTCGACCTCGACCGCGATGATCGCGTCGATCATCTCGCGCTTGTCGGCGAAATACCGGAACACCGCGCCCGCGCTCATGTCGGCCGCCGCACAGATATCTTCCGTGCGCGCGCCGTGGAACCCCTTGGCCTTGAAGACCCGGGCGGCCGCGGTCAGGATCTGCTCGCGGCGCTGCTGATGAAGGTTTTCGTTCCGTGTACGCGCCATGCTTCCCGAAATAACCGGACTAAATCGTCGCATTATAGGGAAGGCATCGACCCGAATCAAATCCGGCGCCATCGTTGCAATCGAAATCGCGATCGCGGGAGATCGTCACGAACCGGGCGACACGATCCAGCGATCACGACAGATTCTCACAAAGATGCGCAGACCTCGACACTACGACACGTAAACGATCTGTAATATTTGGAAATGATTCGCATTGGCGCCGTACGCCGACGTCGATGCGCAATCCCGGGCCGGAAACGCGGCACCGCGTTCGCGCCATGGCTTCCATCAGGTCGAGTCCGGCAGTTCATTAGCATTCCTCTGAAATGACGGATCGATAAAAAAGCGGCATCGTGATGAACATTCTGTACACCAACTTCCACGGCGATTACGGCGGCGGCCAGGACACCTACGTCCGCGATCTCGCCGTCGCGATGAGCCGCCATCACCGCGTGACCGTGGCGTCGCCGGAAGGCAGCCGCCTGTCGCGACTGTTGAAGGACAGTCCCGACGTGGCGATCTTCGACATGGAGTTCAAGCCGCGCTGGAACCGGCTGTGCCGGGAGATTCTCCGGCTGCGCCGGCGGATCGCCGCCGAGCGCTTCGACGTGATCCATGTGAACGGGGCCGCCGATCACAGGCAGGTGATGCTGGCGCTGCTCGGCTGCCGGTATCGGCCCGCGATCGTGCTGACCAAGCACAACACCTATCGCGCCGACAGCCTCGGCAACGTGCTGCGTGCGCGGCTGGCCACCGACCACACGATCGCGGTCAGCGACTACGTCGCCAGCATGCTCGCGCTGCGCTCGCCGTACGGCAACGTCACGGTGGTCAAGCACGGCGTGCGCCGGCCGGCCGCCGAACGACTGGCCGGCGACGAGATCCGCCGCCGCAAGATCGCACTGTTCGGCGCGTCCGGCGCGGAGGCGATCGTGCTCGGCAGCAGCGCCGGCACCACGCCCGAAAAAGGCTGGATGGACCTGATCGCGGCGCTGGGCCGCCTGCCGGAAGCCGAGCGCGAGCGGTTTCGCGTGCTGCTGATCGGCGCGGAGCCGTCCGGCGAGCAGCGCGAACAGCTCGCGCGGCACGGCATGGCGTCGCGCACCGCGTTCACCGGACGGCTCGACGACGTGTGGGCGCCGTTCTCGATCATCGACGTATCGTTCGTGCTGTCGTACCACGAGAGCCTGTCGTATGCGTGCCGCGAAGCGATGTCGCTCGGCTGCCCGGCGATCGTGACGCGCGTGGGCGGGCTGCCCGAGAACGTCGAGCCGGGCGTGGACGGCTGGGTCGTCCCGCCGCGCGAGCCCGCGGCGATCGAAGCGATCCTGCGCGCGATCGTGCAGGAACCCGGCTGCGTCCGCGCGATGGGGCGCAGCGCGCGGCTGAAAGGCAAGCGCGAATTTTCGTTCGACGCGTTCGTCGACGCGACCTTGTCCGTCTATCAGAAGTCGATTCGACACAACCCGTACCGCTGGGTGACTTCCTTGAGATCCACGAAATGGCATTGAATATCTGGAAGAAGTACTGGGACCTGCGCACGCAGGAATGTCCGTGTGACGTGCACTTCGTCGAATGGCTGGAATCCGTGCACCTCAAGGGCATCCGCATCTATCACTTCGGCACCGGCGGCCACCACCATGTCGGCATCGAATGCGCGCGGCCGCACCTGAACAACACCGTCTTCGGCGTGACGGCATCGCCGAAGGAATACAAGTCGTACGTCGATCTCGTCACGCGGCAGCCCGAGGTGAGCAAGACCTACCTCGCGTATTTCGGCGACATCTATACGAGCCATTCGCGCCTGCTGCCGACGTTCGACGTCGTCACGCTGTTCCATCTGTGCGAATTCCGCGACGAAGCGAACAGCCGCTACGGCGCGAAGACCGACGAAGAGGTGCTCGACCTGTTCGCGCGCCATACCGCGCCCAACGGCCATCTGTTGTTCTACACGGGATCGTCGGCGTATCGAAAGGCTGAACCGATCATCGCGCGGTGGGCCGCCAATGCCGATTTCGTCGAGGTCGGCGACTTCAAGACCCTGCGGATTTTCCGCAAGGCCGCGTAATCCCGCTTTCCTGCGACCCGCCGATGCTTGCGCGCACCCCACGCTATCCGATCCTGATGTATCACCAGATCCGCCTGCTGCCGCCGCCGACCGACCGGCTGCGCAGCCTGAGCGTCGCGCCCGACGCGTTCCGCCGCCAGATGACGCTGTTCCGGCAGCTCGGCTACCGCGGCCTGAGCGTGCGCGAACTGCAGCCGTACCTGCGCGGGGAGCGGCAGGGCAAGGTCTTCGGTATTTCGTTCGACGACGGCTTTCTCAACGTGCTGACGCATGCGATGCCCGTGCTGGATGCGCTCGGATTCACCGCGACCTGCTACTTCGTCGCCGGCCGGTTCGGCGGCGCGAACGACTGGGACGCGGGCGCGCCGACCAAGCGCTCACCGTTGATGACCTGCGAGGACATGCTCGCGTGGCGCGATCACGGCCATGAAATCGGCTCGCATACGCTCGATCACGTCGCGCTGTCATATGTGCCGGCGCCTGTTTCGGACTTTCAGCTTACCGAATCGAAGCGGCAACTCGAAATGCTGAGCGGGCAATGTGTCGAATCGTTCTGCTATCCGTACGGCAATCTCGACGCGCGCGTGCGCGATCAAGTCATCGCTGCCGGTTACGGCAACGCAACGACGACCCGGCGCGGATGCGCCGGCGCGGCCGACGATCCGTTTCTGTTGCCGCGGATTCCGGTCGCGGGCGGAGTCGGGGCTGCGAGGCTGTGGTTCAAGTGCTGGAAGGGGCGGATAGCGGGGCGCCGATAAGTATCCAGGCAGTTCGTCCGGATGAACCGGTACCACGCCGAGCCGATACCCGTCTCCTTCGATGTCACAGTCATCGTCTGCACCTTGTGTAGGCCATATTCATCGTTCTGGTCAGCAATCCTTCATGCTCCGACCGCACTCGAAGCATGTCGCGAGCAAGGGACCAGGAAGCGTCCGCGGTCGGCCCATGCGCCGCCGAATCTCGGCGGCAATCATCACGTCGCACGCAGCGTGGCGACTGCAACGTGCGTGCGCCGTGTCCCGGGCAATGCGATTCAGAAGCGGTATCCGACCGACAGGAACGTCACGATCGGATTGACCCGGAATTTGCTGGTGCTCGTGACCGTGCCGACGGAGGACCGGGTGGTGAGCGTGGCGCGTGTCGATACCCACGAATACGCGACCGACGCGTTGATCGACCAGTGCGAATCGATGTTGTACGTCAGGCCGCCGTTGACGACGGGCGCGAAGGAATGACTGAGCGACACGGATGTCGGTCCCTCGAGCGCGGTCCCGACGGTCGGCGAGAAATAGATCTGGCCGGTGGAAACGGGATTGCTGAGCTTGATGTTGCTGAACCACGTGTAGGTGACGCCGGCGCCCAGATACGGCCTGAACCGTGCATTCGGCTGGCCGAAGTAGTAGTTGAAGATGATCGCCGGACTCCAGGCCCGCGCGGTCCCCAGCTCGCCGAAACCGCTGAGCGTGCCTGCGCCGTTCAAGTGCCAGGTCGGCGGAAAGCCCATGACCGTCGTCGCCGCGATATGGTCGGTCAGGAAGTACGTTGCGGTCAGTCCGAACGTATCGCCGCTTGCGATGTCCCCGCCGCTGCCGGTCATCACTTGCGACTGGCCGAGTGCATTGAGGGTCAGCGGATCCGCCGCCCCCTGCGGGGCAAAGTGGGACCAACCGGCACTGACCACCCACTGACCGGCTGATTGCGCATGCGCGCCAGAAATGGCCGCGACCAATACGACGGCTCCTGCACTGATTCGTTTCATGATTGTCTCCAGATTTTGGTGTTGGTGTTCAAGAATCGTGAAACCTGTCTTCATCGCCGTGCGCCACGCATGACTTGCGGGCTGTTCCCGCGCGTGTGACGCGCGACGCCAAAAACGTCGGGTGCTGCTTCGTCAAGCGAAATTCCCGCTCCATAGATTCGGATTCCGAATCTATTTGCTCAATTCAATGCCGAACGTTCCGGGAATCGACAATCAGTGATGTTCGGGTTCCACGGAAGTCGAAAAGGCGAACGGGAAGCGGCCCATCACCGTATTGGCCTTCGCTGTCTGCGCGTGATCGCTCAGCGCCACATGCAGGGTGAGCCCGCGCGACGGGTCGTCCACCATGCTCACCCGCGCACCCTCGACGCCGGCATCCTTCAGCGCGGAGACCAGCGCGTCGAACGTCTCCCATCGTTTGAGTTCGGGCTTGAAGATCTTGCCGACCGCCGTGAGCGGCATCGTATCGACGATATGGATCCGCTTCGGTATCGCGGCGCGCTCGCCGATCATGCCGCGTATGAACGTGTCGAGCTCCGTCTCGGTTGCCGTTGCGCCGGCTTTCAACTGCACGTACGCGACCGGCAGCTCGCCAGCATGCACGTCGGGACGTCCGATTGCCGCAGCGATCTGCACGGCCGGGTGGCGGTGCAGCGGTTCTTCGATCGTCGCCGGATCGATGTTGTGCCCGCCCCGGATGATGAGCTCCTTGCGGCGGCCCGTGAGCCAGAAGTAGCCCTGGGCATCGCGTCGCGCGAGGTCCCCGGTGTTGAGCCACTGCCGGCCGTCACCGAGATCGAGCCACAGGCTCTTGTTCTGATCTTCCTGAAGATAGCCCGCGAACACGTTCGGCCCGGAAATCGTCAGCACACCGACTTCGTTCTCGACGCAATCGCGCACGTAGCGGCCTGCGTCGTCGAGTATCACCGCCTTCATCATCTGGCCGGGGATGCGCAAGCCGATCGAACCGAGACGCCGTTCGCCGCCTGGCGGATTGACGCTGCTGACGCAGGCGCCCTCGGTGAGCCCGTAGCCTTCGAGGATCCGGACCCCGGTGCGATCCTGGAACGTGCGGAATACTTCCACGGGCATCGGCGCGGCACCGCACAGTCCATATTCCAGCGAGTCAATGTTCCGGCCGTCGACGGGCACGTCGAGCAACGCCGAATACAAGGTCGGCACCGCGCTGAAGAAATTGATCCTGTGGTGCTCGACGATTTCCCAGAATCGTTTGACGACGCCGTCGCCGCGATAGCCCTGTGGCGTACCCAGCACCACATGTGCGCCGCGCGAGAACGGCACCAGGCCGGTTGCCAGCACGGCATTGACATGGAACAGCGGCAGTCCGCAGAACACGGTCTTCCCCGGGCCCATCCCGGCGCCGACGACCTGCCCGACGCTCCAGGCATTGGCCACCTCGTTGCCGTGCCGGCGAATCGCGATTTTCGGCAATCCCGTGGTGCCGCCCGTACAGAAGTAGGACGATATGTCGTCGGCTTCGAAACGCCGTGGGATCAGCAGCGAATCGCCGGATTCACGCGACATCGCACTGTCGAAATCGTGGATCGCGACATGGCGCGGAACGGCGCCGCGCACGCCCGCGCGCCCGTGCAACCGTTTGCATTCGCGACGCTGCATCGCGCGTGCGGCAATGCGGCGCCACCCCTGCACGCGCTCGGCCAGATCGATCAGGACGAGGCTTTGCAGCGACGGCACCTCGCTCAGGACGGGCTGGATCTTCGACCAGATATCCGTTCCCGGAAAAGGCGCCAGCGTCACCAGCACCTTTGCGTTTGCGGCCTTGAGCAGCGATGCGATCGCCGGCCCCTCCAGCAACGGATTGATCGCGCACACGATCCCGGCCGCTTCGCCTCCCCAGATGACGAAATGCGTTTCCGGCAAATTCGGCAGCACGGAGGCGACCACCGCGTGGCGATCGATACCGAGGCGCGAAAACATGTTCGCGGCGCGGGTGATATCCCGCAGAAGCGCCGCATAGGTCCAGCGCAATGGCTTGCGATGATCGTCGGCGCGCAGGAAAAACGACAAGGCCGGCGCGCTCGGGTCGATTGCCGCACCACGGCCGATCATCTCGTAAGTGCTGGCCGGGAGGTCGGCGGGCGGCCCCTGGTTTTCGATCCGAAGCACGTCCGCTTCGGTTGCGATGGCGTTCATGCGAGCTCGTCCACGATTCGGTTGCGTTGCACACCGAGGTCGATCGCCCCGTCCCTGCTCCGGATCCGCGACTCGACCAGATCCCCGGCCTTCAGGTACTGCGGGCGCGCGGCCTGAACCTTCGTGAAAATCCGCCACTTCATCTGCTCCGGCAGCAACGCGGCAATTCGTTGCTTCGCCGGCGACGGAATGCTGAGCGCGCACCCGGAAGGCGTGCCGGTTGCAAGCAAGTCACCGGCGTTCAGATCCTGAACACCCGAAAGTTCCGTGAGCGTTTCGGCCGGACCGTACACGAGATTCCCCGTCGAATCGCTCTGCCGCACGTCCCCGTTCACGGTCAGTGTCAGCGTCAGCGCGTGCAGCCGTGCGATATCGCTGGCCTCCAGCAGGCACAGATACGGCCCGACCGGCCCGAACGTCCGATAGCTTTTTCCCTTGTAAAACTGCATTTGGGGAATCTGGATATCGCGTGCGGAATAGTCGTTGACGATCACGAGGCCCGCGACGTACTCGTGCAGGTTCTTGTCCGTGATGGCTTGCCGGGACGTGATATCGCGGCGAAGCACGAGCCCCAGTTCGATCTCGTAGTCCAGAAACCGCACATGTTGCGGCCGGATGACGTCGGAATCGGCGGCGACGATGCAGCTCGTCGCCTTCGTGAAGATCATGTTGAATGACTTCGCATCCGGATTCATGCCGGACTCGATCATGTGCTGGCGATAGTTGGCGCCCTGGCAAACGAACCGTTGATTGCGCGTGACCGGCGACAGCCATTCGACGTCCGATTCGGGAATCGTTTCTCCGTCGAGCGCGGCGAGGTCATCGATCCGATGTGCGCGCACGAATTCGCCGGTCGTCGGGTAGTCGCCCGGTATCGGCGTGATCCGGTGATGCCTCACCACGCCCCATTGGGCGCGCCCCTGATGCCGGTAGTGCAAGACGTGCAATGCCATGAAGATGCCTCGAACAGGTCTGAGTGAAGATGGGGGTCACGCAAACAGCTTCGCGAGCGTGCGCAGCTTCGCGAACGTGACGTCCGGACTGGCCCGGAGGTTTCGGATGAGCGATGCGATGCTGGCGGCGGTGATCTTCGGTTTGGTGAAGCTGCGCGGCATCCGCGGGCCCCACTGCGACATCGCTTCACGGCTGACTTCATGGATGCCCGTCGCCACGTCCGCCGTGAACATGTCCCCATCGCAATAGTGTTCGTGCTTGTCGCCCCAGGGGTCCTGCCAATAGTCGAAGACCTGGCTGCCGAGAATGTGGCGACCCATTCCCCATGCGTGCGTCCATCCTTTTTCGCTCAGCACACGCTGCCCGATCCCCACGGCGTCCGCGTCCACCAGCTCGAATGCCGAGTGGCTGTAAAGCGCTGCGAACCCCTGTGCCAATGCCAGCGTATGGTGATCCGTGGGGGTCGCCCCGCGATCGAGCCGCAAGAACGCGACGGCGGGCGATCCATCCGGCAACACCTGAACGTCGCTCGGGATGAAACCGAAGTGAGACGTGTACCACGCGCAAGTCGCCTGGAAATCGGCGAGTTCGAGCACGACATGACCGAGGCGAATCACTTCCGGCGCCGCCAGCGGCGCACGCTGGGTATCGTTCACGCGAACGACGGAATCGGGCGAGTTGAACGGTAACGCCGACCGGTGCGGCAGGGCGCCGGCCCGCGCTTGTCCCGCGACCGCGTCGACACGAAAACCCGACGGATCGACGAGCGTGACGCGATGGCCGCCACCGGGCCACGGCGACGGCGCCACGTCCGACGCGCCTGGCACGCCGGCGAGCTTTCGCAGTGCGTCGATGCCGTCCACTTCAAGCCCGAAGCCGACGAACCGGTTTTTTTCAGCCCGCCGGACGACGTAGCAGAACGGTGTGGCGGCCGTGCCTCGAAGGAACAAATGTTCGCCGTCACGGGATACCGTCCGCAGGCCGAAGTCGTTGAGAAATCGTTCGGCCCGTTCGAGATCGGGACGCTCGAACATCAGATAGGAAAGCGCCCGAGCCTTCGTCGTCGGCTGGGGACTCCGTGCGGGTTGTGCAGTCGTGAGCTTCATGGGGGCCTCAGGAAATCGGCTGGGCAATGTGATCGGACAGCGACGACAACGCGGTGCGCGCACCAAGCAATTGCAGGGATTCGAGAACCAGACGGGTCGAGTCGGCGACCGGGCCTTCGTGCAGGACCGTTTTGTCCGGCCGAATCACGGCCGCCCAGCCAAACCGCACGACACCCGGCATGAACGTACCGTCCAGGTCCTCCCATCCGTCGTCCTCGATGCGATGAAGGCGCTGCCCGCGGTGCATCACCTGCACCACGACGCCGCCCGCCGCGATCAGCGCGGCTCGCGCGCCGGCGTCGAGCTCGACGCCCGGATCCCGTCCGAATCCGATCAGCGCGAGACCAGTACCGAACACGTCGTCGCTCAGGCGGATCGTCCCATCGTGCCTGCGCAGCCATCCCTGCGGCAGGGCTGCGCCGCGCACGAGCCGCGTGGACGAATGGCCGGGGACGAACAGACCGCTCCGGAACGCATTCTTCGGCTTGATCCCGAGTTCGTCGAAGTGATTCCGTAGCGGCGGAACGAGCCGCGTCAATCGCATCAGACCATGCGTGAACAACGCGATCCCGGCGTTTCGCGGCATCACGAGCTTGCCCATGAATTTCGCGACGCCGATCATCGCCTTGGCGTGCGGTCGGCGTTCCCGATCGTAGGAATCCAGAATTTGCGGGGTTGCGTGGCCTTTGACGACCCACGCCAGTTTCCAGCCGAGATTCGCGGCATCGCGCAGGCCGGCGACGAGCCCCTGGCCGACGAACGGCGGCGTGATATGGGCGGCATCGCCCGCGAGAAAAACGCGCCCTTTGCTGAACGTCGTGACGGTTCGGGCATGAAAACGGTACACGGCCTTGCGTTCGATCACCATGTCCTCGATGCCGCCCCACGGCGCGAGCAGTTCGCGGATGCGTTCGTCGGATTCCATCTCTTCGCGCGTCTCGTCGGGATGGAGCATGAACTCCCAACGCTCGCGCCCCCCGGGTGCGGTCATATGAGGCGTCGGTCGCCGGTGGTCACAGATGAATTCGACGTGGTCGATGGGTCGGCGCACGTTTCGCGCATCGACGATCAACCAGTCCTCCGCGAACGTCTTGCCCTTGAAATCCTGTCCGATCAGCTGGCGCACGATCGAGCTGGCGCCGTCGGCACCGACGACGTAGCGGGCGCGCACGACGTGCCGTGCGCCCGGCCCGCTGTCGAGCGTGGCGGCGACGTGGTCCGCGTGCTCGTCGAGCGAGACGAGCGTCACACCGAGCGCCATTCGGGCCGTGCGGTGCGCGGCCAGTCGGGCACGCAAGCATCGCTCCAGGTCCGGTTGATAGAACGTCACGAGCTTCGGATGGCCGTCGATGCTCCCCAGCGTATTGATGCGCCCGAACTCGCCGAACCAGGGCGAGCGCATCCGGACGTACGGAATCGCCACCGTATCGAGGTCGGCTTCGTTCACCCCGACGTACTGCAGGATGCGAAGCGCGTCGTTGTCGAGCGCGATCGCACGCGGCGCCATGAAGATCTCCGCCGCCCTGTCGACGACGAGCACGCGCACGCCGTCCCGGCCGAGAAGCGCACCGATCGCCGCGCCGACGGGACCGCAGCCCACCACGAGCACGTCTACCTCCGACGGCAAGTCGCGGCCGCCGGCACAGTTCGCGTTGTCGTTGCCTTCATGGACGCCCGGCTCGCACGTCAGTTTTGTCTCCACCACCGTTCCGTCTCCCATTCTCGGGACTGGCCACTGCTGGCCGCCTTGATGACATTAAAGTCATAACTGATAACTTTGTCAATTTTGATGTTCGAACGTATACTCGAACACCGAAACCATGCGCACGCCGATGCCCAACACTTCTTCCCGTCGCACCAGAACACCGTCGCCGGCCGTCTCGAACGGGCAAGCGCCGTCGAGCCCCGAGGTTCGCGAGCCGCGGGGCGCGCGCCGCAAGCGCGAGACGCGCGCGCGCCTGCTGGATGCCGCCTTTGTACTCATGGCGCAAAAGGGGATGGAAGGCGTCGCGATCAATGAAATTACGGAAGCCGCGGACGTGGGTTTCGGGTCGTTCTACAACCACTTCGAATCGAAAGAGGCGATTCATGCCGCGGTGTTGGAAATCGTGTTCGAGGAGTTCGCGGATACCCTGGACCGCATCGCAGGCGGCCTCACCGACCCGGCCGAGATCATTTCCGTGTCGCTGCGCCATACATTGCTGCGAGCCAGAGGCGAGCCGGTCTGGGGACAATTTCTCCTGCGCGAGGGGTTGTCCATGCGAGCGCTCAGCCGCGGCCTCGGACCGCGGTTGTTGAGGGATATTCAGAAAGGCATCCTCGCGGGGAGGTTCTCG
Source organism: Burkholderia cenocepacia (assembly GCF_900446215.1). Classification (GTDB taxonomy): domain Bacteria; phylum Pseudomonadota; class Gammaproteobacteria; order Burkholderiales; family Burkholderiaceae; genus Burkholderia; species Burkholderia cenocepacia. The sequence goes on along the minus strand of NZ_UAQZ01000001.1, from coordinate 1,188,523 downwards.
GCAAGCGACCCGCTGATGAGCGTGATCACGGTCGGGGGCGCGGTACTGACCGCCATTGCGATCGAGCTCCGATTCGATGCGGACGAGAAGCCGGTTACCGACATGTTGAACATGATCGGGTACAGTCAGAACGGCTTTGCCGAACGGGCAGCTTCATCCCTGTTGCAAACCTTGGGTGTGCCGCGAACTGAAGCGATAGAGATCGCGAATCGCCCGTTGCCGCCCGCCGTGACGCCTGCGCCCAACGAATCGCAAGAACGTTAGCGGTCCATCGTTCGGCTGTGATGGGCAGAACCTTGGCGGGTAACCGACGGCGTACCGATCGACATCCAAGGGCCATCACGTCGTGTTCCGGTGAGTGAACGGCGGGCGTTTCCCCTGTCGCCCTCGTCATCGACCGTGCCCGTCGTTCTCCCTGTATTGCCGCCGAACAGGTCGCTGGTGGCACTCTCGTTAGATGTTCGCCTGTCGAATGGAGTCGAATTTGACCTCGGCGAGGCGATTGTCGACGACTTGCCTTCGGTAATCCAGATGTTCGGGAGGCTGACATGTTTCGGTTCGACGACGGGCTGAAGGCCTACCGTAAGCGGTGCGACAACAACACCACTCAACCGCTTGGGATAGCCCGAACCCACGCCCCATCGGATGGTCTCGCGCCGCTATAATCGTGAGACGATCAGGTTGGGGAAAGCATCGCATGGCCACAAGTTCAAAACGTCAGGCGATCGTCGATACGGCGACACGATTATTTACGCAATACGGCTACCACGCCGTCGGGATCGACAGAATCATCGAAGAAGCAGGAGTGGCGAAGATGACGCTATTCCGATACTTCTCGACCAAGAACGATTTGATCTCCGAGGTTCTGACTCAGCGCGCGCACAGTGCACTGGGGTCGATGGCCAGTGCAGTTGCTACCCGGAACACACCGATTGAACGGTTGAGGGAAGTGTTTTCCTGGCACGATCGCTGGTTCAATGCACGCGACTTTGGGGGCTGCATGTTCACCAGTGCACTCTCGGAGTTTCACGCCGAACCCGGCGAGATTATTCGCATCTCGACCAAACAGAAAGTTCAGCTCCGTCTCTTCATCCAGAACCTGTTGCGTGATCTTGTACCCGCAACGTCGATCGAATCGACGGCTCGCCAAGTCGTCATGTTGCTCGACGGCGCCACACTAGCCGCCGTGATCGGCGACAAAACCAATGCAGCCAACGAAGCATGGCAAGCAACGGAGTGTCTGTTGCACGCAGTCCAAGCCCCCGTCGCCATGCTATGACACGTATCAGGCAGCCATCGAAATCTGCTCACCCGCCTGTTGTTGCCCCATTTCGATCAATCGAGCCAGTAACGCATCGTAATAGTCATTGCAGGTTGCCATTCTCAGCGACGCGCCAACCAGGATGTCCTTTGCCACGGTTGGCGTTTCGTTGACGATTGGAACAATGACGTTCGACAGCCATCCTTCCCCATGAATTACGTCAATCGTCACGTGCTCGTCGTAGTAGTCAAGCTCAGCGTCACGGCCTAACCCGACACGCCGGCACCCGCGCGCCAGCTTTTCGTACTGTGACGGGTCAAGCAATTCGGTCATTGCCATGATGCCCAGCAGCTTGAAGTAATGCTGCCGATTCACGCTCGACAGCATGAACAGGTTGTAACCCGCCAATCCTTGCCACCCAAGTTCGCTGGCATGGTCGTCGGACGCGCTACTCACTCCGACCGTGCTGAGCAAGCTCCGGAATAGAGTCACATGGCTGCGCGCGGCGTCGCCGCGTCCCGATTCGTCCCAGAAATTCTGCGCCAACTCGCGCCGCACGCCTTCACGCGATCCGATCATTGAATACACCAGCAGATCGAAAAAACGAATATTCAACGCGCTGTCACTCTTGAAGAATGCGACGATCTGCTCGAGCGACGCGCTCCTTTCCAGGAAATCGAACAACGGATGCGACGCGACCGGATGTTGCACCCACAAGCGCTTGAGCCTCTGCGTAAGCGCCGAGCCGTCAAGATGCGCGGGGCATTCATCACCGACGCGACGCATTTCATTGTCGAGCCATGCCCGCTCGATACATCGACGCACACGCGTCAGCGACGGATTGAACTGATTGGCGGCACGTGGCGACGCGCCGTCGACGACGTGTAGTTCATACAGCAGGAACAACGTTCGATGAACTGCATTTGCAGCATCCGTGTCGCGCTTGATAAGCGCACGCTCGAGCGCATCGCGCACACGTTGCAGGAATACCTCTTCCCATTCCGGGTGCAATTCCGCTTGTTCCTCGAGCAGCATATTGTCGAGCAATCCCGATACCGCCTGGTCCAGCGGGAGCGACAGTGAGGTCAGCAGAGGTACCGGCACGGCCGCTATGTCAGGGAAAGCATTCCTGATGTATTGCTCTTCGAGCATGTTGCTTCCTTTCTACTTGTGAAAAAGCGCTACGTCACGCGATGTAACGAAAATCAAAGAGACCGACAGGCACGCGCCTGTTAATCAACGGAGAAACAAATACGGGCGCCACAGGCAGGTGCTCGATCGCCTCTTACCGACAACAACCAGACGAAAGCCGGTCAAAACTCCGCCCGGCTTCTGTGCCATACGGGCGCCTCGATGGCAACTAGGCGAACTGAACCTGATTCGAAATAACTACGTCGTGACTGGCAAAGTTCAGAACGATTCGATCGCCTTCCTTGATGCTGAAACCAGCATGAAAGCTGCTCCGATCGGCACCAATGAACACATAATGAATTCGCCCCGGGTGGCTCAGCGCCGAATAGGAAAACAAGTGATCGACCATATCCGCCAAGCGGTAGCCGAGAGCATCCAGTCCCGTCTTGAAATTTCCCTTCCAAGCAACCGCACCGTCGCGCTCGATCGAAACTTCACCCTGTACGCTTTGCGGTGGTGGCGCGATATGGAACCAGCTGGAAACGGCAGCATCACATAGCTTTGCATATGCGAGATGGCCCGGATGCCGTTTGAAGCGGCCGATATCCGTCAGGTCGTTCCCGAATGTGTAACCACAGTATTCCGGCCGCCCATCTGCGTTGCTGCGGTAGACAAGCACGACCTCAGCTTCTTCGCACAGTGCCAGAGCCTGCCTGGGTGCGCGCAGTGGTTGACCGGACAGTTTCACGGATGATCCCAGTCCCTTGACAAACCAATTTGGCAACACAATCTCGCCATGGTCATCGCGCGCGGATTCGATCTTGACGTTGTGGGTCTGCATGAATCCGCTGGCCATTGCGTCCCCGGCCGCATCGGGGAAGAGCGGCGGCAACGGCGAAAAGTCGATCATGTCTTGATCCGAAAATCTCACCGACGACGCGCTTTTCAACAGATATTCCTTCGCAACGACCGCGTCAGTCTTGCCGCCAGTCGCTTCGCACAGTTTTGCCAACGAGATTCGATAGAGCTCGTTCGGCAGTGTCACGCCTGACTCGACAAATCCCACAAAACGCTCTCCGCGGAGTACGCCTTCCATAAACTTGATAGTCATTTCATAGCCTTTTTCTGGACGGTGATTTTTCGATTTCAGCCACGGGGCTTACTTCATCAGGATTTCGACTAGTGCAGGCTTGCGCTGAGTCACAACGTAATGTGCCGCTTCACCGACAATTTGCTCGATTTCGCTTGCTCGATCGATGCGAGGAAACGACTTGATTCCGAACCCTTCGGCAATCTTGACGAAATCGACCGGTGTCTCGAAGAAACTCGTCGCAACGTGTGACAGATCCTCAACGCGATTCCTGGCCTTCGCGATACGTTCAGCATGCTGCGTTGAATTCAAGTACAACCTATTGTTCATAATGATGACCAGCAACGGAACATCGTACGAACTCAATGTCCAGAGTGCGCTGGGTGTATAAAGAAAATCGCCATCCGCCTGCAGGTCGATGCATAGGACATCATCATTACGATGCGCGATTGCCGCCCCGATGGATGCGCCCAGCCCGTACCCCAATCCAGCACCACCGTTTAGCCCGAGATAGGAACCCGGTCGTTCAATATCCCATAGCTTCTTGACCCAGCCATCGATGGTGAGACTACCCGTATTCGTGAGGATCCAGTCTCTGTCTTGCACTACCTGAAATATTTCTCGCACTGCCGTCGCGACATGGATCTCGTTGTCTTCGGCGCGAAGTTGCCGCACGTCGAGGTCCCATTCCCTCCGCACCCGCTCATGATGTACCGTCAATGCGCGAACTCTCTCTTCCCGTTCAGGACGAGCGTGTCTGTCGGCGGCATCAGCTACGGCGCGTTCCAAAGCTTCAACAGTTGTCCGAGTGTCGGCAATCGCACCCAGGTTAACCGGAACAAACTGCTGATAGTCCGCAGCCCATTTACTTGGCAACGTGTCGCTCGTGCTCAACGTAACCACGGTGACATCCTCAATAGCAGGCATACCGTCGGTTACGGGAAGAAACGCCCCCAAAGCACCGGCAAGGTCCTGGACTTCGATCGCCAACACCAGATCGGCCTCCTTGAGCATGTCAGGTGGTGCGTTGGACACATTCAACGGGTGAACATTGGGAAAATTGAATCGATTACCACGATCGATCACCGCCATCCCGACCTGTTCCGCCAACGAGATGAGCGGTGCGACGGTTGCCGGATCTCGCCCACTGAAATCAATGATCAGAACCGGCATGCGCGCCGACAGCAGCCTTTCCGTCAGATTCTCGATGAAGGGTGCATCGGCTGCCGGCAGCCTGCTAGGAGTGGTCGCGGTCGGTGGCAGCAGTTGCGCCGCACTTTCGACTTCTTGTTCCTGAACGTCAAAGTCGATAGCCACGTAGCACGGGGCATGCATCTCGGTGTTCATCAACTTGAAGGCTCGATAAAGCGATTCGACTGTTGCCCTCTGACTGGTTGGTTGATCGCACCATTTGACGAAATCCTTCACGGCGGACTCAATGTTTTGCGACGTATGGATCCAGTCAATCCACGGTCGCCGCTTTGCGGCATCAATCGGCCCGTTACCACCAATCAGCAACAGTGGCACCCGGTCGCACCATGCATTAAAGATCGCCATTGACCCGTGCAAGAGCCCAACATTCGCATGCAGGAACACTGCCATATGTCGATTGCATGCCTTGTAATAGCCGTGCGCCATGGCTACCGCGATCTCCTCATGACATGCCATAAGGATCTCAGGCGAATCCTCTCGATGTACCAACGAGTCGTGGATTCCCCGGAAGGAGGCACCGGGGTTGAAGGCTACGTACTCGATTTCTTGTTGTTTGAGAAAGTCTACGATCAGATCGGAAAAATAGCGTTTCATGTCGAATGTCAAGCCTCGGTATAGTGGGATGTCGCGGTCCATTCATCTGCTGATCGGCTGTAGCCGAAAGCCAGATACTTGGAAATCTCAGTCGAAGTCGATAGTCCCAACCCGAATCCGGCTGGTGGCGGAACCGTGCTTCTTGCCCTGTCAAAACTCAGATCAGGAGAAACGATCATGCTGTCGAAGAAGCGATCGGCTTGCCCTCCCTCCACCGCAATTGCATCTCGGTGCAGGGAAGCAAGCAATCTTCCGGCCTGGATCAGCGGTCCGCATTCGGCGACCTGCACACCGATCTGGAACTGGATACCGAAGCTCTTGGCGAGCTCGATCATTTCGATGGACCGGAGTACCCCCCCGCATTTCGACACGCGTACATTCACCGCATCACAACTGTCGCTACCTATGGCGCGCCGCAGATCATCTAACGTTGAGACCGACTCATCGAGCATGATCGAGATCCCCGTCTGAACGCGCAGCTCATGCAATTCGGTCCAAGATCTCTTCGAGAACGGCTCTTCAACCATCGTCAATCCGGCTTCACGAAGCTTTCTCACGTGCTCGACAGCCTCGATAAGACTCCAGCTCATATTGGCGTCGATGACGATCGGTGTGTCGTCCCCGATGGCCCTTCTGATCTCTGTCACGGTCTCGAGATCTTTCGCTCTGTCACGATGAGCTTTGATCTTGACGAAATGAAACGGACCTCGCTCCCGCAAGAAATCATCGACTGTCAGATTCTGGTCAAGGACCTGCGATATCTTGATTGGCGCGCTGCTCTCGGCCAAAGAAGCACCATTACGCAACATCGCATCCAATGAAACCCGGGTCCGCTTGCCGATCCAGTCAAGAATCGCAAGCTCCACGATGCATACAACGTTGTTGGCTGCCGTGAAATCGAAGGCGGCCTCAATACCCAGCCGCTTGATGCGATAGAGAACGTCATTCGGCGACTCGCTCAGCAGTTCGTCGATGATGCGCGCCAGCGGAAGGCTCCTCAACGCATCACAAACAGTCACGCACGTCTCGCCCGTGACGTAACTTCGCGGCGCGCATTCGCCAAGACCCACGCAACCCGAGATATCCAGTTCGAGCACCACGCTTTCGGACGTCGTACGTGTGGCTGCAGGGTGGCCGAACCCAACCCGCATGGGCTGCTGCACGTGATAGACGCGGACATCATGCATAGACTTCTCGAGCCTGAAGTAAAACGAACGCTGACGCCCAGTCAATCAGCTCACGCCTGACCTCGGTGTAGAAAAGGTAGTGCTTGTGGGTCGGCAACTTCAGAACCGACCCGCGAGATTGCGTCATCCTGAGGAAGGCGTTGTGGGCGCTCTCGAGGTCGATAATCGGATCAGATGTTCCAGACACGTACGCCATCGGAACCGAAGGCAAATCCCCTTGAGCGTCAACGTACAGTCGCTCGATCTCAATCAGCGATCGCCTCGATCTCTTGGTGATCTCCCTGATCGCGAGATCATCCTCGTCGATGAATGCTTGATATTGTCTGGAGTCGGTGAAATCCGAAGAACGCAACCCTGCATCCCACATTTCATCGCTGCTTTCTGCCGCAATCTTCTCCAGCTCGCTTTCGGGCAAGCTCGCATGCAACTTCCCAAGCCAAGTGGAACAAAATATCGCTGCATCGTACGGGACGTCGAATGACGGGTGATGCATCACGGCCGCCATGAAGGACCCGCCGAGACAGTGGCCAAACAAGCAAAGAGGCGTGTCGTCGCCGATGAATTCGCGGACCCATTTCAGGGCAGCAACATAGTCGGCTACGACCACTTCCGCCGGCGGAATGTCGCCTCGATCTCCGTCGCTTATCCCGCTCCCGCGCCTGTCCAGAACGAATACTGATACGTCGTTGTTTGCAAATTGGCGCCCGGCCTCCCACAGCCAGCCGGCGTGGCTCTGCAACCCATGAAAGTAGAACACTGCTGCCTTGGGGTTTTCAGGCAGCCACGCGTGCATGGCGAGCTCCGTCGGGCCACGACGAATCTTCCTGATTTCCCTGCGCAGATTGGAGGGATGTGTCTTCAATTCGAGCATGATTTGATGTTCCGGTAGTCGTTACTGGCCTGACAGTTCGCCAAGAAATTCCGTATCTTTCTGGAACGGTTTGTACTTGTATTGGTTCGCGTTTCCTTTCTGGCGCTTTCTCTCGACAAACGCCTGAATGCTGTTCTCCGGAACCACATGAACCTCGATCGGCCCTAAGCGGTTCGACACGCGCTTGGATTCGTATTCGATGCTGATGTCTTGTAACGCACTTTCGACATGGCGCGAGAGGGTTGCACCAAGTGTGACGTCGGCGCCGCGGGCCTCGGCCACGACGACATAGCTCGGCGGCTGCCCCCAACGTGGGCCGCACAGATAAAGACCAATCTGCCGGTCCGCTGCTGCAAAGCCCCGTCTCAACGCGGCCGTGACTTGGTGTTCGGTCAGCTTTTCACCAGTGAACGAATGAAATACTCCGTCGCGATGCAGGAAATGGATCCACGGCGTGCCATCCACGACGCGATCTACGTGGTAGATATCTCCGGTCCAAAGACGATATAGCCCGTTGGCCTGAGACATGATCACGTGATAGTTCTTCCCTGCCGTCAGTTGGTGTGCCAGTAGTGTCTGCGGTTTCTCCCCACGCTCTACGAGTTCTCCCAAGGGCACGTCGTCTTCCACAAACTCAAAGAACGCCTGGTTGATCGCGAGCGGCTGGCTATATGCGTCTTCGCTGACCGGAATCGTAACCACCCCTTCCGTTCCGCAGCTCATGAACGGCAGCCGCGCGACGCCGGGAAAGATTTCTTCCAGTGCTTGTTGATACAAGCCAGCGGATGCCGACAGCCAGCATGCATACAAACCCAAGGTCGGCCAAATATCCTTCAACGTGAAGCCTGGGTTCGCAAGAACCTTCTCCAGCCGATCGGCCTCGTGCGGATCCGCGTTGCACAATGGCTGTCCATCGATCGTCCCATTTCTGACATCGGCAACCAGCTTCTCCTTACTGGTGCCGATGTGGTCTCGAAGCGAAAGCAACGTGCTCGGATTAATGGCGTTGATGAAATACAGGTCCTTTCCCACGAGGTGCCGAACCCTGCAATACATCTTGTCTTCGAAGGAAACCGGCGCGTTCTCGCAAAACCAAGGCGCCTCGTACCACGGCGGATTCCAATCCATGCTGTTCATCCGTGGATGACGATTGCTGACCGCCTGGAATGGAACACCATGGATGTAGTCCTGTGCATTCTCGCGAACGGTCTGCGTATCGAGCGTCGCATAGGGATTCGACAAAAGCTCCGGGTGGAGCCGACTGTAGGTTCCCCACATCGCTTTCATTGCCGGGATCCGGTAGTTCAGTACCCAATGCAGCGTATAGGGCACACGCTTCGGCGTACCAGTCGTCCCGCTTGTTTTGAGCCATCGCATCACCGGGCTGCAGGTCAGCACTCCACCTTTTGTACGAATCTCGCGATCGATAAGGGGGACGAAATCATCGTAGCGCATGATCGGCAACGTGCTGCGATAGTCATCGACTCCCGACACGCTTGAGTATCCGCACTCTTGCCAATGCAGAGAGCCCTTACTGACGGATATCACGTCTCGAAGCACGTCTTGTTGGGTGCCTTGAGGGTCGCGGGTGGCCGTCTCGAATCGCTGCAACTCTGCGAGACATTCTGAAGAAAATGCGTCCTTCCGACTCTCCCAGTACTTCATCCACTCGTTAGGAATGCTATTCATATCAATCAACCTCATCCAAAAAAATGGACAATTAGTTAAATTTACTTACGAATTCTCAAAGCGGTAACCAACAATGCGCCAGCAAACAGAACAGATGCAACCCAGAACGCCAGATGCATGCCATATTCGAAATTCGAGCTCAATCCAATCAGGCCACCAAGGACAGCGATTCCCATCACACTACCGCTCTGACGGGCTGCGTTGATCACGCCAGATACGATACCGGCCTGTCCGGCCGGAGCCGCCGACATGCCCGCAGCAACAGTCGCCGGCGCAGTAAACGACATGCCGAAACCAACCGCGAGCATCGGTATCAGAACGGAAACGTATGAGCTATTTCCGTTTGCGAAGGTCAATCCGAAGAGGCCGAGCGCACCGGCAAGCAGGCCGACTTTCATCGGGAAACCTGGCCCGGTTCGAGCCGTGACTCGTCCGCAATAAAAGGCGGTAAGTGAGCAAACAATCGCCTGAGGCAGAAGGGCCAAGCCTGTTTCCATCGTCGAATATTTGCAGATCTGTTGAAAATACAGGCTCAGTACAAACAGCTGTCCGTAGAACCCGAAATTGATGATCATCCCCACAGTCGTCGCCGCCGAAAAGATTCGCGACCGGAAAATCCCGCGCGGCAACATCGGATTGGCAGAGAATCGCTCAATCCCAAGGAACAGGCATGTCGCGATTGCGAACGCGGCTGCCGCGATCTGCACATCGCGGCTCGACCATCCGTGTGCGCCGGCGGAAATGAACAGAAACGCGAGTGCACCCAGTGCGACGGCGGAAAGCACCTGTGCCCCAAAGTTGATCCGGCGAGCCTCCCCCGGCATCTTCGGCAAATAGCGCGCCGAGAGGATTACGCCCAGGATGCCGAAAGGCACGTTGACCAGAAATACGGAGGGCCATCCGAACATCGAGATGAGGAAACCACCGAGCACCGGACCGGCGGCCACTGCCACGCCACCGACCCCACCCCAAACTCCGAACGCACGCGCGCGGTCAGCCGGTTCAACAAATATTTTCTGAAGAAGCGACAGCGACGTCGCGACAAGCAGCGCGGCCCCAACGCCTTGGAGAACGCGTGACGCAAGCAGTGCACCCAGACTTGTCGACAGCCCGCACAAGGCAGATGCCAACGAGAAAACAATCAGACCGACATTGAATACCTTCTTCGGCCCGAAGATATCGCCAAGCGCTCCAGCGCTTAGCAACAGAGCTGCAAACGCCAGCGTGTAAGAGTCCACCGTCCACTGCAATCCGCTCAAACCAACGTGCAGGCTGAGGCGCAGGCTGTTCAATGCAACATTGACGACAGTGGCGTCCAAGCTGACCATAAAGAAGCCAATGCAAACCGTGATCAGGGCACGCGACTTGACGATTTCTCGCGATTGCGCATCGGCTTCTTCGATCACGGACGTAAAGAGACTATTGTCAGACAAGGGAACCTCCTCCATCGACGACCAATGTCGTACCCGTGATGTGCTTGTGATTCGCCAGGAACACAATTGCATCCGCTACAAGCTCTGGAGTGCCGATTTTCTCGACGGGGAGACGCGCACCAATACTTTTTCGTTCTTCCTCGTTCAGATGTACCAACATCGACGCATTGCCAAGTATTCCAGGCGACACCACATTCACACGAACAGGAGCCCGCTCGAGCGCCAACCCTTTTGCCAGGCTCTCCAATGCCGCGTTGATTGCTCCGATAAGCGCAGTATTCTTCGTAGGCCTCGACGCAAGAATTCCCGACACGAACGTCAACGACCCGCCCTGATTGATTTTTACCTCTCTGGCAATTCGATAAGCACCCCAGAATTTTGAGTTCATCGCACCATACGCTCGGTCGAGAGGAATCGACTTGATACTCCCTGTAGGAAGCGGGGTGGACGCGGTAGTAACTACTACATGATCGAACGCATCCAACGACGCGATCGCATCTGCAACACTTTCATCATCGCAAACATCCACCACGGCGCCTGACGCACTGGCACCGATGATCGAAAGCGAACGATCAATACTCGCAGCCGATCTCGACATGACAGTAACGTCGGCACCACTCGTGGCGAATGCCCGTGCAGCGGCCAAGCCGATTCCCGACGTTCCACCGACAACCAGAATTTTCTGCTTCTCGGCCCTGCTTTTCATCTCAGACATCGACATGCTCCTTTTCATTATCGGCAACGACCGGAGTATTTGTGGCGGCCAATGCGCCCAGAAACGCAGCAATGACACTTTCGGCTACCGCGTCAGCATCCTTCGTAAACTGACCCCAAGGACCAGGTCGCCCAGACCCAAACTGCATGAGCCAACGTGTGTGCTCGACTGGAATCCCGATCACATGGATCGCGCTGTCCGGTCCTTCTCTCGACATTGCATTGAACGGTGCGCGCGTCACGGCCACACCGCCTGTATCGAATGTGTCTTGACCAAGCGAATTCGTAAAACTTGTCACGGTTCCAGACGCAAGCAAATTCCGAAATAGAGGTGAACTATCGGCGTGTACGTTCTGAGGAGGGATCCGTGCGTCGACTAACGTGCTCGCCCTAAACACATCACCTGATACCTGAGGCGACGACACGACGAACGCTTTCTCTGCGACGGACACGGAAAATTCTGCCTTCGGCCCTGCAAAAGTCAGGATATTCGCGTGGATGAGTGCGAGGACTTGCTTCAATCGCACCGCCGGCGGTCCCGCCGACAGCATCGAATAGATCCCGACAAACGAACCGAGAAAATCGTGTTGGTGGGAAGCAGGGGTCAGCCCGGCATAGTCGACTGCATACTTTAGGATCGGACGGATGTCCCTCAATACGTCAGTGGCTGCCTTGACGGCCCCCCTGACATTGCCTTTCCCCGCATTCTCGATATCGTTTCGAATCCACTTCTCCAGTTCGCCCGAATACTCTTTCGCATTACGAAATAATTTACCAGCAAAAGGCCGTGACCATTTTTCCAGGTCTACTCCTTCGATTCCGTGAGCACCGAACGATTCGGCTGTCTTTCTGATGATGTCCTTCGGTAGGAGTGCATCGATATCCTCGCCGACGTTGTTCACGGCCGCATCGACAAATCCACTCGCATACACTCGACCTCGGGTCTCCCTGAGAATGCATGCGAAATAGACCAGTTGCATCTCGCCCTCGAGCCACGGAAGGACGTCCCGACGGAAATCCAGTTTGGTTGCCACTCGAGCCAATCGAATCTGCTGCATTCTCGACTCGGTGAGCAACCGTGGCGTGTATTGATAGTCAGCGGCTTTTTCATTCGTGGCGCGAGCCGGAAACGGAACTCCGCTACGCGATCCGGCATGAATTCTCGGCTCCTTGCCGCTCGGAATGTAGACCAGATCGCCATCAGCTGCAGTTTCGTACCGACCGCCACGCCCCTCGGTGAGGCTGGCCATAACGTCGTAGAACGCGAGGCCACAGCCAATGACGCCGACTCTCTCTCCCGGCTGAATCGCAGAAAGTTGCATATCCGCGGCCGAATTTCCTTCGATGTACCTCAACCCGGGATGCTGCCTTGCAAAGAGAGAAAACTCCAGCTGTGAGGCACTCAATTCCGGAACAGGATGACCAGTAGCGAGTACAACTTTGTCTGCATCAAATGTAGAACGATCGGAAAGCATGACAGTTCGCCTTCTATCGCTTTTTTGTACATCGATAACAGCACCTCTAATCACACGGACATCCGCATGACGTGACAGGTCATTTATTATTCGATCAAAAGCAAATTTAAGATATTTACCATATACGTATCGTGGTGCCAGGCCATTTGGCTCGGCATTACCAGAATCGACCTCAGCCCACCATTCAGCCAGTGACGGCCCCGCCATCGGGCGAACGTCGCCGCCGTCCGGTGGACCGGAAAATATTGTCGTTTCCTTTGCTGGGGTGTTCATGAGTAACCAGCTGGGCTGGTCCGGACGCCAAATGCGACCGCCACCGATTTCATGCGCGTCAACCACGTATATGCAAATATCGCCGATAACCGGTGAAGCGTTGCGTTCATTCGCCAATCTCGCCGCAATCCGCTCCAAAACGGATATGCCACGAGGACCGCAGCCGATCACTGCAATTGTGAAAGGCACAGCTTTGCGCGTGGATGGTGCACGACCCGTACTCATCACGTTTCTCTCAGAGGATTATGAATGATTTTGCTGATACTGAACTGCCTGGCGAGCGATTTACGCATTCCCGATTTCGCATCGCAATATACAGATCTGTCTACCTGCGCAATCTACAGGAGTTTTTGCGGCTCCGCAACAATGTGAATAAATAATGTTTTAGTAATAATTGTTTAGAAAACGTAATGACTAGCTGTTAAAAATAACAGGGAAAGTCAGCATGATCAGTGTCCCGGCTAATCAGAAGCGACTGGCATTTCTCCGCAGTATGACCGGTCGCGATTGCTTGAGCGCATGGATCGAGACAAGGCGAGAAGCGGTTTTAGAGGGGGTATATAGGGTTGCTAAGTTTCGCCGCGAGTTGTTAGCAGGCATCGGAACAAGCGGGGCGGGGGAGATGGGCACGTCGTTCATCAAGGGGCAATTGTGGGCAGCGATCGATCCGCTGCTGACGCCGGCCACGTTGCGCCGTGAGAAAAGCCCAGGGCGCCAGCTTGTTTCGAATCGCCTCGTGCCGACTAGCGTCGTGTTCACATTCGAGACCCTACTGTGCTGGCTCGACTCGCCCTCCAAAGTTGGATGCCCATGCGTGAAATGTTCGCTAGGGCTAAACAAATGGCAGGCCCTTTTTGTCGATCGCGAGAGGATAGCGTTCTAGACGCAGAAAATTGTCGACACTCCCATCACGGTGTCCGGAACCTCAATGATTCAGCGGTTCGGGGCAATTACCTCCTCGAATAGCGAAACACTGCGCGAAGCAGTCAAAACGTAATTGCATGCTGCTCGGGATTCCGTGTGCCGACGAAACATCAGCTCCGCCGCAAGTTAACGCAGACGGACCTCAGGAGCGAATCGGTTGAGTGCCGACCAAGGCGGCCGACCGCGACCGGCATCTCTGGTCGAATATTGCTCATAACAGACCAATGACAGCATTTATACCGAATATTTATAAAATTCAAGAATATAACATGTAAGTTTATCGATAATCGTTTCTTTTATTCAAAGACAACTTATTGAGACTACGGACATCTTTTCTGAGAGCCAACACGTAGCGCTGACGACCGCGGTCACGCACTCCCACGCCCCGTACCGGCAATCGTCAATTTAACTGTACCGGTACTGTACAGAAAACCGTCGCTACACTGACTCCATCCCAGCCTCGAACCGAATGGAGAATCCGCGATGGAATTCCTCACCCTCAGCGCGCTGCCCGCCGGCATGCTGTTCGCGCTCGTCACGACGATCACGCCCGGCCCGAACAACACGATGCTGCTCGCGTCCGGCGTCAACTTCGGTTTTCGCCGTACGATGCCGCACCTGTTCGGCATCAGCATCGGCGTCGCGATCCTGATGCTCTGCGTCGGCTTCGGCCTCGGCGAAGCGTTCAAGCGCCTGCCGCTGCTGTACACGCTCCTCGAAGTGGCGAGCGTCGCCTATCTGCTGTACCTCGCGTGGCGCATCGGCACGTCGGGCGAAGTGAAGGCGCACGGAGCCAAATCGCGGCCGATGACGTTCATCGAAGCCGCCGCATTCCAGTGGGTCAACCCGAAGGCGTGGATGATGGTGCTGACCGCCGCGACGACGATCCGCCTGTCCGCCGACTATGGAATGAATGCCGCATGGATGGCCATCCTGTTCATCCTGATCGGCTTCCCGTGCATCAGCCTGTGGGCCGCGTTCGGCCTCGGCCTGCGCCGCTTCCTGTCGAATCCCCGCGCGCTGCGCATCTTCAACGTGACGATGGCCGTGCTGCTGATCCTGTCGCTGTACCCGCTCGTCGCCCATCTGCTGCCGCAGTAAGCGCTCACGAGCGCCCGTTGAGCTTCAGGTGATGCAGGCGTACCCTTTCGGTACGGGCGCGTGCAACCGCTTCGGCGGTTGCACCGCTGCTCTGCATGGAGATTGCCGATGAAGCCAATGCTCAGAGCGGGCGAGCACATCGAGGGTATGCACTGGATCGCCGAGTATCACCCGCTCACGCACGATATCCGCGTGCTGCGCGAGAACATCGAAGTCGGCACCTACTGCGCGCCGCCGACGCTGTTCGGCGACGAGGCGGGAATGGGCGCCGCGAACCATGACGATCATCGCGGCCGGGAAGCCGCGCTGCGCGCGTATCTGCGCAACTTCGTCAAGGAGCACGACGCGGAGGAGTAACGGTGCGACGGCCGCAATGTCGACGGGCCGCGAAGGCGGCCCGGTCTGTCGTCGTGCGCCGGTCGATCTGCTCTCGACCGGCCCGAATCCATCACGCGCCGGGCCGATGCAACGCACCGGCCCGCGCGCCGCTCAATGTCCGAGCGACTCGATCTTGCCCGCCGGCTGCGCCACGCCATGCGGGCGCGCCATCTGCTTGATCAGCAGCGCGACACACGCGAGCACGCCCGCGACGGCGATCGTCGCGAACACCCCCGCGAACGAGAAGTGCCGGCGCGTCAGCTCGGCGACGAGGAACGACCCCGCGATCCCGCCGAAACGGCCGACGCCGAGCATCCACGCGACACCCGTGCCGCGCCCTTCGGTCGGATAGAACGCGGCGGCCAGCGCCGGCATCGACGACTGCGCAGTGTTCATCAGCACGCCGGCCACGAACACGACCAGCACCAGCAGCCCGACGTTGCCGGCCGCCTGCCCGATCGCATACACGCTCACCGCCGTCAGCGCGTAGCACACGGCGATCACGCGGTTCGCGTTGAAGCGGTCCATCAGCACGCCGCACAGCACGGCGCCCACGCCGCCGAGCGGGAACAGCGCCGAGATCAGCGTCGCGCTCTTCGGCGTCAGGCCCGCATCCTTCAGCAGGATCGGCATCCAGTTGATCGACGCGTAGAAGATCACGAGGCCCATGAAGTACGCGAGCCACAGCATCACCGAGCCGACGATGTACGAGCGCGACAGCACGACGCCGAGGCCCTTGCCGCCCGTCTGCGGTGCGGCTTCGGTCAATGCGAACGAGCCGGCGTTCAACGCGTCGCGCGAGATGCGTGCGAGCGTGGCGCGGATCTTGTCGACGGACTGACCGGTCGCGACCATGAAACGCACCGATTCCGGCATCTTCAGCAGCAACAGCACGCCGAGCAGCAGCGGCGTCACGCCGCCGAGCACCAGCACGCTGCGCCAGCCGAAATGTGGAATCATCCACGCGGCCAGGAAGCCGCCGAACGCGGCGCCGAGCGGAAAGCCGCAGAACATCAGGTTGATCACGGTCGCGCGGCGCTTATCCGGGCAGAATTCGCCCATCATCGTGACCGCGTTCGGCATCGCGGCGCCGAGCCCGACGCCGGTGATGAAGCGCAGGATGGTCAGGTGTCCGATCGTGTTCGAGAACGCGGACATCAGGCACGCGACGCCGAACAGGAACACCGAGCCGAGCAGCAGCGAGCGGCGGCCGAGCCGGTCGGACAGCGGGCCCGACACGAGCGCGCCGCACGCGAGGCCGAACAGCGCGGCGCTCAACACGGGCGCGAGATCGGGCTTGGTGAGGTTCCATTCGCCGAGCAGCGACGGCGCGATGAAGCCGATCGCGGCCGTATCGAAGCCGTCGAGCAGCACGATCACGAAACACATGAGGAACACGAGCCATTGAAAGCCGCCGAACGGCTGCTCGTTGATGAAGGTCTGGACATCGACCACGGGTGCGCGATTCATCGCTAGTCTCCTTGTCGGCCGGCGTGGGCGCGTCTGCGCTTGCGCCGGTCCCATGCAACATTGATATATGCAAGAAGCGCGGCCTCGTGGCCGCGCCTTTCCTTCGTTCACGCACCGATTCGCTGCCGGTGCGCTCTTCATCGACGACTGCCCGCCAGCCTCGGTGGGCCGCCCGATCAGATCATCGCCGGCACTTAACCGGCCGCATCCTGTTCCTTGAAGATCTTGTCCGCGAGATGGAACGCGGAATTCGCGGCCGGCACGCCGCAATAGATCGCGGTCTGCAGCAGCACTTCCTTGATCTCGTCGCGCGTCACGCCGTTGTTGCGCGCGGCGCGCAGGTGCAGCGCCAGTTCCTCGCCGCGATTCAGCGCGACCATCATCGCGATGGTCAGCAGGCTGCGCGTATGGCGCGGCAGCCCGTCGCGGGTCCAGATCTCGCCCCATGCATAGCGCGTGATCAGGTTCTGGAATTCGTCGGTCACCTCGGTGCGGTTCTCGATCGAACGGTCGACGTGCGCGTCGCCGAGCACCGCGCGACGCACCTTCATCCCTGCTTCATAACGTTCCTGGTCATCCATCGCCGGTGCCTCACGCAGTCAGGAAATCGAGCAGCGCGCGGTTGAACCCGCCGGTGCACTCGATGTTCGATATGTGCGCGGCGTCGAATTCGACGTGCAGCGCACCGGGAATCGCGGCGGCCAGCGCGCGGCCCTGGTCGGGCGGCGTCGACATGTCCTTCGCGCCGGTCACGACGAGCACCGGCAACGCGATGCCCTTCACTTCCTCGCGCAGGTCGGCCGCGTTCAGCGCGTCGCAGTTCGCCGCATAGCCGTCCTTGTCGGTATGCACGAAAGTGTCGCGGATCGCATCGAACAGACGCGGCTCGCGTTCGACGAATGCGTCGGTGAACCAGCGCGGCAGCACGGCGTCGGCGAGCGCGGCCATGCCTTCGGCGCGCGCCTTCTGCGCACGCGGCCCCCACACTTCCGGCGAGCCGATCTTCGCGGCGGTATTCGACAGCACCGCGCGCACGATGCGCGACGGGTAGCGCGCGGCGAGCGCGGCGCCCGTCAGCCCGCCCATCGAGATGCCGCAGAAATGCGCGCAGTCGATGCCGACGTGGTCGAGCAGGCCGATCACGTCGCCCGCCAGTTGCTCGATCGTGTACGAACCGGCCGGTGCGTCGGAATGACCGTGGCCGCGCGTGTCGTAGCGCAGGATGTTGAAGTGCTGCGTGAGCGGGCGGATCTGCGGGGCCCACATCTGCAGGTCGGCGCCGAGCGAATTCGAGAAGACGAGCCACGGCGCGTCGTCGCGCGCGGCACGGTCGATCCGGTAATGCAGTTTCACGCCGTTGACAGTGGCGAAAGGCATCTCAAGGTTCTCCTGGTTAGTGCGCGCCCGCATGCAGCGCGAGCACGGCGTCGACATAGGCATGCGCCTCGCCGACGTAATGTGCGGGATCGAGCAGCCGCGCGAGCGCGTCGCGCGACAGGTGGGCCGACACGGTCGCATCGGCGGCGAGCACGTCGAACAGCGTCGCGCCGGTGCGCACGGCTTCCTTCGACGCGTGCTCGACGACGTGATGCGCATCGAGTCGGCCGATGCGGTCGCCGAGCGCGAGCATCACGGCTTCGCCGAGGATCAGCCCGTGCGTGAGCTCGAGGTTCGCGGCGAGGCGCTCGGTGTTGACGTCGAGGCCAGCGACGATCTGCGCGATC
This sequence comes from Burkholderia cenocepacia, assembly GCF_900446215.1. GTDB lineage: Bacteria > Pseudomonadota > Gammaproteobacteria > Burkholderiales > Burkholderiaceae > Burkholderia > Burkholderia cenocepacia. Next base: position 1,169,996 of record NZ_UAQZ01000001.1, on the reverse strand, counting down.
TGTGCGAGCGCGCCGCCCGTCAGGCGGGCGAGGTCGGGCAGCGCATCCCATTCGGCCTGCCAGCCGCCGAGGGCGCGCTCGTGCTCCTGCACCATCCCCGCGAACACGGTCGCGACGAGGTTCGGCGCGCGCACGGCAGCCGTCAGCACGGCTGCGCAGCCGACCGGGTTGCGTTTGTGCGGCATCGTCGACGAGCCGCCCTTGCCGGCGGCGGCCGGTTCACCGAGCTCGCCGATTTCGGTCTGCATCTGCAGCGACACGTCGCGCGCGATCTTGCCGAGCGTGCCGGTCAGCATCCCGAAGCACGCCGCCGCTTCCGCGATGCGATCGCGCTGCGTATGCCACGGCACGGCCGGCACCGCGAGCTTGAGATCGGCCGCGAGCGCAGCGCTCACGCCGGCTGCGTGTTCGCGCAGGCTCGCGAGTGTGCCGGCTGCCCCGCCGAACTGCAGCACGAGCGCACGTTCGCGCAACTCGGCGAAACGCGCGCGATGGCGCAGCAGCGCATCGAGCCATTGGGCGAATTTGAGGCCGAGCGTGATCGGCAGCGCCTGCTGCAGCCACGTGCGGCCGATCATCGGCGTCGCGCGATGGGTGCGCGCGAGCGCGGCGAGCGACGCGCAGGCTTCGTCGAGCAGCGGATCGAGCACGTCGAGCGTGTCGCGCAACTGCAGCACGGTCGCGGTATCGATGATGTCCTGGCTCGTCGCGCCCCAGTGCACGAACTTCGCGGCCTCGGGGTCGTCGGCCTTCACTTGCGCGGTGAGCTGCTTGACGAGCGGAATCGCAAGATTGCCGCCGAGCGCCGCACCGTGCGCGAGTGCGTCGGCGTCGAGCCGGCCGGCGTCGCACGCACGTTCGATCGGCGCGACCGCGGCGGCGGGAATCACCTGCTGCGCGGCCAGCGCGCGCGCAAGCGCGGCCTCGACGTCGAGCATGCGCTGGATCGTCGCGCGGGGCGACCAGATCCGGTTGAGCGGCTCGGTGCCGCAGATCAGGGAGGTCAGGCGGGCGCTGTCTTCGAGCATGGCATCAGAATGGGGAAACGGCGTGCGCCTATTGTCTACCCAAGCGTGCCGGCGTGCGCTCGAATGCGCGCCCCGGCACGCTTGCCGTTCAGGCGGCGGCCTTTTGCGTCGCGTCGATCAGCGGCACGCCGGTCAGCTTCTGCAGCTCGTCGAACGACAGGTCGGTGAAGATCTCGCTCACCGCGAGGCCGTCGGCCGTCACGTCGAGCACGGCGAGATCCGTATAGATGCGGCTCACGCATTGCACGCCGGTGACCGGATACGAGCACTGCGCGACGATCTTGCTCTCGCCCTGCTTCGTCAGGTGCTCCATCATCACGAACACCTGCTTCGCGCCGATCGCGAGGTCCATCGCGCCGCCGACGGCCGGAATCGCATCGGGCGCGCCCGTATGCCAGTTCGCGAGATCGCCGTTCGCCGACACCTGGAACGCGCCGAGCACGCAGTAGTCGAGGTGGCCGCCACGCATCATCGCGAACGAATCCGAGTGGTGGAAATACGCGCCGCCGGTTAGCAGCGTCACGTGCTGCTTGCCGGCGTTGATCAGCTCGTCGTCTTCCTCGCCGGGCGCGGGCGCCGGGCCCATGCCGAGCAGGCCGTTCTCGCTGTGCAGGAAGATCTCCTTGCTCGGGTCGAGGTGGTTGGCCACCAGCGTCGGCACGCCGATGCCGAGGTTCACGTACGCGCCTTCGGGGATGTCCTGGGCGACGCGCTTGGCCATTTCATCGCGGGTCAGTCGTTTCATGTCGGTTTCTCCAGGCGGGTCAGGCGGCTTGCGACGCAGCGTGTTCGGCGGCCAGCTCGGCCGCGTGCGCGGCCTGCGGCACCTCGACGATCCGCTGGACGAAAATGCCCGGCGTCACGATGTGTTCCGGGTTCAGCGCGCCGAGCGGCACGACTTCCGACACCTGGACGATCGCGACCTTCGCGGCGCTGGCCATGATCGGCCCGAAATTGCGCGCGGTCTTGCGGTACACGAGGTTGCCCCAGCGGTCGCCCTTGTATGCCTTCACCAGCGCGAAATCGGCGTGGATCGGCGTCTCGAACACGTACGGCTTGCCGTCGATCACGCGCGTTTCCTTGCCTTCCGCGAGCTTGGTGCCGTAGCCCGTCGGCGTGAAGAACCCGCCGATGCCGGCGCCCGCCGCGCGGATGCGCTCCGCGAGGTTGCCCTGCGGCACGAGCTCCAGTTCGATCTCGCCCGCGCGGTACAGCGCGTCGAACACCTGCGAGTCGCTCTGGCGCGGGAACGAACAGATGATCTTGCGCACCTTCTTCGCCTTCAGCAGCGCCGCGAGGCCCGTCTCGCCGTTGCCCGCGTTGTTGTTGACGATCGTCAGGTCGCGCGCGCCCTGTTCGATCAGCGCGTCGATCAGCTCGGACGGCATGCCGGCCGTGCCGAAGCCGCCGATCATGATTGTCGCGCCATCGTGGACGTCGGCAACCGCCGACTGAAGCGATTCGAAAATCTTGTTGACCATGTCTCTTCCTGATGCGAACCCGCGGCTCGTGCGCGGCCTGTCGAGGGGACACGCGCGTGCCGCGTGCCGCGCCGGAGGCCTTCGTCGACCCTCGGCTTTTGTTCGCTATTCGAACCTAGATTCGATTAGCGAACGATGGGCCGATCATAGAGTCGCGCACAGCGCGTTGTCAAGGCGGGTTGCCTCGGAGGCCGTCGCATCGTCGAACGGCAAGCCGACGTAGTTTTCAGCGAGCGACTGCGCGGCGGCCCGCGAGCGCGTCACGTATTTCAACTCGGCGAACTTCAGGCGATTGACGAACGGCGAATCGTCCGGCGACGCATGCAGCATGTTCGTCATGAAGTACGAGAAGTGCTCGGCGCGCCACACGCGTTCGAGGCAAGTCGCCGAATAGCGCTCGAGCGGCGTCGCGTCGCCCGTCCGGTAGCGTGCGCCGAGCGCGCGGGACAGCGCGCGGACGTCGGCCACCGCGAGGTTCATGCCCTTCGCGCCGGTCGGCGGCACGATGTGCGCGGCGTCGCCGGCGAGGAACAGGCGGCCGTGCTGCATCGTCTCCGACACGAAGCTGCGCATCGGCGTCACGCTCTTCTGCGTGATCCGGCCCTCGGTCGGCGTCCAGCCGGTGTCGTTCGAGAAGCGCGTGTGCAGTTCGTCCCAGATCCGCGCGTCGGACCATTCGGCGAGGTCTTCATCCGGCTTGCATTGCAGGTACAGCCGCGTGACCGTCGGCGAGCGCATCGAGAACAGCGCGAAGCCGTTGTCGTGGTGTGCGTACACGAGTTCGTCGAGCGACGGCGCCGCGTCGGCGAGGATGCCGAGCCACGCGAACGGGTAGACGCGCTCGAACGTGTTCAGCCGGTCGGCCGGAATCGTCTGCCGCGCGATGCCGTGGAAGCCGTCGCAGCCCGCGATGTAGTCGCAGTCGATGCGGTCGGCGCGACCGTCCGCATGCTTGAACGTGACGAACGGCCGCTCGCTTTCGACATCGTGCAGCGCGACGTCGCTGACTTCGAAGTGCATCTGATGACCGTGCTCGACGCCGGCCGCGATCAGGTCGCGTACGACTTCGTGCTGGCTGTAGACGGTGATCGCGCGCCCACCGGTCAGCTCGGACAGGTCGATGCGGTGACGCTGGCCGTCGAACAGCAGCTCGATGCCGTGATGTTCGAGCCCTTCGCGACGCATCCGGTCGCCGAGGCCGGCTTCGTTCAGCGTGTCGACCGTGCCCTGCTCGAGCACGCCGGCGCGGATGCGGTTCTCGCAGTATTCGCGCGAACGCGCTTCGACGAGGATGGAATCGACGCCTTGCAGGCGCAGCAGGTGGGAAAGCAGAAGGCCGGACGGACCGGCGCCGATGATCGCGACTTGGGTGCGCATTGTTCGTCTCCAGAACATTAATTCGAATCGTGGAACACATTTGAGCGCTTTCCCGACTATGCGGCAACGCGATTCAGGAGATATGTTGTATACGTTTTGAAGATACCGGCCCGGCCATGGATGCGCTCGATCTGAACCTGATTCCCTACCTCGTCGCGCTCGACGACGCGCGCAACGTGAGCCGCGCGGGCGACCTGCTCGGCGTGAGTCAGCCGCGCGTGAGCACCGCCCTCGGCCGGCTGCGCGAGTATTTCGGCGATCCGCTGTTCGTGCGCACGTCGCGCGGGATGGAGCCGACGCCGCGCGCGCTCGCGCTGCTGCCGGCCGCCCGCGACGCGCTCGCGCAGATCGAGCGCGGCCTCGTCGCGCCGCACGACTTCGACCCGGCCGCGAGCACGCATACGTTCTCGATCGCGCTGTCGGACGTCGGCGAGATCGTGTTCCTGCCGAAGCTGCTGCAGGCGTTCGCGACGCACGCGCCGCACGCGAACCTGCGTTCGGTCTCGCTCGCGCACGACGAAGTCGGACGCGGCCTCGAAGCCGGGTCGATCGATCTCGCGGTCGGCTACTTCCCCGACCTCGACGGCAACAACTTCTTCCAGCAGCGGCTGTTCACGCACCGGTTCGTCTGCCTGATGCGGCGCGGCCATCCGTTCGAGCAGACGCCGCCGTTCACGGTCGAGCAGTTCCTCGCGTGCGGGCACGCGGTGGTGCGCGCCGAAGGCCGCAGCCAGGAGGTGCTCGAGAAATATCTGGCGAAGCAGCGCATGCAGCGCCGCGCGGTGCTCGAAACGCCGCACTTCATGAGCCTGCCGTTCATCCTGAGCCGCACCGACCTGATCGCGACGGTGCCGCACGCGATCGGCTACGCCTATGCGGCAGAGCACGCGTTCATCGTGCCCGTCGAGCCGCCGCTCGCGTTGCCGCGCTTCGACCTGAAGCAGCATTGGCATCGCAAGTATCACAACGACCCGCGCACCGCGTGGCTGCGCGGCGTCGTCGCGTCGCTGTTCAACGACGAGCAGGACGAATGGCCGAAGTGACGAAGGGGCGCGGCGGCCCGCACGCACGACCGGCGAAAGCATGAAACAATGGCCGGATATCGGCCGCCGCAGGCGGCCTTCGATGGAGCCACTACATGGGTAAGGGAAAGAAATCCGCGCGGCCCGAGGCGGTCGCCTCCCGGCCGAGCCGTGAAGAAGCCGAAGACGCCGTCCGCGTGCTGTTGCGCTGGGCCGGCGACGATCCCGCGCGCGAAGGCCTGCTGGACACACCCGCACGCGTCGTGCGCGCGTACGAGCAGTTCTTCGCCGGCTATGCGCTCGACCCGCGCGACATCCTCGCGCGCACGTTCAGCGAAGTCGACGGCTACGACGAGATGATCGTACTGAAGGACATCCGCTTCGAGAGCTACTGCGAGCACCACATGGTGCCGATCATCGGCCGCGCGCACGTCGCGTATCTGCCGAACCATCGCGTCGTCGGCATCTCGAAGCTCGCGCGCCTCGTCGATGCGTTCGCGAAGCGCCTGCAGATCCAGGAAAAGATGACCGTGCAGATCGCCGACACGCTGTTCGACGTGCTGCAGCCGAAGGGCGTCGGCGTGATCCTCGAAGCCGCGCACCAGTGCATCTCCACGCGCGGCGTGCACAAGCCGGGCGTCGAGATGGTCACGTCGCGCATGCTCGGCACGTTCCGCACCGATCCGTCGACGCGTCGCGAATTCCTGTCGATCGTCGCGAATCCTTCCTCGGTCAACCTGACGAATACCTGATGGAGCAGACGAAGCAAACGGCGCACGCGCCCGTCGTGCTCGTGACCGGCGCCGCGCGCCGGGCCGGGCGCGCGTTCGCCGAGTATTTCGCGGCGCACGGCTATCGCACCGCGGTGCACTACGACCGTTCGGCCGATGCCGCGCAGGCCGCCGCCCGCGCGATCGCCGAACGCGGGCACGATTCGGTGGCGCTGCAGGCCGACCTGTCCGATGCCGCGCAGATCACCACGCTGATCGACCAGGTGTACGCGCGCTTCGGGCGCCTCGACGTGCTGGTCAACAACGCGTCGGTGTTCTGGCAGGACCATTTCCCGAGCTTCGACCTCGCGGCGTTCGATCAGGCGTGGGCCGTCAACTGCCGCGCGCCGATCCTGCTCACGCGCGCGTTCTACGAACGGGCTCGCGCGGCCGGCACGCAGGGCGTGGTCGTGAACGTGGTCGACCAGAAGATCAAGGAAAACTTCCACCGCGACCATTTCAGCTACACGGTCGCGAAGGCCGCGCTCGGCAACCTGACGCAGATGCTCGCGCTGTCATCCGCGCCGGTGCTGCGCGTGAATGCGGTGTTCCCGGGGCTGATGCTGCCGAGCGACGACCAGACGCAGGCCGACTTCGAACACGCGAGCCGCGCCTCGACGCCGCTCGCGCGCATCGCCGGCCCCGACGACGTCGCCAGCGCGATCCTGCTGCTGACGGGCAATGCGTACAACGGCGTGGATTTCGTCGTCGATGCGGGCCAGAACCTGATCCGCGTGGACCAGGACGTGCTGTACAAGCACCGCTCGCCGGACGGCAAGCACTGACGCTTCGATGAACGAAGGCGGCTGCACGCCGCCTTCGTGCGCCGGGCCGAGCGGGCTTCGCACCGCTCACGCCCGCGAACGCCGGACGGCGGTCCGGCCGCCGATCCATTCCGCGTCATCCGCCGCGTTGCGCGGAACGGCGCCCGCGCATTCGCTGCCGCGTTACGGCTTCTCGGCGCTCCCGCCTTCGCGGACCTTGCCCTGCGCGACGCTCGTGCCGGGCGGCACGCTGTGCGTGAGCCACACGTTGCCGCCGATCACCGAGCCGCGCCCGATCGTCACGCGGCCGAGAATCGTCGCGCCCGCGTAGATCACCACGTCGTCCTCGACGATCGGGTGCCGTGCATTGCCCTTCACCAGCGCGCCGTCGCCATCGGCCGGGAAACTCTTCGCGCCGAGCGTGACGGCCTGGTACACGCGCACGCGCTCGCCGATGATCGCGGTCTCGCCGATCACGACGCCGGTGCCGTGGTCGATGAAGAAGCTCGGGCCGATCTGCGCGCCAGGGTGGATGTCGATGCCGGTCGCCGAGTGGGCGATTTCATTGATGAACCGCGCGAGCAGCGGCACGCCGAGCTGGTGCAGCGCATGCGCGAGCCGATGGTGCATCATCGCCAGCACGCCGGGATAGCACAGCAGGATCTCGGTGATGTGCTGCGCGGCCGGGTCGCCCGCGTACGCGGCCTGGATGTCGCTGACGAGCAGCGCGCGGATCGCCGGCAACTGCCGGCCGAATTCGCGTGCGATCTCGAACGCGCGTTCGTCGAGTTCGGCGAACGGCGTATCGACATGCTCGGGCAGGAACGGCAACGCGCGGCGGATCTGTTCGGACAGGATGCGCAGCGTGCTTTCGAGCGTGTGGCCGACGTAGTAGTCGACGCTTTCGTCGGTCAGGTCGGGCGCGCCGTAGTGCGTCGGAAACATCGACGCGCGCAGGCCGGTCACAATCTTGCAGATTGCATCGCGCGACGGCAGTTCGCGGATGCCGCGCGGATGGCGCGTGCGATGGAGTTCCTCGCGCGACTCGCGCAAGCCGGCGACGATTTCTTCGAGGCCCCACTGACGGGCGGGTGATGTCGACATATGCCAATGCGGGCAGCCGCGCGCGGATGCGCGGCCGCTAATAAAGTGACGGGTTCCGCAAGATTACCGCGTTTTTTGTCCGGGAGCGGCACCCCGGGGATCGGCCGGACGGCCGGCGCTGCTCGACCGCGACGGCGTCACATCGAGATGCTGCTCGCGTCGATCCAGCGCACGGCCCAGTCGCGCGCGTGCGCGATCGCGTCGCCTTCGTCGTTGAACTGGAGCTCGATCGGAAAAAAACGGTTCGCAACCAGCTCCCCGTCGCTCGATCGGGAGATCACGACGTAGGGCTTGAATGAACCGTCACTGGCGCGTGCGGGCGCGCAATTCAACAGATAACCGCGGTGCGTGAAGGCAGTAGTCGCTTGCATGAATCCGCCACCTCTAGTCCCTTGCTTTGTTGTTCACTACCCGTCTTTAAGGGTGCTGCGGCGCCCCGGCGCGGGCAGAGGCGGCGAGACTTCATCCCCTGTCGCCGCTTCGCAGGAAAAGAATCATACTCTGTAGAAAACGCGTCTTCTAGCTGAAATAAATCATGACAAATCAGTGCGCGTCGCGCGACCGCGGCGATCGCCCGCGCGCCTTTTCCCGTCGTGCCCGGAACGGGATTTGCTTCGATCCGGAGCGTGTCGCCGCCAGGAGAGCCGCGATGGAATCATCCGCTCAAACAGGTCGTGCGCATCCGCGCAGCGTCGAACTCGACAACGACGACACGCACGACAGCACGGTCGATACCGACGGCAAGCACCGCGAAGCGTCGCGCCTCGCCGGCGCCGGGCCGATCTCGCCCGACCAGATCACGCGCAGCAACGCGTCGCTCGTCAATGCGATGCCGGAAGCCGGCGACGGCTTCGCCGGTTTCGACAGCCGCCCCGACGGCAATCATCCGGCGTTCGCGCTGCGCGCCGGCTACCGGGTGATCGAGAAAGGCTTCGACACGCCGCCCGCGGACGACGCGCCGTTCGGTCCCGTTCACCGGATGTACGGCAGCGCGTACTGGCCCGGCCACGGCCGCCGCCCCGAGCGCGTCATCGAGTTGACCGCCGTGCCGGGATAGCCCGCGGCGTTTGAATCGATCGTTCGATTCGGAATCGCCGTCGAACGATGGCGGTGGATCGGCGCGTACGATTCGCGCTACGCGCCGATACTCGTTCGCGCGATGCCGAAGCGAACGGTTCCGCGCACGGGCCTCGGCGTTCACGGTCATGCCTGCCGCGCATCGCATCGACGCACATGCATTGACCGAAGTCATGGCGGCGCGGCGCGATTGCGATTGAATGGCGATGCGTGCCGCGCATCGGCGTGACTGCCGTGTCGGGTCGATGCGCGCGCATGCGGTTTCGCCGACGATCCGGCCACACCACGCGACACGCATCGCGCGGTGCAGCATGCGTCGCATGCATGGCCCTGCCCGGCCGCGACCGGAACCGCGCGACCGTGCGGCAGCGCGGGCATCTCGCTGCACGATCCTGCCCGTTGGTTTACTCTGCCTCGCAGCATCGCGCATTGCCCAGCCCGCTCGGCCATCCGGCCGACTTCGTTTCAACCCGCCACTCGGAGACACTATGTACAAGCGTATTCTGGTTGCCGTCGACGGCAGCGACACGTCCCGCCATGCGTTCGACGCCGCGCTGGCGCTCGCGAAAGCGCACGGCGCCGAGCTGCAGCCGTTCTACGTCGTCGAAAACGCGGCGATCTACTACAACGTGCCCGGCTACGATCCGTCCGTGCTGCGCGATCAGCTCGTCGCGCAGGGCAACACGCTCGCGCAGGATTTCGCGAAGCGGATGCAGGCCGCCGGCGTGAAAGGCGAAACGCGGCTGAACGAAGCGACGTCGCTCAACGACGTATCGTCGCTGATCCTCGACGGCGCGAAAGCGTTCGGCGCCGATCTGCTCGTGCTCGGCACGCACGGCCGTCGCGGCTTCCGCCGCCTCGTGCTCGGCAGCATCGCCGAACAGTGCGTGCGCCACGCGACGCTGCCCGTGCTGCTGATCCCGGCGGCCGCCAACGCGGACGAGCCGGCCGCCTGAGCGGCGCTCGGCAGGCGCGGCCGGTCGCGACGTTTTGTCACCCGACAGCGGCAACTTGCGGTGGGACAATGATTTCGTCGATTCAACGCCGGAGTAAACGATCATGCTGACGCCCGTCGCCACCCGCCCCGCCGCCACGCCCCATGCCGGTAGCTGGGCTCCTCGCCAGGCCGCGCACTGCTCGTCGTGCGCGATGCGGCACCTGTGCATGCCGCAGGGCCTGGCGCCCGAAGCGCTCAGTCGCCTCGAGTCGGTCATCTGCGCGGCACGCCCGGTCAAGCGCGGCGAAGCGCTGTTCCGCGAAGGCGACGCATTCGACAACCTGTACGCGGTGCGCTCGGGTTCGCTGAAAACCGTCGCGACGCGTCACGACGGCCGCGAACAGGTCACGGGCCTGCACCTTGCCGGCGAAGCGCTCGGCCTCGACGGCATCTGCGACGATACGCACCCGCGCACCGCGGTCGCGCTGGAAGACAGCTCGGTCTGCGTGATTCCGTACAGCGCGCTCAAGACGCTGTGCTCGGAAGCCGGCTCGATGCAGTTGCGCATGCACAAGCTGATGAGCGAACAGATCGTGCGCGAAACGTCGCAAACGATGCTGCTCGGTTCGCTGAATGCCGAAGAGCGCGTCGCCGCGTTCCTGCTCGACGTGTCGTCGCGCTACCTGAAGCGCGGCTACTCGCCGTCGGAATTCAACCTGCGGATGACACGCGAGGACATCGGCAGCTATCTCGGCATGACGCTCGAAACGGTCAGCCGCACGCTGTCGAAATTCCAGAAGCGCGGCCTGATCGAAATGCAGGGCCGCCACGTGCAGATCATCGACTTCGACGGCCTGCAACACCTCTGATACCGCACGGCGCGCGCCCGTCGCGCGCCGCCTGCCCAACGTCGCCGGTCAATCGAGAAACAGCGCGGCACGCGCTTTCAGCGCCGCGCTGAAATCGTCGAGCCAGCCGATCGACAGACGCCAGCTCTGCCAGTACAGATCGATGTCGATGGTTCGCCCGCGCGACATGTCGATCAACTCGCCCGCCGCCAGTTGGCGGTCGACCATCCGGTCCGGGCACATCCCCCATCCCAGTCCCGTTTCGCACGCGCGCAGGTAGCCCGCGACGTGCGGTATCCAGTGCTGCGGCGGATCGAGATCCGCGCGCGTCACGCGCCGGATGAAGCGCGCCTGCAAGCCGTCCTTCGGATTGAACATCACGCACGGCGCGCGGCGCAGCGCATCGCGCGTGATCCCCGCGTCGAAATAACGTGCGTAAAACGCCGGCGAACACACCGCGCGATAGCGGATCCGCCCGAGCCGCTCCGACCGGCATCCCTGGATGGGCTCGGCCTGCGCGGTCACGGCGCCCTGCACGCTGCCGTCGCGGATGCGCGAGGCCGTGTAATCCTGATCGTCGATCACGAGGTCGAGCAGCGTCTCGCGCTCGGTGCAGAACGGCCCGACCGCGTCGATGAACCACGTCGCGACGCTGTCGTCGTTGACGGCCACGCGCAGCGTCGGCCACGCGCTCGCGATCTGGCCCGGCAACGCGGGCATCCGGCCGCCCAGTTCGGCTTCCAGCAACTGCACGCGTTCGGTATGCCGGCACAGCAGCGCGCCCGACGTGGTCGCGACGCACGGCTGCCCGCGCTTGACGAGCACGCTGCCGACCCGCTCCTCCAGCAGCTTCACGCGCTGCGACACCGCCGACGGCGTGACATTCAGCTCCTTGGCCGCCCGCTCGAACGAACCGTGCCGGATCACGGCGGCGAGGGCATCGAGCAACGCGTAGTCGAGCATTAGATTTCCTTAATCTGCATTAGGTGATTTAGCTTCTCTTATTCTCGCGCTGCTCGCAGACTAGCGCTACCCGATTCGTTCGTCTACTGCTTCCACGGCTGTCCCCCATCATGAACTGGCTCGCTTTTTCTCACGGCGCCGCCCTGTGCGCGTCGCTCATCGTCACCATCGGCGCGCAGAACGCATTCGTCCTGCGCCAGGGCATCATGCGCTCGCATGTCGGCAAGATCGTGCTGCTGTGCGCGGTGTCCGACATGATCCTGATCGGCGCGGGCGTCGGCGGCGCGTCGGTGCTCGTCGAGCGCTATCCGACCTTCGTCCACGCGGTGCTGTACGTCGGCCTCGCATATCTCGCGTGGTTCGGCATCAATGCGCTGCGCCGTGCGTTCAAGCCCGGCCACGACACGCTCGACGTGCGCGGCGACGCGGTCGCGCCGCCGCCGCAGAGCGCGCTCGCGATCGTGCTGATGACGCTCGCGTTCACGTGGCTCAACCCGCACGTGTATCTCGATACGTTCCTGCTGATCGGCACGGCCGGCGCGCGCGAGCCGGAAGGCGGGCGGCTCGCGTTCGCGATCGGCGCGATGACGGCCAGCGTCGTGTGGTTCCTCGGGCTCGGCTATGGCGCGCGCTTGCTGGCGCCGTGGTTCCGCAAGGCGGTCGCGTGGCGCGTGCTGGATGGCGCGATCGGCAGCATGGTGCTGTTTCTCGCGGCCGTGCAGTTGCGGTAGGGCGGGAGCGTCGCGGCAGACGCGGTCTGCCGCGACGTGAGGTCAGCCGGTCGCGGTCGCGACCGGTATCGCGTTCGGCGTCAGGCCGTCGAAGTCGCGTCGGGCAGCGTGCCGCCAACCGCCGCGGGCTGGTTGCTGGCGAGCTGCGGCTCGTTGGCTGCCATCGGGTCCTGCTGCTTCGCCGGATCGGCCTTGGCGAGTTGCGTGGCGGCCTGCTCGGCCTTGTCGCCCTCGTAACGCCAGTACAGGAACTTCTTGCCGCGCTTGCCCATGAAGTACTGGCGGTTGACCGACCAGCGGCTCGCTTCGGCGAAGCCGGCGTAACCGTCTTCCATCTGCTTCTTGAAGCCCGCAATCGAGTCGTGCACGTAGTGATCGAAGAACCGGTCGAACGTCGCGCGCGCCGCCGGATCGATGCCGCCGAGCCAGTTGCCGGTGACCCGCGTCGCCGCGTCGATCGCCTTGTACTGCTCCGAGATGGTCCGCGTCAGGATGCCCCCGTTGGCCCGACGCACGGCATCCGCATCTTCGTTCCATTCGCCGTCGGTGATGGCCATGTGGGGGTCCACGCCGCCCGGCGGCTTCAGCCGGCCGTCGTGCAGGCGCCGGCTGCGGCTGGCGCGCCACTGGTAGTAGCGGTTCATGTGCCAGATGATCTGCGACTCGAGCCGGTCGCTGTTCGACGCCACGCCCGCGCGACGCTCGTTGCCCTGCCCCATGTACACGTTCCAGGCCGCCTCCAGCTCGCGGGAAATCGCGAACAGCCCGCCGGCCGTTTCCATGACGTCCTTCGGCTCGCGGAACGGCACGCCGGCCTTCCAGGCCTCGATGAAGAGATTGTTCAGCGCGACGTTGGCCAGTTCGTTGGTTCGCCCTTCCTGGTAATTGCGCTCGTAGCCGCCGCCCACGTCCGAGTGCATGCCGGGGTAATACACCTCGCGGCAGTTCGCGGGAAGCTTCTGATCCTCGCGCACCGAGTCGCCGGGGAATTTCTCCCGGACCTCATGCGACGCGACATAGTGCACGCATTGCCGGACGTAGTCGGGAATGCGGATGTCGTTCGCCCACTCCGCATGGCCGCCCTTGTCGATGCCGTGCAGCACGCCGCCATAGACCGGCCCGAGGATCGCGCCCACGATGTAGGGCGCCGCCTTCTCCAGGCGGCTGCCGCCGAAGCCCGTCGACGCCACCGTATCGAGGATGCCCATGAAGTAGACGACCACTTCGGGACGCATCCCCTTCATGTTCTTCTTGTTCCACCACAACCGGCCGCCGATGTTCTCGGCCAGTTGCTCGGTCAGCATGCGGACGAACGCGCGCGCCTCGGTGGCGCCGCGCGAGAAACCGAACGCGGCCACGTTGATCTGGCTCACGGCCGGCATGTGGTTCGTCACGTGTTTTTCGAGCTCGCGGAGCATCCAGCGGATGCGCGCCTCGCCCTTGCTCGCGGCCGCCATGCCCAACACGCCGTCGAGACCCTTGCCCGAATCGCCGACCTTGCTGCAGGGGGTACCGACGCCCTCGACGTACCGGCCCATCGTGCGCGGATTGGCCTTGTTGAACGGGACATGGGCGAACATCGCGAGCTTGGCGATGTTGCTGTACTTCGTCCTCGCGACGTCCGTCGAGCCGTTGCCGTCCTCGCCGTAGTTGTTGCCCGTGCCATCGAAGAAGGCCGTGAACCACACGGGCTTCGGACACTCCTTGCATTGCTCGACCCGCAGCGGATCGAGCGCCTCGCGGTGCGCGTGGCGGATCGAATCCTCGACCGGCGTGATATCGGTGATGCGTCGAATGAGGGGAGGATTGCTCATGGCGGTTACGCTCCTGTTCCGATCAGGTGTCCGGCGTCAATTCCACTGGGCCGGCTTCTTGCGCCCATAGAACGGATTGGGAATTTCCTTCAGGCACGCGCGGTCGGCCAGCTTGTGCTGCGCGTCACGCTTGGACAGGGCCACCTTCGGGTCCGGGCCGTCGACTTCGAAATCCATGTCGCCTTCCACCCGGCCATCGGGGAAGAAGTGCAGCACGATGCCGCCGCTCTTGTCCTTGACGGGCGGCCGCGTGACCGTGATCTCGCCTTCGCACCACGCCATCCCCGGCTGGGTTTCCCGGTGCGTGTACGGGTCGTAGTTCGCGGACGACGCTTCCATCGCGCGCTTGTCGACGACGCGCTCCCACCACACCTTGAACGTCTTCGGGGTCTTCCAGCGGAAATCCCACGCGAGACTCGGGCGCGAGCCGCCCCCGCCGGACCAGTACTTCGCATTCCGGGGCGTGGCGTGCGCGCCGTCGGCGCTCGCCGCGTCGTCGAGGCTGTTCTTGTCGGGCGGCAGCAGATAGACGCCGTAGATGTCGTAATCCGTATAGTTGAAGGACCCGGCGGTGATGACGTCGTAGTTCGGGTCGTTCCATTTATTCACTTCGCCCGGCGCCAAGCTGTCCTTTTCGGCATCGTTCACGCTCTTGCTGCAGGCAGCCGTGGAGAAAACCATCACGGACAGCAAGGTGATCCAGCAGCGGTTCATATTGAACTTCCTTCTCTTTCAGTCGATTTCATTCGCGTCGCGTCGCGCACGCGCCATCACGCGGCCGCTTCCTGCATCCGCCGCCAGTCTTCCGCCGGCACCCGCGCCAGCGCCTCCGGAAACGCCTGCCCCTGCGCCACCGCGTCGAACACGGCGGCCATCGCCGGATCCTCGTCGAAGCGCGCGCCGTACCGCAACGCCAGTTCGCAATAGATCAGCAGCGACGCCGCGCTGTCGGCGCCGTGCGCACGGCAGCGCGCCAGTTGGTCGCGCACGAAGTCGTAGTGCCGCGCGGCCGGCAACGACGCCAGCAGCCCGGGCTTTTCGACGCGCAGCCGCTCGAGCATCGTGTACGGATAGCACGCGGCGAGCAGTTCGTCCTCCTCCGCCTGGGTCAACTGCAGCGGAAATTCGGCGGCCTGCCTGACGTCGGCGGGCGCGGCGATGTCCGCCGTGCGAAGCTGCAGCGCGGTATCGCGGTGAATCCAGTGCCGCACACCCTGCGCCAGATACGCGCGATGCGCGGCGGGCAGCATGTCGAGCCAGAACGGCAGCACGCGCGGATCGAAGAAGCGCATCAGCATCACGCTCTCCATCTGCTCGAGCTGGACGTCCACCATCGGCGCCAGATGCGCGGCCAGTCGTGCGAGCGACAGCGGCGACACGAGCACGCTCGCCGCCGGCCATGGAATGCTGCGCGCCTCGATCGCGTCCGCGGCATCGGCGCCGTCGGCGCCCGGCTGCCATTCGAACAGCAGCGGCCCGACGATTCTCGCCTCGTCGTCGGCGTCGTCGAGCAGCGAAGCCGCGACGAACGCGGGCCACGACGCCTTCTCATCGTCCGGCAAGGTATCGAGCAAGGCACCGTCGATCAGGACGTAAGCGCGCAGCCCGTCCTGCGACGACAGCGCCGCCTGCAGCGCGTCGGCCGCCTGCGCGGCTGTCGGGTCATTCGTCATGCGCTGCCCTGCCTCACGCCTTGGCCGCGAACGGCGACGCCATCGACGCCGCGTTGACCATGCACGGCGCGCACGCCGTGCCCGGGAACGCGCGCGCGGGCACCGGCAGGCTGTCCGGCCCGATGAACGTATGCGACGCGGCATGCGCGGTGAATTCGCCCTTGGTCCCGTGCACGATGCCGCTGCCGTTCCAGCGCGTATAGCTGGTGCCGCCGTTGATCAGGACTTCTTCCTTCGCGGTGATGGTGATGCGGTTCGCATCGACCTTCACGTCCAGCTTGGCCAACACGTTGATGCTGTCCTTCAGCGCCTGGATGTCGATGTCGGCGGCGGCGGCCACGAGCCGGATGCCCTTCTCGAACGCGGCGACGCGCACCGCCTGCTGCGCGCTGACCAGCATGCTCTTGCCCGCGCCGATGCTCGTGTGGGCGCCGCTCGTCAACGCGACGTGCTGATCGCTCGCGACATGAGTCGACCCCGTCGTCGTGGCCAAGATCCCGGCCGGGCTGGCGAGCGCGAGAAACGGCTGCGCGAACTCCGGAAACTCGCCTTGCTGCGGATTGCCGCCGCTGCCTCTCAGGCCGTCGTTCTGCGTGCGAAGCGCCTGGTGGACGGCATCCTGGTCGCCGGACTCCTGCGCCTTCACGTCGTGCGCGGAACCCGACAGCGACTCGTGCAGGTCGTGCGCCTTGTCGAGACGGGCGACGGTCTCGCCGATGTCGGTTGCGTGGGCACGCGCGTCGTAGCGCGCCTCGCTGGTGACGAGCAGGCCCTTGGCCGCCCGCACCGCGCCATGCGCGTCGGTCCGCAACTCGAAGCCGCGGGCGCGCTGATCGGTGCGCCCCTGGGTCGCGTCGATGCGGACGTTGTGCCCGAGCGTCAGCTCGCTCGCGTCGGTATCGCTGCGCAGCTTCAGCTGGAGCTGCTGCGGCGTGTCGTCGAGCAGCACGTGGTTCGAACGCCCGCCCGCCGCGTTGCCGCTGTCGCCCGACAGCTCGCGGCTGCGCAGGCCGGTCAGCACGTGCTGGTCGGGCAGCGCCCACGGCGGCATCCGTTCCGCGTTGTACGTGGTGCCCGACACGACGGGGCGATCGGGATTGCCGTCGAGGCACATCACGAGCACCTCGCTGCCCACGCGCGGATGCGCGATCATGCCCTTCTCGCCGCCCGCCCAGCCGGCGGCCACGCGGATCCGCGCGCTGATCTGCGCCGCACGATCCCAGTGATAGACGATGCAGACGCGGCCATATTCGTCGACGTCGACGCTGCCGGCCCCTTTCGCGCCGGCGACGGTCGCGGTTTGCGGCGCCAGCACGCGCACCGGTTCGCTGTTGAACCCGCGGCCCGGGCGCCACGGCGTACGTCGATGGCCCGCGACGAAGCGGTTGCGATACTCGGGCTTGCCGTCGGCCTGCAGGTAATTGTTCGCCGCTTCGTGACGGGCTTCGAGAATCAGGTACTCGTGATCCTGCGGGCTACCCGACGCCGCGCTGAAGTGATCGGACAGCTGGAACCAGCGGCCGGGCAGGATGCCGTGATGGTTGCCGGCCGCGTCGAAACGCGTCGCGGCCGCCTCGATCTCTTCCATCCGCACGCGCGCGAGCGCATCGCCGGCGCGCGTCTGCTTCGCGAAACCGTAGTGCCCCACGTACTCGTGATGCTCGACCTGCGGCGCGACGCCCGGCGGATGCAGCGTCGGAATCTGCGCATGGGCCGCATGCGGCGCCTTGAAATCGAACGCGGTCGCGCTGTAGCTGCCGGCGGACAACGACCGCACCGCGGACCATTGGGAAATGGCGTCGGCGGCCATCGGGCCGTCGTGGGTCTGGAAACGGATCACCGGCGAGCGGCCGTCGACGGCCGGGCACTGCACCGTGCTGTCGTCGCCGACGATCAGCTTCAGGCCTTTCTCGTCGTGCTCCCACCAGTACAGGAACCCGACGGCTTCCAGATGGCGGACGATGTAGTTCCAGTCGCTTTCGCCGAGCCCGCCGCCCTGGACGTTCATCGTGCGCGCCGGATCGTCGCCGCGCACGCGCCACTCCCACGACGGCGCGAGCCCCTGGTAATCGGCGAGCAGCGTGCCGATCTGCTGCTGAAGCGATTGGCCGAGGAACAGGCGGTTGTTCACGCGAGTCCGCAGGAAATGGCTCCACGGGCGCAGCACCGCGCGGTATTCCGCAATCGAATCGTCGTTGCGGACCAGCGAAAACGCGGTGCAATAGCCGGTGAAATAACGCAGGCCGCCGTCGGGGCGCACCATCGACACCGCGAGCAGCTTGCCCAGCATGTCGGCCAGCGTGATGCCCGCCTCGCTGGACAGCAGCGTCACGTCGAACGTGAAATCGATCCCCAGCCCTTCGTGCGCGACGAGACGCTCGGCAACCAGCCGCGCCGGACGTTGCCGCCCGTACGCGTCGGTCACCGACGGTGCGTCGTCGTGCGGAAAAGACAGCGCGAGCAGGCGTTTGTCTTGCAGGAAAAACGGGGTTCGAATGAATGCCGCCAGGTCAGCCATGACCGCCTCAGAATGATTTTTCGTTCGTATGGAAACGGCCCGCTGCCATCCCTAATTTTGGGATGAAAGGATATCGTAGACAACGCAGCGCGACAACGTTGACGCCCTACGTCATTTCCCTGTCCCGGCACGGAAAATCGGTAATAAATACAGCACGTTGCGCGCGTGGGAGCCGGTGCTCGAACGGACGTCGCCGCCATGATGACGTCGCCTCGTCCGGCATCCCGACGCACGCGCGCGAAACCCGCCGGTTGCTGCGCCGGCGGCGGAACCTCGCCATGCGCTTCGCCGTCTCAACGCGACCGGCTTCACGTCCCGCAGTCCCTCCCGTCACCCGCAGCTTACGGAGCAGAACATGGCACATCGCACCCTCGGTACATCCGGCATCCAGGTTTCGCCGCTCGCGTTCGGCGGCAACGTCTTCGGCTGGACCGTCGACGAAAACGCATCGTTCGCGTTGCTCGACGCGCTCGCCGACACCGGCATCAATTTCATCGACACGGCCGACGTCTATTCGGCCTGGGTTCCCGGCAATCACGGCGGCGAATCGGAAACGATCATCGGCAAGTGGCTGAAGCGCTCCGGCAAGCGCGAGCAGGTCGTGATCGCGACCAAGGTCGGCCTGCTCGACGCGCGCGCGGGGCTGTCGAAAGACAACATCCTGAAGGCCGTCGACGATTCGCTGCGCCGCCTGCAGACCGACTACATCGACCTGTATTTCTCGCACCGCGATCTCGTCGACACGGCCCCGCTCGAAGAAACGCTCGGCGCGTATCAGACGCTGATCGACGCGGGCAAGGTGCGCATCATCGGCGCGTCGAACTACAGCGGCGCACGCCTGCGCGAGGCCGCCGCGATCAGCGCGCGCGACGGGCTGCCCGCCTACCAGGTCATCCAGCCCGAATACAACCTGCTCGACCGCGCCGACTACGAACGCGATCTCGAGCCGGTCGTGCGCGACCTGAAGCTCGGCGTCGTCAACTACTACGCGCTCGCGAGCGGGTTCCTGTCGGGCAAGTACCGCAGCGAAGCCGACCTGAAGAAGAGCGTGCGCGGCGATCGCGTCGCCGGCTATCTGAACGCGCGCGGCCTGCGCATCCTCGCCGCGCTCGACGCGGTGTCGGCGAAGCACAATACGCAGCCGGCCGCGATCGCGCTCGCGTGGCAGATCGCGCGGCCGACGATCACCGCGCCGATCGCGAGCGCGACGTCGCTCGCGCAGCTCGCGCTGCTCGGCGAGGCGATCCGCGTCACGCTCGATCAGGACGACATCCGCCGGATCGACGAAGCCAGCGCCCCCTGAAGTCCGCCGCGGCGGCAAGCCGATGGAATCGCACGGGCAGGCGGCTCCACGGCCTGCCCGCGATTCGCGCAGGGCGGATGGATACAATGGCGAGCATCCGATGGCCGCGGGGCTCGACCGGGCTTCTTCGCGCCGAATCAAAGCCACGCATAAGAAACCGCCGATGATCCACCTTGCCCGCCGCTCCCGTGCTGCCCGTCATGTCCGTCCGCTCGCCACGACGATCGCCGCGCTGCTCGCCTGCGCACCGGCCGTATCGTTCGCGGGCTGGTACGAAATCGCGAACTACACCGGCACGATCGGCAACGCGCCGGTGCACGTGTCGCTGCAGACCTACGACGCGATCAACCACAACGACGCGGGCCGCTGGCGCGTCGACGGCAGCTACTATTACGACGCGCATCGCAAGCCGATCCCGTTGCGCGGCCAGCGCGAGCCCGACGGCCGCCTGACGCTGTGCGAAGCGTCGTCGCCCGCATCGAACGCCGACGCGCCGGTCGTGCCGGCCGCCTCGCCGTCACGACCGAAGCCCTGCCCGATCGCGCTGACCGTCAGCGGCAAAGCGGCGACCGGCACGTGGGACGACGGCCGCAAGACGCTGCCGATCACGCTGAACGAAGTCGGGCGGCTGAACGACACCGACGACCCGCATCCGCAACTCGACGGCAGCGTCGATATCCCGATGTGGTATCGCACCAAGACGCACATGCTGGTCGGCGTCTACGCGCTGTCCGACAAGTGCGGCGTGGCGATGCAGTCGCTGCGGGCCGTGAACATCGCGACGGGGCGCGTCGATCGCACCATCGCGCTCGACTGCGACGCGGGGATGGTGATGACGTCGATCTACGCGAACGTCACCGGCGCGCACTGGGCGGACCACGTGAGCGTCGAATTCCGCGACGGCAAGATGGGCTACGCGGAGGACGTGTCGCTCGGGCTGCCGTCGTCCTCGTCGAAGCCGAAGTAAGCCGGCCACGCCTACCCCAAAGCCGCATACGTGTCTTGACTCGCACGGCCGCTTTCGTTGACCCGGACGGCCATCGATCGCGCAATCGCGCGCCGCGCCCCGCTGCAAGCGCGTCACGCGCACGTCCCGGGTCTTTCACGGATTGACCGCGACGTTCGGCGTGCCCGAGACTGCGCCGCTCGGGCCGTCATCGGGAGAACGTCATGCCGGACACCAGCACGGAGATCGCCACGATCTCGACGCGCGCCGTACGCGGCGCCGAGCGCGTCGACTTCTGGGTCGACCACGTCGCACGCACGCTCGTGCGGATCGAATGCAGCGGAAAGTCGTCCGAAGGGATCGATGCGTCGCTGCGCAAACGCGATCTCGGGCTGTTCCGCGCGTGCGACATCGTCGCGAACCGGCACGCGGTCGTGCGCACGTCGCACAACATCCACGCCGACCAGCGCGACGCCGTGTTCATCTGCCTGATGCACGAAGGGCACGGCTATACGTTCCAGGACGTCGACTGCATGCAGCACGGGCCCGGCGACCTCGTGCTGTACGACACGTCGATGCCGTACGGTCACGGCTTTCCCGCCGACATGGCGATGACCGTGCTCGACGTGCCGCGCGACGTGTTCGAAGCCCGCGTCGGCCCGTGGCGCTACCGCAGCCTCGTCAAGATCGATCGCGACGACGGGGTCGCGTCGTGGGCCGTGCGGCAGGTGGTTGCGCTGCTCGCCGCGCCGCAGGAGCCGACGCCCGACGCGCGCGAACGGCGCGCCGCCGCGATCCTCGAGCTCGTGCAGTCGATGCTGCGGCTGCGCGACGGCGACGCGTCGCCGACGAAGTCGACGGTCCACACGCTGTCGCGCGCGAAGGCGTTCATCGACAGCCATCTCGCCGACGACGATCTCGACAGCCGGTCGGTCAGCCGCGCGATCAACCTGTCGCCGCGCCAGCTCGCCCGCGTGTTCGAGATCGAAGGCACGCCGCTCACGCGCTACATCCTCGCGCGGCGGCTCGAACGCTGCCGCGCCGACCTGCGCGACCGGTCGCTGAAGCACCTGACGGTCAGCGAAATTGCGTTCCGCTGGGGCTTCAACAACAGCGCGCACTTCAGCCGCAGCTATCGCGCGCGGTTCGGCGAAACGCCAAGCGACACGCGCGCGCCGGCCGACACGCGCTAACCGCTGCCACCCGCTCCTCGCACCGCCGCTCGCCGCATGTCCCGCCGAGGCAAGCACGGCGTCCGCGTCGGTCAAATCGGGCCGCAACCCGCTCGCTAAGCTGGCTTCCTGCGCGGCGGCATTCGTTCCGCCGCCCGACAGCAAGGAGAAGAAGCGGGATGGAGACGTACGACCACATCGTCGTCGGCGGCGGTTCGGCCGGCTGCACGGTTGCGCACCGGCTGGTGAAGGCCGGCCGGCGCGTGTTGCTGCTCGAGGACGGCCCGAAGGACGACAGCCTGTTCATCCGGATTCCGGCGACGTTCATCCGCGTGCTCGGCACGCAACGGACGGTGACGTTCGAGAGCGAGCCGCAGCCGGGCGCCGCGGGACGCAAGACCTACGTGCCGCAGGGCCGCACGCTCGGCGGCGGCAGCTCGGTCAACGCGATGCTGTACGTGCGCGGCACGCGCGACGACTACGACGACTGGGCCGCGCTCGGCTGCACCGGCTGGGGCTGGGACGACGTGCTGCCGGTGTTCAAGCGCGCCGAATCGCATCTGCGGCTGTCAGAGCCGTTCCACGGCACCGACGGGCCGTTGAAGGTCGGCGACACGCGCTTCCGGCATCCGCTGAGCCTCGCGTTCGTGAAGGCCGCGCAGGAAGCCGGCATCGCGTACAACGACGACTTCAACGGCGCCGCGCAGCATGGCGTCGGCTTCTATCACACGACGATCTTCGACGGCCAGCGCGGCAGCACCGCGGCCACCTATCTGGCCGACGCGATCGCCGATCCGAACCTGCGCGTGCTGACCGGCTGCCGCGTGACGCGCATCCGGTTCGACGGGCGCCGCGCGAGCGGCGTCGAATGGCGCACCGCGAGCGGCGCGACGGGAGCGGCCGTCGCGCGCGCCGACGTCGTGCTCGCGGCCGGCGCGCTGAGCACGCCGAAGCTGCTGATGCTGTCGGGCATCGGCCCCGGCGCGCACCTGCACGCGCACGGCATCGACGTGCTGCACGACAGCCGCGACGTCGGCGCGCACTACCAGGATCACCTCGAGGTATCGATCTACGGCCGCACCCAGGCACCGGTCAGCCTGCTCGGCGAGGATCGCGGGTGGCGGGCGTTGCGGCACGGGCTGCAATGGATGCTGTGCCGCTCCGGCCTGCTGACGTCGAACGTCGTCGAATCGGGCGCGTTCGTCGATACGACCGGCGGCGGCCGCCCGGACATCCAGTTCCACGTGCTGCCGACGCTCGTCGGCGACGTCGATCGCGCCCCGCTGCCCGGCCACGGCCTGTCGATCAACCCGTGCCTGCTCCGGCCGCGCTCGCGCGGCGCCGTGCAACTGCGCGGCAACGATCCGGCCGCGCCGATCCTGTTCGACAGCGGCGCGCTGTCGGACCCGGCCGACGTCGAGGGCCTCGTGCGCGGCGTCAGGCTCGCGCGGCAGATTCTCCGCGCGCCGTCGCTCGCCCGCCTTGTTCGCGAAGCCGAGACGCTGACCGACGCCGCGCTCGCCGACTACGTGCGGCGTCGCGCGAAAACCGTCTATCACCCGGCCGGTACGTGCCGCATGGGCAGCGACGCGCACGCGGTCGTCACGCCGCGTCTCGCCGTGCAAGGCGTCGACGGGTTGCGGATCTGCGATGCATCGGTAATGCCGCGCATCGTGTCCGGCAACACGAACGCGCCGACGATCATGATCGCGGAGCGCTGCGCGGCGTTCATGTTGACGGCGTGACGCAATGCACGTGCGTGTGCGCTGCAGCACGCCGTGCCGAAAACGCAGACGGCGCGTGATGCGTGCGCCGCCGTCGACCTGTCGGAAAACCGGCGTCAGCCCGCGGCGTCACGCGCCGCGTCGCGCAGCGCCATCGGCGACGCGCCGTAGCGCTCGCGGATCGCGCGGCTGAAGTGCGCCTGGCTCGAAAACCCCCAGCGAAACGCGATCTCGCCGATGCTCGTCTTGCGTAGCCGCGCGTCGGTCAGTTCGCGATGCGCGTGCGACAACCGCTCCGACCAGATGTGCTGCGTGATCGACTCGCCTTCGGCCGCGAAGAGGCGCCCCAGATGTCGCAGCGACAGCCCGACCGCATCGGCGACGGCCTGCGGCCCGAGTTCCGGTTCGCCGAGATGCGTCGCGATGTATTGCTTCGCGGTCAGCAGGTACGACAGCGACGCGCGCGATGCGCCCACGCCGTTCACCTCCGCATCGACGAGCGCCGCGATCAGCGTGCGCGTGTGCTCGGCGAACCGCGCGGCGTCGCGCTCGACCGGCGCCTTCATGAACCGCTCGACGCTCGCGCGCAAGGTCGCGCCGAGCATCGCGCCCGCACCCGGCTTCGGCGCGATCCGCAGCGGCAGCGCGGCCAGCTCCGCATCGAGGCGGTCGTCGAGCGTCGTGATCGGGATATCGATCAGCAACTGCCGCATCGGCGTCAGGAATCCGAACAGATACGGCACGCGCGTGTCGTAGACGACGACATCGCCGGCTTCCGCGAGCAGGCACCGGTCGCGCTGGATGAAATACGCGCGCCCGCTCAGGATCTGGCACGCGAACAGCGATTCCTTCGGCAACTGGCGCACCAGCGCTGGGCTGCGCTCGATCACGTGATCCTGCCCGCTGATGTCGGCGATGCCGAGGCCCGGCAGCGCGATGTCGGTCTTCTCCACTTCGAGCCCGGCCGGCGACAGCGACGAGCAGCGCAGGCCGACCAGCGTCGCCGCGTTGAACGCATCCCAGTACGCCATCCTGTCGCGCGCCGGCACGTCGGCCGTCGAACCTCGCGTGCGTGAAAAAACGGTCGAATTCGTCACGTCGCCTCCTGCTGGCGCCTGTCGTGCGGAGCGGCACGGATTGGGGGATGGTTCGTCTGGATCCTGGTGCGATGCAATGTCCGGCGCGGTCAAGCAATTCGTCCAGCCCAGTCAAGAGCGGCGCGCACCGGCTGGCTAAAGTCGAGCCCACGACACCCCTACATACAAGGAGACACACCGTGGTCGACAAAGCCGTATCCGAATTCTGGCAAAACATCCCGGCGATTGCCAATCCGTTCAAGCCCGATGCGCTGCCCGAAGCCTACATCCCGAACGCGGCCACCGACGACGAGCGCTATTACGTTCCGTTCACCGAAACGGTTTCGTCGCGGCCGCTGTGGATCTCGCCGTCGCAGAACAAATGGTGCGACATCCTGATGGCGAAGGAAGCCGGGCTCGTGAACCGGCACTATCACCCGCACGAGGTGTTCGCGTACACGCTGTCCGGGAAATGGGGCTACCTGGAACACGAATGGACCGCGACGCGCGGCGATTTCGTGTACGAGACGCCGGGCGAAGGCCACACGCTCGTCGCGTTCGATCACCCCGAGCCGATGCGCGCGTTCTTCATCGTCAAGGGCCCGCTGATCTGGCTCGACGACGAAGGCAATCCCGACGGCTACTTCGACGTGCACTCGTACATCGCGATGTGCAAGGCGCATTACGAGAAGGTCGGCCTCGGCGCGCAAGCGATCGAGAAGCTGTTCCGCTGACGCGCGGCGAGGCTCACGATGACTTCCCCGTCCTCCTCCCGGCCCGCCTGGACGTACGAGAACAGGCTGCTGCTGATCCTGTTCATGACGTTCGGCTTCGTGTTCTTCGACCGCCTCGCGCTGTCGTTCCTGTTTCCGTTCATGTCGGCCGAGCTGCACCTGACGAACACGCAGCTCGGCATGGTGTCGTCCGCGCTCGCACTCACATGGGCGCTGTCGGGCGCCGCCACGGGTGCATGGTCCGACGCGCGCGGCACCCGCAAGCCGCTGCTGATCGCGGCCGTGCTCGGCTTTTCCGTGTGCTCGGCGCTGTCGGGCCTCGTCGGCGGCTTCGCGAGCCTGATCGCGTTTCGCGCGCTGATGGGCATCGCCGAAGGGCCGGTGCTGCCGCTGTCGCAATCGCTGATGGTCGAAAGTTCGACGCCGAGCCGCCGCGGGCTGAACATGGGCCTGCTGCAGGGCTCGGCCGCCGGCCTGCTCGGCGCGATGATCGGCCCGCCGGTCGTGATCGGCATCGCCACCGCGTACGGCTGGCGCGAGGCGTTCTACGTGTCGTGCATTCCGGGCTTCCTGATCGCGTTCTGCATCTGGCGCTGGGTGCGCGAAGTGCCGCCCGGCGGCGTGCGCCACGCGCAGGCCGACACCACCGCGGCACCGGCCGCCGGCGGTGCGACGGTCAGCCGCTGGGCGCTGCTGAAGGAGCGCAACATCCTGCTCTGCGTGCTGATCAGCTGCTTCTTCCTCACGTGGTTCGTCGTGATCATCTCGTTCGCGCCGGTATTCCTCGTGGAAAGCCGCCACCTGTCGCCGGCCGACATGGGCGTCGTGATGACCTGCCTCGGCGCCGCGTGGGTGTTCTGGGGCTTCGCGGTGCCGGCGATCTCCGACCGGATCGGCCGCAAGCCGACGATGATCGCGTTCGCGCTGATCGCGGCCGTGTGCCCGGTCGTGCTGATCCACGTCGGCTCCGTCTGGGCGCTCGGCGCGCTAGTGTTCGTCACGTACACGGGCCTCGGCTGCTTCACGCTGTTCATGGCGACGATCCCGGCCGAGACGGTGCCGCCGCGCGCGATCGCGAGCGCGCTCGGGCTGATCATGGGCGCCGGCGAGCTGATCGGCGGCTTCGTCGCACCGACCGTCGCCGGCTTCGCCGCGGACAAGTACGGCCTGCAGTTCGCGATGTGGACGTCGACCACCGGCGCGATCCTCGCGTGCGTGCTGTCGTTCGGCCTCGTCGAAACCGCGCCGGCCGTGCTGCGCAAGCGCGCGCTCGCCGGCGCCGCGGCCGGCCGCCTCGATACGCAAAACCTCGGAGGACGCTGACATGCGCGCACTTCAATGGCATGGCCCGCGCGACGTCCGTCTCGTGGAAATCGACACGCCGCACGTCGGCCCCGGCGACGTGCGCATCGCGGTCGAATATTGCGGCATCTGCGGCAGCGACCTGCACGAATATGCGGACGGCCCGCACGCGATTCCGGTCGACGTGCCGCATCCGCTGTCGCGCCGCACCGCGCCGCTGACGCTCGGCCACGAGTTCTGCGGCACCGTCGTCGAAGTCGGCGCAGGCGTGACGACGCTGCGCGCGGGCGACCGCGTCGCGGTCGAGCCCGAGTATCGCTGCAGCCAGTGCGCGTACTGCCGCGCGGGGTCGTACAACCTGTGCGTGTCGATGGGCTTCGCCGGGCTGATGGGCGACGGCGGGATGGCCGACTTCGCGGTCGTGCCCGCCTACATGCTGCATCGCCTGCCCGACGGCGTGAGCCTCGAACAGGCCGCGGTGATGGAGCCGGCCGCCGTTGCGCTGCACGCGCTGCGACGCGGCGAGCTGCGACTCGGCGAGACCTGCGCGGTGTTCGGGCTCGGCCCGATCGGCCTGCTGCTGATCATGCTCGCGAAGCGGCAGGGCGCGACGACGATCGTCGCCGTCGACGTGTCGCCCGAACGGCTCGCGGCCGCCACGCGCTTCGGCGCGACGCATGCGTTCGATGCGCGCGGACTCGATGCGTCCGCGCTGCAGGACGCGATCCGCGCGACCACGGGCGGGCTCGGCGTCGATGCGAGCTTCGAGGCCGCCGGATTGCAGGCCACGTTCGAATCAGCGATGCGGGCACTGCGCAAGGGCGGCCGCGTCGTGATGGTGGGCCTGATGCCGCACGCGGGTTTCGACGCGTTCCGCGCGGTCAACGACGAACTGACCTTCACCGCGAGCGTCGGCTATCGGCATGCGTACGAAGACCTGCTGCGCATCGTCGCGTCGGGCGCGCTCGACCTCACGTCGATCGTCACGCGCACCGTGTCGCTCGAAGACGCCGTCGCCGACGGCTTCGACGCGCTGCTCGCCGATCGCACGCAGATCAAGATCCTCGTTTCACCCGCGCAGCGGCCAGCCCGCCGCGCCACCACCATCGGGAGTGCCGAACATGAATCGTCAGTGGGCGTTTGACGGGCAGTCCGTCGTGGTGACGGGCGGCACGTCGGGCATCGGCGCGCGCACCGCGCTGCGGTTCGCGCAGGCCGGCGCGTCGGTCGTCGCGCTCGGGCTCGACGCCGCCGGTCCGCACGCGCCGGTGCATGACCGCATCCGGTGCGTGGAACTCGACGTGGCCGACGGCGCGGCACTGACGCGCACGATCGCCGGGCTGCCGCGGCTCGGCGCGCTCGTCAACGGCGTCGGCATCAGCCGCCACGCGGACGAATACCGGATGGACCAGTTCGAGCACGTGCTGAACGTGAACCTGACGTCGGTGATGCGGGCCTCCGACGCCGCGCTGCCCGCGCTGGCGGCCACCGGCGGCAGCATCGTCAATATCGCGTCGATGTACACGTACTTCGGCAGCAAGGACCGGCCCGCGTACAGCGCGAGCAAGGGCGGCATCGCGCAGCTCACGCGTTCGCTCGCGCAGGCGTGGGCCGATCACGGCATCCGCGTGAACGCGGTCGCGCCGGGCTGGATCGACACGCCGCTCAGCAGCACGCTGATGGCCGACACGCAGGCGTCGCGCCGCATCGTCGAGCGCACGCCGCTCGGGCGCTGGGGCACGACCGACGAAGTCGCGGAAGTGATCCTGTTCCTGTGCTCGCCCGGCGCGTCGTTCGTCACCGGCGCGGTCGTGCCGGTGGACGGCGGGTATTCGACGGTCTAGCGCTCGACACGCCGCGCATCGACGGATCGACGCGGACCTGCCGAGGCGCGTTGCACGTCACGGCTTCCCGTGACCGTCGCCGAACCGGGTTCGCCCGGTTCCCGTTTCTTCATATCAATCAGTAGTCCCATTAAAAAATATCCGGCTCGACCGGATCATGTGAGGAGCACTTTGGAGATGACGAAAAAGACCTTTCTGGCGCTCGCGGTCTGCACGCTTCCGGCCGCGGCATTCGCCCAGAGCAGCGTGACGATGTTCGGGCTGATGGATGCCGGCATCAGCTACGTCAGCAACCAGGGCGGCCACGGCGCCGCGAAATTCGACGACAACATCTTCTTTCCGAACCTGCTCGGCTTCGAAGGCAAGGAGGATCTCGGCGCGGGCACGCGCGCGATCTTCCGGCTCGTCAACCAGTATTCGCTCGGCAACGGCTCGATCATCGGCGGCGGGCTGTTCGCGCGCACGGCCTATGTCGGGTTGCAGAACGACCGGTACGGCACGCTGACGCTCGGCAACCAGTACGAATTCATGGTCGATGCGCTGGCCGCCAGCGGCAGCGAGATCGCGCAGGATCTCGTCGGCCTGTACGGCTTTCGCAACGGGCCGTTCGACCGGCTCGCGCTGCCGAACAACCCGACCGGCGCATTCGACTGGGACCGCGTCGCGGGCAGCAATCGCGTCGCGAATTCGGTCAAGTACACGAGCCCGTCGTTGTCGGGCCTGACTGTCGGCGCGCTGTACGGCTTCGGCAACGTCGCGGGCTCGATCGGTGCGAACAACACGGTCAGCATCGGCGCAAGCTACGATCGCGGCCCGTTCGGCGCGGGCGCCGCCTATACGAACCAGAAATACGGCGCGGCCGGCGGGCTGCCGCCCACCAGCGTGCGCAACTGGGGCGCGGGCGTGCACTACACGGTCGGCACGGTCACGGGCAAGGCGCTCGTCACGACCGTGCACAACGCGCGGAACGGCGCGGGGGCGTGGTCGGCGGAAGCCGGTGCCGCGTGGCGGCCGTCCCCGGTATGGGTGATCGGCGCGAGCTACACGTACATGAAAGGCAACGACACGCTCGACAACGCGCACGCGCACCAGTTGCTCGCCGCCGTCCAGTACTGGCTGTCGAAGCGCACGATGGTGTACGTGGCCGGCGTGCATCAACGCGCGAGCCACGGCAGCAATGCGCAGATCAACGGCGTGATGGATGCGAACGGCGCATCGAGCGGCGCGCTGCAGTCGATCGCGCGGGTGGGGTTCAGTACGCGGTTCTGATCCGGCGCGGGCTGTCGACGCTCAGGCAGCCCGCGCGGTTCGCCGACAACACGATTGCGCGCGTAGGTCACAGAAACAGCAGCGCCGGATTCAGCGCCGTTTCGTCGCACGGCCGCGCACGCCAACCCAGTGCCACCGGAACCGAATAAAGCCGCCGCGCGCCGAAACGCGGCCAGAAATGGCACAGCCCGGGCGCGATCACCTGCACCACGGACAACCCGATGTCGGGCCGCGTCTTGTCGACGACGAGCACGTCCATCCCGGCCGCCGCGATCCGCCCGACACAATGCGCGATCGCCGCCGGCAACGACGCGATATCGAGCGGCTGCCACGTCGAATGCGTCGTGGCGGGCGTGCCTGGCGCCGGATACAGAAATCCCGTCGACGAAAGCATGTCGCGATCCCACGGATCGGGCGCATCCGCCGCGATATCGAGCAACTGGTTGACCTCGGTCAGCGCCCGCTGCACCGCGATCCTGCCATCAGGATGACAACCGAAACCGATCGAGAAACGTCCGTCCTGCAGATTTTCCGCGAGCGCGGCCACGGTCGGCACCGTGAGATCGGTGGTGATGTCGAGCGCCCACACACGCCATCCGAACGCTGCGTATTCGTGCACGAGCGCGTCGAAGTACGGATCGGCGAAGCTCGCAAGCTCGATGCCGGGGCGTTCGATCCGGTTGTACCACCAGATCGCGACCGCATCGCGCTCGATCAGCTCGAGCATGCCTTGCAGCATCGCCTCGTCGAGGCTCGATCCCGCCGCGCAGCCGTTCGGATTGTGCACGCAGGCGGCAGGCGCCCGCGCACTGTCGGGCGTTTCCGCGTAGCAATAGCTCAGCGGCACGAGACGGCGCCGACCGTCGACGAGCGACCACGCAGGCGTCCAGTCGATCACGTCGCGCGACGTGAAGCGCGGCGGCACCTGCTTGCGGACATCGCGCGTCAATGCGTTGATCGCGTCGCGCGCGTCGAATTGCCGTTCGCTGAACTGCTGAAGCGCGTTCACGTGGATCGGCTCGGCGTCGCAAGCCGGATCGGCGCGCAGGCCGTCGATGCTGCCGGTCACCGTTGCCTCGTCGCCTTGATACACGCTGCTGAAGCGTTCGAGCGCCTCGCACAGCGCGCTGGTGCGGGCCTGCTCGTCGGTGCGCCCCTTGCCGGAGCAGAGCCTGTCGAACCGGTTGCTGTCCGGTACGGCGGCCGGGCACACGAGAAAGCCCGACGCATAGACCTTGCGCAGGCCCGCGTGCCGCTTCGGCATCGGATGCAGATACGCGATCGCGCCGCTGACCGGCGAGATCAGGTGCGCGTGGCGCGCGAACACCTGCTGCGGATCGGCGGTCCGGTAGCCGCCGTCCGCGCGCGCCAGCGGCGCAGGCGCGGCGAGCCGCGGCGCACGCGCCGCCTGCTCGCGCATCCACAAGGGATGGCCGCAGCACGGGCATTGCGGCCGCCTGACCACGCGGTGCCGTTCGACGGTCAGCGTATCGAGGCGCTGCGCGACGATATGCGTTTGCGAACGCTCCGCGACCGCGCGGTTGACCGCGATCTGCTCGACCGTCGCGGCCACGAGCGCGGCCGCCGCCGCGGCCCCGGCTCGCGAGGCTGCCGGCGGCACGTGCTTCGCGTCGCGGCCATGATGGCGCGCCAGCAGCGCCTCGACCGGCCGGTTAACGCGAATCCAGTAGCGCACGCATTCGACGCACGGCGCATCGGCAAGCGCGTCGACGCCGCCGGCCAGCAACGGCCCGATCAGCGTCTGCACACCGCCGGCCGCGACGACGAGCAGCGCACCGCCGCGCGCCGCCACGCGGGCGGCGCATGCGGCGAGATCGTCGCGGTCGTGCGTATCGACGATCGCGACGGTCAGTTCGGCTTCCTTGGCGATGCCGATACAGGCCGTGTCGAGCGCGCGCCGGAGCGGCGCGCCGTCCGCACCGAACGTCTCCACCGCGACCCGCAGTTGCGCGACGCGCGCGCACGCCGCGTCGCCGTCGAGCCCGGCGCGCTCGAAATAGCCGCGCGCCGCATCGTCGCCGTGCGGCGGATCGGCGCGCACGTAGCCGCGCCGCACCAGATGGTCGAGCCGCGCGAGCACGTCCCATTCGCCGAACGTGCCGGCCAGCGACGCCACGATCTCGGCAATCGTCATGCGGGCCCGCAGGCACGCGGCGATCCGCACGAAGATCGCGCCGGACAGCATCGCGCGCTTGAATTCGTCGACGACGAACAGCGTATCGGGCCCGGCATCGAGCACGAGCAAGTGCGGCTTGAAGCGCAATACGCGCGAAAGGTCATCGAGCATGCGTCGGGCTCCGTGCGACGGGTCGGACAAACGTCGCGCGGCCCGGGCAACCGCTCCGGGCCGCGTGACGGTGCGCGGGTCGGCCGCGCCCGGTCAACAGCAGGTGAACAGGTAACACGGCCCCGCGTCGCAGTAGGCCGCGAGCGCTACGGCCTCCTCGTCCAGGTGCGCCGGCTGCTCCGGTATGCCGACCGTCATCACGTTGCGCGGCAGGTTCCAGCTCCCGCCGCCTTTCCCGTCGCTCGTCCAGCCATGATCGCCGCCCGTCTTCTCGATGTCGATGTCGATGATCCACGGGCACTGATAGCCGAAGTATTTCGCGAGCGTATCCAGCGGCCGGTCCAGCAATTCGGTCTTGAACGCCGGGTCGCGCCACGAAAGCGCGATCGCACGCAGATAGACCTTCTGAAACTCCAGCATCGATTCGAGCGTCGGATTCGCGTTGTCCTTTGCCATGTCGGTTTCCCCGGAGTCATTCCATGATGGTGATGTGGTCCGCGTTGTACGCGGCCAGCGCCTGCGCGAACTGCGTCTCGTCGGCGGGCGCGGGCGGCAGGTACAGCGTGAGCCTGTTTTTCTGGCCGGCCGTCCAGTCGCCGTTGACGGTCGGCGTCCATTCCGACGATTTGAGCTGCACCTTCAGGTCGAGCTTGAACGGGAAGTGATAGTCGAACTGCTCGCGCAATGCGTGGACCGGATCGGCCTCGAGCTTGTCGAGAAACGCCGGCGAATGCCACGCGAGGGCGATCGCCCGGATGACGGTCGCGCGGTATTCGAGAAACTGTTCGTACGTCGGTAATCGAAGATCCTTGCTCATCGGTCTGCTCTCCTGAATGACGGTTTGAACTGCTTACGGCAACGACTGCAACGTCGCTTCGGCGAGCCTGGCGATGCGGCCCATGCCCGCCGTCGTTGCAATTTCGACTGCGCGCCGGCATGCGTCCAGCGCGGCCACGCCGCCGCAACGCGGATCGGCCCGGCACAAGTACTCGCTCTGTTTCAGCAATAGTTGTGCTTCGTAATACCGTTCGCCGCTCGATTCGCACCAGGCGAGGCACTGCCCGATCTGCGCGAGCGCCGCGTCATGGTCGCCGCGTTCGGCATCCAGTTCGGCCAGCAGCGACGCGTAGTAGGTCAGCCCAAGCAGGCCGCCCGACTGCCGCTGCGCGTCGAGATGCGCGACGACGCCCGCGCGATCGCGTTGCGTCCACGCGTGAATGATCGCGGCGTAGTGCCCGACCGCGCGCAGCCGGTGCGCGTCCGCGAGGCGGAGAATCGCCTCGGACACCGCTCGCGCCGCGTCGCGATCGCCCGCGAGCTGATGCGTGCGCGCGAGGTACATCATCGTGACGCCGAGCGTCGGCAGATGATCGAGGCAGGTCGCGCGATACACGGCTTCGTGCGCCATCGCGAGCGCCGGCTGAGGATCGTCGTCCATGCACCAGCGCACGCTGGCGAGCGACGCCATCGTCCATGCGCGCGTATCGAGCCCCAGGATGCGCCGGTGCCCCGCGTCGCGTCGCACGTCGTAACCGGCCAGCACCGCGTCGAACGCGGCACGCGCGCGCGCATAGTCGCCGTCGACCCACAGGCTCATGCCGCGCATCGCGTCCGCCGCGACCTGCACGCCCGCCTCGCCGCGCTCGGTCGCGAGCGTGTCGAGCCGCTTGCCGATCCGGCGCACGGTCGCGCGGTCGCCGGCGACGTGGTAGTAGGTCGACAGCGTCCACAACGCGCTGATCTCGAGCTCCGGGTCGTCGAGCGTCTGCGTCTGCCGCAGCAACTGTTCCGCATGCTCGCGTACCTGCGCATCGGCCCAGCCGAAGCGCGCCATCGTCGCGTGCGTCAACGTGGCGCGGATGCGCGCGCGGTCGTGCTCGCGCTGCGCGTGATCGGCGGTGGCGAGCCAATCGAGCACGGCCTGCCCGTAACGGATCGCATCGTCGTATCGCGAACGTTCGAGCGCGCGGCGCGCCGCGTCGATGCCGTGCGCGATCGCGTCCGCGCACGCGCCGGCGCGTGCGAAATGTCCGGCGACGCCGAACGCATGCGCCCCGGCGCCGCGATCGGCCTGCGCGAGCAGCGCACGGCCGATGCGCGCGTGGTTGCCGCGCCGCACCGCGGGCGGCATCGATTCGTATGCGGCGTCGCGAATCAGCGCATGGCGGAACGCATAGAACACGCGGTCGCGCCGATGTTGCGCATACACGATCCGCTCCTCGAGCAGCAGCCGCAGATGCGCGTCGAGCGTGACCCGATCGTGCGGCGACGCGTCGGCGAGCAATTGCGCATCCACTTCGAGCCCGATGGTCGCGGCGAGCTGCGCGGTGTCGCGCGCGTCGTCGATCCGGTCGAAGGCCAGGCCGAGCATGCCACCGAGGCTGAGCGGCAGCGGATACGGGTCCGTTGCCGCAGGCCCCGCGAGCGGACCGTCCGCGCCGCTCACCTTCAGCTCGCGCGCGACGGCCTCGATGAACAGCGGAATGCCGGCGGTGCGATCGGCGAGCCGGTCGAGCCACACCGGATCGAACGCGCCCGGGCCCAGATGCGCCGACATCAGACGTTGTGCGTCGTCGCGCGGCAGGCGGCGCAGCACCACGCGATCGGTCGCGCCGCGCCAGCGCGCGAGCTTGTCGGGGCGCGACGTGAGCACGATGCACAGTGCCGCTGCGCGCGGCGAGTGCTGCAGATACGCGAGAAACTCCTCGGTCGAGCGATCGAGCCACTGAACGTCCTCGATCACGAGCAGCACCGGCGCGCCGTTGCCGAGCGACACGATCAGTTGCTCGAGGACGTCGAACAGCGCGTGCTGCTCGCGCGCGCTCGACCACAGCAGCCCGTTCGCATCGCAGGGCAGCCCGAGCCAGGTCGCGAGCGCGACACGCGCCGCCGCATGGTCGCAATCGAGCGGCGCGATCATCGCGTCGATCGCCGCGAGCGCCGCGCCGGGCGCGCGATCGGCGTCGACCTGCCAGTGCGCGGCGATGAACCGCAGGACCGGAAACAACGCGTGGTTCTCGCGTTCGGGCAGGCAGCCGCACTGCGCGAAGGCATGGCCGCGGGTCCGCACGGCCTCGCACAGCTCGTGCACGAGCCGCGACTTGCCGAAGCCCGCATCGCCGATCACCAGCCGCGGCACGCCGGGCGGCGCCGGCTCGCCGCGCCTCGCGCGACGATGCCGCTCGTGCGTGTCCTGCCACGCGCGCAGCAACGCGTCGAGCTCGCGCGCGCGGCCCACCATGGGCGTGCGCCTGCCGGCATCGAGCGAATCGAACGGCGTATCGGCGTGCCGCTCGCCGAGCAGTTCATGAACCGGCTGCGACACGACACCCGCGCGCGCGAGCCGCAACGCGGTCGGCCGCGAATCGGCATGCCGTTCGAGCACGAGCCGCGCATCGTCGCTGATCAGAATCTGTCCCGGACCGGCCAGCCGCAACAGCCGCGATGCCGCGGCGGGCGTCGACACGCCCGACATGTGCGACGCCTGCGCGAGCACCTGCCCGACGTGAATCGCGGCGGCCACTTCGACCCGCCAGCCTTCTTCCGCGCCGGCAGCAGCACGGCCGCCGGCGGCCGGCGGCACCGGCAGCCGCGCGCGCTCGGCGACGCGCACCATGTCGAGCGCCGCCCGCACTGCCCGGCGGGCGGGCCGGTCGATGTCGCCTTGCAGGCCGAAATGGAACAGCAGCGTGTCGCCGAGCCGTCCGCCCACATGCGCGCCGTAACCGACGGCGATATCGGCGCACTTCGTCAGCCACTGTTCCTCGTAGCCGTCGAGCACCATCCCGTGCTCGGTTCCGGCATGGCGCCGGCGGCCCTCTCCGGCGATCGTCACGCAGCAGCACAGGGTGGTGATCTGCCGGTACTCGCCCACCTCCGCGATCGTCTCGCCGCGCGGCGCAAGCGGTCGCGAACGCGCGTGCCGGCCGGCGCGACCGGCGTCGAACTGGCCGACGAGCGCGGCGAAGTTGAGCGCACGAAACTGCGCCGCGAGCGCCTCGGCCGACGCGGCGCGCTGCCGCGGATTCTTGTTCAGCGCATGCCGCAGCACCGCGCCGAGCGGCAGCGCCGCGATCGACGGCGGGAGCGCCACATCCACCGGGCTCAGTTGCTGATAGAGGATCTCGGCCACGCTTGCGCCTTGCATGACGACCTCGCCCGTCAGGCATTCGATCACGATCAGGCCCCACGCATACAGGTCGCTGGCGGGCGTCGGCGGCTCGTTGCGCAACTGCTCGGGCGCGCAGTAGGGCGGCGAACCGAGCACCTCGGTCGCGAGCGTCGCGGTCTGGCGCGCGATGTCTTCGGTGCCGGGCAGCAACGCGCCGATGCCGAAATCGAGCAGCTTCGCGTGCGGCCCGTCGTCGGCCATCGCGATCACGATGTTCTGCGGCTTCAGATCGCGATGCACGATGCCGCGCCGATGGGCGGCCGCGAGCGCGTCGAGCACCTGCGTCATCAGCCGCCCGGTGTCGATGGCCGACAGCGGCCCGTCCGCCGCGAGCCGGTCGCGCACCGTCCGGCCCTCGACCAGTTCGAATACGGCGAACAGCCGCCCGTCGGGCGCCTCGCCCTGGTCCAGCAGCGCCACGATGTTCGGATGCCGCAGCGCCTCGCACAGGCTCGTCTCGCGCCGAAAGCGTGCCCGCCGTCGCATCCGCTCCGGCGCGACCAGCGCGGCGTCGTCGCGCATCAGCTTGAGCGCGACGGCGTGCCCCGTCTCGTCGCAGGTCGCCCGAAACACCACGCCGTTGCCGCCTTCGCCGAGCAGCGCGCCGAGCCGGTAATGCCATTTGCCGGCGAGCGTCGCGAAAGGCGCCGCGCGCTTCGACGGTTCTGGTGCGTCCGGGCGGACGGCGGGGTGAGACGCGGTCGGTAGCACGGCCGGTTCTCCCGCGTTCACGGGCAATGGACGACCGGGCCCGGCACCGCGCGCGGCACGCCGAGACGCGGCCCGACGGCCGGCACCGACTCGCATTCGAGATGCTCGCCGCGCATGATCCGGAACGGCACATCGCCGAAGCGGACGCTGCCGCGCCGACGCTCCACGAGCTGGCTCGCGCCCAACCCCGGCAGCGCCGCGAATTGGCTCCGGGCGCGATGGATCTGCACGTTGACATGGGACGCGTCGATGCCGAGCATGCGCGCGAGCCGGTCGAGTTCGATCCACCCTTGCGTGGCGGCGTCGTAGCCGGCCTGCATGTCGGCCGAGCGCGCGCGGGCAAGCGTGACGAGGCTGTAGTGATGGGCGCGTTCGCCGAGGTCGACCACGCCGCCACGGACATGCAGCAGCATGCGCACGTGCTCCTCGTCGCGGCTGACGAAGAATTCGAGCAATTGCGCCGGCGCGGCCGGATCGGCAGGAGCGGCGAGCATCACCGTCGAGCCGTGGCGCGCGAGCGCGAGGCGCCACGCGAAGTCGCCGGTCGACACTTCGTCGCCGTCATGCAGCGCGCGCGGCGGCAACGTGTCGTCGCACAGCCATTCGCCGGCCGGCGAACGAACGATCGTGACCGGCTGCGCGGCAGGCGCCGGCAGGATCTGGCATGGCGCGAGCACGATCGGCGCGGCGGCGCCGCGGATCGGCCACAGCGTATCGGCCGGATCGTCGAGCGACTCGACGCGCCACGGCGCGATGCCGGCCCTGCCGAAGCGGATCACGTCGCCTTGCTGCAGCACCGCATGCTCGCCGTCGCGCAGCGAGACGCCCGATACCGACGTGCCGTTGCTGCTGTGATCGTGGAGCTCCCAGAGCCCGCCGACCCAGCGGATATGGGCGTGGACGCGGGACACCGAGCCGTCCCGGATGACCGTGTCGCAGCGCGCGTCGTCGCGGCCGAACACGTGATACGCGCGGAGCAGGCATGCGTCTCCGGAAGCGTCGTTCTTGAGTATCGCCATGGCCGCCCCGTGTCGGATTCGCCCGGATCGTTCGAGTGACGCATCGACGCTGCCGGGCAAGCGATTGCTTCAATGATCGCGAACAGTGCCGCCCGTTCGCCGCCTCGTTACCTGTTTTTCTGGTCAGCTTCCTGCAAGGGTCGCCCAAGCGTCGCGCGTTATTTCGGCAAATTGAATGGTCGATCGCTTTGTTGTTTTAAAGTCTGGCATCCCGATGAAAATCCTGCCAAATAAAATCGTGCTCCGCAACCGGCATACCTGGATAACGATTTTATATTGCAATGCTTTACCTTTTCGATGAATTTTCGGGTGACGGATAAAGGGTCGAAATTCTTCATCGTGGCTCGCTCTGCCGTGATCCATGCGCCATGGCCGACACGATGACATTGAATGACGGAGTCGGATTAATGACCTTTGCCAACGCGGAATTCTTGTTTGCACGATGGAAAATAAAATAAAACCGTTTCGATTTTTAAAATAGTTTTATTCGGCGTTTTTATAATCTTCCCTGTTTAACTTATTCATGAATCCCACCGCATCGCGGCGAATGTCTCGCGGGGTAGTCGGCAAACGCAGGTGTATCCGCACGACCATGCATCGGGAGGCGTCGATCGAACGGCCGCGACACCGGATGCGGCATCGCGCCCGCCCGGTCGCCGGGATCGATTCACCCACGACATCGCAGGAACGCCCCCAACGGCCGCCTCGTCGCACGCCCCGCCCCACCATCCCGCCCTCAATAATCCCCTTGACGCTGTATCTTTCGATATATATCTTTAGATATGTTTTACGACATACAGGACACGATCATGCGACACAATCACTTCCGCGGCCATGCCCGATGCGACGGTCATGGTGCGCATGACCACCCCGAGGGATTCGCCGGTCTCTGGTACGCGATCGGTCGCCACCGTCGCGGCCACGATGCATTCGGCGGCGGCCCGTTCGGCGGCCGTGGCGGGCGCGGCTTCGGCGATTTCGGCGACGACGGCATGCCGCGCGGCCGCCAGTTCAGCTCCGACGATCTCCAGCTGCTGCTGCTCGCGCTGGTGGCCGAACAGCCCAGCCACGGCTACGAACTGATCAAGGCGCTCGACACACGCTCGAACGGCTTCTACAGCCCGAGCCCCGGCATGGTGTATCCGGCGCTCACCTATCTCGAGGAAGTCGGCTTCGTCGCGTCGCAAGCGGAAGGCAACCGCAAGCGCTATGCGCTGACCGACGCAGGCCGCGCGCATCTCGACGCCCAGCGCGAACGCGTCGACACGCTGTTCGCGCGCCTCACGCACCTCGCCCGCAAGATGGAGTTCATGCGGCGCGCGTTCGCCGGGGAATCGGCGGGCAACGAAGCGCAGGACGAATCGCAAGCCGGCTGGCTGCCGGAATTCGTCGAGGCGCGTCTCGCGCTCAAGCGCGCGCTGCTGCACAAGAGCGCCGCCGACGCCGACGAACAACGCCGCATCGCGGCCATCATGCGCCGCGCGACGGCCGAAATCGAAGGCGGCGCCGGCGCGTGATCCGCGCCGTCCCGTCACCACCCAAGGAGAACGGATCGATGCAGAACACATCCGAGCGCACCGTCACCCGCGTGCGCCACCCCCTCAAGTTCCGCCTGCTGCAAGTGCTGCGCGTGCATCCCGTGACGCCGCATCTGCTGCGCGTCACGCTCGGCGGCCCCGATCTCGCGGATTTCGAATCTGCGTCGTTCGACGATCACGTGAAGATATTTTTCCCGCCGCCGGGCGCGGAACGCCCCGCGCTGCCGACGCTCGGCGCGAACGGCCCCGAGTTTCCGGCAGGCGAACCGAAGCCGGTCGCGCGCGACTTCACGCCGCGCCGCTTCGACCGCGCCGCCCGCGAACTCGATCTGGAATTCGTGCTGAACCATCCGGGCCCGGCATCGCAGTGGGCCGCGCAGGCACGCGTCGGCCAATGGCTCGGCATCGGCGGCCCGCGCGGTTCGTTCGTCGTCCCGACCGGTTTCGACTGGCATCTGCTGATCGGCGACGATACGGCGCTGCCGGCCGTCGCGCGGCGTCTCTCGGAATTGCCGGCCGGCGCGCGCGCGGCGGTCGTGCTGGAAGTCGCGGATCGCACCGCGCAGATCTCGTTCGATACGCGCGCCGACGTGCATGAAATCTGGCGCTTTCGCGCCGAAGCCGACGCGGCGGACGGCGATGCGCTGCTGAATGCCGTGCGCGACCTGCCGCTGCCGTCGTCCGGCGACGGCTACGTGTGGGCGGCCGGCGAAGCGCTGTCGATGCGCGCGGTGCGCCAGCACCTGACCGGCGAGCGCGGCGTCGACAAGTCGCGCATCCGCGCGGCGGCCTACTGGAAGCGCGGCGCGGCGGCCGTGCACGAAACGCTGGAAGACTGAGCGGGGCGGATACCGCTCGACCGGCGGCTGAAACAATCGTGGCGCCGGCGCAGCAACGGGCTTGGCACCGGCATCGCGGCGGGTATATATGTATGTCTGCGACGCCGCTGTCGGGCGACAGCCGCCGCAGCCCGCCCAGGAGCGCCCGGTCATGACAAAAGAAAGCCACGCTTCGCCTTTCCTTCGCCACCTGAAGATCGCCGGTTATTGCGGCCTCGCCGCGGTCGTCCTCGCGCTGTTCGTCGCGATGTGCGCGATCCTGAAGGAAAGCGCCCTCGACCGCGATGCCGCGCGGCATCCGGCCGATACGCCTGAACTGCACGATGCGGGCGGCAGCCCGTCCGCCTCGGCCGAATCGGCCCGCACATCCGGCTCGTCCGGCTGACGGCGTTCCGCCGCTTCCTTCTGCTTACGGCGCCTGCCGGCGCCCCATCACGACCGCATGCACCGAATCGCCGAGCCGTTCGAGCAGCGCGGTCACGCGTTGCCCGTACAGGTGCGCGGCCAGCGCGCCCACCGTGCCGACCAGCACCCCGCCCGCCATGTCGAACGGCCAGTGCACGCCCGCATAGACGCGCCCCCATGCGATCGCCACGGCCATCGCGGCCATCACGAAACCGGTGACCCGCGTCGTGCCACCGAGCAGCAGGCCGACCGCCATGCTCCACGCGAACGTCATGTGATCGCTCGGAAACGAACTGTCCGGCGCGTGCGGAATCAGCTGCGTGCCGACGCCGGCCATGAACGGGCGCGGCGAGAACCAGACATGCCCGAGCATCTGCGCGAGCACGAGCGCCACGCAGACGCCGACGCCGGCTTCGATCGCCTGGTGCCGCGCGGGGCGTGCGCCGAAGATCCAGGTCAGCAGCAGCATCGCGGGCAGCGCATAGACGAGCCAGTCGGCGGCGAAGATCGCGAGGCGGGCAACGCCCGGGTGCGGTGCACCGCCGGCGTTGATGGCGGAAAAGAGGGCGAGATTGAGGTTCTGCATGAATCCGGTTGCGTGGGGCGTCAAGGATCGGCCGGTTGCCCGGCCCGAGTCGAACGATGCTAGAGCGTCGCCGCTTAAGCGGTGCTTAATGCGGCAGCCGCCCGGACAAGGCCCGCGCGGCGAACGCACTTAGAGCCTGCACTGCAACACAAGTTCACACAATTGTCATATTCCCGCGCGACCGTTTCCCGTAAAGGCTCACCCTCTCTCCCGTAAAGACTCACCGTTTTCACACGATGGCGTCATCGATGCGTGCGACCATGGCCCGGCCGGCACGCCGTCCAGGCCGTTTGTCTCATTCATCTCAATATTTACGCCGCAAATTATTCGAAATCGGCAACAATTAATTCCAGATGCGGCATCGCACAACGGCAACGCACAGGCATACGATTACGTCCACTCATCCACGAAGCGATCAACAACAAGGAGTCCGCATGAAACCCAGCGATGTCCGATCGAAAGCGTTTGCGATGCCGTTGACCAGCCCTGCGTTCCCGATGGGCCCGTACCGTTTCGTCGATCGTGAGTTTCTGATCATCACGTACCGCACCGATCCGGACCGCCTCCGTGAAATCGTCCCCGAGCCGCTGCAGGTCACCGAGCCGCTCGTCCACTACGAATTCATTCGCATGGCCGATTCGACCGGCTTCGGCGATTACACCGAAAGCGGCCAGGTGATCCCGGTCGAATACAACGGTCAGGCGGGCGGCTATACGCTCGCGATGTATCTCGACGATCATCCGCCGATCGCCGGCGGCCGCGAGCTGTGGGGCTTCCCGAAGAAGCTCGCGTCGCCCACGCTGCACGTGAACACCGATCACATCCTGGGCACGCTCGACTACGGCAAGGTGCGCGTCGCGACCGGCACGATGGGCTACAAGCACAAGGAACTCGACATCGACGAGCAGACGAAGCGGCTCGCCGGCCCCAATTTCCTGCTGAAGATCATCCCGCACGTCGACGGCACCGCGCGCGTCTGCGAACTGGTGCGCTATTACATGCAGGACATCAAGATGAAGGGCGCATGGACGGGTCCCGCATCGCTGGAGCTGGCGCCGCACGCGCTCGCGCCGGTGGCCGATCTGCCGGTGCTCGAGATCGTCGAGGCGCGCCACCTCGTCGCGGATTTGACGCTGGGCCTCGGCGAAGTCGTCTACGATTACCTGGCTCAGTAACACGTCCGCAGTCCTTTCTCCCTGTCAATCCTTTCACCACGGGAATTCGAACATGAGCAACCTGAATGGCAAGACCGCAGTCGTCACGGGCGCCGCGAGCGGCATCGGCAAGGAAATCGCACTGGAGCTCGCCAAGGCAGGCGCGGCCGTCGCGATCGCCGACCTGAACCAGGACGGCGCGAACGCGGTCGCCGACGAGATCAACAAGGCAGGCGGCAAGGCGATCGGCGTCGCGATGGACGTGACCAACGAGGAAGCCGTAAACACCGGCATCGACAAGGTGGCCGAAGCGTTCGGCTCGGTCGACATCCTCGTGTCGAACGCGGGCATCCAGATCGTCAACCCGATCGAGAACTACTCGTTCGCCGACTGGAAGAAGATGCAGGCGATCCACGTGGACGGCGCGTTCCTGACAACGAAGGCCGCGCTCAAGCACATGTACAAGGACGATCGCGGCGGCGTCGTGATCTACATGGGTTCGGTGCACTCGCACGAAGCGTCGCCGCTGAAGTCGGCGTACGTGACGGCCAAGCACGGTCTGCTCGGCCTGGCGCGCGTGCTGGCAAAGGAAGGCGCGAAGCACAACGTGCGCTCGCACGTCGTGTGTCCGGGCTTCGTGCGCACGCCGCTGGTCGACAAGCAGATTCCGGAGCAGGCGAAGGAGCTCGGCATCAGCGAAGAGGAAGTGATCAAGAAGGTGATGCTCGGCAACACGGTCGACGGCGTGTTCACGACGGTGCAGGACGTCGCGCAGACGGTGCTGTTCCTGTCGGCGTTCCCGAGCGCCGCGCTCACGGGTCAGTCGTTCATCGTCAGCCACGGCTGGTTCATGCAATGAAGCCGCACGCCCGCACCGAAAAGCAGGCTGTGGATGCGGCGGACCTGCACCACGAAGCCGGCGCGCCGGCGGCCGCACGGTCGCTGCCGTACGAAACGATCGCGCTCGTCCTGCAGGGCGGCGGCGCGCTCGGCGCGTACCAGGCCGGCGTGTTCGAAGGGCTGCACGAGGCGGGCATTCCGCTCGACTGGATCGCGGGCATCTCGATCGGCGCGCTCAACACCGCGCTGATCGCCGGCAATGCGCCCGAGCATCGCGTCGA
Source organism: Burkholderia cenocepacia (assembly GCF_900446215.1). GTDB lineage: Bacteria > Pseudomonadota > Gammaproteobacteria > Burkholderiales > Burkholderiaceae > Burkholderia > Burkholderia cenocepacia. The sequence continues at coordinate 1,126,667 of NZ_UAQZ01000001.1, read as the reverse complement.
GCGCCTGCGCGAATTCTGGGAAACGATCTGCCAGCCGGCGTTCTTTCCGACGATTCCGGCCGCGTTCGAATTCGCGCTGTTCAACAGCATCGACCAGGTCCGCACGTTCTTCACCGCGTCGCAGGCCGCCAGCGCGATGATGCAGGGCCAGCAGGGCTTCTTCGTGCCGCGCTTTCCGCCGCCGCTGCCGGGCGTGTCCGACCATCCTGAAAAAATCAGCTGGTACGACACGTCGGCGCTGCGCGCGACGCTGCTGAAACTGTGCGATTTCGACCGGATCAATTCGGGCGAGACGCGCGTGTCGGTCGGCGCGGTCAACGTCGGCACCGGCAACTTCGTGTACTTCGACAACTCGCGCATCCGTCTCGCGCCCGAGCATTTCATGGCGTCCGGTGCGCTGCCGCCCGCGTTCCCGCCCGTCGAGATCGACGGCGAGTATTACTGGGACGGCGGTGTCGTGTCGAACACGCCGCTGATGGAAGTGCTCCGCGCCCGGCCGCGCCGCGACACGCTCGCGTTCCAGGTCGATCTGTGGAGCGCGCGCGGGCCGCTGCCGCGCACGATGGCCGACGTCGCCGAGCGCACGAAGGACGTGCAGTACTCGAGCCGCACGCGTTTCGTCACCGACACGCTGCAGCGCGAACAGCGCTACCGCAACGTGCTGCGCCACGTGCTCGAACAGGTGCCGGAAGAGCAGCGCAAGAACGACCCGTGGTGCGTCGAGGCCGAAGCAATGTCGAGCGGGAAGAAGTACAACATCCAGCATCTGATCTATCAGCAGAAGGCGTACGAGCATCACTACAAGGACTATCAGTTCGGTCTGTCGACGATGCGCGACCACTGGTCCGCGGGTCTCGACGACATCCGCAAGACGCTCGCGGTGAAGGACGGCCTCGCGCTGCCCGTCAACGACGCGGGCTTCGTCACGCACGACATTCACCGCCGCCGGTAATGCCGTGTGCAACGGGCCGGCATGCTGCATGCGCCGGCCCGTCCTCCTTTCCGATTCGACATGTCGATTTTCATTGCGCTATTCGCGCTCATCGCCCTCGGATGGGGCGCCGTTCACCTGTTTCACGTCATCGCCGCGCAGTTCGGCCAGCCGGTCGCGATCGCGGCCGCCGTGCTGGCCGCCGCGCTCCTGGTCGCGCTGATCGCGTGGTGGCTCAAGCGTCGCCGCGACATCGCACCGAACACGAAGGAAGAAGGCTGGACGCACGTCGTGCATCGCGCGTGGGGCGAGTTGCGCGTGTCCGCGACGCAAGGGCTGCTGTGGCTGTCGCATGACGGCGCGGACGGCCGCTATACGCTGTCGCAGCTCGACGGCTGCGAGGCCGCGCCGATCGACGGCCGCTGGCATCTCGTCGTGCGCGTGCGCGACGCCGTGCGCGGCGAATGGAAGCTGCCGATGATGGACAAGCGCGATGCGCAGCGCTGGGCGCGCGTGCTCACGCTGGCGAAGGACAACCGGCTCTGAACGCGCGTGCGGGCCGCATGGCTCGCACGGGCCGATCGCACAATGATCGGCTATCGCGCACCGAGCGCCCACAGCGCGTCGAGCACGTGCTGCGTCGCCCGTTCGACCGGGCCGGCACGATGGGCAATCCCCAGCTCGCGCCACAACGCCGGACGTAGCGGCCGCATGACGATGCGCGCATCCGGCAGCGGGGCGCCCGCCTCGTGCGGCAGCAGCGTCGCGCCGTACCCCGCGGCGACCAGGCTCTTGATCGCATCGTTGTAGTTCAGTTCGATCCGCGGCTCGGGCCGATGGCCGCCCAGTGCGAACCATTCGGTCGTAAGCCGCGACAGGCGCGTCGTCGCATCGTTGAGGATCAGCGGCCGCGCGGCCAGATACGCCGGCGTCACACGGGCCGGAAGCGGCCAGTCCGCAGGCAGGAAAGCCATCACCGGATCGCGACGCCACGGCCGGATCGACAGCCCCGCGACCGGCGCCTGCGGCAGCGCAACCAGCCCGACATCGAGCGTGCCTTGTGCAATGCGCGCCAGCGTGTCCTGCGACGTGAGCACCGCGATCTGCACGTCGATATCCGGATGCTGCGCGCGCAATCCGGCCACCGCCTGCGGCAACAGATGCGCGATCGCGCCGGTCGATGCGCCGAGCCGGACGCGCCCGCTCAACCCCTGCACCTGTCGCTGCACGTCGTCCAGCGTGGCTTCGACCTCGGCCAGCAGGCGCCGCGCCCGCTCCACCAGCACTTCGCCGATCACCGACGGGCGCACGTTGCCGCGTGTGCGCGACAGCAGCGGCGCGCCGACGCGGCTTTCCAGCTCGGCGACATGCAGACTGACGGTCGGCGGGGCGAGGTGAAGCCATTGCGCCGCCGCCACGAAGGAACCCTGGTCCGCGATCGCGACCAGCGTACGGAGGCGGTCCAGACTGATCTCGCGCATCGCATCCCTCTCGTTCAGGAAAGCTGAATCATACGATCAGCAAATTCAACTTTTCCTATTCTAGGCGTTCGGTGGACGATACGGTTTCCCCCGACGACCGAACGCGACGCACACGACCATCATGAGCTTCCCCACTGTCTTCATCGACGGCGACCAGGGCACGACCGGGTTGCAGATTCACGCGCGTCTGCGCGACCGCACCGACGTACGGCTGCTCACGCTTCCCGCCGCCGAACGCAAGGACCCCGCGCGCCGCGCCGATGCACTCAACGCGTGCGATATCGCCGTCCTGTGCCTGCCCGACGCGGCCGCGCGCGAAGCGGTCGGCTTCATCCGGAACCCGGCGGTACGCGTGATCGACGCGAGTTCGGCCCATCGCACGCAGCCCGACTGGGTCTACGGCTTTCCCGAGATGGCCGACGGACACGCGCAGGACATCGCACATGCGAAGCGCGTGACCAATCCCGGCTGCTACCCGACCGGCGCGATCGGCCTGCTTCGCCCGCTGCTGCAGGCCGGGCTGCTGCCGCGCGACTACCCGGTGAGCATCCACGCGGTGTCCGGTTACTCGGGTGGCGGCCGGGCGGCCGTCGACGCATTCGAATCGGCCGACGCCGCCACGCCCCCGTTGCCGCTGCAGGTGTACGGCCTCGCGCTCGAACACAAGCACGTGCCCGAGATCCGGCAGCATGCGGGGCTCGCGCACCGCCCGTTCTTCGTGCCGGCCTACGGTGCCTATCGGCAAGGCATCGTGCTCACCATTCCGATCGAGCTGCGTCTGCTTCCGGCCGGCGTGACGGGTGAGCGGCTGCATGCGTGTCTCGCGCACCACTACGCGGACGCGCGCCACGTCGACGTGACACCGCTCGCGGACGCCGCCGCGGCAACGCATCTCGATCCGCAAGCGCTGAACGGCACCAATGATCTGCGGCTCGGCGTGTTCGTCAACGAAGCGCGCGGCCAGGTGCTGCTGTCCGCGGTGTTCGACAATCTCGGCAAAGGCGCATCCGGCGCGGCCGTGCAGAATCTCGACTTGATGCTCGGTGCGTCGAGCGCCGCGTAACGCGCCCGCAGGCGCCGTCGACGGCGCCTGCGCACGCCCCCGTAAAAGCTCACCTTTAGCCGGTTTCAGGCCGTATCGTCGCTCGCGACGGCATTCAGGCCGGCCAGCGTCTCCACCAGGAAATCCACGCACACGCGTACCTTCGCCGACGCCGCGACGCGTTCCGGATACACGGCCCAGATGTTCGCGGGCTGAAGCGCGTCCGGCAGCACGCGGCACAACGCGCCGCGTTCGATCAGCGGCCCGGCCTCCCAGATCGAGCGCAGCACGATGCCGCGCCCGGCCAGCGCCCATTGCACGGCCACCTCGCCATGGTTCGTCGACAGTGCGCCGCCGACCTTCACCGTGGCCGTTTCGCCGCGCACGGTCAGCCGCCATACGCCGAACGGATGATCGCGCTCCTTGATCGCGAGACAGTCGTGCGAGGCCAGATCGGCCAGCGAGCGCGGCGTTCCGCGGCGGGCCAGATAGTCGGGCGACGCGCACAGCACGCGATGGTTCGTGGCGAGGCGGCGCGCGATCAGGTGATCGGCGATCTCGTCGCCGATGCGCACGTCGAGGTCGTAGCCTTCGCCGGCCACGTCGACGAGCCGGTCGAACAGATCGAGCCGCACGTTCAACTGCGGATAGCGCGCGCTGAAGTCGAGCAGCGCCGGCGCGACGACGTGCCGGCCGAAGCCGAAGCTGCTCGACAGGCGCAGCGTGCCGCGCGGCACCGTGCGCGTGGTCGACACGTCCTCGACGAGATGATCGACGTCGTCGAGAATCTTCTCCGCGCGCGCGAACACGCGTTCGCCGGCTTCGGTGACCGTCATGCGGCGTGTCGAGCGATGCAGCAGGCGCGTGCCGAGCTGCGCCTCGAGCATCGCGATGCGCTTGCTGACGTACGCGGGCGATACCGCGAGCTGCTCGGCGGCCGCGCTGAAGCTCGCGAGGCGGACGACCAGGCTGAACACGCGCAGGTCGTCGAGGTTCGGCGATTTATTCACGATTCGTGGAAAGTCGATTAACTTTTGCGTGATTTTAATCCGGATGGAAATAAATAGAATGACGTGACGGGCCGTTGCCTTCCTGGCAGCTGGCCGACCAGCCAAGGAGATTTGCATGACCGACAGGACTTACAGGATTGCCGTGATCCCCGGCGACGGCATCGGCCGCGAAGTGATGCCCGAGGGGCTGCGCGTGCTCGCCGCCGTGACCGCGCGCTTCGGCGTGCGCTTCGACTTCGTCGAGATCGACTGGGCGAGCTGCGACTACTACGCGCGGCACGGCAAGATGATGCCGGACGACTGGAAAGCGCAGCTGTCGGACATGGATGCGATCCTGTTCGGCGCGGTCGGCTGGCCGGCGACCGTGCCCGATCACATTTCGCTGTGGGGCTCGCTGCTGAAATTCCGCCGCGAATTCGACCAGTACATCAACCTGCGGCCCGCGCGCCTGTTCGACGGCGTGCCGTCGCCGCTCGCCGGCCGCCGCGCCGGCGACATCGACTTCATGATCGTGCGCGAGAACACCGAGGGCGAATATTCGTCGGTGGGCGGCACGATGTTCGAAGGCACCGAACGCGAAGTCGTGATGCAGCAGTCGGTCTTCACGCGGCACGGCACCGAGCGCGTGCTGAAATTCGCGTTCGAGCTCGCGCAGCGGCGCGCGAAGCGCGTGACCGTCGCGACGAAAAGCAACGGCATCGCGATCAGCATGCCGTGGTGGGACGCGCGCGCGGCCGAGATGGCCGAACGCTATCCGGAAATCGCGGTCGACAAGCAGCACATCGACATCCTGTGCGCGCGCTTCGTGCTGCAACCGGACCGCTTCGACGTCGTCGTCGCGTCGAACCTGTTCGGCGACATCCTGTCGGATCTCGGGCCGGCGTGTACGGGCACGATCGGCATCGCGCCGTCGGCGAACCTGAACCCCGACCGCACGTTCCCGTCGCTGTTCGAACCCGTGCATGGTTCCGCACCCGACATCGCGGGGCAATACATCGCGAATCCGGTCGCGATGATCTGGTCGGCGGCGATGATGCTCGACTTCCTCGGCAACGGCACGGGCCGCGAACGCGACGCGCACGATGCGATCGTCGCCGCCATCGAGGACGTGCTGCGCACGGGGCCGCATACCCGCGATCTCGGCGGCCATGCAGGCACGCAGGAAGTGGGCGAGGCGATCGCCGCGCGGGTTGCCGGTTGAGGGGCGCGTCCGGCGTTCGCGCCGGGCGGCACTGCGTGAATAGTCTGCGGTGAGCGGCACGCGATGCGGTTGCGCACTTGTGCAGACTCCGCCGATACGTCGCGGTGAAGTCGAGCGGTGAGCGACGGCACATCGCAACGCGCACTGTTTGCGCGGATCTTCGTTGACGTCGAAATCAATTCGATCGGTGAGTTGCACGTCGCGCTCGCACCCACCGATCGTCAACACACGTTCGCTTCGACGCGATCGGTGAGATGCATCACGCGACGACGCACACCGCAGCACGTCGAGACATCCGCCGCTTCATCGGGCGCAAGGCCGCGTCGACCGGGTCGAAGCACACAGTCCGACGCAGCATTTCACCTCGTCCCGAAAAATCTCACCTTCAACGGACGGCTCCCGAATTTCCTCACCATTGAACCGCGGGGACGCGTTCGCCGCTCCGTTGAGCGCGTGCGCGGCATCACAGCCCGAGGTCGGACAGCCCCGGATGATCGTCCGGACGACGACCAAGCGGCCAGTGATAAAGGCGGTCCGCCTCGCGAATCGGCAGATCATTGATGCTCGCGTGGCGATGCGCCATCAGGCCGTTCTCGTCGAACGCCCAGTTCTCGTTGCCGTACGAACGGAACCAGTTACCCGCATCGTCATGCCACTCGTACGCAAAACGCACCGCGATGCGATTGCCGTCGAACGCCCACAGCTCCTTGATCAGCCGGTAGTCGAGTTCGCGCGCCCACTTCCGCTGCAGCAGCCCGACGATCTCGTCGCGGCCCGTCACGAATTCCGCGCGATTGCGCCAGCGGCTTTGCGGCGTATAGGCGAGCGACACGCGTTGCGGGTCGCGCGTGTTCCACGCGTCCTCGGCGGCGCGCACTTTCTGGCGCGCCGTGTCGAGCGTGAAGGGCGGAACGGGCGGACGAACTTCGGGGGAAGCGGACATGGGTTGCTCCTGTTCAGGGTTGTGGCCGCGAACGCACGCAGCCGGTTCGGGTTCGCTGCGTCGGCTACCGCGACACGGCATCGAGCAGCAGTTCGGCCGTCGCGCGCGCATCGCGCGCGGCGTTTGCATCGCCACTGACGAGCGCCACGCCGATCGCGCCGTCGATCAACACGAGCCACTGACGCGCGATGCGCGCGAGCCCGCGGCGCTCGATGCCGGTTTCGTCGGCACAGGCGTCGAAGCGCTCGCGCACGAACGCCAGCAGACGCGCCTTGTGCATGCGGGCGACGACGCGCACGGGATCGTCGGCGTCGGGTATCTCGCCCGCCGTATTCAGGAACGCGCAGCCATGAAAGTCCGGCTGCCCGAACCAGTCGCACAGCACGTCGAACATGCCGAGCAGTTGCGCGCGCGGCGTCTTGCCGCGCGCCAGCGTGGCGTCGACGAACCAGCGCATCCAGCGCTCGTCGCGACGTTCGAGCGCGGCGACCACCAGCGCCTCTTTCGATTCGAAATGCGAATAAAAGCTCTTTCGTGCCGCGCCGGATCGCTTGACGATCGCATCGACGCCGGTCGCATGGATGCCGCCCGAATAGATCAGCGCTTCGGCCGCGTCGAGCAGCCGGTCGCGCACGCCCGGTTCGCCGGAGGAGTCGAGAAGTGTGTTCATGGGTTTACGGTAGAACGATCGTTCTCCGGCGTCAACCTTCATGTGAAAAGCCCTGCCGGCGAGAGGGCCTCGTCGTGTCCTGGCCGAGACGTCGAGGCCGGCCGCGTTTACGACATTTTTTCTTGAAGCGGCGACACGACGCTCACTACACTTCGGTCACCCTGTCTGGGCGAAAGGACATCATGCAGCGACCGGAATCCGCGCGCCCCGCGCGCGCCTATGCGGCTTATGCGAAACGGCTCGACGGCCGCGTCATCGTGCGGCGCTTCGACCCGTGCAGCGATTCGTACGACACGCTGACCGCGCTGCTGCATCGCGCGTTCGCGCCGCTCGGCGCCTTGGGCTTCAATTGCCCGTGCGTCGATCAGCCGGCCGCGGCGACGCGCGAACGCGTGCTGACCGGCGAGTGCTTCGTCGCGCTCGGCAACGCGCATCTGGTCGCGACGATGACGATGCGCTCGCACGATCCCGATTCGCGCTGCGATCCGTATCGCAGCCGGCGCGTCGCGACGCTCGAGCAGCTGGCCGTCGATCCGGTCTGGCAGGATCGCGGCATCGGCCGCGCGCTGCTCGCATTCGCGCAACGTCGGGCCGCCGCGCGCGGCGCGACGCATCTCGCGCTCGACGCGCCGTACGCGGCGGCTCGGCTCATCGCGTTCTATCGTCGCGACGGATTTCAGCCGGTCGACGTGGTGCGCTTTCCGGGGCACAACTACGACAGCACGATCTTGTGCAAGGCCGTCGGCGGCGCCGACGGCAGCACGCGCGCGCACGGCACGATGCAGATCGACGTCGCGCGGCAAGCCGGTGCGGCATCGTGAAACCCGATGTGCGCAAGCGCGATGACGACGACGATCGCGCACGGCTCGCCATCCGGCAGGCACGCGTGCGGGCGGCGCTAAGGCTGCGTGGCGTGATGAAGCTGACGATCGTCACGATCGCGGTGGCGCACGTGTTGACGTTCGCGTTCGAAGGCGTGCTGGCCGCAGCCGGTTTCGCACCGGACGCGGCGGCCGTGCTGCTGTTCCGCTTCGCGACGTGCGCGCTCGTGAGCTTCTGGCTGCAGGCGGATGCGTTGCGCGCGTACCGGTACGCGGCGCAACACGGGTTCGTCACGGCTCCCGGCGCGCATGGCGATCCGCTCGACGTTGCGCCGCAGTGTCCGAAGCGCTGGCTCGTCGTGTTGAGCCTTCAGCTCGACCCGCGCGGATCGAATGGTGAACGGATCAAGTAGCGGTCGGCGCACCGATCGAAGCCGATCGCCCGCGCATCAGTGAGTCGCAACGCGGGGTGCGGCTCACGGTTGAGGTTTCGGTTCGGCATGATGTCGCATAGGGTGGCGGGCGAACGCGTGCACGCCAAGCGAAGCGGGGAACTGCGGGGAAGTGGAGAAACAGGCGCCGGATGGCGTGACGGGAGAGAAGCGAAGCAGCTGCCGACCGGTGAAGCGAACGTGCAATTGCCGGTCACCGATGCGGGATCGTGCGGCGATTCGGCACGCAAACACAGCTCCCGAATAATCTCACCTCAAGCGCTGCGTCACGCGTTTCGACGTGTGACGGTGCGCGTGCAAACGAAAACGGGGCAGGCGGCGATCGCGCCGCGCTGCCCCGTCTCGACACTCAGTCGACTCAGACGGTCCAGTCGAGAATCACCTTGCCGCTTTCGCCGGACAGCATCGCGGCGAAGCCTTGCTCGTAATCGTCGGCCGCGAAGCGGTGCGTGATGATCGGCGACAGGTCGAGGCCGCTCTGCAGCATCGCGACCATCTTGTACCAGGTCTCGAACATCTCGCGGCCGTAGATGCCCTTGATCTCGAGCCCCTTGAAGATCACCTGGTTCCAGTCGATCGCCGTCTGCGCGGGCGGGATGCCGAGCAGCGCAACCTTGCCGCCGTGGTTCATCGCCTCGAGCAGGCTCGTGAACGCGCTCGGCACGCCCGACATCTCGAGACCGACGTCGAAGCCTTCGGTCATGTGCAGGTCGGCCATCACGTCGCGCAGCGACTCGCGCGCGACGTTGACCGCCCGCGTCGCGCCCATCTTGCGCGCGAGCTCGAGCCGATAGTCGTTGATATCGGTGATGACGACGTTGCGCGCGCCGACGTGCTTCGCGATCGCGACGGCCATGATGCCGATCGGGCCCGCGCCGGTGATCAGCACGTCCTCGCCGACGAGGTTGAACGACAACGCCGTGTGCGTCGCGTTGCCGAACGGATCGAAGATCGACGCGAGATCGTCGGAAATCTCCGGCGGAATCTTGAACGCGTTGAATGCCGGAATCGCCAGGTATTCGGCGAACGCGCCTTCGCGGTTCACGCCGACGCCCACCGTGTTGCGGCACAGATGCCGGCGCCCGGCGCGACAGTTGCGGCAGAAACCGCACGTGATGTGACCTTCGCCGGACACGCGATCGCCGATCGCGAAGCCGCGCACTTCCTGCCCCATCTCGACGATCTCGCCGACGTATTCGTGGCCGACGTGCATCGGCACCGGAATCGTCTTCTGCGCCCAGTCGTCCCACTTCCAGATATGGATGTCGGTGCCGCAGATCGCCGTGCGGCGGATCTTGATCAGCACGTCGTTGTGGCCGACTTCGGGGCGCTTCACCCGCGTGAGCGTGAGGCCGGGGCCGCGTTCGAGCTTTGCCAGTGCTTTCATGGTCGCGCCTCCGTCAGATGATGCCGAGCGACTTGCCGACGCGCACGAACGCGGCGACCGTCTGGTCGATCTGCTCGGGCGTATGCGCGGCGCTCATCTGCGTACGGATGCGCGCACGGCCGCGCGGCACGACGGGGAACGAGAAGCCGATCACGTAGACGCCTTCGCCGAGCAGCCTGTCGGCCATGTTCGTCGCGAGCTGCGCGTCGCCGAGCATCACCGGGATGATCGGATGCGCGCCGGGCACGAGCGTGAAGCCGGCTTCGGTCATCTGCTTGCGGAACCGCGCGCCGTTCTCGCGCACGCGCTCGCGCAGCTTCGCGCCTTCGTCGCTGCCGAGCAGTTCCAGCACCTTCAGCGACGCCGCGGCGATGCTCGGCGTGAGCGTGTTCGAGAACAGATATGGACGCGAGCGCTGGCGCAGCAGCTCGATCACCTCGTGACGCGCGGCGACATAACCGCCCGAGGCGCCGCCGAGCGCCTTGCCGAGCGTGCCCGTGATGATGTCGACGCGGCCTTCGACGCCGCAGTGTTCGGGCGTGCCGCGGCCGTGCGTGCCGATGAAGCCGACCGCATGCGAATCGTCGACCATCACCAGTGCGCCGTAGCGATCGGCGAGATCGCAGATGCCTTTGAGATCGGCGATGATGCCGTCCATCGAGAACACGCCGTCGGTGGCGATCAGCTTGTGCCGCGCGCCCGCGGCATCGGCTTCCTTGAGCTTCGCCTCGAGGTCGGCGAGATCGTTGTTCTTGTAGCGGAAACGCTTCGCCTTGCACAGGCGAATACCGTCGATGATGCTCGCGTGGTTCAGCTCGTCGCTGATCACTGCGTCGTTCTCGTCGAGCAATGTTTCGAACAGGCCGCCGTTCGCATCGAAGCAGCTCGAATAGAGGATGCTGTCCTCGGTGCCGAGAAACGCGGCCAGCGCGCTTTCCAGTTGCTTGTGGACGGTTTGCGTGCCGCAGATGAAGCGCACCGATGCCATGCCGAAGCCGTCCTGGTCGAGGCCGGCCTTCGCCGCGTCGAGCAGGCGCGGATCGTTCGCCAGACCCAGATAGTTGTTCGCGCAGAAATTGAGCACGCCGGCACCGCCGGCGAGCCGCACGGCTGCCGCCTGGGGACTCGCGATCTCGCGCTCGGTCTTGTAAAAACCGTCCGCGCGGATCTGGTCGAGCGTCCCGCGCACCTGGGCGAGAAAGGCATCACGCATCGCAAAGCTCCTGACAGGGTTTCGCATTCCGCAGCGCACTGCTCGTGGCGGCGCAACGGCCTGCTACTGTTATAGTCGGTCGTTCGGTTGACCGCACTTATCCGATATTCCGAACTGGAATTCGAAATATCGAACAACTCTAAGCGAACGGAATCCAAATGGCAAGTTCCTCCGGATCGCGGCGCCCGCCCGCCGCAGCCGCCCCGCAACCGCCGGCCGCGACCCCGCCGCGCGTGGGCGAGCAGATCCAGCGACTGCGCAACGAGCGCAAGCTGACGCTCGACGACCTGTCGCGCGCGGCCGGCGTATCGAAATCGATGCTCTCCGAGATCGAACGCGACAAGGCCAACCCGACGATCGCCGTCGCGTGGCGGCTGACGAACGCGCTCGGCATCACGCTCGACGAACTGTTCTCGCAGCCGAAGGCGCCCGAGACGATTCGCGTGGACGGCCCGCACGACATTCCGACGCTCGCCGGCCACGACGGCCGGTACCAGCTGCGCGTATGGGGCCCGATCGACCTCGCCGGCAAGTTCGAGTGGTACGAGCTGACGCTGCCCGGCGGCGGCGCACTGGTATCGAACGCGCACGAACCGGGCACGCGCGAACATCTCACTGTGCTGCAGGGCGCGATGGAAATCGAGGCCGCCGCCGCCAGCCGACGCCTGAAGACGGGCGACACCGCACGCTACCCGGCCGACGAGCCGCATGCGATCCGCAATCCCGGCAAGGCCGAAGCGCGGGCACTGCTGATCGTGATCCATCGCTGACGGCGCGGATAGTCGGCCAAAAGGCCAATCGCAGGCCTGTTGCGGAAAACACTGTATGTTTGTACAGTATACGGACATTCCGCCATGCACGGGCCGGAGCCGGCGCACCGAGGCGCCCGCCCTGGTCGACAGGAGCCTGCAATGACAGAAGAACAAGATTTGGCCGCGCTCAGCTTCAAGGCTGCCGCGCACGACCTCGAATTGATCGTCCGCCATATCGCCGGGCGCTACATCCGTCAGCGCGTGCCGCTGACGTGGCGCCTGCTGCACGCGATCGAAGCCGAAGCGCTCGCCGATCTCGGCTTTGCGAGCCGGCACGACGCGGGCATGCGCCAGTTGTTCGAACGGCCGTCGGACATGACGTTTCCCGAAACCGACGATCCGATCGACTTCGGGCGCTCGAATGCGCTGCCCGCGGTCTTTTCGTTCGCCGTTCTCGCCTATGAAGCCGCGGCAACGGCGCACGACACCGCGCGTCCCGCGCGCGCGCTGCGCCCGTCCAAGGCGTGGGGAGACTGATGGCCCAGCCCCGGCCGAGCCGCACGGCGGCCGGTTCACCCGTTCGATGCCCGAGACGTTGCGGAAAGGGCTACCATATACGCAACTAACGGAATTAATACCATGTCCCTTCCCGCCGCTCCCGACACTGCCGCACACCCGGAAGAAAAGGATCTGTTCGACCGCGATGCGTCCGACTGGGTCGCGTCGCCCGAAGCTGCGTTCGACGCATGGCTGGCCATGCAGGACTATCGCCGCTCGTCAGCCGATGTCTATCGCGCACAGTGGGGCGCGTTTCTCGCGTGGATGCGCGCGCATCAAAAGAACCTGGCGACGGTCGATACACCGACCATCGCGAACTTCGTCGGCGAGTTGCCGATCAAGAAAACGCAGCGGATGCGCTATCTCCGGCTGATCGAGCGCGTGCTCGACCATATCCGCCGCACCGAGTACGCGTCGACCAATCCGGCCCGCTTCATTGCTCAGGATGGCGAAGCGAACTGGCGCAAGGCGCGCGACAACGAGCCGACCGGTTTCCTCACGCCGGCAGAGCGCGCGACGTTGCTCGCCTATCTGTTTTCGCCGATCGGCGTATCGGGTTCCGCATACTGGAAGGAGCGTCGCGACCGCGCGCTCGTCGCTGCATTTCTCGGCGCCGGCATCAAAACCGGCGAAGCGCGCTCACTTACGATTAGTTGCATCAATACGAGTGGCACGTCGCTGCGGATCGAGTCGACGCATCCGGATTATTCGCGGGAGACCCATCTGGCCTCGTTTGCGATCGCTTTGCTCGAAGCCTGGCTCACCGAGCGCAAGCGCCAGGAGATTCCTGGAGAACTCGTCTTCCCCGCATCGCATGCCGGGCGACCGATGCACAAGGCGACGATGCTGCGCGCGATCGATGCGATCGTCGAATCGGCCGGGCTCACGTCGTCACGCACCGCGCGCGCCAGCCCGCAAACATTGCGCAACACCTATGCGGCGGAATTGTTCGAGCACGACGTGCCGCCCGAGCGGGTCGGCAAATGGCTGGGCTTCATGCGGCCGATCTCGTCGAATCGCCTGCATCGCGCGTGGAAAAACTGGCGCGACGGGCTGGCCGACCACAACGGTGACGCGTCCGACCGCGACGAAACTCACTGATCGGGAACCGGCTGCTCACGCGAACCGATCCGTGAGCAGCCTTGTGTGGCGCAGCCTCACCGTTTCACAGCTCCCGAAAAATCTCACCTCAAGCTTCCCGGATCATCTCACCTGTGCGGCGCCGCTGGCCTCCCGGTCAGGTGTGCGCAAAACGCGCGACGGCTTCGAAGCGGGACGGCCAGGTGCCGGAAGCGTGCTCGCACTCGGGGCACGCGACTTCAAAACCTTCGTCGCCGTGCGACAGTTCCGGTTCGCCATCGCAATGCGGGCACTGGGTCGGCGCCGGAATCTCGTGATCCAGCGCGGTGCCGATCGCGGCATACGCATCCGCGTCGAGTTGTCCCGCCTCGGCCAGGCGCCGGATCAGCGCGGCGATTTCCGGATTCATTCCGCGGTTCGCGCGCAACGAACTCACGTCACGCGTTGCGCGCTCCAGTTCGTCGCTCTGCGTACGCAGCTGTTCTTCGAGCCGGTCGGCGCGCGCCTTGGCCGAACTCAATTGCTGCAGGAAATCGAACTCCTTGCGCTGGACGTCGCGCAACCCGCTCTGGTAGGTCGACGCCATGCTGCGCAACGAGTCCAGTTCGACCAGCATCGGTTTGACGCGACGCTCGGCTTCGGCCACCGCATCCTTGATTTGCTGCGCATAGTGCTCGGTACGCTGCTGTAATTCGGCTTGCAGCGCATCGATGCGGTCGCGCAGGGCGGCGTTCTGTGCCTGTTCGGCTTCGATCCGGCCGGCAGCCGCGGCCAGTTCCTTTTCCAGTCGTGCGACTGTGGTGAGCAACGTTGCTTCGCTTGCCGAACCGTGAGTCGTTTGCGACGCGAGCTGAACCTCGAGTTCGGTTACCCGCGCCTGCAATTGTTCGTTTCTCGCTTCCCCGCGCGCGAGCGCCCCTTCGAGCGTTTCCTGGCGGACGGTTGCGTCACGCAACCGCTGTTCGGCTTCGGCCATGTCGGCGCGAACCTGCTCGCGGTCGCCATCGAGGCTGTCGCGCGCCGCTTTCAATGCTTCTTCATAGAGTGCGCCCAGCAACGCGCCGGCTTTTTCCTCGACGGCTTTCGGGATCGCCGCGCCGTCCAGCCTGATCTTGGACGCGGAACGAATGCGCTCCCAGAAATGGTCGATGTCTTTCGGGATGTCGCTGGCGCTGCCGGTCTGGGTGAGATCGCGGACGTTGGCGGCCGAGGGCCGGATACCGAGATCGAAGAACAAGCGTTTGCACGCATGCAGTGACAGTTCCTGGCGCCGTGCACCGCTTGCGCGCAGCGATTCCAGTTCTTCCCGAATGACTTGACGCATTTCGTCCAGGGTCATGACCACACTCGCAGACTATGAAATGTTGTAATCATAACGAAATACGTATTTATTGATACTTTTTCGAGGGTCCGTTGTGAATTTACGTCGTTTTGCACAGAAATCGGATCCATGAGTCCATCTGGTCGAAGGAAGCTCGGAATTCCGTGAAACAAAGCGAAGAAAGTCAGCCAAGTCCTTGTCTTGCAAGCATTTTCCAGCGAACCGCGAATTTCGGCCTTTGTTTCACATGACACCGGATCCGGTTGCCGGTCGGTGTTCAGGGGTTGGGGTGTCTGTGGAAAACTCGTCAGCCGATGTCTTGAGAGTATTAGAAGTAAACACCCTTGAACCCTTAGTTAAAAACGTTAACGCCACGGCACAGCCTTATGGAGCAAGGCTTTCCGGCCGACAAGGTGAAGTTTTACGGGAGCCAAGGTGACCTTCTGCGGGAGCTGACGTGATGGGGTTCGGGGAGCTGCGTGAGCCGTTGCAGGAAGGGTCGTGAGCGGATTCGGGATCACAGTAAAACACGCGTTTTCCCAAAGGTGAGGGTTTTCGGGGCCTCACAGCCATGGAACCCGCGCTGTGCCTGACTGCACAGTTTTCTGCCTGTGCAGACATAGGTGAGAATTTGCAGGACCCGCTTCACGCCCCGATTTTGCCCATCTTTTGGGCAGATTTGGCGAAAGGTGAGGTTTCACGGGACTCCACGGGAATTTGCTGTGAGGATTTCCGGGAAGCGAACGCCATTTTGCACAGCAAAAGTGCTCTCGGGGGCCTGTGATGCCCCAAAGGTGAGGTTTTTCGGGAGGGAAATCCGGGTTTTCCTGCCCCGATCCCGTTAAGGTGAGCTTTTTCGGGGCATGGATCACAGACCGTGATCCGGCTTACAGGTGAGATTTTCCGGGAGCCGGAGGTGCTGAAAAAATGGGCAAAGGTGAGGCTTTTCGGGACCTGTTGCCGGCCAAATTCGCTGAAAAGCCCGCCAGGACTGGAAGAAATCTCGTTTTTGCTGTGCCACTTTTTGGCACAGGTGAGATTTTTCGGGGGCTGACATACGGTTGTCGTATGAAGGATTCCGGTCCAAAGGTGAGGTTTTTCGGGGGATCCTGGCGCGGCACAGCCAAATGCCTACTGTGCATAAGTATCGGAAGAGATTGGAGTTTTTGATACCGCGCCGGTTACGGTGAGGTTTTTCGGGAGCGTTTTCCGTGCCCGCTGCTGTGCCGCATTTCGTCGGTAAGGTGAGCGTTTTCAGGAGTCGTTGGCAGCCGATCCCGCGCGGGTCGGGCGTTCGTCGGTAGCCGGATGAATCAGCAGGCTGTGCTTGAGGTGAGTATTTTCGGGACCGGATACGATTTGCGCGCTGTACAATGCGCGCCCGGGCTGGCCAAACACGCGCTGATCGGGCTGCGCGTGCCGGTTTCGACGAAGCCGAATCGATCTCCCGGCGCGCCACGCCTGTACATGCATACAGGCCCGCTGGGCGGCGGTCGACGAGATCCGGTGAGGTGCAATCGCGAGCCGGTGTCGAACTCACGGCTGCGCAGTCGCAAAATTACGACAAATCGAAAGGTGAGCCGATACGGGAGCCAATTCCGCACGTGTCGAGCACAGGTGAAATTCTGTGAATCGGCGCATGCCGCGGCACGTCTGGAAGAGTCCGGAACGCCGCAACGGCGGACCGGTGAGCGTTTTCGGGAGCCGTTCGGGTGAGTGCCGTTTTGCCGGCGCGCTTCACCGGCTATGGTGAGCATGTCGTTCTGGACGCACATCACCGCAGGCGCTATCCTTCCGGGAAACTTCTCCTCCGACCCGACGTATGGCCACGACGAAGCGCGCCAAGAAAACCGATGTGGATGTGGTGAGTGCCAGTTCAGCCGAATTGCGAAAGGCCGTCGAGGCGATCGCCATTCAGCCGAAGAGCGGCAAGATCACGCTCCTCACTCGCAAGCTGTTCAATGTCCTGCTGGCCGTCGCGCAGCAGGCCGACGACTCGGGCGATACGTATCGCGCACTGCTGTCGGACATCGTCGCCAACTCCGCTTTCGATTCGAACGACACCGCCTTGGTGAAGGAACACCTGCGCCGCATGGTGTCGGTGCAGGTCGAATGGAGCACGGGGACGTCGAGCCAGAAGCCGGGCCGCAAGTGGGGGATCTCCACGCTGATCGCGGATGCGGAAATTCTCGAGGATCCGACCACCCGCCGCGTGTGGGTCGAATTCTCGTTCGCGCCGAAGATCAAGAAGAAGCTGCTCGACCCGGTCCAGTACGCGCGTCTGAGCCTGCAGTTCCAGAGCCAGCTGCGCAGCAGCGCGGGTCTCGCGCTGTACGAGATCTGCGTGCGCTACCTGACGAACCCGAGCCACCTGACGATGCGCGAGCCGTGGGAATGGTGGCGGCCGATCCTGTCGGGCACACCCGACACGGAAGCCGGCGACGAAGCGAAGCGCGAGTACAAGTACTTCAAGCGCGACTACCTGCGCCCGGCGATCGCGGAAGTCAACGCGGTCACGAACATCTTCGTCGAGCTGATCGAGCACCGCGAAGGGCGCCGGGTTGCCGAGATCCAGTTCCGCGTGACCGAGCGCAAGCAGCCGATGCTCGCGCTCGACGAACATCCGAACGTGTTCGACAGCACGCTGGTCGACCGGATGGTGAAGCTCGGGATCCCGCTGAAGGAAGCGCAGACGCTCTACGCGGACAGCGAGGAAAACCGGATTCGCGCCGCACTGCAGATGACCGAGCAGCGGATGCGCAGCACGACGCTCCCGCCGGTGCGCAGCGCGCCGGCGCTGTTCAAGGATGCGCTGAAGAAGGGGTATGCGCCGCCGGTCGAATCGGTCGATGCGCTGCCTGCCGGCACGCCGTCCGCGAAGGTCGCGGCTGCCCAGCCGGACGATCTGAAGGCCCGCCTGCTGAGCGAGTTCGCGGCGTTCCGCCGCAAGGAAGCGAAAGTGCTGTACGAAGAGCAGGGCGACGCGGAGCGCGAAGTGGCGCGCGAGTCGTTCGAATCCGAGGCGTTGCCGACGATGGGCTCGCATCTGCGCGATGACTGGCGCAAGCGCGGCCTCGATTCCAAGCTGGCCGAGACGGCCTTTTTCGACTGGCTGGCCCAGAAGACCTGGGGCGAGCCGACGGACGGCGACCTGCTGTCGTTCACGCTGAACCAGTCGCGGGCCGCTTGAGGCCCGCTCAGGCCCGTTGACGGGCCGCCGCCGGCTCCGCCCCCTGATCGGGCGGGACCGGCACCCTCAATAGGCCCTGCGGGCCGTTTCCCTCACTCCGACAACAGCATCCGCTCGAGCTGCTCGAGAATCGCGTCGCGCTTGTCCTTCGGGAGGCCGCGCAGGCGCAATTCGATGCGGTCTTCGCCATACGACTTCAGGTCGCCGACCGACTTGCCGCCGAGCTTGATCTCGAGACGCTGCGCATAGCGCTGACGGCCCGCAGGCTTCGGCGTCTCCTGTGCCGCGACGCGACCCTTGACGATGTCCGACACCTGGCGCGTGCTGAGATCGTCCGACACGATCTTGTTGATCAGCCGCAGCGTGGCCTCGGTGCCGCGCGCATTGTGATAGCGGCCGACCTGATACGCCATGTTCGATCCGAAGCGATCGGGGCGTGCGACCATTTCCTGCATGATCGCTTCCGGCAACTTGCCGATCGACAGCGCGACGGCCACCGTCGACTCGTCGAGGCCGAGATGCTCGGAGAGTTCTTTCTGGCTCTGGAAATGCTTGTCGTCGAGGAAGCGGCGCCACACGACGGCGTTGTCGAACACCGTCTGCGAATCGCGCTGAACGTTCAGGTCGTAGCCGAGCTTGTAGCTCTGGATGCCGATCGGCACATCGATCACGATCGCCTTGACCGATTCCTTGTTCGCTTCCTTCAGCGCCCGCACGCGACGCCCGCCATCGCTGACGAAATACGTGCCCGGGTTGTCGTAATCCGGAATCACGTGGATCGCCTGCTGCTGTCCCTGCTTCGCGAGGTTGACCGCGAGTTCGGCAATCGACGATTTCAGATAGAAGTGCCGCGGGTTGAACGGGCTGTGCTTGATCGCCTTCAGCGGCAGCTCGATCACCTGCCCGGGTGCATAGCGATTCTCGAGACGCCACGCGCGATATTGCTGCGATTCGTCGATCGACGGATCGATCGTGAATTCCGGAGCAGGCGGCGGTGCGATGTCCTTCTTCGCGGATTTGGTCGGCGCCGGGGTCGGCGTCTCGGACTTGACGATGCCGTCGATCGCATTGAGCCGATCAAGCGCCGTGCGCTTCTCGCTCGTCGTGATATCCGGGCGCGCTTGGAATCCTTTGGCAAATTGGGAGGGTTTCATGTGACTCCTTTGTGCGCATAAAGTCAGGGCAGCATGGCGACGATTTCGTCGGCGCATGCGCGAATTTCGGCGGCGGCCAGCTTGCCGCCACGATCGTTCATCTGCAGCACGGTCTGACCGAGCGCCATCGCCTGCTTGTACGCTTCCCGAGTCGGAATCTGCGTCTTCAGCAGCGGGAAGCCGAGTTCCTCGAGCGCACGCTTGAGCTCACGGGTCAGCATGCGCTTCTCTTCGGTCTTGTTCAGCAGGAAGACCGCGCGGAGGTCTTCGTTCATCACCTGCGCCTGCTGAATCAGTTTGACCAGCCCGACGCTCGACCAGTAGTCGGCCGGCGACGACGACGTCGGAATCACGGCAATCGACGCGGCCAGCAGGACGACACCGGAGACTTTCTCGGTGATCGACGGCGGGCAGTCCACGACGATGATGTCGTAGTCGTTGATGAACTTCTTGATCTCGCGATGGATCTGGCCGTCGGCCTCGGCAAGGTTGACGACCGGAAACGGGATGCCGTTGTCGCTGTCGCCGGATGCGCTCGACCAGTGAACGAGCGTGTTTTGACGGTCTGCGTCGATGACGAGGACGCGCTTCCCTTTTTCATGGAACGCGGCGCCGAGATGCATGGCAATCGTGCTTTTGCCGACGCCACCTTTTTGTTGAGTGACTGCAATGATTTCCGCGGCCAATTTTCACTCCTGTTTTGGTCGTTGGAATTCTACAGGACGATATTTGAATTTCAATGAAATTGTCGTTCGACAACTACGCGTTGGCCATTCGGACGATCGGTTTATGCGCATAAACGAGCGGTGGATGTTCGATGGCTCGTTTGGACGGTGTGGTGAAGAGGAAGCGGCTGATGCCGAGTGATCGATGCCCTGCTCAGGATTACGTCTTCATGGGCGTATCGTCGGGGCCGTTCGTGGCAGAGATATCTCGACGCTCTCTCCTTTCGCGGGACGAGCCGCGTTGCCTGCGAGCCGCGAGTTTGTGCGCATAAAGACTGCGGAGGCCGATCGATGGGCTTCGTCGCTAGAGCGCATGGTATTCACTCGCGAGCGTCCGGCGTGAGCTGCGTGTCGTAGTCAGGTGCGTAGATCACGAGGTGCGTCGTTGAATGGACGTGCATGGAGGCAATGTCCTGCCGGGCCGTAGTGTTTATGCGCATAAACCAGAGGCAACGATAGGCCGCGACGAAGCGCCGTTGACAGAGACTACGCCTGAGTCAGGCGGGCAATGACGTCATGTCGGGGACGACGGTCTATCGATATAGCCATCGCGCAGTGCCGTTGCGTGTCGACATATGTCCATGCCACGAGCCACGCTGTACCTCGCCCGGCAATCGCGCGCTTTATGCGCATAAACCTAGCCGGCGTGTTCCGCAATCGCATACCCCTTTCGCGACCCGAGACAGCCCTCACGAGACAGCCCTCACGAGACAGCCCTCACGAGACAGCCCTCACGAGACATCGGCTGCGCCGGTCGTCGGCCCCGCGAAGCCACCCGCCCGACTTTATGCGCATAAACAACCACTCTTCGACGCGTCGCCGAACACAGGACACTCCCCTCTCGCGATCACTGCGCATCGCCAAACCGAAACCGCCTCAGCGACCTATCAAGAGGAACCCCACACCGATCTCGATTGCCCCCCATCAGGCCCCTCGATGCAGACTCGCTACAATACAGGCCTCACCCCTCCTGCCTTGAACGATGATCACGATCTACCACAACCCCCGATGCTCGAAATCCCGCGAGACGCTTGCGTTGGTCGAGTCGCTGAATACCGCCGGCGCGCCGCTGAATGTCGTCGAGTACCTGAAGACGCCGCCGACTGTCGAGGAACTGGACACGCTGCACAAGCAGCTCGGCCGCCCGGTCCGCGACATGCTGCGCGACGGTGAGGAGCCGTACAAGGCGTTGAATCTGGCCCGCGCGGATCTGACCGACGCCGAAGCCTACGGAGCGATCGTCGCTCATCCGGTTCTGCTGCAACGCCCCATCGTCGTGTATCGCGGCAAGGCGGCTATCGGTCGCCCGCCCGAGTCGGTGAAGGCGCTGTTCGAATAATTCTTGCCGCGCGTATTTTTCTTATTGCATCAACGCGCTCCAGCCCGGCACGCGCAACGGCAATCCACGCCGACGCGCTCGCCGGGCCGCACCCGCCAGCCACCACCGGAACGATGCGTCGGCAGGCACCGCGACGCCTAGCCCCCACCGGACGATCCATCGTCACCGTCCGGCTCCCGCCCGGCCGCCGCTTTCGCCGCCGTCCGCAACAGCGCGATCTGTCCGCGATAGGCGCGGCATCCGCTGCAGGTCGGCAGATGCACGCGCACCTGCAGGCGCTCGTGCAGCGTCAGACGCCGATCGAGCGCATCCGACAGCAGTCGCGTCACGTCAGTACATTTCCCCGGCAGCATCTTCGGTCGTCAGTCCTTTTTCGCTCAGGCAGGTTCGCAGGCGCGTGCGCGCCCGATACAGCAGCACGCTGCAATGATTCGTCGTCAGCGTCAATTCACTGCAGATGTCCACGATCTCGACATCGAGGAATTCGCGCATCATGAACACGCGTCCGATCTGCTCCGGCAGCTGGTCGAGGCACGCCTGGAACAGCGTCCAGAATTGCTGCTGCTGCAACAGCGTTTCGGGCTTCGGCCACGGACGCGGTTTCGCGTGCGCGGCCCAGTGACCGTTGTCCTTGAACAGTTCGCGATCGAGCACGGATTCGCCGTCGAGTTCCGCATCGAGCGCGGTCAGGCTCACCATCCGCTGCCGTGCGCGCAGCACGTCGATCAACTTGTTGCGCAGGATGCCGAACACCCAGGTCTTGTGGGCCGACTGTCCGGCGAAATCGCCGGCATGCGACCACGCGGCGGCCAGCGCTTCCTGCACGGCGTCTTCGGCCGCGTCGGCGTCGCGGAGCTGGAGTCGCGCGAAGCGCAGCAGGTCGCGCCGCAGTTGCGCGAGATAGGTGGGGTCGTCGTATGCGGACGGCATGTCTGGGCGGCAGTGTCTCGAGGCGACCGCGCGTGCGTCACGGAGCGGGCGCGTCGCGGTGCGAGCAGCTTACTGGACGCGGTGCCGGCCTGCAACGCAATGTTCCGTCACGATTTCACGAAGCCGGTCGCCGCGCTGCGCTATGCTTGCCGAACCCTGTCGCGCGCGTCGACGCCGACACGCGGCGGGCAATCTGTAACGTCAGAACATAACGGTCGAGTTATCCACAATTTCTGTGGAAAACCTTGTGGAAAGTCGGCCGGACGGCCCCGTGGGACGGCTCGCGGGCTGGCTTGCCTATAAACAGACCTTTGTCGCTCATTCGGAAGCAATCGATCCGATTCCTCACTCACCGGAAGGAGAATGCCATGTCCTATCGTATTGCGGTCGTCGTCGGCAGCCTGCGTCGCGCGTCGACGAACCGTGCGCTCGCGCACGCCGTGATCTCGCTCGCCCCCGCCGATTTCTCGTTCGAGTTCGTCGAGATCGGCGAGCTGCCGTTGTACAGCCAGGACTACGACGCGGATTTCCCGGACGTCGCGAAACGCTTCAAGCAGTCGATCGAAGCCGCCGACGCGCTGCTGTTCGTCACGCCCGAGTACAACCGGTCGATTCCGGGCGTGTTGAAGAATGCGCTCGACTGGGGTTCGCGCCCGTGGGGTTCCAACTCCTGGTCGGGCAAGCCGGGCGCGGTGCTCGGCACGTCGCCGGGCGCGGTGGGAACCGCGCTCGCGCAGCAGCACCTGCGCAACGTGCTCGCGTACCTCGACGTGAAGACGCTCGGTCAGCCGGAGATGTTCATCAAGCACGATCCGGCGCGCATCGACGACCAGGGGCAGATCGTCAGCGAGGACACGCGCAAGTTCCTGCAAGGCTTCGTCGATCGCTACGCGAGCTGGGTGCGCCTGCTGAAGTCGGCGTGATGTCGCCGGCCTGATCGCCACCCCCGTTCACGCCGCCGGCGCCGGCCCGCCCGCAGCGGGTCACGCGCCGGCGTGGCGTGCGTCGCGCGCTTCGCGGATGCCGAGCAGGATCTCGTCGAGCAGCGCGATGTCGAACGGCTTCGACAGCACGCGGACGTTGACGGTGCGCGTGCGGTCGAGTTCCTCCGCATAACCCGTGACGAGAATCACGGGCAGTTTCCCCGGCCGCTTCTCGATCGCTTCGGCGAGATCGATGCCGTTCAGGCGGCCCGGCATGTGGATGTCCGAAATCACGAGATCGAACGCATCGTTCGCGGCGGCGCCTTCGATCAGGCGCAACGCGTCGTCGGCAGTCGGCGCATAGGTCACGCGATGACCGAGCAGCGACAGCAGCGCCTCCGTGCCGGCCGCGACTTCGCCGTTGTCCTCGACGAGCAGCACGTGCAGGCCGGCGAGCGCGCCGCTCCCCGCATCGTGCGCGACGGCCGCCGGCCGCGCGACGACATCCTCGGCGCGCGCGCGCGGCAGGTACAGACGCACCGAGGTACCCGCGCCGACCGCGCTGTCGATCGTCGCGAGGCCGCCCGAGCGTTCGCAGAACGCGAATACCTGGGGCAGGCCGAGCCCCGTCCCCATCCCCTGCGCCTTCGTCGTGAACAGCGGCTCGAACGCGCGGGCGAGCACGTCGGGCGCCATGCCCGAACCCGTGTCGTCGAGCGAGATCTGCACGAAGTCGCCGGTCAGCGGGAAGCCGTCCTCGCGGCGCAGCGTGACGTTGCGCGCGCCGACCGTGAAGCGTCCGCCGGTCGCCATCGCATCGCGTGCGTTGACCGCGAGGTTGATCACCGCGAGCTCGAGCTCCGCGACGTCCACGCGGATCGGCCAGACGCCCGGCTCGATCGCGACGACCAGCGACGACTTCGACCCGAGCGACGTCTTCAGCAGTTCGCGGCACGTGCCGACCCATTGCCCGACGTCGATCGTCTCGTTGTGCAGCGGCTGCTTGCGCGCGACGCCGAGCAGCTGGCGCGTGAGCGACTGCCCGTTCTTCAGCGCGCGTTCGATCGCGCCGAGCTCCTTGTCGAGATGCTGGACGCCGCGCCGCCGCGCGATCTGCACGTTGCTCGAGATGATCATCAGCAGGTTGTTGAAGTCGTGCGCGACACTGCCGACGAGATTGCCGAGCGCCTGCATCTTGCGCGACTGCCGGTACGCCGATTCGATCGAGCGCCGCATCGACGCTTCGGCCTGCCAGCGGTCCCACGCCTCTTCTTCCGCCTTCAGCCGCTTGAGCGACAGCCAGATCACGGACCACAGCGCGACCGACGGCGCGAACATCGAGAGGAACAGCACGCTCAGGTGTTCGTACCATTCATGCCAGATCGCCGACGTGCGGTACGCGCAGCTCACGTAGACGGGATAGCTGCCGACCTGGCGATACGCGACGATCTCGCTGCTCGCGCCGTCGTGGCGCACGCGCACGACGCCGGCGCGCGGATCGTTGCGCGCATTGCCGAACGTGATCGAGCGATCGGTGTGCGCGAGCGACGGCGGCGGCGGATACGACGCGATCACCGCGCCGTCCGAGCGCGCGAGCGCCATCGTCATCGGCGTGCTCGCGCCGCCGAGCAGGTCGCGGTAGAACGCGTTGAAATACGACGACTTCAGCGCGATCGACACCATGCCGGCGAACGAACCGTCGCTATGGCGCCGCGCGACGCCCGTGTTGAACACGGGGATGTTCTCGAGCTTGAGCGGCCCCATCATCAGCCGCGAGATGTGTTCGATGACCTTGCCGTCGCGAATGCCGGCGAAGTCGTCGCGGTTCGCGATCGACGCGTACGGCGCCGGATAGTAGAGGCTGTTGGCGAGCAGCATCCCGCTCGCGCCGAAGATCGACACGGCCGCCACCTGCGGATAACCGCCGCCGATCGTGTTCAGCGCTTCGTGGATGTCGGATTCCCTGCTGCGCACGGTCGCGTCGTCCATGTCCTGCACGAGGTCGACGATGCGCGCATCGAGCGTTTCGCTCAGGTCGAACACCTTGAGCGCATGCTCCTCGGCGACGCGCACCGTGCGCATCGTCACGTCGCTCGCGGCGGCCTCGCGCGCCTTCAGGTCGTTGTACGCCATCACCACCACGTAGATGCACGGCAGCACGATCGCCGCGACGAGCAGCACGATCAGCGTGACGCGGCGCACCGCGAAATCGTGCTCCGGTGCGCCGGACGCGTAGCTGCCGTCGTCCTGCCAGTCGTCGGCGGGAGGGGGGGCGGGGGCGCGGGAGTCGGCAGGCCGTTCGGACGTCATCGAGGAAAGCGGGTGAGGCAGAGGTGTCTGCCATCATAAACGAGTTGCGACGGCCCGCCGCGCGGCGCCGTACGGGCGTCATCCCGTCGTATGTGACAGCGGTAAACCGTCAGATTGAAAACGCGACGAATCCGGCAGCGCAAACGTACACAAGGAAAAATTTTGCGTGCTTATCTCGAAAATGGTCGCGGCTGTTTTCGGAATGGCCCGCGATCGGATCGATTCTGTTCGAAATGGTGAAAATGGCGAGTTGCATCGCCTCCGGTTTACTCCGAGAATCGCGCCTTGCTTTCCCTATGACAGATATATGCGCCCGCCGGCGATGCCGCGCGGTGCGTCGCGCGCATCTGCGTCGCGGCGCCCGTGCGCGGCCGCAAGGCGGTTGCCCGCGCCCGAAACGCATGGCACTAAAGAAGTGCGCCGCGCGGTCGTTAACGCGAGAGAGACCATTCCGTATACCGCATCGCCCCATGCCTTTGCCGATTGTAATTGCCGACGATTCGCTGCTCGCTCGCAAACTTCTGACAAAGGCGCTGCCGGGAGACTGGGACGTTGACGTCGCGTATGCAGCGAATGGTCGCGAGGCCTTGGCGCTCTATCGTGACGGCAAAGCTTCCGTGATGTTTCTGGACCTGACGATGCCCGACATGAGCGGATATCAGGTCCTGGAAACACTGCGCCACGAAGATCTGAACACGTTCGTGATCGTGGTATCCGCCGATATCCAGCCGCAGGCGCAAGCACGCGTGCGTGAATTGGGCGCGATCGCATTCGTTGCCAAGCCCGTGACGTCGGAGGCATTGCTGCCCATTCTCAAGGAGTATGGGTTGTATGCCTGAATCGGTGTTCACGGCGGAGCAACGCGACGCGTTGCAGGAGATCGCCAACCTTGCAATGGGCCGCGCCGCCGCGCGGCTGGCGTTGCTGCTCGGGCATTTCATCGAGCTGTCGGTGCCGCGCGTGCGCGTCGTGAAAGCGGCCGACGCGGGCGACGCGCTGCGCGAGATGACGGGCATCCACGACAACGTGACCGCCGTGCGCCAGGGCTTCCGTTCCGACATCAAGGGCGAGGCGATCGTGCTGTGCCGCACGGCGGGCGTCGCGCGGCTCATGTCGGTCGTCGACCGCACGTTCGGCGACGGCGTGTACGGCGGGATGGCGACGCCGGACGAGCTCGTGTTCGACGTCGCCAACGTGCTGATGGGCGCGTGCGTCGCGTCGATCCTCGACGAACTCGGCCGCAAGCCCGTGTTCTTTCCGCCGGGGCTGCTCGGCGCGAACGTGTCGTTCGACGACGTGTTCCAGCCGAACGAACTCGGGTGGAGCGTCGCGCTGCTGCTGGAGGTGAACTTCGGGCTCGAGGACCACACGTTCCGCGCGCATTTCGTGATGCTGATGGCCGAGGATTCGATCCGGCTGATGGGCGACGCGCTCGACGCGTTGCTGTCCGCGCTATGACGGCCGCCGCCCCGTCGCTGAGCGACCTCGTGATCGAGCGGGTCGGCTTCGGCCTGTTCGTGCTCGACCGTTCGATGACCGTCCTGATGTGGAATCGCTTCATGCAGGACCACAGCGGCATCCCGGCCGCCGACGTGATCGGCCGCAACCTGTTCGACTGCTTTCCGGACCTGCCGCACGCGTGGCTGTCGCGCAAGCTCGAGAGCGTGTTCCAGCTCGGCAGCTTCGCGTTCAGTTCGTGGGAGCAGCGGCCCTACCTGTTTCGCTTCGAGCACGACCGGCCGATCACGGGCGGCGTCGACTACATGCAGCAGGACTGCACGTTCATGCCGCTCACGCGCGGCCGCGACGTCGAGGCCGTGTGCGTGACGATCTCGGACGTCACGCATGTGAGCGTGATGCAACGGGAGCGCGAGGAAGCGGTCGCGAAGCTGCGCGAACACGCGAATCGCGACGGGCTGACCGGCATCGCGAACCGGCGCTTCTTCGAGGCGCGGCTCGGCGACGAATTCGCGCGCTGGCAGCGCTACGGCGGCGACCTGTCGGTGCTGCTGTTCGATCTCGACCACTTCAAGACGATCAACGACCGCTTCGGGCATGCGGCGGGCGACGCCGTGCTGCGCGAAACCGCGCGCCGCGTCGCGTCGATCGTGCGCGGACAGGATACGTTCGGCCGGTTCGGCGGCGAGGAATTCGCGCTGCTGCTGCCGTGCACGAATCTCGACGAGGCGATGCGGGTGGCCGACAAGGTGCGCGACGCGATCGGCAGCCTGCCGGTCGACGCCGAGGGCGTCAGCGTGCCGGTCACGGCGAGCGTCGGCGGCGCGTGCGCGAAAGCCGGCGCGCTGACCTGCGACGTGCTCGTCAACGAGGCCGACGCCGCGCTCTATCGCGCGAAGCGGCTCGGGCGCGATCGGTCGGTCGCGTACGCGTGACGGGCCGCGCCCGCCCTGCTCAACCCTTCGCGATGTCGGCGAGCACGCCGGCCAGCACGGCCGGCTGCGACACGAACGGCGAGTGGCTGCTGTCGAGCTGGTGCACGTGGGTCGGGTTGCCGGGTGCGAACGCGTCGGCTTCGTCGATGAAGCGCTGCTGCAGCGCGGGCAGGATCACGCGATCCTGCAGGCACTTGATGTAGTGACGGTCGAGCGCGCCCCAACGGGCGGCGGTCGTCGGGATCGCGGTCGCGAACGGCGCGGCCGGCACGTCGCAGCTCATCAGGTTCGCGACCGCATCGAAATCGGCCTGCGGCACGTCTTCGTACAGCGCGCGCTTCATCAGTTCGCGATATGCGGCGTCGCCGCTGTGCGGATCGACGCGCAGCGCACCAGCCACACGCGGGCTCGCGAGCATCAGGGGGCCGAGCAGCTCGCCCTGGTTTTCCGGCGCGCGCACGTAGTCGAGGCCCGGCACGCCCGACGCGGGCATGAACGCCGCGAGATAGACGATCTTCGCGATCTTCTCCGGCGCGCGTTCGGCGGCCGCCGTGATCGCGAGGCCGCCCATGCTGTGCCCGACCAGCACGACCTTGCCGCGGCCGAGCGCGTACGCGTCGTCGACGGCCTGCATCACCTGCGTCGCGTATTCGTCGAGCGTGGTGTTCGCGACCGGCGACGGCTCGGCGCCGAACGCGTCCTGGTCGAGCGGCCGGGCGAGATACGACGCGGGAAAGCGGGCATGGATGCCGTGCGCGGGCAGGTCGCGCGCGATCGACAGGTAACCGCGCGCGGCCAGCGCGGCCGCGACGTGGGCGTAGCACCACGCGCCATGCCACGCGCCGTGCACGAGCACGAAAACGGGATGATCGGCCTGCGGGGTGGCGGTGTCGTGCGTCTCCATGGTGTCCGTATTTTTTGCGGGAAAGGTGTCATCTTAGACGAACCGGCCGGCATCGAGACGCGATCGCGCGGCGCGTTTCGATGCCGGCAACGATCCGTCCCTTTGTGTCGCGCAGGCCACATTTCGTCGGGATCCGATTTGAATTTGTGCCGAAGCGCGCTAATTTGTTGCTTTACCTGCGATTGCGCCCCATGAACGTCGACTATCTCTTCTATCGGAAGCCGAACAAACCCGGCCCCTATTCGCTCGACGACCTGGGCGACATCGCGCCGCCGATCGGCCCGGGCGACCTGGTGCGGGCGGGCATCGCGCGCGTGTTCGAGCAGATCGACTGGCAGGAATCGCCCGACGTGCCGGGCGCGTGGTTCGGCACCGGCGGCGCGGTTTTCCAGTTCACCGCCGAGCCCGACGGCCGCGTGACGAGCTTCATGGGCTCGCGCCTCGAGCGCCGCTCGATGCTGCAGCTCACGCGCGAAATGGGACTCATCGCGCTCGATCTGCAGCGCGACATCGTCTACGGCTGACGCACCGCGCGGCGCCGGTTCGCCTAGGCCGGCTGTGCGGGCCTCCCGACAGCGCTGAACGCCCCGCCAGACAGGGCGCGTGTCCGCCATCGAACTTCAAAGATTGCTATACTTTCGGCCAATTCCGGCTTCCGGCCGGTAATTTGTGCCTGTCTGCGTCGATCGTTCGCATATCTCGCACGCATTCGACGCCCTGACCATCCCAGCCGGGCATGGCTTCTTCAATCGCCCCGCGTGGGTGTCTCCGTGGAGCTCGTCTTGGCCGTTTCCCATTCCGTCGTGGACGAACAAGAAACCGACGCCGCTGCCGTCACATCGGGCAGTTCTTTCTATCTGGCGATGCGCATCCTGCCGGCCGTGCAGCGCGATGCGATGTTCCAGGTCTACGCGTTTTGCCGCGCGGTCGACGACATCGCCGACAGCGACCTGCCGCGCGCCGAGCGCAACGCGGGCCTCGATCGCTGGCGCGCGGACATCGACGCATGCTTCGCCGGCCGCCCGCCGCGCCACCTGGCCGCGCTCGATCGCGAGATCCGCGCGTTCAACCTGCAGCGCGACGATTTCCACGCGATGATCGACGGGATGGCGATGGACGCGGCGGAAGACATCTGCGCGCCCGACGAGCCGACGCTCGACCTCTTCTGCGACCGCGTCGCGAGCGCGGCCGGCCGGCTGTCGGTGAGGATTTTCGGGATGCCGGAAGCCGAAGGGATCACGCTGTCGCACCACCTCGGCCGCGCGCTGCAACTGACGAACATCCTGCGCGACATCGACGACGACGCGGCGATCAACCGCTGCTACCTGCCGCGCGAACTGCTCGCGCGCGAAGGCATCGCGATCACCGATCCGGCGACGATCGTGCGCGATCCGGCGCTGCCGCGCGTGTGCGCGACGCTCGTCGAGCGCGCGCTCGAGCATTTCCGCCAGGCCGACGCGGTGATGGATACCTGCCCGCGTGCGCAGGTGAAGGCGCCGCGCATCATGTCGGGCGCGTATCGCTGCATTCTCGAGGCCGCGATCGCACGCGGCTTTGCCGCGCCGCGCGCCCCGCTGCGCAAGCCGAAGGCGCGCATGCTGATGATCGCCGCGCGCTACGCGCTGTTCTGAGTCGACCGACGCGATGCCCAGAACCGTCCATGTGATCGGCGCAGGACTCGCGGGCTTGTCGGCCGCGGTCGAGCTGCAACGGCGCGGGCGGCGCATCGTGCTGCACGATGCGCATGCGCACGCCGGCGGCCGCTGCCGGTCGTGGTTCGACGGGACGCTGAACACGACGCTCGACAGCGGGCTGCACACGGTTTTCGCGGGGCAGCCGGCGACGCAGCGCTACCTGCGCGCGATCGGCGCGGCCGATCAGCTCGCCGGGCCCGCGCTGGCTGAATTCCCGGTGATGGACATCGCGTCGCAACAGCGCTGGACGCTGCGCTTCGGCAACGGCCGCTGGCCGTCGTGGCTGTTCGATGCCGCGTCGCGCGCGCCGGGCACGACGCCGCTCGACTACCTCGCGCTTGCGCCGCTCGCGCTCGCCCGCACGGGCCGCTCGCTCGCGCAGACGATGCGATGCGACGGCGTGCTGTGGGATCGCTGGCTGCGGCCGTACTTCCTCGGGGTACTGAATATCGAGCCGCGCCACGCGAGCGCCGAGCTCGCGCGCGCCGCGCTGTGCGGCACGTTCGCCGCGGGCGGCCCCGGTTGCCGTCCGCGCGTCGCGCGCCGCGGGCTCGGCAGCGCGTTCGTCGAACCGGCGCTGCGGATGCTGCAGTACGGCGGCGCGCAGATCCGCCTGAATTCGCGGCTCGACGCGTTCGAGTTCGGCGCGCACGGCAATGCGGTCGATGCGGTGTCGATCGGCGGCGAGCGCATCGATCTCGCGCCGGGCGACGCGGTCGTGCTGGCCGTGCCGCCCGAGGTCGCGCAGCCGCTCGTGCCGGAACTCGCCGCGCCCGACACGTTCAGCGCGGTCGTGACCGCGTATTTCGCGGTTGAAGCGTCGGCCGGCCATCCGCT
The DNA here is from genome assembly GCF_900446215.1 of Burkholderia cenocepacia. Classification (GTDB taxonomy): domain Bacteria; phylum Pseudomonadota; class Gammaproteobacteria; order Burkholderiales; family Burkholderiaceae; genus Burkholderia; species Burkholderia cenocepacia. The sequence continues at coordinate 1,095,406 of NZ_UAQZ01000001.1, read as the reverse complement.
GCAGACGACCGTCGTCAACGGCGTCGTCGATGCGGTGCGGAGCGGCGACGGCCAGCTCGCGGCGACGATCCGCGATGCGGGCCGCTGGCTCGACATGCCGCGCGACACGCTCGCGCGGCGCATCTGGGAAGACGTCGCGCGCGTGACCGGCGCGAACCCGGAAACCATCCCCGCGTGGCAGCTCGTCGTCGAGCCGCGCGCGGGCTTTGCGGCGGTGCCGTCGCAGGAAATGAAACGTCCGGCCGTGCGTACGCGCTGGACCAATCTTGTACTGGCGGGCGACTGGATTGCCACCGGCTTGCCCGCCACGATCGAGGGCGCGATCCGTTCCGGCCAGCTGGCCGCGGACGTGCTCCAGACGCAATAAAGAGAGGGACCGATGAACGATCTCACCGAAATGGCTACCTTGTCCGCCGGCGCGGTGCCGGCTGGCGTCGACGCGGCCGTCGCGCGGGCGACCGACGCGCTGCTGGCCGCGCAGCAAGCGGACGGCCACTGGGTCTACGAACTCGAGGCGGATTCGACGATTCCCGCCGAATACGTGCTGCTCGTCCACTATCTTGGCGAGACGCCGAACCTCGAGCTCGAACAGAAGATCGGCAAGTATCTGCGCCGCATCCAGCAGGCCGACGGCGGCTGGCCGCTGTTCACCGACGGTGCGCCGAACATCAGCGCGAGCGTGAAGGCCTACTTCGCGCTGAAGGTGATCGGCGACGACGAGAATGCCGAGCACATGCAGCGCGCGCGCCGCGCGATCCACGCGATGGGCGGCGCCGAGATGTCGAACGTGTTCACGCGCATCCAGCTCGCGCTGTACGGTGCGATTCCGTGGCGCGCGGTGCCGATGATGCCGGTCGAGATCATGCTGCTGCCGCAGTGGTTCCCGTTCCACCTGTCGAAGGTGTCGTACTGGGCGCGCACCGTGATCGTGCCGCTGCTCGTGCTGAACGCGAAGCGACCGCTTGCGAAGAACCCGCGCGGCGTGCGCATCGACGAGCTGTTCATCGACCCGCCGGTCAACGCCGGGCTGCTGCCGCGCCAAGGGCATCAGAGCCCGGGCTGGTTCGCGTTCTTCCGCGTGGTCGACCATGCGTTGCGCGCGGTCGACGGGCTGTTCCCGAGCTACACGCGCGAACGCGCGATCCGCCAGGCCGTGTCGTTCGTCGACGAGCGCCTGAACGGCGAGGACGGCCTCGGTGCGATCTATCCGGCGATGGCCAACTCGGTGATGATGTACGCCGCGCTCGGCTATGCGGAAGATCATCCGAACCGCGCGATCGCGCGCAAGTCGGTCGAGAAGCTGCTCGTCGTGCACGACGATGAAGCGTATTGCCAGCCGTGCCTGTCGCCGGTGTGGGACACGTCGCTCGCCGCGCATGCGCTGCTCGAAACCGGCGATGCGCGTGCGCAGGAAGCCGTGCTGCGCGGCCTCGAATGGCTGCGCCCGCTGCAGATTCTCGACGTGCGCGGCGACTGGATCTCGCGCCGCCCGAACGTGCGGCCCGGCGGCTGGGCGTTCCAGTACGCGAACGCGCACTACCCGGACGTCGACGATACGGCGGTGGTCGTGATGGCGATGGATCGCGCGCAAAAGCTCACGCAATCGGACACGTATCGCGAATCGATGGCGCGGGCGCGCGAATGGGTCGTCGGCATGCAGAGCAGCGACGGCGGCTGGGGCGCGTTCGAACCGGAAAACACGCAGTACTACCTGAACAACATCCCGTTCTCCGATCACGGCGCGCTGCTCGATCCGCCGACGGCCGACGTGTCGGGGCGCTGCCTGTCGATGCTGTCGCAGCTCGGCGAGACGCCGCTGAACAGCGAGCCGGCCCGCCGCGCGCTCGACTACATGCTGAAGGAACAGGAGCCGGACGGCAGCTGGTACGGCCGCTGGGGGATGAACTACGTGTACGGCACGTGGACCGCGCTGTGCTCGCTGAACGCGGCCGGCCTGACGCCGGACGACCCGCGCATGAAGCGCGGTGCGCAGTGGCTGCTGTCGATCCAGAACAAGGACGGCGGCTGGGGCGAGGACGGCGACAGCTACAAGCTGAACTACCGCGGTTACGAGCAGGCGCCGAGCACGGCGTCGCAGACGGCCTGGGCGCTGCTCGGCCTGATGGCGGCCGGCGAAGTGAACAACCCGGCCGTGGCGCGCGGCGTCGACTACCTGGTTGCCCAGCAGAACGAAGAAGGCCTGTGGGACGAGACGCGCTTCACCGCGACGGGCTTCCCGCGCGTGTTCTACCTGCGCTACCACGGCTATCGCAAGTTCTTCCCGCTGTGGGCGCTCGCGCGCTACCGCAACCTGAAGCGCGCGAACGCGACGCGCGTGACGGTCGGGATGTAACGCGTGGCGACGACGCAGCACAACGGCGCATTGCCCGTCATCGCGGTGACCGGGATGGCGTTCGAGGCGCGCATCGCGCGCGGTGACGGCGTCGAAGCGGTGTTCGCCGCGCGGGCCGACCGGCTCGAGCGCGCGCTCGCCGATGCGACCGCGCACGGTTGCGCGGGTATCGTGAGCTTCGGCACGGCGGGCGGCCTCGCGCCCGATCTCGCGCCCGGTGCGCTCGTGATCGCGAACGCGATCGACGGGCCGTTCGGCCGCGTGGTGACCGATGCGGGCTGGAGCGCGCGGCTCGTCGCCGCGCTGCAAGACACGCCGGTGTGGGCGCGCGTCACGCGCGGCACGATGGCGGCCGTCGGCGCGCCGGTCGTCAGCGAACAGGACAAGGCGTCGCTGCATCACGCGAAGGGCGCGCTGGCCGTCGACATGGAGTCGCACATCGCGGCGGCCTTCGCGGCCGCGCGCGGCGTGCCGTTCGCGGTGTGCCGCGCGATCGTCGATCCGGCGTGGCGCACGCTGCCGCGTGCGGCGACGGCCGGCCTGCGCGACGACGGCAGCACGGCGATCCTGCCGATCCTGCGCGAACTGCTGAAGCAGCCGTCGCAGCTCGGCCCGCTGCTGCAGGTCGCGAGCGACGCGCGCGCGGCGCGTACGACGCTGATCCAGGCGCGCCACGCGTTCGAGCGGGCGGGCGCGATGCGGATCGTTTGAGCGGCGCGCGCCGCTTTTTCTCCCCTCTTCGCGTTTTGCGCGGACAAAAAAAGCGCGCTGCATGATGCAGCGCGCTTTGTTCTTGCGCGGTCGCCGTGGTGGCGTTACTGCGCGGCCGGATTGCTCGCGGGCAGCGTCGGCATCGCCGGCGCGATCGGCGCGCCGTTGGCGGCCGGCGCCGTCGTGGCGCCCGACGATGCCGGGGCCGATGCAGCCGCCGGCGCGCTCGCGGGCATCGCACTATCCGCACCCGGATCGTCGTACTGCGGCAATCCCGGCGCGGCCGGCGCGTTGCTCGGCGTGGCGCCCGATGCGCCGCCCGACTCGCCCGGATCCTCGTAGTTCGGCAAGCCGCCTGGCATGGTCGGCGTAGCCGCCGGCACCGCGCCTGCTTCACCCGGCTCCGCATAGTTCGGCGCCGCGGCCGATGCCGACTGGCCGTGGTACGTCAGCGACTTGCGCTGCTGCAGGTACGCGTCGCGCACGAACGAATACGGATCGAGCGCGGCCTGCTTCAGCAGGTCGGTCGCGCCGAGCAGGTCCGAACGCGCGCTGATGAACTGCGCGATGTACATCGGATTGCGCGCGGCCGGCTCGATGTAGTTCAGCAGGTTGAAGCGCACGTCCACCGCGCGGCCGACGCCGTCGCGGATCGTGCTCGGCCCGAACACGGGCAGCACGAGATACGGGCCGGACGGCATGCCCCAGCGCGCCATCGTCAGCCCGAAATCCTGGTGATGCTTCGGCAGCCCGGCCGGCGTCGCGATGTCGATCAGGCCGGCGACGCCGAACACCGAGTTCATCGCCACGCGCATCAGATCCTGCGTCGCATCGGTGATGCGCAACTGCAGCAGGTTGTTCGCCATGTTGCCGAGATCGCCGAGGTTCGAGAAGAAGTTGCTGATCGCGGTGCGTACCGGCGTCGGCGTGACTTTCTGGTAGCCCTTCGCGATCGGCTGGGCGATGTTCGTGTCGACCGTGTCGTTGAACTTGTACATCGCCCGGTTCATCGGCTCGAGCGGGTCGTTGGGATTGCGGTTCGGTCCCGTCGCGCAGCCGGTCAGCATCGCGCTGGCGGCGACGGTCGCCGCAATGATTCGCACCTTATTCATTGATTCCTTGCGATTGGTTCTTGGCGCGTTTGACGCGCGGTTTGCCCATCAGGACGGGCTGGAACACCACGGCGCCGATCAGCGTACAGGTCAGGGCCAGCGCGAGCAGCTTGCCCATGCTCGACGTGCCCGGATGATGCGACAGCCACAGGCTGCCGAAGGCGGTCGCCGTCGTCGCGGCGCTGAACAGCACGGCGTGCGTGAGGCTCGAATGCAGCAGCCCCGTCTGTCCCGCGCGCCACGCCATCACGAAATACACCTTGAACGCGACGCCGACGCCGAGCATCAGCGGCAGCGCGATGATGTTCGCGAAGTTCAGCGACATGCCGAGCACGACGCACATCTCGAGCGTCACGATGCCCGACACGAGCAGCGGCACCAGCGTGCGCAGCACGTCGCCGAAGCGGCGCAACGTGACCCACAGCAGGATCGTGATCGAGATGATCGACCACAGCGCCGCATGCAGGAACGCGTTGATGATCGTGTCGGCCGAATGCAGGATCGAGATCGGCCCGCCGGTCGCGCCCGGTTCCGCGGCCTTCACGGCCTTGGCGAAACGGCGCAGCATCGTGTCGTCGTTCGGGTCGACGCCCTTCGGCACCTTCGGCGAGATCTGCACGAGCGCGTGGCCGTCCGGTGCGACCCAGTCGCGCACGACTTGCGGCGGCAGCGATTCGCGCGTGATGTCCTGCGGCTGCAGCAGCGAAGCGAGCTGGTTGAGCGCGATGCGCAGCGTATCGGAGAACGCGCGTTCGGCACGGTCGCGCGTCGCGCTGTCGGCGGCGGCGAGCTTCGCGAGCGACGCGGACAGGTGCTGCGCGGCGGCGGCGCCCGGGCCGGGGTGATCTTCGGCTGCATAGCTCAGCAGATCCGACACGCGCTTGAGCGCGGCCACGCGTTGCGCGTCGGTCGCGGGCGGCGCGGCCGGCTGCGTCAGCGCGGGCAGCAGCTCGCTCGCGGCCGCGGCGATCGCCGCGCGCTTGGCCGGCTGGTCGGCGGGGATGAAGGTCGACAGCGTGGTCGTGCGGCCGACTTCGGGCAGCGCGTCGAGGCGCTTCGCGGCCGCATCGGCTTGCGCGAGCGACGGCGCGAGCAGCGTGACGTCGTTGACGGCGGCTTCCGGCGAATCCTTCAGCGCGAGCAGCGTCGCCATCGATTCGCTGTTCGGATCTTTCAGGTGCAGCGGGTTGAAGTCGAAATGCAGGAACGCGAGCAGTGGCAGCGCGCCGATCACGACCGCGAGCGTGCCGATCAGGATCGGCTTGCGGTGGCGATCGAGATAATCGTCGACCGGCGCGAGCCACGGAAAGCCCGGCGTCTTCGATTCGCCCGGCGGCGCGAACAGGCGCAGCAGCGCGGGCAGCAGCGTGAGCGTGGTCAGCAGCGCGACGAACATCCCGACGCCCGCGATCAGCCCGAGCTCGGACACGCCGCGATACGCGGTGGGGATGAACGAGAAGAAGCTCGCCGCGACGGCCGCGGTGGCCAGCGCGAGCGGCATGCCCATCGAGTGCGCGGCGCCGATCAGCGCGTGATCGATGCGCGAATCGCGGAAGCGTTCCTCGCGGTACTTCACGCCGTACTGGATCGAGAAATCGACGCCGAGGCCGACGAACAGCACCATGAACGCGACCGAGATCATGTTCAGCGAGCCGACCATCGCGAGGCCGAGCGCGGCCGTCACGACGAGGCCGACGAACAGCGTGACGAGCACCGAGCCGATCATCCGCTTCGAGCGCAGCGCGAGCCACAGGATCACGAGCACGGCAAGCAGCGTGAGCACGCCGTTGAGCGCGGCGCCGTCTTCGACCGACGCGAATTCGTCGTCGGCGAGCGGCTGTTCGCCGGTCAGGCGCACGGCCGCGCCGTAGCGCTTCTCGAGGTCGAGCGACCGGGCCGCGTCGCGGATCACCTGGCTCGTCGCCGCGCCGGCCTTCAGCGCACCGTAGTTGACCACCGGCTGCACAGTGACGAACGCGCGCGCGGGCTGCCGCGCGGCATCGTTGTCGACCAGAGCGCGCCACGAGAACGCGGCCGGCTTGCCGGCCAGCACATCGTCGACCGTCGCGGCGCTGCGCGCGAGCAGCTTCGCCATCGCGGGCAGCTTCACCTGGCCGGTCAGGAGCGGCTGGCCGAGCGTGGTGGACAGCGTGGTGGCGAGCCCGGTGAGGCTCGGGTTCTTCGCGAGTTCATTGACGAGCGGGCGCGCGCTCGCGAGCTGCGCGGTCGTATCGGTGACGTCCTGCGGCGACAGGAACAGCAGCCCGTTGTGCTCGAAGAACGGCCCGCCGCCCGGCTCGGCGACCGGGCCGATGCGGCCGGCGGCGGCGTCCTTCTGCAGCGCTTCGGTCAGCGCGTGCGCGGCGGCCGTCGCGAATTCGGGCGCGGGCGCCTCGACGACCGCGAGGATCGTGCCGTTGCGTTGCGGGAACGCCTTGTCGACGGCTTGCCCGAGCGCGGCCCATTGCGGCTCCGCATCGACGAGCTTGCTGATGTCGGTGTTGATCTTGAAATGCTGCGCGACGTAGACGCCGCTGAAGGCGGCGATGACGAGCGACAGGACGACGACCCAGACGGGGCGGCGCACCGACCACGCAACGAGTCGGACGATGAGAGATGTCACCATGTGGCGGTGGGGAGCGGCTGGCAAGGGCAAAGTAGCCAAGTATACCGGCGCGGGGCGGCGACGGTCGTGACGTTGGGGAGATTCGGGGCGGGAAGGATATTTGCTCGCGACGTTGGAATCGGATCGCGCGGCCGGTCCATTTGTATGGGGATATTTACATAATCGACGCGGCGCTGCGCCGCCACGCCGCCGCGCCGCCTGTGACAAACGGCGCTGAAAGGTAACAGTCGGTCACCGGGCGGCAGCGGGGCGTCAGGCCCGGTATACTTTGCTCCACCGGCCGATGCAAAGAGCCGGCCGTTTTTTCCCATCGAGTGCGAAATTCGTATGAAACGTCATCTGTTTGCTTTCGTCGCGGCGGCCGCCGTGTCGGTTTCCGCTTTCGCGCAGAGCGCGCCGGTCGATATCGTCCGCACGGCGGTCGAGGGCACCGTCAACGCGATGAAGGCCGATCCGGCCGCGCGCGGCGGTGACATGGCGAAGGTCACGCAGGTCGTCGAGCAGCGCTTCCTGCCCGCGACCAACTTCGAGCGCACGACCCGCATCGCGGTCGGCGACGCGTGGAAGCAGGCCACGCCGCAACAGCAGCAGGAGCTGTACAAGCAGTTCCGGTTGCTGATGACGCGCACCTATGCCGCGTCGCTCGCGCAGCTCGGCGGCCAGGACGCGAAGTTCTCGTTCAAGGCCGGCGGCGCGTCGGGCGCCGATGCGCTGGTGCAGTCGACGGTGACGACGCCGGGCGACAGCCAGTCGGTCGGCTATCGTCTCGGCAAGGTCGGCAACGACTGGAAGATCTACGACATCGACATGTCGGGTGCGTGGCTGATCCAGGTCTACCAGGGCCAGTTCAAGAGCCAGCTCGCGACGGGCGGGATCGACGGCCTGATCGCGTATCTGCAGAAGCACAATTCGCGGACCAACTGACGACCGCTGCAAGGCTGCGGTCGGGATGGACGAAGGGCGCCCTCGGGCGCCCTTTTTTCATCGCGGCGCGTCGGCCGCGCGTCATGCGCCGACGCCGAGCATCCGCAGGCAATCGTCGACCACCGCATCGACGAACGCGGCGCGATCCGTTTGCGGCGCCGCGATGATGTGATCGGTCGCGCCGTGCACGCCGGCATAGATCAGCAGCGCGGTGACCTGCGGGTGCGCGAGCCGCCACGTGCCGGCCCGGGCGCCGCCGTCGAGAATCGCGCCGAGCTGCTCGAGGATCGCGTTCTTGTCGGCATTCTCGCGATCGTGGTGGTGATGGTTCGTGTAGACGATGTCGTGCGTGCGATAGGTTGCGGCGTAGATGTCGATGCTGGCGCGGATCCATGCGCGCAGGCGCGCGAGCCAGTCGTCGGCGTCGCACGCGTCCACCGCCTGCTGCAACTGATCGAGGAACGATGCGGTGTAGCGCTGCGCGAGCGCCGCGAGCATGTCGGTCTTCGATTCGAAGTAGTGATAGAACGTGCCCTTCGCGACCTGCGCGTGCTCGACGATCTCGCTGATGGTGGTCGCTTCGACGCCCTGCGCGAGGAACAGCGTCTCGGCCGCGGCCATCAGCTCCTCGAGGCGGACTTCCGCCGGCTTCGTGCGCGGCTTGCCCGCCGGCGCGTCGTCTTTCACTGTCCTGATCCCTGCCTTGGTCCTGTCCGTCATCGCGCGGCTCGACGCCCGTTCATGCAAAGCCCGCAGTTTAGGCCAGCGCCCCCGTTTACGGCCAACATGATCCATTGACCGACGGTCAGTCGATATATAAGATGAGAATCATTCTCGTCAATGGACCCGTCGCGGGTCGACCGCCATGTCTCGCTACCGTCGCGCCGCACTCGTCCTGGCCGCCTGTCTCGGCACCTTTCTCGCCACGCTCGACATCAGCATCGTCAACGTCGCGTTGCCGACGCTGCAGACGGCGCTCGATACCGATATCGGCGGCCTGCAGTGGGTCGTCAATGCGTACGCGCTCGCGCTGTCCGCGTTCATGCTGTCGGCCGGCCCGCTCGGCGACCGCTACGGTCACAAGCGCGTGTGGCTCGCGAGCGTGATCCTGTTCACGGCCGGTTCGATCGTCTGTGCGTGCGCGGGCCGGATCGGGCCGCTGCTGGCCGGCCGCGCGATCCAGGGGCTCGCCGGCGCGTTGCTGATTCCCGGCGCGATGCCGATCCTCACGCATGCGTTTCCCGATGCGCGCGAACGCGCCCGCGTGATCGGTGGCTGGTCGGCGTTCAGTGCGCTCGCGCTGATCCTCGGGCCGCTGCTGGGCGGCCTGCTCGTCGAGCATGGCGGATGGCAGGACATCTTCCTCGTCAACGTGCCGATCGGCATCGTGGCCGTGCTGCTCGGCGCCTGGGGCATTCCGGAGCGCCGGCATCCGGCGCATGCGGCGTTCGATCCGTTCGGGCAGGCGCTGAGCGTGGTGTGGCTCGGGTTGCTGACCTACGGGCTGATCGGGATCGGCCAAGCCGGTGTGTCGCAGGTGAAGGTGCTGGCGCCGCTGGCGGGCGCCGCGGTGGCGTTCGTCGTCTTCGTGCGGGTCGAAACGCGGGTCGAGCGGCCGCTGCTGCCGGTGTGGCTGTTTCGCGACCGGCGGCTGGTGCGCGCGAATCTCGCGTCGTTCGTGCTCGGGTTCTCCGGGTACAGCAGCCTGTTCTTCCTGTCGCTGTTCCTGCAGCAGGCGCAGGGTCGTGCGCCCGCCGCGGCCGGCTGGCAACTGATGCCGCAGTTCGTGATGACGGCGATCACGTCGATGCTGTTCGGGCGCATCGCGGCGCGCATGCCGCTGCATACGCTGATGGTGGCCGGGTACGGGCTGATCGGCGCGATGCTCGCGGTCATGGCCGGTTTCGGTGCGACAACCCCCTACGCGGCGGTCGGCGTGGTGCTGGCGCTGCTCGGCGTCGGCATGGGGCTCGCGGTGCCGGCGACCGGCATGACCGTGATGGAACTGGCGCCGGCCGAGCGCGCGGGCATGGCGTCGGCGACGATGAACGCATTGCGCCAGACCGGGATGAGCCTGGGCATCGCGGTGCTCGGCAGCATGATGAGCGTCGGCGCGTTGCACCGGATGACGGCCGCGATGCACGCGGCGGGCGGCGCGCACGCGGATACGCTTGCGCGGCAGGCCGTGATGGAGCACGTGCTCGCGGCCGGCCGGCCCGACATGCTCGGCGCGTATCGGGATGCGATGGCGCACGGGTTTTCGCTCGCGATCCTGTGTTCCGGAATCCTCAGTATGGTGATCGCGCTGATGTTGACGATGCGACGTGAAAAGGCGCAGCAAGCGGCCGTGTCGTGCGTGACGTCTTCACGGCCGGAGCCGGAATGAGAAGGCGCGCGGGCGGGTCGCGGCGGATCGGTTCGACAGGCGTGCCTACCGCCGCCGATGCTCGACCGCGAACTTGATCAGCTCGGCCTGCCCTTCGATCTCCAGCTTGCGCTTCAGGTTGAGCCGGTGCGTCTCGACCGTGCGCACCGACAGCCCCGTCTGTTGCGCGATCTGCTTGCTCGACAGCCCCTCGGCCAGCGCGTCGAGGATGTCGCGCTCGCGCGGCGTCAACCGGTCCAGCGGCGACGCGGTCGCGCTCGCCTGGATCATGCGCGCGGCCAGCCCTTCGCTGAAGAACGTCTGCCCGGCCAGCACGGCGCCGATCGCGCGGACGATCTCGCTCGCGGGCGAATCCTTCAGCAGATAGCCGCTCGCGCCGGCACGCACCGCCTGCGTCACGTACTCGATGTTGTCGTGCATCGACAGCATCAGCACGCGAATGCCCGGAAAGCGCTCGTGGAATACGCCGGCGAGCGTGATGCCGTTCATGCCGTTCATGCCGACGTCCATCAGCGCGAGATCGGGTTCGAGCGACGCGGCGAGCGCGAGCGCCTCGTCCGCGTTGCCGGCCTCGCCGACCACCGACAGATCGGCCGCTTCGAGCCGCATCCGCAAGCCGTCGCGTACGAGCGGGTGGTCGTCGACGAGCAGCAGTCGGGCGGCGGGCCGGGCGGTATCGGGGGCGCTCATGCGTGAAAGGTCTCCTGTAATGGGGCGCGTCGTCACGCCGCGCTGCGCAGCGGCACGCGTGCGGCGACGATCGTGTGGCCCACTTGCGACGTGATCGTCAGCGTGCCGCCGAGCGCGTCGAGGCGCTCTCGCATGTTGCGCAGGCCGATGCCGCGGCGCGCGTCGGCCTGCGAGCGTTCGGCGTCGAAGCCGCAGCCGTTGTCGGCAATCGTCAGCGTGACGGTTTGCGCGCCGACGTCGAGCGTGACGGCCGCGCGCGACGCCCGCGCATGATGCACGATGTTGCTCAGCGCTTCCTGCGCGATCCGGAACAGCGCGGTGTTGACGGCTTCGGGCAAGGGCTGCGTGCCGCTGTGCGCGACCTGCGTATAGCCGATGTCGATGCCGCTCTCGGCGCCGAGCTCGCGCACGAGTTGCTCGAGCGCGGCCGCGAGGCCGAGATCGTCGAGCATCGACGGCCGCAGCGCATGCGAGATGCGCCGGACTTCGCGCAGCGTATCGCCGAGCCGCCCGACACCCGACGCGAGCGCCTGCTCGGCTTCGGGCACGCGCGACGTGCCGCGCTCGAAGCGCGCGAGCGCGGATTCGAGCATCAGCTTCGCGGACACCATCATCTGGCTGATCCCGTCGTGCAGTTCGCGTGACAGCCGCGCGCGCTCCTGCTCCTGCGATTCGACGACGCGCTGCGCGAGCTGCTTGAGTTTCGCGTCGGCGCTGCGCGACTCGCTGACGTTCAGCACCAGTGCGCACACGGCGATCGCCGCCGCGCCGGTGAGCGCGATCGCGGTGAGCCAGCTCATCGTGCGCTCGATGTTCGCGGACGCGCGCGTGTCGATGCGCTGCAGCGCGGTGTCGACGTCGTCGAGATAGATGCCGGTGCCGACCATCCAGCCCCAGCGCTCGAGCGCGACGACGTAGCCGAGCTTCGGCGCGACGCGGCCCGTCGACGGCCGCTGCCATGCGTAGCGCACGTAGCCGCCGCCCTGCGACGCCGCGCCGATCAGCTTCTGGATGGTCAGTGCGCCCTGCGGGTCGCGCATCGACCAGAAGTTGTGGCCGACGCGTTCGGGCTCGCGCGGATGCATCAGCGAATTGCCGTGCAGGTCGTACACGAAGAAATAGCCGTCCGGGCCGAAATCCATCTTTTGCAGCATCGCGAGCGCCTGCGTGCGCAGCAGCGCGTCGTCGCGCGCATTGCGGCCGCTCGCGTCGTAGAGCGGCATGATCGCGCTCGTCGCGAGCTCGACGTAGTGTTTCAGCTCGACTTCCTTGCTCGACAGGTACGCGGCCTGGATCGTCGCGTGCTGCGTGCGCGCGAGCGACGTCGCCTGCTGGCGCACGCCGAAGCCGATGCCGGCGATCGCGAGCAGGAACGGCACGATGGCCAGAAGGAAGATCTTTGCCTTGAGTCTCATGGTGGTGCGAAGCGGCCGCGAACCGGCGCGGCCGTGGTGCGGCTGGCCAGGCGCGGCCAGCCAGGCGCGGCCCGGCCGGGGACGTCGGCCGCGCGGCGGCGCGGTGGCGTATCGAGCCGATATTGTCGGTGATTTTGCCTGCGGACGGCGGCGGCCCCGCCGCTGCCCGTACGCTCAGGCCCGCCGCGACTGGCGATCGTCGGGCGGCGTGGCCGCCTGCACGACGATGCGGTTGCGCCCGCCTTCCTTCGCCCGGTACAGCGCATCGTCGGCCAGCTTGAGCGCGGCCTGGATGTTGTCGTCGCGTTCGGGATAGCTGGTCGTCACGCCGATGCTCACCGTCAGCCGGCCGACCGTGCCGGCGTCGTGGCGGATGCCGAGATCAAGGACGCCCGTGCGGATCGTTTCGGCGATCGTCACCGCGCCGTCCGAGTCGATGTCCGGCAGCACCACGACGAATTCCTCGCCGCCATAGCGCGCCGCATAGTCGGCCGGGCGGCGCAGGCAGCCGGCGATGCAGTGGCCGACCGCGGCGAGGGCGTCGTCGCCGGCCTGGTGGCCCTGCGTGTCGTTGTAGCGCTTGAAGTAATCGACGTCGATGAACAGCAGCGACAGCGCATGTTGCGAGCGCGCGGCACGCCGCCATTCGCGCGCGAGCGTGACGTCGAGCATCCGGCGGTTGTCGAGGCCCGTCAGGCCGTCGGTGCGCGCGAGCGCCTGCAGCTCGGTTTCCGCGCGATGACGCTTGCGCAATTGCACGTCGAGCAGCAGCGACAGGCCGACGAAGCCGATCGCGAGCACGACCATCGCGGAGCCGATCGGGATCGCACGGTCGTACCACGCGGCGTAGGTGTCCGCTTCCGAGCGCGCGACCATGACGATCAGCGGCAGGCCGTCGAGGTGCCGGAACACGTACAGGCGTCGCACGCCGTCGATCGACGCGGTATCGGCGAAGCTCCCTTCGCTGGCGGTCATGAAATGCCGGAACGTGCTCGCGCGACTGATGTCGCGGCCGACAATCCTGGGGTCGTAGGGCTCGCGCGCGACCATCTTGCCGTCCGTGTTGATCAGGGCAACCGAGCCGCGATCGCCGAGCGACAGGCGCGAGAACAGATTCTGGAAATATTCGAGCCGGATCGACATCACCGCGACGCCGCCGAACGACCCGTCGGGCCGGGTGATTCGCCGGCTGAGCGCGATGCTCGGCGAGCCGCCGCGCAGCCGCGAATGATACGGGGGGCTCACGTACAGGCCGATCTCGGGGTGGTCGCGGGGCACGGTGAAGTACGGTTCGTTCGCGAAGTTGGCCTTGCGCGGCACGTCGCTCTTGCCGTCGACCGCGATGTCGCCCTTTGCGTCGAGCACGTAGATGCCGCCGAGGTACTTGGCCGTCGTCGCGCGGTCGAACAGCACCTGGCGGCGCAGCGGCATCGGCAGCTTGGTGACGTCGGGGTCGTTCGCGCCTTCGACGACCGCCTGCAGCGACAGCGAATAGATCTCGATGTTGCGTTCGATGTCCCACGACGCCATCAGCGCGAGATTCTGCTGCATGCTGCGCGAACGGTCGCGCGCGTCGATGCGGCCTTCGTACAGCACGATTCCGCACAGTAGCAGCAGGATCAGCGCGATCAGCAGCCCCGTATAGAAGATCAGGTACGGCAGCAGGAACCGGCGCAGATGAGCGGCGACACGGCTCGTCAGGCCGGATTCGCTGGGCATTGCGTAGTCGGTTTCGGCCATGGTCCGTGGATCGGGGGCATCGTCGCCGGGCGGCGGGTCGATGCGATTGTTCGTATGACTACCGGTGGCGATCCGGTGCGCAGCCCTCTGCCCGTGCCAGCCTTTCGTTCAGCGGAAAAAACGGCCGCCGATTATCGACAATCGCGACCGGATAAACCCTATATTTACAGGTAAACATTGACTGCAATTCGACGATCTGACGAATTGCGTGATGCGAATTCCACGGAGTATAACGCGCGTGTTTGCGTGCGCGGAAAATGTTGCACCCTGTTGATCGGGGTCAAATTACGGTGTAATCCCGGGCTTGCCAATATCGGGCGCAGCGTTGCGGCGCAAGGCTTCGCGGGGGAGCGGGGAGGTCGCGCCGACGGTTGCGGATACCGGCGGATTAATGGTGGGCCGGCGACAGGCGCCGATTATCGGTTTCAACGCTCGGCTGAACGCGAATATGAAAACGGGCAGCCGCGAGGCTGCCCGTTTCGCGAGGCCGGCGTACGGCCGGCGCCCGGCATGCGGGACGAACCCGCATGCGCAGGTTCATGCGCCGCGCTGTTGCGCCTTGAACGCGAGCCGGAACTGATGCAGCAGCGGCTCGGTATAACCGCTCGGCTGCGACGTACCTTGCAGCGCGAGCGCGCACGCGGCCTGGAACGCGGTCGACTGGTCGTAGCCGGGCGCCATCGGGCGATAGTTCGGATCGCCGGCGTTCTGCTGGTCGACGACGCGCGCCATCCGCTTGAACACGTCGAGCACGAATGCCTCGGTGATCATGCCGTGGCGCAGCCAGTTCGCGATGTGCTGGCTCGAAATGCGCAGCGTCGCGCGATCTTCCATCAGGCCGACGTCGTGGATGTCCGGCACCTTCGAGCAGCCGACGCCCTGTTCGACCCAGCGCACGACGTAGCCGAGGATGCCCTGCGCGTTGTTCTCGACCTCGCTCAGGATTTCCGCCTCGCTCCACGCGGCACGCTCGACGACCGGCACGGTCAGCAACCCTTCGAGCAGTGCGTCGCGCTCGCTCGCGTACGGCGTCTTCTCGAGTTCCTGCTGGACGGCCTGCACGTCGACGAGGTGGTAGTGCAGCGCGTGCAGCGTCGCGGCGGTCGGCGACGGCACCCATGCGGTGTTCGCGCCGGCGCGCGGATGCGCGATCTTCTGCTCGAGCATCGCATGCATCAGGTCCGGCATCGCCCACATGCCCTTGCCGATCTGCGCGCGGCCGCGCAGGCCGGCCGACAGGCCCGCGAGCACGTTGTTGCGCTCGTACGACTGGATCCACGCCGACGACTTCATGTCGCCCTTGCGGATCATCGGGCCCGCTTCCATCGCGGTGTGCATCTCGTCGCCGGTGCGGTCGAGGAAGCCGGTGTTGATGAACGCCACGCGCGCGGCGGCGGCGGCGATACATGCGGCGAGGTTCACGCTGGTGCGGCGCTCCTCGTCCATGATGCCCATCTTCAGCGTGTTGCGCGGCAGGCCGTACAGATCCTCGATGCGCGCGAACAGCGTGTCGGCGAACGCGACTTCCACCGGGCCGTGCATCTTCGGCTTCACGATGTAGATCGAGCCCGTGCGCGAATTGCGCTTCGCCTTCAGGTCGTGCAGCGCGCACAGCACCGTGACGACGCCGTCGAGAATCCCTTCCGGAATCTCGTTGCCGTCGCGGTCGAGCACCGCGCCGTTGGTCATCAGGTGGCCGACGTTGCGCACGAACAGCAGCGAGCGGCCATGCAGCGACAGCGTGCCGCCGGCGGGCGTCGTGTACTCGCGATCCGCGTTCAGGCGGCGCGTGAAGGTCTTGCCGCCCTTCGCGACTTCCTCGACCAGCGTGCCCTGCATCAGGCCGAGCCAGTTGCGGTAGAGCTGGACCTTGTCGTCGGCGTCGACCGCCGCGACCGAATCCTCGCAGTCGATGATCGTGCTGACCGCGGCTTCGAGCACGACGTCCTTCACGTTCGCGAGATCGGCGCGGCCGATCGGCGTCGACGCGTCGATCTGGATCTCGAGGTGCAGGCCGTTGTGCTTCAGCAGGATCGCGGACGGCGCATCGGCCGCGCCCTGGTAGCCGACGAACTGCGCGGGCTGCGCGAGCGCGACGTTGCCCTGCGCGGTTTCGACCGCGAGCTGGCCGTCCTGCACGCGGTAGCGCAGCGCGTCGCGGTGCGAGCCGCTCGCGAGCGGCGCCGCGGTGTCGAGCACGTTGCGCGCGTAGTCGATCACGCGCTGGCCGCGCGTCGGGTTGTAGGCCGACGTGCGTTCGGCGCCGCCGTCTTCGGGCAGTGCGTCGGTGCCGTACAGCGCGTCGTACAGGCTGCCCCAGCGCGCGTTCGCGGCGTTCAGCGCATAGCGTGCGTTCGACAGCGGCACGACGAGCTGCGGGCCGGCCTGCGTGGCGATCTCGCTGTCGACGTTCGCGGTGGCTGCCGCGACGTTCGACGGGACCGGCACGAGGTAGCCGATTCGTTCGAGGAATGCGCGATACGCGGCATGGTCGCGAACCGGGCCGGGGTGCGCGCGATGCCACGCGTCGAGTTCCTGCTGCAGGCGGTCGCGTTCCGCGAGCAGCTCGCGGTTGCGCGGCGCGAGGTCGTGCACCAGGGCCGAGAAACCGCTCCAGAACGCGGCCTTGTCGATGCCGGTGCCCGGCAGCGCTTCGTTTTCAATGAACTGGCTCAGCGCTGGCGCGACTTGCAGTCCTGCTTGGTCGATCATCGTGAATCCTCCCGGGGAAAATGCGCGCGGTTTGGCTGGTTATTCCGCGACGCTCTGTGTACCGGCGCGGGCGATCTGCGCGTCCTGTTCGGACTTTACGCCAGACACACCGATCGCGCCTGCAATCCGGCCGCCGACCGTGACCGGCACGCCGCCTTCGAGCAAGCCCGTGAGCGGCGCGCTCAGAAACGCGGTGCGGCCACCGTTGATCATATCCTCATACGCCTTCGTCTCGCGACGGCCGAGCGCCGCCGCGCGGGCCTTGTCCTGCGCGAGGGTGCTGCTGGCCGGCGATGCGCCGTTCAGCCGAGCGAACGCGAGCAGGTGGCCGCCGTCGTCGACGACGGCGATCGACACGGCCCAGCCGTGGCGTTCCGCTTCCGCGCGCGCCGCGGCGAGCATGCGCTCGGCATCGGCCAGTTCGAGTTCGGGTTTCG
Organism: Burkholderia cenocepacia; assembly: GCF_900446215.1. GTDB lineage: Bacteria > Pseudomonadota > Gammaproteobacteria > Burkholderiales > Burkholderiaceae > Burkholderia > Burkholderia cenocepacia. The sequence continues at coordinate 1,078,300 of NZ_UAQZ01000001.1, read as the reverse complement.
TTTGCATGGGTTTCCTCCGGAAGCGGCGGTCAGGTGACCAGCCGGTTGTCGACGAGCTCGATCCAGTGGCGCACGGGCGTGCGGCCCGCGCCGTTCAGATGAGTCTGGCAGCCGACGTTGGCGGTGACAATCAGGTCCGGCTGCGCCGCTTCGAGCGCATCGAGCTTGTTGTCGCGTAGTGTCGTCGCGAGGTCGGGTTGCGTCAGCGCATACGTGCCGGCCGAGCCGCAGCACAGATGGCCGTCGGCGACATTCGTCAGATCGAAGCCCAGCCGCGTCAGGATGCGCTCGACCGCACCGCCGAGGCGCTGCGCGTGCTGCAGCGTGCACGGGCAATGGACCGCGACGCGCCGTGGCGTCGCATCGGCGAGTGCGTCGAGCGGCTCGGCCGCGATCACTTCGGCCAGATCGCGCGCGAGCGCGCTGACGCGCCGCGCCTTCTCCGCATAGACGGGGTCGGAGCGCAGCAGGTCGCCGTATTCCTTCACGAACGCGCCGCAGCCGCTCGCGGTCAGCACGATCGCCTCCGCACCGGCCTCGATCGCGGGCCACCATGCGTCGATGTTGCGGCGCGCGCGCTGAAGGCCCGCATCCTGCGCGTTCAGGTGATATTCGGTCGCGCCGCAGCAGCCGGCTTCGCGCGCGGGGCTCACGCTGATGCCGAGCCCGTCGAGCACGCGCGCGGCGGCCGCATTGGTGTTCGGCGACAGCGACGGCTGCACGCAGCCCTCGAGCATCAGCACGCGCCGTGCATGACGCACGGCCGGGCGCGGCGCGGCGGCGGGCACGGCGGCCGGGATCTTGTCCCGCAGCGTGCCGGGCAGCAGCGGGCGCAGCGCGCGGCCGGCCTTCAGCAGCGCGGCGAACGTGGCCGGGCGCGGCACCACGTGACGCAACCCGGCGCGCAGCAGGCGTTCGCGCGCCGGCCGTTGCACGCGCTTTTCGGCTTCCGCGCGACCGATGTCGAGCAGCGTGTGATAGCGCACGCCGGACGGGCAGGTCGTCTCGCAGTTGCGGCACGTCAGGCAGCGGTCGAGATGCCGTTGCGTGCGTTCGCCGCACGGCTCGCCTTCGAGCAACTGCTTGATCAGGTAGATGCGGCCGCGCGGCCCGTCGAGCTCGTTGCCGAGCACCTGATAGGTCGGGCAGGTCGCATTGCAGAAGCCGCAGTGCACGCACGCGCGCAGGATCGCTTCCGCTTCGTCGGCCCGGGCGAGGGCCTTGCTTGCTTCGCTGAGATTGGTTTGCATCGGCGGGTCGGGATCGGGTTCGCGTCAGAAGTCGGCGTAGAGCCGGCCGGGATTGAAGATCGCGTGCGGGTCGAGCTGCGCCTTGAGCTGCCGGTGCACGCGCAGCAGCGCGGGCGGCAGCGGCTGGAACGGCTCAGGTGTCGCGCCCGGCGTGTAGCAGGTCGCGTGGCCGCCCCATTGCGCGGCCAGGCGCTGCACGTCGGCCGGCGCCGCGTCGGTTTTCAGCCAGCGCTGCGCGCCGCCCCAGTCGACGAGCTGCGCGCCCGGCCACGCGTCGAGCGGCGCGGCAGCCGGCACCGACACGCGCCACAGCGGGCGCGGGTCGTCGAAGAACGGCAGCGCGAGATCGCGCAGCCGCGCCCAGAATGCGTCGCCGCGGTCGTCCATCCGGTCGCCGCCGATCATGTCGCGCGCGGCCTTCACCGAGCCGTCGCCGCCTTCGATCCGCACGCGCAGCACGCCGTTCGCGTGGCACGCACCCGCGAGCGGCAGCCCCGCGCGACGCCACGCGGCGACGCGCTGCACGGCTTCGCTTGCCGCGAGCGTCAACGCGAGATCGCACGTCGCGCGCGGCTTCGGCAGCACCTTCAGCGACACTTCGGTCACGACGCCGAGGCAACCGAAACTGCCGGCCAGCAGGCGCGATACGTCGTAGCCCGCGACGTTCTTCATCACTTCGCCGCCGAAGCGCAGATGCTTCGCGTGGCCGGTGATCACGCGGCAGCCGAGCACGAAGTCCCGCACCGCGCCGGCCCACGGACGACGCGGGCCCGACAGCGCCGCCGCGAACATGCCGCCGACGGTGGCCGCGCCGCCGAACGACGGCGGCTCGCACGGCAGCATCTGGCCGGCCGCGTCGAGCATCGCGTCCAGATCGGCGAGCGGCGTGCCCGCGCGCGCGGTGATCACGAGTTCGGTCGGGTCGTACGACACGATGCCGCGATGCGTGCGCACGTCGAGCGTGCGGCCTTCGACCGGGCGGCCGACGAACGCCTTCGTGCCGGCGCCGCGGATGCGCAGCGGCTGGCGATCGCGGATCGCCGCGTCGACCTGCGCGACGAGCGCCGCGCTGTCGTCGATGGATTCGATGTCGCGTCGCATCAGAAGCGCTCCAGTTCGGGAAACGGCAGCTTGCCGTGATGGACGTGCATTGCGCCGAATTCGGCGCAGCGGTGCAGCGTCGGGATGTTCTTGCCGGGATTGAGCAGCCCCTGGGGGTCGAATGCGGCCTTCACCGCGTGGAAGAACGTGATTTCGTCGGCGTTGAACTGCACGCACATCTGGTTGATCTTCTCGCGCCCGACACCGTGCTCGCCGGTGATGCTGCCGCCCGCCGCGACGCACAGCTCGAGGATCTTGCCGCCGAGCGCTTCCGCGCGGTCGAGCTCGCCGGGCCGGTTCGCATCGAACAGGATCAGCGGGTGCATGTTGCCGTCGCCCGCGTGGAACACGTTCGCGACCGGCAGCCGGTATTCGGCGGACAGCGCGGCGATCCCTTCGAGCACGCGCGGCAGCTCGCGGCGCGGGATCGTGCCGTCCATGCAGTAGTAGTCGGGCGACATCCGGCCGACCGCCGGGAACGCGTTCTTGCGGCCGGCCCAGAAGCGCTGGCGCTCGGCTTCGTCGCGCGCGACGCGAATCTCGCTTGCGCCCGCGTCGCGCAGCAGCGCGGCGACGCGTTCGGCATCCTCGTCGACGTCGCTGGCCGCGCCGTCGAGCTCGCACAGCAGGATCGCCTGCGCGTCGACCGGATAGCCCGCGTGGATGAAGTCCTCGGCCGCGCGGATCGCGAGGTTGTCCATCATCTCGAGGCCGCCGGGGATCACGCCCGCGCCGATGATCCGCGCGACCGCGGCGCCCGCCTCGGCGACGTCGTCGAAGCTCGCCATCAGCACCTTCACGCTCGGCGGCTTCGGCAACAGCTTCACCGTCACCTCGGTGACGATGCCGAGCATCCCTTCGGAGCCGGTGAACAGCGCGAGCAGGTCGAAGCCCGGTGCATCGAGCGCGTCGGCGCCGAGCGTGAGCGTGTCGCCGTCGATCGTCAGGATCTCGACCTTCAGGATGTTGTGCACCGTGAGCCCGTATTTCAGGCAGTGGACGCCGCCCGCGTTCTCGGCGACGTTGCCGCCGATCGAGCACGCGATCTGCGACGACGGATCGGGCGCGTAGTAGAGGCCGTGCGGCGCGGCGGCCTGCGAGATCGCGAGATTGCGCACGCCGGGTTGCACGCGCGCGATGCCGGCATCGGGGTCGATGTCGAGGATCCGGTTGAACTTCGCCATCACCAGCAGGATGCCTTTTTCGAGCGGCATCGCGCCGCCCGACAATCCGGTGCCCGCGCCGCGCGCGACGACCGGTACGCCGTGCGCGGCCGCGACGCGCAACACCGCGCGCACCTGGTCGACCGTGTCGGGTAGCACGACCGCGAGCGGCACCGTGCGGTACGCGGCCAGCCCGTCGCATTCGAACGGCTTGAGCGCCTCGCGTTCGTGCAGCACGTCGAGGCCGGGCGCCGCCGCGTGCAGCGCGGCGACGAGGGTGGCGCGGTCGACGGTCGCCAGCGGCCCGTCGATCCGTTCGTCGTAGATGAAACTCATTGGTTCGTCTCCACCATGCGGGCGGCCGCGCGAGGCGCGACACGCCGGAAGGACAGGATTCTTGGCGGCCCGCGCGGGCATGTCCAGACGTCGCGAAGGTGGTCATACCAGTTTTTGATACGCGATCGATTCTGCGTTCTTGAAGGATCGGCAAAACGCAATGACAACAAGGCTTTGTGCGAAAATCGGCGTCATCTGTCCAAAGTGGTCATACCAGTATGGAAATGCAGGAGCGGGAAGGGCCGGCGCGACGCGTGGCCGACGTCGTCGCCGAGCGGATCGAGCAGTTGATCGTCGACGGCGTGCTGAAGGCCGGGCAGGCGCTGCCGTCGGAGCGGCGGCTGACCGAGAAGCTCGGCGTGTCGCGCACGGCCGTGCGCGAAGGCATGAAGCTGCTGCACGCGCGCGGGATCATCGATACGACGCACGGCAAGGGTTCGTTCGTCGCGAGCCTGACCCCGCAGCGTGCGATCACGCCGATGATGCATCTGCTCGGCTCGCAGCCGCGTACGCTGTACGACCTGTTCGAGGTGCGCGGAATGCTCGAGGCCGAGGCCGCGCGGCTCGCGGCGCTGCGCGGCACGCCGGCCGATTTCATCCTGATCCGGCGCCGCTACGAGGAAATGACGGCGGCCGACGCGCAGGATCTCGATCCCGCCGCGCGCGCGAAACTCGACCACGCGTTTCATCTTGCGATCTGCGAGGCGTCGCACAACCCCGTGCTCGTCAATACGCTGCAGTCGCTGACCGACCTGCTGCTCAGCTCGGTGTTCGCGTCGGTGAACAACCTCTATCACCGCGAACCGCTGAAAAAGCAGATCGACCGTCAGCACGCGCGGCTCTACAACGCGGTCACGGGGCGGCTGCCCGACCAGGCGCGCAAGGCCGCGAGCGAACATATCCGTCAGTGCGTAGACTATCTGCGCGAGATCGAGCAGGAGGAGCAGCGGCTCGTGCGTTCGACGTTGCGGCTCGAAGGGTGGACGTGAACGGGCGGTGGCTCGCCTGCACGTTGATGTAAATCACGCCTGGTGCGCTGACGCTGCGGCCTCACGATCGAATATGTCACAATGTGATCTATTCGGTGCGCGGCTTGGCATCGCTCGTGCACGTGGATGCAACACGTACGGCGTACCGTCGAGCGTGATACGCCACCGATCCCGCTTCTGACAGGAGGATGCTGCATGTCGATTCCGACGCGTGGCGACGGGCACGACGCCCGCGCCATCCAGATCCTGCATCGCCCCGTCTGCGACCTGCTCGGCTGTACCTGGCCGATCGTGCTCGCGGGCATGGGCGGTGTCGCGCGCGCGGAGCTCGCGAGCGCCGTGAGCGCGGCCGGCGGGTTCGGCTTTCTCGGCATGGTGCGCGAGCCGGTTGCGCTGATCCGCAGCGAAGTGCAGCGAGTGCGCGCGGCGACCGAGCGCCCGTTCGGCATCAATCTGATTCCCGCGTCGACGCCGCCCGATCTGCTCGATGCCCAGCTCGACGCATGCGTCGAGCTGCGCGTGCCCGTCGTCGCGCTGTTCTGGGACGTGATGCCGGCCGTCGTGCGGCGCCTGCGCGACGCGGGCGTGTGCGTGGTGCATCAGGTCGGCTCGCTCGACGATGCGCGCGCGGCCGAAGCGGCCGGGGCGCAGGCATTGATCGTGCAGGGGCGCGAGGCGGGCGGCCATGTCCGCGGCGACCGGCCGCTTGCCGCGTTGCTGCCCGACGTGATCGGTGCCGCGAACGTGCCGGTACTCGCGGCGGGCGGGATCGTCGACGGTGCGGGCGTGGCGGCCGCGATGGCGCTCGGCGCGCAGGGCGCGGTGATGGGCACGGCCTTCATCGCGACCCACGAATCGTTCGCGCATGCGTATCACAAGCAGCGCATCGTCGAGGCGCACGAAGGCGACACGCTGCTGACCGACATCTTCCACATCAACTGGCCCCGCGGCGCGAGGGTGCGCGTGCTGCCGTCGAGCGTGACGCGCGGCGAACGCGGCGATCCGTTCGGCGACGCGCGGACCGTGATCGGCGACGAGGAAGGGCGGCCGATCTATCTGTTCAGCACCGATTCGCCGCTGCGCACGATGACCGGCGATGTCGAGGCGATGGCGCTGTATGCGGGCACGGGCGCGGGGCGGATCGAGGCGGTCGAGATGGCCGGCGACGTGTTGCAGCGGATCGTCGCCGGCGCGGCCGCGATACTCGACAAAGGCGGCACGGGGACGCCGGCCGGCGCCGTCGACGAGCGCGAACACGAGCGCCGCGCCGCGTTGCTGGCTACGCTCGATGAATTGCTGGAAGCCGAGCGCGCGGGTGCGCGCGTCGCGTCCGAGACGGCGACCGAGGTGACCGACGATCCCGAGCTGCATCGGCTGATCGCCCGTATCCGCCAGGACGAGGCGCACTGGTGCAGCGTGCTCGTCGACGCGATCCGGTCGCTCGACGCGGTGCCGACGCGCGCGACCGGCGCGTTCTACGAGAAGGCGATGGCGATCGACGATCTGGCGGAGCGGATGGCGTTCCTGAATCGCGGCCAACGCTGGGTCGTGCGCAAGCTGCAGACCTTGCTGCCGACGCTCGCCGATCCGGACATTCACCATGCGCTGTCGTTGATGCTGGTCGCGCACGAGAAGAATATCGGGGCGGTGGACGTGCGGCTGCGCGGCGGCGCGGGCGGGGCGCAACCGGCGCGGTAACCGCTAGAATTGCGGTTTTCGCCCGGAATACGTCCATGTCTTTTGCCTCGCTTGGCCTGATCGAGCCGTTGCTGCATAACCTGCAGGGCCTCAATTACCAGACACCCACGCCGGTGCAGGCCAAGGCGATTCCTGCCGTGCTCGGCGGCAAGGACGTGATGGCCGCGGCCCAGACCGGCACCGGCAAGACGGCCGGCTTTGCGCTGCCGCTGTTGCAACGGCTGGTGCAACACGGCCCGGCGGTATCCAGCAACCGCGCGCGCGTGCTGGTGCTGGTGCCCACGCGCGAACTGGCCGAACAGGTGCTGCAAAGCTTCGTCGAATACGGCAAGGGCCTCGATCTGCGGTTTCTGGCCGCCTACGGCGGGGTGAGCATCAATCCTCAGATGATGAAGCTGCGCAAGGGCGTCGACGTGCTCGTGGCGACGCCGGGCCGCTTGCTCGACCTCAATCGCCAGAACGCGGTGCAGTTCGATCAGGTGCAGACGCTGGTGCTCGACGAAGCCGACCGCATGCTCGATCTCGGCTTCGCGCGCGAACTCGACGCGGTCTTTGCCGCGTTGCCCGCCAAGCGCCAGACATTGCTGTTCTCCGCCACGTTCTCCGACGAGATCCGCACGATGGCGGCGGGCATTCTGCGCAACCCGGTCGATATCAGCGTCAGCGCGCCCAACGCCACGGCCAGCAAGATCAAGCAGTGGGTGGTGACGGTCGACAAGCGGAACAAGCCGGGCCTGTTCATGCATCTGGTGGCGCAAAACAAGTGGGAGCACGCGCTGGTGTTCGTCAAGACCCGCAATGGCGTCGATTATCTGGCGGTGATGCTGGAGAAAGCCGGCTATGCGGTCGACACGATCCACGGCGACAAGCCGCAACCCGCGCGTTTGCGGGCGCTGGAGCGTTTCAAGGCGGGCGAAGTGCAGATGCTGGTCGCCACCGATGTGGCGGCGCGCGGACTGGATATCGACGATCTGCCGCTCGTGATCAACGTCGATCTGCCGATCGTCGCGCAAGACTATGTGCACCGTATCGGCCGCACCGGCCGCGCGGGCGCCAGCGGCGTGGCGGTATCCCTCGTATGCGCCGATGAAGCGCCGCAACTGGCGGCGATCGAAGCGCTGATCCGGCAGACGCTGCGGCGCGAAGAAGAGCCGGGTTTCGAGGCCGAACATCGCGTGCCGGAAACCAGCGCGACGGGCCAGATCATCAAGAAACCGAAAAAGCCGAAGAAGCCCAAGGTGCCGCAAGCCGCGCCGGTCGCGAGGCAAACGCCGGGCAAGAAGCCGCATACGCCGAGCAACGACGGCAGGCGCAAGCCGGGGGCGCAGCATGCGACGGCCGCTGGTGCCGGTAAAGGTCCGGACTACACCATCGGCAGCCCGTTCAGCGTGCAGAAGCCGCGCAGCAAGCCAGCCGGGAAGGCGGGGGCGGCGAAGCCCGCCGGGAAATCCGCCGGTGGGCGCGGCAAACCGGGCAAACCGTCCAGGTAGGCCGAATCTTCCTGTCCGGGGTGCCGAGACGATTGAATCGTCCGATGCAGTGGACGAATACGGGTGGCTGGAAGCAGCGCGGCCGGTTTTCTCGTTGCCGACCTGAAACCGGCCGCGACCCGGCCTTCCCGGCGTGACCGACGATGTGCGATGACTGAAGTGAGAGAGGGAATGACGACGACATTCGACGAGGCGACAACGGCGGCGATCGCCGCGTTTGCCCAACTGGATTTGTACACGGCCGTGCAAGCGATGCGCGCCGAGGCCGATTATGACCACGAGCGGGACCAGTGGATCACGCGCTATATCGACGAGCACGGCGGCGGCGTGGACGATGCCGAGTACGACGCCTTGCATGCGCAGGCGCAGGCAACGCCGGAATACGCGCACTTCATCGATGGGGTTCGCCAAGAAATCCTCGAATACTTCGGCGTGACCGACGATCAACTGGACTGCATGATCGTGCTGCGCGAGGACGACAGCGATGCGCTGTGGGCGGAGGTCAACCGCCAGCGGAGCGCGCTGGGAACCGGTGAAGTGCGCGGCGATCTCTGACAGGCCCGTCATTCGCCGGTACTGTGGGTGGGTCATTCGAGCATGTCGATTCCACCCGGGTATCGGATGCTCGCCTATCGGTCTTCTCGCGCAAGTCGCAGCAAGACGTCGGCGAGGGCCCGAATTTTCGGTTGTGCCGCACGTTGGGGCGGATAGACGAGGAAGTACGAAAGGCCGTCTCGAGCCACGTCCTCGAACGGCGTCACCAGCGATCCGGCGCGGAGCCGGTCTCTTGCCATTCGCGGGTCGCCGATTGCAACGCCGTGTCCTTCCATCGATGCCGCGAGCGTCAATTCGAGGGTATCGAATACGAGTCCGCGTCCCGCATCGACCTGGCGTGCCCCGACATGATCGAGCCAGCACCTCCATTCCGCGTGGCTGGGCCCGGGATGGAGCAATTCGACCTGCGCAAGGTCGGCAACGGATCGCAGTGAGGCTGCCAAGGCGGGCGCGCACATCGGCGTGAGCATCTCGGCAAACAGCGGGATCGCCTCCATACCGGTCCATTGCCCCGTGCCGCGCACGACGACGGCATCGACGTCGGACGTCGTGAAATCCGGCGTGTCGTCCGCGGATGTCGAGATACGAAGCTCCGTTCCGCTCATCGCGCGCTGGATGTCCGGCAGCCGCGGGAGCAGCCAGCGAACGGCGAACGTGGAAGGCAACTTCAACGTGAGCACCGAGGTCGCCCGTGCATGGACGTCCGCGTGCCGAACCAATTGCGTGAGCACGTTGACCGCGACCGTCAGCAGTGCATTCCCTTCCGCCGTCAACGTCAGCCCCGATACGTGGCGCACGAAGAGTGCGCATCGGTAATGCGTTTCCAGCTGCTGTATCTGGCGGCTGACCGCACCTTGCGTCCGGCATAGGTGGTCCGCCGCCTTGCTGACGCTGCCCAGCTGCGCCGCGGCGACGAACGACTGAATCGCCGCCAACGGCGGGAGCGGCCGCGTCAGGTCGGCCAGCGGATATGCATGCGCCGCATACCCGGATTGCAAATTTTTCGATTGTTCGGTCATCGGGGCGTCGCTATCGTGCGTCTACCGGATGCCCTGTTCTTGCGAGTGAACGGGGTCGTCAACGAATGATCGGAGGATAGTCTTGGGCTCAACGTCGGGATCACTATATACGCAACAGGTTCGCGCCTACCTTCGGGAACTGGAGCGAGGCGATGTCGGCGCCATCTGCGCGCTATTTACGCCGGACGCGCGGATTTTCTCGCCATTTCTCGGCTGGATGCAGCCTGAGCCCTTCCTTTCGAAGGTCGCTGCCGCGTCGGGAGAAAGCAGGATTACGCCGATCGATATCTGCGTCAGCACGAGTGGCGCTCGCCGTGCGACCGGTTACTTCATCTACGACTGGGGCCTGAAAGACGGCTCGGCGGCGCGCTTCGAGTGCGTCGACGTATTCGAGTTCGACGTCGCGGGGCTCATCGAACGAATGATCATCGTCTACGACACCCATCCGATTCGCAGTACGGTCGGCGACAAGTACGCGTAGCCGAATCGATGTCGAGCAAAGTCGCGCCCAGACGTCCAGGCGCGTCGAAACCGGCAGTCAGCTGCGCGTTTAATCGGTTGGCGGCATTGGAGCCTGGATGGCGGGCCAAGATCGCCAACCGACATCGCCCCAATCTGCAAAGCATGAAAAAAGCCCGCCGAAGCGGGCAACCTCACGATGCGGAGGGGGAGATTCGAAACGCGAGCGGCGCGCGTTCAGCCTTTCGTCGCGCCGAACGTGAGCCCCGCGACGAAATGCTTCTGCATTGCGAAGAACATCGCGACCGACGGCAGCGCGGCGAGAATCGACCCGGCCGAGACGAGGTTCCACGAAGTCGTCCATTGACCTTTCAGCGCGGCGACGCCCGCCGTGATCGGCGCCGCCTCGTCGCCTTGCGTAAGGCACAGCGCCCAGAAGTAATCGTTCCACACGAACGTGAACACGAGAATCGCGAGCGCGGCCAGCGCCGGCCGGATCAGCGGCAGCACGATCCGCCAGAACACCGTCCATTCGCCCGCGCCTTCGATGCGCGCCGCCTCGATCAGCTCGAACGGCAGCTGCTTGATGAAGTTGCGCAGGAACAGCGTGCAGAACCCCGTCTGAAATGCGACGTGGAACAGGATCAGCGCTTCGACGGTATTGAACACGCCGAGCCGCAGCGACAGGTCGCGCACCGGAATCATCAGCACCTGCACCGGCACGAAGTTGCCGGCGACGAACGTGCCGAACAGCGCGGTATTGCCGCGAAACCGGTAGGTCGCGAGCGCGAAGCCGGCCATCGCCGCGAGCGCGATCGAGCCGATGACCGACGGCACGGTGATCTGCACGCTGTTCCAGAAGTAATGCAGCATCGGCGACGTGGTCAACGCATCGCGATAGTTCTCGATCATCGCGAAGCGGCGCGGCCAGCCCCAGTAGTGACCTTCGACGAGTTCCTCCGTCGAGCGCACCGACGTGACGAACACCGCGATCATCGGCAGCAGCCAGATCACGAGCGCGACGGGCAGCGACAGCTTGTACAGCCGGCGCGATACCGGCTTCCAGTGGGCAACGGGTGTCGGAAACATGATGAGTGGGCTCCCGAAAGGTCACTGCTCGTTGCGCAGCATGCGGCGCAACTGGAACACGATGTAGACGAGCATGATCGCGAACAGCACGACCGCGATCGACGCGGAATAGCCGAGCCGGTAGTACTTGATCGCCTGGTCGTACATGTAATACGCAAGCACGGTCGAGCTTTCGAACGGGCCGCCGCCCGTCATCACCGAGATCAGGTCGAAGCTGCGCAGCGCGCCGATCACGGTGACGACGATCGCCATGAAGGTGGTCGGCCGCAGTTGCGGCAGCACGACGTGCCACAGCAGCGCGAAGCCGCGCGCGCCTTCCATCCGCGCGGCTTCGATCTGTTCCGGGCTGATCGACGTGAGGCCGGTCAGGTACAGGATCATGCAGTACGCCGTCTGCGGCCACAGCGCCGCGAACACCACGCCGAGCGTCGCATAGCGTGCGTCGCCGAGCACCGGGATGCCGTGCCCGGCGATGAGCGCGAGCAGCCCGAAAGTCGGATCGTAGAACCACGAGAAGATCAGCCCGACGACCACGCCCGACAGCACGAACGGCGCGAAGAACAGCGACTTCACGAGCCGGATGCCGCCGACCGCCTGGTTCAGGTACAGCGCGAGCGCGAGGCCGAGCGGCGGTGCGAGCATGAACAGCACGAGCCAGATCACGTTGTTGCGCAGCGCGGTGTAGAACGTCGGCGCCTGCAGCAGCTCAGCATAGTTCGCGAGCCCGACGAAGGTGCGCTCGGTCATCCCGTCCCAGTTGTACAGGCTCAGCCACAACGTCGACAGGATCGGCCAGATCACATAAATGGCAACCATTGCGCAGGCCGGCGCGAGAAACAGCCACGCGGCGCGCCGTTGCCGCCGCACGGCGGGCGACGGCCGGCGCGCGGGCAACGCGGTGGTGGACGGGCCGCGCGGCGGCGGTGCGGTGCCGGCGGGCGGGGTGGACGTGATCGGACTGGACACGGCAAGCCTCCTGAACGGACACGGCGGCGCGCGGCCGCCGGTTGGGTCACGCGGTCACTTCTTGTAGATCCGCTTGCGGGTCTGTTCGAGTTGCGCGAGCACCGTATCGAGCTGCGCGGGATTCGCGAGGAACTGCTGCATGCCCTTCATCCCTTCGTCGGCCATTTCCTTGGTCATGTCGCGGTCGTAGAACTGCGCGACGCCGCCCTTCGTGTCGGCGAGAATCCGGAAGCCGATGCGCGAGATCGGATCGGCCGGCTCGGGCGACTTGCTGTTGGCCGACAGCGAGCCGAGCCCTTCGGCGAGCTTCGCGCCCATCTCGGGCGTTTCGACGAACGCGAGGAACGTGTGCGCGTCGGCCTTGTTCTTCGCCTTGGTCGGGATGTGCAGCGATTCGACCGGGCCGTCCTCGGCGGTCGGCACCTTCGGGTCGATGATCGGAAAGCGGTAGTAACCCATTTCCGGCTTCACGTTCGGCGGGAAACCGGCCGCGATGAAGGTGCCCATCAGCATCATCGCGGCCTTGCCCTGGAACAGGAACGGCTGCGCGCCGTCGAGATCGTAGGACAGCGCGTTGTCGATGAAGTAGCCCGAGTCGATCAGCGATTTCCACGTCGTGTAGACCTTCTTCACGCGCGGGTCGGTGTACGGCACGTCGCCGGCCATCAGTTGCTGATGGAACGCGTTGCCGTTCAGGCGCAGGTCGAGATAGTCGAACCAGCCGGCGAGCGTCCACGCGTCGCGGCCGCCGATCGCGATCGGCGTGATGCCGGCCGCCTTCAGTTTCTTGCACGCATCGAGAAACTGGTCCCACGTCTTCGGCTCGTCGGCGATGCCGACCTTGCGGAACAGGTCCTTGCGGTAGAACAGCCCCCACGAGTAGTAGACGGTCGGCGCCGCGTACTGCTTGCCGTTATAGGACGACGCGCTGCGCGTCGACGCATACATCGCATCCCAGCCGTTCTTCGTCCAGTCGCCGCTCAGGTCCTCGAACAGCCCGCGCTTCGCGTAGTACGCCATCCGTTCGCCCGCGTGCCAGTTCACGACGTCCGGCGCGACGGTGGTGAGCCACGCCGGGAGCTGCACCTTGTACGCTTCCTCGTCGACGAAGGTCGGCTTCACGTCGATGTCGGGATGCGCCTTGTGGAACGCTTCGATCGTCGACTGCCAGACCGCGCGCTGGCTCGCGCCCTTGAACGCGATGTTGAGGGTCAGCGTGCCGGCATCGGCGGGCGCCGTCGTGCCGAGCGACGCGAAGGCGACCGCGGCGGCCGTGGTGAGCCGGGCGGCGGCGCGAAGGGGGCGATGTGTCATGGTGTCTCCAGTCCTGTGTGTCGTTGTACGTGCCCGGCGCGTCGCGGCGCCGGTGAGGGGTTACGAACGGCTTCGATACACGGCTACGTCCTGCGGTCCGACCTGCGCGGCGCCGAACACGAACGCCGACGGCGGTATCGCGTCGATCGTGTGCGGCGTGCTGCCGTAGTTGAACACGTAGGTCAGGCCGCCGCGGCGGCTCACGCGTACGCCATCGGGCAGCGGTGTCGGCGCGAGGCCCGCTTCGGCCGCGACATCGGCGAACAGGCGCATGGTGGTCGCGTCGTCGAACAGCGCGGCCCAGTAATGCAGCGCGCCATGCGACACGCAGGCGGGATGACCGTCGGCGAAGCGCGCATGCACGACGCTGCGCGTGTCGTTGTGCAGTTCGACGAAGTCGCGCCAGTGGCGCGCCGCGCCCGCGAGCGGCGAGCCGTCGCGCAGCGCGCCGTCGATCCGTTCGGTCAGGTTCGGCCGCAGCGATTCGACGCGCCACACGCGTACCGGCAGGATCGACGCGAGCGGGCCGGGCGGCAGCGCCGGCGGAATCTGCAGGTCGACGGTTTTGGAGCCGGTGCGCGGCCCGAACACCACATGGGCGCTCGATGCGGCGAGCCGTGACGCGAAATCATCCGGCACGATCGGCAGCGGCGGCACCACGACGACGCGGTAGCCGTCGAGCGGCGCGTGCGCGGACACGATGTCGACGTCGAGGCCGAGCGCGCGCAGCGCCGAGTAGTACTCGAACGCGAAACGCGGGTAGTGGAAATCGGCGCCCTGCGGCTGCACTTCGAACAGCCACTTCGCCTCGTAGTCGAACACCAGCGCAACGGGCGCGCGCACCGCGCCGTCCGCGTCCGCGCCGGCGTCGTGCACGGTCGCGATCTCGCGCGCGACGCGCTGCGCTTCGCGGCCGCCTTCGTCGAGCTTGTCGTCGGGCGTGTGCAGCCCCGCGTGCATCTGTTCCTGCGCGAACGGCGCCTGCCGCCAGCGGAAGTAGGACACGCAGCCGGCGCCGTGCGCGAACGCCTCCCAGCTCCACAGCCGCACCATGCCCGGCAGCGGCGCGGGGTTCCACTGCGCCCAGTTCACGGGCCCCGGCTGCTGTTCCATCACCCAGAACGGCAGCTTCGACATGCCGCGATACAGGTCGTGATTGAACGACGCGAAATCCGGATGGCCGGTGCGCAGCCAGCGCGCCTTCACGTCGGGCGCGAACCATTGCTCCTCCAGCGCGCCGAGCGGGTAGCTGTCCCACGTCGCGATGTCGAGGTCGCGGGCGACCTCGTAGTGATCGAACTCGGTGAACAACTGCATGAAGTTGTGCGCGACCGGCCGGCCCGGCGAGTGTGCGCGGATCACGTCGACCTGCATCCGGTGATAGCGCGCGAGCTCGTCGGACGCAAAGCGTCGGTAGTCGAGGCGATGCGACGGATGGGCTTCGGTCACGGTGCCCACCGGCGCGTCGACTTCGTCGAAATGGCGATACTCCATGCTCCAGAACACGGTGCCCCATGCACGGTTCAGCGCGTCGATCGTGCCGTAGCGCGCCTTCAGCCATTCGCGGAAGCGCACGAGCGCGGCCGGCGAGTAGCTGACGACGGTCTGGTGGCAGCCGAGCTCGTTGTCGGTCTGCCAGTAGCGCACGGCCGGATGGCGGCCGTAGCGCTCGGCGACCGCCGTGCAGATCTGGCGCGACGCTTCGAGATAGGTCGGCGACGAGAAATCGTAGTGGCGGCGCGAGCCGAACGCGCGCGGCCGGCCGTCCGCGCCGATCGCGAGGATGTCGGGATGACGGTCGACCAGCCATTTCGGCGGCGTCGCGGTCGGCGTGCACATCACGATCTCGAGGCCGGCTGCGCCGAGCACGTCGACCGCACGGTCGAGCCAGCCCCAGTCGTATTCGCCCGGCGACGGCTCGATGCGGCTCCATGCGAATTCGGCGATCCGCACTTGCTCGATGCCGAGCGTTTTCATCCGGCGGGCGTCGTCGGCCCACATCGATTCCGGCCAGTGTTCCGGGTAGTAGCAGACTCCGAGGCGCATGCCGATCCTTATGCGTAGTGGTGAACGTGGACGTCGGCGCACGCGGGCACCGCGCGGCCGTCTTCGGTGAACAGGTGGCAGGCCGCGGCCGGCGCGTGCACGTGCACGCGTTCGCCGGTGCGCACCTGCGCGTCGCCGGGCACCTTCGCGATCAGCGGCGTCGCGTCGGGCAGGCCGGGCGAATCGAGGTGCACGTAGGTCTGTTCGCCCAGGCGTTCGACGAGCGCGACGTCGCGCGCGAGCGTCGTCGCGTCGGCCGCGGCGCCGAGCGTCAGGTGTTCGGGACGGACGCCGAGCGTCACGGCGGCGCCGGCGCTCAGCGCCGAGCCGTCACGCGGCAGCGCGAAGGTTTCGCCGGACGGCACCAGCTTGACGGTCGTGCGCTGCGCGTCGCACGCAGTCACGACGGCCGGCAGGAAGTTCATCCGCGGCGAGCCGATGAAGCCCGCGACGAAGCGGCTGGCCGGGTGGTGGTAAAGGTCGAGCGGTGCACCGACCTGCGCGATGCTGCCGTGCTGCGCGGTATCCGCGCCGGCGTGCAGCAGCACGATCTTGTCGGCGAGCGTCATCGCCTCGGTCTGGTCGTGCGTCACGTAGACGACGCTCGCGCGTTCGAACTGCCGGTGCAGCCGCGCGATCTCGATGCGGGTCTGGCCGCGCAGCGCCGCGTCGAGATTGGACAGCGGTTCGTCGAACAGGAACACGCCGGGCTCGCGCACGATCGCGCGGCCGATCGCGACGCGCTGCCGCTGGCCGCCCGACAGCGCCTTCGGCTTGCGTTCGAGCAGCGTGTCGAGCTGCAGGATGCGCGCGGCGTCGCGCACCTTCCGGTCGATCTCGGCTTTCGGCACGCGCGCGAGCTTCAGCCCGAACGCCATGTTCTCGTACACCGTCATGTGCGGAAACAGCGCGTAGCTCTGGAACACCATCGCGACGCCGCGTTCGGCGGCCGGCACGTCGTCGACGCGGCGGCCGTCGATCGACAACTCGCCCGCGCTCAGATCCTCGAGCCCGGCGATCATGCGCAACAGGGTCGACTTCCCGCATCCGGACGGCCCGAGAAACACGCAGAACTCGTGCGCGCCGATCTCCAGATCGACGTCGCGAATGACCGGCGCGTGCTCGCCATAGGCTTTCTGCACGCGTCGCATCGAGATGCTCGCCATTGTCTCCGCTCCATGTTTTAATGCGCCACACTGCTTGATTAAGCGCTTAATCATCGCGATCAAAAAAAGGGGCGATGCGATCGCGGCCGAGTCGCGCCCGTCGGTCGGGCGGCAGGGTGTGCGGCGATAGTGCGCCGCTTCGGTGAGCGAAGCAAATATTGGATCGACGTCTCATATAGTGAGCAAACGATGGCAACTCTGGATGAAGTGGCGCGCCGCGCCGGCGTGACGGCCGCGACGGTGTCGAACGTGCTGCGCGATCGCGGCCGGGTCGGCGACGCGACGCGGGCGCGGGTGCTCGAAGCGGTCGACGCGCTCGGGTATCGGCCGCACCTCGCCGCGCGGGCGCTGGCGGAAGGGCGCGCGCCGACGGTCGCGCTGATGGTATCGAGCATCGCGAACCCGTTCTATCCGGAGTTCGCGCTGGCGGTCGAGCGCGCGGTGCGCCGCAACGGGCAGTTCCTGATCGTCTGCAATACGAACGAAGATCCGTTGCAGGGGCGCGCGTATCTCGACCAGATCGCCGGCACGATCTCCGAAGGGATTCTCGTGACCAATGCGAACCTGCACCTGCCGGACCTGCTCGACGTCGCGCGGCGTGGCGTGCCGGTCGTGCTGTGCCTGTGGGAGCGGCCTGACGCGCCGCCCGACGGGTTGCCGTGCGTGGCGATCGATTTCCGCGAGGCGGGACGGATCGCGACGCGGCATCTGCTCGAACTCGGTCACGAGACAATCGGAGTGATCGTCGGCGGCGCGGCGAGCGGCGTGCAGGCGGCGCGCTACGACGGCTTCGTCGACGTGATGCGCGATGCGGGGCTCGACGCGTCGATC
Organism: Burkholderia cenocepacia; assembly: GCF_900446215.1. Taxonomy (GTDB): domain Bacteria; phylum Pseudomonadota; class Gammaproteobacteria; order Burkholderiales; family Burkholderiaceae; genus Burkholderia; species Burkholderia cenocepacia. Next base: position 1,060,828 of record NZ_UAQZ01000001.1, on the reverse strand, counting down.
GTCGCGGCCGAGCGTGATTCGATCGAAGGCGGGCTGCGTGCGGCGGGCCGGCTGCTCGATGCGCACCCGCGGTTGACCGCGCTGGTCGCGACCAACGACCTGCCGGCGATCGGCGCGATGCATGCGGCGGCCGATCGCGGCCGGCGCGTGCCCGACGATCTGTCGATCGTCGGCATCACCGACATCCATCTCGCGCGCGACACGCGGCCCACGCTGACGACCGTCGCGATCCCCACTGCCGAAGCGGCCGGCCTCGCAGTCGAGCTGCTCAATACGCTGCGCGAGGCGGGCGGGAAGGGCGACGGCGCGTCGCGCGTGCGGGTCGCGTCGCTGCCGACGCTGACGGTGCGCGGCACGACCGGGCCGGTGCCGCGCGCGGCATGACGAAACGCGAGCGGTAGCCCGCCGGCTTCAGCCGCCTTCGACGAGCCGCAGCACGATGCGGCGGGCCGAATCGAGATGCGCGACGGTCATCGCGCGGGCGCCGCGGGCATCGCGTTCGAGGCACGCCTGCAGGATATCGTCGTGTTCGACCTGGAACGACGAGGTATCGGCGAGCAGCGTGGCCTGCAGGCGCTCGTAACGTTCGACCTGGCCGCGCAGTTCGGCGATCGACTTCAACTGCCGCGCGTTGCCGCAGCACGAATACAGCAACGCGTGGAATTCGCGGTTCAGTTCGCCTTGCCGGCGTGGCACGGTTGCATCGCCGAGCAGCCGATGCACGAGTTCGGCGCGGGCGAGCGTTTCGTCGTCGAGCCGCTTCACGCTGCGGTAGATCGCATCGCCTTCGAGCAGCACGCGCAGATCGTAGATTTCGTGCACGTCCGACGCGCTCAACATGCGCACGACGGCGCCGCGATTCCGGAAGATGTCGAGCAAGCCCTCGCGTTCCAGCCGCTGGATCGCCTCGCGCATCGGAATCCGGCTGATGCCGAAGCGCTCGGCCAGATCGCGCTCGACGAGCCGCTCGCCGGCCGCCAGTTCGCCGTTGATGATCATGTCGCGCAGCGACGCGGCGACCGCGTCCGCCGTGGAGTCGAGTTTGGCTTCCATGCCTGCCTGTTTCGTCATTTTGGAATAATGGTATACCAAACGGCAATCCCAGTGCCACAATGGCCACCATCGGCGGGCTTCACGCAACGGCGTCCGGCCCGGTCGAGGCAACCGACATCAATGGAGAGCGAGATGGCATCGGGCGAACACCAGTATCGCGTCGCAGTGGAGTGGACGGGCAATCGTGGCACCGGCACGTCGGGGTATCGCGAGTACGGGCGCGATCATGTGATCCGCGCAGGCTCCAAGCCGGATATTCCCGGCTCGTCGGACCCGGCGTTTCGCGGCGACGCGGCGCGCTGGAACCCTGAAGACCTGCTGCTCGCGTCGGCATCGGCGTGCCACAAGCTGTGGTATCTGCACCTGTGTTCGGAAGCCGGCATCCGCGTGCTGGCCTATGTCGACCACGCGGAAGGCACGATGCTCGACGGCGCCGAAGCGGGTCGCTTCACCGAAATCGTGCTGCGCCCGCAGGTGACGATCCGGGCCGGCGACGATCGTGAACGCGCGGCGCAGCTGCATCACGATGCGCATGCGAAGTGCTACATCGCGAATTCGGTCAATTTTCCGATTCGGTGCGAGCCGGTGATCGAGGTTGCCGCGGCGTAGGAAACCGCGGCTGCGTCGTCACAGCGCAACCCCATAAACCTCCCGCGCCGCGGCCCGAATCGCCTCGACCATCACCGTCACCGCCGGCGAATGCAGCCGGTCGGTGCGCGTGATGATCCCGAAATCGTCCATCCGGCAATCCATCTCCAGCGGCAGCATCGTGACGATCCCGTGCCGCGCGTAGTAGCGCGCGACGTCCTCGGCGAGCACCGCGATCATGTCGCTCTGTTCGAGCAGTTGCGTGATGAACAGCAGCGCCGACGTTTCGACGAGGTTCGCCGGCGGCGCGAGGCTCGCGCGCTGGAACACGAGTTCGAAGCGGTGCCGCAGCACGCTGCCGGCCGGCGGCACGACCCACGCGGCGCGCTGTACGTCCGCGAGCGCCAGCGGCGCTTGCGCGAGCAGCGGATGGCCGGGCCGCACGACCGCGGCCACCGATTCGCCGGTCAGCGGCTCGTAGCGCAGGCGCAGCTTGTCGTGTTCGGCGGACAGCCGGCCGAGCACGATGTCGATCTTTTCCTGCGCGAGATGCTCGAGCAGCACGTTGCTGGTGTCGATCTCGACCGACACGTGCAGGCCCGCATGCGTGCCCTTCACCGCGGCGACGGCCGGCGGCACGAGCCGCAGGGCCGGCGACGTGATCGCCCCCACCGCCACGTGGCCGAGATGGCCGGCCTTCAGCGCGGCCAGCTCCTCGCGTGCCTGGTCGAGGCTGCCGAGCGCCGCGCGCGCGTGGCGGATCAGCGCGTCGCCGTACAGCGTCGGCCGCATCCCGCGTGGCAGGCGCTCGAACAGCACCGCGCCAATCGATTCCTCGAGTTCGCGCAGCAGCTTCGACGCGGCCGGCTGCGTCATGTTCAGCGCGGCCGCCGCGCGGTGGATGCTGCCTTCGTCGGCGAGCGCGACGACCAGCAGCAACTGGCGCGTCTTCAGGCGGGCGCGGTTTCCCCACGGACTGGCTTCGGTCATCGTACGGGTTTATATCGATATCGGAATCGATATCGTAATCGCCAAAAACGTCATTAGCCAGTTATCAAAATTCTGCCTAGACTGCGCCGGTATCCCGTCACCACAGGACTGACGATGTCGGCAACAAAACCCAGGCTGCGCTCCGCCCAATGGTTCGGCACGAACGACAAGAACGGCTTCATGTACCGGAGCTGGATGAAGAACCAGGGCATTCCCGATCACGAATTCGACGGCCGGCCGATCATCGGCATCTGCAATACGTGGTCCGAACTGACGCCGTGCAACGCGCACTTCCGCAAGCTCGCCGAGCACGTGAAGCGCGGGATTTCGGAAGCGGGCGGCTTCCCGGTCGAGTTCCCGGTGTTCTCGAACGGCGAATCGAACCTGCGGCCGTCGGCGATGCTCACGCGCAACCTCGCGTCGATGGACGTCGAGGAAGCGATCCGCGGCAACCCGATCGACGCGGTCGTGCTGCTCGCCGGCTGCGACAAGACGACGCCCGCGCTGCTGATGGGCGCGGCAAGCTGCGACGTGCCGGCGATCGTCGTGTCGGGCGGCCCGATGCTCAACGGCAAGCTCGAAGGCAAGAACATCGGTTCGGGCACGGCCGTGTGGCAACTGCACGAAGCGCTGAAGGCCGGCGAGATCGACCTGCATCACTTCCTGTCGGCCGAAGCCGGGATGTCGCGCTCGGCCGGCACCTGCAACACGATGGGCACCGCGTCGACGATGGCGTGCATGGCCGAGGCGCTCGGCGTCGCGCTGCCGCACAACGCGGCGATTCCGGCCGTCGATTCGCGCCGCTACGTGCTCGCGCACATGTCGGGCATCCGCATCGTCGAGATGGCGCTCGAAGGGCTCGTGCTGTCGAAGGTCCTGACGCGTGCGGCGTTCGAGAACGCGATCCGCGCGAATGCGGCGATCGGCGGCTCGACCAACGCGGTGATCCACCTGAAGGCGATCGCCGGCCGCATCGGCGTGCCGCTCGAACTGGAAGACTGGATGCGCATCGGCCGCGACACGCCGACGATCGTCGACCTGATGCCGTCGGGGCGCTTCCTGATGGAGGAGTTCTATTACGCGGGCGGGCTGCCGGCCGTGCTGCGCCGGCTCGGCGAAGGCGGGCTGCTGCCGCACCCGGACGCGCTGACGGTCAACGGCAAATCGCTGTGGGACAACGTGCGCGAAGCGCCGAACTACGACGACGAGGTGATTCGTCCGCTCGACCGGCCGCTGATCGCGGACGGCGGCATCTGCATCCTGCGCGGCAATCTCGCGCCGCGCGGCGCGGTGCTGAAACCGTCGGCGGCGAGCCCCGAACTGCTCAAGCATCGCGGCCGCGCGGTGGTGTTCGAGAACCTCGACCACTACAAGGCGACGATCAACGACGAAGCGCTCGACGTCGACGCGAGCTCGGTGATGGTGCTGAAGAACTGCGGGCCGCGCGGCTATCCGGGCATGGCCGAGGTCGGCAACATGGGGCTGCCGCCGAAGCTGCTGCGCCAGGGCGTGAAGGACATGGTGCGGATTTCCGATGCGCGGATGAGCGGCACCGCGTACGGCACGGTCGTGCTGCACGTCGCGCCGGAAGCGGCCGCCGGCGGGCCGCTCGCGGCCGTGCGCAACGGCGACTGGATCGAGCTGGACTGCGAGGCCGGCACGCTGCATCTCGACATTCCGGATGAAGAGTTGCAGCGCCGCCTGTCCGACGTCGATCCGACCGCGGCGCCGGGCGTGGCCGGCCAGCTCGGCAAGGGCGGCTACGCGCGGCTGTATATCGATCACGTGCTGCAGGCGGACGAGGGGTGCGACCTCGACTTCCTGGTCGGCACGCGCGGCGCGGACGTGCCGAGCCATTCGCATTGAGCAGGCGGGCGGCGCGACCTGCGTCGCCGCCGGTTGCGGGCCTTCCCGGCCCGCGCTTCATGAAACCGTGAACGCATGACGGCCGGCGACAACCGGGCCGAAGCAGGACGCGAACCATGACATCGAGCAGCACGCCGCGCTATCGCGGCATCTTTCCCGTCGTTCCGACGACGTTTGCCGATACCGGCGAGCTCGACCTCGCGAGCCAGAAGCGCGCGGTCGATTTCATGATCGACGCCGGCTCGGACGGGCTGTGCATCCTCGCGAACTTCTCCGAGCAGTTCGCGATCACCGACGACGAACGCGACGTGCTCACGCGCACGATCCTCGAGCACGTGGCCGGCCGCGTGCCGGTGATCGTCACGACGTCGCACTACAGCACGCAGGTGTGCGCGGCGCGCAGCCTGCGCGCGCAGCAGCTCGGCGCCGCGATGGTGATGATGATGCCGCCGTATCACGGCGCGACGTTCCGCGTGCCGGAAGCGCAGATCTTCGAGTTCTATGCACGCGTGTCCGACGCGATCGCGATCCCGATCATGATCCAGGACGCGCCTGCGAGCGGCACCGCGCTGTCCGCGCCGTTCCTCGCCCGGATGGCGCGCGAGATCGAGCAGGTCGCGTACTTCAAGATCGAGACGCCGGGCGCGGCGAACAAGCTGCGCGAGCTGATCCGGCTCGGCGGTGACGCGATCGAGGGGCCGTGGGACGGCGAGGAAGCGATCACGCTGCTCGCCGACCTCCATGCGGGCGCGACCGGCGCGATGACGGGCGGCGGCTTCCCGGACGGCATCCGGCCGATCCTCGAAGCGTTCCGCGAAGGGCGGCACGACGATGCGTTCGCGCATTACCAGGCGTGGCTGCCGCTGATCAATCACGAGAACCGCCAGTCCGGGATCCTCACCGCGAAGGCGCTGATGCGCGAAGGCGGCGTGATCGCGTGCGAGCGGCCGCGGCATCCGATGCCGGAACTGCACCCGGACACGCGCGCGGAATTGCTCGCGATCGCGCGCCGGCTCGATCCGCTCGTGCTGCGCTGGGCGCGCTGAGCGATTCGCGAAGGAGAAAGGCACGATGAGTGAACCGATTTCGCTGGGCGTCGTCGGGATCGGCAAGATCGCACGCGACCAGCATCTGCCGGCGATCGCCGCCGAACCGGGCTTCGCGCTGACCGCATGCGCGAGCCGCCACGCGGAAGTCACGGGCGTACGCAACTACCCCGACCTGCGCGGGCTGCTCGCCGCCGAACCCGAACTCGACGCGGTGTCGCTGTGCGCGCCGCCGCAGGTGCGCTACGCGCAGGCGCGCGCCGCGCTCGAAGCCGGCAAGCACGTGATGCTCGAGAAGCCGCCGGGCGCGACGCTCGGCGAAGTGGCCGCGCTGGACGCGCTGGCCCGCGAGCGCGGCCTCACGCTGTTCGCGACCTGGCATTCGCGTTGCGCGAGCGCGGTCGAGCCCGCGCGCGCATGGCTCGCGCACCGCACGATCCGCGCGGTGCAGGTGCGCTGGAAGGAAGACGTGCGGCGCTGGCATCCGGGGCAGCAGTGGATCTGGGAGCCGGGCGGCCTCGGCGTGTTCGATCCGGGCATCAACGCGCTGTCGATTGTCACGCGGATCCTGCCGCGCGAACTCGTGCTGCGCGAGGCGACGCTCATCGTGCCGAGCGACGTGCAGACGCCGATCGCGGCCGAACTCGATTGCGCGGATACCGACGGCGTGCCGGTGCGCGCGGAATTCGACTGGCGCCACGGCCCCGTCGAGCAATGGGAGATCGCGGTCGACACGGCCGACGGCGTGCTCGCGATCAGCCGCGGCGGCGCGCAATTGTCGATCGCCGGCGAGCCGGTCGAGATCGGGCCCGAACGCGAATACCCGGCACTGTATGCGCACTTCCATGCGCTGATCGCGCGTGGCGAAAGCGACGTCGACGTGCGGCCGCTGCGGCTCGTCGCCGACGCCTTCCTGTTCGGCCGGCGCGTGCAGACCGACGCGTTCGGCCGCTGAACCTGCGCGCGCGCTTCGGTACGAACGAGCGCGCGCGACGAATGATTGATTACGGCACACATCACGGCATCAGCCGATACAAAGGAGACACCCATGAACCGCACGACTCACACGATTCGCCGCCATACCCTGCGCGCGCTGCTGGCCGCGCTCTGCATCGCGCCGCTCGGCATGCAGGGCGCCGCGCACGCCGACGCGCCGCTGAAGATCGGCTTCCTCGTGAAGATGCCGGAGCAGGCGTGGTTCATCAACGAGCAGAACGCGGCGTCCGCGCTCGGCCAGAAGGAGAATTTCTCGGTCGTGAAGATCGGCACGCCGGACGGCGAGAAGGTGCTGGCCGCGATCGACAACCTCGGTTCGCAGGGCGCGCAGGGCTTCGTGATCTGCGCGCCGGATGTACGTCTCGGGCCGGCGATCGCGTCGCGCGCGAAGCGCTACAACATGAAGTTCGTGACGGTCGACGACCAGCTCGTCGATTCGAGCGGCAAGCCGCTGCCGAACGTGCCGCACCTCGGGATGTCGGCGACCAAGATCGGCAACCAGGTCGGCCAGGCGATCGCCGACGAGATGAAGCGGCGCGGCTGGAAGCCGGAAGAAGTCGGCGCGCTGCGTGTCACCAACTACGAGCTGCCGACCGCGAAGCTGCGCACCGACGGCGCGACGCAGGCGCTGCTCGCGAACGGCTTCCGCAAGGAAAACATCTTCGACGCGCCGCAGAAGACCACCGACGACGAAGGCGGCTTCAGTGCGGCGGCGCCGGTGCTCGCGCGCCATCCGAACGTGAAGAAATGGGTGATCTACGCGCTGAACGAGGAAACCGTGCTCGGCGCGGTGCGCGCGACCGAACAGCTGCACATTCCGGCGGCCGACGTGATCGGCGTCGGCATCAACGGCGCGGGCGAGGCGTTCGCCGAGTTCCAGAAGAAGGAGCCGACCGGCTTCTACGGGACGATCGCGGTCAGCTCGACGAACCACGGCAAGGACAGCACGCAGAACCTCGTCGACTGGATCCGCAACGGCAAGACGCCGCCGGCCGACACGCAGACGAGCGGCAAGCTGATGACGCGCGCGAACTGGCAGGCCGTGCGCGCCGAACTCGGTATCTGAGCGGGGCGAGGCGAGAACGCGATGACGATGCAGACGATCACGGCCGCGCCCGGCCACGACGCCGAAGCGGGCATGCGGCCGGACGGCCCGCTGCTCGCGCTCGACGGCATCACGGTGACGTTTCCGGGCGTGCGGGCGCTCGACGCGGTGTCGCTGTCGGTGCGCGCGGGTGAGGTGCACGGGCTGATGGGCGAGAACGGCGCGGGGAAATCGACGCTGCTGAAGGTGCTGTCCGGCGTGAACCAGCCGCAGGCCGGCACGCTGACGCTGAACGGCACGGCGCAGCGCTTCGCGTCGACGCGCGCGGCGCTCGAGGCCGGCATCGCGATCATCTACCAGGAACTGCATCTGGTGCCCGAGCTGACGGTCGCGGAAAACCTGATGCTCGGGCAATTGCCGAGCCGGCTCGGCGTGGTCGACGAGCGCACGCTCGCCGCGCGCGCGCTCGATGCGCTGGAGCGGCTCGGCGAGCACATCGATCCGGGCATCCTGGTGAAGTATCTGTCGATCGGCCAGCGCCAGATGATCGAGATCGGCAAGGCGCTGATGCGCGACGCGCGCGTGATCGCATTCGACGAACCGACGAGTTCGCTGTCCGCGCGCGAAACCACGCAGCTGTTTCGGATCATCCGCGCGCTGCGCGCGGAAGGCCGCGCGATCATCTACGTCACGCACCGGATGGAGGAGGTCTATGAACTGTGCGACCGCGTGACGGTGTTTCGCGACGGTCGCCGCATCGACACGTTCGATTCCGTCGCCGATCTCGACCGCGACCGGCTGATCGGCTGCATGGTCGGCCGTTCGATCGAGGACGTGTACGGCTACCGGCCGCGTGCGGCCGGCGACGTGCTGATCGAAGCGAAGGGGCTGGCGGGGCCTGGGCTGGCCGAGCCCGTGTCGTTCACCGCGCGGCGCGGCGAGATCGTCGGCTTCTTCGGGCTCGTCGGCGCGGGCCGCTCCGAGCTGATGAAGCTGCTGTACGGTGCGGTGCGACCGAGCGCCGGGCACGTCGAGCTGAACGGCAAGAGGGTGGCGTTCGGCAGCCCGCGCGACGCGGTGCGCGCCGGCATCGCGCTGTGCCCGGAAGACCGCAAGCAGGAAGGCATCGTCGCGATCGCGTCGGTGGCCGACAACCTGAACATCAGCGCGCGCCGTCATTTCAGCCCGGCGCGCGTGCTGCTCGACGGGCGGCGCGAACGCGAGCTCGCGCAGCAATACATCGAGCGCCTCGCGATCAAGACCCGCGACGGCGACACGCCGATCGGCGCGCTGTCGGGCGGCAACCAGCAGAAGGTCGTGCTCGCGCGCTGGCTGGCCGAGCGCATCGACGTGTTCCTGATGGACGAGCCGACGCGCGGCATCGACGTCGGCGCGCGCGCGGAAATCTACAACCTGTTCTACGAACTCGCGGAAGCGGGCCGCACCGTGATCCTCGTGTCGAGCGATCTGGCCGAGGTGATCGGCGTGTCGGACCGCATCGTCGTGATGAAGGAAGGACGGATCGCGGGCGAGGTCGCGAAGGCGCACGCGACGCCCGATGCGCTGATCAAGCTCGCGCTGCCGCGCTAGCGGCGTGCTGTTCAACCGGAAAGCAAGTGAACTGATATGAGCCAGGCAATGCAACCCCAACGTACTTCCCCGTCCCCGGATGCCGCGGCCGCGGCCACGCCCGCGCGGCCACGCGGCGGCGTGTGGCAGCTGATCAACCGCTCCGGCATCGTGATGGTGTTTCTCGTGCTGTTCGCGGTGCTGTCGATGACCGTGCCGGACTTCCTCACGCCGCGCAACATCCAGGGCCTGTTGCTGTCGGTCACGCTGATCGGCTCGATCGCGGTGACGATGATGTTCGTGCTCGCGCTCGGCGAGGTCGACCTGTCGGTCGCATCGATCGTCGCGTTCTCGGGCGTCGTCGCGTCGACGCTGATCACCGCGACGCACAGCGTCGTGCTCGGTATCGCGGCCGGCGTGCTCGCGGGTGGGGCGGTCGGGCTCGTGAACGGCGTGCTGATCGCACGCTACCGGATCAACTCGCTGATCGTCACGCTCGCGATGATGGAAGTCGTGCGCGGGCTCGCGTTCATCACGTCGAACGGCGACGCGGTGATGATCTCGGAAGAGCGCTTCTTCGATCTCGGCGGCGGGTCGTTCCTCGGTATTTCGTATCCGATCTGGAGCAACATCGTCGGTTTCGTCGTGTTCGGTTTCCTGCTGCGCAAGACGGTGTTCGGCAAGAACGTACTGGCCGTCGGCGGCAACGGCGAGGCGGCGCTGCTCGCGGGGCTGCCGGTGATGCGCATCAAGATCGCCGTGTTCGTGCTGCAAGGGCTCGTGACGGGCTTCGCCGGCGTGATGCTCGCGTCGCGGATGAGCCTCGGCGACCCGAAGACGTCGGTCGGCCTCGAACTCGGCGTGATCTCCGCATGTGTGCTCGGCGGCGTGTCGCTGACGGGCGGCGTCGCGACGATCTCCGGCGTGCTGGTCGGCGTGCTGATCATGGGTTCCGTGCAGGACGCGATGAGCCTGCTGAACGTGCCGACCTTTTACCAATATCTGATACGCGGCGGAATTCTGTTGCTCGCGGTGCTGTTCGACCAGTATCGTCGCAACCAGCGGCGCGCGATGAAGATCTGACTTCGGTGATGGCGCGGCCGCCCGCGAACGCGACAGATCAGACATCGGGAGACGGCATGCAACAGACTCATCCGGCCGCGTCGGCGACGCTGCTGGCCGACAGCCGCAACACGCTCGGCGAAGGCGCGACGTGGTGCGACAGGACGCACGCGCTGTATTGGGTGGACATCGAAGGCGCGCGGCTGTGGCGCTGCCGCGCGGACGGCTCGGACCTCGCGCAGTGGGCGATGCCCGAACGGCTCGCGTGCTTCGCGCTGACCGACGAGCCGGACGTGCTGCTCGTCGGGCTCGCGACCCATCTCGCGTTCTTCGACCTGCGCAGCGGCGCGTTCACGCGGATCGTCGACGTCGAGCCCGACTTGCCGACGCGGCTCAACGACGGGCGCTGCGACGGGGCCGGCGCATTCGTGTTCGGGATGAAGGACGAAGGCGCCGAGCCGCCGCGCGCGGTCGGCGGGTTCTATCGCCTCAATCCCGACCTCACGCTCGAACGGCTCGCGTTGCCGCCGGCCGCGATCGCGAACAGCATCGGGTTCTCGCCGGACGGTTCGAAGATGTATTTCTGCGATTCGCTGGTGCGCGAGATTTTCGTGTGCGATTACCGCGCGGGTGGCGACGTCGCGAACGTGCGGTCGTTCGCGCGGCTGATCGATGCCAATGGCGATCCGGACGGGTCGATCGTCGATCGCGACGGTGGGCTGTGGAATGCGCAGTGGGGCGGCAGGCGCGTGGTGCGTTATGGGCCGGACGGGGTCGAGACGGATCGCGTTGAAGTGCCGACCGCGCAGCCGAGCTGCGTTGCGATCGACGGTGAAGGCCGGCTGTATGTGACGAGTGCGCGTGTTGACCTGAGCGATGACGCGCTGGCCGGCGATGCGCACGCGGGCGGCGTGTTCGTCGCGCAGACGCGCTACGCGGGGCTGCCGACCGCGCGGTTCGCGGGCCGGCGCGCGTCACACGGCTGACCGCCGCAGCCGACCGCGCATACCGCGCGTGTCGCGTACAACCGGACAGAACGACGTTTCGCGTGCTGGTAAGATGGCTCGCAATTCCATCCAGCACGCGCCATGAGTTCCACCCCGACCAAGCCCGCCCGTTCGAAACCCGCCGCGAAGGACGCCGCCCGCGCCACGGGCGACAAGCCGAAAGCGCGCGTGCAACAACGTTTGACCTACGTGATCGGCGGCCTTGACCGGCTGCTGCGCCGTCACATGACCGACGCGCTCGCGCCGCTCGGCATCACGCTCGCGCAATACACGGCGCTGTCGGTGCTCGAGGCGCGCGGCGCATCGTCGAACGCGCAACTGGCCGAGCGCTCGTGGATCACGCCGCAATCGGCGAACGAGGTGATGAGCGTGATGGCCGCCCGCGGTTTCGTCACGCGCGAAGCCGACCCGTCGCACGGCCGCATCATCCTGCTGACGCTGACCGATGCAGGCGCGGCGATGCTGCGCGAATGCGAAGCCGCGCTGCGGCCGGTCGAGGCACGCATGCTCGGCGACATCCCGGCCGACGACGCCACGCACGTGCAGCGCGCGCTCGAACTGTTCTCGCGCAACCTGCGCGGCTGAGCGCCTCCCCGATTTTCACGACGCGGGCCCGTTCGGCCCGTGCGCGCTTCGTCCGCGCCATTGGCGATCGCCCGACCGCTCCCTGATTTCCCCGCCGCATTCTCCGGTTTCCGCTCCGGGTTTACACCGGCGCTCGTGCCGCTTGCAATATCAGGTAGCCTGATATTAAATGAAGTCGTCCGCAGCACGCAGGCTGCGCACCGAATCGCACTGGAAACGAACGACAGGAACAGACATGAGCAAGTACGACAACCGCTGGCAGACCGTTGAAGTGAAAGTGGAGGCCGGCATCGCATGGGTGACGTTGAATCGCCCCGAGAAGCGCAATGCAATGAGCCCCACGCTGAACCAGGAGATGCTTCAGGTGCTCGACGCGGTCGAGTTCGACGACGAGGCGAAGGTGCTCGTGCTGACCGGCGCGGGGGCCGCATGGACGGCCGGCATGGATCTGAAGGAGTATTTCCGCGAGATCGACGGCGGCCCGGACGCGTTGCAGGAAAAGGTGCGCCGCGACGCATCGGAATGGCAGTGGCGCCGCCTGCGGATGTACGGCAAGCCGACCATCGCGATGGTGAACGGCTGGTGCTTCGGCGGCGGGTTCTCGCCGCTCGTCGCGTGCGACCTCGCGATCGCGGCCGACGAAGCGGTGTTCGGGCTGTCGGAGATCAACTGGGGCATCCCGCCCGGCAACCTCGTCAGCAAGGCGATGGCCGACACGGTCGGACACCGCCGCGCGCTGCACTACATCATGACCGGCGACACGTTCACCGGCGTCGAAGCAGCGGAGATGGGCCTCGTGAACAGCAGCGTGCCGCTCGCCGGGCTGCGCGACGCGACGATCGCGCTCGCCGCACGGCTGATGGACAAGAACCCGGTCGTGCTGCGCGCGGCGAAGCACGGCTTCAAGCGCTCGCGCGAACTCACGTGGGAGCAGTGCGAGGATTACCTGTATGCGAAGCTCGACCAGGCGCAACTGCGCGACCCGGAGCGCGGCCGCGAACAGGGGCTGAAGCAGTTCCTCGACGACAAGGCGATCAAGCCGGGTCTGCAAGCCTACAAGCGCTGATACAAGCGCGGACGCAGCAGCCGGCTTCCCCGCTGGCGTAATCGCAAGAGACAGGCAAGGCAGGAGACGACATGACCGACAGACGGATGCTGATCGGCGGCGAGTGGTGCACCGCCCGCGACGGCCGCACCTTCGACCGCTTCAACCCCGCGACGGGCGCGCTTGCGTCGCGCGCGCCGGCGGCCGGCAGCGCCGACGCCGACGCGGCGATCGACGCCGCGCACCGCGCGTTCCCCGCATGGGCGGCGCTCGCGCCGACCGAGCGCCGCCGGCTGCTGCTGAAGGCGGCCGACCTGATGGACGCGCGCATCGACGAGATCATCGCGACCGGCGTCGCCGAAACGGGCGCGACGCCCGGCTGGATCGGCTTCAACGTGACGCTCGCGGCGAACATGCTGCGCGAGGCCGCGTCGATGACGACGCAGATCGCCGGCGACGTGATTCCGTCCGACGTACCGGGCAATCTCGCGCTCGCGATGCGGGTGCCGTGCGGCGTGGTGCTCGGCATCGCGCCGTGGAACGCGCCGGTGATCCTCGGCACGCGGGCGCTGGCGATGCCGCTTGCGTGCGGCAACACGGTCGTGCTGAAGGCGTCCGAGGCGTGCCCGGGCGTGCACGCGCTGATCGGCGCGGTGCTGGACGAAGCCGGGCTCGGCGCCGGCGTGGTCAACGTGATCACGCACGCGGCGGCCGATGCACCGGCGCTTGTCGAACGGATGATCGCGCATCCGCATGTAAAGCGGATCAACTTCACCGGGTCGACGCACGTCGGCCGCATCATCGCGCGCCACGCGGCCGCGCACCTGAAACCCGTGCTGCTCGAACTCGGCGGCAAGGCGCCGGTGCTGGTGCTCGACGATGCGGATCTCGATGCAGCCGTCGACGCGATCGCGTTCGGCGCGTTCTTCAACCAGGGGCAGATCTGCATGTCGACCGAGCGCGTGATCGCCGCGCGGCCGGTCGCCGATGCGCTCGTCGAGCGGCTCGCCGCAAAGGCGCGCACGCTGGTTGCCGGCGATCCGCTGGCCGGCCATCCGCTCGGCACGATGGTCGATGCGTCGGCCGCCACGCGCGCGGCGTCGCTGGTCGAGGATGCGCGTGCGCACGGTGCGCATCTGCCGCTCGGCTGCCGCGTCGAAGGCGCGACGATGCAGCCGGCGATCGTCGACGGCGTGACGCCCGAGATGCGCCTGTATCGCGAGGAATCGTTCGCGCCGGTCGTCGCGATCCTGCGTGCGGACAACGACGACGAAGCGGTCGCGCTCGCGAACGACAGCGAGTTCGGGCTGTCGGCGAGCGTGTTCAGCCGCGACGTCGCGCGCGCGATGGCGGTCGCGCGCCGAATCGAATCGGGGATCTGCCACATCAACGGGCCGACCGTGCACGACGAAGCGCAGATGCCGTTCGGCGGCACGAAGGCGAGCGGCTACGGCCGCTTCGGCAGCCGCGCGTCGATCGCCGAATTCACCGAGCTGCGCTGGATCACCGTGCAGACCGCGCCACGGCATTACCCGGTATGAGCGAGCCGACGATGAATGTTGAGACGCCCGCCAGCGGCCCGATGAACGACACGGGCGCCGTGCGCTATCGCGCGGCCGCCGTCGCGGTCGGCTCGGCCGAGATTTGCCGCGCCGACGACGGTACCTGGTACCTGCGCTCGCGCGAACCGCTCGGCGATTATCCGACTCGCGTCACCGACTGCCTCGTGCGCGGCGCGCAAGCGCATCCGGACCGCGTGCTGGCCGCGCGGCGCGGTGCCGACGGCCGCTGGATCGAGATCACGTACGCGCGGATGCTCGAACGCGCCCGCGCGCTCGGCCAGGGCCTCGTCGATCTCGGGCTGTCGGCCGAGCGCCCGCTCGCGGTGCTGTCCGGCAACGACCTCGAGCATCTGCAGCTGATGTTCGCGGCGATGCTGGCCGGCGTGCCGTACTCGCCGATCTCGCCCGCGTATTCGCTGGTGTCGACCGACTACGGCAAGCTGCGTCACACGCTCGGCGTGCTGCGGCCGGGCGCGGTGTTCGTCGCCGAACGCGCGCCGTTCGCGCGGGCGCTCGATGCGACGTTGCCGGCCGATGCGGCGCTGATCGTCGCGCACGATGCCGATGTCGATGCCGAGGGCCGCGCGGTGCCGCTGTCGCGCCTGCTCGCCACCGCCCCGCGCACGATCGACGCGATTCACGAGGCGGTCGGCCCCGACCATCTCGCGAAGATCCTGTTCACGTCCGGTTCGACGAAGCAGCCGAAGGCCGTGCCGACCACGCACCGGATGCTGTGCAGCAACCAGCAGATGCTGCGCCAGACGATGCCGGAACTGACACGCGAGCCGCCGGTGCTGGTCGACTGGCTGCCGTGGAATCACACGTTCGGCGGCAGTCACAACCTCGGCATCGCGCTGTACAACGGCGGCACGCTGTATATCGACGACGGTCGCCCGGTGCCCGGCCGCTTCGACGAAACCGTGCGCAACCTGCGCGAGATCGCGCCGACGATCTACTTCAACGTGCCGAAGGGCTGGGAGGAACTGACCGCCGCGCTCGAACGCGATGCCGAATTGCGCGACACGTTCTTCTCGCGCGTGAAGCTGTATTTCTTCGGCGGCGCGGGGCTGTCGCAGGCCGCGTGGGACCGGCTCGATCGCGTGACCGAAGCGCATTGCGGCGAGCGCATCCGGATCATGGCCGGCCTCGGGATGACGGAGGCGTCGCCGTCGTGCCTGTTCACGACGGGGCCGCTGATGCGCGCCGGGTATATCGGGCTGCCCGCGCCCGGCTGCGACGCGAAGCTGGTGCCGTGCGGCGGCAAGCACGAACTGCGCTTCAAGGGGCCGAACGTGATGCGCGGCTACTGGCACGCGGACGTCGATCCGCGCGACGTGTTCGACGACGAAGGCTACTACCGCAGCGGCGACGCAGGCGTCTTCGCCGATCCGGCGCGGCCGGAACTCGGGCTGCTGTTCGACGGGCGGCTGACCGAGGATTTCAAGCTGAGCAGCGGCACGTTCGTCAGCGTCGGGCCATTGCGCGCGAATGCGGTGTCGACGGGTGCGCCGTACGTGCAGGACGTGGTCGTCACCGGGATCAATCGCGACGACATCGGCTTGCTGGTGTTTCCGCGTGTCGACGCGTGCCGTGCGCTGGCAGGGCTCGCCGCGGACGCATCGGTGACCGACGTGCTGCGCGCGCCGGCCGTGCGCGCGGCGTTCGCGGCGTGGCTTGCCGCGCTGAACCGGAACGCGAGCGGCGGGTCGACGTTCGTCGCGCGAATCCGGCTGATCGACACGCCGCCGTCGCTCGATCTCGGCGAGGTGACCGACAAGGGTTCGCTGAACCAGGCGGCCGTGCAGAAGCATCGCGCGGCGGCGATCGAAGCACTGTACGACCCGGCGCGGCGCGATCCCGACGTGATTTACGCGTAAGCGCACGCACGGGCAGCAACGAGCAGCAAGCAGTCAGCAACAACAAGCAGGCACAACGACCGGCCGGCCACGACACCGGCGGGCATTCTTGCGGCCAGTGAATCAGGTTGCCTGATAAAGGCGGCCTTTCATTCGACACCTCGCGCGCCGAACCGCCACTGGCCGGCGGCGGCGCGCGACGGTCGTTGCACGGCCGACCGACTACAAAGACATGGGACTGGAGACATGAACACTTACGTTGCCGAAAAATCCACGGTCGCGACCACGCTGGCGTTGTGTTTCGCGATCGCCCTCCTCGAAGGGCTCGACCTGCAGTCGGTCGGCGTCGCCGCGCCGCGGATGGCGCGCGAATTCGGGCTGTCCGTATCGCAGATGGGCATCGCGTTCAGCGCGGGCACCTTCGGGCTGCTGCCGGGTGCGATGCTCGGCGGGCGGCTCGCCGACCGGATCGGCCGCAAGCGCGTGCTGATCGCGTCGACCGTGCTGTTCGGGCTGCTGTCGATCGCGACCGCGCAGGTCTCGAGCTTCGCGATGCTCGTCGTCGTGCGCGTGCTGACCGGTATCGGCCTCGGCGGCGCGATGCCCAACCTGATCGCGCTGTCGTCCGAAGCGGTCGAGCCGCGCTCGCGCAGCAGCGCGGTCGCGACGATGTACTGCGGGATCCCGTTCGGCGGCGTGATCGCGTCGCTGATCGGCGTGCTGCTCGCGGGCGACACCGAATGGCGCCACATCTTCTACGTCGGCGGCCTGGGGCCGCTGCTGCTCGTGCCGCTGCTCGTGTGGTGCCTGCCGGAATCGCGCGCGTATCTCGACGTCGCGGGCACGCAGGCCGCGCGCGCCAGCGTCGCCCGGACGCTGTTCGGCGACGGCCGTACGACGTCGACGTTCGCGCTGTGGGTCAGCTACTTCTGCACGCTGATCGTCCTCTACTTCCTGCTGAACTGGCTGCCGTCGCTGATGGCCGCGCGCGGGCTCGATCGCGCGCACGTCGGCCTCGTGCAGATCGCGTTCAACGTCGGCGCGGGGCTCGGCGCGCTCGGCATCGGCGCGGCGCTCGACCGGATGCGCGCGTCGCGCGTGGTCGGCGGCATGTACGTCGGCATCGTGCTGTCGCTCGCCGCGCTGGCGGCCGCACCCGGCTTCGCGTCGCTCGCGGCGGCTGCGTTCGCGGCCGGGATGTTCGTCGTCGGCGGCCAGTCGGTGCTGTATGCGCTGGCCGCGATGTACTACCCCACCGCGATGCGCGGGACCGGCGTCGGCTCGGCGGTCGCCGTCGGCCGGCTCGGCTCCGTCGTCGGCCCGCTCGCGGCCGCGACGTTGCTGGCCGCCGGCCGCAGCGCGCCGGTCGTGATCGGCGCGAGCATCCCCGTCACGCTGGTCGCGGCCGTGGCCGCGCTGCTGTTGATCCGCCGCCCGCGGGCCGGCGACTGACATTGCCCGGTTTTTTCGATGCGCGCCGTCAGAGCGCGCGATTCAACATGGTCTGGAGACGCAACGAAATGAAGACGAAGACAAGGAATGGCCTGCTGGCCGCCGGCGCGTGCTGCGCGCTCGCCGCGCCGGGCGCGCACGCGCAGTCGAGCGTGACGCTGTACGGGATCATCGACACGGGCGTCGAATTCGTGTCGCACGCGAACGCGGCCGGCGATCACGTGGTGCGGATGCCGGGCGTGACGGGCGAACTGCCGTCGCGCTGGGGGCTGCGCGGCAGCGAGGATCTCGGCGGCGGCTATCAGGCGGTGTTCACGCTCGAAAGCGGCTTCAACGTGCGCGGCGGCGATCTCGGCCAGGGCGGCCGGCTGTTCGGGCGGCAGGCGTTCGTCGGGCTGAAGAGCGGCTTCGGCACGCTCGCGTTCGGCCGCCAGTACACGATGACCTATCTCGCGCTGCAGGGCGCGGACATCATCGGCCCCGACATCTACGGGCTCGGCTCGTTCGACGCGTACGTGCCGAACGGCCGCGCCGACAATGCGGTGACCTACCTCGGCACGTATCGCGGCGTGACGCTCGGCGCCGCGTATTCGTTCGGCCGCGACGGCGCGGGCACCGGCAATTCGCCGGGGCAGGGCACGTGCGCGGGGCAGGTGCCGGGCGACGCGGTGCAATGCCGCAACTGGTCGGTGATGCTCAAGTACGACAGCGCGTACTTCGGTGCGGCGGCGTCGTACGAGGAACAGCGCGGTGGTACCGCAGCGGCCGCCAACTTCTTCGACGGCGTGGCGCCCGTTCCCTTCACCAGCAGCGGCGGCAAGGATGCGCGCACCCACGTGAGCGCGTATGCGCAAGCGGCCGGTGCGAAGATCGGCGCGGGCTGGATCGGGCGGCGCGTGTCGACCGGTTCGCCGGCGGCGGCGGGCGCGCATTCGGACCTGTTCTTCGTCGGCGCGTCGTATGCGGTGAAGCCCGATTTCATCGTCGACGGCGAAGGCTACCGGATCGTCAATTCCGCGCACGACACGCGCGCGACGATGGCCACGCTGCGCGCGACCTATCTGCTGACCAAGCGCACGGCCGTCTATGCGCAATCGTCGTATCTGTGGAACAGCGCGCATGCACGCTACTCGGTCAGCGGCGGCGGGCCCGGCACCACGCCCGGCGCGGGGATGGGGCAGCTCGGCGCGATGGTCGGCATGCGGCACATGTTCTGATTCACTGGCGTGACGAACCGAACGGGAGCTATCTTGAACAGAAAATCTGCATTCCTTTGCATTGCGCCGTTGTCTGCCGCCGCGATGCTCGCCGGGTGCGGCGGCGACGATTCGGTCAGCGCCGCGCCCACGCACCTGAGCGCCGCGACGCCGGCCGCGATGGCGCAGACCTGCGACGCGCTCGCCGCGAAGCTCGCGTATGCGAACACGTCGTTCACGTCGGTGACGACCGCCGCGGCCGGCACGCTGACGGTGGCCGGCAAGCCGGTCGCCGAGCACTGCGTGATCGCCGGCAAGATGAACGAGCGCGTGAGCGCGGTGGACGGCAAGACCTATGCGATCGGCTTCGAGATGCGTTTGCCGAAAGCATGGAACGGCCGCTTCTTCTACCAGGCCAACGGCGGGCTCGACGGCAACGTCGTGACCGCGACCGGCGAGATCGGCGGCGGCGGCCCGCTGACCAACGCGTTGAACCAGGGTTTCGCGGTGATCAGCTCGGATTCGGGGCACAGCGCCGCGCAGAATCCGCTGTTCGGTCTCGATCCGCAGGCGCGGATCGATTACGGCTACGGCGCGGTCGACGCGCTGACGCCGATGGCCAAGCAGGTGATCCGGCTCGCGTACGGCAAGGCGCCCGATCGCAGCTATTTCGGCGGCTGCTCGAACGGCGGCCGTCACGCGATGGTCACGGCGGTGCGCAACCCGGCCGACTACGACGGCATCATCGCGGGCGATCCGGGCTTCCATCTGCCGAAGGCGGCGATCGGCGAGATGTATGGCGCGCAGCAGTTCGCGAAGATCGCGTCGGCCACCGGAACGAACGGGCTGCCGGATATCCGCAGCGGTTTCAACGATGCGGAGCGCCAGTTCGTCGGCGCGAAGATTCTCGAGAAATGCGATGCGCTCGATGGCGCGGCCGACGGGATGGTGCAGGACGTCGCCGCATGCCAGGCGCACTTCAGCGTCGACACGGACATCCCGACCTGCGCCAACGGCACGCGCACCGGGTCGTGCCTGACGCCTGCGCAGAAAACCGCGCTGGAGAACGTGTTCGCCGGTGCGCGCAACAGCGCGGGCACGGCGCTCTACG
Organism: Burkholderia cenocepacia; assembly: GCF_900446215.1. Taxonomy (GTDB): domain Bacteria; phylum Pseudomonadota; class Gammaproteobacteria; order Burkholderiales; family Burkholderiaceae; genus Burkholderia; species Burkholderia cenocepacia. The sequence continues at coordinate 1,040,799 of NZ_UAQZ01000001.1, read as the reverse complement.
CGAGCTTCCCGTACGATCCGGGCATCTCGGGCCCTGGTTGGGCCGGGTGGAAGCAGTCGAATTCGATCACGCTCGACCCGGCCGCGATGGCGTTCACGTTCATGACGCCGCCGAAAACCGCCGCGGCGCTCGCGAACCTGCCCGGTTTCGCGCTCGGCTTCGACATGGACAACGACGCGCCGGCGATCTTCGCGACGAACGGGGTTTATACCCAATCGTCATGGTCGTTCATGACGCCGCCCGACGAGACGAACCTGTCCGCGCTGAAGGCGCGCGGCGCGAAGCTGCTCGTCTATCACGGCACGGGCGATCCGGTGTTCTCGTTCAACGACACGCGCGACTGGTATGCGAACGTCACGCAGGCGAACGGCGGCGACGCGTCGAACTTCGCGCGCTTCTATCCGGTGCCGGGGATGAATCACTGTTCGGGCGGGCCGGCGGCCGACCAGTTCGACATGCTGACGCCGCTCGTCGCGTGGGTCGAGCAGGGGCAGGCGCCGGCCGCGATCGTGGCCGCCGCGCGCGACACGACGAACGCGGTGCCAAACGCGGACGTGCCCGCGTCGTGGGGCGCGGGACGCACGCGGCCGTTGTGCCCGTATCCGCAGGTCGCGCGCTACAACGGCTCGGGCGACGTGAATTCGGCGGCGAGCTTCAGTTGTCGCTGACGTAGCCGTCGATGGGAGGCGGCCGGCGCATGCAACGATGTGCCGGCCGCTTCATGGCCTCATTCATTTACTCGCCGGCATCGACCGGCACGTCGAGCCCGACCTTCACGCGGCTCATGCTCACCAGCGTCTTGAACCGCTTCACGTTGTTGTTCGCGAAGAACAGCTCGCGCGTGAGCGCGTTGTACTGATCCATGTTGCGCACCGCGAGGATCAGCACGAAATCCCATTCCCCCGTCACGTAGTAGCACTGCTGGATCTGCGGGCAGCGCTCGAACGCGCGTTTCATCGCGTCGAGCTGGTCGATCTGCTCGCTCTCGACCTCGACGTTCACGACGATCGTCAGCGGATGATCGACCTTGTCCGGCGCGACGACGGCCGTGTAGCGCTCGATCACGCCATCTTCCGCGAGGCGCCGCAGCCGCCGGTTCACCGCGGCCGTCGACAGGTTGACGCGCGCGCCGAGCTCGGCTTGCGGCGTCTGCGCGTCGCGCTGGACTTCCATCAGCAACTTGCGATCGAACGCATCGAGAGGGGTCGTCATGACGGTATGTCGAACCTCGGAAGAATGAGAAATTTTTGCGTCTGGGCGGCCGATTTGGCGATTTCATTCAGCAGCATGCGCAATATTATTTTTCCAACCGACGGCGAGCGCAATACGCGCCTGCCTGTCCCGACCCATCTGTCTCACCCGACCGCCCGCCTGCGCGGTCCCGCTCCGGAGCCTTTTCGTCATGCTGATCGCCAACCCGCGCGCGTCGCGCACCGCTTACCCGAACGCGCTGCGCCGCGTGATGAACATCGCGTCGGCCGACGAAAGCGGCGCGTGGCTCGCGCACTGGCCGCTCGTCGGCCACGCGCGCACGCCGCTGCGCGCGCTGCCCGATCTGGCCGCGCGGCTCGGCGTCGCGAGCGTCAGCGTGAAGGACGAGTCGTGCCGCTCGCCGCTCGGCAGCTTCAAGGCGCTCGGCGCGCCGATCGCGCTGGTGCGGCTCGTGAAGCGGCTGCGGCGCACGCAGGCGCTCGATCCGCAGGGGCTCGTCACCGGCCGCTACACGGCGGAGCTGGCCGACCTGACGGTGATCAGCGCGACCGACGGCAATCACGGCCGCGCGCTGGCTGCCGCCGCGCGCGCGATCGGCTGCGGCTGCGTGATCGTGCTGCATGCGAACGTCGACGCCGAGCGCGAACGCGCGATCTCGGCCTACGGCGCGCGGATCGTGCGCATCGCGGGGAACTACGACGAATCGGTCGTCTGCGCGGCGCAGCTCGCGCAGGCGAACGGCTGGTACGTCGTGTCGGATACGTCGTACGACGGCTACGAAGCGATTCCGCGCGACGTGATGCAGGGCTACGGCGTGATCGCCGCCGAAGCAGCCGCGCAGGCCGCGGAGGACGACGGACGGCCGTTCACGCACGTGTTCCTGCAAGGCGGCGTGGGCGGCCTCGCCGCGGGCGTCGCGAGTTACCTGTGGGAGCGCGACGGCGTGCAACGGCCGCGCTTCGTCGTCGTCGAGCCGCGCCAGGCCGATTGCCTGTACCAGAGCGCGTTGGCCGGCCGTGCGACGAAGGCGACCGGCAGCGTCGATTCGGTGATGGCCGGGCTCGCATGCGGCGAGGCGTCGCCGCTCGCGTGGGATTTCCTCGAGATGTGCATCGACTACTTCATGCTGATCGACGACGACGACGCGGTGCAGGCGATGCGCGGCCTCGCGGCCGGCAGCGCACGCGACGTGCCGGTCGTCGCCGGCGAATCGGGCGCGGCCGGCGTGGCCGGGCTCGACGTGCTGATGCGCGACCCGGCGCTCGCGCGACAGGTCGGGCTCGATGCGAATGCGCGCGTGCTGGCGATCAACACGGAAGGGGCGACCGCGCCGTCCGTGTACCGGCATTGCGTCGGCGAGACGGCCGACGCGGTGCTGGCGCGCCAGCGCGACTGGCTGAGCCGCGTGGCGGTGGCGGCCTGAACGACATGACGACCGACGTGACTATCGACGAGGCCAACGCAATGGACACAATCGACGCAACGGCAGAAAGCACACTGCAGGGGCAGCTGAAGACCTGGCGCCGCCATCTGCACCAGTATCCGGAGACGGGTTTCGAAGAGGTGAACACGTCGGACTACGTCGCGCGCATCCTGACGACGCTCGGGCTCGACGTACATCGCGGGATCGGCGGCACCGGGCTCGTCGCGAACCTGACGGCCGGCACGGGCCGGCGCGCGATCGGCATTCGTGCGGACATGGACGCGCTGAACATCGCCGAGCACGCACCGGGTCGCGAACACGTATCGCGCACACCGGGCAAGATGCATGCGTGCGGACACGACGGCCACATGTCGATGGTGCTCGGCGCCGCGCAGTTGCTGGCCGAACGCAAGGATTTCGACGGCACGGTGCGCTTCATCTTCCAGCCGGCGGAAGAGCACGGCCGCGGCGCGAAGGCGATGATGGCAGACGGGCTGTTCGAGCGCTTTCCGGTCGACGCGATCTTCGGCGCGCACAACATGCCGGGCATGCGCGCGGGCACGTTCGCGACGCGGGCGGGCGGCATCATGGCGAGCGAGGACAATTTCGTGATCCGGATCGACGGGCGCGGCACGCATGCGGCGCGTCCGCACATGGGCATCGACCCGATCGTGATCGGCTCGCAGATCGTGCTCGCGCTGCAGACGATCGTGTCGCGCAATCTCGACCCGGGCCAGCAGGCGGTGATCTCGTGCACGGAATTCATCACCGACGGGCTGCGCAACGTGCTGCCGTCGACCGTGACGATCAAGGGCGACACGCGCAGCTATTCGCGCGACGTGCAGGCGCTGCTGGAAACGCGGATGCGCGAGATCAGCGAAGGGATCTGCCGCACGCACGGCGCGACCTGCACGTTCGAATACACGCACGAGTTCGCGCCGACGGTGAATTCGCCGGAATGGGTCGACACGGCCGTGCAGGCCGCCGCGCACGTCGCGGGCGCCGACGCGGTGCACGCCGACGTGCAGCCGATGATGATCTCGGAGGATTTCGGCGCGTTCCTGCAGGCAGTGCCGGGCAACTTCGCGTTCATCGGCAACGGCGAGGCGGCCGGGCAGGGCGGCGTGCCGCTGCACAACGCGACCTACGATTTCAACGACGCGATCCTGCCGGTGGGCGCGCGGTATTTCGCGGAAGTGGCGCGGCGGGCGTTGAAGGCGGTGTAGCGAAAGCGGCGGCCCGGTACGCGCTCGCGCGCGTACCGGCCCTGCGTCAGCGCATCACACCAGCTCACCGAGACACGCATCGAACTGCGCGACGAGCCGGTCGACATCGTCGTCGGTCGTTTGCGGGCACACGAGCATCATGTTGTGGAACGGCGTGATCAGCACGCCGCGATTCAGCAGGTACAGGTGCACGATGTGCTCGAGTTCGCTGTCGAGCTGCGCGCCGGCCAGCGTGCCGTTGCGCGGCGGCACCGGCGCGAACTGAAACTCGGTGCGCGCGCCGATGCGCGTCACGCACCACGGCAGCCGGTGTGTCGCGATCGCGTGTTCGAGGCCCGTCGCGAGCCGCGCGGCGAGTGCGAACATGTGCGCATACGCGGCGTCGGTCGCGACTTCGGCGAGCGTCGCGCGCATCGCATGCATCGCGAGCATGTTCGCGGTGAGCGTCGTGCCGATGCCCGAGTGGCCGGGCGGCGCGTTCAGCTTCGCCTGCTTGGCGCGCGCCGCGAATTCGGCGCTGAACCCGTACACCGCGCACGGCACGCCGCCCGCGATCGGCTTGCCGACCACCAGCATGTCCGGTTCGAGACCGTGCGCGACCGCGTAACCGCCGGGGCCGCTGCTGATCGTGTGCGTCTCGTCGATCACCAGCAGCGTGCCGGTGCGGCGCGTCAGTTCGCGCGCGGCTTCCCAGAAACCCGGGTCGGGCAGCACCATGCCGATGTTCGTCATCGCGGGCTCCGCGAGCACGCACGCGACATCGCCGTCCTGCAGCGCCGCTTCGAGCGCGGCCAGATCGTTGAACTCGACGACGCGCGTGTTCGCGAGCAGGTCGTACGACTGCCCGAGCAGGCTGTCGCGCTGTACCGGGCGGCCGTCGACGAGATCGACGAACACGTCGTCGACCGTGCCGTGATAACAGCCGTTGAACACGACGATCGTGTTGCGGCCGGTGGCCGCGCGCGCCCAGCGCAGCACGAAGCGGTTCGCGTCGCTCGCGCTCAACGCGAATTGCCAGACCGGCAACTTGAAGCGCCGCGCGAGTTCGCGCGACACCCACGCGGCGTCCTCGCTCGGCAGCATCGTCGTGTAGCCGCGCGTGGCCTGTTCGACGAGCGCGCGGGCGACGGGTTCGGGCGCATGGCCGAACATCGCGCCGGTGTCGCCGAGGCAGAAATCGACGTAGCGATGACCGTCGACGTCGGTAAACGTCGCGCCGCGGGCTTCCTTCACGTAGAGCGAGAACGGGGTCGACCAGTCCTGCATCCAGTGCAACGGCACGCCGAACAGCAAGTGCTCGGACGCTTCCGCGGACAGCGCGCGGGAAACCGGCATGGCTTCGGTGAACGTCTGGCGTTCGCGATCGAACAGCGCGCGGGCGCGGATGAGGTCGACTCCGTGGCGGGTAGGCAAAGGCAGCTCCTGGGCTGTGGGGATGGGGGAAACGATAGCGCGGGTGGCGCGGGGCTGACCAGAGGCGGAATTACCGAGGCGGTTGGCAGTGGGCGGGAGGGGGGCGCGTACCGATGGAGAGCGTTAGCGGCGGAGGATTGATTTGTAGTTTTTGCGCATAAACATACGACAACATATCTCTAAAGGCGCGCTCGACAATGTGAGTGTGCGCACACATATGCCGAATATATTCAATAAAAACAGGGTAAACGACAAATACGTCCCTTGCGCTAATCGCGTCTAGACTGCGCAATGTAGTACGACGACGTATAAATTGCGATCCGCTACCCGGCGCATCGATACCCATTACCCTGAAGGAGTGCCCATGGCCGCTCATCGCCGCCGTCCGTCTTCATCCGTCCGATCGTCCCCGTCGAAACGGGTATCGCGCCGCGCCTTCATCAGCTGGACCGGTGCACTCGCCGGCGGTGCGATGCTCGGCGGACCGTTGGCGGCCACCCGGGCGCTGGCGGCAGGCACGACGCCCGGTGCGTCGGCGGTCGATCTCGTGTGGGGCGAGCACGGCGCGGCGGCGCGCATCGCCGCGTCGCTCGCGCACGTATCACGGCTCGCGCGGCGCGGCCGCGACTTCGACGTGACGCACTACGGCGCGCGCCCGTGCGCGACGGTCGCGCAGACGTCGCCGTACCCGGCGGCGAAATCGCCGGTCAGCCCCGGTTCCGACCTGACGACCGCGCCCGGCGCCTTCGATTCGCGCCCGGCGTTTCTCGCGGCGATCGACGCGTGCCGGCGCGAAGGCGGCGGCCGGGTCGTCGTGCCGTCCGGCAACTGGTACTGCGCGGGGCCGATCGTGCTGCAGAGCAACGTCACGTTCCACCTGAGCGCGAACTGCACGATCTACTTCAGCCCGAACCCGGCCGACTACGCGAAGGACGGCCCGGTCGATTGCGGCGCGAACGGCCGGCTGTACTACAGCCGCTGGCAGGCGAACGATTGCCTGAACTACGGCGCACCTGTCTACGCCCGCAATGCGACGAACATCGCGTTGACCGGCGAGGGCCCGACGTCGGTGCTCAACGGACAGGCGATGACGCCGTTCTCCGGCAGCGGCGCGAACAGCGTCTGCTGGTGGACCTACAAGGGCTCGTCGGGCGCGTACGGCGCGAGCGCGACGGTGCCGGCGCAGAACACCGCGAATCCGAACAACGTCGACCTGCGGATCGTCGCGCCCGCGATTCCCGACACGCTCTATGCGCTGCTCACATCGCCCGTCACGCCGTGGCAGCAGGACCAGAACTACCTGCCCGCGCTGTCCGAGGCCGGCGTGCCGGTCGAGAAGCGCATCTTCGGCCTCGGTCACTACCTGCGGCCGTGCATGGTCGAATTCATCGGCTGCACCAACGTGCTGATGGCGAACTACCAGACGCAGAACACGCCGTTCTGGCAGCACCATCCGACCGCGAGCCGCAACGTCGTGATCCGCGGCGTGACGACCAACAGCATCGGCCCGAACAACGACGGCTTCGATCCGGACGCATGCACCGACGTGCTGTGCGAGGACTGCACGTTCAACACCGGCGACGACTGCATCGCGATCAAGTCGGGCAAGGACCGCGACACCGAATACGGGCCCGCGAAGCGGCACCTGATCCGCAACTGCACGATGAACAGCGGGCACGGCGGGATCACGCTCGGCAGCGAGATGGGCGGCGGCGTCGAGCAGATCTATGCGTCCAACCTGTCGATGCTGAACGCGAACTGGCAGACCAATCCGCTGAACATCGCGATCCGCGTGAAGACCAACATGAACCGCGGCGGCTACGTGAAGGATTTCCACGTGAAGGGCGTCACGCTGCCGAACGGCTTGACGCTGAAGGGCGGCGGCTACGGCAGTGCGCTGCTCGCCGGCAGCCCGATCAACGCGAGCGTGCCGCTCGGCGTCGTCACGCCGTCGGCCGGCAATCCGTCGGCCGCGCAGGGCGGCATCGTCACGTTCGACTGCGACTACCAGCCGGCGAACGATGCGGTGCGCACGCGGGCGCCGGTCGTGCAGAACGTGACGATCTCCGACGTGAAGGCGAGCAACGTGACGCTGAATGGCGTGACCGCGTCGTGCTTCCAGGCGATCGTCGCGCAGGGGCCGGTCGCGTTCGACTACAACGGCACGCCGCCGACGCCGGCCGTGCAGCCGATCTCCGGCGTGACGATCAGCAACTGCGATTTCGGCACGCCGGTGGCGTCAGGCACGCCGACGGTCACGTCGCCAGGGCCGATCTATGCGTTCAACGTGAGCGCAATGACGTTGGCGAACGTGACGATCGCCGGACAGATCGTCAACACGACGATCACCGACAAGCGATGAGATAGAGGAGATAAAACACGCGACGACGTTCGCGTGCGGCGCGGCCGGTGCCCGCGCGCGAACGCGAATGCGTTACGCCAGCGTCTTGATCATGTAGTGCTCGTCGTAGAAGCGGCCATCGACGAACATCGAGCGCGGCTCCGTGCCGAACCGCACGAACCCCTGCGACGCATACAACCGCTCCGCGGCGTGGTTGACCTCGTTCACGCACAGCATCAGCTGGCTGCATCCCCACGCGTTCGCCGCATGCGCGGTCGCGCTGTCGAGCAGCGCCTGCGCGATGCGCTGCCCGCGATAGGCGGCGTCGACGTACACGCCCCAGATCGTCGCCTTGTGCGCGATCTTCGTGCGCGCATCGCGGCGTACGCCGGTGATGCCGACGAGCGTGTCGCCGTCGAACGCGCCGAATACGGCCTGGACCTGCGTCGGCGTGAGGCGCTTCGCGAATTCGTCGACCGGCACCTGCGATTCTTCGTCGAGCGTCGGCAGGAAGGACGTGGGCGCGGTATCGACCGCACGCAGGCGGACGGCGCGGAAACAGGCGGCATCGGCCGCGTCGAGCAGGCGGATCGTGATCGTCATCGGCAGCGTTCCGGTTGAGGGGCGTGCAGGCCGGCGCGCCGCTGTGGCCGCCGGATGCATCGCGTCTATCCTAATAGGAATCCGGCTGCCGCGCGATCGACGCGCGTCGCGCTCGGGGCCGAGCGCGTGTGACTTCGACGCCGCGCCGCGTGCGGGGCCGACGTCGCGGGTTCGACGGGCGCGCGCGATCCGCTCACGCGCACGCCGGCGGCATCAGTAGCGCGACAGCTGATTGCCGTTGATCTGCACGCGGTCGCCCGGACGCAGGTTGCCCGGCGACTGCACGTCGAACGAGCGCATCGAGCCGTCGCTGACCTGCACGTCGATCCGGTAGCTGCTCGGGCCCTGCGCGGCGCCCATCTGCTGGCCGATCTGGTTGCCCGCCACCGCACCGCCGAGCGCGCCGATCACGGTCGCCGCATCGCGGCCGTGGCCGCGGCCGAACTGGTTGCCCACGAGGCCGCCGACCAGCGCCCCGACAACGGTGCCGGCCACGCCCGACGGGCCGACCGAGCCGTTGACCGGCTGGATGTTCGACACGGTGCCGTACTGCGTGCCGTACGGGTTCGCGTATTGCTGTTGCTGATTGCCGTATTGGTCGTACGGTTGCGGCGCCTGGTTCGGATACGCCGGTTGCTGCTGCACGTAGCCCGGTTGCGAATACGCGGGCTGCGCATAGCCGGGCGTCGCGTATTGCTGCTGCTGCGGATAGCCCGGCTGCGCGCCGTAGTAGCCCGGCGCGACGCAGGCGGTGAGCGGAAGCGCCGCCACGGCGACGAGCGAGGCGAACAGAACGGTCTTCGTGGAAGGCATGCGCATCATGATGTTTCCTGCATCGGCAACGTGTCCGCCGATGGATTCCCGTCACGGGTGGCGAACTCGGCGTGAGTATAAGGAATGGCCGGATGCGCGTCCGGTGCGGCCGGGTAACAACGTGTAAAGTCTGTTGCCGCGTAAATCGCCGCTGGGGCGGGCGTCGAAGCCCGCTGGTGGGCGATGGCGCGACGCGGTTTCCGGGCGCCGTGTGCCGACGATGCGCGATCGCCGACAGGCTGTTGTTTCCACGGTGATCGCACCTGCCGTCGCGGCCGGCCCGGCGGACCTCCGCGCCGCACATCGCGAAATCGAATGCGCGGCATCGCGACATTTAATTGGCCTCGCGCAGCGTCGTCCGATATCGTGGCCGGATTCCCTGCCAACGGTCGCGCCGCGCCGGTCGCGGTTCCCTCCCCTGTCCGCGCCGGGCCGCGTCGCGACCGCCCCACATTCCAGGCCATGACCGAACGATTCTTCATCAACGCCGTCGACGCCGGCGGCCAGCCCGTCAATCTCGTCGTCCGTGACGGCCGCTTCGCCGCGATCGGCGCCGATTGCGCGGCCGCGCCGGGCGCGCAGACGATCGACCTCGACGGTCGCGTCGTGCTGCCCGGTTTCGTCGACGGCCATATTCATCTCGACAAGAGCTTCGTCGGCGATCGCTGGGTGCCGCATGAACCGGCCGGCTCGCTGCGCGAGCGGCTCGCGGTCGAGAAGCGCCAGCTCGCGGCGGCGCCGCCGATCGTCGAGCGTGCGAACGCGCTGATCGCGCAGGCCGCCGCGTTCGGCACGATCGCGATGCGCAGCCACGTCGACGTCGATGCGACGACGGGCCTGTCGAACCTGCAGGCCGTGATGGCCGCGCGCGAACAATGGCGTGGCATCGTCGACATCGAACTGGTCGCGTTTCCGCAGGCCGGCGTGATCACGTGCCCGGGCACGGCCGAGATCCTCGATGCAGCCGTGCGCGAAGGCGCGGACGTGGTCGGCGGGATCGACCCGACGACGCTCGACGGCGACGCGGACGGCCAGCTCGACATCGTGTTCGGCATCGCCGAGAAGCGCGGCGCGAAAATCGACATCCACCTGCACGAGCCGGGCGAGACAGGCATCGCGCAACTGCTGCGGATCGCGGCGCGCACGCGCGCGGCCGGGCTCGGCGGGCGCGTGAACGTGAGCCACGCGTACGCGCTGGGCCAGGTGAGCGACGACGACGTGCAGCGCACCGCGGCGGCCTTGGCCGACGCCGGGGTATCGATCCTGACGAATGCGCCGGGCGACTGCGCGTTTCCGCCGGTGCAACGGCTGCGCGACGCGGGCGTGCACGTGTTCGCGGGCAACGACAACATTCGCGACGCATGGTGGCCGTACGGCAACGGCGACATGCTGCAGCGCGCGATGATGGTCGGCTACCGGTCGGGCTTCTACACCGACGAAGCGCTCGGCATCGCACTCGACATGGCGACGCACGCCGGCGCGCGCGCGATCGGTAAGGAAAACTATGGAATCGCGGTCGGCTGCGACGCGAGCTTCGTCGCGGTGCGCGCGCCGAATGCGGCGGCGGCCGTCGCGGGCGTGCCGGCCGAACGCTGGGTATTCCGCCGCGGCGAAAGCGATACGGGCGCGCCGTTCGCCCCGTCGCTGCGCTTCACGCGCTGATCCACCCGACCGACGGCACGGCGCGCGCCGCGCGCGCCTTGCACTGACCGACCGCACCGGAACCAACATGACGACCCTGCTGATTCGCAATGTCCGCACGAGCGCCGACGCCGCGCTCGATATCCTGATCGAAGACGATCGCATCGCGCGCGTCGGCCCGTCGCTCGATGCGCCGGCCGGCTGCGCGATCGAGGATGGCGGGCTCGCGTTGGCGCTGCCTGGCCTCGTCGAAGGCCACACGCACCTCGACAAGACTCACTGGGGGATGCCGTGGTATCGCAACCAGGTCGGGCCGCGCCTCGTCGATCGCATCGAGAACGAACGCCACTATCGCGCGACGAGCGGCCATGACGCGGGCACCGCGTCGCTCGCGCTGGCGCGTGCGTTCCTCGCGGCCGGCACGACGCGCATCCGCACGCACGTCGACGTCGATACCGAAGCCGGGCTGCGTCATCTGCACGGCGTGCTCGCGACGCGCGAGACGCTGCGCGGGCAGGTCGAGATCCAGATCGTTGCGTTTCCGCAATCGGGCGTGCTCAAGCGGCCGGGCACCGATGCGCTGCTGTCCGACGCGCTCGGCGCCGGCGCCGACCTGCTCGGCGGGCTCGACCCGTGTGCGATCGAAGGCGATCCGGTCGAGGCGGTGGACGTGCTGTTCGCGATCGCCGATCGCCACGGGTGCGGGCTCGATATCCATCTGCACGAGCGCGGGTCGATGGGCGCGTATTCGCTCGACCTGATCCTGCAGCGCACGGCCGCGCACGGCATGCAGGGGAAGGTCACGATCAGCCATGGTTTCTGTCTCGGCGACATCGCCGAACGCGAGCGCGATGCGCTGCTCGCGCGGATGGCCGGGCTCGGCGTCGCGATCGTCACGACCGCGCCGGCGGCGGTGCCGGTGCCGCCGGTGGCCGCGTGCCGCGCGGCGGGCGTGATCGTGATCGGCGGCAACGACGGCGTGCGCGACACGTGGACGCCGTACGGTTCGCCCGACATGCTCGAACGCGCGATGCTGATCGGCATGCGCAACGATTTCCGCCGCGACGATGCGCTCGAAGTCGCGCTCGACTGCGTGACGCACGGCGCGGCGCGCGGCTGCGGTTTCGCGGATTACGGGTTGCAGCCGGGCAGCCGCGCGGACGTCGTGCTCGTCGATGCGCTGACGTTCGCCGAGGCCGTCGTCGCGCGGCCGGTGCGGCGCCTCGTCGTATCGTCCGGGAAGATCGTCGCGCGCGACGGCGCGCTGGTCTGAGTGCCACGTCGCCCCGGTATGATCCGGTTTTCAGCCGGATTTCCGGGGAGACGACGATGCGACGCATGACCGCGGCACGGGCCGCACGAGGGATGGCGGCAGCCCTGTTCGCCGTGACGGCCGCGCAGGCGGTGGCGGCCGGTCCGGCCGACGCGCAACAGGAAGCCAACCGGCGCACGGTGCTGGCGTTCTACGAGAAAGGGCTGAACGAGAAGGATGCGGACGCCGCGCTCGCATATGTCGGCGATCGCTACGTGCAGCACAACCCGAACGCGGCCGACGGGCGCGACGGCTTCCGGAAGTTCGTCGCGTTCCTGCGCGACAAATATCCGCAGTCGCACAGCGAGATCAAGCGCTCGTTCGTCGACGGCGACTACGTGATCCTGCACGTGCACGCGGTGCGCGAACCGGGCACGCGCGGCAGCGCGATCATGGACGTCTTCCGGCTCGAACACGGCAAGATCGTCGAGCACTGGGACGTCAACCAGCCGGTGCCCGAGCAGGCCGCGAACGGCAACACGATGTTCTGATTGTTCTGACGCGTGTGGTGCGCGGCGCCCTTGTGCGCCGCTGCCGTTGGCATTCCGCTGCGCTTACCGCCCTTCGAGTTCCAGCATCGCCGCGAGCGCTTTCGTCAGCTCGCTGACCATCGGGTCGGCCGTCGGCCGGTGCAGGATCGCGATGTCCATGTGCTCGATCGGTGCGAAGCCCTGCTTCGCGGTCAGCACCACATGCTCGTCCGTCACCACGCGCGCGGGCAGCACGCTGATGCCGAGCCCGTCCGCGACGGCCGCCTGGATGCCGCTCAGGCTCGACGTCGTGAAGCTGATCCGCCAGCGGCGGCCGCGCTCCTCGATCGCCTTGATCATGTCGTCGCGATAGAGCCCGCGCGGCGGGAACACGACGATCGGCACCGGATCGAGATCGATCGACGGATGCTTCGCGCTGTCGATCCAGCGCAGCTTCTCCGGCCAGCGCACGACGGCCTCGCGACTGTCGCGCCGCTGCTTGATCAGCACGAGGTCGAGTTCGCCGCGATCGTACGCGGCGCTGATGTCGCGGCTCAACCCGCACGTCACTTCGAGCTTGACCTGCGGGTGCTCGCGCTTGAATGCCGCGAGCGCGTGCGTCGTGCGGCCCGCCGCGAAATCGTCGGGCACGCCGAGCCGGATCGTCAGCGCGACCGTCGCGCCCGACAGCGCCTCCAGCATCTCGTCGTTCAGCGCGAGCATGCGCCGCGCATAGCTGAGCACCGTCACGCCCGCGTCGGTCGGCCGCACGTCGCGCGTGCCGCGGTCGAGCAGCCGGTGACCGGCGATTTCCTCGAGCCGGCGCACCTTCTGGCTGACCGTCGACTGCGTCGAATGCAGGCGCGCGGATGCCGTCGTGAAGCTGCCGCAGTCGGCGACCATCACGAGCGCGCGCAGCAGGTCGATGTCGAACAGGGGTCTATTCATTTCTGCACTTCTGTGGAATCGCGCATTTCATTTTCAAATGCGTGCGATGACTTTTAACATGGCCGGACGCCATGGGCAATCGCGGTTTCGCCGGACTTGGGGGCGGTGTTTTGCGGGGTTTGAAGGCACCTGGCGCATATTCAACGAGCGGTATAGGGTGCGTTGCGGGAACGGCGGGAACCGCATTCGGAAAGCGCTACGCTGATTGCCTGCATAGACATCGCCGTTCGGCGAATATCCGAGGAAATACGCTCCGTGGCGAATGCGCGTCACGTAGGGTAAACGCTCGAAATTCCCGGCTGGATGGCGGTAAATCAAGCGCTGTGCCGGCCTTCGGGTTCGCGGCCGCCTCTGCCCCTTTCTATTCTTGATTCCCCCGCTTGCGCTCAAAAATCAAGCAGTCTAGACTGCATCGCAATTTCACCGAAGTCCCTCGTCTTTCGCACCCCGCGCCGGCCTCCCGTCGCGACGCTTCCACCGTACGCCGGCATCCCCCGCCGCGTCGAGACTCACAAGGACCCGCCATGAACCGCACCGCAAAACTCCTCGTTACCGCGCTGGCGTTCGCGCCGCTCGCGTCGTTCGCGCAGGACACGTCGACGATCCGCTGGGGTATCGACCCCACGTATCCGCCGTTCGAGGCGAAGCAGCCCGACGGCTCGCTCGCCGGCTTCGACATCGACCTGCGCAATGCGATCTGCGAGCAACTGCATGCGAAGTGCGTGTGGGTCGAGCAGGGCTTCGACGGGATGATCCCGGCGCTGCGCGCACGCAAGTTCGACGTCATCATGTCCGCGATGACGGCCACCGACGAGCGGCTCAAGCAGATCGACTTCTCGAACAAGCTGTATGCGTCGCCGGGCGCGCTCGTCGCGCCGGTCGGCTCGAAGCTGCTGCCGACCGCCGCGTCGCTCGCCGGCAAGCGCATCGGGATCGACCAGGGCACGACGCAGGAGGCGTACGCGAAGGCCGAATGGGCGACCAGGGGTGTGACGATCGTTTCGTACCAGAACCAGGACCAGGTGTATCAGGATCTCGTCAACGGCCGCCTCGACGCGACCTTCCAGGACAAGACGCAGGCCGGCTACTCGTTCCTGAAGACGCCGCGCGGCAAGGGCTACGCGTTCGCGGGGCCGGACGTGACCGACGCGCGGATCACCGGCTACGGCGTCGCGATGGGCATCCGCAAGGGCGACGCCGACATGAAGAAGCGGCTGAACGACGCGATCGTCGCGATTCGCGCGAACGGCACCTATCAGAAGATCGCCGCGAAATACTTCGACTTCGACATCTACGGCGCGAAGCAGCAACTGACTTCGGCACCGTGACCCCGTGACTCATTCGATCGACAGGCACACCATGACGAGTATCCAGGAGCGCGTCGCGCAAGCCGTGACGCCCGAACTGATCGCCGCGTTCCGAGAGGAAGGCGCGGTCTGCATCAAGGGCATTTTTTCGCCTGACGAAGTGGCCGCGCTGCGGGCCGGCATCGACGCGAACCTCGCGCAGCCGAGCGAACGCGCGAAAGTCGCGAGCCGGCCCGACGATCCCGGCTGGTTCTTCGAGGATTTCTGCAACTGGCAGCACAACGACGCGTATCGTGATTTCATCGTGCGCTCGCCGGCGCCGTCGGTCGCCGCCGCGCTGATGGGCACCGACCACGTGCGGCTGCATCACGACCACCTGCTCGTGAAGGAGCCCGGCACGCGGCAGCGCACGCCGTGGCATCAGGACCAGCCGTACTACAACATCGAAGGCGACGACAACGTCAGCATGTGGATTCCGGTCGATCCGGTGCCGCTCGAATCGACGCTGGAATTCGTCGCGGGCTCGCATCGCGGGCCATGGCTGATGCCGCGCACGTTCATGGACAAGGAGGCGAAGTGGTTTCCGGAAGGCAGCCTCGCCGACCTGCCCGACATCGAAGCCGACCGCGCGGCGTTCCCGATTCGCCACTGGGCGCTCGAACCCGGCGACATGGTGTGCTTCCGGATGCTGACGCTGCATGCGTCGGGCGGCACGCAGAACCGCCGGCGCGCGTTCTCGATCCGCTTCGTCGGCGACGATGTCCGTCACGCGCCGCGCCGCTGGAAAACCTCGCCCGATTTCCCCGGGCTCGCGGCGCAACTGGCCGACGGCGCGCCGCTCGACCACCCGCTGTTCCCGGTCGTGTGGTCGCGCGACGCAGGGCAGGTCGGCGCGATCTGACCTGCTGTCACCCACACGGCGGCCGTTTCATGACGAAACGGCCGCCGTGCGTTCGGGGGCGTGCGTGCGCCGAAGGATCAGGTCGGGTGGCGCCCCGCGCCCGGCTTGAAGCGCGAGCCGAGCCGGTAGCGGTTGCCCGGATGCAGGAAGTGCACGAACGTGACGGGCAGCCCGTCCGTCCACGTGCGCCGCGTGAGCGTGAGGCACGGCTCGTCGGCGCGCATGTCGAGCAGCCGCGCCTGCTCGCCGGTGGGCAGCGACGCGTCGACGACGTGCTCGATTTCCAGTTCGTAGTGCGACACGTTGTTGTACAGGTACTCGGACGGCGGCTCGGCCTCGAAATCCTGGTCGATGAAGCCGGGCGCGGCGGCCGGGTTCACGTAGCGGTCCTCGAGCTGGATCGGGCGGCCGTTTTCCTCGTGCACGCACACCACGTGAAAGACCGGCGTGTTGACCGGCAGGCCGAACGCGGCGGCGACGTCGAACGACGCGGGTTCGCTCGACCGGCTCAGCACGCGGCAGCGATATTCGTGCCCGCGTGCGCGGATTTCGTCGCGGATGTGCGCGATCATCAGCAGGTTCGACTGCGGCTTCACCTCGGCGACGAAGGTGCCGACGCCCGCGATGCGCTTCAGCACGCCTTCCTCGGTCAGCTCGCGCAGCGCGCGGTTGACCGTCATGCGCGCGACGCCGAACTGCGCGGCGAGGTCGAGCTCGGACGGGATGCGGTCGCCGGGGCGCCAGTCGCCCGACTCGACGTTCTGGCGAACGAGCGTCTTGATCTGCTGGAACGGTGCGGTGGCCTTGGTGACCATCGAAAGATCCTTGCGCGAAGAAGTGACGAGGCTAGTCGTCGTGGCTGACGATGACCAGAATCTCCGCCTGCGCGGTGCCGAGGCTGCGCGTGCGGTGCGGGATGAGTGCGTTGAAATAGACTGAATCGCCAGCCCTGAGTTGCACCGTCTCGTTCGGAAATTCGATTTCGACGCGCCCCTTGTGCACGAACAGGAATTCCTCGCCTTCGTGCTCGCGGAACGTCGACGCGACGAATTCGTGCGGCGGATGCACGACGAACGGCAGCATCTTCTTCGGCGCGACGCCGGCCGCGATGCTCTCGAAGCGGTGCGCGTGGCGGTCGGCCGCCGCGCCCATCGCGGTGCGCTCGCCGGCGCGCGTGACCGTGATCAGCTCGCGGTTGCGGCTTTCCGAGAACAGTTGCTCGACGTCGACGTTCAGCGCCTTCGACAGCTTCAGCGCGACCGCGATCGACGGCACGCTCAGGCCGCGTTCGACCTTCGACAGGTAGCTCTTGGTGAGGCCCGTCTCGTCGGCCAGCACGTCGAGCGTCCAGCCCTTCTGTTTTCTGAGCAGCTTCAGGCGAATCGTCATGGGGCGCCAGGTGTCCTTCGAAAAACCGATTGTAACGCATGACACAAAGTGTCATTCGGTGTATCGTGTGTCACGTGTGACCGGGGAAACGGCCGCGGACGGCGTGGCAGGCCCGGTCCATTCAGGAGGCGAACATGGCGGAAACGCTGAATTTGACGAAGGAAGCGCTGGTCGCGCTGGCGGAACGGCGTCTGGACAACGCGGTGGGCGACAGCGGCTGGTCCGCGCGGCAAAAGCTCGCGCTGACGTGCCGGATCTTGTTCGACGCCGGCCACGACTCGGGCCTGGCCGGGCAGATCACCTGCCGCGCGGATGCGGCCGGCACGTACTACACGCAGCGGCTCGGGCTCGGCTTCGACGAGATCTCGGCCGCGAACCTGCTGCGCGTCAACGAGGATCTCGACGTCGTCGATGGCGAAGGCATTCCGAACCCGGCCAACCGGTTCCATACGTGGATCTATCGCGAGCGCCCGGACGTGAACTGCATCATCCATACGCACCCGGCGCATGTCGCGGCGCTGTCGATGCTCGAGCAGCCGCTCGTCGTGTCGCACATGGACGCCTGCCCGCTGTACGACGACTGCGCGTTCCTGAAGGACTGGCCGGGCGTGCCGGTCGGCAACGAGGAGGGCGAGATCATCTCGAAGGCGCTCGGCGACAAGCGCGCGATCCTGCTGTCGCATCACGGGCAGCTCGTGGTCGGCAAGACGATCGAGGAGGCATGCATCCTCGCGCTGCTGATCGAACGCGCGGCAAAACTGCAACTGCTCGCGATGTCGGCCGGCGAGATCAAGCCGGTGCCGCCGGCCCTGGCGCGTGAAGCGCACGACTGGATCTCGAAGCCGAAGCGCGATGCGGTGACGTTCGACTACTACGCGCGCCGCGCATTGCGTACGCATCAGGATTGCGTCGCGTGAATCGGCGCATCGTTACCACTTCGCCAGACAATCATTGAGGAATGCATATCGTGTCCATCCTGCTGAAAGGCATCATTGCCTACCCGGTCACGCCATTCTCCGCCGACGGCGGCGTCGACCTGACCGCGCTCGATGCGTTGATCGAACGCCTGGTCGCCGACGGCGTTCATGCGATCGCGCCGTTGGGCAGCACCGGCGAAAGCGCCTACCTGTCCGATGCCGAATGGGAGGCCGTCGCCATCGCGTCGATTCGCGCGGTGCGCCGGCGCGTGCCGACCGTCGTCGGAATCTCGGATCTCACCACGGCGGGCGCGGTGCGCCGCGCCCGCTTCGCCGAGCAGGCCGGCGCCGATGCGGTGATGGTGCTGCCGGTGTCGTACTGGAAGCTCGGCAACGACGAGATCGTCGCGCACTATCGTGCGATCGGCGACGCGATCGGCATCCCGATCATGCTGTACAACAACCCGGCGACGAGCGGCGTCGACATGTCGCCCGAGCTGATCGCGACGATCTGCCGGACCGTCGACAACGTGACGATGGTCAAGGAGAGCACCGGCGACATCGGCCGGATGCACCGGCTCGCGCAATTGAGCGACGGGACGATCCCGTTCTACAACGGCAGCAATCCGATGGCGCTCGCCGCGCTGGCCGCGGGCGCGGCAGGATGGTGCACGGCCGCGCCGAATCTCAACGCCGCGTTGCCGCTCGCGTTGTTCGACGCGATGCGCACGGGCGACCTCGTGCGCGCCCGATCGGTTTTTCACGCGCAGTTGCCGTTGCTGCAGTTCATCGTCAACGGCGGGTTGCCGGTGACCGTGAAAGCCGGGCTGAGGCTGCGCGGCTTCGACGCCGGCGAACCGAGGCGGCCGCTGCTGCCGCTCGGCGAGGCACGCACGCGCGAACTCGAGCGCCTGCTCGCGGCGCTGCCGGACGGTGTGGCGGCATGAGCGGCGACGCGCGGCCGGCGATCGCGGCGGCCATCGGCGCGGTGCGGATCGGCGCGAGCCGGCCGCTCGCCGGTACGCCGCACGCGAGCGCGATCGACAAGCAGCCGGTGGATGCGCGCCTGTGGCTGGGCGCACTCGGGTTTGCCGGCGACGAGCAGGCCGATGCGCGGCATCACGGCGGCCCCGACAAGGCCGTTCACCACTACGCGCACGATCACTATGCGTGGTGGGCCGACCAGATCGGCGCGCGCGACGTGCTCGCCCGGCCGGGCGCGTTCGGCGAGAACCTGTCGACGCGCGGCATCACCGAGCACGACGTGTGTCTCGGCGACGTGTTCACGCTGGGCGGCGCGGTGCTCCAGGTCTCGCAGTCGCGGCAGCCGTGCTGGAAGCTCAACGCACGCTTCGACCATCCGCGGATGGCGGCGCTCGTGCAGCACAGCGGCCGGACCGGCTGGTACTACCGCGTGCTGCAGGAAGGGTGGGTGGCGGCGGGCGATGTGCTGGCGCTGCACGAGCGCCGCTACCCGCAGTGGCCGCTGTCGACGGTGCTCGACGTGCTGTATCGCCGCATGCTCGACATGGCCGCGCTCGATGCGCTGTGCGACGTGCCGCTGCTGCCGCCCGGCTGGCGCGCGATGCTGGAAAAACGCCGGACGGCGCGGCAGGTCGAGGACTGGACGAAGCGGCTCGAAGGATGACGGGCCGCGTCCGACGCTTACTGCGTCGGCAGGTTGCGCACGTCGGCCGTCGGCTCGGTACCGAATGCGTCGCTCAGCGCATAGCCGATCAGTTGCCGGGCGGTCGCCTCGGGCGTCGCGAGCGCGCCGCTCGATTTCAACTGGTCGAATTTCTCGCGCATCGGGAAATTGTCTTCGTCGGTCGCGCGGATCGTGGCCTGCATGCCCGTATCGACGACGCCCGGCGCCACGCTGCAGATGCGCACCCCGCCGTTCGCGTCGAGCGCGACCGCGCGCGCATGGTGATCGAGCGCGGCCTTGGTCGCGCAGTAGATGCTCCAGCCCGCATACGCGTTGCGAGCCGCGCCGCTCGACAGGTGCACGATCCGGCATTCGGTCGCGGCCGATACGGCCTGCGCGAGCGCCGCCGACAGCATCAGCGGCGCGGCGACGTTCAGGCCGACCGCGCGGGCGACGATCGCCGGGTCCTGCGTGGCGAGCGGGCCGATCGGATCGACGATGCCCGCGTTGTTGAACAGCAGCACGAGCGACGCGCCGTCGACGAAGCGGCGCAGCGTGTCGCCGGCCAGCCAGCTCGCGATCGTCTTCGAGTCGGACAGATCGAGTTCGACCTCGGTCAAGCGCTCGCCGGCCCGTGACGCGAGCGACGGATGACGGCTGCGCGACACGCCGAGCACGGCGACGCCTTCCTGCAGCAGTTGTTCGGCGAGCGCCGCGCCGACGCCGCGGGTGTGTCCGGTGACGATGGCGCGCACGGGTGCGGAAGAAGATGCAGTCATGGTGGTGAACCGGTGAGGGGGTGAACGGGTTTGACGAGCGGCGCGCAGGCACGGCGGCAGCGCATTCAACGCGGGTGCTGCGTGGTGTCGACGTGTGAAGGCGGTCGTGTGCGGCGCCGCTGATATCGGGATGAACGTCTATCGTAGCGCCGGCATGCGCATCGCGCAAACGCCCGGCGCGCGCGAAGGATGACGCTGCGGTGCCGCGCACGCGCATCGCCGCGATGCGCCGCCCGCTATCGCGGGCGCCGCTACGTCCGACGAAAGCCCGCTGCGGCAAGTCCGCACGCTGCTGCGCCAAGGGCGCCGGGCCGAGCGTCGCGAGCTATCATATGGCTCGCCCGTGCGCGATGCCGGACGGGCCGCGACCGTTTCCCTTCACCTGCTGCACGCTGCGATGTCACTCATGAACACCACGCCGGATACGCCCACGCCCCGCGCCCTTCGCGAACTCACACCCCTCGAGGCCCGCATTCTCGGCGTGCTCGTCGAGAAACAGCACACGGTGCCGGATACCTACCCGCTGTCGCTGAACGCGCTGACCGCGGGCTGCAACCAGAAAACCGCGCGCGCGCCGGTGATGAACGTGAGCGAGGACGAAGTGACGACCGCGCTCGACGGGCTGAAGCACCTGAGCCTCGTGATGGAGGGCAGCAGCAGCCGTGTGCCGCGTTTCGAGCACAACATGAACCGCGTGCTCGGCATCCCGAGCCAGGCGATCGCGCTGCTGACGATCCTGCTGCTGCGCGGCCCGCAGACGGCCGCCGAGCTGCGCCTGAACAGCGCGCGCCTGCACGGCTTCGCGGATATCTCGTCGGTCGAGGCGTTCCTCGACGAACTCGCGGCGCGTGCGCAACCGCTCGTCGTCCGGCTGCCGCGTGCACCGGGCGCGCGCGAGAACCGCTGGATGCACCTGATGTGCGGCGAGGTGAACATGGCCGACTTCGCGAGCGCGGACGCGGGCGGCGGCGCGGATTCGGTGCCGCCTTCCGAATTCGAGGCGCTGAAGGCCGAACAGAAGCGCCTTGCGGACGAAGTGACGCGCCTGAATGCGCTGGTTCAACGGATGGCGAGCGAACTCGGCATCGACGTCGACACGCCGGGCAACGCGTCCTGATCGCTTCCTGATGCAGTGCCGGCGGTGCGCGCGCACCGCCGCGTCACTTCAGCTTGACGCCCGGGACGAGGTAGCGCGCGCCGCCCGGTCTCAGGATCGGCTTGAGCGCGGCAAACGGCGCGTCGAGCTGCGGGCCGAGACAGGCACCCATTGCGTGACCGATGCCGGATACGACGAACGACAGCTTGCCCGGTGCATCGAGTTCGAACGCCAGATACTGCGGGAACACGTCGGCGCACGACAGCGAATCGCCGTCGCCGTCCGTCGGCTGGTTGCCCGGTGCGGCTTCGTCGCGCAGCCGCGCAATGAACTTCACCATCGCGGCGCTCGTTGCCGATTCACGGTCGTCGGCCGGCGCGGCCGCATCGATCACGCGATTCCAGTCGAGATACGCACCGCGCAGCAGGTCGAACGTGACCGGATCGTAGTGATTGGCCGGGTGCGCGCCGCCGCAGTACGTGCTGCCGGCTTCCACGATGCCCAGTGCCGCACGCGACAGCCACGTGACCGTCACGCGCTCGTCGTCGTAGCTGCCGAGCGTGCCGGCGGCCGGGCCGTCGTCGGTATAGCGGGTCGACGCGCATTCGAGCGCCGCGAGACTCATTTGCCAGTGCCGCTGTTCGAGCAGATGGTTGACGCGCGCCATCACGGCCGGGTCGGGATGGCGGCTCAGGCGCGGATACGCGAGCACCGTGCGCGGGTCACGCCACATCCGGTACGCAACCGTGCCGTCGCCAACCTCGGGGCCGACCGGCTGCGCATGCCCGGCGAGCTTCAACGTGGCATAAGGCGCGTGCTGCATGTCGATGTCCGCGCCGCGAGCGATGCCGCTGCCGACACCGCCCGCCACGAGCGCGGTGACGGCTTCGACCGAGCCGGGCGCAACCGCGTCGGGATCGTATGCCGCCACGCGGCGCAACGCGAAGGTACGTGTCTTGCCTGAACGCGCATCGGTCCATCGGCCGCGATAGCCGTCCTTGTCCCGCGTGCCCTGCCAGGTGGCCGCCCCATGATCGAAATCGGGCTTGTCGCTGTATTCCGGCGCGGAGCGCGCATCGTCCGGCAATTGCGTGCGCACGAGCGGCTCGACCAGTCGCGCGGGCTTGCCGCGCAGCGGAATATCGACGCCGAACTGCGCGTAGAAATAGCGGCCCGAGATCGTGCCGTCCGCGGCCGGGCGATCGTCGAGTTCCATCACGACGGTGCCGGCGCCTTGCAGCGTTCCTTCATAGACGGTGCGCGGCGCGGCATTCGCAAAGCCCGCGTGCAGTGCGATCAAGATGCACGCGCTTCGGAAGAACGGGCGCATTAACGGCGATAACCGGGTGGTTTTCATGAGGATGGGGGAACGATGAAGGTGCATATCAACCAACACTGATCCGCGTCGCGCCCGCGTCGACGAGCCGAAACAGCAGATCCTCGACGGCCGTCTCCGGCGCGGAACCGAGATCCGCATGGATGCGCCAGCCCTGTTCCGTGCGAACCGGTTCCGACAGGTAGTGAACGATGCCGTGCAGCCCGTCCTCGGCCGGCGTGTTCTCGTCGTCCACGTCGAACCACGCGAGGAACCA
This sequence comes from Burkholderia cenocepacia, assembly GCF_900446215.1. Lineage (GTDB taxonomy): Bacteria > Pseudomonadota > Gammaproteobacteria > Burkholderiales > Burkholderiaceae > Burkholderia > Burkholderia cenocepacia. The sequence continues at coordinate 1,017,768 of NZ_UAQZ01000001.1, read as the reverse complement.
CGTCTTGAACGCATCGTTCGCGGTGCTTTCGTCGAGACCGTCGGCTTCGACCGCGGCCCAGTCCCACACGAACGGCTGGATCGACACGGCCGCCGTTTCCAGTTCGAAGGCGAACGGCTCGAAATCCAGCTGCGTGGCCGAATCGACCATCGCGGGCTGGCCGGCCACCTCGCCCTCGGTCGCGATGGTGTCGGCGCGGCACGGCAGCGCGAGCGGGCCTTCGGTGGCCAGCGTGCCGTCGGCGCGCCGGTAGGCCGGTTCGACGACGATCGCCGGTTGCGTGGCCGCTCTCGCGAGCAGGTCGGCATAGGGTTGGCGGATGGCGCGGAGCAGTTCGGAGACGGTCATCGTGGCGTGTCGGTTGAGCGGGAAACGATCGGTCACAGGCAAGCGGTGCACGGGGTGGCCGACGTGGCACGACGGGCCGCTTCGCTATCGGACAGCCATGATCGTACGGTACTTCGCTCGAACGCGAACATTCGGCCGAACGGCCGGGGCGCTCGCCTCGCGTGGCAAGCCGGTTTAGACGTTTACCTTCAAACAGTCGAAAACGCATCTCGAACGCATTCGCGTTGTGCTTCAATGAATCAGCTTTGCAGTCCTACCAAACTACAGAATCGGAACAAACCGGATCATTCACTTACAGGAGACAGTCGATGGCACGGAAACGCCGTTGAAGCGGCAATCGAGATGGTCTGCAACACCGCCGAATTTCCTTCGATGCAGCAGGTTATCCCAGGGGCCTCCACCCATGTCCTCCAGACGTTTCATGATGGCCGCGGCCACGGTGTCGGCCGCACTGGCCGTCGCCGCACCGCCGGCCGGCGCCGCCGCACCGGCCGTTTCCGATCCGTTCTACACATACACCGGCACCACGCCGCTGGCATCGGTTCCACCGGGCACCGTGGTCAAGACGCGCAACGTCACCTATCACGTGGCCGGCATGCCGACCGCGGTGACCGCGCAGCAGCTGCTGTATCGCACCCACAACGCGCTGAACCAGCCGGTCGTCAACGTGACGTCGGTGATCCGCAGCCCGGTCAGCAACGGCCGGGCGATCTCGTACCAGTCGGCCTACGATTCGCTGAACCCGTACGACGAACCGTCGCAGGTGATCGCCGGCGACCGCGACGTGACCAAGGTGATCAACGTCGGCACGTTGCTGTACAGCGCGGAATCGATTCCGCTGGCGACGCTGCTGCTGCTCGGCTACAACGTCATCGTGCCCGATACCGAGGGCCAGACGGCCGACTTCGCGGCCGGCCCCGAATACGGGATGACGACGCTCGATTCGATCCGCGCGGCGCTCAATACGCCGTCGACCGGGCTGAATCCGTCGAGCAAGGTTGCGATGATCGGCTATTCCGGCGGCGCGATCGCGACCAACTGGGCCGCGCAACTCGCGCCGAGCTATGCGCCCGACGTCAACCGGCAACTCGTCGGCGCGGCGGTAGGCGGCGTGCTGGTCGATCCGGCGCACAACCTGCGTTACGTCGACGGCAGCATCGTGTGGGGTGGCGTCGCCGCGGCCGCGCTGTCCGGGCTGTCGCGTGGCTACGGTTTCGACCTGACGCCGTACCTCAGCGAGACGGGCGTCGCCGTGTTCAAGGATATCCAGAGCCAGTCGCTCGCGTACATCCTGCCGAAGTACACGGGCCTGCGCTGGGGCACGCTGTTCAAGCCGCAATACGCGAACGACATCAACAGCATTCCGGTGTACGTCACCTATGCGAACAAGGTGAATGCGGGGCTGGCCGCGTCGCCGACGATCCCGATGTTCATCGGCCAGGGCACCGCGGGCGCGCTGGACGGCACGTTCGGCAGCCAGGTGGGCGACGGCGTGATGCTCGCGTACGACGTGCGCGCGCTGGCGCAGAAATTCTGCGCCAGCGGCACGGCGGTCACGTACACCGAGTATCCGCTCGAACACGTGGGCGCGATCGTGCCGTGGGTGGCGGGCATGCTGCCGTGGCTCTACGACCGCTTCAACGGCAAAGCCGCGCCGAACAATTGCTGGCTGACGTCGCTGCTGCCGAGCAATTCGCTCGCGCCCGAGACGCTGCACTAGTCGCTGCCGCGCAACGCGGCGAACGGCGGGCGACCCTTTTACGGATCGCCTTTTTTTGTCTCGTTTGACGTCGGTCGCGTGACTGCGGCGGCCGCCGCCCGCACTGCGTCGCCGTACCCCGCTGCCACCTCGTCCGGGTGCCATAATCGAGCCTGCCCATCATTCCAGACAGACGTCCCCCGGAGAATCACCATGCAGAACCTCGACAATCCTTCCCACGATCGCGAGGTAGGCAGCGCCGACGCGACGCAGGACACCACCCGCATCGACGACGTCCGCATCGGCGCCGTGCGTCCGCTGATTTCGCCCGCGCTGCTGCTCGACGAGCTGCCGGTGCCGGCCGCCACGCAGACGCTCGTCGAGGATACGCGCCGCGCGATCGGCGACATCCTGCACGGCCGCGACGACCGGCTGCTGCTCGTCGTCGGCCCGTGCTCGATCCACGATCACGACCAGGCGCTCGATTACGCGCGCCGGCTGAAGGTCGCCGCCGACGCGCTCAAGGACGACCTGCTGATCACGATGCGCGTGTACTTCGAGAAGCCGCGTACGACGGTCGGCTGGAAGGGGTACATCAACGATCCGCGCCTGGATGGCAGCTTCCGCATCAACGAAGGGCTGCGCGCCGCGCGGCAACTGCTGCTCGACATCAACGCGCTCGGCCTGCCCGCATCGACCGAATTCCTCGACCTGCTGAGCCCGCAGTACATCGCCGACCTGATCGCGTGGGGCGCGATCGGCGCGCGCACCACCGAGAGCCAGAGCCATCGCCAGCTCGCGTCGGGGCTGAGCTGCCCGATCGGCTTCAAGAACGGCACCGACGGCGGCGTGCAGGTCGCGGCGGACGCGATCGTTGCTGCGGCGGCGAGCCATGCGTTCATGGGGATGACGAAGATGGGGATGGCCGCGATCTTCGAGACGCGCGGCAACGACGACGCGCACGTGATCCTGCGCGGCGGCAAGACCGGCCCGAACTACGACGCGGAGCATGTCGAGGCGACCTGCGCGGTGCTGCGCAAGAGCGGATTGCGCGAGCAGGTGATGGTCGACTGCTCGCATGCGAATTCCAACAAGTCGCACGACCGGCAGGTCGACGTCGCGCAGGATCTCGCACGGCAACTGTCGCAGGGCGAGCACCGGATCGTCGGCGTCATGGTCGAGAGCCACCTCGAGGCCGGGCGGCAGGATCTGAAGCCGGGCGTGCCGCTGCAGTACGGCGTGTCGATCACCGATGCATGCCTGAGCTGGACGCAGACGGAGCCGGTGCTCGACGTGCTGGCGGAGGCGGTGCGGCATCGGCGGGTGTATTCGCGGAATGCGTGAGGTAACGGCGGCGGGTTAGCGCCCGCCGTCGTCATGTGCGGCACGCCAACGACGATGGGTGCCGAACAGGTCGTTTCATTACGTCGGATGCGCGCTCGCTCGCGCTTCCGACACCACATCGCGCGCCGGCATCCTGCCCGCGCATCATCCCGCCTCGATTACCCGGTGGCCACAGCCGGAGTCTCGTGCGCCGCTCCATGCGGAAACTTCTCGTGAGCGAGTTTTGGCTGCAGTCCGTCGTGTTTCTTCTCAATATGCGGATCGCGGGTGTTTAGGCCTTTATCGGCGAACTAGTCCTGGTAATTGGCGCAGAAGCGTCAAATTTAGGACGAATCCTATATTCCTAACCCCATCGATTAGTCAAAATCCTAATCAAGCAATGCGTTGCGATAGCCGGGGTGCTTGGCAGTGCACCGGATAGGCAAAACGCTGGAGATTCCGCAGGCGCTTGAGTGATTGGCTGCAGCGTGCAGCCCGCATCGACGAAGGGCGTCGTGACTCGCGCCGTAACCGCGGTGGAAGTGGCTGGCTAAGCCATTTCAGGCATGTCGCCAGCCATTGGGAAGTCGCCCGGAATGTGACCCGAGCGACGTGCGACTGCCCGCGAACACGTGAAATGGATTCCATATCGATAAGTTATGCAAATTATTTTTAACAGAAAGCACCGTACTCACCGGATGTCGCTTGCCGCAATCGCGATGTCGCTTGCCTCGTCCATCGCCAGCGCGAACATGCTGGTCTATCCGATGGCGGCGTCGATCGGGGCCGGCAAGGAGTCTGCCGCGGAGTTGCGCATCTATTCGAAATCCGATGCGACGCAATACGTGAAGGCAATCGCGAAGCGCGTGATCGATCCGGCAACGGATCACGAGCGCGAGCAGGCCAGCATGAATTCCGGCGATGACGCGATCGTGATCTCGCCGGCGAAATTCGCGCTGCCGGCCGGCGGCACGCGGCTCGTGCGGGTGATTCCGCTCGGCGTGCCGCAGAAGGAGGTGCTGTATCGCGTCTACCTGCAGCCGGTGGCGGCGCCGTCCGACGACGAATCCGCGGCGACGGACGACGTGTCTGGCAGGGTCAACTTCAGCCTCGTCTGGGCCCCGCTTGTCCGTGTGCTGCCGAAGACGCCCGTGCCCGATTTCGACGTGTCGAACGGCACGCTGACCAATACCGGCAACGTGCGGATCGGCTTGCTCGAAGCGGGCACCTGCCAGTCCGCGCAGGACGATTCGTCATGCCAGTGGACGAAATTCGACCGCAGTGTCTACCCGGACCAGCACTTCGGGCTGGAGGGGCTGCATTCCGCACCTTATGTGCGAATTCGATATCGAGTGGGGGGAATGGCAGATGTGCAGCAGAAGGTTGTGCGCACGCATTCCGTCGACGCGATGAACGCGCCGAGCGCGAATAACGAGACCCGGACGGGCCATACCATTGTTTCAACCAACCAGAAGGACTAACCCATGCTGAAATACGTTCCGATCGCTGCTGCTGCTCTGATGTCGATGTCGGCTTACGCCGTCCAGAAGGACATTACCGTCACCGCCAACGTCGACACGACGCTCGAAATGCTGTCGGCGGACGGCTCGGCACTGCCGACGACCATGCAGATGCAATATCTGCCGGGTACGGGTCTTCAGGCAGCTGTAGTGAACACGAAGATCTTCACGAACGACAAGGCAAAGGATCTGCAGATCCGCCTCGCGACTGCCCCGGCTTTGAAGAACCAGACGAGCCCGGGCGCGGCGGAAATTCCGCTGTCGGTCAAGCTTGGCGAAACCGAGCTGACCACCACGGCCGCGACGCTGAAGACCGCAGAGCTCTTCCCCGGCGAACTGGCACAAGGTTCGAACGTGCTGGCGCTGTCGATCGGTCAGAAGAAGGTCGAAGCCGTCACGGCGTCCGGCAGCTACCAGGGCCTCGTCAGCGTGATCGTCACGCAGAGCGCGGCTTCGGGTAGCTAAGCCCCTCCGCAGTATCGACGGGGCGCGCCTGAATGGCGCGCCCTGTTTTTTGTAGCACTCCTGAAAAACCATTCCCTATTCCTGCATGATTCCATTCGACCTCAAGAAGACCGTTGTCGCATGCCTGAGCGCTCTGTATGTGATGGACATCGCGTCCGTCGCTCAGGCCGCTTCGGCCGTGCCGCCGGGCTTCGAGGACATCATGACGGGGCATGACGAACGCATCAACGTCAATTTTCTCGGCAAGCCGCTCGGCTTGTTTCGCGTATTCGTGACGCCTGACGCGGTGCGTTTCGAGGATCCCGCGCGGCTGTTGCAGGCGCTCGGCTCTCAGGTGAAACCGACGACGGACGCGTCTACGATCGGCGACGCGCTGTCGAAGTCGATGGCGCGCAACGGCAACCTGGCTTGCGCGGGGCAGGCGGGCGTGAACGGTTGCGGGTATGTCGATACCGACAGCGCGGCCGTGATCTACGACGAAGGCGAAGGGAACATCGAGTTGTTCCTGTCGCGCGATTGGGTGAGCACCGAAGAACGCGACCAGCGGTTTCGCGAGCCGTCGCCGCTGACGGAAAACGCCCTCATCCATCAGCAGACGATCAACCTGTCGGGCGGGCGCGGCTACGAAAGCGTGTCCGTGTCCGGCACGGGGGCGCTCGGCATCACGCCGAAGAGCTTTATCGGCGGGAACTGGAATTTTTCCCATACGGGCTATTCGAGGGGATCGGATAGCCATGTCCAGCTTCAGGATCTCTATTACCGCCACGATCTCGGCACCGAGCACTACGCGCAGGCCGGCCGGATGGACAACCGCAACCTCGCGAGCGCGCTCGGCGGCAACTTCGGATTCACGATGCTGCCGGTCGGCACGCTCGACGGTGTGCGCGTGGGTACGACGCTGGCTTATGTGAATCCGGAAGTCGCGCAGCAAGGCACGCCCGTCACGCTGCTGTTGCCGCGCGATTCGCGCATCGATGCGTATCGCGGGCAGGAGCTGCTGGGCACGATCTACATGAAGGCCGGCGTCAATGCGCTCGATACGTCGCGCTTTCCGGAAGGCACCTATCCGCTGACGCTGCGCGTGTTCGAGAACGGCGTGCAGGTGCGCACGCAGACGACGCCGTTCACGAAGACCGGCGGCGGCATCAATTCGCGCACCGCGCAATGGTTCGCGCAGGCAGGCCGACCGTCCGACCGAGATGCACCCGACGGCATGGCCGCGGCAGCCGGTGTGCGGATTCCGCTGTTGCGGGAAATGGCACTGACGAGCGGCATCGCGAGTGTCGGCCAGCACGTGTACAACGAAACGGCGCTGGAGTGGCGCCATGCGTTTCCGCTGGGTGTGCTGTCCGCCGGCGGTTCGTTCTTCGTCGGGAACGACGGGTCGCGCGGCAACACGCAGCAGATTTCGATCGCCGACGGCGTGTCGTGGAGCGTGTACCGCTACCAGATGCGCGGCGCGGCGTGCAATGGCCCGGCCGTGTCGTATCGCGACATTGGCTGTTATGACATGCTGAACGCGACCGTGTCGTTTCCGCTCGGCAGCTGGTCGGCAATGCTCGGCTACACGTACAACAAGAGCGTCGGGCGCGCGCAGGACTGGCAGCCCGACACACCGGACCGTCCATGGGCAACGCCCGTGTTCCGTCACGGAGACCAGGTGTCGCGCGCGCTGCAGGCGTCGCTGTCGCGATCCGTCACGTTGCGCAAGATCAGCGCGAACCTGCGCATCGGCGCGTATGCGAACCGCAACACCGGCGCCCGCAGCGAGTACGGCGGCTATGTCGGCGTGACGCTGTCGATGGCCGAGCCCGCGATGCGGCCCGGAAGCGCGTCCGCGTATACGTCGGCGGGCGTCGACGTGCGCACGGACCGCAACAGCACGACGACGAACTACACGCTCGACCGCAACTGGAACTGGCAGGGCGACACTTACCGCGAAGTCGCGCTCGGCCTGTCGGGATATGGAACCGACAGCCTGACGGGAACCGTGCAGGGCCGCTGGAAGGGTCGCTACGGCGACGTCACTGGGTCGGTCGCGAACAGCTACAGCCGCGACAGCGGAGGCAACAATCCGTCGGTGACGGCGAGCTATTCGTCGTCGTTCGCGGTGGCGCGACAGGGCGTGTTCCTCGGCGCGTCCGCGTCGCAGTCGGATCCGCTCGCGGGCTTCGCCGTCAGGGTGGGCAAGCGCGACGATGCGAAGGGCATGGCGGCCGAGGTGCGCAGCGATTCGAGCGCGCGTATCAAGGTCGGGTTCGGGCAGCGCGCACTGCTGCCGGTGTCGGCCTTCACGCCGGTGACGACCGAAGTGAGCGACGCGGGCGCGCATGCTTCAGCAGGTGCAACGAGCGTGACCGAGGGGCTCGGCAAGCGCACGCTGTTCATGGTGCCGGGGCAACTCGCGCTGCGCGACGTCGACGCCAAGGTGACGTACACCTATGTCGGCCAGGCATTCTCGAAAGGCGGCATGCCGCTCTCGGACAGCGTGATTCTCAACGGCGCGATGCCGTTGATCGACAGTCAGGGCGGCTTTATTGCTGAACTTGACCATAAGGAAAACGAATTGTTCGTCGTGGATGGTCCGACGCTGATGCGTTGCCCGCTGCACGTGAAGCGCCAGCAGGACGTGCTGATGATGGTCGGCAAGGTGCGCTGCGAAGTGGCCGGGCCGGATGCGTTGCCGGAGTCGCTGCGAAAGCAGGCCCGCGTGCGCAAGCTGCTGGAGCATCGCTACGTGATGTCGATGCGGGGGCCGACCGCGGGCGTGACCGACTCGTCGCAGTGACGCACACGACGTGTGCCGGCAGGCACCGCGCGTTGCCGCTTGCGATGCCGAAAACACAAGGAAACAACCATTCATATGCTTCAGATCAATCGAATCCGCTGCCGGGAAATCGTCTTGGCGGCCATGCTGGGCGTACTCTCGCTCGATGCATCGGCGGTCATGGAAGAGCCGGCGGGGCGCGACGATACGGCGCAAGCCATTCGTGATCGTGGTACGCCAGTGGGCGATGTCTTGATCTTCGACAAGGCATCGGGCGGCTACGATACGAGCGACTACCTCAAATGGGGGCGAAATTCGTGGACTTGCCAATCGTCCACCGACACGGCGACCGGTGCATGTCCGACCGTTCCGGTATGGGAGAAGGCGGGGACGTCGACCAACATCAAGCTTTCGTTCAAGGAAGAGAATACCGGGGCGACGGCCGTGCTGACTCTCGAAGGCGCAAACGGATATCAACGTCACCGGGATTGCACCGGCAGTGTAATTTCCGGGGTCGTGTCGATTGCCCGAAGACCGATGGAAATGGCGCAGAGCGCTACCATCGCCGGTTGCGACACCGTCGGCTGGGACGGGCGTGTACTCTTCGTCAAGATCCCCGCCGCGGAGTTGAAGAAACTCCCGTCCGGTGGAACCTGGAAGGCGAACCTGCGGCTGAACCTGAAACTGTGGTCCTCAAGCACGGCTACGACGCTCGCCATCTTCAAGGCGGCGATTACGCTGGACACCACCGACAAGAACAACATCCAGGTCTATCTGCCGGAGTTCACGAGTGCGACGCCCACCGTCGACCTCAAGCTGCGCAAGCTGCCGAACGGCAGCCGGATGTCGGGCACGTCGAACGTCGACATGTGCCTGTACGACGGCTACAACTCGCAGAGTACGTGGTTCGACGTGTCGGCGAGCGATGGTCTTACGATCGACCGCCGCGATAAAGGTCAGTATTCCACGTTGCTCGACAAGGACAAGAGCGGCGCCTACGAATCGCGTATCGACTACGCCGCGAGCCTGACCTACGCAGGCAAGAAGATCGCGCTGCCGAACAACGAGACGGTGCGGCTTCAGGGCGTGAACAACAGCGCCGGTCGCTCGGTCACGCTGCCGGGCATTTCGGCGCCGGTCATCTGCACGCCGACACCATTGACACTCGAGACGCCGGAATTCCAGTCGGTCTGGAAGCGTCCGGGCAAGTACAGCCACAAGCTGACGATCACGTTTACGCCGTCGTCCACCAGTCTCTAGCGCGTTCGGCACCCGTGAAGCGGGTGCCGGTCGCTTCTATCCCAAGCGAATCGATCATGGAAGCAAGGTTCTCCGCGCATCGCCCCGTGTGGCGCATGCTTCGCCACGTGTTGGCGACGATGCTGCTGACCGGTTCGGTTGGCACGGGCGCCGCCACCGCCTGCTGGAAGCCGATCTTCACCGACGAGGAGCGCCGCTGGATCGGCGACCACCCGGTCGTCCATATCGCGGTCGAGGCGAACTGGCACCCAATCGAATACATGCGCAACGGCAGGCACGCGGGACTCGTCGCGGGTTATCTGAGTGCGATATCCAGGATGACCGGACTCTCGTTCCAGACGGTGCCCGGCACCGAACGGGGGCACGCGTACGATGCGCTCGCGGCCGGCAAGGTCGACTTGCTGCCGGGGGTATGGCGCGAGCTGGTTCCGGACCGCATCGGCGCCGGTGCGTTGGTCAGTGCGCCATATCTGGTCGGGCGGCTGACCGTCGTGACGCGCAACAATTCCGCGATGATTTTCGGCCTGCAACGGCTGAAGGGCCGGCGCATCGCGATCAAGGGGCGCGGTGCGGTCGAATACTTCGTTCGCCACAGCGGCGTGCCGCTCCATGTGCTGACGTTCGACAGCGAAGAGCTCGCGCTCGCCGCGGTCGCGAACGGCGAAGCCGACGCCGCGCTCGGCGTCGACGTCACGATCCTGCCGATCATGCGCCGGCAGTTCACCGGCCAGCTTTACATGTCCGGCATGCTGGCCGACCGCCCGGTGTCGCTCGCGATGCTCACGCGCGCCGACCTGCCGATCCTCGCATCGATCATCGACAAGTCGCTCGCGGCCATTCCGGTGAGCGAGACGGCCGAGATCACGCGCGACTCGATCGAGCTGGGCGACTACGGCAAGCCGACGATCCGCTCGATCGTGCACTATCGGGCGCCGGTCGTGCTCGGGGTCGCGTTGGCATTGCTGACGTTCGCGGCGCTCGCGTACCTGATGTGGAAATCCCGCGCGGCGGCTATCCGCAGCAAGCGCGACAAGGCGATGTTCCTCGCTTTTGTCAGTCACGAGATCCGCACGCCGATGCAGACGGTGCTGTCGTCGCTCGAATTCCTGCAGCGTTCGCGGCTTTCCGTGCAGCAGGGCGGCCGGGTGGATGCGGCCGCATCGGCTGCCGAAACGCTGCTGACGCTGCTCGACGATATCCTCGACTACTCGCGTCTCGAGTCGCGCAAGGTCACGCTGTCGCCGCAAACGGTCGAGCTCGACGTGTGGGCCCGTCAAACCGTTGACTTGGTGCGCTGGCGTGCGGATCGAAAGACGCTGGCGTTGACGCTCGATGTTGCGGGGCCCCCATCGGTGCACGTGTCGATCGATCCGGTGCGTGTTCGCCAGATCGTGCTGAATCTGCTCGTCAACGCGATCAATTTCACGGCGGCCGGGGCGGTTACGCTGCGCGTCCGTTACGTGGCGGCCCGCCACGGCCGTAACGGCACGCTGTGCCTCGAAGTGCGCGACACCGGCATTGGTATCGCTCCGGATCGTCTCGGGCACGTCTTCGAAACGTACTGGCAGGCCGATCGTGCGCCGCAACCAGGCAGCGGCGGCAGCGGGCTCGGGCTCGCGATCTGCCGGGAACTGGTCGAGCTGATGCACGGCTCGATCACGGTCGACAGCACGCCGTACGTCGAGACGGTGTTCACGGTGCAATTGCCCGTCCCGGCAGCGGACGGCGCGCCCTTGGCAAAGTCGGCCGCCGCGGCGCAGGCTCTGGCGGATGCCACCGCCGCGCCGGTGTATCGCGGCGCACCGCGCGTCCTGATCGTCGACGATCACGAGACGGTGCGCGCCGCGCTGCAGGATCAATGCGATGCGCTCGGCTGCGTCGGCATCGTCGCCGGTTCGGGAGAAGACGCGCTGCGGCACCTCGCGCAGGGCAGGATCGACATGGTGCTGCTCGATTGCAATCTGCCCGACATCGACGGTTATGCACTCGCGCGGATGATCCGTCAGGAAGAAGCCGCGCGAAAGGCCCGGCGCGTGTCGATCATCGCGATTTCGGCGGAGTCCGGCGATATGCACAGGATGCTTTGTCTGGAAAGCGGCATGGACGGCGTGCTGGGCAAGCCGTTGCGACTCGACACGCTCCGCCAGGCGATCGCGCGGTGGTATCCGACCGATGCGGATAACACACTGGAGGTGTCCACCGTGCCCTAGGCGCGCGCCCGCTGTCGGGTTTCCGGCAACGTGGGCCGTCTATGCGCCGGGGCCGCCCGATTCGCGCTCGCGTGTGTTCGGCCCGGCCATGTCGGCGCGATGCCGGCGCAACAGTTCGTCACCGAGCGCACGGATGCTTGGCGGCATGCCGCCGGATGCCAACTGCAGCCGGCGCTCGAGTTCGGCTGCCAGCTCGCTCGTCGCGGCATGGCCGGCAATGGCTGCGGCGCCCTTGATCCGGTGCGACGCATGACGCGCGCGCTCGGCATCGTCATTCGACAACGCATCGCCGAGCACCGCGAGATCGGCTTCGACGCTCTGCCGATAGATCGCCCGGAAATCGGCTTTCGCCGATTGCGTGTCCCCCGCCGGTGGCGCGATCTCGTCCGCGACGCCGGCCGCACACCACAGGTCGATCATCTGGCGCAGCGCATCGAGCCGCAGCGGCTTGCCCAGCACGCCGTCCATGCCGCTGTCGAAGCATCGTTCGCGATGCGCGTCGCCGGTCGACGCCGAGATCGCGATGATGGGCGTGCGCGCCTGCTTTCGCTGGCGTTCGCTGTCGCGCATGCGTCGCACGACCGTATAGCCGTCGATGTCGGGCAGATTGCAATCGAGCAGCACCATGTCGAACGTCGCACGCTCGAACTGCGCGAGTGCTTGCTCGCCGGTGTCGGCAACGGTCGAGCGGCACGCGAGCGCGTCGAGCTGGTGCTGGATCGCGTGTTGAACCGCTTCGTGGTCGTCGACGACCAGGATCATCCGACCGTTGCCGGCCGGCGGCGGCGTGTCGGCGTCCGCCGGCGCCTGCGCGCGCACTGCCGACGACGATTCGGGCGTCGCCTCGCGCGCGTCGGCCGTGCTGGCTGCCGGCGCGTGTGCGATGCGCCGCGCCGGCAGGATCACGGTGAAGACGGTGCCCTTGTCGGCGCTGCTGCTGACGGTAATCACGCCTTTCATCAGGTCGACCAGTTCGCGGCAGATCGACAATCCCAGCCCGCTACCGGCGACGCGGCGGTTCCCGGCCTGCTCGACCCGCTGATAAGGCTCGAAGATGCGGCGCTGGCGTTCGGGCGGAATGCCAATGCCGGTATCGCGGACTTCGAGCACGAGCGAGCCGGCACGGTCCGGCTTGCCGTCGAGATACTCAACACGCAGCGCAATCGAGCCGGCCGACGTGAACTTGATCGCGTTGACGAGCAGATTCAGCACGATCTGCCGCGTGCGCACCGGGTCGATCAGCACGCACAGCGCGGGCGGACACGCGAGTTCGAGCGCGAAGCCCAACTGCTTCTCGTCGACTCGCCAGCGCACCATGTCGGCGCTGCGTTGCACCCAGGGTTCGACGTGAGTGGGTTCGGGCGCGAGCGTCACGTTGCGCGATTCGAGGCGCGAGTAGTCGAGGATGTCGTCGAGCAGCGTCAGCAGCGATTCCGAAGCGGCTACCGCCGCGTCCGCGCGACCGGCCTGCTTCGGCGGCAGCTTCGCGCGTTGCAGTAATTCCAGCGACGACAGGATCGTGTGCATCGGCGTGCGGATTTCGTGGCTGATGAACGCGAAGAACATCGCCTTGTCGCGCGCGCTGCGTAGCGTCACGGCGCGTGAGCGCCACGAAGCGAATGCGATCGCGGCCAACGCCAGCAGGCCGGCTGCGGCAGCCGCAACCTGCCAGCGCCGATAGTAGAGGATCGAATGCAGCGACGGCTTGCCGTAATCGGTCGATTCGATCCATTGGCGAGCAATGATTTCGGCGTCGCGCGCCGAAATTGCCGCGAGCGACTTGTCGAGAATGGACGCTAGCACGGGCATGTCGCGGCGCGTTGCGATCGCAAGCGCATACGGGTTGTCCGGCAGGCCGCCCGACACGAACAGCTTGTTGCGGTATTGCCGCTGCAGCAGCGGCAGGACCGACATGTCGGGGCCGATGGCGACGTCCGCGTCACCGTGGGAGACGGCCGCGAGCGCGTCGCGCTCGTCGTCGTAGGTGAGCAAGGTCACCGGAATGTCGCCGTTGCGGATCGCGGCTTCCAATGCGCCGCCGCCCTTGATCGCGACACGCCGGCCGGCCAGATTGCGGGAGTCGACGAACAGGTTCATATGCTCGGGCGCGACGACCAGAACCGTGCCGACGAAATAGGGGCGGCTCACGATGGTGTTGCTGAGCAGCGATGTGGCGTCATCGCTCGCCGTCACATCGGCTTTGGCACCTGGGGCGGGCTGTTTCGGTGCATCGTACGCGCTGCGCCACGTCACGTCGGGAACGATGTCGATTCTGCCGGCGCGCAATGCATCCACCGAATCGCGCCATGTGATGTCGTCGACATACTCAAAGCGCAACCCGCTGATTTGCGAGATCGCCGCAAGAAACGACGGCACCACCCCGACCACCTTGCCATTTTCGCGAAATTCGAACGGGCGCCATTTCGAATCGGCGCGGGTTCGCACGACGGGATGCGCAGCGATCCACGCCTTTTCCTCCGCCGTAAACTGCGGCGCGCCGATCGCCCGACCGGGCGCCGGCATCAACCCGATCATCATGCCGATCAGGACGGCGCGGCCTTTCCGACTCACCATGTTCACGTCCTACTCTCCCGTTATCGGCCGGGTGACAACCGGCCCGGCCCGTTACCCGAGCGGCGGCGGTGCCGACCCGCTCCTGTGCCGGAGTCCCCATCGCTCGTGGCGCGTGGCGGCCGGGCCGGCATCGATCGGCGCGACGAACGCTGGAGCCGCCGAAAAACGGGCTCGCCATCATAGGTCGCGCGCAACGGAAGCGCAACGCCGCGCCGGAGACCAGTCGAAAAGATCTGGCCCTTTTTAGCCGAAGGGGTTAAAAATTAGCCGTAAAATCGGTAAGCTAATCCCAATAAGCGATGGCATCGATGGCCGCGTGCGGCCGCAAGCAACGCGGCGCAGCCGGTCACGGCCGTCCTGAAATAAAGAAAGGGTTAGCAATGAGGCCAGAGCACCAACCGATCCGTGTCGTGATCCTGGACGATCACGCCGTCGTCCAGCACGGGATCGCCAGTTACCTGACGGAGAAGATCGGGATTGAAGTAGCCGCGAGCTTCGCGAAGTCGCGCGATCTGATCCGCTGGCTCGAGGCACATCACGCGGACGTCGTGCTGCTCGACTACACGCTCGGCCCCGGCGAGATCGACGGTCTCAATCTCGTCAAGCTCGTCAATACGCGCTTCCCGGATTGCCGGATCTTGATGATGTCGAGCAGCGATACACCGGCAACCGTCAGCATGACGATGCGCGCGGGGGCGCTCGGCTTCTTCGGCAAGAGCGAGGATCTCGGCGAACTCGCCCACGCGATCCGCGTCGTGGCGAACGGCCGTCCGTACATCAGCGCCGAACTGGCCGCGCGGATGGAATCGAGTGCGACGCCCGACCCGCGGATGGCCGACACGAAGGCGGCGGGCGGCGATGGCACGCTGACACCCGAATCGGGGCCGTCGGCCGACCTGCGCCTCAGTCCACGCGAGCACGAGGTGCTGCGCTGCTTTCTCGCCGGCATGTCCGTCTCCGACATCGCGTCGAAATTCTCCCGCAGCCCCAAGACGATCAGCGCGCAAAAGCAATCGGCATTTCGCAAGCTCGGCATTCGCAGCGATGCCGAACTATTCGCGTCGCGCAAGCTGATCGAGGAAGGTCGCACGGCCTGATCGACATACGGCGGCGGGTGTCTTTCTCCACCACGTTATCCGCACGGTCATTGATCTTCATCCGGCCCGACCCGCCTTCGGCATTGCGCCTTGAACGCAAGGTCCGGCGAATGCCGCTACCATGAACGCCGTGTTGCACGCTGCGGTTCGGCCACGCCGGCCCGTCATGCACACACGCAGCGGCGGCGCGGCCGGCCGCCACGCCATCGACGAAGCACGGGTGCTCACCGATCAGCCGTTGCGCCCGCGCCGCTTCGTTCCCGGAATCCACAACAACCGAACCGGAGTGCAACGCATATGAAGTTCTACAAGACCCTCATCGCAGCAACCGTCCTCGCGTCGAGCGTCAGCGCGCATGCGCAGATCGCGGGCGCGCAGCCCATCAGCGTGACCGTCGAGCAATCGCAGGCGCTGCTCGAAGGCTGGAGCGTGAAGAAGAGCGTGCTCGGCAAGACCGTCTACAACGACGAAAACCAGAAAGTCGGCAAGGTGCGCGACCTGATCGTCGCGCCGGACGGCTCGGTGTCGGCCGCGATCGTGTCGGCCGGCGGCTTCCTCGGCGTGGCCGCGCACGACGTCGCGGTGCCGATCGCGTCGCTCGACGTGCGCAACGGCAACATCTACCTGCCGGGCGCGACGAAGGAGGCGCTGAAGGCCACGCCGGCGTTCCAGTACGCGAAGGTGCCGTCGCCGCCGAAGCCGAAGAAGCTCGACGAAAAGCACTGATTTGCCCCTTCGCGCGGCACGCGTCGTACGTCGCGTGCCGCGCGTTCTCGCGACGGTCAGGTTGCGTCGAGCCCGCCGTCGACCGTGATCACCTGCCCCGTCATCCATGCCGCCAGCGGCGACGCGAGCGACACGATCCAGTTCGCGACGTCCGCGGGCTCGCCGCGCCGGCCAAGCGGAATGCGCGTGCGCTCCTGCGCCTTGATTGCTTCGATGTCGGGCGCCGACAGCTTCATCCGTTCCGACAGGAAGTCCGTTTCCGTCGGGCCCGCCGCGACGGCGTTCACGCGTACGCCCGCCGATGCGAGCTCGAGCGCCCAGCAGCGCGTCAGATGCTCGAGCGCGGCCTTGCTCGCTGCATAGTGCGACAGCAGCGCCGCAGCCTTGTGTCCGAACGTGCTCGACACGTTGACGATGCTGCCGCGGGCTGCTTTCAGATGCGGCAATGCGGCGGTCGCGAGCATCGACGGTCCGAGCGTATTGACTGAAAAGATCGCGCTGATCGCTTCGAAGGTCGCCGACCCGAGCGGCAGGATTGCACCTGCGCCCGCATTGTTGACCAGCACATCGAGCCGCCCCGCGAGTGCGACCGCTTCGTCGATCGTGCGCGCGGCATCGGCCGGATCGCCGGCGTCCGCGACCACGTAGTCGATACCGGGCGCGCTGCGCGCGGCGGCGGACAGCGCATCTTCGCGGCGGCCCGTGATGACGACGCGCGCACCTTCGCGTGCGAACGCGACGGCCGCTGCCAGCCCGATGCCGGCGCCGCCGCCGGTAATGAGGACCACCTTGTTGTCGAATGACTGCATGACTTTCTCGTGAAGATGATGGGTTGAACGTGCGTGCCGTTTAGCGTTCGTGCGCATCGTCCGTCGGCGCCAGCGCCACCACGTGGCTGATCCCTTCGTGCGCCATCTTCGTATACGGACTGAAACGCTCGGTGTTGCGGACGAGTTCTTCCGCCACCGCGCGTTCGACGCCCGGCAGCCGCACGCGAATGTTCGCGTTCAGCATGAACAGTCCGTCCATCGGATCGCGGCAGAAGTCGATCGATGCGGACACCGAGGCACCGGCGATCGACACCCCCGCCCGTGCGGCCAGCAGGCTCAGCGCGCCATGAAAGCACGCCGCATAGCTGGCGGCGAACAACTGCTCCGGATTGGGGCCGTCGCCGGGGCCGCCGAGCGCGGACGGCAGGCGCAGCTCGACATCGAGCCGCCCGTCGTCGGAACGCGCGACGCCCGATGCGCGGCCGTGCTCCGCCGCGCCGCCCGTGACGGTCACGGTCGTCGAGTACAGCGTCTGCGGTTCTCGTCCGCGATACCGGTCGAGCAGCGAGAGCGGCGGCGGGCGCAGCGGCGTCATGGCGTGCAGGATCCGGCGGTGGCGTTCAGCGCGCGAGCGCGTTCTGCCGGAACCACGCGTCGAAGGTCGTCGCGCCGAGGCGCGCACCGGCTGCCGGCACGAGCGTGTCGTCCTGCAGCACCGCGCCGAAGTAGTCGGCGCTGGCGTCGCGCGTCACCGTGCGCGCGTCGTGCGTCGCCGACAGGAAACGCTCGACCAGATCGGCGATCCGCACGCGCTCGGGGCCGCCGATTTCGGCGATGCCGTTGCGCGGCGCGTCGAGCGCGAAGTCGGTCACGGCGGCCGCGACGTCGTCCGATGCGATCGGCTGGAAGTGCGCGGTGGTCAACCGGACCGTATCGCCCTGCGCGCCGGCCTGCGCGATCGCGCCGACGAATTCGAAGAACTGCGTCGAGCGCACGATCGTGTACGGCACGCCTGCTTCGCGGATCAGGTTTTCCTGGATGATCTTGCCGCGGAAATATGCGCTCTGCTGCAGCCGGTCGGTGCCGACCACCGACAGCGCGACGTGATGGCGCACGCCGGCCGCGCGCTCCGCGGCGAACAGGTTGCGCCCCGACGCCTCGAAGAACGCCTTCACGGCCGCTTCCTCGAACGACGGCGAATTCGCGAGATCGACCACGACCTCCGCGCCGGCCAGCGCGTCGTCCAGTCCCGCCCCGGTGATCGTATCGACGCCGGTCGACGGCGCCGCCGCCACCGCGTCGTGGCCGCGTGCGATCAGGTTCCTGACGACCTTGCTGCCGATGAGGCCGGTACCACCAATCACGACGATTTTCACGATTGCTCTCCTTGAACGGGCGCGCGACATGCGCGCCGCTTGAATCTGCCGAAACCGGCGCTCATCGCGTTCGCGCGATCGGGCCCGGACCTCGCCGAACGGCGCCTTGCCGGATCCGGATGCGTGTCGAACAGCCCGCATCGTAGGCATGCGCCGCCCGATCCGGTAGGGTCCGGCAGGCCCTCACCGTGTTGTCGTGCATGCATCAATCGACGGTCTCCAGCGGCGCCATCGTCGTCATCGTCGTCAGGCACTGCAGGTCGCGCGCACGCGTCTGTTCGATCATGTAGTCGATGAACACGCGGATGCGCGTGGGCAGGTGCTTGCGGCTCAGGTAACAGAGATAGTGGCCGCCGTCGTCCGGCGCGTGCTGGCCGAGACAGCTCACCAGCCGGCCGTCGGCGAGCAGGTCGCACACCTGGTACGCGGGCAGTTGCGCGATGCCGAGGCCGTCGAGCGCCGCGCGCACGACGAGATCGATGTCGTTGAACGTGTGATGCGCGGCGAGCTGGCGCTGCTGCGTCAGCCCGTCGATCCTGAATTCCCATTCCGTCACGCGGCCCGATGCGGTGCACAGGTTGATGCAGCGATGTCGCGCGAGGTCGTCGACGTGGCGCGGCAGGCCGTGCCGGTGCGCGTACGACGGCGACGCGCAGACGATCATCTGCATCGGAATCAGCCGGCGCGCGACGATCGCGCTGTCCTCCATGCGGCCGTCGCGAAACGCGACGTCGATGCGGTCGGCGGAGAAATCGGCCGGCCGGTCGTTCAACAGCAGGTCGAGCGTGATGTCCGGATAGCGCGCATGGAAATCGCGCAACAGCGGCGCGACGACCTTGCGGCCGAAGCCGGGCGTCGAGCCGATGCGCAGGTGCCCGCTCGGCGGGCCGCTGCGCAGCTCGCGCATGTCCTCGAGCGCCTGCGCCAGGTGCTCGATGCCGGGCCGGCAGTTTTCGTAGAAGAGCTCGCCTTCACGCGTCAGCGACATGCTGCGGGTCGTGCGCTGGAACAGGCGGGCGTCGAGCCGGTCCTCGAGCCGTTGCACGTGGCGGCTGACCGACGAGCGGCCGACGCCGAGGCGATCGGCCGCGCGTGCGAAGCTGCCCTCGGTGACGACGGCGAGGAACGTGACCACGCCGGCATAGCAGGTCGAGAAGCTGCGCGCGAACGGATCGTCGGCATCGGGGCGGCGAATGGAGGTGTCGGGCATGGGGGCGCTGGAATCGTGGTGTCCGTATGCGACTAGACGGTTCAGCGCTGCCGCCTGTGACACCGCCCGCCGCATTTTTTCAAAAAAAGGGCGCGGCGGCGTGCGAGCCGGTTATTTTTCCGGCACGAGCACGGGCGCGCCCTTGTCCTTCAACAGCAGCACGATGAACTTCGCGGGCCGCGTCCGGCTCGCGTTGCGTCCGACCGTGTGCAGATCGTTCGGGCCCTCGTAGAAGGTCTGGCCCGGTTTCAGCGTGACGGGCTCGCCGCCCTTCACCTGCATCACGATCGAACCCTCGACGACATAGACGAACGCGTCGGCGTGGTGGCGATGGACCGGGTCGACCGCGCCGGGTGGATACTCGACCGAGATCATCAGGGCTTCCTTGCCCGGGTACGCGTCGAGCGGCTTCGTCATCAGCGGCGTGACGATGGCCGAGGGCGCCGCTCGGGCGACGCCGGTCGCGGCGCCCGCGACGACGAGCGCGGCCGCGAGCACGTGTTTCATGCGAATCATGGTGGTGGCTTCCGGTGGGCCGCCGGCCGACGGCCGGCAGCGAGGGAGGGGCGTGGCCTGCCGTCGGGCGCGGCCGTCAGGCGAGATTGGCCTTGTCGAGACCGAAGGCCTTGTCGGACGAGCCCGGCACGGTCCGGAACGCGACATTCGCGCGGTTCCAGCCGTTGATCGCCATCACTTCGAACGTCAGGTCCGACAATTCCTTTTCCGAGAGCTGGCCGCGCACGCGGTCGTAGAGGTCGTCCGGCACGCCGTGCGCGGGCAGTGTCGTCAGTGCTTCGGTCCACGCGAGCGCGGCCCGCTCGCGCGGCGAGAAGAGCGTCGATTCGCGCCACGTCGCAAGATGATGCAGGCGCAGCTCGCGCTCGCCGTGGATGCGCGCCTCCTTCACGTGCATGTCGAGGCAGAACGCGCAGCCGTTGATCTGCGACGCCCGGACGGACACGAGATCGCGGATCGATTCCTCGATCGCGCTGTTGCGCAGCAGGTTGCTGAGTTCGAGGAATTTCCGGAACAGCTCGGGCGACTGTTGAATGTAGTTGAGACGCTGCGTCATGATTTCTCCTGGCGACGAAGAGGCTGGCCCGCGTTGCGCGGGCGTCGTGGGCGGCAGGGCGCCGCGCGAAATCATCTTAGGAGTGTGCACCGGGGCGCGGTAGCCACGTACAGGGACGCATCGTGTTGCGCGCGCTGCACCAATCCGGGCTCGGCGGCGAGCGCGGCCGGCGCCGGCGCGCGGCGATGCGCGGGTCAGCCGGCGGCGCAGGCGCTCGCGATCCGGGCGAGCTTCTCCGGGTTGCGCTGCACGAGAATCTGGCCGATGCGCGTGCCGTCGGTGTCGAACGACATCGCCGATTCGAGTTGTCCGTCGATGAAGCGCAGCATCGCCCACTCGCCGTTCAGCACGACCGGCCGCATTTCGACGCCGCTGCCGCAGCGCAACCACGTCGCATAGAACAGTTGAGCGATGCGCCGGCCGCCGACCATCGGTTTCGGGAAGCTCTGGACGTGGCCGCCGCCGTCGCCGATCAGCATCGCGTCTTCGGCGAGCAACGCCTGGATCGACGGGAAGTCGCCTTGCGCGAGCGCATGCGTGAACGTCTGCAGCAGCCGGCGATGCGTTTCATGCGGCACCGCATGCCGCGGCGGGGTGTCGTCGCGCAGCCGCGCGCGGGCCCGGCTGACGAGCTGCCGGCACGCGGCTTCGGTCTTGCCGATCGCGTCGGCGATCCGGTCGTAGTCGAATTCGAAGACTTCGTGCAGCAGGAACGCCGCGCGCGCTTCCGGCGTCAACCGTTCGAGCAACAGCAGGTACGCGACCGATACGTCGCTCGCGCGCTCCGTCATTTCCTCGGGCGTCGCGGGCGATTCGCCGAGCTCCGGTTCGGGCAGCCAGATACCCGTGTAGTGCTCGCGCCGGATCTTCGCCGCGCGCAGGCGATCGATCGACGTGCGCGTCGTGACCGCGACGAGCCACGCCTCGGCGTTCTCGATGCTGTCGCGCGCCGCGTCGTGCCAGCGCAGCCACACGTCCTGCACGATGTCCTCGGCATCCGCGACGGAGCCGAGCATCCGGTACGCGATCTTCTGCAGGCGCGGGCGCAGCGCGTGGAAGGTTTGTGCGTCGTCGGTCATGACGGCCACACTCCGCTGAAGCCGGCCGTCACGGGCCCGCTCAGGAACACGCTGCCGGCGCCGTCCCAGTGAACGGCGACGTCGCCGCCGTCGCAGGTCACCCGCACGGTATCGTCGAGCAGCCCGCGCCGGATGCCGTTGACCACCGCGCCGCACGAGCACGAACCGGAGCCGAGCGGCACGCCGCCGCCGCGTTCCCAGATGCGCAGGCGAATGTGCGTGCGATCGATGACCCGCACGAAATGGACGTTGGTTTTCTGCGGAAACAGCGGATGTGCTTCGATCGCCTGGCCGAGTGCGGCGACGTCGAGCGTGTCGGGATCGTCGACGAAGAACGTGCAGTGCGGATTGCCCATGCTGCAGGCGGCCGGCGTGCCCGGCAGCGGCAGCGCGAGCGTGTCGGCGGCTTCGGCGAAGGGTATGTCCTGCCAGCCGAGCCGCGGCGCGCCCATCTCGACCTTGATCAGCCCGTCCGCATCCTGCGAACAGTGCAGGCGGCCGCGATTCGTGCGCAGCACGATCGACGCCGCGCCGGTTTCCCGCATCAGCTTCCATGCGACGCCGCGCGTCGCGCTGCCGCAGGTATCGAGCGCCGAGCCGTCGGGGTTCCAGAACGCGACGCGCGCGGCCGCGTCGTCGCCGTCCGAGATCACCGCGAGCTGGTTGAAGCCGATGCCGCGATGCCGATCGCCCATGCGCTGCACGAGGTCGCCGTCGACGGGATGCGCGCGATCGTGTTTCCGACCGCGCAGGTCGACGATGACGAAGTCATCGCCATTCGCGTTCATCTTCTGAAATGCGATCGGCATGGCGGTTCCGGAATGGAGGCAGACAAATACTGTACGTGGCTCGCGGGTCGCGGGCAATCGTCGCCCGATGGCGCGCACGCGCCAACGATCTACGTAATTCTACGTAGATCGTCATACGTAGTTGTCCGCTTGTAAGCGGCCCCCGTCGCGCGGAATACTACGGCCCATCGCCGCAGTCTCCGCGAGGCTGCGGCACGACGCATCGACGTCACGCGGGTTCGGCCCTCGCCGCATCCACTCAAAAACACATTGGAGACCAGGAGACGCCATGAATCGGGCTTCCAGTACCCTGCTCTGGATCGCGGTCGCGCTACTCGGCGCGTTCGCATTCGGCACGATCGCACTCGCGCACGGCGAGCGCGTCAGTGCCCTCTGGATCGTGATCGCCGCAGTCTGCGTGTATCTGATCGCGTATCGCTTCTACAGCCGTTTCATCGCCAGCAAGGTCATGCAGCTCGACGGGCTGCGGATGACGCCGGCGGTCAAGTACAACGACGGCCTCGACTACGTGCCGACCAACAAGTACGTGCTGTTCGGCCATCACTTCGCCGCGATCGCCGGCGCCGGGCCGCTGGTCGGCCCCGTGCTCGCCGCGCAGATGGGCTACACGCCCGGCATGCTGTGGATCCTGGCCGGCGTCGTGTTCGCCGGCGCGGTGCAGGACTTCATCGTGCTGTTCATCTCGACGCGCCGCGACGGCCGTTCGCTCGGCGATCTCGTCAAGATGGAGCTCGGCACGGTGCCCGGCGTGATCGCGCTGTTCGGCGCGTTCCTGATCATGGTGATCATCCTCGCGGTGCTCGCGCTGATCGTCGTGAAGGCGCTGACCAATTCGCCGTGGGGCACGTTCACCGTCGCCGCGACGATTCCGATCGCGCTGTTCATGGGCGTCTACACGCGCTACATCCGTCCGGGCCGCATCGGCGAAGTGTCGATCATCGGCTTCGTGCTGCTGATGGCGTCGATCGCGTTCGGCCAGCAGGTGCACGATTCGCCGACGCTCGCCGCGTGGTTCACGTTCAGCGGCACGCAGCTCACGTGGATCCTGATCGGCTACGGCTTCGTCGCGTCGGTGCTGCCGGTGTGGCTGCTGCTCGCGCCGCGCGACTACCTGTCGACGTTCCTGAAGATCGGCACGATCCTCGGCCTCGCGATCGGCATCCTGGTCGTCGCACCGGAACTGAAGATGCCCGCGCTGACGAAGTTCGTCGACGGCACGGGCCCGGTGTGGTCGGGCAACCTGTTCCCGTTCCTGTTCATCACGATCGCGTGCGGCGCGGTGTCGGGCTTCCACGCGCTGATCTCGTCGGGTACGACGCCGAAGCTGATCGACAACGAAACCAACGCGCGCTTCATCGGTTACGGCGCGATGCTGATGGAATCGTTCGTCGCGATCATGGCGCTGGTCGCCGCGTGCGTGATCGAGCCGGGCATCTACTTCGCGATGAACGCGCCGGCCGCCGTGCTCGGCTCGACGCCGGAAGCGGTCGCCAACACCGTCACGCAATGGGGCTTCGTGCTGACGCCCGACATGCTGACGCAGACCGCGAAGGCCGTCGGCGAAACGACGATCATCGCGCGGGCGGGCGGCGCACCGACGCTGGCCGTCGGCATGGCGCACATCCTGCACCAGGTGATCGGCGGCGAAGCGATGATGGCGTTCTGGTATCACTTCGCGATCCTGTTCGAGGCACTGTTCATCCTGACGGCCGTCGATGCCGGCACGCGCGCGGGCCGCTTCATGCTGCAGGATCTGCTCGGCACGTTCCACCCGGCGCTCAAGCGCACCGAATCGCTGCCGGCGAACCTCGTCGCCACCGCGCTGTGCGTGGCTGCGTGGGGTTACTTCCTGTACCAGGGCGTGGTCGATCCGCTCGGCGGCATCAACACGCTGTGGCCGCTGTTCGGCATCTCGAACCAGATGCTCGCCGCGATCGCGCTGGTGCTCGGCACCGTCGTGCTGTTCAAGATGAAGCGCGAGCGCTATGCGTGGGTGACGATCGTGCCGACCGTCTGGCTGCTGATCTGCACGCTGACGGCCGGCTGGCAGAAGATTTTCGACGCGAACCCGAAGGTCAGCTTCCTCGCGCACGCCGCGAAGCTGCAGGCCGCGGTGGACGAAGGCAAGGTCCTCGCGCCGGCGAAGTCGATCGCGCAGATGAAGCGGATCATCTTCAACGACTACATCGATGCGGCGCTGGCCGGGTTGTTCATCTTCGTCGTCGTGGCGATCGCGGTGTACGGCGTGATCGCCGTGCTGCGCGCGCGCCGCGAGTCGAAGCCGACCGTGCGTGAGACGCCGTACGAAGCGATGCCGGCCGCGCAGGCGCTCGGCAGCGGACGTTAAGGGAAGGCCGCGATGTTCAGCGATCTTGGCAGCGACCTGCGCAGCGCGGGGCGTTACCTCGGGCAGGCGTTGCGGCTGATGGTCGGCCTGCCCGACTACGATACCTACGTCGCGCACATGCGCGAAACCCATCCGGACCGCGAGCCGATGACGTACGAGGAATTCTTCCGCGAGCGTCAGAATGCGCGCTACGGGTCGGGTGCCGGGAAGTGTTGCTGAACCGGGCCGTTGCAATCACCTGACGAATCGGTTCGGTGATCGAAAGGGAAGCGCCGCGACGAATGTCGCGGCGCTTTTTCTTTGGCGGGCCGGCGGCGCGCCTCGCACGGCGCGCGCCAGCCGTTTGCCCGGGCGCAGCACGGCGATATCCGGCCGCCGGTATCATAGGGCTCCCTCTTTTCCCGATGGCCCCGCAGGAGAACACGTCGTGCATGCCGGTGAGCGTTTCAACAGCATTTCCCATCTCGTCGGCGCGGTGCTGTCGGTGGCCGGCCTCGTCGCGCTCGTGACGATGGGCGCGCTCGAAGGCGACCCGTACAAGGTGGTGAGCTTCAGCGTGTACGGCGCGATGCTGATCCTGCTCTACGCGATCTCGACCGCGTATCACAGCGTGCGCAACCCGCGCCTGAAGGCGATCCTGCAGAAATGCGACCATTCGGCGATCTACCTGCTGATCGCCGGCAGCTACACGCCGTTCACGCTGGTCACGCTGCGCGGCCCGTGGGGCTGGTCGCTGTTCGGCGTGAGCTGGGGGCTCGCCGTGTTCGGCATCGTGCAGGAACTGACGCTCGGGCGCCGCACGCGCCTGCTGTCGATGATCCTGTACGTGCTGATGGGCTGGCTCGCGCTTGTCGCCGTGCGTCCGCTGATCCATGCGCTGCCGCCGATCGGCACCACATGGCTCGTGGCCGGCGGCTTGATCTACAGCGCGGGGATCTACTTCTTCATCAACGACGAACGCATTCGCCACGGCCACGGCATCTGGCACCTTTTCGTGCTGGCCGGCAGCCTGTGCCAGTTCGTCAGTGTCGCGATGTATGTCGCGTGAGCGGCACGGGGCGTCGAGCGGGTGACGCCGCGTGCGTGGCGCGTCGGCCGGAGTAAGGCGCTACCGACGCGCGGCGCCGCGCAGCGCGCTGAACCCGACCCATCCCCAGTACACGCGATGATGCGCGATCAGCCCGTCGCGCAGATCCATCACTTCGACGAGATCCACCTGATCGCCGTCCGGCGTTGCGCGCGGGTATTCCCAGACGAGCTGACGGCCATTCGAGAAGAACAGCCCGGTCCGGTACCAGCGCCCGAGCGGGTTGTCCGGATTGCGCAGGCCGGCCGCGAAGAATGCGCCGATCGCGGCCTTGCCGTGCAGCACGCCGGAGCCGTGCGCGGGCAGCGTGGCGACGACGAGCGGGGTTTCGAGCACCGCGTCGTCGGCATACAGCGACATCAGCGCGTCGAGGTCGCGGGCGATGACGGCGGCGTGCCAGTCTTCATGGATGCGCCGGGCGTCGGCATCGGTGTCTGCGGGTGTCATGGCGGAATTCCGGAAGTCGATCACGGAAACCACTGTACGGGCGTACCGTCGCGAGACGTTTCACGTCGCCCCGAAACGTGGATGCCGCGCCGCGGCGAACGCGGTCGGACGTCGGCCCTCAGCCGGCCAGCGCGTCGAGATTGAGCGCATACGACTTGCCGATCCACACCGCGCAATCGCGATGGTCGCGCAGTTCGTCGTGCGTATTCGGATGCAGGAAGATGTCGAGCGCGCCGTGGTTCAGCACGAGCCACGGCACGATGTCGTCGAATCGGGTGGCGTCGAACGCGATCTGGTACGACCAGGCCGGATGCGGGCCGACGAGGCGTTCGTGAAAGCGGCCGAGTTCGATGACCGCGCCGAACCGCGCGTCGACGACCTGGCGAAACGCCCAGGCCGCGTCGCGGCTCGCCGCATCGAAATAGACGTGCGCGTGCCAGCTGTCGATGGCGGTAATGTCGAGGGCAGCCATGGAGGGACTCGATTGAAAAGGGGAATGCGTGAGATGCCGTGCGAAACGACCGATGCGTGATTATCGCGCGTCCTCGCCGCTTGCGTCGTGTCTCGATCCGGCAAGTCGATGCGGATGATTTGTCCTGCATCAGGAGAATCGGCCGATCCGCTGAAATCGTTTCGGCGCGATCCGCGTGCGCGATATCACGCCGGAGCCTTGCG
Organism: Burkholderia cenocepacia; assembly: GCF_900446215.1. Lineage (GTDB taxonomy): Bacteria > Pseudomonadota > Gammaproteobacteria > Burkholderiales > Burkholderiaceae > Burkholderia > Burkholderia cenocepacia. Next base: position 990,907 of record NZ_UAQZ01000001.1, on the reverse strand, counting down.
GGCAGGCGCGCTGGCCGGCATCGCACCGGCAACACGTCATTTCGAAAATTGAAAGAGCGGCGTGAGCGCCCCACCGGATCGTCGGTAAAAATCCGATCAGGTCATTGAATGAAATAAAGAAATTCCATGCCGGCGGGATTCGCGAATGACGCGGTGCGCACGCCGAATGCCGCACCTGAAAATAACAATTGCGGATTCGGCTATTCAAGCGGGATGCGGCCCGACATACGATGATTTCAACGCATCGATGATGGATCGATGCGGAGACAACCATCTGGAGGCCATTATGCGATCCCTCGTTCCCGTTGCTGTTCTTTCCTGCGCACTGGTTGCGCTGCCTGCCGTCGGTTTTGCGCAGTCGATCGGCGCTGGCGACACCCCGCATGCCGCGCCGTTGACCTGGTCGGCGGCGCGTGCCGAGACCGATGTGCAGTTGATGCAGATGACGCGCGCGGGCTATCGCGCGACGACGGCCGGCAACCAGAACTATCCGCTCGCGATGCAGCGCGCCCTCGCGCGCGTGAACAACCCGATGCCCGACCGGTGGCGCGACGAGAAGGCCGCGATGGAAGCGCGGGCGGCCCGCGACGCGCAGACCGGCCATCCGGTGAAGGCGTTCTTCGTGAAAACCGCGTACTACCTGAAGGGCGAGAACACGTTTTGATGCAGGAGACGATCATGGCATGCCCCAACCGATTGTCCGGCGTGTGGCGTGTGTCGGCGATACGCAGGCTGCCGGAAGCGGGTTCGACGCGACGGCGCGCCGATGTGCACGGCATGCGACGCCGGGCGAACACCCTGCGCGACGCGGGCCGCGGCGCCGTCGTGTGCCGTGGCGCGTGGCCGGGATCGGCGAAGGGCGACGTGTCCGCGAGCGGGGGCGAATCATGAAGGCTGCCCGAAAAGGTCGTCGCCATCCGCCATTGACGCGCGAATGGCTGCTGCCGCTGCCGCCCGCGCATGCCCGCGACATCTCGCTGAAATGCCATATGGCGCTGGTCGCGCTGCGCGGCGAGCACGGGAGCGAAACGCTGCTGATGCGGCTGCGCACGAGCGTGTATCTGGTGTTCCTCGCGCTCGACGATGCGGTCTCTCCCGACGCGACCATCGACCTGTGCGTCGACGCGGAGCGCGTGCTGGACGCGAGCGTGGCGCGCGCCGCGCAAAGCGGGGCATGGACGCTGCACGACGACGAATGCGCGGTACTCGAACGCGTGCTCGCCGCGAACGACGCGTGCGTCGCGACGCTCACGCGGCATCGGCTGGCCGAGCTGTGGCGTCATGTCTGCACGTTCGCCTCTGCCGAACAGCCGGGGCTCGTCGCGCAGGCCGCGGCGAAGATGCGGGAGCCGGCCGTTCTGCATTGAGTGGCTGCCCACGGGCCGTGTTTCATACGCGTCCGATTCCATCGCGCGGCCGCGCGCCGTCTAATGCCATGACTGGAACCCGGCGTGTCCGGACGACGATCCATCCTCGCGTTTGCGACGAGCATGCGTGTCGGCGCGAACGCATTCGTTTCGGTCAGGAGGAGCGATGGCGCTATACAGGAGCGGCGGCTACTTCACGTGCGGAAGTGGCCGCGCATTCAGCGAGAATCTGCCGCCGGGCAGCAAGGTGACGGTGGCGGGCATCTATCGATGCACCGTATGCGGCGACGAAATCGGCATTGCGAAAGCGCAGACGTTGCCGTCCGAGGAAGCGCATCCGCACGATCTCGATCCGCCGTCCGACCCGCTGCTCGATCCGGGCCCGACCGCCTGGCAACTGATCGCCGCGGCGGAGTCGCGCAGCTAGGCAACCGACGCTCGGCCTCGCACGCAGGCGCGCAAGCGCTGCGCGTCACACGGCGTCCGTCAAAACAAAAAGCGCCACGGAGCGAATGAACTCCGTGGCGCTTTTTCGATTCCAGCCGCTGCGAAGGCGCGAACCTTCTCGCGGCGCAACGCGCGACTTAAGCGGCCGTTGCCGACTTCGCCGGCTTCTGCAGCTTGCCCTTGCCGGCGCGCTGGATTTCCTCGAGCTTGATCTCGACGTGGCGCGAGAACACGTACTCGGCCGGACGCTGCTTCGCGATCGAGATGTCCGGTGCGAACGGGCCGTCGGTCTTGATGCCCTTGCGGCTCACGCGCAGCGCCTTCAGCGGGTTCGAGATCGTGTCCATCACGGCCGTCGCCTCGAAGCCGCAGTGGACCATGCAGTCCGCGCACTTCTCGTAGTTGCCGACGCCGTAGTTGTCCCACTCCGTCGTTTCCATCAGTTCCTTGAAGGTCTTCACGTAACCTTCGCCGACCAGGTAGCACGGCTTCTGCCAGCCGAACACCGTACGCGCCGGATTGCCCCACGGCGTGCACTTGTACGTCTGGTTGCCGGCCAGGAAGTCGAGGAACAGCGACGACTGGCTGAACGACCAGCGCTTGCCGCCTTCGCCGCGCTTCAGGATTTCGCGGAACAGGTTCTTCGTCTTGTCGCGGTTCAGGAAGTGCTGCTGATCCGGCGCGCGCTCGTACGCGTAGCCCGGCGACACGGTGATGCCGTCGACGCCGATCGGGCCCAGCGTGTCGAAGAACTTCGCGACGCGCTCGGGGATCGCATCGTTGAACAGCGTGCAGTTGATGTTCACGCGGAAGCCGCGGCGCTTCGCTTCCTTGATCGCCGCGACCGCCTTGTCGTACACGCCTTCCTGCGACACGGAATGGTCGTGCATGTCCTTGTCGCCGTCGAGGTGGACCGACCAGACGAAATACGGGCTCGGCTGGTAGTCGTCCATCTTCTTTTCCATCAAGAGCGCGTTCGTGCACAGGTACACGAACTTCTTGCGCTTCATGATGCCCTTGACGATTTCCGGCATTTCCTTGTGGAGCAGCGGCTCGCCGCCGGCGATCGACACGACGGGCGCGCCGCACTCGTCGACGGCCTGCAGGCATTCCTCGACGGACAGGCGCTGGTTCAGGATCGGATCCGGATAATCGATCTTGCCGCAGCCGTTGCACGCGAGGTTGCAGCGGAACAGCGGCTCGAGCATCAGCGCGAGCGGATAGCGTTTGTTGCCGGACAGGTGCTGGCGCACGATGTAGGCGCCGACACGGACTTGCTGGAGCAGCGGAATAGACAAGGGATGTCCTCCTTAAACTTCGCGGGCGACAGCTTGCGTGAGCTTCGCCGGCAACTTGAATTCGACTTTTTCTTCACGGCCCGCCATCGTCGCGACATCGACGGGCCCCAGCGCGCGCAGCGCGCTGATTACATCCTCGACCATCTCTTCGGGCGCCGACGCGCCGGCGGTCAGGCCGACCGTCTGCACGCCCGCGAACCATTCGGCCTTCACTTCCGAGCCGTCGGCGACGAGATAGCTCGGCACACCGCTTTCGGTGCCGATCTCGCGCAGGCGGTTCGAGTTCGAGCTGTTCGTCGCACCGACGACGAGCAGCACGTCAACCTGTTCGCTCAGCTCGCGCACGGCGGCCTGGCGATTCTGCGTGGCATAGCAGATGTCGCGCGTGTCCGGGCCGACGAGGTCGGTGAACCGGCGCTGCAGCGCTTCGATGATGCCGCGCGTGTCGTCGACCGACAGCGTGGTCTGCGTGATGTACGCGACCGGCGTATCGACGGGCAGCGTCAGCGTATCGACTTCGGCTTCGCTCTGCACGAGGATCACCTCGGCCGGAATCTGGCCGATCGTGCCCTCGACTTCCGGGTGGCCCGCATGGCCGATCAGGATCAGCCGGCGGCCCGCCGCGACGTACTGGCGCCCCTGCACGTGCACTTTCGTGACGAGCGGGCAGGTTGCGTCGAGCACGTCGAGCCCGCGCGTCTGCGCGTCGCGCTCGACCGTCTGGGCGACACCGTGCGCGCTGAAGATCGCGACAGCGCCGTGCGGCACCTCGTCGAGCTCCTCAACGAATCGTGCCCCTTTATTACGCAGATTTTCGACGACATGCCGGTTATGCACGATCTCGTGACGCACATAGACCGGCGCACCGTGCTGTTGCAGCGCGCGATCGACGATCTCGATCGCACGGACAACCCCCGCACAAAAGCCGCGGGGCTGGGCAAGGATGACTCGCATAGGTGAGCGAACTCCGACGACAGACGCCGGGGTTCGAGGAGCTGGCACTCGCTCGCTCGCCCCGGCTTGATGTTATGAAGGCAGGAACGAACCGGCCGGCCAGGCCCCGGAACCCCGAATTAATCGCGCATTTTAACCCTATCGGGCCGTCCGTGCTTTGGTGCTGTGTCGGCACCGTTGCAATTGCGGGAGAGCCGCGTCGGCGCTGGCGGGCGCGGAACCCAGTAAACTACGCGGTTTCGCGGGCGGCCGCTCCGGCTGCCCGGCGTCGCGCTCATTTCAAGGCCATTCGATGACCGTCGATTCTTACGCGTATTGCCCTTCCGCCCGTGCGGTTTCGGGCGTTTTGTTCCTGACCCCTATTAATTCCTACCCGGCCGGCGGGCGGCAGGAGGCAGGCCGATGATGCTGGCGCTTGCTTTCCTGGTGTCCGGCCTGTCGCTGGTGATCTGGATCGTGCTGCTCGTCGCGCGCGGCGGCTTCTGGCGCGCGCAGCCCGCGCGGCCGCTGCCGCCCGAGGCTCGCGGCGCGGCGGCCGAGGCGGGCTGGCCGGCCGTCGTGGCCGTGGTGCCGGCGCGCAACGAAGCCGACGTGATCGCTCGCGCGGCGACTTCGCTGCTCGAGCAGGACTATCCGGGCGAATTCCATCTGATCATCGTCGACGACCACAGCGACGACGGCACCGCCGACGCGGCCCGCGCGGCCGCGCTCGCGATCAACCGCGCCGACCGGCTGACGGTGCTGACCGCGAAGCCGCTGCCGGCCGGTTGGTCGGGCAAGGTGTGGGCGCAGTCGCAGGGGATCGCGGCCGTGCAGACGCTCGGCCTGCCGGCCGACTACCTGCTGCTGACGGATGCCGACATCGGCCATCCGCCCGACGCCGTCGCGCAGCTCGTCACGCGTGCGCAGGCCGAGCGTCGCGATCTCGTGTCGCTGATGGTGCGGCTGCGCTGCGACTCGTTCTGGGAAAAGGCGTTGATTCCGGCGTTCGTGTTCTTCTTCGCGAAGCTGTACCCGTTCTCGTGGATCAACAACCCGCGCAACCGGACGGCCGGTGCGGCCGGCGGCTGCATGCTCGTGAAGCGCACGGCGCTGGAAGAAGCGGGCGGCATCGAATCGATTCGCGGCGCGCTGATCGACGACTGCAGCCTCGCCGCGCAGATCAAGCACCGCGGCAGCGGCCGCCATCCGATCCGGCTCGATCTCGCCGATCGCAGCGTGTCGCTGCGCCCGTACGACAGCTGGCGCGACATCTGGAACATGATCGCGCGCACCGCGTTCACGCAGCTGCACTATTCGCCGCTGCTGCTGGCCGGCACGCTGCTCGGGATGACGATCATCTATCTGGTGCCGCCCGTCGTCGCGCTCGCCTACGGCGCGCGTGCATGGCCGGCGTGGCTCGCGTGGGCGTCGATGTGCGCCGCGTATGCGCCGATGCTGCGCTACTACCGGCGCTCGCCGCTGTGGGCGCCCGCGCTGCCGCTCGTCGCGCTGTTCTATGTGGGTGCGACGTTCGCGTCCGCGTGGCGTTACTGGCGCGGCAAGGGCGGCCAGTGGAAGGCGCGCGTGCAGGCGCCGGTGGATCGCTGAACGGGGCCGGGAGGCATGCCTCCCGGCAGCCGGACAGCAAACAGCCCGATCGGTGTGAACCGGTCGGGCTGTTTTATTTTCTGCCGTGTCGTATACCGATGCCGGCGCTTACCGCTGGGTCAGCATCATGTACATCTGGACCACGACGTCCGGCGAGAACGTGAACGGCACCCAGCCGTAGCCCGTGTGGCGGGCGACCAGCAGACGGTCGCCGTTCGACTGCTTCTGCACGGCCATCATCGGGTTCTTCGTCGTCACGAAACGCCAGCCGGCCGGAATGCCGGGCGGCGGCTCCGGCTGCATCGACGCGCGTGCGTGCGCGAGTTCCTCGATCAGCTGGCCCAGTTGCTCCGGATGCAGCGTGATCGATTCGCCGTTGATGGTCAGCGTGAGTTCGTTCTGGGACGGGCGCGCGACGTGCAGCGTCGCCTTGTCGGCCGGCGCGGCAACGGTGTCGCTGTCGGTTTCGGTTTCGCCCGCGGCGCCGGCTTGCGCCGCCGGGACGATCGCGGTTTCGGCGTCGGCGGCTGAGGTCGGCACCTCGGCTGCTTCGGCCGCAACCGGCGCGACTGCGTGCACGGCCGGCTCCGCTGCCGGCGTATCCGCCGGTGCCGGCTCGACGGCTTCGGCCGTCACCGCCGTGGCGGCCACCGCGTTCGTCGCGGCTTCCTTGACGACGGCCTCGACCAGCGCCTCGGCGTCGGCGATGGCCTTCGCGTGGTGCTGCGCGGCGGCTTCGGCCTGAGCGATCGCTTCGGTGTGGCGCTGCGTGAGGGCTTCGGCTTCGGCGGTCGCTTCGGCGTGGCGTTGCGCGGCGGCTTCGGCCTGGGCGATCGCTTCGGCGTGACGCTGCGTGATGGCTTCCGCCTCCGCGGTGGCTTCGTCGTGACGCCGGGCGGCGGCCTGCGTGTCGGCGAGCGCCTGCGTGTGACGCTGGGCGAGCGCCTCGGCCTCGGCAATCGCGGCCATGTGGCGCTGCGCGGCTGCTTCGGCTTCGGCGGTCGCTTCCGCATGGCGCTTCGCGGCGGCTTCCGCTTCGGCGGTCGCCGCGGCATGACGTTGCGCGGCCGCTTCGGCTTCGGTCGCGGCGGCGTGATGACGCTGCGCGGCGGCCTCGGCTTCGGCGATCGCCGCCGCGTGACGCTGCGACGCGGCTTCGGCATCCGCGTGACGTTGCGCGAGCGCTTCGGTCAGCGCGGTGGCTTCCGCATGGCGCTGCGAAGCGGCTTCGGCTTGCGCGGCGGCATCCGTATGACGTTGGGCGGCCGCTTCGGCGGCGGCGGTGGCATCGGCGTGGCGCCGCTGCGCGGCTTCGGCATCGGCGGCAGCGGCCGTGTGGCGCTGCGCGGCGGCCTGCGCGTCGGCTTCCGCCGCGGCGTGGCGCTCTGCCGCGGCCCGGGCTTCCGCTGCCGCGGCGCGCGCGAAGGCTTCCGCGCTGCGTGCCGCCTGCTGCGCGGCGTGGTGATCGTGGAGGAGCTGATCGACGCCCGTGGCGAGCGAAGCGATCTGATCGTTCAGGTTCATGCGTGTCTTCTCTGCGTAAGACCCGCGATTTTAACCGCTGCGCCGATGCCGGTCCGCGCGCGACGTGTAACAAAGTGCGCAAAGCGGCGCGAGGCGCGCCGCTTTGTGTTACTTGAGGTAGCCCGCCGAGCCGAACCAGTCCAGCGCATCGCGCAGCCCTTCGCGATACGGGCGCGCACGGTAGCCGAGCTCGCGCTCGGCCTTCGCCGACGTGAAATACATCTTGTTCTTCGACATCCGCAGCCCGTCGACGGTGACGAACGGCTCCTTCTTCGTGAACTTCGCGACCGCTTCGGCACCGACCGCGAGCGGGTACAGCGGCCAGCGCGGCAGCGCGATCGTCGGCGCCTTGCGGCCCGTCATCTGCGCGATGTCCGCGAGCATCTGCTGCAGCGGCAGGTTCTCGCCGCCGAGGATGTAGCGCTCGCCGATCCGGCCGCGCTCGAGGGCGAGGAAGTGGCCGTGCGCGACGTCGTCGACGTGCACGAGGTTCAGCCCCGTATCGACGAACGCGGGAATCTTGCCGAGCGCGGCCTCGACGATGATGCGGCCGGTCGGCGTCGGCTTCACGTCGCGCGGGCCGATCGGCGTCGACGGGTTGACGATCACGGCCGGCAGCCCTTCGTCGGCGATCATCCGTTCGACCGCGCGCTCCGCGAGCACCTTGCTGCGCTTGTAGACGCCGATCGCCTGCTCGGCCGTGAGCGGCCGGTTCTCGTCGGACGGATCGCCGGCGCTCGTCACCTTCAGCGTCGCGACGCTGCTCGTGTAGACGATCCGCTCGACGCCTGCCGCGCGGGCCGCGCGCATCGTCGCGACCGCGCCTTCGAGGTTCGCGCGCTCGATCTCGTCGGGGTCGGGCGCCCACAGCCGGTAGTCGGCCGCCACGTGCAGCAGGTAGCGCACGCCGCGCAGCGCGGCGCGCATCGACGCCTCGTCGCGCATGTCGCCGGTGACGATCTCGGCGTCGAGATCCGCGACGTTCGTGCGCGGGCTGGTCGGGCGCACCAGCACGCGCACCGCATAGCCTTTCTGCTGCGCGATGCGCGCGACGGCCGAGCCGACGAAACCGGACGCGCCGGTGACGAGAACGAGATCGCGGGAGGTATCAGTCATGCGTTTCCTTCAGGGCCGCGCGGGCGGCGCGGCGGTTGGGCATCGGCGAGATTGTACGTGGTCGGCGTGCGCGGCGACGCCCGGCCGGCGCGTGTGCGAAGCGGCCGACGCGACTACAATGCCGGGCTTGAATGCAACGGGAGGGCGACGCAATGAGCCGCAATGAGCTGGACGAACGGATCGAGACCTACTACGTGCGGGTGCGCGGCGTCGTGCAGGGCGTCGGCTTTCGTCATGCGACGGTGCGCGAGGCGCATGCGCTGAAGCTGCGCGGCTGGGTCGCGAATCTCGAGGACGGCACCGTCGAGGCGATGATCCAGGGCCCCGGCGCGCAGATCGACCGGATGCTCGCATGGCTGCGCCACGGGCCGCCCGCCGCGCGCGTGACCGAGGTGACGTTCGAGGAACGCCGGACCGAGAAGCGCTTCGAACGCTTCCAGCAGCAGTAAGAGGCGCACAACGATCATGACGGGGTATCCGGAGGCGGGGCGCGGCCTCATGCTGTCGGTGATGGCGTCGACGCTGTTCGCGCTGATGTCGGCTTACGCGAAACTGCTCGCGCCGCTCACGGGCCTCGACATCTTCGCGTGGCGCGTCGTGTGGACCGCGCCGGGCGCGCTCGCGCTGATCGCGCTGCGCGGCCGCTGGCCGGCGCTCGTCGGGCTGGCGCGGCGCTGCGCGCGCGACTGGCGCCTGCTGATCGCGCTGCCGGTGAGCGCGGCGCTGCTCGGCGTGCAGCTGTGGCTGTTCCTGTGGGCGCCGCTGCACGGCCGCATGCTCGAAGTGTCGCTCGGCTATTTCCTGCTGCCGCTGACGATGGTGCTCGTCGGCCGCTTCTACTATCACGAGCGGCTCGACCCGCTGCAATGGGCGGCGGTCGCCTGTGCGGCGCTCGGCGTCGCGCACGAGGTGTGGGCGACGCGCGCATTCGCATGGCCGACGCTGGTCGTCGCGCTCGGCTATCCGCCGTATTTCGTGCTGCGCCGGCGCATCAACGCCGATTCGCTGGCCGCGTTCGCGATCGAGATCGCGCTGCTGTGCCCGATCGCGCTCGCGATGGTCGCGACGAGCACCACGCGCGTCGCCGGCCATCCGCTGCTGTGGGCCGTGCTGCTGCCGGGGCTCGGCATCCTCAGCACGCTCGCGCTGGCGAGCTACCTGAAGGCGAGCCGGATGCTGCCGATGGCGCTGTTCGGGATTCTCGGCTACGTCGAGCCCGTGCTGCTCGTCGTGGTGTCGCTGCTGCTGCTCGGTGAAACGCTGAGCGTCGCGCAGCTCGCGACGTACGGGCCGATCTGGATCGCCGTCGCGCTGACCGCTTGGCACAGCGCGATGCTGATGCGGCGCCTGCCCGCGCGCGGTTAACCGCATCGTCGCGATGCGCCGGCCGCGCGGAACGCGCCGCGCGTCGCGCTTCATCCGAGCGTCGAACACCGCGCGTTGTGTCGCCGACTCCCTCGATCCTGACCGCCAACTGGCGACGCGCTGACGCGAATCTGGCGACGCTGCCTGCTTCGCCGCGCAACGCTCGCGCTTGTAATCGAACAGAAGATTCGGTTGCACTTTGTTACTTAGGGTCTCCCCTGATCGGCTACTAGACTGGCCTGACCGACTTCCCTTCGTATGCAGCTTTTCCATGAACGGTCACCTCCGCGCCAAGCCGGCCGGGTTGGCGCGATGCGAGCATACGCGTATCGCCGCCGATCGCGCTCGCCTGCCTTTTCCCGATCCTTTCCACGGTGCGCGTCGCACCGCCGCCGCACAGGTGGGCTCATGTCGTTGAGCCCGCCGCCTTCCGTCACGGTCCAGCCGTCGCGCGGCGGCCGCCTGATCGAAATCGACTTCTTCCGCGGGCTCGTGCTGTTGATGATCGTCGTCGATCACATCGGCGCGAGCGTGCTGTCGCGCGTGACGCTGCACGCGTTCGCGCTGTGCGACGCGGCCGAGGTGTTCGTGTTCCTCGGCGGCTTCGCGACCGCGAGCGCATACGGCGCGATCGCCGAGCGGCACGGCGCGCGCGCCGCGCAGCGGCGTTTCGTGCGGCGCGCGATGCAGATCTACCGCGCGTTTCTCGCGACGTCGACGCTGATGCTCGTCGTGTCGGTGGTGCTCGATCACTACGGGATCGATGCGCCGAACCTCGCGCTCGACGACGTCAGCGTGATGCTCGCGTCGCCGCTCACGGGCGCCGCCGAGCTGCTGACGTTCCAGCGCCAGCCGTATCTGGCGTCGGTGCTGCCGATGTACGTGCTGTTCGCGCTCGCGTCGCCGGTGCTGGTGCCGTTCGCGCGGCGCCATCCGTGGCTGCTCGTGGCGCTCAGCGTCGCGTCGTGGCTGGCGGCGGGCTGGCTCGGCCCGGAACTGCTGGACACCGACGGTTTCCGCTGGAGCTTCAATCCGTTCGCGTGGCAACTGATGTTCGTCGCCGGCGTGCTCGCGCGCTGCCAGCCGTTCTACCGCCGCATCGCGCTCGGCCGCTGGGGCGCCGCGGCGACCGGGCTCGCATGCGCGATCGTGCTCGGCTGCGCGAGCTACAAGCTGTTCTCGGGGCTGCCGGTGCCGGAAGGCGTGCTCAAGCGCGATCTCGCGCTGCCGCGCGTCGTGAGCTTCGCGGCCGTCGCGTGGCTGATGGCCGATTGCGTGCGCTTCGGCTGGATCGCGCGGATCGCACAGGGCGTGCGGCCCGTCGTGGCGGTCGGCCAGCGCGGGCTGATCTGCTTCGTCGCGGGCGCGGCGATCTCGCTCGTGATCGATTCGCTGCTGCATCCGGCCGTGCGCAGCGCCGATCTGCGGCATGTCGGCGTGGGCCTCGTGGCCGACGCATGCGCGGTCGGGCTGATGATGGCGGTAGCCGGTTCGGGAACGTGGATCGCGCGATGGCGCGGCGCGGCGGCGTAGGCGCGCGACGGATGCGGGCGGCGCGGCAGGCGCCGCGCGGCGTCAGTGAGGTGAGCCGATACGGGAGCGGGGCGTGGCGGATGCGTCGTCGGATTCGGCGTCTTCGCGTTCGTCCTGCGCCGGGTCGTCGCGCTCCGCGAGGACCGCATCGGCTTCGGCCGCGGCCCGGGCGGCGCGCATCGCGGTGCAGCGCTGCGCGTGCCGGATGTCCGACAGAATCCTCAAAAGCCGCGTCGTCTTGCTTTTCATCGTGTTCTCCCGCCAGTGCGCATCGCGCGAAGCGGATGCGTTGCCTGCAACCAGTGTAGGACGCGTTCGCGTGTCTGGCGGGAGAATGTGGCGTGCGAGCCGCACGCCGAGGGATAGTCCTTACTGCGCGGCGGTGGCGGCCTGCGCCTGCAGCGCTTCTTCGCGGCGCTCGTCGGTGCAGCGCTGATGCTGGCGCGACAGGCGGTTCATCAGCGGCAGCAGCAGCAGCGCGAGCAGCATGCCGATCGCGGCGAGCCAGCCGAGCTTCTCGAACAGCGACAGGTAGAGCGGCAGCGATTCGGTGGCCGGCAGTTCGTGCGACGGCATCTGCGCGAAGTTCGCGACGACGCTGCCCAGATACTGCGACACGCCCGTCGCGACGAAATACGCGCCCATCATGAAGCCGCTCATGCGCGCCGGCACGTAGCGGGCGATCATCGCGAGGCCGAGGCCGCTCACCAGCAGCTCGCCGAGCGAGTACAGGCCGTAGCCCCACACCATGAACCACGACGACACGCGGCCGTCGACCGCGTAGCGGCCGCTGATCGTGAACACCAGGTAGCCGGCGGCGACCGCGCCGAAACCGAGCGCGTACTTCGCCGCGACCGGCAGGTCGCGGCCGCCCTTCGCGACGGCGTTGTAGACCCACACGAGCACCGGGCTCAGCAGCATGATCCAGATCGGGTTCAGCGCTTGGAACTGCGCGGCGCTCCACGTGAACAGCGTCGTGCCGAACAGCATGAAGCGCGGATCGACGTTGCGCAGCGCGAACAGCGTCAACGACGTCGACATCTGCACGTAGAAGATGAAGAACAGGATCACCTGGCCGATCAGCACGAGCGCCGCGATCAGGCCCGCGCGCTCCGAGCGCTCCGACTTCGCGATCATGTACGCGAAGATCGCGAGGATCGCGAATGCCGCCGTCCACACGCTCGCGACCGCGAGCTGCTTGTGCTGCAGCACGTACAGCGTGATCAGCGCGAGCCCGACGCCGCCGGCCGCGACCGCGCCGAGGCGCTTCCAGCGGATCGGCTCGTCGTCCGGCTGCGAGCCGACGTGCGCGAGCGTGCGGTGCATCAGCATGAAGTTGAGGATCGCGAGCAGCATGCCGCCGCAGCAGACCGCGAACGCGGTGTGCCAGCCCCAGTGATCCTTGATCCACGGCGTCGCGAGCATCGACACCGTCGAGCCGATGTTGACCGCCATGTAGTAGATCGTGAACGCGCTGTCGATGCGCGCGTCGTCGCCTTCGTAGATGCGGCGCACGAGGTTTGCCGCGTTGGCCTTGAACAGGCCGTTGCCGACGACGATCACGCCGAGCGACGCATACATGTACGTCAGGTGATCGTTCGGCACCGCGAGCATCAGGTAGCCGGCGCACAGCACCGACGCGCCGATGATCATCGTGCGGCGGGCGCCGAGCACCTTGTCGCCGATCCAGCCGCCGATCGACGGCGCGGCGTAGACGAGTGCGGTGAACGCACCCCAGGTCAGGTTCGCGTGGCTGTCGGTGAAGCCGAGCCGGTCGACCATGAAGAGGACCAGGAGCGCGGCCATGCCGTAGTAGCCGAAGCGCTCCCACATTTCGATGAGGAAGACCGTCGTAAACGATCGGGTTTGGGAAACAGGTGAATGCATCATCAATCTCGTTGAAACGGACGGCACGGATCACGCGTCGTCTTGGGTCGAACTGGCGCCGGTGCACAATCGGCCGGATAGGCTTGTGCAGGCGATGGAACAGTCGGGCGGTTAGCCCGGGCCGGGGTCGGACACCGCCTGATGGGGCGGGGAAGGTCCCCGACCGGCGCGCGCATGGTAGCGGGTGCCGGTCCGGTGCGACAGGTGGGCGCTACCTAGGGAAACTCCCGATGTGGCAGCAGCTTTCAGCAACATTCGTCTCATCATCTAGTTGTAAGCATTGGCGCAGGTCCTCCGAAGATTCCCGGAGAGCCGCTTGCAGCTTGCCTGTGAAGCCGGCGAGTCTGGCAAGATAGCGCGTCGTTTCGTTCGCTTCGTGCCCTGTTTAGTGCACCAGGCTCAACACCGAAGACGTGTACGAACCCGAAGATTAAGCTATCTCTAATTAACTTAGTTACTTTCCATCAAACATTTTTTGACGATCACTTTTCGGCCTGCTATGGTTCCCCCCACTGAAAACTCGCGATCGGCAGACGCTGTCGCACTCGGCAGCAAGATTCGCGCGTTGCGCCAACGTCTGAAGCGCACGCTCGACGACACCGCTACCGCCGCGGGGATTTCGAAGCCGTTTCTGTCTCAAGTCGAGCGCGGGCTCGCGTCGCCGTCACTGACGTCGCTGGCCGGTATCGCCCACGCGCTCGGTGTGACGGTGCAGTACTTCGTGGATACGCCGAGTGAAGAACGCTCGGTCTGCCGAGGCGATCAGTTGCGCTTCTTCGGGTTCGCCGATTCGACGAACCTGTTCGCGAGGCTGACGAACGTGTCCGAAGGGCGCCAGCTGGAGGCGATCCTCGTGAGGATGCCGCCGGGGCAGAAACGGTCCGAGGTGACGACACATGCAGGAGAGGAGTTCCTGTACGTGATTGAAGGGGAAGTGTCGCTGACGCTGGAAGGCAAGACGTTCGTCCTGCAGGCCGGTGACAGTTCGCACTATCAGTCGACGGTCCCGCACAGCTGGGTCAACACCGCGAAGATCGAGTCGGTGGTGGTCTGGGTCGGGACACCGAGGCTGTTCTAACGCACAGGTATTCCTTCGTTTCTTCGACGGGATGCCTGTCGAAAGAAATGTAAGGAATACTAACATGCAATACGAGAACCACGGGCCTCCTCAATCGCTGCACCCGTCAGCGTCTCACGCGTAAGCCGCGGCATCCGCCGCGCGACGCTCACCGAACACACCTTCTCAAGACTGCCACGATGAAATCCTTGCATGCCATGTCGGCCGTGCTGGCCGCGCTCGCCCTGACGACGCCCGTCGCCCACGCCGTGACCGTTCCGTCCAACGTCACGCTCGCTCCGCAACAGGACCTGACGCGACAGGTGCCCGCCGAAGTCGAGTCGCTCGACCCCGCGCACATCGAATCGTGGACCGGCAACACGATCGGCCTCGACCTGTTCGAAGGGCTCGCGCGCATCGATGCGGCCGGCCAGGTCGTGCCGGGCGTCGCGCTGTCGTGGGAACGCAAGACGCCGCAGACGTGGATCTTCAAGCTTCGCCACGACGCGAAGTGGAGCAACGGCCAGCCGGTGACGGCCGCCGATTTCGTCTATTCGTGGCAGCGCCTCGTCGATCCGAAGACGGGCTCGAAATACACGATCCTCGTCGAGTTCATCAAGAACTCGAAGGACATCATCGCGGGCAAGGCCGCGCCGTCGACGCTCGGCGTGCGCGCCGTCGATCCGTACACGCTCGAGGTGACGACCGACGTGCCCGTCGCGTTCTTCCCCGAACTGACCGCGATGGCGCCGCTCGCGCCGGTGAACAAGGACGTGGTCGCGAAGTTCGGCGACGCATGGACGCGCCCGGGCAACATCGTCAGCAACGGCGCGTACCAGCTCGTCGACTGGCAGCCGAACAACCGCATCGTGGCGACGAAGGACGCGAAGTACTGGAACGCGTCGAAGGTCGTGATCAACAAGGTCACGTACCTGCCGATCGAAAGCGACGAAACCGCGATGCGCATGTACCAGGCCGGCCAGATCGACTACAGCTACTCGATCCCGTCGGGCATCTTCCAGCAGGTCAGCAAGCAGTTCGGCGCCGAACTGCGCCCGGGCCTGCAACTCGCGACCTACTACTACTACCTGAACAACAGCGACGCGGCGCTGAAGGACAAGCGCGTGCGCCAGGCGCTGTCGATGGTGATCGATCGCGACGTGCTGACGTCGAAGCTCACGCAGGCCGGCGAGAAGCCGATGTACGGGCTGATGCCGAACGGCACGAAGGGCGTGCAGCCGTTCACGCCGGAATGGGCGTCGTGGCCGATGGCCAAGCGCATCGCGACCGCGAAGGACCTGCTGAAGCAGGCTGGCTACTCGGACGCGAAGCCGCTGTCGTTCACGCTCACGTACAACACCAACGACCTGCACAAGAAGGTCGCGCTGTTCACCGCATCGGAATGGCGCACCAAGCTCGGCATCACCACGAAGCTCGAGAACGTCGAGTTCAAGGTGCTGATGAAGCAGCGGCATGACGGCAAGGTGCAGATCGCGCGCGACGGCTGGTTCGCCGACTACAACGACGCGATGACCTTCTTCGACCTGATCCGCTGCGGCAGCTCGCAGAACACCGTCGGCTACTGCAACAAGCAGATGGACGCGCTCGTCGACGAAGGCAACCAGAAGCTCGACGACCAGGCGCGCACCGCGCTGCTCACGCAGGCGCACGACATGGCGATGAAGGACACGCCGATGGTGCCGCTGTTCCAGTATTCGGCCGATCGTCTCGTGAAGCCCTACGTGGGCGGCTATTCGCTGAAGAACGTGATCGACATGCGTGCTTCGCAGGACCTGTACCTGATCAAGCACTGAGCGGAGCGATCATGCTGGCCTATGCATTGAGGCGCACGTTGTGGGCGGTGCCGACGATCCTCGCGGTCATCACCGTCTGCTACCTGCTGCTGCATTTCACGCCCGGCGGCCCGTTCGATACGGAGAAGCAGCTGTCCGCCGCGACGCTTGCGAACCTGAACGCGAAATACCACCTCGACGAGCCGCTGTGGAAGCAGTACCTGCTGTATCTCGGCTCGCTGCTGCACGGCGATCTCGGCCCGTCGTTCCGTTACGTCGACTGGTCGGTGAACGATCTCGTGAAGAAGGCGCTGCCGGTGAGCCTCGGCGTGGGCGGCGTGTCGATCCCGGTCTCGATCGTGCTCGGCGTGCTGCTCGGCACCGTCGCGGCCGTGCGCCGCGACAGCGTGATCGACCGCTTCGTGATGCTGATCGGCAACTTCGGCAACGTCGTGCCGCCGTTCGTGCTCGGGCCGGTGCTCGTGTGGATCTTCGCGATCCTGCTGAAGACGTCGGCCGGCAACGGCTGGCTGCCGGCCGGTGGCTGGGGCGACGGCGGCTGGCAATACCGGCTGCTGCCGATCGTGCTGCTGACCTTCATCAACGTGTCGCTGCTCGCGCGCGTGATGCGCGGCTCGATGATCGAGACGCTGTCGAGCAACTACATCCGCACCGCGCGGGCGAAGGGCCTGCCGGGCTCGACGATCGTGCTGCGTCATGCGCTGAAGCCCGCGCTGATGCCGGTCGTGTCGCTGTTCGGCACGGTCTGCATCACGTCGATCACGGCGGCCGTCGTCACCGAATCGGTGTTCGCGCTGCCGGGCCTCGGGCAGCTCGTCGTGAACGGCGCGATCAACCGCGACTACACGCTGGTGCTCGGCCTCGTCGTGCTGACGACCGTCTGCGCGGTGCTGTTCAACCTGCTGGTCGACCTCGCGTACGCGTGGCTCGATCCGCGCATCCGTTATTGAGCGATGACTCCGACCACTCCCGTCGTCGGCCTGCCCGTGCAGACCGATTCGCCGCCGCGTTCGCGCTCGCCGCTCGAGCTGGCGTTCGCGCGCTTCCTTCACAACCGCGCGGCCGTGTTCAGCCTCGTGCTGCTCGCGCTGATCACGCTCGCGTGCTTCGTCGGCCCGTGGCTGCTCGCGGCCGATCCCGCCGCGAGCGACTGGGGCGCGATCAGCCTGCCGCCGACCTGGGCGAACCAGCACTGGTTCGGCACCGACGAGCTCGGCCGCGACCTGCTCGTGCGCACGCTGATCGGCGGCCGCGTCTCGATCGAGGTCGGCCTGCTCGGCACGCTCGTGTCGGGCCTGTTCGGCGTCGCGTGGGGCGCGACCGCGGGCTTCGCGGGCGGCCGCGTCGACTCCGTGATGATGCGCGTCGTCGACATGATGTACGCGATCCCGTACCTGCTGATCGCGATCCTGATGATGACCCTGTTCGGCCGCTCGTTCATGCTGGTCGTGCTGACCATCAGCGCGTTCTCGTGGATCGACATGGCGCGCGTCGTGCGCGGCCAGACGCTGTCGCTGCGCAATCGCGAGTTCGTCGACGCGGCGCGCGCGATCGGCGTGTCGCCGGGGTCGATCGTGCTGCGCCACGTCGTGCCGAACCTGCTCGGCGTGGTCGTCGTGTACGCGACGGTCTCGGTGCCGAACATCGTGCTGACCGAATCGGTGCTGTCGTTCCTCGGCCTCGGCGTGCAGGAACCGATGACGAGCTGGGGCGTGCTGATCCAGGACGGCGCGCAGAAACTGGAATCGATGCCGTGGCTGCTGCTGGCCCCGGCCGTCATGCTGTGCGTGACGCTCTACTGCGTGAACTTCGTCGGCGACGGCCTGCGTGACGCGCTCGACCCGAAGGATCGCTGAAGATGGCAGCTCTATTGGAAGTGGAAAATCTCGGCGTGCGCTTCACGCGCAAGGATGCGCCGCCGATCGACGCCGTGAACGGCGTGTCGTTCTCGCTCGAAGCCGGCAAGACGCTCGGCATCGTCGGCGAATCGGGCTCGGGCAAGAGCCAGACCGTGATGGCGCTGCTCGGCCTGCTGGCCGGCAACGGCACGACGACCGGCACCGCGCGCTACCGCGGCGACAACCTGCTCGAGATGGATACGCGCGCATTGAACGCCGTGCGCGGCGACCGCATCGCGATGATCTTCCAGGATCCGATGACGTCGCTCAATCCGTTCCTGACGATCGAGCGGCAGATGACCGAGACGCTGCAGCTGCATCGCAGGCTGTCGCGCAAGGAAGCCACGAAGCGCGCGATCGACGCGCTCGAATCGGTGCGCATTCCCGACGCGGCGCGCCGCATCCGCATGTATCCGCACGAGTTCTCGGGCGGCATGCGGCAGCGCGTGATGATCGCGATGGCGCTGCTGTCCGAGCCGGAAATCCTGATCGCCGACGAGCCGACCACCGCGCTCGACGTGACCGTGCAGGCGCAGATCATCGACCTGCTGCGCGAGCTGAACCGCGAGCGCGGCACCGCGATCGTGCTGATCACGCACGACATGGGCGTGGTCGCCGGCCTCGCGGACGACGTGATGGTCATGTACGCGGGCCGCACCGTCGAATACGCGCCGGCCGACTCCATTTTCGCGGCGCCGTCGCATCCGTACACGATCGGCCTGCTCAACGCGCTGCCGCGGCTGACCGATGCGGACGATGCGCCGCTCGTCGCGATTCCCGGCAACCCGCCGATGCCCGGCACCGCGCCGGCCGGCTGCGCGTTCGCGAAGCGCTGCACGTATGCGGAAGAACGCTGCGGCGCCGCGCGCCCGGCGCTCGAAACCTATGGCGCCGCGGGCGCGGTGCGCGCGTGCCACCGCCCGGTGGCCGATCTGACGGGAGGTCTGCGATGAGCGTCGATGAACGCCGCCCAGCCGGCGCGACGGACGACACGCTGCTGTCCGTCGAGAACTTGAAGGTGCATTTCCGCGTGCCGCTCGGCGGCTATCCGTGGTCGCCGAAGGGCACGCTGCGCGCAGTCGACGGTGTGTCGTTCGACGTGAAGCGCGGCGAGACGGTCGGGCTCGTCGGCGAGTCGGGCTGCGGGAAGTCGACGCTGGCGCGCGCATTGATCGGCCTCGTGCCGATGACGGCCGGCACCGTGAAATGGCGCGGCCAGGCCGTCGCGCCCGATCACCTGCGCGGCACCGCGATGCGGCGCGAAGTGCAGATGATCTTCCAGGATCCGCTCGCGTCGCTCGACCCGCGCATGACGATCGAGCAGGTCGTCGCGGAGCCGCTCGTCACGCATCACGCCGGCCTCGGCCGCACCGAAGTGCGCCGCCGCGTGGTCACGATGCTCGAACGCGTCGGCCTGAACGCGCATCACCTGCTGCGTTATCCGCATGAATTTTCCGGCGGGCAGTGCCAGCGCGTCGGCATCGCGCGTGCGCTGATCGGCGAGCCGAAGCTCGTGATCTGCGACGAACCCGTATCGGCGCTCGACGTGTCGATCCAGGCGCAGATCGTGAACCTGCTGCGCGATCTTCAGCGTGAACTGTCGTTGTCCTATCTGTTCGTCGCGCACGACCTGGCGGTGGTGAAGGCCATCAGCCAGCGCGTGCTCGTGATGTATCTCGGCCGCGTGATGGAGTTCGGCACGCGGCAGGACGTGTACGGCGTGCCGCAACACCCGTACACGAAGGCGCTGCTCGATGCGGCGCCGACGCCGGAGCCGGCGCGCGAGCGTGCTCGCCGTCCGATGCTGCTGGCGGGCGAGATGCCCTCGCCGCTCAACCCGCCGTCCGGCTGCGCGTTCCGCACGCGCTGCCCGGTCGCGATCGACGCGTGCGCGCAGGACGTGCCGCTGCCGGAAGTACGGCACGGCTCGGCGGCGCGCGTCGCGTGCATCCGCGCGGGCGCGGCGTGATGTGAAGTGACGCAGCAAACATAACCAAGGCAGGTCAACAGGGGTAGGTGCGGCGCGAACGATCTTCGCGCTGCGGGTACAGGCGCGTCCTTAGCCGGGCTCGCCGGGGGGCTGGAAGCGGATCGCAACCGGCGTGGACGATATCAACACAAGACGAGAATGATGATGAAAAAGCAGAAGACGATCGGGACGGCATCGAAGATGCTGCTTGCATGGGGACTGCCGGCGCTCGCCGGCGTCTCGCTGACGGGTGTCGCGCACGCGGACGACGCGGTGCCGCTGACGGTCGCGCAGGCCGCACCGGCCGCCGGTACGGGCACGGCCGTTGCGCAGGCGCCGACCCAGAACGCCATTGTCAACGCCGAGGCGACCCAGGCCGTCACGCCGCCCGACGAGCCGTCGGCGCAGTCGAAATCGAAGGGCTTCATCGCCGACAGCCATCTCGACTTCCTGTTCCGCAACTATTCGGACATCCTCGACAACAAGGGCGGGCCGCACCGCCATGCGTGGGTCCAGGGCGTGATGGCGAACTTCGAGTCCGGCTATACGGCGGGCCTGATCGGCTTCGGCGTGGACGCGTCGCTGTACGCGGGCCTGAAACTCGACGGCGGCGCGGGCGCGGGCAACATGGTGCACGTGGCGAAGGGCGGCGGCGGGTCGAACCAGCTTGCATGGGCGTACCCGGGCATCTACGACGTGAAGGCGCGCATCTCGAACACGGTGGTCAAGTACGGTCTGCAGGCCGTCGACAACCCGTTCATGGAGCAGCACGACAACCGTGCGCTGCCGCCGACGTTCCTCGGCGCGACGATCGTCAGCAATGAATTCAAGAACGTGATGCTCGAGGCCGGCAGCTTCACGAAGACCGACGCGCGCGGTCATACGACGCTCACCAACCTGACGACGCAATACGGCGGCACGCGCGTCAATCGCCTGACCTACGTCGGCGGCACGTGGGACTACTCGCCGAACGGCGAAGTCGCGCTGTACGCGAACCAGGCCGACGACGTGTGGCACCAGTACTACGCGTCGGTGAAGCACAGCATCGGCAGCCCGCAGACGATCAAGTGGACCGGCTTCGGCAACGTCTACTCGACGCACGACACGGGCGATGCGCTGCAGGGCAAGATCAACAACAACGCGTACAGCCTGTCGGTGGCCGCGCAGCACGGCCCGCACGAGCTGCTGCTCGGCTTCCAGCAGGTGCTCGGCGACCAGTTCTTCGACTACCTGAACGAAACGAACGGCATCTTCCTGACCAACTCGATGGACGTCGACTACAACGCGCCGCACGAAAAGTCGCTGCAGCTGCGTTACACGTTCTACGGCAAGGAAGCGGGCCTGCCGGGCTTCAAGGCGATGGTGTGGGGCGTGACGGGCTGGGGCGCGGACGGCAGCGCGGGTGCGGCGAACGACCCGAGCAAGTCGAGCATCTACTGGAGCAACGGCGCGCCGGTGCAGGGCCGTCACCACGAGTTCGGCTTCATCCCGTCGTACACGTTCCAGAGCGGCAAGCTGAAGGACACGAAGGTCACGTTCATCGCGATGTGGCACAACGGCTCGTCCCACTACTCGGACGCGACCAACAAGGAATACCGTCTGGTCGTGAACCTGCCGCTGCACGCGTTCTGATGCGAAGGGGGCGCAACGCCCCCTGTCCGGACCCGGTGCGGCGGGCCCGCGATCGGTGCGATCAGGCCGGCTTGTGCCATCCCGCTACGGCATCGTTCGCGGCGGGCGTTTCTTCCACGAGCGACGTGAGCTGGCGGCCCGTGTCGCGCCATGCGTCGAGGCCGCCGCGCAGCGCGAGCGCATCGGTGAAGCCTGCATCGAGCAGGCGCTTCGCCATCAGCGCGGCCGTCACTTCGTTCGGGCACGAGCAATAGACGACGAACTTCTGCGTGAGCGGATAGCGCGCGACGATGTCGCCGATCTGGCGTTCGTCGGCGAACTGTGCACCGGGAATCGTGAACGGGTCGAGCTTGCGGTGCTCGGGCGAGCGGACGTCGAGCACCACCGGGGCGGCAGTGTCGCGCAGCAGCACGTCGAGCTCGTCGACGCCGATCCGCGCGTTCGCGAGCTGGCGGATCAGCGCGCGGCGGCGCATCCACCGCACGGCCGCATAGACGGCGAGCAGCGCGACGATCACCAGCAGCACCGCACGGCCGAGGCGGCTCGCGCCGGCGAACAGCCAGTCGATCTGCCGGTAGAACACGAGGCCGGCCATCAGCCCGACGATCGTCCACAGCGCGGCGCCGAGCGCGTCGTAGCCGGCGAACGTGCGGTAGCGCGTGCCGAGCGCACCGGCCATCGGCACCGACACCAGCGACAACCCCGGAATGAAGCGCGCGACCGCGAGCACGCGCACGCCGTAGCGGCCGAAGAAGCGCTCGGTCTTTTTCACGCAGGTATCGCGCGACAGCGACAGCCGGCAGATCGTCTTCAGCGTCGTGCCGCCGTAACGCCGCCCGGCGACGTACCAGACCGTGTCGCCGATCAGCGCGCCGAGCACGGACAGCGCCACGACCGTCACGAGCTGCGAGCCGATCATCGCCGGATGCATCGCGGACATCGCGCCGAACAGCACGAGCGTCGGCATCGCGGGCACCGGCAGGCCGATGGCCGCCGCGAGCACGTTGGCGAACACGAGAAGCGGCCCGTACTGGGCGACGAGGTCACGGAGCATGACGGCTGGCCGAAAAGGAAACGCGTGGGCAGGAAATGCAGATGGGCCGATTATCGGCCTTTTTCAAGGCAGCGGCGGGAATGACGGAAAGCGCCTGACGGCGGCAGGGGGATGTCGGTGAGCCGGCGCGTGGCACGCGGCTCACCGTCCGGAATCAGGAAGGCGTGCGGGCGAGCGAGGCGGCGCCATGGTTTTCGCCGGGCAGCTCGGCGCCGTGCGAGCGGATCGCGGCGATCAGTTCGGCCGGCGTGATCTCGTAGCGGACCTCGCGATGGATGCCGGGCTTGCGTTCGTCGATCTCGATCAGCAGCACGCTCTTGCCGTCGCCGGTCGCTTCGAGCCGGAGCGAGCGCAGTTCGCGGCCGTCGGCCGGGTCGTGTTCGGTGAGCAGGGTCATTGCCCCGGATGAGCCGGTAGTGCGCATCGAACCTATCCTCGTATCGTGTCGTGGATGCCGGAGCGGCAAAGATGTCTTTGTTGAATACGGCTTGACGCAGTTTAACGCGAACGGGCCGCGACACGGAGCATTTTCGTGGGGGTGAAATGAGGGCTGCACCACCGATCCCTCTGATGTTTGAGCCGCGCCGGGCGGGCGTCTCAGCCGGATCGGGCACCAGGTGAAACCGGTGCCCGACCGGCGTTCGCGGCTACGCCGGCGCGGGTGGCGACACGCGCTGCGCCGCGCGTCGCCGCGGCGGCGTCAGAAGCGGTCGGCGAGCCCCATTGCCGGGTCGCTCACCGAGTGGCGGCCGGTTTCCACGCGGCCGGCCACGCGGCGCGAGAAGCTCGCGTCGCTGTCGGCGGTGACGATGAAGTCGTACCAATGGCCGGTCGAGTCGAGCTTCCAGTGCAGCTCGGACTGGTCGCCGGCGCGCACCGTGACGGTCCAGGTGGTGCCGGTGCCGTGGCCGGTGGCGTTGTCGGTGCCGTGGCCATGACCGTTGCCGCGGTCGTCGTTTCCGCCGCGCCCGGACAGCGGCCCGTAGACCTGGTTCGATTTCACCGTGAAGCGCACCGTGCCGCCGCCGTCGTTGCGCAGCCGCAGATGGAGGTTGCCGCTCGCGCCCGCATAGCCGACGCGCACTTCGGGGTGCGGCGCACGCGCGCCGGCCAGACGGCTCAGGTCGCCGGTGAAGCGGCGGTGATAGCCGTTCGGGCCGAGCACCCACAGGTCATATTTGCCGCCATTGTCGGCGCGCGCGGCCCAGTCGCCGTGCAGCGTCTTGCCCGGCTCGACGACGTAGCGCTGCGGCAGCCGGTCGAGGTGCAGCTTGTCGTAGACGTGAAACACGGCGGCGGCGTGGCCGGTGTTCGCGAACTTCAGCGTGACCGTGCCGGCGCCGGCATCGGTGCGCGCGCTCGCGTGCAGTTCGTACGGCAACGCGCGCGACGGGCGCACGCCGGTCGCCTGCGTCGGCAGCGCGGGCGTGGCGGGCGGCACGATCTTCGGCGCGGTTTGCTGCGCGGCGCTCAGCGCGTCGACCTGGCTTTTCGTCGTACGGCCCGCGAGCGTCGGCAGCGGCTCGTTGTTCGGCGTGCGGAAGTTGAACGCGCTCGTCAGGTCGCCGCACACCGCGCGGCGGTACGCGCTGATCTGCGGCTCCGCGACGCCGAAGCGCTTCTCGAGGAAGCGCAGCGTCGACGTGTGGTCGAACACCTGCGAGTTGACCCAGCCGCCGCGGCTCCACGGCGACACGATCCACATCGGCACGCGCGGGCCCGGGCCGTACGGACGGCCGTCGACGGCCGGCTGGCTCGACGTGGCCGGCGTGAAGTCGTGGTATTCGACCGCGACGTCGGCGGCCGACAGCGTATGGCCGCCCGCGAGCGTGCCGTCGGGGTTGCGCGACGGCACGGCCGGCGACGGCATGTGGTCGAAGAAACCGTCGTTCTCGTCGTAGTTGACCAGCAGCACGGTCTTGCTCCAGACCTCCGGGTTCGCCGTCAGCGCGTCGAGCACGGCCTGCACGTACCAGCCGCCCTGCGCGGGGCTCGACGGCCCCGGGTGTTCGCTGTACGCGGACGGCGGGATGATCCACGACACTTCCGGCAGCTTGCCGTTGCGGATGTCGTCGCGGAACGTCTCGAGAAAGCCGTACGGCATCGTGTTGCCGAAGCCCTTCGCGAGCGGGCTCAGCGGGTCGTCGATCGCCGGATCGTAGAACGCGCCGGCCGCCGTCACCGGCTGCGTGATGTCGGTCGACGCGACGTACGTGGGCCGGCGCGCGGCCGGCATCTGCTCGATCGCCGCGCGCCAGTGGCGGAAGCTCATCATCTCGTTGCAGCCGAAGTTGTCGATCAGGCTCTGGTAGACCTTCCAGTTCACGCCGGCCTGTTGCAGCCGGTCGGCATAGGTCGTCCAGGTCCAGCCCTGGCTCGACGGGCCGATGTCGTTGCCGCCGTTGAACTGGTTGTTCAGCGCGGCGATCTTCACGCGGTTGCCGTCGGCCGGGCTGATGCCGTTCGGGCCGTTGGTGCCGCTCCAGTAGAACAGGCGGTTCGCGATCGTGCCCGTGTGCATCCCGCAGTGGTAGTGGTCGCACAGCGTGAACGCATCGGCGAGCGCGCGCTGGAACGGCACCTCGGCCGCGTCGTAGTAGCCCATCGACAGCGGCGTCTTCGCGTCGGGCCAGCGGTTCATCCGGCCGTGGTCCCACGCGGCCTGCGCATCGGCCCACGTGTGCGGCGTGCCGCCCGCGCGCTGCGCGTTGCCCTGGCGCGCGTCGAGGTGATACGGCGTCACGGTCGCGGCGGGCGTCGCCTTCGTGTACGCCTGGTAGAACACGTCGCGGCCGTTCGGCGACGGCACCGCGAAGCGGTCGCCGTAGCCGCGCACGCCCTTGAACGTGCCGAAGTAGCTGTCGAACGCACGGTTCTCCATCATCAGCAGCACGACGTGCTTGACGTCCTGGATGGTCCCCGTTTCGTGGAAGGCGGGAATCGCGAGCGCGCGGCGGATGCTTGGCGGAAACGCGGACAGCGCGGCGGCGGCGAGGCCGGAACCGGCGGTTTGCTGAAGGAATTTGCGGCGTGACGTCATGGCGTTCGGATCCTGTGAGGGTGGGAGCGTTCGTGCGTTCGTCTGACGGTGCCCGGGCGTCGTCTCGCGCCGGAACGACCGGCGATGCGTGCGCGTTGGGCGCATCGGACGCCTGTTGCGGCGGTGCGCGCATCGCCCGATGCGCGACGTCGCGCGGCTGCCGCGGCCGCCGTCGCGATCCTACGCGCCGTGCGCTCGTGGTGCGCGGGGCAGGAGTCGGCACACACCGGGCCGGCGCATGCCGGGCTGGGGCGGCGCCCAGTCTAGGGACGCGACATGACGCAGGCGTGATGAAGAAATGACATCGCATGTCGCGCACGTGACGTTGCGTGCGCAACGATTCGTTCGAGCGCGATGCGAGATCGAAAACGGTAAGAAATTACCGATCGCCGCACGCGTGACCGGTCAGAATTTTCCGGATGGGCGCGGATCGCGCGAGCGCGCTTGGTTGCGGATGCAACCTGACGTGCAACGGCGTGACACCCGTGTTTCAAATGCGTGAAATCGGCTAAGCTCGATGCGTTGCTGCGCGCCTGCGCAGTCCGCGCGTTCGGCGCGACTTTTCGGAACCGGCCCACCCATGACCGATATCACGATCCGGCACAGCGAGACGCACGACGTCGACGCGATCCGGCAGATCGCCGCGCATCCCGCGGTGTACATGAATACGTTGCAGCAGCCGTTTCCGTCGCTCGAAAAATGGCGGAAGCGGCTCGACAACGTGCGCGAGCACGGCGTGAGCCTCGTCGCCGAAATCGACGGCACGGTGGTCGGCCATCTCGGTCTGCATCCCGAGCCGAATCCGCGCCGGCGCCACGCGGCGGCGCTCGGCATGATGGTCGACGCGGCGCGTCACGGGCGCGGCATCGGCGGCCGGTTGCTCGCGGCCGCGATCGATCTCGCGGAGAACTGGCTGAACATCACGCGTCTCGAGCTGACCGTGTTTACCGACAACCGCGCGGCGATCGCGCTCTACGAGAAACACGGTTTCCGCATCGAGGGCGAATCGCCGGATTACGCGTTGCGCGACGGCGTGCATGCGTCCGTGTATCACATGGCCCGGCTCAAGGCGCGGCCGTGAAGGGCCGGCCGCTGCGGACGTGACGGCACACGCGGCCGTGATGCCGCGCGTCATATTCAATCGAGAATTCGTTCGTTTTCCTTCGGCTGTACCCGTCGTATCGTCGAACGATTTGCCGGTCGCCGCGGCCGGCTTCGCTTTTCCGTATCGATGCATGCGCGGCGCTGCAGGTCGGCCGGCCTCGTCGTCATCGCTTCACGGCCCTCGTTGCGTGCGCGGCATCTCCCTGAAACCGTCTTGTTCAACGGAACCCGCTTCGATGAAAACCGTTCTTCGCAATCTCACCGCCGCCTGCCTGTTCGCCGCCGCCGGTGCGGCGCTTGCCGCTGCCGCGCCCGCGGGCGCCCCGGTGGCGAACGCATCGCCCGACGGTGCGCATCTGCCGCCCGGCATCGCGTGGCAACACGGCGACGTCGACGCCGCATTCGCGCTCGCGAAGCGCGAGGGCAAGCCGCTGCTGCTGTACTGGGGCGCGGTATGGTGTCCGTCGTGCAACCAGGTGAAGTCGACGATCTTCAGTCAGCAGGCCTTCAAGACGCGCTCGTCGTTCTTCGTGCCCGTGTATCTCGACGGCGATACCGAGAGCGCGCAGAAGCTCGGCGAGCGTTTCAAGGTGCACGGCTATCCGACGATGATCCTGTTCCGCCCCGACGGCACCGAAGTGACGCGGCTGCCGGGCGAAGCCGATCTCGACCGCTACATGCAGGCGCTGTCGCTCGGGATGACGGCCGCGCACCCGGTGCGGCAGACGCTCGCGACGGCGCTGAAGAACGGCGCGTCGCTGACGCCGGACGAATGGCGCCTGCTGGCCGACTATTCATGGGATACCGACGGTGCGCTGCCGGTGCCGGCCGATCGTGTCGCGCAGACGCTGCAGTCGCTCGCGCAACGCGCACGGGCGGCCGGGGCGAAAGCCGAAGCGGCGCGCTTCGCGCTGAAGTCGGCGGTGGTCGCCGCGTCGGACGACCCGACGCAGGCCGGTGCGCTCGACAAGGCCGCGCTGGCCGATTCGCTGCGCACGGTGCTGCACGATGCCGCGCTGTCGCGGGCCGATTCGGACGTGCTGGTCGCGGCCCCTGCGCGCGTGGTCGCGTATCTCGGCGGCGACGACGCGCAGCGCACGAAATTGCGCGGCGCGTACGACACGGCGCTGGCGCGCCTGTCGACCGACACCACGCTGTCGTCGATCGACCGGCTGATGGCGCTGCACGGCCGCGTGTTGCTCGCGCGCGGCGATGCGCGCAAGGGCACGCCGGCTGCGGCACCGGCGCTGGCCGACACCGCGCGCAAGCAGATCGCCGCGTCGGTGCAGGGCGCGGCGAACGCGTACGAGCGGCAGGCGCTCGTCAGTGAAGGCGCGGACACGCTGACCGACGCCGGCTTGTACGACGAATCGGATGCGTTGCTGAAGGCCGAGCTGCCGCGTTCGTCCACGCCGTACTATTTCATGTCGGGGTTGGCCGCGAACGCGAAGGCGCGCGGCGACAAGGCGGCGGCACTCGACTGGTATCGCAAGGCGTACGACTCGGCGAACGGGCCGGCGACGAAGCTGCGCTGGGGCGCGACTTACTTCGCGAATGCGGTTGAACTGGCGCCGAACGATGCGGCGCGCATCGAAGGAATTGCCGCCAGTGTGCTCGCGCAGGCCGACAAGACCCGCGACGCGTTCTACGGCGCGAACCTGCGCGCGCTGACCAAGGTCGTCACGCAACTGAACCGCTGGCGCGCCAGCGGCGCGCACGATGCGTCGGTCAAGTCGGTCGTCAAGCAGTTCGACGGCGTGTGCGGGAAGCTGCCGGCCGGCGATCCGCAGGCGGCGGCGTGCGCGAAGCTGATCCAGCCCGTGAAGGCGTAACGACGCGCGAGCGCATCGTCGAGCGGGCCGGACGTTCCGTTACCGGCCCGACTGCGACGACGCGCCGCGGTCGCTGCCGTATCCGGCGTCGTGCTGGCGGGCGATCTTCGCTTCGGCGGACATGATGCTGGCCGGATAGAACCAGTCGCTCGACTGGAAGCCGGCCTGCTTGAGCGCCTTGACTTCGGCGTGGACCTGCGCGCGCGTGAGCGGCTGGTTCGACTGGGCTTGCGCGGCAAACGGGGCCGAGACGGCCAGGGCGATGGCGACGGCAGGGATCAGGCGCTTCATGATCGGGACCTCCACGATTCCGGTGAATCGCAGCGCTTCGTTCGTCGAAGCGCCAGGCGACATTGAAACCAGTGTAGGCCCGGGCGGAGGTGTGAAAAATGCGATCGCGCCCAACGCAGTGTTTTGTTCCCGGCAACAATCGGCGGATGGCGGCGGGGCCGCGCAATGCGGCCGGGCGGCCCCACGCGCGCGCGGGCACGGTGGCGTGGATTGGACCTGATTGGCCGGGCAGGGAAATGAAATCGGACCGGATGCGCATTCCGGAATCCGTTCCGGTGCGCATGCGGTCCGATCCTGAAACGCGATGCGGACGGCGACGGACGAACGCCGCCTCGATGCCAGGGCTTACACGAGCCCCGTGGCGTAGTAGACGGCGATCACGAAGAACACCGCGAGCGTCTTGATGACGGTGACCGCGAAGATGTCGCGATACGACTCGCGGTGCGTGAGGCCCGTGACCGCGAGCAGCGTGATGACCGCGCCGTTGTGCGGGAGCGTGTCCATGCCGCCGCTCGCCATCGCGACGACCCGGTGCAGTACGTCCATCGGGATGTTGGCCGCCTGTGCGCCCTTGATGAACAGGTCCGACATCGCGGCGAGCGCGATGCTCATGCCGCCGGACGCCGAGCCCGTGATGCCGGCGAGCGAGCTGACCGACACGGCAGCGTTGACGAGCGGGTTCGGGATGCTCTTCAACGCATCGCTGACGACGAGGAAGCCCGGCAGCGCGGCGATCACGCCGCCGAAGCCGTATTCCGACGCGGTGTTCATCGCGGCGAGCAGCGCGCCGGCGACGGCGGCCTTGGAGCCGGCCGCGAAGCGGTCGCTGACACGCTTGAATGCCGTCAGCACGACCAGCACGATACCGAGCAGCAGCGCAGCCTCGACCGACCAGATCGCGACGACGGTCTTGATCGACGTCGTGACCGGCGCGTGCACGCCGGGCAGCACGTCCGGCGCGACCGTGTACGACGCGGCACCGTACCACTGCGGGATCAGCTTCGTGAACGCGAAGTTCGACACGCCGACGAGGATCAGCGGCAGGATCGCCAGCGCGGGATGGGGCAGCGCCTTCGCCTCGACGCGTTCCGGCTCGTTGACGAGCGACGTGCCGTAGCCTTCGCCCTTCGCCATCGCCGAACGGCGGCGCCATTCGAGA
Source organism: Burkholderia cenocepacia (assembly GCF_900446215.1). GTDB lineage: Bacteria > Pseudomonadota > Gammaproteobacteria > Burkholderiales > Burkholderiaceae > Burkholderia > Burkholderia cenocepacia. Next base: position 960,976 of record NZ_UAQZ01000001.1, on the reverse strand, counting down.
TACGTGAGGCCGACGACGATGATGAACAGCGAGCCGATCGTACCGAGCGCGGGCGCGGCCCAGGCGGTCGTCTTGAAGAACGTGGTCGGGATGATGTTCTGGATCTGCGGCGTGCCGGGCAGCGAATCCATCGTGAACGAGAACGCGCCGAGGGCGATCGCGCCGGGCATCAGTCGTTTCGGGATGTTGCTCTGGCGATAGAGTTCGGCCGCGAACGGATAGACCGCGAACACCACGACGAACAGCGAGACACCGCCATAGGTGAGCAGCGCGCACACCGCGACGATCACCGCATTCGCGCGCGAGCGGCCGATGTAGCGGATCGCCGCATGGACGATCGATTCGGAGAACCCGGACAGTTCGATCACCTTGCCGAACACGGCGCCGAGCATGAAGACCGGGAAGTACAGTTTGACGAAGCCGACCATCTTCTCCATGAAGATGCCGGAGAAGACCGGTGCGACGGCGGCGGGTTCGGTCAGGAGCACCGCGCCGAGCGCGGCGATCGGCGCGAACAGGATCACGCTGTAGCCGCGATACGCGGCGAACATCAGGAACGCCAGCGCGGCGAGGACGATCACGAAAGACAAGGGAGTCTCCTAATGGCTTTGGTTGTTGTTCGATCGCGCGACGCGCCGCGGACCGGCTCAGGTTCGTGCAGGTTTCGTGCCATCGGCCGGATTGCGCCGCCGGACATGGGTCCGCCGGCGGCCGGCGGGCCCGCGCCGGCGCAAGTCTGACGATTCTACATAAAACGTCTCCATCCGGAGACGTTTCGGCCATCCGGTCACCCGTCGAAATCGTGCAGGGCATTCCCGGACAACGCATTGCGACGTGTCTCCATAGTGAGATAATCCGTCTCGTTCCGGAGACATCCGGTCGACGATACACGGAGACGAAGACACGATGATGAACGACTGGGCGCGCCTGCCCGTCAACTACGGCGACGTGCTGCGGCGCGCCGCCGAGTCGCTGTTCCGGACTTTCGAGGATTCGAGTGCGGGCACGGTGGTCGTCGATCGCGACGCGCGCGTCGTGTGGATGAACGAGCGTTACGCGGCGCGCTTCGGTTTCGCCGATCCGCAGCAGGCCGTCGGCCTCGACTGCGAGGCCGTGATCCCGAACAGCCTGATGCGGGAGGTGGTGTCGACCGGGCAGCCGATCCTGCTCGACATCATGGAGACGGGCCGCGAGCCGCTCGTCGTCACGCGCCTGCCGTTGAAGAACGAAGCCGGCGAGACGGTCGGCGCGATCGGCTTCGCGCTGTTCGACCAGTTGAAGACGCTCACGCCGATTTTTTCCCGCTACGCGCAGCTTCAGCAGCAACTGATCGCGACGCAGCGCTCGCTCGCCCAGGCGCGCCGCGCGAAATACACGTTCGCGAGCTTCGTCGGCACGAGTGCCGCGAGCCTCGAGACCAAGCGCCAGGCGCGCCGCGCCGCGCAGGTCGATTCGCCGGTGCTGCTGCTCGGCGAGACGGGCACCGGCAAGGAGTTGCTCGCCCATGCGATTCACGCGGCGTCGGCGCGTGCGCTCCAGCCGCTCGTGACCGTCAACGTCGCCGCGATTCCCGACACGCTGCTCGAAACCGAATTCTTCGGCGCGGCGCCGGGCGCGTACACCGGTGCCGATCGGAAGGGACGCGTCGGCAAGTTCGAGCTGGCCGATCGCGGCACGCTGTTTCTCGACGAGATCGGCGACATGCCGCTGCCGTTGCAGGGCAAGCTGCTGCGCGTGCTGCAGGACAAGGAGTTCGAGCCGGTCGGCTCGAACCGGATCGTGCGCGCGGACGTGCGCATCATCGCCGCCACGTCGGCCGACCTGCCGGCGCTGGTGACGGCCGGGCGTTTTCGCGCGGATCTCTATTACCGGCTGAACGTGCTGACGATCCATGCACCGCCGCTGCGCGAACGCGCATCCGACATCGCGGCGCTGGTTTATGCGACGCTCGAGGAGCTGGCGGCCCAGCACGGACGCGCCGCGCACTGCGAGCTGACCGACGATGCGCTGCGGATGCTGTGCGCGTATCCGTGGCCCGGCAACGTGCGCGAGTTGCGCAATACGCTCGAACGCGCGCTGATGCTGTCGGACCGTTCGGTGATCGATGCGCGCGCGCTCGCGCCGTTTCTCGGGCCGGTGCGGATCTCGCCGGACGGCGCGGCGCCGGCGCAGCAGGGTGGCGTGGTGCCGGCCGAACAGCACGCGGACGATGCGTCGACGGCATCCGGTGCGCCGGCCGCCTCGTATGCCGATGCGCTGGCGGCGTGGGAGCGTCAGTTCCTGACCGACGCACTCGCGGCCTGTGACGGGAAGGTCGTCGAAGCGGCCGCGCGCATCGGCATCGGTCGCGCGACGCTGTACAAGAAACTGGCGGCGCTCGGCATCGACCGATAGGCCGATCGGCGATGCCGATGCGGCCCGATGTAACGCATCGAACAGGAGAATTGAAATGAACGCGTCCCACCCGTGAACGTGAGAGCAGAAAAAGGGGTGGACCCTCACGGGCCAACGGCATCGATGTGCCCAAGTGGAAAATGCACGCATTTCCCGGCAACCGGAGGATCCACGATGAACAGTATGGCCGTAGGAGTCGACGTCGCCAAGCAGGTTTTCCAAGTGCACTACGTTGATAGGGAAACCGGCGGGATCGTGAATAAGGCAATCAAGCGGGCGAAATTCCTTGAGTTCTTCGCGAACCGCGCGGCCTGTCTTATCGGGATGGAAGCGTGTGGCGGAGCCCACCATTGGGCGCGGCAATTGACGCAGATGGGTCACGAGGTCAGGCTGATGCCGGCCGAGTTCGTGAAGGCGTTCAACATCCGCAACAAGAACGATGCGGCGGACGCACGGGCGATCTGGCTGGCGGTACAGCAACCCGGCAAGCCGGTGGCGGTGAAGACCGAGATGCAGCAGGCGATGGTAGCACTGCACCGGATGCGCGAGCAGTTGGTGAAGTTCCGCACGATGCAGGTCAACGGATTGCGAGGTTTGCTGACGGAATACGGGGAGGTAATGAGCAAGGGGCGGGCGAAGCTGGACAAGGAAATACCGGCCGTGCTTGGCCGAATCGCGGAGCGCTTGCCAGCGGCGCTAATCGATACGTTGCGCGAGCAATGGAACGGGTTGGCAAAGCTCGACGAGCAGATCGCGGAAATCGAACGCCGGATGCGCGAATGGAAGAAGGAAGACAAGGCGGTGAAGGCGATTAGCGAGATACCGGGCGTAGGTTTGCTGACGGCCACCGCAGCGGTAGCAATGATGGGCGACCCGAAGGCGTTCAGCTCGGGACGAGAGTTCGCGGCGTGGGCCGGGTTAGTGCCGAAGCAGACCGGCTCGGGCGGTAAGGTGAACTTACACGGGATCAGCAAGAGGGGCGACATGTATCTGCGCACGCTACTGATTCACGGGGCACGAAGCGTGCTGACGCATGCGAAAGAGCCCGGTGAGTGGATCGAGCAGATGAAGAAGCGGCGACCGCCGAATGTGGTGATCGTCGCACTGGCCAACAAGATGGCACGGACGATCTGGGCTGTACTGGCCCATGACCGGCCGTACCAAAAGGGTTACGTGAGCGTGAAGCCGGCCTGATCGGTGAATGCCACGTTGAAGATCAACGTTTAACACTGGGTGAACGTCGAAAGGTTGCGCAGGAATCGAGTGTGATGACAAGCCAGGTAGGACCGGGACTCGCTAAACCTGAATCGTGGTAAGAGCTTCGAGCTCGCCAGGAGAATGAGGCGCGAGTCAGCGAATTTCATAGGGGCCCGCAGCGGCAGTACTGGCTGCAACAAGGCCGGATATAGAGCTGCAGCCCATCCTGTCTGTCTGAACACACGAAAACTGTTGCAAACGGGACGCGTTCATATAGATCACGATGAAGCGGATCGGCATCGCAGGGTGGCTGACCATGTTGCTGGCGAGCTCCGCATTCGCGCAGGCCGGCGACGCCGACACGGCCGACGCGCGGCGCAACTGGTACAACGACCCGTTCGTCGCGCTGTCGCAGGACGTCGCCGAATGCCCGTTGCCGCTCGGCCCGTGGATGACGCGCGCGGAGATGACGGACGATGCGCACTACCGCGCCGAACGCGGCACGACCTGCTGGCTCGCCCATCGCTGCACGAAGCCGAACTCGTATATGTACGACGCGTCGATCGCCGATGCGGCGAAGGCGCACTTCGCGGGCTCCGATCGTCTGCGCGGCACGAGCCTGTGGATTACCGTGCAGCGACGTTTCATCTACGTCGAAGGATGTGCGGATACGAGCGTCGATCGCCAGGCGTTGCAACGTGAATTCGAGGCAATTCCGGACGTCGAGCAGGTGTTCATTCGCATCACCGACGATCCGCGCAAGCGCTTGCCGTACAAGGCGCGCGGACAACCCGACCGCGCGCCGGACTGACGCTCGACGGGCCGCCCATGGCATACTCGCGACATTCAAAAAAAGGTTGACGGGAACCATAATGAAACACATGCTTGCGTCGGTCTGTCGGTGGCCTCGGGCGGCCGTGATGTTGGCTCTGGTTGCAGGGCTCGGCGGGTGCGGTGGCGGTGCTCCGCTGTTCACTTCGGACGGGCGCCCGACCACTCAGGTGCAATGCACCGGCAGCGACTGGAGCAATTGCACGGACAATGCCCGGGCCATGTGCAACGGAGATTTCGACGTGATCCAGCAATCGACGGATGACGCCGTGCGAAATCTTCTCTTCGCGTGCAAGAAGAAGAGCGGTTATTGATCCCGAAATGACCGGCTGAGGAGACCACGATCGGGCGAAGCGCTTTTCTGTTTGCTTGGTGTTACCTATTTTTCACGAATAACACTCACGGAGTCCCATCCATATGGCGACCTACAGGCAACTGTCCGCACAGCTCGAACGGCTTCAGCAAAAGATCGACAAGGAACGTGAAAAGGCGATTGCCGACGCGATTGCCGAAATCCGCGCGAAAATCGACGAATACGACATTACGCCGGAAGAACTCGGTTTTCGCCCGGCAGGATCGGGCGCAGCCGCTGCCGCCACGAAGCCCAAGCGGACCTTGCCGCCGAAGTACCTGAACCCGAAGACGGGCGAAACCTGGAGTGGTCGCGGGCGGGCGCCGGCATGGCTCGGCAAGAATCGCGGACGTTTCCTGATCAAGGACTGACTCCCGAAAATCCTCACCTTTCGCGTATCGACTGACGGTGCGAACGGCCATGCGGCCTTCGCACCGTTTTGTTTTTGGGCGGTCGCCATGCGATTTTCCGTCGCGAATTGAAGTGCAATGTCGCGCAATGAACGGATCCCGTTTTGCGAATTCGCCGCGATCCGACTGCATATTGCGGGGAATTTCCGTAAACAGGCGCGTAATGGCGCAATGCACGCGCATTGGCATTCGCCATTTTCGCGGTGCATGCGCGACGCGGACTTTCATCACCTTTCGCGTGTTGGCGCGGTATGTCGTGCGATTCCCGAAGATACTCACCATGGCTCCTGTAAAACCTCACCTTTGAGCGCGCGACTGCAGCATCGTGCCGCGTTGCCTGCATCGTGCGAGCGGCGCTGCGATGCCGGGCCGCATGTGTTGCAGATCCATGATGCGAGCGTTGACGTCCGTCGAATAGTCGGCCGTTCGGCATATAGGCAGTCGCAGGCGCTTCGCCTATGCTTGGGGTTCGCGTCGATCGGCGCACGGCCCGCGTGGCCGCATGCCGATCGTGTCGTCTTTCGCCACCGCAGGGAGCCGATGTGACCGTTCGCCATCTCGATGCGTTGTTCCAGCCCAAGTCCGTTGCGGTCGTCGGCGCGTCGTCGCGCGCGGGCAGTATCGGCGCGATGGTGTGGTCGCGTGTGCTCGACGGCGCGTTCCAGGGGCCTGTCTGGCCGGTCAATCCGAAATATCGCGAGCTGGACGGGCATGCGGTCGTCTCGGATGTCGACCGGTTGCCCGCGCCGCCGTCGGTTGCCGTGATCTGCACGCCACCCGCGACCTGGGCCGGCATCGTGCGCAAGCTCGGTGAGCTGGGCACGCGGGTCGCGGTGATCGTCGGCGAGGCGCGCACCGATGCCGATCGCGCCGCGGTCGATCGCACGCTGAAGGCGGCGAAGCCGTTCGTGCTCCGTATCGTCGGGCCCGGCAGCCTCGGCGTGTTGTCGCCGGCGCGGCATGCGCATTTCGGCGCGCCTGCGTATACGGCGCGATCGGGCGGCGTTGCATGGGTATCGCAATCGAATGCGCTGACGAACGCGGTGCTCGGCTGGGCCCATGCGCGGGGCCTCGGCTTTTCGCATGTCGTCGCGCTCGGCGGCGAATCGGACGTCGATGCGGGTGACGTCCTCGACTATCTGGCGAGCGATCCCGGCACGCGCGCGATCCTGCTCGAGCTCGATACCGTGCGCGCGGCGCGCAAGTTCATGTCGGCGGCGCGCGCGGCCGCACGCAACAAGCCGGTGCTCGCGTTACGTACCGGCCGTGCCGATCCCGGCGATGCGCTCTACACGGCGGCGTTCCAGCGCGCGGGCATGGTGCGCGTCGATGCGCTCGACGACCTGCTCGACGAAATCGAGACGCTCGGCGTGGGCCGCGTCACCGCACGGGGGGCGGCGACGCTCGTGACCAGCGATGCGGGCGTGGCGAAACTCGCGGTCGATGCGGTGGCCGAGGTGCGCGACGTGCTGACCGACTGGTCGCCCGCGGCCACGTCGGCCGTCGCGGCCGCGCTGCCGCATCTCGCGGCGCCGGGCAATCCGCTCACGCTGGGCGACGATGCACGCCCCGAACACTTTGCCGCGGCGATCAAGGCGCTCGCCCCGTTTCCGCAGACGGGCACGCTGTTCGTCGTTCATTCCACTTCACACAGTGCGCCGGCCGACCTGGTCGCGCGCACGCTGATCGATTCGCGGCAGTACGCGCATCGCGGCATCCTCGCGTGTTTCTTCGGCGCGGTCGATGCGGCGACACGCGATGCGCTGCACGCGAACGGTATTCCGGTGCACACGACGCCGCAGCGGCTCGCACGTGCGTATGCGCGTCTCGTCGACTACAACCTCGGGCGCCAGCTGCTGATGCAGACGCCGGAGGGCACGCCGCCGCAGCCGGCCGAATGCGTGGCGTCCGCCCAGGCCGACGCGCGCCGCATGGTCGAAGCCGGGCAGCATGAACTGGCCGGCGAAGCCGCGCTGCGCTGGCTGTCCCATTTCGGTCTGCGGGGCGAGCAATCCAGCGAGCCGGCCGGCAAGAAGGTCGTCGATATCACGGTCGACATGTATGACGATTCGAACTTCGGTCCGGTGTTTCGCTACGCCGTGCCGCCGGCGGATGGCGTATCGGCGCCGTTCGTCGTCTACGGTCTGCCGCCGCTGAACACCGTGCTCGCCCGCGCGGTGATGGAGCGCTCGCCGTATGCGCGCAGCACGCCCGTCGAGCCGACGCTCGACGCGCTGACGGCGCTGTCGCAGGTCGTTTGCGACGTGCGCGAAGTCGTTGCGATGTCGGTCACGCTGCGCGTGCTGTCCGACCGCGCATGGGTCGTCGCGCCGCGCATCACGTTGGCTGCAGGGCGCAGCCGGCTCGCGATCATGCCGTATCCGCGGCACCTCGAGCAGACGCTCGAGTGGCATGGCGAGACGGTGACGATCCGTCCGATCCGTCCGGAGGACGAGGCCGCACACAACGAGCTGCTCGGTGCGATGACGCCGGAAGATCTGCGGATGCGTTTCTTCGGCGCGGTGCGCAGCTTCGATCATTCGCAGGTGGCGCGCATGACGCAGATCGACTACGACCGCGAGATGGCGTTCATCGTGTCGTTTACCGACGTGTCGGGGCGCGACCACACGCTCGCGGTGGCGCGCGCGGTCGCCGATCCCGACAACGAGACGGCGGAGTTCGCGATCGCGGTACGGCCCGACCAAAAGGGCAAGGGGCTCGGCCGGCTGATGATGATGCGCATCATCGACTACGCACGCTCGCGCGGCACCGCGTGGATGGTCGGCGAGGCGTTGCGCGAGAATACGGCGATGATTTCGCTCGCGAAATCGTGCGGGTTTGCGGTATCGACGACGGAGGAGCCGGGCGTCGTCGGGTTCAGGATGAAGTTGCAGCCGTAGGCGTCAGTCTGTGGTCCCACGTTGCGAAGGTAACGCATGGCGTCGATGCTGCAATGTCTCGCCATGCCGCACGGTCACTCAGGAATGCAAAGGAGTTGAAACCAGTATCCGGCATGAAGCGCTCGCCGACGTGGCGAACCTGCCGGTCGAGGCGATATCGTGAAGCCCGCATCATGTCGGCAGAGGCGCGCCAGCGTGCTGCGAAATTCGCCCTGCGCAACCGTTTCAAGCGATGTGCTTGCACGCATTCGTGGCCCTATTCCGGCTTCGCACATGCAAAGCCATCACGAAGGTGAGACTTTTCGGGAGCGGCGAGTGAGCTTTTCCGGGACAGCGCGGTGAGCCGATACGGGAGCGTTCGGTGAGCTTTCCCGGGAACGGCCGATGAGCGCCTGCGGGAAAGGCCGGTGAGCCTTTCCGGGACACCTCGGTGAGCACTTGCGGGAGCGATCGGTGAGGATGTTCGGGAGGCGTCAGTAAGCGTCTCCAGGAGCCTTCGGTGAGACTTTACGGGAGGCTGCGGTGAGCGCTTGCGGGATGCCGAGGTGAGCTTTTTCGGGAGCATGCGAACGCACGCCTGCCGCGGGCGCCGCGCCGGCCAATGCCGGCGTGACGCGCGGGTGTGGGCACGCAGGAAGCGTGCCCACGATCACATTCACGCAGCGAGTTTCGACGCCGCGTCGTTCACCTGATCACGCGAAATCGCGAGTTCCTCGAGGTGTGGATCGGCATAGACGGCACCGGTTTCGCGCTCGAGGCGGGCGATCGTCAGCGCACAGCGCGCGGCGTCTTTCGGCATCGCGATGAAGCGCTTGACCGACTCGCCGGACGTGAACGCGTCGAACAGTGCGCCGCGCACGTCGTCCGGAAGCGTCTTGGTCCACTGGTACGGCTTGCCGTTGAACGTGATCGACGGCGGCAGCGTGCGTTCCTTCTTGGTCGCCGTGATCAGCCCGTAGGTGCGCGCCGCGTCGCCGATCTGCTCGGGCGAGAAGAGTTCGTCAGGCGTGATGTCGAACTGCTCGATGTAGTTCTCGATCGCCTGCATTGCGGCGGCACGATCGTCGCGCTTCTTCTGCGCGCGCGCGACGATATCGCGCAGTTCGTCCGCTTCCTCGGGCGTGATCGTGAAGCTTGCCTGCTTCTGCTGAAGTTCGGAGAAACGCTGGAATTCTTGATCGTTCAGAAGTTTGGCCATGACATCCATCGGACACGACGGCCGCGACAACCGGCCGCCGTAGTGTTTGAGAGGGCCGCTATTCTAGCGTAGCGCCGCGGCTGCCCGATGCGACATCGCGCATCGGGCACCGCGCGGGCGTCGTGCGCAATCGCACCCGGCGCCGCTGCGCGATGCCCGGTGCGCGTTGGCGGCGAACCCGCGCGTCAGCAGGTCTCGGTGCGGCACATCGACAGATGGGCGGCCGTGTCGCGCAGTGCGTCGACGACCACGTCGACGGTCGGCGCCATGTGCGCATCGATCCGTCGCATGTACGGACACGTCAGCACGGCCATCGCATGGCCGGCGGGCCCGAGGATCGGCACGGTCAGGTCGGTCACGCCGTAGGCCTGGCGGCTGTCCTGGCGCAGGTAGCCGGACTGCCGGATCGACTGGCATGCATTCGCGAGCTCCTGCTCGTTCAGCGGCGTTTCGCCCTTGACCTTGCGGTGCTCGGCCAGCATGTGCGCGCGTTGCTCGGGGCCCTGGAACGCCAGCAGCGTGCGTCCCGACGCGGTATCGGCGAGCCCGACGCGCGAGCCGAGCCGGACCGACACGCCCCACGGGCCAGGCCCGTCCACTTGCGCGATCACGAGCAGGTTGCCGCGATCGTAGACGGACAGGTGGCACGATTGCTCGGCGGCATCGGCGAAGCGCTGCATCGGCGGCAGCGCTTCGGCGATCAGCCGGTTCATCGGTGGATGCCGGTGCGCAAGCGCGAACAACTTGAGGCTGAGCGTATAGCGGTCGCCGCCGGTCGAACGCATCACGTAGCGGCGTGCGACGAGGCGTTCGAGCATCCGGTAGATCTCGCTCGCGTTACGGCCGAGTTCCTTCGTGATTTCGGTGCGGGTGAGTCCTTCCTTCTGCTCGGACAGGAGTTCGAGAATATCGAGGCCCTTGTCGAGCGCGGGTGCGCGATAGCGGTCGATAGCGGCCATCGATTCCCGTGCGTCGCTGCCGGGAAGCGGGTCGTTGGTTGTCTGCATTGTCGGTGTGAGGTTGGGGGATTACCGTCGATCGGTTGGCGACGCACGCTGGCCGGTTCTGCACGCGTATAGGGCGGGCCCGCGGATGGCAATGAAAGCCATCCGTATGAGCTTAGCAATAAACATACAGTGTGCAATGCAGCGTCTTTTTACCGATCATTACCGGACAAGAACGGATGGGCAAACGTTTCCGATGACAGGGGCACCCCGAATAGCCAGTATTCATGCACCGATGGCAGGCGCCACTGCGAACGATGGTCGTTCCACCGACGCCGGTGCGGCGCGTGCTGCGCCGCAGCGTCGGCAGGCGCACCAATAGTCGGTATCCGTCGCGCGTCATTTCACGGCGCGCGGCCGATGGTACAAAGGCTTGCGGGCCAGCGACGGCGCGGCCGCGCGTGCAGCCGGCCGGCATGGACCGGCACGCGTCGCGGATGCCGGGCCGTCGTCGCCGATGCGCAGACCGGCGGCCGCCCGTTCGATGCGCGCCGTACTTCCGTACGGCGCCGCGATCGCTGCGCCCGCGCGACCCTCGCGCGTCGACGGCATCCCGCATGCGGCGCCGACGCGTGCAATCGACAATCAGTCCGGCGCGCGGCTGCGAAAGGCCGCGTCGGCCGGTATCCTGTCCCATTCGACAACAGAGGTTAAGCACGATGAAACTGCTTCGCTATGGCCCGCCCGGCCAGGAAAAGCCCGGCATCCTCGACGCGGCCGGCCGGATTCGCGACCTGTCCGCGCATGTGCCGGATCTTGCCGGCGAGGTGCTGTCCGACGCGGGTCTCGCGCGGCTGCGCGCGATCGATCCGGCCACGCTGCCGCTCGTGTCGGGCGAGCCGCGCATCGGCGCGTGCGTCGGTCACGTCGGCAAGTTCATCGGCATCGGCCTGAACTATGCCGATCATGCAGCCGAAGCCGGCATGCCGGTGCCGAAGGAGCCGGTCGTATTCGGCAAGTGGACGAGCTCGATCTGCGGCCCGAACGACGGCATCGACATCCCGAAGGGGTCGGTCAAGACCGACTGGGAAGTCGAGCTGGGCGTCGTGATCGGCGCGAAGTGCAAGGACGTCGACGAAGCGCGCGCGCTCGATTACGTCGCGGGCTACTGCGTCGTCAACGACGTGTCCGAGCGCGAATGGCAGATCGAGCGCGGCGGCCAATGGGACAAGGGCAAGGGTTTCGACACGTTCGGCCCGATCGGCCCGTGGCTCGTCACGCGCGACGAGGTACCCGATCCGCAGCGTCTCGACCTGTGGCTCGAAATCGACGGCCACCGTTATCAGAACGGCAACACGCGCACGATGGTGTTCACCGTCGCGCAGCTGATCGCGTATCTGTCGACCTGCATGACGCTGCAGCCGGGCGACGTGATCACGACCGGTACGCCACCGGGCGTCGGCATGGGGATCAAGCCGTCGCCGGTATTCCTGAAGGCCGGCCAGATGGTGCGCCTCGGGATCGACGGGCTCGGCGAGCAGTTGCAGAGCACGCGCCACGCGCAATGAGCGCGTGAGCGACGCGGGCCGGCTGGAGGACGCAGCCCCCCGCGCTGGCCATGCTGCCCGCCACGTCGGCATGAATGCCGGCGGCGAGCGGCGCGCCCCGAACGACGAGGCAGCTCGAACCAGGGGCCCGATTCCGCGCGATGCGGAATCGGGCCCTTGTCGTATGTCCGCGGCGGTGCGAAGCGGATCAGACCACGTTGTCCAGTTCGCAATGCGCTTCGAGCCGATATCCGTCGGGGTCGACGACGAACGCCGCGTAGTAGCCCGGGCCGTAGTGCTCGCGCTTGCCGGGGCCGCCGTTGTCCTTGCCGCCGTGCTCGAGCGCGGCGCGGTAGAACGCATCGACCTCGACCGGCGACGCGGCCTTGAACGACAGGTGCAACCCCGAATCGGGATCGGCGACGACCGGGCGAGCCGCGTGCTGCAACCACAGCTCGGGCTCGGTCGTGCCGTACCCGATCGCGTTGTCGTCGCTATACAGACGCTTGTAGCCGAGTGCGCCAAGCGTGCTGTCGTAGAAGGTGCGGCTGCGGCCAACGTGTGCAACGCCGAATGAAAGGTGATCGATCATCTGTGGTTCTCCTTGAACTGAGGGGGACGTCAGAACGGCAAACCTGCCTGGAGGCACCATGCCAGCCGCTTGCAGCGAAGCGCGCCGAGCGTACTCGCCTCGTACGTGCGGCCGGCGACGGTGTGGATAACGCTGAACGAAAAGCGATCGATCATCTGTGTCTCCTTGGATTGAAGGGAGCGTCGGTGCAGCCAACCTGTTTTTAACCACCATGCCGGTTAAGTTAGAAATCGCTCCGGCGCTTGTCAACCGGCATGGTGGTTAGATACGATCGCGTCATGAGAAAAACGCAACCTTCCGTCGCGATCGACTGCCTGATCCCGGCGCCGCCCGAGACGTTGAGCCTCGATTTCGCGAACACGCTGTACTGGCGCGGCAGCGACCCGCCGACGGAAACCTTCGGCGCGCTGGACGACCTGCTCGCGTGGTGCCGCGAGCAGGCCGGCGTACCGGCCGGGCTGGTCGACGCGTGTCGCGAGCAATATCCGAACCCGAAGAAGAATGACGAGCCTCCGATGCTCGCGCAGGCGCTCGCATTGCGCGAGGCGCTCTACCGGCTCTTTCACGCGCAGGCGGAGCAGTGCGAGCCGCAGCCCGACGATCTCGCGCTGCTCGGCGGCTTTCTGGCGGAAGCGTCGCCGCGCGTTGCGCTGGCGCGCGTCGACGGCCGCTACGCGTGGCGGATCGATGCGTCAGGTGCGACGCTCGCGGGGCTGCTGAGTCCGGTGCTGTGGTCGGCGATCGACCTGCTCGGCGGCGCGCGGCTCGCGAAGGTCAAGCGCTGCGCGAACGATGCATGCCAGTGGCTGTTCATCGACGACAGCAAGAACGGCAGCCGACGCTGGTGCTCGATGTCGTCGTGCGGCAATCGCGCGAAGGCGTATCGCCACTATCACAAGGCGGAATGACGGGGCGGCCCGAACCTATTTCGCCGACAGCTTGCGCCACAGCGTCGTCTTGCTGATGCCGAGCATCGCGCAGGCGCGATCGCGGTCGCCGCCGCACGCATCGAGTACCGCGCGGATCTCGTCGGCTTCCGCGCGACGGCGGCGTGCGTGGAGCGTTTGTCCATCGTCGTCGTCGGCGCCGCCTGCATCGGGCGGCGCGGCGAACAGCTCGGGCGCGATCACCTGCAGCGCGCCGGGGGCGAGCGCCGCACACGCGGCGTCCGGATCGCTCTCGTCGACGTCCTCGGCCAGCTCCACCGCGATCCGCTCGACCACGTTCTGCAACTCGCGCACGTTGCCCGGCCAGCGGTAGCGCGCGAGCGTCGCTTGCGTCGCGTCGAGCACGCGCAGCGCGTCGTCGGTGTCGCGCACGCGTTCGGCGAGACGCGGCTCGCGCCGCGCGGCCTGCACGAGCAGCGTCGCCGCGAGCGCGGGAATGTCGGCCGCGCGTTCGCGCAGCGGCGGCAGGCCGACGTTCAGGATGTTGAGCCGGTAATAGAGATCCGCGCGGAACGTGCCGGCCTCGACGGCCGCGAGCAGCGGCCGGTGCGTCGCAGCGATCACGCGCACGTCGATGCGGATCGGCTCGGTCGAGCCGAGGCGGATCACCTCGCGCTCCTGCAGCACGCGCAGCAGCCGGCTCTGCAGCGACGGCGGCATCTCGCCGATTTCGTCGAGAAACAGCGTGCCGCGATGCGCGGCCTCGAACAGGCCGGTCTTGCCGCCGCGTCGCGCGCCGGTGAATGCGCCTTCCTCATAGCCGAACAGTTCGCTCTCGAGCAGCGCTTCCGGAAACGCGCCGCAGTTGACCGCGACGAACGGATAGCTGCGCCGCGCGGACAGCGCATGCAGGCTCTGCGCAATCATTTCCTTGCCGGTGCCGCTTTCGCCGAGCACGAGCACGGTCGCGTCGGATTTCGCATAGCGGCGCACGAGCTCGCGTACGCGCGTCATCGGCGCCGAGGCGCCGACCACGTCGTCGAGCGCATAGCGGGCCGCGAACTGCTGCGTGGTCGGTTGCGAACGCAGCGCGCGATCGAGCCGTTCGACCGCGCGCGATTCCTGGAACGTCAGCACGCTGCCCGACGTGACGCCGCGATCGACGAGCGGCCCGCGATGCACGACGTAGCGCACGCCGCGCACGGTCGCGAGCGCATCGCCGTCCTCGCCGCGCAGCGTGCGCAGTTCGGGCCGCAGGTCGACGAGCGCGCGGCCGACGGCCGCCGCGGGTTCGACCCCGAGCGCCGACGCGAGCCGTTCGTTGATCGCCTCGACGCGGCCGTGCGCGTCCAGCGCGACCACGCCGTCACGCAGATGCTGCAGCAGCGTGTCGAGCCGCTGGCGGCGGAATGCCTCGGCGTGCGTCGCATACGCGACTTCGAGCGCCGTCTCGACTGCCTTGCGCACCGACGCGTGCGAATAGAGGAACACCGCACCCATGCCGGCGCTGGCCGCGAGATCGGTGACGAGGCCGGGGCCGACGATCGTCTCGATGCCGCGATCGCGCAGGTCGTGCACGCAGGCTTCCGCTTCCTGCGCGGACTGATATGACGCAAACTGCACGTCGAGGCCGTACGCGGCGACGAAGCGACGCACTTCGGGCGGCGTTTCGCCGGCGCTGACGAGCGCGATCCGCGTCGCGTCGCGTCGCGCGCGAGCGAGCGCCTGCATCACGTCGAAGCCGGTCGGCGACACGACCACCACCGGCACCTGCGCACGCGTTTTCAGGAAGCCGCCGTTCGAGCCGGCCGCGACGATCACGTCGGGCCGCGCGGTGCCAGCCTCGGCGATCGCGCCGAGCGCATCCTCATAGGCGCGCGTCACGATGCGCACGTCGGCGCGTTCGTCGAACTCGCCGGCGATCTCGCGAAACAGGTCGCGCAGGCGGCTGATGCCCATTGCCCAGATGCGCGGACGCACCGTGCGGTCGGCCGGGCCGACGGGCTTGGTCGAAGAGAGGTCCATGACCGCCGATTATGCGCGCGCGATTTCATTTTTGAAACACGAAATTGCTGAATTGAAATCTTCCGGCGCCGCCTCGCCCGGGGCGGGTGCTTAAGAATCAGTGGGTTAGCGACGTTTCGCAAGCTGGCCCGGTCCTTGCTGTTATCGGGCATTCCATCAGGAGGCCGTTCATGAGCAATACGCATCTTCAGAGCGCCGGCGCGAAGTTCCGCGCGGCAGTCGCGGCCGAGCAGCCGCTGCAGGTGGTCGGCGCGATCACCGCGTACGCGGCCAAGATGGCGCAGGCCGTCGGCTTCAAGGCCGTGTACCTGTCGGGCGGCGGCGTCGCCGCGAACTCGCTCGGCATCCCCGACCTCGGCATCAGCACGATGGAAGACGTGCTGATCGACGCGAACCGGATCACCAACGCGACCGACCTGCCGCTGCTGGTCGACATCGACACGGGCTGGGGCGGTGCATTCAACATCGCGCGCACGGTCCGCTCGTTCATCAACGCCGGCGTCGCGGCCGTGCACCTCGAGGACCAGGTCGGCCAGAAGCGTTGCGGCCACCGTCCTGGCAAGGAAGTCGTGCCGATCGACGAAATGGTCGATCGCGTGAAGGCCGCGGTCGATGCGCGTACCGACGACCAGTTCGTGATCATGGCGCGCACCGACGCGGCCGCCGCGGAAGGGATCGACTCGGCGATCGAGCGCGCGGTCGCGTACGTCGAAGCCGGCGCGGACATGATCTTCCCGGAAGCGATGAAGACGCTCGACGACTACCGCCGCTT
Organism: Burkholderia cenocepacia; assembly: GCF_900446215.1. Taxonomy (GTDB): domain Bacteria; phylum Pseudomonadota; class Gammaproteobacteria; order Burkholderiales; family Burkholderiaceae; genus Burkholderia; species Burkholderia cenocepacia. The sequence goes on along the minus strand of NZ_UAQZ01000001.1, from coordinate 944,927 downwards.
CAAGGCTGCCGTGAAGGTGCCGATCCTCGCGAACCTGACCGAATTCGGCTCGACGCCGCTGTTCACCGTCGACGAGCTGCGCGAGGCGAACGTCGACATCGCGCTGTACTGCTGCGGCGCGTATCGCGCGATGAACAAGGCCGCGCTGAACTTCTACGAAACGCTGCGCCGCGACGGCACGCAGAAGGCGGCCGTGCCGACGATGCAGACGCGCGCCGAGCTGTACGACTTCCTCGGCTATCACGAATACGAGCGCAAGCTCGACGAACTGTTCGCGCAGGGCAAGAAGTAACGCGGCCCGCATCCCCCGATACCCATTGGAGAAACAAAACATGAGCGAGACGAAAGACGCAGCAGCACCGGCCGCCGCAGGCGCATTCAAGCCGAAGAAGTCGGTGGCGCTGTCGGGCGTGACGGCCGGCAACACCGCGCTGTGCACGGTCGGCAAGACCGGCAACGACCTGCACTATCGCGGCTACGACATTCTCGACGTCGCCGAATCGTGCGAATTCGAGGAAATCGCGCACCTGCTGGTGCACGGCACGCTGCCGAACCTGACCGAACTGGCTGCGTACAAGACCAAGCTGCGCGCGCTGCGCGGCCTGCCGAGCGCGCTGAAGGCCGCGCTCGAGCAGATTCCGGCGTCGGCGCATCCGATGGACGTGATGCGCACCGGCGTGTCGGTGCTCGGCACCGTGCTGCCGGAGAAGGACGACCACAACCTGCCGGGCGCGCGCGACATCGCCGACCGCCTGATGGCGTCGCTCGGCTCGATGCTGCTGTACTGGTATCACTTCTCGCACAACGGCAAGCGCATCGAAACGGAAACCGACGACGATTCGATCGGCGGCCACTTCCTGCACCTGCTGCACGGCAAGACGCCGTCGAAGTCGTGGGTCGAGGCGATGCACACGTCGCTGATCCTGTACGCGGAGCACGAATTCAACGCATCGACGTTCACGGGGCGCGTGATCGCGGGCACGGGCTCGGACATCTACTCGGCGATCACCGGTGCGATCGGCGCGCTGCGCGGGCCGAAGCACGGCGGCGCGAACGAAGTCGCGTACGAAATCCAGAGCCGCTACAGCTCGCCTGACGACGCCGAAGCCGACATCCGCCGCCGCGTCGAGAACAAGGAAGTGGTGATCGGCTTCGGTCACCCGGTCTATACGATCTCCGATCCGCGCAACAAGGTGATCAAGGGCGTCGCGCACAAGCTGTCGAAGGAAGCGGGCGACCTGAAGCTGTACGACATCGCCGAGCGCCTCGAATCGGTGATGTGGGACGCGAAGAAGATGTTCCCGAACCTCGACTGGTTCAGCGCCGTGTCGTATCACATGATGGGCGTGCCGACCGCGATGTTCACGCCGCTGTTCGTGATCTCGCGTACGTCCGGCTGGAGCGCGCACATCATCGAGCAACGCATCGACAACAAGATCATCCGCCCGAGCGCGAACTACACGGGCCCGGAAGACCTGCAGTTCGTGCCGATCGAGAAGCGCTGAAACGCCCGCCGCGCGTGCCGGCGCCCGTGAGGATGCGGGCCGCCGGCGCGCGCGGAACGTCATACCCAGATTTCCGCCCCACATCATGAATACCGCCAACCGCAAACCCCTGCCCGGCACGTCGCTGGACTATTTCGACGCGCGTGCCGCGGTCGACGCGATCGCGCCCGGCGCGTACGACACACTGCCGTACACGTCGCGCGTGCTCGCCGAAAACCTCGTGCGTCGTTGCGATCCGGCGATCCTCGCCGATTCGCTGAAGCAGATCATCGAGCGCAAGCGTGAACGCGATTTCCCGTGGTTCCCGGCGCGCGTGGTGTGCCACGACATCCTCGGGCAGACGGCGCTCGTCGATCTCGCCGGCCTGCGCGACGCGATCGCGGACGGCGGCGGCGACCCGGCGAAGGTGAACCCGGTCGTGCCGGTGCAACTGATCGTCGACCACTCGCTCGCCGTCGAATGCGGCGGCTTCGATCCGGACGCGTTCGCGAAGAACCGCGCGATCGAGGATCGCCGCAACGAGGATCGCTTCCACTTCATCGAGTGGACGAAGAAGGCGTTCGAGAACGTCGACGTGATCCCGCCGGGCAACGGCATCATGCACCAGATCAACCTCGAGAAGATGTCGCCGGTGATCCAGGCGCAGGATGGCGTCGCGTTCCCGGACACCTGCGTCGGCACCGACAGCCACACGCCGCACGTCGACGCGCTCGGCGTGATCGCGATCGGCGTCGGCGGGCTCGAAGCCGAGAACGTGATGCTCGGCCGTGCATCGTGGATGCGCCTGCCCGACATCGTCGGCGTCGAGCTGACCGGCAAGCGCCAGCCCGGCATCACCGCGACCGACGTGGTGCTCGCGCTGACCGAGTTCCTGCGCAAGGAAAAAGTGGTCGGCGCGTACCTGGAATTCCGCGGCGAAGGCGCGGCGAGCCTCACGCTCGGCGATCGCGCGACGATCTCGAACATGGCGCCCGAATACGGCGCGACCGCCGCGATGTTCTTCATCGACGGCCAGACGATCGACTACCTGCGCCTCACCGGCCGCAGCGACGAGCAGGTGAAGCTGGTCGAGACCTACGCGAAGGCAGCGGGCCTGTGGGCCGATACGCTCGCGAACGCGCAGTACGAGCGCACGCTGACGTTCGACCTGTCGAGCGTCGTGCGCAACATGGCCGGCCCGTCGAACCCGCACAAGCGGCTGCCGACGTCGGATCTCGCCGCGCGCGGCATCGCCGGCCAGTGGGAAGAGAAGCCGGGCGAGATGCCCGACGGCGCGGTGATCATCGCCGCGATCACGAGCTGCACGAACACCAGCAACCCGCGCAACGTGATCGCCGCCGCCTTGCTCGCACGCAACGCGAACGCGAAGGGCCTCACGCGCAAGCCGTGGGTGAAGAGCTCGCTCGCGCCCGGCTCGAAGGCGGTCGAACTGTATCTGGAAGAAGCGAACCTGCTGCCCGAACTCGAGAAGCTTGGCTTCGGCATCGTCGCGTTCGCGTGCACGACCTGCAACGGGATGTCGGGCGCGCTCGATCCGAAGATCCAGCAGGAGATCGTCGATCGCGACCTGTACGCGACGGCCGTGCTGTCCGGCAACCGCAACTTCGACGGCCGCATTCACCCGTATGCGAAGCAGGCGTTCCTCGCATCGCCGCCGCTCGTGGTCGCGTATGCGATCGCCGGTACGATCCGCTTCGACATCGAGCGTGACGTGCTCGGCCACGATCCGGACGGCCAGCCCGTCACGCTGAAGGACATCTGGCCGACCGACGAGGAGATCGACGCGATCGTCGCGTCGAGCGTGAAGCCCGAGCAGTTCCGCAAGGTCTACGAACCGATGTTCGCGCGCAGCGCCGATGCGGGCGAGCGCGCGGCGCCGCTGTACGACTGGCGCGCGCAGAGCACGTACATCCGCCGTCCGCCGTACTGGGAAGGCGCGCTGGCCGGCGAGCGCACGCTGAAGGGCATGCGCCCGCTCGCGGTGCTCGGCGACAACATCACGACCGACCACCTGTCGCCGTCGAACGCGATCCTGCCGAACAGCGCGGCCGGCGAGTACCTCGCGAAGATGGGCCTGCCGGAAGAGGACTTCAATTCGTACGCGACGCACCGGGGAGACCACCTGACCGCGCAGCGCGCGACCTTCGCGAACCCGACGCTCGTCAACGAGATGGCGGTCGTCGACGGCGCGGTGAAGAAGGGCTCGCTCGCGCGCGTCGAGCCGGAAGGCAAGGTCATGCGGATGTGGGAAGCGATCGAGACGTACATGAATCGCAAGCAGCCGCTGATCGTCGTGGCCGGCGCCGACTACGGCCAGGGCTCGTCGCGCGACTGGGCCGCGAAGGGCGTGCGGCTCGCGGGCGTCGAGGCGATCGCCGCCGAAGGCTTCGAGCGGATTCACCGCACGAACCTGATCGGGATGGGCGTGCTGCCGCTCGAGTTCAAGCCGGGCACGAACCGGACGACGCTCGGCATCGACGGCACCGAGACCTTCGACGTGATCGGCGAGCGCACGCCGCGCGCCGATCTCACGCTCGTGATTCATCGCAGGAACGGCGAACGCGTCGAGGTGCCGATGACATGCCGGCTCGATACGGCCGAGGAAGTGTCGATCTACGAAGCGGGCGGCGTGCTGCAGCGGTTCGCGCAGGACTTCCTCGAATCGTCGCAGGCAGCCTGACCGGCGCACATTGAGAACACAGACATGGCTCATATTCCTCAAATCAGGATTCCCGCGACCTACATGCGCGGCGGCACCAGCAAGGGCGTGTTCTTCCGGCTGCAGGATCTGCCGGATGCCGCGCAGACGCCGGGTGCCGCGCGCGACGCGCTGCTGCTGCGCGTGATCGGCAGCCCCGATCCGTACGGCAAGCAGATCGACGGGATGGGCGGCGCGACGTCGTCCACCAGCAAGACGGTGATCGTGTCGAAGAGCACGCGGCCGGGGCACGACGTCGACTACCTGTTCGGGCAGGTCGCGATAGACAAGGCGTTCGTCGACTGGACCGGCAACTGCGGCAACCTGTCGGCGGCGGTCGGCCCGTTCGCGATCAGCGGCGGGCTGGTCGATCCGGCGCGCGTGCCGCGCGATGGCGTCGCGACCGTGCGGATCTGGCAGGCGAACATCGGCAAGACGATCATCGCCCATGTGCCGATCACGAACGGCGCGGTGCAGGAGACGGGCGACTTCGAGCTGGACGGCGTCACGTTCCCGGCCGCCGAGGTGCAGCTCGAATTCATGGATCCGGCCGCGGAGGAAGAAGGCGCGGGCGGCGCGATGTTCCCGACCGGCAACCTCGTCGACGATCTCGCGGTGCCGGGCATCGGCACGCTGAAGGTGACGATGATCAACGCAGGCATCCCGACGATCTTCGTCGACGCGGAAGCGATCGGCTACACGGGCACGGAGCTGCAGGACGCGATCAACGGCGACCCGAAGGCGCTCGACAAATTCGAGACGATCCGTGCGCACGGCGCATTGCGGATGGGCCTGATCGACACGCTCGACGAAATCGCGACGCGGCAGCACACGCCGAAGATCGCGTTCGTGGCGAAGCCGGCCGACTACGTCGCGTCGAGCGGCAAGCGCGTGAACGCGGGCGACGTCGACCTGCTGGTGCGCGCGATGTCGATGGGCAAGCTGCACCACGCGATGATGGGCACGGCGGCGGTCGCGATCGGCACGGCCGCGGCGATCCCCGGCACGCTCGTCAATCTCGCGGCGGGCGGCGGCGAACGCCACGCGGTGCGCTTCGGCCATCCGTCGGGCACGCTGCGCGTCGGCGCGGAAGCGCGGCGCGAGAACGGCGAGTGGACCGTCACGAAGGCGATCATGAGCCGCAGCGCGCGCGTGTTGATGGAAGGCTGGGTGCGGGTGCCGGGGGATGCGTTCTGAGCGTGGTCGTCGGGATCGGCGCGGATGCGGGCGGCTTCGGCCGCCCGCATTGTTTTGGTCAGCCGTGCAGGAACCGGCGCAGCGCGTCGTGGCTCAGGCGGCGCGCCGTTTCCGACACTCGCGCGCCGGGCACGAGGTCGAATCCATGGACGCCGCCGGGCAGCACGTGCAGTTCGGTCGGCACGCCTGCGCGCAGCAGGCGCTGCGCGTAGTCGAGATTTTCGTCGAGGAACAGGTCGAGCGAGCCGACCGACAGGAACGTGGGCGGCAGGCCGTCGAGCCGCGTGGCGCGCGCGGCCGCCGCGTACGGCGACACGCCGTCGATGCCCGGGGCGTGACCGAGCAGCGCGGTCCAGCCGAACCGGTTGTTGGCCGCATGCCAGATGAATTCTCCGGCATGCGGATGCGGCGGGCGCGTGCAGGTGCGATCGTCGAGCATCGGATAGATCAGGTGCTGGAACGCGAGCGGGAATTCGCCGCGGTCGCGGGCCAGCAGCGCCAGCGCGGCGGCCAGCCCGCCGCCCGCGCTTTCGCCCGCCACGCCGATCCGCGCGGCGTCGATGCCGAGGGTATCGGCGTGACGGAACACCCATGCGAGCGCCGCGTAGCAGTCTTCGATCGCACCGGGAAACACCGTTTCCGGCGCGAGGCGATAGTCGATCGAGATCAGCGCGCAGCCGAGGTGTGTGACGAGCAACCGGTGCACCGCTTCGAGCTCCTTCGCCGCGCCGCGCACGAAGCCTCCGCCGTGCAGGTGGACGATCGCTGGTAGCGGGCGCGCGTGGCCGTCGGGCAGATAGACGAGGACCGGGACGTCCGGCGCGCCGGACGGGCCGGGCACCGTGCGGCGTTCGAGCGTGCTGCCGGTCGGGTCGGGCGGCGGCAGCGGCAGCACGCGCTGGCGCGACTGCGCGAGGTTGTCGGCATCGAGCGTGACGGTCGGCCAGGTCTCGAGCAGCGGGCGGATTTCAGGATCGACGAGATGCAGGGTGTTCAACGCAGGGCTCCATCGTGGAAGTGGGCGGCGCGCCGCGGTCAGAGCACGCTGCGCGCGACGACCCAACGGTGCACCTCGGTCGGGCCTTCGAAGATGCGCATCAGCCGCGCTTCGCTGGCCATCTGCTGCAACGGCATTTCCTTCGTCATGCCCATCGCGCCGAGCGTCTGCATCGCATGATCGATCACGGTCCACGCCATTTCGGTCGCGAACACCTTGACCATCGAGATCTGCGTGCGGGCATCCTGCCCGGCATCCACGCGCGCGGCCGCTTCGTAGGTCATCAGGCGGCATGCGTGGATCTGCGTGAGCGCGTCGGCGACCCACCACTGGACCGCCTGACGCTCCGCGAGCGGCACGCCGAAGGTCGTGCGCTGTTTCGCATGGTCGCACAGCAGCGCGACCGCGCGCTCGGCGCGGCCGATGCACCACGCGGCCATCTCCAGCCGCCGGTTCGCGAGCCGGGCCTGCATCGGCGTGAAGCCGGCGCCTTCCGGGCCAAGCAGTTGCGCGGCGGGAATGCGGCAGTCTTCCAGCACGATTTCGTAGGTCGACAGCCCGCCGATCATCGGAATCCGGCGTTCGATGATGAAACCCGGCGTGTCGCGATCGACGATGAACGCCGACATGCCGCCGCGCTTGCCCTTGCTGCGATCGGTCAGCGCCATCACGATCGTCCAGTCGGCATCGGCCGCGTGGCTGATCCAGATCTTCCGGCCGTTCAGCACCCAGCCGTCGCCGTCGTGCACGGCGGTCGTCGACAGCGCGCCCGGGTCGGAGCCGGCGCCCGGCTCGGAGATCGCCATCGCGGCACGCGTGGCGCCGCGTGCGTACGGGTCGAGATAGCGCGCGCGCTGCGCATCGTCGGCCGCATCGCACAGCATCCGCAGGTTCGGCGAGTCGGGCGGCAGGATGTACGGGGTGACGGTCGTGCCGATCGCCTCGTTCACGCCGACCATCGCGACGGCCGGCAGATCCGAGCCGCCCACGTCGAGCGGCGCGTCGAGTCCCCACAGGCCGAGTTGCCGGGAGCGCTCGTCGAGGTGCGCACGTTCGTCGACGAGCAGCCCGAAGCGCTGGCCGTCGGCCTCGCGCGCCATCACCGCCGCTTCGAGCGGAATCAGTTCGTCCTTCACGAAACGCGCGACGAGATCCCGGATCATCCGGTGTTCGAGTTCGAGTTCGAAATTCATGTGGGTAGGTGCGTACAGGAGAGGAAGAAGCCGTGCCGTCAGCCGGCGTTCGCGCGCGCCGCCGCGCGGGCGCGCAGCGTCCCGAGCAACGCGAGCGCGCCGGCCGCCAGCAGCGCGGCATTGAAATAGAGGCCGCCGCGCATCGATCCGGTGGCCGTGTTGAGCACGCCCATCAGGAACGGGCTCGCGAATCCGCCGATCGCGCCGGTCATCGTGATCGCCGCGATCGCGACCGCCATCGAGCGCTTCGGCAGCGCGAGCCCCGGCAGCACCCAGAACGCGGGCAGCGCCGCGGCGTGCGTGGCGACCGCGATGCACAGCGCGATCATCAGATGCGACGTGCCGGCGCTGCTCGCGAGACCAGCGAGCGCCGCCGCGCACGCGAGCATCGCGACGGCGCCGTGCTTGCGCCATTCGCGCCGGCGCTCGGTGCGCCAGCCCATCGCGAGCATGCCGACGATGCCGCACAGGTACGGCAGCGCGGATATCAGCCCGATCTGCATCGCGCCATGCAAGCCGCCGCGATGCAGGATCACGGGCATCCAGAACACCAGCGCGTAGCCGGCGGCCGCGATCGCGAAATTGGCCGCGCACAGCAGCCAGAAATCGCGGTGCGCGAGCAACGACCGCGCCGCGTTCGCGGCCGGCGTATCGGCTTCGGCCTGCGCATGCGCGGCGCGCAGCGTGGCCTTGTCTGCGTCCGACAGCCAGCGTGCGTCATCCGGCCGGTCGTCGAGAAAGCGTAGCGCGACGAGGCCGAGCGCGCTGCTCGGCAGCCCTTCGACGACGAACAGCCATTGCCAGCCGCTCAGGCCGCCCAAGCGGTCGAAGTACGACAGGATCGCGCCCGACACGGGGCCGGCGATCAACCCTGCGAGATACAGCGCGGTCATGAACAGCGCGAACGCCTTGGCGCGCTGCCGTGGCGGATACCACGCGCCGAGATAGAACAGGATGCCGGGGAAGAAGCCGGCCTCGAACACGCCCAGCAGGAAGCGGCACGCGTAGAACTGCGCGGGCGTCGTGACGAACATCGTCGCGGCCGAGCCGAGGCCCCACAGCACCATGATCCGGGCAATCGTCCGCCGCGCGCCGATCCGCGCGAGCCACGCGTTGCTCGGAATCTCGAACGCCATGTAGCCGATGAAGAAGATGCCCGCACCGAGCCCGTAGACGGCGTCGGAGAAGTGCAGCTCGGCGGCCATCTGCGCGTGTGCGAAGCCGATGTTGATCCGGTCGATGAACGACAGCGTGTAGCAGAGGATCAGGAACGGCAGCAGCCGGCGCGAGATCCGGCGATACAGCGCCTGCGTCGCGCCGTCGTCGTCGACGGCCGGGTGGGTCGAAAGGGTCGGGGTCATGGGCACTCCGTCAGAAGCGGTGAACGATGCCGAGCGCGAACACTTGCTCGGTGCCGCCTGCTTGCGGCTGCAGGCCGGCGACGACGGTATTGCGGGCGTCGCCGCCGTTCTTCATGTAGAGATAGCGGGCGTAGAGCGAAGTCCGCTTCGACAGCGGATGGTCGTAGCCGACGCCGAGCGCAGTCGCGTCGTTTGCCGAACCCTTCACGTCGCGGCGCACCACCGACACGAGCACGCGATCGAGCGCGCCGACGTTGATCGACGCACCGACGCTCGCGGTCGAGAACGCGGGCAGGCGCGCCGCCGTGCCGACGCCGTACAGGAACGCGGCGTACAGCTTGACCCGCGCGAATGCGTAGTTTGTCGCGAACACGTAGTGGCGGGTCGTCGACGGCGCGACGACGGGTCCCAGGTTGCCGGCCGACGTATCGCCCTGGAAGCCGGCGCCGACATAGAGGCCGCCGATCCGGTACTGCAGCCCGGCGCCGTAGTTGCGTCCAGCCTGTGTCGACAGCGCGTTCGGCGTCGGAAAGCCGTACGTGGCCATCACGCGCAGGCCGTTCCAGTCGGGGCTCAGGTACGACGCCGCCTGGTTGAAGCGCGGAATCGGTGGCGTCGTGTTGCTCGTGATCGTGTCCGTCGACGTCGCGAGCAGCGCGAGCGGCGACAGCCGCTCGTTGAGTCCGAACGGATCGCCGTCGTACACGACGTAGAACGCGGGCGTGTATTGCCGGCCGAGCCGCAGGTCGCCGTAGCGCGCGTTCTGCAGCGACACGTATGCCTGCCGGTAGAACAGCGTGCCGCCCTGGAACGATCCGTCGGCCGGCGAGAAGCCGCTTTCCAGCACGAATTTCGTCGACGTGCCGCCGCCGAGATCCTCGACGCCCGTCAGGCCGAAGCGGCTCGTCGACGCGCCGCCGCCGCTTTGCCGCATGCTCGACAAACTGCCGACGCGATCGAATTCGACGTAGCTGTCGACGATCCCGTACAGCGTGACCGACGACGCGTGCGCCGGCGTGGCGCACAGCACGCACGCGCTGACCAGGAATGCTTTTCGTTGCATGAAGGTGTCTCCGTCCATGTTTTATTGGCGCGCCCGCGTTCTGGGAGCGGTGCGCGCGGGTGTCGCGGTGCGGTGCCGGGCTCAGCGCCCCTTGAACACCGGCTTGCGCTTCTCGAGAAACGCGCGGGCGCCCTCGATCCGGTCCTCGCTCGCGTAGACGTCGGGGCCGACGTCCAGCCGCAGCGCGGCGGCCACCGGCAGCCCCTGGCTGCGGGTCGCGGTTTCCTTGATGCGGCGGATCGTGAGCGGTGCGTTCGCGGCGATCGTCTGCGCCAGCTCGCGCACGGTGTCGTCGAGCGCGGCGCCCGGCACGACGCGGTTCAGCAGGCCGACGCGTTGCGCTTCGTCTGCGTCGAAGCGGCGGCCCGTGAACAGCAGCTCCATCGCGATCGCGTGCGGCAACATGCGCGGCAGCAGCACGCTAGCGAAGTTCGCGCCCATGCCGACCCGCGCTTCGGGCAACGCGAAGGTCGCGTTATCGGCGGCGATCCGCAGGTCGCACGCGAGCGCGATTTCGCAGCCGCCGCCGATTGCATGGCCGTTGACGGCCGCGATGGTCGGCTTGCGCAGTTCCAGGATCAGCTCGTGGACGTTGCGCGCGAGTCCGCGCATCGGCTGCATCCCGCGGATCTCGGGGTCGCCGAGATCGACGCCCGCGCTGAACGCGCGTTCGCCCGCGCCGCGGATCACGATGACGCGAATCGACGGGTTGTCGTCGAGCGTGACGAGTTCGTTGCACAGGCGCCGGATCGCGTCGGCGGACAGCGCATTGGCGACGTGCGGGCGATTCATCGTCAGCCACGCGACGCCGTCGGCGTCGTCGCGCAGGATCGACGGCGCATCGTCGTCCGTCGGTGAAGAAAAGCGCGGGGCGGTCATGACGCGCTCCCGGCCACGTCTGCCCGCGTGTCGGGCAGCACGCCCGCCTGCCGCAGCGCGTCGCGGCGCGCCGCGTCGATCCCGAATGCGTCGAGCACGGCGTCTGTGTCGGCGGCGAACGGCTGGGGCGGCCGGCGGATCGCGCCGGGCGTGCGGGACAGCTTGGCGGGGATGCCCGCGCCGATGTACGTGTCGGTGTCGACGAACATCGCGTTGCGCGCCGCCTGCGGATGGCCGAACGCATCGGCCACGGTGTTCACCGGCCCCGTCGCGACGCCGGCGTGCATCAGCCGCTCGACGACGTCGTCCGCCTGCAGTTCGGCGGTCAGCTGGCCGAGCAGCGAGTCGAGCGCATCGCGATGCGCGACGCGCTGTGCATTGGTCGCGAAGCGCGGATCGCGCGCCAGCTCGGGCACGCCCAGCGCGTCGACGAGCCGCGCGAACGTGCGGTTGTTGCCGGCGCCGGTCGCGACCGGCTTGTCCTTGCACGGATAGACGCCGTACGGCGCAATCGCGCCGTATACGTTGCCGGTCGCGACGGGCACGTCGCCGGTTGCCATCCAGCTCGTGCTGACCGGATGCAGCATCGACAGCGCGGTGCTGAACAAATCGATGTCGACGTGCTGCCCGAGGCCGGAGCGTGTCCGCTCGACGAGCGCGATCAGAATGGTGGAGACGGCGCTCAGGCCGGCCGCGTAATCAACGACCGGAAACGGCACCTTGAGCGGCATGCCGCCCGGTTCGCCGTTGATCGACATGAAGCCGGCGAGACCCTGCGCGACCGCGTCGTAGCCCGGAAACCGCGCAAGCGGGCCGTCGGTGCCGTAGCCGGAAATCGAGCAGTGGACGAGGCGCGGAAAGCGCGCGCGCAGGCAGTCTTCGTAGCCGATGCCCCAGCGTTCGAGCGTGCCCTGCTTGAAGTTGTCGATCAGCACGTCGGCCGTTTCGAGCACGCGGAACAGCACGTCGCGTCCGTCGGGATGCGACAGGTCGAGCGCGAGATTGCGCTTGTTGCGGTTGAGCCCCCAGTAGTAGCTGGAGATGCCGTTCGGCATCGCGGGGCCCCAGTCGCGCGTTTCGTCGCCCTGCGGCGGTTCGATCTTGATGACGTCGGCGCCGTGGTCCGCGAGCGTCTGCGCGCAGAACGGCCCCGCATAGACGCGGCTCAGGTCCACCACGCGCACCCCTGCGAGTGCGCCTTCGTTGCTGCTGGTCATGACGATGTCTCCTTCGATGTGGGTTCGACGGGCCGGCAGGCCGGCCTGTGCCGGCCGCACGGCCGCGATGCGTCGCGGGTTCAGCCGCGCGCGGCGAACAGCGCGGTGACGGCCGCGCGATGGTCGGGACTGGCGTGCGCGAACGCCTGGTACGACGCCGACAGGTCGAGCAGCGTGTCGAGGCTTGCGTGGCGGCCTTCGCGCAGCAGCCGCTTGGTCAGGCGTAGTGCGGTGCCCGAGTGATGCGCGATGCGGCCGGCCAGTTCGTGCGCATGCGCGAGGAGGTCGCCATCGGGCACGACGCGCGACACGAGTCCGCAGCGCAGCGCGGCCTGCGCGTCCAGCGCATCGCCGGTGAACGACATTTCCGCGGCGACCGCGGCGCCGACGATCCGCGGCAGGAACCACGCACCGCCGTCGCCCGGCACGAGACCGAGCGCGATGAAGCTCTCCGCGAAGCGCGCACGCTCGGCGGCGATGCGGATGTCGCACATGCACGCGAGATCGGTGCCGGCGCCGATGGCCGGACCGTTGACCGCTGCGATGGCCGGCACTTCGAGGTGCTCGAACGCATGCGCGAGCCGCTGGATGCCGCGGCGATAGCTGGTGCGGATCGCAGCAGGGTCGTGCGGGCCCGCTTCCACGAACGCGCGCATCGCCTTTACGTTGCCGCCCGACGAGAACGTCGTGCCGGCGCCGGTCAGGATCAGCACGCGGATCGATTCGTCACGGTTTGCTTCGTCGCAGCATTCGGTCAGCGCGTCGATCGCATCGGTGTCCGAAATTGCGTTGCGGGTGTCCGGACGGTTCATCGTGACGGTCAGGATCGCGCCCTGCCGTTCACGGATCAAAAAGGCTGCCATGTTGTCTCCGTGTGTTCTGTGCCGCGGGACTTCACGCCGCGGGCCGAAGCCTAGTATCGTCACGACGGTTGGCGGCGGGAAATTCCGTTCCACATACGTGGAAGGCCCGTGCCGGTTGCTGCGGAGAGGGCGGGATGAGCGGAAGCGTGGTCAAGAGCGCGGCGCGCGTGTTCGAGGTGCTGGAACTCTTCAGCACCTTGCAGCGGCCGCTGAGCGTGCGCGAGATCGCGACGCGCTGCGGGTATCCGGGGTCGAGCGCGGCGGCGCTGCTGACCAGCATGAAGACGCTCGGCTATCTCGCCTACGACGATGCAACCCATGCGTATGCGCCCACCGCGCGGCTCGTCAATCTCGGCGAAGCGCTGGTCGATTCGGCGGCCGGCAGCCGGCGGCACTGGCATGCGGTCGCGAAGCGGCTGGCGGCGCGCACGCACGAGGCGGTCGTGATCGCGGTGCAGAGCGACCTGTACGTGCAGTACATCGACGCGGTCGAGGGCTCGCATTCGATTCCGGTGCAGTTCTATGCGCCGATCGGCACGCGTCGCGAGATCTGCATGTCGGGCCTTGGCTGGGCGCTGCTGAGCATCCAGCCCGACAGCACGATTCGCCGGCTCGTGTCACGCAGCATCCGCCGGATCGGGAAGTCGGGCAGGACGATCGACGAGGACGTCGTGCTCGACAAGGTCGAACAGACCCGCCGGCTCGGCTATTCGTATTCGGCGCACACCGTGACGCAGGGCGCCGCGATGATCTCGATGGTGATCGCGGATGGCTGGAACGGGCTGCCGCTGGCGATGGGCGTGGCCGGGCCGGTCGAGCGGATCGACCCGCATCGGGACGCGATCGTGCGCGCGATGCAGGCGGCGCTGGCCGAGCGGGCGTAGGGCCCGCGCAAGCCCGTTATCGGTGTGAACAGGCGCTGGTCGCGCGAAGCTGGCGGGCGCAGGCATTCGCATAGAATCGGAAAGCTTCGCCGCCCCTGTTCCGACTGCATTTCAGCGAGGTCACCATGTCATTGAACGCGCCGCTTGCCGGCATCCACATCGTCGAATTCGAAGGGCTCGGCCCCGGCCCGCTCGCGGGCTGGATGCTCGCCGGCATGGGCGCGCGCATCACGCTGATCGCGCGCCCGTCCGGCCGAACCAGCGCGCCGGACGCGCTGCGGGCTCGCGACGGCGATCTGTTGCGCGAAGGCAAGACGATCGTCGAACTCGACCTGAAGGCGCCGGCCGGGCGTGACGCCGCGCTCGATCTGATCGCGCAAGCCGATGCGCTGATCGAGGGCTTGCGGCCCGGCGTGATGGAGCGGCTCGGCCTCGGGCCCGACGTTTGCGCGCGCCGCAATCCCAAGTTGGTCTACGGGCGCATGACCGGCTGGGGCCAGGATGGACCGCTGGCAGCCGCGGCCGGGCACGACCTGAACTACGTCGCGCTGACCGGGCTGCTGTCGCTGTCCGCGCCCCGCGACGGTCGGCCCGGCGTGCCGCCGACGGTCGTCGGCGATGCGGGCGGCGCGCTCGGACTCGCGTTCGGCATCGTCTGCGCATTGCTCGACGTGCGCGGCGGCGGGCCGGGGCGGGTGGTCGACGGCGCGATCGTCGACATCGTGTCGATGCTCGGTTCGCTCGCGCTGTGGGCGCGCGCGAACGGCCAGCTCGACGGTGCGCAGCCGAGCCTGTTCCACGACGCGCCGTTCTACGACGTGTATCGCTGCGCGGACGGCGAATGCGTGACGATCGGCGCGCTCGAACCGCCGTTCTATGCGCTGCTGGTCGAACGGCTCGGGCTGACCGACGTCGATCCCGCGTCGCAGTACGACCGGGCGCGCTGGCCCGCGCTGAAGGCGCGTTTCGCAGACGTGTTCGCGCGGCAGCCGTCCGCGCACTGGCGCGCGCTGCTCGAAGGCACCGATGCGTGTTTCGCGCCGGTGCTGAGCGTGGCCGACGCGGCCGTGCACCCGCACAACGCGGCGCGCGGGATCTATCGGACGGATGAGCACGGGAACGTGCGGGCGCGGGTGGCGCCGCGTTTTTTGCCGCTGTTGGGGGACGACGCGGCCTAGCGGCGCGACTTGGGCGCCAGGCGGCCGCGATATTGGGCGCCGGCCGTTCAGGCCGTTCTCACGCCGTTTCCACCGGCGCATCCGGCATCTTGCCGTCGCCGACGCGGTTGATCGTGCCTTGCGCGATCGCGACGAGCCGCTCGTGATCGCCGTCGATGACGAACACATGGCACTGGCAGGTCGCCTGGTGCCGGCCAGCGTAGACGAGCTTCGCGCGGGCGACGAGCGTGCCGTTCACGGCCGGCCGCAGATAGTTGATCTTGTATTCGGCGGTGATCACGCGCGGGCCGAGCACGAGCGCGCCGGCGAACGTCAGCGCGTTGTCCGCGAGATAGCTGATGACGCCGCCGTGCACGAAACCGTGCTGCTGCCGCAATTCCTCGCGCACGGGCAGGCACAGCGACACTTCGTTGTCGCCGATGTGCATCAGCTCCGTGCCCAGCAGCATGCTGAACGGCTGCGCGCGCAATGCGCCGCGCGCGTGGTCCGTGATGTCGGTCATCGAACTTTCCTTCGAAATGAGTGCCCGCTTGCGCTGAACTCTAGGAAGGGGGCTCCGGATAAGCAAGGAAATTCGTCCGCGTTTCGTGCAAATCCCGGCGCGATGCAACGCGATTATTGCGTCGAATACACAAGATCTCCGCGTTTGCGGGCGATTCGACGCGAATGCGCGAGCGAAGCGCGCACTTGACCTGCGTTGCCGCTGATTCCGCCTAAAGTCCGACGAAGAAATGCCGCTAATGCCGGGGCATCGCCTCATCGTCCGCTCTCCAGGAATCCCCCATGTTCGGAAAAATCAAGCTCGCGTCGGGTCTGCTCGGCGTGTTGACCGTGTTCTGTCTCTTCCTGTTCGCGATCGAAGCGCTCGGCTTCTGGGCGCTCACGTCGACGCGCAGCGGCGTCGACGATCTGTCGAATGTCGCGATCGCGCAGGTCGACGCGGCCAGCCGGGCGACCGAGCAACTGCTCGACGCGCGCATCAACCTGTCGCGTGCCGGCACGCGGATGGTGCGCGGCGGGCCGAAGCCCGAAGACATCATCCGCCACGCGGGCACGTCGCTCGCGCAAGCGGACAAGGCGTTCGCCGTACTGACGGCCGCGCAGGCGGTCGACGACACCAACCGCGCGCGCGTCGCGGCGCTCACCGAGCGCTATCGCGCGCTGCGCGGCGCGCTGGGCGAACTCGTGCAGTTCCTCGACGCCGACAACATCCAGGCGTTCCTCGACCAGCCGACCCAGGGCTTCCAGGACGCGTACATCGCCGAGCTGCATCGCTTCACCGACTATGGCGGCACGTCGAGCCGCGCGGCGCTCGACACCATCGACGGCGGCATGCTGTGGTTCAAGTCGGTCGGCATCGTGCTGCTGGTGGCGATGCTCGCGGCGAGCGCGGCGATCTACGCGGCCGCGCGGCGCGCGGTCGTCGCGCCGCTGGAGCAGGCCGGCCGCCATTTCGAGCGGATCGCGCAAGGCCGTCTCGACGAAGCCGTGCAGGCGGGCGGCGTGTTCGAGATCGACCGGATGCTGCGCGGCCTCGCCGCGATGCAGACGAGCATCGCGGGCACCGTGCGCACGGTGCGCCAGGCGTCCGACGCGATTCACCTCGGCGCGGGCGAGATCGCGGGCGGCAACGCCGACCTGTCGGCGCGCACGGGCACACAGGCCGCGTCGCTCGAGGAAACCGCCGCGAGCATGGAGGAACTGACCGCGACGGTCCGGCAGAACACCGACAGCGCGCGCGCGGCGAGCGCGCTGGCCGACGCGGCGCTCGAAGCGACGAGCCACGGCGGCGGCGTGGTCGACAGCGTGATCGACCGGATGCGCGGCATCGCGCAGAGTTCGGGGCGGATCGCGGAGATCATCTCGGTGATCGACGGCATCGCGTTCCAGACCAACATCCTCGCGCTGAACGCGGCGGTCGAGGCCGCGCGGGCCGGCGAACAGGGGCGCGGCTTCGCGGTGGTCGCGGGCGAAGTGCGTTCGCTCGCGCAGCGCAGCGCGCAATCGGCGAAGGAGATCAAGGCGTTGATCGAGGATTCGGTCGCGCAGATCAACGGCGGCGCGGCGCTCGTCGAGCGCGCCGGCGACGCGATGCGCACGGTGTCGGCGTCGATCACGCGGGTCGTGCAGACGATGTCGGAAATCACCGCGGCGTCGGTCGAGCAGAGCGTCGGGATCGAGCAGGTGAACCAGGCCGTCACGCAGATGGACCAGCTCACGCAGCAGAACGCGGCGCTGGTCGAGGAAGTCGCGGCGGCCGCCGCGTCGCTGAACGACCAGACCGCGCACCTGATGCAGGCGGTGTCGGTGTTCGAACTGGGCGACGGACGCGCCGCGCATGGCGAGCGCGCGGCGCCGTCGTTCGCCGCGGCGGGTTACGCGCCGGTCGGCAGCGCCGCGTAGGCGGTCGCGAGGTGGTAGGGCGTCGTCGACGGCATGTCGGCGCGCGACACCTGCCCGTCCGCCGTCTTGCACTCGAACCAGCCGCGCGGATGCAGGAAGCGCGCGGCGAACCGCTCGATCTGCCGCGCGAGCGGCGCGGAGGCCGGCGTGCCGCCGTGCGTCGCCAGCGCGCGCAGGTATTCGGTCTGCGCCCAGATCCGCTGCGTGCCGTCGATGCATGCGCCGTGCGCGTCGAGCGCCGCGCACACGCCGCCCGTCTGCGGATCGACGCCGTACTGCTCGGCGAACGCGAACGCGCGCGACAGCGCGGCGGGCAGCCCGGTCCGCGCGAGCCGCGCACCGGCCGCATCCACCAGATAGAACCACTCGAACTGATGGCCGGGCTCGAAACGGTTGTCGGCCGCGCCGAGCGGCAGCTCGGCCACGCAGCCGGTCGCCGCATCGACGAACGTGCGTTCGACGGCCTGCGCGGTGCGCGCGAGCGCATCGTCGAACGCGGTATCGCCGAACGCATCGGCGGCCGCGAGCCACGCTTCGGTCAGATGCATCAGCGGATTCTGCAGCGCGCCACTGCCGGACGACGAGAAATCGGCGTGGCGCGCGGCATCGAGCAGCGCGTCGCCGGGGCGCGGCGCGAAGCGGTCCTGGATCAGCGCGGCGGTTGCTTCGGCCACCGTGCGCGCGGCGGCGTCGCCCGACGCCGCATGCCACGCGGCACATGCGAACACGATGAACGCATGCGTATAGAGATCCTTGGTCGTGTCGAGCGGCGCGCCCTGCGCGTCGACGCTGTAGATCCAGCCGCCGTGGCGCGGGTCGCGAAAGTGCCGGCACAGCGCGTCGAACAGCGTGGCCGCGTGCGCGGTGTCGCCGGCCTGCGCGAACACGAACAGTTGCCTTGCGCACGCCATTGCGCGATAACGGGTCACGGGCAGCGGCGCATGGGTGGCCGGATCGACGGCCTCGAACGGCAGTTGCAATGCTGGGTCGAACCCTGAACCCCGCCAGATCGGCAAGACGACGTGCGCGAAATGGTGACGCAGCTGGGCGGCCTGGGCGGAAGCGGAGTCGGAAACGGACATGGCGGGGTTGAGCGCTTGGATCGAAACGTGTCGGCGCGGCCCGGAGAATCGGCGCGGCCGGGGCCAAGGATAAAACATTCCGCGCGGCCGGCACCAAAAAAAGGAGAGAAATAGGATGCTCAGCAACCTGGAACTCGTGATGCGGCTCGTTCTCGCGGCGGCGCTCGGCAGCGTCATCGGCTTCGAGCGCGAGCGCCTGTCGTGGGCGGCCGGCCTGCGCACGCACATGCTGGTGTGCGTCGGCTCGACCCTGATCATGATCGTGTCGGCGTTCGGTTTCGCCGACGTGCTCGGCACCAGCGACCACGTCGTGCTCGATCCGTCGCGGATCGCCGCGCAGGTCGTGTCGGGCATCGGTTTCCTCGGCGCGGGCTCGATCCTGCTGCGCGGCGAGATCGTGCGCGGGCTGACGACGGCCGCGAGCCTGTGGTCGGTCGCCGCGATCGGCCTGGCGGTGGGCGGCGGGCTCTATGTCGCGTCCATTTCGGCGACCATCATCATCCTGATCATCCTGGCCGGCATCAAGCCGCTGGAGCGACGCTATTTCACGGTGCGCCAGCGGCGCCAGCTCGCGTTGACGGTGGCCGGCGGCACGCTGACGTTCGATTCGCTGCACGCGGCGCTCGGCCCCGACAGTGCGCGCGTGAAGCAGTTCATCGTGCAGCGCGCGGACGACACGGGCGAGCAGGACGAGGTGCGCATCGCGCTGGCGCGCGTGTCGGAACTCGAATACAAGGCGATCTGCGACAAGCTGCGCGCGCTTCCGGGCGTCACGCGTTTCGACGGCGGGAACGGGCTGTCGGGCGACGAATAGCGTGAATCGGTTGCGGGGCGTGCGACAATGGCCGATCACCGATTCCGTTCGACATCCGGGTCCGCGCCTGCGGGCCCCGCCATCCGATTTCCATGACCGAATCCGTTTCCACGCCTCGCTCCCGCTCCCGTTCCACCCGTTCGTCGGCCCGTTCGCGCCCGCGCTCGGCCGCTGCCGCAGGCAGCACGTCCGCCCGGGCGACGGCACGATCCGGCAGCGCGCCGGCCGGCGACGCGCCGCGCGACGAACGGACGCTCGACCTGTTCGGCGATCCAGTGCTCGAGCCGGGCGAGCGCATGCCGGTGGCGGCGCACGATGAAGCGAGCGTGGAGGGCGATGCGGCAGCCGGTGTCGACGACGGTCGACAGGCCATGCTGGACGGGTTCAGTCCGCCAGCGGATGCGGCCGTGGCAACGCGTGCGGAAGCGGAGAGTGCGGCGGCGACGGTTGCGGCGGTCGAGGCCGTTTCGACGCCTGAAGGCGGGACGGCCGCGAACGTCTACAGCGCATCCGCAGAGCGTCTTGCAGCGCAGGCCGCCGATTTGCCCGCGGGCGCTGGCGCCGCCACGAAGATCGATGGTCCCGTGATCGACGGCGCCGCGAAGGCGGCGACGAAGCTGCAAGCCGCCGATGGCGTTGCGGCGCGGACGGTCGAATCGCAAGCAGCAGACGCCGAAGCCGCGCAGCCTGCAGTCGAGGCGGCGGTCGTCAAATCCCGCGAAGGGAAATCTTCCGGTGATGCCGCGAAGGAACGCCGCGCGTCGTCGGGCGGCAAACGCCGGGCGGCTGCCGGTGCCAACGAAGCGGCGGCGACGCCGGCCGTGCCGGTTGCGCCGAGCGTCGATTCGAACCCGCCGTCGGTCCAGGCTGCGCCGGCCGAGCCGCAGACGCAGGCACCGTCCGCACAGCCGCCCGAACCGGTCATCGCCACGCCATTCGCGAAGCCTCGCGACGCAGCGGCGCAGCCCGACGCTTCGCAGTCGCCGGTTGCACAGCCGGTGGCATCCGTCGCGTCGTTCGTGACCAGGCCATCGTCCGAGCGTACGCAACCGGCCGCGCCGGCCTTCGATCCGGACACCCACCTGCGCCCGCTGACCGACCGGCTCGCCGCGCTGCAGGCCGACGTCGACGGCCTGACCCGCGCGGCCGATCGCGAGATGCGCCGCGTCAACCGCTTGCTGCTCGCGCTGGCCGTCGTCGTGCTGGCGGGGCTCGTCGCGCTGGTGCTGCAAACGCGGCAGATCGCGCATCTGAAGCAGGACGTCGCCACCAAGCAGCAACGGATCGATCGTCTCGCGGCCGACCTGTCGACGCAGCAGGCCACGCTGATGACGCTCGAGGAGCACCACGAAGCGCTGCTGTCGCAAGTCGACCGGCTGCAACGCAACGCGAACCGCGAGGCGGCCGTCGCAAAGCGGGTCCGCCGCACGCGTTAATCGTTTCGACCCTATCCTGGAAGCCCGGCGCAGCAAGGATCGCCGTTTCGCACCGACGCGCGGCTGTCGCGTGCGTGCGGCAAACCGATGCAGCGCACTGGCAGAGTTAAGGGAAAACCCTTAGAATGGAGGTCATCTAAGGGAAAACCCTAGTCACATCTGTCAGGAGTCTCACATGAGCTTCATCCTCGCCCTACTGCAAAAGATCGACGACCTGTTCGTGTCCCCGCACCTGCCGCTCGACGCCGAATACTCGTACGCCGCGCGTCGTGCCGAAGCCGAGCGCGTGCGTCGTGCGCACCTCGTGCCGATCGTCCTGTACCGTCGCTGATTCGCTGATTCGCTGATTCGCTGATTCGCTGATTCGCTGATTCGCTGATTCGGCGCGGCGTCCGCCGCACCCGCCTGCCCGTGTCCACCGCCGCATCGCGCGCCGGTGCGAGTGTCCCGCTACACTGGAAGTCCGATTCCGTTCACGGCGACCGGGCCATGTTGCAGATGCGGCCGATGACGGCCGGCGAATTCCACGCGTACCGCACGCGAGCCATCGACGGCTACGCGCGCGACCTCGTTTCTTCCGGACAAAATGCTGTCGAAGACGCGTCCGACCGTGCGCGCGCCTGTTTCGACACGCTGCTGCCGGACGGCCTGCTGACCGCCGGCCAGACCCTCGTCACACTCATCGATGGCGCCAGCGGCGACACGGTGGGCGACCTCTGGTACGCGATCGTCCCCGAAGGGCCGAACCGCACGCTGTTCATCTACGACCTCGACATCGTCCCGTCCCGGCGCCGCCAGGGCTGGGCCACGCGCGCGCTCGATGCGCTCGATGCCGAGGCGCGCCGGTACGGCGTTACCGAGATCGGGCTGTCGGTCTTCAATCACAACGCGGCGGCGCGTGCGCTGTATCGAGCATGCGGCTTCGCGCCGATCACCACGACGTTGATCAAACCGGTCGTGTCGAACTGAATCCGCCGGCATCGCGATGCATCGTCGCGTGCTGTCGGTTCGGCGCACTACGTAGCCGGCTATCTTCCCGACCCTTCCTGTCGATCGAACGCCGAACGGCCCGTTCGGCCGTCCGCCATTCATCGCTTGCCGCCTCAACGCGCGCGGCCTTTCCATCTCCGCAGCAGCAGCGCGTTGGTTACGACGCTGACGCTGGAAAACGCCATCGCGGCGCCCGCGATCACCGGGTTCAACAAGCCGAGCGCCGCGAGCGGCACGCCGACGAGGTTGTACACGAACGCCCAGAACAGGTTCTGCTGGATCTTGCGGTACGTGCGCTTCGAGATGTCGATCGCGTCGGCGACGAGCGCCGGGTCGCCGCGCATCAGCGTGATGCCGGCCGTGTGCATCGCGACGTCGGTGCCGGTCGCCATCGCGATGCCGACGTCCGCCGCGGCGAGCGCGGGCGCATCGTTGATCCCGTCGCCGACCATCGCGACGACGCCGCCGTGCGTGCGCTTCAGCTCGGCGACGACGCGTGCCTTGTCGTCGGGCAGCACCTGCGCGTGCACTTCGCCGATGCCGAGCGCCGCCGCGACGGCCGCCGCGCTGCCACGGTTGTCGCCCGTCACGAGTGCGCTCGCGACGCCGCGCGCCGACAGCGCCGCGATCGCGTCGCGGGCGCCCGGCTTCACGGTGTCGCCGAATGCGATCAGCGCGAGCACCGCGCGCGGCGCATCGACGCGCATCAACCACGAGATCGTATTGCCGGCGCGTTCGAGTTCCGCCGCGCGCGCGTCGAGCGCCGGCGGTACCGCGATGCCGAGTTCGTCGCGCCAGCGCGTACTGCCGAGCGCAAGTTGTTGCCCGCCGACGTGCGCTTCCACACCGCGCCCGGCCACCGCGCGTGCATCGGTCGCGACGACCGGCGCGGCTACGCCGCCCTGTGCGGCCACGTCGGCGTCATGCGCGGCGACCACCGCGCGCGCGAGCGGATGGTCGCTCTGCCGCTGCACGGCCGCCGCGAGCGCGAGCGCTTCGTCGCGCGGCACGCCGACGGCGTCGAACGCCGTCACGGACGGTTTGCCTTCGGTCAGCGTACCGGTCTTGTCGAACGCGATCACGGTCGTGCGCTGCGCGAGTTCGAGCGCCTGCGCGTCCTTGATCAGCACGCCGTGCCGGGCCGCGACGCCGGTGCCGGCCATGATCGCGGCCGGCGTCGCGAGACCGAGCGCGCACGGGCAGGCGATCACGAGCACCGCGACCGCGTTGAGGATCGCGGTTTCCATCCCGGCGCCGGCGATCAGCCAGCCGACCAGCGTCAGCACGGCGATGCCGAGGATCGCCGGCACGAACACCTCGCTGACGCGATCGACGAGCCGCTGGATCGGCGCCTTCTCGGCCTGCGCGGATTCGACGAGGCGGATGATGCGCGCGAGCGTCGTCTCCGCGCCGATCGCGGTGGTTGCGACGACGAGCGCGCCTTCGCCGTTGATCGAGCCGGCCGTGACGGCGTCGCCGTCGTCCTTCGGCACGGGCAGGCTTTCGCCGGTGATCAGCGATTCGTCGATGTGCGAGCGGCCCGACACGATCCGCCCGTCGACCGGCACGCGCTCGCCGGGCCGGATGCTGACGTGCGTGCCGACGCGCACCTGCGACAGCGGCACGTCGCGTTCGACGCCGTGCTCGACGACCCGCGCGCGGTCGGGGCGCAGCGCGTTCAGCGCGCGGATTGCCTCGGTGGTCTGGCGCTTCGCGCGCGATTCGAGCCACTTGCCGAAGCGCACGAGCGTGACGATGACGGCCGACGCTTCGAAATACAGATGGCCCGGATGCGCGGGATCGCGCAGCAGCATCCACAGGCTCAGCCCGTACGCGGCCGACGTGCCGAGCGCGACGAGCAGGTCCATGTTGCCGGTGCGCGCCTTCACCGCATGCCAGGCCGCGCGATAGAAGCGTGCGCCGAAGCCGAACTGCACGATCGACGCGAGCACGAGCTGGAGCCAGCCGGGCAGCATCAGGTCGAGGCCGAACGGCGCGGCGAGCATCGGCGCGACGAGCGGCGCGCTCAGCACGGCGGCGCCGATCACGAGGTTGCGTTCGCGGATGGCCTCGCGGCGCTTGCGTGCGTCGGCGTCCGGCGCGGGGCCGGCCGGTTGCGCGTCGGCGCCGGCCGTTGCGCCGGCGGGTGACGCGGCGGGAAGCGATGCATGGTAGCCGGCCGTGGTGACGGCGGCGATCAGCGCGGCGGCGTCGAGTGCGCCGGCGCCGTGCACCGACGCGCGCTCGGTCGCGAGATTGACCGTCGCGCGCGCGACGCCCGGCACGGCGGCCAGCGCTTTTTCGACGCGGCCGGCGCAGGACGCGCAGGTCATGCCGCCGATGTCGAGTTCGACGTCGGCGGCCGCGGAAGTGGCGGCGGAGGTGGCGGGGGCGGCAGGCGTGGCGACGGCCGCCGGTGTCGCGCCGTAGCCGGCGTGTTTCACCGCTTCGGCAAGCTGGGCGGCGGATACGTCGGCCGACGCGTCGACCGTCGCGCGTTCAGTTGCCAGGTTGACCGAGGCGCGCGTGACGCCCGGCACTTTCGCGAGCGCCTTCTCGACACGCGACACGCACGACGCGCAGGTCATCCCGTCGATGTCGAGTTCGATGCTCGCGGGCGTAGCGGGGCGGGTCGGGGCGGCGGCCGGGGCATTGGTATCCGACGCTGTCGGCGTCGCGCCATAGCCGGCCTGTTTCACGGCATCTGCCAATTGCGCGGCGGAAACCCCGGCCGACGCGTCGACCGTCGCGCGTTCGGTCGCAAGGTTGACCGATGCGCGCGTGACGCCCGGCACCTTCGCGAGCGCCTTTTCGACGCGCGACACACATGACGCGCAGGTCATGCCATCGATATCGAGTTCGATCGTCGCGGCGGCGGCCGGCGCAGGCGACGTTGCTTCGCGCGCCGCCGGCGTGGCCACACCGGCTTCGACGGCCGCCTCGCGCACCGCTGCGTGGTAGCCGGCCTCACGGATCGCGTCGACGAGCCGCTCGGGCTCGACCGTGTCCTGCGCGGTGACCGTCGCCGCCTGTGCATCGAGATCGACCGCCGCATCGACGACGCCCGGCACGGCGGCCAGCGCGCGCTGCACGCGGCCCGTGCAGCCGCCGCAATGCATGCCGTCGACGCTCAGCGCGATCGTTTGCCGTGCCGCGGAGGCAAGTGGTTCAGTCATGTCGGATTCCCCAAAAGCGCGGTTCGTGCCGCGAATGGTTCCAGTATCAACATTCCCATGATGGTAAGGTCAAGCGCCGGCGACGATGCGACGCAGGTCGATGCACACAGGTTGTCACAACGCGGAAAAAGCGATCGCCCGGCTTCCGGACGGACGACCGGGCGACCGAGCGTGCCGGGGTGTGTGCGCTCAGGCGCAGAGCTTGGCGCTTGCGAGGCGATTGAGGCTGACGCCTTGCTCGGCGGCCTGGATGACCAGCGCGCGGTGCGCCTGCGGCGGGATGCGGACCTTGAATTCGCCGCTGTAGGTTCGGTCGGCGATCGGTTCGGGCACCGTCTCGCCGTTCGCGGTCATCTCGCTCACGACGTCGGCGACGAGCCGGCGAATTCCGACCAGCGCGCCTTCCGGTGTTGCGTCGAGCCACGCAAGAGACGGGAATTCCGCGCAGAGGCCGACGTGCTCCCCGTCCTCCGGGGACCACGTTACGCGGTACGTAAAGTGGTCTTGGGTCATGATTTCTGTTCCTTCAGTCGATCGATCGCGTCGAGAACCTGCGAGATCTCGAACAGATCGATGAAGCGCACCTTCGCGGGTTTGCGCGTCATTTGGTCGAGGATCTTCCATTCGCTTGGCGTAGCCTGTGGTGTCAATAGTGACACCATTGGTCGATCATCGTCGACGGCCCTCGTCCAGCCATCATTCCGGCGCGATGGCGCCGTTTCAGATTTTTGTCGAATCCTGTGCAATATTTCAGATTCGTTGATAGTTCGACTACCGTTTTACCCGTTATTCGGCATATTGGGGGATGCCCTTAGGCGCTATGATACCGGCCTGACATCAGCGCCCACCGTTACGAAACGTAGCGAAACGGTCATCCGGGTACGCTGGGGTGCCCTGTTTTAGCCGTTCGCGAGACGAACAGGGCGTTGACTGAAAAGAACGATATTCGGCCAGTAATCGATGATTGAAAACCAGCGAGAATCAGTTTCTCTGCGACGCGCGTGCGCGTCGCTGGCCATTGCGGCGTTGCTTGCAGGATGCGCGTCGCAACCGGACGCGATCCAGCGGAAAACCGGCTGGATGCGGGCGGAAGTTGCCGACTCCTATATCTATGCGTATCCGCTCGTGCTGATGGACGTCGCGAAGGAAGCTGCGACGGGCGGCGACGGCGCGCAACCGGGGCAGGCGCCGCTCAACACGCTGCGCCACGCGCAGGCGCTGCCGCCCGTCGGCGCGGTCAACCCGCCGCTGCCGGGCGTCGACACGCTCGACTCGACCGGCTGGCTCGACGTCGCCGCCGAACCCGTGATCGTCACGCTGCCCGACACGCGCGGCCGCTACTGGGACGCGCGTGCGCTCGACATGTGGACCAACGTGCTGTGGTCGTCGTCGAGCGTCGCCGCACGCGGCCCCCGTGGTGCCGGCCGATCGCAAACGATTGCCTTCGCCGCGAAGGACTGGCAAGGCACGTTGCCGAAGGGCGTGCTGCGTGTCGACGTGCCGTCCGCCAATGCGTGGCTCGAAGTGCGGTTGCAGACGAGCGGCGGGCGCGACCTGACGAACGTGAAGAAGCTGCAGCGCGCGATCCGCGTGGTGCCGCTGTCGGTGTACACCGGCGCCGAGCGCGGTGCGTCGGTCGCGGTCCATGCGGGCAGCGCGCCGTCCGAGGCGGTGGGGGGCGGCACGCCGGCCGAGCAGGTCGCCGCGCTCGACCCGAAGGCGTTCTTCACGCGCTTCGCGCGGGCGCTGCAGGACAATCCGGCGCCGGCCGACGACGCGCACGCGCAGGAATCGCTCGCCGACATCGGCGTGACGGCCGGCTACCCGGTGCTGTGGACGGGCGACCGTCTGACGGCCGCGACGGCCGGCGTCGCCGAGGCGCGCGCGCGGCTCGCGGCGGCGCCGTCGAACCTGCTGAACGCGAACGGCTGGAGCTGGATCGGCGATACGGCTGGCAAGTACGGCCAGGACTACGCACTGCGCGCGTACGCGGCCTACACGCAGTTCGGCACCGCGACGCGCGACGACGAGACGCTTGCGGTCGCCCGCGTCGACAGCGACGGCCATCCGCTGAACGGCGCGAACCGCTACGTATTGCATTTCGCGCCGGGTGCGCTGCCGCCGGTGCGCGCATTCTGGACGCTCACGCCGTACACGACCAACGGCGCGCTGCCCGACGTCGGGTCGGCGCGCCGCTCGCTCGGCGATCGCGACCGGCTGCGCCGCAATCATGACGGCTCGATCGACATCGTCGTGTCGGCGTCGCCGGGCGGCACGCATGCGGCCAACTGGCTGCCGGCGCCGCGTACCGATTTCGCGCTCGCGTTGCGCCTGTACGCGCCGAAGCCGCAGGCGAGCGACGGGTCCTGGATGCCGCCCGTCATCGTCCGGAAATGAACGGTTGACCGTCGCCGTTGTCCGACCGGCGGGCGCTGCGGCGGCGCCCGACCTCCGTACCGTCACCTCCTGAGCCTATACTTTCGGGATAGCGTGCGCGGCCGCCCGGTTATCCGGTGCGGCCCGGCATCCATTCCCGAGGCATTCAAGCATGGCAAGCGCAGACAAAGAAACCGTACCCTCGACCCTCCATGCCCTCGGCGGCGTTGCACGCTCGCGCCGCACCCGGCGTATCGGCATCGGCGTGCTGATCTTCGTCGTTTTATTCGGACTGCTCGGCTTCTTCGCGGCGCCGCCGCTGATCCGCCATGTCGCCGAACAGCAGTTGAGCAAGCAGCTCGACCGGCCGGCCACGATCCAGCGCATCGCGCTGAACCCGTACACGCTGAACCTCGAAGCCGACGGCATCCACCTCGGCGAGCGCGGCGGCCAGGGCGATTTCATCGACATCGGCAAGCTGGTCGTGCGGCCGTCGTGGTCGTCGCTGTTCCGCGGCGCGCCGATCGTCAACGAGGTCCGACTCGACTCGCCGCGCTTTCACATCGTCCGCTACGACGCGCAGCGCTTCAATTTCACCGACCTGATCGAGAAGTTCTCGTCGCCGACGCCGAAGCCCGACAGCAAGCCGACGCAATTCTCGGTGTCGAACATCCAGGTCAACGACGGCCGGATCGATTTCGACGATCGCCTACTGAACGAAAAGCACGTGGTCGACAACTGGACGCTCGGCATCCCGTACATCGCGACGCTGGCCTCGAAGACCGACATCTTCGTCGAGCCGAAGCTGCGCGCGCGCTTCGACGGCAGCCCGATCTCGATCGACGGCAAGACCAAGCCGTTCGCGCAGTCGCGCGAATCGGAGATCGCGCTGAAGTTCGACCGCCTCGACGTGCCGAAGCTGATCTCGTACGTGCCGGCGAAGCTGCCGGTGGCCGTGACGAGCGGCCTGCTCAGCAGCAACCTCACGGTCAATTTCGTGATGAGCGGCGAGACGCCCGCGCTGCGCGTGTCGGGCACCGTCGACCTGAACGACGCGAAGGTGACCGACCGCGCGTCGGCGCCGCTGTTCGCCGCGCGCGGCGTGCACGTCGCGGCGGCCGGGCTGGAACCGCTGCGCAACGCGATGCACTTCGACGAGATCCGGCTCGACCAGCCGGTGATCGACCTGTCGCGCGACAAGCAGGGCGTGCTGAACGTCGAGAAGCTCGTCGCGCAACCGGCCGCCGCGCCGAAGGTCGAGGCCGGGGCTGGCAAGCCGGCCGCGTCGGCCGTCGCCGCCGCATCCGGTGCGTCCGGCGCCGTCGCCGCCGCCAGCGGCGCGAAGGCCGAACGTAGCGCCGCCGCGAAGGAAGCGCCGCCGCTCGATCTGACGATCCGTCATGTCGCGATCGACGGCGGCACGATCAACGTCGACGACCGCGTGCCGGCGACGCCGACCGCGATGTCGCTGACGAAGCTCGCCGCGACGCTCGACGGTTTCTCGCTGCAGGGCAAGACGCCCGCGAAATACACGCTGTCGACGTCGCTGTCGCGCGGCGGCGACGTGACGGCCGAAGGCGCGTTCAATCTCGCCGCGAAGCAGGCCGACACGAAGCTGACGGTCGCCGCGCTCGCGCTGCCGGCGCTGCAGCCGTACCTCGGCGAGGCGACGCGCGCACGCGTGCTCGACGGCACGCTCGGCGCGACCGTCAACGCGAAGACCGACTGGGGCAAGACGCCGCTCGCCGCGGAAGTCGCCGACAGCACGGTCAGCCTGAAGTCGCTGAAGATCGCCGCGCCGGACAACAAGGCGCCCGCGATCGTGCTGCCCGACGCGAGCGCGAAGATCGCGAAGGTCGACGTTGCGGCGCGCACCGCGGAGATCGCGAGCGTCGACGCAAGCGGGCTCGCGCTCGACGTGAAGCGCCTGAAGGACGGCAAGATCGATCTCGCGGCGCTCGCCGAACCCGCGCAGGCGGCGGTGCCGAAGCGCACGGTCGCGCGCAAGGCGCAGGCCGCCGCGCCGTCGTGGCACTACCGGATCGACGCGCTGAACGTGAAGGAGGCGTCCGCGAACTTCACCGACCTGTCGACGCCGCGTCCGGTGAAGCTGGCGATCAAGCCGCTGGAGCTGTCGGTGCAGAAGGTGAGCGACGACCTGACGAAGCCGCTGCCCGTGCAACTGAAGGCGACGCTGAACCGCAAGGGCTCGCTGAACGTGACGGGTGACGTGACCGCGCAGCCGCTGAAGCTCGGCCTGAAGATCAACGGCAACCGCCTCGACGCGGCCGCGTTCGAGCCGTACTTCGGCAGCGCGCTGAACGCGACGATCGCCAGCGCGCTGCTCAACGCGCAGGGCAACCTGACGTTCGCGCAGGTGAAGGACACGCCGCGCGCGACCTATCGCGGCGACGTCGCGCTGGTCGACGTGCGGATGCTCGACAAGGCGACGTCCGACCCGTTCGCCGGCTGGCGCTCGCTCGCGCTGTCGAACCTGAAGGCGAACTACGACGAGAAGGGCACCGACGTCGACGCCGCGCGCGTGACGTTCTCGAACTTCTACGGCCGCGTGCTGCTCGATGCGCAGGGGCGGCTGAACCTGAAGGACGTGGTCGCGAAGGAGACGGGCCCCGCGCAGTCGCTCACGCGCGACGCGAGCAAGGGCGAGCCCGTGCCGCTGTCGCCGGGCGTGACGCCGCCGGCCGCCGCGCAGGCCGCATCGGCCGCGGCCGCGCAGCAGGCGTCCGTGCCGGCCGCCGCGTCGGCGACGGTGGTCGTGAAGGCCGCGCCGCAGCCGCAGAACCCGGTGCGGATGCACTTCGGCGAACTGGTGCTGCAGAACGGCCGCGTCACGTACACGGACAACTTCATCAAGCCGAACTACACGGCGAACCTCGTCGCGATCAAAGGCACGGTCGGCGCGTTCGGCACGGATTCGACGACGTCCGCGCCGGTCGACGTCGCCGCGAACCTCGCGGGCAACGGGCCGATCTCGATCAAGGGCTCGGTGAACCCGCTGATCGAGAAGCCGGCGCTCGACCTCACGGCGACCGCGCACGACATCGAGCTGACCAACCTCACGCCGTATTCGGCGAAGTACGCCGGCTATCCGATCACGAAGGGCAAGCTCAACGTCGACCTGCACTACCAGCTCGCGAACGACCAGCTGTCGGCGAACAACCACATCTTCATCGACCAGCTCACGTTCGGCGATCACGTTGAAAACGACACCGCGACGAAGCTGCCGGTGAAGCTGGCGATCTCGCTCTTGAAAAACACGCGCGGCCAGATCGACGTGAACCTGCCGGTGTCGGGCTCGCTGTCGAATCCGGAGTTCAGCGTCGGCGGCCTGATCTGGCATGCGGTGCTGAACCTGATCGCGAAGGCCGTCACGTCGCCGTTCACGCTGCTCGCGAACGCGTTCGGCGGGGGCGGCGGCGAGGATCTCGGCTACGTCGAGTTCGCGCCGGGATCGTATGCGCTGACCGACACGCAGCAGAAGAAGCTCGACACGGTCGTGAAGATGCTGACCGAGAAGCCGTCGATCCGCCTCGACCTGATCGGCCGCGTCGATCCGGCGCAGGACACGCCGGGGCTGCGTGACGCGTACGTCGAGCGGCTGGTGCGCCAGCAGAAGCTGAAGGACGTGGTCGGGCAGGGCGAGAGCGTCGATCCGATGTCGGTGAAGGTCGACAAGGCCGAATACTCGAAGTACCTGACGCGCGCGTACAAGGCCGCCGACTTCAAGAAGCCGCGCAACCTGGTGGGCCTGCAGAAGACGCTGCCCGATGCGGACATGAAGCAGGCGCTCGCCGATCATGCGCCGGCCGACGACAACGCGCTGCGTGCGCTCGCGCAGCAGCGCGCGCAGGCCGTGCGCCAGTACCTCGACGGCAAGATCGATTCGAGCCGCATGTTCGTCGTCGCGCCGAAGCTCGATGCGAAGGGCATCTCGGACAAGGGCGCGACGACCCGCGTCGACTTCGGGCTGCAGTAAGCGTTACCGCCGTCCGTCATCCCGCATCCGCCGCCGCGCCCGTACTCGTCGGGCGCGGCGGCTTTTTTTCAGCGGCCGGCGATCGCCGGTTCGCGCTTGTCCAGTTCCTTCCTCGCGGCCAGCGGCAGACGCGCGTCGTCCCACTGCGTCAGCCATTCGATTTCCTTCGCGGTGAACACCGGTCCGTAGTTGCGCAACGCGTACTGCAGCGCGTCGACGACGTGATGACGGATGATTTCAGGGGTACGTGCATCGTCCAGCACGAACCGGAGAGCTTCCAGGGTCGACATACTCGTGCTCCGGGTCAGGGAAAACCCTTTATCGCACGCCAATAGTCGCGGGCCAACCCGAAAAAAAATCCCGCCGCACGGGCCGGCGCACGCGAGGGCCGCGGATTGCGACCGCGTGATGTCATTTGCGATTGGTTACGTTTGACAGAGAACAGAAAGCCCCGCTTCATCCGAGCGCCGCACGATCCGGCGATATTTTGCGCGCCTGAAGGCAGGTCACGTGGTTCAACATCAATCGGTGAGGTGGGGTGATGATTTCCAGGTTCATCAAGCAACGGAAAATGGCGGCGATGGTGGCGGGTGCGCTCGCGCTCGCCAGCGCGGGCGTGCATGCGGCGCAGCAGGACGGCAACGCTCAGGGCGGGGACAACGGCCGGGCGAGCCGCGTCGTGAAGCACGTGCTGCTGCTGAGCATCGACGGCCTGCACGAGCAGGATCTCGCGCGTTGCATCGGCGCGAATACGTGCCCGAACATCGCGGTGCTCGCGAAGAGCGGTGTGACGTATGCGAATGCGTATACGCCGGGCCTGTCGGATTCGTTCCCGGGCCTCGCCGCGCTCGTGACGGGCGGCTCGCCGAAGACGGCCGGCCTGTTCTACGACGTGTCGTACGACCGCAACCTGTACGCGCCGAGTGACACCACGTGCTCGGGCAAGCAGGGCTGGAACGTCGTGTTCGACGAGACGACCGGCATCGATGCGCAGAACGGCGGCGCGCTCGTGCACCTCGACGGCGGCGGCGCGTTCAATCCGCAGGCGATCCCGCATGCGAAGGTCAACGGTCAGTGCGTGCCGGTCTACCCGCACAACTACGTGAAGACCAACACGGTGTTCGAGGCGGTGAAGGCCGGCGTGCCGAATGCGCGCACCGCGTGGGCCGACAAGCACGCGTGGGGCTACGACTGGCTGAACGGCCCGTCGGGCACCGGCGTCGACGACCTGATGCGCACCGAGATCAATTCGATCGACCCGGCGACCAACACCGCGTACACCGACGTCTATTCGCACACCGCGCGCTTCGACAACCTGCACGTGCAGGCGCTGATCAACCAGATCGGCGGCCGCGATTCGACCGGCACGAAGACCGCACCGGTGCCGACGCTGTTCGGCGCGAACTTCCAGACGCTGAGCGTCGCGCAGAAGGCGCCGGTCGCGAAGGGCGGCGGCTATCTCGACGCCGATTTCACGCCGAACGGGCAGGTCGCGAACGCGATCACGTATGTCGACGACGCGATCGGGCATGTCGTCGCGGCGCTGAAGCAGGCGAACCTGTATTCGTCGACGGCCGTGATCGTCACGTCGAAGCACGGCCAGTCGCCGAGCGATCACACGAAGCTCGTGAAGAACGGCGACACGCTGACGAAGCTGCTCGAAGCGAACAACTTCCTCGACCCGAACGGCAACTTCGGCCAGAACAACACGACGACGGGCAACCTGAACGACGGTTCGGGCCTGGTCGGCACGGGCTTCGTGCAGACTGACGACGTCGGGCTGATCTGGCTGCGCGACCGCAGCCAGCGCACGGCCGTCGTGCAGACGCTGAAGGCGAACCTCGGCTGCAACGCGCCGGGGATCTGCGCGGACGGCCCGCAGGCGTACGTGCTGTACGGCGCGGCGCTCGCCGAGCGCTTCGGCGATCCGGCCAACGGCCGCACGCCGGACATCGTCGTCCAGCCGAATCCGGGCGTGATCTACACGTCGAGCACGAAGAAGGACGAGGAGCACGGCGGCAACGCGCCGGACGACAGCCACCTCGGCCTGCTCGTGTCGTATCCGGGCATTCATCGTGCGCGCACGGTGAACGACCTCGTCGGCACGAAGCAGGTCGCGCCGACGATCCTCGCGCTGCTCGGCGCCGACCCGCGCCTGCTGCAGGCGGTCGTGGCCGAGAACACGCGCGTGCTGCCGGGGCTCGGTATCGGGCGTTGAGCGTGGGGAAGGGCGGTGCGTCCGCGGCATGACGCGGGCGTTTCGGAAGTTGAGTGGGGTGAACGCGGCGCCGGGCGGATCACGGCGCCGCGATGCCGGTGCATGGCTTGAATTCAGGCGCGTGCACCGGCATATTCGTCGCGCATCACCCGTTCAACGACGTACCGAGAGGACCGCTCATGCGCCTGCTGCTTGCCCTGCTGCTTCCGTGGTTCCAGTTCTTCACGATCGGCCGCCCGATCGCCGGGATTATCTGCCTGCTCCTGCAACTCACGGTCATCGGCTGGTTGCCGGCCGCGATCTGGTCGGTGTATGCGCTGAGCCAGTACAAGACCGATCGCAAGATCGACGCGGCGCTGCGCGGGCGGCCGTAGACGCGCAATGCGCGGTGGGGTGATTCAGCCGCGTGGTTCGTATTTCGGTAAAAATCTATATTTCTTATTCACATCGACGATGTGATTTATATAGATTTCTGCCTAAATGGCGGATGCCCGACGCATCTGGCCGAAGCTGCGGCCCAATGACAAAGCGGCCGCCCGGTCCATCGTTCGACCGGGCGGCCGCTTTACCTACTTCACCGCAAACAGCATCAGGTTCATGAAGATCTTGAACGCATAGCCGAGCGTGACCGCGCCGATCACGCCGCCCGCCCACAGGACGACGAACCACATCCAGCCGCGCATCCGCGGCCGCGGCGCCTCGGGTGGGCGATCGGCGGAATCAGTGGTGGTAGTAATGCTGGTCTTCATGGCGCACCTTGCCTCGGAATACCCAGTAACCCATCGTCGTGTAGGCGATGATGATCGGGAGGATAACCGCTGCGCCGACCAGCGTGAAGGTCTGGCTCGAACGCGGCGCCGCCGCTTCCCAGATCGTCATCGTCTGCGGAATCGCATACGGGAACAGCGTGACGAGCAGGCCGACGTAGCCGAGCAGCACCAGCGCCAGCGCGAGCACGAACGGCGTCATGTCGTGCCGGTCGCGCACCGCGCGACGCATCCACGCCGCGCACGCGGCGACCAGGAACGGCACCGGCAGTAGGCGCCAGAACAACCCCGAATCGAACCAGCGCTGCGCGATGGCCGGGTCCTGCAGCGGCGTCCACAGGCTGACGATCGCGATGAAGCCGAGCAGCACGACGGTCAGCGGCCACACGACGCGATGCAGGCGGCGCTGCAGGTCGCCTTCGGTCTTCGCGACGAGCCAGCAGCAGCCGAGCAGCGCATAGGTCACGATCAGGCCGAGGCCGGTCAGCAGGCTGAACGGCGTGAGCCAGTCGAACGCGCCGCCGGCATACACGCCGTCCCTCACGTCGATGCCCTGCAGGAACGCGCCGAGCGCGATGCCCTGGAACAGCGTCGCGCCGGCCGAGCCGCCGATGAACGCGAGATCCCACAGCTGTTTCGTGCGGCGCGCCTTCGCGCGGATCTCGAACGACACGCCGCGGAAGATCAGGCACACCAGCATGAAGATCAGCGGCAGGTACAGCGCCGACAGCACGGTCGAATAGACGACCGGGAACACCGCGAACAGCCCGGCGCCGCCGAGCACGAGCCACGTTTCGTTGCCGTCCCACACGGGTGCGACCGTGTTCATCATCAGGTCGCGTTCCTTCTCGTCCGGGAAGAACGGGAAGACGATGCCGATGCCGAGGTCGAAGCCGTCGAGCACGACGTACATGAAAAGCCCCAATGCGATGATCGCGGCCCAGATTACGGTGACGTCCATAGGTTTTCTCGTAAGCGAAAGGAATGGGCTCAGACGGTCTCGATCAGCTCGTCGACGGCCGACATCGGGCGGCGCGCGGTGTGATCGGGGCGCGTATCGGGTTCGTCGTCGTGCTTGACGTCGGGCAGCGCGGGGCCGGCCTTCATCAGCTTCAGCATGTAGTACACGCCGGTGCCGAACACGAGGAAGTACACGATCACGAACGTCATCATCGACAGGCTGACCTGCTGCACCGACAGCGGCGACACGGCTTCCGCAGTGCGCTTCACGCCATACACGACCCACGGCTGGCGGCCGGCTTCGGTCGTCACCCAGCCCGCGAGCAGCGACACGAAACCGGTCGGGCCCATCGCGAGCGCGAAGCGCTGGAACCCCTTCGATTCATACAGGCGGCCGCGGCGGCGCAGCAGCCAGGCGAGCGCGGCGAGGCCGATCATCGCGAAGCCGAGGCCGACCATGATCCGGAAGCTCCAGAACACGACCGTCGAATTCGGGCGGTCTTCCGGCGGAAAGTCCTTCAGACCGCGGATCTCGCCGTCCCAGCTGTGCGTGAGGATCAGGCTGCCGAGGTGCGGCACCTTCACCGCGTAGCGGGTCGTTTCCGCCTGCATGTCCGGAATGCCGAACAGGTTCAGCGCGGTACCGCCCTTTTCGGTTTCCCACAGCCCTTCGATCGCGGCGATCTTCGCGGGCTGGTGCTTCAGCGTGTTGATGCCGTGCTGGTCGCCGATCACGGCCTGCAGCGGCGCGAGCACGAGCAGCAGCCACAGCGCCATCGAGAACATCTTTTTCACGCCCTTGTCGCGGCGACCCTTCAGCAGGTGCCACGCACCCGTCGCGGCCACCACCAGCGCGGCGACGATGAACGCGGCGATCGCCATGTGGAACAGGCGGTACGGGAACGACGGGTTGAAGATGATCGCGAACCAGTCGGTCGGCACGACGCGGCCGTCGACGATCTCGAAGCCCTGCGGCGTCTGCATCCAGCTGTTCGATGCGAGGATCCAGAACGTCGAGATCAGCGTGCCGATCGCGACCATCAGCGTCGCGCCGAAGTGCGCGCGCGGGCTCACGCGGTTCCAGCCGAACAGCATGATGCCGAGGAAGCCGGCTTCGAGGAAGAACGCGGTCATGACCTCGTACATCAGCAGCGGGCCGGTGACGGCGCCGGCGAAGCTCGAGAAGCCCGACCAGTTGGTGCCGAACTGATAGCTCATCACGACGCCGGAGACGACGCCCATCCCGAACGCGACCGCGAAGATCTTCGACCAGAACAGGCAGAGCGTTTTGTAGTACTGCTTGCCGGTCTTGAGCCAGCGATATTCGAGCACGGCGATGAAGCTGGCGAGGCCGATGCTCAGCGCCGGAAAGACGATGTGAAAGGAGACGGTGAACGCGAATTGCAGGCGGGCCAGATCGAGGGCCGAAAGTGCGGTGTCCATACCAGATGACCGAGGCTGACGATACCCGCCGGCGGGTGCCGGCGGACCCCGGCGGACAGGCGTCGGGGTTGGCTGGAGTATGTGCCGCGATGTTGCACCGCGAAATGCGCCAACTCGTCGCAGATGTCCAGTCCGTCGCGCGCGATTTCGGGATAAATCGTTGATTCGTATCAAGAACGTCGTTCGCGGCGCGCGCGGTCGCGGCGTGGCGGTCTGACGCACGTGCGTCAATATGGCGCGTCGCGTCATCGGAACGGTTTTGCGCAGACGAAAACCGTGTGCCGGGACGGCGATCGGTTTCGATGCGTTAAACGCGTAACGCGAGCGTTCGAACGGGCGGGGCGTCTGTCACACGGGTAACGTCGCGCAACATTCGCGCGCCGGCCCGTAATGGATCCCCGAGCGCGTGCGGCGTAGCGTTCGGGATGCCTGGTTCGGATCGCCGAACCGGCCTGCCGGAGAACGTGACGTGAATGGATTGAAGCTCGCGCTGGGCGCGGCGGCCGCGCTCGCGGTCGCGACGGGCGGCGTGGCGCATGCCGCCCGGGTCGGGGTCTATATCGGCCCCGGCTACCCGTATTACGCCCCGGTCGTCCCTGCGCCGTACTACTACCCGCCGCCCGTCGTCGCGGTGCCGGTCGCTCCGCCGCCGCCCGAGTATGTCGAGAAGGGGCAGCCGCAGGACGACGGCGACGCGGACCTCTGGTACTACTGCGACGCGTCGAAGCATTACTACCCGCATGTGAAGACCTGCAAGTCGGGCTGGCGCGCGGTGCCGGCGCGGCCGCAATGACGGAGGCGCGACGATGAACACCGTATTTCGACCGCTGCGCGTGCCGGCCGTTCTGGCGCTGGCCGCGCTGCTCGGCGCGTGCGCCTACCTGCCGAGCGGGCCGAGCGTGATGGCGCTGCCGGGCACCGGCAAGTCGTTCGACCAGTTCCGCGCGGATGACGGCAGTTGCCGGCAGTATGCGTTCCAGCAATCGGGCAGCGTGAGCGCCGGGCAGGCGTCGACCGCGAGCGCGGTCGGCAGCGCGGCCGTCGGCACCGCGCTCGGCGCGGCGGCCGGCGCCGCGTTCAACGGCGGCACCGGCGCGGCGGTCGGCGCGGGCGCGGGGCTGCTCGCGGGCAGCGTCGTCGGTGCGGGCGCCGCGCAGGGTTCGGCCTACGACGTTCAGCGCCGCTACGACTATGCGTATCTGCAGTGCATGTATGCGACCGGCAACCGTGTGCCGGTGCCGGGCGGCATGAGCGGGGGAAGCGGCGGCGGGTATGGCGGTAGCGGATACGGCACGGCGCCGCGCGCGGCGCCGCCGATGCCGCCGGCGGGCGTCCAGCCGCCGCCGCCGCGATACTGATCCGCGCGATCGCGTGCCTCCATCGGCACGCGCTGCGTGAATTGCGTACACTCTGAGTCTCGTTTTCGGCAGGGCCGGACGCAGGGATGCCGGCTCGCGTTTTCTCAGGGCACAGCGATGATCGATTTACGCAGCGATACCGTGACACGTCCGAGCCAGGCGATGCTGGCTGCAATGACCGCCGCCGAAACCGGCGACGACGTCTGGGGCGACGACCCGACCGTCCTGCGCCTGCAGGCGGTGACGGCCGAGCGGGCCGGCAAGGAAGCCGGCCTGTTTTTCCCGAGCGGCACGCAGAGCAACCTGGCCGCGCTGATGTCGCATTGCGAGCGCGGCGACGAGTACATCGTCGGCCAACTCGCGCACACCTACAAGTACGAAGGCGGCGGCGCGGCCGTGCTCGGCAGCATCCAGCCGCAACCGATCGAGAACGCGCCGGACGGCACGCTGCCGCTTGCGAAGATCGCTGCGGCGATCAAGCCGCTCGACAATCACTTTGCCCGCACGCGCCTGCTCGCGCTCGAAAACACGATCGGCGGCCAGGTCTTGCCGGAAGGCTATGTGCAGGAAGCCGTCGCGTTCGCGCGCAGCCGCGGGCTGTCCACGCATCTCGACGGCGCGCGCGTCTGCAATGCGGCGGTTGCATCGGGTCGCCCGATCGCCGCGTTGTGCGCGCCGTTCGACACCGTGTCGATCTGCTTCTCGAAAGGGCTCGGTGCGCCGGTCGGCTCGGTGCTGGTCGGCAGCCGTGCGCTGATCGAGCGCGCGCAGCGCTGGCGCAAGGTGCTGGGCGGCGGGATGCGGCAGTCGGGCATTCTCGCGGCGGCGTGCCTGTATGCGCTCGATCACAACGTCGAGCGGCTCGCGGACGATCACGCGAATGCCGCGCATCTCGCCGATGGGCTCGCGCGCATCGACTCGGTGAAGGTGCTGTCGCATGCGACGAACATGGTGTTCGCGCAATTCCCCGAAGCCGATTGCGCGCCGCTCGAGGCATGGCTCAAGGAGCGCGGGATTCTCACGCAGATGCTGTATGCGTCGCGCTTCGTCACCCACTGCGACGTGTCGCGCGCGGACATCGACACGTTCCTCGGCGCGGTCGGCGAGTACTTCTCGCAGCGGCGCGCGTGAAGCGGAGTGCGTCGGCCGGCGACGGGCCGGCGCGACGTGGCATGACGCAGGACGCGGAGGGTTGACGCGGCGCGTCGTCGGTCGATCGTTGCCGTGCCGGCGGATTACGCCTGCCGCGGCGTGTCGGCGGGCGGCGTGCCGTCGTGGAACAGCGATTTCAGCTGCGTGCGCAGTTCGGCGCTGTCGGTGTGCTGGTGGACCGAGACCGCGTGTTGCACGGCGGCCTCCAGCAGTTCGTTGTCGGAGTCGGCGGAAATCGCGACCGAGCAATGCATCGCGCTGGGAAACTCGCGGCAATCGATATAGCGGCGGGACATGATGTTCTCCTCACATGAAAGGGAACGGCCGGACCTGGACGATCGGCCGCGCGGCGCGTTCGCGAGGCCGATGGAAAAAGTATAGGCGGCGCGGCCGACTTTCTCGTCGGAGTGCGTACCGCGCCGGCCGACCGTATCGATCGCCGGCGCGGCTGCCGGCGCGTTACGGCAGCGGCGCGAGCAACCGGCGCGCCGCTTCGACGACCCGCTCCGACAGCGACGCCATCGTCGGCGACTGCACGGTCCACGCGTGCCAGTACAGCGTGACGTCGGTCGGATGCGCGGGCGCGAGATCGACGAGCCCCTGCGTATCGAGCGGCGCGGTGCCGATCAGCGGCTCTGGCACCATCGCGTAGCCGAGCGCGTGCCGCACGGCCGCGAAGTGCGCATGAGTGCCCGGCACGTAATGGCACGGGTAGGCGCCGTCCGGCAGCCCGAACTTCTCCTTCAGAAACGACGATTGCAGCGTGTCGCGCCGCGAATACGCGACGACGGGGGCCTTGCGTGCGCTCGTGCGGTTCAGCCCGCGCGGAAACCAGCGCACCGCGAACGCGGCGGCCGCGAGCAGCCGGTAGCGCATCGTGCCGAGCGGCGTCGCGATGCAGCCGCGCATCGGCTTCGGCTCGGTCGTCACGCAGCCGACCGCCATTCCGCTTTCCAGCAGCGCGAACGTGTGATCCTGATCCTCGACGATCAGCTCGAACAGGATCCGTTCGCCGGCGAGCACGGACGTCAGCGCGGGCAGGAACCAGGTGCCGAGGCTGTCGGCGTTCAGCGCGATCGTCACGGAGATCGGCGATTCGCGTTCGGTCGCGAGCGTGCTCTGCAGGTCGGCCTGCAGCAGCGCGACGCGGCGCAGGTGCTGCAGCACGCGCTGTCCGGCCACCGTCGGGCGGCACGGCCGCGTGCGCAGCACGAGCGGCGTGCCGAGGCTCGCTTCCAGCGCGCGGACCCGCTGCGTGACGGCGGACGCGGTTACGTGCAGGCGCACGGCCGCCTGCTCGAAGCTGCCGGTGTCGGCGACGGCCAGCAGCGCGGCGGCCTGCTTCGGATCGATCGTCATCGACATGTCGGGGGCATTCCTGTGAGCGGAGACGAGAACAGGCCGTAGTGTAAGGCAGCGTGGGCCGCCGTCCCGGCGCGGCGAATCGTCCCGCCATGCGCGATTCGTCGTTGGAATCGGTTGCCGCGTATGGGGGCGCGGCGGCGCGGGCATTTTGATCTACGCTGTATGCATGCGCGAAACGCGGCGGCGATGTCGTCATGCCGATGCCGGTGCCCGACGACGACAGGCGGCACACGAGCCCGGCTACACTCC
Organism: Burkholderia cenocepacia; assembly: GCF_900446215.1. Lineage (GTDB taxonomy): Bacteria > Pseudomonadota > Gammaproteobacteria > Burkholderiales > Burkholderiaceae > Burkholderia > Burkholderia cenocepacia. The sequence goes on along the minus strand of NZ_UAQZ01000001.1, from coordinate 904,106 downwards.
ACTGAAGAACAAGCGACGGAGCAACCGAGCCATGATCTTCCGGCAACTTTTCGACCCGCAATCGTCGACGTACACGTATCTGCTCGCCGACGGCGCATCGCGCGAGGCGCTGTTGATCGATCCGGTGTTCGAGCAGGTACGCCGCGACGCGGCGCTGCTCGACGAACTCGGGCTGCGGCTCGTCGCGACCGTCGACACGCACGTGCATGCCGATCACGTGACGGGCGCCTGGCTGCTGAAGCAGCGCACCGGCAGCGCGATCGCGATCTCGGCCGCGAGCGGCGCGCAAGGCGCCGACCGCTACCTGAACGACGGCGACCGCTGTGCGTTCGGTTCACGCTACCTGACCGTGCGCGCGACGCCCGGCCACACGAGCGGCTGCATCAGCCTCGTGCTCGACGACGAATCGATGGCGTTCACCGGCGATTGCCTGCTGATCCGCGGCACCGGCCGCACCGACTTCCAGCAGGGCGACCCGCGCGCGCTGTATCGCGCGGTGCACGGGCGGCTCTTCACGCTGCCGGCCGCGTGCCTGCTGTACCCGGCGCACGACTATCGCGGGCTCGCGGTGACGAGCGTCGGCGAGGAGCGGCGCTTCAACCCGCGCCTCGGCGGCGATCTCAGCGAGGACGATTTCGCGGGCTACATGCGCAACCTCGGGCTCGCGCATCCGCGTCAGATCGACGTCGCGGTGCCGGCGAACCTGCAGTGCGGGGTCGCCGCGAACGCGCCCGATGCGCAGGCGGCAGCCGACTGGGCGCCGCTCGTCTATACGTTCGCCGGCTTCTGGGAAATCGATCCGCAATGGCTCGAGGATCATCTGCCGGCCGTGCAGGTCGTCGACGTGCGCGAACCGGACGAATTCACGGGCCCGCTCGGCCATCTGCCGGGCGCGACGCCGATCCCGCTCGGCGAACTGGCCGCGCGCACCGGCGAGATCGCGCGCGACCGGCCGGTCGTGACCGTATGCCGGGCTGGCGGGCGCTCCGCGCAGGCGACCGTGATCCTCAGGAAGGCCGGCTTCGACGCGGTCGCGAATCTCGGCGGCGGGATGCTGCGCTGGCGCGCGGAAGGGCGTGTCGTGATGGACGGCCGATCGTAGCGGCCCAGGCAGTCCCTCGAAAAAATGTCGGACCGATGTCGAAACGGCCGGGCGCCGTTCGTCGTCAAGGTATCCGATCACGTGGCGCCGCACGACGCGGCGCCGAAACCCAGAGAGACCCCACGATGATGCCGACGCTTTACGCCCATCCCTTTTCGTCCTACTGCCAGAAGGTGCTGACCGCGCTATACGAGAACGGCACGCCGTTCGACTATCGCGTGCTCGCGCACGACGACCCGAAGCCGATGCAGGAACTGGCCGCGCTGTGGCCGCTGAAGCGCTTCCCGGTGCTCGTCGACGCGGGCCGCACGGTGATCGAGGCGACGATCATCATCGAATATCTCGGCCTGAACCATCCGGGCCCGGTGCGTCTGCTGCCCGACGATCCGCGCGCCGCGCTCGAGGTGCGGACGATGGACCGCTTCTTCGACAACTACGTGGCGACGCCGCAGCAGAAGGTCGTGTTCGATGCGCTGCGGCCGGAAGCCGAGCGCGATGCGCGCGGGGTGGCCGATGCGCGCGCGATGCTCGACACGTCGTATGCGTGGCTCGACAGGACGATGGCCGAGCGCGAATGGGCGGCCGGCGACCATTTCAGCCTCGCCGATTGCGGCGCGGCGCCGTTCCTGTTCTACGCGGACTGGACGCACCGGATCGATCCGGCGTTCGCGAACGTGATCGCGTACCGCCAGCGTCTGCTTGCGCGGCCGTCGTTTGCGCGGGCGGTCGACGAGGCGCGGCCGTATCGTTCGTTCTTTCCGCTCGGTGCACCCGATCGCGACTGACGGGTGCGGCCGTCGCACGGCGCGCGGCCGCGGCGCATGGCCGGCATCGCGCGCCGGGGCGACGGAACGACAGCAGCAGCACCATTGCGCGGCGGCCTGTCACATCGTGCGCGTGGCCGACTGCGCGAGCGTCAGCAGTTCGTCGAACTGCGTGATCAGCTCGAAGCACAGCAGGAACGCGAGCGTATAGGCGGGCGCGGGGAAGCGCCGGATCATCTCCAGCACCCGCGGCGCGAAGCGCGACCGGATCGCGTCGCGCGTCAGCAGCCACGCGATCGCGATGCCGATCGCCGCGCCCGCGATCAGGTCGGTCGGATAGTGAAAGCCGAGATACGCGCGCGGCAGGCAGATGAACACGACCGAATACAGCAGCGCGACGATGCCGACGCGGCGCGCGATGATGAAGATGCCGGTCGCGATCGCCATCCACAGCATCGCGTGATCGCTCGGAAACGAACTCCATGTCTGCAGCGTCGCCGCGCGCAGTCCGGCCGACGGAAAGTGCAGGTGCAGGTCGGGGTTGTAGATCGGCCGTACGCGGAACGGCAGCACCTGGGCGAGCACGCGGCCGACGGCGAGCGCGACGAGCCCGCTCGCGACGGTGGCGACGACCCGTTCGCGTTGCCGTTCGCGGTTAGGGCCGGGCTGGAACCACAGCCAGCACAGCACGGGAACGAGCACGAAGCCCTTGAACGTGTAGAGGCCCGCGATCACGCGGATCGCGTGATTCATCAACGGGCCGAACGTCACGTGGGTGAGGAAGATCTGGATCGTGGTGTCGAAATCGTTCATGTCCTGTGCGACCCGGGCGGACGCGCAGCGCATGACAGGCGGCCGGCTGGATCGGAAAGCGCGCTCGCACGGAGCGCAACGGGGGGCAAGTATGTCACCCGTTATTTCGAAGAAAATGCGAAAAAATACCGGGAATCCCCTGATGCACCGGGCTCGGTGGTGGGGCCGGATGGCAACGCGCCGTACGGTGCGGCAGGGTCGAATCATCCGATGTTTGCGTGCGGACCTGCACGAACGCCGGAAAAATATTTGGGTGAACTGGACAATTCGGCCGGCCGGTGCGGACCTTGCGCCGGATGAACGATTGCCGTGCCGGAATGGTGCGAAGCTGCCGGGCGGCGCGGCGTCATGCGCGCGTCGATCAAAAATATAAAAAAAGCGGGCAAGCCTCGTGGGCTTGCCCGCCGGTGCTACGCGACGCCCGATCTCAGTTGCGCCACATCCGCACGACGAGCGCGGCCAGCGACGTCGCGACGGCCAGCGCGGTCACCGCATTCCAGCCCAGTTGCGCGAGCAACGAACTGCCGAGCGCGGCGCCGGCCGCCATCCCGATGAACATGCCGACGAACAGCACCGCGTTGAGGCGGCTGCGCGACGCGGGATCGATCCGGTAGACGATCGACTGGTGCGCGATCAGCGTCGCCTGCACGCCGAGATCGAAGCCGATCGTCGCGACCGCGAGCAGGACGAGCTGCGCATGCGGCGACATCAGCGGCGCGGCGGCCATCGACGCGAACGACGCCGTCGCGATGCCGATCCCGATGCGCGTGACGCGTTCGGGGCCGTGATGGTCGGCCAGCCGTCCGGCAATCGGCGCGGCCAGCGCGCCGGCGGCGCCCGCAAGGCCGAACGCACCGGCGGCCGCGCTGCCGAGATGGAACGGCGCACCGTGCAGCATCACCGCGAGCGTCGACCAGAACGCGCTGAAGCCGACGGCCAGCAGCCCCTGCGCGAGGGCGGCGCGGCGCAGTGCCGAATGCTCGCGCCACAACGCGCCGAGCGAGCCGATCAGCGCGCGATACGGCAGCTGCGTGGTCGGCGCGAAACGCGGCAACCCGCGTGCGGCTACGGCGCCGATCGCGGCGACGCTGACCGCCGCGAGCGCGAACATCGCGCGCCAGCCGGCCGTCTCGGCGATGAACCCGGCCACGACGCGCGACAGCAGGATGCCGAGCAGCAACCCGGTCATCACCGTGCCGACGATGCGGCCGCGATGCGCGTCGTGCGCGAGCGTCGCGGCGGCCGGCACGACGTCCTGCGCCATCGTCGCGGCGAGGCCGATCGCGAAGCTCGCCGCGAGCAGCAGCCCGAGCGATGGCGCGACGGCCGCCAGCAGCAGCGCGACGACCAGCGCGGCGGCCTTGGTGACGATCACGCGGCGTCGGTCGAAGCGGTCGCCGAGCGGCGCGAGCAGCAGGATGCCGAGTGCATAGCCGAGCTGCGTGAGCGTCGGCACGAAACCGATCGCGCGCGCCGACGCGCCGAGATCGGGTGCGAGCGCGCCGAGCATCGGCTGCGCGTAGTAGAGCGGGGCGACGCCGAGGCCGGCGGCGGCCGCGAGCAGCAGCACGAGCCGGCGATCGGGCATCGAATGGGCGGCCGGATGGGCCGGAGCGTGCGCCACGCGGGGCGCGGTATCGAGACGGGCAGGGGTGGACATCGCGTACATCCTCGGTTGAAGAATGGGATGGACGCGAGTGTGGCGGCACGCGGCCGGCGACGGTAGTGCCGCCTTGCGCAGATTTGTTATACGCTGCACGCATGACCGAAAAATCCTCCTCCTCTCCCGCTGCTGGCGGGTCTCCGCGCATTCAGACGGTGCCGGTGGACGGCGCCGGCTATCGTTTCGAGCTGATGGAAACCTTCGTGCGCATAGTCGAGGCCGGCAGCCTGTCGGCGGCGGCCGTGCAACTGCATACGACGCAGCCGACCATCAGCCGCCGGCTGCAGGCGCTGGAAAGTTCGCTCGGCATGCGGCTGCTGCAACGCACGACCCATGCGATGCGGCTGACCGTCGACGGCGAGCGGTGCTTCAAGCGGGCGAAGGAGCTGCTGGCGAGCTGGGCGGCGTTCGAGGCCGATTTGCGCGGCGCGCAGGAGGAGCCGGACGGGCTGCTGCGGGTCGCGGTGCCGCACGCGTTCGGGCAAGAGCGTTTCGTCGTGCCGCTCGCGCAGTTCCTGCGCGACTATCCGCGCGTGTCGGTCGAGTGGCTGCTGCAGGACGAGGTGCGCGATTTCGTCGGCAGCGGCATCGATTGCGCGATCCAGGTCGGCGAGCCGACCGATCCGGGCGTGGTCGCGATCCGGCTGACCAAGGTGCCGCGCTTCGTGGTCGCCGCGCCGTCCGTGCTGAACGGCGCCGACGTGCCGGCCGACCCGGACGCGCTGGCCGCACTGCCGTGGCTCGCGTTGCGCACGTACTACCGCAACGAACTCCTGCTGACGCATGCGGCCACCGGCGACACGCGGCGCCTCGCGATCCGCCCGCGTATCACGACCGCGAACCTGTATGCACTGCGCAGCGCGGCGCTGCTGGGCGTCGGCGCGTGCGTCGGATCGTCATGGTTGCTGGCCGGCGATCTCGCGCGCGGCGATCTCGTGCACCTCGCGCCCGAGTGGCAGGCCGCGCCGCTGCCCGTCTACCTGACCTATCCGCATGCGCAGTTCTATCCGTCGCGGCTCGTGCGGTTCGTCGCGATGATGCGCGAAGCCGTGCCGGCGCTCGTCGAAGGGCGCGACGGCTGACGCGGGCGGCGCGCCGGTGGCGACTCGCGGTCAGCCGCGCCGGATGCCTTCCGGCAGCGCGCTGATGCGGCGTACCTCGGGCGAGTCGAGCCACGCGCGCGACGTCGCGCAGTCGACGAACATGTCGGTCGCGTCCTCGCCCCAGAACAGGTCGCCGTCGAGTACGAAGGTCGGGACGCCGAACACGCCGTCGGCGATCGCGCGATCCGTGTTCGCACGCAGCGCGTCCTTGACCGGCTGGGCGTCGACGGCCGTCACACCTTCCGGAAAACCGACGGCTTCGCACAGGGCGGCGAAGCCTTCCGGCGTCGATACGTCCTGGCCGTCGCGCCAGATATGCCGGAAGATCCGCCGGTTCGCGTCGGGCGAGCTGCCCATCGCGATCGCGAGGCGCAGCGGCTTGATCGGATTGAACGGGTGCGCGGGCGGCATCCGGAAGGCGATGCCGAGCTTGTCCGCGCGGTATTGCGCGTGGCGATAGGTGAACACGCGCTTGGCCGCGATCTCCGCCGGCGCTTTCTGGCCCCAGTGCGCGAGCAGCGCGCCGAGCACGATCGGCCGCGGCTCGAACGCGGCGGCGGGCGGCAACCGGTCGAACTGTTCCTGTTGCAGGTAGGCAAACGGCGAAACGAAATCGAAATACCAGGTGGCGGTGCGCGCGGCGTTCATCGCGGGTGTCTCCTCATGCGGGTCCGGTTGACGGTTGCACGCGCGGCGCGGTGCCGGTGAACGACGCGCTGCGTGCATCGGCGGCCAGTGTCGCATGCGGTTGCCTTTCATGCTGCCGCGTCACCTGCCGGGATGCGGACGACGCCCTACGAGCGGACCGTGTCGTCCGCTGACGACGCGAGCCGCGCGAGACTGTCGCGCACGGCGGGTGCGTCGTAGCGCGCGCCCGCGCCGCCGAGCGCGACGGTCGCCTTCTGCGCGAGCGGCAGCAGCATCGCGAGCGCCGCCGTCATCGCCGGCGCGGCGGCGAGCCGCGATTTCGGGCCCGACACCGTCAACGCACCGACGCATTCGCCGGCCGCGTTGAACACGGGCACGGACGCCGATGCCGTCTCCGGGTCGCGCTCGCCGTACGACGCGGCCCACAGCTGTTCGCGCACGTCGTGCCAGCGGGCGTCCTGCGTGTCGGTGAAGGCCAGCAGCACCTTCCCCGAGGCGCCCTGGCCGACCGGAAACTCCTCGCCGACGCGGATCGAAACACGTACCGCCCGCGCGGGCTCGACGCGATAGAGCACGGAGCGCACGTCGCCCTGGCGCACGTAGAACGATGCCGTTTCCCCGAGTTCGCGGCTCAGCGTCTCGAGGAGCGGCTCGACTACCGGGCCGACACGGAACGAACGCTGGTACAGCGCGGCGAGCCGCAACGGCTCGTGCCCGATCGCGTACTGGCCGTCGTCGAGTTTGCGCATGAAGCCGCCATGCTCGAGCGCGGCGAGCAGGCGCAGGATCGTGCTCTTGTACAGCCCGGTGCGGCGCGACAACTCGGCGAGCGACAGCCGGTCGTCGGTCTGGCCGAACGCACGGAGGATCGCGAACGCACGGTCGAGCACGGCGACGCCGCTGGATGCTTCCTCGGTCGCCGGATCGGATGCGTCGCCGGCGTGAACTGCTGGATTCCTCGGCACTACTGCTTCCTTCGAATGATGGGTCGGTCGACTATATCGTTCTATCTGGCAGAACACAAGTTCCAAAAAAACGCGATTTCACGGGTATACCCCGCTTATCGCCCGTCCGACGTGCGCTTACAGTTCTGTCAAACGGAACTATGTTCTTTCAGATAGAACGATGAGGTGTCGAATGAAGGTTTCCGAAAACACGAAGGTGCTGGTCAGCGAGGTCGGGCCGCGCGACGGGCTGCAGAGCATCGAGGCCGTCATGCCGACGGCCGCCAAACTGCGCTGGATCACCGCGCTGGCCGCGGCCGGCCTGCGCGAGATCGAGGTCGGGTCGTTCGTGCCGGCCAGGCTGCTCCCGCAGATGGCCGATGTACGCGAAGTCGTGGCGCACGCGCTCGCGATTCCGGGGCTGCACGTCGCCGCGCTCGCGCCGAACCTGCGCGGCGCCGAGGGCGCGTTCGACGCGGGCGTGCACAAGCTGACGCTGCCGGTCTCGGTGACGGAAGCCCATTCGCTGGCGAACATTCGCAAGACGACCGCGCAGATGATCGACGAGGTGCGCGCGATCGTCGCGTTGCGCGACGCGCGGTTTCCGTCGGTGCAGATCGAGGCGGGCGTGTCGGTGGCGTTCGGCTGCACGATCGCGGGCACGGTCTCCGACGACGAGACGATCGCGATGGCGGCGGCGATGGCCGAATGCGGGGTCGACGAAGTCGGCCTGTCCGACACCAGCGGTTATGCGAATCCCGCGCAGGTGCGCCGGCTGTTCACGCGGCTTCAATGCGAAGTCGGCGACAAGGCCGGCGGCGCGCATTTCCACAACACGCGCGGGCAGGGGCTCGCGAACGTCGTCGCGGCGCTCGATGCGGGCGTGACGACGATCGACGCGAGCCAGGGCGGCCTCGGTGGCTGTCCGTATGCGCCGGGCGCGACCGGCAACATCGTCACCGAGGATCTCGTGTTCCTGCTCGAGGCGATGGGCTACGACACGGGCGTCGACGTCGACGCGTTGCTCGCCGCGCGCGCGATCCTGCATGCGGCGCTGCCGTCCGAGGCGCTGTATGGCCACGTGCCCGACGCAGGGTTGCCGAAGGGTTTCCGCTATGCGGACGGTCGCGCTGCGGCGGCTCCACAACCGGAAGGATGCGTAGCGGGAGTCGCACGATGAACGATCGACAACAGGCTGCCGCGCTGCCGTATGCGGGCGTGCGCGTGATCGAGATGACGCACATGGTGATGGGCCCGACGTGCGGGATGCTGCTCGCGGATCTCGGCGCGGAAGTGATCAAGATCGAGCCGATCGCGGGCGACAGCACGCGGGCGCTGAGCGGCTCCGGCGCGGGCTTCTTCGGGATGTTCAACCGCAACAAGAAGAGTCTCGCGGTCGACGTGAAGGATCCGCGCGGGCTGGAGATCGTGCGGCGGCTCGTCGCGACGGCGGACGTCTTCAGCGAGAACTTCAAGAGCGGCACGATGGACCGGCTCGGCCTCGGCTACGCGGCGCTGGACGCGCTGAATCCGCGTCTCGTGTACGTATCGCACAAGGGTTTCCTGCCGGGGCCGTACGAGCATCGCACCGCGCTCGACGAGGTCGTGCAGATGATGGGCGGGCTGGCCTACATGACGGGCCCGGAAGGGCGGCCGCTGCGCGCGGGCGCGAGCGTGAACGACATCATGGGCGGCATGTTCGGCGCGATCGGCGCGATGGCCGCGCTCGCGCAGCGCGAGCGCACGGGCCGCGGCCAGCAGGTGCAGAGTTCGCTGTTCGAGAACAACGTGTTCCTCGTCGCGCAGCACATGATGCAGTTCGCGGTGACGGGGCAGGCCGCGGCGCCGATGCCGAGCCGGATTTCCGCGTGGGCCGTCTACGACGTGTTCTCCGTCAAGGACGACGAACAGATTTTTCTCGCGGTCGTGTCGGACACGCAGTGGGCGCTGTTCTGCGACGCGTTCGGCCTGACCGCGCTGAAGGACGATCCGCGCCTCGCGACCAACAACCTGCGCGTACAGGCGCGCGAATGGCTGCTGCCGGAATTGCGTTCGCGGCTGGCGCCGTATTCGGCCGCGGAAATCGGCGCGATCTTCGAATCGACCGGCCTGCCTTACGCACCGATCACGAAGCCGCAGGACCTGTTCGACGATCCCCATCTGCTGGCCACGGGCGGCCTCGAAGCCGTGACGCTGCCGGCCGACGCGAGCAGCGCCGGGCGGCCGGTCGACACGCGCACCGCGTTGCTGCCGCTGACGCTCGCCGGCGAGCGCCTGCGGCTGCGTTCGGCGCCGCCCGCGCTCGGCCAGGATACGTGCGCGCTGCTCGGCGAACTCGGCTACACGCCGGACGATGCGCGTGCGCTGATCGATGCCGGCGTCGTAGCGGGGCAATACGGCGCGGCCGCCGCCGCGCACGGCGACGCGCCGGGCGGCGCGCCTTCGGCGAACGAAGTGGCGAGCGCGTAGCGCAGCCGCGATTCATCGAACGAACAAAGGCGTCCCGGCCGCGCATCGCGCGGGGAGGCTCGCCGCATTCACGGAGACAACCATGACATCCGCTTCCCCGACGCTGGCCGCCGATCGCGAGACCGACGCGTCGATCGAGCAACGTGCGGTGCGCAAGGCCGCGTGGCGCTTCATCCCGCTGCTCGCGCTCGCGTATTTCTTCAACTATCTGGATCGCACGAGCGTCGGATTCGCGGCGCTCACGATGAACCGCGATCTCGGGCTGACCGCGACGCAGTTCGGCTGGGGCGCGGGGATCATGTTCGCCGGCTATTGCGTGTTCGAAGTGCCGAGCAATCTCGCGCTGTACCGTTTCGGTGCGCGCCGCTGGCTGGCCCGCATCATGATCACGTGGGGGCTGATGGCGGCCGCGACCGCGCTCGCCACCGGGCCGACGAGTTTCTATGCGATCCGGCTGCTGCTCGGCATCGGGGAAGCCGGATTCTTTCCCGGCGTGATCTTCTTTCTTGCGGTGTGGTTTCCCGCGAGCTATCGCACGCGCGTGCTGGCGTGGTTCACCGTGTCGACGCCGCTGTCGTCGCTGATCGGCGGCCCGCTGTCGACGTGGCTGCTGCAGCTCGACGGCGCGCTCGGGCTCGCCGGCTGGAAGTGGATGTTCATCGTCGAAGGGCTGCCGGCGTGCGCGCTCGGTTTCCTCGTACTGAAACTGTTGTCGGACTCGCCGGAGCATGCGACGTGGCTGTCGGACGACGAGCGTGCCGCGCTGCAACGCGCGTTCGAGCGCGATGGCGCGGCGGCCGGCCGCAAGAAGCGCTTCGGCGTCGCGCTGCGCGACGTGCGCGTGTACGTGCTCGCACTGATCTCGTTCGGCTTCACGATGGGCTCGTACGGCATCGGCATCTGGTTGCCGCAAATGCTGAAGGCGCACGGGATGTCGACGATGCAGACCGGCTGGCTGTCCGCGGTGCCGTACTTGTTCGCGACGGTCGCGTTGCTGTGGTGGGCGAAGCGGGTGGACCGACGCGGCGGCCCGGTCGCGAACCTGGCGATCGGCTTGTGCATCGGCGCGGTGGCGCTCGGCGTGTCGACCCATTTCCTGACCCTCGGGCCCGCGCTCGTCGGCATCACGCTCGCGCTGATCGGCACGATTGCCGGCCGCACGATCTTCTACACGCTGCCGTCGCGCTTCCTGTCCGGCCAGGCCGCGGCCGGCGGGCTGGCGCTGATCAATTCGATCGGCGCGCTCGGCGGCTTCGCGGGCCCCTATCTCGTCGGTTACCTGAAGGACAGTTTCGGCACCTTCACCGCCGGGATGCTCGGCCTCGCGATCGTGCTGGCGATCACGACACTGCTCACGCTGTCGCTGTACGCGTTCGACCGGAGCGAATGAGATGACCTTTTCGATCAAACGGCGCCGGTTGATCGGCGCGGCCGCCGCCTCGCTCGCGCTGCCCGCGTTCGCCGACACGCCGGCCCCTGATGGAGCCTCCCGCATGACGCAAAGCAACTACCTCGCGGTCCGCCCCGACTGGCTCGCGTCGGCGCTCGAACCCGCGCTCGAGCCCGACCTGCCGATCGTCGACGCGCATCATCACTTCTATGAACGGCCGGGCTGGATCTACCTGCTCGACGACTATCTGCAGGATGCGCGCTCGGGCCACAACATCCAGGCGTCCGTCTACATGCAGGCGCAGACGCGCTATCGCGATTCGGGTCCCGCGGAGCTGAAGCCGGTCGGCGAGACGGCCTATGTCGCCGGCGTGACCGAGCCGCTGCAGCACGGCCCCGTGGCGGTCGCGAAAGGCATCGTCGGCCATGCGGACCTGCGGCTCGGCGAACGCGTGCGCGACGTGCTGGAAGCGCATCTCGAAGCGGGGCGCGGGCGGTTTCGCGGCGTGCGGCACCTGAGCACGTGGGATGCCGATCCGACGCTCGCCAATCCGCTGTCGGCGGTGCCGCGCGGGCTGCTGCTCGATCCCGCGTACCGGGCCGGCGTCGCGCAGCTCGCGCCGCTCGGGCTGTCGTACGACGCGTGGCTGTTCTTCCCGCAGTTACCCGAATTGTTCGAGCTCGCGAAGGCGAACCCGGACACGCGGATCATCGTCAACCACTGCGGCGGCGTCGTGCGGATTGCCAGCTACGCGGACAAGCGGGAGGAGGTGTTCGCGCGCTGGTCGGCGTCGATGCGCACGCTCGCGCAATTGCCGAACGTGTACGTGAAGGTCGGCGGCCTCGGGATGCGCATCAACGGGTTCGATTTCGAGAAAGGCGCGAAGCCGCCGTCCTCGGCGCAGCTCGCCGACGCGTGGAAACCGTGGATGATGACCTGCATCGACGCGTTCGGCCCCGGGCGCTGCATGTTCGAGAGCAATTTCCCGGTCGACAAGGGGTCGTATTCGTTCGTGAACGGCTGGAACGCGTTCAAGCGTCTGACCGCGCAGGCCGGCGCGGACGAGCGCGACGCACTGTTCCGCGGCACGGTCACGCACGCGTACCGGCTCGGCTGACGCGCGTACGCCGCGTCACCCGGCTTCCACCAGCGCCGCGAGCCGCGCCAGCGCCATCTGCCAGCCGGTCTCGTTGTCGGCGGCCGGCACACCGGGCGGGACGCCGTCGTGCACGGCATCCACCCGCGTGCCGCCCGCTTCGTCGGACAGCGTGATCGTGATCGTCATCGCGCCGCGCAGCATCGGGTCGTCGGTTTCGAATACGTCGATCTCGACGATCTGCTGGTCCGGCACGAGCGTGACGAAGCGGCCGTGATAGGTGTCGGTGTGTGCGGTGGTCTTGCCGGTGCCGGCCGCGGGCGCGTCGTAGCTCAGCGACACGCGCAGCGCGCCGCCTTCGCGCGCATCGTACGCATGCACGCGGCAGGTCATGCCGTCGGGCACTTTCCACTGTTCGACCGCGTGGGGGTCGAGCAGCGCGCGGTAGACGCGCCCGCGCGGGGCGTTCAGGTGCCGGCTGACCCGGGTCGAATGCGTGTGCGTGTGCAACATGTGGCCTCCCGCGAAGCGCGCGCGACGGTGCACGCCGGCGCCCGGCGTGTCGTCACGCTTCCTTCAGGAATCCTAGGCGCGGGCGCGGCGGCATGCAATGACCGCACGCGAGACGGCGTTCAGCGCAGGGTCGCGGCGAAGGCGTCGAGCTGCGTGATGCAGGTGTTCCAGCCCTCGAAAAAGCCGAGCGCTTCGTGGCGCTCGCGCGTCGCCGCGTCGGGATGCATCACGCGCGCCTCGTAGCGGCTGCCCGCGTCGTCGTCGGCCATCGTGATGATCGCCGTGAAGCCCATCCACGGCGCCTGCGGCCGCCAGCCACCCGTGAGCATCGACGTGAACGCGATGCGCGATTCCGGCACGATTTCGAGGAAGCAGCCGGGATTGTCGCTCGTGCCGCCGTCGGGGCCGCGCATGAACGTGTGGAAGGCGCCGCCCGGCCGCAGGTCGAACGCGCGCACCTCGGTGGTCCACGGTTTCGGGCACCACCATTCCTTCAGCAGATCGGGGTCGGTCCATGCGCGCCACAGCGCCTGGCGCGGCGTGCGCAACGTACGCGTGATGACGAGGTCGTGGGCTTCAGCGGGTTCGACGTGGCTGGCTGACATCTTGCTCCTCCTGGTGACGGCGTTCGACGAATTCGACGAGACGATCGGATCGCGCTTCCCATTGCGCGCGTTGCGCGGCGAGCCACGCCTCGGCCTCGGTCAGCCGGCTGCCGACCAGCGTGCAGGTGCGCGAGCGGCCGGTTTTGCGGGTTTCCACGAGGCCGCTGCGCTCGAGTACGGCAACGTGCTTCATGAACGACGGCAGCGCCATGTCGAACGGCGCGGCCAGCGCGGAGACCGTGCGCTCGCCCTGGCCGAGCGCGCTGACGATCGCGCAGCGCGTCGGATCGGCGAGCGCATGAAAGACGTCGCTGATGCCGGGTTGAAAGTTATCCATTTGGCTAAGTGTAGGCGATGTGGGAAACGCTGCAGCGAAAATTTTCGTCACGTACGATGATGGGGCGGTAACGCGCGCCGACCGGGCGCTGCGTCGCCGGACGTCTGCCGTCGTCGCGCGAGCCTCGACGCCCGGCCGGCGTTCGTTCCGATTCCGGCCCATGCCGAACCCGGGCGTGCGGCCCACCTGATTACCGGAGATGGCATGACCGAACCTGTTACCGTCCGCCGCGTCGGCGCAAGCGAAGCGATGGCCTGCGTCGATGCGCTGGCCGACGTGCTGATCGATTGCGTCGAAGGCGGCGCGTCCGTCAGCTTCATGTTGCCGATCGCGCGGTCGACCGCGGTCGCGTTCTGGACGCGCGTGGCCGACGGCGTTGCGAACGACGAGCGCATCCTGCTCGTCGCCGAGGATGCATCGGGCCGGATCGTCGGCACCGTGCAGGTCGTGACCGCGCAGCCCGAGAACCAGCCGCATCGCGCGGACATCTCGAAGATGCTCGTGTCGCGGCACGCGCGCCGGCAGGGCATCGCCGCGCGCTTGATGGCGGCGGCCGACGCGGCCGCGCGCGACGCCGGCAAGACCGTGCTCGTGCTCGACACGGTGACGGGCGGCGACGCCGAGCGGCTGTACGAGCGGGCCGGCTGGCAGCGTGTCGGCGTCGTGCCGAACTATGCGCTGATGCCCGACGGCGCGCTCTGCGCGACGACGGTTTTCCACAAGCAGCTCGCGTAAGGGCAATCGCCATGTTGAGCGGCATCGTTCCGGGCGTGTCGGGAGCCGCTTCTTGCCCGGCAGCCAACCGTCAGGAATAGCAGGACCGGAGGCAGCCCCGGTCCGATATAGTCGCGTTCTCGCAGAAGGACGCCGACAACACGCCACGCAACCGCCGCCTCGATGAAACGCTCCCATGTCGCTTTCGCCCTCACGGGCCTGCTCGTCGCGCTGCCGATTGCCGCGTATGCGCTCGTCAAGCCGCTGCGCGTCGTCGCGCCCGCGCTGGTTCCCGGCGTGTCGTGCCCGCGTGCCGACATCTGCACGGACGATGCCGCGAAGCTCGGCGCCGCGCAGCAGCTCTATCGCGACGGCGCCGCCCGCGCGGCGGCGGCCGTCGGCGGGTTCCGCGCCGCACCGCGCATCGTGTTCTGCGCGACGCGCGCGTGCGCCGATGCGTTCGGCCTCGGCACGCGCGCGGCGCTGACGCTCGGCGATTTCGGCATCGTGATCGCACCGCGCGGCTGGCAGACCTATTTTCTCGCGCACGAGCTGATCCATCACCGTCAGGCCGAGGTGCTCGGCAACCTGGCCGTCGTGACCAAGCCGCGCTGGCTGATCGAAGGGATGGCGTATTCGCTCAGCGACGATCCGCGCCGTCCGCTCGCGCAACCGTTCGAGGCTTGGCGCACGCAGTTTGCCGCGTGGAATGCGGCGCGCGGTGCGCAGCCGCTGTGGGATGCTGCGCGGGCGATCGAATAGCGCGGCAGCAGCGAGCGCGCTGCGTCGAAGGGTGCGCCGTTACGCCGACGTCACCGGATCGCCGCGTCGGCCGGTCAGCGCGTCCCGCCCCGCGTCGAGGATCTCGTCGGCCAGCGCGGGATCGCTGCCGGCGATCGCGCGGGACAGCACGAGCGCACCGACCATCTGGCTGAAGACCGCCAGCGCGTCGCGACGCGTCTGCTCCGGCGTGGCGCCGTCGGTCGCCACCATCCGTTCCAGTCGATCGAGATACGCGGCGAGCCCGTGCGCGTAGCAGGCGCGCGCCGTCTCGGTCAGCCGCGGCGCATCGCCCGCGAAGCCGGACAGCGGGCAGCCGGCCTCGAGGTTGTCGCGATGCGCGGGTGACAGATACGCGGCCACCTGCGCGTCGAGGCTGCCGGCATTCGGCGAATCCGCGCGGTCGTGCATCGCCTTTTCCATCACTTCGGCGACCAGCGCGTCTTTCGATTTGAAGTGGTTGTAGAAGCCGCCTTGCGTGAAGCCGGCTTCCTTCATCAGCTCCGTCAGCCCCACGGCGTCGACGCCGCGCACGCGGAACAACCGTTCGGCGGCCGCGACGATCGCGCTTCGGTTCTCGGCGGCCTGTTGTCTGGATACGCCCATCGATCTCTCCCTGATTGTTGCCGATCGCGTCGATTGAAAAACACGATGGTGATCGCCATTGACATGCCCGCGTAGCGCGAACACAATGCACCGCAAAGACAATGGTGATCGACATTGACATTCGAGTGTAGCCGACTTGGCGGGCAACACAAAGCCAAGCCGGGGCGCGGAGGGCAATCGGTCGGCGTCTTTAACGTCGCGGGCACACAACCGGCAGCGAGCGGCTCGGTACGCGATGGCAACCTCGTTTTCCACCGGATCTCATGCGCGCGGCGAGCCGGCGTGCAGGCGATTCATCATGCGAAAGGAACGATCATGAAGATCGAAGGTGCAGTCGTTTTCGTGACGGGCGCGAACCGCGGGCTGGGGCTCGAATTCGCGAAGCAGGCGCTCGCCAGGGGCGCGCGCAAGGTCTATGCGGCGGCGCGCGACCCGGCCACCGTGACGCTGCCGGGCGTCGTGCCCGTGAAGCTCGACGTGACCGATCCGGCGACGGTCGCGGCGGCGGCCGATGCGGCGCGCGACGTCACGCTGCTGATCAACAACGCCGGCATCGCGCGGCTCGGCAGCCTGACGGACGACGGCGCGCCCGACGCGCTGCGCGATCACTTCGAAACCAACGTGTTCGGGATGCTCGCGATGTCGCGGGCGTTTGCGGGAACCCTGGCGGCCCACGGCGGCGGCGCGATCCTCAATATCCTGTCGGTCGCGAGCTGGGTGAACCGGCCGATCCTGTCGGGCTACGGCGTATCGAAATCGGCCGCATGGGCGTTGACCAACGGGCTGCGCCACTCGCTGCGCGAGCAGCGCACACAGGTCGTCGGGCTGCACGCCGGTTTCATCGATACCGACCTGACGGCCGGCCTCGACGTGCCGAAGGCCACGCCGGCCGACGTCGTGCGCCAGGCGTACGACGCCATCGAGGCGGGAGCGGAGGAAGTGTCGACCGACGAGTTCACGCGGCAGGTGAAGGCCGCGTTGTCGTCGGGCGTCTATCTGGAAGAGCCGGCGCCGCGTTGACGGCGCCGGTCATGCGCATCCGCCGCCCGCGCGGTGAGCGCGGCGGCGGCGGTCGACGCGTCAGACCGTCGTGTCGATGATGCCCGGGATCTTCACGTCCGGGTTCACGTCCGCGTCGTAGTCGACGCCGGCGATCTCGAAGCCGAACAGGCGCAGGAACTCGGTCTTGTAGCCCGCGAAGTCCGTCATCTCGTACAGGTTCTCGTTCGTGACCTTGTCCCACATCGCGACGACCTGGTTCTGCACTTGCGGATCGAGTTCCTTGTAGTCCGCGCGCAGGCGGCCTTCTTCGTCGACGTGCGGCGTCGCGCCGTACAGGCTGTCCTTCAGGAGCCCATACACCTGCTCGATGCAGCCTTCGTGCGTGCCCTTTTCCTTCATCACCTTGAACAGCAGCGACAGGTACAGCGGCATCATCGGGATCGCCGAGCTGGCCTGCGTGACGACGGCCTTCAGCACCGACACGCGCGCATCGCCGCCGTGCGCGGCCAGCTTGTCGCGGATCGACAGCACCTTCTTGTCGAGATCCTTCTTCGCTTCGCCGATCGAGCCGTTCCAGTAGATGTCGTGCGTGATCTGCTCGCCGAGGTACGTGAACGCGGTGGTCTTCGCGCCGTCGGCCAGCACGCCGGCGTCGGCCAGCGCGTCGATCCACATCTGCCAGTCCTCGCCGCCCATCACCGCGACGGTGCCGTCGATCTCTTCCTGCGTCGCCGGTTCGAGCGAGACTTCGCGGATCACTTCCTTGTCGGTGTCGAGGCCGCGGAACGTGACGGCCTTGCCGACCGGCTTGAGCGTCGAGCTGATGGTTTCGCCCGTCTTCGGATGCGTGCGGCGCGGCGCCGCGAGGCTGTAGACGACCAGATCGACCTTGCCGAGATCCTGCTTGATGGTGTCGATCGTGACCTGCTTGACCTTGTCGGAGAACGCGTCGCCGTTGATGCTGCGCGCATACAGCCCCTTTTCCGTGGCGAATTTCTCGAACGCGGCGCTGTTGTACCAGCCGGCCGTGCCCGGCTTCGTCTCGCTGCCGGCACGCTCGAAGAACACGCCGAGCGTGTCCGCGCCCGAGCCGAATGCGGCCGAGATCCGGGCGGCGAGGCCGTAGCCGGTCGACGCGCCGATCACGAGCACCTTTTTCGGGCCATTGGCGATCGGGCCGTGCGAAGTCACGTAGTCGATCTGTTCCTTGACGTTGGCTTCGCAGCCGACGGGATGAGTCGTCACGCAGATGAAGCCACGCACGCGCGGTTTGATGATCATGGAAACCTCTGTCTATCTATCGGAAAGGCGGGGACGGCCTGAAATCGGAAAAATCCCGCGCATTGTAAAGGAAGCGGCCGATCGCGGGCGGGCGCGGCCGGAAGGTGCCGGACCGCCCGGATATTTCTCTCTTGACAGAAATAACTGAAAAAACTAAATTCCCCACCATGGAACTCACACCGATTGCCGAACGATTCATTCTCCACTGGGGCGAAATGGGCTCGCGGTGGGGCGTCAACCGCACCGTCTCGCAGATTCACGCGCTGCTCTACCTGGCCGGAAGGCCGGTGGCCGCCGACGAGATCGCCGAGACGCTCAACGTCGCGCGCTCCAACGTCAGCACGAGCCTGAAGGAGCTGCAGGCGTGGCGGCTCGCGAAGGTCGTGCACGTGCTCGGCGATCGCCGCGACCACTTCGAGACGTCGACCGACATCTGGGAACTGTTCAAGCTGATCGTCGAAGGGCGGCGGCAGCGCGAGATCGAGCCGACGCTCACGGTGCTGCGCGATTGCCTGACGAATCCGGAGATCGCGAACGAGAGCCGCGAGACCGAACAGCGCATTCGCGACACGCTGCAGTTCGTCGAGACGCTCACGACCTGGTCGGACGAGATGTTGCGGCTCAAGCCCGATACGCTGATGAAGGCGCTGGGCATCGGCGCGAAGATCAGCCAGACGGTCAGGCGCAAGCCGTCGAAGTAAGCGGTAACGGGAGAGCGGGCACGCAGCCCGCTTTTTTCGGGGTTGTTATTTCTGTCTGTACAGAAATAACTGTAAATAAAGGATGGATATGAACGCAGCCTTGCCGTCGACCTGTCAGCCCGAGCGCACCGGCGCACCGGGCATGACCGTGTTCGTCTGCGGCGCGAACGGCTTCATCGGTCGGGCTCTGTGCGCGCAGCTCGAAGCCGGCGGGCATCGCGTACTGCGCGGCGTGCGTCACGCCGCCGGCCCGTACGACGTCGCGATCGACTTCGCGCGGGACGTCGATCCGCAAGCGTGGCTCGCGCGGCTGAACGGCGTCGACGTGGTGATCAACGCGGTCGGCATGTTGGCCGGTCGACGCGGCGCGACGCTCGACGCCGTGCATCGCGCCGCGCCGTGCGCGCTCTTTACCGCGTGTTGCCGTGCGGGCGTGCGGCGCGTGATCCAGATTTCGGCGCTCGGCGTCGAGCGCGGCGATACGCGGTACTTCGCGAGCAAGCACGTGGCCGACCGTTTCCTGCAGACGCTGCCGATCGACTTCCGCATCGTGCGCCCCGCGCTCGTCTACGGGGCGGCCGGTGCGTCCGCGCGGTTTTTCCGGATGCTCGCGAGCCTGCCCGTGCACGGGTTGCCGGCGGGCGGCCATCAGCGGTTGCGGCCCGTGCATGTCGACGATCTTGCCGAAGTCGTCGCGCGGCTCGTCGTGCAGGCGGGCGATTCGCCGGCGACGGGCAGCCGCGTGATCGACGTGGTCGGCGGCGACGAAGTCGAATACCGCGAGATGCTGGCCGGCTACCGTGCCGCGCTCGGATTTCCGCCGGCGGCGCGCGTGACGCTGCCCGGCGCGCTGGTCGGCGCGGTGGCCGCACTGTCCGGCGCGTGGCCGGGGGCGATGCTGACGCGCGACACGTGGACGATGCTGCGCGCCGGCAACACCGGCGATCCGGCGGCCACCGCGGCGGTGCTGGGCCGGCCGCCGCGCGGCATCGGCAGTTTCATCGGCGCGGATGCCGCCACGCTGCGCCGCGACGCGCTCGCGATGTGGCGACGCCCGTTGCTGCTCGGCGCGCTCGCGATCGTGTGGATCTGGACGGCGATCGCCAGCGCATTCATCCATCCACTGCACGCGAGCCTCGCGCTGCTGGCGCCCGCGCACGTCACGGGGCTGCCCGCGCTGATCGCGCTCTACGCGGCCAGCGCGCTGGACTTCGCGTTCGGCGTCGCGACCGTCGTCGCGCCGTCGCGGCGCCTGTGGGCCGCGCAAGCGGCGCTGATCGTCGCGTATTCGGCGGTCATCGCGGTCACGATGCCCGGCCTGCTGGCCGAACCGTTCGGCCCCGTGCTGAAGAACGTGCCGATTCTCGCGATCCTGTTGATCCTGTTTTCAGAAGAAGAACACGCATGAATACCTATCTCGTCGTCAAGGCGCTTCACATCCTGTCGTCGGTGCTGCTGGTCGGTACGGGCTTCGGCACCGCGTTCTACCTGTTCTTCGCGAACCGCACGCGATCGGTGCCCGCGATCGCGGCCGTGTCGCGGCTCGTGGTGCGCGCGGACTGGTGGTTCACGACGCCGGCCGTGATCTTCCAGCCGGCGTCCGGGCTGTGGCTCGCGCACACGGCCGGCTGGCCGTGGCATGCGCCGTGGCTGCTCGCGTCGATCGTGCTGTACGCGGTCGCCGGGGCGTGCTGGCTGCCGGTCGTGTGGCTGCAGCTCGAACTCGCATCGATGGCGAAGCTCGCGCACGCGAACGGCGACGCCGCGTTGCCGGAGCGCTACTGGCGCTATGCGAAGCGCTGGGAACGGCTCGGTTATCCGGCCTTTTTCGCGATGCTGACCGTCTACTTCCTGATGGTGGTCAAGCCGATGTAGGTCCGTGGCCGTCGCGCTGTGTGGCGGCGTATGCGGGAAAGCAGGCCATCGATCGATTCATGATGCTGGCGATAACGAGAAGGAGTGCAAAGCATGGGTTCGAGTGAATTGGTTCTGTACTTCGACGGACGATGTCCGCGATGTGTCGCTGAAATCCGGCGTCTCGGCGCTCGCGACACGCGACACCGGCTGGCGTTCGTCGATATCGCCGGGCCGGGTTTCGATCCGGCGCCGCTCGGCGTCGACCTGCCCGCGTTGAATCGCGAACTGCATGCGCGCCTGCCCGACGGACGCATGCTGACCGGCATCGACAGCATCCTCGCGGCGTATGCGCTGGTCGGGCGCCGCGGGCGAGTCTGGCTGCTTCGCATGCCGGCGATGCGTGCCGGGTTCGCGTTGCTGTATCGCCGCCTGGCGCGCAATCGGCATGCCGTGTCGCACTGGCTCGGATATCGCTCGCAAGCCTGCAGCGAAGGCGGTGCGTGCAGCATCGGCCGGGATCCCGACGGTGCAGCAGCGAATCGCCCGCCGCGCGATACCCCGCGCCGTATCGTCGTGAGCTGGATGTACGCAGCGGCGCTCGTTCACCTGCTCGTCGGCGTGGTGATGCCGTGGATTGCCGGCGCATCGTGGCTCGACGCGTATCACCGGGAGATCGAGCGGCATTTCTGGACGGGAACCGCACCCGAGGCCGCGCGTGTCCAGCAGGTGTGGTGGTTGTCGCTGATCGCCGCGACGGTGCAGTGCGCGGCGGTCTGGATGCTCGCGCTCGTCCATCTCGGCAACCGCTTGCGGAAGCGGGAAGCGTGGGGCTGGTTGCTGGCCGGCCTGTTGATCTGGGCGCCGCAGGACATGCTGTTGTCGTGGCAGGCGCAGGTGTGGGGTCACGTGGCGATCGACGTTGCCGCGCTCGTCGCGATGGTGCCGCCGCTGGCCTGGCTGTGGAGGAGGGATACCGCATGAACACGTTGCCGGCTTTCGACTGGGCGCTCAACCTGCTGATCGTGCAGGGCGCGATGGGCGCATTCGATACGCTTTATCACCACGAACTCACGCAGGACCTGCCGCACCGCCCGCGTGCGCGGCTCGAGCTGGCGATTCATGCGGTGCGGTCCGTGCTGTACGGGCTCGTGTTCGCATCGATCGCGAACGTCGCGTTTCACGGCGCGTGGGTCGCGGCCGTCGCGGCGGTCGTGCTCGTCGAAGTGGGGCTGACGTTGTGGGATTTCGTCGTCGAGGACCGGAGCCGCAAGCTGCCGGCGACCGAGCGCGTGCTGCACACGCTGCTGGCCGTCAACGGCGGCGCGTTGTTCGGGATGGTCGCGATGCAGCTGTCCGCGTGGGCGCACGAGCCGACCGCGCTGCAGCCGATCGATCCCGGCTGGCGCGGCTGGCTGCTCAGCCTGTTTGCCGTCGGCGTGACGGTGTCGGGCGTGCGCGACGGGATCGCCGCGTGCCGCGTCGCGCCGCGCGCGCCGGCCGCCAACCCGTTCGCCGGGCAGCGGCCCGGCAACGTGCTGGTCACCGGCGGAACCGGCTTCATCGGCGAAACGCTGGTGAACCAGTTGCTCGACGCAGGACATACGGTCACGTTGCTGGCGCGCGATCCGCTGCGCGCCGCCTACCTGTTTCAGGGGCGCGTGCGCAGCGTGACGTCCGTCGAACAGTTGCAGCCGCACGCGCGCTTCGACACGGTGATCAATCTCGCCGGCGCGCCGGTGCTGGGTGCACGCTGGAGCAAGCGCCGGCAGGCGCTGCTGCTCGCCAGCCGCGTCGGCGTCACGCAGGCGCTGATGCGCTGGGTCGAAACCGCCGAGGCCAAGCCGCGCACGTGGATCCAGGCGTCCGCGATCGGCTACTACGGCGTGCGGCCGGGCGACGAACGGCTCGACGAGCGTAGCGGCGCCGGCACCGGCTTCATGTCGGCGCTGTGCCGGCAGTGGGAGGCGGCCGCCGCGCCGCTCGCACGCCACGGCGTGCGTGCGGTGGTGCTGCGGCTGGGCGTCGTGTTCGGCCCGGGCGGCGCGTTGCGCCCGATGCTGCTGCCGCATTACTTCGGGCTGGGCGGCCGATTCGGCGACGGCGCGCAAGTGCTGAGCTGGATTCACCGCGACGACGTGCTGCGGATCGTGGCGCGCGCGATGTCGCAGGCGGGCATGCACGGCGTCTACAACGCGGTCGCACCGGTGCCGCTGACCCAGCGCGCGTTCGTGCAGATCGTGTCGAAGGTGCTGCGCCGCCGCGCGTGGCTGCACGTGCCGGCCGCGCCGCTGCGCGCCGCGATGGGCGAGATGGCCGAGCTGCTGCTGGACGGGCAGCGCGTAGTGCCCGCACGGCTGCATCAGGACGGATTCATGTTCCGCTTCCCGACGGCCGAGCATGCGCTGCGCGACCTGACGAATCGGCCGCACACCGATTTCGCGCACGCGGCCTGCCGTTTTCCGCGAGGTCGTGTATAAATTCGGCGTGAATGCGTTCGGCGCGTGTCGCGCGCCCCGAATGCTCCGCACCCGACCTCACAAGGAGACTGCATGCTGCGCATCCTCGGCAAGATTCCGTCCATCAACGTCCGCAAGGTGCTGTGGCTGTGCACCGAACTGAACCTGCCGTTCGAACAGGAGGACTGGGGCGCGGGCTTTCGCACGACCCACGATCCGGCCTATCTCGCGCTGAATCCGAACGCGCTCGTGCCCGTCATCAAGGATGACGACTTCGTGCTCTGGGAATCGAACACGATCATCCGCTACCTCGCGAACCGCTACGGCGGCGATGCGCTGTATCCGGCCGAGCCGCAGGCGCGTGCACGGGTCGACCAGTGGATCGACTGGCAGGGCGCGGATCTGAACCGCTCGTGGGTCGGCGCTTTCCTCGGCCTCGTGCGCAAATCGCCCGATCACCAGGATCCGGACGGCATCGCGCAGTCGATCGCGGGCTGGACGAAGCACATGCACGTGCTGAATGCGCAACTCGACAAGACCGGCGCGTACGTGGCCGGCAACACCTTCACGCTCGCGGATATCCCGATCGGCCTGTCGGTGAACCGCTGGTTCGGCACGCCGTTCGAGCATCCCGAATTGCCGGCGGTGTCGCGCTATATCGAACGTCTCGCGACGCGCGAAGGTTTCAAGCAATACGGCGGCAGCGCGAATCCGTAATGCTGCGCCCGTCGCGCGTGATGCGGCGGCGCCGTCGCGGGCGGCGCTTCATCGAATCCGGCGGGCACCGGCCCGTCGTCACGCACCGGGCGCCGGCACCGCGTCGAGCACGCGCGCGAGAAACGCCTCGTGATTCCACGCGGCTTCCGGCCGCGACAGCCCGAGCCGCACGACCACCAGCTGACGGCTCGGCACCACGCTCACGAACTGGCCTTCGTGGCCGACCGCGTGAAACGCGTCGGCCGGCATCGCGCGTGCGTGCGGATCGCGATCGTTGAACGGCTCCGGCACCTTGACCCACAGCTGCGCGCCGAATTCCTGCCGCGACGATTGCGGCGTCGCGCGCGTCAGGTAGCCCACCCACCCTTCCGGCAGCAGCCGCTGCCCGTTCCACACGCCGTCCTGCAGCAGCAGCTGGCCGAAGCGCGCCCAGTCGCGTGCGCTCGCATACATGTACGACGCGCTGACGAGCGTGCCGGACGCGTCGGGCTCGAACACCGCGCTGCGCATCCCGAGCGGCGCGAACAGCGCGCGGCGCGGCAACGCGAGGTAGTCGCCGGCGTTGCCGCCCAGCGCCTCGCGCATCACGCACGCGACGATCGCGCTCGTGCCGCTCGAGTACGACCATTGCGTGCCGGGCGTCGCGACCAGCGGCTTCGCCGACGCGAACCGCGCGGTATCGGGCTGCGTGAACAGCATCACCGCGACGTCGGACAGCGGGTCGTCGTAGTCCTCGTTGAATTGCAGGCCGCTCGTCATCCGCAGCAGCTCGTCGAGCGTGATGGCCGCGCGCGGATCGCCGCTGCCGCGCCATTCGGGCAGCAGCGCCGACGCGTCCGGCGACAGCTTGTGCTGCGCGACCAGCGTGCCGACCAGCGCGGCCGTGACGGTCTTCGTCATCGACCAGCCGGGCAGCGGCGTGTCGGCCGTGAAGCCGGGCGCATAGCGTTCGGCGATCACCTGGCCGCGCCACATCACGACGACCGCGCGCGTGCGGCGCGGCCGCGCCGGATCGGGTTCGTCGAACGCGCGGTCGATGGCGGTCTGCAACAGGTGTGCGTCGATGCCGGCGGGCGGTGTGGCCGGTGCGGGCGGATCGGGTTGCGCGGGCGCTGGATCGGGGAGGGGCGGCAACCCGGCGGGCAAGGTGGCCGCCGCCGAGCCGGTCGGGGACCCGACCGCGAGCGTGCAGCCGAGCCCGGGCCGGAAGTCGGCTTCGCGTTCGGCGAAGCCGGCGAACGTCGCCACCGCGCGATGATGGTCGGGATCGAGCGACGGGCGCACCAGTTTCAGCAGCGGATGGACGCCGGCCATGATGTCGACGTCGATCACGGACGCGGCCGGGCGCCCCGACACGAACACGCCGGAACACAGCGCCTTCGCCGCATAGCCGGTCGCGATCGGCGCGAGCCGGTACAGCATGTAGGCCGTGTAGCCGATCGCGGCAACGAGCGCGAGCGCGACACCGCGCAGCATCAGTTTCTTGAGGGGGATCGTCATGCGCGAGCGTCCTCGGTGGCGTGCCGGTCGGCAACGATCCGGCAGTGTCGCAGGTTCGGGCGACGCGTTGCAATCGCCGCCGCGTGACGCGCGATGACGGCCGCATGCGTGCGCGCTGCCGCGTGCCGACGGGCCGGCCGGCGGCGCGCGTCGGGGCGAGTTGATATCGGGCCGGCCATCGGCCGATAATCGTCCGGCATTGCTCTCCCAGTCCCATTGTCCAACCGAGATCGGAAAACGCCATGTCCTACGACAACAACAACCCGTTCGCCAAAATCCTGCGCGGCGAACTGCCGTGCGTGAAGGTCGCCGAAGACGACGCGACGCTCGCGATCATGGACCTGATGCCGCAGGCCGACGGCCACGTGCTCGTGATCCCGAAGGAGCCGGCCGCGCAGATCTTCGAGCTGTCCGGCGACGCGGCCGCGGCCGGCATCCGCATGACGCAGCGCGTCGCGGCGGCGGTGCGCGCGGCGCTCGAGCCGGACGGCGTGTTCATCGGCCAGTTCAACGGCGCGGCAGCCGGGCAGACGGTCCCGCATGTCCATTTCCACGTGATTCCGCGCTGGGAGGGCGCCGAGCTGCGGATGCATGCGCGCGACGTCGCCGACGCGGCGACGCTCGAAGCGCTCGCGCAGCGCATCCGGGCCCGCTTCGTGTAACAGCGTGATCGCCCTCGGCGCGGCGGCCGCCCACTGGCGGGCCGCTGCGCCGACCGGGCCTGTTTCAGCGGTCACACGAGGTAACACGTGTAACCGCCCGGGAAACTCGGCCGGCCAGGCGCGGCGCTAGACTCCGCGCATTGTTTCATCGAGCGACAGGAAGGGCGGATCGCCTCTTCGTGCCGGCCGCCGCGTGGTGCGGCGGCGCGGCCTTCGCGAGGTGCCATGCGTCTTTCGCGCCGGGAATCGAGCCATGTCCAGACTTCTCATCACGCTTGCCCTGATCGGCGGCCTGTCCGGCTGCTACGTCGCGCCGCCGTACGGCTACGCGCCCGCGCCGGCCTACTACGGTTACGGCTATGCGCCCGCGTATTACGCGCCGCCGGTGAGCGTCGGCATCGGCGGCAACTTCCGCATCCGCTGATCCGGCTTCGGGCCCCGGCTCGGGGCCCCGGCCGCACCGGCCCGGTCGGCTGCCGTTAGCCGGACGATGCGCGCGAATTCGCGCGCCGCATGAAGGGGGCGCACGGCGCCCGGGGTGCGCGGTTCCTATACTTCACAGGAAAGCGCATCCTCGCGAGGCCGTCATGACAGTTACCCCCAAGGTCGTCGTCCTGTCGGGCGTCGCCACGCTCGTCTATCTCGGGCTCGCCGTACTCGGCAGCGGCGGGTTCGCTGCGTTCTTCTCGCATCCTCAGTCAACCGTCGTGGCGATCGCGACACTCGCGATGGCCGTCGCCGCCCTGTTCACCGACGGCAACCTGAGCAGCGGCGAACGCGAGAACCGCGACAACCGCTGGGTGCTCGCGGCGTTCGCGGTGAGCGGCTTCCTGCTCGCATACCTGCCGGCGCTGACCGACCGCCTCGACATCTGGACCTTCGGTGGCGACACGGTGCGCTGGATCGGCGTCGGGCTGTACCTCGTGGGCGGCGTGCTGCGCATATGGCCCGTATTCGTGCTCGGCAAGCGCTTCAGTGGGCTCGTCGCGATCCAGCCGGGCCATACGCTCGTGACCGGTGGCATCTACAGCCGCATCCGCAATCCGAGCTATCTCGGCCTGGTCGTCAATTCGCTCGGCTGGGCGCTGGTGTTCCGCTCGAGCGTCGGCGTGCTGCTGGTCGTGCTGACGCTCGTGCCGCTCGTCGCGCGAATCCGTTCGGAGGAGGCATTGCTGCGTTCGCAATTCGGCGCCGAATACGACGCGTATTGCGCGCGGACGTGGCGGTTGCTGCCCGGCGTGTACTGACCCCGTCATCTTTTCCCCGACCGTCGCCCAGATGCCCGTTACCGGCGTGTGCAGATGTGTTGCCACGTGTGTCTCGAACGTGCGATCGCGTGCATGACCGGTGTGCCGCAACATGGGGTCGGACCGATGCGGGAGCCAATGCCGGCAAGGGTTTCAGCCGGATTCGACGGCCCCGTTGAATGTCTGTGATTCGTAAACAACTTGTTACCACAATGTCCACGGCAAGGATGCGGGACCGGTGCTATTCTTCGCCGCAAGCTCATTGAAATGAATTGGTCCGCGGTTCGGCACAATGCCTGGCCCGACGTCGATCGATTCAGATCGTCGTACCGAGCGGACCTCGATAACCAGAATTGCGAACAAGGAAGAATACGGGAATGTGGAAGAAAATCGCCCCCGCTCTCGTCGTCGCCGCGTTGACCGGCGCGACTGCACTGCCGGCAATGGCCGGTGACTTGAACAACGCGCTCGGCGGCGCGCTCGGCGGGGTTGCCGGCGCAGCGGTCGGCGGCGCGGTCGGCGGCAGCACGGGCTCCGTCATCGGCGGCGCGATCGGCGGCGGCGCCGGCGGCGCGGTGACGTCGAACCGTCGCGAGCGCACCGGCGCGATCATCGGCGGCGCCCTCGGCGGCGGCGCGGGTACCGCGGCCGGCAACGCGATGGGCGGCCGCACGGGCGGCCTGCTGGGCGCGGCGGTCGGCGGCGGCGCTGGCGCGGCGCTCGGCGGCAACATGTCGCGCAGCTCGTACGATCGCGATCACGGCGACCGCGGCTACCGTCACCGCAAGCACCGTCACCACCGCGACTGGGACTGATCGCCGCTGGCGCGGCACGGTGCGCGATCCGCGCACCGGCGCGCCGACGGCGTCGGGACTTCGACGCGAACCTCAGCCCGGCAGCCTGCCGGGCCGCTTCGCCGGCCAGACCGGCGATGCGCCTCCGGCTTCAATCAGCCACTGCCATGGGCCCGATCGACGGGCCGGCCATCCTCCTCCCGCCGTCTCCCCATTTCGTTTGTCGACGACATCGCGTCCCGCGCATGAATGTGCCCGGACGGGATGGGCCGAATGTCCTCTGCTTTCCGTTCGCCGCGTCGGCTCGTTCCAGCCTGACGTGAGCGTATCCCGCGACCCTGCTGCAGCGATCCGCTGTCGCGCGCTTGTCGATCGCCCTCGATCCGCTTAACGGGACGTGTTGAATTGCGCATGGGTACGCCGTATTGCCGGGTACGGACGCATCGCGCGCACCGCGCAACCGTCAGGATTTCCCTGATGGTCGGCATGCCCCGCAACGCCTCCCGACCGCGCGTCGCGGGCGGCGGCGGGTAGTGGGAAATCGAATGGATGTCATCGCAACATTTAATTGGTCGATCGAGATCGACTTCGCTATCGTCGGCGATGCTCGCGTACGGAGTCGAACCGTGCCGCTGTCCGCGCCTCGCCGCATGATCGCGAGCGCCGCGGCCCGGCCGCCGGCCCGCCGCGTCCGATGAACCGGACGGACCCGACGCGAAGCCTGGCCGACCGACCGAAGGCGCATGCGCCTTCAAGCCACCCCGGCAACGATGTCCCGCCCCGCATGCGTGCCCCACGCGCATGCGGACCGCCCGATGCCGTTTGCGCCCGGGGCCGGACCAACCCATTGCCTGGATGCAATATGTCTAAGACAACGTATTACGCGCCGCATGGCGGCCACCCGCCGCAGACGGATCTGCTGACCGATCGCGCGATGTTCACCGAGGCGTACGCGGTGATCCCGAAGGGTGTGATGCGCGACATCGTCACGAGCTGGCTGCCGTTCTGGACGCACACGCGCCTGTGGGTGATCGCGCGCCCGCTGTCGGGTTTCGCGGAAACCTTCTCGCAGTACATCGTCGAAGTGAATCCGGGCGGCGGCAGCGACAAGCCCGAGCAGGACAAGAACGCCGAAGCCGTGCTGTTCGTCGTCGAAGGCGAAGCCGAGCTGACGCTGCAGGGCCAGAAGCACACGCTGAAGCCGGGCGGCTATGCGTTCATCCCGCCGGGCGCGGACTGGACGCTGCACAACGTCAGCGATGCCGCGGTGCGTTTCCACTGGGTGCGCAAGCACTATCAGGCGGTCGACGGCATTCCGTTGCCGGAAGCGTTCGTGACCAACGAGCAGGACGTCGAACCGATCCCGATGCCGGGCACCAACGGCGCATGGGTGACGACGCGCTTCGTCGACATGAGCGACATGCGTCACGACATGCACGTGAACATCGTGACGTTCGAGCCGGGCGGCGTGATTCCGTTCGCTGAAACGCACGTGATGGAGCATGGCCTGTACGTGCTGGAAGGCAAGGCTGTTTATCGGCTGAATCAGGACTGGGTCGAGGTGGAAGCCGGCGACTTCATGTGGCTGCGCGCGTTCTGCCCGCAGGCTTGCTATTCGGGTGGGCCTGGCCGGTTCCGTTATCTGCTGTACAAGGATGTGAACCGTCACATGAACCTGACGCTGAACCCGGCGCGCTGAAGCGTCGCGCAAGTCGGATATGAAAACCCGCCGGTGGAAGTGAACTGAACCCCAAAAGTTGGACGCCAACTTTTGGGTTTTTTTCATGGCGAGATATACCGAGCAGTTCAAGCTATCGGTAGTGAAGCGGTGCATCGGGGGGGAAGCCATACGCGCGGTGGCGCGAACGCATGGCTTGAGTCACTCGACGGTTTCCCAGTGGTACGCCACATACCAGGCTCATGGTAAGGACGGCGTGCGTAGGAAGTACAACTCATACGATGTGGCGTTCAGGCTCAAAGTTGTTCAGCACATGCGCGAGCATGGCGTGTCGAGCAAGGAAGCGGCGGCGCGGTTCAATATTCGCAATCCGAGCGCGGTGCTCGAATGGGCTCGCCGCTATGATGATGGTGGTTTGACTGCCCTCGCGCCGAGGCCCAAAGGCCGCCGCCCA
This sequence comes from Burkholderia cenocepacia, assembly GCF_900446215.1. Taxonomy (GTDB): domain Bacteria; phylum Pseudomonadota; class Gammaproteobacteria; order Burkholderiales; family Burkholderiaceae; genus Burkholderia; species Burkholderia cenocepacia. The sequence continues at coordinate 874,210 of NZ_UAQZ01000001.1, read as the reverse complement.
ACCGCAATGCCAAAAACACCGCCTGCTCAGCCTCTGAACCCTACCGATGGCACGGATACCCGTACCCGCGAGGACCTGCTTCAGGAACTGAACTACCTGCGCATGGAGAACGCGTATCTAAAAAAGCTGAGGGCCTTGGTTCAGGCGCAGGCTGTACCGCGCAAAAAGCGCAAATAGTGCTTGAGCTAAGGCAACAATTCCCGCTGGCTGGCTTGCTCCGGGTGGCCGGACTGGCTCGCAGCACGTTTTATTACCAGTGCAAGGCGCTGGCCGCTCCCGATCGACATGCGAGTGTGAAAGCGAAAATTCGAGCACTGTTCGAGCAGCACAAGGGGCGCTATGGCTATCGACGCATCACGCTGGCGCTGCGCCGTCTGGGGCAGATGATTAACCACAAGACGGTTGCACGCCTGATGCGCAAGATGCAGTTGAAGTCCTGCGTGCGGGTCAAGAAGTACCGTGCGTATAGGGGCAACACGTGCAAGACGGCCCCGCATCTGCTCCAGCGCCAGTTCCATGCCGCCCGTCCGAACGAGAAGTGGGTTACCGACATCACCGAGTTCAGCGTAGGTGGCCAAAAGCTGTATCTGTCACCAGTGCTGGATCTGTACAACGGGGAGATCATCGCGTACCAGACGCATACTCGGCCAGCCTTCCAGATGGTTACTGACATGTTGCGCAAGGCTTTGCGTCGCCTGCAACCCGACGAAAGACCCATGTTGCACTCTGATCAAGGCTGGCATTATCAAATGCCCGGCTGGCGGCTCATGCTCGAGCAACGCTCGTTGGCGCAAAGCATGTCGCGTAAAGGCAATTGCTTGGACAACGCTGCCATGGAAAGCTTCTTCGGCACGCTGAAATCCGAGTTCTTCTACTTGAACCACTTCAGCAGCATTGAACAGCTACGCATCGGCTTGAAGCGCTACATCCGGTACTACAATCACGAGCGCATCAAGCTCAAACTGAAAGGGCTGAGTCCTGTGCAATACAGGACTCAGCCTCATCCGGCCTAGCCGGTAACCGTCCAACTTCGTGGGTTCAGTTCAAAGCCGGCGGGTTTTTTTTCGGGTTCCGCGCGGGTTTCCTTGGATGTCGGGTGGCGACCCGGAACGGCCCTTCAGATTTATCCAAAGCGGCCAATCGTTGCGACCTGCGGCGGGATTTTATAGCCACGCTCGACGAGTATCTTGGCCTCGGCGCCACTGCGGAATCATTCCCGATTAAATCGCTTCTCCCGCAGGGTGCCGTTGGAACCTTCAACGGAGTCGTTCTGCCAAGGGCGGCAAGAACGGACACAGCGTGTACGATCTGGTCTTCAAGAAAACCATCCAAGGAGAGAGGAATGAATCCGGAACAGGCCCGAGCCGAAGAAACCGAGGCGATGGAGCGCATGGTGGCCGCCACGCTGCGCGTGCAGAGTACGTTCGCCTCGATGCAGAAGCAATTTCCGCCGCAAGGCAGCGGCGAGCCTTCGCCGTTCGCGCTGCAAACCTTTGATGCTGCCCTGCAGGAACTTGAAGACGCACAGGCCGCGTTCGATGCGCTGCTGAACGATCTGATCGACGGTAACCGCTAAAGGCTACGCCCTTATCCGCACCGATTGTCGACGATCTAAAAAGCTGTGTCGAACGGCCGTTCGTAGCCGGCAGCCGCCGGTCGTGATCTCCAGCAACTGGCCGAACGGCGAACTTCGAGCAGTCCCGTGCGGGCCGCTGATAAGCTCGGGCAGCCAAAGCAACTTTTCCCGGTCACATGAGCACGCACCCCACCGCAGCCCCTGCACCCGTCACTCCAATGATGCAGCAGTACCTGCACCTTATCTGACAAGGCTTCGCGCGCAAACCTACGCTCACCTTTTTGAGGATCGTCCGCGAACGCCCCCCTTGAGCCATTCGCTGATAGCAAAAGCGATCATTCCGCCTGCGCGTTGAGGAATGAGCGGATTCTTTGAGCGCCTTCTTCGGGACTGCAAGTCGACGTATCCAGACGCATCGAGTAGGGCCTTGAGTAAGCTGGATGCCCGAATTGGGATCGCGCCATTCCTTCTCCACGGTCCGGCCTGCTGCGTTCACGCTCTTCCAGAACATCCAATGGGCAACAAACACCTATCACGTACGTGCGGCGAGGCGCGAGTGCAGAAATACATTCTTCGAAGGCGGTTGTATCTCGCAGCACAAGATCGAGAACAATCCCGAAATGACTTGCAGCTACGCGCTTCAGGGTGGACTGCAGATTGAGGTGATGTATCCTGAGCGCCTGATTCAACTCTTCATCCGATCTCATGTCACGCCTACGCGACATTTCGACGAATGCATCGAGCGATATGTGGAACATCGGCGCTTCCGAGCTATTCTGAAGCGCCTTGGCCAAGCTGCTTTTTCCCGCGCTGGTAGGTCCGTGCAATACGATCGCGATCTGTGTCATATGTCTCGCCGGCAACTCTAAGTCGATCCGTGCTGACAATTGTCGGCGATATTCTCAGCGCAGTCGATTGTCCGTTCATGGCCGAAAGGCGCCGATTCTCCCCGCATTCCCCCGTAACTCGTAACGAGTCTGCTTTCATCGGCGATGCGTATCGCTACAGCCCGAGCGCACCCGCCGCAAGCATCGCAACCTCCAGCCGTGTATCGGGCGACAACTCGTCTTCCATCAACCACACGGCCGACAGTCCCGACCACGCGAGAATCCACTGCAGCAGCCGGCGCCGGTCGAGTTGTGCGGCATCGGCCACGACCGCGACGCGCCGCCCGAAACGCACGGGATCGACCGCGATGTCGTGTGCGGGATTGCAGAACAGATTCGCGTAGTCGAACGTGCGCTCGCCGCGCAGCCCTTTCGGGTCGATCGCGCGCCAGCCGCGATCGCCGAAATGCAGGATGTTGTCGTGATGGATGTCGCCGTGCAACACGACTTCGTCGACGGACGGCTCGGCGAGCAACTGGCGAGCGATCGCCGCGGAGCGGCGCAGCACATCGTTGTCGGCATCGCTCGATAGCAGCGCATAGAGCCAGTCGTGCAGCGGCACGACCGCAGGGCACTGCGGCGCACGGTGCGCGTGCAGCCGCGCGACGACGTCGCAAGCGATGCGCATCGTGTCGTCGTCGTGGCCGGCTGCCGACAATGCGGCGAGCGACGGCGCCGGCTGCGCGCGTTCGAGCAGGATCGCGTCGCCGTCGTGCCGCCACACCTGCGCGGCGCCTTGCCCGTTCCACCAGGCCATCAGCGCATTGCCGCGGCGTTCCTCGTCGCACGTCGCGACTTTCAGCATCGCGGGCCGCGCGTGCCAGACGACCGGCAACAGGCCGCCGCTCGCGGTCAGGATCGGGCCACCGTCGGGAACGAGGCCCCACAGGTCGAGGTATCGGTCGAACATCACGCGATGGTACAGGCGAACCGGCTCATGCGCCGCGCCTGCCCGGCCGCGACGACATGCCGCAGACCCACATACGCGCCGCGAGCAAGCCCCCGGCGCACTTTCCTAAATAAAATTTAGCCAGCCAAACTTTGGCTAAAGAATGTTCCGGTTTCGCGCCATCCCTTCGACAATGCGCGCCTTTCGTGACCGATCGGCGCCCCTCGCGCGCCGGCCGTCGCGGCACTGAAGAAGGAGCCCCGACATGACCGACCCCACCGCCAACCCATCGCCGCCGCCCGCGCCGCCATCCGCACCGCCGCGCCGCCGCCGCGACTGGCGCACGCTCGCGGGCGCGGTGCTCGGCCTGACGCTCGCATGCGCGGGCATCGGCGCATGGACGATCGATCGCATCTGGACGCAGTTGCCGTCCGTCGAACACCTGGCCGTCTATCGTCCCGCGCTGCCGCTGCGGATCTTTTCGCGCGACGGCGACCTGCTGGCCGAATACGGCGTCGAGCGGCGCGAGTTCGTGCCGCTCGAACGCATTCCGCCGTTGATGCGGCACGCGCTGCTCGCGGCGGAGGACGCGAAATTCTACGAGCACGGCCCGGTCGATGTCGGCGGTCTTGCGCGCGCGACGTTCGCGAACGTCGTGACGGGCCAGCCGGGCCAGGGCGGCAGCACGATCACGATGCAGGTCGCGCGCAACTTCTACCTGACGCGCGACAAGGTGCTGAGCCGCAAGCTCGCCGAGATCCTGATGGCGGCCAAGCTCGAACGCGAATACAGCAAGGACAAGCTGCTCGAGCTGTACATGAACGAGATCTATCTGGGCGAGCGCGCATACGGCTTCGCGGCCGCCGCGCACGTGTACTTCGGCAAGCCGCTCGATGCGCTGAGCGCGGGCGAGGCGGCCGTGCTCGCGGGGCTGCCGAAGGCGCCGTCCGCGTTCAACCCGGTCGTCAATCCCGCGCGCGCGACCGCGCGGCGCAACTACGTGCTCGGCCGGATGCACGCGCTCGGGCAACTCGACGATGCGACGTATCGCGCGGCCGTCGACGCGCCGATCGCGCTGGCGACCACGCCGCCGCCCGGCATCGTCGCGGCGCCGTACGTCGCCGAGCGCGCGCGCCGAATGATGGTCGAGCGGTTTCACGACGACGCGTACACGCTCGGCCTCGACGTGACGACGACGATCTCGATGCGCGACCAGCGCGCGGCCGAAGCCGCGCTCGAGCGCACGCTGAGCCGCCAGGCGCGCGCGAAGCGCGAGACGCGCAACGGGCTCGAAGGCGCGCTCGTGTCGCTCGATGCGGCCACCGGCGACATGCTCGCGCTGGTCGGCGGCGCGGATTTCAATCGCAACGTGTTCGACCATGCGCTGCAGGCGTATCGCCAGCCGGGGTCGAGCTTCAAGCCGTTCGTCTATTCGGCGGCGCTGGAGAAGGGCTACTTCCCCGGCGTGCTCGTCGACGATACCCAGCGCACGCTCACGCACGCGGAAACCGGCGCGCGGCCGTGGCGTCCGCGCAATTTCGGCAATCGCTACGAAGGCTTCATCCCGGTGCGGCGCGGGCTCGTGCGCTCGAAGAACCTGGTCGCGGTCAGCCTGATGCAGGCCACCGACGCGCGCTACGTGCAGCAGCACGCGGTGCATTTCGGCTTCGACGCGCAGCGCAATCCGGCGTCGCTGCCGCTCGCGCTCGGCGCGGGCGCCGTGACGCCGCTCGAACTCGCGAGCGCCTACAGCGTGTTCGCGAATGGCGGGACGCGGATGGAGCCGCGCCTGATCCTGTCGGTGAAGCAGCGTCACGGCGGCGCGATGTACGAGGCGACCGTGCCGGCGGGCGAGCGGGTCGTATCGGCGCGCAATGCGTTCGTGATGGACAGCATGCTGCGCGACGTCGTGCGGGCCGGCACCGCGCGCGGCGCGCTCGCGCTGCGGCGTGACGACGCGGCCGGCAAGACGGGCACGTCGAACGGGTCGAAGGACGTATGGTTCGCCGGCTATTCGTCGGGCATCGTCGCGGTCGCGTGGCTCGGCTACGACACGCCGCGCCCAATGGGGCGCGCGACCGGCGCGACGCTCGCGCTGCCGGTCTGGCTCGACTACATGAAGACGGCCGTCGACGGGCGCACGCCGGTCGCGGCGATGCCGCCCCAGGACGTCGCGCTCGTCGACGGCGATTTCGTCTACGCGGAATACACGCGCGGCACGTGCACGGCCGACGTGCCGGCGTATATCCGCAGCCGCTTCGCGTGCGGCGGCGCGGCGGCCATCGATGCGCCCGACGCGCCGGCCGACAACGGCAAGCGCGACGAGCCGATGCCTGCCGCCGTCGATGCGGCCGAGCGCGAACGCGTGCTCGACCTGTTCCGGACCGACGACTGACGCGCGCCATGCATACGCTCTATCTGATTGCGATCGTCGCGGAAGCGATGTCGGGGGCGCTGATGGGCATGCGCCGCGGGATGGACCGCTTCGGCCTCGCGCTCGTCGGCGCGGTGACGGCGCTCGGCGGCGGCACCGTGCGCGACGTGCTGCTCGGCCACTATCCGCTCGGCTGGATCGCGCATCCCGAATACCTGGTGATCACGCTCGTCGCGGCGACCGTCGCGTCGTGGGCGGCACGGCACGTCGCGCGGATGAAGACGCTGTTCGTCACCGTCGATGCGATCGGCCTCGCGGCGTTCACGATCATCGGCTGCGACGTCGGCGCGTCGACCGGCACGGCGCCGATCATCGTCGTGCTGGCCGGCGCGATCACGGGCGTGTGCGGCGGGATGCTGCGCGATTTACTCTGCAACGAGATGCCGCTGATCCTGCGCGAGGAGCTGTACGCGAGCGTCGCGTTCGTCACGGGTTCGCTGTATGTCGGGATGCAGCATCTCGGCATCGACACGGGGTTCGCGACGCTCGTCGCGCTGGCGGCCGGCTTCTCGATGCGGATGCTCGCCGTACGGCTCGGCTGGAAGATGCGGAGCTTCGGCGCGGCGGACGTCGAGCATTGAGCGCGCGCGCCGGCATTCAGTCAGGCCGCATCAGCTGAAAGACGTGCCCGCGCTACGCGGGCACCATCACCGGCGGCGTCCCGTCGCCGGTTTCCACCATCTTCACCGCGAAGCCGTAGCACTGCGCGATATGAGCAGGCGTCATCACGTCGCGCGGTGCGCCATGCGCGACGATCGTGCCGTCGGCGAGCATCGCGATCGCATCCGCATGCCGCGCGGCGAGGTTGGGATCGTGGACGATCGCGAGCACGCCGAGCTGCCATTCGCGCGCGACGGCGCGCACGGTATCGAGCAGGCGGTGCTGGTGCGCGAGATCGAGCGCGGCGGTCGGCTCGTCGAGCAGCAGGTAACGCGGGCCGGGTTCCGTCGTGTCGTGATCGGGCCACAGCTGCGCGAGGACGCGGGCGAACTGCACGCGTGCGAGTTCGCCGCCCGACAGCGTCGTGACGTCGCGGCCGACGAGCGCGTCGGCGCCCGCGCGTTCGAGCGCGCGCCATGCGATGTCGCGATCGCGGTGCGACGTCGCACCGCTGCGCCGCGCATGCGGATAGCGGCCGAGCAGCACGATTTCGTCGACGCTGAACGGGAACGCCGGCTGCGCGGCCTGCGGCAGCACCGCGCGCAGGCACGCGAGCCGCGGCGCGTCGATGCGTGCGAGCGGTTCGCCGTTCAGCGTGACGTCGCCCGTCACGCGCACGCCGTGCGGCGCGACGCTGCCGGTGAGTTCGCCGGCGAAGGTTTTCAGCAGCGTGCTCTTGCCCGCGCCGTTGCGGCCGAGCAGCGCGGTCACGCGGCCGGGTTCGATCGACAGCGACAGGTCGCGCAGGATCGTGCCGTGCCGGCGGGCGACGTCGAGGTGGTGGGCAGTCAGCATGGTCGTCGTGAAGAAGGAATTACCCGCCGAGCGCGCCGCGGTTCTTCCACAGCAACGCGAGGAAGAACGGCGCGCCGAGCAGCGCGGTCAGCACGCCGAGCGGAATGTCGGCGGGCGCGGCGACCGTGCGCGCGGCGAGATCGGCCGCGAGCGTCAGCAACGCGCCGAGCAATGCGGCGCCGGGCAGCACGATGCGCTGGTCGGGGCCGCACGCGAGGCGCACGCAATGCGGCGCGACGAGCCCGATGAAACCGATGATGCCCGCGCACGACACGAGCGCGCCGACCGCGAGCGCGACCGCGACGAGCACGCGCCGCTTCAGTCGCTGCACGGGCACGCCGAGATGCAGCGCTTCGGTTTCGCCGAGCTGCAGTGCGTTCAGCGCGTCGCGCTCGCGCACGAGCAGCACGCCGCCGAGCGCGACGCACGGCGCGACGGCCGCCAGCGTCGGCCATTGCGCGCCGCCGAGGCTGCCGAGGCTCCAGAAGGTCAGCGAGCGCAGCTGTGCGTCGTCGGCGACGAACGTGAGCAGCCCGATCGCCGCGCCGACCAGCGCATTGATCGCGATGCCGGCGAGCAGCAGCAGCGGCAGCGCGAGCCGGCCGCGCGACGCGGCCAGCCGGTAGACGAGCGCCGCGACCGCGAGCCCGCCCGCGAACGCGGCCACGGGCAGTGCGGCCGCGCTCGCGTGGGCGGCGAAGAGCGCGGGGCCGAGCACGATCAGCGTGGTCGCGCCGAGCGCGGCGCCGCTCGATACGCCGACGAGCCCGGGATCGGCGAGCGGATTGCGGAACAGCGCCTGCATCGCGGCGCCGGTCGCGCCGAAGCCGCCGCCGACCAGCAGCGCGAGCACGACGCGCGGCGCGCGGATGTCGAGCAGCACCGCGCGCGCCTGCTGCGCGGCCGGGTCGCCGCTCAGCGCGGCCCAGGCTTCCGCCAGCGGAATGCGGTACGCGCCGACGCACAGCGCGACGACGGACATCGCGCCCATGAGAATGGCGAGCGCGGCCAGGACGAACGGCGCGAAGCGGCGCGACGTGCCGAGGCGCGCGGCGCCGGCGCGCGAGGCGGACGATGGCGCGTTGAAGGGCGAGGCGTGAGCGGGCATCGGGTCGATCCGGATTCAGGCGAGCGCATCCGACAGGCGTCGGTGCAGGGTCGTGACGGCGAGCGGCAGGCGTGGGCCGAAGCCGAGCAGGAACAGCGCGTCGAGCGACACGACGCGCCGCGCGCGGCCGGCCGGCGTCGCGCCGAAGCCCGGCGTCGCGAGCAGCGCGGCGTGGCCGCCGACGGCCGCCAGCCCTTCGTCGGAGATCAGCACGACGTCGGGCGCGGCCGCCGCGAGCGCCTCGGTCGTCAGCGGCTTGTAGTGATCGAAGCCCTGCATCGCGTTGCGCGCGCCCGCGTAGCGGATCATCGCGTCGGCGGCCGTGCGCTGGCCGGCGACGAGCGCCTGGGTGCCGGTATGGTTCAGCACGAACAGCACGCGCGGCGGCTGCGCGCCGCCGGGCACGCGTGCGGCGACCGCGTCGCGCGCGGCCTGCCAGTCGCGATCGAAACGCTGCAGCAGCGCGGCGCCGGCGTCGCGCACGTCGAGCGCCTGCGCGACGCCGGTGATCTTCGCGCGCACCGATTCGACGTCGTGGCGCTCGTCGAACGTCGTCACCGTGACGCCGGCGCCTTTCACCTGCGCGATCGCCGTCGGCGGGCCGGCTTCCGCCGAGGCCAGCACGAGATCGGGCCGCAGCGACAGCAGCCCTTCGGCCGACAGCGCCCGCTGGTAGCCGACCTTCGGCAGGCGCTTCGCGGCGTCGGGATACGTGCACGTCGTGTCGGCGCCGACGAGCCGGTAACGCGGCGTCTCGGCGCCGCCGAGCGCGAATGCGGTTTCCGCGAGCGCGCCGCCGATCACGATCACGCGTTTCGGCGCGGCGACCACGCCCTGCGCGAGCACGCCGCCGGGCAGTACGCCCGCGAGCGCGCCGGCCGCCGCGCCGGCCAGCAGCGACCGGCGGCGCGGATCGAACCGCCGCCCGTTCACCGCGCGGCTCCGCGTGCGGCCGCCGGCAGCGTCGCGACGAGCGCGCGCCAGTCGTCGCGCTCGACCTTGCCGGGCTTGCGCTCGCCGAACAGCAGCGCGACGTGGTCGCCCTGCCGGTCGAACAGTTCGAGCGACGTGACGATGCCGTCGCTCGTCGGCTTCTTCACGACCCACGCGGCGGCGATCAGGTCTTCGCGCACATGCAGGTTGAAGCCCGGATCGAGCACGTTGATCCACGCGCCGACCTCGCGCACGTTCGCGACGGGGCCCGTATGGATCTGGATCATCCCCGCGTTGCCGACGAACACCATGATCGGCTGGCCGCTTTTCGCGGCCTGTTCGAGCACGTGGCGCAACGCATGCGCGGTTTCGACCGGATATGCGTAGCGCGGATCGGCGAGGCGCAGCGCTTGCATGCGGCTCACGCCGAAGCGTTGCGTGATGCCGAAGAACTGGTGCGTGTCGGTCATCGCGTCCCACGCGGCGCGAAAGCCCGCGACGTCGATCTCGGTGTCGGCGCGCTCGGGCGTTTTCGCTGCGGCGGGCGCGACCTCGAGGCCCGGCTCCTGCGACGGCGCGCGCCAGCGTTCGACGAACGCGTCGTATGCGGCGTGATCGCTGTGCGCGCGCAGGTAGACCTTGTGGATCGCATGACCTTGCGCGTCGAAGAACTGCAGGCTCTTCAGCGGGCCGTGCGCGGTCTCGTCGCGCACCGCGAACGCCGACACCCAGTGACGATAGAAGATGCGCAGGTCGATGTCGCCGAGCGCGAGCCCGACCGGGCCGTCGTGGCTCATCTGCGCGTACTCGCCGTCCTTTTCGTGGACGGCCGTGTCGTTGCGCGTCAGCGCCATCACGCGGCCGAGGCGCGGCATTTCCTCGAACATCGCCGGAAAGCGCGCGTCGAGCCGCACGACGTGCTCGCCGACGAACGCGGCGAGCGCCTCGCCTTCGCTGACGCCAAGCGCCTGCGCGACGTCGCGGTTGCGCAGCTGACGCTCGGTCTTGAGTTTGATGAACGCGTCGCGCAGCGCGGCGGCCGCGCGGGCCGGCGTGGCTGATTGACCGGGAAGGGCGGATTGCATCATGTCGGACTCCTTCGAGTAACGGTTGGGGTAGGCGCGCGGGCAACGCGCATCAGAAATCCACTTTCATGCTGACGGCGACCGTGCGGCCGGGCGACGAATACGCGTCGAGCACCTGCGAATCGGCCGCGATGCCGCGCACGTCCGACCAGTTCCAGTACTTGCGGTCGAACAGGTTGCGGATGCCGATCGTCGCGCTCACGTGCTTGTTGAAGCGGTAGCCGCCGCGCAGGTCGACGACGAACGACGACGGCGGCGTGAAGCACGCCTTGTTCGAACAGTCGGACTTGTCGACGTCCTTGTCGCGTTTGGCGGCCTGGAACAGCAGGTCGGTCTGCACGAACCAGCGTTCGGTCGGCTCGTACCGCACGCCGAACACGGCCGAGAACGGGTTCACGGTGTTCAGCGGCTGGCTGGCCGCGCCGTCGTTCTGCGTCGAGCCCTTCGTGAACGCCATCGCCGTCTTCAGCGTGATGCCGTTCGGCATCACCCATTCGGCGCGGCCTTCGAGGCCATGAATGCGTGCGTCGGCGAAGTTCACGTACTGGAACACGAACGGGTCGACCGGCCGGCCGCTGCCGGCGATCGTCGTGCGCGAGATGAAGTTGCGGTAGCGGCCGGTGAACGCGGCCGCGCTGTAGCGCACGATGCCGTAGCCGGTGCCGGCCTTGCCGCGCAGGCCGGCTTCGAACGTGTCGCTGGTTTCGGGCTTCAGGTTCGGATTGCCGATCGACGTGTAGCCGTACACCGGATTCGAGAAGCTGCTGTTCACCTGGTCGGGCGTCGGCGCGCGGAAGCCGTGCGCGTACTGCACGTACGGAATGACCGCGGGCGTGATCTCGTAGAGCACGGCGACGCGCGGCGACAGTTCGTTCGCGCTCGTCGACACGGCCTTGCCGGTGAACAGCGGATCGTTCTCGGTCGGGCTCAGCCGGTACGTGTCGAAGCGCAGGCCCGGCGTGACGAGCAGGCGGCCGTAGCCGATCTGGTCCTGCACGAACGCGCCGAACAGCGTGTAGTCGGTGTCGGGGAACGCCTTGTTCGGGAACGCTTCGCCGACGCCTGGCACCGTGCCGTCGCGCAGGTTGGTCACGCGCGACAGGCTGCCGTCCAGGCCGACCAGCAGCTTGTGCGCGAGCGGGCCGGTCGCGAAGCCGCTCTCGGCGAACGCGGCGCCGCCGAACGTGCGTTCCTTGTACTGGTTGTCGCGCGAACGCGAGGGCAGCTTGCCGCGCGTCTCGAACGCGTATTGATCCTGCTTCGCGTCCTGGTAGTAGAACTGCACGTGCGCGGTCTGGAACCAGCGGAGCGCGTCGTCGCGAAAGTCGTAGTCGACGCTGAAGCGGTTGCGTTCGAGCCGGTCGTGGGTCGTGAGGCCGAGCGTGGTCGGCGCATTGATCGCCGACAGCACGTCGGTGCTCACGCGCCGCTGCACCGTTTCGGCGGTGAACTTGATCGTGTCGCGCGTGGTTGGCGTCAGCACGAGCTTGCCGAGCAGCGATTCCGAATATACGTCCTGCGGGTTCGACGTCGTGCGCAGCGTGCTTGCCGTGTTGTTGCCGCCGCGCGTGTCGACCTCGTGGCCGCGCCGGCCGTCGGCGATGATCATCCCCTGGACGCGATCGTTGCCGCCCGCGGCCGACACGGTCGCGCCGATGCTGCGATCGGTCGAGTCGTAGCTCGGCCGGAACGAGAAGTAGTAAGGCTTGTTGTAGACCGACAGCAGGTCGCGCGGGTCCTTCGTGATGAAGTTCACCGCGCCGGTCAGGCCGTCGCTGCCATAGAGCGCCGACGCCGGCCCGCGCAGGATCTCGATGCGCTTGAGCGTGTCGAGATCCGCGTAGTCGCCGCGGCCCGCTTCGAGCGGCCCGAACGAGAACGCGTTCGGCAGGCGGATGCCGTCTTCCATCAGCAGCACGCGATTGCCTTCGAGGCCGCGGATGTTGATGCTCGAATCGCCGTCGCGGCCGCCGCCGAGCGCGGCGCTGCCGGGACGGTACGCGGTGCGGCGCACCGTGATGCCCGGCTCGTAGCGCAGTGCGTCCTTGATGTTGGTGGCCTGCTGCGCTTCGAGATCCTCGTCGGTGATCACCGACACGGACGCTGCCGTGCGGCTCGCCGCGGTGGCGGTGCGGGTGGCCGTGACGGTGACGGGATCGAGCAGCGCCGCGTCGCCGCGCGTGGAGGCGGCGGCGGTGGTCAGGACGGCGGACGGCGGGGTGGCGCCTTGCGGCGACGAATCGGCGTGAGCCGGGGCGGCGGACAGGCCGAACGCGCCGAACAGTGCGGCACAGATCGGCCGCCGCGCCAGCGTATAGCAATGCACAGGTGGTCTCCCATTGACGATAACAAGCCCGAAGGCTGGCTGGGTGACGCGTTCACCTGGCTGGCCCGTTTGCGCGCGACAGGCGGCAAACGGCGATGTGAAAGGCAACTGACAACTTTAACAGTGTAAATGAGAATTATTATCAATACAAGGACGCCAGACGGCCCATGCGAGTGAGCGCTCGCTTGCGCGGCTCGGGCGAGCCGGGGGAAGTCTCGAGAAACTCAGGCCAGCGCTTCGATGCGGATCAGCAGGTTGCGCGCATGCGCGATGAACGCGTCGTGCGTGGCGCGATCGCCGTGGCTTTCGATACCGGCCTGTTCGGCGAACGCGATCTGCTCGGTGTAGAGCTCGACGAGCGCACGGCGTGCATCAGGGGGAAGCGCGCGGATCATCGACACGATCAGCAGTTCCTGCGCGCGAAGCATGCCGGACAGCGATTGAGCGTTCATGCTGGCCTCCTCGGACGATGCGGCGGCGAGCCGCTCTTTCCATACTAGGCGGTCGGCGCGTGCAGTGGCGGGGAGGGGGTGGCGGCGCGCGGCGGGCGCCGCGCGTTTCAACGCGAACGCCGCGAACCGACATTCGCGGCGTGCATCCTGCCCGCGCGAGCCGGCGCGGGCACGAAGGCGAACGGAATCAGCCGGCCGCGGTGGCGGACTGCGCGTCGCGCACGACCTGCGCGACGCGTTCGACGAACTCGGCGTCGACGCTCGACAGCGCTTCGCGCTTGCCGTCGGGCATCTCGACCATCAGCCGATACGTGATGTCCTGCGTGGTCCACGCGAGGTAGCCGACCACGGCGAGCATCACGCCGACCACGAGCGCGGCGCTCGATGCGGCGATGCCGCCTGCGACGGCGATGGCCGCGCCGATCAGCGAGATCAGCGACGGCACGAGACGGTTCTTCGGAATCTTGACGACGTCGACGTGGCGGATGTCACGCAGTGCGAATACCTGCCCCGCGGCCGACAGGCCGTTGCGCGTGACCATGACGCCACGTTCGTTGAATGCGTTTTCCATCGTGTGTTGCGTGGACGAAAACGCGCAGCGTAGCAGGTTTCGTTGCCGCGTCAAACGAGACCGACTGCCGCACGATGCGTGCGGCGCGGCCGAAAGACGGGAAGCGGGTGGCGCGCAGACGCGTTCAGAACTGCAGCCGGCCGTCGCCGTAAAGCCGGCCCGGCACGTGCGACGCGACGACCTCGGCGATCTCTTCGTCGGTCGATTCGGCCGGCACGATCTGGCGCCGCGCGGGGGCGTCGAGATGCATCGTCCATTCGACGAGGCGATACGGGCGGCCCCAGGGGCGCTGCATTTCGACCGAGACGCGGCAGCTCTGGACCGGCAGCGAGTGTTGGCACGTCAGAATCGCGTGCAGATGGCTGAAAACGGTATCTTCGATCATCATGGCCTCCGATCCTGTCTTGTGGGCAATCGATGGCGGCGCCGTCGGCGTTTAAAAAAAAAGCCGCCGATGCTCAGGCGGCCAACAGGGGGGGTGAGAGCATCCTCTCAGCCCAGAATTAAGCGAAACTTAAAAGCCCATAAAAAAGCGCCCCGCGTGGAGCGGGGCGCTTCTTGCCGTCGTGATCCGCAGGTTGAGCGGACAGTTAAGCGGATGCTTTAGAACTTGTGACGGATACCGATACGTGCGGCGATCTGGTTCTTCGAACCCGTGCCCGACGTGTTGAAGTAGCTCGTGCTCGAACCGATCTGCGCTTGCACGCCGCGGCCCGAAGCCTGCTGGTACACGACCAGGCCGTACACGTCCGTACGCTTGCTGAGGGCGTAGTCGGCGATACCGTTGACCTGGTTCCAGTGCCACGAGTTGCCGTTTTGCGTCGCGTTCGTGTACGTGTAGCCGAGGCCGCCCGACAGTGCCGGCGTGAATGCGTACTTCGCGCCCGCTTCGTATGCGTTGTAGAACGTGCCGCCCGAGCCCGACACCGTCGAGAACTGCGTACGCGTCCACAGCAGCCATGCCGTTGCCGGGCCCCAGACGTAGCGGCCACCCACGCCGTACGTGCGGAGGTCGCGGACGTTGCCGGTGCTCAGGTTCGCGATCGACGTCGAGAAGGCCGGCGTCGACTGGCTCGGGAAACGGATGTCCGTGTACGCCGCGCCGACCGAGATCGGGCCGTTCGCGTAGTTCAGGCCGAAGCTGTATGCGCGCGACGAACCGCCGGTGTTGTTGGTGCCCGTGCCCTGTGCGCCTGCGAAGTCGGTCGAGTTCGAGAAGCCGTACAACGCGCCGAACGTGAAGCCCGAATAGTTCGCGCTCTGGAACTTCACGGCGTTGTTGATGCGGCTCGACGTGAGCTGGTCGATGTCGTTCACGTGGTACGCATAGTTACCCGCGACCGTGTTGCCACCCGTCGAGTAGTTCGAACCGAGGATGTCGGTCGAGAACGAGTATTGGCGACCGAACGTGACCGTGCCGTATTGCGACTGGCTCAGGCCGACGTAAGCCTGGCGACCGAAGATCGCGCCGCCCTGGCCGATCGAGCCGTTGCCGCTGTTGAAGCCGTTTTCGAGCACGAAGATCGCCTTCAGGCCGCCACCGAGGTCTTCGGTGCCGCGCAGGCCTCAACGGCTGCCCTGGGCCACGCCGTCGTCGTACTTGAACAGCTTGCCCGTGCCGCCGTTGGCGGTCTTGCTGTGGTTCACGTAGCTGATACCGGCATCGATGACGCCGTACAGGGTCACGCTGCTTTGTGCGTGTGCCGTGCCGGCCGTTGCTGCCAGGGCGGCGATGGTCAACAGTTTCTTGTTCAAAGGATTCTCCGAGCGAATAAATGGCGTGTCCAGTTGCGGTTCCGGCGCTCTCTGCGGGCGCTTTCACGGACCGGCGCAACTTTATCGGCGGGCCACGTAATGAATATGACAGCGACTGTCATATGAAGAATGTGTGGTGCCGATGCGACATTAGGGCCTGCTTGCATAGGGAACGTGCATGCGTTGCCACGAGAACGGCCGCTCGCGAGGCGCGCGACGCCGCGAATACTCGCGTATTCGCAAGGAGCGCAACGCGGCGAGCGGCCGTTCTCGTGGCAACCCCAAACTAAAAATTCAATCCACGGGAATGCCTGAAATCGCCCGCATGGCGGCGTCGTTCGTCGCTTGTTTGGCGCGGCCAAACGGCGCTCCTCACTCCTGGCCCTGCGAGCGATTTCAGGCATTCGCATGCACGTTCCCTATGCAAGCAGGCCCTAAATTCTGCCCGGGATGTACATCCGGGGTTATACCGAATTTGTCTGTCGTTCGACCTCGATCAGGAATATGCACATGAAATAAGCTTGGTTGGTGGCGCTCGGGCCCCGTGCCACGATCCGTGCTCCAACAAACGACACGGGACAAGAGGACACCCCATGCGACATTCGATCCTGACCGGCCTCGGCGTACTCGCCGCCGCGCTGGCATTCGCCGCGCCCGCCGCGCACGCCGACCCGCAAACGCTGAAGATCGGCACGATGAGCGGCCCCGACGCGCAGATCTGGACCGAAGTGACGAAGGTCGCCGCGCGCGAAGGCCTCGCGATCAAGGTCATCGAATTCAACGACTACGTGCAGCCGAACGCGGCGCTCGATTCCGGCGATCTCGATGCGAACGGCTTCCAGCACCAGCCGTTCCTCGACAGCCAGATCAAGCAGCGCGGCTACAAGATCGTCAACGTCGGGCTCACCTATACCGCGCCGATGGGTTTCTATTCGAAGAAGCTCAAGTCGCTGAAGGATTTGCCGGTCGGCGCGAAGGTCGGGATCCAGAACGATCCGTCGAACGGCAACCGCGCGCTGCTGCTGCTGCAGAAATACGGGGTGATCAAGCTGAAGCCGGGCGTCGGCACGAATGGCGTGAACGCGACGCCGCTCGACGTCGCCGAGAACCCGAAGAAGATCAAGATCGTCGAACTCGACGCCGCGCAACTGCCGCGCGCATTGCCCGACGTCGACGCCGCGTCGATCAACACCGACTACGCGGTCAAGGCCGGGCTCACGCCGGTGAAGGATGCGATCGCGATCGAGGATCTGCGCGGGCCGTACGCGAACCTGATCGCGGTGCGCGCGCAGGACAAGGACAAGCCGTGGGTGAAGAAGCTCGTCGCGGCCTATGAATCGGACGACGTGCGCAAGTTCATCGACCAGAAGTTCGGCGGCGCGATCGTGCCGGCGTTCTGAGCGGTCTTCACGCGTAGCGGCCGGCGACACGGTATCGGCGGCGAGACGCGCGCTTCGGAAAGCAAATCGCCCGCGCAAGCGGGCGATTTCGTTTGACGCAGGCGAGGGCCGGCGACGCGCGCCGCGGCCCGGCGCGCGGGCCGGGCGTGCAGGCTCAGGCCGACAGCAGCGAACCGGTGCGGATCGCGGTCGCGCCGGCAATGCGCGCGACTTCCATGCCGGCCGTCGCGAAACGGACGATCTGGCGCGCGTACAGCACGCCCGACACGCTGCTCTTCAGCGTGACGACGCGATCGGTCAGCGGATCGACGATGTCGGCCACGGCCTGGCCGGCCTCGATCATCACGCCGACCGGCGTACGGAACACGATCACGCCCGACACGGGCGCGACGAGCGGATCGGTGCCCGCGAGCGGCGTGGCCGGATGCGCGAGCGGCGGCAGCGGCGCCGGCGTGCCTTCGACGACACCGCGCTCGGTCAGGTATTCGATGATCGCCTGGGCATCCTTTTCGGCGAACTCGTACGACACGTCGCGTTCGCTGCGCAGTTCCACCGTGACGGAAATCGCGCCGTTCGGGATCGGGAAGCGGTCGCCGAAGCGGCTGCGCAGATCCGACCAGCAGAAGCTGTGGATTTCGTCGAATGGATTGCCGACCGAGTTCAGCGCGAGCAGCGACGCCTGCGCATCGAGGTAGCGCGCCAGCGGTTCGACGTCTTCCCAGAGGTCGGGGTTCGTGTAGAGGTGCATCACCGCATCGCTGTCGCAGTGCAGGTCGAGCACGATGTCGGCGTCGAACGACAGCTTCTGCAGCGCGAGGCGCTGCGAATCGAGTTCGGTGCGCGGTTTCTGTTCGTCGAGCGCTTCGCGCATCGCGGTGCGTACGACCGCGAGATTGCGCTGCGCGTCGTTCGTGAGGCGGTCTTCGACGCGCGGCAGCACGAGCGCCGCGAGATCGTAGAAGTTACGGTTGAAGTTCTGCATCGAGCCGAGCTCGAAGCGGCCGAGATGATCGCCGAACACGTGTTGCGACAGGCCGATCGGGTTGGGCACGGGCACGATGACGACTTCGCCGCGCAGCTTGCCGGCCGTCTCGAGCGCGGCGATCTTGCGGCGCAGCAGCGTGGCGACCAGCATGCCGGGCAACTCGTCCGCGTGCAGCGACGACTGGATGTAGACCTTCTTGCCGCCGCGCGGGCCGTAGTGGAAGCTGGTGATCTGGCGTTCGGTGCCGACGGCGGGGGAAATCAGCGGATGGGTCTGCGTTTGCATGATGGGGGGAGTGCGGCGCAGCCGCGAATGATCCGTGTGCGTGGAAGAACGATTGTACGTTGCCTTCCTCGCCGCCATCAAACCGGCGCCAGAACAAGCGGTTTTCCGTTGAGAATCATCAGCTTGGCGCGGAAAAAATAACGGCGTCCGCGTCGTGCGCAAAAAAAAAACGGGCTCCGTGCGGAGCCCGTTCCCGTCGCGCCGAATCGCGCGTTCGTCGGCCGTATTACTTGCCGTAGACGTCGAAATCGAAGTACTTCTTCGCGATCTTGTCGTACGTGCCATCTTTGCGCATCGCGGCGATCGCGCCGTCGATCTTCGCCTTCAGGTCGGTGTCTTCCTTGCGCAGGCCGATACCGGCGCCGTTGCCGAGCGTCTTCGGATCGTCGAGATCCTTGCCGGCGAAGTCGAAGTTCGCGCCGCGCGGGGTCTTCAGGAAGCCGATCTCGGCTTGCACCGCGTCCTGCAGCGCGCCGTCCAGACGGCCGGAGATCAGGTCGGCGTAGACCTGGTCCTGGTTCTGGTAAGGCACGACGTTCACGCCCTTCGAGGCCCAGTACGTCTTCGCGTAGGTTTCCTGGATCGTGCCCTGCTCGACGCCGACCGACTTGCCCTTCAGCGATTCGGCCGTCGGCATCAGGCCCGTGCCCTTCTTCGTGACGAGGCGCGTCGGCGTGTTGAACAGCTTCGCGGAGAAAGCGATCTGTTCCTGACGCGCCGGCGTCATCGACATCGACGACAGCACGCCGTCGAACTTGCGGGCCTTCAGCGCCGGGATCATCCCGTCGAAGTCGTTTTCGATCCACACGCACTTCGCGTTCATGCGGCGGCAGATTTCATTGCCGAGATCGACGTCGAAGCCGACCACCTTGCCGTCGGCGCCTTTCGATTCGAAAGGCGGGTAGCTTGCGTCGACGCCGAACCGCACGGTCGACCAGTCCTTCGCGTACGCGCTGCCGGCCGATACGGCGAGCAGGGCGACGGTCACAGCCGCAAGAATCTTTTTCACTCGGTGACTCCTCGTTTTGTTCGATGGGTGCGCGGTTGTGCCGCGCCGTAAGCCTTCGGCCCGCCGCGGCTTCGCGTCGGACAGTCCGTTTCGCCCGCCCGATGGGGGCGCGCGACGTGCGCAAGATTATCAAGACAAAATACCGGCGGGGCGCCTAGGACAAGCCCCGATACCGGGCCCGGCGGCGGCGCGCCGGGTGCGCCGCCGTTTCATCCACAGGAACGATTCAGCCGAGCGTTTCGTTGACCGCGCGCTGCAGGCAGGTGACGAAGTGCGACACGGCGGGCGTGGGCAGCAGGTCGCGCCGCGCGATGATCGACAGGTCGAAGCGTGGCATGCTTTCGTCCAGTTCGGCCGTGCGGATGCCGAGCGGCGCGACCATCGCGGCGAGCGGGCGCGTGAAGCAGCCGATCACGTCCGAGCGCGCGACGAGCCCGAGCGTCACCGCGAACGACATCGGCGAGCGCAGCAGACGTTTCGGCAGCGGCAGCCCGTGCGCCTCGAACATCCCGACCATCACGCTGTGCGGAAACTGCTCGGCGCCGACGGTGACGATCCATTCGGCGTCGAGCAGTTCCTCTAACCGGCGCGCGTGCGCGAGCGGGTGGCCGTCGCGCATCACGATCGTGAATTCGGTCGACAGCAGCGGCAATTGCGTGAAATCGCGGTCGAGCGCGGGCACATGGTGCATTGCAGCGATGTCGAGCGTGCCGTTGCGCAACTGCGCGAGCGCGTCGGGCACCGTCACTTCCTCCAGATGCAGGCTGACGTTCGGCATCGACCGGCGGAACGCCGTCACCGCGTGCGGCAGCGCGGTCAGCGCGATCGACGGCATCGTGCCGACCGCGACGCGGCCCGACATCTCGCCTTTCACCTGCTCGACGGCCTCGACCGTGCGGCGGACGTCGCCGAGCAACTGCTCGGCGCGCGGCAGCAGCGCCTCGCCGCAGGCGGTCAGCTCGACGCCGCGCACGCTGCGCGCGAGCAGCTCCGCGTTGAGCGCCGTTTCGAGTTCGCGGATCGTATGCGTGATCGCCGGCTGCGTGACGCCGAGCTCGCGCGCGGCGGCGCGCAGGCTCTTCAGGTGCGCGGCGGAGACGAACGCCTGGAGCTGCGCGATGTTCAGGGGATTGCGGATGCGGGTCATCGGTCGGGTCCGGTTGGCGCGAAAGGGGGCGGCGGGTTCAAGCTTCAGGCGGCGATCCGGACGACGTCACGCATCGGCGCGCGCGCGGAACGCCTGCCGATAGCGCTGTGGCGACGTGCCGACGATGCGCGCGAAGCGCTCGCGAAACGCGGTGACCGAACCGAACCCGGCTTCCGTCGCCACATGTTCGATCGACAGCTCGGTCACCTCCAGCAACTGCTGCGCATGCCGCACGCGCGCGGTCTGCAGCCATTGGCCGGGCGACGTGCCGGTCTGCTCCTGGAAGCGCCGCGTCAGCGTGCGCACGCTCGTCGACGCCTTGCGCGCGATCGCGTCGAGCGTCAGCGGCTGGCGCAGGTTCGCGTGCAGCCAGTCCAGCAGGTCGTGCAGCCCGTCGCCGCCGGCCGGCCATTCGGGCGCGATGAACTGCGCCTGCCCGCCTTCGCGCACGCGCGGCGCCACCGCGCTGCGGGCGGCATCGACGGCGACCGCCGCGCCATAGTCGGCCTGGATCATGTGCAGGCACAGATCGAGGCCGGCCGCCGCGCCGGCCGACGTCAGGATCCGCCCGTTGTCGACGAACAGCACGTTCGGATCGACGTCGACGTTCGGGTAGCGGCGCGCGAGTTCGGCGGCCGCGAGCCAGTGCGTCGTCGCGCGCAGGCCGTCGAGCAGCCCGGCTTCCGCGAGCACGAACGCGCCGCTGCAGATCGACGCGATCCGGCAGCCGCGCGCGGCCGCCGCGCGCAGCGCGTCGAGCACGCGGCGCGACGTCGGCGCGAGCGGCACGGAGGTGCCGGGAACCATGATCGTGTCGGCGTCGGCCAGCGCATCGAGGCGAAACGGCGGGCGCAGCTCGAACAGGTCGCCGCCGACGCGCGGCTGGTCGCTGCACACGCGGACACGGTACGCCTGCGCGACGTTGGGCGCCCGCACGCGCGCGAACGTGTCGCACGCGACACCCAGATCGAACGGGACGACATCGGGCAAAGCAAGCACGGCGACCGTGTGCATGGCATTCGTGGCCGTGGCCAGAATCCGTTGAAAGATGTCATTCTAGCCAATGGCTCGAACCCGCACTACACGCGACAATCGCCGCGGACTACCTGGAGCCCTGCCGATGACACAAGACGATCGCAACGCGTTGCGGAACCTGCAATACCTGTCGCTGCTGGAGGCGACCACCCTCGTCGCGCTGGTGTGCGTGGCCGTGCCGCTCAAGCATCTGGCCGGTTATCCGGTCGCGGTATCGATCATGGGCCCGATTCACGGCATCGCGTTCGCGATGTACGTGTGGGCGGTGGTCGGCACCGCGTCGAGCGGGCTGTGGAGCAAGGGCGAGGTCGCGCGGCTCGTGCTGTCGGCCGTCGTGCCGTTTGCGGGGCTGGCGAGCGCCGGCTGGATCGCGCGCAGGCGGCACGCGCGATGATCTACCTGGTGCTGAAGGCCGTGCATCTGGCCGCCGTCGTCACGTTCGTCGGCGGGCTGCTGTTGTCGTCGGTCGCGGTCCGGATCGCGAACCTCGCCGTGCATCGCGCGGTGCGGCGCTGGGATCGCACGGTGACGGCGCCCGCGCTCGCGATCGTGTGGATCGCCGGCATCGCGCTCGCGCTGAGCGGTCACTGGTTCGGCACCGCATGGCTGTTGGTGAAGCTCGCGATCGTCGTCGCGCTGTCGGTGCTGCACGGAATCCTGGCCGGCACGCTGCGGCGCATGGCGCGCGACGATCTCGTCGTCGTGCCGGCGCCGTGGCTCGGGCAGACGGCGGGCGTGGCGCTCGTCGCGATGGCGCTCGTCGTCGGGCTGGCCGTGATCAAGCCGTTCTGACGCGGCGAATCAGGCCAGCGCGAGCTCGACCGCCGCCAGCGTACGACGCCGGATCCAGCCGCTTCCCAGCCGGATCGCGAGCCAGTACGGCGTGAACAGGCAGCGCGTGCGTGCGCTCGGGCAATGGACGAAGGTTTCGGTGCGCAGGATGTGCGCGCCCGAGGCGAGCCCGACCACCTCGAACCGGAGCACCAGCTTGGCGTCGCGCGGGTCGTCGTGCCGGACGAAGGCGTCGGCATCGGCGATGGTGCGCACGTCGGGCGCCGGGCGCCAGAAGCGCCCGATCAAGCCGAGCGACAGCGACGTGTCGTCGCGATGAAGCGGCGTGAAGGCGTCGAAGCCGAAGCGCGCGCGGTCGGGGCCGGCCGGTACGTTGCGCAGCGCGCCGGCGATGGCCGCCGGGAATTCGCGCACCGTCAGCAGCGTGTCGATGACGGGATCGGCGCGCATGTCGAGCGACGCGACGACGTCGATGATGCGCGCGGGCGGCGCGCCGATCGGCTGCGATTCGTGCACTTCGTGGAAGCCGAACGACGGAATGAACGGCGGCTTGCGCGCCGAGGCCCGGGTGCTCGATTCGGAGACGATGCCGAGGGTGTTCATCGCGACTCCTGAAGGCAAAACGCGATCGTAGCACCGGGCGCGAACGGGCGTCGCGCCGTTTTCACGGAGCGCGTCACGCTGCGCCGCACGGACAAAAAAAGCCTGGAAACTCGCGTTCCCAGGCCTGGAGACCATCAACGACGATGGTGGAGGAGACGATGTCGTCCCGATGCGCGCCGCCCTTCTGCAGGCGACGTCGCGCATGTCCCGGGCTCAGATGGCCCAGCCGCCGAGATAGAACGTGACGAGCACGGCCGCGATGAGCACGGTGCCGACGTTGAGCTTGCGGAATTCGCCGCTGGCGAGGCGGCCGATCACGAGCGTCGAGAAGCCGAGCATGATGCCCGTCACGATGTTCGCGGTCAGCACGATGAACACCGCGCACACGAGGCCCGACATCGCGTCGACCATGTCGTCCATGTGCAGCTTGCTCACGCTGCCGAGCATCAGCAGGCCGACGTACATCAGCGCCGGTGCGGTGGCGTACGACGGCACGAGGCCCGCGAGCGGCGAGAAGAACATCACGACGAGGAACAGCAGGCCGACCACGGCCGCCGCGAGGCCCGTCTTCGCGCCGGCGGCCACGCCGACGCTCGACTCGATGTAGGCCGCCGCCGGCGCGCCGCCGAGGAAACCGGAGAAGATCGAGCTGATCGAATCGGCGGTCAGCGCACGGCCGCCGTTGATGATGCGGCCGTTCTCGTCGAGCTGGCCGGCTTGGCCCGCGACCGCGCGGATCGTGCCGGTCGCGTCGAACACGGCGGTCATCACCAGCGCGAGCACGCTCGGCAGCACGGCCATCGACAGCGCGCCCTTGATGTCCATCGCGCCGATCAGCGATGCGTGGCCCGGCGCGCTCAGCGACGGCAGCGCGAAGATGCCGCGGTATTTCACGCCCGGATCGAAGATCAGGCCGAACACCGAGATCGCGATCACGACGAGCAGGATGCCGCCCGGCACGCGACGTTTTTCGAGGCCGAAGATCGCGGCGAGGCCGATGACCGACATGATGACCGGGAACGCGGTGATCTGGCCGAGCGAGACCGGCAGGCCGGCGCCCGGGTTCTTGATCACGAGGCCGACGTCGTTCGACGCGATCAGCAGCAGGAACAGGCCGATGCCGATCCCGGTGCCGTGCGCGACGCCCGCGGGCAGGTTGCGCAGGATCCACGAACGCACGCCGGTGATCGAGATGCCGGTGAACACGAGGCCCATCAGGAACACGGCGCCGAGCGCGACCGTCGGAGGCAGCCCCTTGCCGAGCACGAGGCCGAACGCGGTGAACGCGGTCAACGAGATCGCGCAGCCGATCGCGATCGGCAGCTTTGCCCACAGGCCCATCAGCAGCGAGCCGAACGCGGTGGTGAGACACACCGCGACGAACACGGCGCTCGTGTCGAAGCCGGCCTTGCCGAACATGCCGGGCACGACGAACACGGAATAGACCATCGCGAGGAAGGTGGTCACGCCGGCAATGATCTCGCGGCGCTGCGTGCTGCCGCGCGACGCAATGCCGAAGTAGCGGTCGATGACTCCCTTGGTGCCAAAGTCAGTTTCTTCCGCGCCGACGCCGACCGTCGGCTGCACCGGGGTATCACTCATGAGCTTGCTCCTTTATCAGCATGCTGAAACGGCCCGTAGCGAACCGTCGTCAGGGTGTCTCGTATCTAGTTGGGATTGTTCGGCAACGTCGTGGGGACGCATGACGCGTGATGCGTGTCGTTACGTGCGAATCGAGACGATCGCGAGGGTGTCGCGTCGGACGACGCGTGGTGTGGGCGACCCCGTCACGTGTGCTTTGCCGTAGCGAAGGTTAGGCGAGCCGCCCATCACGTCCCATCGGGCGAAGAGCATGCAGCGCATGTCGCAGCGCTTATATCGGCGTGCAACGGGGCTCCGTCGTGTCGACCCGCGTGTATACGCCTAGTTCGAATCCGTTAAGGCGACTATTTGAATGCAGGGTCGACGGGTGGGGCGCCTGCGGGCGAGGCATTGGATTTTACGAACTGCTTTCAGGATGAACCGGGAAGCCGGTGCGAACCGGGGCGGGTGACGGGGTTCATCGCCGTGCGCAACCTGCATCCGGACGATGCAGCCGGCGCGCGTGCGCGGTTTCCGTGTCGGCACGGGCCTCAATCGTGCGCGAGATGCGCGAGATACGCACAGAACATGTCGGCCATCGCGGCCGAATAGGCATCGATTTCCGCCGGCGTGCGCGCCGTTTCGGAGAACGCCTTGCCGCCCGTGGTGAGCGTCGTCAGGATCAGCTCGCACGCGAGCGCATGCGTCGCGTCAGGCGCGTCGGGCAGCGCTTCGCGCATGAACGCGCTGAACGCCCGGTTGCCCTCGACCTTCACTTCCCGCGCCTCGGGAGCGTCGCGATAGAGCGGGGCGGCATCGTCGAGGGCGATGCGCATCGGCGCCTCGTCGCATTCCGAACGGATGAACGCGTGGACGGCGGTGCGCAGCCGCTCCGGGGGCGTCTTTCGCGTGTCTTGCAGTATCCCGCACAGCATGTCGTACGTCTGCCGCCACTCGTCGTGCTGGAGCCGGAACAGCACGGACGCCTTGTTCGGGAAGTACTGGTACAGCGAGCCGACGCTCACGCCGGCCCGCTCGGCCACGCGCGCCATCGTGAAGCGCTGCGCACCTTCACTCGCCAAAACCTGAATAGCCGCCTGCAGGACGTCCTCGACGAGACGGGTCGAGCGCGCCTGCCGAGGCTGCTTGCGCGTGGCGATCGGGGCGTTTCGGCGGGCGGTCATGAGCGGTTTGCCAATGCGAATAGTAAAACCTGAATAGTTCGTCATATTCTAGTCGGGTGCAACGACGCACTCAACCGCTACCGGAGATATCGCATGACCACCCTGATGCTCGACCCGCTGGCTTCGCTGCTGGCGCGCCTGTTCGACGAAGCCGACGCGTCGTCGCCCGCGACGAGCCCGGCCTTCGCCAACGTGTCGCGCGACGAGCAAGCGCGGCTGATGCGCAGCAAGACGGACTACGCCGATCTGTATGCGCGCCTGAAGGACTACCCGCTTCCCGTGTCACGCGAGACGGGCATGCTGCTGTACATGCTCGCGCGCAGCGGCGGCGCGACGGCAATCGTCGAATTCGGTACGTCGTTCGGCATTTCGACGCTGCATCTCGCGGCCGCGCTGCGCGACAACGGCGGCGGGCGGCTGATTACGAGCGAGTTTGAACCGTCGAAGGTCGTGCGCGCACAGGCGAACCTGACGGCGGCAGGATTGGCTGATCTCGTGGAGATTCGCGAAGGCGATGCGCTGCGTACGCTGGCTTACGATCTGCCGGATGCGGTCGATCTGCTGCTGCTCGACGGAGCGAAGGCGCTGTATCCGGAGATTCTCGCGCTGGTCGAGCCGCGGCTCAGGGCGGGAGCGTTCGTCGTGGCCGACAACGCGGAATACAGCCCCGACTACCTTGCTTACGTGCGCGCACCGGAAAACGGCTATCTGTCGGTGCCGTTCGGCGGCGACGTCGAATTGTCGATGCGGACACGCTGACCAGATGGAACGAAGGTGTCGGCGATTTCACGCTTCCCCGCATCGAATATAGGATCACTGATTGAATTGGGACATGGCGAAAGGCGACGGGATGATGCCCGTCGCTTGCGACGCCGTGCGTGTCACTTCAGGAACACGTAGCGCGCGAAGTACGGGAAGCGGCCGACCGCATGCTCGGTTGTGCACGTCGCGGCCGGCGGCGTGCCGCCCGCCGTGTCGAGCCGCTGCACGAAGCGCACGCCGGCGAGCGTGCCGGTTGCGGCCGGCGCCGCCGCGAGCAGCAGCTGCGGAACGCTGGCCGCGCTTGCGCTCGGCATTTCCGCGAGCTTCTTGCCGGTAATGCGGCTGCCGTCGAGCGCTTCCCACGACGGCCCCGCGCCGTGCCGCACGACGAGCGTGCCGCTTTCATCGAACAGCATCGCCTCCGGGCGCTTGAAGGCCCACGCGAGCCGGTGGTCGGCATCGTATTCGCACGCATAGATCTGCACGCCGGTCGCGGTGGTCGTCAGCACCGGCGTGGCCGGTGCTGGCGGCGCGAGGCCGGCGGCCTCGTCGGCGTGTGCGGGCGCGGTGAAAGCCGACAGGGAAAGACTGGCCACAAGGGCCAGCAGCATGTCGCGTGTCAGGGAGCGGCTTGGCATGAGGGGGCGTCCTTTCAAGTCGGGTGACGGTCGTACGGCGTCGATCCCGTCAACATTAGACGCCCATCGCACAGGCTGCAATACGGAAATGACAATCGCGGCGATAGTCGCCGCGATTGCCGCAGGGCGCACGCGATCAGCGGATCGCGACCGGATTGATGTTGACCTGCGTGGAGCCGACGTACAGCGGCTGGCCGAGCACGAACAGGAATTCCCACGCCTTGTCGCGCACCAGCGCGCGGCTGTCGATCAGTTCCAGGTTGTAGATGCCGCGCTTCGCGAGCATGTACTGGTTGATCGGGAATTCGTCCCGCGTGTGCGGATTCGGATAGACCTCCGACGCCCACGTGTCGCCGCCGAACGCGACGATCCCCTGGTCGGCCAGCCATTTCGCGGCTTCCATGCCGATGCCGGGCTCGACCTCGAGGAACTGCTTGTCGTCCTTGCCGACCAACTCCAGCCAGCCGGTGTTGAACAGCACGACGTCGCCCTTGCGCAGCGTCAGCCCCTGCTTCTTCAGCACGGCCTGGATGTCGGCGACCGTGAATTCGGTGCCGCCCGGCACGATCGGCTTGCCGTAGTAGGCGGTCATGTCGAGCACGACGCCGCGCGTGACGATCGGCGGCACCTTCTCGACGCCGAGCTTCTTCACGCCGTCGACGGTCACGAAATCGGCCGCGCGGTTGCCGTTGTAGTACACGTTGTCGATGCCGATGTGGCCGATGCCGTTGAGCTGCGTGCCGACGCCGGTCCATGCGTTGACGAGTTCGTCGTTGAACGTGAACTTGTTCGGACCGAGGCTCTTGCCGGCCTGCTGGCCGACCTGCACGTTGTATAGCCGGAAGCTGCGGTGACGGAACGCCGGCAGGTTCTTGTCCACCGGCACGGCCAACGGATAGGCCTTGCCGACCTTCACGAGGCCGACCGCCTGCTTGACGACGTCGGGCGTCAGCAGGTTGGCCGCGCCGATTTCGTCGTTCGCGCCATAGACGGACGGATACCAGTCGGCCGCCGGAGCGGACGGGGCGGCGTGGGCCGCTTGCGCGGCCGCGAACGGCAGGATCGCGGCGAGCGCGAGCCGGGCGAGCGTTGTTTTCATTTCAGATTCCTGTAGCGTGTTACGCCGCGGCTTGCGCGAGCGTCGGATAGTCGGTCAGGCCTCGGGCGCCCCCGCCGAACAGCGTGTTGCGATCGTGCGGCGCGAGCGCGGCGCCGGTGCGCAGCCGCTCGGGCAGGTCGGGGTTCGCGACGAACGGGCGGCCGAAGGCGACGAGGTCGGCCCAGCCGGCGGCGATCGCTTCGCGGGCGCGCTCGGCGGTGTACGCGCCGGCATAGATCAGCACACCCGGGAACGCGGCGCGCAGTTGCTGCTTGAAGGCGACCGGCATCAGCGGCGCGTCGTCCCAGTCGGCTTCCGCGATGTGCAGGTAGCCGACGCCGAGTTCGCCGAGCAGCTTCGCGGCGGCGAGATAGGTGGTTTCCGGATCGTCATCGACGCAGCCGTTCAGCGTGGTCAACGGCGCGAGGCGGATGCCGACGCGCGACGCGTCGCCGGTGCCGTCGATCAGCGCCTGCGTGACTTCGCGCAGGAACCGCAGCCGGTTTTCCAGCGAGCCGCCGTACGCATCGGTACGCGTGTTCGCGTTCGAGTCGATGAACTGGTTCACGAGGTAGCCGTTCGCGCCGTGCAGCTCGACGCCGTCGAAGCCCGCTTCGATCGCATGGCGGGCGGCGGCGCGGTACTGGTCGACGATCTCGCGGATCTCGTCGATCGACAGTGCGCGCGGCTCGGACGCCGGCACGAAGCCCGGCGTGCTGCCGTCTTCACCGGCGACGAACACGTTCACGCCCTTCGCCTGGAGCGGCGACGACGATACCGGTTGCTGGCCGCCGAGCAGGCTCGTATGGCTCAGCCGGCCGACGTGCCACAGCTGCGCGAAGATGCGGCCGTGCGCGGCATGCACGGCGTCCGTCACCTTGCGCCAGCCGGCGACCTGCGACGGCGTGTGAATGCCGGGCGTCCATGCGTAGCCCTTGCCGAGCGGCGCGATGTAGGTGCCTTCGCTGACGATCAGGCCCGCACTCGCGCGCTGCGCGTAGTACGCGGCCATCAGTTCGTTGGCTTCGTCGCCGGGCTGGCTGGCGCGCGAGCGCGTCATCGGCGGCATCACGATGCGGTTCGGCAGCGTCAGCGTACCGAATTGCAGCGGTTGGAACAGCGGGTCCTGGGTCATGATGGTGTCCTGTCGGTGCCGCGGCCTGCGGGCCGCGGACGGGTCATATCGGATGAAGGCGCGGCGCGCTTGTATGTTCAGTACTGACCAGTACGGTAAAGTCTGGTGGTAGCCAGACGAGACCGTGCAGTTTGCCCCGCGCTTGGGTGTTGGAGCCCGTGACTGAGTACAAAACGCACGGTTGCCGTGCTGGTCTTCCTGAAGCCCGAACGGTTACGCGCGCCATTTACATCGAGTGCGCATGTACAAGCATGGGATCCGAAGATCATGTCTGCTCCTTCTGCCGTAACGGTCGGCATTGACGTCGCAAAAGCTCACGTCGATGTTTCCGTACTGGGTGCCAATCTGGACATCCGTCGATTCAACAACGATGCCGAGGGCCACTCGGCCCTGGCTGTTGCCCTTCAGCCGCTGAACGTGCAGTTGGTCGTGATGGAGGCGACCGGTGGCTACGAGACCGAGCTGGCGTGCGCCTTGCAAGGTGCGGGTTTGCCGGTCGCTGTCGTCAACCCTCGGCAAGCACGCGATTTTGCCCGCTCGATGGGACGTCTGGCGAAAACCGATGCCATCGACGCACGTATGCTTGCCGAACTGGCTTCCGTGCTACTGCGTCGGGACGATCTGTCCCGCTTGCTACGTCCCGTTCCCGACGAGCGGCAGCAGTGGCTGGCTGCACTGGTGACCCGACGGCGCCAACTACTCACCATGCTCCTTTCGGAGCGACAGCGGCTCCAGATCACGCCGGTTGGTCTGCATTCAAGTCTGCTGGCTATCATTGCCGCCATCCAGGCACAACTCGATGACATTGACGCTCAGATGGTCGCTCATGTACGCCAGCACTTCGGTGAACTCGACCGCCTGTTGCAGTCCACACATGGAATTGGCCCGGTATCCAGCGCCTGCCTGATCGCAGAACTGCCCGAATTGGGCCGGCTCAATCGCCGTCAGATTGCAGCCCTCGTTGGCGTCGCTCCCATTGCTTGCGATTCCGGCTTACGTAATGGGCGACGACGGGTTCAAGGTGGCCGCTTCGCGATCCGTCGCGTGCTGTACATGGCTACATTGACTGCCACACGCTACAACCCCGCCATCAGAGCCTTCTATCAACGCCTGAAGGCCGCCGGCAAACTGTCCAAGGTCGCGCTTGTTGCCTGCATGCGCAAGCTCCTAACCATGCTCAATGCCATGGTCAAAACCAACACGCCTTGGGACGATTCACTTCATCGGGCTTGACTCGGAAGACGGTTACTCAGTCCCACTTCGGCGCGAGGCCGGCCGGGTCGACTTCGCGGCCGTTGCGTTCGAGCGCGGCGATCTGCGCCATGTCTTCGTCGGTCAGGCGCAGCGTCTGCGCGAGCAGGTTGCTGGCGAGGTTCTCGCGCTTGGTCGACGACGGAATCACCGAGTAGCCGAGTTGCAGCGCCCACGCGAGCGCGACTTGCGCCGGCGTTGCGTCGTGACGCTGCGCGATCGCGCCGATCACCGGGTCGCCGAGCACCTTGCCGTACGCGAGCGTCATGTACGACGTCACGTGAATGCCTTCGGCGTTCAGGAACTCGACCAGCTTGCGGTTCTGCAGGTACGGGCTCAGTTCGATCTGGTTCGTCGCGATCGCATCCTTGCCGACGGCCGCGATCGCTTCCTTCGTCAGTGCGATGTTGAAGTTCGAGATGCCGATCTGGCGCGTGAGACCCTTCGCCTTCGCGTCCGCCAGCGCGGTCATGAACGCGTCGATCGACACGCCGTTGCCCGGGGCCGGCCAGTGGATCAGCGTCAGGTCGACGACGTCGGTGCGCAGCTTGCGCAGGCTGTCCTCGAGGCTGGCCGCCAGTTTCTCCGGCGCGTAGTTGTCGACCCAGATCTTCGTCGTGAGGAACAGGTCTTCGCGGCGTACGCCCGATGCGGCGATCGCTTCGCCGACTTCGGCTTCGTTGCCGTAGATCTGCGCGGTGTCGATCGCGCGGTAGCCGACGTCGAGGCCGTTGCGGACCGAGTCGATGACGACCTGGCCTTGCAGGCGGAAGGTACCGAGGCCGAATGCGGGAATCTTGCTCATCATGTGCTCCTGAAAGAGTTGGAACGATTGCGGTATGGAAGTCATTCTGGCGCTTGAGACTGATGAAATAAACGCCTTTAGAGGTCAAAAATATTTGATTTGAAATCAAATATTGATCGGCCATTCGCCTATCTGAAGGTGCTCGCCGGTCTTATGCGGCGAGCGTCCGTGGATTCGTTTTCGGATGGAACGCAGGCAGCACGTCCGATGCGATCTCGGCCATCGTCTCGTCGAGCGGCCGCTGGTTGCGGCGAAAATGCAGGCCGATGTGCTGCACGCCCGCATCGCGCATCGCCGCGAGTTCCTCCGTCAGCGCGATGCGCCCCGCGCGCGCGCCGAAGCGGTGCCGCTGCAGCGGTTCGTGCGGATCTTCCGCGAGGTCGAGATGGATGAAGCTCACGTACGGCTTGTCGCCCGCCACCGCACGCCAGTTCGCGGCGCGTTGCAGGTGGTCGGCCGGCGTGCCCGGATACGCGAGGCAGCCGTCCATGTGCTCGCCGATCCACGCGGGCGTCTGCTGGGCGAGGCCCGCGACGAGCAGCGGCACCGGCGAACGGGCCGCGGGCAGCACTTCCAGGCCGGGCGGCAGATGCCCGCGCGCGCCGTCGCGCAGCAGCGCGATCTGGTCGCGGAAGTTCGCGCCGCGCGACGCGAAGTCGCGGCCGAACAGCGGATATTCGACCGGCCGGTCGCCGCTCGCGACGCCGAGCAGCAGGCGCCCGCCGCTCAGCTCCTGGATCGTCGCGGCCGATTTCAGCGTCAGCAGCGGTTCGCGCAGCGGCAGCACGACGGCCGCGGTGCCGAGCAGGATGTCGTGCGTGATGCCGGCGAGGTAGCCGAGATACGAGAACGTTTCGAACACCTGTGCGGCGTCGCCGAACGACGGGTCGTACACCGGCACGTCGCGCACCCAGAGCGCGCGGAAGCCGAGCGTGTCGGCCAGTTGCGCGAGCTCCGCGTGGATGCCGAGGTCGGGCACGCCGGCGTGGCGGCCGTCATGCCGGCGTTTGGCGTTGCCGGACGGGGTCCAGTCGTTGTCGAGCGGCAGTTCGATGCCGATGCTGAAGCCGCCGGCGGCGAGCTTGTCGAGGGAGGTGGACATGATCGGGTTGCTCCGTTCAGACCGCGCGCAGGCTGCCGTCGAGGCGGTAGAAGTCGAGCGACGCCGCGGTGAAGAACGAGCGCGACGTGCCGGCGGCGAAGTCGTCGATATGCACGACGGTCGCGCGATCGGCTTCCTGCCACGAGATCGCGTAGGTCTCGCCGGCGATGCGTTGCCACGTGTATTCGACTTCGCCCTTCGCGCCCGCGTACGGGCCTTCGGTGATCGCGTAGCGCATGTGGCGGCCGTCCTCGTCGTACGCGTTGAGCGCGGTGAGGCCGTCGTAACGGACTTCGAAGGTCTTGCCGGCGAACGGCGGACGTTGGGTCGATGCGTTCATGCTGGGTAGCTCCTGCAAAAAAGTGACGTTCAATGGGCGAGTTCGACCGGTTCGGCCGTGCGTTCCGGCAGCCCGTGGCGGCGGTCGAGACGGCCGCTCAGCGCGGTGAGCGCAAAGGCGCCGAGCGTGACGACGGCGGCGATCCACGGCGTGTGGCCGAGGCCGACGTTCGCGACGATCAGGCCGCCGAGCGACGAGCCGCCGGCCACGCCGAGGTTGAAGGCGGCGATGTTGAAGCCCGATGCGACGTCGGTGGCATCCGGCGCGAAGTGGCGCGCCTGCTTGACGACGTACACCTGCAGCCCCGGCACGTTGCCGAACGCCACGGCGCCCCACGCGAGCATCGTCAGCACCGCGAGCCATTTCACGTGGATCGTGAAGGTCAGCGCGAGCAGCACGATCGCGAGCAGCAGGAAGATCCGTTTGAGCGCCTTCACGGGGCCGACGGCGTCCGCGAGCTTGCCGCCCCACACGTTGCCGACCGCGACCGAGACGCCGTAGCCGACGAGCACGAGGCTGACCTGCGACGGCGTGAAGCCGGCGATTTGTTCGAGCAGCGGCGCCATATAGGTGAATGCGATCAGCGAGCCGCCGTAACCGACGGCCGTCATCGCATAGACGAGCAGCAGGCGCGGCTGGGCCAGCACGCGCAGCTGACGGGCGAGCGGCGCCGGCGGCGTCTGCGGCAACCCGCGCGGCACGAAGGCGACCGCACCGAGGAACGCGACCAGCCCGAACAGCGCGACGATCAGGAACGTCGCGCGCCAGCCGAAGTGCTGGCCGATGAAGGTGCCGAGCGGAATGCCGGCGACGAACGCGACGGTCATCCCGCTGAACATCGTCGCGATCGCGCTGGCGGCCTTGTCCTTCGGCACGAGCGTGGTCGCGATGATCGAGCCGACCGAGAAGAACACGCCGTGCGCGAGGCCGGTGAGGATGCGCGCGACGATCAGCGATTCGTAGCCGGGCGCCTGCCACGCGACGAGGTTGCCGACGGTGAAGAGCGCCATCAGCCCGGCGAGCAGCGCCTTGCGCGGCACGCGGCCGGTGAGCGCGGTGAGGAGCGGCGCGCCGATCGCGACGCTCAGCGCATACAGGCTGACGAGCAGGCCGGCGGACGGCAGGCTGACGCCGAGATCGGCGCCGATCGTCGGGATCAGCCCGACGATCACGAATTCGGTGGTGCCGATGGCAAAGGCGCTGATGGTCAGCGCGAGCAACGCGAGTGGCATGACGGGATCCGGGTTTCAGTAGGAATGGATCGCAGTGTGCCGGCTTTACTTTTGCTGAAAAACTGGTCTATAAACCAAATTGTTTTGATTTCAAGTCAACAATGAAAACCACCCTCGACGAACTCCAGGCCTTTACCGCCGTGGTCGACACCGGTTCGATCACGGCGGCCGCCCAGCAACTCGACCTCACCGTGTCGGCGACGAGCCGCACGCTCGCGCGGCTCGAGGAAAAGCTGAAGACCACGCTGCTGCGCCGGACCACGCGCCGGCTCGAACTGACCGAAGAGGGGCGCGCATTCCTGCAGGACGCGCGCGCGATCATCGAATCGGTCGAGAGTGCGGAAGAACAGATGCTCGCGCGGCGCGAGATGCCGTCCGGACGCCTGCGCGTCGACGCCGCGACGCCGTTCATGCTGCACGTGATCGTGCCGCTCGTGCGCGGCTACCGCGAACGCTTCCCGAAGGTCGAACTGGAACTGAACAGCAACGAGGGCATCACCGACCTGCTGGAGCGGCGCACCGACGTCGCGATCCGGATCGGCCGGTTGAAGGATTCGACGCTGCACAGCCGGCGGATCGGCAACAGCCGGGTACGCATGCTCGCGAGCCCCGCGTACCTCGAAGCGCATGGCCAGCCGCGCAAGGTCGAGGATCTCGCGAAGCACACGCTGCTCGGCTTCACGCAGCCCGAATCGTTGAACGTATGGCCGATCCTCGGCGCGGACGGCGAAGCGTGCCGCATCGAGCCGGACGTGTATTCGTCGAGCGGCGAAACGCTGCGGCAGCTGGCGCTGGAGGGCACGGGCGTCGTCTGCCTGTCCGATTTCGTGACCGCGCGGGATCGCGAGGCGGGGCGGCTCGCGCAGGTACTCGCGCGCCAGACGCTCGACGTCCAGCAGCCGATTCACGCGGTGTACTACCGCAATACCGCGATTTCGTCGCGGATCGCGTCGTTCGTCGACTACCTGATCGAGGTGCTGGGCGGCGGCAGCGGCGGCGATGCGCCGGCGCGGCGCAAGGCCGCGTGGATGGTGCCGCAGTAGCGATACAGGGCAGGTGGGGCTGCCCGTCGGGAACGGGCGTGCCGCGCGGCGGCACGCCGTCGCGTGCGATTACGCCTCTTCGGCCCACGACATCCCGTCGCGCGCGAGCAGCGCCGACGAAGCCGCGGGCCCGAACGTGCCGGCCGTGTACAGGCGCGGCCGGTCGCCGAGCTGCTTCCAGCCGTCGAGGATCGGCTCGACCCACGACCACGCGGCTTCGAGTTCGTCGCGGCGCATGAAGTGCGTGAGGCGGCCGCGGATCACGTCGATCAGCAGCCGCTCGTACGCTTCCGCGCGCCGTTCCGGAATCGCCTGCTGCAGGTCGAGGTTCAGGCTCACCGGCACCATATTCATCCCGCTGCCCGGCTCCTTCGCGAGCATCTGCAACTGGATCGACTCTTCCGGCTGGAGCCGGATCACGAGGCGGTTGCCGTAATTGCGCGGACCGGTCGGGATGATCGAGAACGGCATGTCCGCGAACTCGATCACGATTTCCGACTGGCGGCGCTGCAGCCGCTTGCCGGTGCGCAGGAAGAACGGCACGTTCGCCCAGCGCCAGTTGTTGATGTGCGCGCGCAGCGCGACGAAGGTTTCCGCGCGGCTGTCCGCCGGCACGTTGTCCTCCTCGAGATAGCCCTTGACCGGCTGGCCGTCGACCGCGCCGGCCGTGTACTGGCCGCGCACCGTGTCGCGCGCGACGTCCGACAGCGACATCGGCCGCAGCGAGCGCAGCACCTTCAGCTTCTCGTCGCGTACCGCATCCGGGTCGAGCGACACGGGCGGCTCCATCGCGACGATGCACAGCAGTTGCAGCAGGTGGTTCTGCACCATGTCGCGCAGCGCGCCGGTATGGTCGTAGAAGCCCGCGCGGCTGCCGACGCCGACCGTCTCCGCCACCGTGATCTGCACGCTGCGGATGTTCGGCGCCTGCCACAGCGGCCCGAAGATCGGGTTGCCGAAGCGCAGCACCATCAGGTTCTGCACGGTTTCCTTGCCGAGATAGTGGTCGATCCGATAGATCTGCGATTCCTCGAAGTGCTTGCCGACCGCGTCGTTGATCGCCTTCGCGGACGCGAGATCGTGGCCCAGCGGCTTTTCGAGGACGACGCGCGAGTGCGCGTCGACGAGGTGCGCGGCCGACAGGTTGTCGCAGATCGTCGTGAACAGCTCCGGCGACGTCGACAGGTAGAACACGCGGACCGCCTCGCTCCGCGCCGCTTCGGCGAGCCGCTGGTAGTCGTCCGGCGCGTTCACGTCGATCAGCACGTACTTGAACAGGTCGAGGAAGCGGCTCCACGCGTCGGCGTCGAACGCCTTCTCGTCGATGAACGGGCGCGACTGCTCGTCCATGAACTTGCGATAACCGTCGATGCCCCAGTCGCGGCGGCCGACGGCGATGATGCGCGTCTCGGGCGGAAGATTGCAGTGCAGGTGCGCCATGTACAGCGCGGGCAACAGCTTGCGGGCGGCCAGGTCGCCGCCGCCGCCGAAGATGATCATGTCGACGGGCCGGTCGGCCGCGGTCTGGGAAGGCTGATTCGTCATGGGAGGTTCGCGGTTTGAAACGGTGAACGTGAAACGAACGTCGAGGGCATCGGGCGCCGGATGGCCGGCGCCGGTACGGCAAAACGCTAATAGTGCACCGTTTTGATGGATTGCGTATGCGTTCCCCCCAGATGTAACAAGGCTTGCATTCCTGTCGGCCGCTTGATTATGATTGAGCGCTCACTCATTAAAGGAATCGAACGTGGCCCGACCGCGCAGTCCCGACAAGCACGAAGCCATCCTCGCCGCGGCCGCGCGCGCGCTCGCCGAGGACGGCGCGAGCGCGACGACCGCGCGCATCGCGAAGCTCGCCGGCGTCGCGGAAGGCACGGTGTTCACCTATTTCGAGACCAAGGATGCGTTACTGAACGCGCTGTACCTGAGCCTGAAGGCCGACCTGCGCGACGCGATGATGACCGGGTTTCCGGAACACGCGCCGGCCGAGCAGGCCGTGCGGCATGCGTGGAACGGCTATGTGTCGTGGGGTGTCGCGAATCCGGACGGCCGGCGCGCGCTGCGGCAGTTGGGCGTGAGCGGCCGCATCGACGACGCGCATCGGGCGGCCGGCTCGGAAGGCTTCGGCGGGATCGGTGCGCTGCTGCGCGAGCAGGTCGCCGCGTCGGGCGCGCTGCACCGCGACGAAGCGCATGCGTTCTGCGCGGCGTTGTTTACGTCGATCGCGGAAACCGCGATGGAGTCGATCGCGCGCGATCCGGCGCGGGCCGATGCGTACCGGGAAGCCGGGTTTCGCGCATTGTGGGCCGTGTTGCACGCGGTGTGAGTCGAGGTTCGTCGTCGTGGCGGCGCATGGCGCGACGACGGGTAGCGCGTTTCAAGCCGGGCGATGCAAGTCATGGATGATCGACACATCGCCCACATTAATGAGTGAGTAATCATTCATTTTCATCGTTTCATCACGCTCAAGGAGCGAAAAATGTCGAAAGTCTGGTTGGTAACGGGGGCCGCACGCGGCCTCGGGCGAGCGATCTCGGAAGCGGTGCTGGCGGCGGGCGACCGGCTGGTGGCCGGCGCGCGCGATCCGGCGCGACTGGCCGATCTGGCCGAACGGTATGGCGACCGGCTGCTGCCGGTCGAACTCGACGTCACCGACGAAGCCGCGGCCGCGCAGGCCGTCGCGACGGCACGCGCGGCGTTCGGCCGCATCGACGTGCTGGTGAACAACGCGGGCTACGGCCACACGGCGCCGTTCGAGCAGATGAGCGCCAACGCTTTCCGCGACCAGATCGAAACGAACCTGTTCGGCGTGATCAACCTCACGCGCGCGGTGCTGCCGACGATGCGCTCACAGCGTGCGGGGCACATCTTCCAGGTGTCGTCGGTCGGCGGGCGCACGTCGACGCCCGGATTGTCCGCGTATCAGGCCGCCAAGTGGGCGGTCGGCGGGTTCAGCGACGTGCTCGCGAAGGAAGTCGCGCCGTTCGGCGTGCGTGTGTGCACGCTCGAACCGGGCGGGATGCGTACCGAATGGGCCGCGCAGGCGAAGCGCGGCCTCGACGATCTGCTGCCCGACTATCAGCCGTCGGTCGGCAAGATTCTCGACCTGCTCGGCGCGTATGGCGGCCATGAAATCGGTGACCCCGCACGCATCGCGGCGCTGATCGTCGACCTGTCGCGCCGCGACGACGTGCCGCTGCGCCTGCTGCTCGGCGGCGATGCGCTGTTCGTCTGCGAGCAGGCGGAGCGGCAGCGCGCGGAAGAGGCGGCGCGGTGGCGGGACGCCACGTTGTCGACGCAGTTTCCGGACGCGAAGCTGCCGGACGGGCTCGATGCGTTGAAGGCGATCGATTAACGGCGATCGGCAGCACGGCGCGTGGCGTTCAGCGCGCGCCGTGCTGCCGCTGCGCGGCTTTCTCCCATGCCGCGCCGGCGGCGTCGATCGCTTCGAGGATCGGCGACGGGTTCCACGTGCCGGGCTTCCACACCGCGACGATCGAATGGACAAGGCTGCCGTGCCCGACCTCCGTGTCGATGCGCGTGACGGACGGCCAGCGCCCGGCGTCGAAATGCGTCGGCAGGAAGCCCCAGCCATGGCCGTGCTGAAGCAGGTGACGCACGGTTTCGAGTTCGTTCGCGTACACGAGCCGGTCCGAGACCTGCAGCAGTTGCGCGAACTGCGTGCCCAGCGAGCGGTGCATCACGACCTGCGGCTTCGCGGCGAGCGCGGGGACCGTGACCGGCGACCCGGTGGCCGGAAACAGGTCGGCCGACGCGTAAAAGCCGATCTCGATCGCGCCGACCGCCCGCCATTCGAGCTCGGCCGCGACGAACCGGTTGCGCGCGAGACTGATCGCGACCTGCGCGGCGCCGGACACGAGCGCCGCCTCGGCTTCGTCGCGCGACGCGCTCCAGGTACTGACGTCGATGCCCGACGCGGCGAGATCGTCGATCAGCGCATGCAGCAGCGTGCGCGGCACGAACGGATCGTAGGCGATGCGGATCGCGTCGGCGATGCCGGACGGCACGCCTTTCGCCGCGGCGCCGAACGCCTGCGCCTGCCGCAGCAGCAGGCGCGCCTGGCGTTGCAGGCGCTCGCCCTCCGACGTCAGCGACAGCGACCGTCCGCTGCGCGCGAACAGCGCAAAGCCCAGTTCGATTTCGAAGAATTCCAGCAGCTCGCTGACGGTCGAGCGGTCCTTGCCGAGATGCGCGGCGGCCTTCGTGATGCTGCCGTGTTCGGCAATGCACGCGAACGCCTCGATCTGCGCGAGCGAGTAAGTCAGTGCGCCCATGATGTCCCTTCCGGCGGATGCGGGGGATTTTCCCACATGTGCCGTTTTGCCTCGTCGACGCGCGCACTCGATACTGGTTTTGAGGGCGCGATGCGGGAGCCGCCGTGGGCGTGATCGACGCGCGTATGCCGCGCGTCGGACGCCGGTGACGATGGCGCCGCCCTCTGAAACGTTCGGGCCGTGCGGCGGAAACTTTCTTGCGCAGGCGCGACCGGACATCGTCGACAAGGACACCCATGAAACCGAGGTTCGATCGTTCATTCGGCATCGCGCTCGCGGCGGCGGTCGTCGCGGGCAGCGCGGCGACGGCGTCGTTCGCGCAAGTCGCGTCGTCTGCCGCGGCGCCGGCCGCCGCGACGTGCGGCGGCGTCGCGCTCGCCACGTGCCCCGCGCCGTTCGACGCGACGCTGCCCGACCCGAAGCGGATGCTGACGTGGAGCCAGCCGGATCGCGTGATCGGCTTTCGCAACGACTATCGCAACTATCCGGGCGACGTGTTCCACCATCGCGCGGCCACGCCGTTGGTCGATGCCGCCCGCATGCTGACCGACGTGTCGTACGAAGTGCACGGCAAGCGCTACACGCTGAAGGACTACCTGAAGCATCAGGACGTGGCCGGCCTGCTGGTGCTGAAGGACGGCAAGATCGCATACAAGTATCTGGGCGACGGCAACACCGATACGACGTTGTGGACGTCGCGCTCGGTCGGCAAGTCGGTCGTGTCGACGCTCGTCGGTGTCGCGTTGCGGGAAGGGAAGATCAAGTCGCTCGACGATCGCGTGACCGATTACGAGCCGGACCTGAAGGGCACCGCGTGGGACGGCGTGACGCTGAAGCAGTTGATCCAGCACACGTCCGGCGTCGCGTGGAACGAGAGCTACACGAATCCGGATTCCGATTTCGCGAAGCTCACGCAATGCGAGGCGCGGCCCGGCACGTACGCGTGCGTGCGCACGCTGGTCAAGGGGCTCGGTCGCGCGCATCCGCCCGGGCAGACCTGGTCGTACAGTTCCGGCGGTGCGTGGCTGCTCGGCGACGTGCTCGAGCGCGCGACCGGCATGTCGCTCGCCGCTTATCTCGAAAAGACGATCTGGAAGCCGTACGGGATGGCGAGCGACGGTGTGTGGCACGCGTATCGCGCAGGGCGGCACGACGTCGGCGCGCACGGCTTCAATGCGACGCTGGAAGACTGGGGGCGCTTCGGTGAATTCGTGCTGGGTGGCGGCAAGCTGCCCGACGGCACGCGGATTTTGCCGGACGGCTGGCTCGACCAGGCGTCGGACTGGACGCAGGCGCGGCAGTCGGTGTCGGCCGGGCATCCCGACGGCATCTACGGCTACCAGTGGTGGAACAACGCGGTGCCGGTCGATGCGAAGGGCACGGACCCGACGCCCGCGGCGTCGTTGCGCGGTTCGCTGTGGGCGCTCGGCATCTTCGGTCAGGTCATCATGGTCAATCGCGCCGAGCATCTCGTGATCGTGCAATGGTCGACGTGGCCGAAGGCGGAGCCGTCGTTCGATACGCTGCCGCTCGAAGCGTCGGTGTTCTACAGCGCGATCGCGCGGGAACTGCGGGATTGAGCGCGCGTGCCGCGGCCATCCGGCCGCGGCGCATTTCCTGCCGCAACGCACGGAAGGCCGGACGCGCGTACGCCGGCTTTCCGTGGCGACGAGGTCGCGCTCGCCGCGCTCGAGGCCGTCAGCGGCCCAGCGCGTAAAACTCCGCGTTGGGCCGCATGTTCGTCACGTTCGCGAGGCGGTTGGACATCCCGAAGAAGGCCGAGATCGCCGCGATGTCCCAGATGTCGTCTTCGGTGAAGCCGTGCGTCTTCAGCGCGTCGAAGTCCGGTTCGCCCACTTGATGCGCGGCCTGCGACACCTTCATCGCGAAGTCCAGCATCGCCTTCTGGCGCGCGGTGAGGTCGGCCTTGCGGTAGTTGGTGGCGACCTGGTCGGCGATCAGCGGGTCCTTCGCGCGAATGCGCAGGATCGCGCCGTGCGCGATCACGCAGTACTGACACTGGTTCGCGGCGCTGGTGGCCACGACGATCATCTCGCGTTCGGCCTTGCTGAGGTTGCCCGGCTTGTCCATCAGCGCGTCGTGGTACGCCATGAACGCGCGAAACTCGTCCGGGCGGTGCGCGAGGGTGAGGAACACGTTCGGGACGAAGCCCGATTTTTCCTGGACGGCCGCGATGCGTGCGCGAATGTCGTCGGGCAGGTCTTCGAGCGCCGGCACGGGAAAGCGGCTGACGGGGGCGTTGTCTGGAGCAGTCATGAGGTCTCCTGGATAAAGTGGCACGAAGGGCGATCAGGCATTGACGTCGACGACGATGCGGCCGCGCACCTTGCCGTCGATCAGTTCCGCCGCCAGCGGAATGGCGTCGCTCAGGCCGACCTGATGGCCGATGGCGCCCAGCTTCTCGACGTCGAGATCGGACGCGAGCCGGCGCCAGGCTTCCAGCCGCTCGGCGCGCGGACACATCACGCTGTCGATCCCGACGAGCGTGACGCCGCGCAGGATGAACGGCGCGACGGTCGCGGGGAAGTCCATGCCGGCGGCGAGGCCGCAGGCCGTCACCACGCCGCGGTAGCGCGTGGTCGCGCACACGTTGGCGAGGACGTGGCTGCCGGCCACGTCGACGGCGCCGGCCCAGCGTTCCTTGCCGAGCGGCTTGCCGGGTACGCTGAATGACGCGCGATCCAGGATCTCGGCCGCGCCGAGTTGCCGCAGATAGTCGGCATCGGCCGGGCGGCCCGTCACGGCGACGACCCGGTATCCGAGTCGCGCGAGAAGGGCCGTCGCGACGCTGCCCACGCCGCCGGCCGCGCCGGTCACGACGATCTCGCCGTCGTCCGGCCGCACGCCGTGCCGTTCCAGCGCCATCACGCACAGCATCGCGGTGTAGCCGGCCGTGCCGATGGCCATCGCCTGTTGCGGCGAAAACGCGGACGGCAGCGGCACCAGCCAGTCGCCGTCGACCCGCGCCTTCTGCGCGAGGCCGCCCCAGTGCGTTTCGCCGACGCCCCAGCCGTTGAGCACGACCCGGTCGCCCGGACGGTGATCCGGGTGCGTGCTCGCTTCGACTTCGCCGACCAGGTCGATGCCCGGCACCATCGGGAACTTGCGCACGACCGGGCTCTTGCCGGTGATCGCCAGCCCGTCCTTGTAGTTCAGCGTCGAATAGCCCACGCGGATCGTCACGTTGCCGGCCGGCAACTGCGCGTCGTCCAGCGTGTGCAGCCTCACGTGCTGGCCGGTCTCGTCCTTGTCGATCACGATGCCCTGGAACATCCGTCCTCCTTTCTAGACCGATCGTCTAGTTAATGGTAAAAAAATTCAGCGGCGAGGCAATCCATTGAAGAAAAATTGCGCGAACAGCGCGAGCGGCTGGTCGCTGCGTTCGAGCTTCGCGCGCAGCACGGCGCCTTCCCAGCCGATCCAGAAGAATGCGGCCAGCTCGGCGGGGGCGGCGGCATCCGCCAGTTCGCCCGCCTGCTGCGCGTCGGCCAGGCATTCGGCGAGGCGGCGCTGCCAGTCTTCGAACGTCGCGCGCAGACGCGCGCGGAAGCTCTCGGGCAGCGTGCCCATTTCCTGGCCGAGGTTGCCGATCAGGCAGCCGCGGTGGTACGCATGGCGGGCCATGCCGTCGCGGGCGTCGTCGACGAACGCGCGCACGCGCGCCAGCGGCGAGCGTTCCAGCTGGCTGAAATGGCGGTCGAGCTTGCGGGCGAAGAACTCGGCGTAGCGGTCGATCAGTTCGAGGCCGAACGCTTCCTTGCTGTCGAAGTAGTGATAGAACGAGCCTTTCGGCACGCCGGCGCGCCCGAGGATCTCGTCGAGCCCGGTGGCCGAAAAGCCCTTTTCGGTGAGGATCTCGAGCCCGGTGCGCAGCAGCATGTCGCGCGTGGCGACGAGGTCGTCGTGCTGCTTGGGTGGCCGGCCGCGGCGGCGCGGCGGATCGGTGCGCGTGTCCATGGCCGAATAATAGACCGTTCGTCTCAAAAATCAAGCGGAGGGCGAGCCGGCGTCCGGGCGGATCCGCGGACGCCGTAGCGGCGACGGGGTCAGCCCGTGTACCCGAGCTCGGCGCTGATCAGCGTGGCCTCGTGGCGCAGCGCCGTCGCGACCGGCCCGTCGATCGACGCGTCGAAGCCGCCCGTGGCGCCCAGCGCGGTGAGTGCGCCGCACATATGCCCGTTTGCGTCGAATAGCGCTGCCGACACCGCGCTGATGCCCTTCAGGTTCGTGTCGCGGACGCTGGCGAGGCCGGCCGCGCGGATCTCGCGCTGCAATTTGCCGACCGGATCGCGTCGGTCGAGCTGGGCGCGCAATTCGGCCGGCGCCGATGCAAGCTCTTCTTCCGCGAGTTTCCGCACGCGAGGTTCGTCGAGCAGCGCGAGGAACAGCCGGCCCGTCGCCGACCACAGCAACGACATGACGGAGCCCGCGCGCACGTTGACCGTCACCGGCAGGCCGGGCTCCTCGAACCGCATGATCGTCGGCCCGCGGTTGCCCATGATCGCGACGAAGCACGTCACTTCGAGGCGCTCGCGCAGGCGCACCAGCGACGGCTCGGCGAGTCGTATCGGGTCGGCCATCCGCATCGCGGCGAGCCCGATCGAGATGCATTGCGGTCCGAGCACGTACTGCTGCGTGCCGCGATCCTGCGTGACGAACGACGCTTCCATCAGGCTCGCCAGATATCTGTGCACTTTCGCGGGATTCTCGTCGAGCCGTGCCGCGAGCGCGGTCAGTGTCGCGCGGCCGCCCGATGCCGCCAGTTCCTTCAGCACGAGAAGGCCGGTCGACGCGGATTGAACGCGTTGCCTGCGGTCCCGCTCGGCGGGTGCGGTCTGTTTCGTTCCGGTGATTTTTTTCATACGGCGGATTCTAGCCCGACGGCCGCCGACGGCGGACCGCCAAGGTTTACCCCAGTCCTGCGATTACGCAATGCGTATTAGATTTACGCTAAATCATCGCATCGGAGTCAATCATGTCCGCCATCGAGCATCACGCGTCGTCGAAATGTCCGTTTCATCCTGCGCCGGCAGCGGCGACCGCGCCGAACGGGTGCCCGGTCAGCGCGGCCGCGGCCGCGTTCGATCCGTTCGACGACGGTTACCAGCAGGATCCGCCCGAATACGTCCGTTGGGCGCGCGAGCGGGAGCCGGTGTTTTACAGCCCGAAGCTGGGGTACTGGATCGTCACGCGCTACGACGACATCAAGGCCATCTTTCGCGACAACCTCACGTTCAGTCCGTCGATCGCGCTGGAGAAGATCACCCCGACGGGCGCCGAGGCGAACGCGGTGCTCGCGTCGTACGGCTTCGCGCTGAACCGCACGCTCGTCAACGAGGACGAGCCCGCGCACATGCCGCGTCGCCGTGCGCTGCTGGACCCGTTCACGCCCGAAGCGCTGAAGCGTCACGAACCGATGGTGCGCCGGCTCGCGCGCGAATACGTGGACCGCTTCATCGACGACGGCCGCGCGGATCTGGT
This sequence comes from Burkholderia cenocepacia, assembly GCF_900446215.1. Classification (GTDB taxonomy): domain Bacteria; phylum Pseudomonadota; class Gammaproteobacteria; order Burkholderiales; family Burkholderiaceae; genus Burkholderia; species Burkholderia cenocepacia. The sequence continues at coordinate 829,514 of NZ_UAQZ01000001.1, read as the reverse complement.
CGACCAGATGTTGTGGGAGGTGCCGCTGACCGTCGCGCTGCACTTTCTCGGCGTGCCGGAAGAGGACATGGACACGCTGCGCGAATACTCGATCGCCCATACGATCAACACGTGGGGCCGTCCGAAACCGGAGGAGCAGGTCGCGGTCGCGCATGCGGTCGGCAAGTTCTGGCAGTTCGCGGGCAAGGTGCTCGACAAGATGCGCGAGGATCCGTCCGGGCCGGGCTGGATGCAGTACGGGATCCGCAAGCAGAAGACGCTGCCCGACGTGATCACCGATTCGTATCTGCACTCGATGATGATGGCGGGGATCGTCGCCGCGCACGAGACGACCGCGAACGCGACGGCCAATGCGATGAAGCTGCTGCTGCAGCATCCCGATGCGTGGCGCGACATCTGCGACGACCCGTCGCTGATCCCGAACGCGGTCGAGGAGTGCCTGCGCCACAACGGCTCGGTCGCCGCGTGGCGACGGCTCGCGACGAAGGACGTCACGATCGGCGGCGTCGCGGTGCCCGCCGGCTCGAAGCTGTTGATCGTCACGTCGTCCGCGAATCATGACGAAGCGCGCTTCGCGGATGCGGACCTGTTCGACATCCGCCGGGAGAATGCGAGCGATCAGCTCACGTTCGGCTACGGGTCGCATCAGTGCATGGGCAAGAATCTCGCGCGCATGGAGATGCAGATCTTCCTCGAGGAATTCACGCGCCGTCTGCCGCATATGAAGCTGGCGGAACAGCGCTTCACGTATGTGCCGAACACGTCGTTCCGCGGCCCCGAGCACCTGTATGTCGAATGGGATCCGGCGGCGAATCCCGAGCGCCGCGACCCGTCGGCGCTGCGCGCGCGCACGGCGGTGCGCATCGGCGAGCCGTCGTCGCACGCGGTGAGTCGCGTGGTGAAGGTACAGCGCGTGTCGAGGTGCGCGGATCGCGTCGCGCAGGTCCGCCTCGTGTCCGGCGACGGCCGCATGCTGCCGCGCTGGACGCCCGGCGCGCATATCGACGTGATCTGCGGCGATACCGGCATCACGCGCCAGTATTCGCTGTGCGGCGACCCGGCCGAGCGCGACGCGTACGAGATCGCGGTGCTGCACGAAGCGCAGGGCCGCGGCGGATCGGCATGGGTGCATGCGAATCTGCGCGCCGGCGACGTGCTGAAGATCCGCGGGCCGCGTAATCACTTCCGTTTCGCGACCGACGCCGGCAAGGCGATCTTCGTCGCGGGCGGCATCGGCATTACGCCGATCAGCGCGATGGCGCGCGAAGCGAAGGTGCGCGGCATCGACTACGAGATCCACTATAGCGGCGCACGACGCGCGTCGATGGCGCTGCTCGACGCGCTCACGGCGCTGCACGGCGAGCGTCTGCACGTCTACGTGTCGGACGAAGGTTCGCGCAACGACTTCCGCGCGCTGTTCGCCCAGCCGGCCGACGACACGCGCATCTACGCGTGCGGCCCCGCGCGGATGCTCGATGCGCTCGAAGCGAGTTGCGCGCACTGGCCGCGCGATGCGCTGCGTGTCGAGCATTTCGTGTCGACGCGTGCGGCCCTCGACCCATCGAAGGAGCGCCCGTTCGAAGTCGAACTGAAGGATTCCGGCATCACGCTGACGGTCGCGGCGAACCAGACGGTGCTCGACGCATTGCAGCACGCGAACATCGACGTGCAGAGCGACTGCCGCGAAGGGCTGTGCGGATCCTGCGAAGTGCGGGTGCTGGCCGGCCGCGTCGATCATCGCGACAGCGTGCTGACGCGCGCCGAACGCGACGCGCACGATCGCATGATGACCTGCTGTTCGCGCGCGTGCGGCGGCGAGCGGCTCGTGCTCGAACTCTGAATCCACGGGCGTCGCCGCGGCGTCGCTCGCCCCACGCAAACCACAAAAAAACCGGAGACATGCGCGATGAAGAAGCGTGCCAACCTGATGTTCGCCTGTACCGTCGGCACCACGCTGGAGTGGTACGACTTTTTCGCGTTCGCCGCGTGTGCGGTGCTCGTGTTCGACAAGCAGTTCTTCGTCGTCGGCAATCCGCTCGCCGCCACGCTGCTCGCGCTCGCGACGTTCGCCGTCGGCTTCGTCGCGCGGCCGCTCGGCGGCATCGTGTTCGGGATGATCGGCGACCGCATCGGCCGCCGCAAGACGCTCGTCGTCAGTCTGCTGATGATGGGCATCAGCACGTTCTGCGTCGGCTTGCTGCCGACCTATGCGTCGATCGGCATCGCGGCGCCGCTGCTGCTCGTGCTGCTGCGCATCGTGCAGGGCATCGCGGTCGGCGGCGAAGCGACCGGCGCGATCCTGATGATCGCCGAGTCGATGCCCGGCGCGCAGCGCGGCTTCTGGACCAGCTTCACGATGTTCGCCGGGCCGCTCGCGAACGTGCTGACCGCGTTCGTGATCGGGATGGTGCAGCGATTCTACGGCGATGCCGCATTCGTCGACTGGGCGTGGCGGATTCCGTTCTTCATTTCCGCGCTGCTCGTGATCGTCGGCTTCTGGACGCGCCGGCGCGTCGAGGAATCGGCGGCGTTCGCCGAGCTGTCGGCCGCGCACCAGACGGTCGAGCGCGCGTCGCTGCGCGACACCTGCGCGAGCAACGGGCGGCAAATGGCGCGTGCGTTCTTCGTGAAAGCCGCGGAGAACACGTTCCTGTATCTGTTTTCGACGTTCGCGCTCGGACTCGCGACCGGCTATCTGCACTTCAGCAGACCGCAGGCACTGTCCGCGCTGATGTGGGCGTCGGCGATCGAGGTCGTCGTCATCCTGATTGCCGCGCACGTGTCGGACCGGATCGGACGGCGCCCGGTGCTGATCGCCGGCCTGCTCGGCGCGGCGATCGCCGGTTGTTCGCTGTTCACGCTGTCGCCAGGCAGCGACTACGTTCATCTGCAACTGGCGTTGATCGCGTGCCTGACGTGCCACGGGATCATTCTCGGACCGATGGCCGCGTACATGGCCGAACTGTTTCCGACGCGCGTGCGCTTCACCGCGCTGTCGACCAGCTATCAGCTTGCATCGGTGCTCGGCGGATCGATCGCGCCGATCGTCGGCACGCTGCTCGTCAGCTATACGGGTTCGGCGATCTTTGTCGCCGGCTACGCGATCCTGATGGCGCTGCCGGCGTTCGTCGCGGTGATCGCGTCGCGCGAATCGCGCGGCGAGGACTTCCAGTCACGTTCGATGTCCACCGGCCATGCGGTTGTGCTGACGAACGACCGGCCGCGCTCGACGCATGCGTAAGGAACGCCGCCCGCGTCATGCGGGCGTTCGTACTAACCCTGTTTAAAAACGCTTATCACGGTGAAAAATTCCGCGTAGGAAGCCGCGTCGTTCGGCGTGCGCGTGTGCATGCTCGAGCCGGGCGGGATGCGTACCGAATGGGTCGCGCAGGCGGCGCGCGGCGCTGATCGTCGACCCGTCGCGCCGCGACGACGTGCCGCTGCGCCTGCTGCTCGGCCGTTGCGGAAGCGGCGATCAGATGCCGTAGACGTTCTCGCAGAGCGCGACACTCGCGCCCAGCTTCCGCGATAGATCGGCGGCCGCATCCAGCTGCGGTCGATCCAGTTCACCCGACTCGTGCGCGACGCTGAGGCGCGACGCAGGACCGGACAGCGTCAGCGCCGCCATGAACTTGTCGCCGGCGCCGAAGACCGGCACCGCGAACGCTGCGGTGTGCACATCGCGTGCACCCGCGGTGAAGAGGGGCAGTGCGGGCGGCTTGTCATAGATCGGTTCGCCGAGCCCCCAGAAACGGATCACCTGGCTGATGGCCGTGTCGTCGAGCGGCAGCATCGTGCCCGCGAGCCGCGTTTCACGCAGGCCTTCGGACGGCTCGACCCGAAACAGGCAAAGCCGCTGCCCGTTGTCGTGCACGTAGTACGATGCGCTTTCCTTCGTCAGCGCGGCCAGCGCATGCAGCGCCGGTTCGACCACCGTGGACAGATGGAAGGACTGCTCGTACAGCTTGCCGAGGTACAGCACGCGGTGCCCAAGCGAATAGTTGCCGGACTGCGCGCGCACGACATAGCCCATTCGCTCCAGCGAGTTCATCAGCCGATAGACCGTCGTCTTGTGCATGCCGGAGGCTTGCGACAGTGTCGCGAGCGACTGCGATTCGGCGCCCGGCTTGAAGCAGTCCAGCAGCGAAAGCGCCTTTTCCACGGCAACCACGCCGTCATTTCCCATTCCTTCTCTCCCGTCGACACACAACGGATATTTTACAGAGTAAAACGCTGGTTTACCACGTAAAAGGGTAAACGCCAGTGCCCTGGTATGGGTTGTCTCGTTATAGTGATTTCACTATGTACACCAGTGTTGTACATAGTACAACGCACAACCCGAGGTCGAGTCATGAGCAAGCCATCCGTCAGTACTTCTCCGATCAATCGCGACATCGAACGCATCTCGCCGGAACTCGTTCAGGCGGCCGCGCGTTACCAGGCCGCGATCCTCGCCGACGTCGCGGGCCGCCGCGGCACGGTGCATGGCCGCGTGCGGCCGCTGTCGCCGAAGATGAAGGTCGCCGGCCCCGCAGTCACGGTCGAAGTCCGTCCGGGCGACAACCTGGCGATCCATGCGGCGCTCGCCGTCGCGAAGCCAGGCGACGTCGTCGTGGTCGACGGCAAGGGCGACATCTCGTGCGCGCTGCTTGGCGAAATCATGGCGGCGCAGGCGAAGGCGAGCGGCATCGCCGGCATCGTCATCGACGGCGCGGTGCGCGACGCGCACGAACTGGCCAACGGCGACTACCCGATCTTCTCGGCCGGCCTCAATCCGTGCGGCCCGACCAAAAGCATCGCGGGGCGCGTGAATGCGCCGATCTCGCTGGGCGGCGCGACGGTCAATCCGGGCGACCTGGTGGTCGGCGACGCCGACGGCGTCGTCGTCATTGCACGCGCCGACGTCGCGCGCATCGTCGATCTCGCGCAGAAAAAGCTCGACTTCGAAACCGCGCGTATCGCTGCGATCCACAAGGGCGATCTTCGTCCGGGCTGGATCGAGAAGGAACTGCGCGCGGCCGGCATGCTGGCCGAAGGCGAGGCGCTGTGATGCAGACCGCTTCGCATCAGCCCGTGGTCCTCGTGACCGCCGCCGACCTGGCGCCGCAAGCGCTCGAGATGCTTGCGCAGTTCGACGTCGTGTTCGCCGGCAAGCAACCGACCGAGGACGACATCGTAGCGCTCTGCATCGAGCACAAGCCGGTCGCGATCATCGTCCGGTACGGCAAGATCAACGCCCGCATCATGGACGCCGCCGAGCACCTGCAGGTGATTTCGAAGCACGGCAGCGGCATCGACGTGATCGATCAGGACGCGGCTGCCGCACGCGGTATCGCGGTGCGCGCCGCGGTCGGCGCGAATGCGGCCGCCGTCGCCGAGCACGCATGGGCGTTGCTGCTCGCGTGTGCGAAGTCGGTTCCGCAGCTCGATATCCGCATGCGCGAGGGCCATTGGGACAAGGCGACGCACAAGTCCGTCGAACTCGACGGGCGCACGCTCGGCCTCGTCGGACTCGGCGCGATCGGCCGGCGCGTGGCCGCGATCGGTGCGGCGTTCGGCATGAAGGTACTCGCGTTCGATCCGTTCGCGAAGGAAGCGCCCGCGGGTGTGAAGCGCGTGGCGCTCGACACGCTGTACGCGGAGTCGGACGTCGTGTCGCTGCATTGCCCGTTGACGGCCGACAACCGCCGGATGCTCAACCGCGACACGTTCGCGCGTTTCAAGCGCGGCGCGATTCTCGTCAATACCGCACGCGGTGGCTTGATCGACGGAGCCGCGCTTGCCGACGCGCTGGCGAGCGGCCAATTGCGCGCGGCCGGCCTCGACAGCTTCGATGTCGAGCCGATGACGGTGCCGCACCCGTTCCAGCAGATCCCCAACGTGATTCTGTCTCCGCATGTCGGCGGCGTGAGCGATGCCGCGTACGTGAACATGGGCAAGGGCGCGGCCGCCAACGTTCTCGCGGTGCTCGACGAACGCGCGCACAGCGCGGCTTGAACCCTGGACATCGAGGTACGCATGTTTTATCTGACGAGTCCCGACGTGCGCGAAGCCGATGTGTTCACGCGCATGCCGGAGAAGTTTCGCAAGCCGGACGTCCGCACGGAATGGGCGCGCGCGAATCGCGGCGGCATGGTCACGGACTCCTTTCTCGAAGGGCCGGTCTGGGACCCGGACGGCTATCTGTTCGTCACCGACATTCCGCACGGGCGCATTTTCCGCATTTCGCCGTCGGGCGACTGGGATCTCGTCGTCGAATACGACGGCGAGCCCAACGGGATGAAGCGCTTCGACGCATCGCACCTGATCATCACCGACTACCGGAACGGCCTGATGCTGCTCGATATCGAGCGAGGTGAAATTCGCCCGCATCTCGAGCGCCGCAACACCGAGCGCTTCAAGGGCGTGAACGACCTGACGTTCGACTCGGCCGGCAACCTCTATTTCACCGATCAGGGGCAGACCGGGCTGCACGATCCGACGGGCCGCGTGTATCGGCTGTCGCCCGACGGCAAGCTCGACATGCTGCTCGGCACCTGCCCGAGCCCGAACGGGCTCGTCCTGTCGCGCGACGAGAAGGTGCTGTTCGTCGCGATGACGCGCGGCAATGCCGTGTGGCGTATGCCGCTGCAGGCCGACGGGTCGGTCAGCAAGGTCAGCCAGTTCTTCACGTCGTACGGACCGAGCGGTCCCGACGGCCTCACCGTCGATCTCGAAGGCCGCCTGTTCGTCGCGAATCCGGGGCTTGGCCGCGTGTGGGTGCTCAACCATTGCGCGGAGCCCGTCGAGATCCTGACCGGACCGAAAGGGGCGTCGCTCACGAGCGTGTGCTTCGGCGGCCCGGACATGAAGACGCTCTTCATCACCGAATCGACGTCCGGTTCCGTCCTGAAAGCGGACATGAGTATTGCCGGCCCGCTGCCGAAACAGGCCGCGAAACGGGCAGTGAAGCAGGACTGAGATCCACGAGCCGGGAAGCCGCGCGTCGGCTTCCCGCCCGCATGCCGAAAGATCGCGCCGCCAGCCGCGCGACGAAGGAGACAAGCATGACCATTTCGCACGCGCTGCGTGCCGGCGACGACGCACCGCGCGCCGACGCACCGTCCTCGGCCCAGCTTGCCGGCGACGATTACGCGGCCAGCGAGCGCACGCTCGCCAGGGCGTTCCGGCGCATTCTGCCGTTCATCTTCGTCTGCTACGTGATCAGCTATCTCGACAGGACCAACGTCGGTTTCGCGGCGCTCACGATGAACAAGGATCTCGGTCTGACGGCCGAGCAGTTCGGTGTCGGTGCAGGCCTGTTCTTCATCGGCTATTTCCTGTTCGAGATTCCGAGCAACCTGATCATGCAGAAGGTCGGGGCGCGCGTATGGATCGCGAGAATCATGATCACGTGGGGCCTGTTCTCGATGGCGACGGCGTTCGTCGTCGGACCGAAGAGCTTTGCGGCCGCGCGTTTTCTGCTCGGGCTCGCCGAGGCGGGATTCACGCCCGGCATCTACCTGTATTTCACGCACTGGTTTCCCGGCAAGTGGCGTGCGAAGGTGACGGCCGCCTTCCTCGTCGGCATTCCCGTCGCGAACATGATCGGCTCGCCGATTTCGGGCGCGCTACTCGAACTCGGCGGCCTGCATGGGCTGCGCAGCTGGCAATGGCTGCTGCTGATCGAAGGCGTCCCTGCGGTGATGCTCGGCATCGCGTGCCTGTTCGTGCTGGCCGACCGTCCCGAGAAAGCCGCGTGGCTCAATGACGAAGAGAAGGCGTCGCTCGCGAAGCGCCTCGCGTTCGAGCAGCGCGACATCGGCGCGAAGCACGGCAGCACACTGCGCGACGCGATGACGAACTGGCGTGTGTTCGTGCTCGCGTTCGTCAACTTCTGCGGGATCGTCGGCTCGCTCGGCGTCGGCTTGTGGATGCCGCAGATCATCAAGCAGTTCGGCGTCGAACACGCGGTGGTCGGCTGGCTGACGGCCATTCCGTATGCGATCGGCGCCGGCGTGATGCTCTGGTGGGCGCGTCTCGCCAATCGCGCGGCCAACCGGATTCCGTATGTCGCCGGTGCGCTGGCCGTCGCGGCCGTGGCGCTGTGTGCGAGCACCTTCATTCATGCGCCGGTTTTCAAGCTGATCGCACTGTGCGTCACGGTGAGCGGAATCCTCGCGTTCCAGGCGACTTACTGGGCCATCCCGTCGGGATTCCTCACCGGCCGGGCCGCCGCGGGCGGACTCGCGTTGATCGTGTCGGTCGGCAATCTCGGCGGCTTCGTCGGGCCGTCAATGATCGGTGCGCTCAAGCAATTCTCCGGCGGCTTCACCGCGCCGCTCATCGCCGTGTCGGGTGTGCTGCTGCTCGGCGCGTTGACCATCGCATGGCTCGGCGATCCGGGCTCGGGCGCCGGCGAAGCGCCTGCCGTCCGCGAGGCGTGAATTTGCTTTCGCCAGAACACCCACCCACAAAAAACAGTTTGGAGACTTCATGTCGTCGAATCAGGCCAGCCAGCATTCCCGCCCGAAACTCCGCTTCGTGCTCGGCGCCGTCACCGTCGCGAGCGCGGCCTCGTGGTGCGCTGCCGCGCATGCGCAAAGCAGCGTCACGCTGTACGGCATTGCCGACGTCGGTATCGAGCACATCAACAATACGAATACCGGCGGCGCGCAGACGCGCGAAGCGTCCGGCAATCTGTCCGGTTCGCGCTGGGGACTGAAGGGCGTCGAGGATCTCGGCGGCGGCATGAAGGCCATTTTCCAGCTGGAAAACGGCTTCAACATCAATGACGGCACGACCGCGCAGTCGACGAAAGGCCTCGGTTCGAACGCCGCCACGACGTCGCGGATTTTCGGCCGACAGGCGTGGGTCGGGCTGGCGTACCGGGGCCAGCAACTGACGTTCGGCCGCCAGAACGCGCTCTTTTACGAACAGGCCGTGGCCTTCGACCCGATGGGCGCGTCGTCGCGATACTCGGTGCTGTCGGTCGACTACGCGGCGGCCGCGCGCATCGACAACTCGGTGAAGTACACCGGCGTGTCCGGTCCGCTGACGGCGCAGGCCATGTATAGCACCCGCTACGACACCGGGTACGGCGCCGAGGTGCCGGGCGCGCAACTCACCGGCCGCTTCTTCAGCGGGGCGCTGACTTTCTCGCAAGGGCCGCTCGCCGCGAGCGTGTCGTACGAGCAGCGCAACAGCAACACCGTCGCGACCAACACGGGCACCGAGCGGCGCGCCACGGCGGCCGCGTCGTATGCGATCGGGCCGGTGAAGGGATTCGCCGGTTATCGCTACCTTCGTGCGTCGAATGCGTTCCTGCCGGCGAACCCGATCCGTGTCGCGAACGGCGCCGAAGCCAGCGCGGCGAACCTGTACTGGGCCGGCGCGCAATACGCGGTGTCGCCGGCGTTCGTGGTCACGGCGACGGCCTATTACCAGGACGTGCATTCGACGAGTGCCGACCCGTGGCTCGCCGTGCTGTGTGCGGATTATCTGCTGTCGAAGCGCACCGATATCTATGCGACGGCGGGGTTCGCGCGCAACAAGGGCGGCTCCGCGCTCGGCGTGAACGGCTATGGCACGGTCGCGCCCGATCACAACCAGACGGGCGTGGTGATCGGCATGCGCCAGAAGTTCTGAGGCGAGTGCGATGCAGACCGTTCACGCGCTCCATTTGCCGGTCAGGCCCGAGTGGCTCGCATTGCGCGACGAGCCGGTGCTCGAACCCGAACTCGCCATCGTCGATGCCCACCATCACCTGTGGGACCGCCAGACCGGGCGCTATCTCGCGGACGAGTTCGGCGCGGACGTGCGCGGCGGGCATCGGATCGTGTCGACGGTCTACGTGCAGTGCCGCTCGATGTTGCGTGCAAGCGGGCCGGAGGCGTTCAAGCCGGTGGGCGAAGTGGCATTCGCGAGCGGCATCGCCGCGATGTTCGACAGCGGCGCATACGGCCCCACGCGCTGTTGCGAGGCCATCGTCGGCGGCGCCGATCTGTCGCTCGGCGCGGAACTCGATGCGGTGCTCGACACGATGCTGCAGGTGTCCGGCGGGCGATTGCGCGGCATCCGCAATCCGCTCGCGTGGCATGCGAGCCCCGACGTGCGGTCGAGCCCGGTGACGCCGCCGCGCGACCGGATGTCGGAGCAGGCTTTCAGGCAGGGCGTGACGACGCTCGGCCGCTACGGGCTGTCGCTCGACGCGTGGGTCTATCACACGCAGCTCGACGACCTGTACGAACTCGCGCGCGCGTCCGAGGACGTCGTCGTCGTCATCGACCATTTTGGCGGCCCCGTCGGCGTGGGGCCGCATGCCGGCCGGCGTGCCGAAGTGCATGCGCAGTGGAAACGGCAACTCGCGCGTCTCGCCGCGTTGCCGAACACGCGCATGAAGCTCGGCGGCGCGGGCATGACCGTGTTCGGTTTCGACTTCGCCGCGCGCGCGCTGCCGCCGTCGTCGCAGGACCTGGCGGCCGCGTGGCAGCCGTATTTCGATACCTGCGTCGAGCTTTTCGGCGTCGATCGCTGCATGTTCGAAAGCAACTTCCCCGTCGACAAGGGGATGTTCGGCTATCGCGTGCTGTGGAACGCCTTCAAACGACTCACGTCCGCGATGTCGGTCGACGAAAAGGCCGCGCTGTTCAGCCGGACGGCCGCCTCGACGTATCGCGTCGCGATTCCCGGAGACAGCCCATGAAGACGACTGCAACCGTGGCGACGCAGGACATCGATGCCGCCGCCGCGGAAAAAGGGCTCACGCGCGTGACCGGTATCGAGTGGCGTTCGCTGTCGCTCGCGGGGCTCGGCTGGACGTTCGAGAGCTACGACTCATTCCTGCTGTCGCTGCTGCTGCCGACGCTCGCGCTGCAGTTCGGGCTGAACAAGGCGCAACTCGGCATGTTCACGAGCGTCACGGCGGCCGGACAGATCATCGGCGGCATTCTGTTCGGCTTCGTGTCGGACCGGATCGGGCGCGTGCGCACCGCGCTGCTCTGCGTCGGCATCTACTCGCTGTTTTCCGGTCTGATCGCATTTGCGCCCGATGCGCACGCGTTCGCCACGTTGCGCTTTTTCGGCGCGCTCGGCATGGGCGGGACCTGGACCGCGGGCGCGGCGCTCATCGCGGAGACCTGGCATCCGGGCCGGCGCGGCAAGGGCGGTGCGCTGATGCAGATGGGCTTGCCGATCGGCGCGATTCTCGCGATCGCGATCTCGGGCATCGTCGGCGCCACGCAGGGCGGATTGGGCGGCGACGGCTGGCGTCTGCTGTTCCTGATTGGTGCGTCGCCGTTCTTCATCCTGTTCTGGGTCGCGCGCAAGACGCCGGAATCACCGATCTGGCTCGAACGCAGGCACGCGCAGTCGCAGGCTCGCAAGCCCGGCCCGACCAGTCGCGAGAAGCCGAACGTGCGCGGCCTGCTCACCGCCTTCTGCTTCATCTTCTTCCTGCAGTACCTCTACTGGGGCGTATTCACGTGGACGCCGACGTTCCTGATCACGGTGAAGCACCTCGACTTCGTGCATAGCCTGAAGTTCGTGCTGGCGTTGCAGTTCGGCGCGATCACCGGGTTCCTGCTGTTCTCGGCATGGGTCGACCGGCTCGGCCGGCGGCCGATGTTCCTGGGCTACCTGCTGATCGGCGCGCTGGCCGTCGGCGTGTATATCGTGTCGGCGAATCCGTTGCTGCTGATGACCGCGATCTTTCTGACCGGCTTCAGCGTGAACGGCATCTTCGCGGGTGCCGGCCCGTTCCTCGCGGAGATCATCGGCAACACGGCATCGCGCGGCTTCTTCATGGGTCTCGCATACAACGGCGGCCGGCTCGGCGGCTTCATCGCGCCGTTGATCATCGGTGCGCTGGCGTCGACGTCGGGCGGCTTCGTGCTCGGACTCGCGACGACGATCGTCGCGTTCGTCGCCGCGGCCGCGGTCGTGCTGTTCGCGCCCGAAACGCGCGGAAAGGCGCTGTCATGAACGTGGCGACGCAAGCGGGATGGGTGAACAGGCTGTTTCCCGCGCTGACGGAGGCATCGCTGCGGCGCTACCTGAGCGGGCAGGTCGCGTCGGTGCTCGGCAGCTGGACGCAGAACGTCACGCTGAATCTGCTGATCTATCACCTGTCCGGCTCGGCGGCGATCCTCGCGCTGCTCAACTTCCTGCTGTACGGGCCGCAGTTGATCGTCGCACCGGTGGCGGGCTCCCGCATCGGCTCGGCCAACGCGCGCCGCGTGACGCTCTGCGTGCTGACGACGTCGCTGCTGCTGACGGGCAGCCTCTTCACGTTGTCGCTGCTTGGCCTGCTCGGCGTGAAGCTGATCCTCGCGCATGCGCTGGCGATCGGCGTGTCGAGCGCGGTGGAAACGCCGGCGCGGCAGGTGCTGCTGCTGACGAGCTTGCAGGATCCGACGCACACGTCCAACGCGGTCGCGATGAACACGATGGTCTACAACGTCGGGCGCATGGTCGGCCCGACCATCGCCGGCTTCGTCTATCCGACGCTCGGCCCGCGGACGTCGTTCGCGATCTATGCGCTCGCGCTGTGCTTCATGGCGGCGTGCGTGCGGTCGATCCGGACCGCGACGGTGGACCGCCCGTCGCGCACGGAAAGCGGCCTGCGCGACGCGGTCGGCTACGTGCTGTCCGATGCGTTCTCGGCCCGCTATCTGCCGATTCTCGCGTGCATCGGCCTGTTCGCCGGCAGCTACCAGACGCTCGTGCCGCTGCTCGCGGATCAGGGCTTTCACGACGCGGCGCGCTTTACCGGCGTGTTCTTCGCGTGCGCCGGCGCCGGCTCGTTGAGCGCGGCGGTGCTGCTGTCGTCGGCATTCGGGCCGCGCACGTCGCACCGGTTCATCGCGTATGCGCCGTGGACGGCAGTCGGCGCGCTGGCCGTACTGGCCGCGACGACCGATGCGGCAGGATCGATTCCCGCGTTCTACGCGCTCGGCTTCAGCCTCACGTTCGCGGCCACGTCGACGAACGCGACGATTCAGCGGCAGTGCCCAGAACACGTGCGCGGCGGGCTCGTCGGGATGTACGGCATGGCCTACAACGGCACGATGCCGTTCGGTTACCTGCTCGTCGGCAGCGCATCGGAGGCGCTCGGCGTGCGACACACCTTCGCCGCCATGGCCGCCGTGCTGGCGTGCGGCGTGGTGGCGGTCATCGCGTGGCAACGGTTCACAGGAACGCGCTCAGGCGCACAATAAACGGAGACAACATGCAAGCCGGTTTCATGGAAGCGTCCGCGATCGAGCGCCGGACCATACGAAAGGTCGTCTGGCGACTCATTCCCTTCTTGATGATCTGCTACCTGCTTGCCTTCATCGACCGGGGCAACGTGGGGATGGCGTCGCTGCAGATGAACCATGACCTCGGGATGTCGGCGCAGGTCTTCGGTTTCGGCAGCAGCCTGTTCTTCATTTCGTACTTCTTTTTCGAAGTGCCGAGCAATCTCGCGCTGCAGAAATACGGCGCGCGAATCTGGATCGCGCGGATCATGATCACGTGGGGCATCGTGTCGGCGGCGACCGCGCTCGTGCACAACGCGACGACGTTCTACGTGCTGCGTTTCCTGCTGGGCGCGGCCGAGGCCGGCTTCTTCCCGGGCGTGCTGCTGTATTTGTCGTACTGGATTCCCGCGCAGTACCGCGCGCGGATCGTCGCGACGTTCATGGTCGCGATTCCGGCCGCGAGCTTCATCGGCTCGCCGATCTCCGCGCTGCTGTTGCAGATGGACGGCGTCTGGGGCCTGCGCGGCTGGCACTGGCTGTTCATCCTCGAAGGCATTCCCACGGTGCTGCTCGGCATCGCGTGCCTGTTCATGCTGACGAACAAGCCGGAGAACGCGAGGTGGCTCGACGACGACGAGCGCGCGTGGCTCTCGAACGCGCTGGCCGCCGGCCACAAGACGCGCAAGAAGGTGCCGTCGTTGCCGCTTGCGCAACTGTTCCGCAACCGCTATGTGCTGTGCCTCGCGCTCGTCGACACGTGTGCTTCCGCGGCAGGCAGCACGCTGTCCGTGTGGCAGCCGCAGTTGCTGAAGTCGTTCGGCTTGACCGTCATGGAAACCGGCCTGCTGAACTCGGTGCCGTACGCGGTGGCCTCGATCCTGATGGTTTACTGGGGCCGGCGCTCGGACCGCCTCGGCGAACGCCGCTGGCACACGGTCGTGCCGATGCTGCTGATCGGCGTGGGCCTGTTCGCGACGTCGCTGAGCGGATCGCTGCTGCCCACGATCTGCATGCTCTGCGCGGTGCTGGTCGGCGCGTATTCGTTCAAGGGCCCGTTCTGGGCGCTCGCGACCGACATGCTGTCCAACAGCACCGTGGCGGCCGGGCTCGCGACGGTCAATGCCATCGCGAACCTGCTCGGCGGCGGGCTGATGGTGAACGTATACGGGTGGGTGAAGGCGGCGACGGGCAGCTACGCGCTCGCATTGATGCCGCTCGCGATCCTCACGCTCGTGAGCGTCGCGACGCTGCTGCTGCTCACGCGCAATCATGCGGCCGGCAAGCTGGTCGGCAAGACGGGGACCATCTGATCATGGCGCGCATCGCGAGACGTGAATTCCTCCGGATCGCCGGCGCCGCGCTGGCTTCGGCTGCATTGCCGAGGCTGGCCGCGGCCGACGAAACGTGGTCGAGCGGCACCGGACGGCCGGCGTTCCGGTTGCCCGACGGGGCGATCGACTGTCACATGCACGTCTACGACGACCGGTTTCCGGTCGCGCCGGGCACGACGCTGCGCCCGCCGAATGCGACCGTCGCGCAATACCGAAGCGTGCTGGCGCGTATCGGCGTGAAGCGCAACGTGGTCGTGACGCCGTCGACGTACGGGACAGACAATCGCTGCACGCTGGCGGCGATCGCGCAGTTCGGCGCCGACGCGCGTGGCGTGGCGGTGGTCGACGGTACCGTGAGCGACGACGAACTTCGGATGCTCGATCGCGGCGGCATCCGTGCGATCCGCTTCAACCTCAGCTATCCGGGTGCGACGACACTCGACATGCTGGCGCCGCTCGCCGCGCGCATCGCGAACCTCGGATGGCACATCGAGCTGGTGGTGCAGGGTGCGCGGCTGCCGGAGCTGGAGCCGCATCTTGCAGCGCTGCCTTGCCCGCTCGTCATCGACCATATCGCGCATGTGCCGCAGCCCGGCGGGCTGTCGTCGGCCGCGTTTCGTACCGCGCAACGCCTCGTGGAAAAGGGCCATACGTGGATCACGTTGTCGGGGCCGTACGTCGACAGCAGGACGGGCGCGCCCGCCTACGACGACGTCGCGCCGGTCGCGAAGGCGCTGATCGACATGGCGCCGGAACGCATGCTGTGGGGCACCGACTGGCCGCACCCGACGCAGAAGACGGACAAGCCGGACGACGCAAGCTTGCTGGACGTGATCGCCGGCTGGATCGGGCGGCCGGACTGGCAGCAGCGGATATTCGTCACGAACCCGGCGAAGTTGTACGGATTTGCATAGCGCGGGGAGGAGGTCGGGAAGCTTGAAGCCGCTGACGAAACGATGTCGTCCGCAATCGGAGGATATGTTTGAAGGCGGATGGAGCCAGCGGCTGCTCGGCGGCGGCTACCGCCGACCGCGTCGCGCGGTATCCGGCCAGACGCGCGCGTCGACGGCGCCGCAGGCATGTGCGCCCACAAGCGGCCTGCGGCTCAGAGAATCGACCGGTAGGTGCCGCCCTCGACGCGCACCGCGGCGCCATTGGATGCCGCGCCCAAAGGACTGGCAAGCAGCGCCACCATCGCGGCAATCTCGTCGGCCTCGATCATGCGGGCGATCAGCGAGCTTGGACGATACGTGCCGAAGAAGTGCGATTCGATTTCCGCATCGGTCATATCGGGCCGAGGCGCGGTTTGCCGAAGATACGCGACGATGCCTTCGGATCGCGTGGCGGACGGCAGTACGCTGTTGACGGTCACGCCGGTTCCCTTCGTCAGTTCGGCCATACCGCGCGAGACCGCGAGTTGGGCCGATTTGCTGACACCGTAGTGCACCATGTCCGGCGGCGTGAACGCACCGACTTCGCTGGACATGAAGATCACACGCCCCCAGTTCTTCGCAAGCATGCGAGGAAAGTAATGCCGTGACAGCCTGACACCCGACATCACGTTGACGTCGATCATTCGCAACCAGTCGTCATCGGTGATTTCCGCGAACGGCTTCGCTTCGTAGTAGCCGAGATTGTTCACGAGAATATCCGTGTCCGGCTGTGCACCGATCAGTGCCGCGACGCCTCGCTCACCGCTTACGTCGGCGACGATTCCGCGTACGCTGCCGCGCGGCGCGGCAGCAGAGAGCTCGGCGACGGCTGCGTCGAGCTTGTCTCGTTGCCGCCCTGTGATCGTGACCGCGACGCCTTCCGATGCCAATGTACGCGCGATCGCCATCCCGATGCCGGCGGTGGCGCCGGTGACGATCGCGGTTTTTCCTTCAAGTTGCAGATCCACGGTTTGCTTCTCCTTTACTTTACTCATCGAGGAACCAGCACGGCCGGTCCGTTGCACGGCATTACTTGAGCCGCTTCAGCATTTCGCTGGCGACGTCCAGCGCCGACGCCGGATTCTGTCCGGTGATCAATTCGCGATCGGTCACCATGTGCGCGGTAAACGGCACCTCGTTGCTGCTATAAACGCCACCCGCGCGTTGCAATTCGATCTGCGGATAGAACTTCATCGCGCCGCCGCCGAGCAGCCCTTTGGCTTGCTCTTCTTCCGCGTTGCTGATCACCGTCATCCGGTAACCGGCATAGATCCATTTCGTGTCGCCGTCGCCCGCGTTTCCCGCCGCGAGCTTTCGCGTGAAGCCCGGCGCATCGGGCAGGGTCGACAGCAGCGCAATCGGGCCGTGGCAAACGAGCGCAGTGGTCTTGCCGCGCGCGTGAAAGTCGGCCAGCAATCTGCCGACGGCGGCACTGGTCAACAGGTCCTGCATCGGCGCATGGCCGCCGGGAACATAGACGGCATCGAAGTGCGCGTAACCGATCTGCTCCACCCGCGACAGGCTGATCACCGGGGAGTGCGCGCGCGACGTGATTTGCAGCCGGTCGAGCAACGCGCGGTAGTCGCGCATCGCGTTTTCGTCGCCGTTGAAGTACATCTTGTCGGCCGACGTGACGTCCAGCGTCGGCGCCTTGCCCTCCGGCGTCGCGAAGGTCACCTGGTGGCCGGCATCGAGCAGCGCCTTGACGGGCTGCATCAGCTCGTTCAGGTAGAAGCCCGTCGCGAAGACCTTGCCGTCCTTCAGGTCGAGGTGGTCGGAATCCGACAACACCACAAGCACGTTGGCAGCGTGGGCGCCGTATGCGGCAATGCCGAGGATTGCCGCAACGGCGAGCTTGCGCATCGAATACATCGCTTTCTCCATCGGGAAGTTTCAGGCTTGTCGTGAACGGGTGAGCAACAGATGACGCATCGCGGCGCCCACGCCGGAAGCCGACTGCGGGTTCTGGCCGGTCACGAGCCGTCCGTCGACGACGACCTTCGCGGTCCAGTTCGGTGCGGGATCGTGAAGTGCGCCACGCTGCCTCAACGTACTCGCGAGCAGGAAGGGGACCACGCGATCGAGCTGGACCGCCCGTTCTTCTTCGTCCGTGAATGCGCTCAGATTCTTTCCGGCGACGAGATAGGTACCGTCGTCGAACTTCACGTCGACCAGTGCGGCCGGGCCGTGACATACGGCACCAACCACGCCACCCGCTTCATAGATCGTGCGCGTCACCTTCTCCACGTCGGCGTTGCGGGGAAAATCCCACATTGCGCCATGACCGCCGGCAAAGAAGACCGCCGCATATTTCGACGCGTCGACGTCGCCGAGCCGCTGCGTGTGGCGCAGTGCGTCTCGGAACGCGGCATCGCTCCAATACCGGGCGTTGATTTCGTCATCGAGATCGAGCCCGTCGACGGGCGGTTCACCGCCCTGAATCGATGCGAATTCGACGGGAATGCCGGCCGCGTCGAGTTCGGCCAGCGGATGCGTCACTTCGCCGAGATAGAAACCGGTCGGCTCGCCGGTCGAGCCTTTCCTTGCGTGGCTCGTGAGTACGAATAGAACCGACAGATCCTGCCGGTCGCGATGTTCGCCATTCATGCTGTGCTCCTGGATTTCAATGGGTGACTCGACGATGCAGTCACGACGCACGCACTTTATTTGGCTCGTTCGCGGAGATAAACTGGCGGAAAAGTAAAGCTTTTGTTCTTTGGAGGACAAGATGGCGCGCAAATTCGACCATCTCGGTGACGTGGAAGCATTCGTGACGGTGGTCGAAAAAGGCTCGATGACTGCCGGCGCGGTGGCATTGGGCAGCACGCCTTCCGTGTTGAGCCGGGCCATCACACGCCTGGAAGCCCGGTTGGGCACGCAGTTGCTGCGTCGCTCCACGCGGCGGTTGAGCCTGACGGAGCACGGCCGGCTCTATCTGGAACAATCGCGCGCGGCGTTCCTGCTGATCGATGACGCCGAGCGGGCCATTCAGGGGCACGGCGGTACCTTGACCGGCCATGTCCGGCTGAGCGTACCCACGACGTACGGGCACTATCGTCTGCCGCCGCTGCTTCGGCGGTTCACGCGGGAACACCCGCACGTTCGCGTGGAGTTGAACATCGCGAACCGGAACGTGGATCTCGTGGCCGAGGGCTTCGACTTGGCGATCCGTCTGGGCGAATTGCCGGACAGCGGTCTGGTCGCGCGCAAGCTCGAGGATGCGGCACTGTGCCTGGTCGCGTCGCCCGAGTATGTCGCGCACGCCGGCACGCCCGGAAATGTGGCGGACCTGGAGCACCATCTTTGTTTGCCGTTCATGCTGCCCAGCAGCGGCCGTATCGCGCCCTGGGTATTCCGCGACGGCGATCAGGACATCGATTGGCTGCCGGCTTCGAACGTCGCGGTGTCCGACGATGTACTCGGTGTCGTGTCGATGGCGCAGAGCGGCGCCGGTATATGCCAGACCTACGACTTCATCGTTCAGGATCGGATCCAGGCCGGACATCTCGTCGAAGTGCTGCCCCATCTGCGCGGTCGCACACGGCCGTTTTCGGTCGTCTATGCGCCGCATCGCCGCCTGTCGGCCGCGTCCCGCAACTTGATCGACATGTTGGTCACGTCGGCATCCGAGGCTTGAAGTGCCGGCAATGCCGACGCGAGATTCGGCGTGGCGTGACGGGTGCTGCATCGGATGCCTGTATTCGCATCTCATCGAAAGCGACGCGAGCCGGACCGAAGCCCCGTATTAACCCTGATTAAAAACACTTATCACGGTGAAAAATTCCGCATCTTCTTGAACCGATATCGGCTCGCTATAGTGGCTCGCTTTCCCGCACGCATCCGCGGCGTGCGCAGACAAACGGCAGGAGCCCCTTGATGACCACCGATACCCGCTTCACCGAAGTCGAGGATCTGATGCCCGCCGCCGGCGGGCTGCGCGAGATCCGTCACCACATCCATCACCACCCCGAACTCGCGTACGAAGAGCACGACACGGCCGCGCTCGTCGCGGACAAGCTCGAGCAATGGGGCTGGCAGGTGACGCGCGGCGTCGGCAAGACGGGTGTCGTCGGCACGCTGAGGGTGGGCGACGGCACGCGCAGCATCGGCATTCGCGCGGACATGGACGCGCTGCCGATCGTCGAGGCGACCGGCCTGCCGTATGCGAGCGGCACGCACGGCAAGATGCACGCATGCGGCCACGACGGCCACACCACGATGCTGCTCGGCGCCGCCCAGCATCTCGCGAAGACGCGCCACTTCTCGGGCACCGTGCACCTGTATTTCCAGCCGGCGGAAGAGCACGGCGTCGACAGCGGCGCGAAGAAGATGATCGACGACGGCCTGTTCGAGCGTTTCCCGTGCGATGCGGTGTTCGGCATGCACAACCATCCGGGCGCGGCGCCCGGCGTATTCCTCACGCGGCGCGGCCCGTTCATGTCGGCGGGCGACAAGGCGATCATCACGATCGAAGGCGTCGGCGGCCACGCGGCGCGGCCGCACCTCACGGTCGATCCGGTCGTCGTCGCGGCGAGCATCGTGATGGCGCTGCAGACGATCGTCGCGCGCAACGTCGACCCGTCGCAGCCGGCGGTCGTCACGGTCGGCTCGATGCACGCGGGCACCGCGAACAACGTGATTCCGAACGGTGCGCGCCTCGAGCTCAGCGTGCGTTCGTTCAGCCCCGACGTGCGCGCGCTGCTCAAGCGCCGCATCACCGAGCTGGCCGAAACGCAGGCCGCGAGCTACGGTGCGACTGCCAACGTCGAGTACATCGAAGGCTATCCGGTCGTCGTCAATACGGATGCCGAAACGGATTTCGCCGCGCAGGTCGCGCGCGAACTCGTCGGCGATGCGCACGTGGTCGAGCAGGCCGACCTGCTGATGGGCAGCGAGGATTTCGCGTTCATGCTGCAGCAGCGACCGGGCTCGTTCGTGCGGCTCGGCAACGGCGAAGGCGAGGACGGCTGCATGGTGCACAACCCGAAATACGACTTCAACGATCGCAACCTGCCGATCGGCGCGGCGTTCTGGACGCGCCTCGTCGAGCGTTACCTCGGACAGTGATCGCGGCGGCGGCGCGCGGCCGGCGCTTCCGGCCGCATTGACAGGAGAGGATAGCGATGCAGAAGGACCATCTCGCGCTGCACCCCGCGACGACGGACGCCGCCGACACCGGCGCGCCGGGCGCGCCTGCCGTCACGCGGCGCGGCGCGATCGCCGCGGCCGTGATCGGCAACTGGCTGGAATTCTTCGATTTCACCGTGTACGGCTTCTTCGCGGTGCTGATCGGCAAGCTGTTCTTCCCGTCGAGCGACCCGACCACGTCGCTGCTGCTGTCGGTCGCGACGTTCGCCGCCGGCTTCTTCACGCGGCCGCTCGGCAGCGTCGTGCTCGGCGTCTACGCGGACCGCAAGGGACGCAAGGCCGCGCTGAACCTGACGATCATGCTGATGGCGCTCGGCACCGGCCTGATCGCGATCGCGCCGACCTATGCGCAGGTGGGCGTCGCCGCGCCGCTGCTCGTCGTGTTCGCGCGCTTGCTGCAGGGTTTCTCACAGGGCGGCGAATTCGGCGCGGCGACGTCGACGCTGCTCGAACAGGGCGGCACGTCGCGTCGCGGGTTCCGCGCGAGCTGGCAGCTCGCGACGCAGGGCGGCGCCGCGCTGATGGGCTCGGGCTTCGCAGCGCTGCTGTCGAACACGATGACGAAGGATGCGCTGGAAGGTTGGGGCTGGCGGCTGCCGTTTCTCGTCGGCGTGCTGATCGCGCCAGTCGGGATGTTTTTGCGCCGCCGGCTCGCGGACGATGCGCCCGGCGACCGCCATCACGGCATCGAGCGCGGCGTGCTGCACGAACTGTTCTCGAAGCACACGCGCACGGTGTTGCTGCTGATGCTCACGGTGATGGGCGGCACGGTGTCGACCTACATCCTGACCTTCTACATGCCGACCTACGCGATCCATACGCTCGGCCTGCCGATGAAGCTGTCGATGTTCGTCGGCGTCGCGTCGGGCTGCGTGATGCTGGTCACGTGCCCGCTGTTCGGTTGGCTGTCGGACCGGCTCGGCAGCCGCCGCCTGCCGATCTTCGTCGGCCGCGGCGTGCTGGTCGCGCTGCTGTTCCCGGCGTTCTGGCTGATGAACCATCATCCGACGCTGTCGGTGATCCTGCCGCTGACCGCGCTGATGCTGCTGTTCTATTCGCTCGGCTCCGCATCGGAAATGGCGCTGATGTGCGAGTCGCTGCCGCGCCACGTGCGCGCGACGGGGATCTCGATCGCGTATGCGCTCGCGGTGACGATCTTCGGCGGCACCGCGCAGCTGATCGCGACCTGGCTCGTGAAGACGACCGGCAGCAAGCTCGCGCCGGCCGGCTACGTGGCCGCGTGCGTGGTGCTGTCGCTGGTCGCGGTCGCGATGCTGCGCGAGACGGCGCGGGAATCGCTGGACTGACGTGCGAGGCGCGATGCGGGCCGCGACGCGGCCCGATGCGCTTACCGCCCGCGCACGACCCTCAGATACGACGCGAGCATCGTCGCGAGTTCCTGCGCGGCCGGCGTCAGCGGCACGGCCGCGCGCTGCAGCAGGCACACGTCCTGCGCGTCGGCCCGTTCGCGCACCGATATCTTCGCGAGCGCGCCGGCGAACGGCCCGTGCCGCGTGATCGCTTCGGTTTCGAGCGCGAGCGAATCGGTCTGCGTGACGATCTGCAGCGTCTCGAACATCCCCTCGACGGTCGCGAGAATCTTCGGCGGCGGCTGGCCGTGCGCGTCGAAGTACGCAAGCAGCCGGTTGACGACCGGGTCGGCGCTCAGGTTCGGCGAGCGCGTGGACACCCATCCATAGGCGGCCAGCTCGGCGAGCGATTGCGCATGCATCGCCGGGTGCCCGTTGCGGCACACGACCACCGGCGCCGACGTGCGCAGCGGCGTGACCGCGAGATCGGTCGTGTCGGTCTGCTTCGCGACCAGCGCGATCGCGAAATCGACCGCGCTTTCGCGCAGCCAGCCGATCATCATCCGCGACGTGCCGGTGCGCAGGTGCACGTCCACCTTGTCGAAGCGCGCGCGGAACGCGGTCAGCACCGGCGCGAACGCGTCGATCAGCGGCTCGGTCACGAGGCCGAGCGTGACGGTGCCTTCGTAGGCGCCGCTCAACTGACGGATTTCCCGCTCGACCTGCTCGCATTCGCCGAGGATCGCACCGGACCGCGCGAGCAGCCGCTGGCCGACGGCCGTCGGCACGATCCCGCGGTTCGTACGCGTGAACAGCGTCGCGCCGAGCGTCGCCTCGAGGCCCTGCAGTTGCTGCGTGACGCCGCTTTGCGCGAGATCGAGCGCGCGGGCGGCCGCGCGCAGGCTGCCGTGCTCGACGACGGCCTGGAAGATGCGGAGCTGGGACAGCGTGAACGCCATGGGAAGCAGCGAGGCCGGTGATCGGAAATACCGATCATGATAAGTCAGCCGATGGTTCCGGCGCTGGCCGCGGGCTTCTACGATCGCAGGCAGTCCGGCTCATGCCGTTCGTTCCTTTTCCTGCCTATCGTCGACCATGAAACGTTTCCTTGCCCCGCTCGTTTCCCTGTGCATTGGCCTGGCCGCCACGTCCGCGTCCGCGCTCGATGCGCCCGTGGTGCGACTCGGCATCGACCCGACGTATCCGCCGATGGACGCGAAGGCGCCCGACGGCAGCCTGAAGGGCTTCGACGTCGATCTCGGCAACGAAATCTGCCGCCGCGCGCAGTTGCGCTGCCAGTGGGTCGAGCTCGAATTCTCCGGGATGATCCCCGCGTTGCAGGCGCGCAAGATCGACGCGATCCTGTCGTCGATGGCGATCACCGCGAAGCGCGAGAAGCAGATCCTGTTCTCGTCGAAGCTGTTCCGCTTCAAGTCGCGGCTCGTCGCGCGACCCGGCAGCGGGCTCGACGGCACGGCGGCGTCGCTGGCCGGCAAGCGCGTCGGCGTGCAGTCCGGCACGCAATTCGAATCGTGGGCGCTCGCGCACTGGGCGCCGGCCGGCGTCGGCGTGGTGCCGTACAAGAGCCAGGACGACGTGTTCGCCGATCTCGTCAACGGCCGCCTGGACGCGGCGCTGCTCGGCACCGTGGAAGCCGATTACGGGTTCCTGCGCCAGCCGCGCGGCAAGGGTTTCGCATTCGTCGGCGCGCCGCTCGACATGGGCGATCGCGGCGTCGGCATCGGCATGCGGCAGTCCGATACCGCGCTGAAGGCGTCGATCGACGGCGCGATCGCGTCGATGCTGAAGGACGGCACGTACAACCGGATCGCGAAGCAGTATTTCGATTTCAACCCGTACGGCGACTGAGCGCCGTGCCGGCCCGTTGCCCCGATTCCCTGCTTTCATCCATTCGAGACCCTCGATGCAGATTCGCACCACGCCGCTCCTGTCGCCGTCGATCGGCACGCAACGCACGCTGACGAGCTTTCATTTCGGGCCGGCCGACAGCGGCCGCAAGATCTACCTGCAGGCCGCGCTGCACGCGGACGAGACACCCGCGATGCTCGCGGCGGTCGTGCTCAAGCAGCGCCTCGCGCAGCTCGACGCCGAAGGGCGGCTCGCGGCCGAAATCGTGCTCGTGCCGGTGTCGAACCCGATCGGCCTCAATCATCATCTGCTCGGGCAGTTCATCGGCCGGTTCGATCTCGCGAGCGGCCGCAACTTCAATCGCGGCTTCCTGCCGCTCGCGGAGATCGCCGCGCGTGCGCGCGACCGGCTGGGCGACGACGGCGCGCGCAATCGCGCGATCGTGCGCGAATGCGTCGGCGCGGCGCTCGACGAAATCGCGCCGCGCACCGAATTCGATGCGCTGCAGCTGGCGCTGCTGAAGCTGTCGCACGACGCCGACGTCGTGATCGACCTGCATTGCTCGCTCGAAGCGGTGATGCACGTCTACACGAGCGATACCGCGTGGCCGGAGGTCGAGCCGCTCGCGCGTTATCTCGGCGCCGAGGTGTCTCTGCTCGCCGAGGATTCGGGCGGCCATGCGTTCGACGATGCCCATCATCTGCTGTGGTCACGGTTGCGCGCGTATTTGCCGGACGGCACGCCGATGGCGGCCGGCACCGTGGCCGTGACGGTCGAGTGCCGCGGCCAGCGCGACGTGACGTACGAATACGCGCAACGCGACGCCGGCGCGCTCGTCGACTATCTCGTGTGGTGCGGCGCGGTGCACGGCGAACGCGCGCCGCTGCCGCCGCTGGCCGCGCCGGCCACGCCGCTCGCGGGCAGCGAGCAGTTTTATGCGCCGGTGAGCGGGATCCTCGTGCACCGCGCGGCGATCGGCGCGACGATCCGTGCGGGCGATCCGCTGTTCGACATCGTCGATCCGCTGACGGATGCGGTCACGACGATCTCGAGCGCGACCGATGGCGTGTTCTACATGCGCCGCGCGATCCGCTTCGTGACGGCCGGCGCGCCGCTCGGCCGCGTGACGGGCACGGTGCCGGTGCGAAAGGGGATGCTGCTGGGCGCGTGAACGAGGCGGTGGCCTGCCGACGCGATGCAATTTCGTTCTCGTCAGATTGACCGTGTTCGAGCGCGTTACTAAATTGTGCGACGCGGAGTGCGCTCCGTGTTCCGTGAGAAGAACGTTGCAGAGATCAGAGTTTGAGCGGGCGGCCTGTGCCGCCCGTCTTTTTTTGTTCGGTGACTTGTCGTGTCACGGATACGACGATCGGGCAGGGTGCTCAGCCACGTCGCGCCACCAGCTCCGATACCGTCTGCGCGGCCTGCTGCAGCGGCCCGAGAAACTCCTTCACCATCTGCTTCGCGGTATGCCGCTGCGCGTTGCCGCTGATGTTCATCGCGGCGATGACCTGCCCGCGCCGGTTGCGGATCGGCGCGGACAGCGACATCAGCCCCACTTCGAGTTCCTGGTCGACCACGGCCCAGCCCTGCTGGCGCACCTGCGCGATCGCCGCCTTCAGTTCGCCGATGTCGGTGATCGTGCGCGGCGTGTGCGCGCGGATGGCGCTCTGCGCGAGCGTGTCGTCGAGCGTCGCATCGTCGAGCGCGGACAGCAGCACGCGGCCCATCGACGTGCAGTATGCAGGCAGCCGGCTACCGATCGACAGGTTGATCGTCATGATCTTGCGGGTCGGCACGCGCAGTACGTAGACGATCTCGGTGCGGTCGAGCACCGCGGCCGAGCAGCTTTCGTGGATCTGCGCGGACAGTTGCTCCATCACCGGATCGGCGAGATTCCAGAACGGCATCGACGTGAGATACGCGAAGCCGAGCTCGAGGATCTTCGGCGTGAGCCGGAACAGCCGGCCGTCGGCCTCGACGTAGCCGAGCGTCTGCAGCGTGAGCAGGATCCGGCGCGCGCCCGCGCGCGTGAGGCCGGTGGCCGATGCGACCTCGGTGAGCGTCTGTTCCGGGCGTGCCGCGTCGAACGCGCGGATCACCGCGAGGCCGCGCGCGAACGACTGCACATAGGAGTCGCCGGGTTTCGTCTGAATATCGTCGGTTGTCATGAGCGCCTGGAATGTCGTGCAGCCGAGAAGATAGCGCATGGGGCCCGACACGCCAACCGCCTGGCCGACCGTGCCCTTGACAGGTCGTCCCCGCACTCCCTATGATGCGTTGAACGTTCGATACACGATCTTATGTTCGTATTTAGAACATTTAAGCGCATCCCGGCGGGCAATGCAAGGGGCGCGCCCTGTTCATTTCCCAGCCTTTCACGGGACCGGAGACACTGATGACCGAAGCTTTTCTGTGTGATGCGATCCGTACGCCGATCGGGCGTTACGGTGGTGCACTGTCCGGCGTGCGCGCCGACGATCTGGGCGCGGTGCCGCTCAAGGCGCTCGTTGAGCGCAACCGCGACGTCGACTGGACGGCGATCGACGACGTGATCTACGGCTGCGCGAACCAGGCCGGCGAGGACAACCGTAACGTGGCACGCATGTCGGCGCTGCTGGCGGGCTTGCCGGAGGGCGTGCCGGGTTCGACGATCAACCGCCTGTGCGGTTCCGGGATGGACGCGGTCGGCGTGGCCGCGCGCGCGATCAAGTCGGGCGAAGCCGCGCTGATGGTCGCGGGCGGCGTCGAGAGCATGACGCGCGCGCCGTTCGTGATGGGCAAGGCTGCGAGCGCGTTCGCGCGCCAGGCCGACATCTACGACACGACGATCGGCTGGCGCTTCGTCAATCCGTTGATGAAACAGCTGCACGGCGTCGATTCGATGCCGGAAACCGCCGAGAACGTCGCGGTCGACTACAACGTCAGCCGCGCGGATCAGGACCTGTTCGCGCTGCGCAGCCAGCAGAAGGCCGCGCGGGCGCAGCAGGACGGCACGCTGGCCGAAGAAATCGTGTCGGTCATGATTGCTCAGAAGAAGGGCGATCCGGTGATCGTGTCGCGCGACGAGCATCCGCGCGAGACGTCGCTCGAAGCGCTCGCGAAGCTGAAGGGCGTCGTGCGCCCGGACGGCTCGGTGACGGCCGGCAACGCGTCGGGCGTCAATGACGGCGCCGCCGCGCTGCTGCTGGCGAACGAGGCAACCGCGAAGCGCTTCGGCCTGACGCCGCGCGCCCGCGTGCTGGGGATCGCGACGGCCGGCGTCGCGCCGCGCGTGATGGGCATCGGCCCGGCGCCGGCTACGCAGAAGCTGCTCGCGCGGCTCGGGATGACGATCGACCAGTTCGATGTGATCGAGCTGAACGAAGCGTTCGCGTCGCAAGGTCTCGCGGTGCTGCGCATGCTCGGCGTCGCCGATGACGATCCGCGCGTGAATCCGAACGGCGGCGCGATCGCGCTCGGCCACCCGCTCGGCGCATCGGGCGCGCGCCTCGTGACGACCGCGATGTACCAGTTGCATCGCACGAACGGCCGCTTCGCGCTGTGCACGATGTGCATCGGCGTCGGCCAGGGCATCGCGATCGCGATCGAACGCGTCTGAGCGGCGTAATGCGGTGATGCGGGCGGTGCGCGGCCGGATCCGCGCCGCTTGACCGCTGCGCCGTTTCCGCCACGATGGGCGGCACGAGGTGTCTCGTGCCGCCCATCGTCGTTAACCGGCCTGCGACGCTTGCCTGAGCCGCGCGTCGAGGGCGTCGATCTCGGTGTCCGCGAACACCTCGATGCCATGCGCGCGCAGCAGCGCCGCCGTGACGCCGGCGCCCGCGTGGCGCCGGTTCTCGAAACTTCCGTCGTAAATGAACGTGCTGCCGCACGACGGGCTGCCGTCGGCGAGGATCGCGAAGCGGCAATCGTGTGCCAGCGCGAGGGCCAGCGCGGTTTGCGCGCCGGCAACGAACGGGGTCGTCACGTCGGTGCCGTTCACGTCGACGATACGTGCGTGGCCCGACAGCACCTGCTGCCCCGATGCGCCGCCGGCGATCTCGGCAGGCGGGCGCGGCACGCCGAGGCCGCCCGCAAGTTCGGGGCAGACGGCCACGAGCCGCCCTTCGCGTTGCCAGCGTTCGAGCGCTTCGTGCGCGGCGGTCTTCGCCGCGCCGTTGTAACGCACCGGATGGCCGACCACGCACATGCTGACGAGGATCTTCGGCGGGGCGGGCGGTGGCGGCTCGTGGTTCAATGTCGCGCTCCGTGACGGTCGATGGGGGTTGTGGCAGAGCGAAAAATTCTACGCGTCATCCGCGTGCCGGGCCGTCAGGCCGTCGGCCCTTCGAGGTGAATGTCCTCGGGCTCGAGCGCGTAAAGCTCGGGATCGGGCGCCATGCTGACCGTGAAGCCGAGCCGCAGGTAGAAGTCGATCGTGTGCCGCGACGGCGTGGCCGACACATACAGGCGCTCGGCGCCCATTGCACGTGCCTGCACCTGCGCCGCGCGATAGAGCTGTACGCCGAGCCCGCAGCCGCGCCAGTCGTGGCTCACATGCAGGAATTTCAGCTGCAGCATGTCGCGCCGCGGGCCGAGCGGCCGGCTGTCGACGACGACGGCCGCGACGAGCCGCGTGCCGTCGAACCGGCCGAGAAACCAGCCGCCGCGGTCGTGGCAGTCGAGCAGGATTGGCGTGTAGTGATCGGCTTCGCCGTCGGGCCAGCCGGCCACGTCGTAGAACTCGGGCACGAGATGCAGCGCGCCGTCGCGCAGCACGTACAGGTGCTCGATGATTTCGCGGCGGTCGATGGTCCACACGAGCGGCACGTCGTCGCGGGCCAGCAGGCGGGCCGACAGCGCGTCGCGTTCGGCGGCGGTGCGGCGCGTCATGCGGCCGCCCGCTGCGCGGCGATTGCGTACATCAACGGCAGGCGCGGCATGCCTTCGGGCGGCACCATCCGGCGGCCCTCCAGCTCGCGCATGCCGTCGAAGCCCTTCCAGCCGTTCGCGTACGGATATTCGTTCAGGCGCTCGATCGTGAGCCCGGCCGAGATCAGCGCATTCACCACGTCGCCGATGCCCCACATGAACTCGTAGCTCGGATGCGGGTTCGCGAAATCGACGATGCCCGGGTGGTCGTGCTGCGCGCCGAGCCCCGTGCCGGACGCCGCGACGTAATCGCCGACGCCCGCGGGTTCCTCGGTCGCGTCGCTCTTGAAGTAGTCGTAGCGCGGTTGCCACTGTTCGTCGAAATACAGTGAGAACGGGTGGAACTCGATCATCGCGAAGCGGCCACCCGGTGCGAGCAGCGAGGCGATCCCGCGCGCCCATGCGCTCAGGTCGGACAGCCAGCAGATCGCGCCGTACGACGTGAACACGCGATCGAAGCGCTCGCCGCGCGCGGCGGCTTCGGGCATCCAGTCGAGTACGTCGGCGCGCTCGAACCGCGCGGGCAGGCCCGCGTCGGCCGACAGTCGCCGCGCGAAGTCGATCGCCTCGTCGGAGATGTCGACGCCGGTTGCATCCGCGCCGTCGCGCACGAGGCTCAGCGTGTCCTGCCCCGCGTTGCATTGCAGGTGCAAGAGCCGCAGACCGGTGAGATCGCCGAGCAGTTCGCGTTCTTCCGGAAACAGCGTCGAGCCGCCATTGCGGAAAAATGCAGCCTGATCGCCTTTATGGCTGTTATGCGCGACCGTCGCCGTATTCCAGGACAGCCGATTCAGTTCATGCAATGCCTTTTTCATGGAATTCGAATTCAGGTGGAATGGAGCAGGATAAGTCAAATCGTTTCGCCGCGCGCAACGGATGCTGGCATTGGCGCATCGGGCCGCGCGTTGTGACAAGTTGATAAACGCGTGTCGGGATTATCGCCGGATTATTTGATCGAAATCATGGTAATGGCCGAATTGCCTGTTTTGTGCGCAACGGGATTAAGGTTTTCCGATGAATTGCCGACAGTAAGGACGAGAGTGTCGTAAAGCGATCAACCGTTTTTCGGCTACTGAGCGCGACTTCAGCGCGGCGCGGACGACAGATCCGCCTTTCGGAGCCTTGCATGCGCAACAACCAGCCCGTTACCCAACAGGAATTCGATTTTCCCGACGACGTCACGCTGATGTCGACCACCGATGCCGACAGCATCATCACCTACGCAAACACGACGTTCGCGCAGGTAAGCGGGTTCTCGAACGAAGAGCTCGTCGGCCAGCCGCACAACGTGGTGCGTCACCCGGACATGCCGAAGGAGGCGTTCGCCGACATGTGGGCGACGCTCAGGCGCGGTGAGCCCTGGACCGCGCTCGTGAAGAACCGCCGCAAGAACGGCGATCACTACTGGGTGCGCGCGAACGCGATTCCGGTGATGCGCAACGGCGCGCCGCAAGGCTACATGTCGGTGCGCACGAAGGCGCCGCACGACGAGACCCAGGCCGCGGAAGCGCTGTATCGCGCGTTTCGCGAAGGCAAGGCCGGCCGGCGCCGGTTCCACAAGGGGCTCGTCATCCGTACCGGGCTGCTGCGGCTCGCATCGCTGTCGCAGACGATGTCGGTGCGCGCACGCGTGCATTCGGCGCTGTGCGTGCTGGCGCCGGCGGTCGTCGGCGCGGGCTGGGCCTGCGGGCTGGCCGGCGGCGGGCTCGCGGCGTTTGCCGGCGTGACGGTCGGCGTGGCGGCGGCCGCCGGCTGGTGGCTCGACGCGCAGATCGTGCAACCGCTGAAACGGCTGCACGAGCAGGCGCTGAACGTCGCGACCGGCGAGAGCCGGCGCGGCGTGCGGATGAATCGCGTCGACGAGATCGGCATGACATTGCGCACGATCAACCAGCTCGGGCTGATGTTCCGCTGGCTCGTCGACGACGTCAGCGAGCAGGTGCACAACGTGCAGCGCGCGAGCAACGAGATCGCGCAGGGCAACAACGACCTGAGCGCGCGCACCGAGCAGGCTGCGTCGAGCGTGCAGGAAACGGCCGCGTCGATGGCCGAGATGACGGCCACCGTGTCGAGCAATGCGGAGACGGCGCTGCAGGCGAATCAGCTGTCCGTGTCCGCGAGCGAGGCGGCCGAGCGCGGCGGGCAGGCGGTCAGCGAGGTCGTCGCGACGATGAGCGAGATCACCGACAGCTCGCGCAGGATTGCCGACATCATCGGCGTGATCGACGGCATCGCGTTCCAGACCAACATCCTCGCGCTGAACGCGGCGGTCGAGGCGGCGCGTGCGGGCGAACAGGGTCGTGGTTTCGCGGTGGTCGCCGGCGAGGTGCGCGCGCTCGCGCAGCGCAGCGCGAACGCCGCGAAGGAAATCAAGACGCTGATCGGCGCGAGTGTCGAGCGGGTCGAGTCGGGTGCGCGGATCGTCGATGGCGCGGGCAAGACGATGGAGGACATCGTCACGCAGGTGAAGCGCGTGTCGGATCTGATTGCGGAGATCAGCTCGTCGACGGCCGAGCAAAGTACGGGTGTCGCGCAGGTCGACCAGGCGGTCGTGCACCTGGACAACATCACGCAGCAGAACGCGGCGCTCGTCGAACAGAGCACGGCGGCGTCGGAGAGCCTGAAGCAGCAGGCGACGCGGCTCGTGGATGCGGTGAACGTATTCAGATGATGCCGAAAGGGGGCGCGACGTGCGGGTTCGATCGATGAATGCCGGATGTCGCGCCCAGCGCTTATCCAGGGTTGAGGATTGGGTCGAACGGCGAAAAATGAGAAATATTCTTATTTCCAATTGACTGTTCGTGTATTCAATCACGCCGAAATCACGACGGGCAATAATCAGACGAATGGCCGGAAAACCATTGTCGGACAAGGCGTTGCGTTTTATCCGTGAACAAATTATTCGGTAAAAACAAGTTGATTCATATTTAATGCATATTTACCCGAATACGGCATAATGTTTTCGTCGAATGTGCCGAAAGTGCAGGAGCCCGACTCACACGCATGCGAATCGATCGCCATGCGCGGAGTCTCGAATCAATCGACGAGCGGACGCAAGATCCGCCACCCGGAGCTCCACACCATGCGCAACAACCAGCCCGTCACGCAACGCGAATTCGAATTTGCCGATGATGCGACGCTGATGTCGACGACCGATGCCGACAGCTACATCACGTACGCGAACGCGGCGTTCATCCAGGTCAGCGGCTTTTCTCCCGAGGAAATCGAAGGCCAGCCGCACAACGTGGTGCGTCACCCGGACATGCCGAAGGAGGCGTTCGCCGACATGTGGGCGACGCTCAAGGGCGGCGAGCCGTGGACCGCGCTCGTGAAGAACCGCCGCAAGAACGGCGATCACTACTGGGTGCGCGCGAACGCGATTCCGGTGATGCGTAACGGGCAGCCGAAAGGCTACATGTCGGTGCGCACGAAGGCGACGCGCGACGAGATCGCGGCCGCCGAGGCGCTGTATCGCGATTTCCGCGAAGGCAAGGCCGGCAGCCGCCGGTTCCACAAGGGATTGATCGTGCGCACGGGCGCGATGCGCGTCGCGTCGCTGTTCCAGACGATGTCGGTGCGCGCCCGGCTGGTGTCGACGCTATGCGTGCTCGCGCCGGCGGTCATCGGCGCCGGCTGGGCGGGCGGGTTGACCGGCGGCGGGCTCGCGGCGTTCGCCGGCGCGGCGATCGGCGTGACGGCGGCGGCCGGGCTGTGGCTCGACGCGCAGATCGTGCGGCCGCTTCGACAGTTGCGCGACGAGGCGTTGCGCGTGGCGACCGGCGAGAGCCGCAGCGGCGTGCGGATGAACCGGGTCGACGAGATCGGCATGACGCTGCGCACGATCAACCAGCTCGGGTTGATGTTCCGCTGGCTCGTCGACGACGTCAGCGAACAGGTGCTGAACGTGCAGCGCGCGAGCAACGAGATCGCGCAAGGCAACAACGACCTGAGCGCGCGCACCGAGCAGGCGTCGACCAGCGTGCAGCAGACGGCCGCGTCGATGGCCGAGATGACGGCGACCGTGTCGAGCAATGCGGAGACGGCGCTGCAGGCGAATCAGTTGTCCGTGTCCGCGAGCGAGGCGGCCGGGCGCGGCGGGCAGGCGGTGAACGAAGTCGTCGCGACGATGAACGACATCACCGACAGCTCCCGCAAGATCGCGGACATCATCGGCGTGATCGACGGCATCGCGTTCCAGACCAACATCCTCGCGTTGAATGCGGCGGTCGAGGCGGCGCGCGCGGGCGATCAGGGGCGCGGTTTCGCGGTGGTCGCCGGCGAGGTGCGGGCGCTCGCGCAGCGCAGCGCGAACGCGGCGAAGGAGATCAAGACGCTGATCGGCGCCAGTGTCGAGCGGGTCGAGTCGGGTGCGCGGATCGTCGATGGCGCGGGCAAGACGATGGAGGACATCGTCACGCAGGTGAAGCGCGTGTCGGATCTGATTGCGGAGATCAGCTCGTCGACGGCCGAGCAGAGCACGGGTGTCGCGCAGGTCGACCAGGCGGTCGTGCACCTGGACAACATCACGCAGCAGAACGCGGCGCTCGTCGAACAGAGCACGGCGGCGTCGGAAAGCCTGAAGCAGCAGGCGACGCGGCTGGTCGAGGCGGTGAACGTATTCCGCTGATCGCGGGGAAGGGAGGGTGACGCGGGCGCGACGGAGAGGCGCCGGCCCGCGTCGGGCCGCCCGGTTCCGGCCGGGCGGCGAGGGCCTGTCGCCGGGAAGCGACCGGCCCCGAACCGTCAGACGGCCAGGCAGAGGTACTTGATCACGACGTAGTCGTCGATGCCGTAGTGCGAGCCTTCGCGGCCGAGGCCCGACTGCTTGACGCCGCCGAACGGCGCGACTTCGTTCGAGATCAGGCCCGTGTTCACGCCGACCATCCCGTATTCGAGCGCTTCGGCCACCTTCCACACGCGACCGATGTCGCGGCTGTAGAAGTACGCGGCGAGGCCGAACTCGGTGTCGTTCGCGAGGCGGATCACTTCGTCGTCGCTGCCGAACTTGAACAGCGGCGCGAGCGGCCCGAACGTTTCTTCCTTCGCGACCTTCATCGCCGGCGTGACGCCCGTCAGCACGGTCGGCTCGAAGAAGCCGTGGCCGAGCGCATGGCGCTTGCCGCCCGTCACGACGGTCGCGCCCTTCGCGAGCGCGTCCTCGATGTGCGCCTCGACCTTCAGCACGGCCGCTTCGTTGATCAGCGGGCCCTGCGTGACGCCCGGCTCCGTGCCGCGGCCGACCTTCAGCTGGCCGACGGCCGCCGCGAGCTTCTGCGCGAACTGGTCGTATACGGCTTCGTGCACGTAGAAGCGGTTCGTGCACACGCACGTCTGGCCGCTGTTGCGGTACTTCGACGCGATCGCGCCCTGCACGGCCGCATCGAGATCGGCGTCGTCGAACACGATGAACGGCGCGTTGCCGCCGAGCTCCAGCGACACCTTCTTGACCGTCGCCGCGCATTGCGCCATCAGCAGGCGGCCGACCGGCGTCGAGCCCGTGAACGACAGCTTGCGCACGATCGGGTTCGACGTCAGCTCGCCGCCGATCGCCTTCGGGTCGCCCGTGACGACGCTGAACACGCCGGCCGGCACGCCCGCGCGCTCGGCGAGCACCGCCATCGCGAGCGCGGAGAACGGCGTGGCCTCGGCCGGCTTCACGACGATCGGGCAGCCGGCCGCGAGCGCCGGGCCGACCTTGCGCGTGATCATCGCCGCCGGGAAGTTCCACGGCGTGATCGCCGCGCATACGCCGATCGCTTCCTTCGTCACGACGATGCGCTTGTCGCTCGCCGGCGTCGGGATCGTGTCGCCGTACACGCGCTTGCCTTCCTCGGCGAACCATTCGAGGAACGACGCCGCGTAGCCGATCTCGCCCTTCGCTTCGGCCAGCGACTTGCCTTGCTCGGTCGTCAGGATCAGCGCGAGGTCGTCGGCGTTTTCCATCATCAGGTCGTGCCACTTGCGCAGGATGACCGCACGCTCCTTCGCGGTCTTCTTGCGCCATGCCGGCCAGGCGGCGTTCGCGGCGTCGATCGCGTGACGTGTCTCGGCCGCGCCCATCGCCGGCACGGTGCCGAGCAGGCCGCCGGTGGCCGGGTTGCGGACGTCGAACGTCTCGCCGTTCGTCGCGCCTTGCCATTCGCCGTTGACGTACGCCTGCTGGCGGAACAGCGACGGATCTTTCAGTGCCAGGGTTTCCTGAACAGTGCTCATATGAATCACCTGCTTCGAAAAGGACGGATGAAAACGGCCGCCGCCGTCTTCACGACGGCGGCGGCGCATTCAGTTGCAGCGGACGGGAACTCAGGCCGGCACGCCGACCGTTTCCTTCAGCACTTCCTCGAGGATCACGAGCGCTTCGTCGAACACGGCTTGCGGGATCGTCAGCGGGAACAGGAAGCGCACGACGTTCGAGTACACGCCGCACACGAGCAGCAGCAGGCCGCGCTCGAGCGCACGCGCCTGCACGCGCTTCGTGAATTCGGCATCCGGCTCGCCCGAACCCGGCTTCAGGAATTCGACCGCGATCATCGCGCCCGGGCCGCGCACGTCGGCGATCTGCGGCACGTCGGCCTGCAGCGCGTTCAGCTTCGCCTTCAGCACGTCGCCGAGTTGCGTCGCGCGCTCGCACAGCTTCTCTTCGTCGATGATCTCGAGCACCGCGTGCGCCGACGCGACCGCCAGCGGGTTGCCCGCGTAGGTGCCGCCGAGGCCGCCGGGGGCGGCCGCGTCCATCACGTCCGCACGGCCGACGACGCCCGACAGCGGCATGCCGCCCGCGAGGCTCTTCGCCATCGTGATCAGGTCGGCCAGCACGTCGTAGTGCTGCATCGCGAACAGCTTGCCGGTACGTGCGAAGCCCGTCTGCACTTCGTCGGCGATCAGCAGGATGCCGTGTTCGTTACAGATCTTGCGCAGCGCGCGCACGAATTCGGCCGGCGCCGGGTTGAAGCCGCCTTCGCCCTGGACCGGTTCGAAGATGATCGCGGCGACGCGCTTCGGATCGATGTCGGCCTTGAACAGCATCTCGATCGCCTTGATCGAGTCGGCCGTCGTCACGCCGTGCAGTGCGTTCGGGTACGGCGCGTGGAACACGTCGCCCGGGAACGGGCCGAAGTTCAGCTTGTACGGGGCGACCTTGCCGGTCAGCGCCATGCCCATCATCGTGCGGCCGTGGAAGCCGCCCGAGAATGCGATCACGCCCGGACGGCCGGTCGCCGCACGCGCGATCTTGATCGCGTTCTCGACGGCTTCGGCGCCGGTCGTGAAGAACGCGGTCTTCTTCGGGAAGTCGCCCGGCGCGCGGTCGTTGATCTTTTCCGCCAGCTCGACGTACGACGCGTACGGGACGATCTGGTAAGCGGTGTGCGTGAAGCTGTTCAGTTGATCCGCGATCGCCTTGACGATCTTCGGGTGGCGGTGGCCCGTGTTCAGCACCGCGATGCCGGCGGCGAAATCGATGAAGCGGCGGCCTTCGACATCCCACAGCTCCGCGTTCTCGGC
Source organism: Burkholderia cenocepacia (assembly GCF_900446215.1). Lineage (GTDB taxonomy): Bacteria > Pseudomonadota > Gammaproteobacteria > Burkholderiales > Burkholderiaceae > Burkholderia > Burkholderia cenocepacia. Next base: position 793,287 of record NZ_UAQZ01000001.1, on the reverse strand, counting down.
GCGGGCGGCGTAGAAATCGCACATCACGCCGACGCCGCGCGGGGTGGCGGCGTTCTTGCGGGCCTGCAGGTCGGCATTCTTCACGGTCATCTCCTTGATGTTCTGTCCGGTGGGTAGGAAATCGGGCGCCTTGGCAGCCCATGGAGGCGACTATAATCACATTTGGCTCTGGCAATCAGAGCCATTTCAATAAATATTCAGGAGCCAATCATGCGCGCGAGCGTGTTGTCGGACTGGCTGGCGCAGCGCCTCGTGCGCGGCGGCGAACAGCCGATCTACCGGCAGCTTCACCGGCTGCTGCAACAGGCGATCCTGTCGCGCGAACTGCCGGCCGGCACGCGTGTGCCGTCGTCGCGGCTGCTGGCCGCCGAGCTCGGGATCGCGCGCAACACGGTCACGCAGGTTTACGAACAGCTGGCGCTCGAAGGCTATGTGAACTCGGCGACGGGGCGCGGCACGTTCGTCGCCGACAGCGCGCCGGACGAGATCGTCGGCGCGCCGCCCGACGCGGGCGCCGGCCCGGCCGTCGTGACGCCGTCCGTACGGCGGCTGTCCGCGCGCGGCACGCGGCTCGTCGAAGGCGCCGGCGTGTCGAAGCGCCAGGGCGGCGCGTTCATGCCGGGCGTGCCCGATGTGTCGCGATTTCCGGCGCGTGTGTGGACGCGGCTGCACAACAAGTACTGGCGGCGCCTGCGCCCCGACCTGCTGACCTATGCGCCGGGCGGCGGGCTCGCGCTGCTGCGCGAGTCGCTGGCCGACTACCTGCGCACGTCGCGCTCGGTGCGCTGCACGCCCGAGCAGATCGTGATCACGACCGGCATCCACCAGTCGATCGACCTCGCGGTGCGGCTGCTGACCGACCCGGGCGACGCGATCTGGACCGAGGACCCGTGCTACTGGGGCGTGCGCAGCGTGCTGAACGTGTCGGGGCTGACCACGCGGCCGATTCCGGTCGACGACGAAGGCATCGCGCCGTCGGCCGCCGATCTCGCCGAGCCGCCGAAGCTGATGCTCGTCACGCCGTCGCACCAGTATCCGCTCGGGATGGTGATGAGCCTCGCGCGGCGGCGGATGCTGCTCGAATACGCGCGCCAGCACGGCTGCTGGATCATCGAGGACGACTACGACAGCGAATTCCGCTACGGCAGCCGGCCGCTCGCGTCGCTGCAGGGGCTCGACACGGCCGGGCAGGTGATCTACGTCGGCAGTTTCGGCAAGACGCTGTTCCCGGGGCTGCGGGTCGGCTATCTGGTCGCGCCGGAGCCGCTCGCGGAAAGTTTCGCGACCGCGAGCGCCGAGCTGTATCGCGAAGGGCAGCTGCTGCAGCAGGCCGTGCTCGCCGAATTCATCGCGGAAGGGCACTTCGTGTCGCACATCCGCAAGATGCGCACGCTGTACGGACAACGCCGCGAGGTGCTGCTCGACGCGGTCGCGCGGCGCTACGGCGATACGCTGCACGCGCTCGGCAGCGACGCCGGGCTGCATCTCGTCACGCAATTGCCGGCCGGCGTCGACGATCGCGCGGTCGCGCAGGCCGCGCTCGAACGCAACATCGTGGTGCGGCCGCTGTCCGGGTACTACGCGGATCGCGAGCGTGCCGCATCGGGTTTGCTGCTCGGCTATGCGTGCGTGCCGGAAGACGAGATCGCGACCGCGTTCGCGACGCTTGCCGAGGCGATCGACGAGCGGGCGTTCGACAAGGTGGCGGCGGCGGTGTGAGGCGGACGGACAGCCGCGCCGCCGGCGGGCCGAATCGTGCTGCCCGCGGTGCGGGGAACAGGCGTGTGCCGCGACGCGCGAGACGTTCGCCGATGCGCGGATTCGCGTGGAGCCGGTTCGACGCGTCCGGCAGCGTCAGCGGCGGCCGCTGGCCCGCTGTTTAAAGCCGGATCAACGCCGCGCCCGCGACCACCAGCGCGCAGGCGGCGAGCCGCTGCGCACCGGGCCGCTCGCGCATCACGAACCAGCCGATCGCGACCGCGAAGATCGAGCTCGTTTCGCGCAGCGCCGACACGGTCGCGACCGGCAGGTGCCGATACGCGAGGATCACGATCCCGTATGCGGCGAGCGAGATCGTGCCGGCGATCGCGCCCTGCGTGAGCGCGGTGCGCGAGCCGAGCACCGCGCGCGGGCCGCCGCGCACCGCGCAGACGAGCACGAGCTGCGGCACGCTCCACAGCAGATACACCCACGCGATATAGCCGAGCGCGCTGCCGGACACGCGCGAGCCGATCCCGTCGCAGATCGAATACGCGGCGATGAACACGCCGGTGAGCAGCGCATACGGCACGCCTTCGCCGGAGAACCGCAAGCCGCGCCGCAGCGCGAGCGACATGATGCCGAACGACACGAGCGCGATGCCCGCGAAGCCGAACGGCGTCGGCCGTTCGTGCAGCATCGCGAGCGCGAGGACCGATACGAGCAGCGGCGATATCCCGCGCGCGATCGGATAGATCTGCCCGAATTCGCCGTTGCGGTACGCGCGCGCCAGCGTGAAGCAGTACGCGACCTCGAGCACGGCGGACGCGACGACGTACGGCCACGCGGCGGGCGCCGGCGCGGGCAGCAGCACGGCGCCGGCGATGCCGAACGCGAGATACGGCAGCGACATCGTGCCGAGCTGGACCAGCCGATCTTCGCTGACGTGGAGGAACGCGTTCCAGATGGCGTGCAGCAGCGCGGAGCACAGCACGAGGCCGATGAAGAAGTGATCCATGAACGAACGGGCGGACGAAGGCGGGAGCGGGGCAGCGCCGTCAATTATGTGGGTATCGGGCGCGCTCGCGCGGAATTGTCGATAATAGAACGTTGTTATTCACCGGATGCCGACGATGACCGAAGCCACCCAAGCCCAGCCTGCCGTTCCGCGCCTCACGAGCCTGTCGCACGGGGGCGGCTGCGGCTGCAAGATCGCGCCGGGCGTGCTGTCCGAGCTGCTCAAGCGCGCGACGCCGCCCGCGCTGTTCCCGGATCTGCTGGTCGGCACCGAGACGTCCGACGACGCGGCGGTCTACCGGCTCAACGACGAGCAGGCGATCGTCGCGACCACCGATTTCTTCATGCCGATCGTCGACGATCCGTTCGACTTCGGCCGCATCGCGGCCACCAACGCGCTGTCCGACGTCTATGCGATGGGCGGCAAGCCGATCCTCGCGCTCGCGCTGGTCGGCATGCCGATCAACGTGCTGCCGCACGAGACGATCGCGGCCGTGCTGCGCGGCGGCGAATCGGTGTGCGCGGATGCCGGCATTCCGGTCGCGGGCGGTCATTCGATCGATTCGGTCGAGCCGATCTACGGGCTCGCGGCGATCGGCGTCGTGCATCCGTCGCGCGTGAAGCGCAACGCGGCCGCGCGCGCGGGCGACGTGCTCGTGCTCGGCAAGCCGCTCGGCGTCGGCGTGCTGTCGGCCGCGCTGAAGAAGAACCAGCTCGACGCCGACGGCTACGCGCAGATGGTCGCGACGACCACCAAGCTGAACCGGCCGGGCGCCGAGCTCGCCGCGCTGCCGGGCGTGCATGCGCTGACCGACGTCACCGGCTTCGGGTTGCTCGGCCATACGCTCGAACTGGCGCGCGGCGCGCAGCTCACCGCGCGCGTGCACTATGCGTCGCTGCCGTGGCTCGCGGGCGTCGAGACGTTCGTTGCCGATGGTGTGTTCACCGGCGCGTCGGGCCGCAACTGGGCCGCGTACGGCACTGACATACGGCTCGCCGACGGGCTGCCGCCCGTCGCGCAGGCGCTGCTGACCGATCCGCAGACGTCGGGCGGGCTGCTGGTCGCGTGCGTGCCGGAGGCGGTCGACGACGTGCTCGCGTGCTTCCGTGCCGACGGCTTCGACCGCGCGGCCGTGATCGGCGAGATGGCGGACGGGCCCGCACGCGTCGACGTCGCCTGACGCCGGATTCATACCGCGTATCGTTTCGACGTCGCTGGAATCGATGCCTTCCATCGACGGTATTGATGCCATCGACGACCGATGAACGACTTCCTGTTCGGGCTGATGATCGCGCTGTCGGTCGGGCCCGTCGCGCTGATGATCGCGAACTACGGCATGCGCGCCGGCACGGCGACCGGCGTGCGCGCGGCGATCGGAGTGGCCGCTGCCGACGGCTGTTATGCGGTCGTCGCGTTCACCATCGGCGCGCTGCTCGCGGGCACGCTCGCGTCGCATCTGTCGCTGTTCCGCATGGTCGGTGCGTGCGTGCTGCTCGCGATGGGCGCGCGGATGCTGTGGCAGGCGCTGCGTGACCGGCGCCGCACGCTCGATGGCGACGTCCCGCCGCCGCCGGGCAATCGCCCGTTCATGTCGATGTTCTTCGTCACGCTCGCGAACCCGCTGACCATCCTGCTGTTCTACGGCTATGCGACCGCTGCCGCCGGCGCGCATCGGCACTGGCTGCTCGGCGCCGCGTGCGTGTTCGCGGGCAGTCTCGCCGGGCAGCTCGTGTTCGCGTTCGGCGGCAGCGCGATCGGGCGTTTCGTGAAATCGCCAGCGTGGCTCGCGGCGAGCCATGGGGTCGCCGCACTCGTCGTGCTCGGCTACGGCGTCGCGGGGCTGATGCGCGTGTAGCGCGGCGCGAAGCGGCCGACGTCGCGCACGGCGACGAACCCGATAGCATTCCTGATGTTTGCAAGGCCGCGACGAATGCGCGATTTTCCGTCGCGCAACACGCCTCCGTTCGCACGAAACACCGCCAGCCGTTTCGTAGTCGGGTTCCGCATCGCGTACGCCCGTTCTATACTCGTCGCGCAGTCTCCGAGAGCCGTTCTCACCCAACATCACCGAAACAAGGAACGCCGATGCTGACTCGCTCCATCCTTTCCGCCGCCGCATTCTCGCTTGCCGCCTGTGCGACCGCGCCGTCGATCGCGCAGGACAACCAGGGCAACGATGCAGGCAATGCAGCATTCGCCGAGACCGGCTCGCATGGCCGCCCGGTCAAGGTCATGATCATCACGATGTTCGGCCCGGAAGGCCAGGCATGGCTCGACCGGCTCGGCCCGTGGCGCGACATCACCGTGCCGGGCCTGTCGCCCGACTATCCGGCTGTCCACTGCAACAAGCAGGACGTGTGCGTGGTCACGACCGGGATGGGCTATGCGAACGCGTCGGCGACGATCATGGCGCTCACGTTCTCGCCACGCTTCGATCTGCGCCGCACCTATTTCCTGATCTCGGGCATCGCGGGCGTCGACCCCGCACAGGGCACGGTCGGATCGGCCGCGTGGTCGAAATACCTCGTCGATTTCAGCCTGCAGTGGGAGCTCGATGCGCGCGAGATTCCGGCCGGGTGGAACACCGGCTTTCTCGGCATCAACACGAAGAGCCCGAACGACAAGCCGCCGCTCGACTATCGCACCGAAGTGTTCCAGCTCAACCCGCAGCTGACCGACGCCGCGTACGCGCTGTCGCGCAACGTCGTGCTCGCCGATAGCGCCCAGGCGCAGGCTGCGCGCGCGAAGTTCACGTATGCGCCGGCGAACCGGCCGCCGACGGTGATCCAGTGCGATACGTCGTCGGGCAACACGTGGTTCTCGGGCACGCTGATCGGCGAGCGCGCGCGTCAGTGGACCAAGATCCTGACGGACGGCAAGGGCACCTACTGCATGACCGCGCAGGAGGACAACGCGACGTATGAAGCGCTCAAGCGCGCGGCGAGCGTGAAGCGGGTCGACCTGTCGCGTGTGGCCGTGCTGCGCACCGGGTCCGATTTCGATCGGCCGTACGCGGGGCAGACGAGCACCGACAACCTGCTGAACTACGCGGACCAGGGCGGCTTCGCCCCGGCGACCGAAAACCTGTACCGCGCGGGCAATCCGCTGGTGCAGGACATCGTCACGCACTGGGGCGAATGGCGCGACGGCGTGCCGCGTCGTTGACGGCCGGACGATGACTCAGCCGGCGGTCAACGCAGTCAATGCGATTGCGGGGCCGAACGGAACGGCGTCCAGACCGGCGTGGTGTCGTCCCAGTGATCGAGCGGCGAAGGAAGTTGATCGTTCATCATGTGCTCCTGCAACTAACTGACTCAGCGAGTCGTCGACAAAGTCGTTCGAAACGCCGCGCGCGGGGCAACCCGCCGCGCGGCGTCGCGCGTTTACCGGCCCCCGCCGGCGAGCTGGTTGCCTTCCGGCGTCGAGCGATACGGGCTTTGTGCGAGTTCGAGCCCTTGCGGATACGAAGTCGCCTTGCGCAGGTATGCGAGCGTGCCGTCCTTGCGGGCCTGCACGACTTCCGCGCTCACTTCGGCGCGCGTCCGCGGGCCGTTGTGTTGCGAGTACCACGACGTGTTGCCGTAGTCGCCGGCATGCGGGGTACCCGAATCGGCGAAGGCCGGTGCGGACACCGCAAGCGCGAGAGCAAGGGCCGAGAGAAGATGGCGGCGGTTCATGGCGTCACTCCTAGAGATGTCGGAGCTGGCGCTTGAGCGCTGACTCCGGTCCCGCAAGGCGGGATCTGTTCGATGCGCAACGAGGTGCGCGACAGGGTTTACTCTAGGTATCTGTTCCGGTGCGATAAATGCGGCAGACGCGAATTGAATTGTCGTGTCAGTGGAACAATCGTCATCCGCACCGCCGGCAGGGCTATGCGGAAATGGCCGGGGGCCCCGCGGCGCGGGCTTCGCCGGGATGCGCGGCGGCGACGCGCAACGACCCGCGACGACGCACGCGGCCGATTGCCGCGGGTCGCGCAAAGGTTTACTGCGGATTCGGGAAGGATCGGGGCACCGCGCTTGACAGACGTGCCGGGCGGCGCTCAGGCGGGATGACGCGCGGGCCGTCCGGCCCGCGCGTGGGGGTCAGGCGATTACGCGACCCACTCGTTGATGACCGGCGTATCGAGCACCGGCGCGCGTTCGGCTTCCTCGAACGTGCGCTTGCTGCACGTCGCGTCGAGGCTGCCCTTGCCGCTCAGCAGCGGGCAACGGTCGAACACTTCGGCCACCCAGTCGACGAACACGCGCACCTTCGGCGACAGATGGCGGCTGTGCGGATACACGACCGAAATCGGCATCGGCAGCGGCTTGACGCCGGGCAGCACTTCCTTGAGCCGGCCTTCGCGCAGGTGCGGCAGCACCATGAACAGCGGCGGCTGGATCAGCCCGAAGCCTTCGATTCCGCACGTCACGTACGCATCCGCGTCGTTTACCGACACGATGCCCTCCATCTTCATCTCGACTTCCTTGCCGTCGATCAGGAAGGTCCAGTCGATCGTGCGGCCCGTGCGGCTCGAGAAGTAGTTGACGGCCTTGTGCTGGTTCAGGTCGTCGATCGTCTGCGGCTCGCCGTGGCGCTCGAGATAATCGGGCGACGCGACGGTCACGCATTCGAACAGGCCGACGCGGCGTGCGACGAGCGACGAGTCCTGCAGCGCACCGACGCGGATCACGCAGTCGACGCCTTCCTGCAGCAGGTCGACCGGCCGATCGGACAGGCCGAGTTGCAGGTCGATGTCCGGGTAGCGCGTATGGAATTCGCACAGCGACGGAATCACGAGCAGCCGCCCGATCGAGCCCGGCATGTCGATACGCAACTTTCCGTGCGGCTTCCGGTTGTTGGCCTGGAAGCTTGCTTCGGTTTCCTCGACGTCCGCGAGGATCCGCACGCATCGTTCGTAGTACGCGGCGCCGTCCGGCGTGAGCGAGAGCCGGCGCGTGGTCCGGTGCATCAGCCGCACGCCGAGGAATGCTTCGAGATTCTGGATGATCGTCGTGACGGACGCTCGCGGCAAGCTGAGCGTTTCTGCTGCCTTGGTGAAGCTGCTTGTATCGACGACGCGAGTAAACACCTGCATGGCCTGAAGCCGGTCCATCACAACCTCCGCAATTTAATTTGCCGCCGGAACAAGAAGGCTGCGCTACCTCGTGGGTAAACGCAGCCTCGGATTGTTCGGGGGCGTTGAATTGTGTTGCCGGATTATAGGCATTTATCCCAATGTCTGCCGGACCCAGAATTCGTTCCATCTCGAAATGGATGCTGCATCGTCATGGACGCTTCTGAATTCAGCAAATTCCTGAAAGCCGCGCTGCCCGCGCAAGCCATAGCGGGCGCGGCGCTGACGGTTGCCGAAGTGGAAATTCCCGGCTACGCGCAGGACATCGTGCTGCGTCTCTACCGCCGCCCGGACAAGACCGGGTTGCCAGTAGTGCTTTATTTCCACGGCGGCGGCTTCGTCCGCGGTTCGCTCGAAGACGCGGATTTCGCCGCGCGTTTTTTAGCAGAACGCTTACCAGCTCTCGTAGTGTCGGTCGATTATTCGCTCGCGCCGGCCTTTCCTTTTCCGGCCGCGCCGGAGGATGCGTATCGCGCCGCCGTGTGGGCCGCGACGCGCGCCCGCGCGTTCGGCGGCAACCCGAAGAAGATCGGGGTCGCGGGGCACGACGCGGGCGGCCAGCTCGCGAACTGCCTCGCCTTCATCGCACGTGACCGCGGCGAAGTGTCGATCGCCGCGCAGGCGCTGTTCGGGCCGATGCTCGACCCGAGCATGACGCGCATCGGCGACGCCGAGCGCCTCGCGTCCGACATCACCGCGCGCGAATGCGCGGCCTGCTATCGCGCGTATCTGCCGCAGGCCGCGCAGCGCATGCACCCGTACGCGGCGCCGATCGAATCGGTGCGCCTCGCGGGGCTGCCGCCGACGCTCGTCGTCACCGCGCAGAACGACGTGCTGCACGTCGAAGCGGAGAACTATGCGGGCTGCCTGATCTCGTCGGGCGTGCTCACGCAGGTGATCCGCTACCCGGACATCACGCACGCCGCGCTCGCCACGCACGAAGCCGCATTCGAGGAAGCCGTGCGCTTCTTCCAGTGCCGCTTCCAGGCCCGCCAGCCGAACCGTCCCGAATAACCAGAACCAATCCACGCTTACTGGAGATCCACATGGCCATCCTACGCACCTCCCGTTCCCGAATCGCGACCGCGGCGATCGTCACGCTCGCCGTCGTCGGCCTCGGCACGTTCGGCGCGATGCGCGTGAGCGCGAACGCCCCCGAGAAAGCGGCGGCGCCGCTGCCCGAAGTCGACGTCGCGACCGTCGTGCCGCAGACCGTGACCGACTGGCAAAGCTATTCGGGCCGCCTCGAGGCGGTCGAGAAAGTCGACGTGCGCCCGCAGGTGTCGGGCACGATCGTCGCGGTGAACTTCAAGGACGGCGCGCTCGTGAAGAAGGGCGACGTGCTGTTCGTGATCGACCCGCGCCCGTACCAGGCGGAAGTCGACCGCGCCGCCGCGCAGCTCGCGGCCGCGCAGGCCCGCAACGGCTACGCGCAGACCGACTGGCAGCGCGCGCAGCGGCTGATCGGCGACAACGCGATCGCGAAGCGCGACTACGACGAGAAGCAGAACGCGGCGCGCGAAGCGAACGCGAACCTGAAGGCCGCCGAAGCCGCGCTGGAAACGGCGCGCATCAATCTCGGCTATACGCGCATCACCGCGCCGGTGTCGGGCCGCGTGTCGCGCGCGGAAATCACGCTCGGCAACGTCGTGTCGGCCGGCGCGTCGGCCGCGCCGCTGACGACGCTGGTATCGGTGTCGCCGATCTACGCGTCGTTCGACGCCGACGAGCAGACCTACCTGCAATACATCAACGGCGCGCGCAGCGGCCGCAAGGTGCCGGTCGAGCTCGGCCTCGCGAACGAAACCGGCTACTCGCGCAGCGGCGAGATCGATTCGGTCGACAACCGGCTCGACACGTCGTCCGGCACGATCCGCGTGCGCGCCCGCTTCGACAACGCGGACGGCACCCTGGTCCCGGGCCTCTACGCACGCGTGAAGGTGGGCGGCAGCGCGCCGCACGAGGCGCTGCTCGTCGACGACGCGGCGATCAACACCGACCAGGACAAGAAGTTCGTGTTCGTCGTCGACCAGCAGGGCCGCGTGTCGTATCGCGAAGTGCAGCAAGGGATGCAGCACGGCAACCGGCGCGTGATCGTGAGCGGGCTGTCGGCCGGCGACCGCGTGGTCGTGAACGGCACGCAGCGCGTGCGTCCGGGCGAGCAGGTGAAGCCGCACATGGTCCCGATGACGGGCGGCGATGCGCCGTCCGCGCCGCTCGCGAGCACCGCGAAGCCGGCCGCACCGGCGAAGGCGGATTCGTAAGCGGCGCGCCGCTTCGCATCCGCGTTCAACCAGACAGAGCAACCCATGAACATTTCCAAATTCTTTATCGACCGGCCGATCTTTGCAGGAGTCCTATCGGTGATCATCCTGCTCGGCGGGGTGATCGCGATGTTCCTGCTGCCGATTTCGGAATATCCGGAAGTCGTGCCGCCTTCGGTGATCGTGAAGGCGCAGTACCCGGGCGCGAACCCGAAAGTGATCGCCGAGACGGTCGCGTCGCCACTTGAAGAGCAGATCAACGGCGTCGAGGACATGCTCTACATGCAGTCGCAGGCGAACAGCGACGGCAACATGACGATCACCGTCACGTTCAAGCTGGGCACCGATCCGGACAAGGCCACGCAGCTCGTGCAGAACCGCGTGAACCAGGCGCTGCCGCGCTTGCCGGAAGACGTGCAGCGGCTCGGCATCACCACGGTGAAGAGCTCGCCGACGCTGACGATGGTGGTCCACCTGATCTCGCCGGACAACCGCTACGACATGACCTACCTGCGCAACTACGCGCTGATCAACGTGAAGGATCGCCTGTCGCGGATCCAGGGCGTCGGCCAGGTGCAGCTGTGGGGTTCGGGCGACTACGCGATGCGCGTGTGGCTCGATCCGCAGAAGGTCGCGCAGCGCGGGCTGTCGGCCGAGGACGTCGTGCAGGCGATCCGCGAGCAGAACGTGCAGGTCGCGGCCGGCGTGATCGGCGCATCGCCGTCGCTGCCCGGCACGCCGCTGCAGCTGTCGGTGAACGCGCGCGGCCGTCTGCAGACGGAAGACGAATTCGGCGACATCGTCGTGAAGACGACGCCGGATGGCGGCGTCACGCACCTGCGCGACATCGCGCGGATCCAGCTCGACGCGTCCGAGTACGGGCTGCGCTCGCTGCTCGACAACAAGCCGGCCGTCGCGATGGCGATCAACCAGTCGCCGGGCGCGAACTCGCTGCAGATCTCGGACGAAGTGCGCAAGACGATGGCCGAACTGAAGCAGGACATGCCGGCGGGCGTCGACTACAAGATCGTCTATGACCCGACGCAGTTCGTGCGCTCGTCGATCAAGGCCGTCGTGCACACGCTGCTCGAAGCGATCGCGCTGGTCGTGATCGTCGTGATCGTGTTCCTGCAGACCTGGCGCGCGTCGCTGATTCCGCTGATCGCGGTGCCGGTGTCGATCATCGGCACGTTCTCGCTGCTGCTCGCGTTCGGGTATTCGATCAACGCGTTGTCGCTGTTCGGGATGGTGCTCGCGATCGGGATCGTGGTCGACGATGCGATCGTCGTCGTCGAGAACGTCGAGCGCAACATCGAGAACGGGATGAACGCGCGGCAGGCGACCTACAAGGCGATGCAGGAAGTGAGCGGGCCGATCATCGCGATCGCGCTGACGCTGGTCGCCGTGTTCGTGCCGCTCGCGTTCATGTCGGGCCTGACCGGCCAGTTCTACAAGCAGTTCGCGATGACCATCGCGATCTCGACGGTGATCTCGGCGTTCAACTCGCTGACGCTGTCGCCGGCGCTGTCCGCGATCCTGCTGAAGGGGCACGGCGACAAGGAAGACTGGCTCACGCGTGTGATGAACCGCGTGCTCGGCGGCTTCTTCCGCGGCTTCAACAAGGTGTTCCATCGCGGGGCGGAGAACTACGGCCGCGGCGTGCGCGGCGTGCTGTCGCGCAAGACGCTGATGCTCGGCGTGTATCTCGTGCTGGTGGGCGCGACGGTGCTCGTGTCGAAGGTCGTGCCGGGCGGCTTCGTGCCCGCGCAGGACAAGGAATACCTGATCGCGTTCGCGCAGCTGCCGAACGGTGCGTCGCTCGACCGCACCGAGAAGGTGATCCGCGACATGGGTTCGATCGCGCTGAAGCAGCCGGGCGTCGAGAGCGCGGTCGCGTTCCCGGGGCTGTCGGTGAACGGCTTCACCAACAGCTCGAGCGCGGGCATCGTGTTCGTCACGCTCAAGCCGTTCGCGGAACGGCACGGCAAGGCGCTGTCGGCCGGCGCCATCGCGGGTGCGCTGAACCAGAAGTACGGCGCGATGAAGGATTCGTTCGTCGCGGTGTTCCCGCCGCCGCCGGTGCTCGGCCTCGGTACGCTCGGCGGGTTCAAGATGCAGATCGAGGATCGCGGCGCGGTCGGCTACGCGAAGCTGTCGGATGCGACCAACGACTTCATCAAGCGCGCGCAGCAGGCGCCTGAACTCGGCCCGCTGTTCACGAGCTACCAGATCAACGTGCCGCAGCTCAACGTCGATCTCGACCGCGTGAAGGCGAAGCAGCTCGGCGTGCCGGTGACCGACGTGTTCAACACGATGCAGGTGTATCTGGGTTCGCTGTACGTGAACGACTTCAACCGCTTCGGACGCGTGTACCAGGTGCGCGTGCAGGCCGATGCGCCGTTCCGCCAGCGCGCGGACGACATCCTGCAACTGAAGACGCGCAACGACAAGGGCGAGATGGTGCCGCTGTCGTCGCTGGTCACCGTGACGCCGACGTTCGGCCCGGAAATGGTCGTGCGCTACAACGGCTACACGGCGGCCGACATCAACGGCGGCCCGGCGCCCGGCTTCTCGTCGGGGCAGGCGCAGGCCGCGGTCGAGCGCATCGCGCACGAGACGCTGCCGCGCGGCGTGCGCTTCGAGTGGACCGACCTCACGTACCAGCAGATCCTCGCGGGCGATTCGGCGATGTGGGTGTTCCCGATCAGCGTGCTGCTCGTGTTCCTCGTGCTCGCCGCGCTGTATGAAAGCCTGACGCTGCCGCTCGCGGTGATCCTGATCGTGCCGATGAGCATTCTGTCGGCGCTGACGGGCGTGTGGCTCACGCAGGGCGACAACAACATCTTCACGCAGATCGGCCTGATGGTGCTGGTGGGGCTGTCGGCGAAGAACGCGATCCTGATCGTCGAATTCGCGCGCGAGCTCGAACACGACGGCAGGACGCCGCTCGAGGCCGCGATCGAGGCGAGCCGGCTGCGGCTGCGCCCGATCCTGATGACGTCGATCGCTTTCATCATGGGCGTGGTGCCGCTCGTCACGTCGACCGGCGCGGGTTCGGAAATGCGTCATGCGATGGGGGTCGCGGTGTTCTTCGGGATGCTCGGCGTGACGCTGTTCGGGCTGATGCTGACGCCGGTGTTCTACGTCGTGCTGCGCACGCTCGCGGGCGGCAAGATTCACGTCGCCGGCAAGGACTCGGCGGGTTATGGCGTGTCGCCGTCGGGTGCGTCGGCTTCCGATGCTTGAGGATAGAAAGATGGACAACATGCACAACACGAACGGCCTGATGCGCTTCGCGAAGGTGGCGGCCGCGAGCACCCTGCTCGCGACGCTGCTCGCCGCGTGTGCGGTCGGCCCCGACTACCAGCGTCCCGACGCGGCGGCGCCCGCCGCGTTCAAGGAAGCGCCGACCCTCGCCGCCGGCGAGCAGGCCGGCACGTGGAAGACGGCCGAGCCGTCGGATGGCGAACACCGCGGCGAATGGTGGAAGGTGTTCGGCGACCCGGTGCTCGATTCGCTCGAGACGCAGGCGCTTGCCGCGAACCAGAACCTGAAGGCCGCGGCCGCGCGGGTCGAGGAAGCGCGGGCGGCGACGCGTTCGGCGCGCTCGCAATGGTTCCCGCAGGTCGGCGCCGGTTTCGGGCCGACGCGCGAGGGGCTGTCGTCGGCGTCGCAGTTCCAGCCGCAGGGCACCGGCCCGACCAACGCGACGCTGTGGCGCGCGCAGGGCACGGTGTCGTACGAAGCCGATCTGTTCGGCCGCGTCGGCCGCAACGTCGAGGCGTCGCGTGCCGATCAGGCGCAGAGCGAAGCGCTGTTCCGTTCGGTGCAGCTCGCGCTGCAGGCCGACGTCGCGCAGAACTACTTCGAACTGCGTCAGCTCGATTCGGACCAGGACCTGTACCGCCGCACGGTCGAGTTGCGCGAGCAGGCACTGAAGCTCGTGCAGCGCCGCTTCAACGAAGGCGACATCAGCGAGCTCGACGTGTCGCGCGCGAAGAACGAACTGGCGAGCGCGCAGGCCGATGCGGTCGGCGTCGCGCGCCGGCGCGCGGCGTCCGAGCATGCGCTCGCCATCCTGCTCGGCAAGGCGCCCGCGGATTTCGCGTTCAAGGAAACGCCGATCGTGCCGGTCGCGGTGAAGATTCCGCCGGGCCTGCCGTCCGCGCTGCTCGAACGCCGCCCGGACGTGTCGGCGGCCGAACGCGCGATGGCGGCCGCGAACGCGCGGATCGGGCTCGCGAAGTCGGCGTACTTCCCGAAGCTCGATATCACCGGGTCGTTCGGCTATGAAGCGTCGACGCTCGGCAACCTGTTCCTGTGGTCGAGCCGTACGTTCCTGCTCGGGCCGTTCGCCGGTACCGCGCTGACGTTGCCGCTGTTCGACGGCGGACGGCGGGCGGCCGGCGTGCAGCAGGCGCGCGCGCAGTACGACGAGCAGGTCGCGAACTACCGGCAGCAGGTGCTCGTCGCGTTCCGCGAGGTCGAGGACAATCTCGCCGATCTGCGTTTGCTCGATGATCAGATCCGCGCGCAGGAGGCGGCCGTCAATGCGTCGCGCCGGGCGGCGACGTTGTCGCGCACGCAATATCAGGAAGGCGAGGTCGCATATCTCGACGTGATCGACAGCGAGCGCTCGGTGCTGCAGTCGCAGTTGCAGGCGAACCAGTTGACGGGTGCGCAGGCGGTGTCGACCGTCAATCTGATCCGTGCGCTGGGCGGCGGGTGGGGGAATGCGCCGGCGCCGACGGCGGTGGGTGATGCGGCGTCTGGCAAGGCTGACGTAGCTGCGCGGTAAGCGCGAACGGCGGGCGATTCGTCGCTTGCCGACCGTGAAGCGAAGAACCCCGGCATGCAGGCTCAGGTCTGCATGCCGGGGTTTTTTTATGGTTCATCGCGAATTTCGGGGAGCGTCGGGGATTCCATGAAGAGACACTCGTAAACACGCGCTACATTGTCCGCAAAATCGGCGGATCGCCGTGCTTATCATTGTTTCTTTGCTTCTCGGGATGGCCGATATGTCGGTTTGTTCGACGCCGCGAGGACGGTGTTGCGTGCGTGACGCAAGACGGATTTGTGCTCGTCGGGGGGCACTTCCACGAACCCGAGCCCCCGGAGCAGAAAAATGCCTTCGACAGCCAGTAGCGCCTGACGTACTTCGGCATTCTCGCCATGTTCCTTTCGAAGCGCATCGAGTAGTGCGCGGTAATGGTGACGCACCGGCTCCAGCATGTTCGGCGCATGCACCAGGGCGGTTACGAGAAAAGCGGCCTTCTGCGTCGTGGCGTCGTCCTCGTCCAAGGCTTCGTCGATATACGCGAGGGCCAATTCGACTGGCCCGGTCCGTCCACTGCCCAGCCGCCGGCGTACTGCCTCCTGAAACTGCGACATTTCGCGTTCCAGCGTCGCCAGTATCAGTTGATCCTTGGTCGCAAAGGTATACACAAGACCGCCCTTACTGATTCCCGAGCGTTCCGCGACGGCATCGAGCGTGAAATTCCGCCCCCCGGATTCAAGGATGACGGCCCCAGCGGCGTCCAGGACCCGATCCCTATCGATTTCCTTCTTGCGTGCCACGGCACCCCCTTGCATTTTCGACTGGTCAGTCGTATAACGTTTCCGACTGGCCAGTCAGATTAGTGCAGAGATGTACGCGGTGCAAGATTTTTTCCAACAAACGCGTGAGGGAAGTGATGAACGAACATGAAACCGACGATCAATTGCCTGCTGTAGCGCTCAGTCACTTCGTCATGAAAGTGCAGGATGTCGACGAGAGCTATCGCTTTTACACTGGGTTAGGTCTGCGTGCATTCGATGCCTTTCCCGGGATGGCAATCATTGAAATGCGGGGTGGCACGCATCTGCTGCTGTTCAAGAAAGGCGATGATCAGACGGCCACTTTGCTGGACAGTCGGAGTGGTCAGAGGCCCGATTTCAGCAGCGAAAAGATTGACCTGATGATTGGAGGACATACAAAAGCGGATCTGGAGTCGTACAGGGCCAGCCTGATCACGAAAGGATATTCACCGTCAGCCATTGCGGACGGCGAGCTATACGGTCACCACTATTTTTCGATGCAGGATCCAGACGGCAATGGCATCAGCGTCTACACCAGCCATTGCAGCGATAAGCCCGTTTGACAATCTGTGGTCGAGTCGCGCAGCATCTGCCCGTTTCGTCGATTGCGCTGCGCGTGGCGTGTTCTCGGAGTAACACCATTTCGAGCTGGAGCGGCCGCTTTCGCGAAATCTGATGGACCGGAATTGGGCGATGCCGGCCGTCGACTTCGCGTGCAAGGGCATCATTCGATGCGCGTCGCGGACGGGGTCGCGCCGATAGAAGCAAGAGTCGAATTCCGGTCTTGGTCGACACGGCGGCCAATTGATCGTGGAGTAGTATTTCCCCATGTTCAGGTGATTGCCGGGTCTCTTCGGCGGACAGCCGACCATCCCGTGACGACGGTGGCAGGCTCGTCAAGCGTTGGGAAACTGCTTCAACGATACGTGTGGCGGCGCCGGCCGTTGCAACGGCATTGATGGGAACGCACCATGTCAACCGGGTGGAAGCACCGCGTCAGGCTGTTCGTCCAGCGTTTCTGGCAGCCAACCAGTGCGTGCATGACCTGCATGCCGGGGAGCTGGGGAAACATCACGAGCCTTCCCCACTGGACCATCGCATTTCATACGGGTCTGCTGACTGGACTTCTGGCTGTACTCCTGACTTTCACGCCGGTGGGAAAACTCTACGCGCATCGATACGGCAATGCGCTGGTCGTTGGCGTCCTGACGACGCTGGGCGACGCCTACTCGCACACGAGTCATTACCGTATTCCCTATGTCGAGCACATCGTGACGGGGGCAATTTCAGGTCTCTTGGCGCTTGCGGCTTCCTATCTCCTCGAAGACCGCGCGCGACGCCTTCGGGCGGCGTGGGCGCGGGTTTTCGGACAGCTTATCCGCTGACTTTCCGGGCAACGTGCGGATAAGCGACCACGCCGGAACGGAAGGCGACGTCCACGGAAATCCACGAAGAACCTTTTTCATTGCACCGCATGTCGCAACTAACGGTCAGTTCCGCCCGGCACCTTCCGACGGCGCGGCGGCGTCCCGCCCCGCGCGCCGTCGATGGATGACGACGATCAGCGTGCGGGCAGAGCGGCAACGCGTGACGCCGCGTCCGCATCCGCGCGGAACCGGTCACGCGCCACCACATCACCGCATCACGCGCCGCCGAACGCGCGTCCCATCGGCTTCATCCGCATCCCGCGCGCGAGCCGGGTCCACGGCAGGTCCGCCGGGTCGGCCTGCATCGGCCCCGGCGCCTTGGCGACCAGCACCGCGTGCGCGATGTCCTGGAAATCGGCGCGGAAGTGCACCGAGCTCTTGTTGACGAGAATCTTCATCGCCTCCGGCTCGATTCCGCCCACCCGATACAGATTGCGATCGAGCATCTGCGCCTTGCCGGCGCTCACGACGATCCGCACGCCGTCGATCCGCAGGCACGCGACCGGCCCGACGTCGGCCTGCATGCCGTTCATCATCGGGCCGTCGTAGCGGCAGATGCCGTCGGACAGCGCGACGACCTCGAAGCGCGCGCGAAGCGGCTCGTCGCCGGGCACACCCGAGCCGCCGAGCGACAGGTCGATGCGCGCGCCGGCTCCCGCGCGCCACGCCGCGGCCACCGCCGCCGGATCCCACAGCAGGCCGAGCGCCGCGTCCTGCGCGCCATGACGCAGCAGCGCGCGAAGCAGGCCCGTCGTATTCGAATCGCCGCCCGCGCCCGGGTTGTCCTGCGTGTCGGCGATCACGACCGGTTTGCTTGCGTCCGCCGCGAGCCGCATCGCCTCGCGCACGGCGTCGTCCGGCGACAGGAACGGCACCTGCCACTGCGCCTCGTCGGCCAGCATCGTGTCGTACAGCGTCTGTACGGCGGCCTCTACCGCGTCGGCGTCGCCATAGCCCCAGATGACCGGACCGCATTCCGGGAAATCCGCGGCCGGGAAGCCCGGTGCGAACGACAGCGACACCACGCCGCCGGCTTCGAGCGCCGCAAGGCGCGCGTACATCGTGCAAGCGGGATCGAGCAGCGTGCACATCCCGTTGATCGGAATCAGGAACGGCAGCCGCCGCGCCGCGCGATGCAGCGGGCCGCGGCCCGCGAGCAGGCGTTCGAGCAGCGCGGCCGCGCGTTCGCCGGTTTCCGCCATGTCCACGTGCGGATACGTGCGAAAGGCGACCAGTGCGTCGGCGTGGCGCAGCATCAGGTCGGTCACGTTCGCGTGCAGATCGAGCGACGCGACCACCGGCACGTCCGGGCCGACCGCGGCGCGCACGCGCTCGAGCAGGGTGCCTTCGCCGTCGTCCGTGTGCTCGGCGACCATCGCGCCGTGCAGGTCCAGATACACCGCGTCGCAGCCGCCGCGTCGCGCCGCCTCGACGATCTCGCCGGCGATGCGTTCGAAGGCGTCCTCGGTGACGTGCGCCGATGGGCTCGCGCCGGCCCAGATCACCGGCAGCAAGCGCCAGCCGCGCCGCTCGGCCGCGTTGATGAAGCCGCCGGCCGGAATGTTGACGTCGCGTAGCGCGAGCACGTCGGCGCCGCGTACCAGCGCGGGAAATCCTTCGCCGCGTTCGAAGTTGGCATAGGCGGCCTTGGTGGGCGCGAAGGTATTGGTTTCATGCTGGAAACCGGCAACGAGAATGCGTCGGGTCATGTGTCTGAGTCCAGTAAAGCAGGCGGGTGTGCGGGGTCGATGGGGCGCTACGGTGCCGTCGCGGCACGCCGGTCAGCGCGCTGCGGCGGGCAGGCGGTTCATGATCAGCGCGACGGCGCCCGCGACCATCAGCGCGACGATCACGAGCAATCCCGCCTGCATGCTGCCGGTGGCGGTGCGGATCTCGCCGATCAGCGTCGGGCTGAGGAAGCCGCCGAACAGGCCGATCGTGTTGATGAGCGCGATGCCGCCGGCCGCCGCGTTGCCGGTCAGGTATTGCGACGGGATGGCCCAGAACACGGTGTAGGCCGCCCACAACAGCGCCGTGGCGATCGTCATGCAGACGAGCGAGATCGCGAGATTGCCGCCGGCCCAGGTCGCGGCGGCCAGCGCGGCCGCGCCGACGAGCGCCGACACCGCGCTGTGCCAGCGGCGTTCGCCGCGCCGGTCCGAGCGCCGGCCGATCACGAGCATCGCGCAGGCGGCGCCGATGTACGGAATCATCGAATAGAAGCCGATCTGCATCGTGTCGGTCACGCCGTTGGCCTTGAGGATCGACGGCAGCCAGAAGCTGACCGCGTAAATTCCGCAGATCATCGTGAAGTACGCGAACGCCAGCAGGTAGACGCGCGGGTCACGCGCCGCCTGCCCGAACGCGTGGTGGCCGACCGCGGGCGTCTGCAGCTCGGTGGCGAGCAGGCTCTTCTCGCGGTCGCTCAGCCACGTCGCATCGTCCGGGCGATCGGCCAGTACCTTCAGCACCAGCAGGCCGAGCACCGCGCACGGCAAGCCTTCCGCGACGAACATCCACTGCCAGCCGGCCAGCCCGTGCGCGCCGTCGAGGGCCGTCATCAGCCAGGTCGACAGCGGCGAGCCGACGATGCCGCCGATCGGCCCGGCCAGCATCACGACGGCCATCACGCCGGCCATGCGGCGCGGGCCGTACCAGTAGGTCAGGTAGAAGATCATGCCCGGCGCGAAGCCGGCCTCGAACACGCCGAGCAGAAAGCGCAGCACGTAGAACGACGTGGTGTCGTGCACGAACATCATCGCGGCGGACGTGAGCCCCCACAGCACCATGATCCGGCTGATGGTCTTGCGCGCGCCGATCCGGGGCAGCATCAGGTTGCTCGGAATCTCGAACAGCACGTAGCCGAGGAAGAAAATGCCCGCGCCGAGGCCGTAGGCCGCGTCGGAGAAGCCGAGCGCGCTTTGCATGTGAAGTTTCGCGAAGCCGATGTTGACGCGATCCAGATACGCGAACGTGTAGCAGAGCAACAGCAGCGGCAGCAGGCGCCAGTTCAGTTTGCGGTACAGCGCCTGTACTGGCGCGCTGTCGTGCGCGACCGGACGGCGGGAGGTTGGGACGGCGGACATGTCGCTCTCCAGTGGCGTAAGCGTGTTGCGGGACGGGTTCCGATTGCCGCATCGTCGAAGAGCCGAAAAAGCAGAGCAAGAGCAACTTAAGTGATCTAATGTTGCTCGACAGGCAACACTCGGGCAAACCGCCAGCAAACATCAGACAGACCGGACACGCCATGCGCGAACTCAACCAGCGCCGCTTGCGCTACTTCCACGAGGTGCTGACCCACGGCTCCATCCGCGGCGCGGCCGACAGCATCAATACCGCGCCGTCCGTGATCACGCGGCAGATTCGCCTGCTCGAGGAGGAGATCGGCGTCGAGCTGTTCGAACGGCAGGCGCGCGGCGTGCGGCCGACCGAGGCGGCCGCGCATCTGCTCGAATACTGGCGCGGTTGCCGCTCGCAGCAGGAATTGTTCGAGGAACGCCTGCAGGCGTTGCGGCGGCTGCAATCCGGCCAGGTGCGCATCGTCACCAGCGAAGGCTACGTCGACGTGCTGATGGACGAGGTGCTGACCGATTTCTGCATGCGTTACCCGAAGCTCGACGTGATCGTCGATGTGCTGCCCGTCAACAACGTGCTGCAGGAAGTGGCGGAGAGCCGCGCGCACATCGGGCTCGCGTACAACCCGCCGGCTCATCCGGAGATCGCGTATCTCGCCACGTCGTCGCAGCCGGTGGTGGCGCTCGTTCATGCCGGCCATCCGCTCGCGGTGCGGGGCGGCGCGGTGCGCGCGCACGAACTCGGCGAATATCCGCTCGCACTGATGCCGCCGGCGTTCGGCCTCGGTCAGGTCGCGCAGATGCTGGCGTATACCGAGAACCTGCCGATCCGTCCGACGCTGACGACCAACTCGCTCGCGGTGTTGCGCCATTTCGTGAAGCGCCACGAGGGGATTACGTTGATCGGCGCATTCGCCGCGTATCGCGAACTCGAGAGCGGCGAACTCGTCGCGCTGCCGATCGCGCATCCGTTGTTCGATTCCGCGAAAGCGCGCCTGCTCGTGAAGGCGGGGCGGCCGCTCGGCGTCGCGGCCGATACGTTGCTGAACTGCCTGCTGCACGACATGACGATGTTCGCGGGAGCGGCGACGCGTCGGGGCCCGACCGGGAAACGGCCGCGCGCGGCGAAGCGCGCGCGTTGACGGGCGCTGTCGCCGGAGGCGACGCTCAGGCGTCGGCGCGTCGTGTGTCGTTGATGCGATTTCCCGGCAAGCCGTCGCGCCGGGCTCCCGTTCCCTTTCCCGCCACCCGCCGAAACGACATCGGCGCGGCGCTTCATTCGTCGCGCCTACTCGGGTTACTCGGTACGCAATTTCTCGACAGTCCGCAATAAGTTGATATCTCGTCGCGGCACCGCTCACTACCATCCATCGATATCGAATCCACCCGATGGGCGGGCGGTTTGACGGAGCCACCTCGCGTGGCGTGAGTGTCGATGGAACGAAGCACGAGCATCGAGGCAGGACGCCGGCGGGCGTCGGCATGGGTCGCGATCGCGTTGACGCTGCTGCTGGCGTACGGCGTCGCGAGGCATGTGTCGCGGGCATCGCCGGCGCTGCCGCAGCAACGGCATTTTTCCGTCGACGTGGACCGCGACCGGGCGCCGTGGGCGCGACCCGTGATCGCGATTCACGAAGGCATGCCGGTGCATATCGACGTGCATGCGCGGGAAACCGGCGTCCTGATGGCGCACGAAATACCGGGGGCGTTGGCGGCATGCGCGTCCGGCAGCACGCAGTCGCTGGATATTGTCCCGGTCGGCATCACCGGGCGTTTCTCGCTGCATTTCCACAGCCGGACCGGCGACACGATCGAGGTCGCCGTGATCGAAATCTATCCGGGGCCGTGACCGCAGCGCATTTTCACCACGACAAACAAGACGGAAGGAGACAACGATGCAATCACCGATTCGCGCAGCGTTCGCGCTGTCGCTCTGCATGTTCGTGCTGACCGGCTGCGGCGGAGAAGCCGATGACACGCCGGCGGCCACGCCCGGCGTGTCCGTGGCCGACTATGTCGTGCCGCGGGTGCCGAGCTGCAGCCCGGGCGATACGCCCGAGACCGCGCTGCAGGGGCAGGTGCCGGCCGCACTTCGACAGGCCGGCTTCGGTGGCTTTAACTGCAACCTCAAGCGCGTGAGCCAGGTTCAGGGCGAAGGCGCGTCGTGGTCGGCCGCTACGTATACCGACAGGAAAGGCCAGACCTGCTTCTATCACGCGACGATGGGCGCGAGCGCGCTGTTCAACAATCCCGATGCGCCGCCGCGCGTGAACCCGGGCGTGCCGGTGATCGACATCACCAACCCGGCGCGGCCGGTGCGGGTGAGCTCGCTGACGTCCACGTCGATGATCGATCCGTGGGAGTCGCTGCGCGTGAACGTCGCGCGCGGGATCCTCGCCGCCGACAACGGCCTGGGCGGCGGTGGCGGCCCGGAGATCGACCTGTACGACATTGCTTCGGATTGCACACGGCCGCAGTTGCTGGCGAGCGTGCCGGTCGGCACGGGCGCGGACGGCGGTATCGTACCGACCACCCGGTCGCTCGGCCACGAAGGCGGATTTTCACCCGACGGGCTGACCTATTACGTCGGCGGCGCCTTCACGAAAAGCTACTACGCGATCGACCTGACCGTGCCGACCCGGCCGAAGATGATTTCCGCGATCGGCCTGCCGGATCTGGGCATGGGCAGTTTTTCGCACGGCCTGTCGGTGAGCCAGGACGGAACGCGGGCGTACTTCGTCGCGTCGGGGAACGGCGGTGCGGCCGTCGGCATGAGTGCGCCGCCGCTGAACGACGCGAACGCGACCGGCGACAACGGCTTTTTCGTCGTCGATACCAGCGAAGTGCAGAGCCGGCGTCCCAACGCGCAGATGCACCGGATCGCGACCGTGCCGGTGCGGAACGGCAGCGTCGCGCAACATACGATCTCGTTCGCCGTGGCGGGCAAACCGTATCTGATCGAAGTCGACGAGGGCGGGGGCGGCGGGCTCCAGGATCCGGGCGCAACGGCGGTCAAAGCCGCATGCAATGCCGGTGTGGCGCCGTTCCCGATGGGGCACATCTACGACATGTCCAACGAAGCTGCGCCGCGGCTGGTGTCGGAGCTCCGGCTCGAAACGCACGCGATCGCGAACTGCAGCCAGGTCATTCCCGATATCACCGGCCTGACCACATTCACGTACGGCGCGCACTACTGCAGCGTCGACAACCGGCAGAACGCGACCGCGCTCGCGTGCAGTTACTTCAACTCCGGCATTCGCGTCTTCGACATTCGCGATCCGTCGAAGCCGAAGGAGATCGCGTACTACAACCCGGCTTCGGTGAAGTCGCCCGGCGCGGGCTCGGCGCATCTGATGTTCGGTCAGTACCGTGCGGGCGGGCCGGACTGGTGTGCGTCGCGTCTCGATTTCGATTTCGATCGCCACCTGCTGACCACCGCATGCCAGGACAACGGCATGCTCGTGTTGTCGTTCGAGAACGACAGTTGGCCGTTCCCCGAAAGCACGAAGGCGACGGAGATCGGCAATTGATGCGCTTTCGCCGTGACCTGCTGGTTTGCGCGATTGCGCTCGCGATGCCGCTGACGTGTGCCGGTTTCGAGGCCGACGTGCACTTCGGCCTCACGCTTTGGCTGGCACGGCAGGCCGGCTTCGCGCCGCGCGACGCCGAGGCCATTGCGCTCGCGGATCAACGCATCGATGCAGGATCGATCGAGTACATGACATCGCCGTTGCAGTACGCGTGCCTGTCGCGCTTTGTCCCCGATGCGCTCGATGCGCAGGCCCGACACTATCCGGGCGCGCCCAGCGTACCGGTCGATGCGCAGGCAAGAGCCGTAGTGCCCGGTGGGCCGGCTGCGCTCGCGCCCGTCGACGCGGCGCTCGGCAAGGCCGGCGGCGGCAAGGCCGCATTCATGCTCGGCGAATTCGGCCGCGCGCTCCATGGCTGGCAGGATTCGTGGGCGCATCGCGGTGTGCCGTCCGTTCCGGACTGGAGCCGCGACGGCATCGCGTGCGATGCCGGTCTGGCGATGGCGGCGCCGCTCGATCGACACACATCGTCTAGCCACGCGGCGGAGCTGACCTGGCGTCGGGTCGCCGATGTGGAAGCGATGGCGCAGGCGACCTACCTTCAGATGATCCGGTATCCGGCTATCGATGGAGCGGCGCGGCAGGCGGCACCCTGGGATCAAGTCCGGCAACGGCTTCCCGACTTCGTCGCTGCGCGAACGAAGCGCGCGAAGTCGGACTGGTTCGTCGCGAACGGCATCGCGGATACGTCGTTTCTCGACGGTATCAGCCTGCCCGACGGGCCTGCGTGGAAAACCGTCCGATGGCATGGGCGGCGCGACCTGCCCGCGCCGCTGCCGTCGGCGATGCAAGCTGGCGTCGACAAGGACATCGTCGATTTCTACACACGCTTTCTCAGCGACTGGGTCACGACGTCGCCGGTCGACAAGCGCTGGCTGCCCGCGATTTCGGTCGAGCGCGGGCAGAAGCCTGACGATGCGTTGGTCAACGCGCTGGTTGGATGGAGACTGAGGGATCACGGCGCTTATCTGGCCGTCGAAGGGTTACCGCATTCGGCGACGCATTCGCTCGCACCTGCGCGCAATCGCACGTCGTTCGAGGTGTTCAGGTCATTGAACGACGCCGTGCTGCCGCTGATCGTCGAAGGCGAGAAGCCGTCCCCCGTCCTGCCTTTCGTGGTGTTTGCGCTACCGTGGTCGAGCGCCGGCCACCCGCGCGCCGTTGCACTCGTCAAACTGCTCGACGCACCGTACGACACCGTGGGGATCGTGTCGGAGAAGCGCAATGGAATCGGCTGGAAGGTGACGGGATGGATCTCGTCGGCCGACTACTGATCGGGAAGACGTCGAAATGCGTGACGATATCGTGCATCAATCGGCGCGGGCGAGCGGCCAGTTCGAAGGCGTCGCATTGCACGGAAAGGGATGGCTGACCTTCGGGCTCGCATGGATTGTCTTGTGCACGCCAACCGGCGCGAGCGCCCACGCATGGAATATCCCGTACTACCTTCCGGTGCCGTTGTGGCTGTATGCGTATGCCGCAACGGGCACGCTGATGGTGTCCTTCATGATCCTTGCGTTTGCGTCGGGCATGCGCGCACCCGAGCCGGGAAGGCGATCCGAAACCTGGACGAAAGCGCTGCGAATCCCGGTTCCGCTCGTGAACGCCGCGCAAATCGCGAGTGCGGTATTCGTCGCGCTCCTGGTCGTGGCCGGCCTCGCGGGAACCACGAATCCGTTCCTGAACCTGGCGATGCCGGGCTTCTGGATCTGGTTCTATCTGGGCGCCTTGTATGTCAGCGCGATATTGGGTGACGTCTATGCATTCACCAATCCGTTTGCGCTTCTGTTGCGAATCGCCGTGCGCTGTTTCCCCGTCCTGGAGCGCGGGCGCTATCGTTATCCCGAACATCTCGCCTCGTGGCCCGCGTTGGGCGGCTATATCGCGCTCATCGCGCTGGAACTGTTCGGCGCGGGGCGCCCCCGAGACGTCGGCCTGTTCCTCGTCGCGTATGCCGCGTATGCGCTGATTGGTGCGTTCTGCTTCGGGCGCGAGCGCTGGCTCGCCCACGGCGATACGTTCGGCGTGCTGTGCAGGCTATGCGCGAAGCTGTCGCCGCTGAAATGGCGTTGGGCAGCGCGTCGTCACGTGATCGTGGAATCGAGAAATCCGGTCGCGGACATGTCGCGCGACGGGCCGGCGGATACCAGCGTCATCGCCGTTCTGTCGTTCATGCTGTCGTCGACGGCCTACGACGGCTTGCGCGATACGGCTACGTGGCACGCATTCTTCTGGCGCAGCATCTATCCGCACGTCGTCGATCTGTTTCCGTCGCTCGGCCGGCACTACGCTTTTTCAGCGGACATCCTGCTGATCTGGCAATGGGTGGCGTTCGCGATCATCGGCATCGCGTATTACCTGGTGTTCCGGGGCTGCTGCACGCTCGGCGCGATCAGTTCGCGTTCGTCGTCGGGCGGAGGGTCGTTCTCGCGGCAGTTCTGCCTGGTACTGCTGCCGATCGCGTTCTTCTACAACGTCTGCCATTACTTCACGCTGTTCTGGGATCAGGGGCGGCAGATCTTCCGGCTCGCGTCCGATCCGCTCGGCCTCGGGTGGAATCTGCTGCCGGTGGCGGCCGCGGCCGATCAGATGTCGGCAGCCCAGGCGCTCATCGACGTCGGATACATCTGGCATGCGCAGGTGCTCCTGATTCTCGCCGGGCACGTCGTGAGCGTGATGCTCACGCATGCGATTGCCGTCCGGAGCGGCCGTCCGGCCGCAACGGCGACCGTCGGCCAGTTGCCGCTGCTGGTGCTGACGATCGCATTGACGATCAGCGGCCTGTGGATTCTGTCGCTTCCGCTGGCGTAGCGGTCGCGGCGCGCGGCTTGAGTGCGGAGGGCGACACGCCCCACCGCTTGCGGAATGTCGCCGAAAAGTGGCTCGCCGACGAGAAGCCGCAGTCGATCGCGGCTTCCGTCACGCCGTATGCCCCGCGCTCGATCAGGCGGCGGGCGGCTTGAAGGCGGTTCTCGATGATGTACTGGTGCGGCGTCAGTCCGTTGGCCTTTCTGAAGCTCCGGATGAACGAATAGAGATCGCCCGGGTAGCCGACCGCATCGGCCACCATCATCAGCGTCAGCGGGCCGCGGAAATGGTCCCTGATGTACTCACCGGCCTTGCGCATCATGCCGGCATGCGCATATTGCTTCGCCTGCGGCCGAGATTCCAGGTGCAGCATGCGGTGCAGCGCGGCTGAGCCGAGCGCTTCCGCATAGGTCGGGCCCTGCGGCATCCCCGCGACGGCGTCTTCATGGAGGCTGCGGACGATCTGTGTGAGCAGGTCGTCGATCACGTCCATCCGGAGCGCGGCCGACGCGAACCAGACGTCGCTTTGCAGCCCTGTCCGCGACAGCCATGACGGTTCGAAATGGACGCTGATCCACTCGATTTCATCGGACCATCGGCCGGAAAACGAGAAGCCGGGCGGAACATAAGCCAGCGGTCCGCGGATGCGGGTCGGTGCCCACCGGCCGGTGTTCGTTCGCAGCTCGAGTGTCGTGGGCGCCTGCAGATACATGCCCAGGATCGGGCCGGTCGTCTCCAGATCGACGATTTCCGTGGCGCCAGCGATGTAGTGCTCGATCGAGACCGCGGCGAACGATGGTGCGACGGGCTGCCTTTTCCACTTGTGCGGCGGATGCCAACCGACGCGGCTTCCGTTCGGCGCAATCGCGCAGACGTCCCTCATGGCTGGCCGGCTGATCACGCGTTCTCCTTTCGTCTGATCTGGCGAGCGGTTCCCGAGATGCGATTCGATGCCTCGATGGCATCGCGCAAGCGAACCCACTGTAGGCCGCGATACTTACTCGTTGCTTACCTGGCGGCGTGTGTGAGCCAGGGCCGCAACCGTCAGGAATTGCCGGCGGCAGCCCGCAGCGCCCGCACCAGCTCGCTCGCCGCCTTGCCGAGCCCCGTATGTTTCGGCCGCCGCAAATACACGGGCAACGGCAACCCGTTGCGGATGTTCGCGAACACGAGCGGTGCGAGTTCGCCGTCGGCCACATAGCGGCCAATGATCGATTCCGGCAAGTTCGCCCAGCCATGACCGGCCTTCACGAGCGCGATCGCGGTCGCCATGTCGGTCACCTTCCACGTGCGGTTGCCGATCAGCGGCCGCACGTCGGTGAGTGGCCGCTCCGGATCGGCGATCACGATCTGCCGAAATCCCGACAATCGCTCGATCGCTTCCGGATGCGCGGCTTCGGCAATCGCAGGATGGTCGGGCGCGGCGACCGCGATCAGCGTCTCGGTCCACAGCGCGTGAATCTGTTCCTGCGGATGCAGATCGAGCCCGCCGTACGCGACGCAAAGATCGACGGCGCCGCGATGCAGCGCATCGACGATCACATCCTGCGGCGCCGTGACGACGCTGACCGCGAGCGCCGGATATTGCGCCGCGACGGCCGTCAGCGCGCGTGCAACCGGCGCACCGTCGATTTCGGCCGCGAGCCCGAGCCGCAGCGTGTCCTCGACGCCTTCCGACAAGTGCTGCGCATGCGCGCGCAGCGCATGCAGCCGTTCGGCGATCGCGCGTGCGTCGGGCAGCAGCGCGGCCATCGCGGCGGTCGGCGTCGGCTCGCGCGTGCCGCGATCGAACAGCACGAGGTCGAGTTCGGCCTCGAGGTTCGCGATCGCCATGCTGACTGCCGACGGCGTACGGCCGAGCGCACGCGCGGCCGCCGAGAACGAGCCTTTGTCGATGACGGTCAGCAGCATGTCGATGTGATCGCTGGTCAGCATGGTCGGCCGTCTCCTGTCAGAAAAATTGAAAGGACCTGACTTTGGCGGACGACGTGCCCGCGGTAGTCTCGCCACCTGGTTCGATATGAAGGTGGTCGGTCATGCAAGGATGGAAGAGACGCATAGTCTACGTCGTGATGTTCGAGGTGCTCGGCATCCTCGTCGCGTCGTCGGTGCTCGGCATGTTGAGCGGCGCGAGCGCGGCGACGAGCGGGCTGCTCGGCGTGATGATCTCGACGACGGGCGTCATCGTCAATTTTCTGTACAACCTCGGCTTCGAGGCGTGGGAGCGGCGGCGCGCGGAAACGACGCGCACCGTCGGGCGGCGCGTCGTGCATGCGATCGGATTCCAGATCGCGCTCGTGACGTTCCTGATTCCGCTGATCGCGTGGTGGCTCGACGTGTCGCTGCTGCAGGCGTTCCTGTACGACGCGGTGCTGATCGTGTTCTTCCCGATCTTCACGTTCACGTACAACTGGGCGTTCGACAGCGTGTTCGGGTTGCCGGACGCGGTGACGCGCAAGGCGGCGCCGGTGGCATGACGCAGAGGGATGCGAAACGATTCGATGCGGGCAGTACGCGTCGTGTCGTTTCGGTAGCAGGCCGTGCGACGACGGCAGCGAAGAGGGGCGGCGCGCCTGCCGCCCGCGACGTTACGCGCCGACGAACTCGTGCACGTAACGGTTGAACACCGCGGGGCTCGCCGCGTTCATTCCGTGCGATGCGCCGGCGACGGTCTGCCGTTGCGCATCGCCGATCCACTGCGACAGCGTGTCGACGTTGTGACGGAACATCTTCGGGCTGCGCTGGCCGTCGATCAGCAGCGTGCGGCATGCGATGTCGCCGGCCGTGTGCTGCGAATACGCGGGCAGCGGGTCGCGCAGCTGCTTCGGCAGCGTGCTCGCATTGTCGATCGCCATCGTGCGAAAGCGCGCCGTGCTCTTCTTCCATGCGCCGGGCAGGCTCACGGAATCGACGAACATCTCGAGACCGGCTTCGACGTCGCCTTGCCCGATCAGGTTCACGGCCTTCGTGCGCAGCGCGAGGGCGGCGGCCGGCAGCGCGGCTTCGCGCACGCCGGGCTGCTGGAGCGGGCCGCCCGGATCGGCGAGCGTCAGCGACTCGACGAGGTGCGGATGCTGGCGCGCGACGTTGAACGCGACGCTACCGCCGCGCGAATGGCCGACCAGGTGCACGGGGCCGAGATCGAGCGCATCGATGAATTCGGCGAGCTCGTCGACGTGGTTCTGCCAACTGAACTCGTCCTGAATGCCCGCTTCGACGGCCGGCCAGTAATGGCTGAGGCTCGGCGCGATGCAGCGGTAGTGGGCCGACAGCGCCGCGAGCTGCGGATCCCAGTAGCGGTAGTCGCACAGCGAGCCGTGCACGAACACCATCGGCGCACCGCTGCCCCGCTCGACATACGGCAGGCTGATGCCTGACGAAAGCGTCGCAAATTGCAGGTCGGGGTTCGCGAGCACGGACGGCTCGATTCGCATGTTCATGGCTGAAAGGCTCAAAGGTGCGTCAACACGACGCAACTATGCATCACGGCGACCTGCAAGGAAAACGCATAATTTTCATCGTGACGATCAATTTTTTTGATGGCGTCGCCGGAAACCCCTGTCGGAGCGTGGTCATGCACCGAAGCCTTCAATCGTCTGACGATTCGTTTCGCCGATGAAAGGGCGTGCCGCGGGCTGCGCGCACGCGCGCTGGCATCGGAACGGGGAAGGGGGCGCGTCAGCGCACGCTCAACGCGGGCGCGGTCTGAAGCTCGACGGGGAGGTCGTTGTCGGTGGCGAACTGCATCGCGAAATCGAATGCGTCCGCGCAGACGGCGCGCAATTCGTCGGACACGAACAGGCATTTGACGCCGCCGTCGACGACCGGCATCGCGAGCCGCGACAGCGCGCACGGATAGCCGGGCCGCCGTTCGCCGACGAACAGCGTGATGACGCCCGCGAGGCGCTCGGGCCAGTCGCTCGGGCGGAAGGTTTTCTGCGCGCGCGTGACGCCGCGGATCAAATGGCCGGCGATGCGGCCGTGGTCGGTGATGTCGATGCGATCCATGCTGGGGTGCGTGTCCTCGTGCGCGTCATTCGCCGCCGTCGGCCGCGGCGTCGCCGCGCGCGGGAATCCGGAGGTTGCGCAGCTTGTGATAGAGCGTTTTCTTCGGCATGCCGAGCGCCTCGCTCGCGTCCGCGACGTTGCCGTGGTGACGCCGCAGCATGTCCTCGATCAGCATCCGCTCGAAATACGCGAGCTGCTCCGCGAGCGTGCTGCCGGCCGTCGGCGTGCCGCCGGACGACAGCAGGCTGTCGCCGGTCAGCCCGAGCACGAAGCGGTCGGCCACGTTCTGCAGCTCGCGCACGTTGCCGGGCCACGCGTGCGTCATCAGTTCGGATACCTGCGCGGCGGTGACGACCGGCGCCGGCTGCCCGAAGCGCCGCGCGGCCGCGAGCACGAAATGCTCGAACAGCAGCGGCACGTCCTCGCGCCGTTCGCGCAGCGGCGGCAGCTCGATCTGCGCGACGTTGAGGCGATACAGCAGATCCGCGCGAAAACGTCCGTCGGCCGCGAGTTCGGCGAGATCCGCCTTCGACGCGGCCACCACGCGGCAGTCGACCGGAATCAGGTCGTTCGCGCCGAGCCGCTCGACCACGCGTTCCTGCAGCACGCGCAGCATCTTGATCTGCAGCGCGATCGGCATCGTCTCGATCTCGTCGAGGAACAGCGTGCCGCCGTCCGCCCACTCGATCTTGCCGATGCGCTTCTTGATCGCGCCGGTGAACGCGCCGGCCTCGTGGCCGAACAGCTCGCTCTCGAACACCTGCTCGGGCAGGCCGCCGCAGTTCAGCGCGACGAAATGCGCGTCGCGGCGGCCGCCGAAGTCGTGCAGGCTGCGCGCGATCAACTCCTTGCCGGTGCCCGTCTCGCCGGTGATCAGCACCGACACCGACGTATCGGCGAGGCGCAGGATCTTCTTGCGCACGTCGGCCATCGCGGGCGACTTGCCGAGCACGAACGCCTCGATGCCCTGCCAGTTGTTCAGCGCCGCGCGCAGCCCCTGCACCTCGAGCGTCAGGCGGCGCTTCTCGACCGCGCGCGCGACGCGGCCGGCGATCACGTCCGACGAAAACGGCTTCTCGATGAAGTCGTACGCGCCGACCTGCATCGCGCCGACGGCCGTCGAGATGTCCGCGTGGCCGCTGATCAGCACGACCGGGATCTGCGCGTCGATGGCCATCACGCGGTCGAGCAGCTGCAGCCCGTCGATGCCGGGCATCCGCACGTCCGACACGATCACCACCGGCGCGCCGGGCGCGACGTGCGCGAGCGCGTCGGCGGCGGACGCGAACGCGTCGACCGGGAACCCGGCGAGCGCGACGGCCTGCTCGACGCCGATCCGGACGTTTTCATCGTCCTCGACGACCAGCACCCGAATCTCATCTTCCATGCTCTGTCCTCTGTTGCGGCGTCGCCGCCGCGAATTCGATGGTGAACTGCGCGCCGCCTTCGTCGCGGTTCGTCGCGGTGATCCTCGCGCCGAACGCCTCGACGATGCGCGACGTGATCGCGAGGCCGAGCCCGAGGCCCTGGCCGCGCGGCTTGGTCGTGACGAACGGCTCGAACAGGTGCGGCAGCACGTCGGGCGCGATGCCCGCGCCGCTGTCGGTCACCGTCAGGCGCACGCGACCGGCGTCGTCCGCCTCGTCCGCGTCGTCCGCTTCGTCCGCTTCGACCGCCTCGATGACGATGCGGCGCACCGGCGCGTCGTGCACCGCGTCGAGCGCGTTGCCGAGCAGGTTCACGATCACCTGCTGCAACTGGCTCGATTCGGCCGAGACCGTCGTGCCGGGCGCGATGTTCACGTCGAGCCGTACGCCTTCGTCGCGAATGCGCGCATCGTAGATGAGCCGCGCATGCGCGACGGCCTCGTTCAGCGATACCGCGACGCGCTCGACGTCGGGCTTGCGCGCGAAGGTCTTCAGCTCGCCGGTGAGCACGGCCATGCCGTCGACCAGCTTGCCGACCCGCTCGAGATTCGCGAGCGCCGGCGCCGGCTGGCCGCGCTCGAAGAACGTGCGCGCGTTGTCGCACAGCGTGCGGATCGCGACGAGCGGCTGGTTCAGCTCGTGCGTGAGGCCGGCGGCCATCTGCCCGAGCACCGCGAGCTTGCCCGCGTGCACGACTTCCTGCTGCGACGCGCGCAGCCGCTGCTCGGTGCGTTCGCGCTCGTCGATCTCGCGCTGCATCCGCTCGTTCGCGGCCGTCAGCGCGGCGGTGCGTTGCGCGACGGTCAGTTCGAGCCGGTCGTTCGCGCGGCGCAGCGCATCCTGCGCGTTCAGCCGCGCGAGGATCGCCCGGCGGCGCTGGATCGCATAGCCGACCAGCAGCGCGACGATCAGGAACGCGCCGGTGACGAACACGAACGCCGTCTGCTGCTGGCGTCGCGCGCCCGCGATGTCGAGCAGCACCATCAGCGAATCGCCGGCCTGCGGCGCGGGGCGCGACATCACGAGATAGCGCGTGGTGCGGCCGGCGTGGCGCGGATCGGGGAAGGTGCCGAACCACGCGGCCGAGCTGCGATCGCCGATGCGGCGATAGGGCAGCGCGTCGACGGTGCGGCCCGCGTACTGGCGCGACGCCTGGATGTCGCGCTGCTGCTGCGCGGTGATCGGGCGCAGCGCGGTGAATTTCCACGCGGGCTCGGTCGAGATCACGACCACGCCGTTGCTGTCGACGACCATCGCGGCGACGCCCGGCGCGCGCCATGCCGATTCGAGCGGATCGACGCTGATCTTCACGGCGGCCACGCCGATCGGTACGCCGTCGCTGCGCACCGCGCTCGCGAAGTAGACGCCCGGCACGCCGGTGTTGGTGCCGATGCCGAAGAAGCGGCCGCTGCCGCGTGCGAGCGCGTCCTTGAAGTACGGCCGGTACGACACGTTGGTGCCGACGAAGCTGATCGTCTCGTTCCAGTTGCTCGCGGCGATCACGTCGCCTTGCAGGTCGATCACGTCGACCGCGCCGCTGCCCGCGTCGCGGTTCACGGCTTCGAGGTAGGTGTTCACCGCATGCACGCGTTCGGGCGCATCGTTCGGCGCGGCTTTCAGCATCGCGCGCACGCCGTCCTGCCGCGCGACCAGCCCGGGCAGGATCTCGAAGCGGCCGAGCTCGCTTTTCAGGCTCGACGCATACAGGTCGAGCCGGTGCGCGCCGGCTTCCTCGAGCGCGTCGATCGCGCGTTCCCACGCGAAGTCGACGGCCGCGCCGGCCACGCCGACATACAGCACCGCGGCCGATGCCCAGCCCCACCACGGGATTCCCTTGAAGCTCTTCTGCACGTTCGCCCTCATCGAAGCCCGCTATCGGCGTGAACCGGCCCTGGCCGCGTTGAACGACGCGCGCCGCGCACCGGCCAAGGCCGGCGGCGGCGCGTGCGAGGCAGCCGGCGCGACGGGGCGCGCGGCCGCGCGTTATCCGAAGTGCGCGACCAGGATCAGCGTCACCGTGACGACGATCGCGCCGCCGATGCGGGTGGCGATCTGCGCGAACGGCATCAGCTGCATCCGGTTCGCGGCGGTCAGGATCGCGACGTCGCCGGTGCCGCCTTGCCCGCTGTGGCAGGCGTTCACGATTGCGGTGTCGATAGGGTACATCTTCAGCAGGCGGCCGACCACGAAACCGGTGCCCATCAACGTCGCGACGGTCGACACGATCGTGACCACGTTGACGAGCGTGAACGCGGCGGTCAGCTTGTCCCACGGCGTCATCGCGACGCCGATCGCGAACAGCAGCGGATACGTGACGGCGGTCGAGAAGAACTTGTAGACGACGAACGCGCCTTCCTGCAGCGGCGGCGACACCGCACGCGCGAGCTTCACCAGCACCGCGAGGAACAGCATCGCGACCGGCGCGGGCAGGCCGAACAGCTTGTGCGCCATCAGGCCGACGAGGTACAGCGTGATCGCGGTGATGCCGGCGCCCGCGATGTGCGTGACGTCGACGTGGCCGCGGATCTCTTCGCTTTCCGGCGTCATGTCGCCGCTTTCGCCGACCTGCAGGCGGCCGTTGCCGGTCAGGTGCGGCAGGCGCTTGCCGAGCATGTCGAGCGCGCCCGACAGGATGATCGCGGTCAGGCTGCCGAGCATCACCGGCGGCAGCACCATCGCGAACATCTCGCCCTGCGGCAGGTGCATCAGTTCCGAATAGCCGATCGACAGCGGAATCGCGCCTTCGCCGACGCCGCCCGCCATGATCGGTACGACGATGTACAGCAGCGTGTGGCGCGCGCCGAGGCCGAGCGCGGTGCCGACCGCCGTGCCGACGATCGCCGCCGCGACCGACCCGGCCGCGAGCGGAATGAAGATCTTCACGAAGCCCTGGATCAGCACGCGGCGGTCCATGCTCAGGATGCTGCCGACGATGATCGACGCGATGAACAGGTACAGGAAGTTGGTCGACTTCGTGAACTCGACGGTGAGGTTCAGCACCGGCTTCGGCAGCACGTGGTAGTACGTGAGCGCCGACGGCACGAAGGTCGCGAAGATCGCGGCCGCGCCGATGTTGCGCAAGAGCGGCAGGCGCTTGCCGAGTTCGGCGCAGGTGAAGCCGAAGAACGCGAGCACGGCGATCGCCATCGAGATTTCGCCGGGCACCTTGCCCGTGACCGCGAAGCCGACGATCAGCCCGAACAGGATCACGTAGACCGGCAGCGGGATGATGCCGATGCGGATTTCCATCAGCTTCCACCAGCCTTCCGGCCAGAAGCGTTCGCGCGTGGCGGGACCGGCCGCGGCAAGCGGCTCCGGATGGGACGGGGTTTGGATAGAGGTCTGCAAGACGTGTCTCCTGATGTTTGGAATGCCTGCATCGCTTCGCGGCATCGTGTGCCGTCTATTACGCAACCCCCGTGCCAACATGACGGCCCACCGGAATATTTTTAATGCATTGATTCATAAGGGATTTGTTTCGTCTGCGGAAAGGGTTTTCCGGGCAAGCTGGCCGAGATTTCGGAATCGGCGCGGCGCTCAGGCCGAGATTTCGGCCTGGCGGCGGCCGGGGCGCGCGGCCAGGCCCGCCGCCCGCCGTACCGCCGTACCGCCGGCCATATCGCCGCGCGCGATTTTCTTCGCACAATCGCTTCGTAGACCGCCTTCCCGCCGCTCTCTATCATCGGCTGATCCTTTTCCGATGCGATGACGACTGTCCGGAGAACGCCCGCGCGTTCGCCGCGGTGTCGCTCATCCGTCGATACCGTCTTTGGACAGGAGAGTGGTTTCCATGCTGCATCCCGTTTTTTCCGCCCGCTTTTCCGCCGGCCGCCTGGCCCGCCTGGTGACGGCCGCGCTGCTCGGCGTCGTGCTGCTGAACGGCGCGCGCGCCGACACCGCGCCGCTGAAGGTCGGAATCTCGACCAGCCCGCAGATCGAGGCGCTGAAGATCGCCGCGAAGGAGGCGAAGGAGCAGGGGCTCGACGTGAAGATCGTCGAATTCACCGACTGGAATACGCCGAACGCGGCGCTCGCGAACAAGGACATCGACGTCAACTACTTCCAGCACATCCCGTTTCTCGAGAACGCGAAGAAGCAGGGCGGCTACAACTTCATCTCGATCGCGCCCGGCACGATCATGAAGATCGGTCTCTATTCGAAGAAGGTGAAAAGCTTCGCCGAGCTGAAGGACGGCGCGCGCGTCGCGATCGCGAACGATCCGGTCAATGGCGGGCGCGGGCTGTTGCTGCTGCAGCGCGCGGGGCTCATCACGCTGAAGCCGGGCGCCGACTACCGCGCGACCACGCACGACATCGTCGCCAACCCGAAGCACCTGAAGATCATCCCGCTCGAAGCGTCGCAGCTCGCGCGTTCGCTCGACGACGTCGATCTCGCGCAGGGTTACCCGAGCTTCATCAAGCTCGCCGGCACGACCGACCCGAACAGCGCGCTGCTGTTCGACGGCACCGAGAACAAGAACTTCGCGATCCAGTGGGTCGTGCGGCCCGAGAGCGCGAACGATCCGCGCATCCGCAAGTTCATCGCGATCTACCAGCACTCGCCGGCGGTGCGCCGTGCGCTCGACAACGCGTTCGGCTCGCTGTATGCGATCGCGTGGTGACGGAGGCGGCATGACGACGGCGAACCGCAAGAAGATCCTGCTCAACGCGTTCAACATGAACTGCGTCGGGCACATCAACCACGGGCTGTGGACGCATCCGCGCGACCGCTCCGCGCATTACACCGATCTCGACTACTGGGCCGATCTCGCGAGGACGCTGGAGCGCGGCAAGTTCGACGGGATCTTTCTCGCGGACATCGTCGGCGTATACGACGTGTTCGGCGGCGGGCCCGACGCCGCGCTGCGCGAATCGGTGCAGGTGCCCGTCAACGATCCGCTCTTGCTCGTGCCGGCGATGGCGCAGGTCACGCGGCATCTCGGCTTCGGCGTGACCGCGAACCTGACCTACGAGCCGCCGTACCTGTTCGCGCGCCGCATGTCGACGCTCGATCATCTGACGAAAGGGCGCGTGGGCTGGAATATCGTCACCGGCTACCTCGACAGCGCCGCGCGCGGGATGGGCCTCGCGCAGCAGATCGGCCACGACGACCGCTACGAGCGCGCCGACGACTACATGGACGTCGTCTACAAGCTGTGGGAGCAGAGCTGGGACGACGATGCGGTGATCCGCGACGCGCAGGCGCGCGTGTTCGCGCAGCCGGGCAAGGTGCGGCGCGTGAAGCACGACGGGCCGTTCTATTCGGTCGATGCGATTCACCTGAGCGAACCGTCGCTGCAGCGCACGCCGGTGCTGTACCAGGCCGGCTCGTCCGCGCGCGGCGTCGAGTTTGCGGGGCGCCACGCGGAATGCGTGTTCGTGAACGGGCAGAGCAAGGCGGCCGCACGCGCGGCGGCGCTCGACATCCGCGCGGCCGCCGCGCGGCAGGGGCGCGACCCGGCGTCGATCAGGATCTTTGCCGGCGTGAGCGTCGTGACGGCCGAGACCGAATTGCTCGCCCGCGAGAAATTCGACGAGTACCGGCGCTACGCGAGCCCGGAAGCCGGCCTCGCGCATTTCGCGAGCTCGACCGGCATCGACTTCTCGAAGTACGGCCTCGACGAGCCGATCTCGTACGTGAAGACCGATTCGATCCAGTCGGCCGTCGACGCGATCTCGAAGAAGAGCACGACCGGCACGTGGACCGTGCGCCGCATGCTCGAGCAGATGTCGCTCGGCGGCCGCTATGCGCCGATCGTCGGCTCGCCGTCGCAGGTCGCGGACGAGCTACAGTCGTGGATCGACGAGACCGGCATCGACGGCTTCAACCTGACGCGCACCGTGATGCCCGAGTCGTTCGAGGATTTCGTCGACTGGGTCGTGCCCGAGCTGCAGAACCGCGGCGTCTACAAGGAAGACTACGATCCCGCGCCGACGTTGCGCGAGAAGCTGTTCGGCGCGGGGCCGCGCCTGCCCGCGTGGCATACCGGTGCGCAGCACCGGCCGGCGGCCGCAGCCGAACCCGCGCACCCCGCGCATGCCTGAACGTGACGGAGCGAAGCGATGACGCAATTGTTCGATACGCTGGGTTTCATCGAGGCATCGGCCGTGCGCGCCGGTACCGGTGCCGATGCAGCGGCACATGAGGAAGCCGTGACGCCGGCCGGCGGCGCGGCCGTGTCGCTGGAACAGGTCGGCAAGGTATTCGCGACACCGCGCGGCCACGCCGCCGCGCTGCGCGACGTGACGCTCGACGTGCGGCGCGGCGAGGTGTTCGGGATCATCGGCCGCAGCGGCGCGGGCAAGTCGACGTTGCTGCGCCTCCTGAACGGCCTCGAGCGGCCGAGTTCGGGCCGCGTGCGCGTGCAGGGCGTCGACGTCGGCGCGCTCGACGAGGATGGCCTCGTCGCGTTGCGTCGTCGCACCGGCATGGTGTTCCAGCATTTCAACCTGCTGTCCGCGAAGACGGTGTTCGAGAACGTCGCACTGCCGCTGAAGATCGCCGGCGTGCCGAAGGCCGAGCGCGTGCGCAAGGTCGAGGCGCTGCTCGAGCTCGTCGGGCTCGCCGCGAAGCGCGACGCGTATCCGGCGAGCCTGTCGGGCGGGCAGAAGCAGCGGGTCGGCATCGCGCGGGCGCTCGTGCACGATCCCGAAGTGCTGCTGTGCGACGAAGCGACGTCGGCGCTCGATCCGGAGACCACGCAATCGATCCTCGCGCTGCTGGCCGACATCAACCGTCGTCTCGGGCTGACGATCGTGCTGATCACGCACGAGATGGAGGTGATCCGCGCGGTGTGCGACACCGTCGCGGTGATCGAACAGGGCGAAGTCGTCGAAACCGGCCCGGTGTGGCGCGTGTTCGGCGATCCGCGCCACGGCGCAACGCGCGCGCTGCTGAGCACGCTGCAGCACGACTTGCCGGCCGAACTGGCCGCGCGGGTGCGGCCGCTGCCCGAACAGGCCGCGCTGCCCGACGGCGCACAGATCGTGCTCGACGTCCGCTATACGGGCGAGAGCGGCGGCGAGCCGGATGTCGGTGCGCTCGCGGCGGCGCTCGGCGGCTCCGTGCGGTTCCTGCACGGCGGCATCGAACGCATCCAGGGGCACGCGCAGGGGCGGCTCGTGATCGCCGCGACGCCGCGGGCGGACGACGCCGGCCCGTCGGCGGCGCGCGGCGGTGCGGTCGCCGCGCTGCTCGAACGTGCGCGCCGCCATGCGAATCACGCGGAGGTGCTCGGCTATGTTTGACCTCTGGTGGCCCGAACTGCTTGACGCGATCCGCGACACGCTGTCGATGGTCGCCGCATCGGCGGCGATCGCGGCGCTGATCGGCATTCCGCTCGCGGTGATCCTCGTGACCACCGCGCCCGGCGGCATCTATGCGCGGCGCGGCGTGAACGCGGTGCTCGGCGCGCTCGTCAACGTGTTCCGCTCGACGCCGTTCATCATCCTGCTGGTCGCGCTGCTGCCGTTCACGCGCGTGCTGATCGGCACGACGATCGGCGTGTGGGCGGCCGTCGTGCCGCTGTCGATCGCCGCGATCCCGTTCTTCGCGCGAATCGCCGAAGTGAGCCTGCGCGAAGTCGATCGCGGGCTGATCGAGGCCGCGCTCGCGATGGGCGCGAAGCGCCGCCACATCGTGTGGCACGTGCTGCTGCCCGAAGCGCTGCCCGGCATGCTCGGCGGTTTCACGATCACCGTCGTCGCGCTGATCGGCTCGACCGCGATGGCGGGCGCCGTCGGCGCGGGCGGGCTCGGCGATCTCGCGATCCGCTACGGCTATCAACGTTTCGACACCACCGTCATGGCGACCGTGATCGTGATCCTGATCGCGCTCGTCTCGGCCGTGCAAATCACGGGCGACCGCCTGGTCCGACGCGTGACCCGGCGCACCTGAGCGACGCCACGAGCGTCCGCTCGCTTCATTCCTGATCCTGAGAGAAGACAACCTATGACCTTGCCCCTCGGCGCGCCGCGCGAATGGAACGGACAATTCGAGGAAGCGCTGTTTCTGGAGGTGGCGCGACGCCATCGTCCGGACTTCCCCGACAAGCTG
The DNA here is from genome assembly GCF_900446215.1 of Burkholderia cenocepacia. GTDB lineage: Bacteria > Pseudomonadota > Gammaproteobacteria > Burkholderiales > Burkholderiaceae > Burkholderia > Burkholderia cenocepacia. The sequence continues at coordinate 753,222 of NZ_UAQZ01000001.1, read as the reverse complement.
GCGACCCCGCCGCGCGAGCCGCGCGACGGCGACGAACTGGCCGCCGTCGCCGACTACTACACGAAGATGGCGTCGCACGACCTGTTCATCGTGCAGGTCGTCGCGAAGGCGATCGACACGCTGTTCCGCGACGATCCGCATTTCCAGTTGATCCTGTCGCGCCAGTTGGGCGACGACGGCGCGCACGCGGTGATCGGCCGCGAACGCGTGACCGCGCTCACCGGGCGCGATCCGCTGCCGGAAGTCGACCGGCTGGTCGCCGCGCACTGGGCACGCATCGGCGACATCGCGGTGCGCGACGTCGCGGGCTTTCTCGCGTTCGAATGGCATTACGAGCTGCACATCCTCGCGAAGCTATGGATCCAGCGCAAGACCGGCCGCATCGGCGACAGTGCGATGCGCGAGCACGGCGAGAACCGGATCCGGCCGGACGAGGAGTGGCATCGCGTGCAGATCGTCCAGTGGTGGTTCGACACGCTGCAGGCGCTGCCGGTCGCCGAGCGCGACGCACTGATCGATCGCGTGATCGCGGCCGACGAGGAAACCCAGGCGCGGCTCGACGGCTATTTGCACGACGAGTACGCGCATACCGCACTGGTGTTCGGCGCGGATATCGCCGAATATCGTGCGATCTACGACGACTGGCGGCGCGAGATCCTGTCGCGGCTGACCGGCCGCCAGCTCGGCGCGCTCGTCCCGCTGTCGGGCGAAACCGTTGAACAGGAAGCTGTCGCATGAACGATCCCCGCGGCCCGGCGACGCTGGTGCCGGATACCGATGCACCGGCCGTCGACCGCGCTGCGCTGGCGCGCGCGATCGACGCGCTGCGCGTGAGCGCCGCCGAGCGCGACCGCGCGGGCGGTCACGCCGCGCAGGAGAAGCAATGGCTCGCCGACGCGGGTTTGCTGACGCTCGCGGTTCCGCGCGCGTTCGGCGGCCAGGAGGCGGCGTGGCCCGCGATCTACGACGTGATCCGGCAGGTCGCGCGGGTCGACAGCGCGCTCGCGCATCTCGTCGGGTTCCAGTGCCTGCAGGTGGTGAGCGTCGACGTGTGGGGCAACGCCGCGCAGCGCGAGCGCTACCTGCGCGGCACGGTCGACGGGCGCTGGTGGTGGGGCAACGCGGTCAATCCGCTCGACACGCGGCTCGTGGCCACGGCGACGCCCGACGGCGGCTACCGGCTCGACGGCGTGAAGGGCTTCTGTTCCGGCACGCGCGGCTCGCAGCGGATGACGGTATCCGCGCACGATCCGGCCATCGGCCGCACCGTGTTCGGCGTGGTGCCGACCGATCGGGCCGGGATCACCGTCAACGACGACTGGGACCCGGTCGGCCAGCGCCAGACCGACAGCGGCAGCGTGCGCTTCGACGGCGTGACGCTCGCGGCCGACGAGGTGCTGCATCGGTCGGAAGCGCCGCCGACGCCGCGCGCGACGCTGCGCACGCTCGTGTCGCAGCTCGTGCTGACGAACCTGTTCGTCGGTCTCGCGGAAGGTGCGCTGGCCGAGGCGCGCGACTACGTGCGGCAGCATGGCCGCCCGTGGATTCACTCGGACGTCGAGCGGGCCGAGGACGATCCGTACACGCTGCAGCGCTTCGGCGACATGCGCGTGCGCGCGGTCGCCGCGGCGGCGCTGGCCGATCGCGCGGCCCACGCGTTGCAGCACGCGTGGGCGCGGCAGGATGCGCTGACGGCCGACGAACGCGCCGAAGTCGCACTCGCGGTGTCGGAAGCGAAGATCGTCGCGCAGCGCGCGGCGCTCGACAACGGCGAGGCGCTGTTCGACGCATGCGGCGCGCGCGCGACGGCCGCGTCGCTCGGCCTCGACCGCTTCTGGCGGAACGCCCGCACGCATACGCTCCATGATCCGCTCGACTACCGGCTGCGCGACGTGGGCCGGTTCGCGCTGACCGACGCATTGCCGCCGGCGTCGCTCTATACGTAATACGCAGCGGGGCGCTGCCGGCACGGCCCCGCGTACCGCGGCCTTCGTGCCGCCCTCGCTGTCGCCGCATCGATGAGCCGGGCTGCTGGACGCCTGGAATGATATGTTATATCGTAGCGATACAATATATCATTTCATCCTCAATGTCCTGTTCCGGAATCGCCCGATGAGCCCCGCCCTTCACCCGTCCACGCGGCTTCCCGTGACCGTCCTGTCCGGCTTTCTCGGCGCCGGCAAGACGACGCTGCTCAACCACATCCTCAACAATCGCGAGGGCCGGCGCGTCGCGGTCATCGTCAACGACATGTCGGAGGTCAACATCGACGCCGCGCTCGTGCGCGACGGCGGCGCGGGGCTGTCGCGCACCGACGAGAAGCTGGTCGAGATGAGCAACGGCTGCATTTGCTGCACGCTGCGCGACGATCTGCTGATCGAGGTTGACCGGCTCGCGCGCGAAGGGCGCTTCGATCAGCTCGTGATCGAATCGACCGGCATCTCGGAGCCGCTGCCGGTGGCCGAGACGTTCACGTTCGAAGGCGAGGACGGCCGCAGCCTCGGCGAAGTCGCGCGGCTCGACACGATGGTGACGGTGGTCGACGCGTTCAATTTCCTGCGCGATTACGCGTCGCGCGACAGCCTGCAAGCGCGCGGCGAATCGATGGGCGACGAGGACGCGCGCACGGTCGTCGATCTGCTGATCGACCAGATCGAGTTCTGCGACGTGCTCGTGATCAACAAGATCGACCTGATCGACGGCAGCGCACGCGAGCGGCTGGTCGCGCTGCTGCGCGGGCTGAACCCGCGTGCGCGGATCGAGATCGCCGAATTCGGCAAGGTGCCGCTCGAACGTGTGCTCGACACCGGCCTGTTCGACTTCGACGCGGCGTCGCGCGCGCCGGGCTGGCTGCAGGAACTGCGCGGCACGCACACGCCGGAGACCGACGAGTACGGGATCCGCAGTTTCGTCTATCGCGCGCGGCGGCCGTTCCATCCGCAGCGCTTCTTCGATCTCGTCGAAAGCGAATGGCCGGGCGTCGTCCGCTCGAAGGGGTTCTTCTGGCTGGCCACGCATCCGGCCGTCGCCGGTTCGTGGTCGCAGGCGGGCGCGGTCGCGCGGCACGGGCCGGCCGGCCACTGGTGGGCGGCCGTGCCGCCCGAGCGTTGGCCGCAGGACCCGGAAGCCGTCGCGCAGATCCGCGCGCGCTGGGACGAGCATGTCGGCGACGCCCGGCAGGAACTCGTGCTGATCGGCATGGACATGGACGAGCCGGCGTTGCGCGCGCGCTTCGACGCGTGTCTGCTGACCGACGCCGAGATGGCGACCGGCCCCGAACACTGGACCACGTGGAACAACCCGTTTCGCGACTGGCCCTGACCTGAACGCGCGCTTCCTGCATCGATCCGGATGGAGAAGGCGCTCCACCGGATGTCAAGCATGAACGCAGCGCTTCCCGATATTTCCCTGACCGATGCCGCGCCGGGGCACCGCCCGCTGGAATGGGTCGGCATGCAGGGCATCGACCTGCCCGTCGTCGTGGCGGAGCCCGGCTGCCGGCGCGACGTGCATGCGCGTGCCGACGTGCAGGTCGATCTGCCTGCGCCGCAGGTGAAAGGCATTCACATGTCGCGGCTGTACTGGCTGCTCGACTGGCTGGCCGACGGCGAAGCGCTGTCGCCGGCCGGCCTGCAGCGCGTGCTGCGCGCGATGGTCGACAGCCACCGCGACTGCGATACGCGCAGCGCACGCGTGCGGCTGCACTTCGACCTGCTGGCCCGCCGCACGGCGCTCGTGACCGACGGGCTGAGCGGCTGGAAGGCCTATCCGGTGCGGGTCGACGCGACGCTGGCCGGCGACGCATTCGCGTTGCGCGCGCAGGTGACGGTCGTCTATTCGTCGACGTGCCCGTGTTCGGCCGCGCTGTCGCGGCACTGGATCGAACAGGCGTTCCTGACGGCGTTCGGCCGCGAGGATCGCGTGGACCCGGCAGCGGTCGCCGCATGGCTGAAACAGCATGCGACGGCCGCCACGCCGCACAGCCAGCGCAGCGAAGCCGTCGTCAGCGTGGCGCTGCCCGCCGATGGCGCGACGCTGGGGCTGATCGGCCTGATCGATCGCGTCGAGCAGGCGCTCGGCACGCCGGTGCAGACGGCCGTCAAGCGTGCGGACGAGCAGGCGTTCGCGGTGCTGAACGGCGGCAACCTGATGTTCGTCGAGGATGCCGCGCGCCGCGTGCAGGCCGCGCTGGAAGGCCATCATGCGGGCCCGCGCGTGCGCGTGCGCCATCTCGAAAGCCTGCATCCGCACGATGCGGTGGCATGGGCCGCTCCGCTGCGCGAGGGGGCCGACGCATGCTGATCCGCAAGCTGTTCCGCTTCGAGAATGCGCACGTCGTGCGCGGCTGCAGCACGCGGCGCTGCTCGCATTCGATCCATGGTCATTCGTACCGTGTCGAGTTGCTGCTCGAAGCGCATGCGCTGGACCACGGGCAGATGATCTACGACTTCGGGCTGCTCAAGGGCGACGTGCGCGACCTGATCGACGCGTTCGACCATGCGGTGACGCTGTGGTCGGACGACGATCCGCGCTATGTCGAAAGCATGCGTCGGCATTCGGAGCGCTGGGTGCTGCTGCCGGTGTCGCCGAGCGCCGAGCAGTTCTCGCGCGTGCTGTTCCGGCTCGTCGATGCCGCGCTGTCGGGCACGCCGATGTCGAACGGCGAAGCCGACGTGCGACTGCATTCGGTGATCGTTCACGAGACCGAGACCGGCTACGCGCAGTGCTTCCGCGACGACGCATTCAACCCGCGCATGGGCCGCATCGATCTCGACGCGATCGTGTTCGCGCCGGCCATCGTCGCGCAGTGGCGCGATCCGGGCCTGTTCGAGCGGCTCAAGCGCAGTCATGTCCTTTCAAGGCAGGAATCCTGATGATCCGAAAGAACCCGCGCGGCGATCTGCCGACGATTCATCCGAACGCGTTCGTCGACCCGACCGCCATCCTGTGCGGGCACGTGATCGTCGAGGAGAACGTGTTCATCGGCCCGTACGCGGTGATCCGTGCCGACGAAACGGATGCCGACGGCCAGATCGCGCCGATCGTGATCGGCGCGCATTCGAACATCCAGGACGGCGTCGTGATCCACTCGAAATCGGGTGCGAGCGTGACGATCGGCCGGCACACGTCGATCGCGCATCGCGCGATCGTCCACGGGCCGTGCAAGGTCGGCGACGGCGTGTTCGTCGGCTTCAACAGCGTGCTGTTCAACTGCACGATCGACGACGGCTGCGTGGTGCGCTACAACGCGGTCGTCGACGGCTGCCACCTGCCGCCGGGCTTCTACGTGCGCTCGACCGAACGCATCGGGCCGGAAACCGACCTCGCCGCGTTGCCGCAGGTGACGGCCGACGCGAGCGATTTCTCCGAGGACGTCGCGCGCACGAACAATGCGCTGGTGCTCGGTTACAAGCACATCCAGAACGAGTTCTGACGCATGGACGCGCGGCTGCGACAGGAAGCGGGCGACCGATCGAAGCTGCGGCACGCCGATCTGCTGGTGCACGGCGGCACGGTGATGACGCCCGGCGGCGCCGAGCGGATCGACGTCGCGTGCGCGGATGGCCGCGTCGTCGCGCTGGGCGCGCTGCACGGCGCGTGGAGCGCCGACGTGCTGCTCGATGCGCGCGGCTTGCACGTGTTGCCGGGCGTGGTCGACAGCCAGGTGCATTTCCGCGAACCGGGGCTCACGCACAAGGAGACCCTCGAGGCCGGCATGCGCGGCGCGGTGCTCGGCGGCGTCACGACGATCTTCGAGATGCCCAATACGCATCCGCTGACGCTGGACGAGCAGGATCTGGGCGCCAAGCTCGATCTCGCGCGCGGCCGTGCGTGGTGCAACTACGCGTTCTACATCGGCGGCTCGGCCGTGAATGCCGAACGGCTGCCGGTGCTCGAACGGTTGCCCGGCTGCGCGGGGGTGAAGGTCTTCATGGGCAGTTCGTTCGGCGATCTGCTGGCCGACGACGAAACCGTGTTGCGCCGGATCCTGCGCAACGGCCGGCGGCGCATGGCCGTGCATGCGGAGGACGAGGCGCGGCTGCGCGAGCGCAAGGCGATCGCGGAAGCGAGCGGCGACGTGCGCGACCATCCGCGCTGGCGCGACGCGGAAAGCGCGCTGGCCGCGACGCGGCGCATCGTCGGGCTGGCCGCGCAAGCGGGCCGCCGGCTGCATGTGCTGCACGTGTCCACGGCGGATGAAATGGCGTTGCTCGCGCGGCACCGGCGGCGCGTGACGGTCGAAGTCACGCCGCATCACCTGAGCCTGCATGCACCGGATTGCTACGAGCGACTCGGCACGTTCGCGCAGATGAATCCGCCCGTGCGCGAACGGCATCATCGGGATGCGCTGTGGCAGGCGGTTCGCGACGGCGTGGTCGACGTGATCGGCAGCGATCACGCGCCGCATACGCGCGACGAAAAGCGCCGCCCGTATCCGCAGTCGCCGAGCGGGATGACCGGCGTGCAGACGCTGCTGCCGTTGATGCTCGATCACGTGCAGGCCGGCCGCCTGAGCCTCGAACGGCTGGTCGACCTGACGAGCGCCGGGCCGGCGCGCGTTTTCGGCATCGAAGGGAAGGGGCGCATCGCGGCCGGCTACGACGCGGATTTCAGCATCGTCGACCTGCGCGCGCGGCGGATCATTCGCGACGCATGGATCGCGAGCGTGAGCGGGTGGACGCCGTACGACGGCTGTGCGGTCACGGGGTGGCCCGTGCATACGGTCGTGCGCGGGCAGGTCGTCGTGCGGGACGAGGCGCTGAACGGGCAGCCGGCGGGGGAGGCCGTGACGTTTCTCGACACCTAGATCGGCAACCGCACCGTCTGCTTGATGCGCTTCAGCGGGATTTCGGTTTCGACGTTGCGCACGCCTTCGATCTGCGTGAGCGTTTCCATCTGAAAGCGCTGATAGTCGTCGAGATCCTTCGCGATCACGCGCAGCAGATAGTCGTAGCTGCCGGCCATCAGGTGGCACTCGAGCACTTCGGGCGCCTGCTCCATCTCGCGTGCGAAGCGTTCGACCGTCGTCTTGTCCTGGCGCTCCAGCGTGACGCGCACGAATGCCGTGAAGCGCAGCTCGACGGCTGCCGGGTTCAGCAGCGCGACGTAGGCGTCGATCACGCCCTGTTCCTCGAGCAGGTGAACGCGACGCAGGCACGGCGTGGGCGACAGTCCCGCCTGTTGCGCGATGTCGGCGTTCGTCTGGCTCGAATTCTGCTGCAACGCACGCAGAATGCGTCGGTCGATTGCATCCAGTTTGATTGGCATCTTTGGCTACCGAAAACCTCAAGATTGGAGAATAACTCCAAATCAACAGCCGGAAGTAGCCGGTTTTGCATCCAATCTCCACGGGAAATTGCCGATAATCTGACGACTGCCCGGCCTCCGAAGCGCGCGATCCCCGCGCGCCGCGGCGCCGCTTTCAGGAGTTTCCAGATGCCGCACGTCGCCTGGTTGCCGTTCATGGCCACCTCCCTTCTGATCATTCTGACGCCCGGCCAGGACATGGTCCTCGTGATGTCGCGCACGCTGTCCGGCGGCACGCGCGCGGGCCTCGTGACCGCCGCGGGTGTCAGCGTCGGGCTGCTCGTGCATACGATGCTCGCGACGCTCGGGCTGGGCGCCCTTCTTCAGGCCTCCGAATGGCTGTTCACGGCGCTGAAGATGGTGGGCGCGCTATACCTGCTGTACCTCGGCATCACGCTGTTGCGCTCGACGGGCGAATTGACGCTCGCGGGCCACGGCAATGCGCCGGCGTCGCGGCTGCGGGCGTTCGCGCAAGGCGCGCTGTCCAATGTATCCAATCCGAAGGTCGCGCTTTTCTATCTGGCGTTCCTGCCGCAATTCGTGCCGGCCGGCGCCCCCCATCCGATGCTGTCGCTGTTCGTGCTGGGTGCGACGTTTGCCGGGCTGACGTTTCTCGTCAAGGGGCCGGTCGCGTTGTTCGCCGGCCTGCTGTCGGCATCGATCCGCCGCAACCCGCGCATCCTGACGCGCATGCATCGCGTCAGCGGGGTAGTCTTGCTCGCGCTGGGCGTGAAGCTGGCGCTCGAACGCCGCTGAGCGCGGCCGCGGCACCGGCGCGCCTGCCGGCTACTCCGCCGGCAACGCATCCGCCAGCGCCCGCATCGCCTCCGCCGTTTCCGGATTCGCCGGAAAGAACGCCTCGATCGCGAGTTCCGACAGCGTCACGTCGACCGGCGTGCCGAATACCGTCGTCGTACTGAAGAACGTCAGCTCGCCGCTCGCCGTGCGCAGCCGCAGCGGCACGGCGATTTCCGCGAAATCGGTGCGTGTGTGCGCATCGTCGGGCTGCCCGGCCGGCGCCGGATACGCGGCGAACTCGTCGCGCAGCGCATGCAGCGTGCGGTCGCCGCTCGCATCGATCTGCCGCTGCAGCCGGTGCAGGATGTGCGCGCGCCACTCATGCCAGTTAACGATCTGCGACGCGAGGCCGTCCGGATGCAGGCTCAGTCGCAGCACGTTGACGGGCGGCTGCAGCAGCGCCGGATCGGCCTGCGCGACCAGCGCGCCGAGCATCCGGTTCGCGGCGAGCAGCGTCCAGTGGCGGTCCACCGCGAGCGCCGGATAAGGCTCGTGCCCGCGCAACACGGCTTCGACCGCATGACGCGCGGCATCCAGTTGCGGGTCCGAAAACGGCCGTTCGCGAAACAGCGGCGCGAAGCCGGCCGCGACGAGCAGCGCGTTGCGTTCGCGCAGCGGCACGTCGAGGCGTTCGGCGAGATGCAGCACCATCTCGCGGCTCGGCTGCGCGCGGCCCGATTCGACGAAGCTCAGGTGGCGCGCGGAGACTTCCGCATCGAGCGCGAGCGCCATCTGGCTCAGGCGCCGGCGTTGCCGCCACGTGCGCAGCAGCGGGCCGATGCCGGACGCGCGGCCGGCGGACGGGGAAGGCGAATGGAGCGTGGCGGTCGAGTTCATGGAGCGAATGATAGGCAATCTCGCGCCGCTTCGGCATTACCTGCGAGGTAAGCGCCGCGTGCCGCCGCGGTCGCGCGCAGTCGCTGCGTTACCATAGCCCCCGTGCCACCTGAGAGGCGGCGCCGGACCCGCGACCACAACGCATGGGCCGGACGCCGCGCATATCGACAACAAGGCATTCCAGGGGAATCCAACAATGAAAAAACTTGCCGTCCGGCTCGCCTGCGTGGCGACGCTCGCACTCGCCGCGACCAGCGGCCACGCGCAGACCGAAGCCGCGCAGGTGGAAATGAGGGCCGCCGCCGCGGCCGCCAACGAAGCGGTCGTGAAAGGCCCGACCGACATCGACGTGAAACACGAAGCCGTGCTGAAGCTGAAGGCCGGCGAATCGTTCGTGCCGGCCGCCGAAGCCGGCCGCTACCTGCGCTCGATGGGCAACGCGATCGACGAAGCGAAGCTGGTCGGCCTCGTGCTGCCCGACGATCCGGACGCCGACTGGATTTCGGTCGTGTCGTTCGAGCCGAGCGGCTACATCCGCGACGACGACGCGAAGGACTGGAAGCCCGACGAACTGCTGAAAAGCCTGCAGGCCGGCACCGAGGAAAACAACCCGGCGCGCAAGGCGCGCGGCCTGCCCGAAACCGAGGTGGTCGGCTGGGCCAAGGCGCCCGCGTACGACGCGGCCACGCACCGGCTCGTGTGGTCGGCGATCATCCGCGACAAGGGCGCGGCGCCGAATGCCGCGAACGACGGCGTGAACTACCGGACGCTCGTGCTCGGCCGCGACGGCTACCTGTCGCTGACGATGGCGTCGACGCTCGCCGACCTGCCGAAGTACAAGGCGTCGGCCGACGAACTGCTGTCGAACATCCGTTTCAACGACGGCAAGCGCTATGCCGACTTCAACCAGTCGACCGACCACGTCGCCGAGTACGGGCTCGCGGCGCTGATCGTCGGCGTCGGCGCGAAGAAGCTCGGCCTGCTCGCGCTGATCGGCGCATTCGCGGTGAAGTTCTTCAAGATCGGCGCGGTCGCGCTGCTGGCCGGCGGCGCGGCGCTCAAGCGTTTCTTCGGGCGCAAGCCGAAGGCGGCCGCGGCCCCGGCCATCGCGGATGCATCCGACGCCGCCGCCACGGAGCGCAACGAATGACGAAGCTGTTGCTGCTGATCTTCGGCGGCCTGAAGCTCGGCAAGGTGCTCGTATCGGCGGGCACGATGCTCGCGTCGATCGCGGTCTACGCGCTGTTCTACGGCTGGCGCTTCGCGGCCGGTTTCGTCGCGTTGCTGCTGGTGCACGAAGCCGGCCACTACGTCGCCGCGCAGCGGCGCGGGCTCGACGTCGGGCTGCCGACCTTCATCCCGTTCGTCGGCGCGTGGATCCAGTTGAAGGACATGCCGCACGACGCGGAAACGGAGGCCTACGTCGGCCTCGCCGGGCCGTTCGTCGGCACCCTCGGCGCGCTGGCCTGCTACGCGGCCGCGCGCCACACCGACAGCAACCTGCTGCTCGCGCTGTCGTACACGGGTTTCTTCCTCAATCTGTTCAACATGATTCCGCTGTCGCCGTTCGACGGCGGGCGGATCACCGCGGTGCTGTCGCCGCGCATCTGGTTCGCCGGCGTGCCGGTGCTGATCGCGCTGTTCGCGTATCGGCCGAGCCCGCTGCTGATCGTGATGGCGATCCTCGCGCTGCCGCAACTGAAGCGCGCGTGGCGCTACGATCCCGACGCGCCGGAGAACCGCGTGTACTACGCGACGTCGATCGAGACGAAGACGACCTACGCGCTTTGCTACGTCGGTCTGCTCGCGTTCCTCGCGCTGATGACGTCCGGCGTGCACGACATGCTGCGCGTCGTGCACGCGTCGACCTGACGTCGGTCCGATGCAAAAAAACGGCGGCCGCGTAAAAAGCGGCCGCCGTTTTTCAAAGGTCGAACCTCACGCGTCGCGATGACGCAGTTCGACGCGCTTGATCTCCTTCACGATCACGAGATAGCTGAACACGGTGACGAGCGCGTTCAGCCCGACGAACACGAGCGCGCCGTTGAACGAGCCGCTCGCGCCGACGAGGTAGCCGATCGCGATCGGCGCGACGATGCCCGCCGTGTTGCCGAACATGTTGAACAGGCTGCCCGACAGGCCGATCGCTTCTTTCGGCGCGGTATCCGCGACGACGGCCCAGCCGAGCGAGCCGATCCCCTTGCCGAAGAACGACACGGCCATCAGCATGATGACCAGCGCTTCGCTGTCGACGTAGTTGCAGCCGATGATGACCATCGACAGCAGCATCCCGCCGACGATCGGGATCTTGCGCGCGAGCGTCAGCGAAACGCCGCGGCGGATCAGCGCGTCCGACAGCATCCCGCCGAGCACGCCGCCGAGGAACCCGCAGATCGCCGGCAGCGACGTCATGAAGCCGGCCTTCAGCAGCGACATCCCGCGCGCCTGCACGAGGTAGATCGGAAACCACGTGAGGAAGAAGTACGTGAGCACGTTCACGCAGTACTGGCCGAGGTACACGCCGATCAGCATCCGGTTCGACAGCAGCTGGCGCACGTAGTACCAGCCCGCCACGCGGCTGCCTTCGGACGCGCCGCCGCTACCGCGCGTGGTGGACCGCACGAGGCCGCCGCCCTGCTCGATATGGTCGAGCTCCGCCCGGTTCACGGCCGGATGGTCGGCCGGGTCCTTCACGACGCGCAGCCACAGGAATGCGAGCGCGATGCCGGCGAGGCCGAGCCACAGGTACACCTGGTGCCAGCCGTACGCATGCGTGAGCCAGGCCATCAGCGGCGAGAACACCACGGCCGCGAAGTACTGCGCGGCGTTGAAGATCGCCGATGCGGTGCCGCGCTCGGCCGTCGGGAACCAGCTCGCGACGACCTTCGCGTTCGCCGGAAACGCCGGCGCCTCCGCGATGCCGACCGCGAAGCGCATCGCGAACAGCGCGGCGACCGCGAACGCGGCGCTGCCGCCGAGGCCGATCGTGCTCTGCAGCAGCGTGAACGCCGACCACAGGAAGATGCTCGCCGCATACACGCGCCGCGCGCCGAAGCGGTCGAGCAGCCAGCCGCTCGGCAGTTGCGCGAGCACGTACGCCCAGCTGAACGCCGAGAAGATGTAGCCCATCGTCACCGGATCGATGCCGAACGCCTTGCGGATCGGCGTGCCGGTAATCGACAGCGTCGCGCGGTCCGCATAGTTGAGCGTCGTGACGACGAACAGCATCGCCAGGATCCAGTAGCGCACGGCGGTCCGGCGCGCGGTGCGCGCGAGGTCGAGCGGAAGATCGCGCGGGGAGGGTTGATTGCTCACTTTGAATGTACGTCGTCGTATGACATAGGCGAAAGTTTATTGAGAATGCTCGAATCCAGAAACCTCGGGTTTTCCCTTTGAGGATCGTCATCACAGTGTGGGAAAGTCGTGAGAAGCTAGCCGGGAAAGGCTTCCGCGTGTATCGTCGGCGCCTTTGCCCGCGGACAGGATACTGCGCGGATGTCGGCAGACATCGTATCTGTTGAGCTACAATAGGCAATCCATTCCCGAACCACGGAGCACACCCATGCAACTGACAGGAGAGATGCTGATCGGCGCCGAAGCGGTGGCCGGCTCGGCCGGAACCTTGCGCGCGTTCGACCCGACGAAGGGCGCGTCGATCGACGTCCCGGCGTTCGGCGTCGCGACGCAGGCCGACGTCGACCGCGCGTGCGAACTCGCACGCGACGCGTTCGATGCGTACCGCACGCAGCCGCTCGCGGCTCGTGCGGCGTTTCTCGAAGCGATCGCCGATGAAATCGTCGCGCTCGGCGACGTGCTGATCGAGCGCGCGCACGCCGAAACGGGCCTGCCCGTCGCGCGGCTGCAGGGCGAGCGCGGCCGTACCGTCGGCCAGCTCCGGCTGTTCGCGCGTGTCGTGCGCGACGGACGTTTCCTCGCCGCGTCGATCGATCCCGCGCAGCCGGCGCGCACGCCGCTGCCGCGTTCGGACCTGCGGCTGCAGAAAGTCGCGCTCGGGCCCGTCGTCGTGTTCGGCGCGAGCAATTTCCCGCTCGCGTTCTCGGTGGCGGGCGGCGATACCGCGTCGGCGCTCGCGGCCGGCTGCCCGGTGATCGTGAAGGCGCATGAAGCGCACCTCGGCACGTCCGAGCTGGTCGGCCGCGCGATCCGCGCCGCCGTCGCGAAAACCGGCATGCCGGCCGGCGTGTTCTCGCTGCTGGTCGGCCCCGGCCGCGTGATCGGGGCGGCGCTGGTCAGCCATCCGGCGATCCAGGCCGTCGGCTTCACCGGCTCGCGGCAGGGCGGGATGGCGCTCGTGCAGCTCGCGAACGCGCGTCCGCAGCCGATTCCCGTCTATGCGGAAATGAGCAGCATCAACCCGGTCGTGCTGTTCCCGGCCGCGCTGGCCGCGCGCAGCGACGCGATCGCCGCGGGCTTCGTCGATTCGCTGACACTCGGCGTCGGCCAGTTCTGTACCAATCCGGGCCTCGTGCTCGCGATCGACGGCCCCGATCTCGACCGCTTCGAGACGGTCGCCGCGCAGGCGCTCGCGAAGAAGCCGGCCGGCGTGATGCTCACGCGCGGCATCGCCGATGCGTACCGTCACGGTCGCGGCAAGCTGGCCGAACTGTCGGGCGTGCGCGAAATCGGCGCGGGCGAGGCGGCGCAGACCGACTGCCAGGCGGGCGGCGCGCTGTACGAAGTGGGCGCGCAGGCGTTCCTGGGCGAGCCGGCGTTCAGCCACGAAGTGTTCGGGCCGGCGTCGCTGATCGTGCGCTGTCGCGATCTCGACGAAGTCGCACGCGTGCTCGACGCGCTCGAAGGCCAGTTGACGGCCACGCTGCAGATGGATGCCGACGACAAGCCGCTCGCGCGCCGGCTGCTGCCGATCCTCGAGCGCAAGGCCGGGCGCCTGCTGGTCAACGGCTACCCGACCGGCGTCGAGGTGTGTGACGCGATGGTGCACGGCGGGCCGTTCCCCGCGACGTCGAACCCGGCCGTCACGTCGGTCGGTGCGACGGCGATCGAGCGTTTCCTGCGGCCGGTGTGCTATCAGGACTTCCCGGACGACCTGTTGCCGGAAGGGCTGCAGGAAGGCAACCCGCTCGGGATTCCGCGGCTGCGGGACGGCAAGGCGGAGTGACGGGGGGGCGGCCCGGCGGCGAACGCCGGGCCGCTCGCCGGATGGGTAAAAACGGAGGCGGCCGGTGGCCGTCTCCGTTTTTTTCAGCGCGGCTTTCCTGTTGGCACCGTTTCTCCTACAGTAGCGAAGCCTCGGACCGTCAGGTCCGCGGGCGAGCCTGAGAGACGCACAAGACCAACAAGGAACCATCCAATGAATATCAGCAAGCGTGGCGACCACCTGTTCGCGGCCGGATTGTGGAAAGCGATCGGCGACGTCGCGAAATCGGTCCGTACCCAGATCGGCGAAACCAGCGAAGGGCGCGTGCTGGCCGACGCGCTGTTCGCGCTGCAGCGCGAGCTGGGCGGCAGCGAATTCGACGTGACGATCAACCAGGGGCGGCCCGTCGTGGGCCCCGATCCGCATTCGGTGATCTTCGGCAGGGCCGTCGAGCGCTTCAAGCAAGACATGGAGGCGGTGGTGTTCGCGCTGAAGCACCGCCGCAGCATCGACGAGCCGAACGGCGCACAGCGCGCCGACGCGCTCACGCAGGCCAACACGCATCTCGCGACGGCGAAGCAGTACGCGATGTTCACGGTCGGGCGCTTCTTCGATGCGGTCGTCGATCGCGACGTGCTGGAACAGATCGTGGGCGCCGAGTCGCCGGCGCGCGGCCGGCCGCTTGCGGCGCGCAAGGGGATCGACGAGACGCAGCGCACGCTCACCGGTGTGCGTCAGCGGATCATCGGCGCGATCGCGCAGATGTAATGCAATGGCCGCGCCGGCTCGTCGAGCCGCGCGGCCATCGCGTGAGACGGAGGCGGAGCGGGACGCCCGCGCCGCCGGCGAACCCGCTTACTGCGGGCCCATCTTCCTGATCAGCACGTCGAGCTCGGCCGCTTCGGCTTCGGTGAGATCGACGAGCGGTGCGCGCACCGGGCCCGCATCGTGGCCGACGAGCTTCGCGCCCGCCTTCACGATGCTGACCGCGTAGCCCGCGCGGCGATTGCGGATCTTCAGGTACGGCAGGAAGAACTCGTCGATCAGGCGGCCGACCGTCGCGTGGTCGTCCTTCGCGATCGCTTCGTAGAACGCCATCGCCGTCTTCGGGATGAAGTTGAACACGGCCGACGAATACACCGGCACGCCGAGCGCCTTGTACGCGGCGGCATAGACTTCGGCCGTCGGCAGGCCGCCGAGGTACGCAAAGCGATCGCCGAGGCGGCGGCGGATCGTGACCATGCTCTCGATTTCACCGACGCCGTCCTTGAAGCCGATCAGGTTCGGGCAACGGTCGGCGAGGCGCTCGAGCATGTCCGCATTCAGCTTCGAATTCGCGCGGTTGTACACCACGACGCCGATCTTCAGCGCGCGGCACACCTGCTCGACGTGGTCGGCGATCCCTTCCTGGCTCGCTTCGGTCAGGTAGTGCGGCATCAGCAGCACGCCGCTCGCGCCGAGGCGCTCGGCCTCCTGCGCATATTCGATCGCGACGCGCGTCGCGCCGCCCGCGCCGGCGAGGATCGGCACCTTGCCCTTGCAGGTTTCCGTCGCGACGCGGATCACGTCCGAATACTCGCGCTGCGTGAGCGAGAAGAATTCGCCGGTGCCGCCGGCCGCGAACAGCGCGCTCGCCCCGTACGGCGCCAGCCATTCCAGGCGCTCGGCATAGGTGCTCGGACGGAAGCTGCCGTCGGCGTCGAAATCCGTCAGCGGAAACGACAGCAGGCCGTGGGAGATGATCTGTTTGAGTTCTTGCGGTGAAGTCATGGTTGGGGTCGTCCGTCTAGCGCGAGTGCTGGTTCGTCGGGAACGGCATACGAGCCGAATTGGCGATGTCGTTGTATGTCATCGTACAACGCAAGAAAGAGCGACGCAAGCGGTTTGCTGGCGGGTCAAGGGTAGGGTCTTTCCGGATAAGGGTTTACGCAGCATCGTCGAGTGAGGTTGAATGTCGTATGATGACTAACGATATCGCAGAATGCTTCCAGGAATTCCGATGACTGCTTCCCCGCTCTACATCCGCGTGCATCCGGACGACAACGTCGCGATCGTCGTCAACGACGGCGGTTTGCCCGAAGGCGCGACGTTCGCCGACGGGCTGACGCTGTGCGAAGGCGTGCCGCAAGGACACAAGGTCGCGCTCGTCGACCTCGCGGCCGGCGACCCGGTCGTGCGCTACAACGTGGTGATCGGCTATGCGCTGACCGACCTGCGCCGCGGCAGCTGGGTCAACGAGCGCACGATGCGCATGCCCGAGCCGCCGGGCCTCGACGACCTGCCGCTCGCGACGCGTGCCGCGCCGCCGCTCGAGCCGCTCGAAGGCTATACGTTCGAGGGTTTCCGCAACGCCGACGGTTCGGTCGGCACGCGCAACATCCTCGCGATCACGACGACCGTGCAATGCGTGTCGGGCGTCGTCGAACATGCGGTGAAGCGGATCAAGGACGAACTGCTGCCGCGCTACCCGAACGTCGACGACGTGGTCGGGCTCGAACATACGTATGGCTGCGGCGTCGCGATCGATGCGCCGGACGCCGACATCCCGATCCGCACGCTGCGCAACATCAGCCTGAATCCGAATTTCGGCGGCGAAGTGATGACCGTGAGCCTCGGCTGCGAGAAGCTGCAGCCCGAGCGTCTGCTGCCGCCGGGCGCGATCCCGGTGACCGCCACCGGCAACGGCGGCGTCGTGTGCCTGCAGGATGCCGCGCACGTCGGCTTCAATTCGATGATCGACTCGATCATGAAGATGGCCGAATCGCATCTCGAGCGGCTCAACCGCCGCCGTCGCGAGACGTGTCCCGCGTCGGATCTCGTCGTCGGCGTGCAGTGCGGCGGCAGCGACGCGTTCTCGGGGCTCACCGCGAACCCGGCGGTCGGCTTCGCGGCCGACCTGCTGGTGCGTGCGGGTGCAACGATCATGTTCTCGGAAGTGACCGAAGTGCGCGACGGCGTCGCGCAGCTCACGTCGCGCGCGGCGAACGAGGACGTCGCCCGCGAGATCATTCGCGAGATGGACTGGTACGACCGCTACCTGCAGCGCGGCCGCGTCGACCGCAGCGCAAACACGACGCCGGGCAACAAGAAGGGCGGGCTGTCGAACATCGTCGAGAAAGCGATGGGGTCGATCGTGAAGTCGGGCAGCGCGCCGATCGCCGGCGTCGTGCGTCCCGGCGATCGGGCGCGGCAGAAGGGGCTGCTGTACGCGGCGACGCCCGCGAGCGATTTCATCTGCGGCACGCTGCAGCTCGCGGCGGGGATGAACCTGCACATTTTCACGACCGGCCGCGGCACGCCGTACGGCCTCGCGCAGGTGCCGGTGATCAAGGTCGCGACGCGCAGCGATCTCGCGCGCCGCTGGCACGACCTGATGGATCTCGACGCCGGGCAGATCGCGACCGGCGCGGCGACGATCGAGGACACGGGCTGGGAATTGTTCCGGCTGATGCTCGACGTCGCCAGCGGCAAGCGCCGCACGTGGGCCGAGCAATGGAAGCTCGCGAATGCGCTGACGCTGTTCAATCCGGCGCCGGTGACCTGACGCGCAAGGTGGTGACGGCAAGACGATGCGGGCGCCTTCGGGCGCCCGTTTTCTTTTGGGGCGGCGCACGCGCGATTTCCTTACCTCGTACGTAATCGACCGTCCGCGCGCGCCCGGCGACGATAGCGGCACGCGGACCCGAAACGTCCGCGACATCGTCCACCGACACAAGGAGCCTCGCCATGAACACCGCTCAATCCGCTTCGTCCGTCCACGCCGACCTGGTCGACCGCTACTTCGACGCGTGGAACGAACCCGACGTCGCGCGCCGCCGCGCGCTGATCGACGCGACCTACGCGAGCGACGCGGCCTATCGCGATCCGCTGATGGCCGGCGACGGCCACGCGGGCATCGATACGATGATCGCCGCCGTGCAGCAACGTTTCCCCGCGTACCGCTTCCGCCGCACGACTGACGTCGACGCGTTCGGCCAGCATCTGCGGTTCTCGTGGGCGCTCGTGTCGCCCGACGGCGCGGCGATCGTGAAGGGCTCGGACTTCGGCACCGTCGACGCATCGGGCCGCCTCGCATCGGTCACGGGCTTCATCGACGAAATGCCGGCCGCGGCGTCGTGACGCGAACGGCACATGCGCAGCGGTCGCCGGGATCGGGTAACGTTATGCGATTCGTTCCTGATCCCGGAGACTAGCCGACATGCTGAAGAATCTCGACCCGCTGCTGCACGCCGACATCCTGCACACGCTGCGCGCGATGGGCCACGGTGACGAAATCGCGATCTGCGATGCGAATTTCCCGGCGGAATCCGTCGCGGAGCACACGGTGGTCGGCCGCGCGCTGCGGATCGACGGTGCCGATTCGGCGCGCGTCGTGCGCGCGGTGCTGTCCGTGCTGCCGCTCGATACGTTCGTCGACACGCCCGCATGGCGGATGGAAGTCGTCGGCGACGCGGCCGCGGTGCCGCCCGTGCAGCGCGAAGTGCAGGCCGAGATCGACCGCGCGGAAGGGCGCGCGGTGCCGCTCGCCGGCATCGACCGTTTCGCGTTCTACGAGCGCGCGCAGCAGGCGTATGCGGTGATCGTCACCGGCGAAACGCGCGGCTACGGCTGCTTCATCTTCAAGAAGGGCGTGCTGTTGAGCGACGCGGGCTAAACGCGTTTTTTCCACGCGTCGGGCCGCGGGCGTCGCCGCCGCAGTGTAAAGATTTGCTACAACCTTTTTCTTGGACACCGCGGAAAGACCCTCTATGCTGGCCCATTTGCCGCGCGCCCTGCCGGGCCGCGCGGCCGGCCGAATTGCATACGAGGAGAGAGGCATGACGCGTACCGTCGATTCCGGCGTCATTTTTTTCGCACGCCTGGCGCTGGCGGCGTTGTTCTTGTGGGGCGGCATCATGAAGCTGCTCGGCTACAGCGACTTCGTCGCGTATCTGCACGGGATGAACGTGCCCTATCAGCAGGTCGTCGCGCCGATCGTCGTCGCGATCGAGGGGCTCGGCGGCCTGCTGCTGATCGTCGGCTACAAGGTACGGCCGCTCGCGTTGCTGATGGCGGTCTACACGATCGCGACCGCGATGGTCGGGCACAATTTCTGGGACGCGACGAACGCGGCCGTCCAGCACGACATGGTGATTCACTTCTGGAAGAACGTCGCGATCGCCGGCGGGTTCCTGCTGCTGTTCGTCACGGGCGCAGGCGGCGCGAGCATCGACGCGCTGCGCCGGCCGAGTTCGTCGTACGGCGTGCTGCGTTGAGCTAAGCCAATTCGCGCCGCGACGCCGGCGCCGACGCAAAACAAAAGGGCCGAATCCCACACGCCGCGGGATTCGGCCCTTCGTTCATCCGGCCGGCGCGTGCGTGCCGACGTTCAGCGTGCGTCCTTCACATCCTTCGCATCCTTCGAGAACTGCACGGCGATCGCGCCCAGCACGCAGATTGCCGCGACGTACACGACCGGCGCGAGCGGATTCGACTTCATCATCAGCGACACGATCACCGGCGTGAGGCCGCCGAAGATCGCATACGCGACGTTGTACGAGAACGAGATGCCCGAGAAGCGCACGACGGCCGGGAAGCTCTTGACCATCACGAACGGCACCGCGCCGATCGTGCCGACCATGAAGCCCGCGATCCCGTAGTAGAGCGGCAGCGTCGACGCATCGGCCGCGACCTGCGCGAACAGCAGGTAGTAGCACGCGGCCAGCCCGAGCCCGCCGATGCCGAGCACGCGCTTCGCGCCGATCCAGCCCGCGAGCGAACCCGCGGTGATGCAGCCGGCCGTCAGGCACAGCGTCGCGACGCTGTTCGCGAACAGCGTCGTCGCGGGCGTCAGGTGGAACTGCTTTTGCAGCAGCGCGGGCGTCATCAGGATCACGACGACGATCGCGGCCGACAGCATCCACGTGAGCAGCATCGACACGATCACCGCGCGGCCGTGGTCGCGCAGCACCGCCTTCAGCGGAATCTCGGCCGCGAGCGCCTTCTTCGCCTTCATCTCGGCGAACACCGGCGTTTCATGCAGCCAGCGGCGCAGGTACACGGAGAACAGCCCGAACACGCCGCCGAGCAGGAACGGGATGCGCCATGCGAACGCGCCGACTTCGGCCGTCGAGTAGCGGCTGTTGATGCCGGCCGCGACGAGCGAGCCGAGCAGGATGCCGGCCGTGAGACCCGCGGTCAGCGTGCCGCACGCATAGCCGATATGGCGCGACGGCACGTGCTCGGACACGAACACCCACGCGCCCGGCACTTCGCCGCCGACCGCTGCGCCCTGCAGCACGCGGAACAGCAGCAGCAACACCGGCGCGAGGATGCCGATCGTGTCGTAGGTCGGCAGCAGGCCCATCAGCAGCGTCGGCACCGACATCATCAGCACGCTCAGCGTGAACATCCGCTTGCGGCCGAACAGGTCGCCGAAGTGCGCCATGATCACGCCGCCGAGCGGGCGCGCGAGGTAGCCGGCCGCGAAGATGCCGAACGTCTGCAACTGGCGCAGCCAGTCGGGAATGTCGTGCGGGAAGAACAGCTGCCCTATCGCCGGCGCGAAGAACACGAAGATGATGAAGTCGTAGAACTCGAGGGCGCCGCCGAGTGCGGCAAGGCCAAGGGTCTTGTAGTCGCTGCGCGTGAGCGCGCGTTCGGCGGCGCGAGGCACGCCGCTCAATTCGGAAGCTTGCATGGTCAGGACGATCGGTATTCGAATGTTGTTGTCGGTGCTGCGTCTCCAGGGCCCGCTTTTCGGCATGGACTGACAAGGCGCGGCTTGCGTCGTCGAAGCGTGCGGCGTGCCGGGTGGGGCGCGCAACACGCGTCGCCGCACCGGGATGGGGCACGGCGGAGACGAAGCGTCAAAGCGGGTGGGGGGATTCTACAGGAGCGCGAAATGCCTGCGCGCGGGCGCGCGCCGAGGACGGCTTCGGACCAGGCGGCCGAAGCGCGCGGCGCGGGCGGCCGGTGAGCCGCTGGCGCGCCGCGCGGGAAGGGGTGCGTATCAGTTGCCGGCGATCGTATCGACCGGCTTGAACGCGCCGCGCTCGACCTTGTAGATCGTCACTGGCGCATCCTTCAGGTCGCCCTTCGCGTCGTACGCGATGCTCGGGGCCGACACACCCTTGATCGACACCTTGCCGAGATACGGCGTGTACACCTTCGGGTCGGTCGAGTTCGCGTCCTTCATCGCGGTGAGCAGCGCGATCGTGCCGTCGTACGAATACGGCGAGTAGGTGATCACGTCTTCGTTGAAGCGCGCCTTGTAGCGGGCCGCGTAGCCAGAGAAGCCCGGCATCTTTTCCTTCGGCAGGCCGCCCATGTAGACGATCGCGCCTTCGGCCGCGTCGCCGCCGACCTTCAGGAACGTCGGCGAGCGCGACATTTCGCCCGTCACGAAGGCCGACTTCATCCCGAGCTGGCGCATCTTGCGGATCATCGGTGACGATTGCGCATCGCCGCCGCCGTAGAAGATCGCGTCCGGATTCATGCCCTTCAGGTTGGTCAGGATCGCGGAGAAATCGAGCGCCTTGTCGTTCGTGAAGTCGCGCTTGACGATCGTGCCGCCGGCCGCTTCCACGGCCTTCGCGAATTCGTCCGCGATGCCCTGGCCGTAGGCCGTGCGGTCGTCGATGATCGCGATGCGCTTGAAGCGCAGCGTCTTCACCGCGTACGTGCCGACGATGCGGCCCGCCTGCGCGTCGCTCGTCAGCAGCCGGTAGGTCGTCTTGTAGCCGCGCGCCGTGTATTGCGGCGACGTCGCCATCGAGATCTGCGGCAGCCCCGCGCGATCGTACAGGTCGGACGCCGGAATGCTGGTGCCTGAGTTGAAGTGTCCGATGATCCCGCGGACGTTGTCGTCGATCAGCCGCTGCGCGACGGTGGTGCCGGTGCGCGGGTCGGCCTGGTCGTCCTGCGAGTCGAGCTGGAACGTGACGGGCTTGCCGCCGATCGTCGGATGCGTCGCGTTGAAATCGGCGATCGCGAGCTGCACGCCCTTCTGCATGTCCGTGCCGTAATTCGACTGCGGGCCGGTCAGCGGTGCGGCGAAACCGATCTTGACGACGTCGGCGGCGATGGCGTGCGCGCCCGACAGTGCGCAGGCGGCGGCCAGCGCGACGTGCGATACCTTCAGCTTCACTTTCACTTCCCCTTGATGGCGTGGTTGGGCCGCCGCCGGCATGCGGGCCGGCGCCGGTAAACCGGGCGAGACGTATCGATCCGCAGGCCGGTGCGCAGCGGCGATGCGTGCTCGCCGCGTACTGCGTGCGCTATGCCGGAATCGGCGTGCGCGACGGCGGATGCGACGGGTCGTGCGTGCCGATTGCGGCAGCGGCGGGATGTCGTCTCGTGACCGTGAAGCGAAGTCTAGATAGCGAAAATGCGTGCGTCTTGCGCGTTCGATGCGTGACCGGCGACGATATCGGCATATCGTCGATTACCCTGATATATGCTGAAATCGTCATGGCGAATGCGCAAACCCGCCAAGACGCGGGTCGCCGGCATTTTTAGGATGGCGGATTCGGGGGCGTGCTGGCAGTGTGTCGATGTGCTGCGCCGGCCGCGGCGAAAGCGGAACCTTCGCCGGCGCCGCACGCGCTTCGCAGTAGTTGTGTGCGCAACCTGTGCGGCTGACCGATGCGGCCGATCGCGACGCACGATGCAACCGGCCGCCGCCTTGCCCGCCCCGCGTTCGGCGCGACGCGAACGAAGGGGCGCTCCTATAATCGACGCCATCCGCCACTCGCTTCGCGGTTGCCGGGATGACGACCTTGCTTGCCGTACCGCCCATGAGCCTGTCCGACACGTTGCGCTACCAGCCCGACAACGCCGATCTCGGCGCGATGCTCGTGCATTTCCGCCTGCTCGAACCGGTGTTCGATGCGCTGCCGGACGTCGCGTTCTTCGTGAAGGATGCGAGCGGCCGCTACGCGATCGTCAATCGCACGCTGGCGATGCGCTGCGGCTACAAGGACAAGCGCGACCTGCTCGGCAAGACGGCCGACGAGGTGTTTCCGCGTCGCTTCGGCCGCAGTTATTTCGAGCAGGACATGGCGACGATCAACGCCGGCCAGCAACTGATGGACCAGCTCGAGCTGCACCTGTATCCGGGCCGCCAGCCGGGCTGGTGCCTGACCTGCAAGGAGCCGCTGCGCGACGCCGCGGGCCGGGTGGTCGGCCTCGCGGGCATCTCGCGCGACCTGAAGGCGCACGAGGGATCGCACCCGGCCTACAGCCGGCTCGCCGACGTGGTCCAGCACATCCAGGATCATTACGTGCAGCCGCTGAACCTGAAGCAACTCGCGCAGATGGCCGGGATGTCGGTCGCGCAGCTCGAACGCTACTTCCACAAGGTGTTCCACTTGACGCCGCGGCAGGTGTTGCTGAAGACGCGGCTCGACGCGGCCACCGCGCTGCTCGTCACGCACGACAAGGTGACCGACGTCGCCGCACTGTGCGGCTACACGGATCACAGCGCGTTCACGCGTCAGTTCAAGGCGACGGTCGGCGTGACGCCGACGGAATACCGGTTGATGCTGCAGGAGCGGGCGGGGTGACGCAACTCGCCGGCGTGGCCGGCGCGTTGCGGGGATCGGGGTAAGGCGGGGAAGCGGGAGAAGGGGGGAAACGGCGGCTCAGCGGTAGCCGAGCCCTTTCAGGACGGCCGTGCCGTCTTCGGTCAGCCGGAAGCTCGGGGCCGTATCGGGGTCGAGCTTGACCATTTCGACGAGGCCGGCTTCCTGCAGCGCGGGCAATTCGGGTTTGGCGTTCGCGCCGATCGGTGCATGCAGCAACACGAGCAGCGTCGCGATTTCATGATGACTGAGCAGGCGGCGCAGCATCGTCTTCTTTGCAGGGGGCGCGGCCGGGCGGCCCGCGGGTGCTTCTACGGCGCTCATCGCTTTCCTCCTTTTCGAGATGACCATCGGGTACTGGTTGCGGATGGTGCCGTCGAAGACTTAAGCGATTCTTAAAACCGTGGCGGACGGCGCAATGCTGCGCTGCGGTACGGGTTACGGGATGTAACGCCAGACGCCGCGTAGCTTCCCCGCTGATCGAGGCCGGCCGTGCGGGCGGGCCTTCGGCGGTGCGATTCACCACGATGGTGCGGGTGAAAGGTGGGCCGCCCGAATGGTCGCCGAATCGCTTGCGTGGTCCGGCCCCAACTCCGCTTCGCGTCCTTTCCTTATTTCCTGCGCTGCGCCTGCGCGGCGAGCCGCACGGCCGCATTCGCCGCGCCATAGCCGTCGTATCCGCCGCGCCGCTCGACGATCTCCAGCGAGAAGCGGTTGTCGACCAGCTCCGTATACGCATGCAGGAATTCGCCGCCGTGCTCGTCGCGGTCGTACAGCAGGTGATGCGCGCTCAGCGTGTCGATCAGTTCGTCCGGCAGCGCGTAGCGCGCGGCGAGATCGTCGTAGTAGTTGGCCGGAATCCGCAGGAACGGCACGCCGTCGGCCGCGAACGCGGCGACCGTCTTCACGATGTCGTCGGTGCGGAACGCGACGTGGTTCAGCCCGGTGCCGTGGTAGCGGTCGAGCGATTCGGCGACGGCCGTATGGCGGTCGACCGACGCGTTCAGCGCGATCCGCACCGAGCCGTCGGCGCTGCGCACCGCGCGGCTGCGCATCAGCCCGTACGGGTCGGGCACGAGCCAGCTGCGCTCGGCCTCGAAGCCGAACGCCGTCTTGAAGAACAGGATCCAGGTGTCGAGCGCGTCGGCCGGCAGCGCGAGGCACACGTGATCGATGCCCGTCAGCGGGCCGACTTCGCTCGGGCCGTCGATGTCGGTCAGCACGAAGTCCGATTCATATAGCGTGGGCGTATCCGGCGCCTCGTCGACGAAATATTCGAGGCTGCCGTCCGGCGCCTTCACGCTCGGCAGCACACGCTCGTTCGGCCCGACCCGGCCGGAGAACGGCGCGTACCCGAAGCCGGCCGCGCGTTCGAACGCCACTTTGGCATCGTCGACGCGGAATGCCGACGCGCACAGCGACAGCCCGTGCTGCTGGAAGAACGCATCGGCGAACGAGTCGCGCTCGGCGTTCAGCACGATCGACGCGGCGCCGTGCTGGAACAGCGTCACGTCCTTCGAGCGATGCCGGCCGGCGAGCCGGAAGCGCATCCGGCCGAGCCATTCGCCGACGGTCGCCGCCGCCTGCGCGTCGACCGCGAATTCGATGAACTGGAACCCGACGTGCGCGGGCGGCGCGGGCGGGGCGAACAGCGGCTGGCTGGCGGCCGGCGTGCGACCGTCCTGCGCGAGCCGCGCGCGCGTCAGGTCTTCCAGATAGAGCAGCGAGCGATGGCCGTCGGCCGCCGTGAGCGCGGTCGGCGCCGCGCGGAAGCCGTCGTTGAAGATCTCGAGCGACAGCGGCCCCGTATAGCCCGACTCGATCACGCGCGCGGTGAAGCGCGCCAGGTCGAAGTCGCCCTGGCCCGGGAACGAGCGGTAGTGGCGGCTCCATTCGAGCACGTCCATCACGAGCTTCGGCGCGTCGGCGATCTGCACGAAGGCGATCCGGTCGCCGGGGATGTCGGCGATCGCGTCCGGCGAATCGTCGAGCGACAGCGTGTGGAAACTGTCGAGCGCCAGGCCGAGGTGCGGGCTGTTCACCGCGTTCACGAGTTTCCACGCGTGGCCGTACCGTTTCACGACACGGCCCCACGCGAGCGCTTCGTACGCGGCTACCACGCCGGCCTGCCGCGCGGCTTCGGCGAGCACGCCGAGCTGGTCGACGAGCAGCCCGTCGTCCGCGATCGTGTC
Source organism: Burkholderia cenocepacia (assembly GCF_900446215.1). GTDB lineage: Bacteria > Pseudomonadota > Gammaproteobacteria > Burkholderiales > Burkholderiaceae > Burkholderia > Burkholderia cenocepacia. Next base: position 727,405 of record NZ_UAQZ01000001.1, on the reverse strand, counting down.
GGCCGCCACACTGCTGCAGACGAGGATGCGGTCGGTGCCGAGCGCATGCATCACGTCGAACTTGCGCTTGATCCGGTCGAGATTGCGCGCAAGCTGGGCCGCGCTCACGCCCTCGAAGTCGCGAAACGGCTGGAACAGCACGATGTCGAGGCCGAGGTCGGCGGCCATGCGCCGGACGTCGGCCGGCGATCCGTCGAAGTAGACGAGATCGTTTTCGAAGATTTCGACGCCGTCGAAGCCCGCGGCCTGGACGGCGGCGAGCTTCTCGGCGAGCGTGCCGGACAGTGACACGGTGGCGATCGAGCGCTGCATGGGCGTTTCCTGCGGATGAACAGGGCATGGCGCCGGTCGAACTGGCCCTGAATGAACCAGTCGTTGAGTTCCGTACGCGCGCCATATCCCGAATTTACTGGGTTAGTGATGCGTATTGTACAAACTAACTAGATGGTACAAATTAGCGAAAACCCGAAAAGACAGCCCGCGTGCACGGGCGCACACTAGCGCCAAATTCCGATGTCTTCGGGGCGGCGCCGATCCTGGTCTGCCCCTGTTTCAGGAGCAGAAACACGATGAGCAAGCACAAGGTGCTGGTGCTGAACGGCCCGAACCTCAATCTGCTGGGCACCCGCGAGCCCCATATCTACGGCGCGGAAACGCTCGCCGATCTCGAGCAGCGCTGCCGCACGGCGGCGGAAGGGCTCGGGCTGGAAATCGAGTTTCGCCAGTCGAACGCCGAGCACCAGCTGATCGACTGGCTGCATGCCGCGCGTCACGACACGCACGGCATCGTGATCAACCCGGCCGCCTATACGCACACGTCGGTCGCGCTGGCCGACGCGCTTTCCGCGATCGCGAAGCCGGTGATCGAGGTGCATATCTCGAACGTCCATCGCCGCGAGGCGTTTCGCCACCATTCGTATATCTCGGCGATCGCCGAAGCCGTGATCTGCGGCTGCGGCACCGAAGGCTACGTGTTCGCGCTGCAGCGCCTGGCGACGCTGTTCGCGCAGGGGGCTGCCCGATGAGCCGCCCGTCGTTTCTGATCGGCCTGATCGGCCAGGGCATCGGCGGTTCGCTGTCGCCCGCGATGCACGAGGAAGAGGGCTTCCGCCAGGGCTTCGGCTACGTGTACCGGCGCATCGATCTCGATGCGCTCGGCGTGACCGTCGACGCACTGCCGCAACTGCTCGAGGCCGCGCAGCGGATGGGCTACAACGGGCTGAACATCACGCATCCGTGCAAGCAGCGCGTGATCGAGCACCTCGACGCGCTGTCGGACGACGCGCGTGCGCTCGGCGCGGTGAACACCGTGCTGTTCAAGGACGGCAAGCGGATCGGCCACAACACCGACTGGTCGGGCTTTGCGAAATCGTTCCGCCGCGGGCTGCCGGACGCGAAGCTCGACCGCGTCGTCCAGCTCGGCGCGGGCGGCGCGGGCGCGGCCGTCGCGCACGCCGCGCTGCAGATGGGCGCGGCTGAACTGACGATTTTCGACGTCGACGGCACGCGCGCCACCGCGCTGGCGGGCGAATTGCAGCAGCGCTTCCCTGCCGCCCGGGTCACGCCGGGCAGCGATCTCGCGGCCGCGATGCGCGCAACGACCGGCCTGATCCACTGCACGCCGACCGGCATGGCCAAGCATCCGGGCCTGCCGCTGCCGGCCGAACTGCTCCACGCAGGCATGTGGGTGGCCGACATCGTGTATTTCCCGCTCGAAACCGAACTGATCCACGCCGCGCGCGCGGCCGGCTGCGCGACGCTGCCGGGCGGCGGGATGGCCGTGTACCAGGCCGTCGACGCGTTCGAGCTCTTCACCGGGCGCACGCCCGACGCCGAGCGGATGTTCGATCACTTTCAGTCGCTCGTCGCGCGCTGACCCCCTTGCAGACACAGAAAGAGAGACAGGAGACGACCATGCAACACACCACCCACACGAGCGCCGCGCCGGCGCAGGCGGCCGGCACGGTCCGGCGCACGTCGGCGCGCTACAAGATCCTCGCGCTGCTCGCGATCGGCACGATGATCAACTATCTCGACCGCACCGTGCTGGGCGTGGCGGCGCCGCAGCTCACCAAGGAGCTCGGCATCAACGCGGCCGTGATGGGCGTCATGTTCTCCGCGTTTTCGTGGACGTACGTGGCGATGCAGGTGCCCGGCGGCTTGTTCCTCGACCGCTTCGGCAGCAAGATCACCTACTACTGGTCGATGACGCTGTGGTCGCTGTGCACGTTCCTGCAAGGCTTCGTGCCGGGCGTCGCGACGTTGCTCGCGTGCCGGCTCGGTCTCGGCGTGACGGAAGCGCCGTGCTTCCCGACCAACAGCCGCGTCGTCGCGACGTGGTTCCCGCAGAACGAACGCGCGATGGCGACCGGCACCTACACCGTCGGCGAGTACATCGGCCTCGCGTTCTTCAGCCCGGTGCTGTTCGCGTTGATGGGCGCGTTCGGCTGGCGCTCGCTGTTCTGGGTGGTCGGTGCGGTCGGCATCGTGTTCGGCCTGGTCTGGTGGAAGTTCTACCACGAGCCGCGCAACCACCCGGGCGCGAATTCGGCGGAACTGGCCTATATCGAAGCGGGCGGCGGTCTCGTGCACGGTGCGCGCAAGGACGGCGACAAGAGCGGCAAGCCGGCGCAGGCCAAGTTCAGCTGGTCGATGGTCGGCCAACTGGTGAAGAAGCGCCAGCTCGCGGGCATCTGCCTCGGCCAGTTCGCCGGCAACTCGACGCTCGTATTCTTCCTGACCTGGTTCCCGACCTATCTGGCAACCGAGCGCCACATGGGCTGGCTGAAGATCGGCTTCTTCGCGGTGATGCCGTTCATCGCCGCGTCGGTCGGCGTGATGTTCGGCGGGATCTTCTCCGACTGGCTGCTGCGCCGCGGCAAGTCCGCGAACCTCGCGCGCAAGCTGCCGATCATCGCGGGCCTGCTGCTCGCGTCGACGATCATTCTCGCGAACTACGTGCAGAGCAACGAGGCGGTGATCGCGATCATGTCGGTCGCGTTCTTCGCGCAGGGGATGGCCGCGCTCGGCTGGACGCTCGTGTCGGACATCGCGCCGGACGGCCTGCTCGGCGTGACGGGCGGCATCTTCAACTTCGCGGCGAACCTGGCGGGCATCGTCACGCCGCTCGTGGTCGGCTTCATCGTCGCGTCGACCGGCTCGTTCGTCGGCGCGCTCGTGTTCATCGGCGTGATCGCGCTGGTCGGTGCGCTGTCGTACATCTTCGTCGTCGGCGACATCAAGCGGATCGAGCTGTAAGCACCGGCTCCACGCACACTCGGTGCGTTCGCCCGGCGGCCGGTTGGCCGCCGGGTTTTTTGTTTGCGCGTGCCGACCGGTCGGCACATACCTCGCTTCATGCGGGCTGCATCGCGATGCCGAGCGATTCGATTGCCTGCGCGATCGCGGCGACCGCCCGCCGGATATCGCCCGCATCGATCGCGCCGATGCAGCCGACGCGGAACGTCTCGAGCCGCGTCAGTTTGCCCGGATACAGGATGAAGCCCGCGTCGCGCACCGCGTCGTAGAAACGGCGGAAATCGTAGGCTGGATGGTCGGGCGCGTGAAACGTGACGATCACCGGCGCCTGCACGCTCGCGTCGAGGAACGGCACGAAACCGAGCGCGCGCATCGATTCGACCAGCGTCCGGCAGTTGTCCGCATAGCGCGCGCCGCGCGCCGGCTGGCCGCCTTCGGCGAGATACTGGTCGAGCGCGGCGCGCAGCGCGGCAATCACGTGCGTCGGCGGCGTGAAGCGCCATTGCCCCGTCCTGCGCAGGTACGCGTACTGGTCGTGGAGATCGAGCGCGAGCGAGGGCGAGTTGCCTTCGCTCGCGTCGAGCGCGTCGCGCCGCACGATCGCGAATCCCATTCCCGGCACGCCTTCGAGACATTTGCCGCTGGCCGAGATCAGCGCGTCGATGCCGCTGTCCGCCAGCGCGATCGGCAGCGCGCCGAACGAACTCATCGCATCGACGACCAGCCGCTTGCCGTGCCGCCGGCACGCGGCCGCGATCGCGTCGAGCGGATTCAGGATCCCGGCGCTCGTTTCCAGGTGCACGAGCGCGACGTGCGTGATGCGCGGCTCGCGCGCGAACGCAGCCTCAATGGCCGCCGCGTCGACGGCCGCGTCTTCGCCGAACGGCAGCGCGATCGCGTCGATACCGAGCCGGCCGAGAATTTTCAGGATGCGCGCGCAATACGCGCCGTTCTCGGGCACCAGCACGACGCCGTCGCGCGGCACCAGCGTGCCGAGCGCGGCTTCGACCGAGAACGTGCCGCTACCCTGCATCGGCACGCATACGTACTCGTCTCCGCCATGCGCGATGGCGACGAGATCCGCGCAGACGCTGGCCGTCAGCTGGTTGAAAGCGGCATCCCACGACCCCCAGTCATGTTGCATTGCGTGGCGTGTTGTGGCGGACGTGGTGAGCGGGCCGGGCGTGAGCAGGATCGGGTCGGACATGGCTTTTGTCTCCAGCAAAGGGCGAACGAAACACCGGATGGCATTTCCGAATGACTTGCATGATAGTGGCAAAATGTGTCATTTTTTGGAAATTGTGGCATTCGTCACGGCTTTGTCATCGAACGCTGTGATCCTTCGGTTGCCGCGCGACACCCAGCCTGAGCGCGGTAGCGAGGCGGGCCGCCAGGCGGCTCGCCCGAAGACAACAGGAGAGCCGGATCGTGCCCCGGCCGTTTGGTGTTCCGCCTACGGAGAAGTGAGATGACACTGCAGAAACCCTCGCGCGCCGCCGCCGGCGCGTTCCGCAAACTCGCGCTGGCCGCCTGCGCCGCCGGTCTGCTGCAAGGCGCCGCGATGCCGGCGCATGCGGCAAACGCGGTCGTGCTGTACACGGCGGACGGCCTCGAGAACCTCTATCGCGACGTGCTGCCGGCTTTCGAGAAGAAGGAAGGCGTGAAGGTCAACATCGTGACGGCGGGCAGCGGCGAGGTGGTGAACCGCGCGAACATCGAGAAGAATTCCCCGAAGGCCGACGTGATCGTCACGCTGCCGCCGTTCATCCAGCAAGCCGGCCAGATGGGCCTGCTGCAGCCGTACCAGAGCGTGAACTACAAGAACGTGCCGGCCATCGCGAAGGCCGAGGACGGCACCTGGGCGACGTTCGTGAACAACTACTTCTCGTTCGCGATCAACCCGGACGTCGTGAAGAACCAGCCGAAGACGTTCGCCGACCTGCTCGCGCCGGCCTACGCCGGCAAGGTCGCGTACTCGAACCCGGCCACGGCCGGCGACGGGATGGCCGTGCTGATCCTGACGACGTCGCTGATGGGCGAGGACAAGGCGTTCGACTATCTCGCGAAGCTGTCGCAGAGCGTGAAGTTCCACACGAAGGGCACGGGTTACCTGAACGTGCTGCTGTCGCGTAACGAGATCAGCGTCGCGAACGGCGACCTGCAGATGGACCTCGACGATGCCGAACACGGCGCGCTGTCCATCAAGCCGATCTTCCTGGCCGCGAAGGACGGCGACCAGCCGACCACGTTCCAGCTCCCGTACGGCATCGGCCTGATCAAGAGCGGCCCGAACCAGGACGCCGGCCGGAAGCTGATCGACTACCTGATGTCGACGGAAGTGCAGTCGAAGGTGCCGGACATGTACGGCATCCCGGGCCGCACCGACGTGCCGCTGGCCGGCAAGAACGGCGAAGCGGTCAAGAAGGCGATCGCGGGTGTGAAGCTGATTCCGGTCGACTGGACCCAGGTGATGGCGAAGAAGCCGGTGTGGATCGAGCGCTGGAAGAAGGACGTGATCGGCAGCTCGGGCAAGCAGCTCGACGTCGTCAAGCCGAAGTGATCGGCGCACGCCGCCTGTATTCGCGAGCAAGAGGATGAACCCGGTGGAAACCACCCTGACCCATCCCGGCGCATTCGGCGCCGCCGAACCGCACGCGACGCTGCGGTCCGGCGCGCCGGGCGGCGTGCAGATCGAGCATCTGAGCGTGCGCTACGGCGCGCGCACGGTGCTGGAGGATCTGTCGCTGTCGATCGGCGCCGGTGAATTTCTGACCGTGCTCGGCAAGAGCGGTTGCGGCAAGACCACGCTGCTGCGCTTCATCGCCGGGTTCGTGAAGGCCGACGGCCTGACCGGCACGCTGACCGTTGCCGGACGCGACCTGACCTATGCGCCGCCGCACAAGCGCAACCTCGGTCTGCTGTTCCAGAATTACGCGTTGTTCCCGCACCTGTCGGTGTTCGAGAACGTCGCATTCGGGCTGCGCGCGCGTGGCATGGCGTCGTCGGAAGTGACGCGCCGCGTCGCCGATGCGCTGAAGCTCGTGCAGCTCGGCGACGCGGGTCACCATCTGCCCGCGCAACTGTCGGGCGGGATGCAGCAGCGCGTCGCGCTGGCCCGCGCGCTGGTGATCGAGCCCGACGTGCTGCTCCTCGACGAGCCGCTGTCGGCGCTCGACGCCAACCTGCGCGCGTCGGTGCGCAGCGAACTGAAGGCGCTGCACGAGCGCCTGCCGAACCTGACCGTCGTCTGCGTGACGCACGACCGCGACGATGCGCTCGTGCTGTCCGACCGCGCGCTGCTGATGCGCGATGGTCACATCGCGCAGCTCGGCACGCCGCAGCAGTTGTACGACGCGCCGCGCGACGGCTACGTCGCGCGCTATCTCGGCCCGGCGAACCTGCTGCCGCCGCATGTGATCTTCCCGCTCGGCGATCCGCGCCACGAGGTGCGCGGCAAGGTCGCGTGCGTGCGTCCCGAGCGGCTGACCGTGATGCCGCCCGCAGCGGGCGGCCTGCACGGCACGGTGTCGTCGGTCGAATGGCAGGGCGCGGACCTGTCGATCGCCGTCGTGATCGACGCGGCGCCCGACGAGCCCGTGCGCGTCACGATGCAACGCGGCCGCGGCGCGGCTCCCGAGCGCGGTGCGCGCGTGTCCCTGCATTGCGAGGCAGACGATGTCGTCCTTATCGAGCCCTGAAGCCGGCCTGCCGCCGCACGTGCTCGCGTCGGCCGCCGCACACGCCGCGGCCGCGCGGCGCGGCAGGCGCATGGGCGATTTGCACCTCGCTGCGCTGGCGATCGTCGTGCTCGGCCCGCTCGTCGTCTATCCGCTGGTGCGGCTCGTGCTGCTGAGCGTGTCGGGCGATCACGGGCTGAGTTTCGCCGCGTACCGCACCTTCTTCGGCAATCCCGACACGCGCAACGTGCTGCTGACGACGCTCGGCGTGCTGTTCGCGAGCGCCGGCACCGCATCGGTGTTCGGCGTGCTGCTGGCCGCGCTGCTGTTCTTCAAGCCGTTCCCGGGTGCATCGCTCGTCACGCGCTTCCTGGAGCTGTACGTCGCGTTTCCGTCGTTCCTCGTCGCGTTCACGCTGATCTTCCTGTACGGCTCGCAGGGCTCGGTCAGCATCGCGCTGCAGCACCTGTTCCATCTCGAGCATCCGCCGCTCGATTTCCTGTTCGGCATCGGCGGCGTGATTCTCGCGCAGACCGTGTTCTACACGCCGTTCGTCGTGCGGCCGACGCTCGCGTCGTTCGCGACGCTGGACCTGCGGCTGATCGAAGCCGCGCGCAGCCTCGGCGCGCCCGGCTGGATGCTCGCGCGCCGCGTCGTGCTGCCGATCGCGTGGCCGGGCATCGCCGCCGGCACCGTGCTGTGCTTCCTGCTGACGCTGAACGAGTTCGGCATCCTGCTCGTGCTCGGCAGCGCGCGGCTCGTCACGTTGCCGGTCGCGATCTACAGCAGCGCGACCGTCGATCTCGACCTGCCGACCGCGTCGGCCGGCGCGGTCGTGATGTTGACGCTGTCGCTGGCGTTGTATGCGGTTTATCGCCGGGTGAACCGGCGTGCGACGGGAGGGAACGATGTCCGCTGAATTCCGTATCGGGCAGGCCGTGCCGCGGCACCAGGTCGGCTGGACCGACGCGTTGCTCAAGCATGCGTCGCGCGCCGCGCTCGCATTGGCCGCGTTCGCGTGCTTCTGGCTGTTCGTGCTGCCGGTGATCGTCGTCGCGCTGTCGAGCGTGTCGACGCAGTGGTCGGGCACGATCTTGCCGGCCGGCTACAGCCTGCGCTGGTTCGAGCGGCTCGGCTCGCCGGAATACGACGCGCTGGTGACGAGCCTCGAAATCGGCTTCGGCGTATCGGCGCTCGGCACGATCCTCGGGCTGTGGCTGGCGCTCGCGCTCGAAGGGCGCGACCGGCGCGGCCTCGGGGCGGTCGTCGACGCGCTTGTGATGGTGCCGAACGGCGTACCGAGCGTCGTGCTCGGGCTCGCGGTGCTGATCGCGTATCACCGGAAGCCGCTCGACCTGTCCAGCTCGGCGGCGATCGTCGTGCTGGTGCAGCTCGCGCTGATTCTGCCGTTCTGCTATCGCTGCGCGGCCGCCGCGCTGCGCCCGGAATTGACCGTGCTGCGCGAAGCTGCCGCGAGCCTCGGTGCGCCGCCCGCGATGGTGCTGCGCCGCGTGCTGCTGCCGCAGCTCGTGCCGGCGCTGCGCGCGAGCCTCGCGCTCGGCTTCGCGCTGTCGCTCGGTGAGCTCGGCGCGACGCTGACGGTATATCCGCCCGGCTTCGCGACCGTGCCGATCGTCGTGATCGGGCAGGTGGAGCGCGGCTACTACCTGCCGGCGTCGGCGCTGTCGCTGCTGATGCTCGGCGCGTCGCTCGCGGCGTTGCTGCTGATCGCCGCGCGCGTGCCGCGCGGCAAGCGGGCGGCATCATGAACGCCGCGTTCGCGTTGCGGCTCCCCGGCGAGCAACCGGCCGCCGGCAAGGGTGCGCCGGATCTCGCGGGACGCTCGATCGACGTCAACGGCCGGCGCTACCGGCTGCCGGTCGAGCCGACCGTCGTCATCTGTGTCGACGGCTGCGAGTACGACTATCTCGAACGGGCGGTGGCAGCGGGCGTCGCGCCGTTCATCGGCCGGATGATCGAGCAAGGCACCGCGTGGCGCGCCGATTGCGTCGTGCCGACCTTCACCAACCCGAACAACCTGTCGATCGTCTGCGGCGTGCCGCCGTCGGTTCACGGCATCTGCGGCAACTACTTCTGGGATCCGGCCGCCGACGGCGGGCGCGGCGCCGAAGTCATGATGAACGACCCGGCCTACCTGCGGGCCGGCACGCTGCTCGCCGCGGCGTCCGACGCCGGTGCGCGGGTGGCCGTCGTGACCGCGAAGGACAAGCTGCGCCGGCTGCTCGGCTGGCAGCTGAACGGCATCTGCTTTTCGGCCGAGAAGGCCGCGCAGGCCAATCTCGCGGAAAACGGGATCGTCGACGTGCTCGACTGGGTCGGCCTGCCGTCGCCGGATGTGTACAGCGCGGCATTGTCCGAATTCGTGTTCGCGGCCGGCGTACGCCTCGCGCAGACGCGGCAGGTCGACCTGATGTACCTGTCGACCACCGACTACGTGCAGCACAAATGCGAGCCGGGCAGTGCCGGCGCGAACGCGTTCTACGCGATGATGGACGGCTACCTCGCGCAGCTCGACGCGCTCGGCTGGGTGATCGGGCTCACGGCCGATCACGGGATGAACGCGAAGCACGATCCGGAGACGGGCCGGCCGAACGTGATCTATCTGCAGGACGCCTTCGACGGCTGGTACGGCACGCAGGCGGCGCGCGTGATCTTGCCGATTACCGATCCGTACGTCGTGCATCACGGCGCGCTCGGTTCGTTCGCGACGATCTACCTGGCGCCGGGCGTCGATCGGCCCGAAGCGATGTGGCGCATCGGTGGCCTCGATGGCGTCGAGCTCGTGCTCGACAACGCGGAAGCCGCCGCTCGTTTCGAACTGCCGGCCGACCGGATCGGCGATCTCGTCGTGATCGGCCGCCGCGACATGACGCTCGGTACGCGTGAACGCGACCACGATCTGTCGGGCCTCACGGTGCCGCTGCGTTCGCATGGCGGCGTGTCGGAGCAGGAGGTGCCGCTGCTGTTCAATCGCCGTATCGAGCGGGACGATCCCGCACGTCGCCCGCGTAACTTCGACGTGTTCGATTTCGTGTTGAACCGGATCGCGACATGATGGCTCATCCGCGGCAAGATCATCCGTCGTTTCGTGCCGAAGCGTTGCGTTGGTGCGGCACGCGCGCGATGCGCGAGCGCACGCTCGACGTCACGGACCCGTACACGGGCACGCGCGTCGGCACCGCGCCGCTCGCCAGCGTCGACGACGTGCGTGCGGCGTTCGATTACGCGATGGCCTACCGGCCGACGCTGACGCGCTACGAACGCTCGCAGATTCTCGAACGTGCGGCCGCGCTGCTGCGCGAGCGCACCGAGGAGGCGTCCGACCTGATCACGCTCGAGTCGGGGTTGTCGAAACAGGATTCGCGCTACGAGATCGGCCGGGTGGCCGACGTGCTGAAGTTCGCGGCGGTCGAGGCGCTGCGTGACGATGCGCAGAGTTTCTCTTGCGACCTGACGCCCCACGGCAAGGCGCGGCGCGTGTTCTCGCAGCGCCAGCCGCTCGACGGCGTGATCGTCGCGATTACGCCGTTCAATCATCCGATGAACCAGGTCGCGCACAAGATCGCGCCGGCGATCGCGACCAACAACCGCGTGATCGTGAAGCCGTCGGAGAAGGTGCCGCTGTCGGCGTTCTATCTGGCCGACCTGCTGTATGAAGCCGGGCTGCCGGAACCGATGCTGCAGGTGTTGACCGGCGACCCGGCCGAGATCGCGGACGAGCTCGTCACGCATCCGCATGCGTCGCTGATCACGTTCACGGGCGGCGTCGCGATCGGCAAGGCGATTGCGGCGCGGGCCGGCTACCGGCGCATCGTGCTGGAGCTGGGCGGCAACGATCCGCTGATCGTCCTCGCCGATGCCGATCCCGACCGCGCGGCGTCGCTCGCGGTGTTGGGCTCGTACCGGAATTCGGGCCAGCGCTGCACGGCCGTCAAGCGGATGCTGGTGCAGCGCTCCATCGTGCCGGCGTTCACCGAATTGCTCGTCGAGAAGACGCGCGCCTGGAAATATGGCGATCCATTCGATCCCTCGAACGAAATGGGCACGGTGATCGACGAAGCCGCGGCGCGGCTGTTCGAGGCGCGCGTGAACGAGGCGGTCGCGCAGGGCGCGCGCCTGCTGACGGGCAATGTGCGGCGCGGCGCGTTGTACGCGCCGACCGTGCTCGACAACGTCGATCCGTCGATGACGCTGGTGCGCGAGGAGACCTTCGGGCCCGTGTCGCCCGTCATCGCATTCGATACGATCGACGACGCGATCCGGCTCAGCAACGGCACGGCGTTCGGGCTGTCGTCGGGTGTCTGTACGGACAGCACGGCCGCCGTCGTACGGTTCGTGAACGAGTTGAACGTCGGCACGGTGAACGTATGGGAAGTGCCCGGATACCGGATCGAACTGTCGCCGTTCGGCGGGATCAAGGATTCGGGGCTCGGTTACAAGGAAGGCGTCCAGGAGGCGATGAAGAGTTTCACGAACCTGAAGACGTTTTCGCTGCCTTGGGAGTAAACGAATGGCGCTGACGGTGGAAGAGATCCACGGCCTGTATCGCGAGCATGGCCATGTGGCCTATAGCGGCGAACCCGTCACGCAGCTCGAGCATGCATTGCAGAGCGGGTTGCTGGCGGAAGCGTCCGGGGCGGACGAAGCGCTGGTCGCGGCGGCGTTCCTGCACGACCTCGGCCATTTGCTGAATCGCCAGGGCGACACGCCGAGCGCGCGCGGGATCGACGATCTGCATCAGTATTACGTGCTGCCGTTCCTGCGGCCGCTGTTTTCCGACGCGGTGCTGGAGCCGATCCGGTTGCACGTCGACGCGAAGCGCTGTCTGTGCCGCACGGACGCCGGCTATTTCGAGAGCCTGTCGCCGGACTCGGTGCGCAGCCTGGCGTTGCAGGGCGGTATCTTCAGTGACGAGGAAGCGGCGGCGTTCCTGCAGCGCCCGTTCGCGGAGGACGCGCTGCACCTGCGCCGCTGGGACGATACGGCGAAGGAGCCAGGCAAGGCGACGCCGGATCTGGATCACTATATGGCGATCGTCGCACGCCAGGCGCGCGTGGCTTCCTGACGGTTCGGTTGCTTCTATATAAGGCGCCGCACGCGGCAGCGTGCGGCGCCTTATATTTTTTGCGAAACCCCTTGCGCGATCGCCGTGAGCTGCATAGAATCACGCCTCTTTCGCGCTAACGGAAACGCGGCGCGGGAGGAAGGGAAGCAGTGCCGTTGGAGTTCGGAAGGTAGCGAGCCTCGGCGGTACGGAAGTTGAGCCCCGCAGTCGCAACGAAGTCGTTCAGAAAGTTGTTGACGAATTGCGAAACACGGTTCATAATCTCGCTTCTCTGCTGCTGAAAACGCAGCGCTGCTGAGGGATTCAAGATCTCTCGCAGACATGCTCTTTAAAAATTAACAGCCGATAAGTGTGGGCGCTTGATGACAGCGAGCTGATCCTCGGATCAGATAGCAAAAGTATCAAGAGTCTCACACTAAAGTAAGTCAGGTTTATGAAGTGATTCATATTCCTGTCAGCTTTGAGTGAGCGACCGGTTCGAAAGAACCGAAAACAGTAACAGGTTTGAACTGAAGAGTTTGATCCTGGCTCAGATTGAACGCTGGCGGCATGCCTTACACATGCAAGTCGAACGGCAGCACGGGTGCTTGCACCTGGTGGCGAGTGGCGAACGGGTGAGTAATACATCGGAACATGTCCTGTAGTGGGGGATAGCCCGGCGAAAGCCGGATTAATACCGCATACGATCCACGGATGAAAGCGGGGGACCTTCGGGCCTCGCGCTATAGGGTTGGCCGATGGCTGATTAGCTAGTTGGTGGGGTAAAGGCCTACCAAGGCGACGATCAGTAGCTGGTCTGAGAGGACGACCAGCCACACTGGGACTGAGACACGGCCCAGACTCCTACGGGAGGCAGCAGTGGGGAATTTTGGACAATGGGCGAAAGCCTGATCCAGCAATGCCGCGTGTGTGAAGAAGGCCTTCGGGTTGTAAAGCACTTTTGTCCGGAAAGAAATCCTTGGCTCTAATACAGTCGGGGGATGACGGTACCGGAAGAATAAGCACCGGCTAACTACGTGCCAGCAGCCGCGGTAATACGTAGGGTGCAAGCGTTAATCGGAATTACTGGGCGTAAAGCGTGCGCAGGCGGTTTGCTAAGACCGATGTGAAATCCCCGGGCTCAACCTGGGAACTGCATTGGTGACTGGCAGGCTAGAGTATGGCAGAGGGGGGTAGAATTCCACGTGTAGCAGTGAAATGCGTAGAGATGTGGAGGAATACCGATGGCGAAGGCAGCCCCCTGGGCCAATACTGACGCTCATGCACGAAAGCGTGGGGAGCAAACAGGATTAGATACCCTGGTAGTCCACGCCCTAAACGATGTCAACTAGTTGTTGGGGATTCATTTCCTTAGTAACGTAGCTAACGCGTGAAGTTGACCGCCTGGGGAGTACGGTCGCAAGATTAAAACTCAAAGGAATTGACGGGGACCCGCACAAGCGGTGGATGATGTGGATTAATTCGATGCAACGCGAAAAACCTTACCTACCCTTGACATGGTCGGAATCCCGCTGAGAGGTGGGAGTGCTCGAAAGAGAACCGGCGCACAGGTGCTGCATGGCTGTCGTCAGCTCGTGTCGTGAGATGTTGGGTTAAGTCCCGCAACGAGCGCAACCCTTGTCCTTAGTTGCTACGCAAGAGCACTCTAAGGAGACTGCCGGTGACAAACCGGAGGAAGGTGGGGATGACGTCAAGTCCTCATGGCCCTTATGGGTAGGGCTTCACACGTCATACAATGGTCGGAACAGAGGGTTGCCAACCCGCGAGGGGGAGCTAATCCCAGAAAACCGATCGTAGTCCGGATTGCACTCTGCAACTCGAGTGCATGAAGCTGGAATCGCTAGTAATCGCGGATCAGCATGCCGCGGTGAATACGTTCCCGGGTCTTGTACACACCGCCCGTCACACCATGGGAGTGGGTTTTACCAGAAGTGGCTAGTCTAACCGCAAGGAGGACGGTCACCACGGTAGGATTCATGACTGGGGTGAAGTCGTAACAAGGTAGCCGTATCGGAAGGTGCGGCTGGATCACCTCCTTTCCAGAGCTATCTCGCGAAGTTGAGCGCTCACGCTTATCGGCTGTAAATTAAAGACAGACTCAGGGGTCTGTAGCTCAGTCGGTTAGAGCACCGTCTTGATAAGGCGGGGGTCGTTGGTTCGAATCCAACCAGACCCACCATTGTCTGGCGGTAACACACCTGAGGCAAATCTGTACATGGGGGCATAGCTCAGCTGGGAGAGCACCTGCTTTGCAAGCAGGGGGTCGTCGGTTCGATCCCGTCTGCCTCCACCAATCCTCAATGACAAACATTCGAATGACGATTGTTCGAGTCTTTGTCATTGGCGATTGAGCCAGTCAGAGGATATCAACAGATATCGGCTGTCGTTCTTTAACAATCTGGAAGAAGTAAGTAATTTGGATAGCGGAAGCGTCTTGAGATGGACGTGGAAACTATCCGGGTTGTGATTGTATCGATGTATCTCAAGATGATTCGAACTCTATGTTCGACTCAATTGGAATACGGCACAACGCGAGAACTCAACCTGTAACGAGACAGACTCGTTATAGGGTCAAGCGAACAAGTGCATGTGGTGGATGCCTTGGCGATCACAGGCGATGAAGGACGCGGTAGCCTGCGAAAAGCTACGGGGAGCTGGCAAACAAGCTTTGATCCGTAGATGTCCGAATGGGGAAACCCACCCTTTTGGAGTATCCATGGCTGAATACATAGGCCATGCGAAGCGAACGCGGTGAACTGAAACATCTAAGTAACCGCAGGAAAAGAAATCAACCGAGATTCCCAAAGTAGTGGCGAGCGAAATGGGATGAGCCTTGCACTCTTTATTTGTATTGTTAGCCGAACGCTCTGGAAAGTGCGGCCATAGCAGGTGATAGCCCTGTAGGCGAAAACAGTATGAAAGAACTAGGTGTGCGACAAGTAGGGCGGGACACGTGAAATCCTGTCTGAAGATGGGGGGACCATCCTCCAAGGCTAAATACTCGTGATCGACCGATAGTGAACCAGTACCGTGAGGGAAAGGCGAAAAGAACCCCGGGAGGGGAGTGAAATAGATCCTGAAACCGCATGCATACAAACAGTCGGAGCCTCGCAAGGGGTGACGGCGTACCTTTTGTATAATGGGTCAGCGACTTACGTTCAGTAGCAAGCTTAACCGTATAGGGCAGGCGTAGCGAAAGCGAGTCCGAATAGGGCGTTCAGTTGCTGGGCGTAGACCCGAAACCAGGTGATCTATCCATGGCCAGGATGAAGGTGCGGTAACACGTACTGGAGGTCCGAACCCACTAACGTTGAAAAGTTAGGGGATGAGCTGTGGATAGGGGTGAAAGGCTAAACAAACCTGGAAATAGCTGGTTCTCTCCGAAAACTATTTAGGTAGTGCCTCGTGTCTCACCTTCGGGGGTAGAGCACTGTCATGGTTGGGGGGTCTATTGCAGATTACCCCGCCATAGCAAACTCCGAATACCGAAGAGTGCAATCACGGGAGACAGACATCGGGTGCTAACGTCCGGTGTCAAGAGGGAAACAACCCAGACCGCCAGCTAAGGTCCCCAAATATAGCTAAGTGGGAAACGAAGTGGGAAGGCTAAAACAGTCAGGAGGTTGGCTTAGAAGCAGCCACCCTTTAAAGAAAGCGTAATAGCTCACTGATCGAGTCGTCCTGCGCGGAAGATGTAACGGGGCTAAGCTATATACCGAAGCTGCGGATGCGAGCTTGCTCGCATGGTAGGAGAGCGTTCCGTAAGCCTGCGAAGGTGCCTTGTAAAGGGTGCTGGAGGTATCGGAAGTGCGAATGCTGACATGAGTAGCGATAAAGGGGGTGAAAGGCCCCCTCGCCGTAAGCCCAAGGTTTCCTACGCAACGTTCATCGGCGTAGGGTGAGTCGGCCCCTAAGGCGAGGCAGAAATGCGTAGCTGATGGGAAGCAGGTCAATATTCCTGCACCATTGTTAGATGCGATGGGGGGACGGATCGCGGAAGGTTGTCCGGGTGTTGGAAGTCCCGGTCGCTGCATTGGAGAAGGCGCTTAGGCAAATCCGGGCGCAGGATTCAAGGGTGTGGCGCGAGCTCCTTAGGGAGCGAAGCAATTGGAAGTGGTTCCAAGAAAAGCCTCTAAGCTTCAGTCTAACGATGACCGTACCGCAAACCGACACAGGTGGGCGAGATGAGTATTCTAAGGCGCTTGAGAGAACTCGGGAGAAGGAACTCGGCAAATTGGTACCGTAACTTCGGGATAAGGTACGCCCTTGTAGCTTGACTGGCCTGCGCCAGGAGGGTGAAGGGGTTGCAATAAACTGGTGGCTGCGACTGTTTAATAAAAACACAGCACTCTGCAAACACGAAAGTGGACGTATAGGGTGTGACGCCTGCCCGGTGCCGGAAGATTAAATGATGGGGTGCAAGCTCTTGATTGAAGTCCCGGTAAACGGCGGCCGTAACTATAACGGTCCTAAGGTAGCGAAATTCCTTGTCGGGTAAGTTCCGACCTGCACGAATGGCGTAACGATGGCCACACTGTCTCCTCCCGAGACTCAGCGAAGTTGAAGTGTTTGTGATGATGCAATCTACCCGCGGCTAGACGGAAAGACCCCATGAACCTTTACTGTAGCTTTGCATTGGACTTTGAACCGATCTGTGTAGGATAGGTGGGAGGCTATGAAACCGGAACGCTAGTTTCGGTGGAGCCGTCCTTGAAATACCACCCTGGTTTGTTTGAGGTTCTAACCTTGGCCCGTGATCCGGGTCGGGGACAGTGCATGGTAGGCAGTTTGACTGGGGCGGTCTCCTCCCAAAGCGTAACGGAGGAGTACGAAGGTACGCTAGGTACGGTCGGAAATCGTGCTGATAGTGCAATGGCATAAGCGTGCTTAACTGCGAGACCGACAAGTCGAGCAGGTGCGAAAGCAGGTCATAGTGATCCGGTGGTTCTGTATGGAAGGGCCATCGCTCAACGGATAAAAGGTACTCTGGGGATAACAGGCTGATACCGCCCAAGAGTTCATATCGACGGCGGTGTTTGGCACCTCGATGTCGGCTCATCTCATCCTGGGGCTGTAGCCGGTCCCAAGGGTATGGCTGTTCGCCATTTAAAGAGGTACGTGAGCTGGGTTTAAAACGTCGTGAGACAGTTTGGTCCCTATCTGCCGTGGGCGTTGGATATTTGAAGGGGGCTGCTCCTAGTACGAGAGGACCGGAGTGGACGAACCTCTGGTGTACCGGTTGTCACGCCAGTGGCATCGCCGGGTAGCTATGTTCGGAAGAGATAACCGCTGAAAGCATCTAAGCGGGAAACTCGCCTTAAGATGAGATATCCCTGGGGACTAGATCCCCTTGAAGGGTCGTTCGAGACCAGGACGTTGATAGGTCAGGTGTGTAAGCGCAGTAATGCGTTCAGCTAACTGATACTAATTGCCCGTAAGGCTTGATCCTATAACGAGTCTGCCTTGTAGATCGGCGCCGTGCGAAAGCACCGGTCGCGATCCAAAGCGACATGTTGAATTCTCGTGTGTGATACACACAACTCAAAATTACTGCTTCTTCCCAGATTGGTTCTGTTGGCCACGCCAGCAGAACAACCCCCTTTGCCTGATGACCATAGCGAGTCGGTCCCACCCCTTCCCATCCCGAACAGGACCGTGAAACGACTCTACGCCGATGATAGTGCGGATTCCCGTGTGAAAGTAGGTAATCGTCAGGCTCCCTAAGCCAGAAACCCCCGCCCGAAAGGCGGGGGTTTTTGCATTGGTGCGCCAAAAAAATCGTGCGGCGAAGCGCGAAACGGTATGCGCGCCAGATCAGATCTGACCTGCCCCCATCAATAGGGCCAATGGGCTTCTAGCAAAGTCCCTTTAAACCAACTCCTGGAAAGCGGCAGGAGTATCCGCGGTTGCCCGATGTTTCGCCGCAAACTCTGACGGCGCAAGGTAGTTCAGTGCGCTGTGCGGCCTTTGCTCGTTGTAGTCCTGACGCCATGCCGCGATGACTGCCCGAGCATGCGCGAGCGTCGTGAACCAGTGCTCGTTAAGGCATTCGTCGCGGAACTTGCCGTTGAACGATTCGATGTACGCATTCTGCGTTGGCTTGCCCGCCTGAATCAACTTCAGAGCGACGCCGTTCGCATACGCCCACTGGTCAAGCGCGCGGCTCGTAAATTCGGGGCCCTGGTCTGTTCGCACCGCCTTGGGATAGCCACGGAAGCGAGCTGCGCGGTCCAATGCCCGAGCGACATACAAACCTGAGATGCCATGGTCGACAACGATGTCGACAGCCTCTTTCGTGAAGTCGTCGACGACGGTCAGGCACTTCACGCGCCGGCCGTTGGAAAGCGCATCCATCACGAAATCGATTGACCACACCTCGTTGGGGGCGCCCGGCAATGCCAGTTGCTCGCGCTCAATCATTACGCCGTGGCGCTTGCGACGGCGCCGCACAGCCAGCCCTGCCTCACGGTACAGGCGATAGATGCGCTTGTGATTGGCGTGCGTGCCTTCGCGTTCCACTAGGGCGTGCAATCGGCGGTAGCCGAATCGACGACGTTCGTGTGCCAACTCCACCAGACGCGCCGCTAGCACCTCATTCTCGTGGTCTGGCTTCGCGTCGTAATGCAGCACGCTGCGAGAAAGCCCGACAAGCCGGCAGGCGCGGCGCTCGGAGATGTTGACCTTCCCCCGAATCGCCGATACTGCTTCGCGTTTGGCTTGCGGGCTCAGGGCTTTCCCTTGACGACGACCTTCAACGCTTCCATATCGAGCATTGCTTCGGCCAGCAGCTTCTTCAGCCGGGCATTCTCCACCTCGAGGTTCTTGAGCCGGCGGGCTTCCGAGACCTCCATGCCGCCGAACTTCGCACGCCAAGTGTAGAACGACGCATCACTGAACCCGTGCTTCCTGCACAGTTCCTTGACCGGCATACCGGCCTCGGCTTCCTTCAGAAACCCGATGATTTGCTGTTCCGTAAAGCGCTTCTTCATGTTCGTCTTCTTCTCCGAAAACGAACTTTACTAGACTCCGGCTGGCCCTGTTTGCAGGGGGCAGGTCAGATCCTCCGGCTCCCGCCACCAAGCCATCCCCCGAATAAAGTCCCGCGATTTGATACGATCGAACTGTCGTCGACGATGGCATCCGCCGACGTTCGTGTTCGAAACCAGGTTTTGAGGGCAGAGGGCGGGGAATGAATATCGGCGACGCGTCGCGCGAATCCGGGGTCAGCGCAAAAATGATCCGGTACTACGAACAAGTCGGCCTTCTTGCGCCGAGCAAGCGCACCGATGCCGGCTACCGGATCTACGGTGCGGACGAAGTCCATACCCTGCGGTTCATCCGTCAGGCACGACGGCTCGGCTTTCTCGTCGAGGACATTCGCAAGCTGCTGATGCTCTGGCAGGATCGCTCACGCGCCAGCGCCGAAGTGAAATCGATCGCTCTCGAGCATGTGGCCGAACTCGACAAACGCATCGCGGAGCTAAGCGACATGCGCGACACACTGGCCGACCTCGCCGCGCACTGCCATGGTGACGGACGACCTGAATGCCCGATTTTGGCGCGCCTCGCCGACCCGGTCGATGAACCAAATTAGTGCGTGTTCTCGAGCCTAAAAACAAGCCCTGGAGCAATATCCATCAAAATCAATGGGTTATGTGATGTTTGCCTCAGTCCATTCCAAATGGGAATGGTTGCCATGCAAGTATTTCACTAGCATCTTGGTGCGGCGTCGCTATAATTCGGGATAACCCTATACGGGAAATCCCTGAATCTCGATTCACCAGGGGTCCCTCTTCCTTGGAGAACGTCATGATCGCCTACATCGTCGAAAAGCTGAGCAACTGGTTCGAATCCGCAGAACGTGAGCGCCGTGAGGCCTACCTCGCCACGTCGTCGGACATCGTCCAGCTCGAGAGCCGCATCCGCTCGCTCGAAACCAACGGCTACTCGCTGTAATCGCAGTCCCCGTCAGGTGCCGAGCGGCGCCGAACGATAAGCAAGCCCCGTATTGACGGGGCTTTGTTTTTTGTGCGTCGGATCTGGCGAAATCGTCGGTGCAGCGCTATGGTATGGACCTGCTTTTCATCCTGAAGGACACGATCATGCGTTTGGGTGTCGATGTGCCTCGCAGTGCCCGCGCGCGTCTCGTTTTGGGCGCGGCTGTGCTCGTCCATGGCCTCGCGGCTGGTGCCGCGACATCGTCCAAACCGCTGGTGCTCGATACGCAGCGCGGTATCCAGGACGGCAAGGGCGGATGGGTGCTGCAGACGGCACCGCTGTCGTCGCAGCCGATCGCCGAGCCGGCAGGCATGCGCGCTCCGGCCGGGCAGGCGCCGAACACGTCGGTTCCATTGTTCGTCGCCCCGTATATCAATGTTCCCGCGTGGGACGGGCAACCCGCCTATCAGCCGAGGCTCGCGCCGCGACCGCAGCCGTAACGGCCGGTCGCCGGATCAGTTGCCGCGGTGCTCGATCTGGCAGCGAGCGCCGCTATCCTGTCCCAGCATCTCGACCAGGTAGGGCAGAACCTCGTTCATGCTCTGGGCGAGCGTATACGGCGGATTGAGGATGAACATCCCGCTGCCGTAGAGGCCCAGCCCGTCGGTCGGCGGATTCGACACCGTCAGCGTCAGGTGCAGCCAGTTGTTCGGCTGCAGGCGCTTCAACTGCTCGGGAAAGCGTTGCGATTCCGTCCGCGTGACCTGCGGATACCAGATGGCATAGCAGCCGGTCGCGAAACGCTTCAGGCATTCCGTCACGCAGCTCACCGTGCGCGCGTAGTCCTTCTTGTCCTCGTAGGACGGATCGATCAGCACGAGTGCACGTCGCGGCGGCGGCGGCAGCAGCGCCTTGATACCTTCGAAGCCGTCACCGGCGAAGATCATCGCGCGTCGCCCCGCATCGCGGAAATTGTGGCGCAGCACATCGATTTCCGTCGTGTGCATTTCGAACAGGCGCATACGATCCTGCTCGCGCATCGATCGCCATGCGATGTACGGTGAACCCGGGTAGAAGTGCAGTTCGCCGTCGTCGTTCAGCGCGCGGACTTCATCCACATAGTCGCCGAGCGCCTCCGGCAGGTTCTTTTCGTTCCACAGTTGGCCGATGCCGGTATCGAATTCCGACGTCTTCGCTGCATAACCGTCGCGCAGCGAGTACACGCCGGCGCCCGCGTGCGTATCGATGTACCAGTACGATTTGTCTTTCTTGTTCAGGTAGCGCAGCAGTTGGACGACGACGGCGTGCTTGAGCACGTCCGCGTGGTTGCCTGCGTGAAAACCGTGACGATAACTGAGCATGGCTGGCTGCCTGAAACGAAGGGTGAATCGATGAAAGCGGGCGATCGTGCGCGGCCGTGAGGCCGCGCGCCGATGCGGCCGCGTATTGTACGCGAGTCGCCTCACTCGTATGCGTCGCCGACCACCGCCTCGATGCGTTGCTTCACATCCGGCGTCAGCTTCGCGGCAACCTCGAGCGCGCGCATGTTGTCGCCGATCTGGTCGATCCGCGATGCACCCGTGATGACCGAACTCACGCGCGGATTCGACAGTACCCACGCGATCGCCAACTGGCCGGTGCTGCAGCCGAGTTCGGCGGCGATCTCGCCGAGCCGCTCGACGATGTCGTTGGCGGCCCGATCGGTCAGCCGTTCGCGCATCCAGTCGTAGCCCTGCAACTGCGCGCGGCTGCCGGCCGGCACGCCGTTGCGGTACTTGCCGGTGAGCAGCCCCGACGCCAGCGGGCTCCAGGTCGTGAGGCCGAGGCCGTAATCGTCGTAGAGCCGCGCATATTCCTGCTCGACCCGGGTGCGGTGGAACAGGTTGTACTGCGGCTGTTCGACGACCGGCTTGTGCAGATGATGCCGCTCGGCGATCTCGCATGCCGCGCGGATCTCGTCGGCGCTCCATTCCGACGTGCCCCAGTACAGCGCCTTGCCGCGCACGATCATGTCGCTCATCGCCCAGACGGTTTCCTCGATCGGCGTATGGGGATCGGGACGATGGCAATAGACGAGGTCCACATAGTCGAGCTGCAGCCGGCGCAGCGAGCCGTCGATCGCATTCAGCAGGTATTTTCGGTTCAGCGTGTGATACTGGTTCGGGGCTTCCGCGAGCCCCCAGAAGAACTTCGTGGACACGATATAGCTGACGCGCGGCCAGTCGAGCGACTTGAGCGCGTGGCCCATGATTTCCTCGGATTTGCCACCGGCGTAGACCTCGGCGTTATCGAAGAAATTGACGCCCGCATCGCGTGCCGCGGCGAGGCATTCGCGCGCGACCCGCTGATCGACCTGGTTGCCGTATGTCACCCACGACCCGAGGGAAAGCTCGCTGATTTGCAGGCCGGAGCGGCCTAGCCGTCGATAGTGCATGAGAATCTCCTGCTGAACGGAACCGACCTTAAGCTTAGACGTTTTGCACGCGAACGGCGGGGCCGATCGTGCACAATGACGCTTGGCACGCCGCCACGATTTCGCGATGAGCGCGGATGCGGCGGGCGCGTGTTTTATTCGATCCGATAACGGGAGGAGACGGATATGGCAGCAGATCTGAGCGGCAAGACCGCAGTCGTCACGGGCGCCGCGAGCGGCATCGGCAAGGAAATCGCACTGGAGCTCGCCAAGGCAGGCGCGGCCGTCGCGATCGCCGACCTGAACCAGGACGGCGCGAACGCGGTCGCCGACGAGATCAACAAGGCAGGCGGCAAGGCGATCGGCGTCGCGATGGACGTGACCAACGAGGAAGCCGTAAACACCGGCATCGACAAGGTGGCCGAAGCGTTCGGCTCGGTCGACATCCTCGTGTCGAATGCGGGCATCCAGATCGTCAACCCGATCGAGAACTACTCGTTCGCCGACTGGAAGAAGATGCAGGCGATCCACGTGGACGGCGCGTTCCTGACGACGAAGGCCGCGCTCAAGCACATGTACAAGGACGATCGCGGCGGCGTCGTGATCTACATGGGTTCGGTGCACTCGCACGAAGCGTCGCCGCTGAAGTCGGCGTACGTGACGGCCAAGCACGGTCTGCTCGGCCTGGCGCGCGTGCTGGCGAAGGAAGGCGCGAAGCACAATGTGCGCTCGCACGTCGTGTGTCCGGGCTTCGTGCGCACGCCGCTGGTCGACAAGCAGATTCCGGAGCAGGCGAAGGAGCTCGGCATCAGCGAAGAGGAAGTGATCAAGAAGGTGATGCTCGGCAACACGGTCGACGGCGTGTTCACGACGGTGCAGGACGTCGCGCAGACGGTGCTGTTCCTGTCGGCGTTTCCGAGCGCCGCGCTCACGGGCCAGTCGGTGGTCGTCAGCCACGGCTGGTTCATGCAGTAACGCAGGGCAGGCGGCATAGCCGCCCACCGCGCCGAACGGTACAAAAAAACGCGCTCCGTGGAGCGCGTTTTTCATGTCGGCAGGGCGGGCCTGGTGACGGTTGCCGCCCGACGCGGCTTTACTTCAGGACTGCTGCGACCGCATTGGCGACCGCGTCGAGGTTGCGCGTGTTCAGTGCGGCGACGCAAATCCGGCCCGTGCCGACCGCATAGATGCCGAACTCGTCGCGCAGGCGATCGACTTGCGCCGAGGTCAGGCCCGAATACGAGAACATCCCGCGCTGTGCGTTGATGAAGCTGAAATCGCGATCGACGCCGCTTGCCTTCAGGCGCTCGACGAGACCATTGCGCATCGCGCGGATGCGATCGCGCATTTCGCCGAGTTCCTGCACCCACGAAGCGTGCAGTTCCGGCGACGCGAGCACCGCTGCGACCACCGCGCCGCCGTGGGTCGGCGGGTTCGAGTAGTTCGTGCGGATCACGCGCTTCAGTTGCGACAGCACGCGCGTGGCTTCTTCCTTGCTCGACGTGATGATCGACAGCGCGCCGACGCGCTCGCCGTACAGCGAGAACGACTTCGAGAACGACGACGACACGAATGCGTTCAGGTCGGCCGCGGCAAACAGGCGCACGGCAGCGGCATCGGCGTCGATGTTCTCGCCGAAGCCCTGGTAGGCCATGTCGAGGAACGGCACGAGGTTGCGTGCCTTCACGACGTCGACGATCTGTTGCCATTGCGCTTCGGTCAGGTCCACGCCGGTCGGGTTGTGGCAGCACGCGTGCAGCACGACGACCGTGCCTGCCGCGTAGCCGTTCAGCGCCGACAGCATGCCTTCGAAGTTCACGCCGTTGGTGGCCGCGTCGTAATACGGGTAGGCGACGACTTCGAAGCCGGCCGCTTCGAACAGCGCACGGTGGTTTTCCCAGCTCGGATCGCTGATCGCGACCTTCACGTTCGGATTCACGGTGCGCAGGAAATCGGCGCCGATCTTCAGCGCGCCCGTGCCGCCCAGTGCCTGGGCCGTGACCACGCGGCCCGCCGCGATCAGCGGCGAATCGTTGCCGAGCAGCAGCTTCTGCACGGCCGCATCGTAGGCGGCGATCCCGTCGATCGGCAGGTAGCCGCGCGGCAGGCCGGCCTCGACACGTGCCTTCTCCGCTTCGCGCACCGCGCGCAGCAGCGGAATCTTGCCGTCTTCGTTCGTGTACACGCCAACGCCGAGGTTGACCTTGGTCGGACGCGCATCGGCGTTGAAGGCTTCGTTCAGGCCCAGGATCGGGTCGCGGGGAGCAAGCTGGACAGCGGAGAAGAGCGACATGATGATTCGGCAGTAGTGAAAAGAGGGTCAGGCTTTCAGCCGGCGGGACGGGCGCAGCGGACCGCGCCCACGGCGCGACGCCGGAAAGCGCAGCAGCCTGATATTGTAGCGAATTCGCGCTGGCGGGGGCGGTGATTCCGTCGCGTTTCGGCGGCGAATCGCGATTTCGGGCGGCCGTCGCGCGTCAGGAGCCGACAGCAGTTCGCGCGGCCGCGAAGCGCTAGAATGCTTTTTTTGCCCTTGCTCCGGCCGCATTCCATGTCCGAACATCATGCCGAAGTCGGCGACGCGCTCGACGAATCCAAATTCGTCACTTTCGAAGGGTCGCCGTTCCAGCTTTACCAGCCGTATCCGCCCGCGGGCGACCAGCCGACCGCGATCGACACGCTCGTCGAAGGCGTCGGCGATGGCCTTGCCTTCCAGACGCTGCTCGGCGTGACCGGTTCGGGCAAGACCTTCACGATGGCCAACACGATCGCGCGGCTCGGCCGCCCGGCGATCGTGTTCGCGCCGAACAAGACGCTCGCGGCCCAGCTTTACGCGGAGTTCCGCGAGTTCTTCCCGCGCAACGCGGTCGAGTACTTCGTGTCGTACTACGACTACTACCAGCCTGAGGCCTACGTGCCGCAGCGCGACCTGTTCATCGAGAAGGATTCGTCGATCAACGAGCACATCGAACAGATGCGGCTGTCGGCGACGAAGAGCCTGATGGAGCGTCGCGACGTGGTGATCGTTGCGACCGTGTCGGCGATCTACGGTATCGGCAACCCGTCCGAATACCACCAGATGATCCTGACGCTGCGCACGGGCGACAAGCTCGGCCAGCGCGACGTGATCGCGCGGCTGATCGCGATGCAATACACGCGCAACGAGCAGGATTTCCAGCGCGGCACGTTCCGCGTGCGCGGCGACACGATCGACATCTTCCCGGCCGAACATGCGGAAATGGCCGTGCGCGTCGAACTGTTCGACGACGAAGTCGAGACGCTGCAGCTGTTCGATCCGCTGACCGGGCGCGTGCGGCAGAAGATTCCGCGCTTCACCGTGTATCCGTCGTCGCACTACGTGACGCCGCGCGACACCGTGATGCGCGCGGTCGAGACGATCAAGGACGAACTGCGCGAACGGCTCGAGTTCTTCCATCGCGAGGGCAAGCTCGTCGAGGCGCAGCGCCTCGAGCAGCGCACGCGCTTCGATCTCGAGATGCTGCAGGAGCTCGGCTTCTGCAAGGGCATCGAGAACTATTCGCGGCATTTCTCGGGCGCGGCGCCCGGCGATCCGCCGCCGACGCTCGTCGACTACCTGCCGCCCGATGCGCTGATGCTGCTCGACGAATCGCACGTGCTGATCGGCCAGCTCAACGGGATGTACAACGGCGACCGCGCGCGCAAGGAAAACCTCGTCAATTACGGCTTCCGCCTGCCGTCGGCGCTCGACAACCGGCCGCTGAAGTTCCACGAGTTCGAACGCAAGATGCGCCAGGTCGTGTTCGTGTCGGCCACGCCGGCCGATTACGAGAAGCGCGTGACGGGGCAGATCGCCGAGCAGGTCGTGCGACCCACGGGCCTCGTCGATCCGGAAATCGAAGTGCGCCCGGCGAGCTCGCAGGTCGACGACGTGCTGACCGAGATCAACGCCCGCGTGAAGGCCGGCGAGCGCGTGCTGATCACCGTGCTGACGAAGCGCATGGCCGAACAATTGACCGAGTTCCTGGCCGACCATGGCGTCAAGGTGCGTTACCTGCACAGCGACATCGACACGGTCGAGCGCGTCGAGATCATCCGCGACCTGCGGCTCGGCACGTTCGACGTGCTGGTCGGGATCAACCTGCTGCGCGAGGGTCTGGACATTCCCGAAGTGTCGCTCGTCGCGATCCTCGACGCGGACAAGGAAGGCTTCCTGCGCGCCGAGCGCTCGCTGATCCAGACGATCGGCCGCGCCGCGCGGAACGTGAACGGCAAGGCGATCCTCTACGCGGACAACATGACCGAGTCGATGAAGCGCGCGATCGGCGAAACCGAGCGGCGCCGCGCGAAGCAGATCGCCTACAACGAAAAGATGGGCATCACGCCGCGCGGCGTCGTGAAGCGCATCAAGGACATCATCGACGGCGTCTACAACGCCGACGACGCGCGTGCGGAGTTGAAGGAAGCACAGCAGCGCGCGAAATTCGAGGACATGTCGGAAAAGCAACTCGCGAAGGAAATCAAGCGTCTCGAGAAGCAGATGGCCGACTACGCGAAGAACCTCGAATTCGAGAAAGCCGCCGCCACCCGCGACCAGCTTGCCGTGCTGCGCGAACGCGTGTTCGGCGCGAACGTCGGCGACCACATCAGCGGCGGTCGGTAAATCTTTCCAAGCGTCACTGAATCCTTTTGGTAAAGCGCCTGTAAGCCTTGTCGGATCAGGGGTTTACAGCGCTCTCCGTTTGTTCCGAAACGGGTTCGGTGCTAAACTCCACATGTATTGAGAATAGTTCGCATTAACGTTCTTCGTCGCGTTAGTGTTTCCAGCGGGTGGCCCCGGCGGTCGCTCGCATGTCGTCAAGATAGTCAGACAAATAACAAGGAGTGTCCATGTTGGGTTCTTCGTTCATCCGCACGACGGTTGCGGTAGCGGCGGCGCTTGCCGCGATGTCGGCCTCGGCGGCCGAGTATCCGATCGGCAAGCAGCAGATCCAGGGCGGCATGGAAATCGGCGCGGTGTACCTGCAGCCGATCACGATGGACCCGGAAGGCATGATGCGCAAGGCGTCGGATTCCGACATTCACCTCGAGGCCGACATCCATGCGGTCAAGAACAACCCGACCGGTTTCGCGGAAGGCGACTGGATGCCGTACCTGCAGGTCACGTACAAGCTGACGAAGCAGGGCGACACGAAGTGGAAGGCCGAAGGCGACCTGATGGGCATGGTCGCGAGCGACGGCCCGCACTACGGCGACAACGTGAAGCTCGCCGGCCCCGGCAAGTATCACCTGACGATGGTCGTCAAGCCGCCGATGCAGTCGGGCCACATGGCGTTCGGTCGCCACGTCGACAAGGAAACGGGCGTGGGCCCGTGGTTCAAGCCCATCACGCTCGAGTACGACTTCCCGTTCGCCGGTATCGGCAAGAAGGGCGGTTACTGATCGGTGGCATCACGAACGGCGCGCTTCGGCGCGCCGTCGGCGTAGAGAACCCAGAATGAAAATTCCCCAGAAAATCGTTACCGCAGCCGCTGCGCTGTGGCTTGCCGGCGCGGCGCATGCGGCCGATCTGCCGACGTTCAAGCTCGAGATGACGGATGGCAAACTGACGCCCGCCCGCATCGAAGTGCCGGCCGGCCAGCGTTTCAAGATCGAGATCAGGAACACCGGCAAGGGCGCCGCCGAATTCGAGAGCGTGCAGTTGCGCAAGGAGAAGGTGCTCGCGCCGGGCGCCGATTCATTCGTGGTCGTCGCCCCGCTGTCGCCGGGCGAATACAAGTTTTTCGACGATTTCCACCAGCAGGCTCAGGGCGTGATCGTCGCGAAGTAACGCGTTTTATCTGCGCGCGGGCGCGCCAGTCCCTTGCCCCGCGCGTCAGGAGGTATCGATGGGTCAGATCTTGTTCATCGTCTGGCGGGAGAGCGTCGAAGCGCTGCTCGTCGTCGGCATTCTCTATGCATGGCTGAAAAACGGCGACGACGACGCGCGCCGCGGCCTGCCTTTCCTCTGGGCCGGCGTCGCTGTCGGCCTGCTGATGGCCGTCGGCCTCGGCGCCGCGCTGGTCGGGTTCACCGAAGTGTTGTCCGGCGACGCGCAGGACTATTTCCAGACGGCGATGGTGCTGATCGCGTGCGTGCTGATCGTGCAGATGGTGCTGTGGATGCGCCGGCACGGGCGCACGCTGAAGCGCGACATGGAGCAATCGCTGCAGCAAAGCACGCGCGATTCGAACTGGTGGGGCGTCGCCGTGCTGGTCGCGCTCGCGATCGCGCGCGAAGGCAGCGAGACGGTGATCTTCCTGTACGGCCTCGGTTTCGGCCAGTCGGGCCACGTCGACGGCAGCCAGATGCTCGCGGTCGTGATCGGTCTCGGTCTCGCGTTCCTCACGTTCTATCTGCTGCAGCTCGGCGGCAAGTACTTCTCGTGGCGGCATTTCTTCCGCGTCACCGAAGTGATGCTGCTGTTCCTCGGTGCGGGCCTGTTCCAGACCGGCGTCGACAAGCTGATCGACAAGGAAATCCTGCCGCTCGGCATTTCGCAGGTGTGGGATACGTCCGCGATCCTCGATGATTCGGGCACGTTCGGCTCGCTCGTCGCGACGCTGACCGGCTATCGCGCACACCCGGCGCTGACCAACCTGGTGGCCTATGCGGTCTACTGGGCGGTCGTCTGGCTGCTGATGAAGCGCGCGAGCCGCCGTCCGGCCGTTGCTGCGGGTCGCGCGGCATGAGCGTTGTCGCCGCCGTCAAGCCAGGCTGGCTCGCGCAGGCCGGCCAGTGGATGCAGCGCCACGGTGCGCTGATCCGCGGTATCCAGTGGATCGTCGTCGCCGTCTACGCGTTCCTGATCATCGTGCCGGCCGTGTTGCCGCTGCCGGACGATTCCGCGCATCTGTGGAACAACCTCACGCTCATCGCGCAATTCGCGTTCTGGGGCATCTGGTGGCCGTTCGTGCTGCTGTCGATGGTGATGCTCGGACGCGTCTGGTGCGGCGTGCTGTGTCCGGAGGGCGCGCTCACCGAATACGCGAGCAAGTTCGGCCGCGGCGGCCCGATTCCGCGCTGGATCCGGTGGGGCGGCTGGCCGTTCGTCGCGTTCGGCATCACGACGATCTACGGACAGATGGTGAGCGTGTACCAGTACCCGCTCGCGGTGCTGTTCGTGCTCGGCGGCTCGACCGTCGGCGCGATCGTGATCGGCGTGCTGTACGGTCGCGAAAAACGCGTGTGGTGCAAGTACCTGTGCCCGGTCAACGGCGTGTTCGGGCTGCTCGCGCGGCTCGCGCCGATGCGCTACAAGGTCGACGAGGATGCGTGGCGCCGTTCGTACAAGAACGGCGAGCACGGCCATCGCGTGATTCCGATCAACTGCGCACCGCTCGTGCCGTTGCGCAACATGAAGGGTGCGGCGGCCTGCCATATGTGCGGTCGTTGCAGCGGGCATCGCGACGCGATTTCGCTGTCGCTGCGCTCGCCGTCCGACGAGGTCGTGAACCTCGGTGCGGAGCAGGCCAACCCGTGGGACACCGCACTGATTCTCTACGGCCTGCTCGGCGTGGCGATCGGCGCGTTCCACTGGACCGTCAGCCCGTGGTTCGTGCAGATCAAGCAATGGCTCGCGGGCTGGCTGATCGACCACGACATCACGTGGCCGCTCGAGACCAATGCGCCGTGGTTCCTGCTCACGCACTACCCGGATCGCAACGACGTCTTCTCCTGGCTCGATGGCGGGCTGGTCGTCAGCTATATCGTCGGTACCGGGCTCGTGTACGGCACGGCGTTGCTGGTGTTGCTGGCCGGCGCAACGCTGATGCTCGGCCGCTTCGATCGCGTGCGTTTGCATCACCTCGCCCAGGCGCTGATCCCGATCGCGGGTGCGGGCGTGTTCCTCGGACTGTCGGCCACGACGCTGTCGTTGCTGCGCGCCGAGCATGTGCCGCTCGGCTGGGCAACCGATGTGCGCATCGCGATTCTGGTCGGTGCCAACGTGTGGAGCGCGTGGCTCGCGTGGAAGGTGACGGGGCGCTATGCGGCATGGCCGCGCCGGCTCGCGGCATTCGCGTGGTTCGCCGTCGGGCTGGCCGTCGTCGACAGCGCATGGTGGTTGATGTTCTGGGGATTCTGAAGCGACTTGCATGCCGCTTTCTTCGGCCGTCGTGCGTTGTGCGGCCACATACACGCGGGCCGCATGCCGGGCCCATTCGCGGCTCGAACAAAAAAGCGACACGTCGTTGGACGTGTCGCTTTTTTTTCCTTGTGCGAGAACCAAAAAAGTGGCTTGGCTTGCTGCAACGGCTGCTTGAGTGTGTTTGCACGAAGGGGTCTAGATCTCGCGTGCAAGCCGTTACGCTGGCTACTGCCCAACACCTCTCAGGGAGGTGGTCCCCACAATACTCGGTCGTTACTTCGTCAGGATCAGTTTGCCGAGCCGCGTGGCGCGCAACTGATAAGTCTCTCCGTTATGCGCGATGCTGATGTGGCTCTGGCCTTGCAGCAGCGTATCGCTGTTGACGACCCGCGTGCCTGCATCGCGGTTGCCGGCGGGTTTCGCCGGCGTGGTGACCGCTGCCGTCTTCTGACGGCTGCTGGCTGCGGTGCCGGTCGTGCGGCGCAGGGTCAGCGTGGTCGGGCGCATGGTGTCGGTCATTCGGTTTGATCGGTGACTGTCGATACGATGGAATGAATTCTAAATGATAACTATTCCCATTTACAAAAACTCTTTATCGATCGAAATACCGAGGCTGATAGCTTGAATCAAAAGCGGCGGCCCGCAGGCCGCCGCCGGGTTCAGTGCAGCGGATCCGGGTCCTTGCGCCCCTGCGCGTATTCGCGGATCAGGCGAACGGTGTCGATGTCCGACGTGCGGTATGCCTCCTTGACGATCCCGTGCGTCTGCCGCGCTTCTTCGCTGTCGTCCGTGACCGTCAGCGTCGTGCGGTACTCGAAACGCAGGAACAGTTCGCGGTCGTCGCGCTCTTCGATCGTCATCGTCAGCGAGCCGCCGATCTCGCCGTCGGCCGCGCGGATGTCGTAGCGGACCTGCTGATTCGGCGTGAACGTCACGTGGTCGCGCACGGTCGCGTGACCGTAATGCAGTTCGCGTTCGAGCGTCGTGTCGGTGCGTTCGTGAATGACGCAGCTGTCGAGGCCGATCACGAACAGTTGCGGCTGCTCCGCACGCAGCACGAGGCCTTCCCAGAGCTGGTCGCGGGTGAGGGTCGGCACGCCCGGATCGTCGGAGTTGATCTGGATCAGATGTTCGAAGTTCAAGGGGACGGGTTCCTTCTGGTGGCGGGTGGCCACATGGTTCAAGAACTTATTGTGACGCAAAACCACCGGCTTCGCGGCACCTGCGACCCCGATCCGGTTCACGCTTCGATGCGACCCATGCGACCGGTCTGGTATTCGACGACGGCCTGCCGGATCTCCTCCTCGGTATTCATCACGAACGGGCCGTAACGGACGATCGGTTCGTTGAGCGGCACGCCGCCGATCAGCAACAGGTCGAGCGACGTGTCGCCGGCAGCGAACGTGACGGTGTCGCCGTCGTCGCCGTAGACGACCATGTGCCGTGCGTCCACAGCCTGCCTGTCGGGCCCGTAGAGGCCCGTTCCGTCGATCGGATAGGCGAACACGCGATAACCGGCCGGCACGGGCTGCGTGACCGTTGCGCCGGGCTCCAGTGTGAAATGCTGGTAGAGGATCGGTGTGCGCGTCTCGATCGCGGCCTGGACGCCGAATGCTTCGCCGGCGATGACGCGCACGCGTGCGCGCCCGTCCGGCGACGTCGCGGTCGGAATGCGGGCGGCCGGGATCTCCTGGTAGCGCGGTGCGATCATCTTGTCGCGCCGCGGCAGGTTGACCCACAGCTGGAAGCCGTGGGAACGTCCGCCTGCCTGCACGAACGCCGGGTCCGGCATCTCGCTGTGCACGACGCCGGCGCCGGCCGTCATCCATTGCACGTCGCCGGGGCCGAGCGTGCCGGCATGGCCGGACGAGTCGCGATGGCGGAAGCGTCCGTCCAGCGCGTAGGTCACGGTCTCGAAGCCGCGATGCGGATGGTCGGGCGCGCCCACGGCTTCGCCGGGCGCGTAGTCGACCGGGCCCATTTCATCGAGCAGCAGGAACGGATCGAAGTCCATCAGCAGCCGTGTCGGGAACGGACGGTGAACCACGAAACCGCCGCCTTCGGTGGTGCGAAGCGCGGGGTAGGTACGATCAAGCGAGCGAGCGGTGGTCATGGGAAGCCCTCGAAATCATCGGAATAGCGTTATTTTTGAAACATAGCGCTATTATATTGGGCGTTTTACCGTCCGATTTGCGGCCGTTCGCAATGGATTGTTCTGAAATTGGAACGATGAGATGAATATCGATGCACATAACCTGAACGACCTGATGTACTTCTCGCAGGTCGTCGAACATGGCGGCTTCTCGGCCGCCGAGCGCGTGCTGGGCATCTCGAAATCGCGTCTGTCGCGGCGCCTGACCGAGCTGGAGGCCGCGCTCGGCGTGCGCCTGCTGCAGCGTTCGACGCGCAAGCTCGCGCTGACCGAGGCGGGGGAGCTGTTCTACCAGCACTGCCAGGCGATGCTCGCCGAAGCGCAGGCCGCGATGAACGCGGTGCAGCAGCTGCGCGCGTCGCCGCGCGGCTCGGTGCGCGTCAGCGTGCCGGTGACGCTGTCGCAGACGATGCTGTCGCGCATCCTGCCCGAATTCCTGCGCCGCTATCCCGAGGTCAAGGTGCATGTCCGCGTGACGAATCGCGTGATCGACCTGTTCGAGGATTCGATCGACGTCGCGTTGCGCGTGCGCTCGGAGCCGCCGCAGAACGCCAACATCGTCGTGCGGCCGCTGTGGCGCACCGAGCAGATGCTGGTCGGTGCGCCGAGCCTGCTGAGCCAGAATGCGCCGCCGCTGGCGCCGGACGATCTGACCGGCTTCGAGACGCTCGATACGCCGAGCGTCGACGGCCGGCACGTATTCAACCTGATCGCGCCGGACGGGACGCGCCACGTGCACGAGCATGATCCGCGGCTCGTGACGGCCGACCTGATGACGATCCGCGAGGCCGTGCTCGACGGCCTCGGCATCGCCGCGCTGCCGGAGATGATGTACGGCAACGCGCTGCGCGCGGGGCAACTGTCGCCCGTGATGCCGGGCTGGACGCTGCCGGTGCCGCAGTTGTATGCGGTGTTCGTGTCGCGCCAAGGGATGCCGCCCGCGGTACGTGCGTTCGTCGATTACCTGGTCGAGAAGCTCGACCACGGCGCGTACAAGGAGCCCGGCTGCCCTGAGCGCGCGAAGAAGGAAGCGGCGGTCGATGTTTCGGCGACCTGAACACGGCGTGTACGACGACGCAAATTTGTTTTGTCATTGAAGCGTCGCCTGCAATCGCAAGTTTCAATCGCCGGAACCTTGAATGCGTGCGCGGGCGGGCCTATATTGAAATCCCATTTCGTGAAGGAAGTTCTGAGCGAAATCAGGTGGCCGCATATATTGCGAGCCAGATAGGGCAGAACGCGCAGTCCGTGCAGACCACGGCAGAGTCGCATTTGCGTTGCTCGAGGCGCAACCGATACCGCCAAAGAGCCCGCCGCCCGAAGGCGCCCGCGTGCGCATGAAAAAAGGCCTTCATCTGGCGATGAAGGCCTTTTACTTTGTGTACGGCCGGTTAGGTGCGGCCGGCTAGGTGCGGCCGGCCAAGTGCGCCGTTGCTGCCGGCAACTGCGGGGCGTGCGCGCGTTACTTCGCTTTTGCGCCCGGCTCCGTCACGAAGCCGAGCTTCGTCAAGCCGCCTGCCTGCGCATCCGACATCACTTCCGCGACGTGCTCGTACGCGACCTTGCGGTCGGCGCGCAGGTGCAACTCGGGCTGCGGCGTGCGTTTCGCGGCTTCCGCGATCCGTGCCTGCAGTTGTTCGCGCGTGACCGTGTGGTCATCCCACAGGATCGTGCCGTCGCCCTGGATCGCGACGTCGACGGTCTGCGGCTTTTCGTCGACGGGCTGGCTGCTGGCGTGCGGCAGGTCGATCTTCACCGCATGCTGCATCGCCGGGATCGTCACGAGGAAAATGATCAGGAGTACGAGCATGACGTCGACGAGCGGCGTCATGTTGATCTCGCTCATCACGGCATCGTCGTCATCGTCGCTGAAACCGGTGTTCATGGCCATGGTTCACCTCGTCTCAGCTGGCGGCGCGCGAGGCGAGACGCAGGCCGTCGCGCGTCGACGACGACGCGAGGCTCGCGCCCGTCACGAAGTACGCGTGCAGACCGTGCGCGAAGCGGCGCAGCTTGCTGACGACACCCTTGTTCGCACGGGTCAGCGCGTTGTAGCCGAGCACCGCCGGAATCGCGACGAACAGGCCGAAGGCCGTCATGATCAGCGATTCGCCGACCGGGCCCGCGACCTGGTCGATCGACGTCTGGCCGGTGGCGCCGATCGCGAGCAGCGCGTGATAGATGCCCCACACCGTGCCGAACAGGCCGACGAACGGCGCGGTGCTGCCGACCGATGCGAGGATCGCGAGGCCGCTCTGCATGCGCGAGATGCCTTCGTCCATCGTGTCCTTCAGGCAGCGCGTGACCCAGTCCGACACGTCCATGCGATCGTGCAGGTGCGGTTGCGTCTGGTGGTGATGGTCGGCGGCTTCCTTGCCCGACAGCGCGAGCGCGAGGAACGGGTTGTCGTTCGGCGTCGATGCGGCGAGGCCGAGCTTCTTGATGCCGTCGTCGAAATTGTCGGAATGCCAGAAAGCCTGTTCGGCGTTCTTCGTGAGGCGGTTCAGGCGGATCACGTTCCAGCCCTTGATGACGATCACGATCCACGACAGGACCGACATCACGAGCAGCGTGATCGCAATGGCGCGCGTGACGAAATCACCTTGCGCCCAGACGTGCGCGATACCGTAGCTTTGCATTTTTTGTTTCCTTTGAATCTTCCGGATGAGGCAGGTTAGTCGGTGAGCCCGAAGCTGTAGGGCTGTGTGCGGGCGGCGCGGATCGCCTGGCCGTTCTCGATGTACGGACGGCAGGTGGTCGAGCGCATCGCGTCGAGTGCGGCATCGTCGAGGCGCGGATAGCCGCTGCTCTTCTGCAGATCGATGCTTTCGATCTTGCCGGTCACGCCGACGACGAAGTGAACATAGGCGGTGCCCGATTCGCCGCGGCGGCGCGACATCGACGGATAGTCGGGCTTCACGAAGTTGCATTGGAGCGTCGGCACGTTCTTCGGCGCGCTGACCTGCATCGTTTCGCGCGCCGGGCCCGGCGTGGCGGCCGGTGCGGCGGGAGCGGGCGCGGCGGGCGCCGGTGTCGGATCGGCGGCGGGAGCGGGTGTAGGCGACGGGGCGGGCGAGGGCGCAACCGGCTGCGGGGTCGGCTTCGCCGCCTTCTGCACCGGCTTCGGTTCGACCTTCGGCTTCACGCGCGGCACCGGCTTCGGCGGCGCGGGCTGCGGGATCGACTCGGCCGCGACCTGCTGCGCGATCGGCGCGGGCGTGATGAGCTGCGCGGTGATCGTCTGGACCTCGACCGATTTCGGCGGCGGCGCGTTGCGATGGAGCCACGCGGCCGTCAGCATGATCGCGTGTGCGGCAAGCACACCGACCGCGACGACGATCACTCGGGGATTCATACGTGGTGCAGCCGGCATGGCGCCGGCAGGAGCGAGATGCGAAGCCTGCATGTTAGCTTGAAAGAACGACGTCGCACCCGGGGCGCGGCGGGTGAATCGGCATCACTTGCGGAAAATCAGCAGCGAGATGCAAACGGTGGTTACGAATCCGATCAGCAATTCCATCACAGGCTCCTTGACAGGTAAGCCGTTGGCTCGCGCGGACGGTGGCTTGCTGACGGTCAAAACAAAAAATGCGGCCTGGGCCGCATGCGCACGCTCGGCGCCGCTCAGGCCGCCTTGCGGTCGTAGAACGTGACCGGGATCGGATGCGCATGATGCTCGACGCCGCACCGGCTCGCGCAGACGCCTTGCTCGGCCATGAGGTCGCGTACGGACTCCTCGCACTTGCCGCAGCACGTGGCCACGCCGAGCTCGAACTGGAGTTCATCGAAAGAGTTCACGCCCTCGGCGAGGGACGCGCGAATCTTGCGATCGGAAACAGACTTGCACACGCAGACGATCATGATGAGTTGCGATAGCTAACGTTAATGCGAATTATTATCATTAATTTTGCGGGTGTTGACAAGCCTGGGTCGGGCTTTTTTTAAGGTCATCGGACCCTTGAAACGGCGGGGCGGTCAGGCCGCCGAGAGCGTCCGGCGTGCCGGCCCCCGTGTCAGGCGGTCGCGCAGGCGCG
Organism: Burkholderia cenocepacia; assembly: GCF_900446215.1. Taxonomy (GTDB): domain Bacteria; phylum Pseudomonadota; class Gammaproteobacteria; order Burkholderiales; family Burkholderiaceae; genus Burkholderia; species Burkholderia cenocepacia. The sequence continues at coordinate 690,740 of NZ_UAQZ01000001.1, read as the reverse complement.
CGCGTTCGGCGAGGAAATGGTGACGGATTCGACCGGCGCGTCGAGGCCGAGCAGCGTCGAGGCGAGCGCGCGTAGCTGCAGACCGTCGCTGGTCGAGCAGAAACGCGGCGGCGCGGCGTGCGTGCCGGCCGGGGCGCGCAGCCCGCGTTCGTCGAGGACCCGCGCAAGCTGGCGGGCGATGGCGTCGCTCGTGTCGACGATCGTCAGGCGCTCGCCAACAAGGTCACGAATCGTTTCTGTGAAGAACGGGTAGTGCGTGCAGCCGAGTACCAGCGTATCGGCGCCGTCGTCGAGCATCGGCTGGATGTAACGCTCGAGCAGCGCGCGCAACGCGGGCGAGTTCGTGTCGCCGCGTTCGATCGCTTCGACGAGCCCGTGGCCGGGTTGGCAGATGAAGCGGCGGCCGGCGCCGTAGCGGTCGAGCAGCGCCTGGAAGCGCGGGCTGTTCAACGTCGATTGCGTGGCGAGGACGCCCGCGACGCCGGTCGCGGACAGCGCGGCGGCCGGCTTGATGCCCGGCTCGACACCGACGAGCGGGATCGACAGGCGTTCGCGGATGGCCGCGATCGCCCGGGCCGTTGCCGTGTTGCATGCGATGACGAGCGCTTTCGCGCCTTCGCGGGCGAGCCACTCGCCGATGGCCAGCGTGCGTTCCGTAATGAAGGCTTCGTCGCGCGGGCCGTACGGCGCGTGGTGCGAGTCGGCGACGTAGACGAACGATTCGTCGGGCAGGTGCGCGCGCGCGGCGCGCAGCACCGACAGGCCGCCGAGCCCCGAGTCGAAGATGCCGACAGGGGCGGCGGCGCGCAGCGCGGTAGCGTCGGACGGGTTCGTCATCGTCAGGCGGGCGGCAGGCTGGCAGGCGGCGCGATTACTCGGGCGAACCCATCATCGTTTGCTGATAGTTCTGCAGGCCGACCTTGCCGATCAGGTCGATCTGCGTTTCGAGCCAGTCGATGTGCTCTTCGGTGTCGTCGAGGATCTTTTCGAAGATCTCGCGCGACACGTAGTCGCGCACCGATTCGCAGTAGGCGATCGCTTCCTTGCAGGTGGACTGCGAGATCTGCTCGAGCTTCAGGTCGCACTTCAGGATCTCTTCGGTTTCCTCGCCGACGAGCAGCTTGTGCAGGTCCTGCAGGTTCGGCAGGCCGTCGAGCATGAACACGCGCTCGATCAGCCAGTCGGCGTGCTTCATTTCGCCGATCGACTCGTCGTATTCGTGCTTGCCGAGCTTGTCGAGGCCCCAGTGCTTGTACATGCGCGCATGCAGGAAGTACTGGTTGATCGCCGTGAGTTCATTCTTCAGTTGGGCGTTCAGATATTCGATGACTTTCTTGTCGCCTTGCATGGCTGTTTCCTTGTTCAGTGGGGCTTCAGAAACCGAACGATAATCGCTCGAACGAGAAAAGCCAAGCCTCGAAGCCTTGTCGGGCCTGCCTTTTGCGTGTAATGAGAATCAGCCTCGAATAACCGGCCGAACACAATAATGAGAATGAGAAGTAAAAAGGCCGGACTCCCGTCCGGCCTTTCGTTCGATCGCGCTTAAGCGGTGGCGACCGGGATCTTGCCGATCTTCGCCTGCCATTCCTTCGGACCCGTCTGGTGCACCGACGTGCCCGACGAATCGACGGCGACCGTCACCGGCATGTCCTGCACGTCGAACTCGTAGATCGCTTCCATGCCGAGGTCTTCGAACGCGAGCACCTTCGCGCCGCGGATCGCCTTCGACACGAGGTAGGCCGCGCCGCCGACCGCCATCAGGTAGGCCGCCTTGTGCTTCTTGATCGCGTCGATCGCGACCGGGCCGCGTTCGGCCTTGCCGACCATCGAGATCAGACCCGTCTGAGCGAGCATCGTCTCGGTGAACTTGTCCATGCGCGTGGCCGTCGTCGGGCCGGCCGGGCCGACCACTTCGTCACGCACCGGATCGACCGGGCCGACGTAGTAGATCACGCGGTTCGTGAAGTCGACCGGCAGCTTCTCGCCCTTCGCGAGCATGTCGGCGATGCGCTTGTGCGCGGCGTCGCGGCCGGTGAGCATCTTGCCCGACAGCAGCAGCGTCTGGCCCGGCGTCCAGCTCGCGACTTCTTCCGGCGTCAGCGTGTTCAGGTCGACGCGCTTGCTGGTTTCCGTGTTCGGTTCCCACTGCACCTTCGGCCAAGCGTCGAGCGACGGCGCTTCCAGCTTGGCCGGGCCCGAGCCGTCGAGCACGAAGTGCGCGTGGCGCGTGGCCGCGCAATTCGGGATCAGTGCGACCGGCTTCGAGGCCGCGTGCGTCGGCGCCGCCATGATCTTCACGTCGAGCACGGTCGCGAGGCCGCCGAGGCCCTGCGCGCCGATGCCGAGCGCGTTGACCTTCTCGTGCAGTTCGACACGCAGTTCCTCGATCCAGTCCTTCGGGCCGCGCGCGATGATTTCCTGGATGTCGATCGGCTCCATCAGCGATTCCTTCGCCATCAGCATCGCCTTCTCGGCGGTGCCGCCGATGCCGATCCCGAGCATGCCCGGCGGGCACCAGCCGGCGCCCATCGTCGGGACCGTCTTCAGCACCCAGTCGACGATCGAATCGGACGGGTTCAGCATCACGAACTTCGACTTGTTCTCCGAGCCGCCGCCCTTCGCGGCGACCTGCACGTCGACCTTGTCGCCCGGCACGATCTCGTAGTGGATCACGGCCGGCGTGTTGTCCTTGGTGTTCTTGCGGGCGCCTTCCGGCGGATTGACGATCGACGCGCGCAGCACGTTGTCCGGGTGCGTGTAGCCGCGGCGCACACCTTCGTTGATCATGTCGGTGAGGCCCATCGTCGCGCCGTCCCAGCGCACGTCCATGCCGACCTTCACGAAGATCGTGACGATGCCGGTGTCCTGGCAGATCGGGCGGCGGCCTTCCGCGCACATGCGGCTGTTCGTGAGGATCTGCGCGATCGCGTCCTTCGCCGCCGGACTCTCTTCCAGCTCGTACGCGCGGCCGAGGGCCTGGATGTAGTCGAGCGGGTGGTAGTAGCTGATGTACTGCAGCGAATCCGCGATGCTCTGGATCAGGTCTTCCTGTTTGATGACGGTCATGGCTGAGACTCTGTGGGGACAGTGGGGAATATGTTGCCGACGGTTCAGGCCGCCGGTCGGGACGCCGCGGGTGCGTGCGCCTCGTGGAAATGGGCCGGGTGCGTGTGCGTCGTCAGGCGATCGACCCACGCCATCACGAGCGCCGACACGAGGAACGACACGTGGATGATCACCTGCCACATGATCGCGTGCGTCGTGTGCTGGTCGGGGTTGATGAAGGTCTTCAGCAGATGGATCGACGAAATGCTGATCAGCGCCATCGACAGCTTGACCTTCAGCACGCCCGCGTTCACGTGGTCGAGCCATTCGGGCTCGTCGGGATGGCCCTCGATGCCGAGCCGCGACACGAACGTTTCATACCCGCCGACGATCACCATGATCAGCAGGTTCGAGATCATCACCACGTCGATCAGGCCGAGCACGGCGAGCATCACGCTGATTTCGTCGAGGCCCGTCGCATGCGACAGCAGGTGCCACACTTCTTTCAGGAACAGGAACACGTAGACGGCCTGCGCGACGATCAGGCCCAGATAGAGCGGAACCTGGAGCCAGCGGCTCATGAAAATCAGCGCGGGGAGGGGGCGAAGCGGGCGACGGCCGGGATGGCCGGGCGAGTGCGGGGCGGACATGTCGGGGTACGGGCGCGGTGCGCAGGTATCGGGGGTAATCTTGAAAAGGCGCGCTATTGTAACGCGTCGGCCGGCGCGACTGCAGCGACGCGCCGGCACGCCCGGGGACGGATCAGGAGGCCGCGGCCGGCACGCGTTTCACGCGCAGGCTCGCGAGCACGATGCCGGCGACGACGCACGCGAGCGCGACGCCGTGCGCGAGCGTCGGGCGCTCCCCGAGGAACGCGATGCCGTACGCGGCCGCGGCGATCGGCAGCACCGCGCTGAACACGCCGGCGAGGCTGCCCGGCACGTGCCGGATGCCCTTCATCCACAGCCAGAACGAGAAGATGCTGGCCGATAGTCCGTACCAGACGACGAGCGCCCAGGTGCCGGCCGGCACGCTCGCGTAATCGAAGTGCCACAGCGCGGTCGCGCCGAGCGGCAGCATCAGGAACAGGCCGAACAGGTGCGTGTACGCGCAGATGTCGATCGGTGCGAGCGTCTGCGTGAGCCGGCGCGACAGGATCACGTAGATCGATTCGCAGCACACCGCGCCGAGGATCAGCAGGTTGCCGGTGAGCGAGCCGGACGCGTCGCCTGGCGTGCCGTGACCGGATGCGCTGCCGTTGGCGAGATTGATCGTCACGACGCCGACGATCGCGAGCGCGATCGACACGAGCGCACGGCCGTTCGGTTTTTCACGCAGGATCAGCCATGCGAACAGCGCGACGATCGCCGGGATCGTGCTCGTGATGACGCCCGCGGCCACCGCGCTCGTGCGCTGCACGCCGTTGAGCATCAGCAGCGTGAACATGAAGGTGCCGAAGAAGGCCTGCAGGAACAGGTTCAGCCATTCGCCGCGCTTGACCGCACGCATCTTCACGGGGCTGAACAGCGGCCACAGCACGGCGATCGCGATCACGAAGCGCAGCGTGGCGAGGATGGCGACGGGAACGAATGCAACGATGGATTTACCGATACCGACGTTGCTGCCGACGAACAGCATCGACAGGATGAGGAAGAGGGCGTAGCGATTCAAGCTGGAATCCGGAAGGCGAGTTCAGTTAGGATTGTAGGGTCGCGGTTGTAACAGCGTAAAGCTGACCTCGATGCGCGCCGCCCGGTGCACGAAACGGCCATGCCGCGTAAGTGACGGGTAAGTTGGAGCGCTTATCGTGGAAACCGCCGAGCCGCGGGTCACGTTCGCGTGATGTGGTGCGGTGCAGCATCGTGCGCAGGCCTTCGCGGTCGCGTGCGGGTGGTGGGAGACAGCGGCGCGCAGGCGCCGGCCAAGACGACGCGCGGCGCGCACGATCGCGCCGCCATGCAGAGGATTCATGTTCACCAAGGGGTAGTCGATGTCTGCGATTGAATCGGTTCTTCACGAAACCCGTCAGTTCGCGCCGCCCGCGGCGCTCGAGAAGACGGCGGCCATTTCCGGCATGCCGGCCTACCGCGCGCTCGTCGCCGAGGCCGAGCAGGATTACGAAGGCTTCTGGGCGCGTCTCGCGCGCGAAGGCCTCACGTGGCACAAGCCGTTCACGAAGGTGCTCGACGAGCGCAACGCGCCGTTCTACACCTGGTTCGACGACGGCGAGCTGAACGCGTCGTACAACTGTCTCGATCGTCACGTCGAAGCCGGCCACGGCGAGCGCGTCGCGGTGATCTTCGAGGCCGACGACGGCACCGTCACCCGCGTCACCTATGCCGATCTCCTCGCGCGCGTGTCGCGTTTCGCGAATGCGCTGAAGAAACGCGGGATCGGCAAGGGCGATCGCGTCGTCATCTACATTCCGATGTCGATCGAAGGCATCGTCGCGATGCAGGCCTGCGCGCGCATCGGCGCGACCCACTCGGTCGTGTTCGGCGGCTTCTCCGCGAAATCGCTGAACGAGCGGCTCGTCGACGTCGGCGCGGTCGCGCTGATCACCGCCGACGAGCAGGCGCGCGGCGGCAAGACGCTGCCGCTCAAGAGCATCGCCGACGAGGCGATCGCGCTGGGCGGCTGCGAAGCGGTCAAGAGCGTGATCGTCTATCGCCGCACCGGCGGCAAGATCGACTGGCATGCAGACCGCGACCTGTGGATGCACGAGTTGGTGGACGGCGAATCCGACCGCTGCGAGCCGACCTGGGTCGGCGCCGAGCATCCGCTGTTCATCCTGTATACGTCGGGCTCGACCGGCAAGCCGAAGGGCGTGCAGCACAGCACGGGCGGCTACCTGCTGTGGGCCGCGCAGACGATGAAGTGGACCTTCGACTGGAAACCCGACGACGTGTTCTGGTGCACGGCCGACATCGGCTGGGTCACGGGCCACACGTACATCACCTACGGCCCGCTCGCATGCGGCGGCACGCAGGTCGTGTTCGAAGGCGTGCCGACGTATCCGGACGCCGGCCGCTTCTGGAAGATGATCGGCGATCACAAGGTCACCGTGTTCTACACCGCGCCGACCGCGATCCGTTCGCTGATCAAGGCGGCCGAAGCCGACGACAAGGTGCATCCGAAGAGCTATGACCTGTCGAGCCTGCGCATCATCGGCACGGTCGGCGAACCGATCAATCCGGAAGCGTGGATGTGGTACCACAAGCACGTCGGCCACGAGCGCTGCCCGATCGTCGATACGTGGTGGCAGACCGAGACCGGCGGCCACATGATCACGCCGCTGCCGGGCGCCACGCCGACCGTGCCGGGTTCGTGCACGCTGCCGCTGCCGGGCATCACGGCCGCGGTGGTCGACGAGACGGGGCAGGACGTGCCGAACGGGCAAGGCGGCATTCTGGTCGTCAAGCGCCCGTGGCCCGCGATGATCCGCACGATCTGGGGCGACCCGGAGCGTTTCAAGAAGAGTTACTACCCGGAAGAGCTCGGCGGCACGCTCTATCTGGCCGGCGACGGCACGGTGCGCGACAAGGAGACCGGCTACTTCACGATCATGGGCCGGATCGACGACGTGCTGAACGTGTCGGGCCACCGGCTCGGCACGATGGAGATCGAGTCGGCGCTGGTGTCGCATGAACTCGTGGCCGAGGCGGCGGTGGTCGGCCGTCCGGACGATACGACGGGCGAGGCGGTCGTGGCGTTCGTGGTGCTGAAGCGTTCGCGCCCGGAAGGCGACGAAGCGGCGGCGCTCGCGAAGACGCTGCGCGACTGGGTCGGCAAGCAGATCGGACCGATCGCGAAGCCGAAGGACATCCGCTTCGGCGACAACCTGCCGAAGACGCGCTCGGGCAAGATCATGCGGCGCCTGCTGCGCTCGCTCGCGAAGGGCGAGGCGATCACGCAGGACACGTCCACGCTCGAGAACCCGGCCATCCTCGAGCAGCTCACCGAAGTGCGCTGAGCACCTGCCGGTCGCGCGTCACGCGCGAGCCCCTGCGCGGCAATCCCGATTGCCCGCGCAGGGGCTTTTTGCTACATAACGGCATGACCGTTCCGACCCGTTCGGCGCCCGCCGCGCCACCTCCCGTTCCCGAGCCGCTCGCGCGTGCGCATGCGCGCTACTGGCGCTTCAACGTCGCGCTGATCGCGGTGCTGATGGTGATCGGCTTCGCGGTGTCGTTCATCGTGCCGTTCTTCGGGCCCGCGCTCGCCGGGATTCGCTTCGCCGGCTTCAGCCTGCCGTTCTATGTCGGCGCGCAGGGCGCGATTCTCGTCTACCTCGTGCTGATCGTCGTCTACATCGGGCTGATGCAGCGCGCGGACCGCACGCTGCGCCGCGCGTACGACGAGCATGCGGCACGCGCCGGCCATCCGAACGGCGGGCGCTGATTCATGTTGACGCGTCGACTGATACGCGCATACGCGCTTTATACGCTCGGGTTTCTCGGCTTCGTGCTGCTGATGTGGCGGATCGAGCGCGCGACCGGCTCGGGCGTCTGGATCGGCTACGTGTTCCTGTTCGTGCCGATCGCCGTGTACGCGGTGATCGGGTTGTTGTCGCGCACGTCCGATCTCGTCGAGTACTACGTGGCCGGGCGGCGCGTGCCGTCCGCGTTCAACGGGATGGCGACGGCGGCCGACTGGCTGTCGGCCGCGTCCTTCATCGGCCTGGCCGGCTCGCTCTACGCCACCGGTTACGACGCGCTCGCGTACGTGATGGGCTGGACGGGCGGATTCTGCCTCGTCGCGTTCCTGCTCGCGCCGTATGTGCGCAAGCTCGCGCGCTACACGATTCCGGATTTTCTCGGCACGCGTTTTTCGAGCACGGCCGTGCGCGCGCTCGCGGCCGGCGCGGCGATCCTGTGTTCGTTCGTGTACCTCGTCGCGCAGATCCAGGGGATCGGCCTGATCGCGACGCGTTTCATCGGCGTCGATTTCGCGATCGGGATCTTCTGCGGGCTCGCGGGCATTCTCGTGTGCTCGTTTCTCGGCGGAATGCGCGCGGTCACGTGGACCCAGGTCGCGCAGTACATCATCCTGATCAGCGCGATCCTGATTCCGGTCTCGCTGATCGCGATGAAGAACGGGCTCGGCCCCGTGCCGCAGTTCAATTACGGCACGCTGATGGAGCGCGTCGCGGCGCGCGAGGCGCAGGTGCGCGACGCGCGCGACGAGCAGCAGGTGCGTGATGCATACCGCCGGCAGGCCGCGGATATCCAGACGCGGCTCGACCGGTTGCCGGCGTCGTACGCGGATGCGCGCCGGCATCTCGTCGACCAGCTCGCGGATCTGCGGCGCCACAACGGGCCGCTGCGCGAGATCAGCCTGCGCGAGCGCGAGTTGGCCGATTTCCCGCGCGATCCGGCGGCGGCGCGCGTGGCGTGGACGCAGGTGCGTGACGACCTGCTCGCGCGGGCCGAGCCGCCCGTGCCGATGCACGAGCCGTTTCCGGCCGCGAGCGAGGATGAACGCAAGCCGCGCGAGCGGAACTTCCTCGCGCTGCTGCTGTGCCTGTCGCTCGGCACCGCGAGCCTGCCGCACATCCTGACGCGCTACAACACGACCACGTCGGTCGCGTCGGCACGGCGCTCGGTCGGCTGGACGCTGTTCTTCATCGCGCTGTTCTACCTGAGCGTGCCGGTGCTCGCGGTGCTGATCAAGTACGAGATCCTCGCGAATCTCGTCGGGCGGCCGTTCGCCGAATTGCCGGCGTGGGTTACGCAGTGGCATCACTTCGAACCCGACCTGATCAGTGTCGTCGAGGTGATCCGGGACGGCATCGTGCACTGGTCGGAAATCCAGATGCAGCCGGACATGGTGGTCCTGGCCGCGCCGGAGATCGCGGGGCTGCCGTACGTGGTGTCGGGGCTGATCGCGGCCGGTGCGCTGGCCGCGGCGCTGTCGACCGCGGACGGGCTGCTGCTGACGATCGCGAACGCGCTGTCGCACGACGTCTATTACTGCATGGTCGCGCCCGATGCGTCGAGCCAGCGGCGCGTGACGATTTCGAAGGTGCTGCTGCTGGGGGTGGCGCTGTTCGCGTCGTATGTCGCGTCGCTCAATACCGGGAAGATCCTGTTTCTCGTCGGCGCCGCGTTTTCGCTGGCGGCGTCGAGCTTCTTTCCGGTGCTGGTGCTGGGGGTGTTCTGGAAGCGCACCACGACGCGCGGCGCGATTGCCGGGATGGTGACGGGGTTGGCGGTGTGCGTGTACTACATCGTGTCGACTTATCCGTTCTTCACGCAACTGACCGGGTTCGCCGGGCGCCCGTGGTTCGGGATCGAGCCGATCAGTTCAGGCGTGTTCGGCGTGCCGGCGGGGTTTGCGGTGGCGATCGCGGTGAGTCTGTGCGACAAGCGGCCGGATGAATACACGCGGGCGCTGGTGGATTACATTCGGCACCCGTGATCAGCGGGGCGGGGGGAGCGCGTATCGACGTGCGTCCGGAAACGAAAATGCCCGCTGGCGCGGGCATTTGAATCCTGGCGGAGAGAGGGGGATTCGAACCCCCGATAGGCGATTAACCTATACACGCTTTCCAGGCGTGCGACTTAAACCACTCATCCATCTCTCCGGAAGACCGAGAGTATAGCAAACTCTGGCGGCAGCCCGCCACTCCCTTCGGCGCCCGTCAGAAATCCGTCGTCATCGACAGCCACACCGAGCGCGGGTCGCCCTGCGTCAGGTATCCGCCGATCGTCGACGACCAGTACGACTTGTTCGCGACGCTGCGCACGGTCGCGCGGAACGTCGTCTTCTTGCCGAACACGTCCGTCGCGTAGCGCGCACCGAGGTCGAAGCGGTCCCACGCCTGGATCGACATCGTATTCGCGACGTCCAGGTACTGCGGCCCGGTGTGGATCCAGCGCGCGGTCAGCGTGAGCCCGCGCAGCATCGGCACGTCGTATTCGGCGCCCGCGTTGAGCAGGAACGACGGCACGCCGATCGGCCGGTGGCCGTCGTTCGTGCCGCCGGCCGTGTTCTGCAGCGTCGCGTCGAGGTACGTGGCGCCGGCGATCAGCCGCACGCCTTTCCACGGCTCGCCGTACACGGCCGTCTCGATGCCGCGGTGCCGCTGCGTGCCGTCGGCGCCGAACAGGTTCGTCGCCGGATCGGTGTACGCCATCGGCTTCTCGATCTGGAACAGCGCGAGCGACGCGCCGTACTGGTCGGTGTCGTAGCGGACGCCGGCTTCATATTGCTTCGACCGGTACGGCGACAGCGCCTGGCCCGCGTTGCGCGCGGTGTTGGGCGCGATCTCGCCCTGCGCGAGCGCTTCGCTGCGGTTCGCGAAGATCGACACGTTGCGCCACGGCTTCACGACGAGACCGAATACCGGCGTCGTGATCGCGTTGCTGTAGGTGTTGGTGACCGCGCCCGTGTAGTCGAAGTTGTCGACCGAGATCGACTGGCGCCGCGCGCCGATCGTGAACAGCACGCGGTCGTCGAGGAAGCCGAGCGTATCGGACACCGCGATGCTGCGCAGCCAGGTCTTCGTGACCGTGCCCGGATCGTTCATGTCGCCGCCCGCGTAGGCGGTGGGCGGCGACGCGACCGGCGCCGGATCGTAGAGCGTCGTCGGGAACGCGTTCGACATCGTGTAAGCGGACTGGCTGTCGATGCGGATGAACGACGCGCCGGCGGTCACGAAGTGCGACACGGGGCCGGTCGTGAAGCGGCCGCGCACGCCGGCCTCGGCGGACTGCGCATCTTCCTTGTGCGGCACGCTCAGGCGCGAGCCCGTCGTGCCGGACGACGAGTAGGTCGGCGTGTAGTAGTCGCCGTGCTCGTTCGTATGGCGTGCGCCGGCCGATACGTAGGCCGTCCACGCGGGCAGGAAGTCGTACTCGGCGCGCACGATGCCGACCGTGTCCTCGAGTTCGCTGAAGCTCCACGGCTGCGCATAGTTGTGCGTCGCGGACGGCACGGCGGGCAACGGGCTGCCGCTGACCAGCACGATCGGGCGGCCGTTGTCGATCCGCTGCCGCTGATACAGGAAGTCGCCGGACAGACGCAATGTGTCGCCGCGCCAGTCCAGCGACACGGCGGTCACGTTGCTGCGGCGGCGCTCGTCGTCGACGGCGGTGTCGCCGCCGCTGATCGACTGGTTCACGCGCACGCCGAACTGGCCTTCGCTGCCGAAGCGGCGGCCGAGGTCGACATGCGTGCCGAGCGAGCCGGATGTCGCGCCGTCGACGGTGACGCGCGTGAGCGGCTTGTCGTCCGCGTGCTTCAATTGCAGGTTCACGCCGCCGCCGACCGCCGAGCCGTTCGGCGATGCACCGTTCAGGAATGCATTCGCGCCCTTGAACACGTCGACACGCTCGACCGCATCGGTCTGGACGAGCTGCCGCGGCGTGACGCCGTACAGGCCGTTCAGCGACACGTCGTCGCCGGCGAGCGCGAAACCGCGGATGACGAACACCTGCGAGAAGTTGCCGTAGCCCGATGCGCTGCGCACGGCCGGATCGTTGTCGAGTACGTCGGCGAGCGTGCGCGCCTGCTGGTCCTCGATCAGTTTCGACGTATAGGTGGTCATGCTGAACGGCACGTCGCTCGCCTTTTGCCGGCCGAGCACGCCGAAATCCGCGCCGCGCGCCACCTGGCCGCCGGCGTAGGTCGGCGCGAGGTCGCCGGGCAGCGGCTCGGCGGCGCCGGTCACGTTGATCGACGGCAGCACGGTGGCGTCGGGCGCGGCGTTGGCGGCGGAAGTGGCCTGCTTGGCCCCGGCGGCGGCCGGGAAGGTGCAGGCGAGCGCAATGCCGAAGGCAATCGGCGTGAGACGCAGGACGGGTAACGAAAGTGTCGACATGGGACGCAAATCGGGTGTGGTCGGTGATCCATCCCAGGGCGGCAAGTCGGAATCCGGGCGGCGTGACGCGTCCGTGCTGTCGCGGACGTATTTTTATCGAGCGGCGGAGTCTAACGTAAACGAGAATCATTGTCGTTTACGGAGGGGGCAGCCCACTATTTGAGATAACTGGGAGCGGTTCACCGGCGACGGTGCACAACCGCCGAGCGGGCGTCGGGCCGAGCATGCGATCATGCGAAGACCGCATTCGTCGTAACAAACCGTGCGCACCGGTTGCGGCCGGGTGGCCCGATCACGACGACGATGCAGTCCGTCCGCACCGCACTCTTCAAAAGGAACGCCACGCCATGTCGCTCTCCGCCTTGCTCGCCTTTGCGCTGATCTTGTCCGTCGGTGTCGCGACGCCGGGCCCGACGGTGTTGCTCGCGATGAGCAACGGTTCGCGCTACGGATTGCGTCACGCGATGGTCGGCATGCTCGGCGCCGTCACCGCCGACGTCGTGCTCGTCGCGCTGGTCGGGTTCGGCCTCGGCGTGCTGCTCGACGCGTCGGAAACGGCGTTCGTGACGCTGAAGCTGCTCGGCGCGGCGTGGCTCGCGTATGTCGGCATCCGGATGCTGATGTCGAGCGGCGGGGCCGCGGCTGCGCAGCCTTGCGTGCCTGCGACGCCCGATCGCCGGAGCGCCTTTCTGAAGAGCTTCTTCGTCGCGATGAGCAACCCGAAGTACTACCTGTTCATGTCGGCGCTGCTGCCGCAGTTCGTCGACCGGTCGCATGCGATCGCGCCGCAGTACGCGATTCTTGCGGCGACGATCGTCGCGATCGACGTGATCGGGATGACCGGTTACGCGCTGCTGGGCGTGCATTCGGTCCGCGTATGGAAGGCCGCGGGGGAGAAGTGGCTGAACCGGGTCAGCGGGTCGTTGCTGCTGATGCTCGCGGGGTACGTTGCGCTGTATCGCAAGGCCGTGCATTGACGCGGCGGCGCAGCGGGGAAGCGACGTAGCGTCGTGCCATCCGGACGAGATGACGTCGGCCGAGGATCGGCATTTCGGCGCGACCTTCGCCGGTATCGACGGACGATGGGTTTCACGATTCGTGACTTGGCGGTGCAGTTCGTCCGGCCCGTATCGGGAATGCGGCGCGGATGGGACCGACACCGGGACGACGCTCGAGGGGCGCGGGACGGGATCGGCCGACTTCGAAAGAAAGTGAACGGTTGAGCCCGTTGCGCGCCGTGCAAAAAGGATTCTAAATCCTGTCAAAAAGCCGTCACCAACCTGACAAATTTGCTATGCTCGCCGAAAACCAGACGGGCGGCACTCCCAGGACGGACCAGCGGGCGTGATTGCTCGCCGAACAACGAAGTCAAACAAAATCCTGAGAGTTACGCTGTGAATACAGCCGAATTACTACGCACGTTTGCGTCGGGGGTGGTCGATCAGAACAATCGACCGGTTCGCATGAACTGGGGGCCTGCCCAGAAAACGCTCGAGCAAGTGCTTGCGCTCCAGTATGCCGATATCCGGGAAGGGCTGATGACGGGTATCGAGGGGCATCTGACCTGCGTGTCGGCACGGGCCGATCTGCCGATCCGCAGCTTCATCGGACTGCCGGTTTCCGTCGAGATGACGACCGATCGCGGGCGTCTTCATCCCATCAACGGCATCGTCACCGACGTCCGCACCGGGCAGTCGGACGGTTCGTTGACCTGCTACCAGCTGACGATTCGCGACGTGCTGTCCGTGATGGAGCGGCGGACCAATTCGCGGTTGTTTCGGTCCAAGAGCCTGCCCGACATCCTCGGTGTGTTGCTTCAGGAATGGCGCCAGCGCAGCTCGGCGCTCGCGGGCGCATTCGAGTTCGACCTGTCCGGTCTGCAAGCCGCGCGTTACCCCGCGCGTGAACTCACGCGGCAGGTCAACGAGTCGGACGCGCACTTCATCCGGCGGCTGTTGCGACGGGACGGGGCGACCGTATTCGTCAAGGCGGGCAAGGCAGGCGAGCGGGCGAGCGGCCAAGCGCACGACACGCCGGTGCATACGCTCGTCTTTGCCGATGACTCGATGAAGTTGCCGGAGACGGTCGCCGGCACGATCCGATACCATCGCGACGCCGCCACCGAGGCGCGCGACTCGATCACGCTGTGGGCGACGAGCCGCCGATTGATCCCGGGCAAGGTCGTCCGGCCGACGTGGGACTACAAGAGCGGCCGGATGTCGCAAACCGAGCAGGCGACGATCGTCGATCAGGGTGACGGCGGCAACGACCTCGGGCATTTGCTGGCCGACGTCGTCATCGATATCCCGCATGCCGGGGATTCGTCGTCCGATCTCGACCGGATCGGCAAGGACCGGATGCTGGCGCATGAACTGCGTGCCGAATCCGTCGACGGCGTGAGCAATGTGCGTGATCTTGCCGTCGGTCACTGGTTTGCGCTCGCCGAGCATCCGCAACTCGATACGTTGCCGGCCGAACAGCGGCAGTTCGTCGTCACGTCGCTTCATCATTGCGTGCGCAATAACCTGCCGAAGGAACTGAACGAGCGCGCGCAATCGCTGTTCGCGGCAAGCCGCGTGCTGTTCAACGCGGTGCCGGCCGACCTGAGCGGCAAGCCGGGCGACGAAAGCGACAGGCGCTACGAGAATACGTTCTCGTGCGTGCGGCGCGGCGTGCCGCTGACGCCGGCCTACGATCCCCACGTCGACCTGCCGCCGGTTCATCCGATGACGGCGGTCGTCGTCGGGCCGGAGGGCGAGGAGGTGTTCTGCGATGAAATGGGCCGCATCCGGGTGCGAATCCAGGGGCTCAGCGCGGACGATCATGCGCACGCGCAGGGCGCCGGCACGAGCGGCACGCCGTCCGACAGCGCGCCGGTGCGCGTCGCCTGCGCGCTCGCCGGGCCGAGCTTCGGCGCGAATACGTTGCCGCGCGTCGGCATGGAAGTGCTGATCGGCCATATCGGCGGCGATCCGGACCGGCTGGTCGTGATGGGCGTGCTGGCCAACGGGCCGAACATGCCGGCGACCTTCAGCCATACCGGCGCACTGCCGGGCAACCGCTATCTTTCCGGCACGAAGACGAAGGAAATCAAGGGGCAGCGCTACAACCAGATCCGCTTCGACGATACGCCCGGGCAGATCAGCAGCCAGCTGGCGAGCGAGCATGCGTACAGTCAGCTGAACCTCGGCTATCTGACGCAGCCGCGCGACAACGGGCAGGGTACGGCGCGCGGCGAAGGCGCGGAGTTGCGCAGCGATGCGCATGTGGCGATTCGCAGCGGCAAGGCGATGCTGATTTCGGCCTGGGAGCGGCTGCGCGCGAGCGACGGCCACCTCGCGCGCGACGAGTATCTGCAACTGATGCAGGAATGCGTCGAATTGTTCAAGAGTCTCGGCGACTATGCGGGCCAGCATCAGGGCGTGGCGCCGGATACGCAGCCGCACGATGCGCTCATGACCACGGTGAAAGGCTGGCCGAATGGCAAGGCGTCCGACGGCGGTGAGTCGTCAGGCGCGTCGATGGCCGCGATCGGCATCACCGCGCCGGCCGGCATCAGCATGGCGACGCCGAAGACCGTGACGACCCATGCGGGCGGCAACGTCGATGTCGTCGCGCAGAACCACCTGCAGTACACGAGCGGGCAGCGGATCAACCTGCAGGCCGGGCATGGCGTGGCGATGTTCGCGCACAGCGAGGGCGTGTCGGCGATCGCCAACCAGGGGAAAGTGGCGCTGCAGAGCCAGAACGACGACACGCAGATCGATTCGGCGAAGAACATCCAGATGACGGCGGGCGGCGGCAAGCTCGCGGGCATGGCCAGCGAGCAGGTCGTGTTCGTGACGTCGGGCGGCGCGTACCTGAAGCTGCAGGGCGGCGATATCGAGCTCGGGTGTCCGGGGAGTTTCACCGTCAAGTCGGCGTCGCATACGTGGGCCGGGCCGGCGAGCATGAGCGCCGACTTTCCGAAGTTCGACCAGGGCTCGCTGGGGCGGGTGCCGAAGCTGGTCCGGGCCACCGACGGACAGCCGGTCGAGGGCATGGAAGCCGAGGTGCGAAAGGCGTCGGGCGAATTGATCAAGGGGAAGACCGACGCGCAAGGCAAGCTGGCGCCGGTGGAGGTATCCGGAATTCCGTGTGTGAGGCGGGTTGAGATTCAGATTCCAATGTTGAATCGTTCGGGGTAAAGCAGCGCGAACTGGGTCATCGCGCTCTTCCAATCGTGCCGAGAGCCGGTCCACTTGGCCACGACGTTGCGCAGCGCCAGCCAGATCAGTTTGAGCGCGGCCTCGTCCGACGGGAAGTGGCCGCGCGCCTTGATGATCTTTCGAAGCTGCATATGCAGCGACTCGATCGCGTTGGTCGTATATACAATTTTCCGGATGTCGGGCGCGAAGGCGTAGAACGGAATCACCTGATCCCAGGCCCGGCGCCAGAGCGCGGCAATCGGAGGGTATTTCGTACCCCACGGGCTCGTATCGAACGCGTCCAGCGCCACGGCGGCCGCTTCGGCCGACGGTGCCCGATAGACTTCCTTGAGCGCCGCCGCGACCGATTTCCGGTCCTTCCAACTGGCGAAGTCCAGCGAGTTCCGGATCAGATGCACGATGCAGGTCTGGACCGTCGTTTCCGGGAACACCGTGTTGATCGCTTCCGGGAAGCCCTTCAGGCCGTCGACCACGGCGATCAGAATGTCCTGCACGCCGCGCAGCTTCAGCTCGTTGACCACCCGCAGCCAGAACTTGGCGCCCTCGGTCTGCTCGATCCAGAGGCCCAGCACGTCGCGTGTGCCGTCGCGGCGCACGCCCAGCGCCAGGTAGATCGCCTTGTTGCGCACGACGCCTTCGTCGCGGATCTTGACTCGCAAGGCGTCGAAGAACACGACCGGGTACATCGGCTCAAGCGGCCGCTGCTGCCACTCGCGCACTTCGTCGATCACGGCGTCGGTCACCGTGCTGATGAATTCCGGCGACACCTCGATGCCGTACATCTCCAGCAAGAAACCCTGAATCTCCCGCACGCTCATGCCGCGTGCGTACATCGCAATGATCTTGTCGTCGAAGCCCGTGAAGCGTCGCTCGCCCTTGGCAATCAGCACCGGATCGAACGTGCCTTCGCGGTCGCGCGGAATCTCGATGTCGAGCAGATCATCGTCGGTCGCGATGCGCTTACGGCTGGTGCCGTTGCGATGGTTCGTGCGGCCCGCCGGCTTGGCATCGCCCTTCTCGTAGCCCAGGTGGTGGGTCAGTTCGCCGCCCAGCGCGCGCTCGAATATCGCCTTCTTCAGGGCCGCGAATTGCTCGTTGATCGAAGCCCGATCCAGCGTTCCGGGCACCAGTTGCTTGATGAGTTCCGGGTCCAGGTTCAAGCCCTTGCCCGGTTCTACCGGCACTTCTTCCTTGCGTTTGCGTGGCATAACGTGGCTCCTTGGCCATCAGTTTATGCCTCACACACAAAAGTTCGGATAGGCTCGCGCCGGTCAGCAGCGACCAGTTCGAACAATTGGCGGTTCGCTTCTTCAAGTCGAGAACCTGAGCCGAGTCTTCAAGAAAAACAACATGTTCAACTACAACTTTGCGCAGAACCCGGGCGGGCAACCGTCGACGGACGACCCGTCGCAGACTCCGGTGGGTGGTGGACTGGGGACGACGCTGTTCAACCGCAACGACCTCGAGTGCGTGATGCAGATGCCGCTGCCGGGCGTCGTCATTTTCGTGCACGGGGTGAATTCGGAAGGGGAATGGTTCCAGGAGGCCGAGAAGGGGCTGTGTGCCGGGTTGAACCGGCGCATGGGGCGTTATGACGATCAGCTGTTCCATTGGGGGCCGGTGGCCGGGCAGATGACGCCGGTCAGCTATATCGAAAGCCTGACGCCGGACGGCTTCCTGAATCCGGAAATGTCGTCGAAGACGTACATCAAGCCCGATCCGTCGTTTTCGCCCGTCATCCACTTTCGGTGGGGCTATGCCGCGAATGCGCAGGAGCTGAAGGAGTATGGCGACAAGATCATGCTCAACGAGAAGAATTACTGGGGCGGTGGTCCGTTCGCGGGCGGGTGTTCGAGTCTGCCGGATCTGTGGAACGACGGGTTGAACGATCGGCTCTTTCTGTGGCTGACCGTTCAGCACATGAACAGCATCGGCAATCGAAAAATCTACTCCACGCCGCCGCGCACTTACGGCGTACTTGGCGCGCTGCGGCTGGCACGCCTGGTCGAGTCGATCCGCAAACGACAGGCCGACGCGCCGATCACGATCGTGTGCCACAGCCAGGGAAACATGATCGGCCTTGCCGCCGCATTCCTCGGCGACCGGTTGCCCGAGGTGACGGATCAGTGGGGCAAGAAAGGGCGCTGCGTCGCCGACACTTATGTGCTCGCCAATCCTCCGTACAGTCTCGTCGAGGCCAACATGACCGACTCATGGGCCCAGCGCGGAGTGCGCGACAAGAACGGTCACGTGGGGCGCGAGACCTATGTCGCGCGCAAGGAGACGTTGAGGGCGTACTTCGATATCCTGCGTGCCCGGGCCGAGCTCGAGATGCCTGCGGAGGATCTCGATCGCGCGATGGAAAGCGCGAGACCGTCGAAGGACGGAGGCAAACCGTATAGCGCAGCCAAGGACCGGGAGGCGCATGGGCTGTACCAGAAAAACACCTACGGAAGAGTGACGCTGTACTGCTGCCCGCACGATCAGGTCATTTCCGCCCTGACCGTTCAGGGAATCGGCTGGCGCGGGATGAGTATCGATGAAATCAGTGCGACGAACGCGTGGGGCGTTTTTTCGCAACGCGTGTTCGCGTCGAATTTCGAGGTGGGCGGAGAGAGCAAGCTCTATCGGTACTGGCAGGATGACTGGCGCAAGGACAAGAACCAGAAGGAAGGTTTCTGGTATCCGCCATCACCACCGGCGCGGTATGGTCTTGGACGAGGTATGCATTCCAATGAAGGGTGGATCGCGAAGATTTTCACGCTTGCAACGAGTCCGGTCTTCTACCTGTTCAATTTGACGGACATGGCAGTCAATGCCGAGCCACCGAAAAATTGGGAAATCCCGATTACGGCACCGATGCTCGACAAGGAAACGCGCTTCCTCCCGCAGGCGTTGCGCTACGGTAAGCCGTCGGGCGCTTGCGATGCGCAAGGGAAACCGATTGAGGAAGGGCGCTTCAACGAGGGTTACGATCCGCCGTCGGCTGGGCGTGACGCCAACAAGGAGAACAAGCGTGATGACGATCCATACGACAACTTCGACGCGAAGTCGGAAAAATTCAAGACCGAGGGTGATGCGCTGAAGGCGCAGGGGGACGCGGCGTCCGAGGCTGCG
The DNA here is from genome assembly GCF_900446215.1 of Burkholderia cenocepacia. Taxonomy (GTDB): domain Bacteria; phylum Pseudomonadota; class Gammaproteobacteria; order Burkholderiales; family Burkholderiaceae; genus Burkholderia; species Burkholderia cenocepacia. The sequence goes on along the minus strand of NZ_UAQZ01000001.1, from coordinate 671,546 downwards.
CAGCGGTATGAGGATCATTCCATTCTTCGGATGGAAGCGAGAAGGTCCGGAAATCGCCGCTGGGTCGACAAGGAAGGGAATGTGATCGGGGAGGACAATCCGGAGGCAGCGAGTGCTGACTATACCGAATGGCGGAACAACGAGATATTCCAGATTCTGAACGGCGGGGACAAGAATAACCCCACTAACCATTCGACCATCATGACCAACAAGGATCATGCTGAAAGGGCGTTGGCTTATGATGTGGCAATTGGGCTTTGTTATTTAACTGAAGATGATTTCAAATATCTCAGAATCCAGGCTGATTGGAGATTTGCCAGTGATTCCAAGAAGGGTGATCCTAATTTTCATTTGATGGATTATATAAATACCGGCAAGCACGGCGACCTATTTTTGCCTGACTGGGTTAAAAAAGACGAAAGTGCCGCAATGCCGGGGAAAATACATGACGAGCGAGATGGTGGCTTTTTCATGAAGTTGGGAGGTATTTTATGAAGGCGGTCATTGCCACCTGGCCGCGTCGAGTCGGAGTTGCGAGCCTTGCGTTGTTTTTTGCTTTAGGGGCGTCGTTTTTGATATTGATTTCGTCTGGCAAGCCGGCAGGGGAGTTATTGGGTATGGGTAATCTGTTGAAACGATTGGTGTTGGTCCCGGGGCTCGTGGCAATCATGGTGTTTGCGTTCGCAACAGTGATTGCTGCTCCTCGCGCGATGGCCGCCTCATCGGCCGATAAGGCAGTCCCGATCGCTGGGGCCAGTTCATCCAAGCCTTTCGTTGCGCAGGTTGTAGGCCTTGGATGGATGAATCCCCTCCAGCGCAGGGACTACCCTACCGAGTGGCAAATATTGTGGACGCTTGGTCTGGTCAAGCCAAATGTCAACGATGATATGGTTAGAACGAATCCGAAGAAATATTCGACGTTGCAGGCAATTTCCATTGTCGCGGATGGTAATGGAGGAGGTGAATCTTTTGCTGGATTTTATGAGAAATATGTCGATAAACTATTGTTGCTCTTCCGAGCTCCATATTTTACGGGTGAAGATTATTTTTACACCGTGAGCTCGGATGACAAAAGAAAGTGGCGTGAGCTGGCTGGCGTGCATGTGGAGTTGGCTATTCCTTCCGAACGAATTGAGCCTGCATCGGCTGCGTCATATCTGCGTAATCGCATTGTCAATATATTCGAAATCGGCAACCCGTCCGCAAAGAATCTATGGAGTCGCGACACACCGCCGGATGTGCACGTGACGACGGGCCACGGCAATGCCGGCTTCACATCGCTGAACGCCGCGCTGGACTATCTGGCTACGCATCCTGACAAAAGCGCGTGGGTGATGAACTGGGATGCACCGAGCTTCCCGCCGAACGACGAACAGATCAACGAGAACATGGTGGTGCTGTTCCTTGCAGGCCCGGATCTGAAGACCGAGCGCGAGCCGCTGGCGTGGATCGGTAAAGCCGCTCGAAGCAACGTCAAGGATTTCGACGCAAAGCAAGGCGCGAGTCGCGCGGTGCAGGCATGGAAGTCGACAATCGATACGGCGGCGAGTAATGCTGGCGTGCCGGTGTCGTCGGTGAATTACATCGTGCACGATGCGGGCAAGGGCAGTGATGCTGCGTCGACACGCATTGCGTCCCTGTCGCAGACGTTGACGGAAGTACTGCCCGAATACGATTTCCGTACGCAGACCTTCAATACATCGGCGTTGCTCGGTGACATGGGGGCCGGCGCAGCGCTGACCGATGTGGTGCTGGCGATCGGGCGAGCGAATCACCTCGGGGGAAATGTACTCGTAGCCGGAACGACCGACGCCGAGCACCCGACAGCGGTGGTGGTGGTCGCGCCTTCGAAACTGACGCCGATCGATGCAACTAAGAACTGGTTTCGCGCACGCGGCGGAAACAACGCCTATCTACCTTGGTGGGGACGTCGTCACGATGCGAGCCCTACGACTCAAGGCTATTCAAAATAAGGAACACGCATGCGCGGAATCATTCGAGTCGGCGACGCAACGAGCCACGGCGGTCAGGTCGTGACCGGCAGCGCGGTCAGCGAAGTGATGGGGCGGCCGGTCGCCCGGCTCGGTGATACGTGTATCTGTCCGATCGCGGGCCATCAGGCCTGCTTTATCGCCGAAGGCGATCCGCAGGTCATTGTCGACGGGAAACCGGCTGCATTCGATGGACACAAGACGTCGTGCGGTGCGACGCTGATTTCGAGCCTGGCGTCGTCCGGGCGGGAATGAATTGCCGGACCGGCGCGCGGGGGTGGCCGGTTCGATCGGGGTATTCATGCACTGCTTCACTCTTGCCAGACGTATCGGGTGCGTCTCGATCGTGATGGCGACATTCTTGTCGAGCCCACCATTGCGGGCTGAGACGCGCGCCGCATCGACGCAATCCGTCGAAGGTGCGTCTGCCGCGCCGTTTGTTGCCCAAGTTGTCGGACTTGAATGGCTCAATCCGCTGCAGCGTCGTGACTATCCGACGGAGTGGCAATTGCTGTGGACGTTGGGCTTGGCTTCTGCGAACAAGAATGACGATATGGTGCGCGCCAACCCTAAAAAGTACTCTGCCGTTCAAGCGATCTCAATCATTGCGGATGGCAGCTCTGGACGTGAATCATTTGGTGGATTTTACGAGAAATATATCGACGAGTTGCTCGTATTGTTCCGTACTAGATATTTTACCGATTCCAACTATTTCTATACCGTGAAACCTGGTGACAGAAGTAGATGGCGTGAGCTGGCTGGCGTGCATGTTGAACTGGCAATTTCTGGTCGTCTTGATCCCATCAAGGCAAAGGCATATTTGCGTGATCAAATAATCAGCACGTTCGAGATCGGAAATTCATCGGCAAAAGATCTGTGGAGCCACGACACACCGCCGGATGTGCACGTGACATCAGGGCAGGGGAATGCCGGCTTCACGTCGTTGAATGCGGCGCTGGACTATCTGGCCGCCCACCCCGACAAAAGCGCGTGGGTGATGAACTGGGATGCGCCGAGTTTCCCGCCGAACGACGAACAGATCAACGAGAACATGGTGGTGCTGTTCCTTGCCGGCCCGGATCTGAAGACCGAGCGCGAGCCGCTGGCGTGGATCGGTAAAGCCGCTCGAAGCAACGTCAAGGATTTCGACGCAAAGCAAGGCGCGAGTCGCGCGGTGCAGGCATGGAAGTCGACGATCGATACGGCGGCGACTAATGCAGGCGTGCCGGTATCGTCATTGAATTACATCGTGCACGACGCGGGCAAGGGCAGCGATGCTGCATCGACAAGAATTGCATCGCTGTCGCAGACGCTGACGGAAGTACTGCCGGAATACGATTTCCGTACGCAGACCTTCAATACGTCGGCACTGCTCGGTGACATGGGCGCCGGCGCGGCGCTGACCGATGTGGCGCTGGCGATCGGCCGAGCGAATCACCTCGGTGGAAATGTGCTCGTAGCCGGAACGACGGACCCCGAGCATCCGACGGCAGTCGTCGTCGTCGCGCCGTCGAAGCTGACGCCGATCGACGCCGGCAAGGACTGGTTCCGCGCACGCGGTGAGAACAACGCGTACTTGCCGTGGTGGGGGCGCCGTCACGACGCGCGCCCTGCGTCGCAAGGCTATTCGGAATAAGGAACACGCATGCGCGGAATCATTCGAGTCGGCGACGCAACGAGCCACGGCGGTCAGGTCGTGACCGGCAGCGCGGTCAGCGAAGTGATGGGGCGGCCGGTCGCCCGGCTCGGCGATACGTGTATCTGTCCGATCGCGGGCCATCAGGCCTGCTTTATCGCCGAAGGCGATCCGCAGGTCATTGTCGACGGGAAACCGGCTGCATTCGATGGACACAAGACGTCGTGTGGTGCGACGCTGATTTCGAGCCTGGCATCGTCCGGGCGGGAATGAATTGCCGGACCGGCGCGCGGGGATGGCCGGTTCGATCGGGGTATTCATGCACTGCTTCACTCTTGCCAGACGTATCGGGTGCGTCTCGATCGTGATGGCGACATTCTTGTCGAGCCCGCCATTGCGGGCTGAGACGCGCGCCGCATCGACGCAATCCGTCGAAGGTGCGTCTGCCGCGCCGTTTGTTGCCCAAGTTGTCGGACTTGAATGGCTCAATCCGCTGCAGCGTCGTGACTATCCGACGGAGTGGCAATTGCTGTGGACGCTCGGGTTGGTGAAGCCGAACGCCAACGACGACATGGTGCGCACAAACCCCAAAAAATACTCGACCTTGCAGGCGGTTTCCATCGTCGCGGACGGGCGGCGGGGGCGTGAGTCGTTCGCGGGTTTTTACAAGAAATATGTGCGCGAACTTCTCGTGTTGTTTCGGACGCGCTACGTGATGAACCCCGATTATTTTTACACCATCGGCTCGAAGTACAAGCGGGAGTGGCGTGAACTGGCGGGGGTGCATGTCGAACTCGCACTTCCTGCCGGCCGTCTCGACCCGGAAGGCGCCGGAGCGTTCTTGCGCGACGAGATGGTAAATATGTATGAAATCGGCAACCCCTCCGCAAAAAATCTATGGATCCGCGACATACCGCCCGACGTGCACGTGACGTCGGGCCACGGCAATGCCGGCTTCACGTCACTGAACGCCGCGCTGGACTACCTGGCCGCGCATCCCGACAAAAGCGTGTGGGTGATGAACTGGGACGCGCCAAGCTTTCCGCCGCAGGATGAACAGATCAACGAGAACATGGTGGTGTTGTTCCTCGCCGGCCCGGATCTGAAGACCGAGCGCGAACCGCTGGCCTGGATCGGCAAGGCGGCGCAAGGCAGCGTCCAGGATTTCGACGCGAAGCAAGGCGAGGGCCGCGCGGTGCAGGCATGGAAGTCGACGATCGACGCGGCGGCAGCCAATGCGGGCGTCGCGGTCTCGTCGCTGAACTACGTTATCCCCGATGCGGGCAAGGGCAGCGCGGCCGCGTCGTCAAGGGCCGCGTCTCTGTCGCAAGGGCTCGCCGAAGCCGTGCCGGAAAGCGATCTTCGCGGCGAAACCTTCAATACGTCGGCACTGCTCGGTGACATGGGGGCCGGCGCGGCGCTGACCGATGTGGCGCTCGCGATCGGCCGCGCAAATCATCTCGGCGGCAACGTGCTTGTGGCGGGCACGACGGACACCGAACATCCGACGGCCGTGGTGGTGGTCGCACCGTCGAAGCTGACGCCGATCGATCCCGGCAAGGACTGGTTCCGCGCACGCGGGGAGAACAACGCGTACTTGCCGTGGTGGGGCCGCCGCCACGACGCGCGCCCGGCGTCGCAAGGCTACTCGGACTAGGGCGCGACGCCCGCGTTAAGCAATCTGTAACAATCAGCGGAATAGCGACAGGCCAATTCTTTCAAAATACTTTCCATTTCTCTCCGTCGGCGTGTGCCGAGAATTCCGGATTCATGCTCCATCAACGCATATGTCCTTACATTGCCGGAAGCAGTATCGAGATGGCCGTCGTATATATTACAAAGCGTATGGAAATTGAAAGACTTGCCTGGCTTGACGCGCCGCACCGTCGCCATTTATTGTCCGTCTGCCGCCCGTGAGAGAGCACGGCGGCAATCGCGGAAGCGCGCGTTGCGCGCACGACAACACACGTAGCAAAAAGCAGAAAAGGAACGTGGTAGCCACATGAAGCCGCTATTCGACGACAACAAATCCGATGCGGTCAGCGATCGTCCTTCCATGCCGTCCTTGTCGCCCGTCGCCGGGCCAGCCGCCGTCGCCAACGTCGTCGTGCCGGCAGCGCAGCCGACGGAACACGCGCGCCTGATCACCGTCGACGAGATCGACCAGCTCGGCGCGACGCAGGGCACGCGGATCGCCGCCTTCTCCCAGCAGATTCTCGCAAGCGTCCGGGCGTCGGACGCCGACCAGTTCGGCGACAAGCTCAACGAGCTGATCGCGACCGCGAAGGGGCTCGACCCGCGCGGCGCCGACAAGGGCGGGCTGCTCACGCAGGTCACGCGGCTGTTCCGCTCGACCAAGGAGAAGCTGCTGTCGCAATACGAGTCGGTGAGCAAGCGGATGGATACGCTCGTCGTCGAGCTCGAAAACCATGCGCAGCGCCAGAAGGCCGGCATCGACGAGCTCGAGCGGATGTACAACGACAACTACGCGCTGCACCAGGAGCTCGCGCAGTCGAAGGCGCACGGCGAAACGGCGCTCGCGGCGCTGCGCGCGCATCTCGCGGCCGGCCAGCAGCCGGCGGACGATGCGTTCGCCGCACAGCGCCTGCTCGACGTGAAGCGCAAGGTCGACGCGCTCGAAAGCAAGCTCGACGACCTCGACCGCGCGATGCTGATGTCGAAGCAGCTCGCGCCGCAGATCCGGATGGAGCAGGACCAGAAACGCACGCTGACGTCGAAGTTCATGACGATCAAGACCGTGCTGATTCCCGCGTGGACCAATGCGTTCGCGCTCTACCTCGAGCAGCTCAGCACCAAGCGCGCGGCGGCGCTCGCGAACGCGACGTACGACGCCGCCGACGAGGCGATCCGCGCGCAGGCCGACCTGAATCGCCAGAACGCGCAGGAAGTCGCGAAGCTCGGCCAGCGCCCGGTGATCTCGACCGACACGTTCGAATACGCGCAGCAGCAGCTGTTCGGCGCGTTCGACGACATCACGCAGATCATTGCCGACGGCCGCCGCCAGCGCGAGCAGGACGCGCCGCGCCTGCGCCAGCTCGAACAGGACCTGATCACCCGATTCGCTCCGAAGCACAACTAAGAGAACTGAGAGAACACCGCATGATTACGCTTGAGAAACGCGCGGCGAAGGTCGCGATCGTCCTCGAAAAACGTCAGATCCTGAAGCCGCCGGTCGTGCGCGTCGGCGCGGCGCTCGACATCTCGGGCTCCGCGAAGCCGCTGTACCAGTCGGGCGTGATCCAGGAGACGCACGACCGGATTCTCGGCATTGCACTGAAGTTCGACGACAACGGCGAAGTCGACACGTGGACCTTCACCGAAGGCTACGACCGGCTGCCGACCGCGACGCCGGACAACTACGGCTCGTACATTTCCGATCATGTGCTCAACGCGCGGATCGACAAGTGGGGCGGCACGCAGTACGCGCCGGTGATGAACGACATCGTCGATTTCTTCTTCCGCGCGCCGGAGCCGAAGCGCGAAGAAAAGCGCGGCTTCCTGAGCCGGCTGTTCGGCGGTGCGGACGACCCGTCCGCGCCGGCCGCCTCCGCGCCCGTGAACGGCCATCTGCCCGCATGGGTGCTGTTCGTCACCGACGGCCAGAACCCGAAGAACGACCGCAAGCGCGTGCGCCAGTTGCTGACCGAATCGCAACATTTCCCGCTGTACTGGTCGCTCGTCGGCGTCGGCGATCCGAGCGAATTCGACTTCCTCGCGGAAGTCGCGGACGAAATGCCGAACGTCGGCTTCCTGCATCTCGAATCGCTCGACCTCAGCGACGAACAGATCTACGAACAGCTGATCACGCAGGAATTCTGCGACTGGGTGCGCGCGAAGTAAGCGCGGCCCGCCTGCCCATTTTTCTGAACTCGATTACCCCATCATGTTGAAAGACTTCAAGATCCCGTTGTCGCTCACGGCGCTCGCGCTGATCGCGGCCTATCTCCTCGGCGGCGTGAAGGACATGCTGATCGTCGCGGTCCTGTGCGTGCTCGAAATTTCGCTGTCGCTCGACAACGCGGTCGTCAACGCGTCGGTGCTGAAGAACTGGTCGGAGAAGTGGCGCAACCGCTTCATGGTGTTCGGCCTGCCGGTCGCGGTGTTCGGCATGCGGCTCGTGTTTCCGCTGCTGATCGTCGCGGTGATCGGCCATATCGGTCTGTGGGACGCGCTGACGCTCGCGATCGAATCGCCGGACAAGTACGCGGCGGTGCTGACGTCCGCGCATCACGAGGTATCGGCGTTCGGCGGCGCGTTCCTGCTGATGGTGTTCTTCAAGTTCATGCTCGATACCGAGAAGGACGAGCACTGGATCGGCTTCCTCGAAGGCCCGATGCGCCATCTCGGCCGCATCACCGCACTGGAAGTGGCGCTGACGCTGGCGATCGTGATCGTCGCGTCGTTCTACGTGCCGGCGACCGAGCAGGTCAGCTTTCTGCTCGCGGGTGCGTTCGGCGTGATCGGCTTCGTGATCGCGCACGGCGTGGGCGACCTGGTCGGCGGCGAGGACACGGGCACGCGCGTGGTGCGCGAAGGCGTCGCGGGGTTCATGTATCTGGAAGTGCTCGATTCGTCGTTCAGCTTCGACGGCGTGATCGGCGCGTTCGCGCTGTCGAACAACATTTTCCTGATCGCGCTCGGCCTCGGCGTCGGCGCGGCCTACATCCGGGAGATGACGCTCGTGCTGCTGAAGAAGGGCACGCTCGCGCAGTATCGCTTTCTCGAGCACGGCGCGTTCTGGGCGATCGGCGCGCTCGCGACGATCATGTTCCTGGGCGTGAAGTTCGAGGTGCCGGAGGTCGTCACGGGCCTGATCGGCGCGGCGATGATCGCAGCGGCCGTGTGGTCGTCGATCGTCGTGCAGCGCAAGGAAGACCGCGCGGCGGTGGCGGGCAAGTAAGCGCGCGTCACGCGGCGCGAACACCATCAACGAAGGGGCCGCCGTGTGCGGCCCGGCATCGCCGCCGGCGCTACGGCGGTTCCAGCAGGAGAGGTTCAGATGATCAATTTGTCGAAAGGCGGTCGCGTCAACCTGTCGAAGGAAGCGCCCGGCACGCAGAAATTCCGCATCGGTCTCGGTTGGGACGCGAACGCGACGGACACCGGCACGGATTTCGATCTCGACGTGTCGGTGTTCCTGTGCAAGTACGACGCGCAGAGCAATCCGAAGCTGATCTCGGATCAGCATTTCGTGTTCTACAACAGCGAAGTGCGCACGATGGAGCGAAAGGAAACCTTCATCCAGCCCGGCGACGACTTCCCGAAGCGCGGGATGCCTTCGTCGAAGTGCCTGGGCGTCGTGCATAGCGGCGACAACCGCACGGGCAGCGGCGACGGCGACGATGAAGTGATCTTCATCGACATGACGAAGCTCGCGGCCGACGTCGAGGAAATCTCGGTGGTCGTGACGATCGACCAGGCCGAAGCGCGCCGGCAGAATTTCGGGCAGGTTCGCAACAGCTACATCCAGATCGCCGACGAGGTGTCGGGCGCGGTGATCGCGAAGTATGCGCTCGAGGAAGACTTCTCGATGGAGACGTCGGTGCAGGTCGGCAGCTTCTATCGCCGCGACGGCCACTTCATGTTCAAGGCGGTCGGCGCGGGCTACAACCGTGGCCTCGGCGATTTCGTCCGCGCGTACGGCGGCGCGGTCTGACTGGCGGCAGCCCGGCGCGCGGAGCACCGCCGCGCCGGGCAGGAAGCAGCGATGACGAATCCGTCCGACGAGCCGAAGCGGCTCGAGTTCGATACGACGCCCGAGCGTACGCCCGGGCGTCTTGCGTTCGACGCGCCGGCCGCGCCCGCTGCGCCGGTCGCGCGTGCGCCGGCGCGGCCCGCCCCGCAGGCGCTCGAGTTCGGGCCGGCGCCCGCGTCCGATCACGCCGTGCGTGCGGCGCCCGCCGACGCAATCGGCCGTGCGCTGTTCGGCGCATCGAACCATCCGCAGCTCGAAGCGTGCTTCCGCGCCGCGCAGGCCAGCTTTCCGAATCTCTATCCCGACTACGCGCCGCGCATCGAGCGGCATATCCGGCAACTGGTGCCGCTGAAGCTCGCGACGGTCGCGACGATCGGCGACGGCGCGCTGGAGACGGCCGGCAACCTCGTCGAAGCCGTCGCGGCGACGACGCGCGAATTCAACGAACTCGGCGCGGCCGACATGATGGCCGGGATGCTCGCGCAAGCGACGCGCAAGGCCGGCATGTTCGAACGCTGGTTCGGGGCGGCGTCCGGCCATGTCGACTATCGCGCGGCGCTCGGTGCGCTCAAGCAGTCGCTCGGCTTTTTCCCGCGCCGTACCGAGGAACTCGCCGCCAAGGTCCGCCATGCGGAGGAAAACCTCGTGGTCGTGCTCGCCGCGCTGAGCGCGGTGTCGGACGTCGTGCGCGCGCCGGACGATGCGGGCGTCGAGCGCACGCTGTTCGACCGCCGCAACATCGTCGGACAGGCCGTCCAGCAGATCCGGATGCAGCCGGCGCAACTGCGCGGGCTCGACGAGCGCGTGACCGACCTGCTGTCGCGTGCTGATCACCTGATGAACGTCGTGCTGCCGGCGGCGCTGGCCGCGCGGCCGTCGCGCTGAGCGAACGATGCGACCGCACGCGCTGCGGCGCGCGCAGTCGCGTGTCGGGCGCGACGGTTTCGCGCGGGCGGCCGCGAGTCTGCTATCTTCCCGGGCATCTCATCGCTTTCCCGCCGATTCTCCATGACCGACCGCATCGTCGCCGCCTTCGATTTCGACGGCACCATCACGACCACCGACAGCTTTCGCCATTTCGTCCGCCAGGCGGTCGGCACGCCGCGTTTCGCGTGGGCGGGGCTGCGCGCGCTGCCGTGGATCGTCGCGATGAAGGCCGGGCTGCTGTCGCGCGGCGACGCGAAGGCGAAGTTCGCGTCGTTCGCGTTCGGGCCGATCCGCGAGGACGTGCTCGATGCGCAGGCGCGCCGGTTCGTCGATAGCTATCTGCCGAACCTCGTGCGTCCGGAAATGCTCGAGCGTGTCCGCGAGCATCGGGCGCGCGGGCATGAAGTCGTGCTGGTCAGCGCGTCGCCGTCGCTGTATCTGGAGAAGTGGGCGAAGACGGCCGGCTTCGACGCCGTGCTCGCGACGCGGCTCGCGTTCGAGCGCGGCGTCTTCGCCGGCCGGCTCGACGGCGAGAACTGCTGGGGGCCGCAGAAGGTCGTGCGGCTGCGCGGATGGTGGGGCAACCGGCCGCCGAAGCAGTTGTTCGCGTACGGCGACAGCCGCGGCGACAAGGAAATGGCCGAACTCGCGAACTGGTCGTGGATCCGCGGGCAGGGGCCGATGCCGCCGATCGGCGAGTGACGAGGCGCTGATGCCGCGCGCCGCCGGCGTTACGCGTCGGCCTGCGCGTGGTGCGTGCCGCGAGACGGGCGATAGCCGCCCCAGCGATTCGCACGGGCGAACGTGCCGACGTCGTTGAAGCGCACGCCGACTTCGCGCAGCGCCGCGTGCGCGGTGCGGGCGGTCAGTTGCCGGATGTAGAACGGATCGCGCACCACGAAGTGATGGATCGCGTGCGTGCTGCCGAAATTGAAGCAGAACAGCTGGAACGGCAGCATCCACCACGGGTTCAGCACTTGCGTCTGCTGGATCACGTTGCGCGAGTCGATGTCGCCGAAATAGTGCATGTTCGAGCTGACGAAGTTGATGCAGAAGCTGCGCACGAAGTTCGGCCCGAGCCACACCACCGCCAGGAAATCGACGACGCTCATCGCGCGTTCGACGACGGCCGGCACCGTCACCGCGTAACCGAACGCATGCAGCGCGAACAGGCCGACGTGATAGACGATGAACGCGTGCCACAGCGTGTAGTACAGGTGACCGACCGGCATGTACGACGACACCTGCTCGATGCGCAACTGCAGGCGCTCGGACGGATCCTGCACCGGCTGCGCGGCCACGTACTGCTTCACCTTGCGGCGCATCGCGGCCGGCCGCAGCACGACGGCGAGCATGCCGTCCGCGATCATCAGCAGGCGCTTCACGCCCCAGCGCTCGCCGTTGGTGATGCCGAATTCCTCGAGATCCGATTCGCCGCCCGACACCTTGTGGTGATGCAGGTGCATGCGCCGGCGCGTCCACGGGTTGATCGTGCCGGGCCGCGTGAGCCAGCACAGCGCCATCATCAGGTGATAGGCCCACGGCGTCTTCTTGAAGTACATCAGGTGGATCAGGTCGTGCTCGAGCTCGTGGATCAGCGACGTGACGAACGCGGCGAGCGGCAGCGCGACGTACCACGCGATCGCGCCGCGCGCATACAGCCACGCGATCGCGAGCATCGCGCTCACCGACACGGCCATCACGGTCGCGCCGACGAGGTTCTGGTTGTCGAGCAGCGGAAAGCGTGCGCGGATCGCGTCGCTCGCGGCGTTCACTTCGCGGCGGACGTACGCGACCTTGTCGGCGTCGTGGCGAAAGGCGGTTCGTGCGGGTTGGCTCATCGACCGGAATCCGTGCGGAAAGAGTGGGGCGCAATGCCGATGTGACAAGCATAGGCGCGTGCCGGCGCGCATGCGAGGGCCGTCGGTGCCAATGGTGGTGTCATTTCGGGCCACATTGTCCGGCGGTCCGGCGGTCGATGCGCCGTCGCATGGCTAGAGTGCCGCCGCGGTGTCATTGCGGGCCAGCGACGCTACAATCCGCCGAAACCGCTCCGGAGTTAGCCGCATGGCCCTGTCCGTTCCGGATGCCGCGCGCCAGTTGAACAAGGCGACGGTGTCGTCCGCGTATGCGCTGTTCATGCTGATGCTGGCCGAGGAGCGCGGCATCGACGGCGGTCGCATTCTCGCCGGCTCGGGCGTCGAGCGCGACCGGCTCGCGCAGCCCGATGCGCGCATCACGCCGCTGCAGCAGGCGGCGATCGTGTTCAACCTGCTCGACGCGACCGACGATCCGTCGATCGCGATCGAGATCGGCCTGCGCAGCAGCCTCACGAAAGCGGGACTGATCGGCTTCGGGCTGATGAGCTGCGCGACGCTCGGCGAGGCGATCGCGCTCGGCATCCGCTACCTGCCGACGCGCGTGCCGTTTTTCTCGGTGCGGCTCGCGCAGCTCGACGGCATCGTCGACATCGACGTGCTCGAAGCGTTTCCGCTCGGCCGGCTGCGCCAGTTCGCGGTGGAAAACTTTCTGGTCGAAACCGCGATCCTGTTCAATTCGCTGCTGTATCCGACGCCGGGCCGCACGCTCCAGTCGCGTGCCGAACTCCATTTCGAATGGCCCGAGCCGCCGTGGTTCGAGCGTTATCGCGCGCGGCTGCCGCGCTGCCATTTCGATGCGAGCGCGAACCGCATCCGCTGCGACGCCGCGCTGCTCGACGAGCCGATCGGCACCGCGAACGCGCAGACCGCGCAGATGATCGTCCAGCAGTGCGAGGCTGAACTCGCGCGGCTCGGCTATGCGGAGAGCATCGTCGAGCGCGTGCGCAACCTGCTGATCTGCGGCGAAGGCGGCTATCCGTCGGTCGACGACGTCGCGCGCGAGCTGCATGTGTCGGCGCGCACGCTCAAGCGCAAGCTCGCCGAATACGGCGCGACCTATTCGGCGCTGCTCGACGAGATCCGGCTGCGCGACGCGCTGCGGCTGCTCGAAGGCACGCGGCTGCCGGTCGACGAGATCGCGGCGCGCGTCGGCTATACCGATCGCGCCAATTTCACGCGCGCATTCAAGCGCTGGACGGGCGTCGCGCCGAGCGAGCGGCGCTGAACGCCGCACCCGCATCGGCGTGCAGGTTCCCGTACGGGCGCCGTTTCTTCTTCAGACCGCCCGACTTCAGACGATCGCGACCCAGTTCGCGCCGCGGCCGCCCGGCACGCGCGCGTGCAGCGACAGCGTGCCGTCGTCCGGCGCGATCGCATACACCGCGACGTGTTCGGACTGCTCGCCGCAGGCGATCAGCCAGTGTCCCGACGGATCGATCGCGAACCCGCGCGGCTGCGCTTCGGTGGCCGTCGCGTGCGCGGGGGCGAACGACCCGTCGTCGTTGCGGCGATAGCCGAGCAACCGGCTCGACGTGCGTTCGCTGACGTACGCGAAGCGCTCGTCGGGCGTCAGGTGCAGGTCCGCGGCCCACACGGACGGCTCGACAGGAGCGGGCGGGCGCGCATGGCCTTGCGCGAGCGCGGCGACGGCCGGATGACGCGCGCTCACGTGTGCGTCGCCGAGCCGGCCGGTGGCGGTGTCGCGGGCGAAGGTGGCGAGCGTGGCCTGGAATTCGCTGACGACGACGAGCGTGCGGCCGTCGTCAGCGAATCGCAGGTGACGCGGACCGAAGCCGGCCGGCACGCGCGTTTCGCCGTGTTCGACCGCGCGCAACCCGGCGGCGCCCTCGACGAGCGCGAAGCCGAACACGCGGTCCGAGCCGAGCGAGCTGACGTACGCGAAGCGGTTGTCCGGCGACACGATCACCGCGTGCGCGTTCGCGATGCCGCCCGCGACCTGCAGCGGCGTACCGTCGCCGTCGCGCACGCGCGCGGCGTCGTAAAGGCTCAGCGAATGGCCGCCGTACGACGCACCGAGCAGCCAGCGGCCGCCGCGGTCGAGCGACAGGTACGCATGACTCGCGTCGATCGCGGTCGTGCCGATGCGCGCGAGCGCGCCCGTGGCCGCGACGCGGAACGCGACGATCGTCGGCTGTTCGCCGCGGGTCGCGACGTAGAGCCGCGTGCGGTCGGCCTGCACGGCGATCGGCATCGCGACGTCGGCGGCGGGATAGCGGGCGAGCGGCGCGAGCGTGCCGTCGCCTGCGAGGGAGAACGTGGCGAGGTCGCCGTCGACGGCATTCGAGACGACGACGGTCAGGCGGTCAGTGTTCGGCATGGCGGAGCATCGGAGCGTGCGTGAAGGATTCGTCGGCCGGCTGGCCGCGCGGCGGCTCGCTGCGCCGGTGCGTGCGCGCGAACAGCGCGGCGACCGCGGCGACGAGCGAAGCGATCGCGAGCGCATACAGCCCGCCCGTGATCGAACCCGTATGTTGCTTCAGATAGCCGAAGGCCGTCGGCGCGACGAAGCCGCCGAGGTTGCCGACCGAGTTGATCAGCGCAATCACGGCGGCGGCCACGCGCGTGTCGAGATAGCCCTGCGGGATCGGCCAGAACAGCGACGCCGCGGCTTTGAAACCGAGCGCGGCGAAGCAGATCGACGCGAACGACCACACCGGACTGGGCGACGTCGACGCGAACAGCCCGCACGCGGCGAGCACGAGCGAGAACGCGAGCCAGCGCTGCGGATGCTTCCACTTCGACGACAGCACCGCGAAGCCGTACATCGCGCCGATCGCGATCATCCACGGAATCGTGTTGTACAGGCCGACCTGGAAATCGGTGAGGCCGCCCATCCTGCGGATGATGGTCGGCAGCCAGAACGTGGCCGCGTAGATCGTCAGCTGGATCGCGAAATACAGGAAGCAGAACAGCATGATCTGCGGATCGCGCAGCAGCGCGGTGGCGCGCACCGGCACGTTCGAGCGGACGTCGCGCGTCGCACGTTCCGCGTCGAGCGCGTGCTGGAGCGCCGTGCGTTCCTCGGCCGTGAGCCACGTCGCGTCGCGGATATGCGATTTCAGCAGCAGCCAGCTCGCGCCGCACAGCGCGACCGAGAACAGCCCTTCGATCAGGAACATCCATTGCCAGCCCTGCAGGCCGAAGCCGCGGATCGACAGCAGCGCGCCGGTCACGGGCCCGGACAGCACCGACGCGAACGCGGAGCCGCCGAGGAAGATCGCCATCGCCTTGCCACGTTCCTGCGGCGGCAGCCATTGCGACAGGTACAGCACGACGCCGGGGAAGAAGCCGGCCTCGGCCGCGCCGAGCAGGAAGCGCAGCGTGTAGAACGACGTGTCGTTCCACACGAACGCCATCGCGGCCGCGACGATGCCCCACGTCGCCATGATCCGTGCCAGCCAGACGCGCGCGCCGTAGCGCTGCATCAGCAGGTTCGACGGCACTTCGAACAGCGCATAGCCGACGAAGAACAGCCCGGCGCCGAGCCCGTACGCGGCCGCGCCGATGCCGATCGACGCTTCGAGATGGCGATCGACGAAGCCGACGTTCACGCGGTCGATGTAGTTCGCGATGAACATGATCAGCACGAGCGGCAGCACGTGCCACTTCACTTTCGAGACGGCCGACGCGAGCGGGTCGCGGCCGGGCAGGGCGGACGAGGGCGGGTTCAAGGGTGTCTCCGGTCGGGCGGCGGACGGGGCGGCAGCCCGCGTCGGCGTCTGGTTGGCGGTCGATGTAGTATGTCGTCGTATGACATGGTACGCCGGAGCATCGACGATGACGTCGCGGGTTTACCCGGAAATTTCCTAAAATTTGGCGAATGCCGGTGATCGACGCGTCATTCGACAACGTCTGATGACGTATGACGTGAAATGAGATCGTGCCGAGTGCCGGCACGGCGCGCTACGCCATCGACACCACGCTGTTGAGCAGCGTCTTCACGAGCACGGCCTGCCGCGTCGCACCCGTTTTCGCGAAAATGCCGCGCAGGTGCGCGCGGGCAGTGTTCTTCGTGATGCCGGTCGCGGCCGCCGCTTCGTCGAGCGTCAGCCCGTCGACCAGCAGCAGCGCGATTTCGGTTTCCATCGGCGTGAGCCGGAACAGCCGGTGCAGCATGTCGCGTGATGTCTGCGGCGACGCGGCCGGATCGCGGACGAACACCGCGACGGCCGGCCGATGCTGGCGGTCCTCGGCGCCGCGATAGGGCGCGAGCGGGCGCAGCAGCACGCTCAACGGCATCGCGCCGCCGGGACGCGACAGCGTGGTGGCCTCGATGCGCGTGAGCGCCCCGGCGCGGAAATGCTCGAGCGCGGCCTGCAGCGCCTTCTGCAGCCGGCGCTCGTCGAGCGGGCACGACGCGTGAAGCCGCTCCTGCCGCACGCACAGCCCGTCCTGCTGGTCGATCAGCCGTTCGGCGATGCGGTTGCGCTTGATCACGCGGCCGTCCTCGTCGACGATCGCGGTGCCGACGTCGAGCCGGTCGACGGTGCCCGCATACAGCGCGCGTTCGGCATCGAGGACGTCGAGCGCCGCGTGCAGCTCGACCGCGCGTTGCAGGTGCGGCAGCAGCGTCGCGACCTGCGCGCGCTCGGTCGCGTCGAAATCGCGGCCGCCGTGCGGGCGGCTCACGAAGAACGCGCACTCGACGCCGCGTTCGCCGCGCAGGTTCGCGCCGAGGATGTAGCGCAGGTCGAGCGGCTGCAGGTATTGCCGGTAGAAATCGTGCGCGCGCCACGCGGCGTCGCCGAACAGGCGGTCGGCCGTGAACACCTGGCCGGGCGGGTGGTCGAGAAACGGGCACAGCGCATAGAACTGCTCGCTGTACGACGGTTCGCCGGGCAGCAGCGGGCCGTGTGCGGACGCGTTGATGATCAGCCCGTGTCGCGCGCCGCCCGGATTGCGCAGCACGAGCGTCGTGAAGCTCGCATCGAGTCGCACGCGAACCGCTTCGAGAAAGCCGGCCCACGGCGTGGTTTCAGACGGACCCTGATAGACGAGCCCGAGCCATGCGCTGAGCTCGCGCGCGCTCCATGCCGCGTCGTCGAAACCATCGTGCGCGGCCGTGTCGCCGGGCGCCAGCGCGATCCGCATGCTCGTGTTCTCCTGGTCCGGATGAAGGATTCCGAACCAGCATAGCGGCCCGCCTGCCGCGCGCGTCATCCGAACGGAGTAGGCGACGCGGGCAGGCGGGCGCCGCTTACGCCGCGCGTTCGCGCAGCAGGTACGTGACGATGCGATCCGCCGCGACCTCCGGCGACTCGGTCACCGTGTCGACACGCAACTCCGGCTGCACGGGCGGCTCGTACGGCGAATCGATGCCGGTGAAGTGCTTCAGCTCGCCGCGCCGCGCCTTCTTGTACAAGCCCTTCGGATCGCGCTCCTCCGCGACCGCGAGCGGCGTGTCGACGAACACTTCGACGAATTCGTCCGGGCCCGCCAGCGCGCGCGCCATGTCGCGCTCGGCGCGGAACGGCGAGATGAACGACACGAGCGTGATGAGCCCCGCGTCGAGCATCAGCCGCGCGACTTCGGCGACGCGCCGGATGTTCTCCACGCGGTCGGCCTCGGTGAAGCCGAGATCGCGGTTGAGGCCGTGCCGCACGTTGTCGCCGTCGAGCAGGTACGTATGCTTGCCGAGCGCGTGCAGCCGTTGCTCGACGAGGTTCGCGATCGTCGACTTGCCGGCGCCCGACAGCCCCGTCAGCCACACGATGCGCGGCGTCTGCGCCTTCTGCCGCGCGCGCGCGTCGCGATCGACGTCGACGGCCTGCCAGTGCACGTTGTGCGCGCGGCGCAGCGCGAAGTGCAGCATCCCGGCGCCGACCGTGTCGTTGCTGAAGCGGTCGATCACGATGAAGCCGCCCGTATGACGGTTCCGGTCGTACGGATCGAACGCGACGGGCCGGTCGAAGCTCAGGTTGCACACGCCGATCTCGTTCAGCGCGAGCGTGCGCGCGGCGAGATGCTCGCGCGTGTTCACGTCGATCTTGTACTTCGGCGTCGCGCAGGTCGCGCCGACCGTCTGCGTGCCGAGCTTCACGAGATACGGGCGGCCGGGCAGCAGCGGCTCGTCGTGCATCCACACGAGCGTCGCCTCGAACTGGTCGGCGACTTCCGGCGGCGCGTCCGCACGCGCGATCAGGTCGCCGCGGCTGATGTCGATTTCGTCGGCGAGCGTGAGCGTCACCGCTTCGCCGGCGCGGGCGATGCCGGCTTCGCCGGCCGGCGTGATCACCGACGCGACGCGGCTTTCCTTGCCGGACGGCAGCACGCGCACGCGTTCGCCGACGCGAATCTCGCCCGACGCGATGCTGCCCGCGTAGCCGCGGAAATTCAGGTGCGGACGGTTGACCCATTGCACCGGCAGCCGGAACGGTTCGTCGTGCGTCACGCGCGCGGCGAGCGGCAGGCGGTCGAGATGCTGCATCAGCGGCGGGCCCGCGTACCACGGCATCCGTGCGCTCGGCGCGATCACATTGTCGCCGCGCAGCGCGGACATCGGAATGCTGACGATCTCGGCGAACCCGAGCTCGGCCGCGAACGCGCGGTAGTCCGCATCGATACGCTCGAACACGGCCCGGTCGTAGTCGACGAGGTCCATCTTGTTGATCGCGAGCACGACGCGCTTGATGCCGATCAGCGCGACGAGATGGCTGTGACGGCGCGTCTGCGTGAGCACGCCCTTGCGCGCGTCGATCAGGATCACCGCGAGATCGGCGGTCGACGCGCCGGTGATCATGTTGCGCGTGTACTGTTCGTGGCCGGGCGTATCGGCGACGATGAACTTGCGCCGCGCGGTCGCGAAGAAGCGGTACGCGACGTCGATCGTGATGCCTTGCTCGCGTTCGGCCGACAGGCCGTCGACGAGCAGCGCGAAATCGAGTTCGCCGCCCTGCGTGCCGACCTTCTTCGAATCGGCTTCGAGCTGCGTGAGCTGGTCGTCGAACAGCATGTTCGATTCGTAGAGCAGGCGGCCGATCAGCGTGCTCTTGCCGTCGTCGACGCTGCCGCAGGTGATGAAACGCAGCAGGTCCTTCGTTCGCGTCTCGTCGGCGTGGATAGGGGGCGCCTCGGGCGCGGCGAGTACGTGTGCCATCAGAAATATCCCTCCTGTTTCTTCCTTTCCATCGAACCGGCCGAATCGCTGTCGATCAGCCGTCCCTGGCGTTCGGACGTCCGCGTGTCGCGCATCTCCCGCAGGATGTCGTCGAGCGTCGTCGCGTCGCTGTCGATCGCGCCCGTGAGCGGATAGCAACCGAGCGTGCGAAAGCGCACGTTGCGCATCCGCGGCACTTCGCCGTCACGCAGCGGCAGGCGTTCGTCGTCGACCATGATCAGCGCGCCGTCGCGTTCGACGACGGGCCGTTCCTTCGCGAAGTAGAGCGGCACGATCGGGATGTCGTGAAGCCGGATGTACTGCCAGATATCGAGCTCGGTCCAGTTCGAGATCGGGAACACGCGCAGGCTTTCGCCCTTGCGCTTGCGCGCGTTGTACAGCGACCAGAGCTCGGGGCGCTGGCGCTTCGGGTCCCAGCGGTGCTGGTCCGAACGCAGCGACACGATGCGCTCCTTCGCGCGCGATTTCTCCTCGTCGCGGCGTGCGCCGCCGAACGCGGCGTCGAAACCGTAGTGATCGAGCGCCTGCTTGAGCCCTTGCGTCTTCCACACGTCGGTGTGCACGGCCGAGCCGTGCGTGAACGGATTGATGCCGTTCGCGATGCCGTCGGGGTTGACGTGCACGCGCAGGTCGAGGCCGAGGCGCGCGGCCGTCTCGTCGCGAAACGCGATCATCTCGCGGAATTTCCACGTCGTATCGACGTGCAGTAGCGGAAAGGGCGGCTTCGCCGGGT
This sequence comes from Burkholderia cenocepacia, assembly GCF_900446215.1. Classification (GTDB taxonomy): domain Bacteria; phylum Pseudomonadota; class Gammaproteobacteria; order Burkholderiales; family Burkholderiaceae; genus Burkholderia; species Burkholderia cenocepacia. The sequence continues at coordinate 651,525 of NZ_UAQZ01000001.1, read as the reverse complement.
AGAACGCCTTCATCGCGAGATGCAGCATGACCGAGCTGTCCTTGCCGATCGAATACAGCATCACCGGGTTCTCGCTCTCGGCCACGACCTCGCGCATGATGTGGATGCTTTCGGCCTCCAGCCGCTCCAGGTGGGTCAACATCGTTCGTCTCCTTGTTTCATGCCGGCGCCGCGCGACATGTGCGGCGTTGCGGGCATGACGCCAACGGTATCGAGCGGGCGGCATGCCGCTCTTCGTCCGGGTGGACTAAACCGGCACGCGGCCGTGGAGCGGATCTTTCCTTAGTCCACCCGGACGAAGTGGCGCACGGCGGCGCCGCTTAAGGTGAGCGCTCGACCATCGGCGGAGACGACACATGACGGATGACACACGCGCCACGCAATTGCTTTCGGGCCAGACCTGGGCCGATTTCTGCGACACCCTGAAACGCAGCGGAGAACAGATCCTGCGCACCGACGCGCCGGACGATCCGCTCACGCGTGCGGAAGGCTTCCGCTACCTGAGCCGACTGATGCGCATCGCGCTGGAAATGCACGTCGAGTTCGCGGACGGCGCGTGGCCGGGCTTCTTCTCGCCGTCCCACGAGACCGCGAAGATCGGCGCCGACAACCCCGACAACCTGTACCAGTACGCGCGCGTCGACGGCCGCTGCGAATACCGCGTGACGGGACGGCGCGGCACGGTCGCATACCTGAGCTTCGGCACACAGAAGGGCGGCTACGAGACCGACGGCAAGATGCTGCAGACAGGCTTTCTCGACGCGAAGCAGCTCGAGATCGCGCCGGACGGCAGCGTCGAGATCGTGTTGAGCGCGACGCCGCGCGCGGGCAACTGGGTGCGGATGGAGCCGGACACCAACGCGCTGCTGGTGCGCCAGACCTTCCTCGACCGGCGCACGGAGACGCCCGCGCAACTGAAGATCGAACGCATCGATGCGCAGGCGCGCCCCGCGCCGCTCGATCCGCTCGCGCTGCAGGGCGGCCTGATGCGCGCCGCGCAGTTCGTCGAGCAGACGTCGAAGCTGTTCGCGGACTGGGCCGCGAGCTATCGCCCGCACGTGAACGCGCTGCCGCCCGCCGACCAGGCGCTGTGCCAGTCGGTCGGCGGCGATCCGAACATCTACTACTACCACTCGTGCTGGTCGCTCGCCGCCGACGAGGCGCTCGTGATCGACGTCGATACCGTGCCGGACTGCGATTTCTGGAACGTGCAGCTCAACAACTACTGGATGGAGTCGCTCGACTATCGGCACTTCGACATCTGCGTGAACAAGCACAGCGCTCGGCCCAATGCGGACGGCGGGGTGACGGTGATCGTCGCGGCCACGCGGCCGGGCAGCGCGAACTGGCTCGATACCGCCGGGCATCGCACCGGCACGATCTGCTGGCGCTGGGTGGGCGCCGCGCAACCGGTGCATCCGCGCACGCGCGTCGTGAAGCTCGCCGCGCTGAAGGAGGCCGCATGAACGCGCCGCTCGACCAGGCTCGCACGCTGCTCGCCCCCGACGGCTTGATGGCCGAGGCCGTGTCGCGCACGGGCGGGCTCACCGCGTTCGGCGACGGGCCGTATCGCGACGCGCTCGACGTGATGTGCGCGTCGCTGATCGACGAAGCGGCGCTGTCCGCGCGCGGCGCGGCGATGATGCGCGAAAAGCTCGTCGGCCAGCTCGTGAACCGGCTCGTCGTCGAGGATTACTTCCGGCGCCATCCGGAGATCGCGGACATTGCAATCGACGATCCGCTCGTGATCGTCGGCCTGCCGCGTACGGGCACGACGCTGCTGCAGCGGCTACTGGCCGTCGACCCGCGCTTTCATTCGGCCGCGTGGTGGGAAACGCGCTACCCGGCGCCGCTTGCCGGCGAGACGCTCGACGCGCCGGCCGTGCGCATCGCGCGCGCGCAGGCCGAGGTCGCGACGATGATCGACTGCATCCCGCAGATCCTGACGATCCATCCGCTCGACGCGATGCTCGCCGACGAGGAATTCATGCTGATGGAGCATTCGTTCGTGTGCGCGATGGATTCGTACGCGAACGTGCCGCGCTATACGGCCTGGCTCGCGCGGCAGGATCTCACGCCGGTCTACACGTACCTGAAACGGATGCTGCAGTTCCTGCAGTGGCAGAAGGCGCGGCGCGGCGTCGCGCCGGCCGAGCGCTGGCTGCTGAAAACGCCGCAGCACCTGCATGCGCTTGACGTGCTGTGCCGCGTGTTTCCGCGTGCGCAGGTCGTGCTCACGCACCGCGATCCGGCGCAGACGATTCCGTCGATGGCGAGCATGGCGCACACGCTGTGGCAACTGTACGCGGACGATCCCGATCCGCTCGCCGTCGGCGCGCAGTGGAACGCAGGGATGGCGCGCGCGATCGGTGCGGCGATGGCGGCGCGCGATGCGCTGCCGGCCCACCGGTTTCTCGACGTGCGGTTCGAGGACACCGTGTCGAATCCGCTGGGGGTGGCGCACGCCGTGTATGCGTTCGCCGGCATGTCGGTCGATGCGCGGCAGCGTGCGGCGATGGCCGACTGGATCGCGCGCAACGGCCGCGACAAGCGCGCCGCGCACGACTATTCGATCGCCCGCTTCGGCTTCACCGACGCGCAACTCGCGCACGACTTCGCCGCGTATCGCGCGCGGCACCTGCAGGCCGCCGTCTGACGGCCGCGTACGCAAGACGAACGACAACCAGGAGACAACCCATGTTGCTGAAGGACAAGATCGTCGTGATTTCCGGAATCGGGCCGGGACTCGGCGTGAAGCTCGCGGTCGAAGCCGCGCGCGAGGGCGCACGCGGCGTGGTGGTCGCGGCGCGCACGATGGAAAAGCTCGACGACGCCGACGCGCGAATCCGTGCACTCGATGTCGATTGCGCGGTGCTGAAGGTGCAGACCGACATCACCGATCGGGCACAATGCCGGCAGCTCGCGACGCGGGCCGTCGAGCGCTTCGGCCGGATCGACGCGCTCGTGAACAGCGCGTTCGTGCATGGGACGTTTCCGGAGCCGGTGGAGCAAGCCGACCTCGACGGCTGGCGCGCGGTGTTCGAGACCAACGTGTTCGGTACGATGGCGCTCACGCAGGAAGTCGTGCCGCACATGAAACGGCAGCAGCGCGGCGCGATCGTGATGATCAACACGCAGGCGACCCGCAAGCCGTTTGCAGGGGAGGGCGGCTACGCTGTATCGAAGGGCGCGCTCGCGGTTGCGGCAAAATACCTGGCGCGCGAACTCGGCGTGCACGGCATTCGCGCGAACAGCATCCACATGGGCTGGATGTGGGGCGTGCCGACGCAGACCTATTTCCGGCAGGCGGCCGCCGACTACGGGATGACGGAGGCGCAGATCGTTGCGCCGATCGCGTCGAACATCGCGCTCGCGAAGCTGCCGACCGACGACGATTGCGCGCGTGCGGCGCTGTTCCTCGCGTCCGACTACGCGAACGCGGTGACGGGCGCGACGCTCGACGCGAACGGCGGCGATTTCATGCCTTGACGATGGAGCCACGGATCATGCAGGACAACCAGTACGCGCGGCACGTCTTCGCGTTCAACGGCGACGCGGACGGCCTGTGCGCGCTTCAGCAACTGCGGCTCGCGGAACGCGTGCACGGCACGCTCGTGACCGGCGTGAAGCGCGACATCCGGCTGCTCGAGCGCATCGACGCGCGCGTGGGCGACCTCGTCACCGTGCTCGACGTATCGCACGACCAGAACCGCGACGCGTGCGCGCGATTGCTGCGTGACGGCGCGACGGTCCGTTATTTCGACCATCACTTCGCGGGCGCGCTGCCCGACGATCCGCGCTTCGACGCGCATATCGACACGGCAGCCGACGTCTGCACGAGCGCGATCGTGAATCGCTATCTCGGCGGCCGGTACGTGCGCTGGGCGATCGTCGCGGCGTTCGGCGACGAACTGCCGGCGCTCGGCGACGCACTCGCGCGCGAGCATGGGGTCGACGAAGCCGAGCGTTGCGTGCTGGCCGAGCTCGGGCTCTACCTGAACTACAACGCGTACGGCGAGTGCGTCGGCGATCTGCATTTCGATCCGGCGGCGCTCGCGGACGCGATGCTGCCGTGCACCGATCCGCTCGAGTTCGTGCGCGAGACGGCCGTGTTCGCCGCGTTGCGCGACGGCTACCGCGACGACATGGCGCGCGCGTGTGCACTCGCGCCGCTGCGCGAGGTGCCGGGCGCGACGCTGGTCCGGATGCCCGACCACCCGTGGGCGCGGCGTGCGACCGGCATGCTCGCGAACGAGCGGATGCGCAATGCGCCGCATGCGGCGCTCGCGGTGCTGTCGCCGCGCGCGGACGGCGGGTTGGTCGTCAGCGTGCGCGTGCCCGACGGCCGGCCGATCGGCGCGGACGAGTTCTGCCGCGGCTTCGCGACGGGCGGCGGGCGCAAGCGCGCGGGCGGCATCAACCATCTGCCGGAAGCCGAGTTCGACGCATTCGCCGAGCGTTTCGAGGCCGCGTTCCGGCTCGACTGACGCCGCGATCGACGCAATGCATCGACGCTGCGCGCGTCGCGCAGCCATCGCACGGCGCGCGTAGCATGACCGGATCAGCCGATCGTCCCGGCGAGCGCGGCCGGCACGTTGTGGCCGTAGCAGCGCGCCTCGACGCGCTCGGCGATGCGCGAGCCGTGCGCGGTACGCACGAACCGGTCGACGTACCACAGCCCGAGAAACATCACCTGCGTGCCGCCGTCCGGCAGCGCGACTTCCATCGGATTGAAGCAGATCGTGCGGCCGCGCGCGGTGTCGCCGTCGAGCCGGATCGACAGGTTGCCGACCAGATGCTGATACCGCGGAAATCGCGGCAGCACGGTGCGCAGCCACGCTTTCACGTCCGGATAGCGACCGGCGATGCCGCCCATTGCGCGACAGTCGATCGCCGCGTCGGGCGTGAATACCGTGTCGAGCGCATCGAAGTCGCACGAGTCGATCGCGCTCGAATACGGGACGACCCGCTCGCGGATGTCGTGATGATCGGACAGCGTGTGCAGATCGGGCATCGACCGCTCCCGCTCAGCTGCTTTTGCGCGTGCGTGCCGCATGCAGCGCTTCGGCGCGCCGCTTCACGTCGCGCGCGCACTGATCGAAACCCTGTTTCACCCACGCGCCGTGGTGCTGCATGATCGTGTCCGCGTTGACGCCGAGGAACTGGTCGGTCGTGAAGTAGCGGCAGCGCTCCGCGCCCGTCGCGTCGATGTACTGGTCGCGGCGCGCGGCGTCCTTGTTGTCGTCGGTCGGGCGTTGCTCCCACGACAGCAGGCGTTCGGGCTCGTATGCGACGAGGATTTCGTCGACGGGAATCACGGTCTCCGTGCCCGGAATGCGAATCTGCATGTGCACGAAATCGCCGAGTTTGCCGGTCGTTTCGAAGCCGATGCAGAACGTGTTCCATTCGCCGTAGCGCGGGAAGTCGGTCAGCACTTCCCAGACGACGGCGGCCGGCGCATCGATGTCGACGGTGATCGAGGTGACGAGATTCGAGGGTTTGGTCATGGCGGCGGATCGGATCAGGCTGCGCGCCCGCGTGGCTTCAGGCGGTGCAGCGGTCGGAAGGAATCGCGCCGGTATCGGCCGGCGCGCGCGACGGGTGCGGCGCGGAGCAGGCGGGGCCGGTCGCGGCCGGCGACGTGCGGCGCCGCGCGGCGCACCCGACATCGAGCGTAGGCCGGCGCGCACGGTGAAGAATCGTCGGAACGGACTAAGGCGTTTCACCGGGCGCGGCGGGGCGGCAGGATTGGCCCGACCGTCGGCGGCGTCGACACCGCGCCGCGCAGCCGCGACAATACGCATCTCTTTTCGCTTTCGTCATCGAGGTGCCCGTGCCCGCCCAGTCGTCCGTTGCTCCCGCGATCGTCTGGTTCCGCGACGATCTGCGCGTGACCGATCAGCCCGCGCTGACGCTTGCGGTCGAATCCGGCCGGCCGCTCGTGTGCGTCTTCGTCGACGACACGGGCGCCGGCGCCGGGCCCGCGCTCGGCGGGGCGGCGCGCTGGTGGCTGCACGGGTCGCTGGCGGGGCTCGACGCCGCGCTCGCGCGGCATGGCGGGCGCCTGCTGCTGTTGCGCGGCGACGCGCAGCGCGAGATCGAGCGACTCGTTCGCGACACGGGCGCGGCGGCCGTGTACTGGAACCGCCGCTATGCGCAGCCGCAGCGCGACGCCGACGCGGCGCTGAAGACGTCGCTCAAGGCGCGCGGCGTGGCGGTCGAGAGCAGCAACGGCAGCCTGCTGAACGAGCCGTGGGAGGTGCTGACGGGCAGCGGCGGCCCGTATCAGGTATTCACCGCGTACTGGCGCGCGGCACGCCGCGATCGCGCGGTCGCCGCGCCGCTGCCGGCACCCGGGCAGATCGTGTTTCATTCGTGGCCGAAGGCCGTGCGCGACCGCGCGCTGGCGCTCGACGCGCTCGCGTTGCGTCCGCATGCGCCGGACTGGGCCGGCGGACTGCGCGATGCGTGGCCGGCGCCCGACGAAGCCGGTGCGCATGCACAGCTCGATGCGTTTCTCACGACATCGCTCGCCGGCTATGCGGATGCGCGCGACCGGCCCGACCGCCCGGCGACGAGCCGGCTGTCGCCGTTCCTGCGCTTCGGCAACGTGTCGCCCAGGCAGGTGTGGCATGCGGTGCAGGGCGCGGCGAGCGCGGGCGGCGCGGCATACGCGGCCGATGCCGACAAGTTCCTGAGCGAGCTCGGCTGGCGCGAATTCAGCTACACGCTGCTGTATCACTTCCCGACGCTCGCGACCGACAACTTCCGCGCGCAATTCGATGCGATGCCGTGGCGCGACGATCCCGCCGCGTTACGTGCGTGGCAGCGCGGCCGGACCGGCTACCCGCTCGTCGATGCGGGCCTGCGCGAGCTGTGGACGACCGGCTGGATGCACAACCGCGTGCGGATGGTCGTCGCGTCGTTCCTGATCAAGCACCTGCTGATCGACTGGCGCGCGGGCGAAGCATGGTTCCGCGATACGCTGGTCGACGCCGATCCCGCGAACAACGCGGCGAGCTGGCAATGGGTGGCTGGCTGCGGCGCCGATGCCGCGCCGTATTTCCGCATCTTCAATCCGGTCGCGCAGGGGCAGAAGTTCGATCCGGACGGCGCGTACGTACGGCGCTGGGTGCCCGAGCTTGCCGGCCTCGACGATGCGTCGATCCATGCGCCGTGGGAAGCGTCGCCGCTGGCGCTCGAAGCGGCCGGCATCCGGCTCGGCATCGACTATCCGGCGCCGCTCGTCGAACACGCGGCCGCGCGTGCCCGTGCGCTCGACGCGCTGGCCGCGTTGCCGAAGCGCCGCTGACCGTACGCCGCGGTTCGCCGCCTCAATTGCAGAACGCGACGTGCTCGAGCAGCGCGTAGGCGACGTCGGAACCGAAGTAGGCCGCGCCGCACCACGCGACGAACGCGAGCGTGCCGGCGGTCAGGGCCGCACGGATCAGGCCCATGCCGCGCGGCCCGACGCCGGGCGGGCGACGCGCGCGTCGTCGATCGGCAGGTGCAGCAGCGCCGCGAGCACGCCGAGCGCGATCGAGCCGAGCCACAGCGGCAGGTACGAATGCGTCGCGTCGTACACGAGCGCGCCGAGCCACACGCCGAAGAAGCTGCCGAGCTGGTGCCCGAAGAACACGAAGCCGAACAGCGTCGCGATGTAGCGCACGCCGAACACCTGCGAGATCACGCCGTTCGTCAGCGGCACCGTGCCGAGCCATGTGAACCCCATCACGGCCGCGAACACGTAGACGCTCGCGGGCGACAGCGGGGCGGCGACGAACGCGGCCATCGCGAGCGCGCGCACGAGATACAGCACCGACAGCACGTACTTGCGCCGCAGCAGCCCGCCGAGATGGCCGCACGCGTAGGTGCCGGCCACGTTGGTCAGCGCGATCAGCGCGAGCGCGACGCTCGCGTGGCGCGCCGGCAGCCCGTGGTCGAGCAGGTACGCGGGCAGGTGCGTCGCGATGAACGCGAGCTGGAAGCCGCACGCGAAGAAGCCCGCGTTCAGCAGCCAGAAGCCGCGATGCGCGAACGCCTCGCGCACCGCTTCGCCGATCGACTGGTCGGGGCCGGCGGCGCCGCTGGCCACCTGCGCGGGCCGGTCGCGCAGCAGCACCGCGAGCGGCGCGAGCAGCGCGGCGACGAGCGCCAGCGCGATGAACGCGTGGCGCCAGCCGATGCCGCCGATCAGTGCCTGCGCGACGGGCACCATGCAGAACTGGCCGAGCCCGCCGATCGCGCCGGCGACACCGAGCGCCCAGCCGCGCCGGTCGGGTGGAAACAGGCGGCTCAGCGCGCCGTAGATCGACGCGAACGCCGAACCCGACAGCGCGATGCCGATCACGAGGCCGGCGCCGACCGTGAACAGGCCGGTCGTGGCCGCGTGCGCCATCGTGACGAGCCCGGCCGCGTACAGCAGCATGCCGGCGACGATCACGCGCACCGAGCCGAAGCGGTCGGCCACCATCCCGGTGAACGGCTGCGCGACGCCCCAGATCAGGTTCTGCAGCGCCAGCGCCAGCCCGAACGCTTCGCGCGACCAGCCGTGGTCGAGCGAGACGGGCGCGAGGAACAGCCCCTGCACGTGACGGATGCCGAGCGCGGCGCCCATGATCAGGCCGCCTGCCAGCACGGGCAGCCAGCGGCGCCGGACTTCCTGCTCGATCGGGGTCATGCGTGTCTCCGGATGAAGGCGCGCGGCGAAACGGCCGCGCTCGATCCGATTAGACGATCGCGGCTGCCGTCGCTCAAGCGATCATTCGGTCAGGTTCGCATGCGCAGCGGGAATGCGAGGGCGCGCTTGCCTGCCCGCACGGGTCTCCGCGCGGCCGGCTCAGGCCGACGTCGTATCGTGCGCGTGCATCGCCGCGTCGCATTCGGCCGCTTCGGCGAGCATCCAGTCGCGCACGTCGGCGACTTCGCGGCGCGGGGCCGGATCGTGCTGGAACAGCCAGTAGCCGTACGTTTCCGACAGCGTCTGCGTGTGCGGCCCGAGCACCGCGAGCCGGCCGTCGGCGAGCATCGGCGCGACCAGCGCGAGCCGCCCGAGCGCGATGCCCTGGCCGGCGATCGCGGCCTGGATCACCTGGTCGTACTGGTTGAAGCGCAGCACGCCTTTCGGGCGCGCGTCGTCGAGCCCGGCCGCATGCAGATGCGCGTGCCACTGCAGTTGCGGTTGCGGCGGCCCGTCGAATTCGAGCAGCACGTGATCGGCGATCGCGGCCGCGCTCGTGACCGGCCGCGCGGCGAGCGCGGGGTGCGCGACCGGCACGACGATCTCGTCGAACAGGCGCAGCGCGCCGGCCGGCGCTCGCTCGCGCGGGCAGTAGCGGATGCCGAGGTCGATGCCTTCGGCGCGCAAATCGAGTACCTTGTCGTTCGCGGCGACGCGCAGGTCGATCCCGGGCAGCCGCGCCTGCAGTCGCCCGAGCCGCGGCAGCAGCCACAGCGCGGTGACGCCGATGCTGGCGGTGATCGTCACGGGCTGACGCTCGCGCGCGGCGGCGAGCGACGCGACGGTGTCCTGCAGACCGTGCAGCGCGGCATCGGCGACGCGGAACAGTCGCTCGCCTTCCGGCGTGAACGCGATCTTCCGGTAGCCGCGCTGCAGCAGCGCGACGCCGAGATGCCCTTCGAGCGCATGGATCTGACGGCTGACCGCCGACTGCGTGACGCACAGGTCCTGCGCGGCGAGCGTGATGCTCATGCGGCGGCCGACGGCGACGAAACCGCGGACGAGATCGAGCGACGGGAGACGGACGAGTGGCGTTGACATGCGCGTGACTCATGCGAACGGAGCAGCAAGATTGGTTGAGAACGCGGCACGCGTCAAGTTCAATGGAGGCCGGTTGATCGCGGATGAAGGGGCCGAGCAGGCGCCGAAGCGCCCACCGGGCCGACCGCGATGCATCGGGTCCGAATCGGCGCTGAAGCGCTCACTCGGACCGACAGCCATGCATGGGACTTCAGTAAGCGCCAAAGCGCTAACTGAGGTCGACAGGAGACACGATGACGATTTCGAACGAAGCAGGCGGGGTGGCGGCGCAGGGCAGTCGCGCGGCGGGGGCGTTGCCGCCCGAGCCCGTGACGCTGCGCGCAGCCGACGGTTACGCATTGCGCGGCCACGTCTGGCGCCATCGCGGCGGCGGCGCCGTGCGGCCGGTCACGGTGATCAATTGCGCGACGTCGGTGCGCTGCGACTACTACTTCCGCTTCGCGGCCTGGCTGTTCGCGCAAGGGCGCGACGTGCTCGTCTACGACTATCGCGGCATCGGCGGGTCGCGCCCGGCGCAGCTTGCGAAGCTGCGCGCGAACTGGCTCGACTGGGGGCGGCTCGATTGCGAGGCCGCGCTGCACTACGCGCGCGACGCGTTTCCGGGCCAGCCGCTCGATGTGGTCGCGCACAGCATCGGCGGCTGCGTGCTCGGCCTCGCGCCATCGAACGTGCATGTGCGGCATGCGGTGACCGTCGGCGCGCAGTATGCGTACTGGCGCGATTACCTGCCGGCCGAGCGGCGCCGCATGTGGTGGAAGTGGCATGTCGCGATGCCGGCGCTCGCGGCCGTGTTCGGCTACGTGCCCGCGAAGCGGCTCGGCTGGATGGAGGACACGCCGCGCGGTATCGCGCTGTCGTGGGCGCGTTCGCAGCCGCGTTTCGAGGACGGCTACATCGGCCGCGAGCTCGACGACAGCGGCGCGAGCCGCGCTGCGTTGCCGGCCCGCTTCGCGGGGCTGTCGGCGCCGATGCTCGCGATCGGCCTCGACGACGACGCGTTCGGCACGGTCGACGCGATCGAGCGGCTGGTCGGCTACTACACGGGCAGCAACGTCACGCATCTGCGGATCGCGCCGGCCGACATCGGCGTCGACGCGATCGGCCATTTCGCGTTTTTCCACAGCCGCTTCACCGATACGCTGTGGCCCGTCGCGCTGTACTGGCTGCAACACGGCGTGCTGCCCGCCGACGCGCCGGGCGCCGTGCATGCGCTGCATCCGGCTTCGCGTGGACGAGTGACGGGGAGCGGCGTGCCGGGTAGGGCCGCGAACGGGTGATCGGGGGGCAGACACGAACGCGTCACGCCGCCCCCGTTCAATTCCCGATCGTGTCGCGGCGGCCTCGGGCGGCCGCGATCGATTAACATCGGACGTTTCGTTTCACAGCACAGGCTGCCGCGCGCCGATGTCCATTCCGTCCGATTCCGCTTCTCCCGTTGAAGCGCCCCGCGCGTGGCGCGTGCACGCACTCGACGTGCCGCCCGCCGCGGCGCGCGCCGGCGTGCGGATCGCGCGCGTCGATTTCGACTGGCGCGTGCCGCTCGCGTCGCCCGCGTATGCGGCGCTGAGCGGCGACGAGCGCGCACGCGCCGCGCGCTTCCTGCGGCACGAGGATGCGGTACGCAGCGCCGCGACGCGCGCCGCATTGCGCGACGTGCTCGGCGCGGCGCTCGGCATCGCACCACGAGCGGTCGCGATCGTCGTCGACGCATCGGGGCGGCCGTCGCTGGACCGCGCGCATCGCGCGTCGCTCGACTTCAACGTATCGCACGCAGGCGATCATGCGCTGATCGCGTGGGCGCCGGCAGGCCGCGTCGGCGTCGATATCGAGGGCTGCAACCGCGCGGCCGACTGGCGCGCGCTGACGCGCGAAGTGTGCGCCCCCGCGGAGGTCGCGTATCTCGACAGCCTGCCGGGCGGCACGCGCGAGCGCGAATTCATGCGGGTGTGGTCCGCGAAGGAGGCGCTGCTCAAGGCGCTCGGCACCGGCATCGTCGGCGGGCTGCGCGCGTTCGCGGTCGTGCCGCCGCGCGACGCCACGACGCCCGTGACGACGATCGTCGAGCCGGCCGCGCCTGCTGCCGGCGTCGCGGCGTTCGACGCGGCGTGGCTCGACGCGGCGCCCGACTACGCGGCATGCGTCGCGTGGACGCGCGCGTAAGCCGGGGTCGACGCGCGGCGCTTACTCGAGCGGCGCGTCGTTCGGCGCCGCATAGCGCGCCTTGATCACGTCGCTCATCGGGAAGTCGAACGACAGCCCCTTCGGCGGCACCGGCTTCATGAACCATTTGTCGTACAGCGCGTCGATCTCGCCGCTTTTCATCAACTGCACGAGCACGCCGTCGACGAGCGCCTTGAACTGCGGATCGTCCTTGCGCAGCATGAACCCGTAGGCTTCCGACGATTGCGGCGTGCCGACGAGCCGCCAGTCGGCCGGTTTCGCGGCGAGCTGGCGCACGCCCGCGAGCAGCACGTCGTCCATCATGTACGCGGCCGCGCGGCCCGATTCGAGCGTGAGGCGCCCTTCGCCGTAGTCCTTCGCGCTGATGATCTGCATGTTCATCTTCTTTTCCTCGTTCATCTTGCGCAGCAGGCGTTCGGACGTCGTGCCCTGGTTCGTCACGACCGTCTTGCCGGCCAGATCGGGGAAGTCGCGGATGCCCGACGTGGTGCGGGTGAGCAGGCGCGTCGTCGCGACGAAGAAGGTGGTCGAGAACGCGACTTGCGCATGGCGTGCGGCGAGGTTGGTCGTCACGCCGCATTCGAGATCGACGGTGCCGTTCTGCACGAGCGGAATGCGGTTCTGCGACGTGACCGGAATGAAGCGCACCTGCAGGTCGGGCTTGCCGGTGCGCGCCTTCACCGCGGCGATCACGCGCTCGCACAGGTCCTGCGAGAAGCCGATGACCTTGCCGCTCGCATCGACGTAGGAGAACGGCACCGACGTTTCGCGATGACCGATCGAAATCAGGTTGGCCTGCCGGATCTTCTCGAGCGTGCCGGACAGCGGTTCCGCGGCGACGGATGCGCCGCACGCGAGCACGCATGCGGCGACGAGCAGGGAGCGGCCGAGGCGGGCGGCGAAGCGGGACGGGAAGGGCATGACGGTCTCCGGGGCAAATGGTGATCCGTATGTTGCCAAAAACAAAATAATTGCAACACATGTTAAGCCCCGTGCGTCGCCGGCCGGCCGGGCGGGCCGCGCCGGACATCAGGGAAACTCCCGAGTCGAATTCGGTGAAAAACGGGTTGTCTAGACAAGTTGACGTAGCTACACTTCAATCCATTCCGAACTTGTCTAGACAGGATTGCTCACATGATTACGTTGACCCCCGGCCATCTGACCCTCCCGCAACTGCGCCAGATCGCACGCGAATCCGTGCAACTGAAGCTCGATCCGGCGAGCTTCGCGAAGATCGACGCCGGCGCGAAGGCCGTCGCCGACATCGCCGCGAAGGGCGAGCCGGCCTACGGCATCAACACGGGCTTCGGCCGCCTGGCCAGCACCCACATCCCGCACGACCAGCTTGAACTGCTGCAGAAGAACCTCGTGCTGTCGCACGCGGTCGGCGTCGGCGAGCCGATGGCGCGTTCGTCGGTGCGCCTGCTGATGGCGCTGAAGCTGTCGAGCCTCGGCCGCGGCCACTCGGGCATCCGTCGCGAAGTAATGGACGCGCTGATCACGCTGTTCAACGCCGACGTGCTGCCGCTGATCCCGGTGAAGGGCTCGGTCGGCGCGTCGGGCGACCTCGCACCGCTCGCGCACATGTCGGCCGTGCTGCTCGGCGTCGGCGAAGTGTTCATCCGCGGCGAACGGGCGAGCGCCCTCGACGGCCTGCGCGTCGCGGGCCTCGCGCCGCTGACGCTGCAGGCGAAGGAAGGCCTGGCGCTCCTGAACGGCACGCAGGCGTCGACCGCGCTGGCGCTCGACAACATGTTCGCGATCGAAGACCTGTACCGCACCGCGCTCGTCGCCGGTGCGCTGTCGGTCGACGCGGCAGCCGGCTCGGTGAAGCCGTTCGACGCACGCATCCATGAACTGCGCGGCCATCAAGGCCAGATCGACGCGGCCGCGTCGTACCGCGAACTGCTCGAAGGCTCGCCGATCAACCAGTCGCACCGCGACTGCGACAAGGTGCAGGACCCGTACAGCCTGCGCTGCCAGCCGCAGGTGATGGGCGCGTGCCTGGACCAGATGCGTCATGCGGCCGACGTGCTGCTGGTCGAAGCGAATGCCGTGTCGGACAACCCGCTGATCTTCCCGGACACCGGCGAAGTGCTGTCGGGCGGCAACTTCCACGCGGAGCCCGTCGCGTTCGCGGCCGACAACCTCGCGCTCGCCGCATCGGAAATCGGTGCGCTGGCCGAACGCCGCATCGCGCTGCTGATCGACGCGACGCTGTCGGGCCTGCCCCCGTTCCTCGTGAAGGACGGCGGCGTGAACTCCGGCTTCATGATCGCTCACGTGACGGCAGCCGCGCTCGCATCGGAAAACAAGACGCTCGCGCACCCGGCGTCGGTCGACTCGCTGCCGACCTCGGCGAACCAGGAAGACCACGTGTCGATGGCGACGTTCGCCGCGCGCAAGCTCGCCGACATCGCGGACAACACGAAGCACATCCTCGCGATCGAACTGCTGGCCGCCGCGCAGGGCGTCGACCTGCGCGCGCCGTACCACACGAGCCCGAAGCTCGCGCCGGTGATGGAGACGATCCGCAGCCAGGTCGCGCACTACGAACTCGACCACTATTTCGCACCGGACATCGCGGTGATCGCGAAGCTGGTCGGCGAGCGCGCGTTCGCGAAGGTCGCGCCGTTCTCGTTCGCATCGGAACAGTAAGCCGATGAGTGCGCCGGTCTACCAGGAGATCAAGGATTTCATCCTGGCCCGCATCCATGCCGGCGAGTGGGAGGAGGGCGACCAGGTGCCGTCCGAGAACGAGCTGGCGCGCGAGTTCAAGGTGGCGCGCATGACCGTCAACCGCGCGCTGCGCGAGTTGACGGCCGAGCAGGTGCTCACGCGCATGAAGGGCGCGGGCACCTACGTCGCGCGGCCGAAGTACGAGTCGACGCTGGTCGCGATCCGCAGCATCTCCGAGGAAGTCGGCGCGCGCGGGCATGCGTACCGCGCCAGCGTGCTCGGGCTCGACACGATCCGCGCCGACGATGCCCTCGCCGACGAGATGCAGGTGGCCGTGCGCACCAAGCTGTTTCATTCGCAGGTGCTGCACTTCGAGAACGACGAGCCGGTGCAGCTCGAAGAACGATGGGTGAATCCGGCGGTCGCGCCGGATTACGCCGAGCAGGATTTCACGAACACGACGCCGAACCTGTACCTGATGCGCGCGGCGCCGCTGCAGCGCGTCGAGTACCGGATCGAAGCGGCTGCCCCGGCGCCGGAGCGGCGCGAGCAGCTGCGGATGGACGACGTCGAGCCGTGTCTGGTTTTACATCGGCGCACCTGGTCGCAGGGCGTCGTCGCCTCGGTGGCGAATCTGTGGCATCCCGGCAGCCGTTATCGCTTCACCGGGCATTTCTGATTCCTATTTGATAGTCATTTTCCTTCGGGAGCAGTCGTCATGAACCATCCGAAACACATCGATCCCCGTCTCGATCCGACGCGCACGATCCGCGCGCCGCGCGGCAGCGAGAAGACCTGCAAGACCTGGCTGGCCGAAGCGGCCTACCGGATGATCCAGAACAACCTCGACCCGGAAGTCGCCGAGCATCCGCATGCGCTCGTCGTGTACGGCGGCATCGGGCGTGCTGCGCGCAACTGGGAATGCTACGACCAGATCCTCGCGTCGCTGAAGGATCTCGAGGAAAACGAAACGCTGCTGATCCAGTCGGGCAAGCCGGTCGGCGTGTTCCGCACCCACAAGGATGCGCCGCGCGTGCTGCTCGCGAACTCGAACCTGGTGCCGCACTGGGCGAACTGGGATCACTTCCACGAGCTCGACCGCAAGGGCCTGATGATGTACGGCCAGATGACGGCCGGCAGCTGGATCTACATCGGCAGCCAGGGCATCGTGCAGGGCACCTATGAAACCTTCTTCTCGGTCGCGAACCAGCACTTCAACGGCGATCCGTCGGGCCGCTGGATCCTGACGGGCGGCCTGGGCGGGATGGGCGGCGCGCAGCCGCTCGCCGCGACGATGGCCGGCTTCTCGATGATCGCGGTCGAATGCGACGAGACGCGCATCGACTTCCGCCTGAAGACCCGCTACGTCGACAAGAAGGCGACGACGCTCGACGAAGCGCTCGCCATGATCGACGAAGCGAAGCGCACCGGCAAGCCGGTGTCGATCGGCCTGCTCGGCAACGCGGCCGACGTGTTCCCGGAACTCGTCAAGCGCGGCATCACGCCGGACTGCGTGACCGACCAGACGAGCGCGCACGACCCGATCAACGGCTACCTGCCGCAAGGCTGGACCGTCGCGCAATGGCGCGAAGCGCAGAAGGTCGATCCGCAGAGCATCGTGAAGGTTGCGAAGCAGTCGATGGCCGTCCAGGTGCGCGCGATGCTGGCGCTGCAGGAACGCGGCGCGGCGACGCTCGACTACGGCAACAACATCCGCCAGATGGCGCTGGAAATGGGCGTCGAGAACGCGTTCGACTTCCCGGGCTTCGTGCCGGCGTACATCCGCCCACTGTTCTGCGAGGGCAAGGGCCCGTTCCGCTGGGTCGCGCTGTCCGGCGATCCGGAAGACATCTACAAGACCGACCAGAAGGTGAAGGAGCTGATCCCCGACGATCCGCACCTGCACAACTGGCTCGACATGGCGCGTGAGCGCATCGCGTTCCAGGGCCTGCCGGCGCGGATCTGCTGGGTCGGCGTGAAGGATCGCTACCGCCTCGGCCAGGCGTTCAACGAGATGGTGAAGAACGGCGAACTGAAGGCGCCGATCGTGATCGGCCGCGACCACCTCGACACCGGTTCGGTCGCGAGCCCGAACCGCGAGACGGAATCGATGAAGGACGGTTCGGACGCCGTCAGCGACTGGCCGTTGCTGAACGCGCTGCTGAATACCGCGGGCGGTGCATCGTGGGTGTCGCTGCACCATGGCGGCGGCGTCGGAATGGGCTTCTCGCAGCACTCGGGCGTCGTGATCGTCGCCGACGGCACCGCCGACGCGCACGAGCGTCTCGGCCGCGTGCTGCTGAACGATCCGGCCACGGGCGTGATGCGCCATGCGGATGCCGGCTACGAACTCGCGCAGCAGACGGCTCGCGAAGCCGGCCTGAAGCTGCCGATGCTCGGCCGCTGAGCATGACGGCGCTCGACCAGGCGCCGCTGCACGCAACGATGATCCGCGCGGCGGATCTCGTTGCGTCGCCGTGGAAGAACGGCGGCGGCGTGACGCGCGAGATCGGCGCGTTTCCGCCCGGCGCGGCACTCGATGCGTTCGCGTGGCGCGTGAGCGTCGCGGACGTCGGCACGGCCGGCCCGTTCTCGCGTTTCGACGGGATCGACCGCACGCTCGTGCTGCTGTCCGGCGCGGGCATGACGCTCGCCGAGGCGGGCGGCCCGCGGCACGTGCTCGACGCACCGCTGGCCCGTGCGGATTTCGCGGGCGAGACGGCGATCGACGCGACGCTGCACGACGGCGCGACGCGCGACTTCAACCTGATGACGCGCCGTTCGGCCGCGCGTGGCACGCTCGACGTGTGGCGCGCGGGGGCTCACCGCCTTGCGCCGGCCGATACCGTGCTGCTGTTTTGCGCGGCCGGTGCGGTGGGCGTCGACCTCGACGGCACGCACTACGCGCTGGAAGACATGGACACGTTGCGGCTCGACGGGCCGCGGCGTGCGTTTGACGTCGTCGTGAGCGGAGGCGGCGCGCTGCTCGCCGTCTCGCTTGCCGTCGGCGAACGAGACTGAACGCATGAAACCGACTGTCTGGCATCACCTGAGGCTGTGTCCGCACGGCCATCCCGACGAGACGATCGACGACGCGGCGATCGCCGTCGACGAAACCGGCACGATCGCGTGGCTCGGCGCGCTGTCCGCGCTGCCGCACGGTTATGCGCACTGGCGGCGCGAGGACCTGCACGGCGCGTGGGTGACGCCGGGCCTCGTCGACTGCCATACGCATCTCGTGTACGGCGGCACGCGTGCCGACGAGTTCGCGCAGCGCCTCGCGGGCGTCAGCTACGAGGAAATCGCGCGGCAGGGCGGCGGGATCGTGTCGACGGTGCGCGCGACGCGCGCGGCCGACGAGACGACGCTGTTCGTGCAGGCCGCCGCGCGCCTGCAGCCGCTGCTCGCCGAAGGCGTGACCGCGATCGAGATCAAGTCCGGCTACGGGCTCGACCTCGCGAGCGAGCGCAAGATGCTGCGCGTCGCGCGCCAGCTCGGCGAACGCTTCCCGGTCACCGTCCATACGACCTTCCTCGGCGCGCACGCATTGCCGCCCGAATATGCGGGGCGCGCGGATGCGTACATCGACGAAGTGTGCGACCGCATGCTGCCGACGCTGGCCGACGAAGGGCTCGTCGACGCGGTCGACGTGTTCTGCGAACGCATCGGCTTTTCGCTCGCGCAAACCGAGCGCGTGTTCGAGGCCGCGACGCGACGGGGGCTGCCGGTGAAGCTGCATGCGGAGCAACTGTCGAATGCGGGCGGGACGGCGCTCGCCGCGCGTTACCGCGCGCTGTCCGCCGATCACCTCGAATTTCTCGACGAAGCCGGCATCGAGGCGATGAAGGCGGCCGGCACGGTCGCCGTGCTGCTGCCCGGCGCGTACTACTTCATCCGCGAAACGCAACTGCCGCCGATCGAGCTGCTGCGCAAGCACGGCGTGCCGATCGCGCTCGCGACCGATCACAACCCGGGCACGTCGCCGCTCGAATCGCTGCTGCTGACGTTGAACATGGGCTGCACGCTGTTCCGCATGACGGTGCCCGAGGTGCTGCAGGGCGTCACGCGCCATGCGGCCGCGGCGCTCGGCCGCGCGGATCGCCACGGCGCGCTCGAGGTCGGTCGCCAGGCCGACTTCGCCGTCTGGTCGGTCGGCTCGCTGGCCGAGCTGGCGTACTGGATCGGCCGGCCGCTGTGCGAGCAGGTCGTACGCGGCGGCACGACCGTGTTTCGCCGGATGAACGGATAAGTTTGGCGACGGATCGGGCCGGGTCGTGACGGACCCGGTCCGGCCGACGTTTTGCATGGGACCGGACCCGGCGCAACGGCGCACTCCGGTCGATCGCCGCGAGGCAGGGGCAAGCGCGACGCGCTCACGCCTGCCGGCCGCGGCACCGGACCGGACGAGACGCTGACGCGCCTGAACCGGTCGATAAGGACTCGCAATGACCGACACCCTGTTGTTCGCGGACCATGCCTACCTGCCCGATGGCTGGCGCCGCAACGTGCTGCTGCGCTGGGACGCGAGCGGCACGCTGACCGACGTCACGCCCGACACCGACGCGCCGGCAGGCGTCGCACGCGCGGCCGGGCCGGTGCTGCCCGGCATGCCGAACCTGCATTCGCACGCGTTCCAGCGCGCGATGGCGGGGCTCACCGAATACCGCGCGAATCCCGCCGACAGCTTCTGGAGCTGGCGCGACCTGATGTACCGCTTCGCGCTGAAGATCACGCCCGACGCGCTCGCGGCGATTGCACGCTGGCTGTATGTCGAGATGCTCAAGTGCGGCTACACGTCGGTGTGCGAATTCCACTACGTGCATCACGCGCAGGACGGCTCGCGCTATCCGCAGATCGCGGAGCTCGGCACGCGCGTGATCGATGCCGCGCGCTCGGCCGGCGTCGGCATCACGATGCTGCCCGTGTCGTACCAGTTCGCCGGCTTCGGCAACAAGCCGCCGCGCGACGACCAGCGCCGCTTCATCAACACGCCCGACGGCGTGCTCGAACTGCTCGATGCGATGCGTCGCGCGGCGCCCGAGCATGGCGGGCTGCGCTACGGCGTCGCGCCGCATTCGCTGCGCGCGGTATCCGAAAACGGGTTGCGTGCGCTGCTCGAAGGATTGCCCGACGATGCGCCGGTGCATATCCATATCGCCGAGCAGACGGCCGAAGTCGACGACTGCGTTCGCGCGTACGGCGCACGCCCCGTACAATGGCTGCTCGATCGCTTCGACGTCGATGCGCGCTGGTGTCTCGTGCACGCGACGCACGTCGACGCGGCCGAGACGGCGGCGCTCGCGAAGCGCCGCGCGGTCGCCGGGCTTTGCCTGACGACCGAAGCGAACCTCGGCGACGGCGTGTTCCCGGCCGTCGACTATCTCGCGCAAGGCGGCGTGATCGGCATCGGCTCGGACAGCCACGCGTCGGTCGACTGGCGCTCGGAGCTGCGCCTGCTCGAATACGGGCAGCGGCTCGTGCACCGCGCGCGCAACGTGCTGGCAAGCGACACGCAGGCGCACGTCGCCGATCGCCTGTTCGATGCGTCGCTCGCGGGCGGCGCGCAGGCGAGCGGGCGACGCATCGGCGCGCTGCGCGAAGGTTGTCGCGCCGACTGGCTCGTGCTCGATCCCGATCACCCGGCGATCGCCGAACACGGCAGCGCGGCATGGCTGTCGGGCATCGTGTTCGCCGAGCACGGCGAGACGCCGGTGCTCGACGTCTACACGGGCGGCGAGCGCGTCGTGAGCGGCCGCCGCCATCGCGACGAAGCCGCCGCGTATGCCGACTACCGCGCCGCGCTGGCGCAACTGCTGCGCTGACGCGCGGCAACCGGCGCACGCCGCATGCGTGCGCCGGCCGACTCTTACGGTGAGGCGACATGACTGAACAACCGGCTGTATTCACGCTGAAGCAGGGCACGTTGCCGCTGCTGATCTCGATTCCGCACGCAGGTACGCACATCCCCGACGACATCGCCGCGACGATGACGCCCGACGCGCGCTTCGTCGACGATTGCGACTGGCATCTCGAGCGGCTGTACGGGTTCGCGGCCGATCTCGGCGCGTCGATCCTCGTGCCGTCGCACGCGCGTTACGTCGTCGACCTGAACCGTCCGCCCGACAACGAGAACCTGTATCCGGGGCAGGACACGACGGGGCTCGTGCCGGTCGATACGTTCGACAAGGCGCCGCTGTATCCGGCGAACGCGCTGCCCGGCAACGACGAGATCATGCGTCGCCGCGACCGCTACTGGGTGCCGTATCACGACGCGCTGCAACGCGAGATCGCGCGGCTGAAGGGCGAACACGGCCGCGTGCTCGTGTGGGAAGCGCATTCGATCCGCTCGCACGTGCCGCGTTTCTTCGACGGCCGCCTGCCGGACTTCAACTTCGGCACGTCGAGCGGCGCGAGTGCGGCGCCGGGCCTCGCGGAGGCACTGGCCGCGCGCGTGCTCGCGCACGGCGGCTATACGGCCGTCGCGAACGGGCGCTTCAAGGGCGGCTACATCACGCGACACTATGGCGTGCCCGATACCGGCGTCGAGGCCGTGCAACTCGAACTGTCGCAGATCACCTACATGGAGGAGACGCGTCCGT
Organism: Burkholderia cenocepacia; assembly: GCF_900446215.1. Taxonomy (GTDB): domain Bacteria; phylum Pseudomonadota; class Gammaproteobacteria; order Burkholderiales; family Burkholderiaceae; genus Burkholderia; species Burkholderia cenocepacia. The sequence continues at coordinate 630,285 of NZ_UAQZ01000001.1, read as the reverse complement.
ACGCGTACGACGAAGCGCGTGCAGCGCGGATCGCGCCGCTATTGCAGACGCTCGTCGAAACCGCACTCGCGCATCGTTGAGCACGGGCCGCGTCCATGCGGCGGCGCGGCGCGACAATGCGTGCCGCCCCGCCGGCACGTAGCAGGCAAGCCGATGCAACGCACAAAACGGCATCGATCCGCGCGATCGATGCCGTTTTTTTCGTCTGATCGATATCGTCGTCCGCCCCCGAAAAGTTGACGCAATTTTTAGGTGATATAAGCTGAATGTCAGGAAGTCGTCACGCGCGCACCGGCGGCGAGGCCCTCGACGATGGCCGTGCTACGCCGAATCCGCTGCGAGACATCTTGCTGACGTGTCGCCACGCGGCATTGCGACACGTGTCCTGTCTCCATCAGTCAGTCGAGTACGATCGTGAAAGCCGCCAGCCCTTCGATACGCCGGACCCGAAGTCCGTCGGCGGGCGCGCCGCCTCAGGCCGGGCCGAACCGGCATGCTGATCGCGGCACGCGCGCCGCCCCGTTACGCGAGCCTCGCTTCTTCGCCATTTCTCATCGCGGCCCGCGCCGCTTCAATCTCGTGACCGCGCACCTGTGCAGCGCGGTGCAGTGCGACGGCAGCGCATCGTTGTTGCCCTAGCGTCCCTTTCCGCTTCCGTCCCGGGCCGTACCGCCTGTTGCCGCGGCATCCGCGCGGCAGGATCGCGCCTGCGCGGCGGGATGGCACGCGCGTGCGGCGTACCCGCGAACCCGCCTCGTTGCGCGCGCAAGCATGTCGCGCGCCATTACCGGAGAGACGCCGATGCGCGCACGACCGATCGTAGCCGTCACCGCCGACCGCATCCTGCGCGGCGCCCATCCAAACCACACGGCGGGCGAGAAGTACCTCGCCGCCGTCGTCGACGGCGCCGGCGCGCTGGCGTTCGTGCTGCCCGCGCTCGGCGCGCGGCAGCCGGCCGACGCGATCGTCGCGGCAATCGACGGGCTGCTGTTGACCGGCAGCTATTCGAACGTCGAACCGCATCATTACGGCGGCGCCGCGAGCGCGCCCGACACGCTGCACGATCCGGCGCGCGATGCGACCGCGTTGCCGCTGATCCGCGCGGCGATCGACGCGGGCGTGCCGGTGCTCGCGATCTGCCGCGGCATGCAGGAGCTGAACGTCGCGTACGGCGGCACGCTGCATCAGCGGCTGCACGCGACGACCGGCTTCGACGATCATCGCGAACGCCCGGCCGATCCGCTCGAGCGGCAGTACGGTCCCGCGCACGTGGTGCAACTCGCGCCCGGCGGTCTGCTGCAGCGGGTCGCGCGCGGTGCGCACGAGGCGACGGTCAACTCGCTGCACGACCAGGGCATCGCGCGTCTGGGCGCGGGGCTCGCCGTCGAAGCGAGCGCACCCGACGGGCTGATCGAGGCCGTCAGCGTGCGCGGCGCGCGTGCGTTCGCGCTGGGCGTGCAGTGGCATCCCGAATGGCGCTACGCAGAGCAGCCGCTGTCGCGCGACATCTTCGCGGCATTCGGCGCGGCGTGCCGCGCGCACATGACACATCGCATTCATGCGACCGGCGGCGCGATGCCGTCGCCGGCCGCATCCGACATCGACTGAACGAGGCCGATCATGCAACCCGAACTGAGCGAATTCCTGCGACAGCACCGCATCACCGAAGTCGAGGCCATCATTCCCGACATGGCCGGCATCGCGCGCGGCAAGATCATTCCACGCAACAAGTTCGAATCCGGCGAATCGATGCGCCTGCCGCAGGCCGTGATGGTGCAGACCGTCACCGGCGACTATCCGGAGGACGGCACGCTGACCGGCGTGACCGATCCCGACATGGTGTGCGTGCCCGATCCGTCGACGATCTGCCTGATCCCGTGGGCGGTCGACCCGACCGCGCAGGTGATCCACGACTGCGTGCACTTCGACGGCTCGCCGGTCGAGATCTCGCCGCGCTACGTGCTGCGCCGCGTGCTCGACCTGTACAAGGCGAAGGGCTGGAAGCCGGTCGTCGCGCCCGAGCTGGAGTTCTACCTGGTCGACATGAACGCCGATCCCGACCTGCCGCTGCGTCCGCCCGTCGGCCGCACCGGGCGGGCGGAAACCGGCCGCCAGTCGTATTCGATCGAGGCCGTCAACGAGTTCGATCCGCTGTTCGAGGACATCTACGAATACTGCGAAATGCAGGGCCTCGACATCGAGACGCTGATTCACGAAGTCGGCGCCGCGCAAATGGAGATCAACTTCGTGCACGGCGACGCGCTGCCGCTCGCCGACCAGGTGTTCCTGTTCAAGCGCACGGTGCGCGAGGCCGCGCTGCGTCACAACATGTACGCGACGTTCATGGCCAAGCCGATGGAAGGCGAGCCGGGCTCCGCGATGCACATTCACCAGAGCCTGGCCGATGCGCGCACCGGGCGCAATTTGTTCGCCGACGAAGGCGGCGCCGTGTCGCCGCTGTTCCACAGCTACCTGGCGGGACTGCAGAAGTACACGCCGGCGCTGATGCCGATCTTCGCGCCGTACATCAATTCGTACCGCCGCCTGTCGCGCTTCATGGCCGCGCCGATCAACGTGCAGTGGGGCTACGACAACCGCACGGTGGGCTTTCGCATTCCGCAGTCGAGCCCCGTCGCGCGACGCATCGAGAACCGGATTCCGGGCGTCGACTGCAATCCGTATCTGGCATTCGCGGCAACGCTTGCCGCCGGCTATCTCGGCATGACGCAACAGCTTGCGCCGACCGAGCCGATCGCATCGGACGGCTACGACCTGCCGTATCAGCTGCCGCGCAATCTCGAGGAGGGCATCTCGCTGATGGCCGCATGCGAGCCGCTCGCCGGCATTCTCGGCGACAAGTTCGTGAAGGCCTACCTGGCGTTGAAGGAAACCGAATACGAAGCGTTCTTCCGCGTGATCAGCTCGTGGGAACGCAGGCATCTGCTGCTGCACGTGTGAGCGTGCGACGCTGTTTGACGGAGAAGACATGACCGATCGAAACGAAGCTTTTTCGCCGCGCTCGACCGCCGATTTTCGCGCGCTCGACGCCGCGCACCACATCCATCCGTTCTCGGACATGGGCGCGCTCAATCGTGCCGGCAGCCGCGTGATCGTGAAGGCCGACGGCGTCTACCTGTGGGACTCGGACGGCAACAAGGTGATCGACGGGATGGCCGGCCTGTGGTGCGTGAACGTCGGCTACGGGCGCAAGGAACTCGCCGACGCCGCGTATCGCCAGATCCAGGAGCTGCCGTTCTACAACACGTTCTTCAAGACCACGCACCCGCCGGTGATCGAGCTTTCCGCGATGCTCGCGGAAGTGACGCCGGCCGGCTTCAACTACTTCTTCTATTGCAACAGCGGCTCGGAAGGCAACGACACCGTGCTGCGTCTCGTGCACCAGTACTGGCGCGTGCAGGGCAAGCCGCAGAAGAAATACGTGATCTCGCGCGAGAACGGCTATCACGGCTCGACGATCGCGGGCGGCACGCTCGGCGGGATGGGCTACATGCACGAGCAGATGCCGTCGAAGGTCGAGCACATCGTGCACATCGACCAGCCGTACTTCTTCGGCGAAGCGGCAGCCGGCGAAACGCCCGAAGCATTCGGCCTCGCGCGCGCGCAGCAGCTCGAAGCGAAGATTCTCGAACTCGGCGCGGAGAACGTCGCGGCTTTCATCGGCGAGCCGTTCCAGGGTGCGGGCGGCGTGATCTTCCCGCCGTCGACGTACTGGCCGGAAATCCAGCGGATCTGCCGCAAGTACGACATCCTGCTGGTCGCCGACGAAGTGATCGGCGGCTTCGGGCGCACCGGCGAATGGTTCGCGCACCAGCACTTCGGCTTCGAGCCGGACCTGATCACGATGGCCAAGGGCCTCACGTCGGGTTACGTGCCGATGGGCGCGGTGGGCATTCACGAGCGCGTCGCGCGCCCGATCATCGACAACGGCGAATTCAATCACGGCCTCACGTATTCCGGTCACCCGGTGGCAGCCGCCGTCGCGGTCGCGAACCTGAAGCTGCTGCGCGACGAGGGCATCGTCGAGCGCGTGAAGACCGACATCGGGCCGTATTTCCAGCGCCGGCTGCGCGACGCGCTGGGCGACCACCCGATCGTCGGGGAGATCGCGGGAGCGGGACTCGTCGCCGGCGTTCAGCTGGCGCGCGACCGGAGCCGGCGCGAGCGCTTCGGCGCGGACGTCGATATCGGCACGATCTGCCGCGACTTCTGCTTTAACGGCAACCTGATCATGCGCGCGACCGGCGACCGGATGCTGCTGTCGCCGCCGCTCGTGATTCGCGAGGCGGAGGTCGACGAGATCGTCGACAAGGCGAAGCGCGCGTTCGACGCGACGGCGGAGCGGGTGGGGCGCGCACGGTAAGCCGGTAGCTGCGTGCGGACGTGGGCGGCGTATGACGTGGCGCCCGCGTCGCTCGGGGCACGCGCGACGCCGAAAACGAAAAGGGCCTGCGTCGTGAGACGCAGGCCCTTGAATTCTTTGGTGGGCGGTACTGGGATCGAACCAGTGACCCCTGCCGTGTGAAGGCAGTGCTCTACCGCTGAGCTAACCGCCCAAAGAAGAATCAAATTATGTCAGAGATTTTGGGGCTCGTAAAGCCCTTTCTGCAAATTTTTTCAAATAGCCGCAAGCACCGGTTCGCGAGTCGCGCGCTCAGCCCGCGAGCGCGGGCAGCGCATCGATCGACGCGCGTACGTAGCCGGCAAAGCGCAGCGCCACCGGTTCGGCGGTGCCGCTGCGTTTCAGCGCGAGCGTGCGCGATTCGAGCGACGCATCCTTCAGCGGCAGGAACGCAAGCCGGTCGCTTTTCGCCTGCTGCAGCACGCGCGGCACCAGCGCGATGCCCATCCCGAATTCGATCATCGACAGGACCGTCTGCCACAGCCGCGCCTCGTGACGGATCAGCGGACTGAATCCCGCGTTCACGCACTGCGCGATGATCAGGTCGTGATAGTGCGGTGCGGCGTCGCGCGGAAACAGGATGAACGGTTCGGTCGCGAGCGTGGCGAGCGCGACCTGCCTGCGCCGCGCCAGTGGATGCGCGGCCGGCAGGCAGCACACGAACGGCTCCGCATAGACGGGCACCGATTCCACCTCGGGCGGGAAGTGGCCCCAGTGCGCATAGCCGAGATCGATCTGGCCACGCTGGATCGCCTGCACCTGCGCGTGCGTGTTCATCTCGCTCAGCACGACCTCGACGCCCGGATAGTCGGCCTCGAAGCGCCGCACGGCGTCGGGCAGCCCGCGATACAGCATCGAGTGGACGAAGCCGATCCGCAGCCGACCCGCGAGCCCCGATGCGGAGCGCACCGTCAGGCGCTCGGCTTCGGCCGCCTGCAGCAGCAGCCGGCGCGCTTCGCCGAGCAGTACCTCGCCCGCGTTGGTCAGCGCGACCGTCTTGTTGGTGCGCGAGAACAACTGCACGCCGAGCGCGTCCTCGAACTTGCGGATGTCGAAGCTCAGCGCCGGCTGCGAGATGAACAGGCGCTTCGCCGCGCGCCCGAAATGCAGCTCCTCGGCGACCGCCACGAAGTAGCGCAACTGCCTCAGTTCCATGGTGTCTCCTCCCGGCGTCGGCATCGATAAGCAATATCTATCGTACCGGACAAATCCTGTATTGGACGCTTATCGATCGCGCGCCTACGCTCTGCGGGAGGCTTTACGCAGGATCGGCCGGACGCCGCGGCGCGCGGCCCGGTCGCCGCGCAGGCAACCCAGGAGACGCATGCATGAACGACACCGCTCGCACGCCCGACACCGGCGCATCCAATATCCCCGACAGCCGGGGCATCAATTTCTTCACCGTCGACCCCGATTTCGGCGCATTGCTGAAGCTGCATCTCGGCGATGCGCGCTATGCCGAACTCGAGCCGCGGCTGCACGCGCTCGGCGCGCGCGTGTCGGGCGAACTCGACGAATGGGCGTCGCGCGCGGACAAGCATCCGCCCGTGCTCGAGCATCGCAACCGGCGCGGCGAGGCCGTGCAGCGGATCGACAAGGACCCGGCGTACGTCGCGCTCGAACGCGTCGCGTATGCGGAGCTGGGGCTCGCGTCGCTGAGCCACGGAGCCGAAACCGTGCCGCCGCTCGTCAAGTACGCGCTGACGTTCCTGTTCGTGCAGGCGGAATTCGGGCTGTGCTGCCCGGTCAGCATGACCGATTCGCTGACGCGCACGCTGCGCCGCTTCGGCGATCCCGCGCTGGTCGCGCGCTACCTGCCGATGCTCGCGTCGCGCGACTTCGACACGCTGTACCAGGGCGCGATGTTCATGACCGAGCAGGCGGCCGGCTCCGACGTCGGCCGGATCGCGACGCGCGCGACCTGCGAAACCGACGTGCACGGCGAGACCGTCTGGCGACTGACCGGCGACAAGTGGTTCTGCTCGAACGCGGACGCCGATCTCGCGATGGTGCTCGCGCGGCCCGACGGCGCGCCGGACGGCATCAAGGGCCTCGCGCTGTTCCTGCTGCCGAAGACGCTGCCGGACGGCACGCGCAACCGCTACCGGATCGTGCGGCTGAAGGACAAGCTCGGCAGCCGTTCGATGGCGAGCGGCGAGATCGCGCTCGAAGGCGCGCAGGCGTACCTGATCGGCGAGATCGGCCGCGGCTTTCACCAGATGGCCGACATGATCAACATGTCGCGGCTGTCGAACGGCGTGCGCGCGGCGGGGCTGATGCGGCGCGCGCTGAACGAAGCGCTGCACGTGGCCGCGCATCGCGAGGCGTTCGGCCGCAAGCTGATCGAGATGCCGCTGATGCAGCGCCAGCTGATGAAGATGCTGCTGCCGGCCGAGGCCGCGCGCGCGATGTTCATGCAGATCGCGCTGCTGCTGCCGCAGGCCGACGCGGGCGACGAGCAGGCCGCGCGCTGCGTGCGGATCCTGACGCCGCTGATCAAGTTCCGCGCGTGCCGCGACGCGCGCCGCGTGACGGGCGACGCGATGGAAGTGCGCGGCGGCACCGGCTATATCGAGGAATGGAGCGATGCGCGGCTCGTGCGCGACGCGCATCTCGGCTCGATCTGGGAGGGCACCAGCAACATCGTCGCGCTCGACGTCGCGCGCGCCGCGCAGCGCGAGCATGCGCTCGACGCGCTGCGCACGTTCCTCGGCGATCGCCTGGGCGCGGCGCCGCTGCCCGAGGCGAGCCGCACGGCGTTGCGGCGCATTCTGGCGCGGGCGTGCGACGGGCTCGCGCGGGTCGCTGACGAAGGCGACGACGCGCGCGTGCGGCAAGCCGCGTCCGCGCTGTATTACGCGAGCGCGGCCGTATTGATGGCCTGCGAGGGCGCGCGGCTCGCGCCGGATTTCCGCCGTCTCGCGCTGGCGCACCTGATCGTGCGTCACAAGCTGCTGCCGGTCGATCCGCTCGCGCCGGCTCCGCGCGACGACGAATCGGCCGCGTCCGACGCGCTGCTGCGCGGTCTGCCGGTCGCGCTCGACACGGCGCTCGACCTGCTGCCGGAGGTCGAGCGATGAGCGCGACGCGTGGCGCACTGGACGGCCTGAAGGTCGTCGACCTGAGCCGGGTGCTCGGCGGCCCGTACTGCACGCAGGCGCTCGCCGACCACGGCGCGACGGTGGTCAAGATCGAGCCGCCCGCCGGCGACGAGACGCGCGGCTGGGGGCCGCCGTTCCTCGGCGACACGGCCTGGTATTTCATGGGCGTGAACCGCAACAAGGAAGGGCTCGCGCTCGACCTGTCGCGCGACGAAGGGCGCGCGATCCTGTGGCGCCTGCTCGAGGAAGCCGACGTGCTCGTCGAGAATTTCAAGCCGGGTACGCTCGCGCGCTGGGGGATGGACTACGCACGCGACCTGCAGCCGCGCTTTCCGCGCCTGATCCACTGCGCGGTGACGGGCTTCGGCGACGACGGCCCGCTCGGCGGGCTGCCGGGCTACGACGCGGTGATCCAGGCGATGGCCGGGCTGATGAGCGTGAACGGCGAACGCGACGGCGACGCGACCCGCATCGGCCTGCCGATCGTCGACATGGTCACGGGGCTCAACGCGCTCGCCGGCATCCTGCTGGCGCTCGCGGAGCGCGAGAAGAGCGGGCGCGGGCAGTCGATCGACGTCGCGCTGTACGACTGCGGCGTGTCGCTGCTGCATCCGCACCTGCCGAATTTCTTCGGCTCGGGTCGCGTGCCGGAGCGCAGCGGCAACGCGCACCCGAACATCGCGCCGTACGACAGCTACCGCACGGCCACCGTGCCGATTTTCCTCGCGGTCGGCAACGACCGGCAGTTCGCGCGGCTCGTCGCGCATCTCGGCGCGCCGGCGCTCGCCGGCGATCCGCGCTTCGTCGACAACCGCAGCCGCTGCGCGCACCGGCCCGCGCTGAAGGCCGAGCTGGAAGCGCGGCTCGCCGCGCACGCATGCGAGCCGCTCGCGCGTGACCTGATGGCGGCCGGCGTGCCGTGCGGGCCGGTGCGCACGGTGGCCGACGTCGCGCACGATCCGCATGCGCTGCACCGCAACCTGTTCGTCGAGATCGGCGCGTATCGCGGCACCGCGTCGCCGGTGAAGCTGTCGCGCACGCCGGCCACCTACCGGTCGGCGCCGCCCGCGCTCGGCCGCGACACGCGCGCGGTGCTCGACCGGCTCGGCGTCGATCGCGCGCTTCAGCAGCAACTGCTCGATGCCGGCGTGCTGAAGACGGCGGCCGGCGAATCGCCGCCCGACTGACACGACGCCGCTGGCCGGCGGCGTGATGCCGGCCACCGGGAAAGGCGCGCGCGAGTCGCGCCCCCGATCACCCCAATATGGAGACATCGATGAGCCGTCCTCAATCCCCGCCCGCCGCACAACCGCGGCCCGGCCGCGCCGCCCTCGCGGCGTTCGTCGGCACCACGATCGAGTGGTACGACTTCTACATCTACGGCACGGCCGCGGCGCTCGTGTTCGGCAAGGTGTTCTTTTCCGGCACGATGGATCCCGGCGTCGCGACGCTGCTCGCGTTCGTCACGTTCTGGGCCGGCTTCGCCGCGCGGCCGCTCGGCGGCATCGTGTTCGGGCATCTCGGCGATCGCGTCGGCCGCAAGACCGCGCTCGTGATCACGCTGGTGATGATGGGGCTCGCGACGACCGGCATCGGCCTGCTGCCCGGTTACGCGTCGATCGGCGTGTGGGCGCCGGCGGGCCTCGTCGTGCTGCGCGTGCTGCAGGGCATCGCGGTCGGCGGCGAGTGGGGCGGCGCGGTGCTGATCGCGAGCGAGAATGCGCCGAAGCATCGCAGCATCCTGTATGCGGCGTTCGCGCAGCAAGGCTCGCCCACCGGCAACCTGTTGGCCACGGCGGCATTCTTCGCGCTGAGCGCGCTGCCGACCCCGTCGTTCCTGATGTGGGGCTGGCGCATTCCGTTCCTGCTGTCGGCCGTGCTCGTGGTCATCGGGATGGTGATCCGGCTGCGGCTCGAGGAGTCGATCGACATGCAGCGCGTGCTCGCGCGCAAGCGCACGGTGAAGCTGCCGCTGCGCGACGTCGTGCGCGACCACTGGGTCGTCGTGCTGCTCGCGGCCGGCACGCTGCCGGTGATCAACGTCACGTATTTCCGCAGCACGTTCGCGCTGTCGTGGGCGACGAAGGAACTCGGCTACGCGCAGGGCACGTTCCTCGGCATCCTGTCGATCTCGCTCGTCGTGCAGTTCCTGATGCAGCCGGTCGGTGCGTGGTTCGTGTCGAAGGTCGACATGCGGCGCGCGATGGGCTGGATCCTGATCCCGGAAATCGTGCTGATGCCCGTGATGTTCCACGCGCTCGCGACGCGTTCTTACTGGGTCGCCGTCGCGGGCATGTGCATCTCGACGATTCCGTCGGCGATGTTCTACGGGGCGGTCGGCGGCGTGCTCGCCCGCGTGTTCCCGGCGAACATCCGCTATACGGGCCTGTCGCTCGCGTATCAGTTGAGCGCGCTGGTCGTCGGCGGCGGCACGCCGGTGCTCGCGCAGGCGATTCTCAATGCGACGGGCAGCATCGTCGGCGTCGCGATCGCGTCGGGGCTGTACGCGCTCGTGTCGCTGGCGTGCATGCTGGCGCTGCTGAACCGCACCGGGTATCGCGCCGACGAGTTGTCGAGCGCCGAGCGCAGCGATGCGGCCGAGTGGGGCACCGAAGGCGCGGGGGCCGATTGTCCAGCCGGCGCGCCGGCGCAGCCCGACGATCGCGGCACGTTGAAACCGGCGGGGTGACGCGGGGAGGCCGGCGCGATTCGGCACGCTGGCGACGCGGTAATTCGGTGAGGCGGCAATCCGCCGGCGCGGTCGCGCGGTAATTCGGCGCTCCGGCGGCATCGCGTGCCGGACCGAGCGTGCGTCGCGCGGCGTCGGCTCGCACCGGATCACGCTTCCCAAAAGCAAACGGCACCGTGCGAGACACGGTGCCGTTTGCCTGGGCGTTGGCTTCACGTCGCGACGAGGCCGGCGCGGCCTGCCGTCGCAAGTCGCGTCGCTTCAGCCTTCCGTCGGCGGCACGTAGCCGGACGCCTGGTCCGCGCCGTCGCCGAAGAAGTACTTCTCGGTCTGCTTCATCAGGTACTGGCGCGCGCGCGGATCGGCCATGTTCAGGCGGTTTTCGTTGATCAGCATCGTCTGCTGCTTGAGCCAGCCTTGCCACGCTTCCTTCGAGACGCTCTCGTAAATGCGCTTGCCGAGTTCGCCCGGCAGCGGCGGGAAATCGAGGCCTTCGGCTTCCTTGCCGAGCTTCGCGCATTGGATCATTCGAGCCATCGTGTACTTCTCCTGTAATCGGTGTCTGGGGGGAAGGGCAGTCGTGCCGGTGCTCAGAGCTGCTTCATCAGCACGAGCGACTTGCGCTGCCAGTTATAGAGTTTGCGACGGTCTTCCGGCAGGTCGTCGACGCTGACCTTGACGAAGCCGCGCTTGAGGAACCAGTGCTCGGTGCGCGTCGTGAGCACGAAGATGTGCGTGAGGCCGCGCGCGCGGGCACGCTGCTCGATGCGCTTGAGCAGGCGCTCGCCGTCGCCCGAGCCCTGCGCTTCCGGCGCGACCGTCAGGCACGCCATCTCGCCGATCTTCTCCTGCTGGTACGGGTACAGCGCCGCGCAGCCGAACAGCACGCCGTCGTGCTCGATCACCGAGAAGTGGTCGATGTCGCGTTCGATCTGGTGGCGGCCGCGCCGCACCAGCGTGCCGTCCGACTCGAGCGGCTCGATCAGCGACAGGATGCCGCCGACGTCGTCCGGCGTCGCCTCGCGCAGGCTCTCGAGATTCTCGTACGAGATCATCGTGCCGACGCCGTCGTGCAGGAACAGTTCGAGCAGCATGCTGCCATCGAGCGACTGCGGGATCAGGTGCGCGCGGGTCACGCCGCCGCGGCACGCGCGGATCGAATGCTTCAGGAAGAACGCGTCGTCGCCCTGGATGTTGCCGGAATCGAGCAGCTCGGCCGCGGCGTCGAGCGACATTTCGCGGACCAGCTCGCCTTCGTCGTCGACGATGCCGGGCCCTTCGGTCAGGAAGATGATCTTGTCGGCGCGCAGCGCGATCGCGGCCGCCGACGCGACGTCTTCCATCGACAGGTTGAACGCTTCGCCGGTCGGCGAGAAACCGAGCGGCGACAGCAGCACGAGCTTGCGGCTCGCGAGCGAATGACGGATCGATTCGGCGTCGATCTTGCGCACGATGCCCGTGTGCGCGAAATCGACCCCGTCGAGAATCCCCACCGGCCGCGCGGTCACGAAGTTGCCGGATACGACGCTGATGTGCGCGTGCGCCATCGGCGAGTTCGGCAGACCCTGGCTGATCGCGGCCTCGATGTCGAGACGCACTTCGCCGGCCGCTTCCTTCGCGGATTCGAGCGCGCGCGCATCGGTGATGCGCAGCCCGTGCGAAAACTCGGATTCGACACCGTGCAGGCTCAGCTGCTCCTCGACCTGCGGGCGCGAGCCGTGCACCAGCACGATCTGGATGCCCATCGCCTGCAACAGCGCGATGTCGGACACGAGCGCATTCAGCAGCCCCTGCTGCACCACCTCGCCGCCGAACCCCACGACGAACGTGCTGTTGCGGAACTTGTGGATATAGGGCGCGACGGAGCGCATCCAGTCGACGAACTGCGCGTGGCTGGCGGCCGAATCGTCGGCGGCCGGCGGCGTCGCGGCGCCGGTCTGGGCGGGAGGGAGGTCGGTTTGGGAATTCATGGGCGGGATTATAATGCGCCCCCATGTCGAATGTTTCTAAAAGTCCCGCGCCGACGCGGGCCAATACGCCGTCGGCGCAGCACCCGGATGGTGCGGCCGATGCGCGCCAGCAGCAGGGCCAGCCGCCCCGCCAGCAGCAGGACAAGCCGGCGGGCACGGCGGCACCCGCACCGCGCGGGCCGCGCGGCGACGAACGGCGCGGCGGCGCGCGCCAGCCGGCCGCGAAGGGCGCGCCGCAGGCAACGGGCGAGCGCGCCCCGCGCCGCGAGCGTCCGCCGCGCGCCCCGGTCGCACCGAATCCCGTTCCGCCGATCACGTACCCGGAAAGCCTGCCCGTCTCGGGCAAGCGCGACGAGATCGCGCGCGCGATCGCCGATCATCAGGTCGTGATCGTCTGCGGCGAAACCGGCTCGGGCAAGACCACCCAGTTGCCGAAGATCTGTCTCGATCTCGGCCGCGGCTTCGGCGCCGGCGGCACGGGCCTGATCGGCCATACGCAGCCGCGGCGCCTGGCCGCCTCGTCGACCGGCCGCCGGATCGCCGAGGAACTCGGCACGCCGTTCGGCGAGGTGGTCGGCTACAAGGTGCGCTTTACCGACAATCTCGCGCCGGGCGCGTCCGTCAAGCTGATGACGGACGGCATCCTGCTCGCGGAGACGCAGACCGACCCGTTGCTGAAGGCGTACGACATGCTGATCATCGACGAGGCGCACGAGCGCAGCCTGAACATCGACTTCCTGCTCGGCTACCTGAAGGAAATCCTGCCGAGGCGGCCGGACCTGAAGCTGATCGTCACGTCCGCGACGATCGACGCCGATCGCTTCGCGCGCCATTTCGGCACCGACGCGCGCCCCGCGCCCGTGATCGAGGTGAGCGGGCGGCTGTATCCGGTCGAGATGCGCTACCGCCCGGTGGCCGAGGATCGCCCGGCCGTGAAGAACGCCGAAGGCACGGGCGGCCGCGACCGCGTGAAGACCGCGCGCGAAGCCGAGCGCGACCTGATGGACGCGATCGTCGACGCGGTCGACGAGCTGTGCCGCGAAGGCCCCGGCGACGTGCTGGTGTTCCTGCCCGGCGAGCGCGAGATCCGCGAGGCGGCCGAGGCGCTGCGCAAGCACCATCCGCCGCATACCGAGATCCTGCCGCTGTTCGCGCGGCTCTCGGCGGCCGACCAGGACAAGGTGTTCAAGGCGTCGAACGCGCGCCGCATCGTGCTCGCGACCAACGTGGCTGAAACCTCGCTGACGGTGCCCGGCATCCGCTACGTGGTCGATACCGGCCTCGCGCGCGTGAAGCGCTATTCGTACCGGAACAAGGTCGAGCAGCTGCAGGTCGAGTCGATCTCGCAGGCGGCCGCGAACCAGCGCGCGGGCCGCTGCGGCCGCGTGGCCGACGGCGTCTGCATCCGCTTGTACGAGGAAAGCGACTACCAGGCGCGCGCGCGCTTCACCGACCCGGAAATCCTGCGCTCGTCGCTCGCGTCGGTGATCCTGCGGATGAAGTCGCTGCACCTGACCGCGATCGAATCGTTCCCGTTCCTCGAGCCGCCGCCCGGCCGCGCGATCGCGGACGGTTATCAACTGCTGAACGAACTCGGCGCGGTCGACGACGACAACGCGCTGACGCCGCTCGGCCGCGAGCTCGCGCGCCTGCCGCTCGACCCGCGCGTCGGCCGGATGATTCTCGCCGCGCGCGACCAGCAGTCGCTGCGCGAGGTGCTGATCATCGCGAGCGCGCTGTCCGTGCAGGACCCGCGCGACCGCCCGATCGAAGCGCAGGAGCAGGCCGACCAGGCGCACCGCCGGTTCGCCGACGAGCGCTCCGAATTCCTGCAGTGGCTGAAGATCTGGGCGTGGTTCGAAGAGGCCGTCGCGCACAAGAAATCGAATCGCCAGCTGATCGATGCATGCCGGCAGAACTTCCTGTCGCACCTGCGGCTGCGCGAGTGGCGCGACGTCCATTCGCAGCTGCTGACGGTCGTGCGCGAGCACGGCTGGCGGCTCAACGAAGTCGAGGCCACCTACGAGCAGATTCATCTGGCCCTGTTGACGGGCCTGCTCGGCAACCTCGGGATGAAGGCCGACGACGATCCGCATTACCTCGGCGCGCGCGGCATCAAGTTCTACCTGTGGCCGGGCTCCGCGCTCGCGAAGAAGGCCGGCCGCTGGGTGATGGCGGCCGAACTCGTCGAGACGAGCCGGCTGTACGCGCGCTGCCTCGCGAAGATCGAGCCCGAGTGGGTCGAGAAGATCGGCGCGCACCTGCTGAAGAAATCGCTGTCGGAGCCGCACTGGGAAAAGCGTCCGGCGCAGGTCAGCGCATTCGAGCGCGCGACGCTGTACGGGCTGCCGATCTACCACCGGCGGCGCGTCGCGTTCGGCAAGCAGGACCCGGCGCGCGCCCGCGAGCTGTTCATCCGCGGCGCGCTGGTCGAAGGCGAATTCGACACGAAGCTGCCGTTCTTCGCGCACAACCGCAAGCTGCTCGCCGACATCGAGCAGCTCGAGCACAAGTCGCGCCGTCAGGACGTGCTGGTCGACGACGAACTGATCTACGCGTACTACGACCATGCGATTCCGGAAGGCATCCACACGGGCGCCGCGTTCGAGCGCTGGTATCGCGACGAGGTGAAGAAGGGCGGCCAGGCGGAGGACAAGCAGCGGCTGCTGTACCTGTCGCGCGACGACCTGATGCGTCACGAGGCGGCCGGCGTCACGACCGACCTGTTCCCGAAGCGCGCGACGATGGCGGGTGTCGAAATGGCGCTCACCTATCACTTCGAGCCGGGCACGCCGCGCGACGGCGTGACGCTCGCGGTGCCGCTCTTCGCGCTGAACCAGGTCGACGCGCGCCGCTGCGAGTGGCTCGTGCCGGGGATGCTGAAGGAAAAGGTCCAGTTGCTGCTGAAGTCGCTGCCGCAGAAGCTGCGCCGGCACTGCGTGCCGCTGCCCGAATACGCGGCCGGCTTCGTCGAGCGGATGGGCCGCGAGCGCTTCGGTGCGGGCGGGCTCGTCGAGGCGCTGATCGCCGACGTGCGCGGCGAGACGCAGGTCGCGATGAAAACGGCCGACTTCAAGCTCGAGACGCTGCCCGCGCACCTGTTCATGAACTTCAAGGTGATCGACGAGCACGGCCGCCAGCTCGCGATGGGGCGCAATCTCGCGCAGCTGCGCCAGGAGCTGGGCGCGCAGGCGCAGCAGCAGTTCCAGAAGATCGCGGCGGCGTCGACGATCGCGACCGGCGGCGACGCCGACGCCGGTCACGCGCTCGGCCACGCGTCCGCGTCGGCTGCCACGCCCGCGGTTGCCGCTCGCGGCGCGAAGGCCGGCAAGGGCGCCGCGCCGCAGACGGCCGTCCCGGCGGAAACCGGCGCGACCGCGCTGTACGAAAACCTGACGACGTGGAATTTCGGCAAGCTGCCCGAGTTGCTGGAAATCCGCCGGCGCGGCCAGACGCTGTACGGCTATCCGGCGCTCGTCGACCGCGGCACGCACTGCGACGTCGAGGTGTTCGATTCGCCGGAGGAGGCCGCGCGCATTCACCGGGCCGGCTTGCGGCGGCTGTTCGCGCTGCAGCTGAAGGAGCCGATCAAGTTCCTAGAGAAGAATCTGCCGGGCCTGCGCGAGATGGCGATGCAGTACATGTCGCTCGGCACGCAGGACGAACTGCGCGACCAGCTGATCGACACGGCGCTCGACCGCGCGTGCCTGCAGGATCCGCTGCCCGACGACGACGCGAGCTTCCACGCGCGCCGCGACGAGGGCCGCAGCCGCCTGAACCTGCTCGCGCAGGAAATCGCGCGGCTCGTCGGGCAGATCCTGGCCGAATACGCGGGGCTCGTGAAGAAGCTCGCGCAGGCGAAGCCGTTCGCGCAGGCGCATGCGGATCTGCAGCAGCAACTGGCTGCGCTGGTCGGCAAGCGCTTCGTGATCGACACGCCTTACGCGCAGCTTGCGCATTTCCCGCGCTACCTGAAGGGCATCGCGCTGCGCATCGACAAGCTGAAGGCCGATCCGGCACGCGACGCGAAGCAGTCGGCCGAGCTGCTGCCGCTCGCCCAGCAGTACCAGCGCGCGGTGTCGCAGCGCGGCGGCGTCGCCGATGCGCGGCTCGCGGAATTCCGCTGGCTGCTCGAGGAATTGCGGATTTCGTTGTTCGCGCAGGAACTGCGCACGCCGATGCCGGTCTCTGTCAAGCGTCTGCACAAGGTCTGGGAGTCGATGCAGCGCTAGCGCGGCATCGGTTGACCGCGTCCGCCCCGGCGGCTGGCCCTGGCTGCCCCGGCCGGCCGCACGGCGCCTGCCGCGGCGGCGCGTCCGGCAGGCGGGGCGTGCGGCGAAGCGGCGCAATACCGGCATGGGTCAACCGGAGGGGCCCGCCGAACGTTCTACAATGACTGCTGTTCCACGACGTGAGTCTTCATGCGCACTTTCCTTTCCCTCGGCCGCACGCTCGCGCTGGCCGCCGCCGTACTGGCGCCCGCCGCCCACGCGAATAACGTGATCGTTCTCAACTCGGCCGAAGCGACGCTTTCCCTGATCGACCAGCAGACCCGCGAAGTCGTTTCCACGATGCCGACCGGCAAGGAACCGCACCATTTGATGGCGACGCCCGACAATGCGTCGCTGATCGTTGCAAATTCGGTCTCGAACAGCCTGATGTTCCTCGATCCGAAGACGGGCAAGCTGCAGCGCACCGTCGAAGGGATCGACGATCCCTACCAGCTCGGCTTCTCGCCCGATCGCAAGTGGTTCGCGGCGGCCGGCCTGCGGCTCGACCGCGTCGACATCTACGGCTACGACGGCCGCGACCTGAAGCTCGTGAAGCGCGTGCCGCTCGCGGTGATGCCGAGCCACCTCGCGTTCACGAAGGACAGCAAGACGCTGCTCGTGTCGCTGCAGGTGTCCGGCGAGATCGCGGCGATCGACCTGCCTACGCAGACGGTCAAATGGAAGATGAAGGTCGGCAAGGTGCCGGCCGGCCTGTGGCTCACGCCGGACGACAAGTTCCTGCTCGTCGGGATGACCGGCGCGGATTACGTCGCGGTCGTCGACTGGCGCAACCAGAAGGTCGTCAAGCAGATCTACACGGGCAAGGGCGCGCACAACTTCCGTTCGCTCGCCGACGGCACGCACGTCGCGGTGACCAACCGCGTCGCGAACACGATCAGCATCATCGACGAGAACACGCTCACCAACGTCGGCGACATCACCGGCCTGCTGCCGGGCCCGGACGACATGGAGCTGTCCGCCGACAAGAAGACGCTGTGGGTGACGTTCCGTTTCGCGAAGAAGGTCGGGATCATCGACCTGGCGTCGCGCAAGCTGGTGCAGACGATCGCCGTCGGCCGCTCGCCGCACGGCATCTACTTCTACGACCGCGCGCCGTGGAAGGCCGCGAACGGCGCGTGACGGGCGGAGGCGAACGATGCTGCACCTGATCGATGCGTTCGTGTCGGACATCCAGACCTGGCTGTACGTCGATGTCGTGCAGCCGCTCCTCTTCAAGTTCAACCTGATGGACTATGACGAGGACACCTACGACGCGCTGTACTGGGTAATCATCGGCGCGCTGCAGATGGTGCTGATGTTCGCGCTGCTGCGCCCGCTCGAGGCGCTGCTGCCGGTCGAGCGCTGGAAGAACCGCCGCGCGGTGCGGGTCGACGTGATCTACACGGCGATCTCGAAGCTCGGCATCTACACGCTGTTCTTCTTCTTCGCGCTGCAGCCGGTGTTCGACAGCTTCCAGGCGTGGCTGCGCCTGCACGGCGTCGCGAACGTCAACCTCGACTATCTGTGGCCGGGCGTGACGTCGCAACCGATCGTCGCGTTCGCGATCTACCTCGTCGTGCTCGATTTCGCCGGCTACTGGTATCACCGCTGGCAGCACAAGTTCGGTATCTGGTGGGAGCTGCACGCGGTCCATCACAGCCAGCGGCAGATGTCGCTGTGGTGCGACGACCGCAACCACCTGCTCGACGACGTACTGCAGTCGTGCTTCTTCGCGGCGATCGCGCTCGTGATCGGCGTGACGCCGTCGCAGTTCGTCGTGCTGACCGCGGTCACGAACTTCCTGCAGAGCATTCAGCACACGAATGCGCGGCTGTCGTACGGCCGCATCGGCGAGCGCCTGCTCGTCAGCCCGATCTTCCATCGCCGCCACCATGCGGTCGGCTACGGCCACGAAGGCACCAAGTACGGCTGCAACTTCGGCGTGCTGTTCCCGTGGTGGGACATGATGTTCGGCACCGCGTCGTGGAACCGCACGGTCGAGCCGACCGGCATCCGCGAGCAGGTCGAGGGCGTGTCCTATGGCGACGGCTTCTGGTCGCAGCACGGCCTGGCGTTCGTGCGGATCTTCCGGCGCCTGTTCCCCGCCAAGCGCGGCGCGGCGTCGGCCTGACCCGATCCGGCCGTTCTCCCGTTGAACGACTTTCCCACGCGGCCCGCATGCGCTTTGGCGCATGCGGGCCGCGTGGTTTATCCTTTCCCCGTTTTTCTCCATCGATACAGGTCCGCATGAACGACTTGCTGCGTTCCTTCGTCCGGGCGCTCGCCAGCGCGCTGCACCCGCGCATGCTGTGGCTCACCCTGATGCCGTTCGTCGTCTCCGCGCTGCTGTGGGGCGCCGTGCTGTGGTTCTCGTGGCAGACGCTGCTGGACCTCGCGCGCGGCGCGCTCGACGGCTTCGTGCTGACGGCCATGCTGTATCGCGCGTTCGACGCGATCGGCATGTCGCAGCTGCATGCGGTCGTCGCGCCGTTCGTGGTCGTGTCGCTCGCGATCCCGCTGATCGTGCTGACCGTGCTGCTGCTGATCGCGACGATCTCGATGCCGGTCGTGATCAAGCACCTTTCGAATCGCCAGTTCGCGGCACTCGAAGCGAAGCGGGGCGGCACCTTCTTCGGCAGCGTAGTCAATTCGCTCGGCGCGGCGATCGTCGGCGTCGTACTGCTCGTCGTCACGATCCCGCTGTGGCTGATTCCGCCGTTCTTCGCGCTGCTGCCGCCGGTGATCTGGGGCTGGCTCACGTACCGCGTGATGACCTACGACGCGCTCGCGCTGCACGCGAGCCGCGACGAGCGCCGCGCGCTGGTGCGCCGGCACCGCTGGCCGCTGATCGGCATCGGCGTCGCGACCGGGCTGCTCGGCACCGTGCCGACCTTCGTGTGGGTCTCGTCGGTCTGGATGATGGTGCTGTTTCCGTTCGTCGCGGCCGCCATGATCTGGGTTTACGCTTTCATCCTCGTCTTCTCGGCGCTGTGGTTCGGGCACTACTGCCTGCGCGCGCTGGAAGACCTGCGCGCCAGCGCGCGCGCCACCGCAATCGACATGGGGCAGGCATGAGCATCGGCATCATCATCATCGGCGACGAAATCCTTTCGGGCCGCCGGCAGGACAAGCATCTGGCGAAGGTCATCGAGTTGCTCGGCGCGCGCGGCCTCGCGCTCGACTGGGCGGAATACGTCGGCGACGATCCGGCGCGCATCACCGCGACGCTCGCGCGCGCGATCGCGTCGGGCGACATCGTGTTCTCGACGGGCGGCATCGGCGCGACGCCGGACGACCATACGCGCCAGTGCGCGGCCGCCGCGCTCGGCGTGCCGCTCGCGCTGCATCCGGAAGCGAAGGAGCTGATTTCGGAGCGGATTCGCGAAACGCACACCGATCCGGCCACGCCGGTCGACTTCGAGTCGCCGGAGAACCAGCATCGCTTCAACATGGGCGTGTTCCCGGCGGGCGCGACGATCATCCCGAACGGCTACAACCGGATTCCCGGCTTCTCGGTCGGCGATCTCCATTTCGTGCCGGGCTTCCCGGTGATGGCGTGGCCGATGATCGAATGGGTGCTCGATACGAAGTACGCGCATCTGCATCACGCGACGCCGCATGCGGAGCGCTCGCTATACGTGTTCGAACTGCCGGAATCGACACTCACGCCGCTGATGGAGAAGATCGAGCGCGATTTCCCGGGCGTGCGCGTGTTCAGCCTGCCGAGCGTGGGCGACGCGGAGCGCGGCGGCATCTACGCGCGCCGGCACATCGATCTCGGCGTGAAGGGCGAGCCGGAAGCGGTCGCGGCCGCGTTCGTGAAGCTGCGCGAAGGCGTGCATCTGCTCGGCGGCGACGTCGTCGAGCCCGACACGCCGCGCCCCTGAGCGGCCTGCAACGCGGCAATGCCAAAAGCAACGGGCCGCGCAACGCGGCCCGTCATCGGCATGTCATCGCCCGGCTCGACGATGAGGCTGTCGCAACCGGCGGGTGCGGCGCGCGCTCAGGCGCCGATCCACGGCAGTTTGCGGAAGCACCAGCCGTCGACCGTCTTGCGGTGGCCTTCGGCGTCCTTCGTGCCCTCGAAGCCTTCGAGCAGGTCGAACGCCTTCGTGTAGCCGGCCTGCGCGGACGCGACCGCGGCGAGCTTCGAGCGCGCGGCGCTGCGGCACAGGAACAGGATCGGCGTATCGGCGGCCGGGAGGGCCGCCTTCAGTTCGTTGACGAATTCGGCATTCGGCACGCCGCCCGGGTAGCGCGTCCATTCGAGGTGCAGGTACTGGCCGTCGCCGACGAGCGGGCGGCCGATCCAGTCCAGCTCGGCGCGCGTGCGCACGTCGACGAGGCGCGCTGACGGGTCGAGCTGCAGCAGTTCGAATGCCTCGACCGGCAGCAGCGCGCCGGCGTAGTTGAGCGCGCCTTGTGCGCGGCGTTCGTCGGCCTTCGCGTAAAGCTGGTCGAGCGTACTCATGGCAGGGAGTCTCCGTATCGGTCAAACGATCATTCTAGCGCGGCGGCACGGCACGGACGTCCGCGCGGCCTGCGGCGCACGCGCGGGCCACGGGTTCACCAAAAGGGTGCAGAATGGCGCGCATGCACCAGAATGATTCGGACGCGCCGCCGCATCTCGCCGATTGCACCAAGGCGGTGCGATGTCGTCGGCGTCGGTGCGACCCCGAGCCCTGCAATTGCGCAGGCGAGCCCCGCTGCGGCGCGGGACGGCGCGATCCGCGTCGGTTTTGCGATGGTTGGCACGGAAGCTGCTATATAGAATTCGGTCGAATCGGGGCGCGCTGCGCCAAAAGCAAGACCCCGGTCAGCTCGATAAACGAGGCGGTTCCCAGTCCGCCGGAATTGTTCAATCAGGAGAAGAGGTTATGAGTAAAACCGTCGCCGACGTCATGCAGCTCGTGAAGGACGAGGACGTCAAGTTTGTCGATTTCCGCTTCACGGATACGCGCGGCAAGGAACAGCACGTGTCGGTGCCGGTTTCGGCGTTTGACGAAGACAAGTTCGAAAGCGGCCATGCATTCGACGGTTCGTCGATCGCGGGCTGGAAGGGCATCGAGGCGTCGGACATGCTGCTCATGCCGGACCCGAACGCTGCCTTCATCGACCCGTTCTATGAAGAGTCGACCCTCGTGCTGACCTGCGACGTGGTCGAGCCGGCCGACGGCAAGGGCTACGAGCGCGATCCGCGTTCGCTCGCGAAGCGCGCGGAAGCGTACCTGAAGAGCACGGGCATCGGCGACACGGCCTACTTCGGTCCGGAACCGGAATTCTTCATTTTCGACTCGGTCCAGTGGAACACGGACATGTCGGGCTGCTTCGTGAAGATCAACTCGGAAGAAGCACCGTGGTCGGCCGGCAAGGAATTCGAAGGCGGCAACACGGGCCACCGTCCGGGCACGAAGGGCGGCTACTTCCCGGTCGCACCGGTCGACACGTTCCAGGACATGCGTTCGGAAATGTGCCTGCTGCTCGAACAGCTCGGCATCCCGGTCGAAGTGCACCACCACGAAGTGGCGGGCCAGGGCCAGAACGAAATCGGCACGAAGTTCTCGACGCTGGTCGAGCGCGCCGACTGGACGCAGTGGTCGAAGTACATCATCCACAACGTCGCGCACTCGTACGGCAAGACGGCGACGTTCATGCCGAAGCCGGTCGTCGGCGACAACGGTTCGGGCATGCACGTTCACCAGTCGATCTGGAAGGACGGCCAGAACCTGTTCGCGGGCAACGGCTACGCCGGCCTGTCGGAACTGGCGCTGTTCTACATCGGCGGCATCATCAAGCACGCTCGCGCGCTGAACGCGATCACGAACCCGACGACGAACTCGTACAAGCGTCTGGTCCCGCACTTCGAAGCGCCGGTCAAGCTCGCCTACTCGGCGCGCAACCGTTCGGCATCGATCCGCATTCCGCACGTGTCGAACCCGAAGGGCCGCCGCATCGAAACGCGCTTCCCGGATCCGATGGCGAACCCGTACCTGTTGTTCTCGGCGCTGATGATGGCCGGCCTCGACGGGATCCAGAACAAGATCCATCCGGGCGAAGCAGCGGACAAGAACCTGTACGACCTGCCGCCGGAAGAAGATGCAAAGATCCCGACCGTGTGCGCGGGCCTCGACCAGGCGCTCGAAGCACTCGACAAGGATCGCGAGTTCCTGACCCGTGGCGGCGTGTTCACGGACAGCATGCTCGACGCATACCTCGCGCTGAAGGAGCAGGAGCTGGCGAAGTTCCGCATGACGACGCACCCGATCGAGTTCGAGATGTACTACTCGCTCTAATCGGCGATGGCGCTTCGATTCAGCGCCGTCATGCCGGTTCGTTCCCGCCGCGCGGCTTGCGGCGGGAGCGGCGGAGTCTGAAAGGGGACGGCGTCCAGCCGTCCCTTTTTTGTTCCGACGATTTTCATTTTCTGGCCCGTTGAGGCGCGACAAGCACGCAGATGGTTCTGAAGAATCTGATCAAGGCGAAAACGGGGCAGCCCGAACGACTGACGGACGACGAGCGGCTCTCGCGCTCGGGTCTGCTGGCGGGGCTCGAAGCGCTGCCGACGGTCGTGATCGTGCTCGACCGCAAGACGCTGCGGATCGCGTTCGCGAACCCGTCCGCGGAGGCGATGCTCGACATCTCGCGGCGGCAGCTCGCGCAGCGGCCGTGGGGCGAGATTTTTCCGAACGCGAACGAGCTGGCCTCGACGATCACCGCGATCGGCGAGGAACGCTTTCACGCGACGCATCTCGATACCGTGCTCGACCGGCCCGGCCGCGAACCGCTGCACGTGCATGCGATCGTCGGCTTCCTCGAGAACGCGCCCGATTTCGTGCTCGTCGAGCTGTTCGAGAACGAACGGCAGTCGCGCACCGATCGGGAAGAGCGCATCCACGACCTGACCGCGGTCAACAAGCAACTGATCCGCAACCTCGCGCACGAGATCAAGAACCCGCTCGGCGGCATTCGCGGCGCAGCCCAGCTGCTCGAATTCGAGCTGGGCGAGCGCGAGCGCGGCGAGTTGCGCGAATACACGCAGGTGATCATCAAGGAGTCCGACCGCCTGCAGACGCTCGTCGACCGGTTGCTGGAGCCGCACCGGCATCCGCACATCGTCGGCGACGTGAACATTCATGAAGTGTGCGAACGCGTGCGCGCGGTGATGCTCGCGGAGTTCCCGCGCGGGCTCACGATCGAGCGCGACTACGACGTGAGCGTGCCGGACCTGCGCGGCGACAAGGAGCAGTTGATCCAGGCGCTGCTCAACATCGTGCGCAACGCCGCGCAGGCGCTGCGCGAACGGATCGCGCAGGGCGACGCGAAGATCGAGCTGCGCACGCGCATCGCGCGCAAGGTGACGATCGCCAAGCGCCTGTACCGGCTGGCACTGGACTTGCACGTGATCGACAACGGGCCCGGCATTCCGGAAGAGATCCGCGACCGGATCTTCTACCCGCTCGTGTCCGGACGCGAAGACGGCAGCGGCCTCGGCCTCACGCTCGCGCAGACGTTCGTACAGCAGCACGACGGGATGATCGAGGTCGAAAGCCGGCCCGGACGTACCGAATTTCAGATCCTGCTGCCGCTCGACCATTGAGCGGCGACATTGCGATTCACCCATATCTGACCGACCTATGAAGCCGATCTGGATAGTAGACGACGACCAATCGATCCGCTGGGTGCTTGAAAAGGCACTCGCCCGGGACAGCTTCGCGACGAAGAGCTTCGCGAACGTGCGCGATGCGCTGGCCGCGCTCGACCACGAGACGCCGCAAGTGCTCGTGTCCGACATCCGGATGCCGGGCGGCTCGGGCCTCGAGTTGCTGCAGGCGATGCACGAGCGGCTGCCGGGCCTGCCCGTCATCATCATGACGGCGTTCTCCGATCTCGACAGCGCCGTCGCGGCGTTCCAGGGCGGCGCGTTCGAATACCTCGCGAAGCCGTTCGACGTCGACAAGGCGGTCGAGCTGATTCGCCGCGCGGTGGAAGAAAGCCTGCGCGGCGGCGCGCCGCAGGACGAGCGCGTGGCCGAGGCGCCCGAGATGCTCGGCCAGGCGCCCGCGATGCAGGACATGTTCCGCGCGATCGGCCGCCTGTCGCATTCGGCCGCGACCGTGCTGATCACCGGCGAATCGGGCACCGGCAAGGAGCTGGTCGCCCGGGCGCTGCACCGTCACAGCCCGCGCGCGAACGGCCCGTTCATCGCGCTGAACACGGCGGCGATTCCGAAGGACCTGCTCGAATCCGAGCTGTTCGGCCATGAGCGCGGCGCGTTCACCGGCGCGCAGACGACGCGGCAGGGCCGCTTCGAGCAGGCCGAGAACGGCACGCTGTTCCTCGACGAAATCGGCGACATGCCGTTCGACCTGCAGACGCGCCTGTTGCGTGTGCTGTCGGACGGGCAGTTCTATCGCGTCGGCGGGCACAACCCGCTGCGCGCGAACGTGCGCGTGATCGCCGCGACACACCAGAATCTCGAGTCGCGCGTGCGGCAGGGGTTGTTCCGCGAGGACCTTTACCACCGGCTCAACGTGATCCGGCTGCGCTTGCCGCCGCTGCGCGAACGCAGCGAGGACATCGCGCTGCTCACGCGCCACTTCCTGCAGAAGAGCGCGCGCGATCTCGGCGTCGAGCCGAAGCGCGTGTCCGACGACGCGCTCGCGTACCTGACGTCGCTGCCGTTTCCCGGCAACGTGCGGCAGCTCGAGAACCTCGCGAACTGGCTGACCGTGATGGCGCCCGCGCAGACGGTCGAGATCAAGGATCTGCCGCCCGACCTCGTGCCGGCCGGCGCGCCCGTGGCGCCCGTCGTCGCGACGGGCGACGGTGCGGACGCGCACGGCAGCGGCGGCCATGTTGCAGCGGTGCCTGCCGCGATCGGCGCGACGCCGCTGGCCGCCGCGCCCGCCGCGAGCGCGCCGAACGGCAGCGTGCCGGCCGGCTACCCGTTGTGGGAGCACGGGCTGCGCACCGAAGTCGCGCGGCTGTTGCGCGAGAACTCGGCCGACGTGATGGACGAACTCGCGCGCCGCTTCGAGGCGGCCGTGATTCGCGAGGCGCTCGACTTCACGCGCGGCCGCAAGGTCGAGGCCGCGGAGCGGCTCGGCATCGGCCGCAACACGATCACGCGCAAGATCCAGGAGCTCCATCTGGAGCCCTGAGCACGATTCGCGGCAGGCGCGGGCCCGCGCCTGCCGCGATCGGACATAATCGCGGTTTGCATGCAGCTTGCCATTCCGCCGATCCTCCATGTCCGAATCCTTCCGCTGGCCCGCCGGGGCCGACCCGTTCCGTTTCCTCGAAGCGCTCGACAGCAAGCGCGCCCGCACGTGGGTCGACGAGCAGAATGCGCGTACGCGCGCCGCGCTGCGCGACGACGATGCCTATCGCGCGCTGACCGCGCGTCTCGCGAAAGCGTATCTGCCGCGTGAACGCCCGGTGATTCCGACCCGCTGGCGCGACTGGGCGTACGACCTGTGGCAGGACGATCTTCATCCGAAGGGACTGTGGCGCCGCACGCGCTGGGCCGACTGGCGTGCCGGCCAACCTGCGTGGGAGACGCTGCTCGACGTCGACGCGCTCGGCGCCGAAGAGGGCGAGTCGTGGGTGTTCGAGCAGGAGGCGATCCTGTATCCGGACGGCGATCGCGTGCTGCTGTCGCTGTCGCCGGGCGGCGCCGATGCGGTCGTCGTGCGCGAATTCGATCTCGTCGAGCGCCGGTTCGTGGACGGCGGCTTCACGATCGACGCGCCGGGCCATCATACGGTCGGCTGGATCGACCGCGACACCGTGTACGTGAGCTGGGATCGCGGCGAAGCGCATGCGACCGCGGCCGGTTATCCGTATGAAGCGCGGCGCTGGGTGCGCGGCACGGCGCTCGCCGACGCGCCCGTCGTGTTCAGCGGCGAGCCGGACGACATCAGCGCGGGTGCATGGTACGACCCGATCGACCGCCGCCACGTTGCGTGGCGCAGCGTCGATTTCTTCGACGCGCACGCGTACCGGCTGACCGACGCGGGCGAATGGGCGCGCTACGACGTGCCGACGCATGTCGAGGTCGGGTTCTGGGAAGGCTGGCTCGTGCTGGAGCCGCGCCTCGACTGGGATTGCGACGGTGTGCGCCACGCGGGCGGCTCGCTGCTGGCGATTCGCGAGCAGGCGTTCCTCGCCGGCGCGCGCGAATTCACGACGCTGTTCGCACCGCGGCCGACCACGTCCGCCTGTACGTGGACGCACACGCGCACGACGCTGATCGCGAGCTGGCTCGACGACGTGCACAACCGTACGATGCTGTGGCAGCCGCGGCAGGCCGACGACGGGTCGTGGACGTGGGATGCGCGGCCGTTCGACTGGCCGGGCGATGCGCAGATCGACGTCGAGCCCGTCGAGTCGACGCTGAACGACGAGGTGTACGTCGACGTCGACACCTACCTCGATCCGCCCGAATGCTGGCTGGCCGATCTGGCCGATCGCGCGGACGATGCGCCGTCGCGCCGCGTGCTGCTCGACCGGCCGCCGGTGCAGTTCGACGCGGCCGGGCTGGTCGTCCGCCGCGCGAGCGCGCGTTCGCGGGACGGCACGGTGGTGCCGTACACGCTGATCGGGCCGCGCGATGCGCTCGACGCACCGCCGGGCGGGGCGCGCGTCGCCCGGCCATGCCTGCTGTCGGGCTATGGCGGTTTTGCGATCCCGAACCTGCCGGGCTACAGCGATGCGTTCGGCATCGGATGGCTCGAACGCGGCGGCGTGATGGCGTTCGCGCACATCCGCGGCGGCGGCGAATTCGGGCCGCGCTGGCACACCGACGCGCAGCGTGAACATCGTCAGCGTTCGTTCGACGATTTCATCGCGGTCGCCGAGGATCTGGCCGCGACCGGCGTGACGAGTGCCGCCCAGCTCGGGATCGAGGGCGGCAGCAACGGCGGGCTGCTGGTCGCCGCGTGCATGATGCAGCGGCCGGAGCTGTTCGGCGCGGTGCTGTGCCGCGTGCCGCTGCTGGACATGCAGCGCTATCCGAAGCTGCACGCGGGCGCCGCATGGCTCGACGAATACGGCGACCCGGACGATCCGCGCGAAGGCGCGGCGCTGGCCGCGTATTCGCCGTATCACCGGGTGCGCGAAGGGGTCGTGTATCCGCCGTTGTTGCTGACGACGTCGACCCGCGACGACCGCGTGCATCCCGCGCATGCGCGCAAGATGGCGGCGCGCATGCAGGCGCTCGGTCACGAACGGGTGTGGTACTGGGAGAACACCGACGGCGGCCACGGCAGCGCGGACGATCTCGAACGCGCGGAAGCCGATGCGGCCGAATTCGGCTTCCTGTGGGCCCATCTCGGGCCGGCGCCCGCGCGGCGCTGATCGCGCGCGGGCCCGAAGATCAGCCGACGATCGCGACGACGGGCGTGTGGTCGGACGGCTGCTCCCACGTGCGCGGCGTGCGATCGACTTCGCACGACGCGCAGGTCGCCGCGAGTTCCGGCGACAGCAGGATGTGGTCGATGCGCAGCCCCGCGTTGCGGCGGAATGCCATCATCCGGTAGTCCCACCACGTGAAGGTTTTCTCGGGCTGCTCGAAGCGGCGGAACGCATCGACGAAGCCGAGTTCGATCAGCTGCGCGAAGTGCGCACGCTCCTGCGGCGACACGAGGTTCTGGCCTTCCCATTTCGCCGGATCGTGCACGTCGCGGTCTTCCGGCGCGATGTTGTAGTCGCCGAGCAGCGCGAGCTTCGGGTAGCGTTGCAGCTCGGTGCGCAGCCACGCCTGCAGCGCGTCGAGCCACTGCATCTTGTAGACGAACTTGTCGGAGTCGAGCGCCTGGCCGTTCGGGAAGTAGGCGGACACGATGCGCACGCCGTCGACCGTCGCGGCGATCACGCGCTGCTGCGGATCGTCGAAGCCGGGGATGTTGCGCACGACGTCCGATTCGTCGACGACGAGCGTGTCGCGCGCGAGGATCGCGACACCGTTGTAGGTCTTCTGGCCCGTGAACCAGCTGCGGTAGCCGGCCGCCTCGAGATCGGCGCGCGGGAATTTCTCGTCCGGCAGCTTCAGCTCCTGCAGGCACAGTACGTCGGTGCCGCTTTGCGCGAGCCAGTCGAGCACGTGCTGTTTGCGGACGTTGAGCGAGTTGACGTTCCAGGTGGCGATTTTCATGAACGGGAGGGTGCGTGCGGCGTGAATGCGAAGGCCGCCATCTTACCGCGAGCATGGGGTGCGAACGCACAAGGTCATGCAGGCTCGCGCATGTGTCACGCATCGCCGCTCGGGCAGCAGAACCGGAAATTGTGACAAAAGTATTGACGTGAGTACTTCCTCACCCTATAATTTATTTCTCTGACGCGGGGTGGAGCAGTCTGGCAGCTCGTCGGGCTCATAACCCGAAGGTCACAGGTTCAAATCCTGTCCCCGCAACCAAGCACACCAGACGATGTGCGGCGCAATTGACCGATGCGCACTTCGTCCACGAAAAACCCGGCTCTGTGCCGGGTTTTTTGTTTTCCGCGTCCGCCTGTTATTTCGGCGCGCCCGGGCTCCCGGGCAGGAAGCCGTTCTCGAGCTGATAGGTCGTCGTGTTGACCAGCGTGGCCCGCGCGTTCGGTGTGCCCGACAGCACCGCGCACTTGTCCTTCCCCGTATTCAGCCGGATCGACCGCTCGGTCGTCGGGTAGTCCACATCCTTCAGGTAGAAATGCGGCAGTGACGTCATGTAGCGCGCGTACGGCACGCATGGCCGCTGCATCGGGTCCTTCGACGCAGCATTGAACGGAAAGTATTCGTCGAACAGATAAGCCGAACTCGACAGGCCGCCCCAGTCCGCCGGCACCGCGATGCTGCCGGTCGGCGTCGTGGCGCCGGTGGCGACGTCCGTGATGAAGCCGTCGACGGTCGAGCGCCCGTCGCTGCGATTGGCCTGCGTCACGGTGACCTGCAGCCGATAGGCATGGCCGGTTTTCCACGGGTAGGCGATCGAGCACGACGTGCCGGAACCGCCGTCGGCGCCGCCGCGGCAATTCGCCGACAGCGGCGCCGTGCCGGTGCCGAACGCGCTGAAGATCACCACGTTGGTGCCGCGGGTGCGCGGCTGGATGCCGGTGTACATCGCGTGCCCGCCATGTTGCGACGACAACTGGTTGGCCCAGTAGTAGCTGGCGTTGACCTCGGTCGGCAGTAAGCACGAGACCAGTACCGTCTGTGAACGCTCGGTGACGAGTGCCATGATGTCCTGTGAAGGACACGAATGACCGGTCGTGTCCACGATAGGAGTTGTGGACAGAGTGACTCAGACAGTCGAGATCCCGCCGAAACGGCAAACTCGCCGACATCCGACGGAATGGAAGCGGACCATCGTCGCGCTGACATTCGAGCCCGGCGCGTCGGTCGCCCGTGTTGCTCGCGAGAACGGCATCAATGCCAATCAGGTGTGGGCATGGCGCCGCCTCCATGCGCAAGGCCTGCTAACGGACGATGCGATTCCAGACGCAATGCTGCCGGTTGTCGTCAACGAACCGTCTCAGCCGTCGATGGCGCTCGAGGTGCCGACTGAGACCGACAACATACCGTCCGGCTCGATCCAGATTCAGCATGGCAAGACGTCGATTCGCATCGAAGGCGCGCCGGACCCCGACGTGCTGCGTTCTGTTCTCGATCGCATTCTACGATGATCGGTCTGCCTCAAAACACGCGGATCTGGATCGCGGCGGGCGTCACCGATATGCGATGCGGCTTCAATTCGTTGGCCGCGAAGGTACAGACGGTGCTGGAGAAAGATCCGTTCTCTGGACACGTGTTCGTGTTCCGGGGCAAGCGCGGTGACCTGCTGAAGTGCTTGTATTGGAGCGACGGCGGGCTATGTTTATTGGCGAAGCGGCTCGAAAAAGGACGCTTTGCTTGGCCCCGTGCCGACTCTGGTGTGGTCGCGCTGACAACCGCGCAGCTGTCGTTGTTGCTCGAGGGCTTCGATTGGCGACAGCCGGTCGAAGCCGTGCGTCCACGTAGCGCGCTGTAAACCATTGTTAACTGGCGTTCGCGTGATCGCGGGCAGTCGTAAACTGTCCTCATGGAATCAACCTCGACCGCGCTGCCCGACGACATCAACGCTCTGAGAGCGTTGCTGCTTGAGCGTGATGCTCAGGTAGCTGAGCTGCGAAAGCAGCTCTCGTCGCGGGCTCTCGAAATCGAGCATCTGAAGCTCACGATCGCGAAACTGCGCCGAATGCAGTTCGGCCGGAAATCGGAGAAACTAGATCTCCAGATCGAACAGCTCGAATTGCGGCTGGAGGATCTGCAGGCTGACGAAGGCGCCGCCGATGCGTCTGCCGCTCCCGAGGCAAAGCGGCCGCGCCGCGAAGGTGCGAGCCGCAAGCCGCTACCCGGACATCTTGAACGCGAAGAGCGCGTCCATCTGCCCGCCGATGATGACTGCCCCGATTGCGGTGGGCAGCTCAAGCCGTTGGGCGAAGACATCGCGGAGCAACTCGAATACGTGCGTGCGCACTTCCGTGTGATCCGTCATCGCCGCCCGAAGCTGGCCTGCGCGCGCTGTGACCGCATCGTGCAGGCCGCGGCGCCGAGCCGCCCAATCGATCGGGGCATCCCGGGTCCGGCGCTGCTCGCCCACATCGCCGTGTCGAAGTTCGCATACCACCTCCCGCTGCACCGCCAGGCGGTGATGTACGCGCGTGACGGCGTCGAGATCGATCCCGGCGCGATGGGCTACTGGATGGGTAGCATCACGGCGCTGCTCGCACCGTTGGTCGACGCCGTGCGCCGCTACACGTTGGCCTGCGGTAAGGTGCATGCGGACGACACTCCGCTACCGGTGCTGGTGCCGGGCAACGGTCGTACGAAGACAGGACGCCTCTGGGTCTACGTGCGCGATGATCGGCAGAGTGGCTCCGACGAACCGCCGGCGGCCTGGTTCGCCTACACGCCTGATCGCCGTGGTGAGCATCCGCAGCGACATCTCGCTGACTTCGCCGGCGTGCTGCAGGCTGACGCGTTCGCTGGCTATGCCGAGCTGTATCTCGACGGCCGCGTCCAGGAAGCCGCATGTATGGCTCACGCGCGCCGGAAGATCCACGACCTGCATGCGGTGCGCCCCAACGCCGTGACGGAGGAGGCGCTGCGGCGGATCGGTGCGCTCTACAAGATCGAAGAGCAGATCCGCGGCAAGCCGCCCGACGAACGGCGCAGTGTGCGCCAAGCGCGGGCGGTGCCGCTACTCGACGACATGAAGCGCTGGTTCGAAGCGACGCTTGCCACGCTCTCTGCAAAATCTGACACGACCAAGGCGATTCGGTACGCGCTGAATCGCTGGCCGGCGCTCGTCTACTACTGCAGCGATGGGTGTACGGAGATCGACAACCTGATCGCCGAGCGAGCATTGCGAGGCGTCGCTCTCGGACGGCGGAACTATCTGTTCGCCGGCGCCGACTCTGGCGGCGAACGTGCCGCCGCGATGTACAGCCTGATCGGCACGGCACGTCTGAACGGCCTCGATCCCGAGGCGTATCTCGCCTACGTGCTCGAGCGCATCGCCGACCATCCGGCCAACCGGGTCGACGAACTGCTCCCGTGGAACGTCGCACCATCGCTGCCGCCTACTGCTCGCGTCGAGCCCATCCGATAGCGTCGCGGAGCTCCGCGGTCAACAACCTGCACTACGGTACTGCTCGGGCGCTTACGGTCGGCACGACTTCAGGCGTGATGTCCCACGTCATGCGATCGAAGCCGTCGCTGGGCGTCGTGGCGGCCGATGCGGCGATATTCGGGTCGGCATGCGCGTTGAGCGTGGCCGACACGGCAAGCAGCGCGCCGAATACGGTGCTGAGTCTTTTCATGTTCCTGTTTCCCGTTGGTGGAAAAAGAGACCGCGACGAGCAGCGTCGATTGCGGTGGCGCTGCTCGCGTACCAATTTGCAGTCACTTTATTACCAAGGGACAAGCCGTCGTGTCGACGCGTCCGTGTGAACCGGGCGCGTGATGCGCGGGTCGTTCGTGCCGGGCCCCGTGTGACGGGCGAGAGCGGGGCGTCGGGCGAGCCGCGACGCGTACGTCGGGAGAGTGAATCCCGGCGCACGAAACAATGCGGCGACGCCATTCGGCGACGCGTGTCGGTACGCGACGGCGTGTGTCGTTCAGCGCGCCGCCCACTCGACGGCCGCTTTCGCATGCAGCGCGGTCGTATCGAATACCGGCAGCGGCGAGTCGTCCGCACCGATCAGCAGCGTGATTTCCGTGCAGCCGAGGATCACCGCCTGTGCGCCGCGCGTGGCCAGTGCGTCGATGATCGACACGTACGTCGCGCGCGATTGCGCCGAGATGACGCCGTGGCACAGCTCGTCGTAGATGATCCGGTGCACGTCGTCGCGCCCGGGTTCGTCCGGCACCAGCACGTCGAGCCCGAACTTCTCGCGCAGCCGCGCCGCGTAGAACGGCAACTCCATCGTGTAGCGCGTGCCGAGCAGCGCGACGCGCTCGACGCCCGCGGCGCGCAGCGCGCTGCCGGTCGGATCGGCGATGTGCAGGAACGGCAGTGTCACCGCGGCCTCGATCGCGTCGTGCACCCGATGCATCGTATTGGTCGTCAGGACGACGAGGTCGGCGCCCGCTGCTTCGAGTTGCCGCGCGGCGTCGGCCATCCGCTCGCCGAGCGCGGCCCAGTCGTGCGTGCGTTGCAGCGCTTCGATGTCGGCGAAGTCGACCGTGACCAGCACGCTCTTCGCGTTGTGATGCCCGCCGTGCAATGCCTTCGAGTGCCGGTTGATCATCCGGTAGTACTCGGCCGATGATTCCCAGCTCATGCCGCCGATCAGTCCGATCGTCTTCATCCGTCACCTTTGCGTTTCGTGTCTCGCGGCAGACGAGTATAGGTGTCGCTGCCCGTGCCCGGCCGGTACGATCCGCACAAACCGGGCCGGTACGGCGCAGCCGGTTGCGCGTGGCCGGCTCCGGCCGCACGCGGCAGTTGAAACCGGCACTGTGTTTTTGTACAGTATCGGCACCGTGAGCCCGACCACCATTCCGCCTGCCGATCCGCACGCGCCGCCGCCCGGCGACGCGCCGCCGCGCATGCGCAAGATCATTCATTGCGACTGCGACTGCTTCTACGCGTCGGTCGAGATGCGCGACGACCCGTCGCTGCGCAACCGGCCGCTCGCGGTCGGTGGCCGTCCCGACCAGCGCGGCGTGATCGCGACCTGCAACTACGAGGCGCGGCGCTACGGCGTGCATTCGGCGATGTCGTCGGCGCTGGCGATGCGCAAGTGTCCGGACCTGCTGATCCTGCCGTCCGCGATGGACAAGTATCGCGCGGCGTCGCGGCAGATCATGGCGATCTATCGCGACTACACGCCGGACGTCGAGCCGCTGTCGCTCGACGAAGCCTATCTCGACGTCAGCGGGTCCGAACGTTGTCAGGGCAGTGCGACGCTGATTGCGCGCGAGATCCGCGAGCGGGTGCGCGAGACGGTCGGCGTAACCGTGTCGGCGGGCGTTGCGCCGAACAAGTTCATCGCGAAGATCGCGTCCGACTGGAACAAGCCCGACGGGCTGTTCGTCGTGCGGCCGCACGAGATCGATGCGTTCGTCGCGGCGCTGCCGGTGCGCAAGCTGCACGGCGTCGGCAAGGTGACGGCCACGCGGCTCGACCGGCTCGGCATCCAGACCTGCGCGCAGTTGCGCGACTGGCCGCTGATCGACCTGCACCGCGAGTTCGGCGCGTTCGGGCGGCGGTTGTACCAGCTGTCGCGCGGGATCGACGAGCGGCCGGTGCAGGCCGACCAGGAGCGCAAGTCGGTCAGCGTCGAGACGACCTACGTGACCGACCTGACGACGCTCGAGCAATGCGCGGACGAAATCCGCCGCCTCGTCGTGCAACTCGACGCGCGGATCGAGCGCGCGGGCGCCGTGCGGTCGATCCGCAAGCTGTACGTGAAGATCCGCTTCGCCGATTTCCAGCGCACGACGGTCGAGTGCGTGGCCGATGCGACCAACGCCGAGACGGCCGTCACGCTGCTCGCGAAGGGGTTGCTGCGGCGCGCGCAGCCGGTTCGGCTGCTGGGCGTCGGCGTGCGCATCGACGAGGACACGGCCGAGCGCCACGGGCAATTCCTGCTGTTCGACGACGAAGTGGGCGACGGCACGTCCGCGCCATGAAAAAGGCACCGCCGAAGCGGTGCCTGTCGATGCGGCCGGACGAGCCGGGCTACGCGCGCTCAGTGCGCGGACGCGGCCATCCCGTTGTGGCGCAGCAGCGCGTCGATCTGCGGCTCGCGGCCGCGGAACGCCTTGAACGATTCCATCGCCGGACGGCTGCCGCCGACCTCGAGGATTTCGCGGCGATAGCGCGTGCCGGTTGCCGCGTCGAGCACGCTGCCGCTGGCGGCGGCCGCTTCCTCGAACGCCGCGTACGCATCGGCCGACAGCACTTCGGCCCACTTGTAGCTGTAGTAGCCGGCCGCATAGCCGCCCGCGAAGATGTGGCTGAACGTGTTCGGCCAGCGCGAGAACGGCGCCTGCGGGATCACGTGATAGCGCTCGTTGATCTCGCGTGCGAACGCGGTCACGCCGGTGGTGCCGGCCGGGTCGAAGTCGACGTGCAGCAGCATGTCGAACATCGAGAACACGATCTGGCGCAGCGTGCCGAGCCCGCTCTGGAAGTTCTTCGCGGCGATCATCTTGTCGAATAGTTCGCGCGGCAGCGACGCACCCGTGTCGACGTGCGACGACATCGACGACAGCACGTCCCATTCCCAGCAGAAGTTTTCCATGAACTGCGACGGCAGTTCGACCGCATCCCATTCGACGCCGTTGATGCCCGACACGCCGAGCTCGTCGACGCGCGTGAGCATGTGGTGCAGCCCGTGGCCGAATTCATGGAACAGCGTGATGACTTCATCGTGCGTGAAGCACGCGGGTTTGCCGCCGACCGGCGCGGAGAAGTTGCAGGTCAGGTACGCAACGGGCGTCTGCACGTCGCCGCCGCGCTTCGCGCGCGACCGCGCGTCGTCCATCCACGCGCCGCCGCGCTTGCCTTCGCGTGCGTACAGGTCGAGGTAGAACTGCGCGACGAGCGAGCCGTCGCGGTTCTCGACGCGGAAGAAGCGCACGTCCTTGTGCCACACCGGCGCGTCGTCCGGCTTGATCCGCACGCCGAACAGCGTTTCGGTGACGGTGAACAGGCCCTTCAGCGCGGCCGGTTCCGGGAAGTACTGCTTGACCTCGTTTTCCGAGAACGCATAGCGCTGCTGGCGGAGTTTTTCGGCCGCGTACGCGACGTCCCACGGGGCGAGCTCGGTGAGGCCGAGCTCCTTCGCGGCGAACGTGCGCAGTTCGTCCCAGTCCTTGTCCGCGTGCGGGCGGGCGCGCGTCGCGAGATCCTCGAGGAATGCGATCACCTGCTGCGGCGATTCGGCCATCTTCGGCGCGAGCGACACTTCGGCGAAATTGCGGTAGCCGAGCATCTGCGCTTCTTCACGGCGCAGCTTCAGCTCGTCGGCGACGATCGCCGTGTTGTCCCATTCGGCCTTGCCGTCGCCGTATTGCGGCCCGAGCTCCGACGCGCGCGTCGCATAGGCGCGGTAGAGCGTCTCGCGCAGCGCGCGGTTGTCCGCGTACTGCAGCACCGGGAAGTACGACGGGAAATGCAGCGTGAATTTCCAGCCTTCCTTGCCGTCCTTTTGCGCGGCTTCGCGGGCGGCCTCGATCGCGTCGCCGGGCAGGCCGGCCAGCTCGGCTTCGTCGTGGGCGAAGTACGCGTACGCGTTGGTCGCGTCGAGCACGTGATCGGAGAACGCCTTCGACAGCGCGGCCTGCTGTTCCTGCAGTTCCGCGAAGCGCGGCTTCTGGTCCTCCGGCAGCTCGGCGCCCGACAGGCGGAAGTCGCGCAGCGCATTGTCGAGGATCTTCTTGCGCTCGGCCGACAGCGTCGCGTATTCGGCGCTCGCGGCGATCGCCTTGTACTTTTCGTACAGCGCGAGATTCTGGCCGACGCTCGACCAGAATTCGGTCACGCGCGGCAGGTTTTCACCGTACGCAGCCCGCAGTTCGGGCGTGTCGGCGACCGCATTCAGGTGGCCGACGATGCCCCATGCGCGGCCGAGCGGCTCCGTGGCCCGCTCGACCGTCTCAACGACGGCGGCCCACGTCGACGGCGTGTCGCTCGCGCTCGCGGCTTCGACCGCGCGGCTGGCGGCATCGAGCAGCGTATCGAGCGCGGGCGTCACGTGTTCCGGGCGGATCTCGCCGAAACGGGGCAGGCCGGAGAAGTCGAGGAGCGGATTGGTGTTGGCGCTGGCGGACATAAGACTCCCTGTCTGTTGCCGGATGAACCGGGATGAAAAGGGTAACGGCGGCGGCGCGCGAACGCGCCCGATACCGACATTATTGGGGTGCATCGTGCGCTTTCCAATCGTTAGTTTCTAATGACGCGATTGACGCAGGGTCGGATGCGCAGCGAGGCGCGCCGGCTGGCGCGATGCAGCCGGGCGATTGCGGCTGGCGAGACACCGGCGCACGGAAGCGCGCGCCGGCTGGGCGGGTGGCGCGTCAGGCCGCGGCGGCCGCGGCGCGTTCGGCGGATTCGATCGTGTTGATCAGCAGCATCGTGATGGTCATCGGACCGACGCCGCCCGGCACCGGCGTGATGTAGCCGGCGACTTCCTTCACGCCCGCGAAATCGACGTCGCCGCACAGCTTGCCTGCGTCGTCACGGTTCATGCCGACGTCGATCACCGTCGCGCCCGGCTTCACCATGTCGGCGGTCAGGATGTTGCGCTTGCCGACCGCGGCGACCACGATGTCGGCCTCGCGCGTATGCGCGGCGAGGTCGCGCGTCTTGCTGTGGCAAATCGTCACGGTCGCCCCGGCGTCGAGCAGCATCATCGCCATCGGCTTGCCGACGATGTTCGAGCGGCCGATCACGACCGCGTTCGCGCCCTGCAGCGCAATGCCGTGCGCTTCGAACATCTTCATCACGCCGTACGGCGTGCACGGGCGGAACAGCGGCTTGCCGGTCATCAGCGCGCCGGCGTTCGCGACGTGAAAGCCGTCGACGTCCTTTTCCGGCGCGATCGCCTCGATCACCTTGTGGCTGTCGATGTGCGCGGGCAGCGGCAGCTGGACGAGGATGCCGTGGATCTTCGGGTCGCGGTTCAGTTCGTCGATGCGCGCGAGCAGGTCGGCTTCCGACAGCGTGGCCGGGTACGCATCCTTCAGCGAGAAGAAACCGTTGTCCTCGCAGGCCTTGATCTTGTTGCGCACGTAGACTTCGCTCGCCGGATTTTCGCCGACGAGGATCACCGCGAGACCGGGCTGGTGGCCGCGGGCGGTCAGTGCGGCGGCGCGCTCGGCGGCCTGACCGCGCAGGGTCTTCGAGAGGGCGTTGCCGTCGATGAGGAGGGCTGTCATGGTGGTGGGTCCTGCCGGGAAGTTGGAATGCGGGCGTACGACGCGCGAAGCGCCGTAGCAAAGCACGTAATTATACCGTTCGCCTGCTGCCGTCCGACAGCGAATCAACGGGAAGCGTCATGGCCGCGGCGCGTGCGCGCCGGGAGGAACGGCCGCCGCCGCGCGAGTGGGCCGCATCGCGCGGGGCGGCAAATACCGGTTGCGGGCCGGGCGGGCCGTGCCGCCGCGGCCGGAGAACCCGCTCAGGCCTGCTTTTTCGACAGCGCGAGGCGCAGCACGTCGGCCACCGTGTTGACGTTGAGCTTTTCCATGATGTTCGCGCGGTGCGCCTCGACCGTCTTGATGCTGATGCCGAGGTCGTCGGCGATCTGCTTGTTCAGGCGGCCGGCGATGATCCGCTCCAGCACCTGCTGCTCGCGCGCGGTCAGCTTCGACAGGCGTTCGCTCGCGGCACGCTGTTCCTGGACGCTCTTGCTTTCGCTTCGGGCCTTGTCGAGCATCCGCTCGACGAGCTTGCGCAGCTCGGCTTCGTCGAACGGTTTCTCGATAAAGTCCATCGCACCCTTTTTCATCGTCGACACGGCCATCGGCACGTCGCCGTGACCCGTGACGAAGATGATCGGCAGCGCGGCATTGTCGGCGATCAGGCGTTCCTGCAATTCGAGGCCGCTCATGCCCGACATCCGCACGTCGAGGATCAGGCACGCGATCTGGCCGGCCTGCTGCGCCGGCTGGTAGGCATCGAGGAACTGCTCGGCGCTCGAGAAGCATTGCACGCGATAGCCGTTCGCCTCCAGCAGCCAGCGCAGCGAGTCCCGTACGGCCTCGTCGTCGTCGACGACAAAGACGGTTTCCTGAGTGGTGGTGACAGGGCTATTCATAGTTCTCCCGTAACGGTATGTGATGCCGATGCCTCGCGCCCCCCTTGGCCGAGATCAGCGGGTTCCCCAATGGGCAGGCTGCAGTGGAACGTCGCGCCGGAAATGCGGCCATCCGGCTCGACGTTGTTGACCACCCACAGACGCCCCCGATGCGATTCGATGATCGAACGGCAGATGTTCAGCCCCATGCCCATGCCATCGGACTTGGTGCTGTAAAACGGTT
Source organism: Burkholderia cenocepacia (assembly GCF_900446215.1). Taxonomy (GTDB): domain Bacteria; phylum Pseudomonadota; class Gammaproteobacteria; order Burkholderiales; family Burkholderiaceae; genus Burkholderia; species Burkholderia cenocepacia. The sequence goes on along the minus strand of NZ_UAQZ01000001.1, from coordinate 591,321 downwards.
CGAACAGGCGCTCGGCGGTCGCTTCGTCGACGCCCGGGCCCTGGTCGATCACACGGATGTCGACGAAGCCCGCATCGATATCGGCGACGACGCGGATCACGCCGTCCGCCGACGCCGGCTTCACGTCGGCCATCGCCTCGGCTGCGTTCTTCATCAGGTTCATCAGCACCTGTTCGATCAGCACGGGGTCGACATAAATAATAGGCATTCTTGCGAGGATTTCCGTGACGATCCGGATCCTGCGCTTTCTGGCCTCGATTTCGGCCAGCCCGACCGCATCGGCGACGATGTCCGCGACCCGTGCCGGCTGGCGCTTCGGCTCGCTGCGCTTCACGAATTCGCGGATCCGCTTGACGATCATCCCCGCGCGCAGCGCCTGCTGCGCGGTCTTTTCCAGCGCGGGCTGCAGCGTCTCGGGCGTGCCGCGGCCGCTCTTCACGAGCGCGAGCGTACCCGAGCAGTAGTTGTTGATCGCGGCGAGCGGCTGATTCAATTCGTGAGCAATCGATGACGCCATTTCGCCCATCGTCATCAATCGGCTCGTGAACTGCAGCTTTTCTTCCTGCTGATGCGCGAGCTCCTGCGCTTTCTTGCGGGTCGTGATGTCGGTCGCGATCTGCATCTGCGCGAGGTGGCCGTCCACCCACTGGATGTACTGGCGGCGCACCTCGAACCACTTCTGGATGCTCTCGACGTACACCTCCTGCGCATCGGCGGTGCTGCTCGTCAGCGCGGCGGCCGGCAGCCCCGCGAACGCGTCGACCATGTCGATCGAGTCGGACGACGCCTGCGCGCGGTCGAAGCCGCCGCCCGACAGCTCCAGGTGGCCGTCCGGACGAATGCCGAACAGGTGGCGGTAGTAGCGGTTCGCGAACAGCAGCTCGGCTTCGTCGGCGGCGAGCACCGACACCGCGGCGTCGAGGCTTTCGAGCACCGTCGTGAAGCGTTCGTGCGCGGCGGCGAGTTCCTCGCGTGCGCGCTTCGGCTCGGTGATGTCGGTCATCGACGACATCCAGCCGGTCTGGCGGCCCGAGCTGTCGATCAGCGGCGACACGTACAGGCGCGCATGGAACAGCGTGCCGTTCTTGCGCCGCACGCGCAGCTCGAAGCCCGAGCTCGGCGCCTTGCCGCGCAGCGTCATGTCGAGCTGGCGCTGCATTTCCGGGTACGCGTCGCGCGGCCAGTACGGGAACGGTGCGACCTTGCCGACGAGATCGGTTTCGTCCCAGCCCGTCATCCGGCAGAAGGCAGGGTTCACGTGCGTGATGCGGCCGTGCATGTCGAGCACGCGCATGCCGATCAGCACCGAGTTTTCCATCGCGCGGCGGAAGAACGCTTCCGCGTACAGCGCCTGCTGTGCCTCGAAGCGCTGGCGCGTGTGCTTCCACAGGCTCCAGAGGCTCCACAGCACGAAGCACGACAGGCCGGCGACGAGCCACACGAGTGTGTTGTTGGTCAGGTTGGTGAGCTGCGGGAACGCATACACGCGCACCGTCAGCCCCTGGCCGGGCGGGTCGAGCGGCAGATCGTAGTGGGAGTCGCGCGGCAGGCGCGGGCGTGTCGACGTGGACGACAGTTCGCGGTTGTTCGAATCGGTGATCGAGATCTTGTATTTCGACGACAGTTCCTGCGGGATGTCATGCTTCAGGATGCCCTCGACCGAGAACACCGCGGCGATCGAGCCGAGATAGTCGCGGTCGCCGCGCATCACGGGCGTCTGCAACGTGATGAAGCCGTTACCGAAGTCGTCGTAGATCAGCGGCGAATAGGCCTGGCGGCGCGTGCTGCGCGCCTCGTCGTACGCGCCGCGCACGGCGTCCTGCATCTGTGCGTCGCCGGGCTTCGCGAGGCGCTGGCCGAGCAGCGGCGGATGCACGGTGGGCCAGCGTTGCACGCCGGGCGCCGTATACCAGTTCAGGTAAAGGATTTCCGGATGCGTCTGCATCACGTCCGCGACGGCCATCTGGAATGCATTCTGGTCGAGACGGCCGGACGCGAGATCGCGCGACAGCGCCTGCAACTGTTCCTGCGCGCCCGTCATCGACAGGCGGATCTGCTGCTGGGCCCACGCGACGTTGCGAAAGAGGGTGTCTTCCTGCTGCTGCTGTTCGCGCCGGTTCAGGCTCCACAGGATGAGGCTCATCACCACGAGGAACACCAGGATCGACAGCAGCGGCGTCAGCAAATAGGAATTGGACCACCACGGTCCGTGGTGCCAACGGGACGGCTGCGACTCCGCCGGCGGGCCCGGCGGTCGCGCCGAGCGTGCGAAAAGCCGATCGGTCAACATGGCAGGATTGTAGCGCAGCGCAATACATGGAAAACCTATACCGGATATGTTGAACGGAAACGGTTTTGTTCCGACGCGACGTGCCGGAGAGCCCCGAAATATGGGTGCAGCGCAGCAATATTCCGTATTACGAGAAAAGATCTCACAATTCGAAAATTTTGTTGCGCGGGCCCGTCCACGCTCATTACAATCCGCTGGAGCTTGCCCGCAGCCGGCCGCGTCGCGTCGTCTGCACGAGAGCGATCCTCACATTCCAGGACCCAGGAGACGAGAATGTCCGCTGTACCGAACGAAGTGATGAAATATGTCGCCGCCGAACGTGACGACGACCCGCAAGAAACCGTCGAGTGGCTGGAGTCGCTCGATGGCGTGATCTCCTCCGTGGGCACTGGCCGTGCGCATTACCTGATCGAAAAGCAGATCGAATTCGCCCGCATGCACGGCGAACACCTGCCGTTCTCCGCCAATACCCCGTACATCAACACGATTCCGGTCGAAGCCCAGGCGAAGATTCCGGGCGACCAGGACATCGAGCACCGCATCCGTTCGTACACGCGCTGGAACGCGCTGGCGATGGTGCTGCGCGCAGGCAAGGACACGAACGTCGGCGGCCACATCGCGTCGTTCGCGTCGGCCGCGACGCTCTACGACGTCGGCTACAACCACTTCTGGCACGCAGCGTCCGACCAGCACGGCGGCGATCTCGTGTTCGTGCAGGGCCACTCGTCGCCGGGCGTGTACTCGCGCGCGTTCCTGCTCGGCCGTCTGTCGGAAGAGCAGCTCGACAACTTCCGCCAGGAAGTCGACGGCAAGGGCATCTCGTCGTACCCGCACCCGTGGCTGATGCCGGATTTCTGGCAGTTCCCGACCGTGTCGATGGGTCTCGGCCCGATCATGGCGATCTACCAGGCGCGCTTCATGAAGTACCTGGAGTCGCGCGGCATCGCGAAGACGGAAGGCCGCAAGGTGTGGGCGTTCCTCGGCGACGGCGAGACGGACGAGCCGGAATCGCTCGGCGCGATCGGCATGGCGAGCCGCGAGAAGCTCGACAACCTCGTGTTCGTGATCAACTGCAACCTGCAGCGTCTCGACGGCCCGGTGCGCGGCAACGGCAAGATCATCCAGGAACTCGAATCGGAATTCCGCGGCGCCGGCTGGAACGTGATCAAGGTCATCTGGGGCAGCCGCTGGGATGCGCTGTTCGCGCGCGACAAGTCGGGCGCGCTGATGCGCCGCATGATGGAGTGCGTCGACGGCGAATACCAGACGTACAAGTCGGAGTCGGGCGCGTACGTGCGCGAGCACTTCTTCAACACGCCTGAACTGAAGGCGCTGGTCGCCGACTGGTCGGACGACGACATCTGGGCGCTGAACCGCGGCGGTCACGATCCGCACAAGATCTACGCGGCGTTCCACGAAGCCACGAACACGAAGGGCGCGCCGACCGTCATCCTCGCGAAGACCATCAAGGGCTACGGGATGGGCGAGTCGGGCCAGGCGATGAACATCACGCACCAGCAGAAGAAGCTGCCGGTCGAGCAACTGAAGAAGTTCCGTGACCAGTTCCGCCTGCCGATCACCGACGAGCAGATCGCCGACGTGCCGTACCTCAAGTTCGAGGAAGGTTCGAAGGAACTCGAATACATGCGCCAGAAGCGCATGGACCTCGGCGGCTACCTGCCGCACCGCCGCGAGAAGGCGACGTCGCTGCCGGTGCCGGCGCTCGACGCGTTCGAGCCGCTCTTGAAGGGCACGGGCGAAGGCCGCGAGATCTCGACGACGATGGCGTTCGTGCGGATCCTGAACATCCTGCTGAAGGACAAGGCGCTCGGCAAGCGCGTCGTGCCGATCGTCCCGGACGAATCGCGTACGTTCGGCATGGAAGGCCTGTTCCGCCAGATCGGTATTTGGAACCAGGAAGGCCAGAAGTACGTGCCGGAAGATTCCGACCAGCTGATGTTCTACAAGGAATCGCAGACCGGCCAGATCCTGCAGGAAGGCATCAACGAAGCGGGCGGCATGTGCGACTGGATCGCGGCGGCGACGTCGTATTCGACGCACGGTGAGATCATGGTGCCGTTCTACATCTTCTACTCGATGTTCGGCTTCCAGCGGATCGGCGACCTCGCGTGGGCCGCGGGCGACATGCGTTCGCGCGGCTTCCTGCTGGGCGGCACGGCGGGCCGGACGACGCTGAACGGCGAAGGCCTGCAGCACGAAGACGGTCACTCGCTGCTGTGGGCGGCCTCGGTGCCGAACTGCGTGAGCTACGACCCGACGTTCGGCTACGAACTCGCGGTGATCATCCAGGACGGCCTGCGCCGCATGGTGCAGGAGCAGGAAGACGTGTACTACTACATCACGGTGATGAACGAAAACTACGAGCACCCGGCGATTCCGCAGGGCGAGCACGTGGCGGCCGACATCATCAAGGGCATGTACGCGTTCAAGAAGGCCGACGCCGACAAGAAGGCGCCGCGCGTCCAGCTGCTCGGCGCGGGCACGATCTTCAACGAAGTGATCGCCGCCGCCGACCTGCTGAAGAACGACTGGGGCGTCGCCGCCGACCTGTGGAGCGTGCCGAGCTTCACGGAACTCGCGCGCGAAGGCCATGAGGTCGAGCGCTGGAACCTGCTCCATCCGACCGAGGAGCGTCGCCTGTCGCACGTGCAGAAGTGCCTGAAGGACACGCAGGGCCCGGTCATCGCATCGACCGACTACGTCCGTGCGCTGGTCGACCAGATCCGTGGCCAGATCGATCGCCGCTTCGTCGTGCTGGGCACCGACGGCTTCGGCCGTTCGGATACCCGCGAGAAGCTGCGTCACTTCTTCGAGGTCGACCGTCACTGGGTCACCGTCGCCGCGCTCAACGCGCTGGCCGACGAAGGCACGATCGAGCGCAAGGTGGTCGCGGACGCGATCGCCAAGTACAACCTCGATCCGTCCAAGCCCAACCCGATGACCGTTTAACGCACACGCCGTGTGATGCCGCGCGCCGCTCCCGCGAGGAGCGCGCGCGGCCATGGAGACAGAAACAGATGAGTCAAGCGATCGAAGTGAAGGTGCCGGATATCGGCGATTACAAGGACGTGCCGGTCATCGAGATCGGCGTGAAGGTGGGCGATACGGTCGAGCCCGAGCAGTCGCTCGTCACGCTCGAGTCGGACAAGGCGACGATGGACGTGCCGAGCCCGGTCGGCGGCGTCGTGAAGGAAATCAAGGTCAAGGTCGGCGATTCCGTGTCGGAAGGCTCGCTGATCGTCCTGCTCGAAGGCGGCGCAGGCGCCCAGGCGAACGGCGCGGCCGCGCCGGCAGCAGCGCCGGCTCCCGCAGCGGCGCCGGCCGCTGCTGCGCCCGCTGCCGCCCCGGCAGCATCCGGCGGCACGCTCGAAGTGAAGGTGCCCGACATCGGCGACTACAAGGACGTTCCGGTGATCGAGATCGGCGTGAAGGTCGGCGACACGGTCGAGAAGGAACAGTCGCTCGTCACGCTCGAATCGGACAAGGCGACGATGGACGTGCCGAGCCCGGCCGCCGGCGTCGTGAAGGACATCAAGGTCAAGGTGGGCGATTCGGTGTCGGAAGGCACGCTGATCGTGCTGCTCGAAGCCGCCGGCGCACCGGCTGCCGCACCGCAGGCCAGCGCACCGGCTCCGGCCGCTGCCGCGCCCGCGCCTGCCGCTGCACCGGCGCCCGCGCCTGCGAAGGCTGCGCCGGCACCGGCAGCCGCCGCCCCGGCCGCCGCGCCGTCGGGCGAATACCGCGCCAGCCACGCATCGCCGTCGGTCCGCAAGTTCGCACGCGAACTCGGCGTCGACGTCGCACGCGTGCAGGGTTCGGGTCCGAAGGGCCGCATTACGAAGGAAGACGTCACGGGCTTCGTGAAGGGCGTGATGACGGGCCAGCGTGCGGCGCCGGGCGCGGCAGCCGCGCCGGCAGGCGGCGGCGAGCTGAACCTGCTGCCGTGGCCGAAGGTCGACTTCTCGAAGTTCGGCCCGTTCGAGGCGAAGCCGCTGTCGCGCATCAAGAAGATCTCGGGCGCGAACCTGCATCGCAACTGGGTGATGATCCCGCACGTCACGAACAACGACGAAGCGGACATCACCGAGCTCGAGGCGCTGCGCGTCCAGCTGAACAAGGAGCACGAAAAGGCGGGCGTGAAGTTCACGATGCTCGCGTTCGTGATCAAGGCAGTCGTCGCCGCGCTGAAGAAATTCCCGACCTTCAACGCGAGCCTCGACGGCGACAACCTCGTGTTCAAGCAGTACTTCCACGTCGGTTTCGCGGCCGATACGCCGAACGGCCTCGTCGTGCCGGTGATCCGCGATGCGGACAAGAAGGGCCTCGTCGACATCGCGAAGGAAATGAGCGACCTGTCGAAGGCCGCGCGCGAAGGCAAGCTGAAGCCGGACCAGATGCAGGGCGGCTGCTTCTCGATCTCGTCGCTCGGCGGGATCGGCGGGACGAACTTCACGCCGATCATCAACGCGCCGGAAGTGGCGATCCTCGGGTTGTCGCGCGGCCAGATGAAGCCGGTGTGGGACGGCAAGCAGTTCGTGCCGCGTCTCATGCTGCCGCTGTCGCTGTCGTATGACCATCGCGTGATCGATGGCGCGGAAGCCGCGCGGTTCAATGCGTATCTCGGCGCGTTGCTCGGCGATTTCCGTCGCATCATTCTTTGATGAGCGGGGAGGTGGCTCGCGGGGGCGTGGGTTTGTTTTTGGTTCTCTACGCCCTTTCGTTGAACCTGTTGCGCTAACGGTCTGCTAGCGTCGCCCCTGCGCGGGGCGGCGGTCACTTTTCTTTGTCTTCCAAAGAAAAGTAACCACAAGAAAGGCGCGTCCTTGGGCGGACGGCAAAGGTGGTCATGCCCAGGGTTGTGGTTTTTGCCCGGCCGTAGTCAGGTTCTTTCGCGGGTTCCTCCCCCTCTGTCTGCAGTCAATCAAGAAGGGGACAGTCATGAGTCTCATCGAAGTCAAGGTTCCGGATATCGGCGATTTCAGCGGCGTCGATGTCATCGAAGTCAACGTGAAACCCGGCGACGTGATCGAAAAAGAGCAAACGCTCATCACGCTCGAATCCGATAAAGCCTCCATGGAAGTGCCCAGCGACGTCGCCGGCACCGTCAAGGAAGTCAAGGTCAAAGCCGGCGAGAAAGTCTCGCAAGGCACCGTCATCGCCATCGTCGAAGCATCGGCAGGCGCAGCCGCGCCCGCACCCGCGAAAGCACCCGAAGCGCCGAAGGCCGCAGCAGCTGCACCGGCCCCGGCCGCCGCGCCGGCACCCGCGCCGCAAGCCGGCAGCTACAGCGGCGCGGCCGACATCGAGTGCGACATGCTCGTGCTCGGCGCCGGCCCCGGCGGTTACTCGGCCGCGTTCCGCGCGGCCGACCTCGGCATGAAGACCGTGCTCGTCGAACGCTACTCGACGCTCGGCGGCGTGTGCCTGAACGTCGGTTGCATCCCGTCGAAGGCACTGCTGCATACGTCGCTCGTCGTCGAGGAAGCCGCGGCGCTCGCGTCGCACGGCATCACGTTCGGCAAGCCGCAAGTCGATCTCGACAAGCTGCGCGACTTCAAGGGCGGCGTCGTCAAGAAGCTGACGACGGGCCTCGCCGGCATGGCGAAGGCACGCAAGGTCGAAGTGGTGACCGGCGTCGGCGCGTTCGTCGATCCGTTCCACATGGAAGTGCAGGGCGAAAACGGCAAGAAGGTCGTCAAGTTCAAGCAGGCGATCATCGCCGCGGGCTCGCAGGCCGTGAAGCTGCCGTTCATGCCGGAAGACCCGCGCGTCGTCGATTCGACGGGCGCGCTCGAACTGCGCCAGCTGCCCAAGCGCATGCTCGTGATCGGCGGCGGCATCATCGGCCTCGAAATGGCCACGGTGTACTCGACGCTCGGCGCCGAGATCGACGTCGTCGAAATGATGGACGGCCTGATGATGGGCGCCGACCGCGATCTCGTGAAGGTCTGGGAAAAGTACAACGCGAAGCGCTTCGGCAACGTGATGCTGAAGACCAAGACGGTCGGCGCGGAAGCGAAGGAAGACGGCATCTACGTGAAGTTCGAGGGCGAGAAGGCGCCGGCGGAAGCGCAGCGCTACGACCTCGTGCTCGTCGCGGTGGGCCGCAGCCCGAACGGCAAGAAGATCGGTGCCGACAAGGCCGGCGTCGCGGTCACGGATCGCGGCTTCATCGAGGTCGACAAGCAGATGCGCACGAACGTGCCGCACATCTTCGCGATCGGCGATATCGTCGGCCAGCCGATGCTCGCGCACAAGGCCGTGCACGAAGGCCACGTTGCCGCGGAAGCCGCGCACGGCGAGAAGGCGTACTTCGACGCGCTGCAGATTCCGTCGGTGGCCTACACCGATCCGGAAGTGGCGTGGGCCGGCAAGACGGAAGACCAGTGCAAGGCCGAAGGCATCAAGTACGGCAAGGCCGTGTTCCCGTGGGCCGCTTCGGGCCGTGCGATCGCGAACGGCCGCGACGAAGGCTTCACGAAACTGATCTTCGACGAGGAAACCCATCGCGTGATCGGCGGCGCGATCGTCGGCCTGAACGCGGGCGACCTGATCAGCGAAGTGTGCCTCGCGGTCGAGATGGGCGCGGACGCGGAAGACATCGGCAAGACGATCCATCCGCACCCGACGCTCGGCGAATCTGTCGGCATGGCCGCCGAGCTGTACGAAGGCGTCTGTACGGACCTGCCGCCGCAGCGCAAGAAGTAACGCGAACGGCGCGGCCGGCCACGTGCCGGCCCGGAAAAAACGCCGCCGCCCGGATCATCCGGGCGGCGGCGTTTTCTTTGGTGTGCGCGCGACAGGCTAGAAGGCGGAGCGCCGTTGCCGCTCGCCCACGCCCCCATGTTCCGGCGCCAGAAACGAAAAAGCCGCGCTGGGCGCGGCTCTTTCAGGAGCAGGGGACGCTTACGCGGCCGGCTTGCTCGAACGACGTGCGGCAGCGGCGGTGGCAGCCTTCGTTGCGACGGCAGCAGCGGCGTTGAAGTTCGTTTCAGCGATTTCGACCGCTTGCTTCGTGGCCTTCTGAACCGTTTCGTACGTGGTGTTCGCAGCGTTCAGTGCCGACTTCAGTGCGGCGACAGCCGTTTCCGAACCGGCCGGGGCGTTCTTCGCGACGTTGTCGACGAGCGCCTGGACCTTCTTGTTCTGCTCTTCGAATTGCGCTTCGGCAACCTTCGCGAACTCGGCTTGCGTCGACGATGCGATTTCGTACAGGTGACGGCCGTACGACAGCACCTTTTCCGCGACCGGCTGCGACAGGCTCGCCTGCAGCGCGATCAGTTCCTGCGCGTCCTTCACCGACAGCAGACGCTGCGCGTTTTCCTGGCCCTCGGCCAGCGTCGACTTCACGACCTGCAGGTTGAGTTCGATCAGCTTTTCGACGCCTTCGAACGCCTTGGTCGTCAGACCGAACAGGCTTTCGAGGTTGGCTTTCTGGGCGGCGGCGATTTGCTCGGGGGTCAGCAAGGACATGTCAAGCTCCTGAAAAGCGATCGCGTCGATCGCAGGGTAAAGGGCACTACGCTGGGGAACTTCGGCGATGCGTGCTTTGTGCAACGCAGCAATGAGGCCTATTTTAGGGCAGAGAAAACGGATGTCAAGTATTTTTTGTGCGTTGCACAATCGCGACAAATTATCGATAAAACAACGAGTTATCGTAGCGGTTCGGAATCGGTTTCAGGCTTGTTCCCAGATGGTGCGCACGACGGCGGGGCAAGCGCGCTGCACCATGATCACGCACAGGTAAACCTGACAGGCCCATGGAACGTTATCCTTCTGTTCCTGTCGAAAAGCGCGCCGTTTCGATGCGCGTGCCGTGGCGACGTGCCGCCGCCACGGTCGAGGCCGGCGCCTTTGGCACGCCGAGCGCCGGATACGTACTTTCCCCGCTTTAAATTGCCTCCGAAGTGACGTTATCTCAATTAACCGTGTGGTAATCGGGAGACGGGCGCTGTCGGGCAGTGCATCCCATGGATTTTTTCGATGGGAGCGGAAGGGTCGATTGGCCGGAGGTTGGCCGACCCTTACATTCCGGTTTAACGACGATCGGTAAGTGCCTAATATTGCTCTTTTTTTCAGCTTTAACTACACTTGCGGAAACCTCCCGCCCGCTTTGTCCAGACCCCAATGAAAGCCGAATCGTTTTCACCGCGCAGATTGTTGCAGAGCATGACGCTCGGCACGGCTGTGTCGGTCGCAGTCGCGTTGCTGGCGACCACCGCGTCCGTCACGCCTGCCGATGCCTTCGCCGCCACTGCGAAGACCCAAGCCGCCAAGAAAAAAGCCGTCGCTCCTGCTTCGTCAGCGAAGAAGAAGTCGGCCAAGGCGACCCCCGATAAATCCGCCAAGGTCGCCGCGGCCGATGCGCCGCGCGCGAAAGCGTCGCGAAAGCGCGTGACGCTCGCGGCGAACAACGTGCACGGCGGCCATCGCGGCGCGGTGCGCAAGGTCGCGTTCCAGCCGCGCCGTCCGACGGTCGGCCAGGCGTTCGGCCTGCACGACACGCCCGACGCGCTCGCGCTGCGCTCCAGCGTCGCGTACGTCGTCGACCAGAATTCCGGCGAGCCGCTGTTCGACAAGAATTCGCACGCGGTCGTGCCGATCGCGTCGATCTCGAAGCTGATGACGGCGATGGTCGTGCTCGACTCGAAGTCGCCGATGACCGACCAGCTCGAAGTCACCGACGAAGACCGCGACTACGAGAAGGGCACGGGCTCGCGCCTGTCGGTCGGCTCGGTGCTGTCGCGCGAGGACATGCTGCACATCGCGCTGATGGCGTCGGAAAACCGCGCGGCCGCCGCGCTGTCGCGTTATTACCCGGGCGGCCGTCCGGCGTTCATCGCGGCGATGAACGCGAAGGCGAAGTCGCTCGGCATGACCGATACGCACTTCGAGAATTCGACCGGCCTGTCGAGCTCGAACGTGTCGAGCGCGCGCGATCTCGTGAAGATGGTCAATGCGGCGTACCAGTATCCGATGATCCGCCAGTTCTCGACCGATCGCACCTATGAGGTGTACACGGGCAAGCGCAACCTGGTCTACAACAGCACCAACGCGCTGATCCGCGGCAACGGCTCGTGGGACATCGGCCTGCAGAAGACGGGCTTCATCAACGAAGCGGGCGAATGCCTGGTGATGCAGGCGACGATCCACGGCCGGCCGATGGTGATGGTGCTGCTCGATTCGTTCGGCAAGTACTCGCGCTTCGCCGACGCGTCGCGCCTGCGCAACTGGCTCGATGCCGGCGGCGGCGAACGCCTGACGGCGGCTAACACGCCGAGCGGCGGCACCTGATCGTGTGCGGCGGTTCGCCGCCGTATCGATCGCCGCAACGAAAAAGCCCCGCAATCGCGGGGCTTTTTTCGTCCGGCGACACACCGGAGCGGGAACCGGGCCGACGGCGCGGCTTACGCCTGCCGTTGCAACCCGTCCACGTCCTTCTCGGGCGCCGGCCGGTAGCCGAGCGATTCCGAGATGGTGAGCGCCGTGCGGCTCAACTGGCCGAGCCACGCGTCCTGCAGGCGGTCGGCCGGCGCCGACAGCGACAGGCCCGCGACGAGCTTGCCCGAATCGTCGTAGATGCCGGCCGCGATACAGCGCACGCCGAGCTCGAGCTCCTCGTTGTCGCGCGCGCACGATTGCTGGCGGACGATCGTCAGCTCGCGCTCGAGCTTCGCGATGTCGGTGATGCTGTTCTGCGTATGGCCGGACAGCCCCGTGCGCGTCGCATAGGCACGCACGCGCGACGTTTCGTCGGCCGCGAGGAACAGCTTGCCGACCGACGTGAGGTGCAGCGGCGCGCGGCCGCCGATCGCGCGGACGACCTGCATGCCCGAGCGCTCGGAGTACGCGCGCTCGATATAGACGATCTCGTCGCCCTGGCGCACCGACAGGTTCACGGTCTGCCCGGTGAGGCGGTGCAACTCGCGCATCGGCATCAGCGCCGCATCGCGCACCGACAGGCGCGCCTTCACGAGATTGCCGAGCTCGAGCAGCCGCATGCCGAGGCGGTAGGTGCCGGGATCGGAGCGGTCGACCAGGCGGCAGGTCACCATGTCGTTGAGGATGCGGTGCGCGGTCGACGGGTGCAGCTCCGTGCGCTGCGCAAGTTCCTTCAGGCTGACCGGGTCACTGTGCGCGGCGAGCGCGTCCAGCAACCGCATCATGCGTTCGATCACCTGGATCGACGTTTTTGAATCCGGGGTGGGTTGGCTCATGTCGGGGGAGGAATCGGTTGACGCGTCAAGCGGTGTTGCAACGATTGTATCTCGTATTGTGAAAAAAGCGAACGCCGTTCGAGGAAGTCCTCGTTTCGCGCAGTGCGGGCTTGCGCGCGGGCCGGCGTTGGTCTTGCTGGCCAAACGTCGGATAATGAGAGCCGTTTTCTCGAAGGAGCACGTATGCGAGTCGGTTTGTTCGTCACCTGCCTGGTCGACCTGATGCGCCCCGAAATCGGCTTTTCGGCGCTCAAGCTGATTCGCGACGCCGGCTACGAGGTGATCGTGCCGCCCGCGCAGACCTGCTGCGGCCAGCCGGCCTACAACTCGGGCGACCGTGCGCTCGCGCGCGATCTCGCGGAAAAGACGCTGCGCGAGTTCGAGCAGTTCGATTACGTCGTCGCGCCGTCGGGTTCGTGCGGCGGGATGATCCGCGCGCACTACGGCGACCTGTTCCGCGACGACCCCGAACTGATGGGGCGCTACACGCGATTCCAGCAGAAAGTCCACGAACTGACCGATTTCCTCGCGAACGTCGCGAAGGTGTCGCTCGCGCCGGGCGAATTCGCCGGGCCGGTCACCTATCACGATTCATGCTCGGGCCTGCGCGAGCTCGGCGTGAAGGCGCAGCCGCGCGCGCTGCTCGCGCAGCGCGGCGTCGCGGTGACCGAGATGAAGGATTGCGAGCACTGTTGCGGCTTCGGCGGCACGTTCGCGGTCAAGTACGGCGACATCTCGGCGGCCATCGCGGACGAGAAATGCGCGAACGTGCGCGCGTCGGGCGCGGGCACCGTCGTGCTCGGCGATCTCGGCTGCATGCTGAACATCGAAGGGCGGTTGCGCCGCACCGGCGACCGCGACACGCGCGTGCTGCACGTCGCGCAGGTGCTGGCGGGCGACGTCTGACGCCCGGTTCCGCTCACTTTTCCCCGATACCGCGATGCAAGTCCAATCGATGCATTTCAAGGCGCGCGCCGGCCAGAAGCTGGCCGACCAGCGCCTGCAGCAGAACCTGAAGAAGCTGTCGACGAAGTTCGTGTCCGCCCGCGCCGACGCGATGACCCTGATCGACTTCCCGGCCACGCGCGCCGCGCTCAAGGCGCGCCGCAACCGCGCGCTGGAGCATCTCGACGTGTGGCTCGAGGCATTCGAGCGCGAGGCGACGCGGCGCGGCACGACGGTCCTGTTCGCCGAGACGACCGCGGACGCCGCGCGGCTCGTGGCCGACATCGCGCGCCGGCACGACGTGAAGAAGGTCATCAAGACCAAGTCGATGGTGTCCGAGGAAATGCGCCTGAACGCGGTGCTCGCGGAGATGGGCGTGCAGTCGATCGAGACGGACCTCGGCGAATACATCCTGCAGATCAACGACAACGAGCCGCCGAGCCACATCATTGCGCCCGTCGTGCACAAGGACAAGGACGAGATCGCCGACCTGTTCGCGCGCACGCACCGGCGTGAGCGGCTCACCGAGATTCCGGACATGACGCGCGAGGCGCGCGAGGTGCTGCGCCCGCATTTCATGTCGGCCGACATGGGCGTGACGGGCGGCAATTTCGTGATCGCGGAGACGGGCTCGGTCGCGATCGTGACGAACGAAGGGAACGAGGGCATGTGCACGGTCATGCCGCGCGTGCATGTTGCGGTGACGGGCATCGAGAAGGTGCTGCCGACGCTCGAGGATCTCGCGACCGCGATGCGGCTGCTGCCGCGCTCCGCAACCGGGCAGAAGACGTCGAACTACTTCTCGCTGCTGACCGGGCCGCGCGGGCCGGGCGACGAGGACGGCCCCGAGCACAACTACGTGGTGCTCGTCGACGGCGGCCGCACCGGCCTGATCGGCGGCGAATTCCAGGAGATGCTGCGCTGCATCCGCTGCGGCGCGTGCATGAACCATTGCCCGGTGTACCAGAAGGTCGGCGGTCATGCGTACGGCTGGGTCTATCCGGGGCCGATGGGCTCGGTGCTGACGCCGAGCTACGTCGGGCTCGACCGCACGCTCGACCTGCCGCAGGCCGCGACGCTGTGCGGCGAATGCGACAGCGTCTGTCCGGCCGGGATTCCGTTGTCGCACCTGCTGCGCACGCTGCGCGAGAAGCAGGTCGAGCGCCATCTGCGGCCGTGGCGCGAGCGGGCGGCGCTCGCCGCGTGGGGTTTCTTCGCCCGGCGGCCGATGCTGTATGCGCTGACGACCAAGCTCGCCGTGCGCATCCTCGAACGGCTGGGCGGCAACGGCGGCACGTTGCGGCGCCTGCCGATGATGGGCGGCTGGATGGACACGCGCGACATGCCGACGCCGACCGGGCGCACGTTCCGCGAGCTGTACGCGGCGTCGCAAAGTCACCTCGGCTGACACTGTTCAGCGGGCAGCAACAGTGCGTTCGCTATTTGTATATTTATCTCGATAGATGCGGTCTATAGAATCTCGTCTGTAGTCCCCGGAATTGGGTTTCGGGGTACGAGGTCAAGGAGGTCCGCATCATGAAAAAGACAATATCGATGTACTGGCCGCTGGCAATCGTGGTCCCGCTGGCAGCGGTTGCCTATCTGCATGCGACGGCCGGTGCGCCGTCGCGCGGCCCGCTCGCGGTTCACCAGGCGTCCGCCGAACTGGCGCGCGCGGTGTCGTTCGGGCTGGTCGGCGACGCGGCGACGCCGCTGCCGGCGGCATCCGGCGAGATTGCGCTCGCTGCGCCGAAGGCGCTGTAAGGCATGGCGCCGTCGCTTGGCGCGGCGGCGCGATTCCGGTCGCCTTTGTATAATGGCGTGTTCTTCTCCCACGCGGTCCGCCGCGGCTTTCCGATAGTGCGATGACCCGCGTTGCGATCTGTTTCGTCTGTCTCGGCAACATCTGCCGTTCGCCCACCGCGGAAGGGGTGATGCGCCACCAGGTCGACGCGGCCGCGCTGGCCGACCGGATCGCGATCGATTCGGCCGGCACCGGCGACTGGCACGTGGGCGAGCCGCCCGATACGCGCGCGCAGGCGGCCGCCCGGAGCCGCGGCTACGATCTGTCGGCGCTGCGCGCGCGGCAGGTGAGCGCGGCGGATTTCGAGCGGTTCGATCTGCTGCTCGCGATGGACGAGGCGAATCTCGCCGAACTGCGCCGCCGTTGCCCGCCGCAGCATCGCGACAAGGTGCGTCTGCTGATGGAGTTCGCGCCGGGCGCGACCGAAACCGAAGTGGCCGATCCGTATTTCGGCGGTGCGCAGGGCTTCGAACAGGTGCTCGACCAGGTCGAGCGCGCGTGCGCGGGCCTGCTGGAGACGCTCCGGGCCCGCACGGCGCGCTGATCGCACGGTATTCAGCGGTCTGCGAATACCCTTTCAAAGACATGGATACTTGACTAAAAACGTCAAATATTTATACTTGACCAAAATCGTCAAGATTGCAGTCCCCTAGACACCATGAGACTCACCACCAAAGGCCGTTTCGCCGTCACGGCGATGATTGACTTGGCACTGCGCCAGGAGCAGGGCCCGGTGACGCTTGCAGGCATCAGCCAGCGCCAGCGGATTTCGCTCTCGTATCTCGAACAGCTGTTCGGCAAGCTGCGCAGGCATGAAATCGTCGAATCCGTGCGCGGCCCGGGCGGCGGCTACAACCTCGCGCGTCGCGCGCAGGACGTCACCGTTGCCGACATCATCATCGCGGTCGATGAACCGCTCGACGCCACGCAGTGCGGCGGCAAAGGCACGTGCGACGGCTCGAAGCAGCCCGACGGCCATTGCATGACGCACGAGCTGTGGTCGACGCTGAACCAGAAGATGGTCGAATACCTCGATTCGGTGTCGCTGCAGGATCTCGTCGATCAGCAGCGCGCACGCGAGGGCGCCCCCGCGGTGCTGCGCGATCGTCGCGCGCCCGAGCCCGTCGCCGCACCGGCCGAGCCCGCGCGCACGATGCCGCTCGGCCCCAATTCGGTGTTCAACATCGCGAGTTCGTGAGCGCGAAGGCGCCCGCCATACCCCATAACGCACATAGTCCCTGCACAGAATACCCGGAGCGACAGATGACCCAAGAGACTCTCCACCTGCCCATCTATATGGATTACAGCGCGACGACGCCGGTCGATCCGCGCGTGGTCGACAAGATGGTGCCGTACCTGCGCGAGCAGTTCGGCAACCCGGCGTCGCGCAGCCACGCCTATGGCTGGGACGCGGAGCGTGCGGTCGAGGAAGCACGCGAGCAAGTGGCCGCGCTCGTGAACGCGGATCCGCGCGAGATCATCTGGACGTCCGGCGCCACCGAGTCGGACAACCTCGCGATCAAGGGCGCCGCGAACTTCTACAAGGGCAAGGGCAAGCACATCATCACGGTGAAGACCGAGCACAAGGCCGTGCTCGATACGTGCCGCGAGCTCGAGCGCGACGGTTTCGAAGTCACCTACCTCGACGTGAAGGATGACGGCCTGATCGATCTCGACGTGTTCAAGGCCGCGCTGCGCCCGGACACGATCCTCGTGTCGGTGATGCACGTGAACAACGAGATCGGCGTGATCCAGGACATCGAGACGATCGGCGAGATCTGCCGCGAGAAGGGCATCGTGTTCCACGTCGATGCCGCGCAGTCGACCGGCAAGGTTGCGATCGATCTCGCGAAGCTGAAGGTCGACCTGATGTCGTTCTCGGCCCACAAGACCTACGGCCCGAAGGGCATCGGTGCGCTGTACGTGCGTCGCAAGCCGCGCGTGCGCATCGAGGCGCAGATGCACGGCGGCGGCCACGAACGCGGCATGCGTTCGGGCACGCTGCCGACGCACCAGATCGTCGGCATGGGCGAAGCGTTCCGTATCGCCCGCGAGGAAATGGCGACCGAGAACGAGCGCATCCGCATGCTGCGCGACAAGCTGCTGCGCGGCCTGTCGCAGATCGAGGAAACCTACGTGAACGGCGACATGGATCACCGTGTCCCGCACAACCTGAACATCAGCTTCAACTTCGTCGAAGGCGAGTCGCTGATCATGGCGATCAAGGACGTCGCGGTGTCGTCGGGCTCCGCGTGCACGTCGGCGTCGCTGGAGCCGTCGTACGTGCTGCGGGCGCTCGGCCGCAACGACGAACTCGCGCACAGCTCGATCCGCTTCACGGTCGGCCGCTTCACGACGGAGCAGGAAGTCGACTTCGTGATCGATCTGCTGAACAGCAAGATCGCGAAGCTGCGCGAACTGTCGCCGCTCTGGGAAATGCACCAGGAAGGCATCGATCTGTCGACGATCGAATGGGCCGCACACTGATACCGCATTGAATGCAACCGCGGGCGGATTGACGCACGCAGACGTAACGAGTCAAGGAGTCTGAGTCATGTCTTACAGCAACAAGGTTCTGGATCACTACGAAAACCCGCGCAACGTCGGTTCGTTCGCGAAGGACGACGACACGGTCGGCACGGGCATGGTCGGCGCGCCGGCTTGCGGCGACGTGATGAAGCTGCAGATCCGCGTCGGCGCGGACGGCGTGATCGAAGACGCGAAGTTCAAGACTTACGGTTGCGGTTCGGCGATCGCATCGAGCTCGCTCGTCACCGAATGGGTGAAGGGCAAGACGCTCGACGAGGCACTGTCGATCAAGAACACGCAGATCGCCGAGGAACTCGCGCTGCCGCCGGTGAAGATTCACTGCTCGATCCTCGCGGAAGACGCGATCAAGGCAGCCGTGGCCGACTACAAGAAGCGCCACGACACCAAGGAAGGCGATCAGGCAGCAGCCTGAGCGGCACCGAGCGGCTAGGGAAGGAAACGCGGTGCCTCCGGGTGGGGCGCCGCGGCAAGGACATCATGGCAATTACACTGACCGAAAAAGCAGCACAGCACGTGCAGAAATACCTCGTCCGTCGCGGTAAGGGTATGGGCCTGCGGCTTGGCGTTCGCACGACCGGGTGCTCGGGACTCGCGTACAAGCTCGAGTATGTCGACGAGCTGGCGCCCGAGGATCAGGTGTTCGAGAGCCATGGCGTGAAGGTCATCGTTGACCCGAAGAGCCTCGCCTATATTGACGGCACCGAGCTCGACTTCGCCCGCGAAGGCCTGAACGAAGGGTTCAAGTTCAACAACCCGAACGTGAAGGACGAGTGCGGGTGCGGGGAATCGTTCCGCGTGTGACGCGGCGCGCTCCGCGCGATGCGGGCAAGAGGCGGCACGGGCCGCCTTTTTAATGTGCGGCGTTTGCCGCGCGACGAACCGGAATTGAACGCGACGATGGTTTCGCTGAAAGACAGCCATTTCGACCTGTTTCACCTGCCGGCGCAATTCGCGCTCGACGAGACGGCGCTCGACGCCGCCTACCGGACGGTGCAGACGCAGGTGCATCCGGACCGCTTCGCGGCGGCCGGCGACGCGCAAAAGCGTATCGCGATGCAATGGGCCACCCGCGCGAACGAGGCGTACCGCACGCTGCGCGATCCGCTGAAGCGCGCGTCCTATCTGCTGTCGCTGCGCGGCGTCGACATCGGCGCGGAAAACAACACGGCGATGGAGCCTGCGTTCCTGATGCAGCAGATGGAGTGGCGCGAGGGCATCGAGGATGCCGCGGCCGCCCGCAACGTCGACGCGCTCGATGCGTTGCTCGCCGAGTTGCGCGACGAGAAGCGCGTGCGCGTCGAGCGCCTCGGCACGCTGCTCGACAGCGGCGCCGACCAGGCCGCCGCGGAAGCCGTGCGTCAGCTGATGTTCATCGAACGGGTCGCGTCGGAAGTGGGCGCACAGATCGAGCGCCTCGAAACTTAACCGCGTGCCTTGCGGCACGCGCAGCAAACGGGCCGAGCGCCCGAACGAACCAAGATGGCTTTACTGCAAATTTCCGAACCGGGCATGGCGCCGGCGCCGCACCAGCGGCGACTCGCCGTCGGGATCGATCTCGGCACGACGAACTCGCTCGTCGCCGCCGTGCGCAACAGCGTGCCTGAAGTACTGCCGGACGAAGCGGGCCGCGTGCTGCTGCCGTCCGTGGTCCGTTATCTCGAGAAGGGCGGCCGCCGCATCGGCCACGAAGCGAAGGAGCAAGCCGCGACCGATCCGCGCAACACGATCGTGTCGGTCAAGCGCTTCATGGGCCGCGGCAAGGCCGAGGTCGAAGGCGCGGCGAACGCGCCGTACGAATTCGTCGATGCGCCGGGCATGGTGCAGATCCGCACGATCGACGGCGTGAAGAGCCCGGTGGAGGTGTCGGCCGAGATTCTCGCGACGCTGCGTTATCGCGCGGAAGACACGCTCGGCGACGAGCTGGTCGGTGCGGTGATCACGGTGCCCGCGTATTTCGACGATGCGCAGCGCCAGGCGACCAAGGATGCCGCGCGTCTCGCGGGCCTCAACGTGCTGCGCCTGCTGAACGAACCGACTGCCGCGGCGATCGCCTACGGTCTCGACAACGCGGCCGAAGGTCTTTACGCGGTATACGATCTCGGCGGCGGCACGTTCGACCTGTCGATCCTGAAGCTGACGAAGGGCGTGTTCGAGGTGCTGGCCGCGGGCGGCGATTCCGCGCTCGGCGGCGACGATTTCGACCACGCGCTGTTCGACCATGTGCTCGCGCAGGCCGGTATCGACGCGAAGACGCTCGCGCCCGAAGACGTGCGCCTGCTGCTCGATCGCGTGCGCGTGCTGAAGGAAGCGCTGTCGTCGGCGCCCGAAGCGGCGCTCGACGTGACGCTGTCGAGCGGCGCGCACCTGGCGCCGACGATTTCGCACGACACGTTCGCATCGCTCGTCGAGCCGCTCGTGCAGCGCACGCTCACGCCGACCCGCAAGGCGCTGCGCGATGCGCAGGTCACGCCGGCCGACATCAAGGGCGTCGTGCTCGTCGGCGGCGCGACGCGCATGCCGGTGATCCGCGACGCGGTCGCGAAGTATTTCGGTCAGCCGCCGCTCGTGAACCTCGATCCGGACCAGGTCGTCGCGCTCGGCGCGGCGATCCAGGCCGATCTGCTCGCGGGCAATCGCGGCACCGGCGACGACTGGTTGCTGCTCGACGTGATTCCGCTGTCGCTCGGGGTCGAGACGATGGGCGGCCTCGTCGAGAAGATCATTCCGCGCAACTCGACGATTCCGATCGCGCGTGCGCAGGAATTCACGACCTTCAAGGACGGCCAGACCGCGATGGCGATCCACGTCGTGCAGGGCGAGCGCGAGCTCGTGGCCGACTGCCGGTCGCTCGCGCGCTTCGAGCTGCGCGGCATTCCGCCGATGACGGCGGGCGCCGCGCGCATTCGCGTGACCTATCAGGTCGACGCGGACGGCCTGTTGTCGGTATTTGCACGCGAGCAGCAGTCGGGCGTCGAGGCATCGGTCGTCGTGAAGCCGTCGTACGGCCTCGCCGATGACGACATCGCCAAGATGCTGGAAGACAGCTTCAAGACCGCCGAAATCGACATGCGCGCCCGCGCGCTGCGCGAAGCGCAGGTCGAAGCCCAGCGGATGCTCGAGGCGACGCAGGCCGCGCTGGCGGCCGACGGCGAACTGCTCGATGCCGACGAGCGCGCGCAGGTCGACGCGCTGGCCGATGCCTTGCGCGCGGTCGCGCAGGGCGACGATACGAATGCGATCGAAGCGGCGACCAAGGCGCTGGCCGACGGCACCGACGAATTCGCGGCGCGCCGGATGGACAAGAGCATCAAGCGCGCGCTGTCGGGCCGCCGGCTCGACGAGATCTGAATCCACGAACCGCGCATCGGCCGGCAACGGCCTGCGCGATGATGAACCGTGCGGCGCGTCGCGCCGCACCCTGACTGACGGAACGGACATGCCTCAACTGGTGGTGCTGCCTCACGTCGAACTGTGCCCGGATGGCGCAGTGATCGACGCGACGCCCGGCAAGAGTATCTGCGACAACCTGCTCGATCACGGGATCGAGATCGAGCATGCATGCGAGAAGTCGTGCGCATGCACGACGTGCCACGTGGTGATCCGCGAGGGCTTCAACGATCTGACGCCGTCCGAGGAGGACGAGGACGATCTGCTGGACAAGGCGTGGGGCCTCGAGCCGACGTCGCGCCTGTCGTGCCAGGCGATCGTGAAGGAAGATTCGGACCTGGTGGTCGAGATCCCGAAGTACTCGATCAACCACGCGAAGGAAAACCACTGACCGAAACCGGAGGCAGGCGATGAAATGGACCGATTCGCGTGAAATAGCCATTGCGCTGGCGGACAAGCACCCCGACATCGACCCGCAGCGGATCAACTTCGTCGACCTGCGCCAGTGGGTGCTCGAGCTCGACGGCTTCGACGACGATCCGACGCACTCGGGCGAGAAGATCCTCGAGGCGATCCAGGCACACTGGATCGACGAATCGGATTTCGACGACGAGGACTGACCGACCGGCCAGCGCGTGCGCGGCAACGGTTACGCCGCGCCCATGAAAAACGGCTCGTGAGCGTTTGCTCACGAGCCGTTTGCGTTTTCGGCGAGCCCGCACACGACAAGCGGGCAGGGGCGCCGGCACTACATGATCCGCTTCAAGCGCCGACCAGCGTGCCGTTCTCGATCCGCACGCGCTGACCCTGGCCGAACGGCGGCGGGTTGCGGTACGTGAACGTGCGGGTCGCGCCGCTTTCCATCTGCACTTGCACCTGATAGTCGGTTTCCGCGCGAACCTGCTTCTCGACCTGGTTGCCGGCGAGTCCACCGCCCAGCGCGCCGATGATCGTCATCGCGGTGCGGCCGTTGCCGTGGCCGAACTGGTTGCCGAGCAGGCCGCCGGCCGCCGCGCCGCCCACGGCGCCGATCCCCGAGCTCTGGCCCGGCGTGCGCGTTTGCGTGATCGACACGACCGTGCCGCAACTCTGGCAGTAGGTTTGCGCAGGCGCCGACGGCTGCTGCGCGTATTGCGGCGGTTGCGGGGCGGTCGTGTGACGGCGGTGCGGCGCAGCCGGGCGCGGCGCGGGCTTCGGCTCGGCCTGCGCGACGGCGGCCTTCTGCTGCGCGGCGGCTTGCTCCGCGGCCTGCCGCTGCGCTTGCGCGGCCAGCGCGGCGCTGGCGGCCGCGGCCGTATCGACGGCCGGCTGCGACGCGATCAGCGCGGCCTGGGTCTGGCCGTTCTGTTCGTTGCTGCTGGTGGCTTTCGGGAAGACGCCCGTGATCGCTGCCGTCGCCGCGAGGCTGGCGACGATGACGGCGCCCGCCGCGGTGGCGATGAGCGGGTGGAGGCGTTGCTTTTGCGGCGTGGTCTGAGTCTGGTTGTCCATTTTCTTCTCCAAGGTCGATCCGGATCGGCGCGCTGCGCCGGAGCAGGATCCCACGCTCGGGAGCGAGCAGACTTGGCGTTCCTGCGCCTCGTTCTGGTCCCGTGGTCATGCGTGGTGACGCAAAAGGAGTGTCGTCCACCGCCAGACGGCGCGCCGTATCAAGGTGTAACGAATTGCAGCGGGGCATTGGCGGCCGTTTCCGGGAAAACCCGGAGAAGCGCGTCGCGACGAGGGAATAAAACGGGGAAGGATCGAGGGCCGACAGACGCCGGCTGGCGGGATTTACGCGTCGTTACAAAGCCGACGCGTGCGCGCCACGGGGCGCGGCGCACACGCGGTCGCGGCCATCAGTCTTCGCGGCGCAGATGCGGGAACAGCAGCACGTCGCGGATCGTCGGGCTGTCGGTCAGCAGCATCACGAGACGGTCGATGCCGATCCCGCAGCCGCCGGTCGGGGGCATCCCGTATTCGAGCGCGCGGATGTAGTCGGCGTCGAAGAACATCGCTTCCTCGTCGCCCGCATCCTTCTGCTCGACCTGCTTCTTGAAGCGCGCGGCCTGGTCTTCCGGATCGTTCAGCTCCGAGAAGCCGTTCGCGATCTCGCGGCCGGTCATGAACAGCTCGAAACGCTCGGTGATGCCCGGCACCGTATCCGATGCGCGTGCGAGCGGCGACACCTCGACCGGGTAGTCGATGATGAACGTCGGTTCCCACAGCTGCGCTTCGGCCGTTTCCTCGAACAGCGCGAGTTGCAGCGCGCCGATGCCGGCGTTCAGGAACGCCGGCTGCGACACGTCGACGCCGAAGCGCTTCAGCTCGGTGCGCAGGAACGCGTCGTCCGACAGCTGGCCGTCGGTGTAGTCCGGTGCGTACTTCTGGATCGCCTGCGTGATCGTCAGGCGATGGAACGGCTTCGCGAGGTCGAGCTCGCGGCCCTGGTACTGGATCGTCGCGGTGCCGAGCGCATCGATCGCCGCCTGGCGGATCAGTTGCTCGGTGAAGTCCATCAGCCAGCGGTAGTCGGTGTACGCGGCGTAGAACTCCATCATCGTGAATTCCGGGTTGTGACGCGGCGACACGCCTTCATTCCGGAAATTGCGGTTGATCTCGAACACACGCTCGAAGCCGCCGACGATCAGGCGCTTCAGGTACAGCTCCGGCGCGATACGCAGGAACATCTGCATGTCGAGCGCATTGTGATGCGTGACGAACGGCTTCGCGGCCGCGCCGCCCGGGATCGGGTGCAGCATCGGCGTCTCGACTTCCATGAAGTCGGCGTTGTCCATGAACTTGCGGATCGACGCGATCGTCTTCGTGCGGGCGCGGAACGTGTCGCGCGTTTCCGGCGTGACGATCAGGTCGACGTAGCGCTGGCGATAGCGCATTTCCTGGTCGGACAGGCCGTGGAACTTGTCCGGCAGCGGCCGCAGCGCCTTCGACAGCAGGCGCAGCTCCTTGCACTGGACCGACAGCTCGCCCTTGTTGGTGCGGAACAGCACGCCGCGCGCGGCGACGATGTCGCCGAGGTCCCACTTCTTGAACGCGTCGTAGGTCTCGGCGCCGACGTCGTTCGGCGTCACGAAGAACTGGATCTGGCCCGAGCCGTCCTGCACCGTCGCGAAGCTCGCCTTGCCCATCACGCGCTTGAGCATCATGCGGCCGGCGACCGACACCTCGACCGGGTTCGCTTCGAGCGCGGCCTTGTCCGAATCGGCGAATTTCGCCTGCAGGTCGGCTGCGTGGTGCTCGGGGCGGAAGTCGTTCGGGTAGGCGACGCCTTGCTCGCGCAACGCGCGCAGCTTCTCGCGGCGCTCGGCGATGATCTGGTTTTCGTCCGCCGTGACGGCGGGCTGCGTTTGGGTCGGTTCGGTCATGATGGTCGGAATTCGGAGTGGGGTGCGGCAACGCAAACGGAAAGGGCGGCGCGGGCCGGCCGCGCCGCGGCGCTTACACGCCCTGTTTGAGGCTCGCGCTGATGAAGTCGTCGAGATCGCCGTCGAGCACCGCCCGCGTGTTGCTCATTTCGACGTTCGTGCGCAGGTCCTTCACGCGGCTCTGGTCGAGCACGTACGAGCGGATCTGGTGGCCCCAGCCCACATCGGTCTTGCTCGATTCGAGCTTGTCCTGCTCGGCCTGGCGCTTGCGCATTTCGACTTCGTACAGGCGCGATTTCAGCATCGCCATCGCTTCGGCGCGGTTGCGGTGCTGCGAGCGGTCGTTCTGGCACTGCACGACGATGCCGGTCGGCATGTGCGTGATCCGCACCGCGGAGTCGGTCTTGTTGATGTGCTGGCCACCCGCGCCCGACGCGCGGTACGTGTCGATGCGCAGGTCGGCCGGGTTGATCTCGACTTCGATCGAGTCGTCGATTTCCGGATAGACGAACACCGACGAGAACGACGTGTGGCGACCGCCCGACGAGTCGAACGGCGACTTGCGCACGAGGCGGTGGATGCCCGTTTCGGTGCGCAGGAAGCCGTACGCGTATTCGCCCGTGACCTTGACCGTCGCGTTCTTGATGCCGGCGACGTCGCCGTCGGACTCTTCGAGCACTTCGGCCTTGAAGCCCTTGCGCTCGCAGTAGCGCAGGTACTGGCGCAGCAGCATCGACGCCCAGTCGCATGCCTCGGTGCCGCCGGCGCCGGCCTGGATATCGATGAAGCAGTTGTTCGGATCGGCCGGGTTCGAGAACATCCGGCGGAACTCGATGTCGCCGACGCGTGCTTCGAGCTTCGCGGCGTCTTCTTCCGACGCGAGAAGCGTGTCCTCGTCGCCTTCCTCGCGCGCCAGCTCGAACAGGTCGAGCGCGTCGCGCAGGTCGCTATCGAGCGCGGTGAGCGTCGTGACGACGCCTTCGAGCAGCTTCTTCTCGCGGCCGAGCGCCTGGGCGTTCTTCGAATCGTTCCAGACGTTCGGGTCTTCGAGTTCCTTGTTGACTTCGGTCAGACGCGCAGCTTTGGCGTCGTAGTCAAAGATACCCCCGAAGCTCGCCCGCGCGATTGCGCAGGTCGAGCAGGGAGCTTTCGATCGCGTTGAGACGTTCCGCTTCCATGATCGTTCGCTGTTCCGGCTTCGTAAAAAAGCGGAATTATAGCCGATCGGCGGGGTTGCCCGGTGACGCAAACGGTGCTCGCACGCGTGTCGACGGCCCCGTCCGGCGCGGCGCGCACGCGTGCGGCGGCGCGGTGGCGGACGGTCGGCCCGCTCAGCCGGCCGCGTGTTCGACGATCAGCTGCACGCGCGTGACGCCGTTCCACGTATCGGCGACGAGCCGGTACGCGACCAGCGCGCTCGCCGGCAGCGGCTCGGTGTGGTTGAACCAGATCGCGTTGAAGCGCTGACGGCCGCGCGCCAGCTGCAGCTTCAGGTGCTTTTCCTTCACGAGCGACTGCGACACGACGTCGAATTCGCCCGAGAAAAGCGGGGCCGGAAACCCTTGCCCCCACACGGCTTCGTCGAGCAGGCCGACGAACTGCGGCGTGAAGTACGCGTCCTCGAGTTCGCCGTCGGTCTCGATCACGCGGGCGAGCGCGTCGTCGGACAGCCATTCGCGCGCGACGGCCTCGAACGCGGCCGCGAAGCGCGGCACGTTGTCGGTGTCGAGCGTGAGACCGGCCGCCATCGCGTGGCCGCCGAACGCGACGATCAGGTCCGGTTCGCGTTTCGACACGAGGTCGAGCGCGTCGCGCAGGTGGAAGCCGGCGATCGACCGTCCCGACCCCTTGACCCGCCGGCCTTCGTCGTCGGCGTGCGCGAACGTGAACGACGGGCGGTGGAATTTCTCCTTGAGCCGGCCGGCGACGATGCCGATCACGCCCTGGTGCCACGCGGGATTGAACAGCGTGATCGTGCATGCGTCGGCCGGATCGACGTCGGCGAGATCGGCGAGCGCCTGCTGCTGCATGCCGGCCTCGATTTCGCGGCGCTCGCGGTTCATCACGTCGAGCTGTTGCGCGAGATCCCACGCGCGGCCGATGTCGTCGGTGATCAGGCATTCGATGCCGAGCGACATGTCGGATAGCCGCCCGGCGGCGTTCAGGCGCGGGCCGAGGCCGAAGCCGAGGTCGAAGCCCGACGCGGTGCGCGCTTCGCGCCCGGCGGCGCGGAACAGCGCGGCGATGCCCGGCTGCATGCGGCCGTTGCGGATGCGCTGCAGCCCCTGCGCGACCAGCACGCGGTTGTTGCCGTCGAGCCGCACGACGTCGGCGACGGTGCCGAGCGCGACGAGGTCGAGCAGGCCGTCGAGGCGCGGCTCGGCTTCCTTGCTCGCGAACGCGCCGCGGCGGCGCAGCTCGGCGCGCAGCGCGAGCAGCACGTAGAACATTACGCCGACGCCGGCGAGGTGCTTGCTCGGGAACGCGCAGCCGGGCTGATTCGGGTTGACGATCGCGCGCGCGGCGGGCAGCGCGTCGCCGGGCAGGTGGTGGTCGGTCACGAGCACGTCGATGCCGCGCGCGTTCGCGGCTTCGACGCCGGCGACGCTCGCGATCCCGTTGTCGACGGTGATCAGCAGGTCGGGTTGGCGCGCGGCCGCGAGTTCGACGATCTCGGGCGTGAGGCCGTAGCCGTATTCGAAGCGGTTCGGCACCAGGTAGTCGATCTGCGCGCCGAACATCCGCAGGCCGCGCACCGCGACCGCGCAGGCGGTCGCGCCGTCGCAGTCGTAGTCGGCGACGACCAGCAGGCGCCGCTTGTCGGCGATCGCGTCGGCGAGCAGCACCGCCGCATCGGCGCAGCCTTTCAGCTCGGTGGGCGGAACGAGGCGCGCGAGCGCGGTCTCGATGTCGACGGGCGACTGCACGCCGCGCGACGCGTACAGGCGCGCGAGGACGGGGTGCAGACCGTGGCGCGCAAGCGCTTCGGCGTCGGCGGGCGCGACGGGGCGGGTAACGATCCGGGTCATTCGGGGTCTGCTGGTTATTCGAACAGGGAGGCGAGCGCGCGGCGGCGCCAGAACTTGCGCAGGTCGCCGCGCGTCGCGTGCAGCGTCACGGAGCTCGTGTCGCCGCACAGCGTGACATCGACGGCCGCCAGCTCGCCGTTCCGCAGCGCGGCGAGCGCCGGCGCGAACCAGTCGCGCTCGAGCGCGGCGAGCCCGTCGTGCCAGCGCGCCCAGTCCTGCTCGATGAACGGGGTGGTCAGCGCCGGCAGCTCGACGAGCGTCGCGCCATCAGTGGCCGGCAGCGCGCCGAACGTCGCGGGCGGGCGGGCGGCTTCGGTTTGCGCGGCGCGTGCGAGGCCGAGCGCGGCGGGCGACGCGGACAGCACGCGCGCGAACGGCTTGCCGACCGGCTTCAGCGTGCCTTGCGCATGGAACCAGATCGAATTGACGGCCGGCAGCCCACGCGCCTCGCGGGCTTCGTTGACCGGATGCTGGAACCACGCCATCTGCACTTCGTTCTGCAGTTTCATCCACATCCGCGAGCGCTCGCCCGTATGCGCCTCGTGCGGCAGCCAGATCTCGATGTTGCGGCCGCTGGCGCGCAGCGGCGCGGCGCCGGCGAGGCGCGCGAGCTGGTCGCTCGACAGATACCAGCGCGCCGGGTTCGGCGCTTCGAGCCGCACGCCGAGCTCCTCGATCAGCGGCCGCGCGACCGCGAGCAGCGCGGCCGCGTCGCCGTCGTCGAGCGCGAGGGCGGCCGGATCGACGAGCACCAGGTGATCGTGCGCGATTTCGACGTGCACGGGCTCGACGCACGCCCATGCGTGCGTGCCGGGATCGCCACCGTCGGCCAGCAGCATGTAGGGCGCGAGCGGCGCCTCGTCCGCGGCGTTGCCGTGGGTGGCGCCGAACCGGCTCGCCAGCCAGCGCTCGTGCGGCAGCGTGCGCTGGAAGTCCTCGCCGGCCACGCGCTCGACGAGGCTCGCGCGGGCGAGCAACTTCTGAAGCGCGGGGCTGTCCAGCGTGTGCAGGGACGAGGCCGCATCGGCCGCCGACGGCAGCGCGAACGGAACGAGAAAATGGAGGCGTCGGTCGTGCATGATGGTGCGCATTGTATGGCAAACTGCGCGCGTGATCGGGCCGGCTGACGGCCCGATCGCGTCCGGCGGCCGTTTTTCGACCGTGCCCGGGCTGCCGGCCGCCACCCGGCGGCGGTCCGGCCGCGGCGCGCCTCCCGCCGTAACCAGCAGAAAGGATTCGCTTGAAACTTCCGTACGAATGGCAGATCGGCTGGCGCTACACGCGCGCCGGCAAACGCACGACCGGCAACGGCTTCATTTCCTTCATCGCGCTCGTCTCGATGCTCGGGATCGCGCTCGGCGTCGCGGCGCTGATCGTCGTGCTGTCGGTGATGAACGGCTTCCAGAAGGAAGTGCGCGACCGCATGCTGTCGGTGCTCGCGCACGTCGAGGTGTTCTCGCCGACGGGCTCGATGCCCGACTGGCAACTGACCGCGCAGGAAGCGCGCCGCAATCCGTCGGTGATCGGCGCGGCGCCGTACGTCGACGCGCAGGCGCTGCTCACGCGCCAGGACGCGGTGAGCGGCGTGATGCTGCGCGGCGTCGAGCCGTCGCTCGAGCCGCAGGTGTCCGACATCGGCAAGGACATGAAGGCCGGCCAGCTCGGCGCGCTCGTGCCGGGCCAGTTCGGCATCGTGCTCGGCGACGCGCTCGCCGGCAACCTCGGCGTGACGGTCGGCGACAAGGTCACGCTCGTCGCGCCCGAAGGCTCGATCACGCCGGCCGGCATGATGCCGCGGCTGAAGCAGTTCACGGTGGTCGGCGTGTTCGAATCGGGCCACTACGAATACGACAGCACGCTCGCGATGATCAACATCCGCGACGCCGAGGCGCTGTTCCGGATGAGCGCGCCGACCGGCGTGCGGCTGCGGCTCACCGACATGCAGAAGGCGCCGCAGGTCGCGGTCGAGCTGTCGCATACGCTGTCGGGCAGCCTGTACATCCGCGACTGGACCCAGCAGAACAAGACGTGGTTCTCGGCCGTGCAGATCGAGAAGCGGATGATGTTCATCATCCTCACGCTGATCATCGCGGTGGCCGCGTTCAACCTCGTGTCGTCGCTCGTGATGACCGTGACCAACAAGCAGGCCGACATCGCGATCCTGCGCACGCTCGGCGCGCAGCCGGGGTCGATCATGAAGATCTTCGTCGTGCAGGGCGTGACGATCGGCTTCGTCGGCACGGCGTCCGGCGTCGCGCTCGGTTGCCTGATCGCGTGGAGCATCCCGTGGCTGATTCCGATGATCGAGCACCTGTTCGGCGTGCAGTTCCTGCCGCCGTCGGTGTACTTCATCAGCGAGCTGCCGTCCGAACTCGTCGCGAGCGACGTGATCCGGATCGGGCTGATCGCGTTCGCGCTGTCGGCCGTCGCGACGCTCTATCCGAGCTGGCGCGGCGCGAAGGTGAAGCCGGCGGAGGCGCTCCGCTATGAATGACCGCGCGACCGCATTCGCGGATTCACGACAACACAACAGACAGGATTCGGCAGGTATGCAGGAATACGTGCTTCAGGCGCGCGGGATCACGAAGGCGTTCGTGCAGGGCGGCTTCAACGTGCAGGTGCTCAACAACACCGAGCTGACGGTGCGGCGCGGCGAGAAGCTCGCGGTCGTCGGCGCGTCGGGCTCCGGCAAGAGCACGCTGCTGCACGTGCTGGGCGGGCTCGACGAGCCGAGCGCCGGCGAAGTGTCGCTGCTCGGCAAGCCGTTTACGCAGCTCGCCGAGCGCGAGCGCAACGAGCTGCGCAACCGCGCGCTCGGCTTCGTCTACCAGTTCCATCACCTGCTGCCCGAGTTCACCGCGCTGGACAACGTCGCGATGCCGCTGCGCATCCGCCGGATGACGACCGAGGACGCGCGCGCGCAGGCACAGGCGATGCTCGAACGCGTCGGTCTCGGCCCGCGTGCGAAGCACCGGCCGGGCGAGCTGTCGGGCGGCGAGCGGCAGCGCGTCGCGATCGCGCGCGCGCTGGTCACGAAGCCCGCGTGCGTGCTCGCCGACGAGCCGACCGGCAACCTCGACGGCACGACGGCCGACACGGTGTTCAACCTGATGCTCGAACTGTCCGAGACGCTCGAAACGAGTTTCGTGATCGTCACGCACGATCCCGATCTCGCCGCGCGCTGCGACCGCATCATGCGGTTGCGCGACGGCGTGCTGCACGAGGAGCCGGCGCTGCCGGTGTAAAAAAGCAGCGCCTTTTGGGCCGGCCGCCGGTTCGTCCGGCACGGCGCAAGGGCGCGGGACTGCTGCCATGTGGATCGACACGCACTGCCATCTCGATGCCGCCGAGTTCGACGCCGACCGCGACGCGGTCGCGCAGGCTGCGCGCGCGGCCGGCGTGTCGCGCATCGTGATCCCGAGCATCGGGCGCGACAACTTCACGACGGTGCGCGAACTCGCGCAGCGCACGCCGGGCGCCGTCTATGCGCTCGGCATTCATCCGATGTACACGCCGCAGGCGCGCGATGCCGACCTCGATCGACTGCGCATGGAGATCGAGGCGAGCCTCGACGATCCGCGTTTCGTCGCGATCGGCGAGATCGGGCTCGACTATTTCGTGCCGGGGCTCGACGAAGACCGGCAGCAGTTCTTCTACCAGGGCCAGCTCAGGCTGGCGCGGGAATTCGACTTGCCGGTGTTGTGCCACGTGCGCAAGTCGCAGGACCGCGTGCTGGCCGGGCTGCGCCGTTTCGGCGTGCGGCGTGGCATCGCGCATGCGTTCAACGGCAGTTTCCAGCAGGCCGAAGCGTATCTGGCGCAGGGACTGCATCTCGGCTTCGGCGGCAACGTGACCTTCACGCGCGCGCTGCAGATTCGCCGGCTCGCCACCGAGTTGCCGCTCGACGCGCTCGTCGTCGAGACCGACGCGCCCGACATCGCGCCCGAATGGGCATACAAATCCCGCAATACGCCCGACCAGGTGCCGCGCATCGGCGTCGTGCTCGCCGAATTGCGCGGCCTCGATACTGGCGAATTGGCCGTCTGCACTTCGGCTAACGCGCTCGCCGCGCTGCCGCGACTCGCACTTTCGTCCGCATAATCGTTGCCGGAAGGCACCTTGTTGGCAGGGTGGCGCCGGGTCGACGAGGAGGCGGAATGCGCGTGGGGTGGATCGCGTTCGCGCTCGGCGTCGTCGTGCTGCAGCGGCAGGCGGCGTTGCCGGGGGCGGTCGCATGGACGGTCGGAGCAGCCGTGCTCGCGGGCTGCGCGGTGCTGGGCGCGTGGTGCGTGCGTCGAAGGCGCACGCGTGCGGTCGTTGCATGCGGATGGATGCTGTGGGCGCTCGCGGCCTGCGTCGCGGGGTTCGGCTATGCGGCCGCGCGAGCCGAATGGCGCCTGGGCGACAACCTGCCGGCGGAATGGGAAGGGCGCGACATCGTCGTCACGGGGGTGATCCGCGGGTTGCCCGTCGTCGACGAGACAGGCGCGCGGCTGCTGTTCGCGGTCGAATCGAACGATGCGGGGCTCACCCGTTTTCCGCCATTGATCCGGTTGTCGTGGCGCGCGTATGGCGCAGCCGCGACACGCGACGCGCTTCCCGATTTGCGGGCGGCCCAACGCTGGCGGTTCGTCGTGCGTCTCAAGCGTCCGCATGCCGAGGCCAATCCCGGCGTGCGCGACAGCGAGGCGGCATGGCTCGCCGCGGGCATTCGTGCGATCGGCTATGTCAGTGCGCCGCGCCGGGCGGTATTGCTCGATGCGCGCGCATCCGGATGGCGTGCATCGATCGATCGGGTGCGCGACACGCTGCGGGCACGCATCGGCGACGTGCTCGGTGCCGAGGCGGCGCACCGCGGCATCGTCGCCGCGCTGGCGATCGGCGACCAGTCGGGCATCGGCGACGACGACTGGCGCGTCCTGCGCAATACGGGCACGAGCCACCTGGTCGCGATTTCCGGTCTCCATGTCGGGCTGGTCGGCGCGATCGCCGGCTGGCTCGTGTCGATGCTCTGGCGCCGCGTGTGCTGGCGCGGGCGGGCCGCGACGCTCGTGCTGCCGGCGCCGTATGCGGCCGCGCTCGCCGCGTTGGTCGCCGCGGCGGGCTACGCGGCGCTCGCCGGTTTCAACGTGCCGGCGCAGCGCGCGTGGTGGATGATCGCCGGCGGCGGCATCGCGTATCTGGCCGGCCGCAGCGTGCCGACGTCCGCGGTGCTGTGCGCGGCGCTCGGCGGCGTGCTGCTCGCCGATCCGTGGGCCGTGCTGTCGGCCGGCTTCTGGCTGTCGTTCGGCGCGGTCGCCGTGATCCTGCTGGCCGTCGCCGGCTGGCGCGCGGTGCGTGAAGCCGACGAAGCCGGCATGGAAGGCGGCGCGGCCGATTGGCGGAGCCGGTTGCGCGCGTGGACGACGCGCTGCGGACGCCGCCTCGCCGACGCGACGCGCGTGCAGTACGCGGTGACGATCGGGCTCGCGCCGCTCACCGCCGCGTGGTTCGCGCAGGTTTCGCTGTCGGGCCCGTTCGGCAATGCGTTCGCGATTCCGTGGGTCAGCTCGGTCGTGACGCCGGTCGTGCTGGCCGGCATCGCGTTGCCGCCGCCGCTCGATGCGGCGGCCTTCCGGCTTGCGCATGCGGCGCTCGAACCGATGATGACGCTGCTCGGGCACCTGGCCGACTGGCCGGCCGGCGTGTTCTGGCTGCGCATGCCCGACTGGCCGGTGCTGGCGCTCGCATGCGTGGGCGTCGCGTGGGTGCTGATGCCGCGCGGCTGGCCGTTGCGCTGGGCGGCGCCGCTCACGTGGCTACCGCTCGTCGCGCCTGCGCCCGATGCGCCACCGCCCGGCGGCTTCCGGATGACCGTGCTCGACGTGGGGCAGGGCGCGGCGGTGCTGGTCGAAACCGCGCGGCGGACCTTGCTGTTCGATGCGGGCCCGGGTGCGGAATCGTCCCACGCCGGTACGCGGATCGTCGCGCCGGCGTTGCGGGCGCGCGGCATCTCGACGATCGATTCGCTCGTGCTCAGTCATGCGGATGCCGATCATGCGGGCGGCGCGGCGGCCGTTTATGCGGCGGCCGACGTGCGCCAGTTGCTGGCCGGCATTGCGCCGAAGAGCCGGCTGTGGCGCGACGCGCAGGCCGCCGGCGTGGCCGATCGGCTGCCGTGCGCGGCCGGGCAGCGCTGGACCTGGGACGGCGTCGCCTTCACGATGTTGTGGCCGCCGGGCGGCCGGAGCGCGGGTTCGTCGAACGGGCAGTCGTGCGTGCTGCGCATCGACGCGGGCGGCACGTCGGCACTGCTGACGGGCGACATCGAGGCCGGCGCCGAGCGCCGGCTGGTGGCCGATGCGCGCGATGCGCTGGCCGCGCAGATCCTGGTCGTTCCGCACCACGGCAGTCGCACGTCGTCGATGGAGCCTTTCCTCGATTCGGTCGGGCCGCGCGTCGCGGTATTTCCTGTAGGCTATCGCAATCGTTTCGGTCATCCGCACCGGACCGTGCTGGCCCGCTACGAGGCGCGCGGGATTCCGCTGCCGCGTACCGATCGCGACGGCGCCGTGCGGTTCGACGTCGCGCCGGCCGGCGGCGGGTTCGGATTCGCGCGCTATCGCGACGAGCGGCGCCGCTACTGGATGGACCGGTGAGCGCGGCGAAGGCCGGCGTATCAGGATAGAGAACTCGGGGCCGGCGTGCCGTGCGTGGTGCCGACGGAATACGAAGCATGGGACTGGCGTGAGAGCCGAGGCGCCAACGCCAGTCGACCACGAAGCATAAGACGGGAGCAAGTGCTGAAGCCCGACTCCCGTCGTCCGCGAAGCATGGGGTGGGAGCAAGTGCTGAAGCACCAACTCCCACCGACCGCGAAGCATGGGACGGGAGTAACCGCTAAAGCGCTAACTCCCGTCGACAAAGGAGACATCGGCGTTTGAAGGACATCCTCCACTTCTCGCATGCGAACGGCTTCCCGGCGTCGACGTACCGGACGATCTTCGCCGAACTGGCCGACGACTACGAGCTGCGCTACATCGAACGGATCGGCCACGATCGCCGCTACCCGGTGACGCGCGACTGGCCGCATCTCGTCGAACAACTGCTCGACGACATCGGCCGCCGCTACGAGCGCCCGGTCTGGCTCGTCGGCCATTCGCTCGGCGGCTACCTGTCGCTGATGGCCGCGCTGAAGAAGCCGCAGTGGGTGCGCGGCGTCGTGATGATCGATTCGCCGATCATCGCGGGCTGGCGTGCCGGCGCGCTGCGCGCGAGCCAGTGGGCGGGGCTCGACGAGCGGCTGTCGCCGGCCGCGGCGACGCGCAACCGGCGCACGCGCTGGACGAGCCGCGACGAAGTCTGGCGGCATTTCCGCGAGAAGCCCGCGTTCGCGCGCTGGGACGAGCGGATGCTGGCCGACTATATCGACTACGGAATCCCGCAGGCCGGCGCCGACGGCGAGCGCGCGCTCGCGTTCGACCGGCAGGTCGAATACCTGATCTACCGGACGCTGCCGCACACGCTCGGCCCGCGGCTCGCGCACGGCGCGCCGGTGCCGCTCGGCTTTCTCGCGGGCACGCGCTCGCGCGAGGTGCGGCAGGTCGGGCTCGATGCGACGCGCCGCGCGACGCGGGGGCGCATCGAATGGCTCGAGGGCAGCCACCTGTTCCCGATGGAGCGGCCGATCGAGACCGCCCGCGCATTGCAGCGGATGCTGAATTCGCTGAAGGCGGACGAGGGCGGCGTTTCGCAGGCCGGCGCGCCGCTCGCGAAGCGCGCGTGACGCTTCGTCGGCCGGCCGGAACGCTTGTCGGCGCATGCGCGCGGCGCGACCGGGCGGCCGGTTCGCGCCGCCGCGCACGGCCGGCGCGGGTCGGCACGAAAGGGCGCGATCATCACGTCAATTGCTGAGAGAAGGGCGGGCTTTACGGTATAATCCGTTTTTCCCGCGAGCATCCAGCGATGACCAAATATGTTTTCGTCACCGGCGGCGTAGTTTCTTCCCTTGGCAAGGGTATTGCCGCCGCTTCCCTCGCCGCGATCCTCGAATCGCGCGGTCTGAAAGTCACCCTCCTCAAACTCGATCCCTACATCAACGTCGACCCCGGCACGATGAGCCCGTTCCAGCACGGCGAAGTGTTCGTGACGGAAGACGGAGCGGAGACCGACCTCGACCTCGGCCACTATGAGCGCTTCATCAGCACGAAGATGCGCAAGGCCAACAACTTCACGACCGGCCAGATCTACGAATCGGTGATCCGCAAGGAACGCCGCGGCGACTATCTCGGCAAGACCGTGCAGGTGATTCCGCACATCACGAACGAAATCCAGGCGTTCATCGAGCGCGGGGCGGCATCGGCCACCTGCGGCGAGCCGGACGTCGCGATCGTCGAGATCGGCGGCACGGTCGGCGACATCGAGTCGCTGCCGTTCCTCGAGGCCGCGCGCCAGATGAGCCTGCGCCTCGGCCGCAACAGCGCGTGCTTCGTGCACCTGACGCTCGTGCCGTACGTCGCGACGGCCGGCGAGCTGAAGACGAAGCCGACCCAGCACAGCGTGCAGAAGCTGCGCGAGATCGGCATCCTGCCGCACGTGCTGCTGTGCCGTGCGGATCGCCGCATCCCCGACGACGAATCGAAGAAGATCTCGATGTTCTCGAACGTGCCCGAAGACGCCGTGATCTCGGTGTGGGACGCCGACAGCATCTACAAGATTCCGCAGATGCTGCACGACCAGGGCCTCGACCGGATCATCTGCGAAGAGCTGAAGCTGTCGCCGAAGGACGCCGACCTGAGCATGTGGTCGGCGCTCGTCGAGAAGCTCGAGAACCCGAAGCAGGAAGTGACGATCGGCATGGTCGGCAAGTACGTCGACCTGACCGAGTCGTACAAGTCGCTGATCGAGGCGCTGCGTCATGCGTCGATCCACACGTCGACCAAGGTCAACATCGAATACATCGACTCGGAAGAGCTCGAGACGAACGGCGTCGACAGCCTGAAGCATCTCGACGCCGTGTTGGTGCCGGGCGGTTTCGGCCGTCGCGGCACGGAAGGCAAGATCGCCGCGGTTCGCTACGCGCGCGAGTCGAAGGTGCCGTACCTCGGCATCTGCCTCGGCATGCAGCTCGCGGTGATCGAATTCGCGCGCGATGTCGTCGGCCTGAAGCAGGCGAACAGCACGGAATTCGATCCGGACACGCCGGAGCGCGTGGTCGCGCTGATCACCGAATGGTACGACCGCGAAGGCAAGGTCGAGACGCGCACCGAGGAATCCGACCTCGGCGGCACGATGCGCCTCGGTTCGCAGCGCTGCCCGATCAAGCCGGGCACGATGGCGGAAGAAATCTACGGCAAGGACGTGAACGAGCGCCATCGCCACCGTTATGAAGTCAATAACCGCTTCGTGCCCCAGCTCGAAGCCGGCGGCCTTATCATCAGCGCCCGTACCCCGAGCGAGGATCTGCCGGAAATGATGGAGCTGCCGCGTTCGATGCACCCGTGGTTCGTCGGCGTCCAGTTCCACCCGGAATTCACGTCCACGCCGCGTGACGGTCATCCTCTGTTCAAGTCGTTCGTCGAAGCGGCGCTTGCCAACAAGCAAGCGCGCGGAGTCCAAGCATGAAGCTGTGCGATTTCGAGGTCGGTCTCGACCAGCCTTTCTTCCTGATCGCGGGTACCTGCGTCGTCGAATCGGAGCAAATGACGATCGACACGGCGGGCCGCCTGAAGGAGATCTGCGAGAAGCTGAACGTTCCGTTCATCTACAAGTCGTCCTACGACAAGGCAAACCGCAGCTCGGGCAAGTCGTTTCGCGGCCTCGGAATGGACGAGGGCCTGCGGATCCTGTCCGAGGTGAAGCGCCAGCTCGGCCTGCCGGTGCTGACCGACGTGCATTCGATCGACGAGATCGAGCAGGTCGCGTCGGTCGTCGACGTGCTGCAGACGCCGGCGTTCCTGTGCCGCCAGACCGACTTCATCCATGCGTGCGCGCGCTCGGGCAAGCCGGTCAACATCAAGAAGGGCCAGTTCCTCGCGCCGCACGACATGAAGAACGTGATCGACAAGGCGCGCGACGCCGCACGTGAAGCCGGTCTGTCGGAAGACCGTTTCATGGCGTGCGAGCGCGGCGTCTCGTTCGGCTACAACAATCTCGTGTCGGACATGCGTTCGCTCGCGATCATGCGCGAGACGAACGCGCCGGTCGTGTTCGATGCGACCCACTCGGTGCAATTGCCGGGCGGGCAGGGCACGAGCTCGGGCGGCCAACGCGAATTCGTGCCGGTGCTCGCCCGTGCGGCGGTCGCGACGGGCGTCGCGGGCCTCTTCATGGAAACGCATCCGAATCCGGCCGAGGCGAAGTCGGACGGCCCGAATGCGGTGCCGCTGAACCGGATGGGCGCGTTGCTGGAGACCCTCGTCACGCTCGACCAGGCGGTGAAGCGCAATCCGTTCCTGGAAAACGATTTCAATTAAAGATCGAATGAACCTTGCGACGGCTTCGCGCGTCTGTAGCGAAAGCGGTTCCGGCACGCACGCCGTCGCAGTTTGAAGAATCCATCGTCATTCTCAGAGGAAACCCATGAGTGCAATCGTAGATATCATCGGCCGCGAGATTCTGGATTCGCGCGGCAACCCCACCGTCGAATGCGACGTGCTGCTCGAATCGGGCACGATGGGCCGCGCGGCGGTGCCGTCGGGCGCGTCCACCGGCTCGCGTGAAGCGATCGAACTGCGCGACGGCGAAGCCGGCCGCTACAACGGCAAGGGCGTGCTGAAGGCAGTCGAGCACATCAACACCGAAATCTCCGAAGCCATCATGGGCCTCGACGCGTCGGAACAGGCGTTCCTCGACAAGACGCTGCTCGAGCTGGACGGCACCGACAACAAGTCGCGCCTGGGCGCGAACGCGATGCTGGCCGTGTCGATGGCCGTCGCGAAGGCGGCCGCCGAAGAGGCCGGCCTGCCGCTGTACCGCTACTTCGGCGGTTCGGGCGCGATGCAACTGCCGGTGCCGATGATGAACATCGTCAACGGCGGCGCGCACGCGAACAACAGCCTGGACATCCAGGAATTCATGATCGTCCCGGTCAGCCAGCCGACGTTCCGTGAAGCGCTGCGTTGCGGCGCGGAAGTGTTCCACGCGCTGAAGAAGATCCTGAGCGATCGCGGCATGAGCACGGCCGTCGGCGACGAAGGCGGTTTCGCACCGAACTTCGGCAGCAACGACGAATGCCTGTCGACGATCCTGCAGGCGATCGAGAAGGCCGGCTACCGTGCGGGCGAAGACGTGCTGCTCGCGCTCGACTGCGCGGCATCCGAGTTCTACCACGACGGCAAGTACCAGCTCGCGGGCGAAGGCCTGCAACTGTCGTCGGCCGAATTCACCGACTACCTCGCGACGCTCGCCGACAAGTTCCCGATCGTGTCGATCGAGGACGGCATGCACGAAAGCGACTGGGACGGCTGGAAGCTGCTGACCGACCGCCTCGGCAAGAAGGTACAGCTGGTCGGCGACGACCTGTTCGTCACGAACACGCGCATCCTGAAGGAAGGCATCGAGAAGGGCATCGCGAACTCGATCCTCATCAAGATCAACCAGATCGGTACGCTGACCGAAACGTTCGCGGCAATCGAAATGGCGAAGCGCGCGGGTTACACGGCCGTGATCTCGCACCGTTCGGGCGAAACGGAAGATTCGACGATCGCGGACATCGCGGTCGGCCTGAACGCCGGTCAGATCAAGACGGGTTCGCTGTCGCGCAGCGACCGTATCTCGAAGTACAACCAGCTGCTGCGCATCGAGGAAGATCTCGGCGACATCGCGAGCTACCCGGGCAAATCGGCTTTCTATAACCTGCGCTAACGCGCTACTATCGGGTTCGTCATCTCGACGCCGCTCTGTGCCTGTGCGCGGAGCGGCGCTTCTTATATCTGCGTCTCTTACATGCGGCTTGTCACTGTCGTCCTGATTGCCTTGCTGGCGCTCATTCAGTACCCCCTATGGTGGGGACACGGCGGCTGGCTGCGGGTGCATGAATTGCGTCAGCAGCTCGACGACCAACTGCAGAAGAACGCGGACGAGAAGCTGCGCAACGAGCGCACGGCCGGCGAAGTGCAGGATCTGCAGAGCGGCACCGCGGCGATCGAGGAGCGTGCGCGCTACGAGATGGGCATGGTGAAGGACGGCGAAGTGTTCGTGCAGTTCGTGTCGCCGAATGCGCCTGCGGGGCCGGTGAACAACACGCCGTCGAATACGTCGACGCGCGGCGCTGTGTCCGCGGCGCCGGTGCGGGTCGTGCCGAATCCGCAGTCGATCGCGAAGCCGTCGCGGCATCACGGCGGCGACAAGGGCAAGGCGGCGCATCACTGAGCGCGATACCTCGAACCCATTGAAAAAGCGCGGGAAATGCCGCGCTTTTTTATTTCCTGCGAGTCGTCAATCGATCGGGCGACGCCTGCTGCTCACCACCACCAGCCCGGGTAGCCGTAACTGACGCCCGTGCCCCAGCGATTGCCCCATCCGCCGTAGTACCCGCCGTAGACCGTCACGGGCGGCGGCGAGTAATAGGCCCACGCGCGCGCGGCCGCTTCGGCTGCCATTGCGCTGTTCTGCTCGCGCAGGACCTGCTGGTCGATCTCGTCGTAGCGCTTGCGTTCGGCGCTCGACAGCACGGGCGGCTGGCCGCCCGACGCGCCCGGCTCGGGCAGGCGGCTCAGGATCGTGGAAGTCGGCGGCAGCATCGCGCAGCCGGCAAGCGCGAGCGTGCCGGCGGCCATGCTCGCCAGGGCGATGGTGCGGAGGGTGCCAAAGGGGCGGAGGTGACTCATGTGTTTCTCCTGCAGCGCGCCGGCCGTGGAAAACGGCTCGTGCCGAAGGTCGGGCCTCCGGCGCCGGAGCCGCGCGTGCGGCGCTCGTGCGTCATTATGCGCCCGTGCCGCGCCGGCGGCGGGCACGGGCGCGCGGCTCAGTGACGCTGGTCGGTCGCGGGCGCGATGCCGGTCTCGACACCGGGCGCCGCGAACAGCTGCGCGACGTCGACCGGATCGAATTCGTAGCGCTGGTTGCAGAACTCGCAGTGGATCTCGACGTGGCCGCGCTCGACGATCACGCTGTCGACTTCCTCACGACCGAGCATGCGCAGCATCGCGCCGACCTTCTCGCGCGAGCACGAACACTGGAAACGCGTGCCGGCCGGTTCGAAGTGCTGCACGTTTTCCTGCCAGAACAGCCGGCGGAACACGACTTCCGGTTCGACCTCGAGCAGCTCCTTCGCGGACAGCGTGCCGCCGAGCGTGCACACGCGTTCCCACGTGTCGATATCGGTTTCGGCGTTGCGCGGCACGATGCCGCCGTCGCCAGGCAGCTTCTGCAGCAGCATGCCGACCGCGCGGTCGCGATCGGCCGCGAGCCACAGCCGCGTGTCGAGCTGCTCCGAGTGGTGCATGTAGTGCTCGAGTACCTGCGACACCGATTCGAGCGGGCCGTCGACGCCGTTCAGCGGCACGATGCCCTGGTACGGCTGCTGGCCCGGCAGCTTGTCGGCCGGATCGAGCGTGATCACGCAGCGGCCGTGGCCGCTTGCGTTGACGAGCGCCGCGAAGCTCGTGTCGTCGCCGATCGTCTGCGCGGCGTCGCCGGAGAACTTCGCGGTGGCCCGCATCGACAGATCGGACCCGCACTGGACGACCAGCATCTGGACCGGCCCGTCGCCGAAGATCTGCATGATCAGGGTGCCGTGAAATTTCAGGTTCGCGGACAGCAGCGCGCACGCGGCCATCATCTCGCCGAGCACCGTGCGCACCGGGGCAGGGTAGTCGCGGCGGGCGAGCACTTCCTGCCACGTGTTGCGCAGCGAAACGATCTCGCCACGCACGGGCGCCGCATTGAACATGAATTTCTGTAACTGGTCGCTCACTCTTCTTCCTTGAAATCCGTGCGAATCACCCGATCCGCACGAGTTGCTCCTTGAAATGCGCGCGTCGCTCGACATAGGTCTTTGCGTTGGCGCGCAGCCGCGCGACGTCTTCCGCCGACAGCTCGCGCACGACTTTTGCCGGTGCGCCGAGAATCAGCGAGTTGTCCGGGAACGTCTTGCCTTCCGTCACGACCGCGCCGGCACCGACCAGACAGTTGCGGCCGATGACCGCGCCATTCAAGACCACCGCCTGAATCCCGATCAGCGAACCTTCGCCGATCGTGCAGCCGTGCAGCATGGCCTGGTGCCCGATCGTCACGTTCTCGGCAATCGTCAGCGGAAAGCCCGGGTCGGTATGCAGGACCGCGCCTTCCTGGACGTTGCTGCCCGCGCCGACCGTAATCGTCTCGTTGTCGCCGCGAATCGTCGCGCCGAACCACACGCTCGCGTTTTCCTCGAGCACGACCTTGCCGATGATGGCCGCCGTGTCGGCGACGAATACGCTTTCGTGGATCGTCGGGGCCGTCTCGCCCAGCTTGTAGATCGTCACGGAGTCTCCTTGTCTCTTCGATGATGGGCGC
Organism: Burkholderia cenocepacia; assembly: GCF_900446215.1. Taxonomy (GTDB): domain Bacteria; phylum Pseudomonadota; class Gammaproteobacteria; order Burkholderiales; family Burkholderiaceae; genus Burkholderia; species Burkholderia cenocepacia. The sequence goes on along the minus strand of NZ_UAQZ01000001.1, from coordinate 549,235 downwards.
CGGTAGAATGGCGCGTCCGGTTTGCCCGGCGCCTGGCGCCGCGGAACAAACGCATATTGTAAACCGTCGCGTGCCGATGCTCCCGCGATGCGTACGCAAGGTGTCCCCGTTTATGAGCATGGAGTCTTCCTCTTTCGGCCAGGCGCCGGCCTGTGTGCGTCGCGTCGCGCTCGACGCGCTGCGTATTGCCGAGCCGGCGGCCAAGGCCGCGCGGGTGCGCGCGCTGCACGATGCGCTGCGGGCCGGGCAGGCCGCGATCGCGCCGTCGCTGCAACTGCGCGAACCGGCCGATCTGCCCGGGCGCCCGGCGCGGCCGCCGCTCGTCGAGCCGCGCCAGCTCGAGCGGCGCAGCATGCGCTCGCCCGAAGGGCGCGCCGTGCTGTTGCACGCGCTCGCCCATATTGAATTCAATGCGATCAACCTGGCGCTCGACGCCGTCTGGCGCTTCGCGGGCATGCCCGACGCGTTCTATGCAGACTGGCTGAAGGTTGCGGCCGAGGAGGCCTATCATTTCACGCTGCTGTCCGACCGGCTCGCGGCATTCGGGCACGCATACGGCGATTTTCCCGCGCACAACGGGCTGTGGGAGATGTGCGAGCGAACCAGGGGCGATGTGCTCGCGCGAATGGCGCTCGTGCCGCGGACGCTCGAGGCCCGCGGGCTCGACGCGTCGCCGCCGATCCGCGCGCGGCTCGTGCAGGCGGGCGACGATGCGTCGGCCGCGATCCTCGACGTGATCCTGCGCGACGAAATCGGCCATGTCGCGATCGGCAACCGCTGGTTCCGCCATTTGTGCGATGCTGCCGGCCGCGACCCCGTGCCGACCTATCGGCAGCTCGCCGAGCAATACCACGCGCCACGGCTGCGCGGCCCGTTCAATTTCGATGCGCGGCGCGATGCCGGCTTCGAGCAGGCCGAACTCGACGAACTGGCCGCGCAGGACGCGGCGGACGGGCGCGCCGCGCATTAGCCGGATCCCGTCCGGCTGGGCCGGGTTGGCCGCCGGCCGGCTTGCGCAGCCGGCCCATGGCGCCTTCCTGCCAGGCTCCGTAAGACCTCGCCGCTAGAGCGGTACCTCGATTGCCGGCCGCCGGAACCGGGGCGCCGCCGCTATAATCGAACGACCATTCTTTTTTTGGCGGCTGCGATGAGTGCCTCGAGTTCTGTTTCCGATTTCGTCACGGTGCGCGGCGTCCAGCTGCATGTGCGGCGCTGGGGCCGGCCCGATGCGCCGACGCTGTTCATGCTGCACGGCTGGATGGACGTCGCGGCGTCGTTCCAGTTCGTCGTCGATGCGCTCGCGGGCGACTGGCAGGTGATCGCGCCCGATGCGCGCGGCTTCGGGCTGTCCGACTGGCCGGTCGCGCGGCAGGGCGGCGGCCACTACTGGTTCCACGAATACCTCGGTGATCTCGATGCGCTCGTCGACCGCTACGCGCCGACCGGCGAGGTCAACCTAGTCGGACACAGCATGGGTGCGAACGTCGTGTGCCTGTACGCCGGCGCCCGGCCGGAACGCGTGCGCCGGGTGGTCGACCTCGAAGGGTTCGGGCTCGCGCCGGCCCGCGCCGAACAGGCGCCGCGCCGGCTGCGCGGCTGGCTGGACGAGCTGCGCGAGCCGCCCGCGCTGCGGCCGTATGCGTCCCTCGACGACGTGGCGGCGCGCCTGATCAAGACCAATCCGCGGCTCGACCCGCGCCGCGCCGCGTTTCTCGCCGCGCACTGGTCGAGACGCGGCGACGACGGCCTCTACCACTTGCTGGCCGATCCGGCGCACAAGATGCCGGGCCCGCTGCTGTACCGGCTCGACGAAGTGATGGCGATCTGGAAGCAGGTGCGCGCGAAGGTACTGCACGTCGAGGCGGTCAATTCGCCGACGCTCGCGCATCTCGCCGGCGACATCCCGCTACCCGAATTCAAGGCGCGCTTCGACGCATTCCCCGACTGGCGCGAGAAGCTCGTCGAGGATGCCGGCCACATGGTGCATCACGACCAGCCCGAGCAGATCGCGGCGTTGATCGAGGCGTTCTGCGCGTAGGCGCGCGGCGCCGCGGCAGGCCAGGCAGGCGGCGCAATTGCCGCGTTGCAGTAGAATGAGGCCTTACCTGCCATGCCGACAATGAACGCCGATCTCCACTGCCATTCCAATGTTTCCGACGGGTTGCTGTCGCCTGCCGACGTCGCGCGCCGCGCGCATGCGGGCGGCGTGACCCTGTGGGCGCTGACCGACCACGACGAGATCGGCGGCCAGGCGGCGGCGCGCAGCGAGGCGGAAGCGCTCGGCATGCGCTACCTGAGCGGCGTCGAGATCTCGGTCACGTGGGCATCGCGCACCGTGCACATCGTCGGCCTGCACATCGATCCCGCCCATCCGGCGCTGGTCGACGGCCTGTACCGCACGCGCCACGGCCGCGCGGCGCGCGCGCTGGCGATCGCGGAGCAGCTCGCGACGCTCGGCATTCCCGGCGCGTACGAAGGCGCGCTGAAATACGTATCGAATCCCGACCTGATTTCGCGCACGCACTTCGCGCGCTTTCTCGTTGAAAACGGCCATGCCGAATCGACGTCGGACGTATTCGACCGCCTGCTCGGCGACGGCAAGCCCGGCTTCGTCCCGCATCGCTGGGCGTCCCTGTCCGACGCGGTCGGCTGGATCCGCGCGGCGGGCGGCGAAGCGGTGGTCGCGCACCCGGGCCGCTATCGCTATACGCCGGTCGAATTCGACGCGTTCTTCGGCGAGTTCATCGATCTCGGCGGCCGCGCGATCGAGGTCATCACGGGCAGCCACACGCCCGACCAGTACCGCGAATACGCGGACGTGGCGCGCCGCTTCGGCTTCGAAGTGTCGCGCGGCTCGGATTTCCATGCGCCCGGCGAGGGCCGCATCGAGCTCGGCAGCCTGCCGCCGTTGCCGCCCGACCTGACACCGGTCTGGGAGCGCTGGCTCTGACGCCGGGCGGCTTCGGGCCGCCCGCGTTGCCGATGCGCGCATCCGACTTCTCCCTCTTTACGTGTCCCCATGTCCCAGTTCTTCAGGATTCATCCGGATAATCCGCAGCCGCGCCTGATCAAGCAGGCGGTGGAGATCGTCAGCAAGGGCGGCGTGATCGCGATGCCGACCGATTCGAGCTATGCGCTCGCGTGCCATCTCGACGACAAGGACGCGGTCGAGCGCGTGCGCCGGATTCGCGGCCTCGACGAGAAGCAGCACCTGTCGCTGCTGGTGCGCGACCTGTCGGAGCTCGCCAACTTCGCGATGGTCGACAACCGCCAGTACCGGCAGATCAAGTCGGTGACGCCGGGCCCGTACGTGTTCATCCTGCAGGCGACGAAGGAAGTGCCGCGCCGGCTGTCGCATCCGTCGCGCAAGACGATCGGGCTGCGCGTGCCCGATCACGCGATCACGCTCGCGCTGCTGGAGTCGCTCGGCCAGCCGCTGCTCGGCACGACGCTGATCCTGCCGCCGGACGACGAACCGCTGAACGATCCCGAGGAAATCCGCACGCGGCTCGAGAAACAGGTCGACCTCGTGATCGACGGCGGCGCGTGCCCGCGCGAACCGTCGACGGTGATCGACCTGACCGGCGACGCGCCCGAACTCATCCGCGCGGGGCGCGGGGCACTCGAACCGTTCGGACTCTCGGCCGCATGACGCGCGGTGCCATTTTTGCGCGAGTGCGCTTGTTACAATAACGCGATATGGATGCTTCCCTGATACAGACCATCGCCGTCTACGCGCTGCCCGTGATCTTCGCGATCACGCTGCACGAGGCCGCGCATGGCTACGCCGCGCGCCTGCTCGGCGACAATACCGCCTACGTGATGGGGCGCGTGTCGTTCAATCCGATGCGCCACATCGACCCGCTCGGCACGATCGCGATTCCGCTCGCGATGTACTTCCTGACCGGCGGCGCGTTCCTGTTCGGCTATGCGAAGCCGGTGCCGGTGTCGTTCGGCAACCTGCGCAATCCGCGCTGGGGCAGTTTGTGGGTCGCGCTCGCTGGGCCCGCGTGCAACTTCGTGCAGGCGCTCGTCTGGGGCCTGCTGACCCTCGTGCTGCCGGCCGTGGGTGTCGACGAGCCGTTCTTCACGCGGATGGCGCTCGCCGGCGTCAGCGCGAACCTCGTGCTCGGCGTGCTGAACCTGTTTCCGCTGCCGCCGCTCGACGGCGGCCGCATCCTGGCGGCGCTGCTGCCGACCAGGCAATCGATCGCGCTGTCGCGCATCGAGCCGTACGGTTTCATCATCGTCCTCGTGCTCGTCACGACGGGCGTGCTGACGAACTTCTGGCTGCGTCCGCTCGTCAATGTCGGCTACGCCGTCCTGAGCGCCATCCTGTCTCCCTTCGCCTCGCTTTTCTAACGACAATCATGTTCCCAGAACGTATTTTCTCCGGCATGCGACCCACCGGGTCGCTGCACCTCGGTCATTACCACGGCGTGCTGAAAAACTGGGTGAAGCTGCAGTCCGAGTACCCGTGCTTCTTCTGCGTCGTCGACTGGCACGCGCTGACGACGCACTACGAGACGCCCGAGGTCATCGAGAAGAACGTGTGGGACGTGCTGATCGACTGGCTCGCGTCCGGCATCGATCCGGCGCAGGCGACGCTGTTCATCCAGAGCAAGGTGCCCGAGCACGCGGAACTCGCACTGCTGCTCGGCATGAGCACGCCGCTCGGCTGGCTCGAACGCGTGCCGACCTACAAGGAGCAGATGGAGAAGCTGAAGGACAAGGACCTGTCCACCTACGGCTTCCTCGGCTACCCGGTGCTGATGGCCGCCGACATCCTGCTGTATCGCGGCTCGCTCGTGCCGGTCGGCGAGGACCAGGTGCCGCACGTCGAGATGACGCGCGAGATCGCGCGCCGCTTCAACTACCTGTACGGCCGCGAGCCCGGTTTCGAGGAGAAGGCGCTCGAAGCCGCGAAGAAGCTCGGCGGCAAGCGCGCGAAGCTCTATCACGAACTGCGCAATGCGTACCAGCAGGAGGGCGATGACGAGGCGCTCGAACAGGCGCGCGCGATGCTGCAGGAGTCGCAAAGCCTGTCGATGAGCGACCGCGAGCGCCTGTTCGGCTATCTCGAAGGCGCGCGCAAGATCATCTTGGTCGAGCCGCAGGCGCTGCTGACCGAAGCGTCGCGGATGCCGGGCCTCGACGGGCAGAAGATGTCCAAGTCGTACGGCAACACGATTGGCCTGCGCGAAGACGCCGAGACGATCACGAAGAAGGTCCGCACGATGCCGACCGATCCCGCGCGCGTGCGCCGCACCGATCCGGGCGATCCCGACAAGTGCCCGGTGTGGCAGCTTCACCAGGTCTACACGGACGAAGCGACGCACGAGTGGGTGCAGAAGGGCTGTCGCTCGGCGGGTATCGGCTGCCTCGACTGCAAGCAGCCGGTCGTCGAAGGCATCCTGCGCGAACAGCAGCCGATGCTCGAGCGTGCGCAGAAGTACATGGACGATCCGTCGCTGCTGCGCGCGATCGTCGCGGACGGTTGCGACAAGGCGCGCAAGTACGCGACGGAAACGATGCGCGACGTGCGCGACGCGATGGGCCTGTCGTACAACTGATCCGGCGCATGAGCGAATCCGTCATCGCCGCCGCGGGCGGTCACGTCGGCCAGGCCGGGCCGTCGCGCTGGGTCGCGCAATGGGCGCGGCTCGTGCCGGCCGGCGGCGCGGTGCTCGACGTCGCCGCGGGCGGCGGCCGCCATGCGCGCTGGTTCGCGTCGCGCGGGCATCCGGTCGTCGCGCTCGACCGCGATCCGGCCGCGCTCGCCGCGTTGCGCGCGATTCCCGGCGTCGACGCCCGCGAGGCCGATCTCGAAGGCGCGCCATGGCCGCTGCCGGCCGGCGAGCGGTTCGCGGCCGTGATCGTCACGAACTATCTGCATCGCCCGCTCTGGCCCCATCTGCGCGATGCCGTGGCGCCGGGCGGCGTGCTGATTTACGAAACTTTCGCGCAAGGAAACGAAACGGTCGGAAAACCGTCCAACCCCGCGTTCCTGCTCGCCCCGGGCGAGCTGCTGGACGCCGTGCACGGCCACCTGCGGGTGGTCGCGTACGAGGACGGTTTCATCGCCGCGCCGCGCGAGGCGTTCGTCCAGCGTCTGAGCGCAGTGCGCGAGGGCGCGACCCCGAAGGCGGGGGCGGGAATTCCACGTTACGAACTGCCCGGCTAATCCGCTACAATCTCAACGTTTACCGGTACACAATCAATCGCGTTTCATGGCTAACGGCACCCAAGACGGCATTCAAATCCGCGGCAGCATCCCCGCGATCGTCACCCCGATGCTCGAAGACGGCAGTCTCGACCTGCCGGCGTTTCGCAAACTGATCGACTGGCACATCGCGGAAGGCACCGATGCGCTGGTCGTCGTCGGTACGAGCGGCGAATCGGCAACGCTCAACGTCGAAGAGCACATCCTGATGATCCGCACGGCGGTCGAGCATGCGGCGAAACGCATCCCGATCATCGCGGGCGCGGGCGGCAATTCGACCGCCGAGGCGATCGAGCTGACGAAGCATGCGAAGGCCGTCGGCGCGGACGCGACGCTGCAGGTCGTGCCGTACTACAACAAGCCGACGCAGGAAGGCATGTACCGCCACTTCCGGACGATCGCCGAAGCGGTCGACCTGCCGGTGATCCTGTACAACGTGCCGGGCCGGACGGTCGCGGACATGGCGCACGAGACGACGCTGCGCCTCGCTGACGTGCCGGGCATCATCGGCGTGAAGGAAGCGACCGGCAACATCGATCGTGCCGCGCACCTGATCAAGGCTGCGCCGAAGCACTTCGCGATCTACAGCGGCGACGATCCGACCGCGATCGCGCTGATGCTGCTCGGCGGCCACGGCAACATCTCGGTGACCGCGAACGTCGCGCCGCGCGCGATGAGCGAGCTGTGCCGCGCGGCGCTGGCCGGCGACGTGCAGACAGCCCGCGCGCTGCACATGAAGCTGCTGTCGCTGCACAAGAACCTGTTCATCGAAGCGAACCCGATCCCGGTGAAGTGGGCGCTGCAGGCGATGGGCAAGATGCAGGGCGGCATCCGGCTGCCGCTCACGGCGCTCGACGAGCGCTGCCACGATGCCGTGCGTTCGGCCCTCGTCGAGGCCGGCGTCCTCTGATGCCGAGGCGGCCGCGTCCTGCGGCCGCCGGCTCGACCCCTGATCAACCCGCACCGGCCGGCTCCGTCCGGCGCCGCTCCTGACGAGCGTTCTAGCAAGACGAAGGATTTCATGAAACGTTTCGCCTTTTCCTCTCGCGCCATCCAGCTGTCGGTGGTGGCGCTGGCGCTGGGCGCGCTCGCTGGCTGCGATACGCTGAACGACTACCTGGCTCCTGACCGGGTCAACTACAAGAACACCGGGTCGGCGCCGCCGCTCGCGGTGCCGAGCGACCTGAAGCCGGTCCCGACGACGCAGCAGTTCGTCGCGCCGCCGACCAACGCCGGGCTCGGCACGCTGCCGCCGCGGGCCACGACGCAAGCAGGCAATGCGACCGACGGCATCCCGAGCGCGCAGGATCCGCTTGGCATGCATATCGAGCGCGACGGCGATCGCCGCTGGCTCGTCGTCGACGGCCGCACGCCCGAGCAGCTGTGGCCGATCCTGAAGGAATTCTGGCAGGAGAACGGCTTCTCGCTGAAGACCGATGCGCCGTCGACGGGCATCATGGCCACCGACTGGGCCGAGAACCGCGCGAACATTCCGGACGACTGGTTCCGCCGCACGATCGGCCGGGTCATCGATTTCGCGTATTCGTCGGGCACGCGCGACCGCTTCCGCACGCTCGTGAACCGCACGTCGGACGGCAACACCGACATCTCGATCACGCACAGCGCGATGGAAGAAATGATGGTCGGCCCGCAGGGCGGCACGTCGTCGCGCTGGGAAGAGCGTCCGCGCAATCCGGTGCTCGAAGCCGTGTTCCTGTCGAAGCTGATGCAGAAGTTCGGCCTGACCGACGCGCAGGCGAAGCAGCTGTTGACCGATGCGCGTCCCGCGACGGCGCCGGCGCAGGTCAGCGATACGAGCGGCGGCGCGGCGACGCTGCAGCTGGCCGAGTCGTTCGACCGCGCGTGGCTGCGCGTGGGCCTGGCGCTCGACCGGACCAACTTCACGGTCGACAATCGCGATCGCGAGAAGGGCGTGTACACCGTGCGCTACGCGAATTCGATGGAAGAGCTCAAGCGTGACGGCCTGTTCGGCAAGCTGTTCTACGGCGGCCCGTCGGCAGCCAAGCCCGGCAAGGAATATCTGATCAACGTGCGTGCACAGGGCAATGGCGGCACGCAGGTCGCGGTGGTCGGCGCGAATGGCCAGATCGACAACTCGTCGGACGCGCAGCGGCTCATTTCGCTGCTGCACGCGCAGCTGAACTGAGCGCGTGCGATTCGCCAGCCTCGGAAGCGGCAGCGAAGGCAACGCGCTGGTCGTCGAGGCCTCGAGCGGCACGACGACCACCCGTGTGCTGCTCGACTGCGGCTTTTCCGCCAAGGAGGTCGAGCGCCGGCTCGGCCGACTGAATCTCGGCGTCGCCGATCTCGACGCGATCCTCATTACCCATGAACACAGCGACCACGTCGGCAGCGCGCTGACGCTCGCGCGCCGCGCGTCGCTGCCGCTCTACATGAGCTGGGGCACCGCCCGCGCGGTCGGCGCGGACGAGGCCGATGTCGATCTTCACGTGCTGTGGGGCGACGAGACGGCCGCGATACGCGATCTGGCCGTGATGCCCTATACGGTCCCCCACGACGCGCGGGAGCCGCTCCAGTTCGTCTTCATGGACGGAAACCGCCGGCTCGGCGTGCTGACGGACGTCGGGATGGCCACGCCGCACATCACGGCCGTCCTGAGCGGCTGTGACGCGCTGGTGCTCGAATCCAACCACGATACCGCGATGCTGGCCGCCAGCCGCTATCCGCAGTCGCTGAAGGCGCGGATCGGCGGCAACCACGGCCACCTGAGCAACGACGCGGCGGCCGAGATTCTCGCGTCGCTCGAACGCAGCCGTCTCCAGCACCTGGTGGCGGCCCATCTGAGCCAGCAGAACAACCTGCCAGAACTGGCCCGCCAGGCGTTTGGCGGTGTGCTCGGGACGGACGGGGAAGACGTGATCGTGGCCTCGCAGGACGCGGGCTTCGACTGGCTGATGCTCGGATAGCGGGGGAGGGCCGCCGCGGCGGCTCGACACGGCTGCCGGGTGCTCGATTCGAAAGCGGCAGACGTAAAAAAACCGGCCCTCGGGCCGGTTTTTTTCAGCTGATGCTGAAGGCTTACTGGCTTGCGCCCGAAGCCGGAGCAGCCGTCGCTGCCGAAGCAGCCGACGCCACTGCAGCAGCAGCGTCGCTCGCAGCAGCCGTTGCCGACGAAGCAGCAGCCGAAGCGTCGCTCGCAGCACCAGCAACTGCCGAAGCAGCCGACGAAGCAGCAGCAGCCGCGTCGCTTGCAGCCGACGAAGCAGCTTGATCAGCGCTCTTGTTGCAAGCAGCCAGTGCAACAGCAGCCAACAGGGAAGCTACGAGGAGGGATTTCTTCATGATCACGTCCTTTTATGGTTAAAGGTAAGCAACAGCGCGAAACAATACCGGTAATGTGCTCCAACACCGACCTGGGCCGCTGGTGGAGATGCACTTCTTAGAGCGTGAATCTTCCCTACGGCTTGGGCGGAAATTATATGCACTTTCCTATCGACCGTCGACAAATGCGGGGTCAATACGTTGTCTTTCCCATACAGAATTTGATCTGTACGGGCATACGGGGCGACTCACACTAATTCCGGTTTCCGACCCGTATCCAGCCCGCACGATACCACTCGTGCAACAAGGCTGTCATTGAAGGAACCCGGGATAGTGTTACAAACCGTTTCGCCTCCATCTGGCGTTGATTGGCCAGTTCGGGCAGCCATTCACCGGCTTGCTCGAGCGGTCCTTCCTCGCCATTAATGAAGTACGAGCGCGCGTTATACATCAATGCGGCCCTTCTGTCGAGACACACGCCACGGCGTGACGCTTGCGTGACGAACGCGGCTTCGGACAGCGGACGCTCGGGCGGGTCGAAAACGACGTTGGATTTGGGCTCGCTCAGGTAGCAGCCGAGGAATTCGGCGACGTCGCGCTTGCGCCAGCGGATCGCATCGACGATCTCGGCGACACGTTCGACCATGGCCGGCGGCAGTTGCGCGGGCGCGTCGACGGCCGGCTGCTTCGGATCGCGGTAGAGGTCGTCCCCGTTCGCGTCGCGCAGGCCGCCGCGCTCCGCGAGGTAGTACAGGAACTGGGCGCCCAGCTCGCCGACGGACGGGGCCCGGAAGCCGATCGAGCAGGTCATGCATTCGCCTTCGGCGACGCCATCGTGCGCGATGTGCGGCGGCAGGTACAGCATGTCGCCGGGTTCCAGCACCCATTCGTCGCTCGGCTCGAAGTTTTCGAGGATCTTCAGCGGCACGTCCGGCTGCAGCGACAGATCCTTCTGCGCGCCGACCCGCCAGCGGCGCCGGCCTTCGACCTGCAGCAGGAATACGTCATACGAATCGAAGTGCGGGCCGACGCCGCCGCCGTCGGTCGCATACGAGATCATCAGGTCGTCCAGCCGCGCGTCGGGGATGAAACGGAAGCGGTCGAGCAACGCGCGCGCGGCGTCGACGTGCAGGTCGAGCCCCTGCACGAGCAGGGTCCAGGATTTGCGCGTGACCGAAGGCAGCGAATCGGGCTCGAACGGACCGTGCGCCAGTTGCCACTTGTTACGAAAATGGGTGATCAATCGCGATTCCGCGTCATAGTCGGCGGCGAGCTCGAATAATGCATCGCGCGTGACCGGCGACGTGACGCCGGGGATCGCCTGGCGGATCAGCAGCGGCTTCTTTTGCCAGTAGCCGCGCATGAATTGCGCCGGCGTGAGGCCGCCGAGCAGCGGCGTGGGAAGATCGGAAGGCGGCGCGCCGAGCGGGGCGGCAGCGGCATCCCGCGGTTCGGCTTGAGACCGGTTGCGCATCGTATAATGAGACTTGTATTTGGGAGAATTGGATGAAAATCGCAAAAAACACCGTCGTGTCGGTCACTTACAAGCTGTCGGACGCACAGGGCAATCTGATCGAGGAAAGCGACGAGCCGATGGTCTATCTGCACGGCGGCTATCATGGCACGTTCCCCAAGATCGAGGAACAGCTCGACGGCCACGAGGCGGGCTATCAAGCACAGGTTCAGCTCGAGCCGCAGGACGCGTTCGGCGACTACGATCCCGAACTCGTGAAGATCGAGCCGCGCGACCGTTTTCCCGAGCCCCTCGAGGTCGGCATGCAGTTCGAAGGCACGCCGGAAGACGGTGACGAGGAAGTCGACTCGCTGATCTACACGGTCACCGATATCGCCGAAGACAAGGTCGTGCTCGACGGCAATCACCCGCTGGCCGGCATGGCGCTGCGTTTCGCGCTGACCGTGAAGGACGTCCGCGAAGCCACCGAAGACGAAATCGAGCACGAGCACGCGCATGGCGCGGAAGGGCTCGAGATCATCGACGAGGACGACGACGAAGACGGCGAAGCGCCGTCAGGGCGTACCCTGCACTGAGCTTGCCGGCAGGCCCGGCGCCGGCCCCGATGCGGGAGGCGGTGCCGGCCACGACGCGCCGCCCGGTGCGGCGCCGTCGCCCTGCAGCGGCGGCGCGACCGACGACGAGTCGGGCAGCGCCGGCAGCGCAGGAATTTCCGGCATCTGCGGCAGCGGCACGTCGTCGCGCGGCACGAGCGGCAGCGTGGGCGGCAACGGCAGGTTCTTCGGCACCTCCTGGAGGCTCACGTTGAAGATCGTCTGCCGCGCCGGCGAGACGCTCACCTTCACCCACTGATTCGCCGGATGGCGCGGTCCGATCGCGACGCGCGTCACGTTTCCTACCAGTTCACCGTCGTCGGCATGCAGCGGACGATCGATCAGAAAGCCGTTCGCCAGCGGTTCGCCGCTCGCATGCATCACCAGGATCGGGCCGCGGAATGTCGCCGCCGCCTTCACCAGCGTTCGTTTCAGCTCACGGAAGCCGTCGCGCACGCGCGGCCGGTTGAAACGCAGCCACGCGAAGCGCTCCGCGCGTTCATAGCGTTCGAACTGTGGATCGCCTTCGAAAATCACCACCATCGCGCGCGCCTCGCGCCGCTTCGCATATTCGGCTGCGTGGTCGATCCAGAAGCCGTTCGCGATGATGCGATCCTCGAATTCGCCGTTGCGGCCGCCCGCCGTCAAATAATGATTGTTCGGCGCCGGTGCATTGAGGGCGACGTAGACGATGTCGTCGCGCATCCAGCGTGCGTTCTCGCGATACGGCCGGAACCGCGCGACTTCGCTCTCGCGCGTGATCTGCAGCGCACCGGGGTCGGGCAGCGCCGAATCGGCGAGCAGCGTCTGTCGCAGGAAATCGAGCCGCTCGACCGGGTCGTAGCCGCCGCCGGCCGCCGTGTTGCAGGCGATCCAGTCGTCGTGGCCGGGAATGAACACGAGCGGCACGCGTGCTGAATCCAGGATCGCGCCGCGCTGCGAATACAGCGCGTCGCGGCATGCTTCCTTCGAGCCTTTGAGATCGCCCGCGTAGACGACGAACGCGAGGTTGCGTTCGCGTGCGATCGCATCGAGCAGCCGCTGCGCGGCCGGCTCGTCGGCCGGGACGTTGATGACGCCCGACACGACGGCGAACGAGTAGGGTGCCGCGCTGCGCTTGGGTGGCGCGGCCAGCGCATCCGCCTGCGCGAAGGCAAGCGCCGCCGTGACGAGCGCGGCGGCGGCGCGGGCTGGCAGGCCCCGCGGCATGCGCTTACGCGTGCCCGTCGGCATCGTGCGACCGGACCAGCGTGCGCAGCTCGTACAGCAGGTCGAGCGCCTCGCGCGGCTTGAGATCGTCGGGATCGATGTCGCGCAGCTTTTCGAGCGCCGGATGTGGCGTGTCGGGCAGCGCCGGCGCGTCCGCGCATTCGAGGTCGTCGATTGCCGCCGGCGGCGCGCTGAACAGGTCGAGTTGCGGCGTGTGCTGGGACGCCGACTGCTGTTCGAGATACGCGAGGTGCTTGCGCGCGGCGCGGATCACCGGTGCCGGGACGCCCGCGAGCTGCGCGACCTGAAGGCCGTAGCTCTGGTTCGCCGGGCCCTCGTTCACCGCGTGCAGGAACACGATGCCGTGGCCGTGCTCGACGGCCGACAGATGGACGTTCGCCGCTTGCGGGAACTCGGCCGGCAGTTGCGTCAGCTCGAAGTAGTGCGTCGCGAACAGCGTGTAGCACGCGTTGTGCGCCAGCAGGTGGCGCGCGATGGCCCAGGCGAGCGCAAGGCCGTCGAAGGTCGACGTGCCGCGGCCGATCTCGTCCATCAGCACGAGGCTTTGCGGCGTCGCGTCGTTGAGGATCGCCGCGGCTTCGGTCATCTCGACCATGAAGGTCGAGCGGCCGCCCGCGAGATCGTCGGCCGCGCCGATGCGCGTGAAGATCCGGTCGATCGGGCCGAAGCAGGCCGACTTCGCCGGCACGTAGCTGCCGACGTACGCCATCAGCGCGATCAGCGCGGTCTGCCGCATGAACGTCGACTTACCACCCATGTTCGGCCCGGTGATCAACAGCAGCTTGCGTTCGGGACCGAACCGGCAGTCGTTCGCGATGAACTGCTCGACCTGCGCTTCGACGACCGGATGGCGACCCTGTTCGATTTCGATGCCGATCTCGTCGGTGAAGGTCGGCGCGACCCAGTCGAGCGCGCGTGCGCGTTCGGCGAAGGCGGCGAGCAGGTCGAGCTCGGCGAGGGCCGAGGCGACGCGCTGGCATTCGGGGATGAACGGCAGCAGCGCCTGCAGCACCGAGTCGTACAGCGCGCGCTCGCGCGCCAACGCGCGTTCCTGCGCGGACAGCGCCTTGTCCTCGAAGGTCTTCAGTTCCGGCGTGATGTAGCGCTCGGCGTTCTTCAGCGTCTGGCGGCGGCGGTAATCGTCGGGCACCTTGTCGGTCTGGCCGCGCGTGACCTCGATGTAGAAGCCGTGCACCTTGTTGTATTCGACACGCAGGTTCGCGATGCCGGTGCGCGCGCGCTCGCGCGCTTCGAGATCGATCAGGAACTGACCGCAGTTCTCCGAAATGTCGCGCAGCTCGTCGAGCTCGGCATCGTAGCCGCGCGCGATCACGCCGCCGTCGCGCACCATCGCGGCCGGCTCGGTGGCGATCGCGCTCGTCAGCAGGTCGAGGCATTCGGCGGGCGGCGCGAGCGCCGCGTCGACGCGCGCGAGCGCATCGGCGTTCGCGACGATCGCGCTGATGCGCTCGCGCAGCGCCGGCAGCGCGGCGAACGTGTCGCGCAGGCTCGACAGGTCGCGCGGGCGCGCGGACAGCAGCGCGAGCCGCCCGGTGATCCGTTCGACGTCGGCGATCTGGCGCAGCGCGCTGCGCAGCGCATCGAGGCTCGCGTTGGCCGGCGCGTCGAGCAGCGCGCCGATCGCCTGCTGGCGCGACTGCGCGGCGACCGACGCACGCGGCGGGTGATGCAGCCAGTGACGCAGCAGACGGCTGCCCATCGTCGTGCAGCAGGTGTCGAGCAGCGAATACAGCGTGGGCGACTCGGTGCCGCGCAGCGTCTCGGTCAATTCGAGGTTGCGGCGCGTGGCCGGGTCGAGCCCGATGTATTCGGTTTCGTTCTCGACCTTCAGGCTGCGCACGTGCCGCAGTTGCTGGCCTTGCGTGGCCGCGGCATAGAGCAGCAGCGCGCCGGCCGCGCCGCACGCGCTCGTCAGCGAATGCGCGCCGAATCCGTCGAGGCTCGCGACATCGAGCTGGTCGCACAGGCGCTGCGTGCCCGACGCGATGTCGAAGTGCCAGGCCGGCACGCGCTTGCTGGCGCCCGCGCCGGCCGGAATGGCGTCGGTTGCACCGTCCGGCGTCAGGATTTCGGCCGGCCGGATGCGTTCGAGCGCGGCGGCAAGCTGCTCGGACTCGATTTCGGCGAGCCGCAATGCGCCGCTCGCGAGGTTCAGCCATGCGAGGCCGATATTGACCGCGACGCCACGCTTGTTGTGGCCGGTGCACATCGCGAGCAGGTAGACGTCGTTCTTGTCGGACAGCAGCGCGGCATCGGTCAGCGTGCCGGGCGTGACGACGCGCACGACCTTGCGTTCGACCGGGCCCTTCGACGTGGCCGGATCGCCGATCTGCTCGCAGATCGCGACCGATTCGCCCATCTTCACGAGCTTCGCCAGGTATTGCTCGACCGCGTGATGCGGGACGCCGGCCATCTTGATCGGTGTGCCGGCCGACGCGCCGCGCTGCGTGAGGGTCAGGTCGAGCAGGCGCGCCGCTTTTTCCGCATCCTCGAAGAACAACTCGTAGAAGTCGCCCATCCGGTAGAAGACGAGCGTGTCCGGATGATCGGCCTTGATGCGCAGGTACTGCTGCATCATCGGGGTGTGGCCGGCAAAGGCCTCGGGCGACAGCGTGGTCATAGGTCAGGCATGAAGTTGTTGCTTGGGTTGCCCGAGTTTACCAGTGGCGTCGACGTGAACGTGCGAAGTTGGCCATTCGGCCGATTGCCGGTGGTGCCGGGCAGTCGCGATTTGAAAGACGGCTTCTCCCGGCTACCGACCTACAAAGCATCTGACAGCGCCGAGCCGCTGCGGCATCATGGGGCACCCGTTGCCACCGAACTGGCAAGACGGGTTCACCGGTGCTTACAATCGCAAGAACGAGTACACCGATTCCGGAGCAAAGGTCGGCCGGCCATGCCTGTATCGGCGACCTCGGCCTCGTCTCGCGGGCGGCGGCGCCTCGATTACCGTGCCGCAACAGGAGAACCAATCCGATGATCAAAGTCAGTGTCATGTATCCGTACACCGCAGGCGCGCGATTCGACCATGCGTACTACCGCGAGACGCATATGCCGATGGTGAAACAGCGACTCGGCGCGGCATGTCTGTACTACACGGTGGACAAGGGCATCGCAGGCGGTGCGCCTGGCGCCGACCCGGTTTACGTGGCCAAGTGTGACTTCGTCTGTACGTCCGTCGAAGCTTTCCAGGCAGCCCGCGACCCGCACGCGCAGGAGATCATGGCCGACATCGCCAATTACACGGATATACAACCGGTGCTGCAAATCAGCGAGGTGGTCGTGGAGCGTTCGGAAGACTGACCGAGGCTCGGCTATCGCCCGGCACCGCACCCGCGTATGGCGTGGCGCCCGGGCTGTCGCGGCGCAGGCAGGCCGGCCGCGCCCAGGTCACCGACCTGCGTGCGCCGGCCCTGTCCCGCAGTTCAGGACGCGTGTCCCGACATCAGGCTGAGCGCCACCGCTTGCGCGACTTCGATACCGTCGATCGCGGCCGAATAGATGCCGCCCGCATAGCCGGCGCCTTCGCCGGCCGGATACAGGCCTTCGACGTTCATGCTCTGGTAGTCGTCCTTCCGGCGAATCCGGATCGGCGATGACGTGCGTGTCTCCACGCCGGTGAGCACGGCGTCGTGCATCGCGAAGCCGGCGATCTTCTTGTCGATCTCGGGCAGCGCCTCGCGGATCGCTTCGATCACGTAGTCCGGCAGCGCGGTGCTGAGGTCGGTCGGATTCACGCCGGGCTTGTACGACGGCTCCACGGAGCCCAGCGACGTCGACGGCCGGCCCGCGATGAAATCGCCGACCAGCTGGCCCGGCGCGCGGTAATCGCCGCCGCCGAGTTCGAACGCGCGTTCCTCCCATTTGCGCTGGAACGCGATGCCGGCGAGCGGGCCGCCCGGATAGTCGTCCGGCGTGATGCCGACGACGATGCCCGCATTCGCATTGCGCTCGGCACGGGAATACTGGCTCATCCCGTTGGTAACCACGCGGCCCGGCTCCGAGGTCGCGGCGACCACCGTGCCGCCCGGGCACATGCAGAAGCTGTAGACCGCGCGCCCGTTGCTGCAGTGGTGGACCACCTTGTAGTCGGCCGCGCCGAGCTGCTTGTGACCCGCGAACTTGCCGAAGCGGCTGCGGTCGATCAACCCCTGCGGATGCTCGATGCGGAAACCGAGCGAGAACGGTTTCGCTTCGATATAGACGCCGCGGTCGTGCAGCATCTGGAACGTGTCGCGCGCGCTGTGGCCCACGGCCAGCACCACGCGGTCGCACCGCAGCGTTTCCCCGTTCGACAGCTTGAGCGCGCGCACCTTGCCCTGGTCGATTTCGATGTCGTCGACACGGGTTTCGAAGCGCACTTCGCCGCCGAGTTCGTGGATCGACGCGCGCATTTTTTCCACCATGCTGACGAGGCGGAACGTGCCGATGTGCGGGCGGCTCAGGTACAGGATGTCCTCGGGCGCGCCGGCCTTGACGAATTCGTCGAGCACCTTGCGGCCATAGTGGTTCGGATCCTTGATCTGGCTGTACAGCTTGCCGTCGGAAAACGTCCCTGCGCCGCCTTCGCCGAACTGCACGTTGGATTCGGGATTGAGCACGCTCTTGCGCCACAGGCCGAACGTGTCCTTGGTGCGTTCGCGCACGGCCTTGCCGCGTTCGAGGATGATGGGACGGAACCCCATCTGCGCGAGGATCAGCCCCGCGAACAGGCCGCACGGCCCCATGCCGATCACGACCGGGCGCAGGAAATCGGCGTGTTCGGGCGCCTTCGTGACGAAGTGGTACGCCATGTCGGGCGTCACGCCGCAATGCGGCTTGCCGGCGATGCGCTTGAGCGCGGCCGCTTCGTCCTTGACTTCGACATCGACGATGTACGTGAGCTTGATGTCCGCGCGCTTGCGCGCGTCGTGCGCGCGGCGGAACACGGTGTAACGGAGCAGCCCGTCTGCCGCCACGCCAAGCTCCGCGAGGCGCGCGCGAATCGCGGCCTCGAGCGCGCTCTCGGGGTGGTCGAGGGGGAGTTTAATTTCGCTTAGCCGTAACATGAGGACTCGGATGCGATTGCCACGGCGCCGTGGCGGTGTTGATACAGGCGGGGCCGGCATGCCGGCGGCGGCGTTGTCGCCGCGCGGGCATGCCGGACGCAAACCCTTCGCTGGCATTGCGCGACCAGCGGCGCGGGCGGCGATACGCCGGCCGGCCCCAGGCAACTCGGGCAACTTCAGGATAGGCGCACGAAGCGACCCGTGTGCACGGAAGATTGTCCCGCGTTCCGGGGCGATCGGCGCGCCAGCGTGACGATGCCTGCGAGCGGTTTGCGCGAAAGCCGCGCCACGCGGGCGCGGCCCGGGCTTACTCCGCTGCCGGATGCACGCGGCTGTAGCGGTTCAGGATCGGGATCATCTGCGCGTAGATCTTCGGGTTCGCGGCGACGATCTCGTGGCGATGCAGGAAATCGGCGTCGCCCGTGTAGTTCCCGACGAGGCCGCCGGCCTCGGTGATCAGCAGGCTGCCCGCTGCCATGTCCCACACGTTGATGCCTTGCTCGAAGAACGCGTCGAGGCGGCCGGCCGCGACGTTCGCGAGATCGAGCGCCGCCGCGCCCGGACGGCGCAGGCCCGTGCAGGCCTGCGTCATTTCGGTGAAGAGGCGCGCGTAGGCGTCGAGGCCGTCCTTCTCGCGGAACGGGAAGCCCGTGCCGACCAGTGCGTCTGCCAGGCGGTCGCGGCGGCCGACGCGGATGCGGCGGTCGTTCAGGTATGCGCCGCGGCCGCGGGTGGCCGTGAACAGGTCGTTCTTGTTCGGATCGTAGACGACGGCCTGCGTGACGACGCCCTTGTGCTCGAGCGCGATCGATACGCAGTAATACGGGAAGCCGTGGATGAAGTTGGTCGTGCCGTCGAGCGGATCGATGATCCACTTGAATTCGGATTCGTTGTCGGATTCGCCCGATTCCTCCGCGAGGATCGCGTGGTCGGGGTAGGCGGTCTTCAGCGTCTCGATGATCGCGTCTTCGGCGGCCTTGTCCACTTCGGTGACGAAGTCGTTCTGCTGCTTCTTGCGGATCTCGATCAGGTCGAGATCGAGGGACGCGCGATTGATGATCTGTCCGGCGCGGCGCGCAGCCTTGACAGCAATGTTGAGCATGGGATGCATGAGCCTGGATCCTGTAGCCGGCGGCACGGGCCGCCACGAAGTGGGACAACCGCCCGGAACGGCGCAAGCGTGCCGGGGCGAGGTGAGACGCGAATTGACAAAGAGCGGGGTACGACCCGCGCTGCGCCGCGGCGCAACGCGTAAAGGCATGATTTTACCCGATTTTTGGTGGTTTCAGGCGACCGGAATGCGGGGAAACCCCCACTGGCCATCCGGACGAGTGGGTTTGCGGGAGCGATGGCGATACCATACGGCCATTCTGATGAACCGAGTCGTCTCGTAGTGGAAACCCCGCAGAACACCGCCGCGCCGTCCGAATCGGGCGCGGCCTCGTCCCCGCCGCCGTCCGGCGGCTTCACGTCCACCCGCTTCGTGCTCGTCGAGCCGAGCCATCCCGGCAACGTCGGGGCGGCCGCCCGCGCGCTGAAGACGATGGGCTTCTCGCGCCTCGTGCTGGTCGCACCGCGCGTGCCGCACGTGCAGAGCGATCCGGAGGCGATCGCGATGGCCAGCGGCGCGGACGACGTCCTCGCGTCCGCGCATGTCGTGTCGACGCTCGGCGAAGCGCTGTCCGGCGTGCACTGGTCGATCGCGCTGACCGCGCGTACGCGCGAATACGGGCCGCCGCGGCTCGCGCCGCGCGCGGCCGCCGCGCAGGCGAGCGCGCAGGTCGGCACGGGCGACATCGCGCTCGTGTTCGGCAACGAGCGTACGGGTCTCGCGAACGAGCATGTCGAGCAGTGCAGCGCGCTCGCGCACATTCCGGCGAATCCGGCCTACAGTTCGCTGAACCTCGCGCAGGCCGTGCAGGTGCTCGCGTACGAGTTGCGCGTCGCGTTTCTCGAGCAGGCGAGCGAGCCGTCGGCGCAACCGCCGGCCGAAGCCGGCACGCTCGCGCAGAGCGACGAGATCGAGCGGATGTACGTGCACCTCGAGCATGCGCTGATCGCGCTCGACTTCCTCGATCCGCGCAACCCGAAGAAGCTGATGCCGCGGCTGCGGCGGCTGTTCGCGCGCACGGGCCTCGAGCGCGAGGAGGTCAACATCCTGCGCGGCGTCGCGAAGCACATCCTGCTGAAGTCGGGCAAACCGGGCGGCGACGCGTAAGCGGCCGGCGCGCTGATCGCGGGGTGCGGGGCGTCCGACGGATGCGGCGGGTGGTGGGTGGCGGGCAGGCCATGCGGTGATCCGCCGGAAGCGACGAACCCTGCAGTTTCGCCCGACGGGCCTCCCCGGAAACCCGTCCCGGCCGAATACCCGCGCCGGTGGCGGGGTGAACGCGCGACCGCGTGCGGCGGCGCGCGACTGGCCCTACAATCGCCGGACGTCATAAGCAAATTACCCGGCGCGATAACGGCCGGCATTGCCGGCGATGCGCGCCGGCCTTTTCCCAGATCACATCATGTTCACGAGACTGCGCGAAGACGTTGCAACGATTCGCGAGCGGGATCCCGCCGCTCGCAGTGCGTGGGAAGTGCTGACCTGTTATCCGGGGCTGCATGCGCTCGTGCTGCACCGTTTCGCGCACGCCTGCTGGCGCGCGAAGCGCTACTGGCTCGCGCGGTTCGCGTCGCAGGCCGGCCGGTTCCTGACCGGGATCGAGATCCACCCCGGCGCGACGATCGGCCGGCGCGTGTTCATCGATCACGGCATGGGTGTCGTGATCGGCGAGACGGCGATCATCGGCGACGACTGCACGATCTATCAGGGCGTGACGCTGGGCGGCACGTCGCTCACGCGCGGCGCGAAGCGCCATCCGACGCTCGAGGCCGGCGTGATCGTCGGCGCTGGCGCGAAGGTGCTCGGCGGTTTCACGGTGGGCGCGGGCGCGAAGATCGGCTCGAACGCGGTGGTCGTCAAGCCGGTGCCGCCCGGCGGCACGGCGGTCGGCAACCCGGCGCGCATCGTGATGCCGGCGCAGCCGAAGCCGCAACCCGAGCGCGCGGCATTCTGCGCGTACGGGATCACGCCGAACGCCGACGATCCGATGTCGCTTGCGATTCACGGGCTGATCGATCACGCGGCGAAGGAAAGCCGTCGCGTCGACGAGATCGTCGCGGCGCTCGAACGGCTCGGTACGCATCTGGAAACGCTGCAGGGCGCCGATGCGGCGCGCCTCGACCTGCGCAGGCTGTCCGCGGTGCTGGAAGGCAAGACGGTCGAACGCCAGATGTAACGAACGAGCAGGGCGCCCACGGCTGCCGGTCGATGCGACGACAGCGGCAGCGGTGGCGTCAGTCGAGCGGCATCGCGTGGATGCCTTCCGCGTCGACGCGCAGATAGCCGCCGCGCGGCGTGCCGTGATCGAGATCCCAGTCGGGCAGTACCCAGCGGATTCCGCCCGGTTCCGCGTGGCGCGCGGGGCGGTGCGTGTGGCCGTGAATGATCACGCTTGCGCGACTTTTCCGGAACAGCGCGGCCACGCCTTCCCGCGTGACGTCGTAGATTGCTGACACGGGGCGCATGCGGCCGGCTTCGCTGTTCGAGCGCATGCGCTGCGCGAGCGCGCGGCGCCAGCGGAACGGCCACGCGAGAAACAGCCATTGCGCGACGCGGTTGCGCGCGACGCGCCGGAACAACTGATAGCCGCGATCGGCCGTGCATTGCGCGTCGCCGTGCGCGAGCACGATGCGCTGGCCGAACGCCATGATCAGCGAGGGGTCGGGCAGCAGCATCGCACCGGCCGCCTTCATGAAGCGCCGGCCGAGCAGGAAATCGCGGTTGCCGTGCATCACGTAGAGCGCGATGCCGCGCTCCGAGAACGTGTGCATCAGCGCGGCCATGCGCGCGGCGAACGGATCGTCGTCGAGGATGTCGTCGCCGATCCAGTATTCGAACAGGTCGCCGAGGATGAACACCGAATCGGCGCTGTCGGCGGTGTATTTCACGAAATGCTCGAACGCGGCGACCGTCTTCGGAATCGCTTCGCTCAGGTGCAGATCGGAGAGAAACAGGAACGGGCGTGCGGCTTGCGCGTACTCGCGCTCGCCCGGCACGCCCGCGGAGACGCTTCGCGGCGGACTCTCCTGCAACATCGAAGTGCCTCCGTAACGGCTGGTGCGTCAGACCACCACGGCCTTTTCGATCACGACGTCGTCGGTCGGCACGTCCTGATGGAAGCCCGCGTTGCCCGTCTTGACGCCCTTGATCTTGTCGACCACGTCCTGGCCCTCGACGACCTTGCCGAACACCGCGTAACCCCAGCCCTGCGGCGTCGGCGACGAGTGGTTCAGGAAGTCGTTGTCGTTCACGTTGATGAAGAACTGGGCGGTCGCCGAGTGCGGATCGTTCGTGCGCGCCATCGCGATCGTGTAGTTGTCGTTCTTCAGGCCGTTGTTCGCCTCGTTGTCGATCGGCGCGTCGGTCGGCTTCTGCTTCAGGCCCGGCTCGAAGCCGCCGCCCTGGATCATGAAGCCGTTGATCACGCGGTGGAACACGGTGCCGTCGTAATGGCCCTTCTTCACGTAGTTCAGGAAGTTTTCGACCGTCTTCGGTGCCTTCGCGGCGTCGAGTTCGAGCTTGATCACGCCGTGGTTCGTATGCAGTTCAACCATGATGAATTCCTTCGGTGAGGCGGTTTAAATGGCACGCGGCCGGTCGTGCGACGCGGCCGCGTGTGGCGCCGGACGTGCCGGCAGGTGCTTACTTCGAGACGATGCTCGCCGATTCGATCACGACCGGTTGCGCCGGCACGTCCTGCATCGGGCCGCGCGAGGTCGTCGCCACGCCTTCGATCTTCTTCACGACGTCGAGGCCCGACACGACCTTGCCGAACACCGCGTAGCCGTTGCCGTCCGGGTTCGGATAGTCGAGGCCGCTGTTGTCGACCGTATTGATGAAGAACTGCGCGGTGGCCGAATTCGGATCGCTCGTGCGCGCCATCGCGATCGTGCCGGTCAGGTTCTTCAGACCATTGCGGCTTTCCAGCGGGATCGGCGCGCGGGTCGGCTTTTCCTCGAAGTTGGTCTTGTAGCCGCCGCCCTGGATCATGAAGCCCTTGATCACGCGATGGAAGATCGTGCCGTTGTACTGGCCGGCCTTCACGTAATCGAGGAAGTTGGCGACGGATTTCGGCGCCTTCTCCGGATAGAGCTCGACGCGGATGTCGCCCTGCGAGGTCTTCAGCTGCACGACGGGGTGCGCGGTGGCCGTTTGCGCGAACGCGGGCGCGGTCGCGAGAAGGGCGGCGCCGCCAAGCGCCAGCAACAGACGTTTCATTGCGATCCTCAGGTTGGGAGGGAAGGAAGGGCGCGCCGCTTATTGCGACGGCGCGACGTACGGTGCCGCCAGTGCGCCCGACGGACCGTTGAACTGGAACGTCGGCGACATCGGCAGCGTGGTGGTGCTCACGTTCGCGGCGGCGCGGTCGGTGTAGGCGCGCGTGGCCGGCGTCGTCGCGCGGGCGTTCGGCGCGGCTTTCGGCGGCGACACGATCT
The DNA here is from genome assembly GCF_900446215.1 of Burkholderia cenocepacia. Lineage (GTDB taxonomy): Bacteria > Pseudomonadota > Gammaproteobacteria > Burkholderiales > Burkholderiaceae > Burkholderia > Burkholderia cenocepacia. The sequence continues at coordinate 525,796 of NZ_UAQZ01000001.1, read as the reverse complement.
TCTGGAGATCGGCGAGGCGCTGCGCGGTCGCGCCGCTCGTGCGGCCGAGCGATTGCGCGCGCTTGTACGATTCGGAAGCGAGCCGCAGGTAGAGGTCGCCGAGGTTCTCGTACGCGAGCGAGTAGCTCGGGTTCGATTGCGTCGCGGTGACGAGCGCGGTGCGCGCTTCGTCATAGCGGCCGTGCTTCGCGTAGAGCGCCGCGAGGTTGTTGTACGGCTCGGGCAGTTCGGGGTACGCCTGCGTGATCGCGACGAACTGCTGGATCGCGTCGTCGTCGCGGTTCAGGCGGGCCAGCACGGTGCCGCGCTTGAACTGCGCCTGCACGTCGTGCGGATTCGACGCGATGCGCGCGTCGAGCTGCGCGAGCGCCTGCTTCCACTGCTTGCCGGCGATCGACGCGTCGATTTCGGGGGTGCCGTCGGCGACCGCCGGGGCCTTCTGCGCATGCGCCGCGGGAGCCGTGAAAAGCGTCAGCGCGACGCCCATGACGGTGGTCGCAACGAGGGTCGCAGCGCTCGGCGCGCGGCCGCGATGAGGTTTCATAGGCGTAAATCGGAATGTTATACTCCGAGCCATTCTAACAAAACGTCTGCGCGTTCCGGCGAGCGGCAGACAGTCTTTCTTAGCCTCTCGTGGCCGTCACCGCTGTGCTTGCAGCCTGACCGCCCCATGTGATATCGAGGACGCGCGGCCTGGCGCCGCAGCAGATGGTCCGTCCGTTTCACATGCTGGGCGAGCTTCGCCAGGGCGGTTTCCTTCGGCTCACGGTTCATCTCTATGGAATCACTGCGCATCTACAACACGCTCGCGCGTGACAAGCAAGTTTTCGTGCCGCGCCAGTCCGGCGAAGTGCGGATGTACGTATGCGGGATCACCGTCTACGACTATTGTCACGTGGGCCACGCGCGCATGCTGGTCGTGTTCGACCTCGTCCAGCGCTGGTTGCGTGCGATCGGCTATCGGGTCACGTATGTGCGCAACATCACCGACATCGACGACAAGATCATCCGCCGCGCGGTCGAGAACGGCGAGACGATCAAGTCGCTGACCGACCGCTTCATCGGCGCGATGCACGAGGACGAAAGCGCGCTGGGCATCCAGCGGCCCGACATCGAGCCGCGCGCGACGCAGTTCATCCCGCAGATGCTCGGCATGATCGAGACGCTCGAGACGAACGGCTACGCGTACCAGGCGAGCGACGGCGACGTCAATTACTCGGTGCGCAAGTTCACGAACTACGGGAAGCTGTCGGGCAAGTCGCTCGACGATCTGCGCGCGGGCGAGCGCGTCGCCGCGAACGACGCGAAGGAAGATCCGCTCGATTTCGTGCTGTGGAAGCGTGCGAAGCCGGAAGATCCGGAAGGCGCGTCGTGGGCGTCGAAGTACGGGATGGGTCGCCCGGGCTGGCACATCGAGTGCTCGGCGATGGGCTGCTCGCTGCTCGGCAATCATTTCGACATCCACGGCGGCGGGCAGGATCTGCAATTCCCGCACCACGAGAACGAGATCGCGCAGAGCGAGGGCGCGACCGGCGAGACGTTCGTCAATTACTGGATGCACAACGGCTTCGTGCAGGTCGACAACGAGAAGATGTCGAAATCGCTCGGCAACTTCTTCACGATCCGCGAGGTGCTCGAGCGTTACGACGCGGAAGTCATGCGCTTCTTCATCGTGCGCACGCACTATCGTTCGCCGCTCAATTACAGCGACGTGCATCTCGACGATGCGCGCGCGTCGCTCACGCGTCTGTACACGGCGCTGAAGGACGTCGACGCCGATACGCTCGCGCTCGACTGGAACGAGCCGCACGCGCAGCGTTTCGCGGCCGCGATGAACGACGATTTCAACACGCCGGTCGCGGTGGCGACGCTGTTCGAGCTGGCGGGCGAAGTCAATCGCACGCGCGACGCGTCGCTCGCGCGGCAACTGAAACAGCTGGCGGGCCTGCTGGGCCTGCTGGGCCGCGAACCGCGCGCGTTCCTGCAGCAGGCGTCGGGCGCCGCGCAGGCGGGCGGGCTCGCGGCCGACGAGATCGAAGCGAAGATCGCCGCGCGCGTCGCGGCGAAGCAAGCGAAGGACTATGCCGAAGCGGACCGGATCCGGGCGGAATTGCTCGAAGCCGGTATCGCACTTGAAGACAAACCGGGCGGATCGACCGAATGGCGTCGCGTATGAGCGCGGTGCGTTCCACTGACCGATCCGTCAGGTAGGAGGCAAGATGGCAACGGCCAGAAAAGCGCCGGTCAGGCGCGCGACCCCGGTCGCCGCGCGTCCGGCAGCCAAGCGTGTACCGGCGGCGAAGTCGGACGCGACGCGCGCCGTGCCGAACGGCGCGCTGAACGGTCATGCGCAGCCGGCGGCCGCGCTGCCGGCCGCCGACGCGGCCCGCAAGACACGTGCGTCCGAAGCGGACGGCGAGGAGGTCGTCGTGCGTCCTGCCTATTGGGACAAGGCATGCGCGGACCTCGTCAAGCGCGACCGGATCCTGAAGAAACTGATTCCGAAGTTCGGTCCCGCGCATCTCGTGAAGCGCGGCGACCCGTTCGTCACGCTCGCGCGCTCGGTCGTCGGTCAGCAGATTTCGGTGCCGTCCGCGCAGTCGCTGTGGGCGCGCATCGAGGACGCCTGTCCGAAACTCGCACCGCAGCCGGTGATCCGGCTCGGCGCGGACAAGCTGATCGCGTGCGGGTTGTCGAAGCGCAAGACGGAATACATCCTCGATCTCGCGCAGCATTTCGTGTCGGGGGCGCTGCACGTCGACAAATGGATGTCGATGGACGACGAGGACGTGATCGCGGAACTCACGCAGATCCGCGGCATCAGCCGCTGGACGGCCGAGATGTTCCTGATCTTCAACCTGTCGCGGCCGGACGTGCTGCCGCTCGACGACCCGGGCCTGATCCGTGCGATCAGCGTCAATTACTTCAGCGGGGAACCCGTCACGCGCAGCGAGGCGCGCGAGGTTGCGGCCAACTGGGAGCCGTGGCGCACCGTCGCGACCTGGTACATGTGGCGCAGCCTCGATGCGCCCGACGCCGACGCCTGAGTGTCGGCTATCGGGTTTTAAACATCAATAGTTGAGAGCCGGTTTTGAGCGTCGCCCGCGCGGGTAGAATACGCGCTGCCGCAAGACCCAAGGATTCGAACACATGAAGACCACGTTTCTGGATTTCGAACAGCCGATCGCCGAACTCGAGGCCAAGATCGAAGAGCTGCGATTCGTGCAGGACGACTCGGCTGTCGATATTTCGGAAGAAATCGAGCGGCTGTCGAAGAAAAGCCAGCAACTGACGAAAGACCTCTACGCGAACCTGTCGCCATGGCAGGTTTCGCAGATCGCGCGGCATCCGCAGCGTCCGTACACGCTCGATTACGTTGCGGAACTGTTTACCGATTTTCACGAGCTGCATGGCGACCGCGCGTTCGCGGACGACCTGTCGATCGTCGGCGGTCTCGCGCGCTTCGGCGGCCATCCGTGCATGGTGATCGGTCACCAGAAGGGCCGCGACACGAAGGAGCGCGCCGCGCGCAACTTCGGGATGCCGCGCCCGGAAGGCTATCGCAAGGCCGAACGGCTGATGCGTCTGGCCGAGAAGTTCGGGCTGCCGATCTTCACGTTCGTCGACACGCCGGGTGCGTACCCGGGTATCGGCGCGGAAGAGCGCGGCCAGTCGGAGGCGATCGGCCGCAACCTGTACGTGATGGCCGAGCTGAAGACGCCAATCATCACGACGGTGATCGGCGAGGGCGGCTCGGGCGGTGCGCTGGCGATCGCGGTGGCCGACACCGTGATGATGCTGCAGTTCTCGACCTACTCGGTGATCTCGCCGGAAGGCTGTGCGTCGATCCTGTGGAAGAGCGCCGCGAAGGCGCCGGAAGCTGCGGAAGCGCTCGGCCTGACCGCGCACCGTCTGAAGGCGCTTGGCCTGATCGACAAGATCATCAACGAGCCGCTCGGCGGCGCGCATCGCGATCCGAAGGGCATGGCCGCGCTGCTGCGCCGTGCGCTGGCCGATTCGCTGCGCCAGTTCCAGGGCATGAGCATCGACGCGCTGCGCGAGCGTCGCTTCGAGCGCCTGATGGCCTACGGCAAGTTCAAGGAAACCACGCCGGGCGCATGACCGGCTGCGTATTCAATTCGCGCGCCGTTGCGCGCGTGTCACGCTCGTGATCCCGCCCACCGAATTCTCCGCCGACCGCGCTGTACTCGACGCGGTCGGCGTTGCGCTTTCCGGCCTGCCGCCTGATGCGCGCATCGCGATCGCCTACAGCGGCGGCCTCGATTCGACCGTGCTGCTCGACGCGGCCGTGCGCGTCGCGGGCGCCTCGCGCTGCGTTGCGCTGCACGTGCATCACGGCCTGAGCGCGAACGCGGACGCCTGGGTCGCGCATGCCGAAGCGGAAGCGGCGCGACTCGGTGTCGCATTCGAATCGATGCGCGTCGACGTGCCGCGCGACAGCGGGCTCGGCATCGAGGCGACCGCGCGCGAGCGTCGCTACGCGGCGCTCGACGCGATGGGCGAACGCCACGGCGTGGCGACGCTGTGGCTCGCGCAACATGCGGACGATCAGGCCGAGACGGTGCTGCTGCAGCTGTTGCGCGGGGCGGGAATCGCGGGGCTTGCCGCGATGGCGCCGCGTTATCGCCCCGACGGCGTGAGTATCGAGCGTGTGCGCCCGTTGCTGCGACTGTTGCGCGCACAACTCGAGCGCTATGCGGAGCAGCATGCGCTGACCTGGATCGATGACGAATCGAACGGCGATACGCGCTATGCACGCAATGCGCTGCGCCTCGATGTGCTGCCGGCGCTGGCCGTGCATTTTCCGGGTTTTCGCGATGCGCTCGGTCGCGCGGCCCAGCATGCGGCCGCCGCGCAGCGGCTGCTCGACGATCTGGCCGAGCTGGATTTCGCCGTCGCCGCGCGCGACGACGGGCGAGCGCTGTCGCGCGACGCGCTGGTCGGATTCGACGATACGCGCGGTGCGAATCTGCTGCGCTTCTGGATGCGCCGGCTCGGTTTGCCGGGCGCGTCGGCTGCGCGGCTCGCCAACATGATGCGGCAACTGCGTGCCGCGCACGACGCGCATGCGCTGCGCGTCGATCACGCGGGGCAGTGCCTGAGGCTCTATCGCGATGTCGTGTACTGGGAAGCGGGCGACAGCAGCGAACCGGCCGACGACGGCACCGGTACGCCGCACCCGGAGGCGGCGCTTGCATGGGACGGGCAGGAAGTGTGGCATCTGCCGGGATGGCGCGGCACGTTCGTGTTCGCGCCGGCCGACGCGGGGAGCGCCGATGCGGTACCGGAGGCGCTGCTGCGCGGTGCGCGGCTGGCTGCGCGCGCCCGGGCGGGCGGCGAACGGATGCGTACGTCGCCGGGCGGGCCGGGCCGGACGCTGAAGAACCTGTTCCAGGAGCGCGGCGTGCCGGCCTGGCAGCGCGACGTGCCGCTGCTGTTCGCGGGCGACCGGCTGATCTACGTGCCGCGGCTGGGCGTCAATCGCGACATCGACGTGCCTGACGGCGCGACGTCCGGCGCCGCCGCATGGCGCCGGATCGAATGGCGTCCCGACCTGCTGATCGCGTAGCGGCGGCAGCCTGCCGGCGGCGCGATGGCGTGCCCGTTTTCACCATTTGGTAAACAGCGCCGGAACGGCCGCCGACACGGCGCGCGGCTTGTCAAGCGGGCTTCTATCGGGTACGCTCGGTCGTTTGCTCGGCTCGATTTTTGAGCGTTTTGTGCAGGTTTTCCGCGTGACGTACCCGGTTTGCGCGGCCTGATCGGCCTTCCGGGCAAAATCCGTCACGCTTGCGTGTTGCGTCCCAGCCGTCCCCCTCGTCGTCCGTCCACAGCCACAAGCCGCGTGACCGAACGGCTACGCGGCCTGCCCAGCGCGCCCGTGCGGTTTCTCCTCCAGTTCAGAACGACAATGGCACTCATCGTACACAAATACGGCGGCACTTCGATGGGCTCGGTCGAGCGCATCAAGAACGTCGCGAAACGCGTCGCAAAATGGCATCAGGCCGGGCACCAGATGGTGGTCGTGCCGTCGGCGATGTCCGGCGAAACCAACCGTCTGCTCGGTCTCGCGAAAGAGATTTCGAGCCAGCCGAGCCCGCGTGAGCTCGACATGATCGCGTCGACCGGCGAGCAGGTCAGCGTCGGCCTGCTGTCGATCGCGCTGCAGGAAATCGGCGTCGAGGCCGTGAGCTATGCCGGCTGGCAAGTGCCGATCAAGACCGACAGCGCGTTTACGAAAGCACGCATTCACTCGATCGACGACGAGCGCGTGAAGGACGATCTGAACGCGGGCAAGGTCGTGATCATCACGGGCTTCCAGGGCGTCGATCCGGACGGTCACATCACGACGCTGGGCCGGGGCGGCTCTGACACGTCGGCGGTGGCGGTGGCGGCTGCGCTGGGTGCCGAAGAGTGCCTGATCTATACCGACGTCGACGGCGTCTACACGACCGATCCGCGTGTCGTCGAAGAGGCGCGCCGCCTCGATCGCGTGACGTTCGAGGAAATGCTGGAAATGGCCAGCCTCGGCTCGAAGGTCCTGCAGATCCGCTCGGTCGAATTCGCCGGCAAATACCAGGTGAAGACGCGTGTGCTGTCGAGCCTGACCGATCCGCTGATTGCGCTCGACGAAGAAATGCGCTCGGGCACCCTGATTACTTTTGAAGAAGACGAGACCATGGAAAAGGCAGTCATTTCCGGCATCGCGTTCCAGCGCGACGAAGCACGCATTGCTGTGATGGGCGTGCCCGACAAGCCGGGCATCGCATATCAGATCCTCGGCCCGGTGGCCGATGCGAACGTCGACGTCGACATGATCATCCAGAACCAGAGCGTCGAAGGCAAAACCGACTTCACGTTTACGGTCGGTCGCGGCGACTACCAGAAGGCGATGGATATCCTCACCAACCAGGTGCAGGGCCATGTGAGCGCCGAGCGCGTGCAGGGTGACCCGAAGGTGTCGAAGGTGTCGGTCGTCGGCGTCGGCATGCGGTCGCACGTGGGCGTCGCGAGCAAGATGTTCCGCACGTTGTCGGAAGAGGGCATCAACATCCAGATGATCTCGACGTCCGAAATCAAGATTTCGGTGCTGATCGACGAGAAATACATGGAGCTGGCCGTCCGCGCGCTGCACAAGGCATTCGAACTCGACCAGGCATCGTGAATTTTTCGTGATGCATTGAAGAAAATGCATCACGGAAATTGACGGGCGGTTCGAAACCCTATATTATTTCGTTCTCGTCGCACTGCCTCCCTGGTGCGAGCGAAAGTTTGGGAGACGTGGCCGAGAGGTCGAAGGCACTCCCCTGCTAAGGGAGCATCTGGGCCAAAACCTGGATCGAGGGTTCGAATCCCTCCGTCTCCGCCAAAAGCGGTGACAAAGCCCCGCAAGTTCTCGGACTTGCGGGGCTTTTTCTTTTTCAGTCCTCAGCGGGCCCATCAGCAAGAATGCGCTGGACGTAGGTGGGTACCGGTTGGCGCCGCGTGGTATTGCGCGCTGCCGTCGCGCGCGAGGGCAGCGCTTGACGATTGCTCGTCCGGGCACGCCGGGGAAAAGACCCATCCGAGATGCTTCGGAACGCGCCTGAAGCGGCGGATGCGGCTGCTGAGCGTCCCAAGCATGCCGGACTGGCCTCTGCGGGCAAGCGCCCGGAGCGGGTGGCCCTGCCGTAGCACAGCTGCGGTCTCAAGCGGTAAGCCGCCGATCTCCGCAAGGTCTCGATAACACGCCCGATCTCCTCTGATTGCATGACCTGATAGCGCGCAGAGACAAACCGACAGCAGTGCTTCGGTATCCGAACGATAGAGGGCCTTCCGTTCGTGAAACGCGTGAATCGAACCGAGGCTGCGATTGCCAGCGGCGACGAAGCGCACTTCGGCTTGTTCGATCCGCCCGTTCATGCCGGCGGCACGCTTCCAGACTTCGAGCCGGCGCCGGATCGTGCTTGCCCGGCCGATCCTCGCTCAAATGCGTGCGGCACGAAATGAAATAACAATGAAAGGTTATTTGTAAGGAGCGAGGCGCCGAGCGACCGGGGCACAGCCGAACACCGATCATGCTGTTCCGGCCCTCCGAAATGACCGGTTGACATCAAAAATGCGGCGCTGCGTCGATTTTCATCGCGCACGGCATCAAGCAATACGAAAAATTACTCAAACAAATCAGTGAACTACGCTGCCGCCGAAAATCGATGCTCTGCTGCGCTGCAGAAAATAATCAATCGTCTTATGCTGGTTAACCCGATCGCATTTGAGCGGCGTCAAGTTTTCCGGTGATGCCGCTTTACATTTTGCCAACATTGGCGATTCACGAAATCTACCTGTCGATTTGATTTCGTTCCTTTCGTCGCGCCTTTCCCCGATGCAGGGCGCGACCTCCTCAAGGCCCTGTTGACATGCATGATTTCCCCTTCCTGAGCCTGGCCATCTGGGTTCCGATACTGTTCGGCGCGGGCCTGCTGCGCGCCGGTTCCGACCAGCAGGCACGCCGGATACGACTGATCGCGCTGGTCGGCGCGATTGCCGGGCTGGCGGCCGTGGTTCCGCTCGTTGCCGGCTTCGATGCGCATTCGGCCGCGATGCAGTTCGTCGAAAGACGCGACTGGCTGGCGGCATTCAATTCCGGGTGGCGGGTCGGCATCGACGGCGCGTCGCTCTGGCTCGTCGTGCTGACCGCATTCACGACACTCGTGGTGGTGGTGGCGTCGTGGGAGTCGGTCACGGTGCGCGTCGCGCAGTACTACGCGTCATTCCTGATCCTGTCGGGGCTGATGGTCGGCGTGTTCGTCGCGCAGGACGGGCTGCTGTTCTTCATCTTCTTCGAGGCGACGCTGATCCCGCTGTACTTGCTGATCGGCACGTGGGGGCGCGAGCGACGCGTGTATGCGGCCGTGAAGTTCTTCTTCATCTCGTTCGCCGGCTCGCTGTTGCTGCTGATGGCGATGCTGTACCTGTACGCGCAGTCGCATACGTTCGACATGGCCGTGTGGCGCACGCTGCAGCTCGGTTTCGCGCCGCAGTTGCTGGTGTTCCTCGGCTTCTTCGCCGCGTTCGCGGTCAAGGTGCCGATGTGGCCGGTCCACACGTGGCTGAGCGACGTCTACACGGACGGCCCGACGGGCGCCGCGCTGATGCTCGCGATGCTCAAGCTCGGCGGCTACGGGTTCCTGCGCTTCGCGCTGCCGATCACGCCGGACGCGAGTCACTTCTTCGCGCCGGCCGTGATCGCGCTGTCGCTGTTCGCGATCGTCTACGCGAGCCTCGTCGCGCTCGCGCAGACCGACCTCGGCAAGCTGCTGGCGTATTCGACGGTCGCGCACATGGGGATCGTCACGCTCGGCCTGTTCCTGTTCAATCGGATCGGCGTCGAAGGCGCGATCGTGCAGCTCGTGTCGTACGGCTTCGTGGCGGGCGCAATGCTGTTGTGCGTGAACGTGCTCGTGGATCGCACCAAGCAGCGCGAGATCGCCGCGTACGGCGGCGTGGCGGGCGTGATGCCGCGTTTCGCGACCTTCACGCTGCTGTTCGCGATGGCCAACGTCGGCCTGCCGGGCACGTCGGGGTTCGTCGGCGAGTTCATGGTGATCATGGGCGCGATCCGCTTCAACTTCTGGATCGGCGCGATCGCGGCGCTCACGCTGATCCTCAGCGCGTCGTACACGCTGTGGATGCTCAAGCGCGTCGTGTTCGGCAAGGTCGCGAGCCAGCGGATCGCGAAGCTCGCCGACCTGAACCGTCGCGAGATCGTGATGTTCGCGTCGCTCGCGCTGATCGTGCTCGCGGTCGGCATCGATCCGAAACCGTTCACCGATGCGATCGATCCGACCGTCGGCAGGCTGATCCAGGAAGCGAGCCATTCGAAGGTGCCGGCAGGGGATGGCCCCACGCCGGCGCTGCCGTCGTACATGGCGTCGACGCACGACTGATCCCGGCACGTCGAGCCGCGCAAGCGCGCCGCCTCACGCGGCGCGCGTCGTTGCGCGCGCATCGATCGCGGTCCGGCACGGCGCGTGCCAGGCTCGCTTCCGGCTGCGTGAAATTGCCCCGCGACAATGTGACTCACGGCAGATTTTGCAATGATGATTTGCCGCATGCACCGGTTTTTCATCGCACTCGCGCGACGTATGATTCGGCCAATTTCGTGAATCGAATGCGCATCGGGCGTACGCAAACGGATTCAATGACCCTCGGGCTGTGTGATGAAAAGAAGAGCTTCAAGAGGCTGGTCGGCGCTGATGTCCATGGGCGCGGCATTGAGCCTGTCAGGTTGTAATTTAGATGTACTAAATCCGAAAGGAAGCGTGGGTGCGGCCGAAAAGGCGCTGATCGCGACGTCCACCTGGGCGATGCTGATCGTCGTCGTGCCGGTGATCCTGCTCACGCTATGGTTCGCGTGGCGTTACCGCGCGTCGAACCGCAACGCCGCCTATGCGCCGAACTGGTCGCACTCGACCGCGATCGAGGTCGTGATCTGGACCGTACCGACGCTGATCATCCTGTTCCTCGGGGTGCTCACGTGGAAGACCACCCACGAACTCGATCCGTACAAGCCGCTCGAATCGGCGGTGAAGCCGCTCGACGTCGAGGTGGTCGCGCTCGACTGGAAGTGGCTGTTCATCTATCCGGAACTCGGTATCGCGTCGGTGAACCAGCTCGCGATTCCGGTCGGCACGCCGGTGAACTTCCGCATCACGTCGGATTCGGTGATGAACTCGTTCTTCATCCCGCAGCTCGGCGGCCAGGTCTACGCGATGGCCGGCATGCAGACGCGCCTGCACCTGATCGCCGACGAGCCCGGCAACTACGCGGGCACGTCCGCCAACTTCAGCGGCCGCGGTTTCTCCGACATGAAGTTCCGCACGCTCGCCGAGCCGCGCGAGCAGTTCGATGCGTGGGTGCAGAAGGTGAAGGCGTCGCCGGACCGGCTCGACGCGACCTTGTACGGCAGCGTCGCGCAGCCGAGCGAGAAGGCGCCGGTGCGCTACTTCTCGTCGGTCGATCCGCGGCTCTTCCACAACATCATCGCGAAATACAACGATGGCCACGTCCTCGACCTGAAGGACGCCGCCTGCGGCACGAAGGGGTAACGCATGTTCGGCAAACTCACACTTTCGGCGATCCCGTTCGATCAGCCCATCATCATGGGGGCCGGCGCCTTCATGGGGCTGGTCGTGCTGGGCATTCTCGCCGCGCTGACGATCACCGGCCGCTGGAAATGGCTGTGGACGGAATGGCTGACCACGGTCGACCACAAGAGACTCGGCGTGATGTACATCATCGTCGCGCTGATCATGCTGCTGCGCGGCTTCGCCGACGCGATCATGATGCGCATGCAGCTCGCGCTCGCGTACAACGCGCCCGGCTACCTGCCGCCGCACCACTATGACCAGATCTTCACGGCACACGGCGTGATCATGATCTTCTTCATGGCGATGGTGTTCATGGTCGGCCTGATGAACCTGGTCGTGCCGCTGCAGATCGGCGCGCGCGACGTCGCGTTCCCGTTCATCAACTCGCTGTCGTTCTGGATGACGGCGGTCAGCGCGATCCTGATCAACGTGTCGCTCGTGATCGGCGAATTCGCGCAGACGGGCTGGCTCGCGTACCCGCCGCTGTCGGAGCTGCAGTTCAGTCCGGGGGTAGGGGTCGACTACTACCTGTGGGCGCTGCAGATCTCCGGGGTCGGCACGCTGCTGACCGGCGTGAACTTCTTCGTGACGATCATCAAGATGCGCGCGCCGGGCATGACGCTGATGAAGATGCCGGTGTTCACGTGGACGGCGCTCTGCACGAACGTGCTGATCATGGCGTCGTTCCCGATCCTGACCGCGACGCTCGCGCTGCTCGGCCTCGACCGTTACCTCGGCATGCATTTCTTCACGAACGAAGCCGGCGGCAACGCGATGCTGTACCTGAACCTGATCTGGGCGTGGGGCCATCCGGAGGTGTACATCCTGATCCTGCCGGCGTTCGGGATCTTCTCGGAAGTCATCGCGACGTTCGCGAAGAAGCCGCTGTTCGGCTACAAGACGATGGTGTACGCGACCTGCGCGATCATGGTGCTGTCGTTCCTCGTGTGGCTGCATCACTTCTTCACGATGGGCTCGGGCGCGAACGTGAACGCGTTCTTCGGGATCATGACGATGATCATCGCGATTCCGACCGGCGTGAAGGTGTTCAACTGGCTGTTCACGATGTACCGCGGCCGGATCGAGTTCACGACGCCCGTGCTGTGGACGATCGGCTTCATGGTCACGTTCACGCTCGGCGGCATGACCGGCGTGATGATGGCGATCCCCGGCGCGGACTTCGTGCTGCACAACAGCCTGTTCCTGATCGCGCACTTCCACAACGTGATCATCGGCGGCGTGCTGTTCGGCTATCTCGCGGGCTTCAACTACTGGTTCCCGAAGGCGTTCGGCTTCAAGCTGAACGAGAAGCTCGGCAAGGCGGCGTTCTGGTTCTGGCAGGTCGGCTTCTACGTCGCGTTCGTGCCGCTGTACGTGCTCGGCTTCATGGGCATGACGCGCCGCCTGAACCACTACGACAACCCGGCCTGGCATCCGTGGCTGCTGGTCGCCGCGTTCGGCGCCGTGCTGATCGCGATCGGCATCGCATGCCAGCTGCTGCAACTGGTCGTCAGCATCCGCAACCGTCACCTGCCGGAATACCGCGACACCACGGGCGATCCGTGGGGCGGCCGCACGCTGGAATGGGCGACGTCGTCGCCGCCGGCCGACTACAACTTCGCGGTGATCCCGCAGGTGCGCACGCTCGACGCGTACGCGGACATGAAGGCGCGCGGCGAAGGCCGGCCGAACCCGGCGGCGATTCGCGACATCCACATGCCGTCGAATACCTGCGCGGGCCTCGTGATCGCGATCTTCAGCCTGGTGCTCGGCTTCGCGCTGGTGTGGCACATCTGGTGGATGGCGATCGGCGGGCTCGTCGGAATCATCGCGACGCTCGTGATCTACAGCTCGCGCGATAACGACGGCTATTACATCCCTGCGTCGACGGTGCGCAAGACCGAAGACAAGCAGCCGACGCAGCGCACGGCCGCGCGCGTCGACGACGTGGAACTGGAGGCCAACTGATGTTGCAGAAAACCTTGAGCGCGACCCTGCTCGAGCACGACGACCATCCGCCGTCGCATTCGGTGTTCGGGTTCTGGCTGTACCTGATGACCGACTGCGTGATCTTCGCGGCGCTGTTCGCGACGTTCGCGGTGCTCGGTCACCAGTACGCGGGCGGGCAGACCGCCAAAGAGCTGTTCGACATTCCGGGCGTCGCGGTCGAAACCGCCGCGCTGCTGCTGTCGAGCATCACGTACGGTTTCGCGATGCTCGCGGCATACAAGCAGCAACGCGGCGCGCTGCTCGCGTGGCTCGCGGTGACGTTCGTGCTCGGCGCGGCGTTTCTCGCGATGGAACTGCGCGAGTTCTCGCACCTGATCGCGGAAGGCGCGGGCCCGCAGCGCAGCGCGTTCCTGTCGGCGTTCTTCACGCTGGTCGGCACGCACGGGCTGCACGTGACGGCCGGCCTGCTGTGGATGCTCGTGCTGGCCGCGCAGATCGTGTTCCGTGGCGGCGACCTGACCGATCGCGACCTGCGGCGCCTGACGTGCCTGAGCCTGTTCTGGCACTTCCTCGACATCGTGTGGATCTGCGTGTTTTCCTTTGTCTATCTCGCGAGCGTGATCTAAATGGCCCATTCGCATTCGTCTCAACTCGAAGAAGGGCACGGCAGTGTCGGCGGCTACGTCGCCGGTTTCATCCTGTCGGTGCTGCTCACGGCCGCGTCGTTCGGCCTGGTGATGGGCGGCGTGCTGTCGCCGCATGCGTCGCTGATCGGGCTGGCCGTGCTCGCGTTCGTGCAGATCGTCGTGCACCTCGTGTACTTCCTGCACATGAACGGCTCGTCGGGCCAGCGCTGGAACGTGATGGCGTTCAGCTATACGGTGCTGACCGCCGCGATCGTGATCGTCGGCACGCTGTGGGTGATGCACAACGTCAGCATGAACATGATGTCGCGGTGAGCGGCAGCGTCGCGCATCGGGTTCGTATCCATGCGTGTTCATGAAGAAAAGGCGGCACGCAGGTGCCGCCTTTTTGCTTTTCCGGCTGCGTCGCGCCGGACCGTACGGTCAGTGCGGCGTGCCCGCGTCGGCGGTCAACGCATGCGTGCAGTCGGCGCGGTACTCGGCGGCGAGCCGATGCTTCGCGCCGTCGAGATCGTCCGGGTAATACGGGCTCGCATGGGCGGGGTCGTAGCCGACCTGTTCGAGCTCGGTCAGCTCGCGCACGAGGTCCGCGCGCGTGACGTCGTGGCCCGTGTGCACGAACGGGTACGCATTGCATTCCTGCGGGGTGAGGTGCGGCCCCGCGAACGCGGCGGTGCTGGCGCAGGCGAGCAGCATGCAGGCGAGGGTGGTCGACGGTTTCATCCGGTAGCTCCTGGTTTCGCGGCCCGATGCCGCATGACGTGAGCGTAGGCGGCACCGGCCGCGGGGCGGGCGACGCCTGGATGAAACATGTTTCACGCGTGCGGCCGCGCGGCCGGATGAAGCTATTTTCATCTGGCGCCGCACGGCGCTCGCGGCGCTTACGATAGCGTCGGGCGCGTCGTGCGCGCCCGTCTTGAGGTTCATTGCGAGGGCAATCATGCGAGTACTGACGGTCGAGGACGATGCGGTGACCGCGAACGAAATCGTCGGCGAACTGACCGCGCGCGGATTCGAGGTCGACTGGATCGACAACGGTCGCGAAGGGATGATGCGGGCGATGAGCGCCTCGTACGACGCGATCACGCTCGACCGGATGCTGCCGGGCGCGGACGGCCTCGCGATCCTGACCGCGATGCGCACGGTCGGCATCGACACGCCGGTGCTGATGCTGAGCGCGCTCGGCGACGTCGACGAGCGGATTCGCGGGCTGCGCGCGGGCGGCGACGATTACCTGACGAAGCCGTTCGATTCGGGCGAACTGAGCGCGCGCATCGAAGTGCTGCTGCGCCGCCGGCAAGCCTCGGGCGTGCCGCAGCAGACGCTGCTGAAGGTCGGCGCGCTCGAGCTCGACCTCATTTCGCGCTGCGCGCGTCGCGGCGCCGACGAGATTCCGCTGCTGCCGACCGAGTTCCGCGTGCTCGAATTCATGATGCGCAACGCGGGCCAGACGATCACGCGCACGATGCTGTTCGAGGCCGTGTGGGGCTATCACTTCGATCCCGGCACGAACCTGATCGACGTCCACATGGGCCGGCTGCGCAAGAAGATCGATCCGCCTGGCGCGAACCCGATGATCCAGACGGTGCGCGGATCGGGCTACATGCTCGCTTGACGGAGGCACGGATGGACGCAGCTCGCGCGGCGAATTTCACGCGCCGCTGGCATACGACGACGTTTCGCTGGCTGTGCGCGTACGCGGCGATCTTCTCGGTGTCGCTGCTGCTGCTCGCGGGCGTGATCAGCGTCGCCGCGACGCACACGATGACACGCGACACCGACGACGTGCTCGCGTGGCAACTGATCTATTTCGATTCGATTCCCGATGCCGAGCTGCCGCTCGCGATCCATCGGCGGCTCGAGCACGAGCACATGCACACGAATTTCTACGGGCTGTTCGATGCGAGCGGGCGCCGCGTGGCCGGTGACATCGCGACGCCGCCGGCGCTGCGCACCGATCGCCACGGCCGGACGCTGAACCGCACGCTTGCGCCGCTCGACGGCCAATCGTCGCCGATCGCGCGCGCGATGGCCGTGCGCCGCGACAACGGGATGACGCTGGTCGTCGCGCGCGACCTGTCGCATTTCATCCAGATCCGCGACGTCGCGATCCGCGGGCTCGTGGTCGGCGGCGTGATGATCCTGATCGCCGGCATCGCGGGCGGCAGCATGCTCGGCATGCGGCAGATGCGCCGCGTCGCCGCGATCCGGCGCGTCACGCGGCAGATCGCCGAAGGCGATCTCGGCAAGCGGCTGCCGGTCGGCCGCTACGACGAACTCGATCTGCTCGCGCATCTCGTGAACCACATGCTCGACGAAGTCGAGCGGCTGATGGGCGAGGTGCGCCATGCCTGCGACGGGATCGCGCACGACCTGCGCACGCCGCTCGCTCGCGTGCATACGATGCTGGCGCGGCTCGCCGACCAGCCGGTCTGCGCCCACGATCCCGCGTCGGCGGCGCTGCTGGCTTCGGCGCGCGACGAGACCGACCGGCTGCTCGAACGTTTTCGCGCGATGCTGCGCATCTCCGAGATCGGCACGCTGAGCCGGCGCGGCGGCTTTGCCGCGGTCGACGTCGCCGTCTTGCTGCGCGACGTGTGCGAGCTGTACGAGCCGCTGGCCGAGGCCGTCGACGTGTCGTTCGAGCTCGAGGCGGCCACGGTCGACGGCATCCATGGAGATCGTGCGTTGCTGTTCGAGGCGTTCAGCAATCTCGCGGACAACGCGATCAAGTTCACACCGCCGGGCGGTCACGTGCGCGTCGTGCTCCAGACGACGCCGCATGGTCCGCTCGTCCGGTTCGAGGACACCGGGCCCGGCATTCCGCCCGGTGAGCGCAATGCGGTGCTCGAACGCTTCTATCGCGGCGAGCGCACCCGCCACGTGAACGGTTCGGGGCTTGGATTAAGTATCGTGTCGGCGGTGATGCGCGTACATGGTTTCGCGCTGCGGATCGGCGATGCGCAGCCGGCCGGCGCGGCGATCACGGTCGAATGCTGGCCGCGTTCGCTCGCATGAGCGCGCAGGAGACCGATCGATGCGCATCCTGCTGATTGCTCCGCCGAATCCGGACGTGTCGCGGCTCGACAAGGCGTTTCGGGAAAGCATGCACGGCGTCGAGCGCGTCGACGAATGGCGCGATGGCTGTTTCGCGGCGACGCAGGACCGGTTCGACGCGATCGTGATCGTCGCCACCGATGGCGCGGCCGCGCCGGCGGTTCTCGATGGCTTGCCGCTGCTCGCCGCATCGGCCGGCAGCGCGACGATCGCCGCGATCGTTGCCGGCGCCACGTCCGCCCAGCGCGCGCAGATGCTGAAGGCGGGCTGCGACGTATGCCTGGCCCATCCATGCTCGTTCGTCGAATTGCACGAGCGGTTGCGCGCGCTGTGGCGCCGTGCGGGCGTGATCGCGATGCGTGACTCGATCCGGCTCGACACGGCGACGCGCGCACTCGAGGAGCGGGGCCGGCGGCTCGCGCTCAGCGCACGGGAGTTTCGCGTGGTCGAATGCCTGCTGCGCGAAGCGGGGCGGCCGGTCGGCCGCGACGCGGTGCTGCGCTATGCGTGGGGCGACGCCGACATCGAACCCGAAACGGTCAATGCGCTCGTCGTACGGTTGCGGCGCAAGCTGGTCGCGCATGCGTTCTCCGCGCGGATCGAAACGGTGGCGCGATACGGCTTCCGGTTCGACACGGGCGGCTGACGGAGAGGTGCCGCGCCCCGTTTCGTCAAGACAGGCATGCCGCACGTCGCGCGGCATGCCCGGTCACGTGAGGCGGGGCCACTCAATGCGAATAGAGCTCGCGATTGAGCCGCTCGAGCTGGCCATCGCGCTCGGCGTGGACCAGTTCGCGATAGACCTGCGCGCGCGTCAGCGGGGCGGCCGGCGGCGCATTCCATGCCGATTGCTGCGACACCGGTGCGGGCGTCGACGATGCGAGCGTCTGCGGGGCAATTGCCGCGTCGGCTTGCGTTGCGCTGGCCTGGCCGGGCAGGGCGACGCAGAGCGCCGAGAGGAGGGTGGCGAACATCAAGGTTTTCATGGCGTGATCCTTTTCAGGTGACAGGGGCCGTCGCCGCGATGGCGATGCCGGCATGACACACGTTATCGGGCACACCCCGACGGACGCCGGGCGTGCCGATGAAGAAACGTTCATGAACGCGCGCCGCGCCAGCCGCCGCCGAGCGCGCGTACGAGCCCGACGGACGCCTGCAGGCGCCGCGCGTCGACATCGAGCGCCGCGATCTGCGTATCGAGTTCGGTCGTCTGCGCGGTGACCACGTCGAGATAGCTGACCGCGCCGTCGCGATAGCGCGACATCGCGAGCGCCAGCGACTGCCGCGCCGCGACGAGCGCCGCGTCGTCCTGGTCGGCTTCGTCGCCGAGGCGGTGCAGCAGCGCGAGATCGTCCTCGACTTCGCGGAACGCCAGCAGCACGACGGACCGGTAGCGCGCCCCCTGTTCGGCGAACTGCGCACGGGCGTGGCGCACGCCGGCCGCGCGCAGGCCGCCGTCGAACAGCGTCATCGCGAGACGCGGCCCGACCGACCAGATCTCGTTCGGCGCGGCGAGCCACGGCGAGAACGTATCGCTCTGGAAGCCCGCGTCGAGGCCGAGCGACAGGTCCGGGAAAAAAGCCGCGCGCGCGACGCCGATTCGCGCGTTCGCGGCCGCGACGCGGCGCTCGGCGGCGGCGACGTCCGGCCGGCGTTCGAGCAGCGTCGAGGCAAGTCCCGTCGGGATCGGTGGCACGCCGGGCAGTGCCGCGGCGGACGGCAGCGTGAACGTCGATGCCGACGCCCCGACGAGCGCCGCGATCGCGTGCTCGTCGAGCGCGCGGCGGGCGGCGATGTCGGACGCGCGGGCCTGGGCGAGCGCGAGTTGCGTCTGCGCACGCGCCACGTCGAGCCCCGAAGCGAGGCCGCCGCGATGGCGGCTGACGGTCAGTTGCCACGCGCGGCGGTACGTGTCGATGGTTTGCGTGAGCGTGTCGGCTTCGCGGTCGAGACCCGCGAGATCGAAGTAGGTACTCGCGACGCCGGCCTGCAGGCTCAGCTGGACCGACGCGAGATCGTCGGCGGCCGCCTGCGCGTCGTCGCGGCCGGCCGCGACCGTATTGCGGACCTTGCCCCACAGATCGACGTCGTAGCCGATGCCGGCCGCGAGCGTGTTCGATTCGTAGACGTCAGGCTGACCGCTGCCGCGCAACGGCCGGCGCGCCGACTGCCGGTCGCGGTCGGTCTCGGCCCCGATGCCCACGGTCGGCAGCAGCGCCGCATGGGCCTCGTCGAACAGCGCGGCGGCTTCGTCGTGCCGCGCGACGGCGGCGGCGAGATCGGGATTCGCGCGCGCGACGAGCGGTTCGAGCCGGTCGAGCGCCGCGTCGCCGTACACGCGCCACCAGCCGTCGCGCGGCAGGCGGTCGGCCGGCGCGGCGTCGATCCACGGGCCCGTTTCACGAAACGCGGCCGGCACCGGAACGTCGGGCGCGCGATACGTCGGCGCCAGCGAACAGCCGGCCAGCAGTGCGGCGCTGCCCAGCAACGCGGCGAGAAGACGGTCAGCCATGCGCGTGCTCCGTCGTGGCCGCGCCGGCGACGCGCACGGGGTCGCCGTCGGCGAGCGAATCGGGCGGATTGTCGATCACGCGATCGCCCGCCGCGAGCCCCGACGCGATCTCGACGCGCGTGCCGAGGTCGGTCCCGATCGACACGTTGCGCAGCCGCGCGTGCCCGTGCGCATCGAGCACGGCGACCTGCAACCCGTCGTGACGAAAGATCAGCGTGCTGGCCGGAATCGTCAGCCCATGCGCGGCGCCGGGCATCGCGATCCGCACCTGCGCGTATTCGCCGGGAAACAGTGTGCCGGCCGGATTGGCGATCGAAAACTGCGCGAGCAGCGTGCCGGAAGCGGGATCGATCGACTGCGCGGAATCCGCGAGCACGGCGTCGAACGTCATGCCGGGGCGCTCGGGCACGGTCAGCGCGACATGCATGCCCGCGCGGATCGCGGCCGCGTCGTCTTGCGGCACGTGGATGTACAGGCGCAGACGCCGCGCGTCCGATACGGTGAAGAGTTCGGCGCCGTTGCCGCTGCCCGCGTCGATCAGCGCGCCGACATCGGTCTTGCGGGCGGTCACGACGCCGTCGAACGGCGCGGTGAGCCGCTTGAACGATTCGAGCGCTTCGAGCCGCCGCAGGTTGGCGGTGCTCGCCGCGACGGCCGCGCGCTTCGCGTCGAGGTCGCTGCGTTTCTCGTCGGCTTCCTGCTGCGACACGGAATCCTGTGCGAGCATCTCGGCCCAGCGGGCGGCCGTGACGGCCGCGAGCCGCTCGTTCGCGTTCGCGCTCTGCAGGTCGGCTCGCGCCTGCTGCAACTGCTGGTCGAGATCGGGCGTGTCGATCGACGCCAGCAACTGACCGGCCTTCACGTGCGCGCCGATGTCCGCGTACCACGCATGCAGGTAGCCCGGCACGCGTGCATAGATCGGCGCGTCGACATACGCGTCGAGGCGGCCCGGCAGCACGAGCGCGTCGGCCGCGGCCGCCTGCGGCGCGACCGTCGCGACGGTCGGGACCGCCTGTTGCACGGTCCACGCGGCGACCGCGTGCGCATCGTGCTGGCGGGCAAACACACCGGCGGCCGCGGCGACGAGTGCGACCACGGCGCCCGCGATCGCGAGTGGTTTCAGGTAACGCGGCGTGCCGGGGGGACGGACTTCGAATTCAGTGGACATGCTGTTCTCCCGGAGTGACGGAAAGGGATTCGGAGCGGGGCGCGCGATCGCGCCGGTGAACGAGGCTGAACACGACGGGCACGAACACCAGCGTCGCGGCGGTCGCGCACAGCAGGCCGCCGATGACCGCCCGGCCGAGCGGCGCGTTCTGTTCGCCGCCGTCGCCGAGACCGAGGGCCATCGGCGCCATGCCGATGATCATCGCGAGCGCCGTCATCATCACGGGCCGAAATCGCGTGAAGCCGGCCTCGAGCGCGGCGACGGCCGCATCGGCGGTATGCGCGAGCCGTTCGCGCGCGAAGGTGACGACGAGGATGCTGTTCGCGGTCGCGACGCCCATGCACAGGATCGCGCCCGTCAACGCCGGCACCGACAGCGGCGTGCGCGTGACGAACAGCATCCAGACGATGCCGGCGAGCGCGGCGGGCAGCCCGCTCACGATCACGAACGCGTCGCGCCACGAATGGAAGTTCACGACGATCAACAGGTAGATCAGCAGTACCGCGCCGGCCAGGCCGGCAAGCAGGCCGCCGAACGCGCTGTTCATCGTCTGCACCTGGCCGCGCATCGTCACGCGCGAGCCTTTCGGCAGGTCCGCCGCGCTCGCGTGCAGCACGCGTTCGATGTCGGCGCTGACCGCGCCGAGATCGCGGTCCTGCGTCGTCGCGAAGATGTCGTACAGCGGCGCGATGTCGTAGTGCGACACGACCGCATCGGTCTGTCCGCGCACGATCGTCGCGAGGCCGCCGAGCAGTTGCGGCGCGCCCGCGCGGCCGGTGACGGGCAGCGCACGCAGGTCCGACAGTGACGTCATCCGGTACTGCGGGGTCTGCGCGACGATCGGATAGGACACGCCGTTGTGTGGATCGAGCCAGTAGGTCGGCGACACCTGGCTCGTGCCGGACAGGCTCGCGACCACCGCATTGGTGACGTCCTGCTCGGTGACGCCGAGCTGCGCGGCGCGGGCCCGATCGACCGACACCGTGAATTGCGGATAGGTCGACGCCTGCTGCACGCGCGGGTCGGCGACGCCGGGCACCGTGCGGATGCGCCTCAACAGCTCGGTCGCATACGCGCGGTTGGCCGCGCGGTCGGGGCCCGTCACCTGCACGTCGATCGGCGCGGGCGCGCCGAAATTGAGAATCTGGCTCACGATGTCGGCGGGCAGGAACGAAAACGTCACGCCCGGAAACGCGCGCGGCAATACGGTGCGCAACTGCTTCACGTAGCGTGCCGTCGGCGCGTGGTCGCCGGTGAGCGACACGAGGATGTCGCCGTCCTGCGGGCCGATCGTGCCGCTGTTGCTGTACGTGAGGTTGATCCCGCTGTTCGGCAAGCCCATGTTGTCGACGATGCTCGCGAGCGCATGCGGCGGCACGACGCCGCGCACCGTGCGCTCGACGCGATCGAACAATGCGGCCGTTTCCTCGATGCGCGTGCCGATCGGCGCGCGCACGTGAATCGCGATTTCGCCGGCGTCGACCGACGGGAAGAAATTGCGGCCGAGCCACGGCACCAGCGCGAACGACACCGCCACCGCGGCGAGGAACAGCGCGACGAAGCGGGCGCGGTGGACGAGGGCGAGGCCGAGCACGACGCGGTAGCCCGCGCGCAGCGCCGCGAAGCGGCGCTCGAACCCTTGCTGGAACGCCACCAGCGGATTGCGCGCGCGCGGCGGCGCGAACGGTGCGCCGTGCGGCGCGAGCACGGCTTCCGGATGCGCGGCATGCGCCTTCAGCAGGTAGTGCGCCATCATCGGCACGAACGTGCGGGACAGCACGAACGACGCGATCATCGCGAAGATCACCGCTTCGGCCATCGGCACGAACAGGAAGCGGGCGACGCCGTCGAGCAGCAGCATCGGCACGAACACGATGCAGATGCACAGCAGCGACACGAAGGCCGGCGCGACGATCTGCGACGCGCCGTCGAGGATCGCGCTGCGCACGTCCTTGCCCTGTTCGAGATGCCAGTTGACGTTCTCGATCGTGACGGTCGCATCGTCGACCAGAATGCCGACCGCGAGCGCGAGGCCGCCGAGCGTCATCACGTTGAGCGTCTCGCCCGCGGCCGCGAGCGCGGCGATCGCCGCCAGCACCGCGAGCGGGATGGACGCGGCGATGATCAGCGTCGAGCGCCAGCTGCCGAGGAACAGCAGGATCATCGCGGACGTGAGCGCGGCGGCGATCAGCCCTTCGCGCGCCACGCCGCTCACGGCGCCCTTCACGAATACCGACTGGTCGCCCATCACGACGAGCCGCAGCGACGGCGGCAGCGTCGCCTCGATGCGCGGCAGCTGCGCCTTGACGCCCGCGATGATGTCGAGCGTCGACGCCGAGCCGCTCTTCAGCACGCTCATCAGCACCGCGCGGCGGCCGTCGACGCGCACGATGTTGCCCTGCGGCGGAAAGCCGTCGCGCACGTGCGCGACGTCGCGCATGAAGATCACCGCGCCGTTCACGGTGCGGATCGGCAGCGCATTGAGCTGGTCGATGGTCAACGGGCTGTTGTTGAGGCGGATGTTGTACTCGAAGCCGCCGATCTTCTGCGTGCCGGCCGGGATGATCTGGTTCTGCTGCGCGAGCGCGGTCGCGACGTCCTGCGCGGACAACCCCTTGGCCTGCAGCGCCTGCGGATCGAGGTCGATCTGCACCTGGCGCACCTTGCCGCCGTACGGCGACGGAATCGCGACACCGGCGACGGACAGCAACTGCGGCCGGATCACGTTGGTCGCGTAGTCGCCGAGCTGCTGTTCGTTCAGCGTGTCGCTGGTGAGCGCGAGCTGCAGCACGGGCACGGTCGACGCGTTGTAGTTGAGGATCTGCGGCGGCGTGGTGCCGGGCGGCATCTGTTTGAGCACGGTCTGCGAGATCGACGTGACCTGCGCGGTCGCGGTGCGGATGTCGACGCTCGGCTGGAAGAAGATCTTGACGATCCCGAAGCTGCGGAACGACTGCGACTCGATGTGCGCGACGTCGTTGACCGTCGTGCCGAGCGTGCGCTCGTAGTAGGTGACGATGCGCCCGGACATGTCGGCCGGCTGCAGGCCCGCGTAGTTCCAGACGACGCTGATGACCGGAATCCGGATGTCGGGGAAGATGTCGGTCGGCGTGCGCAGCGCCGCGAGCGGCCCGGCGATCAGGATCAGCAGTGCGAGGACGATGAACGTATAGGGGCGCGCGAGCGCGAGTCGGACGAGTTTCAGCATCGGCGAGGTCTCCGCCGGCGCGACGCGCCGGCCTGTCAGCGAGGTGCCGAAGCGCGGCGGGAGCCCGATTCGGCTCGCGCAGTGTGCGGGGCGCCGCTTAACGCCGGGCGCGACGCAGCATGAAAGATGTTTTAGGAAAGGGTATGGACGGGCAATCGGCGTCGATTGTTACAAGACGTTAGCGCGGGCTTCCCGTTGCGATGCCGCGCATCAGTTCTTACAAACTTGAAATATGCGGGGACGGTGCTTGCCGTTATAGTCGAATCACACATGACACAACCAGAAGAGGAATCCATGAAGACTTTGCGTGTTGCCTCGCTCCTGACCGGTATGACGGCCTTGCTCGTGTCGGGCGCAGCAATGGCGGGAGTCAATGTCGGGATCAACGTCGGCGTGCCGGCACCGGTCTACGTCGCGCCCGCGCCCGTGTATGCGCCGCCGCCTCCGCCGGTCGTCTACCAGCCGGCGCCTGTCTATGCACCGGCGCCCGTGTACGCGCCGGCGCCGGCGATCGTGATCGGCTGGCACGGCGACCGCTACTGGGACGGCCGCCGCTACTGGGGCCGCGACGAGTGGTACCGCCGCCATGGCCGCGGCTGGGGCGGCGATCGCGGTCACTGGGATCACGGCCGCCACAACGGCTGGCGTTGATCGACCGGTCGCGCGTGCGTGATGCGCGCGCGACGATCGCTCGTGAGGAAACCGCCCGCGTGGCGGTTTTCTTTTGGCTCGACGGATTGAATGGGTAGAATCGTTCACGTTACTACCCTCATTCGACCGACAGGGCCTCTATGACGAAGGGTTCGCCCCGGGCCGCCGCCGCGCGCGCCCGCCTCGGCGTGCTGCGGGCCGCCGGCCGCGTGGCCGCGGTGCTGGCGCTGCACGCGGCGCTGGCCGTGCCGGCCGCGCACGCGGCCTACGCCATTGCGCAGTACGGCGAGCCGAAGTATCCGCCGGGCTTCAAGCATTTCGACTATGTGAACCCCGACGCGCCGAAGGGCGGCACGCTGGTGCTCGCGAACCCGAACCGGCTGACGTCGTTCGACAAGTTCAATCCGTTCACGATGCGCGGCAACGCCGCGCCCGGCATCGACATGCTGTTCGAGAGCCTCGCGACCGGCAGCTCCGACGAACCGGCGTCCGCGTACGGGCTGCTGGCCGACGACATCGCCGTGGCGCCCGACCGCCGTTCGGTCACGTTCCACCTGAATCCGCGCGCACGCTTTTCGAACGGCGATCGCGTCACGGCCGACGACGTCAAGTTTTCGTTCGACACGCTGAAGAGCAAGCAGGCCGCGCCGCAGTTCGGCGCGTATTTCGCGGAGATCGCGAAGGCCGTGGTCGTCGATCCGGCGACCGTGCGCTTCGAGTTCCGCAGCGCGAATCGCGAGTTGCCGCTGATCGCCGGCGGCGTGCCGGTGTTTTCGCGCAAGTGGGGATTGCGCGCGGACGGTTCGCGCATCCCGTTCGACCAGCTCGCGTTCGAGCAGCCGATCGGCAGCGGCCCGTACCTGATCGAGCGTTACGACAACGGCCGCACGATCACCTATCGGCGCAACCCCGCGTACTGGGGCGCCGACTTGCCGGTACGGGTCGGCACCAACAACTTCGAGCGGATCGTGTACAAGCTGTACGGCGACGGCGTCGCGCGGCTCGAGGCGTTCAAGGCCGGCGAATACGACGTGCTCGTCGAGTACATCGCGCGCAACTGGACGCGGCGCGACGTCGGCAAGCGTTTCGATAGCGGCGAGCTCGTCAAGCGCGAATTCCGCCAACATAACGGCGCCGGCATGCAGGGCTTCTTCATGAACTTGCGCCGGCCGCTGTTTCGCGACGTGCGCGTGCGCCAGGCGCTCGACCTCGCGTTCGACTTCGAATGGCTGAACCGCCAGCTGTTCTACAGCGCGTATACGCGCCTCAACAGTTACTTCGCCGACACCGACCTGCAGGCGACCGGTACGCCGGGCGAGGGCGAGCTGAAGCTGCTGGAGCCGCTGCGCGCGCAGCTCGATCCGGCCGTGTTCGGCCCGATGGTCACGCAGCCGGACACCCATCCGCCGGGCTCGCTGCGTGCGAACCTGCTGAAGGCGCGCGCGCTGCTCGCGCAGGCCGGCTGGACCTATCGCGACGGCGCGTTGCGCAATGCGAAGGGCGAGCCGTTCGCGTTCGAGATCCTCGACGATGCAGGCGGCGCGATGGAAGGCGTCGTGACCGCCTACCAGCGCAACCTCGCGAAGCTCGGCATCGCCGTGCGGTTCCGCACGGCCGACTACGCACTGCTGCAAAAGCGCCTCGATGCATTCGACTACGACATGACGACGATCCGCCTGCCGGGCGTGCAGGTGCCGGGCGCCGAGCAATACTCGCGTTACGCGAGCAAGTTCGCCGACGAGCCGGGCTCCGACAACTTCATCGGATTGAAATCGCCGGCCGTCGACGCGTTGCTGCGTGCGCTCGGCACCGCGCAGACGCGCGAGGAACTGCTCGACGCGACGCACGCGCTCGACCGCGTGCTGATGCATGGCTACTATGCGGTCCCGCAGTGGTACAGCACGACGCATCGCATCGCGTACAAGCGCACGCTCGCCTATCCGCAGACGCTGCCGCTGTACTATTCGGCCGAGGGCTGGGTCGTGTCGACCTGGTGGGCGAAGCCCGATCACTGACCCGCGCCGGCCCTCTGTTCAACCCCGCCACCCGATCACGAGTCGACGCCCTATGTGGAGCTACATCCTCAAACGCCTGCTGCTGATGATCCCGACGCTCGTCGGCGTGCTGACGCTCACGTTCGCGGTGATCCAGTTCGTGCCGGGCGGCCCGGTCGAGCAGGCCGTGCAGGAGTTGCGCAAGGGCGCGACGGAGCAGGGCGCGACGCCGTTCGGGATGCGCGCACACACCGGCGTCGACGCGCAGCAGCTCGCGCAGTTGAAGGCGCTGTACGGCTTCGACAAGCCGCCGCTCGAACGCTACTGGCTGATGCTGAAGCGCTTCGCGCGCTTCGATCTCGGCGACAGCTATTTCCGCCACCAGAGCGTGTGGTCGCTGGTCGTGCAGAAGCTGCCCGTGTCGATCAGCATCGGGCTGTGGACGTTCTTCCTCACGTACCTGATCTCGGTGCCGCTCGGCATCGCGAAGGCGGTGCGCAACGGTTCGCCGTTCGACGTCGCGACGAGCCTCGTCGTGCTCGTCGGCTATGCGATTCCAGGCTTCGTGCTGGGCGTGCTGCTGCTCGTGCTGTTCGGCGGCGGCTCGTTCTGGCAGCTCTTCCCGCTGCGCGGCCTCACGTCGGACAACTTCGCGCAGCTGTCGCTCGTCGGCAAGGTGCTCGACTACCTGTGGCACATCGCGCTGCCGATCACCGCGTCGGTCGTCGGCAGCTTCGCGGTCGTCACGATGCTCACGAAGAACGCGTTCCTCGACCAGATCCGCCGGCAATACGTGCTGACCGCGCGCGCGAAGGGGCTCTCCGAGCGCAGCGTGCTGTGGAAGCACGTGTTCCGCAACGCGATGCTGCCGCTGATCGTCGGTTTCCCGGCCGCGTTCATCGGTGCGTTCTTCACCGGCAGCCTGCTGATCGAGACGCTGTTCTCGCTCGACGGCCTCGGGCTGCTGTCGTACGAATCGGTCGTGCGGCGCGACTATCCGGTCGTGCTCGGCACGCTGTACCTGTTCACGCTGATCGGGCTCGCGACCAAGCTGATCTCCGATCTCTGCTATGTGTGGGTCGATCCGCGCATTCAATTCGACAACCTGGAGCGCTGACATGAAACGAGCCATGCGCATGCCCGGCGCCAGCGGGCGAGGAGCGCGATGAACCGGGCCGTCGCCTCTTCCCGTCTCGACGCCGCGCGGGCGCGCGTGTCGCCGTCGCCCGCCCGCCGCGTGTGGCAGCGCTTCAGGCAGCAGCGCGTCGGCTACTGGAGCTTCGTGATCTTCGTCGTGGCCTTTGCCGCGAGCCTCGCGGCGCCGCTGTGGTCGAACGACAAGCCGCTCGTCGTGCGCTACGACGGCCAGACCTATTTCCCGATGTTCCATGCGTACCCGGAGACGACCTTCGGCGGCGATTTCCCGACGCCGGCCGACTATCTCGATCCGTATGTGCGCAAGCGGCTCGAGGCGCCCGGCAACTTCGTCGTCTATCCGCCGAACCGCTATTACTACGACACGCTGAACTACTTCTCGAACGTACCGAACCCGGCGCCGCCGTCGCGCGAGAACTGGCTCGGCACCGACGCGCAGGGCCGCGACCTGCTCGCGCGGCTCGTGTACGGGTTCCGCGTGTCGGTCGAGTTCGGGCTGATCCTGACCGTGATCGGCACGCTGCTCGGGATCGCCGCGGGCGCCGTGCAGGGCTTCTTCGGCGGACGCATCGACATCGTCGGGCAGCGGCTGATCGAGATCTGGAGCTCGCTGCCGGAGCTGTACCTGCTGATCATCTTCGCGTCGATCTTCGAGCCGAGCTTCCTGCTGCTGATCGTGCTGCTGTCGCTGTTCGGCTGGATCGGGCTCGCCGACTACGTACGCGCGGAATTCCTGCGCAACCGCACCCAGGACTACGTGCGCGCGGCGCGCGCGATGGGGCTGACGAACTGGCAGATCATCTGGCGCCACGTCCTGCCGAACAGTCTCACGCCGGTGATCACGTTCCTGCCGTTCCGGATGAGCGGGTCGATCCTCGCGCTGACGAGCCTCGATTTCCTCGGGCTCGGCGTGCCGCCGCCGACGCCGAGCCTCGGCGAACTGCTCGCGCAGGGCAAGGGCAACCTCGACGCATGGTGGATCTCGCTGTCGACCTTCGGCGTGCTGGTCGCGACGCTGCTGCTGCTGACCTTCATGGGCGACGCGCTGCGCAACGCGCTCGACACGCGGATCGCCGACTCGGTGCGCGCCGCGGGAGGCCAGCGATGAGCACATCGACCGTATCGACGCAGCACGAGCCGCTGCTGTCGCTCGAGCGTCTGCACGTACGCTTCGGCGACACGGTCGCGGTGGACGACGTGACGCTCGCGATCGGGCGCGGCGAGCGGGTCGCGCTCGTCGGCGAGTCGGGGTCCGGCAAGAGCGTGACCGCGCTGTCGATCCTGCGGCTGCTGCGCGACGCCGAAGTGAGCGGCGCGATCTGCTTCGCCGGGCAGGATCTGGTCGCCAAGAGCGAGCGCGAGATGCGCGGGCTGCGCGGCTCGGACATCGCGATGATCTTCCAGGAGCCGATGACGGCGCTCAACCCGCTGTATACGATCGGCGTGCAGATCGGCGAGACGATCGTGCTGCACGACGGCGTCTCGGCCGTGGAGGCGCGCAAGCGCGCGATCGCGCTGCTCGCGCGCACCGGTATCGCGGAACCGGAGAAGCGCGTCGACAGTTACCCGCACCAGTTGTCGGGCGGCCAGCGACAGCGCGCGATGATCGCGATGGCGCTCGCGTGCCGGCCGCGCCTGCTGCTGGCCGACGAGCCGACCACCGCGCTCGACGTGACGATCCGTGCGCAGATCGTCGACCTGCTGCTGGAGCTGCAGCGGGAGGAGGCGGAAAAGCGCGGGATGGCGATCCTGTTGATCACGCACGACCTGAATCTCGTGCGGCACTTCGCGCAGCGGGTCGCGGTGATGGAGCACGGCCGGCTCGTCGAGAGCGGGCCGGTCGAGCGGATCTTCACGGCGCCCGAGCATCCGTATACGCAGCGGCTGCTGAACAGCCGGCCGCAACGCGCGGTCACGCCGGTGATGCCGATCGCACCCGTGGTGCTCGACGCGCGCCACGTGAGCGTGCAGTTCGCGCGCAAGCGGCCGGGCTTCGCCGGCTGGTTCGGCACGGTGCCGGTGACGGCCGTGGCCGACGTGTCGGTGTCGGTGCGGCAGGGCGAAACGCTCGGCATCGTCGGCGAATCGGGCTCGGGAAAGTCGACGCTCGCGATGGCGTTGCTCGGGCTGCAGAAGACGGCCGGCGGCGAGATCGAATTCCAGGGGCGCGCGCTGTCGACCTATCGCGGCCGCGAACAGACCGCGCTGCGCTCGAACATGCAGGTGGTCTTTCAGGATCCATTCAGTTCGCTTTCGCCGCGTCACACGATCGAGCGGATCGTCGGCGAGGGGCTCGAGCTGCATCGCCCGGACATGACGCCCGACGCGCGCCGCGCGAAGTCGCTCGCGGTGCTGCGCGAAGTCGGCCTCGACCGCACGGTGCTGCACCGTTATCCGCACGAATTCTCGGGGGGGCAGCGCCAGCGGATCGCGATCGCGCGCGCGCTGGTGCTGGAGCCGCGCATCCTGATCCTCGACGAGCCGACGTCGGCGCTCGACGTGTCGATCCAGCAGCAGGTGCTGAAGCTGCTCGCGAATTTGCAACAGAAATACAACCTCGGCTACGTGTTCATCAGCCACGACCTGGAGGTGATCGGCGCGATGGCGCACCGCGTCGCGGTGATGCAGGACGGCGCGGTCGTCGAGTCGGGGGAGGTGTCCGACGTCTTCACCAGACCGTCACATCCTTACACACAAAAGCTGTTGAAAGCGGTCTGGAAAGCGTGATAGGCGTCCAATGGTCTGACCATCTCGATTGTATTTTTTAATTTGTTTTGACAAACGATTACGCGCTGGCTAGTATCGACCGAAATTTTCCGCCAATCAGCTGATTTTTAAGCAAATTCCATCGACCAATGCAGCATCGATCCCTGACCCAGGCATGCGCGCGCACCATCGCCGGGCTGTTCATCGGCGCCCTGTTCGCAGCAGCTCCCGGCGCGTTCGCCGACGAAGTCAGCAGTTTTAACCAGAATGTCACCAATTCGACTCAGATCGGGTCGGGTTCCTCCCTCCAGCAGACCAGCGCGCAGCCGTCGAGCGGCGGCGCGAAGTCGTTCCTTGCCGGCATGGCGGGCAAGGCCGGCGACGTGGTGGTCGGCGCGCTGAACATGATCGGCGTGCGGTATCGCTGGGGCGGCAACTCGCCGGATTCGGGCCTCGACTGCAGCGGCTTCGTGCGCTACGTGTTCCAGGACACGCTCGGCATGTCGCTGCCGCGTCGCGCGGAAGAAATGAGCCGCGTCGGCGAGAAGGTGAGCATGAGCAACCTGAAGCCGGGCGATCTCGTGTTCTTCAACACGATGCGCCGCACGTTCTCGCACGTCGGCATCTACATCGGCGACAACAAGTTCGTGCACTCGCCCTCGACGGGCAGCACGGTGCGCGTCGACGATCTCGACAGCGGCTACTGGGAAAAGCGTTTCACCGGCGCGCGCCGGATCGAATCGGAATTCCCGATGAAGCCCGAAGACCTGCGTCAGCGCGTGCGCGCGACGATCGGCGACGATTCGGCGAACGGCAACAACTGACGTTTGCCGGTCGGTCGGGCCGGACGATAAAAAACCCTGTCACCGAAAGGCGGCAGGGTTTTTTGCTTTGGGGCGGGCGTTGGCGACGAAGCCGAAGCCGTTCCGTCGGCGGCCGGGCCGCGGCCGCCCGCCCATCGTGGCTTACGCGGCGGCCGTCACGCCGCGCGCCGCCGCGAGCTTGCGCTGCAGTTCCGGCATGATGCGCGCGACCGCTTCCTCGCCCGCGAGGATCGCCGCGTTGCGCTGGTTGAAGTCGCTGCCGCCCATCGCCGCGAGGTTCGGGCGAATCACGACGTCCGCGTACTTGTCGAGCTCGTAGGTCTTGATCGTCTGGCCCATGATCGTGAAGGTCTGCAGCAGCATCTCGATCGGGTTGTTGGTCGCCGCGCCGTCCGGCCGGGCCGAGATGTCGACCGCGATCACGAAGCTCGCGCCCATCTTGCGCGCAAACGACGCCGGCACCGGGCTCACCAGCCCGCCGTCCACATATTCGCGATTGCCGATCTTCACCGGCTCGAACACCGACGGCACGCTGCACGACGCGCGCACCGCGAGCCCGGTGTTGCCCTGCTGGAACAGGATCGGCTGGCCGCTTTGCAGGTCCGTCGCGACGATGCCGAGCGGCTTCGCCATCTTCTCGATCGGTCGGTTGTTGAGCGTCTTGTTCAGGAAGTTCTGCAGCGCGACGCCTTGCAGCAGGCCGCGCGAGCGAAACGGCAGCGCCCAGTCGCTGATCGACGCCTGATCCATGTCGAGCGCGATCTTGTTGATCTGCAGCGCGTTCATGCCGGACGCGTAGAGCGCGCCGACCACCGAGCCCGCGCTCGTCCCGGCGACGAGCTCGATCGGGATGCCGCGCGCCTCGAGCGCCTTCAGCACGCCGATGTGCGAGAAGCCGCGCGCGGCGCCGCCGCCGAGCGCGATGCCGATCTTGACGGGTTTCTCCTGCGGCGGTGCCGTGCCGGGGCGGGACTTGTCGCCGAAGGACGTACAGGCGGCGAGGCTGGCGGACGCGCACGCGATCGTGAAGTGGCGGCGCGACAGGCGAGGGGACGACATCGAATGGTTCTCCGGCGGCTTGGCGGCGGGTTACACGGCCCGCGGCGGCGATAGGTTCCGAGCGGCCGCGCAGGAGGTTCCGTGCGGCCGGCGCCGCGCCGGCTGGCGGCCGCGGCGCGCACATCATAAAGCAAGCGGTGCGCTTGGCGCGATGTCCGGCGCGAGTATAATTCCGGCTTCTTTCCCGTTCCGGGCGCCGCCGGCTCCGTTGCTGTCCGGGCTGCCGTCGTCGTCCCGCGTCGAATCATTCATGCGCCCCAGGCGTTCGAGTTACCGTTTATGACCCGTCCTGTCCGTACCCGCTTCGCGCCGAGTCCCACCGGCTTCATCCACCTCGGCAACATCCGCTCCGCACTCTATCCGTGGGCGTTCGCCCGCAAGATGAAAGGCACGTTCGTGCTGCGCATCGAGGATACCGACGTCGAGCGCTCGTCGCAGGAAGCGGTCGATGCGATCCTCGAAGGGATGCAATGGCTCGGGCTGGATTTCGACGAAGGCCCGATCTACCAGATGCAGCGGATGGATCGCTATCGCGAAGTGCTCGCGCAGATGCTCGAGAAGGGTCTCGCCTATCCGTGCTACATGTCGGCCGAGGAACTCGATGCGCTGCGCGAACGCCAGCGCGAAGCCGGCCTGAAGCCGCGCTACGACGGCACGTGGCGTCCGGAGCCCGGCAAGGTGCTGCCGGAGCCGCCGGCCGGCGTGAAGCCGGTGCTGCGCTTCCGCAATCCGCTGACGGGCACGGTCGTGTGGGACGACGCGGTGAAGGGGCGTGTCGAGATCTCGAACGAGGAACTCGACGACCTCGTGATCGCGCGCCCGGACGGCACGCCGATCTACAACTTCTGCGTGGTGGTGGACGACATGGACATGGGCATCACGCACGTGATCCGTGGCGACGACCACGTGAACAACACGCCGCGCCAGATCAACATCCTGAATGCGCTCGGCGGCGAGCCGCCCGTCTATGCGCACCTGCCGACCGTGCTGAACGAGCAGGGCGAGAAGATGAGCAAGCGGCATGGCGCGATGAGCGTGATGGCGTACCGCGACGCGGGCTTCCTGCCGGAAGCCGTCGTCAACTATCTCGCGCGTCTCGGCTGGTCGCACGGTGACGCCGAGATCTTCTCGCGCGAGCAGTTCGTCGAATGGTTCGATCTCGAGCATCTCGGCAAGTCGCCCGCGCAGTACGACCACAGCAAGCTGAGCTGGCTGAACGCGCATTACATCAAGGAAGCCGACAACGCGCGCCTTGCCGAACTCGCGAAGCCGTTCCTCGACGCACTCGGCATCGATGACGCGGCGATCGCGACGGGCCCCGCGCTCGACGCGGTGGTCGGCCTGATGAAGGATCGTGCGACGACGGTCAAGGAGATCGCGGAAGGCGCGACGATGTTCTACCGCGTGCCGGCGCCCGAGGCCGATGCGCTCGCGCAGCACGTGACCGATGCGGTGCGCCCGGCGCTGGCCGATCTCGTCGCCGCGCTGAAGGCGGCCGACTGGACGAAGGAAGCAGTATCTGCGGCGTTGAAGGC
This sequence comes from Burkholderia cenocepacia, assembly GCF_900446215.1. Classification (GTDB taxonomy): domain Bacteria; phylum Pseudomonadota; class Gammaproteobacteria; order Burkholderiales; family Burkholderiaceae; genus Burkholderia; species Burkholderia cenocepacia. Next base: position 492,183 of record NZ_UAQZ01000001.1, on the reverse strand, counting down.
GACGCTCGCCGCACACAAGCTGAAGATGCCGCAGCTCGCGATGCCGGTGCGCCTGCTGGTGGCGGGCACGACGCACACGCCGTCGATCGACGCGGTGCTCGTGCTGTTCGGTCGCGACGTCGTGGTGTCGCGCATCGAGGCCGCGCTGGCCTGACGTTCGTGCGTGCGCGAAGCCGTCCGCGCATGCGCGCGCGGCGGCTTCGCAAAAAATTTCGTGCGAATCGTAAAAAGGGTATTTACAAGTTCGAAATCGGCCCATATAATCTCATTTCTGTTCTGCAAGGGGGTATAGCTCAGCTGGGAGAGCGCTTGCATGGCATGCAAGAGGTCAGCGGTTCGATCCCGCTTACCTCCACCAACAGAACAAACCGAATTGATTGGCGAAGCAGCGGTAGTAATAAATGCTTCACAAAATGATTCAAAGCAGTTAGAATTTCGGCCTTCGCTGTTGACCAGAAGTGAATAGCGAAAGTCAGACAAATCTGAAAAGATTTTGTCCCCTTCGTCTAGAGGCCTAGGACATCACCCTTTCACGGTGAGTACAGGGGTTCGAATCCCCTAGGGGACGCCAGATTCAGCGGCGTTTCGTAGAAGTGTCGCGAGGCTTGCAGGAACGTAACCGACGTCCTGCAGGTTGGGTAAGAAAGCTGGAGCGGTAGTTCAGTCGGTTAGAATACCGGCCTGTCACGCCGGGGGTCGCGGGTTCGAGTCCCGTCCGCTCCGCCAGAACGAAGCCCGTTCAAGACGTTTTTGAGCGGGCTTTTGTATTAAAGATGTAAGCAGTACGTTGTCCCCTTCGTCTAGAGGCCTAGGACATCACCCTTTCACGGTGAGTACAGGGGTTCGAATCCCCTAGGGGACGCCAGATTCAGCGGCGTTTCGTAGAAGTGTCGCAACGCGTGCAGGAACGTGACGAGATCCTGCAGGCGGTGGTGCAGAAAGCTGGAGCGGTAGTTCAGTTGGTTAGAATACCGGCCTGTCACGCCGGGGGGCGCGGGTTCGAGCCCCGTCCGCTCCGCCAGAACGAAGCCCGTTCAAAAAGCGTTTTTGAACGGGCTTTCTCGTTAAAGATGTAAGCAGTACGTTGTCCCCTTCGTCTAGAGGCCTAGGACATCACCCTTTCACGGTGAGTACAGGGGTTCGAATCCCCTAGGGGACGCCAGATTTCGGCGTCGTTCGAACAAACGACGCGCCGGCAGGAAGTAACCGACGCCTGCCAGGCAAGCAGCAAGACTGGAGCGGTAGTTCAGTCGGTTAGAATACCGGCCTGTCACGCCGGGGGTCGCGGGTTCGAGTCCCGTCCGCTCCGCCAGAAAATGAAGAAGCCCGCCTTGTGCGGGCTTTTTCATTTGCATCGTGCGTCGTGCCCGCTTGCGGGCAGTGTGACGGCGGGGCGGAGGAAGCCGCCTGCGCGGCTTCCGGCGGGACTCGAAGGGCTGCGCTTGCAAGCGCAGCCGCGGCCTGCGGAATGTAGGCGAGTCTCGTCCGCTCCGCCAGAAAATGAAGAAGCCCGCCTCGTGCGGGCTTTTTCATTTGCATCGTGCGTCGTGCCTTCCGTTCGCCCCTCACCACGCGTGCTACATCGCGCACCGCGTCCTACGAGAAATTCGCGATTGCATCCGCACGCGACTGCGCTATCGTGGCGGGATGCGTTTCTGACTCCTGCGCGATGCTCGATCCGACCGACCTGCGACTCCTGTATCAGCTCCGGCCCGCGGAGCCCGGCGATTTTCCGTATGCCGAAGCGTTGACGCACGGCAACATGGGCGGCTACTACAAGCGCCATGGGCTCGTGTGGCGCAGCGACCTGTTCTATGCGAGCTGGCGCGAATCCGAGAACTTCATCCTCGAGGCCGACGGTGAGCGCATCGGCGTGCTGCGCGTGACCGAGGAGGGCGATTCGCTGCACATCCGCGACGTGCAGATCGCGGCCGGCCATCGCGGCCAGGGCGCCGGCACCTACATGCTCGAGATGTCGCATCGTTGGGCACGGGCGCGCGGTCTGCATGAACTGCAGTTGCGCGTATTCGTCGACAACCCTGCCGCGCGTCTGTACCTGCGCATGGGCTACCAGGTCACCGGGCCGCGGCTCGCGCAGCTCGGCTCGATCCGTCATATGGTGCGGCCGGTCTGACGATCCGGCACGCCACGGCGCGCATTCAGCGCATCGTGTCGAGCGCGCCGTCGTCGTCGTCCGGCGTCTCGTTATCCGCGACGCTGCCTTCCGGGCCGCGATGCTCGTAGCCGCGCAGCATGAACGCGCGCGGGCTTTCGCCGAAGGCCCGGCGGAACATGGCCGAGAACGCGCTCTGGCTCTGGTAGCCGAGCTCGCGCGCGATATGCGACAGCGGACGCCCCTGGTTCAGCAGCGGAATCGCCCGCGCCAGCAGCGCCTGCTGGCGCCACTGCGAAAAGCTCACGCCCAGTTCCTGCTTGAAGAGCCGCGATATCGTGCGCGTGCTCGCGCCGACCTCGCTCGCCCAGTGTTCGAGCGACTCCGCATGCGCGGGATGCGCGAGTACCGATTCGCACAGCAGGCGCAGCCGTTTCTCGTCGGGCATCGGCACCGCGAGCGGCAGCGGCTCGGCATGACTCAGTTCGTCGAGCACGAGCCCGCACAGCAGGCGCTCGCGCGCGGTGCTCAGGTCGCGTGCGTCGAGTGCGACGATCAGTTCGCGCAGCAACCCCGTCACCTCGACGACGCGGCATGCATCGAGCCCGTCCGGCACGATCGACTCGTCGATATACAGCGTGCGCAAATAGGCCTCTTCGACGATCACGACCTCGTGCGTCACGTGCGGCGGCACCCAGATCGCGCGGGACGGCGGCACCATCCAGGTCGTGCCGGTCGTCGCGACGCGCAGCACGCCGCGCGACGCGTATGCGAGCTGCGCCCACGCATGCGTGTGCAGCGGGATGCGGCGGCCGGCATCGACCTGCCGCGCGCGCACACGCATCGGATGGACGGCGGTCGGCGCGAATTCCGGCGGGATGTCGATGACGTCGTACGGTTTCGATACGTCGGCTGGGGCGGGCGGATTCATGAACGGTTCGGGCGGCGCGGCGGCGATGCCGTTATTTTAGAAGGCGCAGCGCAAGCGCATGCGGCGGTTTTCGGGCCATCATGCCGGGTGCAAATGAACTTTGTGTGGGCCTTGGCGCATGCGGGGCGGCTCCCCACGTCGGCGCGCGCCGACGGTTCGAACCATCGGGCCGGTATCGGGGTCTATCGATGCGTGCGCCATGTCGGGCCCATTGCGCGCCGATCGCACGCAAATACGGCAACACACGAATCGAAGAGGAGAACCACGATGCGCCACGTATTCGTCTATGGCACCTTGAGAGCCGGACAGGCCAACGACATCGGCCATGCGGCCGCCCGCCACGGCATCGCCGCGCCGACGCTGCTGGGCGCGGCCGCGCTGCCGGGCGAACTGTACGATTTCGGCACGTATCCGGGCATGATCGCCGGGCCGGCCGGCAAGTCGCTGGTGTGGGGCGACGTCTACGAGGTCGACGAGCAGCTCGTCCCGGTGCTCGACGAGATCGAGCGCGTGTATCCGGGCGTCGACTCGCTGTTCAAGCCGGAAGAGGTGATCGTCGAGCTCGGCGGCCGGCAATATGCCTGCCTGTATTATCCGGTCGCCGCACATGCGGCAGCCGGGCGTCCGCGCATCGCGTCGGGCGACTGGGTTCAGCACCGGCGCGAGCAGGAAGCCGCCTGAGCGCGCCTGCCGGCGGCGGTTGAATTCGCCACACAAGAAAAAAGCGCCCCGCGGGGCGCTTTTTTCATGCCGTCACCGCATGCGAGCGGCGGCACGGCGTGGGCCGGCCGTCGAGCGCATCGGACAGGCGCGTCAGATTTCCTCGTACAGCGGCAGCGTCAGGAATTCGGTGAAGCCTTCCGACGTCGACATCTGCTCGAAGATCGCCGCGGCGCGTTCGTACGGCTGCGTGTTGCCGCCGACCGCGCGCTTCACGTTGTCGAGCTCGATCTTCGCGAATTCACGCACGAGTTCGGCCGTGACCTTGCGGCCGTCGTCGAGCACGCCCTTCGGCGAGCGGATCCACTGCCACACCTGCGAGCGGGAAATCTCGGCCGTCGCCGCATCTTCCATCAGGTTGTGGATCGGCACGCAGCCGTTGCCGTCGAGCCATGCGCCGAGGTAGTGAATCCCGACGTTGATGTTGTTGCGCAGGCCGGCTTCGGTGATCGGCGCTTCCGGCTGGAAGTCGAGCAGGTTCTTGCCTTCGACCTGCACGTCGTCGCGCTGCTTCGCGATCTGGTTCGGCTTGTCGCCGAGCACCTTGACGAACTCTTCCATCGCGATCGGCACGAGGCCCGGGTGCGCGACCCAGCCGCCGTCGTAGCCGTCGGTCGCGTCGCGCTGCTTGTCCGAGCGCACGCCGCCCATCGCCTTGTCGTTCGCTTCCGGATCGTTCTTGATCGGGATCAGCGCGCTCATCCCGCCGATCGCCGGCGCGTTGCGCTTGTGGCAGGTCTTCAGCAGCAGCAGCGCGTACGCCCGCATGAACGGCACCGTCATCGTGATCTTCGAGCGGTCGGCCAGGCAGAAGTCGCGGTCGTTCTTGAACTTCTTGATCGCCGAGAAGATGTAGTCCCAGCGGCCGGCGTTCAGGCCCGAGCTGTGTTCGCGCAGTTCGTACAGGATCTCGTCCATCTCGAACGCGGCGAGGATCGTCTCGATCAGCACCGTCGCGCGGATCGTGCCGCGCGGCACGCCGACCGCTTCCTGCGCGGCGACGAAGATGTCGTTCCACAGGCGCGCCTCGAGATGGCTTTCCATCTTCGGCAGGTAGAAGTACGGGCCCGACCCGCGCGCGAGCAGTTCCTTCGCGTTGTGGAACAGGAACAGCGCGAAATCGAAGATGCCGCCGGACACGCGCTGGCCGTCGACCGTCACGTGCTTTTCGTCGAGGTGCCAGCCGCGCGGACGCACGATCAGCGTCGCGACCTTGTCGTTCAGCTTGTACGACTTGCCGTTCTGTTCGAGCGAGATCGTGCGGCGGACCGCGTCCTTCAGGTTGATCTGGCCGTCGATCTGGTTCGTCCAGCTCGGCGCGTTCGAATCCTCGAAGTCCGTCATGTACGAATCGGCGCCCGAGTTCAGCGCGTTGATGATCATCTTGCGCTCGACGGGGCCCGTGATCTCGACCCGGCGGCATTGCAGGTCGGCCGGCAGCGGCGCGACCTTCCAGTCGCCTTCGCGAATCGCCTTCGTCTCGGCCAGGAAGTCGGGGCGCTCGCCTGCGTCGAGGCGTTTCGTCCGCTCGACGCGCGCCTGCAGCAGCGCCTGGCGGCGCGGCTCGAACGTGCGGTGCAGCGCCGCGACGAGTGCCAGCGCGTCGGGCGTCAGGATGGCTTCGTAACCCGGCTTGATTTCGCCGGTGATCGTCATGCCTTGCGGCAGCGTGATCGGGGTGCTCATGAGTCTCATCTCCTTGGTCGGTCAGTTGCGGTTTCGGTGAAGGGGGAAGGCGGCAGCTGCGAGCGTCATGCACCCGGGCCGGGGCGCGTGCGGTTCGCTGGTCTGCCGGACGGAGCCGGGGTGGCGAGGAAGGCGAGCAGGTCGGCCATGCCGGTGCCCGTGCCGTCGGGCGGCGCGCCGAGTTCCTCGGCGGGCGCGCCCGTGCGGTTGAGCCAGAACGTCGTGTAGCCGAACCAGGTGGCGCCGGCGACGTCCCACGCGTTCGACGACACGAACACGATGCCGCGCCGGTTCGCCCCGAACGCGGCGGTGCCGAGCGCGTAGGCGGCCGGGCTCGGCTTGTACGCGCGCACGGTGTCGGCCGACAGCACGCGATCGAACAGCCCGGACATGCCGGCGCTCTTGATCGCGATGTCGAGCATCTGCGGGGTGCCGTTGGACAGGATCGCGAGCGGCGGGCGCGGTTCGAGCGCGCGCAGCTTGCGCAACGCGGGCACCGTGTCGGGATAGGTCGACAGGCACGCGTATTCGTCCATCAAGCGCTTCTCGGCCGCGCTGTTCAGCGCGAGCCCGAGCCGGCGCGCGGCGAACCGCAGCGCATCGAGCGTGATGTCCCGGAACGGGCGGTAGCGGGCGCCGGCCGGATCGGCGAGCGTGCGCAACTGCGAGTATTCGATCTGCTTGCGTCGCCACAGCTGCGACAACCGTTCCCCGTGACCGGGAAACATCTGCTCTGCCGCGGCCAGCACGGCACGCACGTCGAACAACGTGCCGAAAGCGTCGAAGAGAATGGCGTCGGGAGAGGAGAGTGTCGTTGTGGCCGACATAGCCTTGCGCTCCAGTTTCAGAGGTCGGGTCGATTCTATTCGTGATCGAAGGTGCTAAAAAAGACGCTAATCATCACTTGATCTTTTACTTTTATATACCTAATCTTGAGCGGCTCACGCTATTTGAAGGGCGGCGATGCCGTCGCCGAGAGTCATGGACCGGTTCAAACAGATCGAAACGTTCGCCGCGGTCGCGGCGAAAGGCAGCCTGTCGGCGGCGGCGCATGCGGAAGGCGTCGCGCCGGCGATCATCGGGCGCCGCCTCGACGCGCTCGAGGAGCGGCTCGGCGTCAAGCTGCTGGTGCGCACGACGCGCAAGCTCACGCTGACGTTCGAGGGCTCGGCATTCCTCGAGGATTGCCAGCGCATCATCAACGACATGCAGAACGCGGAAGCGAGCGTGTCCGCCGGCGGCGTCAAGGCGAGCGGCCACCTGCGGATTTCCGCGCCGGCCGGCTTCGGCCGCCGGCACGTCGCGCCGCTCGTGCCCGAATTCAGCGTCGGGCACCCCGACGTGTCGGTCACGCTCGACCTGTCCGACCGGATGGTCGATCTCGTCAACGAAGGGTTCGATTGCGCGGTGCGGCTCGGCGAGCTGCCCGACTCGTCGCTGGTGTCGCTGAAGCTCGGCGAGAATCGCCGCGTGTGTGTCGCGTCTCCCGCATATCTCGCGCGGCGCGGCACGCCGGTCACGCTCGCGGAACTGGCGCGGCACAACTGCCTGGCCCTGGCGGCGAACGCGAACCAGCAGCGCGGCTGGGCGTTCCAGGAGGACGACAAGGTCGTGTCGATCCGCGTGAACGGCACGATGGAATGCTCGGACGGCGCGGTGCTGCACGAGTGGTGCCTCGCAGGCCATGGCCTCGCGTGGCGCTCGTGGTGGGAAGTCGGCGAGGACATCGCGGCCGGGCGGCTCGTCAGCGTGCTCGACGCGTTCGCCGCGCCGCCGATCGGCATCCACGCGGTGTTTCCGCAGCGCCGGCATCTGCCGCTGCGGGTGCGCCTGTTTCTCGATTACCTGAAGCACACGTACGAGCGGCCCGGCTATTGGGGCGAATAGGCGGGGGCGGCGCGCGCCCGCGTGTTTCCGATATGAGGGCGAACCCGCTGGCGGTGCGGCTGGCGCGATTTCGCACACTACAATCGTAAGAGGCATGCGCGTCGTGTCGCGGCCGGCTCGGCTGGAGCCGCGGCGCGCGGCGTGCGATTGACGAAGGAGGGCGCGATGTTCCGGCACATCCTCGTTCCAACCGACGGTTCCGAACTGTCGCAGAAGGCGATCGACGGTGCGATCGACCTGGCTCGTGCGGTCAGCGCGCGCGTGACGGCCTACGCGTGCCTGCCGCAATATCCGTACTCGCCGTTTTCGGAAGTGATCATCGAGCCGCCCGCCGATTTCCGCGCGCGCAGCGAGCGCGAGGCGCGTGCGCATCTCGACGAGGTGGAAGCGGCCGCGCAGGCGGCCGGGGTCGAGTGCGACACGTGGACGAGCGTGCACCCGTCGCCCTATCTCGGCATCATCGAGGCGGCCGAACGCGGGGGGTGCGACGTGATCTTCATGGCGTCCCACGGACGCCGCGGGCTCGGCAGCCTGTTGATCGGCAGCGAGACGCAGCGCGTGCTGACCCATACGAAAATTCCGGTGATCGTCTATCGGTAGGGCAGCGCCGGCCGTGGCCAGGCGGGCTGCACCGTAGAAAAAGGGCGCGCCGGACGAAGCCGGCGCGCATCGTTGCTGGCGGCCCGCAGGCCGCGCGGCCGGTCGCGCGATGGGTATCGCGCGCCTGCCGTCTCCTCCCTGATTGTTGTTCCGGTGGCCGATGCCGCGGCGTCGCGAGACGCGGCAGGCATCGGCGTCACGCCTGGGCGTGTTACGCGACCTTCTTGCCGTCGAAGAACTGTTCGTCCTCGGTCGACCCGTGCAGCGCGGTCGTCGACGCTTCGCGTTCGACCGTCTGCGTGACCGCGTCGAAGTAGCCCGTGCCGACCTCGCGCTGGTGCTTGACGGCCGTGAAGCCCTTGTCGGCGGCCGCGAACTCGGCCTGCTGCAGTTCGACGAATGCGCTCATCTGCGTGCGGGCATAGCTGTGCGCGAGGTTGAACATCGAGTAGTTCAGCGCATGGAAGCCGGCCAGCGTGATGAACTGGAACTTGTAGCCCATCGCGCCGAGCTCCTTCTGGAACTTCGCGATCGTCGCGTCGTCGAGGTTCTTCTTCCAGTTGAACGACGGCGAGCAGTTGTACGACAGCAGCTTGCCCGGGAACTGCTTGTGGATCGCTTCCGCGAACTTCTTCGCGTACTCGAGATCCGGCTTGCCGGTTTCGCACCAGATCAGGTCGGCGTACGGTGCGTACGCGAGGCCGCGCGAGATCGCCTGTTCGAGGCCCGGCTTCGTGCGGAAGAAGCCTTCGACCGTGCGCTCGCCGGTCAGGAACGGCTTGTCGTTGTCGTCGACGTCGGACGTGATCAGGTCGGCGGCTTCCGCGTCGGTGCGGGCCACCAGCACGGTTGGCGTACCCATCACGTCAGCCGCGAGACGCGCGGCCGACAGCTTCGCGACGGCTTCGCGCGTCGGCACGAGCACCTTGCCGCCCATGTGGCCGCACTTCTTCACCGACGCGAGCTGGTCCTCGAAGTGAACGCCCGACGCACCGGCCTCGATCATCGCCTTCATCAGTTCGAACGCGTTGAGCACGCCGCCGAAACCGGCTTCCGCATCGGCGACGATCGGCGCGAAGAAATCGACGTAGCCTTCGTCGCCCGGATTCTTGCCTTCCGACCACTGGATCTGGTCGGCGCGCGTGAGCGTGTTGTTGATGCGCTTGACGACGAGCGGCACCGAGTTCGCCGGGTACAGCGACTGGTCCGGGTACATTTCGCCCGCGACGTTCGCGTCGCCGGCGACTTGCCAGCCGGACAGGTAGATGGCCTTCAGGCCGGCCTTGACCTGCTGCATCGCCTGGTTGCCGGTCAGCGCGCCGAGTGCGTTGACGAACGGCTCGTTGTTGATGAGGTTCCACAGTTTTTCCGCGCCGCGCTTGGCCAGCGTGTGCTCGATCGGGATCGAGCCGCGCAGGCGGACCACGTCCTCGGCCAAGTAGCCGCGCTTGATGCCCTTCCAGCGCGGATCGGTTTCCCATTGCTGCTGCAGTTCCTGTGCCTGTTGCTGACGCGACATGATGAGCTCCTTGATGCGAGGTATGCGTGACGATCCGAATCCGACGGGGTGATGCTGTTCGCGAGGGAAGCGAGGCGTTCCGTTCCGCGAGGTCTTGTATAAGAGTCTAGGCAAATCGTCGGGAGCGAAACAGGGGCTATCGCGGGAAGTGTGGATTTTTTTAGTTGTTTTTAATCAATGGTTTGCTTGCGTCATTTCGAGATAAGAAATGCATTTTCCTATCCCGCAATCGCACGGGTTGTGCCGTGCAGCATGATTTTTTACGACACAAAAAAATTTCCCGTATCGTGAAATTTCGACAAGGCGAAAAAAAACCGGCGCGGATGCGCCGGTTGGCTGGATGGGCAGGGCGCCGATCCGCGGGGCGGCCGCAGGGCCGCCCGGGTGTGCTTACGATGCCGAATTGCTGCGGCGCGGGCCGCCGCTGCGCTGACCGTCGCGACGCGGGCCGCCGTCACGGCTGCCGCCCGGCTTGCCGCTCCAGCCGCCGCCATTGCCGCCGCCGTAGCTGCGGCCGTTGCCGTTGCCGCCATAACCGCCGCCCGGCTTGCCGCCGAAACGACGACCGCCGTTACCGCCGCCCGGACGGCCGCGGCCGCCGTTGCCGCCGTTACGCGGGGGCGCCTTGCGCGGCTCGAAACCTTCGATCACGTTGACCGGCAGCGGCGAGCGCACGAAGCGCTCGATGCGCTTGAGCGCGCCTTGCTCGGCGTGGTGCACGAGGCTCACCGCGATACCCGAACGGCCCGCGCGACCGGTACGGCCGATACGGTGCACGTAGTCTTCCGCGAACTTCGGCAGGTCGTAGTTGAACACGTGCGTGATGCCCGGGATGTCGATGCCGCGTGCCGCGACGTCGGTGGCCACCAGCACGCGCACGCGGCGCTCGCGCAGCGCACGGATCGTGCGGTTACGCGCGCCCTGCGGCAGGTCGCCGTGCAGCGCGGCCGATTCGAAACCTGCGTCGGCAAGACGGCCGGCGAGCTGGTCGGCATCGATCTTGGTCGCCGTGAAGATGATCGCCTGGTCGAGCGCGTCGTCGCGCAGCAGGTGATCGAGCAGGCGATCCTTGTGATCGCGGTCGTCGACGTAATGGACGGTCTGCGCGATGTTCGCGCGCGATTCCAGGCGCTGCTGGATCTCGATGCGCTCGGGGTCCTTCAGCAGGCGGCTCGTCAGCGAACCGATCTTGCCGTCGAGCGTGGCCGAGAACAGCATCGTCTGGCGCGTGTCCGGCGTGGCGTCGACGATCGTTTCGATGTCTTCGATGAAGCCCATGTCGAGCATGCGGTCGGCTTCGTCGAGCACGAGCATCTTCAGTTCGGACAGGTCGATGCGGCCGCGCTCGAGGTGATCGAGCAGGCGGCCCGGCGTGGCAACCAGGATTTCCGGGTTCTTCGCGAGCAGCATCAGCTGCTGGCCGTACGCGACGCCGCCGAGGATGCTGACCGTGCGCAGGCGCTTCAGGTGCTTGCCGTACGTCGAGGCGGCCGTCGTGACCTGCATCGCGAGTTCGCGGGTCGGCGTCAGCACGAGCAGGCCCGGGCGCGCGACGGGTTGCGGGCGGCGCGCGCGGCGGTCGCCCTGGTTCGGTTCACGCGGCGCGCGCGGTTGCTGCGCCTGCGTCTTCTGGAGCTGCGCGAAAGTTTCGATCGCGGGCAGCATGAATGCGGCGGTCTTGCCCGAACCGGTCGGGCTCGACACCAGCAGGTCGCGGCCGGCGATGCCGACCGGAATCGCGCGCTGCTGGACCGGCGTCGGCTTCACGTAGCCGGCGGCCTGCAGCGCGGAGACGATCTCCGGCGACAACCCGAGCGACGCGAAGCTCGGCTCGTCCGACGCCGGTTCGACCGCGGCCGGTGCGGCGGCGTCGTCGAGACCGAGCGCCTGGTCGGCGATCGCGTTGAGCGGGCTGGAGTTGATGCTCGAAGTCATAACAATCCTTGAAACACAGTGGGTGAAACGTCGGCGCCAATCGCGCATACCCAAGTCGTCGGATTCAGCGAGCAAATCGGGAAACGGGTGCAATCCGCCGAACCGTCGGCGGATGAGGCATTAGAAGCTGTTTTGGGTGCGGCGCGCTTCAGGAGCGGGGCCGCCAGCCTAGTTGACGACCGCAAGGGTCGAAGCAGGAGGGGACAGGTTCTAAACCGGATTGGAGCTTAACGCTACGAGGCGTCGGGCCGGAACGGCTTGCGAGCCGAGCGCGGGAGGTGACGCAGGCCGCATTATAAAGAAATTTGCTGCGCTGCGCCACTGATTTGATTGCCGATTGCGGCGGCGTCGATTCCGTCAGGACGCCGTGCCGTTTTTCAGCGATTCGACGAGTTCGATGTACTGCTGCTTCGCCGCATCCTGCGACGTGCCCTTCAGCGCTTCCCAGGCATCGTACTTGTATTTGCCGACGATGTCGGTGAAACCCGGCTTGTCGCCGTGCGCGTCGCCGTCGGTCGCCTGCTTGAAGAGCGCGTACAGGCGCAGCAGGGTCAGGTTGCCCGGCCGTTCCGTCAGTTGCTTGACGTCGATCTGGGCCTGGTCGAATTGGGCGGTGAGTTCGCTCATCGGGTGTCTCCGTAAGGGTTTCAGATCGGCCGATCTTAACAAGCGGACCGTCGCGCGGGGTCGAGCGATCCTTCCAAACCGCCGCCGGCGCCGCCCGTGCGCACAGATCGGGCCCGATCGCCCGTGGGAGCGGGGCGGCGCATTACAATGTCGGCCATGACGCAAACAGTGCTCCTCGCCATCGATACGTCGACCGAATACTGCTCGGTCGCGCTGCTGCGCTCGGCCCACGCCGATGACGCCGTTTCCACCCCGCAAACCTGGGTCCGTCACGAGCCGACGGGCGCCGTGTCGAGCACGCGCGTGCTGCCGGCGATCCAGGAACTCTTCGCCGAATCCGGGCTGACGCTCGCCGATTGCGACGCGATCGCGTTCGGCGCGGGCCCCGGCTCGTTCACCGGCCTGCGGACCGCGACGGGCATTACCCAGGGCCTCGCGTTCGGGGCCGGGCTGCCGGTCGTGCCGATCGGCACGCTGCTCGCGTGCGCCGAGCATGCGCGCCTGCGCACACCCGGCACGACCCGCGTGCTCGCCGCGCTCGACGCGCGGATGGATGAAGCGTACTGGGCGGATTTCGCGTGGGACGACAGCGTCGGCGACTGGCGCACGCTGCAGCCGGCGTCGCTCGACGCACCGGGCGCCGTCGGCGTACCCGACGTGCCGTTCACGCTCGCCGGCAATGCGGCTGCCGCGTTCGGCGCGCAGTTGCCGGCCGCCGCACGGGCGGCCGCGATCGACGGCGACGCGATGCCGCACGCACTGGCGGTCGCGCATGCGGCGCTGCGCGCGTTCCGTGCCGGACGTGCGGTGCCGGCCGACCAGGCCGCGCCCGAGTACGTGCGCGACAAGGTCGCGCAGACGACTGCCGAGCGCATCGCGGCACGGGCCGCGCAGACGGGCGGAGCGAAGGGATGACGGGCGTCCTGCTGAGCGACCGCTATCTGGCGCCGATGACGGACGCCGATCTCGACGAGGTCGTCGCGATCGAGCACGTCGCGTACGAGTTCCCGTGGAGCCGCGGCAACTTCGAGGATTCGTTGCGCAACGGCTATCTGGGCGTATGCCTGCGGCACGTGACGGGGTCGCTCGTCGGCTATTGCGTGCTGATGCCCGTGATCGACGAGATGCATCTGCTGAACCTGTGCGTCGCGCCGGCCGCGCAGCATGCGGGCGCGGGCCTCGCGCTGCTGCGCGAGGCCGTGCGCATTTCGCGCGCGGAGGGGCTCGATGGCGTGCTGCTCGAAGTGCGGCCGTCCAATCCGCGCGCGATTCATCTGTACGAGCGCTTCGGCTTCGTGACGATCGGCCGGCGCAAGAACTACTATCCGGCGAAGCATCGCAGCCGGGAGGACGCGATCGTGATGCGTCTGACGCTGAACAAGGACGAGGGGGACGCGCATGGCATGGGCTGAAGCGGCGCTCGAGGAACTGGGCCTCGCGCAGATCTGGGTGCGGCGCGGGCAGGGCGCGGATGAAGGCGCGGCAGCCGAAGCGCCTGCCGTCGCACCAACCGCGGCGGCCGACGACGGTTCGGCCGTCGCGGTCGAGCGGCCGGTGCGTGCAGCGCGTGCGCCGGTGCAGGGCGATGCGCCGACGGCGGTCCCGCGTGGCGCTGCCGAGGGCTTGCCGGCGCGCGAGTCGCGGGCGCCGGCGCACGGTGTCGTCGACGGCGATCGTCCGCGCGCGCAGGCTGCATCGCCCGCATCGACCGATACGATGCCGCCGACGGGCGATGCGCCGCCGGCGGCAGACGACGATTTCGCGTGGTTCGACGCGGCGCCGCCGGGCGAATCCGTGCCCGTGCCGGCCGCCGAATCGCGCCCCGCCGGCACACCGGTCGCCGCACTCGACTGGGATGCGCTGGCCGCGCGCGTGGCCGACTGCACGCTGTGCCGTCTGTGCGAGAAGCGGACCAACACCGTGTTCGGCGTCGGCGATCGCGAAGCGGACTGGATGCTGATCGGCGAAGCGCCGGGCGAGAACGAGGACAAGCAGGGCGAGCCGTTCGTCGGCCAGGCCGGCAAGCTGCTCGACAACATGCTGCAGTCGCTGTCGCTCAAGCGCGGCGACAACGTCTACATCGCGAACGTGATCAAGTGCCGGCCGCCCGGCAACCGCAACCCGGAGCCGGACGAAGTCGCGAGTTGCGAGCCGTATCTGCAGCGCCAGGTCGCGCTCGTGAAGCCGAAGCTGATCGTCGCGCTCGGCCGTTTCGCGGCGCAGACGCTGCTGAAGACGGACGCGAGCATCGCGTCGCTGCGCGGCCGCGTGCATGCGTACGAAGGCGTGCCGGTGATCGTCACTTACCACCCGGCCTATCTGTTGCGCAGCCTGCAAGACAAGTCGAAGGCGTGGGCCGACCTGTGCCTCGCGCGCAATACGTTCCGGCGTGCGGAAGGCGCCGACGCGAACGGCCCGGCCGGGCAATGACGAGCGACGCGGCGTTCGCATTCGTCGACACGCTGCATGACGTCGCGGTGCGCGATCTGGGCTGGCTGCTGGCCAGCCCGAGCCTGCTCACCGCGGTACCGGGCGCGCCGCTCGCGTGCCCATGGCCGGATGCGGCGGGCCAAGCGGCCGTCGAGGCGTGGCTCGCCGCGCTCGATGCGCAGCCGGGGCCGCTGCATCGCGCGCTCGACGGATTTCGGCCCACCCGGCTCGGCCGCTACGCCGAATGCCTGCTCGAGTACTTCCTGACGCACGGGCCGTCGCTGCGGCTCGTCGCGGCCAATCTGCCACTGCGCAGCAACGGCCGCACGCTCGGCGAAGTCGATTTTCTCGTCGATGCGCCGGACGGCCGGCGCCTGCACTGGGAACTCGCGGTGAAGTGCTATCTGTGCGCGCCGGTCCGCGACGGCGCGTCGCTCGCCGATTTCGTCGGCCCCAATCTCGTCGACCGGTTCGATCGCAAGCGCAGCCGGCTGCTCGACCATCAGTTGCGGCTCGGCGAACACGACGGCTTTGCCCGACTCGGCTACGGCGCGCCGTCCGATGCGCAGATGTTCATCAAGGGCTGGCTGTTCCATCCGCACGGTGCGCCGGTGCCCCCGGTGTCCGCCGAAATCGCGCCGGATCACCCGCGCGGTTTCTGGCTGACGCACGCGCAGTGGCCGGCGTGGGCGGCCGCGCAGCGGGACGGCGCGGCATGGAGCGTGTTGCCGAGACTAGCGTGGCTGGCGCCGCGGCGGGCTGCCGCCGACGCGGGTTTCGCGCCCGAGCCGCTGGCGAGCGCGCTGGCGTTGCCGCCCGTGCTGGCGACGCGCCAGGCGCCTGATCTGATCGCGGTCCATGAAAAGGGTAGTGACGGCACGTGGCGCGAGACGGCGCGCGGTTTCGTCGTGCCCGACGACTGGCCGGTGCGCGCGCAGGCGTTCGCGGCGCAGGATCACTGACCCCGCGTCAGCGGGCGCTCACCACCAGCGATGAAAGTGATGGACCGGGCCGACGCCGTGACCGACGTCGAGGTGCCCGCTCGCGGCAATTGCGCCGGTCAGGTAGGTCTTTGCTTCGCGTACCGCGCTTTCGAGGTCGGGCTGCTGCGGCAGCAGCGCGGCGATCGCCGACGACAGCGTGCAGCCGGTGCCGTGCGTATTGCTGACCGGTACGCGCGCGCCGTCGAGCCGCACGGTGCGCGTCGCTTCGACGAGCCAGTCGGGGCTCGCGGACGCGTCGGGCAGGTGGCCGCCCTTCATCAGCACCGCGCGGGCGCCCGTCTGCAGCAACGCGCGGCCTTGCCGCACCATCTCGTCTTCGGTGGTGGCGGGTGCGTCGTTCAGCAGCGCGGCCGCTTCGGGCAGGTTCGGCGTGACGACCGTCGCGAGCGGCAGCAGCGTGTCGCGCAGCGCGTCGACGGCATCGGGTGCGAGCAGCGCGTGCGCGCTTTTCGAGATCATCACCGTGTCGAGCACGACGAAGCGCGGCGCGTAACGGCGCAGCGCGTCGGCCACCGCCTGCACGATCGCCGCGTTGGCGAGCATCCCGATCTTGACCGCATCGATGCGGATGTCGCCGAACACCGCGTCGAGCTGCGCGGTCACGAAGGCGGCGTCCGGCGCATGCACGCCCGTCACGCCGCGCGTGTTCTGCGCGGTCAGCGCGGTGATCACGCTCGCGCCGTACGCGCCGAGCGCGGAGAACGTCTTCAGGTCGGCCTGAATGCCTGCGCCGCCGCCCGAATCGGAGCCGGCGATCGTCAGGATGTTGGGTATCGGGTGCGTCATGAGGGCAACGCGCCGGTTCGAGGCCCGGCGCCGGCAGACGGAAACGGACAGTGTAGCGTCAGTGCCGCGATTCGCCGATCAGCGCGACCGAGTCGAACTGACGCTGGTTCGCCTGGTGGCGGCGCATCACGAGCCACATCGTCAGGCACACGAACGTGCCGAACAGCACGATCACGACGCCGACCGGCACGTCGAGCCACACGAGCACCGCGTACAGGCACAGCATCACGAGCACCGACAGGTTCTCGTTGAAGTTCTGCACCGCGATCGAGTGGCCGGCCGACAGCAGCACGTGGCCGCGATGCTGCAGCAGCGCGTTCATCGGCACGACGAAGTAGCCGGACAGCGCGCCGACGCCGATCAGGAAGATGTAGGCGACGATCAGGTAGAACGGCAGGCGCAGATGGCCGAAGTGCACGGCCCAGTGCGACGGAAACAGGTCGCGCGTGTAGAACGCCATCAGCATCACCGCGATGCCCATGACGATGCCGACGGGCAGCACGGTCAGCGACTTCTTCAGCGGAATCCGGGCGGCCGCGGCGATCGCGCCGGCCGCGACGCCGACCGCGACCACGGCCTGCAGGATCGCGCCTTCGGACAGCGACATGTTGAGCGACACCTCGGCCCACTTCAGCACGATGAACTGCAGCGTCGCACCCGCGCCCCAGAACAGCGTGGTGACCGCCAGCGAAATCTGGCCGAGCTTGTCGCGCCAGAGCACCATGAAGCAGTCGGCGAAATCGGTGAGCAGCTTGACCGGGCCGCGTTCCTGCTTCGGGTAGCGGGCGCCGGTGTCGGGAATGCGCAGGTTGAACAGCGCGGCGACCACGTAGATGGCCATGATGATCGCCATCGCGGCTTCGGCCGGCGTGCCGATCCAGGCGGGCGTGTGCGCGATCACGTGCGACGCGATGTGCGGGCTGATCAGCGCGCCGCCGAGCACGGTGCCGAGGATGATCGAGCTGACGGTCGTGCCTTCGATCCAGCCGTTCGCGGCGACCAGCCGGTCGGCCGGCAGCAGCTCGGTGAGAATTCCGTATTTGGCGGGCGAGTAGGCCGCCGCGCCGAACCCGACGATCCCGTACGCGATCAGCGGGTGGGCGCCGAACAGCATGATCAGGCAGCCGATCACCTTGATCGAGTTGGTGATGAACATCACGCGGCCCTTCGGGCGCGAATCCGCGAAGGCACCGACATACGCCGCCAACACCACATACGACAACACGAAGAACAGCTTCAGCAGCGGTGTCATCCAGTTGGGGGCGTGGAGGTCTTTCAGCAGGGCGATGGCGGCGATGAGAAGCGCATTGTCGGCCAGCGACGAAAAAAACTGCGCGGCCATGATGGTGTAAAAACCTTTTTTCATCTGATGCGATGCTTTCGTCGCTGCGGCAGGGCCGCGTAGGCCGCCTGGTATGCGATCGGCTTATTCCGTTCGAAATGGGTTGTGCGCACGGCTTTATAACATGAAAATACGCGAATTCGGACTAGCAAGATTCCCCGATCGTTCCGCAAATTGTCGGCTTCGGTGCTCAAAAGGCGCGGTAAGCTGATGATTCGCAAGCGTCTTTACGTAAATTTCCCATGCCGCGCCCGATCTCCGCCACCATCCACACCGCCGCTCTCGCGAACAATCTCTCCGTCGTCCGCCGCTTTGCCGGCCCGTCCAAGGTCTGGGCGGTCGTCAAGGCCAACGCGTACGGCCACGGTCTCGCCCGCGTGTTTCCGGGCCTGCGCGGCACCGACGGCTTCGGCCTGCTCGACCTCGACGAGGCCGTGAAGCTGCGCGAGCTCGGCTGGGCCGGCCCGATCCTGCTGCTCGAAGGCTTCTTCCGCTCGACCGACATCGACGTGATCGACCGCTACAGCCTGACCACGACCGTCCACAACGACGAGCAGATGCGGATGCTGGAAACGGCGCGGCTGTCGAAGCCCGTCAACGTGCAGCTCAAGATGAACAGCGGGATGAACCGGCTCGGTTACGTGCCGGAGAAATACCGCGCCGCGTGGGAGCGCGCCCGCGCGTGCCCCGGCATCGGCCAGATCACGTTGATGACCCATTTTTCGGACGCGGACAACGAGCGCGGCGTCGCCGAGCAGCTCGCGACGTTCGAGCGCGGCGCGGAAAACATCGCCGGCGCGCGCAGCCTCGCGAATTCGGCGGCCGTGCTGTGGCATCCGGATACGCACTTCGACTGGGTGCGGCCGGGGATCGTCCTGTATGGCGCGTCGCCGTCCGGGCTGTCGTCCGATATCGCGGATACCGGGCTGAAGCCGGCGATGACGCTCGCGTCCGAGCTGATCGCGGTGCAGACGATCGCGAAGGGCCAGGCGATCGGCTATGGCTCGACGTTTTCCGCGCAGGCGCCGATGCGGATCGGCGTGGTCGCGTGCGGTTACGCGGACGGCTATCCGCGCGTTGCGCCGGAAGGCACGCCCGTGATCGTCGATGGCATCCGTACGCGGATCGTCGGTCGCGTGTCGATGGACATGATCACCGTCGACCTGACGCCGTGCCCGCAGGCCGGCGTCGGCGCGCGGGTCGAACTGTGGGGCAACGCGCTGCCGATCGACGACGTCGCGCGCCATTGCGGGACGATCGGCTACGAGCTGATGTGCGCGGTCGCCGGCCGCGTGCCGGTGCGAGCGGAATAAGGGCGTCGCGCGTGGCCAAACAGAAAACCGTTTACGTCTGCAGCGAGTGCGGCGGACAGACCCCGAAGTGGCAGGGGCAGTGCCCGTCGTGCCAGGCCTGGAACACCCTCGTCGAATCGGTCGCCGAGTCGCCGGCCGCCCATCGCTTCCAGTCGCTCGCGAAGCGGGCGCCGGTGCAGCGCCTCGCCGACATCGAGGCCGCCGACGTACCGCGCTTCTCCACCGGCATCGGCGAATTCGACCGCGTGCTGGGCGGCGGGCTGGTGCCGGGCGGCGTCGTGCTGATCGGCGGCGATCCGGGCATCGGCAAGTCGACGCTGCTGCTGCAGTCGCTCGCGGATATCGCGAGCGAGCGGCGCGCGCTGTATATCAGTGGCGAGGAATCGGCCGCGCAGATCGCATTGCGCGCGCAACGGCTCGCATTGCTCGACGGCGGCGCACCGGCGGCCGAACTGAAGCTGCTCGCCGAGATCCAGCTCGAGAAGATCCAGGCCGCGATCGATACGGAGCGGCCGGACGTGGCCGTCATCGACTCGATCCAGACCGTCTATTCGGACGCGCTCACGTCGGCGCCCGGCTCGGTCGCGCAGGTGCGCGAATGCGCGGCGCAGCTCACGCGCATCGCGAAACAGTCGGGCACCGCGATCATCATGGTCGGGCACGTGACGAAGGAGGGCAACCTGGCCGGCCCGCGCGTGCTCGAGCACATCGTCGACACGGTGCTGTACTTCGAAGGCGACACGCACTCGTCGTTCCGGCTCGTGCGCGCGTTCAAGAACCGCTTCGGCGCGGTCAACGAGCTCGGCGTGTTCGCGATGACCGAGCGCGGGCTGCGCGGCGTAGCCAACCCGTCCGCGCTGTTCCTGTCGCAGCACGAGCAGGTCGTACCCGGGTCGTGCGTGCTCGTCACGCAGGAAGGCACGCGCCCGCTGCTCGTCGAAATCCAGGCGCTGGTCGATACCGCGCACGTGCCGAACCCGCGCCGGCTCGCGGTCGGCCTCGAACAGAACCGGCTCGCGATGCTGCTCGCGGTGCTGCACCGCCACGCGGGCATCGCGGCCTTCGATCAGGATGTGTTCCTCAATGCGGTGGGCGGCGTGAAGATCACCGAGCCGGCCGCCGACCTCGCGGTGCTGCTCGCGATTCACTCGTCGATGCGCAACAAGGCGCTGCCGAAAGGGCTGATCGTGTTCGGCGAGGTGGGGCTGGCGGGCGAGATCCGGCCGTCCCCGCGCGGGCAGGAACGGCTGCGCGAAGCGGCGAAGCTCGGCTTCACGTCCGCGCTGATTCCGAAGGCGAATGCGCCGAAACAGCCGATCGAAGGGCTGAACGTGATGGCCGTCGAGCGGCTCGAGCAGGCGATCGACCGCGTGCGCGATCTTGAATGAGCGGCGCGGGCCCGCGCGCGGATCGTACATCGCCCGGCGATCTGTCGCGTAATTCGCTGTAAAGAATATGTAGGCTGCTGTAACCCGCCGGACATCGCTTTTCCCTATCCTTTGCCGGATTGTCGAACCGCGCAATGCGAAAGGAACCTATGTTGAAATCGTACGGGGAAGCGCCTGGCGGACGCCTTTACAACCTGCGCGGCTGCCGCGTGTCGGAGCCGATTCGCCAGCCGTGGGGCGGCGGATGCCGGATCGTCGAATGGATCGACGAAGAAGGGCGCCTGGCGCGCAAGGTCGTATCCGAGGATGTGACGGAAGCGGAAGTCGCCGCGGCGATCCGCCGGCCGATCAAAGGGCGCCGGCACCTGATGGGCGACGACGAGCAGATGCCGCGCGACACGCTGCCGCGCCGCTGAGCGGCTCGCGCGGCCGGCCGACGGGCCGGGCAACTACGTCAAACGCAATGAAAACGAGGCCGGGCCAGCGCGCCCGGCCTCATCGTTTCCGGATGCGGCGCGGCCGGGCGGATTCGTGGGGCGGTGACGCCCCGACGCGCTGCACCACCGATGAAGCGATCATCGGCTGATGGCGCGCCGGCGGCCGCGCTCAGCCGATCTGCTCGAGTTCTTCCTGCACGGCGAGCCAGTCCGCCTCGACCGTCTCGAGCCGGGTGTTGACCTCGCCGAGCTTGCGGATTGCCTCGGTCAGCTCCGTCTTGCGCGCGGCCTCGTAGCTGGCCGGATCGGCGACGAACGCATCGAGGCGCGCCTTCTCCGCGTGCAGCGTTTCCATTTCCTTTTCGAGCTTCGTGATGCGGTTCTGCAGCGGCTTCTTCAGCTGCGACAGCCGCTGGCGTTCCTCGGCCGCCTGGCGTTTCTGATCCTTGCGGTTGACGCCCGGATCGGCGCCCGCGGCGGCCGCGCTGTCGGCCTTGGCGGCCGCGCGCTGCTCGGCCGCGTGCTGCAGCAGCCAGTCGCGGTAGTCGTCGAGGTCGCCGTCGAACGGCTGCAGCCGGTGCTTCGCGACCAGCATGAACTGGTCGGTCGTCGCGCGCAGCAGGTGGCGATCGTGCGACACGAGGATCAGCGTGCCTTCGAACTGCGCGAGCGCCATCGTCAGCGCGTGGCGCGTTTCGAGGTCGAGGTGGTTCGTCGGTTCGTCGAGCAGCAGCAGGTTCGGCTTCTGCCAGATGATCAGCGCCAGCGCGAGGCGGGCTTTTTCGCCGCCCGAGAACGGCCCGACCGGGCTGGTCGCCATGTCGCCCGAGAAATTGAAGCCGCCGAGGAAGTCGCGCAATTCCTGCTCGCGCGTGTCGGGCGCGAGCCGCGCCAGATGCGCGAGCGGCGAGTCGTCCTCGCGCAGCGTTTCGAGCTGGTGCTGCGCGAAATAGCCGATCGTCAGCCCCTTGCCGTCGCGCACGCGCCCCGACAGCGGTGCGAGCGTGCCGGCCAGCGTCTTGATCAGCGTCGACTTGCCCTGGCCGTTCGCGCCCAACAGGCCGATGCGCTGGCCGTTCTGGATCGACAGCGCGACGCGCTCGACTATCGGGATGTCCGTTCCGTCGTCGGCATGGTAGCCGCAGCGGACGTCCTCCATCACCATCATCGGGTTCGGCGCGGCATCGGGCGTGCGGAATTCGAACGTGAACGGCGACGCGATGTGCGCGGGCGCGATCAGCTCCATCTTCTCGAGCGCCTTCATCCGGCTTTGCGCCTGCTTGGCCTTGGTCGCCTTGGCCTTGAAGCGGTCGACGAAGCTCTGCAGGTGCTCGATCGTCTTCTGCTGCTTTTCGTACGCGCTTTGCTGCAGCGCCAGTTGCTGCGCGCGCAGCACTTCGAACTGCGAGTAGTTGCCGCCGTAGCGCTTCACCTGGCGGTTTTCCAGATGCAGCGTGACGTTGCAGATCGAATCGAGGAATTCGCGGTCGTGTGAAATCACGACGAGCGTGCCGGGGTAGCGATGCAGCCAGTCTTCGAGCCAGACGATCGCGTCGAGGTCGAGGTGGTTCGTCGGTTCGTCGAGCAGCAGCAGGTCGGAGCGGCACATCAGCGCCTGCGCGAGGTTCAGCCGCATGCGCCAGCCGCCGGAGAAGCTCGCGACGGATTCGCGCGTCTGCGCGAGCGTGAAGCCGAGGCCGAGCAGCAGCGCTTCGGCGCGGGCCGGCGCGGTGTAGCCGTCGGCATCGGCGAACGCCGCGTGCGCGTCGGCTTCGGCGGCGCCGTCATGCGCGGCCGATGCGGCGGCGATGCGGGCCTCGATCTCGCGCAGCGCGGTATCGCCGTCGAGCGTGTAGTCGAGCGCCGAGCGGTCGACCGCGGGCGTTTCCTGCGACACGTGGGCGATCCGCCACGACGGCGGCATCGAGAAATCGCCGGCGTCCGAGTGCAGCTCGCCGCGCAGGACGGAAAACAGCGTCGACTTGCCGGCGCCGTTCGCGCCGATCAGGCCGGCTTTCTCGCCGGGATTGAGCACGAACGAGGTCGACTCGAACAGCGGCTTCGTGCCGCGCGCAAGGCTGAACTGATTGAAACGGATCACGGCGGAAATGGCTGGCCAAAACCGCTATTCTAGACCGCGCGCCGGTCGCGCCGGGCATCGGCCGTCCGGCGGATGCCGCAACGGCGCAATTTCGCCTAGACTCCACGTCGATCCGGTTTCGTAAAAGGAGTGCCCGATGTCCACCCTGTATTCGTTCAGCGCAGAGACGCTCGCCGGTGCGCCGGTATCGCTCGACGCGTATCGCGGCAAGGTGCTGCTGATCGTCAATACCGCGAGCGAGTGCGGTTTCACGCCGCAGTACGCGGGTCTGCAGAAGCTGTACGACCTGTACGCGGCGCGCGGTTTCTTCGTGCTCGGCTTTCCGTGCAACCAGTTCGGCAAGCAGGAGCCGGGGGACGCCGCGCAGATCGGCGCGTTCTGCGAACGCAACTACGGCGTCACGTTTCCGATGTTCGCGAAGATCGACGTGAAGGGCGACCATGCGCATCCGCTGTATCGTTATCTGACCGACGCGGCGCCCGGCATTCTCGGCCTCAAGGCGATCAAGTGGAATTTCACGAAATTCCTGATCGACCGCGAAGGGCGGATCGTCAAGCGCTACGCGCCGTCCACCAAGCCCGACGAAATCGCCGCGGACATCGACAAGCTGCTGTGACGGCGCGGGGCGTGCGCCGCGCCGGTGCGGATCGTGCGGGGGCGGCTCGCGCTGGCCGTCAAAGGATCGGCGCGAACAGCCGCGCGACGTGTATCGCGATGCGCCGCCAGGCGGGCGAGTGCCGGTATTCGTCCGCATCGACCTCGTAGGCCTGCGCGAAGTCGGCATCGAGCATCGCCTCCACTTCGTGGGCGAACGCGCGGTCGACGGTCATGACCATGACCTCGAAATTGAGGCGGAACGAGCGGTTGTCGAGATTCGCGCTGCCGATCGCCGCCGCGATGCGGTCGATCAGCACGACTTTCTGGTGCAGGAAGCCGGGCCGGTAGCGGAACACCTTCACGCCGGCATCGACGAGATCGCGCGCGTAGAGCTTCGACGCCTCGAACACGACGTAGTGATCGCGCCGGCTCGGGATCAGGATGCGCACGTCGACGCCGCGCATCACGGCGAGCTTCAGCGCGGAAACCACGGCTTCGTCCGGAACCAGGTACGGGGTGGTGATCCAGACCCGCTCGCGGGCGGCATTGATCGATTCGACGAAGAACAGCGAGCCGGTTTCCTGCTTGTCGGCCGGTCCCATCGGCACCGCGAGGCAGTGCATGCCGTCGCCGGGCTGCGCAGGCGGCGGTAGCGCGATGGGCGGCAGCTTCTGCGTCGCCCAGTGCCAGTCTTCGGCGAACACGTACTGGATGCTCGCCACCACGGGGCCGCGTATCTCGATGTGGGTGTCGCGCCATGGCGACAGGCGCGGCTTCGCGCCGAGATATTCGACGCCGACGTTGTGGCCGCCGACGAACGCGCGATTGCCGTCGACGACGACGATCTTGCGATGGTTGCGGAAGTTCAGCTGGAAGCGGTTGACGAATTTCCGGTTGGTCGCGAACGGATGGACCTCGACGCCGCCCCGGCGCAATGCGTCGACGTAGCTGTGCGGCAGGTCGAAGCTGCCGATGCTGTCGTACAGCAGGCAGCAGCGCACGCCGGCCGCCGCGCGAGCAAGCAGCGCATCGCGCATCATCCGGCCGAGCGCATCGTCGCGCACGATGAAGAACTGGACGAGCACGTAGTCGCGCGCGGCGTCGATCGCCGACAGGATGGCGGAGAACGTCGCGTCGCCGTTCACGAGCGTGCGCACCGAATTGCCCCCGAGGAACGGCATGCCGCCGAGCCGCGTGAGCGCGAGTACGGCAGCTTGGCCGAGTGCGTCGGCGGCGGGCCCGTCGGTCGCGTCGGTGGTGCGCCACGGCGAGCGCGGTGTGTGCGTGCGCAACATTTCCAGCTCGTGGCGCCGGGCGTCGACGTAGCCGGAGAATTTGCTGCGGCCGAGGAACAGGTACGGGACGAGCGTCAGGTACGGCATGGCCGTGAGCGAGACGGCCCACGCGATCGCGCCTTGCGACGTACGCGTGTTCATGATTGCGTGGCACGCCGCGACGATCCCGAGCACGTGGACGGTCAGGATCAGGGTGCCGAGATGTAGCCAGTCGAGGGTCATGGGCGCGTAAAGGACTCCCGAGCGGACTCCCGAGGGGATTCCGCAGGTCGTGCGGCCGGGCGGCCGCCTACGCGCATCTTACCCAACCGTGCAACGCAGTGGTGCGCCGCACGGCGGGCGGGCGGGGAACGCTCAGGCCTTGCGCGGCAGGTCCGACGCCTGGATCAGGAACACGGCGTCGTCGCCCGCGCTGGTGGGCAGCCACGTGAGCTCGAGGCCGCCGAATGCCGCTTCGACGTGCTCGCGCTCGTTGCCGATCTCGACGACGAGCACGCCGTCGTCATGCAGCCAGCGGTGCGCTTCGGCGACGATACGTCGCACGATGTCCATCCCGTCGTCGCCGCCGGCGAGCGCCATCTCCGGCTCGTGCCGGTATTCGGGCGGCAGCGCGGCCATCGACGCGGCGTTCACGTATGGCGGGTTCGTCAGGATCACGTCGTAGCGCGAGTCGGGGTCGGTGCGGAACGCGGGCAACGGTGCGTACAGGTCGCCGCGGTGCAGCCCGATGCGATCTTCGAGGCCGTAGTCGCGCACGTTGATCGCCGCGACTTCGAGCGCCTTGTCCGACAGGTCGACCGCGTCGATCTCGGCGTTCGGGAACGCGCTCGCCGCGAGGATCGCGAGGCAGCCGGAGCCGGTGCACAGTTCGAGCACCGCGCCGACCTGCTCGGGGTCGGCGACATACGGTTGCAGTCCGTCGTCGAGCAGTTCACCGATGAACGAGCGCGGCACGATCACGCGTTCGTCGACATAGAAGCGGTGGCCGTGCATCCACGCTTCATGCGTGAGGTACGCGGCCGGCACGCGGTCGGTCGCGCGTCGTTCGATCACCGCGAGCACGGCCGCGATTTCGTCGGGCAACAGGCGCGCGTCGAGGAACGGCTCGAGCGTGTCGAGCGGCAAATCGAGCGTATGCAGCACGAGGTAGGCCGCTTCGTCGTACGCGTTGTCGGAACCGTGGCCGAACGCGAGCTTCGCTTTCGAGAAGCGCGTGACCGCGTAGCGCAGCAGGTCGCGGACTGTGGCAAAAGGTGTCGTCATGCGAGGCTCCGTCAGGCGATCAGTTGTTCGAGCACGCGTCGGTACACGTTCTTCAGCGGGTCGACGAAGCGCACCTCGATGTGCTCGTCGATCTTGTGGATGCTGCCGTTCGGCGGGCCGAATTCGATCACCTGCGGGCAGATGCGCGCGATGAAGCGGCCGTCCGACGTACCGCCCGTCGTCGACAGCTCGGTCGTGATGCCGGTTTCGGTGCGGATCGCGTGTTCCAGCGCGCCCGACAGTTCGCCGCGCGGCGTGAGGAACGGCAGGCCGCTCACCGACCACTTCAGCGTGTATTCGAGGCCGTGCTTGTCGAGGATCGCGTGCACGCGGGCCTGCAGGCCTTCGACGGTGCTCGCGGTCGAGAAGCGGAAGTTGAACAGCAGGTCGGCGTGGCCGGGGATCACGTTGGTCGCGCCGGTGCCGGCGTGCAGGTTCGACACCTGCCAGGTGGTCGGCGGGAAGTATTCGTTGCCGGCGTCCCATTGCTCGGCGGCGAGCTCGGCGAGCGCCGGCGCGAGCAGGTGGATCGGGTTCTTCGCGAGGTGCGGATACGCGATGTGGCCCTGCACGCCCTTGACGACCAGTTCGCCGGACATCGACCCGCGGCGGCCGTTCTTGACGACGTCGCCGAGCTCGGTGGTCGACGTCGGCTCGCCGACGATGCAGTAGTCGAGGCGTTCGCCGCGTGCCTGCAGCAGTTCGACGACCTTCACGGTGCCGTCGGTGGCCGGGCCTTCCTCGTCGCTCGTGATCAGGAACGCGATCGCGCCGCGATGGTCGGGATGGGCCGCGACGAATTCCTCGGACGCGACGACGAACGCCGCGAGCGACGTCTTCATGTCGGCCGCGCCGCGGCCGTACAGCTTGCCGTCGCGATGGGCGGGGATGAACGGCGGCGAGGTCCACTGTTCGAGCGGGCCGGTCGGCACGACGTCGGTGTGGCCCGCGAACGCGAGCAGCTTGCCGTCGCGGCCATCGGTGCCGCGCTTGACGGCCCACAGGTTGGTCACGCCGTGCGACGCGATGGTCTCGCATTCGAAGCCGAGCGCGGCGAGGCGCTCGGTCATGATCTGCTGGCAGTGCTGGTCGTCGGGCGTCACGGACGCGCGGGCGATCAGCTGTTCGGTAAGGGCTAGGGTGGCGGACATGGTTCGGACCACTTTCGATAAAAAATGCCGGCGCGGTGGCCGGCAGCGACAGGGCGGCGCCCGTGGGCGCAGCGCGGGCAACCCTATGCGGTAAACAGCGCCGCGTATTGATCGGCCACGAAGCCGAGCGATTTCACGCGGCCGTTGACGACGAGCACGGGGCGCTTGATGACCGACGGCTTGTGGATCATCAGTGCGACCGCGCCGGTCTTCGTTTCGGCAGCCGCCTTCATCGCGTCGTCCAGGCCGCGCCACGTGGTGCCGCGCTTGTTCACGAGCGCGTCGAGCGACACGTCCTTCAGCCAGTCTTCGATCAGCGGTGCGCTGACGCCGAGCTTCTTGAAATCGTGGAACTCGAATTCGACGCCGTGATCGTCGAGCCACACGCGGGCCTTCTTCACGGTGTCGCAGTTCGGAATGCCGTAGACGACCACGGTGTGCGGCTTCGCCATCAGTCGCCTCGCAGCAGCTCGTTCAGGCCGACCTTCGCACGCGTCTTCGCGTCGACCTTCTTGACGATCACCGCGCAGTACAGGCTGTGCGAGCCGTCCTTCGACGGCAGGTTGCCGGCGACGACGACCGAGCCGGCCGGGATGCGGCCGTAGCTGACTTCGCCCGTCTCGCGATCGTAGATCTTCGTGCTCTGGCCGAGGTACACGCCCATCGAGATCACCGAGTTTTCCTCGACGATCACGCCTTCGACGACTTCCGAGCGCGCGCCGATGAAGCAGTTGTCCTCGATGATGACCGGGTTCGCCTGCAGCGGCTCGAGCACGCCGCCGATGCCGACGCCGCCCGACAGGTGCACGTTCTTGCCGATCTGCGCGCACGAACCGACCGTGGCCCACGTGTCGACCATCGTGCCTTCGTCGACGTACGCGCCGATGTTGGTGTACGACGGCATCAGCACGACGTTCTTCGCGATGAACGAGCCGCGGCGCGCGATGGCCGGCGGGACGACGCGGAAGCCGCCCGCGGCGAAGTCTTCGGCCGTGTAGTTCGCGAACTTCGACGGCACCTTGTCGTAGAACTGCGAGTAGCCGCCGGCCGGCATCGGCGCGTTGTCCTCCAGGCGGAACGACAGCAGCACGGCCTTCTTCAGCCACTGGTGGACCGTCCAGTTGCCGTCGATTTTCTCGGCGACGCGCAGGGCGCCCTTGTCGAGCTGCTCGATCGCGTGAGCGACGGCTTCGCGGACGTCGGCGGGCGCGGCCTTCGGCGACAGCTCGGCGCGGTTTTCCCAGGCGGTATCGATGATTTGCTGAAGTTGTTGCGACATGTTCGTTTTCGCAGGAGATGGATGGAATTGATCGGGATGGACGTCTTACCGCGCGAGAGCGCGGCAGAAATCGACGATGCGTTGCGCGCCCTCGACGCATTCGGGGGTGCCCGCGACGAGCGCGATCCGGATGAAATCGCGGCCCGGGTTCGTGCCGTGCGCATCGCGCGCCAGGTACGAGCCGGGCAGAACCGTCACATTATAGTCGGCGTACAGGCGGCGGGCGAACTCGGTGTCCGACAGGCCGGTGCGCGACACGTTGGCCCACAGGTAGAACGCGGCGTCGGGCAGCTTCACGTCGATCACGTCGGCGAGCATCGGTGTGACCGTATTGAATTTCTGCAGGTACAGCGCGCGGTTCTCGCGCACGTGCGCCTCGTCGTTCCACGCGGCGATGCTCGCGTGCTGCCAGACCGGCGACAGCGCGGCGCCGTGGTACGTGCGGTACAGCAGGAATTGCTTCAGCAGCGCGGCGTCGCCGGCGACGAAGCCCGAACGCATGCCCGGCACGTTCGAGCGCTTCGACAGGCTCGACAGCATCACGAGCCGCTCGAAGCCGCGGCCGAGGCGGTGCGCGGCCTCGAGGCCGCCGAGCGGCGGCGCCGCTTCATCGAAATAGATTTCCGAATAGCACTCGTCGGACGCGATCACGAAACCGTGGCGGTCGGACAGCGCGAACAGCTCGCGCCAGTCGTCGAGCGTCAGCACGGCGCCCGTCGGGTTGCCGGGCGAGCACACGTACAGCAGCTGCGTGCGCGCCCAGACTTCATCGGGCACGGCCGCGTAGTCGCACGCGAAGTTGCGGGCCGGGTCGCTGTTCGCGAAATAGGGTTCGGCGCCGGCCAGCAGCGCCGCGCCTTCGTAAATTTGATAGAAAGGATTCGGACAGAGTACGATCGCCTTCTTGCCGTCCGCGGCCGGGCGCGCGTCGATCACCGTCTGCGCGAGCGAGAACAGCGCCTCTCGGGAGCCCGACACCGGCAGCACCTGCGTGGCCGGATCGACCGCCGGCAGCCCGTAGCGGCGCTCGAGCCAGTGCGCGATCGACGTGCGCAGCGCGTCCGAGCCGGCGGTGGCCGGGTACGACGCGAGGCCGTCGAGCGCGGCCACCACGGCGTCGCGGATCAGCGCCGGCGTCGCGTGTTTGGGCTCGCCGATGCCGAAGCTGATCGGTTTGAGGTCGCCGGAAGGCGTCACGTCCTTGAACAGGGCGCGCAGCTTTTCGAAGGGATAGGGCTGGAGCGAGTCGAGTCGAGGGTTCACGGGCGAAGCGGCCATCGCGGCCGGTTGGAGCGAAAGAAGCGGCGGGCGCGCCGCGCGGCTGCGAACGGGCGCGTCGGGCGCGCGGGTCGCAGCGGACGATTATAGCGTGACGGAATGCGGTCACGGCCTGCCGGAACGGCGGCCGGGCCGGTCGAATAAAGGGTATCGAACCAAATGAACAACGCGGTACGCGGCAGTCTGCCGACGCTGGCCATCCTGATCGGCGCGTCGGTATGGGGCCTGATCTGGTATCCGCTGCGGATCCTCGCGTCGCTCGGCGTGACGGGCACGCTGGCGAGCGCGCTGACGAGCCTCGTCGCGTTCCTGTTCGTGATCGTCGCGCGCCACCGCACGATCGCGACGCTGCGCTGGCACTGGGTGCTGCCGGGCATCGCGGTGACGGCCGGCGTGACGAACCTCGGGTTCGTATGGGGCACGATCCACGGCGAGGTGCTGCGGGTGATGCTGCTGTTCTACCTGACCCCGGCCTGGACCGCGATCTACGCGCACTTCCTGCTGCGCGAACGGCTGACCTGGGCCGGCGCGGGGCTGGCGGCGCTGTCGATCGGCGGCGCGATGCTGATGCTGTGGTCGCCGAAGCTCGGCTTGCCGCTGCCGGCCAACCCGGCCGAATGGGCCGGTCTCGCCGCCGGGCTGAGCTTCGCGATGAGCAACGTGCTCGTGATCAAGGCGAGCCGCGAGCTCCCCGAGATGCGCGCGGAAATGCGCACCGCGACGCTGTTCGGCGGCGCGGCGGTGTTCGGCGCGATCGCGTCGCTGTTCGAAGGGCTGCCGGCCGTGCCGGCGAGCGGCCAGCTCGGCGTGGCCGCGCTGATCATCGCCGCGATCGGCGTGACGATGGCGTCGAACAACCTGCTCGTCCAGTACGGCCTCGCGCGCGTGCCGGCGAACCGCGCGTCGATCATCATGCTGTTCGAGATCGTGATCACCGCGCTGTCGGCGTGGGTGTTCGCGAACGAG
The DNA here is from genome assembly GCF_900446215.1 of Burkholderia cenocepacia. GTDB lineage: Bacteria > Pseudomonadota > Gammaproteobacteria > Burkholderiales > Burkholderiaceae > Burkholderia > Burkholderia cenocepacia. Next base: position 461,535 of record NZ_UAQZ01000001.1, on the reverse strand, counting down.
TTGCCGACCGCGCGCGAGTGGGCGGGCGGCGCGTGCATCGTGCTGGCGACGCTGCTGTCGAGCCGGGTCCATCGTGCCGCGCCGGCACCGGGCAAACCCGGCGACGGTCGGGACGGCGCACGCGCGATGGTATGATGGAAGCCGTTTGCGGGGCCAACGCGGGATGCGCGCGGCCCCGTTTTTGAATTCCGGGGCGCGTGGCGCGCAGGGGCTCTCCGGCCCCGCGCCGTGCGGCCCCGTCCGTTTCACACCTTCTTCACATCCGATACCGCCGTGCGTCTGAGCTCGATCAAACTCGCTGGCTTCAAATCCTTCGTCGATCCCACGCATTTCCAGGTTCCGGGCCAGCTCGTCGGCGTGGTCGGCCCGAACGGATGCGGCAAGTCCAACATCATCGATGCCGTGCGCTGGGTGCTCGGCGAGTCGCGCGCGTCCGAGCTGCGCGGCGAATCGATGCAGGACGTGATCTTCAACGGTTCGACCGCCCGCAAGCCCGGCAGCCGGGCCAGCGTCGAACTGATCTTCGACAACTCCGACGGCCGCGCGGCCGGGCAGTGGGGCCAGTACGGCGAGATCGCCGTCAAGCGCGTGCTGACGCGCGACGGCACGTCGAGCTACTACATCAACAACCTGCCGGCGCGCCGCCGCGACATCCAGGACATCTTCCTCGGCACCGGCCTCGGCCCGCGTGCGTACGCGATCATCGGGCAGGGCATGATCGCGCGGATCATCGAGGCGAAGCCCGAAGAGCTGCGCGTGTTCCTCGAGGAGGCCGCCGGCGTGTCGAAGTACAAGGAACGCCGCCGCGAAACCGAGAACCGCCTGCACGACACGCGCGAGAACCTGACGCGCGTCGAGGACATCGTGCGCGAACTCGGCGCGAACCTCGAGAAGCTCGAGGCGCAGGCGGTGGTCGCGACCAAGTACAAGGAACTCGTCGCCGACGGCGAGGAGAAGCAGCGCCTCTTGTGGCTGCTGCGCAAGAACGAGGCGGCCGGCGAGCAGCAGAAGCAGCAGCGCGCGATCGAACAGGCGCAGATCGACCTCGAGGCGCAGACGGCGAAGCTGCGCGAAGTCGAGGCGCAGCTCGAGACGCTGCGCGTCGCGCATTACTCGGCGAGCGACGCGATGCAGGGCGCGCAGGGTGCGCTCTACGAGGCGAATGCCGAGGTGAGCCGCCTCGAAGCCGAGATCAAGTTCATCGTCGAATCGCGCAACCGCGTGCAGGCGCAGATCGCCGCCCTCAACGCGCAGCGCGAGCAGTGGCGCGCGCAGGCCGAGAAGTCGCAGGACGAGCTCGAGGAAGCCGAAGAGGCGCGCGCGATGGCCGACGAAAAGGCCGCGCTCGCCGAGGACAACGCGGCCGCGAAGCACGATGCGCTGCCGGCGCTCGAAGCGAAGTGGCGCGACGCGCAGGCGCAGCTCAACGACGAGCGCGCGCGGATCGCGCAGACCGAGCAGTCGCTGAAGCTCGAAGCCGCGCATCAGCGCAACGCCGACCAGCAGCTCCAGCAGCTTCAGCAGCGCCACGAGCGCCTGAAGAGCGAAGCGGGCGGGCTCGACGCGCCGGACGAGACGCAACTCGAAGAGCTGCGCATGCAGCTGGCCGAACAGGAAGAGATCCTCGCGGAAGCCCAGGCGCGCCTGGCGGACGCGCAGGAAACGGTGCCGCGTCTCGACGGTGAACGCCGCGCCGCGCAGGAGCGCGTGCAGGCTGAAGCCGCGCAGATCCACCAGCTCGAAGCGCGCCTCGCCGCGCTGAAGCAACTGCAGGAGAACGTGCAGACCGAAGGCAAGGTGCAGCCGTGGCTCGACAAGCACGAGCTCGGCGCGCTGCCGCGTCTGTGGAAGAAGCTGCACGTCGAGGCCGGCTGGGAAGCGGCGCTCGAGGCCGTGCTGCGCGAGCGTCTCGCCGCGCTCGAAGTATCGAATCTCGACTGGGTGAAGGCCTTCGCGAGCGATGCGCCGCCCGCGAAGCTCGCGTTCTACGCGCCGCCCGCGGCCGGTGAGCCGCCTGCCGCGGTGGCCGGGCTGCGGCCGGTGCTGTCGCTCGTGCGCATCGACGACGCGGGCATCCGCGCGGTGCTGAACGACTGGCTCGGCAACGTCTATGTCGCCGACGACGTCGCGCAGGCGCTCGCGACGCGCACGCAGCTGCCGGCAGGCGGCGCGTTCGTCGTCAAGGCCGGCCATATCGTCACGCGTGTCGGCGTGCAGCTGTACGCCGCCGATTCGGAGCAGGCCGGGATGCTGGCCCGCCAGCAGGAAATCGAGAACCTGGCGCGCCAGGTGCGGGCGCAGGCGCTGCTCGCCGACGAGGCGCGCACGGCCGCCGTGCGGGCGGAAGCCGCGCACACGCAGGCCACGCAGGCGCTCGGCGACGTCCGGGCCCAGGCCGAACGGGCGACGCAGCGCGTGCATGCGCTGCAGATGGACGTGCTGAAGCTCGCGCAGGCGCATGAACGCTATACGCAGCGCAGCACGCAGATCCGCGAGGAGCTCGAGGAAATCGGCGCGCAGATCGAAGAGCAGCGTGCGCTGCGCGCGGAGTCGGAAGCGAATTTCGAGCGCTTCGACGGCGAGCTCGCCGAACTGCAGGCGCGTTTCGAGGACAACCAGCTCGCGTTCGAGTCGCTCGACGAATCGCTGACGCAGGCGCGTCAGGAAGCGCGCGACCTGGAGCGCGGCGCGAACGACGCGCGCTTCGCCGCCCGCAATGCGGTGACCCGGATCGACGAGCTCAAGCGCACGATCCAGGTGGCGCACGAACAGAGCGAGCGCGTCGCCGCGTCGCTGGAAGACGCGCGCGCCGAACTCGAGACGATCAACGAGCAGACCGCGCACACCGGCCTGCAGGACGCGCTCGAGATTCGCGCGGTGAAGGAAGAGGCGCTGCAGGCCGCGCGGATCGAGCTCGACGACCTGACCGCGAAGCTGCGCGCGTCGGACGAGCAGCGGCTCGTCGCCGAGCGTTCGCTGCAGCCGCTGCGCGACCGCATCACCGAGCTGCAATTGAAGGAGCAGGCCGCGCGTCTGTCCGTCGAGCAGTTCGCCGAGCAGCTCGCGACCGCCGAGGTCGACGAGGCCGCGCTGGCCGCGAAGCTCACGCCGGATCTGAAGCCGTCGTACCTGCAGGGCGAAGTCACGCGCCTGAACAACGCGATCAACGCGCTCGGCCCGGTGAACATGGCCGCGCTCGACGAGCTGAAGGCCGCGAGCGAGCGCAAGGTATTCCTCGACGCGCAATCGGCCGACCTGATCGACGCGATCACGACGCTCGAGGATGCGATCCACAAGATCGACCAGGAAACCCGCACGCTGCTGCAGGGTACCTTCGACGAGGTCAATCGTCATTTCAGCGACCTGTTCCCGCGCCTGTTCGGCGGCGGCCAGGCGAAGCTGATCATGACGGGCGACGAGATCCTCGATGCCGGCGTGCAGGTGATGGCGCAGCCGCCCGGCAAGAAGAACGCGACGATTCACCTGCTGTCGGGCGGCGAAAAGGCGCTGACCGCGACCGCGCTGGTGTTCGCGATGTTCCAGCTGAACCCGGCGCCGTTCTGTCTGCTCGACGAGGTCGACGCGCCGCTCGACGACGCGAACACCGAGCGGTTCGCGAATCTCGTGCGCGCGATGTCCGACAAGACGCAGTTCCTGTTCATCTCGCACAACAAGATCGCGATGGAAATGGCGCAGCAACTGATCGGCGTGACGATGCAGGAACAGGGCGTGTCGCGGATCGTTGCGGTGGACATGGAAACCGCCGCGGGTTTTGCCCAGAATTGACGTTTGACGAAACCAGACCGCGTTCGCGCGGCGCATGGGCGCCCGTTCGCGGTCCCGACGAAAAAGAATTGCTGATGGAGCGTGCATGGACGAGTTGACACTCGGTTTGATCGGCGCGGGCGCCGTCGTGGTGGGCGGCGTCGTGGTCTACAACGCATGGCAGGGCGCGAAAGTGCGGCGCAGGATGCCGCGCCCGATGCCGGAAGAAGCGGCCGAGGCGATGAACCGCCCCGAGCGCGACGAAGAGTTGCCGTTCATCGAGCCGGTGCGTCAGCCGGTGCGCCGCGAGCCCGCGGCGCCGGTCGCGGCGGCGACGGCGGCGGCCGAAACCGCGCGCGTCGAGCCGACGTTCGGCGGGGCCGCGCCGGCCGATACGCCGGCCGACCTGCAGGCCGAGGCGACGGGCGTCGACACGTCGGCCGAATCGAGCGAACCGGCTGCCGGCGAAGAGGCCGTGCCCGCCGCCACGCATGACGCGGCGGCCGAACCGGCCGAGCCGACCGAACCGGTGATGCCGGCCGCGACGACGGTCTCGTCGGCGCCGCCCGCGATCGTCGATCGCCGGATCGACTGCATCGTGCCGATCCGCCTCACCGGCCCGCTGCCGGGCGACAAGATCCTGCCGGTCGCGCAGCGGCTGCGCCGCGCGGGCAGCAAGCCCGTGCACATCGAAGGCAAGCCGGAAGGCGGCCAGTGGGAGCTGCTGCAGAACGGCGTGCGCTACGAAGAGCTGCGCGCGGCCGCGCAGCTTGCGAACCGCAGCGGCGCACTGAACGAGCTCGAATTCTCCGAATTCGTGACGGGCGTCCAGCAGTTCGCCGACGCGATCGACGGCGCGCCGGAATTCCCGGACATGATGGAAACGGTCGCGATGGCGCGCGAGCTCGACGCGTTTGCCGCGCAGTGCGACGCGCAACTGTCGATCAACGTGATGTCGGACGGTGCGCCGTGGTCCGCGAACTACGTACAGGCGGTCGCGTCGCAGGACGGGCTGCTGCTGTCGCGCGACGGCACGCGCTTCGTGAAGCTCGACGCCAAGCAGAACCCGGTGTTCATGCTGCAGTTCGGCGATACGAACTTCCTGCGCGACGACCTGACGTACAAGGGCGGCAACATGATCACGCTGGTGCTCGACGTGCCGGTGGCCGAAGAGGACATCCTGCCGTTCCGGCTGATGTGCGATTACGCGAAGTCGCTGTCCGAGCGGATCGGCGCACGCGTCGTCGACGACTCGCGCCGGCCGCTGCCGGAGTCGACGCTGCTCGCGATCGAGCAGCAACTGATGAAGCTGTACGCGAAGCTCGAGGAAGCGGGCATCCCGGCCGGTTCGCCGGTCACGCGCCGCCTCTTCAGCCAGTAACGCGCCGGGCGCGGACGGCGGTATTCGACACCGTCGTTCGTCGCTGCGGCGAGCACGTTTCATGTGCGCTGCAGCACGTCATCCGGCCCGCATTGCGTGCCCCGCTGAGGCGTCAAACTGAGATAATCGGGCATCCGATTTTTTTCAGAACGACTCTGCCGCCAGCATGGCCCGAACCCAAGCCGAACCGCCAGCAAGCCAGCCCGACGCGCGCGCCGCGTGGCTGCGCGACCAACTCGAGCGGGCGAACTACGCCTATTACGTGCTCGACCAGCCGGATCTGCCCGACGCCGAATACGACCGGCTGTTCCGTGAGCTGCAGCAGCTCGAAACCGACCATCCCGAACTCGTGACGCCCGATTCGCCGACGCAGCGCGTCGGCGGCGAAGCGGCCGGCGGCTTCACGCCGGTCGTCCACGATGCGCCGATGCTGTCGCTGAACAACGGCTTCGCCGACGAGGACATCGTCGCGTTCGACAAGCGCGTCGCTGATGCGCTCGCCAAGGCGACCGATCTCGCCGGCTCGGTGACCGACCCCGTGGAATACGCGTGCGAACTGAAGTTCGATGGCCTGGCGATTTCGCTGCGCTACGAGAACGGCGTGTTCGTGCAGGCCGCGACGCGCGGCGACGGGACGACGGGCGAGGACGTGACCGAGAACGTGCGCACGATCCGCTCGATTCCGCTGAAACTGAAGGGCAAGCACGTGCCGGCCGTGCTCGACGTGCGCGGCGAGGTGCTGATGTTCAAGCGCGATTTCGCACGCCTGAACGAACGCCAGCGCGCGGCCGAGCAGCGCGAATTCGCGAACCCGCGCAACGCGGCGGCCGGCAGCCTGCGCCAGCTCGACTCGAAGATCACCGCGCAGCGGCCGCTGTCGTTCTTCGCGTACGGGATCGGCGTGCTCGACGGGATGCCGATGCCCGACACGCACACCGCGCTGCTCGACTGGTACGAGGCGTTCGGCCTGCCGGTGAACCGCGAGCGCGCGGTCGTGCACGGCGCCGAAGGTTTGCTCGACTTCTTCCGCAAGGTCGGCGAGAAGCGCGAGTCGCTGCCATACGACATCGACGGCGTCGTCTACAAGGTCAACCGGCGCGACGAGCAGGAGCGGCTCGGCTTCGTGTCGCGTGCGCCGCGCTTCGCGCTCGCGCACAAGTTCCCCGCGCAGGAAGCGCTGACGAAGCTCGTCGCGATCGACGTGCAGGTCGGCCGCACCGGCGCGATCACGCCGGTCGCGCGCCTCGAGCCGGTGTTCGTCGGCGGGGCGACCGTGACCAACGCGACGCTGCACAACGAGGACGAAGTGCGCCGCAAGGACATCCGGATCGGCGACACCGTGATCGTGCGCCGCGCGGGCGACGTGATTCCGGAAGTGGTCGGCGCGCTGCTCGACCGGCGCCCGGCAGACGCGGCCGAATTCGTGATGCCGACCGAATGCCCGGTGTGCGGCTCGAAGATCGAGCGCCTGCCGGACGAGGCGATCGCGCGCTGCACCGGCGGGCTGTTCTGCCCGGCGCAGCGCAAGCAGGCGCTGTGGCATTTCGCGCAACGCCGCGCGCTCGACATCGACGGTCTCGGCGAGAAGATCATCGATCAGCTCGTCGAACTGAATCTGGTGCGCACGCCGGCCGACCTGTTCAATCTCGGGTTCGCGACGCTGGCCGAACTCGACCGGTTCGCGGAGAAGTCCGCGCAGAATCTGCTCGATTCGCTCGAGAAGGCGAAGCACACGACGCTCGCGCGCTTCATCTACGGGCTCGGCATCCGCCATGTCGGCGAATCGACCGCGAAGGATCTCGCGAAGCATTTCGGCTCTCTGACGCCGATCATGGACGCGTCGATCGAGGAACTGCTCGAAGTGAACGACGTCGGACCGATCGTCGCCGAGTCGATTCACCAGTTCTTCGCGGAAGAGCACAACCGGACGGTGATCGAGCAGTTGCGCGCGCCGGGCAAGGTCACGTGGCCGGAAGGGCCGCCCGCGCCGAAAGCGCCGCAGGGCGTGCTAGCCGGCAAGACGGTCGTGCTGACCGGCACGCTGCCGAATCTGACGCGCGATGCGGCGAAGGAAATGCTCGAAGCGGCGGGCGCCAAGGTGGCCGGCTCGGTATCGAAGAAGACGGATTACGTGGTCGCGGGCGCCGAAGCCGGCAGCAAGCTCGCGAAGGCCGAGGAACTCGGCATCCCCGTGCTGGACGAAGACGGTCTGCACCAACTCCTGGAGGGTAATACGCCATGATTCGCGAGATCCTGAAGATGGGCGATCCGCGCCTGCTCGAAGTCGCCCAACCGGTCGAGCGGTTCGATACACCCGAGCTGCACGAGATCGTCGCGGACATGTTCGAGACGATGCACCACGCGAACGGCGCCGGGCTGGCCGCGCCGCAGATCGGCATCGGGCTGCAGATCATCATCTTCGGCTTCGGCAACAACAACCGCTACCCGGATGCGCCGCCGGTGCCCGAAACCGTGCTGATCAACCCGAAGATCGAGTACATGCCGCCGGACATGGAAGAGGGCTGGGAAGGCTGCCTGTCGGTGCCGGGGATGCGCGGCGTCGTCAGCCGCTACGCGAAGGTGCGCTACAGTGGCTTCGACCAGTTCGGCCAGAAGATCGATCGTGTCGCCGAGGGGTTCCACGCGCGCGTGGTCCAGCACGAATACGATCACCTGATCGGCAAGCTGTATCCGATGCGGATCACCGATTTCACGCGCTTCGGCTTCACCGAGGTGCTGTTCCCGGGGCTCGATCCGGCCGACGACGACTGATCGGCCCGTTTCCGGCAGACAAGAAAAAAGCCCGCTCGAGCGGGCTTTTTCATTGGATGGCGTACCGGGTGCTTGCGGTCAGAACGTCTCGTCGGCCGACAGGTAGCGCCATTGGCCCTGCGGCAGCGCGCCGAGCATCACGCGGCCCATCCGCACGCGCTTGAGGCCGATCACGTCGAGGCCGACCAGTTCGCACATGCGGCGGATCTGGCGCTTCTTGCCTTCGCGCAGCACGAAGCGCAGCTGCTCGCCGTTCTGCCAGCTCACCATCGCGGGCTTCAGCGCGACGCCGTCGAGTTCGAGGCCGTGGCGCAGCTTCGCGAGCGATTCCGCCGGAAAGTGCTGGTCGATGTCGATCAGTCGTTCGCCGAAGCGCACGCGCACCAGGTATTCCTTGTCGATGTCCGACTGCTCGCCGATCAGCTGCTTCGCGATCACGCCGTTCTGCGTCAGCACCAGCAGGCCGGTGGAGTCGATGTCGAGACGGCCGGCCGGCGCAAGCGCATGCAGGTGTTGCGGCGAGAAGCGCACCGGCGAATGATCGCCGCTCCAGCGGTTCGCGCGCGTGATCAGCACGGCCGCCGGCTCGTAGCCGTCTTCCGCCTGGCCCGACACGTAGCCGACCGGCTTGTGCAGCAGGATCGTCACTTGCGCGGCCTGCGCGGCGCTCGCACGCTCGTCGATCTCGATCTTCTGGTCGGCGCGCACCTTGGTGCCGAGCGTGTCGATGCGTTCGCCGTCGACGAGCACCCAGCCCTTTTCGATCCATTCGTCGGCTTCGCGGCGCGAGCACATGCCGAGTTCGGACATCCGCTTCGACAGGCGCATCAGGCCCGTTTCGTCGCCGTAGTCGACGTCGGCCGCCGCGCGCTTGACGGGTTGCGCGGTCTTCACCGCGCCGAACGAACGGCGGTCGCCGTCGCGTGCCGGGCGGGCGGGGCGGTCGCCGAAGCTGCGCTTCGCGCCTTCGCTGGCGGCCTTGTCGCGGTAGGACGGACGCTTGCTGTCGTCGGCGCCTGCTGCGCGGCGCGGACGTGCGTCGTCATCACGGCGCGGCGGGCGATCGGACGACGTGCGGCGGTCGCCGAAGCCGCGCTTCGCGCCTTCGCCGGCGGCCTTGTCGCGGTACGACGGGCGCTTGCTGTCGTCACCACCCGCTGCACGGCGCGGACGCGTATCGTCGTCGCTGCGGCGCGGCGGGCGATCGGACGACGTACGGCGGTCGCCATAGCTGCGCTTCGCGCCTTCGCCGGTGGCTTTGTCGCGGTACGACGGGCGCTTGCTGTCGTCACCGCCTGCTGCGCGGCGCGGACGTGCGTCGTCATCACGGCGCGGCGGTCGATCGGAAGACGTGCGACGCTCGCCGAAGCTGCGCTTCGCGCCTTCACCGGATACGTTGTCGCGATAGGACGGGCGCTTGCCTTCGTCGCCGCCCGCGCGGCGCGGACGTGCGTCGTCATCACGGCGCGGCGGTCGATCGGAAGACGTGCGACGCTCGCCGAAGCCGCGCTTCGCGCCTTCACCGGATGCGTTGTCGCGATAGGACGGGCGCTTGCCTTCGTCGCCACCCGCGCGACGCGGACGAGCATCGTCATCGCGGCGCGGCGGGCGATCCGACGACGTGCGACGGTCGCCGAAACTGCGCTTCGCGCCTTCACCGGCTGCATTGTCGCGGTACGGCGCGCGCGTGCCGCGCTCGGCACCGCCGTCACGCGGCGCGCGCTTGGCCGGCGCGCGATCCGCGCCCGGGCGTTCGGCGCCGGCGGCGCCGCGCGGCTTGAACGAGCGCTCGCCGGTGGCGGCGGTCGCGGGCGCCTTCTTCGGGCGGGCCGGCTTGTCGCCTGCGGGTGGCGCGGCGGGACGCACCGCCTTGCGGGCGACGAGGCTGCCGGAGCGGACAGGGGCGCGAGTCGGCGACGCCGGCTTCGGATTCTTGACGGTTAATTTGGTGCGCATAAACGCTGGGATTCATTCAGACTGCGATCGCACGCAGCAATTCGGTTTCGAGCTGGATCTGCAGGCGGTTATCGGACAGGCCGGCGCCCGCGAGCAGGAAGATGTCTTCGACGCGCTCGCCGAGCGTATTGATCCGCGCCGCATGGACGCCGATCCGATGTTCGGCGAGGACGCGCGCGATCGAATAGAGAAGGCCCGGCCGGTCGTTGGCCGACACGGACAGGATGTAGTACTGACCGCGCTCGTCGGCCCGCAGGTCGACGCGCGGCGTGATCGGAAACGTCCGGGACAGCCTCGACAGGCGGCCCTTCGACGGTTCCGGCAGCGGGGCGGTTTCGGCGAGCCGCGCCGCGAGCTGCTGCTCGACGAGGTTCGCGATGTCGCGGTAGCGCACGTCGCGCTCGGTCTGCGTGACGATGAAGTTGTCGAGCGCATACCCGTGCCGCGTCGTGCTGACGCGCGCATCGAGCACCGACAGCCCGTTGCGGTCGAAATACGCGCAGATGCCCGCGAACAGGTCGGGGCGGTCCTTCACGTACACGAGCACCTGCAGCGCGTCGCCGATCGGCGACGGCCGCGCGCGGACGATCGCGGTTTCGGCGTTCACGTGCCGGTACAGCACACGCGTCTGCCATGCGATGTCGGCCGCGTCGTGACGCAGGAAGAAGCCGACGTCGAGCTGATCCCACAACGCGCGGTGCGCATCGTCCGGCACGGTTTCCAGGCGCAGCAGCGCGAGCGCCTGCTCCTGTCTCGACTTCAGCTCCGAATGCGCGTCGGGGTTCGCGCCGCCGAGCACCGCGAGCGTGATGCGGTACAGATCCTCGAGCAGCTTGCCCTTCCACGTGTTCCACACCTTCGGGCTCGTGCCGCGGATATCGGCGACGGTCAGCAGGTAGAGCGCGGTGAGATAGCGCTCGTTGCCGACGACCTCGGCGAAGCGCTTGATGACTTCGGGGTCGCTCGTGTCCTGTTTCTGCGCGACCTGGCTCATCGTCAGGTGATGCTGGACGAGCCACACGATCAGCGCCGCATCGTCGCCGGCGATGCCGTGCTCGCGGCAGAAGCGCCGCGCGTCGGCCATCCCGAGCGTCGAGTGGTCGCCGCCGCGGCCCTTCGCGATGTCGTGGAACAGTGCCGCGACATACAGCACCCACGGGCGCTCGAAGTTGCCGATCAGCTGGCTGCAGAACGGGTATTCGTGCGCATGCTCGGCTACCGCGAAGCGGCGGATGTTGCGCAGCACCATCAGGATGTGCTGGTCGACCGTGTACACGTGGTACAGGTCGTGCTGCATCTGCCCGACGATGCGGCGGAAATTCAGCAGGTAGCGGCCGAGCACGCTCGTCTGGTTCATCAGCCGGAACGCGTGCGTGATGCCTTCGGGCTGCTGCAGGATCCGCATGAACGTGTCGCGGTTGCGCGGATCGCGGCGCCACGCGTTGTTCATGATCTCGCGCGAGTTGTACAGCGCGCGCAGCGTGCGGGCGGACAGGCCTTTCACGCCACGCGTCGTTTCGTACAGCAGGAAGGCTTCGAGGATCGCGTCGGGATGGCGCTCGAACACGCCGTCGTCGACGATCTCGAGCATCCCCTGTTTCTCGACGAAGCGATCGGCCGACAGCACGCGCGTGATGCCGCTCGTCGCGGGGAACAGCTGCGCCTCGATGTTCTGGATCAGGATCGTCGCGAGCTGCGTGACCGCTTTCGCGGCCCAGTAGTAGCGACGCATCAGCTGCTCGCTCGCCCGCTTGGCCTGCGTCGGCTGGTAGCCGAAGCTTTCGGCGGCCTGCGTCTGCAGGTCGAACACGAGCATGTCCTGGCGACGCCCGGCGATCACGTGCAGCCGCGCGCGCAGCGTCTTCAGGAACCCTTCGTTGCGGCGCAGCTCGCGCGCTTCGCGGTCGGTGATCAGGCCGCGCGTGTCGAGTTCGCGCCAGCTGCTGCCGAAGCCGGCCGCGCGTGCGATCCACAGGATCGTCTGCAGGTCGCGCAGCCCGCCCGGGCTTTCCTTCACGTTCGGTTCGAGGCTGTACGGCGTGTCCTGGAACTTCGCGTGGCGCTGGCGCATCTCCAGCACCTTCGCGGTGAAGAACGCGCGGGCGTCGAGCGCTTCGTGGTAGCGCACGGTGAAGCGCTCGAACAGCGCGGTGCTGCCGACGATGCGGCGCGCTTCCAGCAGCGAGGTCTGCACCGTGACGTCCTGCGACGCCTCCTCGATGCACTGCGCGACCGTGCGCACGCTGCTGCCGATCTCGAGGCCGAGATCCCACGCCATGCCGATGAAGCGCTCGATGCGCGCGTCGAGCGCCGCGTCGTGCGCATCCGGCAGCAGCACGAGGATGTCGACGTCGGAATAGGGCGCGAGCTCGCCGCGCCCGTACCCGCCGACGGCGACGAGCGCGAGCGTCGCGGGCAGTCCGCAGTCGTCCCACACGCGTTTCAATGCATCGTCGGTGAGTTTCGACAGCGCGTGCATCAGCGACGCGACGTTCGCCGCGCGGCGAAAGCGCTCGAGCATCTCCGTCTTGGCGGCCTTGAATTCGGCGCGCCGCGACAGCGCTTCGGGCGAGGGGGCAGCGTGAGCGCTCATGGGCGGCCGTTCAGGTGCGAAAGTGGGGCGGGCGGGGCGCGACGGCGCTCAGACGGCGGCGGCCGGCTGTGCGAACACCGGGCGCGCCGGCGTGCCGGCAGACACGGTCAGCACTTCGTAGCCGGTTTCGGTGACGAGCACCGTGTGCTCCCACTGCGCGGACAGGCTGCGGTCGCGGGTCTTGACCGTCCACTGGTCGGGCATCGTGCGGATGTCGCGCTTGCCGGCGTTGATCATCGGCTCGATCGTGAAGATCATCCCGGCCTTCAGTTCGATGCCGGTGCCCGGACGGCCGTAGTGGACGACCTGCGGATCCTCGTGGAACACCGTACCGATGCCGTGGCCGCAATATTCGCGCACGACGCTGTAGCCCTGCGCCTCCGCGTGCTTCTGGATCGCATGGCCGATGTCGCCGAGATGCGCGCCGGGCTTGACCTGGTCGATGCCGAGCCACATGCATTCGTAGGTGGTCTGCACGAGGCGCTTCGCGAGGATCGAGCCCTCGCCGACGATGAACATCCGGCTGGTGTCGCCGAAATAGCCGTTCTTGATCACGGTGATGTCGATGTTCAGCGCGTCGCCGTTCTTGAGCACCTTCTCGCCGGGAATGCCGTGGCAGATCACGTCGTTGACCGAAATGCAGGTGGCCTTCGGGTACGGCGGATAGCCGGGCGGCTGGTAGTTCAGCGGCGCGGGGATCGTGCCTTGCTCGTTGAGCATGAACTCGTGGCAGAGGCGGTCGAGTTCGGCGGTCGTGACGCCCGCGACGACGTGCGGCGTGATGAAGTCGAGCACTTCGCTCGCGAGACGGCAGGCGACGCGCATCTCCGCGATATCGTGTTCGTTTTTGAGCGTAATAGCCATCGAGGTATGCCTGGAATGCGGTGAATTGACGGATTATCGCACCTTATGGCGGGCCTCGCAGCCCCTGCGGGCCGCGCGGATGCGGGTTTTCGCGGATTGCCCGGCCCGCTGCCGCGCGGCAAGCGAAAGTGCCGAGCGACTTGAGAGCGGACAAATCCGCGTGCTATACTCTTTGGCTAAGTCGATATCCAAATGCCGAATTTGCCCCAAGTTGGGGCGGCATCGCGGTGAAAGGCTTGCGGCACGGGCGTTTTGCGCGTGCCGAATCGCAAGCCGGCGCAACCAGGGTGCCGTCCGTGCGGAATTCACGCCTTCGTGGCGGGTTCGCGCGGCGGTACGGCAGCCGGCTTAAGACCCAACCCTCGTGGAGAATTTACATGGCAGTTACGATGCGCCAAATGCTGGAAGCGGGTGTCCACTTCGGTCACCAGACGCGCTTCTGGAACCCGAAGATGGCTCCGTTCATTTTCGGTCACCGCAACAAGATTCACATCATCAACCTCGAAAAGACGCTGCCGATGTTCACGGACGCACAGAAGTACGTGCGCCAGCTGGCAGCGAACCGCGGCACGATCCTGTTCGTCGGCACGAAGCGCCAGTCGCGTGACACGATCGCCCAGGAAGCGCAACGTGCGGGCATGCCGTACGTCAACGCACGCTGGCTCGGCGGCATGATGACCAACTTCAAGACGCTGAAGGTGTCGATCAAGCGCCTGAAGGACATGGAAGCGGCAGTCGAGGCGGGCGAGCTCGAGAAGATGAGCAAGAAGGAAGCGCTGCTGTTCGAACGCGAAATCGCCAAGCTGCAGAAGTCGATCGGCGGCGTGAAGGACATGGGCGGCATTCCGGACGCGATCTTCGTTGTCGACGTCGGCTACCACAAGATCGCCGTCACGGAAGCGAACAAGCTGGGCGTGCCGGTCATCGCCGTGGTCGATACGAACCACTCGCCGGAAGGTGTGGATTACGTGATCCCGGGTAACGACGACTCGAGCAAGGCAGTCGCGCTGTACGCCGAAGGCGTGGCCGACGCGATCCTCGAAGGCCGTGCGAACGCGGTCAACGAAGTGGTCCAGGCCGCACGCGGCGACGACGAGTACGTCGAGGAAAACGCGTAACTGGCCCCGAGCCGGCGCAAAAAGGGGGCTCTCAACAGGCCCCCTTTTTTTAAGCTTGTGCGCCGGACCTGATCGCGCCGAATCGGCGCGGGTCCGGAAACGAATCTCGGCCGTTCGCGTCCAAGCGGGCGGCGTTGTGAATACAGACTCAAGGAGCGAATGATGGCGGCAATTACCGCAAGCATGGTGGCAGAACTGCGCGCGAAGACCGACGCACCGATGATGGAGTGCAAGAAGGCGCTGACGGAAGCCGACGGCGATCTGGCCAAGGCTGAAGAACTGCTGCGCGTCAAGCTCGGCAACAAGGCGAGCAAGGCCGCATCGCGCGTGACGGCTGAAGGCGTCGTCGCCTCGTTCGTCGGCGGCAACGCGGGCGCGCTGGTCGAGCTGAACTGCGAAACCGACTTCGTCGCGAAGAACGACGACTTCCTCGCATTCTCGAAGACGGTCGCGGAACTCGTCGCGACGCAGAACCCGGCCGACGTGGCCGCGCTGTCGGCGCTGCCGCTCGACGGCTCGACCGTCGACGCAGTCCGCCTCGCGCTGATCGGCAAGATCGGCGAGAACGTGTCGATCCGCCGTTTCGTCCGTTTCGAAACCGCCAACAAGATCGCGACGTACCTGCACGGCGCGCGTATCGGCGTGATCGTCGAGTACACGGGCGCGGACGAGCAGGTCGGCAAGGACGTCGCGATGCACATCGCGGCGATGAAGCCGGTCGCGCTGTCGTCGGCCGACGTGCCGGCGGAACTGATCGAGACGGAACGCCGCGTGGCCGAGCAGAAGGCCGCGGAATCGGGCAAGCCGGCCGAAATCGTCGCGAAGATGGTCGACGGTAGCGTCCAGAAGTACCTGAAGGAAGTGTCGCTGCTGAACCAGACGTTCGTGAAGAACGACAAGCAGACGATCGAGCAGATGCTGAAGGCAGCGAATGCGGCGGTGCAGAAGTTCGCGCTGTTCGTCGTCGGCGAAGGCATCGAGAAGCGCCAGGACGACTTCGCCGCCGAAGTGGCCGCGCAAGTCGCAGCAGCAAAGCAGCAGTAAGCAGTCAGGCAGTATCCGCGGCGGGCGTCCGCTCCGCCGCGGCCGGCGGCGTCGCCGGCCGGCCGGGAACCCCGGTCCGGTCGGCGGCGCTTGCCCGAATCAGTATTTCGCCCCTACAGTTCGTGGTTGTCATCCTCTCGTCGCTCGGAAGCCCCTATGTCCAATGCCTATAAACGCGTCCTCCTCAAACTCTCCGGCGAAGCGCTGATGGGCGACGATGCCTTCGGCATCAATCGCGCGACGATCGAACGGATGGTGGCCGATATCGCCGAAGTCGTGCGTCTCGGCACGCAGCTCGCGGTCGTGATCGGTGGCGGTAATATTTTCCGCGGTGTCGCGGGCGGCGCGGCCGGCATGGACCGCGCGACGGCCGACTACATGGGGATGCTGGCGACGATGATGAACGCATTGGCGCTGCAGGACGCGATGCGCCACGCGGGCATCGAGGCGCGCGTGCAGTCCGCGCTGCGCATGGACCAGGTCGTCGAGCCGTACATCCGGCCCCGCGCGATCCGTCAGCTCGAGGAAGGCCGCGTCGTGATCTTCGCGGCCGGCACCGGCAACCCGTTCTTCACGACGGATACCGCCGCCGCGCTGCGCGGCTCGGAAGTGGGCGCCGAAGTCGTGCTGAAGGCGACCAAGGTCGATGGCGTATATTCTGCCGATCCGAAGAAGGATCCGTCGGCCACGCGCTACACGACGATCAGCTTCGACGAGGCGATCAGCCGCAACCTGCAGGTGATGGACGCGACGGCGTTTGCGCTGTGCCGCGACCAGAAGCTGCCGATTCGCGTGTTTTCGATCAACAAGCCGGGCGCGCTCAAGCGCATCGTGCTGGGCGAGGACGAAGGTACGCTCGTCCACGTGTAAACTCCCGCGGATGCGGGCGACCGGCGCGGGTTGCCGGCCGCGGCGCGCGACATGCGCCGGGCGGGGCCCGCGTTCTTTGAAGGTTTGAAGGTTCGGAGGTTGAAATGAGTGTCGCTGATGTGAAGAAGGGCGTCGAGCAAAAGATGCAGCGCTCGATCGAAGCGTTCAAGAACGATCTGGCCAAGATCCGTACGGGCCGTGCGCACACCGGTCTGCTCGATCACGTGCAGGTCGACTACTACGGCTCGATGGTGCCGATCTCGCAGGTCGCGAACCTGACGCTCGTCGACGCGCGCACGATCGGCGTGCAGCCGTGGGAAAAGAACATGGTCGCGAAGGTCGAGAAGGCCATCCGCGAAGCCGATCTGGGCCTGAACCCGGCAACGGCCGGCGACCTGATCCGCGTGCCGATGCCCGCGCTGACGGAAGAGCGCCGCCGCGAGCTGACCAAGGTCGTGAAGAGCGAAGGCGAAACGGCCAAGGTCGCGATCCGCAACCTGCGCCGCGACGCGAACGAAGCGCTGAAGAAGCTCGTGAAGGACAAGGAAATCTCGGAAGACGACGAGCGCCGTGCGAGCGACGACGTGCAGAAGCTGACCGACAAGCACGTTGCCGAAGTCGACAAGCTCGTGCAGACCAAGGAAGCCGAGATCATGACGGTCTGACGACCGTCCTCGCGCGCCGCCTTCTTCCCGCATTACTGTCTCAACGGCCATGACCTATACCAGCTCTACCGTTCGCGTGCCTGACGTCGGCGTCGTGCCGCGTCACATCGCGATCATCATGGACGGCAACGGCCGTTGGGCGACCGAACGCCGCTTGCCGCGCGTCGCGGGGCACACCCGCGGCGTCGATGCCGTGCGGGCGGTGGTCGAAGGCTGCGCGCGCGCCGGCGTCGAGTACCTGACGCTGTTCGCGTTCAGTTCGGAAAACTGGCGCCGGCCGAACGACGAAGTGTCGTTCCTGATGCGGCTGTTCATCACCGCGCTCGAGCGCGAAGTGGGCAAGCTGCATGCGAACGGGATCCGCCTGCGTGTCGTCGGCGATCTCGACCGTTTCGAGCCGCGCATCCGCGAACTGATTCGCCGCGCCGAAACCAAGACGGCGCGCAATACCCGTTTGACGCTCACCATCGCGGCCAACTACGGCGGCCGGTGGGACATCCTGCAGGCGACGAAGAAGCTCGTCGAGCAGGCCGTGCGCGAAGGTCGCGAGGTCGAAGTGACCGAGGATGCATTCGCGCCGCACCTGGCGATGGCCTATGCGCCGGAGCCCGATCTCTTCATCCGCACCGGTGGCGAGCAGCGCGTCAGCAACTTCCTGCTGTGGCAGCTCGCGTACGCCGAATTCTATTTCACCGACAAGTACTGGCCGGATTTCGACGGCGCGGCACTGGCCGACGCGATGGCGTCGTATACCGAGCGCGAGCGCCGTTTCGGGCGCACGAGTGCGCAGCTCGAACCGCAATCGCAGAACGCCGACTCCCTTTCATGCTGAAAACCCGTGTGATCACGGCGATCGTGATGCTGGCAGTGCTGCTGCCGGTGACGCTGTTCGCGCCGCTCGCCGGGTTCGGTGCGCTGATCGGCGTCGTGCTCGTGTTCGCCGCGTGGGAGTGGGCGCGCCTGCTCAAGCTCGGCGGCGCCGGCCCGGTCGTCTATGCGCTCGTCGCGGCGCTCGCGCTCGCGGCCACCGCGCCGCTCGGCGTCGATGCGGCATCGTCCCGTCCCCTTTTCATGGCGGCCGGCGTGTTCTGGCTGCTGGTCGGCCCGTTCGCGCTGCGGCGCAAGCCCGAACTCGCGGGCGGCGTGTGGCGGCCGTTCCTGCTGGCCGCCGGCCTCGTCGTGTTCGCCGCCTGCTGGCATGCGCTCGTGGCAGCCCGCGCGCAGGGCGTGCCGTTCGTGCTGTCGCTGCTTCTGGTCGTCTGGCTGGCCGATATCGGCGCATACTTCGCGGGCAAGGCCTTCGGAAAGCGTAAACTGGCCATCACGATCAGCCCCGGCAAGAGCTGGGAGGGTGCGATCGGCGGCTGGTTCGCGGTGATGGTCGTCGCCGGTGTCGCGATGGCCGTGCATGCGTTCGAACCGACCCTGTTTTCTGCATTCGCCATGCGCTACGGGATGCCCGGCGCGTGGGCCGCGCTGACGCTGCTGGTCGCGTACAGCGTGATCGGCGACCTGTTCGAGTCGCTGCTGAAGCGGCAGGCGGGCGTGAAGGATTCGAGCGGACTGCTGCCGGGCCACGGCGGCGTGCTCGATCGTGTCGACGCGCTGCTGCCGGTGCTGCCGCTCGCGATGCTGCTGCTTGGTTAAACCATTATTCCTGTTATGCAAAAACGTCTGACATTGCTCGGTTCCACAGGCTCGATCGGAGACAGCACGCTCGACGTGGTCGCGCGCCATCCCGAGCGCTTCTCGGTCTATGCGCTGACCGCGCACCGCAACGGCGACAAGCTCGTCGAGCAGTGTCTGCGCTTCGCGCCTGAAGTGGCGGTGGTCGGCGATGCCGCGACGGCCGCGCACGTCGACGCCAAACTGCGCGCGGCCGGCAGCAAGACGGTCGTGCTGCACGGGCCGCAGGCGCTCGTCGACGTGTCGAAGAGCGACGGCTGCGACACGGTGGTCGCGGCGATCGTCGGCGCGGCCGGCCTCGCGCCGAGCCTGGCGGCCGCACGCGCCGGCAAGCGGATCCTGCTCGCGAACAAGGAAGCGCTCGTGATGTCGGGCGCGATCTTCATGGACGCCGTACGCGACCATGGCGCGATCCTGCTGCCGGTCGACAGCGAACACAACGCGATCTTCCAGTGCATGCCGCGCGACGCGGCCGAGCACGGCGGGATCTCGAAGATCATCCTGACCGCGTCGGGCGGCCCGTTCCGTACGCGCGAACCGGCCACGCTGGTCGACGTCACGCCGGACGAAGCGTGCAAGCACCCGAACTGGGTGATGGGCCGCAAGATCTCGGTCGATTCCGCGACGATGATGAACAAGGGCCTCGAGGTGATCGAGGCGCACTGGATCTTCGGGTTGCCGGGCGACCGGATCGACGTGCTGATCCATCCGCAGAGCGTGATCCATTCGCTCGTGTCGTACCGCGACGGCTCGGTGCTCGCGCAGCTCGGCAACCCCGACATGCGCACGCCGATCGCGCACGCGCTCGCGTTTCCCGAGCGCGTCGACGCGGGCGTCGACCAGCTCGACCTCGCGCAGATCGCCCAGCTGTCGTTCGAGAAGCCCGATTACGCGCGCTTCCCGTGCCTCGCGCTCGCGCTGAAGGCGCTCGAGGAAGGCGGTATCGCGAGCGCCGCATTGAACGCGGCGAACGAAGTCGCGGTCGAAGCATTTCTCGAGCGCCGGATCGGCTTCATGGCGATCGCGGCGACGGTCGACGCCGTGCTCAACACGCTGCCGAACCGCGCGCCCGACGGGCTCGACGACGTCCTCGCGGCGGATGCCGAGGCTCGCCGCCTCGCCGCCGCGATCATTGCGAAAGCGCCTGCGCCACGCGTGGAGCGTACTGTCTGAATGGGGTGCTCATGAACGTGCTGGTCGAACTGGTCGCGTTTGCGGTGGCGATCGGGGTACTGGTCGTCGTGCATGAGTACGGACATTATCGCGTCGCGCGCTGGTGCGGCGTGAAGGTGCTGCGTTTCTCGATCGGCTTCGGCCAGCCCGTCGCGCGCTGGGTCAGCCGCCGAACGGGCACCGAGTGGACCCTGTCCGCGCTGCCGCTCGGCGGCTACGTGAAAATGCTCGACGAGCGCGATCCGGGCCCCGGCATTCCGCCCGAGGTGCTCGGCCAGGCATTCAACCGCCAGTCGGTCTACAAGCGCATCGCGATCGTCGCGGCCGGGCCGATTGCGAACTTCCTGCTGGCAATCGCGCTGTTCTCCCTCGTATTCGCCACCGGCGTGACCGAACCGACCGCGATCGTCGCGCCGCCGGCCGCCGGCACCGCGGCGGCCCGCGCGGGCTTCGACGGCAGCGAGACGATCGTGTCGATCCGCAATGCGCAGGGCGGCGAGTCCGAACCGGTGCGATCGTGGTCGGACCTGCGCTGGAAGCTGCTGTCGGCCGCGTTCGACCATCGCGAGGTCGTGCTCGGCGCGCGCGACGGCAATGCGACGTTCGATTTCCGCGTCGATCTCCGCAACGTACCCGACAGCCAGCTCGACGACGACTTCATGGCCCATCTGGGCTTCGAGGCCGGCGGCGGCACGTTGTCGGTCGCGTCGGTGCAGCCGGGCAGCGCGGCGGAACAGGCCGGCCTGAAGGTCGGCGACAAGCTGGTCGCGCTCGACGGCAAGCCGATCGGCGGCGCGTCGCGCTTCATCGACACGGTGAAGCACCATGCGGGCAAGCCGCTCGACCTGCAGATCGAACGCAACGGCGCCGCGCAGACGGTCGCGATCGTGCCGCAGATGCAGCGCGACGACGAATCGGGGCAGCAGGTCGGCCGCATCGGCGCGGCGCTGTCGATGCACGCGCCGTCGGTGGACGTGCGCTACGGGCCGATCGAGAGCCTGCGGCTCGGCGCGCACCGCACGTGGGACATTTCCGTGTATTCGCTGAAGATGTTCGGGCGGATGATCACGGGCAACGCGTCGCTGAAGAACCTGTCCGGCCCGGTGACGATCGCCGACTACGCAGGCAAGAGCGCGCGGCTCGGCCCGTCGGCGTTCCTGTCGTTCCTCGCCCTTGTCAGCATTAGCCTTGGCGTCCTGAACTTGTTGCCGATTCCCGTTTTGGACGGGGGGCATCTGTTATATTATGCGGTTGAAGCCGCGACCGGGAAAGCCGTCTCGGAGCGCTGGCAGCTGATTCTGCAAAGAGCCGGGTTGATCTGCATCGTCGCATTGTCGGCGATCGCGCTGTTCAACGATCTGGCTCGGTTAATCCATTTCTGAAGCGTCAGGCGGCGGCCGCTGGCCAGCCGCCCGATTTGATGCAGCTAAATATTGGGGATGCATGTTGTTCAAACCTCATCGCTTTGTACCTAAGACAGTTGCAGCGGCCGCGCTCGCCGCGCACGGCCTCGCGGCGCATGCAGCGGCACCGTTCGTGGTGCAAGACATCAAGATCGAGGGGCTGCAGCGCGTCGAAGCGGGTTCGGTGTTCGCCTATCTGCCGATCAAGCAGGGCGATACCTTCACGGACGACAAGGCATCCGAAGCAATCCGCGCGTTGTACGCGACGGGCTTTTTCAACGACGTGCGCATCGCCACGCAGGGCAACGTCGTGATCGTGCAGGTGCAGGAGCGTCCGGCCATCGCGTCGATCGACTTCACCGGCACGAAGGAATTCGACAAGGACAACCTGACGAAGGCGCTGCGCGCGGTCGGCCTCGCCGATGGCCGCTACTACGACAAGGCGCTCGTCGACAAGGCGGAGCAGGAGCTCAAGCGCCAGTACCTGACGCGCGGCTTCTATGCGGCCGAGGTCAAGACGACGATCACGCCGGTCGACGCGAACCGCGTGTCGATCCTGTTCGCGGTGGCCGAAGGCCCGAGCGCGAAGATCCGCCAGATCAACTTCATCGGCAACAAGGCGTTCAGCACCAGCACGCTGCGCGACGAGATGCAGCTGTCGACGCCGAACTGGTTCTCCTGGTACACGAAGAACGACCTGTACTCGAAGGAAAAGCTCACGGGCGACCTCGAAGCGGTGCGCTCGTACTACCTGAACCGCGGTTACCTCGAGTTCAACATCGAGTCGACCCAGGTGTCGATCTCGCCGGACAAGAAGGACATGTATCTGACGGTCACGCTGCACGAAGGCGAGCCGTACACGGTGTCGGGCATCAAGCTGTCGGGCAATCTGCTCGATCGCGAGGCCGAACTCAACAAGCTGATCAAGATCAAGCCGGGCGACCGTTTCTCGGCCGAAAAGCTGCAGCAGACCACCAAGTCGATCGTCGACAAGCTCGGTGAATACGGCTACGCATTCGCGACCGTCAACGCGCAGCCGGACATCGACCAGGCGAACCACAAGGTCAACCTGAACCTCGTCGTCGATCCGAGCCGCCGCGTGTACGTGCGCCGCATCAACGTGGTCGGCAACACGCGCACGCGCGACGAAGTGGTGCGCCGCGAAATGCGCCAGCTCGAAAGCTCGTGGTTCGACTCGAACCGCCTCGCGCTGTCGAAGGACCGCGTGAACCGCCTCGGCTACTTCACCAACGTCGACGTGACGACGGTGCCGGTCGACGGCACGAACGACCAGGTCGACGTGAACGTGAAGGTCGACGAAAAGCCGACCGGCGCGATCACGCTGGGTGCCGGTTTCTCGTCGACGGACAAGGTCGTGCTGTCGGCCGGCGTGTCGCAGGACAACGTGTTCGGTTCGGGCACGAGCCTGTCGGTGAACGTCAACACCGCGAAGAGCTACCGCACGCTGACCGTCACGCAGGTCGACCCGTACTTCACGGTCGACGGCATCAAGCGGATCACGGACGTCTACTACCGCACGTACCAGCCGCTTTACTACTCGACGAGCTCGAGCTTCCGGATCATCAGCGCGGGCGGCAACCTGAAGTTCGGCATTCCGTTCTCGGAAGTCGACACCGTGTACTTCGGCGCGGGCTTCGAGCAGAACCGCCTCGACGTCGATTCGAACACGCCGCAGAGCTACCAGGACTACGTGAACGAGTTCGGCCGCGTGTCGAACACGGTGCCGCTGACGGTGGCTTGGTCGCGCGACGCGCGGGACAGCGCGCTGATTCCGAGCCGCGGCTACTTCACGCAGGCGAACATCGAATACGGCGTGCCGGTCGGCAAGATCCAGTACTACAAGGCCGACCTGCAGGCGCAGTACTACTATTCGTTCTCGCGCGGCTTCATCCTGGGCCTGAACCTGCAAGGCGGCTACGGTAACGGTATCGGCAACCCGTACCCGATCTTCAAGAACTACTACGCGGGTGGTATCGGCTCCGTGCGGGGTTACGAGCCGAGCTCGCTGGGCCCGCGCGACACGAAGACGAACGACCCGATCGGCGGTTCGAAGATGCTGGTCGGCAACATCGAGCTGACGTTCCCGCTGCCGGGCACCGGTTACGACCGCACGCTGCGCGTGTTCACGTTCCTCGACGGCGGTAACGTGTGGGGCAACGCGCCGGGCGGCACGAGTACGGGCGCCAACGGCCTGCGCTACGGCTACGGTGTGGGTCTCGCGTGGATCTCGCCGATCGGCCCGCTGAAGCTGAGCCTCGGCTTCCCGCTGCAGAAGCACGAAGGCGACCAGTACCAGAAATTCCAGTTCCAGATCGGGACGGCGTTCTGAACGAACGCATGACAACAGCAACGAGAGGGTAATTTTGCTAACCGGTAAGTTTTCGAAACGAGTGATGTGCGCGCTGACCGTTGCGCTGGCCCTGGGCGCGGCAACGGTGCACGCACAGGACGTCGCCCGCATCGCGGCGGTCAATTCGGATCGGATCCTGCGCGAGTCGGCACCCGCGAAGGCGGCGCAGACGAAGCTCGAAGCCGAGTTCGCGAAGCGTGACAAGGATCTGCAGGACTTGGCGGCACGTCTGAAGTCGATG
The DNA here is from genome assembly GCF_900446215.1 of Burkholderia cenocepacia. Lineage (GTDB taxonomy): Bacteria > Pseudomonadota > Gammaproteobacteria > Burkholderiales > Burkholderiaceae > Burkholderia > Burkholderia cenocepacia. The sequence goes on along the minus strand of NZ_UAQZ01000001.1, from coordinate 437,633 downwards.
TCCGATTCGCTGGACAAGAACGGCACGTCGCTGTCGGCGGCCGATCGCGCGCAGAAGCAGCGTGATCTGGCGCAGCTCGATACCGACTTCCAGCGCAAGCAGCGCGAATTTCGCGAAGACCTGAACCAGCGTCGCAACGAAGAATTGGCGGCCGTGCTGGACAAGGCGAACAAGGTCATCAAGCAGATCGCCGAGCAGCAGAATTACGACCTGATCGTGCAGGAAGCCGTGTACGTCAGCCCGCGCATCGACATCACCGACAAGGTGCTCAAGGCGCTCGCGTCCGGCTCGACGAACTGAACGGAGCAGACGACGAATGGCATTGACGCTTGAGGAACTCGTAAAACGGTTCGGCGGCGAGATCGCCGGCGATGCACAGTGCAAGGTGGGCGGGCTCGCACCGCTCGACCAGGCGGGCCCTCAACAGCTCGCGTTCCTCGCGAACCCGAAGTACCTGTCGCAGGTCGAATCGACCCGTGCCGGTGCGGTCCTGATCGCACCGAAGGATCTGGAAAAGCTGGGCGCGGCCGCCGCCGGTCGCAATTTCATCGTGACGCCGAATCCGTACGCGTACTTCGCGCGCGTCGCGCAGATGTTCATCGATCTGGCCACGCCGCCGCGCGCGGCCGGCGTGCATCCGAGCGCGACGATCGATCCGGCCGCGACGGTCGCCGCGACCGCGGTGATCGGCCCGCACGTGACGATCGAGGCCGGTGCGGTGATCGAAGACGGCGTGCAGCTCGACGCGAACGTATTCGTCGGCCGCGGCACGACGATCGGCGCCGGCTCTCATTTCTATCCGAATGCATCGGTGTACCACGGCTGCAAGATCGGCCCGCGCGCGATCGTCCATGCGGGCGCCGTGATCGGCTCCGACGGCTTCGGCTTCGCACCGGATTTCGTCGGCGACGGCGACGCGCGCACCGGCAGCTGGGTCAAGATCCCGCAGGTCGGTGGCGTGACGATCGGCCCGGACGTCGAAATCGGCGCGAACACGACGATCGATCGCGGCGCGATGGCGGATACCGTCATCGAGGAATGCGTGAAGATCGACAACCAGGTCCAGATCGGCCACAACTGCCGGATCGGCGCGTACACCGTGATCGCCGGCAGCGCCGGCATCGCGGGCAGCACGACGATCGGCCGCCACTGCATGATCGGTGGCGCGGCCGGGATCGCCGGCCACGTGACGCTCGGCGACTACGTGATCATCACCGCGAAGTCGGGCGTATCGAAGTCGCTGCCGAAAGCCGGCATCTACACCAGCGCGTTCCCGGCCGTCGACCACGGCGAATGGAACAAGAGCGCCGCGCTCGTGCGCAACCTCGACAAGCTGCGCGAGCGCATCAAGGCGCTCGAAGCCGCGCTCGCCGCCCAGGGCGGCACCCACGCCTGAGCGCATCATGCGAGACCACGAACCGGGCACGGCCAGCGCAACCGGCCCGGTTTGCCAGACTGGGCCGCGCGGCGGCCCGCTTCAGCCTTTGCATCACCACCGCGCAGCCTCTGCGTGAGACGAACCATCATGAGCACTGAAAAAATCAACCTCGACATCCACAAGATCCTCACGCTGCTGCCGCATCGCTACCCGATTCTGCTCGTCGATCGCGTGCTCGAACTCGAACCGCACAAAGGGATCAAAGCGCTGAAGAACGTGTCGATCAACGAGCCGTTCTTCCAGGGGCATTTCCCGAAGCGGCCGGTGATGCCGGGCGTGCTGATCCTCGAGGCGCTCGCGCAGGCCGCGGCGCTGCTGACGTTCGCGGAAGAGCAGCCGAAGGATCCGGAGAACACGCTGTATTACTTCGTCGGGATCGACGGCGCGCGCTTCAAGCGCGTGGTCGAACCGGGCGACCAGCTGATTCTGAACGTGACGTTCGAGCGCTACATCCGCGGCATCTGGAAGTTCAAGGCGGTGGCGGAAGTGGGCGGCAAGGTGGCGGCGGAAGCCGAACTGATGTGCACGGTCAAGACGGCCGACGCGGCGCCCTGAGCGACGCGGCACGCATGGATAACGTAACGCGAGCAACGCGACACATCATATCGAGAGGCAACGGCGCATGACCAGGATTCATCCTACCGCGATCGTCGAGCCGGGCGCGCAGATCGACGAATCGGTCGAGATCGGCCCGTACGCGATCGTCGGCCCGCACGTCACGATCGGCGCGCGCACGACGATCGGCTCGCACAGCGTGATCGAAGGCCATACGACGCTCGGCGAGGACAACCGCATCGGCCACTACGCGTCGGTCGGCGGCCGTCCGCAGGACATGAAGTACAAGGACGAGCCGACGAAGCTCGTGATCGGCAACCGCAACACGATCCGCGAATTCACGACGATCCACACGGGCACCGTGCAGGACGTCGGCGTGACGACGCTCGGCGACGACAACTGGATCATGGCCTACGTGCACATCGGCCATGACTGCCGCGTCGGCAACAACGTGATCCTGTCGAGCAACGCGCAGATGGCCGGTCACGTCGAGATCGGCGACTTCGCGATCATCGGCGGGATGTCGGGCGTGCACCAGTTCGTGCGCATTGGCGCGCACTCGATGCTGGGCGGCGCGTCGGCGCTCGTGCAGGACATCCCGCCGTTCGTGATCGCGGCGGGCAACAAGGCCGAGCCGCACGGGATCAACGTCGAAGGGCTGCGCCGGCGCGGCTTCTCGGCCGATGCGATCTCGGCGCTGCGCAGCGCGTACCGCGTGCTGTACAAGAACGGCCTGTCGCTCGAGGAGGCGAAGGTGCAACTGCGCGAGCTCGCGGGAGCGGGCGGCGACGGCGATGCACCGGTGAAGGCGCTCGTCGAGTTCATCGACGCGTCGCAACGCGGCATCATCCGCTAAGCGATGCCGCTCCCGACTAATCAGCTCCGGCTCGCGATGGTGGCTGGCGAGCCGTCGGGCGACCTGCTCGCGGCGTCGCTGCTCGGCGGGCTGCGCGAGCGGCTGCCCGAATCGGCCCAGTATTACGGGATCGGCGGGCAGCGCATGATCGCGCAGGGCTTCGACTCGCACTGGCAGATGGACAAGCTGACCGTGCGCGGCTATGTCGAGGCGCTGGGCCAGATTCCCGAGATCCTGCGGATTCGCGGCGAACTCAAGCGCCAGCTGCTCGCCGAGCGGCCGGACGCGTTCATCGGCGTCGACGCCCCCGATTTCAACTTCAGCGTCGAACAGGCCGCGCGCGACGCGGGCATCCCGTCGATCCACTTCGTGTGCCCGTCGATCTGGGCGTGGCGCGGCGGCCGGATCAAGAAGATCGCGAAGTCCGTCGATCACATGCTGTGCCTGTTTCCGTTCGAACCGGCGATTCTCGACAAGGCCGGCGTCGCCTCGACCTACGTCGGCCACCCGCTGGCCGACGACATCCCGCTCGAACCCGACACGCACGGCGCGCGCATCGCGCTGGGTCTGCCGGCCGACGGCCCCGTGATCGCGGTGCTGCCGGGCAGCCGGCGCTCGGAGATCGCGCTGATCGGCCCGACGTTCTTCGCGGCGATGGCGCTGATGCAGCAGCGCGAGCCCGGCGTGCGGTTCGTGATGCCGGCGGCGACGCCCGCGCTGCGCGAGCTGCTGCAGCCGCTCGTCGACGCCCATCCGCAACTCGCATTGACGATCACCGACGGCCGCTCACAGGTCGCGATGACGGCCGCCGACGCGATCCTCGTGAAGAGTGGCACCGTCACGCTGGAAGCCGCGCTGCTGAAGAAGCCGATGGTGATCTCGTACAAGGTGCCCTGGCTGACCGGGCAGATCATGCGCCGGCAGGGCTACCTGCCGTATGTCGGCTTGCCGAACATCCTGGCGGGGCGCTTCGTCGTGCCCGAGCTGCTGCAGCATTTCGCGACGCCCGAGGCGCTCGCCGATGCGACGCTCACGCAGCTGCGCGACGACGCGAATCGCCGTACGCTGACCGAAGTGTTTACCGAAATGCATCTTTCGCTGCGGCAGAACACGGCCGCGAAGGCGGCCGAGGCCGTCGTGCGCGTGCTCGAGCAACGCAAGGGGCGCGCATGACCGCCGTCCGTGCACCGCGCCGCCGCGCGCCGAGCGACGGGCAGGGCGGTTTCGATTTCAGCCGCCCGGACGAGATCGTGTGCGGCGTCGACGAAGCGGGCCGCGGCCCGCTCGCAGGGCCGGTGGTGGCCGCCGCGGTGATCCTCGATCCGGCGCGGCCGATCGACGGGCTCGACGATTCGAAGGTGCTCTCCGCGAAGAAGCGCGACCTGCTGTACGACCTGATCGTCGCGCGTTCGCACGCGTATTGCGTCGCGTCGGCGAGCGTCGACGAGATCGATACGCTGAACATCCTGCACGCGACGATGCTCGCGATGAAGCGGGCCGTGGAAGGGCTGTCGGTGCTGCCGACGCTCGCGCAGATCGACGGCAACCGCTGCCCGACGCTGAGCGTGCGTGCCGAGGCGATCGTCAGCGGCGACGCGCTCGTGCCGAGCATCTCGGCCGCCTCGATCCTCGCGAAAGTCACGCGCGATCGCATGCTGGTCGACCTGCACGAACGTTTCCCGGTGTACGGCTTCAACGTGCATGCGGGCTACGGCACCGCGAAACACCTCGCCGCATTGCGCGAACATGGCCCGTGCGAAGCGCACCGGCGCTCGTTCGCGCCGGTTCGTGCGGCGCTTGATCTGATTCGATGAAAAGCATCACTTCCCGCGACAACCCGCTGTACAAGCGCCTGAAGGCGCTCGCGGGTTCGACGCCCCAGCAGCGCCGCAGCGGCCAGGCGCTGCTCGAAGGTTTCCATCTCGCGAGCGCGTATCTCGACACGGGCGCGACGCCCGAGCTGTGCGTCACGACCGAAGGTGCGCTTGGCCATGCCGAGGCGCAGGCGATCGTCGCGCGTATCGACGCGCAGCGGATCGTCACGCTGCCGGACGCGTTGTTCGGACAGTTGTCGAACGTCGTCAACGGCGTCGGCTTCCTGCTGCTGGTCGATCGGCCGGCGCACCCGCTGCCCGCGCGCGTGACGGAGACGTCGGTCGTGCTCGACGGCGTGCAGGACGCCGGCAATGTCGGCTCGATCCTGCGCAGTGCGGCGGCGGCCGGCGTGCGTCACGTTTTCTGCGCGCCGGGGACGGCCTACGCGTGGTCGTCGAAGGTGCTGCGCTCGGGCATGGGCGCGCATTTCCTGCTGTCGATCCATGAAGACGTCGATGCCGGCGAGCTCTCCGGACGCCTCGCCGTACCGATTGCGCTGACCGACTCGCACGGCGCGCAGGCCGTCTACGACTGCGACCTGTCGGCGCCCGTCGCATGGGTGTTCGGCAACGAAGGCGCCGGCGTGTCAGCCTTCTGGTGCGATGCGGCCACGCATCGCGTGACGATTCCGCAGCCGGGCGGAATGGAGTCGCTGAACGTTGCCGCGGCAGCAGCGGTGTGTCTGTTCGAGCAGGTGCGGCAGCAGCGGCCGGCGTGACGCCGCATGCGGCAGGTGCCGTAATACGAAAAAGGCCGCGTTCAACGCGGCCTTTTTGCTTTGGGCGGCGGCCAGACGGCCGCCAGCGCACCGACGCTCAGTACGACTGCCGGTCGAGACGGATTTCCTGCAGGATCGTCGTCGCGATTTCCTCGATCGACTTGTGCGTGGACGACAGCCACTTGATCCCTTCGCGACGCATCATCGCTTCGGCCTCGTTGATCTCATAGCGGCAGTTCTCGGGCGCCGCGTACTTGCTGCCTGGCCGGCGCTCGTTGCGGATCTCCGACAGGCGCTGCGGGTCGATCGACAGCCCGAACAGCTTCTCGCTGTACGGCGACAGCGCCGACGGCAGCTTGCCGCGCTCGAAATCTTCCGGAATCAGCGGATAGTTGGCCGCCTTCACGCCGTACTGCATCGCGAGGTACAGGCTCGTCGGCGTCTTGCCGCTGCGCGACACGCCGACGAGGATCACGTCGGCTTCCGACAGGTTGCGGTTCGACTGGCCGTCGTCGTGCGCGAGCGAGAAATTGATCGCCTCGATCCGCGTCTTGTATTCCTCGGTGTCCGCGTTCTGGTGGCCGCGGCCCATTGCATGGCTCGACTTGAGCTCCAGTTCCTGCTCGAGCGGTTCGACGAAGCGCTGGAACATGTCGAGCACGAGCGCGTTCGAGCGTTTGACGATGTCGTTCGACTCGCTGTCGACGAGCGTCGTGAATACGATCGCGCGACGGCCGTCGTGCACGGCGGCCTCGTTGATCTTCTCGACGGTCGCATAGGCCTTGTCGAGCGAGTCGACGAACGGCACGCGCACGAGGCGGAATTTCTGGTCGAACTGGGAGAGGATCGAATGCGCGAAGGTTTCGGCAGTGATCCCGGTGCCGTCGGAGACGATGAATACGGTAGGCAGCATGAATCTGGGCGTCGAGCGTGAAGGGCGGTTGCGCGGGCGGCTGGAGGTTCGCCTCCAGACCCAGTGACAAGGTCGCGCCACATCCGGCAGCCGGCACGGTAGAATAGCGGCAACCTGTTGGATAAGCAATTGCGGGGGCGGGGCGCGAACGGCGCCCGTGGCTGGGCCGCGCGATTCCAGAATTCCCGGCAAGTCTGGCGATTTGTCTGCAAATATCGCCCTTCTGCCGGGATTTTTGCAAATCGGGTCGAAAGATTTTCGCCGCTGCGAGTGTTTATCTAACAGGTTGCGCAAGACGCGCCGCGCCTTTTTGCAAGCGCCCGCGTTCGAGCCCACTTGCGCGATCGAGCATTTTTTTCACACTTAGGGGCTTGTATGACTAACGCAGCAAACGTCGCAAAGGACCAGGCGTATGTAATTCCGTTCGAGCAGTTGCGGATGACCGATGTGGAGATCGTGGGCGGCAAGAATGCGTCGCTCGGCGAGATGATCAGCCAGCTTTCCGAAGCAGGCGTTCGCGTACCCACCGGTTTCGCCACGACCGCGCTCGCGTTCCGCGATTTCCTCAAGCACAACGACCTCACCGATCGCATCGCCAAGCGTCTCGAGTCGCTCGACATCGACGACGTGAAGGCGCTCGCCGAAGCCGGCGCCGAAATCCGCAAGTGGATCGTCGACGCACCGCTGCAGCCGCGCCTCGAGCAGGAAATCCGCGCGCAGTTCGAAGTGCTGAAGAACGGCTCGCCGAGCGAGCTGTCGTTCGCCGTGCGCTCGTCCGCGACCGCGGAAGACCTGCCCGACGCATCGTTCGCCGGCCAGCAGGAGTCGTACCTGAACGTCGTCGGCATCGAGGACGTGCTCGACCGCATGAAGCACGTGTTCGCGTCGCTGTACAACGACCGCGCGATCTCGTATCGCGTGCACAAGGGCTTCACGCACGCCGAAGTCGCGCTGTCGGCCGGCGTGCAGCGCATGGTCCGCTCGGACGTCGGCGCCGCCGGCGTGATGTTCACGATCGATACCGAATCGGGTTTCAAGGACGCCGTGTTCATCACGTCGAGCTACGGCCTGGGCGAAACCGTCGTGCAGGGCGCGGTGAACCCGGACGAGTTCTACGTGTTCAAGACGACGCTCGCGCAGGACAAGTACCCGATCATCCGCCGCTCGATCGGCTCGAAGCTGATCAAGATGGAATTCACGCAGCCGGGCGAACCGGGCCGCGTGAAGACGGTCGACGTGCCGCACGAGCAGCGCAACCGCTACTCGATCACGGATGAAGACGTGATCGAGCTGGCGAAGTACGCGGTCATCATCGAGAAGCACTACCAGCGTCCGATGGACATCGAGTGGGGCAAGGACGGCCGCGACGGCAAGATCTTCATCCTGCAGGCGCGTCCGGAAACGGTGAAGAGCCAGGCAACCGGCAAGGCCGAGCAGCGCTTCAAGCTGAAGGGCCAGTCGCAGGTGCTCGCGACGGGTCGCGCGATCGGCCAGAAGATCGGCGCGGGCCCCGTGCGCGTGATCCAGGACCCGTCGGAAATGGAACGCGTGCAGCCGGGCGACGTGCTGGTGGCCGACATGACCGACCCGAACTGGGAGCCGGTGATGAAGCGTGCGGCGGCGATCGTCACGAACCGTGGCGGCCGCACCTGCCACGCGGCGATCATCGCGCGTGAACTCGGCGTGCCGGCCGTCGTCGGCTGCGGCGATGCGACCGACATCCTGAAGGACGGCGCGCTCGTCACCGTGTCGTGCGCGGAAGGCGACGAAGGCAAGATCTACGACGGGCTGCTCGAGACGGAAGTCACGGAAGTGCAGCGCGGCGAACTGCCGGAAATCCCGGTCAAGATCATGATGAACGTCGGCAACCCGCAGCTCGCGTTCGACTTCTCGCAACTGCCGAACGGTGGTGTTGGCCTCGCGCGTCTCGAGTTCATCATCAACAACAACATCGGCGTGCACCCGAAGGCGATCCTCGAGTACCCGAACATCGACCAGGACCTGAAGAAGGCGGTCGAGAGCGTTGCGCGCGGTCACGCGTCGCCGCGCCAGTTCTACGTCGACAAGCTGACGGAAGGCGTCGCGACGATCGCGGCGGCGTTCTATCCGAAGCCCGTGATCGTGCGTCTGTCCGACTTCAAGTCGAACGAGTACAAGAAGCTGATCGGCGGTTCGCGTTACGAGCCGGACGAGGAAAACCCGATGCTGGGCTTCCGCGGCGCGTCGCGCTACATCGCCGAGGACTTCGCGCAGGCGTTCGAGATGGAATGCCGTGCACTGAAGCGCGTGCGTGACGAGATGGGCCTGACCAACGTCGAGATCATGGTGCCGTTCGTGCGGACCGTGAAGCAGGCGGAGCGCGTCGTCGGCCTGCTCGAGAAGTTCGGCCTGAAGCGCGGCGAAAACGGCCTGCGCCTCGTGATGATGTGCGAAGTCCCGACCAACGCGATCCTCGCCGAGGAGTTCCTGCAACACTTCGACGGTTTCTCGATCGGCTCGAACGACCTCACGCAGCTCACGCTGGGCCTCGACCGCGATTCGGGCATGGAGCTGCTGGCCGTCGACTTCGACGAACGCGACCCGGCCGTCAAGTTCCTGCTGAAGCGGGCGATCGATACCTGCCGCAAGATGGGCAAGTACGTCGGGATCTGCGGCCAGGGCCCGTCCGATCACCCGGACTTCGCGCAATGGCTGACGGACGAAGGCATCGTGTCGATCTCGCTGAACCCCGACACGATCATCGATACGTGGCAGGCGCTCGCCGCCAACCGCAAGTAACGATTCGTGATGCAACTTCGGCGAAAGGGCGGTCCGCCGCACTTTCGTTGAAGGCAAAATGCAAGGTTCGTGCTATAAACACCCCGGTAAGCACCGGGGTGTTTTTTTTCGTCGGTACTCGCCGGGCTGTCCCAAGCGTGCCGACCGCTTCGCACAGCTGCGAGCGCAACGAATATAGTGAGCATCGGGGACGTTTTTCTGGAGACCACAATGATGTCGGGGCATCTGTTCTGGTGGGTCGGGGGCGGCGTGCTGGTCGTGGCCGAATTGCTGACCGGTACGTTCTATCTGCTGATGATCGCGCTCGGCTTTCTCGCCGGCGGGCTGTTGCAACTGGCCGGTTTCGCGCCGCACGTGCAGTTCGGCGCGGCGGCCGCGGTCGCGATCGTCGCGATGATCGTGCTGCGCCGCTCGGGGCTCGGTCGCAAGCAGAAGCGCGACACGTCGACGAATCCCGACGTCAATCTCGATATCGGCTCGACCGTCACGGTCGACGCGTGGCGTGACGGCCGCGCACGCGTGCAGTATCGCGGCGCCGACTGGGACGTCGAACTCGCGGCCGGCGAGCGCGACGATGTGCACGTGTACCAGGTGAGCGCCGTGCGCGGCAATTGCCTCGTGGTCGTGGCGAAACCCGCGGGCTGATCGTCCGCTGATACAACAAGGAGGGAATATTTCATGGATTCGCTGATCATCTGGGTTGTCCTGCTCGTCATCGCGATCGTGATCGTGTCGAAGACGGTGAAGATCGTGCCGCAGCAGCATGCATGGGTGCTCGAGCGCTTCGGGCGCTACCACGCGACGTTGTCGCCCGGCCTCAATATCGTGCTGCCGTTCGTCGATCGCATCGCGTACCGGCACGTGCTGAAGGAAATTCCGCTCGACGTGCCGAGCCAGGTCTGCATCACGCGCGACAACACGCAGTTGCAGGTGGACGGCGTGCTGTACTTCCAGGTGACCGATCCGATGAAGGCATCGTATGGATCGAGCAACTTCGTGCTGGCGATCACGCAGCTCGCGCAAACGACGTTGCGCTCGGTGGTCGGCAAGCTCGAACTCGACAAGACGTTCGAGGAACGCGATTTCATCAACCACAACATCGTGTCGGCGCTCGACCAGGCCGCGGCGAACTGGGGCGTGAAAGTGCTGCGCTACGAGATCAAGGACCTGACGCCGCCGAAGGAGATCCTGCACGCGATGCAGGCGCAGATCACCGCGGAGCGCGAAAAGCGCGCGCTGATCGCCGCATCCGAAGGTCGCAAGCAGGAGCAGATCAACCTCGCGTCGGGTGCGCGCGAAGCCGCGATCCAGAAGTCGGAAGGCGAGCGGCAGGCCGCGATCAATCAGGCGCAGGGCGAAGCCGCCGCGATTCTGGCGGTGGCCGAGGCGAACGCGCAGGCGATCCAGAAGATCGCGAGCGCGATCCAGTCGCAAGGCGGGATGGATGCGGTGAACCTGAAGGTCGCCGAGCAGTATGTCGGCGCGTTCTCGAATCTCGCGAAGCAGGGCAACACGCTGATCGTGCCGTCGAACCTGTCGGATCTCGGCACCGCAATTTCGTCGGCGCTGACGATCGTCAAGAGCGCGGGCGCGGCGTCGGTCGCGAAGGGCTGAGCCCGAAATCGATGCGCGCGCGGTTGCCGCGCACGCATCGTCGTGCGGCGAATCGTCGCGCAGCCGGGCGACCCGCCGCGCGATTCAGGCAGTTCAAAGCAACACGGCCCGCTTCGAGCGGGCCGTGTCGTTTGCGATGCGCGCGGGGTGTGTCAGGTGCCGGCGCGCATGATGCGTGCCTTCTCGCGTTCCCAGTCGCGTTTCTTCTCGGTTTCACGCTTGTCGTGCAGCTTCTTGCCCTTCGCGAGCGCGATGTCGCACTTCACGCGGCCGCCCTTGTAGTGGAAGTTCAGCGGCACGAGCGTGTAGCCGCGCTGCTCGACCTTGCCGATCAGCTTCTTGATTTCCTCGCGGTGCAGCAGCAGCTTGCGCGTGCGCACCGGGTCGGGCTTGATGTGCGTGGAGGCTTCGGGCAGCGGGCTGATATGGGTACCGATCAGGAAGATCTCGGCGTTCTTCACCACGACGTAGCCCTCCTTGATCTGGCCGCGCCCGGCGCGCAGCGCCTTGACTTCCCAGCCCTCCAGCACGAGCCCCGCCTCGTAGCGTTCCTCGATGTGATAATCGAAGTGCGCTTTCCTGTTGTCGATGATGCTCATGAAAGGATCGGGCCAACTCGTTTAAAATCACGATTTTAGCAAAGCAGGGCGGGAATCGCCCGGCTTGGCGTTCCCACTTTAAGCGATGCCGCGCGATTTATGGCAGATGTCCAGAAAACCGTATTGATCCGCCACTCGGCGGAACAGATGTTCGACCTCGTCACCGACGTGGCCGACTACCCCAATTTCCTGCCCTGGTGCGGCGGTGTCGAGATTCGCCGTCAGGACGAGAGCGGGATGGAAGCGCGCATCGACATCAACTTCAAGGGCATCAAGCAGCATTTCGCGACGCGCAACACGCAGCAGCGTCCGACCCGGATCGACATGGAGTTCGCGGACGGGCCGTTCAAGAAGTTCACGGGTTCATGGCGCTTCATCCCGCTGCGTGCCGATGCGTGCAAGATCGAATTCGCGCTGCACTACGAGTTTTCGAGCATCCTGCTCGAGAAGATCATCGGGCCGGTGTTCAGCCACATCGCGAACACGTTCGTCGATTCGTTCGTGAAGCGCGCCGATCAACGCTACGGGAAGGGGTGACGCGATGCTGTCGATCGAAGTCTGCTACGCACTGCCGGACCGCCAGACACTGATTCCGCTGTCGCTGCCCGAAGGGGCGACCGTGCGCTCGGCCATCGATGCGAGCGGCGTGCTCGCGCTGCATCCGGAGATCGATCTCGCGCACGCGAAGACGGGTGTCTACGGCAAGCTCGCGCCGCTCGATGCGCCGCTCGTCGATCACGATCGCGTCGAGATCTACCGCCCGCTGATCGTCGATCCGAAGCTCGCGCGCCAGCGGCGCGTCGACAAATCCCGCCGCGCCGGCTCGATCGAGGGCCGCAAGTGGATGCACAAGGACGCGCGCTGACGCGCGGTTCGCTCGGATTGGTCTGATCAAACGCCGCGGCGCTCAGTGCGCCGCGGCGTTTGCATTTGTCGATGCGCTGCCCGGCGTGTCGCCGTGCCGTCGCACCGAGCCGTACACGCCGGCGAGCAGCAGTACGAGCGCGGCGATCTCGAGCGCGTGCGGCATCCGCTGGTCGTACACGAACGCGTACAGCATCGCGAACACGGTTTCGAACACGATCAACTGGCCCGACAGCGTGAGCGGCAGCCGCTTCGACGCGGCATTCCACAGCCCGTTGCCGAGCCACGACGCGCCGATCGCGAGCACGAGATTCAGCAGCCAGAACAATTGCCAGCGCGATGCCGGGACGGCCGCCTGCACCGTGCCGGCGGGCACTGCGAGGATCGCGAGCCAGCAGAGCCCGCCGATCAAACCCGTCACGACACCCCACAGCACCGACCATTCGTTGCCGCCGAAGCGATGATGGCGCTGCAGGTAGCGCGCGTTCGCCACCGCATACCAGGTCCAGCTCGCGAGCGCGCCCGCCGCGCAGGCGATGCCCGCGAGCTTCTGGGCGAGCGTCGTGGCGTGCGCGGCTTCGGACGTGAACAGGTCGACGTTGATGCAGACGATGCCCGCGATCACCAGCGCGAGCGGGGCGGCGAGCCGCCGCAGCGGCACGGCGCCGTGGTCGCCGAGGCCCGCGAGCGTGACGGTCACGGGCAGTACGCCGACGATCAGGGAGCTGGGCGCGATGCCGATCAGGTGCACGGCGCCGGACAGCAGCATGTAATACGCGACGTTGCCGACGACGGCGAGCTTCACCAGTGCGACGAGATCCTCGCGGGTCAGCCGCGCGAGCAGCGAGCGGGCGGCCGGCAACGCGGCCGCGAGCGACACGAGTCCGTACATCGTATAGCGGCCGGCGCTCAGCAGCAGCGGCGAAAAATCGGTCAGCAGCCGCGGCACGAGAAACACCATGCCCCACAGGGCGCCTGCCAGGACACCGTACACCACGCCGCGCTGCATCGACCGCTCCGAACAAATGATTGACGTGCGCGCATCTTAGCGATGCCGTCGCGGCGGCGTCTTGTTCATTCCTGCACTCGGCGCAGGGCGGCGCGTCCTGGCAGCGTGGGCGCGCGGTGGATCAGCCGTCTGCCGGATCGGGTGTCGCCGCCGTGCCGTCGCCGTCGGCATGCGTGCGCGCCGGGCGGCGCACGGCGCGCAGCTTGCCGCTGTTGCCGCCGCCGCAGTAGAAGCGGTCGTGACCGTCGGATTCGAGCCCCGAGACGCCGACGCCGGCCGGCATGTCGATCTGCTCGAGCACCTGGCCCGTGCGCGGGTCGATGCGCCGCAGGTCGCTCTGGTCGCCTTCCCACGTGCCATGCCACAGCTCGCCGTCGACCCACGTCACGCCGGTGACGAAGCGGTTCGATTCGATCGTGCGCAGCACGGCGCCCGATTGCGGATCCACCTGATGAATCTTGCGTTCGCGGTACTGGCCGACCCACAGCGTGCCTTCCGCCCACGCGAGCCCCGAATCGGCGCCGCCGCCGGGCGCCGGGATCGTCGCGAGCACGCGACCCGATTCGGGGTCGATCTTCTCGATGCGGTCCTCGACGATCTGGAACAGGTGGCGACCGTCGAACGCGGTGCCCGCGTGCGCGGCGACGTCGAGCGAACGGACCGTCGTGCCGCGCTCGGGGTCGAGCGCGTTCAGCTTGTCGCCGGACGCGTACCACACGTGCTGCCCGTCGAACGTGACGCCGTGCACGCCGTCGACGCCCGGAAACGGACCGTACTCGTGAAGGATGTCTGCAGTGGAGCGTTTCATGTTCGTCACCTCGTCGTTCGATGCGGCCATCCTAATCTCCCGGCAGCGCAACCGGGAGTAACAAGGTCGTCGCGAATCCGGGCAGCGGCGGCGTCAGCCAGCGGCGCGCGCGTGCGCGGCCGAGCGCCTGGACCTTGCCGGTTTCCGCGAGCGAATCGAGCGCGCGCTGCACCGTGCGCTGGCTGGCGCCGAGCGCAAGCGCCAGCGCGGAACTCGACCACGCTTCGCCGTCGGCGAGGAGCGCGAGCACGGCCGCATGGCGATCGTCGACCGGGCGCGCGAGGACGACGGTTTCGCGCACGCCGAGCGGTTCGAGCGCGAAGCCGCGCGGCGTCGCGACGACGTTCGCGAGCGGGCGCAGCACCGCCCGCAGCCGGCCGATCTCGACGCGCAGCCGCGCGCGATGCGATTCGTCCGCCTGTTTCGCGCGGAACGCGGCGGCGACGAGCGCGTTTCTCGACACGTCGGCCGGCCACGCCTCGCCGAGCGCACGGGCGAGCACGAACAGCACCGGGCGGCGCGCGAGCGACACGGTCGTGCGCGCATCGCGCACCGTGTGGCGGCACGCGTCGACGACGAGCGCATTCGATTCGAACAGCGTCTCCACTTCGTCGAGCGGCACGAGCCGCGACGTGCCGCGTGCGATGAGCCGGGCGGCCGGTGCGTCGAGCACGCGCGCCGCGGTGTCGACCTCGGCCGTCAGCGCGGCAATGCCGGCGGCGCGGGCGGCCGCGCGGGCACGGGCAAGCGCCGCACGGGCTGCGTGCGTGCGGATGCGGCGCATCGCGATGCCGGCCGCGATCAATTCATGGGCGGCGCGCGACGCGGGCGGCAGCGGTGCGGGATCGAGATGCGCCAGCAGCTGCTCGGCCTCGTCCAGATGGCCGATCAGCAGCAACCGGCGTACCCCGAGATAGCGGGCATGCGCGGCGTTCGCGCGGTCGCCGTGTGCGTCGAGCGTCGCGCAGGCCGCCTCGAGCGCACGCGTCGGCCAGCGCAGGTCGCGCGACGCGAGCGCGATGTCGGCTTCCGCGACGACGCAGCGCGCCCGTGCAACCGCTTCCTTCGCACCGAACGCACGCGCGGCGCCGCGGACGAGCGCGCGCGCGTTCGAAATCGCCGAGCTGCGCGAGCGCGATCCCGCGCAGTGCGAGCGCCGGCGCATCGTCGCGCAGCGCGACGCGGTTCAGCGCACCGAGCGCGTCACCGGCCGCGAGCGCGCGCGCGGCCGCCGTGATCAGCGAATCCATCCGAATCCCGACACAGTTGTCACTCCCTCCGGTCCGATGCCCGGCACTAATCTAGCACCACGCACACGGCCCCGTACGCCGTGCCCGGATACCCATCGGAAGGAGGAACCCGCAATGACGACCCATCTCACCGGAACCCGCGACGAATGGCTGGTCGAACGCCGCGCGCTGCTCGACGCGGAAAAGGCGCTGACGCGGCAAAGCGACGAACTCGCGCGGCGGCGCCAGGCGCTGCCGTGGGTGCGCGTCGACAAGACTTACCGGTTCGATACCGAGGCAGGGCAGGCGACGCTCGACGACCTGTTTCGCGGCCGTTCGCAACTGCTGGTCTATCACTTCATGTTCGGCCCCGACTACAAGGCCGGCTGCCCGTCGTGCTCGGCGCTCGCCGACGGCTTCGACGGCTTCGCCGTGCATCTGGCGCACCACGACGTGACGCTCGCGGCCGTGTCGCGCGCGCCGCTCGCGAAACTGCTCGCGTACCGGCAGCGGATGGGGTGGACGTTCCCGTGGGCGTCGTCGGTCGGCAGCGATTTCAACTTCGACTTCAACGTGTCGTTCACCGAAACGCAGCAGCGCGCGGGCGACGTCGAATACAACTACGCGCGGGCCGGTCACGCGATGGACATGGATCCGCCGCCGGCGCCCGTCGTGCAGTTCGCGGCCACGTGCGGCACCGACGCGGTCACGTATTCGCTCGACCGGCCGGGGATGAGCGCGTTCGTGCGCGAGGATGGCGCGATCTATCACACGTATTCGACCTACGCGCGCGGCCTCGACGGGCTGTGGGGGATGTACCAGTGGCTCGACCGCGCGCCGCGCGGACGCAACGAGGCCGGCCCGTGGTGGCGTCGTCACGATGAGTACGCGCGCGGCTGAGCGGGCCGGCCACGGACGGGCGCGCGCGATGATACGAACGACCACCGGTGAGGCGGCCGCCGATCCGCGCGCATTCGGCGCGGCGGTCGCGGCCGTGTTCGCGGTCGCCGCGGCGGCGACGCTGGCCCAGCACACGTCGATGGCGGCGATGGGCGGCGAGCCGATGACCGGCGGCTGGATGGCCTCGGCCGCCTGGTTGCGGCCGTGCGGCCAGAGCGCCGGGCGCGCATTCGCGGCGTTCGCCGGAATGTGGGGCGCGATGACGGTGACGATGATGCTGCCCGTGCTCGCGCCGATGCTCTGGTGCTACCGCCAGCGCATCGGTCCGGCGGCGGCGGCGCGGTCGGCCTGGCTCGTCGTCGTCGCGGGCGCGGGGTATTTCTCGGTCTGGATGGCGCTCGGGGCACTCGTGTTTCCGGCCGGCGCGGTGCTGACGACGGCCGCCGTTCGGCTGCCGGCGCTTGCCCGTGCGATGCCGGTCGCGGCGGGCGTCGTCGTGCTGGCCGCGGGTGCGTTGCAATTCTCCGCGTGGAAGGCGCGCCGGCTGGCGGGTTGCCGGCACGCGGCGGCACATGGCGTGCACCCGTCGCGGGTGGCGGTCGTCACGGCGTGGCGGTACGGCGTGCGCGCCGCGATCCGGTGCGGCGCGTGTTGCGGGAACCTGATGGCCGTCGCGCTGGCGGCCGGCATGATGGATCTGCGCGTGATGGCCGTCGTGACGGTCGCAATCGCCGCCGAACGCGCTGCGTCGATCGGCGGGCGCGTCGCGCGGATCGTCGGTTGCGGGGTGGTGGCGGGCGGCATGGCGATGATCGCCCGTGCGGCCGGGCTGGCGTGAGGCAGGGCAGGCAAGCCGCTTCGGCGGGGCGCCGGGCCGTGCGCGCGGCCGCCGCCGTCGCGGCCGTGTGGCCCCGCCGCGACACGGACACTCGCCGCCCGGCGGCCGGTTGCGCGAATGGCGCGATGCGGCGGTGAAACGAAAGGCGATCGAAAACGAACCGAACGGCGATCCGAACGATTCGGCCCCCGAACGGCCGAAACCGGCTAAGCCGTTGTTCGTGTTGTGAAAATTCGCGGCGCTTCGCGTATAATTCGCTTTTGCGCCCATAGGATTTGCCATGCGTCTGATCCAAAAAGCACTCACTTTCGATGACGTGCTCCTCGTTCCCGCCTTCTCCGACGTTCTCCCGCGCGACACCAGCCTCAAGACCAAGCTGACCCGCAACATCTCCCTGAACATGCCGCTCGTGTCCGCCGCGATGGACACGGTCACCGAAGGTCGCCTCGCGATCGCGATGGCGCAGCAGGGTGGCGTCGGTATCGTCCACAAGAATCTCACGCCGGCCGAACAGGCCCGCGAAGTCGCGAAGGTCAAGCGTTTCGAGTCGGGCGTCGTCCGCGACCCGATCACGGTGCCGCCGCAAATGAAGGTGCGCGACGTGATCGCGCTGTCGCGCCAGCATGGCATCTCGGGCTTCCCGGTCGTCGAAGGCCCGCAACTGGTCGGCATCGTCACGAACCGCGACCTGCGTTTCGAAACGCGCCTCGACGAGCCGGTCAAGTCGATCATGACGCCGCGCGAGCGCCTCGTCACGGTCAAGGAAGGCACGCCGCTCGCCGAAGCGAAGGCGCTGATGCACAGCCACCGCCTCGAGCGCGTGCTGGTCGTCAACGACGCGTTCGAACTGCGCGGCCTGATGACCGTCAAGGACATCACGAAGCAGACCGAACACCCGGACGCGTGCAAGGACGAACACGGCAAGCTGCGCGCAGGCGCGGCGGTCGGCGTCGGTCCGGACAACGAAGAGCGTGTCGAGCTGCTGGTGCAGGCCGGTGTCGACGTGATCGTCGTCGATACCGCGCACGGCCACAGCAAGGGCGTGCTCGAGCGCGTGCGCTGGGTCAAGCAGAACTTCCCGCACGTCGAGGTGATCGGCGGCAACATCGCGACGGCCGCCGCCGCGAAGGCGCTGGTCGAATACGGCGCGGACGCGGTCAAGGTCGGTATCGGCCCGGGTTCGATCTGCACGACGCGGATCGTCGCGGGTGTCGGCGTGCCGCAGATCAGCGCGATCGCGAACGTCGCGGAAGCGCTGAAGGGTACCGGCGTGCCGTGCATCGCCGACGGCGGCGTGCGCTTCTCGGGCGACGTGTCGAAGGCCCTCGCGGCCGGCGCGAATGCGGTGATGATGGGCAGCATGTTCGCGGGCACCGAAGAGGCGCCGGGCGACGTGTTCCTGTACCAGGGCCGCCAGTACAAGTCGTACCGCGGCATGGGTTCGGTCGGTGCGATGAAGGACGGCGCGGCTGACCGCTACTTCCAGGACAATTCGGCGAACATCGACAAGCTCGTGCCGGAAGGCATCGAAGGCCGCGTCGCGTACAAGGGTTCGGTCAACGCGATCCTGTTCCAGCTGGTCGGCGGCGTGCGCGCGAGCATGGGCTACTGCGGTTGCAAGACGATCGACGAGCTGCACGAGAAGGCCGAATTCGTCCAGATCACCGCGGCGGGCATGCGCGAGTCGCACGTGCACGACGTGCAGATCACGAAGGAAGCGCCGAACTACCACGTGGACTGAGCGCCGATGAAACCGCTGCTGCGAGCCGTGCTGATCGTCGACGCCGTGCTGCTGCTGGCGTTCGGCGTGCTGTTCGTGCTGACGCCCTGGCAGGCGCTGTTCAATGCGCTGCAACTGGCGAACATCCAGCCGGCGATGCTCGGCCAGGCGTTCGGCATCGCGCTGCTCGGGCTCGCGTGGCTCGCGTTTCATGCGGCGTTCAACGGTGACCTCACGGCACCCGTCGCGCGCTCGGTCGGCCATGTGTACTGGTTGACCGGCGTGCTGACGGTCGTGTGGTCGATCGGCACCGGCAACGGGCCCGCGCTCGCGGCCGCCGGCCGGGTGCTGTCGGCCGTGGCCGGGGTCGCGCTGATCGTGCTGGGCCTCGGCGGCGTGCGGCTCGCATCGGCCGTGCGCCGGCGCGAGAAAGCGCAGGCGCTCGAGGCGCGCGCACCGGCGCAGCGGCCGGCCGAACCGGCGATGGCGCCGGCGTCGGCGCCTGCCGCGCAGCGTGTCGAGCCGGTCGTCGGCCGCCCCGTGGCGCCGGCCGGATCGTCGCCGGCCTCGTCCGGTTCCCGCGCATCGTCGGGCGGCGGCGTCGCCCTCGACGAACGCCCGCCGATGCAGGATTGACCGGCGATGCGTCGCGCGTGCCGCCTGCCGCCCGACGCCGCTGTCCATGCTTTTGACGCAGCGCTCGATGCGCTGCTTTTCTTATTCTCTTCATCCCGTCCGCAGCCATGCACGACAAAATCCTGATTCTCGACTTCGGTTCGCAAGTCACCCAACTGATTGCACGGCGCGTGCGTGAAGCGCACGTCTACTGCGAAATCCATCCGAACGACGTGTCCGACGACTTCGTCCGCGAGTTCGCGCCGAAGGCGGTGATCTTGTCGGGCAGCCACGCGAGCACGTACGAAGACCACCAACTGCGCGCGCCGCAGGCCGTATGGGATCTCGGCGTGCCGGTGCTCGGCATCTGCTACGGCATGCAGACGATGGCCGTGCAGCTCGGCGGCAAGGTCGAGTGGAGCGACCATCGCGAATTCGGCTATGCGGAAATGCGTGCGCACGGCCATACGCGCCTGCTCGACGACATCGAGGATTTCACGACGGCCGAAGGCCACGGGATGCTGAAAGTCTGGATGAGCCACGGCGACAAGGTTGCCGAGCTGCCGCCGGGCTTCGCGCTGATGGCGTCGACGCCGAGCTGCCCGATCGCCGGCATGGCCGACGAGGCGCGCGGCTACTACGCGGTGCAGTTCCACCCGGAAGTCACGCACACCGTGAAGGGCCGCCAGATCATCGAACGCTTCGTGCTGCAGATCGCCGGCGCGAAGCCCGACTGGATCATGAAGAACCACATCGAGGAAGCCGTCGCGAAGATTCGCGAGCAGGTCGGTGACGAGGAAGTGATTCTCGGCCTGTCGGGCGGCGTCGATTCGAGCGTCGCGGCCGCGCTGATCCATCGCGCGATCGGCGATCAGCTGACCTGCGTGTTCGTCGACCACGGCCTGCTGCGCCTGAACGAAGGCAAGATGGTGCTCGACATGTTCGAGGGCCGCCTGCATGCGAAGGTCGTGCACGTCGATGCATCCGACCAGTTCCTCGGCCATCTGGCCGGCGTGACCGATCCGGAAGCGAAGCGCAAGATCATCGGCCGCGAGTTCGTCGAGGTGTTCCAGGCCGAGGCGAAGAAGCTGTCGAAGGCGAAGTGGCTCGCGCAGGGCACGATCTACCCGGATGTGGTCGAATCGGGCGGCACCAAGACGAAGAAGGCGACGACGATCAAGAGCCACCACAACGTCGGCGGCCTGCCGGAAACGCTCGGCTTGAAGCTGCTCGAGCCGCTGCGCGACCTGTTCAAGGACGAAGTGCGCGAGCTGGGCGTCGCGCTCGGCCTGCCGCCGGAGATGGTATACCGCCATCCGTTCCCGGGCCCGGGCCTCGGCGTGCGGATTCTCGGCGAAGTGAAGCGCGAGTACGCGGACCTGCTGCGCCGCGCGGACGCGATCTTCATCGAGGAACTGCGCGGCACGACGGCAACCGCGCAGGATGCGGCTGCCGGCCTGTGCGGCGAGGCCGACGTCGGCAAGAGCTGGTACGACCTGACGAGCCAGGCGTTCGCGGTGTTTCTGCCGGTCAAGTCGGTCGGCGTGATGGGCGATGGCCGGACGTACGACTATGTGACGTCGCTGCGTGCGGTGCAGACGACCGACTTCATGACCGCACACTGGGCGCACCTGCCGTACGCGCTGCTCGGCCGCGCGTCGAACCGGATCATCAACGAAGTGCGCGGGATCAATCGTGTGGTGTACGACATCTCGGGGAAGCCGCCGGCGACGATCGAGTGGGAATAAGCTTTCCGGCCGAAGCGGCATCGGTCTCGCCTGCGTTGTTGCGCGTCGTTTGATGTCGCGATAATTCGCAAGCGGGCTGCCGGTTCGGTTGGCGTGCTGCCCCGGTTCACGCGTGGGCAAGAAGCGGCCTGGCGATTGCCAGGCCGTTTTGCGTTAACGCGCGAAGTCGGTCAAGAAGCGCCGTGTTCGCAGTCCCGGACCGGATTCATCACGCACACGCCCGCCCGAGCGACCGCAAGTACATCGGCACCTTCGCCTTGGTCGTCGCCTGAACCCGCGACATCAGCGCGTGATCGATCCGATCCAGCCCATAAGTCCGGGAAATATCCTGCTGCAACCGGCACCACAGATGCCCAGCCATCTCGGCATCGACCATCGCACGGTGCGCACGGCCCGATTGCGGCAGCCGCAGCATCTCGATCAGGCTCGACAGGCGGTGACTCCGGGCGTCCGGGTAGATCCGTCTCGCCACCAGCATCGTGCACGCAAACGCATGGTCGGCCGACATGCCGAGCAGCCCCAGTTCCGACTGCCAGAAGCGCTTGTCGAAACCGGCGTTGTGGGCCACGACCGCATGCTTGCCGACGAACGCGGCCGCTTCCTTCATGACTTCGGACGCGGGTGGCGCCGCCGCGATCATGTCGTTCGTGATGCCGGTGAGCGCAACGACATCGGACGGGATGCGTCGGCCGGCATTCATCAAACTCTGGAAACGGTCGACGACTTCCCCGTCGCGCAGCAGGATGACGGCAATTTCGGTCGCACGGTCGCCCAGATTCGGCGACAGGCCGGTGGTTTCGAAGTCCAGTACCGCGACGGTTTGCATGATTGAATTCGGGGGCGTCATCAGAGGGTGTCGAGTTTGGCCCGAGAGGGTAGCATCTTCGGGCGTGCGAACGGCGGATTCGTGGAGCGGCGAGCGGGCCGGCTGCCGATTGACGATAATGAAATCTCGCTCCAGGCCAGTCGGACATGTTGCCGTGACTCAACTGACGCTACCCGGATTCGATGCGCCGCCGCCGGTTCCCGTGCACCGCTTCTTTTTCGCCGTGATGCCGGATACGGCCACGGCCGCACGCATTGCCGGCATAGCCAAAAGCATGCAGCAGAAGAAGGACCGCCCGGTGAGCACCGAGCGTCTGCACATCACGCTGGGCTCGCTAGGCGACTTCGCTTACGTGCCGGACGCTGCGCTTGCACGGGCCCGCACGGTCGCGGACCGCGTGGATGGGCCGTCTTTCTCCGTGAGGTTCGACAAGATCATCAGCTTCAACGGGCGGCCCGGTCATCAGCCGCTGGTGCTGACGGGGCGGAACGGTCTGGAAGACTTGATCGACTTTCGACGGCAGTTGCGAGATGCATTGAAACGGGTAGGCGTACCTGTTTTTCCCTCGGGTTTCACCCCGCACGTGACGCTGCTGTATGGCCCGCAGCGGCCCGATGAGTATCGGATCGAGCCGATTACCTGGACCGTGTTCGACTTCGTCCTGGTCGATAGCTGGCTCGGCAAGTCGCACTACGACGTGTTGGGGCGCTGGCCGCTGGCAACCGGCCGCTCCCCGGGGTGATCGCGATGTCGTAAGGGCGGTGCCGTTTCAGCGCATCCGGACCGGGCGGTGCCGCGTTCCGTGCTCGCCCGGACTCCAGCTCAGTCCCGACCACCCCCGCGATAACGAAGATGAAGCAGCGGATAAGGCCGCCCCTGTCCATCGAGTTCCGATCGCCCGCAGCGCTCGAATCCGAGGCGCTCATAAAATCCCGCTGCCGCTTGGTTCTGTTCGTTGACGTCGGTCGACAGGTCGGGATGGCGCTTGAGCGCTTCTTCGACCAGCCATCGCCCGACTCCCGCACCATGGTGGCCAGGATCGACGAATAGCGCTTCCATGTGGCTGCCGTCGAGCAGCATGAAGCCGATCGGGCGATCGGTCTCGTCGACGGCCAGATCGAGCGGCGCGCCGGGCAGGAACGCGACGACTTCGGATTCGATCGAACGACGATCGTCGTCGCTCAGGAAGTGATGCGTGGCATCGACGGCATGGCGCCAGATATCCAGCACGCGTGTGCCGTCGGCCTTGGTGGATTGTCGAATGCTGATCATGTTTGATATGTGATGATCCGGTGCTCGACCGGTAGCCGGCGCCGTGGTGAATCGAACGCGTCGCGCGCACGGTGATGCGCAAGCGACAGCGGTGTGTCAGGCGGATGGCGGACGCGCGTCGTCCAGCGCCGCCGCCCGCTCGATCGCCCGTCGCGCGACGTCGCGCACACCGGCGCTCATCGGCAAATCGTCGCGGTCGAGTGCGTCGACGTCGAACCAGCGTGCGTCGAGCGCATCGTCGCCGGCGGCGGGCGTGCCGCGCAACCATCGGCACAGCACCGCGACCATGATGAAATGCTGGCGCACGGCGCCGTGTGCATCGTAATCGAACGCGTCCAGCGCGGTAAAGGCGTCGAGCGCTTCCACATCGATCGTCGTCTCTTCCGCGATCTCGCGCACGACCGCATCCGCAAGCGGCTCGCCCGGCTCGATCTTGCCGCCGGGGAAGCCCCAGCAGCCTGCATCGGGGGGATTCGCGCGGCGCACGAGCAACACGTCGCGTTCGCGCAGCACGATGCCGATCACGGCCGGGACGGGGCGCAAGGGTGTAGCGTTGCCGGTGGCGGAGGTGGCGGTGGCGGACATGGCCGTGCCTACTCGTCGGCGCAAACGAACGCGGGGGCGTGTACGCGGCTCATCGCACGTCCCTAGTACGCTGTTCGATCGCGCGGATCACGGCGACCATGTCGGCCGCGCCGTGTCCGGCCCGCTCGGTTTCGCCGTACAGTGCGTGGCAAATGTCGAGCAGCGGCGACGCGATGCCGATGCCGCGCGCGGATTCGGCGACGAGGCGCGCATTCTTCAGCACGTCGGTGATCGCGGCCTGCACCGAGAAATCTGCCGCGACGAGCTTGCCGAGCTTCACGCGCGACACGTCGCTCGCCATCGGGCCGGCATTCAGCACGTCGGCGAAGCGCGCGAGATCGATACCGTGGCGTTGCGCGAAGTGCGTGGCTTCGGTGAGACCGGTGACCATCGTGATCAGGAACAGGTTGACGGCGAGCTTCATCGTCAGCGCCGACGGTACGTCGCCGCACACGAAGCTGTCGCGGCACAGCGGCTTCACGAGCGCGCGGACGGCCTCGACGTCGTCCGGCGCGCCGGCCAGCATCACGACGAGCTGACCGGCTTCGGCCGGCTTGCGCGAGCCCGATACGGGCGCCTCGACGTAGCGGCCGGACGCGGCGGCGATTTCGTCGGCGAGCGCGCGGGAATAGTCCGGCGCATTCGTGCCCATGTTGACGATCGTGTGCGCGCCGACCCGGGCGGCAAAAGCGCGCG
The DNA here is from genome assembly GCF_900446215.1 of Burkholderia cenocepacia. GTDB lineage: Bacteria > Pseudomonadota > Gammaproteobacteria > Burkholderiales > Burkholderiaceae > Burkholderia > Burkholderia cenocepacia. The sequence continues at coordinate 413,177 of NZ_UAQZ01000001.1, read as the reverse complement.
TGCCGCGTGCGAGGGCGGCATCGATTGCCGCATCGTTCGCGAGCATCAGGATCACGGTGCGGCAGGATGCGAATACGTCGTCGATGTCGTCGGCCACGCGTGCGCCGGCGTCGCGCAGCGCATCGTCGCTGCCGTGCGAACGGCTCCACACGACGAGCGGCGTGCCGGCCCGCGCGAGATTGAGCGCCATCGGCGTGCCCATCACGCCAAGGCCGATGAATCCGACTGCGGTTTGCATGGTGCGGCTCCCACGGTAGGTGGCGACGATCGTGGGCGTCAGTATCGCAGCGTTTTCGCATGCCTGCCATCCGGCTCGCGCGAGCGCGCAAGCCGCGTCGTCGTCGCTACGCGAGGTCCGCCAGGTACGGCCACGGATAAATGCCGCGGGCATGGCCGTCGCCGAACAGGAAGCGGATACCGTAGCCGAGCGCTTCCACGCCGTCGAGCGTCAGGTCGGGCCGCGCGTCGACGTGGCCGCCGTCGAGCCGGATCTTTCGGCATTCCGCGCATGGGCAACCGCCGCGCAATTGCGCATAGTCGATACGTTGCGACGCGCCGTCGGACCAGCGCAGCGTCAGTGTGCGCGCCGGGTGATCGAGTGCGATTTCGATCGGCGCGATCATCGCGACGCCTCGTCGATCTGGCCGATCGCTATCCGCACGGCCTTGCGGACTTCGGGGTCGCGATCGTCGAGCGCAGCGCTCAGCGCGGGCAGCGTTGCACGGTCGCGCAGTTCGCCGAGCGCAAGCGCGGCTTCCTTGCGCAGGTTGCTGATCGCATGCGAGAGCAGCGCGACGACGGCCGGCGCCGCAGCCGCATCGCGCAATTGCCCGAGTGCGCGCGCGGCGCGCAGGCGCACCTGCCAGTAGTCGTCGTCGAGCGCGGCGACGAGCGGCTCGCGTGCGGTCGCGATGCGCAGCTTGCCGAGCGTGGTCGCCGCTTCCTCGCGCACCTGCCATTCGGCGTCACGCAGCGCCGCGAGCAACGCGGTGACGACGGCGGCGTCGCCCGGCGCCGCAAACCCAATTGCGCCGACCGCGGCGCGCCGCACGTTCGCATCGGCGTCCGTGGTCGCGATGCGGGCGAGCGGCGCCAGCGCGCGGCCGTCCTTGAGCCAGCCGAGCACGACGACCGCCTCGGCGCGTACGGCCGCGGTGCACGCGTCGAGCGCACGCAGCGCGGGCGCGAACGCGCCGGGGTCGCGCAACTCGCGCAAGCCGCGCAGCACGGCGCCGCGTACGAACGGCTCGGGCCGGTCGGCCCATCGGCACAGCACGGCGCCCGATGCCGCGTCCTTCAGTTCGGACAGGCTTTGCGCGGCCGTCGCGCGCACGCTGTCGTCCGGATCGAGCAGCGCGTGGCACAGCGCGTCGACGACATCGGGCTGCTCCCACGCGTCGAGCACGCGCGCGGCCTCGCTGCGCACGTCGGCGGACGGGTCGTCACGCAGCGCCGCGACGAACGACGGCACGAGTTCGGGCGCCTCGAGATCGGCGAGTTCGAGCAGCGCGATGCGGCGCACCGATGCGTCGCCTGCGGCGAGGCGCGCGACGAGCGCGGCATGATCGGCGGCCGGCACGCCGGGCAGCGGGAAAGCGGAAGAAGAAGCGGTCATGGAAAAAAGTCGGTACGGTGAATGGGCAGGCACGGGCTCAGGCGGCGTCGCGCAGCAGCGCGAGGCAGCGGCGCTTGATCTCGACGAACGCGGGCTCGGTCGTGCTGTCGTCGGTGCGGGGCCGCGCGAGCGGCACGCGGATGTCGGCGACGATGCGTGCGGGCCGCGGCGACAGCATCAGGATGCGGTCGCCGAGAAACAGCGCTTCCTCGATGTCGTGCGTGACGAACAGCACGGTCGTGCCGATGCGCGACCAGATATCGAGCAGCAGCGTCTGCATCATCCGGCGCGTCTGCGCGTCGAGCGCACCGAACGGTTCGTCCATCAGCAGCACGCGCGGCCGGTTGATCAGCACGCGGGCGATCTCGACGCGCTGCTGCATGCCGCCGGACAACTGCGAAGGGTAGTGCGCGCCGAAGCCGCCGAGCCCGACGAGTTCGAGCAGCTCGGCCGCCTCGCGGCGGCGCTCGTGCGCGGGCACGCCCTTCATCTTCAGGCCGAACGCGACGTTGTCGATCACGCGCTTCCACGGAAACAACGTGTGCTGCTGGAACACGAGCCCGCGATCGGGATGCGGGCGGTCGACCGGTTCGCCATCGACGACGATCTCGCCGTGCGTGGCCGCGACGTGGCCGGCGAGCGCGCCGAGCAGCGTCGATTTTCCGCAGCCGGACGGCCCGAGCACGCAGACGAATTCGCCGGGCGCGATATCGACGTCGAGCGCATCGAGCGCCGCGAAGCGCGCATGAGGCGGGCCGAGTTCGATCGTCAGCGCACGCACGCCGACACGGCCGGGAGCGGGTGCGGTAATCTCGGCGGTGCTCATGACCGGCCTCCACGCGGCGCGTACCACGGCGTGAGCACCGCGCCGATCCGCTTGACGAGCAGGCTGCTGCCCATCCCGAGCAGGCCGATCAGCGCCATGCCGACCACGATGTCCGGGTAGTTCTGCAGCGTATAGGACTCCCATGTGAAATAGCCGATGCCGTACTGGCCCGCGATCATCTCGGCCGTGACCAGGCAGAACCACGCGGTGCCCATCCCGATCGACAGGCCGGTGAAGATCGACGGCGCGGCGCCGGGCAGGATCACTTCCGCATAGAGCGCGAGGCCGCGCGTGCCGAGGCTGCGCGCGGTCGCGACGAGCCGCGGGTCGACGGCTTCGGCGCCGTGCACGGTATTGAGCAGGATCGGGAACAGCGCGCCGACGAACGTGATGAACATCATGCTCAGCTCGGACGATGGAAACATCAGGATCGCGAGCGGAATCCACGCGACGGCCGGAATCGGCCGCAGCATCTCGAGCGGCGGCAGCAGCGTGTCCTCGAGCGCGCGATAGCGGCCGATCGCGAGCCCGAGGCCGATGCCGGCGAACGCCGCCGCGACGAAGCCGGCCAGCACGCGCGTGATGCTCGCGAACAGATGCATCGGCAGCTTCGGCGATTGCAGGAACGAGGCCAGCGCGGGGCCCACGTCGGCCGGCGCGGGCACGTTCGCGAACGTGACGATGCCGAGCGACAGCCGCCAGTGGACGGCCGCCTGCCACAGCGCGATGCAGGCGGCGAGCGATGCGATGCGCCACACGCGGCGGCGCATCGGTGTCGGGCGGCGGCGCGCGGCGGAATGCGGCGAGCGGGCGTCGGCGGCGCGCGGTGCGTCGGCGTGACGGCGTTTGACGAGGTCGAGGGTGGCAGCCATGCGGAAGTCCGGTGTCGACGAATGGAAAGAGAAGGGCGCGATGCTCAGCGCGCGGCGAGCGCCTGTGCGGTGACGGTCTTCGCGGCCGCGTAGTCGACCACCGCGCCCGATACCTGCTGCGCGTACGCATCGGCGCCCGACTTCAGCAGGAACGCGGTCAGCACGCCGTGTGCGTCCTTCACGTACCACGCCTGGTCGGCGAACAGCTTCAGGCCGCTGCCGTGGTCGTGCACGAACACCGCGCGCACCTTCGCGGACGGGCCGAGCTTGCCGAGCGCCGCAAAGGCGGCCGCGGGGCTCGCATAGTGGCGCACGGCTTCGTCGCCGGCGAGCCAGACCTGTGCGACGTCGTTGAAATCGCGGATCGGCTTGCCGGTCGACGCATCGTTCGCGACGAGCGGCTGCTTGCCGTAGTGTTTCAGCGCCGCGTCGTAGTCGAGCCCGGACGCCTTGAACGCCGCGCGGATATAGCGATCGTCGACGAACGTCGCGGGGTCGGGCGCGGAGTCGGTCTTCTTCAGCAGCTTCAGCGTATCGACCGCCGTCGCGACCGCTTTCCGGTATTCGGGCTTCCACGTCAGGTCGCGGGTCTGGATGCCGAGCGGCCCGTGATACAGGTAGTCGACCGGCGCCTCGATGCCGGTGACTTTCTCGATCAGCAGGCTGTACTTTTCGGGATTCTGCGCGAGCAGGCGGTTCGCTTCGATCGCGGCGCGCAGATAGGCCACGACGATTTCTGGATAGCGCTGCGCGTAATCCGCGTCGACGAGCGCGCCATGGAAAGTCGGCGCGTGGGTCTGCGCGCCGTCGTAGACCTTGCGCGCGATGCCGCGGTACGGGAACAGGTCGGCGAACGGCACGAAATCCGCATGCGCGTCGATCTTGTTCGCCTTCAGCGCGCTGCCGGCCACTTCCGGCGCCTGCGTGACGATGTTCACGTCGGTGTCGGGGTTCCAGCCCTGGGCCTTGATCGCGCGCAGCAGCATGCCGTGCGCGGTCGACGCGAACGGCACCGAGATCGTCTTGCCCTTCAGGTCGGCCAGCCCGCGCACCGTCGAATTCGTCGGCACGACGATCCCGTTGCCGCTGCCGTCGATGCTGCCGTCGAGCACCGTGATGAACACGCTCTTGCGGCCGGCCTTGCGAAACGCCGCGCCGTTCAGCGCGCCGGGGAAATCGGCCATCGCGCCGAAGTCGAGCTTGCCGGCGACCATCTCGTTGGTCAGCGGCGCGCCGGACGTGAAGTCCTTCCACTGCACGTCGTACTTCACGTCCTGGTACTTGCCGGTGCGCGGCAGGTACTTGTCGAGCAGATGCAGTTCGCGGATCAACAGGCCGCCGGTCGCGCAGTTGATCGTCGTGTCCTGCGTGCCGATCGCGACGCGGATCGTCTCCGCATGCGCGAAACCGGCGGTCGCGACCGCGAGCGACGCGGCGAGCAGGCGAAACATCCGTAGCGTGGTGTTCATGTGTCGTGAGTCCGGTAGGGGGGAAGCGGGGCGCGGGTCGGCGCGCCGTGTCAGCGCAGCAGGTAAGGGATGTCGACCTTGACCGCGCCGGTCGGGCAGTCGCGTTCGCACGGCATGCAGTACCAGCATTCGTCGAACTGCATATAGGCCTTGCCCTTGGTGACGTCGATCGCGAGCAGGTCGAGCGGACACACGTCGACGCACACGGTGCAGCCCTTGTCGGCGATGCACAGCGACTCGTCGATCGTCACGGGCGCGCTGCTGCGCTGGAAGATGTCGTGCGGGGTATGGGGCATGGCAAGGTTCCTCAAAGGGCGGCCGCGAGCGGGGCCGGTTCGCGGATGCGCAACTGCGCGTAGGCGCCGCGTTCGTCGTCGGCGAGCGGCACGACGTACGGTTCGACCGGCCGCTTCTCGCTGCGCATCGCGCCCGCGGCGTCCTTGCGCAGCCACGTGTGGCAGAACCATTCGGCATCGTTGCGGTGCGGAAAATCGACGCGGTGGTGGTACAGCCCCCAGCGGCTTTCGGTGCGGAACAACGACGCACGTGCGGCCATTTCCGCGCAGTCGCGGATCGCGCGCACTTCGGCCGCGCGCATCAGTTCGTGCGGGTTGTCGGCCTTTATTTCTTCGATATCCTCAATAATTCCGTCAAAACGTTGCAGCCCGATTTCCATCTTGCGCGTCACCTTCGGTGGTTGCAGGTAGTCGTTCACCATGCGGCGCAGCTTGTACTCGACCTGCGCCGGCGCCAGCCCGCGCTCGCGCAGCAGCGGCGCGAGCACGCGGGTGCGCTCGGCATCGACCTGTTGGTCGTCCACCGGCGCGTGGTCGCGGCCGGCCACGTCATCGGCCGCGTTTTGTCCGGCGAACCAGCCGTACGTGAATGCGCCGAGCATGTAGTTGTGCGGGACGGCCGCCATGTCGCCGGCTGCGTACAACCCCGGCACGGTCGTCTCCGCGCGTGCGTTCACGTACACGCCCGATGCGCTGTGGCCGCTGCAGAAGCCGATTTCGGAGATGTGCATCTCGACCATCTGGCTGCGGTAGTCGGTGCCGCGCCCGGCATGGAAGCGTCCACGGCTCGGCCGTTCGTTGGTATGCAGGATCTGCTCGATGGTTTGGATCGTTTCTTCCGCGAGATGGTCGAGCTTCAGGAACACGGGGCCGTTGCCGCTCTGCAGTTCCTGGTAGAACTCCCACATCATCTGGCCGCTCCAGTAGTCGCATTCGATGAAGCGCTCGCCCTTGCCGTTCGCGGTGAAGCCGCCGAGCGGGCCGGTCACGTACGCGCAGGCCGGGCCGTTGTAATCCTTGATCAGCGGATTGATCTGGAAGCATTCGAGGTTCGCGAGCGCGGCGCCCGCGTGATAGGCCATCGCATAGCCGTCGCCCGCGTTGGTCGGGTTCTCGTACGTGCCCATCAGGTAGCCCGATGCCGGCAGGCCGAGGCGGCCGGCTGCGCCGCAGCAGAGGATCACCGCCTTCGCGCGGATCACGTGGAAGTCGGCGGTGCGGCAGTCGAAGCCGAGCACGCCGCTCGCGCGGCCCTGCGCGTCGGTCAGCACGCGCGTCGCGACGATCCGGTTCGTGATCGCGATGCGGGCGCGCTTCAGTTGCCGGTACAGCACCTTCTTGATGTCGTGGCCTTCCGGCATCGGCAGCACGTACGAGCCCATGTGGTGAACCTTCTTCACCGCGTAATCGCCGGTGCCGTCCTTCTCGAACTTCACGCCCCAGCGGTCGAGCTGCTCGATCGTCGTGAAGCTGTGCGTCGCGTATGCGTACACGGCCTCTTGATCGACGATCCCGTCGTTGGCGATCGTGATCTCGCGCGTGTATTGCTCGGGCGTCGCATGACCGGGGATCACCGCGTTGTTCAGGCCGTCCATCCCCATCGAGATCGCGCCGCTGCGTTTCACGTTGGCCTTCTCGAGCAGCAGCACGCGCAGCGACGGATCGCGCTCCTTCGCCTTGATGGCCGCCATCGGGCCGGCCGTGCCGCCGCCGACCACGACGATGTCGTATTCATGCACATGGGTATTCATCGCGGGTTCCTTGCAGGTTTGCGCGCCTTCTGCCGGTCGACGCGCAACCGGTACTGGAAGGCGTCGCCGCGGAAGTAGAGGTATTCGTAGTCGATCGGCGCGCCCGACGCGTCGTGCGTGAGGCGTTCGATGCGCAGCACGGGGCTGCTTTCCTCGACGTGCAGCGCGTCGACGATTTCGTCGTCCGCGAGGATCGCGTCGATCGACACGTCGGCATGGCCGAGCGGGATGCCGCAGTCGTTCTCCAGGATCAGGAAGATGTCGCGGGTCGCGAGATCGGCGCCGGCGAGGCGCTTGCCGAGCGCTTCCGGCACCCAGGTCTGTTCGAGCGACACGGGTTCGCGGTTCAGCAGCCGCACGCGATGGATCTCGACGAGCGGCGCGCCTTCGGGCACGTTCAGCTTCGTCGCGAGATGGCGATCGGCCTTCACCGTGCGCAGGCTGCGCAACTGGTTGACGATCTCGTAACCCATCGACGACATCGCCTCGGCGAACCCCTGCAGCGACGTCACGTTCTGGAACGCCTTCGGCTTCGACACGAACGTGCCCTTGCCGTGCAGCTTGAACAGCAGGCCTTCCTTCTGCAGGTCGCCGAGCGCCTGGCGCACCGTGATGCGGCTGACGTCGAACATCGCGCAGAGCTCGTGCTCGGACGGCATCCGGCTGTGCGGCGCGTAGGTGCCGTCGAGGATGCGCGCGCGCAGCGTGTCCTTGATCTGCACGTAGAGCGGGGCCGCGGACAGCGGCACGACGTTGGGTGGGGGCATCGGTCAACTTGTTATGACAAGATGGGACGAGTGTAGCCAGCGCGATGGCGCGCCCCAACCAACTATTTGTGATTTCGAATTTCCGGTTGCGGAAAAGCGGGGCGGCAGGCGGCGCGGCGGGCGGGTGATCCGGCCCTTGCGAGCCGTGCGGCATCGTCGACAATAAAAAAGCGCGGTTTCGTGCGCCGCGCGTGTCGATTTCCCGCTGCGTCGCCCGTCGTATCGATATCGACCGGGCAGTGCGCCGCGCCAGGCGGCCGCCACCCGGCTTCCGCGATTGGCGCAACGAACGAGGAGAGACCCCATGACACGCCACATGCCGGATTCCCGATACCGCTGGGTGATCGTCGCCGCGGGCGGCCTGATGGGCTGCGTCGCGATCGGCGCGATGTTTTCGTTACCGGTGTTCCTGCGATCCATTGCGCGCGATACGGGCTGGTCGATGACCGGCATTTCCGCCGCGATGACGCTTGGTTTCATCGCGATGGCGTTTGCGAGCATGGCGTGGGGCAGCCTGTCGGACCGCGTCGGCACGCGGCCGGTCGTGATCGCGGGCGCCGTGCTGCTGTCGGCGAGCCTGGCGCTGGCGAGCCGCGCGCCGTCGTTGCTCGTGTTCCAGTTGACCTTCGGCCTGGCCGTCGGCAGCGCGACGGCCGCGATATTCGCGCCGATGATGGCGTGCGTGACCGGCTGGTTCGACACGCACCGCAGCCTCGCGGTGTCGCTGGTGTCGGCCGGCATGGGGATGGCGCCGATGACGATGGCGCCGCTCGCCGCCTGGCTCGTGTCGGTGCGCGACTGGCGCACGTCGATGCTGCTGATTGCCGCGCTGGCGGCCGCCGTGATGATTCCGGTGTCGCTGCTGGTGCGCCGGGCGCCCGCGCTCGACGCGGCCCCCGCGCACGCGGCCCCCGCGCACGCGGCGCCTGCGGCCGGCGGCGCGCCCGCCGCGATGTCGGTCGCGGATGCGTTGCGCTCGCCGCAGTTCATGGTGCTGCTGCTGACCAATTTCTTCTGCTGCGCGACGCATTCGGGCCCGATCTTCCATACGGTCAGCTACGCGGTGACCTGCGGGATTCCGCTGATCGTCGCGGTGTCGATCTACAGCGTCGAAGGGCTGGCGGGGATGGGCGGCCGGATCGCGTTCGGGCTGCTCGGCGATCGCCTCGGCGCGAAGCGCATGCTGGTGGCGGGGCTGCTCGCGCAGGCGCTCGGCGCGCTCGGCTACTACTTCGTGCGCACGCTCGACGGCTTCTACGCGGTCGCGACGCTGTTCGGCTTCATCTATGCAGGCGTGATGCCGCTGTATTCGGTGCTCGCGCGCGAGAATTTCCCGCTGCGGATGATGGGCACCGTGATCGGCGGCTGCGCGATGGCGGGCAGCCTCGGGATGGCCACGGGCCCGGTCGCGGGCGGGCTGATCGTCGATGCGTTCGGCAGCTACGGCTGGCTGTACCTCGGGTCGTTCGCGATCGGGATCGGCGCGTTCCTGATCGCGACGATGTTCCGCCCGTTCGCGAAAGCGCGGCCGGAAACGGTGACTGCGTAATCGGGCCATGCCATCGGATGCGACGGCGGAAGTGGCGGCGGCGGGTGTTTTCGCCGGGTCGACAGGGGTCGATCGTCTCGTCGCGAATTAAAAAATGGGTCCGGGCAGCGCATGCGTTTGGAAGCGTGCGAACGGCGCTCAGCCTGCTGCGGCGCAGCAGAGCGGCAACTGACGGCGATCGGCGCGCATGCGCAGCGATTCGGCCCCTAAAAAACGCAATATCGAGCATATATTCGAAGGGCCTGTCATACCGGCGTCACCCTGCTAGAATTCGGCCTGCCGCATTGTTCCGATTGACTGATGAGATTGCTTGACGCCCTGGTCGAACAACGTATTGCCGCCGCCGCCGCGCGGGGCGAGTTCGACGATTTGCCGGGTACCGGCGCGCCGCAGGCGCTGGATGACGACCTGCTCGTGCCCGAGGAGGTGCGGGTGGCCAACCGTATCCTGAAAAACGCGGGCTTCGTGCCGCCGGCCGTCGAGCAACTGCGCGCGCTGCGCAATCTGCACGACGAAGTGCAGGCGGTCAGCGACCGTGCCGCGCGTTGCCGGCTGCAGGCGAAGATCCTCGCGCTCGACATGGCGCTGGAATCGCTGCGCGGCGGCCCGATGGTGATGCCGCGCGACTACTGCCGGCGCATCGCGGAACGCCTGTGCGAGCGCGGGCTCGACGATGCGTCCGCCGAAGCGGGGACGATGTGACGTCCGACGCGCTGCACGACGCAGCCCGCGCGGCAGCCGCCCCGGCCGCTGAACCCGTCGCCGATTCTCCCGTTCACGAAGCCGCGCCCATCTCGGCGCGCGACCTCCATTTCATGCGTCTTGCGCAAGCCGCCGCCGAAGAGGCGCGTGCGGCCGGCGAAGTGCCGGTCGGCGCGGTGCTCGTGCGCGGCGACGAAGTGATCGCACGCGGCTTCAACCATCCGATCGGCGGGCACGACCCGTCCGCGCATGCCGAAATGGCCGCGCTGCGCATGGCCGCGCAGCAGTTGCAGAATTACCGGATGCCGGGCTGCGAGCTGTACGTGACGCTCGAGCCGTGCCTGATGTGCGCCGGCGCGATCATGCACGCCCGCATCGCGCGGGTCGTCTATGGCGCGGCCGACCCGAAGACGGGCGCGTGCGGCAGCGTGATCGACGCATTCGCGAATCCGCAGCTGAACCACCACACCGAAGTGACGGGCGGCGTGCTCGCCGACGAATGCGGCGCCGCGCTGAAGTCGTTCTTCGCCGAGCGCCGTCGCGCGTTGCGCGAGGCACGGCTCGCCCGCGACGCCGAATCCGGCGCGTCATAGTCGCCGCCGCCGCGCCCGTCGTTCCGGGCGCGCACGGTTTCCGTGAACCGGACCCGGTTCGGACCCTCTAAGCAGGTTTGACGATCCCGATACCTTTCGCCATGTCCTTCCAGCCCGCCGCGTCCTACACCATCCGCCTGCTGGCGCCGTCCGGCTATCCGCACGACCCCGACGCGATCAATCGCGCGCTCGAGCGCCTCAGCACCGCGCAGCAGCGCATCGAGAACATCGAGGCGACGCAGCGGCGCTTCCAGCGCTTCGGCGGCACCGACGGCGAGCGCGCAGGCGACCTGAACCGCCTCGCGGATCCCGAGCGGCCGCTGCCGGACATCGCGCTCGCGGTGCGCGGCGGCTACGGCGCCGCACGCATTCTGCACGGGCTCGACTATCGCGGCCTCGAGCGCCGGCTGCGCGACCAGCCGGTCGCGCTCGTCGGTCACAGCGACTTCACGGCGATCCAGCTGGCGCTGTACGCGAAGGCGCGCATCAAGACGTTCGGCGGCCCGATGCTGTCGGCCGACTTCGGCGCCGAAACGCCGAGCGACTTCACGATGCGGCATTTCTGGCAGACGCTGACGCAGCCGAGCACGACGATCGTCGCCGACGCACCGCAGGTGCAGGCGGTGAACGTGACCGGCACGCTGTGGGGCGGCAACCTCGCGATCCTCACGTCGCTGGTCGGCACGCCGTACATGCCCGACATCGAGGGCGGCATCCTGTTCATCGAGGACGTCAACGAGCAGCCGTTCCGGATCGAGCGGATGATCTATCAGCTGCATCTGTCGGGGCTGCTCGCACGCCAGCAGGCGCTCGTGCTCGGCCAGTTCACCGGCGCGCGGCCGTTCGAGTACGACAACGGCTACGACATGCAGGCGATGATCGACCAGGTGCGCGCGGTGGTCGGGATTCCGGTCGTCACGGGGCTCCAGTTCGGCCACGTGCCCGACCTGCTGACGCTGCCGTTCGGCGCGCAGGCGCAACTGGTCGCGAATGCGCACGGGTTCCGGCTCACGGTGTCGGACTATCCGCATCTCGGCTGATGCCGGCGCGATCGATCGAAAGGCGGGTTTTCCCGCCTTTTTCTTCATGTAAACGCGCAACTAACGGTCCATATTTTTCGTCGACGTCCACGCAACTTTCGCCCGTCCGTGCACCATTTTTGTCAACAAAATGGCCGGGCGGGTATACGACGAGAAGGGCCTCCGTATTGCCTGTCAGGCTTGTCGTGCATGGAATTCGTGCGCACTGCACCGAATGGAGACATGCCGGCGCACGCCGATTGTGCGGAATCCTGCAAAAGAATTGTTGACAATCTTTATGTCCGCCCTAGGATGAGGACCATCACACGATGCAGATCATGAACGAGCCCGATTCCTCTCCGTCCGGTGCAGCCGGTCCCGAAGCGATCGCCGAGCGCATCCGCACGGCGATCCTCGAGCATCGGCTCGCGCCCGGCGCGAAGCTGACGGAGGCGCAGCTCTGCGACGTGTTCGGCGTGAAGCGCGGGACGATCCGCCAGGCGCTCGCGCAGCTCGCGACCGACAAGCTGGTCGACCTCGAGCCGAACCGCGGGGCGTTCGTCGCGAGCCCGACGCTGCAGGACGTGCACGAAGTGTTCGAGATGCGCCGGATCATCGAGCTGGCCGTGGTCGAGCGGCTCGCGACCGGCCCCGGCGCCAGGCGCTTGAAGGGCGTCGCCGCGCTGATCGACAAGGAACGCAAGGCGTTCGAGCGGCACGACTTCGCCGCGTGGATCCGGCTGTCGGGTGAATTCCATACGGCGCTCGCGACGCTGATGGGCAATGCGACGCTCAGCGAGTGCCTCGAAGGGCTCGTCGCACGCTCGACGCTGATGTCGGCGCTGTACGAATCGCACGGGCGCAGCCCATGCTCGTGCGACGACCACGACGAGATCCTCGCCGCGCTGGAGGCGGGCGATCCGAAGCAGGCGGTGACGCTGATGGCGCGCCACCTGCAGCATGTCGAACTGAAGATGCTGGACCGGCCCGCGCAAGGGCAGGTCGATTTGCGCGAAGTGTTCGGCGGCGCCTGAGCGGCGACGCGAACCCGGCCGCGCGCCACAGAACGAGCGAAATGCGGGCCCGCGGTGTTTGCCGCGGGCCGCTGGTCCGACTCCGGGCGACGATCCGGAGCGATATCGATGACGGTGGAGCGGCCTTCCGGCCGCGTCAAGGAGAAGTCATGGCTCAGTTCAGTGTGGCGCACGACAGCGCCTATCCGGCGGAAGAAGGCGGCGAGGGCGGCGGTCCGGCGTTGCCTGATGGTTACAGCGAACGTCTGTACAACGAAGATTTGGCACCCCTTAAAAATCAGACATGGGGCTCGTACAACATCTTCGCGTTCTGGATGTCGGACGTGCACAGCGTCGGCGGCTACGTGTTCGCGGGCAGCCTGTTCGCGCTCGGGCTGACGAGCTGGCAGGTGCTGATCGCGCTGATCGTCGGCATCGGCCTCGTGAACGCGCTGTGCAACCTGATCGCGCGGCCGAGCCAGCAGATCGGCGTGCCGTATCCGGTCGCATGCCGCGCGACGTTCGGCGTGCTCGGCGCGAACGTGCCGGCCGTGATCCGCGGGCTGATCGCGATCGCGTGGTACGGCATCCAGACTTATCTTGCGTCGAGCGCGCTCGTGATCGTCGTGCTGAAATTCTTCCCGCAATGGCTGCCGTATGCGGACGTCCATCGCTACGGCTTCCTCGGGCTGTCGGCGGTCGGCTGGGCCGGCTTCATGCTGTTGTGGGTGCTGCAGGCGTTCGTGTTCTGGAACGGGATGGAGACGATCAAGAAGTTCATCGACTTCGCGGGCCCGGCCGTCTATGTCGTGATGTTCATCCTGGCCGGCTACATGGTGTGGCGCGCAGGCTGGCGCAACATCGGCATCAACCTCGGCGGCGTCAAGTATCACGGCGCGGAAGTGATTCCGGTGATGATTACCGCCGTGTCGCTCGTCGTGTCGTACTTCTCCGGGCCGATGCTGAACTTCGGCGATTTCTCGCGCTACTGCCGCTCGTTCGGCGAAGTGAAGCGCGGCAATTTCTGGGGGCTGCCGGTCAACTTCCTCGCGTTCTCGCTGGTCACGGTGATCACGACGGCCGCGACGCTGCCGGTGTTCGGCGAACTGATCACCGACCCGGTCGAGACGGTCGGCCGCATCGATCATCCGACCGCGGTGATCCTCGGCGCGCTGACGTTCACGATCGCGACGATCGGCATCAACATCGTCGCGAACTTCGTGTCGCCCGCGTTCGATTTCTCGAACGTCGCGCCGCGCCTGATCAGTTGGCGCGCGGGCGGGATGCTCGCGGCCGTCGCGTCGATCTTCATCACGCCGTGGAACCTGTTCAACAACCCGGCCGTGATCCACTACACGCTCGACGTGCTCGGCGCGTTCATCGGCCCGCTGTACGGCGTGCTGATCGCCGACTTCTACCTCGTCAAGCGCGGCCGCCTCGTGCGCGACGACCTGTACACGATGTCGGAAAGCGGCAGCTACTGGTACACGGGCGGCGTGAACCGCCGCGCGCTCGCCGCGCTGTTGCCGGCCGCGGTGATCGCGGTGGCCTGCGTGATGGTGCCGGGCTGGCAGGGTGTCGCGAATTTCTCGTGGTTCATCGGCGCGGGGCTCGGCTTCGTGTTCTACCGGCTGCTCGTGAGCGCGAAGGCGTAAGGAGCGTGCGATGAAGATCCGACTGATCAATCCGAACACGACGCAGCGGATGACCGACGCGATGGGCCGCTGCGCGCGCGAGGTCGCGGCCGCCGGCACGGAGATCGTCGCCGTGAGCCCGCCGATGGGGCCGCCGTCGATCGAAGGATATTACGACGAGGCGCTCGCGACGCCGGGCCTCCTCGCGGAGATCGCGCAGGGCGAGCGCGACGGCTGCGACGCATACGTGATCGCGTGTTTCGGCGATCCGGGCCTGTACGCCGCGCGCGAGCTCGCGCGCGGGCCGGTGATCGGCATCGCCGAGGCCGCGATGCATGCGGCGAGCGTGCTCGCGCCGGGCTTCTCGGTCGTCACGACGCTCGCGCGCACCTGCGGGATGGCGTGGCACCTCGCGGAGCGCTACGGGATGAAGCGGTTCTGCCGCAACGTGCGCGCGACCGACGTCGCGGTGCTCGAACTCGACCGGCCCGGCTCGGCCGCGCGCCGGATCATCGTCGACGAATGCCGGCGCGCGCTCGACGAGGACGGCGCCGACGCGATCGTGCTCGGCTGCGCGGGGATGGCCGAATTCGCGCACGAGATCGAGCAGCAGATCGGCGCGCCGGTGGTCGAGGGCGTCACGGCGGCCGTGAAGTGGGCCGAGGCGCTGGTCGCGCTGCGTCTCGCCACCGCGAAACGCGGCGACTACGCGCGGCCGCTGCCGAAGCGCTACGACGGCGCGTTCGCCCGCTTCAGCCCGTCGGACGGGGATGCGGCGGAACCGGTCCCGAATTTGCCGCAACCGCACATACACACCGTCTGACACGCACTATCTGCGCCGCTGTATGGGCGCGTATGAACCTTTTCGCTACACTGGGCCGTCATCGCATCGGCTTGTGCGGCCGGCCTCCGGCACCGCGCGGTCGATGCGAACCCATTATTTCAGCCCGCTCATTCAGCCCGTTTTCGTTGCACTTCGAACCATGTCACTCGATCCCAACTATCCTCGCGACCTGATCGGCTACGGCCGCCATCCCGTTCAGGCGAACTGGCCGGGGCGCGCCCGCGTCGCCGTGCAATTCGTGCTGAACTACGAGGAGGGCGGCGAGAACTGCGTGCTGCACGGCGATCCGGGCTCCGAGCAGTTCCTGTCCGAAATCGTCGGCGCGGCCGCGTATCCGGACCGCCACATGAGCATGGAGTCGATCTACGAATACGGGTCGCGGGCCGGCGTGTGGCGCATCCTGCGCGAATTCGAGAAGCGCGGGTTGCCGCTGACGGTATTCGGCGTCGGCATGGCGATCGAGCGGCATCCGGAACTCGCGCGCGCCTTCGTCGAGCTCGGCCATGAGATCGCATGCCACGGCTGGCGCTGGATCCACTACCAGAGCATGGCGCCGGAGCTCGAAGCCGAGCACATGCGCCTCGGCATGGAGGCGATCGAGCGCGTGACGGGCGAGCGCCCGCTCGGCTGGTATACCGGCCGCGACAGCCCCAATACGCACCGCCTGGTCGCCGAATACGGCGGCTTCCTGTACGACTCCGACAACTACGGCGACGACCTGCCGTTCTGGATGGACGTCGAAGTGTCGGGCGGCCGCACGTCGCCGCAGCTGATCGTGCCGTACACGCTCGACACGAACGACATGCGTTTCGCGACGCCGCAGGGCTTCAACACCGGCGACCACTTCTTCGACTACCTGCGCGACGCATTCGACGTGCTGTACGCGGAAGGCGACGAGGCGCCGAAGATGCTGTCGATCGGCATGCACTGCCGACTGCTCGGCCGGCCGGGCCGGTTCCGCGGGCTGCAGCGTTTCCTCGATCACATCGAGAAGCACGATCGCGTATGGGTGACGCGCCGTGTCGATATCGCGCGTCACTGGCGTGAACATCATCCGTATCAGCCCAATCATCGAAACGAAGGGAAAGCATGAAGGCGATGCGCTACACGTTGGAGCAACTGAACACGATGGCGCCGAGCGCATTTGTCGCGGCGCTGTCGGGGATTTTCGAACATTCGCCGTGGGTGGCCGAAGTCGCCGCGGGCGAGCGGCCGTTCGCGAGCATCGACGCGCTGCACAAGACGATGTCGGGCGCGGTGGAAAACGGCGGCGAAGTGCGCCAGCTCGCGCTGATCAACGCTCACCCGGAGCTGGCCGGCAAGGCCGCCGTGCGCGGCGAGCTGACGGCCGAGTCGACCCGCGAACAGAGCGGCGCAGGCCTCGACCAGTGCACGCAGGAAGAATTCGACAAGCTGCTGACGCTGAACCGCACGTATCGCGAGAAGTTCGGCTTCCCGTTCATCCTCGCAGTGCGCGGTTATGATCGCCACGGCATCATCGCGAATTTCGAGTCGCGCGTGAATCATTCGCGCACCGAGGAACTGCGCACGAGCCTCGACCAGATCTACCGGATCGCGCGCTTCCGCCTCGACGACCTGATCGACGCCTGACACCGCAATACGGCCTGCTGCGTCGCAGCGGCCTGATCGCCTCACTGAAACAAGGAAACATCATGGCTGTTCCGCTTCTCGATCCGAACGCACCCGATTTCACGCGGCGCTACGTGAATCTTGCCGACCCGCGTCTCGGTGCGCAGGCGCTCGAGGCCAGCGACGACTTCTTCGCGCCGAAGGACCGGATGCTGAACCCCGAGCCGGCCGTCTTCATTCCCGGCAAGTACGACGACCACGGCAAGTGGATGGACGGCTGGGAAACGCGCCGCAAGCGTACGACCGGCTACGACTGGTGCATCGTCAAGCTCGCGCGCCCGGGCGTGATCAAGGGCTTCGACATCGACACGAGCCATTTCACCGGCAACTTCCCGCCGGCCGCGTCGATCGAGGCCGCGTTCGTGGCCGACGGCGCGCCGACGCATGCGACCGAGTGGGTCGAGATCGTGCCGTCGACGACGCTGCAGGGCAACAGCCATCACTACGTCGAAGCGCACGACGCACGGGCGTTCACGCATCTGCGCGTAAACATCTACCCGGACGGCGGCATCGCGCGCCTGCGCGTGTACGGCCAGCCGCAGCTCGACTGGGCCGGCGCGAGCGCGACCGAGCAGTTCGACCTCGCGGCGATGGAAAACGGCGGTTACGTGGTGGCCGCGAACAACCAGCACTTCGGCGTCGCGTCGAACCTGCTGCTGCCGGGCCGCGGCGTGAACATGGGCGACGGCTGGGAAACCCGCCGCCGCCGCGAGCCGGGCAACGACTGGGCGATCATCGCGCTCGCGCAGCCGGGCGTGATCCGCAAGATCGAAGTCGATACCGCGTTCTTCAAGGGCAACTATCCGGATCGCTGCTCGATCCAGGCCGCGTACGTGTCGGGCGGCACGGACAGCTCGCTGATCACGCAGTCGATGTTCTGGCCGGTGCTGCTCGGCGAACAGAAGCTGCAGATGGACAAGCAGCACTACTTCGAACAGGACATCGCGTCGCTCGGCCCCGTCACGCACGTGCGACTGAACATCATTCCGGACGGCGGCGTGTCGCGCCTGCGTCTGTGGGGGACGCTCGACAAATGAAGACGCTTGCCATCGAACCGCTGACCAAGGAAGCCTTCGCGCCGTTCGGCGACGTGATCGAAACGGAAGGGGCGAAGCAGATCCCGATCAACCTCGGCACGACGATCCGCTTTCACGATCTCGCGAAAGTCGACGTGACCGATGAAGGCGGCCGCACGCTCGTCAACCTGTTCCGCGGCCAGCCGCGCACGCTGCCGTTCGAAGTGAAGATGCTGGAGCGGCACCCGCTCGGCAGCCAGGCGTTCGTGCCGCTGAACGACCAGCCGTATCTCGTCGTCGTCGCGCCCGCGGGCGATCTCGACCCGGCGAAGATCCGTGCGTTCGTGACGAGCGGCTGGCAGGGCGTCAACTACGCGAAGGGCGTGTGGCATCACCCGCTGATCGCGCTCGGCGGCGTCAGCGACTTCATCGTCGTCGATCGCGGCGGCGACGGCTTGAACCTGAACGAGCAGGATCTGCAGGAATCGCTGTGGCTCACCGAGGATGCACTGGATGCGGTGACGGCCTGAGTCAGGCCGATCCGATCGTCCTCCCGTCGAAACCCGCGCGGCCTGCGCGGGTTTTTTCATGGACGCTCGCCTGCGCGCGAATCAGATGGACGAGGATTGGCGCATCGCGCGCGAACCCTGGCCGCCGCGCCGCCGGGTGGCGACCGGCGCATGCTGCGTCATCAGCTCGGCCACCCAGTCGACGAACACGCGCAGCTTCGCGCTGACGTGCCGGTTCGGCGGGAAGGCGACGTACATCGGCATCGGTTCGAGTTGCCATTGCGCGAACAGCGGCACCAGTTCGCCGTTCGCGCGATACGCGGCGGCCATGTAGTCGGGCAGCCACAGGATGCCGAGCCCTGCGAGGCCGGCTGCGAGGTACGCATTGCCGTCGTCGACCGCGAGCACGTAGCGCCCACGCACGTGGACCTGCTCGCCGTCGCATGCCATCGCGAACGGCAGCGTCTTGCCGGTGCGCGCCCACAGAAAGCCGACGACGCGATGATGCGCGTCGTCCAGTTCGGCCGGATGCGACGGCGTACCGGCGCGCGCGAGATAGGCGGGCGATGCGTACACGCCGAGCCGCAGGTCGCCGATGTGGCGCGCGACCAGCGAGCGGTCGGTCGGCTCGCCGCCGCGCACGACGCAATCGACGTTCTCGCCGATCACGTCGACCACGCGGTCGCTCACGCCCATGTCGAGCTGGATGTCCGGATGGCGCGCATGAAACGCGGGTAGCGCGGGGATCAGGATCAGGCGCGCGAACGGGCTCGGCACGTCCACCCGCAGCCGCCCGCGCGGCGACGCCGACGCCGCGGACAGGCTCGTTTCGGCATCGTCCATGTCGGCCAGCAGCCGCACGACACGTTCGTAGTACGCGGCGCCGTCGGCCGTGACGACGACCTTGCGGGTCGTGCGGTTGAACAGCTTCACGCGCAGCCGCGCTTCGAGCTGCTGCACCAGTTGCGTGACGGTGGTGCGGCTCATGTGCAGCGTGTCGGCTGCCTTCGTGAAGCTGCCGGCTTCCACCACGCGGGCGAACGCCTGCATTGCGTCGAATCGATCCATCGGGTCGGGGCTCCGCGTCGGTCGCAGGATTGTTTGGGATGTGCAAACAGTGTTGGACAGGGTTGCCGGTTTATCCGCCGCGCAACGGTCCTTAAAGTGCCTTCATCGTTGATGCACGGGCATGCCGCCCAAGACCGATGGAGGTGTCGAATGGCAAAGCGTAGCGCAGTTTTTCCGCCGGGTCGCCAGGCGCTGTACGACCGCAACCGTTATTCGCCGGCGCTGCGCGCGAACGGCTTCCTGTTCGTATCCGGGCAGGTGGGCAGCCGCGAGGACGGCTCGCCCGAGCCGGAACTGGGCGCGCAGGTGCGCCGTGCGTTCGACAACCTGAATGCGGTGCTGCGCGCGGCCGGCTGCACGTTCGACGACGTCGTCGACGTGATGGTGTTCCTCGTCGATCCCGAAGCGACGTTCGAGCGGGTCTGGGCGATCGTGCCCGAATACTGGGGCGACGCACCGCATCCGACGCTGACCGCCGTCGGCGCGACGTGGCTGTATGGGTTTCAGTTCGAGATCAAGGTGATTGCGCGGTTGCCGGAGACGGGCGACGCATGAGCATTCGGCGCCTGGGTTTCAGCTTGGCGTGCATCACGGCGCGACGGCCGGCTCGTGTTCATACGCGCGATGCAGCAGCGCGACGAACGACGACGAATCGGGCAGCGTCGCCGTGCCGAGCCGGCGCACCGCGATGGCCGGCGTCCATGAATTCATCACGACGGCGCCGGCCAGTGACGGCAGGTCGGCCGGCCTGACTTCACGGTCGTGCTGCGCGACGCCGAGGCGTGCCAGTTGCCGCCGCAGGATGCCCATCGTGACACCGCCGAGCATGCCGGCCACCGGCCACACGACCGCGTCGCCGGTCCAGAACGCCAGATTCCAGATCGAGCCTTCGCTGATGCGCCCGTGGCGATCGATGAACGCCGCATCGTCGAAACCCCGTGAGACCGCGCGGCGCAGAAAGTGCGTTTTCGCGACTTCGCCGACGTGCTTGATCGCCGGCAGCACGCGCTCGTAGTCGAACAGCGCGAGATCGAGTGGGCCTGCGGGCCCCGACGACGGCGCCGCGGTGCGCACCAGCACGTCGAGCGTTTCATCGGCGCGCGGCGCGACGAATTCGCCGCTCGTCGCATGAACGGTCGCGGTCAGCGACAGCGCCGATGGCGCGTGCTCGAGCGCGGCGTGCAGGAACGTGCGCATTCGTGCGTCGGGCAGCGCCTGCCCGAACAGTGCATTCGATGCTTCGCGCAGCCGGGCGAGATGCAGGTCGAGGCCGCGCACGCGCCCGTCGCGGACCTGCATCGCGGTGAAATGCGCGTGGCCCGCGAAGGCCAGCGCGGCGAGTGCATCCGGCGCGGCGGTCGTGCCGTTGAGTTGAGTGACGGACGGGAACGATACGGCGGTCATCGGCAAATCTCCGGGTTCGGCCGCGGGCACGGGGCGGCGCGCGGCATCTTCAAGAACGGCTATTGTTTGCTCATTGATGGCGTCATGAAAAACGAGTAGTTTTCGGACGGTCATCAAATTCCTTTTGAAGATCGATGGAACGCATGTGGCCCGGTACGCGCGCGCTGAGGACGTTCGATGCAGCGGCGCGGCACCTGAATTTCTCGCGGGCGGCCGACGAGGTCGGGTTGACGCCGGCCGCCGTCAGTCACCAGATCAAGGAAATCGAAGCGCAACTCGGCATGGACCTGTTCGTCCGTACGAGCCGCAGCATCCGGCTGACGCCCGCCGGCGTCGTGCTGGCCGGCGCGGCCGCCGACGCGCTGGCGGGCCTGCAACGTGCGACCGCACGGGCGCGCCGCCTCGCGCGCGAGCAGACCGAACTGCGCGTGTCGGTCGGCGCACGCTTCGCGACGCACTGGCTGCTGCCGCGCCTGCCGCGTTTCAGGGCCGCCCATCCCGCGCTCGAACTCACGTTCGACATCACCGATCGCCTGCGCGATTTCGCCGACGACGATGTGGACGTCGCGATCCGCTTCGGCACCGGGCGTTACCGCGATGCAGGTGCGCAGCGCCTGTTCGGCACGTCGGTCGTCGCGGTCTGCAGCCCGGCGCTGCTGTCGGCCGGGCAGCCGCCGCGCGTGCCGCGCGACCTGCTGCGCTACACGCTGTGCCACGCCGACTGCGAAGTCGACGGCGTGCGCTGGCCGCGCTGGTCGGCATGGATGACGGCAGCCGGGGTCGCAGGTTTCGACGACAGCCGGTGCGTCGCGTTTCCGGATTCCAGCCACGTCGTGCAGGCCGTGGCGGACGGCGCGGCGGTCGGGCTGGCCGAGCCGCACATGATCGTGCGCGATCTCGCGGACGGGCGCCTCGTGCGGCTGTTCGACGTGAGCGTCGACGTGGCGCCGGCGCTCGCGTATCACGTCGTATATCCGGCGCACCTGCAGGATGATCCGCGCATCGTCGCGTTGCGCGGCTGGCTCGCGGACGAAGTCGCGACGGTGCGCGTGTAGCGCGTGCTATCGTGCCCGCAGCGCCACTGCACGACGCCCGCTTCCGGGCGCGATCTTCCGATGAGCCAGCCTGAAAACGACCTCGCGGTCCTGCTGCGCACGATGCGGCCCGAACTGCATCCGGGCGCGCTCGCGTTCATCGCGCTGCCGCACGACGCCGACGTATCGGTATCCGACGTGATCGCGACGTTCCGCGAAGCGGAAGGGCTGACGGTCGTGGTCGACGAGCAGACGGCCGCCCGGCGCGGCTGGCCGGTGCTGTTCCGCGCCGCCTGGATCACGCTCACCGTGCATTCCGACCTCGCGGCCGTCGGCCTCACGGCCGCATTCGCACGCGCGCTCGGTGCGGCCGGCATCAGTTGCAACGTGATGGCCGCCGCGTACCACGATCACATCTTCGTGCCGTTCGACGACGGCCCGCGCGCCCGCGATGCACTCGTCGCACTGCAGCGCGACGCGATGCGCGGCTGACGCGCGCAGGGCATTCTGAGCGGGCAAAAAAAACGGGCCCGTGACCGGGCCCGCGAACGGAGAGGATGGCGCCGGCGCATGACCGTGCCGGCGCCGGGCGGCTTACTTGACCGCGCCGCCCTCGAACCAGGCGGCGAGCTTGGTCCGCTCGTCGTCGGTCATGTGCGTGACGTTGCCGATCGGCATCGCCTTCAGGCGCACGGCCTGGTCGTAGATGCGCTGCGCGTTCTTCGACACTTCGTCCGGCGTATCGAACATCACGCCCGCGGGCGCGCTGCCCATCAGCGTCGGCTTGGCCGAGTGGCACTCGACGCAGCGCTGCTGCAGGATCGGCATGATGTCGTTGATCACGATCTTCGGTGCGTTGGCCGCTTGCGCTTCCGGTGCGACCGGCTTCGGCATCGTCCACACCAGCGCGCCCGACAGCAGCGCGACGCCGCCGATCGGCAGGTACCACAGCTGCTTGCCGCGGTGACGCATCACGAAGAACTGGCGAATCAGGGCGCCGGCCAGCATGATCAGCACGAGCACGACCCAGTTGAACTTGTTCGTGTACGTCATCGCATAGTGGTTCGACAGCATCGCGAACACGACCGGCAGCGTGAAGTACGTGTTGTGCACCGAACGCTGCTTGCCGCGCTTGCCGTAGATCGGGTTCGGCTCTTCGCCCTTGAGCATCTTGTCGACCATCTTGCGCTGGCCGGGGATGATCACGAAGAACACGTTCGCCGACATGATCGTCGCGAGCATCGCGCCGACGATCAGGTAGGCGGCACGGCCCGAGAAGATGTGGCACGCGAGGTACGCCGCGACGACGACGTACAGGCCGACGCAGATGCCCAGCACGCGGTCGTTGGTGCCGAGGATGCGGCACAGCGAGTCGTAGACGATCCAGCCGGCGGCGAGGAAGCCGAGCGCGGACGCGACGGCGACGACCGGGCCCATGTCGAGCACGTTCTTGTCGATCAGGTACGTGTTCGGGGCGAGCAGGTACAGCACGAAGAACAGCGTGAAGCCCGACAGCCACGTCGTGTACGACGGCCACTTCGACCAGTGCAGGTCATCCGGCATTTCCGGCGGGGCGACCGTGTACTTCTGCATGTTGTAGAAGCCGCCGCCGTGGACGTGCCACAGCTCGCCGAACACGCCGCGCTTGCGCTGGTTCGGGTCGGTCGGCGGTTTCAGGCTGTTGTCGAGCGCGACGAAATAGAACGACTCGCCGATCCACGCAATCGCGACGATGACGTGCAGCCATCGCAGCGCGAGGTTCAGCCAGTCGGTGATGAAGCCTTCCATGAAACTCCTCCAGACTCAGATTTTGTCTTGATGCGGGCGCTGATGCGTATGTCAGCTGCCGCGATAGGTGCTGTACGACCACGGCGACACGAGCAGCGGCACGTGGTAGTGCGATGCGGTGTCGGCGATGCCGAAGCGGAGCACGACGCGGTCGACGAAGCGGGGTTCGGGCACCTTCACGCCGAGCGCCGCGAAGTAGTCGCCGGCATGGAATACGAGTTCGTATTCGCCGGCGGCGAGCGCCGCGCCTTCGAGCAGGGGTTCGTCGCAGCGGCCGTCGCTATTGGTCAGCACGGTCTTGATCGCGCGGCGCGATTCGCCGTCCAGCGCGTAGAGGTCCACCTTGATGGCGGCGCCGGGACGGCCGTGCGCCGTATCGAGTACGTGGGTAGTGAGCTTTCCCATTCGTTGTTCCTTGTGTGAATGCGAGGTTCGGCGGCGGCTCGATCCATGACTGTGCGGCGGATCGAGGCTCCACGTCACGTGGCTACATACCCGTCGGCGAGAGTGAAGCGAGCGCCGTGCAGGCATTGTAAAAAGGTTCCCCACGCAAATACGGGCGCGATATCAAAGATAATGCGCCGCGCATGAGCGGCTGTCGACGGCCCGCCGGATAGGGCTTCGAGCGGCGGTTGCGGGCGCCCGGCAGGGCGGCGGGCGGCGTACCATACCGAATCCCTGAAGGGCGGTATTCCGGATCGCGCATTGTGCGCGGCGCGCGCTTGGGCGATCCTCCCGCCGTGCGCGTCGGCCCGTGGCCCGCGCGTACCCCGAAGACGGCGAGCACGCCGGGTAACCGGGCCAGGGCGTTCGAACGGACGCAGGCACCGGGGCGTGCCGCGATTCAGCGTTCGAACGGCTGTGTGACCGCCTCCAGGACAGCCCCTGGAGGCAGACCGACGCGGAGAACGCATGAATCTCGAGCAGCACGCTGGCGCACGCGCGCCGAACCCCTCCTCATCCCGCCCGACGACCCTGCTGGTCAAGCACGCCGACGTGCTCGTGACCATGGACGACACGCGTCGCGAGCTGCGCGACGCAGGGCTCTACATCGAAGACAACCGGATCGTCGCGGTCGGCCCGAGCGCCGAGCTGCCGGACACGGCCGACGAAGTGCTCGACCTGCGCGGCCACCTCGTGATCCCGGGGCTCGTGAACACGCACCACCACATGTACCAGAGCCTCACGCGCGCGGTGCCGGCCGCGCAGAACGCCGAGCTGTTCGGCTGGCTCACGAACCTGTACCGGATCTGGGCGCACCTGACGCCCGAGATGATCGAGGTGTCGACGCTCACCGCGATGGCCGAGCTGCTGCAGTCGGGCTGCACGACGTCGAGCGACCATCTGTACATCTACCCGAACGGCAGCCGGCTCGACGACAGCATCGGCGCCGCGCAGCGGATCGGCATGCGCTTTCACGCGAGCCGCGGCGCGATGAGCGTCGGCCAGCGCGACGGCGGGCTGCCGCCCGATTCGGTCGTCGAGCGCGAACCTGACATCCTGCGCGACGCGCAGCGCCTGATCGAGACCTATCACGACGAAGGCCGCTACGCGATGCTGCGCGTGGTGGTCGCGCCGTGCTCGCCGTTCTCGGTGAGCCGCGAGCTGATGCGCGACGCGGCCGTGCTGGCGCGCGAATACGGCGTGTCGCTGCACACGCACCTCGCGGAGAACGTCAACGACATCGCGTACAGCCGCGAGAAGTTCGGGATGACGCCTGCCGAATATGCGGAAGATCTCGGCTGGGTCGGCCACGACGTGTGGCATGCGCACTGCGTGCAGCTCGACGATGCGGGCATCGGCCTGTTCGCGCGTACCGGCACGGGCGTCGCGCACTGTCCGTGTTCGAACATGCGGCTCGCGTCCGGCATCGCGCCGGTGAAGAAGATGCGGCTCGCGGGCGTGCCGGTCGGGCTTGGCGTCGACGGTTCCGCGTCGAACGACGGCGCGCAGATGGTGGCGGAAGTGCGCCAGGCGCTGCTGCTGCAGCGGGTCGGCTTCGGGCCCGACGCGATGACCGCGCGCGAAGCGCTCGAGATCGCAACGCTCGGCGGCGCGAAGGTGCTGAACCGCGACGACATCGGCGCGCTGAAACCCGGCATGGCCGCGGATTTCGCCGCGTTCGACCTGCGGCAGCCGCTGTTCGCGGGCGCGTTGCACGATCCGGTCGCGGCGCTCGTGTTCTGCGCGCCGTCGCAGACGGCATACACGGTGGTGAACGGGAAGGTGGTGGTGCGGGAAGGGCGGCTGGCGACGCTCGATCTGCCGCCCGTGATCGAGCGTCACAATGCGCTCGCGCACGCACTCGTCGAGGCATCGCGCTGAAGCAGCGCTGAAGCCGCGCGGCGGCGGCCAGGCCGGGCGCGCCGCCCCCGGCCATCGTCGCCCCGCGCCGTGAAAGCGCGGGCGCGTGCAGGCCGTTACGGCTCGATCAGCGTGCGGGTGGCTTCGGCGACGAGGCTGCGCAGCCAGCGCACTTCGTCGGAGTAATGGCAGCGTTCGTGCCACAGCTGGTAGTACTGCATCGGCGGGAAGTCGAGCGGCGCCGGCACGACGGACAGCGGCAGGAACTTCGCGTAGTGATCGGCGAACAGCCGCGTGGTCGTGAAGATCAGGTCCGACTTCACGAGCACGTACGGCGCGAGGTTGAAGTACGGCAGCGTGACGACCACGTGGCGCTTGAGCCTCTCGCGCGCGAGATGCACGTCGATCGCGCCGCGCTGGCCGACCGAGTACGGCGTCGGCGCGAGGTGCGGTGCGTTCAGGTACTGGTCGAGCGTGAGCCCGCCGCGCTTCGCGAACGGGTGCGTATTGCTCATCAGGCAGACGATTTCGTCGACGAACAGGTTCGACAGGTGCAGTTGCTCGGGCGGCTCGGGCCAGTTGCCGACGACGATGTCGAGCTTGCCGTCTTCCAGCGCGAGCTCGTAGTCGAACGCGGGGCCGAGCGAATGGAACTCGAGCGTCGCATTCGGCGCGGCCTGGCGGAAGCGTTCGACGACGGTCGGGACGAACAGCACGTTCAGGTAGTCGGGGCAGCCGATCCGGTAACAGCGGATCGACGTGGCCGGATCGAAGTTGTGCTGCTGGAACTTGATGCGCTCGATTTCACGCAGCGCGTTCTGCACGGGCTCGAGCAGGCGCAGCCCGTATTCGGTCGGCACCATGCCGGATTTGCCGCGCACCAGCAGCGGGTCGCCGGTGATGTCGCGCAGGCGCCGCAGCGCGGCGCTGATCGCCGGTTGCGACTGGTTCAGTTTGACGGCCGCGCGC
The DNA here is from genome assembly GCF_900446215.1 of Burkholderia cenocepacia. Lineage (GTDB taxonomy): Bacteria > Pseudomonadota > Gammaproteobacteria > Burkholderiales > Burkholderiaceae > Burkholderia > Burkholderia cenocepacia. The sequence continues at coordinate 386,485 of NZ_UAQZ01000001.1, read as the reverse complement.
GTGACGCTGCGCTCCATCAACAAGGTGTGCAAGACGCGCAAGAGGTACGTGTCGATCGCCTCGCGTTGCTGACTCATGTTATCTCCGGTTTATATGGCTGGGCTGATCGAGGGGCGGGTGGGGTATATCGTTTTTAATATGAACGAAAATCAGCGTCAAGAGATGGATACCCGCAGGCACGCGGCGGCCGGGCCGCGACAAGGGGCCCGAACGGGATGCAATGCGGGGCGCGCGGCGCCGCACGGCTCCGCCTTGCGCGGATCCGGATCGCGGCGCGGCGGGTGCGGCGGTGCGCGCGTCAGTCGTCGATGCGCATGCCGACCTTCAGCGTGACCTGCCAGTGCACGACCTGGTCGCCTTCGATGTGACCGCGCGTTTCGGTCACCTGGAACCAGTGCAGGTTGTGCAGCGTCTTGCCGGCTTTCGAGATCGCGTTGCGAATCGCGTCGTCGCTCGATTGCCGCGACGAGCCGGTCAGTTCGATCATCTTGTACACGTGGTCGCTCATGATGCCTCCCTGGGACGTTCGCATGATGGGCCGGTGCAAGGCGCGCGCCCGCAACGGCGCCGTGCGTGCCCGGCTTCTTGAGTGATAGGTATGATGGGCGGCAAGTGCAACCCATATCGGAGACGAGGAACATCGTGGAAGTCGGATTTTGCGGACCGGGATTGATGGGCGCGCCGATGATTCGGCATTTGCTGGCGGCCGGGCATCGCGTCAGCGTGTGGAATCGCTCGCGCGAGAAGGCCGAGGCGCTCGTGAAGGACGGCGCGCAGGTAGTCGGCACGCCGCGCGAGCTGGCCGAGCGCGTCGATACGGTATTCGTGTGCGTGCTCGACGGTCGTGCGGTCGGCGACGTCGTGTTCGGCGAGCACGGGCTGCTTTCCGGTGGCGCGAATGCGCGTCGCCTGCAGCGCATCGTCGATCATTCGAGCATTCCGCCTGCCGCCACGCGCGACTACGCGGCGCGCGCGGCCGCGCTCGGGGTCGGCTGGGTCGATGCGCCGGTGTCCGGCGGCGTGCCGGGCGCGCAGGCCGGCACGCTCGCGGTGATGGCCGGCGGCCGCGCGGCCGATCTCGACGCGGTGCGCCCGCTGATCGATACGTACGCGTCGCGCATCACGCACATGGGCGACGCGGGCGCGGGCCAGACGGCGAAGCTGTGCAATCAGGCGATCGTGACCGCGACGGTCACCGCGATCGCCGAGGCGGTCGGCCTCGCGCAGGCGAGCGGCATCGACGCCGCGCGTCTGGCCGAGGCGCTGGCCGGCGGCTGGGCCGATTCGGTGCTGCTGCAGACGTTCGTGCCGCGCATGACGTCGGGCGGGCATCCGTCGATCGGCGCGCTCGCGACGTTCCAGAAGGATGTCGATGCCATCGCCGACGCCGCGCGCGACACGGGCGCGGTGATGCCCGTGTCGGCCACCGTGCAGCAGGTGCTGAGGCTCGGCGCGGCACAGGGGCTCGCCGGCGCCGATTTCGCCGCGTTCATCGACATCGTGCGGCCGAACAACGGCCGTCAACAGGTGTCGTGACGGGCAAGCGGAGCGTGTGAATGGCAGATGGGCCGCCCAAAGGCGGCCCATCGAATGACTGGCGGATCAGCCGAGCGAGCGGGGTGTCGTGTCGCCCGCGTTCTGGCGGCCGAGACCGCCGCGCAGGCTCGCTTTCGTGCCTGCACCAAACTCGGGCAGGATGCGCGCACGGGCGCGGCTCGCGAAGACGAGGAAGCCGAAGCCGTTTGCTTCGTACCAGTATCCGCCGTTCTCGAGGCCGTCGAGCGGCTGCTCGAGCGCGTTGGCGATCGATTCGATGCAGCGCTTGCGCAATTCGGCGATGGCCGGATAAGGCGGCTGTGCGCCGCGCACGCTGCACAGGAGCACGTCGAGGCCGGGCAGCACATGCGCATAGAGGACGGGTTCGTCCTGCGCGCGGGCGCGGGCAATCTTGGTGTCGAGCTGGGCAAACGGTTTCGAGTGACGCAGGACCGCGAGGAACGACTCCTGGCCATCCTGCGGCGCACGCCGACGTTTTTTCGGGAAGGACATAAACACTCGCCTCAAAAACAATTGCAAGAAATGCGGCACTTTCATGCGACCCACTCCCGGCTATGTACGCCGCATGTCGATCCTTTATAGCACACGAAAATGCTGCATTCGTGCAGTACGACGATCAATGTCTCCCGTCGACCTGCTCGCCATGATCGACACAGCCAGCGTCTTGGCGCCCGTACTGTCGTTTAGTCTCCATCATAGACCTGCTTTTCCCGCGCGTGCATTCGCTCGTCACAAAAAAATGAGATGGGCCGCATGCGGCGGTGCATCGTGTACGCAATAAAAAGGCCCGCACGAGGCGGGCCTGGCGGGCGGAGCGCGTGGCGATCAGCGCTGCTTGAGCGAATCGCGGATCTCGCGCAGCAGCACGGTGTCTTCCGGCGTCGCGGCCGGCGCGGCTTCTTCCGGCTTGCGCAGCTTGTTGATGAATTTCACCATCAGGAAAATGATGAACGCGAGGATAACGAAATTGATCGCCACGGTGATGAACGAGCCGTAGCCGAATGCGGCGACGCCTGCGGCCTGCAGGTCCTTGAACGAGTCGGGATTACCCTTGAACGTCGGGGGGATGGTGCCGAGCAGAACGAACTTGTTCGAGAAATCCAGACCGCCGGTCAGCACACCGATGACCGGCATGATGAGGTCTTTCACGACCGAGTCGACGATTTTCGAGAACGCGCCGCCGATGATCACGCCGACGGCGAGATCCATCACGTTGCCCTTGACGGCGAACTCCTTGAATTCCTTGATGATGCTCATGAGCGGCTTTCTCCTGGTTGGGGGCGAGAGGAGGCGTGCCGCGACGCGCAGGATTGCTTTGCGTCGAATCAGGGTCGGTGGCACGCCGATGGCCGCATGATAGCGAACGTGCCCCATTGCCGGTAGTCCATCTTGAAATGATTGACAAATCCGCGCGTCGGCGCGGCCGGTCATGCAACGGGGCGTGGCGTGCGTGTCAGGGCGTCGACATGCACGTCGACGCCCGGTGGCCAGGGGCTCAGGTGTTGTCGTCGGTCCAGCCGTCGTCGTTGCTGCCGAGGTCCATCCCGCCACCGCCGTTGCCGTCGCTCCAGTTCGAATCGTCGCCGCGGCCGAGGTCGAAGCCCGGGTCGGCTTCCTGCCGGCGGTGCTCGCCGTCGACGATCACGTCGTGTTCGACCACGCGATCGCGGCCGCCGGACATCGCCTGGCCGAGCAGCACGCCGGTCAGCAGTCCGCCCATCCCGCCGCCGAAACCGCCGCCTTGCTGGATCACGACGGGCGGCTGCTGTTGCGGATAGGGTTGTTGCGGCGGGTAGGGCTGCTGCTGATAGGGCTGGCCCTGGGCGCCCGTCACGCGATCGGCTTCCTGCGCGTACACGGAGCCGCTGCCGTTCGTCGGCGCCGCGGGCTGCGCGGCCGGGTCGGGGCGGCCCTCGACGCGCGCCTTCACGCTGGCGTGACGCTGTTCGAGTTCGTCGACGCGATACGGCGGCACCGGATTCTTGCCGTTCGACAGCGTTTCGACGAGCGTACGCGCGTCGTTCTCGATCGCTTCGAGTTCGCCGGTCAGCGCCGCGGCGCCCGGCGCCGTCGACAGCTTCGCATCGAGCTTGAGCGGCCGGATGTCGTTCAGCACGTCGGTCGCGCGCTTGAGCTGCGTGCGGCGTTCGTCGTCGGCGCGGCCGTTGTCGGCCGTGCGCGCGCGCCGCAGCGTCCAGCGCAGCACCAGCGCGATCACGGCGACGATCAGCCCGAGGCCGATCCACATGCCGGTCGACGGGCCGTGTTTTTCAGCCGGCGCGACGGCGGGGGCGAGCCCCGGCTGCAGCGTGCCGGCCTGCGTGGCCGACGGCGTGTTGCCGCTCACGCGCGCGGCGTCGGCGCGAATGCGCGACTCCGTTTGCGCGAAACGCGACGCGTCGGTGAAGCGCAGTTGCGGATCGAGCGATTTCGCGCGCTGCAGTTGCACGAGCGCGTCGGACGCGCGGCCTTCGCGGTCCAGCACCTGCGCATACAGGTAGCGCGCGTGCGCGTTGTTCGGATGGGCGTCGATGACTTGCGACAGCTGCGTGTCGGCGCGTTGCCAGTCACGCTGCGCGATCGACTGCTCGACCTGCTGCAGCGACGGTACCGCGAACGCGGCGGACGACAGCAACATCAGCGAGAGGCCGAGTGCGGCGAGAGATTTCTTCATGGTCGAACCGGGCGCAGGCGCCCGTCTCCTGACGGTCGGTTCGCGCCGCGCGCCCGGGCCGGGGCGCGGCGCGGCGCGGTGGCCCGCGATGGCGGTTACTGCGCGGGCGTATCGAGCTGCTTCTTCAGCGCGGCGAGGCGATCTTCCACCGACGGGCCCTTGTTCAGCGCGGCGAGCTTGTCGTCGAGCGCCTTGCCGCTCGACGTGTCGGCCGAATTGAGGCGCGCGTCCGAGCGCGCGTTCTGCAACGCGACCTTGTCCTCGAGCTTCTGGAAGTCCTCGGACAGGTTCTTGCCGCCGATGCCGCCCAGCGCGCTGGCGGCCACGTCCTTCGCCTGCGCGATTTCCTGCTTGGCCTGCAGGATGTTCGAGCGCGCATTCAGGTCGTTGCGGCGCTGGCGCATGTCGGCGATCTGCCCCTTCAGCTTGTCGACCGACGGCTCGAGCGTCGTCAGTTCGGCCGCGAGCGCATCGCGCTCGGCTTCCGCGTTCGACTGCGCCGCGAGCGCCTCGCGCGCGAGCGCTTCGTCGCCGCCCTGCAGCGCGCGCTTCGCGCCGTCCTCGTACTTCCTGACCTTGTCGTCGGCCGCATCGCGCTTGCTGCGCTGGGTCGCGACCTGTGCCTCGATCTCGATCAGCGAATTCTCGGCACGGCCGATGCTGTCGTCGAGCTCCCGCACGATCTGCCGTGCGTCGCGCGACGGATCCTGTACCGAATCGGCCGCATCGTTCAGCAGGCCTTTGATCGTGCGCGAAATAGAGTCGAAAAGCGACATGAAATCCTCCGTGGTTGAAAGGCGCCGCGTGACCGCGGCAATGCCCGTCGCGAGCCGGTTCCGGCCCGCGTGAGCCGGCGGATATTACACCACCGGTTCACTTAAATACGGCTTAAACGCGCGAGTTCAAGCGGCGCACGCATCAGGACGCCAAACCTTTCGCGACTGAAAGAAAAATGCCCGCGCACGCCGTATCGCGTGTCCATCATAGGCCGAGGATGCCGACAATACGTTCCGCAAATCACGGCATTGCGGGAATTTTTACAAAAAATCGCGAAGGCCCCCGGGCGATTTCATTAAAATGCGCTGTCACGTCGCGGGAACGGATCGCCGCGCGGCGGGGTCTGTCGACGTGACAGCCGCATCTCGATGCACCCACTCTGATTCATCCGCTTGCATTTCCGCATGCGTCCGAGGGCGCCACGTACGCCCGCCATTCCGACATGCCAATTATCAAACGACCGCCTTCTTCTTCCGACAGGAACGAGCCCCACTACACGCTGCGCCGTTCGCCGTCCGGAGCCTATTACCCCGATGACGACGATCGCGACGACGGCCGCCGCGCGCAGCAGCGCAGCGGCGGTGGCGGAGGGCGCCGCCGCACGTTCGGCTCGCGCGTCGCGCTGTGGTTCGTCGGCTTGTTCGCGACCCTGGCGGTGGTCGGCGCGCTGATCGTCGGCTACGCGCTGGTCGTGATGGCGCCGCAACTGCCGTCGCTCGACGCGCTGACGAACTACCAGCCGAAGGTGCCGCTGCGCGTGTTCACCGCCGACCACGTGCTGATCGGCGAGTTCGGCGAGGAGCGCCGCAGCCTCGTGCGCTTCCAGGATATTCCCGACGTGATGAAGAAGGCCGTGCTCGCGATCGAGGACTACCGCTTCTACGAGCACGGCGGCGTCGATTTCGTCGGCATCCTGCGCGCGGGCGTGGCCGACCTGATGCACGGCGGCGCGCGCCAGGGCGCGAGCACGATCACGATGCAGGTCGCGCGCAACTTCTTCCTGTCGAGCGAGAAGACCTACACGCGCAAGATCTACGAAATGCTGCTCGCGTACAAGATCGAGAAGGCCCTGACGAAGGACCAGATCCTCGAGCTGTACATGAACCAGATCTATCTCGGCCAGCGATCGTACGGTTTCGCGGCCGCGGCGCGCGTGTACTTCGGCAAGGACCTGAAGGACATCACGCTCGCGGAAGCGGCGATGCTCGCGGGGCTGCCGAAGGCGCCGTCCGCCTATAACCCGGTCGTCAATCCGAAGCGCGCGAAGGTGCGTCAGGAATACATCCTGAAGCGCATGCTCGACATCGGCTACATCACGCAGCCGCAGTACGACGAAGCGATCAAGGAAGAGATCCACGTGCGCACGCCGGGCAACCAGTACGCGGTGCACGGCGAGTACGTCGCCGAGATGGTGCGGCAGATGATGTACCAGCAGTACAAGGACGAAACCTATACGCGCGGGCTGACCGTCACGACGACGATCAACTCGGCCGACCAGGAAGCCGCGTACCAGGCCGTGCGTCGCGGCATTCTCGACTACGAGCGCCGCCACGGCTATCGCGGCCCCGAGGCATCGATCAACCTGCCCGCGGCCGGCGACGAACGCGACGAGGCGATCGACGATGCGCTCGCCGATCACCCGGACAACGGCGACCTGCAGTCGGCGGTCGTGCTGTCGGCGTCGCCGAACGCGGTCGAGGTGCAGTTCGTCGGCGGGGCGACCACGACGATCGGCCCGGCCGGGCTGCGTTTCGTCGCGGCCGCGCTGGGCGCCCGTGCGAACAACACGCTGCGCATCAAGCCGGGCTCGGTCGTGCGCGTGCTGAAGGACGGCAAGACGGGCTGGCAGGTCGTGCAGCTGCCGCAGGTCGAAGGCGCGCTCGTCGCGATTGCGCCGCAGGACGGTGCGATCCGCTCGCTCGTCGGCGGCTTCGACTTCAACAAGAGCAAGTTCAACCACGTGACGCAGGCGTGGCGGCAGCCGGGCTCGTCGTTCAAGCCGTTCATCTATTCGGCGTCGCTCGACAAGGGGCTCGGGCCGGCGACGATGATCAACGACGCGCCGCTGTACTTCCCGCCGAGCGTGCCGGGTGGCACCGCATGGGAGCCGAAGGACGACGACCAGCCGGACGGCCCGATGACGATGCGCACCGGCCTGCAGCGTTCGAAGAATCTCGTGTCGATCCGGATCCTCGCGTCGATCGGCACGCAGTATGCGCAGCAGTACGTGACACAGCGCTTCGGCTTCGATCCGGCGAAGACGCCGCCGTACCTGCCGATGGCGCTCGGCGCGGGCCTCGTGACGCCGCTGCAGCTCGCGACCGGCTACGCGGTGTTCGCGAACGGCGGGTACAAGGTCGACCCGTACCTGATCGCCGAAGTCGACGACGCACGCGGTCAGCCGCTGCAGAAGTCGCAGCCGGTGGTCGCGGGCGGCACGGCGCCGCGCACGATCGAAGGCCGCAACGCGTACGTGATGAACAGCCTGCTGCATTCGGTCGCGACGGCCGGCACGGGCGCGGGCACCAACGCGCTGGGCCGCAACGACCTGCAGGGCAAGACGGGTACCACGAACGATGCGAAGGACGGCTGGTTCGCCGGCTACCAGCAGTCGCTCGTCGCGGTCGCGTGGATGGGCTTCGACCAGCCGAAGAGCCTCGGTAGCCGCGAATTCGGTGCGCAGCTCGCGTTGCCGATCTGGGTGAACTACATGCGCACCGCGCTGAACGGCGTGCCCGAGCAGCAGATGCCGATGCCGGACGGCCTGACCACGATCGACGGGGAGCTGTACTATGCTGATCGCACGCCGGGCAACGGCTTCGTCGCGAACGTCGACATCAACCCGGCGGAGAACGCGATCAGCGCGAACGACGCACTGGGTTCGGCCGGCGCGGCCGGGCTGGCGCCGCCGCCCGTCACGCCGCAGGAGAAGCAGCAGATCATGGACATGTTCGAGAACAGGTAAGCGGTACGCCGTGCTTCAGACATGCCGACGGGCGCCTTCGGGCGCCCGTTTTGTCGTGCGCGGCCGGCAGTGGAGCGCGGTGAATCAGAACGACGCGCAGGCCGGCACGATGGTGATGCCGACCGATTGCTGATGGAACCGCTGGACGTATGCCTGCCGGATCGCGGCGAGCCGTGCGCGCGTGTCGGGCGTATCGTCGGCGATGATGCGGATCACGAAGCTGTCTTCGTGCGTGATCCTGTCGGTCGAGCGGTCGCGCCACTGGCCGTGCGTGTCCCAGTAGGTGAGGCCGTCGGGGAAGCGCGGCGTGACCGTGTCGGCGAGGAAGGCCGCGCGTTCGGCATCGGTGACGGGGCCGCGCCCGGCGACGTCGCGCCCGAACAGCAGGTCGGCCTGCAGCATGCGGCTTTCACCCGGTTGCGTGCAGGACGCGGATTGCGCGCCGGCGGTGGACGAGGCCGGCGCCGCGCAACCGGCGAGCAGCGCGAGCACCGCCGTGCATGCGGCCAGCCGCCGCATCTGCCCATTTCGTGACGATCGACCTTCGCGCGCGCAAAACGCTGCGCGCTCAACCACTTGCGTGCGGGTCCGGCGGGTTATCAACAGGGCTGTCAACATAATCTGGGGATAACCCTAGGTTGGCTTGCACGCGCCGAGTCGGGATCAGTGCTGCAGTTTTGCGTGCGCGAGATGCATGCCGAGCGTGGCGGGGTCGGTATTCGTGCCCGACAGCAGCACGCCGACGCGCTTGCCCTGCAGCGTTTCGCGCAGCGGGCCGAGCAGCGCGGCGAGCGCGGCCGCGCAGGCCGGCTCGACCGACAGTTTCAGGTGCGAGAACAGGAACAGCATCGCGGCGCGCAGCGCATCGTCGGAGACGGTGACGATGCGGTCGAGGTGGCGCCGGCACAGCTGGTAGCTGTATTCCTCGGTATGCGGCGCCATCAGCGAATCGGCGATCGTCTGCATCGCGCTCATCTTGATCGTGTGATTGGCCGCGAAGCTGCGGCTCATCGCGTCGGCGCCGTCCGGCTCGACGCCGTACACGTGCACGCGCGGATTCGCGAGCCGCAGCGCGGTCGCCATGCCGGCCGCGAGCCCGCCGCCGCCGATCGGCACGATCACCGCGTCGAGGTCGGGCGTCTGCGTCGCCCATTCGTAGCCGAGCGTCGCGGTGCCGAGGATCGTGTGATAGCCGTTGAATGGATGAATGAAGAAGCGGCCTTCCTCGGCCTCGATGCGCCGCACGAGGTCGAATGCCTGCGATGCGCTGCCCGCCAGCACGACTTCCGCGCGGTACTGCTTGCATTGCGCGATGCGCGTCGGGCTCGCGGTATGGAACATCACGACCTTCGCGCTGCTGCCGAGCCGCATCGCCGCATACGCGACGGCCGCCGCATGATTGCCGGCCGACACGCAGGTGACGCCGGCGTTCTTGCGGGCTTCGTCGAGCGCGAGCAGGTGCGTGAACGCGCCGCGCGCCTTGAAGCTGCCGCTCGCCTGCAGCAGCTCGAACTTGAAATTGACGTGCGTGCCTTCGAGGGAGGGCAGGTCGGCGCGCTCGAACACGGGCGTGCGCGCGACCCACGGCGACAACGCGAAATGCTGCGCGGCGATTTCGTCGAGCGTCGGAATCGGCTCGCCGTCGATCGTCGTATGGGCAGTGCCCTGTTGTTCAGTCGACATGACGTGGCGGGTGGCGGAGTGGGCCGACCCGCACACGCGGGCCGGCGTGGCGGGAGGCAGTCAGTGCGCGTCGACCGACATGCTGCGGATGAACTTGCGCAGGAACTGCTCGCAGCCGGCGAGCTGCGCGAGCTCGACATATTCGTTCGGTTTGTGCGCCTGCTCGATGTTGCCGGGCCCGCACACGATGCTCGGGATGCCCGCGCGGGCGAACAGCCCGGCCTCGGTGCCGTACGCGACCTTGCGCTTGTCCTGGTCGGCCGTCAGCGCGCGCACGAGCTGCGTGATCGCGGCTTGCTCGGTCGCGTCGAGGCCGGGCGCCGCGGCGATCTTCGAGAACTCGATCGCGGCGTTCGGATGCTCGCGCAGCATCTGCGGCAGCAGCGTTTCCTGCGCATACGCTTCGATGCGCGTGAAGATCTGCTCGGGATCGAGGGTCGGCAGGTTGCGGAATTCGAAGTCGAAGCGGCACTCGGCCGGCACCGTGTTGATCGCGTTGCCGCCCTGGATCGTGCTCGTCTGCGCGGTGGTGAACGGCACGTCGTACAGTTCGTCGAACGGGCCTTCGGCGCGGAAGCGCTCGGCGATGTCGCGGATGTGGCAGATGAGGCGCGCCGCATACTCGATCGCGTTGAGCCCCTTCGGCGTCAGCGACGAATGCGCCGCGTGGCCGCGCACGCAGCAGCGGTACGCGTTGATGCCCTTGTGCGCGATGATCGGCCGCATGCTGGTCGGTTCGCCGACGATGCAGCCCGACGGTTGCACGCCGCGCTTCACGAGATCGGCGATCATCAACGGCGCGCCCGCGCAGCCGATTTCCTCGTCGTAGGACAGCGCGAAATGGATCGGCTTCGCGAGCTTCGTCGCCTGCATCTCGGGCAGCAGCGCGAGCGCCGCGCCGATGAAGCCCTTCATGTCGCAGGTGCCGCGGCCGTACAGGCGGCCGTCGCGGATTTCCGGCGCGAACGGGTTGCTGTCCCACTGCTGGCCGTCGACCGGCACGACGTCGGTGTGGCCCGACAGCACGATGCCGCCGTTCGTCGAGCCGTCGTGCGCGGGCACGGTGGCGAACAGGTTCGCCCAGCCGTCGCGCGGATCGTGCGTGATCGTCGACACGATGCCCTTCGCGGCGAGCGCGTCGCGCACCGTTTCGATCAGGCCGAGGTTCGGCACGCGGCTCGTCGTGTCCATCGACACGAGTTGCTTGACCCAGGGCAGGCTGACGAGCGATGCGTCGCCTTCGGTTGCGGCGGACGGCGCCGGCGCGTCGAGAGTGGACATGGCAAAACTCCGTCTGATGAATGGGAAATCATACTCAAAAACGCGCGCGCCCGCCTTCGTCGGGCGCGATGCGGTGCAGCAACGTCGCGCCCGTCAGGATTGCATCAGCGGGCCGCGACGGCCGCCCCCTGTTTCGGGCCGAGCGCGCGCAGCGTTTCCTTGATCGTCGACACGCGGATCGCGAGATCGGGCGAGCGCGTCTCGATGCGCAGCTTGTCCTGGCCCGCGAGCTTGATGTGGCGATGCTTCTGCACCATCTCGATGATCCGCATCGGATCGATCGGCGGATTCGGCTCGAACTGCAGCCCGATCGCGACCTCGCTCGCATCGATCTTCACGATGCCGAGCGGCTTCGCGGCGATCCGCAGCCGGTGCGTCTCGACGAGCGCGTGCGCCTGCGGCGGCAGCTTGCCGAAGCGGTCGATCAGCTCTTCCTGGATGCCGTCGATCGCGTCGCCGTGCTCGCAGTTCGCGAGCCGCTTGTACAGCGACAGCCGCTCCTGCACGTCCGCGCAGTAGTCGGCCGGCAGGATCGCGGGCGCATGCAGGTTGATTTCGGTCGTCGCGGCGAGCGGGGCGGTGAGGTCGGGCTCCTTGCCGTTCTTCAGCGCCTTCACCGCGTCGTTCAGCATGTCCGTATAGAGCTGGAAGCCGATCTCGTGGATTTCGCCCGACTGCTTGTCGCCGAGCACTTCGCCGGTGCCGCGGATCTCGAGGTCGTGCATCGCGAGATAGAAGCCCGAGCCGAGTTCCTCCATCTGCTGGATCGCTTCCAGGCGGCGCTGCGCCTGCTTGGTCAGCGACTGCGGATCGTGGACCAGCAGGTACGCGTAGGCCTGGTGGTGCGAGCGGCCGACGCGGCCGCGCAACTGGTGAAGCTGCGCGAGGCCGAACTTGTCCGCGCGGTGCATGATGATCGTGTTCGCGCTCGGCACGTCGATGCCGGTCTCGATGATGGTCGTGCACAGCAGCACGTTCGCGCGCTGCGCGACGAAATCGCGCATCACGCGTTCGAGCTCGCGCTCGTGCATCTGGCCGTGCGCGATCACGATGCGCGCCTCGGGCACGAGCGCCTCGAGCATCGCCTTGCGGTTCTCGATCGTCTCGACTTCGTTGTGCAGGAAGTACACCTGGCCGCCGCGCTTGAGCTCGCGCAGCATCGCCTCGCGGATCACGCTTTCCTCCTCGCGGCGCACGAAGGTCTTGATCGCGAGCCGCTTCTGCGGTGCGGTCGCGATCACCGAGAAATCGCGCAGCCCTTCGAGCGCCATCCCGAGCGTACGCGGGATCGGCGTCGCGGTGAGCGTCAGCACGTCGACTTCCGCGCGCAGCGCCTTCAGCGCTTCCTTCTGGCGCACGCCGAAGCGGTGTTCCTCGTCGATGATCACGAGGCCGAGACGCTTGAACTGCACGTCCGACGACAGCAGCTTGTGCGTGCCGATCACGATGTCGACGCTGCCTTCGTTGATCTGCGCGATCGCCGCATTCACTTCCTTCGCGGTCTTGAAGCGCGACAGCTCGACGATGCGCACCGGCCAGTCCGCGAAGCGGTCGGCGAAGGTCTGCGTGTGCTGCTCGGCGAGCAGCGTGGTCGGCGACAGCAGCGCGACCTGCTTGCCGCCCAGCACCGCGATGAACGCCGCGCGCAGCGCGACCTCGGTCTTGCCGAAGCCGACGTCGCCGCACACGAGGCGGTCCATCGGCTTGCCGCTCGTCATGTCGCCGATCACGGCCGCGATCGCCGCGGCCTGGTCGGGCGTTTCCTCGAAGCCGAAGCTTTCCGCGAATTTCACGTAGTCGCGCGGGTCGAGCGAGAACGCGTGGCCTTCGCGGGCCGCGCGGCGCGCGTACAGGTTCAGCAGCTCGGCGGCCGTATCGCGGATCTGCTGGGCGGCCTTGCGCTTCGCGCGCTCCCACTGGCCGGAGCCGAGCGCATGCAGCGGCGCGCTGTCGGGATCGGCGCCGCTGTAGCGCGAGATCACGTGCAGTTGCGCGACCGGCACGTAGAGCTTGCTGTCGCCCGAGTATTCGAGATGCAGGAATTCGGTTTCGCCTTCGCCGAGATCCATCGACACGAGGCCCATGTAGCGGCCGATGCCGTGCTGCGCGTGGACGACCGGGTCGCCGACCTTCAGCTCGGACAGGTCGCGCACCATTGCGTCGACGTTGCTTGCCTGCTCCTGCCGACGACGGCCCGCGCGGCGGCCGAGCGCGCCGTACAGCTCGGTCTCGGTGACGATCGCATAGCCTTCGCCCGGCACCGCGAAGCCGTTCGCGAGCGGCGCGACGCCGAGCGCGAAGCGTTCGTCGCTTGCAAGCCAGCTCGCGAAGTCGTCGTTCGACGCGGGGCGCAGGTGGTGTTCGGCCAGCAGTTGCAGGATCGTCTCGCGGCGGCCGGCCGATTCGACCGTCAGCAGCACACGCTTGCCCGACGATTCGACGAACGTGCGCAGCGACGCGAGCGGATCGTCCGCATGGCGGTCGACGGTGAGCTCGGGCAGGGCGGTCGCCCAGCCGCCGGCCGGCTGCGCGGGCAGCACGACGCGCGCGAACGGCTTCGCGAACGCGAAGAAATCCTCGTCGGACAGGAACAGCCGCTGCGGCTCGAGGATCGGCCGCTCGCGATCGTGCGCGAGGAACGCGTGACGCTGCTTCGTGTCGGCCGTGAAGCGGCGGATCGACGCCTCGAGGTCGCCGGTGAACACGAGGTGCGCGTCCTGCGGCAGGTAGTGGAACAGCGTGGCCGTCTCGTCGAAGAACAGCGGCAGGTAATACTCGATGCCGGCCGACGGCACGCCGTTGCCGATGTCCTTGTAGATCGGCGCGCGGCTCGGGTCGCCTTCGAAGGTTTCGCGCCAGCGGCTGCGAAACGCCGTGCGCGCGGCTTCGTCGAACGGAAACTCGCGGCCGGGCAGCAGCCGCACGTCGCGCACCGGGTAGAGGCTGCGCTGCGTATCGGGATCGAACGCGCGGATCGAATCGACCTGGTCGTCGAACAGGTCGATCCGGTACGGCAGCGGCGAGCCCATCGGGTACAGGTCGATCAGCGAGCCGCGCACGCAGTATTCGCCGGGCCGCACGACCTGGCTCACGTGCTCGTAGCCGGCCAGCGTGAGTTGCGCCTTCAGCTTCGCCTCGTCGAGCCGCTCGCCCTGCGCGAACGCGAACGTGTACGCGGCCATGAACGACGCGGGCGGCATCCGGTACAGCGCGGTGGTCGCGGGCACGAGCAGGATGTCGCAGCGGCCCTCGCCGAGGTCGTGCAGCGTCGCGAGCCGCTCGGACACCAGGTCCTGATGCGGCGAGAAGGTGTCGTACGGCAGCGTTTCCCAGTCGGGCAGCAGGCGCACGCGCGCATCGGGCGAAAAGTAGCGGATTTCCTGCGACAGCCGCTGTGCATCGACCGCGTTCGCGCAGATCACCGCGAGGAGCGGCACGTCCTGGCGGTTGTCGGCGAGATAACGGGCGATGGCGAGCGCGTCGGCGGAGCCGTGCGCGCCGTCGAAGGCGAAACGCTGGCCGGGCTTGACGCGGGCAACGGGTGAAGCGGACGGGGTGGAAGCGTTATCTGGCATAGGGACGACAGGGGTGGCGTGCACGGGCGCAGCGCGGTGCGCCGGTCGAGACGAAAGACCTATTATAAAATCCGCTTCTCGATTTCACCTTTCCGGCGTTTCCCTTCGTGACTCCCCGACTTTTCGCCCTGATTCCCTGTGCCGGCACGGGCAGCCGTTCCGGCTCGGCCGTGCCGAAGCAATACCGGACGCTGGCCGGCCGCGCGCTGCTGCACTACACGCTCGCCGCGTTCGACGCGTGCACCGAGTTCGCGCAGACGCTCGTCGTGCTCGCGCCCGACGATTCCCATTTCGACGCCCGCCGTTTCGCTGGCCTGCGTTTCGCGGTGCGCCGCTGCGGCGGCGGCTCGCGGCAGGCGTCGGTGCTGAACGGGTTGCTGGAACTGGCCGAATTCGGCGCGACCGACCACGACTGGGTGCTGGTGCACGACGCCGCGCGCCCGGGCATCACGCCGGAGTTGATCCGCACGCTCGTCGCGACGCTGAAGGACGACCCGGTCGGCGGCATCGTCGCGCTGCCGGTGGCCGACACGCTCAAGCGCGTGCCGGCCGGCGGCGACGCGATCGCGCGCACGGAATCGCGCGACGCGCTGTGGCAGGCGCAGACGCCGCAGATGTTCCGCATCGGCATGTTGCGCGAGGCGATCCTGCGCGCGCAGCGCGAAGGGCACGACCTGACCGACGAAGCGAGCGCGATCGAATGGGCCGGCCATACGCCGCGCGTCGTGCAGGGCAGCCTGCGCAACTTCAAGGTCACGTACCCGGAAGATTTCGCGCTCGCGGAGGCGATCCTCGCGCGTCCCGCGAACGCTTCCTGACTTTCACCCCATCTCAATCGGAACACGCATGGATTTCAGAATCGGACAAGGCTACGACGTGCACCAGCTCGTCGAAGGGCGCCCTCTCATCATCGGCGGCGTGACGATTCCGTACGAGCGCGGCCTGCTCGGCCACTCGGACGCGGACGTGCTGCTGCATGCGATCACCGACGCGCTGTTCGGCGCGGCGGCGCTCGGCGACATCGGCCGCCATTTCTCCGACACGGACGCGGCGTTCAAGGGTGCGGACAGCCGCGTGCTGCTGCGCGCGTGCGCGGAGCGCGTCAAGGCGGCCGGTTTCACGATCCAGAACGTCGACAGCACCGTGATCGCGCAGGCGCCGAAGCTCGCGCCGCATATCGACGGGATGCGCGCGAACATCGCGGCGGATCTCGGGTTGCCGCTCGAGCGCGTGAACGTGAAGGCGAAGACCAACGAGAAGCTCGGCTATCTCGGCCGCGGCGAGGGGATCGAGGCGCAGGCCGCCGCGCTGCTGGTGAAGCAGGGCGGCTGACGTCCGGCCGTTGCGGCGTACGGTTCGTGCCGCGCGCCGCGCCGCCGGAATGAAAAATGCCACGCGAATGCGTGGCATTTTCGTTTGCAGCCGCCGCGCGGCTCATGGCCGCGCGGCCGGCTCGCTCATTCGCCTTCGGCGGCGATCACCTGCGCGGCGGCGTTGATCACCGACGCGATGCGGCCCACGTCGCGCAGTTGCGTGACGGTCATCCCTTGCTCGTTCTTCAGCAGCGCATAGTGCGACTTCACGCAGAAGTGGCACTTGCCGACGATCGATGCGGCCAGCGCGTACATCTCGAACTTGCGCTTGTCGACGCCGCCGTGCGTCGCGTACGCGCCCATCCGCAATTCGGCGCGCTGCGTCTTCAGGTCGGCGTCGTCGGCCATCTCGACATACGGATACCAGGTGTTGTTCATCCCCATCAGCGCGGCCGCCGTCAGCACGGCGTTCGTCTCTTCGGGCGACAGGACGCCGGCTTCGCGAATCGTCTTGACGAGCACCGTGCTCTTCGCCGCGATGGCCGCCGCCAGCGCCACGCCGACCGCGTCCGTGCCTTCGAGCGACGAGCGCGAGATCGTGCCGTCGAGGTTCAGGCGAATGTCCTTCGCGTAGTCGGGGATACGTGCCTTAATCGAGTCGATGAATTCCATTGATATCTCCTATGGGTTGGCCGTTAAAAAAGCCCGCAGGCAGAACGCGCGCCGCGGGCTTCGTGCATTGCTGCGCTTACAGCGTTGCGCCGCCGACTGCGCGGTTGCACGGGCAGAGTTCGTCCGTTTGCAGGCCGTCCAGAATGCGCAGGACTTCTTCCGGGCTGCGGCCGACGTTCAGGTTGTTCACCGAAACGTGCTGGATCGTGTTGTCCGGATCGACGATGAACGTTGCACGCAGGGCCACGCCGGCTTCCTTGTCGCGCACGCCGAGCTGGTCGATCAGTTCGCCCTTGACGTCGCCGAACGAGTAGTGGTTCAGCTTGTCCAGGTCCTTGTGCTCACGGCGCCATGCGAGCTTGACGAATTCGTTGTCCGAGCTGCCGCCGAGCAGGACGGCGTCGCGCTCTTCGAACTGCTTCGTGAGCTTCGCGAATTCGACGATTTCCGTCGGGCACACGAACGTGAAATCCTTCGGATAGAAGTAGATGATCTTCCACTTGCCCGGGAACGACGCTTCGGTGACGGTCTCGAACGCCGACTGGCCGTTTTCCTCGTGATTGTTGAAGCCCGGCTTCGCGGCTACGACGGTGAAAGCTTCGAGTTTATCGCCCACGGTTTTCATGCGGATACTCCTGTGTGAGTTGGGAAGAAGACTGAGTCAAGCTACCTCGGTGCTGCAACGATGATGTGACAGCATGGGCAAAACTATAACACTATTAGCAAGACGCTTCAATAGATTTTAACTAACCATCCTCATAGCTTTTGTCAACCGCCTCGATAGTGTGACGCGCAAGATGCGTGCGTGCGCGTGTCACGCGGTCGCACGCGCCTTGCCGGCGCCGGGGAATTCGAGCGTGACTTCGAGGCCGGCTTCCGGCTGGCGATTGCGCAGGCGCAGCGCGCCGCGGTAGCGGCCGACGAGCCGCAGCACGATCGCCATCCCGAGGCCCGTGCCGTCGGCCTTGGTGCGCGCGGTGTCGACGCGGTAGAACGGCCGCATCACGAGCGGCAGTTGATCCTCGGGGATGCCGGGGCCTTCGTCGCTCACCGACAGCTCGACGCGCGCATGCGACACGCGCGTCTCGAGCGTGATGCGCGAGATGCCGTCCTGCTTGCTCTGGCCGTACTTGCGCGCGTTCTCGACGAGGTTGCCGATCACGCGGCGCATGTCGGTCTCGTCGGCTTCGATGATCGCGCTCGGCGCGAGCCGCGTGCGGATCTCGACGCCGTCCTCGCCCGACACGCGCGCGGCGACTTCGTGCGCGATCGACGACAGGTCGACGGGTTCCGGCTTGCGCTGCGACGGGCGCGCGTAGTCGATGAAGGCCGCGATGATGCGGTCCATCTGTTCGATGTCGTCGACCATCGCGTCCTTGGTCGCCTGGTCGGACGGGCTCATCTCGGTTTCGAGCCGCAACCGCGCGAGCGGCGTGCGCAGGTCGTGCGAAATGCCCGCGAGCATCAGCGCGCGGTCGGCTTCGAGCTGTTCGAGGTCGCGCACCATCTGGTTGAAGCTGCGGTTGGTCTCGGCCGCGACGCCCATCCCGCGCTCGGGCAGCGGCTCGGGCGCCTGGCCCGAACCGACCTGGCGCGCGGCGAGCGCGAGCCGCGAGAACGGCCGGTTCACGAGACTCGTGATGAACGCGGAGCCGAACAGCGACAGCGCGAGCGCGAACAGCCCCCAGCCGGCCCACTGCAGGCCCGTGACGTTGTCGAGCTGATCGCGGTCGAGCGCGACCCAGTAATCGTCGTCGTCGATCTTGAAGCTGATCCACACGCCGGGAATGTCGTTGACCGACTGCGCGATCACGGTATCGTCGCCGAGGCGGCTGCGGATGTCGTGTTCGATCAGGCGGTTCAGCGATTCGTCGGGCTGCAGCTTGAATTTGTCGGTTTTCTCGCGCGGGTACACACGCACGCCCTCGTTGCTCTCGAGATCCTGCAGCAGCGCGCGCCGCAAATCGGGATCGGAATAGAGCAGGGCGGTGCGCGTGAGCTTCACGACCGCGACGAGCTGGAGTGCGACGCGCTGCGCACGCGGCTCGCGCTCGATCACGCGAAAGCTCTGGAACCACGCGGCGAGACTGACCGAGATCAGCAGCGCGATCAGCAGGAAGGTGCGCCAGAACAGCCCGCCGAACGCGAGCTGCAGAAGGCGCCGGTCGATACGCATGGGACGGGCCGTGGACGGGGCGAAACCGGGAAGGAAAAAGCTCAGGCGGCGCCGTCCGGGATGAACACGTAGCCGAGGCCCCAGACCGTCTGGATGAAGCGCGGGCTGCCCGGATCGGGTTCGATCAGCTTGCGCAGGCGCGAGATCTGCACGTCGAGGCTGCGGTCGAACACTTCGTATTCGCGGCCGCGTGCGAGTTCCATCAGCTTTTCACGCGACAGCGGCTGGCGCGGATGACGCGCGAATACTTTCAGCACCGAGAATTCGCCGGTGGTCAGCGGAATTTCCTGGCCGGACTTCGTCAGCGTGCGCGTGGCGAGATTCAGCGAGAATTCACCGAACTCGAACACCTCGGTGGTTTCGGACGGGGCGCCCGGCAGTTCGGCCGGCGCCTGGCGACGCAGCACCGCATGAATGCGCGCGACCAGCTCGCGCGGGTTGAACGGCTTCGGCAGGTAATCGTCGGCGCCCATCTCGAGGCCGACGATGCGATCGACGTCCTCGCCCTTCGCGGTGAGCATGATGATCGGCGTGCGGTCGTTGCTGCCGCGCAGCCGGCGGCAGATCGACAGGCCGTCTTCGCCGGGCAGCATCAGGTCGAGCACGAGCAGGTCGAAACGCTCGCGTACCCAGAGCTTGTTCATCGCGGTCGCGTTTTCCGCGACATAGACGTTGAAACCCTGTTCGCCGAGGTAACGGCGCAGCAGATCGCGCAGGCGAGGGTCGTCGTCGACGACGAGAATCTTGGAGGGGTTTTTCGTTTCCATGATCGGCATCTTATCGCGAATGGGAATTGACGCACGGGCGCGTATTTTCGTGCGTTACAGTCGGTTACAAAATTTACCCGTAGTGTCGCGCCGAGTAAAGGCAGGCTATAGAGATTCCTTTACTCGAAGCCGAAATTCGGTAGATACTCCCCTGCACTCCATCTTTCATCTTTGCACACCCGAATTCCGCAGGGTTTTTCAAGTACCAGAGGTAGCCGGTTGCCGCGTGACGAAGGGAACAAATCGACCAAAGAAGCGAGGACGGTCATGCGATCTGCCCGGATTGCACTGATGCTGACGATCGCGCTTGCCGGTCCATATGCGTCGAACTTCGCGTATGCGCAGCGCCCCGAGCAGGGCGCATCGTCGCGCAAGCTGCCGCGCGGCAAAGCGCCGCAGTCCGATCGTGCCGCCGATATGACGGTCCGTTCCGCCGTGCCTCCCGATCTCGAACAGCGCCGCCGCGACGGGCACATGACGCCCGAAGAGCGGCACCTGTTGCGCCAGCACATCGAAGACGCCGTTCGCGAGCTGTACAAGCGCTGACGCGTGTCGTCGTTCGTCTTGCGCGGAAATCTCCGCGCGGAAAAAATTCGTAGCACTTTTGCCGTCAACTTTCAGGCGCCGAATGCCGTTGTACGGGCATCCGCACCGCCGGTGCGTTCCGGGAGTCCATGACGATGAAAGCGAACGCTGCCGCACCGGCGCCGTCGCCTGCGATGCAGGCGACGCTCGATGCCGACGACGCGCTGTTTTTCCTCAGTCGCACCGGTTTTTCTCCCGCGCCCGCCGAGGTCGCGCGCATCGTCGGCATGACGCGCGCGCAGGTCGTGGCCGACACGCTCGGCAATGCGCGACACGAACCCGTCACGACGTGGCCCGACTGGCTCGGCGAGTTGCCGCCGACGCGCGCGCAGCGCCAGGCGCTGACGCCCGACATGCGGCGCGACGAGCAGCGCGAGCGCAATCGCCGCTACGATGCGTTGCGCGCGGCCTGGGTCCACGAGATGGTCGCGACGCCGTCGCCGCTCACCGAGCGCATGACGCTGTTCTGGCACGGGCATTTCACGTCCGGGCAGGACAAGGTGCCGTACCCGCAGACGATGGCCGCGCAGAACGCGCTGTTTCGCCGCGAGGCGCTCGGCAACTTCGGCACGCTGCTGCACGCGGTCGCGAAGGATCCGGCGATGCTCCAGTATCTCGACGGCGCGAGCAATCGCAAGGGGCGGCCGAACGAGAATTTCGCGCGCGAGGTGATGGAGCTGTTCACGCTCGGCGAAGGGCACTACACGCAATCCGACGTGACCGAAGCCGCGCGCGCGATGACCGGCTGGACGGTCGATCCCGACACGTTGCGCTTCACGGTGCGGCCCGAGTGGCACGATACCGGCGACAAGACGATCCTCGGCGAAACCGGGCCGTTCGACGGCGACGGCTTTCTCGACATCCTGCTGAAGCGGCCGGGCACCGCGCGCTTCATCGCCGGCAAGCTGTGGCGCGAGTTCGTGTCCGATACGCCGGAACCGGGCGCAGTCGATGCGGTGGCCGAGCGGTTTCGCGCGAGCGGCTACGACATTCGCGCGGCGCTCGCCGCGCTGTGGTCGACCGACGCGTTCTGGGATCCGCGCAACCGCGGCGTGCTCGTGAAGTCGCCGGCGGAATTCGTCGTCGGGTCGGTGCGGCTGTTCGACGTCGCGTACGGCGATCCGCAGCTGCTCGCGAACACCGTGCGCACGCTCGGGCAGAACCTGTTCTATCCGCCGAACGTGAAGGGCTGGCCGGGCGGCGCGCTGTGGATCAACAGCACCACGCTGCTGTCGCGCAAGCAGTTCGTCGAGCAGTTGTTCCGCGCGACCGAAACGGTCGGCATGCGGCCGCCGGCTCGCGCGATCGCGCCGCCGCCGAACGCGCGGGCGCATGCGATGCCGGTGACCGATGCGGCGTCCGCCGCCGGCCTGCGGGACACGCCCGCGAAGCCGGCGCGCGGCGGCCTGCGCTTCGACCTCGAGCGCTGGCTGGCCCAGTATCGTGCGCGGCCGCAGGCGATCGCGGGATTGTCGACCGAGCTGCAGTTGCAGCATGCGGTGCTGCAACTCTCGCCGGTCGCGGCGATCGATACGGATTCGACCGGCAGCGCGTATCTCGAGGCGCTGCTGATGGATCCCGCCTATCAACTGAAATGATGCGAACGACGACGAAGCGGGCAGCCGCCGCGGCAAAGGTGCCCGGCGGCGAACCAAAGGATGTGCGATGAACCGACGTGATTTTCTGACGCTGACCGGCGCTGCTGCGGCGGCCGGCGTGTCGATGTGGCAAGCCCCCGCGATGGCGGCCACCGTGCCGCAGGCCGGGCGAAAGCCGGCGGCCGGGTATGCGAACGTGCTGGTCCTCGTCGAGCTGAAGGGCGGCAACGACGGCCTCAACACGGTGGTGCCGTATGCCGATCCGCTGTACTACCAGTTCCGGCGCAGCATCGGCATCAAGCGCGACCAGGTGCTGCAGCTCGACGCGCAGACGGGGCTGCACCCGTCGCTCGCGCCGTTGATGCCGCTGTGGCGCGACGGGCAGGTCGCGGTCGTGCAGGGCGTCGGCTATCCGCAGCCGAACCTGTCGCATTTCCGCTCGATCGAGATCTGGGACACCGCATCGCGCTCGGATCAGTACCTCCACGAAGGCTGGCTCACGCGCACCTTCGCGCAGGCGCCGGTCCCGCCCGGTTTCGCGGCGGACGGCGTCGTGCTCGGCAGCGCCGAGATGGGGCCGCTGTCGAACGGCGCGCGCGCGATCGCGCTCGTCAATCCCGCGCAGTTCATCCGGGCGGCCCGGCTCGCCGAGCCGTCGTCGCTGCGCGAGCAGAACCCGGCGCTCGCGCACATCATCGACGTCGAGAACGACATCGTGAAGGCGGCCGACCGGCTGCGCCCGCGCGGCGGGATGCGCGAATTCAGGACGGCCTTTCCGGCCGGCGCGTTCGGCACGTCGGTCAAGACCGCGATGCAGGTGCTGGCCGCGTGCGAAGCGTCCGGGCCCGGCGCGCAGGATGGGGTCGCGGTGCTGCGCCTGACGCTCAACGGCTTCGACACGCACCAGAACCAGCCAGGGCAGCAGGCCGCGCTGCTCAAGCAGTTCGCGCAAGGGATGAGCGCGATGCGCGCGGCGTTGGTCGAACTCGGGCGCTGGAACGAGACGCTCGTGATGACCTATGCGGAATTCGGGCGGCGCGTGCGCGAGAATCAGAGCAACGGCACCGATCACGGCACGGCCGCGCCGCATTTCGTGATGGGCGGCCGCGTGGCGGGCGGCCTGTACGGTGCGCCGCCGGCGCTCGGGCGGCTCGACGGCAACGGCAACCTGCCGGTCGCGGTCGATTTCCGCCAGCTTTATGCGACCGTGCTTGGGCCGTGGTGGGGGCTCGATGCGACGCGCGTGCTGCAGCAGCGTTTCGACACGCTGCCGTTGCTGAAGGCGTGATGCGCGCGGCTCAGCGGCGGCGCGCGGCGCGCCACGCGATCCACAGCTTGCGGATCGGCGTCAGCGCAATGCGCTGGTGCAGCACCTGGTAGCCGTCGCGCGCGATTTCGTCGAGCAGCGCGCCGGCCAGCGCGATCTGCGCGCGCAGCGTGCGCTGTGCACGGCGTTCGGCGGCGGGAATCGCCGCACCGGCCGCCGCGAGCGCGTCGCGCGCGCGGGTCGTCTGGAATTGCAGCAATTCGGTGAAGGCCGGGCTATAGCGACGGTTCAGCAGATCGGCGGCGGTCACGTTGTAGCGCTGCAGTTCGTCGATCGGCAGATAGATGCGGCCGTGGCGTGCGTCGTTGCCGAGTTCCTGCACGAATTGCGCGAGCATCAGCGCGCGGCCGACGTCCTCGGCCCACGGCTGCGGGTCGGTCGGGTCCGCCGAGCTGGCGCGCGCAACCAGCGACGCGAAGGTGCCGCCGACCTGCGCGATATAGCGCTGCAGGTTCGCGAAGTCGAGGTAGCGCGCCTGTTCGAGGTCCATCCCGTAACCGTTGACGAGCGTGCGCAGCGCATCGGCCTCGGCGGCGATCGCCGGGTGATGCTGTGCGAGCGCCTTCGTGACCGGGTGCGACGGTTGCCCGTCGGCGAGTGCCGCGAGTTCCTTGTGCCACCACGCGAGTTTCGTGTGTCCGACGGTCGGATCGCTGGTTTCCTTGACGGTTTCCTCGAGTTCGCGGCGCAGCGCAAACAGCGCGGTCAGGCGCGGCTGCGTGGCGAGCGGCGCCTGGCGCAGCGCGTAGTAGACGCTGGAGCCTGCGGGGGCGGCCTTTTGCTGACAGTAGTCGTCGAAGTTCACGGGCGAAATCGTGTGGGGCGGGTTCGGGGGACGCGCGGCGGCGCGCTGCCGAAACGTCGAGCGCGGCATTCTAGCACCGCGGCACGACCGGTGCCGGCAGGGCGAGACAAGGCCGCACGGATCGGGTAGAATCTCGCGCTCGCCTGATCGGGCGTGCCGGTTTTTGGGCCGGCGTGAAGTCCCGGGCGCGTGGAGCACGCATCTTGCGTCCCGCGCGGTCAGGCGACGGAAATGCGCGTGAGTGGCGAAATTGGTAGACGCACCAGGTTTAGGTCCTGACGCCCGCAAGGGTGTGCCGGTTCGAGTCCGGCCTCACGCACCAGAAGTCGAACGAGCCCCCGTCAGGGTCTCGTTCGCGAAAAAGCGCTGCCGGTCGGCTGACCGCAGCGCTTTTTTATCGTCCATTGATGCCGGTTTCCTCGCCAGGCGTCCGCATTCGCCCGAAAAAACGGCCGCGTGTAATATCGTGCTCACTTTTCATACAAGAAGCACCACGACACCGAGGGGTCGCCGATGAAACGCACCGTCCGCATTCCGATTTCCGTTCTGGCGCTGATGTTCGCCGCGCCGGCCTTCGCCAATACGCCCGCCGACAATGTCGTCTGGAGCGCCAAACCGGTGAAGACGGTCGCATCGTCGTCGGCGTGCACGGCGTACTCGGGACGGGCGATGTCGAGTGGCGAGCCGCTGTCGACGGAGGGTGTGCTCAAAGCGCTCGGCACGTCGCTGGCCGGCGCCGCGCTGGGCGCCGTCGCCGGCGGATATCAGGGCGCAGTCCCCAATCCGTGCCAGCGTCCGGGCCTGTGACGCGCGTGCAGTCGAATCGCCGGGCGCACCGCTTCAACTGACGTGCCCGGCTCGACAAACCTCCCCGCGCGTCGCACGACCGCTGCGCTTCGTCGTTTCCGGCGCGCCTATTCCCAGAAGCTGCGGATCGCGACGGCCACGATCACCGGTACCGAGAACACCAGCGGAATCGCGAAATACTGCGCTTCGCGATCGACGACCCAGCTATAGATCACCCACGCCGCACCGATTGCGAACGTGATGAGGCCGACCGTCACGGCGGCGATGTTCAGGGCCAGCTTCGACGGCTGGCGGCGCGTTTTGGCGTTGTCGTTGTTATCGCGCGGGGACGATTTCATCGGAAGAGTGTGGCCTCGGGCCGGAACAGGGGTAAAGCCACAGGAAACCCCATCCGCACGGATCGCGCAAGGGCCGGCGCGGGCCGGCCCCGTCACGCCCGTTCCCGCGCGTTACAACCCGAACGACGCGGCCAGTTCGTCGAGCAGTTCGCGCTGGAACGCGACGAACCGCTCGCCCGGTTGCTGCGCGATCGCCAGGTCGAGCATCGGATCGGCGACCTCGGTGCGCACGCCTGCCAGTTCCTCGACGATCGCGAGCCCGCAGAACGGCACGTACGCCTCCGAATAACCGCCTTCGTGAACGATCACGAGCCGCCCGCCGCAATGGCGCTGCGCGGCTTCCTTCACCGCGCGCGTCATGAACCGGTAGCTGTCGGTATGCAGCTGCATGCGCGCGAGCGGATCGACCGCGCTCGCGTCGAGGCCGCTCGCGATGACGATCAGCTCGGGGCGGAAGCGCGCGAGCGCCGGCAGCACGATCCGCTCGAACGCATACCGGTACGCGTCGTCGCCGCTGCCGGCGAGCAGCGGCACGTTCAGGTTCGCGCCGATGCCCGCGCCTTCGCCGCGATCGTCCGCGCCGCTGTAGCCGGGCGGGAAACAGCGGTCCTGGTGCAGCGAGATCGTCAGCGTATCCGGATCGTCGTAGTAGATCGACTGCGTGCCGTTGCCGTGATGCACGTCCCAGTCGATCACCGCGACACGCTCGATGCCGTGCTTCGCGCGTGCGGCCTCGATCGCGATCGGGATGTTCGCCAGCATGCAAAAGCCCATCGGGCGGTCGCGCAGGCAGTGATGGCCGGGGGGGCGCGACAGCGAGAACGCATTCGCCGCGCGCTCGCCGACCACCGCATCGACCGCCGCGATCGCGAGGCCGGCCGACAGCGCGGCGATCTCGTAGCTGCCCTTGCCGAATGGCGCGAGATCGCCGAGGTCGCCGCCGTTCGCGTCGCTGAGGGCGCGGAACGCGTCGAGATAGTGCGCCGGATGAATGCGCAGCAGGTCGGCCGTCGTCGCGGGCGCGGCGCCGCGCAGGTCGAGCTGCGCGGCGAGGCCCGACGCCTGTACGAGCGACAGGAAGCGGCGCTTCGAATCGGGCGATTCCGCGTAGCCGGCGCTAGACGGCGGCTGGACCCAGCCGCCGACCGGGAAGAACAGCGCGTGCGTGCCGCCGGTATGCCAGAAAGTGCGTTCGTCGGTGAAAAAGGCAGTGCGATTCATGGAGGCGTGACCTGTCACGGTTGGGAGGAAACGGAAGGGCGTGCGCGGCGATCGATGTGGCGCAGCGCGGCGAACGACACGATCGCGACGGCCGTCGCGGCCACGAACAGCGTGCGCATCGTGCCGCCGGCGTCGAGCATCAGGCCGGCCAGCAGCGGGCCGGCGGCGAGACCCGCGCCGATCACGAAATTGAGCGTCGCGACGAGGCGGCCCGACGTGTCGATCTGCGCGACCGTCGCGAGAATGAACGGCAGCACGAAGGTCCATGCAAACTTGAACGCGAAGATCGCCGCGCTGTAGCCACCGGTATGACGCATCGCGGCGAGTGCGACGAGCGCCGCCGCGAGCAGTGCGTAGCCGGCCGCCAGCATCGCGCGGCGCGCAAGCCGGCCGCCCGCGCACGAGGCAAGCGCCGCGCCGGCGATCCCCATCACGCTCGCGATCGCGAGCACGTTGCCGGTCGACTGCGGATCGAGCCCGGCCTCGGCCGCAGCGCGGCTCGCGAACGTCCATACGCTGCCGATCGCGAGATAGAACGTCAGCACCGCGCCGATGGCGAGCACGACGAAGTGTCGCGGCGTTTGCGGCGCGTCGCCGCGTGCGCTGGTCGCAGCCGCGGCTCGCGTGCCGAGCGACGGCGAAAAGCCGCGCGACAGCGGCGCCGCGAGCAGCGCGAGCCCGGCGAGCGCGACGTACAGCGCACGCAGCCCGAACGCGGCGAACACGTGCGGCAACACGAACAGGCCGATCGCGCCCGCGATCAGCTGGCCGACGACCCACAGGCCGTACACGCGGTCGCTGTTGCTGCTCGTCGCGGCGCTCGTCATGCAGAGCACCATCAGCGAGCCGCCGCCGAGCGCGGTGACGGCGCGCAGCGCGAGCAGCACGGCAAAGCCCGGCATCCACAGCGCGGTCAGCAGGTTGCCCGCGCCGAACAGCGCGATGGCGAGCGCCGCGACGCGGCGCGCGTCGACACGGCCGAGCCACAGGTACGACGGCACGGTCGCGAGGCTGAACGCGCCGAGTTCGACGAAGAAGTAGGTGCCGATCTGCGACGCGGACAAGCCGAGCTGCGTCGCGAGCTGACCGGCGACGGCGGGCGCCACGAGCAGCAACAACGGTGTGATGGCCGCGAACACGACGAGCGCGACGAGCGTCGAGCGCGCGAACGGCGACGCGTGGCCGTCGGGCGAGAGGGCGGCATCCGGGGACAAGGTCTTCATGGCGGGGTCTCGTGGAGGGAATCAGAACAGGTGGTACATGCCGACCATCGCGCCGAACTGCGACGCGCCGGCAAGCGGTGTCGGGTCGTATTCGTAGACGGTCTGCGAGCTCTGGCCGCTGTTGCGCGCATAGCCGAGGTTCACGTACGCGACGGTGCGTTTCGACAGCGCGTAGGTGGTGCTCGCGATGAACAGCGTCGGGTGGCCGATCGCCGGCGTGCGCGAATCGGTGTGGTACACGCCCGCGTTCAGGCCGATCCCGTTCGACGCCAGGTAGCGCGCGCCGCCCCAGACGATCGTGCGCGCCGCGTCGAGGTCGCCGGTCAGGCGTTCGACGCCGGCATAGACGGTGAGCGGCAGCGTGGCGAACGCATAACGCGCGGCGAGCGTGCCGAGTTCGCGACGCCGCGCGGACGCGTCGTCGGCTGCCGATACCTCGCCGTGCGCCTGGTGCAGCACCGCGCTGACCGACAGGCCATTGCTCGTGTACTGCCCGCCGAGCTCGAGCACGCGTCCGGCGCGCGTATTGCCGGCGACGCCGGAGGTCGCGGCGAGCGCTTCGACGTCGAAGCCGGCGAACGTCGGCGACTGGTATTTGACCGAGTGATCGATGAAGTTCGCGTACATCGGCACGAGCACGCCCTGGCCGCTGTACGACCCGTACCAGAGCGGGTCGTAGAACAGCGTCTTGTCGAACAGCACGCTGAACTGGCGGCCGAGCGCGACGGTGCCGACCGGCCCCGCGAGGCCCACGTATGCGCCGCGGAAGAACGCGTAGCCGGGCACGGTCGCGGTGCCGTCGTTGAGGTTGAGGCCCTGTTCGAGCTTGAACAGCGCGCGCCAGCCGCCGCCGAGCTCCTCGTGGCCCTTGATCCCGACCTGCGAAGGCAGGATGCCGTAGTTCTGCAACCGCACGGCCGAACGATGCCCGTCGGCGTGCGTCAGGTATTGCACGCCGGCGTCGAGCGCGCCGTACAGCGTGAGGGCGGACTGCGCGTGCGCGGCGGCGTTGCAGGCGGCCAGCGTCGCGGCGGCCGCGGCCGTGCGGATGAAGCGGGGTGTCGTCACGTGGGGTTCTCCATACCGTGCTGCATCGGTTTGTCGTTGGTGTTGTCGCGACGCAGTGTCCGCAGCGGGAAAACGGTCGAACAGTCGTCCAGATGAACGGTGCGGAAAACCCGCGGTGCACGGCATGTGCGCCGCGCGATGCCGTCGCGCGCCGTGCTGCGCAGCAGCAACGGGCGGCGCACCGTTCAAATGGATGGGGCTGGCGCGCGTTCCGGCGCCGTGGCCCGCCAAAAAAGCCGCTGGCTATAATCGGCCGGTGTCGTTGCGCACATCAGCAGCCCGACCGGGCAGGGGAGCGGAAGGTGAGGATCACGACGGATATCGGGCAGGATCTCGACGCGCTGCGCGACGTGCCGGCCGCCATCGTCCTCGACGAGTTCGCGTGGCCGCCGCTGCCGTCCCGGCGCGCCGACTTCGACGGCGTCACGCGCGGCGACGCAGCGCAGCGCGAACTCGGGCTGATGCTGCTCGACCTGTACGCGGTGGCCGCGCAGTCCGGCATCGGCGAATTCGAATGCCGGTTCTTTTCGCTGCTGCAGGCGCTCATGCCGTTCGATGCGGCGTGGACGGGCGTCGCGACCCATGTGCCGACCGGCCCGGTGATGCACAACAGCTTTTTGTACCGGTTGCCGCATGCGTTCTTCACCGACTGGAAGCGCGTGCGCGATTGCGACCCGCTGGCGCACCGCACGTTGCATGGCGCGCACGGCCGCGCGGTGCGGCTGACGGTCGTCGAGCCGGGGCTCGATGCGCGGTTTCGCGACTGGTGCGTGAAGTACGGGCTCGCGCAGCTGATGTGCGTGTGTACGCTCGATCGCCGCTTCGGCCTGACGACGTTCATGTCGATCTACCGCCAGGGCCTGAACCGGCCGTTCAGCGACGACGACGCGCGACGTTTCGAGGAAGTGATCCCGCATCTGGCCGCCGCGCTGACGATCAATCGCGCGGCCCAACTCACGCGCGAGCGCGCCGACACGGTCGCGCCGGCAGCGCGTGCGCTGTGCGACAACTTCGGGGTGCTGCACCATGCCGATCACGGTTTCGACGACGTGCTGCGCACCGAATGGCCGGCCTGGGCCGGCGCGCGCGTGCCGGCGCCGCTCGTCGCGCACCTGCGGCGCCAGCCGGGCCAGCCGTTCGTCGGCGACGCGCTGCGTATCCAATGTGTGCCGGTCGCGGGGCTGTTCCAGATCGAGGCGCGGCCGCGCTCGCTGCTCGACCGGCTGAGCCCGCGCGAACTCGCGGCGATCCGCTATTACGGCGCCGGGCGTTCGCACAAGGAGGTCGCGCAGCAGATGGCGATCTCGCCGACGACCGTGCGTCACTACCTGCGCTGCGCGTACCGCAAGCTCGGGATGCATGACAAGAGCCAGATCGCCGGCGTGCTGGGCGCGACGGGCGGCGCAACCGACGACGAGGCGGTGGAAGCCGGCGGCGTGCCGCGCTGAGGCGAACGAACGCGTGGGCCGCGTGGTGCGCGGTATGCTGCCCGAATGGTTGTGCCCGCAACCATTGAGCGTTATGCTCGTCAGCTTCCAGGAGACGGAATGCCATCATGAACGACACGAATTCAGGGTCGGTGCGCGCGGCGGTGGTCGGCGTCGGCGCGATCGGCGGTCTGCTCGCGGCCGCGCTGTCGCGAGCCGGCATGACCGTGAGCGCGTATGCGCGCGGCGCGACGCTCGATGCGCTGAATACGCACGGCGTGCGCGTGATCGACGAGGCGGGCGCAATCTCGTCGGTGCCGGTGCGCGCCAGCGACGATGCGGCCGCGCTCGGCGTGCAGGACTACGTGGTGATCGCGCTGAAGGCGCAGGCGCTGCCCGCGCTGGCCGGGCGCATTGCGCCGCTGGTCGGGCCGGACACCGTGATCGTCGCGGCGATGAACGGGCTGCCATGGTGGTTCACGCACGGGCTCGGAGGCGCGATCGACGGCGTGCCGCTCGATGCGGTCGATCCGGCCGGCGCGGTGTCGGCCGCGTTGCCGCCGGCGCAGGCGATCGGCTGCGTCGTGCACCTGTCGTCGAGTACCGACGCGCCCGGCGTCGTGCGTCGCGGGCGCGGCAACCGGCTGATCGTCGGCACGCCCGATCCGCGGCTCGACATGGCCACGGCGCGGTTCGCCGCGGCGCTCGCGGCGGGCGGTTTCGACGTCGAGTCGACGCGCGCGATCCGGACCGAGATCTGGACGAAGCTGTGGGGCAACATGAACATGAACCCGTTGAGCGCGCTGACCGGGTCGACGGCCGAGCAGTTGCTCGACGATCCGTTCACGCAGGATCTCGCGCTGCGGATGATGGAGGAGGCGGCCGCGATCGGTGCGAAGCTCGGCCTGTCCACCGGGATGAGCGGCCCCGAGCGGATCGCGGTCACGCGCAAGCTCGGCGCGTTCAAGACGTCGATGCTCCAGGATTTCGAGGCGGGGCGCTCGCTCGAGATCGGGCCGATCCTCGGCGTGTTTCCGGAGCTCGGCCGCAAGCTTGGCGTGCCGACGCCGTATTGCGACGCGGTGCTGGGGTTGTTGCGCCAGCGCGCGACGAACAGCGGGTTGTAGCGCGACGAGGCCGCTGAATGCGCGGCCGCCGCCGGTAACGTGGCAACACGCGCTTCACGCGATGCCGCCGCATGATGCAAAACGGGCCGCCCGGATTGCGCGTGACGCGACCCGGGCGGCCTGTCTGATTCGTCGGATCAATGCTGCGCGCAGCACCCGGCCATCGCGCGATGCCGGGCCGGCGCGCGGCTCAGTCGTCGCGTTCGGTCGCGTGCGCGACGACCTTGTCGAGCAGCCGCTCGAACGTCTGGCGCTCGCTGTCGGACAGGCACGCGAGCAAGCCGTCGTTCCACTTGCGCACGATCGGCATGATCTTGCGATGCAGCGCCCGGCCGTCGGTGGTCAGCGCGATCAGCACGATCCGGCCGTCCTCGTCGCTCGCGCTGCGCTCGAGCAGCCCCTGGCGCAGCAGTGCTTCGGCCGCGCGGCTCGCCTGGCTCTTGTCGAGGTTGGTGTGGCGCGCGAGATCCATGATCGAGAACGGGCCGAATGCGCCGACGGCGGCGATCACGCGCGCCTCGGGCAGCGAGATGTCGAGCTTGTGCCGGTACACCTCGCCGATCCCGCGGTCGGAGCGCTTCGTGAGCGCATGGAGGCGATAGGTCAGAAACTGATCGAGCCCGGCTTGACGGCCTTTCATGTCGAATCCTGAAGAAAAAGGGCGGGCCCGATTGTTCCTGTATCGCGCGCTCGGGTCAACGGTCAGTGTGCACCGTACTTCAGGCGTGTCAACTGTTCCGCTTCGTTCGCGAGCAGATCGGCCGCATCGCGGATCGCGACGTCGAGCGTGATCGGCCCGGGGGCCGGCGAAAAGCAGCCGGAGAAATGCTCGGACAGGCGCGGCAGCGCGGCCGGGTCGACCGCGCCCGACAGCAGCGAGGCGGGGACGCCAGCGGCCTGCGCGTGCCGGCACGCGATGAACGGCGCCTTGCCGTGCAGCGTCTGAACGTCGGAGCGGCCTTCGCCGGTGATCAGCCAGTCGGCGCCGGCGAGCGCGGCGTCGAGCCCGACCTGGCGCGCGACGACTTCGGCGCCGGCCTCGAACCGCGCGCCGAGCATGTGCAGCGCGAAACCCAGGCCGCCGGCGGCGCCCGCGCCGGGCAGATCGCGGCTGCGGCGGTCGAGCGCGGCTTCGAGCAGATCGGCGAAGTGGCCGAGCGCGGCATCGAGGGTCGCAACCTGCGCGGCCGTCACACCCTTTTGCGGACCGAACACGGCAGTGGCGCCGTGGGCGCCCGTCAGCGGGTTGTCGACGTCGGACATGCCGACGAATTCCGTTTCCTCCAGGCGCGCATCGAGCCCCGACGCGTCGATGCGCGCGATGTCGGCGAGCCGCGACGGCACGGGCTCGACCGGCTGGCCGCTCGCGTCGAAGCATTGCAGGCCGAGGCCCGCGAGCAGCCCGGCGCCCGCGTCGTTGGTGCTGCTGCCGCCGAGCGCGACGAAGAAGCGGCGCACGCCGTCGTCGAGCAGCGCGCGGATCGCCTCGCCCATTCCGCGCGTGCTGCGCGCGTCGACCGGCACGCTCATGCCGACCGGATCGGTAATGCCGACGATCTCGGCCGTTTCGACGATCGCGGTGCGCGCATCGATCACGCCGACCGCCGCGTCGCGTGCCGCCAGCGACGCGCCGGCCACCCGCAGCGTGCGCCGCGTACCGCCACCCGCCAGCATCGCGTCGAGCGTGCCTTCGCCGCCGTCGGCCATCGGGCAGCAGCGCACCACGGCGTCGGGCTGGGCGCGGCGGATGCCGGTGGCGATCGCGTCCGCGACCTGCTCGGCGGAAAGCGAGCCTTTGAACGAATCGGGCGCGATGACGACGACAGGCGCGGACGGGTGTTGCGGCATGGTGTCTCCGGAAGGCGTGATTGGTGTGAAGAATGCACGGTGAGGCGACGAGCGGGCTCACACGCAATCGGAGCTTACAGGATGGCGGGCCCGTGGTGGATACGCCGTTCGGCATAGCGGCGATCTGCATGCATCGCCGTGCAACGGGCCGTCGACGTGGCGGGGACACACGCGTGTCGCGCTGATCTGGCGGTACGAGGAAAATTGTTTGCTAGAATAGTCGATTCTTCCGGCCAAAGCCGTGCTCCGAGCCGCTTGCGCTAGCCATCCGGCGCGTGCAGGGATGGCGTGGCGCTCCGGCGCGGCGTGCGAGTGCGACGCACCGCACGCTGCAGGCAGGCACGGCAAGGAAAACCCGATTCGCTCGAATAATTTTAGGACGATTGAAGCCATGGCTAACGTTGTTGAGAACCTCGGCAAGCTTGAACGCCGCGTGACGATTTCCCTGCCGAAAGACACCGTGCAGAAGGAAATCGACGCCCGTATCCAGAAACTCGCGAAGAACGTGCGCATGCCGGGTTTCCGCCCGGGCAAGGTGCCGCTCAAGATGGTCGCGCAACAGTACTCGGGCCAGGTCGAAGCGGAAGTGCTGAGCGACAAGATCGGCCAGGAATTCTTCACGATCAGCCGCGCGGAAAACCTGCGCGTCGCCGGCCAGCCGAGCTTCGAGCCGAAGCAGGAGCAGGCTGAAGATGCATACGCGTTCGACGCGACATTCGAGGTTTACCCGGAAGTGAAGATCGGCGATCTGGCGACGGCTGAAGTCGAGCGCTCGACGACGACGATCGGCGACGCCGAAATCGACCGCACGCTGGACATCCTGCGCAAGCAGCGCGTGCACTTCCACGCACGCGGCGAAGCCGGCGAGCACGGCGACGGCGGCGCGGACACCGCAGCGAAGAACGGCGATCGCGTGACGGTCGACTTCGTCGGCAAGATCGACGATGTCGCGTTCCAGGGCGGCACGGCCGAAGATTTCCCGTTCGTGCTCGGCGAAGGCCGCATGCTGCCGGAATTCGAAACGGCGGCGCTGGGCCTGAAGGTCGGCGAACAGCGTACGTTCGACCTCAAGTTCCCGGATGATTACCACGGCAAGGACGTCGCCGGCAAAACGGCACAGTTCACGGTCACGATGAAGAAGATCGAGTGGCCGCACCTGCCGGAAATCGACGCTGAATTCGCGAAGTCGCTCGGCATCGAAGACGGCGACCTCACGAAGATGCGCGCCGAGATCAAGGAAAACCTCGAGCGCGAAGCGAAGCGTCGCACGCAGTCGATCGTCAAGAACCAGGTGATGGACGCGCTGCTGAAGATTTCCGAACTCGACGTGCCGAAGGCGCTGATCGAGCAGGACCAGCAACGTCTCGTCGAAATGGCTCGCCAGGATCTGGCGCAGCGCGGCGTGCCGAACGCGAAGGACGCACCGATCCCGGCCGAGATGTTCGCCGAGCAGGCCGAGCGCCGCGTGAAGCTGGGTCTCGTGCTGGCTGAACTCGTGAAGGCGAACGGCCTCGAAGCGAAGCCGGAACAGATCCGCGCGGAAGTCGACGAGTTCGCGAAGAGCTACGAAGACCCGAAGGAAGTGGTCCGCTGGTATTATTCCAACCAGCAGCGCCTCGCCGAGATGGAAGCGTTCGTCGTTGAAAGCAACGTCGTCGACTTCGTGCTGGGCAAGGCAAAGGTGACGGACAAGGAAGTGAGCTTCGAGGCACTCGCGAGCGCATCGGCGCAAGCGTAAGTGTTGCTCTAGCGGCGTGCCGGCTGTCGGAGCGACGGCCCGCACGCCGTTTTTACGTCAAGCGCACGGTTGCCATTAATATGGCGATTGAGCGGGCGGCTTCCTTCCGTTCAATTTTCCATTCGAACAAGGTTCATTGAATGATCACTCGCGCTGAATTGCTGGACATGCTTGCTTCGAACGCGCCGCAGGGTTTCGAGGCGCAAGCGCTGGGGCTGGTGCCGATCGTCGTCGAAACGAGCGGCCGCGGCGAGCGTTCGTACGATATCTATTCGCGTCTCCTGAAGGAGCGCCTGGTGTTCATGGTCGGCGAAGTGAACGACCAGACCGCCAATCTCGTGGTCGCGCAATTGCTGTTCCTCGAGAGCGAGAATCCCGACAAGGACATCAGCCTCTACATCAACAGCCCGGGCGGCTCGGTGTCGGCCGGGATGGCGATCTACGACACGATGCAGTTCATCAAGCCGGACGTGTCGACCCTGTGCATGGGCCTCGCGGCCAGCATGGGCGCGTTCCTGCTCGCGTCGGGCGCGAAGGGCAAGCGCTTCGCGCTGCCGAATTCGCGTGTGATGATTCACCAGCCGCTGGGCGGCGCGCGCGGCCAGGCATCCGACATCGAGATCCAGGCACGCGAGATCCTCTACCTGAAGGAACGGTTGAACAACCTGCTCGCGCAGCACACGGGCCAGGACGTCGAGCGCATCGCGCGCGACACCGACCGTGATAACTTCATGTCGAGCGAGGACGCGAAGGCGTACGGGCTGATCGATCAGGTGCTGCTGAAGCGCCCGTGAGCTTAAACGGGGTGCCGCCCCGATTCGCGCGGCGCCCCGCAACGTCCCGAGTGCCCTGAGGATCTGCGGCAAGCGCATCCAGCCGGCTCCGGTCGCGCCCTAGGCGCGGCGTTCGGAGCAATCGGCGTATCATGTCATTTACCTGTCCGGAGGCTCTACATTCATGGCGGACAAAAAAGGTTCGAACAGCGAGAAGCTGTTGTATTGCTCGTTTTGCGGGAAGAGCCAGCATGAGGTGAAAAAACTCATCGCGGGCCCGTCGGTGTTCATCTGCGATGAATGTATCGACCTCTGCAACGAAATCATTCGCGACGAGGCGGCTGCCGCCGGCGTCGAGGCCAGCCTGTCCCGGTCGGATCTGCCGAGCCCGCAGGAAATTCGCGACATCCTCGATCAGTACGTGATCGGCCAGGAGCGCGCGAAGAAAATCCTCGCGGTGGCCGTGTACAACCACTACAAGCGCCTGAAGCATCTCGACAAGAAGGACGACGTCGAGCTGTCGAAGAGCAACATCCTGCTGATCGGCCCGACGGGCTCCGGCAAGACGCTGCTCGCGCAGACGCTCGCGCGGTTGCTCAACGTGCCGTTCGTGATTGCCGATGCGACGACGCTGACCGAAGCCGGCTACGTCGGCGAGGACGTCGAGAACATCATCCAGAAGCTGTTGCAGAACTGCAACTACGAGGTCGACAAGGCTCAGCGCGGGATCGTCTACATCGACGAAATCGACAAGATCAGCCGCAAGTCGGACAACCCGTCGATCACGCGCGACGTGTCGGGCGAGGGCGTCCAGCAGGCGCTGCTGAAGCTCGTCGAGGGCACGATGGCGTCGGTGCCGCCGCAGGGCGGCCGCAAGCACCCGAACCAGGATTTCATCCAGGTCGACACGACCAACATCCTGTTCATCTGCGGCGGCGCGTTCGACGGTCTCGAAAAGGTGATCACCGATCGCACCGAGAAGACCGGCATCGGCTTCGGCGCGACGGTCAAGAGCAAGCAGGAACGCGACGCGGGCGAAGTGCTGCGCGAAACGGAACCGGAAGACCTGATCAAATTCGGTCTGATCCCCGAATTGATCGGCCGCCTGCCGGTGGTCGCGACGCTTGGCAAGCTGGACGAAGCCGCGCTGATGAAGATCCTGGTCGAGCCGAAGAATGCGCTCGTCAAGCAGTATCACAAGCTGTTCGCGATGGAGCGTGTCGAGCTGGAAATCCGGCCGGGCGCGTTGCAGGCAGTCGCCCGCAAGGCGATTCGCCGCAAGACCGGCGCGCGCGGTTTGCGTTCGATCATCGAACAGGCGTTGCTCGACGTGATGTACGAGCTGCCGACGATGAAAGGGGTCAGCAAGGTCATCATCGACGAGAACGTCATCGATGGGGACGGCAAGCCCTTGCTGATCTACGAGGACACGCCGAAGGTGGCGGGTTCGAACTGACCGGCTTGCCGACGATGTTCAGCGAAAAAGGCCGTTCATGAGTCCGTGGGCGGCTTTTTTTCGTTTATCTTGTGGGTAACTCTGACTCGACACGCGGTGGTTACTTTCTTACCGAATATTTCCCGCACTTGAAGGCTTGCAATTCGTTGTGGCGGCCTCAATTACCGAACAATTGATTCCACTCATGGGGAAATGAAATGTCAGGCACCCAACTTCTCCCGCCGGAACGCATCACGCTCCCGCTGCTGCCGCTGCGGGACGTCGTCGTTTTCCCGCACATGGTCATTCCGCTCTTCGTGGGCCGGCCGAAATCGATCAAGGCCCTCGAAGCAGCGATGGAAGGCGGCAAGCACATCATGCTCGTCGCCCAGAAAACCGCGGCCAAGGACGAACCGACCGAAAAGGACATGTACGAGGTCGGTTGTATCGCCAACATCCTGCAGATGCTGAAGCTGCCGGACGGCACCGTGAAGGTGCTCGTCGAGGGCCTGCAGCGTGCGAAGGCATTGTCCATCGAAGA
The DNA here is from genome assembly GCF_900446215.1 of Burkholderia cenocepacia. Lineage (GTDB taxonomy): Bacteria > Pseudomonadota > Gammaproteobacteria > Burkholderiales > Burkholderiaceae > Burkholderia > Burkholderia cenocepacia. The sequence goes on along the minus strand of NZ_UAQZ01000001.1, from coordinate 349,184 downwards.
ACAGGAGACCCAATTCTCCTGCGAAGTGATGCCGCTCGAGCCCGATCACGCCGACAGCGCCGAAACGGAAGCGCTGCGCCGTGCGATCGTGTCGCAGTTCGATCAGTACGTGAAGCTGAACAAGAAGATCCCGCCGGAGATTCTCACGTCGCTGTCGGGCATCGACGAAGCAGGCCGCCTCGCCGACATGATCGCCGAGCGCCTGCCGCTGAAGCTCGACCAGAAGCAGCACATCCTCGAGATGTTCCCGGTCATCGAGCGCCTCGAGCACCTGCTCGCGCAACTCGAAGCCGAGATCGACATCCTGCAGGTCGAAAAGCGCATCCGCGGGCGCGTGAAGCGCCAGATGGAAAAGAGCCAGCGCGAGTACTACCTGAACGAACAGGTCAAGGCGATCCAGAAGGAACTGGGCGAAGGCGAAGAAGGCGCGGATCTCGAGGAGCTCGAGAAGCGCATCAACGCCGCGCGCATGCCGAAGGAAGCCAAGAAGAAGGCCGACGCCGAGCTGAAGAAGCTGAAGCTGATGTCGCCGATGTCGGCGGAAGCCACCGTCGTGCGCAACTACATCGACACGCTGATCGGCCTGCCGTGGCGCAAGAAGAGCAAGGTCAACAACGACCTGTCGAACGCCGAGCAGGTGCTCGACGAGGATCACTTCGGCCTCGAGAAGGTCAAGGAACGGATCCTCGAGTACCTCGCGGTGCAACAGCGCGTGGACAAGGTCAAGGCGCCGATCCTGTGCCTCGTCGGGCCTCCGGGCGTCGGCAAGACCTCGCTCGGCCAGTCGATCGCCCGTGCGACGAACCGCAAGTTCGTCAGGATGGCGCTCGGCGGCGTGCGTGACGAAGCCGAGATCCGCGGCCACCGCCGCACGTATATCGGTTCGATGCCGGGCAAGATCCTGCAAAGCCTCGCGAAGGTCGGCGTGCGCAATCCGCTCTTCCTGCTCGACGAAGTCGACAAGATGGGCATGGATTTCCGCGGCGATCCGTCGTCGGCGCTGCTCGAAGTGCTCGATCCGGAACAGAACCACACGTTCGCCGACCACTACATCGAGGTCGACTTCGATCTGTCGGACGTGATGTTCGTCGCGACGTCGAACTCGCTGAACATCCCGCCGCCGCTGCTCGACCGGATGGAAGTGATCCGTCTGTCGGGCTACACGGAAGACGAGAAGGTCAGCATTGCCCAGCGTTACCTGCTGCCGAAGCAGAAGAAGAACAACGGGCTGAAGGAAGGCGAGATCGACGTCACCGAGCAGGCGATCCGCGACATCATCCGCTACTACACGCGCGAAGCCGGTGTGCGTTCGCTCGAGCGGGAAGTGTCGAAGATCTGCCGCAAGGTCGTGAAGATGCTGCTGCTGAAGAAGGCATCGGGCGCGATCAAGGTCGATGGCGAAAATCTCGACACGTTCCTCGGCGTGCGCAAGTACGACTTCGGCCTCGCGGCGAAGGAAAACCAGGTCGGTCAGGTGACGGGCCTCGCGTGGACGGAAGTCGGCGGCGATCTGCTGACGATCGAAGCCGCGGTGATGCCCGGCAAGGGCAACGTGATTCGTACGGGTTCGCTCGGCGACGTGATGAAGGAGTCGGTCGAGGCCGCACGTTCGGTCGTGCGCTCGCGTTCGCGCCGTCTGGGCATCAAGGACGAAGCGTTCGAGAAGCAGGACATCCACATCCACGTGCCGGAAGGCGCGACGCCGAAGGACGGTCCGTCCGCCGGCGGTGCGATGACGACCGCGCTGGTATCGGTGCTGACGGGTATCCCCGTGCGTGCCGATGTCGCGATGACGGGTGAAATCACGTTGCGTGGCGAAGTGCTGCCGATCGGCGGGCTGAAGGAAAAGCTGCTGGCTGCGCATCGCGGCGGCATCAAGCTCGTGCTGATCCCGGAAGAAAACGTGAAGGATCTCGCGGACATTCCGGACAACGTGAAGAACGCGATCGAGATCGTGCCGGTCCGCTGGATCGACAAGGTGCTGGAGCTCGCGCTCGAGCGTTCGCCGACGCCACTGCCGCCGGAAGAAGAAGCGAAGGCAGCAGCGCCGGTCGGTGAGGCGGCGAAGGATGCCGGCTCGACCGAAGTGGTCAAGCACTGAAGCCCTGAACGCCGTCGTTGCTGACGGTCGTTCACGAAACCCGCGGCGCTGTCCGCGGGTTTTTTTTATGCGTATCGGAATCGTGCGCGCGCGCGTTAAAAAAATTCGCGTGCAGGCTTGGCAAAATGATCGGGGATGAATTAAACTTGCGGGCTCGCTGATTGTTGATGCGGAAACGCAGATCGCAGTCAGAACGAATCGGAAACGGGTGCTTAGCTCAGCTGGTAGAGCGGCGCCCTTACAAGGCGTAGGTCGGGGGTTCGAACCCCTCAGCACCCACCAGTTTCCCGATTCAGCCAGACCAAGGAGCGGTAGTTCAGTCGGTTAGAATACCGGCCTGTCACGCCGGGGGTCGCGGGTTCGAGTCCCGTCCGCTCCGCCAGAAAATGAAGAAGCCCGCCTCGTGCGGGCTTTTTTCATTTGCATCGTTCGTCGTGCCCGCTTGCGGGCAGTGTGACGGCGGGGCGGAGGAAGCCGCCTGCGCGGCTTGCGGCGGGACGAGAAGGGATGCGCGTGTACGCGCATCCGCGGCCTGCGGGATGCAGGCGAGTCTCGTCCGCTCCGCCAAACAAACAACAATGCCCGCCTCGTGCGGGCATTGTTGTTTGTGCATTCGGTTTTGCGCCCGCTGGCGGGTGCGTGAAGAAGCCCGTCTCTCGTGCCGGCTTTTTCATTTCTCGTGTCCCGTTGTCGCATCCCGCTCGCGCACGGTACGTCTGCGTTTTTTCCCGTCCCACCCCGTATGTTGTAATATCGGACGTTTTGTCCAATTTTCCCGTCACGCATGCTCGATTTCTTCCGTAATCACCAGCGCCTGATGATGGCGCTCCTGCTCCTGATCGTGTTGCCGGGGCTGGGTTTCGTCGGGATCCAAGGCTTCCGCGGCTTCTTCGACGACAGTGCGAACGTCGCGGCAGTCAACGGGCACAAGATCACGCGGGTCGAATTCGACGGCGCGTTTCGCCAGCAGATCGACCAGGCGCGCCAGGCGCTCGGCGGGCAGTTCGACATCAAGATGTTCGACACGCCCGAGCATCGCAAGCAGGTGCTCGACGGCCTGATCCAGCAACGCGTGCTGGCCGACGAGACGCAACGTCTGCACCTGACCGCCTCCGACAACGCCGTACGCGACGCGCTGATGAGCGACCCGATGATCGCGTCGCTGAAGAAGCCCGACGGATCGATCGACGTCGAACGCTATGCACAGCTGCTGTCGTTCCAGGGAATGACGCCCGAGCAGTACCAGGAGCGTGTGCGTTACAGCCTCGCGCTGCAGCAGATTCCGGCGAGCATCGTGTCGAGTGCGTTCACGCCGAAGAGCCTCGCGCAACGCCTGTCCGAACTCGCCGCGCAACAGCGTGAAGTGCAGGCGCTCGTGCTGAAGACGAGCGACTTCGCAGCGAAGGTGCAGCCGACCGACGCGCAGCTCACCGCGTACTACGACGCACACAAGCAGAGCTTCGCGACGCCGGAAACCGCGACGATCCAGTACCTCGTCTATTCGCCGGCCGCAGCGGCCGCGAGCGCGCAGCCGACCGAAGCGGACATCAAGAAGTTCTACGACGACAATCCGACGCACTTCCGTACCGAAGCGCAGGTGCGCGTGAGCCACATCTTCATCGCCGCGCCGGGCAGCGCCAGCGCGGCCGACAAGGCGGCCGCGAAAGCGAAGGCCGAGCAATTGCTCGCCGACGTGAAGGCGCATCCGGACCAGTTCGCGCAGATCGCGCAGAAGAGCTCGCAGGACGCGCCGTCGGCGGCGAAGGGCGGCGACCTCGGCTTCATCACGCGCGGCTCGACCGCGGGCGGCAAGGCGTTCGACGATGCCGCGTTCTCGCTCAAGCAGGGCGACGTGAGCGGTATCGTGCAGTCGGACCTCGGTTTCCACATCCTGAAGGCGACCGAAGTGAAGCCGGCGGTCGTCAAACCGTTCGCGGAAGTGAAGGACCAGATCGCGATCGACCTGAAGCAGCAGTACGCATCGAAGGCGTTCTCGGACAACGCGGAAGGGTTCACGTCGACCGTCTACGAAAAGGCGAAGACGCTGCAGCCGGCCGCGGACAAGTACAAGCTGACGATCCAGACGGCCACCGTCACGCCGACGCCGAATCCGCAACTGCCGCCGACGAGCCCGCTGAACAACGCGAAATTCCTCGCCGCCGTGTTCGCGAACGACTCGGTGAAGAACCAGAACAACACGCAGGCGATCGACGTCGGCAACAATACGTTGATCTCCGCGCGCGTGACCGACTACAAGCCGGCTGCCGTGCCCGCACTCGATGCGATCAAGGACGTCGTGCGCCAGAAGGTCATCGCCGAGCAGGCCGCGGAACTCGCGAAGAAGGATGGGGCGGCGAAGCTGGCCGAGCTGCAGAAGTCGAAGTCGACCGACGGCTTCGCGGCCGCGCAGAAGGTGTCGCGCACGCAATCGCAGGGCCTGACGCCGGCTGCGCTGAGCGCCGTCTACAAGGTCGATGCGAAGACGCTGCCGGCGTACGTCGGGGTCGATCTTGGTGCGGACGGTTATGCGATCTATCGCGTGAACGCGGTGATCCCGGGTTCGGCGGTCGATCCGCAGCAACTGGCGGCCGCGCAGCAGCAGATGGCGCAGGTCGACGCGCAAAGCGAAGGCGAGGCGTATCTCGCCGCGCTACGCGATCGCTCGAAGGTGAAGCTGTACGGCACGACGGCCAGCCAGCAGCAAGACGGCGACAACTGAACGTCGTTTCGCCCGCAACCATCAAAAAGCCCCGCTCGAAGCGGGGCTTTTTGTTTTCCGGTGCGCGGCTGCGGTCATCCGTGCGGCTTGCCGAGCAACGGTTTCAGCGCCGGCCACACGTTGTCGAGCAGAATGCCCTGGGCTTGCTGCGCGGGATGCATCTGGTCGGCCTGGAACATCTCCGGCTTGTTCTCGATACCGGCCAGCAGGAACGGTACGAGCGGCACGGCGAGGTCCTTCGACAGCCGCGTATAGACCGCGTGGAACTTCTGCGTGTAGTCGGGGCCGTAATTGGGCGGCACGTACATGCCGACCAGCACGACCTTCGCCCGCGCACGCTGCGCACTGGCGATGATGTCGCGCAGGTTCTGCTCGGTCGTCGCGAGCGGCACGCCGCGCAGCGCATCGTTCGAACCGAGTTCGACGACGACGATCGACGGCTTGAGTCGCTGCAGCACCGCGGGCAACCGTGCACGGCCGCCGCTCGTGGTGTCGCCGCTGACGCTGGCGTTCGCGACGCTATAATCGATTCGCTCGGTCGTGAGCCGTTGCCGCAGCAGTGCAACCCAGCCTGTGTCGCGCGGCAGTCCGTATTCGGCCGAGAGACTGTCGCCGAGCACGACGATCACGGGCTGGCTCGATGCCGACGCCGTCGCGGCGCGCGCAGGTACGGTGACGGCCAGCAGGGTGCCCAGCAGCGCGGCGGCCGCCGCGCGTCTTTTCCAGCGAAATGTCGTGTCCATGTTCAAGATTACCGATCCGATCATCGAAGTCCATGACGTGTGCAAGCGGGTTGCCGATGCAACGGGCGAGCTGACGATCCTCGACGGCATCACGCTCGCCGTGCAACCGGGCAGCAGCCTCGCGATCGTCGGCGCGTCGGGGTCGGGCAAATCGACGCTGCTCGGCCTGCTTGCGGGGTTGGACAGCGCGACGAGCGGCACGGTTCGCCTGCTCGGCCGCGCGCTCGACCAGCTCGACGAGGACGAGCGCGCGGCGCTGCGCAACGGCGCGGTCGGATTCGTGTTCCAGTCGTTCCAGTTGATGCCGCACCTGACGGCGCTCGAGAACGTGATGCTGCCGCTCGAACTGCAGGGCGGCATCAGCGCGCGCGAGGCGGCCGAGCGTGCCCGGGCGCTGCTCGTGCAGGTCGGTCTGGGCGAACGCACCACGCATTATCCGAAGCTGCTGTCGGGCGGCGAACAGCAGCGCGTCGCACTCGCACGCGCGTTCGTCACGCGTCCGGCGATCCTGTTCGCCGACGAGCCGACCGGCAGCCTCGACGCGGCCACCGGCCACGCGGTCATCGACCTGATGTTCGAACTGAACCGCACGCACGGCGCGACACTCGTGCTCGTCACACACGATGCCGAACTCGCACGCCGCTGTGCGACGACGGTGACGATCGACGCGGGGCGCATCGTCGCGCCGCACGCGGCATCGCGCAACGCGTGAAGGGTCGTGCGGGCCGCGCAACTGAGTGGCGCGGCCCGCACGGGCATGGGCGTTGATGCGTCAGTGCTTCAACGCTTGAGCGCCGCACGGGCGCGCTCGATCAGCGCGGTGGTCGACGAGTCGTGCTTCGCCGGGTCGACCGATTCGGCGGACAGGTCGGCTTCGACGACCTTGCCGAGAATCTTGCCGAGTTCGACGCCCCACTGGTCGAACGGATTGATGTCCCACACCGTCGCCTGCACCAGCACCTTGTGCTCGTAGAGCGCAATCAGCGCACCGAGCGCGCGCGGCGTCAGCGCATCGACGAGCAGCGTCGTGGTCGGGCGGTTGCCGGGGAACGTCAGGTGCGGCGCGAGCGCTTCCTTGCCGGGCCCGGCGACCTTGCGCGCTTCTTCGAGCGTGCGGCCGAGCATCAGCGCCTCGCTCTGCGCGAAGCAGTTCGCGAGCAGCTTCGGATGGTGGCTGGCGAGCGGATGCTCGGGCGTCAGCACCGCGATGAAGTCGATCGGCACGATCGTCGGCCCCTGGTGCAACATCTGGAAGAACGCATGCTGGCCGTTGGTGCCCGGCTCGCCCCACGTGACGGCCGACGTCGGATAGTCGACGAAGGTGCCGTCCAGCCGCGCGGATTTGCCGTTGCTCTCCATTTCGAGCTGCTGCAGGTACGACGGCAGGTAGTGCAGCGCTTCCGAATACGGCGCGACGAGATAGCTCTGCGAGCCGAAGAAATTCCGGTACCAGATGCCGATCAGGCCGAGCAGCACCGGCAGGTTGCGCTCGAGCGGCGCTTCGCGGAAGTGGCGGTCCATGTCGTTCGCGCCGGCCAGCAGCTCGTCGAACTGCTCCGGGCCGACCGCGATCATGATCGACAGGCCGACCGCCGACCACAGCGAATAGCGGCCGCCGACCCAATCCCACATTTCGAACACGTTGTCCGCGGCGATGCCGAACTTCACGACTTCGGCCGGGTTCGCCGACACGCCGACGAAGTGCTTCGCGAGCGCGTCCTCGGGGCAGCCGCGCGCGACGAACCAGTCGCGCAGCGAGCGTGCGTTCGTCATCGTCTCGAGCGTCGTGAAGGTCTTCGACACGATGATCGCGAGCGTTTCCTCGGGATCGACCTGTTCGAGCACGCGCGCGAGATCGGCGCCGTCGACGTTCGACACGAAGTGGGTCGAGATCTCGGGCGTTGCGACGTGGTGCAGCGCATGCACGACCATCTTCGGCCCGAGATCCGAGCCGCCGATGCCGATGTTGATCACGTGGCGGATCCGCTTGCCCGTATAGCCCGTCCACGTGCCGCTGCGCACGGCGCGCGCGAACGTCGCCATCTTCGCGCGCTCGGCGCTCACCTGCGCGTGGAACGGCGCTTGCGGGTCGGTCGCGCGCAGCGCGGTGTGCAGCGCGGCGCGGCCTTCGGTCGGGTTGACGATCTCGCCCGCGAACATCGCGTCGCGGCGCGCTTCGACGCCCGCGTCGCGCGCGAGTTGCACGAGCAGGCGCACCGTTTCGTCGTCGATGCGGTTCTTCGAGAAATCGGCCGCAAGACCGCCGCCCGGAATCGTGAAGCGTTCGGCGCGGGTCGGCGCGCGGTCGTTTTCCGGCGCGAACCAGTCGCGCAGCCGCGCGTGGCGGATCTGTTCGAAGTGGGATTGAAGGGCAGTCCAGGCGGGGAGCGATTTCAGCGTCATGACGGTTCGAGTGAAGCGTGAATCGGGAGGAATGCCGCGCCGGCTCATCGGGATCGGAAAGCCAGCGGACGAGAAGGCCCGCCGTGCGGCGGGGCAGTCAGTATAGCGGCGTTACGTGTCGGCGCGCGGCGACGGATAAAAAAGGCGATTGATCAGCGTGCGCACCATCGGCGCGAGCTCGCCCGCGGTGAGCCCGGCCGGGCCGGTGCCGTTCGCGGTCAGCGTGTCGGCCGCGAGGCCGTGCAGGTAGACGCCGGCCAGCGCGGCTTCGTATGGCGCGACCCGTTGCGCGAGCAGCGCGCCGATCAGGCCGCCGAGCACGTCGCCGGTGCCGCCGGTGGCGAGCGCCGCGTTGCCGGTCGGGTTGATCGCTACGCGTCCGTCGGGCGCGGCGATCACCGTGCCCGAGCCTTTCAGCACGACGATGCCGGCGTAACGGGCGGCGAGCGTCTGCGCGGCCGCGACGCGATCGCGCTGCACCGCGGCCGTGTCGCTGCCGTGCAGGCGCGCGGCTTCGAGCGGATGCGGCGTCAGCACGCACGGCTTGCCGCGTGCGCCGCGCGCGGCGACGGCGGCCGCGAGGTCCGCGTGCGTCGCGACGAGGTTCAGCGCGTCGGCATCGAGCAGCGTCGGGAGGTCGTGCGCGAGCACGTCGCGCACGAGCGTCGCCGCGGCCTCGCGCGTGCCGAGCCCGCAACCGGCCGCGATCGCGGTCATCGCGCCGAGGTCGAGCGTGTCGGCCGGATGCAGCATCAGTTCGGGGAACGGCGGGTCGTACGGCGGCGTGCCCGCGCCAAGGAAGCCGACGTGCACCTTGCCGGCGCCCGCGAACAGCGCGGCGCGGGCGGCGAGGATCGGCGCGCCGCACATGCCCGTGTCGCCGCCGAGCACCGCGAGGCTGCCGTACGTGCCCTTGTGGGACGCGAAGGCGCGCGCGGGCAGCGCCGCGGCGAACCGCGCGGGCGCATTCAGCACGATGGCCGGCGCGGCGGGCGGCGCGACGTCGAGCGACGCGACGTGGATCTCGCCGGCGAGATCGCGGCCGTCGCCCGTGTAGAGGCCGGGCTTCGCGCCGATGAAGGTGAGCGTGTGGGTGGCCGCGACGGCGACGCCCGCGCCGACGATCCGGCCCGTATCGCTGTCGAGCCCGCTCGGCACGTCGAGCGCGAGTACGCGGCCGCCGCTGCGCGCATGGGCGGCGATGCGTGCGGCCTGCTCCGCGAACGCGCCGTCGAGCGCACGGCCGAGACCGATGCCGAACAGCCCGTCGACGACCCACGCGTAGCCCTCCAGCGACGCGGGCGCGGTGGCCGACAACGGCACGCCGGCGGTGCGCGCGAGGCCCAGCGCCCATTGCGCGTCGTCCGGCTTGACCGGCACCGGCATCCACGCATGCGTGGCGACACCGAGCTGCTGGAGCTGCGCGGCGGCCACCAGCGCGTCGCCGCCGTTGTTGCCGGGGCCGACCGCGAACCAGACGGGGCGATCGTCGCCGGCGACGCGTTCGGACAGCCAGTGCGCGGCGCCGGCGCCGGCGCGGCCCATCAGCGTGTGCGGCGGCAGCGCGGCGGCGGCGTCGGCTTCGGCCGCGCGCAGGTCGGCGACGCGCAGCAGTGCGATCGGATCGGAATCGGGAAGCGGGCGGGTAACGGTCATCGCGGGATCGTGGCGGCGGGCAAGGAGGCCGCCACGGGTCGGCCCGCGGCGGTCAGGTCGTGAAGCGGCCGGCGCTCAGCGCGGCGAGCGTGTCGGCGGGCCAGTGCTGGACGTTGCCGCCCAGATAGTCGGTCACCACTTTAGCAGACCCGCACGCGAGGCCCCAGCCGGCCGGGCCATGGCCGAAATTGACGAACACGCGTGGGTGCGGGGTCGGACCCACGACGGGCAGGCCGTCCGGCGACAGCAGTTGCATGCCCCGCCACGGCAGGGCGGCGGAGATCTTGGCGGCGCCCGGCACCCAGTCATGGACGGCCTGGCCGAGCAGCGCGAGCGCGGCCTCGGACAACGGCTCGGCAAGCGGTTTCGCGGTATCGGCGACGCTCTGCAGCACGGCGGCGCCGCCGACGCGCAGCCGCTGGTGGGTGCGCGTGATCGAGATCCGCTTGATCGAATCGACGACGCAAAGGTGCGGCGAGTGTTCTTCGTACGCGACCGGTGCGGTGAGCGTATGGACGCGCGCGGGGTGCAGCGGCAGGCGCCAGCCGAGCCGTTCGAGCAGCGGGAGGCTGCCCGCGCCGGCGGCGACCACGATCGCGTCCGCGGAAATCACGTCGACCTCGCGCGCCTGCGCCGCGCGCCGGTTGCCCGGCGGCACGAGCTCGACCGCGGCGCGGCCACTGTCGACGCGGATCGCGGCGACGTCCGCGCCGAACCGGAACTGCACGCCGTGCTCGTCCAGCGTCTGCTTGATCAGTTTCGCGAACAGCGGGCAATTGCCGGTGCGCTCGGTTTCGAGCAGCACGCCGCCGGCAAAGCCGGGTTCGGCCGGCACCGACGGTTCGAGCGCCGCACATTCGTCGGCGGTGAGGGTGCGGTACGGCTGGTCGAGCGTGCGCAGCAGGTCGAGCGCCGGTTGCAGCGCATCCCAGTCGCGCGGATCGCGCACGACGTGCAGGATGCCGGGTTTCTGTTCGAATTCGAGCTCGAGACGCGCGTCGATATCGGCGAGCGCGTCGCGCGACGCGTCGATCAGCGGACGCAGCCGTGCGTACTGCGCGGCGAACGCGTCGGGCTCGCGCAGCGTGCCGAGCTGCTTGACGAAGCGGCGCACGCCGCCGTTGAAGCCCGGCTTGTAGACGATGCCGCTGTCGCGCGGCTGGCGCTGGCGCATGAAAGTCGGGCCGAACCAGACGTCGAGCGGGCTCGGCAGCAGCGCGCCGCCGTCGCCGTAGGTCGCACCTTGCGCGACGGTCGCGTGGCGTTCGACCACGCACACGCGATGGCCGGCCGCGCGCAGCTGGTAGGCGGTGGCGACGCCGCTGATTCCGCCGCCGATGACGATGACATCCATGGAGTGCTTCGATGACGGGCGGCGCGCACGCCGCCCGGTGAGAATTCGCTGAGGGCCGGGCCCGGTGAACCCGGAATGATAGCGCCAAAAGTGCGCGAGCCGGCGCCGGCCGAGCATGGGTCGTGCGGTCGGGCCACGGCGGCGGGCATCCTGGGCCCGCGCAGGCCGGCCCGGCGGGCGGCCGTGCGCGCCACGCGTCCCGGCACCGTCGCGGTGCATGCGGACTACCGATCGGCCGGTCTTGGGCGGCCGACTTCCGGGTATAATTACGGCCTTCCTTTCGCCCCACGTCGCCACCTCGCGCGACTCATCGACGTCAGTCCAGCCCATGGCTCACTTCTCGTGTTTTCCCGGCGCTTCGGCCCTCTCCGATTTCCGTCAAACCCGTCTGCTCGATACGCTCAGGCAAATCGACGCCAACATCGTCGCGGTGCGCGGCCAGTTCCTGCACTTCGTCAATGCGGCCGAGCCGCTGTCGGCCGACGACAGCGCGCGCATCGATGCGCTGATGCACTACGGCGAGCCGTTCCAGCCGGCGGGCGAGAAGGGCACGACCGAGACCTTCGTCGTGCTGCCGCGCTTCGGCACGGTCTCGCCGTGGGCGAGCAAGGCGACCGACATCGCGCAGCACTGCGGCCTCACGCAGGTGCGCCGCATCGAGCGCGGCGTCGAATTCACGGTCACGCTGAAGTCGGGCCTGCTCGGCGGCAAGAAGGCGCTGTCGGACGACGCGCGCGCGGCCGTCGCGGCCGCGCTGCATGACCGGATGACCGAAAGCGTGATCGCGGCGCGCGACGACGCGAAGCACCTGTTCGACGAACTGCCGGCCAAGCCGCTGTCGACCGTCGACGTGCTGGGCGTCGGCCGCGGCGCGCTGGAGCGCGCGAACGTCGAGCTGGGCCTCGCGCTCGCCGACGACGAGATCGACTATCTGGTCGACGCGTTCCGCAAGCTCGAACGCAACCCGACCGACGTCGAACTGATGATGTTCGCGCAGGCGAACAGCGAGCACTGCCGCCACAAGATCTTCAACGCGCAGTGGACGATCGACGGCGAAGCGCAGGACATGTCGCTGTTCGCGATGATCCGCAACACCGAGAAGCTGAGCCCGCAGGGCACGATCGTCGCGTATTCGGACAACTCGTCGATCATGGTCGGCGCCGAGGCCGAGCGCTGGTTCCCGCGCAAGGCCGGTGCGCCCGGCGAGCCGGGCGAGCGCTACGGCCGCCACACCGAACTCACGCACACGCTGATGAAGGTCGAGACGCACAACCACCCGACGGCGATTTCGCCGTTCCCGGGGGCGGCGACCGGCGCGGGCGGCGAGATTCGCGACGAAGGCGCGACGGGCCGCGGTGCGCGCCCGAAGGCCGGCCTCACGGGCTTCACCGTGTCGAACCTCGACCTGCCGGACGCCCGCCAGCCGTGGGAAAACGCGCGCGACGCCGCGCAGCCGGTGGCCGAGCGCAACCCGAACGAGCAGCACGGCCCGTACGGCCGCCCGGACCGCATCGCGTCGCCGCTGCAGATCATGATCGACGGGCCGCTCGGCGGCGCCGCCTTCAACAACGAATTCGGCCGCCCGAACCTCGGCGGCTACTTCCGCGTGTACGAGCAGAACGTCGGCGGCACGGTGCACGGCTATCACAAGCCGATCATGATCGCGGGCGGCCTCGGCAACATCGCGGATCAGCACACGCACAAGCACGACGTGCCGGCGGGCTCGCTGCTGATCCAGATCGGCGGCCCCGGCATGCGGATCGGCATGGGCGGCGGTGCCGCGAGCTCGATGGCGACCGGCGCGAACACGGCCGAACTCGACTTCGACTCGGTGCAGCGCGGCAACCCGGAAATCGAGCGGCGCGCGCAGGAAGTGATCAACGGCTGCTGGCAGCTCGGCGCGGAAAACCCGATCCTGAGCATCCACGACGTCGGCGCGGGCGGCCTGTCGAACGCATTCCCCGAAATCGTCGACGGCGCGGGCAAGGGCGCGCGCTTCGAACTGCGCAAGGTCGCGCTCGAGGAATCGGGCCTGTCGCCGCGCGAAATCTGGTCGAACGAGGCGCAGGAGCGCTACGTGCTGGCGATCGCGCCGGCCGACCTGCCGCGCTTCGAGGCGATCTGCGCGCGCGAGCGCTGCCCGTTCGCGGTGGTCGGTGTCGCGACCGACGAACGCCAGCTGAAGCTCGTCGACGACGAAGCGACGGGCGCCGACGAATACCCGGTCGACATGCCGATGGAAGTGCTGCTCGGCAAGCCGCCGCGCATGCACCGCGACGTCACGCGCGTGAACACCGAGCGTGCGCCGGTCGACGTGACCGGCATCGCGCTGTCGGCGGTCGCGCTCGACGTGCTGAAGCACCCGACGGTCGGCAGCAAGTCGTTTCTGATCACGATCGGCGACCGTTCGGTCGGCGGTACGTCGGTGCGCGACCAGATGGTCGGCCCGTGGCAGGTGCCGGTCGCCGACTGCGCGATCACCGCGCTCGACTACGCGGGCTTCAAGGGCGAGGCGATGACGATGGCCGAGCGCACGCCGCTCGCCGTGATCGATGCACCGGCATCGGGCCGCATGGCCGTCGGCGAAGCGATCACGAACATCGCGAGCGCGCCGATCGCGTCGCTCGACAAGTTGAAGCTGTCCGCGAACTGGATGGCCGCGTGCGGCACGGCCGGCGAAGACGCCGCGCTGTTCGACACGGTCAAGGCGATCGGCATGGAGCTGTGCCCGGCGCTCGGGATCGGCATCCCGGTCGGCAAGGATTCGCTGTCGATGAAGACGAAGTGGGACGAGCAGGGCGTCGCGAAGGAAGTGGTGTCGCCGGTGTCGCTGATCATCTCCGCGTTCGCGCCGGTCGAGGACGTGCGCCGCCATCTCACGCCGCAACTGCGCCGCGTGGCGGATGCGGGCGACAGCGTGCTGATCGCGATCGACCTCGGCCGCGGCAAGAACCGGATGGGCGGCAGCATCTTCGCGCAGGTCACGCAGCAGGTCGGCGACACGACGCCGGACGTCGACGACGCGGAAGACCTGAAGCGCTTCTTCAACGCGATCCAGTCGCTCAATGCGCAGGACAAGCTGCTCGCGTACCACGACCGCTCGGACGGCGGCCTGTGGGCGACCGTGTGCGAAATGGCGTTCGCGGGCCACGCGGGCGTATCGCTGAACGTCGACATGCTGACGCTCGACCCGAACCACGAATCCGACTACGGCGACGCGAAGGACTGGGCGAAGCAGACGAGCGGCCGTCGCGACGACCGCACGCTGCGCGCGCTGTTCTCCGAAGAGCTTGGCGCCGTCGTGCAGGTGCGCGCGTCCGACCGCGACGCGGTGCTCGGCGCGCTGCGCGAATTCGGCCTGTCGACGTGCTCGCACGTGATCGGCTCGGTCAACGATCGCGACGTGATCGAGGTGTACCGTGACGCGAAGAAGATCTTCGACGCGCCGCGTACCGAGCTCCATCGCGCCTGGAGCGAAGTGAGCTGGCGCATCGCGCGCCTGCGTGACAACCCCGCCTGCGCGGATGCCGAATACGACGCGCTGCTCGACGCGGCCGACCCGGGCCTCTCGCCGGTGCTCACGTTCGATCCGGCCGACGACATCGCCGCGCCGTTCATCGCGACGGGCGCACGGCCGCGCGTCGCGATCCTGCGCGAGCAGGGCGTGAATTCGCATCTGGAAACGGCGTATGCGTTCGACCGCGCCGGCTTCGATGCGCACGACGTGCACATGAGCGACCTGCTCGCGGGCCGCGCGACGCTGGCCGATTTCGCGGGTGCGGTCGCGTGCGGCGGCTTCTCGTACGGCGACGTGCTGGGCGCGGGCGAAGGCTGGGCGAAGACGATCCGTTTCAACGCGAACCTCGCCGACATGTTCTCGGCCTTCTTTGCGCGTTCCGATACGTTCGCCCTCGGTATCTGCAATGGCTGCCAGATGCTGTCGAGCATCGCGTCGATGATCCCGGGCGCGCAAGCGTGGCCGAAGTTCACGCGCAACAAGTCCGAGCAGTTCGAGGCGCGTTTCTCGTTCGTCGAAGTGGAGAAATCGCCGTCGATCTTCTTCGCGGGAATGGAAGGCTCGCGGATTCCGGTCGCGGTCGCGCACGGCGAAGGCTATGCGGACTTCTCGCAGCAAGGCGACATCGACCGTGTCGCGGTCGCGATGCGTTACGTCGACCACCGCGGCGAAGCGACCGAGCGCTATCCGTTCAACCCGAACGGGTCGCCCGCCGGCATCACGTCGGTCACGACGGCTGACGGCCGCTTCTCGGTGCTGATGCCGCACATGGAGCGCGTGCATCGTACGGTGACGATGAGCTGGCACCCGGAAGGCTGGGGTGACGCGAGCCCGTGGATGCGGGTGTTCCGCAACGCACGTCGCTGGATCGGCTGATCCGGATGATGTTCGACCCGAACGCGCCGGTCGAGGTCGTCACGCTGCGTGACGAGCGTGCGAGCGAGGCCGACGCGATCGGCCGCGTGATCCGTGCGGCGTTCGCGGGCGAGCCGCAGGGCGGCGCGTTCGAGCAGCGCATCGTCGACACGCTGCGCGCGGACGGTGCGCTGAGCGTATCGCTCGTCGCGGAGCGCGACGGGCGCATCGTCGGGTACGTCGCGTTCTCGCCGGTCGCGATCGGCGGCGAGCCGGCCGGCAGTCAGCAGTGGTACGGGCTCGCGCCGCTCGCGGTGCGGCCCGATTGCCAGCGGCAGAGCATCGGCGCGGGGCTCGTGCGCACGGGGCTCGACGCATTGCGCCGGCTCGGCGCGCGTGGCTGCGTGGTGCTCGGCGAGCCGGCGTATTACGCGCGTTTCGGATTCGAACCGCACGGCGACATCGTGTTTGCGGGCGTGCCGGCCGAGTATTTCCTCGCGCTGTCGCTCGATGATTCCGCGCCGCTGCCGGCAGGCGACGTGCGTTACCACGACGTGTTTTATCCCGCGTAGCGAACGCTGCGGGCGGGTGACGCCTGGCACAATAAAAAACCGCTCCTCGGAGCGGTTTTTTATTGTGCGTCGGCTAAGCCCCATCGCATCGCGGCACCCCTGTTCGTGCGCGCCAAAAGAAAAAGCCGCTCCGAAGAGCGGCTGATCGATGCGCGTGTGACGCGCGCCGGCGTTACTGGATCTTGGCCTGCTGGCGCAGACCTTCCTCGAACGCCTGCAGCTTCTGCTGCACGAGCTGCTGCGCGATCTGCGCCTTCACCTGGTCGAACGGCGGCGGCGCGATGTCGCGGATGTCGTCGACGCGAATGATGTGCCAGCCGAACTGCGTCTTCACCGGCGTGTCGGTCATCTGGCCTTTCTGCAGCTTCTGCGCGGCCGCCGCGAATTCCGGCACGTACGCCTTCGGATCGGACCAGTCGAGATCGCCGCCGTTCTTGCCCGAGCCCGGATCCTTCGAGTATTGCTTCGCGAGATCCTCGAACTTCGCGCCGCCCTTGATCTTCGCGATCAGGTCCTTCGCCTGCTGCTCGTTGTCGACGAGGATGTGGTGCAGGTGATACTCGCGGTTGCCGCCCACGCCCTTGACGAGCTCGTCGTAGCGCGCCTTCACTTCGGCGTCGGTCGGCTGGTTCTTCTTCAGGAAGCCCTCGATCATCGAGCGCAGCACGACGGTCTGCTGCGCGACGGCGACTTGCGCCTTTACGTCCGGACGGTTCGGGATGCCTTCGCGAATCGCTTCCTGCATCAGGATTTCGCGGTTCACGAGCTCCTGGCGCACGGCCTGCTGCAGTTGCGGGCCGTCGGTCTGGCCTTGCTGGACCAGCTGCGCGACCATCGCGTCGGCGCGCGACTTCGGAATCGGCGTGCCGTTGACGACGGCGATGTTCTGGGCGAATGCCGGTGCTGCTGCAAATGCAGCCGCCGCGACCCACAGGCGGGGGGATGTCAGGATCATCGGGAATTCCTAATGAGACTAGATTGAAGATTCGTTGAATTCTTCGGGCGTGTAAGCCACGATCGCGAGCGCGTGAATGCCGCGCTGCATCGCATCAGCGAGCGCATCATACACCAGCCGGTGCCGCGCGACGCGCGGCTTGCCCGCGAACGCGGACGACACGATCGTGACCGTGAAGTGGCCGCCGGCGGCCGCGCCGGCGTGGCCTGCGTGCTGCGCGCTGTCGTCGCGCACGGTGAGCGACAGCGGCGCGAGCGACGCGGTGAGGCGCGCTTCGATCAGCGCGATGCGTTCGTCGGCGGAGGCGTGGAGAAAGGCGTCGGTCATGTCACTCGTCCTTCAGGTACTTCGTGAGCCACAGGCTCTGCAGGATGATGAATACGACCATCGCGCCCGTCGTCCCGAACAGCTTGAAGTTCACCCATTGCGATTCGGTGAAGTTGTGCACCACGTACAGGTTCGCGACGCCGAGCACCGCGAAGAACAGCGCCCATGCGAGGTTCAGCTTGTCCCACACGGGGGACGGCAGCGTGAGCTGCTTGCCCATCATCTTCTCGATCAGGTTCTTGCTGAACGCATAACGCGCGGCGAGCAACCCGATCGCAAACAGCCAGTACAGCACAGTCGGTTTCCATTGAATGAATTTCTCGTCATGCAGGACGAGGGTGGCGCCACCGAACACGACGATCACGCCGAGGCTGACCCACAGCATCGTGTCGACCTTCCGGTGCCGGAAGGCGACCCATGCGACCTGGGCCAGCGTCGCGACGATCGCGACGGCGGTGGCGGTAAAGATGCCCCAGACCTTGAAGGCGACAAAAAACAGGATGATCGGAAACAGATCGAACAGGAATTTCATGGCGCTCGCAGCTGCGTGACGGGCCGCGGGCGCGGCCTGTCACCGTTGTAGGGACCCGCCAGGCATCGCCGTCGCGGATCGGGGCGGCCAGCCCGGGGCTGGCTGCCGCGGCGATCCGCCCGGCGCCGCTCATTCGTTTTCGGGTCGGGACTCGAAGTTTAACGCAGCCGAATTGATGCAGTACCGCAAACCGGTCTTGTCGCGCGGGCCGTCCTCGAAGACGTGGCCCAGATGCGCGCCGCAGTGGTTGCAGCGCACCTCGACGCGCACCATTCCGTGCGAGTAGTCGATCTTCTCGTCGATCACCTCGCCGTTGAGCGGCTTGAAGTAGCTGGGCCAGCCGCAGCCCGAGTGGAACTTGGCGCCGGATTCGAACAGCGGCGTGCTGCAGACGACGCACTTGTAGATGCCGGCATCCTCGGTGTCGGTGTATTCGCCGGTGAACGCGCGCTCGGTCGCCGCGTGCTGCGTGACCTCGTACTGCATCGGCGTGAGCCGGCGGCGCAGCTCGGCGTCGTCTTTCTGGTACGGGAAGGTCTTGTCGTCGGAATCGTGGGACATGGGGGTTCTCCTGATCGGTCGGTCGAGATGCGCGGGTTGCGGGCTCAGGACGAGCAGCTCACTTCGAGCGAGCCGGCCCAGTCGGGCGGCAACGCCGCATACGCTTCATGCTCCGGTTGTTCGTCGAACGGGCGGCGCAGGATCTGCGCGAGCCGCTCGACTTCCGAAAAATCCTTTTCCTTCGCGCGCCGGATCGCGACTTCGGCCAGATGGTTGCGAAGCACGTATTTGGGGTTCGCGCGGTTCATTGCAACCGCGCGTGCCGCGTCGTCGCGCGTTTCCTCGGACAGCCGCGCGCGATAGAGGTTCGCCCATGCGTCGAACGCTTCACGGTCGATGAAGAGGTCGCGCACGGGCGCGTCGCGGCTCGCGTCGTGCTTCGAGATCTGCGCGAGCCGGCGGAACGTCAGCGTGAAATCCGCGTGGCTCGCATGCATCGTCTCGAGCAGCTTGTTCGCGAGTTCGGCGTCGCCCTCGCGCTCGAGCGCGAGGCCGAGCTTCGCGCGCATCGCGCGTTCGAGCGCGGGGCCGAAGCGCTCCGGAAACTTCGCGAGTACGGCCTGGGCGTCGTCCACCGCGCGCTCGGCGCGCGCATCGTCGTCGGCGATGCCGTGCTGCAGCCCGATCAGCGGCAGCAGCGCCTGCGCGAGGCAGTAGCAGTTCCAGTGCGCGATGCGCGGCTGCATCCGGTACGCATAGCGGCCGCCGGTATCGGAGTGGTTGCAGATATGGTTCGCATCGAACGCGTCGACGAAGCCGAACGGACCGTAGTCGATCGTCACGCCGAGGATCGACATGTTGTCGGTGTTCATCACGCCGTGGCAGAAACCGACGGCCTGCCATTGCGCGACGAGGTCGGCCGTGCGCAGCGTCGCGGCCTCGAGCAGCGCGAGGTACGGATCGTCCGCGTCGCGGCAGGCCGGATGGAAGCGGTCGATCACGTGATCGGCAAGCTGGCGCAGCAGGTCGGGGCGATCGTTCGAGAAGAAGTGCTCGAAGTGGCCGAAGCGCACGAAGCTTTCCGACACGCGCGTGACGACGGCCGCCGTCTCGATCTCCTCGCGCACCACCGGCTGGTCGGAGCCGATCACCGTCAGCGCGCGCGTGGTCGGGATGCCGAGGTGATGCATCGCTTCCGAGCACAGGAATTCTCGGATCGACGAGCGCAGCACCGCGCGGCCGTCGCCCATCCGCGAATACGGCGTGCGGCCGCCGCCCTTGAGCTGCAGTTCGTAGCGCCGGCCGTCGGTTCCGGGCAATTCGCCGATCGTCAGCGCGCGGCCGTCGCCGAGCTGGCCGGCCCACACGCCGAACTGGTGGCCGGAATAGACCGACGCATACGGCATCGCGTTCGCGGGCCAGTCGCGCGTCGGGTTGCCGGTGAACAGCTCGGCGAAGCCGGGCTGCGCGGCGAGCGTGGGCGGCAGATCGAGCAGTTGCGCGACTTCGTCGGAAAAGCCGACGACGTACGGCGCGGCAAGCGGCGCGGCCGGCAGCCGCGTATGAAACGCGTCGCCGAGCGTGACGAACGCGCCCTCGGCGGGCGTGCCGAGCGTCGCGGCGAGGTCGGGCAGGGTGTCAGCCGCATCGGCTGCGCTTCGGGAAAACGACATGTTGAGCGCCTCTGGGTAAGCCGATATTGTAAGGCGGCGCCGCGCCGCCCGCATGGCGGCCCGCGCACCGTGCGCCACGCCCGTCCGGGGCCGCTGACGGGCGCATACCAGGGCTGCTTCGCTACGGAAACAGCCCCCAGGCTGGTCACCGATTCGCATCCTCAGGGAGAACAAGACGATGGGTAAGCCGTTGCTGGGCCAGATGATGGATGTGCCGTTGCTCGTGTCGTCGCTGATTTCGCATGCCGCGCGGCACGCCGGCGACACGGAGATCGTGTCGAAGCGCGTGGAAGGCGACCTGCATCGCTACACGTACCGCGATTGCGAACGCCGCGCGAAGCAGCTGGCGCAGGCGCTGGCGCGGCTCGGCGTCGAAACCGGCGACCGCGTCGGCACGCTGGCGTGGAACGGCTACCGGCATCTGGAAGCGTATTACGGGATCGGCGGGATGGGCGCCGTGTGCCACACGATCAATCCGCGCCTGTTTCCCGAACAGATCGCGTACATCGTCAATCACGCGGAAGACCGCTACGTGCTGTTCGACATCAATTTCGCGCCGCTGGTCGACGCGATCGCGCCGCAATGCCCGCACGTGAAGGGCTGGATCGCGATGACGGACGCCGCGCACCTGCCGTCCGCCGCCACGCCGCTGCTCTGCTACGAAACGCTCGTCGAAGCGGAAGACGGCCACTACGACTGGCCGCGCCTCGACGAGCAGCAGGCGTCGGGGCTCTGCTACACGTCCGGCACGACAGGCAACCCGAAGGGCGTGCTGTATTCGAATCGTTCGACCGTGCTGCATGCGTACGGCGCCGCGCTGCCCGACGCGATGAACCTGTCCGCGATGGACGCCGTGCTGCCCGTCGTGCCGATGTTCCACGTCAACGCATGGGGGCTGCCGTACGCGGTGCCGCTGACGGGCGGCAAGCTGGTGCTGCCGGGCAAGGATCTCGACGGGAAATCGCTGTACGAGCTGATGGAGGCCGAGCGCGTGACGTTTTCCGCGGGCGTGCCGACCGTGTGGCTCGGGCTGCTGAACTACATGCGCGAAGCCGGTGTCCGTTTCTCGACGCTGAACCGCACGGTGATCGGCGGCTCCGCGTGCCCGCCCGCGATGCTGCGCACGTTCGAGGACGAATACGGCGTACGCGTGATTCATGCGTGGGGGATGACCGAACTGTCGCCGCTCGGTACGCTCGCGAAGCTCAACTGGGCGCAGTCGCAGCGGCCGCTCGACGCGCAGCGCCGGCTGCTCGAGAAGCAGGGGCGCGTGATCTGCGGCGTCGACATGCGCATCGTCGGCGACGATGGCCGCGAGCTGCCGTGGGACGGCGTCGCGTTCGGCGAACTGCAGGTGCGCGGGCCGTGGGTGATCGACCACTACTTTCGCGGCGACGCGTCGCCGCTCGCGGACGGCTGGTTCCCGACCGGTGACGTCGCGACGATCGACCCCGACGGCTTCTTGCAGATCACCGACCGCAGCAAGGACGTGATCAAGTCGGGCGGCGAGTGGATCAGCTCGATCGACATCGAGAACGTCGCGATCGCGCATCCGGGCGTGGCCGAGGCCGCCTGCATCGCCTGCGCGCATCCGAAATGGACCGAGCGGCCGCTGCTCGTCGTGGTGCCGCGCGAAGGCGCGAACCTGAGCCGCGACACGCTGCTCGCGTTCTACGAGGGCAAGGTCGCGAAATGGTGGATTCCCGACGACGTCGTGTTCGTCGAATCGCTGCCGCACACCGCGACCGGCAAGCTGCAGAAGCTGAAGCTGCGCGAGACGTTCCGCGACTACGTGTTGCCGACGGCGGTGTGCGAGCCGTAAGCCCCGAGTCGGGCCGGCGCCGGCCCGCGAACGGTCGCCCGACGCCGGTCGCCCGCTGCCGGTCGCCCGCTGCCGGTCGCCCGCTGCCGGTCGCCCGCTGCCGGTCGCCCGATCCGTCCCCGGATCGGGAACAAAATTCAAATTGAACGACCGTGCTTTTTCGTTGTATGCTGCCTCCGTTCATCCGGACATGCGGCTGTTCGACCGCGCACAATGAAGCGCAGCCAATCCGGCGCGCGATGCATGGAGGCAGGCAGATGGCAGTGGATTACTCGACTCGCGACGGCGTGGCCGTCATCACGCTCAACAATCCGCCCGTCAACGGGCTCGGCCTGTCGACCCGCCAGGGCGTCATGGACGCGCTCGATCGCGCCGCGCAGGACCCGTCGGTCACGGCCATCGTGCTGACCGGCGCGGGCCGCGCGTTCTCGGGCGGTGCCGACATCACCGAATTCAATACGCCGAAGGCGCTGCAGGAGCCGACGCTGCACACCGTGATCCGCGCGGTGGAGGCGAGCGCGAAGCCGGTCGTCGCGGCGCTGCACAGCGTCGTGATGGGCGGCGGCCTCGAGCTCGCGCTCGGCGCGCATTACCGCGTCGCGGCGCCGGGCGCGCAGGTCGCGCTGCCCGAGGTGAAGCTCGGGCTGCTGCCGGGCGCGGGCGGCACGCAACGCCTGCCGCGCGCGGTCGGGCTCGAAACCGCGCTGAACATGATCGTGTCGGGTGCGCCGGTGCCGTCGGAGCAGCTCGCGAAGAGCGGGCTGTTCGACGAAATGGCCGACGGCGACCTGCTCGACGCGGCCGTGGCGTTCGCCCGCAAGGTCGGCGCGCAGAAGGGGCCGCATCCGCGCGTGCGCGATCGCAAGATCGTCCACGACAACGCGGCCGGCTTCATCCAGTTCGCGCGCAATTCCGCGCGAGCCGCCGCGCCGAACTACCCCGCGCCGCACAAGTGCATCGACGCGATCGAGGCCGGCGTGCTGAACGGTTTCGACAAGGGCAGCGTCGCCGAGCGCGAGGGTTTCGTCGCGCTGATGATGACGCCGGAAAGCCGCGCGCTGCGCCACGCATTCTTCGGCGAGCGGGCGGCGAGCAAGATTCCCGACGTGCCGGCCGACACGCCGCTGCGCGAGATCCGCCGGGTCGGCGTGATCGGCGCGGGCACGATGGGCGGCGGGATCGCGATGAACTTCATCAACGCCGGGCTGCCCGTCACGCTGCTCGAGACGAAGCAGGACGCGCTGGAGCGCGGCCTCGCGACGATCCGCAAGAACTACGACGCACAGGTGAAGAAGGGCAAGCTCACGCAGGAGAAGCTCGATGCGCGCATGGCGCTGATCACGCCGACGCTGTCCTACGACGACCTGAAGGACGCCGACCTGATCGTCGAAGCCGTGTTCGAGGAACTCGGCGTGAAGGAGCAGGTGTTCAAGAAGCTCGACGAAGTCGCGAAGCCCGGCGCGATCCTCGCGTCGAACACGTCGACGCTCGACGTCGACAAGATCGCCGCGTTTACGAAGCGTCCGCAGGACGTCGTCGGCATGCACTTCTTCAGCCCGGCGAACGTGATGAAGCTGCTCGAGGTCGTGCGCGGCGCGCAAACCGCGAAGGACGTGCTCGCGACCGTGATGGCGGTGGCGAAGAAGATCCGCAAGACGGCGGTCGTGTCGGGCGTGTGCGACGGCTTCATCGGCAACCGGATGATCGAGCAGTACATCCGCCAGGCACTGTTCATGCTCGAGGAAGGCGCGCTGCCCGCGCAGGTCGATCGCGCGATCGAGAAATTCGGCTTCGCGATGGGGCCGTTCCGGATGAGCGACCTCGCCGGCAACGACATCGGCTGGGCGATCCGCAAGCGGCGCTACGTCGAGCAGCCCGGCCTGCAGTATTCGAAGATCGCCGACCGTCTGTGCGAACAGGGCCGTTTCGGCCAGAAGACGGGCGCCGGCTGGTACGACTACGTGCCGGGCGACCGCAAGGCGAAGCCGTCGTCGCTCGTCGACGAGATGGTCGTCGCGTACTCGAAGGAGCGCGGCGTCGAGCGGCGCAAGATCGGCGACGACGAGATCGTCGAGCGGCTCGTGTTCGCGCTCGTCAACGAAGGCGCGAAGATCCTCGAAGAGAAGATCGCGTCGAAGGCGTCCGACATCGACATGGTCTACCTGACCGGGTATGGCTTCCCGCTGTGGCGCGGCGGCCCGATGCTGTACGCGGATACGGTCGGTCTCTACAACGTCGAGCGCGCGATTCGCCGTTATGCGGCCGCGCCGAACGGCGACGCATGGCAACTCGCGCCGTCGATCGCGGAACTGGCGAAGGCCGGCCGCGGGTTCAACGGCTGACGCCGCCGTATCGCGGCGCGACCGATCCTGTCTGGAGACACGCAATGAAACGCACCGACGACGTCCTGCTCGTGATCGACGTGCAATACGACTTCATGCCGGGCGGCGCGCTCGCGGTGCCCGACGGCGATGCGGTCGTGCCGGTGATCAACGCACTGGCGCAACGCTTCGACCAGGTCGTGCTCACGCAGGACTGGCATCCGCGCGAACACGTGTCGTTCGCGGCGAACCATCCGGGCCGCGAGCCGTTCTCGACGCTCGCGCTGCCGTACGGCGAGCAGGTGCTGTGGCCCGTGCACTGCGTGCAGGACACCGACGGCGCGGCGCTGCATCGCGACCTCGACATTCCGCACGCGCGGCTCGTGATCCGCAAGGGCGGCGACGCGCAGGTCGACAGCTATTCCGCGTTCGTCGAAGCCGACCGCACGACGCGTACCGGGCTCGCGGGCTATCTGCGCGAACTCGGCGCGAAGCGCGTGTGGTGCTGCGGGCTCGCGACCGACTATTGCGTCGCGTGGTCGGCGCTCGATGCGCGCGCGGCAGGCTTCGAAGCCGCGGTGATCAACGATGCATGCCGTGCGATCGACCTGAACGGGTCGCTCGCGCACGCATGGCAGCAGATGCAGGCAGCGGGTGTCGCGCATGCGACGTCCGCGGGCGCGCGCCCGGCGGCGTAGCGCATTTCCCATCCGATTCAGGACATGAAGCAGGACCGAAGGAGACTCGCATGACCGAAGCCGTAATCGTATCGACCGCACGCACGCCGCTGGCGAAATCCTGGCGCGGTGCATTCAACATGACGCACGGCGCGACGCTCGGCGGCCACGTGGTCGCGGCCGCGCTCGAGCGCGCGAAGCTCGACCCCGCCCGCGTCGAGGACGTGATCATGGGCTGCGCGAACCCCGAAGGCGCGACGGGCGCGAACATCGCGCGGCAGATCGCGTTGCGCGCCGGCTTGCCGGTGAGCGTGCCGGGGATGACGGTGAACCGCTTCTGTTCGTCAGGGCTGCAGACCATCGCGCTGGCCGCGCAGCGGATCATCGCGGGCGAAGGCGAGATCTATGTGGCCGGCGGCGTCGAGTCGATCTCGTGCGTGCAGAACGAGATGAACCGGCACATGATCCAGGAAGGCTGGCTCGTCCAGCACAAGCCCGAGATCTACTGGAACATGCTGCAGACCGCCGAGAACGTCGCGAAGCGCTACGGCATCTCGAAGGAGCGGCAGGACGCGTACGGCGTGCAGTCGCAACTGCGCGCGGCGGCCGCGCAGGAAGCCGGGCTGTTCCTCGACGAGATCGTACCGATCACCGTGCTCGCGGGCATCGCCGACAAGGCGACGGGCCGCCTGTTCACGCAGGAAGTGACGGTGTCGGCCGACGAAGGCATCCGGCCCGACACGACGCTCGAAGGCGTGTCGAAGATCCGTTCGGCGGTGCCGGGCGGCGTGATCACCGCGGGCAACGCGAGCCAGTTCTCGGACGGCGCGTCGGCGTGCGTCGTGATGAGCGCCGAGGCCGCGCAGCGCGAAGGGCTGCAGCCGCTGGGTGCGTTCCGCGGCTTCGCGGTGGCCGGCTGCGAACCGGACGAAATGGGCATCGGCCCGGTGTTCGCGGTGCCCAAGCTCCTGAAGCAGGCGGGGCTGAAGGTCGACGACATCGGCCTGTGGGAGCTGAACGAGGCGTTCGCGGTGCAGGTGCTGTATTGCCGCGACACGCTCGGGATCCCTGAGGATCGCCTGAACGTGAACGGCGGCGCGATCGCGGTCGGCCACCCGTACGGCGTGTCGGGCGCACGCCTGACGGGCCATGCGCTGATCGAAGGCAAGCGGCGCGGCGTCAAGTACGTGGTCGTCACGATGTGCATCGGCGGCGGGCAGGGCGCGGCCGGCCTGTTCGAAATCCTCTGATCTTTGACCGGCGGCGGCCGTGGTTGCGCTTTCGCGTCACCGCCCGCCGCCGTGGTGAATAGGCGCGGCGCACGCGCCATTCGCAACGATCGGGAAGTAAAAGGCATGCACCCGGCAATGCCGTTTCCCCTGACTTGTCAAACGAATTGCCCCACCTATACTTGCTCTGACATTTGCCTTTCGGCACGATGGGCCAGATCGTGCGTCGTGCGATCCGTGCCGCGAAGAATCGAACCAACGCAGCAGACCGACCGGGGACCGAATGAGTACGACCTATGCAGCCGGGGAACCGCCGCGCGTCGTCAGCGCGGCCGCGAGGCTCTACGCGAAATGCCTGCTGGTCGGATTCGCGTTGCTGCCCGCCTATCTGATTGCCTATCTGTGGTTCTTCAGCGACCCGGGCGTCGTGTTCGAGAGCCACGCTTTCCATGAAATCGCGATCGCGGCGGCGACGGTCGAAGGCGCGTTCGTCACCTACGTGACGTGGGTGTGCTACCGGTCGTCCGGCGAGCCGCTGTTGCGCTGGCTCACGCTCGGCTTCCTCGGCTTCGCGATGATCTATGCGCTGCACGGGGCGTTCACCGGGATGGCGCACCACAATATCTGGCTGTTCCTGCTGTACGGGCCCGCGTCGCGGTTCGTGATGTCGGCGCTGCTGCTCACGGGCCTGCTGTCGTATTCGCGGCCGCCCGACCGGCTCGACAAGCGCACGAGCGTGCGCACCTGGCTGCCGTGGATCGTGTTCTTCCTGATCGTCAACGTGGCGGTCGCGTACATCGCCTATTCGCCGGTCGCCGGCGCGCCGGGCACGCGGCTGTCGATGGAAGGCGGCGCGCTGGTGTTTTCGCTGCTGAACGTGTGCCTGCTGCTCGCGCGGCGGATCCGCTCGCCGCTGATGGTGATCTACGGCGTGTCGATCATGGCGTTCGCGCTGTCGTCGCTCGCGTTCATCCTCGGCAAGCCGTGGAATCACATGTGGTGGCTCGCGCATGCGATCTTCGCGGGCGGATTCTTCCTGCTCAGTTACGGCGTCGTGCAGGCGCTGCAGACGACGCGCTCGTTCTCGGCGATCTACAGCCAGGAAGACCTGATGAGCCGGCTGTCGGAATCGATGGCGCGCACCGAAAGCGCGCTGCAGGAGCTGCGGCGCACGAACCAGAAGCTCGAATACATGGCCGCGACCGATCCGATGACGGGCGCGTCGAACCGCCGGCAGTTCATCGCGCAAGTCGAGCGCGAGATCGTGCGGGCCGAGCGCGACGGCACGCCGTTCTGCCTGCTCGCGCTCGATCTCGACAATTTCAAGAACATCAACGATGCGTACGGGCACCAGATCGGCGACGAGGTGCTGCGCGGCGTCGTGCGCCAGTGCCTCGAGGCAATTCGGCCGGCGGGCGCGCTCGCGCGGGTCGGCGGCGAGGAGTTCATGGCGCTGTTGCCCGAGATGCCGCTCGAAGGTGCGCGGATGACGGCCGAGCGCGTGCGTTCGTCGATCTCGAGTTCGCCGTTCGGGCTCGACTTCAAGCGCGTGCAGGTGACGGTCAGCGTCGGCGTCGCGCAGTACGGGGTCGACGGCAGCACGGTCGATACGCTGCTGCGGGTGGTCGACGAGCGGCTGTATCAGGCGAAGCGGGAAGGGCGGAATCGCGTGGTGTCGCGGTGATCCGGATTCCTTCGACGTCCCGGCGGCGGGCGTGCCGCCGGGTTTTTTGCATGCCGATGCCGTTGCCCGTCGGTATGCGTGCGGCGACGCGCTAGCGCGCCGCCACCGCCGTCGCCTGTTTCGGCTGTGCGTCCTGCGTCGGCTGCGACGCTTGCCACCAGTACTTGCCCGCGCGCTGCTGCGGATCACGGATCGCGAGATACGTCGTACTCCAGAGCTGCGCCGCGTTGGCTTCGGTCGCATCGGCGCTGCGCGTGCCGAATGCGTCGGTCTGGTACTTGCCGTTCACGTACGACCACGTCCACATTTCCGACGTGCGCATGTCGCGCCCGTTCGAGATCACCTGCCAGATCGTCTGCCGCGCTTGCGTGAGCAGCGTGCGGGTCGTGGCCGACAGGTCCTGACGCGCGAGCTGGCGATCGAGCCCGGCCACCCACATCGCCTGCTGCCACGACCAGATCACCGTGCCGTGATACGCGGAGCTCGTGAACTTCGGCCACAGCGTCTGGCTTGCATACGCGGGGTTCGCGATCAGCATCCCGGCATCGGTCACGAGCCCGGTCGGGAACGGCCGCGTGACGTCGCTGACGATCCGCTGGAGCTGATCGTCCGGCGGCGTGCCGAACAGCAGCGCGAAGCCGCCGTCCGAATTCATCACCGGAATCGGGTTGCCCTGCTGATCGAGCGACAGCGCGTAGAAGGCCAGCGGGGCGTTGGGCGCGGCGCCGGCCGGCACGCCGGCAGACGGTGCATAGGCCGACACGTCGGTGGCCGCCAGTGCGGCCGGCACACTGACCTGGAACAGCGGCGGCGCCTGCGTTTCCCAGGTGGCCGCCTGATTCGCCGTGTTGGCGAGCGTCGCACGCTGCCCGGCATCGAGGTACGGATCGAGCAGGCCGCGGGCGAGGAACGCGTTCGCCGCGCGCAGCGCGGCCGGCACGAGCACCGCGTTCACGTCGTACGGGTAGACGCCGCCGCCGAGGCCATCGGTGCTGTCGCGCCAGTTGCCGACGATTTCACCGGGCCGCAGGTGGATCAGGTTCGCGACCGACGGCTGCTGCGCGAACGGCTGCGCGGTCGTCGCGACGTGCAGCAGATTGACGACGAGGCGGCTGCCGTTGGTCTGCCCGTCGCTGCCGCGCTGCGCCAGATACGCGGCCGCGCGGGCCTGGCCGCGCGTATCGTCGATCAGCCAAGCGGCCGCGATCGGCGCGAGCAGGTAGTCGCTGTCGATCATCTTGTAGTCGTAGGTCGGCGTCGCATCGTTCGGCCGCCCGTTCTTCTGGTTGTCGATCAGCGCGAATTCGCCGATGCCTTCCTCGTGCGCGACCTTGCCGTCCGCCGACAGCCGGCTGAGCACCGACGACAGGCCGGCCTCGATCGCCGCGGGTTCGAGCACGGGCATCAGCATGCGGACCGAAATCAGCGTGTCGCGGCCGAAGTATGTGTCGTATTGCCACGAACCGGCCAGCAGCTTGTCGTTGAAGCTCAGGAATTCGAGCACGTTCTGGCTGACCGGGTCGGGATTCACGGACGGCGCGAACAGGTCGGCGTGCGTGATCGGCGACAGCGGCGTCTCGCCGGACAGCGCATCGATGTGCAGCTTCAGCGTGCGTGCGCCCGCCGGCGCGTTCAGCACCAGCTTGCCGCCCGCAGCCGGCGCGATGCTGCCGCCGTCGCGCAGCGTGATGCGCAGCGCATAGCCCGGTGCGCCGTCGATGCGGTCACGTTGCCATTGCGCGGTGCTGCCCTGGACCGTCGGCGCGGTGAGGATCTGCGGCGGAATCGTGGCGCCGCCGTTGAAGTCGCGCAGGAAGCGCACGTTGCTGAGCACGCCCTGGCGGATCGTCAGCGACGTGGTGTCGACCGACACGTCGGCGCCGATGCCGTACAGCGGGCGGCCATGCGCATCAGGGGCCGACAGCGCGGACGGCGGCGTGTCGAGGCTCCAGTTCACCGGCTGCGCGGTGTCGTCGAACCATAGTCCGGTGCCGCTGTTGCCGGCGGGGAAGACCACCAGCAGGCGCGGCTTCGTCGACGAGCGCACCAGCAGGTGCGCGGCGACCTTGTCCTGCCGGTAGAACGCGTTGATCTGGCCGCCGGTATCCATGCGGAACGACAACGCGGCGGTGTTCGATGGCGGGGTGTTCGACTGGACGTCGTCGTCGTTGCAGGCCGACAGCAGGCCGGCACAGACGAGCCCGAGACACAGCGACTTCGCAAGGCGATGCATGTTGATGTCCCTCCTGATGACTGGCGATTTTTTATCCGGATGTTCTAATCGGCGGATCTTGGGTCCGTTTGATCCCGTCTTGTATTCATTCTGGCGAATGGCGGGAATTAATCGAGGCGTTGCGATTCGTCGAAAGGAAAATGGGTTGGCAAATAACCGAGTGGCCGATAATGCCGAAAGCTGAAAACCACAGGGGTGCGCGTCGATGTCCCGCGGGAAAGGCTATGCGACGGGCCTTCGCGCGGGTGGTGGCGAATCCGGGGCGGCGCAGAAAATGATGCGTAAGCCGTCGTAGGCGATTCTAAATTTGCGGGAAAGCCGAAGTCAATAATGTTTTGGTTTTTGAATATTGAATTGAAAAGTGGTCGCAATTATTACCCGCCGCCCCGGTAAAATGTGCGATTTAACGGATGCCGATTAATGTGCTGCAGCTATTCGAGGGCGAAACAATCGGCAATGGCGTGCCACGCCGGCGATTGTTGCCGGACAGCGAACGAATCGCCGCGTGGTGTCGGTCAATGCCGTGACATGCCGACATGCTGAAACGGCGCGCACGAAGCCGAGCAAGCCGCGTTCCTGCGCATGCTTTCCACGACGACGGATCGCTGACGAAAGCGGAAAGAACTGCGACGTCTGCTAGCATCGGATGGTTCCGACAAGCCTGTCGGGATGCTGGCATCTGATCATCGCAGGAGACTCGTCAATGACGCTCGAATGCATCAATCCCAAGGATCTGCCCACACCGCAAACGTACACGCAGGTCGTCGTTGCGACGGGAAGCAGGATGGTATTCATCTCGGGCCAGGAGCCCGAGGACATCGACGGCAAGCTGGTGGGCCACGGTGATCTCGCGGCCCAGGCGCGTCAGGTATTCGGCAATCTCGGTCGCGCCCTTGCCGCTGCCGGTGCGCGGCCCGAGCAGGTCGCGAGGATCACCATCTACGTCGTGAACTACGAGCGCGATGCATGCTTGCCGATCATCGAAAGCGCCAGGGTGGCGCTGTTCGGCGATCACAAGCCCGCGGACGTGGTGCTCGGCGTGGCCGCGCTGTCGCCCGGTTATCTGATCGAAGTGGATGCGATCGCGGTCGTCGATTGATCGTTCGGCAGTCGCAGCCATTGCATCGCCGGCACGCTCGCTACGTGCCTTTTTCTTTATCGGCCACCAGTTGCGTTGTGAAACCAGGTTGCATCAGCCTGGTCTCGAGCGAGACACCTGCGGTTGTTGCCCATGATCCGCCTTTGGCGCCCCAGGCTCCTGTTTCAGGGTTCACGAGCGTCGCGTTTCAACGTTCTTGATAGTCATCCGGCAATTATCGATCGCTTTTTTCACTCGTTGGTGGAGCCCGTGATGCCTGCAAACAATCTCAAAGTTCGTCCTTTGGTCGGCGGGATCAAAATTGTGACCCGCAGCAAGATTGGCACTTTAGGTTTGGTCGTGAAATACAACGGCAACATGTGCTTTGTGACGGCGGGCCATGTGTTCGGAAAGGGAGATGCGAGGGTGGGGCAGCCCGATGACGCAAACCCGGTGGGTGACCTGCTTGAAAACTTCCTGGAGGACAACCAGGATATCGCCATCGTGAAGGTATCGTCGGGAGTCGACGCAACACCCAACGAGATATGGACGGACAGCGGTATAAAACAGGTGGCGTTCGGTTCAGACGTGCGTCCCACGAAGGACCAGCGTTTGTGGTTGCAGGGTGCGTTCTCTGGCCTCGTGAATTGCTCGGTTGCCGGGACAGATGTCGATATCACGGTGCCGGACACCAACGATCAAGTCAAGAATGTCGTCCTGCTCAACCTGGACGGAGAGGCTCGGACCCAACCAGGTGACAGTGGCGCGCCCGTGGTGGGGAAAGTGGGTGGCAAGGACGTCTGCTACGGTGTGTACGGCGGGAAAGTCGTGGTCGGCGCAGATACGTACGGGTGGTTCACGCCATTCGAGAACCTGTTTTGGGACTAGTCCGGCGTGATCGGATGTGACGCTGTCAAAGCCCTGGGTGCGAGAGCGCTCGGGGCTGTTGCATTGGGGCGCCGAAACGTGAACCGGGTCGACCAGCGCGGGAGCGTACTCGGGGTCGGCGGGGCACGGTCCAGACTCTCCCCGTCGTTGTACCAAGGACGCCGGTTTCAGGGGCAAATTCCCATCCGCCGCTTGGCGCTCGAGCAGGCAATCGAAACCCGTTTTGAACTGCGAGGCGATTTCTGTCGAGATGTGTTTCGGAAAAGAAACGTGACGGCGGATCGCGTACTTCTATTCGGCCTTGTTGCAACGTCAATGCTGCTGTGGACCGGGGCGGGAACGGTGCACACGTTTGGCGCCAGAGCCTGGCAGCGGACACGCCGACTTCGAGATACAGTCCATTGACGTCGGCAAGTTTGATAGGCTTCTCGCCTGCGCGAGCTTGTCGGCGCTCGAGGCCGGACAGGGTAACCGTGGGCGAACGGTGGAAAGGTGTAAAGTGCCCGACTGCCAAGGATGACAGGCCAATCGCCGAATCAACACGAACAGGAGCAACCGAAGTGATCAGACATATCGTCATGTGGAAGTTGAAGGAATCGGCCGAAGGCGCGACGCGTGCGCAGAACGCGCTGAAGCTGAAGGAAAAGCTCGAAGGCTGCCGCGACCTCGTGCCGGGCACCCTGCAGATCGACGTCGGCGTGGCGACGCCCGGCCTCGATGCGACCGCCGACATCGTGCTCGTCTCCGATTTCGCCGACAAGGCCGCGCTCGACGCGTACCAGGTGCATCCGGTTCACCAGGAAGTGAAGAAATTCGTCGTCGCGGTGGCCGAATCGCGCGAATGTGTCGACTACATCGTCGACAACGCACGATGAGCGACGCGGCAACCCCGACGGAAGGCCCGTCGATCGAAAGCCCGTTCGTCGATCTGCTCGGCGTGCAACTGGTGTCCGCGAAGGATGGCGCGAGCGAGATCGTGCTGCCGCTCGAGGAGCGCCACATGAACACGTGGAGCATCGCGCACGGCGGCGTGACGATGACGCTCGCCGATATCGCGCTCGCGATGGCGGCGCGCAGCCTGACCGACGACGGCGTCGGCGTCGTCACGGTCGAAATGAAGGTGAACTTCATGCAGCCGGGGCGCGGCGAACTGCGCGCCTACGGGCGCGTGATGCACCGCTCGACGACGATGGCCTACTGCGAAGGCGAAGTGCGCGACAGCGACGGCAATTTCGTCGCGAAGGCGCTCGGTACGTTCAAGTACATGCGGCGGCTCGCGGTCGGCCGCGACATCAAGCGGCAACGTTCGCGCACCGCGCCGGACGCCCAGCCGGGCCCGAGCGACGCGTAAACGCACCGGCCATGCACGGCCCTGTCTCTTCGATGAGGCAGGGCCGTTTTGTTTGGCAGCACGGGATGGCGGCACACGGCGCGGCGCGTACGCCGGTCCGGCCGCCGCGTGGCATCATGTCACGCTTGTCCGCTTTGTCCGTTCACGGCGCCACGCCGGCGCCGTCCATACCGATGCCGCTGAATCCGAAGATCGCCCAGGTGCTCGACATGATCGAGCGCGCGAAACGTCCGTCGTATCACCATCAGACGCCGCAGCAGGCGCGCGCCGCGTACGAGAAGAGCGCGCCGATCCTCGACGTCGCGCCGGCGCCGATGCATTCGGTGGAGGCGTGCGTCGTGCCGACGCGCGACGGCCGCACGATCGGTGCGCGGCTGTATTTACCGGTCGCGCCGAGCCTGGCGGAACCGCTGCCCGCGCTCGTGTACTACCACGGCGGCGGCTTCACGGTCGGCAGCGTCGACACGCACGATGCGCTGTGCCGGATGTTCGCGCACGATGCGCAATGCGCGGTGCTGTCGGTCGACTACCGGCTCGCGCCCGAACACCAATTTCCGACCGCGGTGAACGATGCGGACGACGCGTTGCAATGGCTGCATCGCGAGGCCGCCGCATTCGGCATCGACGCCGCGCGGCTGGCGGTCGGCGGCGACAGTGCGGGCGGGACGCTCGCGACGGTCTGCGCGGTGCTCGCGCGCGACGCGGGCATTCGCCTTGCGCTGCAGATGCTGATCTATCCGGGCGTGACGGGCTACCAGGACACCGAATCGCACGCGCGGCTCGCCAACGGCTACCTGCTGACGCAGGGCACGATCCAGTGGTTCTTCGCGCAATACGTGCGCGATCGGGCGGATCGCGACGACTGGCGGTTCGCGCCGCTCGACGGCACGCGCGATGCACCGTCGTTCGCGGGCGTTGCGCCGGCGTGGATCGCGACGGCCGAATACGATCCGCTGAGCGACGAGGGCGCCGCGTACGCGGACAAGTTGCGTGCGGCCGGCAACGCGGTCACGCTGGTCCGCTATCCGGGGATGATCCACGAATTCTTCAAGATGGGCGGCTACGTGCCGGAGGTGCGGGCCGCGCATGCCGATGCGGTCGCGGCGCTGAAGGCTGCATTCGACGAGGTTTGACGGCGGGCGGCCGAAGGCCGCATGCCGTGGGAGGACTGCGATGACGAACGGCGTGGGCGGAGTGGAAACGGGCGACTGGACGGTACTGGGCGGCGACGCAGCCAGGATCCGCGACGCGGTATTCGTGCGCGAGCAGCAGATTCCGCCGGAATGGGCGCTCGACGACGACGATCCGCTGTCGCTGCATGCGGTCGCGTACCGGACCGACGCGGCGACCGGGTTGCGCCGCGCGGTCGCGACGGGGCGGTTGCTGCCGTCCGGCACGATCGGCCGCGTCGCGGTACTGGCCGACATGCGCGGGCAGGGCGTCGGGTCCGCCGTGCTGAATGCGCTGCTGGATGCCGCGCGGCGCCGCGGCCAAGCCGTCGTGCGGCTGTACGCGCAGGATTCGGCGGTGTCGTTCTATCTGCGGCACGGCTTCGCGGCGGTCGGCGAACCGTTCGTCGAAGCCGGCGTGCCGCACGTCGAGATGGCGCGCGCGCCGTAGCGCGCAACGCGTGCGTTCAGCGCGGCCGCGTCGCGTCGATATCGAATGTGAACGCGCGCTCGAACGCGCCCGGCCGGACGGTGCGGTGCGAGCCGTCGTCGTCGCTGCGCTCCTTGACCTCCACCGTCAGCCGCACGCCTTCCTTCATCGTCACGCGCAGCGCGGTGGTGCCGCGTGTGCCGTATTCGGGCGTCTCGATGAAGGCGGCCGACAGCGCGCGCTCGCGCTCGATCGGAATGCCCGTGTGCGGCAGCGCGTCGTCGTCCGCGACGTGCGGGTCGCGCATCAGCGCGATCAGTTCGTCGAGCGACGGGGCCGGATTGTCGGTGAGCAGCGTGCCGAGCTCCGCGCGCTTGCGCACCACTTTGGGCCAGGGCGTGTCGAGCCGCGCATTCGACAGCGCATGCACGCCCGGCGCGATCGCGACGGGTGCGGCGACACGGCTTTCGCCCTCGGGCGCGCGGTTGCAGAACCACGCGAGTTCGCGCCGGCGCCAGTCGCCGACGAGCAGGTTGAAGCCGTTGTACACGGCTGCATGCTCGGCCAGCTGCGCGAGATAGTCGAGCGGTGCGACCGATGGTCCGCCGAGAAAGTCGGATACCAGCTTGCCGCGGGTCGGCGCGCCCGCGCGGATGTCGAACGGCGCGCGGTAGTTGGTCAGCGCGGCGAAGCGGCCGTCGCGCGATACGCCGAGCCACGTGCCGCCGGCTTCGAGATCGCGGCCGGCCAGTACGCCCGGCACGTCCTCCCACCACGAGAGCGGCGCGCTGGTCCGGCGGAAGAACTCGTCGCGATTGGCGGCGAGGGTAAAGACGGGACCGGCGGCGGCATCAGGCTGCCAGTCGAAGGCAATCAGACACATCGGGCGAATCTCTCGCAGGAAACATCGGGCGCCGGCTGCGACTCGCGAGCCGGCGCGCGAACGGGTTGTCAGTGCATCACGCTTCGGTCGGCCACGCGTACGGCAGCGCGTCGAACGCGAGCGCCGGGCCGTCGGCCGAACCGAGGTGCACCGTGCCGCTGTCGAGCGCGGCGAGCTTGATCTCGACCAGTGCGTCGACGCCGCCCGCCGGCGCGGCCGCCGCGTTGACGATCATCCCGCACGGCTGGCCCGGGTCGTCGCTGTGGAACAGCTCGACGCCGGCATGCACGGTATCGGTCTCGCCGGCGACGTGCGCGAGCGCGGTGCGGCGCTTGATCGTGCCGCGGTACTGGCTGCGCGCCACCACTTCCTGGCCCGGGTAGCACCCTTTCCTGAAGTTAACGGCGCCGATCACGTCGAAGTTGACCATTTGCGGTACGAACTGTTCGACGGCCGGCTGCGTGATGCGCGGCTCGCCCGCGCGCACGTCGAGCCAGTCCCACACGGCAGGCGACACGACCGGCAGCGTGCCGGCGAGCGCGGCAAGGCGCGCGTCGACCTCGGCGCGCGGGCCGATCCACAGATAGCGCTTGCGGCCGGCCGCATCCGGCACGCGGATCAGCGTGCCGGCCGGGCCGTCGACCTTCACGTGTACGCCATCGGGCAGCGCATCGAAGATGCCCGACAGCGCGTCGCGCACGTCGCCAGCGAAACCGGCCACCGCGAGCGTGTCGTTCGCATCCGTCAGCTTCGCCTTCGCGCGCAGCACGAACATCGACAGCCGCTTCTGCACGGCAGGCTGCACGTCCTTCGACACGAGCAGGCGCACACCGTGGCCGGCGCGCCACGTGAGGAACGACGCGAGCAGGCGGCCCTTCGGCGAGCAGTACCCGGACAGCCGCGCGCTGCCGGCATCGAGATGCTCGATGTCGTTGGTGAGCTGGCTGTGCAGGAACGTCGCGGCGTCGTCGCCGGCCACGTCGATCACGCCGAACTGCGGCAGCGGCATGCAGGCGCCCGGCGCATCGAAATCGGCGGCGGACGGGCGGGGGAAAACGGGGAGCGAGGCAGATGCGGCCTGGGTAGCCGGTGAAGCGAACGGTGTGCTCATGGAATGAGGGAACAGTCAACCCTGACTTTGACGAAGGCGAGCAAGTATTATATGGGTCTTACCTGAGTCACGTTTCCATGTCCCTACTGAAGAAATGCGCCGCGACGATCGTGGCGCTGGCCGTCGTTGTGGCCGCTGCCGGCGCGGGCGGCGGGTATTACTGGGCGACCCGGCCGCTGTTGCTGGGCTCGGCATCGCTCGACGTCACGATCAAGCCGCGCAGCAGCGTGAAGAGCGTCGCGCTGCAGCTCAAGCGCGGCGGCGTGCCGGTCGAGCCGTTCGCGTTCGTCGCGATGACGCGCGTGCTCGGGCTGTCGGGCCGGCTCAAATCGGGCAATTACGAATTCAAGACCGGCATCACGCCGTACGACGTGCTGCAGAAGATCGCGCGCGGCGACGTGAACGAATACGTCGCGACGGTCATCGAGGGCTGGACCTTCAAGCGGATGCGCGCGGAGCTCGACGCGAACCCCGATCTGGCGCACGCGACGGCCGGCATGAGCGACGCCGAGCTGCTGCGCGCGATCGGCGCGCCGGACGGCGTGGTGCAGCGCGGCAGCGGCGAGGGGCTGTTCTTCCCCGATACCTACCTGTTCGACAAGGGCACGAGCGACCTGAACATCTACCGGCGCGCCTATCGCCTGATGCAGACGCGCATCGACGAGGCATGGGCCGCGCGCACGCCGGGGCTGCCGTACAAGACGCCTTACGAGATGCTGACGATCGCGTCGATCGTCGAGAAAGAAACCGGCCACGCGGCCGACCGCGCGTTCGTCGCGGCCGTGTTCGCGAACCGGCTGCGCATCGGCATGCCGCTGCAGACCGATCCGTCCGTGATCTACGGGCTCGGCGACGCGTACGACGGCCGGCTGCGCAAGCGCGACCTGCAGGCCGACACTCCTTACAATACCTACACCCGACGCGGGCTGCCGCCCACGCCGATCGCGTTGCCGGGCGTCGCCGCACTGCAGGCGGCGATCAATCCGGCCCCGACGAGCGCGCTCTATTTCGTCGCGAAGGGCGACGGCACGAGCGTGTTCTCGGACACGCTCGGCGACCACAACAAGGCCGTGGACAAATACATACGAGGTCAATAATGGCGAGCGGTAAATTCATCACGTTCGAGGGCATCGACGGGGCGGGCAAGACCACCCACCTGGCATGGTTCTGCGAACGCCTTCAGGGCCGGCTGGCTGCGGCCGGCCGGCAGGTCGTCGTGACCCGCGAGCCGGGCGGCACGCAGCTCGGCGAGAAACTGCGCGAGATCCTGCTGAACCAGCCGATGGATCTCGAGACGGAAGCGCTGCTGATGTTCGCCGCGCGGCGCGAGCACCTCGCGCTCGTGATCGAGCCGGCGCTCGCGCGCGGCGACTGGGTCGTGTCCGACCGCTTCACCGACGCGACCTTCGCGTACCAGGGCGGCGGCCGCGGGCTGCCGCGCGACAAGCTCGAGACGCTCGAGCGCTGGGTGCAGGGCGGTTTCCAGCCCGACCTCACGGTGCTGTTCGACGTCGCGCCGCAGGTCGCGAGCGAGCGTCGCGGGGCCGCGCGCATGCCGGACAAGTTCGAAAGCGAGTCCGACGCGTTCTTCTCGCGTACGCGTGCCGAATACCTGCGGCGCGCGGAAGAGGCGCCGCACCGCTTCGCGATCGTCGATGCGACGCGATCGATTCCCGAGATTCGCCAGCAGCTCGAACGCGTGCTCGCCGCGCTGTAACCCGCAAGGACGCACCCCATGATCTATCCGTGGCAAACCGACGACTGGAACCGCCTGCAGCAACTGCGCGCGCAATGGCCGCATGCGCTGCTGCTGCACGGTCAGGCCGGGATCGGCAAGCTGCAGTTCGCGCAGCATCTCGCGCAGGGTTTCCTGTGCGAATCGCCGCAGCCGAACGGCGAGCCGTGCGGCGCCTGCGCGGCCTGCAACTGGTTCTCGCAGGGCAACCACCCGGACTACCGGATCGTGCTGCCCGAGGCGCTGGCGGGCGAGGCGCCGGGCGCCGCGGACGACGCGAAGCCGGCCGACGCGGACGAAGGCGGCAAGAAGACCCGGGCGCCGAGCAAGGAAATCAAGATCGAGCAGGTGCGCGCGCTGCTCGACTTCTGCGGGGTCGGCTCGCACCGCGGCGGCGCGCGCGTCGTCGTGCTGTATCCGGCGGAAGCGCTCAACGTCGCCGCGTCGAACGCGCTGCTGAAAACGCTGGAGGAGCCGCCGCCCGGCGTCGTGTTCCTGCTCGTGTCGGCGCGTATCGACCGCCTGTTGCCGACCATCATCAGCCGCTGCCGCCAGTGGCCGGTGACCGTGCCGGCACCGGAGGCCGCCGCCGCGTGGCTGGCGGCGCAGGGCGTCGACCAGGCCAGCGCGCTGCTCGCGGAAGCCGGCGGCGCGCCGCTCGCCGCGCTGGCGCTCGCGAGCGACGAGAATCGTCCGCTGCGCGACTACACGTTGGGGCAACTGGCCGCCGGGGCGGCCTGCGACCCGTTCGCGTGCGGCGAGACGCTGCAGAAGCTGCCGGTGCCGCTGGTGCTCGGCTGGCTGCAACGCTGGCTGTACGATGTGCTCGCGCAGCGGATGGCGGGCGCGCCGCGCTACTTCCCGATGCACGCGGCGGCCCTGGCGCG
Organism: Burkholderia cenocepacia; assembly: GCF_900446215.1. Lineage (GTDB taxonomy): Bacteria > Pseudomonadota > Gammaproteobacteria > Burkholderiales > Burkholderiaceae > Burkholderia > Burkholderia cenocepacia. The sequence continues at coordinate 309,778 of NZ_UAQZ01000001.1, read as the reverse complement.
CTGCGCGGAAGCGGTCGACGCGAACGCATTCGCCCGCTTCATGAAAGCCGTGACGCGGCAGCGGACCGTCGAGAACCATCCGCTCAACGCGCGGCTCGTATTCGAGGAATTGTTTCTCGACTATCGGGAAATGTTTGCTTGATCCGGCATTGTTTCCGATGGGTTGCGAAACGATGAACGGATCACGCGACGGCGCGACCGTGGCCGGCCGGCCCGCCCACGTCGCCCGCTGCGGCATGCCGGCGGGCGCATGAGCGTCCGTCTCACGTATTCAGGAAACACGATGTTCGTCGACTCTCACTGCCACATCAATTTCAAGGGCCTGGCCGACCGCCTGCCGGCCGTTCTCGAGAACATGCGCGAGCACGACGTCACCCACGCGCTGTGCGTGTCGGTCGATTTGGAGACGCTGCCCGACGTGCTCGCGATCGCCGAAGCGCACGACAACGTGTACGCGTCGGTCGGCGTGCATCCCGATCACGAGGACATGCGCGAGCCGACGCTCGCGGAGCTCGTCGAGCTGGCCGCGCACCCGAAGGTCGTCGCGATCGGCGAAACCGGCCTCGACTATTACCGTCTCGAAGGCCGCTCGATCGCCGACATGGAATGGCAGCGCGACCGCTTTCGCACGCACATCCGCGCGGCGACCGCGACGATGAAGCCGCTGATCATCCATACGCGTTCGTCGTCGGAAGACACGCTGCGGATCATGGCCGAGGAGCGCGCGGACGTGCCGGGCGGCGTGATGCACTGCTTCACCGAGCCGTGGCCGGTCGCCGAGCAGGCGCTCGCGCAGAACTTCCATATCTCGCTGTCGGGCATTGTCACGTTCAAGAACGCGACCGACGTGCAGGACGTCGCGCGGCGCGTGCCGCTCGACCGGCTGCTGATCGAGACCGACTCGCCGTACCTCGCGCCGGTGCCGTATCGCGGCAAGCCGAATGAACCTGCGTACGTCAGCCATGTCGGACGCTTTATCGCATCCGAGCGCGGGATCGCCGTCGAGGCGCTCGCGGATGCGACGACGCAGAACTTTTTCCGGCTGTTCAAGATCGCCCGCTAACGACGGGCGCGCAGCCGACAACCCAGGGAAGGAGCCCACAACAATGACGAAGCCGACCAACCATCTGCCCAAACGCGCACTCGTTGCGGCCGCATTCGTCGCGAGCGGGCTGTTCGCCGCCGCCGGCGCGCATGCCGAGTCGCTCGACGCGATCGTCAAGGCCGTCAAGTTCGACGACATCGCCGATATCGGCAAGCAGCTCAAGAGCGGCAAGCTCGATCCGAACACGCTCGCGCCGAACGGCGACCCGATCCTCGTGATCGCCGCGCGCGAGAAGTCCGACAAGGTCGCGGCCGCGATCGCGACGACGCCGAACGTCGATCTCGAAAAGGAAGACAAGGCCGGCGAAAACGCGCTGATGCTCGCGTCGCTGAACGGCGACCTCGGCCTCGTCAAGCTGCTGATCGACAAGGGCGCGGAAGTCAGCAAGAAGGGCTGGGCGCCGCTGCACTACGCGGCGACCAACGGCCAGGACGCGGTCGTCAAGGTACTGCTCGACCACGACGCGTACATCGATACCGCATCGCCGAACGGCACGACGCCGCTGATGATGGCCGCGCGCGGCAACCATGCGTCGACGGTCACGCTGCTGCTCGACCAGGGCGCCGATCCGCAGGTGAAGAACCAGCTCGGCATCACCGCGCTCGAGTTCGCGAAGCACTACAACGCGCCGGACGCGATCGAGATCCTGAGCAAGCGGACGACGCGTATCGGTGCGTCGACGCCGGCAGATGCACAAAAGAGTGCAAAATAACGGTTTTTGGTGCGGCGCCGCCTGTCCGCCCGGCCGGCTTCCGGCCGCGGCAGGGCAGCCGGCGCCGCACCGGCCAACGCAGCAGGCGGTCACCGGCCGCATTGACATAAGGAACACCATGTTGCGCGCAATGTTTTGTGCCGCGGCGTTTGCCGTGCCGTTGTCGGCGGCGGCTTTCACGGGCGCGGATCTCGACCGGCTGTGCGCGAAGACGGACGTCAAGTCGCGGGCGTCGTGCGCGGCCTATATCGAAGGCGCCGCCGACGGCGTCTACAACACGATCGATGCGATCGGCGGCACCACGGGGCCGCGCGTCGGCCAGTACTTCTGCCTGCCGCCCGACATCCGGGCGCAACAGATGACGGACGCGGTGCGCAAGTACATCGCCGAAAATCCGAAGCTGGCCGACTACAACGCGAGCACCGCGGTGTCGCTCGGTCTCGGCAAGGCGTTTCCCTGCAGGAGCGGCAACTGATCTGACGCCGTGTCCGGGCGCGTGCGTGGCCCGGACGTCGCCGACGCATCCAGGACGAAGCCTGCGCGCTTCATCACTCGAGGGCGCCGATGATTTCAATCGAGGAACTGCAGCGCATCGCCGATGCGCCGTTGCATTCGTGGCTCGGCACGCTGGTCGTGTCGGTCATCGTGATACTGGTCGTCACGGTCGTGCACCGCCTCGGCGCACGCATCGTCAAGCGCATCGCGCAGCCGTATCCGCTGATGAGCGCGATCCTGCGCTACATCGACAAGCCGTCGCTCGTCGTGCTGGCGTTGCTGGCGCTCGAATTCGTGTGGGTCCAGGCCGACGACGGCATGTCGTTCGTGCGCGGCATGCGCACCGCGGCGGCGGTCGGCTCGATCGTGTCGCTCACGTGGCTGCTGGTGCGGCTCGCGGCCGGCGTCGGCGACGCGATCATCCAGGCCCATCCGATCGATACGGCCGACAACCTCCACGCGCGACGCGTCCATACGCAGGCCAAGGTGCTCGTACGGACCGTGATGGTGCTGATCGTGATCATCGGTACCGGCGCCGCGCTGATGACGTTTCCGAACGTGCGCCAGATCGGCGCGAGCCTGCTGGCATCGGCCGGTGTCGCGGGGCTGGTCGCCGGTATCGCCGCGCGGCCGGTGCTGGGCAACCTGATTGCCGGGTTGCAGATCGCGCTCACGCAGCCGATCCGGCTCGACGACGTGGTCGTGATCCAGGGCGAGTGGGGGCGCATCGAGGAAATCACCGGTTCGTTCGTGTCGGTGCGGCTGTGGGACCAGCGGCGCCTCGTCGTGCCGCTGCAGTGGATCATCGAGAACCCGTTCACGAACTGGACGCGCAGCAGCGCGGAGATCATCGGCACGGTCTACCTGTCGGTCGATTACCGTACGCCGCTCGCGCCGCTGCGCGAGGAGCTCGCGCGGCTCGTCCACGCGGCGCCGGAATGGGACGGCCGCGTGCAGGTGCTGCAGGTGACCGACGCGACGGAGCGCACGATGCAGTTGCGCGCGCTCGTCAGCGCGGCCGATTCGTCGTCGTGCTGGGACCTGCGCTGCCGCGTGCGCGAAGGATTGATCGCCTATCTGCAGGACCGTTATCCGCAATGCCTGCCGCGCAGCCGGATGGAGCTGTATCCGCACGAATCCGCGCCCGATGCGCCGAATCCCGAGCGGCCGCACGCGCGGTCGCCTGCGGCCAGCACGGCGGCCAACACCGCGGCCGATCCGCAGGCCGTCGACGGCCGCTGAACGCGGCCCGGCGCCTGCCTGCCATTCCCCGTCGCCCAATTCCATGACCGCGCTGAAGACGCTCGCCATCGCCAATTACCGCTCGCTGCGCGAGCTGATCGTGCCGCTCGCGGCGCTCAACGTCGTCACGGGGCCGAACGGCAGCGGCAAGTCGAGCGTGTACCGCGCGCTGCGGCTGCTCGCCGACACCGCGCAGGGCCGCGTGATCCCGTCGCTCGCCCGCGAGGGTGGCTTGCCGTCGACGTTGTGGGCCGGCCCCGAGCGTTTCTCGCGCGCGATGCTGGCCGGCGACGTGCCGGTGACGGGCACGGTGCGCAAGGGCCCGGTGAGCCTGAAGCTCGGCTTTGCGTGCGACGATTTCGGCTACTCGATCGATCTGGGCCTGCCGCTGCCGAGCAGTTCGCAGTTTGCGCTCGATCCGGTGGTCAAGCGCGAATGCGTCTGGGGCGGCGCGTTGCTGCGCCCGTCCACGCTGCTGGTCGACCGGCAGGGCGCGCAGATCCGCGTGCGTACCGCATCGGGCGACTGGCAGACGATTCCGCAGCCGGTCGCGAGCTTCGACAGCATGATGACCGAGTTCGCCGATCCGACCGGCGCGCCCGAGATGATCGCGGTACGCGAACGGATCCGCTCGTGGCGCTTTTACGACCATTTCCGGACCGATGCGCAGGCGCCGGCGCGCCAGTCGCACATCGGCACCCATACGCCGGTGCTCGCGGACGACGGGGCCGACCTCGCCGCCGCGCTGCAGACGATCCGCGAAATCGGCGACGCGGCGGCGCTCGACGCGGCGATCGACGACGCGTTTCCCGGCGCGTCGGTGGAGATCGACAACCCGGGCGGCCGTGGCCGCTTCGACGTGCTGATGCGCCAGCCGGGGCTGCTGCGGCCGCTGGCGGCGGCCGAGCTGTCCGACGGCACGCTGCGCTACCTGCTGCTCGCGGCCGCGCTGCTGACGCCTCGGCCGCCGGCGCTGATGGTGCTGAACGAACCGGAGACGAGCCTGCATCCCGATCTGCTGCCGGCGCTCGGCCGCCTGATCGCGCAGGCCGCCCGGCGCTCGCAGGTGCTGGTCGTGTCGCACGCGGCGCGGCTCATCGCGACGCTCGAGCGCGAGGCGGGCTGCGAATCGCTGGTGCTCGACAAGCAGCTCGGCGCGACCGCGCTCGTCGATGCCGACTCGCGCCACCTGCCGGCATGGAAGTGGCCGTCGCGTTGACGGCCTGATCGCGATCGTTGGCATGTGTTCGACGCCCGGCCGCGCCGAATCCGCGCCAGCCGGCCCCGAGCGACGCGGCGAGCCCGATCGGTCGAATGTATCCGGTCTGTAACAACGCCCAAAAAATGCAAGACCTGCGGTTCCGCTCATCGGGATCGCGAATAATAATGAGATATCCGGCTGGCGCCATGCCGGCCGGCGCGGCATGGACGCAGGGCGGGGCGCGCGCAAGCGCGGACTCCGCCGGCCGTACCGCAACGGACAGGACACAGGAGACGTGGACCATGAGAATTGCCCAGATCGCCCCGCTGACCGAATCCGTGCCGCCGAAGCTGTACGGCGGCACGGAGCGCGTCGTGTCCTACATCACCGAGGCGCTCGTCGACCTCGGCCACGACGTGACGCTGTTCGCGAGCGGCGATTCGACGACGCGGGCGAAGCTCGAGCCCGTGTGGCCGCGCGCGCTGCGGCTCGATTCGTCGATCCGCGACCGGGTCGCGCCGCACATGCTGCTGATGGAGACGGTCGCGCGCCGCGCGAAGGATTTCGACGTGCTCCATTTCCACATGGACTACTACTCGTTCTCGGTCTTCAACCGGCAGGAAACGCCTTACGTGACGACGCTGCACGGCCGGCTCGACCTGCCCGAGCAGCAACCGGTGTTCGACACGTTCAACACGGCGCCGGTGATCTCGATTTCCAATTCGCAGCGCCAGCCGTTGCCGCAGGCGAAATGGCTGACGACCGTCTATCACGGGCTGCCCGATACGCTGTACATGCCGCAGCCCGTCGAGCCGCGCTATCTCGCGTTCCTCGGCCGCATCTCGCCGGAAAAACGCGTCGATACCGCGATCCGCATCGCCCGCCAGTGCGGGTTGCCGATCCGGATCGCCGCGAAGATCGACGCGGCTGACCAGGAATACTTCGACCGCGAGATCAAGCCGCTTTTCGCGTTGCCGCACGTCGAATACATCGGCGAGATCGCCGATCACGAGAAGGCCGAATTCCTGTCGGGTGCGCATGCGCTGCTGTTTCCGATCGACTGGCCGGAGCCGTTCGGCCTGGTGATGATCGAGGCGATGTCGTGCGGCACGCCGGTGATCGCGTTCAACCGCGGCGCGGTGCCCGAAGTGGTGGACGAGGGCGTGTCCGGTTTCATCGTCGAGGACGAAATCAGCGCGGTGGCCGCCGTGAACCGGCTGCACCTGCTGCCGCGTGCGCGCGTGCGGCAGCGTTTCGAGGAGCGCTTCACGTCGCGCCGGATGGCGCAGCAGTACGTCGACGTGTACCAGTCGGTGATCCGCGCGCAGAAGCGCTCGCGCTTCAAGGTGATCGATTCGACGACCTGAGCGGCCTGAACGGCCCGAGCAGTCCGACCGACCCGGCGCCGCGCCGGCGGATAAAAAAACGGCGATGCCCGCAAGGACATCGCCGTTTGCGCATGACCCGCGCGCGGCACGCGCGGGCAGTGCGTCAACGTCAGATCTTGAGCTTGGTGACCTTGGTGCCGTTGATCGACACGTCGCCCATCAGGCCGGCGTTGGTCAGCACGACGACCTGGATCGGCGCGGTAGCCGTGTTGGAGTCGACCGCGCCGTTCGCGCCCATCTTCACGAGCGCGACCGATGCGCCGGCGCCGGCTGCCCAGCCGTCCGAGCCGCGGAATTCGTCGAGCGCCTGCTGCGTCATGAACAGGAACACGATCGCCTTCGACTGCGCGCCGGCCTGCAGGCCGACCGACAGCGACGACGTGTTGTAGTAGCCGACCGTGCTGCCGCCGACGCGCAGCGCGCCATTGCCGGACTGGCCGCCGACGATGAAGCCGGCCTGGATCACCTCGGGGAATACCAGCACGCCGCGCGATTTCGCGACGAGCTCGCGCGAGCCCTTGACCGTGGAGTACATGCGCGACAGCGTCGCGTCGACGCTCGCGTCGATCGACTGACGCTTCGACGCGTTGGTCGCGGCGTTGTCCGGCTTGTCCGGGGTGGTGGTGCAACCGGTGAGCGCGAGGCTACCGACGATGAGCGCAGCGGCGGCTTTCAGCACAAGATTCCGTTTTTGCATCGTTGTTCTCCATCGGATGATGTTCGGAGTGAGTCTCGCTCAAGGAGCGGATCACGTCGGCAGTTATATCACAGCGGATTACGGCCTCTTTTCGTTGCCACGTGAAAAAGCGTCAAATCGCGCGAGGGTGTCGCGGCGCGCCAACGGACGGAGCGGCGCCCGAGCGCCAGGCGCGCTTCGCGCGGGGGCGGCATGCGGGGAACGCAGTGGTCGAGCGGGGGGCGGCGGCGCCCGCGGCGCGTGTCGGTGTCAGTGCGTGACAGGCGGAACGGGCGGCTTGATCGGCGGGCGGCGCAGCGCGCGGCGGATCAGCGCGATCACGACGCCGCAGGCGAACAGGAACGCGGCCGGGACGACCCAGTAGCCGACGAACGCATGCCACAGGTAGCCGGCGAGCGTATTGCGGCGCACCACGTATTCGTCGCGGGCCGCCTGCTGGCGCGGTGCGTTGGCGGCGAGCACGTCGGCCGGGCAGCCGGCCGCGCGCGCGTCGTCAGGATCCCCGTGGCACTTCGCGGCGGCGCCGGCGGCCTGCTGCGCATCGGTGAGCTGCCAGGTGGTCAGCGCGAGCTGCAGGTCCGCCTTGTTGTAGGCCATTTCCTCGCGGATCTCGCGCACGGCGATGATCGCGACGGGCACCGCCCAGAACACGATCACGATCAGCCAGCGGCGGAACCAGCGGTGTTGTCTCCATGCCATCCAAAGCCTCCGTTTGACGCGCGTGCGCGTCCGTCTCGAGGGCGGCCCGATGGCGCTTCTTGGTCTTGGGTGGGCCGCGTTGCAGCCATCATAGAAGAAAACGCGGCGAATTGCCGCACCATGTGGCGGCGTCGTGACGGCGGGCCGGAAAAACGGGGCGGGAAAGGCCGAATGGCGCACGTCGATGCGCGTGCAACGAAAACGAAAATGCCGCGCCCGCCGAAGCGGGGCGCGGCATTCGGGACGGGAGCGCCGGGACTCAGGCGGCCGGCTGGTTGCTCAGGCAGCTCTTCATGAACGCCTTGCGATCGTCACCCTTCTTGCCGGTGGCCTGCGTGTTGCATGCCTTCATCTTCTCCTGCTGCGTCATTGCCTTTGCGGGCTTTGCCGACAGGCAGTCCTTCATGAACGCCTTGCGTTCGTCGCCCGTCTTGCCGGCTGCCTGCGTGTTACAGGCCTTCATCTTGTCCTGCTGGCTGTTCGCCGCGAATGCGGGGGAAGCCAGCATGCCGCCGAGAAGCACTGCGGCTACGAGCGATTGGATTTTCATTTCGACACTCCCATGGGGTGAATTGCGCGTGATCGACGCCGTCACGACGCACGACGCGATGAGGACAGGGCCACATCGCACCACGCGTTCCGATTATGGCAAATCAATGTGAAAACACCAAAACGGCACTTCCTATAACGTTGCGGACGCCACGGCCGTTGACGGCGCGTGCGGCGCGGGGATCGGGACAAACCATGACGCGCGCCGGCAACGGCCGGCTGCCGCGCCGGAACCCGCCGGCTCGCGGCCGCGAGCCATTACAATCGCGGCCATGAATACACCGAACACCGCATCCCCTTCGTCCGCGCCGGCGCTGCCGCGCATCGCCGTCCTCGCCACCGGCGGCACGATCGCCGGCGCCGCGCCCGACGCGGCCAGCACGGCCGGCTACCAGGCCGGCGCGCTCGGCGTCAGTTTCCTGGTCGACGCCGTGCCGGCGCTCGCGTCCGTCGCGCGCATCGACGCGGAGCAGGTCGCCAGCATCGACAGCAAGGATCTCGCGCTGCCGCTGTGGAACACGCTCGCCGCACGGATCGACGCGCTGATGGCCGACCCGGCGATCGACGGCATCGTGATCACCCACGGCACCGATACGCTCGAGGAGACCGCGTATGCGCTGCATCTGGTCGTGAAAGGCGACAAGCCGGTCGTGCTGACGGCCGCGATGCGGCCGGCAACCGCGCTGTCGTCCGACGGCCCGCTGAACCTGCTGAACGCGGTGACAGTGGCCGCCCATCCGGCCGCGCACGGGCAGGGCGTGCTGGTCGCGTTCAACAACCGGATCCACGGCGCGCGCGACGTCGTCAAGACGAGCACTTATGCAGTCGACGCGTTCCAGTCGCCGGAGCTCGGTGCGCTCGGCTGGGTGCAGGACGGCCGCGTCGAATTCGCGCGCCGCGTCACGCGTACCCGCGACACGCAACTGGCGATCGCGGCGAGCTGGCCGCTGGTCGAAGTCGTCGCGAGCTATGCGGGCGTGACGCGCACGGCCGTCGACGCGCTCGTCGCGGCCGGCGTGCGCGGCCTCGTCGTCGCGGGTACCGGCAATGGCTCGATCCATGCGACGCTGCAGTCGGCGCTCGCCGATGCGGTGAAGGCGGGCGTGGCGGTGGTCCGCGCGTCGCGCGTGGGTTCGGGGCACGTGATGCGCAACGGCGCCGCGAGCGACGATGCGCTCGGTTTCGTGAGCGCGGGCTCGCTGCACCCGTTCAAGGCGCGCGTGCTGCTGATGCTCGCGCTCGCGAACGGCATCCACGATCGCGACGCCCTGCAGCGCGCGTTCGATACGCTGTGACCGACGGTCGCCGCGCGGACGTCGTGCAGCGTGCATAAAAAAATGGCAGGCCAATGGCCTGCCATTTTTTGCGTCAGTGCTGCGCGAACGCTCAGGACTGCGGCGGAATCACGAGCTTCTGGCCCGGGTAGATCCGGTCCGGGCTCGACAGCATCGGCTTGTTCGCTTCGAAGATCACCGGATACTTGTTCGCGTCGCCATACACTTCCTTGGCGATCGCCGACAGCGTGTCGCCCGGCTTCACGTCGTGGTACTGCACTTCCGGATCGTCCGGCTGCAGATCGTCGTCGTTGACGCCCGCGACACCCTGCACGTTGCCGGCCGCGACCTTGACCTTCGCCTTCGTGTCGAGATCGGCGACGCTGCCCGACAGCGTGACGGTGCGCGATGCGCCGTCGAACGCGACGGTCAGGTTCGACGTGTCGAGGCCTTGCGAGCTGATGTAGTTCTTGATGGCATCGGCCGCGGTCTGGTTCGCGGCATTCGGATCTTCCGCTGCCTGTGCATCGGCGTGACCCAGCAGTTTTTCACCCGCCTCCTTGATAAACGAAAGAAGACCCATCGTTGCACTCCTTAGGTGGTTGAAAAGAAAACGCGCCGTGAAGTGGCGAAAAAAACACCGCGCTGGGGGCGGGCCCGGAAGGGCGCGCAAGCGCGGCGGTTTTCTCGAAAGGCGTGGCGAAAGTGTAGGCGTTCAACGCGACGATTGCATGAAAAATCGCACGCTCGAACGTAAAGAAATGTAATACGCGAAATCCGACAGGCGGACACCCGACGACGACGTCTGACCGACCAAGGCTTCCCCGGCGCCGCCGGGTGCCGCTGCGGACCCCACCACGCCGCTCTCAGCCCAGAGCGGCGTTTTTCGCCCCGTCCCGCATGCCGTTGGCGATGCAGGGCGGGGCGCCCCACCGTGATGCGCGCGTGCGGCGCGCATCGATGCGACCGGCCGCGGCCGAGTCACGTGTATTCGTCGCGCGCCTGCGCCATCGCAGCACAAACGCGCGTTGCGGCATCCGCGTTACGCGGCCGGCGTCTGGCCGATCTCGAAGTTCGACATGATCTCGAGCGCGCGCACGAGTGCCGAGTGATCCCATGCCTTGCCGCCGTGCGACGCGCACACGCTGAACAGCTGCTGCGCGCTCGCGGTGTGCGGCAGCGCGAGGCCGAGCTTGCGCGCGCCGTCGAGCGCGAGGTTCAGGTCCTTCTGGTGCAGCTCGATGCGGAAGCCCGGATCGAACGTGCGCTTGGTCATGCGCGCACCGTGCACTTCGAGGATGCGCGACGCGGCGAAGCCGCCCATCAGCGCCTGGCGCACGCGCTCCGGATCGGCGCCCGAACGGGCGGCGAACAGCAGCGCCTCGCCGACCGCCTCGATGTTCAGCGCGACGATGATCTGGTTCGCGACCTTGCAGGTCTGGCCCGCGCCGTTGTCGCCGACGAGCGTGATGTTCTTGCCCATCTTCTCGAACAGCGGCTTCGCGCGCTCGAATGCCTTCTCCGGTCCGCCGACCATGATCGTCAGCGTCGCTTCGCGTGCGCCGACTTCGCCGCCGGACACCGGCGCGTCGAGGTAGTCGCAGCCGAGCGCGTTAATCTGCTTCGCGAATGCCTGCGTGTCGAGCGGCGAGATCGAGCTCATGTCGATCACGAGCTTGCCGGCCGTCAGGCCCTTCGCGACGCCGTCGTCGGCGAACAGCACGTTACGTACGTCCGGCGTGTCCGGCACCATCGAGATGATGATGTCGGCGTGCTGCGCGACTTCGGTCGAGTTCGCGACGACCTTCGCGCTGCCGCGCAGGTCGTCCGGGATCGGGAACGCGCCGTTCACGACGAGTTGATGATCGCCCTTGAGCAGGTTGCGCGCCATGTGCGCGCCCATGATGCCGAGGCCGATGAAACCGATGGTTGCCATGTGAAAGTCTCCTATAGGGCTGAAAACGGAAAGGGCGCGACTCAGGCGGCGCGACGCGCCGAGGCCGGTGCGCAGCCGGCTACGCTTTGCAGCCAGCCGAGGCCTTCCGTCGTGGTGGTACGGGGCTTGTATTCGCAGCCGACGTAGCCGGCATAGCCGAGCCGGTCGAGCAGCGCGAACAGGAACGCATAGTTGATCTCGCCGGTGCCCGGCTCGTTGCGGCCCGGGTTGTCCGCGAGCTGGACGTGGCCGATCGATGCGAGGTTGCGTTCGATCGTCGCGGCCAGTTCGCCTTCCATGCGTTGCATGTGATAGATGTCGTACTGCAGGAACAGGTTGTCCGAGCCGACCGCGCGGATCACGTCGAGCCCTTCCGACGAGCGGTTCAGCGCGAAGCCCGGGATGTCGAAGCTGTTGCACGGCTCGACGAGCAGGCGGATGCCTTCGCGCTTGAGCGCGTCGGCCGCGAAGCGCAGGTTGTCGACGATCGTGACGAACGTCTTGTCGCGCGCCGTGCTCGCCGACGGGATGCCGACGAGGCAGTTCAGCTGCGGCACCTTCAGCGCCTTCGCATACTCGATCGCGCGGCCGACGCCTTCCTGGAATTCGCCGACGCGATCGGGCAGGCACGCGATGCCGCGCTCGCCCTGATCCCAGTTGCCGGCGGGCAGGTTGTGCAGCACGAGGCGCAGACGGTTGGTCTCGAGCCGTTCGGCGAGTTCCTCTTTCGCATACGGGTACGGGAACAGGAACTCGACGGCGTCGAAGCCCGCGTCCGCGGCCGCCTTGAAGCGGTCGAGGAACGGCACTTCGTTGAACAGCATGGTCAGGTTTGCAGCAAACTTCGGCATGAGCTAAGCCTCTTCGGTCGGTCAGTCAAAAAAGTCTTGCAGGTCAGTCGAGCATCGAGATCGCGGTCGGGGCATGCTCGGCCTTTTCGGCGAGATCCTCGAATTCGTTGATCGCATCGATTTCGGTGCCCATCGAGATGTTCGTCACGCGCTCGAGGATCACTTCGACGACCACCGGCACGCTGAACTCTTCCGCGAGCGTCTGCGCCTGGCGCAGCGCCGGCTCGATCTCTTCCGGCTTGAACACGCGCAGCGCCTTGCAGCCGAGGCCTTCCGCGACGGCCACGTGGTCGACGCCATAACCGTTCAGTTCCGGCGCGTTCACGTTGTCGAACGCGAGCTGCACGCAGTAGTCCATGTCGAACGCGCGCTGCGCCTGGCGGATCAGCCCGAGGTACGAGTTGTTCACGACCACGTGCACGTACGGCAGCTTGAATTGCGCGCCGGCCGCCAGTTCCTCGATCATGAACTGGAAGTCGTAGTCGCCGGACAGCGCGACGATCGGGCGGCTCGGATCGGCCGCACGCACGCCGAGCGCGGCGGGGATCGTCCAGCCGAGCGGGCCGGCCTGGCCGCAGTTGATCCAGTTGCGTGCCTTGAACACGTGCAGGAACTGCGCGGCGGCGATCTGCGACAGGCCGATCGTGCTGACGTAGCAGGTATCGCGGCCGAACACCTTGTTCATCTCTTCGTACACGCGCTGCGGCTTGACCGGCACGTTGTCGAAGTGCGTCTTGCGCTGCAGCGTGCGCTTGCGTTCCTGGCAGTCGGCGACCCACGCGCTGCGGTCCTTCAGCTTGCCGGCGGCCTTCCATTCCTGCGCGACCGCGACGAACAGCTCGAGTGCGGCCTTCGCGTCGGACACGATGCCGAGATCCGGGCCGAACACGCGGCCGATCTGCGTCGGTTCGATGTCGACGTGCACGAACTTGCGGCCCTTCGTGTAGACCTCGACGCTGCCCGTGTGGCGGTTCGCCCAGCGGTTGCCGATGCCGAGCACGAAATCCGATGCGAGCATCGTCGCGTTGCCGTAGCGGTGCGACGTCTGCAGGCCGACCATGCCCGCCATCAGCGGGTGGTCGTCGGCAATCGCGCCCCACGACATCAGCGTCGGGATCACCGGCACGCCGACCGTTTCGGCGAACTGCACGAGCAGGTCTTCGGCCGCCGCGTTGAGCACGCCGCCGCCCGACACGATCAGCGGCTTGTCCGCGTCGTTGAGCATCGTGAGCGCCTTCTCGATCTGCGCGCGGGTGGCCGCGGGCTTGTAGACCGGCAGCGGTTCGTACGTGTCGATGTCGAATTCAATTTCGGCGAGCTGCACGTCGATCGGCAGGTCGACCAGCACCGGGCCCGGACGGCCCGAGCGCATCAGGTGGAATGCCTGCTGGAACACGCGCGGCACGAGCGCCGGTTCGCGCACGGTGACGGCCCACTTCGTGACCGGCTTCGCGATCGATTCGATGTCGACGGCCTGGAAGTCTTCCTTGTAGAGACGCGCGCGCGGTGCCTGGCCGGTGATCGCGAGGATCGGAATCGAGTCGGCGGACGCGGAGTAGAGGCCGGTGATCATGTCGGTGCCGGCGGGGCCCGACGTGCCGATGCACACGCCGATGTTGCCCGGCGCCGCACGCGTGAAGCCTTCGGCCATGTGCGACGCGCCTTCAACGTGGCGCGCCAGCACGTGGCTGATGCCGCCCGACTTGCGCATGGCCGAGTAGAACGGGTTGATCGCTGCGCCCGGCACGCCGAACGCGGTCTGGATGCCTTCCTTCTCGAGCACGAGTACGGCTGCGTCGACGGCTCTCATCTTGGCCATGAATGTCTCCTTGGATAGTGGAATCTTGCGAATCGGTCTGTTGAGGACACTTTAGGGATGCAGGAAAGGTTTGATAAGATCAGCCGAAGTCGCTTATTTCGAAACTAAAAGTATGGAATGACGGCCGGACGGGGCTTCCCGCCGGTGTCGGAACGGAGACGGAGACGGGAGATGGATCGCTTCAAGCAGATCGAGACGTTCGTGCGGGTCGCGGACGCGGGCAGCCTCGCGGCGGCGGCGCTCGAGGAGGGCGTGTCGCCGGTGGTGCTCGGGCGGCGCATCGACGCGCTGGAGAAACGCCTCGGCGTGAAGCTGATGTACCGCTCGACGCGGCGGCTGGTCGTCAGCGAGGAGGGCGCCGCGTTCCTCGAGCGCTGCCGCGGGCTGCTGTCCGAATGGGATCAGGCCGAGAACGAGCTGGCCGCCGGCCGGCGCGCGGTCAGCGGGCACCTGATCGTGTCGGCGCCGGCCGCGTTCGGGCGCAAGCACGTCGCGCCGCACGCGCCCGGCTTCCTGTCCGACAAGCCGGAGATGCAGCTGTCGTTCAACCTGACCGACCGCGTCGTCGATCTCGTGCGCGAAGGCTACGACCTGTCGATCCGGATCGGCGGCGCGGTCGATCCGAACTTCGTCGCGGTGAAGCTCGCGTCGAACCGGCGCGTCGTGTGCGGCACGCCCGACTATTTCCGCAAGCACGGGCGGCCGAAGTCGCTCGACGACCTGCTGAAGCACAACTGCCTGGCGTTCAACCTGCAGGGCGGGCAGAACCGCGGCTGGTACTTCCAGCGTCACGGCAAGATCGCGACGATGCGCGTGACCGGCAATCTCGACTGCAACGACGGCGAGCTGCTGCACCGCTGGGTGGCCGAGGGGCTCGGGCTCGGCTGGCGTTCGACGTGGGAAATCGCCGCGCAGCTCGAAACGGGCGAGCTCGAGACCGTACTCGACGAATACGCGCTGCCCGACTACGACATCCTCGCGGTCTACCCGCAGCAGCGCTACGTGCCGGCGCGCGTGCGCTATTTCATCGACTATCTGCGCGCCGCGTACGCGCGCCCCGGTTACTGGAGCACCACGCCGTAACGGGCGGCCGGCTGGGCCGTCCGGCGATTTTTTACGCTTCATGCGCACGGCGCGGGAATAAACTCGACGCAGCAGCGGTAAGGTCATCGAGCGCGCACGTTGCCGGTCTGTCCGGGTGCCGTGCGCGGAACGGGCGCGGCGTCGGCCGCCGGGACCAGGGAGGCCATGTGGGGCAAGCCGGACAGGCGGTCGATGACCGGGCGGCGGACGATGCGCGCGCGCGCGGCGAGCGGTTTCGCGCGCTCGTGCTGCCGCATCTCGACGCCGCGTACAACCTCGCGCGCTGGCTGAGCGGCAGCGCCGGCGATGCGGACGACGTCGTGCAGGACGCGTGCATGCGCGCGCTGCGCTTCGTCGATTCGTGTCGCGGCGACAACGCGCGGCCGTGGCTGCTGACGATCGTGCGCCACACCTGGTACACCGAGTGGCGGCGGCGCACGCAGGCGCACGAGGTCGCGCTGCCCGACACGCTCGACGACGCCGACGTCCCGGACGACTGGCAGCCGGCGACGGAGGACCCGCTCGCGCACCTGCTGCGCGGCGAGAACGTGCGGCTCGTGAATGCGGCGCTCGCGAAGCTGCCGGCCGAATACCGCGAGGTGCTCGTGCTGCGCGAGATGGAGGACCTGAGCTACCGCGAGATCGCGGCGATCGTGGACGTGCCGGTCGGCACGGTGATGTCGCGGCTCGCGCGCGGCCGGCGCAAGCTCGCCGCGCTGCTGGGCGGCGCGCCCGCGCCGGCGACCGAAGGCCGGCCGGGCCGTGCGCCGGCGGGCGGAACCGCATCGGAGGCTATCGATGGACTGTAACGAAGCGCGAGCGTTGCTGGACGCGGACGTCGACCGCGAGCTGTCGGCGCCCGATGCGTTGCGGGTCCAGCAGCATGTCGACGGGTGCGATGCGTGCCGCCGCGAACGCGCGCGGATCGTCACGCTGGTGCAGGCCGTGCGGCAGGCCGATTATCACCGCGCGCCGGACGCGCTGCGCGCAAGCCTCCTCGCGAGCCTGCCGGCAGCGGCCGACGCGCGTGCCGATGCGCCGTCGCGGGCCGAGCCGCGGCCGGAGTCCCCGTCACCGCCGCCCCGGCGGCCGCGCGGGCGCGACTGGTTCGCGTGGCTGACCGGGCGGGGCGGGGCGGCACGCCCGGTATCGACCGGCACCGGCCCGCGCGTGGCCGCGCTGCCGGGCCTCGGCTGGGGCGTCGCGTTGCTGATGGCGCTCGCGGCGGCGGGCGGAATGGCATGGTCGGCCCGCCACGCCGACACCGACCGAACGGTCGACGAACTGGTCGCGAGCCACGTGCGGGCCGACCTCTCGGCGCGCGACATCGACGTGATCTCGACCGACCGGCACACGGTCAAGCCGTGGTTCAACGGCCGGCTCGACTATGCGCCGCCGGTCGAGGATCTCGCGGCGAGCGGCTTCGCGCTGGTCGGCGGCCGGCTCGACTACGTCGGGCGGCGCCGCGTCGCGGTGCTCGTCTACCGCCACCGGCAGCACGTGGTCGACGTCTACGTGCAGCCGGCCGGGGAGCGGCCGGCGGCCCCGTACACGACCGTGTCGCAGGGCTATGCGCTCGACCGCTGGAACGCGGCCGGGATGACGTGGTGGGCCGTGACCGACGCCGAGCCGTCGGCGCTGGCGGCATTCCGGACGGCGCTCGACGCGCGACTTGCCGGCACGCATAACGAGTGACCGTTGCGGCCGCGGGGCCGGCGCGCTTCCGCTCCGACCCCGACTGCAGAAGGGCCGAGCGCGGCCGCTTGCCCGACATACGCGCTCAAGTCTTTGAAAATACGGCCGAATCCGTCCGCGCATCGTCGATTGGCCTTGCATGCGTCCCGTAACCGGGTTAGAATCTTCGGCTTCTCACTTGCCACACCGGTTCAGACGCCCGGGTGGCTTTAATCCACAAGGAGTGTGTAATGCGTCATTACGAAATCGTATTCATCGTGCACCCCGATCAAAGCGAGCAAGTGCCCGCGATGATCGAGCGTTACAAGTCCACGATCACGTCGCACGGCGGCCAGATCCACCGTGTCGAAGACTGGGGCCGTCGCCAACTGGCCTACATGATCGAGAAACTCGCGAAGGCTCACTACGTCTGCATGAACATCGAGTGCGACCAGACGACGCTCGACGAACTCGAACACGCGTTCAAGTTCAACGACGCCGTGCTGCGCCACCTCATCGTCAAGATGAAGAAGGCCGAAACCGGCCCGTCGCCGATGATGAAGGAAGTTCAGCGCGAAGAAGCCAAGAAGGCGGCTGCAGCTCAGCCGGCCGAAGCGCAGGCTTAAGTTCGTCACTCATTAAGCCATCAAGGAGCGCGCCACTCACGTGAACAGGTTGCAATTGACGGCGAGCGTCGTCGAACGCGCACCGGTGCGATATACGCCGGCAGGTGTTCCGATCGCAAGCGCCACGTTGCATCACCGCACGGAAGTCGTCGAAGCAGGCATTCCCCGTCAGGTCGAAATGACGATCGAGGCGGTGGCGGCCGGTGAGGCGAGCGGCAAGCTGGAAAGCCGTGAAATGGGCGTCGAAACGCTGTTCACGGGCTTCCTGGCCAAGAAAAGCCGCAACGCGAGAACCTTGGTGTTTCACATCACAGCATTGCAGGACATTGGAAAGGACTGAAATCATGCCCCGCCCGACTGGTAAGAAATTCGACAAGCGTCGTCAGCAACAAAACCCGCTCTTCAAGCGCAAGAAGTTCTGCCGTTTCACGGCTGCAGGCGTCGAGCAGATCGACTACAAGGACACGGAAACGCTGAAGGACTTCATCGGCGAAAACGGCAAGATCACGCCGGCTCGTCTGACGGGTACGAAGGCGCACTATCAGCGTCAGCTGGATACGGCCATCAAGCGTGCGCGTTTCCTCGCGCTGCTGCCGTACACCGATCAGCACAAGGCGTAATCAGGCGACGCAATAAGGAGAATTCGAATGCAAATCATTCTGTTGGAAAAAGTCGCCAATCTGGGTAACCTCGGCGATATCGTCAAGGTCAAGGACGGTTACGCTCGCAACTTCCTGATCCCGAACCGCAAGGCTCGCCGTGCAACGAAGGAAGCGATCGCCGAATTCGAAGTGCGCCGCGCTGAACTCGAAAAGATCGCCGCTGAAAAGCTGGCCGCATCGCAGGCAGTCGGCGAGAAGCTGAACGGCCAGTCGTTCGAAATCACGCAGAAGTCGGGCGTGGACGGCCGTCTGTTCGGCTCGGTCACGAACGGCGACGTCGCGGAACTGCTGAAGAAGGCAGGCTACGAAGTCGAGAAGCTGCAAGTGCGCATGCCGGAAGGCCCGCTGAAGATGATCGGCGAGCACAACGTCCAGGTCGCGCTGCACACGGACGTCGTCGTCGACGTCACGATCAACGTGATCGGCGACCACGCGTAAGCGTATGCAAGCTTGCCGGGCGGCTTCCGCCGTCCGGACAAGGGCAGGCGCCCGGGCAACCGGGGCCTGCCTTTTTTATTGCCCGATCGCGGGCAAGCGGTGGTAGCGCTGCCGCCATCTATTCGCGATAATCCCAACCCATGAACGCGCCGCAAGATCCCCAAATCGAATCGCTGAAAGTCCCGCCGCATTCGGTCGAAGCCGAACAGTCGGTGCTCGGCGGCCTGTTGCTCGACAACGCGGCATGGGACCGGATTGCCGATTTCCTGTCGCAGGGCGACTTCTACCGCTACGACCACCGGATCATCTACGAGCACATCGGCCGCCTGATCGCGTCGACGCGCCCGGCCGACGTCGTGACCGTGTACGAAGCGCTGACCACGTCCGGCAAGGCCGACGACGTCGGCGGGCTCGCATACCTGAACGCGCTCGCGCAGAACACGCCGAGCGCGGCGAACATCCGCCGCTATGCGGAAATCGTGCGTGACCGCGCGGTGCTGCGCCGGCTCGTGTCGGTCGCTGACGAGATCTCGGCCGACGCGTTCAATCCGCAGGGCAAGGAAGTCCGCCAACTGCTCGACGAAGCCGAATCGAAGGTGTTCTCGATCGCCGAGGAGGGCGCGCGCGGCAACCAGGGCTTCCTCGAGATCGGCCCGCTGCTCACGCAGGTGGTCGAGCGCATCGACACGCTGTACCACACCGCGAACCCGAGCGACGTCACCGGCACGCCGACCGGCTTCGTCGACCTCGACCGGATGACGTCCGGGATGCACGGCGGCGAGCTGATCATCGTCGCGGGGCGCCCGTCGATGGGTAAGACCGCGTTCTCGATGAACATCGGCGAATACGTCGCGGTCGAGTACGGGTTGCCGGTCGCGGTGTTCTCGATGGAAATGCCGGGCACCCAGCTCGTGATGCGTATGCTCGGCTCGATCGGCCGGCTCGACCAGCACCGGATGCGTACGGGCCGCCTGACGGACGAGGACTGGCCGAAACTGACGCACGCGGTGCAGAAGATGAGCGAGGCGCAGCTCTTCATCGACGAGACGGGCGGCCTGAATCCGATGGAATTGCGCTCGCGCGCGCGGCGTCTGGCGCGGCAATGCGGCAAGCTCGGCCTGATCATCGTCGACTACCTGCAGCTGATGTCGGGTTCGTCGCAGGGCGAGAACCGGGCAACCGAAATTTCGGAAATTTCGCGATCGCTGAAGAGCCTCGCGAAGGAGCTCGACGTGCCGGTGATCGCGCTGTCGCAGCTGAACCGCGGCCTCGAACAGCGCCCCAACAAGCGTCCGGTGATGTCGGATTTGCGCGAATCGGGCGCAATCGAACAGGATGCGGACGTGATCCTGTTCATTTACCGCGATGAGGTCTACAATCCCGACAGCCCTGACAAGGGGACGGCCGAAATCATCATCGGCAAGCAGCGTAATGGCCCGATCGGGCCCGTTCGGCTCACGTTCCTGGGGCAATACACGAAGTTC
This sequence comes from Burkholderia cenocepacia, assembly GCF_900446215.1. Taxonomy (GTDB): domain Bacteria; phylum Pseudomonadota; class Gammaproteobacteria; order Burkholderiales; family Burkholderiaceae; genus Burkholderia; species Burkholderia cenocepacia. Next base: position 289,843 of record NZ_UAQZ01000001.1, on the reverse strand, counting down.
GACAATTTTGCCGGGGCGCAGACCTTCTACGGCGAGTAAAGCCGGTTGTAAACACCTATTTCGCCAAATGTTGTATCCAATCCCGGCGTGCGCATATGTGCACGTCGCGTCGCGACCGGAACCGGTACAATGTCGCCCGTTTTCGTGACAGTAGTTTGACAATCTCTCAGGAATCCCATGTTCGGTCGATTCATGCCCACCGAGGGCAAGTTCTTTGAACTCTTCAACTCGCACGCGAAGCACATCGTTTCCGGTGGCCGCGAGCTCGAACTGCTGATCGACAATCTCGCCGACGCCGAGATTCACAAGCAAAACGTGCAAATCGCCGAGAAGGCCGCCGACAAGCTCACGCACGAGGCGATCGATCTGCTGCACAAGACCTTCATCACGCCGCTCGATCGCGACGAGATCCACAAGCTGATCACGACGATGGACGACATCCTCGACCTGATGGAAGACGTCGCGACGGCCGTGTCGCTGTACGACGTGCAGTCCGTCACGTCCGAGGCGAGCCAGCTCGCGCACATCGTCACCCAGTCGGCGCAGCACGTGCAGCAGGCCGTCGGATTGCTGTCCGACATGAAACAATCGGCGCAGATCCTCAAGCAATGCGAGGAAATCGACCGCTGGGAATCGGAAGCCGACCGCGTGCTGCGTGCGGCGATGTCGAAGCTGTTCCGCGAGGAAGACGACGTGAAGACGCTCATCAAGCTGAAGGCGATCTACGAGCTGCTCGAAGAGATCACCGACAAGTGCGAAGACGTCGCGAACATCATCGAAGGCATCGTGCTGGAAAACGCCTGAGCGGACCACGATGCATTCGATACAACTCGCCCTATGGATGGTCGCGACGCTGGTGCTCGTCGCGCTCGTATTCGACTTCATGAACGGCTTTCACGACGCGGCGAACTCGATCGCCACCGTCGTGTCGACCGGGGTGCTGAAGCCCCAGCAGGCCGTGGTGTTCGCGGCCGCGTTCAACGTGATCGCGTACTTCATCTTCCACCTGAAAGTCGCGCAGACCGTCGGTAAAGGCACGATCGATCCCGAAATCGTCGACCACTACGTCGTGTTCGGCGCGCTGGTCGGCGCGATCGGCTGGAACGTGATCACGTGGTACTACGGGATTCCGTCGAGCTCGTCGCACGCGCTGATCGGCGGTCTCGTCGGCGCGGCGCTCGCGAAATCGGGCTGGAGTTCGCTGAACGTCGACGGGCTGCTGAAGACGATCGCGTTCATCTTCATTTCGCCGCTGCTCGGTTTCATCCTCGGTTCGCTGTTCATGCTCGGCGTGTCGTGGCTGTATTTCCGTACCGCGCCCAGCAAGGTCGACCGGCGCTTCCGCCGGCTGCAACTGCTGTCCGCCGGCCTGTACAGCCTGGGCCACGGCGGCAACGATGCACAGAAGACGATCGGCATCATCTGGATGCTGCTGATCGCGAGCGGCTACGCGTCGGCCACCGCCGATGCGCCGCCGGCATGGGTGATCGGCGCGTGCTACCTGTCGATGGGCCTCGGCACGCTGTTCGGCGGCTGGCGCATCGTGCGCACGATGGGCCAGAAGATCACGAAGCTCAAGCCGGTCGGCGGCTTCTGCGCGGAAAGCGGCGGTGCGATCACGCTGTTCGTCGCGTCGTTCCTCGGCATTCCCGTGTCGACCACGCACACGATTACCGGCGCGATCGTCGGTGTCGGCGCGACGCAGAAGTTGTCGGCCGTGCGCTGGGGCGTCGCCGGCAATATCGTGTGGGCGTGGGTGCTGACGCTGCCGGCGGCCGCGCTGTTCGCGGCCGGCGGGTGGTGGCTCGGGCACCAGATCTTCTGATCGTCGACGCTTTCCGGTTGACACGAAATGCGCCGCAAGCCGAAAGGCTGCGGCGTATTTTCTTTTGGGGGCGCGGGAGAGGGGGGCGGCGAAGCGGTGGCGGGTGGCAAATGCCGCCCACGTCGTGACGGTCGGGGTCGAGCAACGGGTCAGTAACTGCCGGTCGCAAACCGCGCGATCGGATCGTCCGCGGTACTGGTGCGCGGGCTGACGGGTGCGGATTGCGTCGACGCACGCAATACCTGCACGGGCGCGGGCTCGATACTGCGTGTCGGCGTCGACGCGGTGGCGGGCGGCGGCTCCGCATCGAAGGCGGCGGCCTGGGCGGCCGTCAGTGCGGTCGTCGGAATCTGCGTACCGACCTCGGCCGGGGCGGCCGGTGCTGCATTGGCCGTCATCGCGGGCACGGCGCCATTCGCCGACGTCGCTTGCTGTTGCGCCGCCTGCATCCGCGGGGGCGGCGGTTCGTACGGATCGGCGGCCGTTGCCGGCGGTGCCGCTGCGGCCGTCGTCACGACCGGCGTGGTCGGAATGGCCTGCGCCTGCGTCACGCTTGCTTGCGACGGCGCATACGTCGGCTGTCGCGGCGCGGCGGCGGCCGTCATGACCACCGGAGCGGCCGCGACCGCGGTCGGGTTGCGCGGCTCGTCGCGCTTGGCCTCGTAGGTCGGCGCATCGAACGGCGTCGGGGCCGAGCGCGGCGGCGCGACGCGGCGAATGCCGTCGAAACGCTTGGCCCAGTACGGGTTCGTCAGGTAGTCGAGCCGCACGGTACCGCCTGTCGACGGTGCGTTGACGAAGCGCAGCTTGCCGACGTAGATGCCGACGTGCGAATGCGGCCGCCCGGTCGTATTGAAGAAAATCAGGTCGCCCGGCGCGATCTGGTCGGGTTCGATCGACACGCCGCGGCCGCTCATGTCGGCGGTCGTGCGCGGCAGGTTCACGTCGGCCGCGCGGCCGATCACGTAGCGCACGAGCCCGCTGCAGTCGAAGCCGCTCGTCGGCGTATTGCCGCCCCAGCGATACGGGACGCCGACGAGGCTCATCGCCTGGATCGAGATTTCTTCCTGGCCGACGCTGTGGTCGACGAATTTCGGGAAATTGGCCGGCGCCGGGAAGGCGCGCGGCGTCGTGATCTTCATCCCCGAAGCGGAGCGCGATGCCGACTGCGGCGGCACGCTGGAGCAGGCCGCAAGCAGGGAGACGACGGCGACGGGAACCCAGATTCGAAGCATGGCAAGGCGGGCGAGCGCGGCGCGCTCGCGAATCGTATGACAACAGACAGACCCGATGGTAGACGCTCCGGCGGGGCTTAAGCAACCATTCTTGAGAATTTACTTGAAGTTTCGCGCGTAAACTGCGTTGTTGCGTGACGAAGCGTTATCTTTGTCTTCGACCCCAAATAAAAACGGCGCTCCGGAAACGGAGCGCCGCGTGGCGTCGAAAGCCGGCCGCTCGGCCGGCCTGCGCGTTACAGAATGTCCGACGCGTAATCGGCGAGCCGCGAGCGTTCGCCGCGCGCGAGGGTCACGTGGCCGCTGTGGCCCCAGCCCTTGAAGCGGTCGACGACGTAGGTCAGGCCCGAGCTGCCTTCGGTCAGGTAAGGCGTGTCGATCTGTGCGATGTTGCCGAGGCACACGATCTTCGTGCCGGGGCCCGCGCGCGTGACGAGCGTCTTCATCTGCTTCGGCGTCAGGTTCTGCGCCTCGTCGATGATCAGATACTTGTCGACGAACGTGCGGCCGCGCATGAAGTTCATGCTCTTCACCTTCAGGCGCGAACGGATCAGCTCCTGCGTTGCGGCACGGCCCCATTCGCCGGCGGCATCGTCGGTCTTCTGCAGCACTTCGAGGTTGTCGTCGAATGCGCCCATCCACGGCTGCATCTTCTCTTCCTCGGTGCCGGGCAGGAAACCGATGTCCTCGCCGACGGGCACGGTCGCGCGCGTCACGATGATCTCGTTGTAGCGCTTGTCGTCGAGTACCTGCGCGAGGCCGGCCGCGAGCGCGACGAGCGTCTTGCCGGTGCCGGCCTGGCCGAGCAGCGTGACGAAGTCGATCTCGGGGTTCATCAGCAGGTTCAGCGCGAAGTTCTGTTCGCGGTTGCGCGCGGTGATGCCCCACACGTTGTTCTTGTGGTGGCTGTAGTCGCGCAGCGTCTGCAGCAGCGCCGTCTTGCCGTTCAGCTCGCGGACGATCGCGTGGAACGTCGGCTCGCCGTTCTGCGGCTCGAGATAGACGAACTCGTTGACGAGCATCGACGCGACGAGCGGGCCGGTCACGCGGTAGTACGTGGTGCCCGTCTTCGTGTCCTGCCAGCTCTCCATGCCCTTCGCGTGCTTGGTCCAGAAGTCCTGCGGCAGTTCGCGCACGCCGGTGTAGAGGAGATCCTTGTCCTCGAGCACCTGGTCGTTGAAGTAGTCTTCCGCGGGCAGGCCGAGCGCATGCGCCTTGATCCGCATGTTGATGTCTTTCGACACCAGCACGACCTGGCGGTCGGGCCGGTCGCGCTGCAGCGCGCGCACGACGCCGAGGATCTGGTTGTCGGCCTTGCCCTCGGGCAAGCCTTCGACCGGCGCGATGTCGGCGAGCTTCGTCTGGAAGTACAGGCGGCCGAGCGCCTCGCGGCTGCCGAGGCGCGACAGCGGGATGCCGTCCGAGATCGGGCCGCCGTCGGCGACGAGCGCGTCGAGCGTGCGGCTGACCTGGCGAGCGTTACGCGCGACTTCGGACATCCCCTTCTTGTGGTTGTCGAGTTCCTCGAGCGTCATCATCGGCAGATAGACGTCGTGTTCCTCGAAGCGGAAGAGGCTGCTCGGGTCGTGCATCAACACGTTGGTGTCGAGCACGAACAGTTTCTGCAGTTCGGCTTCGGCGGGCTTGCGGCTGCGCGACTTCGTCGCGGCGCCGGCATCGCGCGCGGGCGCCGTGGCCGGTTTCCCGGCGGCCGGCTTGTCGTGGCGTGCCACGACCGGCGCCGCGGGTTCGGCGGGCGCCGGCATCGGCTGCAGCAGCGCGGCCGTCTGTTTGGTCTTGCGGCCGCGCGCGGGTGCGCTCGCGGCGTCGGGCGCCGAAGACGCGACGGCACGCAGCGGCGCGGCCGTGTTCGCGGCTTCGATCATCGGTTGGGCCACGCTGGCCGGACCATAGTCACCGGCTGTGGATGCGTCCCCTTCGGCGGATTTCTTCGCGGCTTTCGCGGGCCGCGCTTTCGCCTTGTATTCGTCGGGCGGCAGCAGGCTGCCGAGCTTGCTGGGGGGAGTAGGCAAAGGCATGGTGTCCCTCGGGAGGAATCGTGTCGCATGGCGTGCGCCGCTGATCGCATCCTGCGTGACGTAGACGCATGCAGTTTGCGCGCGGTGGCGCACAGGAATTTCGTCTAGCCGGTTCGCCTAAGTGTCGATCAGCTCCTCGATGCGGTAAGGGCCGGACCGGGGAGGGCCGGCGCGCGTTCCATAAAAAAAGCCGCTGCCCCGTCGACAGGGACATGCGGCTCGGCTGATGCCGTCGTGATGCGCGTCAGGTGCCGGGAAGCATTGCAACGGGCACCGGCGCAGCTACGAGAAATATGGGGCGAACTGGCATTCATTGCGGCCCAATATAACGCGCCTCAAAGCGCTTGTACAGCCTTTAGCACGTCGTCCACGTGACCCGGCACCTTGATGCCGCGCCATGCCTGGCGAAGCACGCCGTCGGCGTCGAGCAGGAACGTCGAACGCTCGATTCCGCGCACTTCCTTGCCATACATTTTCTTCATCTTGATGACATCGAACAACGCGCACAGCGCTTCGTCGGCATCGGAGATCAGCGGGAACGGCAGTTCGAGCTTGGCCTTGAAATTGTCGTGCGAGCGCAGGCTGTCGCGCGACACGCCGATGACTTCCGCACCGGCCTTCTTGAACTTCGGATAGAGATCGCGGAACTGCAGCCCTTCGGTCGTGCAGCCCGGCGTGTTGTCCTTCGGATAGAAGTACAGCACGAGCTTCTTGCCCTTCAGGTCGGACAGCGAAATGTCGCCGCCCGTGGCCGGTGCGGTGAAATCGGGAACTTGACGGTCAACTTCGACAGACACGTGTTTCTCCTGTTGTTATGGAAGGGCGCCGCTGCGGCGGCGCGGTTCGGCGGGGCGTCGCGGCAGCGCGCCGCGGGGGCGGAGCGGCGACGCCGGCTCGCGTGCGAACTTCAGTCGGGCTGGACGATCAGTTCGCCGGAGCGGCCGGGGATTTCGCCCCACGTGACAGGGTACGATGGCAGCGAGTCGCGGTCCAGCGCCGCGTGGTAGTCGCCCATCGTCGCAAACGTGTGGCCTTGCGCACGCCAGCCGGCGAGCAGCTGTTCGAACACGGGCGCGAGTTTCTGCCCTTCCAGTTCCGCATGCAGCGTGAACACCTGGTCGTGCGGATTGGTTTCGGTGAACTTGAGGATGTGCGCGGCGACGTTGTGCGTGTCGACGCCGTCGATGCCGAGCACTTCGTCGAGCGTGGGCAGCGTGGTCGGCATCTGCACGTGCGACAGCGTGCGGCCGCCGACGACGGGCAGGTACGGCGAATGGCCGCGACCGTCGGACGCGTAGCGCATCCCCCATGCATCGATCTGCTCGAACGCGGCATCGTTCATCTGCCAGCCGGCCGCGCCGTGCGTGACGGGCGGCGCGCCGAAGATCTCGCCGAAGCGCGCGTGACTCTTCTGCATTTCACGCGCGGTCCAGTCGCGATCGCGGACGCGCACGTTGTCCTGCCAGTACACGTGATCCCACGTGTGGATCCCGCATTCGAAGCCGGCCTCGTGAATCGCGCGCATGTCGGCGATCGCACGGCGGCCGATGTCCGGGCCGGGCAGCAGCACGCCGTACATCAGCTGCTTCACGCCGTAGTGCTCGACCACCGACGTGCGCGACACCTTCTTCAGGAAGCCCGGGCGGAACACGCGCCGCAACGCCCAGCCGGTGTGATCCGGCCCGAGGCTGAAGAGGAAGGTCGCGCGCGCATTGAAGCGGTCGAAGATGCGCGCGAGGTTCGGCACGCCTTCGCGCGTGCCGCGCAGCGTGTCGACGTCGATCTTGAGGACGATACGAGCCAAGCGAACGTCCCGGTCAGCCTTGCTGTTCGACGAGCGCGCGCGCGTCGGCGACGTGGCCGCGATACGCTTCGAAGATGTTGCGCAACGCGTCGTCGAACGTCGCCTGCGGCGCCCAGCCGAGCTCCTGCATCGTGTTGTCGATCTTCGGCACGCGGTTCTGCACGTCCTGGTAGCCGTTGCCGTAGTAGGCGCCGGACGTCGTTTCGACGAGCTTCACCTGCTTGGCCGAATCGGCGTACTCGGGGAATTCCGCGGCCAGTTCGAGCATCTTGTGCGCGAGCTCGCGAACCGAGAAGTTGTTCTTCGGATTCCCGATGTTGTAGATCTTGCCCGACGCGACGCCGTCCTTGTTCTCGATGATCTTCATCAGCGCGCTGATGCCGTCGCCGATATCGGTGAACGCGCGCTTTTGCGAGCCGCCGTCGACGAGGCTGATGTTCTCGCCGCGCACGATGTGGCCGAGGAACTGCGTGACCACGCGCGAGCTGCCTTCCTTCGGCGTGTAGATCGAGTCGAGGCCCGGGCCGATCCAGTTGAACGGGCGGAACAGCGTGAAGTTCAGGCCTTCCATCCCGTAGCCCCAGATCACGCGGTCCATCAGCTGCTTCGAGCACGCGTAGATCCAGCGCGGCTTGTTGATCGGGCCGTAGGTGAGCGCCGACGCATCCGGGTCGAACTGCTCGTCCGAGCACATCCCGTAGACCTCGGAGGTCGACGGGAACACGAGGTGCTTGCCGTACTTGACGGCCGAGCGGACGATCGGCAGGTTCGCCTCGAAGTCGAGCTCGAACACGCGCAGCGGCTGCTGGACGTAGGTGGCCGGCGTGGCGATCGCGACGAGCGGCAGGATCACGTCGCACTTCTTCACGTGATACTCGACCCACTCCTTGTTGATCGTGATGTCGCCTTCGAAGAAATGCATCCGCTCGTGGTTGACGAGGTCGCCCAGCCGGTCGGTCTGCATGTCCATGCCGAACACTTCCCAATCGGTGGTTTCAAGAATGCGCTTCGACAGGTGATGGCCGATGAAGCCGTTCACACCCAGGATCAGGACTTTTTTTGCTTTCATGAATGACGGGAAGAATGAATGAACTGCGCGAATTCCGCGGGCGTCACGACGGTTTCGCTGCCGTCGCGCTGCTGCCGGAGCTCGAGAATGGATAGGGCGCGGCTGTCGCCGCAGACGCCGAATAGCGCATTATCGCTTACGTGCAGGCCGGGCGGCAAATCTGCCGCGGCGGCCGCTGCCGCGCTGCCGGGCGCCGCGAGGCGCGCGCGCGCGATCACGAACCGGGCGCCGTGGATGTCCGTGAATGCGCCCGGATACGGGGGCGCGACCGCGCGCACCAGGTTGTAGACCTGCGCGGCCGGCTTCGACCAGTCGACGCGGCCGTCCTCGGGCTTGCGCCCGCCGTAGTAGCTGCCGGTCGCGAGATCGTTCGGCAGGTGCGACGCCTCGCCCGCGAGCAGCGCGGGCAGCACGCGCCACAGCGTCTGCTCGGCGGCCACCGTGACCTTGTCGAACACCTGCGCGGCCGTGTCGTCCGGCAGGATCGGCACCGCGGTCTGGCCGATGATCGCGCCCGCGTCCGGCTTGGCGGCCATCTCGTGCAGCGTCGCGCCGGTTTCGGTCTCGCCGTTCAGCACGGCCCAGTTGGTCGGTACCCGACCCCGGTATTTCGGCAGCAGCGAACCGTGCATGTTGTACGCGCCGCGCGGCGCGATCGCGAGCAGGTCCACCGGCAGCATGTGGCGGTAGTAGAACGAGAAGATGAAATCGGGCTGCGCGTCGGCCACCGCGCGGCGCAGCGCCGGATCGGCCGGGTCGGCCGGCGTGACGACCGGAATGCCGTGCTCGGCCGCGACGGACGCGACGCTGCCGAACCAGATGTTCTCGTTCGGGTTGTCCTCGTGCGTGACGACCAGCGCGACGTCGACGCCGCGCGCGAGCAGCACCTGCAGGCACCGCACGCCGACGTTGTGATATGCGAAGACGACCGCGCGCGGCTTCATTGCGCGGCTCCCGGGCGGGTCGCGGCGGCCGGCACCGGCGGCATGCCGTCGTGCTGCTCGAGCACGGCCTGGATCAGGTAGCGGGGACGCGCGCGCACCTGCTGGTAGATGCGGCCGACGTATTCGCCGAGCAGGCCGAGCGCGAAGATGATCACGCCGAGCAGGAAGAACGTGATCGCGAACAGCGTGAACACGCCTTGCACTTCCGCGCCGACGATGAAGCGGCGCACGAGCAGCAGCACGAACAGCGCGGCGGAGCCGAGCGACAGGATCACGCCGATGAACGACAGCCACTGCAGCGGCACGACCGAGAAGCCCGTCACGAGGTCGAAGTTCAGCCGGATCAGGCTGTACAGCGAGTACTTCGATTCGCCCGCGAAGCGTTCCTCGTGCGCGACCTCGATTTCGGTCGGGTTCTGCGCGAACGTGTACGCGAGCGCGGGGATGAACGTGTTGACTTCGCCGCACACGTTGATCGTGTCGATGATGCGGCGGCTGTACGCGCGCAGCATGCAGCCCTGGTCGGTCATCTTGATGCGCGTGATGCGCTCGCGCAGCCGGTTCATCATCTGCGACGCCTTGCGCCGCCACAGGCTGTCCTGGCGCTGCTTGCGGATCGAGCCGACGTAGTCGTAGCCCTCGCGCATCTTCGCGATCAGCTTGCCGATTTCCTCGGGCGGGTTCTGCAGGTCCGCGTCGAGCGTGATGACGATCTCGCCGCGCGACTGCGCGAAGCCCGCGAGGATCGCCATGTGCTGGCCGTAGTTGCCGTTGAGCAGCACGACGCGCGTCGTGTCGGGCCGGACGTGGAACTGATCGGCGAGCATCGCGGCCGAGCGGTCGCGGCTGCCGTCGTTGATCAGGATCACTTCGTACGACGTGTCGAGGGCGTCGAGCGCCGGATACAGCCGCGCGAACAGCGCGGCGAGACCGTCTTCCTCGTTGTACACGGGGATGATGACCGAGACTTCGGGCCGGCCGGTGTCCAGATGCGCGGCGCCCGGATGTCCGGCGCGTGCTTCAAGGTGACTCATGTACGCTTATTTTCCGTATTGTTCGCAAATCTGATTGACGGCGTCGACGACGCGACGCACGTCGCCTTCCGTCATCTGCGTAAACAGCGGCAGCGTGACGGTCGACGCGCCGTACCGTTCGGCGTGGGGGAACATGCCCTCCTTGAACCCGCGCGCACGGTACAGCGTGAAAAGATGGATCGCCGGGTAGTGGATGCCCGTGCCGATGCCGCGTTCCTTCATCTGCGCCATGAATTCGGCGCGCGTGATCGTCAGCCGCTCGAGCGGCAGCGTGACCAGGAACATGTGCCAGTTGCCGTTCTCGAATTCGGCGACGGGCAGGCCGACGCCGAGCTTCGCGGCCGCGCCGCCGTCGAACGCGGCGAAATACGCGCGCGCGAGTGCGCGGCGCTGCGCGGTGAAGCGCTCGAGGTGCGGCAGCTGGCCGAGGCCGACGCGCGCGGCGACGTCGGTCAGGTTGTACTTGCCGCCGAGCACGTCGCAGTCCATTCCGTCGAAGCCGGTGCGCGTGATGCCCTGCAGCCGGTACTTCTGCGCGAGCACCGCTTCGTCCTCGTTGTTCAGCACGAGCGCGCCGCCTTCGATCGTCGTCAGGTTCTTGTTCGCGTGGAAGCTGAACGACACGAGGTCGCCGATCGCGCCGATGCGCTTGCCGTGCCACGTCGAGCCGAACGCCTGCGCGGCATCCTCGATCACGCGCAGCTTGTGCGCGCGGGCGATCGCGTACAGGCGGTCCATGTCGACCGGCAGGCCGGACAGGAACACGGGGATGATCGCCTTCGTGCGCGGCGTGATCGCCTGCTCGAGCTTGTCGAGGTCGATGTTGCGCGTGACGGGATCGATGTCCGCGAACACGGGCGTCGCGCCCGTTTCGATGATCACGTTGCTGGTCGAGACCCACGACGCCGGCGTCGTGATCACCTCGTCGCCGGGGCCGACGCCCGCGATGCGCAGGCCGATCTCGAGCGTGCAGGTGCCCGAATTGAATACGCGGACCGGACGGCCGCCGCAGTACTCGGACAGTGCCGCCTCGAATTTCTGGCACTGCGGGCCGGTGGTGATCCAGCCCGAGCGCAGCACCTCGACGACGCCCTGGATGGTTTCCTCGTCGATCTCGGGGCGGGTGAACGGCAGAAACGGGGCGGTAGTCTGGCTCATGAACGCGTTTGGCCTGTAATGGCGTGTAATAAAAGGGTCGGGCGATCCGCCCAAAACCGGCATTAAACACCGGTTGGCGGATTCGTACCGTGATTTTTTGTAGGCGGACGCTTAACGCCGCGCGCCGTGCTCAGCTGCGCGCGAGCACGAGCACACCGATCAGGATGATGCCGATGCCGACGAGCCGCTGGACCGACAGCACCTCGCCGAACAGGTACCACGCCGCGAACGCGTTGACGACGTAGCCGAGCGACAGCATCGGGTACGCGATCGACACGTCGACCCGCGACAGCCCGACGATCCACACGACGACGCTCAGCACGTAGCAGCCGAGGCCGCCGATGATCGGCAACTGGGTCGCGATCTTCAGGCCGACCGGGATGATGTTCGCACGGCTGAATTCGAAGTGTCCAACGGCGTTGACGCCGGCTTTCAGCAGAAGTTGCGCACAGGCGTTGAGCATCACGCCGGTGACGATGCAGACGAACGAAACGGGGTTCATGCGGGAGGCGTCCTTACGATTGCGGTTTCTCGACGATCACGCGCCGGTTGTCGCGCGCGATCACGCGCATCGGCACGCCTTCCTTGACCAGCGCGTCGTACTGGCCGGGCGGCATGATCGCGAGCGCGTGGGTTTCCTGCTTCCAGCGCGTGATCCATTCGCCGATGGTCGGAATCCACTTGTTCGGCTCGACCGAGATCCCGAACGCGAGCTCGTCCTGGCGCTGCACCATGATCGTCGTGTGACCCATGTAGAACGGGAACGTGTGGTCGAGCATTTCGATCGAGTAGAACGGCGTGTCGGGCGGCAGCTTCGCCAGTTCGGCGCGCACGGCCGGCGCGAGCAGCGCGCCCGAGCTGTAGCGGCCGAACTCGTCGTGCCCGGTGCCGCCGATCGTGCCGAACACGAGCCATGCGGCGCCGAACGTGGCGAGCGCGGCGGCCACGCCCGCGCGACGGTTCAGCCACGCGGCCACGAGCGTCAGCGCGGCCGCGACCGCGAGGCCGGCGTACAGCCACATCTGGAACGCCCGGTACAGCGCGTTCGGCGTGCGGGCGTCGCCCTGGTACGCGAGGAAGACGATCCCGAACGCCGCGGCGACGAAAAACACGAGGTAGCCGAGCAGGTGGCGACGGAAGCGGTCGGCCGTCATCAGCGGCAGGTACGCGCCGATGATCAGCGCGAGCGCCGGCGCGACCGGCAGCACGTACGAGATCAGCTTCGAATGCGACGCGCTGAAGAACAGGAAGATGAACGCGCTCCAGATCAGCAGCACGAGCATCGGCGCGAAGCCGTTCGGCTGGCGCGGCATCCGCACCGCATGGCGGATGCTCTGCCACGCGACCGACAGCCACGGCAGGAAGCCGACCAGCAGCACGGGCACGAAGTAGTACAGCGGACCCGGGCGGTTCTGTTCCGGGGTCAGGTACCGGCGGAACTGCTGGACGATGAAGAAGAAGTTGAAGAACTCGGGGTTGCGCTGCTGGACGAGCACGAACCACGGCGTGACGATCGCGAAGAAGATCACGAGGCCGCTGACCAGGTACAGGCGCTTCCACAGCGCCCAGTCGCGCGCGACCAGCGTGTACAGCACGAGCACGGCGCCCGGCAGGATCAGGCCGACGAGGCCCTTGGACAGCACCGCGAACGCCATCGCGGCCCAGCACGCCCACATCCAGCCGCGCACCGCGGCCGGGCGTAGCCCGGGCCGCTGCGCGAGCAGCAGCGAGCAGAGCGACAGCGCCATCCAGAACGCGAGCCCCATGTCGAGCGCGTTGAAGTGGCCCATCAGGTTCCAGTACGGCGAGCTGGCCAGCACGACGGCGGCGAGGAAGCCCGACAGCGGGTTGAACAGGCGCGCGCCGGTGTAGCCGACGAGCAGCACGCCGGCGAAGCTCGCCACGGCGGTATAGAGGCGCGCCTGCCATTCGCCGATGCCGAACCACGCGAACGTCAGCGCGTTCAGCCAGGTCTGCAGCGGCGGCTTCTCGAAGTACTTGTAACCGTTGTAGCGCGGCGTGATCCAGTCGCCGGTGACGAACATCTCGCGCGCCATTTCCGCGTAGCGGCCTTCGTCGCTCGGGATCAGGTGGCGCAGCCCGAGCGGCGCGAACCAGACGATCGCGAGCGCGACGAGCAGGAGGACGAGCGTGATGCGATTGAGCGGTAGCCTCGACGGCGTATCGTTCATGGGTTTTCAGCCTGTTGGTTGTTGTGACGGGCCGCCGGCGGGTGGCGCCGGGGGCGGGCGGCCTGGCCGGGCCGATCGGGGGATCGACCCGCTGCGCCGGCCCGAGTTTTACCGCATCGGGGATTAACGTTCAATTAAGAGCGCGGCGGCGACTTTGCGGCCCTCGGCCATCAGGATGTTGTAGGTGCGGCAGGCGGCCTGGAAATCCATCGTTTCGACGCCGATCCGCTGCGCGGTGAGCGCCGCGACGAGCCGCGGGTGCGGGAAGCGCAGCCGCGCGCCGCTGCCGAAGATCACGAGCTCGGGCGTCGGCTCGAGCAGCATCGCGAAATGCTCGGGCGCGAGCGCGTCGAACGACGACACGGGCCAGGCCTGGACCGGCGCGCCGGGCAGCACGATGACGCTCGTTTCGTGGCGTTCGAGATTGACGTCGACATAATCGGGGCCGTAGCCGGTGACGGTGTTGAGCGCGCCGCTCGCGTCCTGGTGCAGTTTCAAATCGGTATTCCGCGGTTCCGTAGGGGAATGGATTGGCCGGGCCGTGCGGGCCCGGCTGGCCGGTTTCGCGCGCCCGGGCACGCGGGGACGCCTGACGGCGCGGGCCCGGCGCGGCTATGGTGCATTGCGAAAGTCGGCCAAAATCCGCTAAATTATAACTTTTTGGTCGCCCCCGGGCGCCACTTGCGTCGTGCGTCGCCACAAGCCGCGTCCGACCGCCGCTTTTTCCCAGTCTAGACAGCGCGCACAGACCGGCCGCTTTCCAGTTTTGATCCCGTCCCCCCGGCCGCAAGGCCAACCCAGGAACCGTGTCGTCGTGAAACCGATTCAGAAGTCGAACAAGCTGCTCAACGTCTGCTACGACATCCGTGGCCCGGTGCTCGAGCACGCGAAGCGCCTCGAGGAAGAAGGCCACCGCATCATCAAGCTGAACATCGGCAACCTCGCGCCGTTCGGTTTCGACGCGCCCGACGAGATCATCCAGGACATGATCCGCAACCTGCCGGCGTCGTCCGGCTATTCGGATTCGAAGGGCGTGTTCTCGGCGCGCAAGGCCGTGATGCACTACACGCAGGAAAAGGGTGTCGTCGGCGTCGGCCTCGACGACATCTACATCGGCAACGGCGCGTCCGAGCTGATCGTGATGGCGACCCAGGCGCTCCTGAACGACGGCGACGAAGTGCTGCTGCCCGCGCCCGACTACCCGCTGTGGACGGCGGCCGTGAGCCTGTCGGGCGGCACGCCGGTGCACTACGTGTGCGACGAGCAGAACGCGTGGATGCCCGATCTCGACGACATCCGCCGCAAGATCACGCCGAACACGAAGGCGATCGTCGTGATCAACCCGAACAATCCGACCGGCGCGCTTTATTCCGACGAATTGCTGCTGGAGCTGCTCGAGATCGCGCGCCAGCACGGGCTGATCGTGTTCGCCGACGAGGTCTACGACAAGATCGTCTACGACGGCCTCGAGCACACGGCGCTGGGTGCGCTGTCGGAGGACGTGATCACCGTCACGTTCAACAGCCTGTCGAAGAGCTATCGCTCGTGCGGCTACCGCGCGGGCTGGATGGCCGTGTCGGGCCTCGGCGGCGACAACCGCCGGCGCGCGAAGGATTACCTCGAGGGGCTCGGCATCCTGTCGTCGATGCGCCTGTGCGCGAACGTGCCCGGCCAGTTCGCGATCCAGACGGCGCTCGGCGGCTACCAGAGCATCAACGAGCTGATCGTGCCGAGCGGGCGCCTGTACAAGCAGCGCGAACTCGCGTATGACATGCTGACGTCGATCCCGGGCGTGACCTGCGTGAAACCGCAGGCCGCGCTGTACATGTTCCCGCGCCTCGACCCGAAGCTCTATCCGATCCAGAACGACCAGCAGTTCATTCTCGACCTGTTGCTCGAGGAGCGCGTGCTGCTCGTCCAGGGCACGGGTTTCAACTGGACGACGCCCGACCACTTCCGCGTGGTCTTCCTGCCGAACCTCGACGACCTGACCGATTCGATCAACCGGATCGCACGCTTCCTCGACGGCTACCGCAAGCGCCATTCGGTCTGAGCGGGCAGGACCACACGGAACTCACTACTTCTTACTCATCGATCACACGCAGCATGGAACCGATCAAAGTTGGCCTGTTGGGCTTCGGCACGGTGGGCAGCGGCACCTTCACGGTGCTGCGCCGCAACCAGGAAGAAATCAAGCGACGCGCGGGGCGCGGCATCGAGGTGGCGCGCATTGCCGTGCGCAACCCGGCCAAGGCGCAGGCTGCGCTCGGCGGTGACGCCGCCGCCGCGCAGATCACCGACGATTTCAACGCGGTCGTCGACGATCCGTCGATCGCGATCATCGCCGAGATGATCGGCGGCACGGGTATCGCGCGCGAGCTCGTGCTGCGCGCGATCGCGAACGGCAAGCACGTCGTGACGGCGAACAAGGCGCTGCTCGCGGTGCACGGCACCGAGATCTTCGAAGCCGCGCGCGAGAAGGGCGTGATGGTCGCGTTCGAGGCGGCCGTCGCCGGCGGCATCCCGATCATCAAGGCGCTGCGCGAAGGCCTGACCGCGAACCGCATCCAGTACATCGCCGGCATCATCAACGGCACGACCAACTACATCCTGTCGGAAATGCGCGACCGCGGGCTCGACTTCGCGACCGCGCTGAAGGCCGCGCAGGAGCTCGGCTACGCGGAAGCCGATCCGACCTTCGACATCGAAGGCGTCGACGCCGCGCACAAGGCGACGATCATGAGCGCGATCGCGTTCGGCGTGCCGGTGCAGTTCGACCGTGCGTACGTCGAAGGCATCAGCAAGCTCGACGCGACCGACATCCGCTACGCGGAAGAGCTCGGCTACCGGATCAAGCTGCTCGGCATCACGCGCCGCGCCGAAAACGGCATCGAGCTGCGCGTGCACCCGACGCTGATTCCGGAAAAGCGCCTGCTCGCGAACGTCGAGGGCGCGATGAACGCGGTCGTCGTGCACGGCGACGCAGTCGGCACGACGCTGTACTACGGCAAGGGCGCGGGCGCGGAGCCGACCGCGTCGGCCGTCGTCGCGGATCTCGTCGACGTCACGCGCCTGCACACGGCCGACCCCGAGCATCGCGTGCCGCATCTCGCGTTCCAGCCCGACAGCCTGTCGAACACGCCGATCTTGCCGATCGAGGAAGTGACGAGCGGCTACTACCTGCGCCTGCGCGTCGCCGACCAGACCGGCGTGCTCGCCGCGATTACGCGCATCCTCGCCGAATCGGGCATCTCGATCGACGCGCTGCTGCAGAAGGAATCGGAGCAGATCGACGGCGCGAATGGCGAGACCGACATCATCCTGATCACGCACGAGACGGTCGAGAAGAACGTCAACGCGGCGATCGCGCAGATCGAGAGCCTGGCGACGGTGGTCTCGAAGGTCACGAAGCTGCGCATGGAAGCGCTGAACTGAGCCGAGGACGACATGAACTACATTTCCACGCGCGGCGCCGGCATCGGCGAGCGCCATACGTTCTCCGACATCCTGCTCGGCGGTCTCGCGAAGGACGGCGGGCTCTACCTGCCTGCCGAGTATCCGAAGGTGTCGGCCGACGAGCTCGCGCGCTGGCGTACGCTGTCGTACGCGGATCTCGCGTTCGAGATCCTGTCGAAGTTCTGCGACGACGTGCCGGCCGACGACCTGCGCGCGATCACGCGCCGCACGTACACGGCCGCCGTGTACAGCAACACGCGCCACGGCGAGAACGCGTCCGACATCACGCCGCTGAAGACGCTCGGCACCGAGCACGGCGCGGCGCTGTCGCTGCTCGAACTGTCGAACGGCCCGACGCTCGCGTTCAAGGACATGGCGATGCAGCTGCTCGGCAACCTGTTCGAGTACACGCTCGCGAAGCACGGTGAAGCGCTGAACATCCTCGGCGCGACGTCGGGCGACACCGGCAGCGCGGCCGAGTATGCGATGCGCGGCAAGGCCGGCGTGCGCGTGTTCATGCTGTCGCCGCACAAGAAGATGAGCGCGTTCCAGACGGCGCAGATGTTCAGCCTGCAGGATCCGAACATCTTCAACCTCGCGGTCGAAGGCGTGTTCGACGATTGCCAGGACATCGTGAAGGCCGTGTCGAACGATCATGCATTCAAGGCGCAGCAGAAGATCGGCACCGTCAACTCGATCAACTGGGCGCGTGTCGTCGCGCAGGTCGTCTACTACTTCAAGGGCTACTTCGCGGCGACGCAGTCCAACGACGAGCGCGTGTCGTTCACGGTGCCGTCGGGCAACTTCGGCAACGTCTGCGCGGGCCACATCGCGCGGATGATGGGGCTGCCGATCGCGAAGCTGGTGGTCGCGACCAACGAAAACGACGTGCTCGACGAGTTCTTCCGCACGGGCGCGTATCGCGTGCGCAGCGCCGAGAACACCTATCACACGAGCAGCCCGAGCATGGACATCTCGAAGGCGTCGAACTTCGAGCGCTTCGTGTTCGACCTGCTCGGCCGCGATCCGGCCCGCGTGATGCAGCTGTTCCGCGACGTCGAGGAGAAGGGCGGCTTCGATCTCGCGGCGAGCGGCGATTTCGCGCGCGTCGCCGAATTCGGTTTCGTGTCGGGCCGCAGCAGCCACACCGACCGCATCGCGACGATCCGCGACGTGTTCTCGCGCTACGACACGATGATCGACACACATACGGCCGACGGCGTGAAGGTCGCGCGCGAGCACCTGGAAGCCGGCGTGCCGATGGTCGTGCTCGAGACGGCGCAGCCGATCAAGTTCGGCGAGACGATCCGCGAAGCGCTCGACCGCGAAGCCGAGCGGCCGGCCGCATTCGACGGGCTCGAGGCGCTGCCGCAGCGCTTCGAGGTCGTGAAGGCCGACGCGCAGCAGGTGAAGGACTTCATCGCCGCCCATACGGGCGCATGACGCACGGCCGGGCCCGCAGGCCCGGCAGCGCAGGACGGCCGGAACCCCGATTCGTCGAACGGATCGGGGTTCCGGCCGTTTCGTTTGGTTCGCGGGCTCGGCATCCGGGCATCGTTCTCCCCGCGAAACAAGTGCCAGACCCGCGCGTTCGCGCCGATCACAGTCTTCGCATGCTCGCCATATCGCGCGTGCGCGTGACGGCGTCGCTACAATGACGGTTCGATTCCAACGATCCCCGATTCCATCGATGTCGAACCCGAATCCCGCGGCGCCGCGCGCGCCGATGCTGTCGACCGCCGAGGCGCTCGCCGCGCTGCTCGATGCCGCGAAGCCGCTGCCCGGCGCCGAAACCGTCGCCACGCTCGACGCGCTCGGCCGCGTGCTGGCGGCCGACGTCAGCTCGCCGCTCGACGTGCCGCCAATGCACACGAGCGCGATGGACGGCTATGCGGTGCGCGTCGCCGACCTGCTGCACGGCGATCGGCGGTTGCCGGTGTCGCAGCGCATTCCGGCTGGCCATCCGGCGCAACCGCTCGCGGCCGGCACGGCCGCGCGGATCTTCACCGGCGCGACGGTGCCGCCCGGCGCCGACGCGGTCGTGATGCAGGAGCAGGCGTCGGCCGACGGCGACGCGGTCGAGATCCTGCACACGCCGAAGGCCGGTGAATGGATCACCGCGCAGGGCGCGGACATCCGCCAGGGGGCGGTGATCCTGCCGGCCGGCACGCGGCTCACGCCGCAGGCGCTGGGTCTCGCCGCATCGGTCGGCTGCGCGCAGCTGTCGGTCGCGCGGCGGATTCGCGTGGCGGTGTTCTTCACCGGCGATGAACTGACGATGCCCGGCGAGCCGCTGAAACCCGGCGCGATCTACAACTCGAACCGCTTCACGCTGCGCGGGCTGCTGGAGCGGCTGGGCTGTCACGTGACCGACTACGGCATCGTGCCTGACTCGCTGGCCGCGACCCGCGACACGCTGCGGGAGGCCGCCCGCGATCACGACGTGATCCTGACGAGCGGCGGCGTGTCGGTCGGCGACGAGGATCACGTGAAGCCGGCCGTCGAGGCGGAAGGGCGGCTCGCGCTGTGGCAGATCGCGATGAAGCCCGGCAAGCCGCTCGCGTATGGTGCCGTGCGCCGCGGCGACGAGCGCGCCGACGCGCATTTCATCGGGCTGCCCGGCAACCCGGTCTCGAGCTTCGTCACGTTCCTGCTGTTCGTGCGGCCGTTCCTGCTGCGCCTGTCCGGCGTGCGCGACGTCGCGCCGCGCGCGTTGTCGCTGCGTGCCGATTTTTCGCAGAGCAAGGGCGACCGGCGCAACGAATTCCTGCGTGCGCGCGTGAATGCGGCCGGCGGCCTCGACCTGTTCCCGAACCAGAGCTCGGCCGTGCTCACGTCGACGGTCTGGGGCGACGGCCTGATCGACAATCCGCCGCAGCATGCGATCAGCGCCGGCGAGACCGTGCGTTTCATTCCGTTTTCCGAACTGCTGTCGTAACGCGACGGCTTCCCGAACCATGAAGATTCAGCTGAAATTTTTTGCAAGCGTGCGCGAAGCGCTGGGCGTCGCCGATGAAGAAGCCACCGTACCGGACGGCGTGACGACCGTCGGCGACGTGCGGGCGTGGCTGCGCGTGCGCGGCGGCGCGTGGGCCGACACGCTCGCCGAAGGGCGCGCGTTGCGCATGGCGTGCAACCACGAGATGACCGATCCCGACACGCGGCTCACCGAAGGCTGCGAGGTCGCGTTCTTTCCGCCGGTGACGGGCGGTTGAGGGCCGGGCGATGGCAACGGTACGAGTCCAGACCGACGATTTCGATCTGAATGCCGAAGTCGCGGCATTGCGGGCGCGCAACCCGAAGATCGGTGCGGTCGCGTGCTTCGTCGGCACGGTGCGCGACCTGAACGAAGGCGAGTCGGTCGCCGCGATGGAGCTCGAGCACTATCCCGGAATGACCGAGAAGGCGCTCGAGAAAATCGCGGCCGAGGCCGGCCGGCGCTGGCCGGGCATCGACGTCGCGATCGTGCATCGCGTCGGCAGGCTGTTGCCGCTCGACCAGATCGTGATGGTCGCGACGGTCGCGTCGCACCGCGGCGATGCGTTTGCATCGTGCGAATTCGTGATGGATTACCTGAAGACCGAAGCGCCGTTCTGGAAGAAGGAAACGACGCCCGACGGCGAGCGCTGGGTCGATGCGCGCAGCACCGACGACGCCGCGCTCGCGCGCTGGGGCGTCGAGTCGGGCAACACGCGGCGCTGAGCGCGGCGCGCGAACGATGCGGCGATGTGCCGCATGCGCGCGAGCGCCGCGGGTGACGGGCGTTACGCGTCCGGGTCGACGCTGCGCCCGATGATCTTGGTCGGAAACGGCTCGCCGCGGGCCCGCGACGGCAACGCGTGCGGATCGTCGCCCGCGTCGCGACGGCGCGGCGCGATCGCGTCGAGCAGCGCCTGCTGCTCGGGCGGAATCTGGTAATCCCAGCCGAACCGGCTCAACTGCAGGCTCTGCGCGATCCGCAGCGCGGGCTCCATGAAACGGAGCGCCGCCGGCGGCGCGTAGCGCGCTTCGACGGTTTTCAGGAACAGCGACAGCCAGCGGCTGAAGTGGGCCGGCTCGATCCCGTCGAGCGGCTGGTGCGCCTGCTGCACGTTGCCGCGATAGCCCTTGGTGCCGAGCACGAGGCTCGACCAGAACGTCACCATCTTCGGCAGATGATCGTCCCAGCGGCCGGCCAGCTTCGCGTCGAACACGGGTCCGAGCAGCGGATCGGCGCGCACGCGGTCGTAGAACGCGTAGACGAGATCGCGGATGTTGTCTTCGGTCGGCTCGGCGTCGCGGGGGCGGGCCGGTGCGGATTCGGGCGAGGCGGGCAGGGCAGTCATGACGAAAATGGCCGGTGGATCGGGGCAGCGACGGCGCGGCGGCACGGGTGACGAGCAGGACGCCGGCCGGATTTTGACGCAAAATAGCGTCCAATAACCCCTGGAAAACGTGTAGATGTCACGCATCTTATTGCGCGCACGCGATCCCGGCAACCCGGGGCCGCGCAACGGCACCATCGATCGGCCCCTGCACGCATCGCGATCGGCTCGGTTCAGGTAATCGGGGCACGATCGATCTTTTCCGTATTCGCTCATGAGACTCACCGACTACACCGACTATTCGCTGCGCGTGATGCTGTACCTGGCCGTGCGCGGCGAGGGGCTCGCGACGATCCAGGAGATCTCGGACGCCTACGGCATCTCGAAGAACCATCTGATGAAAGTGGTGCAGCAGCTCGGCGAGCTGGGCTGGGTCGACACCGTTCGCGGCCGTAACGGCGGGCTGCGGCTGTTCGCCGATTCGCTGCAACTGACGGTCGGCCAGGTCGTGCGGGCGACCGAAAACGACTTCGCGCTGGTCGGTTGCTTTTCGCCCGACGACAGCGAGTCGCGCGGCTGCGTGATCGAGCCGCAGTGCCGGCTGAAGGGCGTGCTCGCGGCCGCGCGCGATGCCTTCTTCGCGGAGCTCGATCGTCACACGATCGGCGAACTGGCCGAGCCTGCGTCGCCGCTCGTGGCGCTGCTCGGCATTCGCCCGGTCGCGCTCGTGCGTGCGGCGCCGGAGCCGGACGAGGTGTCGGCGGCCGCCGAGCCGTCGTCCAAGGCCCACTGACACGCGGGCGCCGCCCATCCCGTCACGCGGCCGGCCGTTTTCAGGCGATCCGGCATTTTTTGCGCTGAATCAACCCGAATTTCGCTTGAAAGCCGCATAACCATCCTCATCTTGGTGTTAATCGAAAATTGGAGGTCTCGACTAAATGAGAATCGACAAGCTCACCACCAAGTTCCAGGAAGCACTCGCGGACGCGCAAAGCCTCGCGGCAGGCCGCGACAATCAATACATCGAACCCGTTCACGTCCTCGCGGCGCTGGTCGCGCAACAGGACGGCTCGGCCCGCTCGCTGATGTCGCGTGCGGGCGTGCACGTGCAGGCGCTGCAAGGCGCGCTGAACGAAGCCATCTCGCGCCTGCCGCAGGTGACGGGCACGGGCGGCGACATCCAGATCGGCCGTGAGTTGGCCGGGCTGCTGAACCAGGCCGACAAGGAAGCGCAGAAGCTCAACGACACGTTCATCGCGAGCGAGATGTTCCTGCTCGCGGTGTCGGACGACAAAGGCGATGCCGGCAAGCTCGCGCGCCAGCACGGCCTCACGCGCAAGGCGCTGGAAGCCGCGATCGCCGCGGTGCGCGGCGGCTCGCAGGTGCACAGCCAGGATGCGGAAAGCCAGCGCGAGGCGCTGAAGAAATACACGGTCGACCTGACCGAGCGCGCCCGCGCGGGCAAGCTCGATCCGGTGATCGGCCGCGACGACGAAATCCGCCGCTCGATCCAGATCCTGCAGCGCCGCACCAAGAACAACCCGGTGCTGATCGGCGAGCCGGGCGTCGGCAAGACGGCGATCGTCGAAGGGCTCGCGCAGCGGATCGTCAACGGCGAAGTGCCCGAGACGCTGAAGGGCAAGCGCGTGCTGTCGCTCGACATGGCCGCGCTGCTCGCCGGCGCGAAGTATCGCGGCGAGTTCGAGGAGCGCCTGAAGGCGGTGCTCAACGACATCGCGAAGGACGAAGGCCAGACGATCGTCTTCATCGACGAGATCCACACGATGGTCGGCGCGGGCAAGGCCGAAGGCGCGATGGACGCGGGCAACATGCTGAAGCCGGCGCTGTCGCGCGGCGAGCTGCACTGCATCGGCGCGACCACGCTCGACGAATACCGCAAGTACATCGAGAAGGACGCCGCGCTCGAGCGCCGCTTCCAGAAGGTGCTCGTCGACGAGCCGAGCGTCGAGGCGACGATCGCGATCCTGCGCGGGCTGCAGGAGAAGTACGAACTGCACCACGGCGTCGACATCACCGACCCGGCGATCGTCGCCGCGGCCGAGCTGTCGCACCGCTACATCACCGACCGCTTCCTGCCCGACAAGGCGATCGACCTGATCGACGAAGCCGCTTCGAAGATCAAGATGGAAATCGATTCGAAGCCCGAAGAGATGGACAAGCTCGACCGTCGTCTGATTCAGCTGAAGATCGAGCGCGAAGCCGTGAAGAAGGAGCAGGACGAAGCGTCGCAGAAGCGCCTGCAGCTGATCGAGGAAGAGATCGAACGCCTCGGCCGCGAATATGCGGACCTGGAAGAGATCTGGACCGCCGAGAAGGCCGCGGTGCAGGGCAGCGCGCAGCTCAAGGAAGAGATCGAGAAGGTGCGGGCGGACATCGCGCGCCTGCAGCGTGAAGGCAAGCTCGAGAAGGTCGCCGAGCTGCAGTACGGCAAGCTGCCGCAGCTCGAGTCGCAACTGAAGCAGGTCACGCAGGCCGAAGAGCAGGAGCAGCACAACCCGACGCGCCCGCGCCTGCTGCGCACGCAGGTCGGCGCCGAGGAAATCGCGGAAGTCGTGTCGCGTTCGACGGGGATTCCCGTGTCGCGGATGATGCAGGGCGAACGCGAGAAGCTGCTGCACATCGAGGAAAAGCTGCATGAGCGCGTGGTCGGCCAGGACGAGGCGATCAGCGCGGTGGCCGATGCGATCCGTCGGTCGCGCGCGGGTCTCGCCGATCCGAACCGTCCGTACGGCTCGTTCCTGTTCCTCGGCCCGACGGGGGTCGGCAAGACCGAGCTGTGCAAGGCGCTGGCGTCGTTCCTGTTCGATTCGGAAGAGCACCTGATCCGCATCGACATGAGCGAGTTCATGGAGAAGCACAGCGTCGCGCGGCTGATCGGCGCGCCGCCCGGCTATGTCGGCTACGAGGAAGGCGGCTACCTGACGGAAGCCGTGCGCCGCAAGCCGTACAGCGTGATCCTGCTCGACGAGATCGAGAAGGCGAATCCGGACGTGTTCAACGTGCTGCTGCAGGTGCTCGACGACGGCCGCATGACGGACGGGCAGGGGCGCACGGTCGACTTCAAGAACACGGTCATCGTGATGACGTCGAATCTCGGCTCGCAGGTGATCCAGGCCATGACCGGCTCGCCGCAGGACGAGATCAAGGACGCCGTGTGGCTCGAGGTGAAGCAGCATTTCCGCCCCGAGTTCCTGAACCGGATCGACGACGTCGTCGTGTTCCATGCGCTCGACCGCAGCAACATCGAGTCGATCGCGAAGATCCAGCTGGCGCGCCTGCACGACCGGCTTGCGAAGCTGGACATGGCGCTCGACGTGTCGCCCGCTGCGCTCGAACAGATCGCGAAGGTCGGCTACGATCCGGTGTTCGGTGCGCGGCCGCTGAAGCGCGCGATCCAGCAGGAGATCGAGAACCCGGTCGCGAAGCTGATCCTCGCCGGCCGCTTCGGTCCGAAGGACGTGATCCCGGTCGACGTCAACGACGGCCAGTTCGTGTTCGACCGCGTCGTGCACTGATCGCCTGCCATCGGCAGCGTGCCCGGTTCGCGCCGGGCGCGCAAAAACAAACACCCCGCCTCGGCGGGGTGTTTGCATATGGAGCGACCGAAACCGCTGCGCGGGATGTCGGCGCGCTGCGCGGCGGGCTTACGCCTGCTTGTTGCCGCCGAACATGCCGGCGAGTTGCGTGAGCGTGCCGAGCACGTTCGACGTGTCGACCTGGCCGCCGGCCGGCACTTCGCCGTTCGGCGTCGCGCCGTTGACGACGTGCGGCAGCACCTGCGCGAGGATCGACGACGCCTGCGACGGATCGATGCCGACCTTGCTCGCGAGCGAGCCGACGACGTCCGAGCCGAGCACGTTCTGCAGCGTATCGGCCGAGATCGGCTGGTTTTCGCCGGTGCCGACCCACGAACCGATGATCTCGCCGGCGCCGCCGGCCTTGAACTTCTCGATCAGCCCGTTCAGGCCGCCCGGCTGGTTGTTGATGAATTCGAGCGCGGTCGTGATCAGCGCGCTTTGGGAGTTGCCGCCGGCCTGGCCGCCGATCAGACCGCCAACGATGTCGAGGAGACCCATGGTTCTTCACCTTCACTGAAAAGGGCGCCGTGACGACGGCGCCCGTTGAACGAATGCCGCGCGCACGCCGTCGCGCGCGCGGCGCACATCAGGCGCCCGACGCCGCGGCGGCGGAGGCTGCCTTGTCCTTCTTGCTCTTCTTCTTCGAACCCTTCGTCGCCTTCGTGGACGACGCGGCCGCCGGTGCGCTCGCACCCGCGTCGGCGGATGCCGCCGCCGCTGCCGCTTTTTCCTTCTTCGACGCACGCTTGGTCTTGGCCGGCTTGGCGGCCGCTTCCGGTGCGCTTGCCGTCGGCGCCGGCGCCGCGGTCGTCGTGCCGGCCGTCGCGGTCGTGGACGTCGACGCGGTGCCTGCCGACGTCGTGGTCGACGTGGTCGCGGACGTCGTCGCGGCCGGCTTCGACAGCTTCACGCCCTTCGGCGGCGTCGATGCGCCGCCGATCGTCAGGCCGTTTTCCTCGAGATGCCCGACCGACTTCGTGCCGAGGCCCTTCACGCGGTTCGCGAGATCGTCGGCGTCCTTGAACGGGCCGTTCTTGGTGCGTTCGTCGATGATCGCCTTCGACTTCACGGGCCCGAGCCCCTTCACGGATTCGAGCGCGGCCTGGTCAGCCGTGTTGACTTCGACGGCCGCGGCAAGGCCGGCGGCGAGCGACAGCGATAGCGCGACGAACAGCATCAGCAGCTTTTTCAGCATGGCAAAGGCTCCCTGGTTCTGACGGATGAATGGCTGTTGCAACGGATGACGACGCGCGAGGTGGCCGGGCGTCGCCGTTAAGCATAGGACAAATGCGTGCCCTTTTTAAGACAGGCTGACCGAATCTTGCTGAAGGCTTGCGGTGCTGTAAAGGCCGAAACCGGTGCCGGGGGCCGATTTTGACCATTCTTTACGGTGTCCGAGGGTGTGTCCCGGGAGAACGTCGCGCTGGCCGTCAGACAGGGCTTGACTTAGAGTGAACTCTAACTCCTAACCTCGTTCCTGCCATGTCGAAAACCGTATCCCAACCCTCCGCCGCCGGTCCGCTGACGATCGGGCAAGTCGCCGAACTGACGGGCGTGTCGACGCATACGTTGCGGTATTACGAGCAGGCCGGGCTGCTGCGCGCGATCTCGCGCACGGCGGCCGGGCACCGGCTCTATGCGCCGGCCGACCTTGACTGGCTGGCTTTCGTGATGCGCCTGAAGGCGACCGGCATGCCGATCGCGCAGATGCAGGCGTTCGCGGTGCTGCGCGAGCAGGGCGAGTCGACGTTCGGCGCGCGGCGCGACTTGCTGGTCGCGCATCGCGACGCGGTGCGCGCGCATATCGCGGAGCTGCAGGCGAGCCTCGACGCGATCGGCGACAAGATCGCGTACTACGAGGCGCAGGAACGGGAAATGGAACGACGGGCGAATCCTTCTCACTCTTTACCGGAACAGGACGGACACGATGGAACGACTCGTTGAGGATCGCTACACGCGCGGCTGGAACAAGCTGAAGGAAATCGACGGCGAAGCGGGCGAGCGCGTGATCGCGGCGCTTGCGCCGATCGCACCGGACTTCGGGCGGCTGCTGGTCGAATTCAGCTTCGGCGACATCTACAGCCGGCCGCAGCTCGACCTGAAGGCGCGCGAAATCGCGACGATCGCGGCGCTGGCCGCGCTCGGCAACGCACAGCCGCAACTGAAGGTGCATATCGAGGCCGCGCTGAACGTCGGCTGCACGCGCGACGAGATCGTCGAGGTGTTCATGCAGATGGCCGTGTATGCGGGGATGCCGGCTGCGCTCAACGCGCTGTTCGCCGCGCACGAGGTGTTCACGCGGCGCGACGCAGCGGCCGGCGTGGCGGACGACGCGAACGAAGCGGCCGGGCAGCCCGCATGACGGCGCGTGCGCCGGTGCGTCACGCGCGGTGCGGCGCGACGATCCGGTGCTTCGCGATGCGCCGGTACAGCGTCGCGCGCGAGATGCCGAGCGCCCGGGCGGCCGCGTCGGGCCGCCAGTGATGCGCGGTGAGCGCGGCGACGATGCGGCTGCGTTCATCGTCGGGCAGCGCGCCTGCCGGCGCGCCGCCGAGTTGCGCGGCGAGGTCGGCCGGCAGGTCGCGCCGCGTCACGCGCGCGGCGTCGCACACCGCGCACGCATAGCGCAGCACGTTGCGCAGTTGCCGCACGTTGCCCGGCCATGGGTAGGCGGCGAGCTGTTCGGCGAGCGTCGCGTCGAGCGTGAGCACGTGGCCGGTCGCCTGCGCTTCCTCGGCGAACACGGCGGCGATCACGTCGCGCACGTCCGCGCGTTCGCGCAGCGGCGGCAGGTCGAACGTCGCGCCGCTCAACCGGTAGTACAGATCCTCGCGGAACGTGCCGTCGGCCACCATCCGCGCGAGATCGCGGTGCGTCGCGCAGATCACGTCGAGATCGACGCGCACGGGCGTATCGCTGCCGAGCGGCACGACCTCGCCGTCGGCCAGCACGCGCAACAGGCGCGTCTGCAGCGCGAGCGGCATGTCGCCGATTTCATCGAGAAACAGCGTGCCGCCGTCGGCGAGCGCGATCTTGCCGCGCGCGCCGTGCTTGCGTGCGCCGGTGAATGCGCCGGCCGCGTAACCGAACAGTTCGCTCTCGATCAGCGCTTCGGGCAGCGCGCCGCAGTTGACGGCGACGAACGGCCGCGCGCGCCGCGCGCCGGCGTCATGGATCGCGCGCGCGAATACTTCCTTGCCGGCGCCGGTCTCGCCGAGCACGAGAATCGGCAGCCGCTTGCTCGCGACGCGCAGCGCGAGTTCGGCCTGTTGCGCGATGCGCGGGTCGCTGCTGTGCAGGAACGGCGTCAGCGCGCCGACGTGACGCGGCGCGGCGCTGCCCGGGCGGCGCGATGCCGCGCCGGGCTCGCGGCCGGTGCGCCGTAGCGGCGCACGCAGCCGCGCGTAGAGCGGCGCGCCGGTCGCGCGCAGCCGCAGCGCGACGATCGCATCGAGCCGCGCGGCGTCGCGCAGCGGCATCTCGGTCGCGTCGAAGATCTCGTCGATATGACGCGGCTCGCGCAGCGCCGGCAGCGCGTCGCGCGCGTGCCGGTTCGCGGCGACGATGTTGCCGCATTCGTCGAACGCGATCAGCCACTCCGGTTGCGCCTCGACGTAGTGACGATTCGGATGCCCGAACAATATCCAGTGCTGCGCGGTGCTGTGCACGAAGTAGCCGTCCTCGATCAACGCCGCGCTCTGTCGTACGAGCTGGTAGACGAGGCGCTGGCTGTCGCGGCCGTCGGGCGAATGCACGGCCGACGCGTCGAGCACGCCGATCAGTTCGCCGCCCGGCGAGAAGATCGGCGCCGCGCTGCACGTGAGCGTCGTGAACGCCGCGCGAAAGTGATCGGTCTTGTGCACGGTGATCGGCGCGAGATCGGTCAGCACGCTCGCGACGCCGCAGGTTCCTTCCTCGCTTTCCGACCAGCACGAGCCGATGTGCAGCCCCGCGTGACGGAAGTCGTTGCGGCGTTCGCGGTCGATCCGGTAGTCGATCGTCACGCCGTGCGCGTCGGTCAGCATCACGCAGTAGTCGGCGACGCGGATCATGTCGTGCAGCCGCGTCAGGCACTGGCCCGACGCGCGCAGGAAGGCTTCCTCCTTGTCGCGCACTTCGCGCAGTTCGGCCGCGGTCAGCACGCGCGGGCCGATCGACGAAGCGGGGTCGAGACGGTAGCGCTCCAGCGATCGTTGCCACGACGACACGAGGCGCGCGGAATCGGCCGGCGCGGGCAGGCGCCCGGCGAGCGCGCCGAGGACACGGTCGGCGTGCTGGGCCTGGGGGACGGCGTAGGGCATGGTCGGCTCCGGTTCCGTACGGCGGGAATGTCGCTGTTCTTGTAGCACATCCGTTCCGGCAGATCACATTGCATCGCAGCACGCGGCGCGCGTGAGACGGTCGTCTCACCGGTACCGCGCCATGTCTCGCGCAGTTGAGACGGCCGCGTGCGCGGCGTGCGGCGCTGGTCCGGCCACGCATCGCCTGCGTGACGCCGCGCAAATGCAGGGGTTTGCGGGCGGAACGCCGGGCTTGCGCGGGGGCCGCGACGATCGCGTCGACGTATCGACGACGTGAGACGCACCGATGAATTCGCCGCGCGCGGCGTCGTCCCGGCCGCCCATCCGGAACACGCACTCACCCGCCACGCCAGCGTGCACGCGGGTTTCACGGCTATCGCACGCACGATGGCACGCCGCTTGCAGAGATCACGGGCAAGCCGGCGCGATCGTGTCGGCGACGACGATCCGCCGCCCGTCGATGGCAGCGGACGAAACAGGTGGAGCCGACGCACGCGCCAATGCGCCGGCCCCGCCGACTGGATGGAGACAAACCCGTGACGACGCCCGTTACCGTCGGTGTGATCGCGAACCCCGCATCGGGGCGCGACATCCGCCGCCTCACGACGCATGCATCCGTGTTCCCGACCGCGGAGAAGGCGAACATGATCGTGCGCCTCCTGGCCGGCCTTGGCGCGATGGGCGTCGAGCGCGTGCTGACGCTGCGCGACCGCACGGGCATCGCGACGCTGCTGCTGCGCGCGATCGACACGCATCGCGCGGTCGCGCCGCACGAGCGCTGGCCCGAGGTCGAATTCGTCGACCTGCCGATCACCGATACCGTCGCCGACACGCAAGCCGGCGCGGCCTATCTGCACCGGATGGAAGTGTCGCTGATCGTCGTGCTCGGCGGCGA
Organism: Burkholderia cenocepacia; assembly: GCF_900446215.1. Taxonomy (GTDB): domain Bacteria; phylum Pseudomonadota; class Gammaproteobacteria; order Burkholderiales; family Burkholderiaceae; genus Burkholderia; species Burkholderia cenocepacia. The sequence goes on along the minus strand of NZ_UAQZ01000001.1, from coordinate 259,988 downwards.
CGGCACCCATCGCGCGGTGGCCGCGCATTGCGGCGCGACGCCGCTCGTCGCGCTGTCCACCGGCACCAACAACGCGTTTCCCGAACATCGCGAGGCGACCGTCGCCGGCGTCGCGGCCGGGCTTGCTGCAACCGGCGCCGTGCCGGCCGAGGTCGCGTTCGTGCGCAACAAGCGGCTCGTCGTGCGCTGCGTCGCGGGCGCGCAGCCGGGGCGCGAGGAGATCGCGCTCGTCGACGTGTGCGCCGCGCGGCAACGCTTCATCGGCGCACGCGCGATTTCCGGCTCCGACGACATCGATTCGCTCTACCTGACGTTCGCGGAACCGGACGGCATCGGCCTGTCCGCGCTCGGCGGCGCATGGGCGCCGCTTGAACGCAGCGCGCCGCACGGGCTCGCGATGCGCTTCGCGGAAGCCGGCAAGACGGCCGGCACGCCGCTCGTCGCGCCGATCGCGCCGGGGCGCGTCGACCGCGTCGTGATGCGCAGTTGCGAGCGGCTCGAACCGGGTTCGTGGCACGCGATTCCGTTCGAGCGCGGCACGCTCGCGTTCGACGGCGAGCGCGAGATCGAGGTCGCGCGCGGCGATCGCTACGAGATTGCGCTCGACTGGCGCGGACCGTTGACGGTCGACGTCGGCCGCACGCTGCGCTACGCATCGTCGCGGCAACTGCTGCGCGACGCCGGTGCATGGCACGACTGACGCTTCGCGGTACGCAACGGCATTTCGCCATCCATCACGATCAACAAGGAGACATCGCCATGACAGCCCCTCTCGAAGGACAGGTCGCCATCGTCACCGGCGGCGCGCGCGGCATCGGCCGTGGCATCGCGCTGACGCTCGCCGGCGCCGGCGCCAACATCCTGCTGGCCGACCTGCTCGACGACGCGCTCGACGCCACCGCGCGCGAGGTGCGTGCGCTCGGCCGCCGCGCGGCGATCGCGAAGGTCGACGTCACGCAGGCCGCGCAGGTCGACGCGATGGTCGCGCAGGCGCTCGCCGACCTCGGCGGGCTCGACATCCTCGTGAACTGCGCGGGCGTGATCAGCATTCATCCGGTCGCCGAGCTGACCGAGCGCGACTGGGATTTCGTGATGAACGTGAACGCGAAGGGCACGTTCCTCGGCTGCCGGGCGGCGCTTGCCCACCTGAAGGCGCAGGGGCGCGGCCGGATCATCAACGTCGCGTCGATCGCGGGCAAGGAAGGCTTTCCGAATCTCGCGCATTACAGCGCATCGAAATTCGCGGTCGTGGGCTTCACCAACGCGCTGGCGAAGGAACTCGCGCGCGACGGCGTGACCGTCAACGCGATCTGCCCCGGCATCGTCCGTACCTACATGTGGGACCGGCTGTCCGACGAATGGAAGACCGACGGCGAATCGGTCGAGCAGTCGTGGCAGCGGCACCAGTTGACGCTGATTCCGCAGGGCCGAGCGCAGACGCCGGAGGACATGGGCCGGCTCGCGCTGTTCTTCGCGACGATGGACAACGTGACGGGCCAGGCCGTGAACGTCGACGGCGGCTTCACGTTCCACTGACGGCCGCAGGCCGTGCAATCCGCTGCCACGGCATGGCCGGGGCGGCATTCGCAGTCAGACCCACCCAGGAGACACACATGACCGCTTCGACACAGCTCAGCAGGGACACGCTGCTGGACGCCTATCGGCTGATGCGCACGATCCGCGAATTCGAGGAGCGCCTGCACGTCGAATTCGCGACCGGCGAGATACCCGGCTTCGTTCACCTGTATGCGGGCGAGGAGGCGTCCGCCGTCGGCACGATGCTGCATCTCGGCCTCGACGACTACGTGGCCACCACGCACCGCGGCCACGGCCATTGCATCGCGAAGGGCGTCGACGTGCACGGGATGATGGCCGAGATCTACGGCAAGAAGACCGGCGTCTGCCACGGCAAGGGCGGCTCGATGCACATCGCCGACCTGTCGATGGGGATGCTCGGCGCGAACGGGATCGTCGGCGCGGGCGGCCCGCTCGTGTGCGGCGCGGCGCTCGCGGCCAAGCACAAGAAGACGGGCGGCGTCGGCGTGTGCTTCTTCGGCGACGGCGCGTCGAACCAGGGCGTGATCTTCGAATCGATGAACCTCGCGTCGGTGTGGCGGCTGCCCGCGATCTTCGTCGCCGAAAACAACGGCTATGCGGAAGCGACGTCGTCGAGCTGGTCGGTCGCGACCGACAACATCGCCGATCGCGCGAACGGGTTCGGGATGCCGGGCGTGATCGTCGACGGCTTCGACTTCTTCGCGGTGCACGAGGCGCTCGGCGAGGCCGTCGAGCGTGCGCGCAACGGCGGCGGCCCGACGCTCGTCGAGGTGAAGTTCACGCGCTATTTCGGCCACTTCGAGGGCGATGCGCAAACCTACCGGGCGCCGGGCGAAGTGCAGAAGCTGCGCGACGAGAAGGATTGCCTGAAGCATTTCGAAACGCGCGTCGTGCGCGCCGAAGCGCTGACGACCGACGACCTGCGCGCGGTCGACGCACAGGTGAAGGCGCTGATCGACGACGCGGTCGCGCAGGCGAAGGCGGCGCCGCTGCCGGATGCCGCCGACCTGCTGGCCGACGTCTACGTGTCGTATCCGTGAGCGCGGCCTGACCCAGCAGCCGGCACGGCGAACCGAACATTCCAGGAGACAGACATGGCAAGGAAGATCACTTATTCGCAGGCGATCAACGAGGCGCTCGCGCAGGAAATGGCGCGCGACGACAGCGTGATCGTGATGGGCGAGGACAACGCGGGCGGCGCGGGCGCGCCGGGCGAGGACGACGCATGGGGCGGCGTGCTCGGCGTGACGAAGGGGCTGTTCCACAAGTTTCCGGGCCGCGTGCTCGATACGCCGCTGTCGGAGGGCGGCTACATCGGTGCGGCGGTCGGCGCGGCCGCGTGCGGGATGCGGCCGGTCGCGGAACTGATGTTCATCGATTTCATGGGTGTGTGCTTCGACCAGATCTTCAACCAGGCCGCGAAATTCCGCTACATGTTCGGCGGCAAGGCCGTGACGCCGGTCGTGATCCGCGCGATGTACGGCGCCGGTCTGCGCGCGGCCGCGCAGCACTCGCAGATGCTCACGTCGTTGTTCACGCACATTCCGGGGCTGAAGGTCGTGTGCCCGTCGACGCCGTACGACGCGAAGGGGCTCCTGATCCAGGCGATCCGCGACAACGATCCCGTGATCTTCCTCGAACACAAGCTGCTCTACACGCGCGAGGGCGACGTCCCGGAGGAATCCTATGCGATTCCGTTCGGCGAGGCGAACGTGATGCGCGACGGCGACGACGCGACGATCGTCACGTACGGCCGGATGGTGCATCTCGCGATGGACGCGGCCGCCAAGCTCGCGAAGGACGGCATCCAGTGCGAGGTGATCGACCTGCGCACGACGTCGCCGCTCGACGAGGAAACGATCCTCGACAGCGCCGAGCGTACCGGGCGCGTGGTGGTCGTCGACGAAGCGAATCCGCGCTGCTCGATCGCGACCGACATCGCCGCGCTTGTCGCGCAGCGCGCATTCCGGTCGCTGAAGGCGCCGATCGAGCTCGTCACCGCGCCGCATACGCCCGCGCCGTTCGCCGGCGTGCTGGAAGACCTGTATATCCCGTCCGCCGATGCGATTGCGCAGGCGGTCCTGAAGACGAGGAGCTGACACGATGTCGATTCACATGATCACGATGCCCAAGTGGGGGCTGTCGATGGAGCAGGGGCAGGTCAACGGCTGGCTGAAGGCAGTCGGCGAGCGCGTGACGAAGGGCGACGAGGTGCTCGACGTCGAGACCGACAAGATCTCGTCGGGCGTCGAATGCGCGTTCGACGGCACGCTGCGCCGGCAGGTCGCGCAGGAGGGCGAGACGCTGCCGGTCGGCGCGCTGCTCGGTGTGGTCGCGGCGGCCGATGCAAGCGATGCCGACATCGACGCGGCGATCGCCGACTTCCAGCGCGATTTCGTGCCGAGCGCGGCGTCCGACGAGGCGGCCGGCCCGCAGCCCGAGAAGGCGCAGATCGGCGGACGCACGATCCGCTTCCTGAAGCTGGGCGACGGTTCGGGCACGCCGGCCGTGCTGATCCACGGCTTCGGCGGCGACCTGAACAACTGGCTGTTCAATCACGCGGAGCTCGCCGCGCACCGGCCGGTGTGGGCGCTCGATCTGCCGGGCCACGGCGAATCGGGCAAGGCGGTCGAGAACGGCAGCCTCGACGAACTGGCCGACGCGGTGCTCGCGCTGCTCGATGCGCAGCACATCGAGCGCGCGCACCTGATCGGCCATTCGATGGGCGGCGCGGTCGCGATGACGGTGGCCGAGCGCGCGCCGCAATGCGTCGCGTCGCTCACGCTGATCGCGAGCGCGGGGCTTGGCACCGACATCAATCGCGCGTACATCGACGGCTTCGTCGCCGGCAACAGCCGCAACACGCTGAAGCCGCACCTCGGCGCGCTGTTCGCGGACCACGCGCTGGTCACGCGGCAGCTCGTCGAGGATCTCGTCAAGTACAAGCGGCTCGAAGGCGTGCAGGCCGCACTGGAGAAGATCGCGGATGCCGCGTTCGACGGCGCCGCACAGCGGCGCGTGTTCCGCGACCGGCTCGCGACGCTTGCGCCGCGCACGCTGGTGATCTGGGGTGAGCGCGACGAGGTGATTCCCGCGCAGCATGCGCAGGGTTTGCCGGACGGCGTGCGTGCCGAGGTGATCGCCGGCAGCGGGCACATGGTGCAGATGGAGGCGGCCGCCGATGTGAACCGCCTGATCGTCGCGTTCCTCGGAGACTGACGATGGCCGCCGCGCTCGAACGACCCAGCCTCACGGCGCTCGGCCAGCCCGGCGCCAGAAGTCGCGACAAGCTCGCGCGCATTCCGGTGCGCGTCGAGCCCGCGGCCGGCACGGCACTGCCGAAGCCGCCGTGGCTGCGCGCGCGGCCGATGATGAGCGCGGCGGTGGCCGACATGGCCGCCGTGCTGCGCGAGCATCGGCTGCATTCCGTCTGCGAGGAGGCAATGTGTCCGAACATCGGCGAATGCTTCGCGCAGCGCACCGCGACCTTCATGATCATGGGCGGGCTGTGTACGCGGCGTTGCCCGTTCTGCGATGTCGCGCACGGCCGTCCCGAACCGCTCGATCCCGACGAGCCGGCGCGGCTGGCCGACGCGGCCGCGGCGCTCGGGTTGCGCTACGTCGTGATCACGTCGGTCGACCGCGACGATCTGCGCGACGGCGGCGCCGCGCATTTCGCCGCATGCATCGCGGCGGTGCGCGCGAGCGTGCCGGGCATCGGGGTCGAGGTGCTGACGCCGGACTTTCGCGGCCGCGCGGCCCGCGCGCTCGACGCGCTGTCGTCGGCGTGGCCCGACGTGTTCAACCACAACATCGAGACGGTGCCGTCGCTGTACCGGGCGGCGCGGCCGGGCGCCGACTATCGCGGCTCGCTCGAGCTGCTCGCGCAGGCGAAGGCCGCGCGGCCGACGCTCGTGACGAAATCGGGGTTGATGCTCGGGTTGGGCGAGCGCGACGACGAGGTGCGCGACACGCTGCGCGACCTGCGCGCGCACGAGGTCGACGTGCTGACGCTCGGCCAGTATCTCGCGCCGTCCGCGCATCATTTGCCGGTGCGGCGCTACGTGAGTCCGGAAGCGTTCGCCGCGTGGCACGACGAGGCGCTTGCGCTCGGTTTCAGGGAAGTCGTCGCCGGCCCGCTCGTGCGCTCGTCATATCACGCGGCCGACGTGCTGGAGGACGCGTAGCGCATCACGCAGCCGCGGTGGCGTGCGCGCGACCGATGCGGCGCAGGTACAGCACGAGCCCCGCGCCCGCCAGCATCAGGCTGACCGTGTTCGCGAACCAGAAGCCGCGCGCGCCGGTCAGCCATGCGGGCGCGATGCCGCCGACGTCGAAGCCGAGCACGTAGCCGCCGCTGAGTCCGACGCCCCACAGCGCGACCGCATAGATCACGGTCGGCACGACCGCCACCTTGTACGCGCGCAGCACGAACGCCGACGTGACCTGCAGCGCATCGAACACGTGATAACACGCGACGATCGCGACGAGCGGCATCGCGGCCGCGGCGACGGCGGGGTTCGGCGTGTAGCCGCCGATGATGAGCGGGCGCAGCGCGAACACGAGCAGGCCGTAGGCGGCCGCCACGCCGCACGCGAAGATCACGCTGTGTCGGCCGAGCAGCCGGGCTTCCTCGGCGCGTCCGGCGCCGAGCGCGCGCGCGACCAGCGTCGACGCCGCCACGCCGATCGACAGCGGCGTCATGTACAGCACGGCGCCGATGTTGCCGGCGATCTGGTGGCCGGCGAGCGTCGTCGTGCCGAACTGCGCGATGAACAGCGCCATGCACGTGTACGACGTGACCTCGATCAGGTACGACAGGCCCATCGGCACGCCGAGCTTCAGGATCGCCTTCTGGCGTTCCCAGACGGGCCAGCAGAAGCGCGAGAAGATCGCGAGCGGCGCGAACACGTCGAGCTTTGCGAGCAGCGTGTAGCCGATCAGCGCGAGCGCCCAGTTGATCAGCGTGCTGGCCAGCCCGCAGCCGGGGCCACCGAGCGGCGGTACGCCGAAGCCGCCGAAGATGAACCACACGTTCAGCGGGAACTTGAGCAGCAGCGCGCCGATCTGCAGGATCATCGCGAGCCGCGGCTTGCCGGCCGCGTTGGTCAGCGCGTTGTAGATGCGGAATACGAGGCTGGCGGGCAGCCCGTACGACAGGATGCGCAGGTAGTCGACGGTGCGATCGTGCAGCGCGGCGGGCGCATGCGCGACGCGCAGCAGCGGCTCGGGAAAATGCAACAGCAGGAAGCCGGGAATCGCGAGCAGCAGCGCGAGCCACAGCGCCTGGCGCACTTCCTCGCCGATCTCCGCATAGCGCCGCGCGCCGTACAGTTGCCCGGTGATCGGCTGCAGCGCGGACAGGATGCCCGTCAGGCCGATGTAGATCGATACGTAGATCGACGAGCCGAGCCCGAGCGCGGCGAGATCGACGGCCGAGTAGCGGCCGACCATCGCGGTGTCGATCACGCCGAACGCGATGATCGCGAGCTGGCCGACCAGCACCGGCCACGCGAGACCGACGATCCGGCGGATGTCGCCGAGCATCGTCAATCGGCCGTCGGGCGGCGCGGCGGACGCCGCTTGACGGGCGCTTTCGGCCGTTCGATGCGCTCGTACAGGCGGAAGCGCTCGTCGCGGTCGGCGACGCGCCGGCCTTCCCAGACGAGACGCCACACGTATTGCGACATCGCGCTCGGCTCGCCGAAGTCGGCGCGGTCCTGGCGCAGGATCACGTCGCAGTCGCCGGAGAAATCGAAGTGCATGTCGCCGAAGTACGCGAAGGTCGCGATCTGCGCGTCGCCGAGCCGCACGGGCGAGATGCACTCGTAGTCGGACGGCAGGTGCACGGCGATCTGTTGCGCGACATCGCGATAGGTCCGGCCGTAGTTGACGATCGGCAGCCACAGCGTCATCAGCAGCACCCACATCAACGTGGTGCCCGCGCTCGACAGCACGACGCTGCGCCACAGCACCTTCGGCTGGCGCGACACACGCCAGCGCACGAGGAAGCACCAGCACACGGTGACGATCACCGCGCAGATGAACGACAGGATCTTGAAATGCGGCTCGTAGCCGGGCACGAGGCGCGCGAGGTTGCGCGCGAGCGGATGCGGGAAGCCGGTGAGCGACGCGAGCCACACGAGCCACACGAAGGTGCCGAGGATCGTGAAGCTCAGCACCGCGAACCAGTCGATCGCGTTGATCGCGCCGCGCTTGAGGGTCGGCAGCGCGAACGTCGCGAGCACCGCGAGCGGCGGCAGCAGCAGCATGTACATGCGGTTCGACTGCTGGCTTTGCAGGATCACGAGCGCGACGAGCGGTACGGCGACCGACAGCGGAATCGCGATGTGCGCGCGACGGCGCATGCCGGCCCAGCTCCACCACGCCCAGATCGCGAGCGGCCACGCGGGCCACGTGAACAGCGGCAGGTTTTTCGCCGCATAGCCGAGCACGGCCGTCGGCGGGCCCGAAAAGCGCATCAGGCTGCCGTGGATCCACTGGTTGAAGAACCACGCGGCGTCGTCGGGCGCCGCGACGATGGCGGCGAGCGGCCACAGCGCGAAGATCGCGGCCGCGAGCGGCACGCCGAGCAGCGGCAGGTGCAGGTTGCGCATCTCGGGCGTGACGAGCCACAGCGCGGCCGTGCCCGCGAGCAGCGCGACGACCAGCACCGGGTTGCCGGACAGCGCGACGAGGCCGATCGCGAGGCCCCACCACAGGGCGCCCTGCAGCGGCTTGTCGATGCCGCGCACGATCCCGTACACGAGCATCGCGATCCACGCGAACTGCGCGAGCTGCGGCGTCGTTTCGTGCCCGCGTTCCGCGAGGCCGAAGCAGGCGACGAGCACCAGCAGCGCACCGTCCGCGAGCGTGCGGCCGTAGTCGCGCGGCTCGGGCTCGCCGCCGAACGCGTACTTGAATGGTTGGACCTCGGCGCGCCGGCCGAGCAGGTAGGCCGCATACCAGACGAACGCGCACGCGACGCAGAACAGCACGCCGGTCGCGACGCGCGACGCGTTGCTCGCGTCGACCCACGGGCCGAGGCCGCGGATCGACAGCGCGCCGAGCCAGTAGCCGAGCGGCCCGTCGGTCGTGATGAACTTGCCGACCAGGTTCGGCAGCAGCCAGTCGTGCCAGCCGCCCTTGGCCATCGTCCACATCACGCCGAAGCCTGCCGCGTCCTCGTTTTTCCACGGGTCGCGGCCGAACAGGCCGAACGCCGCGTAGACGAGGCAGAGCGTGAGCAGCAGCCAGCGCGGCAGCGCACGCGTGGCGGAGGCGGTGAGACGGACGACAGGCTTCATGCAGATGAGCGATTTGTTATGGGCGGGCGGCCAGCGCGGTTGCGCGCGGTCGAGCCGGTTTCGAGCATCCGGCATTGTAGTCGCGCCCGCTGTTGTGCGTCAGGTCGTTGCCCGGGCGCCGGGCGAGCAGAGACAAAAAAGGGCAGCCTGGGCTGCCCTTTTGTGCGATACCGGTACGTTGCAACCACCGGATACGGTGCGAAGCTTACTTCGCCTTGCCGTTGGCGCGTACGCCGAACTTGTTCTTGAACTTCTCGACACGGCCTGCCGTGTCCATGATCTTTTGCTGACCCGTGTAGAACGAGTGCGATTCCGACGACACTTCGATCTTGGCGAGCGGGTAGGTCTTGCCGTCGAGTTCGATGTTTTCGCGCGTCTGGATCGTCGAGCGCGTGATGAACTTGAAGCCGTTCGACATGTCTTGGAAGACGACTTCGCGGTAGTCCGGGTGAATGCCAGGTTTCATGATTTTCCTTGGTGATAGCGGTAGCCAACCCGCCGCTTGCCGTGTCGAGCCGCCCCGATGGAGCGATTCGGCTGACGTCAAGCCCGGCGCGAGCCACTTGCCTAAGGTCGAAAAACGGCGATTATGCCAGAAAATCAGACGGTTGACGAATAATTTTCACGGTGCGTCGAGCGCGCCGGTGCCGGCCGGATCCTGTCGGTAGTAGCGCGCGAGGAGCCGGTACAGCTCCGGAAATTCGGACTCGAACGCTTTCGGTCGCACGAACAGCGCCTCGCTGCATACCGCGAAGAATTCCGACGGGTGATCGGCCGCATAGGGATCGATCAGCGAATCCCGCTCGAAGCGCGCCCATGCGCGATCCGGCACCGCGTCGACGCGCGCGCAGAACTGGTCGTACGCATGTTCGAACACGTCGGCCCACGCCTGCGCGTCGAGGTGCGGCGCATGCCAGCGGCGAAACAGGGGCGGATAGCCGTCGGCCGCGCCGTTGACCATGTCGATCTTGTGCGCGAACTCGTGGATCACGACGTTGTACGCGTCCCGGCCGTCCGTCATCTGCGCGTCTTCCCACGACAGGATCACCGGGCCGCCTTCCCAGGCCTCGCCGCTCGCATCCTGCTCGACTTCGTGGACGACGCCGTCCTCGTCCTGCACGGTCTTGCGGATCACGAATTCGCCCGGGTACACGACGACGCCGACCCAGCCGTCGTACAGCGACAGGTCCAGATTCAGCACCGGCAGGCAGGCCTGCGCGGCGATCGCGACGATCATCGCGTCGGTCAGTTCGAGCCCGTGCGCGGTCGAAAACGATTTTTTCGCGACGAACAGGCTCGTCAGCTCGCGCAGCCGCCCGAGCGCGTCGGGCGGCAGGGCGGCGAGGAACGGCAGGCGTTCGACGGTTTCCTGCCACAGCGAATCGGGAATCGGATGGCTGCGCAGCGCGCGGTCGCGGCGGCGGTCGTCGAACCAGCGGGTCAGTTTCGAAAGCATGGAGGCTGCGGACGAAAATCCAAAGCCTGTCTTTTAACTCAATCGATCTGTTTTTGCCATGCCGCGAAGAGGCCGCCGACGAGCGCCACGCCCGCGAGGAAGTAAAAGCCGTCGAGCGACGCGAGGAACGACGCCTGTTGCGCGACCATTCGCGCGATCGACGCGATCGCGAGGCCATGCGCGTCGTTCAGCGCGTGGCCGGCTGCCGCGTAGCTGCGCGTCAGCGCGTCGACGGTCTGCTGGAACAGCGGGTCGAACAGGTTCGCGCGCTCGACGAGCCGCGTCTGGTGCACGGCGACGCGATGCTGCTCGACGATGATCACCGACGACGTCGCGAACGAGATCGTCAGTTGCCGCACGATGTTCTTCAGCCGGTAGCCGTGCGTGTATTCGTCGATCGCGAAGATCCGGAACGTGAGGTTCGCGACCGGCAGCACGATGAACAGCAGCAGCAATCCGCGCAGCAGCAGCGGGACGATCAGCGCGGCTTCGCCGACCTGCGGCGTCATCCGCGTCATCCACAGCGCGGCCGTGACGGCGATCGCGAACCCGGGCACGACGAACCACTTCTTGTGCGTGACGAATTTCGCGTAGCGCAGGTACGCGAACAGCGCGGTGGCGGAGATCAGCGACATCGTGCCGACCAGGCGCCCGGCATTCTCGACCGGATAGCCGAGCCCGCCCTCGAGAAATCGCGACGTCAGGTAACTGAAGCCCGTCGTCTCGTAGTAATAGAACATGTAGAGCAGCAGCCCGACCTGAAAAGTGCGCTCGCGGAACGCATGCAGCCGCACGAGCGGCGTCGGATGGTTCCACTGGTGATACGCGAACCACGCGAGCGCGCCGAGCCCGGCAAACGTCAGCATGATCAGCATCGGCGAGCCGCTGTAGAGCTGGTAATGCACCTGCTGCAGCACGATCTGCAGCGCCCCTTGCGCGAGCGCGAACACGACGTACGGCCAGAAGTGTCCGGAGCCGCGTTCGTCGTCCGGCGTGCGGCCCGAATCGGGCAGCGTGAGCAACGCGAGGATGGCGAACGCGATGCCGGCCGGCGCCGTGCACGCGAACAGGGCGCGCCACGTCGAATGCGCGACCAGCAGCCCGCCGACGATCGGCGCGAGCGCGCTGCCGAGCAGGATCATGATCAGGAACGCGCGTGTCGCGGGCGGCCGCTCCTGCGGCTTGAAGCTGATCTGGATCAGGATCCGGCACGCGCCCATCATCGGGCCGATGAAATAGCCCTGGAAGCCGCGCGCGAACGCGAGCTCCAGCGACGTGTCGGCCAGCGCCGCCGCGATCGCGCCGAGCGAGAACATCAGCATGCAGCCCGCGACGTAGCGGCGATGGCCGAGCCGGTCGACCCACCATTGCTGCTGCAGGATACCGAGCACGGCCGTGACCGCGTAGGCGCTCGACGACCACACGAGTTCGTCGGGCGACGCGTTGATGCCGCCCGCGATGTAGCTCGCGAAGAACGAGAAGACGGCGTTGTCGAAGTAGTCGATGCCGGTGACGAGCGCGAGCGCCCATGGAAACAGGTCCGCGCGCAGGTTCGCGCGGCTCCATAGCGGCGGCCGGCCCGGCACGGCGTTCATTCGCGGTCCTTGCGGGCGCGCCGCGCGCCGATTTCGGCCCGCCGCTGCGCGATCAGTTCATCGGCGTTTTCACCGGCGAGGCGCCGCTCGACGTAGTCGATGTCGTGCTGCAACTCCTTGCGTAGCGCGACGGCTTCCTTCAGTTCGCGCTGGACGGCCGCGATTCGCCGGTCGAGCGTGTCGATCTGCTCGGCGAGGCCGGCGCGGATGTCGCGCAGCGACGCATCCGAATAGCGGCGCCGGCCGTCGCCCGTTTCTTCCAGCGGACGCTTCAGCATTTCGGTGATGCCGTGCAGCGAGAAGCCGAGCGCGCGCAGCCGCAGGATGCGCGCGAAACGCTCGAGGTCGGCTTCGTCGTAGAGACGGTAGCGGCCTTCGCTGCGCGACGGCGTGACGAGGCCGCGCTCTTCGTAATATTTGAGCGTGCGCGGCGTGACGCCGAGCCGCGACGCGGCGTCGCTGACGGTCAATAGCGGGGTGGAGGCGTCGGTCGGCATCGGGTATCGGGGATTCGGCGGGGCAATGACGCGATTATAGATCAACCTGTACGTTCACGTTCAGGTTGGGGCCGAAAAAACGGCCGCCGGGCAGGATGCGCGGGCGGCCGTGTCGCGGGGCGGGGGCGATCAGCCGCCGCGGCGCATCAGGTCGAAGAACTCGGAGTTGCTCTTCGTCTGGCGGATCTTGTCGAGCAGGAATTCCATTGCCTCGACTTCGTCCATGTCGTGGATGAACTTGCGCAGCACCCAGATCTTCTGAAGGATCTCGGGCTTGATCAGCATTTCCTCGCGACGCGTGCCCGACTTGTTCAGGTTGATCGACGGATACACGCGCTTTTCCGCGAGACGGCGCTCGAGGTGCACTTCCATGTTGCCGGTGCCCTTGAACTCTTCGTAGATCACGTCGTCCATGCGGCTGCCGGTTTCGATCAGCGCGGTGCCGATGATCGTCAGCGAGCCGCCTTCCTCGATGTTGCGCGCCGCGCCGAAGAAGCGCTTCGGACGCTGCAGCGCGTTCGCGTCGACACCGCCCGTCAGCACCTTGCCCGATGCCGGGATCACGGTGTTGTACGCACGCGCGAGACGCGTGATCGAGTCGAGCAGAATCACGACGTCGTGCTTCATTTCGACGAGGCGCTTGGCCTTCTCGATCACCATTTCGGCGACCTGCACGTGGCGCGTGGCCGGTTCGTCGAACGTCGACGCGATCACTTCGCCGGCGACCGAGCGCTGCATTTCGGTCACTTCTTCCGGGCGCTCGTCGATCAGCAGCACGAACAGGATCACGTCCGGGTGGTTCTGCTTGATCGCATGCGCGATGTGCTGGAGCATCACGGTCTTGCCGGACTTCGGCGACGCGACGAGCAGGCCGCGCTGGCCCTTGCCGATCGGCGCGATCATGTCGATGATGCGGCCCGTGACGTTTTCCTCGCCGCGCATTTCGCGTTCGAGCGACAGCGGCTTGTTCGGGTGCAGCGGCGTGAGGTTCTCGAACATGATCTTGTGTTTCGAGGCCTCGGGCGGCTGCCCGTTGACTTTGTCGACCTTCACCAGCGCGAAGTAGCGCTCGCCGTCCTTCGGCGTGCGGACTTCACCTTCGATGGTGTCGCCGGTGTGCAGGTTGAAGCGGCGGATCTGCGACGGGCTGATGTAGATGTCGTCGGTGCTCGCGAGGTACGACATTTCCGGCGAGCGCAGGAAGCCGAAGCCGTCCGGCAGCACTTCGAGCGTACCGTCGCCGAAGATCGTCTCTCCCGTCTTGGCGCGCTTTTTGAGAATGGCAAACATCAACTCCTGCTTGCGCAGGCGGTTCGCGTTTTCGATCTCCAGGCCGTTGGCCATTTCGATCAGTTCGGACACGTGCAGAGACTTGAGCTCGGATAAATGCATACGGAGAACCCGCCAGGGAGGAGAAGCGACGAAAGAAAATAAGGGAGGAGGGCGAGCGGAGGCGCTCAGAGACTTAAATGCGTCTTGTCGACGTTTTTTAATTCTAGCATAGGCCGATTCGCGCTTGAGCGAGCGATCGGCGGCTTGACGACGGACGTGTTGCCGACTGACAACACGTCCGTGGAACTGCCGGTATTACAGGTGGCTGTCCAGGAAGGCGGTGAGCTGCGACTTCGACAGCGCGCCGACCTTCTGCGCGGCGGCCGCGCCGTTCTTGAACAGGATCAGCGTCGGGATGCCGCGCACGCCGAACTTCGCGGGCGTGGCCTGGTTGTCGTCGACGTTGATCTTCGCGATCTGCAGCTTGTCGCCGTAGTCCTTCGCGACTTCGTCGAGGATCGGGGCGATCATCTTGCACGGGCCGCACCATTCGGCCCAGAAATCGACGAGGACGGGCTTGTCGGACTTGACGACGTCCTGTTCGAACGATGCGTCGCTGATGTGTTTGATCTGTTCGCTCATTGGGTCAATACCTCTTACGGTTCGGGGACTGCCTGCTTGCGCGTTGCGGCGTACCGGCCGCCGTAGGCTGCCGGCCGCTGCGGCAGGTCACTCCGCCTTCCGGAAGGGAGGGGGCGTAAGCGCTGCATGCCGCGGCTCGCGGGTCGTTCGGGCGTCATATTAGCCTAAATTGCTATCTGCTGCGGGCGGCGATAGTAGCCGCTACGCGAGTAGGGGTACGACGCGACGTTCGACCGTCGTGCCACGCAGGTGGAGGCCGGTCCGCAAATTACAAGGGGGTGGGCCGCATGCGGTGCGCGCGAACGGGCGATGCGCGGGTTTGCCCGGCGATATTCGCTTTGATGCGAACAAACGGTCGCATTCGTCCGGAAGCGGTGATAGAATATGCCGTGACGGGCCTCCTCGCATGGTGGGGCGGTGAACCTGGTCAGGTCGGGAACGAAGCAGCCACAATCGTTTTCCGCCAGTGCCGAGGGTTGGGCTCGTCACCTTCCTTCTCGCCCCGTTCGCAGGGCGTTTTTTATTTCTGCGTCACACTCCGTTCGACCTCCACCTTGCCCGTGTTCCGCACCGTTTCGCGTGTCGGCGCGACGCAGCGTTACTGATACAATTTCCCGATGACCTATCAAGTTCTCGCACGCAAGTGGCGTCCGAAGGATTTCGCTTCGCTCGTCGGCCAGGAGCACGTCGTCAGGGCGCTCACGCACGCGCTCGACGGCGGGCGTCTCCATCACGCCTATCTGTTTACCGGAACCCGCGGTGTCGGCAAGACGACGCTGTCGCGGATCTTCGCGAAGGCGCTCAACTGTGAAACCGGCGTCACGTCGCAGCCGTGCGGCGTGTGTCGCGCGTGTCGCGAGATCGACGAGGGTCGTTTCGTCGATTACGTCGAGATGGACGCGGCGAGCAACCGCGGCGTCGACGAAATGGCCGCGCTGCTCGAGCGCGCGGTGTACGCGCCCGTCGATGCGCGCTTCAAGGTCTACATGATCGACGAAGTGCACATGCTGACGAATCACGCGTTCAACGCGATGCTGAAGACGCTGGAAGAGCCGCCGCCGCACGTCAAGTTCATCCTCGCGACGACCGATCCGCAGAAAATCCCCGTCACCGTGCTGTCGCGCTGTCTGCAGTTCAACCTGAAGCAGATGCCGGCCGGGCACATCGTGTCGCATCTCGAGCGGATCCTCGGCGAAGAACGGATCACGTTCGAGCCGCAGGCGCTGCGCCTGCTCGCGCGGGCCGCGCAGGGCAGCATGCGCGACGCGCTGTCGCTGACCGACCAGGCGATCGCCTATTCGGCGAACGAGGTGACCGAGTCGGCGGTGTCGGGCATGCTCGGCGCGCTCGACCAGACCTACATGGTGCGCCTGCTCGACGCGCTCGCGGCCGGCAACGGCCCGGAAATCCTCGCGATTGCCGACGAGATGTCGCTGCGCAGCCTGTCGTTCTCGACCGCGCTGCAGGATCTCGCGAGCCTGCTGCACCGGATCGCGTGGGCGCAGTTCGCGCCGGGCTCGGTGCTCGACGAATGGCCGGAAGCGGCCGACCTGCGCCGGTTTGCTGAGACGCTGAGCCCCGAGCAGGTGCAGTTGTTCTATCAGATCGCGACGGTCGGGCGCGCCGAACTCGGCCTGGCGCCGGACGAATACGCCGGTTTCACGATGACGCTGCTGCGGATGCTCGCGTTCGAGCCGGCCGTCGGCGCCGGCAGCGCACCGGGCGGTCAGCCGTCCGTGCCGCCGCGTGCGGTGCCGGCCCCGCGTGCTACGGCGGCACCGGCCGCTGCCGCGGCGAAGCCGGTATCGGCCGCGCCGGCAAGCGCAGCGCGCCCGCCAGCCGCGACGCCGGCTGCGCCGGTCGCCCGTTCGGCGCCGGTGCAATCGAGCGATGAAGCCGAACGGCCGACCGCCAAGCCGGCTGCCGTTCAGTCACCGGCAGAAGCAGCGCCGGAACCGGTCGCGGCTGACGTGCAAGCTGTCGAGCCTCCTCAGCCGGAAACGAAGGCAGCGCCCGCCGGCGACACGCCGCCTCCCGCGCGCAAGGAACCTGAGCCGCCCGCCGTTGCCGTCGTGCAGCGAAACGACGAACCGGCTCCGCAGGCGGAACCGGCGCCGCGCGTCGCATCGCCCGAGCCGGCCGCCGCACGGCCGGCGGCGCGCGCGGGCGGTGCCGCCGCCGCACTCGACGTGCTGCGCAATGCGGGGATGCGCGTGTCGTCGGACCGCGGGCGCGCAGGCGCTGCCGCCAAGCCGGCTGCGGCCCAGCCGGCTGCTGAAAAGCCGGTCGCGCCGCGTCCGGCCGTCCAGGTGCCGACGCCGCGTGCTGCCGCCCGTGCGCCGCAAGCAGCCGATTCGCGCCAGCCGTCGCCGCCGTGGGAAGACATCCCGCCCGACGACTACGTGCCGCTCAGCGCCGACGAAATGTTCGGCGGGTCCGACGACGGCTTCGTGCCGGTGTTCGACAGCGGTCCCGACGACGTGCGCGTGACGCCGAAGCCGGCGGACGCGCGTCCGGCCGCGCCGATCGACACGCGTCCGCTGCCGCCCGCGATCGCGCTCGATCCGATCGGTTTCGACGGCGAATGGCCGGCGCTGGCCGCGCGGTTGCCGCTGAAGGGTGTCGCGTACCAGCTCGCGTTCAACAGCGAGCTGACGGCCGTCGACGCAACCGCATTGAAATTGTCCGTGCCGGTGCCGCAGTATGCGGACGCCGCACAGGTGGCGAAGCTGAAGGCCGCACTGGCCGATGCGCTCGGCAAGCCGGTCGAGGTGACCGTCGAGGTCGGGCCCGCGCGGCGCACTGCGGCGGCGCTCGATGCGGCCGCGCGCGCGGCGCGCCAGCGCGAAGCCGAGCAGGAGATTCACGGCGATCCGTTCGTCCAGCAGCTCGTGCGCGAGTTCGGTGCACGCATCGTCGAAGGGTCGGTGCGCCCGCTCGCCGATTCGGCGCCGGACGGCGCGCCGCCGACGCTGCATTGAACTGAGCGCCCCGCGACAGGCACAATCACGCCCCGCACACATTGGCCGGCACGCGCCGCGTGCCGGTTTTCACACGATCAAGAAGGAGTATTCCCATGTTGAAAGGCAACCTCGCCGGACTGATGAAGCAAGCGCAGCAAATGCAGGAAAACATGAAGAAGATGCAGGAGCAGCTTGCGCTCATCGAAGTCGAAGGGCAGTCGGGCGCCGGCCTCGTCAAGGTGACGATGACGTGCCGCAACGAAGTGCGCCGCGTGTCGATCGACCCGAGCCTGCTCGCGGACGACAAGGACATGCTCGAGGATCTCGTCGCCGCTGCGTTCAACGACGCGGTGCGCAAGGCCGAAGCCACGTCGCAGGAAAAGATGAGCGGCATGACGTCGGGCCTGCCGCTGCCCCCGGGCTTCAAGCTGCCGTTCTGAACGCGGCGTCCTTGCCACTGTTTGCCGCCGTATGAAACAGCCGTCCGCCCTGTCCGCCCTCGTCGAAGCGTTGCGCGTGCTGCCCGGCGTCGGGCCGAAATCCGCGCAGCGCATGGCGGTTCACCTGATGCAGCACGACCGTGAGGGCGCGGAGCGGCTCGGCCGGTCGCTGCTGTTCGCGACCGAGCACCTGCAGCACTGCGAGAAGTGCAACACGTTCACCGAAGCGCAGATCTGCGAGGTCTGCAGCGACGAGGAGCGTGATCCGACGCTGCTGTGCGTCGTCGAGACGCCTGCCGACCAGATCATGCTCGAGCAGACGATGACCTACCGCGGGTTGTATTTCGTGCTGATGGGGCGACTGAGCCCGCTCGACGGGATCGGCCCGAAGGAAATCCATTTCGACCGCCTCGTGCGGCGCGCGTCCGACGGCGTCGTCAAGGAAGTCGTGCTCGCGACCAACTTCACGAACGAAGGCGAAGCCACCGCCCACTACCTCGGCCAGACGCTCAAGGCGCGCGGGCTGGCGGTCACGCGCCTCGCGCGCGGCGTGCCGGTGGGCGGCGAGCTCGAGTACGTCGACGCGGGCACCATCGCCCGCGCGATGCTCGACCGCCGCACGATGTAAGCCGGGCGCCGCCTGCGGGCGGCGCCGTTCCTCATGCCAGGGAGACACATGAGCACCAGCCAGGGCCCGCTCGCGGGCGTCAAAGTGCTCGAATTCGGAACGCTGATCGCGGGGCCGTTCGCGTCGCGGCTGTTCGCCGAATTCGGCGCGGAAGTGATCAAGATCGAGGATCCGAACGGCGGCGACCCGCTGCGCAAGTGGCGCAAGCTCCATCCGGAGCAGGGCGGCACGTCGCTGTGGTGGTCCGTGCAGGCGCGCAACAAGAAATCGGTCACGCTGAACCTGAAGGCCGACGCCGGCAAGGCGATCGCGCGGCAGCTCGCAAGCGAGGCCGACATCGTGATCGAGAACTTCCGCCCGGGCCTGCTCGAAAAGCTCGGGCTCGGCTACGACGTGCTGTCGGCCGACAATCCGGGCCTCGTGATGGTGCGCCTGTCCGGCTACGGGCAGACGGGCCCGTACCGCGACCGGCCCGGCTTCGGCGCGATCGCCGAATCGATGGGCGGGCTGCGCCACATCACCGGCTATCCGGATCTGCCGCCGCCGCGCATCGGCATCTCGATCGGCGACTCGATCGCCGCGCTGCACGGCGTGATCGGCGCGCTGATGGCGCTCCATCACCGCAAGGTCAACGGCGGCGCGGGGCAGGTGGTCGACGTTGCACTGTATGAAGCCGTCTTCAACATGATGGAAAGCGTGGTGCCCGAGTACGGCGTGTACGGGATGGTGCGCGAGCGCACCGGCGCGTCGCTGCCGGGTATCGTGCCGTCGAATACGTATGCATGCCGCGACGGCAGCATCGTGATCGGCGGCAACAGCGATCCGATCTTCAAGCGGCTGATGAAGGCGATCGAGCGCGACGACCTCGCCGACGATCCCGCGCTCGCGCAAAACGACGGGCGCGTGCCGCGCACGCAGGAAATCGACGACGCGATCGCCGCGTGGCTCGCGCCGCGCACGATCGAAGAGGCGCTCGCCGTGCTGAATGCGGCCGACGTGCCGGCCGGGCGCATCTACAGCGCCGCCGACATGTTCACCGATCCGCAGTTCGTCGCGCGCCAGATGATCCAGCGTTTCAAGCTGGCCGACGGCACCGACATTCCGCTGCCGAACATCACGCCGAAGCTGTCGGACACGCCGGGCGAAACGCGCTGGCTCGGGCCCGAGCTCGGCGAGCACACCGACGAGGTGCTGCGCGGCCTCGGCTACGACGCGCAGGCGATTGCCGCGCTGCGCGAGGCGGGCGCGATCTGAGTGCCCCGCGGCCTGGCGCCTTGCACCGGGCCGCCCGACGGACGCCTTTTCCGACGAGTCGTTCGTCGGGGCGAAAAACCCCGGCGACCCGGTGTTTTCCCCGGCGCATGGAATGCCGCCGCACGATGCGGCGGCGCATCGTGCGCCCATGCGTCTACCCACCCGTCCGCGGCCGCCGGACTGTCGCTCTCGCGCCATCTTTCCTCGGTTACAATCGCCGGATGCGAATCCTACTCAGCAACGACGACGGCTATCTCGCCCCCGGTCTCGCCGCGCTCAGCGAAGCGCTGCAGCCGCTGGCCGAGCTCACGGTGATCGCGCCCGAGCAGAACTGCAGCGGCGCGTCGAACTCCCTCACGTTGTCGCGGCCGCTGTCGGTGCAGCGCGCAGCGGGTACGGGTTTCTTCTACGTGAACGGCACGCCGACCGATTCGGTGCACGTCGCGCTGACGGGGATGGCCGATGAGAGGCCCGACATCGTCGTATCCGGCATCAACAACGGCCAGAACATGGGCGAAGACACGCTCTATTCGGGGACAGTTGCAGCCGCCACCGAGGGCATCATGTTCGGTGTGCCGGCGATTGCGTTCTCGCTGGTCGACAAGGGCTGGGCCCAGCTGCCGGACGCCGCGCGCGTCGCCGCGGAAATCGTCGCGCATTACCTCGCGCACCCGCTGCCGGGCAACCCGCTGTTGAACGTCAATATTCCGAACCTGCCGTACGACGAGCTGAAGGGCTGGAAGGTTACGCGCCTCGGCAAGCGTCATCCGTCGCAGCCGGTGATCCGCCAGACCGACCCGCGCGGCGAGCCGATCTACTGGATCGGTGCCGCGGGCGACGCGCTGGACGCCAGCGAGGGCACCGATTTTCACGCCGTCGCAAACGGTTTCGTGTCGATCACGCCGCTGCAGCTCGATCTCACGCATACGCAGATGCTGCCCGCGACGCGCGAATGGGTGCGCGCCGGAGGGCGGGCTTCATGAGCGGCGAGCGCGCGAAGCGGTTCCCGCTCGCGCTCGAAGATCTCAAGCGAGCGCCACGCAAGTCGGACGGTCGGGCCGGTGAACGCCAGGCGGCGGGCGCGGTGCCGAAGGCCGCCGACAAACCCGCAGCCGTGCTGAAACCGGTTGCGGTGAAGCCGGCCGCCGTGCGGGCGCCGCTGCCGGGTATCGGCGCCGCGAAACCGGCGACCGCGCCGAAGCCGACCGTGCTCAAGCCAGCGCTGCCGAAGCCGGCTGCGCCCACGATCGCGCCGGCCGGCGCGTTCGCCCTCACGTCGGAACGTGTGCGCGAGCGGATGGTCGAACGCCTGCGCGCGAACGGCGTGACCGATACGCGCGTGCTGGACGCGATGGCCGCGGTGCCGCGCCACCTGTTCGTAGATCCGGGGCTCGCGACGCAGGCCTACGAGGATTCGGCGCTGCCGATCGGCCATCAGCAAACCATTTCAAAGCCGTCGGTCGTCGCGCGCATGATCGAGCTCGCGATGGCCGGCCGCACACTCGAGCGCGTGCTCGAGATCGGCACGGGCTGCGGCTATCAGGCCGCCGTGCTGAGCCACGTGGCACGCGACGTGTATTCGATTGAACGCATCAAGCCGCTGTATGAGCGCGCGAAGCTGAACCTGCGGCCGCTGCGCGTGCCGAACATCCGTCTGCACTATGGCGACGGGCGTGTCGGCCTGCCGTCCGCGGCCCCGTTCGACGCGATCGTGATCGCGGCGGCGGGGCTCGACGTGCCGCAGGCGCTGCTCGAGCAGCTCGCGATCGGCGGGCGGCTCGTCGCGCCGGTCGGCGCGCAGAGCGGGCAGCACCAGGTGCTCACGCTCGTCGAGCGCGTCGCGCACGCGCAATGGCGAGAGTCCCGGCTTGATCGCGTTTTCTTTGTCCCTTTAAAATCCGGAGTGATTTGAAACCGATGAGTATGTTGCGCGCGATGCAAAACAACCGATCCCGGGAACCGCTCACGCTCGCCCAGCGCGCGATCTGTGTGGCTGCGTTCTCCACGCTACTGGCCGCCTGTGCGACGCGGCTCGACAACGCGCCCGTCGTCGACCGCTCCGGGTCGCTCGGCACGACCGCCACCGCGCAGCCCGCGGTGCCGCTCGGCCCGCCGCCGCCTGGCTTCTATCGTGTGAAGCCGGGCGACACGCTGTACCGGATTGCGCTCGAGAACGGGCAGAACTATCGCGACATCGCGTCGTGGAACAACCTGGCGAACCCGAACCAGATCGAAGTCGACCAGCTGCTGCGCGTGGCGCCGCCGGGCGGCGCCGCGGTCGCGGGTGCGCCGGCCGCCGCGCCGATCGTCGGTGGCGCGGTCGCGACGGCGCCGCTGAGCAGCGGTCCGGCCGCGCCGGCTGCCGGCACGTCGTCGGCGCTGGCCGCCACGCCGCCGGCTGCGGCAACCGGGTCGAGCGATACGGCCGCGGCGCCGAGCGGCCCCGTGACGTTCGCGTGGCCCGCGCGCGGCCCCGTGCTGAACGGGTTCGACGACGCGAAGAACAAGGGTGTCAATATCGGCGGGACGGCCGGCGAGGCCGTGAAGGCGGCGGCGGACGGCCGCGTCGTTTACTCCGGCAACGGTCTGCGTGGTTACGGCAACCTCATTATCATCAAGCACGATGCAACTTACCTCACGGCGTATGCACACAATCGCGCTTTGATGGTAAAAGAGGGGGACGCGGTAACGAAGGGGCAGAAGATCGCCGAGATGGGTAACAGCGATGCCGACCGCGTGATGCTGCATTTCGAGGTTCGCCGGCAGGGTAAGCCTGTCGATCCGCTGAAGTATTTGCCGCCTCAATAACCGAGACGACCATGCCGAAATCGAAGCGCCACGAGCCGCAAGCCGAGTCTGAGAAGATCAGTCGTGCCACGCAAGCATCGGTGGGGCGAGTGGGTGCTTCGACGGACGACGAAGACGACGTCGCGGAAAACGAACGTGATCTCGAGGCACGCGACGCCGAGGCCGAAGGTGGCGACGACGAGCGCGAAGGCCGTCAGGAAGCCGCACCCGACGTCGACGATTTCCGCACGCTGCTGCAGGCCGAACTCACGGCCGACACGATCCAGCATTACCTGAACCGCATCAGCGTGAAGCCGCTGCTGACCGTCGAGGAAGAGCAGCGCTATTCGCGTCTTGCGAAGGCCGGCGAATTCGAGGCGCGGCAGGTGATGATCGAGCGCAACCTGCGTCTCGTCGTCAGTATCGCGAAGGGGTACCTGAACCGCGGCGTGCCGCTGCTCGACCTGATCGAGGAAGGCAACCTCGGCCTGATGCACGCGATCGAGAAATTCGACCCGACGCGCGGTTTTCGCTTCTCGACCTACGCGACGTGGTGGATCCGGCAGAGCATCGAGCGGGCGATCATGAACCAGGCCCGCACGGTGCGCCTGCCCGTGCACGTGATCCGCGAACTGAACCAGGTGCTGCGCGCGAAGCGCCACCTCGAAAAGAATTCGATGTCGACGGGCGAGGCGGCCGAACGCCGCGAAGCCAGCATCGACGACATCGCCTATCTCACCGGCAAGACCGCCGAGGAAGTCACCGATATCCTCGCGCTCAACGAACACACGGCGTCGCTCGACGCGCCGCTCGACCTCGATCCCGCGAGCAGCCTGCTCGACCTGCTGCCCGACGACCAGAGCCAGTCGCCCGACGCCGAGGTGCAGCACCGCGAGCTCGAAACGCTGACGCGCGCGTGGCTGTCGCGGCTGTCCGACAAGCACCGGCACGTGATCGAGCGCCGCTTCGGCCTGAACCACATCGAACCGGCGACGCTCGAGGAGCTCGCCGACGAGATGGGGCTCACGCGCGAGCGCGTGCGGCAGATCCAGCAGGAAGCGCTGGTGCGCCTCAAGCGGTTCTTTGCCTCCAACGGCGTGCGCAAGGACGCCGTTCTGTAACTGATGACTCCGATTCTCGTTTTTGACATCGAGACGATTCCCGATGTCGACGGCATTCGCCGTCTGGAAGACCTGCCCGCGACGCTCGACGATGCCGCGGTGGCCGAGCATGCATTCGCCGCACGCCGCGAGAAGACCGGCAGTGATTTCCTGCCGCATCACCTGCAGCGGATCGCGGCGATTTCGTGCGTGTTCCGCGACAACAACGGTTTTCGCGTGCGCTCGCTCGGCACGCCGCAGGACAACGAAGCCACGCTGATCCAGTCGTTCTACCGCGTAATCGAGAAATACACGCCGCAGCTCGTGTCGTGGAACGGCGGTGGCTTCGATCTGCCGGTGCTCCATTACCGCGCGCTCGTGCACGGCATTCCCGCCACCCGCTACTGGGATCTCGGCGAGGACGACCGCGAGTTCAAGTGGAACAACTACATCTCGCGCTATCACTCGCGGCATACCGACCTGATGGACGTGCTCGCGATGTATCAGGCGCGCGCCAATGCGCCGCTCGACGCGCTCGCGAAGCTGTGCGGCTTTCCGGGCAAGCTCGGGATGGACGGCAGCCAGGTATGGCCGGCGTTCCAGGACGGGCGAATCGAGGAAATCCGCAACTACTGCGAAACCGACGTCGTCAATACCTACCTGCTGTATTGCCGGTTCCAGTTGATGCGCGGCGGCCTGACGCCGAGCGAGTACGCGGACGAGATCCTGCTCGTGAAGAACGCGCTTGCGCTGGAACCGGCGCCACACTGGGTCGAATACCTGGCCGGCTTCGACGCGTAGCGCGGACAGGCCGCGCCGCGGCCAGCCCGATCAGCCGAGGTCGAGCAGCACCGGCTGGTGATCGGACGCGCGCACGTTACCGTCGATCTCGCAGCGGGTGACGCGCGGCAACAGCGTGTCGGTCACGAACACGAAATCGCACGCGAGCGGCCCGTCCGACCATTGCACCGTATCGTAGACGCCGGCCGTCGGCGGCGGCGTGCGGCCGGGGTGCCGCGCAACCCACGCGTCGATGAAATCCGGCGCGTCGGCAAGCGGCGCCAGGAAGCGCCGGTATGCGTCGCTGCCGAATGCACTGTTGAAATCGCCGCAGACGATCGCATCGCGTGGCTGTCCGGTCGCGCTGAACGGCCCCTCGGCGGTTTCGGCGCGGGCCGGGTGGGTCGCGTGCGCACAGGCCTCGCGATGCCGGTCGCGCAGCGCGTCGACCTGCGCGAGCCGCTGGCGCGCCGAGTAATACTCCAGATGCGTGGTGACCACGCGCAACGGCCCGAACGGCGCCTGCAACTCGATGTCGAGCGCGACGCGCGGCATCGACGGCGCGCCGGCGTCGGCCGGCCACGGCAGCGACTGGCGCAGCACGCGCCCGACCGGCAGCCTTGTCGCGATGGCGTTGCCGAACTGGCGGCGCGGTGCGCCCGGCCGGATGGCCGGCAGGTCGGCGCCGATCGCGTCGACGACCGTATAGCCGGGCAGCAGCGCGGCGAGTTCGCCGAACTGGTCGGGGCCCGGCCGGCCGGGCAGTGCGTCGAAGCCGCGCGTGACTTCCTGCAGGCACAGCACGTCGAAATCGCCGAGCTCGCGAATGGCCGCGACGGTGCGGGGAAGATCGACGACGCCGTCCGCGTCCCGACCCCATTGGATGTTCCAGTCGATCAATCGCATGGTCGAATCTCCTGTCGGGCGAAATGTCGGGCCTTGGGCCTCGGGCGTTGCCCCGGCTGATTTGCGGCCGGGCATTGCCGCAGGCGCATCCCGCAGCCGCATTGCATGGCCGCCCGGTCGCGCCACGGGCTGTCCGTGCGCAAGTTCGACGCCTGCCTCATCCAAAGCGCGCGACGGAGGCTTTCGTCGTCTACAATCTCGCCTTCTTCAACGTTTGTCAGGAAAAGCTGGTGTCCGAAGCCGTCCCCACTTCTGCGCGCAAATCGAAAAATGCGCCCGTCGCGCCCGGGCCCGCCCCGGTTCTCGAGATCGAATCGCTCGACATGGAAGCGCGCGGTGTCGGCCGCACGGTGACCGAGGACGGCGGGCCGGGCAAGGTGATCTTCGTCGAAGGCGCGCTGCCGGGCGAGCGCGTGACTTATTCGAGCTACCGCCGCAAGCCGAGCTACGAGCAGGCGACGGTCGTCGACATTCTGCGCCCGAGCGTATTGCGCACGCAGCCGAAGTGCAAATTCTTCGGCACCTGCGGCGGCTGCTCAATGCAGCATCTCGACATGCGCGCGCAGGTGGCGGTCAAGCAACGCGTGCTCGAAGACAACCTGTGGCATCTCGCGAAGCTGCGCGCGGAAACGATGTTCGCGCCGATCCACGGCCCGTCGTGGGGCTACCGCTACCGGGCGCGCCTGACCGTGCGCAACGTCGCGAAGAAGGGCGGCGTGCTGGTCGGGTTCCACGAGAAGAAGAGCAGCTACGTCGCCGACATGACGAGCTGCGAAGTGCTGCCGCCGCACGTGTCGGCGATGCTCGTGCCGCTGCGCCGGCTCGTCGAGGGACTGTCGATTCGCGACCGGATGCCGCAGATCGAACTCGCGGTCGGCTCGACCGTCACCGCGCTCGTGCTGCGCGTGCTGGAGCCGATCAATGCGGACGACGAAGCGCTGCTGCGCGCGTTCGCGGACGAGCACAACGTGCAGTTCTGGTTGCAGCCGAAGGGGCCGGACACGGTGACGCCGTTCTATCCGCTCGACGTGTCGCTCGACTACACGCTGCCGGAATTCGGCATCCGCATGCCGTTCAAGCCGACCGACTTCACGCAGGTCAATCACCAGATCAACCGCGTGCTGGTGGGCCGCGCGCTGCGCCTGCTCGCGCCGTCGCGCGACGATCGCGTGCTCGACCTGTTCTGCGGGATCGGCAACTTCACGCTGCCGCTCGCGCGGCTGTCGCGCGAAGTGATGGGCATCGAGGGCAGCGACACGCTGACCACGCGCGCGCTGGCGAACGCACGCGAGAACGGGGTCGACGGCCATACGACGTTCGCGTGCCGGAACCTGTTCGAAGTGACCGGCGACGACCTCCGCGCGCTCGGCGCATTCGACAAGTTCCTGATCGACCCGCCGCGCGAAGGCGCGCTCGCGGTGTCGAAGGCGCTGGCCGAGATCGCGCAGAGCGGCGAAGGTCCGCTGCCGAAGCGCATCGTGTACGTGTCGTGCAACCCGTCGACGCTCGCGCGCGATGCAGGCCTGCTCGTGCACGAGGCCGGCTACCGGCTGAAGGGCGCCGGTGTCGTGAACATGTTCCCGAATACGTCGCACGTCGAATCGATCGCGCTGTTCGAGCGCGATTGAGCCGGGCGGCGGACGTAAAAAAACCGGCCCGCGGGCCGGTTTTTTCGTGGTGCGCAGCGAACGTCAGTTGCGGTTGCCGCCGAAGATGCCGAGCAGCGCGAGCAGGTTCGTGAACACGTTGTACAGGTCGAGGTAGATCGCGAGCGTGGCCGAGATGTAGTTCGTCTCGCCGCCGTTCACGACGCGCTGGACGTCGAACAGCATGTACGCCGAGAAAATCGCGATCGCGAGCACCGATACGGTGAGCATCAGCGCCGGCAGTTGCAGGAAGATGTTCGCGACCGACGCGAGCAGGATCACGATCACGCCCATGAACAGCCACTTGCCGAGCCCGGAGAAGTCGCGCTTGCTGACGGTGGCGATCGTCGCCATCGTGGCGAAGATGATGCCGGTGCCGCCGAACGCGAGCATGATCAGCGACGGGCCGTTCGAGAAGCCGAGGATGAAGCTCAGCAGCCGCGACAGCATCAGGCCCATGAAGAACGTGAAGCCCAGCAGCACGAACACGCCGGCCGCGCTGTTTTTCGTCCGCTCGATCGCGAACATGAAGCCGAACGCGATCGCGAAGAACGCGAGCAGGCTCATCATCGGGCTCGTGGCCGCGAATAGCGAGAAGCCCGTCGCGACGCCGACCCAGGCGCCCAGCACGGTCGGCACCATCGACAGCGCGAGCAGCCAGTACGTGTTCCGCAGCACGCGGTTGCGAACCTCGGCGGTGCTGACGGAACCGCCGCGGCCGAAATTGTACGGATAGTCGTTCATGGTTTCTCCTAACATTGAACGCGTGGGCGTCCGGGGCCGGTTCGGCGCGCGCGATGTGCGGCGCAGCAAACCGGGGCAGCTATGGCTAAGATACGTTCCGTGCCGGGAGGTTTCAATGGCCCGGCGGCACAAAACATATGGATTCTGAACCTTTCATTCGTGTAAGGGTTCAATCGCAATGATACACGGGATCGTGCTACAATAGCGGATTCATTTGAACCTGTAACTTCTTAATTTTTTGGAGTTTTTATGGCAATCGAGCGCACCCTGTCGATCATCAAGCCGGATGCGGTGGCAAAGAACGTGATCGGCCAGATCTACAGCCGTTTCGAAGGCGCCGGCCTGAAGATCGTCGCATCGCGCATGGCACACCTGTCGCGTGCTGACGCAGAGAAGTTCTATGCAGTTCACGCAGCGCGTCCGTTCTTCAAGGACCTCGTCGACTTCATGATCTCGGGCCCGGTGATGATCCAGGTTCTGGAAGGTGAAGGCGCGATCCTGAAGAACCGCGACCTGATGGGCGCAACGGATCCGAAGAAGGCGGAAAAGGGCACGATCCGCGCCGACTTCGCCGACAGCATCGACGCGAACGCCGTCCACGGCTCGGACGCTGCGGAAACGGCAGCGGTCGAAATCGCGTTCTTCTTCCCGGAAATGAACGTTTACTCGCGTTAAGCCCTGGCTGACAGCAAGTAGGCAGGATTCAGCGCACGCGGCAAGGCAGCACATCATGACGAGCGAAACTTCCGTCAATCTTCTCGACTTCGATGCCGAGGGTCTTGTCGCGTACTGCGGCAGCCTGGGCGAGAAGCCGTTCCGCGCCAAGCAATTGCAGCGCTGGATCCACCAGTACAACGCCGGCGATTTCGACGGCATGACCGATCTCGCGAAGTCCCTGAGGGAAAAACTCAAGGGCCGCGCGTCGATCGTGATGCCGGAGATCGCCAGCGATCACGTTTCCACCGACGGCACGCGCAAGTGGCTGATCGACGTCGGAAACGGCAATGCGGTCGAAACCGTGTTCATCCCGGAAGAGACGCGCGGCACGCTGTGCGTGTCGTCGCAGGCCGGGTGCGCGGTGAACTGCCGCTTCTGTTCGACGGGCAAGCAGGGTTTCTCCCGCAACCTGTCGACAGCTGAAATCATCGGCCAGCTCCGGATGGCCGAATTTGCATTGCGCGCGTCGCTGGGCCGCGCGCCCGGCCCGAACGGCAAGGCCGAACGGGTCGTCACCAACGTGGTGATGATGGGCATGGGCGAGCCGCTCCTGAATTACAGCGCGGTCGTCCCCGCGATGCGACTGATGCTCGACGACAACGCGTACGGCCTGTCGCGCCGCCGCGTCACGCTGTCGACGTCCGGCGTGGTGCCGATGATGGACCGCCTCGGCGCCGAGTTGCCGGTCGCGCTGGCCGTTTCGCTGCACGCGCCGAACGATGCGCTGCGCGACGAGCTGGTGCCGCTCAACAAGAAGTACCCGCTTCGCGAGCTGATGGCCGCGTGCCAGCGTTATCTCAAGGTCGCGCCGCGCGACTTCATCACTTTCGAATACTGCATGCTCGACGGCGTCAACGACACCGAAGCGCATGCGCGCGAACTGCTGGCCGTCACGCGCGACGTGCCGTGCAAGTTCAACCTGATCCCGTTCAATCCGTTTCCGGAATCGGGCCTCATCCGCTCGAAGCCGGAGCAGATCAAGCGCTTCGCGCAGGTTCTCATCGACGCGGGTGTCGTCACGACCGTGCGCAAGACGCGCGGCGACGACATCGACGCCGCGTGCGGGCAGCTGGCCGGCGCGGTGAAGGATCGCACGCGCCTCGCGGAACGAACGGGCGCAGCAGGAAAAATCATCGAAGTTCGGGCAGTTTGACGGGGGCACCTGGCCGGGGTGCCCGAACCCTTTGGCGGTGCAACACGCGAATAGCGATCGGTCGCGGCGCCTCGGCGCCGCGCAGGGTATGAACAGTTGCGGGTGCCGGCCGGCGGGAGTCGGCGGCGGCCGCCAGTGAAGAAGAATCGACGCGAGGACAAGGATGAGTGAGCCGCAGCCGTCTAACGGCGCAGAGACGAATGCCGCGAAGCCGGCACCGGCGGGACTGGAATCGCTGGCGGCGGTCGGCAGCCGGCTGGCGCAGCTTCGGGAGACGAAGGGCTGGTCGGTCGACGACGTGTCGGCGCGACTCAAGGTCGCACCGCAAAAGCTCCGGGCGCTCGAGGCCGGCGACATCAGCCATTTGCCCGGCGTGACGTTCGCGCTCGGGGTCGTGCGCAGCTATGCGAAGATGCTCGGCGTCGATCCGGAACCGTTCGCGCAGGCGCTGCGCCGCGAGCGCGGGGTGCCGGAAGTCGACCTGTCGATGCCGGCGTCGTCGGGCACGGATCTGCCGCGCGGCCGCGTGTCGATTCCGCTCGGCGGCTCGTCGCGTCACCATCCGTGGCTGTGGGGGACGGGGATCGTCATCGTCGCGGTGGTCGCCGTACTGATGTGGCACACTGGCGGCGATTCGTCGAGCCTGCTCGCACGCTTCAAGGGCGGCGACGCCGAGCATGCGTCGGCCGCGAGCGCGGCGACGGCATCGTCGGCTGCTGAAGAAGCGGCCACGAACGCCGCGTCGGGCGCGGTGACGAATGCGGTTCCGGCCCCGGCTGCTGCATCGGCTGCCCCGGCGCAGGCGATCGCGTCGGCTGTTCCGGCGCCCGCGGCGCCGGTCGCGACTGCCGCTGCGTCGCAGCCCGTGGCGGCCACGGCGGCGGCAAGCACGGCCGCGCCGGCCCAGCCGGCCAGCGTCGTGGTGGCGGCCGGTCAGTCGATGGTCGAACTGAAGGTCAAGCAGGATTGCTGGTTCAGCGTGCGCGACAAGAACGGCAAGGAGCTGTTCTCGGCGCTGGTGCGCGCCGGCGAAACGAAGCAGGTGGCCGGTGACGGGCCGTTCAAGGTCACGATCGGCAACAAGGCCGGCCTCGACGCGGTTGCGTTCGACGGAAAACCGGTCGATCCGGCAAAATATTCGGCAGCGCGGGGTAACGTGGCGCGGTTCACGTTGCCCTGACGTCAAGCGCCGTGGCGAAGGCCTGTCGTCGATCTCGGCAGGCCGTGAGGGCACGGCGCTTTTTCAATTCATGCGCCGCGTCGCGGCGCATTCCGCGTAAATGGATCTATCGATGCAATCCGAAGCTCAATCCCCACGCAGCAGTCAGATTTGTTCAACCGAGCCGGTGTTCGGCGGGCATCAGCCGCGCCGCGTATCGCATGCGGTGGATGTCCGCTGGGGCGGGCAACTCGTGACGATCGGCGGCGACGCGCCGGTGCGCGTGCAGTCGATGACGAATACCGACACGGCCGACGCGATCGGCACGGCGATCCAGATCAAGGAACTCGCGAATGCGGGCTCCGAACTGGTGCGCATCACGGTCAACACGCCCGAAGCCGCGGCCGCCGTGCCGGCGATTCGCGAGCAGCTCGACCGGATGGGCGTGACCGTGCCGCTCGTCGGCGATTTCCACTACAACGGCCACCTGCTGCTGCGCGACTACCCGGGCTGCGCGGAATCGCTGTCGAAGTACCGGATCAACCCCGGCAACGTCGGTCAGGGCGCGAAGCGCGACACGCAGTTCGCGCAGATGATCGAGGCCGCGGCGAAGTACGACAAGCCGGTGCGGATCGGCGTGAACTGGGGCAGTCTCGACCAGGACCTGCTCGCGCGCATGATGGACGAGAACGGCGCGCGGGCGCAGCCGTGGGACGCGCAGAGCGTGATGTACGAGGCGCTGATCCAGTCGGCGATCGGCTCGGCCGAACGCGCGGTGGAGCTCGGCCTGGGCCGTGACCGCATCGTGCTGTCGTGCAAGGTCAGCGGCGTGCAGGACCTGATCGCCGTGTACCGCGAACTCGGCCGCCGCTGCGGCTTCGCGCTGCACCTCGGACTGACCGAGGCCGGCATGGGTTCGAAGGGCATCGTCGCGTCGACGGCGGCGCTCGGCGTGCTGCTGCAGGAAGGGATCGGCGACACGATCCGCATCTCGCTGACGCCGGAACCGGGCGCGTCGCGCACGGGCGAAGTGATCGTCGGCCAGGAAATCCTCCAGACGATGGGCCTGCGCTCGTTCGCGCCGATGGTGATCGCGTGCCCGGGCTGCGGCCGTACGACGAGCACGCTGTTCCAGGAACTCGCGATGCAGATCCAGACCTACCTGCGCGAGCAGATGCCGGTCTGGCGCAAGGAATATCCGGGCGTCGAGAAGATGAACGTCGCGGTGATGGGCTGCATCGTCAACGGCCCGGGCGAATCGAAGCACGCGAACATCGGCATCAGCCTGCCGGGTTCGGGCGAGAACCCGGCCGCACCCGTCTTCATCGACGGCGAGAAGGTCAAGACGCTGCGCGGCGAGCGGATCGCCGAGGAATTCCAGCAGATCGTCAGCGACTACGTCGCACGCAATTACGGCCGCACCGAGGCCCTGAACTAATTCGTCCACACACACGAACGATGACTGAACAGAAACGCAAGATCGAGAAGCTCACCGGCGTCAAGGGCATGAACGACATCCTTCCGCAGGATGCCGGCCTGTGGGAATTCTTCGAAGCTACCGTGAAATCGCTGCTGCGCGCGTACGGCTACCAGAACATCCGCACGCCGATCGTCGAACATACGCAGCTCTTCACGCGCGGCATCGGCGAAGTCACCGACATCGTCGAGAAGGAGATGTACAGCTTCACCGACGCGCTGAACGGCGAGAACCTGACGATGCGCCCGGAAAACACCGCGGCCGTCGTGCGTGCGTCGATCGAGCACAACATGCTGTACGACGGCCCGAAGCGCCTGTGGTACATCGGCCCGATGTTCCGTCACGAGCGTCCGCAGCGCGGCCGCTATCGGCAGTTCCACCAGGTCGGCGTCGAGGCGCTCGGCTTCGCGGGTCCCGATGCGGATGCCGAGATCATCATGATGTGCCAGCGCCTGTGGGACGACCTCGGCCTGACCGGCATCAAGCTCGAGATCAACTCGCTCGGCCTCGCCGAAGAGCGCGCCGCGCACCGCGTCGAACTGATCAAGTACCTCGAGCAGTTCGCCGACGTGCTCGACGAGGACGCGAAGCGTCGCCTGTATACGAACCCGCTGCGCGTGCTCGACACGAAGAATCCGGCACTGCAGGACATCGCGCAGAACGCACCGAAGCTGATCGACTTCCTCGGCGACGAATCGCGCGCGCACTTCGAAGGGCTGCAGCGCCTGCTGCTCGCGAACAACATTCCGTTCAAGATCAACCCGCGTCTCGTGCGCGGGCTCGATTACTACAACCTGACCGTGTTCGAGTGGGTGACCGACAAGCTTGGCGCGCAGGGCACGGTCGCGGCCGGCGGCCGCTACGATCCGCTGATCGAGCAGCTCGGCGGCAAGCCGACCGCCGCGTGCGGCTGGGCGATGGGCATCGAGCGCATCCTCGAGCTGCTGAAGGAAGAGGATCTCGCGCCCGAGCAGGAAGGCGTCGACGTGTACGTCGTGCACCAGGGCGAAACCGCGCGCGAACAGGCGTTCATCGCGGCCGAGCGTCTGCGCGACACGGGCCTCGACGTGATCTTCCACTGCAGCGCCGACGGCGCGCCGGCGAGCTTCAAGTCGCAGATGAAGCGGGCCGACGCAAGCGGCGCCGCGTTCGCGGTGATCTTCGGCGAAGAAGAGGTCGCGAACGGCACGGTGGGCGTGAAAGCGTTGCGCGGCGCGGGTGCGGAAGGGGAAAAGAACGTTCAGCAGACCGTACCGGTCGAAAGCTTGACCGAATTCCTAATCAATGCGATGGTTGCATCCGCCGAAGACGGCGACGACTGATCGCGCTGGCATCCGCTCGACAAGAAAAGCCTGAACAGGAAGGAATCGCTCGCCGATGAGTTATCACGACGAACAAGAATCGATTGAAAGTCTGAAGGCGTGGTGGGCCCGCTGGGGCAACCTCACCACGTGGATCGTGCTCGCGGCGCTCGTCGTCGCGGCCGGTTTCAACGGCTGGAACTACTGGCAGCGCCGTCAGGCTGCCGAGGCGTCCGGGCTGTACGAGCAGGTCCAGAAGGCTGCCGCCGCGAACGACAAGGCAACGATGGCCCGCGCGGCTGCCGACATGGAAGACAAGTTCGGCAGTACGCCGTATGCGCAGATGACGGCGCTCGCGGCCGCGAAGACGCTGTATGCGGCCGGCGACGCGGCCGGCGCGAAGGCACAGCTGCAATGGGCCGTCGATCACGCCAAGGACGACGAGTACAAGCAGATCGCGAAGCTGCGTCTCGCGTCGCTGCTGCTCGACGAGAAGGCGTACGACGCGGGCCTCGCGCTGCTGTCGGGTACGCCGGTCGATGCATTCAAGGGCCTCGTGGCCGATCGGCGCGGCGATCTGCTTGCCGCGCAAGGCAAGACCGACGACGCGCGCGCCGCTTACAAGCTCGCGCTCGACGGCCTGTCGAAGGACGACCAGTCCGCGCGCCAGCTCGTGCAGTTCAAGCTGGACGCGCTCGGCGGCTGAATTCCGGTCCCCTCAACCTCTTAACTCTGCTTCGCTAACCGATGAATTTGCTGAAACGTTACGCTGTGCCCGTTGCCTGCGCGGCGGCTGTCCTCGCTTTGGCGGCTTGCTCGTCGTCGAAGGACGCGCGCCGCGTGCCGACGCCGCTCACCGAGTTCAAGCCCGTCATGGACGTGCAACAGGTCTGGAAGGCGAGCGTCGGCAAGGGCGGGCGCTACCTGTTCTCGCCGGTGGCCGTGGGCGACGCCGTCTATGCGGCGGGCGAAAACGGTTCGGTCGAGAAGATCGACGCGAAGACGGGCCAGACGCTGTGGCGCTCGAAGGTCGGTTCGGACCTGTCGGCCGGAGTCGGCAGCGACGGCAACCTGACCGCGGTCGGTGCGTTGAAGGGCGGCGTGTTCGTGCTGGGCCCGGACGGCAAGCAGCTGTGGAAGACCAGCGTGCAGGGCGAGATCTTCTCGCCGCCGCTCGTCGGCAACGGCCTCGTGGTCGTCCGCACGATCGACGGCCAGGTGATCGCGTTCAACGCGCAGACGGGCGAGCAGAAGTGGAACTACCGCAATCGTGCGGTGCCGCTGAACCTGCGCGTGTCGGCGGGCATGACGTTTGCGGGCGACGCGGCCGTGCTCGCGGGCTTCCCGGGCGGTGGTCTCGTCGCGATCAACCTGCAGACGGGCGAGCCGTTCTGGCAGACCCCGGTGTCGTTCCCGAAGGGCGTGACCGAGGTCGAGCGCATCAACGACGTCAGCGGTCCGCCGACGCTCGTGGGCGCGGAAACCTGCGCAGTGACGTTCCAGGGTCAGCTCGGTTGCTTCGATGCGAACTCGGGCCGGCCACTGTGGGAAAAGCCGTTCTCGAGCCGCAGCGGCCTCGCGCAGGACGATTCGGTGGTCGCCGGCGGCGACGACTGGTCGGTCGTCACCGCGTACGACGCGGCCACGGGCAACCAGCTCTGGCGCAACGACAAGCTGAAGAGCCGTGACGTCGGCGTGCCGTACCTGCTCGGGCACGCGGTCGTGATGGGCGATTACAAGGGCTTCGTGCACTTCCTGTCGCGCGAGGATGGCAGCTTCATCGCGCGGATGAAGACCGACGGCAGCGCGATCACGGCGGCGCCGGTCCTCGCGGGCAATACGCTCGTCGTGCAGACGAAGGACGGTGGCCTGTACGGGTTCCGTCCGCGCTGACGCGCACGAAACAGGCGTGGCCGTGGCGCGGCGGGCAGGTCCCGCGCGCCGCGGCCGCGCGACTTGAAGGCGGCCGGCGTTCCCGGCCGCTCGGTATTTGAAAGGCAGTTCGAGACGAAAGACGACGGCGCGCGCGCGCGCCGGGCGCGCGCATCCGGCGCGGCGCGAATTCGTGATATTTTCATTCAGCGCAGCCGCCCGCAGCAGCGGGCCTCCCGCTGCTGCGCTTCACCGTAGAAAACACAGATGAAACCGGTCATTGCCCTCGTTGGGCGCCCCAATGTGGGGAAATCCACGCTGTTCAACCGGCTCACGCGCTCGCGCGATGCGCTGGTCGCCGACTTGCCGGGCCTGACGCGCGATCGCCATTACGGCGAAGGGCGCGTCGGCGAACGGCCTTACCTGGTCGTCGATACGGGCGGCTTCGAACCCGTCGCGAAGGACGGCATCCTGCACGAAATGGCGCGCCAGACGCGGCAGGCCGTCGAGGAGGCCGACGTCGTCGTGTTCATCGTCGACGGCCGTAACGGACTCGCGCCGCAGGACAAGTCGATCGCCGACTACCTGCGCAAGACCGGCCGGCCGATCTTCCTGGTCGTCAACAAGGCCGAGGGGATGAAGTACACGGCGGTCGCGACCGACTTCTACGAGCTCGGGCTCGGCGATCCGCGCGCGATCTCGGCCGCGCATGGCGACGGCGTGACCGACATGATCAACGAGGCGCTCGAAGTCGCGTACGCCGGCCAGCCCGAGGAAGCGGAGGAGGATGATCCGTCGCGCGGCATCAAGATCGCGATCGTCGGCCGTCCGAACGTCGGCAAGTCGACGCTCGTCAACGCGCTGATCGGCGAAGACCGTGTGATCGCGTTCGACATGCCGGGCACGACGCGCGATTCGATCTACGTCGACTTCGAGCGTAACGGCAAGAAATACACGCTGATCGACACGGCCGGCCTGCGGCGCCGCGGCAAGGTGTTCGAGGCGATCGAGAAGTTCTCGGTCGTGAAGACGCTGCAGTCGATCTCCGACGCGAACGTCGTCATTCTTCTGCTGGATGCGCAGCAGGACATTTCCGACCAGGACGCGCACATCGCCGGCTTCGTCGTCGAGCAGGGCCGCGCGCTCGTGATCGGCGTGAACAAGTGGGACGGCTTCGACGACCACGCGCGCGACCGCGCGAAAGCGGATTTGACCCGCAAGCTGAAATTCCTCGACTTCGCGAAATCGCATTTCATTTCGGCCGCGAAGAAGACGGGCATCGGCGCGCTGATGCGCTCGGTCGACGATGCCTACGCGGCCGCGATGTCGAAGCTGCCGACGCCGAAGCTCACCCGCGCGCTGATCGAGGCGGTCGAATTCCAGCAGCCGCGCCGTCGCGGCCCGGTGCGTCCGAAACTGCGCTACGCGCACCAGGGCGGCCAGAATCCGCCGATCATCGTGATCCACGGCAACGCGCTCGACGCGGTGACGGAAACCTACAAGCGCTACCTCGAAAACCGGTTCCGCGAAACTTTCTCGCTGACCGGGACTCCATTGCGCATAGAGTTCCGTTCGTCGAACAACCCGTACGCGGACAAGGGCTGAAGCACGTCCCGCAAGGGCTAGGCCGCATGGCCTACGCCCGGGCGGGGCAGGCAAAATCAGCTATAGTGTAGCGATTGGCGCCGGATCTCTTTTTCTTCGCCGCCAATCCAGATCAACCTGCAAAAAAAGATGGAGTACGCCATGAGCAACAAAGGGCAATTGTTACAAGACCCGTTTTTGAACGCACTGCGCAAAGAGCACGTTCCCGTTTCGATTTACCTCGTCAACGGCATCAAGCTTCAAGGGAACATTGAATCGTTCGACCAGTACGTCGTGTTGCTCCGTAATACGGTGACCCAGATGGTTTACAAGCACGCCATCTCGACGGTCGTGCCGGCGCGCCCGGTGAATTTCCACCCGGACGCGGAAGCCTCGTCCTAACCTATCGCAGCGGCCGGCATCCGGTCGCCGCGAGCGACCGATGCCAGCCGCCTTATCTTGACACCCGATAATTTGATCAACGCAGCGCTCGTCGGCATCGATTTCGGCAAGACCGATTTCGAAGCCAGTCTCGAAGAACTCAGTCTTCTCGCCTCCAGTGCGGGGGCCCGTCCCGCCGTCACCCTCACGGGTCGACGCGCCAGTCCCGATGCCAAGATGTTCATCGGCAGCGGCAAAGCCGAAGAATTGCGGCTCGCCTGCGATGCGCACAACGTCGAAATCGTCATCTTCAACCACGCCTTGGCGCCCGCCCAGCAACGCAATCTGGAGCAGGCACTTAACAGGCGCGTGGTCGATCGCACGAGCCTCATCCTCGACATCTTCGCGCAGCGTGCCCGCAGCCACGAAGGCAAGCTGCAGGTCGAGCTCGCGCAGCTTCAATACCTGTCGACCCGGCTGATTCGCGCGTGGACCCACCTGGAGCGGCAAAAGGGCGGTATCGGCCTGCGCGGCCCGGGTGAAACCCAGCTCGAAACCGACCGCCGGCTGATCGGCGAACGCATCAAGATGCTGAAGTCGCGGCTCGACCGGCTGCGTCGCCAGCACAGCACGCAGCGCCGGCAGCGCGCGCGCAGCGGCACGATGTCGGTGTCGCTCGTCGGCTATACGAACGCGGGCAAGTCGACGCTGTTCAATGCGCTGACGAAAGCGCAGGCCTACGCGGCCGACCAGCTGTTCGCGACGCTCGATACGACGTCGCGGCGCGTGTACCTCGGCGACGAGGTCGGGCAGATCGTCGTGTCCGATACGGTCGGGTTCATCCGCGAGCTGCCTCACCAGCTCGTCGCGGCGTTTCGCGCGACCCTCGAGGAAACGATCCATGCGGATCTGCTGCTGCATGTGGTCGATGCGTCGAGCGCGGTCCGGCTCGAGCAGATCGAGCAGGTCAACGGCGTGCTGCACGAGATCGGCGCGGACACGATCCGGCAGGTGCTGGTCTTCAACAAGATCGACGCCGTGCCCGAGCTGGCGGCCCGCGGCGACGCGGTCGAGCGGGACGAGTATGGTAATATTTCGCGCGTCTTTTTGAGCGCGCGCACCGGTCAGGGTCTCGATACGTTGCGTGCCGCCATCGCCGAAATCGCCTCCGCGGAACACCTTTCCAGCGCGACGTTACCCGACGCGCTCGATGGCACGTCCGCTGAACCGCACGAAGACCACACGATTTCCGAACACGGGCGCTAACCGGTCCCGGCCGGTTCGCCGGCGTCTAATCTGGTGAACAAACTCTGGTGAACGAATACAACGAGCGGAGTACCTGGCGGCGGATGCGCGCCTTGCTGTCGATCAACGATCCCCGCTGGGGACGCGGCGAAGGCAATGGCAAGGACGGATCCCGCCCCCGCGCGAACGAATCGAAGCGTCCGCAAGGCGGCGACGGCGACGGTCCGCCCGATCTCGACGAGATGTGGCGCAACTTCAACCGGCGCCTGAGCGGCCTGTTCGGCGGCAAGGGCGGCAACGGCTTCCGTCCCGACAACGGCCGGGCCGCACGGGTCGGCGTCGGCATCGTGATCGGCGTGCTGGTCGCGGTGTATGCGGGCAGCGGGCTGTTCGTCGTGCAGGAAGGCCAGACGGGCGTCGTGCTGCAGCTCGGCAAGCTGTCGGGCACGGTCGGCCAGGGCGTGCACTGGCGCGCGCCGTATCCGTTCGCATCGCACGAGATCGTCGACACGTCGCAGGTCCGTTCGATCGAGATCGGCCGCAACAACGTCGTGCGTCTCGCGAACGTGAAAGAAGCCGCGATGCTGACGCGCGATGCCGACATCGTCGACGTGCGCTTCATCGTCCAGTACCGGATTCGTTCCGCCACCGATTACCTGTTCCGCAGCGTCGATCCCGAGCGCAGCGTGTCGCAGGCCGCGCAGGCCGCGGTGCGCGCGATCGTCGGCACGCGCAGCGCGGCCGACATGCTGAACCAGGACCGCGATGCGCTGCGCGAGCAGCTGTCCACCGCGATTCAGCGCGATCTCGACCGCTACCAGTCGGGGCTCGAGGTCACGGCCGTCACGATGCAGAGCGTCGCGGCGCCCGACCAGACCCAGGCCGCGTACGCCGAAGTCGCGAAGGCGCGCGACGAGCGCGAGGCCGCGAAGCGCGCCGCGCAGGCGTATGCGAGCGACCTGCTGCCGAAGGCGCAGGGCGATGCGGCGAAGCTCGTCGACGAAGCGAAGGCGTATGCCGACCGCGTGGTCACCGAAGCCGAAGGCGACGCGGACCGCTTCAAGCAGGTCTACGCGCAGTACTCGAAGGCGCCGGCGGTCATCCGCGAGCGGATGTACCTCGAGACGATGCAGGAAATCTATTCGAACGCGACGAAGGTATTCGTCGGCAACAAGGGCGGCAACAGCGTCGTGTATCTGCCGCTCGACAAGCTCGTCGAGCAGGGGCGGCAAAACGCCGCGGCGTCGACCGGCGCATCCGCCGCCGATGCGGCGTCCGCACCGGCGGCAACCGTGCCGTCGGCAGCCGCTGCCGCGCCGGCGAGCGCCGCACCGGCCGCCACCGCGTCGGGCGTCGACGTGCTGCGATCGCGCGAAGCGTTTCGCAGCCGGTCGCGTGAAGACGATACGAAGTAACGGGGAGCGCAGAACATGAACCGAATCATTGCGCTCGTCGTCGCAATCGTGATCGTCGCCTTCGCGGCATCGTCGACGGTCCTCACCGTCGATCCGCGCCATGCGGCCGTGTTGTCGGGCCGCGACGGCACGCAGCCCGAGCTCGCGGGCCCCGGCGTCCACTTCAAGCTGCCGCCGCCGCTGCAGACGGCCACGCTGATCGACACGCGCCTGCAGTCGCTCGAGTCGTCCGATCCGCTGCAACTGGCAACCGAAGACAAGCACGACCTGCTCGTCGCGTATGCGGTGAAGTACCGGATCAGCGATCCGATGAAATATTTCACGGCGACGGGCGGCGACCCGGCGGCGGCGGCCGAACGGCTGTCCGGCGCGCTGAAGAGCGCGCTCGGCGACGCATTCGGCAAGCGGGCGCTCGACGATGCCCTCGGCGGTCAACGTGCGATCGCCGATGCGGCGCGCGATGCGACGAAGGCGAATGCGACCGGTTTCGGCGTCGACGTGGTCGACGTCCAGCTGACGCGCGTCGACCTGCCGGCCGCGCAGACGGATGCCGTCTATCAACGGATGATCGGTGCGTTGCGCGATCAGGCGGCGCAAGTGCGCGCGCAAGGCGCGGCCGACGTCGAGCAGATCAAGGCCGACGCCGAACGCGAGCAGCAGGCCGTGCTCGCGAACGCGTACAAGTCCGCGCAGACGATCAAGGGCGAGGGCGATGCGAAGGCCGCGACGATCGCCGCAGACGCGTTCGGCCGCGATCCGCAGTTCTATCAGTTCTACGCGAGCCTGCAGGCCTACCGGAATACGTTCAAGCGCAACGACATCATCGTCGTCGATCCCGACAGCGAGTTCTTCCGCTTCATGCGCAGCCCGACGGGCGGCGCCGCACCGGCGGCGCCTGCTCCCCGCAAACATTGACCTTGGGGCGCCGCGTCGAGCGGCGCCGTCGCTCGCATGGACCTGGCTGGCTCGTTGTTGCTCGCAGTAGCGCTGATGCTGATCATCGAGGGGGCGTTCCCCTTCGTGTTTCCCGTCGCCTGGCGCGACACGTTTCGTAGAATAGCCGAGCGGCCGCCGCATCATATCCGGATCGGCGGGCTGATCGTGATGGTGCTCGGGCTCGTGCTGCTGCTGCTCGCGACCTGACCGGAGCCCCGATCCGGACGGCGCATCCGCCGTTCGTTCCGCCCGATTTCGAAGTTCCGATTCAACTCGCGGCGCGCGTGTCGCGCGCCGTTTCCCGTCGTAGGACCGTACCGATGTCGACCTGGTTACTTCCCGAGAATATCGCCGACGTGCTGCCGTCGGAAGCGCGCAAGATCGAGGAGCTGCGCCGCAGGCTGCTCGACCGCTTCCGTTCGTACGGCTACGAAATGGTGATGCCGCCGCTGCTCGAGTATCTCGAGTCGCTGCTGACGAGCGGGGGCGCCGATCTGCGCCTGCGCACCTTCAAGCTGGTCGACCAGTTGTCGGGCCGGACGCTCGGCCTGCGCGCGGACATCACGCCGCAGGTCGCGCGGATCGACGCGCACCTGTTGAACCGTCAGGGCGTGACGCGCCTCTGCTATGCGGGCCACGTGATGCATACGCGTCCGCGCGGGCTGCACGCGACGCGCGAACAGATCCAGATCGGCGCGGAAATCTACGGCCACGCCGGGCTGGAAGCCGATCTCGAGATCCAGCAGCTGATGCTCGACGCGCTGCATCTCGCGGGCCTGTCGCGGATCCGCCTCGACCTCGGTCACGCGGGCGTGCTCGCGGCGCTGCTGGCGCGCGACGCGCAGGCCGCGGAGCGCGGCGAGTCGCTGTACGACGCGCTGTCGGGCAAGGACGTGCCGCTGCTGAACGAGCTGACCGACGATCTCGGCGCCGATACGCGCGCCGCGCTGCGTGCGCTGCCGAACCTTTACGGCGACGCGAGCGTGCTCGCCGAGGCGCGCACGCGCCTGCCGGTGCTGCCCGAAATCACGCGGGCGCTCGACGATCTCGCGCAGCTTGCGTCGCAGCCGAAGGGCGTCGAAGTCGCGATCGATCTCGCCGATTTGCGCGGTTACGCGTATCACAGCGGCGCGATGTTCAGCGCCTACATCGACGGCGTGCCGAACGCGATCGCGCGCGGCGGTCGTTACGACCACGTGGGGCAGGCCTATGGCCGGGCCCGCCCGGCAACCGGCTTTTCGCTCGACCTGCGCGAACTCGCGCGGATTTCGCCGGTCGAGGCGCGCGGCACCGCGATTCTCGCGCCGTGGGCGCAGGACGACGCGCTCGGCGCGGCGGTCGCGGCGCTGCGCGATGCGGGCGAGGTCGTGATCCAGGCGCTGCCGGGCCACGACCACGTGCTCGACGAATTCGCCTGCGATCGTTCGCTCGTCGAGCGCAACGGCGCATGGGTGGTCGAACCCCGATAAACAGGCGTTCGCGGGCTGCGCTTCGGCGTGCATATCGTTGAAGCGAAACGGAAAAATTCGGAATCGCCCGCGAACATAGGTAGAATACGTTTTTAACCAGCTAACGAATCAACATGTCTGCCAGCGCAGTGAACGTGACTCCCGGGCGCAATGTCGTCGTCGTGGGAACGCAATGGGGTGATGAAGGCAAGGGCAAGATCGTCGACTGGCTGACGGACCACGCTCAAGGCGTCGTGCGTTTCCAGGGCGGTCACAACGCCGGCCACACCCTCATCATCGGCGGCAAGAAAACGATCTTGCGCCTCATTCCGTCGGGCATCATGCGTGAAGGCGTCGCCTGCTACATCGGCAACGGCGTCGTTCTGTCCCCCGAAGCACTGTTCAAGGAAATCGGCGAGCTCGAAGAGGCCGGCGTGAACGTACGCGACCGTCTGTTCATCTCCGAAGCCACGACGCTGATCCTGCCGTACCACATCGCGATCGACCAGGCGCGCGAAGCGCGCAAGGGCGTGGGCAAGATCGGCACGACGGGCCGCGGCATCGGCCCCGCGTACGAAGACAAGGTCGGCCGCCGCGCGCTGCGCGTGCAGGACCTGTTCGACGCGAAGACCTTCGCCGATCGCCTGCGCGAAAATCTCGATTACCACAACTTCGTGCTGACCCAGTATCTGGGCGGTGCGGCCGTCGACTTCCAGGCCACGCTCGACACGATGCTCGGCTATGCCGACCGCCTGAAGCCGATGGTGGCCGACGTGTCGCGCCGCCTGTACGACGCGAACAACGCGGGCCAGAACCTGCTGTTCGAAGGCGCGCAAGGCACGCTGCTCGACATCGACCACGGCACCTATCCGTTCGTCACGTCGAGCAACTGCGTCGCGGGTGCGGCGTCGGCAGGCGCGGGCGTCGGTCCGCAGAAGCTCAACTACATCCTCGGCATCACGAAGGCGTATTGCACACGCGTCGGCTCGGGCCCGTTCCCGAGCGAGCTGTACGATGCGGACAACCCGCAGCGCCAGGACCAGGTCGGCGTCACGCTCGCGAACGTCGGCAAGGAATTCGGTTCGGTCACGGGCCGTCCGCGCCGCACCGGCTGGCTCGACGCGGCTGCGCTGCGCCGTTCGATCCAGATCAACGGCGTGTCGGGCCTGTGCATGACGAAGCTCGACGTGCTCGACGGCCTCGACGAAGTCAAGCTGTGCGTCGGCTACAAGGTCGACGGCAAGGACGTGGACATCCTGCCGCGTGGCGCGGTCGACGTCGCGCGTTGCGAGCCCGTGTACGAAACGTTCTCCGGCTGGAAGGAAAGCACGGTCGGCATCAAGACGTGGGACGCGCTGCCGGTGAATGCACAGGCATACCTGTCCCGTGTCCAGGAAGTGGCTGGCGTGCCGGTCGACATGGTGTCGACGGGCCCGGACCGCGACGAAACGATCCTGCTCCGCCATCCGTTCAAGGTGTAATTCCCAGATGACGCAGCAAATCACGATGACGGCGGCAGACTTGATGACCGATCCGCGCAACGACGACAAGAACCTGTGGGTAGGCTGGGACGAGTATCACCGGCTGATCGAGCTGCTCGCGCTCCAGGTGCACGCCTCGGGCTGGAAGTTCGACCAGATCCTGTGCCTCGCGCGCGGCGGCCTGCGCGTCGGCGACCAGCTGTCGCGCATCTACGACGTGCCGCTCGCGATCCTCGCGACGAGCTCGTACCGGGAAGCAGCCGGCACCGAGCAGGGCGAGCTCGACATCGCGCAGTACATCACGATGACGCGCGGCAACCTGGCGGGCAACGTCCTGCTGGTCGACGATCTCGTCGATTCCGGCGTCACGCTCGCACGCGTGCAGGAGCACCTGAAGGAACGCTATCCGTCCGTGACGGCCGTGCGTTCGGCCGTGCTCTGGTACAAGGGGTGCTCGAAGGTCAAGCCCGACTATCACACGCAGTTCCTGCCGACGAATCCGTGGATTCATCAGCCGTTCGAGGAGTGGGACACGGTTCGTCCGCACAACCTCGAGGCGTGGATCAAGCGCGGTCGCGCACAGCGCGACGGTTCGGGCGCGTAAGCGTCCGGCCGATCGAAGGAAAGCCTTGTACGGCGCCGCTTGCGGCGCCGTTTTTCATTGGCGCGCGGGTGGCGCCGGGCGGCGTGTGCGGCGGACCCGATAGGCAGGCGGCGCGGCCCCGGCTATGATGGCAGCCCTGCCACAGGTCGCGCCGGATTGCATGCGCGGCGTGGATCACGTGGTTCCACGGCA
The DNA here is from genome assembly GCF_900446215.1 of Burkholderia cenocepacia. Lineage (GTDB taxonomy): Bacteria > Pseudomonadota > Gammaproteobacteria > Burkholderiales > Burkholderiaceae > Burkholderia > Burkholderia cenocepacia. Next base: position 215,449 of record NZ_UAQZ01000001.1, on the reverse strand, counting down.
ACACGGCAGGACGGCGTTTCACGGGGGCGCGAGTAGAATAGCGCTCGTTTTGTCCGACCCGGACCCGATTATTACGCTTCATATGAACGACACGACTCACGCGACCGACGCCGCACACGCGCCGCATTCGACGCAACAACACTCGATGCGGGCGCTAGCGATAGCAGCCATCGGCGTCGTGTTCGGCGACATCGGCACCAGCCCGCTGTATTCGCTCAAGGAGGCGTTCAGCCCCGCGCACGGCATTCCGCTGACCGAAGGCTCGATTCTCGGCGTGATCTCGCTGCTGTTCTGGGCGATCATCCTGGTGGTCGGCGTCAAGTACCTGCTGTTCGTGATGCGGGCGGACAACAACGGCGAGGGCGGCGTGCTCGCGCTGATGGCGCTGTCGCTGCGCCCGCTCGACTCCAAGACCCGGGTCGCGGGCGCGCTGATGGCGCTCGGGATATTCGGCGCCTGCATGTTCTACGGGGACGCGGTGATCACGCCGGCGATTTCCGTGATGTCGGCCGTCGAAGGTCTCGAGATCGCGACGCCGCACCTGTCCCATCTCGTGTTGCCGATCACGATCGTGATCCTGATCGCGCTGTTCTGGATCCAGCGGCACGGTACCGCGCTGGTCGGCAAGCTGTTCGGCCCGATCATGGTGCTGTGGTTCGTCGTGATCGCGGCGCTCGGCGTGTACCACATCGTTCGCGTGCCGGGCATCATCGCGGCAATCAATCCGTATTACGCGGCATCGTTCATGGCCGACCACCTGCTGCAGGCCTACGTCGTGCTCGGCTCGGTCGTGCTGGTGCTGACCGGCGCGGAAGCGCTCTACGCGGACATGGGCCACTTCGGTGCCAAGCCGATCCGGTACGCCGCGTACGGGCTCGTGATGCCGTCGCTCGTGCTGAACTACTTCGGGCAGGGCGCGCTGCTGATCCAGAACCCGAAAGCGATCGAAAACCCGTTCTTCCTGCTGGCGCCCGAATGGGGGCTGCTGCCGCTCGTCGTGCTGTCGACGGTCGCGACCGTGATCGCGTCCCAGGCCGTGATCTCGGGCGCGTATTCGCTGACGTCGCAGGCGATCCAGCTCGGCTACGTGCCGCGCATGAAGGTGCTGCATACGTCCGAGCTCGCGATCGGCCAGATCTACGTGCCGGTCGTGAACTGGCTGCTGCTGGCCGTGATCCTCTGTATCGTCGTCGGCTTCAAGAGCTCGGACAATCTCGCGGCCGCGTACGGCATCGCGGTGACGGCGACGATGGTGATCACGACCGTGCTCGCGTGCGTCGTGATGGTGAAGGTGTGGAACTGGAACCGGCTGCTGGTCGGCGCGATCATCGCGGTGTTCCTCGCGATCGACCTCGGCTTTTTCGGCGCGAACCTGCTGAAGGTCGCGCAGGGCGGCTGGCTGCCGCTCGGTATCGGCGCGTTGCTGTTCTTCCTGCTGATGACCTGGTACAAGGGGCGTCACATCGTCAAGGAGCGCACGGCGGCCGACGGTATTCCGCTGGAGCCGTTCCTGCAGGGCCTGCTCGCCCATCCGCCGCATCGCGTGTCGGGCACCGCGATCTACCTGACCGGCAACGACAAGCTCGTGCCCGTCAGCCTGCTGCACAACCTGAAGCACAACAAGGTGCTGCACGAACGGACCATTTTCCTGACGTTCGTCACGCGCGACATTCCGTACGTGCGCGACGACAAGCGCCAGAGCGCGCGCGATGCGGGCGGCGGGCTGTACATCGTCAAGGCCGAGTACGGCTTCAACGAGACGCCGGACGTGAAGGCCGTGCTCGAGGAATTCGGCCGCACGCACGACATGACGTTCGAGCTGATGGACACGTCGTTCTTCCTCGCGCGCGAAACGGTCGTGCCGACGCATCTGCCAGGGATGTCGATCTGGCGCGAGCGGGTGTTCGCATGGATGCACCAGAACGCCGCGAAGCCGACCGATTTCTTCGCGATTCCGGCGAACCGCGTCGTCGAGCTCGGGACGAAGATCGAGATCTGACGGGCCCGGCGCGCGGGCCGTCCGGCCGCGTCATAGGTACCCGGATAATGAAAAAGCCCGCCTTTCGGCGGGCTTTTTCGTACGGCGACGGCGGGTCTATTCGCTTGTTCAGCGCTTGAGCTTCGCGAACGCCGCGGCCATCGCGCCGGCCGGCTCCGGCTCGCGCGAACGCTGCGGGCGGGCGGCGCCGCGCCCTGCGTTGCCGCGATCCTGGCCGCCGCGCGACGACATGCCGGGCGCTGCCGCGTCGTCGTCGAGGCGCATCGTCAGCGCAATGCGCTGGCGCTTCACGTCGACGTCGAGCACCTTCACCTTGACGACCTGGCCGGCCTTCACGACCTCGTGCGGGTCCTTGATGAATTTCGTCGACATCGCGGACACGTGGACGAGGCCGTCCTGGTGCACGCCGATATCCACGAACGCGCCGAACGCGGCGACGTTCGTCACGACGCCTTCCAGCGTCATGCCCGGTACGAGATCCGAGACCTTCTCGACGCCTTCGCGGAACGTGGCCGTCTTGAATTCCGGACGCGGATCGCGACCCGGCTTTTCCAGTTCGGCCAGGATGTCGCGTACGGTCGGCAGGCCGAAACGTTCGTCAACAAATTCCATCGGCGACAGGCCGGACAGCGCTTCGCGGTTTCCGAGCACGTCGTCGATGCGCTTGTTGATCTTCGCGAGTATCCGTTCGACGACCGGATACGCTTCCGGGTGCACCGACGAGCGGTCGAGCGGGTTCTCGCCGCCGTTGATGCGCAGGAAGCCGGCGGCCTGCTCGAAGGTCTTGTCGCCGAGGCGCGGCACCTTGCGCAGGTGCTCGCGCGACGGGAACGGGCCGTTCGCATCGCGATAGTCGACGATGTTGCGCGCGAGCGTCGCGTTCAGGCCCGACACACGGGCGAGCAGCGGGGCCGACGCGGTGTTCGCGTCGACGCCGACCGCGTTCACGCAATCCTCGACGACCGCGTCGAGCGAGCGGGCGAGTTCGCGCTGGTTCACGTCGTGCTGGTACTGACCGACGCCGATCGCCTTCGGCTCGATCTTCACGAGTTCGGCAAGCGGGTCCTGCAGGCGGCGGGCGATCGACACGGCGCCGCGCAGCGATACGTCGAGTTCCGGGAATTCCTTCGCGGCGAGCTCGGACGCCGAGTAGACCGACGCGCCGGCTTCCGACACGACGATCTTCTGCAGGCGCAGCTCCGGATGTTTCGCGATCAGTTCGCTCGCGAGCTTGTCGGTTTCACGCGACGCGGTGCCGTTGCCGATGCTGATCAGTTCGGCCTGCGTCTGCGCGGCGATGCGCGCGAGTTTCGCGATCGAACCGTCCCAGTCGCGGCGCGGCTCGTGCGGGTAGATCGTGTCGGTCGCGAGCACCTTGCCGGTGCGGTCGACGACCGCGACCTTCACGCCGGTGCGCAGGCCGGGGTCGAGGCCGATCACGGCCTTCGGGCCGGCCGGCGCGGCCAGCAGCAGGTCGTTCAGGTTGCGCGCGAACACGCGGATCGCTTCGGTTTCGGCCGTTTCGCGCAACTGCGTGAGCAGTTCGTTTTCGATATGCGGCTGCACCTTCACGCGCCAGCACCAGCGGCAGACGTCGGACAGCCATTTGTCGGCCGGGCGATTCTGGTTCGCGATGCCGAAATGGCGCGCGATCATCGCCTCGCCGGGATGCGGCACTTGCGCGTCGAGCTCTTCGCCCAGACCGAGCTTGATCGTCAGCACGCCGGCGTTGCGGCCGCGGAACAGCGCGAGCGCGCGGTGCGACGGCACGGTCTTGATGGTTTCCGCGTAGTCGTAATAGTCGCGGAATTTCTCGCCTTCCTCGTTTTCCTTGCCCTCGACGACGGCCGACGACACGACGCCCTGGTTGTGCAGGTAGTCGCGCAGCTTGCCGAGCAGCTCCGCCGTCTCGCCGAACTGTTCGGACAGAATGTCGCGCGCGCCGTCGAGCGCGGCCTTCACGTCGGCGACGCCCTTGTCGGCGTCGACGTACGCGGCCGCCTCGGCCTGCGGGTCGAGCAGCGGGTTCGCGAGCAGCGCCTGCGCGAGCGGTTCGAGGCCGGCTTCGCGGGCGATCTGCGCACGCGTGCGGCGCTTCGGCTTGTACGGCAGATAAAGGTCTTCGAGCACCTGCTTGCTGTCGGCCGCGTCGATCGCGGCACGCAGCTCGTCGGTCAGCTTGCCTTGTTCGTCGATGCTCGACAGGATCGTGGCGCGGCGATCCTCGAGCTCGCGCAGGTACAGGAGGCGTTCCTCGAGCTGGCGCAGCTGCGTGTCGTCCAGGTTGCCGGTCACTTCCTTGCGGTACCGGGCAATGAACGGAACGGTCGAGCCTTCGTCGAGGAGTTGCACGGCCGCCGCGACCTGGCGCGGCTGGACGGACAGTTCGGTGGCGATGCGCTGTACGATCTTGAGTGCTACGGTTTCCGTCATGTCGTGGATGGTCTGTCTGCCTGCTGAAATCGCGGCGCGGGCCGGCAGGCCCGGAGCGGCGGGCTGCCCGGCGGGCCCGACGGGCCAGAGGCCGCGGATGAATGAAGCGGGGCATTTTGCCATAAATGGCGGAGCGTCCAGCCGGGGGTGATAGAATTTGACACATGTCCCGCAGCTTTCCTACGACGTTGCCAACTTCCCGCATTTCTCTCGTCGCGCTCGGCGCAGCGCTCGCCGCGGCTTTGTCTGCCGGGCCTTCCGGCGCATTCGCGCAGGCCGCTGACGCCAGCGCGCCGGACGCCGTCGCGTCCGCGCCCGTTGCCGCCTCCGCCGTCCCGGATTTCGACGCCCGTCAAAAAGTGCTCAATCAACGCTCCGCGGAAAACGATTATCGTTATGCGGTGGCGGAGCACGATTGTTACAGCAAGTTCTTCGTCAATCACTGTCTCGGCAAGGCGCGCGACCAGATGCGCGAGGAACGGGCGAGCATTCGCCAGGAGCAGCTCGCGCTCAACGACGAGCAGCGTGCGGTGCGCGCGCAGCAGCGCGACCAGCAGCAGGCGCTGAAGCAGGCCCGGAACGCGGCGGAAGCGCCGCAGCGGGCGGCGAACGAAGCGGCGAACGCGGCTGCATTCCGCGACAAGCAGGAGCAGAATGCACTGAAACAGGCGCAGCGCGGCGCGGAAGGACCGCAACGCGCGGCGAGCAAGCAGGCATACGACCAGAAGCAGGCGGATTTCCAGCGCAAGCTCGACCAGGCGCACCAGCAGGCGGCGCAGAAGGCGCAGGAACGGGCGGACAACGCCACGCGCTACGAGCAGAAGCAGAAGGAAGCCGCGCAGCACAAGGCCGATGTCGAGCGGCGTCAGCAGGAAGCGGCCGAGAAGGCCAAGCAGCAACAGCAGCAGGGGCAGTAACGTGTTGAATTGATCGGGATCAGTCTCGGGCGCGTCGGCACGCCGGCCGTCGCGCTGCTTCGATGAGGAGGCAACTATGCAAAACCGTCACACGGAACAGCAGCAGGAATTGCACAACCGTTTGGCTGCATTGCAGGAGCAGCACCAGCAGCTCGCTCGGGAGATCGAGCTGAAGGAAGGACACTCCGACATCGACGACATCACGCTGCACCGGCTGAAGAAGGAAAAGCTGGCGGCCAAGGACAAAATCATTTTGCTGCAATCGCAGCTCGAACCGGATAAGCGCGCCTGAGCGCGGCCTGGCAAGCGCCGGCGCCGCCCGGGCGCTGGACACAGGAACGCTTGCCTTGAATTCACCGCTTGAAGCCACCCCCGATGCCCGGCGTGACACGACGTCCGCCGGGCGCGTTCGTGCGCCCGAAGGCACTTTCGAGCTGAGCCGCAAGCGTGTCGACGAGCTCGACACGATCTTCGGCGAAGGCGGGTTGCTGGCGCGCGCGCTCGACGGTTATCGGCCGCGTACGTCGCAGATCGAGATGGCGCGCGCGGTCGCGTCCGCGATGGAAGCGTCCGCGCGCCGGATGCCCGAACCCGAGATCTTCGAAACCCGCAAGCGGCCGGCACGCCGTCTCGGCGACGGCGACAAGACGGCCGGGCCGGCTGCGGACGATGCCGCGGCAGCCGAATCGGACAACGACGCGGGCGACAACACGCTGATCGTCGAAGCCGGCACGGGTACCGGCAAGACCTACGCGTATCTGGTGCCCGCGATGCTGTGGGGCGGCAAGGTGATCGTGTCGACCGGCACGAAGCACCTGCAGGACCAGCTGTTCCAGCGTGACATCCCGACCGTGCGCAACGCGCTCGCGGTGCCGGTGTCGGTCGCGATGCTCAAGGGCCGCGCCAACTATCTGTGCCACTACTACCTGCAACGCACGGCCGACAACGGCCGGCTGCCGTCGCGGCAGGACACGGCCTATCTGCAGGAAATCGTCCGCTTCGCGAAGATCACGAAGAGCGGCGACAAGGCCGAACTCGCAAGCGTGCCGGAAAACGCGCCCGTGTGGTCGATGGTCACGTCGACGCGCGACAACTGCCTCGGCCAGGAATGCCCGCACTACAAGGAATGCTTCGTGATGCAGGCGCGGCGCGAGGCCCAGCAGGCTGACATCGTCGTCGTCAACCATCACCTGTTCTTCGCGGACATCATGCTGCGCGACACGGGGATGGCCGAGTTGCTGCCGAACGCGAACACGATCATCTTCGACGAAGCGCATCAGCTGCCGGAGACGGCGACGCTGTTCTTCGGCGAGACGCTGTCGACGACGCAGATCCTCGAGCTCGCGCGCGACACGGTGGCCGAAGGCCTGAGCCATGCACGCGACGCGGTCGAGTGGGTGAAGCTCGGCGGCGATCTCGAGCGCGCGGCGCGCGACTTGCGTCTCGCGTTCGCGAACGACCAGATCGTGCGCATGTCGCTCGCGCAGCTCGGCGACGATCACCCGATGTTCGGTGCGCTCGATGCGCTCGACGCTGCGCTCGATGCGCTCGCGTCGGCACTCGCGAGCCAGGCCGAGCGTGCGGAATCGCTCGGCGCGTGTCTGCGGCGCGCCCGCGAGCTGCAGGACCTGCTGGCCGGCTGGGTCGCGCCCGGCGCGGCGGAAGCGGCCGCGCGGGCCGATGCGGCCGTGGCGGGCGACAACGCGGCCACTGACGGCGATCCGAACGAGAAGGTGCGCTGGGTCGAGGTGTTCGCGCATACCGTGCAACTGCACGAAACGCCGCTGTCGGTCGCGCCGATTTTCGCGAAGCAGCGTGCGGGTGTGCCGCGTGCGTGGGTGTTCACGTCGGCCACGTTGTCGGTGCGCGGCGATTTCACGCACTACGCGGCGCAGATGGGCCTCAGCTCGCGTCGTTCGATGACGCTCGCCAGCCCGTTCGATTACCAGTCGCAGGGGTTGCTGTACGTGCCGCGCAACCTGCCGCAACCGTCTTCGCCGGCGTTTACCGATGCCGTCTTCGATGCCGCGTTGCCGGCGATCGAGGCGTCCGGCGGTGGCGTGTTCATGCTGTGCACGACGCTGCGCGCGGTCGACCGGATCGCCTCGAAGCTGCGCGACGTGATCGAGGCGCGCGGCTGGAACACGCCGCTGCTCGTGCAGGGCGACGCAAGCCGTACCGAGCTGCTCGACCGCTTCCGCGCGTACGGCAATGCGATCCTGGTCGGTAGCCAGAGTTTCTGGGAGGGCGTCGACGTGCGCGGCGATGCGTTGTCGCTGGTCGTGATCGACAAGCTGCCGTTCGCGCCGCCGGACGATCCGGTGCTGGCCGCGCGGCTCGATGCGTTGACGAAGAAGGGGCTGAGCCCGTTCGCGGTGCATCAGCTGCCGCAGGCCGTGATCACGCTGAAGCAGGGCGCGGGCCGGCTGATTCGTGCGGAGACGGATCGCGGCGTGCTGATGATCTGCGACACGCGACTCGTCGACAAGCCGTACGGGCGCCGGATCTGGCAAAGCCTGCCGCCGTTCAAGCGCACGCGCGAGATCGCGGTCGTGCAGGATTTCTTCGACGAGCACCGCTCGGACAAGCGCGCTTGATCGCGCGCGCGGCACTTGTCGCTTGATTGTCCCGGTGCCGCTTGCATGCGGCGCCAATAAAAAAACCCGGCTCGATGGCCGGGTTTTTTGTGTGCACAACGGATGTTACATCGCGCCGTGCTTCAGAACTGCCACCACGACTTCTTCGCACCGGGGCGCGAATGGCCCGTCACATACGGGCTGTCGGGGAACGTGCCCGCGAGCACGCGCTTGGTGTCCTCGGCGAGTTCCGGCTGGTTCAGCTTGCCGTACGACAGGATCATGATGTGCAGCGCATCCTCGATCGCCGGCGCGCCCTTGTAGTCCTTGATCGCGAGCTGGGCGCGGTTGATGGCCGCGACATACGCGCCACGACGGTAGTAGTAGTCGGCCGCGTGCACTTCGTGCGACGCGAGCGCGTTGACGATGTAGCGCATCCGTGCGGCCGCGTCGGGCGCGTACTTGCTCTTCGGGAAGCGATCGACGACGACCTTGAACGCATCGTACGATTCGCGCAGCGCCTGCGGATCGCGTTCGCTCATGTCCTGGCCGGAGAAGCGCCCGAACAGGCCGAGATCGTCGTTGAAGTGGATCATCCCCTTCAGGTAGTACGCGTACGGGATATCCGGATGATCCGGGTGGAGCTGGATGAAGCGGTCGACGGCCTGGTCGGCGGCTGCCGGTTCGTTGTCCTTCCAGTTGCAGTACGCGACGTTGATCTGCGCCTGCTGTGCGAAATGGCCGAACGGATCGCGGCCTTGCAGCGATTCGAAATATTTCGCGCACTTGCCCCAGTCGCCGCCGGACAGTGCGTCCTGGGCCTCTGAGTATAATTTGTTGTTCGACCAGGTAGCCGTCTCGTCCTGCTTCTGCGGCAAGCCGTGGCAGCCGGCGATGAGGGCCGCGGCCGCTACCGCCGCAGCCCGGGCGGCGACGGTTCTGGCCGTGCGTTTGGTCGAATTCATCATGCTCGCATGTCCTAGCTTCAAGTCTCGGTGACCCAGTCTAAATGACCCGTTCAAGTTCGCAGAATGCCCAGCCGGGCACACCAAATCGCGAAGATTATAGCCCAAGCGATCGGCCCGCCGACGCTGCCTCGGGGGATTCCCTCGATGACGATCTGGCCGGCGACGCGATGCAGCCGCCCGTCGTGCCGTCCGTGGCGGGCGATGACGCGCCGCGTATCGTCGAAGTGCCGCTGTCGCTCGCCGGCGAACGGCTCGACAAGGCGCTTGCCCAACTGTTCCCCGAATTCTCGCGCAGCCGCCTGCAGAGCTGGATCGAGGCGCAGCGCGTGCTCGTCGACGGCGCGCCGGCGAAGATCCGCCAGCCGGTGCCGCTCGGCGCGAAGATCGCGCTCGTGCCCGATCTGCTGCCCGAGCAACTCGCGTTCACGCCGGAGCCCGTGCCGCTCGACGTGATTTACGAGGACGACGCGCTCGTCGTCATCAACAAGCCGGCCGGCCTCGTCGTGCATCCGGCCGCCGGCAACTGGAGCGGCACGATCCTCAACGGCCTCCTGCATCGCTACGGCGACGCGGCGGCCGGCCTGCCGCGCGCGGGGATCGTCCACCGGCTCGACAAGGAAACCTCCGGCCTGATGGTGGTCGCCCGCACGCTGGCCGCGCAGACGGACCTCGTGCGCCAGCTGCAGGCCCGCACGGTGAAGCGCCGCTATTTCGCGCTGGTGTGGGGCACGATGCCCGAGGCGGGCACGATCGACGCGCCGATCGGCCGCGATCCGCGCGAGCGCACGCGCATGGCCGTCGTCACCGGCGCGTCGGGCAAGCCCGCGCGCACGCATTTCCGCACGGTTGACACATGCCTGTGGCAACGTCAGCCGGTTTCGGCGATTCAGTGCGATCTCGAAACCGGCCGTACGCACCAGATCCGTGTGCATTGCGCGCATGCCGGACATCCGCTGCTCGGCGATCCGGTCTACGGGCGCGCGCGCGGCAAGCGCTCGGTCACGCCGCTGCCGGACGGGTTCGCGCGACAGGCGCTGCATGCGTGGCGGCTCGGCCTCGTGCATCCGGTCACGGGCAAGGCGATGCAGTGGCGCTGCCCGCTGCCGGACGACATGAACGCACTGGTCGCCGCGCTCGGCTTCGGGCAGGGCGACGAGGAATTCGACGACGACGACGGTGTCTACGACGATGACGATTTCGGCGGCGAGTATCACGACGACGAGCCGTATCTGGACGACGATGAGGAGGAGTGAGTGCCGATGACGAACCTGGCGCCGTTGACGTGGCAGGACTGCGTGCGGCCCGACTGGCAGGTGTCGCCGCGCGTGCGCGCGCTGATCACGACCCGCGACGGCGGTGTGAGCGAAGGCCCGTACGGGCGCTGGCAGGACGGCGCCGCGCTGCCGGGCGGGATGAATCTCGGCCTGCATACCGGTGACGATCCCGGCCATGTCGCCGCCAACCGCGCGCGCGTGCTGGCCCTCGCTGGCCAGTCGGGCGCCGCATGGCTCGAGCAGGTTCACGGCGCGCAGATCGTGCAGGCGGACGCGGTGATCGCCGCCGCGCCTGGTGCCACGGCGCCGGTGCAAGCCGACGCGAGCGTGACCGATCAGGCAGGCGCCGTCTGCGTGGTGATGGTGGCCGATTGCCTGCCCGTGCTGCTGTGCGACGCGCAGGGCCGCGCGGTCGGCGCCGCGCATGCGGGCTGGCGCGGGCTCGCGGCCGGCATCGTCGAGCAGACGGCGGCGCGCGTCGCGGCGCTTGCGGGCGGCGCGACGGACGCGCTGCATGCGTATCTCGGTCCGGCGATCGGCCCGCAGGCGTTCGAGGTCGGCGCCGATGTGCGCGATGCGTTTCTCGACACGGCTCCGCAGTCGGAGCATGATGAAACCCGTCATGCGTTCGTCGCGATCGACGGCGCGCCCGGCAAGTTCCTGGCCGACCTCTACGCGCTCGCGCGCCTGCGACTCGCGCGTGCGGGTGTGGCGCACGTGAGCGGCGGGACGGCGTGCACGGTCGCCGAGCGTGCGCGCTTCTATTCGTACCGGCGCGACCGCGTGACGGGGCGCATGGCCGCGGCAATCTGGCTGGCCGATTGATTGCATGCGCATGCGCGCCGGCTTTGTTGCGCCGCGAAATCGAGTTATCTCGATATTGAGGCGGCAATACGGCGTTGCATGCGCGACTGAATGAAAAATCCCGACGTCAAGCTAAACAAAATGTTTTATGTTTCGCCGGAACCCTTGTCCCGTCTGTTGTGCGCGGATTATCTCCGTGCCGAAATGTTCAGTGGTTTGACGGGGCGCTTCACATGGGGAAAACGATAATGATAAAAATACCGCACTGCGGCAGAATCTGGAGACGCCTCTCCAGAGCATGACGGCCCGGCTCGCAGCCGGCACGCCGCGCGCGAGCAGGATTTCACGATTGACGCTCACGAATCACCGGTAAGGCAGGTAATGACAGCATCGAAAAATTCGTCGACGTCCGCGCATGCGGGCACTTCCGCGGGCAGCACCGGTTTCGATCCGGCCGCCCAGCCGATGCAGCAGATGTTCGAGTCGTGGTTGAACGCGTGGCGCGGTTTTGCAGATCCGGCGCGCGCCGCGACGGCATCGGCCTCCGTCAATCCGTTCGCGACATTCCAGTTCCCGACGTCGTTTCCGTTCCAGATGCCGTCGATGCCCGACTTCGGCGCGATGGCGTCGCCGTTCGCGGGGCTGAAGCTGCCGGTTGCCGCGATTCCGCCCGAACGGCTCCAGGCATTGCAGGCCGACTACGCACGCGATTGCATGACGCTGATGCAGCAGGCGGCCGCCGCGAAGCTCGAGTCGCCGGAGCTGAAGGACCGCCGCTTCAGCGGCGACGCATGGAAGGCGTCCCCCGCGCATGCGTTCGCGGCCGCCTGGTATCTGCTCAACGCGCGCTATCTGCAGGAGCTGGCCGACGCGCTTCAGACCGATCCGAAGACGCGTGAGCGCATCCGTTTCACGGTCCAGCAATGGACGGCCGCCGCCGCGCCGAGCAACTTCCTCGCACTCAATCCCGACGCACAGAAATCGATCCTCGAGACGCAGGGCGAAAGCCTGCGGCAGGGGATGATGAACCTGCTCGGCGACCTGCAGCGCGGCAAGATTTCGCAGACCGACGAATCGCAGTTCGTGGTCGGCAAGAACCTCGGATGTACCGAAGGCTCGGTCGTGTACGAGAACGACCTGATCCAGCTGATCCAGTACACGCCGAAGACGGACAAGGTGTTCGAGCGGCCGTTGCTGATCGTCCCGCCGTGCATCAACAAGTTCTACATCCTCGACCTGCAGCCGGAGAATTCGCTCGTCGCGCACGCGCTGTCGAACGGTCATCAGGTGTTCCTCGTGTCGTGGCGCAACGCGGATGCATCGGTCGCGCACAAGACGTGGGACGACTACATGAACGAAGGGCTGCTCGCGGCGATCGACGCGGTGCAGCAGATCAGCGGCCGCGAGCAGATCAACACGCTCGGCTTCTGCGTCGGCGGCACGATGCTCGCGACCGCGCTCGCGGTGCTCGCCGCGCGTGGCGAACATCCGGCCGCGTCGATGACGCTGCTCACCGCGATGCTCGACTTCACCGATACGGGCATCCTCGACGTGTTCGTCGACGAGGCGCACGTGCAGATGCGCGAGCAGACCATCGGCGGCAAGAACGGTGCGCAGCCGGGGCTGATGCGCGGCGTCGAGTTCGCGAACACGTTCTCGTTCCTGCGGCCGAACGATCTCGTGTGGAACTACGTCGTCGACAACTACCTGAAGGGCCGCACGCCCGCGCCGTTCGACCTGCTGTACTGGAACAGCGATTCGACGAGCCTGCCGGGCCCGATGTACGCGTGGTATCTGCGCCATACCTATCTGGAAAACAAGCTGCGCGAGCCGGGTGCGCTGACCGTGTGCGGCGAATCGGTCGACCTGTCGCTGATCGACGTGCCGACCTTCATCTACGGTTCGCGCGAGGATCACATCGTGCCGTGGCAGACGGCCTACGCATCGACGTCGATCCTGTCGGGCCCGCTGAAGTTCGTGCTCGGCGCGTCGGGACACATCGCGGGCGTGATCAATCCGCCGGCGAAGAAGAAACGCAGCTACTGGGTCAACGAGGGCGACCTGCCCGAATCCGCGGACGACTGGTTTGCCGCGGCGACCGAGCAGCCGGGAAGCTGGTGGACGACGTGGGTCGAGTGGCTCGACGCGTACGGCGGTCGCAAGGTCGCGCCGCCGGCCCAGCCGGGTTCCGCGCAATTCCCGGTGATCGAGCCGGCGCCCGGGCGCTACGTGTTGCAGCGCGATTGACGAAAACCGGACAGCGGCGCACGCTGTCCGGTGCACCGCAGTTTTTTTAACAGGGCCGGTAACGACGCGCCGTGTCGTGCGGGCCTGGAGGAAAGGGAAATGACGGATGTAGTGATCGTATCGGCCGCGCGGACCGCGGTCGGCAAATTCGGCGGCTCGCTGGCGAAGGTTGCGGCGCCCGAACTGGGCGCGACGGTGATCCGCGCAGTGCTGGAGCGTGCGGGCGTGAAGCCCGAGCAGGTCAGCGAAGTGATCATGGGCCAGGTGCTGACGGCCGGCTCCGGGCAGAACCCGGCGCGGCAGTCGCTGATCAAGGCGGGGCTGCCGAACGCCGTGCCGGGGATGACGATCAACAAGGTGTGCGGCTCGGGCCTGAAGGCCGTGATGCTGGCGGCGAACGCGATCGTCGCGGGCGACGCGGAGATCGTGATCGCGGGTGGCCAGGAGAACATGAGCGCGTCGCCGCACGTGCTGCCGGGCTCGCGTGACGGGTTCCGGATGGGCGACGCGAAGCTGGTCGACACGATGATCGTCGACGGGCTGTGGGACGTGTACAACCAGTACCACATGGGGATCACGGCGGAGAACGTCGCGAAGGAATACGGGATCACGCGCGAAGAGCAGGACGCGTTCGCGGCGCTGTCGCAGAACAAGGCGGAAGCCGCGCAGAAGGCCGGGCGTTTCAACGACGAGATCGTGCCGGTGTCGATTCCGCAACGCAAGGGCGAGCCGCTGCAGTTCGCGACCGACGAGTTCGTGCGTCACGGCGTGACGGCGGAGTCGCTGGCGGGGCTGAAGCCGGCGTTCGCGAAGGACGGCTCGGTGACGGCGGCGAACGCGTCGGGGCTGAACGATGGGGCGGCGGCGGTGCTGGTGATGTCGGCGCAGAAGGCAGCCGCCTTGGGCCTGACGCCGCTGGCGCGGATCAAGGCGTATGCGAACGCGGGCGTGGACCCGAGCGTGATGGGCATGGGCCCGGTGCCGGCGTCGCGCCGTGCGCTGGAGCGCGCGGGCTGGACGCCGGGCGACCTGGACCTGATGGAAATCAACGAGGCGTTCGCGGCGCAGGCGCTGGCGGTGCACAAGCAGATGGGCTGGGACACGTCGAAGGTGAACGTGAACGGCGGGGCGATCGCGATCGGCCACCCGATCGGCGCGTCGGGCTGCCGGATCCTGGTGACGCTGCTGCACGAGATGGTCAAGCGCGACGCGAAGCGCGGGCTGGCGTCGCTGTGCATCGGCGGCGGGATGGGCGTCGCGCTCGCGGTCGAGCGTCCGTAACCGGCCGTTCGTCACCGGCGTACCGAATCCGTGCGCCGGCCGATTGCGGCTTCGGCCGGCGTCACGTGAAGTCAGAGGGGGCCTCCGGCAGCTCTCGAAACCAAAAAATGGAGTGAGATTTATGTCTCAGCGAATTGCGTACGTAACGGGCGGGATGGGCGGCATCGGCACCAGCATCTGCCAGCGTCTGTCGAAAGACGGCTTCAAGGTGGTCGCAGGTTGTGGCCCGAACTCGCCGCGCCGGGTGAAATGGCTCGAGGACCAGAAGGCGCTCGGGTACGACTTCATCGCGTCGGAAGGCAACGTCGGCGACTGGGACTCGACCAAGGAAGCGTTCGACAAGGTCAAGGCCGAAGTCGGCGAGATCGACGTGCTGGTCAACAACGCGGGCATCACGCGCGACGTCGTGTTCCGCAAGATGACGCATGAAGACTGGACCGCCGTGATCGACACCAACCTGACGAGCCTGTTCAACGTCACGAAGCAGGTGATCGACGGGATGGTCGAACGTGGCTGGGGCCGCATCATCAACATTTCGTCGGTGAACGGCCAGAAGGGGCAATTCGGCCAGACGAACTACTCGACCGCGAAGGCCGGCATTCACGGCTTCACGATGTCGCTCGCGCAGGAAGTCGCGACGAAGGGCGTGACGGTCAACACCGTGTCGCCGGGCTACATCGGCACCGACATGGTGAAGGCGATCCGCCCCGACGTGCTCGAGAAGATCGTTGCGACGATCCCGGTGCGGCGTCTCGGCGGCCCCGAGGAAATCGGCTCGATCGTCGCGTGGCTCGCGTCGAACGATTCCGGCTTCGCGACGGGCGCCGACTTCTCGCTGAACGGCGGCCTGCACATGGGCTGAGCGTCCTGGCTGCGCGGGCCGGGTGGCCGCGCAGCCGGGCGTTTTCCGAAGGCCCCCGCCTCCCGGATTCGGGCGGCGGGGATTCGTCACTTGCGCTACGCTGCACTCAAAGGCGTTACATGACTACTACAAAGAAGACGGCCGAACGGCTCATCAAGAAGTACCCGAACCGCCGGCTCTACGATACCGAGACAAGCACGTACATTACGCTGACCGACGTGAAGCAGCTCGTGCTCGAGCAGGAGGATTTCAAGGTCGTCGATGCGAAATCCAACGAAGACCTGACGCGCAGCATTCTCCTGCAGATCATCCTCGAAGAGGAAAGCGGTGGCGTGCCGATGTTCTCGTCGTCGATGCTGTCGCAGATCATCCGTTTCTACGGTCATGCGATGCAGGGCATGATGGGCACGTACCTGGAAAAGAACATCCAGGCATTCATCGACATCCAGAACAAGCTCGCGGATCAATCGAAGAACCTCTACGAAGGTAACGCGATGAATCCGGAAGTCTGGTCGCAGTTCATGAACATGCAGGCGCCGATGATGCAAGGGATGATGACGAGCTACATCGAGCAGTCGAAGAACATGTTCGTGCAGATGCAGGAACAGATGCAGAACCAGGCGAAGTCGATGTTCAGCACGTTCCCGTTCAAGCAGCCGGGCGCATCGGAGCCCGAAAAGAAGTAACGGTTTCGCGGCAGGCCGGCCGCGGCGGCGCGAGCCGTCGGACGTCGGCGCCGCGAAGCAGGGCGGCCGCTCGCGGTCGTGCATTCGGGCACGACGATGCGCGGCTGCCGCCTGCGGAAAAAATCGCCGACGGTCGTCCAGGATCGTCGGCATCGAATGCCCGTGCTTCGTCTGCGCGGGCATCGCCGTTGTCCAGTCGATCGAGATCCAGTCCATACGAACGAAAGCCGGGACGCGCCGCGCCTGATTGTGTGGGCTCGTGCTCGCCTGTCGTACCATAAGCGGCGCTGCACGGCGAGGCGCGAAACGCGCGAGCGGTTCCCGCGCACGGCGAGCGGTACGATGCCGCGCCGATGCGGGGCGGGCGACACTCGCGCCGTTGTCCGCGAGGTCGGCGCTTCGTCCGATGACGAGCGACGGCGTGCCGCTCAATGGCTTTCTGCCCGGCGTCGCAGGCGTGTATGCGGTGGTCGCGCACCCCGGCGTGATTCTGGCGCCGTGGCTCGGTCGCTTGGCGGCGAAGGCGACCATGGAAGCGTGATCCGGCCGGCGATCGAGCCGAGCGACGCCGCTCTGTCGACGTGGCGCAAGCAGCGGCAGGGTACGCGGATCGCCGCTATACTCGCCATCCTTGCATTCATGAAAGGATGCTTCGTATGCGCCCTCGCGTCAGTGTGTTTCTCGCGCTCAGTCTCGATGGATTCATCGCCGGCGACAATGGCGATCTGTCATGGCTGGAGCCGTTTTCATCGGATTCGCCGGATGACACCGGTTACACGGCGCTCATGAACGACATCGACGTGATCGTGATGGGGCGCAATACGTACGACACGGTGATCAACTTCGACCCGTGGCCGTATGCCGGCAAGCGGATGGTCGTCATGACGCGCCGCGAACTGGCGTCGCGCCACGGCGAAGAACCGTTCGACGGCACGCTTGCGGCGCTGCTCGAGCAGCTGGCGAAGCAAGGCCATCGTCACGTTTATCTGGACGGCGGCTTGACCGTGCGAGAAGGCCTCAAGGCCGGCGTCGTCGATCGCATCACGCTGAGCTGGGTGCCGATCGTGCTCGGCACGGGGATTCCGCTGTTCGGTGCTGACCTGCCGCAAACGGTGCTGCGGCTCGACGATACGAAGCGGTTGCCGAGCGGGCTGATGCAGGCCATGTATGTGCCCGTCACGCAGGAGTGACGCGTATGGCGGTGACGCATGCAGCGCCGCGGCCGGCGTTGCATGCGCGTTGGCTTTGACTGGCGTGACGCGTTTCGTCGTGACTCAGTGCGCCGGGCCGAAATCCTGATCGTCGTCCGACGGCGGCAGGTCGAGCACGAGCTTGACGGCGCTGTAGTTGGCCTTCAGCGAGAACACGCGGCCGATCACCAGAAACGTCTGCCGGGAGTTTTCGAGTTCGACGAAGTCGCCCGGTTGCGGGACATGGGCGCCCTGATCGTAGGAAAAGCTGGTACTGGTCTGTTCGCCGATGGCTTCTGCGGCGTGTTCGGTGAATTCGATCGTGAGGTGGGTAGTCATGCGAGCCCCGTTGGGTCGATTGAAGAGAGCGGATGCCGCGATTTTCGCATAGCGGCTTCGCGAGTCCATGCCGATTCTCGTGCGATGGGCTTGACCGACCGCGTGGCATGTCTTCCCAGACCGCCGGCCGCCGGCGACAGAGCGTTACTTCCCGATGCCGCTCGCGTTTTTCCTGCAGAAGCGCCGAGTCACCCATCCTTTTATTTGGGCCCAGTATTCCTTTCCCAGCAGCGCGACGGCGGCCACGAACACGATCTCGCCGATCACGACCAGCGCCGGGATCACGAACGCCTTGTTCGGGATGGACGTAAACGGAAGGATCGGCACCGCGATCCAGTACAACAGCACGACGCCCAGTAGGGCCAGGCCGGTTTTCTTTCTGATGTTCGATTTCGATTGGGGCATCGCATGTCCTTCTGACGGGGATCGAGCAGGGTTTGTTTGCGCGGGCGTTGCGCGACCGGAAGTCCCGCCGGGCGGTCATCTCGCTGCTGGCAGATGCTTCGGTTCGCTGCGCGAAAATTAATAAACGGAGTAATTCGTCTCATTATGAGGCGAGATGCTGCGCGGCGTCAATTTCGATCGCCGGACGAGCGGAAACATGCGCGTCCGACGCACAGGAGTCGGGACGCGAGCGGCAAGCTTGGCCAGGAAGGCGGCGCGGCGGCATACCGTTGTCGCGGGCTGCCGGCGTACATCGGGGGTGGCTCGGTATGGACCGTGCTCGGGCGGCGCAACGAAAAACCGCACCTTGGCCCTGTTTTTTCTGCAGCGCAGCTTCGAAACCGCATGGCGATACCCGTTGCCGAGCAGAAGGCACCCGCATGTGTCGATCGCACCGTCCGGCACTGCCGATGTGGCGCTTCAGCCAATCCGGCACGCGACGATCTTTCCCGGTCGCTCATTTTGCCTCGCCACCCCTAAATCCCTGTAAACTCACGCTTTTGCTGCCACGCCCCCACACTCCAGATGTCCCAATCCCCCAAAGTAGGGTTCGTATCCCTCGGCTGCCCGAAAGCGCTCGTCGATTCCGAACAAATCATCACGCAACTGCGCGCCGAAGGTTATGAAATCTCCGGCACCTACGACGGCGCCGACCTCGTCGTCGTGAACACCTGCGGCTTCATCGACGAAGCCGTGCAGGAAAGCCTCGACGCGATCGGCGAGGCGCTGACCGAGAACGGCAAGGTGATCGTCACCGGCTGCCTCGGCGCGAAGTCGAGCGCGAGCGGCTCGAACCTGATCGAGGAAGTCCACCCGAAGGTGCTCGCGGTCACCGGCCCGCACGCGGTGGGCGAAGTGATGCAGGCCGTGCATTCGCACCTGCCGAAGCCGCACGATCCGTTCGTCGACCTCGTCCCTGCGGCCGGCATCAAGCTCACGCCGCGTCACTACGCATACCTGAAGATCTCCGAAGGCTGCAATCACCGTTGCACGTTCTGCATCATCCCGTCGATGCGCGGCGACCTCGTGTCGCGCCCGGTCGCCGAAGTGATGCTGGAAGCCGAGAACCTGTTCAAGTCGGGCGTGAAGGAACTGCTCGTGATCTCGCAGGACACGAGCGCGTACGGCGTCGACGTGAAGTACCGCACGGGCTTCTGGAACGGCAAGCCGATCAAGACGCGCATGACCGACCTGGTCGCCGCGCTCGGCGAACTCGCCGCGCAGTACGGTGCGTGGGTGCGTCTGCACTACGTGTATCCGTATCCGAGCGTCGACGAAGTGATTCCGCTGATGGCGGAAGGTCCGTTCAAGGGCCACGTACTGCCGTATCTCGACGTGCCGTTCCAGCACGCGCACCCCGAGGTGCTGAAGCGCATGAAGCGCCCCGCGAACGCGGAGAAGGTGCTCGAGCGCGTGCAGAAATGGCGCGAGATCTGCCCGGACCTGACGATCCGCAGCACGTTCATCGCGGGTTTCCCCGGCGAGACGGAAGAACAGTTCGAGACGCTGCTCGACTTCGTCCGCGAAGCGGAACTCGATCGCGTCGGCTGTTTCGCGTATTCGCCGGTCGAAGGCGCGACCGCGAACGACCTGGACGGCGCGCTGCCGGACGAGGTGCGCGAGGAACGCCGTGCACGCTTCATGGAAGTCGCCGAGGAAGTGTCGGCGCACCGCATGCAGCGCAAGGTCGGCAAGACGCTCAAGGTGCTGATCGACGAAGTCGGCGAGGAAGGCGGCATCGGCCGTACGGCAGCCGATGCGCCGGAGATCGACGGTGTCGTCTACGTCGAGCCGGCGGCGAAGGCATCGAAGCGCTACAAGGTCGGCGATTTCGTGTCCGTGAAGATCACGGGCGCCGACGGCCACGATCTGTGGGGCGAGGTGTAAGCGATGGCCGCGGTATTTCCGGAGATCCTCGCGCTCGGCGAGGCGATGATCGAATTCAACCAGTCGCAGCCGGGACGCCCTGAATTCCTGCAGGGCTTCGGCGGCGACACGTCGAACTTCTGCATCGCGGCGGCGCGCCAGGGTGCATCGACGGGCTTCGTGTCGGCGATCGGCGACGATCCGTTCGGCCGCCTGCTCGCCGACATGTGGGCGTCGGAGCAGGTCGACACGACGTACGTGCGAATCGACCGCGCGGCGCCGACCGGCGTGTATTTCGTCACGCACGGCGCCGACGGCCACCAGTTCGACTATCTGCGCGCGGGATCGGCTGCGAGCCGCTATGCGACAGGCGACTTGCCGCTCGACGCGCTGGCGGCCGCGAAGGCCGTGCACCTGTCGGGGATCAGTCTTGCGATCAGCACGGCCGCGTGCGATGCGGCGTTCGCGGCGATCGACCATGCGCGTCGCCACGGCGCGAAGGTCAGCTTCGACACGAACCTGCGCCTGAAGCTGTGGCCGCTGCCGCGCGCTCGCGCGGTGATGCGCGAGGCGCTGCGCCAGACCGACATCTGCCTGCCGAGCTGGGACGACGTCACGGCGCTCACGGGCGCGAACGATCGCGACGCGATCGTCGACGCGATGCTCGAACACGGGCCGCAGGTCGTCGCGCTGAAACTCGGCAAGGAAGGCGCGTATGTCGCGACGCCGAACGAGCGGCGCGTCGTGCCGGGCTTCGCGGTCGAGGCCGTCGACGCGACCGGTGCGGGCGACTGCTTCGGCGGCGCATTCGTCGCGCGGATCGTCGCGGGCGACGATCCGTTCGCGGCCGCGCGTTATGCGAACGCGGCGGCGGCGCTGTCGACGACCGGTTACGGCGCGGTCGCGCCGATTCCGCGTCGCGATGCGGTGGAACGCCTGATGCAGGGCTGACGCGACACGCGCAGGCCGGCGCATTTGCCGCGCAGGCTTGCGCGGTCACGCAGGAACCGGGTTTCGACCCGGTGCCGTCCGCGATGTCGGGCGAATCTGAAGCAAGGAGCAACACAACGTGGGTCGATATTCGGAATGGCAACGGGCGCTCGTCGCCGGCGCGCTGGTCGCAGGTATCGCGATGCCGGGGAGCGTCGCCGCGCAGGCAGTCGCGCCGGGCGTGCAGCAGGATGAACCGGCGCCGGCGCGGCCGCTGAAACCGAATCCCGAGTTCGCCCGCCTGCCGCGCTACGAAGGCACGCTCGGCGACCGGCCGATCGTCGTGCATCTCGGCCCGAAGACGGACGAGGAAGGCGTGCACGGCGAATACCAGTTCGCCGACACGGGCGAGGTCGTGCTGCTCGCGGGCGACCGCGACGGCGATACGCTGGAGATCGAGGAATCGAACGACGGCACCAACATCACCGGCGTGTGGATCGGCCGCTTCGACGCGACGGGCGACCTGAAGGCCGACCGGATGAACTCGGACGAATCGGACCCGCAGCCGGTCGTGCTGCGCCTGGCGCCGGGCAAGCGCGCGGCGCTGCAGGTGCGCGACGGTCGCGTGCACGAAATCGAGACGGTAGGCGGCGTCGTCAACCTGCGTACCGACGACTGAGCACGCGCTGGCTCGGTGTGCGCGGCGCGCATTGTACCGGGCCAAGCGCGCCGATTTTGGCTACTCTAACGACATATTCCGCAACCGAACGGCCTCGTGCCCGGCTCCCCGTCATGACTGCATCCACTCCCAAGCGCGCGCTGCAAACCCGCATCGTTCAACCCGACGACGTCATTCCGGAAGGCTTCCGTTCGTTCGTGCCGCCGGTTGCGCGCGCGTCGACGGTCGTGTTCCCCGATCTCGCGACGATGCGCGCGCTGGTCTGGCACAACGATAACCAGTGGCGCTACGGGCTGCACGCGACGCCGACGTCACTCGCGCTCGCGCAGCGGCTCGCCGAGATCGAGGGCGGCACGCACGCGCTGCTGCAGCCGTCGGGCCTCGCGGCGATCATGAACGTCTACTTCGGGATCGTGAAAGCGGGCGACGACGTGCTGATTCCGCATAACGTGTACGGCCCGAACGCCGATTTCGGCAACTGGCTCGCGAAGGACTTCGGCATCACCGCGCGCTTCTACGATCCGCTGATCGGCGCCGGCATTGCCGAGCTGGTCCAGCCGAACACGCGGCTGATCTGGATCGAGGCGCCCGGCTCGGTGACGATGGAAGTGCCCGACGTGCAGGCGATCACGGCGGCCGCGCAGGCGCGCGGCATCGTCACCGCGATCGACAACACCTTTTCGGCGGGCCTCGCGTTCAAGCCGTTCGAGCACGGCGTGGACATTTCGGTGCAGGCGCTGACCAAGTACCAGTCGGGCGGCAGCGACGTGCTGATGGGGGCGACGATCACCGCGAACGCGGAGCTGCATGCGAAGCTGAAGCTCGCACGGATGCGCTGCGGGATCGGCGTGTCGGTCGACGATTGCTCGCTCGTGCTGCGCAGCCTGCCGAGCATGCAGGTGCGCTTCGACGCGCACAGCAAGAGCGCGCTCGCGCTCGCGCAATGGCTGAAGGCGCGGCCGGAGATTGCGACGGTGCTGCATCCGCAGATCGCCGACTGCCCGGGGCACGCGTCGTTCATGCGCGATTTCACGGGCGCGGGCGGGCTGTTCTCGGTGGTGTTCGACGAACGCTACAGCGCGGAGCAGGTCGACCGTTTCGTCGAGTCGCTCGAGCTGTTCGCGATCGGCTGGAGCTGGGGCGGCGCGTGCAGCCTCGCGATGCCTTACGACGTCGCGTCGATGCGTCCGGACTGGCCGCATCGCGGCACGCTGGTGCGTTTCTACGTCGGTCTGGAAGACGAAGGCGATCTGCGCGCGGACATTGAGCGTGCGATGCAGGCCGCACTGGGTTGATCGCAGGGCGGCCACGTCCGGCACAAAAACGAAACGCCGGCGCGATGCTCTGTCGCGCCGGCGTTTTTCATTGACGGTGCCGCGAAATCAGAACAGTCGCAGCAGCCCGTCGAGGCCGACATGGTCGAACGCGACCGTCGCCGCATCGCGCACGACGGGCTTCGCGTGGAACGCGACCGACAGCCCGGCTTCGGCCATCATCTTCAGGTCGTTCGAGCCGTCGCCCATCGCGATCGCGCGGTGCGGTTCGAGGCCGAGCGACGCGCACGTCTCGCGCAGCAGGCGGGCTTTCACGTCGGCGTTGACGATCTCGCCGAGCACCTTGCCGGTGAGCTTGCCGTCGACGATCTCGAGCGTGTTCGCATGTGCGTAGTCGAGGCCGAGGCGGGCCTTCAGCCGCTCGGTGAAGAACGTGAAGCCGCCCGACACGAGCAGCGTCTTCATGCCGGCGGCCTTCACGCCGGCCAGCATCGTCTCGGCGCCCGGTGACAGTTGCAGCCGTTCTTCGTACACGCGCTCGAGCGCGTGCGCGTCGAGTCCGGCCAGCAGCGCGACGCGGCGCGTGAGGCTTTCGTTGAAGTCGCGGATCTCGCCGCGCATCGACGCTTCGGTGATCTCCGCGACCTGCGTTTTCAGCCCGCAGAAATCGGCGATTTCGTCGATGCATTCGATCGTGATCAGCGTCGAATCCATGTCCATCACGGCGAGCCCGAAATCGCCGAGCGTGCGGCCGGCCTCGACGAAGCCGAAGTCGAGCGCATGCGTGCCGCAGTACGCGTCGATGTCGAGGCGCTGCGCCGGGCTCGCGTTTTCGATGCGCAGCGCGTGATCGTCGGTCTGCACGATGCGGGTGCCGCGCGACAGCGCGAGCAGCGGTTTGTGATGGGCGTCCGACAGCGGCGCAAGACTCTGGATGACGAGATTGTGGGTCATGACGAGTGGTTGGGAGACGAATGAATGACGTGCGCGGCCCACGGGCGGCCGCCTGCGAGCGCGGGCCCGGTGCGGCGGCGGGCCATTGCGTCGCGAACGCGCCATTGTAGCCGGTTGGCCGCGCATGGCGGCCGGGGCCGGCACGAAACCGTGCGCGGCAGCGGGGTCACCCGTTCGCGCGATCCCAGTACGGCGGATCGCCGAAATGCTCGGCCAGGAACGCGATGAACGCGAGCGTTTTCAGCGGCACGTGCGCGCGGCTCGGATAGACGGCCCAGATCGCGACGTCTTCCGCGAACGGATAGTCGTCGAGCACGCTGACGAGCGCGCCGCTCGCGAGCAGCGGGCCGACGTCCCAGGTCGACTTGATCGCGATCCCGAAGCCGTCGACGAGCGCTTCACGGATCGCCTCGCCGTTGCTCGCCACCAGCCGGCCGCCGACCCGCACCGTGAGCGGCCCCTGCGGCGTCGCGAACGACCAGTCGCGCTGGTCGCCGAGGATCACGCACTCGTGCTGCGTCAGGTCGGCCGGATGGCGCGGCGTGCCGCGTTCGGCGAGATAGGCGGGCGAGCAGCACAGCACGCGGCGGTTCGTGGCGAGCTTGCGCGCGACGAGCGTCGAATCCTTCAGCGCGCCGAGGCGGATCGCGACGTCGTAGCCGTCGTCGACCAGGTCGACGATCTCGTCGGACAGCCGCAGATCGAGCGACACGGACGGGTAGCGGCGCAGGAACGCCGGAATCACCGGCGCGACGTGCTGGCGGCCGAACGACGACGACATCGACACCTTCAAGCGCCCGTACGGCTCGCTGCGGCCGCGACCCACCGACGCGCGTGCGGCGTCGGCGGCCGCCAGCAGCGCGTCGGCGCGCGCCATGAAGACTTCGCCGTCCTGCGTGAGGCTGATGCGGCGCGTGGTGCGGTGCAGCAGCCGGGCGCCGAGCTGGCGTTCGAGCTGCGCGATGCGTGCGCTGGCAACGGCGGCCGACACGCCGAATTCGCGCCCGGCCGCGCTGACGTTCGACAGCAGCGCCGCGCGGACGAACAGCGCAACGTCGAGCAGGTCGAGCGGCTTGTCGGGCGCTGGAATCGGATCGGACGTCATTATTCTGAAATTCCTGAAAATGTTTCAGGAAATATAGCGGTTTTCTCGAAGGATCGGGTTGCCTACGATGGCACGCATGGAGGTTGCGCCGCAGCCTGCCGGATTCCCTGAAAGGAGTATCGAGATGAAAGCCGTTGGACTCACCCGTTATCTGCCGATCGACGACCCGCAAGCGTTGCTCGACGTCGAACTGCCACAACCCGTGCCGGGCCCGCGCGATCTGCTCGTGAAGGTCGAGGCGATTTCCGTGAACCCGGTCGACACCAAGGTGCGGGCGCCGAAGCCGCAGGTCGAGGAGACGCCGCGCGTGCTCGGCTGGGACGCGGCCGGCACGGTCGTCGCGGTCGGCGCCGACGTCACGCTGTTCCGGCCCGGCGACGAAGTGTTCTACGCGGGCAGCATCACGCGGCCCGGCGCGAACAGCGAATTCCACGCGGTCGACGAACGGATCGCCGCGCTGAAGCCGCGCACGCTCGATTTCGCGGCGGCGGCCGCGCTGCCGCTCACCGCGCTCACCGCGTGGGAAGCGCTGTTCGACCGGTTGCGCGTGTCGCCGCAGGGCGCGGACGCCGGCAAGTCGGTGCTGATCATCGGCGGCGCGGGCGGCGTGGGCTCGATCGCGATCCAGCTCGCGAAGACGCTCGGCAAGCTGCACGTGATCGCGACCGCGTCGCGGCCGGCGTCGGCCGACTGGGTGCGCTCGCTCGGTGCGGATGCGGTGGTCGACCATTTCGGCGACCTGCCGGCGCAGTTGCGCGAGGCCGGCCATCCGAGCGTCGACTACGTGCTGATCCTCAACGATACCGACCATCATTTCCCGGCCGCGGCGGAAGTCATTCGGCCGCAGGGCGGCATCTGCACGATCGTCGAGAACGGGAAGCCCGTGCCGGTCGAATTGCTGAAGGCGAAGAGCGCCGCGTTTCACTGGGAATTCATGTTCACGCGGGCGATGTTCGAGACGCCGGACATGATCGAGCAGCACCGGATCCTCGGCGAAGTCGCGCGGCTCGTCGATGGCGGCACGCTGCGTACGACGCTCGGCGAACAGCTCGGCACGATCAATGCCGAGAACGTGCGGCGCGCGCACCGGATGCTCGAGGCCGGACGCGCGATCGGCAAGCTCGTGCTGAGCGGCTTCTGAGCGGCAGCGCGCGTAAGGTTGCGGCGCCGCGAACGCAAGCGGGGTAACACCCGATGCGTTTGCGGCGCATTGCAACGCGCTTGGCGGTAGACTGGCAACGCATCATGCATCGAAAACCGCGCGGCACGCGCGTGCCGCCGCATTACAAGGAGGTCAGCATGAGCCAACGCAGCTTGTCAGTCGCCGCATCGTGGTCGGTCGTGTTCGCGGCGGCGTGCGTCAGCGCGAGCGTATTCGCGGCGCCGCCGGTCAAGGGCAGCCTGAAGGGCGGCGGTACGGGACAGCTCGAATACACCGTCAAGGTCGACTCGAAGACCTTCGGCAATACGCAGGAGACCCGCAAGATCCGTTCGGGCGAGACGGACGACTTCAACTGGAAGTCGGTGCCGCCGAGCGGCGCGGTCGCGATGCCGGACGGCTGCCCGAACGCCGACAACCTGCCGCGCGACGCGAACGGCGCGATGGTGCGGCAGACCCAGGTGCGGCTCGCGCCGTCGGTCGATGCGAAGGGCGTCGCCAACGTGCAGTTGAGCTTCCAGGCGGCCGCGCCGAAGGGCACGCGCAGCGTGACGGCCGGCGGCAAGTCGCTGCAGTGCCCCGATGTCGTGTCGGTGAGCCAGGTGAAGTGGGTGTCGATCTCGACCAACGGCGGGTCGAAGTCCGTGACGATGAGCGACGGTACCAAGGTGACGGTGTCGATCAAGCATTGAGCGGGCACGCGCGGGCCGGCATTTCTGTCGGTGCGCGCGCAACCGGTTCGATGGCGGAGCGAGCAGGGCCGCACGCGAGCGGGTCGTGCCGTGCCGTCGTCGCCATGCGTTTGGCCGCCTGCTTCGCGGAACGGTGCCGCGATCGTGCAATGGCGAGGCGTGACGTCATGTGGATGTCACGTTATGCTCGCCCGCATCCTCTCCTTCCGGTCACTATTTCCCGATGAAACTTCGAATGCACGCGCTGCTGTCTGCCATTGCGTTCGTTGCCGCGCACGCTCACGCGGCCGACGAATGCGGTTTCGTGAAGAAGGTCGAGCTGCCGTCGCGGCAGCAGGTGGCGGTGATATCGAGCGGCGCACTCGAACCGTGCTCGACCGGCAGCTACGCGGTGCGCGTGTATTCGACCGCGCATGCCGCCCCGGGCTTCGATACCGACGATTACGTGACGGGCACGCTGCATGCGCGCGACGGCACGATCGTCGATGCGTACACGGCCGACCTCGGCGCCCGCGCGCCGCAGGCGCTCGTCGTGACCACGCGCTCGGCCGGCAGCGGCGGCTATGTCGGCGCGCAGGCGTATGTGACGACGTCGCGCGCGGTGCGACTGATCGCTTCGGTCGACGGGCTCGCGCCCGATGTGGATATCTCGGCCGCACTCCGGCAGGCGATCGGCAAGCGACGCAGCACGCATTGACCGCGCTGGCCGCGCCTCGCGCGCTGCAGCGACGCGTCAATGCGTGCGCTCTTCGAGTCGCGATGCGAGAAAGCGGTGATCGGCCGAGAACAGCCGGCGATAGGTCATCAGCACCGCGCCGACCGTGCCGAGCGCGGACGCCGCGGCGATTAGGAACATGATCACGATCTGGTAGCGCACGGCCTGCAGCGGCGACTGGCCGGCCAGCACCTGGCCCGTCATCATCCCCGGCAGGCTCACGACGCCGACCACCGCCATCTGGTTCAGCGTCGGCAGCATGCCCGCGCGCACGGCCTGGCGCGCGGCGTCCTGCGCGGCTTCCCAGCGCGTCGCACCGAGCGCGAGCGCGGTTTCGACGCGATCGCGGCGCGCGGTGAGCTCTTCCATCATTCGCTCGACGCCGAGCGATACGCCCGTCAGCGTATTGCCGAGGATCATCCCGAGGATCGGGATCGCGTATTGCGGCGCGAACCACGGATGGATGCGGATCACGACGAACAGCCCGACCGCCGCGACGAACCAGCTGCTGAACCAGATCGATGCGATGCTGTCGAGGCGCTGGCCGCGGTACGTGCGCTTGCCGCGCCCCGCACCGGCGAAACCGGCGATCAGCGTCATCAGCGCGGTGAGCGGCAGCACGACGTACCAGTGCGGATGGCCGAACACCCAGCCGAGCACGTAGCCGATCGCGAGCAACTGCACGACGGTGCGCACGGCCGCGAGCGCGAGCTTGCGGCCGAGGCCGAGCGACAGCGCCGCCGAGATCGCGCCGTTGACCGCGACGAGCGCGGCCGCGATGCCGACGTCGACGAGGCTCAGGTCCTGCAGTGCCGGGCTCATTGCGCAGCCTCCGTCGGGTTGGCCGCGTGCAGCACGCCGGCCTGCATCACGAGCCGCATCGTGCCGATCCGCGCGGCCTGCGCGGGATCGTGCGAGATCCACATGTAGGCCCGCGCATCGGGCGCCGCGTCGAACCACGCGCCGACGAGCGCTTCGATCGCGCGTGCCGACTCGGGGTCGAGCGCGGAGGTCGGCTCGTCGAGCAGCAGCACGTCGGGATCGAGCTGCAGCACGCGCAGCAGCGCGGTAATCTGCGCTTCGCCGCCGGACAGGTCGCTCGCGCGTTTGTCGAGAAAGTCGGCGCCGCGACCGGCCTGCGCGGCGAGCGCTTCGGCGCGCGCGCGATCGAACGCGACGTCGCGATAGATCGCGAGCGAATACGGATAGCGCAATTGCGACTCGACGGTGCCGTCCATCTGCGCGGGGCGCTGGCGGACATAGGCGACGCTGCGCCGGTAGCGCGGAATCGCACCGCGCCGGATCCGGCGGCCACGCCACAGGAGCTGGCCGCCATCGAGCGGATCGAGCAGCGCGAGCGCGCGCAGCAGCACGCTCTTGCCCGACCCGGACGGTCCCGTGATAGCAATTCGCGATCCCGAGGCGAGACTGAAATCGGTCGGGGCCAGCAAGGTCTTGCCGCTGCTGGCGTCGCGCCGCGTGATGTGCCGCGCATCGATGAGGCCGGTGGGGGAGGTCATGTCACAAATGAAAAAAAGCGTTAATGGCGCCGAAAGGCCGCCACGTCGTGCGTCATAATACCGATTGAAAAGCCGCAGTTGTCGTGCGCCGTTCGTCCACGCAAGCGGCCCGGCATCGTGCGGCAACGCTTCAGAACAACAACGGAACCGCCATGACGCTAACCCGAGCCATCGGCAAATCGGCTGCATGGATCGTCGGTATCGTCGCGGTGCTGATCGCGGCGGCCGGCGTTTTTCTCTTCACGTTCGACTGGAACCGGGCGAAACCGTGGGTCAACGAACAGGTGAGTGCCGCACTCGGCCGCCCGTTCGCGATCAACGGCGACCTCAAGGTCGGCTGGCGTCGCCCCGATGGCGAGACCGGCTGGCGCGCATGGGTGCCCTGGCCGAGCTTCTCGGCCACCCAGCTCGAGATCGGCAATCCCGACTGGGCGAAGGCGCCCAAGTTCGTCACGCTCGATGCCGCGCACTTCGATCTCGCGATCCTGCCGCTGCTGGCACATGAAATCGTCATCCCGTCGATCGACGTCGTGAATCCTGCCGTCGATCTCGAGCGGCGCGCGGACGGCACCAATACGTGGACCTTCCAGTTCAAGCAATCGTCGCAGCCTTCGCGGTGGAAGGTGCGGCTCGACAGCTTCGGGTTCGCGAAGGGCACCGTCACGTATCGCGACGCGATCACGAAGGCCGACCTGACCATCGCGATCGATACGCTCGGCCAGCCGATCCCGCTCGGCGACGTGCTGAAGGAGCAGGAGCAGACGTCGCGTGCGGCGTCGGCGCAGCGCGTCGGCAAGCACGGCGCCGCGCAACTGGGTGCGAAGGCCGATGCGCAGGCCGCGTCGAGCGCGTCGGCTCCGAGCGCGGCTGCGTCGTCGGGGGCGTCGGCTGCTTCGGCTGCTGCCGGTTCGGCGGGTTCATCGGGTGCGTCGGCTGCGTCGGGTGCGTCCGCCGCGTCCGCGCGTTCCGCATCGACGGCGACTGCCGCGTCCGGCGCGAGCGGGGCCGCGGCGCCCGCGAAACCGTCCGGTCCGACCTATGCATTCGGGCTGAAGGTCGACGGCCGCTACAAGAACGTGCCGATCAACGGTACCGGCAAGGTCGGCGGCGTGCTCGCGATCCAGGATACGTCGCGGCCGTTCCCGCTGCAGGCCGACGTGAAGGCCGGCGATACGCGGCTCGCGATCGTCGGCACGCTGACCGACCCGATGCATCTCGCCGCGCTCGACTTGCGGCTGTGGCTGCAGGGCACGTCGATGTCGCACCTTTACCAGCTCACCGGCATCACGCTGCCCGATACGCCGCCGTACGCGACCGAAGGGCGCTTGATCGGCAACTTCAAGCCGCATGCGAGCACCTTCCGCTACGAGAACTTCAACGGTCGCGTCGGCGGCAGCGATCTCGGCGGCACGCTCACCTGGGCGCAGCGCGAACCGCGTCCGAAGCTGTCGGGCGAACTCGTGTCGAACCTGCTGCAGTTCTCCGATCTCGCACCGGTGATCGGCGCCGATACGGCCGCGAGCAAGGCCAAGCGCGGCGACACGACGCGTCAGCCGCCCGACCGCGTGCTGCCGGTGGCGACGTTCCGTACCGAACGCTGGAGCGCGATCGACGCGGACGTGAAGTTCACCGGCCGCAAGCTGATCAAGAGCCCGCAGTTGCCGATCACCAACCTGTACACGCACATCCTGCTGCAGGACGGCGTGCTGTCGCTCGAGCCGCTGCAGTTCGGCGTCGCGGGCGGCACGCTCGCGACCAACGCGCATCTCGACGGCAGCCGCACGCCGCTCAAGGGCCGCTTCACGCTGGCCGCGCGGCATCTGAAGCTCAAGCAGCTGTTCCCGACGCAGAAGGTGATGCAGACGGCGCTCGGCGAAATCAACGGCGACGCGTCGCTGTCGGCAACGGGCAATTCGCCGGCCGCGCTCGCGGCGACGTCGACCGGCGAAGTGAAGGCGCTCATCACCAACGGCCGCATCAGCCGCTTGCTGATGGAGGCCGCGGGGTTGAACGTTGCGAACGTGGTCTACGAGAAGCTGTTCGGCAACCGCGACGTCAACATCAACTGCGCGGCGATCGATTTCGCGGCGACCGACGGCATGCTCGACCCGAAGGTGTTCGCGCTCGATACCGACGATGCGCTCATCAACGTCGACGGCCCGATCAACCTGCGCGACGAATCGCTCGACCTGAAGATCCATCCGCACACGAAGGGCTTCCGGATCTTCTCGCTGCGCTCGCCGTTGTATGCGAAGGGCACGTTCAAGAACCCGAAGGTCGGCGTCGATGCGGGCGCGCTTGCCCTGCGCGCCGGCGCGATGGTCGGCCTCGGGCTGATCAACCCGTTCGCGGCGCTGATCCCGCTGATCGCGCCGAGCAACAACCGCGACGTGCCGTGCTCCGAACTGTTCGGGCAGATGAAGGCGAAGGCGGCGCAGCAAGCGGCCAAGAAGGCCGGCAAGTGACGCGCAGCCGCGGGAGCGGCATGCGCCACGGTGCGGCATCGGTATCATGGCCGCGGCCGGCCGCGCGGCGGCCGTGCTGCGCCCCAGGCACGCTCAGCGGCCGGCGCGTGCCCAGACGATCACCGGCTCGACCTCCCGGCCGTCGATCCGAACCGGTCTGGCCGTGCTGAGCTGCAGCCGGTTGCCGTCCAGGCTGACGACACGCTGCTGGACGTTACCGATCCAGTTCGGATACAGGCTGACGTCCATTTCATGGGTCAACATGCCGTCGTCGTCGACATTAAAGGGGCCTGAATACGCGATGTAGCCGCGCGCCGCGGCCGCGCGCTCCTCGACGCTGCCGCCCTGCAGGTCGCCGTCCGCGTAGGGCGGGCGGCCGGCCGCCATCAGCTGCGCGGACATGTAGCCGTCGGGCGTGTACAGGATCCAGCCGCGCGCGTCGCGGCCGAGCGGATAGGTGACGGTGCTGCCGTCGCGTGGGCGGATTTCGTAGGACACGAGGCGCCATGCGCCGACGAGTTGTTCGCGAAGCTGGCTGGCGAGCATGCGGGATTCCGGTGAGACGGCGGTGCAGCGCGTGCCGTCGTATTGACGGGCCGCCGGCGCCGGGCCTGAGGCCGGGAATACGCCGCCGGGACGGTGCGGTCGGCAGTTTCTCCGACACCTGCTAAAATACACGGTTTTCCGTCGATTTCTCTCTTAACGGGACCTGCCGTGCTTTCTACTGCCAACATCACGATGCAATTCGGGCCGAAGCCCTTGTTCGAGAATATCTCGGTCAAATTCGGCGAGGGCAACCGCTACGGTCTGATCGGCGCGAACGGCTGTGGCAAGTCGACCTTCATGAAGATCCTCGGCGGCGACCTCGAGCCGAGCGCCGGCAACGTCGCGCTGGAGCCGAACGTCCGCCTGGGCAAGCTGCGCCAGGACCAGTTCGCGTACGAAGACGTGCGCGTGCTCGACGTCGTGATGATGGGCCACACCGAGATGTGGGCCGCGATGACCGAGCGTGACGCGATCTACGCGAACCCGGAAGCCACCGACGACGACTACATGCACGCGGCCGAGCTCGAGGGCAAGTTCGCCGAATACGGCGGCTACGACGCCGAAGCGCGCGCGGGCGCGCTGCTGCTCGGCATCGGCATCGAGGAGAAGTTCCACAACGGCACGATGGCCGACGTCGCGCCGGGCTGGAAGCTGCGCGTGCTGCTCGCGCAGGCGCTGTTCTCGAAGCCGGACGTGCTGCTGCTCGACGAACCGACCAACAACCTCGACATCAACTCGATCCGTTGGCTCGAGCACACGCTCAACGAGTACAACTCGACGATGATCATCATCTCGCACGATCGTCACTTCCTGAACTCGGTGTGCACGCACATGGCCGACATGGATTTCGGCACGCTGAAGGTCTGGCCGGGCAACTACGACGACTACATGCTCGCGTCGGCCCAGGCGCGCGAGCGTCAGGCTGCGGCGAACGCGCGTGCGAAGGAGCGCGTGGCCGAACTGCAGGACTTCGTGCGCCGCTTCTCGGCGAACAAGTCGAAGGCGCGCCAGGCCACCAGCCGCGCGAAGCAGATCGACAAGATCAAGATCGAGGAATTCAAGCCGTCGTCGCGCCAGAACCCGTTCATCCGCTTCGAGTTCGAGAAGAAGCTGCACAACGTCGCGGTGGTCGCCGAAGAGATCACGAAGAAGTACGAGCGCACGATCTTCCAGAACTTCAACCTGTCGGTGCAGCCGGGCGAGCGCATCGCGATCATCGGCGAGAACGGCGCGGGCAAGACGACGCTGCTGCGCTCGCTGCTCGGCGCGCTGCCGCTCGATCACGGCACGGTGAAGTGGTCGGAGAACGCGAACGTCGGCTACATGCCGCAGGACACGTACGAGGAGTTCCCGAACGACATCACGCTGATGGACTGGATCGACCAGTACCGCAAGGACGGCGACGACGAAACGATGGTGCGCGGCACGCTGGGCCGCCTGCTGTTCTCGTCGGACGACATCAAGAAGTCGGTGAAGGTGCTGTCGGGCGGCGAGAAGGGCCGCATGATCTGGGGCAAGCTGATGCTCGGCCGCCACAACGTGCTGCTGATGGACGAGCCGACCAACCACATGGACATGGAATCGATCGAGTCGCTGCAGATCGCGCTCGAGCAGTTCGAAGGCACGCTGATTTTCGTGTCGCACGACCGTGAGTTCGTGAGCGGGCTGGCGAACCGGATCATCGAAGTGAAGACGGATGGCACGCTGTTCGACTTCGGCGGGAATTACGAGGAGTTCCTGACGAGTCAGGGGCAGGAGTAAGTGTCCTGAGGTTTTCTCCGGTCGTGGGAGCACGTTAGGCCTACCGCACGGAGCGAATCGCCGGAACCGCTACAAGCCCGCATCGACAGTAATGTCGATGCGGGTTTTTTCATATCCACTGCGGTAAAACGCGACCGCATCGTGCATCCGAGTTTCCTCCGCGTAATCGACTTCAGGTAAATTACCCACCCAACGCCCCATCATTCCCCATTTCACCCCGGAGCCGCCCTCGATGCAGGACCATCCTCGCCCGCTCGATCTGTCCGGCCTTGCGCCCAGCCTGTACGCGCAGGGCACCGAGGAGGGCATCCTGGCGCGCCTGATGGAGCGGATCGCGCCGACCAACCGTTTCTGTGTCGATATCGGCGCGAGCGACGGCCTGCGCAACAGCAACACGGCGCGGTTGCTGCGTGAACACGATTGGGCCGGCGTACTCGTGGAAGGCAGCGCATACCGGTTCGGCAAGCTCACCGCCCACTACGCGGGCGTGGAGCGCGTCCGCCTGCATCACGATCGCGTCCAGCCCGACACGGTCGACCGACTGCTCACCGACGCGAACGTACCGGCCGACTTCGACCTGCTGTCGATCGACATCGACGGCAACGATTACTGGGTGTGGCGCGGGCTGCAAGCGTTTGAGCCGCGCATCGTCGTGATCGAATACAACCCGTACTACACGCCGCCCGAGCGGTGGGTCATGTGCTTCAATCCGGACCACGAATGGGACGGCTCGACCTATTACGGCGCGAGCCTCGAATCGCTCGTGCATCTCGGCCGCGATAAAGGCTATGAACTCGTCTGTTGCGACGACATGGGCAACAACGCATTCTTCGTGCGACACGACCTGTACCCGCTGCTCGGCATCGCGAACAACGATCCGTCGGTGTTGTTCCGGCCGGCGATGTACAAGCTGCGCTACGTCGGACACAACACGTTCCTGACCGGTCATCCGTATCGGCACGGGCCGGCCGAGCACATCTGAATGGATTCGCTCGCCGTCACCTTCGACGAGATTCGCGGCGCGTACGACCTCGGTCGCGGCGGGCCGCCGACGCAAGTGAGCGAACGGGTGTGGCATCTGCCGACCAGCGGCGGCGCGGGCGTGGCAGTGAAACTCTATGCGCTCGAACACCATGCGCGCGCAGTCAAGGAAACCGCCGTGCTCGCGCATCTGGAAACGCATGACGACCTCCGTTTTCATGTGCAGACGCTCGAGCGCACGACGTCCGGCGCATCGCTGTGGTCAGGGCAACATGCGCACGCGATGCTGACGCGCTGGGAAGCCGGGCAATTCAAGACCTACGATACGTTCTCGCCAGCCGAATGGGATGCGCTCGGCGCGAGTCTGGCCGCGTTGCACGTGAGCCTCGAACGACTGCATCTGCCGTCGCTCGATACGATCCGTGCGCGACTGACGTCGATCGACGCGGATGCGGTACGCCGGAACCTGCTGGATGCACTCGATCGAGCCGATGCGAACGCCGCCGACGCGACGAACCTGCGCCGCTACGTCGATCTCGCGCTGCGCATGCTCGACCGCTACTATCCGGGCAGCATCGAAGCGTTTCCGGCCGACGATTCTCAGCACCCGATCCACAACGACTACAACCAGTTCAACTATCTGTTCACGGGCACGCTGCCGCCGCTGATCGTCGACTGGGAAGCGTCGA
Organism: Burkholderia cenocepacia; assembly: GCF_900446215.1. Lineage (GTDB taxonomy): Bacteria > Pseudomonadota > Gammaproteobacteria > Burkholderiales > Burkholderiaceae > Burkholderia > Burkholderia cenocepacia. The sequence goes on along the minus strand of NZ_UAQZ01000001.1, from coordinate 180,093 downwards.
TCGGCGCGCCGCGCGAATACGAGCTGGTGCGCTGCCTGAATCATTTGCCGCTGGAAGCGCCGCACCTCGCGCAAGCATTCGTGCGTGCTTACCAGCGGGTGCGGCCGGTGAACCCGGCGCACATCGCGTGGGCGGTCGATGCCGCGTGCGTGCAGCACGCGCTCAAGCTGTGGATCGTGCAAGGCTGGCTCGACGATCCGTCGCGTTTCGCGTCGCACCTGAACGGCGCGGTGACGATGGCGTCCGCGATGGTGGACGCGCGTGGCCATCTGATCGATTTCTTTTCCCGTTGCGTGGAAGCAGGAAGCTGATGTGAGTGCGAATCCGAACCAGATCCCGAATCCGCCGCGCTCCGGCGAGCGGCAACACGTGTTTCCGCCGCCGCTGGATCGCGATTACCGCGTCGAGGACGGGCGCGTGCAGACGCGCTCGCTGGAAGCGCATATCGTCGATCACTGCAACCTGACCTGCGCGGAATGCTGCTCGCTGTCGCCGCTGTTGCCCGAGTGGTACGCGAGCCCCGCATCGATCGAAGCCGATCTGCGCAAGGCCGCGAAGGTGTTGCGCCCGCGCATGTTCAAGCTGGTCGGCGGCGAGCCGTTGCTGCATCCGGCGCTCGTCGAAATGATCGAGCGCGTACGCGCGACCGGCATCGCGCCCGTGATCTCGGTCACGACCAACGGCCTGAAACTCGGCGAGATGCCCGACGCGTTCTGGCAAGCGGTGGATGCGCTGACGATCTCGCGCTATCCGAAGCCCGCGCTTTCCGCCGACCTGGTCGCGCATGTCGAGCGCCAGGCCGCGCGCTTCGACGTGCGCCTGAACTGGAAGGTGCAGGACGTGTTCACGACGATGAACCGCGCCCAGCCGGGCACGGATCGCGACGAAGCCCAGCGCCTGTATCACGATTGCTGGATTCGCGAGCGCTGCCATATGATTCGCGACGGCATGTTCTACACGTGCACGCGCCCCGCGCATTTCCATACGCTGTACCAGGGCGAGAAGGATTTTCAGGCCGATGGCCTGCCGCTGCGCGACGATGCGGGCATGCTCGACGCGATGCTCGCCTATCTGCAACGCGAGACGCCGCTCGAAGCGTGCCTGCATTGTCAGGGCGGCAGCGCGCCGGTGGCGCCGCATCGCATCCTCAAACGCATTGAAGTGGACACCTTGAAGGCTCGTTATCCATGATCGTCGGCACGCGCGACCCGTTCGGTTTCGATCGTCTGCACTACCATCCGCGCAGCGGCGTGTCGGCGTCGGGTATCCGCGCCGTATTGCGGGCGTCGGGGCAACAACCGGCCGGCGCGCCGGACGCGGCCGCCATCGCGGGCTACCTGAGCGGCGAGCGCCTCGTCGGCCGCACCGTGCTGCGCGACGTGCTCGCGGTGCCGCCCGGCCATGCACTGATCCGGTCGCCGCAGGGGCTGACGGTGCAGCCGGCGCCCGAGCGGCCGCAGCCCGCCGATCTGGGCACCGCGCTGCGCGCGTCGCTGCAGCGCGCGCTCGACAGCGGCAAGCGGGTCGCGCTGGCGCTGAGCGGCGGGCTCGATTCGGCGCTGCTGCTCGCGTTGCTGCGCGAGCTCGGCGCATTGCGGCACGTGACGGCCTACATCCTCGTGACCGACATGCCCGATTACTGCGAACGCGACGCGGCGCTCGAACTCGCCACGCAGATGCAGGCGAACGTGAAGATCGTGCGCGCGACCGAGGCCGATTTCATCGCGGCGCTGCCGAGAACGACCCATGCGGTCGAGGAGCCGATGTTCAACCTGCATCCGGTCGCGAAGCTGCTGCTGGCCGAGGCGATGGCAGCGGACGGCGTCGAGGTCGCGATAACCGGCGACGGTGCGGATCAGGTATTGCGCCGCGACCGGTCGGCCAACTATCTGCCGCTGTGTCACGCATTGTTCGACGCCGCGTCGGTGGATCTGCATCCGCCGTTCGTCGATGCCGCCGTCGTCGCGCATCTGACGAGCATCGCGCCCGATCCGAACAAGCAGTGCCTGCGCGATCTCGGGGCGCGCCTGAACCTGCCGGACCGTCTCGTGCACGGTCCCAAGCGCGGGCGGCTCGCGCCGGCGATGGATCTCGCGACGCTGCTCGATCGCGACCGCACGCATGCGCTGGCCGACACGCTCGGCGTGGCCGCGCCCGCTTTGCAGACGGATACCGAACGCGTGCTGTGGACGACGCTGACCCTGATCCTCGATCATCTCGATCGCCTTCATCCCGATGCCGTGCATCGCCCCACCTGAGCCGTTCATGAAACGCATCCTGTTCTGCGTGGTGCCCGAGAAGGGCCACGTCAATCCGTGCATCGGCCCGGCCCAGCATCTGCGCGCCGCCGGTTGCGACGTCGCGTTCTATGCGCCGGCCGACATCAGCGACCAGCTCGACGGCGCCGGCGGTTTCGCGTTCGTCGGGCCGCGCGAGACGCCCGAGCGCCACGACCTGTCGCGCGGCGCAAGCTTCGCCGCGAACATTCGCGACGCCGACTGGCTGCGGCACTGGATCCGCACGCTGCTGATCGACCTCGCGCCCGCGCAGGTGGACGGCATCCGCGCGGTGCTGCGCGAATGGCAGCCCGACGTGGTCGTGATCGATCCGCTGCTCTATGCGGCGGCGATTGCCGCGGAACTGGAAGGGCTGCCGTGGGTGTCGATGTCGAATTCGCTGAATCCGGTGCTGCCGGACGATCTCGATTCGGAGCTGCTGCGCACGGTGCGATGGCTCGCACCGGAACGCACGCGCCTGTTCGCGCGCTACGGCCTCGACGCACGCTTTCGCGGCTGCGACGTGCTGTCGCCGCACCTGACGCTCGCGTTCACGACCGACGCGCTGGTCGGTGCGCCGCCCGCGGGTGTCGAACTGGTCGGCCCTGCGATGCCGTCGGGCCCGCGCGGCGACGAGACGGCGTTCCCGTGGGCGCGCCTCGACGCGGATCGGCCGCTCGTCTACATGTCGCTCGGCAGCCAGCTTTACTACCATCCGGACCTGTTCGCGAAGGTGATCGACGCGACGCGCGCGACGTCCGCGCAACTGGTGCTGTCGGTGGGTGAACTGGTCGATTCGGATCTGCTGCCGGCCGGTGACGCACGCGTGATCGCGGTACGTTACGCGCCGCAACTGGCGCTGCTGCGGCGCACGCACGCGTTCGTCAGCCACGGCGGCGCGAATTCGGTGATGGAGTCGCTCGCGTGCGGCGTGCCGATGCTGCTGTCGCCGTTCTGCAACGACCAGTTCCATTCGGCGCACTTCGTCGAGCGGGCCGGTGCGGGCTGCGTGCTCGATCTGCAGCAGGCGGGTGTCGCGGACATTACCGATGCGCTCGAACGCCTGTTACGCGCCGGACCGTTGCGCGAACACGCGGCGCGGATCCGCGACAGCTATGCGGCGCGCGACGGCTCCGCGCAAGCGGCCCGCTTGATCAGCGCACTCGCTTCAGGAACCCGCCTGGCGACAGCGTCATGAGCACGCGGTCCTCGATGTCGTGGTCGACTTCGAAGCGATCGTCGCGGGCGAGGAATTCGCGTGTGGCCGTGGCCGGGTTGTTGCCGCGGCCGTACGGCTTGCCGTCGAACATCGACTCGGGCAGATACTCCATGATGGTGTCCATCACGATCGCGTAGCAGCCGCGCGTCACGAATGGCGCATAGCATTCGAGTTCGCGCAGCACGTGCGCGTGCGTATGCGTGAGATCGAGGATCGCCATCACGCGCGCGCCGTCGTCGATTTGCGTACGTACCGATGCAAGCGTGTCGGGCGCGCACGATTCGCCTTCGATCAGCACCATGCGATCGGCGAGGCGGTGCGATTGCAGGCGCTGGCGGACCTCGTCGCGCAGGCGCGGCTCGATTGCGACGACGCGGCCGTGATTGCCCGCGAGTTCCAGCATCGACGCGGTGAACACCACGCCGCCGCCCGCCGCGATGCCGGTCTGAACGATGCAGTCGGGGCGCTCGCGCCAGATCAGTTCCTGCAGCGCGAGCATGTCGCCGGGCAGATGGAAGAAGCGCTCGCCGAGCCAGTGGGTCTGGAACAGGTGGCCGAATTCGGCGGCGCGCGTCAGCCATTCGATGTTGATGTCCCGCATGCGGGCCGAAGGACGCTCTGACATGGTCAATGCAACGAGTAGGAGTGACGTGAAAACGCTGGAACCGTGGCTTCACCGGTACTGGAACATCGGGCCGGCGCGCCTGCAGGCGCTGGCGTCGGGCCATACTAACAAAACGTATCTCGTCGAGGGCGATGCGGGGCGCGCGGTGCTGCGCGTGTCGTGGGCCGGCAAGCCGCTCGGGCAGATGCAGCGCGAGGCGTCGATCCTCGGCCGTCTCGGCGCGGCACGCACGACGGCGCCGCGGCTGCCCGCGCTGCCGCGGCTGCAGCCGACCGTCGACGCGCGAACCGGCGTGCGGCTGCCCGACGGACGCTGGCTGCATCTGTTCGAGCATATCGACGGCCGTCCCGGCCTGCCGGACGACCCGCACGCGGGGGCGACCGATGCGATGCGCACGCTCGCGCATCTGCATACGGCACTGGCCGCGATACCCGCGAGCGAAGCGGCGCCGCTGGCGTGGCTGTCCGCGCGGCATGCGCGCGTCGCGGCGCGCGCGATGCTGTCGCTGCCGGGCGATTTGAACGATGCCTACGACACGGTGATCCGCCGGATCGGCGCGCATCTCGACGCGGCGGCGGCGTGGCTGACGGGGCCGGCGCATTGGCTGCACGGCGACTATCACGCGGGCAACCTGCTGTACGTCGGCAACGCGGTGAACGGCGTGCTGGATTTTGACGACGTGGGCCAGGGCGCGCCATGGCTCGAGGCGGCCTTTGCGTCGTTCGCGCTGTCGCGCGATGCGGACCGGGACGATGGCTTCGTGTTCGACCGCGGGCGATGGGGGGCCAGTCTCGACGCTTATGCGGCGACGCGCCCGGATGCGGCGCCGGCTTGGCTGCGCGACCACTACGACGCGCTGACGACGCTGTTCTGCGCGGACCAGACGCTGATCCATCTCGAAGCCGCGCAGCGCGGGTTGTGGATGCCCGGGCCCGGCATCGGATTTCTCGGCGGCTGGCGGCAGTTGCTGGATGGGGCGGTGCCCGCGGGCTAACGGGGCGTGGCGGCAGCGCGCTGCCGGTTCAGGAACAGCCGCACCGCTTCGACCGTGTGGGGCCGCGCGTCGCCGTGCCGCGATCCGTCGTGCAGGCAGAACAGCACGTCGCGATGCTGCGCCGCGCAGGCATCGGCATGCGCGCACATCGCGTCGAACAGCGCGTGCGGCGACGGCGCCGGCCGTTGCCAGTCGTCCAGTATCGCGGTCCAGCCCGTGTGTTCGCGTTGCGCGCGCGCGAGCACGGCCGCGCGACCGTCCTGCGGCATCAACCCGTATGGAAGGCGCAGCGGGATCGTGTCCGGCGCGGCAAGGCCGGCGCGACGGTACACGTCGCGAATCAGCGCGTCGGTCGTGTCGATCTCGTCGATCAGCGCGGCGTCGGCGAGCGCGCCCGGTTTCGCGTGCGAATACGTATGGTTACCGAGCCGGTGGCCGTCGCGCGCGATTCTCGTTGCGACGTCGAGCGCGCCCGCGAGATGCTTGCCGAGCACGAAGAAGGTCGCCGTGCACGATGCGTCGTGCAGCACGTCGAGCAGCGCAGGCGTCGAGGGGCCGGGGCCGTCGTCGAAACTGAGGTGAATGGTCGTCATGGCTGGCCCGGGCCGCTTATTGAACCGGCTCGATGGCCAGCGGACACCGGCCGACCGGACGCAGCCGCGAGCCGGTCCATTCGTAGAAGAACCGGGCCGCTTTCGCGTAGCCGTCGTCGCACGCATCGTTGAAGCAGCCGGCGACGATCAGCAGCGTGCTGCCGGCACGGAAGTCGACACGTTCGTCGTCATTGCCCATCACGCCCGAGATGGATTTCACGCCGGGCATCGTGTACGTCGCGCCCGTGTCCTTGTCGACGATCGCGAAATTTCGGCAATCCGTTCCGCAACCCCAGATCGCGACGCGGTAGTGACCGGCAAAATTGGCCGGTTGCGCGAATTCGTCGCGAATGACAGTGCGGTACAGGCGCGCTTCCTTGCTGGTGAGCCGAGGCGTGGCAGCCGGCTTGCGCGGCGCACGGGCGGCGGCCGGTGCCGGATAACGGTCGAACGAAGGCGACGTGCAGGCCGAAGCCGTCGTGGCTACGGGCGCCGCAGCGGCGACATCGGTGGCACCGGCGCCGGCCATGAGTGCGGCCGATGCGCCGGCGATCAGCAAAAATCGATGGGCAAGCGCCACGCGAGGGTCATTCATGTTCGAGGTGGATGTCGGATCGCAGCGGTCAGGCGGCCGACGACGATTCTATGACGCTTCGCGCGGGCCTGCGACACGGAAACGCCCGTCAAGCATTGTCAAATCGCCGCGATATCACGATGCCTGACGTTTCACGCGGCGTCGAAGGCTGTCATGCCACGGTCGATTGAGTATCCTTGGATGCGATTCGCGGTACTCACGCAATCACAACCGGGAGGCTTTACATGAATGCACGTCTTTACCGCGCGACCGTTGCCGGCGCGCTGATCGGATTGCTCGCGCCGTTTTCGGTCGCCCACGCGCAACTGGGCGACGTCCTGAAACAGGTCGGCGGGGGCGGTGATTCCGGCGGCAGCGCGGGCGGGGCGCTCGGCAACCTCGGCGGCCTCGGCGGCGCGCTGACGGGCGGCGGCGGTGCGTCGCTGATGCCGGGCAGCACGGGCAACGTCGCGGGCCTGCTGCAGTTCTGCATCCAGAACAACTATCTCGGCGGCGCGACCGGCGGCGGCGCGGCGTCGGTGAAGGACGCGCTGATCGGCAAGCTCGGCGGCAACGCGTCCGCGTCGTCCGACAGTGGCTATACGAGCGGTGCGAGCGGGATTCTCGACGCAGGCAACGGCAGCAAGCTCGACCTGAGCGGCGGCGGCCTGAAGCAGCAGGTGACCAAGCAGATCTGCGACAAGGTGCTCACGCAGGCCAAGTCGCTGCTGTAAACGCATCGGCACGCGTTGCGCGTGCCGGCGCCGGGGCGGCGCACATGCGCCGTGCCCCGGCAGTCATTCAGGCCGTGACGTTCGTCACGGCGAACAGCGCGTATCCCGTCAGGCGATGCCGCGGCCCGGGCGCGGTCCGCGCGGCTCAATCCGCCAGCCGCTTGTCCGCGAGCGCCTTGCAGCAGTCTTCGTACACCCATTGCACGAGTTTGGCCCGATAGTCGAGATCGTCGGTATCGACGATTTCCTCGACCGCGTCGCGCGCCCACGACGCGTCGACGAACCCCGCATGCCGCTTCGCGATATCCTGCGCGAGCGCCGCGAGCCTGGCGACCGACAGCCAGTCGGCTTGGCGGTGATGGCGGTCGAGCCAGCGGTGCGCGGCCTGCACCTGGAACGCGGCGTCCGGCCATGATTCGTTGAGGTAAAACGCGCCGAGGTTGCCGCAGGTGAGCCAGCAAAGCAGCTCCAGGCGGTCTTGCGAGCCGAGGGTATGGGATGCGTCGGACATGGCAGCGCTCACGAAGTGCGTCGATTCCGGGCGGCGCCGGCCGCAACGGGCCGATGCCGATATTAAAAACATAGCACGATGCGGGCCCGGCCGCGCATCCGGGCGGATGCTGACGTGGCGGCGACCCGACGGATGCCGCGCCGGCCGTGTGCGGCGGGCGGCGGAGCACCGGCGCGACGGGGCGACGGGGCGACGGGGCGCCGGTCCTTTCGAATCGCTGTCATTCGTCACACCCGTCACCGAAACGCTCGCTAGAATGGCGGCTTCCCTGGAGGCGGAACACGATGAAAATCTACGACCAGTTCTACATCGACGGCGCATGGCGCAAACCGGCCGGCACCGGCACGATCGACGTGATCGACTCGGGCACCGAAGCCGTGATCGGCCGGATTCCCGAGGGCGTCGCGTCCGACGCACAGGACGCGATCCGCGCGGCGCGCGCGGCCTTCGACGCGTGGGCGGCCACGCCGGCCGCGACGCGCGCGGGTTATCTGCGCAAGATCGTCGAGCATCTGCAGGCGCGCAGCGAGGAACTCGCGCAGTCGATCACCGGCGAAGTCGGCATGCCGATCAAGCTGTCGCGCGCGATCCAGGTCGGCGGCCCGATCTACAACTGGAAGGCGTACGCGAAGCTCGCCGAATCGTTCGAATTCGAGGCCCGGGTCGGCAATTCGCTGGTGGTGCGCGAGCCGGTCGGCGTCGTCGCGGCGATCACGCCGTGGAACTACCCGCTCAACCAGATCACGCTGAAGGTCGCGCCGGCGCTCGCGGCCGGCTGCACGGTGGTGCTGAAGCCGTCCGAAGTCGCGCCGCTCAACGCGTTCATGCTCGCCGAAGCGATCCACGAGGCCGGGCTGCCGGCCGGCGTGTTCAACCTCGTGTGCGGGTATGGCCCGGTCGTCGGCGAGGTGTTGGCGACCGACCCGGACGTCGACATGGTGTCGTTCACCGGCTCGACGCGCGCGGGCAAGCGCGTGGCCGAACTGGCGGCCGCGGGCGTCAAGCGCGTCGCGCTGGAGCTCGGCGGCAAGTCGGCATCGGTGATCCTCGACGACGCCGATTTCGCGACGGCGGTGAAGGGCACCGTCAACGCGTGCTACCTGAACGCCGGCCAGACCTGCTCCGCGCATACGCGGATGCTGGTGCCGGAAGCTCGCTACGACGAAGCGCGCGAGATCGCGAAGGCCGTGGCCGAAACGTACGTCGCGGGCGACCCGCGGCAGGAGGCGACGCGCCTCGGCGCGCTGGCGTCGGCCGTGCAGCAGCAGCGCGTGCAGGCCTACATCCAGCGCGGGATCGACGAAGGCGCGGAACTCGTGACGGGCGGCACCGGGTTGCCGGAAGGGCTCGCGAAGGGCTTCTTCGTGAAGCCGACCGTGTTCGGCCGCGTCGATCCGAAATCGACGATCGCGCAGGAAGAGATCTTCGGGCCGGTGCTGTCGATCATCACGTATCGCGATGAAGACGAAGCCGTGCGGATCGCGAACGATTCGCCGTACGGGCTCGGCGGCGCGGTGTGGGCCGGCAGCGACGAACGCGCGATGCGCGTTGCGCGCCGCATCCGCACCGGGCAGGTCGACATCAACGGCGGCACGTGGAACGGCGCCGCGCCGTTCGGCGGCTTCAAGCAGTCCGGGCACGGCCGCGAGAACGGCGTGTACGGGCTCGAAGAGTATCTCGAATACAAGTCGATGCAGTTGAAGCCGGCCAAGCCGGCCTGAGCGCCGCGCGCGGCCCGAACCGGAGACGGCACGTTCGCGTGCCGTTTTTTTATTGACGGCCGTCAAGGTGCGCGGCGGTGGATCGTCGATCATCGCGGTTCCGATGTTCCGACGAGGTTTCAGATGACCGTACGCACTTCCTTTCCGCCGCTGACGATTCGCGGCCGCACCTTGCTGCCCGTCGTGCAGGGCGGCATGGGCGTCGGCATCTCCGCGCACCGGCTGGCGGGCAGCGTCGCGCGCGAAGGCGCGGTCGGCACGATCGCGAGCATCGACCTGCGCCACCATCACGCGGATTTGCTCGAGCGTTGCCGCGCGCAACCCGATCGCGCGACGCTCGAAGCGGCGAACCTCGACGCGCTCGCGCGCGAGATCCGTCTCGCGAAAACGTACAGCGAAGGGCGCGGGATGATCGCGGTCAACGTGATGAAGGCGGTGAGCGCGCATGCGGACTACGTGCGGGTCGCGTGCGACGAGGGCGCCGACGCGATCGTGATGGGCGCGGGTCTGCCGCTCGACTTGCCCGACCTCACGCACGGGCACGACATCGCGCTGATCCCGATCCTGTCGGACAGCCGCGGGATCGCGCTGGTGCTGAAGAAGTGGATGAAGAAGGGGCGCCTGCCCGACGCGATCGTGATCGAGCATCCGGCGCACGCGGGCGGCCACCTCGGCGTCACGCAGATCGACGACATGCACGACGCCCGTTTCGATTTCGCGCGCGTGCTCGACGAGACCGCGCAGGTGATGGCGTCGCTCGGCATCGCCCGCGACACGATCCCGCTGATCGTGGCCGGCGGGATCAACAGTCACGATACGGTGCGCGCGGCGTTCGCGGCTGGCGCGGACGGCGTGCAGGTCGGGACGCCGTTCGCGGTGACCGAGGAAGGCGATGCGCATCCGCATTTCAAGCGCGTGCTCGCCGATGCGACGCCTGACGACATCGTCGAATTCGTCAGCGTGACGGGGCTGCCGGCACGCGCGGTGAAGACGCCGTGGCTCGATCGTTACCTGCGCAACGAGACACGCATTCGCACCAAGCTCGGCGCGCTGAAGCAGCGCTGCCCGACCGCGCTCGAATGCCTGAGCGTATGCGGCCTGCGTGACGGCATCGAGAAATTCGGCCACTTCTGCATCGATACGCGGCTCGCGGCCGCGTTGCGCGGCGATGTCGCGAACGGTCTGTTCTTCCGCGGCCGGGAGGCGTTGCCGTTCGGCCGCGCGATCCGCAGCGTGCGCGATCTGCTCGACCTGCTGCTGACGGGCAGTGCGACCGAGCCTGCGGCAAACCGTCCCACGTTTACGCTGGCTTGACCAATATCAAGATGACGAAAAGACCCTACAGGGAGAATGGAAACCATTCTTTGGGGGTCCGTACCATGCATAAAACGATTCGAACTTGTGTCACCGCTGCCGCCGTCGCGGCCACCATCGCGATGCCGTCGCTGTCGCACGCGGCGTCGCCGGGCGACGGCATCCATCAGGGTGACGTACTGGTTCGGCTTCGCGCGATCAGCATCCAGCCGAACGAGCGCGCGAGCGACACGCTCGGCGCGATCAACACGGGCGTGAACAACGCGATCGTGCCCGAGCTCGACTTCACGTACATGATCCGCGACTACCTCGGCGTCGAGCTGATCCTCGGCACGTCGCGGCATCAGTTGACGTCGAGTCTCGGCAATCTCGGCGGCGTGGGCGTGCTGCCGCCGACACTGCTGCTGCAGTATCACTTCAACCATGCGGGCAAGGTGCGCCCGTACGTCGGCGCCGGGTTGAACTACACGTATTTCTACAACAACGGGCTCAACGTCGGCGGTGAGGGCGTGTCGATCAACAAGAGCAGCTTCGGCCCCGCGCTGCAGTTCGGCGTGGACGTGCAGTTGACGAAGAAGGTGTTCATGAACGTCGACGTGAAGAAGATCTGGATGAGCACCGATGCGACGCTGGGCGACAAGGGCATCGGCACGCTGCACATCGATCCGCTGATCGTCGGCGTGGGCGTCGGGATGAAGTTCTAGACGCGACGGAACAAGAACAGAGTTGGGGTTGGCGGCATGGCGGTCGGCATGCCGCTTTTTTTATGTGCGGGCGTCGCGGGCGGTATCGGGTTCCGGCTCGCAGCGCGCGTCGGCCCGCTCGTAGTAGCGCGTCGTGACGGGCGGCCGGTCCGGCAGTGCGATCGTCAGCCGACAGTGCTGGCCGTCCGGCAGCACGACGCGCAGCGGCATGCTCAACTGCGCGCCCGCGAGCAGCAGCTTGCCCGCGCTCGCGGATACGGTCACGAACCGGTCGTCGTCGTCGATGACGGTCGACAGCACCGGCAACGCCGCGCCGTTCGCTTGCGTCACGGTCAGCAACACGCGCCGCGTCGTCTCGACGGCGAATTCGACACGGCTCACCGAGCCGCGACCTGCTTCGACGGTCTGCATGCCGTTCTTCAGATCGATATTGCGCGGCAGGTCTTTCGTCCTGATCCGGATGAAGGTTTGCGCGTATGCGGGCAGCGACGCGATGACGGCCCGGCCGCGCCGATCGGTCCAGACCGGGCCGGACGGCGTCGCGAGTTCGATGCCCGGCTGTTCGCCGACGCGCGCGAGCGCGAACGTGTCGCGAATCGCATACGGCGACAGCATGCCGGCGCCATCGATCCACGCGAGCGCGCCGCGCAGGTTGACGCTGAGCATCGAGCGGCCGGCGCCGAACACGCCCACGTTGACGGTGGCGCGCGCATGGTTCGGCGTCGCGCTGACGCTCGCGCGGATCGACGGCGACCGGCTCGCGGTGTCGTAGTCGGCCGCGACGCTGTAGTGGCCGGTACGGCCGAACGTGTCGGCGTAGCGTGCGCCGGAACGCACCGCATGGCCGTCGAGGTTCGCATAGGTGCCGACGTTGCGACGGCCGATCGGCACGCTCATGTTCACGTAGACCTGGGTGCCGCCCGCGCCGCGGCTGCCGAGCGTGCGGTTCACGTTCAGCGCGACCGATGCGCGTCCGAACGGACGCGTCCACGTGCCGGACACGCGCTGCAGCGCGGGGCCGTCGAACAGCCCGACGCGCGTGTAGTCGAACGACAGCGCGCCGAGTGCGCGATCGTGCCAGCCGAGTGTGGTCGCGAACTGGGTATGCGAGGGTGGCGTGAAGGCGTCCAGCGACCGGACGGCGTCGGTCAGCTCCCGGTATCCGGGCGTGCGTCGCACGAACGACAGACTGGCGCGCAGCGCCGTGTCGAGCGTGTTCGCCAATGCGATGCGGGCCTGGGTGCCGCGTCGGGCGGCGGTGCGGCTGACGTCGATGCCGACGGCCGCACCGAGCCCGGCAAGCGGCGCGAATTCGACGCGCGCGGCGCCCGACTGCAACGGCGACGACGCGAGGATGCCGGCGCTCAGCCGCGCACGCTGCCGGATCTGCCAGCCGCGCGTGGCGGTCGCGAGCCACGGCGCTTGCGCGTATCCGTCGTTCTGCAGGCGGCCGACGGCGATCGCCAGCCCTTGCGCCGCCGCGAGCCCGGCGCCGGGCAGCGACGCGCCCGGCACGACGAAGTGCTGAACGCCGCCGGTTGCCTCGACCACCGTCACGTCGAGATCCGCGGCGCCGCTGACGAGCGGCAGGTCGCCCAGCGAAAACGGTCCGGGCGGCACCTGCGACGCGTGGATCAGCACGCCGAGCTGGCGCACCTCCACGCGTGCCTGCGTCCGGGCGATCCCGGTCACCCGGGCAGCGGCGCCGGGCGCGGCGGCCAGCGCTTCGTCGGGAAACGCCTGCACGCCGAACATCCGGCCCACCGTGAACAGCGTCGATTGCGGAACGATCTGCCCGGCCTGCAGCGTCGTGCCGCGCGCGGCGAAGGTGCGCTGCGCGTAAGCCGCCTGATGCTCGACGCCCACGCGGCCGTCCACCGATGTGACGATCTGGCTGCTGCGCACGATCCAGTCCGATGCGTTGAATCCGGCCTCGGTCGAGGCCTGCCAGTACTGCGACGTGCCGGCCTGATTGCGTGTCGTCATCGCAAGCACGTCGTAGTTGACCAGGCCGGCGAGACCGCCGCGTGCGAACGTATCCGGCGTGCGCGGGCGCGTATCGAGGGCGTCGGCCGGTACGACGAAATCGATCGCGCCGTCGGCCGGGCGCAACGTGACGATCGCCTGCGGATACGCGCGCCGGTAATCGTGGCAGGCGGTCGCGTCGCGGAACGTGTCGGGCGCGATGAGGCCGGCCGCACGCAACAGCTCGGGCGTGACGCACAGGTTGCCGTCGGTGTCGAAACGCGCATCGGCACGGCCGGCGCGCCGGCCGTTGACCGTCAGCCGGACGGCCGAGAGACCCGGCATGAAGCGCGGTGCGTGCGCGAAATAGCGGCTGGTCGTGGCGTCGATACCGTGCTCGCGCAACGCGCCTGCGTCGAATTCGAGCGCGTCGGTCGACGGGTGTGCGGGGCCGGCCGGCGCGGCGCACGGCGCGCTGCCCGCGCCGACGTACAGCCCGAGCGCGAGCAGTGCGTTTCGGCGATGAGCGGTGCGCGACATGGACGGTCCGAAAACGATGCCGTGCGGTCTACCGGTGCGAGGCCGCATCGGCCGCACGGGGCGCGAGCGCCGCGTCGTAGTGATCGACCGAGTAGCCATAGACGGTGGCCGGGAAGATTCGTACCTGTTCGAGCGTTGCGGGACGCTCGGCGAGCGCGATCCGGCGGGTTTGCCCGGCCAGCACGTACGGCGCCGGCAGCGACACGATCTGCCGGGTCGGAAGCAGCTGCACTTTCTGTTCGAGGCGTACCACGTAGCGACTGTCGTTGCGCACGACCAGTTCGCCGCCTTCGACCGACCACTTCAACAACGTCCACGGTGCGTCGTTGCGCGCGAGATCGCGCGGCTGGATCAGCACGGGCAGGTTCTGGCGGATGATCGTCCGGATCTCGTTGCGGCCCGGACGCTGCGGCGGAATGCCCGAGAACGACGCGCGGGCGAGGCGCTGCGTGGCGAGCGGTGCGTCGCTGGCGAGGACGAACCGGACGAGCTGCACCGCACCGCCTTCGACTCGCGCGATCGGCGGGGTCACGACCACGAGCACGGCGTCGTCTTCGGGAATCGGTTCGATCGTCGTATGCAGCAGCGTCGGGTGATCGTCGGTGTTCTTGACCGAGATCGTGCCTTCGCCGTCGGCTTCGTCGACGATCACGACCGACGTTTCGGGCACGACGCCCATCGCGTGAACGGCGGCCGGGCCGAGCAGGCAACCGGCGAGCAGGGCGAGCGGGAAAAACCGCGGGAAATGGAGGGCTGGGAGGGTCATGGAACCGGCTGGCAGTTGGCGCAAGCGTGTGTCGCGCCGCCGCTTCGCGAAGCGGCGGCGCGGTCGACGCCTGTCAGGCGATCGAGTCAATCAATGGCACGACGCGTACCGGCATTACAGGTACACGAGGGACACGGTGGCGAGGCCGTCGAGATTGATTTCCTGGCTGAGGTCGAGATTCGACGTCTTGTCGATCGCGGCCTGCACGTCGAGCGTGCCGGAGAACACCTTCGCCGCGACCGGCACGGTCTGGCCTTTCTTGGCCCACGACTCGTAGCCGCCGGTGTTGTCGACCACGCCGTCGGAAGCCGTCCAGGTGGTGCCCTTGGTGCTCGAATAAATCGAATCGACGGCCGCGCCGTCGGCCTGGAACGAATTCTTCCGGAAACGGAATGCAAAGCCGCCGATATTCTTGCCGCTGGCCGTGCCGAGGCCGAATTGAACATTATCCGATTTCGACATGCCGAAGAAATTGATATTGCCGGAAAGGGCGCCGGTGCCGGCGCGATTATCCTGCGCCGTCAATGCGACGCGCGCGGCGGCGTCGCAGGTGATCGTGATCGAATCCGACAGGATCGCGAGCAGCGTGGGCGCGGTCGGGCTGAGTTGGGCCGAGCCGATCAGCCCGTAATCGAACGTGCCGCCGCCGGCCAGCGTCGGCGTGCACGCGCCGGGCTTCACCGTGCCGGTGACCTTGACGTCGAACGTGTCGGCGAAAGCCGCGGTGGTGCCCCATGCGAGCAGGCCTGCAATCACGAGGCGCG
Source organism: Burkholderia cenocepacia (assembly GCF_900446215.1). GTDB lineage: Bacteria > Pseudomonadota > Gammaproteobacteria > Burkholderiales > Burkholderiaceae > Burkholderia > Burkholderia cenocepacia. Next base: position 164,793 of record NZ_UAQZ01000001.1, on the reverse strand, counting down.
AGGCCTGGTTCGTCATCTTAACGAATTTCATCTGGACGTATTCCTGGTGGCAATCCGGAATGCCGAAAATGGATTCGGCGATCCGGGTTTGTCTGGATTAATGAAATGAAACTTGCTCGCGGTTATTTCCGATGAGCGGAGGAAATTTATCAACTCGATTTCCGAAAAGAAATCGGACTTGTACAAATTTTCGAGGATATTTTTTATGAGATTTCTGGTTTTGGTCGGGAAGGGAATTCGATTCTCGCGCGGAAAACCGGTGTTTTAATTGTTAAGAATGTCAGATCAGATATTTTTAAACTTCGGCGACGATGAAGCGATATGGAATCGGCGTGCGCCGACGATGTTGACGAACGAAGTGCCCAACGGTTCGCACCGAGCGGTCGGCATTGGCGGCTCGGGACGGCGGACGCGTGACGTCATTGCGGCCATCGCGTACGTCGGCAGCGGGAAGAGCGGGGAGAGAGGGAAGGCGTCGCGTCGGTGCGCGGCGGTGTAACAGCGAAGGCGGGCAGGGAGGCTGGCCGGATGAAGTCGGCCGGGGGCCGAGCGAGCGGCGTGTGAGCGGACGGCGCTGCCCGATCGTTCGCATCGCGTCGGCCTGCGCCGACGCGGGACGCTTTACAGCTTGTCGTACTGGAAGCGCATCGCGGTGCCTTCGCGCGTGATGCGTTCCCACACCGCGCGCTTTTCGTCGTCGCTCAGGAACACCCAGTTCGACACTTCGGCGGCCGTGCGGCCGCAGCCCTTGCAGACTTCGTCGAAGAGCGTCGAGCACACGCCGATGCAGGGGCTGTCGGGGAGGTCGTGAAGATTGGAGGCCATCGGGAGGGTTCGCGCAGTTGAATCGTCAGCCGCCATTTTAATGCATCGCGGCGGCCCGGCCGGACGCTCGCGCCGGCATGCTGTCCCGGCGCGGCAGCGGGACAGTACGGCCGGGCGTTGCCTGCGGGCGCCGGGCGGGCACGCCGGGCATGCGAACGCGGGTTCGCCGCTGTCCGTTTTTCCGGGTGGACAGCCGTCGATTACCCGATAGAATTCCCCCGGAACGCCCCGCCGCGCGGGCGGCCCGACGGGCCGGCGGCGGTAATCTGTTCCGTTTGCGCGACACCGGCATGATTTTTTTGTGACGGGGCGCGAATGATGGTAGTTTTCGGGGTTTTCGAGGGGCGGCGCGCCCGAATGCGCCGCCATGACGAGGCAGACGGCAGCCGGGCAGTGCGTCCGGCCGGAGGGAGAACGGGATGAAAGCAAAGGTAGTGGGCCGGTTCGCAGCGCTCGCGCTGTGCGTGGGTGCATCGGCGGCAGCGGCGAAGGATACGCAGCTCAATGTCTATAACTGGTCGGACTACATTGCGAAGGACACGATCCCGAACTTCGAGAAGCAGACGGGCGTCAAGGTCCGCTACGACAACTACGACAGCGACGACACGCTGCAGGCGAAGCTGCTGACCGGCAGCTCGGGCTACGACATCGTCGTGCCGACCAGCAACTACGCGGGCAAGCAGATCGCCGCCGGCATCTTCGCGCCGCTCGACAAGTCGAAGCTGCCGAACCTCAAGTACCTCGATCCGCAACTGATGGCGCTCGTCGCCGGCGCGGACCCGGGCAACAAGTACTCGGTGCCCTGGGCGTACGGTACGACCGGCCTCGCATACAACCTGACGAAGGCGCAGCAGGCGCTCGGCAAGGTGCCGCTCGACAACTGGGACATCCTGTTCAAGCCGGAAAACCTCGCGAAGCTGAAGACCTGCGGCGTGTCGGTGCTCGACGCGCCCGACCAGATGTTCGCGGCGACGCTGCACTACATCGGCAAGGATCCGATGAGCACGAACCCGGCCGACTACAAGGCCGCGATGGACGTGCTGAAGAAGATCCGTCCGTACATCACGCAATTCAACTCGTCGGGCTACATCAACGACCTGGTCGGCGGCGACATCTGCTTCGCGTTCGGCTGGTCGGGCGACGTCGTGATCGCGAAGCATCGCGCGATCGAGGCGAAGAAGCCGTACAAGGTCGAGTACTACATTCCGAAGGGCGGCGCGCCGGTGTGGTTCGACGTGATGGCGATCCCGAAGGATGCGAAGAACAAGGAAGCCGCGCTGCAGTGGATCAACTACATCGAGGATCCGAAGGTGCACGCGGCGATCACCAACGCGGTGTACTACCCGAGCGCCAATGCCGAGGCACGCAAGTACGTGCGGCCCGACGTCGCGAACGACCCGGCCGTCTACCCGCCGGCCGACGTCGTGAAGACGCTGTTCCTGCTCAAGCCGCTGCCGCCTGAAATCCAGCGTCTGCAGACGCGTCTGTGGACCGAGCTGAAGTCGGGCCGCTGACGCGAGCCGAAGTGAATCAGCAGTCATGAAGCCCCTGGTGCCCCCGGGGGCTTTGTTCGTCTAACGCAGGAGAGAAGCAGCACATCATGAATAGCCAGTCGGGCGCGCCGGTCGCGGGCGCGCCGTTCTCCGTTTCCTCCTCCGGCGCCGATGCGCGCGCCGAGAACTTTGTCCAGATCGTCGACGTCGTCAAGAAATTCGGCGACACCGAAGCCGTGCGCAGCGTCAACCTGACCGTGCGCCAGGGCGAGCTGTTCGCGCTGCTCGGCAGCTCGGGCTGCGGCAAGTCGACGTTGCTGCGGATGCTCGCGGGCCTCGAGACGGTCACGTCGGGCAAGATCCTGATCGACGGCGAGGACCTCGCGCAGATGCCGCCGTACAAGCGGCCCGTGAACATGATGTTCCAGTCGTATGCGCTGTTCCCGCACATGTCGGTCGAGTCGAACGTCGCGTTCGGGCTGAAGCAGGAAGGCACGCCGAAGGCCGAGCTGAAGGCGCGCGTCGCGTCCGCGCTCGAACTCGTGCAGATGGGCAAGTATGCGAAGCGCAAGCCGCATCAACTCTCCGGCGGCCAGCAGCAGCGCGTCGCGCTCGCGCGTTCGCTGGTCAAGCGCCCGAAGCTGCTGCTGCTCGACGAGCCGATGTCCGCGCTCGACAAGCAGATCCGCCAGCGCACGCAGATCGAGCTCGTCAACATCCTGAACAAGGTCGGCGTCACCTGCATCATGGTCACGCACGATCAGGAAGAGGCGATGACGATGGCGAACCGCCTCGCGGTGATGAGCGAAGGCCAGATCGTGCAGATCGGCTCGCCGAACGAAGTGTACGAATACCCGAACAGCCGCTTCTCGGCCGAATTCATCGGCTCGACGAACCTGTTCGACGGCGTGACGGTCGAGGACGAACCCGATCACGTGTACATCGAATCGCCGGAACTGCCGAGTCGGCTGTACGTGAGCCATGGCATCTCCGGCCCGCTCGGGATGCCGGTCACGGTGTCGGTGCGCCCCGAGCGGATCGCGCTCACGCGCAAGCCGCCCGAAGGCGCGTTCAACTGGGCGCGCGGCCGGATCAGCAACGTCGCGTACATGGGCGGCTATTCGCTGTATCACGTGAAGCTCGATGGCGGCAAGACGGTGATCGCGAACGTGTCGAGCCTCGCGATTTCGGAACTCGACACGCCGGCGCTCGGCGACGAGATCTACGTGCGCTGGAGCGCGACCGCCGGCGTGGTGCTGACGTCATGAACGCGTTCAAGTCCCTGCTCGAGTGGCCGGTGCGGCGCTTCAACCTGACGGGCGCGACGGCGGTCGTCGCCGGGCCGTTCACGTGGCTCGTGCTGTTCTTCCTCGTGCCGTTCGTGCTGGTCGTGAAGATCAGCTTCGCGGAGCTGCAGCTCGGCATCCCGCCGTATACGGAGCTTGCGTCGTACGCGGACGGCGTCGTGCACATCGCGCTGAACCTGTCGCACTACGCGTTCCTGTTCACGGACAGCCTGTATTTCGCGACCTACGTGAACTCGGTGTGGGTCGCCGCGATCACGACGCTGCTGTGCCTGCTGCTCGGCTATCCGATGGCGTACTACATCGCGCGCTCGAACCCGGCCACCCGCAACCTGCTGATGATGGGCGTGATGCTGCCGTTCTGGACGTCGTTCCTGATCCGCGTGTATGCGTGGATCGGCATCCTGAAGAACAACGGCCTGCTGAACAACTTCCTGATGTGGATCGGGCTCACGCATACGCCGATCGAGCTGTACCGCACCAACTACGCCGTATACATCGGGATGGTGTATTCGTACCTGCCGTTCCTCGTGATGCCGCTCTACGCGCACCTCGTGAAGATGGACCTGCGCCTGCTCGAAGCCGCGTACGACCTCGGCGCGAAACCGTGGAAGGCGTTCGTGCAGATCACGCTGCCGCTGTCGAAGAACGGGATCATCGCGGGTTGCCTGCTGGTGTTCATCCCGGCGGTCGGCGAATACGTGATTCCGGAGCTGCTTGGCGGCGCGAATACGCTGATGATCGGCCGCGTGATGTGGAACGAGTTCTTCAACAACGCGGACTGGCCGATGGCGTCGGCCGTGACCTGTGCGATGGTGTTGCTGCTGCTCGTGCCGATGGCGATGTTCCAGCACTTCCAGGCGAAGGAACAGGGGGGGCGTCGATGAAGCCGAATCGCTACCTGCAGTTCGCGGCGCTGTTCGTCGGCTTTGCGTTCCTGTACGTCCCGATCATCAGCCTGATCGTCTATTCGTTCAACGAGTCGAAGCTCGTCACCGTGTGGTCGGGCTTCTCGTTCCGCTGGTACGCGGCGCTCGCCGAGGACGACGAGCTGCTGACGGCCGCGTGGCTGTCGCTGAAGATCGGCGTGCTGACCGCGTTCGCATCGGTGTTCATCGGCACATGGGCCGGCTTCGTGCTCGCGCGGATGGGGCGCTTTCGCGGCTTCGCGCTGTTCAGCGGGATGATCAACGCGCCGCTCGTGATCCCCGAGGTGATCCAGGGGATCTCGCTGCTGCTGCTGTTCATCGAGCTCGCGAAGTGGATCGGCTGGCCGGCCGAGCGCGGCGTGTTCACGATCTGGCTCGGCCACGTGATGCTGTGCATCTCGTACGTCGCGATCATCGTGCAGTCGCGCGTGCGCGAGCTGAACCCGTCGCTGGAAGAGGCCGCGCTCGATCTCGGCGCGACGCCGCTGAAGGTGTTCTTCACGATCACGCTGCCGCTGATCTCGCAGGCGCTGATCGCCGGCTGGCTGCTGTCGTTCACGCTGTCGATCGACGACCTCGTGCTGTCGGCGTTCCTGTCGGGCCCCGGCTCGACGACGTTGCCGCTCGTCGTGTTCTCGCGCGTGCGCCTCGGGCTGAACCCGGAGATGAACGCGCTCGCGACGCTGTTCATCATCGCGGTGACGGCCGGCGTCGTGATCGCGAACTTCGTGATGCTGCGCCAGGAACGCAAGCGGCTGGCGGGGTTCGCGGCCTGACGCGCCGATTGCGGCCGTCATGAAAAACGCCCGGTGCCGACGACGAGTCGGCCCGGGCGTTTCGTTTTGGCGGCGCGTGACGTCGCCTGGGTTTATCCGCCGAACGCAGCCTTGGCCAGCAGCCCGAGCGCGACGCACACGAGCACGGCCGCGAAGCCGGCCTGCACGTGCCGCGCGGCGAGGTGGCGCGACGCGCCGCGGCCGGCGGCCATGCCGAGCGCGGTCGCGACGGTGAACCACAGCGTTACGTCGAGCGGCGCGCGCGTGCCGGACACGAGCGTCGCGAGCACGCCGCCCGTGCCGACCAGCGCGATCACCATCAGCGACGTCGCGACCACCCCGTGCATCGACACGTTCGTGAACTTGCGCAGCATCGGCACGATCACGAAGCCGCCGCCGACGCCGAGCAACCCCGTCATCAGGCCGGTGACCGCGCCGGTCGATGCCAGCGCGATGCCCACGGGCCACGACCACACGAGCCGGCCGGTGTCGGGGTTGATGCGGCCGACGCACAGCGGTGACGCGTCGGCATCCGCCGCGACCCGCCGCAGCGCCTGTCGCAGCAGGCGGCCGGCGACGACCAGCATCGTCAGCGCGAACAGCGTGAGCAGCAGGCGCTGCGGCAGCACGTGCGCGAGCCGCACGCCGAGGGTGGTCAGCGGCACGCCGGCCACGGCCATCAGCAGCGCCGCGCGGTAGCGCACGAGCCCGCGGCGAAAGCCTTCGAGCGCGCCGAGCGCGGCGCTGCCGGCCACCGCGACGAGCGCGACGGGCGTGGCCTGCTGCATCGGCCAGCTCATCCCGACGACGAGCGCGGGCACCGCGAGAATGCCGCCGCCGGCGCCGGTCAGGCCGAGCACGGCGCCCACGAAGCCGCCGAGTACGAGGGAAATCAGCATGACGTCATCGCGCTCCGGTCAACCTGCGATCGCGGGCTTCGCGAGCCATTCGCGGCCCTTGAGCATCGCCTTCCAGTAGAGCGGCGGCAGCACGCGCTCCTTGAGCAGCCACGCGAGCCGCGACGGGCGCTTGCCGTCGATCAGCCAGGCGGGGAAGGTCGGCGCGACCTTGCCGCCGTACAGGAATTCGGCGAGCACGATCTTGCCGCGCTCGACGGTGAGCGGGCACGAGCCGTAGCCGTCGTAGGCGGCGTCGCCATGCGCGCGGCCGAGCGACGCGAGCAGATTGTGCGCGACGACGGGCGCCTGCTTGCGGGCGGCCGCGGCGGTTTTCGCATTGGTCGTGTTGGTGACGTCGCCGAGCGCATAGATGTCGGCAAACTGCTTGTGCCGCAGCGTCGCCGGATCGACGTCGATCCAGCCGGCCGCGTCGGCGAGCGGGCTCGCGCGCACGAAGTCGGGCGCCTTCTGCGGCGGCACCACGTGGATCATGTCGAACGACCGCTCGACGGTTTCCTTGCCGCCGTCCGGCAGCGCGCGCGAGAACGTCGCGCGGCGCGCGGGCCCGTCGATCGCGACGAGGTTGTGGCCGAACGACAGCGCGATGTCGTAGCTTTTCACGTACTCCATCAGCGCGGGTACGTAGTCGGCGACGCCGAACAGCGCGCCACCCGCATTCAGGAATTCGACGTTCGCGGCGTCGAGGCGCCCCGTGCGCCGCCAGTGATCGCACGACAGGTACATCGCCTTTTGCGGCGCGCCCGCGCACTTGATCGGCATCGGCGGCTGCGTGAACAGCGCATTGCCGCCGCGGAACGCGCGCACGAGTTCCCACGTGTACGGCGCGAGATCGTAGCGGTAGTTCGACGTGACGCCGTTGCGGCCGAGCGTGTCGGCGAGGCCGTCGATCGCGTGCCAGTCGAGCTTGAGCCCCGGGCACACGACGAGCTTGCGATAGCCGATGCGCCGGCAGCCGTCGAGCACGACCGCGTGCGCGTCGGGCTCGAAGCCCGCGACCGCGGCGCGGATGCGCTGCACGCCGCGCGGCAGCACATCGGTCATCGGCCGCGCGGTGGTCCCGGGCTGGAACACGCCCGCGCCGACCATCGTCCAGCCGGGCTGGTAATAGTGGACGTCGGCGGGATCGATCACCGCGATGTCGAGCGACGCGTCGCGCGCGAGCAGGCTCGACGCGACCGCGATGCCGGCGGCACCCGCGCCGACGATCACGATGTCGTGCCGTGCGTCCACGGCGGGCGTGCTCTGGCGGCTGTCCTGCGCGATACGCGATGCAAGGGCGCTCAGGTCGTAGCCGGCCGCGCCGGCGGTGGCGACGAGGTCGTCCAGTGGGCGCAGCCCCGCCTGCGACAGCGCCCACAGCGTGGCCGAGCGCGTGCCGCTGCGGCAGTACGCGAGCACGGGCCCGTCGAGCGACGCGACCAGCGCGCCGAATTGCGCGGCCTGGTCGTCGGTCACCTTGCCGGTATCGACGGGCAGGTAATGCACGTCGATGCCGAGCGGCGCGGCGGCCGCGCGGATCTCGGTGACGGTCGGCTGGTCGGCGCCTTCGCCGTCGGGCCGGTTGCAGATGATCGCGCGGATGCCCACCGCGTGAAGCGCGGGCAGGTCGGCCGCCGCGATCTGCGGCGAGACCGACAGCGCGTCGGTCAGCTTGCGGATGTTGGTCATGTCGGAGTTCTCGGTGGGGTGCGGGCGCTCAGATCGCGTCGAGCGGAATCTTCAGATAGCGCACGCCGTTGTTCTCGGGCTCGGGCAGGTGGCCGGCGCGCATGTTGACCTGCACCGACGGCAGCATCAGCACGGGCATGTCGAGCGTCGCGTCGCGCGCGGTGCGCATCGCGACGAAATCGTCCTCGCTCACGCCGTCCTTCACGTGCACGTTCGCGCGGCGCTGCTCGGCGACGGTCGTCACGAACTGCACGTCGCGCCCGCCCGGCTGGTAGTCGTGGCACAGATACAGGCGCGTGTCGGGCGGCAGCGCGAGCACGCGTGCGATCGAGCGGTACAGCGTGCGCGCGTCGCCGCCGGGGAAGTCGCAGCGCGCGGTGCCGTAGTCGGGCATGAACAGCGTGTCGCCGACGAACGCCGCGCGCTGCGTCGCGTCGTCGACGCAGTAGGTCATGCAGGCGGGCGTGTGGCCCGGCGTGTGCAGCGCGCGGATCGTCAGGGCGCCGAGCGCGAGCGTGTCGCCGTCGTCGACGAGCCGGTCGAACTGGCGACCGTCTTGCGCGAAGCCCGGCCCCGCGTTGAACAGCGTGCCGAACACGTGCTGCACGCGGCGCACGTGCGAACCGATCGCGATCTGGCCGCCGACCTGTGCTTTCAGGTACGGCGCGGCCGACAGATGGTCGGCATGCACGTGCGTCTCCAGCAGCCAGTGCACGGTCGCGCCGAGTTCGGCGACGCGCGCGATCAGCCGGTCGGCGTTGGCGGTGCGCGTGCGGCCGGATTTCGGATCGTAGTCGAGCACGCTGTCGATCAGCGCGCACGCGCGGCTCGCCGTATCGAGCAGGAGATAGCTGACGGTGTGGGTGGCCGGGTCGAAAAAGCCTTCGACCGACAGGGCGGGGGCGTTGCTCACGGGGTGTCCTCGATCGGGTTCTGCATCTGCAATCGCGATCTTTACCTCAAGAAGCGTGCCAGCCGGCCGCGCGGCGCCGGCCGATGTGGCAGGGACTTGATTCGGCTCGGTTTTTCGGCGCGGTGGCGGCCCGGTGGACGAAACGGCGGCATCTGGTGGCAGACCAGGACTGCCATAACTGGCAGTGTCGTGGCAGAATTGGCGGTCAGCCTGGCAGTCCGTCCGGGCATCCCTTCGCCGAGCGAGCTTCCGCATGCCTCCGCACGACACCATTCCGATCGTTCCCGCACCGCGCCGCGACGCGATGCCGGACGTCCGCGCGCTCGTCGCGTATCTCGAGCAGGACCCGCAGCCGATGATCGTGGTCGATCCCGACTACCGCATCCTCGCGGCGAACGATGCGTACCGGCGCCAGTTCGGTGTAGCCGGCGTCGAGCACGTCGGCCGGCATTGCTTCCAGGTGTCGCATCACTATGACGTGCCGTGCGACCAGGCCGGCGAGCATTGCCCGATGAAGCAGGCGCTCGAGTTGCGCGGGCTGAACCGCGTGCTGCACATCCATCACACGCCGCGCGGCCCCGAACACGTCGACGTCGAGCTGCGGCCGATCTTCGACGCGGACGGCGACGTGATCGCGTACGTGGAGCGGCTGACGACGGTGCGCAGCGCGTCCGCGCAGCCGAGCGCGGAAGGGCTCGTCGGCGGCGCGGACGCGTTCAACGCGGCGCTCGGCGCGCTGCAGCGCGTCGCGCCGTCGACGCTGCCGGTGCTGCTGCTCGGCGAATCGGGCACCGGCAAGGAGCTGTTCGCACGCGCGCTGCACGAGGCGAGCGATCGCGCGATGGGGCCGTTCGTCGTCGTCGATTGCTCCGGGATCGTCGAGACGCTGTTCGAGAGCGAGCTGTTCGGCTACGAGAAGGGCGCGTTCACGGGCGCGAACCAGCGCAAGCCGGGCCTCGTCGAAACCGCGCAGGGCGGCACGCTGTTTCTCGACGAGATCGGCGACGTGCCGTTGCCGATGCAGGTGAAGCTGCTGCGGCTGATCGAATCGGGCACGTTCCGGCGCGTCGGCGGGGTCGAGGCGCTGCGCGCCGATTTCCGGCTCGTCGCGGCCACGCACAAGCCGCTGCGCGAGATGATCGACGACGGCCGGTTCCGGCAGGACCTCTATTACCGGATCAACGCGTTTCCGATTCCGCTGCCGGCACTGCGCGAACGGCGGGGCGACGTCGCGCTGCTGGCCGAATCGATCCTGCGGCGGATCGCGAACGCGCGCGGCAACGCGGGCGACGCACATGCGCGGCCGTTCGTGCTGACCGAGCGCGCCCGTGCGTGCCTCGACGCATATGCATGGCCCGGCAACATCCGCGAGCTGCGCAACGTGCTGGAACGCGCGTGCCTGTTCGCCGATGACGGGACGATCCGCGTCGAGCATCTGCCGGCCGAGCTCGTCGCGGCAGCGGCGGCGCCGCAGGCGCAGGCGGCGGACGCGCGCGGCGTGTCGGATGCGGAGCTGGTCCGTATTGCGCGCACGTTCGCCGGCACGCGCAAGGCGCTGGCCGAGCAGCTCGGATTGAGCGAACGGACGCTGTACCGGCGGATGAAGGCGCTCGGCCTCGGCACGCGCGAGCGCTGAACGGGCAGGTCGCGCGCGGCGGGCAGCGGCACGCGGCCTTGCCCCACCCCGACTGGACGGTGCGCTACGACCGGGCCGACGCTCGGTCCGTTGCGCGCGATACGGGCGGGGCGGTACGAGTCAAACACGCTTCGCGATAAAAAATCACAACGGAACAACAATTAATTATCGTTTTACGATAATTATCGACGTACAATCGACGCTCGTTCATTCGTCGTCGAGGACACGTCATGCATTCCGATCGCATCGCCCGTATTAGCCAGCGGATGGCCACCGTCACGCTGGGATTCATCTTCTGCATGCTGGTGCTCAACGCCGCGTGCTGGCTGTTTCCGTCGCTGAGCGCGGCCTCGGGGCCCGGCTTCGTCTTCGGCCTCACGGATTCGGTGCTCTCCAACCTGCATGTGGATGTCGCCGCGTTCCCGTGGTGGCAGAAGGCGGTCGGCATCGTGCTGTCGAGCGTGCCGCTCGTCGCGCTTGCAAACGGCCTGCGGCATCTGCGCGCGCTGTTCCGCACCTATGCGCGGCGCGACTATTTCTCCGCACAGGCGGCTGGTCACCTCGGCAAGACGGGGCGGGCGATCGGCCTGTGGGTGGTGCTGAGCCTGCTGTGCGAGCCGCTGCTGAGCGTGTGGGCGACGCTGCGCGAACCGGTCGGCCATCGGGTGGTCAGCGTCGGTTTCACCCTGCCGTACGTGGTCGCGTTGTTCACCGCCGCGTGCATTGCGGTCATCGCGCACATTCTCCGGCAGGCGAGCGAGCTCGACGCCGAGCATCGGCAATTCGTCTGAGGCGCGCGATGACGATCGTAGTCAAGCTCGACGTGATGCTCGCGACGCGCAAGGTCCGCTCGAAGGATCTGGCGGCAGCCGTCGGCATCACCGAACAGAATCTGTCGCTGCTCAAGCAGGGGAAGGTCAAGGGCATCCGCTTCGCGACGCTCGAGGCGATCTGCCGTTATCTCGACTGCCAGCCGGGCGACCTGCTCGCGTTCAGCGATGACGGCGGCGGCGAGCCCGACTGACGCAGCGCGCACGCGGCGTGTCGATGCGGGCGGGCGCCGTCGGTCGCGCGTGGTTGCGCTGGCCGTCGCGGTGTCCGTATCGATCCACGTGGCCGGATGGTTCGTGCTGCAATGGGCGCCGCGGCCGGCCGGCCCGAACACCGGCGAGAAGCCGCGGATCGCGCTGCGTGTCGAGTGGATTCCCGCGCGACCGGCGCCCGAGGTGATCGCACGCGAGACCGGGCGGGCCGGCCCGAGCCCGGGCAGGCGCGGCACCGGACAATCGGCGAAACGTTCCGCGGCGGTGGCGGATGCGCGTAGGGCGGCGCGTTCGTTTCCGGATGCGCCGGGTACGTCGCGCAGGCCAAGCGAAACCCGCGCCGGCCCAAGCGCGGCCGCACACGATGGCCGTCCGGCCCCCGCTGCAAGCGCCGATCTCGACTGGCGTCGCGATCTGGACGCGATCGGTGCACGGCAACGCGCGGCGCGCAGTCCGGCGCAGGCGGCGGTCGGCGCGTTGGGCGCATCGTCGGGCGGCGCGGCGCCGCGTCGTCGCACCGTCGATGCACAGCTGGCCGACGGGATATCGGGCGCGCGTCGTGCCGATTGCCGGCATGCGTACGCGGGTGCAGGCCTGCTCGCGTTGCCGATGCTCGCGCTGGACGCGGTTCGCGATACCGGCTGCCAATGGTGAAACGGGCGGCATACGGGAATCCATGTGCCGCCCATGCGAATCATGCGATCAGCGCGCCGGCGCCAGCTGCGCCATCGCTTCGCGCACGAAACCGAGCAGCGTGTCGTCGGTCCACGAATCCTTCGTCAGCGCCGGCTCGTTCATCAGCGCGTGGCGGAATTTCGCATGCGTGGCCGGATCGTGGCCCGCGTAGCTGCAGAACAGCTCGAGCCAGCGCTGCGCAAGCGCGCGGCCGTGCGGCGAATCGGGCCGCGTGCCCGCATCGATCGCGTCGCGCACGTCGGCCATCAGCTGCGGCCATTCCATCGCGCGTTCGGCGTAGTGCGCGCGCATGAAGCGGATCTCGTCCGGCGTGAGGTATTTCTCGAAGAGCCGCATCTTCGTTTCCGACGAAGCCCGCAGCACATAGTCGCGCAACGCGGTCGAAATGCCGATCTTCGACTGCATCGACGGTTCGTGCTCGTGCATCAGGTTCAGCTTCGCGAGCAAGCGCGGATCGTTGTTCGTGTCGCGCACCAGCAGCGCCATCCAGCGCGCGGCGAGCGCACGGACGCGCTCGTCCTCGGCGGGCACGCCCGCCTCGTGCAGCGCACGCACGTCGGCAACGAGCGCGATCCATTCCGCGTCGCCCGCCTGGCTCTTCTGGTACATCGGCAGGCGCGCGAGTTCTTCCTCGGAAAAATATTTGTCGTACACGGTCATCAACTCCAGTGTGGTGAGCCAATCGGCCAGTTCCGGCTCGGTGCCCGCCGTGAGCTGCGCATGCAGGCTCACGAGCCGTTCGCGCAGCTGCGCGGTTTGCGCGAGCTGGCGGTCGAGCGACGCGATCTGCTTCGCGACGACATCGACGAGCGGGGTGCCGGGCCGGTTCAGGTAGTCGCCGATTTCGGCGAGCGACAGTCCGAAGCGACGCAGGGCCTGGATCTGGTGGAGCCGGGCGATGTCGTCGCGGTCGTACAGCCGGTAGCCGTTGTCGGCGCGCGCCGAAGGCGTCAGCAGGCCGATTGCGTGATAGTGATGAAGCGTGCGGACGGTCAGCCCGCTGCGTTTCGCCAGTTCTCCCACTTTCAGCCGCATTCGTTCCTCCGTTCGGTGCGCACACTGGAGTCTCGAACGTTACGCTACGTGAGGGTCAAGCGGAAGATCGGCGATCGGACGCGCGTGTCGGGAATCCGTACGCGCGTCCGATCGAAGGGGCCGGTTATTGCGCCGAAGGGGCGGCTGCGGGCGTGGCGGCGCGTGCCTGCGTGTCGGCCGTGCCGTCGCCGGCCGCGTGGCCGGTTTCAGCGGACTTGTCGCCGGTGTCGGCCGGCGGCGTGCCCATCGCCTGGTACAGCCGCGCGGTATCCGCGAACCGGGCGCCGGTCGCCCGAATCTCGTCGAGCCGCGCATTGCGGTACTGCAACTCGCTCGCGCGCGCGGCCGACGGCGGCAGCGCGCCGAGCCGCACGCGAGCCGCCGCGTCGTCGTACGCGCCCCGCGCGGACAGCGCGGCGCGCGACGACGCATCGAGCGCCTCCGCGTCGTGCTCGAGCGCCGCGAGCGAATCGGCGACGTTCTGGAACGCGCCGAGCACCGCCTGCTTGTACTGGTCGACCGCGGCCTCGTAGGTCGCCTTCGCCGCGCGGCGCTGGGCGAGCAGCGCGCCGCCGTGAAAGATCGGCTGGCTCAGCGACGCGCCGACGTTCCAGATCGCGCCGGCGCCCGACAGCATCGTCGGCCAGCTGAAGCCGCCTTTGCCCATCGCCGCCGACAGCGACAGTTGCGGAAACATCTGCGCGGTCGCGAGGCCCACTTCGGCGGCGGCGGCCTTCAGCCCCGCGTCGGCGGCCTGGATGTCCGGGCGGCTTCGCAGCAGGTCCGACGGCACGACGACGGGCACCTGCTCGGGCAGGTGCAGATCGGTGAGCGCGAGATCGGCCGGCGGCCGGTCGGGCGTGCGGCCGACCAGCACCGCGAGCGCATGGCGGGCCGAGTCGCGCTGCTGGCGCAGCGCGGGCAGGCTCGCCGCGAACGTGTCGGCGCTTTGCCGGGCGTTCAGCGCGTCGCCGCGCGAGGCCGAACCGAGCGCGTGGCGGCGCTCGGCGTCGTGCGCCTGGTCGTTCGCGAGCGCGACGAGCCGCTTGGTCGTGTCGATCTGCGCATTGAGCACCGACACGGTGATCGACGCGGTGACGATGTTCGCGGCCAGCGCGCGCCGCGCGGATTCGAGCTGGAACGCGCTGACGTCGACGCGTTTCGCGAGCGCGCGGTTCGCGAAGCGCGACACGCCGAACAGGTCGACCGTATAGCTCGCCTGCAATTGCCCGACGAACGTGTCGTACAGCAGCGTCGGCGCGCCGAGCGCGGGAATCGGCACGCCGAGCGCGCGCTGGCGCGTGGCCTGGCCGCCCGCGTCGATCGACGGCAGCATCGAGCTGCCGATCTGCCCGCGCAACTGTTCGCGCGCGGCATCCAGCGAATGCGACGCCGCGCTCAGCGTCGGGCTGTTGCGCAGCCCTTCGTCGACGAGCGCGTTCAGCGCGTCGGAACGGTACTGTTTCCACCAGTCCGGCACCGGCTGCGCGCCGACCTCGAACTGCTGCGCGACGCCGTGCGCGGACACGGTCTGCTGGACTTGCGGCGCGGCGCCGTAGTGCGCGGGCGCCGGCATCGCGGGCGGCTCGCCGCTCGGCGCGAACCATGCGCAGCCCGCGAGCGGGGCGGCGATGCTCGCCAGCGCGAGCGCGCGCGCGGCTTTCGTTTTCAGGGTCATCGATCGATCCATGGTCAGGCTCCCGACGGCGCGGCAGGCGTGCCGCCTGGCGGCGGGCCGTCCTGCGGGTCGCGTTCGTCGCGCTTCACGCGGAACCACGTCGCGTACAGCGCAGGCAGGTAGAACAGTGTCAGCACGGTCGCGCTCGTGATGCCGCCCATCAGCGCGGTCGCCATCGGCCCGAAGAAGTTCGAGCGCAGCAGCGGGATCAGCGCGAGCACCGCGGCCGCGGCCGTGAGCGTGATCGGCCGGAAGCGCCGCACGGTCGCGCCGATGATCGCGTCGACGCGACCGTGGCCGACCGCGATGTCCTGCTCGATCTGGTCGACCAGGATCACCGAGTTGCGCATGATGATCCCGAACATCGCGATCACGCCGAGCATCGCGACGAAGCCGAACGGCTGGCCGAACAGCAGCAGCGTCGCGACCACGCCGATCAGCCCGAGCGGCGCGGTCAGCACGACCATCAGCACGCGCGAGAAGCTCTGCAGCTGGATCATCAGCAGCGTGAACACGGCGATCGCCATCAGCGGCATCTGCGCGTTGATCGACTTCTGCGCCTTCGCGCTTTCCTCGACCGAGCCGCCGATGTTGATCTGATAGCCGACCGGCAGCTGCGCGCGCAGCGCATTCAGCTTCGCGTCGACCGCATGCGTGACGTCGATGCCCTGCGCGCCGGCGCGCACGTCCGACTGCACGGTGATGGTCGGCTGGCGGTCGCGCTCCCACACGACGCCGTATTCGAGCGTCGGCGTGAAGCGGCCGAGGGAGCCGAGCGGCACGGGGCCGTTCGGCGTCGGCAGCGCGAGGCCCGCGAGTTTCGCCGGATCGACGCGGTCGGCCCGCGGCGCGCGCAGGTCGACGGCGATCAGCTTGTCGCGCTCGCGATACTGCGTGACCGTCGTGCCGGACAGCGTCATCGCGAGGAAGCTCGACACGTCCTGCGACGTGACGTTCAGCTCGCGCGCCTTCTTCTGGTCGAGCGCGAAGCGCACCGAGCGTTCGGCCGGTTCGTCCCAGTCGAACTGCACGTTGACCGTGCGCGCATCGCCGCGCATCGTCGCCGCGACCTTCTCGGCGATCGAGCGGACCGTCGCGATGCTGTCGCCGCTCACGCGGAACTGCACCGGATAGCCGACCGGCGGGCCGTTCTCGAGCCGCGACAGGCGCCAGCGCACGGCCGGGAACGTGTCGCGCAGCGTGGTTTCGAGCCAGGTCGCGAGCTTCTCGCGATCCTCGACCGATTTCGCGGTGATCACGAACTGCGCGAAGTTCGGCAGTTGCAACTGCTGGTCGAGCGGCAGGTAGAAGCGCGGCGCGCCGCTGCCGACGAAGTTCACCGCATGGTCGATCTCGGGACGCTTGTCGATCACTTTTTCCAGGCGCTCCGTCTCGCGCAGCGTCGCCGCGAACGACGCACCTTCGGGCAGCCGCAGGTCGACCAGCAGCTCGGGCCGGTCGGAGCTCGGGAAGAACTGCTGCGGCACCAGCGAGAAGCCCATCAGCGCGGCGACGAACAGCGCGCCCGTGATCAGCAGCACGACGAAGCGCCGCTCGATGCACCAGTCGATCCAGCCGCGCAGCCGCCGGTAGAAGCGGGTGTCGTAGATGTCGTGCTCGTGATCGTCGGGCAGGTGCGCCTCGTGCGCGTGGCGCTTGCGCTCGGGCAGCATGTGATAGCCCAGCAGCGGGATCAGCACGACGGCCGCGAACCACGATGCGATCAGCGCGATCGCCGACACCTCGAAGATCGAGCGCGTGTATTCGCCGGTGCTCGATTTCGCGAGCGCGATCGGCAGGAAGCCCGACACCGTGACGAGCGTGCCCGTCAGCATCGGGAACGCGGTGCTGGTGTACGCGAACGCGGCGGCGCGCGCGCGGCTGTAGCCCTGTTCGAGCTTCACGGCCATCATCTCGACCGCGATGATCGCGTCGTCGACGAGCAGTCCGAGCGCCAGCACGAGCGTGCCGAGCGACACCTTGTGCAACCCGATGTCGAACAGGTACATGAACAGCGCGGTGACCGCGAGCACGACCGGAATCGAGATCACGACGACCATCCCGGTACGCAGCCCGAGCGACACGAGGCTCACCACCAGCACGATCGCGACCGCTTCGGCGACGGCTTCGAGGAAGTCGTCGACCGAATGCGCGACCGCGTGCGGCATGCTCGACACCAGCGTCAGCTTCAGGCCGGCCGGCAGTTGCGCCTGCAAGTCCTTCGATTCGGCGTCGAGCGCCTTGCCGAGCCGGATCACGTCGCCGCCCGGCTGCATCGTCACGCCGATGCCGAGCACGGCATGGCCGTTCGTTCGCATCTGTGTAACCTGCGGATCGTCGTAGCCGCGTTTCACGGTCGCGAGATCGCCGAGCCGGAACGTGCGGCCGTTGATGCGGATCAGCGTGTCGGCGATCGCGGCGACGTTGTCGAACTGGCCGCTCGGCCGCACGAACACGCGATCGTCGGCGGTCGTCAGCACGCCGGTCGACGAGATGTCGTTCTGCGCGTTGATCGCCTGCCCGAGCTGCTGCGGCGAGATGCCGAGGCGCGTGAGCTGCGCGTTGTTGACCTCGATGAAGATCCGCTGGTCGGGGTCGCCGAAATAGTCGACCTTGCCGACGCCCGGCACGCGCAGCAGCACGGTGCGCAACTGGTCCGCGTAGTCGTGCAGTTGCGCGGGCGTGAAGCCGTCGCCCTCGAGCGTCCAGATGTTGGTGTAGACGTCGCCGAATTCGTCGTTGAAGAACGGGCCCTGCACGCCGGGCGGCAGCGTGTAGCCGATGTCGCCCACCTTCTTGCGGATCTGGTACCAGGTGTCGGGCACGTCCTTCACGGGCGCCGAATCCTTCATCGTGAAGAAAATCAGCGATTCGCCGGGACGCGAATAGCTGCGCAGGAAGTCGATGGCCGGCGTTTCCTGCAGCTTGCGGCCGATCCGGTCGGTCACCTGTTCCTGCACCTGCCGCGCGCTCGCGCCGGGCCAGAAGGTCCGGATCACCATCACGCGGAACGTGAACGGCGGGTCTTCGGATTGCGCGAGCCGCGTATAGGCGAGGATGCCCGCGAGCGTCGCGAGCGCGATCAGGTAGACGACCAGCGCCTGGTGGCGCAGCGCCCATGCGGACAGGTTGAAGCGGCCTTCTTCGTGGGAGACGCTCACGATGCGAAGTCCTCCGGATGCAGCGGCGCGATCGCGCGCACCTTTTCGCCTGCGCTGACCGTATGCACGCCCTGCAGCACGACGCGCTCGCCCGGCTGCAACCCATGCGACACGGTAACGGTGCGCTCGTTGAAGCGCGCGACGTCGACGCGGCGCAACTCGAGCGTGTCGTCCTTCGTGCGTACGACCCACACGGCCGGTTGCGCGCCGTCGTGGAACAGCGCGGTCGCGGGCAGCGTGATCGGCTGCGCGTCGCCGGCGACCGGTGCGCCGTCGAACGCGACGTCCGCGGTCATCCCGAGCCGGATCGCCGGATCAGGCGTGCCGAGCGTGAGCTTCACGCGGTAGGTGCGGCTTTGCGGATCGGCGGCCGGCGCGATTTCGCGCACCTTCGCGGCGAACTGGCGGCCCGGCAGCGACGGCAGCGTGACGCTGGCCGTGTGGCCGGGTGCGAGCGACGCGAGCGCGGCTTCGGGCACGTCGCTGACCACATCGACGTCGCCCGACCACGCGAGCTGGTAGACCGGCTGGCCCGCCGACACGTTCTGGCCGGTATCGGCCTGTTCGGCGGTGATGGTGCCCGCATGGTCGGCGGCGAGCGTCGCGTAGCGGAGCTGGTTCTTCGCGAGCGCGAGCTGCTGCTGCGCCTGGTCGCGCTGCGCGAGCGCCGACGTGTAGCTGTTCTGCGTCTGTTCGAGCTGCGCGGTCGCGATCAGGTTTTCGCGGGCTTGCGCGCGATCGCGGTCGAGCTGCTGCTTCGCGAACGCGAGGCTGTGCGTCGCGGCATCGAGTTGCGCCTGCGCACTCGCGGCGTTCTTCTCGACGTCGGACGGATCGAGCAGCGCGACGACCTGGCCGACTTTCACCGTATCGCCGAGCCGCACCCGGCGCTCGATGATCTTGCCGGCGATGCGGAACGACAGCGGAGTCGCGTAGCGCGGCTGGATGTCGCCGGGCAACGTGCGCGCGGCCGCGGCGGTGTCGGCCCGCGCGGGCAGCGCGACGACGGGGCGCGGGGCGGGCGGCGCGGATTCTTTTGGATGACAGGCGGCAAGGACGAGCGCGGCGCCGATCAGCAGCGCGGCGCGGGAACCGGAGCGATTCACGAAACCCCCAGGTGAGGTGGAGCGGAACGAGGCCGGCAAGCGCGGCGGGCGCTTGCCCCAGAACGGCGCCGGCATCGGCGCACGCGGACAGACGGACAACATTTTGAGAAACTGTGGCGGATTCTAATACATACCTGTATCTGAATGCAAAAATGAATCCGAAAGGGAAAGGATGCTAGACTGCGCGCCATGAAACCACAGCGCTTAACTCGTGAGCAGAGCAGGGACCAGACGCGCGAACGTCTGCTGAAAGCCGCGCATCGCATCTTTATGAAGAAAGGCTATGTGGCCGCGAGCGTCGAGGACATTGCCGCGGCGGCCGGCTATACGCGTGGCGCGTTCTACTCGAACTTCCGCAGCAAGTCCGATTTGTTGCTGGAGCTGCTGGAGCGCGATCACGCGGCGGTGCGGGCCGACTTCGAGGTGATTTTCGAAGGCGGCGGCACGCGCGAGCAGATGGAATCGATGGCGCTCGCGTATTACCGGACGCTGTTTCGCGACGACGAGTACTCGCTGCTGTGGGGCGAGGCGAAGCTGCAGGCGGCGCGCGACGCGAAGTTCCGCGTGCGCTTCAACCAGTTCCTGCACGGCAAGCGCGTGCAGATGGCCGAATTCATCCAGCGCTTCGCCGAGCGCGCGGGTACGCCGCTGCTGTTGCCGGCCGACACGCTCGCGTTCGGGTTGATGTGCCTGTGCGACGGCGTGCAGTCGTATTACACGGCCGATCCGCAGCACGTGTCGGCCGACGTGGCCGAATCGGTGCTCGCGGGGTTCTTCGCACGGGTCGTGCTGGGGCGTGCGCCGGACTGACCGGCGCGGGCGGGGCGGGCGGTTTGGCGGCGCGCGTCAGCGTTCGCCGGTCATCCGCCGGTACGCGTCGAGCAGCGACGTCTTGTAGACGACGCCCGCGAGCGTCGGCTCGGCTTCGCTTTCGATCACCGGCAGGCGTTCGCCCTGGAACGCCATGAAGCGTTCGAGCGCGGTCGCGAGCGGCATGTCCGGCGTGAGCAGCGGAAACGGCGTGTGCGCGTAGTGCGCGGCCGTCTTGTCGGTCGTGTCGCGCTTGTCGAGCAGGTCCGACGTGATGTCCTTCAGCGCGACCGCGCCGCGGAAGCGCCCGGCGTCGTCGGTCACGTACAGGTACTTCACCGGATATTCGAGAAACACGCGGGTCATGTCGGCGACGCTCGCGGTGAGCGGCACGACCGTCTGCGCGGGCTGGATCAGCTCGCGCATCTGCGTGGTGCGCAGCCGCTGTCGCTCCTGCGCGTCCTGGTAGTGGTGCTGCGTGATTTCGTACATCGACGTCGTGCCGGTCGCGCGCGCGACGAAATACGCGAACACGCACGACACCAGCAGCGGCAGCACGACCTGATAGCTCAGCGTCATCTCGAAGATCATCAGGATCGCCATCAGCGGCGCCTGCGTGGCGCCCGCCATGAACGCGCCCATCCCGACGATCGCGTACGCGAAATACGCGGACGTATGGCCGGGCCACAGCGCGTCCATCGCGAGCCCGAATAGCGAGCCGAACACGGCGCCGACGAACAGCGTCGGCGTGAACACGCCGCCGATCGCGCCCGAGCCGGCGGTCGCGGCGGTCGCGATCACCTTGAACACGAGGACCGCGACGAGCGCTTGCCAGGTCCACGGCGCATGGAGGATGTGGTTCACGACGCTGTAGCCGTTGCCCCACACGTCCGGAATCCACACCGAGATCACCCCGACGACGAGGCCGCCGAGCGCGAGCCGCACGGGCAACGGCACCGGCAGCCGCTTGAACTGCGTCTTCGACGCGTCGAGCAGGTGCAGGAACTGCGGCGCGAGCACCCCGCACAGCGCGCCGAGCACGACGAACAGCAGCACCTCGGGGCCGGTCACGGCCGGAAACACCGGCATTTCGTACGGCGGCCGGTAGCCGGCGAATTCGCGCATCACGATGTTCGCGACGACCGACGCGACCACCATCGGCCCGAAGCTTTCCATCGCGATCGTGCCGAGCACGATCTCCGACACGAAAAAGGCGCCGGCGATCGGCGCGTTGTACGCGGACGTGATACCGGCCGCCGCGCCGCACGCGACCAGCAGGCGCAGGCGCGGCGGGTCGAAGTGCGCGAAGCGGCCGACGAGCGACGCGGCGAGCGCCGCGAGCTGCACCATCGGGCCTTCGCGGCCGATCGAGCCGCCGCTGCCGATCGTCAGCAGCGATGACACGCTGCGCCACAGGCTCTGCCGCACCGGCACGACGCCGTTGCCGAGCGCGACCGATTCCATGTAGTCGGTCTTGGCGGCCTGCTTGTCGCCGCGCGTCGCAAGCAGCAGCACGCAGCCGGCGAGGAAACCGCCCGCGGCCGGCATCCAGAACCGCACGTACCACGGCAGGCTCTTCGCCATCTGCACGAAGCTGCCGCTGTGCCCCGAGATCAGGCGCTGCATCAGGTCGATGCCTTCGCGGAACGCCATCGTGGCAAAGGCGCCGCCGACGCCGACGATGGCCGACCAGATCAGCATCGTATGGGCGTCCGACAGGCGGAACAGCGTTTGGGCGCGAGTGCGCAGCTTCAGCAGGAACGAGAGCACGGCTGAAAGGGGGCGATGGAAAACGACGCGAAGCATAGCACTGCGCCGCGCCCGCGGGACCTCCCCGGCGGGCGCGGCGCGCGAACCGTCACGGACATGCGGCTCAGCCAAGCCAGTGCTGCACGGCCCAGGTGATCCCGTAGCCGCCGGCGATCAGCCACACGTACAGGATCAGGCCGGTCATCAGCGCCCGCGGGCCGGCCGCGCGGATCTGCGCGACGCGGGTCTCGATGCCGAGCGCGGTCATGGCCATCGTGAGCGCGAAGGTGTCGAGCACGTTCAGCGTATGCGTGACGTCCGTGGGCAGCACGTTCAGCGAATTGACGATCACGAAGCCGAGGAAGCCGAGCGCGAACCACGGCACCGCCACCTTGCGCTTGCCTTGCGCGCCGCCGGCCGCGTCGTGACCCGCGCGGGCCGAGCGGGCGAGCCACCAGCCGAGCGCGAGCAGCACCGGGACCAGCAGCATCACGCGCGTCATCTTCACGATCGTCGCGACGTGCGCGACCTCCGGGCTGATGTCGCTCGCCGCGCCGACCACCTGCGCGACTTCGTGGATCGTGCCGCCGAAGAACAGGCCGAGGCCGGCCGGATCGAGGTTCAGCAGCCCGGCGTGATAGGCGAGCGGATACAGGAACATCGACAGCGTGCCGAACAGCACGACGCTGCCTACGGCCATCGCGCTCTGGTGCGGCTTCGACTGCAGCGTCGACTCGAACGCGAGCACGGCGGCCGCGCCGCAGATCGCGCTGCCGGCGGCGGTCAGCAGCGCGGCGTCGCGGTCGAGCTTCATCAGCTTCATGCCGGCCCAGGTGCCGATCACGAGCGTGCTGACGACGACCAGCACCGAGACCGTGAGGCCCGGCAGCCCGACCTGCGCGATTTCCTGCAGGCTCACGCGCAAGCCGAAGAACGCGACCGCGATGCGCAGCAGCTTGCGTGCGGAGAAATTGACGCCGGCCGCCCAGCTGGCCGGCATGCCGTCGCGCAGGCCGTTGCCGTACAGCGCACCGGCGACGATGCCGACGATGAGCGGCGACAGGCCGAGTCCCGCGATCGCGGGAAGCTGGGACAGGCTCGTGATGGCGGCGGCGAACAGCGCGACGAACAGCACGCCGTTCAACTGGCCGCGCATCGACGGCGCGGCATGGCTGAGATGGGGAGTCGGAGCAGTGGACATGGAAGCACCGTGATGGAGCGTGTTGCGATGCTGCAATCCTAATTTTGTTATATCGATATGAAAAATTGTGATTTGTGACGTAAACTATCCGGAAAGCCGATAATTTATCCCCATGACCCCGGATCAACTGATAACGTTCGCCGCCGTCGCCGAGCATCTGAACATCAGCCACGCCGCCGTGGCGCTGCACCTGTCGCAGCCGGCCGTGTCGGGCCAGTTGCGGCTGCTGCAGGACGAATTCGGCGAGCCGCTGTACCAGCGCGACGGCCGCGGCATCCGCCTGACGCCGGTCGGCGAGCAACTCGCGCAGTACGCGAAGGCGCAGCGCGACACGTTCGCGCAGGCGCGTGCGTTTCGCGATGCGGTGCGCGGACTGGAAGCCGGCACGCTGCGGATCGGCGCGAGCACGACGCCCGCGAGCTATCTGCTGCCGTACCTGATCGCGGCGTTCCAGCCGCGCGCGCCGCGCGTGTCGATCCAGACGATGAGCGGCAATACGGCCGACGTGGTCGCGGCGCTGCCGTCGCTTGACATCGCGCTGATCGAAGGGCCGCCCGGCGAGGCGCTGCCGCCGGGCACCGCCGTGCACGCGTGGCACGAGGACGAGATCGTCGCGATCGTGCCGGCCGGCCATCCGCTCGCGGCGTCCGGCTACGACGCGGGCGTGACGCTCGACGCGCTGGCCGCGCATCCGCTCGTGCTGCGCGAGGCGGGCTCCGCGGTGCGGCAACTCGTCGAGCGCGCGTTCGCGCATGGCGGCGCGCCGATGCGCGTCGCGTTCGAGATCGCCGGGGTCGAGGCCGTGAAGGAGGCCGTGCGCGCGGGGATGGGCGTCGGCTTCGTGTCCGCGATGTCGCTGCGTCACCAGGATGCGGCGCTCGTGCTGCGCTCGCTCGCGCCCGCGCCGCTCACGCGGCATTTCTCCATTCTCGTGCCGCATGGCGGCGCCCCGTCGCGGGTCGCCGCGCAATTCCTCGAAATGAGTCTCGCGCAGGATCTCGCGTAGACGGCCGACGCCGCGCCGGGAACGGGCGTTGCGCGCCGTGCGGCGCGGATTCGCGCGGTGCGCGGTCTTAGGGATTTCCTCTATGGCGTGGGCCTGACGCGAAGCGCACCATCCGTCTCAAGCAAATGGAACCGGTTCCATTCCGGTTTAAAAAGGGCAAAATGGCAGACATCGTGATCGTGGCGAGCGCATTCGGGATGGACCGGGTGCGCCAGGAGAGCCACAGTGCATTCATCGCGACCGTGGCGGCATCCGGTGCGACCGGTTTCGAGGTGCGGCGTGAACTGTTCGCGTCGGACGACGACACGGCGCCCGGCGCGCTGGCCGCGCTCGGCGCGCTGATCAGCGGCCACGGGCTGTGGTCGGTCTATTCGACACCGGACTCGCTGTATACGGACACCGGTGCGCTCGACGCAGACGCATTGCGCGACGCGCTCGCGCAAGCCGACGCGCTCGGCGCGCGCTTCGTCAAATTCCAGCTCGGCGGCTTCGCCGGCGACGCGCACGCGGCCGAAATCGTCGCGCTGTCGCGCGGCGCGCGGGCCCGCGTGGTGGTCGAGAACGGCCAGCTCGAGGTCGGCGGCGCGTTCGCGCAGTTCCGCGGGCTGTTCGACGCGCTGGCCGACGCCGGCATGCCCGACGCGCTCGGCATGACGTTCGACATCGGCAACTGGCAGTGGCGCGGCGAAGCGCCGCTCGACTGCGCGCAGGTGCTCGCGCCGCATGTGGAATACATTCATTGCAAGGCCATCGAAGGCGAGGGCGCGCGTCGTTTCGCCGCCGCGCCGGCGCCGAACGATCCGCTCGTGACCGGCGTGCTCGCGGCGCTGCCGCAGCATGCGCCGCGCGGCATCGAGTTTCCGTTCGACGCGGCCGACCTGGCCGGCGATGCCTGCCGGCGCGTCGCGTGGCTCGCGACCGCGTGACGGCAGCAGGATCCTGAGGAGTTCAGTCATGAAAGCAGCACTCGATGTCGTGACCTACGGCGAAGCGATGGCGATGTTCGTCGCGACGGAGCCGGGCCACCTCGCGCACGCCGGGCAATTCGCGAAGCGGATCGCCGGCGCCGACCTGAATGTCGCGATCGGCCTGTCGCGGCTCGGCTTCCGGGTCGGCTGGATGAGCCGGGTCGGCCGCGATTCGTTCGGCCGCTACGTGCTCGACACGCTGGCGCGCGAGGGCATCGACGCGTCGTGCGTGACCGTCGACCCGCGTTACCCGACCGGTTTCCAGCTGAAGTCGCGCAACGACGACGGCAGCGACCCGACCGTCGAATACTTCCGCAAGGGCTCGGCGGCGAGCCACCTGTCGTGCGACGACTACGTGGCCGACTACGTGCTCGGCGCGCGCCACCTGCATCTGACGGGCGTCGCGCCGGCGATCTCCGCGACCTCGTGCGAACTCGCGTTCCAGCTCGCGCGCGAGATGCGGGCGGCCGGCAAGACGATTTCGTTCGACCCGAACCTGCGCCCGACGTTGTGGCCGTCCGCCGACGTGATGGCGAAGACGCTGAACGCGCTCGCGACGCTCGCCGACTGGGTGCTGCCGGGCCTCGCCGAAGGGCGGCAACTCACCGGGCACGACACGCCGGCCGACATCGCGGGCTTCTATCTCGCGCAGGGCGCGCGCGGCGTCGTGATCAAGCTCGGCGAGCAGGGCGCGTATTTCCGCACGGCCGACGGCCGCGAGGGCACGGTCGCCGGCGAGCGCGTCGAGCGGGTCGTCGATACGGTCGGCGCCGGCGACGGCTTCGCGGTCGGCGTGGTCAGCGCGCTGCTCGAAGGGCGCGGCATCGAGCAGGCGGTCGCGCGGGGCAACCGGATCGGCGCGCTCGCGATCCAGGTGATCGGCGATTCGGAAGGACTGCCGACGCGCGACGCGCTCGACCGGCTCGAAAACGTCAGCAATCGCGCCGATCGCTTAGAGGAAACCGTCACCGCGCAATGAGAGGCCGGACACGGCACAATCCGCGGATCCATTTCGTGCGCGACGCACAGTCATTTTGTTCGAGGCCGGGCCGGCGCCAGTGCGCCCACTCCGGTCCATATACGGAGACACTCTCATGGCAGCCAATCTCGCAGCGCGCCGGTGGTGGACGATCATGCCGATCGTCTTCATCACGTACAGCCTCGCTTACCTCGACCGCGCGAACTACGGGTTCGCGGCGGCGGCCGGCATCAACCAGGATCTCGGGATCAGCAAGGGCCTGTCGTCGCTGATCGGCGCGCTGTTCTTCCTCGGCTACTTCTTCTTCCAGATTCCCGGCGCGATCTACGCGGAACGCCGCAGCGTGAAGAAGCTCGTGTTCGTCAGCCTCGTGCTGTGGGGCGCGTGCGCGGCCCTGACCGGCGTGGTCAGCAACATCCCGTCGCTGATGGCGATCCGCTTCGTGCTCGGCGTCGTCGAGGCGGCCGTGATGCCGGCGATGCTGATCTACATCAGCAACTGGTTCACGAAGAACGAGCGCTCGCGGGCGAACACGTTCCTGATCCTCGGCAACCCGGTCACCGTGCTGTGGATGTCGATCGTGTCGGGTTATCTCGTGCACGAGTTCGGCTGGCGTCACATGTTCATCGCCGAAGGCGTGCCGGCCGTCATCTGGGCCGTGTGCTGGTGGTGCCTCGTGCAGGACAAGCCGGCCGATTCGCCGTGGCTCAGCGCGCAGGAAAAGCGCGACCTCGACGCCGCGCTCGCGGCCGAGCAGGCGGCGATCAAGCCGGTGCGCAACTATGGCGAGGCGTTCCGTTCGCCGGCCGTGATCAAGCTGTGCGCGCAATATTTCTGCTGGAGCATCGGCGTGTACGGCTTCGTGCTGTGGCTGCCGTCGATCGTGAAGAACGGTTCCGACCTCGGGATGGTCGCGACCGGCTGGCTGTCCGCGCTGCCGTACCTCGCGGCGACGATCGCGATGCTCGCCGCGTCGTGGGCGTCCGACAAGGTCGGCTCGCGCCGCGGTTTCGTGTGGCCGTTCCTGCTGGTCGGCGCGGCCGCGTTCGCCGCGTCGTATGCGCTCGGTTCGTCGCATTTCTGGATTTCGTACGCGCTGCTGGTCGTCGCGGGCGCCGCGATGTATGCGCCGTACGGCCCGTTCTTCGCGATCGTGCCGGAACTGCTGCCGAAGAACGTCGCCGGCGGCGCGATGGCGCTGATCAACAGCATGGGCGCGCTCGGCTCGTTCGTCGGTTCGTACTTCGTCGGCTACCTGAACGGTGCGACCGGGTCGCCCGTCGCGTCGTATGCATTCATGAGCGCCGCGCTCGTCGCCGCGGTGATCCTCACGCTGTCCGTCAAACCCCAGGCGCGCGATGCGCATCCGCTCGCCGCGCCGCTGCAAGGAAAATGAAACGATGAAGCCCCGTATCGTCGCGTACAAGCCGCTGCCCGATGACGTTCTCGCGTACCTGCGCGAGCATGCGGACGTCGCGCAGGCCGACGGCGCCGACGCGCTCGCCGCCGCGCTCGGCGACGCGGACGGCGCGATCGGCGCGAGCCTGAAGGTCACGCCGCAGATGCTCGATCGGGCGCCGCGGCTGAAGGCGTGGTCGACGATCTCGGTCGGCTACGACAACTTCGACGTCGCCGATTTCACGCGGCGCGGCATCGTGCTCGCGCATACGCCCGACGTGCTGACCGAGTCGACGGCCGATACGGTGTTTTCGCTGATCCTGGCCTCCGCGCGGCGCGTGGTCGAACTGGCCGAATGGGTGAAGGCCGGCAACTGGCATCGCAGCATCGGTCCGGACCTGTACGGCACCGACGTGCAGGGCAAGACGCTCGGCATCGTCGGGCTCGGGCGGATCGGCGGCGCGGTCGCGCGCCGCGCGGCGCTCGGTTTCCGGATGCAGGTGCTGTACGCGAACCGGTCCGCGCATGCCGAGGCCGAAACGCAGTACGGCGCACGGCGCGTGACGCTCGACGCGCTGCTCGCGCAGTCGGATTTCGTGTGCCTGCAGGTGCCGCTGTCGCCCGATACGCGCCACCTGATCGGCGCACCCGAATTCGCGAAGATGAAGCGCAGCGCGATCCTGATCAACGCATCGCGCGGGCCCGTCGTCGACGAAGCCGCGCTGGTCGACGCGCTGCGCGCGGGGACGATCCGCGCCGCGGGGCTCGACGTGTTCGAGAAGGAGCCGCTGCCGGCCGATTCGCCGTTGCTGCAGATGAAGAACGTCGTCGCGCTGCCGCATATCGGCTCGGCGACGCACGAGACGCGCCATGCGATGGCGCGCTGCGCCGCGGAAAACCTGGTCGGCGCGCTGGCCGGCACGCTGTGCACGAATCTCGTCAATCCGGATGCGCTGGCGCACGCCTGAACCGCGTCCGGCAACGGGCCGGCAGGGGGCCGGCGCCGTTAGAGTCGATGATCTTGGTGCCGGAGGGCTGGCTGCGTTATGATCGCCCGCTCTCGTCGCATCGACGACCGGCCACGCGGCCGGCGGCGTCGCGCGGCGGGCATCCGCGCCAGGTCCGGTGCGGCCGACTGCTGTAGCACGCGATGGGCGGGCGCTGATCGACCGCGCAGCACCGGGCCAGCGCAGGCGCCGACGCGCCGGGACAGGGAAGGCCGCCGGTTGGCTTACGTTTCCAACAACAAAGGTCCGTCTGCTCACGAAGCGGCGCGGATCGTACGTCGCGAGGCACGACAGTGACCGATTCGCAACCTTCCACGACGCGTCCGGCGACGATCAGCGACGTCGCGCGCGAGGCCGGCACGGGCAAGACCAGCGTTTCGCGCTACCTGAACGGCGAGACGCATGTGCTGTCCGTCGATCTGCGCCAGCGGATCGAGGCGGCCATCGCGCGGCTCAACTACCGGCCGAACCAGATGGCGCGCGGGCTCAAGCGCGGCCGCAACCGGCTGCTCGGCATGCTCGCGGCCGACCTGACCAATCCTTACACCGTCGAAGTGCTGCAGGGCGTCGAGGCCGCGTGCCATGCGCTCGGCTACATGCCGCTCATCTGTCACGCGGCGAACGAAGTCGAGATGGAGCGCCGCTTCCTGCAGTTGCTCACGACTTACCGCGTCGAAGGGCTGATCGTCAACGCGCTCGGCGCCGAGGAAGACGTGCTGCGGCCGCTGCGCGGCGCGGGCATTCCGGCCGTGCTCGTCGACCGCACAGTCGAGGGCTTCGAGGCCGACCTGATCGGTCTCGACAACACCGACGCGATCGAGACGGCGCTCGCGCACCTGGTCGAGCGCGGTTTCGACGCGATCCACTTCGTCGTGCAACCGTTCGAGCAGGTCAGCTCGCGGCGCGTGCGCGAGGCCGCGTTCCGCGCGGCGCTGGCCGCGCGCGGGCTGGCGGTGCCGCCGACGGTCGTGCTCGACCTGAACGAACCCGACGCGGCCGCGGCGGCCCTCGCCGACGTCGATGCCCGCGTCGACGACGCGGCCCGGCGCGGCGTGCGCGCGGCGCTGTTCGCCGCGAATGCGCCGGTCGCGCTGGCGATCGCGCGCCACCTGCGCGCGCGCTTCGGCGCCGCGTGGCAACAGAAGGCGGCGCTGCTGTCGATCGACGACCCGGAATGGGCCGAGCTGATCGGCATCACGACGATCCGTCAGCCGACCTACGAAATCGGCTACAAGGCCGTCGAATTCGTGCACGAGCGGATCGACGGCGCGGCGGGCGACGTGCGCGTCGCGATGCTGCCCGGCGAGCTGATTGCACGCGCGTCGACCGCAAGCTGAGTATCATTCGGGGCACGCGGCGCTTCAGGCGCGCTGCTTCGAACCAAGGAACTCCATGACTGTCGCTCCCGTCACGCTGGCGGCGCTGATCGCCGCCACGCTGATCATCGCGCTGCTGCCGCTCGCCCTCTACCGCATCCTGCGCAAGCCGCTTGCGCTCAACCGCCGCGACACGATCGTCGGTGTCGCCGTCTTCACGCTGTTCGCGATGATTCTCGAGCGCGCGTTCCACGGGCTCGTGCTGAGCCGCACGCCCGAGGACGGCTGGCTGACGCAGCCGCTCGCGTTCGTCGCGTACAGCGCGCTCGCGACCGCCGTATTCGAGGAAGTCGGCCGCTATCTCGGGATGCGCGTCCTGAACCGTCGCTATGGCGCATCGGCCGGCGATGGCCGCGGGATCGGCTACGGAATCGGCCATGGCGGCGCCGAAGCGTGGTTCGTCGGCGTGCTCGTGTGGGGCCAGTGGTCGTATCTCGCGTGGCTCGCGAGCCGCGGCCAGCTCGAGACGCAGTTGTCGGACCTGCCGGTCGACACCGTGGTGCGGCTGCACATGATGCTCGCGACGCTGTCGGCCCAGTCGATCCTGCTGTTGCTGCTCGAACGCTGCGCGGCGTTCGCGGTGCAACTGGCGTTGTCGGTGCTGGTGTGGCGCGGCGTGCGTGCCGGCCGACTGGCCGTGTTGCCGCTTGCGATCGTGCTGCATGCGCTCGCGGCGACGCCGACGCTGCTGTACCAGGTGCGCGTGCTGCCGGCCGCGTGGGTCGAGGCCGCGTATTTCGCGCTGGCCGCGATCCTGGTGATCGTGCTGGTGAAGACGTGCCGGCCGTCGCGCGCGGCGGCATGACGGGGAAGACGCAATGGACGACTATCTGATCGAATGCCAGAGCGCGGAATTCGACGCGCTCGCGCGCGTGATCTGCGATCTCTTTCCGGAGCAGACGCGCTTTGTCGAAAACAGCGACGCGCGCGGGCGATTCCTGTCCGTGCAGTGGCTGGCGATGCGGTTCGGCGCAACGCCGAAGCGGATGACGCTCGACATCCGGATCGTGCCGGCCGCGCTCGCGCGCTACCTGGCGCTCAAGCCGATGCAGCGCGCGCGCAGCCATGCGGTGCTGCATGCGTATACGGAAGCGATGCTGGGTTCGCTCGAGGAGCGGCACGCGGCCGGCGAGGCCGTCGAGCGCGACGCGGAACTCGAACTCGACGAAGACTTTGCGTGAGCGACCGCGCCGGCCTCGTGCCGGCGCAGTGTATTACGCGTCGCGGTAGACCTGCGCGAAGCGCTGCGCCTGCACGACGCCGTAGTCGCCGGGCGCGTATTGCATGACCCAGTCGCCGGCGACGCCGCGCAGCGTGTCGCCGTTTTCCGAGCGGGCGATCGTAAACGGTTCGTCCATCCGCCGCGCGAGCACGACGGCCGGCCGGTTGCGATAGGCGCCCGGCGTGCCGTGCGCGAGCGCCGGATCGGCGGGCAGGTATTTGGCGTCGAAGCGCGCGCGCGATACGACCCAGCGGTCGCCGGTCGAGCCGGTGATCAACGCGTCGCCCGCGACATAGCGGTTCGGGCCTTCGAGGCTCATCAGTTCGCCGTCGGCGTCCGCGAACGACACGGCGACGGTTTCGTCCTTGACGACGCGACGGGCCTGCGGATCGGTACGCAGATCGAGTTGCTTGAGTTCGAGCATGGCGGGGAAGGGCGGGAAAGCGGGAAAGCCGGGAGCTTATCCCGAATTCGGCGCGCCGTGTGGCGCACCGGTCGCCGATCGCGACGCGGCGCCGTTCGGCCCGGGCGGGCCGGCACGGCGCCGGTGGGGAGGGCGTCAGGGCTGCGCGGGTGCGCTCGCGGCCGGCGCGGCGGCGGCCTTGCCTTCCTTGCCCTTCGTCTTGCCCTTGCCGCGGTGCTCGCCGCCGTGGTGCAGCCAGCTGCGGAACGTCGTGTCGGCCAGCGCCTTCTGCTCGGCCGGGAAGCTCTCGTAGAGCGGCGCGAACGCGTCGGCGAGCTTCTTCGCGCCGTCGGCGTTCGCCTGCGACAGTTCCGCGTACTGTTTCATGTCGTCGAGCGCGGACACGTCGTGCTTGGCCATCCGTTCGCTGTAGAGGCGGCCCATCGTTGCGCCGTTGTCGCGCATCGTGTCGGCGAACGTCTTCCATTGCGGCTCCTGCGCCGACGTGATCTTCAATTGATCGTGCAGGTACTTGATGCGCTGCTCGATGCGCGCTTCGTGGCGTGCCGCGCGCTGCTCGGCACTCGGGGCCGACGCCGCGGCGGGCGTGGCGGCCGTCGTGGCCGGCGCCTGGGCGCTCGCTTGCGGCTGCGCCGGGGTTTGCGCGAATGCGCTGGCTGCAACGACGAGCGTAGCGAGGGTGAGCGAGATTTTCTTCATGGTGGGCTCTCCGAGGTGGTGTCTGGCGAGCGGGCGCGGCGGCCATTGCCGCCAGCGCGCCGCTCGCGTCGCCCGCTATTAGTAGCACGTTGCATGCAGCGCGGCAGGGAATGCGACACTTGCTTACATCCGATACGAATCGAAATTGAAAGGTTCGCCGCCGGGCGATGCCGGTTGGGTGCGCCGGCGTTCGGCGCTATCATCGCGTCACTTTCCACTCCGCCGGCGCATCGCGTGCCGGCCCAGCGTCATGCGTCCACCCCGCCTCGACCAACTCGACGATCTCGACCGGCAACTCGTCGCGCTGCTGCAAGCCGATGCGCGCGCCAGCGTCGCCGATCTCGCACGCCAGCTCGACGTGGCGCGCACGACGGTCGTCGCACGCATCGCGCGGCTCGAACGCACCAACGTGATCGCCGGATACAGCGTGCGACTCGGGCAGGACGTGCTCGACGCGAGCATCTATGCGTACGTCGGCATCATCCTCACGCCGAAGTTCGGCAAGGACGTCTTGCGCAAGCTCGACCGGATGCCGGAAGTCCAGTTGCTGTGCGCGGTGAGCGGCGAGTACGACTACGTTGCGTGGCTGCGCGCCGACTCGCCGGAGCGGCTCAACGACCTGCTTGACCAGATCGGCACGCTCGAAGGCGTCGAGCGCACGACGACGTCGATCATCCTGTCGCGCAAGATCGATCGCGGGACGATCGGCGGCTGACCTGTTGCGCGCGTCGCCGCGCATGACGGCGCAAGTCCCTGCATCGCGCGGGGCGCGTTGCGTCACGGATGCGCGGCTTGACGTCGGGTACCCGTCCGCTCGCATGCGTATTGGCCTTTGCTGTACTTCATGATCGGCACGGGCGACCGTGGTCGACCCTTCGCGCATCGCGCGCGTCTCTCCCGAATCTCCGTTCGTATTCCGCTTCGACCGACGTGCCGCATCGGACGCACGGGCCGTTCGTGCGCCCGATGTCACGCGTTGTGTCCGCGTCTTCATCCTTGCAATATGCAACCGCCAACGGCCGGTTTGCGATCGCGTCGCTACACGATTTTTAGATGATTTGGTCGTTTCGACCAAATATGTCGTCATAGCGTCGAAACTATCGGTCGTTTCGCATCATTCTTCGTCTTGGAACTGATTTTGAGCGTCCCTAAACTGTGTTCATGGCTCGACGCCGTACACCAACATCAAACCCATCATCAGGAGATAAGCGCATGAAAATCGCCATTGTCGGCGCAGGTCTGATCGGCCACACCATTGCTCACATGCTGCGCGAAACGGGCGACTACGAAGTCGTCGCGTTCGACCGCGATGCGGATGCGCTCGCGAAGCTGTCGCGCGAAGGCATCGCGACGCAACGGGTCGATTCGGCCGACGCGAATGCGATTCGCGAAGCAGTGAAGGGCTTCGATGCGCTCGTCAACGCGCTGCCTTACTACCTCGCGGTCAACGTGGCCGCCGCCGCGAAGGCTGCCGGCGTTCACTACTTCGACCTGACCGAAGACGTGCGTGCGACCCACGCGATCCGCGAACTGGCCGACGGCTCCGACCGCGCGTTCATGCCGCAGTGCGGCCTCGCGCCGGGCTTCATCGGCATCGCCGCGCACGAGCTCGTGAACGGCTTCAGCGAAGTGCGCGACGTGAAGATGCGCGTCGGCGCGCTGCCCGAGTATCCGACCAACGCGCTGAAGTACAACCTGACGTGGAGCGTCGACGGCCTGATCAACGAGTACTGCCAGCCGTGCGAAGCGATCCGCGACGGCCGCAAGCAGTGGGTGCAGCCGCTCGAAGGCCTCGAGCACTTCTCGCTCGACGGCACCGAATACGAAGCGTTCAACACGTCGGGCGGCCTCGGCACGCTGTGCGAAACGCTGTCGGGCAAGGTCGAGACGCTCGACTACAAGTCGGTGCGCTACCCGGGTCACCGCGAGCTCGTTCAGTTCCTGCTGGAAGACCTGCGCCTGTCGACCGATCGCGACACGCTGAAGTCGATCATGCGCCGCGCGGTGCCGTCGACCAAGCAGGACGTCGTGCTCGTGTTCGTCACGGTGACGGGCGTGAAGGACGGCCAGCTGGTGCAGGACGTGTTCACCCGCAAGATCTTCGCGAAGG
The DNA here is from genome assembly GCF_900446215.1 of Burkholderia cenocepacia. Lineage (GTDB taxonomy): Bacteria > Pseudomonadota > Gammaproteobacteria > Burkholderiales > Burkholderiaceae > Burkholderia > Burkholderia cenocepacia. Next base: position 130,661 of record NZ_UAQZ01000001.1, on the reverse strand, counting down.
ACGTGTGCGGGATGCACATGAGCGCGATCCAGATCACGACGGCCGGCGCGATGTGCGCGGTGCTGGATCTGTTCCGCGAAAAGAAGCTGCCGCAGAGCGGTTTCATCCCGCAAGAGAAGGTGTCGCTGAAGGCGTTCCTGTCGAACCGCTTCGGCAAGCTGTACGACGGCGGCACGATGGAGCGCGTGCACGCGGTTGCCTGACCGCGGTTGCCAGACCATTCCGCCAGCCTCTGGCACGAGGGCCGTACGACGCCGGGAGCGCAGCAACGCTTCCGGCGTTGTTTTTTGCGGGAAGGGAAAGGGTGCCGGGCGGCGCGATCAGGCCGGCAGCGGCGGGACGATCGTCGCCGGTTGCGGCGGCGGCACGATGCGGTACAGCAGTGCGTCGACGTCCGCGTCCGACGGCGCGGTGTTGTCGAACATCACGATGCCGTCGCATTCGTGGCCGGTCGGCACGAAGCGGCGCTGCCGGTATTCGTCCCAGTGCGCGAGCTTGTACGCATCGTTCGGATTGGCGCGCGCGACGATCCGCTGGTGCGCGACGTCTTCCGACGTATGGACCCAGACGACCGTCAGCGTGACGTCCGGTGCGATGCCGAGCCACGCGCGATCCAGGATGCGCCGGTCGCGCACTTCACGCGACAGCGGGCCGACGACGATCGCGCCGATGCCGAGCGAGAGATTTTCGCGCGCCGTGTCGAGCAGCCCCTGGTATTCGGGATCGCGAAGATGTTTCAAATAGAGCGGGCTGTCGCGATCGTTCGGATCGTCCGTGAGCGCGCCCATCGCGGCCGCGCTGTAGCGGCCGTACAGCGTGTCCTTGTCGAGCAGGCAGAACGCCTCGCCGGTCGCGCGCATCAGCGGCCCGATGAGCCGCTTCGCGAGCGTGGTCTTGCCGGTGCCGGCGTGACCGCAGAAAAACACCAGATGCGTCACGAATACCGGCTCCCCGACCGCTGGCCCGACGTATCGCTGCGCTTGTCGCCGCGCGAGAATACTTCCGCTTCCAGCCACATCGCGTTGATGATGCCGAAGCCGAGCGCCACGCCGATGCCGAGTATCCACGAGAAATACCACATAGGTCTGTCTCCTTGACGATTGGGCCGCACGGCCGTTGTGCATCGCGCAACGCAGGCCCGGCGGGCCTGTGGAAGCGCGTCGACGCGCATGCTGCGGCGCACGCAGCCCGATCATGACCAATATCGGCGTGCCGCGCAAGCCGGGCCGTTCGTGCAGCAAACCGGTAAACTGATGCGCAAACCGCAACGTCACGAATACCATGCTGATCAACTGTGCTGCTTACCAGGACGGCCGCAAGCTGGCCGATATCGACATCGACGCCATCAGCGATTACGTGTCGAAGCCCGAATGCTTCGTGTGGGTCGCGCTGAAGGACCCGACGCCCGAGGAAATCGACCTGATGGGCGAGGAGTTCGGCTTGCACGAACTGGCGCTCGAGGATGCCCGCAAGGGCCATCAGCGGCCGAAGATCGAGGAATACGGCGATTCGCTGTTCGCGGTGCTTCACACGGTCGAACTCGACGAGGACGACGAATTCAAGGTCGGCGAATTGAACGTATTCGTCGGCCCGAATTACGTGCTGTCGATCCGCAACCATACCGAGCACGATTTCCGCGACGTGCGCAAGCGTTGCGAGCGCGAGCCGCACTTGTTGCGGGAGGGTTCGGCGTTCGTGTTCTACGCGTTGATGGACCAGGTCGTCGACCGGTATTTCCCGATCCTCGAAACGCTCGGAGCGGAACTCGAGGAACTCGAGGACCGCATCTTCGCGAAGGCGACGCCGGCGTCGTCGCGCGCGATCATCGAGGATCTCTATTCGCTGAAGCGCCGGCTCGTGCTGCTGTACCAGCACACGGCGCCGCTGATGGAGCCGCTCGCGAAGCTCACCGGCGGGCGCGTGCCGCAGGTCTGCAGCGGGATGGCGGCTTACTTCCGCGACGTGTACGACCATCTGCAGCGGATCGTGAAGACGATCGAAGGGCGTCGCGAGATGGTCGTCACGGCGATCCAGGTCAACCTCGGGATGATTTCGCTCGCGGAGAACGAGGTGACCAAGCGGCTTGGCTCGTTCGCCGCGCTGTTCGCGATACCGACGATGATCGCCGGCATCTACGGGATGAACTTCGCGAACATGCCCGAGCTGCACCTGAAATACGGGTTCTACGGCTGCATCGCGGTGATGGCCATCGCCGACCTCGCGCTGTGGTGGCGTTTCAAGCGGGCGGGGTGGCTGTAGTCCGGCTTCAGGCCGGACGCGGCGCGTGCTTGCCGATCACGACGCGCCACGGCCGCACGCGCCACGATTTCACGAGGCCGTTCTGCACGTACGGATCGGCGCGCGCGAACGATTCGGCCGCTTCCGGCGAATCGCCTTCGAACACGAGCACGGCCTGGTCGGCCGGGTCCGCCAGCGCACCGGCGAGCACCAGTTCGCCGCGCTCGGTCGCCGCTTGCGCGAGCGCGAGATGCTGGGCGCGGAACGGTTCGCGCCGCGACAGGTAATCGTCGACGAGTTCGTAGATCAACTGGTAATGCATGATCGCTCCAGGAGTCGGTTTCTGCCGCGGGAGGGTGAGCGGCGGGATCAGTATAGGGCAGCGGGAAAGCCGTGGGCGGCGTGGGTTTGCCGGTTGTGACGACGGGCATTCGCGGGTTCGTTTTTTGAACGACGCATTCCGGGCGGTATCCCGATGTCCTTCTTAAAACGCAACTAACGGTCAAGTTTCTCAACCTGGGCAAATTGGCGGGCACGACCGCATTTTTCCTTCGCACTGCCTGAAATCTGCCTGCAGAAATGAGGGTCGGCCAAGCGTATTCCGGGGCCGGATTCCGCATGCCGGCGAGGGCGGACGAAGGCCTTGAAAGCGAGCCGGGCCATGTGGGCGGGCGCTGCACGAGGGCATTTCCATTGGCCCGGAATGCGACCTATGCTGAACGAACCGGGAGCGAACGCCGTTCGCCCTTTTCGTCCGATTCGCCCAGACGAGGTGCGCCATGCCGGTCTCAGCCACCCTGCAGGATTGCCTGCGCCAGAAGTCATCGCGGTACGAAGTCGTGTACCACCCCTATAGTCATACGAGCATGGAGACGGCCGCCGCCGCGCATATTCCCGGCGATCGCCTCGCGAAAACCGTGCTTCTCGAGGACGCCGAAGGCTACGTCGCGGCTGTATTGCCGACGACGCACGCCGTGCGCCTGTCGGATCTCTGGGTGAAGACGGGGCGCCATCTCGTGCTCGCCCGGGAGGTCGAGTTGCGCGAATTGTTCAAGGATTGCGACATGGGCGCGCTGCCGCCGGTCTGCATGGCGTACGGGATGAAGACGTTTCTCGAGGAACACCTCGCGCAGCAGCCGGAAGTCTATTTCGAGGCCGGCGACCATCAAGCGCTGATTCACATGATGCAGGACGAATTCCTGATGCTGATGGAGACGGCCGAGCGCGCGCATTTCTCGCACCGGATGCAGGGGATGATGTTGTCCTGAGCGATGCGGGTCGTGTGTCGATGAAGCATGCGCGGGCATTTTCCCACCGGGCTCGGTGAGGTGGCGATGCCCGTGCGTGAAGAGGGGCGGGCTCCCGTGCCCCCAGCTTTATCCGTCGCCGGATGATACGTTCGTTGTGCAGATCATCGTGAGAATTGAATAGTTAGCGAATGTTTCCATATATTGATTTGCAATCCTATTAAAAGTAACGAAGATCGACCGTACGGATGCCGCCTGAACAGGACCCGCCTGCATGAAAACGGTCAATCGGCTTCAATTCATGCATCGGACAATGAAGCGCATCCGGCATTGCTCATTCCGGAGTGCACCGATTCGGTGTGCTGGCACTAAATTGGTGATTATTTTGGATAAGCACTGAATTAGTGCGATAACCATACAAAAAAATTACTGAATTAATGGGAAATGATTGGCGAAGTTTACTAACTCGTTATTCGAGTGAGGCCTCCAAACTTTGTATTCAAGTATCAAATAAAGTTTGACGCCCGGATTTTTTCCTTGCTATCTTCTGCACCCAAGACGAACGGCCTGGCTGACATCAGCGTGTAACGAAGATCCAATCGTCATACGAGAAATGTGCCTGTGTCGACGCGACTGGCAATTGCCTGACCACGCTGGTGCGGATGGACGCCGGATAGGGCGGCTATCCCGTTGCGGTTGAAACGATTCCTTGAAATTGAATAAATCGGTATCCGAAGTCGATGTTTTCAATTCGGATTGCCAATTGAATTAAAAATGAAATTTCGGGGTGAGACGGAGACGGAACCGACCCGGTTCCGGAGCCGGCCATCATCGCGAAACTGGGCGATTCGCTTGGGGGAAGGATAGTGGGCATGAAAGTCGAAGAGCATCTGGTTGCTTCGAACAGCGGACTGGCCACGCTGGGCCGTCCGCGGGAATTCGGCAAGAAGCAGCAGAATCCGGTGCGCCGTTTCGGCGGCATCGCAGTCGTCCTCCTGTTGCATGCAGTGCTGATCTACGCATTGCTCAATGGCCTCGCGACCAAAGTCGTGCAGGTGATCCAGCATCCGATCGAAACCCGCATCATCGAGCCGGTGAAGCCGCCGCCGCCCCCGCCGATGCCGGTCGTCAAGCTTCCGCCGCCGAAGTTCGCGCCGCCGCCGCCGCCGTTCGTGCCGCCGCCCGAAGTGCCGGTGCAGGCACCGCCGCAGCAGGCGACCATCACGCACCAGTCGGCACCGGTGCCGTCCGCGCCGGCCGTACAGGCGCCGGTCGTCGCCCCGCCCGCGCCGGCCAAGCCGGTCAGTCACGAAGTGGGTGTCGTCTGCCCGAATTCGGACTCGATGCGCGCGTCGATGCAGTACCCGAAGGAAGCGCAGGAAAACAACATCACGGGTGACGTGACGATCGAGTTCGTCGTGGATGCGGAAGGAAACATCACGAACGAACGCGTGGCCCAGTCGGCCGACCCCGTGCTCGATCGTGCGGCCTACAACACCGTGAAGCGGTTCAAATGCGTGGCGCAAGGCCAGGCGGTACGGGTGCAGGTGCCGTTCTCGTTCAACCTGAATTGATGCAGTGGGCGGTCCGGCGGGAGCCGGACCGGTGAAAACCGGCTTGAACCTAAATAGTAAGTTCAACGAAAGAATTGGAGTGGGGTATGACGAAGCGTTCTCTGGCCGCGCTGGCGGCAAGCCTGTTGATGTCCGTCGCCGCAATCGACGGGCTCGTTGCACCGCAACTCACTTACGCGCAAGCAAGCGGAACCGCGGCGACATCCGACGCGTCGACGCCGGCCGCGGCGCCGACGCAGGCGCCCGCTGCCGCCGAGCCGGCCCCACCGCCGGCGCCGGCCACGACCGAAGCGGTCGAGAATCCGTATGGGCTCGGCGCGCTCTGGAAGAACGGCGACTTCGTCGCGCGCTTCGTGCTGATCCTGCTCGTGATCATGTCGATGGGCAGCTGGTACATCATGATCACGAAGTTCGTCGAACAGTTGCGCGCGAACCGCCGTGCGAAACTCGCCGACGCGCAGCTCTGGAGCGCGCCGTCGCTGGCCGAGGGCGCGAAGCTGCTCGACGAGGCGTCGCCGTTCCGCTTCATCGCAGAAACGGCGATCGAGGCGGGCGAGCATCACGACGAGGCGCTGCTCGAAGCCGTGGACCGCAACACGTGGATCGACGTGTCCGTCGAGCGCTCGATCACGAACGTGTCGAACCGCATGCAGGACGGGCTCGCGTTCCTCGCGACGGTCGGCTCGACCGCGCCGTTCGTCGGGCTGTTCGGCACGGTCTGGGGGATCTATCACGCGCTGACGGCGATCGGGATCGCGGGCCAGGCGTCGATCGACAAGGTCGCGGGCCCGGTGGGCGAGGCGCTCATCATGACGGCGATCGGCCTGGCGGTCGCGGTGCCGGCCGTACTCGGCTACAACTTCCTGGTCCGGCGCAACAAGTCGGTGATGGAGCGGGTCCGCAACTTCGGCGCCCAGCTGCATACCGTGCTGCTGGCCGGCAGCAAGCGTCCCGCTCGCGTGCCGTCGCCCGCCGCGTCGCTCGTGAACTGACCGGCTGACGGAGGCGCGCGATGGGCATGAACGTCGGACAGGACGAAAGCGACGAGGTGATCGCGAACATCAACACGACGCCGCTCGTCGACGTGATGCTGGTGTTGCTGATCATCTTCCTGATCACGATTCCGGTCGTCACGCACACGATCCAGCTGCAGTTGCCGAAGGAGGTCGTGCAGCCGCTGCAGACCACGCCAAAGAGCGTCGAGATCGCGGTGAACCGCGACGGCGATTTCTTCTGGGGTGAGCAATTGGTGGACGCATCGACGTTGCTCGCGAAGCTGAAAGGTGTGTCGCAGCAGAAGCCACAGCCGAGCGTGCACGTGCGGGGCGACCAGAACACGCGCTACGAGTTCATCGGCCGGGTCATCACGATGTGCGAGCGGGCGGGTATCGCGAAGGTGTCGTTCATCACGGAACCGCCGGTGCGTGGTGGTTAGCGGCGCATGGGAGCGGCACACGCGCCGGTTCTGATTGATGGTGGAGCAGGGATCTGAGTAAGCACTAAAGCGCTAACTCAGATCGACAGGAGCAGATGATGGGAATGAACGTGCCTTCGGGCGGGAGCAGCAGCGAGCCGGACGTGATGGTCGACATCAACACCACGCCGCTGATCGACGTGATGCTGGTGCTGCTGATCATGCTGATCATCACGATCCCGATCCAGATGCATTCGGTGAAGATGGACCTGCCGGTGGGGAACCCGCCGCCACCCACCGCACCGCCGGAAGTCGTGCAGATCGATATCGACTTCGACGGCACGACGACGTGGGACGGCGCTCCGGTGCCGGATCGCGCGGCACTCGAGGCGAAGCTGACGGAAGTCGCGCACGAGCCCGTGCAGGCGGAGATCCATCTGCGGCCGAACAAGCTGGCGCCGTACAAGGACGTGGCCGCCGTCCTGGCGTCCGCGCAGCGCGTGGGCGCGACGAAGATCGGCCTGGTCGGCAACGAGCAGTTCATGCAATGACGGGCAGACCAACCGATGAACCAGCGACGATGGAAACGGATGGTGGCGCTGACGGCGCTCGGTGCGGCCTGCGCGCTCGGCCGACCGGCGTGGGCGGCCGACGCGTTGCGGCCCGATGTGGCGAAGCCGCTGGCGGCGGCGCAGGACCTGTATCGCGCCCACAAGTATCGCGACGCGCTCGGCAAGATCGCGCAGGCGGCCGCCGTGCCCAATCGCACGCCGTATGAAACCTACATGGTGGAGGCGACGCGCGGCGCGGCGGCGATGGCGGCCGGCGATACCGGCGTGGCCGCGCAGGCCTACGAAACCGTCCTGAACTCGGGGCGCCTGTCGGGCGAGGACGAGCAGCGGACGACGGCGGCGCTCGCGGGAATCTACTTCCAGCAGAAGAACTATCCGCAGGCGATCCGCGTCGCGCAGCGCTACCTGAAGGCGGGCGGCACGGACCCGGAAATGCGCACGCTGCTTACGCAGTCGTATTACCTGTCGAACGATTGCGGCCAGGTCGTGAGCCAGTTGAAGGCAAGCGCGGACGCACAGGTGAAGGCCGGCCGCGCACCGGACGAAGGGCGGTTGCAGATGCTGGCGACCTGCGCGCAAAAGAGCAAGGATGCCCGCGCCTATCGCAGCGCGCTCGCCATGCTGGTGGCTTATCACCCGAGCCCCGCGTACTGGGAGGAAATGGTCTCGGCGATTCGCGGCAGTCCCGGTTACCTGTCGTCGCTCGACCTCGACATCTACCGGTTGCGCAGGGCGACGGGCGCGCTGACGACGGCCGACGCCTATATGGAGATGACGCAGCTCGCGCTGGTGGCGGGCACGCCGGCCGAAGGCAGGCAGGTAATCGACCAGGGGTTCGCGTCCGGCGTGCTGGGCAAGGATGCGCAGGCGGACCGAGAGAAACGACTGCGGGCGCTGGCCGACAAGCGCGCGCAGTCGGGCGCGGACGCTGCCGATCCGGTGGCGCCGATCGACGCCGGCATGAATCTGGTGTTCGCGGGCCACGCGGCGCAGGGACTGTCGATGATGGAGCAGGTGATCGCGAAGGGCGGGCTCGAGCATCCCGATGTGGCGCAGCTGCGGCTCGGCGAGGCGTACTACGTGGCGGGCCAGAAGGCGCATGCGGTCCAGGTGCTGCGGACGGTGAAAGGCGCCGACGGATCGGGGGATCTGGCGAAGCTCTGGATGGTCGTCGCGTCGCGGTAGCGCAACGCAAGAGCGCGACGGCGTGTGACGCGCACGCGATCGACAAGCAGCGTGACGCGGCGGAAATACAAGTGCTTGACGGTCAGGCATGAAGAGAAAGAGGGGCAATTTTGTTAATTAGTAAACCGAATGAAATATGCAAAGGTCGTCCGGCCATGGGGCGGCGGCACCGAGCCGCACCGCGCGCCGGCTGCACGCAGCGGCAGTGCGCGGCCGGGTATCACGTCGTGCCGGTCGCGTCATCGCATCGGCCAAGGATCGCCGACATCAAACCGGTTTCGACTGCGAGGCTCCGCACTTCCATGACTGTGCCCCCTGATGAGTCGGTTCTGGTCGCCGTATCGCTAGGCAACAAGATCCGGGCGCTGCGCCAGCGCCTGAAGCTCACGCTTGACGAGACGGCCGGGATCGCGGGCATTTCGAAGCCGTTCCTGTCTCAGGTAGAGCGTGGGCGCGCGACGCCGTCGATCACGTCACTGGTCCGGATCGCGCAAGCGCTGGGCGTGACGATGCAGTACTTCATCGACACGCCGACGGAAGCGCGTTCGGTGTGCCGCAGGAACGCGATGCAGTACTTCCAGTTCGCGAACTCGGCCAGCCTGTTCGCCAGGCTGACGAACCTGGTGGATGGTCGCAAGCTCGACGCGATTCTCGTCAGGATGCCGACGGGGCAGTCGCCGTCCGAGATAACGACACACGCGGGCGAGGAGTTCGTTTATGTGATGCGCGGGCAAGTCGCACTGACGCTCGAGGATTGCACGTTCACGCTGAACGAGGGCGATACCGCGCACTACGAATCGACGACGCCGCATGCATGGCACAACACGGCCGATGAAGAGGCGGTGATCGTCTGGGTCGGCACGCCGAGGCTGTTCTAGCGGAGGCGGCAGATACCGCACGCCGCGATGCCAGAGAATTACCCGGCCGATGGACGGCAGCACATAGTACGTCGCGCGAACAGTTTCGTTGCCGCAGGGCTGGACTCGTCATCCATCGAATCGGAAGCAGCAGAAAGTGCGTTCATTACATGTAGTAAGTATGACGAATTAAATATGGAAAGACGGTGATGCCGAGTGGCACGGGTGACCCGAGGCCGATCCGTTCGAGTCATGGCAGTCGGAAGAGTGGCTATCGCGGGTTCCGTTACACGGGAACCCAGGACACGCAAGGAATTCACAAGGTACCGGCGCGCAGCAGACGGGGTCTTACTACGAGCGAGAGGGAAGAAGATGAAGCAGAGAGTTTTGGCGTTGGCCATCAAGAGGATGGTCTGGGCGGAACTGGCGCTGACGGCCGCGCTGGTGCCGCCGGCGTTCGCCCAGAGCCAGCCGGCGCCGGGCGCCACATCGATTGCGGATGCGGTCGCGAACGGCGCCCCGATGACCGTTGCACAGGCGGACGGTGCGGCGCGCGCTGTCGCTGCCACGGGTGCCTCGGCATCCGGTGCGGCAGCCGAGGCGACGCCTGCCGCGCCCGGCGCCAACGGACAGGGCAAGGTCACGCAGATCAAGCGGTTCGAAGTGACGGGTTCGCTGATCCGGCAGGCCGACAAGGTGGGCTTCAACCAGGTTCAGACCGTCACGAGCAAGGACATCGAGAACAGCGGTCAGACCAGCGTCGCTGACTACCTGCGCAGCACCTCGGCGAACTCGGCAAGTAGCTGGAGCGAAGGTTCGACGAACAGCTTCGCACCGGGCGGCGCAGGTATCGCGCTGCGCGGTCTTAGCGAGAAATACACGCTGGTGCTGATCGACGGCATGCGGGTGTCGCCGTATGCGTTCGCAGTGAATGGCAGCGATCAGTTCTTCGACCTGAACACGCTGCCGCTCAACATCATCGACCGTATCGAAATTGTCAAGACAGGCGCGGTGTCTCAGTATGGTTCCGACGCAATCGCGGGCGTGGTGAACATCATCACGAAGAAAAATTTTCAGGGTCTCGAATTGGGGGGCAGCTACGGTGGTGCGACGAACGGCGAAGGCGGCCAGGGCACGACGAAGTTCAGCATCCTGGGCGGCTTCGGCGACCTGAACGCCGACCGTTTCAACGTGACCGCCGCGCTTAGCTACTACAAGTCGAACGGCATCTCGATCGCCGATCGCGACACGACGCAGAACCAGAACTTCTCCAATTTCCCGGGCGGCCTGTCGAACCAGAGCGTATCGTACTGGCGCAATCCGGCCACCGGCGCGAAGGTGCCGCTGAGCCCGTGTCCGAACGGAGGCCAGGCCGTGCCGGGCACCTCGGTTGCGCAGGTCAACGGTCCCGGCACGGTCTGCGCAAACAACACCGCGTACGCATCGTCGCTGTCGCCGTGGACTGAACGCCTGAGCGCGAAGGTGCATGCCGACTTCAAGATCACCGACGCGATGCAGGCGTTCGCCGATCTCTGGGAAAGCAACAATACGACGGTCACGAACAACTTCGTCGGCCGCCTCGGCAACAGCACGCAGACCTATGATCCGGCGACGGGCGGTCTCACCCCGATTTCGAACCTGGTGCCGGGCAGCAACCCGTATAACCCGTTTGGCGTGCCGGCCAAGCTGGTCTACGCATTCCCGGCCACGCAGGCCGTGCATACGAGCTCCAACTTCTGGCGTGCCGCGACGGGTGTGAAAGGCTCGTTCAGCACGCCACGCGTGGGTGATTGGGATTGGACAGCGTCCTACACGCATTCGCAGAACACGGTTTCGAACAATTATTCGAACCTGATCAACGCGGCCGCACTGGAAAATATTGTCCAGAACGGCGTGTTCAACTTCGCCGATCCATCGTCGACCCCGAACGGGTTGAACGGGTTGTACGGAAGCACGTCGACACAGGCCATCACGAAGCTCGACGCTGTCGACGCGACGCTGTCTACGCCGAACCTGTTTACGTTGCCCACGGGCAACGTCGGCCTGGGTCTCGGTACGCAATTCACGCACCAGAGCCAGTACATCGGTACGGGCGCGGACTACGCGAACGGCACGCTCATCCAGCCGTCGCTGCAATCGGTCAACGGCGAGCGCAACGTCGCGGCGGTCTACTACCAGATCGACATTCCTATCCTGAAGAACTTGACGTTCAGCCAGTCGGGGCGCTACGACCACTACAGTGACTTCGGCGGAGCGTTCTCGCCGCGCTTCGCGTTGCGCTTCCAGCCGATCCGCGAGCTGACGATGTACGGTTCGTACAACCGTGGCTTCCGCGCACCGACGCTGATCGAAAATACCTCGTCGAGGACCTACGGCGCGCAGGGCGCGGTCGATTCGAACGATCCTAACAACCCGAACGCATACAACCTCGTTGAGGAAGTGCAGACCGGTAACAGCAAGCTGCAGCCGGAGCGGACCAAGAACTACAACATCGGCTTCCAGCTGTCGCCCACCCGCAATACCGATTTCGGCTTCGACTGGTACAAGATCCACATCGACAACGTGATTGGCACGGAAGACATCCAGACGGTGATCGACCAGAATGATCCGTCGAAGGTGATCCGTAACCCGAACGGCACGATCGCATATGTGCTGCTGCCATATATGAACCTCTCGTCGCTCGATACGGATGGCTTCGAGACCACCTTCCGCCAATCGGTGTCGACCAAGATCGGCACTTTCACGCTGTCGGGTGACTGGGCCTACGTGTAGCACTTCAAGATGCCGGTGGGCGGAGAGTCGACCGACTTCGCGGGCAACAACGGGTCGCTGAACGAGCCGTTCGGCGGCAGTTTCCCGCGCTGGAAGGGCAACACGAGTCTGAACTGGAACTACCACAACCAATGGAACGCGACGTTGACGTGGATGTTCACGGGGCCGTACAGCCAGGCCATCCTGTCGCCGGGCCAATATCCGAACATGCAGGACAGCGTGGCTTCGTACAGTCAGTTCAACCTGATGGTCAGCTACACCGGCTTCAAGCACTGGACGATCTACGCGGGCATCGACAACATCTTCAATCGTGCGCCGCCGTTCGACCCGGTTTATATGAACGCGAGCTACCAAACGGGCTACGACACGTCGCTGTACACGTATGTCGGTCGATTCGCGCAGGTGGGCGCGACCTACAAGTTCTGATGGCGATTGCGATGCGCTGACAGGTTTTAGACCGGCCGCTCCACGTCCACCTCCCCATTTTTTGGAGCGGCCCTTTTTCGCCTGGCGCCACGGCGGCCCTCAACCGGGACATGCGGCGATGCAGTTTGCAGGATCGTTTCCAGCACGAACAACCAGTGGGATGCAGGTGGCACCCGGCATCCTGCACAGGAATCTACCGCGGGCAGGCATCGCGCCCGCACGCTTTCGGACAGACCGACCATGAAACTGTTGAAATGGCGATGGGCAGGCGTGCCGCGCGCGGCGCTGTTCGCGTGCGCCGTGCTGCTCGTGTCGGGTAGCGCCATGCCACGTGCGGCGCTCGCGGTGTCGGCGATCGCGCAATACGACCAGCCCAAGTACCTGGCCAATTTTACGCATTTCGATTATGCCGATCCCGACGCGCCGAATGACGGCACGCTCAACTTCGAAAACTACGACGAAGCACAGAGCTACGACTCGCTGAACCCGTTTCTGACCCGCGGCTCGCCCGCGCCGGACATCAAGAACCTGATGTTCGACACGCTGATGCAGCGCAGCTGGGATGAACTCGCGTCCGAATACGCGCTGATCGCCGACGACGTCGAGGTGGCGCCCGACGGGCTCTCGGCCACGTTCCACATCAATCCGGCCGCGCGCTTTTCGAACGGCGACGCAATCACCGCGGCTGACGTCAAGTATTCGTTCGATACGCTGACGAGCCCGCAGGTATCGCCGCTCTACAACGCGCAGTTCTCGATCATCAAGCGCGCAGTGGTCGTCGACAGCCACACGATCCGCTTCGAATTCAAGCACGCGGAGCGCGACGCCGCGCTGATCGCAGGCGACCTGCCGGTGTTCTCGCCGAAGTGGGGGCAGCGCGCGGACGGTACGCGGCCGGCGTTCGACCAGATCGCGAACGAGCCGCCGATCGCGAGCGGCGCGTACCTGATCGAGCAGCGCAGGAACGACAAGCAGATCACGTACGTGCGCAACCCGCACTACTGGGCCGCGAATCTGCCGTCGCGGCGCGGGATGTTCCGTTTCGCGCGCGTGTCGTTCAAGCTGTACCTCGACCAGTACACGGCGCTCGAGGCGTTCAAGGCCGGCGATGTCGACGCGCGGATGGAGTACAGCTCGACGCAGTGGGCGCGCAAGTACGTCGGCAAGAATTTCAGCAACGGCATGCTGAAGAAGGGGGAATTCCCGGACGGCCCCGCGCAGATGCAGGGCTTCCTGATGAACCTGCGCAAACCGATGTTCCAGGACGTGCGCGTGCGGCATGCGCTCGCGCTGGCGTTCGACTTCGACTGGATGAGCCGGATGATGTTCTACGGGCAGTACCGCCGCACCAACAGCTTCTGGGACGCGAGCCCGTTCGCCGCGTCCGGCATGCCGAGCGCGAAGGAGCTCGCGCTGCTCGAACCGTACCGCTCGACGCTGCCGCCGGAGGTGTTCGGGCCGATGGTCAAGCAGCCGTCGACGCTGCCGCCGGGCTCGCTGCGCGCGAACCTCAGGCAAGCGCGCGACTTGCTCGCGCAGGCCGGCTGGCACTATCGCGACGGCGCGCTGCGCGACGCGAACGGCACGCCGATGACGATCGAGATCATCGACGACCAGCCCGGCATGGATCGCCTGATCCTGCCGTACACGCAAGCGCTCGCGACGCTCGGCATCCATGCGTACCTGCACGAGATCGACAGTGCGCTCTACCAGAAGCGGCTCGACAATTTCGAGTACGACATGACGACGTATATCTACCCGCCGGTGACGATCCCCGGCGCGGAGCTGACACGCCGTTTCGGCAGCGAGGCCGCGTCGCAGCCCGGCTCGGAGAACTATCCGGGCGTGAAGTCGAAGGCCGTCGATGCGCTGATCCGCGCGGCGCTCGCGGCGAATACGCTCGACGATCTCGAGACGGCCACGCACGCCCTTGATCGCGTGCTGATCAACCTGTACGTACTGGTCCCGCAGTACTACATGCCGAACGCGCGGATCGCGTACAAGACGACGCTCGGCCATCCGGCGGTCGTGCCGGCTTCCTATCAGTACGAGGACTGGATCGTCGACTACTGGTACGGGAAGCGGCCGGCGGTCCAACCCGCTCCGGCGGCCTGACGGAGAACAACCATGCTGGCATACATACTCAGGCGCCTGCTGTTGATGGTCCCGACGCTGATCGGCGTCGTGACGATCACGTTCGCCGTCACGCAGTTCGTGCCGGGCGGCCCGGTCGAGCAGGTGCTCGCGCAATTGCGCCACGGCAGCACACGCGGCGGGGAGGCGAGCGGAGGTGGGGGCGGCTACCACGGCAGCCAGGGTGTCGACCCGCAGCAGATCGAGCAGATCCGCAAGCAGTTCGGCTTCGACAAGCCGCCGCTCGAACGCTACGTGCTGATGCTGAAAAGCTATGCGACGTTCGACCTCGGCCAGTCCTACTTCGCGCACCGCAGCGTGTGGGCGGTAATCCGCTCGAAGCTGCCGGTGTCGATCACGCTCGGGCTTTGGACGGTGATCCTCACGTATCTCGTGTCGGTGCCGCTCGGCATCGCGAAGGCGGTGCGCAACGGTTCGCGGTTCGACACCGTGACGAGCGTGCTGGTGCTGACCGGCTACGCCGTGCCGGGCTTCGTGCTCGGCGTGCTGCTGCTGATGCTGTTCGGCGGCGGCACGTTCTGGCAGGTATTCCCAATGCGCGGGCTCACGTCGGACAACTTCGACGACCTGACGCTGATCGGCCAGACGCTCGACTATCTGTGGCACATGGTGATGCCGGTCACCGCGTCGGTGATCGGCAATTTCGCGATCGTCACGATCCTGACGAAGAACACGTTCCTCGACGAAATCGGCCGGCAATACGTGCTGACCGCGCGCGCGAAAGGGGCGCTGGAGCGCGACGTGCTGTGGAAGCACGTGCTGCGCAATGCGGCGATCCCGCTGCTCACCGGGTTGCCGGCCGCGTTCGTCGGGGCATTCCTGAACGGCAACCTGCTGATCGAGACGCTGTTCTCGCTCGACGGGATGGGGCAACTGTCGTACGACTCGGTGATCCGCCGCGACTATCCGGTCGTGCTCGGCTCGCTGTTCCTGTTCACCCTGATCGGTCTGCTGACCAAGCTTATCGCGGATATCTGCTATGTCCTCGTCGACCCCCGTATCCAGTTCAGCCGCCTGGACCACTGATCCAGCGTGCGCGCCGTCGCCGTCGCCGTGGCGGCGCACGTGGCAGCGCTTTCGTGCGCAGCCGCTCGGCTATGCAAGCCTCGCGATCTTCGCGACGCTGTTCGTGCTCAGCCTGTGTGCCGACGGTCTGTCCAACGATCGGCCGCTGCTCGTGCGCTACGACGGGCACTATTACTTTCCGATTGTGAAGGACTATCCGGAGACCGAGTTCGGCGGCGACTTTCCGGCGAAGACCAACTATCTCGACCCGTACATTCGCGCGAAGATCGAGGCAAGCGGCAATTTCGCGATCTATCCGCCGAATCGCTACCGCTACGACACGATCGACTATTTCGCATCGCGGCCGTATCCCGCGCCGCCGTCGGCGAGCAACTGGCTCGGCACCGACCAGTTCGGGCGGGACGTGTTCGCGCGACTGCTGTACGGGTTCCGGCTGTCGGTGCTGATGGCGTTCGCGCTGACCGTGTCAGGGGTGCTGGTCGGCGTGCTGACCGGCGCGCTGCAGGGCTTCTACGGCGGCCGCACCGACCTGATCGGGCAGCGCCTGATCGAGATCTGGAGTGCGTTGCCGGACCTGTACCTGTTGATCATCTTCGCATCGATCTTCACGCCTTCGCTGTGGTTGCTGTTCATCTTGCTGTCGATGTTCGGCTGGCTCGTGCTGTCTGATTACGTGCGCGCGGAGTTCCTGCGCAACCGCGCGCTCGACTACGTGAAGGCCGCACGCACGATGGGGCTGTCGAACTGGCAGATCATGTGGCGGCACGTGCTGCCGAACAGCCTGACGCCGGTGATCACGTTCCTGCCGTTCCGGATGAGCGCGGCGATCTTGTCGCTGACGAGCCTCGACTTCCTTGGCCTCGGCGTGCAGCCGCCAACGCCGAGCCTCGGCGAACTGCTGCAGGAAGGCAAGAACTACCTCGACGCGTGGTGGATCTCGATCTCCGCGTTCGCGGCGCTCGTCATCACGCTGCTGCTGCTGACCTTCATGGGCGACGCGCTGCGCAACGCACTCGACACGCGCTCGCGCGGCTCGGCATTCGGCGGGGAGCGATGATGGCGAATGCGTTGCTTCAGATCGACGGGTTTTCGGCGCGCTTCGGTACGAAGGCGGCCGTGCAGGACCTGAGCCTGTCGGTCGGCCGCGGCGAGCGGGTGGCGCTCGTCGGCGAATCGGGGTCGGGCAAGAGCGTGACGGCGCTGTCGATCCTGCGCCTCGCGCAGCAGGCGACGCTGTCGGGACGGATGCTGTTCGACGGTGAGGACCTGCTCGCGAAGACCGAACGGCAGATGCGCGGGATTCGCGGCGCCGACATCGCGATGGTGTTCCAGGAACCGATGACGGCGCTGAATCCGCTGTATACGATCGGCAAGCAGATCGCCGAGAGCCTGCGGCTGCACGAGGGGCTGCGGCCGGGCGATGCGCGGGAGCGGGGGATCGCGCTGCTGCGGCGCACCGGGATTCCGGAGCCGGAACGGCGCATCGACAGCTTTCCGCATCAGTTGTCGGGTGGGCAGCGGCAGCGCGCGATGATCGCGATGGCGCTGGCATGCCGGCCGAGGCTATTGCTGGCCGACGAGCCGACGACGGCGCTCGACGTGACGGTGCGCCAGCAGATCGTCGATCTGCTGATCGAACTGCAGGAGCAGGAGGCCGCCGCGCGCGGGATGGCCGTGCTGCTGATCACGCACGACCTGAATCTCGTGCGGCGTTTTGCGCAGCGCGTGGCCGTGATGGAGCAGGGCGTGCTCGTGGAGACGAACACGACCGACGCGCTGTTCTCCGCGCCGCGGCACGCCTATACGCGCCGGCTGCTCGACAGCGCCCCGCAGCGGGACGTCGAGCCGGTCGCGGCCGGCGCGCAGACGATTCTCGACGTGCAGGACCTCGCCGTCGATTACCGCGTCGCGGCGAAGGGCTGGCGCGCGGTGCTCGGCAAGACGACGTTCCGCGCCGTGCACGATGTGAAGTTGAACCTGAGGCGCGGCGAAACGCTGGGAATCGTCGGCGAATCGGGCTCGGGGAAATCGACGCTCGCGGCGACGGTGCTCGGCCTGCAGCGGCCGGCCGCGGGCTCGATCGAAATCGACGGCATGCCGCTGGACGCGCTGCGGACGACGGGCGGCAGGCGCGCGCTGTACGGCAGGATGCAGGTCGTGTTCCAGGATCCGTTCGGCTCGCTGTCGCCGCGCATGACGGTCGAGCAGATCGTCGGCGAGGGGCTCGCCGTGCACCGGCCGCAGGTAGCCGGCGCCGCGCGGCGCGCGCGGGTCGCCGCGCTGCTGCAGGAGGTCGGCCTGCCGGCCGAAGCGATGCTTCGCTATCCGCACGAATTTTCCGGCGGCCAGCGCCAGCGCATCGCGATCGCGCGCGCGCTGGCGGTGGAGCCGGAGCTGCTGGTACTGGACGAGCCGACGAGCGCGCTCGACGTGTCGATCCAGAAGCAGGTGCTGAATCTGCTGACGAATCTGCAAAAGAAGTACAAGCTGAGCTACCTGTTCATCACGCACGATCTCGCGGTGATGCGTGCAATGGCCCACCGGGTCGTGGTGATGAAGGCGGGGCGGGTGGTCGAGGAGGGCGATACGCTCGACGTGCTGCATGCGCCGTCCCATCCGTATACACGCGCGCTGCTCGCGTCGTCGATGCTGGCTCCGGTGCGCGGCACACAAGAGAGAGCCGATGATTGACGTGAACCGGGCGAAGTACGCCCAGGCCGCCCACACGCCGTGCGGCGGCGTCGACGGTGATGCCGTTCCGCGGTCCCGCGCCGAAACGCCGGCGGTTCGCTGACACATGCCGATGCCATCGTTCTTCATCGATCGTCCCGTCTTTGCGTGGATCGTTGCGCTCGCAATCGTCGTCGCAGGCATGCTCGCCATTCCGCAGCTTCCGATCGCGCAATATCCGCGGCTTGCGCCGCCGCGGGTCGTGATCACGGCCGCGTATCCGGGCGCGTCGACCGAGACGGTCGACGGCGACGTCGGCAGCATCATCGAGGAAAGCCTCGACGGCGCCGACGGGCTTCTGTATTACGCGACGAGCAGCGACGGTCACGGCAATCTCGAGATCGACGTCACGTTTTCGCCCGGCACCGATCCGGACATCGCGCTCGTCGACGTGAACAACCGGCTGAAGCAGGTCGAGCCGCGGTTGCCGCAGCAGGTCGTCCAGCAGGGGATCGGCGTATTCAAGGCAGCGAACACGTTCCTGATGCTCGTCACGCTGACGTCGACCGACGGCACGCGCGATTCCGCGCAACTCGGCGATTACCTGAACCGCTACGTGCTGCGCGAACTGAAGCGTGCGCCGGGCGTCGGCGCGGCCGAGCTGTGGGACGCCGGCGAGGCGCTGCGGGTCTGGCTCGATCCGAACAAATTGCGTGAATACGATCTCGGCGCCGATGACGTGATCGCGGCGATCGGCGTGCAGAACGCGACGGTGACGGCCGGTGCGATCGGCGATGCGCCGTTCGAGCGCGGCCAGCAGCTCACCGCGACGATCGTCGTCAAGGGACAGCTGACGTCGCCGGAGGAGTTCGGCCAGATCGTGCTGAAGTCGAAGCAGGACGGTTCGGTGGTGCGCGTCGCCGACGTCGCGCGTGTCGAAATCGGCCGCGACGACTACTCGTTCTATTCACGGCTGAACGGCCGGCCGGCGGCCACCGTCGGCATCCAGCTCGGCCCGCGCGGCAACGCGCTCGAAACCTCGAACGCGATCCGTGCGCGGCTTGCCGAACTGTCGAGGGTATTGCCGCCGGGCGTGGCGATGGAGATTCCGTTCGATGGCGCCCATTTCGTGACGATCGCGATCCGGGAGGTCGTGCTGACGCTCGTCGAGGCGGTCGTGCTGGTGTTTTGCGTGATGTGGCTGTTCCTGCGCGATCTGCGTTACACGCTGGTGCCGACCGTCGTGATTCCCGTCACGCTGATGGGTGCGTTCGTCGCGATGTGGGCGTTCGGACTGTCGATCAACGTGTTCACGATGTCCGGTCTCGTGCTGGCGATCGGCATCCTTGTCGACGATGCGATCGTCGTCGTCGAGAGCGTGCACCGGGTGATGGAGGAGGGCGTGTCGCCGCGCGACGCCACGCGCCGCGCAATGAAGCGGATCGGCGGTGCGATCGTCGGGGTGACCGCGGTGCTGACCGCCGTATTCGTGCCGATGGCGTTTTTTCCGGGCGCCGTCGGCGGCATCTACCGGCAGTTCGCGGTAGCGATGATCGCATCGATGCTGGTGTCGTCGTTCATGGCGCTGTCGCTCACGCCCGCGCTGTGCGCGAACCTGCTGAAGCCGGTCGCGCGACACGACGGCGGAATCGGCCACGCGCGGCGACGTGGCATCGGCACGCATCTGGCCGACTGCTTCGGTGCGTTCTTCGCGCGCGTCGAATCCGGTTATCGCCGTCTCGCCGTGTTCGCCGTGCGCCGCACCGGCATGATCGTGGCGGTCTACGCGGCGCTCGTGATCGCATGCGGGCTGCTGTACTGGATGATGCCGGGCGGCTTCCTGCCGACCGAGGACCAGGGGCAACTGCAGGTGATGATTCAGCTGCCGGCGGGCGCCACGCAGGCGCGCACGCTCGCGGTCGTCGAGCGTGTCGAGGCGATCCTGCGCGCGGAGCCGGCGATCGCGAACGTGACGAGCGTGATCGGCTGGAGTTTCGCGGGCAGCGGGCAGAACGTCGGGATGGCGTTCGTGGAGCTGAAGGACTGGGCGCGGCGCGACGTCGACGCGATGGCGTTGCGCGACCGGCTCAACGGGCGTTTCGGAACGATCCTCGACGGCGACGTCGAGGCGTCGCTGCCGCCGTCGGTGCGCGGCATCGGGCATTCCGACGGATTCACGTTCCGGCTCGAGGATCGCGGCGGCGTCGGGCTCGATGCGTTGAAGGCGGCTCGCGAGCAGTTGTCCGGACGGGCGAAAGCGGATCCGTTGCTCGCCGCCGTGCATTTCGAAGACCTGCCGGACGCGCCGCGGATCGAACTCGATGTCGATCGTGCGAAGGCGTATGCGCTCGGCGTGCCGTTCGAGCGAATCGCGGGCCTTCTGGGCGGCACGTTCGGCTCGAACTACATCAACGATTTTCCGGCATCGGGCCGGATGCGGCGGGTGATCATCGAGGCCGACCCGGTCGCGCGCGCGACCGATGCGCAACTGATGGCGCTGACGGTGCCGAACCGCACCGGCGACATGGTTCCGTTGTCGGCCATCGCCGCGCCGCACTGGACGGTCGGCCCGGTGATGCTGAATCGCTACAACGGCTATCCGTCGCTCGACATCAGCGGCCGCGCGGCGACCGGCACGAGTTCGGGCGCGGCGATGGCGGAGATGGAGCGGCTCGCCGGCGCACTGCCAGTCGGGATCGGCTTCGACTGGGTCGATGCGGCGCGCGAGGAGCAGGTTGCCGCGCGGCAAACACCGCTGCTCGTCGGGCTGTCCGTGCTCGCGGTTTTCATGGCGCTTGCCGCGCTGTACGAAAGCTGGACGGTCCCGCTGTCCGTGCTGACGATCGTGCCGCTCGGCATGATCGGCGCGATCGCGGCGGCGCTCGCGCGCGGGATGCCGAACGACGTGTATTTCAAGGTCGGGATGATCACGGTGGTCGGGCTGGCTGCGAAGAATGCGATCCTGATCGTGCAGTACGCGCGCGATCTGGCCGGGAGCGGCGTGCCGTTGCGGCAGGCGGTGGTCGACGCGGCCGCCGCGCGATTCCGGCCGATCATGATGACGTCGATGGCGTTCCTGCTGGGCGTCGTGCCGCTCGTGCTGGCGACCGGCGCGGGTGCGGAAAGCCGGCGGTCGATCGGCACGGGTGCGTTCGGGGGCGTGCTCGCCGCGACGATGTTCGGGCTCGTGTTCGCGCCGGTGGCGTTTCGGGTGGTGGTATCCGTAGGCCGGCGCGGGCGGCATGCCGCGGTGACGAAGCGCGACGTGCAGCGCGTGGAAACGGCTGAAAATCTGGAGATCGATTGATGGTCGCGACGGGGCGTTGGCAGTGCGATCACGGGATGACGGCTGCGCGACGCCAAGTACGTGCTCGAAGGGATGCACTATCAGGAGTCCGATCTGTTGATCGCGGAACACTATGCCGACACGACGGGATTCATCGATCACATGTTCGGACTGTTTCTATGCCAAGGATTCGTGTCTCCTCTCTGGTAAACAAAAAAATTCGGGCTGGCGAGTACCGGCCGCGTGCTCCATTGCGGCGCATGCGCGAGCGGGTGAAAAAGGCAGCCGCACAAGGAAGACAGAACAACGGTAGCGGCGTATGAACCATATCGATTTTTATTCGGCACCAACCGGGTGCGTCCATTGCACCTAAACAAAGTTATGCTGCATCAAATATTTTTTGACGCATCGATTCTGTCCTGCTATGTTCGCGTCCAACGTAAAACTTTGGTAGTGAACGGTAATGAAGATTCCGTACATTAAGACCTTCAAAGTGAAGACGTAAAGCAGCCCTTCAACGAGCGACTGCCTTTCCTGGCAACGCGTACGCGCTAATTGACAAAGCGCCATGATGCGAATGTTCCAGGGACATCTTGTATGAGGCCGTTCGATACACGAAAAGATCGATTCATGTAATTAGGCATCCTAATTCCATAGGAACGCCGTTTATTTATTTCAAATTCATTCCACTCCGAAGTTGAAGAAATAAATTTGAAATAAATAAACGGGCGGACGGAATGGTTGTGATCGCCAGATGACGAATCAGGAACGCGGGGCAACGCTATTTAAAGGCCGGCGAATCTCCGCGCATACAAAAAGGTGAGGCCTTGCGACGACAGAGGGGTGTTATGAAACCAACGGCTTTGGGATCGGCAATACGCAGCATCGTATGGGCTGAAGTCGCGTTGACGGCGGCTTTGGGTACCTCCGCTTACGCGCAGACAACGCCTGTCGACGGGAACGTCGCCGCCGAGCAAGCCGGCAGCGCGACCGCCGCCGCACCCGCTCCGGCGTCGGGCACCGCCGCGGGCGGGCAGACCGTGAAAAAGCTCGACAAGTTCGAAGTGACGGGCTCGCTGATCCGTACATCCGACAAGGTCGGTCACACCGAAGTGCAGGTCATCACCGCGAAGGAAATCCAGCAAAGCGGATACACGACGGTTGCCGATTTCCTGCGTTCGACCTCGGCCAATTCCGCAAGCAGCTGGGGCCAGACGACGATGAACAGTTCGGCCCCCGGCGGCGCCGGCATGGCGTTGCGCGGGCTCAGCGAGAAATACACGCTCGTGCTCGTCGATGGCCAGCGCGTCGCGAACTATGCGCAGTCGGTGAACTTCACCGACACGTTCTTCGATGTCAACGCGATCCCGTTGAACATGGTGGAGCGCGTCGAGATCGTCAAGACCGGCGCGGTGTCCGTCTACGGCTCGGACGCGATCGCGGGCGTCGTCAACATCATTACGAAGAAGAACTTTCAGGGCCTGCAGATCGACGGCCAACTCGGCAAGGCGCAGCATCCGGGCGACGGGCAGGGCAACTTCAGTGTACTGGCCGGCTTCGGCGACCTGAATTCGGATCGCTTCAACGTCACCGCGGCCGCCAGCTATTACCGCGATTCGGGCTCGACGCTCGGCGATCGCGACATGACGTCGGCGCAAGACTTCACGCAATATCCCGGCGGGCTGGCAGCGCCGCTCGGGCCGAACCAGCAATCGTACTGGTCGTTGGCGGACGGCTCCAGGGTGCCGCTTTCGCCGTGCCCGCCGGGCAGCAAGACGAGCGCGACCAATTGCACGTACAACCCGGCCGCGTCGACATCGCTCGTTCCATCCACGACGCGCCTGAACGCGAAGGTGCGCGCCACCTTCAAGATCGACGACAACACGCAGGCCTATGCGGGCTTCTGGGTGAGCCGCGATGAAACCGTCCAGTTGCAGGGACCGGCCTCGATCTCGAGCACGACGAACGTCTACAACCCTTCGACCGGGTCCGTTTCGCCGCTGCCGCGCACCGTACCGGTGAGCAACCCCTATAACCCGTTCGGCGTGCCGACGGCGATCAACCTGACCTTCCCGGGCAACGTCGTGGGGGCGGACACGGTATCGACGTTCTGGATGGCGAACACGGGCGTCAAAGGTTCGTTCGACACGGGCAGATTCGGCGCGTGGGACTGGTCGGCCGATTACGGCCACTCGCAGAGCACCGTCGATACGACGTATCGCAACCGGATCAACGTCGCGGGCCTCGAGAACATGCTCGCGAACGGCACCTACAACTTCTCGAACCCGGCCGCCACGCCAAACGGCCTGAACGGCGTTTTCACGGACGACGATCAGCAGGCCATCTCGAAGGTCGACAGCGTGACAGCGAAGGCCTCGACGTCGAATCTCTTCACGCTGCCCGGGGGCCCGGTCGGCCTGGGCCTGGGCACCGAGTTCCGTCACGAATCGTCGACGATCAACCCGCAGACGCTCGCGTCGCAGGGCGTATCCGCACCCGCGAACGTGCAGACGGTGGAGGGTTCGCGCAACGTCGCCGCCGCGTTCTACCAGGTCGACATTCCGATCCTGCGCAACCTGACGTTCACGCAGGCGGGCCGCTACGATCACTACAGCGACTTCGGTGGGGCGTTTTCGCCGAGTTTTGCGCTGCGTTTCCAGCCGGTGCAAATGCTGACGACGTATGCATCGTACAGTCGCGGCTTCCGCGCGCCGACCCTCGTCGAAAACTCGCAGGCCGTCTATCTCTCTCACCAGAACCTCGTCGATCCGAATGATCCGAGCGGTGTGCCGACGAAGCACTTCACGACGGAGCAAGTCGCGGGTAATCCGAATCTTCAGCCCGAGCACACGAAGAACTACAATATCGGCTTCCAGCTTTCGCCCGATGCGATGACCGATATCGGCGCGGCGTTCTACAAGGTCCGCATCGACGGCGTCATCGGCACCGACGATCCGAACGCGGTGCTCGTCGCCAACGATCCCTCCCGCGTCGTGCGCAACGCCGACGGGTCGGTGCGTTACCTCGTTCAGCATTTCGTGAACCTCGGTGCGCTCGACACTGATGGCTTCGATCTCAATTTCCGCAAAGCGCTGCGCACCAAGTACGGCACGTTCACGCTCGCAGGCGACTGGACTTATGTGTGGCACTTCAAGCTACACAGCCCCGGAACCGCACCGCAGGACTTCGCCGGCAACAACCTTGCGCTGCTGCAGCCGTT
Organism: Burkholderia cenocepacia; assembly: GCF_900446215.1. GTDB lineage: Bacteria > Pseudomonadota > Gammaproteobacteria > Burkholderiales > Burkholderiaceae > Burkholderia > Burkholderia cenocepacia. The sequence goes on along the minus strand of NZ_UAQZ01000001.1, from coordinate 106,020 downwards.
CGGCGCGAGCAACCCGCGCTGGAAGGGCAATACGAGCGTGAGCTGGGACTACCGGCAACTGACCACCACGCTGACCTGGCAATACACGGGGCCGTATACGAACGCCGTGGCCGCGGAATTCGGCGACGGCGGTACGGGATCGGTGGCGTCGTACAGCCAGTTCAACCTCATGTTCAACTATCGCGGCTTCAAGCATTGGACGATTTACGGCGGCATCACGAACCTCTTCGACAAGAAGCCGCCGTTCGACGTCGAGTGGCAAGCCGTGCCCGACATCACTGGCTATGACCAGTCGCTCTACACGAACCTTGGTCGTTTCTTCCAGGTCGGGGCGACGTACCGGTTCTGACAGGGAGGAAGCCGCCAGGCGGCAACCGGTCCCGGTGCGCGGCCCGCGCCGGGACGACGAAGCATGAGCTGGACCGGCAGCCGGCCTCAGTCAAGGTCAAGTGCAGAGGTGCAAGGTTTGAACGCGAGGACGCTTGGCCAGCAGCCCCTCGTGCCGTCGATTTTTTGTATTTGACATAATCATAATTATCGACAGTTTATGTTGTAGTAGCTAGATTGAAATGTCCGCTTTTCGACCCGTCGCAAGCTATCCAGAGTCGCTACTCGTCGCATCCAATCACGCGACCGACCTCGGGCCGATCCCAACTCGCGACCAAGCGCCCGGCATCGTCTTCATGCGCTCGGTTTCGTCGTGATCAGGCGACGCCACACGGACGCAGGATGAAGTCGCCATCCATTCCCACGCGAACGTGAGGATTTCCGCCGGCATCGTCCGGCGCGTGTGGCGACCCGAGCGAATATGACGTCCGCCGACGCTCACCATCCGGCCGATATCCAGCCAATAAACGCAGCCGCACACGGCTGCCTGTCCGATTCCCGCAAGTATCCGGAGGCCGATATTGGCCGTTTTATTGACCTTGTCGCAAACGTGTACAGTGAACGTGCCCCGGAAAACAACGGCGATCGTTCGATGTCGCGCCCCGGGTTTCCCCGCATACGCAAAGAAGATTCGCCATGCCCAATGCTTCCTTGCCGATTGAGCCGACCCTGCTCCGTCGATACCGCTATTTCGAATCGGTCGATATCGACGACACGCGTGAACGGATCGCCGCGGTGCTGCAGCCGCATCGACTCATCCCTGGCAGCTCGCGTGGCGGCTATTCCGCGTACATGGACTACGTGCGGATCGACAGCGTCGGGTTCGGCACGATCGGTTACGACGTCGCGATGGGCGTCGATGCCGGGGAAATCGAGGATTACTATCTCGCGATCCTCAGCCTCGGCGGCTATGCGGACGTGAGCGTCGGCGGCCGGCGCGTGATCATCGGGCCGGCGCAGGGCGTCATCGTCAGCCCGGCCAGCCATTTCGGCGGCACGTTCTCCCGCGACTGCGAGCAGTTCTTCGTGCGCGTCGACAAGCGCGCGATCCTGGCTCACACCGGCTACGACCATCTGCAGATCGAGCCGGTGCTCGATCTCTCCCGCTCCGAACTCGTGCCGTGGCTGATGCAGTTGCGCGTCATGGCGTCGTCGCCGGAGACGGTCGCGCTCGCGCAGCGCGACCGCCGTATCGCACTCGAATTCGAGCGGCTCGTGATCTCGCTCCTGCTCGCCGGGCAGCCGCATCACTGCCAGACGCGGCCCGGCGGAACGGCGCTCGTGCCGCGCACGGTCAAGCGCGCGGAAGCCTATATCGACGAGCACGCGTGCGAGCCGATCACGCTGGCCGATATCGCGCTGGCGGCCGACGTGCCGGTGCGTACGCTGCTCGACGGGTTCCAGCGTTTCTCGCGCGGCAGCCCGATGCAGCTGGTCCGCGAACGGCGTCTCGAACGCGCACGCGACCGATTGCTGCAAGGCCGCGAAAGTGACCGCGTGGCCGACGTGGCGCTCCGTTGCGGCTTCGCGAATCTGGGCCGCTTCGCCGCCCTGTACCGCGAAACGTTCCGGGAATCGCCGTCGGATACGTTGCGGCGCGCGCGCCAGTCCGCTGGCTGAGCGGAAATTCTGCGCGCGCCGGACAGGCGCTGCGCTCGCCGGATATTCGCGGCACATTCGCCCGCATACAGTGGCCTCCTCTGAATTCAACGGAGCCGCTGGATGTCCCCGCTCAGAATTCGCGTCGAGCGCATCGATGCGCTGACGCCCGCAATCCGCCGATTGCATCTCGTCGCCGCCGACGGCGGCCCGCTGCCCGGGTTCACGGCCGGCGCGCATATCGGCGTGCACGTGCCCCTCTCCCCTCGTTCGCAACGGCGTGCATATTCGCTCGTGAACGCCGGCGGCCGCGCCGATTCGATCGATCGTTACGAAATCGCGGTGCTGCACGCAGCGGCCGGCAGCGGCGGTTCGCAGTGGATGCACGCCTGTGCGCCCGGCGACGAATTCGACATCGATCCGCCCCGGAACGATTTTCCGCTCGTCGCGCGCGCACGCCGGCACTTGCTCGTGGCCGGCGGCATCGGCATCACGCCGATTCTCGCGATGGCGCGCGAACTGGCGAGCAGCGGGCGGCCGTTCACGCTGCACTACGCCGCGCGCGATGCCGTGTCGATGGCCTATCGCGACGAGGTTGCCGCGCTACCGGGTGCGACATGCTGGTTCGACGACGGCGAACCGTCGCGCGGCCTGCCGCTGGCCGACGCGATCGGCGCGCCCGAGCGCGGCACGCATCTGTACGTGTGCGGGCCCGCCGGGCTCATCGAGGCGACGCTCGCGGCCGCGCGGCATCTTGGCTGGCGCGACGACGCGCTGCACTGCGAACGCTTTGCCGCGCCGGTCGCGACGGCGGAAAACGCCACGGTCGAAGTGCGTCTCGCCGGCTCGGGGCACGTGCTGAACGTGCCGCCCGGCACGTCGATTCTCGACGCGATGATCGAAGCCGGCCTCGATCCGCTCTACGACTGCCGGCGCGGCGATTGCGGCGTGTGCGCGGTGCGCTTGCTCGACGGCGATCCCGATCACCGCGACATCTGCCTGAGCGACGACGACCACGCGAGCGGCGCGTTCTGTCCATGCGTGTCGCGCGCGCACGGCGCGCATCTCGTGCTGGATCTTTGACCCTTCCCATCGAGGAAACCCCATGAGCGTTACCAACGAGACGCTGGCCGGGCTGGTGCGCCCCGACAGCGTGCACAAGCGCCTCTATACCGATCCCGCGATCTTCGCGCTGGAAATGGAACGGATCTACGGTCGTGCGTGGATCTACGTCGGCCACGAGAGCCAGGTCAAGACGGCCGGCGACTATCACACGACGCGTATCGGCGACCAGGACGTGGTGATGGTGCGTGCATCCGACGGCACGATCCACGTGATCTACAACCGGTGTCCGCACAAGGGCGCGAAAGTCGTACCCGACGGCGACGGCTCGGTCGGGAAATTATTCCGGTGTCCGTATCATGCCTGGACCTTCAGGCACGACGGCACGCACCTGTCGGCGCCGCTGCGCAACGGCCTGCAGAACACCTGCTTCGACCCGAAGCATCCGGATTTCTCGATGCGCCGCGTCGCGCGCGTGGACAGCTATCGCGGCTTCGTGTTCGCGAGCCAGAGCGACGACGGCCCGGATCTGCGGACCTTCCTGAATGGCGTCGTGTCGTCGATCGACAATCTGTGCGACCGTTCCCCGGTCGGCGAGGTCGAGGTCACGGGGGGCGTGTTCCGCGTCCTGCAGCGCTCGAACTGGAAAGTGTTCTACGAGAACCTGCACGACACGATGCATGCGCCGGTCACGCATGAATCGTCGGTGATGTCGGCCCGCGCGCAGGCCGAGGAAATGGGCGCGATGCCGTTCGAGCTGCTCATCATGGACGGCAACGGCGAGCCGTACGAATTCTGGGAAAAACTGGAACTGCGCGCCTACGCATACGGCCACGGCTACATGGAAGGGATTTTCGATCCGGCGGCGGCCGAACGCGATTCGGTGTCGAACGCGCATTTCGCGGTGCTCGCGCAGGCTTATGGCGACGAACGCGCACGCCGGATTCTCGGGATGAATCGCCACAACACCGTGATCTACGGCAGCGGTTCCCCGCATACGGTGTTTCAGCAGTTCCGCGTGATTCGTCCGATCGCGGTGGACCGGACACTGGTTGAAATCCAGCTGTTTCGCCTGAAAGGTGCACCCGACGCGGTGTTCGATCGCGCATTGACCTACGCGAACGTGATCAATTCGCCGTCGTCGAACGTGATGCCGGACGACGTCGAAGTCTACGCACGCTGCCAGGAAGGCAATCAGACCCGCGGCGGCGAGTGGGTGAGCATGCATCGCTACGCGGGCACGGATCGCGCGACGGACGACGGCTTCGTGTCGATCAACGGCACCAGCGAATTGCCGATGCGCAACCAGTTCGCCGCGTGGAAACGCTTCATGGTCGACGAGGCCGCCCCACCCGCGCGCACGCGCGCAGGAGACGCCTGATGCTGCACGATCCGGCTTTCGACCTGTCGACCGTCGCGGTCGACGCCCCTGCCCTCGCCGCCGACGCGGCGCTGCACGCGCAGGCGGCACAGTTTCTGTTTCGCGAGGCGCGGCTGCTCGATACGCGCGCATTCGACGCATGGCTCGACCTGTGGACGCCCGACGGCATGTACTGGCTGCCGCACGAGCCGGGCCAGACCAGCCCGCACGACCATATCTCGCTCTTCTGGGAGGATGCGACGCTGCGCGAAGTGCGCGCGGCCCGCGTGACGAACCGGCGCAACTGGTCGCAGCAGCCGTCGACGCGCACCGCGCGCATCGTCGGCAACGTGATCGTCGACGGCCGCGATGCGGCCGGCCGGCTGGTGGTCCACTCGACGCTGATCGTCAACGAATGGCGCATCGGGCAGCGCACGCTCGCCGGGCTCGTCACGCACAAGCTCGATACGCGCGGCCCGGACTGGAAGATCTATCTGAAGCGCGTCGATCTCATCAACTCGACCGATGCGCTCGCGAACCTGGAGGTATTCGTGTGAACGCCGCATCGCCGTCGATACCGCTTGCGCGCACCGCCGTGATCGCGCTGCATTACCAGAACGACGTGCTCGATCCGCGCGGCAAGATTCGCGTCGGCTTCGACGCGGACCCGCCCGACCGCGCGGCGGTGCTCGACGCGGCCCGCGCGCTGCTGGCCGGCGCGCGCGGGCTCGGCTTGCCGATCGCGCATGTCCGCATCGCCTTCCGCGAGGATTACGCGGACTTGCCGCGCAATGCACCGATTTTCGTGCGCACGGCCGAGCTCGGCGCGCTACGCGACGGCAGCTGGGGTGCGCAGTTTTACCCGACGCTCGAACCCGATCCGGCGCGCGCGCTCGACCATGTCATCCATCACCAGTGCACGAGCGGCTTCATCGGTACGCCGCTGGAACGGATCCTCGCGGCGCACGACGTGCGTCACCTGATCGTTGCCGGCGTCGCCACGCACTCGACCGTAGAAATGACCGTGCGCCATGCCGCCGATCTCGGCTATCGCGTGACCGTCGCGGCCGACGCCTGCGCGTGCGCGGATCGTCGGCAGCACGATGCATCGCTCGAGTCGATGCGCTTGATCGCGGGTATTTCCAGCGTGGCGGAGCTGTTCGGCCACGCGTCGCACACGGAGGGCACATGAACGTCTCGCACGCTTCCGAAGTGTCCTCGCAGACGAGCCCGGCTGGCACGCGCGCACGCCTCGCGGGCAAGGTCGCGATCGTCACCGGCGCGACGCAGGGGCTCGGCGCCGACATCGCGCGCGCCCTCGCGAACGAAGGCGCCGGCGTGCTGATCGCGGGGCTCGATGACGCGGCCGGCCACGCGCTGGCCGCCTCGATCGGCACATCGGCGCGCTTCGCACACACCGACGTCACCGACGACGCGCGACTCGACAGCACGATCGCGACTGCCCTCGCCGCGTTCGGCGGTCTCGACATCGTCGTGAACAATGCGTGCAGCTACGACGATGCAGGCCTCGCGTCGACGCGCGAACAATGGTCGCGCCTGCTCGACGTCAATCTCGTGTCGGCGGCGATCCTCGCGCAGAAGGCCGCGCCGCATCTGCGGCGCGGTGGCGTGATCGTCAACCTCGGCAGCGTCGGCGGCAAGTTCGGCGCGGCCGCCCGCGCGCTGTATCCGGCGTCGAAGGCCGCGCTGCTGCAACTGACACGCAATCTCGCCGTGGAGCTGGCGCCGCATGGCCTGCGGGCGGTCAGCGTGTCGCCCGCCTGGACGTGGTCGCCGTCGCTGGAGCGGCTCGCGGGTGGGTCGGTCGACGTCGCGGACCGCGTCGGCCGGCCGCTGCATGCGCTCGGCCGCGTCGGTCGCGGCGACGAGATCGGGCGAGTCGTCGCGTTTCTCTGTTCGGACGATGCCGCGTGGATCACCGGGATCGACGTACCGGTCGACGGCGGTTTTTCGATCCTCGGGCCGGATCAGGGCCGCTCGCCGCGCGAATGGTTCGAACGGCACGCAGCGCAGTAGCGAACCGTTCGGCTCGCATTCCTTCCCCCTCTTCCATCGGGACTTCAACCATGAAGAAGCACATCAGAATCGAACGGGGCGACACGGCGTTCGACGCCTATCTCGCGCTGCCGGAAGCGGGCCGCGGCCCGGTCATCGTCTTGCTGCAGGAAATCTTCGGCGTGAACGCCGAAATGCGCAAAGTGGCGGATCTCTATGCGGCCGAGGGCTACGTCGTCATCGCGCCGGACCTGTTCCACCCGTTCGGTCCGAACATCGAACTTGGTTACGGGGACGCCGACCATGCCAAGGCTTTCGACTATTACACGCGGCTCGACGTGGCCCGCGCCGTCGACGATATCCGTGCGACCATCGCCCATGCGCGCACGCTGCCCGAATCGACCGGCAAGGTCGGCGTGCTCGGCTTCTGTCTCGGCGGCAAGCTCGCGTGGCTCGCCGCGGCGCAGGGCGACGTCGATTGCGCGGTCGGCTATTACGGTGTCGGCATCGAGCAGTCGCTCGAACTGGCCGAGCGCATCGCGTGCCCGCTCGCACTGCATTTCGGCGCCGACGATCCGCTCAATCCGCCCGCGATCGTGACGGCGATCCGCGCGGCGCTGGACGGCAAGCCGAACCTGAAGCTTTACGCGTACGACGGTGCCGGCCATGCCTTCAGCCGTAGCGGGCCGACCTTCGTCAAGGCGGCCGCGATGTCCGCGCACACACGCAGTCTTGCGGTGTTTCGCAAGGTGCTCGGCCCCGACTACGATCTGGGCGCGCTCGCCGATCATCACTTCCATCTGGAATTCTCCGCGCGCGATCCCGAGGAGACGATGCGGACCATGGTGCCCGAACCGTACGTGAATCACGTGCCGACCATGACGGGCGGCACCGGGTACACGGAACTGAAGCGCTTCTACACGCATCACTTCATCCACGGCAACCCGGCCGACATGGCGATGGCGCCGATCTCGCGCGTGGTCGGCGTCGATCGCATGGTGGACGAGTTCATCCTGACGTTTACGCACGACCGGGAGATCGACTGGCTGCTGCCCGGCGTCGCGCCGACCGGCAAGCGCGTGGAGATTCCGATGGTCGTCGTCGTCGAATTCCGCGGGCCGAAGCTCTACAACGAGCACATCTACTGGGACCAGGCGAGCGTGCTTGTGCAGCTCGGGCTGCTCGATCCGCACGGGTTGCCGGTCGGGGGCGTCGACGTCGCGCGCAAGCTGCGCGACGAAACGTTGCCGTCGAATACGCTGATGGTGCGCTGGCGCGAGAGCGAACCGGCGCGATAGCGGCGCCTGTCGGCCACGACGCGCCCTCCTTCGCCGGTGGTGACGCTGCCATCGGCGGTTTTCGTGACCGGCAGCGGCGCGTTTTCGAATCGGCCAGTTTGCAAACTGAATCGAGCTATTGTGATAAGAAAAGTTATCCTTATAGCGCCATCATATGCTCCAACTACGTGTTCCTCGATAAAAGGATCGGCGCGTTAAACCACCGGAAAACCGGTTCCGTCGATGCGTTCCCACCGCGCGTCGATATTCGCGCGTAGCGCGTCGACGCGCTCGCGCGAACACAACGTCGAGCGCCGCTTTGCCGGGCAGCAGACGCAACAGGCAGCCGCCCGCTGACGGGTACCGGCCATCCGCCATCGGCTTACGCGGCAACAGCCGCAGACCTTCGATTCACCTGCCCTGCCGCGAACCGGTCGAAGCGTCCGCCGAGCCCGTCCGGCTGCGACCTGGCCACCTACGCCGCCGACGATCCACTTTTCCGAATCAGCACGTCGGGCGTCAACGCGCTGCATTGCCCGACGCCCAGCATCGCCATGTTCCGGTCCACTTCGTCGCGCAGCAGGCCGATCGCATGCAGCACACCGGCTTGCCCGGCCACGGCCGCCGCGTAATTGAACGGCCGCCCGACGAACACCATGCGCGCGCCCATCGCAACCGCTTTCAGCACATCCGACCCGCGACGAAACCCGCTGTCGATCATCACCGGATAATCCGCTCCGAGCGCCCGGACCACGTCAGGCAGGATCCGCATCGGCGACACCGCGCCGTCCAGCTGGCGGCCGCCGTGGTTCGACAGGATGATGCCGTCGGCGCCGATGTCGCGCGCGATCACGGCATCGTCCACGCTGAGAATCCCCTTGATCACCAGTTCGCCCTTCCATTCCTGCCGGATCCGTTTCAGGTGGCCCCAGTCGAGATGGTCGCGCGCGGAGAAATCCCGCAGCACGGTCGACGACAGGATCGGCGCGCCGCGTGTCGCAAACGAGTTTTCGAAATGCGGCATGCCGTGCGCGAGCAGCGTCCGGGCGAAGGTGCCCGCGAGCCAGCGCGGCCGCGTGATGCCGTCCCAGAACAGGCGCGGCCCGGGGCGCAGCGGCGTGGTGAAGCCGGTCCGCACGTTGTTCTCGCGATTGGCGGACACGGGAATGTCGACCGTGATCACCAGCGTCCGGTAGCCGGCGCGCGCGACGCGTTCGAGCAACGCGGCAATACGATCGGGATCGCCGGGCAGGTACGCCTGGAACCAGGTACCCGGCGCGGCGGCCGCCACCTCTTCCAGCGGGATCAGCGACGAGCCGCTCATGATCGACGCGATGCCCGCGCGCTGCGCGGCCCGCGCCAAGACGATGTCGCCGCGATAGGTCGACAGCGCATGGATACCCATCGGCGCGATGCCGAACGGCGACGCATAGCGCCGTCCGAACAGCTCGACCGTCTGTTGCCGTTGCGAAACGTTGCGCAGCACACGCGTCGCGAATCCGTACTCGTCGAACACGGCGCGGTTGTCGTCGCGCGTGCGGTTGTCCTCCGCCGCGCCGCTGACATAGCCGAAGATCGGGCGCGGCAGCACGCGCCGCGCCGCCGCCTCGAAATCGTGGAGGCTCAGCATGTTTCGCAGCACGCGCGGCGGGCGCGTATCGGCCAGCGGACGGCTGGCTGCGGGACGGGATGAGGCGGACGGGGTCATTTCTGCGGCCTGTTGTCGAATCGATGCGGGAATTTTAGGGTCGCGCGAGGCGCTTAAAAAGCGATAATCTTCCAAGGAATTTGTTCGATAAAAGCGAAAGACCATGGCGACTCCGACTCTCAAGCAACTCGACGCGTTTTACTGGGCGGCGACCTGCGCCAACTTCTCGACCGCCGCGCAACGGCTCCATCTGTCGGTGTCGTCGTTGTCCAAGCGCATCAACGAACTCGAACAGGTGGTCGAGCGCACGCTGTTCGACCGCAGCGGCCATCGTGCCGTGCTGACCGACGACGGCGAGGCGTTGCTGCCCGCCGTGGTGCGGGTGCTCGAGTCCGTCGCCGCGTTGCAGGAATCGGTCGCGCGGGACGAAGGGTTGAGCGGCCGGCTGCGCTTCGGCGTCGGCGAGTTGTCGGCGCTGACGTGGCTGCCGCGCTTCGTCGCGGCGGTCCAGAAGCTGCATCCGAAGCTGGCGCTCGAGCCGTATGTCGACGTGGGCGCGGCGCTGGAGGAGAAAGTCGACGCCGGCGAGCTGGATTTCGCGGTGATCGCCGGCCGTTCGTCGCGCGGCAGCGTGATGTCGCAGCCGGTGGCGGAAGCGCGGTTCGCGTGGATGGCGGCCGAGACGCTGGTCGGCAGCGAACGCGATCTGACGCCGGCGCTGATCGCCCGTCATGCGCTGGTACTGCTGCCGTCCGGTTCGGGCGTGACGCGCATTCTCGACGACTGGCTGCTGGCATGCGGGATCAATCATGCGCGCCGGATCGCGTGCAACAACTGGAGCGCGGTGGCCGGGATGTTGAGTGAAGGCGTCGGCATCGGCTTCCTGCCGGTCGACTGGGCGCGTGCGCGCCTGGGCGGCGATCTCGTCGAACTGACGAGCGAGCCGCCGCTGACGCCGCTTCAGTATGCGTTCCAGTGGCGTCGCGGCGACGTGCGCGGGTTGATACCGTCGATGCTGTCGCTGGTGCGGCAGTATGCGGATTTCCGCTGATGCGCGATTGGCCGCCGCGCGTCACGCGCGGGCGGCCGGGAACGGGCGCGTGGCCGTCAGGCTTCGTCGATGCGCGAGACGCGCTTCGGGTCGGGCATCCACAGGTAGCAGAGCAACGACACGAGCACGCATCCCGACACGTAGTAGAAGAACCACGCTTCGTGTCCGATGCTCTTCATCCATAGCGCGACATACTCGGCCGTGCCGCCGAACAGCGAGACGGTGATCGCGTAAGGCAGCCCCACGCCCAGCGCACGCACGCCGACCGGGAACAGCTCGGCCTTGGCCACCGCGCTGACCGACGAATACAGGCTGACGATCAGCAGCGCGCCGATGATCAGCGCCAGCGCGCTGCCGGTCGTCTGGACCCCGCGCAGCGCCTGGAAAATCGGCACCGTGCACAGCGTGCCGAGGATGCCGAACGCGATCAGCAGCGGACGACGGCCGATGCGATCGGACAGGCTGCCGAAGATCGGCTGCATCGCGACGAACGCAAGCAGGCTGAGCACGGAGACCATCGACGCGTCGGCCTTGCTCATCCCCGCGCTGTTGACGAGGAACTTCTGCATGTACGTCGTGTACGCATAGAAGGCCACCGTGCCGCCGAGCGTCAGGCCGGCGACGATCAGGCATTCGCGCTTGTGGCGAAACAGGTCGGCGAGCGACGCGTGGCGACGCTTGCTCTGGCGATGCTGCTCGAACGAGGCCGTTTCCTTCATGTTGCTGCGCAGGAAGATCGCGCTGCAGGCGAGCAGCGATCCGAGCAGGAACGGGATGCGCCATCCCCAGCTTTCGAGCTGCGCGGTGGTCAGGAAGAACTGCTGCAGCACCACGAGGACGCCCATCGCGAGCAACTGGCCGAGCGACAGCGTCGCGAACAGGAAGCTCGAATAGAAACCGCGGCTGGATGGGGCGGCCATCTCGCTCAGATAGGTCGCCGAACTGGCGTACTCGCCGCCGAGGCTCAGCCCTTGCAGCAGCCGCGCCATGACCAGCAGCACGGGCGCGGCGATGCCGATGGTGTCGTAGCCGGGTGTCAGCCCGATGATCAGCGAGCCGATGCACATGGCGAGCACCGACACGAGCAGCGCGGCCTTGCGCCCCTTGCGATCCGCGTACATGCCGACGAGCCACCCGCCGATCGGACGCATGATGAAACCGACGGCAAAGATGGCCGCCGTGTTCAGCAATTGCACGGTCAGGTTGCCGTTCGGAAAGAACGCCTTCGCGAAGTACAGCGAAAACGCCGAATAGACGTACCAGTCGTAATACTCGATGAGGTTGCCTACCGATCCGCTGAAGATGGACCGCAGGTTCGCGAGGGTTCCGGTCGGCCGGGAATCCGTGGCCGTTGCAAGAGGGCTGGCGCGCGACACGTAATGTCTCCGTTTCGAATGTGCTCGTTGTCCGTGCAAGCGCTGGCCGTGGGTGGGCCGCTCGCGATCGGGTCCGGCAAGGTTAGAAGAGACGGTGCGTTGTAGAAAGCGAAATAATGACAAGGAGCCTGTTCGCTTTCTGGAAACATCGATCGGCGGGCTACCCTGCTCTCCCGCCGCCTTTCCGGAATCGGTCGCCGTTCGTCGATGCCCGGCAATCGATGCCGAATCGCCGGAAAGCCTTGTCCCGCGAGGCGCTACACGATCCGGATACATTGAAATACAAAATATCGCATGCGATTTAATCGAATCCGCTTGACGTGGGTGGCCGTCAGGCGGAAACTGCGTCGCATGCGATCGAATCGCATCTGAGACAAACCAACCGACGGAGCAAATGATGAGCAAGATCGAGAAAGTGCTGTACACGGGCAAGACGCATACGACTTCCGGGGGCCGCGACGGCGCCGCGCGCAGTTCCGACGGCCGCCTCGACATCCAGTTGTCGTCGCCGGGCAGCGCCGGCACCGGCACCAACCCGGAGCAACTGTTCGCGGCCGGCTGGTCGGCCTGCTTCATCGGCGCGATGCAGCTTGCGGCGCGCGCCGCGAAGGTGACGCTGCCGGCCGATCTCGCGGTCGACGCCGAAGTGGATCTCGGCACGGCGGGTAACGCGTACTTCCTGCAGGCCCGGCTGAACGTGAGCGTGCCGGGGCTCGAGCGCGACGTCGCGCAACGCATCGTCGACGCTGCGCATCAGACCTGCCCGTATTCGAAGGCGACGCGCGGCAACATCGACGTCGACATCCGGATCGCCTGAGCGTTGCATCGGGCGGCCGAGCGCCGCCCTCCCGAATTCCCGATTCCTTTTCCATCGAGGTGAAAAAAATGAAAGTCCAACTGATCGCTGCCCTTCTCGTTGCTGTTTCGTCTGCCGTTGCCGCTCCGGCGTTTGCCAATGAAGCCACCGTGACGCGTGCGCAGGTACGCGCCGAACTCGCGCAGCTTCAACACGTCGGCTATCCGCTGAACCGCGCGACCGACGCGACCTACCCGAACGATCTGCAAGCCGCGCTGACGCAGATCCGCGCCGACGATGCCGTCGCGGCCAACGCACCGGCGGCCGGCTACGGCGGCAACGGTGACACCGCGACGCAATCCGGCCGCCGGCATGTCGTCAGCGTGGCCGAGCGCTCGGTGTACTTCGGTCACTGAGCGCCCGCCCGGTACGTGAACCTGATTCCCTTTATCGCTGATTCCATTTTGTCGAGGTGCATGATGAAAACCCGCCTGATCGCTGCCCTTCTCGTTGCTGTTTCCGCTTCCGCCGCCGCACCGGCGTTCGCCGACGAAGCCGTCGTGTCCCGCGCCCAGGTACGCGCCGAGCTCGTCCAGTTGGCACAAGCCGGTTATCGGCCGGGCCGCGCGAACGATCCGCACTACCCGGACGATCTGCAGGCCGCATTGACGCGCATTCACGCGAGTCCCGCGGTGGCGGCCGATACGTCGGCATCCGGCTACGGCAGCGATGCCGCCGCTGTTACGCAGTCGGGCAGCCGGCCGGCGACGCGAATCGCCGAACGCTCGATCTACTTCGGTCATTGAACGAACGCGCGAACGACGCCGATAGTCGGCGTGTGGTGCACAACTCCCGAATTCCCGAATCCTGTCGAGGTAAATGATGAAGACCCAACTGATTGCCACCGTTCTCGTTGCCGTGTCGGCCGCCGTCGCCGCGCCGGCTTTTGCAAGTGAAAGCACCGTCACGCGTGCGCAGGTGCGTGCGGAACTGGCCGCGCTGCAGCAAGCCGGCTACCAGCCGAATCGTCCCAACGATCCGAACTATCCGGACAATATCCAGGCGGCGCTGAACCGGATTCGCGACCACGGTGCCGTCGCGGCCGACACGCAGGCAGCCGGTTACGGCAGCGATGCCGGCGGCGCCACGCAGTCCGGCAGCCGCAACACGGTGCGCACCGCCGAGCGCTCGATCTATTTCGGCCATTGAGCGCGGTACGGCGAATTCACTCGCCGACCTCTGCCATATAAAGCGCATGCGATGTAATCGCGTGCGCTTTTTTATTGGTATTGTCCCGGACCGTATCGCCAGCGCTACCCGTTCGCCCTGTCCGGGATTATTCTGTGCGGCTCCCCATCTTCCACCAAGGAGCCGCCGATGCCGGACGCCATGACCGGAAACGCGACAGCCGATGCGCACGTGCTCGACCGGGTCGTCTGGCATGCGCTCACGGGCCGGCAGCGCCGCTTTGCGCTTGGCGAGGGTCGCGCGCGGCGGTTCCCGACGGCCATCGCGCCGTTTGCCGCGATCGACGACACGAGCCCGGCGTCGTTCGACGCGCTGTGCGAGCTGATCGCCGCACACGGGCCGGCGGCGCTCGTCACGCCGGACGAGATCGAGGCGCCGGCGAGCCTGTCGGCGATCCGGCGCGCGACGTTGCTTCAAATGACCTGGCAAGGAACCTTGGACGCGGCGCACGAAGCGGAACCCGTTCCGCTCGGCGCAGCCGACGTGCCGGACATGCTCGCGCTAGCCGCCGCCGCGCAGCCGGGCCCGTTCGGCCCGCGCACGTTCGAGCTTGGCCACTACATCGGCGTGCGCAGCGAAGGCCGGCTGGCCGCGATGGCCGGCCAGCGGATGCAGGTCGAAGGGTATACCGAGATCAGCGCCGTCTGCGTGGACGCCGCGTTTCGGCGGCAAGGGCTGGCCGCGCGGTTGATCCGGTCGTTGATCGCGACGATCAGCGCGCGTGCGGAGACGCCGTTCCTGCACGTCCTCACGACGAACCAGGTGGCGATCGAGCGCTATCTCGCGCTCGGTTTCGTCGTCCGTCGCGAGATGCACCTGCTGGTGCTGGGCGACGCGCACACGTGACAACGCGGCCGGCGCGATTCCCGCGCCGGCCGTTGGCCGGGCCTGAGCGTTCTTATGCTTCGGTCGACCGGATCAGGTTGCCGCGCAACGTGACGATCGCCTTCTGCACTTTCGCGAATTCGTCCGGCTTCAGCCCGGTGGCTTCGACGAGGTTCATGTCGAGCCCCTTCTCGCGCACGCGGCGGCCGCTTTTCGTCAGGCTGACGAGCACCTGGCGTTCGTCGGACGGATCACGGTGCCGCTCCAGGTAGCCCATTGCCTCGAGCTTCTTCAGGATCGGCGTCAGCGTGTTGGATTCGAGGAACAGCTTCTCGCCGAGCTGGCCGACGGTCTGGTTGTCCTGCTCCCACAGCGCAATGATCGTGATGTACTGCGTATACGTGAGGCCGAGCTCGTCGAGGATCGGCTTGTACGCCTTGCCGAACGCAAGGTTCGCCGAGTAGATCGCAAAGCACAGGAACTCGGACAGCTTCGGCGCGGCGGGCGACGGGGTTTCGGTCGGTTTCATGGACTTCCTCCAGCGACGCGAACGGTCGCAGACAACGCATTATATATCGCATGCGATTTTATCGGAGGCATGATAATCGGTCTCGATCGGCTGACGCGCGCCGCGCTCGCTCAGCCCGGCTCGCGGCGCTTGCCGGTTGGCTGACGGCTGACCGACAGTAACGTGCACTGCACCGGATGCGCGATTTCGGTCGCGAGCCCGCCCGCGGCAAACAGCAGGATCATCAGCCAGCGTTTCATGCGTCCTCCACGACCGAGAGGCTCGCCCCATCGGCGATCGTCGCGTCGAGCGCATAGGGATCGACGCCGTCGAGGCAGCCGAGATTGACGCGCCAGCATGCCGGGTCCTTGCGGGTCTGGTGGAACGGATAGACGCCGCACCGGCTGCAGAAATAGTGACGGGCCGTGTGCGTGTTGAACTGATAGCAGGTCAGCGCGCCCTCGCCTTCGACGATCGTCAGGTTGGCGGCGGCGAACATCGGGCTCATCAGCGCGCCGCGCCGGCGGCACAGGCTGCAGTTGCAGCGGACGGCCGGCGCAATGGCCGCCGTGACTTCGAACTTGACGGCCCCGCAATGGCAGGACCCTTTGAACCAGGTGGCAGACATGACGGGCTCCGAAAGAGGTCATGCCTGCTTTATAGCGAAGCCGCGCGCGGGCGTTGTATCGCACTGTATCCGCGCGCGGCGCGGATACAGAACATTGCACATCCGCGGCAGGCGATCAGTCCAGCACGTGCTGCATCCGCTCGATTGCCGCCCGCGTTTCGCGTTCGAGCGCCGCGAACAGCTCGGCCGCCGGCAGCGCGCGGACCAGCGGCGCCGCCTGCCCCGCCCATTGCGCGCCGTAACCGAATTCGCCCTGCGCTTTCGCGGCCGCATGCAGCGCCTTGCCCGCATCGTAGGCGATTGGATACGCAGGCGTGGCCGGCGCGCGCGGGTCGTCGCCGAGCGCGGTCAGCCGGTTCGCGATGCCGCGCGCGACGCGGCCCGAGATCGCGTGCGTGAACGTGGTGCGGTGCGCCGCCTCGCCGAGGATCGCGCGGCGGTAGCCGTCGTCGATCGACGTCTCCGGGCACGCGACGAACGCGGTGCCGAGCTGCGCGGCCTGCGCGCCGAGCGCGAGCGCGGCGGCAATGCCCGCGCCGTCCATGATGCCGCCGGCGGCGATCACCGGCAGCGCGCATTCGCCCACGATCAGGCGCGTCAGCGCGAATGTGCCGAGGCGATCGTCGTGCGCGGTCGAGTCGAACACGCCGCGATGCCCGCCGGCCTCGATGCCCTGCGCGACGATCGCGTCGATGCCGGCGGCGGCAACTTGGCGGGCTTCGTCGAGATTCGTCGCCGTGGCGAACAGCGTGATGCCCGCGCGCTTGAGCGCGGCGATCACGTCAGCGGACGGCAACCCGAAATGGAAGCTGACGACCGCCGGCTTTTCCTCGACGAGCATCGCCTGCATCGCGTGGTCCGCGACGAAGCTCGTGTAGATCTCCGACAGCGATGCAGGCGGCGTCGCGCCATACGCGCGGAACGCGGGGGCGAGCCAGTCGAGCCACGCGCGCTCGACGGCCGCGTCGGCTTGCGCCGGACGGTGGCAGAACACGTTGATGTTGAACGGCCGGTCGGTGAGCGCGCGCGTGTCGCGGATCATCTTGCGTGCGCCGTCGGAATCGGTTGCGCCGACGCCGAGCGAGCCGAGCCCGCCCGCGTTCGAGACGGCGGCGGCCAGCGCCGGCGTGCTGACGCCGGCCATCGGCGCCTGCACGATCGGCGCGCGGATGCCGAGCGTGCGCAACAGGGTTGCCCGGCGGTCGGTCGGTTGATGCATGGTGCTGGTCTCCTGGTGGCAGCCGAAATGCCGGCCGCACGTATCGCATTGCCGGTTTCATCCCTAGAATAGCGGACGGCGAAACCGCGTCCAAGGCCGTCACCGTGCAGCGTTCGTCGAACGCTTCACCCGACATTCATGCGGTTTGGCCGAATAACGAACAACACCATTACACCATCCATGAAAAGAAGAACATTTCTCGCGCTGCCCGCCGTGGCGGCGTCCGGCATGCTGGCCGGCTGTTCCAGCGCCGACCTGGGGCCCGTCACCCATCGCCTGATGAAGGACCCTGAATACCGGGAAACGCTCTCGGCGTTCCTGATCAGCGCGGACGGGAAAAAGCTCGTCGTGATCGGCAAGCAGTATCACTACATTTTCGATGTGCCGCCGGCCCTCGCCGTCAACCTCACGGCACCCTACCGTCCCAAGTTGTATACCGACTTCGACGATTTCGAGACGCACGGCGATACGATCTCCGGGCGTTACGTGCTGCGGCTTGCGCGCGAGGATGCGCCTCCCGGCTCCGAGCTTCGCGAGCGTGCGCTCGCGGACGGTTTCAAGGACCAGCGCCACCAGCTGACGGAGAGCGGTACGATCAGCGGCAAGCGCTACCAGCCGAACGACGTCACGCCGTCGTCACTCCCGCAGGCGTTCAATCACGAGTATGACGTCAAGGTCATCGAGCGGCCATCGGTACTCGGCAAGGGCGCCAAGCTCGCCCTGTCGCCGATCACGATGGCGGCGGACGGCGCGCTGGGCCTGCTTGGCCTCGCACTGTTCCCGATTGCGTTGACGGCCTTCATCGTCATCGCGAGCTGAGGGGAGTCCACGATGACATCCCCTGCACGACAACTGCTCCGGATCGCCTGCGCGGCCGCTTGCCTGGCATTCGCGCAACACGCCGTGGCCGACGACGACTGGGACGCCGCCCGCCAGGTGCGCACTTCCTGGGTATTCGCGTCGATGAAGGAAAGCGACGTGCGGCCGACGCTCGATCGCGCGCTGAAGGACCAGCTGCGCTGGGCCCGTCTGCCCGGCAACGCGCCCGATGACGGCGCGTTCCGCTGCACGAAGCTCGCGGTGCCGCCGCCGTCGGCCGCTGCGCAGGCGGCGTTCGACGCGGCGCCGTCGTCGCGCGGTCGCGATGCCGACAAAGCGTACGCGAAAGCCGCGTCGCTCGGCGCGTGGCGCGCGGCGGCGCGACTCGTCAACAGTTCGCTCGAGGACGAGGATTGGGAAGGCGCGCAGCCGGCGGTCGCGTGGCTGCTCGCGCATCAGGTACCGGCCGGATACAACAAGCTCGCGGACGTGATGCAGGCGATGTCGGGCTACGACGGCGAAACGCCCGGCGAACGCGTGAGGGGGATGATCGCGTCGTTGCGCTGGCGCGCGGCGCGTGAAGGCGATCCGGTCGCGCAGATGGAGATGGCCGATCTGTTCGAGAAGCTCGGCGACAGCGAGCGCGTGGCCGCGCTGCGCGCGTGCGCGACGCAGCAGAATCCGGAACTGAAATGAGGTGCGCCGCCGGTACGCCGCGATGACAGGCGGCGTACCGGCGTGCACGACGACATCGCCCGTCAGACTTCGTAGCGTACCGCATGCGCTTCGGTCGGCAGCGGCAGATCCCAGCGCAGCAGCATCGCCTCGAGCGCCCGGTTCGTCAGCGACGTGTCGCGCCGCGCATTGCGGCGCAACAGTTCGGCGCGCGGCCGTTCGAGGTACACGAGCGTCACGTCGGCGCCGTATGCATACAGCAGGTCGAGCGTCTTCTTGCGCATCAGCGGCGACAGGTTCGTCGCATTCCACACGAACGGCCGCCGGTCGCGCAACAACGCCTTCGCGGCATCGACCGCATGGTGCGCGACCGCGCCCTCGTTGCGACCGTGACGCAGTCCCAACGCATCGCGCGCATCGTCGAACGACACGACCGGCAGATCCGGATGATGCCGCGCGACCCACGTGTTCTTGCCCGATGCCGGCAGGCCCGCCATCACGACGACCGGCGAGCCCGGCGTGCGAAACAGCGGATAGTCGGGATGCACGTCCGCGCCGCGGAAGTAGCTGAGTGCGGTATGCGCGTCGGCGAATGCACGCGGCTGGCCGTAACAGCCGTCCTCCCGCGCCAGTTCGCGCCACAGCTCGATATTGTCGAGCACACGCTGCGTGTCGTTGCAGATGCGCCCGCGAATGTCGGCTTCGGCGAGCAGGCACAACAGCGGCAGGCTGACCTGCCACGACAGCTCGCGCGCGATGAACTCGGGCGTGCCGCGGCGCGAGCCGCTCATCGCGAAGAACGGCACCTGGTGCACGGCGATCATCCGGCAGATGGCCTCGCGCACCGCGAACGGCACGCCGGCATCCCACAGCGCGATACGCGCGTCGATCGCCCCTTTGCGCGAGTGGCCGGGATGACCGATCGCACCGGTGACGGGATCGACGGCCGTCGTGCTCGACTTGGCGATGTCGTGCAGCAGCGCGGCCAGGAACACGATTTCCTGATCGGCGCGCGACGCCGTCCGATAACCGGGCAGCGCGAGCAATGCATCGATCACCATCATCGTATGCGTCCACACGTCGCCTTCGCCGTGATGCGCGGGCTCCTGCGGGGTGGTTTTCGCGTGTTCCAGCGCGGGGAACGCCGCGAGGCATGCGCGATAGTCCGGCTGCCGGCCGGGCGCAGGCACGAGCGCCTGCAGATGTTCGTACTTCATGATCGAGACTCCTGTCGAAGCGGCAGGCGGCCGCTTCGCATTCATTGGTTCGGATGCGCAGCCGGGCTCGGCCCCCACGTCACCGTCGGACGCGGTGCATACAGGTCGACACCCGGCGCGAGCAGGTTCGGGATGAACGGCTGCTCCGAGTGATGGCGCGCGGAATCGAGAATCGCCTGCACGAAATCGTGGCGCACCCACTTCAGGCGCGCGGTCGTCGTGTCGTCGGTCTCGATCTTCACGTAGAGCCCTTCGGACTGCTCCGACTTGTCGCACTGCTGCCACGCGCGCGCGAGGTCGAGCCCCTGCCGTCGCACGGTGTGCTCGAACGCGTGACGCCAGTCCGGCGTTTTTGCGAGCGACGGGCCGAGCAGCGCCTTGAGGTCCGCGAGCCGCGCCGGCGCCACGCCCTCGTACAGCACGGGCACCGACAGTACGGGGCCGTCGGCGAGCAGCGCGCGCCGCGCAGGCGTCGACAGGAAGCGGCCGGTCGCACGGTCGAACACGTCGAATTCGAGAAAATGATGCGGCAACGCGTCGTAGAACACCGCGTGCTTCTTGCTCATCGTCTCGCCGTACATCACGTAGCGATCGCCGAGGCGCTCGAGCAGCCAGCCGGCATGGGCCGCCGCCCACGTCTTCACGAAGCCGAACTGCCGCTCGCGGCCGCCGCCGGCCAGATAGTGGCCGCGCGACTGCAACAGCAGTTCGCCTGCCGGGCTGAAGCTGATGCCCGTGTTCGCACCGTCGAGCTTTTCCTCGACGACGAGGTGCGCGCCCGCGAGGGTGCGATAGGGAACGTGGTCGTGACCTTCGTCGCCGTCCTGCAGGCGCGAACCTTCAAGGTGCGGCGTGCGCGGGTAGCGTGCAAGGTCGAGCGATTGCGCGTAGGCGCGAAAATCCAGCGTCATGGTCTTTCTCCGGAAACAGGGAAAAAGCCGACGACGTGAACGAACGGACAGGAGTGCGTTGCGGTGTCAGTGCGAGTCCGGCAGCGGCCCTGCGATCACCGTTCCGGCGCGATGGCGCGAGCGGAACCGGGCAGGACGACGCGGCCGGGATGGCAGTCGTCGGCGTATCAGGCGAAGGGACGAATGATTGCGGGCACTTGGATCACCGATTCGATGAGGGTTCAGGGATGAAGCAGGCGGATGCTACGAAACGATTCCGGCGGTGTCAAGCACGACCGGACGAGTTCGTTACGGCCTTTCGAACGCGTTGAGCGCCTGCTGCGACGCGCCGCACGCGTGATCGATGCATGAATGATCCGGAATCCTATGTGTATGTTTTTCGCCACATCGGGTGCCGAAGCGATCGCCGGCATCGTGCCGTTCGCTTGCTGCGTCGGTTGCGTGGCCGTCGGCGGCGGTTGCGCCGGCGGCCACGCAACCGACGTCATGGTTTTCCCGGCCCGCAGGATGGCGCGGGGGGCCCATCGTTTTCGATACGCCCCCGCCCGCCACGCAGGCTGCAACGGCCTGCCGGGCGAATACGGGCTGCCGCGGGCGCCCGACCCTTTCTGCTCAGGAAAGGACGCTTGAAACATCCGCAATTATCACGTGCCGCCGATTTGCCCACCATGTGTCGGACGATCGGCGCAGCCGGCATGACCGGCGCTTGCACGAGTCCGGCGATGCCTGCCGTCGCGTCGCGTCGCGCGGCCGGCGCGTGACGCCGGTCGCGAACGGCCGGGCCCCGCGCCCCGGCATATCGATAATCAGGAGACACGATGAACAGCCAATCCCTCGACCTCGGCGGCCATGCCGGCGGACCTGAATCCGCGCGGCCGCCGGCCGCTTCAGCAGGCGCCGGCGCCGATGCAGCGGCCCTTCCCGGCCGCCGCGTCACGCTCGGCGATTTCATGGACGATCTGCCGGTCGGTGCGCTGCACCGGTTCGTCGTCTGGGTGATCGGCATCGGGCTGTTCTTCGACATGTACGAGATCTTTCTCGTCAGTACGATCGGCTCCGCGTTGCAGCACGAATACGGGCTGAGCCGGCAAAGCGCCGATTTCAAGCTATTGCTGGCGTCCGCGTTCATCGGCATGTTCGTCGGCGCGATGTGCCTCGGCAGCCTGGCCGACCGTATCGGCCGGCGCAAGGCGTTCCTGCTCACGCTCGGGTGGTACAGCGCGTTCTCGCTGGTCGGTGCATTTTCGGTGAACGCCGACATGCTCGTGGCATGCCGGTTCCTGACGGGCATCGGCGTCGGCGCGATCTATCCGGTCGCCGACAGCTTCCTGTCCGAAATCCTGCCGAAGGACAAGCGCGGGCGGCTCGCGGCGTGGGCCTACACGACTTCGTATGTCGCGGTGCCGCTCGTCGGCTTTCTCGCGCTGTGGCTGAACCCGCTGCAGGTGGCGGGCGTCGCCGGGTGGCGCATCATCCTCGCGATCGGCAGCCTCGGCGCCGTGTACGTGCTGTTCGTTCAGCACCGGCTGCCGGAAAGCCCGCGCTGGCTGCTCGCGCAAGGCCGCACGGCCGACGCGCACGCGGCGCTGCGGCGTTTCGCGGATAGCGCCGGCGTGCGCGTGCCCGAACACTTCGCGGCACCGGTCGAGCCGCAGCGGCCGCTCGGGCTCGGCGAGCGCATCGCGCTGCTGCGCCACCAACCGTACGGCGCGCGCTACGTGATGCTGGCGATCTTTCACCTGCTCCAGGGCTTCGGCTATTACGGATTCGGTACGCTGGCCGGCACGGTCGTGAAAAGCCGCGGTTTCGACGTGACGGACAGCACGCTGTTCATCGCGCTGTCGTTCATCGGTTACCCGATCGGTTCGCTGCTGTCGATTCCGCTGCTCAACTGGATCGAGCGCCGCACGCTCGTGATCGTGTCGATCCTGTCGATCGCGGTGTTCGGGCTGTGCTTCGCGTATTCGGGCAATACCGTGCTGATCGTCGGCTTCGGATTCCTGACGACGTGCGCGTCGAACGTGTTCAGCAACGCGTATCACGTGTACCAGGCCGAGATCTTCCCGGCGCGCGTGCGCTCGACGGCGATCGGCAGTACCTATGCGCTGTCGCGCATCGTCAGCGGCGCGCTGCCGTTCGTGCTGCTGCCGGTGCTCGGCCACTACGGCGCGGGCGCGATGTTCGGCGTGATCTCGGTCGCGCTTGGCATCGTCGCCGTCACGCTGCGCGTGCTCGGACCGCTGACCACGCGGCGCAGCCAGGACGACATCAATCCGGTTTGACGGCGATGTGGGGTATGGGAAGATGGCGCTCCTGAATGAGCGAGCCGGCGACGCCACCGCTACCGGCGGAACAAGAGGCCCAGCATAAGGACCGTACAGAACACCAGCCCCACCCACCCCTGGAATCGGGTGATTCGAACCATCGTGGCCGACATGATGTCTTCCGGAGACATGTTGTAAAAGAATTTGTACGACCATCGCCAGGCCTTCGATCTGCAATAGAAAGCCAATATCCGTTCCGGGAGAAATGCCATGATTGCGGATATCCCGATGCCATAAGTTACGCAGGCAAAGGCGATAATGATGCGGTAGCTCGATTCGTTCATTGGGCGGCCCCAGAACAACCTTTCGAGGAAATGAGCAGAACGTCTGAAACAGGCTCGAACGCGAACCGATGATCGCGTTCCCGGGCGCCCGCACCGAACCGTTTTAACCGCGGGCAGCTCCGCTTCACCGCGCCGACATGAAATCGAACAGCTTCGCGACGTCGGTCGTCAGCACGGTGCCGGCTTTCACGCCGACCCACAGCGTGCGCGTCGCCCACGCGTCGTCGAGCTTCACGACACCGAGCCGCGCCGCGCGTTCGCCGGTCACCGCATCGCGCGGCAACACGCCGATGCCGAGCCCGGCCTCGATCATCCGGCTCACACCGTCGAAATTCGATACCTGGATCCGCAGCTTCAGCGAGCGCTCCGCCGCGAACGCGGCGTCGGTCATGCGCGCGAGCAGCGAGCTGCCGTCGCTCAAGCCCACGTAGTCCTCGTCGAGCGTATCCGCGAAGCGGATGCCGTCGCGCGCGGCAAACCGGTGCGTGCGCGGCACGAGCAGCACGAGCTCGTCGCGCCGGTAGAGCCGCCGTTCGATGCCGGGCGCCGGCACGTTGTCCGCGAATACGCCGAGATCGGCCTTGCCCGACGCGAGCGCGTCGACGATCTCGTGACTCAGCCGCTCCTCGAGGCTGACCTTGATGCCGGGGTTGTCGGTGAGGAACGCGGCGAGATCGGCGGGCAGGAACTGGACGATCGCGGACGTGTTGGTCCAGACGTGGATATGGCCGCGCACGCCGGCGACGTAGTCGCTCATCTCGTGCGCCATCCGGTTGACCTGCTCGATCACCTTCGCCGCATGATCGAGCAGCGCGCGGCCCGCGGGCGTCAGCTCGACGCCGCGCGCATGCCGGACGAACAGCGCGCTGCCGGTCACGCTTTCGAGTTCGGCGATGCGCTTGCTGACCGCGGACAGCGTGAGCTGGCCGTGTTCGGCCGCCTTCGTCAGGCTGCCGTGCTCGGCGACGAGCGCGAACACGCGCAGCGACTGCAGATCGAAATGAAGCGGGTTCACCATGTCGTGGAATCCTGGAAGGCCGTGCGGGGTACGCCGCCATCGCGCCGGCCTGACGCCGATCATACGCCCGGCCGTGCGCGTGCGATACGGCGCGGCTAACGCGGCGCGATGGCGTGCAATGCGGCGAGCATCGCGCCGTCGGGTGTCGCGAGATCGTCGAGCACCGCGAAGTGCTGCATGCCGGGCAGCCACGTGCGGGCGATCCGCTCGCCGGCGGCTTCGCACGCCGTCGCGTATTCGTCTGCCTGTCGGACGAGTTCGGGCAGTTCGGCCTCGCCGACCGCCACGACGGTCGGGGCGCCGGGCCCGATGTGATGCAGCGGACTGTATGCGTCGACTTCGTGCGCGGTGAGTTGCAGCTTGTCGTTCAGGCAGCACAGTGCGATCGGTTCGAGATCGACGAGCGGGCTGATCGCAAGCGCCGACGCCACGGCCGGGTGCGCGCGATGCATCGCCGTCAGATGGCCGCCCGCCGAATGGCCGCTCAGATGGATCGGCCGCCCCGCGATGCCGAGGCCGTCGCGGTCGGCCGCGAGATGGTCGAGCAGCGCGCCGGTCTCGCCGACGATATCGGTCATCGTCGCGACCGGCGCGAGCGTGTATTCGGCGAGCACGACGTCGTAGCCGCGCGCGAGCGGTCCGCTCGCCGCATACGCGAAATCCTCTTTCGTGCAGTGCTGCCAGTAGCCGCCGTGGATGAACACGAACAGCGGCGCGTCGGGCTGCCCGCACGGCAGCCAGTCGAAACGCTGCGCGGGTTGCGCGCCGTAACGCAGGTCGCGGCGGCCGGGCGTCGCTGCGTACAGCGCCGCACTGCGCGCCTGGCATGACGCGAGCAATGCGGGGAAATCGGGAACGGCCTTCGTGTTCAGGTACGCGGCGTCGAGCGCCGCGCGGTCCATGCCGCGATAGAGGATCGTCATTCGGGAAGCGCCTGGATCGGGTTGCGGAAGCGCGCGGCACGGTCGTCCCGAGCGCGCGGCGAAGGCGGCGGCCTGGCCGACGCCGTTGCGCCATTATCCGCAGCGCGGCCGCGCGCGGCTATCCGGAATCGGCGGGCGCGGCGCGTGCCTGTCCGCTTTCGGCGAACGAATATGGCGGCGTGCGCGCAACCGCATCCGACGGGTCAGATCGGCTCGGAGATTTCGATCAGGTTCAGGTCGGGATCGCGCACGTAGATCGAACGGATCTTCTGCGTCGCGCCCGTGCGTTCGACGGGCCCTTCGACGATCGGCCAGTCGACGCGCCGCAGGTGCGCGATCACGTCGTCGAGCGGCACAGACGCGATGAAGCACAGATCGAGCGCGCCGGGCACCGGCACATGCGCTTTCGGCTCGAACTCCGCGCCGCGCACGTGCAGGTTGATCTTCTGGTTGCCGAACCGGAACGCGAGCCGGCCCGCGCCGAAGGTTTCGAGCTGCATCTGCAGCACCTCGGTGTAGAAATGCCGGGCCCGTTCCGGATCGACGCAGGTCAGCACGAGATGATCGAGGTGGTCAATCAGTGCCATGGAATTCGCTCCTGTTCCTGTGGTGGTTCATGATTCACGAGAAAGCGCGTTGCGCGAGCATGTCGCCGGCGTCGGCGCGCGGCGGCGGATGAAGGTCCGAGCGGCGGCCGGCCTTCAGGATCTGGCTCGGCACGTCGTGCCCGATCAGCGCGGGTAGCCGTGCCGACGCGGCGAGCACGGCTGCGAGGTCGATGCCCGTATCGTAGCCGTCGAGCTCGAGCATGTGCACCAGTTCCTCGGTGCACGCGTTGCCGGTCGCACCCGGCGCGTACGGGCAGCCGCCGAGCCCGCCGAGCGACGCGTCGAAGCGGTCGATGCCGGCGTCGAGCGCCGCCAGCGTGTTCGCGAGCGCCATCCCGCGCGTGTTGTGGAAGTGCAGCGTGAGCTGCAGCGCGCCGAAGCGCTCGCGTGCGCGGCGGGACAAATCGCGCACCTGCGACGGGAACGCCATGCCGGTCGTGTCGCACAGCGTGAAGCCGTGCACGCCGAGCTCCGCGAAGCGCTGCATCCATGCGAGCACCGTTTCGGCCGGCACGTCGCCTTCCATCGGGCAGCCCATCGCGGTCGACAGCGACACGTTGATCGCGACACCCGTGCCGCGCACGGCGTCGATCACGTCGCGCAATTGCGCGAACGACTGCTCGCGCGTCATCCGCAGGTTCGCGCGGTTGTGGCTTTCGCTCATCGACATCACGAGGTTCACCTCGTCGACACCGCACGACAGCGCGCGCTCGGCGCCGCGCACGTTCGGCACGAGCACCGTATAGACGACGCCCGGTGCGCGCGCGATGCCATGCATCACGGCTTCCGCGTCGCGCAGCGCGGGAATCGCCTTCGGCGACGTGAACGACGTGACCTCGATCTTCGCGTAGCCGCATGCGCTCAGCGCGTCGACGAGCGCGATCTTGTCGTCGGTGTCGACGAATGCCGCTTCGTTCTGGAAACCGTCGCGGGTCGCGACTTCGTGGAGATGGAGTCGGTGCGGATGCAGGTTCATGTCTTCGTTCCGGTGGCCGTTTCAGATCACGCCGCGCGTGCGCCAGTCGTCGCGCGTCGCCGCGTCGATGCCGAGCGATTCGAGTACCGCGTCGGTATCCGCGCCGAGTGCGGGCGCCGGCCGCTCGATGCGGCCGGGCGTCGCGTCGAGTTTCGGCACGATGCCCGGCACGAGCACCGGCGTGCCGTCGGGCAGCGCGGCGTCGACGATCATGTCGCGCGCGCGGTAGTGCGGATCGGCCGCGATGTCGGCCACGTCGTAGATGCGTCCGGACGGAATGCGCGCGTCGTTCAGTGCGGCGAGCACGTCGTCGAGGTCGTGGCGGGCGCTCCACTCGCCGATCGCCGCATCGATGCGCGCGACCTGCGCGACGCGTCCGTCGTTATGCGCGAGCGCCGGATCGTGGCCGAGATCGGGGCGGCCGATCAGCTCCATCAGGCGCCGGAAGATGCTGTCGCCGTTGCCGGCGATCAGCGCGTACTTGCCATCGCGGCAACGGTACGCGTTGGTCGGCGCGATGCCGGGCAGGCTGCTGCCGGCCGGCTCGCGCACCGCGCCGAACGCCGCATATTCGGGCAGCAGGCTTTCCATCAGGTTGAACACCGATTCGTACAGCGCGACGTCGACGACCTGCCCCTTGCCGCCCTGCTGCTCGCGATGGCGCAACGCGAGCAGCACGCCGATCACGCCGTGCAGTGCCGACAGCGAATCGCCGAGCGAGATGCCGACGCGCACCGGCGTGCGGCCCGGTTCGCCGGTCAGGTGGCGCAGCCCACCCATCGCCTCGGCGATCACGCCGAAGCCGGGGCGGTCGCGATACGGGCCCGTTTGCCCGAAGCCCGACACGCGCAGCATCACGAGCCTCGGGTTGATCGCGGACAGCGCGTCCCAGCCGAGCCCCCAGCCCTCGAGCGTGCCGGGCCGGAAGTTTTCGATCAGCACGTCGGTGTCGGCGACGAGGCGGCGCACGACGTCCTGCCCTTCGGGCGTGCGCAGGTCGAGCGTGAGCGAGGTTTTGTTGCGCGACTGCGCGGCCCACCAGACCGACGTGCCGTCGTGCAGCAGCCGCCATTTGCGCAGCGGATCGCCGACGCCGGGCGGCTCGACCTTGATGACGTCCGCGCCGAATTCGGCGAGCATCCGGCCCGCGAACGGCCCGGCGATCAGTTGGCCAAGCTCCAGCACGCGGATGCCGTCCAGGGGGCGTGTCATGACTGTCTCCGATGAAATCGTGTTGTCGATGACGGCGATCATGACCGCGTTCGCGCCCGGCGAAAATCGATCGATGGTCAACCAGCCTTTCCGAAACGGAAAGGTGCGCGTTGGCGCGAGCACGGCGGCGGCCATGTGCGAGGCGTCAGCCTTTCCTTGCGGGAAAGCGCGCTCGCGCAACGGTCAAACGACGGCGCGCGCGCCGCCGGCACAATCGATGCCGTTCCGCGCCACCGGCGCTTGCCAGCGAGACCCGCCATGTTTTCCGTTTCCTCTCCCGCGAAGATCGTGTTCCTCGACCGCGCGACGCTGTCGCCGCAGACGGTGCTGAAGCCGTTTCCGTTTCCGCACGCATGGCAGACGTTCGACCGGACGGCCGCGCACGAAGTCGCGGCGCGCATCCGCGACGCGGACATCGTCGTGACCAACAAGGTACGGCTCGACGCGACGGCCCTCGCCGGCGCGCGGCAGTTGCGGATGATCGCGATCGCGGCGACCGGCACCGACATCGTCGATCTCGATACGTGTGCGTCGCGCGGGATCGTCGTGAGCAATATTCGCGGCTATGCGGTGCGCACGGTGCCCGAGCACACGTTCGCGCTGATCTTCGCGCTGCGCCGCAGCCTCGTCGCTTACCGCGACGCGGTGCGCGCCGGGCGCTGGCTCGACAGCGGACAGTTCTGCTTCTTCGATCATCCGATTCGCGACCTGGCCGGGTTGACGCTCGGGATCGTCGGCGACGGCGTACTCGGGCGCGCGGTGGCCGCCATCGCGCGTGCGCTCGACATGCGGGTACTGTTCGCGGCGCACGGCGACGCAGCGGGTGACGGTCATGTACCGCTCGACACGCTGCTGCGCGACAGCGACGTGATCACGCTGCACTGCCCGCTCACGCCCGCGACGCGGCACCTGATCGACGCGCACGCATTCGCGCGGATGGCGCGCCGGCCGCTGCTGATCAATACCGCGCGCGGCGGGCTCGTGGACGAAAGCGCGCTCGTCGACGCATTGCAGTCGGGGCAGATCGCGGGCGCGGGGTTCGACGTGGTCACGCAGGAGCCGCTGCCGGCCGCGCATCCGTTTCACGCGATCCTGTCGCATCCGGCGTTCATCCTGACGCCGCACGTCGCGTGGGCGAGCGACGAGGCGATGCAGGCGCTGGCCGATCAACTGGTCGACAACGTCGCCGCGTTCGCCGACGGCGAGCCGCGGCACGTCGTGTGACACGTACAAACGGAACGGCCCCGCTCGATTGCTCGAAGCGGGGCCGACAGGATGCGGGGCTGCTTACGCCAGCGACCCGGCACGTAACGGGTTCGTGCATTCGCGCTGTCTTGCTGCGGGTTTCCGAATACGTGACGAGACGACTTCAGGGTATTCAGACCGGCAGTGATGTCGCGCAGGTCCGAAAAGCGGAAAGCACGCTCAGTAAGCGGACATCTCGACGCAAGGATCGACCTTGGACGGCGAGCAGATGACCGAGTACTTCGCGCTCTCGCGCATCAGCGCTTCGCCTTCGTGCAGCGCGATCTTGATCTCGGGGTGACGCTCGTACGCAAGGAAGGCCGAGCACACGACGGCGGACATCACGACGAGGGAAAACACAAATTTTTCAAGGGTTTGGAAACGTTCAGGCATGGTGTGGACCTTTCTCTCAGCCCGTAATTATACCTTGAGATAAGGGTTTTCCCTATAACCCTGCCCGCATACCGAGGATGCGTTCAAACGAGATGGAACCGAAGATTGCGCCCTTTTTTCAGGACATGCGGCCGGGGCGGCCGGCAAGGCCGAGGCGGGCTGGCTCGAGGACGAGAAAGCGGCTTGCCGCCGACGCGTTACCGGCCCGCTGCGTCACGTCACTCCGACGCCGACGCCGACGCACCGCTCGCCGCGTTGCCGGGCCACGCCTTGCCGATATGGTCGATCAGCGACTTCGCGGTACCCGTCACGAGCGCCGCGTCGACGCCCGACGTCTGCCACGAACCGTCGGCCGCCTTCACGAAGGTCAGGTTCGCGCGCGACGGCGAGTAATCGGCGTTGCGCCACGTGACCACGACGTCGCACGAATACGTGCGATCGCCGAGCTTCTTGCAGTCGCCGTCGGGTTTCGCCGACACGACGTCGGCCGATACGGGCAGCGGCTGGCCGAACAGCGCGTTCAGGCCGCCGTGGTTTTCCGCTTCGAGCGCGCGGCGCACGGCGGCGTCGACGTCGCTCGATCCGGGGCCGTCGTGAAGCAGGTTACAGGCGGCCAGCAGCGTCGAGGCGCCGGCGAGTGTCAGCAGCGTATGAAACTTCATGGATATCCGTCGATCGGGTGAACGCCGCGTAGTCTGCAACGTCCCCGGGTCGTGCGCGGTATCCATTTGTAACCAATTGCACGCTGCCCGGCGGCCCGGCGCGATCGTGCGACGCCCTCGCCTACTGCCGCTCCTGCTTCACGCGGCTCACGAGTTGCGTCGGGCTGACGAACTGCAGCGCGATCACGACCCATACGAGCGTGATGGCCATGTAGATCATCGCCATCGCGTCGATCGACTGCGGCGCGCGCACGCCGGTCGAGAACACCGCGTAATACAGCGCGACGACGAGCGTCTGCGTGCTCGGGCCCGCGGTGAAGAACGTCAGCTCGAACATCCCGATCGTGCGCACCAGCACGAGCAGCCCGGCCGCGAGCATGCCGGGCACCAGCAGTGGCAGCAGCACGTAGCGGAAATAGCGCCACGTGTTCGCGCCGAAGATGCGCGCGGCGGCTTCGAGGTTCGGATCGATCTGCTCGATGAACGGCGTCATCACGAGGATCACGAACGGCAGCGCCGGCACCAGGTTCGCGAGGATCACGCCCGGCAGCGTGCCCGCGAGTCCGATCTTGTACATCACGGTCGCCATCGGAATCCCGTACGTGACGGGCGGCACCATCAGCGGCAGCAGGAACACCAGCAGCGCGAAGCGCTTGCCGCGGAACTGCACGCGCGCGAGCGCATACGCGGCCGGCACGCCGAGCGCGATCGACAGCAGCACGACCGCGCCGACGACCTCGACGGTCACCCACAGCACGCTCGCGAGCTGGAAGTCTTCCCACGCCTTCGCATACCAGCGCAGCGTGAAGCCCTGCGGCAACGGCGTGCCGAACCAGCGCGTCGCGACCGAGTTCACCGCGACGGTCGCGATCAGCAGCATCACGTTCAGCAGGAAGAACGCCATCAGCCCCCAGACGAGCGCCTTCCATGCGCGGCCGGCGAGGTGGTTGTTCATCCGCTGCGGTTTTCCGGTGTCGACGGGCCGCGCGTCGGGCGCATCGTGTTTCGGCGGCCACGTGCGAGCGGCATGATTGTCGGTCGCCATCAGCCCTTGCCTCCCGTCACCGCGCCCGTATAGAAGAAGCGGCGCGCGCCGAGCATCGACGCGACCACCAGCAACTGCACGAAACCCATCACGATCGCGATCGCCGACGCGAGCGAATAGTCGTAGCTTTCGAACGCGGCTTCGGCGGCCGCGATCGAGATCACGCGGGTCGGCCCGGCGGGCGCGCCGAGCAGCACGGCCGACGGAAACACCGAGAACGCCTGCACGAACGACAGGCACGCGGCCATCGTGAGCCCCGGCACGAGCAGCGGCAGGTAGATCTGCCGGAACTGCTGCCACGGGTTCGCGCCGAGCGTCGCGGCCGCGCGCGCGAGCGTCGGGTCGATGCCGCTGATGTACGACAGCATCAGCAGGAACGCGAACGGAAAACCCGACACGATCAGCGACAGCAGCACGCCCCAGTAGTTGTGCGTGAGGCGCACTTCGTCGGTGTACAGGTGCAGCCCCTGCAGCGCCTGCGGGAACCAGCCGTTCGGCCCGAAATACGTGAGCATCCCGTCCGCGACGAGCACCGTGCCGAGCGTGACGGGAATCACGAGCAGCGTCGTGACGAATTTCTGGTACGGCGAATTGCGGCGCAGCGCGAACGCGACGGGCACCGCGATGCCGACGTTGAGCAGCGTCGCCGGCACCGCGAGCTTCAGCGTGACGAGCACGGTCGGCCACATCGCGGTGTCGGTGAAGAACTGCACGTAGTTCGCGAGCGCGCCGCCGCCGTTCGTCGCGTTCGTCGGCTGGAACGACAGCACGAGGCCGTACGCGAACGGATAGATGAACAGCGCGGCGATGAACGCGAGCGCCGGCGTGACGAGCCAGGCTTTCGCGTCGCGCGGCGCGCCGCCGGTCGCGAGCGTGCTCATGCGGCCTCCGGGCGCGACGTCGCCGCGCATGCCGGTTGGCGCAATCCGGTCATCGGACGTCTCCCGCATAGACCAGCGTGCGCGCCGGCGCGACGCGCAGCCGCAGCGGTTCACCTTCCGTGAACTCGCCGGCCATACGGGCCCAGACCGCACCGAACGGCGTGATCGCGCGGATCAGCGAGTCGCGGCCGCCGTATTCGACCGTCTCGACGGTCGCGTCGAACGCGTTGTCGGCAACGGCTTCCGCGCGCTCGATGTCGTCCGGACGCAGCGCGACCACGACCTCCTTCGCGTCGAAGCCGGCCATCGGCACACCGGTGAGGCGCACGCCGCCCGACGTGACGTTCACGTACTCGCCAGCCATTCCTGCGAGCGTAAACGGCAGCACGTTGCGATAGCCCATGAAGCGCGCGACATGCAGGTTGTGCGGGCGCGTGTAGACGTCCTTCGGCGACGCGACCTGCTGCACGACGCCCTCCTTCATCACGACGATGCGGTCGGCCATCGACAGCGCCTCGTCCTGGTCGTGCGTCACGTAGATCGTCGCGCGTTCGAGCTGCGTGTGGATGCGGCGGATCTCCGCGCGCATCTCGATGCGCAGCTTCGTGTCGAGGTTCGACAGCGGCTCGTCCATCAGCACGAGCGGCGGCTCGATCACGATCGCACGCGCGATCGCGACACGCTGCTGCTGCCCGCCCGACAATTGCCCGGGCAGCTTGCCCTCGTGGCCGACGAGTTGCACGAGTTCGAGCGCCTGCTGCGCGCGCCGCCGCGTTTCCTGTTTCGGCACGCCGCGCATCTTGAGGCCGAAGCCGACGTTGTCGAGCACCGACATGTGCGGAAACAACGCGTAGTTCTGGAACACCATCCCGAAACCACGCCGCTCGGGCGGCAGCACGTCGATGCGCACGTCGTCGAGCCAGATGCCGCCGCGCGTGAGCGGCTGCAGCCCGGCGATGCAGTTCAGCGCGGTTGATTTGCCGCAGCCCGACGGGCCGAGCAGCGCGATGAACTCGCCGCGCCGGATCTCGAGGTCGAGCCCGTTCAGCGCGGCGACCTGCGCGCCTTCCGTATTGGTGAAACTGCGGCATACACCGTCGAGCCGCAACCGTTCGAAACTGTGCTTCATTGCGCGAACTCCATCGACGCGGGCGCCGCGGCGCCCGCCGGTTCAGGCGTCATTTCGATTTTTGCGACCCGATCTCGCGATCCCATTTCTGGAACGCGGCGACCATCGCCTGCGCGTTGAGCGGCTGCACGTGCGGACGGTCGGCGAGCAGCTTCGCGTATTCGGGGCGGCCGAATTTCCTGATCACTTCCTGGCTGTGGGCGGGCGCCATTTCGAGCGTCACGCCCTTCACCGCCGGGCCCGGATAGAAGTAGCCGTCGTCGTAGGTCATCGCCTGCTGCGCCGGTTCGAGCAGGAAGTTCATCAGCTTGAACAGCACGTCCAGTTTTTCCTTCGGCACCCCCTTCGGGATCACCATGTAGTGCGCGTCGTTTACCCACGTCATGTTGTCGAACGCCTGGATCTTGAATTCGGCCGGCACGATGCCGAGCGCGCGCGGGTTGAGGTCCCAGCCGGTGACGGTCACGGTCATGTCGCGCGTGCCTTCGCCGAGCTCCTTCATCACCGCCGACGTGCCGCCCGGGTAATACGGCACGCAATCGTTCAACTGTTTCAGGAACGCCCAGGTCTTGTCCCAGCCGTTGATCGGGTCTTGCGGATTCTTGTCGCCGAGCACGTACGGCAGCCCCATCAGGAACGTGCGGCCGGGGCCCGAATTCGCCGGGCGCGCATAGATCAGCTTGTTCGGGTGCGCCTTGCACCACGCGAGCAACTGGTCGGGCGTCTTCGGCGGGTCGCTGACCTTCGCCGGGTTGTATTCGAGCAGCGGGCCGGCCGGCATGTAGGTGACTTCGAGGCCGTAGCCCTGCGCGAGATCCTGCATCTTGCGCGGGCCCGGCGCGTACTTGTCGAGCACGCCGGGGAGCGCCCCCGCGTTGTCGGGCAGGAGCTTTTGCCACAGGTTCTGCTCGATGCCGGCGGCCAGCGCGTCGGTGCCCGTCAGCACGAGGTCGATGTCGGAGCGCCCCGCCGCCTGCATCGCCTTGATCTTGCCCGGCAACTGCGGCGCGGGCGCATTCGTGAACGTGACGTTCGACACGAGGGTCGGGTTCTTCTCCTTGAACGCCTCGATGGCCTTCTGCGTGAGCTGTAGGTTGCCGGCCACGTCGACGATGTTCAGCGATACGGGGGCCGCCACGGCCGCGGCGGCCGACAGCGTGAAGCCCAGGGCGAGTGCGATCCGGCGGACACGGCGAGCGATC
Source organism: Burkholderia cenocepacia (assembly GCF_900446215.1). Classification (GTDB taxonomy): domain Bacteria; phylum Pseudomonadota; class Gammaproteobacteria; order Burkholderiales; family Burkholderiaceae; genus Burkholderia; species Burkholderia cenocepacia. Next base: position 71,496 of record NZ_UAQZ01000001.1, on the reverse strand, counting down.
GGGGTGGTGTTCATGTCTCCTCACTTCGGTCGGTGGATGGGACCTTTCTTGTCAGGAAATCATGACGGCGTTATACGATGTCGGTCAACAAAAAACCACGGATTGCGGGGCGGGACTTTCCCTGACAAAAACCTTCCGTTTGTTAAGGAATTGTGTGGCGACCGGCTTGCCGGGGATCGTGGGGTCGCGTGGTGCGGCGTGTTAAGACGTCGTATCTCAGCGCATGGCGAAACGGTATCGCGTCGGGTCGCATGGCGCCCAGGGCGGCCCCCGGCAGGCGCGCGCCGCCCCGGTCGGGCCGGCGCACGGCGGATGGATCTTCCGTCAGGCCGCGCGAAGCGTCGCCACTTCCCCGATCCACCGCTCCGCATCGTGCCACTCGCCGTAGCCGGATGCCGGGTTCAGGTGCCCGACCTCGCCGAGATCGACGAGCCGGCTGCCCCACCCGGCCGCCAGCGTCTCGACGCGTTCGAAGCGCGCGAGCGGATCGTTGCGGCTCGCGGCGACGATGCTCGGAAACGGCAGCGGCCCGGTCGGCACCGGGGTCCAGCCGTGCGCGGCGAGCGCGCCGGGCGTCGGATAGCCTGCGGGCATCGGCGTATCGAGATCGGCCGGCGCCGCGAGCAGCGCCCCGTGAATCGCGCGAGTGGCCTGCCGCGCCCAGTGCACGACGATCATCACGCCCGCGCTGTGTGCGACCAGCATCACCGGCCCGTCGATCGCGGCCAGCGCCGCATCGAGTGCCGCGACACGCGCGGCGCGGCTCAGCTTGTCGGCGTCGAGCGGCGCGACGGAGCGTGCGTTCGGCAGACGTCGTTCGAGATGCGTCTGCCAATGGTCTTCGACGTGATCGCGCAAGCCGGGCACGATCAGGATGGTGGGGGCGGTCGCCAGGGTCATGCAGCCTCCAGGAAGCGGTCAGGAAGAAGGTTCAGGACAGTCGTGTCGCGCGCCGTTCGCGTTCGACGCGCGCGAGATCGGCCGCATAGCTCGCGCGTCCGATCGCGAACAGCACGGCCGCCGCGAGCGGCACGGCCGGAATCCATTGCAGTGCGTCGACGAGCCCGGCGCGATCGGCCGCCCATCCCGTCAGCAGCGGACCCGGCGCCATGCCGAGCAGGTTGTTCGCGAGCGTGAGCGTCGCGAACGCCGACGCGTGGATCGCGGCCGGCGTGAGGTTCGCGACCATCGCGCCCGATGCGCCGGACGCGCCCGCGCCGACCAGCATGCCCGCGCAGATCAGCGCGAGCTGCGGCGGCCCGGGCGGCAACCGGAACGCGACCGCGAGACACACGCCGGTGAGCACGCAATACGTGATCGCGGTCAGCCATTTGCGCGAGCCGTCGGCCCGGCCGACGCGGTCGGTGACGATGCCGCAGCCGACCATCCCGACGCCCGCGAGCAGCACGAAGCCGGCCGCAAGCACGGCCGCGCGGTCGGGCGCCATCGCGTAGTAGCGGTTCAGGTAGCTCGGCAGCCACGCGAACAGCGCGCCCGGCACGAACAGGTGCAGCCCGCTGCCGAGATACGCGCAGATCACCGAGCGCGACGCGAACAGTCCCGACATCAGCGCCCGCACGCTGCCGCGCAGATCGCGCGGCGCGTCGGCCTCGCGCCGGCACGATTCGACGCGGTACGCGGCGAGCCGCCGCTCGGTCACGACGCAGCGGTACGCGACGAGCAGCACGATGCCGAGCGCGGCCATCACGCCGAACGACCAGCGCCAGCCGAGATGCGCGCCGACCAGCCCGCCGAGCGCCATCCCGAACACCGAACCGAATGCGCCGCCGGCCATGAATGCGCCGGTGAGCGTCGCGCGCAGCCGGGCCGGAAAGATGCTGAGGATCAGCGCGACGCCGACGCTGCCGTACGCGGCTTCGCCGAGCCCGACGAGGCCGCGCGCGACCAGCATTTCCGCGTAGCTGGTCGACAGCGCGCAGCCGAGCGTCGCGACGCTCCACAACGCGGCCATCAGCACGATGCTGCGCACGCGCCCGAAATGGTCGGCGAGCACCGACAGCGGAAACGTCAGCAGCCCGACCAGCAGCGCGACGACGCCGGACAGCGAACCGAGCTGCGTGTCCGACAGCGCCCATGCGTGCTTGAGCAGCGGAAACACCGCGTTGAGCACCTGCCGCGACATGTAGTCCGACAGCAGCAGCCCGACGGTCAGCCCGAACACGAGCCACGCATACGCAGGCGCGCGCCGCTCGGTGGCCGTCCGGTCCTGCAGCGACGGCTCGATGTGATGAATCAACATGCGTGTCTCCTCCGGCACCGGGGCGGCAATGCGCCGGCGCGGCTTGCGCGGCCCCGCTCCGTGTCCCGGAGCTAGCCCTCGCGCGTCGCGCGAGGATGGGTGCCGCGCCACCTCGATCGGCGGGCGGCGCTCGCGGCCGCCCGGGGCGCTGCGCGTCAGGCCGCGCGCAGCGGCACGCTCACCTGGCCCGGCCGGCGGTTCGGCGCCATCCCGAGCTGCGCGAGCGTTTCGTCGACGCCGTCGTACTGCACGCCGATCCGGTAGATCGCCTTCGCCTCCTTGCCGGTCGCGATCTCGCGGCCGAGTTCGCGGGCGATCCGCACGCACTGCTCGACCTGCTGCACCGACGTCATCCGGTTGCCCTTCTGGTCGATGATCGTGTCCTCGATCCCGCAGCGCGGATGCAGGCCGAGCGCCATCGCGACCGTGTTGATCGGCAGTACGTTCTTCATCAGCGATTCGAGCGTGATGCAGGCGCCGTCCGGGCAGCGCCGCACGAATTCCATGAAGTTGTACGGATTCGGGCCGTCGAAGCCGCCGCCGATGCCGACCCACGTGACGTTCAGCGGGCCGCGATAGACGCCGCGCCGGATGATCCGTTCGAGCGTTTCGAGCGCATGCATGCCGGTCAGCTGGAAATGCGGCTGGATGCCGGCCGCCTGCAGGCGGCGCAGGTGTTCGTCGACCCAGCCGGGGCCGGCGGGCACCGTCATCTCGCGATAGGCGTCCCACAGCGCGGCCTCGTTCAGCGACGTGCCGGCGATGTCCTTGCGGCTCATCAGCTCGGTGATGTTCATCTGCACGGTGTTGATCGCGACCGTCACCTGGTCGGGCTTCGGCGTCAGCTCGGCGAGCATGTGGCGCGTGTCGTCGGACAGCCATTTCGCTTCGGCGCCGTCGCCTTCCGGCGCGAACGAGATCGAGCCGCCGACCTGCAGGATCATGTCCGGCACCGCTTCGCGCAGCCGGCCGAGCAGTTCGTTGAATTTCGACAGCCGCTTGCTGCCCTTGCCGTCGAGTTCGCGCACGTGCAGGTGCAGCACGGTCGCGCCTGCGTTGTAGCAGTCGACGGCCTTCTGCACGTGCTCGTCCATCGTCACCGGAATGTCTTCCGGAAAATCGGCGGGCATCCATTCGGGGCCGTACGGCGCGACCGTGATGACCACCTTGTCCTGGTTTTCCGGGTGCAGCGAATCGTCGAGAAATTGCATGTCGTCCTCCAGTGGGAATCGTTGTGGTTCGGGCGTACGAGGCCGTACCGGCGTGCGTACCCCGCCACGCCGGGCGGCGAGCCCGGCGCGTCGTGTCTCGGGTGGCGAATCGATCGGCGCGCGGTGGCGCTCAGAACGGCACGTCGCCGACGATGCCCGCGCGCTCCATCCGGCGCACGCACGGCGGGTAGTCCATCACCGCGTAATGCTGCGTGCTGCGGTTGTCCCAGATCGCGACGCTGTTCTTCTTCCAGCGCCAGCGCACCTGGTATTCGGGGATATAAGCCTGGCTGATCAGGTACTGCAGCAACTGGCCGGCGCCGGGGTTCGCGTCCTGCCCGTAGCGCACGCGCGCCGGCGTGTGGAAGTTCGTGAAATGCGTGGCGAACGCATTCACGTACAGCACCTTCTCGCCGGTTTCCGGATGCGTGCGCACGACCGGATGCTCGGCGTCCGGATACTGCGCCTTCAGCGCGAGGCGCTTGTCGACCGGCATCGCCGCGCCGAAGCTCGCCTCGATGCTGTGACGCGCGCGCAAGTCGGCGATCTGCTGCTTCACGTGGTCCGGCAGGCGCTCGTACGCGAGCACCATGTTCGCCCACATCGTGTCGCCGCCAACCGGCGGACCCTCGATGCAGCGCAGCACGCAGCCGAACGGCGGCGCCACGCGCCAGCTCGCATCGCTGTGCCACGCATTCTCGTAGCGGTCGTTCGGCTGGTCGGGCGACTTGTAGATCCGCACGAGCCCGGGGTGCTCGGGGTCGCTGCCGGCGACCGGATGATCCTCGAGCTCGCCGAAGCGCCGCGCGAACGCGACGTGCTCGGCGCGCGTGATGTCCTGGTCGCGCAGGAACAGCACGCGATGCCGCAGCAACTGCGCGCGGATCTCGGCGAACAGGCCGTCGTCGTGCACGGCGTCGGCGAGGCTCACGTCCAGCAGTTCCGCACCGATCGCGCAGGTCAGGGGTTCGACTCGCATGCGCGCCTCCTCAGACGATGAACACCGACGAACCGGTCGTCTTGCGCGATTCGAGATCGCGGTGCGCGTGCGCGGCGTCCTGCAGCGCATAGCGCTGGTTGATCTCGATCCTGATGCGGCCGGCCGCGACGTGCGCGAACAGCTCGCCGGCCAGGTCGTTCTTCTCGGCCGGATCGGCGATGTAGTCGGCCAGCGCCGGGCGCGTCAGGTACAGCGAGCCCTTCATCGCGAGACGCTGCGGATCGAACGGCGGGATCGGGCCCGACGCGGTGCCGACGCACACCATCAGCCCGCGCCGCTTCAGCGAATCGAGCGAGCCTTCGAAGGTGTCCTTGCCGACGCTGTCGAACACGACGTCGACACCGGCGCCGTCCGTCAGTTCGCGCACGCGCTTCGCGACGTCCTCGCGGCTGTAGTCGATCGTGTGGTCGCAGCCGTGCGCGCGGGCGATCGCGGCCTTGTGTTCGCTGGAGACGGTGCCGATCACGTTGAGCCCGAGCAGCTTCGCCCACTGCGACACGATCAGCCCGACGCCGCCGGCGGCCGCATGCAGCAGGATCGTGTCGCCCGGCGCGAACGCATGGATGCGGCGCAGCAGGTAGGCCGACGTGAGGCCGCGCATCGTCATCGCGGCAGCCGTTTCGCACGCGATGCCGGCCGGCAGCCGGACGAGCGGCGCGGCGGGGATCAACCGTTCGGTGCTGTACGCGCCCAGCGTGTTCAGGAAGCCCGTGTAGGTCACACGGTCGCCGACGGCGACGTTCGTCACGCCGGGGCCGACGGCCTCGACCACGCCGGCCGCCTCGACGCCGATGCCGGCCGGCAGCGGCACCGGATACAGGCCGCTGCGGAAATACGTGTCGGCGAAGTTCAGGCCGACCGCCTCGTGCCGCAGGCGTACCTGGCCGGCGCCCGGATCGCCGACGTCGACCGCCTCCCAGCGCAGCACGTCGGGGCCGCCGGTTTCGTGGAATCGCACTGCATGTGCCATCTTGTTCTCCGTCAATCGTCAGTCCGATGCGCGTCGCGCATCGGCGGGTTCGTTCGTGTCCGGCGTCGTCGCGGGTGCGTTGTCCGCCGGGGGTTCGTCCAGTCCGGTCCAGTCGGCGTCGCCGAGGTAGCGCCGCGCGGCCGGGAAAATCACGCCTTCGATTCGCCCCATCTGCTCGAACGCGCCGTGCGCATAGCGGGCCAGCGCGGCGTCGAACGCGGCCGACGGCAGCCCGTCTTCGGCGAGCCGCGCGAGCGCGCCGAGGGCGTGCGTGTCGCGCTGGCGCTGACGGTCGAGTTCGTCCAGTTCGGCCGCGACGCACTCCGCACGGACGCGCAATGCCGCGAAGAGCCGCGCTTCGGTGGCCGTGCCGAACCGGGCGTTCTGCAGCGCGGCGAGCGCAGCCAGCGCGCGCCGTGCGTCGGCCGCTTGCCGATGCGGCTCGTTCGTCGCGTCGCCAAGCGCCGCCAGCGCGTGCAGCAGCCCACCGGCCATGCGATGCGCATCGAGGCAGCGCGCGATCACGCGCGCCGCGGCGGGCGCCCGCCGCGACGGGCAGACGAGCACCGGCACGCCGCTCGTCGCGAGCAACTGCCGTCGCTGCGCGCGGGCCACCGCATCGGCGTCGGGCGGCAGCGCCGCGACGCCGATCAGGTCGCAGCCGAGTTCGCCGGCCAGCACGCCCGGCGACGCGTCGCCGGCCCCCGGATGGCCGGCCCCCGGATGGCCGGCCCCCGCGATCCCATGGGACAGGCCCTGCGCCCGCGCGGCGGCTTCCACTTTCGCACCGTGTCCGGGCAGCCGCGCTCCGGATAAACGCGAGTCCGGCGTGGCGGCGGGCAGCACGAACGTGACCCGCGCGCCGACCGCGCGCGCCAGTTCGAGCGCGTCGCCGATCGCGTCGATGCCGCCGGGCGCGTCGTCGACCGTCACGAGCAGATGGCGGTACATCGTGTCGCTCCGCTCAGCCGGCGGTCGGCGCGCTACGCGTCGCGCCGGTCGATACGATCTTCATGGGTGCCCTCCTCGTGGCGTTCGTCATGCATCGGAACCCATGCTATCGACGCCGCGCCGGGGCGGCCCCACTCGTCGCGGGGGGGATTGACGCACGAACGCGGTTCGACCGATCCTTGCCGCACGCCCACCCCGGACGCTGGCCCGCACGGCCCCACCGGACTCCACTGCTGCCCCGATGGCCCACCCACCCGATCGCGCCGACGCGCCCCCCACCGAACTGGTCCTGAAGACGACCGCGCCGCGCGTGCCGGCGCAGTTGCTCGCGCGCGCACGGCTGAGCCTCGCCGCGCCGGCGTTCGACGGCCGCCCGGTCACGCTGGTGCAGGCGCCGGCCGGTTACGGCAAGACCTCGCTGCTCGCGCAATGGCGCCGCGAAACCGTCGCGCTCGGCCGCGCGGTCGTGTGGCTGTCGGCCGACGAGCGCGACGACGCGCCGCGGCTGCTGCAGGGGCTCGTGCAGGCGGTGCGGACCGGCTGCGCGCGGCCCGGTTTCGGGCGGCTGATCCCGGCCGGCGCGGCGCGTGCGCTCGACGGCCTGACCGCGTGGCTGGCCGAGGTCGCGCAACTGTCGATGGAGGCGCTGCTGATCGTCGACGACGCGGAGCGGCTGCCGCCCGCCGGCCTCGACGCGCTCACCTACGTGCTGCACAACGCGCCGCAGAACCTGCATGTCGTCGTCGCCGCGCGACGCGGGCTCGATCACGCGGCCGGCGACCTGCTCGCGGGCGGCCAATGCACGCTGGCGGGCGCCGACTGGCTGCGTTTCACGCTCGACGAGACGATCGCGCTGGTCGGCGCGCGCTTCGCGCAACGGGTGGATGCCGACGCGTGCGCGCGGCTGTTCGAGCGCGTCGACGGCTGGCCGCTCGGGCTGCAGCTCGCGATGGCCGCGATGGCGCGCTCGGCCGATCCGCGCCAGGCGGTCGACGCGCTCGCCCAACGGGTGGACGGCACGCGCGACCGGCTCGTCGAGCTGTTGCTCGCGAACCTGTCGGCCGACGACACCGCGTTCCTGACGCGCACGAGCGTAGCCGATCGGCTGCATCCGTCGCTGTGCTCGGCGTTGCTCGACGACGTGCACGCGTCCGAGCGCCTCGCGCGGCTCGCCCGCGACACGCCGCTGTTCACCGCGTCGGACGATTCGGACTGGTGCCGGCTGCACCCGCTCGTGCGCGACACGCTGCGCGATCGGCTGGCTGCGCGTCCCGACGCCGAGCGCAGCACGCTGCACGCCCGCGCGGCCGCCTGGCTCGACACGCACGGGATGACCGAGGAAGCCGCGCGCCACGCGTACGCGGCCGGCCAGTTCGAGACCGCGTACGCGCTCGCGCAGCGCTGTCTCGAGGATGCGATCAAGCAGGGCCGCATCAACGACGTGCTCGACTGGCTCGCGCTGCTGCCCGATACGGAGCTCGACAAGCGCCCGACGCTGCGGATCGCGGTCGCGTGGGCGCTGGCGCTCGGCGAGCGCCATGTCGAGGCGCAACGTCAGATCGCGGGCATCCTGGCCGACGACGGCACGCCGGCCGCGATGCGCTACGAATGCGCGCTGATCCTCAGTGCGGCCGCGTATTACGCCGACGAGATCGACCGCTTCGTCGCGCTGTTCGAGCCGTGGGCCGACTTCATGCCGCCGGCGGCGACGTGGCTCGCGCAAATGCACGCGAACCGGCTGTCGGCGCGCGCGATCATCGTCGGCGAACCGGCGCAGGCGCGCCGGTTCCAGCAGGCGGCGCCACGCGGCGAGACGGCGGCCGGGTTCGGCTACGTCGCGCGCTGGGGCGAGCTGATCACCGGCCTGACCTACCTGCGCGAAGGCCAGATCCGGCTCGCGGACGACGTGCTGTCGCCGGCGCTGGCGCGCGCGGAAGCCGATCTCGGGCGGCGCCATCCGCTGACCTGCATGCTCGCGGCGATGTGCGCGGCGCTCGCGTACGAGGCCGATCGCGTCGACCAGGCCGCCGCGTTGCTCGCGAACCGGCTCGACGTGCTCGAACACGCGGGCACGCCCGACACCGTGCTGCTCGGCTATCGCACGGCCGCGCGCATCGCGTTGCTGCGCGGCGTCGAGCATCGCGCGATCGATTTGCTGGAGGCGCTCGACGCGATGGGCGTTGCCCGCCGGCTGCCGCGCCTGTCGGTCGCGAGCCTTGCCGAGCAGGTGCGCATTCACGCGGCGCGTTACCGCGAGGCAACCTGCCATGCGCTGGTCGAGCGGATCGACACGATCGCCGCGGTTGAATTTCCGGCGCACGGGCCGCTGTGGCGGCGCCCCGTCGTGCTGCTGCAGGCGAGCGCGCATGCGTACGCGGCGCTCGCCGCGCGCCGCTGGGACGACGCCTGTGCGGCGCTCGACGAAGCCGCCGTGCTGGCCCGCGAAATGAGCATGGGCCGCGAGCGCATCGAGATCATGGCGCTCAGCGCGTTCGCGCTCGAACAGTCGGGGCGCGGCGGCCGTGCGCTGCTCGACGAGGCGATGAACCTCGCGGACATGTTCGGGCTCACGCGCACGCTCGCCGACGCGCATCCGGCCGTTGCCGACTGGGCGCGCCGCGCCGGCGACGAGGCGGCCGCCGGCGACGGCCCCGCGCGGCACGCGCTGCCGCAGCCGCGCATCGTGCCGCCGGCCCCGCGCGGCGCGGCGAGCCCGCGCGCGGTGCCGAGCGTCGTGCTGACGCCGAAGGAGCGCGCGATCCTCGAGCTGCTCGCGCGCAACCTGTCGAACAAGGAGATCGCGGTCGCGCTCGCCGTCGGCGAGGAAACCGTGAAATGGCACCTGAAGAACCTGTTCGGCAAGCTCGACGCCAGCTCGCGCAAGCATGCGGTGCGCCGCGCGCTGGTGCTCGGGCTGCTCGAAAGCGCGCCCTGATGCCGGCCTGAACCCGTCGCCCGCGGCTGCGCAGTCGCCTGTCCATCCCCGTTTCGATTCTCCGCAACCCTGCCCCCCGCGCATGGGGGGGAGCGGCCGCCCGTCGTTGCGTAGTCTTTCCGCACGGCTCGCGGCGGCGCGCATGTCGCGCGTTCCCGCCTGCCCCGCTGCTTCCCCGCTTCACCCGGCCGGGCTCGATCCCGTCCGGTCCATGACGATTCTGGAGACTTCGATGAAGACGAAACTGGCCGCGCTCGCGGCGCTTGCCGGCTGTTCGGCGCTCGCGCACGCGCAATCCTCCGTCACGCTGTACGGCGTGATCGACACGGGCCTGCTGTACCAGACCACGTCGGCCGCGTCGTTCAGCCCGAGCGCGCCGAACACCGGCAAGGTGTTCCGCATGAAGGACGGCGGCATCTATTCGAGCTTCTGGGGCATCCGGGGCAGCGAGGACATCGGCGGCGGCTACAAGATCAACTTCAAGCTGCAGGGTTCGTTCGACAGCAGTACCGGCAAGCTGCAGCTGAGCGACACGCCGGGCGCCGTCGCGATCTTCAACCAGGTCGCGTCGCTCGGCGTGTCGGGCCCGTTCGGCACGTTCACGGCCGGCCGCCAGATCGTGCCGATGATCTACGCGATGGCCGACACCGACGTGCGCAATGCGCAGTTCTTCGGCAGCGTGCTGACCGCGTGGCTCGGCCTGAACACGGCCGCCGGCTGGCCGGGCACGAGCACCAACGGCGCGATCGGCGCGCTGTACGACAGCAATGCGCTCGTCTACCAGTCGCCGACGTTCGCGGGTGCGTCGATCGCGCTCGAATACGCGCCGGGCGGCGTCGCCGGGCAGTTTCAGGGCGGCACGCGCGAATCGGTCGTGCTCAGGTATGCGAACGACGGGCTGAACCTGTCGGCCGTCTACTACAACGGTCACGACACGAATCCGGCGCCGGGCGTCGCGCCGACCGGCGTCGACAACAATCGCTTCGTCTACGCCGGCGCGAAATACACGATCCGCGATTTCTCGGTGTCGGCGTCGTACGGCAACGGCCGGAATCCGTCGCATGCGGACAAGGTGAACCTCGACATGCTGTCGGCCGGCGTCGGCTATCGCTTCACGCCCGCGTTGCAGGTCACGTCCGCCATGTACTACCTGAAGGATCGCAACCGTTCCGAAAACCGCTCGACGGCGGTCGTGCTCGCGGCCGACTACAGCTTGTCGAAACGGACGATGGTCTATGCGCAGGTCGGCCACGTGAACAATCGCGGCACGATGGACCAGATGCTCGTGTACGGGCAGCCGGTCGCACCGGGCGTCGGCACCACGGCCGCGATGGTCGGGCTGCGGCACAACTTCTGACGGCGTCGGGCGAGGCGGCACCGGGGGCGCGCGGTCGAGCCCTGCATCGATTCCGCGGATCGGCTACAGTGGGCGTTTTTCGGCGCGCTCCGGCCCGCCGCCGCGCCGTGGAACGTGTTCGGGCGCGGCAGCGCAACGCTGCGCGGATCATCCACTTCGACGAGCGAACCTTCATGCCCGACCTGTCCGCCTTCCCGATCACGAAAAAATGGCCGGCCCAGCATCCCGACCGTCTCCAGCTCTATTCGCTGCCGACGCCGAACGGCGTCAAGGTGTCGATCATGCTCGAGGAAACCGGCCTGCCGTACGAGCCGCACCTCGTGCGCTTCGACACGAACGACCAGTTTTCGCCCGAATTCCTGTCGCTGAACCCGAACAACAAGATTCCCGCGATCATCGATCCGAACGGCCCCGACGGCCAGCCGCTGCCGCTGTTCGAATCGGGCGCGATCCTGATCTATCTCGCGGACAAGACGGGTCAGCTGATCCCGAAGGATCTCGCGGGCCGCTACGAGACGATCCAGTGGGTGATGTTCCAGATGGGCGGCATCGGGCCGATGTTCGGCCAGGTCGGCTTCTTCCACAAGTTCGCCGGCCGCGATTATGAGGACAAGCGCCCGCGCCAGCGCTACGTCGACGAGTCGAAGCGCCTGCTCGGCGTGCTCGACGCGCATCTCGCGAACCGCCAGTGGGTGATGGGCGATACCTACACGATCGCCGACATCGCGATCTTCCCGTGGGTGCGCAATCTGGTCGGCTTCTACGAAGCGGGCGATCTGGTCGGGTTCAGTGAATTCCGGCACGTCAAGCGGGTGCTCGACGCGTTCGTTGCGCGGCCGGCAGTGGAGCGCGGGCTCAATATTCCGGCGCGCGGCTGAGCAAGCGGGCCGCCGTGTGCGGCCTGCCGTCGGCTCGGGCCCGCCGCGTTACGCGGCGGGCTTTTTTTGCCCGCGTGGTGCGCCGGCGTCACGCGTCCGCCGCTGCGCCTTTCAGCCCCGCCAGCAACTTCCCCAGCAGTTCCGACAACTGCACCTGTTCCGCCTCCGACAGCGCCGCCAGCAGCGCACGCTGGTTGTCGATGTGCGCAACAACCGCTTCATCGATCAGCGCCCGCCCGAAATCCGTCAGCGCGACGAGCGTGCCGCGCCCGTCGGCCGGGTTCGGCCGGCGCTCGACCCACCCCGCCTTCTGCAGCCGATCGATGCGCGCGGTCATCCCGCCCGACGACATCATCAGCGCGTCGTACAGCGCGGTCGGCGTCAGCGCGAACGGCGCACCGCTGCGCCGCAGCGTCGCGAGCACGTCGAATTCGCCCGGCTGCATGCCGTAGCGCGCGAACAGCGGATTGAGACGGTCGCGCGCGATCACGAGCGCGGCTTCCTGCAACCGCCCCATCACCACCATCGACGTTGCGTCGAGATCCGGACGCTCGGCGCGCCATTGCGCGAGCGCATGCTCGGCTCGATCCATTAACCCTCCTCGGCTTGCCAGTTATCTTGACGTCGAGATAAATCACCGTTTATCTTGATGTCGAGATACTTTACCTGAAAAACGCGCGGCGCCTCGCTGGCAGCCACGTACCGATAGAGAGGGCCTTGCAATGAATCGCTTCACTTCCCCCGGATGGCGGCTCGCCGCGATCGTGCTCGTCGGGCTGAACCTGCGGCCGGCGCTCGCCGCGGTCGGCCCGTTGCTCGACATGATCCAGCGCGCGACGGGGATCGGCGACGGCGCGGCCAGCTTGCTGACGACGATCCCGATCCTGCTGATGGGGCTCGGCGCACTGAGCGCGCGGCGCCTGCAGCGCCTCACCGGGATCGCGGGCGGCGTGTGGCTCGGTGTCGCGTTGATCGGGCTGGCTTGCGCGTCGCGCGTCGGTGCGCAGCATGCGTGGCTGCTGCTCGCGAGTGCGTGCTGCGCGGGCGTCGGGATCGCGATGGTGCAGGCGCTGTTGCCCGGCTTCGTGAAGGCGCATTTCGCAACCCGCATCGGCGGGGCGATGGGTGTCTACTCGACGTCGATCATGGGCGGTGCGGTGCTCGCGAGCGTCATCGCACCATTTGCCGCGGCGCGCTGGGGCTGGCTCGCCGCGCTTGCAGGCTGGGCGTTGCCGGCGGCGCTCGCGGCGCTGGCCTGGCCGCTGGCGAGCCGCGGTGGCGACGCGCTTGCCGCCGGGCCGGCGTCGGTATCGAATGCGCGGCCGTTGCGTTCGCCGCGCGCATGGCGGCTCGCGCTGTTCTTCGGCATCGCGACCGGCGCTTACACGCTGGTGCTCGCGTGGCTGCCGCCGTACTACATGCGGCTCGGCTGGTCGCCGACCGCGGCCGGCAGCCTGCTCGGCGGCGTGACGCTCGCGGAAGTCGTCGCGGGGCTGACGATTTCCGCGACGATCGACCGTCTGCCCGATCGCCGGCCCGCGCTGCATGCGGCGATCGCGTCGCTGTTCGTCGGGTTGCTGGTGATGCTGGCCGCACCGGAAGCGCTCGCATTGCCGGCCGCGCTGCTCGTCGGCGCGGGAATCGGCGCGCTGTTTCCGCTGTCGCTGATCGTCACGGTCGACCATGCGGCGACGCCGGCCGATGCCGCGTCGCTGACGGGGTTCGTGCAGGGTATCGGTTACTTGATCGCCGGCTTGTTCCCGTTCGCGGCCGGCATCGTGCGCCAGCATCTCGCCGACCTGACGCCCGCATGGATCGCGATGGCGTGCCTGTGTGTCGCGCTGTTCGTGCTCGCGGCCGGATTCGCGCCGAAACGGGTGCGGCAGATGGCGCGAGCCTGAGCGACACCGCGGACCAGCGGCGCGGGCGTCTGCATGCCCGGTGTCGTCCCGGTCATGCTCGCTCGCGCACCGGCAATATCCTCGCGGCCCGTCCAGATACTCGGCTCCACGGCGCTGGCGTGTTCAGCCTGCGCTCGCGTACAGCGTCGAATCCGCGAACCCTTCGGCGTCGAGCACGCGCCCGATCAGGATCAGCGCGGTGCGCTCGATCTGCGTGCCCTGCACCTTGCCGACGATGTCGGCCAGCGTGCCCGTCACGCGCTCCTCGTCGGGCCAGCTCGCGCGATAGATCACCGCCACCGGGCAATCGGCGCCGTAATGCGGCAGCACTTCGTCGACGATGCGCGCGAGGTGGCGCACGCCGAGATGGATCGCGAGCGTCGCGCGGTGCGCGGCCAGCCCGCCGAGCGCCTCGCCTTCCGGCAGCGTCGTCTTGCCCGCGAAGCGCGTGAGGATTACCGTCTGTGCGACGCCGGGCAGCGTCAGCTCGACGCCGAGCGTCGCCGCGCACGCGGCCGTGGCCGTCACGCCCGGCACGATTTCGTACGGAATCCCGAGCGCTTTCAGGCGGCGGATCTGCTCGCCGATCGCGCCGTACAGCGACGGGTCGCCCGAATGCACGCGCGCGACGTCCTGCCCGTTCGCGTGCGCGGCGGCGAGCAGCGCGACGATCGCGTCGAGGTCGAGCTCGGCCGTGTTGACGACCTGCTCCGCGCGATGACCGTCGAGCACGGCAGCCGGCACGAGCGAGCCCGCGTACAGGATCACTGGGCACGTGCGCACGAGGCGCTGGCCCTTCACCGTGATCAGCTCCGGGTCGCCGGGGCCCGCGCCGATGAAATACACCGTCATCGAAATTTCTCCGTCAATTCGTTGAGTGGCCGCTGCGTCGCGTCACGCGCGCGCGGCCGGATCGAGTGCGTCGATGAGCGCCGGGACCGAGTCGAGCGCGCGGTCGGCATCGGGCAGCGGCGGCCGGCGCAGCATCACGACCGGCAGCCCGCGTTCGCGCGCGACGTCGAGCTTGGCCTCGGTGGCCGCGCCGCCGCTGTTCTTGCTGACGACGACGTCGATGCCCGCCAGCGCGAACAGCGCGCGCTCGCCGTCGAGCGTGAACGGCCCGCGCGCGGCGACGACCTGCGCACGGGCGTTGCCGGGATGCGTGTCGAGGCAGCGGACGAGCCAGAACTGGTGTGGCGGGATCGCATCGAGATGCGCGAGCGGTTCGCGGCCGAGCGTGAACAGCGGGCGCCGGAACGGCGCGAGCGCGGCCTCGATGCCGGCCCAGTCGTCGACCATCCGCCAGTCGTCGCCCGGCTGCGGCGTCCACGGCGCGCGGCGCAGCGCCCACAGCGGCACGCCCGCGTCGCGCGTCGCCGCCGCGGCGTTCGCGCTGATTTGCGCGGCATACGGATGCGTGGCGTTGATCACGAGGCCGATGCCGGCGTCGCGCAGATACGCGGTGAGCCCGGCTGCGCCGCCGAACCCGCCGACGCGCACGTCGCAGCGCAGATCGTCGGGCGTCTTGCCGAGGCCGGCGAGACTGTAGACATGATGCGGGCCGAGCGCGCGCGCGATTTTCAGCGCGTCGCCGGTGCCGCCGAGCAGCAGGATGCGCGCGCTCATCGCGCCGCCCCGACGAAGCGGCCCTGCCGATCGATCGCGAACATCTCGACCGCGACCGACGGCGGCACGATGTCGCGCGCCACCTGCAAGGCATGCGCGCAGACCAGATCGCCGAGCGGCACGGCGTCGGCCTGCGCGAGTTTCAACGCTTCCTGGCTCGTGTTCGCCGCGCGCATCGCGGCCTGCAGCGCGTCGCTCGCACCGGCTTCGGCCGCCCACTGCGCGAGCAGCGGCAGGTCGATGCTCGAATGGCGGCTGTGCAGATCGAGATGGCCGGCCGCGAGCTTGCTCAGCTTGCCGAAGCCGCCGCACATCGACAGGCGCGCGACCGGCGCGCGCCGCAGATGCTTGAGCACCGCGCCCGCGAAATCGCCCATCTCGATCAGCGCCATGTCGGGCAGCTGGTAGTGCGCGCGCATCGCGTCCTCGCTCGCGTTGCCCGTGCAGGCCGCGATGTGCGTGATGCCGTTCGCGCGCGCGACGTCGATGCCCTGATGAATCGACGCGATATAGGCCGAACACGAGAACGGCCGCACGATGCCGGTCGTGCCGAGGATCGACAGCCCGCCGACGATGCCCAGCCGCGGGTTCATCGTCTTCAGCGCGAGCGCCTCGCCGCCTTCGACGCCGATCGTCACGTCGAAGCCGCCCGCGTAGCCGTGCTCGGCCGCAAGCGCCTCCAGGTGCGTGGTCATCATCTGGCGCGGCACCGGATTGATCGCCGGTTCGCCGACCGGCAGCGTCAGCCCCGCGCGCGTGACCGTGCCGACGCCCGGCCCGGCATGAAAGCGCACGCCGGGCGCCGCCGCGCGCGCGACGCGAGCGAAGATCAGCGCGCCATGCGTGACGTCCGGATCGTCGCCGGCATCCTTGATCGTGCCGGCTTCGGCGCCGTCGGCGGTCGTGCGGCAGAACTCGAGCCGCATCATCACGCGCTGCCCCTTCGGCAGCACGATCTCGACCGCGTCGTCCGCGTGACCCGTGAGCAGCAGCCGCGCGGCCGCGAGCGACGTCGCGGTCGCGCAACTGCCGGTCGTGTAGCCGAAGCGCAGCGGCGCGGGCTGTTCGGGGGTTTCGTCGCGCATCACGCGTCCGTTGGGTTCGACGGATGCGACGCGCCGGCCACGGCAGCCGCATCCGCGGCATCGGGCTTGCGCGCGTCGTACAGCGTGACCGGCAGCGGCTGCCGCCACGTGTCGAAGCGGCCGAGCGGTTCGGCATGCGCGAACGATACGCGCGTAAGCGTGCCGCCGTGCACATCGCGCCAGGCGGCGAGCGCCATCTCGCCCTGCAGCGTGACCGCGTTCGCGACCAGCCGCCCGCCGGGTTTCAGCGACGCCCAGCACGCGTCGAGCACGCCGGGCGCCGTCGCGCCGCCGCCGATGAAGATCGCGTCGGGCGCGGCGAGCCCCGCAAGCGCTGCAGGCGCACGGCCCGCGACGAGTTGCAGGCCCGGCACGCCGAGCGTATCGCGGTTGTGTTCGATGAAGCGTTGACGCTCGGCATGCGCTTCGATCGCGATCGCTTGGCAGGATGGATGCGCGCGCATCCATTCGATGCCGATCGAGCCGCTGCCGGCGCCGACGTCCCACAGCAGTTCGCCGGGCGCGGGCGCGAGGCGACCGAGCGTCATCGCGCGCAGGTCGCGCTTGGTGAGCTGGCCGTCGTGGCGGTACGCATCGTCGGGCAGGCCGGGCGTGAGCGCGCGGCGCGGTGCGTCGGGGCCCGCCTGGCAGTCGAGCGCGACGAGATTGAGCGCGGCGGTTTCGTCGACGTGCCAGTCTTGCGCGAGGCCATCGATCCGTCGCTCGAGCGGGCCGCCGAGGTGTTCGAACACGCTGATGCGCGTCGGCCCGAAGCCGCGCGCGGCGAGTTCGGCCGCGACGGCGGCCGGCGTGCGGCCGTCGGCGCTCAGCACGAACAGGCGCCGGCCCGGCAGCAGGTGGCGGGCCAGCGTCGCGAGCGGACGCCCGACCAGCGAGACCGCGCCGACGTCCTGCAGCGCCCAGCCGAGGCGCGCCGCGGCGAGCGACAGCGACGACGGCGCGGGCAGCACGCGCCATTCGTCGGGAGAAAGCTGGCGGGCGAGCGTCGCGCCGACGCCGAACAGCATCGGGTCGCCGCTCGCGAGCACGCACACCGGCGCGCCGCGGCGCGCGAGCAGCCCCGACAGGTCGAACGGCGACGGCCATGCTTCGCGCGTCGCGCGCAGTCGCGCGGGCAGCATGTCGAGCTGCCGCTTCGCGCCGACCACGTGCGCCGCATCGAGCAGCGCGCGCCGCGCGTGGCGTCCGAGCCCCGCGTAACCGTCGTCGCCGATGCCCACTACCGTCAGCCACGCCGTCATGCACCCTTCCCCATCGTTCGATTTCATCGTGTCGCCGCGCGGCCGTGAAAGCGCCGGTGCAGCCGTCCGCGTTGCAAAAAACGGCATGGTACCGTGTTCCACCCCGCGTTTCACCTGCCCGCCCGCTCGCGCGCGGCCGTTGCCCGCTTCGCCCGCCGCGAACCGCCAGCCGGTCGCGAATCGCGACCGAAATCGGGTATCCTACGGCCGTTCGTTCGCCGGTGCCCTTCGGGGCCGAAGAGGGAACACAGGGCGCCCCGCGCGCCGCTGTGGCTGCCCCCGCAACTGTAGACAGCGAGCCGATCTCCCTCCTCATGCCACTGGTTTCACCGGGAAGGCCGGGAGTCGGCGCCGACCTGTCAGCCAGGAGACCTGCCGGCCAGAAAGTGCGTGCGTGCCAGTCGGCGTCGGGCGGGGTGTACCGATGCGTTGGCCGCGGCGCCACACTGTTCCGGTATCCCGTTGAGTTCCGCCCCCGATTCGATTCCTGCGTCGCCCGTCGTGCGCCCGTCGGCCTGCCCGGGGCTCGTGCGCGTGGTCGCGGCCGCCGACGGCGGGTTGTGCCGGATCAAGCTGCCGGGCGGCCGGCTCGACGCGCGCCAGGCGCGTGCGATCGCCGCCGCCGCGCGCCGGTACGGTTCCGGCGCGATCGATGCGACCAATCGTGCGAATCTCCAGTTGCGCGGCATTCGCGACGGCGCGACCGATGCGTTGACCCACGCGCTGCTCGAAGCGGGGCTCGGCCCGCGCGCAAGCGCCGGCGACACCGCCGCCGAGGCGGCCGCGCTCGCGGCGAGCGACGACGTCCGCAACGTGCTGCTCAGCCCGCTCGCCGGGCACGACCCGACCGCGCTCGTCGATAGCCACGCGCTCGCCGTGCCGCTGCTCGACATGCTGGCGAACGAGCCGCGCCGCGGCGAACTGTCGCCGAAATTCTCGATCCAGCTCGATGGCGGCGAAGCGGTCGCGGCGCTCGATCATCCGCACGACATCTGGCTCGCCGCGTGGCGCCGCGCCGACGGCGCGGTACGTCTTGCGGCGGGGCTGGCCGGCTGTCCGCCGGTGGCGCCCGGCGACCGGCCCGCGTCGGTCGACGTGTCGCCCGATCAGGGCGTCGCGCTGGTGCGGGCGCTGCTGCGCGCGTTCCTCGATCTCGCGCCGGCCGACGTCACGCGGATGCGCGCGTTGCTCGCGATGTGCGGCGAACGCACGCTGTTCGAACGCGCCCGGCGCTACCTGCCCTTTCCGCTCGCGGCCGATCCGGCGCTTGCCGGCTGGCGGCGCACGCATGCCGACCCGGCGTTGCGTTTCGGCGCGCAGCCGTCGCGCGCCGCGGCCCGCTGCAGCGTCGGCGCGCAATTCGCGCTCGGGCGGCTCGACGCGGCGCAACTGGAACGGCTCGCCGCGCTGGCCGAAGCCGACGGCGACGGCACGCTGTCGATGACGCCGTGGCAAGGCGTGTTCATGCACGGCGTGCCGAACGAACGTGCGGTGGCGATGCGCGAAGCACTCAAGTCGCTCGGCCTCGTAGGCGCGGCGTCCGAGCCGCTGGCGGCGCTCGTCGCCTGTACCGGCAGCGCGGGCTGCGCGAAAGCGCACGCCGACACGAAACACGACGCACTCGCGCTCGCCGCCCGCATCGGCCGGCCGCTCGACGTGCACCTGACCGGCTGCGCGCGCCACTGCGCGCTGCCGCATCCCGCGACGCATACGCTCGTCGCGGTGGCGCCCGCACACTACGACCTTTACCGGCGCGACGCGACCACGGGCCTCGGCGCCCTGCTCGCGCGCCATCTGACGATTGACCAGGCCGCGGTCCGACTCATGGACGCGCGGCACAGCCAGGACACCACCGATGCTTGACTATATTCGCGACGGGCAGGAAATCTACCGCCAGTCGTTCGCGACGATCCGCGCCGAGGCCGACCTGTCGCAGGTTCCGCCCGATCTCGAGAAACTCGCGGTGCGCGTGATCCACGCGTGCGGGATGGTCGACGTCGTGTACGACCTGCGCTTCTCGGCCGGCGCCGGCACGGCCGGCCGCACGGCGCTCGCGGCCGGTGCGCCGATCCTGTGCGACGCGAGGATGGTCGCCGAAGGCATCACGCGCGCGCGGCTGCCCGCGGCCAACCGCGTGATCTGCACGCTCGGCGAGCCGGAGGTGCCCGAGCTCGCGCGCCGGCTCGGCAACACGCGTTCGGCCGCCGCGCTCGAACTGTGGCGCCCGCATCTCGCGGGCAGCGTCGTCGTGATCGGCAATGCGCCGACCGCGCTGTTCCACCTGCTCGACATGATCGACGCCGGCGCGCCGCGCCCCGCGCTGATCCTCGGTTTCCCGGTCGGCTTCATCGGCGCGGCCGAATCGAAGGCGATGCTCGACGCCGACAGCCGCGGCGTGCCGTACGTCGCGCTGCTCGGCCGGCGCGGCGGCAGCGCGATGGCGGCCGCCGCGGTCAATGCGCTTGCAACGGAGGTCGAATGACGACCGCGCGCGGACGGCTGTTCGGGGTGGGCGTCGGCCCCGGCGATCCCGAGCTGATGACGATCAAGGCGCTGCGCGTACTGCAGGCCGCGCCCGTGGTCGCGTATTTCGTCGCGAAGGGCAAGAAAGGCAACGCGTACGGCATCGTCGAAGCGCACCTGCTCGACGGGCAGACGCAACTGCCGCTGGTCTACCCGGTGACGACCGAGGTGCTGCCGCCGCCGCTCTGCTACGAGACGGTGATCGCCGATTTCTACGACACCGCGGCCGAGATCGTCGCGGCGCACCTCGATGCGGGCCGCGACGTCGCGGTGATCTGCGAAGGCGACCCGTTCTTCTACGGCTCGTACATGTACCTGCACGACCGCCTCGCGCCGCGTTACGACACCGAGGTGATCCCCGGCGTGTGCGCGATGCTCGGCGGCACGGCCGTGCTCGGCCAGCCACTCGTGTATCGCAACCAGAGCCTGTCGGTGCTGTCGGGCGTGCTGCCCGAGCATGAACTGCGCGAGCGGCTCGCGCGGGCCGACGCGGCCGTCGTGATGAAGCTCGGCCGCAATTTCGACAAGGTGCGAGGCGTGCTCGACGAACTCGGGCTTGCGAAGCGCGCGCGGTACGTCGAGCGCGCGACGATGGCCAACCAGCGCATCGTACCGCTCGACGAGGTCGATCCGATGGCGTCGCCGTATTTCTCGCTGCTCGTCGTGCCGGGGGAAAAATGGCAAGGATGATGACGCCGCCCGCGATCGTGATCCTCGGCGCGGGCGCGCTCGATACCGCGCGGCGGATCCAGGCGCGTTACCCGGGCGCCCGTGTGCACGGTCTCGCGTCGCGCGTCGACGCCGACGTGCCGTTCGACGAGCTCGGCGCGCACCTGCGCGAACTCTATGCACGCGGCTTGCCGATCGTCGCGCTGTGCGCGGCCGGCATCGTGATCCGCTGCCTCGCGCCCGCGCTTGCCGACAAGGGCGTCGAGCCGCCGGTGCTCGCGGTCGCGGAGGACGGCTCGGCCGTCGTGCCGCTGCTCGGCGGGCTGACGGGCGTCAACGTGATCGCGCGCGAGATCGCCGAATGCGTCGGTGTCGCGCCGGCGATCACGACGAGCGGCGAGCTGCGCTTCGGCGCGTGCGTGCTCAATCCGCCGGAAGGCTATGCGCTCGCCGATCTCGCGCAGGGCAAGCGCTTCGTGTCCGACCTGCTCGCGGGCGCGTCGACGCGCATCGACGGCGCGGCGCCGTGGCTCGACGACGTCGCGCTGCCCCGTGATGCCGCGGCCGCGCACGCGATTCGCGTGACGCCCGATGCGTGGCGTGGCGCGCGCGACGAGCTTGTGATTCATCCGCGCAGCGTGGTGATCGGTGTTGCCGCGGATGTCGTGCATGCAGGCGAAGCGCTTGCTGCGCGCATCGACGCCATGCTCGACGCACAGGGCCTCGCGCGGCTGGCGCTCGCGGCCATCGTCGCGCCGGTGTCGGCGATCGGCGACGCCGCGCTGGAAGCCGCGGCGAGCACGCTCGACGTGCCGCTGCGTTTCGTCGATAGCGATCGCGACGGCGACGCGGCAGCCGACGCCGCCACGCTGCTCGGTCGTGCGTTGCGCGTCGCGCATACGCTTCGTGGCGAATCGCACGGTCTCGCGTGCGCGGTCGCATCGCAGCCGGTCGACCCGGCCACGCTCGGCCGCGCACGCGGCCGCCTGACGGTGCTCGGCCTCGGCCCGGGCGCCGCCGCGTGGCTCACGCCGGCCGCGCGCGCGGCGCTCGCGGACGCGACCGACATTCTCGGCTATACGACCTACGTGAACATGGCCGGCCCGTTTCGGGCGGACCAGCGCGTGCACGGCACCGACAATCGCGAGGAAATGCAGCGCGCGCGCCATGCGTTCGAACTGGCGGCCGAGGGCCGGCGCGTCGCGGTCGTGTCGTCGGGCGACCCGGGCGTGTTCGCGATGGCTGCTGCCGTGCTCGAAGCGCTCGACGAAGCGCGCGACCCGCAATGGGCCGCGGTCGACCTGCGCGTGGAGCCCGGCATCTCGGCGTCGCTCGCGACGGCCGCGCAGGCCGGCGCACCGCTCGGCCACGACTTCTGCGCGATCTCGCTGTCGGACAACCTGAAGCCGTGGGGCGTGATCGAGACGCGCCTGCAACACGCGGCGCAAGCCGATCTCGTGATGGCGTTCTACAACCCGATTTCGCGCGCGCGGCCGTGGCAGCTCGACCGTGCGCTCGACATCGTGCGCGCGCATCGCGCGGCCGATACGGTGGTCGTGCTCGGCCGCGATATCGGGCGGCCGGGCGCGACGCTTGCGACGACGACCCTCGGCGCACTGCGCAGCGACCAGGTCGACATGCGCACGATGGTGATCGTCGGCTCGTCGACGACGCGGCGCTTCGCGATCGGCAACGCACGCGAATGGGTCTACACGCCGCGCTGGTATCGCTGAACGTCGCGGCGCGCGTACCGAATCCGGCGGCGCTCGCGCGAATGCGCATGCCTGCGAGCCGCTGACCGGCGCGTCGCCGGTTCGCTGCAACCGGTCCATGCACGCGCTGCCTCCCGGTCAGCCGGAAAAAGTGCCCGCTCCGCGTTTCGCAACGCGATCGAATCGGCAAGATCGTTACGTATCGGGAATCGAATAACAAAAAGAAGAACACCTAAATTCCCTATTCGACCTGAATCCTCCAAGATAGGCACGCCGCCGACGGGACACGTGCCTGTCCCGCCGGCGGCGATACGCAGGCCAGCGTATCCCTCTTCCACTTGGAGAACACAGAATGAACAACAATGTGTTGCCGCGTTTCGTTCCGCGTGCGTTTGCCGCGGGTTGTCTGCTCGCGATGGCGAGCGTGTCGCACGGTGCCGGCGTCTATGCACCCTATGTCGACGTGACGCTCTATCCGACACCGCTGGTCGACCAGATCGGCGTGCGCCAGGGCATCCAGCAGTTCACGCTCGCATTCGTGGTCGCGGGCAACGGCTGCGTGCCGTCGTGGGGCGGTGTCCAGCCGATCGGCAACGGCGCGAGCGGCGGCCTGCTGACCGCGCTGTCCACGTCGATCGCGAGCTATCGCGCGAAAGGCGGCGAAGTCGCCGTGTCGTTCGGTGGCGCGAACGGCACGCCGCTGATGCAGGCATGCTCGACGGTCCCCGCGCTGAAGAGCGCGTACCAGACGGTGATCGACACGTACGGCCTCACGCACATCGACTTCGACATCGAGGGCGCGTCGCAGCAGGACACGGCTGCGGTCGCGCGCAACTTCCAGGCGGTCGCGCAACTGCAGGCCGACTACGCGACGAAGGGCAAGCCGCTGCACGTGACGCTGACGCTGCCGACGATGCCGACCGGGCTCACGCAGGACGGCGTGAACGTCGTCAACGCGGCCATCGCGAACAAGGCCACGTTCGATGCGGTCAACGTGATGGCGATGGATTACGGCCCCGCGAACCTCGATATGGGCGCCGCCGCGATCAGCGCCGCGCAGGCGCTCTACTCGCAGCTCGACACGGCGTTCAAGTCGGCCGGGCAGCCGAAGACCAATGCGCAGCTGTGGCAGATGGTCGGCGTGACGCCGATGATCGGCGTGAACGACGTGCAAGGCGAAACGTTCACGCTCGCGAATGCGCAGACCGTGCTGAACGCGGCAATCGCGAACGGCTACGGCTTCTTCGGCAACTGGTCGGTCGGCCGCGATCAGGCGTGCCCGTCCGGCGGCACGTATGCGTCACCGACCTGCTCGGGCGTCGCGCAGCAACCGTACGCGTTCGCGACGATCTTCAAGAAGCTCGACGGCAAGTGGGGCGCGGGCGTCACGCAAGACCCGAACTACGGCGGCGGTTCGGACGGCGGCACGCCGCAGCCGGGCGCACCGTGGGCGGCCGGCCAGGTCTATACGGCCGGCGCGACGGTCACCTACCAGGGCACGACGTATCAGGCGCAGTGGTGGACGCAGGGCGACGTGCCCGGCCAGGCGGCCGTGTGGAAGCCGGTCGGCGGCGGCACGCCCGCGTGGTCGGCGACGACCGCCTACCAGGGCGGCACGTGCGTGACGTACCAAGGCGCGAAGTATTGCGCGAAATGGTGGACGCAGGGCGACAACCCGAGCGCGGGCGGCGTGTGGGTGAAGTCGTGACGCTGCGACGCGCTCGCGCGTGACGCGCGGCGGGCCGTTTCCGGCGTGTCAGCACCGAACGCCGGCGCCGGCCCGCTGCCTGCGCCGTCGCGCGCCGCGGCCCTACCCGCGCGCGTGCTCGGCCAGCAGCCGCGCCTTCGCGTCGACGAGCAGCGCCGCATGCGTGTCGCGATGCAGGCGAATCCGCTCGGTCGGCCCGACGACCGACAGCCCGTACCAGTCGCCGTCGAGCATCAGCGCCACCGCGATCGCCGACAGTTCGGGCGCGCTCTCGCCGAAGTTCTCGGCCCAGCCGAGTTCGCGAAACCGCGCGGTCTGCGCGACGAGCGCCGGCAGGTCGGCCACCGTCGCGTCGGTGAAGCGCTCGAACGGCAGTTGCCCGCCGAGCGCCTGCTGCGCGTCGCCCGCGAGTTCCGCGAAGATCGCCTTGCCGATCGAGTTCGCGTGCAGCGGGCGCAGCTCGCCCGGCTGGCGCGTATAGCGGATCGCCTGCTCCGATTCGACGACGTCGAGATACGTGACCGACGCGCCCTGGATCTTGCCGAGCACGGCGGTTTCGCGACTCGCGTCGCGCAGTGCGACGAGGTGCGGATGCACGATGTCGACGACCGGATCGGGCGCGTCGATCGCCGCGGCGATCGTCTGCAGGCGCCGCGTCGGATAGTAGCCACCGCGCTTGCGCACTTCGTACAGGTAGCCGCGGCTCACGAGCGTGCGCGCCATCGCGAGGCAGCTCGACGCCGGCACGTTGAGAAGGCGCGCGAGTTCGGTGAGCGGCAGCGGCCGCCGTTCGGCGGCGAACAGCTCGAACAGGTCGAGCGTGCGGGCAACGAGTTTGACGTCCATGACGAGCGCTTGATTCGGAACGGGAAACCGCGCGCCGGGCGGGCCGCCGGGTCGCTACGGTCAGTACGACTTCGGCAGCCCGAGCACCTTCTCCGCGATGTAGCACAGGATCAGTTGCGGACTCACGGGCGCGAGCCTCGGAATCATACACTCGCGCAGGTAGCGCTCGACATGGTATTCCTTCGCGTACCCCATCCCGCCGTGCGTCGCGATCGCCGTCTGGCAGGCCTGGAACGCGGCTTCTGCGCCGAGGTATTTCGCCGCGTTCGCCTCCGCGCCGCACGCCTGGCCCGCGTCGTAGCGCGTCGCGGCCTTCATCACCATCAGCCACGCGGCCTCGAGCTGCATCCACGCCTGCGCGAGCGGATGCTGGATCGACTGGTTCTGCCCGATCGGCCGACCGAACACCACGCGCTCGCACGCATACTGCGTCGCGCGGCGCAGCGCGGCCTGCCCGAGCCCGATCGCCTCCGCGGCGATCAGGATGCGTTCCGGGTTCAGCCCGTGCAGCAGATAGCGAAAGCCGTCGCCTTCGTTGCCGATCAGGTCGTCGCGCGACACGCGCAGGTTGTCGATGAACAGCATGTTCGAATCGACCGCCTTGCGGCCCATCTTCTCGATCTCGCGCACTTCGACGCGCGAACGGTCGAGGTCGGTATAGAACAGGCTCAGCCCGTCGGTCGGCTTCGCGACCTGGTCGAGCGGCGTCGTGCGCGCGATGATCAGCATCTTGTTCGCGACCTGCGCGGTCGAGATCCAGATCTTGCGCCCGCTCAGCACGTAGTGATCGCCGTCGCGGCGCGCCTGCGTGCTCAGGTGCGTGGTGTCGAGCCCGGCGTCGGGTTCGGTCACCGCGAAGCACGCCTTGTCGTGCCCGGCGATCAGCGGCGGCAGGAAGCGCGTCTTCTGCGCGTCGTTGCCGAACACCTGCACCGGGTTCAGCCCGAAGATGTTCATGTGAACGGCCGACGCGCCGGACAGGCCGGCGCCCGACGCGCTGATCGTGCGCATCATCAGCGCCGCCTCGGTCATCCCGAGCCCGGCGCCGCCGTAGGCCGGGTCCATTGCGATGCCGAGCCAGCCGGCCTCGGCGAGCGCCGCGTGGAAATCGGCCGGAAATCCGCCCGCGCGATCGCGTTCGAGCCAGTAGTCGTCGCCGAAGCGCTCGCAGATTTTCTCGATCGCGCTTTCGATCGCGCGCTGGTCGTCGGTCAGGTCGAACTGCATGGACTGCTCTCCCGGGAAGCGTGAACGGCCGCGCCGCTCACAATGGAAACACGCCCGTCGCGACCGCGGCGAAGACCATCAGCACGGTGGCGGCGAACAGGAACGGAATCGTGAATTTCTGGTGCTCGGCGAGCTCGACGCCGGTCAGCCCGACGATCAGGAACGTCGCGGGCGTGAGCGGGCTCACCGGAAAGCCGGTGGTCATCTGGCCGAGCAGCGCGGCCTGCGCCATCTGGATCGGCGGCACGCCGAGCAGCTTGCCGCTTTCCGCGAGCACCGGCAGCACGCCGAAGTAGAACGAATCGGGATCGAACAGCAGGCTGAGCGGCATCGACAGCAGCCCGAGCACGAACGGCATGTGGCGCGCATGTTCGACGGGCACGTGCGCGACGACGACCTCGGCCATCGCCTTCAGCATCCCGGTGCCGGACATGATGCCGGTGAACGCGCCGGCCGCGAGCAGCACGCTCGCCATCATCAGCGCGGCCTTCGCATGCGCGTCGATCCGTTCGCGCTGCGCCTGCACGTCCGGGTAATTGATCACGAGCGCGGCGACCGTGCCGAGCATGAACATCACCATCGGATCGATGATGCCGGACACCAGCGTGACGAGCACGACGAGCGTGAGCACGACGTTGATCCCGAAGCGGCCCGGCCGGCGCAACGCGCGTTCGGCGTCGGTCAGCGCGCGCGGCGCGATCGCGAGCGAAGCCGCGCCGGCGCGGTCGAGCCCGAGCCGTTTCGCCTCGCGCGCGCCGAGCACGTACGCGGTGCCGAACACGAACGCGAGCCCGACGATCTGCACCGGAATCATCGGCGTGAAGATCGCCGAGCCGGGAATGTGCAGCGCGGCCGACGCGCGCAGCATCGGCCCGACCCACGGCAGGAAGTTGACGCCGGCCGCCATCGATGCGACGCACGCGAGGATGCGGCGATCCATCCCGAGCCGCGTATAGAGCGGCATCATCGCGGGCAGCGTGACGAGAAACGTGACGGCGCCCGAGCCGTCGAGATGGATCAGCAGCGCGAGCAGCGCCGAGCCCATCACGATGCGCGGCGGATGACAGCCGATCACGCGCAGCACGCCCGCGATGATCGGATCGAGCATCCCCGCGTCGGTGAGGATTCCGAAAAATAGAATCGCAAAAACGAACATGCCGGCGATCGGGCCGATGTTCTGTACGCCGTGCACGACGAACTTGCCGGTCTGCAGCCCGAAACCCGCCGCGAGCGACGCGGCCACCGGCACGACAATCAGCGCGACGAGCGGCGACAACCGCTTCGTGATGATCAGGCCGAACAGCGCGACGATGGCGACCGCGCCGATCCATGCGAGCATGATGCGTCTCCTCTGCAGCCGGTGCGCAGGGCGTGCCGATGCGCGGGCCGGCGTGATGTCCGAATGATGGTGTGCGGCGCGCGCCCGTGCCCCGCGATGCGGCACGGCCGGCGGCCGCGATGCCGGTCAGCGCCGGCGGTGGTCGTGATCGTCGCCGTCCGCGAACACCTGCGCCGCATGTTCGTTCAGTGCGGGCGGCGGCCGCCGGTACGTGGCCGGCGTGCGGCCGAGCTTGATCGGCGACGCGATGCCGCGATGCCGGCCCAGCTCGACCTTCATCTGCCGATGCGCGACATGCGGATGGTCGAGCGCCGCGTCGAGCCCGAGCACGGGCGCGCACGGCACGCCGCGGCGCATCAGTCGTTCGGCGAGCGCGGCGCCGTCGTGCGCGGCCAGCGCCGTTTCGAGCAGCGTGCGCAGTGCGGCGCGATGCTGGCTGCGCGCGCGGTTGTCCGCGAAACGCGGATCGTCGAGCCAGTCGCGCGTGCCGAGCACATCGCACAGCGCGGCGAACTGCCCGTTGTTGCCGACTGCCAGGAAGATGTCGACGCCCGCCGTCGGAAAGCTGTCGTACGGCGTGATGTTCGGATGCGCGTTGCCGGTGCGCACGGGCGCCTTGCCCGAATGGAAGAGGTTCGGCGTATGCGGATGCAGGATCGACAGCGCGCAGTCGAACAGCGTCGATTCGACGAACTGGCCGCGGCCGCTGGCGTCGCGCTCGCGCAGCGCCATCAGCACGCCGAGTGCCGCGTTCAGCCCCGTGACGAGATCGACGATCGGCACGCCCACTCGCAGCGGCGCGCCGCCGGCTTCGCCGTTGACGCTCATCAGCCCCGCGAGCGCCTGCACGGCCGCGTCGTAGCCCGGCAGCCCGCCGAGCGGGCCGTCCGCGCCGAAACCCGACACGCGGCAATAGACGAGGCGCGGAAACCGCGCATGCAGCGCGTCGAAGCCGAGCCCCCAGCGCCCCATCGTGCCGATCTTGAAGTTCTCGACGACCGCGTCCGCGTGTTCGAGCAGCCCGAGCAGCCGCTCGCGATCCGCCGGCTGCGTCAGGTCGAGCGCGATGCCGAGCTTGTTGCGGTTCACGCCGAGGAAGTACGACGCGGTGTCGCCGTCGAACGGCGGGCCCCACGTGCGCGTCTCGTCGCCGGACGGCGGTTCGATCTTGATCACCTCCGCGCCGTGATCGGCGAGGATCTGGGTCGCATACGGGCCGCCCAGCACCCGCGACAGATCGATGATGCGCAATCCCGCCAGCGCGCCCTGCTGCTCGTGTTCCGCCATGCGTCTCGCTCCTGGTTCCGGTTGATCGGACGGCCGGTTCCGGCGGCCCGGCACTGGCGCGGGGCTTCTCCGGATTCGGCGAATAATTCTTGTATGTGAATTTATATTCACACTCAGGAATTACGTTGTCAAGCCCGAATGGACCCGGCTGCCGCGCGGAGAACGTCGTCGCGCGCAAGGGGGGACGACACCGAACGCGGGCGGTTGCGGGGGCGCCCCGCCGTTCGCTAAGCTGGCGGGCAACGTTCACCCCCATCAGTAACGAGGCGGAATATTCATGAAACGGTTGTGGCTGGCGGCCTTCCTGCTCGCATCGACGCTGGGCATCGCGCACGCGCAAAACCA
The DNA here is from genome assembly GCF_900446215.1 of Burkholderia cenocepacia. Lineage (GTDB taxonomy): Bacteria > Pseudomonadota > Gammaproteobacteria > Burkholderiales > Burkholderiaceae > Burkholderia > Burkholderia cenocepacia. Next base: position 42,404 of record NZ_UAQZ01000001.1, on the reverse strand, counting down.
GACTTTCCACTTCGGCGAGGGACAAACCGGGGTATCGGGCGCCGCGCCGCATGCTGCCGCGCCGGTGGCCCGGCCCGCGCCCGCACGCCGGCACGTCACCGCGCCGTCGCCGCATCACCGGCGTGCCGTTCACAAGCGCCGTCATTCGCGCCACGCGAGGCCTGCGCGCAGCGGGATCCATACGCACGCGTGAGCCGTCGCCCGTGGCGCGACCGCGGTGCACGCAACTGTCACGAACGGCCGGTAACATCGGCGCGGCGGCGTGCATGCCGTGGCAGCCGGCCGCCGACCCTCGCGCGGCCGACGCGCCTTTTTCTCCACGATTCAGTACCTGTTTTGCCGAACATGAGCATCGGGCCGGATACCGTCGCCGTCATCAAGGAACGCGCCACGATCGTGTGCCGCCAGCGCAGCAGCGTGCTGCTGGTCGCCCGCACCGCGGCGCGCTGGTCGCTGCCCGGCGGCACGATCCGGCGCGGCGAGACGCCGCTCGAGGCCGCGCGGCGGGAACTCGCGGAGGAGACGCGGCTGGAGGGGCTCGCGCTCGACTACGCGGTGCAGTTCGGCGGGCTGACGAAGCTGCATCACGTGTTCGTGGCCGACGTGCCGGCACACCTGACGCCGCGGGCGAGCAACGAGATCGCCCGCTGCAAGTGGTTCACCATCGACCGGCTCGACACGCTGCGGGCGAGCGTGCCGACGCGCAAGATCATCGAGCTGCTGCGGCTCGACTGTTTTTCGGCGTTCGCGAGCGGGCCGCTTCGCTGAGGTCGACGCCGGCTCGGGCTCCGATTGCGGCGACTACGCGCGCAGGAACGGGCCGGCCTTGCGTTCGAGCAGCGCGACGAGTTCGGGCTGCATGAACGCGTAGCGATCGGGAATGTCGAGGCAGACGATCTTCCGGTGCTTCAGATGCGCGCCGAATTGCGCCGACAGTCGCGCCTTGTGCGCACGCTCCATCACGAACACGATGTCCGCCCAATCGAGTTGCTCGGCCGAGAGCCGCACGTCCGCATCGGGCGCGAGGCCCCCGGAGTCGGTGTCGATGCCGGGCCACGCGGCGAACACCGCTTCGGCCGTCGGGCTGCACAGCCGGTTGCGGCTGCAGATGAACAGTGCCCGTGTCATGTCGCTGCGCGGCGCCCGAGGGGGCTCAACCTTGCGGAATCGTGCCCGGCCGCACGTACGCGAGCATGTGCGGCACGTAATCGGCCTTGCCGAGCTCGACACCGTGATGGCGCAGGATCGCGTACGCGGCGATCGCGTGGAAGTAGAACTGCGGCAGCGCCCAGTCGCGCGCGTACTGTTCGCCCGTCATGTCGAACGCGATCCCGTTCGGCAGTTCGAGCGCGATCGGCAGCGCTGCGCCGCCATCGAGCGCATCGGGGGCGAGTTCGCCGAGAAAGGCGAGCGTGCCGGCGATGATCGCCTGCGCATCGGCCGGCGAACCGGGTTGCGCATCCGCATTCCAGCCCGCCTCGCGCAAGGCCAGCAACGCCGCCGGCAGCGGTTCGCCGCGCAGCCGGTGAACCGGCTCCATCGCCTGGAAACACGAGAAGCGCACCTGGGCGGCGAGCGGATACATGTCGGGCGCCAGCCTCAGCGTCATCGCCGCGTCGGGGTCGTCGCCGGCGGCCTGCCGGTGTGCGACGGCCTTGTCGAGCCACGCGGACTGCGCGCGCAGCATCTGGGTGTAGGTCGGAACGAGAAGTTGGGTGGGTGACACGCATGCGCTCCTGTGTTGGGGTTCTCGCCCCACGATAGCAGCGTCGGCGCGAACCTGCATCCTGGCCGGGCGCCGACGTGTGCCGTTACGGCTTGCCGTGCCGCGCCAGGAACCGGTCGAGCTGCGACGCGAACGTCTTGCCGTCGCGCGCGCTGAACGGCGCCGGCCCGCCCGTGTCGATGCCGGCGCTGCGCAACTGGTCCATCATCGCGCGCGTCGACAGGCGCTCCTCGATGTTTTCGCGGCTGAACCAGTTGCCGCGCGGGTCGAGCGCATGCGCGCCCTTGTCGAGCACGGCGGCGGCCAGCGGGATGTCGGCGGTGATCACGAGATCGCCGGGCTCCGCCAGCTCGACGATGCGCGCGTCGGCCACGTCGAAGCCGGCCGGCACCTGCACGGCCTTGATGAACGGCGACGGCGGCGTGCGTAGAAACTGGTTCGCGACTAGCGTCACGCAGATCTCGGCACGACGCGCGGCGCGGAACAGCATGTCCTTGATGACGGCGGGACACGCGTCGGCATCGACCAGTACTTGCATGGCGGGGGTTTCCAGTGGGCAAAAGCAGAAGCGGCGATCATAGCGCACCGCCGTGCCGGCCATCAGCCGGCGCGATCCGTGCCAAGCGCGTCGGCCGTCACCCACTGCGCGCCCCACGCCGCGGCGAGCCGCGCGCCCTGCCCGATCCGCACGGCCGCGTCGTCGAAGTCGACGAACACGACGTGATCGGCCGCCGCCGGCCTGGCCGGCATCTCGCGCGTGCGCCCGTCGGACAGCACCCACAGCCAGCGCTGCTTGCCGGGCTCGCGGCGCGCAGCGCTGGCCAGCAAGCGTGCGGCGGCCGCGATGCCGTCCGCGAGCGGCGTGCCGCCGCCGCCGTCGACCGGCTCGAGCCAGCGCGCGTTCCACCAGCGCGGCACGGCCGGGCCGAAGCGCCGCGCGGCGCCTTGACCGCCGAAGCAGATCAGCGCGGTTTCGACTCGCGCACGCGCGGCCTGATCGAAATACGCGACGATCAGCCCCTTCGCGAGCGCGAGCCGCTCGTGCGACAACATCGACGCCGAACAGTCGAGCACGAAGCAATGCAGCGCACGCGGCGTGCCCGCGCGTTTCCCGAAGCGCAGATGCTCGCGATGCAGCGGGCCGCCGCGTTTCGCGGCGAGCGTCGCCGGCCACGCGACGGCCGTGCCGGCGCGCACCGCGCCCGGCACGCGTGCGGCTGCGCCTGACTGCCATCGAGGACCGCGAATCGCGTTCGCGGCGGCGCCGGCTCGATGGCTCAGCGTTTTTTTAGCGGCAGCGGCACCACGCTTTTCACGTCGCGCAGCCCGGCCGGTTCGGGCGGCAGGTAGCCCCAGTCGCCCTGCGATGCGGACGCATCGCCTTTCGTGTCGCCGGTCTCGCCCGGCCGGTCGTCGGGCCGCTGGCGCGGGTTCGGCGGCGAACGATCGTCGCGTTCGTCATCGTGCTGCGACGACTGCTGCGACGACGGCGGCCCCGCATGGCGCCGGTGCCGCAGCACGGCTTCGGCCACGCGCGCCACATGCGACACCGTCACCGCGTCGGCCTGCTCCAGCGCGGCCAGCGCGCGCGCGGCGCGCAGCATCACGAGATCGGCCCGCAACCCGTCGACGGCCGCGTCGATGCACAGCGCGCTGACGCGCGCATGGACCGCATCGTCGAAATCCAGCGCCGGCAGCCGCCCGCGCGCCGCATGAATCCGGTCCGCGAGCGCCCGCTGGGCCGCCGCATGACGCGCGCGAAACGCATCCGGATCGAGATCGAACGCAAGCCGCGCCTTCACGATCCGCTCGCGCTGGGCGGCGTCGAAGCAGTTCTCGAGCTCGACCATCAGCCCGAAGCGGTCGAGCAACTGCGGGCGCAGCTCGCCCTCCTCGGGATTCATCGTGCCGACCAGCACGAAACGCGCATCGTGCGCGTGCGACACGCCATCGCGCTCGACGATGTTCACGCCGCTCGCGGCGACGTCGAGCAGCGTATCGACGAGCCCGTCGGCGAGCAGGTTCACTTCGTCGACGTACAGCACGCCGAGATGCGCGCGCGCCAGCAGGCCGGGCCGGAAGCGCACGCCGTTTTCGGCCAGCGCATGCGCGAGGTCGAGCGTGCCCGTCACCTGCTCGTCGCTCGCCGACAGCGGCAGCGTGACGAACTGCCCTTCCGGCAGCAACTCGGCGAGGCCGCGCGCGGCCGTCGATTTCGCGGTGCCACGCGGGCCGCTGACGAGCACGCCGCCGAGCGACGGGTCGATCGCGGCCAGCAGCAGCGCCTGCTGCAACGCGTCCTGCGCGACGAGCGCCGCAAACGGAAAAACCGCGCGGGCGCGGGGCGTCGTCGGATCGGTCATCGCCGTCCTCCTTCCTGGCGTTGTTCGCTGGCGAGCCAGACCGCTTCGATCCGCTCGCGATAGGGGCCCGGCTGCTGCCACAGCCCGCGCTGCATCGCTTCGACGAAGCGTTCGCAGATGCCGTGCAGCGCCTTCGGGTTGTGCCGTTCGAGGAACGCGCGGGTGGCATCGTCGAACAGGTACGCGTCGGCGACGAGCGCGTACTGGTGATCGGACAGCACGCGCGCGGTCGCGTCATAGCCGTACAGGTAGTCGACGGTCGCCGCGAGTTCGGCCGCGCCCTTGTAGCCGTGACGCTTCACGCCGTCGAGCCATTTCGGGTTGACGACGCGCGAGCGGATCACGCGGGCGATCTCCTCGCGCAGCGTGCGCATCTTCGGCGCGACCGGGTTCGCATGGTCGCCGTGGTAGATGCTCGGCTGCTGCCCGGACAGGTGCCGCACGGCCGCCGTCATCCCGCCCTGGAACTGGTAGTAGTCGTTCGAATCGAGGATGTCGTGCTCGCGGCTGTCCTGGTTCTGCACGACGACGTCGATCGTCGCCAGCCGCTCGCCGAACACGTCGGCCGCGGCGTCGCCCGCGCTGTTTTGCGCGTACGCATGGCCGCCCCATTGACGGTAGGCGTCCGCGAGATCGGCGTCGGTCTGCCAGCGGCGCTGGTCGATCAGATCCTGCAGGCCCGCGCCGTAGCTGCCCGGCCGCGCGCCGAACACGCGCCATCCGGCGCGCCGGCGCGCTTCGTCGGGCGCCACGCCCTGCGCGATCCACTTCCCCCGTTCGCGCTCGATGCGTGCGCGAATCGGGTTCAACGCTTCGGGCTCGTCGAGCGCGGCGACGGCCTGCACGGCCGCGTCGAACAGGTGCATCAGGTTCGGGAACGCGTCGCGGAAGAACCCCGACACGCGCAGCGTCACGTCGATGCGCGGCCGGTCGAAGATCTCGATCGGCAGGATCTCGAAGTCGGTCACGCGATGGCTGCCGTGCGCCCATTTCGGCCGCACGCCGATCAGAGCGAACGCCTGCGCGATGTCGTCGCCGCCGGTGCGCATCGTCGCCGTCCCCCACACCGACAGCCCGATCGCGCGCGGATAGTCGCCGTGATCCTGCAGATGGCGCTCGATCAGTTGCTGCGCGGATTTCAGGCCGAGCGACCACGCGGCCTGCGTCGGCACCGCGCGCGTATCGACCGAGTAGAAGTTGCGGCCAGTGGGCAGCACGTCGGGACGGCCACGCGACGGCGAACCGCTCGGCCCCGGCGGCACGAAGCGGCCGTCGAGCCCGCGCAGCAGCTGACGCGTTTCCTCGCCGCCGCACGCGTCGAGGGCGGGCAGCAGCATCGTGCGCACGCGTTCGAGCACCGCGAGCGTATGCGGCCATGCGCCGGGCGGCGGCATGTCGATACCGGGTTCGTCGGACGCGGCTCCGCACACGGCGTCGAGCCAATGCTGCGCAAGCCGTTCGAGCCGCTCGCGCGTATCGCCCGCATGCCGCCACGGCGACGCGTCGAGCGTTTGCAGGACGGCCGGCCGCGGCCCGGTCCACGGCGCGGCCCAGTCGGCCGCGAGCGGATCGAAAGCGTCGCCGAGCGCGAGATCGCGCGCGAGTGCGCCGATCAGCCCGGCGCGTTCGCCCTTGCCGTCGCCGACCGGAAAGCGTGCGAGCGCGAGCAGCGTGTCGCGCCGCTGGCGCGCGACCGGCGACGCGCCGAACACGTGCAGCCCGTCGCGAATCTGCGCTTCCTTCAACTCGCACAGCCACGCGTCGACCCGCGTGAGCAGCGCATCCTCGTCGCCCGCATCGCGCGGCGGCGACACGCTCAGTTCGTCGTGCAGGCGATGCTCGGCGATCGTCGCGAGGATCGTCTTGCGCAACAGCTTCGCGCGCCGCGCATCGACCATCAGCGCTTCGTAGTATTCGTCGACCTGCCGTTCGAGATCCTGCAGCGGGCCGTAGTTTTCCGCGCGCGTGAGCGGCGGCATCAGGTGATCGACGATCACGGCCTGCGCACGGCGCTTCGCCTGGCTGCCCTCGCCCGGATCGTTGACGATGAACGGATACAGGTGCGGCAGCGGCCCGAGCGTCAGGTCGGGCCAGCACGCGTCGGACAGCGCGACGCTCTTGCCCGGCAGCCATTCGAGATTGCCGTGCTTGCCGAGATGGATGACCGCGTCGACGCGATACGCATCGCGCAGCCAGAAATAGAACGCGAGATACGCATGCGGCGGCACGAGATCCGCATCGTGGTAGCTCGCGTAGTCGTTCTCGCCGCGCGAGCGCGACGGCTGGATGCCGACGAACACGTTGCCCGCGCGCCAGCCGGCGATCGTGAAGCGCTGCTGCCTCAGCGTCGGATCGGCTTCAGGCGGCCCCCAGCGTGCGTTTAGCGCATCCCGCACGGTGGCCGGCAGCCGCGCGAAACGCGCGACGTAGTCGGCCAGCGCGTAACTCTGAAACGCGGGACGCAGCGTGCGCACGGCGGGATCGTTGGTCACGCCTTCGGTGAGTTGCGCGATCAGCGCGTCGCCGTCGGGCGGCAGGTCGGCCACCGTGTAGCCCGCGTCGCGCAGCGCCGCGAGCACGCGCAGCGCGGAGGCCGGCGTGTCGAGCCCGACGCCGTTGCCGATCCGCCCTTCGCTTTGCGGATAGTTCGCGAGGATCAGCGCGATGCGCTTGTCGGCGTTATCGAGCGTGCGCAGGCGGCACCAGCCGCGCGCGAGCGCCGCGACGAACGCGATCCGTTCCGCATCCGGCTGGTAGCGCACGACGTCGACTTCGGTGTGCGGGCAGCGATACGCGAGCCCCTTGAAGCTCACCGCGCGCGTGACGATGCGCCCGTCGACTTCGGGCAGCGCGATGTGCATCGCGATGTCGCGTGCGTGCAGGCCCTGGTTGTCGGCCACCCACGCGTCGCGATTGCCGCCGGACAGGATCACCTGCAGCACCGGCGCGTCGCCCGCGAGCACGTCGTGCTCGGGGCTGTCGATCGCGCCGGCCGCGAACGCGGTGGTATTCAGCACGAGCGCGACGCCGTGCGTGTCGCAGAGCTGCGTGATGACCTCGCGGCTCACCGCGTCCTTCAGCGACGTCACCGCGATCGGCAGCGGATTCAGCCCGTGGTCGATCAGTGCGTCGGCCAGCGCGTCGAACACCGCCGTGTTGGCGGCCTGCCAGTGCGCGCGATAGAACAGGATCGCGACGACCGGTGCGCCGGGCGTCCAGCGCGGTCGCCAGTCGTCGACGCTCGCGCGGTCGCGCGCCGGGTGATACAGCGCGGCGGCGGGCAGCGGCCGCGGCGGTTCGGGTTCGTCGCCGAAGCCGAACGTGTGAAACGCGATGCTGCGCAACAGCGCGTCGGCGTTGTGCACGCCGCCTTCGCGCAGATAGCGCCACCACAGCCGGCACAGCTCGGGCCTGACCGTGCTCTTCGCGACGAGGTTCGGGTCCTCCTGCAGGTCGCCCGAGAACATCGCAAGCTGCTGCCCGCGCTTCGACGCGAGCGACACGGCCTGCTCGATCCCGTACGGCCAGTACGCTTCGCCGCCGAGATGATCGATCACGACCGTCTTCGCGTGCCGCAGCACGTCGTCGACGTAGAAATCGACCGACGCCGGCTGGCGCAGGAACGTGACGTTCGCGAGCCGCACGCTCGGGAACCCTTCGGGCAAGTGCGGCACGACGCTCGCGAGCAGCGACAGCGTCGTGTCGGCCGAACTCAGGATCACGATGTCGGCCGGCTGCTGGTCGATCCGGACGACGCCCTGCGTATCGTCGACGAAGCCGCCCGGCGTGGTACGCAGCAGATGCATCGTGCGTTACGCCTGTTGCGGCTCGGCCGCGCACGCGGCGTCGAACGCGCGTTGCAGCGCGGCCGCGTCGAGATCCTCGCCGATCAGCACGAAGCGGCTCGCGCGGGTTTCGCCGTCCTGCCAGCGGCGGTCGAAATAGCTGTCGAAGCGGCGGCCGACGCCCTGGATCACGAGCCGCATCGGCGCGCCGGGCAGCGCGGCGAAGCCCTTCGCGCGGTAAATCGTGTGCGCTTCGACGACACGTTGCAGCGCGGCGATGGTCGCTTCGCGCGTGCCGGCGTCGCCCGATACCACCACCGAATCGAAATCGTCGTGATGGTGATCGTGATCGCCGTCGTCGGCCGAGCCGTGATGGTCGTGACGCAGGTGGATCGTTTCCTCCGACGCCGATTCGAGGCCGAGCAGCAGCGCGAGGTCGAGCTCGCCGCGCGTCGCGCGCACGATCTTGACCTGCGGCGGGATTTCGTCGCGGATCGCGGCTTCGATCTGCGCGAACTCGCCGTCGCCGACGAGGTCGGCCTTGTTCACGATCACGAGATCGGCGGACGACAGTTGATCGGCGAACAGTTCGTGCAGCGGCGATTCGTGGTCGAGGTTCGGATCGGCGCGGCGCTGTGCGTCGACGGCCTGCGGGTTTTCCGCGAACTGGCCGCTCGCGGCGGCCGGCCCGTCGACGACGGTCACGACCGCGTCGACCGTGAAGCTGTTGCGGATCGTCGGCCAGTTGAACGCCTGCACGAGCGGCTTCGGCAGCGCGAGGCCCGACGTCTCGATCAGCACGTGATCGATGTCCGCGCGGCGCTCGACGAGCGCTTCCATCACCGGATAGAACTCTTCCTGCACGGTGCAGCACAGGCAGCCGTTCGCGAGTTCGTACAGCTGGCCCGTTGCCTCGCCCTGCGCGCCGTCGGCGTCGTCGCAGCCGATCCCGCAGCCCTTGAGGATTTCGCCGTCGATGCCGAGCTCGCCGAATTCGTTGACGATCACCGCGATGCGGCGGCCTTCGGCGTGCTGCAGGATGTGGCGCATCAGCGTCGTCTTGCCGCTGCCGAGAAAGCCCGTGACGATCGTGACGGGCAGCTTGCGTAGGGTCATGGTAGGTCCGGTGTCGAAGAGGGAATCAGGACGGGATCGTCGCGTCGGCGGCGACGCGGCAATTCAGCGGGCGGTGCGCGGGAAGCTCGCCGCGTGATCCGCGCGGACAGCCGCGCGCGGGACAACGAATCGGACATGGTGCTTCCTTGCGAACGGTCGACATCGTGAATGCCAACACGGCTGCCGCGTGCGTAGCCCGTGTCGCCTGCCGTTCGCCGTGCCGGCCCGGGCGCGTTCGCGCGGCGGGCGGATCGGGGCAAACAGCGGGAAACACCGGGCGTCGGGCCTGCGGCGGCCGTGGACGATGCGCCGCCTCCCCGCGGCGCTGAACCCCAACGTTTAGGCCGGTATCCGGGCTGACGAACACGCCGCTTCGCCTTCCCGGATACGCGCGGCATCCAGTGGCGGTCGTCCGCATGCGCGCGGCATGCGGCGAAGCGGCGCTGCGTGGCGCTTGCGCGCGACGCGTTCGCTTACCGTTGCGGGGGCAGCACAGGTTGGCTCGACTGCGGCGCAGGCAGGCTCCCTGTTTCCCGTTTAACTGCGCACGCCGGAGCGGCGCGCGCGAGCACCAAAACGCGTGCGAGTGTAGGCGGCGGTGCGGGGAGCGTCAAGGCGAGCGACCGGCGACGAACGCGAATGATTGTCGTTTTCAACTACACGAGATAAACTTCACCCGAGAACAACACGAACCACCGCGCAACGGCCATGTGAGGCAATCACTCAGTCATCCTCAAATTTCCATGTCGAAACGACAGATATCCGGGCGGCGTTTTCCTGTGCTGGCCCTGTCGCTGTGCTCGATTGCCGGCGTTGCTTCCTGCCCTGCCGCGGCGGCCGAGTTCGACGACGAACTGCCCGCGGTCGAGGTGCGCAGCCGCCGTCATCCGAATGATCCGCGTGCGGAAAGCGTGAGCACGGCGACCCGCACCGCGAGCGATCCGCGCGACGTACCGCAAACCATCGACAGCGTCTCGGTCGAGGAAACGCTGTCCTATGGCGGCCGCACGCTTGCCGACGCACTGGCCGGCGTGCCCGGTGTGTCGAATACGTCGGACACGCGCTTCGATTCGTTCCGCATTCGCGGCTTTTCCAGCGCGGGCGACTTGCTGCTCGACGGCATGCGCGACGATGCGCAATACGTACGCAGCCTCGGCAACATCGAACGCGTCGAGGTGCTGAAGGGGCCGGCTGCCGCGCTGTACGGGCGCGGCAGCGGCGGCGGCGTCATCAACCGGATCACCAAGCAGCCGTTGCCGGAAAACTTCGGACATGTGTCGGCGACGACCGGCAGCTACGGACGGCTCGGCGCGTCGGTCGATCTCAACCGGATGCTGTCCAGCGCGTGGAGCATGCGGCTCAATGCGGGACGCGAACACGCCGGCAGCTTCCGCGACCACGTCGACGGTACGCGTCAGTTCGTCGCGCCGTCGATCAAGTGGCACGACGCGCGGCGAAGCTGGCTGCTGCAGTTCGAATACGACACGTACCGACGCGTGCCCGATCGCGGCATGCCGGCGCCGGTCGCCGCGGTCGATGCGGCCGGCAAGCCGCTCGCGTTCTCGCTGCCGTCCGCGCCACGCGCAACCTTCTTCGGCGCGGCGGGCCGCGACACGATCCGCGACGAGACCATGAACTGGCGCTCGGTCTTCACGCATGCGCTCGACGGCGACTGGGAATTGCGCCATACGCTCGGCGTGCTGGATTTGCGCAGCACCTTCGACAATACCTACGTCACGCAAAGCTACGTCGCGAAGCCGCGCGACTACCGGCACGTGCAACGCGCACGCTACCTGCAGGACATGACGCAGCTCAACGTGCAGACCGGCGTCGAACTGGGCGGCAAGGTCGCGACCGGTCCGGCGCTGCATCACCTGCTGTTCGGCATCGAATACGGCTGGCAGAAGCGCACGCCGGCGCTCTGGCAGGCCGACGCGGCGCCGGTTCCGGTGACCGGACCGGATCGCTTCGCCCTCGTCGGCTCGACGCCGCGCCCGTACGCGATGAACCGTCACCGTGTCAGCGACTACGCGCTGTTCGCGCAGGATCGCGTCGACCTCGGGCGAGCGTGGAAGCTGCTCGGCGGCCTGCGCGCGGAACGTTTCGACGTCGATTCGACCAACGCGCTGAACGGTCTGCATGCGCGGCGCACGACGACGGCATGGAGCCCGCGGCTCGGCGTCGTGTGGTCGCCGGTCGGCGCGCACAGCCTGTATGCGTCGTACAGCAAGAACTTCGCGCCGGTCGGCGGCGACCTGATCGGCATCACGCCCGACGCGCGCGGCAACGCCAACGATCTCGGCCCGCAATACACGCGCCAATACGAGATCGGCGTGAAAAGCGACTGGCGCGATGGCGCGCTGAGCACGACGCTCGCGCTGTTTCAGCTCGACCTGTACAACCGCCGCATCGCCGACCCGGTTCGCCCGGGCTTTTTCGACCTCACCGGCCTCGAACGCAATCGTGGCCTGGAACTGGGCGTCGCCGGCCGGCTCACGGGCGACTGGTTCGTCCGCGGCGGCATCGGCTGGCAACACGCGCGGGTGGTCGACGCCGAGCCGAAGTATGCGGGCAAGCGCTCGGCGGGCGTGTCGGCGTCGAACGGCAGCCTGTTCGTCAGCCATGCGCCGCTGCGCGGGTTTTTCGCCGAACTCGGGGTCGTGTACGAGGGCGCACGTTACGCCGATCGCGACAACCTGCTCGAACTGCCCGCGTACCTTCGCTGGGACGGCAAGGCCGGCTATCGCACGCGCGACCTCGAGGTGACGCTGGCGGCCGTCAACCTGGCCGATCGCGACTACTACGCGAATGCGACGGGCCTCGCGCAGATCGTGCCCGGCGCGCCACGCACGTTCACGCTGACGGCGGCATACAAGTTCTGACCTCGCGGGCGGCGCCGGCGCCCCGCGCAGCCGCTCCGCCGGGCGGCTTGCGCGTTGCAGGCCTGTGCTATCGTATGCGCCGCGTTCGGTGCTCGCATGCGCATTCGGTGCATGCAGTTAAACGGGAAACAGGAGGCGGACATCCGCCCGGCCTGTGCTGTCCCCGCAACGGTACGCCGCCCGCGCCACGCGCTTCCTCGCGCGTGCGCCCAGGCCGCCCGCGATGCCACTGCCCTTCAACCGGGCGGGAAGGCTGCGGTCTGGCAAGCGGCCAGCCCGGATACCGGCCGACGCAAGGGGCGAGCGCGCTGCTCGCCGAACGCCCGATCCGCGGGGGACGGACCGGGTGCGCATTCCCCCGCGTTCGCGCGGGTTTCGCCCGATCCGCCATGCACTGCCTGTCCGCCGGCCGCCGATGCGCCGCCCGCCTTCCCTGTTCCACTGTTTCGACACGGTGCGCGCCGTGCCGCGCGCGATGAGCCGCGCCTGGCTCGTCGGCGCCGGCCCCGGCGACGCCGATCTGCTGACGCTCAGGGCCGTGCGCGCGATCAGCGCGGCCGACGTGCTGCTCGTCGACGATCTCGTGAACCCCGACGTGCTGCGCCATGCGCGCGCCGATGCGCTGATCGAGCACGTCGGCAAGCGTGGCGGCCATGCGTCGACGCCGCAGGAAGCGATCGTCGCCGCGATGCTCGCGCACCTGCGCGCGGGCCGCAGCGTCGCACGGCTCAAGGGCGGCGATCCGTTCGTGTTCGGCCGCGGCGGCGAGGAGCTGATCGCGCTCGGCGCGGCGGGCTTTCCGGTGGAAGTCGTCAACGGCATCACCGCGGGCATCGCCGCGCCGGCCGCGCTCGGCATCCCGGTCACGCACCGCGGCGACGCGCAGGGCGTGATCTTCGTCACGGGCCACGGCGCGGGGGCCGACGAGCCCGACTGGCGCGCGCTCGCGGCCACACGCATGACGATCGTGGTCTACATGGGCATCCGCCGGCTCGACGCGATTGCCGCGGCGTTGCGCGACGGCGGCCTGCCCGGCGATACGCCGTGCGCGGCGATCGAGAACGCCACGCGGCCCGAACAGCGCCACGTCCACGCGACGCTCGATACGCTCGTCGCGCGCGTCGGCGAAACCGGCATCGGATCGCCGGCGATTGTCGTGATCGGCCGCGTCGCGGCGCTCGCCGACGATCCGGCGGTGCGTGCGGCGCTCGGCGGCCACGCATGATGCGCGTCGCGCTCGGTGTCGGTTTTCGCGCCGGCGTCACGGCCGCGCAACTCGATGCCGCGATCCGCGCCGCGCTCGCGCGCTATCCGGCCGCCGAACCGGCGCTCGTCGCGACGCTCGTCGACAAGGCTCGCGCCCGTGCGCTGCGCACGCTGTGCGCGCGCCGCGGCTGGCCGCTCGTCGCGTTCGACGCGGCGCAACTCGCGAGTCGTCCGGAACTGGCCGCGAGCGGCCCGTCGGACGCCGCGCTGGCCCGCTTCGGCATCGCGGGCGTGGCCGAGCCGTGCGCGCAGCTCGCCGCGCCGCATGGCCGGCTGCTCGGCCCCAAATCCATCCGGGACGGCGTGACGGTCGCGCTCGCCGGCCCGCTCTGAAAACCCTTGTTTCGCTTTCGACAGGACGATTCCCGATGAAGACCGATTCCGAATCCCATCAGCGGATGGCCGAACGCCGCCGCGCCGGCCACGAGAAAAAGCAGGCCGCCGCCACCCAGGAGAAAGGCCTGCTGATCGTCCACACCGGCAACGGCAAGGGCAAGAGCACGGCCGCGTTCGGGATGGCCGTGCGCGTGCTCGGCCACGGCATGCGGCTCGGTGTCGTGCAGTTCATCAAGGGGGCGCTGCATACGTCCGAGCGCGACTTCCTCGGCGCGGTCGCGGAATGCGATTTCGTGACGATGGGCGACGGCTATACGTGGAACACACAGAACCGCGACGCCGACATCGCGACCGCGCGCAAGGGCTGGGACGAGGCGCGCCGGATGATCGAAAGCGGCGACTACCGGATGGTGATCCTCGACGAGCTGAACACCGTGCTCAAGTACGAATACCTGCCGCTCGACGAAGTGCTCGCCACGCTCGTCGCGCGTCCGGAGTCGGTGCACGTCGTCGTCACCGGGCGGCACGCGCCCGATGCGCTGATCGATGCGGCCGACCTCGTCACCGAAATGCGGCTCGTCAAGCATCCGTACAAGGAGCAAGGCGTGAAGGCGCAGCGCGGCGTGGAGTTCTGAGCATGCCGGCCTGCCCCGCGCTGTTCGTCAGCGCGCCCGCGTCCGGCCAGGGCAAGACGTCGGTGACGGCCGGCCTCGCGCGGCTGCACCGCCGGCTCGGCCGTCGCGTACGCGTGTTCAAGACCGGGCCCGATTTCCTCGATCCGATGCTGCTCGAACGGGCAAGCGGCGCGCCGGTGCATGCGCTCGACCTCGGGATGGTCGGCGAGGCCGGTTGCCGGGCGCTGCTCGCCGACGCCGCGCGCGACGCGGACCTGATCCTGATCGAAGGCGTGATGGGCTTGTTCGACGGCACGCCGAGCAGCGCCGATCTCGCGGCCGCATTCGGCGTGCCGGTCGTCGCGGTGATTTCGGCGAAGGCGATGGCGCAGACGTTCGCGGCAATCGCGTTCGGGCTCGCACGGTTCCGGCCGGAGCTGCCGTTTCACGGCGTGCTGGCCAACCGCGTCGGCTCGGCGCGGCACGCTGAGCTGCTGCAACAGGCGCTGCCCGCGGATCTGCGCTGGCTCGGCAACGTGCCGGCCGATGCGGGCATCGCGCTGCCGGAGCGCCATCTCGGCCTGCATCAGCCGGCCGACATCGACGATCTCGACGCGCGGCTCGAGCGCGCGGCCGATGTGCTCGCGCAGACGGCGCTCGCCGAATTGCCGCCTGCCGTCGCGTTCGCGGAACCGGACGTTGCGGCGCCGCTGTCGCGCGCGTTGGCCGGCAAGCGGATCGCGGTGGCGCGCGATGCAGCGTTTTCGTTCATCTATCCGGCGAACCTTGTGCTGCTCGATGCGCTCGGTGCGGTGCTGCGGTTCTTCTCGCCGCTTGCCGACGAACCCGTGCCTGACGATTGCGACGCGCTGTTTTTGCCGGGCGGCTATCCGGAACTGCATGCGGCGACGCTGGCCGTGAATGCCGCGACCGCACGGACGATTCGCGCGCATGCGGCAGCCGGCCGGCCGATCGTCGCGGAATGCGGGGGGATGGTGTATCTGTGCGAATCGCTGACCGACGTGGACGGCTTGACGACGCCGATGCTCGGCGTGCTTCGGGGCCATGCGACGATGCAGCGCCGGTTCGCGGCGCTCGGCATGCAGCAACTCGATACGCGCACCGGACCGATGCGCGGACATACGTTTCACTATTCGCGGCTGGAAACGCGGCTGGTGCCGGTCGCGACCGCCGCCCGCCCCGATGGCAAGGCCGGCAGCGGCGAAGCCGTCTATCGCAGCGGCGCGATCGTCGCGACGTACATGCACATGTACTGGCCGTCGAATCCGGATGCGGCCGTGGCGTTGTTCAGTGGGGAAGCGTTCTAGACTGATCGGTGCCGTGTCCGCGTCGACGTGGCGCAATGCTGTCGGTATCGAGCAGCGCTTTGCAGCGATTACGGCATCCGACGTGCGAGGCTACAGATGTCGTTCGATGTCCATCCGTTGATGCAGGACACGGATGACGTCGATGGTTTCATCCGTTTCGCGATAGAACACAACGTGAGAACCAGCGGGGTAGCGAAAATATCCGTCGCGAACAACGCAAATCCGCCCCGCTTTTTTGCCGCGCGCCAGCGCTTCCATGGTGCCAATCAGATCGCGGTAATAGTGCTCTGCCTGCTCAGGCGACCAATGCTCGGCGGTATAGCGCCAAATGTCTTCAAGATCGCATTCAGCCAACGGGGTCAGCCGAAGTTGTCTGCCTTTAACCGCCATGCGTGGCCCGCATGCGGGCCAGGAAGGCCTCGCTGTCGAAGGGCTTGGGCGTCCCCGACCCTTCACCCGCCTTCAATGCTTCCTGCAATGCACGCATTTGCGTTTCGTGTGATTCGAGGAGCCGCAACCCGGCTCGCACGACGTCACTTGCGGAACCATATCGTCCCGATCGCACCTGCGCATCGACAAATTCTGCAAAGTGATCGCCAAGGGAAACGGATGTGTTTCGCGACATGAGTCACCTCCTTTAGATGCGGCCATCATATACCAATTTTTGGTACATTTCTCGTTCCGCTCCTCCAAAGCGGGGCCGATAGTCGGCCCGGTGCCGCATGTCTCGCGTCCTCAGTCACAGCAAAAACGCCTCGGCCAACTTCACCCAATACGACGCACCGGTCGGCAACGCCGCGTCGTTGAAGTCATAGCCGGGGTTGTGCACCATGCAGCCGCCCTCCCCGTCGCCGTTGCCGATGATCAAGTAGCACCCCGGCCGCTTCTCGAGCAGAAACGCGAAATCCTCGCTGCCGGTGAGAGGCACCATGCCGTCGATCAGGTTGGCTTCGCCGACCCATTCGCGGGCAACGCCGCGCGCGAACGCCGTCATCTCCGCATCGTTCACGAGCACCGGGTAGCGGCGCTGGTAGTCGATCGTCGCGCTCGCGCCGAACACGGCCGCCTGCGCATGCACGACCTCCTTGATGCGCGTTTCGAGCAGGTCGCGCACGTCGGGCTTCAGCGCGCGCACCGACAGGCGCATCTGCGCGCGATCGGGGATCACGTTCGGCGCTTCGCCCGCGTGGATCGCGCCGACCGTGATGATCGCCATGTCGAGCGGCGACACGTTGCGCGACACGATCGTCTGCAGCGCCAGCACGATCTGCGCGCACACGACGACCGGATCGATCGCCCGATGCGGCACCGCGCCGTGGCCGCCGCGGCCCTGCACGTCGATGACGACGGTATCCGACGACGCCATGAACGAGCCCGGCAGGAAGCCGAATTTGCCGGTCGGGAAGCCCGGCATGTTGTGCATCGCGAAGATCGCGTCACACGGGAATTGCTCGAACAGCCCTTCGTCGAGCATCTTCTTGGCGCCGCCGAGCCCTTCCTCGGCCGGCTGGAAAATCAGGTTCAGCGTGCCCGAGAAGCGGCGTTCGCGCGCGAGGTGCTTCGCGGCCGCGAGCAGCATCGCCGTATGGCCGTCGTGGCCGCATGCGTGCATCTTGCCCGCGATCGTGCTCTGGTACGGCAGGCCCGTCGTTTCGTGGATCGGCAGCGCGTCCATGTCGGCGCGCAGGCCGAGGCGCCGCTTGCCGTCACCGACTTTCAACTGGGCGACGACGCCGGTGCCGCCGAGCCCGCGATGCACGGTGTAGCCCCACGACTGCAACTGCTCCGCGACGAGATCGCTCGTCGCGAATTCCTCGAAACCCAGCTCGGGATGGGCGTGGATGCGATGCCGGATCTCGATCATTTCGTCGGCGAGGCCTGCGGGGATCACGCTGTGCGTCACGGTGTCGTCTCCTGATGTGCGATGGGGAACATGCAGGCAACGATAGTCGATTCGACGGCAACCGGGCAGACGGAAAGTCGTCGTGGTGGCAACTCATGGTTGCTACCTGTTGCAAGGCCGCGCACGCCGTCGCATCGACGCCGCGCGCCCCGCCCCGTCACGGCAACCGGAAGGTGTCGAAGAACGTATCGCGCTCGATCACCGTGAGCGCCGCGCGCTTGTGCGGGAAATCGAATTCCTTCAGCGTGTAGAACCCGAGCCGGTGCATGTACGCGATATGCCGCACGTGATCGACGCGCGGCTCGCCGACGAGCCGCTGCGTACGCGGTTCGTCGACGAACATGTAGTGCAACACCCCGCTCCACCATGCGTGCAGCTTGCCGGCGCTCTGGAAACGCGAATCGCCGATCAGCAGGTGCAGCCCGCGATCGTAGTCGTGCGCGTCGTAGAACGGCGCGAGGCGGTCCTCCTTCGCCCAGTAGAACTCGAAATAGCCGAACGGCGTGTCGTCGAAATAGCCGATCATCGGGTGCATGTGCGGATCGGCCAGCCGTTCGGCCAGATACGCCGCGTGCTCGTCGCGCGTGCCGCGCTGGTCCCAGAAATGCGCGACGCGGTCGAGGTTCATCCAGCCGCTGAACAGGTCCGCGTGGGCGTCGATGTCGACGGTGCGCAGACTGAACGTCATCCCGACCTGCGGCATGCTGCGCGCATAGATCTCGCCGGCCGGCGACGGCGGCCGCACCGGATGCCGGTGGCCGTTCGTGATCGCGTAGCGCAGCGGCATTCCGCCCGACGCGGGCGCCTTCAGCCACGGCCGCGGGTTCTGCCAGAACGTCGTGCGCGACACGGTGAGCCGCAGCGTGTCGCCCGCGACCTGCGCGCCGTCGATCACGCCTTCGCGCACCGCCCGCGCGACGTACGATGCGACGGCCGTCGCATCGGCGCCGCCGAGCGGCACCGAGATCGTCGCCGCGTCGTGCCGCGTGTCGGTGTTGAACAGCGCGACGAACGTCGCGAGCAGCGCGTCCGGCGCGTCGTCGGGCCGCCACGCGTCGAGCGCATGCTCGACGACGGCCGCCGCCTGCCCGTGCGCGGCGCTGTCGAGCGCCGCGGCCACTTCACCTTCGACGGCGTCGGCTGCGCCGGCCGGTTTCGTCAGCGTGTCTTGCATCAGCATGCTCCCGCGTCATGGCGATCGGCGAGGACGTGCAGCCCGCGCTCGAGCGCCGGAAACAGGCTGCGCTGGAAGTTGTTCCAGCGCAGTTCGAGAATCGTGTCGTCCGGCGCGATCGGCGTGTCGAGCACGTCGCAGATCACCTCGCCGGAATCGATACCGTTGTCGACGTAGTGGAACGACGCACCCGTCATCGTCACGGGTTCGATCGACGACGTCGCGCCGGTGGCCCAGTCGACGCGTTCGCCGCGCGCACCGTGCAGCGCGTCGAGCGTCGCCCATGCGCCGCGCCGCTGGTACGGCGAACCGTCGGCCGTGATGCCCGGGTGGATGTTCGCGATGCGCCGGTGAAAACGCGCGCCCGGCCGCACGAGTTCGTCGAGGATCACGAGCAGCCCGTCGAGCACGACGATGTCGGCGTCGAGTTCGAGCAGGCGCTCGAGCAGGCGGCGCTCGAACGCCTGTTTGCCGGCCACGCGCTCACGTGCGTCGCGCGGCAGCCGCCGGTACGTCGACGGGATCGAACAGAACAACGCGTCGACCGGCCGGCCCTGCACCGTCAGGCCTTCCGGCAGGATCCACGGGCAGCCCGGCGTGCGCGCGAACCCGTAGTCGGCCACTTTCGCGCGGTCGGCAGGCGAGCCTTCGTCGTCGTCGACGATCACGCCCTGGAGCGTGTAGCGTTCGCCGAGCGGCGAATCGTTCAGGCGCTCGACGAGGAATTCGAGCGGCGCCTTCATGTAGCGCGTGCCGCCGCGATAAGCGACCGGCTGGCCGGCGCGATCGGCCGCGCCGTTGCGCAGCGACTGGATGTAGACGAGATTTTTCTTCGGCATGGATGCGTCGTGGAAAAGCGGACGACGGCGCCGCGGCCCACCTGCACCGGCCGCGAGGCCGGCCGGCGCGCCGCGGCGCGCGACGTCACCAGTTGTATTTCGCGGTTGCGATCACGGTGCGGTCGGTCCCGAAAATGCAGACGTTCGTCGACTGGCAACCGCTGATGTAGTGGCGATTGAACAGGTTCGTCCCGTTCACCGCGAAGCGCCAGTTACGCGTGTCGTAATGCACGCCCGCGTCGAACAGCGTGACGCTCGATACCGTCAGCGAGTTGTCGGCCGCACCGGCCGACGCGCTCTGGTAGCGAATGCCGCCGCCGAGGCCGAAGCCGGCGAGCGGCCCCGTGTGCCAGGTCCAGTCGGTCCACAGCGACGCCATCTGGCGCGGCCGCGGAATGTCGACCGGCCAGTTGTTCAGCGAGACGTCGTTGGCCTGGATGACCTTCACGTCCTGGTAGACATAGGACGCGACCACCGACAGGTTCGGCGTGACCTTGCCGGTCGCGCTCAGCTCGATCCCGCGCGAGCGCACCTCGCCCGACTGCACCGACTTCGTGCCGCCCGGATCCTGGCTCGGCAGCGCCGGCGTGATCCCGTTGGTCTGGTTGATCTGGTAGATCGCCGCGTTCAGCATCAGGTTCTTGCCGGGCGGCTGCCAGCGCAGGCCGGCTTCGATCTGCTTGCCGCGCGTCGGTTGCGGCAGCCCGCCGCCGAGCAGGTTCACGCCGATCAGCGGATTGAACGACGTCGCGTAGCTGATGTACGGCGACAGCCCGTAATCGCCCTGGTACGTGAGGCCGACGCGGCCGGTGAACGCCGTGACGTCCGCCTTCGTCGACGTACCCGCCGCGCGGTCGTCCTGCCGCATGTTGACCCAGTCCTCGCGGCCGCCGAGCGTCAGCGTCCAGCGGTTCCACTTGATCTGGTCCTGCGCGTACAGCCCGAACGTGTTCATCGTCGTGTACGTGTTGGTGCGGCTCGTGGCGTCCGGATCCGAGAACACGCCCATCGTGACGGGCGTATACACCGGGTTGTAAAGATTCAGCGTCGGCGCGGCGGCGAGCCATTCGCTGTCGGTCGCGGTTTGGCGGTTGTACTGGAAGCCGAGCAGCAGCGTATGCTGCAGCGGGCCCGTCGCGAAGCGGCCCTCGAGGTTGTTGTCGATGTCGAAGCGGCTGTAGTTCATCTGGAACAGGCCGGCCCAGCGCGATACGTCGGTCAGGCTGTCGCCGGCGAAGCCGTTGGCGAACACCGACGCATTGTCGAGCGACAGGTGCATCAGGCGCGTGTTCTGACGGAACGTCCAGGCCGGCGTCAGGTTGCGCTCGAACTGGTAACCGATCGACCACTGCTTCTTGCGGTAGTAGTTGAAGTTGCCGTCGCCTTCGTAGATGTCCTTGTTAATCTGGCCGTTCGGGTTCGGCAGCACGGTGCCCTGCGCGGGCAGGAAGTTCGACGAGATGTCGCCCCAGTCCTGCAGGTAGGTCGCGGACAGCGTCAGCGACGTATCGGCGTCCGGGCGCCAGCGGAACGACGGCGCGAGCGCGACGCGTTGGTCGTTGTTCGGGCCGGTCAGCGCGTTGCCGTCGCGCGCGACGCCGACGAACCGGTACGCATACTTGCCGTCCGGGTCGAGCTTGTCGCCGACGTCGATCATGAACTGCTTGCGCGCGTAGTTGCCGATCTGCACACCCGCTTCGCGCACGCGCTCGCCGTCGGCGAGCTTGGTGTGCACGTCGATGATCGCGCCCGGATCGCCCGCGCCGTACAGCACCGAGGTCGGCCCGCGCAGCACGCTGATGCTGTCGATCATGTACGGATCGACGCGCCAGCTCGCGAGGTTGATCGTGTTCGGCACCTGCAGCCCGTTCACGTAGGCGGTCGGCGTAAAGCCGCGCAGCGCCGCGTACCAGTCGGAGCGGTTGTCCGAACCGTACGACGAGAAGCCCGGCACGTAGCGCAGCGCCGCGTTCACGTCGGTGGCGCCGGTCATCTCGATCTGCTGCGCGGTGACGACGTTGATCGTCTGCGGGATCTCGCTGAGCGGCGTGTCGGTCTTGGTGCCGGTCGTGCTGCGCTTCGCGACGAGCCCGACCGTGCCGTCTCCTGCCGAGGCCGCGTTGACGGTGATCGCCGGCAGCGTGCCGTTTTGCGCGCCGGTCGACGGATTCGTCGTCGCGCCGTTTTGCGCACTGCTGGCCGACGCCGCGGCGCCCGCGTTCATGGCCGGCGCCGTCTGGGCGTATGCGTGCCCTGCCGCCGCCGTACCGAACGCCACGCTTGCCGCGGCTGCGATCGCACGCAAACGCGTGCCTGTTGCCCACTCCATCTTCTTCTGCTCCAGTTTTTTCATGCGGTCTCCGACCGCGCCTTTGTCAAAGAGCGAAAGCCATCCGGCCTGCGCTCACCCCGTTATTCAGTCGTTTTTCGTGCGTGGCCCGGGCCACGCCTTCATCGTGCGCGGGCGCGATCCCGTTTTCGAGCGACGCGCAGATTTCGTCCGCACGGCGCGCCAGGACCGACAGCAGCGTGTCGGACAGGCCGTGGCTGTCTTCGCAGCAGCCTTGCAGGTAGATGCGCGGCGCGAAGTGCTCGGGCGTCGCGAGCAGGTAGTCGCGCGTCACGTCGCCGCGCGTGAGTGCATCGCCCAGGTGCGGCGCGAGCCCTTCGAGCAGCGCCGAATGCGTGTCGCGGCGGTAGCCGGTCGCGAGCACGAGCGCGTCGAAGCGCTCGATGCGCGTGGCGCCGCTCATCCGGTCGCGCAGCGTCAGCTCGATGCGACCGTCGGCGGTGCGCACCGCGGCCTCGATCGCGCTGTTCGCGAGCAGCGCGTGACGCGGCGTGCCGTCGATGCGCTGCAGGTACAGCATTTCGTAGATCTGTTCGATCAGCGGCCGGTCGACCACCGCGTAGTTCGTGTCGCGATAGCGCTCGAGCAGCGCGCGACGCGCGTCCTGCGGCTGCGCGTAGACGACGTCGGTGAATTCGGGGCTGAAGATTTCGTTGACGAACGGGCTGTCGTCGGCCGGTTTCAGGGCGCCGGCGCGCATCACGAGGTTCGCGTCGACGTGCGGGAAACGGCGCGCGAGGTCGATGAACACCTCGGCCGCGCTCTGCCCGGCGCCGATCACCGCGACGCGGCGGCGCTCGCCGTCGGGCGACGCGACGAGCCGGTCGATGTCGGTCAGGTACGACGACGAATGGATCACGCGGTCGCGGCCGAGCGCGGCGAACGCATCGGGAATCGCCGGCGTGCCGCCGACGCCGACCGACAGCGCGCGCGTGACGCGCTGGCGCTCGTGGCCGGCCGCGTCGCGCGACAGCACGCGCAGCGCGTCGATCCTCGCGCCGTCGCCGCGCACCGGCTCGATTCCCAGCACCGTCTCGCTGTAGTGGACGCGATCGTCGAACGCGTCGGCTACCCAGCTCAGGTAGTCGTGGAATTCGACGCGGGTCGGATAGAAGTTCTTCAGGTTGACGAATTCGTTCAGCCGGCCGCGTTCGAACAGGTAGTTGATGAACGTGTAGCGGCTTTTCGGATCGCGCATCGTGACGAGATCCTTCAGAAACGAGATCTGCATCCGGCAGTCGTCGAGCAGCATCCCGCGATGCCAGCCGAATGCCGGCTGACGCTCGACGAAGCAATGGGCGAGCGTGTGCGCGCCGCTGCGCTCCGCGAGGCGCACGGCCAGCGCCAGATTCGACGGCCCGAAGCCGACGCCGATCAGGTCGAATACGGTTTCTCTCTGCATGTCTCAGCTCCCTTGTCGGTGAATCCGGCCCGTCAGACGTGACGGCCGGAGAAGAACGTCTCGCGCAGCGTGCGCATCCACAGCGGCTGTGCGTCGGCCAGCGCGAGACGGCGCTGCCGCGCGAAGCCATGCCGCGCGAGATGGTCGGCAACCCGCGTATGGCCGGCCGGCACGGCACAGCCGACCGCTTCGGTACGCAGGTCGTCGAGAAACAGGTAATGCACGACGCACGGCAGCCAGCCGGCCACGCGGTGCGGGCCGCGCCAGCGCGACTCGCCGACCAGCATCCGCAGCCCGCGGTCGTAGTCGCGCGCCGCGACGTGCGGCCCGAGCGCGTCCTCCTTCAGCCAGAACGCCTCGAAATACGCGAACGGCTCGCCGTCGAAACAGCCGATCAGCGGCGTCACATGCGGATCGGCTTCCTGCGGCTGCCGGTCTTCCGCGCCGCGTTGCGCGGGCGGTGCGCCCGGCCAGCCGTCGCGCACGCGCGGCTCGTCGAACCAGCGGGCGAGCCGCTCGGCGTCCTCCGCCGGCTGCCAGCCGCGCAGCGTGAAGCGCACGCCGAGCGCCGGCAGGTCGCGCGCGTAGACCTCGCCGCGCGGCGCGGGCGGCCGGCGCGGATGACGCCGGCCGTCGGTGATCGTCGGCAGCGTCGCGCACGGCAAATGCAGACCGACGCGCCACAGGTCGGCCTGTTGCGCCCAGCCATCGCGCAGGCAGCGGCCGCCGTCGGCGAGCACGCCGCTCGCACGCAGCGCGTCGAGCGCGACTGCCGGCCAGGCGGCCGGGTCGAGCCGGATCGCCGCGTGGCACGCGCGGTCCGAAAACGCCGCGGCCAGTGCGGCCAGCAGCGCCCGCCGCTGGTCGGCCGGCGCCGCGCGATGGTTGTAGGCGACGAGGCGCAGCGCGCCGTCGTCGCCGAGCTGCGCGCGCAGCAACTGCGCGCCGATGCCGTCGCCGTGCGCGACGCGGATTTCCGCGCCGTCGCGCACGGCAAACAGGCCGTCCGCGAATGCGAGGCGGTAGGTATCGAGCATCGTGAATCCGTCCGGACGGACTTCAGCCAGCATGGCGCGCCTCCTGTCCCGTTTCCGCCTGGGCGTCGAGCCGCGCGCCGAGTGCCGCGAGCGTCGGCGCCGCGAACACGTCGGCGACCGTCAGCGCATGACCGGCGCGGCCGGCCGCGTCGACGAAGCGCACGACGTCGAACGACGTCGCGCCGGCTTCGAACAGATCCGCATTGGGCTCGGGGGCGGCCGTCGCGAACGTGTCAGACCACAGCGCGGCGAGCACGGCGGCCGCATGCGACGGCATGGCGTCGGGCCGCGTTACCGCGTTGGCGTGGGCGCCGAACGCAGCCTGCGCGGCTGCACGGGCATCGGGCGCGCCGAGCGCCGCTTCCGACGCGCCGGCGAAACGCGCGACTTCGTCGTGGTACAGCTCGACGAGCGCCTCGACGAAATCGCGCGCGAGCAGTTCGTCCGCATACGAGAACGCGGCGCTCACGCGGCCGTCCGGATGCTCGACGACGTCCAGCTCCAGCGTGAACACGACGCGATGGCGCACGTCGTCGAATTCGGCCAGCGACAGGCCGGCCCAGTCGCGTGCGGCGGCACCGGTCGGGCGCAGGTAGTTGAACATCACCTGGAACAGCGGATTGGCCTGCGCGGCGCGCGGCGCACGCAGCGCGGCCACGACGTCGGCGAACGGCACGTCGGCATGCGCATACGCGGCGAGCGCCGTGTCGCGCACCTGCGCGAGCACGTCCGCGCGGCGCGCGGCCGGGTCGATCCGCGTGCGCACGACGACCGAGTTGATGAACAGGCCGAGCGCCGCGCGGGCCGCGTCGCCGGTGAGCTCGCGCGTCGACGCGAGCACGCCGACCGGCTGGTCGGCCACGCCCGTCGCGCGGAACAGCGCGGTGTTGAGCGCCGCGTGCAGCAGCATCGGCAGCGTCGCGTGCGAGGCCGACGCGGCGTCGCGTGCCGCGCGAATCAGCTGCGCATCGAATTCGAACGCGATGCGGGCCGCGCGCCATTGCGGCACCGCCGGCGCGTCGGCGCGCTGTGGCAGCACGCGCGACGGCAGATCGGCGAGCGCATCGCGCCAGTACGCGACACGCGCCGGATGGCACGGCGCGGGGAGCACGAGCGGGACGGCCAGTTGGACGGCCGGTTGGACGGCCGGCTGATCGGCTTCGTCGGCCGGCACGGCGCTGCCTTGCACGCGGGCGACATAGCGGGCGCGCACCGCGTCGAGCCATAGCTCGATCGATTCGCCATCCGACACGATGTGGTGGATCGTCACCGACAGCACGTGATCGTCCGCCGCGAGCCGCAGCACGCGGGCGCGCCACAGCGGCGCATCGGTCGCGAGGTCGAACGGCGCGAGCGCATCCTCATCGGTCAGCGCGGCCGCGCGGGCCAGTGCATCGGCTTGCGTCGACAGGTCGATCACCGGCAGCGCGACGGCAACGTCTGCGTCGATCCGCTGGCCCGGCAGCGCGCCGTCGCGGACGACGAGCCGTGCACGCAGCGCCGGATGCCCGGCGGCCGCCTCCGCGAACGCGGCGCGCAGCGCATCGACATCGAGCGGCCCGCGCACGCGCAACGCAACCGGAATGTTGTACGCGGCGCTGTCCGGCTGCGCGCGCCACAGGAACCACAGGCCGAGCTGCGCGGGCGATAGCGGCCACACGCCGTGGGCGTCCGGTTTGACCACGGCGACGCCTGGCGCCGTGGCGCCGGTATGCGCGGCGCGCGGCGCATCGGCCACCTGCCGCGCGTATTGCGCGAGCACGGGCGCCTCGAACAGCGCACGCACCGGCACGTCGCGGCCGAGCCGTTCGGCCACGCGCGTCGCGACACGCACGGCCGCGAGCGAATGGCCGCCGAGATCGAAGAAGTGATCGCCGCGGCCGACGCGTTCCAGGTTCAGCACGTCGCACCAGATCGCCGCGAGCGCGGCTTCGTCGCCGTCGTGCGGCGCCTCGTACGTGCGTTCGACACGCACCGGCGCCGGCAGCCGCGCACGGTCGACCTTGCTGTTCGCGTTGCGCGGCAGCGCATCGAGCACGATCAGTTGCGCGGGCACCATGTAATCGGGCAGCGTGCGGCGCAGGTGCGCGTCGAGCGTCGCGGCTTCGACCGGCTGCGCGGCCGCCTGCGCCTCCGCGGTCAATTCGACATACGCGACGAGCTGCGCGAGCGCGCCCTGCCCGTGCACGACCGCGCAGGCTTCGCGCACCGCGTCGTGCGCGGCGAGCTGCGCTTCGATTTCGCCGAGTTCGATGCGCAGGCCGCGCAGCTTCACCTGGTGATCGACGCGGCCGATGAAATCGAACACGCCGTCCGCGCGGCGCCGCACGAGGTCGCCGGTACGGTACAGCCGCGCGCCCGGCGCGCCGTACGGATCGGGCACGAAACGCTCGGCCGTCAGCGCCGGGCGATCGAGATAGCCGCGCGCGACGCCGATGCCCTCGCCGCCCAGGTACAGTTCGCCGATCACGCCGACCGGCAGCGGATGCAGCCGCGCGTCGAGCACGTGCGCGGTGCGCGCGCCGACCAGCGTGCCGATCGGCAGATACGCGGCGTCGCCGAGTTTCGCGAGATCGTCGCCGGGCCGGAACATCCACAGCGTCGGCGTGATGACCGTTTCGGTCGGGCCGTAACCGTTGACCACGCGCACGTTCGGCAGCGCGCGGCGCAGCATCGCGAACGCCTCGCGCGACGTCGCCTCGCCGCCGACGGTCAGCGAACGCAGCGTCGGCGGTGCGCCGTGCGCGAGCGCCCATTCGGCGAGCTGTGCCGCGCAGCCGGGCGGCACGTAGGTCATCGTCACGCCGTCGCGCATCATCATCGCGCAGGTCTGCGCGGGCGGCCACAGCACGTCGGCCGTCACCGACACCGCGGCGCCCGACATGTATTGCGAAAACCAGCCTTCGTGCGCGCCGTCGAAATTGACCGACTGAAACAGCAGGAACACGTCGTTCTCGCCCGCGCCGTAGCGCTCGGCGATCGCCGCGCAATGCAGGGCGAACGACGCGTGGTCGACGATCACGCCCTTCGGCTTGCCGGTCGAACCCGACGTGTAGATCGCATATGCCGCATGGCCGGGCAGCACGTCCGGCAGCGCGACGTGCGCGGCTTCGTCGAGCGTATCGATTGCGTCCGCGCGCCACACGCGCAGTTCCGGCAATTCGGGCAACGATGCGGCGCTCGCGCCGTCGGTCAGCACGTGCGCGATGTTCGCGTCGCCGACGATCTGCGCGAGCCGTTCGCGCGGATGCGCCGGATCGAGCGGCACGAACGCGGCGCCCGACTTCAGCACCGCGATCAGCGCGACGAGCAGGTCGACCGAACGCTGCAGCGCGACGCCGACGCGCATCTCGGGCCGCACGCCGGCCGCCACCAGATGGCGCGCGAGGCGCGCCGCGCGGGCATCGACTTCGCCGCGCGTCAACGCGCGATCGACGTCGGCGACGCCGCGTGCGTCGGGCCGTGCGTGCGCATGCGCGGCGATGCGTGCATGCACCGGCACGAACGGCTCGGCATCGGTCGCGCCGGCCGGCGCGTTCCATGCGAACAACTGCGCACGTTCGTCGGCCGGCAGCCAGTCGAGATCGCCGATCGGCAGGCTCGGACGCGCGAGCGCATCGGTCAGCAGCGTGACGAAGCGCGCGGCCAGCCGTGCGATCGCGTCCGCATCGAACAGGTCGAGCGCGTAGATGAAGGCGGCGTCGAAGGTGCCGTCCGGCGTCGCTTCGACGGACAGCGTCAGGTCGAACTTCGCGGACGGCGTGCCGGACGGCAGCAACGCGGCCGACGCCGCGCCGAGCGCCGGCAGCGCGCGGCGTTCGCCATACGCGGCCATCACCTGGAACAGCGGATGGTGGCTCGCGCTGCGCGGCACGCCGAGCGCGTCGACCACCTGTTCGAACGGCACGTCCTGGTGCATCTGCGCGTCGACGAGCGCGCGCTGCGTGCGTTCGACCAGCGACGAGAAATCGCCGTGCGCGGGCACGTCGACGTCGATCGCCAGCGTATTGACGAAGAAGCCGATCAGGCCGGCGACTTCCGCGCGCTCGCGGTTCGCGGCCGGCACGCCGACGCAGATCCGCGCGTCGCCGGTCGCGCGCGCCAGCAGCGCATCGAGCGCGGCGAGCAGCACCGCGAACGGCGTCGCGCCGGATGCGGCCGCGAACGCGCGCAGCTGCGCGCCGAGGCGCGCGTCGAGCGAAAACACATGACGCGCGCCGCGCGCACTGCGCCGGGCCGGCCGGGCGCTCGCGCCGGGCAGCGTCAGCACACCGCGCTGCGGATCGAGCCGTTCGCGCCAGAACGCGAGCTGACGGTCGCGCTCGCCGGCATCGAGCCAGCGGCGCTGCCACAGCGCGTAGTCGGCATACTGGATCGGCAACGGCGCGAGCGGCACCGGTTCGCCCGACGCATACGCACGATAGAAC
This sequence comes from Burkholderia cenocepacia, assembly GCF_900446215.1. Lineage (GTDB taxonomy): Bacteria > Pseudomonadota > Gammaproteobacteria > Burkholderiales > Burkholderiaceae > Burkholderia > Burkholderia cenocepacia. Next base: position 13,856 of record NZ_UAQZ01000001.1, on the reverse strand, counting down.
GCGGCGAGTTCGGACAGCATCACGCCCGACGACCAGCCGTCCGACACGATGTGATGGACGGTCAGCGCGAGCCAGTGATGCGTCGCGTCGAAGCGCACCAGATGCGCGCGCACGAGCGGCGCCGTGCCGAGATCGAACGGTTCGGCCTCGTCGGCCGTCGCGACGGCTTCCGCGCGCGCTACGCGTTGCGCGTCCGGCAACGCTTCGAGATCGGTTTCGCGCCACGGGCAGCGCAGCGGTGCGTGGATCGTCTGCGCGACGCCGTCCTGCGCTTCGTCGAAAGTCGTACGCAGCGCTTCATGGCGCGCGATCAGTGCGTCGCACGCGAGGCGCAGCGCATGTACGTCGAGCGGGCCCGTCAGCGCCAGGCGCTCGGTGATGTGATACGCGTCCGGCGCATCGATCAGCCGCGCGTGCAGCCACAGCCGCGTCTGCGCGAACGACGCCGGCACGCGGTCGGTACGCGGCGTGCGCGGCGGGATCGGCAGCACGCGAAAGTCGATGCCGGCCGCGCCGAGTTTGTCGATGAAGACCGCGCGCTGCGCGTCGGGCAGTTGCGCGAAACGCGTCGCGAGCGCGAGCCAGTCGGGTTGCACCTTCGTCATCCGTCGTCCTTATTGGGTTTCCAGTTCGCCGAGCAGCGCGTCGATCGCGCTCGCCGCATCGGTCGCGCCGCGTGCCGCGCAGGCCGCGTCGATCGCTTCCGCGCAGCGCGCCAGCGTGCGCGTGTCGAACAGCGTGCGCAGCGGCAGCGCCAGGCCCCAGTGCAGGTTGGCCTGCGCGTGGGCCTGCGTCGCGAGCAGCGAATGGCCGCCGAGCAGGAAGAAATCGCCGTCGCGGCCGATCGCGTCCACGTGCAGCACGCGTTGCCAGATGTCGGCGAGCGCGCGCTCGGTGTCGGTCGCGAGTTCGACGGCGTCGGCCGCTTCACGCACCGGCGCGGGTAGCGCATGGCGATCGCACTTGCCGTTCGGCGTGACCGGCAATGCGTCGAGCTCGATCAGCTGCGACGGCACCATGTACGCCGGCAGTTGCGCGCGCAGCGCGTCGAGCAGCGCCGCACGGTCCAGCGGGCCGGCCTCGCCGCGGGCGACATAGCCGATCAGTTGCTCGTCGCGCACGATCACGACCGCATCGTTGACGCCCGGCGCCGCGCGCAGCAGCGCCTCGATCTCGCCCGGCTCGATCCGCTGGCCGCGCAGCTTCACCTGCGTGTCGACCCGGCCGAGGTAGTCGAGCGCGCCGTCCGCGCGCCGGCGCGCGAGGTCGCCGGTGCGGTACATGCGGGCGCCCGGCACGAACGGATCGGGTACGAACCGCTCGGCGGTCAGCGCGGGACGGCCGAGATAGCCGCGCGCGAGGCCCGCGCCCGCGAGATACAGTTCGCCGGTCGCGCCGGCCGGCACCGGCTGCCACGCGGCATCCAGCACGTGCAGTTGCAGGTTCGCGATCGGATGGCCGATCGGCACCGCGACCGCTTGCGCGTCGTCGGGCCCGCAGGTCCAGTGCGACACGTCGATCGCGGCCTCGGTCGGCCCGTACAGGTTCACGAGCGTCGCGTTCGGCAACAGGCGCGCCATCTTCGCGACGAGCTCGGGGGCCAGCGCCTCCCCGCTCGCGACGATCAGGCGCACGCTGTCGCATTGCGCGGCGGCCGAGAAATCGTCGAGATGCGCTGCGAACGCGGCGAGCATCGACGGCACGAAATGCAGCACCGTCACGCCGTGCGCGTGGATCGCGGCAGCCAGACGCGCCGGATCGCGGTGGTCGCCGGGCGCGGCGATCGCGAGCTTCGCACCGATCGCGAGCGGCCACACGAATTCCCACACCGACACGTCGAAGCCGAACGGCGTCTTGTGCAGCACGACGTCGTCGCGCGTCAGCCGGTACGCATGCTGCATCCACGCGATCCGGTTCGCGAGCGCGCCGTGCGTGTTGCCGGCGCCCTTCGGCTTGCCGGTCGAGCCGGACGTGTAGATCAGGTACGCGAGCTGCGCGTCGTCGATCGCCGCGGTTTCATCGGCAACATCGCCCGCTTCGTCGGCCAGCAGATCCGCGACCGTCAGCAGTTGCGTGTCGGCGCCCTCGCCCAGCGCGGCCTCGACCTGCTCGCGCAGATGCGCCTGCGTGATCGCGACGGCCGGCCGCGCGTCGCGCAGCAGGTATGCGATGCGCTCGGCCGGATAGTCGGGATCGACCGGCAGGTACGCGGCGCCGGCCTTCAGCACGCCGACGAGCGCCATCACCATGTCGAACGAACGCTCGACGCACAGCGCGACCGGTGTGTCGGGCCGCACGCCGCGCCGGCGCAGCGCGGCCGCGATGCGCGACGTGGCGGCGTCGAGTTCGCGATAGGTCGCGCGCTGCACGCGGCCGTGAGTGTCCGCGTACTCGAGTGCGATCGCGTCGGGCGTCGCGCGTGCCGCATCGACGAATTGCAGGTGCAGCGGCTGCCGTTGCCCGGGCGGCCAGATCCGCGCGGTGTCCTGCGCACGTACCAGCGCGTCGCGGGTCGCCTCATCGGCGATCGACAACGTGCCGAGCCGCGCGTCCGGCGTGCGGGCCAGCGCATCGAGCGCGCAGGCAAACGCGCGATGCCAGGTCTCGACTTGACGCGCATCGACGCGTGCGGTGTCGTACCCGTAGTCGATCGTCAGTTCGGCGCCGCTCTCGATCACGAGCGTCAGCGCGAAATCGGTCGCTTCGATGCTGCGCACGCCGCTCAACGCCAGCGCGCGCGGATCGGCGTCGCGCACCGACTCGTCGACCGGATAGTTCTCGAACACGACCAGCGTGTCGAACAGTGCGCCGCCCGATCCGCGCGCCCAGCGCTGGATGTCGGCGAGCGGCGTGTGCGCGTGTTCGGCGGCGGCCGCGTTCTCGCGCTGCAGCGTGTGCAGCCAGTCGGCCGCACGTTGCTGCGGCGCCGGCGCGGTGATGACCGGCAGCGTGTTGATGAAGAGACCGAGCACCGAATCGACGTCCGCGAGCGCATCGGGACGGCCCGCGACGGTCGCGCCGAACGCGACGGCCGGCTGGTGCGTCATCCGTTGCAGCGCGAGCGCCCACGCGCCCTGCACCAGCGTGTTGACGGTCAGCTTCAGCGCGCGGGCGGTCTGCGCGACGCGCGTCATCGTGTCGGCATCGAGCGTCGCGCGCCACGTGGCCATCTCGGCTTCCGCGCGGTCGGCCGCGCGTTCCGCGATCAGCGTCGGTGCGTCGAGCCGCGCCAGGCGCCCGGTCCAGAAGTGCTCGTCGGCATCGCGGTCGCGCGTGCCGAGCCATGCGATGAAATCGCGATAGCGCAATGCCGGACGGCTCGCGAACGGCGACACGGCGTCCGGGTCGCGATAGTCGCGCAGCACGTCGGCGAGCAGGCGCGCGGTGCTCCAGCCGTCGAGCAATACGTGGTGACGCGTCCAGACGACCCGCCACGCGTCGTCCGTCACGCGGATCAGCGTGAGCCGCATCAGCGGCGGCTCGCGCCAGTCGAAGCCGCGCGTGCGGTCGGCCGCGAGCCAGGCGTCGAAATCGGCGTCGAGCGTGTCGCCGCGCGTGCGCCAGTCGAGCTGTTCGACCGGCATGCGCGCGTGACGATGCACGCACTGCAGCGGCGCGGCTTCGTCCGGCATCACGCTCGTGCGCAGGATGTCGTGACGCGCGATGGACGCGTCGAACGCGGCCGCGAGCCGGTCGGCGTCGAGCGCCGTCGCGGTCGCGACGAGCTGGTTCACGTAGCTCGCGTGGCCGGGCGCGAACAGCGCATGGAACAGGATGCCCTGCTGCATCGGCGACAGCGGATACACGTCGTCGATCGTGCGCCAGTCGAGCGGCGCGCGTTCGATCGCGCCCTGCGTGAGGCCGGCGGCCTGCGCGAGCGGGAAATCGCCCGGCGTCGCGCCGGCGCCGCGATGCGCGACGCGTGACGCGCAGGCGTCGACGAGTTCGCGCAGCGCGGCCGCGAAGCGTTCGGCGAATGCGTCGATCGTCGCGCGTTCGAATTGCGGCGCACCGTAGACCCAATGGACCTTCAGCGTGCGCGCGCCGTCGCCGTCCGTGTCGAGGTACGCATGGATCGCGAGCGTGTTGCCGAGCGGTCCGTTCGGATCGCGCTCGGTGCCGGTGCCGCCGAAACGCGGCACGAGCGTCGCATCGCGCGGCGCGTCGAACTGGCCGAGATAGTTGAACGTGACGCGCGGGCGCGGCACGGCGGCCAGCGCCGCGCGCGTGGCTGCATCGCCATAGTGTGCGAGCACGCCGAAGCCTAGCCCCTTGTGCGGCACCGCGCGCAGCGTGTCCTTGACCGCGCACAGCGTGTCGCGTGCCGTCGCTGCGACCGGCAGCGTCACCGGGTAATGGCTCGTCAGCCAGCCGATCGTGCGGCTGGCATCCGCATCGTCGAACAGCGCTTCGCGGCCGTGTCCTTCCAGTTCGACCCGGCACGATGCGGCGCCGCGTGCACCGGCCAGCGCCAGCGCGAGCGCCGCGCCGAGCAGCTCGATCGCCTGCGTGCGATAGGCCGCGTGCGCGTCGGTCAGCGCGGCGCGCGTCAATGCCGCGTCGATCGTCTGCACGACGACGGACGCATCGGCGTTCGTCGCCGCCGCGTCGGGGTGATCGGCCACGATGTCGTCGCCCTGAGCCATGCCGGCCCAGTAGGCGGCTTCGGCCGCGAACGGCGACGCCGGTTCCGTTGCCGCGCGGGCGAGCCGTGCGGCCCAGGCGTCCGCGCGCAGGCCGGGCTGCGACAGGCGAACCGGCGTGCGCTCGCATGCGGCGCGATAGGCGCTGTCCAGGTCGTCGAGCAGGATGCGCCACGACACGCCATCGACGATCGCGTGGTGAATCGCGAGATAAAGCCGGGTCGAACCGTCCGGCAGCCGTGCCGCGCACGCGCACGCGAGTGGCCCGTTGCCGAGGTCGAGACGGCGCTGCAGCGCGTCGAAGCGTGCCAGCGCGTCGGCGTCGTCGCGTGCGGCGACTTCCACGAACGGCAGCGCATCGTACGGTTTCGCCGCATCGCTCGCGTGCCACGTGCCGTCGGCGCCGCGTGCGAAGCGCTGGCGGAATGCATCGTGATGCGTGAGCACCGCGTCGAATGCGCGGGCGAATGCGTCTGCATCGAACGCGCCCCGCACATCGAACGACACCGACTGGTTCCAGTGGCCGCGGTGCGGAATATCAAGCGCGAAGAAGCGCTGCTGCGCGGGCGTCAGGATCGCGGCGGCAGCCGGCGAGGCCGTGGCAGCCGCAGTCGCGGTCGGAACCGCGCTCGCCGGCTGCGCGGCAACGGCCGTGTCGTCGATTTTCGCCACGCGCGCGAGTTCGGCGACGGTCGGCCCGTCGAACAGTTGCTTCGGCGTGAAGCGCACGCCGCGCTTGCGCGCACGGGCGATCACCTGCAGCACGAGGATCGAATCGCCGCCGAGTTCGAAGAAGTTGTCGTCGCGTCCGACCTTCGGCGCCTTCAGCACGGCCTGCCAGACGTCGGCGAGCACCGTTTCGACCGCGCCCTGCGGCGCATCGCTGGATGCGACTACAACCGGCACGGCTGCGAGTTCGCGCAACGCCGCGCGATCGATCTTGCCGTTCGCGGTCACCGGCAGGCGCGCCAGTGCGACGAACTGCGCGGGCACCATGTAGTCGGGCAGCTTCGCGGCGAGCGCGGCGCGCACCGCGGCTTCGTCGAATGCCGCGCCGTCGCGCATCACGACGAAGGTCGCGAGCCGCAGGCGGCCATCGTGCTCGATCGCGAGCGTTTCGGCCTGCGCGATCGGGCCGGCCGCACGCACGGCCGCACTCACCTCGCCCGGCTCGACGCGGTAGCCGCGAATCTTCACCTGATCGTCGATCCGGCCGAGGAACGCGAGGCGTCCGTCCGTACGCAGCCGTACGCGGTCGCCCGTGCGATACAGCCGTGCGCCGGGCGTGAACGGATCGGGCACGAAGCGCTCGGCGGTTTGCGCCGGGCGTCCGAGGTAGCCGCGCGCGACGCCCGGCCCGCCCAGATACAGCTCGCCCGTCGCGCCGGCCGGCACGCACGCGCCGAACGCGTCGAGCACCAGCGCGCGCGCATTCGGCAGCGGCAGCCCGAGCGGCACGCCGCTCGCGGGATCGCGCGCGTCGGCGGCAATCGACGCCGTATCGCACGCGAGCGCGCCGACCGTCGCTTCGGTCGGCCCGTAATGGTTGATCACGCGGCACGCCGGCGCGAGCGCGGCCAGGCGCGCGACGAGCGCCCACGTGAGCGTTTCGCCGCCCGTCACGAGCGCGTGGCGCGGCAGCACGTCGGCCGGCACGCGCGCGTCGAGCAACGCCTGCAGATGGCTCGGCACGATCTTCAGCACGCCGACTTCACGGCGGCGCATTTCGTCGGCGAACAGGTCCGGATCGAATGCGCAAGCGGCCGGCAGCAGATGGAGCGTACGGCCCGCGCACAATGCGCCGAACAGCGTCGTGTGGCCGAGATCGGCCGCGACCGTCGACACCATTGCGAACGACGCATCGGGCGCGAACGCGAGTTCGTCGAGCATCCCCTGCACGTAGTCGGCCAGCGCGCCATGCGATACGACGACGCCCTTCGGCGTGCCGGTCGAGCCGGACGTATAGATCAGGTATGCACCCTGTTCCGGGTGCGGCGCAACGCGCACGCCGGCCGCATGAGCGAGCGTCGCGTCCTGCGCGAGCGCGTCGACGTCGAGCGGCTGCGCGTCGATGCCGGCCGGCCACGCGGCCGGTTCCGCGACGAGCGCCCAGCGCGCGCCGCAGTCGGCGGCAGCCGCGGCGAGACGCGCGGCGGGCTGGGCGGGATCGAGCAGCACGGCGAGCGCGCCGGCTTTCAGCGCGCCGAGCAGGCCGACGACGAACCGTGTCGAGCGCTCGATGCAGACCACGACGGCCGCTTCGGCGGCCACGCCGCGTTGCGCCAGTGCCCGCGCGATGCGGTTCGATGCGTCGTCGAGTTCCGCGAACGTCAGCGAAGTCGATGCGTCCGACAGCGCGACGCGATGCGGATAGGCGGCCGCCTGCCGCGCAAATGCGGCGACGATGTCGGCATGCTCGATACGCAGCGCGCGACCGTCGCGCGGCTGGCGCGATGCAGCCGACGCATCGCACGGCAGCGCGGCCGTCGTATGCTGCGGAGCGTGCGCGGCCGCGCCGACGAGCGCCGCATAGCTGTCGAGCCACGCACGCGCGGTATCGGCATCGATGCAGTCGGTCGCATAGGCCGCGACCAGTTCGATCCCGTTCGCATCGTCGGTGAAATCCAGCGCGAAGTCGAAGCGCGCGGCGAGATCGGGCCCCGGCGTCGCGACCGCCGTGGCGCGCGGCAGCACGCTGTCGTGCCGTGCGTCGAACTGCTGCGCGAATTTCACGCGCAGCCATTCGTCGCCGCGCTTGACGGGCGGCTTCACCGCATCGACGACGCGCTCGAACGGCACGTCCTGGTGCGCGACCGCATCGAGCGCCGCGGTGCGCGCCGCGTCGACGAGCGCGCGGAACGGCAGCGTCGGCGCCACGCGTACCCGCAGCGCGACCGTATTCAGGAACAGACCCAGCAATGCACGCGTTTCGGGGCGCTGGCGATGCGCGACCGGCACCGCGACGACGACGTCCGTTTCACCGGTCAGGCGCGACAGCCACGCGTCGAGCGCGGCCAGCAGCACCGTGAAGACGGTCGCCTGGGCGTCCCGTGCGAGTTGCCGCACGTCGGCCGCGACCGCATCGGGCAGGCGCACCGACACGCGGGCGCCCTGCAGCGTGCGCGTGGCGCCCGGCTGGCGGTCGACCGGCAACGCGAGCGGGCCCGGCACGTCGCGCAACGCGCCGCGCCAGTAGTCGAGCTGACGTTCGCCCTCGCCGCCGGCCAGCATGTCGCGCTGCCAGTCCGCGTAGTCGGCGTACTGGATCGGCAGATCGGGCAGCGACGGCTCGCGCCCGTCGGCATACGCGCAATACGCGGCCGACAGTTCGTCGAACGCGCAGCGCGAGCTCCACCCGTCGGTGATCGCGTGATGCGCGGTCAGCAGCAGCCGGTGACGGTCGTCGGCGAGCACGACCAGCGTCGCGCGCAGCAGCGGGCCGCGTGCGAGGTCGAACGGCTCGGCCGCATCGCGCTCGGCCAGACGCGCGGCGTGCGCGTCGCGGGCGGCCGGCGGTTGATCGCGCAGGTCGACCGTGGCGATCGACACCGGCAGATGCGCATGAATCCGCTGCATCACGACGCCGTCGTCGTTGTCGACGAGCGTCGTGCGCCACGCTTCGTGACGGCCGATCACGTGATCGAGCGCGCGCTGCAGCGCGTCGCGGTCGAGCACGCCGTCGATCGTCCAGTGTGCGGCAATGTGATACGCGGCGCTTGCGTCGCGCGTTTGCGCGAGCACCCAGAAACGTTGCTGCGCGAGCGATGCCGCGCGATCGACGTACGGCGCGGCCACGGCGGCCGGCGCACGGCGCGCGGTAATCGTGGCGAGCGGTTCGCCGGTCTCGCGTTCCGCACGGTCGACCGTGTCGGCCAACTCGGCGAGCACCGGATCGGCGAACAGCGTATCGAGCCGCAGATTCACACGAACGGCCGCACGAATCGCGGCGTGCAACTGCATCGCGGCGAGCGAATCGGCGCCCAGCGCGAAAAAACGATCGTCGCGCGACGGCATGACGTCGAGGCCCAGCAGCGTTTGCCAGAGACCGGCGATCTGCCGTTCGGTCGGCGTGCGCGGCGCATCGCCGGCGGCTTGCGTCGTATCGCGCGCGGCGGCAATCCGCTCGCGCAGCGCGGCACGGTCGAGCTTGCCGTTCAGCGTGTACGGCAGCGTATCGCAACGCACGAACCGGTGCGGCTGCCACGCAGCCGGCAACTGCGCGGCCACGTGCGCCTTCAACGCGACATCGTCGGCCGCCGCGCGCAGCGCGACGCATGCGATCAGCCGCGTCGGCCCGTTGGCGGTTTCGGCGATGACGGCCGCGTCCGCCACGGCCGGGTGCGAGCGCAGGCACGCGGCGATTTCCGCCGGCTCTACGCGCACGCCGCGCACCTGGACCTGATCGTCGAGGCGGCCCAGATAATCGTATGCGCCGTCGTCGCGCAGGCGTGCGAGGTCGCCGGTGCGATAAACGCGCGCGCCGGGCTCACCGTCCGCATCGGGAACGAAACGTTCGGCCGTGAGCGCCGGGCGGCCGTGATAACCGCGGGCGACGCACACACCGCCGAGCAGCAGCTCGCCCACGCCATCGGCTGCCGCGCCGTCGATGCGTGCGGCCCGCGGGCCGATCACGCTACCGATCGGCAACGACGCATACGCGTCGTCCGCGGCCAGCACCGGCATCTCGCCCGGCGCGACCGGCCACAGCATCGGCGAGATCACGGCCTCGGTCGGCCCGTAACCGTTGATCAGGCGCACGGCCGGGAACGTGCGGCGCACGAATTCGAATGCCTGCTGCGGCAGCGCCTCGCCGCCGAACGCGAGCACGCGCAATGCCGGCGGCACGCCGTCGCGCGCGGCGACGGCCGCGAATTCACGCAGGTATGCCGGCGGAAACGCCGCGACGTTCACGGCTTCGCGCACCATCAGCGCATGCGCGGCGTCCGGCGCGAACGGCTGCGGCGGCGCGACGACGATGCCGGCGCCGACCGCGAGCGGCGCGAGCCAGCATTCGTGCGCGGCGTCGAAGTTGACCGACGCGAAATGCAGCAGACGGTCGCCGGCCTCGATCGGCAGCGCGGCGGCAAGCGCGTCGCAGTGCGCGGCGAGCGGCCCGTGCTCGACGACCACCGCCTTCGGCGTGCCGGTCGAGCCCGACGTATAGATCATGTAGGCGGCCGAACGCGGGTGCACGGCCACGGTGTCGTCATCGAACGCGTGATCCTGCGCGACGCCCGATGCGTCGGCGGTCGCGTCGAACGCGTGTTCGAACGGCGTGCCGAGCGCCGCGCGGCCGGCGGCGTCGACGATGCCGTGCCGCAGTTGCGCATCCTGCACGATCCAGTCGAGGCGCGCGGCCGGATGGCGCGGATCGAGCGGCACGAATACGCCGCCCGCCTTCAGCACGGCCAGCAGCGCGACGAACAGTTCGCCCGAACGCTCGACGCACACGCCGACCCGCACTTCGGCGCCGACGCCGGCCGCGCGCAGTTGCCGCGCGAGCTGCGATGCACGTGCGTCGAGCGCACCGCGCGACAGGCGCAGGTCGTTCTGGAAAGGCACCGCGATGGCGGGTGCGTCGGGCGCGAGGCGCGCCAGTTCGCGGATTCGGTGATGCAGCGCAGTCGGGAAACTCGTCATGTGCGTGAAGTCCTTCGGTCCGGCCGCTTCGGCCAAGTCTCGGGGCCGCTTGGGGCGGCTTCACTGGTGTGACGAACGGCGCGGCCGATTTTTTACCGTTTTGCGTGCAAAGTGCGTACGGCGGCTTTTTTTGACGATGGGGCTAAATATTTGCGCGGCCCGTTCGTCTATCAGGGAGGAAAGCCGGGAATGGGGCGCGCCCCCCCGCCCGCCGCTTTCGCGTCAGATTTGCCGTTTCCGCTTGATTGCCTGCCTTCCCTTTACCGACGTTGCCGATGACAGCCGCCCACGAGCCTTCTTCCCCGCCGTCCCTCGACGCTTCCCCCGGCCGCCCCGCGGCGCGCCTGATCCTTGCGCTGCTGCGCGAAAGCCGTGTGTCGCTCACGCTGGCGCTCACCGCCTGCGTGCTGAACGGCGTCGCGAGCGTGCTGCTCGTCGCGACGCTGAACCGCGCGCTGTCGCAACCGGGCGCCGCCGATGCGTCGCTCGCGTGGCGCTTCGCGCTGTGCGCGGTGATCGCGCTCGTCACGCGGATCGTGTCGGGCACGCTGTTCGCCCGCCTGTCGCAGGACACGATGGCGCGGCTGCGCGTGCATCTGGCGCGGCGCGTCGGCGCGGCCGAATTGCGCGACATCGAGCGGATCGGCGCCGCGCCCGTGCAGTCGGTGCTGACCGACGACGCGACCAACGTGTCGATGCTGTTCTTCGCGCTGCCGAACCTCGTCATGCACGGCTCGATCGTGTTCGGCTGCCTCGGCTATCTGGCGTGGCTGTCGTGGCCCGTGTGCCTGCTGGCGCTGGCCGCGATCATCGCCGGCTCGCTCGGCTATCACACCGGCGACCGCCGCGCGATCGCGTCGCTCGAAGCCGCCGGCCAAGCGCAGGACCGCCTGTTCGGCTATCTCGGTTCGCTGTTCTCCGGCGCGAAGGAGCTGAAGCTGCACGATGCGCGCGCCCGCCAGTTCGTCGACGGCCAGCTCGGCGCCGCGATCGGCGAAGTGCGCGACCACCGCCGCCGCGCGTTCAGCGCGTATGCGGTCGGGGTCGGCTGGATCATCTTCCTGTTCTACGTGTTCCTCGGCGTCGCGTCGTTCTGGCCGCAGCTCGGCGTGCATGCCGACCCGGCCGCGGCCGCCGGCTACGTCGTCGTGTTCCTGTTCATGCTGGTGCCGCTCGACGGCCTGCTGAACAACCTGCCGACCGTCAACGCGGCGCGCGTGTCGCTCACGCGGATCGAAGGCGTGATGGCCGAGTTCGGCGCGCTGCGCACGGTGCCGCCCGCGGCCGATGCGCCCGACGTGCCGCCGGCCGGCGCCGTCACGCTGCGCGGCGTCACGCACGCGTACTTCCACGAACGCGACGAACGGATGTTCAGCATCGGGCCGATCGACCTGACGATCAAGCCGGGCGAGCTCGTGTTCATCGTCGGCGGCAACGGCAGCGGCAAGACCACGCTCGCGAAGGTGCTGACGGGGCTCTACGAGCCCGAACAAGGCACGATCGAGGTCGACGGCCGCACGATCGGCTGGCGCGAGCGCGCGGCCTACCGGCAGCGCTTCAGCGCGGTGTTCAACGATTTCCACCTGTTCGATGCGCTGCTCGGCATCGTCGATCCCGACGATCCGTCGCGTGCGCAGGCCGATGCGCGAGCGAACGCGCTCGTCGCGAAACTCGCGCTCGACCACAAGGTGAAGGTGGTCGACGGCGCGTTCTCGACGCGCGCGCTGTCGACCGGGCAGCGCAAGCGGCTCGCGCTCGTCGTCGCGTACCTGGAAGATCGTCCGTTCTACCTGTTCGACGAATGGGCGGCCGACCAGGACCCGTCGTTCAAGGCGGTGTTCTACGAACAACTGCTGCCGGAGCTGCGCGCGCGCGGCAAGGCCGTGATCGTGATCACGCACGACGACCGCTACTTCGATCTCGCCGATCGCCTGCTGAAGCTCGACAACGGACGTATCGTCAGCGACACGCAACCGGCGCGCCTGCGTGCGCAGGATGGCGTCGATGCGATGAGCGCGTAACACGACGACAGTCGATGAAAAAATCGCCGGCACGCTGCAGTGGCAGTGTGCCGGCGATGGTCGTTTCAGCGGGGAATTCAGCCGCTGACGTGTGGCGACCAGGAAAGGCGGACGCCATGCGTCGTCGGGCCGATCACAACGCCCTGCCCGTCAAACGTCGCATCGCCTGCGGCTCGACGCGCACCGCGCGCTCAACGCACGGCCGGCAGCTTCAGCATCGTATCGGTCATCACGTCGGCCAGCTTCAGCGCCGACATCGGCCCGCCGAACCCCCAGATGTTGCGCTCGATCAGCGCGATCCGATGGTCCTTCAACGCGGGCACGAAGCGCCACACCGGCGAATCGAGTTTGGTCGACAACGGCACGTCCATCCCCGACGCGGTCACGAATAGCACGGCGAGGTCGCGCTGCCGCAGCAGATCGGCCGACGTCACGTATAGCGTGCCTTCCCGCGTCGGCTTCTTCGGCCACGGATCGAGCCCGAGCGCCCGCGCGAGGCCCGCCGACGTGCTGTTGCCCGTATACGCCCAGTAACGATCGGGCAAGCCGAGATCCTGCAGCAGCGCGACGCGCTCGCCGTGGCGGCCGGCGGCCGCGAGCCGCGCCGCGTTGCGCGCGATGCCGGCGTCGAGTTGCGCTTCAACCGCCTGCGCGCGCGCGTCGCGCCCCGTCACCGCACCGATCGTCCGGAAGATCTGCCGCATCCAGTCGAGCTGCGTGACCGGTACGCCGCCTTCCGACACGTTCGGGCTGAACTGGAACAGGATCGTCGGCGCGATCCGGTCGAGTGCGTCGAAGATCGGCGCATGCCGGAAGCCGACGCCGATGATGAGATCCGGCTTGACCGCCGCGATCGCCTCGAGTCCCGGCTCCTGCCGCGAGCCGATGTCGGTCACGTGCGCGAGCTGCTCGCTGCGGTAGCCGAGCCAGCCCGGGTAGAACGCCGTATCGGCCATCCCGGCCGGCACGAGGTCGAGCGCGATCACGCTTTCCGCGAACATGAAGTCGAGCGCGACCACGCGCTGCGGCCGCACGGGCATCTTCGCGCTGGCCTGCGACACGACGGGATTGCCGGCCAGCGACACGCCGCCGTGCGCACCGCCTGCGCCTCCGGCCGCGGAAACGGCAGCCGCCGCCGATGCGGGAAATGCACCGCAGCACACGGCGCCGAGTGCCGCCGCGAGCGCGCCGAGTGCATGCCGGCGGCCGGCGTGCGTCACCGGATCGCGTCCTGCTCGGCCAGCGCCGCGTCGTCCATCGTCAGTAGCAGGGGGCAGCTTCCACACAGTTGCGTTTCTCCAGGAATTTCGTAGCGCAGGCAGCACACGCGGCGCGCGCGAAACGGCGTCGGCAGCAGCGGCGAGCGTGGCACGGTATCGCGCACGGGCATGCGCAGCGGATTCGATTCGCCACGCATGCAGGTCGAACCGAACAGCCAGTGCGCGTCGCCGACGGGATCGGCCGCGCACGGCAACGAACGACAGGTATCGAGCAGGTAGTCGAGCAGATTGCCCGCGTTGCTCCACAGCACGCGCGGCGTGACGCGGCCCAT